>NZ_WBMT01000024.1 GCF_008923185.1 Actinomadura rudentiformis
TCGAAGGGGGCGCCGGGCTCGACGCCGGGCTCGGAGGCACCGCGGGCGCCGCCGGACCCGGCTTGGGCGCGGGCGGGCGCGGAGCCGCCGGCTTGGGAGCCGCCGTGCCGGCACCCGGACCGGAGCCACCGCTGCTCGCGGGGGCCGGCCTGGGGGCGGCGGGACGCGGAGCCGAAGGCTTCTTCGACGCGACCCTCTTGTCCGCCGGCTTGGCGGACCCTGAATTCTGGAAAGCTTCTGTGAGTCTGCGAACGACTGGCGCCTCTATCGTCGAGGACGCTGACCGTACGAACTCGCCCATCTCTTGGAGCTTGGCCATGACGACCTTGCTCTCAACACCGAACTCTTTGGCGAGTTCGTAAACCCGGACCTTGGCCACTGCACTCCCTAACTCGGTCCGGGGGTGCGGCCTCCGGACCGTCGCTAACTTGCCGTACTCATCGCGGCGTGCTCATCGAGCGCTCATAGCAATCTCGACCTGCTCTCCGACTAGACGTCGCTTACCGTTCGGCCATCCTGCTGCTGCGCGGCGAGTGCCGCAAGCCGGTCTCGAAGCACACTCGTGTCGAGCGGCCCCGCCAGGCGGAAGGCCCGGGGGAACACCCGACGACGCTCTGCGAGCTCCAGACATCCCGGGTCGGGGTGCACATAGGCACCTCGGCCCGGCTGCCGCCCGCGAGGATCGGGGACGATGACGCCCTCGACCACCACGAGGCGCAGCAAGTCGGACTTGGCCGTACTAACCCGGCAGCCCACACACGTGCGTCGTGGGACCGCCCGGCCACATGACATGAGTCTACCGCGCCGAGGCGTCGGCAGGTCCTGTCGCATGGTCTCCTGATGTAGTTGATCCTGTTTCGCCGGACTCCGCAACCTTCGAGGTGGAAGGCTCGGCCGGTCGTTCCGCGGCTGGCTCGGCCGGCTGCTCGGTATCGGACCGGATGTCAATGCGCCATCCGGTCAGGCGGGCGGCCAGGCGGGCGTTCTGCCCCTCCTTGCCGATCGCCAGCGACAGCTGGTAGTCCGGCACGATCACGCGGGCCACCCGGGCGTCGGCGTCGACGACCTCGACGCTGGTGACGCGGGCCGGGGACAGCGCGTTCCCGACGAACTCGGCCGGCTCGTCCGACCAGTCCACGATGTCGATCTTCTCTCCGTGCAGCTCGTGCATCACGTTGCGGACGCGGCTGCCCAGCGGGCCGATGCAGGCGCCCTTGGCGTTCACGCCCTGCTTGCGCGACCGGACCGCGATCTTGGTGCGGTGCCCGGCCTCGCGCGCGATGGCCGCGATCTCCACGGTGCCGTCGGCGATCTCCGGGACCTCCAGCGCGAACAGCTTGCGCACGAGGTTGGGATGGGTCCGGGAGAGCTGCACCGAGGGGCCGCGGTGGCCCTTGCGGACCTGCACCACGTACGCCCGCAGCCGCTCGCCGTGCTCGTAGGACTCGCCCGGGACCTGCTCCTGCGGCGGCAGGATCGCCTCGATCTTGCCGAGGTCGACCAGCACGTTCCGCGGATCCTTGCCCTGCTGGATGATCCCGGAAACGATGTCCCCCTCACGTCCGGCGTACTCACCGAACGTGAGCTCGTCCTCGGCGTCCCGCAGCTTCTGCAGGATCACCTGCTTGGCCGTGGTCGCCGCGATACGACTGAAACCCTCGGGGGTGTCGTCGTATTCCCGGACCGCGGCGCCCTCGTCGTCGGCCTCGGTCGCCCACACGGTCACGTGGCCGGTCGCACGGTCCAGTTCGACCCTCGCCTTCGGAGCGGCCCCCTCCGTCCGGTGGTAGGCGATGAGCAGCGCGTCTTCGATCGCCTTGACGGCGACCTCGAGCGAGATGTCCTTCTCGCTCTCGAGGCTGCGCAGGGCGGTCATGTCGATGTCCACGAGGTTCCCCCCTCTAGTCCGGCTCAGCCGGAGAACGCGTTTCCTCGGCCTCGTCGGCGGGCGCCCCGGAATCGCCCGCGTCACCCGCGTCGGTCGCGTCGCCGTGCCGGCGGAATTCCACCTGCACCCGGCCACGTCCCAGCTCGTCAAGGCCGAATCGGCGTCTGGTCGTCTTCGGGCCTTTGGGGCCGCCCGGCCCCTTGCCCTTCCCTGCGCCCTGAGCCTTGCCCGAGCCCTTGCCTGCGCCCTTGCCCTTGGCGACGACGTCCAGGACGACCGCCGTCTCGTCGGCCTCCACCACGCGGCCCTCGATCTGGCCGCCCGCGGTGAGCGGTGCCACGACCAGCCGGCCGACGGCACGGCGCCAGTGCCGCGGCTCGGTGAGCGGCCGGTCCACGCCGGGCGACGTCACCTCGAGCACGTACGGCGACGTGCCCATGACGTTGGAGCCGTCGAGGAGATCGGAGGCCGTCTGGCTGAGCGTCGCGACGTCGTCGAGGCTCACGCCGCCGTCGGCGTCCACGACGATCTTGACCAGGCGCCGCCGTCCGGCGGGCCGCACGTCGACCTCTTCCAGATCGAAGCCCGCCTCGGCCACCGCGGGCTCCAGCAGCGCGATGAGCGCGCTGACGGCCTGATCGCGGGACGGCCGGCCGTCGGAGCTCCGCTGAGCGCTGCCACCGCCTGACTCGACGCTCATGGGACCTCCTCATGTAGTTCTGAAACCGTCGCGTATCCGTTGTCTCCTCAAGACTATCGACAGCCGGACACCTCAGAGGTCTTTCGGACAGCTCACCGGCGCGCCGGGTATGGAATGCTTGAGCTGGCCTGATGGGCGGACGACCCGCTGCGGGCCGCCGGCACCATGTTCTGGGGGCGATCACGGGCCCCGCGACCCTCGGTGAGGAGACACCCTTGCCAGCAGGCACCGGGCCGTCACGGCGGGCCGTCCTGGGCGGGACAGCCCTGATCGCGCTGCCGGCGCTGTGCGGCTGCTCCGGCGACGACCCGGCTCGCGCCGCCCCGCCCGGCCCGGACGTCGCCGTGCTGTCCGGTGCCATCGGAGCCGAGCAGGATCTGATCGCGCGGTACGAGGCCGCCCGCGGCGCCCACCCCTCGCTGGCCGGGCACATCGATGTGGCCGTCGCCCATCATCGCGATCATCTGGCGGTGCTGCGGCGGCACTACGTTCCGGGATCCGGCAGGCAGGCGGACGATTCGGCCACCATGCCGCCCACCCTGCCGGCCACCGTGCCGGCCACCGTGCCGGCCACCGTGCCGGCCACCGTGCCGGCCACCGTGCCGGCTCCCAGCCCCCAGCAGGTGTCCGGCAGCCCTGCCACAGTCCTGGCCGGCCTGCGCACCGCCGAAGTCCAGACCGCAGCCAGGTATGCGGCGGACGCAGGCAAGTCGGCCCCTGGGCTGGCCCAGTTGCTGGCCTCGCTGGGCGCCTGTTCCGTGGGTCATTCCGGCATGTCCAGTTCCGATATCTCCAGCGTCGCAAAGAAGAAGGCAACCCCATCTACCGCCGCCTTGCCTCCTGCACGCGGATTCACTCTGGAGGCGCTGCAGTCCGCCTTGGCCACCGAGCATGCGGCCGTCTACGGCTACGGAGTCGTGGGGGCACGGCTCACCGGCGGTGCGCACGAGGCCGCACGAACGTACTGGAACGCCCACCGCGATCAACGTGACGCCCTGATGGCGCACCTCACCGCCCGCCAGGCCACACCTGCGGCGGCCGCGGCCGCCTACAAGCTGCCGGTACGGGTGGCCTCCTCCCGCAGCGCCGCCCAGCTCGCGGCGAGGCTCGAAGACGATCTCACCGTCGCCTATGTGGGCCTCGCCGGAGCCCAGGACGCCCAACTCCGCGATCAGGCCGCCCGCGCCGCGCAGGAGGCGATGGCCCGCGCGGTCCGGTGGCGGACGACCGCCGGTGTGCCGGCGAGCCACGCCGCGTTCCCAGGCCTTCCCGCCTCGGCCCTCTCCCCCAGGCCCCGGCCCGGCGGCTGATCCAGCAAACGTTGATTATCGTGGCAAACGCTGATAATTGCGGTAAACACTGATAATTCTTGTAGGCGAGTAAGGAGTGGGACTGTGGCCCAGGACCCTGGTTTCGCACGGCACATGTGGCACCAGCTTGAGCCGGTGCACGCGCTGTTCTGGTACGCGCCGGAGGTGTTCGGCGAGGCCAAGGCACTCGGTTTCGACATCGACGCGCGGTGGCCGAGTTACTTCGCGTGGCGTTCGGCCCCTCTCGGCGCCGCCGGCCCCGAGCAGGTGGCCTCCGCGTTCTACAGCTTCAGCCCGCGCATGGTCGCCGAGCACGTCCCCGCCGCCTGGACTATCGCCCCGCCTGACCAGATCCTGGCCGCACGGCTGCGGGCCGTGGACCGCATGTACCGCTCCCTGCCGGGCATCAAGGTCGACAGCGCGGAGATCGCCAAGGCGGCCGGGCTGGCGCGCGCGGCGGCCGAGGCGGCGAACACCGCGGGCCGCCCGATCGCCGCCGCCAACGCCGGCCTGACCTGGCCGGACGAGCCGCCCCTCGTCCTCTGGCACGCCATCAACATCCTTCGCGAACACCGTGGTGACGGCCACGTCGCAGCCTTGCTGACCGCCGGCCTCGATCCCGCCGAGGCCCTGGTCTCGTTCGCCTCGATCGGGGCGGCCCCCGTCGAGACGTTCTCCAGCCGCGGCTGGACCGCGGAGGAATGGCAGGCCGCCCAGGACCGGCTCGCCTCGCGCGGCCTGGTCGACGCCGACGGCCAGGCCACCGACAAGGGCCGCGAGCTGCGCGACTCCGTCGAACGCCTTACCGACGACCTTGCCATCGCCCCGTGGGAGGCCCTCGGCCAGGACAAGGCCGAGCGCCTCGCCGAGCTCACCCTGCCGATCCTCATCGCCAACCTGGAAACGGGCCTGCTGCCCGCGACCAACACCCTCGGCATCGGCAAAGTACAAGCCCCCGCACGCTGAGACGTTCAGCGAGTCCAGGCGTCGATGTGGGTGAGGAGATCGGCGAGGTCGCTGATGGTGGCGTCAGGCACGGCCCCGTCCCAGGCGGGGACGGTGGAGTTGGGGATGAGGACCGCGCGCATGCCGGTGGACTTCGCGCCATGGATGTCGTCGTAGGGGCGGTCGCCGACGAAGACGCACCGGGAGGGGTCCGTGGCGCCGATGGCGTCCATGGCGGCCCGGAAGGCCTTGGCGTGCGGCTTGGTCCAGGGAATCTCGCTGGAGTAGACCGCGCCGTCGAGGAGGCCGAGCACTCCGTCGCGTTCGAAGATGCGCTCATGCCACTCGCGTGACCACATCGTGTTGGACAGGACGCCCACCTTGATGCCGCGTCCCCGCAGCTCACGCAGGAGCGGAGGGGCGGCCGGGTCGATCCAGGTGTGCGGCGTCCACGTCTCGTAGTGGGTGGCGAGGATCGCCTCGGTGGCCTCGACGCCCGCCAGCGCGTAGAGCTCGCCGATGGTCGCGCTGCGATGCTCCTCCTTGCCGCGCCGCCACAGCTCGAGCTCGGCGTCGACGAGCGCGGTGGCGGCGCGTTCGACCTGGTCGGCGTCCAGATGCGCGGCGCAGATCCGGCGCCAGAGGTCGGCGAGCTCGACATCGTGCCACGGGGTCAGCGTGCCGCCCCAGTCGAAGATCACAGCGTCAACGGTCATGCCCCGGATCGTAACCATGCGGTCGTGGGGCGCTCTGCTCAAGACGCACCCGTTCGCTTAAGGTGCGCCCCTTCGGGAAGGGCCCCTGCCAGGACAACAGCTGACCATGGAGGGGGCCATGTCCGACTACATGCCCGAACGCGATCCGCGAGACAACATCGACGACATGGGCGATGACGAGCAGGTCGACGACATCGCCTTGGCCGAGGAGTACGTGGAGAGCCCGCCGCCCACAGTCACCGAGGAGAACGAGGGCTCGGTCGGCATCACCGACTACGAGCGGGAGACGTCCCGGCGCGGGTCGGGCCCGTTCCCGCCGCCCGAGGAAGCGGCGGAGGAGGCGGCCCTGCACGAGGAGGACGACCGTACGACGTGACGGGGATCACTTTTCGATTCTGACGCCTTGGGAGGGGAATGCCTTTACCCAGACGGGGGTTGCCCTGAGCGAGCGAGCTTGCGAGGTGACCAGGACATGGCTGAGATCGACGTGCCTCTTCGGACTCCTGCCGCACGCTCGTGGCTCAAGCGTCATCGTGGTCTCGTCGTCCAGCTCGCGATGCTCTCGTTCGCCATCGGCTTTCTCGTCGCGCTGCGCGGCCATTTTCCCGACCTCGGCGCCATGTGGGCCGCGGCCCGCAGGGCCGAGCCTGCATGGCTGGTGCTCGTCGTCGTCGCCTCGGCCGGCTCCATGGCGGCCTTCGCGAGGCTGCAACGGCGCCTGCTGAGGATCGGCGGGGTCCGCATGTCGCTGCGTCGCGCGTTCGCTGTGACGTACGCGGGCAACGCCCTGTCGACCACGCTCCCGGGCGGACCCGCGGTGAGCGTCGTCTACACGTTCCGCCAGTTCCGGCGCACCGGCGCCTCCCCGCAGCTCTCGACGGCGGTGATCCTGGTGGGCGGGATCATCACCACCAGCGCATACACCGTCATCGGCCTGGTCGCCCTGCTCGCCGATCCGCACGCCCGTGGCCCGGCGCTGATGGCGCTGTCCATACCCGCCGTGCTCATCCTCGCGCTCCTGGTGGCGCTCAGCCGGCCCGCGTCGCGTGCGCGTCTCGCCGGGCCGCTCACCCGGATCGGCGGAGCGGTCCTGGCGCATCGCCGGGTCGCGCCGTACGCCGACCGGCTGCGGGAAGGCAGGGACGCCCTGCGCCCGTCCCTCCGGGACTGGGCCGCACTGGTCATGCTGGCGACGCTCAACTGGGCGTTCGACATCCTGGCCCTGATCGCGGCGGCCCGTGCCGTCGGCATCGACGTCCCTCCGCACGCCGTGACGCTGGCCTACTTCGCCGCGCAGGCGGCGGGCAGCCTGCTGCCGCTGCTCCCGGGCGGCATCGGCGCGATCGAGAGCAGCATGGCCGCATCGCTGGTCGCGCTGGGCGCGACCCTGGCCCCGGCGGGCGCCGCCGTCGGGCTCTACCGGCTTTTCTCGTACTGGGCCGTGGTGACGGTCGGCTGGCTGGCGTGGGTCGCCCTGCACGAGGGGCCGCGCCTGTCCGAGCGCACCAGGCAGCGGCTCGCCGCGACCGGCCGCGCCACACTGGCGGGCCTGACGTCGGTCGCGTTCACCACGCCCTACGCCGTGTCGCCCGCCCCCGGGCCCCGGCCGCGCAACACCTGACACGCGACACCTGCCTCGCACAACACCTGCCTCGCACAACACCTACAGGCGCCCTTCACCCCGGTCGGTGACTTGTTGCCGTGGTTCCCTGCTGCTAATCTCCCAAGCGAGCGCTTGGTCACAATCACGGCAGCAGAGCACCATCAATAACCGGAGGCGCGATGACGTCCCTACGGGTCAGCCTTGGCTACGAACTCGAGGTGCGCGGGCGGTCCCGCGACGTGGAAAGGCGGGCTTTCGAGAACGTCATGGACCAGGTCGTCCTGGCCGACGAGCTCGGTTTCGACACCGCGTGGTTCGTGGAACACCACTTCACCCGGGGCTTCTCGCACTCCTCCGCACCTGACCTGGTGCTCGCGGGCATCTCGCAGCGGACCGAGCGGATTCACCTCGGCCTCGGCGTGGTGCTGCTGCCGTTCCAGTCCCCGATCCGGACCGCCGAACGGGTCGCCACGCTGGACGTGATCAGCAATGGCCGGGTGGAGTTCGGCACCGGGCGCGGCGCCTCCCCGCTGGAGTACCAGGCCTTCCAGAAGCCCTTCGAGCAGTCGCGCCGGCTGTGGGAGGAGTCGCTGGAGGCGGTGCTGGCGATCTGGAACGCCGACGGCGAGCCGATCACCCGTTCCAGCGACCATTTCGAGATCCCGAACGTCGCGGTCTACCCCCGCCCGGTCCAGGAGCCGCACCCGCCGGTCTGGGTCGCCTCCACCTCGCTGGAGGGTTACCTGGCGGCGGCCAAGCAGGGCTACAACCTGCTCGGCATGACGATGCTCAAGGGGCTCGACGACGTCGCCGAGGACATCGCCAAGTACAAGCAGTGCCTCGCCGACAACGGCTTCGACCCCGCGTCGCGGCGGATCGCGCTGATGATCCCCTGGTACGTGGCGCCGACCCAGCAGGAGGCCGTCGACACCGCCGCCGACGCGGTGCTCTGGTACCTGCGCCGCCAGATCAACCTGGTCGCGCCGCCGGACTACACCGACGCCCGGCACGCCACCCACCGCGTCCTCGGCCAGCAGGCCGTCGGCATGCCGCCCGAGGAGGCCATGCAGGTCCTGCGGGACCAGCACATGGTCGTGATCGACGACGTCGAGGGCTCGCGCAAGGCCGTCGAGCGCATCCAGGCCGCGGGCGCGACCGACCTCATCCTCCAGGCCCAGGTCGGCGGGCTCGCCCACGAGCACGTCTGCAACTCGATGAAGCTCTTCATGCAGGAGGTCATGAAGTGACGTCGTGGATCACCCGGGAGACCTTCCCGGCCGGCCGCGCCGCCGCGGGCCTCCTGCACGTCTCCCCGGAAGGCGACCTGGTCGCCCCGCTCTCCGCCGCCGACCGCACGACCGCGCTCGAACTGGCCGCCGCGACCCTGCGCGCGGCGGGGATCGGCGAGTCCGACCGCGTCGTCGTCGCGCTGAACAACGACGGCGAGCCCGCCGGATCGCTGATCGCGGAGGCCGCAGCCGAGGTCGCCCAGGCCGCCGCGTCGGTCGGGGCCCGCGGACGGATGCGCCTGCACACCGCGCTGGAGAAGGTACGCGCCACGACGCTCGTCATCACCCCGACCGGGGCGATGGACTTCCTGGCCCGGCTGCACCTGGAGTTCCTGCTCGACCCGCTCGACCTGGAGCTGCGGCACATCCTGCTCGTCGGCGAGATCCCCTCCCCCAACACCTACGCGCAGCTCGCCTCCGAGTTCGAGGCGTCGGTGCGGGAGCTCTACGCCGACCCGTTCTTCGGCGTCCCGATCGCGCAGCGCACTGCCGCTGACGCCGCGTACACCCCGGTCCGCGAGGGGCTCCTCGGCCTCGCGCCACTGGACAAGGACGCTTCTCTGGACGCCCCGTACACCGAGGGACTGGCCGAGCTCGTCGTCACGCCCGCCTGGCACTCGACCCTCGGCGACGCCACCCTGCGCACCGGCCAAGCCGTGCGGCTCGCAGGCGGCGAGGACGGCGTGCCGGCACCGGCGCACACCGTCGGCGAACACGTCCTGGTCCGGGGCCGCTGGTTGTCGATCCCCAAGGTGGCCGCGGCGCTCACCCGCATCGACGGCGTCACCCACTGGGATCTGCGGGTCACGCGCGAAGGCACCCTGGACGCCGCCGCGCTGCACATCACGTTCGGCCGTGACTCCCTCATCAAGAACCCGATGTGGAAGTCGCGGATCGTCCAGGCGCTCTACGCGATCACGCCGATCTCCATCGAGGTCGTCATCGAACCCGAGGTCTCCGAGGAGCGGCGGCCCGGCACCGTCACCGACGAGCGCGGCCACCACCTCGGCCGCGACCGCGCACACCCTGCCTGAAGAACCGGCCTAGAGAGCCTGCCTATGAACCGGCCTAGAGACCCCGGGAGGGCGTGATGGATCTGCAGCCGGTACCCGGCTGGGGGACGATCCCGCGGATGTTGCGGGACCAGGCGGCGAAACACGGCGACGTCGAGGTCGTCGTCGCGGGCGACACCCGGCTCACGCTGGCCGGGCTGGCGCACGCGGCGGGCGAGGTCGCGCGCGGCCTGCTGGCCCTCGGCGTCGCTCCGGGCGACCGGGTCGCGGTGTGGGCGCCCAACACGCCCGACTGGGTGGTGGCCGCGTACGGGATCTGGGACGCGGGCGCGATCATCACGCCCCTGTCCACGCGTTTCAAGGGCATCGAGGCCGCCGATCTGCTGCGCAAGGTCGGCGCCAAGGTGCTGCTGGTGGCCGAGGGCTTCATGGACACCTCCTACCTCGGCATGCTCGCGGACACCTGCGGCTCCCCCGAAGGCGACCGTCCGTTCGGTGGGCTTCCCGACCTCAAGCATGTCGTCGTGCTGGGGAACGGGTCGTTCGCCGGGCGGGCGGGCGTTGGCTCGTGGCAGGACTTCATCACCGGCGGCGAGGCGGTCTCCCCGGAGGCGGCCGAGGAACGGGCCCTCTCGGTCGGCCCGGACGACCTCGCCGAGATCATGGCGACGTCAGGCACGACCGGCAAGCCCAAGGGCGTGATGCTCCACCACGTCCAGCTGCTGCGCGGCTACTGGGACTGGGCGGAGCTCGTCACCCTGCGGGAGGGCGACCACTATCCGATCATCGCGCCGTTCTCACACGGGTTCGGGATCAACGCGGGCCTGCTGGCCTGCGTGCTGCGCCGCGCCACGATGATGCCGATCGCGCTGTTCCAGCCGGGCGAGCTGATGGACCTCATCGAACGCAACCGGATCAGCGTCCTCGCCGGGGCGCCTCCGATGTTCTTCAAGATTCTGGACGAGCTGGACGGCCGGGACGTGTCGTCCCTCCGCGTGCTCATCTGCGGAGCGGCGGCGGTCCCGCCCGAGCTGATCCGGCGCCTGGTCGACCGGGTGGGCATCGAGCGCATGATCAACGCGTACGGCCTCATGGAGGGCACCGTCGTCTCGATGACCCGGCCGGAGGACCCGGTCGAGGTGATCGCCGGGTCCACGGGCCGCGCCGTGCCCGGTGTGAGCGTGCGGATCGTGGACGACGAGGGCAAGGACCTGCCGGCCGGCGAGGCGGGCGAGATCCTCGTCGGCGGGTACGGCGTCATGCGCGGTTACTGGCAGGACCCGGAGCGGACGGCCGAGGCGGTCGACGCCGAGGGCTGGCTGCACACCGGCGACATCGGCACGCTGGACGACGACGGCAACATCTCCATCGTCGACCGGAAGAAGGAGATGTTCATCGTCTCCGGCTTCAACGCCTACCCGGCCGAGATCGAGGGGCTCCTGCTGCGCTGCCCCGGCGTGGCCCAGGTCGCGGTCATCGGCGTGCCCGACGAACGGCTGGGCGAGGTCGGCTGGGCCTACGTCGTCCCCCAGCCCGGCTCGGAGGTCTCTCCCGACACCGTCATCGCGTGGGCGAAGGACAACATGTCCAACTACAAGGTCCCCCGCAAGGTGACGCTCGTGGACGCCCTGCCGGTGAACGTCAACGGCAAGATCGACAAGCTCGTCCTGCACGCCCGCGCCGCCGAGGAGCGCTGAGACTCAGCACGGCGATTCAGCACGGCGATTCAGCACGGCGATTCAGCACGGCGATTCAGCACGGCCGCCAGTGGACGACGGTCGTCTCGTCGTCCACGTCCACGAAGACCGCCTCGACCGGGAGGCCCGGCCGGAGGTCCTCGGCGTCGCCGTCCACGAGGTTGCCGTACATCAGCAGGTCGTCGCCCTCGTCCAGCCGGACGAGCAGCACCGGGAACGGCACCTCGTCGGCCATCGACCGCATGAAGACCTGATGGTTGACGATCCAGCTGTAGACCTTGGCCCTGCCCTGGACCGGCACCCACTCGTACGACCGGCACCGGCAGCGGTTGCAGATCGCGCGGGCGGGGAATCGCAGCGTCCCGCAGTCCTCGCACCGCTGCACGATCAGCTCGTGGCGCCGCACCGCCGCCCACCACGGCGCGGAGTCCCGGTCCGCCTCCGGCCGCGGACGCTGGCCAAGACTCATGTGTCGCTCCTGAGGATCAGCGCCGAGGTGCCGGCGAGGACGTATCCGGGCTGGGCGGTCGACAGTGCCACCTCGGCGCCGTCCACCTGGCGGTCACCGGCGTCGCCGCGCAGCTGGGCGACCGCCTCGGCGATGTGGTTGATGCCGTGCACGTATCCCTCGGACAGGAAGCCGCCGTGGGTGTTGACGGGCAGCGTGCCGTCCAGGGCCGTGGCGCCGGACTCCACGAACGGGCCGCCCTCGCCCTTCTCGCAGAAGCCGTAGTCCTCCAGTTGCACGAGGACGGAGTAGGTGAAGCAGTCGTAGAGCTCCGCCACGTCGATGTCGCCGGGCCCGACGCCCGCCATGGCGTAGAGGCGCGGCGCCATGCGCGCGGCTTCCGTCACGGTGAAATCCGTCCCGTACGCCGCGCTCCCGGCCCCGGAGAAGAAGGAGTCGCCTCCTCCCCATACCGCGCCTGAGACGAGCACAGGCGTGCGCCTGAGGTCGCGGGCGCGTTCGCGCGAGGTGACGACGACGGCGCAGGCGCCGTCGGTCTCCAGGCAGCAGTCGAGCATCCGCAGCGGCTCGGCGATCCAGCGGGAGGCGAGGTAGTCGTCGAGCGTGATCGGGTCGCGCTTGAGCGCCCGCGCGTTCTTGACCGCGTTGGCCCGCTGCTGGACCGCGATCTGGCCGAACTGCTCGTGCGTGGTGCCGTAGGCGTTCATGTGCGCCCGTGCGAACATCGCGAACTGCTGCGGCGGCGCGAAGTACCCGTACGGCGCCTGATACTGCATGTCGAAGATCGGCGCCGGGGCCCGTCCCGTACCGCCCATCCGGAACTCCGAACGCGCGTTGATGGCGCGGTAGCAGACCACGGTCTCGGCGACCCCGGCCGCGACCGCCATGGCCGCCTGCCCGATCACCGAGTGCGAGACGCTGCCGCCGCCGAACTGGTCGAGGTACCAGGACACCTCCGGCACGCCGAGCGCGGGCGCCACCACCCACGGCGGCGTCGAGTCGCCCACCCGGTGCGTGGCGAGCCCGTCCACCTCGTCCACGGCCAGTCCGGCGTCCTCCAGCGCCGCGAGGATCGCGTCGACCGCCAGCGTCAGCGTGGAGACCCCGGAGTCCTTGCTGAACGGGGTGTAGCCGACTCCGGCGATCGCCGTCCGGTCCCGAAAGCTCCCCACACGCCCTCCCTTAGCCGAGCAAGCGCTTGGCCGCGACACTGCCCCGACTCTACTCAACGGCGCCCGGATCGGTCCAGGGACCTAGGCCGAGCGGGACTTTGGACCGATTTCGGCCTGGATCGGAATCAACGGGGCGACCTGTGCCTTTGAATGGCTGTGGACGACGGGAGACCCGGTTCGGCTTGACACCCGGAACCGCGCCGCCCTATCGTCCAAGCAAGCGCTTGGCTAAGAGAAGGGTTGGATCACATGGCCGACGGAGCGACCGCAGCCGCCGCCTTCGTGCGTGATTCCACCCAGCGCCCCTCGGGCCAGGGAGTGGAAGGCCGCATGCAGGGATCCCCCAACGGCTCCACCGGAGCCCCGGTGACCGACATCGACGGCGCCCGGTTCCGGTCGGTGCTGGGCCGCTTCGCCACCGGGGTGGTCGCCATCACGGCGATCGACACCGAGTCCGGCCGCCCCACCGGGCTGGCCGCCAACTCGTTCACCTCGGTCTCGCTGGACCCGCCCCTGGTGGCCTTCTGCGTGGCGCACACCAGTACGACCTGGCCGCTGCTGCGCGGCGCCGACCGGCTCTGCATCAACATCCTGAGCGAGCCGCAGATGGAGGTCTGCAAGCAGCTGGCGATCAAGGGCGGTGACAAGTTCGCCAACATCGACTGGACCGAGTCGCCGAACGGCAGCCCGGTCATCGAGGGCGCGCTGGCCTGGATCGAGTGCGAGGTCGAGAGCGAGTACGTCGCCGGTGACCATGTGATCGTCGTGGCCCGGGTGCACCACCTCGACAAGCACCACGACGGCGACCCGCTGCTGTTCTACAAGGGCGGCTACGGCCGCTTCGACGGCTAGGCCAGGCGGAACGGACCGCTCAGACGCTTAGACGCGGCTCTCTTCGGGGGAACGCAGGCGCGCGAGGACCTCCACGGGGTCCGCGAGGACATCCGCGAAGGCGAACTCGGCGGCGCCCACCAGGGTCGCGTCGTCGCCGAGCTCGGCGGTGCGCAGTTTCACATTCTCCCGCGGGGCGCTCAGCGCGTTGGTCGCGAGGGCGCTGCGCACCTGGGCCGCCGAGCCGAGGTAGATGTCGCGCAGGGTCCCGCCGAAGACGACCATTCCCGGGTTGAAGATGTTGACCAGGTTGGCGACGCCCCGGCCCAGCCAGTCGCCCACCCTGTGCAGCGCGTCGCGCGCCTGGACGTCCCCGCGGTCGGCGGCGTCGACCACCGCGCGGATCGCGTCCCGGCCGCTGACGTCGGGCGACTCGGCGCGGCCCGCGTAGGCGAGCAGGGTCCGCTCCCCCACCTCGGCCTCCAGGCAGCCGCGCGCGCCGCAGCCGCACAGCCGCCCGCCGGGGTTGACCACCATGTGGCCGATCTCGCCGCCGTAGCCGTCCTGGCCGCCGAGCAGGCGCCCGCCGACGACGATCCCGCCGCCGAAACCCACGTCGCCGTGCAGGTAGATCAGGTCGTCGCAGCCGATGCCGACGCCGCGCACATGCTCGGCAAGCGCACCCAGGTTGGCGTCGTTGCAGACCGCGACCGGCAGGCCGAGCCCGAGCCGCCGCGACAGCGCGTCGCCCAGCGACACGTCGCCCACCTCGAGGTTGGGCGCGAACCTGATGACGTCGTCGGAGCGCCGCACCGTGCCCGGAAAGGCCATCGCCGCGCCGACGCAGACCGCGTCACGGCCGGCCTTGCGCGTGAGCGCACGGGCCGCTCCGGCCAGCGCGCCGACCGTCTCGTTGGGGTCGAACTCACCGCGGGTGCGCGTTGCCTCGCGGCGGTCGAGAATCGTTCCGCCGAGCCCGACCCGGGCGACCGCGAGCCGGTCCACGCCGAGGTCGAACGCCAGCACGTACACGCGGGTGCCCTCGGGCCGCACCACCAGCGACGGGCGGCCGGCCCGCCGCCCGGGCCCGCGCGGCAGCTCCTCGCGGACCAGCCCGGCCGCGGTCAGATCGGCCGTGAGCGCCATGATCGTGCTGCGGTTGAGCCCCATGGCCTCGGCGAGCGTCGCGCGCGAGGACGGCCCGCGCAGGTGCACGAACCGCAGCAACGTGCCGAGATTGTGCCGCCGGATCTCCTCCGGCGACGGGCCCGCCTTCATCATCGCGCCAGTCCCAGCTCACCGCTGCGCCCGGTCGTGATCAGCTCGACCACCTGGGCATGGGTGACGGAGGCCGTCGGCACCTGGGCGACCATGCGGCCGAGATAGAGCACCGCTATGCGGTCGGAGACGGCGAAGACGTCGTTCATGTTGTGCGAGATCAGCACGACGGCCAGCCCCTTGTCGGCGAGCCGCCGGACCAGCTCCAGCACCTGCTGGGTCTGCGCGACGCCGAGCGCGGCCGCCGGCTCGTCCAGCACGATGACCCGGCTCTCCCAGAGCACCGCGCGGGCGATGGCGACGGTCTGCCGCTGGCCGCCCGACAATGACGCCACCGGCGTCCGCACCGACGTGACCGTGCGGACCGAGAGTCCGGCCAGCGTCGTGGTCGCCAGCTCCTCCATCCCGGCGTCGTCGAGGGCGAGGCCGCGGCGCCGTTCCCGGCCGAGGAACATGTTCTGGACGATGCTGAGGTTCTCGCAGAGAGCCAGGTCCTGGTGGACGATGTCGATGCCGAGATCGGCGGCCTCCCGGGGACTGTTCACCCGGACCGGCTCGCCCTGGAAGAGGAAGTCGCCCGCGTCCCACGGGTGGATGCCGCCGATGCAGTTGACCAGCGTCGTCTTGCCCGCACCGTTGTCGCCGACGAGCGCGGTGACCTCACCTGGGTACGCGGTGAACGCCACTTCGTGCAGAACTTTGACCGGACCGAAGCTCTTGTCGATTCCGCGCAGGTCCAAGAGAGGTGTCGCTGGCATTCCCGGGGGCTCCCACCGTGACGCGTCTCCGGCCAGGGAGAAGCGGTCGTGGTCGCTGAGCGTACCAGTCCTGTTCTCCCTGCCCGGAGTCGCGAACGGCATGTTCAACCCCCTGTGGGTGGCCGCTGGGCCCCTTCGTCTCAGCGTCCGGACGCCGAGCGCTGGCGGCGGGCCAGCGCGTCGATGCTCGCCGCGAGCAGCAGGACGCCACCGGTGATGAGCATGTTGAGGTAGGCCTTGGCGCCGAGCAGGCCGAGCCCGTTGGCGATGATCGAGACGACCAGGCCACCGAGGATGGCGTCGCGCGCCTTGCCCTTGCCGCCGAAGAGGCTGGTGCCGCCGATGACCGCGGCGCCGACCGCGAACAGCAGCTCGTTGCCGCCGCCGGAGGCGGTCGCGACCGAGTTGAGCCGGGACGCCGCCACGATGCCGCTGACCGCCGCGAGCGTGGACGCGATCATGAAGACGGACATCCGGAGCCGGGTCACGTTGATGCCCGCGCGCCGCGCCGCCTCGGCGTTGCCGCCGACGGCGTACAGGTGCCGCCCGTACGGCGTCCGGGACAGCACGAAGCTCGCGATGATGAACAGCACGGCGACCAGCAGCACACCCCACGGCACCCCGGCCACGGTGATCAGCGGGCTCGGCGCGCGGTCCCGGCTCAGCAGGAACGTGCCGAACAGCAGCGCCGCACCGACCACCGCGACCTGCCCGACGACCAGCTGGATCGGCCGCGCGGCCAGGTTGCGCTGGTGCTGCCGACGCCAGCGGCCCAGCTGCACGGCCGCATAGCCGGCGGTGCAGACCACGGCCAGGAGCCAGCCCGCCCAGATGGGCATGTTCTTGTTCGCCAGCGCGACCACGACGTCGTCGCGGACCGGGACGGTGCCGCCCTCACCGATGAGCCGCAGCGTGACACCCTGCAGGCCGAGGAAGAGCGCCAGCGTGACGACGAACGACGGGATGCGGATCACCGACACGAGCCAGCCGATCGCGCCTCCGATGACCAGGCCGGTGGCCAGCGCGGCGAGCACCGCCACGTACCAGGGCTGCTCCGCGTCGACCATCAGCTTGGCCATGACGGCCGCGCAGACGCCGCCGGTCACGCCGGCGGACAGGTCGATCTCGCCGAGCAGCAGGACGAAGATCAGTCCCATCGCCAGGATCGTCACCGGCAGCGCCTGGGTGAACAGGTTGGCGATGTTCTGCGAGCTCAGGAACGTCTCCGGGCGGAGTATCCAGAACAGCAGGATGAGCCCGCCCATGCCGAGGAGCGCGGGCAAAGCGCCGAGCTCTCCGCCTCGCAGGCGGGTCAGGTAGTCGCGCACAGCCGACCCCACGTCGTGCGCGCGGCGGTCGGCGGCGAAGTCCGAGTCCGCCAGCTTCACGGCGGCTCCCTTCGTGCCGTTGGGAGGTGCGGTGGATGGTGATGATTCCATGGACATGGGGCCCCGATCAGAGGTTCTCGGCCGCGGTCACGGGCGCCAGCCCGAGCTCGCCGGAGCGCCCGGCGGTGATCAGCTCGACCACCTGGCCGTGGGTGACCTCGGCGCGCGCCACGTCGGCCGCGACGCGGCCGAGGTAGAGCGCGGTGATCCGGTCGGCCACCTCGAAGACGTCGTTCATGTTGTGCGAGATCAGCACCACCGAGTGGCCGGTGTCGGCGAGCCGCCGCACCAGGTCGAGGACCTGGCGGGTCTGCGCGACGCCGAGCGCGGCCGTGGGCTCATCCAGGATGACGACCTTGGACTCCCACAGCGCGGCCTTGGCGATGGCGACGGTCTGCCGCTGCCCGCCGGACAGGCTCGCGACCTGCTGCCGCACGGACTTGACGGTGCGGACAGACAGCCGCGCGAGCGTCTCGCGGGCGGCCTGCTCCATCGAGTCCTCGTCCAGTACGACGCCCTTGGTGCGCTCGCGGCCCAGGAACATGTTCTGCACGATGTCGAGGTTGTCGGCCAGCGCGAGGTCCTGGTAGACGACCTCGATGCCGAGCGCCGCGGCGTCCCGGGGGCCGCTGATCGACACTTGGCGGCCCTCGAACTCGATGGTCCCCGAATCGATCGGGTGGATGCCCGCGATGCACTTGATCAGGGTCGACTTGCCGGCGCCGTTGTCGCCGACGAGGGCCGTCACCTGACCGGGACGCAGGGTGAAGTCCACGTCGTGCAGGACGTGGACGGCGCCGAAGCTCTTGTTGAGCCCGGTGATCCGGAGCACGGGAGTCTCGCCGCCCGGCGGGGTTCCGCCCCCGGGGGTGCCGCGCTCCGCGGGAGTACCGCTCTCGGCGGGGATGTCGTCGTCAGCGGGGATGCCGCCGTCGACGGGGCCGTGGTCTGCCACGCGATTGCCTCCTGGGGATTCGCCGGCCCGCGGCGGGGTCGCCGGGTCGCGTGCGGGGCGCGCCCCGGCGACCGCCACGGGTCAGCGAGGGGTCGTCACTGGATGCCGGCGGCCTTGCACTTGGCGGCGTACGCGCCCTTGCAAAGCTCTTCCTTCTTGACGAAGCCGTCCGTGACGACCTGCTTGATGTTCTCCTTGGTGACACCGATCGGGTTCAGCAGGACGGACGGGACGTCGCGCTTGCCGACGGTGTCCTTGGAGACGCCGTTGGTCTCGCCCTTCTGGCCGCTGAGCAGCGCGATGGCGAGCTTGGCGGCGGCGTCGGTCTCCTGCTTGATCGGCTTGTAGACCGTCATGCACTGGTTGCCGTCGAGGATGTTCTGCAGGCCCTCGATCGTGGCGTCCTGGCCCGTGACCGGCACCTTCCCGGCCTGGCCGTTCTTCTTCAGGATCGAGATGGCGGCGTTGCCCAAGCCGTCGTTCGCGGCCAGCACGCCGTCGATCTTGCCGCCCTTGTCGGTCCACATCTGCTCGAAGATGGTCGCGGCCTGCTGGTTGTCCCAGTCCGGCACGGCCTGCTCGGCGGTCTTGGTGTAGTTGGTGACCTTGTCGAGCACCGAGTGGGCGCCCTGCGCGAACAGGGTGGCGTTGTTGTCGGTCGGCGCGCCGTTCAGGTAGACGATGTTGGCCTTCTTGTCGCCCAGGCACTTCTGCAGGCCCTTGCCGAGCTCCTCGCCGACCTTCACGTTGTCGAACGAGACGTAGTAGTCGGCGACGCCGCCCAGGGCCAGCCGGTCGTAGTCGATGGTCTGGACGCCCTGCGCCTTGGCCTTGCGCTGGACGGCGGCGGCCGAGTTGGAGTCCAGGCCGTCGGTGATCAGGACGGTGACGCCGCTGGTGAGCATCTGGTCCGCGATCGTCTGGAAGCGCTGGGTGGAGCCTTCCGCGTTCTGGATGTCGTACTGGACGCCGGCGGCCTTGAAGGACTGCTCCAGGAAGGGCCGGTCGAAGCTCTCGTAGCGGGCGGAGGACTTGGTGTCCGGCAGGATCACACCGATCTTGCCCTTGGCCCCGGACTGCGCCGAGCCCTTGTCGCCGGAGTCGTCCCCGCAGGCGGTCAGCGTGAGTGCGGCCGCCACGGACACCGCGGTGAGGCTGAGGATCCCCTTGCGCATCTGCAAGGTCCTTTCTGGGTACGGCCACCCGCTGGTGACCGTGGAAGTTGACGGGGTGGGACATTCGGACGCGCGCCGCCGGTGAGCGAGATCACAAACTCAACGGCGAGAATGTTGTGACCCGCAACATATGTCGGCCTCGACGGTGCCGCCAAGACCCCATGGCGGCTAATTTGTTGTTAGCAGTAACAATCCCGTAACAGGGCCTTCACCTGGGGACAAGATTTGACCGAGGGCATACGTGCACGTGGTGAGGGAGTCGCCGGGGCGGTGGTGACGGCGCTCTACGGACGGCGCCCGACGTGGCAAATGTTCCTCACGCCAACATTCGAGACGTGATCATGCAGCTCCTCCGGAGTGTGCCGGGCCCCTGCATGACCACGCCTTGTCAGTCGGCGGACAGCACCCGCGCGATCCGATCGGCCGCGCCGGGCATGTCGCCGGTGGCCGCGATGCGCTCCGCCCACGACCACCAGTACCACCAGCCGTCCGCCCCCCGCTCCGCGAGGATGTTCTCCGTGAGCACGGAGGCGTCCGGGTTCATCACGTGCAAGCTGGGCGCCTGGCCGCGGGGCACGTTGATGCGTACCCGGAACCCGCGTCTGACCAGTTCGTCGCCGAGCTCTTCCAGATATTCGATCCGCGTCTTCACCGACGCGGCGGTTCCCGTGTCGTCAGGCGTCATCCTCGACTCCAAGTGGACTCCGCATGGCCCGACGGAGATTCACCCTTCCGTGTCGCCGCCGCATCTGCAAGGACTGCGAGGTCAGCGCCACGGCGCGTCACCATGAGGTGGCCCTGGCCGCGAGGACCGGAATGCCGCCAGGATCCGGGATATCTTTCGCGTAGCAGCCAGATGGGGCAGGACGGGGGGACATGACGGTGAGCGCCGGGTCGAACAGCGCCGAGTCGAACAGCGGGTGGACCCGCCCTGATACGCCGCTGCCACCGAAGCCGGGCACGGCGCCGAGCGGCCAGCCTGCCGCTGGAGCTGCTCCCGGACCTGCCGCAGAGCCTGCCGCGGGGCCGAATCCGACTCCCGCCCTGCCGATGCCGCTGCCCCCTTCCGGCGAGCAGGCACTCCCCTCCGTCCCGCCGGGGTCGTCCGGGCAGAACTGGCACCGCTTCCACTACCCCGTCGGCGCGTTCCTTGTCGCGTACGGCATCACCGGACTGGCGGGCGCGGCGATCGGCTGGGGGGAACGGCGCGACGAGGTGGCCGGATACCTGGGCGCCGGCGTGGCGACCCCCCTGCTCGCGGTGGTCAAGGTGATCGAGGCGCTGCTCCTCCTCATCGCCGTGGCCGGGCTGGTGCGGCGCAGGGATGTCTGGTTCCTGCCCGCGATCACCGGCTGGATCGCGGGCTTCGGCATCTTCTGCGTGCTGGACGTCGTGAAGGGCAAGTGGGCCGCGTTCCTGGAGCACGGCGCCTACCTGCTGCTCTTCTTGGTCTTGCTCGTTCTCACGTACGGGCTCAGCGTCAAGGCGCGCGTGGGCGACCGGAGGCAGCCGGCCCCGGCCGAGGCGGTGCCGCCGCCATCCAGTGGCCCGCCAGGGAGCACCCCCGCTCCCAGGCCGGGCGGGCTGACGCGCACCCAGGAGCTGGCGCTCGCCGCAATCAACCGCTGGCAGCGCGGCGCTCCGCCTCCGCCCCCGCCCCCGCGGCCTCCGGACGCTCCGCAGGGACCTACGGGATAACAACGATCTTGGCGTGCTCCTCCGGGCGGGCCAGGTCCTCGAACGCGGCGGCCACGCCTTCGAGCCCGACCGTTCCGGTGATGATGGAGCCCGCGTCGATCCGGCCCTCGGCGATGTCGTGCAGCGTCGCCCCGTACTCGGCGGGGTAGGCGCCGAAGCTGCCGCGGATGTCGAGCTCCTTGCTGACGGCGACACCGGGCTCGATGCGGTCGGACTGCATGCAGACGCCGACCACCATGATCGTCGAGCCCGCCGGGGCTCCGTCGATGACCTGCTGGAGGACGCCGGGCACGCCGACGCACTCGAAGACGACGGCGCCGCGCGTGTCGGTCCCGAGGAGCACGGAGGCGATGCGTTCCACCGTGCTGGTGGGCACGCCCAGGTCGGCCCAGCGGTCGTACGGTGACGCCGTGGCGGGATCGATGAGCTCGTCGGCACCCAGGCCCTCGGCGAGCGCCCGGCGGCGGGCGGAGAAGTCCACGGCCAGCACCGGCCCGTGCCCCCTGGCCTTGAGCTGGGCGACCACGCCGAGTCCGATCGGCCCGAGCCCGAGGACGACGGCGACGTCGTCCAGGCCGATGCCGCTGCGGTTCACGGCGCGCGCCGCCACCGCGAACGGCTCGGTGAGGGCGGCGACCTCCGGGGCCAGCCCGTTCGGCACCGCCATGGTGAGGCCTTCGTTGAGGATCATGTACTCTCCGTAGCCGCCGGGGTACATCGGCGCGTACCCGATGATGCCCGCGCCCTGCGGCCCGATCCCGATCGGCGGCCCGCACACGATCGTGCCCGTCGGCAGCGTGCGCTGTGTGCCCGGCCCGTGCTCGACGAGCTCGCCCGCGAACTCGTGGCCGAACACCAGCCCGTCGCGCGGGTCATGGGGCGTGCCGCCGGAACGGCGCGCGGTCTCCATGAAGGCGTCGGGGTCGGAGAGGGCGTGCAGGTCAGAGCCGCAGATTCCGCAGCCGAGCGTCCGCACGAGCACCTGCCCCTCCTGCGGGACCGGGTCGGCCACCTCGGTCACGATCATCGATTTGCCCTTGGTCAACGCGGCGCGCATGGCGGCCTCCCAGCCTTGACGACCCCACTAAGATGCCACCGATCGCTGGCAATCCGACAGCCGGGGCAAATGACGCCAAACGATCTTGTCACTAGTTGCCATTGGGAACCGAAATACCCGATGTCAGCTTTGGGGCTCATGAGAGCCCCAAAGCTTGCGTGGTCAGCGATTCTGGCCACGTCACTGGCTGTGCCGGCGTCACTGACCGTGCCGACGTCACTGGCGGCGAACGCCGCCGCACAGACCTCCTCCGCGCCGCGGTCCGCCGCGGCGCCCGCGTGCGATCCGACCCGGACGACCCCGGTCTACCGGGGGAAGGTCCCCTCCGCCAAGGAGGTGCTCGGGATCAGCCTCGGCGAACGCCAGGTGACCGCCGCGGAATCCGACCGGTACCTGGAGACGGTCGCGGCCAAGAGCGAGCGCGTCATCTCCGGCACGCTCGCCCGGTCCGCCCAGGGCCGCCCGCTGAAGTACGCGATCGTGGGCCGGCCGGAGCTGCTGACCAAGACGGGCCTCGCCAAGGTACGGCTGGACGCCGCGCTGCTGCGCGATCCGCGTACGCCGGGCAAGGTCGCCGAGCACATCGCCGCGAACGGCGTGCCGATCCTGTGGGTGACCGGAAACGTGCACGGCGACGAGCCGAGCGGCACCGACGCCGCGCTGAAGGTGCTGCGGGACCTGAGTGACCGCTCCGACTGCGCGGCCACGAACATCCTCGACAAGTCGCTGGTCATCATCCTGCCGATGCAGAACCCCGACGGCCGCGAGCTGAACTCCCGCCAGAACGCCTACGGCTTCGACATGAACCGCGACTGGTTCGCGCGGACGCAGCCCGAGACCGACGGCAAGCTGGCGATGCTCAACAAGTACCCGCCGGTGCTCTACATCGACGCCCACGAGATGGGCGGGACGTCGTACTTCTTCCCGCCCAACGCCGACCCGATCTACCACGAGACGCCCGAAGAGGCGATCGGCTGGATCAACGACATCTACGGCGCGTCGATGGCGGCGGAGTTCACCCGGCAGGGCATCGACTTCTTCAACCGCGACGTCTACGACCTCTTCTACCAGGGCTACGGCGACACGGTCCCGACGACTGCCTTCCACGCGGCGGGCATGACGTTCGAGAAGGGCGGCGACAGCCCCTACCCCGACCGCGTCAGGGAGCAGTACCTCACGCAGTGGGTGACGCTGTCGGCGGGCGTCGCCAAGCGCCAGAAGATCCTCACCCAGTGGCACAAGATGGCGGTGGACGCCTACCAGCAGGGTGCCGCGGGCAAGCTGGAGCCCAACCAGATCTACAACCCGCCCAACAAGGTCGACCGCCAGGTGCCCGACCGTAAGGTGCGGCACTGGTTCCTGCGGGCCGACGACCCGGCCAAGCGCGCCGAGGTCCGCACGATCGTGCGCCGCCTCCAGCGCATGGGCGTGAAGGTCAGCCGGCTGACCGGCCCGCTGAGCGTGCCCGACTACAAGGCGTACGGGCGGCCCGAGGCGAAGACCACGCTGCCCGCGGGCACGTACTGGATCTCGATGGCCCAGAGCCAGAAGCACTGGATCCAGGCCATGCTGAACGAGGACTCCTACACCCCGTTCCCCTACTTCTACGACGTGACCGCGTGGAGCATGCCGCTGCTCGGCAACGTGTCCGGCGGCTCCTCCGGCGTGGAGCTGAAGCCCCGCGCGACCACGGTGCAGCCGCTCCCCGCCGAGGGCTCCGCCCGCCCGGGCAAGGCACCGAAGACCGCGATCCTGCAGCTGTCGACGACCTCCTCCGCGGCACGCCAGTCGGCCGGATGGCTGCGGCACCGGCTCGACCGCGACTGGAAGCTCAAGCACACCGTGCTCAGCCCGGCCGACGTGGCCGGCGGCAAGCTGGCGGGCGTCAAGGTCCTGCTGGTGCCGAACGGCCCGGCGGCCGCGGGATACGACGCGCTCGGCGAAGCTGGCCGCGCCGCCCTGCGCAACTGGACCAACGCCGGCGGCCGGTTCGTCGGCTGGCAGGGCGGCACGCAGCTCGCCGCCAGGCTCGGCCTGACCACCACCACGCTGACCGACCCGACCTCCGATGTGCCCGGCTCGCTGCTCCGGGTCAAGGTGAACGAGCGCAGCCCGCTTGCCAAGGGTGTCGGCGCCACCGCCTGGCAGTTCTACGCGTACGACGTGGTGATGAGGCAGCCCGACCCGGCCAAGGTCGCGGTCGCCTACCCGGCGGCCGACTCTCCTGACTGGTTCGTGTCCGGCTTCGAGCGCGGCGCGGCCGAGCTCGGCGGCACCGCGGCCGTGGTCGACGAGCCGGTGGGCCGGGGACGTGCGGTGCTGTTCGGCGGAGAGCCCAACTTCCGGGCGTTCTCCGACGGCACGGCCAAGCTGCTGCGCAACGCCATCCTCGGCGGCGACCCGGCGAACGTCCGGGCGCTGGCCGGCCCGGCACCGTGGTCGGGCCCGGCCAGGCAGGCGGCCGGCCTGCTCCAGGGCGAGTCGCCGATCCGCGTCTCGGTGAAGGCGCCCGACGCCGCCAAGGCCGCCGCGGCGCTCCGCTCGTTCGGCGCCACCTGGTCGGTGCGCCACGCGGGCGGCGTCGTCCACTACGTGGTCGACAACCCGCGGGGCCTGGACATCGCCCACCACCCGTGGGCGCGCCGTCTTCCGGCCGCCATCCGCAAGGCGGACATCACGCCCGTCGCGGTGGTCCTTCCGTAGTCCGGCCGCCATCGCCTGGATCAGCGCGAAAGAGTCAGCGCACGATCCAGGCGATGGCGGTCATCGTTCCGGGCGGGACCTCGGTGAAACCGCCGTCCCGGACGGCGACCGTGGCGTGCCGGACGCACTCGCGCCAAGGGATGTCACGGGTCAGATGAACGCGCACGTCCCCCGACAACCATGCCTCGATGTCAGGCTGTGCCGCTTGGCGCAGCAGGAGCTGCGCCGCGTGGCCGCATTGGGCGGCGGCCTTCCCGGTCGTGATGGTGATGTCCGGGTTGAGGGCGATGGCCGCGTACGGCGGCTCCGGCGGGGGCTTGGGATCCTCGTCCGGGGCCAGGTCGAGCCCGGCGACCTGAAGCTTGGCGATCTGCGGTGGCACCTCCGCCACCGGAGCGGGCACGAACGCGCGGACCTCGGCGCCGTTGACGTCCACCGTGACACCCGGAAGCGCCTGGACCTCCGGCCACCGGACACCTCGGGCACGCCGCGCGACCTTACGGATCCGGCGGGCCTCCCACTCGCGGACGGCCTCGCGCCACTCGCCCTCCGGATCCGCCGCGCGCGGATCGGTGAGCAGCTCCACGACCGCCGTCGCGGCCGCCTCGCAGACGGCCTCGTGAGAGGGCGGATCGAGCTTCTCGGCCCGGACCACCAGCTGCATGGCCCAGGGCGGATCGTCTCTCGGGTCATAGTCAGGTCGCACGCCAGGAGTATTCCATTCGCATATTCCGCGCTAATCAGTCGCCCTGACCGCGACTTTCCGGACGCGGAACTGGGTACGGCAACTCGTACCGTCCCTCGGACGTTCTGCCCTCATAAGGGGTGTGGCCCGTGGGGAGGCCTCGTCCTGGGGTGCGAGGGAAAGCGGCGGGAGACGGAGGTCGCCGGTGACCAGTAGTGCCAGTGCCTGGGGCAACTCCATCCCGGGGATCGGGACGTTCTTCGTCGGCATCGACGTGGCGCCAGGGCGATACCGGTGCGAAGAGGGCAAGGGCGGGTGGTGGGTGCGCTTCACCGGGCCGGGCGGGGGACAGCCAGTGGGCTCGTGGCCCCTGCCCGCCGGTCCGACCGAGATCGAGATCGCGCCGACGGACTTCGCCTTCGAGACGCATATCGGCACGTACTGGCGCCTCATCGGCCCGGCTCCGGAGCCGGGCCGCGGCACGTCGGCCACCGAGCTGCGACCGGTGGCCGACCCGTCGCTGCGCGCGGAGCTGGACGTGATCGTCGAACGGCAGCGGCCGCTGGCCTGGATGGCTCCGGTGACCGTGCTCGGGTTCGGCGTGATCGGCTCACCGCTGCTCGGCGAGCTCTGGCTGCTGGCGCTGGCGATGCTGGCCATCATGGTGGCCCTCGGCACCCCGTCCCTCTCGCTGGACCTCCGGCGCGCCCGTGAGCTCGAGCGCCGCCGTGACAGGTTCCTCATGCCCGAGGATCTCGACGACGAGGGCCGGGAGCTGCTGGCCCGGGTGCAGACGGCGATCACGACCGTCCAGGAGTCGGAGGTCAACCAGGAGGGGCTGCTCGACACGGTCGACAACGCCGTGACGTTGCCGCGCCAGGAGTGGGAGATCGCCCAGGTGCTGGCCAAGCAGGCCAAGCTGCGCGCCGAGCAGGCCGAATTCACCGAGACCGCGTCGTTGCCGGAGGTCGAGGCGGCGCTGCGGCCGCTGCGCGACAAGCTGCTGCTGTCGGTCGAGGCGGTGACGCGCCGGGTCGAGGCGCTGGAACGGTATGCGGACCGGACAAGGGCGGCGGACGAGGCGCTGCAGGCGCATCGCCATCTGGAGGCCATCGCCGAACGGGCCCACGAGTACGACGAGCTGCTCGCCGACACCGTGCGCGACGAGCTGGCCATCCCCTCGATCGAGCGGCTCACCGAGCAGGGCGACGAGCTCGTCCGGACGCTGCGCACGCGGCTCGCCGAGGCCGCCGCGGCGGGCGGCCTGGCCGAGGGCGGCGACGAGCTGCCACCCGCCAAGTGATCAGATCGTCCCGGTGTACATGAGGGCGAAGACCAGGTAGGGCACCAGGAACACCCAGCTCACGACGACGATGCCGTGCAGCACCTCACCCGGCTCGCGGGCCGTGCCGAGATATCGGTGATAGAGCCCGACCAGGATCGGTGCGCTCACCGCCTGCACCCAGAACATCCGTTCGGGGAAGACATGGCCGGTCGCGGCAAGCACCGCGGCGACCGCGCACGCCACCGTCCACGCGCCCAGCCCGATCCGGTACGCGGCGCGCGGGCCCAGCCGGACCGCGATGGTGGTGTAGCCGCTGGCCAGGTCGGCCTTGTAGTCGGTGATGGTGGTCGGGATGTAGAGGGCCGTCGCCACCAGCACGCCCTCGACGACCATGACCCAGGGGAAGCCGCCGAGGGGCCGCACGACCGTCCACCCGGCCAGCACGGCGAACCCGCCGACGGCGACCGCGTTGGTGGCCACGTCGAACCCCGGCCTGTCCTTGAGCCGCGGCGGCCGCACGCTGTAGAGCCAGCCGAGCACCAGGAACCCGAGTGTCACCAGGGCGAACGACAGCCGTACCGTGATGGCGACCAGCAGCGCGGCGACCGCCGTCAGATGGGCCGCCACGAGGGCCGCGCGCACCGACAGCCGCCCGCCCGCCAGCGCCGCTCCCTGCTTGCGCGGATTGCGCCGGTCGCCGTCGAGGTCGCAGGCGTCGTTGATGGCGAGCACCGCGAGCCAGACCAGCGGTCCCCAGACCACCAGCCCGGTGAGGACGGGTGTGATCTCCGGCAGGCACCGGCGTCCGGGCGGCAGGCACTCGTCCTGGCCGGCGATCAGCTGCCGGGTGGCGAGCAGATGCCCGACGTAGAACGGCACGAGCGAGACCAGCCACAACGCAGGCCGGGCGATGAGCCACAGATCGAGGAGCATCCGCGGTGCGGTGCCAGTGGACCGGACATGGGCGGCAACCGGCATGTCCGTCACCCCCAGGGGCGATCGGGGTCGGTGGAGCGAGACCGTCTCCAGGATCTATTAGACAACAAGTCATTAGACGGCACGTTCACTGACACGGGCGGGTGGGGTGGACTGCCCGCCCGACCCCCTCGTCCGCGCGGACGGCCCCGTCCGCAGCCCCCACCCGCCGTCCATCGATCGAAAGCCGCGCTCGACACCCCTCAGATCTAATGACGACGCGTCCCGCAGGAAAGTTCGAAATTCCCCCGTTCGCGCCATTCATCCCTCCCGGCCGGCTGCGCCGGCGACCCTATGATCCAGAGATGTTCCTGCTGCTCCTGACCTACAACGCCCCGACCGAGAAGGTCGACGAGGTGATGGACGAGCACCTCGCCTGGCTGGACGAGCAGTACGCGGCGGGCGTCTTCCTCGCGTCCGGCCGCAAGGTGCCGCGCACCGGCGGCGTGATCCTCGCCGCCGGGCACGACCGCGCGGCGGTCGAGGAGATCGCGACGCGCGACCCGTTCTGGCGCGAGGGCGTCGCCAGCTTCGAGCTCGTCGAGTTCACGCCGACCAGGGCCGCCCCGGAGCTGCAGGCCCTCGTTGAGCCGTCCGACTGATCGAGAAAGATGGCCGCGAACGCCAACCTTCGCCGGTCTCCTGGCGTGTGTAACGGGTGACAAGGAGGCGGAATGGCGCGATATGACGGCCTGCCCGAGTTCGTGGCGGCGCGGGGACAGGCGCTGCTGCGGTCGGCGTACCTGCTGACCGGTGACGGCCACCTCGCCGAAGACCTCGTGCAGAGCACGCTGGTCAAGGTCGCGCCCCGATGGCGGCGCGTGGCCGCGGTGGGCAATCCTGAGGCGTACGTGCGGAAGATGCTCTACCACGAGCACATCAGCTGGTGGCGGCGGCGGGGGCGGCGCAACGAGCTTCCCAGCGCGGCTCCCCCGGACGGCGAGCGGCATCCCGACTTCGCCGACGGCGCGCTCCTGTCGATGGTCCTGCAGCAGGCGCTCGCCAGGCTCACGGCCAAGCAGCGCGCCGTGATCGTGCTGCGCTTCTACGAGGACCGTTCGGAGATCGAGACCGCGGAGCTGCTGGGCTGCTCGACCGGGACGGTCAAGAGCCAGACGCACCGCGCGCTGGCGCGGCTGCGCGTCCTCGAACCCGGCCTTGCCGACCTCCTGACCGACGCCGAGACCCCGGAGGTGGCCCGATGACCTCGCGACTCCACCACGCCCTCAGCGACCTCGCCGAGCAGGCGCCGGCCCCGCGGACCGAGCTGACCGGCCATGTCATCACCCGGGCCCGCCGCCGCAGGCGCGTGCGCCTGATCGCGGTGCCCGCCGTGGCCGCCGGCGCCACCGCCGCGATCGTCGTGGGCTCGACCCTGGTAGGGGGCACCAGCACCTCCGCCCCGCCCGCCGTGACCGTGACCGTTCCGCCGAACGGCGTGTTCAACGACGGCCCGCTCCCAGGCCCGCTGCCCGCGACGGTGGTGGAGCCGATCAAGTACACCTATGCCGACGGGTGCCGGCAGGACACCGACAAGATCATGAAGCCGATCACCGGCGACTGCGCGCAGTGGCGGCTGGTCGACCGGTCCGGGCGGCAGTGGCGCTTCCCGGACGCGCCGGCGGCGACAAGGTCCAGCGCGGGGCCGGCGCCGGTGGTCAGCCCCGACGGACGACGCGTCGTGTACTACCGGACCTCGGACGAGCACTACGTGAGCCGCGAGTTGTCGTCCGGCCGGATCACCACGATCCGCCGCCGGATGCCGCTCAGAGGGCGCGCCTATGAACTGATGTTCTCGGGCGACGGGCGCCGGCTCTCCTTCTCCCCGATCCGCCCCGGGGGGACGGATCTGCTGGCGAACACTACGACGGGTGCCGTATCCGAAATGCCCCGGGGAAAGCAGGTGATCGGCCTCGGCAGGGACGGCTCCACGGTCGTGCTGACCGCAAGCAGTGGCGAGCGCAAGACCCTCACGCTGGCCGGTCCCGACGGGCAGGTGCGCGGTACGGTCCCGCTCAGTCCCCAGGCCCAGCTGAACGGCATCGGTGGGGACCTGCTTTCACCCGACGGGCGCACGCTGCTGGCCCTTCCACGTTCGGGGGTGCGGAACGAGGCGGTGCTCGTCGACATCCACACCGGCAAGCTCATCGGCAAGCCGCGGCTTCGCCTGCCGAAGGACGTCAACTTTCTCAGCGCCATCCTCGGCTGGGCGGGACCGACGAAGGTCGTCACGCGAAGCACGGTTCCCCGCAGAGAAGGGCCCCGCACGTGGAGCGAGAGGAGCGTCATCGTCGACCTCGATACCGGGAGGACCGAGACCTTCGGCACAATCAAACTGTGGGCGTACCGGTCCGGCATGGAGCTCGGCACGTTCAGCGGTTATGCCCCCTGAGCCGCGACGAGGTCGCGGACCTGAGCGGGGCCGGTGAAGACCTCGGCTGTCATCCCGGCCTCGCGGGCGGCGATCACGTTGCGCTCGGAGTCGTCGAAGAAGATGACGTCGGCGGGGGTCACGCCCAGGCGCTCGGCGCAGATCTCGTACGCGCGCGGATCGGGCTTGGCGACACCGATGTGGCAGGAGTAGGTCAGCGCGTGGAAGCGGCTCAGCCAGGCGTCGTGGCGGGCCTCGAAGCGCGGGACGAGGTCGGAGATGATGTTGGAGAGCAGGCCGAGCGTACGGCCCTGGTCGGCGAGGTCGACGACGAGGTCCACCATCTCCTCATCGACCTCGGTCCAGCTCTCCAGGTCCGCCTCGATCAGTGCGGGGACGTCGGCGAAGGTCGCGCCCAGGCGGTCGGCGACCGTCGCCCAGTACGCGAGGCTCTCCTGCCCGGCGTCGTAGTCCGGGCGGCAGGACCAGTAGGCGTCCCAGAAGGGCGCGCCGGAGATCCCGGCGAGCTGCTCCAGCCGCTGCCTGGCCGCCGGGGTCTGGGTGCGGGCGATCACTCCGTACAGGTCGAACACGATCACGTTGGACATGCCTTCGAGCGTAGGCGCCGCCCGCACCCCTTGATCACAGCGAGGTGCGGAGGCGGACGGCGGCCTTGCGGACGGTGGCAGGGTCGGCGTCGCGCAGGAGCACGTCGGCCATCATGGCGGCGATCCGGCGGAGCTCGTCCTCGCCGAAGCCGCGCCGGGTGACTTCCTGGGTGCCGATGCGCAGACCCCGGTCGGGTTCTCCTGGGGCCTGCCAGGGCAGGCCGATGGCGCTGAGGTAGATCCCGGCATCGGCAAGGCGGTCCATGGCGGCACGGCCGTCCCCGACGTCCACGGCGACGTGGTGGGAGTCGGTGAATCCGCGCGCGGCGCCGGCGACGGTGAAGCCCTCCTCGCGGAGAACGGCGGCGAGGATACGGGCGTTGGCGATGCAGCGGTCGGCGTAGGCGCCCTCGTCGGCCATGATCTCGGCGGCGGTGACGGCGAGCGGGGCGAGTCGGCCGGCGTCGTAGTTGGCGGTCAGGCCGGGGAAGACGGCGGTCGAGAGCCGCTCGGCCAGCGCGGCGTCGTCGGTGGCGATCACACCGCCGGGCGGGCCGCCGAACGACTTGTAGGTGGAGAACGTCAGGATGTCGGCGCCCTCGGCGAGAGGCCGCTGGAACCGGCCCGCGGCCACCAGGCCCGCCATGTGGGACGCGTCGTACAGCAGAGGCGTGTCTTCCACGAGCTCGGCGATCGCCGCGATGTTGTGCGGGAAGAGCAGCAGGCTCGCGCCGATGACGACCAGCCGTGGCTGCTCGCGTTCGAGGAACTCGGGCAGCGCGTCGAGATCCACGTCGAACGCGTCCGCGTCGTACGGCAGGTCCACCACGCGCAGCCCGCGTATTCCGGGCGCGCCCACCGCATGGTGGCTCGTGTGCCCGCCCGCGCGCTCGGGCAGCACCGCGATGGTGTCGCCGGGCTCGGTCAGCGCGGTGTAGACGGCGAGGTTGGCCATGGTGGCGCTGTGGCTGCGCACCTCGGCGAAGCGTGCTCCCAGGAGGCGGGCGACGAGCGTCGGGGCGAGCACCTCCAGCGTGTCCAAGTGGTCGAGCCCGGACTGGTACTTCTCCCCCGGCCAGCCCATGCTCGGGCGGCTGCTGACCAGCGAGTCGGCGACCTCCCGCGCGGCCGGGCTCATCAGGTTGGTGCCCGCGTAGAGCACGATCCCTTCCGCGTCGAACTTCCGGGCGTGGTCGCGCAGGGCCCCGCGTACGGTTTCGGACACGCCCTCGGGCGACAGATCGGTGAGTCCCGCCGCCACCTCGGCGATGCGGGACCGTGCGATCGGCGACGCCCAAGGCGCCACTTCCTTGCTCAATTCACCCTCCTCAGCACCTCTCTGGGTCAAACCGTAGAGAACCGGACGGGATGGGCGCCAGAGGAGATCTTGCCAAGGCCCTTGCGGGTCGTCAGTCTTACAGCAAGCGCTTGCTACGAACGCGTAACCTGATGTCAACACGCCAAACTGAGCAAGCGGTTGGGCGTACACGGCATAATGAGAGGGTGACGACCACGAGCACTAATTCCGGACGACCCAAAGCCCGCACCACCGGTGAGGGCGGGAACCGCCGTCGCGGCAAGGGCTCACCCGCCCTCGCCTCGGAACGGCGCGAACACCTGGTGAAGCTCGCGGCCGAACTCTTCGCCGAGAAGGGCTTCCAGGCCACGACGGTGCGCAACATCGCCGAAGAGGCGGGAATCCTCTCGGGCAGCCTGTACCACCACTTCGACTCCAAGGAGTCGATCGTCGACGAGATCCTCTCGGGCTTCTTCCAGGAGATCATGTCGGCCTACCGGGGGGTCCTCGACCAGGGCCTCGACCCACGCGAGACCATCGCCGGGCTCGTCCGCATCGCCTTCGGCACGCTGGAGCCCCACCGGGCCGCCATCACCGTGATGCAGAACGACTGGAACTACCTCAAGGGCATGGAGCGGTTCGCCTACCTCACCAAGTCCGAGGACGAGGTCGAGAAGATGTGGGTCGACACGATCAAGGACGGGCAGAAGGACGGCCTGTTCCGTGACGACATCGACCCCAAGCTCACCTACCGGATGATCCGCGACACCGTCTGGGTGGCGGTGCGCTGGTTCAAGCCGGGCGGCCGCCTCAACTCCAAGGGCCTCGCCGAGCACTACCTCAAGGTGATGTTCGACGGGATCAACACCCACTAGCGCGAGGTGGAGGTCGCGTTCGACGGGCTGGTCATTCAGCTCTGGGAGGCTCGGTCCCCGCGTAGTAGGCGGGTGACGAGGCCTGCGGCTGCCCCGGCTGCGGCGCGGCAAGGCCGGGATGAGCCGGTCCGCCCAGCGGCCCGGGTTGCGCGGCGGGGTGGCGGCGTTCGGCGGGCTCCAGGTCGGGGCGGCGGATCATGGCGAAGACGACGGCGGCGAGCAGCGCGACGAGAACCGCGATGAGCAGCGGGATGCGAAAGACCTCGTCGAGGTTCGAAACGCGCGTCGAAGCGCCGCCGCCGTAGTCGCGCGCCTCTCCGAGGAGAAGGAGCAGGATGGCGAACTGGGCGCCCATCGACTGGATCAACTCCTGGAGGCCACCCCCGAAGCCGGTCAGCCCATCGGGAGGGTCGCCGACGATCGCCACCGCCAGGGCCACGGTCAGCATGCCCATGGCGACGCCTTCCATCAGCAGGAGAAGGGCCACGACGGGATAGGGCATGTCGGCGTCCAGCATGACCATGGCGCCCAGCGCGCTGAGCGCCAGCGTGACCGGGGCCACCGCGAGCGGCCGGCGGACGCCCGCCTTCGAGATCACCAGCCCGGTGAGCGGCGCGGCGACCAGAGCGCCCACCATGGTGGGGATCAGCCGCAGGCCGAACCACTGTCCTCCTCTGGTCGCGGAGTTGACGATGTTCGCCTCGAACAGGGCTCGGTCATAGACGTAGTACGCGCCGAACACCGCGACGCCCGCCAGCACCGTGGCGGCGAGCCGCGGGGAGAACAGCGCGGGCCGGAGCGCGAGCTGGACGACGACCAGGGCGAGCAGGGACACGGCTCCGATCACCAGCCCGGCCAGGGTGCGCCAGTCCGTCCAGCCGTTGGCGTCGCCGGACCAGACTCCGAAGATGAGGCTCAGTCCGAACAGCCCCATGAGCGCGGCCCCGGGGATGTCGACGGCACGGCCGGGCCCGCTGTGCCGGGAGTCGCGGGTGCCGATCACGCCGATGAGAAACGCCAGCATCACGAACGGGAGCACCGCGAGGGAGACGATCCAGTTGCCCCCGCCGTCGAACAACGACACCACCACTGAACCGAGCACGGCCGGCATCCCGGCCACGGCGCCCCAGATGCCGATCGGGAACGCGAAGCTCCGCCCGGGGAAGGCCTCGCGCAGCAACGCGACGCCGGTGGCCGACACGGCGGCGGCGCACAACCCCATCAGCACTCTCGGCACGACGTTGAACCATCCGCCCGCGATGCCGGGAACGGCCCCGAACAACACCGTCTGCAGGACCGACGCGACGGCGAAGCCACCCAGCCCGCCCAGGAAGACCTTCTTGCGCCCGATGCTGTCGGCGACGCGCCCCATCGGGACCAGCGCCATGGCGAGGACCGCCGGGTAGCTGACCCCCAGCCAGAACCGCATGCCGGGGTCGCTGCGGAGCGGCAGCAGAGTCTGGGACCAGTACAGGCCCAGCCCGAGCGCCAAGGTGGCGAGGCTGACCGCGACGACGGTGAGCGCCGGGTTTCCGTGCGCCTGCGGGGCGGCGGCCATGGCCGGCGGAGCCGGCGAGGGCGGCGGTGGGATCGGCGGCTGGAACGGGACCTGGCCGGGCGGGGGCGAGGCGGCGATCTGGACGGGCGGCAGCGGCGGCGGTGTGATCTTGCCGGTGGCCATGCCCGCGCCCTGTTCGAGGAACGGCTCGACGGCGGTCGTCCCGGCGACCGCCGGGGCCGCGCCCTGGTGGCCGAGCAGGCTGAAGACCAGTTGCGCGGACGTCGGGCGGTACGCGGGGTTCTTGTTGAGGCAGGCGGCGACCAGCCCTGCGAGCGGTGCGGGAAGGGCTGACAGGTCGGGCTCACCATGCAGGATCCGGTGCATGACCGCCGGGATGGTGTCGCTGCCGAACGGGGTCCGCCCGGTCGCGGCGAACACCAGGGTGGCGCCCCAGGCGAACACGTCGGTGTGCGGGCCGAGCGCCGCGCCCGCCACCTGCTCGGGGGCCATGTACGCCGGGGTGCCGACGACGTGGCTGGTCATCGTCCCGGTGCCGTCCAGAGCCCGCGCGATCCCGAAGTCGATGACGCGCGGGCCGTCCGGGCCCATCAGCACGTTCGGCGGCTTGAAGTCGCGGTGCACGATCCCGGCTTGGTGGATCGCCGCGAGCGCCGTGGCGGTGCCGATCGCCAGGCGGTGCAGGTCGCCGCCGGAGCGCGGCCCGTCCTCCAGCACCAGTTGCTGGAGCGACCGCCCCTCGACGAACTCGCTGACGATGTACGGCTGGTCGCCCTCGGCGTCGGCGTCCAGCACCTGGGCGGTGCAGAACCCGGCGACCCGTTCGGCCGCCTCGATCTCGCGCACGAAACGCGAGCGGGCCGTGGGGTCGCCGCTGAGCTGCGCTCGGAGCAGCTTGACGGCGACCCGCTCGCCCTCGGGACCGCGGCCCTCGAACACCACGCCCTGGCCGCCCTCCCCCAGGCGGCCGACGAGGTCGTAGGCGCCCAGTCGTTCGGGATCGCCCGGCTTGAGCGGTTCGGCCATTGGTCCCCCGTGTACGAAGTACCTGATCTCCGATAAACGGTGACCATTTGACCACACCGCGCACCGCCTGGGTCAGCTCTCCGCGTGCGACAGCCTGGCCGGAAGCAGCCGGGCCAGCGGCTTGGGGAGCCACCAGTTGGCCTTGCCGCAGATCTCCATCAGCGCGGGCACGAGAACGAGCCGGACGATCGTCGCGTCGATCAGCACCGCGACGCCGAGGCCGAGTCCCATCTGCTTGACCGCGATGTCGGCGCCGAGCAGCACCGACAGGAAGACCATGACCATGATGGCCGCGGCGGCGGTGATGACCCGGGCGGTCCGGGCGAGCCCCTGCGCGACGGCCTCGCGCGTCTCCACGCCCTGCTCGTAGTACTCGCGGATCCGGGAGACCAGGAACACCTCATAGTCCATCGAGAGCCCGAACAGGATCGGGAACATCATCAGCGGCACCCACGTGGCGACCGGCATGTCGGTCGGGAATCCGAGCAGGCTCCCGGCCCAGCCCCACTGCACGACGGCGGTCAGCACCCCGTAGGCGGCGGCGACCGACAGGAGGTTCATGAGCGCGGCCTGCAGGGCCACGGTGACCGACCGGACCAGCACGATCAGGAGCAGCAGCGACAGGCTGACGACCACGGTGATGAGCCACGGCAGCCGGGACTGCACGCTGTCGGCGAAGTCGATCGACGCGGCGTTGGGGCCGCCCACGTGCACCTGCGTGTTCGTTCCGGCGATGGCGCGCGGCACGACCTCGTCGCGCAGCTTGTGCACCAGCTTCGGGGTCGCCTCGTCCTGCGCGCCGGTCTTCGGGAACGCGACGAACACCGACGCCGCGCCGTCCTTGCTGGCCAGCGGGGGCTGCACCGCGGCCAGGCCGGGCGTCTCCCGGACCGCGTCGGCGACCTTCCGCGCGTCGCCGCCCTGGACCACCACGACGAGCGGTGCGGCCGTGCCGGCGCCGAAGCCCTCGGACAGGATGCGGTGCGAGGCGTACCCGCTGGTGTCGTGCGGCTGCGTGCTGGAGTCCGGCAGGCTCAGGCGCATCGACAACGCCGGGGCGGCCAGCACCAGCAGCACCACGGACGCGGCGAGCCCTGCCACGACCGGGCGGCGCTGCACCGTACGCGCCCACCGCTCGGCCAGCGGGCGGCGCGCCCGGCCGAGGCCCGGCACGCGCAGCCGGTCGATGTTCCGGCCGGTGAAGCCGAGCAGCGCGGGCAGTAGCGTCACCGCGGTCACCATCGTCATCAGCACGGTCACGCCGGCGGCCACCGCCACCCCGTTCAGCAGCTTCTGCTGCATGACGAACAGCCCCATCAGCGCGATCACCACGGTGACGCCGGCGAACAGCACGGCACGGCCCGCGGTCGCGATCGCGGTGACCGTCGCGTCCTCGGGGTCACGGCCCTCGGCGAGGCCCTCGCGGTAGCGCGTCACGATGAAGAGCGCGTAGTCGATGCCGACACCGAGGCCGATCAGCGCGGCCACGATCGGGCTGAACGAGGGTGCGGGCAGCAGATGGCCCAGCAGGGAGATGAGCGCCAGGCCGCTGCCGATGCCGAAGAGGGCGGTCACGATGGGCAGCCCCATCGCCAGCACCGATCCGAACGCGACCAGCAGGATGACGATCGCGGCCAGCAGGCCCACGCCCTCGGAGCCGCCGCCCTCGGGAGTCTCGGCGATGTCGACCGCCGCGCCGCCCAGTTCTAGGCGGACCGGGCCTGAGCTCTCGCGCACGTCGTCCAGCAGCTTGGCGACCTCCTCCTTGGGCATGTCGTCGGACGGCACGTCGAGGTTGGCCGTCGCGAAGGCCGTCTTGCCGTCCCCGGAGATCTGTCCGAAGCCCTGGTACGGGGAGGACACCGACGCGACGTGCGGGGTCTTGCCGAGCCGGTCGACGGCCCGTTCGACCTCCGCCCGCACGGCGGGACTCCGCACCCCGCCCTCGGCGCGGATCGCCAGCGTGATGCTGTCGCCGCTCATCTCCGGAAAGTGGTCCTCGAGCAGCTGGGTCGCCTTGGCCGACTCCGACTCGCCGCCCGAGAAGTCGTTCAGCGGATCTGCCGCGTAACCGAAGCCCACGAACAGCACGAGGATCGTGCCGAGGACCCAGCCGAGCACGGTCAGCCGGCGGCGCCGGTAACAGAACCGCGCGAGCCGGGCCAGTGCGCCTTCGGGCGGTGAGGGGGTCGTCACAGAAATCACCTTCGAGGTGGTCGATGCTTGCCACGTGTCTTCATGGCAGAGCCTCGCGTTTCGGTGTCCTGTGGCACATCCGGCCTGCGATGACACTGAACCGTGTCCGTACTCCCGCCGGAGTACGCCCCGCGCTGTACTCCGATCCGACAGACTGTCGGTACACATGGTGTGTTTCATCACATGTGGCCCAGAAGTGGTGACGATTCTTGTCATGGGAACGCTGTTACCGGTGAGGTCAACGGGGGGAAAGGGGCGCGGATGTCGTCTCAACGGGGCGCTGCCGCCGGGCGGGAGGAACCGCCGCCGGCGGAGCTTCGCGCCGCGCTGACGCGGGGTCTGCAGGAGCAGTTTCCGGGGGTGCGGGTCTGGTACGGCGACGCGACCGGCTCATGGTGGGCCCTGGTGCCCACCCTGGGAGGCCCGCGGCTGGTCGAGGCGCCCACGCCTCAGCAGCTGCGCGACGTCATCATGAGTGCCCGTTCCCGGGGGTGACGAGCCCGGACTCGTAGGCCAGCACGACCAGCTGCGCGCGATCGCGCACGCCGAGCTTGCTCATCGCGCGGCTCACGTGCGTCTTGGCGGTGAGCGGGCTGACGACGAGCGCTCCGGCGATCTCGTCGTTCGACAGCCCGCGCCCGACCAGCCGGACCACCTCCCGCTCGCGCGCGGTCAGCAGCGTCATCGGCCCGGCGTGCGCGGTCGCCGCGCGCCCCTCGGGGCCATGCCGGACGAACGCCTCGATCACGGCGCGCGTCACCGCGGGCGCCAGCAGCGAGTCGCCGCCCGCGACCACGCGGACGGCCTGCTGGAGGTCCTCGGGTTCGATGTCCTTGACCAGGAAGCCGCTCGCTCCCGCGTGCAGCGCCCGGAAGACGTTCTCGTCCTCGGCGTAGGTGGTGAGCACGACGACCCGCACGCCGCCCAGCGCCGGGTCGGCCGTGATGCGCCGGGTGGCGGTGAGCCCGTCGATCTCGGGCATCCGCAGGTCCATCAGCACGACGTCGGGCAGGTGCCGCCGGGCCATGGCGACGGCGATGCCGCCGTTCTCGGCCTCGCCGACCACCTCGATGTCGGCCGCCGTCTCCAGCAGCACCCGGAACCCCGCCCGCACGAGCGACTGGTCGTCGGCGAGCACCACCCGGATCACCCCTGCCTCCCCGATCACGCCGTGTCCCCGATCACGCCGTGTCCCGGGGCAGCCGCGCGGTGACGACGAAGCCGCCGTCGGGGCCGGGCTCGGCGGTGAGCGTCCCGCCCAGCCCTTCCGCGCGCTCCCGCATGCCGTTCAGCCCGTGTCCGCACTCCTCCTCGGACCCCACCCCGTCATCGGCGATCTCCAGGACGACGTCCTCCGGCTCGTACGCGACGCGCACTCGCGCGTTCACCTCGGAACCCGCGTGCCGCAGCACGTTGGTCAGCGACTCCTGCATGATGCGGTACGCGGCGTGGTCCACGGCGGGCGCGAGCTCTCCCGAGGTCCCGGTGACCGCCAGCTCGACGGGCACCCCAGCCGCCTGGACCGCCTCGACCAGCGCCGGCAGGCGTTCCAGTCCCACCCCGTCGGCCTTGTCCGCAGGCTCGGCCCGCAACACTCCCAAGGTGTCCCCCATCTCTCGCAGCGCGCGTTTGCTGGTCTCGCGGATCGCGCTGAGCGCCGTGCGGACGTCGTCGGACGCCGGGTCCTCGCCGTGCACGTGCAACGCCGTACGCGCCTGGACCGTGATCGTGGCCATGCTGTGCGCCACGGTGTCGTGCAGCTCGCGGGCGATCCGGACCCGGTCCTCGGCGACCCGCCGCGCCGCCAGGATCTCCCGTTCGTCGGCCGCCAACCGCAACCGCTCCTGCGTCTCCTCCGCGAGCGCGCGGCGGCTCCGTACCACCTCGGCCAGCAGGATCACGGCCACCGCCAGCCCGCCGTTCGTCAGGAACTCCGACAGCGCCTGCAGGGCCTCGATCTGCTCGTTGAAGACGACGATGAGGTAGCCGCCGACGTAGAACGTGGAGATCACCCCGACGGCCCAGCGCAGATGGCCCGCCATGACCGCCGAGTAGAGCGGCGGGGCCAGGACCGTGATCGGTGATATCCCCGGATAGTCCGACGAGTAGTAGGCGAACAGCACCAGGCTCGACAACAGCAGCGCGGCGAGAGGCCGGTGCCGGTGCAGGAAGATCGGCAACGTCATGAGGACGCCCAGCGTGTAGGCGAACGCGTCGGGCGTTCGCGACCACGGCTCCTGCGCCTCATGGATCATGATCGCGTTGATCAGCCCGGCCACCGTGGCGATCCCGGCATCGATCGCAAACCGCCGCAGGCCCGTCATGAGGTCACCGTACGCCCGCCACGTCGCCCGAGTAGAGCGATCTTGACGCTAGGGGCGGGTGAGGACGGCGGCACTGCCATAGCTGCCGCCGAAGCCCGTGCAGAGGGCGACCTCGGCATCGCGTACCTGAGCGGTGCCGGTGCCGCGCAACTGGCGCACGGCCTCGGCCACGTTGTTGAAACCGTGGACGTAGCCCTCGGAGAGAAGGCCGCCGTGCGGGTTGACCGGGACGCGGCCGTTCCAGGCGATCTCCCGCGTTCGCAGGGCGTGGCCGAGGTCTTCGCGCCGGACGAGACCGAAGTCCTCCAGCTGGCGGGGCACCAGCCAGCTGTACGCGTCGTAGAGGAGCGACACGTCGATGTCGCCGGGCTTCATGCCGGCGGCCTCGTAGAGGGGCCCGGCGACGTACGACGAGAAGATCCTGGTGACATCGCCGGCCTTGTCCATGGTCGAGGCACCGGGACCGCCGCCGCGGACCACGGCGTGGATCCGGGGCGCCTCCGGGGCGAGGTCGGCCTTCGTGACGACGAGCGCGCAGGCGCCGTCGGTCTCCTGGCAGCAGTCGAGCCGCCGGAGCGGCGAGGCCACCATGGGACTGTCCCGGTAGGCGGCCAGGTCGAGGGGCTCGCGGCGCAGGGCGCGCGGGTTGCCGGCGGCATGCACCCTGGATTGGGCGACCACGGCGTAGGTGTGCTCGTCGGTCAGCCCGGCGTCGTGCAGGTAGCGCTGCCCGGCCAGGGCGAACTGGTGGACGGGCCCGGCCATGCCGTACGGATGGGTGAACTGTTCCTCGGTCCCCTCCCCCAGCTTGAGGCCGAGGGTGTTCATGCGGCGGCCGGAGCGGCCGTTGAGCGCACGGTAGACGAGGACGCTGTCGGCGATCCCCGCGGTGACGAGCATGGCCGCGTCGGCGAGGATCGACGCGCTCTGCGTGCCGCCGCCGTAGATCTCGTTGTGCCACCCGATCTCCGGGAGCCTCAGCTCGCGGGCCAGGTAGAGGACGGGCGCGGAGTCGTTCAGGTGATAGCTGAGGATCGCGCCCGGCCGTTCGACCGCGCCGCCCGTGGCCTCGGCCGCCTCCGCGAGCGCGACGCGAGCCGCCTCGGCGGCCAGCTGCAGCTCGGTCCGCCCAGACGCGCGCGACAGCTCGGTCATCCCAATGCCCGCGATCGCCGCCCGTCCTGCGAACCCCTGGCCTCCCACCGAACGCCTCCTCGATCTCCCGTCAGCTGAACGCCTACCCGCATTCGCACGCGAGCGCGCTAACGGGTCGTGAAGCGAGCCGGAGGCGAAGCTTCACGAGAGATCGCGAAGCGATGTCGCGCTCGCCGCTTTTGCGGTTCGGGATCCGAGCCGCCAGGCGAGGATCCCGAGGCCGCGAAAGCAATAAAGCAGTGCCGCCTGCCGGGACGGGGCGCGATCCATCCCGACAGGCAGCTTCCCGCGAAACTAGCCGTATTCGAACGCGTAGACAAGCGCTTGCTCGGTTGAATTACCTTGAATACGGCCCTAGAGCTCGTACTGGATGGCGGCGCGTTCGGCGAGGATCGGCTTGATGTACTCGTCGACGACCGCTCGATGGGCCGGGTGGTCGCGGTAGGCGACGTAGGCGTCCTGATCGGCGAAGTCGGCGACCACGACGAAGTCGTGGTTGCCCTGGTTGACGCCCGCGTCGGCGCCGACGCTGAACGACGCGATCTCGGGGATCACACCGGTCAGCCCGGTCAGGCGCGCGGCCACCTCGTCCTGCTGGCCGGTGGTCGTGCCCGCGGCCCACTTGAACATCACGACATGCCGAAAACCGCTCATGCCGAAACCGTAGCGCGGCGGAAACAGGCCGGTCAGACCGAGCCCAGCTCGGCGGCGACCGTGGCGCCCAGTTCCCAGCACGCCTCCAGGTCCGTGCGGGCCGGCTCGCCGGTCACGACACGCGGAGGGAGGACGGCGCGCCACTTCAGGCCGGTCGTGATCGATTCGAGCGCGCGGAGGGCCCCGGTGGCGTCGTTGTTGCCGTGCAGGTACGCCCCGTACGGCCGCCGGACGGTCTCTTCCAGGCACGGATAGTAGATCTGGTCGAAGAAGTGCTTGAGGGCACCGGACAGGTAGCCGAGGTTGACCGGGGTGCCGAGCAGGTAGCCGTCGGCCCCCAGGACGTCCACGGGCGAGGCGGTCAGCGCGGGACGGGAGATCACCTCCACGCCCTCGATCTCGTCGGTCGTCGCGCCCGAGCGCACCGCCTCGTACATCGCCTGAAGGTTCGGCGACGGCGTGTGGTGGACGATCAGGAGCTTCTTCATCACTTCCGACCCTAGGCCACGTCCCTACGGTGGCTTCGCCGTGAGGGGTTGCTGGCCGGGCGGTCAGGCCACGCGGGCTTAGTCTGTTGGGTGCCGCCGATCATCGGAGGTGTGCTGTGGAGGACGCGAAACCCGCCTGGCCGCTCGCCCTGGCCACCACGCTGGTCGCGGCGCTCGTCGCGGTACCGGTGATGGAGGACGCGCCGGGATGGATGCTCCGGCTGTCCGTGCTGGCCACCGGCCGTCCGCTCGCACCCGCCCACGCCCTGGCGCTCGCCCTGGCGCTGGGACTCGTCGCGCGCGGCGTGCTGCTGCGCCGCCGTGCCGCCTGGTACGGCCTGGTCGCGGTGGTGACGATGGGCGTGCTCGCGGTGCTGACCGGGGACGACCCGGCCTGGCGGCTGCCCTTGCTGATCGCCGCGCTGGTGGCGCTGTGGCTGCGCCGGGACGGCTTCACCGTCCGGCCGCATCCCGAGCGGGTCCGGACGGCTGTGCGCACCGGGGCGGTCCTGGTCATCGGCTCGGTCGTGGGAGCGGTGTCGTTCGGCGGCGTCTCCGTCCGCGCGGTCGCGGGTGACGTGGCCAGCGGCCTGGGTGCGACGGGCGGGCCCATCCACGGCGCCGCGTGGCTGCCGGGTGTGCTGGCGCTGGTGGGCGCGGCCGGTTTCCTGGTCATCGTGGTCAGCCTGCTCGCGCCCGATCCCGCACCCCCGCCGGGTGGCGAGGACGAGCGGCACCGCGTCGCCCGGCTGGTCGCCCATCCCGGCTCCGACACGCTTGCGCCGTTCGCGTTGCGCCGGGACAAGTCGTACGTCTTCAGCCCGGACGGCCGGGCCGCGATCGGTTACCGGGTGCTCTTCGGCCTCGCGGTGGCGGGCGGGGATCCGGTCGGCGACCCGCGTTCGCACGACGCGGCGATCGGGGCGTTCCTGGCGCTGACCCGGCGGACCGGGTGGCGCCCGGCGGTGCTCGGCGCGAGCGCCGAGCTGCTGCCCCGGTGGGGACGGCTGCGCTCGTTCGGCTTCGGGGACGAGGTCGTCGTGCGGCCCGCCGAGTTCAGCCTGGCGGGACGCCATATGCGCAACGTCCGGCAGGCGGTGAAGCGCACCCGCAACTCCGGTGTGACATCGGAGATCCTCCGGGAAGGCGAGCTGGAGCCCGGGCTACGGGAGCGGCTGATGGACGTGGCGTCGCGTTCGCTCGGGGGCGCGGCCGAACGCGGCTTCTCGATGAACCTGGACGAGCTCCTGACCGGCTACCACCAGGGCGCCATCGTGGCCGTGGCGTACGACGCGCAGGGAGTTCCGATCGCGTTCCAGCGGTACGTGACGGCGGGCGAGGGGATCAGCCTTGACGCGATGCGGCGGGTGCCCGGCGCCCCGAACGGCGTCAACGAGCGGCTGATCGTCGAAATGATCGAGTACGCCCGGGAGCGCGGTCTCAGCGTGGTCTCGCTCAACTTCGCCGCGTTCCGCGAGCTGCTGGACTCCGGCGAGCGCAGCGTTCTGGAGAAGGCCGGATACCGGGCACTGCACCTGCTCGATCCGTGGATCGCGGTGGAGTCGCTGTACCTCTTCGACAGGAAGTTCCGCCCTGGCTACCGGCCTCGTTCCATCGTCTTCCGGTCGTGGTTCGACATCGTGTGGCTGGCCGCCGCCCTGCTCACGCTGGAGTTCGGCCGCACCCGCCCGGCCGCGGCGGCAGAGCCCGCGCTCGCCGAGCCCGCCGGCCAGCTCGAACGCCCCTGATCGCCACCCGCTTCTTCATTGAGCACGAGTTCTTCTTCGAGCACGGGGACACCTGTTAGGCTTCCCAAGCGAGCGCTTGGTACGTAATGATGGGTCAGGCGTCGGACGCCGCGGCGGCGGTACCGCGTGTCGACCGCCGGGCCCGCTGGAGAAGGAGCCGTACACGTGGCTGACCGCCCGATGAAGTTCTCGACCTTCCACCTCTTCCACCAGAACGCGGGGCAGTCCGCGCGGGAGGTGTACGACTACCAGATCGAGATCGTCGAGCTCCTGGAGGAGCTCGGCTTCGACGGGGTGTGGGTCGCCGAGCACCACTTCCGGGACTACGGCGTCGTTCCCAACATCTTCAACCTGCTGTCCAACCTCGCAGCACGCACGGAGAAGCTCCGGCTGGGCACCGGGATCGTCGTCCTTCCCCTGCACAACCCCATCCACGTGGCCGAGGAGGCCGCGATGGTGGACCTGCTGTCCGGCGGGCGGCTGGAGGTGGGGATCGGCCGCGGCTACCAGAGCATCGAGTTCGAGAACTTCGGGCTCGACCTGAGCGAGGCCCGGGACCGCTTCAACGAGTGCCTCGACATGATCCTCGGGCTGTGGACGCAGAACGACTTCGAGTACAAGGGCCGGTTCTACGAGACCACGAACCCGCTGACGCTGATGCCCAAGCCCGTCCAGCGCCCGCACCCGCCGCTGCATGTGGCGGCGGTCAGCCCCGAGACGGTGGAGCTGTACGCGGCGCGCGGCATCCCGATCCTGGCCGACCCCGCAGCCCCGTTCAAGAAGATCGCGAAGGCCGCCGAGACCTGGCACGCGACCGCCGCCGCCAGCGGCATCGACACCACCGGGATGGAGCTGGTGGCGAGCCGTTCGGTGTACGTCGCGCCGACCGTGGAGCAGGCCCGTGAGGACCAGGCGCGCTTCGAGGCGATGTTCGACCGGTCGCGCATCTTCAACGTGCAGAGCGCGCCCATCGACCCCAAGACCGGCCAGGCCGCCAAGGGGTTCGAGTACTACCAGCACCGCTACCTCAAGGGCGGCTCGGTCGACAACGACTTCCGCTGGGAGCAGCTGGAGGTCATCGGCGACCCGGAGCGGGTCATCGGCCAGATCAAGACCATCCAGGAGATGGGGTTCACGAACCTCATGTGCGACTTCGGCTCGACCCGGCCCGTGCCGATCGAGGAGATGAAGAAGGTCCTGAAGTTCTTCGCCGCAGAAGTCATGCCGGCGTTCCGTTAAGGAGGCGCGATGTCCGTCGTACAACGGTTCACTCTCGGGGACGTCCTCAGCGAGCATCGGCGCGGCCGGCCGCTCGACACCGCCGTCGTGGACGGCGACGTACGGTTGACCTATCCCGAGCTCGACGACCGGGTGAACCGCCTGGCGCACGCCCTCGCGGCGGACGGCGTCACCGCGGGCGAGCGCGTGCTGTGGCTCGGGCAGAACTCCTTCCGCGTCCTGGAGCTGCTCGTCGCCTGCAACCGGCTCGGCGCCATCTTCTGCCCGGCCAACTGGCGGCAGAGCGCCGACGAGCTGGCGTACGTCCTGAACGACCTCACGCCGAAGGTCGTCGTGTGGGAGGAGTCCGAGGCGGTCGAGAAGGCGCGAGGCCAGGTCACCCTTGACGCGCGCTGGGTGCGGTCCGGCGACGAGTACGAGTCGTACCTCTCCGGCGACACGAGCGAGCCGGCCCACGCCGACGTGCTCTCTGGCACGCCCGCGCTGGCCCTCTACACCGCCGCGTTCGACGGGCGGCCCAACGCCGCGCTGCTCAGCAGCACCGCGCTGATCTCCCACAGCATGTCGCTGCTGCACATCAGGCAGATGGAGAACGGCTTCACGTTCCTGGCGTGCGGTCCGCTGTTCCACGTCGGCACGATGATGTTCACGCTCGCGACGTTCCAGATCGGCGGCAAGCTCGTCTTCACCCCGGCGTACGAGCCGAAGGAGGTCTGCCGGCTCATCGACGCCGAGAAGTGCACGCAGGCGTTCCTGTTCGGCCCGATGATCGACGGCCTGGTGGAGGCCAACAAGGACGGTGCGTACGACCTGTCCTCCCTGCACTTCGTCTCGCACTCCCCCGAGTGGGACAAGATGATCACGGTCGACGACAGCCCGTGGTGCGCGTCCAAGATGGGCGGCTACGGGCAGACCGAGGTCGGCGGCATGCTCACGTTCCTCGGTCTCGGCATGGGCGGCGCCGGGTACGCGGGCCGCCCGTCGCCCCTCGTCCACGTGCGCATCCTCGACGCCGACGGCTCCGAGGTCGCGCCGGGCGAGGTCGGCGAGATCTGCGCCCGGGGCCCGAGCATCTTCTCCGGCTACTGGAACCGCCCCGAGCTGAACGAGGCGAAGGCGGCGGGCGGCTGGCACCACACCGGTGACCTGGGCCGGCGTGAGGACGACGGCACGATCACGTTCATCGGCCCCCGGCTCCGCATGATCAAGTCGGCGAACGAGAACATCTACCCCGCCGAGGTCGAACGCGCCCTCAAGTCGCACCCGGCCATCGCCGACGCCGCCGTCATCGGTGTGCCCGACGACCGCTTCGGCCAGTCACCGAAGGCGATCGTCGTGCTCAAGGAAGGCGAGACCGCCACGGCCGACGACGTCATCGAGCACGTGCGCGGCGAGATCGCCTCGTACAAGAAGCCGCGCGAGGTGGCGTTCGTCGACGAGATCCCCAAGCGCGGCTACACCCCCGACTACGACGCGCTGGACGAGCAGCACGGCGGCGGCGCGTACCCGGGCAGCTAGAGACCCCCGGCGGTCAGAGAACGGCCACGGGATTGACCGGACTCGCGGTGCCCCCCTCGATCCTGAGGGGGGCCACCACGAGGAGGAAGTCGGTCCGGCCCGTCTCGGCGAGCTCCTCCAGCCAGAGCATCTCGGCGAGATGGATGCCGTGCCGCCACAGGAGGATCATGTGCAGGTCGTCGGCGAGCCCCTCGTCGGCGAGCTGGCGGCCGTTGAGCCCCCCGATCGCCGCGTTGTCGCTGGCCACCATGCAGACGTCGCGGGCGGCCAGCCAGCGCCCGCCGTCCGCCGACAGGCCCGGCTGGCCCGCCCAGTAGGCGTCCGGGCCGTCCTGCCAGGTCAGCGGCCAGCCCGTGCGCACGACGGCGACGTCACCTGGCCGCACCTCGACGCCGCAAGCCTCCAGATCGTCCGGTCCGATCCGGTCCTCGGCCGCCAAGTGGTCCACTCCCCGCAGGCGCGGGACGTCGAAGAGCACGCCGCGCGCCACGACCGGGCCCGCCTTGTCGATGCCGCAACGCCCGGCGCCGTACGAGCGCACGCGGTCGGCCGGGTGCCCGTTGTAGAGCTCCTCCCCCGACCACATGTGGCACAGGGCGTCCATGTGGGTCGTGGTCCCGTGCGGCGTCACGACCAGCGCGTCGTCGGCGACCTTCAACCCGGCGCCGATGGCCCGCGTGCCGGCCGCGTAGTCACCACCGTCGACCGACATGAAGTGTTGCGGCAACGGTCTCCCCCGCAGGTGCGGGACGGTGGTCGGGGCGGGCGACGACGTGGCACCCCGGATCGGCAGCGACAGGCTCAGCGCCCGCCCCTCCCGCACACAGCCGGCGGCTGCGACGATGACCTCCGGGCTGAGCAGGTTGAGGGCCCCGCGTTCGTCATCGGCACCCCAGCGTCCCCAATTGTTCGACTCGTCGACCATGATTCGGTTAAGCCTTTCCCACACACACACTTTGAAAGGACCGCGCTTGACTTCCTCTCCCTCGTGAATGAGGGGGATTCCTACGGCTCGCGCCGTGGGGGTTTCTGTTTCGTTGCCGATTGCCCGCCCGGAGTGCTCCGTTGAGGTCTTACGCCGGCTCCACAGACAGACACCGCCAGCCCGGCGGCCAGGATGTTGTTGGCTGCGTTCACGTCCCGGTCGTGGGTCGTGCCGCAGCCGCACGTCCAGGTGCGGACGTTGAGCGGCATTTTGTCCTGCAAGGCGCCGCAGGTCGAGCACAGCTTGGAGGAGGGGAACCAACGGTCGACCGCGATCACTTCGCGGCCATACCAGCTGGCTTTGTATTCCAGCATGCTCCGGAACTCACTCCATGCCGCGTCGCTGATGGCGCGAGCGAGTTTGCCGTTCTTCAGCAGGTTCCGAACGGTCAGGTCCTCGATCACGATCGTTTGGTTCTCACGAACGAGCCGAGTCGTCAGCTTGTGCAAGGTATCGCGCCGCCGGTCTGCGATGCGGGCATGGATCCGGGCGACCCTGCGACGGGCCTTGGCCCGGTTGGCGCCCTCGCCCTTGGCTTTGCGGGACAGGTGCCGCTGAGCCTTGGCCAGCCGGTCCCGGTCGCGGCGCTCGTGCCGAGGGTTGGTGATCTTCTCTCCAGTGGAGAGGGTCAGCAGATGATCAAGACCCGCATCCACCCCGACCGCAGTATCAGTGGCTGGCAGCAGCCTGATCGTGGGGTCTTCCACCAGCAGGGACACAAACCAACGCCCGGCGGTGTCGCGGGAGACCGTCACCGTGGAGGGGGCCGCGCCCTCGGGAAGAGGCCGGGACCAGACGATGACCAGCGGCTCGCTCATCTTCGCCAATGTCAGCCGGCCGTCGCGGAACCGGAACGCGCTGGTGGTGTATTCCGCGGACTCGCGCGACTTCTTTTTCGATTTGAAGCGCGGGTATTTGGCCCGCTTGGCGAAGAAGTTGGTGAACGCCGTCTGAAGGTGCCGCAGGGCCTGCTGGAGTGGGACGGAGGAGACGTCGTTGAGGTAGGCCAGTTCTTCAGTCCTCTTCCACGCCGTCAGCAACGCCGACGTCTGGTTGTAGTTCACCCGCTCGGCCCGCAGCGTCCACGCCTCGGTACGAGCCTGAAGCGCCATGTTGTAGACCTTCCGCACACACCCGAACGTGCGCGACAGCTCAGCTGCCTGCGCATCGGTCGGGTAGAAGCGGTACTTGAACGCCCGCTTCGCGCGAGTGGTCCCCATGTCTCACAAACTAGTACCTCGTCCTGTGACCCTGCAGTGGTTTGTGGTAGACGCTGGTTCGCCTGGACGGCGAATCGGCTATCGCTGTCCTGCTCGGCAGGAGTCCGTTTCCTCCCCGGTCTGAAGACCGGGGTATCCCCGAAGGAGATCCGATGACAACCGTGCAGGGCCACTGCGATCCGGCGTTCTCGGCCGTCCGGGACGTCTTCGAGCAGAACTTCGCCGACGGCCGCGAGCTCGGGGCGGCGGTGGCGGTCTATGCCGGGGAGCGCAAGGTCGTGGACCTCTGGGGCGGCGTCGCCGACCGCCGGACCGGTCGTGCGTGGCTCGCGGACACCCCCTGCTTCGCGTTCTCCTGTACGAAGGCGGTGACCGCGACCGCCGCGCTGCTGCTCGCCGAGCGCGGCGCGTACGACATCGACGGGCCGGTGACCAGCTGGTGGCCGGAATACGGGATGCGCGGCAAGGAGGGCACGACCGCCGCCCATCTGCTCTCCCACCAGGCCGGGCTGCCGGCGTTCGCCCGCCCGGTGAGCGCGGAGGAGGCGGCCGACGCGCCCGCGCGGGCCGCCGAGCTGGCCCTCCAGGCGCCGGAGTGGGAGCCGGGGACGGCCCACGGCTATCACGCGCTCACGTACGGATGGCTGGCGGGCGAGATCGTGCGGCGCCATTCGGGCCGGCTGGTCGGCGAGTTCGTGAAGGACGAGTTCGCGGGCCACCTGGACCTGTGGATCGGCTCCCCGGACGACGTCATCGACCGCGCCGCCAAGCTCAGCGCCGGGCGCCGGTCGCCGCAGAACGGGGCGGACTCGCCGCGGGCGGTCGGGGACGACAACGTGCTCGAACGGCTGGCCAACGCCTACGTCGACCCGGACAGTCCGCTCAACCGCTCGCTCAACAACCCGCACCCCGGCAAGGGTGGCTACAACAACCCGGTCGTGCTCCGGGCGGGCTGGCCCGCCGCCGGGATGATCGCGACCGCGCCCGCGCTCGCGGGCTTCTACCGCGACCTCATCGCGGGCAGGATCCTGCGTCCGGACACGCTCACCGAGGCTCTCAAGCCCCGGGCGAACGGGGCGGACCGCACGATGCTGGTGCGGAGCGCGTTCGGCCTCGGCTACATGCGTCCCGCCATGACGTTCTTCACCCCGGCGGCCGGGCGGCAGCACGCCTTCGGCCACACCGGCGCGGGCGGCTCGATCGGGCTCGGTGACGCCAATGCCGGGCTGGCCGTCGCGTACCTGCCGAACAACATGGGCGACCAGCTCTCCGGCGACCTGCGCGCCTACCGCATCACGGAGGCGGCCTACGCCTCTTTGACCTGAGTTCACGGGGTCAATGCATCGTGATGCCGCCGCTGACCGACAGGGTCTGGCCGGTGATGTACTCGGCCCGATCGGTGCAGAGGAAGGCGACGATGCCCGCGATGTCGTCAGGGCGGCCGATGCGACGGAGGGGGATCTGCTTGGCGAGCTTGTCGAGCAGTCCCGGGTGCTGGTCGGACACCGCCCGGACCATGGGGGTGTCGGTCGGGCCAGGGCACACGACGTTGCTGGTGACCCCGCCGCGCGCGGCCTCACGGGCGAGGGTCTTGGCGAGCCCGAAGAGCCCGGCCTTGGTGGCCGCGTAGGCACCCTCGCCCCCGGATCCGGCCCGGGCGCCGTCGGACGAGATGAAGATCAGGCGTCCCCAGCCGCGTTCGGTCATGCCGGGCAGCAGGCCCCGGGTGAGCTGCATCGGCGCCCTCAGGTTGATCTTCCACATGAGGTCCCAGGCCGCGGGGTCGCTGTGCACGAACGGCTCGACGATGCTGACCCCGGCGTTGTGCACGAGGATGTCGACCTTGCCCGCCTCGGCCACGAACCGGTCGATGTCTGGCGGGTCGGTCAAGTCCACGCGCAGCGCCGTCCCGCCCAGTTCCTTGGCGACAGCTTCAGCAGCGGGCAGATCGATGTCGGCGATGACCACCCGCGCTCCGAGCGCCGCCAGGTCGGCGCAGATCGCGCGGCCGATGCCGCCCGCTCCCCCGGTGACGACGGCCGTACGGTCGGACAGGCTCAATCCGTCCATGCCCGTCACCCCCATGCCTTGGCGAGTTCGACGCTCGTCGTGCGCGCGGCGAGCAGGCTGATGGTGTTGGCCATGACCGCGTCCCCGTATTCGACAGGCATCCCCGCGACCGCGTCGGTGAGGACGACGACCCGGTAGCCGAGGTTGACGGCCTCCAGGCAGAGGCCCGGGATGCCGAGGTTGAGCGAGAGCCCGATGGCCACCACCGTACGGGCTCCCAAGGAACGCAGCGTCTGGTCGAGAGACGTGCCGGTGAACGGCGAGAAGCCGTGGTAGCGCCGCGACTCCAGATCACCCGGGTCGTACAGCTCGGGCAGTACCTCGATCGCCCCGGTGCCCTCCAGCATGTGCCCGGGGTCCTTGAGGAGGCCCTTGATGAACGGGGTGTTGTCGGTATGGCTGCCCGCCCGGTCGGCGCGGAACGCGGCCGTGCACTGCACGACCCGCACACCGGCCGCCCGGGCGGCCGCGACGGCACGGACGGCATTGGCCACCACGCCACGCTCGTCGCAGGCCTTGACCAGGTCGGGGAACTTGGCGAGATCCCCGGCGACGCCCCGCTGCATCTCCATCACGAGCAGCGCGGTGTGCCGGGGATCGGCCAGGTCAGCAAGATCGATCGCCACGGCCTCCACGATACTGACCTAGCACTTGCTTGGGTAGCCCGCCCGGTAGCGTTGCCGTCCATGGAGGTCCAGGAACTGCACGCATGGCCGTCGAGTCCCGAGGAGGCCAAGGCGCTCCAGGATCGGCTGCGGCCGTCGCTGGAGCTGGGCGACCCGGGTCCGCAGCGGCCCGCGACGATCGCCGGACTGGACGTCTCGTACGCCGACGACGGCGGCCGGTTGGCGGCGGCCGTGGTGGTGCTGGACGGCGTCACGCTGGAGACCGTCGAGGAGGCCGTGGTGACGGGTGTCGCCGCGTTCCCGTATGTCCCGGGGCTCTTCGCGTTCCGTGAGCTGCCGACGCTGCTGGTAGTACTGCGGCGGCTCGACACCACGCCCGACCTGCTGGTGTGCGACGGCGCCGGGCTGGCCCATCCGCGCCGGTTCGGGCTGGCCTGCCACCTCGGCGTGCTCACGGGGCTGCCGACCATGGGGGTGGCCAAGACGCGGCTGTTCGGAAAACACGACGAGCCGGGCTCGCGGCGCGGCGCGACCGCGGACCTCCTGGACGACGGCGGCGAGGTCGTCGGGCGGGTGCTGCGTACGCAGGACGGCGTCAAGCCGGTGTACGTGTCGGTCGGGCATCGCATCGATCTCGACACGGCCTGTCGGCACACACTCACGCTCTCCCCCGAATTCCGGCTCCCGGAGACGACGCGGCGCGCCGACCGACTGTCGAGGGCCGCGCTGCGCGACGCCTGATCGGACCCTTGTCCGACCAACCAAGCGTGCGCTAGGTTGGGCCGCGATGGACCACCCGCGCCCCGTGCCCGTTCCCGCGCCGCTGACCGAGCCGTACTGGACGGCCTGCCGGCGCGGCGAGCTCGCGCTCCAGCGCTGCTCGGGGTGCGCACGGTTCGTGCACTTCCCCGAGCCCACCTGCCCGTTCTGCGGCGGCGAGCGGCTGTCGTACGAGACGGTCGGCGGCCGCGGCGCCGTGCACACCTTCAGCGTCGTGCACCGCAGTTTCCTGCCCGGTTTCGAGCCGCCGTACGTCGTCGCCTGGGTGGACCTTCCCGAGGGCGTGCGGGTGTTCGGCGACGTGACCGGGTGCACCCCCGAGGACGTGCGGATCGGGATGCCGGTCGGGGTGCACTTCACCGAGCTGGACGGCTTCGGCCCGATCCCCACCTGGAGGCCCGCATGACTCGTATCGGCAACGTCCTCTACGGCGCCAAGGACGTGGACGAGGCCGTCCGGTTCTACCGCGACGCGCTCGGCCTGGCCGTGAAGTTCCAGGACGGCGGCCGGTTCGCGGCGCTGGACGGCGGCGGCACCACGTTCGCGATCGCCGGCCCCGAGGAGGACGTGACCGGCGGGACGCCCGCGGTGTCGTTCAAGGTCGATGACGTCGCCGCGCTGGCGGCGAAGCTGACCGAGGCCGGCGCGACGCTGGTCCGCGGTCCCGAGGAAGGGCCGCACGAGGTGCGCGCCGTGCTGCGCGACCCCGCCGGCAACCCGTTCGTGCTCTACGCGAGCCGCAAGTAGCCCCCCGCCGCCCATCCCTCTGCCGGAGTCGAAGGAGAGACCAGCCGTGGCGCGAGAGAACTCCCCCTTCAGCAACTACGCCTACGCGATCCTGACCGCGAACGCGCTGCGCACGCCCAACAAGGTGGCGCTGACCTACTGCGGCGACCAGAGCTTCACCTATGACCAGCTGAACCGGAAGGTCAACAGGGTGGCGCACGCGCTGCTCTCGGCCGGGGTGACGCCGGGCATGCGGGTGGCCTCGCTGATGAACGAGACGCTGCACGTCGCCGAGGTCTACCTTGCGCAGATGAAAATCGGCTCCACGGTCGCCGCGCTCAACCCCTACTGGCCGGCCGACACCCTGCAGCAGGTGGTCGAGCATTCCGAGTGCACCGCGTTCGTCTACGACGCGACGGTCGAGGAACTGGTCGACTCGATCCGGCCCAAGCTGCCGAACGTGAAGTTGTGGCTGCGGGTCGGCGGCGCAGGGACGGACTCGGTGGATCTGGACTCGCTCGCCGAGAGCGCGAGCGATGGGGAGCCGCCGCTGGGCGGCTTCGGCAACGACCTGGTGGCGCTCTACTACACCTCCGGCACGACGGGCCTGCCCAAGGCCGTCATGCACACGCACTTCAGCTCGCTGTCCATCGCCCAGATCTGGTTGGACGTGGACCGGGACCAGGACTCGGTGATGGGCACCGGCGCCATCATCTGGGGCATCGGCTTCCCCGCTCTGGTGGGCCCGGCCTTCTACGCGGGGATGAAGCTCGTCCTGGAGCAGGATTGGGGCCCGTCCAACTTCCTCAAGGTCGTGCCGCGCGAGAAGGTCACGCACGTCAGCCTCATCCCGAGTTTCTTCTCCGCGCTGCTGGGCTCCGACGAGCACGAGGGCGTCGACCTCTCCTCGCTCAAGGCCATCATGCTCGGCGGCGAGCCGCTGCTGCCCGCGCTGCGGGAGCGCATCATGGAGCGGATCCCCGGCGCCGCGATCTACAGCTACTACGGGCAGACCGAGGCGCCGTACACCTGCTTCGGCCGCCAGGACGACGGCAGTCAGGACATCTCCGCGTCGGGCCGGGCGCGCATGTCGTGCGCGGTGCAGATCACCGACCCGAACGGCGCGCGCGTCGTCGGCGAGGTCGGTGAGATCAACCTCAACGGCCCGCACGTGATGGTCGGCTACGACAAGCAGCCCGACAAGACCGCCGAGGTGCTGAGAGACGGCTGGTACGTGGGCGGCGACCTGGGCCGGATGGACGAGGACGGCTTCCTGTACGTGATCGGCCGCCGCGAGGACGCCATCCTCAAGGGCGGCCAGTGGACGCAGCCGGTCGAGGTCGAGGGCGCCGCCATCAAGGTCGACGGTGTGGCGGAGGCCGGGGCGGTCGGCGTGCCCGCGCACCCCGAGGGCCAGGACGCGGTCGAACAGAAGATCCTGCTGGCCGTCGTCCCGCGCGCCGGGACCACGCTGGACGCCGAGGCGGTGAAGGCCGCGCTGGCGGAGAGCCTCCCCGTCCACCTGACACCGGACACGGTCGTCGTCGCCGACGAGCTGCCGCACACGCAGGACGCCTCCGGCGGCCCCGGGAAGCTGCTGCGCCGCGGCATCCGTGACCAGTACGCCGACCAGGTGGGCTGACTTGAGCCATCTCCCTGAGCACGTCGTCAAGGCATGGGTCTCGGGGTTCGGGGTGGACGTGCCGCGCGGCGCGACCGCCACGACCCACGAAGGACTGGAAGCGGCCGCCGCGGAGCTGGCCCCGCCGCTGGTCGTCAAGGCGTACGGTCCCCAGTTGCTCCACAAGAGCGATGCCGGGGCCGTCCGCCTGAATCTGGGCTCGGCGGGCACCGCGGCCGCGGCCGGCGCCGAGATGCTCTATGACCTCGCCGGGCAGGACATCGTCCCGGACGGCTTCCTGGTGGAAGAGCAGGCCGCGCCCGGCGTGGAGGTCATCGTCGGCGCGGTCCGCGATCCCGCGTTCGGGCCGGTCCTGCTCGTGGGCCTCGGCGGCGTCTGGACCGAGGCCCTGCGGGACACGTCGCTGCGGCTGTGCCCGATCACCGAGGCCGACGCCCGCGCCATGCTCGACGAGCTGCGCGGCAGGGCCCTGCTGGACGGCTACCGCGGCCAGCCGGCCATCGACAAGGACGCCCTGGTCAAGCTGCTGCTGGCGGTGGGCGGCCCCGGCGGGATCGTCGAGGCCCTCGGCGAACGACTCGTGGAGTTCGAGCTCAACCCCGTGATCTGCACCCCCTCGGGCGCGGTGGCCGTGGACGCCCGGCTCGTCGGGCCCGGCTCGCTCGACGGGCCGTCCACCACGCCGGCTGAGACCGCGGTTCCGCAGGGAGACTTCGGCCGGTTGTTCGCGCCTCGGGGGGTCGCGGTCGTCGGGGCCTCCACCAAGAAGCCCAACTTCGGGAACATGTTCCTGGGGTTCTACAAGGTGATGGGGTTCAAGGGACGGCTCGTCGCCGTGCATCCGGCGGCCTCCGAGATCGATGGGGTCCCGTGCGTCCCCTCGCTGGCGGAGGCCGGGGACGACATCGACTACGCGTTGGTGGCGGTGCCTGCCAAGCAGTGTCCTGATGTCGTGCGGCAGGCTTCTGGAATCTCCTATGTGCAGGTGATGAGCGGCGGCTTCCGGGAGATGGGGAATCCGGAGCTGGAAGCCGAGCTGCTCGCTGCCGCGAGGGAGGCCGGTGTACGGCTGCTCGGCCCCAACTGCATGGGCGTCTATTCCCCCTCGGGCGGCCAGACGTTCATCGGCGGCGAGCCCGGACGGCCGGGCAGGATCGCCGTCATCTCCCAGAGCGGCGGGCTGGCGGGCGAGGTCATCAAGGTCGGCGAACGCCGCGGGCTCTCGTTCTCCAAGGTGGCGACGGTCGGCAACAGCGCCGACGTGACGCCCGCCGAGCTGCTGCGGTATCTGGCGGACGACGACGAGACCGGCTCGATCGGGCTGTATCTGGAGGACCCGCGCGACGGGCGGGGGCTCTTCGAGGCGCTGCGCCACGTTCACAAGCCGGTCGTCGCGCTCATCGGCGGGCGCAGCGGGCAGGGGCAGAAGGCCGCCGCCTCGCACACCGGCGGCATGGTCAGCGACACCCGCGTCTGGTCGGCCCTGGGCGAGCAGACGGGCATGGCCATCGTCACCAGCCAGGACGACCTCATCGGCACGCTGGACTTCTTCGACCTGCACGGCGGCCGGAGCGCTCCGGGCACGCCACCCGGAACACAGAAGGAGATCCTCGTCATCGGGCCGAGCGGCGGCGCCAGCGTGCTGGCCGCCGACGTCTTCGACGCGGCCGGGCTGGACCTGGCGGCGCTGCCCGAGGAGGCACGGGTCGCGCTGAAGGAGCTCGGGCTGGGCGCGGGCAGCTCGCTCGCCAACCCGCTGGAGATCCCGGTCGGGCCGCGCGGCAACCCCGACCTGGTGCGGCTCGCGGTGACGGCGATCCTGGCGGAACGGCCGTACGCCGACGTCATCACGCACGTCAACGTGCAAAGCTTCTTCACCTTCGGAAGCAGCGCCGACCCGCTGCTGGCCTACACGCGCAGCGTGGGCAAGCTCCAGGAGGAGCTGCCTGCCACCCGGATCACACTGGTCACGCGCAACGCCGAGTGCGCGCCGGCCGGGGTGGAGGACGCCGTGCGGGAGGTCGCGCGGGCAGCAGGGGTACCTGTCTACCGGAACATGGAGGCCGCGGCGGTCGCGGTGGCCGCGGGCAAGAGGAGCGCGCATGGGACAGCTTGACGGCAAGGTGGCACTGATCACGGGCGGTGCCCGCGGCATGGGCAAGTCCCATGTGCGGCGGTTCGTGGACGAGGGCGCCAAGGTCGTCTTCGGGGACGTGCTCGACGAGGAGGGCGCCAAGCTCGCCGCCGACCTGGGCGACGCCGTGCGGTTCCTGCGCATGGACGTCACCGCCCCGGACGACTGGCAGGCCGCCGTGGACACCGCCGTCGAGACCTACGGCGCGCTGCACGTCCTGGTGAACAACGCCGGCATCATGCGGCACAAGAAGATCGAGGACATGGCGCTGGAGGAGTTCACGCGGGTCCTCGAGGTCAACCTGGTCAGCCAGTGGCTCGGGATCAAGGCCGTCACGGCCGCGATGCGGGAGTCGGGCGGCGGCTCCATCGTCAACGTGTCGTCGACCGAGGGCTTCATCGGCGGGTCCGGTCTCGCCGCGTACAGCGCCAGCAAGTTCGGCGTGCGCGGCCTGACCAAGGCGGCCGCGCGCGAGCTCGGCGAGTACGGCATCCGGGTCAACTCGATCCATCCCGGCGGCGTGCTCACCGCGATGTCGCTCCAGGAGGACGTGGTGGCCGCGACCGCCGAGGCCGCCGACGCGTTCATGAAGGCGCTGCCCCTCGGCCGGATGGGCAAGACCCGGGAGGTCTCCGGCCTCGTCGTCTACCTCGCTTCCGACGACTCCTCGTACTGCACCGGAAGCGAGGTGCTCGTGGACGGCGGCATGCTCACCGGCGCGGGGTTCTGACCGGCTCCTGACCGGGGCGGCGCTCGGCCCAGCCCTCCGCCTTCTCCAGCTGGGCGGCCAGGGAGATGAGCGTCGCCTCGTCGGAGTCGTGGCCGAGCAGTTGCGCGCCGATCGGCAGTCCCGAAGAGCTGAACCCGGCGGGGACGTTCACGCCGGGCCAGCCCAGGACGTTCCACGTCCACGCGTACGGGCAGGCCGCGGCGACGCCCGACTGCGTCTTCTGGTAGCCCGCGCCGTCGAACGCGCCCACCTTCAGCGGCAGCTGCGCGGTCGTCGGGGTGAGCACCACGTCCGCGTACTGGAAGATCCGGCCGACGCGCCGACGCAGGCCCGGGTCCATGCGCTTGGCCAGCGGCAGCAGGCGCCTGCCCACCAGCCGTCCGAGCTTCGCCTCGACCGCGGTGCGCGGCTCCGGCACCGGGTTCGGAATCGAGTCGAGCCAGTCCGCCACGCCCGCCGTCCCGCGCGGGACCAGCCCGAGGGCGACGAGCCCGTAGTCGGGGTCGGCGGGGAAGACCTTGTGCCCGAGGTCGGTCAGCCGCCGGGCGACGCGTTCGACGGCGAGGCGGATCTCCGGGTCGAGCCTGCCGCTGACGCCGAACGCCGTCTTGAACGAGATCGCGATGCGCAGCCGCCCCGGATCGCGCGTCGCCGCCGCCGCGAACGGCGTGCCGGGGGCGTCCAGCTGGTAGACGTCCTCCGCGTGGCATCCGGTGAGGACGTCCAGCAGCAACGCCGCGTCCCCCACGGTCCTCGCCAGCGGCCCCCAGACGGTGATCCCGTTGAACGGATCACGATGCGGGAAGCCCGAGACCCGGCCGCGCTGAGGCTTGATCCCCACCAGTCCGGTCCAGGCCGCCGGGATCCGGATCGAGCCCGCGCCGTCCGAGCCCACCGCCGCCGCGACCATCCCCGCGGCCACCGCGGCCGCCGAGCCGCCGGACGAGCCGCCCGGCGTGTGGTCGGGGTTCCACGGGTTGCGCGCGCACCCGTACCCCGGCGACTCGCTGAACGGCCACAATCCGATCTCGCACGTCGTCGTCTTGCCCACGATGATCGCGCCGGCCGCGCGCAGCCGGCGCACCTGCTCGGCGTCACGAGTGGCGGGCTTGTGGTCGCCCATCACCGCGAACGGCGTGGTCTCCCCCGCCAGGTCGGTGTCGTCCTTGATGGCCACCGGCACGCCGAGCAGCGGCAGACGTTCTCCATCCCGCAGCCGCTTGTCCGCCTGGGCCGCCTCCGCCAGCGCCGCCTCGGCCCGCACTACCCGGAACGCGCCGAGCTCCGCTCCCGCCTCGATCCGCGCCAGCGAGTGCCCGACCAGCTCCACGGCCGAGATCTCGCCGCGCGCCAGCAGTTCCGCCTGCTCGGCCAAGCCCAGATAGTCGCGCACGACCGCCCCTCTCACGTATCGTTCGTTCGAACGAACGATAGCGCCCGCAAGGGCCGTCCGGAAGACTGGGCCGGTGAGCACCTCGCAAGCAGCACGTGACCGGATCCTGACCGCCACCCTGCGGCTGATCGGCGAGCAGGGCATCGGCGCCGTGACCAACCGCGCGGTCGCGAAGGCCGCCGGCGTCTCGCTCGGCTCGCTCACCTACCACTTCCCGAGCCAGACCGACCTGCTCCGGGAGAGCCTCCAGACCTTCGTCGACTCCGAGATAGCCCGCATCACCGCATACGCGACCCGGCTGCGCGACTCGGACGTCGACCCCGACCAGGCCGCGGACCTGGTCGAGAAGGCCATCATCGAGTTCGCGTACGGACCCGAGCAGATCGCCAACCTCGAACTCCACCTGCACGCCGCCCGCGACCCCGGCGTGCGCGACACCTCGGCCCGTTCGGTCGCCGCCTACGACCGCCTCGCCACGGCCGTCCTCACCGCGCTCGACATCCCCGACGCCGAACGCCACGCCCCGGCCGTCGTCGCCATGTTGTACGGGCTCGCCGTCCGGCGCCTGTCCACCGGAGACACCTCCGCCGCCGGCACCGCCGACGCGTTCCGTCTCCTCCTGCGCGGCGCCCTCAACCCCGGCTCGGACTAGGACGTCAGGGCGTCTCTGACCGGCCCCGGGAACGCCTTCGGCCCGCACGGCCCCCGAGCGGGGTTACGGGCCGTACGGGCCGGAAGCTCGTCTCAAATCAGGAAGCTAAGTCGGAACCTCAGCCGACGTTCACCGCACTCTCCAGCCTGTGCACCTCCGCCGTGTCTCCGATGTGACACCTGAGACGTTATGGCTCTCCACTCCCGTAAGGAACGCGCTTAAGCCTCCTTTAAAGAGCGCCTGAGGAGGGGCTAAACAGAATCGGGCGCCAGGGACGGAAACGCCGATCCGGCATCACTTTCCACACGCTGAGCAACCGATCCGAATTGCGGGCGTTCGCCGACCGGAACAACGGAACGTCCCGAATCAGGCCCTCAACAGGGGTCCAGGTAGGTACGATCTTCATGATCGACGACTTCCCCCGTCAGCCTCCTGGAGGTGGCTCCATGTCCGAACGCAGGGAACCGCCATGGCGGCTGCCGACCGCCGCCGAGGCGGAGACCGTGATGCCGCCCGAGATCGACACCACCAAGCCGCACACGGCGCGGATCTACGACTACATGCTGGGCGGCAAGGACAACTTCGAGGCCGACCGCCAGGTGGCGGCGCAGGTCCTCCAGGCGATCCCGGACATGCAGAACACGCTCCGCCTCAACCGGCAGTTCCTGCGGCGCGCGGTCCGCTACACGGTGCGCCGCGGCGTGACGCAGTTCCTCGACATCGGGACCGGCATCCCCACCGCCGGCAACACGCACGAGGTGGCGCAGGAGCTCGCGCCCGAGGCGCGCATCGCCTACGTCGACCACGACCCGATCGTGCTGGCGCACGCCCGGGCGCTGATGGCCGGCGACGGGCGCGGCCGGACCACGTTCGTGCAGGCCGACCTGCGCGAGCCGGAAAAGATCCTCAGCGCCACCGAGATCCAGAACGTGCTCGACCTCGACAAGCCCGTCACGCTCATGCTCGTCTCGATCCTGCACTTCATCCGCGACGACGAGGACCCGCACGGCATCGTGGCGCGCCTGGTGGACGCGCTGGCGCCGGGCAGCTACCTGGTCCTGTCGCACGCCTCGCTCGACCCCAATCCCCAGCAGGGTGCCGAGGGCGCGGCGCAGTGGCGGAACGCCTCGTCCACCATGACCATGCGGTCCCACGCCGACATCCTCCGGATGTTCCAGGGCGTCGAGCTGGTGGAGCCCGGCCTGGTGAGTGACTGGAATCCCGACGGAGAGCCCGACGAGCCCGGACTGAGCCTGGCCAACGTCTGGGGTTACGGCGGCGTGGCCGTCAAGCGCTGAACGCTCGGCCGGGGGCTCTCAGCGGTGCCCCCGGCCGGGCGTTCACGTCCGCGAATGGCGGCGGCGGACCAGGCGGCGGGAGCGGCGCTGCGGAGGCAGCCACCGGGTGCGGAACCACATCTGCACCTGTGCCCCGCCCAGGACCGAGCGGTGGATGCGCACGTAGCCGCCGGTGGCCTCGGCGGCACGGCGGGCGATGTCCAGCCCGAGGCCGGTCGAGCCGCCCGTGCTGCGGCCGCGCTGCAGCGCGGCGTCGGGATCGGCGATCCCGGGTCCGGCGTCGGCGACGAGGATTCCGGTCACGCCCTGCCCCACGTGCAGCGTCACCGCGAAGGCCGTTCCCTCCGCGGTGTGCCGGAACACGTTGCCCAGCAGCGCGTCCACGGCGGCGGCCAGCTCGCTGGCCGGCAGCGGCAGCTCCGCGGGCCGGTTGGCACCGATCAGCTCGCAGGACCGGCCCTCGTCCTCGGCGAGCACCGACCAGAACGCCACGCGCTCGGCGAGCACCTTGGAGGCGTCGCAGCTCCCGCGCCCGGTGGGACGCCGCACGGTCCGGATGATGAGGTCCACCTCGCGTTCGAGGCGGTCCACGGCCTCCCGGGTCTGGTCGGGGACCGGACCGTCGCCCAGCGCCTCGGCGTTGAGCCGGAGGGCGGCCAGCGGCGTCCGCAGCCGATGGGACAGGTCGGCGGCCATCTCCCGTTCGGCGGCCAGCAGCTGCACCACGTGGTCGGCCATGGCGTTGAACGCCACGCCCGCCTCGACCAGCTCCGGCGGCCCGTCGGGGTCGATCCGCACACTCAGGTCGCCGTCGCCGAACGAGCCGGCCGCCTCCGCCAGCCGCCGGGTGGAACGGATCACCCGCGCGCCCAGCCGGTCGGCGACCGCGACGGAGCCCGCCACGAGCGCACCGGCGACCAACGTCATGACCACCCAGGCCTTCCAGACGCCCTGTGAGAGGTCGCCGTCCGGCACGTATACCTCGACCACCGCGGCGCGCCCGCCGTCCAGTGAGACGGGCTGTAGAAGCGCGTGGCCGCCGTCCACACCGGCGGTGTAGGAACGGCCGCGCCGGCCCGCCTCGGCCAACTGGGCGGGTTTGGCGCGCCGTCCGGTATCGCTGTCGGCCCTGGGGATGATCTGGCCGTCGGGCAGGTGCACCCGCATCCGCTGGGCGGCGCCGGCCTGGGTGCTGGCGACCGCCCGTTCGAGCGCGGCGGGGTCCTGCGTGACGACCAGGACCGGGCCCAGCGCGCTCGCCTGCCGTTCGGCGGTGGTCAGGGCCCGGTCACGGGCGATCTCCCGCACCGTGAGGCCGAGCGGGATGAGGAAGGCCAGCGCGACCATCGAGGTGACGGCGAGCGAGACCAGAACAAGCGTGCGCCTCATGATGGTCCGGGCTCGGCCAGCCTGACCCCGACGCCGCGCACGGTGTGCAGATAGCGCGGGGCCGCCGCGGTCTCACCCAGCTTGCGCCGCAGCCACGACAGGTGCACGTCGATGGTCTGGTCGTCGCCGTACGCCTGCCGCCAGACCTCGGCCAGAAGCTCGCGCCGGGCCACCACCCGGCCCGGCCGGGCGGCGAGATAGGCCAGCAGGTCGAACTCCCGCCGGGTGAGCTCCAGCGCCGTCCCGTCCAGCGTCACCTCGCGGCGGTCCAGGTCGATGCGGAGCCCGCCCACCGCCAGCTCCGCGGTGGGCCCGGTCCGTCCCGAACGGCGCAGCACCGCGGCGAGCCGGGCGCTCAGATGCTCGGCAGAGAACGGTTTGATCAAATAATCGTCGGCGCCCGCGTTCAGCAATCGCACTATCTCCGGCTCATCGTCACGCGCCGTAGCGATGATCACCGGTACATCTGTCACCCCCCGCAACATCTTGAGCACCTCGGCACCGTCCAGGTCGGGCAGTCCGAGATCGAGAATCACCACGTCGGGAGGGGCCTGCGTCACTTCGCGCAGCGCGTCCATCGCGGTCCCGACACTGCGCACCACATGGGATCGCGCACTCAGCTCCCTGATCAAGGCGGTACGGACGTTCGCGTCGTCCTCCACCACCAGCACACTCGCCATGCCCGCACCGTATGCCACCATGTGCGAATGCGTCGCACGATGTCGTATGTTGCCCCCTGGGTAGGGGTCACGGCGCTTGCCGTGACCCTCTCGTGGCTTGGTGTACGCAACGTTGTGCGCAGCGCCGTCTCCGAGAGGTCCGCGCCGCCGCCGATCGCCGGGCAGGTGATAAATGCCAGCCCGTCCACCATGCCCGGCCCCACCAGTTTGGGCACCGCCACGGCCACACCCCGTCCCTCGGGCGTTCCCAGCAAGCGGACCACTCCCCCTCCCCGCCCGGCCCCCACCCCGCAACGCTCCCAGGGACCCTCCGGGTCGGGTGGACGTGACGAGCCGCGGACGGGCAACGTGCGCAGCTACGCGACCAAGGGCGGCCGTGCCGCTCTGTCGGTGACGAGCGGCAAGGTGCGGCTGGTCTCGGCCATCTCCAACCCCGGGTACGCGACCCGCGTCACCCCGGGTGCGGACTGGCTGCGGGTGGACTTCCTCGGCGCCGACCACACCTCGTCGGTGATAGCCACCTGGTACGAGCATGACCCGGTCGTCCGCGTGTACGAGTACTAGGTGCGCAGCCCGTAGTCTGCGGCGAACGCGGCGAGCTTTTCGGCAGCCTCGCGGGTGCGCTTCCAGGGCCGGACGATGAGCCTGTCCACGCCCAGCCGTTCCCACTCGGCGACCTCGCCGGGCCCGGACAGCTCGTACGCGTGCACGGTGATCTCGAATGGCTCGTCCTCCCGCCCGGCGGCCTTGCGGAGCTCGTTCAGCCGCTCGATCTGTGGCCGGGCGCCGTCCAGGGTCTGCGGCATGCTGATCCAGCCGTCGCAGAGCGTCGCCGCGCGGCGCAGGGCGGCGCCTGACTCACCGCCCACGACGATCGGCAGGCGCGCCTGAACGGGCTTGGGCTCGAACGCGACCTCGGGGAAGTCGAAGAACTCCCCGTGGTGTTCGACGGCCGCCTCGGTCCAGAGCCGCCGGGACACCTCGATCGCCTCGTCGAGCCGCCGCCCCCTGGTCCTGAAGTCCACGCCGGCGGCGATCCACTCGCCCTCGTACCACCCCGAGCCGACACCCACGATCGCGCGTCCACCGGAGATCTGGTCGAGGGTGGCGAACGCGCGCGCCGCCACGAACGGATGCCGCAGGCCGTAGAGATAGACGGCGGTGCCGAGCCGCACGCGTTCCGTCACGGCGGCGAGCGCGCACAGGTAGGCGGGCGCGTCGAACAGCGGGGTCTCCGGCTTGATGCCCGGCTCCTGGGTGCCCGGGTACGTGGCCGTCGAGAGGTCGGTGGCGAAGACGAGGTGCTCCGGCAACCACGCCGACTCGAAGCCGAGCCGGTCGGCCTCGACCGCCAGGTCCCGCCAGATGCCGGGGTGCACGAGCCCGAGCGGTACTCCGAACTTCACTCCGCCTCCTCGTGCTTCACCGGTCCGTATCCGCCGCCGCCCGAGGTCTCCACGACCAGGGCCTCCCCGGCCGCCAGGGGCTGGCGGGTGGCCTTGGTGCCCAGCGGCTCGCGGGTGCCGTCCGCGCGTTCCCGGTAGTAGCCGCCGGCGCGGCCCGGCAGACCGCCGGCGGCGCCGGGCGGCGGCCGGAGCAGCCGGTCGCCGCGCGTGTCGACGCGGGCGTCCTCCAGCATCCGGATCACGGTGCGCGTGCCCCTTCCGCCGCGGTGGCGGCCCGCCCCGCCCGAGTCCGGGATCAGGGAGACCTCCTCCACCCGGACGGGCAGCCGTGCCTCGATCGGCTCGACCTGCGGGATGATGTTGCGGCCGCCGCCGAACAGCGCCCCGGTCGCGTCCGCGCCGTCGTGGTCCTGCCGGGCGCCCGTGCCGCCGAGGTCGAACGACATGTGCAGCCACGGCCGCCGCACGCCGCTGACGCTGAACGCCTGAAGGATCCCGGACGCCGCCACCCCGCCGCTCGGCAGCGCGCCCGTGAGGGCCGCGAAGATGGCCTCCTCGGCCGCCGCGACCGTGCCGAACCGTCCGCCGCCGGGGTACGGGGGCGTGCAGTGGACGAGCGTGCCGCGGGGCATCCGCACCTCGACGGGGGTGAAGCAGCCCTCGTTCATCGGCAGGTTCGGATCGACGAAGCAGCGCACCGCGTACATCACGCCGCCGTGGGTCTGCGAGAAGCCCGAGTTGATCGGGATCGGGACCTGCTCGTCCGTGCCGTCGAAGTCGACGACCACGCCCCCGGAGCCGTCGGCAGTGACCGCGACCCGGATGTGGTGGCCGTCGTCCAGCCGGTATTCGCCGCGGTGCGTGCCGGCGGGAAGCTGCGCCAGTCCCTCCCGCATCCGCCGCTCGGTGTGCGCGAGGTAGTCCTCGATGCCGCGTGCCAGCCCGTGCGGCGTGTGCGACTCGACGATCTCCGTGAGCCGCCGGGCCGCGACGTTCACCCCGGCGATGAGCGCCCGCAGGTCCCCGACCAGCTTGTCCGGCGTGCGGCTGTTGGCGGCCAGCACCCGCACCAGGTCGTCGACCAGGCCCGCGGCGGTGGCGATCCGCACCGGCGGCAGCTGGACGCCCTCCAGGAAGATGTCGGTCGCGTCGGAGGCCATGCCGCCCGCCGAGAGCCCCGACAGGTCGGCCACATGGATGAGCGTCCCGGTGAAGTACGCCGGACGGCCCTCCACGAAAACAGGGCGGAACACCAATAGGTCGTTGGCGTGGATGCCGCCCTGGTAGACGTCGTTCAGGACGAACACGTCCCCGTCCGCCATCGTCTCCGCCGGGTAGGCCTTGAGCACGTACGGGAGCGCGCTGCGCAGGCTGGCGCATTGGATGAGCGCCGTGGACAGCGAGTGGGCGATGAGCCGTCCCTGCGCGTCCAGGATGGCCGCTGCGGCGTCCGCTCCCTCCACGATGAACGTCGAGTACGCCGAGCGCACCACGACGATGCTCGCCTCCTCAGCGGCCACGCAGAGCGCGTTCCGCAGAATCTCAGCGGTCAGGTCGTCACTCATGAGTGCGTCCTCTCCAGCAGAATCGCGCCGCGTTCGTCCACGATCGCGCGCCAGCCCGGCGGCACCAGCAGCGAACACTGTGGCTCGGTGATGACGCAGGGCCCGGCCAGCTCCTCGCCAGAACGACAAGCCGCACGTTCCAGCACGGGCACGGGCCCGAAGGCGCCGTCCAACCAGATCTCGCGGGTGCGCGGCTGGGCGTCGGGCGCGGTGTCGGCACGCGGCAGGGGCGGCGGGTCGGAGGGGATCACGACGCGGACGCGGGCGGTGGTCAGTTCCACCGGGTCGCGCAGGTCGATGCCGTACGACTCGTGGTACCGCTTGTAGAACTCCTCGGTGGCGCGCTGCACCGTCTCCGGGGTGATCTGCCCCGGCGGCAGCTCGATCGTGAACGCGTGCGCCTGCCCGATGAAGCGGACCCCCACCGACCGGACGACCGTCGCGCCCGTCTCGATCGACAGATCGGACCGGGCCGCGCGCTCCAGATCGGTGAAGATCTCGGCTAGCTCGCCGAGCGACTCACGGCTCGCGGAACAGGACATCAGCGTGCTCGCGGGCGCGAGGAAGGTCCGTGCGCGTTCGATCGCCAGGTCGGCGTGCAGCAGGCCCACGGCCGAGCCCACCCCCGCCTGCGGCGGCACGAGCACCCGGCCGATCCCGAACCGCTCGGCCAGCCGGGCGACGTGCGTCGGAGCCGCGCCGCCCAGGGCGACGAGCGTGAACCCGCGCGGGTCGATCCCCCGCCGGACCGTGACGACGTGCACGGCCGCGCCCATCTGCGCGTTGGCGATGTCGTGGATCGCGGCCGCCGCCTCGACGACGTCCACGCCGAGTGGCCCGGCGACGTGCTCGGCGATCGCGGCCCGCGCGCGCTCGGCCGACAGCCGGAACTCCCCGAATCCGTCCGGGTCCAGGTAGCCGAGGACGAGATTCGCGTCCGTGACCGTGGGCGACTCGCCGCCACGCCCGTAGCACGCGGGTCCGGGATCGGCCCCGGCCGAGCGAGGTCCGACGCGCAACGTGCCCGCGTCCACCCAGGCGATCGAGCCGCCGCCGGAGCCGACCTCGGCCAGGTCGATCGCGGGCACCTTGATGGGCACGCCGGTGCCGGGACGGCGGCCGCCGAAGCTGCCCTTCCCGCCGACCTGGAACTCGTGGGTGATGCCGGGACGCCCGCCGCGGACGAGCCCGGCCTTGGCCGTGGTGCCGCCCATGTCGAACGAGATCAGATCGGCCAGGCCGCGGTCGGCTCCCTGGCGGGCCGCCGCGATGACCCCGGCGGCCGGGCCCGACTCGATCGTGTAGACCGCGCGGGAGGCGGCGAGCGCGGCGGGCAGGACGCCGCCCGCCGACTCCATCACATGGATCGGCGCGGTGATGCCCAGCTCGGCGAGGCCGCCGCCGAGGCGGTTGAGGTACGACGCCATGACCGGGCCCACGTAGGCGGACATCAGCGTCGTGGTGGCGCGCTCGTACTCGCCCAGCTCCGGCCAGACCGCCGCCGACTCCACGACCGGCGTTCCCGCCGGGAGCCGGGCGGCGATGATCTGCGCCAGCCGCTGTTCGTGCACAGGATTGAGATAGGAGTGCAGCAGGCAGATGGCGACCGCCGCGACGCCGAGCGCCGCGATCTCACGCGCGACCCGGTCGGCCGCCTCCTCGTGGAGGGGCCGCAGCACCTCGCCGGTGGCCCCGACGCGTTCCGGGACGGCGAAGGTGTGCGTCAGGGGCACGGGCGGGTCGGGCTGCTCGTACGCCAGGTCGTAGCGTTCCTCCTCCACTCGCGCCTGCCGCCCGAGCGCCAGCATCGAGCGGAAGCCCTCGGTGGTCACGAACGCGACCGGGACGCCGGTGCGTTCGAGGATCACGTTCGTGGCCAGCGTCGTCGCGTGCACGAACCGGCCGACCCGCGCCGGCGGCACGCCGGTCGCGCCGAGCACCTGCCGGACTCCCCTCAGCAGGCCGATCGCGGGGTCCTCCGGGGTGGTGAGCGTCTTGGCGACCTGGACGCGGCCGTCGTCGCCGGTGAGGACGACATCGGTGAACGTGCCGCCGACGTCGCTGGCCAATGTGAGCTCTGCTCTCAAAACAGTCATGGCAGTCGTACACTCCTCGGCTCGTAAGGACCGTCGAGAAGCGCGGCGCGCAGCCGTGCCCGGTGGAGCCCGTCGTCGCCCCAGGCCGGACGCAGCGCCCACACCCGGTTGAGCCACAGCTGAAGGTCGAGCTCGTCGGTGTAGCCGATCGCGCCGTGCACCTGGAGTGCGGTGCGCGCGGCCCGATGGGCGGCACGGCTCGCCGCCGTCTTGGCCGCCGACACGTCCCGTCCGGCGGTGGGCGCGCCGTGCGTCAGCGAGTACGCGGCGCGATAGACCAGCGGGGCGGCGAACTCCAGTGCGATCGCCACGTCGGCGAGCTGGTGCTTGAGCGCCTGGAACGAGCCGATGACCTTGCCGAACTGGCGCCGCTGTCCCGCGTATCCGACCGCCTCCTCGCGCAGCCGCCTGCCGAGTCCGACCAGCTGGGCCGCCGTCGCCAGTGCCGCTCGGTCGAAGGCCTCCTCGCCCCCGGGGCCGGCGTCGAGGTCCACGGTGAACAGCTTGCGGGTGGCGTCGACCGAGGCGTGCGGCGTCAGCGTCACGCCGGCACGCGGCACGACCGCCGAGCCCGCGACGAGCAGGTCCGCGACGTCGGCGTCAGGGAGGTAAGGGGTGCACGCCGGGCGTACCGACACCGTCACGGTGCCCGCGGCGATGCCCGCGAGATGCTCGGCCGGTACGAGCAGCGGCGCGGCGACGGCGGTCTCGACCAGCGGGCCGGGGACGGCGTACCAGCCGGTCTCCTCGTATGCCAGGACGGTGTCGAGCGCCGTCATCCCGAGCCCGCCGTGCTCCTCGGGTATGTGCGCACCCAGCAGCCCGACCTCGGCCAGAGCCCTCCATGCCGGTCCGGGCCGTACCGACTCCTGTTCCGGCTCCCCGGCGGCCCGTACGGTCTCGGGAGGGCAGGCCTTGTCGAGCACCTCGCGGACGGTCTCCGCGAGCAGCCGCTGGTCTTCGGTGAAAGAGAACCTCATCGGGGCAGCCCCAGGACTCGCTCGGCGATGATGTTGCGCTGGATCTCGTTCGTCCCGGCGTAGATGGGCCCGGCCAGCGCGAACAGGAACCCGTCGAGCCAGCGCCCGGCGACCGGCGCCTGCGGCCCCAGCAGTTCCAGGGCCAGTTCGTGCATCCGCAGGTCGAGCTCCGACCAGAAGACCTTCATGAGGCTGGAATCCGCGCCCAATTCGATCCCTTCGGCCAGCCGTGCGGCGGCGCGGAACGTGTGGAGCCGGTAGGCCTCGCTGTCGGTCCACGCCTCGACGGCGGCGTCCCGCAGCGTCTGGTCGTCGCTCTCGCGGGCCAGTTCGAGCAGCCGGTCCGCGGTCGCCATGAAGCGGCCCGGGCTGCGCAGCGTCAGGCCGCGTTCCGAACTGGTGGTGGCCATCGCGACCTTCCAGCCCTGGCCGAGCTCGCCGAGCACCCCGTCACCCGGCACGTACACGTCGTCAAAGAAGATCTCCGCGAAGCCGTGCTCGCCGTCGAGCTGCGCGATCGGCCGGACCGTCACACCCTCGGTCTCCAGCGGCAACATGAAGTAGGTGAGCCCCCGATGCCGCTCGGACTCCGGGTCGGTGCGGAAGAGCCCGAAGCACCAGTCGGCGTGGACGGCCCGCGAGCTCCAGGTCTTCTGCCCGTTCAGCCGCCAGCCGACGCCGTCGCCGTCCGGCCGCGCGGTCGCGCGCAGCGAGGCCAGGTCGCTGCCCGACTCCGGCTCCGACCAGGCCTGCGCCCAGACGTCGTCGGCGCGGGCCATGCGCGGCAGGTGGCGGCGCTTCTGCTCGTCGGTCCCGTACGCCATCAGCGTGGGCGCGAGCAGGAAGATGCCGTTCTGGCTCACCCTCCCGGGCGCGCCGGAGGCCCAGTACTCCTCTTCGAAGATCAGCCAGTCGATCAGGTCCGCGCCGCGGCCGCCGTACTCCTCCGGCCAGGAGACCACGGCGAGCCGGGCCTCGGCGAGCCGGTGCTCCCATTCGCGGTGCCGTTCGAAGCCCTCCGCGGTGTCCATCGAGGGCAGCGGTTCCGCGGGCGCGTTGGCGGCCAGCCAGTCGCGTACCTCGGCGCGGAACTCCTGCTGATGCGGGGTGAAGGTGAGATCCACGCGACCTCCGGATGGTAACCGAACTAGCGCTTGGTACGCTAATGCCCATGATGCTGGAGGGCAAGGTCGCGGTCATCACCGGGGCGGGCCCCGGCCTCGGGCGCACCCTCGCGGTCCTGATGGCGCGGGAGGGTGCCGACGTCGCCGTCGCGGCACGCAGCAAGGACACCCTGGAGTCGATCGCCGAGGCCGTCCGCGCGGAGGGCCGCGCCGCGCTCGCCGTCCCCACCGACGTCTCCCGGCCGGACCAGGTGCGCCGTCTCGCCGCCGCCGTGATCGAACGCTTCGGCAGGGTGGACGTGCTCGTCAACGCCGCGTTCCCCGGCACGCACCGCAAGAACGTCCTCGACATGGACGACGACTACCTGGAGCTGTGGCGCTCGGCGGTCGAGATCGCCACGTACGGCACCCTTCTGGCCTGCCGCCATCTCGCCCCGCACATGGTCGCCGCGGGCGGCGGCTCGATCGTCAACCTGACCTCGATGTCCAGCCGGATGGGGTACGCGGGCCGGTCCGACTACGCGGCGGGCAAGGCCGGGGTCCACCTGCTTTCGCACTGCCTCGCCGACGAGCTCGGCCCATCCGGCGTCCGGGTCAACTGCGTGGCGCCCGGCTGGATCGCCAGCGACGTCCTCGATGGCTGGATGCGCACCCGCGCCGAGGCCGAGGGCGTCCCGTACGAGGAGATCCTGGCACGCGACACCGCAGCGATGGCCCTGCGCCGCATCGCCTCGGAGGAGGACGTGGCACGGGCCGTCATCTTCCTCGCCTCGGACCAGGCGAAGGCCACCACCGGCGCCACCATCGACGTCAACGCCGGCCAGCACTTCACGTGAGCCGGATCACATGAACCGGACCGTCCATTCGCCTGCGGCGCGGAGGTGGACCAAGGCGGGTCCGGGCAGCTCGCCCTCGGTGTAGGTCGTGCCCATGCCGGTCAGGATCGGCTCTCCCTGGTTAAGGGCGGGTGTGAGCGTGCTGAGCGAGTAGGCACCCCGGCCCTTGTGCTCGATGGAGATCCGCCGCGGCCCGCCCTCGTACCGGAAGACGAACCAGCCACGGCCGCTGAACCGTTCGGAGACCAGGGGCACCGCGTCGGCCGGGAGCAGCCAGGCCCACCATCTGTCGGAGGTCTCGATGTGCACCCGCACCTCCCGGACCTCGCGGGGCGACAAGGGCACGACAAGGCGGGTCCGGCCCTTGTCACGGAGGAGCGCCCTGGTCCCGAACTCCTGGACCAGGTCCACGCGATGCTTGCCGTGCCCCTGAAGACGGACCACCAGCAACAGCGGGCGGTTGAGGTAGGGGCGAAGAAGCGTCACCTTCGCACCGCGCTGCCCCTCGGCACGCTGAGCCTTGTCCAGGCCCTTCGGCCACATCGTGAAGGGAGGCTCCGCCTTGGCCTTGGCGGCCTTGGCCTTGGCGGCGCCGCTCGAACGCTTGGGACCGCGATCGGGGGCGGGTCGGGGGCGTGGCGTCGTCCCCGGTCGAGGAGGCCTCCCGGTGGCGATCGGCGGCAGCCCTTCGCTCAGGCGCACCGCGTCAGCCGCGCAGACATCGACGAGACGGGCGGCACCTTCGGGCGGCGCCCAGTCGACCTGCTCGGTGGAGGGGCCGTGGCGCGCGTCGAAGAAGCACAACGGACGCCGGGGCGGCGGCGGCTCGTCGGACAGCCGCGCGTCGACGCAGGCCAGCGCGTGACGTCCTTCGTCCAGCGCACGGAGCACATCCGAGGCGTCCAGCCGGTCGCGGTCCCCCACGAAGTCCCGCTTGGCCTGCTCGTACGCGTCGAGAGCGCGTCCGTAGTCCGCCAGCAGCGCCTCGTCCGCATCCCGGTTCTCCGGGACGAACGAATGCCGCGCGAGCGCCTCACCGAACGCGGTGATCTCGGCGTCGATCTCCGCCAGCTCGTCCTCGCGGCGCCGCCGGAAGATCCGCCGCAGCCCCCTCACGCTCAGATCCGCTTGGCGGAACGGAAACTGTCGCTGTAGAGGGCCCCCTTGCGGTTGAGCACCGAGCGGCCGCCCACGTCGCCCAGGGTGGGGCCGTCGGCGGTCTTGCGGCTGGAGATGAACCGGTAGGCGCCCTGCGAGTCCTTGCCGACGAAGATCCCGACATGGTCGACGGCCTTGCCGTCGCCCTTGTCGGCGTCCCAGAAGAGCAGGTCGCCCGCCTGGAGCATGGACAGGCTCGCGGGCTTGCCGCCCTTGTTGGGGATGACGACCCGGCCCGGCGCGTACCGCTCCAGCTCGACGGCCCGGCGCGGCAGGCGCGTGCGCGTGTACTGCTTGTTCTCCAGGGGCCAGCCCATGCGGTGGCCCGCGACCATCCGGACGAAGCCCGAGCAGTCCAGCGAGCCGTACTGCGCCTTCTCCGGCTTGTCGATGCTGTTGTCGAAGTACCGCCAGGTGACGCCGAGGTAGTCGTTGAAGTCGGAGCCCTCCTGACGCTTGCCGTCGACCAGCGGCCCGTAGTGCGCGTCGCCCGCGTAGCGCAGGCCCTGGGCGTTCTTCTTGGCGGGCGCGTCGACGACGTACTGCATGGCGATCGCGAGCATGTCGGGCGACTTCGAACTGATCAGCCCTGCCAGCTCCTTGCGGAACGCCGCCTTGCGGATCTGCGCGGTGGCGAACGGGGCGCGCAGCTTGCGCACCCAGGCGTCCGTGCCGACCGTCGCCTTGGTGGTCTTCTCGCGGAACGTCCGCTTCGTTCCGTGGACGAGGGCGGTACGAGCGCCGACGGTCAGCTCGGCGACGTGCCGGCGGCGCGCGTTGTAGACGTGGTACTGACCGTCGGCCTTCGAGTAGACGAAACGGTGGCCCTTGAGGGGGTCGGCCGCACGCTGCGCGGCTTCGGCGGACGCGCCGACCGAGGTCAGGGCCGCCAGCGCGGTCACGGGAACGACGATGACGCCGAGGCGAGTCGAGGACATGACCCACTTTTCTTTTTGGTTGCCAGGGAGGTCGAACGCGCGCCAGCCTACCGATCTTGAGGTCACCTCAGCGGCATCACGAACATCGCCGTCGCCTCCACCGTGGTCCGCCCGTCCGGCCCGATGATCCGCGCGTCCACGAACGTCTTGCGCCCCTCGGTGCGGTCGACCTTGGCCTCCGCGACCAGCGGCACCCCGTGCGGCGTCGGACGCCGGTAGCGCAGGTCGAGCGTCGCGGTCATGCCCGGCGTGCCGTTCGCCGACGCCGCGACCCCGAGCAGCTGATCGAGGATCATCGCCGACACTCCTCCGTGCACGAAGCCCGGCGGGCCCTCGTACAACACGTTGAGGGTGAACTCCGCGCGCGCCGTCCCGTCCGGCTGCACCACGATCGCCACCGGAGGCGCGATCGGGTTCAGGACACCGCCGACCGGGCTGGCCAGGTGCCGCACCGTCCCGTCCTCCCCCACCCCTACGAGCGGCGGATGTTCTCGCCGCGCCGCCGAGAGCCGGGCGGTGAGCGCCGCCACCTCGTCCCGGATCGCGGCGACCTCGTCGGCCCCGACCTCGGTGTGCACCACGGCCTCGTTGAGCTCGCGGACCCGTTGGGCCAGCTCTGCCAGCGCCGCCACCTGCTCGCCGTTCAAAGACGCGCGCTCCCTTGACTCGAGCACCCGCCGCATCGCCGCCCCGGCCCCTGTCATCCAGCCTCCCGGTCCGCAGAAAAACCGAACCAAATTCTAGATCACCTCGGTGTCGATCCGGGCGGTGGCCGTTCGTGTAGAAGGCGAGAAGGGAAGGAGTGCCCAATGAAATACCTGCTCAGCGTCTATCAGCCGGAGGGCGAGGCGCCGCCCGAGGTCCTCGGCGAGGTGACGCGCAGACTCGACGCCCTCAACAAGGAGCTCCACGATGCGGGCGCCTGGGTCTTCGCCGGCGGCCTGCATCCGCCGAGCACCGCCACGGTCGTCCGCGTGAACGACGGTGACATCCTCATGACCGACGGCCCGTTCGTGGAGGGCAAGGAGTTCCTCGGCGGATTCACGATCATCGAGGCGCCCGACCTCGACGCCGCGCTCGGCTGGGGCCGCAAGCTGGCCGCGGCGACGACCCTCCCGATCGAGGTCCGCCCGTTCCAAGGCTGATGGACATCGAACGCGTCTTCCGCGAGGAGCACGGCCGCGCCGTGGCCGTCCTGGTCCGCGTCTTCGGCGACATCGACATCGCCGAAGAGGCGGTCCAGGACGCGTTCACCACCGCGGCCGAGCTCTGGCCGTCGACCGGCCTGCCGCCCAGCCCCGCCGGGTGGATCATCACGACCGCCCGCAACCGCGCCGTCGACCGCCTCCGCCGCGAGTCCGTCCGCGATGACAAGCACGCCCAGGCGGCGCTCCTGCATGCCCAGGACGACCCCGCCGAGGAGGGCCCCGTGCACGACGACCGGCTGCGCCTGATCTTCACCTGCTGCCATCCCGCTCTCGCCCTGAACACCCGCGTCGCCCTGACGCTCCGGCTGCTCGGCGGTCTCACCACGGCCGAGATCGCCCGCGCCTTCCTCGTCGCCGAGCCCACCATGGCCCAGCGCCTCGTCCGCGCCAAGGGCAAGATCCGTGCCGCCCGCATCCCGTACCGGGTGCCGCGCGACGCGGACCTCCCGGACCGGCTCAGCGCCGTCCTCGCGGTCATCTACCTGATCTTCAACGAGGGCCATCTGTCTCGCGCGGACCTCTGCAGCGAGGCCGTCCGCCTGGGTCGCCTCCTCACCGATCTCATGCCCGACGAACCTGAGGCCGCAGGCCTCCTCGCCCTCATGCTCCTCACCGAGGCGCGCCGCGCCGCCCGCACCACTCCCGAGGGCGACCTGGTCCTCCTCCCCGACCAGGACCGCACCCTCTGGGACCACGACCTCATCGCCGAAGGCCGGTCGATCGTCCGCCGCTGCCTGCGCCGCGGCCGGCCCGGCCCGTACCAGCTCCAAGCCGCGATCAACGCCGTCCACACCGACCCGCCGCCCACCGACTGGCGGCAGATCGTCCAGCTGTACGACCACCTCATGGCGATCGCTCCCACCCCGATCGCGGCCCTCAACCGCGCGATAGCGATCGCCGAACTCGACGGCCCGGAGGCGGCCCTGCCCCTGGTGGAAGCCCTCCCTCTCAACGACTACTACCTCTTCCACTCGACCCGCGCCGACCTCCTCCGCCGCATGGGGCGCACCCACGAAGCCGCAGCGGCCTATGAAGCCGCCCTGGCCCGCACCGAGAACCCCGCCGAACGCGCCTTCCTCCAACGCCGCATCGGCTAGCGGCGTCAGCCGAGGTAGGCGGCCCTCACTACCGGGTCTTCGCGGATCTGGGTGGGGGTCGCGTCGGCGATGACCTTTCCCAGGTCGAGGACGACGACGCGTTCGCAGGCCTCCATGACGAAGCCGACGTCGTGCTCGACCAGGAGGACGGTCGCGTCCAGGTCGCGGACGACGGTGGCGAAGAGGGCCGCTTGGTCGGTGTCCAGTCCTGAGGTCGGTTCGTCCAGGAGGAGGACGTCCGGGTCGTCGACGATCGCGCGGGCGAGCTCCACCATGCGGCGCCGGCCTATCGGGAGATCGGCGGCGTAGGCGGTGGAGAGGTCGGCGATGCCGCAGCGGTCGAGGACGTCGAGGGCCTTGGCGCGGCGTTCGGACTCCAGGCGGCGGCGGGTGCGCCAGCCGACCAGGTCGGCGGCCAGGCCTCCTCCGCCGCCGTGCCATTCGACGGCGGCCAGGACGTTGTCGAGGACCGTGAGGCGGCCGAAGACCTGAGGGCGCTGGAAGGTGCGGCGCAGGCCGAGGCGGGATCGTTTGACGGCGCTGGTGGTGGTGACGTCGGCGCCGTTGAGGTGGACGGAGCCGGCGGTGGGGCGGCGGAGGCCGGTGACCACGTCGAAGAGCGTGGTCTTGCCCGCGCCGTTCGGGCCGATGACGCCGCAGGTCTCCCCTTCGGGCACGGTGAAGGTCACGTCCGTGAGGGCGTGGACGCCGCCGAAGCGCACGCTGACGCCGGTGATGCCGATCACTGGTCCCCCACTCCTGCGAGTCCGAGGTAGGCGGAGGTCAGCCGCTCTTCGTCGACCTCGGAGCGCGGACCGGTCCAGGAGATCTGGCCGAGCCGCATGAACGCGACGGTGTCGGCGAGCGCGAGCACCTCGCTGGCCTTCTCCTCGACGACGAGGAGGGCGACACCGCGGTCGCGGAGCTCGCCGAAGAGCTCGAAGATCTGCTCGACGATGAGCGGTGCCAGGCCGAGGGATGGCTCGTCGGCTATCAGCACGCGCGGCGGTCTGACGAGCGCGGGAGCCAGGGCGAGGATCTGCTGCTCGCCGCCCGAGAGCGCCCCGGCCGCGACGGTGCGGCGGTCGGCCAGATGGGAGAGCCGCTCGTACACCTTCTCGCGGTCGGCGGCGGACGGCAGCCAGGTCGTGAGGTTCTCCTCGACCGTGAGGGACGGGAAGACCCCGCGCCCCTCGGGGGCGAGATAGATGCCCGCGCGGGCCCGTCTGTGCGCGGGCCAGTTCGTGATGTCCTCGCCGTCGAGCAGGACGCGGCCCGCGGTGGGGACCATCGATCCCGCGACGGCGCAGGCCGTCGACTTGCCCGCGCCGTTCGCGCCGAGGAGGGCGACGACCTTTCCGGCCGGGACCGCCAGGTCGACGCCCCGCAGGACGGTGGCGTCGCCATATCCGGCGACGATTCCCTCCAGGCGGAGGACCGCGTCGGGCTGGGCCGGTCCGGGTGAGACGGACACGACCTCGGCGCGCTTCTCGGTGCGTTTGCGGCGGCGGTAGCGGCGTTCGGCCATCTGGGCGAGCACGCCGTCGGGATGCTTGGCGAGGATCATTCCGCCGAGGCCGAAGAGGATCATCCCGACGTAGGCGGAGTCGGTGACGTTGTCCAGGACCTCGGGGAACAGGGCCATGATGAGGCCGCCCAGGACGGCGCCGCCGACGCGGCGCACGCCCTGGAGCACGACGACGGCGAGCCAGACGAAGCCGGTCAGCGCGGGCAGGTCGGTGGCGGTGATCTGGCCGTTGAACGTGGCGTACAGGACACCGCCCAGCCCGGCGATGCCGGAGGCGAGGGCGAAGAGGGTGATCTTGGCTCGGGTGGCGGAGATGCCGACCGAGAGCGCGGCGGTGGGCGCGGAGCGGACGGCGAGGATCGCGCGGCCGGACGCGGAGCGTTCCAGGTTGCGGATCAGCAGGCCGACCAGGCCGATGACGGCGAGCAAGATGACCACCCGCGCGCGGGGGTCGTTGGTGTCGGCGAAGCCCAGGGAGAACGCGGGGAGTTTCCAGCCGACGGTGCCGTTGCTGAACGCGTCGATCTGGAAGAGCACCTGGTCGGCTAGGAGCGCCAGGGCGAGGGTGGCCAGGGCCAGGACACGGCCGCCCAGGCGCAGGGCCGGAAGGGCCACGAGGACTCCGGCGGCGACCGCGGCCAGGACCCCGAGCAGGACGGCCAGGGGGAAGGGCAGGCCTTTGCTGAAGGCCAGACCGGCGGCGAGCGCGGCCAAAGCCGCGAAGCTCGCCTGCGCGAGGTTGACCATGCCGCCGATGCCGGTGACGACGACGAACGAGCAGAAGATGAGGGCGAGGACGAGGCCTTGCGCGACCAGGCCGACCCAGTAGTCATCCCCGAGGGTGAACGTCCAGATGAGGAGGGCGACGACCGAGACGGTCCAGGGCAGGACGCGGCGCCAGCGCGGCAGGTCGGCCAGGTAGTCGGGCGGCGGCGCGTCCTCGGCGATCGAACCCGCCACGCGGGCCCGGGTCCGGCCGAGAACGAGGAGGCCCCCGAAGAGCAGGATGGCGGGGATCGCCGTACGGAAGCCCGTCACCTTCTCGGCGAAGTCGGCGTAACCGGCGACGAGGTTCTGCACGACGCCCAGCGCGAGGCCCGCGACGAACGTCACCGGGATCGACTGGAGGCGCCCGAAGACGGCAGCGGTCGCGGAGGCGAAGAGCAGCACCGTGAACGCGTTGGAGTCCAATCCGAGAGCGGGCACGGCCAGTACTCCGGCCAGCCCGGCCAGGGTGGAGCTGAGCATCCAGGCCTGGGCGGACGCTGCGTCGGCGTCGATGCCGCGCAGGGTGGCCAGCCGCCGCCGGTCGACCGTGGCGCGCATGCGCAGGCCCAGCGGCGTGTGCCGCATGACCGCCCACAACACGACCGCGGCGAGCACGGCGAAGACGAACGTGGTTAGCTGGTCGGAGTCGATCGTCACGCCGCCGAACGGCTGCCAGGTCTCCACCGGTCGCGGGCCGAGCCCGCGGGCGGCCGCCCCCTCGGTGACCTTCGGCAGGTCCGCCCCGAAGGTGTCCACCAGCACGTCCACGGTCCACAGCCCCAGTGCGGGGAGTGCGATCGTCAGGCCGATGGTGGCGACGATCTGCGCGGTCTCCCCGGCGGAGGCCAGGCCGCGGAACATCAGCCGGTGCAGCGCGTACCCCAGCAGCGGGGCGACCCCGGCGACGGTGACCGGCCCGGCCAGCCACACCGGCCAGCCGAGCCCGGTCGTCAGCTCGAAGAAGACCAGCGCGGTCAGGAATCCGATCGCGCCGTGCGCGAAGTTGAAGACGCCCGTGGCGGAGTACGAGAGCGTCAGCCCGGACGCCATCAGCGCGAAGATCGCGCCGGTGACCAGGCCGCTCAGGACATAGCCGACGAGTTCGCTCACCCCTGGTGGTCCTTCTCCGCTAGAGGGTGGTGTTGTCGTAGCACTTGAGGTGCTGCGTGACGGTGAACTTGCCGCCCTCCAGCCTCACGAGGGCACCGCAGCCGTTGGACTCGGTCTTGCCCGCCGGGTACTGGATGCGGCCGAAGCCCTTGTTCTCGTACGAGAAGCCGTTGGCCGCCTTGAAGAACGAGTCGCGGGTGAGGTCCTTACCGGTCTTCTCCAGGATCTTGAGGAAGATGTCGGCGGACCAGTAGCCGGTGGCGGCGTGCTGGTCGAGCGCCGCGCCGACCTTCTGCAGGTCCGCCTTCATCTGCGCGACCTCGGGGGCGTCCGACTCGTACGGCTCGAATTGCGGCGCGGCGTAGACGCCCTCCAGCGCCTCCTTCGTCTGCGGATCGGCCAGGACCTTGGGGTCGTACGAGGTCGCGTCGGTGATGAGGCCCTTGTAGCCCGCCCGCTTCAGCGCCGCGTAGAGCCCGGAGTTGAACTTGCCGCCGGCCATGACCGACACCACCACGTCGGGAGCCTTGCCGCCGGCGCTCTTCATGATCTTGTTGACGTACGGCGACCAGTCCTGCGGCGGCGCCTGCGCGGGCAGCGCGGCCGACGAGCCGGCGATCTCGAAGCCCGAGGCGCTGAACGACTTGGAGATCGTCATGATGCCGTACTTGCTGGCCGTGGAGTCGGTGGCCTGCACCCAGACCTTCTTGCCCTTGGATCCGCCGAGCTGCGCGGCGACCTGGTTGCCCCACCACGTCTGCGTCTTCTCGCCCGGCTTGGGCGCGAGGCAGCCGTTGAAACCGAACGCGCTCTCCTTGCCGCACCAGAACGGACCGGTCGCCCAGCCGAACCACGGCACCTTTTGCTGCTCCAGGAACTCCGCCCCGCCGAACTGCGGCGCGCTGACCGGCAGGACGGCGAACACCTTCTCCTTCTGGACCAGCTTCTTGGCGGCCGCGGCACCCTTGTCCGGCGTCATCGTGTCGTCCTCGACCCCGACGAACTCGATCTTGCGGCCGTGCACGCCGCCCGCCGCGTTGGCCCGTTCGAACCGGGCCTTGGCGCCGAGCTCGGCACCGCCCGTCGAGTAGCCGGTCGCGCTGGTCTTGGTGAGCACGCCGCCGACCTTGACCGCCGAATCGGTGACCCCGGCCGAGCCCGATCCCGACGAGGACTCGTTGCTGGTGGCGCATCCGGCCAGCAGTACGGCGGACGCCGCCACCGCCGCCGTCCGAAGTGTCGCCGAGGTCGTGAGAACCGATGTCTTCATGTCGCGCCTCCGGGGGGTGACAGGCACACGGACGAGCCGACGGCACCAACGTGACCTAGCGCTCGTTTGGGCGTGAGCGTAAGTTCGACCCGGAGAGCGTGTCAACGATCTCGACCAAGCAAGTGCTTGGTGTTAGCGTGACCCTGGCCGCGCTTCCGGCGGCGCGACACGGAAGGTGAGACGACTTGACGAGCACTGTGATGCGCGCGGCGCTTCTCCGGAGGTTCGGCGCCCCGATGGAGTTGGCCGAGGTGACGGTCGAGGACCCCAAGGCCGGCGAGGTGCTGGTCAAGGTGGCGGCCTCGGGCGTCTGCGGCTCCGACATCAAGGCCATCGACGGCAAGAGCCCCGTCGTGTCGCATCTGCCGTGCGTGCTCGGGCACGAGAGCGCGGGCGTCGTGGAACGGGTCGGGCCGGGCGTGACCGCCGTGAAGCCCGGCGACCATGTGATCGTCGCAATGAACGGGCCGTGTGGCCGGTGCCGCAACTGTGCCCGCGGCAACGCGCACCTGTGCAGCGGCAAGAGCCGGATGTCCGCGATCATGGGCCTGATGGGCGACGGCACCACCCGCCTTTCAGCCGGCGACGAGGTGGTCCGCCCCTACATCGGCATCGGCTCGTTCGCCGAGAAGGTCGTCGTCGCCGAGGCCATGTGCGTCAAGGTCGCCAAGGACGCGCCGCTCGACCTGCTCGCCCTCACCGCCTGCGGAGTGGTGACCGGCGTGGGCGCCGTCCTCAACACGGCCCGCGTCGAGCCCGGTTCGTCCGTGCTGGTGGTGGGCGCCGGCGGCGTCGGCCTGAACGTGATCCAGGGCGCCGTGCTCGCCGGGGCGACCACGATCATCGCCGCCGACGTCGTCGAGTCCAAGCTGACGCTGGCGCAGGAGTTCGGCGCGACACACACCCTCCTGTCCGACGACCTTCCCAAGCAGGTGGGTGAGATCGTCCGTGGCGGCGCCGACTACGCGTTCGACGTCACGGGCATCGCCGAGGTGCTGACCAAGGCGTTCGCCGCGACCCAGCCCGGCGGCACCACCGTCATGGTCGGCAGCCCGGCCGCCGGGAAGAACCTGGAGATCCCGCCCGGTCAGCTCTTCGGCTCCCGCCGCCTCATGGGCACCCAGGGCGGCGACGCCACCCCCGCCCGCGACCTGCCGCTGCTCGTGGACCTCTACCGGCGCGGCCGCCTCAACCTCGAAGGCCTGGTGAGCGAACGCGTCCCCCTCGACGCCGTCAACGACGCCGTCGCGCACGTCCGCTCGGGCGCCGTCGCCCGCTCGGTCATCGTCTTCGACTGACCGCCCTCAGCTACGCGTCAACGGGCCTGTGAGCGTGTAGGTCTCGCCCTTCTCGGTCCCGGAGTAGCTGAAGAAGAGGGTGCCCCCATCCTGGAGTGTGAGGGTCACGGCGCCGGTGTTGATGCAGCGCTCCGCGCCCGTGGTGATCACTTCGCGCAGGGTCAGGACGGTGGGGGTGAATCCGCTCAGCGAGAGCTCGCCCGAGCATCGCTCGTTCGGATAACTGACCTGCCCGCGGCTCCCGCCCTTCGGCAGGACGACGACGGCGGGCAGTATCTTCTTGTCGCTCTGCTGCAATCTGCCCGACCAGTTCCCGGCGAACGCGTCGGGGAAGCTGGCAGCCGGGGTGGACGGAGGGCTGGACGTCGACTTCGTGGAATCCCCATTCGGCGTGCCGCCACCACGTCCCAGGCCGTCGAACGCGAGCACGCCGGCCACGACGGCCGCCGCGACTGCGATCACCGCACCGGACACGGCGACGGCAGCGGAGATCCGCCGCGGCTTGCGAGGCGCAGAGACCCGCTCCGTGTCCCGTGACGTTTCCTGCGCCAGCGGAGGCGGAGGCGGCAACGGGCTGGTGGTGCCCGATTCGACCTGGCCGAGCAACCGGCGCAGCACCTCGCCGGACCCCGGCCGGGCCGCCGGATCCTTGGCCAGGCAGGCGGCCACGATCTCGCGCAGGGGGCCGGTCAGCGCGCCGAGATCCGGCTCCTCGTGCAGGACGCGGTGCAGCACGGCGTGCATCGAGTCGGCCCCGAACGGCGGCCGCCCGCACGACGCGAACACCATCGTCCCCGCCCACGCGAACACGTCGGCGGCCGGTCCGGCCCGCTCCCCCGTGACCTGTTCGGGCGCCATGTAGGACGGCGTGCCCAGCGGCCCGCTCGCGGTGATCGACGTCCCGTCGGACGCGCGGGCGATGCCGAAGTCGATCACGCGCGGCCCGTCCGGTCCCAGCAGCACGTTGTGCGGCTTGAAGTCGCGGTGCACGACGCCCGCCTGGTGGATCGCCACCAGCGCCGTCGCCGTCCCGACCGCGAGGCGTTCCAGTTCCCCGCCGTCCCGCGCGCCCTCGGCCGCGACCACGCGCCGCAGCGAGAGGCCGTCCACGTACTCGCTCACGATGTACGGCTGGTCGCCCGCGACGTCGGCGTCCAGCACCGAGGCCGTGCAGAATCGCGCCACGCGCCGGGCCGTCTCGGCCTCGCGCATGAAGCGCGCCCGGGCCTCGGAGTTCGCACCCAGGTGGCCGCGCAGCAGCTTGACCGCCACCTGGCGGCCGCCCGGCGCCTCGGCCAGGTAGACGACGCCCTGCCCGCCCTCGCCCAGCCTGCCGGAGAGCCGGTACGGCCCGAGGCTCACCGGGTCGTCAGAGCGCATCTCCTCGACCATGGGCATGGCTTCGCCCCCTTCCGCTGACAGTGAGACGCCACGCACGGTCGTCCAGTTCAAGTAGATTTCAGACATTCTCACGGAGGAGCGAGAGGACTGTCCCGTGACCGAACAACCACCGCCACACCCCTCGCCCTACGGGCAGCCGCCCTCCGACTCCCCGCCGCCCGGGTACGGGCAGGTGCCGCAGTACGGACAGCCTCCGGGCTACGGACCGCCCGGGGACGGGCCCCCGCCGGGAGGCGGACCGCCGTCCGGCGGACCGTACGACCCGCAGTGGGGGTACGGGCCTCCCGGAGTACCGCAGGGGCCGCGCGTCCAGCCGAGCGGCGACGACAGCACCTGGGCGATCATGAGCTATGTCGGGACGATCCTTGTCGGTTTCCTGGCCCCGCTGATCATCTACTTCGTCAAGCGCAAGCACTCCGCGCTGGTCAGGTTCCATGCCGCCCAGGCGCTGAACTACCAGATCACCGCACTGATCCAGATGGTGGTGCCGCTGGTGGTCGCGATCCCGATCGCGATCGTCACCGACCAGCCGCTCTGGCTGCTGATCGCGGCACCCTTCTACGCCTTCCACGTGTTCGCGCAGTACGTGGTGCTGATCATGGGTGCGGTCAAGGCGGGCAAGGGCCTTTATTACCAGTTCCCGACCTGGCTCTGCTTCCGCATGGTCCGCTAGTCACGCAGGTGGGTCGTCGCGTACTCGTCCAGCACCGGCAGCACCTCGTCGCGGCCCCCGGCCGGCACGCGCAACACGACCTCCTCAACGCCCAGGGACGCGTAGTAGCCGAGCTTCTCCGGCGTCGGCAGCGTCCCGAACGGGATGACCGGCACGGGCTCGCGGCCCGCCTCCTCGCACGCGGCGCGCAGCGCGGGCAGAGCCTCGCGGATGCCCGCGCCGCCGATCGGCATCCACCCGTCGCCGTACTCGGCGATGTGCGAGAAGAGGAGGGGGCCGGGAGCGCCGCCCAGCAGGACGGGGACGTGCCCGGCCGGCTTGGGCCACGACCAGCTCGGCTGGAACGACACGTGCTCCCCCTTGAAGGACGCCTCCTCCTTCGTCCACAGCTCGCGCATGGCCAGCACGTGCTCGCGGGCGATGCCGCGCCGCTGCTTCCAGGGCACGTCGTGGTCGGCCGCCTCCTCGCGGTTCCACCCGTACCCGATGCCGAGAACGAACCGCCCGCCCGAGATCTGGTCGAGCGTGGCGACGGCCTTGGCGGTGACGATCGGCTCGCGCTGGGCGGGCAGGCAGACGCCCGTCCCGAGCCGGATCCGCTCGGTCACCGCCGCTGCGGCGGCCAGAGCCACGAACGGGTCGAGCGTGCGCGCGTACTCCTCGGGCAGGGTGTCGACGCCCGTGGGCGGCGGGGTGTCCCGCGAGACCGGGATGTGGGTGTGCTCGGGGATGTAGAACGAGACGAAGCCCCGGCTCTCGGCCTCCCGGGCCAGCTCGTGCGGCGCCATCGTCCGGTCGGTGGCGAACATCGTGATCCCTAGCCGCATCCCATGCCTCTCCCTCGTACGCGACATCCGTCACATGCTTTGTACTCGACCAAGCGATTGCTCGGCTAGTGCGAATTGATGTAGCGTGCGCTTGTTCGGTCCAACCGCCATGGAGGGGTGCCCATGCCATTTGCTGAGCTGGGTGATGTCCGTCTGTTCTACACCGACGACGCCCCCTCCGCAGCAGCTGGTCCCACGCGGGCGGGCGGCCTCCCGCTCCTCCTCGTCCACGGGTACGCCGCCGACTCCCAGGACTGGGCCTGGCACATCGCCGGCCTGACCGCCGCCGGTCACCGGGTCATCGCACCCGACCTGCGCGGCCACGGGCACTCCTCCGCACCGGAGACCGGCTATCGCCCGCAGGAGCTCGCCGCCGACCTCGCCCGTCTCCTGGACCGTCTCGGCGTCGACCAGGTGATCGCCATCGGGCACTCGATGGGCGCGATGGTGGCGAGCGCGCTGGCCGTGGAGCACCCCGGCCGGGTGCGGTCGCTCGTGTGCGTCGACCCCGCGTACGGGCAGCCCCCCGAGATCGCGCAGTTCCTCCCCGGCATGGTGGAGGCCCTCCGCAAGGATCCGGTCGCGACGGTCCTCGGCATGGAGCCGGTCCTCTACACCGCCGCCACCCCCCGGCACCTGCGGACCGCGCACGCCCGCAAGATCCAGGCCACCCCGGAGCACGTGCTCGCACAGGCGTTCCCGGCGATGTTCACCGACGAGGGCCACTGGGGCACCCGCCCGGCGTCCGAGGCTTACCTCACCCGCCGCGACTGCCCCGTCCTGACCTGCTGGGCGAGCCCGGCGTCGGCCGCCTGGGAGACCGAACTGTTCAAGCATCCCGCGTCCCGTGCCATCGCCTGGCCCGGGGCCGGGCACCGGCTGCACGAAGAGCGGCCGGCCGAATTCCTGCTCGTCGTCAAGAACCGGCTCGAGGAACTCGAGAAGCTCGACAAGGAGAAGCCCGCGTCACCATCCCAGCCCTGACCATCCGAGTTGCGGTCAAGCCGAGTCGCAGCTCTCCTCCGTCACTGGATGTGACGGCGAAGTCCGCATCTACCGAAGGGAGACCCTTGCGGTACGGGCACGATGACAAGTACCCACGCCATGCCATAGAGCACGGCGACGTCATAAGCGTTCAACGCCCCAACCGTCTCCCCCGGATGGCTCCGGCTTCGTGCCTTAAGGCTCACGCAGCTGACAAACGAAGTCTGATGATCGAATTCGCGAGCCGCAGGAAAAGTGTTCGATTGGAGATAGCAGCGTGAAGTTTTCGATCTTTCTGAATCCACAGATTCCGGGAAGTGGGTGGGCCGCCGAGGAGAACGCCAAGGCCAAGCGGCCGATCGGACGCGACGTCGAGTCGTACCAGAAGCTGCTCCACGAGGTCCGCGAGATCGCCGTGCACGCCGATCAGGTCGGCTTCGACGCGCTCATGATGACCGAGCACCACTTCCACTCCGAGGGCTTTGAGTTCTCGGTCAACCCGCTGATGTTCCTCACCGACCTGGCGGCCCGCACCGAGCGGATCCTGCTCGCCCCGCTGGGGATCGTGCTGCCCGCCTGGGACCCGATCCGGGCGGCCGAGGACGTCGCGCTGCTGGACCACTTCTCCAAGGGCCGGCTGCGGCTGGGTGTGGCCCGCGGCTACCAGAACCGGTGGATGAACGTGCTCGGCCAGCGCTGGCACGCGGCGGCGGCCCGTTCGGACGGCTCCAAGTCGGACACGCGCAACTTCGACGTGTTCGGCGAGGTCCTCAAGATCATGAAGATGGCGTGGGAGCAGGACACCGTCCGCTACAAGAGCGACGTGCTGGACTACGAGATCCCCGCCCCGTTCAGCGGCATCGAGGGCTGGCCCGCCCAGGAGTGGACCAAGACCTTCGGCGCGCCCGGCGAGATCGACGACGACGGCGTGATCCAGTCGGTGTCGATCTGCCCCAAGCCGTACCAGTACCCGCACCCCGAACTGTGGCAGCCGTTCACCGTCTCGGACCGCTCGGTCATCCGCGCCGCGCAAGAAGGCATCATGCCGTGGATGTTCACCCCGAACCCCGACGACCACGCGGCCAAGGCCAAGCTCTACCAGGAGGAGTGCGCGCGGCAGGGCAAGGAGTACAAGCTCGGCGAGCACACCGGCATCCTCAAGATCGTGGGTATGGCGGACACCCGCGAGGAGGCCATCGCCACCTACGGCAAGGGCATGCAGAAGGACTTCGCCTCGTTCTTCGGCCCCTTCGGCTACCTGGAGGTGCTGCGCAAGAAGGAGGACGACAGCCACAAGCCCATCTCCCCGGAGAAGGGCGACTTCAAGCGCATGAACGAGGTGGAGATGGCCCTCCTCGGCACCCCGGACGATGTCAAGCGCGGCATCCAGCGCATGCTCGACCGCATGCCCGACCTGGAGTGGTTCGGCCTGTTCATGCAGGGCCAGCAGGGCGTGCTGCCGCTCGACACGGTCAAGCGCAACCTGGAGATGTTCGCCACCAAGGTCATCCCCGAGTTCCAGGACTGACACCATGGAGTTCTGGCTTGGCGCCGCGTTCGTCGAGACGGGCGAGTTCCTCGGGCTCGCCCGTGCGGCGGACCGCCTCGGATACGACACGGTCGCGATCTCGGATCACATCTTCTACACCGACTACGACGCGTCCTACCCCTACTCCGACACGGGCGCGCCGCCGTACAAGCCCGACACCCACTGGCCGGACGTGTGGGTGACGATCGGGGCGATGGCGGCGGTCACCGAACGGGTGCGGTTCGCGACCAACGTCTACATCCCGCCCGCCCGCGATCTGTTCACGGTCGCCAAGGCCGTCTCCACGGCCGCGGCGCTGTCGGGCGACCGGGCGATCTTCGGTGTGGGCGTGGGCTGGTGCAAGGACGAGTTCCTGCAGACGGGCCAGGACTTCCACACCCGGGGCAAGCGGCTGGACGAGATGATCCCCGCCCTGCGCACGCTCTGGCAGGGCGGGATGGTCGAGCACCACGGCACGTTCTACGACTTCGGCCCGCTCAGCATCGCGCCCGTTCCGTCCAAGCCCGTCCCGGTCTACATCGGCGGGGACAGCGACGCCGCGCTGCGCAGGGCGGCCCGCGTCGGCGACGGCTGGATCGGCAACCGCATCTACTCCGAGGACCAGCTTGAGGACCTGCTCGACCGCCTCAGCGGTTTCCTCGCCGACCACGGCCGCACTCTCGACGACCTGGACGTGATCGCACCCATCGGCGCGATGCCCTCGGCCGACCTCTACAAGAAGTGGGCCGACCGCGGGGTGAACGGCACGATGGCCGCCCCGTGGTGGCTGGCGTCCGGGGACGACAAGGCGAAGCACGGCGAGGGCCTGGAGCTCAAGGTCGCCACCATGGAACGCTTCGCCGACGAGGTCATCGCCAAGATGTGATCGCCGAGATGTGATCGGCGTGCGGCGCGGCGGAGGCTCGCGTGCCCGTTCAGGGTAGGCGGGCGTTCAGGGTAGGCGGGCGAGGCCACCGTAGGCGGAGACCTCGGCGGCGGTGGGGGCGGGCGGGTCGTCGGGGTCGCGGCGCCAGTGCGACACCAGCACCACTCCCGGCTCCACCAGTTCGAGCCCTTGGCCGGTGAAGACCAGTCTCTCGAACTCCGCCCGGGTCCTGGGCCGGGTGCGCACGCCGTCGTCGTTGTAGCCGTCGCTGGCCTGCCGCAGTCGCGCGTTGTGCTCAGGGGTGAGGTGGCTGGCGAGCACGTGGCTGCCGGGCGGCAGTGCGCCGATCAGGGTGCGGAGGATCTCGGCGGGCCGTTCGTCGTCGGGGATGAAGTGCAGGACGGCGTTCAGCACCAGCGCGACAGGTTCGTCGAAGTCCAGCATGTTGCGGACCAGTGTGCTGCTGATGATCGAGCCCGGATCGCGGATGTCCGCCTCCAGGTATCCGACCTCGCCGCCCGGCCCGGAGACCAGGAGCGCGCGGGCGTGCGCGAGAACGACCGGGTCGTTGTCGACGTAGGCGACCCGCGCTGCGGGCGTGACGGATTGAACGACCTCGTGCACGTTGGGCGAGATGGGAATGCCGGTGCCAATGTCCAAGAACTGTCGCATTCCCATCTCGGCAGCCAGATAACGGACACCGCGGAGCAGGAACCGGCGGTTCTCCTGCGCACCGACCCGGATGGAAGGAAGGGCTGCCACCATCTTCTCCGCGGCGATCCGGTCGGCCGCGAAATTGTCCTTGCCACCCAGGAGGTAGTCGTACACACGGGCAGGTGACGGACGGGTCGCGTCCAGCCACGGAGTGCGATGGCTCGGCACGGACTCCTGCTCCGCCGAGGCGGGATCATGTGGCGGCGTCACGGTCGCGGATTCTCCAACGGTAGCGGCAATGGCGGCGAACGCCCTAACGTTAAGCACACCGTATCGAAATCCGAATAAGCTCCGGGCCCGGCAATCGATTGATTTGGGATGGTAATGAGAATTCTCATCGCAAGTGCGTCCGGACAACTCGGCCGCGCGACCGCACGGTACGTGCTGGACAGGGTCCCAGCCGACGACGTCATCCTCGCCACCCGGAACGTGGACGCGCTGGCCGGTTTCTCCGCCGACGGCGTGACCGTGCGGCGCGCCGACTACGACGAGCCCGAGTCGTTGCCGGCGGCCTTCGAGGGTGCCGACCGGATGCTCCTGATCAGCCTGCACGAGCTCGGCCGCCGCGTCGACCAGCACCGCAACGCCATCGAGGCGGCCGTGGCGGCCGGGGTCCGGCACGTCGTCTACACCTCGTACATCATGGTCGACCCCGGCTGCCCGTCCACCGTGGTGCCCGACCACCTGCGCACCCACGAGCTGCTGGACGGCTCCGGGCTGGACGTGACGTACCTGCGCAACGGCCTGTACGCCGAGACCCCCGTCACCCAGATCCTGCCGCCCGCGATCGCCCGCGGCGTCCTGGTCGACAACACCGACCACGCCCGCGGCGCCTTCGTCCACCGTGACGACTGCGCCGCCGTCGCCGCCGCGGTGCTGACCTCATCCGGTCACGAGGGCAAGACCTACGACGTCACCGGGCCGGAGTCGCTCAGCTTCGCCGACATCACCGCGCTGGCGAGCAAGGTCTCCGGCCGTCCCGTCGGCTACGCCAGCGTGGACGACGCGACGCTCGACGAGCAGTTGCGCGCCGCCGGGATCCCCGACGACGTGCGCGGCATGATCGTGTCGTTCGGGGTGTCCCTGCGCGCGGGCTACGGCGAACCGGTGACCGACACCGTCCAGCGCCTCACCGGCCGCCCCGCCCGCCCGATGATCGACCTCATGGAGCAGCACCGCACCCTGCTCACCGGAGCGCCGACGGCGCCTTAGGACGCGCACTAGGCCCCAGGACGCGCTTTAGGGCGCGTCCTCGGCGTCCGAGATTCCGTGGGCGACGGCGCGCGCCGGTGCGCCGTCGCCCGGCAGCCGGAGCGGGAAGACCATCATCGAGATGAGGTAGCCGTCGGCCTTGGCCTCCAGGACCTGGTCCAGGTTGGTGAGGTTCTCGACGACCATCGGCCCGCCGAACGCCGTGTCCGTCCGGGTGAGGAGGGACCGGTGCGCGGCCAGCGTGAACGTCTCCGACCCCGGCTCCGGCGTCGGGTCCACGCTCGGCGCGTCGATGCCGACGGTCAGCCAGTTGTACTCCCGGGCCGCGATGGCCGCCGCCGTCTCGGGCGCCAGATAGGGATGGGCGAAGTACTCGTCCGTCCCCCAGTACCTCGACCACCCCGTGGCGAAGACCAGGATGGATCCCGTGAAGGCCGGCCGTGCGGGCAGCACCTCCGGCCCGATGGCCGTACGCGGCGGCAGCCCGCGGACGTCCACGATCTCGGCGGGCCCCACGAAGACGCCGCCGCCCGGGAGCTCATGGAGCCCCGGCAGGGCGTCGTCGATGTGGAACGGAGCGTCCACGTGCGTCCCGGTCTGCGACCCGAGATGCAGACGCTGCACGTTCACCCCGTCCTTCGCCACCGTCAGCGCGGCGGACAGTTCGACCTCGGGGTCGCCCGGGTACACCGGCATCCCGGTGCCGATCGGCACCGAGAGATCGATCGTCACCTCGAACATGTCACCGATTATCGCCGCCGAGCGGCCACCCGATAGCGTGATCGGCGTGTTGCCTCTCGTCACCGCCATCCGGTACGTGACCCCGCTGCGCGAAGGCGGGTCGCTGCCGGGGGTCGTCGAGGCCGACGACCTGGGCACGTACGTCATGAAGTTCCACGGCGCCGGGCAGGGCCGCAAGGCGCTGATCGCCGAGGTCATCGCGGGCGAGCTGGCCCGCCGCCTCGGGCTGCGCGTGCCCGAGCAGATGATCATCGACCTCGATCCGGTGATCGGGCGGCACGAGCCGGACCCCGACGTGCAGGACCTGCTCAAGGCCAGCACCGGCTGGAACCTCGGCGTCGACTTCCTGCCGGGCTCGCTCGGCTTCGACCCGCTGGGCTGGAAGCCGGACCGCTCGTGGGCGTCGCGCGTGGTGTGGTTCGACGCGTTCATCGGCAACGTCGACCGCAGCTGGCGCAACCCCAACATGCTGGTGTGGCACGGCGACGTGTGGCTGATCGACCACGGCGCGAGCCTCATCTTCCACCACGCCTGGGCCAACGCGGCCCGCCTGTTCACCGGCCCCTACGACGTGGACGACCACGTGCTCACCCCGTTCGCGGACGACCTGCCCGGCGCCGAGGCCGAGCTCGCCCCGAAGATCACCGAGGACCTCCTCCACGAGGTCGCGGCACTCGTGCCCGACCGCTGGCTGGAGAACGAGCCGGGCTTCGCCACCGCCCACGACGTTCGCGCCGCATATGTGGACATCCTGCTCACGCGGGTAGGCAAGCCGCGTGACTGGCTGCCCTCCCTCGACCTCAGCGGCGCCAAAGCCGACACCGCCTCCCGGCGCGGGGAGAACCGCCCGGGCTGGCTGGGCGGTCCCGCATGAGCGATAAGACCGTCTTCGAGTACGCGGCGCTGCGCGTGATCCCCCGCGTCGAACGCGGCGAGCTCATGAACGTGGGCGTCATCGTCTACTGCCGCGCGCTGGACTACCTCGACTGCCGCACCCACCTCGACGAGGCACGCCTGCGCGCGCTGGACCCCGCCCTCGACCTCGACGGCGTCCGCCACGCGCTGAAGGCGGTCGACGCCCTCTGCTGCGGCGGCGACCGGGCCGGGCAGGCCGCGGACGAGCCGCCCGGCGCCCGCTTCCGCTGGCTGACGGCGCCGCGCAGCACGATCGTCCAGCCCGGCCCCGTGCACGCCGGCCTGACCACCGACCCAGCAGCCGAGCTGGACCGCCTCCTCGGGCTCCTCGTCACCTAGCGACCGGCAGAGCTAATCCGAGAGCCAAGTCCGGCTAATCCCACTCCCAGCGCATGCCGTGATATCCGGTGGCCATGCCGAAGTCGATGAAGTGCACGCTGTGGTAGCTCGACATCCTCAGGTCGGTCAGGTCTTTCAGGGCGGTCTGCGCGTCCGGCCGCCAGGTGCGGTAGCAGCGGGCCGGGAGCGATGCCGGGTGGAACCTCACCTCGATCAGGTACTCGTGCTGGGGGGTGCGGAAGCCGCGGCCCTCCTCGGTCACGACCGGCCCGGGCTCGTCGAACCCGAAGCCGTACTCCAGCAGGTAGGTCTCGCCGCGGGCGAGCGCCCGGTCGAACAGGAGCTCAGCGGCGATCAGCCCACTCCCCTCGTCCACCCGGACCCGCCCGAACCGGCATCCGCGTGCCGTCCGGGAGGACGGGAGGACGCGATGCGGGTGGTGGTAGACGGCGATCCAGCGGTCGACCCCGCGCTGCTGCGCCTGGAAGACCGCACGGGTACGGACCTCGCGAAGCTCACGGCCGCGCCCGACGACGTTCAGGTCGTGCAGGCTGAGGCCGGTCAGCTGGCGTTCGCCGCGTTCACCGATCTCGGCGATGAGGTCGCGGACGCCGGGTTCGGGACAGAGCTCCTCCACCGGCAGCCACGGTCCGGCCGCCCGTTCGCCGGACGGTTTGAGAAGGGTCAGGAGTGAGTGGCGGGGCAGTTCGAGGATGACCTCGAGACCGCGTACCGCGCGGAGTGAGTCGGCTCGTTCGGGACGTGTCCGGCCCCGCTGCCAGTAGCTCAGGGTAGAGAGACTGACCGCGATGCCCTGCTGGTCGAGTCGTCGCCGCAGGGATTCCAGACTCAGCCCGCGTGCTTGGATCGCCGCATGCAGGGCCACGTTGAAGGGGCCGTACTGCAGCATTTGGAGGAGGTCTTCCTCCGTGACTGTCTGCACCGCTATCGGCCTCCGGAAGGGCTTGGGCCGGCCCCCGCCCTCGGCCTTGACAACAGCACTTGCTATACCAGCGCTCACTGTAAGACCCAGGGATCGTGCTGCCAAGCGTAAAAGTACACAAACAACGACGCCGGGTGGCCGTGATCAGGGGAGATCTTGCCAAAGGGCACCCGGGCTCAGTCCCATTCCCATTCGAGGCCCAGGATGCCGAAACGCACGTCTCCCGCCGCCATATGTGCGCTGCCGGACGTGCCGATCCACAGTTCGCCGATCCGTTCCCGCGGGGCGTGCGCGGATTCCCCGGAGAACCCGTAGCAACGCGCGGGAAACATTTCCTCATGAAACTGCACCACGGCCAGGTAATCGCGGATCGGCCGGGCGAACCGCCGGGCGTATTCGTCGGCCTGGCCCGTCCCGGGGCTCGCCCGGAGGTCCAGCTCGTACTCCACGACGGCGGTGTCGCCCGCCGCGAGCACCCGGTCGAAGACGAGCTCGAACGCCAGCAGCCCCTCCTCGGCCCGCACCCGTCCCGGCCGGCAGTAGCGGAGCCCGGTCAGCTCGGCCTCCGGCTGCCCCTCCCCCGCCGGATGCACGCACACGACCCGGTCGACGTCGTCACCCGCGGCCCGCAGGACCGTGCGGACCGACAGTTTCCCGGGCCGCCGGTCGGCGTCGAGACGGTAGACGTCGTGCGTGCTCAGCCGTTCGAGCCGGTGGTCTCCGGACCGGTCGAGCTGGCCGACGACCCGGGCGTAGCGCTCCGGATCCGGCCACAGGTCGCCGGCGGCACGGCCGCGTTCGAGCCGTCCCGCGCCGGCGCGGCCTGCACCGCCGCCGCCATGGCGCACGGGGTGGGCGCCGTGGTCGGCCGCCTCCAGAAGCCCGGTGAGCGAGCCGGCGGGCACCGCGAGGATCTCCTCCAGCGCGGCCACGACCGCGCGGGATCGCGGTCGGCTGCGTCCGCGCTGCCAGTAGCTGAGCGTGGCCACGCTCACCGGCAGGCCGCGCTGGCCGAGCCGGTGACGGATCCGCTCCAGGGTCAGGCCGCTCGCCTGGACGGCCTGTCGCAGCGCACCGGCGAACTCCACGGCCCGGATGGTACCTGCTCTGGCGAAGTTGCCTGAAATGTCTAGAAAAGTATGGACATGAACGTATCGGTCTCGGCGAAGCCGACCCGCCGGTACGTGGCGCGCGCCCGCACGTTGAAGTCGTTGACGTACAGCGAGACGGTCGGCGCGATGGACCGCAGCGACTCCTCGACCAGCGCCGCCATCCCCGCCACCGACAGGCCCTGCCCGCGCAGGTCCGGCGGCACCCAGACGCCCTGCACCTGGCAGGCGTACGGGGTGACGGCGCCGACCTCGGCCTTGAAGAGCACCCGGCCGTCGTCGATGCGGGCGAAGGCGCGCCCGGCGCGGATGAGCTCGGCCACCCGGGCGCGGTAGAGCACGCCGCCGTCACCGGCGTTGGGCGAGACGCCGACCTCCTCGGTGAACATCGCCACGCACGCCGGATAGACCACGTCGAACTCTTCCATGCGGACCCGCCGTACATGCCGGTCGGCGACCACCGGCGGCATCGCCGACGTGGCCATGACGGGCTGGGTCGACCGGACCGCGCGGGCGGGCCCCCAGTAGGGCTCAAGGATCTCCCAGAACTCGCCCACCGCGCTCTTGGACCCGACGATCGACGAGCACCGCCGCCCCTGTGCCTGCGCGCGTTCGGCGAAGGCACGGACGGCCCGGGAGTCGGCGGCGACCGGGATCAGGTTGGCGCCGGCGTAGCAGAGCGAGGCCAGCCGGCCGTCACGCATGTAGCCCCACATCTGGGCGCCGAGACGGCCGGGGTCGAGCCCCACCGCGTGCACGCGCGAGCTGACGAAGACGTTCGCCACCGGATCGGCGTCGAGGATCGCCAAGACCTCGTCCCGGTGCCGGTCGTCCAAGACCCGCACCGGCAGCGATCCCAGCATCCGCACGGCTTACCGGCTCCCGAACCGGGGCAGGGGCCGGTGCGGCCTCTCCACTGTCAGCACCACGCCAACAAGACTATGACGTCTGCCGCCTGTGCGTATCCACCGGCTCCCTCTTCAGCGGGTGCCGCTCGGCCCGGGGACCCGGTTCGGGCGGCTTCCCGGCGGGACAGGCGGCGTCCGGGCCTGGCCGGTGGGCGGGCAGCGAACCGTTCCCCAGGTAGACCGCGACGGCCTTGTCGATACAGCGGTCGCCGGTCAGCGCCACCCCGTGATCGCCTCCGCCGGCCTGAACGAGCAGCCGGGATCCTGGGAAGCGCCGGTGCATTTCCAGCGCGCCGCGATAGGGCGTGGCGGCGTCCTCGGTGCCCTGGACGAGCAGCATCGGCAGGTCCGGGCGCCCGCTGACCTGCGGTGCCGGTCCGCCGTGATGCGCCCAGAACGCGCAGGGTGCGTTGTACCAGGCGTTGCCCCAGGTCTCGAAACGGTAGCCCGAACGATAGAGATGCCAGTTGTCGCGGTGCCACCGGGCCCAGTCGCGCGGCCAGGCGGCGTCCCGGCACTGCACGGCGGTGTAGACCGCGTAGTTGTTCTGGTCGAGCCATCCCGGGGCTTGCCAGGCCTTGGCGAGCGGCCGCGGGTCACGCTTCACGATCAGCGCCGACAGCAGGCGTGCGTTCATGGGCCAGCTCTGCTGCCCGTACCCGCTGGCGAGGAAGATGTCGTCCAGCTCGGTGGGGCCCACCCGGCCGCCCGCGGGCTTGACCGTGAGCCTCCGCCGGGCCTTGGCGTAGGCGGCGGCCACCTTCGTGGCGCTCCGGCCCAGCCGGTACGTCTCGTGATGCCGCGCGATCCAGGCGTAGAAGACCCGGATGCGCTTCTCGAACGCCACGTTCTGGTCGAGGTTGTTGTCGTACCAGACACCGCTGGGACGGACGACGCTGTCGAGCACCATCCGCCGGACACGGCCGGGGAACATGGTGGCGTACACCGCGCCGAGGTACGAGCCGTACGAGTAGCCGAAGTAGTTGACCTGGCGCTGGCCGAGCGCGACCCGGATGGCCTCCAGGTCGCGCGCCGAGCTCACCGTCCCCATGTGCGGGAGAAGTGAGCCGTACTTGGCCGCGCAGTCGGCGGCGTAGGCCCGTGCCCGCGCGATCCATGCCCTCTCGGCGGCCACCGAGGCCGGGACGGTGTCCGGTCGCGGGCGGCCCGGGTTCTGGTAGGTCTTGTCGCACACCATGGCGGGCTTGCTGGCCCCGACGCCGCGCGGGTCGAAGCCGATCCAGTCGTACGCCGCGGCGACCTTCTTGGGCAGCCCGTCGGGAAGCACGGCGGCCATGTCACGGCCGTGCGCGCCGGGCCCGCCGCGGTTGAGCAACATCACGCCCTGGAACTTCCGGGCCGTGTGCCGCGCGCGGGTCAGCGCGAGGGTGATCTTGTGTCCGTCCGGGCGGTCATGGTCGAGCGGGACGGCGAGCTTGCCGCACTGCAGCCCCTTGAGCCGGTCCTTCTCCACCGGATCGGACTTCGGGCAGGGTTTCCACTTGATCCTGGCGACCATGCTTGCGGCCGCATCGGCGGCCGTGTCGGGGGCCAGGTCTGCGGCGGCCCGCGAGGTGAGAGGTCCGGTCAAGGTTCCAATGGCCACGGCGGCCGTGGCCGCTCCGGCGACAACGTTGCGCACCCCAAGAGTTCTACTGGCGACGATCGCGGAGGAACCGCACCCACGTACATACCGCGATTCCGCCCGGAAACGGGAGGACCTCCCTGGAAACCAGGGAGGTCCTCAGCCGGGCGTTCGTGAATTCGTGCGTTCGTGCGTCGTGCGTTACGGGCGGCCGACCGGAAGGTCCTTGCCCGCGGTGCCCGAGGCGGCCTTCGCCGTGTTCGGGTTGGGGTCGTTCAGCGCCGGGACCGCCTTGCAGTGGGCGTCGGCACCGCGACGGCTCTTGGGCAGCTTGCCCGTGTCGAGGTACGCCGCGACCCGGTCGTCCAGGCACTTGTTGCCGTTGAGCGTGTTGGAGTGGGTCTTGCCGCCGAGCTCCAGGACCAGCCGGGAGGAGGGGAACACCTTGTGCAGGGCGTACCCGCCGGCGACCGGGGTCGCACCGTCGAGCTCGGACTGCACCATCAGGATGCCGGGCAGCGCCTTGTTGCTCTTCAGCTTGAGGGCGGGGCCGCCCTTGACCGGCCAGAACGCGACCGGAGCGTTGAACCAGACGTTGCTCCAGGTGTTGAAGCGGTAGCCCTGCTTGTAGAGCCGGACCGCGTCCTTGTGCCACTTGCTCCAGTTCCGCGGCCACTTGGCGTCCGCACCCTGGACGGCGTTGTAGACGGCGAAGCCGTTGTCGTCACCGCCGGGGTTCAGCCACTCCAGCAGCGGCTTCGGGTCCTTGTTCACGGCCCACGCGGACAGCGCCTGCGCGAACGGGATGTAGTAGCCGGTGTTGTACCCGGCGCTCAGCACGATGTCGTCAAGCTCGGACGGGCCGATCTTGCCGCCGATCGGCGCCTTCTTGGCCGCCGCACGCAGCTTGTAGTAGCGCGCCTCGACGGCCTTCTGGGTCTTGCCCAGCTTGTAGATCGAGTCGTACTTGGCGGTCCAGCGGAACCACAGCTTGATGTTCCGCTCGAAGGCCTTGTTCTGCTCCAGCTGCGCGTCGTACCACACGGTCTTCGGGTTGACGTTGCCGTCGAGGACCATGCGCTTCACGCGCTTGGGGAACAGCGTGGCGTACGTGGCGCCGTAGTAGGTGCCGTACGAGAAGCCGTACCAGCTGATCTTCGGGGCGCCGAGCGCCGCGCGGATCGCGTTGACGTCGTGCGCCGCGTTGGTGGTGCGCATGTGCGGCAGCAGCCAGCCGAACTTCTTCTTGCAGTCGGCGGCGTACTTGCGCGACTTGGCGATCCAGGCGCGCTCCTCCTTGGCGTTCCGCGGGACGTAGTCCGGGCGGATCGGGTTGGAGAAGTTCGGGTCGCAGGTCAGCGCGGGCTTGCTGGAGCCGACGCCGCGCGGATCGAACCCGATGATGTCGTACTTGGCCGCGACGTTCGCGTGGCCGACGCCGCCGAGCCAGCGCTTCAGACCATCCGAGTAGGCGAGGCCGGAGCCGCCCGGGCCGCCCGGGTTCACAAAGAGCACACCCTGGTAGTTCTTGGTGTCGGTGTGCTTCACGCGTGAGACCGCGATGGAGATCTTCTTGCCCTTGGGCTTGCGGTAGTCCAGCGGTACCTGGACCTGGGCGCACTCGGCCTTGCCGGCCAGCGAGCCGGTGCAGGCCCCCCAGGCGATGCCCTTGCCGGCCGTCGCGGCCGCGACGGGCGCGGCGCTCCGCGCGGTGCCACCGGTGCCCGCCGTGACGGCGACGGCGGTGCCGCCCACCCCCAGGGCCGTGGCAGCCGTGATGAGTACGAGCCTCTTCACTGAACCCCCTTGATCACCGGCGAGCCGTCACGCCGCAGCGACAACACGAGAGCGCGAGCGCGGGAAGCGGGAGCTTTGCCGGTGACGAGATGATTTATGTGCAACAGGTGGAGATTGTGGCGGTTGAGGCGGATCTGACGACAGAGGTTCCTGGGCGAGGATGCCGAATCGTGACTTTTAGCCCGAAAAGAGCCCCCGTCCGCGCGGCGCGCGCGGGCGGGGGCCCTGGTCGGATGGCCGGTCACCAGCCGGATGGCCGTCCCACCGGCCGAACGGACCTGCTATCGGCGGATCGGTGCGACCGGGTCGTCCGCGGGAGCCGACTTGACCGTGGCGGCCGTCGGGTTCGGCGCCGGGTTGGCCTTGCAGGTCGCGTCCGCGCCCTTCTTGGAGCCGGGCAGCGCGCCGGTCGCGAGGTACTTCGACACCCAGTCGTTCATGCACTGGTTGGCGTTCGGCGTGAGCGCGGTGCCGTGGTTGTTGCCGCCGAGCTCCAGCACGAGCCGGGAGTTCGGGAACAGCCGGTGCACTTCGAACGCGCCGGGCGTCGGGGTGGCCGCGTCGTTCTGCGGCTGCGTGACCAGGATCTTCGGCGCCTTCGCACCGATCTTCTGCGGCTTGGCTCCGGGCACGGCCCAGAACGCGGCCGGGGCGTTGTACCAGGCGTTGCCCCAGGTCAGGAACTTAGCGCCCTGCCGGTACTGGCGCGCGTGGTCGTTGTGCCAGCGCTTCCAGTTGCGCGGCCAGGGGGCGTCACGGCTCTCCACCGCCAGGTAGATCGCGTAGCCGTTCTGGTCCAGCCAGGCCGGCTCGGCGAAGTTCTCCCGGAGGCCCTTCGGGTCGTTGCGCAGCACCCAGTCCGCGATGACCTTGGCGTGGTCCACCCAGTAGTAGTTGCGGTAGCCGCTGGGCAGGAAGATGTCGTCGTACTCGGACGGGCCGATCTTGCCGTCGATCGGCTTCTTCTTCACCTTGGCGCGGCCCTTGTAGTAGTTGGCCTCGACCGCCTTCTTCGTCTTGCCCAGGTGGTAGACCGAGTCGTACTTGGCGATCCAGGCGAAGAAGATCTGGGCGCGCTTCTCGAACGCCACGTTCTGGTCGAGGTTGGCCTCGTACCAGACACGGCTCGGCCGCACCACGCTGTCGAGCACCATGCGGCGCACCCGGTGGGGGTACATCGAGGCGTAGACCGAGCCGAGGTAGGTGCCGTAGGAGTAGCCGAAGTAGTTCGTCTGCTTCTTGCCGAGCGCCGCGCGGATGGCGTCCATGTCGCGGGCGACGTTCTTGGTGTTGATGTGCTTGAGCGTGGCGCCGTACTTCTTGCCGCAGCTGGCCGCGTACGCCTTGGCGCGCTTGAGCCAGACGCGCTCCTGGGCGGCGGTGCGCACCACGTAGTCGGGGCGCGCCTTGCCCGGGTAGAGGTAGCTCGGGGCGCAGGACAGCTTCGGCTCGCTGCCCGCGACGCCGCGCGGGTCGAAGCCGATCCAGTCGTACTGCGCGCCGATCGTCTTCGGGAGGCCGTTGCTGCCGGTGGCGAAGCGGGTGGGCAGGTCACGGCCGTAACCGCCGGGGCCGCCACGGTTGAGCAGCGCGATGCCCTGGTAGTTCTTGGTGTCGGTCGCCTTCGCCCGGGTCAGCGCAAGCCTGATCTTCTTGCCCTTCGGGCGGGCGTAGTCCAGCGGCACCTGCAACGAGCCGCATTCGAGTCCCTTGAGCAGCTCGCCGAGGACAGGGTCCTTGGCCGGGCACGGCTTCCAGGCGATGCGTCCTGCCGCCGCCGCGACCTGCGTCGCGTTCGGGCTCGGAGCCGATGTCCCCGCCGTGGCGGCCACCGCGGTCCCAACGAGCCCGACGCCCGCGGCCGCAGCGGTGATCACTACGAGTTTCCTCACGGAGGTCCCCTTCTTCCGCGCGGGCTCGTCGGTGAGCCCGGCATGCGGCATAACGGGAAGATCCTGGCGATTGGGACACCTGTGAGGCGAGGGAAGAGGGAGAGTGGTTGCAGAATCGTGACAAGTTTGAGCGATTCACCATGAATCTGGGAATTACGACTTTGCGGACACCCCTGCTTCGGGCAGAACGAAAAGGGCCCACGGGATCATCCCGTGGGCCCTGATCGATCAGCTGTCAGCCGACGACGACCTCCGCACCGGGCCCGCCGGCCGTGCCGCCTCCAGCGATCACAGTGCCGTCCTCAGCGGTCACGGTGCCGTCCTCGTCGATCTGGAGGCCCATCTCCTCGGCGATGCGCATCGCCTCCTCGATGAGGGTCTCGACGATCTGCGACTCCGGCACGGTCTTGATGACCTCGCCCTTGACGAAGATCTGGCCCTTGCCGTTGCCCGAGGCCACGCCGAGGTCGGCCTCGCGCGCCTCGCCCGGGCCGTTCACCACACAGCCCATGACCGCGACCCGCAGCGGCACCGGGAAACCCTTCAACCCCGCGGTGACCTGCTCGGCCAGCGTGTAGACGTCCACCTGCGCGCGGCCACACGACGGGCAGGACACGATCTCCAGACCGCGCTGCTTGAGGCCCAGCGACTCCAGGATCTGGGAGCCGACCTTGACCTCCTCCACCGGCGGCGCCGACAGCGACACCCGGATCGTGTCGCCGATGCCCTGCGACAGCAGCGCACCGAACGCCACCGCCGACTTGATGGTGCCCTGGAAGGCCGGACCGGCCTCGGTGACACCCAGGTGCAGCGGGTAGTCGCAGGCCGCGGCCAGCTGCCGGTACGCCTCGATCATCACCACCGGGTCGTTGTGCTTCACCGAGATCTTGATGTCGCGGAAGTCGTGCTCCTCAAAAAGCGAGCACTCCCACAGCGCCGACTCCACCATCGCCTCGGGCGTGGCCTTGCCGTGCTTCTCCAGCAGCCGCTTGTCCAGCGAGCCCGCGTTGACGCCGATCCGGATCGGCACGCCGGCGTCCTTGGCCGCGCGCGCGATCTCGCCGACCTTGTCGTCGAACTTCTTGATGTTGCCCGGGTTGACCCGGACCGCCGCACAGCCCGCGTCGATCGCCGCGAACACGTACTTGGGCTGGAAGTGGATGTCGGCGATCACCGGGATCGGCGACTTGCGCGCGATCGCCGGCAGCGCGTCCGCGTCGTCCTGGGAGGGCACCGCGACCCGCACGATCTGGCAGCCCGACGCGGTCAGCTCCGCGATCTGCTGCAGCGTGGAGTTGACATCGGCCGTGAGCGTGGTGGTCATCGACTGCACCGACACCGGGGCGTCCCCGCCCACCGGCACGCTGCCGACCATGATCTGCCGGGACTTGCGGCGAGGCGCCACCTGCCGGGCCGCCCCCTGCTCGCCGCCGTCGCCACGGACCACCGGAATTCCGAGTGAAACGCTCATCCCTCTCCTCTGCTAACCCCCCACTAGCCTAGGCGGCCGACACCACTGCCATGACGTACACGTGGGACAAATCACGTGACCGTTCCGTCACAATCTGTAGCCATGGGATGCCGTTGCGGCAACCCCACTGGTCACTGCGGCAACCGCAGCGGATTGACGATGTCCGCGAGGATCAGCAGGACGCCGAGGCCGATCAGCAGGACGACCGCCAGGTAGGTCACCGGGAGCAGCTTGGTCATGTCGACCAGGCCGGGATCGGGCCGTCCGCGCCGCCGCGCGTACCAGGCGCGGAGCCGCTCGTACCCGACGACCGCCAGGTGCCCGCCGTCCAGCGGCAGCAGCGGCAGCACGTTGAGCGCTCCCAGGAAGATGTTCACCGAGACGACCAGGGACAGATAGAGCGCCGCCTTGTCGCGCCACGAACTCTCGGACGAGAAGATCTGGCCCGACACATCGGTCGCGCCCACCACGCTGCCGACCTGGCCGCCGGGCGTGCTCGCGCGCTCGGGAGAGAACAGCTTGGGGATCGCGGCGGGCAGGTCGACGACGACCTGGCCGATGCCCGCGACCGTCTGGCCGATGCCGCGTCCCGCGAACACCGCCGCGCCGATCGGGCCGGTCCGGTCGTACCCCTGGCCGACGACCCTGGCCTGCATGCCGAGGAACGACTCGCCTCTGACCGCCGCCAACCGGGCCTGCAACGTCGACTGCCGCCCGCCGCGCTCGACGACGACCGGCACGGTCTGGCCTGGCCGGGCCGCGTCGATCGCGTCGCGCAGCTCCGTCCAGTCGCCGACCGGCCGGCCGTTGAACGACAGGACCCGGTCGCCCGGGCGCAGGCCCGCCGCCGCGGCCGGGGACTGCGGCCGGCCGTCGCCGCACGGCTCGGTCAGGCCCGCCGGCACGCATGTGCTGACCTCGTCCACGGTCGTGGTGACCGTGCCCGGCTGCCGGATGCCGATCGTCATGGCCATCGCCATGAGCAGCACGAACGCGAACAGGAAGTTCATGACCACGCCGCCCGCGATCACGATCGAGCGGCGCGAGGCCTTCTGCCGGTAGAACGCGCGCGGCTCGTCGGCGGGGTCGAGCTCCTCCAGCGGCGTATAGCCCACGATCTTGACGAAGCCGCCGAGCAGGACGGCCTTGACGCCGTACTCGGTCTCCCCGCGGCGGAACGACCACAGCGTCGGCCCGAAGCCCACGAAGTACTGCGAGGCCTTCATCCCGAAGCGCTTGGCGGGCACCAGGTGACCGGCCTCGTGCAGCATCACCGACAGCAGGAGCGCGACGACGAACGCCACGGCGCCGAGGAGAAAGGCCATCGGAGGGCCCCCTTTGCCGGGGGCGCTCCCCCGGGTTCAGTCGAGTCCGGTCAGTTCCCGCGTCAGTTCTCGCGTCCTTGCCCGCGCCCACCCGTCGGCCGCGAGCACGTCGTCCAGCGTCAGCTCGCCCGACGGAACGACGTGCTCATCCACTACCCGCGCGATGGTGTCGACTATCCCCAGGAAGGGCAGCCGTCCCGCGCGGAAGGCTTCCACGCACTCCTCATTGGCGGCGTTGTAGACCGCGGGGGCGGTGCCGCCCGTCTCGCCCGCCAGGCGTGCCAGCGTCACCGCGGGAAACGCCTCGTCGTCCAGCGGGAACAGCTCCCAGGTGTGGGCCTTGGTCCAGTCCACGGCGGGCGCGGCGTTGCGCACACGCTCAGGCCACGTCAGGCCGAGCGCGATCGGCAGCCGCATGTCGGGTGGGCTGGCCTGGGCGAGCGTCGAGCCGTCCACGAACTCGACCATCGAGTGGATCACCGACTGCGGGTGCACCATCACCGCGATCCGGTCCATGGGCACGTCGAAGAGCAGATGCGCCTCGATGACCTCCAGGCCCTTGTTGACCAGGGTCGCCGAGTTGATCGTGATGACCGGGCCCATGTCCCAGGTCGGGTGGTTCATGGCCTCCTCGGGCGTCACGCCGGCGAGCTCGGCGCGGCTCCGGCCGCGGAACGGGCCGCCGCTGGCGGTCAGCACCAGCCGCCGCACCTCCTCGGCGCGGCCCCCCAGCAGGCACTGGGCCAGCGCCGAATGCTCGGAGTCGACCGGCACGATCTGGCTCGGCCGGGCGCGTTTCTTCACCAGGGGGCCGCCGACGATGAGCGACTCCTTGTTGGCGAGGGCGAGGGTGCTGCCGGCGTCCAGCGCCGCGAGCGTCGAGGCGAGGCCGAGCGCCCCGGTCACCCCGTTCAGCACCACGTCGCACCGCCACGCGGCGACCTCGGCCACCGCCTCCGGACCGGCGACGATCTTCGGGATCGCATACCCGCCGGTGGAGAAGCCGCGGCGCTGCGCCTCGGCATAGAAGGCCAGCTGCAGGTCCTGGGCGGCGGAGGCCTTCGCGACCGCGACGACCTCCGGGGCGAACTCCAGGGCCTGGGCGGCGAGCAGATCGACCCGGCCGCCTCCGGCGGCCAGTCCGGTGACCCGGAACCGGCCGGGGTTGCGGCGGATCACATCGAGGGCCTGGGTGCCGATCGAGCCGGTGGAACCGAGCACGACCACGTCTGAGGAGCGCATCACGAGACCATTCTCGGCCATGTCGGACCAGCGCGTTCCGCTGTGGCCCGGCGACAGAGCGTCCACATGCAGGAATGGGGAGAAATGCGAATCTTTCTCATACTGTTTGTCCACTTATGCCACTAGCCGGGCCATATGGAGTGAAAGTACCTTCCGGTCACCGTCTGCCCCCTCGACGTAACGGAGACCACATGAAGCGCAGCTCCCCTCTCCGCTCCCTGGCGCTCGCCACGATCGGCAGCGCAGCGCTCGTGACCCCCCTCCTGGCGGCACCCGCCCACGCCGCCGCCCCTCCTGGTCCCTCAGTGCGCACCCAGGCCACGGCCGCCGCCGACCAGCAGCGCGTGCTGCGCTTCTGGACCTCGCAGCGGATGCGGTCCGCCACCCCGATGGAGAAGCTGTTCAAGCCGAAGTGGACCACCCGCGAGGAAGTGCGGCGCGGCCTGGCCAAGGTCCTGCCGCCCGTCTCCGTCCAGTCGATCCCGAACGGCGGCAGCCCCTGGACGGGCGGCGGCGCGATCACGCGCACCGGCGGCCGGGTGTTCTTCACCTACCAGGGCCGCACCGCCTCCTGCTCCGGCGACGCGGTCACCAGCGCCAACAAGAGCACCGTCATCACGGCCGGGCACTGCGTGAGGCTCGGGGGCGCCTGGCACACCAACTGGGTGTTCGTTCCGGGCTACAACAACGGCAACGCCCCGCACGGCACCTGGTCGGCCGCCCGGACGCTCGCCACCCCGCAGTGGACCGCCAGCGAGGACCTCAACTACGACGTCGGCGCCGCCGTCGTCAACCCCCTGAACGGGCAGCGGCTCACCGACGTCGTCGGCGCCCAGGGCATCGCGTTCAACCAGCCCCGCGGGCAGGCCATGTACTCCTTCGGCTACCCCGCCGCCGCTCCGTACGACGGCTCGCGCCTCATCTACTGCAGCGGCACGACCATCAACGACTTCCTGGGCCAGAGCACCATCGGGCTGCGGTGCAACATGACCGGCGGGTCGAGCGGTGGCCCCTGGTTCCTGAACTTCAACGAGAGCACCGGCGCCGGGATCCAGAACTCGGTCAACAGCTACAAGTACAACCTGCCGTTCCTCAACGCGTACATGTTCGGGCCGTACTTCGGCGCCGACGCCCAGAACCTCTACAACACGGCCCAGGGAAGCTAGCTCCGCCGACATTTTCACGCGAAGTAGTCGCCCGTACGCGGTGAGTGCTGGACACTGCGAGCATGGCACCACGTTCGACCGGGTTCCTGCTCGCCACCGCGGCCGTCGCGACCGTCGCGGTGCCGCCCGGTTCGGCGGCCGACGCCGGTGCGTCGGCCGCCGTCCGGGTGGTGACGCACGAGGTCCCGCTCGACCCCGATCTCGAACGGCACGTACGCCGCTACTGGACCCCCGAGCGGATGACGGCGACCGCCGCCCGCTCCGTTCCGCCCCGGACCACCACCACGGGCGCGCTCTGGACGTCGCACGGGCAGGTCGCCCGCACCACCGGCAAGGTCTTCTTCAGCAGCGGCGGCCGTGACTTCCTGTGCTCGGCCAGCACGGTCCGGAGCGCCAACAGGGACGTGGTGGTCACCGCGGGCCATTGCGTCAAGGCGGGCCGGGGCGCCTGGGCGGAAAACTGGATCTTCGTGCCGGGATACCGCGACGGCACCGGCCCCTACGGCGGCTTCACCGCGCGCCGCATGTTCACGCCCGACCCCTGGTCCCAGGGCGGGGACGGCGACTACGACGTGGCGATGGTGGCCGTGGCACCCTCGGGCGGCCGGCACGTCGTCGACCTCACCGGCGGGCAGCGCATCGCGTTCGGCGGCCCCGACGGGCGCCGCACCCTCGCGTTCGGCTACCCGTCCACCGGCGCCTACGACGGCGAACGTCTCGCGTACTGCGGCGGGCGCCCGGCGGAGGATCCCCGCGGGGAGACCACCGGCCACGGCCTGCGCTGCGACCTCACGCGCGGTGCCAGCGGAGGCCCCTGGCTGTCCGGCTTCGACCCTGCCACCGGCACCGGCGTGGTCACCTCGGTCAGCAGCTTCAAGTTCGCCGACGACCGCGGCACGATGTACGGCCCGAGGTTCGGCGAGGCGGTCCGGCGCATCTACGAGCGCGCCCAGCACAGCTGATGACCTGCATGAACGCCCCTATCGGCCATCGATCACCAGGTCGCCGGCGACACGCACAGACTTTGCCCGGCCTTGCATCTGCTGTAACAGCTTCAACACCGTTGCCCTCCTATAAAGGAAGTACGTGGAAGAAGGCTTCGGTCACGGGGGGTGAGCGATGGACCGGACGGGCGAACTGAAGTTCGACCCCGGCGCTCTGAGCGCCGCGCAACGCAACGGCGACGCATGCGTCGTCTGCCACAAGAAATGGCCGCGCCCGCACGTGCGCGTCGGCTGCCTGCCGAACGGTCCAGGGGTGTTCGCGTGCGCCGACTGCGCACCCGCCCTGCCGCGGCCCCGTGAGCACTTCACGGAGCCGACCACGAACGCCGGAGGCCCGATGGCCCTGGCTGGAGCGACGGCCGACTAGGCCGGCGCCACTGGAATCTCTCCAGGAGGAAGGGTGACCCGGGCATTCGGGGGGAGGCCCGGGACCACCCCGAGAGGCGCGCCCGACTGGGGGCGGTCGGGCGCGCCTCATTTAATTGCTTTTTCGGCCTCGGGGTGTGCAGCGGGAGGGGGCGCGACATCGCTTCGCGATCTCTCGTGAAGCTTCGCCTCCGGCTCGCTTCACGACCCGTTAGCGCGCCCGCGTGCAACCTGGGGTCGTTGGTCTGCTCTCGACCGGCTTGCGTGCGTGACAGCTACCCGATCGCCTGCGGGCAGGGTGCGCCGGCTCATTGGCTTGCGGCTCGCGCGCTACCTGATCGCCGTGCAGGCGGTGCGCCACTGACCTCCTTGCGGGCGGGGCTGCCTGATCGCCTTGCGGGCGGGTGCGCAAGTTCATCGCCTTGCGGGTGGGCGGGCCACCTGATCGCCCTGCGGCCGCGTCGCCACTGACCTCCCTGCGGGCGGGGCTACCTGGCCGCCCTGCGGGCGGCGCCGCCACCTCATCGCCTGCGGGTGGGCGGGCTGCATGATCGGGTTGCGGGTGGTTATTTGATTGCTTTGGTGGCCTGGATCCAGGCTTGGGTCCACTCGGCGTAGTCCGTGCAGTCGCGGCGGCCTTCCTCGCCGCCTGGGCTGCCACAGGCCTTGGCCGGGGTGTGGGCGAAGATGACCTTGTTGAGGTAGTTCCGGTCGCCGACGTGGTTGGCGTTGCAGAAGGCGGTCTTGAGACGGTCGGGGGCGCAGGCCTGGGGGTTGGCCGGGGCCAGGCCGGTCCATGCGGCGACCTGCTCCTGGACGTCGGGGGACACGGTCCATTCCAGCCACTGGTACATGCAGTTGGGGTGCTCGGGGCGGGCGCCGATCATCCATGCGGTCATCCAGCCGGTCACGCCCTCGGAGGGGGCGATGGCCTGGACGGCCTTTCCGGCCCGGCCCAGCACGTCGGCCTGGTAGGGCCAGACGCCGCCGAGCACGGACTCGCCGCCGGCGAGCGCGCTGATCGAGTCGGCGGGCTGTTCCCAGTAGAGCTTGACGTGCGGACGTTGTCTGGTCAGTACGCGGGTCGCGGCGTCGAGCTGTTTGCGGGTGAGGGAGTAGGGGTCGGTGATCTTGAGCTTGCGCTCCTTGCTTTTGAGGTAGAGCGCGGCCTCGGCGATCGTCAGCGGGCTGTCGCGGACGATGAGCCGTTGCGAGTACTTCTTGGCCTCGTTCGGGTCGTACAGCGCGGCCCAGGAGGTCGGGGCGGGCTGGAGGACGCCGGTGTTGTACAGGAGCAGGTTCGAGCTCCACACGTAGGGGACGCCGTAGGTCTTGCCGTCCTTCTTGAGCAACGTCCGCAGGCGGGGTTCGAGCTTCTTGTAGCCGTCGACCAGGCCGGTGTTGACGGGGGTCGCCTGACCGTTGGCGATCAGCTGGCCGGCGACCTCCGGCGGGGCGGAGATGCCGTCGTAGCGGCGGGACTTGTTCTTGGTGAAGTCGGCCATCTCCTGGGCGGTCTTCACTTCCTTCCAGACGACCTTGCAGCCGGTGCGCTCCTCGAAGGGCTGCACCCAGTCCACGCGCGGGTCGCTGGCGCCGCTCTCGACGAGGCCCTTCATCGTCACCAGGTTGAGCAGACCCTCACCCTGGCCGACGGTGGCGGCCACCTGGGTGGTGCCCGCGGGTTCGTCCTCGCTGCAGGCGCTCAGCCCCATGACCAGAACCGTCGCGACCACCGAGGTGGTCACCTTGGCCCGCAGCCTCATCTCCGCTCCCCGTCTGTGTACGGTCCCGTCGGCGCAGCGTAGCGCGTCGCGAAGCCCGCGGTGTCCCCCTGCCGTCATTTATTGCCGCTGCCGGGCTTGACGGCAAGCCGAACGCCAGTCATTCAATGAGGCGTAGACGAGTTGATTGAAAGGAACCGTCTTCACTGATCTGACGGGGCCTAATAATGGCAATGGCTCAAGGGTTACAGATATTGAAAAATGTCGTTCATCGAAACGAGGGCCTCAGCAGTCACGCACGCCGAAACGAAACCGCCGCGGCCGGGAGGGACAGCGGGTGCTGGCGTCCGCGCCACACACGGAGGTTGCTGGAGAGGGATATGGCGCGGGCTACTGTCCTTCCCGGGGCCGCGGCGGCACCGGCGATACGTGGCGAGGTTGGGGAACAGCGGATCACCTTGCAGTGCTGCCTGGCCACGCGACCACCGGTACCCGGCGGAACGGCGACGGTGTGACGCCCTCGAGACGGAGGAGATTCGAGGGGCGTCGCGCGTTCCGGCGGGAGTCGTCCGAGGTCCGGGGGATGCTCTCGATCGGCGGCTCGGTGTTCTGGATCACCTCGATGCGTGCGATCAGCCACTGCGGAGTCTCGGCCTCGATGAACTCGTCCACGTCACTGTCGCGGGGCGGAAGCGCCCACCAGTGGCCGGTGAAGAGGCCGAACCAAATGGTCCAGCTCGGATAACGCCTACTGAGGGCGGCGACCTCAGCGGCGTGATCGTCAGCCATAGCCTTGACTCCGGACTCTGACCTTTTTGTAATTGCCTCAATTAATTGAGACAGTCAGATTGTGTCGCCGGTCACAGAGCGAGTCAACACTTGTAGCTATTATTTGTCGAAGCGGAAAAGACGAAAATTGACGACGAGAACATACGGGCGACAGAAAATCCCAGCGTCAGGGACCTGGCTTTTCTCACGTTGGGCGACGGCCCGTGACCCGGCGCTAACCCTCGTGAGTCACACAGGTACCGTGAATCACTCACGTTGGCTCCGGTGACAGTCCGCCGGGCATAGTTATTTCAACCTATTTGTACAATCTGATGCAGTTCGTCCGGTCTCAGGGCGTGTATGGCGGGCCAGTGAGAAGTCACTGGCCCGCTCCCTCAGCCGTTCGTGGGGAAGCCCAGGTTCACGCCGCCGTGGGACGGATCGAGCCAGCGGGCGGTGACAGCTTTCGTGCGGGTATAGAAGTGCACGCCCTCCATGCCGTGCGCGTGGCTGTCACCGAAGAGGGACGCCTTCCAGCCGCCGAAGGAGTAGTACGCCATCGGCACCGGGATCGGCACGTTGATGCCGACCATGCCCACCTCGACCTCGTTCTGGAACCGCCGGGCCGCGCCGCCGTCGTTGGTGAAGATGGCCGTGCCGTTGCCGTACGGGTTGGCGTCCAGGAGCGCCATCGCCTCCTCGTACGAGCCGACGCGGACGATCGACAGGACCGGACCGAAGATCTCGTCCCGGTAGGCGTCCATCTCGGGGGTGACATGGTCGAGGACCGTCGGGCCGAGCCAGAACCCCTCCCCGTCCGGCACCCGGGTCTCGCGGCCGTCGACGGCCAGGGTCGCGCCCTGGGCGACGCCGCTGTCGAGGTACGAGGCGACCTTGTCGCGGTGCTCGCGGGTGACCAAGGGACCCATCTCGGACTCCGGGTCGTCGCCGGGGCCGACCTTCAGCCGTGCCACCCGCTCGTTGATCTTGCTCAGGAGCTCGTCGCCCACGGGATCGACGGCCACCACCACGGAGATCGCCATGCAGCGTTCCCCCGCTGAGCCGAAGCCGGCGGAGACCGCGGCGTCGGCGGCCAGGTCCAGATCGGCGTCGGGCAGGACGACCATGTGGTTCTTGGCGCCGCCCAGCGCCTGGACCCGCTTGCCCTTGCGCGCGGCGGTCTCGTAGATGTAGCGCGCGATCGGGGTGGAGCCGACGAAGCTGACCGCCTTGACGTCCGGGTGGTGCAGCAGCCCGTCCACGGCGATCTTGTCGCCGTGCAGCACGTTGAAGACGCCGTCCGGAAGCCCCGCCTCGGCCCACAGCTCGGCGAGCCTGACCGACGCCGAGGGGTCCTTCTCGGACGGCTTGAGGATGAACGTGTTGCCGCAGGCGATCGCCACCGGGAACATCCACATCGGCACCATGGCCGGGAAGTTGAACGGGGTGATCCCGGCGACCACGCCGAGCGGCTGGAGGATCGAGTAGGCGTCCACCCGCGACGAGACGTTCTCCGAGAACCCGCCCTTCAGCAGGTGCGGGACACCGCACGCGAACTCCACGACCTCAAGGCCGCGGGCGACCTCGCCGGCCGCGTCGGAGACGACCTTGCCGTGCTCGGACGAGATGAGCCGGGCCAGCTCGTCGCGGTGCTCGGTCAGCAGCTCGCGGAAGCGGAAGAGGATCTTGGCGCGCTGGGCCAGTGAGGTGTCGCGCCACCCCGGGAAGGCGGCCTTGGCCGCGGCCACGGCGGCGTCGATCTCGGCCTGCGCGGCGAAGTCGACGGTGCCGCTGAGCCGCCCGGTCGACGGCTCGTAGATGTCCCCACGCCGGCCGGCCACACTCGTGGACGGCTTGCCGTTGATCCAGTGGGTGACGTGCTTGCTGCTCATGATCCGTTCAACGCTTCCAGGGAGTCGATCAGGATGGTCAGGCCTTCGACGGCCTCGGCGCCGCTCAGGGTGAGGGGTGGTGCCATGCGGACGACATTGCCGTACAGGCCTCCCTTGCCACCGAGCAGCCCCCGCTTGCGGGTCTCCTCCATGAGCGCGGCGGCGGTCGCGGCGTCGGCCAGTTCGATCGCGAACATCAGGCCCTTGCCGCGGACGTCCTTGATCACCGGCAGCCGGGCGGCGGCCTCCTTGAGGCCGCCGATGATGACCGCGCCCTGCTTGGCGGCGTTGGCCTGCAGGTCGTGGTCGAGCACGTAGTCGAGGGTGGCGTTGGCGGCGGCCATGGAGATCGGGTTTCCGCCGAACGTGGACAGCCCGACCGCGGGCAGCGCGTCCATCAGCTCGCCGCGGGCGACCACGCCGCCGACCGCGAAGCCGTTCCCCAGCCCCTTGGCGAACGTCAGCATGTCGGGCGTGACGCCGTGGTTGCCGATGCCGAAGAAGCTGGACCCCGTACGGCCCCAGCCGGTCTGCACCTCGTCGGAGATGAGCAGGATGCCGTGCTCGTCCAGGACCTCCTTGTACGCGGCGAACAGCCCGTCAGGGGCCATCGTGAACCCGCCGACGCCCTGGATCGGCTCGGCGATGAGCGCCGCGACGTCGCCGGCCGTCGCCGTCGCCAGGACGTGGCGCAGGTCTTCGACGCAGACCTTGATGTAGTCCTCGTCCGACAGGCCCGCGAACTGCGGCAGATGCCGGTCGGTGCCGTGCAGGAAATGCGCGTTCACCGGCGAAAATGAGGTGTTCTTCCAGCCGCGGTGACCGGTCACGCCGATCGCGCCGAACGACCGGCCGTGGTAGGCCTGCCGCATCGCGAGGATCTGGTCGCTGCGACGGGTGTACGCGGCGAGCAGGAGGGCGGTCTCGTTCGCCTCGGTCCCCGAGTTGGTGAAGAAGACCTTGGCGTCGGGGATGCCCGACAGCCGGGCGATCTTCTCGGCGAGCTCGACCTGGCCGCGCAGCAGGTACGCGGTGGAGGTGTGCACGATCCCGGTGGCCAGCTGCCGTTCCACGGCCTCGCGGACCTCGGGCACGTCGTACCCGAGCATGTTGGTGAGGATGCCCGAGAAGAAGTCGAGGTAGCTGTTCCCGTCGGCGTCGGTGACCCGGTTGCCCTTACCGCTGACGATCTCGAGGGGGCGTTCGTAGTTCAGCGCCAGCCAGTCCGGCATCACCGCCCGGTGGCGCCGGAGGAGGTTCTCGTTATCCGGCATGCCCCAAGTCTCGCCATCTGCCGCCCTGCCGGACTACCCGCAGAGTGTCAAGACCAGCGCCTTTGGATTGACGGTCTGACGGAAGCGTAGCCGCTTTTTACAATGTGTAATTCATTCATCATATTGAGTTGACAGAATGCCGGGATATGATCCAGACGATGCTGCCCACCCTCGCCGATGTGCTCCAGCTGGACGCGGTCCGCCGCGGCCAGCCGCGCGTCGTCGCGGGCGAGGACCGCCTGGACAACCGGGTGCGCTGGGTGCACGTGGCCGAGGTGACCGACATCGCGCACCTCCTGCACGGCGGCGAGCTGGTGCTGACGACCGGCATCGCGCTGCCGGACGAGCCCGCCCGGCTGCGCGCCTACATCGGCGAGCTGTCCGAGGTCGGCGTCAGCGGGCTCATGGTCGAGCTCGGCCGCCGCTACGCCAGCGTGCTGCCGCCGGCGCTGATCGCCGCGGCGGAGGACCACGGCCTGCCGGTGGTGATGCTGGCGCACGAGCCCGCGTTCGTCGACATCACCGAGTCGGTGCACGCGCGCATCCTGCAGGACCAGATGGCCGAGCTGCGCGCCTCCGAGGAGCTCCACGAGATCTTCACCCAGCTGTCGGTGGAGGGCGCGTCGACCGACGAGGTCGTCCGGCAGGTGGCGGCCCTCGGCGGCCATCCGGTGGTGCTGGAGAACCTCTCCCACCAGGTGCTGGCCGCCGACGCCGGCGGCAAGGACCCGGCCGAGCTGCTGTCGGCCTGGGAGACCCGTTCCCGCGCCGTCCGGCTCGACCAGCGGACCGCCTACGACGAGGCGTCCGGCTGGCTGGTCACCATGGTCGGCGCGCGCGGCGAGGACTGGGGCCGCCTGATCCTCACCTGCGACGCGCCCCCGACACCGCGCGAGACCGTCCTGATCGAACGCGCCGCCACCACGCTCGCGCTCGGCCGGCTGCTGGACCGGCACGCCGAGAGCATCGAACGCCAGGCGCACGGCACGATCATCACCCGCATATTGGCCCACTCCTACTCCGACCCGCAGGAGGCCGCCGCCCGCGCCCGCGCCCTCGGCGTCCCCTTGTCCGGCCGCCGCCTCCTCGGCGTCGTCCTCCGCCCGCGCAGCGGCACCGCCGCCCCGCCGGCCGAGCTGAGCGAGCTCGCCGAGGCGGCCGCCACCGCGTGCAAGGACGCCCGGCTCGCCGCCCTGGTCGGCGTGCTCGACGAGAGCGGCCCGCAGGCCCGCGTCGGCGTGCTCGCGTCGTTGCCCGCCCGTGCCGACGTCGAGACCGCGCTGAACGAGGTGGCCACCCGCATCCGCAAGCAGTCCGGCGGCGACATCGTGATGGCCACCGGATCTGTCGTGGAGTCGATCCGCGACGTGCGCCGCTCGTTCCTGGAGGCCGAGCAGGTCGCCGACGTCGCATGCCGGGGCTCCGGCGGGCGGCTCTTCTACCGGCTGCCCGACCTGCGCCTGCGCGGCCTGCTGCACCTGTTGCGCGACGACGCCCGGCTGCAGACGTTCGTCGAGCGCGAGCTCGGGCCGCTGCTGGAGTACGACGCGCAACGCGGCGCCGATCTCACCCGCATCCTGGAGCTCTACCTGGAGTCGGGCCGCAACAAGGCCGTCGCCGCCCAGCAGGCGCACCTGTCACGCCCCGCCTTCTACGAACGCCTGCGCCGCATCGAGCGGGTCCTGGACGCCGACCTGGACGACGTCGAGTCCTGCGCCTCACTGCACGTGGCGCTGCTGGCCCTGAGCTCTGTCCGGCTCAGTTAACGCTTTGACAGCCCGGTTAGCGTGTCGATCATGTCGGAGATCGAGGTGCCCGCCGAGCTGGCCACGACGCAGTCCAAATACAACGGTGAGGCCGGTCGCGCCTGGATCGCCTCGCTGCCCCGCCTGGCCGCCGACCACCTCGAGCGCTGGGACCTGACGATCACCGGCGGCTCGATGCACGGCATGGCCTCCCTCGTGCTCCCCGTACGGACGTCCGACGGCACACCCGCCGCCCTCAAGCTCCAGATCCTCGATGAGGAGACCGAGAGCGAGCCGGTCGGGCTGCGGCTGTGGGACGGCGACGCCGCCGTCCGCCTCCTCAGGTCTGACGAAACGACCGGTGTGATGCTCCTCGAACGGCTGGACTCCGCCCGTTCCCTCTCCTCGGTGCCCGACGACACCAAGGCCCTGCAGATCCTCACCGAGCTCCTCGCCCGCCTCGTGGCCCACCCCGCCCCCGAGGGCATGCGCCGCCTGGGCGACATCGCGCAGGCCATGCTCGACCAGGTTCCCTCCGCGCTCCCCACGTTCCACACCGATGAGGAACGGCGCGTCGTGCAAACCTGCGCCGCCGTCGTCTCCGACCTCGTGGCCGAGCCGGGTGACCGCCTCCTGCACTGGGACCTGCACTACGACAACGTGCTGGCCGGCGAACGCGAACCCTGGCTGGCGATCGACCCCAAGCCCCTCGCGGGCGACCCAGGATTCGACCTGCTGCCCGCCATCGACAACCGGTGGGACGAGATTGTCGCGACCGGCGACGTGGGTCGCGCCGTCCGCCGCCGCTTCGACCTCATGGTCGAGATCCTCGGCCTGGACCGGCAGCGCGCCGTGGGCTGGACGTACGGCCGCGTCCTGCAGAACGTCCTGTGGGACGTCGAGGACGGCGAGGAGCAGATGGACGGGGTCCAGCGCGCGATAGCCGAGGCCCTCTACCCGTACCTCTAGGATTCCGGCATGACGGGCATCAACGTGAGCCGGTACGGCGATCCGGCGGGCCCCCCGGTGCTCGCCCTGCACGGCATCAACGGCCACGGCGGCCGCTGGCGCAGGCTGGCCGAGCACCACCTGCCCGACCACCACGTCCTGGCGCCCGACCTTCGCGGCCACGGCCGTTCGACCCACGATGCCCCCTGGCATGTGGACCAGCACGTCACCGATCTCCTCGCACTCCTCAACACGGAGGACATCCCCCGTACGGACATCGTGGGCCACTCCTACGGCGGGATAATCGCCGTACACCTGGCCCGGACGGCCCCCGAACGCGTGCGGCGCCTCGTCCTCCTCGATCCCGCGACCGGCCTGGACCCCGCCCGCGCACGCCAGCGGGCCCACGAAGCCTGCACCCAACCCTCGTTCGCCACCCCCGCCGACGCCCGTGCGGACCGCGCCAAGAGCTGGCCGGAGGCCTACGCCGGCGCGGAGGACGACGAGGTGGCCGACCACCTTCACCAGGACGAGGACGGCCGCTGGCGCTGGCGTTTCGAGCCCGCCGCCGTGGTGACCGCCTTCTCCGAGATGGCCCGCCCACCCCTACCGCCCCCACCCGGCGTCCCCACGCACCTGGTGATCGCCACCCAGGCCGCCATGGTCCGCCCCACCTTCGTGACCGCCTGCCGCGAGTCCCTGGGCGACGATCTCACCATCACCGAGATCGACGCCGGCCACATGCTCTACCTCGACCGCTTCGAAGAATCCGGCACCCTCCTCCGAGAATGGCTCGAAGAGGGCGGGGGCAACCGAACGGTGTTCGGATGAACGCGCGGGCTCTGGGATGTACCTTCCGGGCTACGGCGGGCACAACAGGACAGTGGCACAACATGAACTGCGCACTATCGGGGTGGAAGAGGAGCTCCTGCTCGTCGACCCGGTGAGCGGGGCACCTCAGGCGGTTTCGGGCGCCGTGATCCGGTACGCCAAGGATCACGCCGGCGTCACGCTCTCCGGCAAGAGAGCCGAGCCTTTCGAAACCGAGCTGCAGCGCGAGCAGCTTGAGACCGGCACCGCGCCCTGCGCCTCCCTCGCCGACCTCGCTGACGACATACGCGGCGGGCGGCAGGCGGCCGCGGAGGCGGCCAGGGGCGTGGGCGCGGCGGTGGTGGCGCTCGCCACCTCGCCGGTCACCGTGCACCCGTCGATCACGCCCTCGCTGCGGTACCGGCGTATGGCCTACGCGTACGCGCAGACCGCGGACGAGCAGCTCACCTGCGGCTGCCATGTCCATGTGAACGTGGACTCGCCGGACGAGGGCGTCGCCGTCCTCGACCGGATCAGGCCGTGGCTGCCGCCGCTCCTGGCCTTGAGCGCCAATTCCCCGTTCTGGCAGGGGCGCGACACCGGATACCACAGTTGGCGCCAGCAGGTCTGGGGACGCTGGCCGTCCAGCGGCCCGACCGAGCTGTTCGAGTCGGCCAAGGGCTACCGGACCGCGGTCGAGGCCATGCTGGACAGCGGCGCCCTGCTGGACGAGGGAATGATCTATTTCGACGCCCGGCTGTCCCGGCACTACCCCACCGTGGAGGTCCGGATCTCCGACGTCTGCCTCCACGCCGACGACACCGTCCTGATCGCCGCGCTGGTCCGGGCGATGGTGGACACCGCCGCGCAGGCCTGGCGGGCCGGGATCCCGCCCGACCGGGTGCGGACCGACCTGCTCAAGCTGGCCGTCTGGCGGGCGAGCCGTTCCGGACTGCTGGACGACCTCGTGCACCCGGTCACCAGGCGTCCGGCGCCCGCCCAGGCGGTCGTGCAGGCCCTTCTCGACCACCTCACTCCGGCGCTCACCGCGTCCGGGGACCTCGACACGGTCCGCAGGCTCCTGCGGCGGCTTCTCGAACGGGGCAACGGCGCCCAGTGGCAACGCCATGTCTACACGCGGGCCCGCGACGTGAGGGCCATCGTCTCCGAAGCCATCGCCCAGACGTCAGGCACGGCCGAGGAGCCGTAGCAGGCCCGGGTCGGCCTCGAACCACCGGTCCAGCTCGTCGGCGCCCACGCGGTCGGCGACGACCTGCAGGGCGGCGTCCTGCCGCACGTACTGGACCGCCATCAAGGCGACGGCAGGGTCCGCCGTGTAGATGCCCCACGCCGCCCCGTTGCCGAACCCGCCCACGACCGCCTCGCGCCGGTCCCCCACGACGACGATGAGCCGGTAACCCAGGTCGGCCGGATAACGATGCCGGTAGACGTGCCCGACCTCCTCGATCTCCCCGAACGCCACGACCGAGACGTCAACGCCCCGTTCCGCCGCAGCCCGGACGCCCGCGTGCAGCCGTTCCATCTCCTCGGGCCACACCGACAGGAAGAGGTCCCGCCGCGCCCCGGCCACCACGTCCTCGGCCCGCGCCAGCATCGCCGCGCCGTCGCGCAGTCCGTGGACCAGGTGCGCCTCCGGCGCCGCCGCCACGGCCGGCAGCGCCGACTTCAACGCCTCCACCGACCCGTCGAACTCCCGCCGCATCCGGTCCAGCAGCGCCTCGGGCGGCAGCGGCAGGTACTCGGTCGCGTCCGGCGACTCCCGCAGTTCGTACGCCGCCCCACGGGCCACAAGCTTCCCGAGCGTCTCGTACACCGTGCTCCGCGGCACCCCCGACCGCTTCGCCACCTCGTACCCGTTGATCGGCTTCCCCGCCGCCACCAGCGCGACGTACGCCTTGGACTCGTACCCCGACATGCCCAGCCGCTGGAGGTGGTCGAGGACGTCCTGCATGCTCACCGCCGCAATGCTACGCGGCGGGCTCATGGCCGGTCTGATCAGCCGTTGACAGCCGGGCGCCTGGGAGGCCGGGCCGACGACCCCGCTGACACCCGGGCGCCCGCCGCGGCGAGGTGGACGACCCCGCTTTCGTCCACCTCACCTGCCAGGGGGCGAGGTGGACGACCTCGGTGTCGCCCACCTCGCGGTGGGAGGGATCAGGCGGCGGCGGCCGTTCGGCGCTGGAACGGCAGGTAACGCTCGGCGCGGCGGGGACGGGCCGGGAGGCCGGTGGACTCCACGGCCAGGATGCGGTCGAAGCGGAAGGCACGGACGCCGCGGCGCATGCGGCACCAGCCGACGAGGTACCAGTGGTCGCGGTGGACGAGGCAGGTGACGGGCTCCACCTCGCGGATGGTGACGTTGGCGCCGGCGTCGCCGTAGCAGAGGCGGACGACGCGGTGCTCGGTGATGGCGGCGGCCACCACGCGGGCGCGGTCGGCGGTGGAGGCCTCGAGCGGGCGGGTGAGCGTGGCCAGCGTGGCGGTGACGACGTCGTCGTGGCTGTCGGTGTCGAGGAGGTGGCGGAGGGCCCGGCGGGCGGTGGTGGCCTGCGGCCCCGCGCCGAGGTGGGCGAGGGAGAGCGCCAGGGCGGCGATCTCGGCGGCGGTCAGCGCGGCGCCGTCGGTGTGGTGTGTCTTGCCGGGGTACGTCGTAACGTTCGCCATGGTTCGATCATACGTTCGAACACTGACATTTTGGAGGTCTTGAGCCCGACCCTGCCCATACGGGAAACTGATCCCTCAAAAAGTGCACAATCCGGGGGAATCGGGGGCTAGATGTGCATGCTGCCGGTACCGGGCGACCGCTGATGAACCGCGATGACGTGGACCGTGCCCTGCAGGACCTGCGGGACGAGAAGGAGCGCATCAGCCTTGCCCTTCTCGACCTGGAGGGCCACCAGGGCCATCGGTTGCTGGACGGGGCGGCGGTCACCGGCGAGACCGCGCGGCGGCAGGCGGAGCTGCAGTCCCGGATGACCGCATTGTGGAGCCTCTTCGACCACTACGGCGGCACGCTGGCCGCGGCCGAGGAGCTGCGCGCCCGCCATTCGCGTCCCGGCCAGGCCCAGCTGGCCGAGCTGACCCGGCTGCTCACCGGGCCGTCGGTCGAGCTGCCGACCGAAGAAGTGCCGATCGAACGCCGCACGCTGCTCTCCACACCGACCGGCAAGAAGCTGACCCTCGCCCAGGTGGTCCAACGGATGACCCCGCTGTTCGAGGAGGCCGCGCAGATGGTGGCCGCCGTCGACGCGGTCTGGTCGGAGCTGCTGGCGGCACTCGGCCAGGTCGAGGCGGACCGCAGGGCGGTGCACGAACTGGCGGTGTCCCTCGGCGGGCCCGACCCCGAGCTCGACCGCCTCGGCCGCGAGCTCGACGATCTCGCGGCCGCCGTGCGCACCGATCCGCTCTCGTTCGAGAAAGGCGGCCACGTCGACACCTCCCGGCTGCGGGCGGCCAGTACCGGCCTGATCGAGCTCCGGCGCAGGCTGGGCGAGGCCGCGGCCTTCCGGGCCGACTCGGACGCGCGGATCGCACGGGCCGCGGCGGCCGTCGACCAGGTGCGCGAGGCCGAAGCGGCGGCCCGCCAGGCCCGCGACCAGGTCCTCATCAAGATCGCGTCACCGGTGCTCCCGGACCTGGCCGACCGTTCGGCCGCGCTCGCCGACCGGCTGGCGGCGCTCCCGGTCCTGCGGGACGCGCGCCGCTGGAGCGACCTGGCGGAACGCGTCGGCGATCTCGAACGCGCCGCCGCGACCGCCCTCCAGCAGGCACGGAACGACCATGCCCTCATCACCGGGCTCCTGGACCGGCGCGAGGAGCTGCGCGGCCGACTCGACGCCTACCGTGTCAAGGCCGCGCGGCTCGGTCTGGCCGAGGACACCGAGCTCACGCGCCGCTACCAGGAGGCCCGTGAGCTCCTTTGGACATCCCCCTGTGACCTCCGGAAGGCGACCGTGACGCTGTCGGGTTACCAGCAGGCCATCTCATCGCGGGCGAAGGGATCGAACGGATGAATCGATGCGGTGCGCCGGACTGCTCCGGAACCATCGAAGACGGCTACTGCGTCATATGCGGCATGCCTCCTGAGGCTCCAAGGCAAGCACAGCCAGGATCGGCGTCCGCTGACAAGTGCACCCAGCCCGGCTGTACGGGCAGTTTCCAAGACGGTTACTGCGACGTGTGCGGCAATCCTCCTGCGTCCGCCAGCGCACCTGCGCCCCTTGCTGCGGCTGCCCCGCCGATGGCCGCACCAGGACGGTGCACGCAGCCCGGATGCACCGGAACGTTGCAAGACGGCTACTGCGACGTCTGCGGCAGCCCTCCCTCCTTGGGTACTCCTGCTTCAACACCTGCAACCTCAGGCAGCACGTCCTCGGGCAGCGTTTCCTCTAGCAGCCTTCCCTCTGGCAGCTTCGCCACCGGCAGTGTCAGAACGGGCAGCAGCCGCACTGGATCGTCGCGTTCATCCGGACGCCGGGGAGCTCTCGGCGCGGGGCTGGTCGAAGTGCCGCGCGTCCCCTATCGCGACCCGTCCACGGCCATTCTCGCCAACCCCGAGGTCGCGGAGAACCGCCGCTTCTGCAGCGGCTGTGGTGAGCCCGTAGGGCGTGCCAAGGGCGGCCGCCCCGGCCGTACGGAAGGGTTCTGCGCCAAGTGCGGCGCCGCCTACTCGTTCACGCCCAAGCTGCAGAAGGGCGATCTGGTCGGTGGGCAGTACGAGGTGCTCGGCTGCCTCGCGCACGGCGGCCTCGGCTGGATCTACCTGGCCAAGGACAAGAACGTCAGCGACCGGTGGGTGGTGCTCAAGGGCCTGCTGGACTCGGGCGACGCCGACGCGCTGGCGGCGGCCGCGGCGGAACGCGCGTTCCTCGCCGAGGTCGAGCACCCCAACATCGTCAAGATCTATAACTTCGTGCAGCACAGCGGCTCCGGCTACATCGTCATGGAGTACGTCGGGGGCCAGTCGCTCAAGGACATCCTCCAGCAGCGGCGCAAGCAGGGCGAGGACGCGCTCCCCCTCGGCCAGGCCATCGCGTACGCGCTGGAGGTGCTCCAGGCGTTCGGCTACCTGCACTCGCAGGGTCTCGTCTACTGCGACTTCAAGCCGGACAATGTCATCCAGACCGAGGAGCAGCTGCGCCTGATCGACATGGGCGCGGTGCGGCGGCTGGACGACCAGGACGGCGCGATCTTCGGCACGGTCGGCTACCAGGCACCCGAGATCGCCGACGCCGGGCCGTCGATCAGCTCCGACCTCTACACGGTGGGCCGGGCGCTGGCGGTGCTGAGCTTCCGGTTCGCCCGGTTCACCACCGAGTTCTCCGACGCGATCCCCGCGCGCACCGAGGTCCCGCTGCTAATGCGGCACGAGTCGTACGACCGCTTCCTGCGGCGCGCGACGCACCGCGACCCGGCGCTGCGGTTCCACGACGCGGCCGAGATGGCCGACCAGCTGACCGGCGTGCTGCGCGAGGTGCTGGCCGCCGAGGACGGGTACGCCCGCCCCGCCGCGTCGGGGTTGTTCGGGCCGGAGCGCTTCGCGCCGGGCACCGACACGACCCGGCCGGGCAACGACGACACGGCGCTGCCGCCGCTCTCCCGCGCCGCCGCGGCGGCTTCGCTGCCCGTCCCGCTGGTGGACGGTACCGACCCGGCAGCCGGGTTCCTCGCCGGGCTGACGGCCCTTGAGCCCGCCCAGCTCGCCGCGACGATCGCGAACGCGCCGCAGCAGACGCCCGAGATCTCGCTGACCCTGGCCCGCGTGCGCATCGAGCTCGGCGACTTCCCCGCCGCGCGGGCGTTCCTCGACCAGGTGGCGGCGGAACGTCCCGACGACTGGCGGGTCGACTGGTACCGCGCCCTCGCCACGCTCGCGGAGGGCTACCTGGACAAGGCGCAGCCCCAGTTCGACCGGCTCTACTCGCTGCTCCCCGGCGAGGCGGCACCCAAGCTGGCGCTGGCCTACTGCCTGGAGGAACGGGCGCCGCGCGAGGCCATACGGCTGTACGAGACCGTCTGGCGCACCGACCAGTCCTACATCAACGCCGCGTTCGCCCTTGCCCGCATCCATCTCAAGGCGGGAAACCGGACGGCGGCGGTCGCCGTGCTCGACTCGGTCCCCAAGACCTCGATCCGGTATCTGCCCGCCCAGGTCGCCGCGGTGGCCACGGTCGTGCGCGGCCGCGCGGTCAACGATCTGACCGCCGCCGAGCTGGCCGGCGCGGGCGAGCGGCTGAGCCGCCTGGACCTGGAGGGTGAACGGCGCGCTCGGCTCGTCGCCGAGGTGCTGGAGGCGGCCCTGGCGTGGCTGAGCCTGCCCTCCTCACACCATGGCTCTTCCCGGCACGGCAACGCCCAGGGCGGGACGCTCTTCGGCGCCCCGCTCACCGACGCGGCAGCGCTGCGCCGCGTTCTGGAAGACGAGTACCGTGCGCTGGCCCAGCACACGCGTGACAAGGAGGATCGGCGCCTCCTCATCGACCGCGCCAACGCCGTACGTCCGAGGACCCTGCTTTGACGGAGGACCAGAACGTGGTGGAGGCACCGATGCGGGCTTGTCCCAACTGCGGGGAGGGGGTCTTCGAGGGAGAGGGGTTCTGCGAGGCCTGCGGGCATCCCCTGACCGCGGAGGCGACGGCGGCCGTCCAGGCCGGGCGGGTGGCGCGCGAGGGCGTCACCGCGAAGGTCCTCCCGGCCGGGCGTCCCGGGACCCGCCCGACCAGGCGGACCGAGCCGAAGTCGCCGCGGCCCGCCTGCACCGAATGCGGCGCCACCGCGATCGATGCCGACGGTTACTGCGAGCACTGCGGCATGCGGCAGCCGGCCGAACGCGACCACATCGAGATCGAGCTCCCGGGCAGCGTGGCCGCGGGGGCCAGTGACCGGGGCCGCCGCTACGCCCGCAACGAGGACTTCCTCGCCCTCGCCGCCCACTCCGGCGGGATCGCGGCGGTGGTCTGCGACGGCGTCGGGTCCTCCCCCCATCCCGACGACGCCTCCCGCGCCGCCGCGGAGACGGGCGTGGCCGAGCTCGCCGCCCGCTTCGGATCCGGCGCCGCTCCCGAGGAGGCCACGTGCGACGCCGCTCTCAAGGCGGCCGAGGCCGTCGCGGCGCTCGCCGAGTCACCGTCCGACGCCCCTTCGTGCACGTACGTGTCGGCGCTCACGTACGCGGACCCGGCGACCGGCACCCCCGCCGTGACCGTCGGCTGGGTCGGCGACAGCCGTGCCTACTGGCTGGGCGGCGGCGGGTCGGACGCGGCGTCCGAGCAGCTCACTCAGTCCGAGCAGCTCACTCAGGACGACTCGTGGGCGGCCTTCATGGTCGCCGAGGGCGCGCTGACGGAGGCCGAGGCCGAGGCGCATCCCAACGCCCACGTCATCACGGCCTGGCTCGGCGCGGACGCCGACGAGGTACGGCCGCGGGTCCGCACGTTCTCCCCCGGCGGTCCCGGCGCCGTGCTCGTCTGCAGCGACGGCCTGTGGAACTACGCGCCCAAGCCCCAGGACCTGGTCGCCGTCCTGGCCGGCGCGGCGTGCGACCCGGCCCTTGACCCTCTCGGCGCGGCCCGGACGCTGGTCCGGTTCGCCCTCGAGGCGGGAGGCCGGGACAACATCTCGGTGGCCGTCGTCCCGGTCGCCATCGGCACGGTCGCCCCTGACCCGGTCACGCCTAACACGGAGCATGCCCCATGAGCGAGCAGCCGCAGTTCAGCATCAAGATCGACCAGAACAAGTACCTGCCCGAGGGCGGCCGCGAGGTCCACGCGGTCGTGTCGGTCGAGTCGACCGGGTCGCCCACCGGGGTCTCGCAGCCGGCCTCCGCCGCCGAGGTCATCATCATCGACACGTCGGGCTCGATGTCCTATCCCGACACCAAGCTGCGCGCCGCCATCGCGGCCGCGCAGGTCGCGGTCGACACGCTCCGCGACGGGGTGTTCTTCGCGGTGATCTCGGGCGCGAACACCGCGAAGATGGTCTTCCCGCAGCAGACCACCTTGGTACGGGCGGACGCCACCACCCGGCAGCAGGCCAAGCAGGCGTTGAGCCGCCTGCAGGCCCAGGGCGGCACCGCGATCGGCTCCTGGCTGCGGCTGGCCGACCAGCTCTTCGACGCGCACCAGGAGGGCATCCGGCACGCCATCCTGCTCACCGACGGCAAGAACCAGCACGAGACCGCCGAGGAACTCGACGCGGTGCTCTACCGCTGCACCGGCCGGTTCGTGTGCGACTGCCGCGGCGTGGGCACCGACTGGGAGGTCGCCGAACTGCGCAAGGTCTCGTCGGCGCTGCTGGGCAGCGTCGACATCGTCGCCGACCCGCAGGGCCTGGTCGCCGACTTCCAGGCGATGACCGAGGCCGCGATGGGCAAGGCCGTCGCCGACGTCGCGCTGCGCGTGTGGACGCCGCAGACCGCCAAGCTGCGCTTCGTCAAGCAGGTGATGCCCACGGTGCAGGACCTCACCGGCAAGCGCACCGAGTCGGGGCCGCAGGCGGGCGACTACCCGCTCGGCGCGTGGGGCGCGGAAAGCCGCGACTACCACATCTGCGTGGAGGTGTCGCCGGGCGAGGTCGGCAAGGAGCTGCGTGCCGGCTGGGTCAAGCTCGTGGTGCCGGGCGCCGCCGGGGCCGAGGACGAGATCCTGGCGACCGGCAACGTCCTGGTCCAGTGGACCGACGACGAGGCGGCCTCCACCAGGATCAACCCGCGCGTCGCGCACTACACCGGGCAGGCGGAGCTGGCCGACGCCATCCAGGAGGGACTGCAGGCCCGCAAGGACGGCGACGAGGACACGGCCACCGCGCGCCTCGGCCGCGCCGTGAAGCTCGCCGAGGAGGCCGGCAACGACGAGATCACCTCGCTGCTGCGGAAGGTCGTGGACGTGGTCGATCCGGCGACCGGCACCGTCCGGCTGAAGAAGAACGTCGAGAAGGCCGACGAGATGTCCCTGGACACGCGGTCGACCAAGACCGTCCGTACACGGAAGGGCGAGGGGTGACGATGGCGACCTGCCCGGCGGGCCACACCTCCGGCGCGACCGACTACTGCGACGTCTGCGGCGAGCGCATCGGCGCTCCGGCGGCGCCGACCGGCACGCCGAGCCCGACCATGCAGATGCACGCGGTGGGGTCGGCGGCAGGAGCTCCGTGCCCCGACTGCGGGACACCGTCGAGCGACCGGTTCTGCGAGGAGTGCGGGTACGACTTCGCGACCGGCGGCGGCAAGCCGACACCCGTGATCGTCACCCAGCCGCCCCACCCGGATTCCCCGCATGCTTCCGGGCCGTCGCGCCATATCGCTCCCGAGGAGCTCCAGCGGCGCACGACCGGAGCGTCCGCCTCCCCGCCCGCCGCGCCCCCCGTTCCCGCCGGCCCACCGGCTGGAACGGCGAGCCGTGACGCCACCATCGAGAGGGCCTCACGCATCGCAGGGCCTGCCTCCGGAGCGCCGCCAGCCGGGTCCGCGCCAGGAACATCCGCGCCTGGCGGGTCCGCCGGGGCAGCGGCTGGAGCCGCGCCAGGAGCAGCCACCCCCGGCACGGGCTGGGTCGCGTTGGTGAACGCCGACCGCGACTACTTCGCGACGATCGTCGCCGAGGAAGGGCCCGACTCCGGGAATCTCGCGTTCCCCCCGTACCACCCGGAACGCCGGATCCCGCTGGAGGCGCAGCAGGTGCGCATCGGGCGGCGGAGCTCCTCGCACGGCACGCCGGAGATCGACCTGCGCGAGCCGCCCGAGGACCCCGGTGTCTCGCACGTCCACGCCGTCCTGCTGGCCAAGCCGGACGGCACATGGACCCTGGTCGACCCGGGCTCCACCAACCGCACGTGCCTCAACGGCGCGACCGAGCCCATCCCGTACAACGTCGAGATCCCGGTCGGCGACGGCGACCGCATCCATGTGGGCGCCTGGACCACCATCACGCTGCGGAGAGGCGAGGCTACATGACGGCCGTACACCAGGCTCCCTCGGCGGGCTCGCCACCCCCCGGACCGCCTCCGGGCACGGCGCCGGCGACACGGCAGGCAGCCCCGCCCGCGCTGCCCGGCCGTCCCGCCGCGCGCAGCGAGCCGCGCACCGGTGCCGCGCGGCTGGTCCCGCGGACCGTCGCGAGCCGGATCCGCTCCCTCACGGTGCTGGTTCTCATCGCGCTGGCCGGACTGCTCGCCGTCACCTGGAGCGCGGTCGGGAACGCGCGCGACGGCGTCCGGGTCATCGGGCACGACGCGGGGCGGCAGGTCGTCGCCACCGGCGACCTCTACACCCAGCTCATCAACATGGACGCGCGGCTCGCGGACGCGCTGCTGATCGGCCGCACACCGAACCTCGGCGAAAAGCGCGACCAGGCGCTCCGCGACTACGACGACAGCCGCCTCCGCGCCGGCACCGCGCTGCTCCAGGCGGCCAGGCTGGCCGACGATGACACCGAGAAACGCACCGCGCGCGAACTGCTGGACGCGGTGGCGCGCTACGAGCGGCTGGCCGGGCAGGCGCTGCTGCTCGACCAGCAGACGCCGCACACCGCGGGAACGCCGCCGGAGCCCGTGCTGAAGGTCTACCGGCAGGCGACCGACCTGATGAAGCTCGACCTGTTGCCCAAGGCCTACAACCTGACCCTCGACAACGGCACCCTCGTCCGCCACACGTACGAGGACAAGCAGGACGCGGTCTCGAACGGCAGGCTGTGGGTGCTCCTCACCGGGATCGTTCTGCTGGCGCTGCTCGGCGGTTTGCAGCTCTTCCTCGCCGCGCGCTTCCGGCGGATGCTCAACCCCGCGCTGGCACTGGCCACTGTCGCCACGCTGGTCCTGGTGGGCGTGAGCTTCACGATGTTGGGCGGCCAGGCCGATCAACTGCGCAAGGCCAAGGAGGACGGCTTCGACTCCATCCTCGCGCTGTCGCGGGCCCGCGCCATCGGCAACAGCGCCAACGCCGACCAGACGAGGTTCCTGCTGGACCCGGTCCGCGCCGACACCTACGAGCAGGTCTTCCTCAGCAAGTCGCAGGCCATCCTGTACGTGAAGGCGGACAGCCTCGCGCAGTACAGCGCGGCCGTGCAGACGCCGGGTCGCGAACGGGAGTACCTCGGCTTCCTGGGCACGGAGTCCCGCCGTGCCTCGCTGCCCGGCCAGAACGCCGCCCTCGGCTCGGTCTTCACCACGTACCGCGCGTACCAGCGCGACGACCGCGCCCTCCGTTCCCTGGTGGCGAACGACCAGCGGCAGCAGGCGATCACGGAGCGGCTGGCCAGGCCCGACTCGTCCTTCGTCAGGTACGACGTGGCCCTGAACGAGCTCATCAAGATCCACCAGACCGCGTTCGACGACGCGATCAAGAAGGGCGACGACGGCACCGCCGGCTGGAACATCGTGATCCCGGCCGCGGGGCTGGTGCTGGTCGCGGTGGTCCTGGCCGGCGTCCGCCCCCGGCTCTCGGAGTACCGGTGAGGGAGCAGAGAATGCGCGTACGTCGTCGGATCGGGGGCGCCGCCCTGGCGGCCGCCTCCGTCCTGGGAGCCTCCGCTTGTGGCATCGGCGCCGCCCAGGAGGGCTCGGTGGCGGGCAAGGACACGCTGGTCATCGGAGTCAACAAGGACCAGCCCGGGGTGGGCGTCCGCACGCCCGCCGGCGGCTACGAGGGCTTCGACATCGACATCGCGCGGGAGGTCGCCAAGCGGCTCGGCGTCACCGGCGGGAACGTCACGTTCAAGGAGGTGACGTCCGGCACCCGGCAGCAGATGATCAAGAACGGGGACGTCGACCTCGTGGTGGCCAGCTACTCGATCACGCCGGACCGCAAGGCCGAGGTGACGTTCGCCGGGCCCTACTACATCGCCCACCAGGACGTGCTGGTCCGTGGTGACAGCACCATCAGGAACGTGCGCGACCTCAAGGACCGCACCCTCTGCCAGGTGGAGGGCTCGGTGTCCTACGAGCGCGTCACCAAGGAGAGGGGCATCGCCGCGAAGCCGGTGCCGGCCACCGGCTACGCCGACTGCCTCGACAAGCTGACCAAGGGCACGGTCGACGCCGTGTCCACCGATGACCTGATCCTCGCCGGGCTCGCCGCGCAGGCCGCCAGGAGCGGCGGCGCCCAGGGCGGAACGCCCAAGATCGTCAACGCGCCGATCTCGGACGAGAACTACGGCATCGGCATGAAGCTCGGTGACACCGACGGCTGCGTGGCGGTCAACAAGGCGATCACCAGCATGTACCAGGACGGGACAGCGCAGAAGCTTCTGGCCAAGTGGTTCGATCCCGTCCGCCTCAAGTACACGACGACGGTCCCCCAGTTCGAGGGGTGCGAGTAGACCGTCCTCCAGCCCCCACCCAGCCGCCTTTCAAAGGACAAGCTTCGCTTGGCTGCCTGACGGGATACCGAGATCAGTCGGTTACGCAAGTGGCACTTCCGGCCCAGGATCGTACGTTATGGTCGCGATCAAAAGCATTTCCGGTAATAACCACCCGACCGGCGAGAGGTACGAGGAGCACCATGACGACGGTCATCCTGGTGGTGATGTGCGTCGTCGTGGGGGCGCTCGAGCTTTATGCCGGGAAGCAGAGCAAGGACCAGGCGCGCGCGTTCGTCCGCCGGATCGACGAGCTGAACGAGCAGGTCAGCAAGCAGAACACCGTGCTCGTGACCGTCGGCGAGCAGCTCACCGCCGAGCTGTCCAAGGTCAAGCGCGACGTGCTGCCCGCGCTCGACTCGCGGTTGCGCCAGAACACCGGCCAGGTCGAGGAGCTCGCCGCGCTCGTCCACCAGGCCGACGGCTACCTGCGGGTCCAGGCCACCCGCCTGCACGACCTGGAGAAGCAGCGGGTCACGCTGGCCGCGCTGCGGCGCAAGCTCGTCGAGGTCGAGACGTCGGTGCGGTCGGTCACCCGCGCGGGCACGGCCGCGGTCGAGGGCAAGGTCGACGCCGCGCTCGACCGGCTGTCCGATCTCGAACGCAGCGGCACCGAGATCCTGGAGCTGCAGCGCACGCTCACCCGGACGCTCGAAGACGTGGAGGACGTCGTCACCGAGCTGCTCCAGTTCACCGAGGGCGAGCTGGACGAGGCGGTCACCTCCTCTCTCACCGGCCAGCCTCGCGGCGGCGAGGGCGACGCCGCGGCGGTGACGGCGACCGGACGGCTGTGGACTCGGGACGAGCACCTGGACGACATCCTCACCGAGGTCTACGAACGGTGCGTCCGCACGGCCCGCCTCAACATCCGGTTCCGCACGATGGAGGGCCCGAACGGCTCGACGCCGGGGACGCCTGAGCGGCGCCGCTACTTCCTCGCCGGGCACAACATGGAGGACCTCGCGGGCGGCTTCACCGCACTGCTGATCTCGACCGGCGCCGACCTCCCCCACAACGGCAACGGCCTGTCGCGCGGCCGGCCCGTCCTGCCGCCGGGTGTCGAGCCGCCGCGGGCCCCGGAGGACGAGGCGGCGCTCAAGGCGTTGCTGCGCACGCTCCACGAGAGCACGGGCGCCGTGGCGCAGATCGGCCCGCTCATGGCCGTACGCGCGCGGGACGAGCTGCTGTGCGCCGTGCTGACCCCGCCGCAGTCGCTGGAGCTGGAGAGCGACGAGGTCTACTGGGATCCTGCCGCGGCCACCGTGCGGCTGCGCCGGCTCCCGTCCCATCAGTTGTGGGATCTCACCGCCTGGGCCGCCACGCCGTAGGCCCGTACGGTCCGTTCGCCGGGGTCGCCGAGCTGGACGAAGACCGGGCAGGTGACCGCGCCTGTCACCTGGTCGACCTCGGCGCACAGCCCGATGCCCGTGGCGCGGTCGAGGAAGACCACGTTCTCCACGGCCTTCGCGGCGCGCACGGCGTACGGGACCGAGTCGGCGTCACCCGTGTCGAAGAGCTCCTCGAAGGTGAGCTTGCGCGCGTACCGCAGCAACTCCCCGGCGTCCACGATCCGGGTGCCGATCGCGGCCGCCGGACCGGCGATGACGATGCCGAAGCTCGGGTTGTCGCGGCCGCGCACATAGATCTCCCGGTCCGGCTCCAGGCCCCGCCGCCGGACGGGCAGGTGCAGGCCGAACCCGGCGTCGCCGTTGAGGAACGCCGGCGGCCCGAAGCCGTTCATGCCCGTCTCGGACGGCCCCTCGGCCACGCGCAGCGCACCACCGGGAAGATGCCAGCCCGGCAGGTAGACGCCGAGCCCGCGCAACAGCAACCGCCAGACGGGACGCCCGGTGACGTCCGGGACGAACTCCCCTTGCGGGCCGCGAGCGCCCGCAGAGCCGTCGTCCAGAGCCGGACCCGGGGCAGGCCGCTGAGCGCCGTCCATGAGCAACATCTTGTGGTCTCGCACCCGCACATACAAGACCGTTTACGGAACCCGGTCACCGGCCGTCGGTTTCTGACCTCATGGGGACTGCGGAGGCGCGCTCCGGTCGGCTACCGTTTGAAGTCACCGGATCATGACGAGGGTGCCGCCGTGAACATGCAAGACATGATGGTGTTCCGCGACGCGGGCTCGCGGACCGTCGACAGGTACCTGATGTCGTACGAGGGGCGCGTGATCGCGGTCCGGCGGCATCCCGCGGTGTTGCTGCTCCCCGTCTCGCTCGTCGTCGCCGGCCTGGTCCTGTGCGGCTTCGTCGGCGCGGCGCTCGGCGTCACCTGGGTCTGGTGGTTGTGGCTGCTGCTGCTCGGCTACCTGACCTGGAAGGTCATCGCCTGGTCGATCGAGTTCTTCCTGGTCACCGAGCACCGGGTGATGGTGATCAGTGGCGTGCTCAACCGCTCGGTCGCGATGATGCCGCTCGCCAAGGTCACCGACATCGCGTTGGAACGTTCGCTCGCCGGACGCATGCTGGGGTACGGCGAGTTCGTGATGGAGTCGGCGGGCCAAAAGCAGGCACTCCGCAACGTCGGCTACATGCCGTATCCCGAGCAGCTCTACCTTGAGGTCTCCTCGGTCATCTTCGGCGCCGAGGACGCGTCGCCGGACTGACCTCAAGTGGTGGACGGGCCCCTCGGGCTCTCTCGGGCTCTCCGGCCCTCAGGAGTCGAAGCCGAGGCCGAAGCGGTCGAGCGTGCGCAGCCAGAGCCCCCGGCGGCCGCCGTTGCGGTCGGCGCGGGCGATCTCCCGGCGGGTCAGTTCGATCACCCCGTAGCGCAGCGGCTCCGGCGGGAACGGCACCGGCTTGGACCGAACCATCCGCAGGCGGGTGCGCTCGGTCTCCTCCCCGGGCGCCAGGCCGACTCCGAGCCGGTCCAGCATGACGTCCGCGCCGAACCGTGTCGCCCCCACGCCGAGCCCCGTGTAGCCGGCGGCGTACGCGAGGCGCCCGCCGTGCGCCGTGCCGAAGAACGCGCAGAAGCGGCTGCAGGTGTCGATCACCCCGCCCCACGCGTGGCTGAACCGGAGGCCCTCCAACTGCGGGAAGGTCGTGAAGAAGTGTTCGGCCAGGGTGGCGAACGTGGCGGGCCGCCGTTCGAGCTCGGCGTGGATCTCGTTGCCGAAGTGGTAGATCGCGTCGTAGCCGCCCCACAGGATCCGGTCGTCGGCCGTCAGCCGGTAGTAGTGGAACTGGTTGGCGCTGTCGCCGAGTCCCTGCCGGTGCGTCCAGCCGATGGCCTCACGCTGCTCCTTGCTCAGCGGCTCGGACACCAGGGCGTAGTCGTACACCGGCACCAGGAAGTGCCGGAGACGCTTCAGGAGGGGCGGGAAGACTCCGGTGCCAAGGGCGACCTTGCCGGCCACGACCGCGCCGTACGGCGTGGACAGGCGCAGCCGTGAGCCGCTGTGCAGTCCCGTGACCCTGGTGTTCTCGTAGATGCGGACGCCGAGGGAACGGCACGCGTCGGCGAGCCCCCAGGCGAGCTTGGCGGGGTTCACCATCGCCACGCCGTCGCGATCCCAGAGGCCGCCGAGATACGTGGGCGAGTCGACTTCCTTGCGGACCTCGGCGGCGTCGAGGAGGATCGGCGCGCGGCCGAGGGCGCTGGCCGCCTCGGCGTCTTCGGCCAGCCCGGGGATCTGCCACTCCTGCGTGGCGACGTTCAGCTCGCCGGTGAGCTCCCACTCGGCGTCGATGCCGTACCGGGTGAGGGTGGCGCCGATGTCCCGGAGATTCTCGTGGCCGAGCCGTTCGAGCTCGGCCATCTCCTCCGGCCAGCGTTCCATGCCGTTGCCGAGCCCGTGCGTCAGGCTGGCCGCGCAGAAGCCGCCGTTGCGGCCGGAGGCGGCGGCGCCGATCCGGTCTGCCTCCAGCACCACCACGTCCAGCGACGGATCGCGTTCCTTGGCCCGCAGTGCCGCCCACAGGCCGGTGTAGCCGCCGCCCACCACCGCGAGGTCGCAGGTCTCCCGGCCGACCAGGGCCGCGCCCGCCTCGGGGCGTGCGGGGTCCTGCAGCCAGTACGGCGCCGGTTCGGCCTCGGCAAGCGACGTCAGCGCGTTCACATTTCCACTCCTCACGGCCCTCAGCTGTGCCGGGCGCGGCGACGGGCGGCGACGATGTTGATGACGGCGAGCAGCACCCCGATGGCGAAGATCAGCGTGCCCATGACGTTGACCTGGGGCGGGGTGCCGGTGCGGGTGGAGGACCAGACCCACAGCGGGAACGTCTGGGTCGATCCGCTGGTGAAGTTGGTGATGATGAAGTCGTCCACCGACAGCGCGAACGCCAGCAGCGCCCCCGACAGCACCCCCGGCATGATCATCGGCAGTGTGACCAGCCTGAACGTGGTGAGCGGGCCGGCGCCGAGATCGCGCGCCGCCTCCTCGACCGACGGGTCGATGCCGACCGCCCGCGCCCGGACCGTGATCGCCACGAACGACACCGAGAACATGACGTGCGCGGCCAGGATGGTCAGGTAGCCGCGCGGCGTCTCGGTCGCCACGAACATCGACAACAGCGAGGCACCCATGACGATCTCGGGGCAGGAGATCGCGGCGAACATCACCAGGTTGGCCATGCCCTGACCGCGGAACCGGTGCCGCCCGATGGCCAGCCCGAGCAGGGTCCCCAGCACCGTCGCGATCAGCGTGGTGAGCAGCGCGATGGTGAGCGAGTTGATCAGCGCGGTGGTGAGGTCCTTCTTGTCGAACAGATGGACGTACCACTTGAGCGTGAAGCCCTCCCACTCGAAGTTCTGCTTGGTGTGGGTGTCGTTGAAGCCGAAGAGGATCATCACGGCGATCGGCACGAGCAGCCAGCCGACCAGCACGATCGTGTAGAGATGCAGGCCGCGCCCCCTGAGGGGCCGGCGACGGCGGCGCCGCGGCGCGGCGACGGGCGGCGGGGCGGAGATCGTGGTCGTCATCGTCCTGCCGCCTCCAAGACGTCCTTGGTGCCGAGGGCCCGCGCGTACGCGAAGATCCCGATCAGGAGCAGCGCCATCAACGTGAACGAGAGCGCCGAGGCCGTGTGGTAGTTGCTGTTGGTGAAGTACTCGGCCTGGATCACGTTGCCGATCATCGTGTTGCCCGGCCCGCCGAGGACCTGCGCGTTGACGTAGTCGGAGGTGACCGGGACGAACGTCATGATGACCCCGGCGAAGACCCCCGGCAGCGACAGCGGCAGCACCACCCGCCGGAACACCTCGACCCGGCCGGCGTACAGGTCGTACGCCGCCTCGATGGTCCGGTAGTCGATGCGTTCCAGCGCCACGTAGATCGGCAGCACCATGAACGGGAGGAAGTTGTACGTCAGCCCGGAGATGACCGCGAAGCCGCTGTCGAGCACGTGGAAGCCGTCCGGCAGCAGTCCCCAGCTCTTGAGCGGCCCCAGGATCGGCCCGTTGTCGGTCAGCACGAGCTTCCAGGAGATCGTGCGCAGGACGAACGACACGAAGAACGGCAGCAGCAGCAGGAACAGCCAGGTCGACTTGTGCCTGCCGCCCTTGAACGCGATCCAGTACGCCGCCGGATAGGCCAGGACGATGCACGCCACCGTCGCGATCAGCCCGTACCAGAGTGACCGGAGCAGCTTGTCGCCGTAGACGTCGAGGCCTTCGGTGTAGTTCTGCCAGTGCCAGGTGAGCTTCCACCCGTCGATCAGGTTCCCGGTCATCAGCGACACCGAGGCCATGTAGACCAGCGGGATCGCGAAGAAGACCAGCAGCCAGAGCCCGGCAGGGAGCATCAGCAGATAGGGCGTCAAAGCACCCCTGAGACGACGCATGGTCAGTTCCTTTCTGGGGGGACGACCCCCCAGACCCCCCGGCAAGAACAGCTGACCGCTGATCCTCGCTTCGCTGCGGTCATCGGTCAGCTCCTTTCTGGGGGGACGACCCCCCAGACCCCCCGGCAAGAACAGCTGACCGCTGATCCTCGCTTCGCTGCGGTCATCGGTCAGCTCCCCTGCACGATCGGGAGGAAGATCTTCTGGTACTGCGTCTCCTCCTGCTGGGTGAGGACGCGGTAGGTGCGCAGCTTGGCCAGGTCGGCGTCCGAAGGGAAGACCAGGGGGCTGCTGCTGAGGCGTTCGAGATCCGCCTTGTCGTCGCCCTTCGCCGCCGCGGCGTCGGCGGCGATGAACTTCTTGGCCTCGGGCACCGGGGTGACGAAGTTGATGTACTCGGTGAGCGTGGCGTTCCGGCGCGGGTCGTACAGCCAGTCCATGAGCGTGAGGGCGTCGACCGGGTTGGCGGCCGTCTTCGGGATCATCATCAGGTCGGTCCAGATGGTGCCGCCCTCGCGCGGCACCACGAACTTCACGTCGTCGCTGGCCAGCGAGTAGACGTCACCGGACCAGGCCATGGTGAGCCACACGTCGCCCTTGGTGACGGCGTCGATGTAGTTCTGCTCGTAGTACTTACGGACGATCTTCTGGTCGCGCTGGTCGCGCAGCTTGCGCGCGGCGTTCTCCCAGTCCTTGGGCGTGGACTTCTCCGGGTCGATCCCGAGGGCGAACATGGCGAAGTTGCCGAGCTCCTGCGAGTCGCTCATCATGCCGACCCGGCCCCTGTACTTGGGGTCGAAGAGCTGGGCGACGCTGGTGATCTCTTCCTTGACGTACTTGGTGTTGTAGGCGATGCCGGTCACCCCGGACACGTACGGGATGGTGAAGGCGTTGCCCGGGTCGTACGGCGGGTTCTGGAACTTCCGCCCCGCGTGCTTGGCGAACCTGGTCAGGCGCGTGTGGTCGAGCGGCGCCAGATAGCCGAGCTCGATGAGCTTGGTCGTCTGGATGCCGCTGGTGACCACCATCAGGTCGAAGCCGATCGACTGGTTCGCGGCGAGCGGCGCCTGGATCTTGCCGAACCACTCCGCCGCCTCCTGGATGACCTCCTTGTAGGCCACCTGGATGCCGGTCTCCTTGGTGAACGCCTTGATGGTGGCCCGGTCGTCCTCCATGTAGCCGGGCCAGTTGGCCCAGTTGATGCTGCCCTTGCCTCCCTTGCCCTTCCAGAACGCGTCGATCTGCGCCTGGTTGACCTTGCCGCGGCCACCTTGGCCGGGGATGCCGCACGCACTCAGCGCGAACGCGGCGGCGGAGGCGCCGAGCAGCCGGAGCGCGCCGCGCCGTGTCGTCATGCCGCGGACGAACGCGGGATCGATGCTGCGGACGGGCGCAGGGTCGATGCCCCGGACGAACGCGGGGTCGTTGTCCGGACGGGTCATGACGCGCCGATCGCGTAGGAGTGGCGCGGTTCCCATGACAGCCAGACGTCGTCACCGCGTCCGGCGATGTCGTCGGCGTTCGTCGCGTTCTGCAGGAAGACCGTGACCTCGTCGCCCGCCGCCGTGGTGACGATGTAGTTGGTGGACGTGCCGAGGTAGACGACCTCGGCCACCTTCGCGCGCACCCGCGAGCCGCTGTAGCCGCCGCCCGCACTGCCGGCGCCGTTGCCGCCGGGCGGCTGCGTGGCGATCTCGATCTTCTCGGGACGCACGGTCAGTTCGAGCCGGTCGCCGGGCGCCGCGGTGCGGCCGTCCAGCGGCACCACGATCTGCCCGTCGCCGCCGTAAGTGATGAACGCCTCGGTGTCGCGCACCTCGCCGATCTCACCGGCGAGCAGGTTGGACGTGCCGATGAAGCCCGCCACGAACTTGCTGGCGGGGCGCTCGTAGATCTCCCGGGGCGAGCCGAGCTGCTCGATGCGGCCGTCGTTCATGACCGCGATCCGGTCCGACATCGTGAGCGCCTCGCTCTGGTCGTGCGTGACGTACACGAACGTGATGCCGACCTCGCGCTGGATGCGTTTGAGCTCGACCTGCATGTGCTGCCGCAGTTTGAGGTCGAGCGCGCCGAGCGGCTCGTCGAGCAGGAGCGCGCGCGGCCGGTTGACCAGGGCGCGGGCCAGTGCGACGCGTTGCTGCTGGCCTCCGGACAGCTCGCCCGGCCGGCGTTTCTCGCGACCGGCCAGATCCACGATGTCCAGCATGGCGGCGACCCGCCTGCGGATCTCGTCCTTGGCGACGCCCTTGCGCCGGAGCCCGAACGCGACGTTCTCGAACACGCTCATGTGGGGAAAGAGCGCGTACGACTGGAAGACCATGTTGACGTCGCGTTTGTTGGCGGGCACGTCGGTGACGGGTTTGCCGTTCAGGAGCACCTCGCCGCCGGTGGGCTCCTCGAACCCGGCGATCATCCGCATGGTGGTGGTCTTGCCGCATCCCGACGGACCGAGCAGGGAGAAGAACTCCCCCTGCCCGATCGCCAGGTCGATCCCGCGGACCGCGGCCACCTTCTCCCCGTGCGCGTGGTACTCCTTCATCACACCGGTGAGCTCGATGGCGGGGAGCGCGGAGCCGGACGTCTCCTGGTCGTCGCGTACGGGAGGATGCGAGGTCTCAGTCATGAGCGGGGTCCTTCGCGGGGTTCGAACGGCGTGCTAGGCGCCGATGTAGTGCATGACGTGCTTGATTCGCGTGTAGTCCTCGACTCCGTACATCGACATGTCCTTGCCGTAGCCGGAGTGCTTGAAGCCGCCGTGCGGCATTTCCGAGACGAACGGGATGTGGGTGTTGACCCAGACGGCCCCGAAGTCGAGCGCCTTGGTCATCCGCATCGCGCGGCCGTGGTCACGGGTCCAGACGCTCGCCGCCAGCCCGTACTTCACGCCGTTCGCCCACTCGATCGCGCGCTCCTCGTCGCTGAAGCGCTGGACCGTGATGACCGGCCCGAAGATCTCGTTCTGGACCATCTCGTCGTCCTGGCGCAGCCCGCCGATGACGGTCGGGGCGAAGAAGTAGCCGCCGTCGTAGCCGGGTCCGCCGAGGCGCTCGCCCCCGGTGAGCACCTCGGCGTGGTCGGGTGTGCGGTCCAGGAAGCCCTGGACGCGGGCGAGCTGGTCGGCGTTGTTGACCGGGCCGTAGTCGGCGTCGGCGTCGGTGGGCACGCCGACCTTCGTGCCGCGGGCGGCCTCGGTGAGCGCCGCGGTGAAGTCGTCGGCGAGCCGGTCCGCGACCAGCACGCGGGTGGCGGCCGTGCAGTCCTGGCCGGCGTTGAAGTAGGCCGCGCCGGCGATTCCCTCGGCCGCGCTCTCGATGTCGGCGTCCTCGAAGACCACGACCGGGGCCTTGCCGCCGAGCTCCAGGTGCACGCGCTTGAGATCGTCCGCGGCCGCCCGGGCGACCTCCATGCCCGCCCGCACGCTGCCGGTGATCGACACCATCTGCGGGGTGGGGTGGGTGACCAGCGAGCGGCCGGTGTCGCGGTCGCCGCAGATGACGTTGAAGACGCCCGGCGGCAGGAACTCGGCCGCGATCTCGGCCAGCAGCAGCGTGCTGGCGGGCGTCGTCTCCGACGGCTTCAGGACGACGGTGTTTCCGGCGGTCAGCGCCGGCCCGAACTTCCAGACCGCCATCATCATCGGGTAGTTCCAGGGTGTGACCTGGGCGCACACCCCGATCGGCTCCCGGCGGACCGACGAGGTGTGGTCGGTCATGTACTCGCCCGACGCCTTGCCCTCCAGGATCCGCCCCGCCCCGGCGAAGAAGCGGATGTTGTCCACCATCGGAGGGATCTCCTCGTCGGCGGTGAGCTGGATCGGCTTGCCGGTGTCGCGGGATTCGGCCGCGACGAGCTCCTCGGCCCGGCCCTCCAGCGCGTCGGCGAAGCGGAGCAGCGCGAGGCTCCGGTCCTTCGGGGTGAGGTCCCGCCAGCCCGGGAAGGCGTCTCCGGCGGCGCGGAAGGCGGCGTCCACGTCCTCGGCTCCGGAGACGGGCGCCTCGGCGTAGACCTCGCCGGTGCTCGGATCGACCACCTCCATGGTCCGGCCGTCCTTGGCGTCCACGTACTCGCCGCCGATAAAGTTGCGCAGCCTTGTCCTGCTGTCGCTGGTCACCGTCCGACCCTCCTCGATGGGCACGCACCGATGTGTCCTATTGGCCCCGACCTTGACAGAGGTTTGGCATGATGACAAGTGATTCCGTTGTTACGATCCAATTTCACGACGGAATCACTTGGCAAGTAGCTCAAGCAGGCACGATGCCGCAGCGAAGGAGAGCACGATGGTGGCGCGCCCCCCGGACGATCTTCCGGAATCGCCGGAACAGCCCCGGGAACAGGCGATGCGGGAGCCCGCCGCGCCGGAGCAGGCGGGTGGACGAGGGAGGCGGCGGGGACAGGCCGCCGTTCCGCTGGACGACACGGCCAAGCAGATCATCGAGCAGCTCCAGCAGGACGGCCGCCGGTCGTACGCGGCGATCGGCAAGGCGGTCGGGCTCTCCGAGGCGGCGGTGCGCCAGCGCGTGCAGAAGCTGCTGGACACCGGCGTCATGCAGATCGTCGGCGTCACCGACCCGCTCATGCTCGGCTTCTCCCGGCAGATGATGATCGCCGTCAAGTGCGAGGGCGACCTGGAGAAGGTCGCCGACGAGCTCGCGGCCATCGACGAGATCGACTATGTGGTCATCACCGCGGGCTCGTTCGACATCCTGCTGGAGCTGGTCGCCGAGAGCGACGAGCAGCTGCTGGAGCTGCTCGGCCGGATCCGGGCCGTGCCCGGCGTGCTAGGGACCGAGAGCTTCGTCTACCTGAAGCTGCGCAAGCAGACCTACTCGTGGGGCACCCGCTGACCAGCCCTGTCCGGCTCCCGGTACACGCAGAACGATCCAGTAGGCCGAAACCTCCATATTCTCCTTCTTATTGGGGATGCCGCATCTGCGCCGCCGGGCGTACTTTTGGATGCTGTAAGGAAGGAGACCGGCCATGTCTGAGTCGGTTCACCAGGACCTTCCCGTCTCCCATGACGACGATCACATCGAGTTCCGGACGTCCGAGGAACAGAGCCGCGTGATCCGCAAGGCGGCGGAACTCATGGGGTGGACGGTCCCGCAATATGTCCTGTCCACGGTCCTCGACCGGGCTGAACGCGATCTTTACGAGTACGCCGCGGCGCGCGAGGCCATGCTCGACGGCCCGGACCGCGCCTCCACCTCACCCGCCGGACAGGAAGCCGCCGTCATCCCGCTGGTCGCCGTCGTGGCGGCACTCGGCTGAAGGACCGATTGATTCGGCTCGTCGACTCGGCCATGTGATCCGGCCGTTGATCTGGCTCGGCTCCGTGCCCGGGATTCACGTCCCGGCACGGAGCCGGGCGGCGTACTCGGCCGCCTCGGCGTCCGAGTCGTACTTCTGCCGTGGCCAGAAGAAGCCGCGCAGCCCGTCCTTGCGGTTGCGGGGCACCACGTGCACATGCAGGTGAGGCACGCTCTGGCTGATGCGGTTGTTCATCGCCACGAACGAGCCCGCCGCGCCGAGCACCGATTCCATCGAGGCCGCGAGCCGCTGCGCGTGGCCGAAGAGCCCGCCCACCAGATCCGCGGGCAGGTCGGTCAGCGTCTCGTGGTGCTCGCGCGGCACTAGCAACGTGTGCCCCTTGAACAGGGGCCGCGTGTCCAGGAACGCCATGGCGTCCTCGGCGTCCAGCACGAGATGCGCCGGCCGTTCCCCCTTGATGATCTCGCAGAACACGCAGCCGCTCATGAGCCGCATTCTGTCAGCTCCGGGCTAACGGGGCGCTTACAGCGAGATCACTACTGTCCGTGGCCTATGCAGCTGACCGAGGTCGCCTTCCGCTATCGCCGGAGAGCCCCCTGGGTACTCCAGGACGTCTCGTTCTCCCTCCCGCCGGGCCGGGTGCTGGAGGTGACCGGACGCAACGGGGCCGGGAAGTCCACGCTCCTCCGGTTGCTGGCGGGACTCCGTGCGCCGCACCGCGGCACCATCACGGGTCGCCCAGACCGGGTGGGGTACGCGCCAGAACGCTTTCCGGTGGACCAGCCGTTCACTGTGTCGGCCTACCTGGACCATATGGCGGCCGTACGCGGTATCAGGCGGCCTGCCATCGGCGAGTGGGCTGAGCGGCTGCGGTTCGAGCACCTCCTGAACGTGCGGCTGCCAGAGCTGTCCAAAGGCAGCGCGCAGAAGGTAGGTCTCGCCCAGGCGCTCCTCGCCGAACCCGGCCTGCTGATCCTCGACGAACCGTTCGCCGGCCTGGACGCCGAGAGCCGCGACACGCTCCCCGGGTTGATCGCCGAACTGGCCGGGGCAGGCACGGCGGTCGTGGTCAGCGACCACCAGCGCGTCATCGAGTCGGTCCCCGGCGTCGACCGGATCCGCGTCGAGAAAGGGACCGTGACCCCGGTGACCGCAGAAGCCGAGTGGACCGTGCTGGAGGTGGTCGTCCGGGCCGGCGAGGCCGAGGAGGTCGCGACCAAGCTCCGCGCGGACGGCCACGACGTACGGAGGGCCGACCGGTGATCGCGCTCGCGCGCTTCCAGGTGTCCGGCTACCTGCGGTCCCTCCGGATCCTGCAGCCGGTGATCGTCATCTTCCTGATCCTGGCGCTGCTGCTCTCCCAGGCCCCGGCCAACGCCAGGCTGGCCGCCGGGGCGTTCGGCGACGTCGCGGCGTTCATGTTCCCGGTGTGGGCCTGGACCGCCCGTGCGCTCCTGGACACCCAGCCGGACGAACAGCGTGCCTTGTCCGCAACCGCCGCGCGCCACCACCTGACCCCGGCCTTCGCTGGTCTCCTGGCGGCCTACGCCGTCAACCTGGCCCTGGGCGTCGCCGTCATCGCGGTGCCGACAGCGCAGGGGCTCTCCGCAGGTCTCGACGCCGGCGCCGTATCAGCCGGCCTCGCCCTCAATCTCCTGGTGGCCGCCGCCGGCACCTTCCTGGGCGCCTGGACGAGCCGTGCGATCATCCCGGATCCGGGCGTCTCGCTGCTGGCGCTCCTCGGTGGTGCGGCCGCGGCCCTCCTGCTCAGCATCGGCCCCTTGTCATGGCTGTCGGTCCCGATGGTCGACTGGATCCGTGCCGCCCACGACGGCCCGGACGATCTCATCGCCGCGTTCCCGGGTCTGGGCCTCCACATCGCGCTCTGGACGGCTGCCGTGGGCGTCACGTACGTCCTGATCCGCCGGACCCGCCCCTGACCGCAGAACGTCACGCGCCGGTCGTGGACCCAGGCCGGACGATCATCAGAATCGTCACCACCGCCCAGAGCACGTTGAACACCCCGGTGAACATGGCCAGCCGAGCAGCAAGAGGCCCGACGTCCGACCCCTCGCCCTGCGCGCGCTGAGCCCGACCGCCACCTGACGCGCCCTCGGTCTGATGTTCGGCTGACGCGCCCTCGGTCTGGCGTTCGGCTGCCACGCCCTCCATCCGACTCGCGGCCGGTGCGCCTTCGACGGCGGCGAGCGCGGCGGCTTGCCGGGGCAGGACGAGGAGGCCGAGAACGGCGGCTGCCGCGGCGGTGAGCAGGATCGAGATGACCAGCCACGGATCGCTGAGGACTCCCATGCTGCTGGCGGTGATGAATCCGAAGACGGGCACGGCGATGCCGAACACGGCGTACACGCGGCAGATGCGGTGCAGGTTGCGCAGTGCCGGGAGGGAGTCCGGATCCGTCTTCGCGTTGCGCAGAGCAGGCGGGAACATGCTGGCGGCCACGGCGACCGGGCCGATCGCGAGGATCGCGGCGAGGACGTGCAGGATGAGGAACAGCTTGCTCATGTCGGCCCTGGGAACCCTTCGTGCACACGGGATCGTACGGAACGTCGCTGACGCTAGTCAGGGCTCCCAGGAGCGGACAGCGGCGAGCACGCCAACTTCCGACCGGATCCAGCCAGGAGGTCGTCAGGCAGTGGCGGCCGCCTGCAGGGTGAGCCAGGTGTCTTCCAACCGTCCGGCGGAGTTGACGCAGAAGTAGATGCGGCCCGGGGCGCCCCAGTCCCAGCCGAGCCGCGCGTCGGAGTCGAGCTGGAGCAGCAGCTGCCATTCGTTTTCGGCGGCCGTCTCCTCTTCGGGAGAGAGGGCCATCGTGTCGAGGTCGCGACCCGTCGACGCGTACGTGCAGTCGGGGCCGAGCGGCCGCTGCACGAGCGCGGGCCAGCCGCCGAGCTGGTGCAGCGGAGTGTCGTCGGGCCATACGTGCTGGAGCCACGCCGCGTGCAACTGCTCGTACACCGGAAGGACACCGCTGTAGCGTTCCTCAAGACGCCTGACCACGGTCTCCTGTGGCGCGGGCAGTGAGAGGAACGGCGCCGCGCCGAGCGGGCAGATCGGGAACGAGGACGTGCCTTCGGGAGGCTCGACCTCGTGCAGGCCGCCTGTGAAGAGCCGCCACCCGTCCCGCTGCGCACGGTCGTCTCCCCAAGGGCGCGGCAGGGCACTCGCATAGAAGAACGCTGCCTGGCCCTCCTGGGGCAACCCGGGAATGTCCATCACCTTGGCCAGGTCCGCGAAGTCGACCGCCAGCATGAAGTCGAGGGGTCGCCCTTCCCACGTCGGCCATTCCTCGCCGGGCGGAAGCAGCGGCGTGCCGCCGAGCCGTACCGTCGTGTCGCCGTCCGGACCGAGCCGCAGCGCGGGTCGCGCCAGCGGAAGCAGCGCGCCGGTGACTTCGGGGGCGAAGAAGACGCCGAACAGGGAGCGCAGCCGCTGATGCTGCGCGGCGAAGTGATCCATGTCACGTAGCGTTGCGTGTTCGGGCGCCGCGCGCCAGCACCCGGCCAAGATCTGTGGATATCCGGTTCGTCCCTAACCGGGGGCAGGCTCCGCCGGCGTGGGGTTTCAGCGGCGTTCGAGCGCGCCCGCGAGCTGGACCAGGAAAGCGTCGACCTCTGCCTCGTCGTAACCGGGCCCGAAGCGTACGGTCCGGAAAACGATCTCCCGTACGTCCCGAGCCGTCACCGGCGGCGCCGTCCCGCGCAGCCCCGTGATCACCCGTTCGAGGAAGGCGTCCACGTCGCGCACGTCATATCCGGTCCGCATCCGGGCGCCGGTGAACCGCGCGTTCTGGATCCAGCCGATCAGCCAGCCCGGATGGACCCGCCCACGCCCCGGGCGGAGCCCGATGGGTGCGGCGGCCTGAAGCTCGCGGATGCACTCCTGGAGCAGCTCGTCCACCGCGCGCGGCTCGTACCCCCGCAGCACGATGTCGAAGCGGGCCGCCCGCACGTCGTCAGCGGTGATTCTCTCGACGGCAGTGCCGCCTTCGGCAGCGGTGTCGCCTCCGGGAGCAGTGCCGCCTCCGGCGGCGAGGAGTCTTCTTATGGCGGGACCGGTCGGCTTGCTCGTGGCGCCGAGCGTGCTCCGAATACGGCCGAGCAGATCGTCCACCTGGCCGCGGTCGTACCCCCGCAGCGCCACGGGCAGGCGGTGTGTTCTCGTCTTCACCGTCCCTCGCTCCTCGTTCCGCGCCTCCCCCAAGGCTCAACGGCAACAGAGTGGCGCCCGTACGCCCAGCGCGCAAGGTCAGATGGCAGCGGAGCGCGTGGTGCCGAGAAGCCGTTCGCAGGCATCGAGCAGGCGCTGCCGAAGCGGATGCGCGCGTTCGGCGAATCCACGCTGCTCGCTGGCGTATTCCGCGCGGCCTTCCGGCGTCTCGATCCTGATCGGCTCATGCCCGAGCGCGCTGAGGTCGTACGGGCTGGCGCGCATGTCCACGGCGCGGATGTCACGGGCCAGCGCGAAGCAGTCGGCCACCAGCTCGCTGCTGATGAGGGGCGAGAGCTTGAACGCCCACTTGTAGAGGTCCATGTTCGCGTGCAGGCAGCCGGGTTGTTCGAGCTCCGCCTGACGCTCCCGGGTGGGCTGCAGAACGTTCAGTGGCCGCGCCTCCGGGGTGAAGAAGCGGAACGCGTCGAAGTGGCTGCATCGCACGCCGCGGGCCTCCACGACCTGCGCGATCTCCTCGGCCTCAAGCCTCATCGGCCAAGCCGAATGCCGGATCTCCTGCGACCTGTAGACCATCGCCCACTCGTGCATCCCGAAGCACCCGAAATGCGCAGGCCGTCGAGCGGTCGCGGCCAGCAGCGCGGCGGCGAACTCCACCGCGGCCTTGCGCTTGGTCATCAACGAGGCGACGTCGAGGACGGCACCCTCGGGTGTGTCGAGATAGTCGCGCCCGAACTCCCGCGCATCGGCGCCCAGAAGGACGACGCCCGCCCCCGGATGCCACCTGCGCAGCTTGCCCGGGCTGTAGCCGTAGTAGCTGAACAGGAAATCCTCAACCGGATGCGCCACACCACGTCCGCGTCGTTCGAGATGAGGCTCCACCCAGCCCGCGACCCGCCGCCGATGCGCCTCGGCCCGTGCCCGCCATGCAGCAGACTCCAAAGCCAGAGCACCATGCTGATCTTTCACTCGCCTGCCCGCCGCCAACCTGCCGACCGCACCCTCCGCCGCGCCATTCGCCGAGCCGCTCACCACGCCGCTCGCCGAGCCGTTCGCCACGCCGGGGGTCAGTCCTTGGTCGTGGCGGCGAGCTGGCCGCAGGCGCCGTCGATCTCACGGCCGCGCGTGTCGCGGACGGTGACCGGCACACCGTGGGACTCCAGGCGGTGGACGAACTCCTTCTCGTCCTGCGGGCGCGAGGCGGTCCACTTGGAGCCGGGCGTCGGGTTGAGCGGGATGAGGTTGACGTGCACGAGATGCCCGCGCAAAAGCTTGCCGAGCAGGTCGGCCCGCCACGCCTGGTCGTTGATGTCCTTGATCAACGCGTACTCGATCGAGACCCGGCGGCCGGACTTGGCCGCGTACGCCCAGGCGGCGTCCAGGACCTCGCTGACCTTCCAGCGGTTGTTGATCGGGACAAGCTCGTCGCGCAGCTCGTCGTCGGGCGCGTGGAGCGACAGGGCGAGCCGTACGGACATGTCCTCGGCCGCCAGCTTCTCGATCGCCGGGACCAGGCCGACCGTGGACACCGTGACCGAACGCTGGGAGATGCCGAGGCCCGCCGGCGCCGGATCGGTGATCCGGCGGACCGCCCCGAGCACCGCCTTGTAGTTGGCCAGCGGCTCGCCCATGCCCATGAAAACGATGTTGGAGACCCGGCCGGGCCCACCAGTGATCTTGCCACGGGCCATGGCACGGGCGCCCGCAGCGACCTGCTCGACGATCTCCGCCGTGGACAGGTTGCGGGTCAGCCCGGCCTGCCCGGTGGCGCAGAACGGGCAGTTCATGCCACATCCGGCCTGTGACGAGACGCACATCGTCGCCCGGTCGGGATAGCGCATCAGCACCGACTCGAACAGCACGCCGTCGAAGGCCTTCCAGACCGTCTTGAGCGTCTTGCCGCCGTCGCAGGTCAGCTCGCGGACGGGCGTCAGGAGCTCGGGCAGCAGCTCGTTCGCCAGCCGTTCCCGGACCGCGGCCGGAAGATCGGTCATCTCGGCCGGGTCGTCGGCAAGGCGCGCGAAGTAGTGCCGCGACAGCTGATCCGCGCGGAACGGCTTCTCGCCCAGCTCGGCGACGGCCTCCCGGCGTTCGGCGGAGGTCAGGTCGGCGAGGTGGCGCGGCGGCTTGGCGCGGCGGGGTGCGGCGAAGACGAGCTTGGCCGGGGTCTTCTCGGTGGCAGACATGGTCCTTCCAGTGTCGCAAACCCCAGCGTGTGCCTGGGCCGTACGGGGGTTGAGCCGTACGGGGGGTTGAGCCGTACGGGGGGTTGAGCCGTACGGGGGTTACGTCCGGGATGCTGCGCATGACCATTAGCGGGGATTAGGCTTTCGATCATGTCGGTATTGCACAGGGGGTCCGTTTCGAAGGCAGTCCTCGATGAGGTCAGCCCGTACGGAAGCCGCAGGCTTGTGGTGGAGACCGACGGCGTCGTCTCGGCCGCCTATCTCAGGAACGCCAAGGACGCGGTCGTCGGGGCGGTGTGGATCGCCAACCACGGCCCCGCCTCCCAGGATTTCGACCGGTCCCGGTTGGACGCAGGCCTCGCGCCGTTGCTGAGCGCCGATCACGTGAGCCACCCGGAGGGCCGCCCGGCCCTCGGCGACCTCGAAACGGTGTGGTTCGAGGAGGGCGACGGCGTGGCGATCCTGGAGGCCGGTGACCTGCTCTGCGTGATCCCGGGCTGGTCCGACATGGAACGCGGCATCCCCGGTTACAGCCGCGACGCGACCAAGCAGAGCCCGTTCGCGTTCCCCCTCTCGGACGAGCCGTTCGGCCCTCGCCTCGAACGTGCCCGCCGGCACTGGCAGACCGTACGGGCCGACGGCTCCTGGGCGGACTTCCAGCAATCCGTCCTCGGTCATCTCCTCCACCGCCTCGGCCCAGGCGGCCACTACTGGCACGACGTGGGCCGCCAACTGCGCGACGGCCTGGCCCCTACGGTCGGCGTCTCGGAACGTCCCGCTCGCGGTGACCGCGAGTTCACGGTGCTGAGCACAGTGGGCATGAGCCGCCAGCGCATGCCCACGATCGAGTTGTACGAGGACGAGGTGGCCCCGCATGCCCGCATAGAGCTCGCCCTTGCCACCACCCTGCCCAGCCAGCGCGCGGGCAGCATCTTCCCCTGGCTGGCCCAATACCCCTGGCGTTCCGTCACGTGGTTCGCCCCCGGTGACGTCGTCAAGTGGTACCACGAGGCTCGGACGTTCCCGCTGAACACGACCGAGTCGGCCGACTGGGAAGGCGTGCTCCTCCTGGACGACCCCACCCGTCTCCCTGGCCCCATCGCCCCACCCATGGACGGCCTCACCATTCAAGGCGACCCCGTCCACTGGCTGTGGCTCGTCCCCATCACGGGCGAAGAGCACAACTACGCCAAGAGCGAGGGCTCCGACGCCCTGATCCGCCGCCTGTCCCAACAGTCCCGTACCTGGGTCGTCAGCTGACCAGCCGAGGGGCCCTAGCCGCCAGGTGAGCGCGGTCCAGGTGAGCGCGGGTTCAGGTGGAGGGGAGGAAGAGTTCCAGGAGGATCCAGACCACGGGGGCTGTGGCGATCAAGGAGTCGAGGCGGTCCATGACGCCGCCGTGGCCGGGGAGGAGGGTGCCCATGTCCTTGAGGCCGAGATCGCGCTTGATCATGGAGACGATGAGGTCGCCGGCGATGGCGATGACCGCGGCGGCGGCGCCGATGACGGCGCCCTCCCAGAGATGGCCGTCCAGCAGCCAGGCGACGAGCCAGGCGCCGACGAGCATGCAGGCCAGGACGGCGCCTCCGGCGCCCTCCCAGGTCTTCTTGGGACTGATCGCGGGGACCAGCTTGTGCTTGCCGAGGAAGGTCCCGGCGAAGTAGCCGCCGATGTCGCTGGCGACGGTGGTGGCGATGAAGATCACGATGCGGTGGTCGCCGTCGGCGGGCTCCATGAGGAGGGCGACGATGCCGCCCATCAGCACCAGGTAGCCGGTGGCGAAGACGCCTGCGGTGACGTCCCGGACGTAACCGGACGCCGGGCCGTCGGCCATGCGCCAGATGAGCACGGTGAGGATGGTCAGCGCGGTGACCGCGACCAGCGGCTCGGGGCCCCAGCCGTACGCGGTGATCGCGCCCGCGACCAGGCCGAGGGCGAGCGGGATCAGCGGGACCCGGATGTCGCGGGCCTTGAACGCGTCGGTGAGCTCGCGCAGGCCGATGACGAGGAACACCACCATGACGACCAGGAAGATCGTCTTGACGGTGTAGAGGGAGAGCAGCACGAGCGCGCCCAGGGCCACGCCGACAACGATGGCGGCGGGGAGGTTACGCCCGGTCTTCGTGTGGGCCGGGGGTGGCGTCCGCGGTGCCTCCGGCTCACCCGGGGAGCCCTCGGGCTCCCCGGACGCGTCCAGTTCCATCAAACCTCGAGGAGCTCGGCCTTCTTGTGCTCGAGAAGTTCGTCGACCTGCGCCACGTACTTGTGGGTGGTGTCTTCGAGCTCCTTCTCGGCACGCCGGACCTCGTCCTCGCCGGCCTCGCCGTCCTTGGCGAGCTTGTCGAGGGTCTCCTTGGCGCGGCGGCGGATGTTGCGGATGGAGATCTTGCTGTCCTCCGCCTTGCCGCCGGCGACCTTGATGAACTCCTTGCGGCGCTCCTCCGAGAGTTCGGGGAAGACCACGCGGATGACGTTGCCGTCGTTGGTGGGGTTCACACCGAGGTCGCTGTCGCGGATCGCCTTCTCGACAGCCTGCATGGACGACTTGTCGAAGACCTGCACGATGACCATGCGCGGCTCCGGCAGCGTGAACGACGCCAGCTGGTTGACCGGTGTCGGCGTGCCGTAGTACTCCGCGGTGATCTTGTTGAACATGGCGGGAGTGACCCGGCCGGTGCGGATGGCCTGGAAGTCCTCCTTGGCGACCGCGACCGCCTTCTCCATTTTCTCCTCGGCCTCGAGGAGGGTCTCGTCGATCACTTCGACTCCCGTGTCATCTGATCGGCCAATGTCACCTGAACGCCGGTGCCTGCTCGGCTCCGGTCAGCCCTCGGCCGGGCTGACCAGCGTGCCGATCTTCTCACCCCGGACGGCCCGGACGATGTTGCCCTGTCCCATGAGGTCGAAGACCACGATGGGCAGTTCGTTGTCCATGCAGAGACTGATGGCCGTGGCGTCCATGACCTTCAGGCCCCGCTGTAGAACTTCACCGTAATCCAAACGGTCGAACTTGACCGCGTCCGGATTCTTTCGCGGATCGGCGTCGTACACACCGTCCACTTGAGTCCCCTTCAGCACCGCCTCTGCGCCGATCTCCAGCGCGCGCTGCGCGGCGGTGGTGTCGGTGGAGAAGAACGGCTGGCCGAGACCGGCCCCGAAGATCACCACGCGCCCCTTCTCGAGGTGCCGCATGGCGCGCCGCGGGATGTAGGACTCGGCGACCTGGCTCATCGTGATGGCGGTCTGCACGCGGGTGTCGAGGCCGAGCTTCTCCAGGAAGTCCTGGAGGGCCAGGCAGTTGATCACGGTGCCGATCATGCCCATGTAGTCGGCGCGGCCGCGGTCCATGCCGCGTTCGGCCATCGCGGCGCCGCGGAACATGTTGCCGCCGCCGCACACCACCGCGACCTGCACTCCGTCACGCACGGCCTCGGCGATCGCCTCGGCCACGTGCTGGACGACCTCCGGGTCGATGCCCAGCGGGTCGCGTCCGGCGAACGCCTCGCCGGAGAGCTTCAGCAGAACGCGCTTCCAGCCACGCTTGTGACCTGCGGGCACGCCACGGGCGCCGGACGAGACGGCCGGGGCGCCCGCGGCGCTCGGCGAGACGGTCTGGGCGCCGGACGGGGCGGCCTGGGTGGACGCACCGGACGTACCGGACGTTTGTGGAGACGACGCGGCCGCCGTCGTGTCAGCGTTCGGTTTCTCCTGCACGGCGGCGGCCTCCTCGTATCGCGGCTTCGTAATCTGTCGGTCCCTGTTTCTCGGGGGGTCGTCCCCGGACCCGGGCTCTCCTGCGACCTGTGCCCAGATCCGGGGAATCCCCACAACGCCGTGCTTGTGGCGGGCGCTGCGGGGTCCCTGTTCCCAGAATGCCTCTAAGCGGCGAGCGTCAGCTCTGGCCGACCTTGAAGCGGGCGAAGCGCTTGACGTTCACGCCGGCCTCCTGGAGGACCTTCGCGATCGTCTTCTTGCCGTCCTTCACGAACGCCTGCTCGACCAGGACGAAGTCCCGGAAGTAGGCGTTGACGCGACCCTCGACGATCTTCGGGATGGCCTGCTCGGGCTTGCCCTCGTCGCGGGTGAGCTGCTCGGCGAGCGCCCGCTCCTTCTCGACCGCCTCGGCCGGGATCTCGTCCCGGGTGAGGTACTTGGGCGCCATCGCCGCGATCTGCTGGGCGATGTCCTTGGCGATCTCGGCGTTCTCGGTGTCGAGCTCGACGAGCACGCCGGTGGTCGGCGGCAGCTGCGGGTCGGACTTGTGCAGGTAGCTGGCCACGTACGCGCCCTGGAAGTGCGCGTAACGGCCGAGCTCCAGCTTCTCGCCGATCTTGGCGCCGTTCTCCTCGATCAGGGCCTGGACGGTCTTGCCCGGCTCGATCTCCAGGTCCTTGAGGCTGTCGGCGTCGGTCGCCTCGCTCTTGGCTGCGAACTCGACCAGACGGTCGGCCAGCTCGATGAACGCCTGGTTCTTGGCGACGAAGTCGGTCTCGCACTTGAGCTCGAGCAGGGCGCCGTCGCCGGTGCCGTCGAAGCGCTCGGCGACCAGGCCGTTGGCGGCGGTGCGCTCGGCGCGCTTGCCGACGTCCTTGGCGCCCTTGAGGCGCAGGATCTCCACGGCCCTGTCAAAGTCGCCGTCAGCCTCGGTGAGAGCGTTCTTGCAGGCCATCATGCCGGAGCCGGTCAGCTCACGGAGCCGCTTGACGTCAGCGGCGGTGAAGTTCGCCATCGTTTTCTTCGTCTCTGTCGGGATGGAAGTCTGCTGGTGAGACGGGCCCCGGGGCGGCCGCACGCCGCGTACATCCGCCCCAGGGGCACCACGTCGTCGTCAGGCCTGCTCGGCCTCGGTGGCCGGGGCCTCGGCGGCCGGAACCTCGGCGGCGGGGGCCTCAGCGGCAGGGGCCTCAGCGGCGGCCGGAGCGTCGGCGGCGGGAGCGGCCTCGCCCCCGGTGGCCTCGGTGGCCTCGGCGACCGGGGCTTCGGCGGCCGGGGCCTCAGCGGCCTTGGCGGTCTCGGTGCCGACCTGCTCCTTGTTCTCCAGCAGCTCGCGCTCCCACTCGGCCAGCGGCTCGGCGACGGTGCCGCCCTCGGCCGGCTTCTCGTCGCCGCCGGAGGCGGCGCCGGCGCGGGCGATGAGGCCGTCGGCCACGGAGTCGGCGACCACGCGGGTCAGCAGGCTGACGCTGCGGATCGCGTCGTCGTTGCCCGGGATCGGGTAGTCGACCTCGTCGGGGTCGCAGTTGGTGTCGAGGATCGCCACGACCGGGATGCCCAGCTTGCGGGCCTCGTTGACGGCGATGTGCTCCTTCTTGGTGTCCACGATCCAGATGGCGCTGGGAACCTTCGCCATGTCGCGGATACCGCCGAGGGTGCGCTCGAGCTTGTCCTTCTCGCGGCGGAGACCCAGAAGCTCCTTCTTGGTCATGCCGGAGCCCGCGACGTCGTCGTAGTTGATCTCCTCCAGCTCCTTGAGCCGGGTGAGCCGCTTGTGGACGGTGGAGAAGTTGGTGAGCATGCCGCCCAGCCAACGCTGGTTGACGTACGGCATCCCGACCCGGGTGGCCTGCTCGGCGATGGCCTCCTGGGCCTGCTTCTTGGTGCCGACGAACAGGATCGTGCCGCCGTGGGCGACCGTGGCCTTGACGAACTCGTAGGCGCGGTCGATGTAGGACAGCGACTGCTGCAGGTCGATGATGTAGATGCCGTTACGGTCCGTGAGGATGAACCGCTTCATCTTCGGGTTCCACCGGCGGGTCTGGTGGCCGAAGTGGACGCCGCTCTCAAGCAGCTGCCGCATTGTGACGACGGGTGCCATTGCCCGTGTTCTCCTGTCCGGCCCGGTTCGCTCTTTCCGGGCCACGTTCTCGGTTGGATGCCGGCGCCCGGCTCGGCCCCTCCGTCACCGTGGTGACGGACCGAGAGGCCGTGCCCCACCTGTCAGAAGCAGGTGGCCAGGGAGCGCGTGAATTCGGTCGCTCGGGTAAGCACCCACGCGACCGTTTCCCAAGTCTATGGGATGACCGCCGTACACGTGGAATCGACCGGAGGTGGCCGCCCGGGGGTTTTCCACAATCCGGTCCGGGCCTGGTGACGAGCGGCCCCGTCGAGGCAGCCTGCCGGACATGACCCTCGTCACACTTCTGCTCGCCTGCGCCGCGACCATGCCCGCCCCGGACGTGCGGCGCATGCCCGCCCCGGAAGCATGGCGCATGCCCGCGCCAGAGGCATGGGGCATGCCCGCCTCGGACGCGTGGCGCTGGCCGTTAGGACCACCCGCGCCCCGGATCGTACGGGGATTCTCGCCGCCACCGGCCCCCTGGTCTTCCGGCCACCGAGGCGTCGACCTGGCCGCCCGCCCAGGTCAACCGGTCTACGCCGCAGGCCCCGGCCGCGTGTCCTATAGCGGCCGCCTGGCCGGCCGAGGCGTGATCGCCATAAACCACGGCCCCGTCCGCACCACCTACCTGCCCGTACGATCCCAGCTCCCGTTGGGCCGCCCGGTCGAGGCCGGCGCGCACATAGGCGTCCTGGAGGCGAGCTCTCACTGCGCCGAACCCTGTCTTCACTGGGGCCTGCTGAGGGACGCGACCTATCTGGATCCCCTGAGCCTGGTCCGCCCCCGCATCCGCCTGCTCCCCCTATGGCCGTCCGAACCCACACCCGCAGACGCCAAGCCCGAACAGCCACCGCCCTACGAACCAGAACCCCGCCTAGACCTCCGCGACGCGACAACCGCCACAGGCGGGGCGATAGCCGGAATTCTCCTAGCCCTTGCCTGCTCCCTCGCCTGGCGCACCACCCGCACCCTCACGCGCCGCAAGCCCCCCACAGGCGTAATCGACCTGACCCAGGAACGCCGCCAGCGCCGCCAACGCCAAACCCCGTCGCCCTAACCCCCGACGGCCATTACGGAGACGCCCCTCGCAACCCCGAGGCCCGCGCCCCAGGCACACCGAGAGAGCCTCCGAAAGGCGGCTATTCAGCACCGCGAGGGTGGGCTTGGCGGTGCACCTGTTTGAGACGTTCTGCTGAGACGTGGGTGTAGATCTGGGTGGTCTGCAACGATGCGTGGCCCAGGATCTCTTGGACGCTCCTGAGATCGGCGCCTCCCTCCAGGAGGTGCGTTGCCGCGCTGTGCCGGAGACCGTGCGGGCTGAGGTCTGGCACGCCGACCTCCCCGATACGGGTGTGGACGATGCGCCGGGCGCTGGTGGGGTGGAGTCTCCCTCCCCGCGCGCCCAGGAAGAGCGCGGGCCCGCTGTCCTTGGTGACGATCGCGGGACGGCCTCGCCTCAGCCAGTCCGCGACGGCCCGTGCCGCCGGTTCGCCCATGGGGACCGTACGTTCGCGGCCGCCCTTGCCCAGCACCCGCGCCGTTCTCCGAGCGGTGTCCAAGTCGTCGATGTCCAGGCCGCAGAGTTCGCTGACACGTACGCCAGTCCCGTAGAGCACTTCCAGGACCGCGCGGTCGCGCAGGCCCAGCGCCCCCTCCGCCTCCATCTCGTCCAGCAACCGGGCAGCCTCGCCCTGCGTGAGCACTGCAGGCAGGTCACGCTCCCGTTTGGGAGTGCCCAGCAGAAGTCCGGGATCCGTTGAAATCAGGCCCCTCCTATGGAGGTGGCGGGTGAACGCACGGGCCGCGGCAGTCCGGCGGGCAAGCGTGGCTCGTTTACGGCCAAGTGCGTGTTGGCGGGCCAGCCAGCCTCGCAGCACCCCGACGTCCAACCCCTCGGGCTCGCCCACACCCACGTTCGCCGCGTACAGGCACAGGTCGGCAAGGTCACCGAGATAGGCCCTCAACGTGTGGGGCGACACATCACGTTCAGCCCTCAGATGCAGCTCGAAATCCGCGAGTGCCTCACGCGCCCAGGGTGCCTGCGAACCATCCACAGCGGTCACGCTGTCGCCCCCGACCGCGTCAAGCAAGCACCAAGGCCGAGTTATCCCCAGAATTCCGTTCGACTTCCTTCCGAGCCCGGCCCGGGGCAACGTCGAAGGCCGGAGGTATCGACCATGAACAACATGACCCTCGGGCAGCGCGGCGAGGACGCGGCGTCCGTCTACCTGGCCGGACTCGGCTGGACGATCATCGATCGCAACTGGCGGTGCCGCCAGGGCGAGATCGACATCGTCGCCCATGACGGACGGCAGCACGTGGTCTGTGAGGTGAAGACCCGCAAGAACGCCGCACTGGGCACCCCCTTCGAAGCGATCACGCAGGAGAAGGCGGTCCGGTTACGGCGGCTGGCCTGGCGATGGGCCGCACGGCACGGCATCGCGGGCTCAGCCGTCAGGGTCGATGCCATCTGTCTCCTGACCGAGCCGCCCCGCCGCCCCGCGCCCGGCAACGTCGTGGACGGCTTCACGATCGAGCATCTGCGCGGGGTGATCTGAGTGGCGCTGGCCAAGACCCGCTCCGTGGCCCTGGTGGGCGTCGACGGCTTCATGGTCGACGTCAGTGGTCGTAAACCACGACGCCGAACGTAGGACGGGCCCGGACGCGGTGATGGAAGCACCGGCCGAGCCCTTGATCCGGAAGCCCACTAGGAAGGTCCGAACCCAATGACGAATCATCCCACGCCCAACGACATACTCCCCAGCGAGACCGTGAAGATCATCCTCGCGGTTCTCGACGGGATCGCGATCCCGCACGCGGCGACCGTCGAGCACGACGAGACCCGCACCAAGATCCTCCTCGACCGCGTCATGCACGTCACGGTGATGCTGGAGAGCCTGCTTGGCTCGGGGTGCCCGAACATCGACGACGCCGTCTCGTACTTGGAGGAGAAGCTCGCCGAGCACCAGCCGGTCGGCTACGTGTCGCAGAAGGCCGCGCGCCGGCGTATCGAGGCGGGTGCCACGTGGAGCGAGGCCGTGTCCCTCGACTACCGCGAGGGGGCCGGCCGATGACCGCGACCATGCCCGAGCGGCTCAACCTGAGCGCGCTGCACGACGACCTTCAGGCCGTCCTCGACGCGCACGGCATCGCCTGCGACGACCTGTCCGTGCTCCCGATCGTGCAGGCCGGCGAGTTCGCCGGCGTCACGTTCTCCGGGCACTCCTACGAGCGCCCCGCGGGCCTGCCCGCCGCGGACAACGCGGCCGTGCGGCGTGACGTCGTCGGCGAACTCCTCGCGCGGTTCTTCCCCGAGCACGCAGAGGAGGCCGCAGCGTGAACCCGGCGAAGATCTGGGCAACCGGCGCGTTCCTGCTGGGCGTAGCCGTGTCGATCTCAGCGAACGTCGCCCACACCTACTACCCGTCGCCGGAGACCCTCCAGGAGGCGCACAAGACCGCGGAGACGTGGAAGCCGGAGTTCGGGGCGCAGTTGGCGGCGGCGTTCTACCCGTTGGCGCTGCTCCTGGTGGTCGAGCTTCTCGGCCGGGTCCAGTGGCCGTCCACGTGGGGCTGGGTCGCTGCCCGCTACGGCGGTACTGCGGTCGTCGCCGGCGTTGCTGCGGTCGTCTCCTACCGGCACATGGCCGCGCTGCTGGAGGCGTACGGCGAGGACGACCTCACCGCGACCATTGGGCCGCTCGCAGTCGACGGGCTGATGGTCGTGGCGTCGTTCGCGCTGCTGGCTCTGGGGAGCGCTCAGGAGCGGCACGGGGTATCCGGGGGCGACACCCTTCCCGCCGCTGCAGAGGAGCCCGTGGCGGACGGGTACGCGCTGTGGGACGACATTGAGCCCGAACCGCACACGCCGGCGCTGTCCTGGTGGCCACTGCCCGCGCTCGAGGCCGCGGAGCCGGAAATCCCATCAGAACCTAATGGGGTATCAGAGCCCGAGCCTGTACACGCCGTACTCGACGTGCCCGCCGATGTACTCGCTCGGGCCCGCGAGGTGTTCGCGAGCGAGCTCGACGAGGGCCAGGTGCCGGGCATCCGTCCCATCCGCCGGGCCCTCAAATGCGGCCAGCCGCGAGCGCAGCAGGTACAGGCGTACCTGGCCGAACTCGCCAACGGCGTACGCGTACCCGCCCAGTAACCCCCCCCATTGCCTGGCCCCGGGTGGACCTTCCACAGCACGCCCGGGGCCAGGTCCCCCTCAATCAAAGGAGGACCCTCATCATGACTCAGCGCAGGAGTACGCGGCGAGGTACGCGTACCCGCACGCGCCGTTGGCGCCCCAGCCTGTTTGATCACCTGCTGGTTGCCGGGTGCTTCGCCGGAGCCCTGTACCTGCTTTTCCACGAGCTGCTGGCCGCACCCGTCGCGCCAGCGGCCGTCGTCGCGTTCATCGGGTTCGGGTTCGCGCTCGGCGCTCAAGTGCCGGCACCGCGGTACCGGGCCCCGATCACCTGGAGGCACCGCCGATGAGCCGCGGAGGCAAGAACATCACCGAACTCGCCGAAATCCCCTTCCACGGGTCACTCGGTGAGGCGTTCCACGACTACGGCCAAGAGCTGTTCGCGCTCGGCCACCGGTGGGCGTTCGAACTCGGCCAGGCAGCCAACGACGCCGAAGCCGCCATGGCCTCACTCAAGGGCCACCCGCTGCTGTTCGGAGTCGACGTCAGGGCGCGGGCCCGGCGCGTATCCAAGCGGCTCCGCAGGGCGCAGAACCTCGCCTACGGCCTCTCGCAAGAGGGTCTGCGGTTCCACCAGGCGTACGTGCAGCACTTCATCAACGCATCGGACAAGTGGTGACGCATGGGATCGGGTGAACGGCGCATCGAATCGCTCGGAGACATCGAGTTCAACGACCGCGTGTCCCGAAGCGTCAGCGAGTACGCCAAGCAGACACAGCGCCTGGCCCGCGACATGGCGTCAGAGCTGGACGTCGGCGCCACGGCCGCGCATTCGGCGATGCTCAAGCTGCGGTTCCACCCGCGGCTGCAGCACCTCAACGTCAGGTGGCGGGCCCGGCGCGTCGCTCGGCATCTGGCGCGGGCCCGTGACCTGGCTCAAGGCATCTCAGCGGAGGCCGTCCGCTTCAACCTGCAGTACCGGCGCGAGTTCCTCGACATCGACTCGCGCGGCGACACCAGCAAAGCCAAGTACACAGGGGAGGTGGACCTGTAATGGCACGCAAACAGACATTGGAGATCGCAGGGGACGCCACCATGGAGCGGATCACCGTGGCGGCCGTGTCGCGGATCGGGGTGCTGATCCCGCCGTACGTGGTGCTGATCCTGCTCATGGTCGTCGGTGCGGTCTCTCACGCCAAGTGGGGTGACCCGCCGGCGGTGGTGTGGGCGACGATGTTCGGGACGTTCGCGTCGGTGGCGCTGGCCGCATTCACGTGGCTTATCGCCCACAGCCGCGGCCCAGTCGGGCGGATGCACGCCACCGTCACGGCTGGCGGCGCGTCGCTGTGGTTCACCGTCGCCACCATCACCGGCCCCACGTCGGGGTTCACGCTGGCCGCGTGGTTCTTCGGCGGCGGCTACCTGGCGGTGTTCTGGAACGCACGGGTCCTGATCAGGCAACAGCCCGGGGCCGAAGGCATCACTGACCCGTTGGCGTGGCTGTTCAACAGGTCCAAGGGCAAGTTCGGACTCAACGACGGCACGGTCCGCACGACCGAAGTGACCGAACACGCGATCAAGGGCAAGATGCAGCTCCCGCCCGGGGAGAAGACCCAGGGTGACGCGTTGAAGTCGGTCGACCGGATGGAGTCGGGGCTGCAGTTCCCGCCCGGGTCGGTGGTGCTGGCTGAGGACGAAGACGACGCGTCCCGCATGCACGTCACCGTGACCGACCCTCGGACCATGAAGAAGCCGCTTCCGTGGATCGGCCCCTACCGGCCAGGCGGGTCGATCGCCGAACCGCTGCGTCCGGGCCTGTACCAAGACATGTCCGATGTCCTGCACACCTTCATCGGGCACTACATGCAGACCATGGGTGCCATCGGGTCCGGCAAGTCGATCGGCGGGTGCTGGAACTACTGTGCCGAGATCATGACCCGGTACGACGCCGCAATCTTCGCGATCGACATGTCCAAGGACACCCAGACGTTCGGACCGATGCGCAACGGCCTGCACCGGTTCGAGACGACCAAGGCCGGCGCGGTCGACCTGGTCCGCAAGATGCACGCCGAGATCCCCAAGCGCACCAAGCGGCTGGCCGAGCACGGCTACCAGAAGTGGGCGAAGGGCTGCGGCCTGACGTACTGGTACCTGTGGATCGAGGAGTTCCCCAAGTTCCACGCTGCGCTGGGCAGCAGGGACGCCGACAAGTTCGAGGAGGTCGTCAAGGAGATCCGCTCTGCGGGCGGGTCGGTGATCCTGTCCTATCAGCGGTCGGACTACACGCAAGGCCCGACGATCGTCCGCGGGCAGCTCGGGAAGATGTGCTTTGGCGTGATGGAGTCCGACGATGCCGGGTTCGGGCTTAGCGAGCGTCAGAAGGAGGCTGGGGCGTCTCCGGAGCTGTGGGGCAACCACCAGCCCGGAATGGCGTTCCTGGACGTCCCAGGGATTGCTGAGACGCGCTACGCGATGCCGTTGCGCACGTTCTCGTGGGGCAAGACCGACCGGGAAGCCAACGCAGCCATGAAGGCACACGCCGCGCAGTGGCCGGCCGCAGCCAAGACGGTGGACGAGTTCACCGCTCGGCTCGTCGGGACCACGGCCGTCGCCATCCCGATGCCCGCCGGCACCGACGAGGACGACGACGAGCTGCTCGACGACCAGGACAACCCGGTTGAGGAGTACCAGACCGACGACGACCCAGACCCGACCGTCACCGCGAGCCCTGACGACGAGGTCCGTGAGCCCACCGGCGACGAGGCCGACCGGTTCGTCATCCCCGCCCCGTCCGGGCAGAAGATGCCGCCGGCCGCGGCGCGCGGCCTGGTCCACGACTGGATCCGGCACCGCTCCGCAGTCGGCAAACCCACCTTCACGGCCGGAGACCCTGAGCTCAGGAAGCTCCGGGAAGCGGCTGGGATGACGTCCCGCGGCTGGACGTACAAGGTCATTGAGGAGCTGCAGGCCATGGGCGTCATCGTCGCCGACGACTCCGCGTCCACCACCGTCTACAGCATCGACGACCTGGAGGCGCTCGACCGGACCCCTGTAGGCGTCTAGCCCGACAGGCAAGGGGCCCCGTCACGGTCGGCGGGGCCCCTTTTCGCGTGCGTACGGCTGCGCGTGGGACGCATGCGCAGGCACGTGTTTGATCTTGTCACGCGGGTGTCACGCGTACCTGTCACGCGGGTGTCACGGGCAGGTGTCACGCGCCGTGACACACCCGCTGACCTCACACTCCCTCCCCCAACCCCCGCCCCGCGTCACGCCGAACCGTCACAGACGCTCGACCGGCGTACACTCGGAACCCTTGGCAGGGCATGGCAAGGCATGGCGCGGCTCGGGACTCTGCAGCCCGAAAGAAGGACAAGACCATGACCTGTGAAGAGATCACCGTCCGCCGGGAGTGGTGCCGCAACGCTCCGCGTCCCGGACAGACCAGGTGCACGGAGCACGTCGACGGACCCGCGTTCGACGCCACCGCGGACGACTACCGGCACGCTGACGCCGTCGAGCACGACCGCGAGATGAACCGGGGCACCTGACATGCGCTAGGCCCTGCGCCTACCGTGGGAGTTGTCTGGGCTTCCACGGAAGGGCGCAGGGCCTATGTCAGACCGTACAACGATTGGCGCGAGACTCAAGAAGCTCCGCAAGGACCAATCACTCACCCAAGAGGAACTCGCCGAAGCGGCCGGAGTATCGGTCGACCTGATCGGCAAGCTTGAGCAAGGTCGCCGTGAATCCGCCCGGGTTTCCTCACTGGTCAAGCTGTCCAAAGCGCTCGATGTAGACCCATCTGCGTTGATTGGGAAGCGGCCACGGCTCGATCCCAGCGAAGATGCGCGGGTGCTGTCTGTACGAGACGCGATCCTGTCGCCGAGCCTGCTGCCCGGCATCACCGACGACGACACCGAACCGCCCGCGCTGCCCGACGTTGAACGCGCGGTCCGCGGCGGCTGGCTGGACTACTGGGGCGGCCGGTTCTCCCGCCTGGCTGCGACGCTGCCGGGCCTGCTCGCCGAAACCCGCATGGCGTCCCGCGAGCACGGGCCGGCCGCGGCCAAGCCACTCGCGCAGTCCTACCAGCTCGCCGCGTGCACACTCGTGCACCTGGGCAAGGACGACCTGGCCGTGATGGCCGCCGAACGCGCAATCCACGCCTCCACCGGCGGCGACGACCAGCTGTTGTGGGGCACCATGCACGGCACATGGGCGTGGTGCGTCCACCACCAAGGCCGCCTGGACGTCGCCGAGCGGCACGCGCTGCGCGTCGCCGAACAGATCGAACCGGACTTCACCCGGTCACCGTTGCCGCACCTGACGGCGTGGGGCGGCCTGGTGTTGACCGGCCTGGCCAGCGCCGCCGCGGCGGAGCGAACCGATGAGGTGCGGGAGTACATCGGGTACGCACGGACCGGAGTGGGGCGGTTCGACCACGACCGCCACGACTACGAAGTGAACTTCGGGCCCACCGCCGTGGCAATGCAGGCCACACACGCGTACACGATGCTCCACAAGCCCGGCGAAGCATTGAAGGCCGCCAAGCGCGTAGAACGCGGTGACCTGTACGACATCAGCTATGCGCGGCATCTGCTGGACGTCGCGTCGTCCCATGTCGACGCCAGCCACCACGTGACCGCCGAAGCGACGTTGCAGGAGGCGGAGTCGATCTCGCCGGAGTGGTTCCGGCACCAGGGGCCGGCGCGGGCGCTGGTCGGCGACCTGGTGAACGAGACACGGCGGCTCTCCCCGGGCCTGCGTCGTCTGGCTCGCGCGGTCGACGTCGACCGGTAACCCGGACACCACGTCCGGGTGCGGCCGGATACGGCCACTGGCACCCGGACACCCCGTCCGTGGTCTGTGTGTTGATTCGGCGAAAGCCTGTGTCGTGTGACGCAGACGAGACCAGCGGCAGGCACCGACGAGATCAAAGCCGCGCTACGCCGAGACTTCCCCGGCTGGTCCATCATCACGACCAATCGTGATCGGTGGTGGGCAACCCGGAACCCCGAACGTGACCCTGTCACCGGCCGGTTGGTCGACCACTTCGTCACAGCTGTGGAAGCCGACACCTCGGATGAACTGCACGCCAAGCTCGCCGAGGTCACGGACGGCACTCCATGATGAAGCGGGCGGGGGCGGCGAGCCGAGACAACCGCGCCAAGGATGCCGAAGGCTCGTCGCCAACGTCTCTACCTCCCGATCCGGTCGGCGTCCACATGCTGCGGATCTCACTCGAACGCCAAGGATGGTCCGTCACCAACCGCGGCGACCACGTCGAGCTGATCCCCCCACGCGGCACCAACTGGCCACACCCGCACCCCAAGCTCGTTGTACGGCAAGTCGGCGAATCCGGGTGGCGCTGGTGGGCCTGGGCAGGCACCGGCACGCTCATCTGCCGCGTCAACTACGGCGACCGCGCATCCCGCCTCATCCTGTCGACCCTGGCCAAACACACCCGCTAGACCGTCGTGGCCCTGGATGGGTGACCACATCCCCAACCCCGCCCAGGGCCACGGCCCACGACGCGGGGCCGGCGCCGGTTACTAGGGCCGGCGCCGCCCCGCGTGGACCTGCACCCCACTCAAGTGGGTCACAGCCCAACACGTGTAGCCCACTCATCCAGAGCCCGGACAGGGTCACCGGACCTCCGTACATCGACCGGCAGAGCAAGCAGCCGATGACGCGCCACCAGCTCCTCGAGCTCGCCGAGCGCGATCAAGCCTGCGTCCGCATCAAGCGCCAACCCGTACCCGGCAATCGCCACCAGGCCGGCCGCGCGGTCATGCCAATCCCTCTCGGGATTCCGGAGCCTCACCGCGGCACCCGCCCCGCGGCTATCTCAGCGACCGACACGCCCTCAACCCACGACTTCGGAGCCACACGCCGCTCAATGGACGACGGCCACCGTTCGATCCGGTTCCGTTCCCGCTCCGTCAACGCGCCACGCTGCCTCAGCACCCAACGCGCGACCTCACGCCGGAAACGCCGCACCACATGCCGCTCAGCCTGCCCACGGAACGAGTCGAACTCAGGCCCGTCCAGCCGGAACCCCTCACGCGTCACCAGCCGAGCCACCCGCAACGCCTCCACGTCATCCCACATGAACGACGGAGCCCCCATCGCCCGCCACACCTCCGCCGGCCGCTCAAACAGCGGGAAATCCCGCAACTCCGCACGAAGCCTCACGACACCACACCCCGCACGCCATACGTGCCACGCACACCCACCCGGCGCTGCCGTGCGTTCTGCTGCTCCTCACCCGGCATCCCAGACGGCAACCGCAGCGACGCGGACAACCGCGCCAGCGCGATACGCGCATGCCTGGCCTCCACCGCGGCCGGATGAACCCGCTGCGTCAGACCCGGACCCGGCACCATCAGCCCGTCTTGCCGCACCTGGTCGTCGAGCTCGTCCAGGAGATCCACCGTGCGGACCATCTCGCGGAACAGCGCCATCTCGTGCTCGTCGAGCTCGAACACCGACAGCACCGACGTCCACAGACGGCGCCCAGACGGGCCCGTTTCGTCGGGCACGCTCTGTAGTTGAGAATCGGACATACCGGGCACTCCGATCGTTTCAGGGGTCAGGCAAGGCGAGCCGCTATACGAGGGCGGGTGCCAGCGACCCCCGGGGGAAGATCACTCCCCACCCTGTGTAGTCGCTGGTCATGAGTTGTCCGGGTCGATGAGGCCGGGATGGCGTTCGGGATCACGCTTGCGCTTGGGTCGTCGGCGTTGGGATTCCTTGCCTGCGTCGCTGCTGGTCTTCCACCTGTGGTGACGGAGGCACAGCAACCGTAGGTTCGTGTCCTGTTCGAGTAGGTGAAGTTCGGCTTCTGTCTTGGCCGTGAACACGGGAACGATGTGGTCGACGTCGGTTCCTGGCTGTCCGCATCGTGTGGTGCCTTGGGCGTCCATGAGCCATTGGCAGACTCCGCCGTCGCGGGCGATGATCCGTTCTCGGGTCTGCTTCCAGCCTGTTGGACGAGGCTGTGACCTCCGAGACCCTTCGTCCTTCCAGTACCCATCGGGCATGAGGGGTCTCCTACTGGACGTCGGCGAAGCGTGGGTCGGCGGCGAGCTGGGGAAGTCTGTGGTCCTGGTAGCGGTCGACCTCTGTGGGTGTGGGCATGAGGTAGGTGGCTTCGCGGGCGAATCGTCCACTGAGGGACTTCTCGTCACCGATCATGGATTGCAGTTCTCGGTAGTCGTCTGTCTTGTGGGGTTCGACCTCGTTGAGGTAGGCGACGATGACCCTGCTCAGGCCCTTGCCGTCGGTGGCCTGGGCGACGTCGTGGGCGCGTTCGAACAGGGCCTTGGCCATGAGCTTGTCGTCGGCGCGCATGGCTTTGCGGAGCTCGGCGACGATGGCGCCTTCCTCGTCGAACTTGGCCGCTTCGGCGCGGGCCTGGCGGAACGCGGCGGCGCGGGTGGCTGGGTCGTTGCCGTCGCTGCTGTTGGGTGCGAATAGGCGACGCTCCAGGGTCTGCCGGCGGTTGGTTCGTTCGGCTTGTTCGGCTTGACGGAGTTCGGTGAGCTGGTTCCGGGTGTCGACGGTGTTGCGGGAGATCAGGGTGTCGCGGAGTTCAGCGGTGATCTCTTTGCGGGTGAAGCGGTCGCGGATGCGTTGCAGCTTGCGGTCGTGGGCTTCTTTGATGCGTGCGGCGTGTTCGCCGTAGTTGGTGGTCATGGGGTGTCCTTCCGGGTGGGTGTGGTCTGCCAGTAGCGGCAGCTGGCACAGACGCCGGCGCCGTGCATGAGCACGCCGCATACGACGGTGAACGGGTAGATGGGTTCGCCTGCTTCGAGGCCGGCGACGATGTGTCCGCAGGCGTCGCAGGTGCGGTCGGCTGTGGAGTCCGCGGGGACGCCGAGTAGGTGTGTGCATGTCCCGCAGACGACGAGGTCGGGTTTCCACGCGACCGACGCGACGGGTTGGGGTCGGGACGGGTGCGGGTTGTGGAGGCATGTGTCAGCGGTGCCGGCGAACCAGCGGACGAGGGAGTCCAGGACCGACAGCCGTACCCATCCGGGGTGGTCTGCGGCGGGCATGTCTGCGGTGTGGTCGACGGTGCCGTGTTCGGCTGCGTTCTTGAGGCCGGTCGCGATTTGGGTTACGGCTGCTTTGGCTTGGTCGCGGTACCAGGCGGGGAACCGGTCGCCGACCGCGGCGAGAGTCTGGGGGGTGAGGTCGCACAGGACGTCGTCGAGGGCGAGGACGGCACGACCGTGGGCAGCGGAGGTCACGGTGCCTTCTCCTGGTTGCGGTTGAGTTTGTCGCGGTGCCTGCGCTGCAGGCCGTGACGGCGGCGTTCGGAGAGTTCGGCGAGGCGCCGGCGCCGGTTGTCTTGGCGTTCGCGGTTGCGCCGGATGGTCTCGGCGAGGCGCTCGTCGACTGCGGCGCGCATGTCGTCATCGAGGCTCATGCGGCATCACAGCCGGGGTGGGTGGTCTGGCCGGGTTCCACGACCGTCATCGATCCGCCGCACCCGCGGCACGTGCTCTCAAACGGGACCGACAATAGAGAGGATCGCGTCTCAAGCGACTCAGTGCGTCTCAACCCGGCCTCAGAGCCCTCCGGTGAGCCGCTTGAGTCGCTTGAGACGCGATCGTTCTTATTGTCGGTCTCGTTTTCATCGGCCGGTGTCCGGAGCCGGAGGCCGGTGTAGGTACGAACCTGCTTGCCGTCCGCGTCTCGTGGCCGGGTGGTGCGGATCTGTGGAACCACTGCTTGGAGGTTGCGGCCGAAGATCTGCTTCGTACCGGCGCCGCCGCGGCCGTTGTCCTCACACCAGATCTTCCAGGCTGCCCAGATCTCCTCCACCGTGATCTGGAAGCGGGTACCGGTGACGCAGCAGTCCCGGACGAACGCGCTCGTCGGTGAGGCGATGTCCTTCATCGCGGTCACGGCTTCAACCGACGATCCGGGTTCGGTCAGGCGTCCGCGTTTGTTGAGCCGGTCAAGGCCGTCGAGTGCCCAGTTCAGGATCCCGCCGAGCTCAGTGGCCAGTTTCCCCTCAAGCTCGGTGTCCTCTCGGCCCAGCCAAGACTGCGTCATGGTGAGCACGATGAACCGGTGCGCGATCACGCCGGAGGCGTCTCCGAACTGCGGCATGACGTTGGAGAGGATCAAGAACCGGGTTGGGAGTCGGCCGGTCCACGCCTGCTTGTACTTGCGGTCGACCTCGACGCGGTCCTCACCGCTGATGGTCAGCAGACGTTCTACGACCTGGTTGCCCGCGTTGCCGGTGAGCCGGGCATCGGAGATGACCGCGAAGGGCTTGCCGATCAGCGACGCCATACCGAAGTTGGTCGCCATGCTGGCCATGGTTGGGCCAGCGACGTTGCCGGCGCCGAGGAGAGCGGTCAGCGTCCGGCCAATAGTGCCCTTACCGGATCGGGAAGGGCCGAGGATCATGAGGATCTTGTGCAGGTGGGTCCGGCCGGACAGCACGTACGCGAAGTACTCCTGTACTGCCTGAATCGACGCGATGGCGTCTTTGTCCTCGGCTTTGCTCTGGTCGTCGTCGCGGCCGGTCGTGGGCCAGAGTCTCCTGAGGAACTCCAGCCACTGAGCGGGGGGCGGCGCCGCGGCGTCGTAGTCGAACGGGACGCTGACCAGGTTGAAGTAGGCGGGGGTCAGGTCCAGGAGTTTCCGGTCAGACAGCCTGAGCAGGCCGTTTCGGCATGCCACCAGCGGACCGTGTCGTTCCCCGCTGGTTCGCCCGATCCATGCTGGCGCCTGCACGGACTCCGGGAGGTGGCAGATGGCTGCCATGGCCTCCATCAGGTCGGAGATCTTCCGCTTGTTCGGAGCCCACTCCCGTTGTTCGACGTCTCCCTTGCTGGTGATGTGCACGTACTGGGCGTGCTCAAGCCTGCGGTATAGCGTCGAGCGGATCTCACGGTCTTCGATCTCTGACCAGTGGGTCTCATCCCAGCGCATCCACGCGCCGCACCAGTGACGCAGCGTCGGAACTCGGTCATGCTGCCAGGTCTTGAGGATCACACGGGCAACCGCCATCGGGTTGGTCGGCGCGGGTAGCTTTTCCCGCTCGGGCTCGCTGCCCGGCGGTGGCTCGGCCGGCGGCGGGGGCGGGGAGCACTGGCAGTGGTCCGGGGCGAGCTCCTTGCACGTCGGGCAGACGTCGGGGGCGTCGACAACCCCGTCGAGAGGATTGGTCACGCGGCCGTCCCCCGATCCAGCGGCGGCCGGTCAACGTTCCACTCCACCGGGCCGCCGGTGTACTCCGGGCGCTGCGAGGCGTCGAGCCGCTCCTTCAGGCGTTGCTCGGATGCGCACGTGTCCGCGACGCGGTGACGTGAACACCAGGATTTGGGCAGGTGCTTAGGGCACAGCACAAGGCGGAAGTCGACGCGGCGGTGTACTTCGACCTGCGTGTTGCACTCGGGAGCTGTGCAGTAGGCCCAGAGGGTGTCGTGCACGAGGCGCCGCTCCTGGACTTCCATCTGCCGGGGGATACCGCGTACCTTCTCGGCGACTACCTTCCAGGCCGCCGCCATGTCCGCTTCGGCTCGCGCGTATCCGACCTCGACACCGTGGTCGAACATCGCCCGGATCAGGTAAGCGTCCCGTTCGGTTACGCTGGCGGTGGTGTTGTTGGCCTGTCCAGGGGCCGATTCTTTAGGCGGCACGTCTCCCTCGGGGGGCGTGCCGCTTCGCGTTGGGGACGTCATCAGGCAGCATCTCCCTGTGCCTCCGCGCGTTGGGCACGTACGAGCGCGACGAGCTCAGCGATCGAGTACGAACCACCAGGCACATGTGCTCGTTTCGCTACTTGTTCGGCTGGTAGGGCGTCTATCTCGGCGCACGCGTCGACAAGGATCTGTGCGGCCTCAGTGATCGCCTGATCGCGTGTCATGCCGCATCGCCTCGCAGCCAGGCGAGGACCTCGGAACGCCGGTACCGGACTTCGCGTGTACCGAAGTGGTGAGGCCGCGGACCGATGCCCTTCTGCGCCCACCGTTTGGCCGTGCGTATCGATCCAGGGCCAACCCCTGCCGTTTGCGCGAGCTCCACAAGTTCAACGCGGGTGAGCCACTCACGCTCGACGGACTGTGCTCCCAGATGACTAATGACGCTTGTCTGGTCATCCATGAGCACAAGAGTGCATGAGGGGCTTGCAGGTGTCAACTCGGGCCGTTATTGTCATCTCACGTGACAAACGGCGAGTGGACGGCGAAATTGATCAAGGTGGCAGCAGGCGAGATCAGGCGGCATCGCGACCGCTCTGGGCTCAGCGCCCAGCAGGTAGCCGACGCCTGTTCCGATGACTACGGCTTGTCGATGAAGCGGAGCGTCATAGCCAACCTTGAGAGCGGCCGGCGGCCGACGCTCAGCTTGATGGAGCTCCTAGTGCTGGCCAGGGTCCTACGCGTCGCCCCCGTCCAACTCGTCATCCCGATCGGACACGAGGAGGAGATCGAAGTCCTCCCTGGCACTGTCGTACGTACATGGGACGCGCTCAAGTGGTTCACGGGAGACGCCCCACTCATTCGTCGTGATGGCCAGGGCGCCGAACTCCCCCTAGACCCGCGTGACCTTGCTGCTTGGAACAGCGGGTCATCACCTATCCCGCTGTTCCGTGAGCACGACAGGTTGCTGCAGGCGCGTCAGGCGGCGCTCACAACTGCCGCGAGTGCGCGCAAGGCCGGGCGAGACGCGGCAGATGACTTCAAAGAAATGCAGATCCTCCGTGCGGAGACCGAGGAACGGCGCGTACGCGAGATCGAACGCCAGATCCGCGAGGGGCGCGCTTACATGCGCCAACAGGGTCTGTTGCCGCCGGCTCTACCGGCCGACCTCTCGCATCTGGATGATGAGGCAACGCCATGAACACTGCGCGTCTGCACGCGGTTCCGGAGGAGCCGCCCCGCGTCGTCGGGTACGTCCGGGTGTCCACGGCCCGCGAAGAAATGATCTCCCCAGAGCTGCAGCGCGCTGCCATCGAGGATTACTGCACACGCCGCGGCTACATCCTGGACGAGGTCATCGAGGACCTGGACGCCACAGGCCGGAACTTCACCCGTAAGGGCGTACAGAAGGCGATCGAACGCGTAGAGAACTCCGGCGCCGCGGTGGTCGTGGTGTGGAAGTTCTCCCGCTTCGGACGTGACCGGAAGGGGTGGGCGATCAACCTCGACCGCGTCGAGTCGGTTGGTGGGCGGCTGGAGTCCGCAACAGAGGACGTGGACGCGAGCACCTCAACCGGCCGGTTCACACGCGGCATGCTGTCGGAGATCGCCGCATGGGAGTCCGAGCGGATCGGCGACCAGTGGCGGGAAGCCCACGAACGGCGCGTCAAGATGGGCCTTCCGCACGATGGGCGGGACCGGTTCGGCTACCTGTACCACCGTCGGGCAACGGCGGCTGTGTCGTGCGCGCAGGGTTGCGCCCTTGGTGAGTGCGAGCCTGGGTACGTCATTGATCCTGAGACGGCGCCGTTCGCAGCCGAGATGTACGAGCGGTACAACGGCGGACAGTCTCACCGCGCAATCGCGATCTGGCTGAACTCGCAGGGCATCAAGACCACCGTCGACAAGTGGTGGACCGACCGGACCGTCCGCAAGTACCTTGCCACCGGGTTCGCAGCCGGGAAGATCCGCGTTCACGACCGGGTGTGCAAGTGCAAGTCGCCGCAGACCTGCGAGCGGAACGCCTACCTGCCTGGCGCTCACAAACCGATCATCGACGAGAAGGTGTGGGAGTTCTTCCAGCGGAACCGTAACCGGCGGGCGAAGCTCGCCCCGCGGGTGGAGACCCCGGTATACCCGTTGTCCGGCCTGCTGCTGTGTGGCCGGTGCGACGGCCCCCTGAACTGCCACGGGATCAAGCACCACGGCGTCTATAAGCAGGGCTACATGTACTACTGCGCTCGCTACCACAGGGCCCGGCTGTGTGAAGGGACGTGGATTGCCCGGCCGCGGCTGGAAAGCCTGATCCTCGACTGGATCGAGGAAGTTGCGGCGGTGGACGTGAACACCAAGGCCGAACTGATGACCGCCCGAGCGGCGGCCAGGACGGCGGCGGACGCGGGACGGAAGCGTCTGCTTCGCGAAGGTCAGCAGCTCGCGAAGGCGCTCACACAGCTGACGGTCGACCGGGCGAAGGGCCTCGTCCCCGAAGCGGCCTACCGAGAGGCGCGTGACGAGCTCGTCGCCGACCAGGAACGCGTGCAGAACGCGCTCGAGTCGCTGGCTGATGAGAAGGATCGGCTCGCCGATCCGCCGGTTCGGGTCGCGCGGGATCTTGTGAAGCGGTGGCCCACGCTGCCACCAGCCGTGCGGCGTGACCTGCTGTCCAAGCTGGTCAAGCAGGTCACGGTGACATCTCACGGCCAGGGGACAGCGGACGTCGAGCTGTTGACAACCTGGGGGGAGGTAGTAAGCCTTTAGGACACTTGACGGACGTGGAGGCCGCCATCACCAGCGGCGTGCCGGGTCTGCACCTGGTGGGCCTGCCCGACGCCGCCCTCAACGAGGCACGCGACCGCGTACGCGCCGCGATCTTCAACTCGGGTGAGGATTGGCCCAATCGCCACGTCACCGTGAGCCTTTTCCCAGCCAGCCTCCCCAAACGCGGATCGATCTTCGACCTCTCGATAGCCATAGCTTTGCTGGCAGCCGCCGAAGCCGTCCCGCCCAAAGCCTGCGCGGGCCTGGTGATGATCGGAGAGTTGGGGCTCGACGGGCGCATCCGGGCCATCCCCGGCGTTCTGCCCGCCGTCGTCGCCGCCGCGAACGCCGGTTACACCTCTGTCGTCGTACCGCAGGCCAACTCCGCCGAAGCCGAGCTCGTACCGGATCTCAAGGTGATCGCCGCAGCATCGCTGCGCAGTCTCCTGTGCCACCTCCGCGACGAGCCGCCCCCGGTCGAGGAGGACGACGACGCTCCCCCGCTCCGGCCCGCCCCCGACTCGGCAGACCGGCGTTCCGGGCTGGACCTGAGCGACGTACGAGGCCAGGCCGAGGCCCGCCGGGCCCTCGAGATCAGCGCTGCGGGCGGCCACCACCTGTTCTTCAGCGGCCCACCCGGCTGCGGCAAGACCATGCTGGCCGAGCGCCTTCCCACCCTCCTGCCCCCGCTCGAACCCGACGCCGCCCTCGAAGTGACGGCCATCCATTCGGTCGCGGGCACGCTCCCGCCCGGTCAGCCGCTGATCACGCGGTCTCCGTTCTGCGCGCCCCACCACACCGCCACCCGCGCCGCCATGGTCGGCGGCGGCGCGGGCCGCGTCATCCAACCCGGCGCAGCGTCCCTCGCCCATCGCGGGATCCTGTTCCTCGACGAAGCCCCCGAATACATGGGCGGCGTGCTGGACGCCCTCCGCCAACCCCTCGAAGAGGGCGAGGTAAGGATCGCCCGCTCAGAGGGCACAGCGTGCTTCCCGGCCCGCTTCACCCTCGTCTTGGCGGCCAACCCATGCCCCTGTGCGGCGGCCAAAGAGGTCGACTGCTCGTGCGCCCCCGCGATCAGGCGCAGATATCTCGCCCGCATCTCCGGCCCGCTCCTGGACCGCATCGACCTCAAGCTCGAACTCCACCCGGCCACCCGCGCCGAACTCCGCTACGACCTGGAGTTCGCGGAGTCGAGCGACGTGGTCGCCGAACGCGTCCTGACGGCCCGAGACCGCACCGCGAAACGCCTCGCAGAGACCCCCTGGCGGTCCAACGCGGAGATCCCAGGCCCAGAGTTACGCCGCCGCTTCACCCCACCCCCGGAGGCAATGCGAGCCGCCGACGACGCCCTGATGCGAGGCACCCTCAGCGCCCGCGGCCTCGACCGCGTCCTCCGCGTCGCGTGGACCATCGCCGACCTGGCCGGCCGAGACCAACCCAGCGAAGACGACGTAGGCGGCGCCCTGGCCCTATGGACGGGCCGCCGCCCATGACGCTCAGCCACAAGGAGGCAATGTGAACGACGATCGGCTTGCTCGGGCGACGCTTTGTGCGGTCGCTGAGCCCGGAGACACACAGATGGGTCGGCTGATCGCCGTCGCCGGCCCTGCCGGGGCGTTAGAGACGATCCGTTCCGGCGAGATACCTCCCGGGCTGGAGGCGGGACGGGTCGGTGATCGGCTGGAGCGGTGGCGGATCAGACTGTCGGGTGCCGACCCGGAAGCGGATCTGGCCGTCAGCGAACGCATGAACATCCGGCTGGTGTGCCCGGGCGATCCCGAATGGCCGACCACGCTCGACAATCTCGGTGACGAACGGCCGTACGCTCTCTGGCTGCGCGGTCCCGAAGATCTGCGTTACGGTTGCCTGCGTTCGGTGGCCATCGTCGGTTCCCGCGCCGCCTCCCCCTACGGGCTCCGCGTCGCGGCTGAACTCGGTGCTGAGCTGGCCGAACGAGGGTGGACGGTCATCTCCGGGGGTGCCATGGGGATCGATGCCGCAGCCCACCGCGGCGCCTTGGCCACGGACGGCCCCACACTTGCGGTCTTCGCGAACGGCGTCGACGTGTCCTATCCGGCCGGCAACGACGGCCTGTTCGCCGAGATGGCCCGCCGGGCACTGCTGGTCAGCGAGATGCCGCCGGGCACGGAGCCGAACCGGCTGCGCTTCCTGATCCGCAACAGGGTGATCGCCGCTCTCTCCCGGGGCACCGTGGTGGTGGAGGCCGCCCGCCGCAGCGGCGCGCTGGGCACCGCCGCCTGGGCCCGCAAGCTCGGCCGGGTGCTCATGGCGGTCCCTGGGCCCGTGCACTCCGGATCTTCAGTCGGCTGCCACAGGCTCCTCCGGGACGACCCGCCCGCCACGCTCGTGACGCGGTCTGAGGAAGTGATCGAAGCGGTCGGTCCGATCGGGGCCCTCGCCCCGGACCCGGGCGTCCCCGTCCTGCCCCGCGACCGTCTGGACGCCACGACCCGGGCGGTCCTGGAGGCCCTGCCCGCCCGCGGCGCCAAAGGCACGGCCCAGATCGCCGTCAAGGCGGGGCTGGACCTCGCCACCGTCAACGGCAAGCTGGGCTTGCTCGCCGCTGCCGGCTTCGTCGAACGCGCGCCCGCGGGCTGGCGCCTGACCACCAAGGCCAGAGCATGATCACGCGGCCGCCGGAGGGCTACTGGTCGGAGGGGAGTTCGAAGTCGCTCTTGGCCAGCTCTTCGACGTTGACGTCCTTGAACGTGACGACACGAACATTTTTCACAAACCGTGCAGGGCGGTACATGTCCCAGACCCAGGCGTCCTGCATGGTCACCTCGAAGAAGACCTCGCCGTTGTCCGTGCTCCGCACCTGGAGGTCCACCGAGTTGGTGAGGTAGAACCTTCGCTCGGTCTCGACCACGTACGTGAAGAGGCCCACGACGTCGCGGTACTCGCGATAGAGCTGCAGCTCCATCTCGGTCTCATACTTCTCCAGGTCCTCAGCGGACATCGCAACCCCCCATCGGATCCGACAAGGCAACCTGACCAGGCACTGCGCCCTCGATCCGGCGAACCAACTCGATCATCATGATCATCCGCTAGTGAACCCGCTTGTTGACATGGCAGCTAGCTCCTCCTGTAAAGGCTATTGGAGTCCAGCGCAGACCAGTAGGGCAGACCCCAAATCGCCAACCAAGCCTGCACCGTGAACACCACGCCCATCGTCACACAATGCGCCCTCCACTCCGCGCTTCCACGCGGAGCGAGAGTCTTGGGTTCTCATGATCCCGGTGACACAGACTCCAGCGGCCACAACCACAGCGAAGCGCGACGATCAAGCGACCAGACGAAACCGTCTCGCAGGCCCCCGGAGTCGGCACCGCCACGACAGACGACAAGGACATCCGCGCCCGGCACTCAACGAGGTCTGCAGGTCCTCATTCGCATCGCACCGCCGGGCCTGATCCCCGACCCGCACCGAAGATGCGCGCCAAGCCCGCAAGCGCTGGGGAGCGTAGGCCGGCCGGGCTCACCGCACCAGGCAATGCATGTGGTGCGGGGCCCCACCACCGGAGGCTCAACCCGACCGCGATCTCGGAGCGAACCCAGCGCCCGACTGGCAGCGCGTCCTCCGAGATCATTGCTGCCGTTCAAACGCCCGCGATCCCCCACCCGCACAAAACCTGTAGCTGACGCATGAAGTTTCCTCCAAATGAGACCGTGTCCTACGTGGTGAGTTTGAGGGGGCGTTTGTAGCAGGTGAGGGCAGCGGCGAGCCTGAGAAAGGCCAGGTAGTCGCAGAGGTAGCGTTCGTAGCGGGGTGACAGGCGGCGGTACCCGGTCAGCCAGGAGATGGTGTGTTCGATCGCCCAACGGTGCCCGTCCGAGCCGGTTGCCAGGCTCGACACCGATCCGGGCGATGCGCGGGGTGATGCCCATGCTGGGCAGCCAGCGTCGCAGGTCAGGGCGGTCATAGGCCTTGTCCGCATGGAGCTTGCCGATCAGGCGGGTACCGGCCTTGTTCAGGGTCGTGTTTCATTTGGGATCCAGCAACCATCGGCTTCAGGCCGTGCAGGTCGTGGACATTGCCAGCCGCGACGCCAACGCCGATGGGCAGCCCGGCGGCATCGGACAAGATGTGCATCTTGGCGCCGGGTTTGCCGCGGTCGACCGGGCCGGGGCCGGTGTGCCCGCCCCATTTTTCGCCCGCACATGCGCCGAGTCCACAACGACACGCGACAGGTTCAGCAACCCACGGTCGTCCAGGCGATCCAGCAGCACCTGATGCAACCTGCCCCACACCCCGGCCCGCGACCAGAGCGTAAAGCGGCGTTGCACGGTGGACTTGGACGCCCCAAAGCACGGCGGCAGATGCCGCCAGGCACACCCGCTGGTCAGCACGTACACATCTCCGCGAACACCGCCTCGTCGTCGATGTTCGCCGTCCCGCCGCCCTGCGGCCGCACCCGCGGCGCAGGCAGCAATTGCCGCACGATCCCAGACAAACCCTCCGGCACGATCCGACCGCACCGGCCATGATCCACACCGCTGTAAACGATCACACACCACGTAGGACGTGGTCCAATCAGCGCGACGAGCATGTAAGCAATCCCGGTCGACGCCTGCGAGGAGCGCCGCACTGCAAGCCGGTCAATCCTCAAGCCGATCAACCTCAAGCCAGTCAAGCCTCAGCCAGTCAGGCCCCAGACCGGTCAGATCCCAGGCCGGTCAGGCCTCGGGCTGGTCAGCCTTCGACGCCGGTGGCGTGGTGGGAGGAGCCGACGGGTTTTGATTCAGGGGAGCCGCGCTGGCGCAGGAAAATAGACAGCGCCACCATGGAGGCGATGGCGAGGAATTCCGATTGCCAGTTCTGCATCGTCCGGTTCCAGAAGTCGGCGCTGGTGACGTAGCTGTGCCAGGAGATGGTGTCCTGGCGCTGGGCCAGTTGCTCGGCGTTGTACGCGGCGCGGCCGGCCACCGATTGGGCTAGCCAAGACAGCAAGAACAGAGTGCCCATGGTCAACCCGAGGGAGCGGGAGAACAGCGCGCCGCGAAAACCGCCCGCGCGTGCCCATGACGGGGCGTTGGGGCCGGCGTGGCGGCCGACCCTCTGGTCTTTGTCAGATTCGGTGCCCTGCTTACCCGGCTCCTTGGATTCTGGTGATCCACGCTGGATCAGCCAGACCGTCACGAAGATGTAGAGGAAGAACTGCAGATACTCCGACTGCCAGTTCTCGGTCACGTCCACGGCGAAGTCCGATCCGGTGAGGTAGTCCAGCAGGCTCACCGTGCCGCCGCCCTGCGTGATCTGCTGATTGTTGTACTCCGCATGTCCCGACAGCGCCTGCCCCACCAGCGCAAACCCCGTCAGCGCAAGGAAGAACAACGTTAGGGCGTTGTCTCGAAGAAAGTGCCGCATCGTCCCTCCTTCAGCGGTGCAGTAGCCCGATGGTGGTGAAATAGGCCAGCCCGAGTAGGACGATCAGCAATGTCAACGTGAAGACGAACCTCATGGCTAGGTCTCCACGTCGCAGTCGTAGGGCTGGCGTGGACGTGGCCGACAGCCCGCAGCGGCCACCCGCCAACCCGATCCCCACCGGCTGAAGAACACGGGCTGATCTCCGATGTGGAGGCGCGCGTTGTCACCCCACCGTTCAATGTGGTGGATCCGGTCCTGGGGCAGATCGAGCTTGAGGATCTCCTGCGCGCATTGTGCTCCGCCGGACTCCAGATTCTTCGCGGCTCGGGGCAGCAACAAAGCGCACGCTCGGACGCCGTCACGCTGCCCGATCGCCTGCGCGAAAGCCGTCGCCTCGGCTCGCAGGTTCCCCGTACCTGATGACGCACATCCGGTCAGGCACGTTACGCCCAGCAGCGCACCGCTCAACGTCAGCGACACCATGCGCACCATGACCCCGCTCTACCCACAACGCGGCTGATCAACGCCGTTTCGGGCTCGCGGTCGCAGGCGTGCGGAGATCCCATCTTGATCGGGTTCAAGCGGGCCGTGCGGGTCCGACGGGTTGATCGGTGGCGGGGCCTTGCTGTGGCGGCTTGGACTGTGGGGCCGGTGCGGCTCAGGGTCTCCGGGACGCGTTTGCGGCGGACTTCACCTCTGCGCTCGGGCCCCTTCCTCGCCGGGGACGTCCAGCTCGGCCTCGATCTCCTCGGCAACTCCACGCAGGGCCCGCCCCACGTTGACGAAGGAGAAGCGATGCTCTGGGCAAGGCCCGAACTCGGCGAGCGCCGCTGAGTGCTCGCGGGTGGCGTAGCCCTTGTGAACGTTGAATCCGTAGGCCGGATAGCGCTCATGCAGGTCCACCATGATCCGGTCTCGGGTGACCTTGGCCACCACCGAGGCCGCCGCCATGCATGCGGCGACCTGGTCACCCTTGATCACCGCCAGGCTCGGCACGTCCAGGCCGGGGACCGCGAACCCGTCGCTCAGCACGTACGAAGGCCGCGGTTCCAGGGCCGCCAGCGCCCGCCGCATCCCGGTGACATTGCACCGGTGAACGCCGATCCGATCGACGTCGTGGCAGGGGATCACGATCGCGCTCCAGGCCTCGGCCCGCTGAACGACCTCCTCGTAGATCGCCTCGCGGCGTGCGGGAGTGAGCAGCTTGGAGTCCGTCAGGCCCTCGATCATCCTCCGCCGCCCCCGAGGCAAGATCACGGCGGCGACGACCAGCGGCCCGGCGCAGGCACCGCGCCCAGCCTCGTCGACGCCCGCGACGCGCCCGAAACCGGCATGTTCGAGCGCCCGCTCGTACGCGTGCAACCCAGCGTCGCGGCGCGGCGTGAAGCGGAGAGGACGACCGTTCATGGAACGCCAGCGTACGACGCCACAAGCCCCAATAGCGCCTCGAATCCCCCGATCGCAGACGCCTCTAGCTAAGCCAGGGAAACCCATCAGGCACCAACATGCCGACCACCTGCGCCAACGCGGCGGATCAGGGTGATGGGGACGGCGCCGATCAGGCCCAGGGCGACGGGGAAGGCCGCCGCTGCGGCCTTGTCGAAGGTCTTGGGGATCGGGAGCGTGTCGATCCGGTCCAGTGGCCACACGATCACGAACGCACGGCCGATCACGCGGCTGACGGGGATCGTGCCGCCGCCCGGGTCACCCCGGTGGTTGCGCGAGTCGTGCGAGAGCTCGCGGTGATCACCCATCACCCAGAGCTGGCCCTTGCCGACGGTCGCGTCGAACGGGATGTCGGAAGGCTTGTTCTGCTCCCCGGTCTCCGGATCGGTGTACAGGTAGGACTTCTCGTCGAGCGGCACGCCGTTGACGGTGATGCGGCTCTGCGCGTCGCAGCACCTGACCCGGTCGCCGGGAACGCCGATCACGCGCTTGATGTAGTCCTTCTCGCCGGGTACGACGCCGAACGTGCTGCCGATCGCGCGGAGCACCTTGGACACCGGGTTGGACGGCTCGGCGTAGTCGACCTCGAGGTCCCAGGAGTCCAGGCCGCTGAACACCACGACGTCCCCGCGTTCGATGTCGCGCGTGTGGTAGACGAGCTTGTTGACCAGCACACGGTCGCCGACGAGGAGGGTGTTCTCCATCGACTCCGAGGGGATGTAGAACGCCTGCACGACGAAGGTCTTGATGATCAGGGCCAGGACCAGCGCGACGCCGATCAGGACCGGGAGTTCCTTCCAGAACGACCCTTGCTTCTTGCCCTTCTTGGAAGGGCCCTGAGCAGGCTCCGCGCCCGCGTCGGAGGCCTGCGACCGTTCGTCAGGGTCGTCCGCCGCGGCCGAGGGGCGGCTCTGCTCGGGACCCGTGCCCTCGGGTTCGGAACGCACGTCTCCTCCGACCGTCTTCGTCCAGTGACCCCCACCGCGGGCCGATCCGGTTGACATCGTGACACGAGCGGCCGTCTCCTTCGGGCAGGCGACGCTCGGCGATCTACGAGTCGCGCGTTCGGGCGAAGCGGATGCGGAGGCGGCGGTGGACGAGGACGACGGGGACGGCGCCGACGAAGCCGAGGGCCAGCGGGACTGCGGGCGTCAGGGCCGCGGCGGCGTTCAGGGCGGGCTGCTCGAACGTCTTGGGGATCGGGAGCGTGCCGATCCTGTCCAGCGGCCACACGATCACGAACGCACGGCCGATCACGCGGCTGACGGGGATCGTGCCGCCGCCCGGGTCGCCCCGGTGGGCCCGCGAGTCCGAGGAGACCTCCCGGTGATCGCCCATGACCCACAGCTGGCCGGGCTTCACGGTGTGGTCGAACGTCTCGTTGGAGGGCTTGTTCTGCTCGTCGGTCTGGGGGTCGGTGAACAGGTAGCGCTTCTCGTCGAGCGGCACGCCGTTGACGGTGATGCGTCCTTGCGCGTCGCAGCACTTGACCCGGTCGCCGGGGATGCCGATCACGCGCTTGATGTAGTCCTTCTCGTTGGGCGCGACGCCGAACGTCGTGCCGATCGCGCGGAGGACCTTGGACACCGGGTTGGACGGCTCGGCGTAGTCGACCTCGGGGTCCCAGGAGTCCAGGCCGTTGAAGACCACGATGTCGCCCCGCTTGATGTCACGGGTGTGGTAAACGATCTTGTTGACCAGGACCCGGTCACCGATCTGCAGGGTGTTCTCCATCGAGGCGGACGGGATGTAGAACGCCTGCACGGCGAACGCCTTGATGACCAGGGCGAGAACGAGGGCGACGCCGATGAGGACCGGCAGCTCCTTCCAGAAGGAGCCCTGCTTCTTGGACTTCCCCCCGCCGGTGGACGACTCGTCGTCGGACGTCGTGTCGTCGACAGGGTCCTGGCCCGAGGTCACGGCCTGCTTCTCGTTGGGCACCGCGCCCTCGGCTTCGGAACGCACGTCTCTCCGATCGTCCTCGTCTGTCATCAGAGCGAAAGCCTATCGGCGTCACGCCCGGCGTACCTTGTGCACAGCCGTGTCGCCCCGTACTACCTTGCGCCCGGCCGACCGCTGCTCTCGCGCTCGCCGATGCCCGCCGGCAAACGGGCAACGCCCCGGCAACCGCTGAGGGTTCCCGGGGCGCCGTACGGCCGCACACCCGCATCGCCATGACGCGGGCACTCGGGCTCAGAAGTCGCGCTTCTCCTTGATCCGGGCGGCCTTGCCGCGCAGGTTGCGGAGGTAGTAGAGCTTGGCGCGGCGAACGTCACCGCGGGTGACGACCTCGAGCTTCTCGATGTGCGGGCTGTTGAGCGGCCAGGTGCGCTCGACGCCGTAGCCGCCCTTGCTGACCTTGCGTACGGTGAAGCTCTCGCGGGCGCCGCCGCCCTGGCGCCGGATCACGACGCCCTCGAAGATCTGCACGCGGGTGACCTTGCCCTCGGTGATGCGCGCGTGGACCTTGACCGAGTCGCCCGGACGGAAGTCCGGGTGGTCGCTGCGCAGCGCGGCGTTCTCGATCTCCTGGATCAGGGTGTGCATGGCAGGCGTTTCCTCATGAGTCGAACGCGGACATCGAGAGGCCCCGGAGTACGTCGTGGGGGGCATCGAGCCGCGCGAAGTGGATCTTCTTGGAAGCTGTGGGCGCCGCATGTGAGATTCACGGCGACGCTCTAGTGTGCCATATGTTCGCCGTCCACCGGAAAACCGGCGTCCTCCAGCACCTGGCGATCATGCTTGTCGAGGCTCTCCGGATCCAGCCTCGCGGCCAGTTCGGGCCGGTTGGCGACGGTCCGGCGCAGCGCCTGATCCCGCCGCCAGCGAGCGATCGCGCCGTGGTTGCCCGACAGGAGCACCTCCGGAACGGCGCGATCCCGCCAGACCGGCGGCTTTGTGTAGACGGGCCCCTCCAGCAGGGACTCCATGGCCCCCGGCGCGAACGAGTCGTCCGTCACCGAGTCGAAGTTGCCGAGCACACCCGGCACCAGCCGGCTGATGGCCTCCACCATGACCAGCACGGCCACCTCGCCGCCCGCGAGCACGAAGTCACCGAGGCTGACCTCGTCGACCCGCATCCGTCCCCGCGCCTCCTCGACCACCCGCGAGTCGATGCCCTCGTACCGCCCGCAGGCGAAGATCAGCCACGGCTCCGCCGCGTACTCCCCCGCCAGCGCCTGGGTGAACGGCCGCCCGCTGGGAGTAGGAACGATCAACCGTGGCACCCCATCGGCCCGTTCGCCGACCACCTCGGCCGGCTGGCCGGTGACGTCGGCTGGGGGGGCTATGGCGTCCAGGGCTTCGCCCCAGGGTTCGGGCTTCATGACCATGCCGGGGCCGCCGCCGTACGGGGTGTCGTCGACGGTGCGGTGGCGGTCGTGGGTCCACTCCCGGAGGTCGTGGACGGCCATGTCGATCAGGCCCTTCCGGCGGGCCTTGCCGAGCAGCGAGACGTCCAGCGGAGCGAAGTACTCCGGGAAGATCGTGATGATGTCGAGTCTCACTGGTCGTCTCTCACTGGTCGTCCAGGAGGCCCGCCGGCGGGTCGATGACCAGCCGGCCCGCGGCGACGTCCACCTCGGGGACAAGGGCGGCGACGAAGGGCACGAGGGCCTCTCCCCCGCCGTTCCGGCTGATGACCAGCAGGTCCTGCCCGAAGTGACGGACCTCGGCCACCGTGCCGACCTCGTCGCCGCTGACGGTCACCGCCGACAGGCCGACCAGCTCGGAGTCGTGGAAGTCGTCCGGGTCGCCGGTGTCGATGATGTCGTCCGGGGCCACGACCAGCCAGGTGCCGCGCAGTTCCTCGGCCGCGGTGCGGTCGGCCACTCCGGCGAACGCCACCAGGAGCCGCCCGGAATGCCAGCGTGCACGTTCCACCGTGAGCGGGCCCACCTCGGCGGGATCTGTCGCGATCTCGGCGCCCGGGGCGAAGCGCGCGTCGGGCTCGTCCGTACGGACATCAATGGTGATCTCACCACGGATCCCGTGCGGCCGCCCGATCCGGCCGACCACCAGCTGGTCCTTCATCACCATCACTTACCTGACATCCTTGGATACGACCGATCTTACAAACGGCGACCGGCCCGACGGCGGGGCCGTCGGGCCGGTCACTGGGCCTGCGGGGGCCGACCGGTGCGGTCGGCCTTTGCGCGGGCGAGGGCCGCTGGGAGCCGGGCTCCGAGCGTCAGCGGACCTCGTTGACGTCGAGCAGGTCCACCCGCACATAGCGTCCTCCGGAGAGGGCGCTGATGACCGTGCGGAGGGCCTTGGCGGTACGACCGCTGCGGCCGATGACCTTGCCGAGGTCCTCGGGGTGCACGCGCACCTCCAGGACCCGGCCTCCCCTGATGCGGCGGGCGCGCACCCGGACGTCGTCCGGGTGCTCCACGATGCCGCGCACCAGGTGCTCGAGCGCTTCTTCGAGCACGTCAGTCCTCGCTCTTGGCTTCGGTGGTCTCGGCGGCCTTGGCCTCGGCGGCGTCCTCGGCCTTGGCCGGGGTCTCGGTCTTGGCCTCGGCCTTCGCCTCGGACTTGGCCTTCTTAGGCTCGGCCTTCTTAGGCTCGGCCTTCTTCTTGGTCTTGGTCGCCGTGGCGGCGGCCTCGTCCTCGTTGAAGGCCTCCTTGACGGCCGCCTGGAAGACGGCCTTCTTGTCCGGCTTGGGCTCGGCCTTCTTGAGCGTGCCCTCGGCGCCGGGCTCGCCCTTGAACTTCTGCCAGTCACCGGTGATCTTGAGGAGGGCGAGGACCGGCTCGGTCGGCTGCGCGCCGACGCCCAGCCAGTACTGCGCGCGCTCGGAGTCGATCTCGATGAGCGACGGCTCCTGCTTCGGCTGGTAAAGGCCGATCTCCTCGATGGCCCGACCGTCACGCTTGGTGCGGGCATCGGCGACGACGATCCGGTACTGCGGGTTCCGGATCTTCCCCAGACGCTTGAGCTTGATCTTGACTGCCACGGGTGTGGTGTTCTCCAGACTTCATTACAGGGTGAACGGGCCTCACCAGGTGGGGACACCGGTTACCGGCCGTTCCATGGATTTCCGGTCCGCGCAGGACGAGAGAGGGCTCCTGGCGGTCCCGGGGTTTCCAGCCTGCCATTCTGCCAGACGATCGCGGAAAAAGCGCAATCGCGCGGTGACACGCGGAGACGTTTACTTTTTCTTGCGCCCCTGAAGCTTGCCGAGGTCGGGCATCTGGAATCCCGGCGGCAACTGGCCTCCCAGGCCTGGCGGCAACTGGCCGCCGAGACCGGGCGGCAGACCGTCCGGCGCCGCGCCGTCCTGGGCGGCGGCGGGCTGTTGCGGCTGGCCGCCGGCGGCGCGCTTGCGCGGGTCGCCGCTGCGCTGCTTGCCCTTCTTGTTCTTGGCGTTCTTGGCGGCCTTCGTGGCCTTGCGGCGGCCAGGCATGCCGGGCATTCCAGGCATGCCGGCGGTCATCTGCCGCATCATCTTCTGCGCGTCGAAGAAGCGGGTGACCAGGCTGTTGACCTCACCGACCGTGACGCCCGAGCCCTTGGCGATCCGGGCCCGCCGGGAGCCGTTGATGATCTTCGGATTGGCGCGCTCGCCCGGGGTCATGGAACGGATGATCGCGGCGACCCGGTCCAGGTCCTTGTCGTCGATCTGGCTGACCTGGTCGCGGACCTGGCCCATGCCGGGCATCATGCCCAGCAGGTTGCCGATCGGCCCGAGCTTGCGGATCATCATCATCTGCTCGAGAAAGTCCTCGAGGGTGAAGTTCTCGCCCTTGAGGACCTTCTGGGTCATCTCCTCGGCCTGCTGGGCGTCGAACGCCTGCTCGGCCTGCTCGATCAGGGTGAGGATGTCACCCATGTCGAGGATGCGCCCGGCCATCCGGTCGGGGTGGAAGACCGAGAAGTCCTCGAGCTTCTCACCCATCGACGCGAACATGATCGGCCGGCCGGTGACGTGCCGGACCGACAGCGCGGCGCCGCCGCGCGCGTCGCCGTCGAGCTTGGTGAGGACGACGCCGTCGAAGCCGACGCCCTCCATGAACGCCTGGGCCGTGTTGACCGCGTCCTGTCCGACCATCGCGTCGACCACGAACAGGATGTCGTCCGGCGTGACCGCGTCGCGGATGTCGATGGCCTGCTGCATCATCTCGGCGTCGACACCGAGCCGGCCGGCGGTGTCGATGATGACGATGTCGTGCTGGGCGTGCTTGGCCTGCTCGATCGAACGCCGCGCCACGTTCACCGGGTCGCCGACGCCGCTGCCGGGCTCGGGCGCGAACACCGGAACCCCGGCTCGCTCACCGACCACCTGGAGCTGCTGGACGGCATTGGGCCGCTGCAGGTCGGCCGCCACCAGCAGCGGCGCGTGCCCTTCGGACTTGAGCCAGCGTGCCAGCTTGCCCGCGAGCGTCGTCTTACCGGCACCCTGGAGACCCGCCAGCATGAGCACCGTGGGCGGGGTCTTGGCGAACCGGATCCGCCGGGTCTCGCCGCCGAGGATGTTGATGAGCTCCTCGTTGACGATCTTGACGACCTGCTGCGCGGGGTTCAGCGCCTGCGAGACCTCCGCTCCGGCGGCCCGCTCCTTGATCTGCGCGATGAAGTCCTTCACCACGGGCAAGGCGACGTCGGCCTCGAGCAACGCGACCCGGATCTCGCGGGCTGTCGCGTTGATGTCGGCCTCGGAGAGCCGCCCCTTGCTGCGCAGCGACGAGAAGACCGTCGTCAACCGGTCGGATAGCGTCTCGAACACGTGTCTGGACCCGTCCTTGGAAAGCTTCTGGGATCGCCTATCAGACTATCGGGTCAACCACCGCGCCCCGCCCGATCAATCCCTTGCGCTCCTTGCTGGCTTCCCTCCCTCCTCTGCGGGCCTGCTCTGCCGGCCTCTCCTTGGCCGAGCCTTCTCCTCCCCGCCCTCCTCCCCGCCGCGTTCCCTTCCCCTCCGCCGAGCAGGCGGGTCTCGCCGGGTGAGGAACGTGGTTTGGTCCAGGCGGTGTGCCTGTGACGGCTAAGTTGGGGTCGTACGCTGGAGCGGTGAGGGGTTCCATGTGACCTGCATGACAGGACACGCCGGACCCCGCTGTCCTGATCAAGCCCCCGAAGGACCCCCAAGGTGAAGACGTGGCCGCGCCGACATGGGCGCGCATGAGCGGACGGGTGACCACCCGGATCGAGCCTCCCGACCAGAGCCTCGAGGTCGCTCTGCAGACCGCGCAGGCCGGAGACGAGGTCGCGTTCCGCACGATCTACCGCGACCTGCAGCCCAGGCTGCTCAGGTATCTGCGGGCGCTGGTGGGTGGGGACGCCGAGGACGTGGCGGCGGACGCATGGCTGCAGATCGCCCGGGACATCCGTTCGTTCAGCGGCGACTACGACCGGTTCCGCGGCTGGGCGTCGACGGTGGCGCGCCACCGGGCGCTCGATCATCTGCGCCGGCTCAACCGGCGGCCTGAGACCAGCGTGCAGATCGACGAGCTGACCGACCTGGTGGCCCGCGACGACACCGAACGGGACGCGCTGGAACGCATCTCCACCGACGGCGCCGTCGCGCTGATCGGCGCGCTGCCCAGGGACCAGGCCGAGGCGGTGCTGCTCCGCGTCGTCGTCGGGCTGGACTCCAAGGAGGCCGGACGGGTGCTCGGCAAGCGGGCGGGGGCGGTCCGGACCGCGGCCTACCGCGGCCTGCACCGGCTGGCCGATCAGATGGGAGAACGGCCTGCTCACGGGCCCGACGGCGAATGACTGAGATGTCAGGTGTGACACGAGCGCAGGTCGCGACGCTGAGGGGAGTGAGATGAGTACGGATCGCTGGGAACTCGACCGCGACGCCGCCGAGCGACTGCTCCGCGGCGAGCCGGGCGACCCCGGCACACCCGCCGAACCCCTGGGCCAGTTGCTCGCCGCCGCCTCTACGCCCGCTCAGGAACGAGAGCTCGCCGGTGAGGACGCCGCTGTGGCCGCTTTCACCGCCGCCGCCGCGACCGCTGCCGCGACCGCGACCGCTACCAGTGCCGCTGCCGGCACCGGCACCGCGCCGCTGACGGCGAAGCGGGCGCACAGGATCCCGCTGAGCCGCATCCTGACGGCGAAGATCGCGGCGTTGAGCCTGGCGGTCACCGCGGCGGGCGGGGTCGCCCTGGCCGCGGGCACCGGGACGCTGCCGATGGGCCCGCTGGACAACGATCCGGTCACCACGGTGTCCCCGTCCCCCCACCCCGTCTCCAAGACCCCGTCCACCGGGCCCTCTGGGACCAGGACGAGCCCGCCTCCCGCAAACGGCGGCGTTCAGCCGTCGGCCCTGGCGGCGCTGTGCCGCAAGTACGCCTCTGTCAGTGCCGCACAACGTGCCGCGGCGCTGCGTTCGGCGGCGTACTTGCCCTTGGTGTCCGCCGCAGGCGGGGCTCCCAAGGTGACCGGCTACTGCTCGAAGCTCCTGAAGCCGAACGGGAACACGAGCAAGGGGAAGAAGCCCAAGAACGCCAAGCCCTCGAATCAGCCGTCCCAGGGCAAGAGCGGCGAGAACAACGGCAATCAGAACAAGGGCAACGGTCAGGACAAGGACGACGACGGCAACCCGGGCAAGGGTGACGACAAGGGCAACGGCAACGGCAACCGCGGTGGCAAAGGCCGCGCCGACCCCAACAGAGCCAACACTGACCAGCCCAGCCAAAACCAACCAGGTGTCAGCGACCCAGTGCGCTCCTGACATCCCTAGACCGGCGGAGGGGCAGCCGTGCCCCCGTGGCTGCCCCTCCGTCTTCAAACCGCAGATCCGTCTTCAAACCGCAGATTCGACCCGCGCCGGCAGGCAGGCACGGCGAGGTGACGGTTACGCCAGAGCCTCCAGGACCTGCGTTCGTACGCGGGAAAGGTCGTCGACGTCGGTGAGCGGGCGGCCTTCGGCGTCGACCACGTAGAAGACGTCCACCGCCTCGGCCCCCAGCGTGTCGACCTGGGCGGCGCGGACCTGGAGGCCGCACTCACCCAGGGCCTGGCCGATCCGCCACAGCAGCCCCGGCCGGTCGTGGGCGCGGACCTCCACCACGGTCGCCGTGCTGGAGGCGTCGTCGACGAACGACACCCGCGGCGGCGGAACGGCCACGCCCGGCCTCGTCCGCACCGAGCGCGCCCGTTTCTCCAACCGGTCGGCGACGTTCAGGCGATCGGCGAGCATCCGCCTCAGGTCGGCCTCCAGAGCCGCGGGGTCCGGCGGCGTCCCGTACTCGGGCACCGCCGTGAAATCCAGCACCGCCGTCGTACGGGCCGCGTCCTCGCTCGGGCGAGGTGAGGAGTTGACCGTCCGGGCGGTGCGGACGGCCAGGCGGTGAAGGGCCAGCACGCCTGCGGCCTTCCAGAGAAGACCGACGCGGTCGGGGGCGGCGATGGTGATCCGGGAACCCGCGACGCGTACCGCGGCGCCGTCGTGGCGGGCCAAGGCCAGTTGTTCGGGCGGCAGGGCGGGCGCGGGCGGCGGTGTGCCACCGGCGAGCGCGGCGATGGCCCGGCGGGCCAGCTGGGCCACGAGGCGGGCTTTCCAGGGCCCCCACGCGGCGGGTCCGGTCGCCTGGCCGTCGGCGATCGCGAGGGCGGCCAGAAGCTCGATGATCTCGCGTTCGCGGCCCGGTACCGCGGACACCGCCTTGATCACGGTCTCCACCGTGACGGGGTCGTCGAGGTCGCGGCGAGTGGCGGTCTCGGGGAGCAGCAGGTGATGCCGTACGAGGGTCTCCAGCACCTGGACGTCCCCCGGCGGGAAACCCAGCCGCGTGCCCATGTCGCGCGCGACGACCGCGCCGCTCTGCGAGTGGTCACCGGGCCAGCCCTTGCCGATGTCGTGCAGGAGCGCCCCGACGAGCAGCAGGTCGGGCCGGGCGACCTCGCGGGTGAGGGCGGCGGCGCGGGCCGCGGCCTCCACGAGGTGACGATCGACGGTGTACGTGTGGACGGGGTTGCGCTGCGGGCGGTTCCGCACCCGCTCCCAGTCCGGCAGGAGCCGTACGATCAGCCCGGCCTGGTCGAGGGCCTCCCACACGCCGATCGCCGCCGTACCCGCGCCCAGCAGCGACACCAGGGCGTCACGGGCGTCGGCGGGCCACGGCGTGGTGGGCAGCGCGGCGCGTTCGGCCAGCCGGTCCACCGTGGCGGGGGCGAGCGGCAGGTCCGACTGGGCCGCGGCCGCGGCCACGCGGAGCGCGAGTGCGGGGTCGTCCAGGTCGGCCCCGCGTGCGAGGACGACCTCGCCTTCCTGCTCGACGGCGCCGTCGCCGACAGGGGTGCGTTCGACGGTGGCCCGCCTGCCTGCCGCGTCCGTGCGGGGACGGATGGCGGGCGCGCGGCGCGGCGCGCAGAAACGATCCACGAGCCGCCACAGGTGGTCCTCGGCGTAGGTGATGGTGCGCGCCGCCTCGGCGATCGAACGGAGCAGCACGTTGGCGTCGAGCATGCCGAGTGCCTGGGCGACCGCCTCCTGCTCCTGGAGAACCAGGCGGTCGGAGGTCCGGCCGGTGGTCTCATGCAGCGCGTGCCGGACGTCCAAGAGAAGATCGTGAGCGGCCCGTACGCGCCCGTCGGGGGCCGAGGCCACCCAGGACGCGGCGACGGCCTGCATGACGTGGACGTCGCGGAGGCCGCCGTGCGCCTCCTTGAGGTCGGGTTCGAGGAGGAACGCCAGTTCGCCCTGGGTCTCCCAGCGCTCCCGGCACATCTCGGCCAGCTCGGCCAGGCGCCGCCGGGCGTCGGCACGCCAGTCGGCGAGAACGGCGGCGCGCAGTTCGTCGACGAGCACTTGGTCGCCGGCGATCCGGCGCGCGGAGAGCAGCCCCAGCGCGGCCTTCATGTCGGTGCGCGCGACGGTGCGCGCCTCATCGACCGTGCGCACGGAATGGTCGAGCCGCATCCCCGAGTCCCAGATGGGGTACCAGACGCGATCGGCCACCTCGGCGACGTCCGGCCGCCCGCGGTGCAGCAGGACCAGATCGAGATCACCGCCGGGGGTGAGCTCGCGGCGGCCGTGGCTGCCGACCGCGATCAACGCGACGGCGTCCCCCTGGCGATGGGCGAGATCGGCAGTCCTTGCCTGAGCGGCGGTGGCCGGTCGGCCTTGGGCGCCCAGCAGACCGGTGAGCCATCGGTCGAGTTCGCCGGCGCGCGCTGCCCGCGCAGCCGCAAGGGCTGCGCGGGCTTCGTGGCGTTTTCCCCCGACCGTTCCGTGAGCGAGGACCACTCGTTCGCCCTACAGGGCTTCCGGGCCGGTCTCGCCGGTGCGGACGCGGACGACGGTCTCGACGGGCACCGCCCAGACCTTGCCGTCACCGATCTTGCCGGTCTGCGCGGCCTTGACGATGACGTCGATGATGTCATCGGCGTCCTCGGCGTCGACGAGGACCTCGACGCGGAGCTTGGGCACCAGGTCGACCTTGTACTCGGCGCCGCGGTAGACCTCGGTGTGGCCCTTCTGCCGGCCGTACCCGCTCGCCTCGCTGACGGTCAGGCCCTTGACCCCGAAGGTCTCCAGGGCCGCCTTCACCTCGTCGAGCTTGAACGGCTTGATGACCGCTGTGATCAGCTTCACGCTTCCGCCTCCACCTTCTTCGCAGTGTTCTCAGCGACCTTTGCGGGCGCGGGGAGCGAGGCTCCGACACCGGCGTGCACGCTACCGAAGTCGTAGGCGGTCTCCGCGTGCGCGGTGCTGTCGATGCCGGCGACCTCGTCCTCCTCGCTGACGCGCAGGCCCATGACCAGGTCGAGGACCTTGGCGATGACGAACGTCACGATGAACGAGTAGGCCAGGGTCGCGCCGACCGCCGCCGCCTGCTTGCCGAGCAGGCCGATGCCGCCGCCGGCCAGCAGGCCGTCCGCGCCCGCGTCGTTGACCGCGGTGGTGCCGAGGACGCCGATCAGCAGGGCGCCGACGATGCCGCCGACCATGTGGACGCCGACCACGTCGAGCGAGTCGTCGAAGCCGAGCTTGTACTTGAGGCTCACGGCGAAGGCGCAGACCGCGCCGGCGACCAGGCCGAGGGCGAGGGCGCCGAGCGGCGTGACGAACGCGCACGCCGGGGTGATCGCGACCAGTCCGGCGACCACGCCGGAGGCGATGCCCAGGGTCGTCGAGGAGCCGTGGCGCAGCTTCTCGACCACGATCCAGGCGAACGCGGCGGCGCAGGTGGCGACCAGGGTGTTGATGAAGGCGACCGCGGCCGTCGCGCCGGCGGAGAGCGCCGAGCCGGCGTTGAAGCCGAACCACCCGAACCACAGCAGACCGGCGCCCAGCAGCACGAAGGGCAGGTTGTGCGGCCGCATCGGGTCACGCGGCCAGCCCTTGCGCTTGCCGACCACGAGAACGAGCGCCAGGGCCGCGACACCGGCGTTGATGTGGACCACGGTGCCACCGGCGAAGTCCAGCGCGCCCAGGTCGAAGAGCCATCCGGCCTTGCCGTTCTCTTCACCGTCCGACCACCACACCCAGTGCGCGATCGGCATGTAGACGAGGGTCACCCAGACCAGGGCGAAGACCACCCAGGCTCCGAACTTGACACGATCCGCCACGGCGCCGCTGATCAGCGCGACGGTGATGATCGCGAAGGTCGCCTGGAAGGCGACGAAGACCAGCTGCGGGATGCCCGAGCCGTCGTCGGCCGTGGCCGCCGTCTCGAGGCCGACAAGACCCCAGTCCCCGAGTCCACCGATGAACGAGCTGAGCCCGCCGGCGGCGGAGAACGTGAGGGAGTAGCCGTAGACGACCCAGGCCATCCCCACCACGGCGATGCTGACGAAGCTCATCATCATCATGTTGAGGACGCTCTTGGCCCGGCTCATGCCTCCGTAGAAGAAGGCCAGGCCCGGTGTCATGAGCAGCACGAGCGCTGTGCTCACCAGCATCCAAGCAGTGTTACCGCTATCGATTTTCATCTCGAAGAGAGCCCTCCTCGGCACGGAACGTTGGGTTGCTCCAGAGATTCGAGGCTGGCCGTTTCACCTGGGGGGCTCTCGTGTTTCGGCAGTGTGAAACCCCGCCACGGCATGTTTCGATGATGTTTCGAAGACCTCACTTCATTACCGTCAAGACAGTGAAAGTTCCCGGTTTCTGAAGTGAAGTTGCCCATGCGCCGCATGTGACGAGATGGAACGACGCCCCGACGGCGGCAGCACCCCACGAGGCATCGATTCGTCTGCGAGGCCCCATCTACCCGCACGTCCTCCCTGCGCGACCCCTCCAAGATCAACCGAGGTGAGGACGGGGAGGACGGCGGGGATCAGTCGCCGAGGATGGCGTCCACGAAGGCCTCGGGCTCGAAGGGGGCCAGGTCGTCGGGGCCTTCACCCAGGCCCACCAGCTTGACGGGGACGCCCAGCTCGCGTTGGACCTGGACGACGATGCCGCCCTTGGCGGTGCCGTCCAGCTTGGTGAGGACGATGCCGGTGACGTTGACCACTTCGGCGAAGACGCGGGCCTGCTGCATGCCGTTCTGGCCGGTCGTGGCGTCCAGGACGAGCAGGATCTCGTCTACATCGCTCTGTTTCTCGATGACGCGCTTGACCTTGCCCAGCTCGTCCATCAGGCCGGTCTTGGTGTGCAGGCGGCCGGCGGTGTCGACGATCACGGTGTCGACCTTGCTCTCAATGCCCTGCCTGACCGCGTCGAAGGCGACGCTGGCGGGGTCGGCGCCCTCGTCCTTGCGGACCACCTGGGCGCCGACGCGGGCGCCCCAGGTCTCCAGCTGGTCGGCGGCGGCGGCGCGGAAGGTGTCGGCCGCGCCCATGAGCACCGTGCGGTCGTCGCCGACGAGCACACGGGCCAGCTTGCCGCAGGTGGTGGTCTTGCCGGTGCCGTTGACGCCGACGACCATCATCACCGCGGGCTTGTTGGCGTGCCGTTCGGTGTGCAGCGACCGGTCCAGGTCGGGGCCGATCTGCTTGATCAGTTCGGCCTTGAGCAGGCCGCGCACCTCCTCGGGGGTGCGGGAGCCCAGAACCTGCACCTTGGTGCGCAGGTCCTCGGTGATCTGCCGGGCCACGGCGACGCCGATGTCGGCGCCGATCAGGGTGTCCTCGATCTCGTCCCACGCGTCGTCGTCGAGCGTGTCGCGCGACAGGAGGCCGAGCAGGGTCTTGCCGAACGTGGACTGCGACCGCGCCAGGCGGGCCCGGAGGCGGACGAGGCGCCCCGCGGACGGCGGCGGCTTCTCGATCTCGATGACCGGTGCCGGTGGGGCGCGTTCGACGGGCGGCGCGGTGGCCTCTGCCTCATCGACGACGGTCGTGCCACCCGGCAGGACGTCGGCGGGGCGCTCCGGGGGTTCAACGGGCTTGCGGCGGCCAGGCCGCAAGAACATGACTCCGCCCACGATGAGGGCGAGGGCGGCCAGCCCGGCGATGAGGATCAGATATTCCATAGCGACCCCAGTTTTCCAGACCACCGCCCGTGCGCCGAACGCGACGGCGAGTTCGCCTTAATGATCCTTGGTCAGGGCGGACCGCTCAGACGTCTCCCACTCGTCCACGTTCTTGAGGAGGGCTTCCAAATAGGAACGCAGATGGGTGCGGTACACGTCGCTGTAGGTCCGCAGGTAGGCGATCTCGCGTTCCATGGCCTGGCGCTCGTCCGTGGGCAGCGCGGGCTCGACCGCGGTGGACTCGACCGCGGTGGAGGGGAGCGCGACCGGGGCGGAGCGGGCCGCCTTCTCGGCGACCTCGGCGGCGCGCTGGTGTGCCTCCTCCAGCATCAGCTCGGCACGTCCCCGCGCGTCGGACAAGATCGATTCGCGGTGCAGGCGGGCCTCGTGGGCCAGTTCCCGGGTGTACCGCTCGGCGTCCGCCACATAGAGGTCCGCGGTCTGCTGCGCGTGCGACAGGATCCGCACGGCCTGGAAGTGCGCCTCTTCGTGCGCCATCCCGCCACGCCGGTCCGAACCGGCGGCGTCCAGCCGGTCCCGCAGCTGCGCGATCTCCTCGGCCAGGGCCGCCTTCTCGTTGCCGAGCTGGGCCAGCTCGTGCTCGACGCGGTCGAGGAACGCCCGTACGTGATCCTCGTCCAGGCCACGGCGTCCGAGGGACGCGCGCGCGAACGTGACCGCCCGCACCTCGCTCGGCGTCAGCCGGTCACCGCCGATCATCCCGAAGCCGCCCGGGCTTCCCGGCGCGGGGAGGTTCTCCGCGGCCGGGACGACCGGATAGGACGGTTCCTGGCCCAGCACCTGGCCGGGCGTGTGCCCCGGCGGCTGGGCCTGGCCGGACCAGGCCGGCACGGGCGGGCCGGGTTCCGCCGGCGCGGAGTCGAAGCCCGGGTAACCCGGTGGGTCGCCGAACGGGTCTGGATAGTTCGGAGAGTTCAACGGTTCACCTCTCGGAGTCGACGAAGGTCTCGTGGCGGACGCGCGCGGGGTCCATGCCCAGCTGCGCCAGCCGTTCCACCGTGCTCATGACCATCGCGGCCGGCCCGCAGACGTACGCGTCGTGCTGGGTCCACGAGCCGCGCCGGGCGAGCACGTCCGGGAGCGCGCCGTACTCGATGTCGGCGTCCTCCGAGCGCTGGCCGGACAGCGGCACCTGCACGAGCGAGCCGTTGGGCCCGGGCCGGACGTCCATGGCGAACAGCGAGCCGCCCGTCGGCGGGGCCTCGTCCGAGACCGCCGGGACCACGGTCAGCCACGGCAGGTCGGCCGCCAGCTTGCGCAGGTCTTCGAGGTCGTAGAGGGCGTCCCGGGTGCGGGCGCCGAAGAAGAGCTGCACGGGCGGCGGCACGGAACGTTGCGCGAGCTGCTCCAAGATCGCCTTGAGCGGGGCCAGCCCCGTGCTTCCGGCGACGAGCAGCACCTCACGATGCGATGACTCGTCCAGCACGAGCGTGCCGATCGGCGCGCCCATCCGGAGCCGGTCGCCGGGCTGCAGGGCCCGTACCAACACGGGGCTGACCGCGCCGCCGTCGACCAGCCGAACGTGGAAGTCGACGGTGTTGTCGGGCCGTGGCGCGTTGGCCATCGAGTAGAACCGCCACTGGCGCAGCCGCGCCGGGAGCTCGACGGCCACCGACTGGCCGGGCAGGTAGGACAGGGGCCGGTCGGGTTCCACCCGGATGACGGCCAGGTCGAACCGGCGCCGTTCCACGGCGACCACGCGGCCCTCCCACCAGGGCGGGCTGTTCAAGGAGTCCTCGTCGGCGGCCTCCTGCATGACCTGGGCGAGCACGCCGTACGCGGCGCCCCAGTCCTGCTCCAGCTCCGGCGTCCAGTCGGCTCCGGAGAAATACTTGAGGGTGCGGACGAGACTGGCCCCGACGTGCGGATAGTGCTCCGCGACGATCCCGAACTTGCGGTGGTCACGGCCCAGTTGCTGGAGGAATGGCACGAGCCGGGGCAGGTCGTCGACCTGCGAGACGATCCGTCCGAGCGCACGCAGCAATTTGTCCCGCTGACTGCTCATTCCCACCGGGAACATGTCCCTGAGGTGCGGATTGCGCACGAACAGATCCGAATAGAAGAACAGAGCGACCGCATCACCCTGCTGCGCGACCTGCGCGAAGTTGTCCTTCAACCGCTGAGCGTCCACGCCTGCGTCTCCTGGTAGCGGCCATGATCAAGAGGGGACCTTACCGAGCGATGCGTACATATATGGACTTTTAACGCAAATGCGGCTCGTGTCACAGCAGTCACAGAAAACACATGAGCAACACGTCTGTGCACGCCAGGGCGACCGCCGGCGCTCGAAAGAGCGGCGGCGGGCCGGGCGTACGACAGAAAAATCAATCCGGCGGGACGGCCGGACCGGATGTGATCAGGCCGGCTGGCCGGCGTCCTGGCCCTCGGCGGCGGCCTCGGCCATCACCTGGGCGACCAGGCCGTAGGCGGCGGCCCAGTCCTGCTCCAGCTCGTCGTTCCAGGACGGGCCGCTGAAGTGGGCCAGCGTGGCGAGCAGGCTGGCACCGACGACCGGGTAGTGGTCGGTGACGACGCCGAAGCCCGCGTGCCGGCGGCCGAGGTCCTGGACGAACGGCACGAGGGCCGGCGCGTCGTCGACGAGGGAGACGATGTGCGAGAGCGCCCCGAGGAGCTTCTCGTGCTGCTTGGCCATCGCGGCGGGGAACATCGGCCGCAGCGTGGGCTCACGCTCGAAGAGGTCCGCGTAGAAGTACGCGGCGACGTCTTCGCCGTTCTTGCCGACGAGCGCGAAGTTCTCCTTGATCCGCTGCGGGTCCATGCGCCTACCTTCCAGGCCGTCGCTGTACCGGGCCGGGTGCCCGCGTCGGGGAGATCAGACGACGGCCGGTCCACATGAGTAGTGGATCGGTGGATCATGCACAAGGGCCCGCGCGGCGGGTCGCGATAGATCCATTGCGTGTTCCGGCGGCGCTCCAGGGCAAGCGGCACAGGCGGATCAGGCACCCGGCGTGGACGGAACAGCACTCGGCATAGACGGAACAGCAGCGGGCGCAGACGGATCGGCAACCGGCACCGACGGATCTGCGACCGGCGTAGGCGCATTGGCGGTCGGCGTAGGCGGACCGGCGGTCGGCGTCGAGGGACCGGCGGCCGGGGCAGAGGGATCGGCGGCCGGCGCAGACGGATCCGCAGTCGGCGCTGCCTGACCACGCAAGGTGTACATGCGGATCCAGTCGACCTCGAGCGTCGCCGGCGCGCGCCGGTCGATGCCGGCGGCGGTCTTCCGGGTGTCCTGGGGGAACCAGTCGAGCTGGATCGTCTGCCCCATCGGGCCCAGCGGCAGCGCCCTGCGGTTCGCCGTGAAGAACCACCGCCGCCCGTCGATGAATCCGCTCATGTTCCGGGGCGTCCACTCGACGGCGAACGTGTGCCAGCGGGTCAGATCGGCACGCACCTTGGCCCCGATCTTCCGTTCCCCGTGCTCGGGCCCGTAGTGCAGGTAGAACCCCGTGCTCTGGCGCTGCCCGTCGTCGTAGGTCTCCATGTAGTCGACCTCGCCGCCGCCGCCCTTGGGCGCGACTCCCCCGCCACCGCCGACCGGCCACAGCAGCAGAACGGGGTGGTAGCAGGCGCACCCCTTCGACGACCTGACCCTGGCCTCCCAGCGCCCGTACTTCTGCGTCCCCTTCCGCCAGGCGATCCCGCCCGTCGTGCCGTCCCGCGTGCCGGTGATGGTCAGCGTCCCGTTCCGCACGGACACCGCCGTGGGGCTGCGGCGCCCCTGCCCGGCGTGCCCGGGGCCGTCATAGACCAGCCATCCGTTGGGGTCGAGCGCCTCCCCGCTGAACTCGTCGGCCGCGACGGGCTCACCCCACCCGTACTTCCCGGCCGCGGTCGGCACCGGCTCGGTCTCCGGCGGCGTCGTGACCTTCACGTCCCGCCGCTTCGGCACGTCGGCGTCCTGCACGGCGGCCGTTCCCACGGCCAGTACGCACATCCCGACCACGCCGAATCTGGTAATTCCGTTCAACACCGAACCGCCCCCTAGAAATCAAAGTACTCATTCGCCCTTTCGGACTCCAGGACCGCGAACATCGTTCGCCCGCGAATGACCAGACGGCGCAGGTGCACACGGGCCGCATGTGACAGTCGGTGGCCATGCGGGAGGCGGTGCGGGCGAGCGGCCGCCTCCACGCTGTGGGGAACGACCGTCTGAAACTCACCTATACCGGTCGCCTGAATTACCCGGCCAACAGGACGGAACATTATTGATAAGAAGTTTTTCCGGATAGGGCCCTAGGGCCCCGGCGGCAAGCCGAGCGGACCTCAACAGGAGCTGCCTCTCTCCATTAACCGGTCCATCCCGACCCATTCACGGAGGGTAGTCGAAATTTCTTCTCCGGCCTCTGTCAATGCGGCTGTCACGTCGATAGAATTGTCAATTGCCCCCGACCCGAGGGGCTCTCTCCGCCGGATGTGCCGATCGGCTCGTTCCAGCTAAGAAAGGCGTGCTATGGCTTATCGGTCAGCGGTTCAACTGGGCGCCCTGTTGTTCGCCGGAGTGTTCGCCTCGGCGGCCTGCGGCGCGGCGGATGGAACGGGAGATGACAAGGTCTTCACCGCTCCCTCCTCCAAGGCACCGACGTCACCCGCGCCCGCCAAGCCGACACCGGGCACCGAACGGACCCTGGCCGGCGCGCGGGCGGCATTGCAGGCGTTTCTGCGAGGACAGGGGGCCGGTGAAATGTCGGTGTGCCGTTATGTCGTCCCCGGCAGCTCATTCGAGAAAGGCGGCGCACTGCGCGGCAACTGCCTCGATGGCATCCGGTACAGCCCGCATACTTTGAAGCCTCTAGAACGGGAGGCGCTGCGCAGCATCTCCGTTTCGGGTGGCAAGCTGGTGGGCAACGAGGCCACGATCCCGTTCTCCGGCCTCAAATGGGAAGTGGGCGACCTGGTGGTCTCGTCGGTACAGAGCAAGTTCGTCTTGCGCTGGCAGGACGGCATCTGGAAGATCATCCGCTGAGTCCGCGCCATTCCCGGATCCGCGTCTCTTCCGTGACCGGCACCCCCGACGAGCTTCACCCCTCGGAGTCGGGCCTCCGAGGGGTGAAGGGCTCGTCAGGGGCGGTGGCGTGTCAGGGGCGGTACATCCTGATCCAGTCGACCTCCAGCGTCGCCGGGTACCAGCGCTTGACGCCGCGTGCCGTCCGAGGCCGCAGCTGCGGGAAGAAGTCGAGCTGGATCGACTGGCCCATCGCACGCGGCGGGAACGCCTGCCGCTTGGTCGAGCGGAACCAGACCTTGCCGTCGATGTAGCCGGTGATGCTGCGCGAGTTCCACTGGATCGCGAACGTGTGCCACTTCCTGAGGTCCGTCCGCACCCGGCTCGAGATCGTCGTCGGTCGCGCGCCCCGGCCGTAGTGGAGGAAGAACGAGGTCCCCGTGCGCATGCCGTTGTCGCCGTAGGTCTCCATCCAGTCGACCTCGCCGCCGCCGTCCCAGGGCTTGCCGGTGGTCGGCCACAGCAGCAGGTTGGCGTTGTAGCAGGCGCACGCGCGGTTGATCCGGATGCGGGCCTCCCAGCGGCCCCACTTGCGGGCACCGCGGCGCCATCCGACCGCGCCGGTGGTCCCGTCCTTGCGCCCGGTGATCTTCATGATGCCGTTGCGCACGGTGATGGCCGACGGGCGGCGCTTGCCGTGCTCGCTGTTGGCGTTCTCCGGGGACCAGTCACGCAGGTTGAGCCTTGTGCCACGGAAATCGTCCCAGGCGATCGGCTTCCCCCACCTGTACCGCTTCGCCGCAGTCGGGTAGCCCGCGGCCTCCGCGCCGCCACCGGCCGGGTCGGGCTCTCCCTGCGCGACGCCCTGCCCACCGGTGTCTGGTGCGCCGGGGGCGGGCGCCCGGTCGCCGGCGCTCACGGCCGACGTGCTGCCGCTCGGTATGGCACCTGCCGTCCCGTCGTTCAGCAGTGTGGCGGACACGGTCGTCGCGACTGCCACGGCGGTCGTCGCCAAAATGGCCGCCCGATGACGATGGGTGAATTGCATGGACAACCTCCGAGCACGGGGGGATTTATGGCGACCCGTCCATGTGGGCGCCAAAAGTCGAATTCTTCGGGGTTGAAGATACCGAGAAGGGGGTCCGGGCCCCTAGGGCCCTAGGGCCCTATCGCGCACCGGCGGGGACCTCAACCGGGCATCGCCGGTCAGCCGCCTGGTGGCATTCCGAGCCAGGTCACGATGGCTGTGGCCCGGTTGGGCACGCCTAGTTTGGCATATATGCGGTTGATGTAGTTCTTGACGGTTTTCTCCGTCAGAAATAGCTTGGCCGCGATGTCAGAGTTCGCGTGTCCCTGAATGATGAGGTCCATGACTTCGATTTCGCGGGCGGAAAGGCCGAAACGCGACCTGTGACCGGCCGGGTCGGGCGGTGGCGGGGTGGCCTGTCCCGTCCGGGTGGCCTCGATCAGGGCGGCGGACGCGACCTGAGAGAGGGGGTGGGCCCGGTGCAGGACGGTCTCGCGGATGGCCGCGGCGAGCTCCTCGATCGTGAACGAGTTGTGCACGAGGTAGCCGACGGCGCCCCTGCGCACCGCGGTGAGCACCACGTCGGGGTCCTCGACCTGGGTGAGCATGATGACCCGGCTGAGCGTGCTCAGCACCTCGACGGCGTCCACCCCGTCCACATGCGGCATCCGCACGTCGAGCAGCGTCACGTCCGGCAGCAGGCGCCGGGCCATCTCGATGGCCTGGCCGCCGTCGCCCGCCTCGCCGACCACCTCGATGTCGTCGCTGGTCTCGAGCGCCATGACGAGGCCGGAACGGATGAACTGGTTGTCGTCCACGACCAGCACGCGATACGAGCCTCCCGGCCCCGACCCGCCACCGCCCGCCGGTGCCGTCCCGTGAGGGCCCGGCGGCGCCGTCCCGTGGGGGTCCGGTCCTCCGGGGTACGCAGGGTGGCCGTTCATCGATCCCTCCTCCTCGTCAGCGCGGCACGCCCACCGGCCGCGTCCTCCCCCGCGAAGCGCACCGTGATCCCCGTGCCTGCCCCCGGCAGCGAATCCACGACCAGCTCGCCCCCGGCCCGCCGTGCCCGTTCGTGCATGCCGAGGAGGCCGTAGTGACCCGCACCGCTGAGCGCGTCCAGCCAGCCCTCGCCGCCCGGGCGGACCGACAGGCCATGACCGTCGTCGCGCACGCAGACCTCCAGCAGGTCCCGGTCCCCGGCCACACTGATCTCGACCCTGGACGCCTCCGCGTGCCGGCTCACGTTCTCCAGCGCCTCCTTGACGATCGCCAGCGTCTCGTGCCGTGCGCTCAGCGGCAGGTCGACGCCGTCCTGAACACGGGTGCGCACCGGGATGCCGGTGGTCCGTTCCCATTCGGCGGCGATCTCGTCGATCGCGACACCCAGCGGGTGTTGCACGGCGTCCTCGCGCAGCTCGGCGATGAGTTCCCGCGCCTGCCGCGCCGCGACCTGGGCCGCGGCGGCGATGCGCTGCGCCTCCGCCTCGGCGCGTTCGGGCGACTTGCGGATCCAGGCGGGCAGCCCGGTCGACGCCAGCGCGATCCCCGACAGGGTGCCGGTCAGCGAGTCGTGCATCTCCCGGGCCAGGCGGGAACGTTCCGCCGCGGCGAGTGCCAGCGCCTCCGACTGCCAGCGTGCCTCTTCGGCCTCGGCCTGCTCGTCGTACAGCCGGCGCAGCACTCCCCCGACCAGCGCAGCGATGATGTAGAACGAGGGCATCGCCAGCAGCAGCGGCAGCCCCACGGCGTCCCTTATATCCTTCTCCTCCTGCTGGCCCAGCGCGACGTAGTAGAGCACTGTCTGCTGGGCGCACAAGAGGAGCACGGCCGGCCAGCGGTACAGCAGGCCCGCGAGGCCCGCGGCCACAATGGTGACCAGGAAGTACGGTCCGATGATCCCGCCCACCGCGAGCACGGCGTACCCGATGAGCACGTCGAACGCGAGCAGCGCTGGCTGATCGAACAACCGGGGGACGAGCCGTTCCCAGCCCATCAGCGCCACGCCGGAGACGAGCGCGGCCAGGGCCAGGACCCACAGCCCCTTGAAGTTGCCCCGAACTTCGCTGTTGATCAGCACGGTGACGCCGACGACCAGCACCCGCACCTGCATGAGCAGGACGAACGTCAAGCCGATGCGGGTCTCGAGGGAGCTCCGCATCGTCCCGCCGGACAACCCCTCGTCGCCGACCAACTCAGGATCCCTCCCGAAACGCGGCACTGGACGGGAAACGCCGTGATTCCACACAACCGCCGCACAGCGAACACTAGCCACATTTAACCCGGAGGTCGCTACGATGCCCGCGAAAACAGGGGTTCCCGACGGCATGCGGCGAACCGTGCCCCAGCCGGAGGGTGCCCGCACGCCCGCCGAGTTCGTCACGTTGATGCGCAAGCTCCAGTTGTGGTCCGGCCTCTCGATGGAGGAGCTGGAGGCCAGAGTCCGCGACCCGGGCGGCGTGCTCGTTCCGGGTGGCCTGTCGGCCCTGTTGTCCGGCGATCTGCTGCCCCGCGAGGAAACGCTCGGGGCGTTCCTCGTCGCCTGCGGTTGTGTTCCCGAGGTCCGCGCACGCTGGCTGGAGGCCCATGCCCGCCTTTCCGCCGTACGCTCGACGCCTCCCCCTCCGGGCGCCGAGCCGGAAGACGTCCGCGTTGCCGGCCCTGCCTTCAGGCCGCGTCCACGGCGCACGGACACCCGCCCCATGATCGCCGGGCATCTCGGGGTGCCCCCGATGCGGGAACAACCGCGACCGGCTCTAGAGCGTCCGGCACCAGGAAGTCCGGCACCAGGGCGTCCACCGCAGGAGCTGCGCGAGGAGAGCGGCCAACGTGCAGCGGCCGGTGACCACCGTGGCGACCGCGCCGATGGAGCGCAGCGGTCGAGCGGGGAACGGCGAGCGTTCACCGGACGGCACGCGTCCACGGGACGGCGGGCTTCGGCCGAACGGCGCCTTGGCCGGGAACCCCGGCTCGCGGGAAGGCATCGTTCGACCGGCGAGCTGCCGGTGGTGGCGGCTCCCGCACCGGTCTCCGAAGGATCGTCGGCGCGGGCGGGACGGCACCGTGCCTCCGGCGAGTTCCCGGTGGTGGCGGGCCGGCGGCGCGTCCAGATCTCGCCGCAGGCCGCGACGGTGTCGCTGATCACGGCGGCGGCAGTGGTCTTCGCGGTGGTGAACGGCACGGACGGCGGGGGCAGGGAGGCCGGTAAGGCGTCCAGGACGGAGCAGACGAAGGTCGCCTTGCCGCCCAAGGACGGGGCGTACATGCTCAGCCCCGTGACCGGCGAGCCCACCGTCAACTGCCTGTCGATCATGAACGATGACGCGCTGCGGCCGACGTTGTCGCAACATGTCTGCGATCCGGAGGACCAGACCCAGAACTTCACCCTCGAATCCCAGCGCAAGGGCGGCCATGTGCTGAAGGGCCGGGCGGCCCCGGGCGAGACGCCCAGATGCGTCACGCTCGACGGGGGTCAGGACCGGGCAAGGCTGCATCTCAAGCAGTGCTTTCCCGGCGATGAGCGCCAGCGGTTCACGTTCGAGCCGATCGCGCCGCCGCCGGTGAACGGCACGGCGATCTTCCGGATGTTGCCCGCCCAGACGCACGCGAACGGGATGTGCGTGGGCATGGACCCCGCCAAGCCCGGTACCGTCCACGCCGTGCACACGTCGTGTTTCCGGGCCGGTGTCCAGGGCTTCACGTTCACCCCCGTGAGGGGTTCGTGAAACGACTGCTGATCCTCTGCGGTGGCGGGCTTGTCTGCGCGGTGCTCGTGATGACCGTCATCTCCTTCGGCGGAGTCGGCGGAGGCGAGTCCGGTCCGGCCACGTCCAATCCCCCCGAAACGCCCGCTTCCTCCGTCCGCCCGCGATTCACGAGACCGCCCTTGTGGGATCCCGGCAGCTCGCCTGACATGCCCGGTATCAAGGGGGCACGGACGGCCTTGCAGGCGGTCCTGCGCGGACACGCGCACGGCGACGTGTCGGCCTGCCGATATGTCGACGTGCGCGGGCCGTTCGCCACGAAGAAGAAAGGTCCGCTGCGCGGCGACTGCACCAAGGGGATGCGGGACGGGCCACATGACCTGCGGCCGCGGGAACGCCAGGCACTCTGGGAGATCAGGGTGACGGGCGGCCGGCTCACCAAGCCGACGGAGGCCGTCATCCCGTCCCTGGGGCTGCAGTACGACCACGGAGAATTCCTGTCGCCTCAGCCGACCTTCACCTTGCGGCGGCTCGGCGGGAGGTGGATGGTCGTGAAGTAACGTCCCACCACCCCCATAGGGGACAATAGTTACTTTCGCCTTAAGGGTCGCTACGATGCCACCACTGGCACTCGCTGATCTTTAGGGGAAAGAGAGTGACCGCGAGCACCGTGGCTCCACGACCCGGCGAGGTGGGAACAGCTGCCGAGTTCCTGTCTCAGATGCGACGGCTCCATGCCTGGTCGGGGTTGTCGCTCCCCGAGTTGGAGACGCGGCTCCTCGCGGTCGGCATCCTGGTCCCCGGTGGTCTCGGCGGCCTCCTCGGCGGCGACGTGCTTCCCCGGCGGGAGCTCGTCGCGGCGTTCGTGACCGCCTGCGGGTGTACGGGCGAGACGCTCGAGGCGTGGCTCCGCGCCCGCGATCGCGTCGGGAGCGAGCCCTCGCGCGCGGAGCCGGCGCGCGCGGAGCCGGCGCGCGCGGAGCCG
>NZ_WBMT01000025.1 GCF_008923185.1 Actinomadura rudentiformis
CAAGGACTACGTCGTACGCCGCTGCCTCAGCGTCGTGCTCAAGGAAGAGGCCGAGCATCACCGGTATGCGGTGCGCGACCTCACCGTGCTCGAGGCCGATACCCGAACCGAGTGAAAGCGCGTCCCGGCAATGGACGGCGATCTCGCGATCCTGCGCTTGACCAGCCCATCTTGCTGTCGGAGCCCTTCATCGCACCCGCACTGCCCAGCCAGGGCGCGGTGCCGACCGGCGAGGTAGTCACGACCGGCTACGGAAAGACCGGCAATGCGGGCTTCCCCAACGAACGACGCGAGGTCTTCCTCGATGTCACGCCGCGGTGGACCTGCGAAGGCATCTACCAGTTCGTGAAGCCGATCACGCCCGGAATGAACTGCACCCGCATGCTCCGGCCAGACGGCCGGAGCATGCGGCACTGGGTGATGTCGTCATCGGAATCGTCTCCTGAAATATCTCTGGCCAGTGCGGCAACCCGACCTATCCCACCGTGAATAGGAATGTTTCTCAGCACCGAACCTGGATAAGCGGCAACGTGGGGAGCTAGCCGGCGGTTCATCCACCTGCCTTCAGCCGGAACGCGAGGCGGCGGGGCGCCTGCACGCGATAGCTGTCCGTCACCAGCTCGGCAACCTCGACCCAGTCCGTCTCGTCGTCCAGCACCATTCCCACGACATTCACACCCCAGTCGGCCCGGAAGAATGGAGGGCCGGCATGCGCCAGCGCGGCCAACTCCCCGGGCGGCGCCCGGAAGGTCATCAGGATGGCCGGATCGTCCATATCGATGTACGCCGACCCCCTCTCGTCGGTGGTGTAGACGTGCAGGAACGTCCGCCGGCGAATCCGCCACCGCAGGCCGATCCACGACGGCTCCTCGTACGCCTCGGGCAGTTCCCCGCAGATCACCCGGAACCGGCCCACAACGGCGGGTGGAACGTCCGCGATGTCGCTCATCTGTACCTCCCGCGCCCATCCTGCCCGCCGGGTAGGACATCAGCACATCAGAGTCTCCGGGGGGCCCTGTCAGATTTTTCGTGCTGTCTGATCAGTGTCGGCCGTCTGGGGTGTTCGAATCCAACTTCGGGACGCGCGTGCCGGTGACCGGATGAGGCTAGGCGGGCGAACCACTCCCGCGCAGGCGCGCCCGGCCACCAGTACTACACCCAGGTCAAGGACCGCATCGACGGCAAACGTGCAGCGCTCTCCCAAGCCCGCCGCATCGTCCTCGAAGCGGTCCACATCCTGAACGAACTCGGCGACGACGCCCTCACTGGACCTGACCACCCGGCCAGGCCGATCGGACCAGGGCGACCGCGTCGCCACCGGAACGGGAACGGGCCTGACCGGGGCCGCCTCCCTCAACCGATGCCGATGTGACCGGCTCCTGCCAAGCTGCTGTCTGGACCACTCGCCCTGCCGAGCAGGAACGACGTGGGCGGCCTCCAAAGACTGAGCGGTCACATCCCCCGGCAGGCCGGGGGACACCCCATCCATCATCATGTCGCCGGACCTCCGGCACGCCCCCCGGGGTCCGTGGGCCCAGGTAAGTCTGGCTGCCCCAGGCCTGCACCTCTCCGAACCGGCGCGATCACCCCAACCCCCGACCACAGGAGGCTCACTCCCCACCCGACCCCGGCTGCAGCGGAAGCATCGACGGATTGCTCTCTGCAGAGTGGATCAGGACAGGTCGATGCTTCCTCCCGCACCACCACGACGCACGCACCCCCTCAACCCCGGAGTGTCGTCAACCCGCGATCACCCGGCACTTTCCGCCGACGGCCGGAAAGTGCGAAAGTCGAGTGGTTCAACACCAGCACAAAACGGGTGGGTCATCGAGATACTCAGACCTCTGTGACTCTTGAGTCATCGAGGTCAATCTGCGAGCCGAAATCGGGCCCAGTTTGTCCAGCCTTTGCGAGCCGACGCATGCCAACTATCACTCCAGCTTGAAATCTGCTTTTGGCATCAAGGTTGGCGACATTCTCGGCAATATATCGCCGGAGATTCAGGACATGGCGCTGGCGGCGGGCGCCCCGATCGTGTCGATCAACGACGGGGCGGGGGCGCGGATCCAGGAGGGTGTGACCGCGCTGGCCGGCTATGGCGGCATCTTCTCCCGCTGCGTGGCGTCCTCGGGTGTCATCCCGCAGATTTCGGTGATGGTCGGCCCGTGCGCGGGCGGCGCCGCCTACGCACCCGCGTTGACCGATTTTCGTGTTCATGGTCCGCGAGACCTCGCAGATGTTCATCACCGGACCCGACGTTGTCCAGGCGGTGACCGGGGAGAAGGTCACCCAGAACGAGTTGGGCGGCGCCGACGTTCACGCCGCGATCTCGGGTGTGGCGCATTTCGTCCACGACGACGAACAGTCCTGCCTCGAAGGAGTCCGTACCTGATATCAATGCTGCCGGCCAACAACCACGAGCAGCCCCCGGTCGCCGCCACCGACGACACCATCGACCGACCCAACAACGCGCTGCTGGACTTGGTGCCCGCCGATCCGCAACGCCCCTACGACATGCGGGCGCTGATCGCCGAGGTCGTGGATGACGCCGAGTTCCTCGAAGTCCACGAGCGCTTCGCCGGATCGGTGATCACCGCGCTGGCGCGCATCGACGGCCATGTCGTGGGCATCATCGCCAACCAGCCCAACAACATGGCAGGCGTGCTGGACATCTCCTCTTCGGAGAAGGCCGCGAAGTTCGTCTCCACCTGCGATTCGTTCAACATCCCGCTGATCACCCTGGTCGATGTGCCCGGTTTCCTGCCCGGCGTGGACCAGGAACACGGCGGCATCATCCGCCACGGCGCGAAACTCTTGTACGCGTACTGCAACGCGACCGTGCCGCGCATCCAGCTCATCGTGCGCAAGGCCTACGGCGGCGCCTACATCGTGATGGACTCCCGCTCCATCGGCGCGGACCTGTCCTACGCGTGGCCGACCAACGAGATCGCGGTGATGGGCGCCGAGGGCGCGGCCAACGTCATCTTCCGCAAGGAAATCGCCGCGTCCAAGAACCCGGAATTGGCCAGGGCCCGACGCATCGACGAATACCGCGACGAACTGATGCACCCCTACTATGCGGCCCAGCGCGGGCTGGTCGACGACATCATCGACCCCCGCGAAACCCGCCACATCCTGGCCCGCTCACTGAAAATGCTACGCGCCAAATCCGCGCCGCTGCCGCAGCGCAAACACGGAAACCCCCCACATGAGAAGCTTCGACAAGCTGCCGTCGATCTTTCCGGTACAGACCTCATACGACGCCTGGATCAGATGTCTTGAGAACCAAGGTGCCGACCGTGCTGGATCCGCTCACGCAAAACCGCATCTCCGCAGCTCACAGCAGAGTATCCGACGTTCCGGTTCAACGTTTGAGGTCCCCGTGGGCTGAGTTCTGCTCCAATGGGTGTCGGTCAGCCCACGACGACTGCCGCGAGAATCAGCCTGTCTCGGGCGATCCACCGGCCGGTGAAGCCGGTCACTTCGACGCCGTCGAGGATCGGCCCGGGAACTTTCAGCTTGGCGGTGAAGCGCAATTCCTCGATCCTGACGCGCACGTCCTCGAAGCCCAGCCAACGCCCGGTAAGCGGATACCAGGCCTTGTAGACCGCCTCCTTGCAGCAGAACAGCAAACGATCGGCGTGCACACCGTAGCCGGCAGGCACGGTGTAGTCGTCGTCGAAGACCACGAGCCTTGCGACGCCCTCGGGCAAAGGCTGGTTGGGTTCGGCGTCGATACCGACGCTGCCGATGTCCTGTGCGTGCGCGACGGCCGCGGCCCGGTAGCCCTCGCAGTGGGTTATGCTGCCGACGATTCCGGGCGGCCACATCGGCGCACGACTGGGACCTGGCAACAGTGGCGTGCGCGGCAGTCCCAACCGTGACAACGCCAGATGCGCGCAGTGGCGTCCGGTGGTGAACTCTCGGCGGCGGCCCTCGATCGCCACGGCGATCACCGCCTGCTCTTCCGGGAACAACTCGACATCGGCCACGTCGCCGAACACTTCCGCTATCGCCACGGTGGGCGGCATGAGTTCCTCGAGCACCGTTGGAGCATAACCATAGCGATCTTCCACGCTCGTCGTGCGCCTGGGAACTGCCCGCCAACTGCGTCTACAACGCGCTCTATCTCGTCCTGGCCGAAGACCTCGACTGCACCCCAGCCGAGGTAGTATTCGGTCGGCGAGCGTGATCGCCTGCGTGGGCGGGCCAGTACGTCAGCCGCAACGGGGGGCGTAACCGTCCTTGCCGGGCCCCCGAAGGTCGGCAAGTCATGGCTTGCCCTGGGCCTTGCCGTCACCGTGGCCTCAGGGGGCAAGGCTCTGGGCAAGGTCGACGTCGACGCCGGCCCCGCGCTCTATCTGGCGTTGGAGGACACAGGCCGACGACTCCAGTCCCGTCTGCGGACGGTCCTTGCCGGGGCCATGCCCCCGAAGGACCTGACGTGCGTGATCGAATGCCCCGCCCTCAGCCAAGGCGGCGTCGACCGCATCACCGCATGGCTGGACGCCCACCCGAACGCCCGCCTGGTCGTGATCGACGTCTTCGCCAAGGTGCGTGGTCCCCGACAGGTCGGAATGTCGGCCTACGACACCGACTATCGGTCCGTCGGCGAGATCAAAGCCATCGCCGACCGGTACGGCGTCACCTTCCTCGTCGTCCACCACACCCGCAAGATCGAATCGGACGACTTCCTCGCGGACGTCTCCGGGACGAACGGCATCGCCGGAGCCGCGGACGCGATCCTCGTCCTCCGGCGGACGAGAGGCAAAGCGGACGGCGTCCTCCTGGTCACCGGACGGGATGTGGACGAGTCCGAGTATGCCATGGCCTTCAACGCCGAGGCCGGTACCTGGCGAATGCTCGACCAGCCCGCCGACGAACTGGCCATGATCGACACCCGCCTCGCGATCATCGCCCATCTGAGACACCACCCCGGCCAAGGCCCCAAACAGATCAGCGAGGCCACCGGCATCTCTTATGACCTGACCAAGAAGACGGTCAAGCGGATGGGCGACGACAACCAGCTCCACAGCGACGGCAAGGGCCACTACTACGTGCCCGAAGAACCTGTGTCTCCTCTGTCTCCGCTGTCTCCGCCCCAGCTCACAACCGCTCTTGACGGGGACAGCCCTCATCTCGCGCTGTCCCTGAACCCGCTCAACACCCTCGAAGGGACCCCACTGTGAACGTTGCCAAGTCCGCCTACGACGACCAGTTCCAAGCAGCAGTCTCCGACGTTCGCCGCTACATGAACCTCCACGCCCAGAAGACCGGCTCCAGCGTCGGCCCGTCCGACGCCGCATGGATCAAGGCGAAGTTCGACGAGTTCGCGCTCGACCTGCTGTCGGGCAAGGGCAGCCGCTGCCCGCACATCGGACCTTTCCCCATGGTCGCTCACACCGCCACATGGGCCACGCACCAACTGGTCTGCCCCGCCTGCATCGACCCCATCAAGCCGTCCGAGGAGGAAGACCGCCGCTGCGACCGCTGCGGTGCCACCACAGCCACGCTCCACGCCGGTCAGCGCTCACGCCCCGGCACTACAGGAGTTACACCGCGTACTCCGACGGTTGTCCTCCGCGCTTGATCGGGAATGGGCGACACCTCACACGCTGCCAACACCCAGCCGCAGGGCGACTGTCAAGCCACTGACAGTCGAAGGGAGTTGTGGGTGGGACCGCAGCCACGGTGTGCAGTGCTCTGTGGGCGGTTTGCGAGCTCCGGCAGATGTGCTTGCGGCATGGACGAGCTACGCGTGTACACGCCCAGCGAGGCAGCGCGTGTCTTGAAGATTCCCGAGTCGTGGCTGCGGAAGAAGGCCGCGTCCCGTGCGATCCCCTGCACGTTCATCGGCAGGCACCTGCGCTTCAGCGAGAACGACCTCACGCAGATCGTGCGACAGGGCGGCAGAGCACCGGTCAGGCCGATGCCGCCCACGCCCCAGTGAGTCGTCTTCGTGCAGACCGACCGGATCAGAAAGGAGGAAGAAGTTGGCATATGCCGAGTGCTTGGGCAAGAAATGGCGGGCCCGCTACAAGAGGCCCGATGGCACCTATGGGTCCGAGCCTGGGTTCGAGACCAAGACCGCGGCCGAACACTGGGGGGAAGAACAGGAAGCAATGATCCGGCGCCGCACCTGGATCGATCCTGACGAGGGCGAGACGCGTTTTGCTGACTTCGCCGAGCACTGGCTGTCGGTGAGCCGCCTGGCGATCAACACCGAAGCCAAGTACCGCTCGCAGCTGCGTAACCACATCCTTCCGCAGTGGGAGGACTGGCCGCTCATCCTGATCGTCAACAACCATCTGGAGGTGCAGGGGTGGGTCAACGAGTTGCATGACAGCCTTGCCGAGTCCACCGTGGCCTCGGTCTTCTCCCTGTTCTCAACGATTATGAACGCTGCCGTTCGCGCCCGAAAGATTCCGGCCAGCCCCTGTCAGGGGATCCGGGTCACCTCGGGTGGTGACGAGGTGGAGCGGTTGGTGGCCACGCCGGTTCAGGTGCTCAGAGCGGCACTGCGGATGGCCGATCTTGCCGGCTACCCTGGGTTTGTTCTGACGCTGATGGATGCCTACACCGGTGCGCGATGGTCAGAGCTGATCTCCCAGTGGCCCGGACTGTATGACCGGACCAACAAGCAGATCCCGGTGCGCCGGCCGCTGCGGGAAGCCGGCGGGCAGATAGAAGAGGCACCCCGGCCCAAGAGCCCCGCCTCCAAACGGTGGATTCAACTGCCGCCGTTCCTGGCAACCCTCTATGAGGCATTGATCAATGAGTGCCCGTACCGCCGCGCGTTCACCGGCGCGCGAGGCGGTGCGCTGCGCTGTAGCAACTTCAGCCGCCGATTCTGGCGGCCCGCTTGGGACGGCAACCCCGATAGTCCCGATCCGGAGGTCCGGACGCCTGCCATTTTGGCCGGGTTCACCTTCCACGAGGGCCGCCACACCCAGCGCACCTGGCTGGCCGACGACCTCATCCCTGATGTCGCCCGGGCGGCCCGGCTAGGCCACAAACTGCCCGGCATGGCCGACGTTTACGAGCACGTCACCCCTGACATGCAACAGCGCGTCCTGGACGTTCTGCAGGCCCGCTGGGACAGCTCTGTCGCGCAACTGACAGCTGACGAACGGCGCCATCTCCTCCGGATCGTCCCACTCGACCTTGCAGCCACGATTACCGAGCGTGCCCGAGCCGCGGGGGAATGAGCGTTGCACGGTAGTGCTCACCGGCGGATGATCTCCAGTTTCTCGCCAGGAGACGGCGAAAGCCTCGTCCCGATCTTGTTGGGACGAGGCTTTGACCTCGGGAAAGGGTGGTGGGCGATACTGGGATTGAACCAGTGACCTCTACCGTGTCAAGGTAGCGCTCTCCCACTGAGCTAATCGCCCTTGTCCGTGCTTCTTGGGAAGTACGGGTTGAGGTGGAGACGGGATTTGAACCCGTGTACACGGCTTTGCAGGCCGTTGCCTCGCCTCTCGGCCACTCCACCAGAGGGAGGCCTTCCGCAAGGCCCCTCAGAGCGGAAGACGGGATTCGAACCCGCGACCCTCACCTTGGCAAGGTGATGCTCTACCAACTGAGCCACTTCCGCTTGTGCTGCTCGGGGCCGGGGCCCCTTGCGGCGACGAGGAAAACCTTAGCGTGAAGTCGCGGCTTCCCCAAACCGGTTTCGCGGGCGTCGCTTCGACGGGCGTCGAAGCTTGGAACGCATAAGGTCCAGGCATGGGTGACCTCGCGTACGACTCCGACATCTCGGTGGTGGCGGCGCTGCTGGCCGACCGGGCCCGGGCCGCGATGCTGACGGCGTTGCTGGACGGGCGGCCGCTGGCGGCGGGGGAGCTGGCCCGGGTCGCGGGGATCAGCGCGCAGACGGCCAGCTCGCATCTGGCGCGGATGCTGGACGGCGGGCTGGTCACGGTGATCAAGCAGGGCCGGCACCGGTACTACTCCCTGAGGGGACCCGAGATCGCCCAGGTCATCGAGGCGCTGAGCCGGATCAGCCCGCCGGTGACGGTGCGCAGCCTGAAGCAGTCACGGGACGCCCGGCGGCTGCATACGGCGCGGACGTGCTACGACCATCTGGCAGGAGAGGCGGGAGTGGCGCTGTTCGCCGCCTTGGTGGACTCCGGGCTGATCGAGTCGGACGAGCCCGAGGTCACGGAGAAGGGCGAGGAACGCCTGGGTGAGCTCGGGATCGATGTGGCCAGGCTGAGGAAGGGGCGTCGGCGGTTCGCGGCGTACTGCCTCGACTGGACCGAGCGCAGGCCGCACTTGAGCGGGGCGGTGGGGGCGGCGCTCACCGAGAGGATGATCGAGCTCGGGTGGTTCGAGCGGGGGAGCACACGGCGGGCGCTGACGGCCACGGAGGCCGGGATGCGAGGTTTGGCCGACTCGTTCGGCTGCATCCTGCCCCAGGATGCGTGACGCCTGATCGCCCGCGTCACACTGAGAGCATGAAGGATGCGTTCGCTCACGTCGGGGGGCTGCTGGCCACCGGGCTGGCCGACGTGACGACGGACCCGGCGGCGCTGGACTCGCGGGGCTGGTGGGCCGTCGTGGTCACCTATGAGGGCAAGATCACTTGTGCCCGGTTCGAGCACGTCCGGCGGGCGCCGCATCCGGAGGGCGTGTGGGGCCCGCCGGGGGAGTGGCACAGCTCGCTGAGCCAGGCCGAGTACGTACGGGGCGTCGAACGCGTACGGGCGGCCATCGCCGACGGGGTCGTCTACCAGGCCAACCTGTGCCGGATCCTCTCGGCGACGATGCCCGAGGGCGCCGACATCGCGGGGCTGGGCGTGAGGCTCGCACGGCGGCATCCGGCGGAGTACGCGATGACGCTGCGGCTGCCGGGACTGGAGATCGCCAGCGCCTCGCCGGAGCTCTACCTCGCCCGGGACGGCGACGTGGTCGAGTCGGGGCCGATCAAGGGCACGGCCCGTACGGTGGAGGAGCTGCTGCCCAAGGACCGCGCCGAGAACGTGATGATCGTCGATCTTGTCCGGAACGATCTGGGACGGGTCGCGGAGATCGGGTCTGTGACGGTGCCGGGGTTGTGCGTCCCCCAAGAGGCCCCGGGCCTGGTGCATCTCGTTTCGACCGTCCGGGCCCGGCTGGCCGAGCCGAACGGCTGGCCCGAGCTGCTACGGGCCACGTTTCCACCTGGGTCGGTCACCGGTGCGCCCAAGTCCAGCGCGCTGACCTTGCTGAATGAACTCGAACCCGTTCCGCGGGGCCCGTACTGTGGAGCCATCGGCTGGGTGGACGCGGACTCCCGGCGCGCCGCGCTCGCGGTCGGCATCCGCACCTTCTGGGCGGAGGAAGGCCTGCTGCGGTTCGGCGCCGGCGCCGGCATCACATGGGGGTCCGATTCGCTCCGGGAATGGCATGAGACCGAGCTCAAGGCAGCTCGGCTATTGGAGGTGGCTTCCGGTGACGACCGGGCAGGGCAAGATCTGGCTCAACGGGGAACTGCTCGACCCTGAGCAGGCGAAGGTGTCGGTGTTCGACCACGGCATGCTCGTCGGCGACGGCGTCTTCGAGACCGTCAAGGCGACGAACGGGGAGCCGTTCGCCCTCACCCGGCACCTCAAGCGGCTGGCCCGCTCCGCCGCCGGCCTCGGGCTGCCCGAGCCCGACCACGACGCGCTGGCCCAGGGCACCCTGGAGGTCCTGGCCGCGGCGCCCAAGTGGCCGCTGGCCCGGATCCGCATCACCTACACCAGCGGCCCCGGCCCGCTCGGCTCCGACCGCGGGAACGAGGGCACCACGATCTCGATCATCGCCGCCGAGCAGAAGCCGTTCCCGGCGACCACCGACGTCACCGTGGTGCCGTGGCCGCGCAACGAGCGGGGCGCGCTGAACGGGCTCAAGACGACGTCGTACGCCGACAACGCGCTCGCGCTCGCCTACGCCAAGGAGCGCGGCGGCGGCGAGGCGATCTTCGGCAACCTGGTGGGCAACCTGTCCGAGGGCACCGGCAGCAACATCTTCGTGGTCAAGGGCGGCCGTCTCATCACGCCGCCGCTGACGGCCGGCTGCCTGGCCGGGGTGACCCGCGCGCTGGTGCTGGAGTGGTTCGGCGCCGACGAGGAGGACCTCCCGCTGGAGGAGCTCTACCAGGTGGAGGAGGCGTTCCTCGTCTCCACGACCCGGGACGTGCAGCCCATCCACGCCGTGGACGGCACCGCGCTTCCGGCCGCGCCGGGACCCATCACCAGCAAGGCGATGGAGGTCTTCGCCGCGCGCAGCGCCGAGCTCATGGATCCGTGATCTTGAACAAGCCGTGACCCGGCGGGGTCTTTACGTGATCGCTTTCTTCGTTCACGTTAACGGTGACACGCAATGGAGGTCACCGTGGACTTCTCTCCCGCCGGCTCCCGACGGTCCCCCTCCGACTCCAGACGACTCCCCATCGCCTCGCGGCGCCCGCTCACCGGCTCGCGACGGCCGCTTTTCTCGCCGAGCTCCGGCTCGCGACGGCCGCTTCTCTCACGGAGCTCCGGCTCCCGGCGGCCGCTTTTCCCGTGGGGCTCCGGCTCCCGGCGGCGCATCGGTGCGATGGCCGCGCTCCTCATGGCGGGCGCGGCCGTCGCCGGGTGCGGCGGCGGCTCGTCCTCGACCGATCCCGACCGGAACGCCAAGGCCAAGAGCTTCACCCTCGTCATCACCCGCAACGCCATCGAGGGCGGCAAGAACACCGAAGAGGCCGAGTGGATCACCAAGACGGTGATCCCGCGGTTCGTCGAGGCCCAGAAGGCCAAGGGCGTCACCGCGAAGGTGACCTTCCGCGGCTACGGCGTCGACGACGAGCCGTACAAGACCAAGATGGCCCTCGACCTGAAGTCCAGGTCGGGCGCCGACGTCTTCGACATGGACGGCATCTGGGTCGGCGAGTTCTCCCAGGCCGGCTACATCGCACCGCTCACGAACGTGGCGGGTGCCCGTGCCGACACGTGGGACGGCTGGGCGCACATCCCCAGGTCGGTCCAGGGCCTGGCCACGTTCGACGGCAAGCGGTACGGCATCCCGGCCAGCACGGACGGGCGGGTGCTGTACTTCAACAAGCGCCTGTTCGCACGGGCCGGTCTGCCCGCCAACTGGCAGCCCAAGAGCTGGGACGAGATCATCGCCGCCGGTCAGGCACTGAAGAAGGTGCCCGGGGTGACTCCCATCCAGCTGAACGCGGGCACCGCGATGGGCGAGGCCACCTCGATGCAGGGCGTCCTGCCACTGCTCGCCGGCGCCGGCGCCGAGGTCTATGCCAACGGCAAGTGGACGGGCGGAGGGACGGCGGTCAAGGAGGTGCTCGGCCTCTACTCCAAGATCTACGGTCAGGGCCTGGGCGACCCCAAGCTGCAGCAGGAGGCCAAGGGCCGCGACAAGTCGTTCGCCGCGTTCGCCGCCGGCAAGATCGGCATCCTGGCGGAGGGCGACTACTTCTGGCGCGACGTGATCAATCCGAAGACGGGGATCGCCAAGATGGCCGATCGCGACCAGGCCGTCGGGTACGCCATGTTCCCCGCGATCACGCCCGGCAGGGCCATCCGCGGCCAGTCGTTCGTCAGCATGTCCGGCGGCGCCGTCACCGTGATCAACCCCAACACCAAGTATCCGCAGCAGGCCTTTGAGCTGCTGACGTTCATGAACTCGCCGGAGATGCACAAGGCCCGGACGGCCGGCACGCCTGAGATCACTTCCCGGACGGACGTGAACACCGAGATCCTCAAGGGCGACGCCTTCCTGTCGTACATCGCGGAGAAGGTCCTGCCGATCACCGCGTACCGGCCCGGTCTCGCCGCCTATCCGCAGGTCTCGACCGCGCTGCAGGAGGCCACGGCGAGCGTCGTCTCCGGCAAGACCCCCGACGAGGCGGCCGCGCAGTACACCAAGAAGCTGGAGGGCATCGTCGGTGGCGCCGCCAACATCTCCACCGGCTGAGCCGACCACCACCGCCGCCGCGACGGGCCCGACGCCGTCGCGCAGGGTGAACGACGACGCGGCGGGACTCGGCACCCGGCGTGCCGCCGCGTTCGTCGCGCCGGCGCTCGTGCTGATCGCGGTGTTCCTCGTCTTCCCCGCGGTCTGGACGCTCTACCTGGGGGTCACCGACTACCGGCTCACCGGTATCGCGGCCAGTGATCCCAAGTTCGTCGGGACCGGCAACTACACGTCCGTGCTGGGTGACGAGGAATTCCACAGTTCGCTGTGGCTCACGCTGCAGTTCGTGGTCGGCTCGGCGGTCATCGGCCAGACGGTGCTGGGCTTCTCGGTCGCCTGGGTGATGCGCGACCGGTCAGGGCCGGTGCGGCGGCTGGTCGAGGCGGTGATCCTGCTCGCCTGGATCCTGCCCGGCTCGGTGATCGCGTTCCTCTGGATCGCCCTGCTCGACCGCGACTCGGGCACGCTGAACGCCCTGCTCGGCACGCCCGGGACCGCGTGGCTGCTCGACCATCCGATGGCGTGCATCATCGTCTTCAACATCTGGCGAGGCACCGCGTTCTCGATGATGCTCTACAGCGCCGCCCTTGGGAACGTTCCGCCGTCGCATCTGGAGACCGCCCGGCTGGCCGGCGCGTCCACTCTGCAGACCCTGCGCGACGTCGTCCTCCCGCGCATCCGCGGTCACATCCTGACGAGCCTGCTGCTCGTCAGCCTCTGGACGTTCAACGACTTCACGCCGTTCCTCATCACCGCGGGCGGGCCGGACGGCAAGTCGGAGATCATGTCGGTCTACGTCTACCGGACCGCCCTGGGCGACGGGCGGCTCGGCTTCGGCGCGGCGATCTCGCTCGTGATGATCCTCATCAACCTCGTGATCGCTCTGCTCTACCTGCGCGCCCTCCGCGAACGCCGCGAACGCGACGGAGGCGACGGACGCGGCGGACGCGGCGGAGGCGGCAGACGCGACGGCCGCGAACGCGACGGACGCGGCAGGCGCGGACACGGCAGGCGCGGCGGACGCGGCAAGCGGAGAAAGGGGGTGGCGGTGTGAGCGTGCGTGAGGTGCTGAGGCGGATCGGGCTCGCCACCTTCGTCTCCCTCGTGCTGGGTTTCTTCTCACTGCCTCTGCTCTGGCTGGCGTTCACGCCGTTCGACTCCGACCCGCGGATCTCGGCGTCGCTGCCGGACTTCACCCTGCACAACTTCCAGGTGCTGATGGACAACCCGTACGCGCTCGCCTCGCTGCGTAACTCGATCATCCTCGCGGCCGGTGCGGCGGCGCTGGTGGTCACCTGTGCCGCGCTCGCCGCGTACGCGCTCAGCCGGGTGCGCATCCCGGGCCGTGACGTGCTGCTGTACGTGCTGCTCCTGCTGTCGTCGATCATCACCGGCACGGCCGCGATGGTGCCGATCTTCCTGCTCGCGTTCAACCTCAACCTGATCGACTCGCATCTCGGCGTGATCCTCGTGCTGACGGGCGGGCTGCTGCCGGCGGCCATCTTCGTGCTCAAGGACTTCACCGACGCCACGCCGACGTCGTACGAGGAGGCGGCACGGGTCTTCGGCGCCACGCCGCTGCAGACGCTCCGGCACGTCGTCGTCCCGGTGATCCGGCCCGGCCTCGCCACGGTCATGGTCTGGACGGTGGCGCAGGTCTGGGGCGACTTCCTCATGCCGTTCCTGCTGCTGCGCGACCCGGACAAGGCCCCGGCATCAGTGATCATGTACACCTTCTACACCGAGGGCGGGCAGCCCGATCTCGCCCTGATCTCCACGTTCTCGCTGCTGTACTCCCTGCCGGTCGTGGGCATGTACCTCTTCGTGAGCCGCCGGTACGGATTCCGCTTCCATGGAGGGATCAAGCGCTGATGGCGGTCATCACCCTGAGCGGCCTGACCAAGGTCTATCCGGGCGGCGTGCGGGCCCTCGACGCCCTCGATCTGGAGATCGCGGACGGCGAGTTCTTCGCGCTGCTCGGCCCGTCCGGCTGCGGCAAGACGACGCTGCTGCGCACCGTGGCCGGCCTGGAGACCGCGACGGCGGGCTCCGTGCGGATCGGCGAGACGGACGTGACGCGGCTGCCGCCCGGGCGCCGCGACGTCGGCATGGTCTTCCAGGACTACGCGCTCTTCCCGCACATGTCGGTCACCGACAACATCGCCTACCCGTTGCGCATCAAGAAGGCCGCCAAGAACGAACGGCACGCCGCAGCCGCTGACGTGGCCGCCGAACTCGGCCTGGACGGGCTCCTGGCGCGCCGCCCCAGCGAGCTGTCGGGCGGCCAGCAGCAGCGGGTCGCGCTGGCGCGTGCGATGGTGGCCCGCCCGCAGGTGTTCCTGCTGGACGAGCCGTTGTCCAACCTCGACGCGCGGCTGCGGCTGGAGGCACGGACGTTCCTCAAGAAGCTGCAACGCGAGCTGGGCGTCACGACCGTCTTCGTCACGCACGACCAGGCGGAGGCGCTCGCGATGGCCGACCGGATCGCGGTCATGGAGGCCGGCCGGATCCGGCAGATCGGCACTCCGGCGGAGGTCTTCCGGCGCCCGGCGAACCTCTTCGTCGCCGCGTTCATCGGCTCCACCCCGATGAACCTTGTCGACGCGCGGGTCCGGGGCGAGCAGGTCGAGGCCGCGGGCGTGCTGCTGCCGCTCCCCGAGGAGGCGCGCGGGCTCGTCACCGACGGGCAGGCCGTCGTGTACGGGGTGCGGCCCGACTATCTGGACTACTCGCCGAGCCCCGTGGACGGGTCGTTCAGCGGCCGTGTCGCGGTCGTCGAGAATCTCGGCAGCTCCTCATTGGTCACACTGGACGTCGAAGGAGTCCTGATCCACGCGCTCGTCGGCGAAGGCAGCGAACCCGAGCCTGACGAGCACGGCTGGGCCGTGCCGCGCGCGGGACGCGCCCTGCTCTACAGCGATGGAGATCTGGTGAACGGAAACGACGTGACGGTGGCAGCGTGACCGGGGCCAGCGTGACCAGGGCCAGCGTGACCAGGGCCAGCGTGACCAGGGCCAGCGTGAGGGGGGCCAGCGTGAGGGGGCCAGCGTGACGCACGTTCTCCATTTGGTGGCACGGTCATTTCTGGGGGTGTGGTGAGCACGGCGACGACGACTGCGGTGCATCGCGGGCGGTGGACGCTGGAGGACAGGCTGGAGCAAGGGCTGCGTGAGCTGCCCTTCGAGGTCGCACCGGGAACGGCGTCGATCAGCGTCCAGCTGTCGTTCGAGGGCGGCGTCATCGACCTGGGCTGCCACGGCCCGGGCGGTTTCCGCGGCTGGTCCGGGGGAGCGAGGCGCGAGTTCACGATCGGGGCGGAGTGGGCGACGCCCGGGTATCTGCCGGGCGAGCCGGAGCCCGGAATCTGGCACGTGTGGCTGGGCCTGCACCGGATCCCGGCGACCGGCGTCCCGTACGAGGTCACCGTGGTCACCTCGGCTTCCGCTCCGCCCGCTCCGGCGGAGACCGCCTGGCCATCGATACCCGAGAGGGCCCCCGTCAGAGATCTGCCCGCCCCGGCGGGGATGCGCTGGCTCGCCGGGGATCTTCACTCCCACACCGTGCACAGCGACGGCACCCTCACCGTTCCCGAACTCGCCTGCCGCGCGGTCGAACGCGGCCTGAACTTCCTCGCCGTCACCGACCACAACACCGTCAGCCACCACCCCGAGCTGGCGGCCACCGGGGCCCGCGCCGGAATCGTCCTCGTGCCCGGCCAGGAGGTGACCACCGACCTCGGACATGCCAACGTCTTCGGCGAAACGGGCTGGGTGGACTTCCGGAAACCGTCAGACGAGTGGGTCGCGTTCACCGGAAGGCAAGGCGGCGTGATCTCCATCAACCACCCGCTCAGCGGCGACTGCGCCTGGCGCCGCGACCTGCCGGCCGAGGCACGCCCCCGTCACGCCGAGATCTGGCACTCCTCCTGGTGGGACCGGCGCTGGGGCGCCCCGCTGTCGTGGGCGTCGCTCTGGCGGCCCGACGTCGTCCCGCTCGGCGGCAGCGACTACCACGATCCGGCGCAGCACAAGTCGCTCGGCGAGCCCACGACCTGGGTGCTCGCGGAGGGCGACGACGTGCTCGGCGCGATCGCCGCCGGTCGTACGGCCGTGACGACCGGGCCCGGCGGCGACGCACCGATGGTGCTCAGGGTGGACGACGAGCTGATCGCCCTCGGCGCCGACGGCACCGTGCTCGTCCGCCCGGACGGCAGCCGTCTCGCCGTACGGGGCGACGACGTCCGGGTGCCCGCCCTGGCCGGAGGCATGCACCGCCTTGAATCCCACGAGAACGAGGTGATCGCGCTATGCGGATGACCGAGGCCACCGAGACCTCGATCGTCGTCGTCCCGCACACCCATTGGGACCGCGAGTGGTACCTGCCGTTCCAACGCTTCCGGCTGAGGCTGGTCGCGTTGCTGGACGAGGTCATCGACCGGATGGAGGCCGACCCGCGCCAGCACTTCACGCTGGACGGGCAGATGGCGGCCGTCGACGACTACCTGGAGGTCCGGCCGGAACGCCGCGAACGGGTTGCGGCCCTCGTCCGAGAGGGGCGGCTGGCTGTCGGGCCTTGGCAGATCCTGCACGACGAGTTTCTGTGCTCTGGCGAGAACATCATCCGCAACCTTGAGCTTGGCTTGCGCCGGGCGGAGGAACTGGGCGCGGCCATGCGCGTCGGCTATCTGCCCGATCAGTTTGGTCACTGCGCGCAGACTCCGCAGATCCTGCGGCTTGCTGGGATCGAGCACGCGTGCGTCTGGCGGGGCGTTCCTTCTGCTGTACGGACACACGCGTTCGCCTGGGAGTCCCCAGACGGGACCGCCATCCGCACCGAATATCTCCCCGAAGGCGGATACGGCAATGCGGCCAGCATGTTCGAGGAGGCGGGCCGATACGGCGACGGACAAAACGGCGACGGGAAATACGACGACGGCCAGGCCGCCGGCCAGGTTGTCAGCCAGGTCGCTGGCCAGGACGCCGGCCAGGGCGACATGCAACACGGCGTCGGCCAGGTCGCCGACGCCGAGCTCCTGCCGGGCCGGGTGGCCGACTTCGCCGCACGCATGCGTGCCTGGCGTCCCGAAGGCGGCCCGCTGCTGGCCATGTACGGCTCCGACCACACGGCTCCCGCCAGCGACCTCGCCGACCAGATCGACAGCCTCGGCGGTGGCACGAGGCTGGACACCCTGGCCGGATACATGGCGACTCAGGACACCTCGACCGAGGGGCTCCTGCGCGTGCGCGGCGAGCTGCGTTCCTACGCCCGCGCCAACATCCTGCCGGGCGTCATCTCGGCGCGTGCCCACCTCAAGCAGGCCATGAGCCGGGCCGAACGTCTGGTCGAACGCTACGCCGAGCCGCTCGACGCGCTCTGGTGGGACGGCAGCGCGGCGAGCTTCCTGGACATGGCCTGGCGCCGCCTGATCGAGGTGAGCTGCCACGACTCCGTGACGGGCTGCGGCAGTGACGAGACGGCCGAGCAGGTCGCGGCCCGCATGGCCGAGGCCGAGCAGCTCGGGCGGGCGGTGTGCGACCTGGTGACCGCCGGGCTCGCGGCCGCGGTGCCGTTCGACGGCCACCTCGTCTTCAACCCCACTCCGGCGCGCCGCACCGGGATGGTCGTGCTGGACGTCGCGGCCGAGGGCGAGGTCGTGCTGGAGGACGCCGAGGGACGCACGTACCCGACGCAGACGCTCGAAGTCGCCGCGACGACACTGGACGACGCCGTGCATCCCGCGTCCGATCTCCCGATGGTGCTCAACCGGGTGTTCGGGCGCTCGTTGTTCGGCCAGGACATCCGCGACTGGACCGTGTCGGGCCGGACACTGACCTTCTTCGTGACACAGCGCGCCGAGACCCCCTTCGACATCGCCGACGTTCGCGAGGCCGTACGCGATGCCGAAGGGGAGTGGCGCGTCGTCACGATCGCCGACCCGCGCCGTACGGTCGTCGCCCAGGTGGAGGCGCCGCCGCTGGGCGTGATCTCCGTCCGTCCCGTTCCGGGGACCGCCGCGGTCGAACGGCCGGTCCGAGCCGAAGGCGACGACGTCCTGGACAACGGCCTGCTGCGTGTCCAGATCGCCGAAGACGGCACGTTCTCGATCGCGGCGGCCGGTGGCCAGACCATGGACGGCTCCGGGCACGTGATGGACGGTCTCGGGCACGTCATGGAGGGCCTCGGACGGGTGATGGAGGGCGGCGACCTCGGCGACACGTACAACTACGCGCCACCCCGCCTGGACCGGCTCGTGGACACCCCCGAGTCGGTCGAGGTGCGCGCCGTATCGGCCGGACCGCTGGTCGCCGCGTTCGACGTCGTGCGGACGTATCGATGGCCCGCGAGGGGCGACCTCGTCGACGACGCGCGCTCCGACGCCGAGGAGACCGTCCCGGTCGTGATGCGCGTCGAACTGCGTGCCGGTGAGCCGTTCGTGCGACTGCGCGTGTCGTTCGACAACCGCTGCGAGGACCACCGGGTCCGCCTGCATCTGCCCTTGCCGGTCCCGGCGTCCTCGTCCTTCGCGGAGGGCCAGTTCGCGATCGTCGAACGCGGCCTGGCGTCGGAAGGCGGCTGCGGCGAAGTGCCCCTGCCGACGTTCCCCGCCTCCGCCTTCGTGGCCGCGGGAGGGCTGGCGGCCCTCTTGGAGCACGTCACCGAGTACGAGGTGACCGGCGACGGCCGGGAACTGGCGCTGACCCTCGTGCGCTCGGTCGGCTACCTGTCGCGCCATCACAACGCCAACCGCGACCAGCCCGCCGGCCCCGAACTCCCGACGCCGAAGGCCCAGTGCCGGGGCGAACGGGTCATGGAGCTCGCGATCATGCCGTACTCGGGTGCGGATCCCGGCCCGGACGCCCATCCGGGCGTGAGGGCCCATCCTGGCGCGGATGTGCTCGCCGCCGCCGAGTCGTTCCGGCACGACCTTCTGACAGCCGCAGGCTACGGCCCCTCCAGCGCACCCCTGCCGCCCGCCCGGCACGGTATCGAGGTGAGCGGCGAGGGCGTGGTGATGAGCAGCCTGCGCGAACGTGAGGGCGAACTGGAACTCCGCCTCGTCGCCGAGCAACCCGGCCCCACCACCGCAACGATCTCCGGCGGCGTCACCAGACCCCTACGCCCGTGGGAGATCGCCACCCTACGCCTCCCACGGCAGCATCCCAGCTGAACCTGAACCAGTACCCATCAGCTGGCCCCGCCGGGGTGGGATTCCATCCGGGGCTCAGCCGGTCCCCGGACGGGGTGGTCAGGCCGTTCGGGTGAGCTTGCGGGGGACCGTGGCTGCGGCGGCCATCGCGGCGCCCACGATCCCGGCGCTGTTGAGGAGGCTCGCCGGGACGATCGGTGCGCTCACGCCGTGGATCAGCGGCACGAACTTGTCGGCCTTCTTGCTCACGCCACCGCCGATGATGATGAGGGAAGGCGAGATCAAGGCCTCCAGATGGGACATGTAGTCGCTGAGGCGCTTGGCCCACTTCTCCCAGCTGAGCTCGTGGTCTTCGCGGGCCTTGGCGGACGCCCGTGATTCGGCGTCATGGCCGTCGATCTCCAGATGGCCGAACTCGGTGTTGGGAACCAGCACGCCGTCGACGAACAACGCGCTGCCGATCCCCGTGCCCAGAGTCAGCATGATCACCGTGCCCATCGTGCCCTTGCCGGCGCCGTGGCTCATCTCCGCGATCCCGGCGGCGTCCGCGTCGTTCAAGAGGGTCACCGGACACCCGGTGGCCTCGCCGAACAGCTTCGCGGCGTCCACCCCGATCCAGCTCTTGGCCACGTTCGCGGCGGAACGCGTGACGCCGTCCACCACCACGCCGGGGAACGTCGCGCCGACGGGGCCCGTCCAGCCGTAGTGGTCCACGATCTGCGCGACGATTTCGGCTACCGGCTCGGGCTCGGCGGGCTGCGGCGTCGCGACGCGCATGCGCTCCTGGGCGAACTCGCCCGTGGAGAGATCCACCGGGGCGCCCTTGATCCCCGACCCGCCGATGTCGATGCCCAGCATCTCCGTGCTCATGTCCCTACCGTGCCCGCACTCCGCAAAGTTAAAAAATCTCCCACGGCCCGTTCGTTCCGTGGCCTGTCACCCTGCTGGTCATCCGTCGACCACCTTCAAGCCGATCACCCCCACGAGGATGAGAAGGAGGCACGCCACCCGCGCGGGGGAGGCGCTCTCGCCCAGGACGACGATGCCGGTGATCGCCACGCCGAGCGACCCGAGCCCCACCCACACCGCGTAGGCCGTCCCCACCGGCAGGTCGCGCAGCGACACCGACAGGACGACGACGCTGAGGAGTGCCACGGCCATGCCGATCACGGCAGGCCATAGCCGCGCGAGGCCGTTGGACTGCTTCAGCGCGGTCGCCCAGACCAACTCCAGCAGCGCCGCCACCACCAGCAGGATCCAGGCGAGCTTCACGCTGTGACCCCTCCGTCGACCGTGAGGGCCGCGCCCGTGATGTACGCGCCCGCCGGACCGGCGAGGTGTGCGACCGTGGCGGCGATGTCGTCCGGTTGCGCGTAGCGTCCGAGGGCCGTGAACCCGCGTTCGAACTCCGCTTCGGGGGAGTCGGCGGGATTCATTTCTGTGTCCGTCGAGCCAGGGTGAACGAGATTGGCGGTGACGCCGGCAGGCCCGAGATCACGGGCCAGCCCCTTCGTGAGCCCGATCAGGGCGGACTTGCTCATCGAGTACAGCGTCCAGCCGGGGTAGGGCACCCGCTCGGCGAGGCTGCTGCCGATGCTGATGATCCGTCCGCCGTCCGGCAGGTGCCGTGCCGCCGCCTGAGACGCCACATAGGCCGCTCGCACGTGGATCGCGAGCGTTCGGTCGATCTCCTCGATCTGGACGTCCTCCAGCGGCCCGTATGGCGCGACCCCGGCGTTGTTGACCAGGATGTCCAGCCTTCCCAGCTCGCTCGCGGCGCGTTCCACCGCGGCCTTGACCGCCACCGGATCGGCCGCGTCGGCCGCGATGGCCAACCCGCGGCGCCCCAGCTGCTCGATCTCGCGTACGACGGCGGCGGCCCGATCGGGTGCTTGCACGTAGGTGAGCGCCACATCCGCTCCGTTCCGCGCGAGACGCAGCGCGATCGCCGCACCGATGCCGCGGCTGCCACCGGTCACCAAGGCCGCCTTGCCTGCCAGCTCGTTCACTGCCGTCACCTCTAACCGGAAGGGGTTCCACTTAACTGTGGAGTCGAGGCTAACCGGAGAGTTCTCCGGGTTGCAAACAGAAGTGGAGCATTCTCCGTATCGGTAGCCTGTGACGGTGAGCGACGAATCCGGTGGCCGTCAGCACGCGTTGCCGATCGCGGGCGGCCCGCCGGTGGAACGCGCCGACGCCGCCCAGAACCGCCGCAAGATCCTCGCCGCGGCGGCCGACATGATCGCGACGCGCGGCGTCGAAGCGCTGTCCATGGACGAGGTGGCGCGGGCGGCCGGCGTCGGCGTCGGCACGGTCTACCGCCGCTTCGGTGATCGCTCCGGCCTGGTCTACGCCGTGATCGACGACCGTGAGCGGGAGTTCCAGGCGAGCTTCCTCTCCGGCCCGCCGCCGCTGGGCCCCGGGGGAGAGCCCGTTGAACGTGTACGGGCGTTCCTGCACGCGCTGGCCGAACGTACAGAGGAACAGTCCGAGCTCCTTCTAGCGGCCGAGATGAACTCCTCGTACGCCCGCTTCAACGACGGCTCGTACGGGCTCTACCAGATGCACTTGAGGATGCTCGTCGGCCAGATCCGCCCGGACGCCGACGCCGAATACCTCGCGGACGCCCTCCTGGCCCCTCTGGCCGCCAACCTCTTCCGCTACCAGCGCCATCGCCGCGGTCTGAGCCTGGCTCGCATCAAAGAAGGCCTGAACGACCTGGTAACCGGCCTCACCTGAGAACGCCGACGCCCGCAGGCGCGCACGTCAAGATCAAGAAGCGCGGGGGATCTTGACGGGATTGCTTCCGTCATAGGCCTTATGTGGGGGCCTTCGCGCGGCCAGACTGGGGAGCGTGAACGACTTCGACATTCTCGTGCTCGGATCAGGCCCCGGCGGGCAGCGCGCGGCCATCGCCGCCGCGAAGCTCGGACGGCGGGTCGCCATCGTCGACCGGCGCCACATGATCGGCGGAGTGTGCATCAACACGGGCACGATCCCGTCGAAGACCCTCCGTGAGGCCGTCCTCTACCTGACCGGGCTCAACCAGCGGGAGCTGTACGGGCAGAGCTACCGGGTCAAGGAGGACATCACGGTCGCCGACCTCGGCATGCGCACCCAGCACGTCATCGGCCGCGAGATCGACGTGATCCGCAGCCAGCTGGCCCGCAACCACGTCACCGTCCTCTCCGGCACCGGGCACTTCCTCGATCCGCACACCATCGGCGTCGGCAACGGCCAGGACCGCGAGCACAAGGTCACCGCCGACAAGATCGTCATCGCGACCGGGACCAAGCCCGCGCGGCCCGACACCGTGGAGTTCGACGACCGTACGATCATCGACTCCGACGGCATCATCAACATGGAGCGCATCCCCGAGACGATGGTGGTCGTCGGCGCCGGGGTGATCGGGATCGAGTACGCGTCGATGTTCGCGGCGCTCGGCACCAAGGTGACCGTGGTCGAACGCCGCGACCGCATGCTGGAGTTCGCCGATCTCGAAGTCGTCGAGGCGCTCAAATACCACCTGCGCGATCTCGCCGTCACGTTCCGGTTCCGGGAGAGCGTGTCCTCGGTCGAACGCCGCAACGGCGGAGCGATCACGATCCTCGAGAGCGGCAAACGCATCCCCGCCGACACCGTCATGTACTCGGCCGGCCGCCAGGGCATGACCGACGAGCTCAATCTGGAGACCGCCGGGCTCAGCGCCGACCGCCGCGGCCGGATCAAGGTAGACGGGAACTACGCCACCGAGGTACCCCACATCTACGCCGTGGGCGACGTGATCGGCTTCCCGTCCCTGGCCGCGACGTCCATGGAACAGGGCCGCCTGGCCGCCCACCACGCGTGCGACGAGCCCGTCACGGGCATGCACGAGCTCCAGCCGATAGGGATCTACACGATCCCCGAGATCAGTTTCGTGGGACGCACCGAGGACGAGCTCACCGAGGCGAAGGTGCCGTTCGAAGTAGGGGTCTCCCGCTACCGCGAACTCGCCCGAGGCCAGATCATCGGAGACTCCTACGGAATGCTGAAACTCCTGGTCTCCTCAGAGGACCGTTCCCTCCTCGGCGTCCATGTCTTCGGCACGGGAGCCACCGAGCTCGTCCACATCGGCCAGACCGTGATGGGCTGCGGCGGCACCGTCGACTACCTGGTGAACGCCGTCTTCAACTACCCCACCTTGGCCGAGTCCTACAAGGTGGCGGCGCTCGACGCGATGAACAAGATGCGCCAGATCGCCCGCCTCAGCGAGTGATCAAGACGGCCACAGAAGGTTCTCCAGTTCCGCGTCCATGTCGACGAACTCCGACTCCTGCCCGGCCGGCACGACCTGGTACGTCCGGTGCAAGAACTCCGCAAGCGGGGAGAGCGGCACCTCGAACAGCGCGTTGCCGAACGGCGACGAGAGCGCGATGTTCAACGTGGTGTCGCTGTCGGTGGGCCACACCTCCACGTCCCCGTCCCCGACCTTGCGCACGATGCCGACGGTGAGAAGTTCGCGAGCGAAGATCCACTCCACCGGCTCGTCGTTGCCGACGTAGAAGGCCATCCGGATGGCGTACGGATCATCAGCCGCGTATTCCAGCCCGGCGAGCAGGGGGACGGTCGTGCGGTCAGGGACGACGAGACGGAGGCCCAGCTCCGCTGAGACGGTGGTGCTGCTGTTCATGGCCATTCCTTCAGACGTCGGTCCCGCTAACGCGCGGGCGTGCTCCGGTGGGAACCTCACTCCCTCTCACGGATGTCCCCGCGATCTATGACGCGTAACGGAGCTGAGATGTGGGAACATTCCGTCTCGGTGCCCCTGTGTGATCTATCTCACGTTTTCAAAAGTACGCTCTGACCTGGGCAAAAGCGGATCAATCGGGCCACCCCCTCCCGGCCTCAGGCCCCTCCCTGTGTGACGATCGGGAGGGCGCGATTAGTTGCCCGGAACCGGCCCACGGCCCGATGCGGCCATCCCTCTGGCATAGAGTAAATACGTGGCAATAAACCATGAAAAGGACGCCGGACCCTTCGTTCGCTTTCGCGAGTTCGTCCGCCGCAACCGGCTCCTCAACACCACCTGGCGGCTGGGCGTCTTCACCGTGGGCGTGACGGTCCTCATCGGCGGCCTGATCATGATGGTCGCCCCCGGCCCCGGCATCCTGGGCATCATCGTGGGCCTGGCGATCCTCGCCACCGAGTTCGCCTGGGCCCAGCGCGCCCTCCATCACGCCAAGCAGGCCGCCGAGAAGGCCAAGGAAAAGGCCCTCGACCCCCGCAAGAAGCGCCGCAACACCATCCTGGCCGTCGTCGGCGGCATCCTGGTCGGCGCCGCGGTCATCGCCTACCTGGTCGTCTACAGCTTCAACCTCCCGTGGAACATCGAAGACTGGACCCCCTGGCGCTGACGCTAACCGATGTGTGACCACCCGCCTGGATGCGCTAGAGTTTCCGACGTCGGAACGCCGCAAGGCCGTTCCACCGGGGCGATTAGCTCAGTGGGAGAGCGCTTCGTTCACACCGAAGAGGTCACTGGTTCGAACCCAGTATCGCCCACCCCGCATACAGCAAGTTCAGAGGCCACTTCCGATCTTCCGGAAGCGGCCTCTCGTCGTTTCCGTGCGGCGTCCGTGCGTCGAACCTGACTAACTGCCTGACTGTGCCCCGCCGCCGGCGCCCGGGAAGATGCGGTCCATGGCGGTCGCGCCCTCCTCCATGACCGGCTGGATCTGCAGCCGATAGACGGTCTCGGTCACCGCGGTGCCCTTGTGCCCGACCAGGCGCGAGATGTGCTCCACGGCCACGCCGTTGGCCGACAGCACCGACACGAAGCTGTGCCGCATCTCCCGCGGCGTCCACTCGGCCTCGTCCAGGCCGGCCCGCTTGATGACCCGCCGGAACTCGCGCCGGACGTTGCCAGCGCTCATCTTGGTGCCGTTCCGGGTGCCGAACACCAGCCGCTCGGGGCCGTCGTCGCCAGGGATGGCGTTGGCTGCGCTCAGGTTGTCCCAGAGCCGGGCCAGGACGTAGACGCAAAGGCGCGGGAGTTTCAGCGTGCGGCGTGATTTCGGCGTTTTGGTGTCACCGGTCGCGCGTACCGAGCGCTAGACGTACAGCGCGAATTCGTCGTGTTCCCAGCCAGCGGAGGTGACTGGGCGCCATTCCTGGCGGGCGGAGTCGTAGGCGACGACATGCGACCACGTCAGCCCCCGGAGTTCTTCGGTACGGGCGCCGGTCAGGAGCGACAGGACCACGTACGCACGAAGCCAGGGCTTGGCGGTCTCGGCCGCTTCCAGCACGGCCTCGGCCTGGGCCATGCTCAGGGATTTGGACGGCCGACCGGCTTTGCCCTTGGGGAGTTCGCAGAGCATCACCACGTTCCGCTTCACCTTGTCGCGGGCCTGGGCGCGGGCGACCGATCGCTTCAGGATGGAACGGAGCTCCTGCAGCGTGCGGGTACTGACCTCCTTGGCCTTGTGGGCCAGCCACTCGTCGACGTCGTCGGCCGACAGCTCTCGGAGCTTTCGCGCGCCCAGCTCGGGGATGACGTGCTTGCGGGCGAGGATGCGCTTTGTCTCCACCGTGGTCGCCTCCCGTCCGGTGAGCCCGTACTGCAGCCAGTTCTCGACGGCCTGGGCGACGGTGTATCTGGTGTCCTCACTCGGCAAGCCGTCGTCGCGATCACGCAGCTTTTGTTGGAGCTTCTTGAGCGCCCGGGATTTGCTCTTGTCGCTGGCCGACCGGACGATCCGCTTGCCAGCGGGCGTGTACCCGACCGTGATCTCAGCGATCCAGCGCTGGCGGCTCTCGCTCCATCGCAGGCCGCCATCGCCTCGCGGCCGCCGCTTCGACTCCTCCCGCTTCGTCGCCCGGCCTTGCTCCTCGGGCTCGGGAGGGCGGGGGAGAGGTGCTCGGTCATCGGTACATTCCTCCTGATGTGATCGTCACAGTGCGTAGGCAGTAGAGGGGTCTCGGTAGGGCTCTGTACGGCTGCACGCATGCACGGAATGCACATCAATTAATTTCTGTGCATTGTGTGCATGCGTGCAGGGGTGCAGACAGGGTTCAACCACGCATGCCGGTGACTGTGAGTGATTGTGCTCGGTGGTCATGAGATGACCTCCGAGTCGATCTCCGGGTGGGCTTCGTAGACCACCGCGGGAGCACGGCCGGCACCGTGCCCTCGGGGTGAGGAGGGAAGACGGCGAAGCCAGCCGTGGGCCTCCAGGACGCGCAGCCCGGGGTCCAGGTCGGCGACCTTGCGGAAGCGGGGTCGTAGGGCTTGTACGGCGTCGCGGGCGGTGAAGCGGTGGTTGCCGGTGCGGATGAGCCAGTCGCGGATGGCGCGGGCGTCGGCCAGGTCGGGGTCGGCGCCGATGAGGTCGTAGGCGGCCTGGGCGTGGGCGAGGAAGTAGTCGCCGATCTGCCGGGCCAAGGAGAACGTTGCGGCGGTGATGGGCCGGTTCCAGGTGCCGTGATGATGCTCGGCCAAGTGCAGCAGGCCGGCGATTCGGACAACGGCGCCGGGGAACTTGCCGCCCCAGTCGGGCATGTGCGCCAGGTCGTTGCCGGGCCGGTAGCGCGGCTCGGTGTCGCGCAGCAGATCTTGAACGGCTGTCATGGCGGAATCGGTGAAAGCCAGCACGACCGGTTCGGTAAGGGCGTGCAGCCGGATGATCAGGTTGGTCAGGGATGCGGCGTAGGTTTGGGCGACTTGGACGGGAACGAGGTCGGGGGCGTTGTCGCGGTAGCCCAGCAGCGAGGCCGGGACCGAGTACAAGATCCGGCCAAGCAGGCCCTGCCCGCGGAACTGTGGAGTGTCGGCCAGCCCGGCCAGCACGTCAGGTTGGGTGCATACGCCGAGGGTGACGTGCGCGGATTCAATGATTTCCGAGGGGCGGCCGACGCGATCGATGCGCATGCCTTCGCCAGCGTGGCCGTGTTTGAGGACGGCGAAGTTCGGGGCGCCGCTGTAGCGGCCAGCGGCGATGGAGAAGATCTCACCCTCAGGCGACAGCACCGCCATCCGCCCGCCCTGCTGAGCCAGAAGCGAGGTCAGGACCTCAGGAGTGGCATCGTCGGAGAACAGCCGCGGCGCGGCCGGAACCTGCAGGTTCTCCAGGCGTTCCGCGGCGATGCGCGCGTCGGCCAGGTGCTGATCGCGAACGATGGAATCGATGGCGTTGATCGCGGCCTTCTCGGCCTTTTCCATGTCGGCCTCGGCGACGCGCCGTTGCAGGGCGATGTCGGTGATGAGCGGTTGGGCTTGGTCGCGCAGGGCTGTTTCGGCGGCGCGGATCGGGCCGGTCATCGCGGCGAACACCTCGGATTTGCGGTTGCCGGGACCGAGGGCGATGACGGTGAAGAGGTTGGTGGGCTCGCGCCAGCCACGCGCTTGAACCCACACTTTCCCGCTGGCGGCGACCGCGAGGACTGCCAGCGCCAGGCATCCGGCCAGATCGTTGGGTGTCTGGGTTTGCTCAGCGAGGCGGGCCGCGTACTCGGCGATCCAGTCCGGCAGCATCGGCAACGGGAAGCTCGGCAGATCGCGGGCCGCTTCCAACGGCGTGGGTGCGGGCCAGCCCCGCGCTTGAGTGCCGGTGATGTCCTGGACGGTGTCGGCGACGGCGCCGCGGAGATCGGCGGTGTCGCCGTCGGCCGCCTGGTGGCCGAGCTGGGTCAGGCGGATGCCGGTAATCGCCACAGCGCGGGCGTAGGCCAGATCGGCCAACCGGTGGGCGTAGTAGGCGACTTGGGTGGACGAAACCGTCTCGCTGATCAGCGTGTGCAGGTACGGGCCGCCGCCCACCTTGCCGAGCTGTCGCGGGCCGAGCTCGGCGGCGACTGCGGTCGGCTCGCAGGGGTCGCCTCGGTCGGCCAGGACACAGATCGCCTGCCAGATCACTTGATGGGCGGGCCGGTAGAACTCGGTGCCGTCCAGCACTTCGCGGGCCTCGGCCACGGCCCGGGCGGACAGCATCATCGCGCCCAGCACCTGTTGCTCGGCACTGATGTCGTGGGGCAGCGGCCGAGCCGAATCGCCGGGCTCACCGTGCCCGCCGTCCAACACGCGCAGCGGTGGCTTACTCATCGGACGACCACGCACGGACCGGCAGGCCGGTTCTGCCGCGACGTGGGCGTGGCAGGAACGCTTGGAGCTTCCATCAGTCCTCCGAGAGCAAAGAACAGATCAGCCGCGAGGGGTGTTCGCGGTGAGGCAGATGTGACTTAGCGGGCCGAGAAAAGCCCGGACCGCCACGGGGTAACAGTCCGGGCCGGGCTCGGGGGCTAGTTCGGCGTGCGGGGCCCCGTGACAGGTCGGGGTGTCACGGGCGGGGGCTGGGGGAGGGAGTTACAGGTCAGAGGCGGTGTCACGGCCGTGACAGGTGCCCGTGACAGGTGGCGTGACACGCGCGTGACACCCGCCCGTGACAAGATCAACTTCGGGTGCGGGCGCGATCCCACGCGCAGCCGTACACGCGCGAGAGGCGCCCGCGCCCCGTGACGAGTCATGCCGCTTGGCTGAGGTCGGGACCGTCGAGCGGGGCCAGGTCGATGATGGTGAACGTGGTGTTGGCGCCGCCGGTCTTGTCGCGGCGCAAGACGCCGTCGTCGACAAGCTGACCGAGGACCTTGTAGGACCAGGACCGCTTCATCCCGGACCTGTCGCGGACCTTCTGGAACTCCGGATCGCCGGCCGTGAAGGTCAGGCGGCCGGTGGCGGCGCGGTGGCGGAGCCAGTCGTGCACCAGGCGGCGGGCGGCCTCGGGCGACATCTTGGGCCCCTCCTGCTGCTCTGGTGGGGTCTCCAGCAGGTCCTCGGGGCCGGGGTCGGTGATCGGGTCGTCGGGTCCGGCGGTGAGGTCGGGGGAAGGGTCGTCGGTGCGCACGTGCTGGCTGACGGCGTCGCCGTCGTCGCGCAGCTGGTCCACCACGGCCCGGGCGGCCTCGGCGTCGGCCGGCACCAGGACGGGGCGGCCGGTGGCCTCACTGGCGTTCTGCGGGCCGATGACGCCGCGCCGTTCCAGGACCTCCATCACGCGCAGGCAGTCGGTGTGCGGGAGGCGGAGTTTGCGCTGCAGCATCGTGGTGGAGGCGTGCTGGGCGGTGATGACCAGCTCGGCCGCCTGCGCAAGTACCTCGGCGAACCGCTCGTCGCGTTCACCCGCGCCGTCGTCGACGGTGTCGACCGGGCGGCGGACGGTGTCGAGCTCGTCGACGGCGTCGTCCTGGGCGCCGACGAGGGTCCCCTCGGGGTCGGCGCTGGCAGGCATCGCGATGGCCGGGCTGCGCCGGGCCGCTGAGCCCGAAGGGTCGGCGAGGCGGGCGGTGAACTCGTCGGCGTTCTTGGCGGCAGCCGGGAATGCCGCGGCGTGGGCGCGCATGTTGGCGTTGGCCTCGTTGTCGGTCTTGCCCCAGGCAAAGGTGCGCAGCGGCATCGCGTAGTGCGTGGCGCGGATGCCAGGGGCGTCCAGGTAGGCCATGCCGGGCTGGTGGTTCTCCCACTGCTCCGGCGCGACGCCGGCCTTACGCTGCCGGTCGCTGGTGCCGAACTTGGCGTCATCGTCGTCGGCCAGGCCGAAGCACATCTTGGCCATCTGCGAGCGGATGAGGGTGGGGACCTGGGTGTAATCGGCGCGCTGCAGCGAGATCACCACCGAGCCGCCAGCGGACCGGATCTCCTTGACGATCTCTTCGACCTTGGTCTGATCGGCCTCGCCCAGGGCCTCGTACAGCTTGGAGTACTCCTCGATCCACAGGAACCAGTACAAGAGCCCGCAGCCCTTGGTCCATTTCTGGAAGCCGTGCTCAGACAGCCACTTGGTGCGCTGGGGGATCTCACCGTGCATCGTGCGGATCAGGTCGACCGCGCCGGGCTTGCTGGTCTCGAAGCGGTGCAGCCCTGGGCGGACGGGGCCGAGGGTCTGATCGTCCTTGGAGATGTCGATGCCGAACACCGCGGTGTCGACGCGCGAGATGATCTCGGCCAGGTAGTTCCACGCGCCGCCGATGGACTTGCCGGACCCGGTCATGCCCATGATCTGCAGCTGGTGACCGGTGAAGGGGTGCAGGACCTCGCTCATGTCCTGGTACATGCCGGGCCGTAGCGCCTCGGCGATCGAGCCGCCGGGCCGGTAGGGGCCGGGCCAGGGCAGCGGCCGCTTCATGATGCGCGGGTCGGAAATGGTGACGTGCGCCTGGGAGGCGTCGTCCTCATCGCGGGCGACGTTCACCGAGCCGGGCGGGAACTTCAGGCCGGACTCGATGTAGGCGGTGTTTTTGATGGCGTCATCGGCGGTCTTCTCCCCGGCCGGCAGCGCCATCTTGCCCTTGACCTTGTAGTCGTCGACCTCGGTGGTACGGACCTTGGCGCCGGACAGGCCGAAGGAGTCCTTGGCCTTGTCGAACACGAACGCCAGCGGGTCGACCGAGCCGCCGTCGAGCGACGGCGTCTGCCGGATCACCGCCCGGATGTTCCACGCCACCGCCAGGGTGCCGCCGCCAAAGAACAGCATCCCGAGGGTGATCTGCGTGCCGATGCCGGTGATGGTGGCGATGGTGAACCACAGGCCGCCAAACAGCGCGGTCAGCGTCGAGTGGACACGGCCCAGTAGCCCGCGCTGGTGGGAGACTGCCCAGGTCAAGCCCGTCATGACGACGGTGGACAGGGTGGCGGCCATGGTCGCCCACGTCACCGCCGGCGGTTGTCCCCACTTGGCGTGGGAGATCGCTGCGACGACGGTGACCAGGCCGAGGATCGCCCACGGCGGGACGAGTACGCCGATCTTGGAGACGGCGGCGACGGTGATGCGTTCGACGGTGGCGTCCTGGGCGATCTGCAGGGTCTGGGTTTTGCGTGCCATCAGAGATCCACCTCCCCGGTGTGCTTGCGTGGTTTGTCGATGTCGATGAACTGGCGGCGAGATTCGAGGTTGAACTTCACGGCCTCGGTGCAGATCCCGGTGCACAGGTCCCGGGCCTGCCGCAGGTGCCGCGACACCCAGCGGGCCCGCACGTAGACGTTGACGTGCCGCAGCCGCGGGTGCTTTTTGAGCTTGCGCATGGCGCGTTCTGCGGCGCCGGCGTCGTGGTCGAGCTGGCGGCCCAGATCGCGGCCGAGCTGCTGGGTTTCCTTGGCGTAGGCGGCGATGTTCTTGCCGACCTTGCCGCGGAAGGTGATGGCGCCGATCCTCTCGATGCGGCGGACTGCGGACGAACCCATGACGGTCACCTCCGAGGGTTGTGAATAGGGGAAACAATCGGCCTCGCTCCGGGTGCCGCCCTGGGGCGGCACCCGGAGCGAGGGTCATCGGCCGAGGAAGTGCTTGCGGTAGGCGCCGTGGAAGCGGCGGCCATGCGACTCGATGCCGTGCGCCATCTCCTGCATGCGCTTGAGGCGCTTGGCGATCTGGCGGGCCTTCCACTTGGTGTCGACGCCCACCAGGTACCAATGGCCCTTCAGCGAGGCGATCGCGGCCTCGGCCTCACCGGCCGCCAGCTCCAGCTCGAACTTCCACTGGCGGCCGATCTCCTCCAGCACCTCGCCGTAGTCCAGGAACGCCTCGCCCAGCGACCCCCGGAACTCAATCCACGCCAGCTCATCGATGTGGGCCATCGCTACGCCGCTCCTTGCTGCTCATCAGGGGTGAACACGTCCTCGATGACCTCGACGTCGATGACGTCGAGGTCGCAGTCAGTCGCGTCGGCGCGGCCGAGACGGTACTGGTCAGCGATCGCCTCGCCCAGGCTCCGCAGCCGTGGGCCCAGCGGCGCGATCCCAGCCAGCGCGGTGACCTGTTCGTCCAGCCACGCCGCGAACAACGCCAGCACGGCCCACACGCCGCGCAGTACCGGAACCAGCCGCGCCCACACGCCCTGCCCGGCGCCCGGGCCGGGCGTGCGGGGAAAGGCGGTGAGCGTGCTCATCGGCGCCACCGCCCGCCGGCGAAAGGGCACCGCCACCCCGCACCGGTCCGAAGTGAGCGCAGGTACCCGACCGCGGCCGCGGCGGCCGCCAGGCCCGCCAGCATCCGAGCGGCGCCCTCATGCATCGACGTCGCCCAGGTCAACACGGCCAGGACCGGCACGAACACCACCGCGACCACCGCGCCCACGATCACGGCCCCCACCAGGGGGCGGGGCACCAAACGGCCGCTCACCGGTCCGTCCTCCGCACCACGCGGGCGGTGATCTGGACCGGCCAGACCCACCGCAGCACGAACCGGGTCCGCGCCCACATCACCGCGCAGAACGCGGTCGAGACCGGCACGGCCAGCGCGATCCGTTCCGGCCACGACACCACCAGCACGCTGACCGCGATGAACACGCCGATGGTGAAGAACACCGCCGCGATCAGCGCACGCACGCTCGCCTGCGGATCGGCGGGCCGCCGACCGGGGCCATGCTCATGCAGGTGCTGTTCGGTGTCGGCGACCTGTTCCAGCGGCCCGGCCGCGACGGCGCCCAGCTGCTGGTCAGCCAGCACCGCTAGACGGCCGATGAGCACGGCGCGTTCACCGTGGCTTGAGGCCCCGGCCAGGTCCAGCCAGGTGCCCTGATCGTCGTCGACCGGCAGCGAGGCGCCGGGCTGGCCAAGTACGGCCCGCTCGGTCCAGGCGACATGGCGCAGCGGGGAAGCGCCGGCGCCCAGCCTGATGGCCATTGGGCGCCCGTGACGGTCCTCGTCACGGCCCCAGGCGCGGGTGTGCACCGTGGCCAGGTCGTCCAGCAGGTCAGCGGCGTGCTCGAGCAACTCGGCGCGGGTGTCGGGGTCGGCGATCACGTACAGCTCGCCGATTGCCTGGTCCAGATTGTGTGACAGCTCCTGATAGCGGCGGCGGTCGCCCGCCCGGTCCCAGCGCGTGAACATCGTTTCGATCATGGGGTTGACCTCCTCAAAGGTCAGAGGAAAGGGAAGATTCGGGAGCCCGGTCGGGGCCGGGCTCGGGCAGCCCTGCGAGCGCGGCCGGAGTGTGCCGTCGGCACCGCGGCCCGACCACGTACGGGCGCACTGCATCGGTGCCGCCGCACGCGCCGTTGGCCGTGGACCAGAAGCTGCACACCAGCGCCAGCAACCGCGGCCGGACCGGCCGCGCTCGCGGGGCGTCACCGCTGCTCACCGCCATCGCGGGCGGCGTCGTGGGTGCCGTCGGCGGAGTGAGGCAGGTCGACACACACACGGCGGCCGCCGGACGGGACGACGGCGTACTTCACGACACCCAAGGCCGCGCAGATCCACAGGCCACGGCCGCTTTCGCCGCCGCCCAGCAGCACATCCGGGGTGCCGGGGCCGCCTTGGTCGACGACCTCCACGTGCACCCGCCCGCCGGCCACCTCCACCACCACGCGGTACTTGCCGCCCGGCTCGCCCGAGGCGGTGTGCTTGGAGGCGTTGGTGGCCAGCTCAGACACGCACGTCAGCGCGTCGCACACCAACTCGTCCGGCACGCCCGCGCCCGCCAGCGCCGCCCGCGTCCAGCGCCGCGCCTGGGCGACCATGTGCGGGTCGCCGGGGAAGGCGGCCTCGTAGTGCTGCGGAGTGTCGTAGTGCTGTGGGGCGGTCATCGCGCCTCACCCCCGCTCAGCCGCACGGCCAGCGCCAGGCCCTCGGCCACCACGGCGTCAGCGACGGCGCCCGGCGCCGGCTGCAGGCCGATCTCCTCCAGGTAACCGGCGATGTAGGCGGTCGGCGCGACCTCACCGCGCGAGGCCGCCGCGACAGCCGCACGGGCGTGCGTCAGCAACTCCACGTACGCCACGTGCATCTCGACATACAGCGCGTGCGAGGCCTTCAGGTCACGGAACAGTGCCTCGGCGGTCTCGCGCAGTGCCGCTTCCTGCTCACGGCGGGCCCAGAGTTCCTCGCGCGCCTCGCGCAGTTGGCGGCGCAGGTCCAGATCGGTCGGCGAACCGGCCTCACCAACGACCTGCCCGGGCTGCCCAGTGAGGGCATGGTGAGCAATCGTCATCGCGGCGCACCTCCCACCACCGACAGGTCCGGGCGCGTCGGCGCCGCAGATTTCGGAAGGGACTCACTGATCTGGCGGTCCATCTCGGCGAGACGCGCGCGGTACAGGTTCTGGATCCGGCGGGCCCGGTCGAACCCCAGTCCAAGAGCACCTTGCACCTGGCGGATCGATGCGCTCTCGGGCACCTCGCCCTTGTCAATCGCGCTCACCAGGCGTTCAACGTGATCGGCGTCCGTCAATGGACGCGGCGTGGGCTTAGCGCTCTCGGGCACGGGGACACCCTTGTTCGGGCGTGGCCGGCGCACCTTCGGGCGGGGCTCGCGGGGCGCTTTCGCCTCCCGCTCTCCCCGCCGGTCATCACCGGTTCGCAGACCCGTCTCGGGATCCTGCGCAGCCGCCGGACGCGCGATGATCGGCAGCGTAGGGCGCCCCTCGCGTGGGATCGGCCACATGGCCGCGGTCGGCTTGTCTGCGCTCTCGGTGTCGCTGTCCGGGGTGCTCTTGGAAGCACTTTCGGGAGTGCTTGTCTCCGTTGCGCTCGCGGGTGGACGCAGGTCCATCGCGGCAAGCCGCGGGACCTCCTGGCCGTCCTTGTCGTGCCAAGGGTCGGCGTCGGTGATCGACCGGTCGATCACGCCGATCAGGTGCGCCACCACGGCGGCGCCGATAGGGCCGATCGCGTGTGCGAACATCGCGCCTGGAAGCGCCCATCCCGATACGTGCGGGCCGGCGCCGACGGGCACCGCGGCGATGAGGTTGAGGAAGATCGAGGTCGTCAGGCAGCCAATGCCGATCTTCTCGGCCGAGTCCGAGAGCTGGCCGCCGGAGGTGGCCAGGCGGGCGCGGACGATGATGATCCAGCACACGGTGCCGATCAACAGGGCCTCCAAGCCCCACAGGACCCACCACACCGGGCTGCCGGAGGTGACCGACATCAGCCGGGCCGCGCCCTGCTGAACACCGGTGGTGGACCAGATGCCGAACCCGATCAGGAACGGGACCAGAATCGCCAGGTTGCGCGAGCGCAGCCGGTCCAGACTCAGCGCCCGGGCCTCGCCGGACCGCGCCATCAGCGACCGGATCCGCGTTCGCTCGCCGGCCGCGCGGAAGTCCCGGTACATCCGGGCCAACTCGGCCTCGGCGCGGACGTCAGCCTCACGCTCGACGCGCGCCAGCTCGGCGAGCCGCGACTCCTCGGCCACATCGGCACGGGCCCGCTTGTGACCGGCCTCGGCACGCAGCCGCGCCAGCTCATCCGACCGCTGCGCATCCTGCAGCTCGCGGCGGCGCTTCAGCTCGCCGGCCAGCTCGTCCGGTGACAGGTCCGGGCTGGGCTGCCGCTCGTTCACTCGAGGCTTCATGCCGGCACCCCCATCGCTACGCGCGCCGGACCGTCGGACCGCAGTCCGGCGATCGGACGGGGACGCACGCCGCACAGCGGGCAGCACCGGGCCGCTCCACCCTGACGCTTGAGCGCACGTTCGCGACGGCGGTCGCCCGGCCACAGCCGAGAGAGCCTCCACTCGATGCCGGCGTCGTTGACGACCTGCAGCAGGCGGGCACCGGACCCGGTCTCGTGCTGGGCCAGCCGCCCGGCCAGGTCGCGGGTCCAGCCGATGTAGTGCCGAGCGTGCTTATAGGGGCGGGCGAAGTGCAGCAGGTACACCACGCCAGCCCGGCAGGCCCGGCACAGCGGAAACGCCTCGGGCACGCGGTTGGCCAGCATGACCAGGGCCGCATCACAGCCCATCAGGCTCAACGCGGCGTCACACGCCAAGCACGGCGGCCGCGCGGCCTTGGCCAAGGCGGTGAGGCGGACGGTGCTCATCACGGCTGCCTCCCCTCGTCCTCGTCGAGCGGGACGACGGTGCCGCCGATGAGGGCCGTGCGGGCGTCCAGGGCGTGGCCGTCGCACATCGGGCCGCCGTCGCCGTGTTGGTCGGTGACCCGCCAGCGGACCGGCTCGGGGCAGGGGATGTCGCCGCGGTCGTAGTCCCAGCGGCGCCCGCAACCGGGCCGGCGGCACCAGGATCGGCCGCCGGTACTGGAGATGGTGTTGCCGTGCTCGGGGCACACCGGCCACGGAATCCGGCACGCGTCGGTCGGCACCGCCGCGATCCGTTCCGAGCTCGTGGCCGTCTGGCGCATCTCGCGGGCGATCTGACGGGCCTGCCCGGCCGCGTCCGGCAGCCGGAACCCGGCCCGCCGCGCCAGGTCGCCCTCGGTGAAGGTGTCCACCGGCCGTGCAGCCGGGGCGCCATCCGGTGCCGCCACCGACCGGGAGTCGGCGCGCGCGAACTCGATCAGGTGCGCCAGGCCGTCGGCCACTGAGGCGATCGACCGCATCCGCTCCGGCGAGACGCGCGTGCCCGGGCCATCGCCGAGCGGCAGCACACCGAACTCGGTGTGACACCACCGCTCGGTCCCGGCATAGGTCTCGCTGCCGGCGCCACAGGCGCCGGCGTTGCCGATCGCCCACTCGTCGAGCTCCTCGACCGCGTCCAGCGCGGCCCGGAAGGCCCGCGCCGGGCCGACACCGGTCTCGGTGACGTAGCCGCGCCAGTCGCCGTCGTTGCCGAGCATGTCGACGCCCGCGGTCTCGGTGGCTCGGTCGGCGGTCACCTGGTGCAGCAGTGCCGCCTTGACGTGACGTCCGATCTGCCGCGCCTGATCGGCGTTCATCGCCGCCGTAGTGCAAGAATGAGAGTTCATCGGGTTGGACCTCCTAAGGGTCCGATCAAGGCCCTCGTCAGGCGGTTGCGTCGCCATGACGAGGGCCGCCTTACGTCTGCGAGCTCTTGAAACGCACCTGCAGATAGGCGCGCACGTTCTGCGAGGCGCCACGGCACGGGTATGCCGAGGACACCTCCACCACGTCGAAGACCTCGGCCAAGGCGTGCGCGCCGGCCGATACCTCCTCCGGCAGGCCCATCAACCGGATCCGCAGGCCCAACGCGGGACTCGAACCGGTGGGGGAGTGGTCCTGCCGTTCACGCGTCATCAGCTGGCCTCGCGTTCCAGCAGCGCGATGTACTCGGCGATTGCCGAGCCTGGGATCCGGCGCGACCGGCCCTCGCGGACCGAGCGCAACCGCCCCGAACGGATCAGCTCGTAGATCACGCTCCGAGACAGCGAGAGCAGCTGCGCGGTCTCGCTGACCCGGTACAGCCGCGCCGACGATGGCGAGCTCAAGGACTGGGCCGTCACCATGCGTTTACCTCCAGAAACAGGGGATGGCTGGGCGGCGAATCTGCGTCCATCCATGTCCACCGCCCTCCGGTTAGTACCGGTACTAACCGTGGATGAGTACCGGTACTGATGATGGGCCCTCGATGGGATGTCGTCAACAGTCCCGGTACAGATAACCTTCGGAGGAGGAGGTCCTTGTGACTGCGAGATACCGCGAGATCGCCGCTGAGCTACGAGGGAAGATCGAGAGCGGCCAGTACCCGCCAGGTAGCAACCTGCCCGGCTATGACGAGCTGACCAGCGCGTACGGTGTCGGACGTGGGGTGGTTCGATCCGCGCTGTCACTCCTAGAAGCGGACGGCCTGATCCAGGTCGTCAAGAAACGCGGGATCATCGTTCGGCATGGAACCATGCGGTTGCGGCGGCCGAGAGGGAACTTGGTCAAGCGGAACGTCGCGACAAGTAGTCCCGGCTACTCGTTCCCGTCCGCGTCCGGCCAGGAGGTGTGGAAACACCACATCAAGCCCCAGGCATCGTTTGAGCCGCTGAACGATCCGCGGATCGCCGGCCTCTTGGGCGTCCCTGTGGGTAGCGAGGTGATGCGGCGGTTTCGTGTCACCGGGCCAGCGTCGGAGCCCCCGTTTCAGATCAACGTCTCGTGGATCCATCCCCGCGGAGTCGAGGATGCCCCCGAGGTGGCATCACAGGCCCCGGGGCCAGGGGACTGGTTGTACCGCCTGGAACGGGCAGGTCATTGGCCGATCTCCTGGATGGAGATTCACCGCGCTCGCATGCCCACCGCAGAAGAGGCGGCACTGCTGCAGATCCCGTCCATTCTGCCGGTGCTGGAGATCGTGCGAGTCGGTACGTCAGGCGGCGACGGCAAGCCAATTGAGGTGACCGAGTACATCGTGGCCAGCGACCGCGTCGAAACCGTGCATGTCTTGCATCGCGATGAATCCGCCCAGGCCCCATGGCCCGACGATTAAACGAACGAGTGATCAATCGTGAGTCTCGCCATCGAAGCCGCCCTCGGCACCCACGTCGGGCTTGTACGCAAGCGCAACGAAGACAGTGGTTACGTCGGCCGCCGGCTGCTTGCGGTCGCAGACGGCCTCGGCGGACATGCCGCCGGCGACGTAGCAAGCAACACCGTGATCGACGTCCTCAAGTCGCACGACCGTCAAGTCCCCGTTGAAGACCTGGCCACGACGCTTGGCGGCGCGATCTTCGAGGCCAGTGACGCTCTGCGCAGCCGAGCTGCAGGGGATCCAAGCGTCAGGGGCATGGGGACGACCCTGGTAGCGGTGCTGTGGTCCGGAGACCACGCCGTATTCGGCAACATCGGCGACTCCCGCATCTACCAGCTGCGCGATGGCGAACTTACAGCGGTCAGTGAGGATCACGTCTATGAGCGGCTGGTCCACGATGCGGCGGATGTCCCGGACCTACCGCCGAAGCTCGCCCGGTTCCTCGACGGACGGGCCGACGGCCGATCGCCCGATCTCACTGTCCGCGAGCTCAAGGCCGGCGACCGTTTCCTGCTCTGCTCCGATGGCCTCAGCAGCGTCGTCGACATACATGACATTCACATGGCCTTGAGATCTCACAGCGGTCCCAATCAAACGGTCGATCGCCTCATCGAAGCAGCACTTGCCTGCGGTGCCCCCGACAACGTCACTGCCCTAGTCGCTGATGTACGGGCTAGCAGTGACTCAGAGACGCCATCCTGAGGCAACTCCGGCAGCGTCTCTAGAGCGGCTCTCTCATTGACGTCCGCCTGCATGCAGAGCGTTACGCGCGATTCTGCGGCAGTCCGGAGGGACGGCGTAGCCCTCTGATTTGAGCTTGCTCAATCGGCCGTTGTACTTCTGACTCACTGAAGCGCAAGGAGATTTTAGGTTAGCTCACTGATAGTAGAAACAGGAAACCCGTGAGCAAGATTATTGTTTGCGGCAAACTGGGTAGTTGGCCTTATTGAGCCTTACGCCCCAAATTGTCCTGACATTCCTCTTTGTATCCCCGCTCTTCTCGACCAAGCACACGGTTCGCGAAGCTATATCGTCAGACTTTATCGTTTTGATCTGCCGGTCAGACTCCTGAAGTATGTCCGTCCACTTATCCCCACTGCCGACCACATAGCCGACTAGCGTAGTTTTATTTGACAAGGTTACTTGCTCTACTGGTATCCAAGGATCGGTGGTGAACAGAGTTGCCGAGGAGGAGAAGACCAAAATTCCAACTACGGTTACAGCAACGTATTCTATCGGCCTAGCATGCGCAGAATCGATAGACCGCAGCCGCGAATCATAACGCTCTATGAGAGATGATCGTTTATTGCGCAACTTCCGGCGCTCCGAGGAGTCTTCTTCAGCGTCCAGTCTTTCGTCCACGGCCTTGATCTCATCGATGAGCTCCACAAGAACCCGGTCAGTCGCTTTTGGGTAACCGGTCAACTGTGCAGTCTTGGCGAACATAGAATCGCCAGCGAGGGTGATACCGTGCTTGGCTGCATTATGTTGAGCAAGCTTTCCAATAAGCCACGACGCGCCAAACAAAAGAGGGATCGCTAGCTGAAAAAGTGTGCTCTTCCAATCCTGGACAACGGAAAGCAGTCCCACCAAAGCAAAGTAGACCAACCAATGTCTGAAGATGCTGATTGCGCCGCTGACGTTGTTCACCATGTATACGGCAATTGTGCCGACGCCAACACTGGCTGCAGGAATAAATGTGATAAGTATTCCCGGGAGTGGATCTAGTGGATTGGTTGCCCTCGCTATTCCTAGGGCAGTTGATGTATCGAGCCGCGAGGCTAGAAGTATCTTGATGCAAACGAAGAGAAAAATGAGACCAGAGAATATCCAGGGAAGGTTCTGCATGGTTCTATCCCGGGACTCGGAAAGATCTCTTGCCTCGTCTGTGAGATCCTGGCTTGTATTCACCTTCCTCTCCTGAGCTTGTCGAATGCCCTCCTTATCGACTGGGAGGCCCTTCCCATAATTCGTCCAAGAAAGGGTTCCGGTGAGCTAGTGAGAACAAAAGGTTGGGAGACGAGAAGGCGCTCATAGTATCTGTCCATGACGAGCAACCCACACGCCGCCAATGTAAGCAAGAACAATATTCTTGCAAGCAATGGCAAGGCGTCAATTGAAATCACGATGGAGGCGAGTGTCAGTGGCAGCATTCCGAGGATAATCAAGGAAGATGACTGAATTTGTCCTAGGCGGTCCACATAGCCAATCATCATTTGGCGGTACGTTTTCTTTGTGATCTCAAAAGCTCTAGTTCTTTCCTTGCAAGTCACCTGGACCTCCAATCCTGGAAGCCTGGGGCGAGCCGTCAAGATTGCTGTTGAATTCTCATCTGGAGAGGCAAGTTCGATCCTGGCCCATGCAACTTCTCGAAGGTTGAATTGCCTCAGGACTTGTATCATTTCATCCAAATTTTCAAGCCTCGATACGTCTTCTCGAATTGTTGCGATGAACGCCCTTTTGAAATTAGTGTTTCCTGGCTGAATCTCTCCAATCAAGGTTGCGGTTATATGGATAAATTCTTCGGGTGTGCCACGCCAGCATTCAATGGCCGCGTGGCTGCGCCACGGGCCGTCCTCGCCATGCCGAAGTAGTCTCGGCTGTGATGAGTACGCTCCCGTGGGCCACTTCGGCTCGCGCATCCTCCAAGGATGCCATAAGGCACGCTTCCAAGTGCCCTATTGCCATGGAGAGTGGCAACTCCTGGTTTGAATGTCCGGGTAGACGTTAGGGCCTTGCGGATCTGTTAGTCGTGGATCTGATGCGCGGAGTTGCTGCGAGGCCCGGCGATCTGCTTGAGGGCGGGCAGGTTGCTTGTGGGATCTGCTCTGGCGGCCGCAACTCGCTCACGCGCCGGCCAACTCCTCAACTCGTACCTACGTCTACTAGCGTGAAGTCTAGTAGTTGGACCTGCTCATAAGAGCTTGCGCGATGCCGAATAGCCGCCACTCTGTCAGCGTGGCCGGGGTCATCGTCGATGACCAAGGGCGGGTCCTGTTGATCCAACGTCGCGACAACGTCCATTGGAAGGCACCGGGCGGCGTCCTGGAGCAAGACGAGGACATCATCATCAGCTCCGGCGAGAGGTGCACGAAGAGACAGGCCTTGAGGTGACCCCACGGCCCTTACCGTTGGAAGCTTGACGAGGCCGTATCACCCCATAGGCGTTAGGTCTCCCGAGTGTGAGACACAGAGCTGTGCAGACCTTCTACACGTCTTGCTACGGAACCGCGCTGAACCTGCCCGTAGTGCCCTGACCAACGAACTCCGTGAGAGGGCCTTGTATACAGAAAAGGGCAGCCGCGAAAACCTGTGGCCCCCTGTCCGATTCCTGCTCCGTGGTCCGTGTTCACGGGAACACTGCTGTCAATCTGACCTCAAGTGACTCATGCGAATCACAAGCTCCTGATGTCTGACAGAACAATATAGGCTTGTGTACGTCTCGATAGACGAGCTGCGTCGGCCAGACGGTTTGGGAGACTCAATGGGGTCAGGCGAAAGATCGCTGAGTGAGATCAGATTCCTTACTGTTGCTGAGGTTGCCGCAGTAATGCGAGTATCGAAGATGACGGTCTATCGACTCGTGCGCTCTGGGGAACTCCCCGCAATTCGTGTAGGGCGATCATTTCGAGTGCCTGAACCGGCCGTGCACGACTACATCAGCGATATGGGGCGCGTTGCTGTGGTCGTCGGCGCCGGATATGGAGGTCCGGCGGGTCCGGATGAACCCAGAACCCCAAGTTTCGAGCGCAACTCTGAGCTGACCAGAAATTCGCAATCACACCCGATTCATGTAGACATTTACCTTGACACGGACGATGAGCGTACGATCCGTCAAGTCGTCAACGAATTTGACAGGCTCGTGGATTTCTTGGGCTTCGATGGCCCTTTTGACCCTAGTGAGGAACGCGGATCTTTTATTCGGCGTTCGTGGGCGAGAATGAAGCTGACTATGAACCCAGCTGAGCTAGGGAATCGTTCCCTCAGGGTCGAGCGGGCGCTCGAAGCACACACTCTCGTCACCGATCAGGCCAAAACTGACGCCCAGGCCGCTGCAGTTATAGCTGGCCTCATCCAGGCGTTGTCGGATGTGCCCAATGCTTGCCTCAGGGCCGGGTCTATTGTAATGGTAAAATATGAGACCAATGGGGCCTCCGTTATGCATTCACGGCAACTGTCGCAAGTGGAAATGCGAGCGTGGGAGAGGTTTCCGGAAATTCACCGTGAGCCTAGCAGGATATTCGAGGCGTTGGCTGTGGCCGTCGCCAAGCTCGACAATCAGCAATTTTCTGGGCACTGAGAGGTAAATTCGAGCGCCAGCAAAGAATTAGTTTTTTATGACTCTCCCCTTCTCATCTCGCTGGCGCGGGACGGCATCCAGATTGAGTCCCGCAATCCCAAAGACAACAAAAAATGCCGCTGGGAGTAGTGATGCTAGCCACCACCCGCCACGGAACGCCAAGGCGGCTATTGTGGCCCCGATAGTCAAGAATGTCAACGCCAGTACTATGCCAAACGGATCCCGTCTCAACTCTTTCTCGTCTTCCACGTGTTGCATTATCGCGGCTTCGGCGCGTTTGAGAAGGATTTCTTTGGCGTGACTATTATCGGGAAGAAGAGAGTAGATCTCCAATTCGTCTTTGATGGATTTCCATGTTCCGCCGTGAGTGCGCTGGATCTGCCAGATAACGCCCACAAGGCCAACCACGGCGATGAAGATCCTCGAGGCAATATCCCAACTCATAAGGTGAACAGTAGAGCCAAACAGGGGCCCTCCAGGCACGTTCGGAGGTTCCGGGCCAGACTCGGCCAGCGTGCGTTTGATATCGCCGGGCATCGAATCGCACTTGCCGAGGGCCCGAGGAATCGACGGCCAGATACTCGCCCTTCGGACGTCGGGCCATGCGGAAGTTGCCTGACGGATTGCTTGACGATGGTGGCGCACCTGCGCGGACTGTACCGGACTTCGGCAGCCGTGTGTGTGCACTGCTCGACCCTTGCTGACCTGCTGGAATGTGGCTTGAGTTGCTTCACACCGAAGAGGTCACTGGTTCGAACCCAGTATCGCCCACATCTTCCCAGTTCAGAGGCCTGATCTCACCGAGATCGGGCCTCTTTGAACGCTGTGTCCCTGCCGAAGAGGTCACGAAGTCACCCGAACTTGCGCCGAGCGTCACTGCAGATCACGGGCCTGGTCCGTGCTCTGGTCTAGGTGTCGTGGGGCTCGTGGGGCAGATTTGGGGCACGGGCCTGGCCCCACTCCAAAAAGTGGTCACAAGTTCGGACTCCCGATCGGTCACTCTGAGCGATGGACGCGACGGCGCAGGGCCGACCAGCGTGGAAGCGGCATTCCAGGCCACTGCGCTGCCTCCATCAGGACCGGATCCACGGAACGATTGCCCGCTCGAGGAAGCAACTATGAGCGGCCGGACGTCGTTACTGCGCCGGTGGTGGGCGTTTGTGCTGTGCCAAGCCATCCCCGCCCAGCGCGGTTGCTTCCATGGCAAAGCTCGACCCTCTCCGGCAGGTGTCGCCGCTGAACTTAGTCCGGGAAGACGGGGGCCGCGCGCATCTGAGCCTGTTTCACCCACTCCCGGCCCTCGGCAGTTGCCTGCTTCGGTCGGACCAGGGGGCGCCAGACGCCAAAGGCCGACAGCGTGGGTCCGGCCCGACGTACCCGCGCCAGCGGTCACGGGTGCGCCACCTGCCTCCAGGCCAGGTGCGCCAGCAGCTGATGGGGCGACCTGATGCGGCTGTCGGCGGGTAGGCGTAGTGAGAGGCCGTCGGCCGGCGCGTGCAAGCCATCCCCACCCCACGACCGTCGCAGGGCCTGCCTGCCGTGGGTGCCGTCGATCGGCGTGTGGTGTCAACGTGTATCGGTGTTGAGGGCGTGCTGGACGAGAGTCGTAAGGACGTTCTTGACGGAATCCCGTTGTCGGACGTCGCACATGACGACGGGTGTCTCCGGGGCCAGGTCGAGCGCTTTGCGGATCTTGTCGACGGGGTGGCGTTTGGCGCCGTCGAAGCAGTTGACCGCGACGATGAACGGGGTGTTGCGGTGTTCGAAGAAGTCGATGGCGGAGAAGCTGTCCGCGAGCCGGCGGGTGTCGGCGAGGACGACGGCCCCGATGGCGCCGTAGACCATGTCGCGCCACATGAACCAGAAGCGTTCCTGGCCTGGTGTGCCGAATAGATAGAGGGTGATGCCATCGGGGAAGGTGATGCGGCCGAAGTCCATGGCGACTGTGGTGGTGGACTTGCGGTCGATTCCGCTGAGATCGTCGATTCCGGTGCTGGCGTCGGTGAGTTGCTCTTCGGTGCGCAGCGGACGGACCTCACTGATAGCGCCTACGAGGGTGGTCTTGCCGACGCCGAATCCGCCCGCGATGAGGATCTTGAGGGCGATGTGGGCATTGCTCTGCTCGCCGACGGTTGCTTCTTGCCCGTTCTGGGTGGCCATGGTCGAGTCGGCGAGCCGTGGGTCAGAGGGCGCGGAGGTCATCGAGAACTCTCTTGAGGAGAAGGGGGTCAGGTCGTGCGGCCAGGGGTGCCTCGCGGTGTTCTTCGACCAGGCCTTGGCGATGGAGGTCTGCCAGGAGAACCTGCACCACTCCGAGGGGCAGGTTCATCTCTGCGGTGAGGTCGGCCAGAGTGTGTGGGGTCCTGCACAGTTCCAGCAGCCGCCGTTGGTGGCGGGACATGCGGGCCTGCTCGTCAGAGACGGCACCGGTGGCGATCAGAACGGTGACCAGGTCCAGCCGGATTCCCTGGGGGCGTGTTCGTCCGCCGGTCAGCGCGTAAGGGCGGACGAGCGGTCCGGCAGCGGGGCCGATGCGGCGTTCCTGAGGCGACTCCATGGGTTCATCTCGCGCCTGGAACGCTGGTTGTGTCGGCAGCCTCCGCAGAGGCGAGGCGCGGCGCGGCCGTCAGGCGTTTGCGCAGTCGTTTCGTGAGCATGGCCATCTCGTAGCCGACCAGGCCTGCGTTGCCCCCGGAATCACTGAGGACGGCCAGGCAGCTGCCGCTTCCCGCGGAGCAGACGAAGAACAGGGCATCGTCCATCTCGATGATGGTCTGCCGTACTTCCTTCTTGCTGAAGTGGTCGCACGCACCGTTGGCCAGGCTCTGTACACCGGCGGAAATGGCGGCAAGGTGTTCGGCGTCGTCGCGAGTGACGTTGGCGGATGCGCCCATGACCAAGCCGTCCTTGGACAGCAGCACGGCCTGCTGGATCTGGCCGACCCTGTCGACCAAGTCGTCCAGGAGCCAGCTCAGATCGCTCGCGGTGCTCGGCTGGGTCATGATTCCCCCTGGTGCAGTCGTTCGTCGAAGGCAGGCAGCCGATGCCCGCCGGTGTCCATGTCGTCGTCTTCGGCGCCGCGGCCGGCGGTCCAGCCCGCTTGCAGAGAGGAGAGCATGTCGCGGCTGCTCTCGTGACGGTGCTCCTCGACTTCGTCGTCCTGGGCCGGTCGCAGCGCGTGCCTGCCGTGCCCCCGCACGGCCGAGCCACGGAGCTGTGGGGCCAGATGGTTCTGCCGGATCCTGCGCGGCAACCCATCGGTGTCGTCGTCCTCCAGCGGAGAGGGCACAGGGCCAGCCGATGGCGCTTCGAAGGAGTTGTCGTCGTCCTCCCACGTAGGCCGCGCAGTCAGCTGCTGCATCGGCGGGGTATGGGTGATGGGCTTCTCGGCCGGTAGAGGGTCGGGAGCCGATGAAGTCAGACGCTGCGGGATCCTGGTCGCTCTGGATGTGGACGGCGGTCCGCCCTCCAGGACCACGAGCGACATCGGCAGCACCACGACAGCTGTGACCCCGGCGTAGGCGGATGCCTGCAGTACGACGCGGATGCCGTGGCGGGCGGCGAGCCGGGCCACGACGAAGAGACCGAGCCGGTCGCTGTCGGCCAGGTCGAACTCCGGCGGATCCGTCAGCTGCTGGTTGAGGGCGACCAGCTCTTCGGCGTCCAGGCCGACACCGCGGTCCACGATCTCCACGGCCAGCCCGTTCGCCACCAGCGCCGCCTTGACCGATACCTCGGTGTTCGGGGGCGAGAACGCCGTCGCGTTCTCGATCAACTCGGCGATCAAGTGGATGACGTCGGCCACGATGGAACCGGTCACCGAGGCCGTGCAGTCGGTCACGACCTCCACCCGGGGGTAGTCCTCCACCTCGGCGAGGGCGGCGCGCAGCAGGTCGTCCACCGGCACCGGCTCGTCCCAGCCGCGGATGGTCGCGGAACCGGAAAGGATGACCAGTCCTTCGGCGTGACGGCGCATGCGAGTGGTGAGATGGTCCAAACGGAAGAGATCTTCCAGCACATCGGGGTCGGACGTGCGTCGCTCCATCGAGTCGAGCATGCTCAGTTGCCGGTGCAGCAGTGATTGGCTGCGCCATGCCAGGTTGATGAACACCCGACTGATCCCCTTGCGCAGTCCGGCCTCGGCCACCGCGGCCTGGATCGCCGTGCTCTGCACCTTGGTGAAGGCGTCGGCGACCTGCGCCACTTCCCTCGTCCTGCCCGTGCTGAACCGGGAGACCTCGGAAGGCGGCTTCACCTCTTCGCCCTTACGCAACCGAGCGATCACCTGGGGCAGCTGGTTCTCCGCCAAGTGCTGTGCGGCGCGTTGGAGACCGTGCAGTTCTCCGGACAGGCGGCGAGCGAACCGTACCGATAGAAGGATCGACGCCGCGACGACCATGAGCCCGAGGCCACCGACGATCGCCAACCGCACCACCGTCTGCTTCCCGACCGTATCGGTCCGGTCGGTCAGTGCCTCCGAGGCGGAGAGCTGGGCCTGCCCCCAGGCCGCTGTGATCGAGCGGCTGGTCGAGCGCCATTCCTGGAGCGTCTCGGCCGGAACAGTGCGGCTCGAGCTCGCCACAATGCTGTTCTCCAAGACTTGGTAGCGGGCGTACTGTGGCGTCTCAAGCAATGGCTGGATGCGTTTGTCTACATCGTCGCTCAAGCTGGTCGCAGCGATCTCGGTGACTTGCCTACGGTTGCCGACCGCTTGGACGAACGCCGCGTACTCGGCTGCGGACATCCGGCCACCCTGGGACTCCGAGGCGGTGAGCAGGGCATCCTCGCGTAGCGCGTAGTCCCTTGCCCGCCAGGCATTCACCAGGGCTGTCGTCGTCTGAAAGATCTCGGCGTCGTCGGCCTGTACCAGGCTGCCGAAGATCCTGGTGGTGCTGTCACAAAGGCTGTCGTACTGCCTGATCGCATCGACGGGAGAGACCGTGCGGGCGTGAACCTTCGCCCTCAGGGCGTCAACACTTCGATATTGCCGGTCAAGGTCGCCAAGAAGTTGCCGTGCCGGTCGCCCGAGCAGGTCTTCGGCCGCAGGAAGGGATTTGGCGCGGAAGACGGCCAATGCGGCGTCCGTGGCGGCTTCGGCCGTTCTCAGCTGCTGGACGGTCCTGCCGGCCCTGGATCCGGCGACGGCGGCCGCGGCCGCGCGCTCCTGCTGGAGCAGCACACCAACGGACCCGGTAGGTGTTGAGATTCGGTCGACGACTCTGGTGACTGCCATTTGATCGAGCGCCGCGCCAAGCGACGAGGCCGCAGCGAAGGCCCATAGACCCACCAGTGAGACAAGCGGCAGAACGAGCAGCAGCCCGATCCGGTAGCGGATCGGGTGCCGTCGGGTCCTCTTGTGCGAGCTCGGTGAGGGCTCGGCGACGGGCGCCTGGAGAGACGGCATGGTTCCCCCTGTCCGGTACGGGAATCTGTCGGGCGGCCTCGGGCACACCCCTCCCGTATGCGCTCGCACCTGTGGCTTATCGTTGAGGCCGTTCCGATCGAGACGAACGTTGCGCCTGGGCTTCTGGACACTGTGGCCTGGTCACCGCGCCACGAAGACCTGGTATCCCACTGACTGGACGGTAACGAAGCGCCAAGCCGCCGATGATGACACCTTGCTAGCTCTGGTCGCACAGTGAGTAAGCAAAACTCTGAGGCCAAGGCGTCTTGTGGCAGGCGGGGTCTCCTTACATCTCCAGACGGTGAAGATTCGGAGGTCGCAATCGCGATGAGTGGCAGGGCGCGATGATCGCCCGGCTCGTGGACCTACTCCACGAGGTTGAACTTCCTCTGAGGCTCACCACCGACGGGGTCCCTGCGGAGCCGCTCAAGGTGGTCGATCTTCAGGATGCCGGGAGTGAGGTGGACGAGGCCCAGCTTGCGGCGCATCTGGGACTGCGTCCGCAAGTCATCGTCGGTGTGCTTCCTGACGATCCGTCTCCGAACGCCCTTCGTCTGGCGAGGGCCTGCACCGTAGCGTTGACCAGGTCGCCCTTGGATGCGGCTCAGGCCGTCACGGTACGCGACCTAGACGATGCGGTGGCGACCCTCAGCTCACAGGTGTCGGCCGCACCAGTCGCTGCGATCAGCCTTCATCAGTTGCTTTGCGTACAGGAGCACCTGCCGGTCGCCCAGGCCCTGATGGCGGAGTCCGCCATGTACTCGACGTTGCTGGCAGGTGCGGAGTTCGCGCGCTGGAGGGCCGCGCGGCCAGTCCGAAGGGCGCCAGAGACCGCCGAAGTTGTCAGCGTCCACCGTGAGGAGGACCTTCTCCAGATCGTTCTGCAACGGCCTGCCAGAAGGAACGCCTACAACCGGATGATGCGTGACGGGCTCGTCGACGCGCTGACCACTGCCACGGTGGACGCTTCACTTGACGTCATGCTGACGGGCGCCGGGCCCGACTTCTGTGCGGGTGGCGACCTCGATGAGTTCGGTTCGGCGACAGATGTGTCTGTGGCGCATCTCCTCCGCACGGGGCGTTCGGCTGGATGGCTACTGCACCGCCTGCGCGAGCGCACGGCCGTCAGGCTGCACGGCCATTGCATTGGCGCGGGAATCGAACTGCCGGCCTTCGCCGGGCGCGTCATCGCCGAAGCCTGCACCGCTATTCGGCTGCCGGAGGTGGCGATGGGCCTGGTTCCTGGGGCGGGAGGAACGGTCAGTATCGTCCGGCGCATCGGCAGATGGCGCACGGCCTGGCTCGCGCTGTCCGGCCAGGTGGTGTCGGCCGGCCTGGCTCTGGACTGGGGCCTCGTGGACGAGGTCGAGGAATGACAGACCACTGGCGAGAAAGTGGACTTGCGACCCTTACCGGTCGAGCTGACGGGCCTGCGTTGAAGCCGCCGCATCCGACAGTGCCAGTTGCCCGCCGATGTGCGTCCCAAATGCGTGCTGTCGGCGGCGGCGAACTCATCGCGGATCCGGCAGTCCTGCTGACGGAGCGCGCTGCGTTCCGCGGTCACACCAGGAACGGGCGGATCTCCGTAGGCGGAACATGTCGGTTGATGAGAGCGGTAGACGGATGGGTCGCCGTGTCCTGTGCTCGTCCATCAGACGCTGATCTGGTGGCAGCGGTGACCGGGGCGCCAGCCGAGACTTCCCCATGGGAAACGCTCGAGACCTGGTGCAGCACCCGAAAAGCCGAGGAGATCGTCGCACGGACCGGCCTGCTCGGGCTCGCTGCCTCCAGGCTCGGTGAGCGGGCCCCGACCAGGCTCGATGAGCGGGCACTGACCAGCCCACTGCCGGACCCACGGATGGACGGACGCGATCTGACGGGGTCCCTGGTCGTCGATTTCAGTGCACTTTGGGCAGGGCCGCTATGCGCGCACCTCCTCCAGTTGGCTGGAGCGGCGGTCGTCAAGGTCGAAACCCCGACTCGTCCGGACGGCGCACGGCGAGGCCATCGCGGGTTCTATGACCTGCTGCATGCGGGACAGCGCTCGGTCGTCCTCGATCCCGAGCGGTCCTCAGAGTTGCGTGACCTTCAGTCCTTGGTGCGCCGGGCCGACGTGGTGATCGAAGCCTCCAGGCCGAGGGCATTGGCCCGGTGGGGCCTGGATGCTGACAGCGCTGCAGGCTCGGGGACCATCTGGGTGTCCATCACCGCGTACGGGCGCGCATGCGATCGAGTCGGATTCGGGGACGACGTCGCCGCCGCTGCCGGGCTGGTGGCCTGGGATCCGGAGACGCGTGAGCCGGTGTTCTGTGGCGACGCCATCGCTGATCCGCTGACGGGACTTTATGCGGCCCATCAGGCCATGAGCGCCCTCGCTCGACGCCGAGGGGCGTTGCTGGACATCGCCATGGTCGACGTCGCCAGGTGGGCTGCTTCCCCGTCGTGGCGCTCCCAGGCCAAGCCTGTTGAGAACGCTCCGGGACTTCCCGCGCCGAGGACGGCTCCCGGCATCGCATCGGAGTCCGGGGAAGACACTGAGGTGGTTCTCTCAGAACTAGGCATTCGACAATGCTCTTGAAGGGTGTGACGCTCGCCGGCGCGCGGGTGGACGTCCGCATTACCGGAACGACCGTGACCGAGATCGGTGCCATTCCTCGCGTCGCGGGGGAGATGGTCGTCTCCGGCAAGGGATGCACACTGCTGCCCGGCCTCACCGACCACCACCTCCATCTCTTCGCTTGGGCGGCGGCTGAGTCATCGGTTCTATGCGGGCCTCCAACGGTGCGTTCGTCGGATGAGCTGAGAACCGCCTTGGCGTCCGCGCCAGCGGACGGCGCGGGGTGGGTGAGGGGCGTCGGCTATGCCGAATCGATAGCGGGCGATCTCGATGCTCCCGCGCTGGATGCGCTTCACAGCGAGCGGCCGGTGCGAGTCCAGCACCGCAGCGGCGCTCTGTGGATACTCAACTCCAAGGCGGTCACCTGCCTCGGCCTGACCGACATCCGGGATCCGGGCATCGAGCGGGACGAGCACGGAGGGCCGACCGGGCGCCTGTGGAGGGCAGACCATCTTTTCCGCGGCGGCCCCGACTTTCCGGATCTGGGACCCGTCAGCAGGCGACTCAGCAAGTGGGGAATCACTTCGGTCACCGACGCTACACCGGACCTGGAGGACGTGGCCGTCGCCTCGCTTCAAGAGCAGATCGCCAGGGGTCGGCTGACACAACGCGTCCTGCTGCTGGGTCATCCAGGGCCGTTCGAAGGACCACTCACCTCAGGAGCACGCAAGGTCGTACTAGGCGATCACGCACTGCCTGGGTTGGCCGCGCTGGTAGGGATCCTGACCGAGATCCACGCAGCGGGTCGCCCGGTGGCCGTCCACTGCGTCACCCGGGAGTCGTTGATACTCCTGCTGTCCGCCTTCGATGTCGCAGGATCGATCGACGGCGATCGCATTGAGCATGGTGCCGTCATTCCCGCGGAATGCCTGGAATGGATCTCTGCTCACGGGCTTCGGGTGGTCACCCAGCCGGGGTTTCTCTCCGCCCGAGGCGAGGACTTCCTGCGCCGTACCAGGGCTGACGAGCATGCGGATCTCTACCGGTACCGATCCCTTCTGCGCGCGGGCGTCACTACCGTCGCCTCCAGCGACGCGCCCTATGGGCCTGCAGATCCGTGGCGGATCATCGCTAACTGCCGAGACAGGCTCACAGACGCGGGCCGCACGGTATCGCGCTCTGAAGCGGTTGACGCCGGAACCGCGCTTCGTGGCTACCTGACCCCTGCGGCCCTGCCCAGGCGTCACCGAGGTGACGTTCGCGTCGGCATGCTCGCCGACCTGGTCCTGCTCGAAGGAACTCTGGGTTCGGTCCTCGCGGAGCCGGACGCTGAGCGCGTCAGGATGACCATGTCGCTAGGAAAGATCGTCTATAGCGCGTCAGGCATGAACTAGAGCCAATCCGTTTCTGGACGGGGTGGGTCGAGCGATGACGCTGCTCCGGCGCAGCGATACGTCTCGAGCTGCACACCTTCCCGCTGAATGGGACCTGACCTGTGCCTGTGTTGTCGGTCACATCACAGTCTCTTGCACGCAGTGCGGATCGAAGGAGAGCACGCCGTCATGAGACAAAGCGGGACAGCGAAGGCAGGGGGAGTCGTTCTCGCCCTCGCCCTGGTCGCATCCGGATGCGGCTCCAACCGATCGGGAAGCGCCGAGACCGGAGGTGACGGTCGGAGTCCGGCTGCTTCGGCCGCGACGTTCGGTGACCTGCCGTCGCCGTGCGGTCCCGGTGCGGCGAAGGGCGCCACCGACCAGGGCGTCACGGCCGGCAGCATCAAGATCGGATACGGCGACGATCGCGGCTTCGCTGCGGCTCCCGGCCTGAGCGAGGAGGTCGGCGATGCGATCGACTCGATGATCAAGTGGTGCAACCAGCAGGGCGGCATCCTCGGCCGCAAGCTCGTCGGAACACGGTACGACGCCGCGCTGACGAACGCCGCCGCGGTGATGAAGAAGGCCTGTGCCTCCGACTTCATGCTGGTGGGGGAGGGCTTCGCCTACGACGAGGCCGCCGAGCCGGTCCGGGTCGGCTGCGACTTGCCGGCCGTGCCCGCCTTCACCATCGGCCCGAACGCCAACATGGGGCCGGACAAGTACGAGCCGATGCCGTTCCCCGTCGACCGGTACAACGCCTCGGGCCTCGCCGCGCTGCTCAAGGTCGTTCCCGGGTTCGGGAAGAACCCGGCGATGGTGCTCTCCGATTCGCCGCCCATCAAGGCGGCGAGTGCGAAGGTCACCGTCGCGCTCGGGAAGCTGGGCGTCAAGGTCAAGGACTGCGGCATCACGATCAGCCAGAACGGCGAGTCGAACTATGTGCCGTTCGCTCAGAAGTTCAAGGACTGCGGCGCCTCGGCGCTCTGGACCAGCAACGGTCCCATCCCGAGCCAGATGGGAATGTTCGAGGCGCTCGGCCGGATCGGCTCCAAGCCGCCGAAGGTCGCCGAGGCCCAGTGGTACAGCCAGGTCGCCGCGCAGTGGAACGGCAAGTCGCACGCGGTGGACGGACTGGTCACGTCTCTCTCATTCCAGCCCTTTGAGAATGCCGACAAGGTCACGGCGGTCAAGCAGTACCTCGACCTCGTCCGCGCTGACAAGGGCAAGCCGGCATTGCTGGGCATGTCCGCCACCTCGGCGTTCCTGCTCTGGGCGACGGCCGCGAAGAAGTGCGGAGACGACCTCACCCGCAAATGCATGGTCAGCGGACTCTCCACCGTCCACCAGTGGACTGGTGGAGGCCTCCACGCTCCGAGCGACCCGGGCGGCAACCTGCCCAGCAACTGCTCGCTGGTCGTCCGGCTCGACGGCGGTACGTGGAAGCAGGTCTATCCGGAGAAGGCCAGCGAGTTCTCCTGCGACAAGAGCAAGGTGTTCGAACTCGACCCCAAGCTCTCGGGCGTGACGCTGAACAATGATCGCCTGTCGACGGCGTTCCTCAAGAAGTGACCCACCGTCGGCGATCGGCTCCGGCCCACGGCGAAGGCCGTGGGCCGGCGCCCGCGCAACGATCAGGGGTGATCTTTTGACCACCTTCCTCACCTACACGGCGCTGGGTCTGGTGCTCGGGGCGGTCTACGCGATCGCCGCGTCCGGCCTGGTCCTGACCTACACCACGTCAGGGATCTTCAACTTCGCCCACGGTGCGCAAGCGATGGTCGGCGCGTTCACCTACTACCAGTTCACAGTGGCGTGGAAGCTTCCGGCCTGGGCCGCCCTGATCATGGTCGTGGGTCTCCTCGGTCCCGCCATGGGCAGACTTCAGCACGCATTCATCATGCGCGGACTGCGCGACACCGAGCAGATCACCCGGATCGTGGTGACGGTCGCGATCATGCTCGGACTCGTCGCGCTGGCGCAGTGGCTGTGGGATCCGCAGGAGGCCCGCGTCCCTCAGATGCTCTTCGGCGTCGATCGGACCATCACCTTCTTCGGCGTCACGCTTCGCTATCACGAGGTGATCTGCCTGTTCGTCGCCCTGGCCCTGGCGGTGGGGTTGCGCGCGCTGTTCGTCAAGTCGCGTCTCGGCGTCCTCATGAGGGCGACCGTCGACGACCCGGACCTGCTGAGCCTGACCAGCCACGATCCCGACCGCGTGTCGGCCCAGGCGTGGATGCTCGGCTCCACGCTCGCGGTGCTGGCAGGAGTCCTGATCACGCCGGTCATCGGCGGCCCCCTTGAGGCGAACGCGCTCACGCTCCTGGTCATCGACGCTTTCGCCGCGGCGCTCTTCGGAAGGCTCAAGAGCATCCCGCTCACCTTCCTCGGCGCGATCGTGCTCGGACTCATGAACAGCTACCTCGTCGGCTACGCGCCGGCCGGCTGGTCGTGGGTCGGCAATCTGCGCCAATCACTCGCCATGATCGTGCTGTTCGTGATCCTGCTCCTCTTCAGGAACGAACGGCTGCGGGGAGCGGCGACCAGATCGCGAGAGCGCTACGAGGTGCCGCCGGTCCGCCGCGCAGTCATGTGGGGTGCCGTGTTCGTGCTCGCCGTCATGGCCTTCCGCCAGCTCATCGACGCGTCATCAGTGGGCCTGCTGCAGCTCGGTATCGCCTTCGCCGTCATCGCCCTCTCCCAGACCCTGCTCACCGGATACGCGGGAGAACTGAACCTCGCCCCCCTGGCGTTCTCCGCCATCGCCACCATCGCGGCCTTCCACACCGGGATTCACGGCGAAGGCCTCGAGGCCCGGCTGAGCCTCGGCGGCGTCGTCGTCGGCGTCATCGCGGCCGCCGTGACCGGGGCGATCGTCGCGGTTCCCGCCCTCCGGCTCCGTGGCCTCTACCTGGCGCTCGCGACCCTGGCCTTCGGAGTGTTCGTCTCCTCGATGATCCTGCGAGACATCCAGGAGCACACCCTGTTCGGGAGGACATTCGCGATCTTCCCCAACGGAAACCTCCTGTTCCCGCGGCTCGCCCTCGGACCAGTGGACCTCGCGGACGACGATGTGTTCCTCCTTGTCTCGGCGGCGCTCTTCGCGGGGTTGGGCGTCGGGCTGGTGGCGCTGCGCAACGGCGGCTACGGTCGCCGGCTCGCCGCGATGAAGGACAGCCCGGCGGCCTGCGCGATGCTCGGCCAGCGGCTGCTCTGGCTCAAGCTCTCGGTCTTCGCGATCTCGACGGCGATCGCCGGCCTCGGCGGAATCCTGATGTCGATGTCCCTCACTTCGGTCACGAAGGACCACTTCGTCTTCACCGTCAGCCTCTCGCTGGTGATGCTCGCCGTCGTCGGCGGCATCGGATACGTCAGTGGCGCGCTTTTCAGCGGGCTGGTCGCGGGTGCCGGTCTGACCGCGGTCGTGGCGCTCCTGAACAACGCCGCGACCGAGCGCCCGGAGTTCGACGGAGCGCTCGGGGTCGTCTCGCACCTGGTGCTGGTGAGCGCAGCGCTCACGGGCGTGGGCGTGGCGCAGAACCCCAGCGGCATCCTCCACGACGTTTTCGCACGCCATCGGACGCTCGCGAAGGCGCCCGAGATCCGTTACGGCGCCATTGTCGCCCAGTGCGTCCTTTACGCGTTCGCATGGAGCGACGTCCTGGGGACAACGTCGTTCGTCGTTCTCAGCCTGATCCTGTGGCTGTGCCTGCCGCAGATCGGGGCGGCACTGCGCCCGGCGAAGATCCTCGGAGACCGCCCCGCGCGGGCCACGCCTCCCGAACTGGTCGGCATCGACTCGGACTACCCGTCCGACCTCGCGAGCAGGCTCGACAAGCGACTCGGCATCGAGGAAGGGGTGGCCCGTGTCATTGCTTGAGACCCATGGCGTGAGCGTCCGTTTCGGCGGGAACGTCGTACTCGACGACGTCAGCCTCACCATCACGCCCGGTGACGTGACGGGAATCATCGGCCCCAATGGCGCGGGCAAGACGACCATGTTCAACTGCGTCACGGGCATGCAGCCGCTCGCGTCCGGGCGCGTCGTCTTCAACGGCAGGGACATCACCGGTCATGGATCCGGCCGGCGTGCCCGGCTGGGCATGGCGCGCACGTTCCAGCGCCTGGAGCTGTTCCTGTCCCTCAGCGTTCGCGACAACGTCCGGGTCGCCGGGGACATCGTCCGTGCGAACACCCGGAAACGGATCGACGTCGAGGCGGAGACCGATCGCATCCTCGGGCTCACCGGACTGGCGGACATCGCGAACGAGAACGTCGCCGGCATCCCCACGGGCCGTGCCCGGGTGGTCGAGGTGGCTCGCGCGCTGATGACGCGGCCGAAGCTCCTGCTGCTCGACGAGCCCGCCTCGGGACAGACCGAGCAGGAGAGCGAGAGGTTCGCCGGGCTGCTGCGCGGGCTGGCCGCCGACGGCATCGCCGTATGCCTGGTCGAGCACGACCTTCCGCTCGTGATGTCCCTCTGCTCCACGATCCACGTACTCGACCACGGGATCCTCATCGCGTCCGGAACGGCCGCGGAGATCCGGCGGTCACCGGCGGTCATCGCGGCCTACATCGGAGCGGAGGGGGCCGCATGACACTCCTCGAAGAACCGTGCTCGCCGCGGCCGGACGACCCGATCATCGAACTGCGCGGTGTGCACGCGGCGCACGGCGACATCGAGGCGCTCCACGGGGTCGATCTCGTCGTGCCCGCCGGAGCGGTGGTCGCACTTCTGGGGCCCAACGGCGCCGGTAAGACCACGACGATGAAGGTCATCAGCGGGCTGATGCCCGTCACCTCGGGATCCCTTCGCCTCTCCGGACGAGACGTCACTGGGATCACGGCCACGGAGACCGCGCGCCTCGGCGTCTGCTCGATCCCGGAGGGCAGGGGGATCTTCGCCAACCTGACGGTCCGGGAGAACCTGTGGGTCGCGGCTGGAGAGCGCGTCTCCCTCGACGCGATGGAGCAGGTGGCGTACGCGCGGTTCCCGCGCCTGGGGGAGCGCCGCGACCAGCTCGCCGGCTCATTGTCGGGAGGCGAGCAGCAGATGCTGGCACTCTCGCGTGCCCTGGGGACGAACCCCGCGGTGCTCCTGCTGGACGAGCTGTCGATGGGGCTCGCCCCCATGGTGGTCACCGAGATGTACGAGGTCGTCAAAGGACTCGCCGCCGAAGGCGTCTCCATCCTCCTCGCCGAACAGTTCGCCCGGATCGTCCTGCCGCTGGCGGACCTGGCCGTCCTGATGGTGAGCGGACGCGCCGTCCGCGCCGGATCGCCCACCGAGATCGAAGAAGAACTCTCCACCGCCTACCTGGGAGGCTGACATGCTCACCGAAGCACGCCGCGCCGAGTTCCACGAGGCCGTGACGGCACACCGGCTCAAGACCGGATCGGCGAAGTCCGACAGGCCGATCCGTGCCATCGGCGCCCTGCTGATGATCGCCGGTGTCGTCGGCGCCTTCGTCGCCTACAGCGCTTCGCTCTCGCAGAGCGACGCACGCGACATCGGATCGAGCCAGATCCTCGCCATCGCCTTCGTCGCCGTCGCGATCGCGGGAGCGGGCTTCTATGTGGCTGCGGCGACGGCCCAGGTCCTTCGCCTGTGGCTGCTGCGCCAGCTCGTCGAGAGTCAGGCGCGCACCGATCAGCTGGCCGCCGCGCTGCTTTCCGCTCAGCAGGAGTGACGCTGCCCGTGCGGCGCCGTGACCCTAGCGTTCCCGGTGGTATCGGCCCTCACGAAGGATGGGACCACCGAACGATGCGCACTGAAGGAACGACGCCGGCGCCGACCGTGAACGTCCATGACACCTTCGCCGAGATCGTGCTTTCCCGAGCGGGCGATCGCGCACGTGGCCTGGTCTTCGAGGAGCAGGAGTGGTCGTGGGCCCAGGTGGTCGAGGAGAGTTCCGCCAGGGCCGCCTTTCTCAAAGCCGTCGATCTGCCCGAAGGCCGACGGCCCCATGTCGGCCTCCTCCTCGAGAACGTGCCCGACTATGTGTTCTGGACCGGGGCCGCCGGACTGAGCGGGGCGGTACTGGTCGGGATCAACTCCAGCCGCAGTGCCGCCGAGCTCGCCGATGACATCCGGCACGCGGACATCGACCTGATCATCACGGAGTCGCGGTTGCGGCAGCTGGTCGAGGGCCAGGCTCACGGTGTGCCCGCCGACCGGATCCACGATATCGACCGTCCGGAGTACCAGGCCCTGCTCGCGCCTTTCCGCGGAGCATCCCTGCCGGACACCCGTCCGGCGCCCGAGGATCTGTTCGCGCTCATGTACAGCTCGGGGACCACCGGAGCGCCGAAAGCGGTCATCCTCAGCCAGGGGCGGCTCGCCCGGCTCACGCCCGTGCTGGCACGGCGGGTTGAGATGACCTCGGACTCCACGACGTACCTGTGCATGCCCCTCTTCCATGGCAACGCGCTGATGATGAACCTGGTCCCCGCGATGGCGACCGGCGCCACCGTCGGGATGGTCCGCAGGTTTTCCGCTAGCCGGTTCAGCGCCGACGTGCACCGTTTCGGCGCGACGTACGTCAACTATGTGGGCCGGGCGCTGTCCTATGTGCTCGCTCACCCCGAGGATCCCCGCGATCGCGGCGGCACCCTTCAGCTGGCCTTCGGAACCGAGGCCTCCGACGCCGATGTGGCGGGCTTCTCAGAGCGTTTCGGCTGCCGGGTCCTCGAAGGCTACGGGCTGAGCGAGGGCGTCTTCCGGCTGAACCGCACGCCCGACACACCTCCTGGATCGCTGGGACTGCCTGCGGGCGACGTCGACGTGCGCGTCCTGGACGAGTCGACCGGCCGGGAGTGCCCACGAGCGGAGTTCGACGCCGCGGGACGCCTCGTGAACGCCGAAGCGGTGGGGCAGATCGTGGCCATGGGGCTGGCCCACACCTTCGAGGGTTACTACAAGAACGAGGCGGCGTACGCCGAACGTGTCCGTGGGGCGGACTTCTGGTCCGGTGATCTTGCCTTTCGTGATGTCGAGGGGTTCTTCTACTTCGCGGGACGGTCTTCGGACTGGCTGCGAGTCGATTCGGAGAACTTCGCTGCGGCCCAGGTGGAGAGAGTGCTTCTGCGCCACCCGAACGTCGCCGCCGCGCCGGTCTACGCCGTCCCCGACCCGGTGACGGGCGACAGGGTGATGTGCGCGATCGAAGTGGAGCCGGGGCGGACGTTCGATCCGGGCGAGTTCGGTGCGTTCCTCGCTCAGCAGGCCGACATGGGCTCGAAGTGGTGGCCGACGTTCATCCGGGTGGTGACCGCCTTGCCGCTCACCGGGAGCGGGAAGGTCGACAAGGCTCCCTTGCGGAGATCCGCCTGGACCACGGCCGACACGGTCTATGTCCGAGTGGGCAAGACGCCGGAGTACGTCGTCCTGGACGAACGGGCGAAAGCCGAGCTGGAGAGCCGGTTCGCGGACCACGGCAGGACGGCTCTCCTCCCAGTCGGAGCGCGGGACTGAAGTGCCTCAGCACATGAGCCAGGTCCACCACGTCGGCATCACCGTCAGCGACGTCGACGCCTCCCTGCACTTCTACGCCGACCTGCTCGCCGGTGAGCGGATCGGACCCCTGGACCGGAGCGGCCCGCGGATCGACCAGGTCACGGGCTACCCGGGCGTGGTCGTCCGGCAGGCCTTCGTACGGCCGCCGGACGGCACCGCGGTCATCGAGCTCCTTCAGTACGTCGGCGGTTCGCCGGTCGTCCTCGATCCCGACAACGGTCATGTCGGAGCCGCCCATGTGGCCATCACGGTCCACGACCTCGACGCCGTCCTGGTCCGGCTGCAGGCACAAGGCGTCGAGGCCGTCTCGGATCCAATCGTGTGCTCCGCGCCCATGGAAGGCTTCCGGGCCGTTTACGTCCTCGACCCGGACCGGATCCGGGTCGAGCTGCTCCAACCACCCGGACGATCCTGACCCCGGACGCGTGACCGGCGAGGCATTCCGAGCAGGACCTCGCCGGTCACGTCCGAACGCCAGGTCATCGCGCCGCTGGCAGCCTGAAGCCGGTCAAACGCTTGAAGTTGCCGGCGGCGATGCCGGCACGCTCGTCGTCGGTGAGCGGAAGAGTCTTGAGGACCTGAACCGACTTCCACACCTGCGTGAAGCGGGGGTCCACGTCCGCCGGCGCGGGCTTGTGGGCGGGCCGCTCAGGAAGCAAGTCGGAGAAGACGTAGTTAGTGCCGAACATCACTCGATCGGTGCCGAGCGCACGCAGATGCTTGACCATGTCCTCCGGCTCGACGCTCCCGTCCCCGACTTCGTGGAGCCGAAGCGAGGTGTCGGTGTGGACGTTCTCGTAGGCCCGCGTGAGGTCGAGCACCTCCCGGTCGAGCGGTCCGCCGAACTCCTTGTCGTGGCCGAAGTGCGCGAAGACGAGCTTGAGCGCCGGGAACTTCGCCAGGGCGTCGGCGAAGCCCCCCGGGCGGCAGTTCGGACTGTGCCCTCCGGTCTCCGTGAGCACGGGGACGTCGTGCTCAATGCAGTACTCATAGATCGGGAACAGCCTGGGATCCGAGCCGGTCACGCCCATGTCCGAGGGAACGATCTTCACGCCGAGCGTGCCCTTCGCACGCTGGCCCTCGATCTCGGCGAGGGCGGCCTCGGGGCCCATGACCACCGGGTTCACCCCGGCGAAGTAGCCGACTTCGGGATGTTCTCGCGCGATGGAGGCGGCCCAGTCGTTGTTGTCGCTGATGCGGCGCAGGATCCGCCGACGCAGATCCGTCTCGCCTGCCGCCCGTTCCTCCGGGTCGTCCGGGAGCGTATAGAGCCCGTGGCGAAGGTACCGGCCGCTCCAAGTGAACATCAGCGCGTTCATGGCGCTGATACCGGTCGCCGCCATCAGCTCCTTGAACTCGTCCAGCGTGCCGAGGTTCGGGGCGCCGGGCTTCACCAGGTGAGGGGTGAGGAAGTAGTCCCGCATCTCCTGGCCGTGTTCCGCGTCACGCTGCAGGTGGCAGTGCATGTCGATGATTTCGAGTTCGCTCACGTCGGCGCGCCCTTCTGTATATGGTGCCGCCTCAGCGCGTGGCGACGTGGTCCTTGATGGCGTCGGGGACCTTCGATTCTCCGAAGGCCGGCCGCGCGGTGGTGTGCAGGATTCCGCCGTCGGACACGACGGCGTGACCGGTCATGTAGCTCGACAGGTCGGAGGCCAAGAACAGGGCGACGCCAGCGGTCTCCTCCGGCTCGCCGAGATGTCCCAGGGGAGTGACGCTCTCCGCGGTGGTGAAGAACTCCCGGACCGCTGGCGGCGAGTCCGGGCTGGTGGCCCTGTGCCTGGTGCCCGCGGTCCAGTGGGTGCCGGGGACGATGCAGTTCACCCGGATGCCGTAGGGGGCGAGTTCGATGGCGGCCGTCTTGGTGAAGTGCACGACGCCGGCGTTCGCTGCTCCGTATCCGGCGAGATTCGGGGCCGCGGCCACGCCACTGGAGGACGCGACGTTCACGATCGTGGACGGTCGGCCGCCTCGCACCATGGAGATCGCCTCGGCCTGGCAAGACAGGAACGTCGTGTCGAGATTGAGTACCAGCGGCTTGTGCCAGTCACCGATCGACATGTCCAGGAAGGACTTGGTGACGCCGCCCGTTCCGCCGCACACGTTGACCGCGACGGACAGGTCGCCGAGGGCCGTGACCGTTCCCTCGACCATCTCGGTGTGCGCCGTCGGGACGGTCAGATCCTTCTCCAGCGCGACGGCCTCGCGGCCCAGCTCGCGGATCTCGGTGGCGGTGCGTTCTGCGGCCTCAGGATCGAGGTCGACCACGGCGACGTCGCAGCCCGCGGTCGCCAGCCGCAACGCGGTGGCTCGGGCGATACCGTTGCCGCCGCCGGTCACCAGGGCGACACGACCCGCCAGGCCGAGCATCGTTTCAAGCGCGGTGCTCACTCTGGTGCTCCCGTCCGAAAGGCCTCCGGCAGTGGCGGCGGTGGGTTGAACCTGATGTAGTGCGGCAGGAACGCGGCCTCGTCGATGTCGTCCGGCTGCCACCCCTCGACCAGGTCCCTGCCGTCGAGGGTCCGTACCGGCCGGTTGAACTCCTTGAGCAGCGGGAGGCTGTAGGCGACCCGGCCGGTGACCTTGGCGGGGTCCTCGGTACAGAGCAGGAGCGCGGCCTCGGCCATCGTCTCCTCAGGCTCCGACGGCCAGCCGGGTACCGCTGCCGAGGCATGAGCGGTCGCCACGCCCCGGTTCGGGGCGAGGGTGTTGACGGCGATGTGGTCGTCGTAGAGCTCCATGGCCGCGCCTGTGCTCATCCGGTCGATGAAGGCCTTCGTTCCGCCGTACAGGACGGACCCGGCGAGCGGGTGCGGCGCGAATGGCGGGCCGACCCGTGGTCCCGCCTGGCGCGAGGACAGGTTGACGATCCAGCCGGCGCCATTCCTGCGCATTCCGGGGATGACGGCCTTCATCAAGTCCCACGTGTTCCACACGTTGGTCTCGACCGAGTCCTCGAACCACTCACGCCGCATGTCGGGGAAGAGGGTCTCGTAACGGCGAGCCGCGGCGGCATTGTTGATCAGGATGTCGGCGGTGGCGCCGAACGCGTCCTCGATCTGGGCGACGAGCGCGGGACGGTCGATCTCCTTGCGGCCGAGGTCGGCGACGAACGCACGAGCGTCGCCGCCGTCGGCGTTGATCAGCGCGACGGTCTCTTCCAGCGAGCCCTCGTAGGCGCCCTGGCCCGGACGGAGGGTCCGGGAGACGGCGGCGACGGCGATGCCTTCCGAAGCGAGACGGCGGGCCATGGCGCGGCCGATCCCGCGGCTGGCGCCGGTCACGATGGCGAGGTGGGTCACGCGGACGCTCCGATCGGGGGGACCTGGTCGAGGAGGTCGCCGAGTTCGGCCTCGATCGCGCCCGCAGAGCCGAGCGTGAACGCGATCTGACGACCCCAGAGGAAGTAGCGGTGGATCGGATAGTCGACGTCGGCGCCGATACCACCGTGCAGGTGCTGGGTCGCGTGGACCGCCCGAAGCCCTCCGGACGACGCCCACCATTTCGCGACGAGCGAGGCGGCTCGGGCCTCGTCTTCCTCTCCTCTGTCGGTGTGCCAGGCGGCCTTGTACGTCGCCAGCCGGATCCGCTCGGTGTCGAGATGGGCGTCGGCGGCTCTGAGCGCCACCGCCTGGTTGGTGGACAGGGGACGGCCGAACTGCTTGCGCTGGGACGTGTAGGAGGCGGTGATGGCCACCGCCTCCTGGCACACCCCGGTCGACAACGCGGCCAGCGCGATGCGCGACCGTGTGCGGACACGGTCCACGATCGTCGCGCCCTCGGCCTCCATGAGATCGTCTGACGACAGGCGCACCCGATCGAAGACGAGGGTGGCGCTGCTCTCGTGGTCGGTGACCGAGATCGGCGTGATCTCGAGGCCGGCACGGTCGGCCGGCACGATCGCCACGTGGGTTCCGGCCGCGTTCGTCGTGAACGGCACGACGAACGCCGTCGCGACAGGGCCCGCGGTCACGGCGGCGAGTTCACCGGACATGACCCAGTCACCGCCGTCCTTCGTGGCCCGCAAAGCGAGCCGCTCGAAGGCTCCGGTGACCACGGTGCCGCCGTCGAGGATGCCGGGCAGCCACCGTTGCCGCTGGGACTCGCGGCCGTACTCGGCGATCGGCATGGCGGCACCCGCCACCACGGCCCAGACGGGGACGGGAGCGACCCGCCGGCCCTGCTGCTCAAGGACGGCGACGAGGCCGAGCATGCCCAGTCCCGCGCCGCCGGCCTTCTCCGGCAACGCGAGCCCGATCAGGCCGGACTCGGCGAGCATGCGCCAAAGGTCGGCGTCGAATCCGCCGCGGGCCTCCATCTCTCGCACCCGCTTGATGTCGGCCCTGTCTGTGAAGATCTGCTCGGCGAGGCCGCTGACGGCCTTCAGGTCGCCGCTGAGGGTGAATTCCATCAGTTCCCGCCGTTCTTGGGCTCGGGCTTGCGGCGGGCAGCGATGGCCATGCCGAGGCTCTTCGCCGCGACCAGCTCCCGCATGACCTCGTTGGTGCCACCGCCGAAGGAGTTGTTCTGCGATCGGCGGGCCATCGCCTCGACACGGCCTTCGATGGCGGCGCCCGGGGAGCCGGGCCGCAGCAGTCCGGCGGCGCCGAGCACCTCCTGGAGCATTCCGTACGCGGCTATCACCGACTCGGTGCCGATGACCTTCGCACCGCCGGAGTCCCCTCCGGTGAGCGTGTTGTCAGCGACGTCGGCGACCAGCCGCAGGTTGACCAGGTCCGAGGCACTGAGCAGCGCGTAGACCTGTGCGAGCTTGGCCCTGACCCAGGGCAGGTCGTACACGACCCCCTCGCCGAGTGGTGTCGTCTTGGCCCAGGCAAGGGTCTCGTCGAAGAGTTCGTTTGCGATGCCGCCTCGGGCGGCCAGCGCGACCCGCTCATGGTTGAGCTGGTCGGTGAGGAGCTTCCAACCACCGTGCAGCTCGCCGACGAGATTGCCGACCGGGACGCGGACGTCTTCGTAGTACGTCGCCGACGTGCTGTGCCCGCCGACGGTCTCGATCGGGGTCGCCGAGAAGCCCGGCGCGGTGGTCGGCACAGTGATGATCGAGATGCCCCGGTGGCGCGCCGCCTCGGGATCGGTGCGGGCCGCGAGCCAGATCCAGTCCGCGAAGTCGCCGCCGCTGGTGAAGATCTTGTTGCCATTGATCACGAACTCGGCGCCGTCGATCCGTGCCCTCGTCGTGAGGGACGCCAGATCGGTGCCGGCGCTCGGCTCGGTGTAACCGATTGCGAAGGTGAGCTCGCCGGCGAGGATGCGCGGAAGGAAGTACGCCTTCTGCTCGTCGGTCCCGTGCCTCATCAGCGTGGGCGCGACGGTGTTGAGGGTGACCAGCGACAGCGGCGCGTCGGCACGGACGGCCTCGTCGTAGAAGACGAACAGTGCCTCGGGGTCCTCGCCGCGGCCACCGTACTCCTTCGGCCAGCCGAGCCCGAGCCAGCCGTCCTTCCCCATCTGCCGCAGGATGCGGTCGAACGTCGGGCCGCCCTCGTTCTGCTTCCGTAGCTCCTCCCGGTCCCGCGGGCTGATGGTGGCGGTGAAGTACTCGCGCAACTCCTTACGCAGCGCCTTCGAGGCGGGGGACAGGTCCGGGTACATGGTCACTTCCTTCGGGTCGCGCGCACGCACACGTCGATGTCCACTCGGCTCACCGCTCCACGCTGAGGACGAGCGCGCTGTGCGGAACGGGCGACCCTCCGGTGACGAGGACGTTGTCGATCTGCTTCCCCGGCTGGTTCACCGAGGTGCCGCGGATCAGCCGGACGCCCTCGGCGATGCCGTTCACGCCATGGACATAGGCCTCGCCGAGCTGGCCGCCATGGGTGTTCACCGGCAGGAGACCGTCGAGCTCCAGGTTGCCGTCGGCGATGAAGTCCTTCGCCTCACCGCGCTTGCAGAAGCCGTACTCCTCCAGTTGCAGCAGCAGCATGGGGGTGAAGGCGTCGTAGAGGATCGCGGCGTCGATGTCCTCCGGGCCGATGCCGGACTGGTCCCACAACTGCCGGGCGACCAGTTCCACCTCCGGCATCACCTCGATCTCATCGCGGTAGTAGCTGCTCATCGAGATCTGCTGCGGACCCACGCCCTGAGCAGCTCCGGTGATGACGGCCGGGGAGTGGGGCAGGTCGCGGGCGCGCTCGGTGCTGACGATCACCAGCGCCTGGCCGCCGTCGGATTCCTGGCAGCAGTCGAGCAACCGCAGCGGGTCGGCGATCAACGGTGATGCCTGATGGTCGTCGAGCGTGATGGGGCGCTGGTAGTACCAGGCCTTCGGGTTGTTCGCCGCGTACTTGCGGGAGAGCACGGACACCGCGCCGAAGTCGGCGCTGGTCGCCCCGTACTTGTGCATATAGCGGCGGGCGAGGAGTGCCTCCTGCGCGGCTGGCGTCAGCAAGCCGTAGGGATTGATCCAGTTGCGGTACTCCTGGTCGGTGTTGTGCGCGTAGGCGAACGGCGGCGGACCCGATCCGAAGCGGTGGCCGGAACGCTCGTTGAACGCGCGGTAGACCACGACGACGTCGGCGACACCGCTGGCGACGGCGAGCGCGGCCTGCTGAACGGGTGCGCATGCGCCGCCCCCGCCGTGCGGGATGCGGCTGAAGAACGTGAGCTCCGGGATGCCGAGCGCCCGGGCGACCGCGATCTCCGGGTTGGTCTCCATGGTGAACAGGGCGAAACCGTCGACCTCGTCGACACTGATCTGGGCGTCGTCGAGCGCGGCGAGCACGCACTCGCACGCCAGCCGCCACTCGCTGCGGCCCGATTCCTTGGAGAACTCCGTCGCCCCGATGCCCGCGATCGCCGCCTTCCCGGCGAAGCCGTTCACGCGTTCACCGACTCAAGGGTCACCCGGGCGGTGACGTGCACGCCGCGGGAGTTGGTGCCGGTGACCTTCAGGGTCGCCTCGCGTTCTGTCCGCTCGGTGACCTCGCCGCGGAGCACCAGCGTGTCCCCCGGAAAATTCGGCAGACCGAGTCGCAATGACACCGCGGTGATCCGGCCCTCCGGGCCCGTCCAGTCGGTGACGTACCGGTCGACGAATCCGTTCGTCGTGTTGATGCTCATGAAGATGTCGGGGGCGCCGCGCGACCGGGCTTTGCCGGGGTCGTGGTGCACGTCCTCGAAGTCCTGGGAGGCGATGGCTCCGGCCACGATGGTGGTCCGGTCCAGGACGACCTCCAGGTCGGGAAGGACGGTTCCGACGGTGAGGTCGGGAAGGCTCATGGGGTCCTACCTTCTTGGAACGTGGGGCTCACCGGCCGCAGCCGGGGGAGCACCTCGCCGTGCGCGTGCTCGGTGAAGACGACTTCCATCGCCATGCCGATCGTCAGCTCGGCCGGATCGGTGCCGCCGATGTCCGCCACGATCCGGGTGCCCTCGTCGAGGTCGAGGAGGCCGACGGCGAGCGGATAGGTGAAGGCGGAGTCCTGCGGCCGGTGGACGACGGTGTAGCTGTGCAACGTGCCCCGTCGTGAGGACTCGATCGTGTCCCAGTGGAAGGACCGGCAGTCCGGGCAGACAGGGCCGGGCGGCTGGCGCAGCGCACCGCAGTCCCCGCAGCGCTGGATGAGCAGCTTGCCCTGACGGACGCCCTCGAACCAGAACGCGTTGTCCTGCGTGACGATGAGTGGAGGGACGCTGCTCCGGCGGACCTGGGCGCCGGTCGTCGGGTCGTTCATCAGCCGTCCTTGTTCGCGGGCCGGAATCGCAGCAGCCGGAAGTCCTCCTCGGCGACCGGAACGCCATCACCGTCGACGTACCGCTTGCTCAGCGTGACGAAGTGACCGGGTCCGAGGGCCGTCTGCTTCAGCGGCGAAACCGAGTCGATCGTGAAGAAGCAGGTGATGCGGTCACCGGGCCGGAGCTCACGCAGGTAGCGCTGGCTTACATCGGTCGCCACCACCGAGGTGAATCCAGCCTCGTCGAGCAGGCTCATCAGGCGGGAGTACGCGAAGTCCTCCCTCTGTCCGGCTTCCCGCAGGGCCTGGACCTCGCGCCACCGGCGATAACCGTTCATCACCCAGGTCGAGATCATGGCCGGTGGGCAGATGATCCCCTCGCGTCCGGTGGCCCGGGCGGCATCGGCGTCGACGTACACCGGATTGCGGTCGTCGACCGCCTCGACCCAGTTGCGGATCATCGCCTCGTTGACCGCGTAGCGCGCCACCCGCGGAGGCTCGGCCTCGACCCCGCCGAAGGCGTCGAGATCGAGTTGCTGCGCATGCACCGTTGTCGGCCTCCTTCGCCGTAGCGGGCCCCACCGAGGCCCCCTGGATCTCGGAGTCTGTCGCCGCCTCACCGACCGGTCATCGCGTGATCCCACTGAGCGGAAGCGGCACTGCCGCGAGAGGGCCCCGACCGGAACACTGCAGCGAGAAGCCGCAACGTCCGGCTTCACCTGGGCCTGCCTGAAGGAGACCTCTATGCACTTGGCGGAGACGGAAGCACAGGCGACGATGCGCGCGCGTCTGCGCGCGTACTTCGCCGAGGTCATGACTCCGGAGCTCCGCCACAGGTTCCGCAACGGTTACTACGCCGAGGACGCGACCGATGCCTACCGAAGCGTGGTGCGACGCCTTGGTGAGGACGGATGGCTGGGCATCGGGTGGCCGAAGGAGATCGGTGGCCAGGGGCTCTCCATGGTGGAGCAGGCCATCTTCAGTGACGAGGCCGCCCAGGCGGATGTGCCGTTGCCGTTGCTGACGATCAACAGCGTCGGGCCGGCCATCGCCGCCCACGGGACGCGGGAGCAGCGAGAGAGCCTCGTCCCCGGAATCCTCCGCGGTGAGATCCATTTCGCGATCGGATACTCCGAACCTGAGGCCGGCACCGACCTGGCCTCGCTCACGACGCGCGCGGTCCGCGACGGCGGCGAGTACGTGATCAACGGCCAGAAGCTCTGGATCGGGATGATGGAGGCGGCCGACTACATCTGGCTCGCGGTGCGAACCGACCCGGATGCCCCCAGGCATCGCGGCATCTCGGTGCTCATCGTGCCGCGGAACGCCCCGGGTGTCTCCTCGACCCGGCTCCGTACCCTCGGTGATCACTCGGTCGCCGCCGTCGGCTTCGACGACGTCCGGGTACCGGTGGAGAACTGCATCGGCGGTGAGAACAACGGCTGGGCGATGATCACCGGTCAGCTCAACACCGAGCGGGTCGCGCTCGTGTCGACCGCCCCCGTGGAACAGGTGCTGGCCGAGGTCCGGCGGTGGGCGGCCGAGGCGAGGTCCGGTGACGGTTCGCCGATGCTGGACGACCCGGCCGTGCGGCAGGCGTTGGCCCGGGTTCGAGCGGAAGTCGAGTTCCAGCGGCTCCTGAACGCCAAGCTCGCGACCGCCGTCGACGCCGGCCGGCTCGAACCCGCCGAGGCGTCCGCCGCCAAGGTGTACGGCTCGGAGCTGTTCGGCCGCGGCCGGCGGCTGCTGTACGAGGTCGTCGGGCTCGACGCGGGCCTCGACGGGAACTCCCCGGACGCCGTCGCCGGTGGCGCGTTCGCCAAGGGAGCGGGCTCCGCGAACGTCATGACCTTCATCGGCGGCGCGAACGAGATCCAACGCGACCTGATCGCGCAGCTGGGCCTCGGGCTTCCGCGCGCCCCCCGCTGACCGGCACCGACCAGGAGCAGGAGCAGGAGTCGAACGTGGACTACAGCTACGACGAGCAGGAACAGGACGTCGCCGACCTCGCCGCGAGGATCATCGGAGACGCCGCCGTACCGGAGCGTCTGGCGGCATGGCAGGCCTCTGGCGAGCCGGTCGACCGTGCGCTCTGGACGGAGCTCGCCAAGGCCGGCCTGATCGGCATCGCGCTACCCGAGGAGCATGGTGGAAGCGGCGCGGGTTTCGTGGAACAGGGCATCGTGATCGAGGAGGCGGCCAAGGCCGCATTGCCGCTCTTCCTCACCGAGGCCGTCGTCATGGCCGCCCTCCCCATCAGCCGCTACGGCACCGAGGAGCAGCACCGGCGCCTGGTGGCCCCGTTCGCCGCCGGAGACCTGCTCCTCAGCTCGGCACCGCGGCGGGCGTCGACATCGTCTCCCGGTTTCCGGGCCAGGCCCGACGGTGACGCATGGCGGATCGACGGCGCGATGTCCCATGTGCCACTCGCGGCGGACGCCGACCGCGTTCTCGTCCAGGTCACCGACGATCAAGGCCGTACCGGGCTGCTCCTCGTCGACCCGGAAGGGCGGGGCGTGACACTGACGCCCCACACGTCCGTCGATCGCCGGTTGCGGTGGCGGCTGACGCTCGACGACCACCAGGTCCCCGGCGTTGACGTTGTGACCGCTCCTGGCGGTCTCACGGAGGAGGCGGAACGCTGGATCGAGGCGGCGGAGACCGTCGCGCGATGCCTGGAACAACTGGGGACGGTCGAGACCGCACTGCAGATGACGGCGTCCTACGCCTCGGAGCGGAGGCAGTTCGGGCGGCCGATCGGTACCTTCCAGGCGGTATCGCACAAGCTCGCCGACGCCTATATCGACGTTCAGGCGATTCGGCTCACCGCCTGGCGCGCGGCATGGCTCCTCGACCGGGGGACGTCCGGGGGAGAGGAGGTGGCGATCGCCGCATGGTGGGCGGCGGACGCCCCGACGCGCGTACTGGAGGCCGCGATGCAGGTGCACGGCGGCATCAGTGTCGACCTCGACTATCCGCTGCACCGGTACTTCCTGGCGGCGCGGCAGGGGTCCTGGGCACTGGGCGGTCCATCCCGTATCCTCGCCGCCCTCGGCGACGCGATGGCGGCGGCCTGACATGACGGCGATGAGTGACCCAGAGACGAGTGACACCGGCAGCGCCCCGCTGGAAGGCATCCGGGTCCTGGAATGGTCCTCTTCGATCGCGGGCGCGTACGCGGGCCGGTTGTTGTGCGATGCGGGGGCTTCAGTGACCCGCGTCGGCGGTGCCGAGACCCTCGGGCACGGCCGGCACTTCGACTCCTACCTGAACCACGGCAAGATGCGCGTGTCCGGTGACCTCGCAGAGTTGCGCCGATCGGCGTCGTCCGTCCCGGCCGACATCGTCGTCCTCGAACTGCCGGACGCCCCGGACCGCGACCTCCTCAGCGGCTTCGGCGATACCGTCGTGGCGGTCATCAGCCCCTGGGGCCTGGACGGGCCGTGGGCGGGGACGGGCCGCCCGTGGAGCGAGTTCACTCTGCAGGCCGAGGCGGGATCGCTCACCTGGCGCGGCTCGATGTCGAAGTACCCGATCATGACAGGAAGCTCGGAGGGCCTCTGGGTCGCGGGGACGATGGCGGCGGGGGCTGCGACGGCCGCCCTGCAAGGCGGCGGTGAGGGGCGGATTCTCGATGTCGCCCTGCTCGATGCGACGGTGTACACCACCAACCTCTTCCACAGCGTCACCGCTTCGGTGTCGCGGCCATCGCGGAGCCCACGACCGAGGAGACGGCTGACCCCGAGTGTGGAACCGGCCGCGGACGGCTGGATCGGGCTCAATCTCGCTTCGGCGCAAAATCACGAGGACTTCGTGGTCTTGATCGGACGCCCGGACTGGCTTGATGACGAGCAGATGCGGACCTTCGAGGGCCGATACGCGCGGAGGGCGGAGTGGACCGCGGCGGTCCGCTCCTGGACGGTGCGGCACACCGTGCAAGAGTGCATCGACGCGTTGGCGGCGTTTCGGATCCCGGCCGCACCGGTGCACAGCGGGGCGACGATCCTGGAGGATCCGCAGGTCGTGGCGCGGGAATTCTACGAGCCGCACCCCGACGGCCGTTTCATGGCTCCCAAGCCGCCGCTTCTCTTCGACGGCGTCCGGCCTCGGCGGAGGAAGGCCGCTCCGGCCGATGGCCCTCCGGCGCCGACCGGGCGCCGCCCGGTGGCGTCGAGCGACCTCCCGTTCGACGGTCTCCGAGTGGTCGATCTCGGTACTTGGTGGGTCGGCGCCTATGTCGGCTCGGCGCTGGGCGCCTTCGGAGCGGATGTCGTCAAGGTCGAGAGCACGCGGAGGATCGACGGATCGCGGACGATGGGAGGTGTGCCGGTCACACGCGACCACTGGTGGGAGTGCGGCAGCTTCTACCTCGGGGCGAACTTCAACAAGCGCAACGTGACGCTCGACATCACGCAAGCGGAGGGACGGGAGCTGCTCGTCCGGCTGATCGAGGACGCCGACGTCCTCCTCGAGAACTTCGCTCCGCGCGTCCTGGAATCGGCCGGGCTCGGCTGGGACGAGGTCCACCGCATCAACCCGCGGCTGGTCATGCTCCGGATGCCCGCCTTCGGCCTGACCGGCCCGCGGCGTGAAATGGTCGGCTACGCCCAGACGGTGGAGCAGTTCTCCGGCTTGTGCTGGCGTACGGGTTATCCCGGCGGAGACCCGACCAACCCGCAGGGCCCTGCGGACCCGATGGGCGGGGCGAACTCGTTCTTCGCGCTTGCGGCGGCGCTCCTGCGGCGCCGGGTCACGGGCCGGGGCATGCTGGTCGAGGCCGCGCTCGCCGAGGGCGCGTTGGTCATGGCGTCGGAGCAGGTGATCCGCTGGACCGCCGACGGCGAGCTGCTCGACCGGGCGGGTAACCGAGCCGTGGAGGCGCACGTCCAGGGGGCCTTCAGAGCCGGCGGCGATGAGCGCTGGATCGGCATTTCCGTGCTCGACGATGGGCAGTGGAAGGCGCTGGTCGATGTCCTCGGGTTCGCCGACTGGCACGAGGATCACGAGCTGCGTGATCGAGTCGGCCGGCAGGCCGCCGCTGATCGGGTCGAGGCGCGCATTGCGGAATGGGTCGCCGGCAGGAAACCCGAGGATGTCGTCGACCGCCTGGTCGCGGCCGGTGTTCCCGCGGGTCTGTGCACCGACCCGCGCTGGATCCACGAACATCCGCACCTCGCGGGCCGCGGATCGTACGAACTCACGGAGCTGCCCTGGGCCGGGACGATCCCGCTCCCCACCCTGCCGTTCCGCCGGATGGGCCAGCCGACCTGGCTGACCCGCCGTCCGCCGACGCTCGGGGAGCACAACCACGAGGTTCTCGTCGGTGAGCTCGGGCTCAGCGAGGAGACGTACGCCGGGCTGGTCGAACGCAAGGTCATCGGTGACGCCCCGGCAGGTTTCCGATGAATCTCGATGTGAAGCGGAGCCGACCGTGACGGGTCCCCTGACAGGTACGCGCGTGGTCGAGCTCGCGGCGCAGGGGCCGGGGCCGTTCGCGTGCATGCTGCTCGCCGACCTCGGGGCCGAAGTCGTGAGCGTCGAGCGCGTGGGTGCGCACCGCCATCCCGCCGACGCCCACTCGCGCGGCCGCCGATCTGTCGCGGTCAACGTCAAGGACCCTCGCGGGCGCGACGTGGTGCTCGATCTGATCGAACGGTCGGATGTCATGGTGGAGGGCTACCGGCCAGGAGCGGCCGAGCGATTGGGGCTCGGTCCGGAGGAGTGCCTTGGGCGCAATCCGCGGCTCATCTACGGACGGATGACCGGCTGGGGCCAGGACGGGCCCCTGGCCACCGCCGCCGGCCACGACCTCAACTATCTGGCCATTTCCGGAGCGCTGCACGCCATCGGCGAGTCGGGACATGGGCCCGTTCCACCGCTCAACCTGGTCGCCGACTACGGGGGCGGCGGAATGCTGCTCGCGCTGGGGATCACAGCGGCATTGCTGGAGCGCGCCGCATCCGGAAGGGGCCAGGTCATCGATGCCGCGATGGTCGACGGCGTAGCGCTCTTGCTCGCCCCCTTCCTCGCGATGGCGGCGCGGGGAGCGTGGTCCTCCCGGGGCACCAATCTGCTCGATGGCGGAGCGCACTTCTACCGCACCTACGAGACCTCGGACGGCGAATGGATCTCTGTCGGGGCGATCGAGCCGCGATTCTACCGCGAGTTCCTCCGGATCCTCGGCCTCGCCGAAGCCGACCTCGGACCGCAGATGGACCGGAACTGCTGGCCCTCCGCGACGGAACGCGTGGCCGCCGTGTTCGCCACGCGTACTCGTGAGGAGTGGACCCGCTCCTTCGAGGAAGTCGACGCCTGTGTGCAGCCGGTGCTCAAGCTGACCGAGGCTCTGGTGCACCCGCATGCCACCGCGCGCGGCATGTTCGTCGATATCGACGGCGTGCCATGCCCACGGCCGGCACCGCGCTTCAGCCGTACGACCTTGGAGCTGCCGCCCCTGGCTGAGGAGCCCGGGGCGAGCACCTGCGAGGTCCTCACCGACCTGGGGCTCACCGGGAAGGACATCGCGGATCTGCGTGAGGCGGGAGTCGTCGCATGAGGGTCCTGCCAATGAAGGAGCACGGACGATGAGCCGGATCACGACACTCGACGGTTTCGAGAAGGAGTACCGCAAGGGACTTGGCCGACCCCTGAATCCGAGACCGTGGCGCGAGGTGACGGCCGAATGGCTGCGGCGGCACAGCGAGGGCTCCGGTGACTACAACCCGCTCTTCCGCGACGGTGCATACGCTGAGGAGGCCCGCTTCCACAGCCTCATAGGCTCGCCCTCGTTCCTCTTCTCGATCGGCTTTGGAGCCAACGCGTCCATCTGGGGGCACATCCCTCACGACGATGTCGCGATGAAAGACCTGAGCATCCTCTACCTCGGTGCGGATATCGAATGGTTCCGCCCCGTTTGGGTGGGTGACCGTGTCCGGGCGATCGAGACGCCGGTCGACCTCCGGCGCCGCGACATGCCGCAGCTCGGCGAGTCGCTCGTGTGCTCCGGCATGACCGAGTACTACAACCACCGCGCCGAGCTCGTGGCCCGGATGACCAATCACATGCTCCGGTTCGCCAACCCGGGAAGCGGGGTCTCCGCTTCGTCCTCGAGCTCGCACAGGCGGATCGCGCCCGATCCGCTCGTCTGGGAGCGGACCCGACGGGGCGGCGACCCGCTCTACTGGGAGGACGTCCGCGAGGGGAGCGATCTGCCGGAACTGCCCAAGGGGACCTACACGACCACCGAGCTCTACCTGTTCAGCCTGGGGTCGCTGACCATCGGCCGCTCGCGGAAGGTGGACGAGGGCACCATCGACATGGGGGCCGGCGGCCGGGCCGACCCGGAGTACGCCAGGAAGACCCGGGCGCAGGCGACGTCCTTCGACTACGGACCGCAGCGGATCGCCTGGCTCAGCCAGATCATCACCGACTGGATCGGTGACTGGGGCGACCTCGTCACGTTGAGCTCCCAGCTTCGCCGCCCGAATCTCGTCGGAGACACCAACACCGTCGTCGGCTCTGTGCAGCGCGTCTACCAGGAGTCCGGCGAGGGCCGCGTCGACGTCCGGGTCGCGGTGGTCAACCAGGACGATCTCGAGACCGCGATCGGTACGGCGACGGTGCGCCTGCCGGGGCGGGATGTGGACGAGGCGGGCAACCTGGCCGTGCTCTGGGCGCCCACCGCGGCCGCCGAGCCGACGATGTACGGCTGAGTGGCCGAAGACTGCGAGAGCCTGACGAAGGAGCGACCACCCGATGGAACTCAAACCCGGCCTCAAGCTGAAGTCGGCGGGAACGACCGCCGAGTTCATCGTCATCCGTGCCTCCGCCGGTGACGTCGACCTGACCTGCGCGGGCGCACCCCTCAACGCTGATGGATCCGGTACGGCACCGGCGGCCGAGGCCACCGGGGAACTGCTTGTCGGAAAGCGGTACGGCGACGACGAGGGAACGGTGGAACTGCTGTGCGTCTGCGGAGGTCCGGGGCCTCTGCTCCTCAACGGCCGGACGCTGACCGCCAAGGCCGCCAAGGCCTTGCCGTCCTCGGACTGAGCCCGGAGGACAGGTGAACATCGCCACCTTGCTCGACATCGTCTCGAGTGTCGAGCCCGACAGAATCGCGATCGGAGACGCGGAGTTCGGCATCACCCTCGGCGAGCTTCGCGAACAGGCTGCCAAGGCAGTGACCCTGATGGGTGATCAGCCTGGCCGGCCCCTGTTGTTCGGGGGTACGGCCACGGCGGCCTTTCCCATCGCGCTCTTCGGTGCTGCGGTTGCGGGGAGGCCCTTCGCCCCCATCAGCTACCGGCTGGCGCCCGGACCCTTCACCGCATTGGTGCGGGAGCAGTTGCCGACCACGCTGGTGGCGGATTTCCGGTCGACACAGGACCTTGGTGCCCTGGACGGGCTGCGCGTGACCGATCCTGACACCTTCCTTTCCGAGGTGCGCGCCGCGCGGCGCGCTGAGAGCGAGCCGGACCAGGACCCCGAGCAGCCGGCGGTCCTACTGCACACGAGTGGCACCACCGGCAGGCCGAAGGTCGCGGTACTGCGTCATCGTCACCTGACGTCGTACGTTCTGAGCGGCACGGAGATGCTCGGAGCCGGTCGCGACGAGGCGGCATTGGTCAGCGTGCCGCCGTACCACATCGCCGGTGTCGCGGGCCTGCTGACGGCGCTGTACGGAGGGCGCCGGATCGTGCAGCTTCCCGACTTCGAAGCGAAGACCTGGGTCCAGACCGCGGTGCGGCAGCGGATCACGCATGCGATGGTCGTGCCCACGATGCTCGCCCGGATCGTCGATGTGCTCGACCGGATCGGCACGGAGTTGCCGGACTTGCGTCACCTCTCCTACGGCGGCGGCCGGATGCCTCGACCGGTGATCGAGCGCGCTCTGGATCTGCTCCCGCACGTCGATTTCGTCAACGCGTACGGGCTGACCGAGACGACTTCGTCGATCGCGATTCTTGGACCCGAGGACCATAGGTCGGCGAGGGCGACGTCCGACCCGGGGATCCGCCGACGGCTGGAATCCGTCGGCAAACCCTTGCCGAGTGTCGAGATCATCGTGCGCGACCCGAGCGGGCGGGAGGTCCAGGCGGGTGTGGGCGGTGAGCTCTGGGTGCGCGGGCCGCAGGTCTCCGGTGAGTACGCCGCCGCCTCCCGGCTCGACGGACAGGGATGGTTCCGGACACAGGACGCGGGGCGGATCGACGCCGACGGTTACGTCTATGTCGAAGGCCGACTCGACGACGTCATCGTCCGCGGCGGGGAGAACCTGTCGCCCGGCGAGATCGAGAACGTCCTCATCGAGCATCCCGACATCGCGGACGCGGCGGTCTTCGGCGTTCCGGACATGGAATGGGGTGAGCTCGTCGTGGCCGCGGTGGTCCCCCGGGACGGCTGCTCCATCGAGGAGGCCGCCGTCCAGACCTGGGTCGCAAGTCGTCTGCGATCAACGCGGGTGCCGGCCGAGGTGCGCGTGCTGGAGAAGCTTCCTCGCAACGACCTGGGCAAGGTCCTGCGGCGTGTCCTCAGGGACGGCGGGGACGCGGTCGCTGCGGGCTGAAAAGCTCCGGATCCGTGGGGCGGATCACGCCGTCGGCCCCGATCCGACGGCTGAACAGCTGGCTGACGTAGGCCTGGACAAGCGGCGTCCAGCGCTGACGGTCCTCGGCACTGATGCCTTCGGTCAGGCCCTCGAAGGCGGTCATCTGCAAGTCGGCGACCTTCGCCAGAACGGTGGCGCCCTTGCGGGAGACCCGGATCAGGCTGCTGCGCCGGTCGAAACCGTCGACGGCTCGGTCCACCAGGCGGAGGTCGGTGAGCTGCCGTAGCCGCTTGCTGGCCTGCGAGGGGTCGATGGCCAGCCGTTCCGCGATGTCGGCGATCGACAGCGGGCCGCTGTGCCGGATGACCTGCAGAGTGAAGTACTCCTGCTGCCGGATCGGCAGGTCGAGGAGCTCCAAGAGATCGTTGTAGCCTCTCGACTGACCCACCCAGGTGACCATGCCGATCATCGTGCGCGCGAAGAATCTGGTCTCGGCGTCGTGGTCGATCCCGGCGAGCTCGACCCAGCGGTCCGCTGCGGCGGACCGGGGACGGTCGGGCAATGCCTCGACCAGACGGTTGTGAACCAGGGCAAACCAGTCGGCGGTCGCCGCGATGTCCTCCTGGCTCCAGTGTTCGACGGCCACCAGGTAGTCGCGGCTCCAGTCGACCAGCCATTGGTCGAGCACCCGGCCGGTCGGTTCCGACAGCTTGACCAGAACGCGACGGCGATCGGCGGGGTCGGTCTCGCGCACGATGTGCCCGGCGGCCGCCAGCTGACCGGCCTGGCGGCTGGCCTGCGCGAGGTCGATACCGAGCTCTTTGGCGACGGTGCTCGTCGGCACGGGTTCGCGGCCGCTGAGCAGCTCGACGAAGCGCAGATCCGACGGCGGGAGCTCGATGCCCGTCGCGGCGCGCATGCGGCGGCTGTGGGCGCGGGTGCCAGAGGCGAACGCGACCACATTGATCAACCGCAGTGTCGCCTTCTCCAGCGCGAGGTCCCCGTCGTCCGCGGCCACGGCGGCGGCTCCTTCCTCAGGGCGGCCCGTATCCGGTCGGTCGATCTACGAGATACAGGACCTCTGGCAAATATCTCACAGCCGGCATCGCGATGACGCCGTCCGGTGAAGCTTACTTGATCAAGGGCATGTATCTCTGAACCTCGACGAGGTGGGAGTGCAGTGTCGCTCCCAGGATGCAGCTAGCAGCAGGTCGGCACCACGGAGTTTGCTTGATAAATTTCATGTATCTACTTTCTCACTGGCCGGTTCGTCACTAGAATTGATGTCAGTTCCAATTCCGGAGGGTGCTGACATGACGATGGCACTGGCCCCGATCGGCGAAGCGGCGCCACGACCCCCCTCGATGGTCGAGCGCATGACGCTCATCATGGATTGCTTCGAAGGATCGAACGCGAGGCTCCTGCTCGAGGAGATCGCGCGCCGCACCGGGTTGCCGAGGTCGACGGCCCACCGCATCCTCGAACAGCTGGTGCGTCTCCAATGGGTCGAGCACACGAGGGCCGGTTACGGTCTTGGTCGGCGGGTCGCGCGCTGGGGGGCGCGTGAGAGTGGACACTCCGACCTCCGCGCCGCCGCGGCCCCCTGGCTCCACGAGCTCGTGATGAAGACCGATCTGGTCGTTCATCTCGCCGTGCTCGACGAGACCTCTGTGGAGTACCTCGACAAGATCGGCGGACGCAGAGCGTCGGCCGTCGCATCGAGGGTGGGCGGGCGCGCACCTGCTCACTGCACCGCGCTGGGCAAGGCGATGCTCGCATGGCTGCCCGCCGAGAAGGTCGACGCGCTCTACGCCGGCGGCCTGCCGGTGGCCACTCAGGGCAGCATCACCGAGCTTCTGGTGCTGCATCAGGAGCTCCGGCGGATCCGCGGGCGCGGTGGGCTCGCGTTCGAGCGAGGCGAATGCGTCGAAGGCGTCGCATGTGTCGGCGCGGCGATCCGAGGACCGGAAAGACCGGTCGCCGCCGTTTCGCTCGCCGGACCTCAGGGAGCGCCCCTGGAGGTCGTCGCCCCGCTGGTGCGTGACGCCGTCAACCGCATCGGCCGCGAACTGCTCGGCACAGCGCTGCGCGTGTGACCCTGTCGCGCTGCGAGCCCGACCGTCCGCCCCGTCGCTGCTCCTGGTCGAGTGACAAGGCCGCTCAACCCCAGCCGTCGATCCAGCTCCAGGGATCGGCCACCGCGTGTTCAGCAGTGGTCTCGAGCCCGAACCGGCCGCGGAAGAACACCATCGGACGGTCCTCGCGATGCCGCCCGAGCGCCAGCACATGCCCCACCACGACGTCGTGGTCTCCGGCGGTGTGCACCGCGTGCACCTCGGCGTGGACGGTGGCGAGCACTCCGGTGAGGACCGGTGTTCCCCAAGACGATGTGGTCCAGTCCAGCTCGGCGAACTTTCGTCCTCGGCTGGACCCGAACCGGTCGCAGAGGTCCTCCTGCTGCTCACCGAGGATATTCACGCTGAAGCGCCCGGCGTGCCGGATCCGGGGCCAGGTGCGGCTGCGATGATCGGCGCAGAACAGGATCAGCGGGGGGTCCAGGGAGACCGAGGCGAAGGACTGGCAGGCGAACCCGACGGGTTCGTCGCCGTCCACGGCGGCCACAACGGTGACTCCGCTGGCGAACTCGCCCATGGTGCGCCGGAACTCCAGCGGATCCACCGCACTGAAGCCGGCTGTTGTTCCCTGTGTACGGCTGGTCGGCATGGTCGGACTCTAAGAGCGGGCGAAAGGCCGAAGACACCGCGCTCCCGGTGTGCGGGAGTCGCAGGGCGGCCGAGTGGAGGGCGTCCTAGCGTTCGCGTTCATGGCGTACCCACGTGTTGCGCACGCTTCGTAGCGGAGGAGGGAGCGGTGGCGAGGGTGGCCGCGCATCGGCCGCCGGCGGCGCCGGCGGCGCACAGTCAGGTGCTCCGCCGGGCGCGGATCCTCCGCTCCGCCACGGAGCTGGGTGCCCTCCACGGCTTCGACGGCGTTCAGATGCAGGATGTCGCCAAGGCCGCCGGTGTCGCGATCGGGACGGTCTACCGCTACTTCCCGTCGAAGACCCATCTCTTCGTGGCTGTCATGGCTGAGGAGGTGCTCTTCGAGCAGCCGGGCCGGCGAAGTGAGGGAGCCGGTTCCGTGGACGACGTGGCCGAGCTGCTGGTGCGATGGACGCATCGCTTCACCAGACGTCCTCAGCTCGCCATGGCCATGCTTCAGTCGACCCTTGCGAGCCCTACGACGATCGTGGAGGCGCTCGAGACGGATGTTCAGGTGGCGCCGCTCATCCTGGGCCGCCTCGGCATCGACGAGCCGGGCGACGAGGACATGAGCAGGGTGCGGCTCCTCCTCTTCGCGTGGTGGGGCATCGTGGTCGCCCGGCTGACCGGACATCTGACCCAGGAGCAGGCCGAGGACCACCTTCGGCTGGGGGCCGGGTTGATCCTCGCGGACGCGGGCGGACCGGCCTGATCCCGATCAGTGGGAGCCTTCCCGGTGCCCGGACGCAGCCCCGAATAGCGTGAAAGACCGTCACGGAGGCGGCTGTCTCCACCACCGTCCGGAGGCCCTTGATGCACGACGTCGTCCGCCGAGCGCAGTCGATCGCTCCTCACCTCGCCGCTCATGCGGAACAGACTGAGAAGCTCGGCAGGCTCTCCGAGGAGAGCGTGAGGCTGGTGCGTGAGGCGGGGGTCATGCGGCTGCTTCAGCCGCCGGAGTACGGCGGCCATGCCGCTCACCCGGCGGACTTCGCCCAGGCCGTGATGGAAGTGGCGAAGGGCTGCGGTTCTAGTGGCTGGGTGTGCGGTGTCGGCGGCGTTCATCCCTGGGAACTCGCGCTCCTGGACCCCAAGGTCCAAGGCGAGGTCTGGGGCGAGGATCCGGATACCTGGATCGCTTCCCCATACATGCCGAGCGGCGTGGCGACCCCTGCCGACGGTGGCTACGTGCTGAAGGGACACTGGCAGTTCTCCTCGGGCACCGACCACTGCGACTGGATCTTCCTGGGCGCTCTCATCGGAGACGAGACGGGCAGACCCGCCCAGCCCGTGCGCGGGCTGCACGTGGTGCTACCGCGTTCCGACTACACGATCGTCGACGATTCGTGGGACGTGATCGGCCTCAGCGGCACCGGCAGCAAGGACATCCTCGTCGAGGGGGCCTTCATCCCCGACTACCGGACGATCAAGGTCGCGGACGTGACGGAGGGCGAACTCTCGGCGGACCGCGCGGGCCGGTCGGAGACCGTCTACAAACTGCCGTTCTGGGCCATGTTCCCCCTCGGAATCACCTCGGCCGTCATAGGCATCGCGGAAGGCGCGCTGAACGCTCATCTCGACTATCAGCGCGACCGGGTCACCTCGGCCGGAGCGAGGGTCCGCGAGGACGCCACGGCGCTCTACGCGATCTCCGAGGCCGCCGCCGAGATCGCCGCATCTCGCGCGCAGCTGGTCGAGGGCATCAGCCGGCTCTACGACCAGGCCGATTCGGGCAGTCCCATCACCTTCGAGGACCGGGCCGTCGTGCGGCGCGACCAGGTCAGGTCCGCATGGCGCGCCGTGGCGGCCGTGGACGAGATCTTCGCGCGGTCCGGCGGCAACGTCGTGCGCCGGGACAACGTGCTCCAGCGCTTCTGGCGTGACGCCCACGTCGGGCTGCAACATGCCATCCACGTACCGGCCGGCGCCTTCCAGGCCGCCGCACTGACCCAGATGGGACTCGATCCGCAAGGCCCGCTCCGAGCCATGATCTGACCGGCGCCATCACGTGGCGACAGGCTCCAGCACGAACACCGGAATGATGCGGTCGGTGTTCTTCTGGTACTCGTCATAGTCCGGCCAGGCCGCGACGGCGCGCTGCCACCACATCGCCTTCTCGGCGCCTTCGACCTCGCGAGCGATCATGTCCCGCGAGATCGGACCGTCCTGCAGTTCGACGTGTGGGTGCGCTTGCACGTTGTAGTACCAGGCGGGGTGCGTCGGGGCGCCGCCGAGAGAGGCGACGATCGCATAACACCCCTGATGCTCCACCCGCATGAGCGGAGCACATGACGCCCGGGCTCAGCCCGCCCGATCCGGACTCGCTGCCGGAACGTGAGTCCCAACGTCCAGGTCCACTTCAGTGTGTGCGGGATCACAGCAGTCCCGCTGAGTGGGAAGCGCCGATGTCCAGCCTGGAACCGCGCGCATACGGTCGCAGTCGCTTCACAGGCCCGCCTGGTCGAGGGGACAGCCGGGCCTGATACAGAACCGGGCACGTGATCGAGGAGCCTCCATGGAGACCTATGCCGCCGAGCGCCTGGCAACGGGGTTCAGCTGGACCGAGTGCCCACGCTGGCATGACGGACGCTTCCACTTCTCCGACATGTACAACCACCGGATCGTCGCGCTCTCCCCGGCGGGGGAGGCCGAAGTCCTGGTCGATCTCGGGGACAGGGACGCCCTGGACGGGGCCGAGGTCGTGCTGGCAGGCACCGGATTCTTGCCGGACGGGCGGCTGCTGGTGAACTCGATGTTCGAGCGCGTGGTGCTCGCCGTTTCCGACGGGAAGGCCGAACTCTACGCCGACCTGCGTGGTCTGGCCGCCGGGCCGATCAACGACATGGTCGTCGCCGCCGACGGCCGGGCATATATCACCCAGCTCGGCTTCGACCTGTGGGCGGGGGAGCAACCTGCGCCGTCGCCGATCATCATCGTCGAACCCGGCGGGGCGGCCCGGATCGCTGCCGGCACGGACCATCTGCTGGGCGCCAACGGCATCGCCCTGACCGCCGACGGCGGCACCCTGGTCACCGCGGAGGCGTTCGCCGAGAAGATCGTCGCGTTCACCGTCGGCGCCGACGGTGAACTGTCGGACTACCGGCTCTTCGCGGACATCGGCGAGCTACCGGATGGCATGTGCCTGGACGCCGAGGGCGCCGCCTGGGTGGCGCTCCCGGTCAGCAGCCGGGTTCTGCGTGTCGCTGACGGCGGCGAGGTCCTCGCCCAGGTGACCGTCCCCCAAGGGGAGGCCGGTTGCAGTACGGCATGTGACCTCGGCGGCGATGACCGCAAGACCCTTTACATCGCCTGTGGTTTCGAGGTCTTCGACTTCGCCAAGTCCCGCGAGGGCGCACAGGGATCGATCTGGACCGCCCGCGTCGACGTTGCCGGCGGCGGCACTCGCCCCTGATCGGGCCCCATCAGAGGAGAACGCATGCTCGACTTCACCGGAAGCGTCGTCATCGTGACCGGTGCTGGGCGCGGAATCGGCCGTGCTCACGCCCTTCTGCTCGGCGCGCGTGGCGCCTCTGTCGTCGTGAACGACCTGGGCGGCGACACCGACGGGAACGTTCCGTCCGACGACCCGGCACAGCGGGTCGCCGCGGAGATCGAGGCAGCCGGCGGCACGGCCCTGGCCAATTCCGACTCGATCGCCGACCCCAAGGGCGTCGAGTCGCTCGTGGAACAGACCATCGAGCGATTCGGCCGCATCGACGGAGTAGTGAACAACGCTGGAATCTACCGGCTGGGCCGGTTCGAGGATCTGGAACCTGAGGTCTTCCACGACTTCATCGACGTTCACTACCTCGGCACCCTCATGCTCTGCAGGGCCGCCTGGCCGCACTTGGCAGCCTCCGGCAGCGGCCGGATCGTCAACACCGTTTCGGCCGCGATGACCGGCCAGCCGGACATGGCCCACTACGGCGCCGCCAAGGGCGCCGTCTACGGCTTGACCCGCACCCTCGCGGTCGCCGGCGCGGCGCACGGCATCAAGGTGAACGCCGTCGCCCCCGGCGCCGCGACCCGGATGCTGGAGCTCGCGCGCCCGTCGCTCCCACCCGGCACGGTCGAGTGGATGCAGGCCGAGATGCCACCGGAGAAGGTGTCGCCGGTCGTGACCTATCTGGTCCATCCCGACTGCGCGATCACCGGCGAGGTCATCAACGCGGCGGGCGGTTTCATCTCCCGCATGGTCATGGTCAACACGCCCGGGATCCAGGATCCCGAGGCGACCCCCGAGAGCGTCGCCGCGCGGATCGGTGAGATCACCGATCCGGCGAACGCTCAGATCGCCGAACTCGCCTTCCCGACCTGAACCGCAAGGAGACACCTTGAAAGCCCAGTTCCCTTACGGACCGGTCGGCGCGGAGGAAGCCTTGCAGATCATGCGGGCGCTTCGTGAGGACAGGCCGATGACCAAGGTCACCTTCGAGTTCGGCGGTGACGCCTGGTTGATCCACCGTCACGACGCCTGCCGGGAGATGCTGGAGAACCGCGCCTTCGTCCGCAAGCCGTTCCGCGAGGGCCGTACGGTCCCGTACGCGATCGAGTTCCCCGCGTTCCTCACGCAGACTCTCCAGTTCATGGATCCGCCGAACCACACGCGGATGCGCAGGCTGGTCATCAAGGCCTTCACCCAGCGGCGCGTGGACAGGCTCCGCGAGTCGACCCAGGCCTTCGCGGACGAGCTGGTCGATCGGATGACCGCAGGCAGTGCGACCTCGGCCAATCTCATCGACGCCTTCGCGTTGCCGCTTCCCATCCGGGTCATCGGCGACTTGCTCGGCGTGCCCGAGGAGGGCCGGACGAACTTCGTGCAGTGGAGTCACGCCCTGCTGTCGACCTCCGGCATGGAGGAGAGCCAGGTGATGGAACACGCGACCTCGCTGTTCGTCTACCTGAACGAGCTCATCGCGGAGCGCCGTGCCGAACCCAAGGACGATCTGCTCAGCGCGCTGGCGGCGGCCAAGGAGGCCGACGACGAGCTCACCGACGGAGAGATCGTCGAAATCGCGATGCTGCTGGTCGTCGGCGGGTTCGACAACACCGCCAACTTCACCGCGCAGGGAGTCCTGTCGCTCCTGCTCAATCCCGACCAGCACGCAGTTCTCAGCGAGGACATCGACGGGAGAATCAGTAGCGCGGTCGACGAGATCCTCCGCCACGGCAACATGACGCTGGGCCGTACTCACTCCTCTGGTCCTGGCCTGGTCCCCTTCGCCGCAGCCGAGGACACGACGATCGCCGGTTGCCCGATCAAGGCGGGGGAGGCCGTCATGGTGGACGTGACGTCCGCGAACCATGATGACAACGCCTTCGAAAACGCCGACAGCTACGACCTGCTGCGCAAGCCCAACCAGTTCCTCACCTTCAGCCACGGCCTGCACCGCTGCCTGGGCGCGCCGCTCGCCCACATGGAGCTGGAGGTGGGTATCGGCACCCTGTTCAAGCGGCTCCCAGGGCTGAAACTCGACGGTGAGCCGGTCTTCCTGGAGGGCATCCTCACCGGCGGCATGACCGACCTGCCGGTCGCTTGGTGACCGGCAGGGGAACATGTGGGCGGCGCCGTCCCGGCCAGCGGGAACGCCCGTGAAACGGGCTTCCGTCCCGGCCTAGCCTCGCCGGAGGAGAGGCGCACCTCATACCTCACGCGCCGACGGTGAGGTGCGCCCCTCCTACCCCGATCCGGCGGTTGCCGTGAGGCACTGCGGCAGCCTCGACCCTGGAGCTCTCGTGACCACACAACAGACCGGCGGTGAGGAGACCCGCGTGATCGAGGCGGCGGCCCCGCCCACCCGGTACGCGCGCGGTTGGCATTGCCTCGGTCTCCTGGAGCACTTCAACGATGGCAAGCCGCACGCCGTCGAGGCTTTCGGGACCAAGCTCGTGGTGTTCGCCGACGGCAGTGGCAAGCTGAGCGTCCTCAACGCCTACTGCCCCCACATGGGGGGCGACCTGAGCCAGGGCGAGGTCAAGGGCGACCAGATCGCCTGCCCGTTCCACGACTGGCGCTGGTCCGGCAACGGCCGCTGCGCGAGCATCCCCTACGCCAGGCGGGTGCCGCTGCGGGCACGCACCCGCTCCTGGACCACCTTGGAGCGGAACCAGCAGCTGTTCGTCTGGCACGACCCTCAAGGCAACCCGCCACCGCCCGAAGTGACCATCCCAGAGATCACTGAGGCCGGTTCGGACGAGTGGACCTCCTTCACCTGGAACCGGCTGCTCGTCGAGGGCTCCCACTGCCGGGAGATCGTCGACAACGTCGTGGACATGGCCCACTTCTTCTACATCCACTACTCGTTCCCCACGTTCTTCAAGAACGTCTTCGAGGGGCACATCGCCGCGCAGTACATGAACAGCAGGTCCCGTCCCGACGTCGACCTCGGGACCGGCCGCTCGGATGAGAAGCTCACCGTTTCCGAGGCGGCCTACTACGGGCCCTCGTACATGATCAATCCGTTGAAGAGCGTCTCCGGCGACCGGACGCTGGAGAGCATTCTGATCAACTGCCACTATCCGGTCTCTCCCACGAGCTTCGTCCTCCAGTGGGGCGTGATCGTCAAGAAGGCCGAAGGCATGCCCGAGGAGCACGCCGATCAGTACTCCCAGGCTGTCGCCAAGGTCGTGGAGAAGGGTTTTCTGCAGGACGTGGCGATCTGGCGGAACAAGACGAAGATCGACAACCCGCTGTTGTGCGAGGAGGACGGTCCCGTCTACCAGCTCCGCCGCTGGTACGAGCAGTTCTATGTGGACGTCGAGGACGTGACCCCCGAGATGACCCGGCGGTTCGAGTTCGAGATCGACACCGAACGGGCCAACGGCTTCTGGCAGCGCGAGGTCCAGGAGAACCTCGCCGAAGGCCGCGTCGTGCACGTCTCATGATCGACGAACGGCCCGAGTACCCCGTCACCTGCCGGCGGTGCGGGGCGTGCGTCCTGGTGCGGAAGAACAGCCTCGCGCACACGGAGATCCAATGGACCACCGACACCTCCGGCTGCCCGGAGCTGGGCCGGAGCTCGGTACCACGCAGCCTGGCAAGTGTGCTCCCGACCTGTGCCGAGTTGCGTGACAGCGTCGAGGGCGCCGTTCGTGAGGGCCGGCTGCCCGTGCCGTCTCTGCCCGCGCCGTCCAAGGCGGAGTCCACCTGGTGAACACCTCCGCTTGCGGGCTGCCGGTTCTCAATGTGATCGCCGAAACTGCCGACGCCTGCTCGATCGTCCTGGGCGTGCCTGAGGAACTCCGCGGCCGGTTCACCTACCGGCCCGGGCAGTTCCTCACGGTGCGGATCCCCGATGGGGAAGGAGCCGGTGCGGCGCGCTGCTACTCGCTGTCGAGCGCACCCGGGGCCGATCCGACTCTCAGGATCACCGTCAAGAGGGTCAAGGGAGGGTATGGATCGAACTGGCTCTGCGACCACGTGCGCCCGGGGGACACCCTCGAGGTGCTGCCGCCCTCCGGGCGTTTCACCCCGGACTCGCTCGAGGCCGACCTGCTCCTGTTCGCGGCGGGCAGCGGCATCACCCCGGTGATCTCCATCGTCAACGCGCTCCTGGCCGGGAGCGCCGGCAGCGCCGTGCTGTTCTACGCCAACCGCGACGAGGCGTCGGTGATCTTCGCGGGGGAGCTCCGGGATTTGGCGGCCTCGGCACCCGATCGCCTGCAGGTCGTTCATCTCCTTGAGAGCCTCCAGGGGCTGCCGACCGTCGCGTCGCTGGCGGCTCTCGCCGCACCCCACGCAGCCAGGGACGCCGCCTTCATCTGCGGCCCGGCGCCGTTCATGGACGCGGTCGGCGAGGCTCTGGGCTCGCTGGGCATGGGCAGGGAGAGGATCGTCATGGAACGTTTCCACTCGCTCTCCGGTGATCCCTTCGCCGCAGTGGAGAATATCCCGGAGGAGTCCGGGGCCGCGGACAGTGCCCAACTCAAGGTCGCTCTGAACGGCGATGAGCATCTGCTGGAGTGGCCTACAAAGATCAGCTTGCTCGCTCTGCTACGGGCTCGCGGCCTGCAACCGCCGTTCTCCTGTGAGGAGGGGTTCTGCGGTGCCTGTGCCTGCCGTGTGCTTGCCGGGGAAACGAAGATGCTGTGCAACGACGTCCTCGAGGACGAGGACCTGGAGGAGGGATTGGTTCTGAGCTGCCAGGCCCTCCCCATGTCCGACGAGGTCGAGGTGACCTTCGACTAGCGTCGACCGGGAAGGGTCGCACAGTCCCGCTGAGCGGGTCATCCGCTTCTGCGCCCATGAGCCGGCTGCAACAGTTCACGCCATGGGAGCTGAAAAGGTGATGGCCGCGATCGTCGGTCCCGGGAACATCGGCACGGACCTCTTGGAGAAACTGCGGCGGAGCTCTGTGATCGATGTCGGATACGTGGTCGGCGTGGTGGAATCGGACGGTCTGGCCCGCGCCAGGTCTCGCGGCGTCAGCGCCTCGGCTGAAGGCATCGACTGGCTGCTGCGTCAAGATCATCCGCCGGAGCTCGTGTTCGAGGCGACGTCGGCCAGAGCGCACGTGGAGAACGCGCCGCGCTATGCCGAAGCCGGGATCCAGGCCGTCGACCTGACCCCCGCACATCTCGGGCCCATGGTGTCACCGCCGGTCAACGGCGCCGAACATCTGGACTCGCCGAACCTATCCATGATCACCTGCGGCGGACAGGCGACGATCCCGATCGTGCACGCGGTATCGCGGGTGACGCCGGTCGACTACGCCGAGATCGTCGCTTCGGTCGCCTCACGCGGTGCGGGCCCGGGCACGAGGGCGAACATCGACGAGTTCACCGAGACCACCGCGCGTGCCGTGGAGGCGGTCGGCGGGGCCCGCAAGGGCAAGGCGATCATCATTCTCAACCCTGTCGAACCACCGATGATCATGCGCGACACGGTGTACTGCTCGATCGGCGCGGACGCCGACCACGAGGCGGTCAGTGCCTCCATCCAGGCAATGGTCACTGAGGTGCAGCAGTACGTTCCCGGCTACACGCTGCGTGCCGAGCCGCAGTTTGACGAGGTTCGCTCAGAATGGAACGGGCTCGGACGGGTCGCGGTGTTCCTGGAGGTCCGGGGTAACGGCGACTACCTGCCGCCTTGGGCGGGCAACCTCGACATCATGACGGCCGCCGCCGCGCGGGTCGGCGAACTGATCGCCGCGGCCAAGCTGGCGCAAAAGGCCGGAGTACGGGCATGAACCGGCCGGAACTCCGCCACGACGTGCGGATCATCGACACCACGCTGCGCGACGGCAGCCATGCCATGGCGCACCGGTTCACCGAGGACGAGGTGCGGCAGACCGTCCGTGCGCTCGACCGGGCCGGCATCGAGGTCATCGAAGTCGCCCATGGCGACGGCATCGGCGGCTCGTCGTTCAACTACGGCTTCTCCGCCACCGATGAGATGACCCTCATCGCGGCCGCCCGCGATGAGACGAAGCAGGCTCGCATCGCCGTTCTGCTGGTCCCCGGTATCGGCACCGTCGAGGACCTTCGCCGCGCCCGCGACGCCGGCGCCGACATGGTGAGGGTCGCGACCCACTGCACCGAGGCCGACGTCTCACCGCAGCACTTCGCAGCGGCCCGCGAGCTTGGCATGGAGACGGTCGGCTTCCTCATGATGGCCCATCGCACCTCGCCCGAGGAGCTGGCGAAGCAGGCCCGGATCATGGTCGATGCGGGATGCCAGTGCCCCTATGTCACCGATTCGGCGGGTGCGCTCCTCATGCATGAGGCCAAGGCCCGGTTCGAGGCTCTCGTCGCCGAGGTCGGAGATGAGGCATGGGTCGGCTACCACGGGCATCAGAATCTGAGCCTCGGCGTCGCCAACTCGGTGATCGCGCACGAAGCGGGCGTCAGGTCGATCGACGGATCGCTGTGCGCGCTGGGCGCGGGGGCGGGGAACTCGCCCACCGAGGTACTGGCCGCGGTGTTCGACCGTCTGGGCGTCAGCACTGGTCTGGACGTCTCCGCACTGCTCGACGCCGCCGAGGAAGTCGTCCGTCCCTACCTGCCGCGGTGGCCCAAGATGGACCGCAACGCCATCGTTCAGGGTTGGGCCGGGGTGTACTCCTCTTTCCTGCTCCACGCCGAGCGGGCGGCCGAGCGCTACAAGGTCCCGGCACACGAGATCCTGCGCCGTTGCGGCGAACTCGGCTTCGTCGGCGGCCAGGAAGACATGATCATCGACGTAGCCCTCGGCCTGGTGGCCGAACGTGACGGTTCTTAGAGCCAATCGGTCATGCGCGGCCAGGTTGCCCAGGCGTCCAGGACGCCGGGCGGCCAGGCGCCGCCTGCTCCGGGTCGGGCCCCGCGGAACGACGGGACGGGCGTTCCGGCGTTCGCGGCTCGCCAGATCCGCTGCGCCGCCTGCTGGACCATGGATGTCAGCTGGGTGAAGTTGAGCTGGCGCACCGGCCCGCAGACCGACAACGCGGCCACCGCTGGACCGGGCCCTCGCACCGCCGCGGCTACGCAGCCGACGCCGCGCACAGCCTCTTCTCGGTCGAAGGCGACACCATGTTCGCGCACTCTCTGCAACTCCCGGACGAACTGGACCGGATTCGTGATCGTGAACCGCGTGCGTGCGGCCAAGCCGTTCTCGATGACCTTCTGCACCGTCTCGTCGTCGGCATAGGCGAGCATCGCCTTGCCCACCCCGGTGCAATAGGCGGGGGCACGCCCACCGATCCGGGAGGGCAGCTCGGCCGCCGACGGGCCGCCCAGTTTCTCCAGGTAGACGATCTCGACGCCGTCCAGGACGGCGAGGTGCACGGTGTGCCTGCTGGTCGTGCCCAGGCGTTGCATCAGTGGCAGGGCGGCCTCACGCAGCGTGTCCTGCTGGAGTACGAGGGAGCCGAGCTCCAATATCCGGATGCCGAGCCGGTAGTCGTTGCCCTCCCGAGTGAGCCATCGGACCGCCACCAGACGCTCCAGGATCCGGTGCACCGAGGAACGTGGAAGTCCGCTGCGGCGGACGATCTGCGCGAGGGAAAGCCGGGCGGAACCATCGAAGCTGTCCAGCACCAGCACGAGTCTATCGATCATGGAAACAGGAGCGGCTTCACTGTCGTGCATGGTGATTCGTCCTACTCATCGGGAGATTCCCGGCCGAAGGGAGGTGATCTAGCCTACACTCGCACGCCGCCGGGCTAAGGAGACGCAGGATGGACGATCGGACTCGGGAAAAGGCTGGTGGGATCCTTCCCACTCTGCGGGACAAGGCCGCGCAAGCCGATCGCGACAGGGAGATCTCCCAGACGTCGGTCGAGCAGCTCGCCGAGGCCGGGGCGTTCCGGATGCTGGTGCCGCGGCGGTTCGGCGGTTCGGAATCGGATCTGATCGCCTTCGTCGAGACCATCCGCGACATCTCCGGTGCCTGCGGGTCGACCGGATGGCTTGTGAGCTGGTTCGGCGTGCACTCATGGCATCTGAGCCTGTTCCCGGTCAAAGCTCAGGACGAGGTCTGGGAGACGGGACCGGATGCACTGGTGACGGCCGCCTACGCCGCCACCGGACACGTCGTCGAGGTGCGCGGTGGGTTCCGCATCCAGGGACGATGGAGCTGGGCCACCGGCTGTCGCCACGCCGGCTGGGCGCTGCTCGGCGGAATGATCTCTACGCCCGATGGGGCGCCGGCCGATCTCGTCACCTTCCTGGTGCCCATGACGGATCTGCGCGTCGAGGCCAACTGGGACACTGTTGGGCTGCGTGGCATCGGCAGCCACGATCTCGTTGCGGACGACGTCTACGTGCCCGCGCACCGTTCGCTCAGTTTCGCGCCGTGCTTGGACGGAACCGCTCCGGGCCTGGAGGCCAACCCCGGCGTCCTGTACCGGGTGCCGCTGCCCTCGGTTTTCGCCGCCGCGACGGCGGCACCGGTGATCGGCATGGCGGAGGGCGCGTACGCCGCCCTGGTCGGCTGGTTGCGGACCAGGCTCGGCATGGCCTGGAGCGGGTTGACGACCGGCAGCGACGACTTCAGCAACGCTCACATCGGCGGAGCCGCAGCCGACCTGGACGCGTCCTGGCTCCAGATCGTCCGCGATCTGCGGGAATTGACGCGCCACGCCGAGAAGGACGAACCGATTCCTTGGGCCCTGCGCCGCAGGATCCGGCGCGACCAGGTGGTGGCGACCCGCCGTGCTGCCGACGCCGTGGACCGGCTGTTCGAGCACTCCGGAGGTGAGATGGTGCGCATGGGCCATCCCATCGAGCAGGCTTGGCGCAACATTCACACCGTCCAGGCCTTCGGGATGAACGACCTCGACCGGACCCTGGCGATGTACGGGGCGGGGGAGCTGAACGTCGGTGCCCACCCTCCCATGGTGTGAGCCGCGCTCAGTCGCCGTACAGCGCATGGCCCGCAGCGATGACCGTGTGACCTTCCTTCGCGACGGTGAAGTCGGCGGCGGTGCCGGAAGTCTTGGCTCGCAGCTCCAGTGTGTCGCCGGGCAGGACGGGCGCGGTGAATCTACCCTTCAGCTTCCGCAGGTCCGCGGGGTGGGCGCCGAGCGCGCGGGCGAGGCCCAACGCGGACGTCGCCAGGGTGCACAAACCATGCAAGATGGGGCGGGGCTGCCCGATCGCCCGCGCGGCGGCCGGGTCGATGTGGATCGCGTGGCGATCGCCGCAGAGCCGGTAGAGCGCCGCCTGCTCGGGAAAGGTCGCCAACGCCACGGTCAGCTCGTCGCCCTCGGCCGCGGTGGGCGAGGCGGCGGGTCCGCGATCGCCACCGAAGTCGCCGCGCCCCGGTGCGAAGATCGACCAGCGGGCCATGAAGCAACGGCTCTCGACGCGCACGTCGAAGACGGCGGCGGAGCCCTTGTCCCACACCGCCTCCACCTCGGCGGTCATGGTGAGCTCGCCGCGCGCCGGCAGCGGCTCGAGCACCTCCAGCCGCTGCGCGCCGTGCAGCGCCAGGCCGGGCTCGAACGCGCGCAGCGCTCCGAGCGCGTCGGGCGCCCACTGGGCGAGTGTGAGAGCGAAGGTCGGGAGCGGGCGGAGCCGTGCCTCGAAGACGAGATCGAGCTCGTCGGCTCTCGCTCCGACGGCGAGCGCGTAGAGGATCGCGTCGCGCTCGGTCCAGGCGACCGAGCGCCGGCCGAGAGGATGGCCGATCCACTCGCCGGCCGGACGGTCGGTGTTCACCATTCCGGTCATGACAGGCGTTCGATGACGAGGGCCATACCCTGGCCGCCTGCGGCGCACATGGTCACGGCGCCGAAACGGCCGTCGCGACGGCGGAGTCCGTTGATCAGGGTGGTGGTGAGCCGTGCTCCGGTCTGCCCGAAGGGATGGCCGAGCGCGATCGCTCCGCCGTGCACGTTCACGCGATCGAGGGCGAGTCCCAGATCGTCGCAGACCGGGAGCACCTGAGCCGCGAACGCCTCGTTGATCTCCACTAGATCGAGATCGGCCACGGTCAGCCGCGCCCGGGAGAGCGCTTGAGCCATGGCTTCGGAGGGCCCGAGCCCCATGATCTCGGGAGAGAGGGCCGACACGCCGGTGGAGACGATCCTGGCCAGAGGCTGGATGCCCAGGTCGTGTGCCCTCCTGTCCGACATGATCACCAGAGCGGCGGCGCCGTCGTTGAGGGGGCAGCAGTTGGCCGCCGTGACGGTGCCGTCCGGCCGGAAGACGGGGGAGAGGCGGGCGACCGACTCAAGGGTCACGCCCGGGCGCGGGCAGTCGTCATGGGTGACGACTGTTCCGTCCGGAAGGGTGACGGGCGTGATGTCGACTTCGAAGAACCCGTCGGCGAGGGCTTTCTCCGCGAGGTTCTGGCTGCGCACGCCGAACTCGTCCTGCCGGGCGCGGCTGATGCTGCGCAGTTGGGCGACGTTCTCGGCGGTCTGGCCCATGGCGATGTAGGGGTCAGGCAGTTCACCGGCGGTTCGAGGGTCGGTCCAGGGCTCCGCGCCCGCGGCGGACCTGGCCCTCGTCCGCTCCTCCGCGGCGGCGTAACGCGGGTTGCGGGTGCCATCGAGGCCGTCGGACTTGCCAAGGCCGTACCGGGAAACGCATTCCACTCCGGCGGAGACGAAGACATCACCCTCGCCTGATCGGATCGCGTGAAAGGCCATCCGGGTGGTCTGGACGCTCGACGCGCAGTACCGCTGCGACACGGTCCCCGGCACTCCGTCGAGCCCCAGACCGATGGCGACCTGGCGGGCGAGACCGTAACCCTGTTCCCCGGCGGGCTGGGCGCAGCCCACCATGAGGTCGTCGATGGTGCTCGGATCGAGGTCGGGAACCTGCTTCAGCGTGGCCGTGACGATCTGGCGGAGCAGATCATCGGCACGCACGTCCTTCAGAGAGCCTTTGTGCGCTCGACCGATCGGCGAGCGCGCCATCGCGACGATGACTGCTTCGGGCATGGGGACCTCCGTTACCTATCAAACATTTGTTAGTCAATCTTTGGCGGTCCGGGAGCCGGTTCGGCCGCGCTCAACTCCCGCTTGACGATCTTGCCGCTGGCGTTGCGGGGCAGCGAGACCACCAGCGTCAGCTCGTGGGGGACCTTGAAGTTCGCCAGCCGCGCCCGGCAGTGAGCGATCAGCTCCGCCGGGTCCGGCGAGGCGCCCGGGACGGGCACGACGAAGGCGTGAGCGGCCGAGCCGAGCCGTGGATCCGGCCGGGCCACGACGGCGGCCTCGGAGACGTCCGGGTGGGCGGCGAGGACGTTCTCGACCTCGGCCGGGTAGACGTTGAACCCGCCGACGGTGAACATGTCCTTCAGCCGATCGGTGATCTTCAGGCACCCGTGGTCGTCCAGGCGCCCGATGTCGCCGGTGTGCAGCCAGCCGTTGGCGTCGATGGCCTCGCGGGTGGCGGTCTCGTCCTCGAAGTAGCCGAGCATGACGTTCCTGCCCCGCACGAGGATCTCGCCGTCCGCGCCGACCGGCGCCTCCGCGCCGCTCGTGGTGTCGACGAGGCGCAGTTCGATCCCCGGGACGGGCGGACCGGTGGTCTCGGCAATGTGGTGGGGATCCTCGCCGATGCGGGACCGACTCACCATGATGCACTCGGTAAGGCCATAAGCCTGTGCCACTTCGGTGAATCCGAGTTCGTCGCGCATCCGGCTGAACAGGGACTCCGGCACTGTCGCGGCGCCGGCGGTGGCGAACCGCAAGGACGACAGGTCGTAGGCGGTCCTGCGCGGATGCTCAAGCAGGGTGAGGAAGAGCGCCGGGGCCCCGGGCATGACTGAGATCCGCTCTCGTTCCACGAGCGCCAGGAGCGCCTCGGCATCGAGCGTCGCGACGGGGTAGACGGTCGCGCCGGCCCCGAGTGCGGCGATGATCCCCGCCTTGTAGCCGAAGCCGTGGAAGAACGGGTTGACGATCGCGTACCGATCCCGGCTGGTCAGCCGTGCCCCCGTCGCCCAGATGCGTGCCACGTCGACCGTCTGCCGGTGCGCGCTCATGACGCCCTTCGGCCGTCCGGTCGTGCCCGAGGTGAACAGGACGTCGCAGAGATCATCCTCTTGGACGGCTGCGGCCACCGCCCTGGCCTCCTCGGCGGGGACCTCCCCGGAACGTTCGAGGAAGCGTGACCAGCTCAGCGTTCCTGGTGAGTGCGGCTCCCCGCTGCCGGGCACGTCGACAAGGGTGCGAAGGAACGGCAGGCCGGGCAGGGGCCCGCTCCCCGCCGCGCCAGGCGCGGCGGCCGCGCGCAGCAATCCGAGGTAGTCGGTGCCAAGGAAACCGTTCGAGGTGACAAGCGTCGTGGCGCGCGACCGGGCCAGAATGGCCGCGGCCTCCTGGCCCCGGTAGCGGGTATTCAGCGGGACGAGCGCGGCACCCGCTGAGAGTGCTCCCAGCGCGGCCACGATGTACTCCGCCCTGTTGGGCATCCAGAGGGCGACCCGATCGCCGGGGCGCGTGCCGCATGCGCGGAAGGCCCGGGCCGCCTGCTCCGCGAGCGCGGCGAGCTCGCGGTAGCTCAGCTCGGTCTCTCCGTCGACGACGGCCCGATGGGCTCCGAAGCGCAGGTCGGCGCCGCGTAGCAGACCGGGGACGGTCGTCGCGCGTTCGAAGGTGCTCAATGACGCTCCTCGCCATGACCAAATGTTTGTTCGGTACCATGAGGACGCGTCGGATACGGCGGCGGTGATGGGGCAGGGCGTCCTGCGGTGAGGGGGAGCAGATGGTGGTGGCCAAGTCGCGCGAGCAGGGCGGCAAGCGCGAGGGTGGCCGGACGCCGAGCCGTGCCGATCGCCGCGAGCAGCTCCTGGCGGTCGCGGCCGAGCTGTTCGCCACCCGGGGCTACGCGGGGACGACCACGCGGGACATCGCCGAGGCCGCCGGGATCCTGGCGGGGAGCATCTACCATCACTTTCCCTCCAAGGAGGCGCTGCTCGACGAGATCCTCCGCACCTTCCTCACCCGGCTGTACGACCGGTTCGCCGGGGTGGAGCGGCAGGGCGGCGATCCCCGCGAGGCGCTGATCAACCTGATCAAGATTTCCTTCTCCTGTATCCACGACACCCCGCACGCCGTGGCGGTCTACCAGAACGAGAGCGACAACCTCGCCGGCGAGAAGGGCTTCGCCTACGTCGCCGACTACAGCCTGCGGATCGAGCAGATCTGGCTGCGGGTGATGACCGCCGGACAGACCTCGGGCGTGGTGCGGCCGGATCTCGATGTCAAGCTCGCTTACCTGTTCATACGCGACGCCGTCTGGTCGTCCGTGCGCTGGTACCGCGCGAAGGGTCCGCTCCAGTCCGACAACGTGGCCGACCAGTACCTGAAGCTGCTTTACGGTGGCCTCGGTTAGCCCGGCACCTCCCGCGCCCGTAGTCCCATGGGGTCGATCACCTCGCGGATGAGCCGCAGCTCCTCCGCGGTCGGCATCCGGGTCTCCGTGGCGGTCGATGCGTCCACCGCGAACCCGGTAGCGTGCCGGACCTCCTCGACGGTCACGCCCGGATGCACCGATCTGATCCTCAAGGCGCCGTCCGGGCCGTAGTCGAAGACCGCCAGCTCGGTGATGACCACTCCGAGATCGTGGAATCGCGCCGCCGCGCCGCCCGCGGCCCTGGCCCGGTCATTGCCCACACCGGAGACGACGTCGACCTGTTCGACGAACACCCGCGGGGAGTGCTTGGGCACCCAGTAGTTCGTCCGGTGATTGACCGTGTTGCCCGGTGCACCGCGAACACCGATGAGCTGGCGTGCGGGCCGCCGCCAGTCACCGATGCAGGAGATGTTCTGGTTGCCGTACCGGTCGAGCTGGCTGGCGCCCATCATGCTCCTCCGGCGGCCGGACTGGACGATGTCGAACACCTCCCGGTACGGCGTCCACGCCTCAACGGTCCCGGCCTCGGCCGCGGTCTTCCCCAGCGGCGGAGGATCGCTCATGAAGAAGGCCTCGCCGTCCGAGAGCACCAGGTCGGGAGAGTGGGTCAGCCGGGCGAGCCGGACGCTGATCGCGGGGACGGCCCCCACGGCGTGGGCCAGCACCTCGCCGGCGCCGCGCCAGGAGTCGGAGGCGGCGACCACACAGACCTCCGCACGCGTGCATTGCATGGTCAGTTGCTCCTCTGATCGACGGCGGACTGGTAGCGTGCCTCGTCGCCGCGCAGGTAGGTCTCAGCGAAGGACTCCCAAGCCGCCGGCTCCTTGGCGGCCGCCGCGTATTCGCGCTGGAACCGCTCATCCCGGTCGTAGTCGGGAACGCACGAGGTGAAATGCGCTCCTCGCGGCGTCTCGATGACCCCGGTCACATACATCCGCTTGACCAGAAGAGACTGGAATGGCGCGTCGTCCAGCAGCCGCTCGGTCGGCACGATCTCTTCGCAACTGAGGTAGCAGCGGTCGGCGGCCATCGCGTAAAGGTCGTCGAAGTAGGGATCCGGCCCGAGGTACTGGCCATTGCCCGCTGCGTCGGCGCGGTTGAGGTGGATCAGCGCGACGTCCATGCGCAGTGCGGGCATGGCGACGTAGACCTCGTCGTCGTAGGGCGAGGCGACGGTGCGCAGATCCGGGTTCATGGTGAGGACGTCGGAGGCCAGGCCGGCCCGGGTGGGCAGGAACGAGATCCGCTGTGCGGCCGCCCGCAGGCCTGCGACGAACATCCCCTCGTCGTACTCGGAGATCTCGATCGATCCGCTTTCGCGTGCGGCGCGGAAATGCGGATCGAGCGGGATGCTGTCCAGGGAGACGAAGCCGTACGCCACCCTGCGCACCTTGCCCGCGTCGCACAGCAGACCGACGTCGGGCCCGCCCAGGCTGATGATCGTGAGGTCCTTGACGTCGGTGCGCAGCAGCGCGCGGACGAGCGCCATGGGCTTGCGGCGCGATCCCCACCCGCCGATCCCGACGGTCATCCCCGATTCGATCGTGGCCGCGAAGTCCTCCAGGGACATCGACTTGTCGCCCACGGAACTTCGCTCCTTCAAGGGGACATCAAGCAAACGACCTGCTGGAACGGAGCATCGCGGACACCGAGACCGTCCCGGCCCGGCGAGGTGTCAGCGGCCGGGAACCCGGCCGCTGACACCTCGCCGGTCGTCTACTCCTGGATCGGCACCTCGCGGTAAGGAATGATCTTGACGGGGCCGAGGAGCCCGTAGGACTGGCGGGGCTGTTCGGCCTGGAGCGGGAACCCCGGTGTCACCCGGAGCCGGTTCCTGAGGGGGGTCGCCACCCGGACTGTGATCGTGTTCGAGCCCGGCCTCACATAGCCCGTGAGGTCGAGCCGCCGGACCACCTGGTCGGGAGCGGGCAGGACACGCCCGTTGACGGTGACCTGGAAGGTATCGATGACGTCGCCGAGGTCGAGGTAGGCGCCGTCGAGATCGCTGAGCGTGGCCGTCGTGGTGTAGACGCCGGTTCCTGAGACATCGGCGAGCCCGGGGAGTTCCTTCCAGGGCTTGAGGCCGTGAAGGCCGAGTTCGTGCCGGACCGTCTCCCGGTCACCGGCCGGGCCCTGCCGCCAGTCATCGACGGTGAGTTTCCACTCGGCGAGTTCCTGAGGCACGCCCACTGACGGGACATCCACCTGTACCGGACGACCGTTGTCCAAAGTGACGGTGTAAGAACCCGCTGTGGAGGAGCGGAGCCGGATCCCCTTCCCGTCGGACACGATCTCACCGCCGGTGGTCGCTGTGGCGTGCCGGGAGATGTCGCGACCGAGCGCCAGGACGGTGGATTGGCCGGGGGCCAGGCCGACCGGTACGACCGTCCGAGATCGGGCGGCCTGGTACTGCCCCACCGGACTGATCTTTCCGGTCCAGGCGTCGAGCTTGTAGGGGCTGCCCGCTCCCTCCAGCGAGAGGGAAGTGGAGACGGGGGAGGCGGTCGGGTTGTAGACGTAGTAGAGGTCTCCGCCGGTACGGGCGCGGCGGACGGTGACCAGGCCTGGAACGCTGGACTCGGCCGCCGCGCGCACCTTGAGCCCGGCCAGGGCAGGGGCGAGCTCGTTCTGGCCGGCGATCCTGCGGACCGAGGGTCGGGCGAGCAGCAGCCGCATGATCCGGCCGAGTTCGGCGTCCTGTGCTGCGGCCCGGTTCGCGCCGGGCGTGCGTGCCGGCGGCTCGCCGACGATGATGATCGGCAGACCTCGCTGAGTGAACTCCAGGAGCTTGCGGGCCGTTTCGACCTGCATCGTGGGCTGGTGATCCAGGATCAGTGCCCGATAGGCGGGGCCGTCCGGGGCAAGACGCCCGTCGCGCACGCTGACCTGGGCCAGGTCAGTCGGACCGACATAGTCGAGGGTGAAGCCCTTGGCGCCGTCCTGGATACGAACGTCTCTGCCGTAGCTCTGCCGATAGACAGCAAGATCCACTGACGGGCGGCCCTGCCGGAGCAGGTACTGCATCCGCGAGACCCAGCCGGTGATCTTGCCGGTGTCGTCCCAGGTGGGTTGGCGCGGACCCCATGCCTCGGAGAAGCCGTTGCCGCCCTGCATGGTGAAAGGCGAGAACCCCGGCCAGGCCATGCCTGGAACATGCCCCGCGGCGACACCGTGCAGGACGATCTGGTTGACACCGTGAGTGAACGCGGTGTTGAAATGCCGCAGCATCTGCGGCCAGGTCTGGGCGTAGGCGCTGTTATAGACCGCGCAGCACTCCAGTGAGAACAGCTTCTTGCCGGACAGGTGCACGGCGCCGCCGGCCGTCCAGAAGAACGGTTCCTCGCTGTAGTCGTCCTGGGCACCGAGCGACTCGGTCTCCGGCACGTCGACCGACAGGTCGATCCGCGCTGTGTCGATGGTCGTGCCGTAGGGCTGTGCCCGGTACCGAAGGCCCAGCGCGTTGGCCCACTTCTTCAGAGGTCCGACGTGCTCGCCGATGTAGAGGTCGGTGAGCGTGCGGTAGTAGTCATCGCGGATGCGGGCGCCGCTGCCGTCGTCGAACTCGAAGTCGGGGGTGTCGGCGGGGGTCGCGGAGGTGTACTGGCGGTGAATGCGGTCGATGGACAGCACCGGCAGGTTCTCTCGCAGAGAGTATCCGCGCAGATCCTGGAAACGATCGAGCAGGCCGCTGGTCCAGTGCAGGTTCGCGTCGAGTTCGAGGGAGTCCTCGAAAAGGTCGCCGCCCGTCCGTTTGACCAGGTCGCGCAACCGTGGTGACAGGACGTGGTCGTCCCAGTAGCGCGTCGCGGCCGTGGCTCCGCGTGTGCTGAAGTGATCGACCACATAGGAGGGTGAGCCGGACACCGACTGCCGGGAGACCGACGCCTGGCCGGTGCCGCGCTGCCAGTAGCCGAGCAGCAGCCACTCACCGCCGTTCGGAGCCGTCCAGGACAGGGAGGCATCGCGGACGGTGCCGGTGAGGTCGACCAGCGAATCGCGTTTGAGCTTGACCGGTTTGGCCATGGTGCAGGATCCGGCGCACTCGACCGCGAGGACGGCCACCAGCTTCTGCTTGGTCACTCCGGCCGTGGGCGCGGGTGCGGCGGGCACCGGCCCTGAGTAGGCGGTACCGCCCGCGACGACGCTTCTTCCGTAGGCGAGTTCTTGCGCCGCCTCGGGACTGTCCGGGGTGAGGCCAGGAACCACCAGCGGCCATGAAGGGCCGACGGTGAAGTCGATGTCGATGCCGTACTTGCGACCGGCCTGCGCGGCACGCTCCATCCGGTCGGTCAAGGACGCACTGCCCCAGCCGTTCTTCACGGGGTCGAAGGCCAGCATGCACTGGATCTCCACCGAGCCGAAACCGCGATCGGCGATCTGCTTGATCTCCGCGTCGATCGAGTTCGGGTCGATCTCGGCGCACGGCCACCAGTAGCGGGTCTTGGGCCTGGCGTCGAGGGGAGGAGCGGCGAAGCCACGCTCGAACCCCAGGCCGAGCGGGGACGGCGAGGCCGACACTGTGGTGGGAAGCGAGACCAGGGCACTGGCCAGAGTGAGCGCGGCCAAGGCAGAACGCCTTTTGCCGAGGTGAAGGGACATGGGTCTCCTCAGGGGATGGGACGGAACCAAGCGTCAGGTGAGCCCCTCGTAGCTGAACCAGTCGAAGGCGGCGGTGCCTTCGTGGGCGTACATGCCGATCACGCGGCCGGTGAAGCCGCTGGCCACCTCGGTGGACAGGTACCGCCCGTCGAGCGTGGCCAGCGCGACGAAGCCCTCGGCGGCTTCGTAACCGAGGACGATTTCGTCGGGGTTTCCTAGGGCCGACTCGGTTTCGGTGTCGATGCCCAGGATCACCGGGCCGTCAGGCTTGGGGGCTTGGGCGACGACGGACGCCAGCGGCCCGATCCGCGCGCGCGCGAGGATCTGGTCTTCCTGTACGGCCACCTCGTAGTGGCTGTATTCGTCCATGCGGATGCTGAGTCCCGCTTCGGCGCACCCGTCGGCGTCGATCAGGGAACGCGCTCGGCATCGGTGATGCTGCTGGCGGCGGCCTACGAAGACGGGTTCCGGATCGTCCATGGTGGCGGATGTGCCGATCAGGGTGAGCCAGCCTGGGCGCCTCGCGAGCGAGAGTTCGTTATCGAGGGGGCGGCGAACTGTGATCCAGCTCGGGTGCAGGGCGGCTGCGTCGAAGTCGTCGCGGAGTGAACGGCCACCTGCAGTCTCAGTCGACGTGGTGGTCCCGGCAGGTGTGGAAGCGGGATTCAGCTCGACCGGACCCACTGTCGGCCAGCCGTCGTCACCCCAGGTGACCGAGGTCAGGAACGTCTCGCGGCCCAGCATGTGGAAGCCAGGCGTCAGGCCCCGGGGACGCACGCCCAGCAGCACCATCCACCAACTGCCGTCCGGGGCTTCCACCATGTCGGCGTGACCGGTGTTCTGGACGGGCCGGTCGGTGCTGCGGTGGGACAGGATCGGATTCGCCGGGCAGCCTTCCCAGGGGCCCTGCGGTGACGGGCCCCGGGCGATGGACACCGAATGCCCGCGCTCGGTGCCGCCTTCCGCGATGAGCAGATACCACTGGTCGCCGCGGCGGAACAGGTGCGGTGCCTCGGGGAACTGCAGGCCGGTCCCGGACCAAGTCGGGTGGGGGCCTTCGAGTATCTTGCCGGTCGTGTCGTCTATGCGGCACTGCTTGATTCCCGCGTAGGTGACCCAGCAGTTGCCGGCGTCGTCCCAGGCGATGTCCGGGTCGATGTCGTCGATGTCCACGGGCACCGGCTCCGACCACGGGCCGGCCGGGTCCTCGGTGGTCACGAAGAAGCTGTGCTTGCCGGACGAGCTCGTGGTGGTGGTGATGAGCCAGAACCGGCCGGCGTGGTGGCGCAACGTCGGCGCGTATACACCCAACGACGACCAGCCCCGGGTGGCGGAAAGGTCCAGTTGCGAGCGGCGGTCCAGCGCGTTGCCGATCTGAGTCCAGCTGACCAGGTCGGTCGACCGGAAGATCGGAACCCCTGGGAAGTAGGTGAACGACGAGGTGGCCAGGAAGTACGCGGAGCCGACCCGGCACACACTCGGATCGGGGTGGAAGCCGGGAATGACGGGGTTCTCAGGGCCGGTGGCCCGCTCTGACGTCATGCGGTGACACCGTCGGCGAACAGGGCCGGTGCTTGGGGGCGGCCGTCGAGGATACGGGCGGTTCGTCTCACGATCCGCCATCCGTTAGGCCCCTTGCGGCACTGCCAGCGGTTGGCGGTGGCGCGGCGGACCTCGAAGCCGTTCTGCGTCCGCAGGAGCATGAGCGAGTAGCCGACGGCAACGGCCTCATCGCCGGCGACCGTCACGTGTGGCGGAGCGGTGACATGGGCGCACCCGCCCGAGATCCACTCCTGGTGTGCCTGCGAGCGGACCATGGCAGCGATCGCGTCACGGCTTTCCATGAGCAGTTCCTCGACATCGTAGACGCCCCCGGGTTCCCACAGCCCGGCGACCGCATCGGCGCTGCCGCTGTCCACCAGCGGCCCGTAGGAGGAGATCAGCCGTTCAACGGCCTTCTCGTCTTCGAGGCGGTTGAGACGGGCCTCCAACCCGGCTAGTCGCTCCTCGATGTCGGTCATGGGATCTCCCGTCAGCGGATCTTCTGGGCCAGCGCGTGCAGTGCTTCGAGCTGTTCGCAGTAGTGCGTGGCCGACGACGCGGAGATGCGGACGTCGGCCACGGTCGCGCCCGCGGCGCCAAGGCGTCGCAACCTGTGCTCGGCGGCCTCGGGAGCCCCGATCGGATCGATTGGCCCTCCGACGGCCAGGACGACTTCGAACCCGTCGGGAATGTCCGCTTCGGCCAGCACTGCGGCCAGCTCGTCGCAGGAGAGACCGAACGGCACCCAGCCGTCGCCGAGTCGCACGGCCCTGCGAAGCGAGCGCGGGGTCCGACCGCCGATCCACAGGGGTACCCGCGGCTGAACCGCGGGCGGATCAACGACGATCTCCGAGAAGTCGTAGAACTCCCCGTGGTAGGCGGGTTCACGCTGCGACATCGCGGCTCGCAGCGCCGCGAGAGCGTCGTCGGCCCGCTGCCCACGCGTCTCGAAATCAGCGCCCAGCAGCGCGAACTCCTCGCGCAGGCTGCCGACGCCGAGCCCGAGGACGAGCCGGCCCCCGCAGACCCGATCGAGCGTGCCGTAACGTTTGGCGATCTCGAGCGGGTGGTGGTAGCCCAGCACGAGAACATGGGTGGCGAGCCTGATGCGGCTGGTGCAAGCGGCGAGGAACCCGAAGGTCGCGAGCGGGTCCCAATAGATCCCTCCCCGCACGGCAGCGACCCCGGCTGGAACGGCGACGTGTTCGCTGCAGGTCAGGTGGTCGAATCCGAGATCGTCGGCTACGCGAGCGATCCGCCCCAACTGCTCGATACCCGCTGATGCCTCCCATGCGGAGTGCTCGCCGGGCACACGAGTCACCACCGGGCTGATGATCCCTACACGCATCCAGCACCCTTCGAAACTCTCGACGACGCCGCGAAGGTACTCGTCAGATCGGAGGAGTGGCCTCGTGCCTCCCGCTCAACGGGACCGCGCCTTGGACGCCGTTGCCTCGACACAGAGACTCAAGCGGCAGATCACCTGGTGATCACTCTGGCGAACGAGGAGGAGCAGGCATGCTGGACAGCGAGGTCTACGGTCCCTGGGCCGTCGTGGCAGGCGGATCCGAAGGCGTCGGCTCGGCGCTCGCCGACGAACTGGCAGGGGCTGGGATCAATCTCGTCCTGATCGCCCGCAAGCCCGGACCGCTGGAGGAGACGGCCGACCGCGCCCGGGCCCGTGGCGTCGAGGTTCGGACCGTCGCGGCGGATCTGCTCGATCCCGGAACCTTCGAGGCGATCCGCGAGGCATCCGATGACGTCGAGGTCGGATTGTTCATCTTCAACGCGGGCGCCAGCAGCTACGGTGCCGAGTTCGTGGAAGGGGATCTGGCCAGGTTCCACGAGGTCGTCGGCCTGAACGTCGACAGTCTGCTGCTTCTGTCCCAGCATTTCGGCGCCAGGCTGAAGAAGCGCGGCAAGGGCGGGATCATGCTGCTGGGCTCCCTGGCCGGCTACGTCGGTCAGGAGACCCTGAGCGTGTACGCGGCGTCCAAGGCGTTCAGCCGGATCTTCGCCGAAGGGCTGTGGCTGGAACTCAAACCGTATGGAGTGCACGTCCTCACCCTCGTGCTGGGCATCACGCGGACCCCGGCGATGGAGCGGGTCGGCCTGCGGCTCGACCTGCCCGGCCTCAACATCGCGGAGCCCGAGGACATCGCCAGGGAGGGGCTTGAGCACCTGGCCGACGGGCCGGTGTGGGTGGCAGGAGGGAACCTGCAGATCGCGCGGGCCCACAGCGGTATGTCGCGCGCCCAGATCGTCGAGGGCCATGCCGACGGTGTTAGGCGCCTGATCGGCAGCTGACACCAGGTCGGCGAGTCCCACCCCCAGGTGCGGCTGAGGAGAACCATGACAGGAAATGAACTCGGCACAGCGATCACGCTGAGCGCCGTCGACAGGCTGCTGGCGATCGAGGAGATCAAGACGGTCTTCGCAGAGCGGCTCCGCTGCATGGATTCCAAGGAATGGGAGATCTACCCCACCCTTCACACCGATGACGTCGTCAGTGAGACGTTCGGCGTCCTCCCTCCGGAGAAACGACCTTCTTCCGATGGAGAACGCAGGCGCGTGACCGGGAAGAACGAACTCACCGCCACGATCCGTGGCCTGCTCGACGGGCCGATTCCTCTCACCACCGTCCACCACGGCCACGCGCCCATCATCGAGCTGACATCCGATACGACCGCACGCGGCGTTTGGGCCATGGAGGACCATTTGTGGTGGACGAATGGTGATCGCGAGGAACATCTTCACGGGTACGGCCACTATCACGAGGAGTATCGCCAGGTGGGGGACCGTTGGCTGATCAGCTACCGGAACCTTTCCCGGCTGCGCGAGGACCGCACGCCCGGGTTCTACGACTTCCTGGAGCGACCGTGAGCCCGAACACGGCCGGCCAGCGGCTCGGCCTGGTGACTCTGACCGGCTGACGGCTGCTCGGTCAGGCCGGTGTCCCGGCGAGCTCAGTGAAGTACCGGCGCCGGTGCTCGTGGGGCTGGCCGAACAACTGCGCGGTGGCGTGCGCGCGTTTGAAGACTAGGTGAGCGTCGTGCTCCCACGTGATGGCTATGCCGCCGTGGAGCTGGATGGTCTCGGAGGCGACGTCTGAAAGTGCGTCGGAGCACCAGGCTTTGGCGGTGGACGCACGGGAGGACAGGTCCGGCGAACCGGTGGCGGCGGACCAGGCGGCGGCCCAGGACAGGGTACGGGAGGTCTCGACGGCGACGTGCATGTCGGCCATGCGGTGCTTGAGCGTCTGGAAGGAGCCGATCGGCCGGCCGAACTGCACTCGTTCCCCTGCGTAGCGGACCGTCATGTCCAGAGCGCGCCGGGCGGTGCCGAGCTGGAGGGCGGTCACGGCCACCGCGGCCACGTCATGGAGGCTGGCGAGCAGCTCAGAGGCGTCCGCCATGATCAGACTGGCGCGAGCCGAGCGCAGGTCGACCCGGGCGAACCGCAGGGTCGGGTCCAGCCCCGGTGTCCGTGCGCGCAGGACGCCCTCGGCTGAAGGGTCGACCTCGTACAGGCAGAGACCGTCTGACCGCTCGGCCACGACGACCAAAGTGTCGGCCGTGGCACCGTCGAGAACGAGATGGACGGTGCCGGTCAGCGCGGCTCGACCGTCGGGCTCTTCGTAGGCACGCACATCGGACCGATCGGTGGGCCAGCGGCCGTCTGCGGTGGCCCAAGCGAGCGCGGTCGTCGTGGAGCCTGCGGCGAGGTCCGGAAGGAGCCTGGCGCAGACCTCGGCGTTCCCGGAACGCAGAAGGGCCTGAGCGGCGAGGACCGCCGAGCCGAGCATCGGCGACGGGGCGAGAGCGTAGCCGAGGCATTCCAGGACGATGTGGGTCTCCATGAGAGTGAACCCGGCCCCGCCGTACTCCTCGGGCACCGCGAGGGCCGCCGCGCCGATCTGCTCGCAGAGGGTCCGCCACAAGGCCGGGTCATAGCCGGTGGGGGAGGCGGCGGCCCGGCGGACGGCCGCACTGTCCGCGCGCCGTTCGAGCAGGTTGCGGACTGTGACGGCGAGCTCGGACTGCTCGTCGCTCGGCGCGAAGAACATTCAGGTGCTCCTCAAAGGTCGGAGGCGTGAGTGGGGCGGCCGGTGGTCAGCGCGGCCAGGAGCTCGGCTCGGTGATGGGCGGGGGTTCCCCAAGCGGAGACCAGGGCGCGGATCTTGGTGATCCACAGGCTGAGGTCGTACTCTTCGGTGTAGCCGATCGCCCCGTGCGCCTGAAGCGCGGCACGGGAAGCGCGGTAGGCCGCCTCGGAGGCGGAGACCTTCGCCGCCGCGACATCACGCCTCGCATCCGTGCTGCCCGCGCCCAGGGACACGGCGGCGCCGTGGACGAGGGGCCGCGCGAAGTCGAGGGCCACCCGGACGTCGGCGAGCAGGTGCTTGATCGCTTGGTATTCACCGATCACGCGGCCGAACTGGCGTCGCGATTTCACATATTCCACCGTCACGGCCAACGCGTGTTCCCCGGCACCGAGGAGTTGAGCCGCACAGGTGAGCGCGGCAGTAGCGAGGGCCGTGGCGACCGTGTCGGGTTCGAGCCGCACGAGGGTCGGCCCGGGTACCGTCTCGAAAAGCCGCCGCGACCTGTCTACTGACTCGAGTCGTCGGCCGGGGGTGGCGGCACGCAGCGTCGTGCCCTCCAGCAACAGCACCGCGTCGGTCATGTCGGCGTCCAGCGCGTAGGGCGTCATCGGAGGCGCGGCGACCGTTACGAGGATCTTTCCCTCAGCGAGGTCTTCGGGGGCCGGTCCGTCCGGGACGGCCGCGAGCAGCGTGGGGGCGAGAACGACTGATTCGATCGCGGGTCCGGGAACCGGATACCGCCCGAGAGCCTCGAAAGCGACGACGAGGTCTGCGGGCGCGGCGTCCAGCCCGCCGTGCTCCTCCGGTACGGCCAGCGCGGTCACGCCCAGGCCGGCGAGGCGGCGCCATAGGTGAAGCCCGGCCGCGTGGTGGCCCTCGGCCCAGAGCCGTGCTATGTGCGGAACGGCGGCCACGCCCAGCAGATCGTCGAGCGCCCTGGCGAAGTCCCGCTGCTCATCGGTCGGTGCGAACCTCATCATCGCCCCCTGGGAAGGCCGAGCAGCCGTTCGGCCACGATGTTGCGCTGGATCTCGTTCGTCCCGGCGTAGATGGGGCCCGAGAGGGCGAACAGGTAACCGTCCATCCACGCGCTCTCGCGGAGTTCGGCCTCCGGCCCGAGCAGGTCGAGTGCCGTCTCGTGCAGACGGACGTCCAGCTCCGACCAGAAGATCTTGTTGGCGCTGCCGTCGGCGCCGATCGCACCGCCCTCCGCGATCCGGGTGACGGCGCCGAAGGTGTACAGGCGGTAGGCCTGAGCGGCGATCCAGGCATCGGCGACGCGGTCGCCGAGCCCGGCGGGTGCGTCCGGGACGGCGCTCCACAGCTCGACGAGACGGTCGGCTGCGGCGCAGAAGCGGCCAGGGGAGCGCAGCGACAGGCCACGCTCGTTGCCCGCGGTGCTCATCGCGACTCGCCAGCCGTCGCCGGGCGTGCCGAGGACATCGGCGTCGGGAACGAAGACGTCCTCGAAGAAGATCTCGGCGAAGCCGGGGTGGCCGTCGAGTTTGGTGATCGGCCGGATGGTGATGCCGGGCGCGCGGAGGGAGAACAGGAAGTAGGTGAGCCCGCGATGGCGCTCGGCCTCGGGATCGGACCGGAAGAGCCCGAATCCGCGATGGGCGAACGCGGCCCGCGAGCTCCAGGTCTTCTGGCCGTTGAGGATCCAGCCGCCACGGGCATCGTCACGGACGGCGGTCGCGCGCAAGGACGCCAGGTCGCTTCCGGCCTCCGGCTCGGACCAGGCCTGGGCCCAGATCTCGCTGCCATCGGCCATGGGCCGCAGGTAGCGCTCCTGCTGTTCGGGCGTTCCGTGCTCGAACAGGATCGGAGCCAGCAGCGAGATGCCGTTCTGCGCCACACGGGACGGGGCACCGGCGCGGTAGTACTCCTCCTCGAACAGCACCCATTCGAGGAGCGAGGCGTCCCGGCCGAGGAAGGCGGTCGGCCACGACACCACGGACCAGCGGTCGGCGGCGAGCGTCATCTCCCATTCCCGGTGGGCCTCGAACCCCTCGGCGGTGTCCATATGCGGCAGTGGCTCGGCGGGCACGTTCTCGCGCAGCCAGGCGCGCGCCTCGTCACGGAATGCGCGGACGCGCTCGTCGAGGTCGAGATTCACCGGGCCGCCCCGGCATCGCGCATGCGCCGGGCGTCCATCCCGGCGAGGGAGTCGGCGCTCACCTCGGCGTTGTGGGCATGGGCGGCGTGGTGCAGCCCGAACACCGAATCCATCCCGGCACGCATGCCTTGGAGGTCCTCGGCCTGGTTGATCGCCTTCTTGGCCAGCGCCAGTCCGAACGGGGGCATGTCGGCGATCCGCGCGGCCATCGCCAGGGTCGTCGACTCCAGATCGGCGTGTGGGACGACGTGGTTGACCATGCCGAGGGCGTGTGCGCGCCCCGCGTCGAACCGGTCGCCGGTGTACAGGAACTCCTTGGCGGCGCGCGGGTTCATCACCCAGGGGTGGGCGAAGAACTCGACTCCGGGGATGCCCATCCGGACCACGGGATCGGAGAAGAACGCGTCCTCGGAGGCGACGATGAAGTCACACGACCAGGCGAGCATGAGGCCGCCCGCGATGCAGGCGCCCTGCACCATGGCGATCATCGGCTTGGGGATCTCCCGCCAGCGCCGGCACATGCCGAGGTACACCTCGGCCTCACGGGCGAGCCGCCGGTCCACGCCCTGCCGGTCGGTGTGGTCCCACCAGATGACGGCCTTGCGTTCGAACGACTCGTCGATGTCGCGTCCAGGCGTTCCGATGTCGTGGCCCGCGCAGAAGTGCTCGCCGGCACCGGTGAGCACGATGACCTTCACATCGTTGTCGTCGACGGCGCGCACGAAGGCGGCGTCAAGGGCGTAGGTGACCTTGGAGTTCTGCGCGTTGCGGTACTGCGGCCGGTTCAGCGTGACTACGGCGACGGGCCCGCGCTTCTCGTAGAGGACGACCTCTTGGGCCGACTGCGCGGGGTTGAGGGTTTCAGCCGCGGCTGACTCGGTGCTCATGCTGTTTCTCCCTCTGAGCGGACATGGGGGTTGCGGCACCGCCCGGAAGCCGCATATACCAAACATTTGTTTGGTAGGCCATCCAGTAGGAGCGTAGCGCATGGATTTGAGGTACTCCGCGGAGGACGAGCGCTTCCGCCGTGAAGCGCGCGACTGGCTGGAGACCTATCTGTCCGATGACTTCGCCGGGTTGCGCGGGCTGGGCGGTCCGGGACGCGAGCACGAGGCCTTCGAGGAACGGCTGGCCTGGGACCGGCATTTGGGCGCGCACGGCTGGACTGCCCTTGGATGGCCGCCTGAGCACGGCGGACGCGGCCTGAGCCTGCTCCGGCAGGTCGTCTTCCACGAGGAGTACGCTCGCGCCGAAGCTCCGGCCAGGGTCAACCATCTGGGCGAGGAACTGCTTGGGCCCACCCTCATCGCCTTCGGTAGCGACGCCCAGCGTGAGCGTTTCCTGCCGAAGATCAGAGCGGTGGAGGAGCTGTGGTGCCAGGGCTATTCAGAACCAAACGCCGGTTCGGATCTGGCCGCCGTCGCCACCCGGGCGGTCAACGACGGCGACGGCTGGGTCGTCGACGGTCAGAAAATCTGGACGTCCCTGGCTCACCAGGCGGACTGGTGCTTCGTGGTCGCCCGGACGACCCCCGGCTCCCGTCGCCACGACGGGCTGTCCTATCTGCTGGTGCCGATGCGCCAGGAGGGCGTCACGGTCCGGCCGATCACCCAGCTCACGGGCACGTCCGAGTTCAATGAGGTCTTCTTCGACGGCGCCCGCACCGAGACGTCACTCGTCGTCGGGGAGCCGGGCGACGGCTGGAAGGTCGCCATGGCCACCCTCGGCTTCGAGCGCGGCATCTCCACCATCGGCCAGCAGGTCGCCTTCGCCCGCGAACTCGCAGCGGTCGTCACGCTCGCCCGGCGGAACGGCGCGATCGACGACCCGGTGATCCAGGACCGGATCGCGCACGCTCACATGGGCTTGGACCTGCTCCGGCTGCACGCGCTGCGCACCCTGGCCGGATCGCCCGGTGAGACCGGCGCCATGGGTGCCGCGTCCGTGGCCAAGCTGGTGTGGGCGACCTGGCACCGCTCGCTCGGTGAACTGGCCATGCAGGTGGCCGGCGCGTCCGCACTCGTCGTGGCGGAACCCTACGAGCTGGACGATCTGCAGCGCCTGTTCCTGTACACCCGCGCCGACACCATCTACGGCGGTTCGAACGAGATCCAGCGCAACATCCTCGCCGAGCGGGTGCTCGGCCTGCCCAGAGAGGCACGTCCGTGACCCAGAGCGCAGCGCACTGAGAGATGACCTGAGGAGAGAACTGATGGCCACAACGAGTGAGCGCCCCGACGAGACGGCGGACGTCATCGTCGTCGGGTCGGGCGCGGCCGCCTTGACCGCCGCCTACACGGCCGCCGCCGGCGGCTTGCGGACCGTCGTGCTGGAGAAGACCGACCATGTCGGCGGCACCAGCGCATACTCCGGCGCCGCCATCTGGCTGCCGGGCAATCCGGCGCTGCTGCGCGCCGGGGTCGCCGACACCGTCGAACAGGGACTTGAGTACTTCTCGGCGGTCGTCGGCGACCGTACCCCCGCTGACCTTCAGAAGGCCTACGTGTCGACCGGGCCGGAGTTGGTGGAGTTCCTCGAACGCGACCCGTCCGTGGCCTTCACCCACCAGCCGTTTCCCGACTACTACGACGCGCCCGGCCGGATCGACGGCGGCCGGGCGATCTTCCCCGAGCCGCTGTCCGCCGTCCGGCTCGCGGGCAGGCGCGCGGTGCTGCGACCGCCGATCGGCGTCGACCAGTACGGGGTCGACCAGGATCGCGAGACCCTCGTCGGCGGGCAGGCTCTCGTCGCGCGGCTCCTGCTCGCGTTGGACGCGACAGGCCTGGCCGAGCTGCGCACCGGCGTTCGTATGCGGTCAGCGATCGTCCGGGACGGCAGGGCTGCAGGTGTCGTCGCCGAGACGGGCGGGAAGACCTTCCGGCTGCTGGCCGAGCGCGGGGTCGTCCTCGCCGCAGGAGGCTACGAGTGCGACGACACGTTGCGGCAGCGCCATCACGGGCTGCCCGGGGCGTCCTGGACGTCCTCCGCGCCGGATTCCAACACCGGTGACGCCTTGGCCGCGGCACTCGAGGTCGGCGCCGCGATCGACCTCATGGACGAGGCATGGTGGTGCCCGGCCACCCTGTTCCCCAACGGCCATGCCGCCTTCACGCTCGGCCTGCGCGGTGGCGTTCTCGTCAACGCGGCGGGCGAGCGGTTCGCCAACGAGTCCCTGCCCTACGACCGCCTCGGCCACGCGATGCACGAGGGACAGGCCACCGGGATCACCCACGTCCCCGCCTGGCTCGTCTTCGACGACCGGTTCGACAACCTGCCGGCGGTTACCCAGCCTGTCCCGGACCCGGACGCTTTCCGCCGGGCCGGGCTCTGGCGCAGCGCGGCCACCTTGCCGGAACTCGCCGAGCTGATCGACGTTCCGGTCGACGCCCTGGACAAGACGATCGCGAGGTTCAACGGATTCGCCACCACGGGCGTGGACGAGGATTTCCAGCGGGGGAAAGACCCGTTCGACCGATTCTTCGGCACCGGTGAGGGGCCGAACCCGTGTCTGGTCCCCGTCGAGCGGGCACCGTTCCACGCCGTCCAGATCGTCCTCGGTGACCTGGGTACCAAGGGCGGCGTGCGGACCGACGGCGACGGGCGCGCCCTCGACACCGCGGGCGACCCCATTCCCGGCCTGTTCGCTGTGGGCAATGCGGCGGCGTCCGTCGCGGGCCACGTCTATCCCGGTCCCGGCACCCCGCTCGGCTCAGGCATGGTGTTCGGGTATCGAGCGGCCCTTCGCCTCCTGTCACAGCCCGATGACCGCTCTGACCGCTCGTAGTCCAGATGATGGTCAGGGAAGCAGTATGTCGAGGAAGGTGTTGCTGAAGACGCGGGCGGGATCGTAGGAGTTGAGGGTGGCGCGGGCGGTCTCGAAGTTGCTGCAGGCGGGCTGCAGTGGTCACGATCGGTGCGCTAACGCTTGTGCCGGTTCTATGACCTGCGCCACACCCCAACCACCCCCGCCTCCCGCTTAGCGGGAAACGCTGGTCTTTCCGCACAGCCAAGTGACAGGCTGCGGGCCGCAGCCATGTTGATCAAGACGAGCCAAGGGGCGTTCGTGATTCGCTGGGGAATTCTGGGTGCGGGGGGTATCGCCGGGTCGGTGTGCCATGACATCGCGCTGAGCACGGGCAGTGTCGTCACCGCCGTCGCCGCGCGAGACGCGGGACGGGCCGAGGCATTCGCCGCCCGGTACGGCGCCGCCCGCAGTTACGGCAGCTACGCTGAGCTTCTCGCCGACGACGACGTGGATGTCGTCTATGTCGCCACGACGCATCCCTACCATCGCGAGCAGGCCCTGCTGGCCATCCAGGCGGGCAAGGCGGTGCTGATCGAGAAGCCGGTGTGCCTGAACGCCGCCGACGCCCGGGAGGTCTTCGACGCCGCCCGCGCCGCCGGAGTCTTCGCCATGGAGGCCATGTGGATGCGGCTGAACCCGCTGATCCGCAAGGCCGCCGCGCTCGTGGCCGACGGCGCGATCGGCGAACCGCGGTGGGTGCGTGCCGAGTTCGGCGCGGGCCTCCCGTTCGACCCGGCCCACCGCCTCTACGACATCGCCAACGGCGGCGGCGCCCTGCTGGACCTGGGCATCTATCCGGCGACCTTCGCCTACCTGCTGCTCGGCCGCCCTGAAGTGGTCACCGCCTCGGGCGAACTGGCTGCTACAGGCGCCGACGACACCGTCGCCATGGAATGGAGCTACGGCGGCGTTCCGCGTGCCCACCTGTGGTGCTCGGTCTCCACCGCCGCACCCGACCAAGCGGCGATCCTCGGATCCACCGGTTCGATCACGCTGGAGGGTGTCTGCCGCCCGTGGTCCATGACCCTGCACGGCCCGGACGGGCGCACCGATTTCGCGGATCCGCTGGCGGGCCAGGGCTGGGGCTACGGCCCGGAGATCGTCGAGGTGGAGCGCTGCCTCCGCGAGGGTCTTCTCGAAAGCCCGCTGATCCCGCACACCGAGACCATCGACATCCTCGAGGTGCTGGATACCGCCAGGGCCGCGCTGGGCGTCGCTTACCCGTCCGAGCAACTGTCGGTCTGACGGCGTCCCCACGCAGGTTGTGCTTTCCTCGGCCGTCAGGACGTCTACGTCACGCTCAGCAGCGAGGTCTTCTCGTCGAGCGTCAGTTCAGATGCTTGTGAAGTCATGAATGCGATTCCTTGTTCTTGAGCGACTGGCTTAGCGCTCGATCGTCAGTCGCCACTCCCAGTCGTAATGACGGCACGAGAGCCTGTGCCACGGGCGGGTGTCCGGACCCAGAGCGCCGGTGCCGACTCCGCGATGCGCCACGTCAAGATGGACGATGGTGGTGGCGTTGCGGGGCAGTTCCCACCAGTGCGCGGCCGCCTCCAGCTCGGCGACCGAAAAGCGGCTGACGTTCATGTGCAGCGGACCGGCGTGCCGGGTTCGCACCTTGCCCGCCGGCCCGCTGAGCTCCAGCGCGGTCACCGCGCCGCGCGTGCCGTTCTCCTGCGGAAGGATGTAAGGAACGGCCAAGCCGTCAATGCTGCTCTCCCACGTGCCTAGCAGGGCCGAGGCGCACCGGTCGGGATAGTTCTCCCAAGGTCCGAGACCGGTCCAGCGCACGCGGTCGAATCCCTCGCCGAGCTCGAATTCCATGCCCACGCGGAGCGTCTCCTCGACTTCGGGTAGCTCCACGGTCTCGTGGAGAACCCAGTCGGCGTCGTCGAGCGCGGTAATGGTCCGCCGGTGCACGACCTCGTCGCCGAAAGCGGTCTTGTATCGGGTGGTGACGACGACCATGCCCTCCGTTTTGTCCATCTGCACGTCCGCGGGGATCAACTCGAAAAAGCCGGTACGCACGAATCGGTTGTCCAGGGGGAAGGAGCCGTCGTTGTCGGTGAGGGCACGCCACAGTGAAAGGCGCGGTGCCCGGCGCAACAGCGGATGTGTGAGGACGCCGTCGCTCGGAACCCCGGCCACGTGATGCGGCGACGACGTGAGGGGCTTCGGCGCCCGCGGCAGGCGCACCTGCTCGATGGCGACCTCCGTGCCGGCCTGTGCCCACATCGTCGAGTACCGCGTGCGGATCGTGACGGTCAGTGCCAGGGCCGAGCCATCCGCGAGTTGTTCACGGAGGGACGCGGGGATGTCGACGGCGGTCTCGCTCCCTGGTGCGAGGTCGGGCGTGGGGATGGTGACCGGGTCGTGAGGGCGGCTATCGGTTTCGACGCGCAGTTCCATGGTGTAACCACTGATGTCGGAAAAGGTCTGCCGGTTGCGCAGGGTGAACGCACCAGAGCGGACTTCCTCCGCGGTTGCCGAGACCCGTACCGGGCTGAACAGCCCGCGGGCCTCGTAGAGGGCGGGCTTGGGCGTGAGGTCGGGGAACACCAGACCGTTGAGCACGGTCACCCCGTCGTTCGGCTGGTCGCCGAAGTCTCCGCCGTAACGGTAGGCGCCATCCCCGTCCGGATCGAGCGCGTGATCCTTGAACTGCCAGATGAAGCCGCCCTGCAGCCCGGGCAGCGTTTCGATCAATGCCCAGTAGTAGGCCAGGCCTCCTGTCGAGTTGCCCTGACTGTACGCGTACTCGCACATGATCAGAGGCCGGTCGCCGCGAGGATCGGCCGCGTACGCCTCGATGCTCGCGAATGACGGGTACATCGGGCACACGATGTCGGTGGCGGCGTGCCCCGTATGCCAGTCGATGGTGATGGCGCCCTCGTAGTGCAACGGCCGGGTGGGGTCGGCCGCTCGGATCCAGGCGGCGGCGGCATCGTGGCCGGGACCGTAACCGGTCTCGTTGCCGAGCGACCAGATGATCACCGAGGGGTGGTTGCGGTCGCGCAGCACCATCCGCGAGACGCGTTCGACGAACTCGGGCAGGTACCGGGGATCGGCGGGCAGCGTGGTGAGAAACGCGTGCCCTTCGATGTCGGCCTCGTCCACCACATAGAAACCGATCTCGTCGCAGAGATCCAGGAACACCGGGTCGTTGGGGTAGTGCGAGGTGCGAACGGCGTTGACGTTGAACCTCTTCAGGAGGCTGAGTTCGGCGAGCATCGTCTCGGGGGAGAGCACGCGTCCGGTGCGCGGGTCGACGTCATGGCGGTTGACCCCTTGGATCAGGATCCGCCGGCCGTTGACGAGCAGATCCCGTCCCTCGATCCGCACCCGGCGGTAGCCGATCCTGGTGCGCGTCTCGTCGGCGACCTCCCCGGCCGGAGACACCAATTGGACGAGAAGGTCTTCCAGATGCGGGGTCTCCGCGGTCCACGGGGGCACGTCCAGGCCGTTGAGTGCGAAGGTCGCGGTGCCGGGCCGCTGTGCGGGCCTCAGGTGGTTCCTGATGGCGTCGCCGGTCGCGCGCTTGTCCGGGGGGAGGGCCATGCCCGCAGCGGTTTCGCTCAGCAGGTCCATCGTGTCCGGCGGGATCAGCGGCTGATGCCGGGTCGAGCGGTCCTGCGGAAGCACGGGCGGGGTCTGCGGTGGTATCCGCGCAGCCACGGGCGCCGTTGAAGACTGGCCGAGCGTCTCGATCCGGACCTGCCAGCCGGTGTCGTCGAGGCCGGCCAAGCCCTCGGTGGCGACGGTGACCCGCAGGCTGCCCAGCGCGGTGGCCGGGTCCCAATCGGCGACCACGTCGAGGTCGGCGAGCCGGATCAGCGGGACGGAGTACAAGAAGACCGAACGGCTGAGACCCGCCTGCCACCATTGGTCCTGGTCCTCCAGGTAGGTGGCGGCGGACCATTTGCTCAGCCGCAGCTCGAAGGTGCTCGTCTCGTCGTGCAGGAGGTCGGTGACGTCGAACTCGGCGGCCAGGTGCGAGTCTGAGCTCATGCCGGCCGGTCGGCCGTTGACGTACACCTGCAGCAGCCCTTCGGCGGCCCCTACGTGCAGGATGACCCGGCGGTCAGGGGGCGGCGAGAACTCGACCGTGCGGCGGTACACCCCGGTGGGGTTGTGCGAGGGGACGTGCGGTGGGATCTCGTCGAAGGGCATGACGACGTTGGTGTAGTGCGGCCGGTCGCGGTCCTCGTGCATCGTCCACAGGCTTGGCACGTCCACGGTCTTCCACGCATCCGCGATCGGCATGTCGGGGGCGTCGAGGAGCTGGAAGTCCCATGGCCCGTCGAGGTCGATCTCGGGAAGGCGACGCAGGGCGTGCATGGGAAGTCGTCCCGGGTGCCGCAGCCCGGCGTCGTTCCCGGGAGCAGGCAGGTGCGATGCCAAGGTTCTCAGTTCTCGCATTCGGTCATGCCTCGGTTCGCTCCGGGGCCTCCGCGACGTGCAGGGAGACGGAGCCGAGGCGGTCGAACTCGGCGACGAACACGTCGCCGGCGTTCATCGGCACGGCGGCGTGCAGCGCCCCGGTCATCACCAGATGGCCGGGTTCCAGCGCGATCCCGTTGCGGCCGAGGACGTTCGCCAGCCACGCCACCACGGCGACCGGGTCGCCGAGGGCGGCGGCGCCCGCGCCGGTGTCGACCAGTTCGCCGTTGCGGGTGAGCACCATGCCGACCAGCCGTGGATCGGGCAGATCGGCGAACGGCACCGCGGTCGGGGAGACGGCCATGGCTCCGTTGGAGGCGAGATCCGCGACGGTGTCGGCGAGCTTGATCCGCCAGTCCTCGATCCGGGAGTCGACGATCTCCAGCCCGGCCAGCACGCCGGAGATGGCCGCGCGCGCCTGCGCGTAGGTGACGTCCGGTCCCTCCAGGCGGCCGCCGAGAACGAAGACGATCTCGGCTTCGATCTTGGGTGCGATGAATCGGTCCAGGGGGACCGTCCCGGCGTCGGGGTAGACCGTCGAGGCGAGGACCGGCCCGTAGTCAGGGGAGTCCACGCCGAGCATGCGCTGCATCGGCACGGAGGTCACTCCGCACTTGTAGCCGATGATCTCTTCGCCGTCGGCGAGCAGCAGGGAGATCAGCTCGCGCTGGATGGCGTACCCGTCGTCCATCCCCAGGGAGGAGTCCTCATCGGTGAACGGCGGGATCGGCTTTCGGGAGGCCCGTGCTTCATACAGAGCGCGGGCACAGGCCGCCGCTCGCGAGGAGCTCATCATCCCGGGTTCACGCCTGGGGTGGGACGAAGGCCGCCAGCGGCTCCGCGCCCGACCAGTCGTGGCCCCAGTAACTGTCCGCGGTGATCTCCTCGGCTGTGTAGTAGCGCTCGTCGACTCGCAGGCCGTCGGTGCCGTACTCGATGTCCCAGCCGCCGGGCGCCCGGACGTAGAAGGAGATCATCTTGTCGTTGGTGTGGCGGCCGAGTGTGGAGGACACGGAGAAGCCGAGCCTGTTCACGTGGTCCAAGGCGCGCCCGACCGCGTCGAGCGTGTCGACCTCCACCATGAGGTGGACGAGGCCCGGGTCGCCCTGGTGCGGGGCGGGGCAGATCGCCAGGCTGTGGTGGCGCTCGTTGATCCCGAGGAAGCGCACCCGTACCGGATGGCCCGCCGCCTCGGCGACCTTCATCGCGCCGCGCGGCCGGAAGCCGAGCACTTCGCAGTAGAACGCGACGGCCTCCTCCGGACGGGGCGTCGGAAGGACGACATGCCCCATGCCTTGGGGGCCGGTGATGAATCGCTGGTCCAACCCCGTGCGGAGGGGGCCGTGGTCGAGCACAGGGCCGAAGAACACCTCGACCGGCGTCCCGACCGGGTCGGTGAAAGCGATTGCCGCCTCGACGTTCCGCTCGGCGGACTCGGCGGCGGACAACACGGTCACCTCGATGCCGGCCTTCTCCACCGCCTCCCGGACGGAGGCCAGAGCGTACTGGTCGCGGACCTCCCAGCCGACCGCGAGCACACGGTCGGACTCACCGGGCAGCACCGCCAGCCGATGGCGGCGCTCGTCCATGCGCAGATACAGACCCTCGGGGTCAGGCCCGGAGCCCTCCGCGAAGCCGAGCGCGTCGATCGCCAGCTCGCGCCAGCGGCCGACGTCGGTCGCTTGAACCTGCAAGTAGCCGAGTCCTCGGATGGACATCGGTGTGCCTCCCATCGGCGGAGTGGTCAGATCATCGAGCGCATCGGGCCCTGCGGGGGTTCGATGTCCAGGTCTGTGAGCGCCGAGGCGTGGTAGACCGAGCCCGGAACGTGGATGGCGTGGGCCAGCCCGACGTGGGCATCGCGCCAGAACCGCTGGATCGGATTGTCGTTGCGCATGGCGTTGCCCCCGGAACGCAGGACGATCTCGTTCATGGCCTGGACGGCCCGCCAGGCCGCCCGAACCTGGGCCCGGCGCCCGGCCGCCCGGCCGGCGAAGGTGACCTCGCCGCCGGCCGCGACCGTGTCGTACATACGGCAGGCGTTGTCCAGGAATCGGATTCGCGAAGTCGCGATCTCCTCGGCCGCCTCACTGAGGGCGTACAGGGAGTACGGATCGTCTCTGACCTTGGTCCCGGTGATCTGGATCCGGTCGCGCTGGTAGGCCAGGTGGTGGGCGAGCGCGCCCTCGGCCATGCCGATGACGGCGGCGGTGATACCGAGGGGGAACATGCACGAGAACGGCACGTGGTAGACGGGGTCGTCCAGCCCGGATTCGCGGGCGGCCTCACCGCTGATGACCTTGGCGAAGGGAAGCGCCCGGTGCTCGGGGACGAAGGCATCGCGGACGATGATGTCCTTGCTGCCGGTGCCCTTGAGCCCGGCCACATCCCAGGAGCCCTCGACGATCTCGTAGTCGCGCCGGGGCAGCACCATGTGGAGTCCGGCAGGCGGCTGGACGGGCTTCCCGTCGGTGTCGCCGAGCAGCGCGCCCAGGAAGATCCAGTCGCAGTGGTCGGTGCCGGAGGAGAACTGCCACCGCCCGTTGAAGACGTAGCCGCCATCGACGGGCCGGGCGACACCCATCGGCGCGTACGGCGAGGCGATCCAGGTGTCAGGGTCGTCACCCCACACCTCCCGCTGGACCTCGGGGGAGGCCAGCGCCATCTCCCACGGGTGGACGCCGACGATCCCGGCGACCCAGCCGGTCGACCCGTCGAGCGCGGATATTCCCATGACGGTCTCGGCGAACTCTCGCGGGTGGGCCTCCATGCCTCCGTACGTCCGGGGTTGCAGCATCCGGATCGCGCCCGAGTCGCGCAGGGCCTTGACGGCCGGCTCCTCGAGCCTGCCAAGCCGTTCGTTGACGGGGCCGAGCGCGCGGATCTCCTCGGCCCGTTCCATCAGGGTGTTGAGGACGCGGTTGGTCATCATGGGTCTCCTCAGCCGTCCTTGCGGGTGAGGAAGGAGAGGACGACGCTCTCCCAAGCGTCCTTCTGCTCGATCATCACCCAGTGGCCGCAGTCGGGGAAGACGTGCACCTCGACGTCGGGGATCGTCCGCATGGGCAGCAGCGCCATGTCGACGGGGCTGACCCGGTCGTCGCGGCCCCAAGTGATCAGGGTGCGGGCCTTCAGCTTGTGCAGCATGGCCCAGTAAGGCGGGGTGTCGGCCGCTGCTGCCGCGGCTGTGCCGGCGGCGAACGCGGCCTTCCCGTACATCCGCCTTGCGCTCTCGAGGGTGGCGGGGTCGGTGGCCTGCTGCCAGCGCTCCTCGATCAGCTCCTCGGTGACCAGCGCCGGGTTGTACACCATGGAGTGCAGCCACTGGACGAGGGCTTCGCGGGTGGGGTGGTCGGTGAACTCCTGAAGCAGGCGGATGCCCTCGCCGGGCGCGGGGCTGAGCAGGCTCCTGCCGACGCCGCCGATGGTCACCAGCCGCCTGATGCGCTCGGGGTGGGCGAGCGCGACCTGGACGCCGATGATCCCGCCCATTGAGTTGCCGATGACATCGACCTGGGGGAGGCCGAGGCCGTCGAGGAAGCGGGTGACGGCCGCCCCGGCGGCGATCATGGGATGCTGGTCGGTCGGGTCGCTGACGCCGAACCCGGGAAGTTCCAGGATCAGGCAGCGGAACCGCTCCGCGAGCACCGGCAGGTTCCCGCGGAAGTTGCGCCAGCCGGTGACGCCGGGCCCGGAACCGTGCAGCAGCAGGAGAGGCGGGCCTTCGCCCGCCTCGTGGTAGCGCAGGACGCCGCTGTCGGTAGCGAGCTCCCGCAGGGTCGACGCGTGGGTCAACTCCGTCATTGGTGTCCTAACCGGGAAGTTCGGGGGCTTGCCGTGACGGTAGTCCGCGCCCGACTCGGGCCGCGCTCGCCGTCCCGATCAGTGGGAGGGCTCGGCGGCGGACCACCCGGCGCGCCGGCCGAAGAACGTGCCGTCCCCGAGTGAGGTACCGCTGACATAGCCGTCCCCGTGGATGCCGGAGGAGGCCCGCCCCGCCGCGAACAAACCTGCGATCGGCCGTCCCGAGACGTGCAGCACCTGCCCGTCGACCGTCGTGTGAAGCCCGCCGAGGGTGAATCCGGAGATCCCGGTCGCCTCCCGTCGGTTCTCCACGAACCTGGCCGCGACCCGCGGATCGACTGCGGCGAACGGTCCCTTGAGCTCGCGCAGCCACTTCGCATCCTTGTGGAAGAGAGGGTCCTCACCGCGAGCGGCATGCCGGTTGTAGAGGTGGACGCTCATCTCCAGCACGCCCGGCGGCATTCCGAGTTCCTGCTCCAGTTCGGCCAGCGTCTCCGCCACATGTTCTGGCGGCGCGCCTGCGGAGGCGGCAGCGAAACCCTCCTCGTCGAGGATCAGCCACCAGGGGGCGGGCTGGCCGAGGGCTGCGTGGCTGAACCTCCCCGGGTACCCGTCCTCGCTGGTGAAACGCTGTCCGAGGGCGTTGACGAGGATGCCCCGGCACGCCATGGCCGGAGTCACCGTCAGTGCCGCCTCGACGCTCGCCATCCGGCGCGTGGCCGCCCCCAGCGCCGTTGCCATGAGGATTCCCCTGCCGTCATCGCCGCCGTCGCTGACCTTGCCGTGCCCGAGGAGCACCGGAGCGTGGTCGGCGAGCATCCGCTCGTTGTCGACGAAGCCCCCGGTGGTCAGCACGACAGCCTTGCGGGCCCGATACCGGACCGTCTCACCGAACCGCCGGGCCACCACTCCAGCGACGCGTCCCGATTCGTCGACGACAAGCGCCGCAGCCCGGGTGTCGGTGTGGCATCGGGCTCCGGCTTCCGTCGCCGCACCGACGAGCTTGTCCATGAGCAGACCACCTCCGTACCCGGCTACGGGTGGTCGGTGTCCGCGCGGAACCGGCCGGGCGAGCGTCGAGAACGGCCAGGCGTCCTCGCCGAGCCACATCAGCCCGTCCTCCGTCGGCGCCATCCATGCGGGTTCGGCGTACAGCGATTCTTGGAAGGGCACCCCTCGCGCGCAGAGCCATTCGAAGTGTTCGACGCTTCCTTCGCAGTAGAGCCGCAGTTTTTCCGTGTCGGCATGCGGCCCCAGCGCGGCCTCAAGGTAGTCGAACATGTCCTCGGGCGTATCGATGAAGCCGCAGGCCTTCTGCACACTGGTACCGCCGCCGAGATAGATCTCACCGCCCGACTGGGCCGACGATCCGCCGGCGCCCGAGAACCGTTCGAGAACCAGCACGTCGGCTCCCGCCGACGCGGCTTCGAAGGCCGCGGCCGCCCCTGCGCATCCGAAGCCGACGATGACGACGTCCGCGTCGTGCTCGAAGGACCCAACCGAGGCCAGGGAGACCGGCTCGACGACGCCGTCACCTGCCGGCGGATTGTCCCCGCGCTCGTAGGCCATCGATCCGTCCCTTCGCTGCGTGAATTCCAGCGTCATCGTAGGAAGGTGTCACGCCCGTGATCCCTGGCCTTCCCGCTGATCGGGAGTTAGGTCGGGTGACGGCGGCCATGCGGTTCGACGGAGACCCACGCTCGTGTGGCTCCCGTGCTGAACGAGCTGCCCTGGACCTATGAGCCCCTTCAACGAGGTCGCGGTACTTCGATTACGGCCTTGATGAGTCGTCCCCGGCGGGACGGTTCGAGCGCGTCTTCGACGATCCGGTCATAGCCGACGAGGGTCACCCACTGGTCGACGGGGAGCAGCCCCCGGTCCATCCAGTCGATGACCGCCTCGAATGCCTCTCGGGACTCACCGCTGTGTCCCTGGATGGTCAGCTCCTTGGCCAGCACGAGAAGCGCGTTCATCGAGTACGGCCGTTCGTGCAGCCCGATGACGACGATGCGGCCGCGCCTGCGGGTGATCGAGAACGCGAGGTCCATGGCCTTAGCCGCACCCGCGCACTCGAAGACGACGTCAGCGCCGGAACCGCCGCTCATCGAGCGGACGATGCCGTCGATGTCGTCGCTCACCGGATCGAGAACCGTCAGCCCCTCGATGTCGGCCAGGGTCTTCCGGCGTTCCTCGGAGAGTTCGACGACGACCGTCGACACCCCGGTCGCCCGGAGGGCCAGCGCACAGCCGATGCCGATGAGCCCGGCGCCTGTGACGAGCGCCACGCCGTCCCTGTTGGTGTTGGCCCGGAGGACCGCGGTGGCCGCCACGGAGAGGGGTTCGATCAGCGCACCCTGCAGGAGGCTGACGCTGTCAGGCAGCTTCACCGCCAGATCGGCAGGGATCACGGTGTGCTCGGCCAGACCGCCGATCGGGCCGCCGCACCCCACCGTCGAGACCGAACGGTCGACCCGCTCGCACGAGATCGGATGGCCGGCGCGGCACTCGCCGCACTCGCCGCACGAGATCAGCGGGAACACGGCGACACGGTCGCCCACCGAGACCGAGGTGACGTCCGGAGCCGCCTCGGCGACGGTCGCCGACAGCTCATGCCCGATGTGCCGGGGGCGGCTCGGCAGCGCGTCGTCCTCGGCGAAGTAGTAGTGCAGGTCGGTGCCGCATATGCCGACATAGGCCATCCGCAGGCGTACCTCGCCGGCCTTCAAGTCGGGGTCGGGCTCGTCCTGCAACCGGAGGTCATGCTGTCCGAAGAGTCGATACGCCTGCATCTGCGTTCCTCGTTCAGTTCTGGGAGGGAGCCATCGGGCGGACTCCCGGGTTGTCAGCGGGGCTCGGCGGGCCGGTTCAGCAGGTAGGTGACGATCCGCTCCACCGCCTGTTCGGTGGTGGTCTCGCTCATCCGGATGTGGAGTTCAGGCTGTTCCGGAGGCTCGTAGGGGGAGTCGATCCCGGTGAAGTTCGGCAGTTCGCCACGCCGGGCCTTGGCGTACAAGCCCTTGGGATCCCGGGCCTCGGCGACTGCCAGCGGGGTGTCGACGAAGACCTCGACGAATTCTCCGTCCTCGACCAGGTCCCGAGCCATGCGGCGGTCCTCCCGGTACGGAGAGATCAGGCAGACCAAGCTGATGAGGCCGGAGTCCGTCATGAGGGCGGCGACCTCAGCGCTGCGCCGAACGTTCTCGACGCGATCGGCCGGGGTGAAGCCCAGGTCGCGGTTCAGACCGTGTCGCAGGTTGTCTCCGTCGAGCAGATAGGTATGGTGCCCGAGCGCGTGCAGCCTGCGCTCCACCTGGTTGGCGATGGTCGACTTTCCCGCGCCGGACAGCCCGGTGAACCACACCACTGTCGGCCTTTGCCGCTTCAAGGCGGCGCGGGCGGCCTTGTCGACCTCAAGTGCCTGCCAGTGGACGTTGTCGGCGCGCCGCAAGGCGAAGTTCAGCAGCCCGACCCCCACTGTGGCGTTGGTCAGGCGGTCGATGATGACGAATCCGCCCAGGTCCCGGTTGTCCTTGTAGGGGTCGAACGGTGTCATCTGGTCGAAATGGACCGTGCACACACCGATCTGGTTGAGGCTCAGCGTCCTGGCTGCCGTGTGCTCCAGCGTGTTGACGTTCACCCGGTACTTGGGATGGTCGGCGGCCATCCCGACGGTCCTCGCGCCGATCTTGGCGAGGTAGCGTCGTCCGGGCAGCAATTCGTCCTCGCTCATCCATACGATGTGCGCCTCGAACTGGTCGGCGATGGCAGGCGGTGCGTCCGCCGCGGCGATGATGTCGCCCCGGCTGACGTCGATCTCGTCAGTGAGGATGAGTGTGATGGACTGGCCTGCGACCGCCTCCGGCAGGTCGCCATCGTAGGTGCCGATCCGCGCGACGGTGCTCTCCGCGCCGGAGGGCAGGATGCGCACTCGATCGCCGGGACGGATCACGCCGCTCGGGATGAGGCCGGAGAAGCCGCGAAAGTCGAGATGGGGCCGGTTCACCCACTGCACTATCAGCCGGAACGGCTCCCCTGCCCGGTCGTCGTCGACGTCGACGGTCTCCAGATGTTCTACGAGGGTCGGGCCTGAATACCACGGGGTGTTCGGGCTGGACTGCGTGATGTTGTCGCCCCGCAGCGCCGACAACGGGATGCTGACCACGTCGGGGAGGCCGAGTTCAGCGGCGAATGCCCGGTACTCGGCATCGATCTGTTCGAAGACCTCGCGCGAGTAACCGACGATGTCCAGCTTGTTGACGGCCAGCACGATGTGGCGGATGCCCAGCAGCGCGACGAGGTAGCTGTGGCGGCGCGTCTGGGTGAGCAACCCCTTGCGGGCGTCGACCAGGATGACGGCGAGGTCAGCGGTGGATGCACCCGTGACCATGTTGCGGGTGTACTGCTCGTGGCCCGGCGCGTCGGCGACGACGAACTTGCGTCGTTCGGTGGAGAAGTACCGGTAGGCGACGTCAATGGTGATGCCCTGCTCGCGTTCGGCCGCCAACCCGTCGACGAGCAGCGCGAGGTCGAGGTCGTCGCCCTGCGTGCCGTCCTTCTTCGAGTCGGTTTCCAGCGCCGCGAGCTGGTCTTCGAAGACGAGCTTGGACTCGTACAGGAACCGCCCGATGAGAGTGCTCTTGCCGTCGTCGACGCTGCCGCAGGTGATGAACCGCAGCAGTGACTTCTCCTGCTGGCCGGCGAGGTATGCCTCGATATCGGAGGCTATCCGGCTGTCGGCATGGGCCATCAGAAGTAGCCTTCCTGCTTCTTCTTCTCCATCGAAGCGCTGGAGTCGTGGTCGATGGCCCTGCCCTGACGCTCCGACGTGGTGGTCAGCAGCATCTCCCGGATGATGTCGAGCAGGGTGTCCGCCGTGGACTCGATGGCCCCGGTCAGCGGATAGCACCCGAGCGTCCGGAACCGCACGCTCTGCTTCGTCGGCGTCTCACCCGGTTCGAGGGGCATCCGGTCGTCGTCGACCATGATCAGCATCCCGTCGCGCCGCACGACCGGCCGCGGTGCGGCGAAGTACAGCGGGACGATCGGGATCCGCTCGATGTTGATGTACTGCCACACGTCGAGCTCGGTCCAGTTCGACAGCGGGAACACACGTACGGTCTCGCCGGGGTTGGTCCGCGCGTTGTAGGCGCGCCACAGCTCGGGCCGCTGCCGCTTGGGGTCCCACCGGTGCTGCGGCGAACGGATGGAGAACACCCTCTCTTTGGCTCGCGACTTCTCCTCGTCCCGGCGGGCTCCGCCGAACGCGAGGTCGAAGCCGTGCTGGTCGAGCGCCTGTTTGAGGCCCTCGGTCTTCCACATGTCGGTGTGCGTCGCCGAACCGTGCTCGAACGGGTTGATGCCCAGCCGTACGCACTCGGGATTCCGGTGCACGATCAGGTCCAGACCGAGCTCGCGCGCGGTCCGGTCGCGGAACGCGTACATCTCGCGGAACTTCCACGTCGTGTCGACGTGCAGCAGCGGGAACGGCGGCTTGGACGGGTAGAAGGCCTTCATGGCCAGCCGCAGCATGACCGCGCTGTCCTTCCCGACCGAATACAACATCACCGGGCGCTCGCTCTCGGCGACGGCCTCCCGCATGATGTGGATGCTCTCGGCTTCGAGCCGCTGGAGATGGGTCAGAGGCTTCACGGCCGCTCCAGTCCAAGATCGTTGAGGGTGTCCGCCGGTCATCGGACCTCCTCGCGGACGCCGAACCGTTCGATGTAGGAGCGGAACGGCGCACGCACTTCCTGGGGATCGACCGCGAAGTCGGCACGCAGGTCGTAGACGATCTGACCGTCCCGCCCGCGCGGGTGATCGTCGCGATAGGCGACGACCTGCGCCCTGGCCTCGGGCGTGAGCTCCAGACCGGCGGCGTCGTAGATGCGCTCGACCGTGCCCATCTCGTCGGCCATGAATTCGTGGAAGCGCACGTCGACCGTACGGTCCACGGGCAGCAGGTCGCGGTCGCGGACAGCGCTGTCGAGCAGGCGGCGGATCCGGTCGGCCCAGTACTCGACGTACCAGTCGGGGCGGGTGTGCCCATAGTGCAGCCGCGCGCTGTAGGTCATCATCGTGGCGGTCGACTGGATGACCGAGACCGGATCCCGGTGGGTAACCACGACGGTGGCGTCCGGGAACGTGGTCATCAGCGGCCCGAGCTGTTCCAGGTGCTGCGGCGACTTCAGTACCCAGCGTTCTCGCGGGCGTCGCCATTGCAGGATCTGCAGCACCGTCCGCAGGTAGGCGTAGTGCGGGGTCTGGTCGTGGGATAGGTAGTAGTCCCGCCAGCCTGGGCAGCGGGCGGCCCACTCGATGTGGTAGCTGGAGAAGTCGGGCAGCTCCAGGGCCAGCTCCTCGTGCACATGGTCGGGGTCCATCGGATGCATGGAGGCGAGAAGGGGGAGCGCGCTCCGCGCAGCCTCCCAGGCCTTGTTGCACCTGTCCCATCGGGGGTCGACGCCGCCGGGCGGAACGGTCTCCCGCTGGTCGGGCACTGGCTCGCGGCTTTCCCACAGCGGCATGGAGCGGAAGCGCTTGTCGGCTGCGATCAGATTCACGAGGTGAGTGGTGCCGGACCGGGGGAGGCCGACCACGACGACGGGCCGCTCGATCGGCACGTCGTGGATCTCGGGATGCCGTTTGAGCAGGTCATGGATGCGCAGACGATTGACCGCGTGGCGTACGCAGTCGCCGAACATCGACATCCGGCCGAGCCCTGTTCGCTCGTCGTCCTCGTTCATCTCCGACAGCCACAGGGCCAGGCGTTCGCGGAAGTCGTCGGGCCCGAAGTCGTCCAGTCCACTTGCCTGGACGGCCGCTGCCAGGACGGCATCGACGCTGAGGTCGACCAGCTGAGCCTCGCCGTAGGCGAGGGCGGCCTCCTGTGCGGGCGTCAGCCGCGGCTCGGCCAGGTCGTCGATACGGATCTTGTTGGTCATGGTCATCCCTGCACCGAGTAGCCGCCGTCGACCGGCAGCGTCTGTCCGGTCACGAAGCGGGCCCCGGGACCCGCGAGGAACAGCACCGCCGGGGCGACATCGGCCGGCGTCCCGCACCGGCGCATCGGTGTGCGCTTGAGCAAGGGCTCCATCACCGCGTCCACACCGAGCATGGGGCGGGTCATGTTGGTCTCGATGAGGCCGGGGGCGACGGCGTTGACCCTGATCCCGTCGCATGCCCAGGCGACGGCCAGGCCCTTGGTGAGCTGGACGACGCCGCCCTTCGCGGCGCCGTAGGCGGGGACGAGGCTCTGACCGAAGAAGCTCGTCATCGAGCCCATGTTGACGATGCTGGCGCCACCGTCGAGCTTGCTGGCGGCCAGCAGCGGTCTGCACGCGGTGGAAAGCCGGAAGGTCGCGGTCAGGTTGACCGCCACGACCTCCGCGAAGACGTCCGGGTCCGACTCGCCCCGGCCCGCGAGGTTCTGGCCCGCGTTGTTCACGAGCACGTCGAGCCGTTCCAGCGAGGCGGCAAGCTCGTCGATGCCTGCCTCGTCGGTCAGGTTGAGCGGGCGGTAGACGAAGCCGGAAAGATCGTGGTCGTAGTCGGACGCGGCTGGGCGGGTCCCGGTGATGACCACCTCCGCGCCCGCTTCGCTGAACGCGTTCGCGATACCGAGACCGATGCCGTTCGAGCCGCCGGTGACGAGCACGCGGCTGCCGGTGAAGTCGAAGTGGATGGCTGCCACGGGGCGGGTTCCTCCGGGGGCTTCCGGGTCGGAGCGGCGCTGAGCACCGGTCCGATGGGATGGGTGAGAACGGACTCCTGCGGGGCTGGCTACCAGAGCGGGCGCTGCTGAAGCCTGGCACGCCGTTCGCGGATGATCCGTTCACGCTCTTGTCTGGTGATCCGTGGCGTGTCGGGAGGTAGCATCCCGAGCACATCGGCGACGGCGACCTTGCGTGCGGACGGCAGGGGATTCGAACTGCAGTCGGTCCAGCGCCCCTGCACGACGCCGGTCGGATAGCCCGCCGTGTCGAGCCAGTTGGGCACGCCGGGATCCGTGGCCGAGACCACCACCCGAAGCCTGCGGTCGGAGTCCAGACGCCATTGGCTTCCGTTGAGACTGCTGTGGTTGTTGTACCAGTCGGTGGTCTCGAAGATCTGGTTGGTGAGGATCAGGGATGCGTAGGCGCAGGTCTCGGGGTAATCCGACTCGATGAGCAACGCCTCGCCGTGCTCCAGCTCGTAGGCGCACTCGTAGTAGAACTGGCCGAACAGTCCGCCGTGGGTCGAGGCGACGTCCCAGACTTTGAACTTGTTGACGAAGCCCTCACGTTGCAACTGCGCGACATGCTCGATGAGGAGCATGGCGGTGCGGCTGACGCCGGGCGCGAGCTCGTGCAGCCGTCGTGCGAGGTCGGTGGCAGCGGGACGGGGACGGTTCGGCGGGACGTCGAGGCGCTCGATGGAGATCGCCGGGTCGCTTTCGGCCGACCAGTCGTAGGCGACTTGGCGGAGCAGGAGCGTGTGGGCCCGGGGGTCCAGCTCCCACCAGTCACCGGCATGGTCCGGTGGCCGAAACGGGGAGAGAAGGACGTCGAACGATCCGTCCTCGTCGGTCTTGAGGGAATTGATGTCGTGGTAGGTCGAGGCCTGGATTGCGCCATCCGCCGAGGGCGGGGCCATGGTGCCGATTTTGGCGATGCGCAGCGAACCCGCCCGCCCACGGAGCCGGTAGCTGCCGCCGGGAGTGATGTGCGCCGTCTTGTAGACGGTGTCGGCGTTCGGCTGGAAGACGTTGAGCACGACGTTGAGCGAGGGCAGGAACATGGGATGGTCGCCGTCCTTGGCGATCGCGTCGATGCTGCGGGCCGCGAGCGCGCTGAGCATCAACCGCCCGATCTCGTGCTGGGTCTGCGGATCGTCACGCAGGTGTCCGGGCAGCTTGTCCAGCATCGCGGGCGCGAGTTCGCGAAGGCCGTCGAGGAAGGCATTCCACGCGGGCAGCAGAGGTTCGGCCTGGGGGGAGTCAATTGACCCGGGCATCGGCATTCGCTTCTCCGAAAGGGGCTTTCCACTTGGGCGCTAGCGGTGCGCACATTGACATGCCGGGCCCAAATACGTTTCGGCCGCGTTCAACCTGGTTTGCATTTGTCGGCAATGACGGTGCAACCGGGCTTCGCCGACGTTAAGAGCCACGCGCCAGGTGGGACAACCACCGGTCCCATTCACCGGGAGCGAGGGCGTCGCGGGCCCGGCAGCCCGGAGTCCTGCCGGGCGCTGTGGGGCTGTTGACATTTAGTTCATCTAGTGAACAAAATAGTTCATGCTGGTAGCGGGCGCTGCGCGGCCCTGCCCTGGAACAAGGAGTGCCCGTGGCCTACACCCCCACCTCAGCAGACAAGTTCTCATTCGGCATCTGGACGGTCGGCTGGGCCGCGCAGGACGTGTTCGGAGCGGCGACCCGCGCTCTGATGCCCGCGGACCGTGCCGTTCGCAAACTCGCCGAACTCGGCGCCTATGGCGTGAACTTCCACGACAACGATGTGTTTGCGTTCGACGAGTCGGATCGTGAGGAAAGGCTCGGAGCCTTCCGCAAGGCGCTTGCGGAGACCGGCTTGCGCGTCACCACGGCGACCACCAATCTCTTCTCACATCCGATCTTCAAGGATGGCGGGTTCACCTCCAACGACCGCGACGTGCGCCGCTTCGCGATCGCCAAGGTCATGCGGAACCTCGACCTCGCCGCTGAGTTGGGTGCACGAACCTACGTTTGCTGGGGCGGCCGTGAGGGCGCCGAGTCGGGCGCGTCCAAGGACGTTCGGGCCGCGCTGGACCGCTACAAGGAGGCCTTCGACATCCTCGGCTCCTACGTTCTGGAGCAAGGCTACGAGCTGCGATTCGCGATCGAGCCCAAGCCCAACGAGCCTCGCGGCGACATCCTGCTGCCGACGATCGGACACGCTCTGGCCTTCATCGAGAGGCTCGAACACCCTGAGATCGTCGGGCTCAACCCGGAGGTCGGACACGAGGAGATGGCCGGGCTGAACTTCGCCCACGGCATCGGCCAGGCGCTCTGGCACGGGAAGCTGTTCCACATTGACCTCAACGGCCAGCACGGTCCTCGCTTCGACCAGGACCTGCGGTTCGGCGCGGGCAATGTGCGGGGTGCGTTCTGGACGGTCGACGCCTTGGAGGCCGGCGGCTATGACGGCCCGATCCACTTCGACTTCAAGCCGCCGCGCACCGAGGATGACGACGGGGTGTGGGTGTCGGCGAAGGCCTGCATGACCAACTACCTGATCCTTCGGGAGAAGGTCAGGGCGTTCCGTGCCGATCCCGAAGTGGTCGAAGCCCTGGCCCAGGCCAGGGTGGAGGAGTTGGCCGTACCGACGCTGGCCGCCGGAGAGGATTGGCGTACGCTGCGGGACGTGATCATCGACGTGGACGCCGTGGCGGCTCGCGGCATGGCGTTCGAGCGGCTCGATCAGCTCGCGCTCGAGCACCTGTATGGCGTTCGCTGACGGTCCCGCCACCCCGGCGACGGTGCGCAGGCACAACGCCCGGATCGTCCTCGGCAAGGTCCGGGCCCACGGCACCCGGTCGCGGGCCGATCTGGCGCGCGACACCGGCCTGGTCAAGGCGGCGGTCTCCGCGATCGTCGCCGACCTGATCGAAGCCGGGCTGCTCGCGGAGACCGCCCCCGCGGCCGACGGCGGCAGGGGCCGTCCGGTGACGCTTCTGCGGCTGGACGGCGGCCCGGCGGTGGCGCTCGGAGTCGAGATCAACGTCGACTTCGTCAACGCGGTCGCGGTGACGCTCTCCGGCGAGGTCGTCCTGCGAGAACGGATCGCCGCTCGTGCTCCTTCGCCGGAAGAGGCCAGGGCGACGCTCACGGCCCTGGTCGACCGGCTGGACCGGCCCCTGCTCGGGGTATGCCTGGCCGTACCAGGGTTGGTCGACCCCGATACCGCTACTGTCCGGCACGCCCCCAACCTGCGCTGGCGGGACGTGCGCGTCGCCGACTGGCTACCCGGTGGCGTTGGTTGCGACAACGACGCCAACCTCGCCGTCGTGGCCGAGCACCGCAGGGGATCGCCGGTGGACTCGGCCTACCTGACCGGGACGATCGGCATCGGGGCAGGGCTCCTCCTGAATGGCAGGGTCTACCGCGGTGGTTTCGGCTACGCCGGCGAAATCGGCCACATGCCGATCGCTGGAAGCCACGCTCGCTGCGGCTGCGGCCGGACGGGCTGCTGGGAAGCGGTCGTCGGGTTGGAAGCCTTGCGGCAGCGGACGGCGCTTGCCGCCGGGGATAGGTACGACGACAAGGTCGCGGCCATAGCTCAGCGTGCAGAAGCAGGCGAACCACGTGTGCTGGACGCACTGCGTGAACATGGCGTATGGCTCGGCCGGGGCGCCGCTGTGCTGATCAACCTTGTGAACCCGCGAGCGCTGATCCTCGGCGGCTTCTTCGCCGATCTGGCCCCCTGGTTCCTCGACACCTTCAGGGCCGAACTCGACGCGCATGTGCTGGCCGCGGACCTGGCTCCGTGTGAACTGCGCCTGTCGACGCTCGGTGTCTCCGCAGCCTCCCTCGGCGCCGCAGACCTGGTGCTCAACCGAATCTTCGCCGATCCACTCGTCCGGCGGCAGAACTAAGGAACGAGGAGCCGGATTCGCCCAGGCGGAGCCGTCCGACGTTCAGCGGATCCTTCCCGCTGAACGGGATCTCTCTTTGTCGGCCATGTGGGGTATCGCCAGACTCGCGGCATGACCCAGAAATGGACGGGCCAAGAGCTGGAAGACGCCTTCCGCCTACACGCCGATACGGTGACCGCCGCGGCCGAGTCGGGGGACTGGGAGCCGTTCGTGCGGCTGTTCCTGCCGGACGCCACCTACATCGACCCGATGGTGGGCACGATGCGGGGCCACGAACAGATACGCCCATGGGTCACCACGACGCTCGGCACCTTTCCCGGCTCCGCGATGCGCTATCCCGAAGCCTGGCACCTCGTGGACACCGAACGCGGCAGAATCGTCTGCGAGCTGCGCAACGTCCTGCGGAATCCCGGCGACGGCAGCTCCTTCGAGGAGAACAACATCACCGTCCTCGACTACGCGGGCAACGGCCGGTTCCGCTGCGAGAAGGACGTTTACGACTCGGCGACCATGATCAAGCTGATCGAGTCCTGGGGCCGCCGGTGCTACGAGCTCGGCAGCCTCAACGAGGACGAACTGGCATGGTTCGCCACCGCCTACCCCCACATCCTGGAGCGCCCTAGTCCTTCCCTCCCCTCGAATAGCGAGAGCGCATGAACAGACTGCAAGGCAAACGGGCTCTGGTCAGTGGGGCGGCTTCCGGCATCGCACGTGCCATCGTGCTTCGATTGCTCGAAGAGGGCGCCCAGGTCGTGGCCGTGGACGTCGCCGAGACCGGCTTGAAGGAGACCACCGAACTGGCCGACGCGGGGGACCGTCTTTCGACCAAGCTCCTGGACATCTCCGACGAGGCCGCCGTCCAGCAGGTCGTTCCGGCGGCCATCCAGGAGCTCGGCGGACTGGACGTCCTCGTCAACGCCGCAGGCATCCTGCGCGGCGCGCACACCCACGAATGTTCTCTGGACCTGTGGAACCGGGTCATCTCGATCAACCTGACCGGAACATTCCTGATGACCCGCGAGGCGCTCCCCGCCCTCCTGGCGACGCGGGACGGCGTGGTGATCAACTTCAGTTCGACCTCGGCCTTCTTCGCGCACCCCTACATGGCGGCCTACTCGGCCAGCAAGGGCGGCGTCGCCTCGTTCACCCATAGCCTCGCCTCGGAATACGGCAAGCAGGGACTGCGGGCGGTGAACATCGTTCCCGGCGGGATCAGCAGCGGTATCACCGACAATATCGGCGGTCTCGTCCCGCCGGACACCGACTGGGGCCTGTTCATGAAGTTGAGCCCGGCGCTGCCCGGTGGCATCCCCGGGCCGGAGAAGGTGGCCGGCGTCGTCGCGATGCTCGTCTCCGGAGACGGTTCCTTCATCACCGGCACCGAGATCCGCGTTGACGGCGGCGCACATCAATAGGGTCGAGTGACCTGCCCCCGCCCTGGGGGCAGGTCACCGCAGCCTGCCGTCCGGCTCCAAGTTCCTCATCCCTTGACTCCGGACCCGACGACGCCCCGGATGAAGTAGCGCTGGGCGAACAAGAAGATCAGCATCACGGGCAGGACGTACAGGGCGGCCGCCGCTGCTTGCACGGTCGGCAGGGGGTTGCCGTGTGGATCCTGGTACCAGGCCGTGATGGCCACGGACAGCGTCGTGTGGTCGGCGTCGAGCAGCAGAGCGGGTGCGATGTAGTCGCCCCAGTTCCAGGTGAAGGACAGCAGGAATGCCGTGACCAGCACGGGACGGGAGAGGGGCAGGAAGATCCTGACAAAGATCCGTCCCCAGCCGCAGCCGTCGATGATCGCCGCGTCCTCCAGCTCGCGCGGGATCGCCGCGAAGAACTGCCGGAACAGGAAGACCAGGAAGGGGGACGCGGCCAGGCCCCACAGAACCCAGGGCCAGTAGGTGTTGACCAGCCCGATCCGGGAGAACAGCACGTATGTCGGCAGGATCGTCAGAACCTGCGGCAGCATCATCGTGGACAGCAGCACGAGGAACATCACGCGCTTGCCGGGGGCCTGCAGCCGTGCGAATCCGAACCCGACCACCGCGCTGGACAGTGTGATGAGCACCGCGTAGGTCGTTGCCAGGAACAGCGAGTTCATCGCGTAGGCGGGGAAGTTGATGTCCGTGAACGCGTGGGTGAAGTTGCTCCACTGCGGTTCCGCGGGCAGGATCTTTGTAGGCACGGCGACCCACTCGCCGCGTGTCTTGAGCGCGGCCAGCAGCAGCCAGAAGAACGGACCGGCGAAGACCACGGCAAGCGCCAGCAGGATGATGTAGGTGGCGCCGGCGCTTCGGCGTCGGCGCCGCAGTGCCGGGCGACTGCCGACCAGGCGTGTCCTGCTCGTGTGCACCGCATGACTCCTAACGGTCTGCATCGCTGTCGACCTCGTAGTGGACCCACGAACGGCTCGACCGCATGAGCAGCAGGGTGAAGGCGAGAGTGATGAGGAAGAGGACCCACAACATCGCCGAGCCGTAGCCGAAGCGGTTGCTCAAGAAGAACTGCTCCCACACCTGCACCATGTACAGGTGCGTGCCCTGCGGCACCTGACCAAGAGTCACCATGCTGTTGGTTTCGGCGAGGAGCAGCGGTTGCACGATGATCTGAAAGGTCGCGATGACACCGGTGATCACCTGAAAGTAGATGACCGGTGAGATCATCGGCACGGTGACGTGGCGGAACACCCTCCACGGGCCCGCGCCGTCCATGCGGGCCGCCTCCTCGAGCTCGGTGGGCACTCCCTGCAGCGCGGCGAGCATGATGATCATGCCGCCGCCGACGCCCCACAGGCACAGGAGGATGAGTGCGTAGAAGGCCATCGGATCGACGAGCCAGGTGATCCGGTCGAGTCCGGTGACGCTGAGGATGGCGTTCAGAATGCCGGCGTCCCGGTTCAGGATGAGCTTCCACATGATGGCCGTCGCGACGATCGGAACGACGGACGGCAGGTAGAAGACGGTGCGCCAGAGCCCCACCGCTTTCAGCCGGCGGTTGAGCAGAACGGCCAGGCCGAGCGCGCCGACGACGCTGAGCGGCACCACGATCGCCGTGAAGACGATCGTCCTGACCAGGGCCGCCCAGGCGTCCTGGTCGCCGAGCAGCTCTGTGTAGTTGCGCAGGCCGACCCAGTTCCACCGGGGCGAGCTGCCGTCGAAGTTGGTCAGACTGATGCCGAACGCGTACAGGAGCGGTGCGGCGGTCAGGAGGAGAAAGCCCACTACCCACGGTCCCACGAACAGGTAGAACGTTCTCCTCGGGTAGCGGGACCAGGTGTGTCGTGCCATGTCCGCCTCAGCCGATTCGCTCTTTGCCCTGCTTCAGCAGCTTGTTGATCTCATCGGTGACCGCGGCGCAGGCGGCGTCGACGGTCTGCTTGTTCTTGATCACTCGTTGCAGGTGCTTGTCGAGCGTGGCGTTCCAAGCGTCGGCCGTGACGTACGGCGAGTCGGGGAGAGGGGCGAGGTACTGGAGCTCGCTCTGGGCGACCTTGTGCGCCTGCTTCTGGTACGGCAGGTCCTGCGGCAGCTTAGGGAGCAACGACTTCAATGAAGGAAGCCCCCACCCGCTCTTGGCCCGTTCCTGCGCAGGCGGGCCTGCAATGAAGTACTCCATGAACTTCCAGGCCTCGTTTTTGTGCTTTGTCTTGGCCGGAATCCATGCTCCTTGGCCGGAGTAGCAAGGACTGATCCGCCTGTCGCCCATGAGCGGGGCGGGCGCCATCCGGATGTCCTTGTTCAGGGCCGAGTCCTTGATGAAGTTGCCACCGAACCAGTAGCCGTCCTGTGTGATCGCCATCCGTTTGGCGCTGAAGGTGGACATGTCCGAGCCGTCCGGCAGGGGGTTCAACGACGTCGGGCCAACGCCCGCCTTGGCGAAGTCGACGTACCAGCTGAAGGCGCGGCGCGCGGCGGTCGTGGTGAAGTCGACCTCGCTCAGGTCCGCGCTGTACAGCTGCGCGCCTTGCTGGAGCACCATCGTGGCCATCGGGGCGTACAGGCTCCAAGCCCACTCGACACCGAGGCCGAAGACCTTCGTCGATCCGCCCTGCTTGACTGTCAGACGCTTGGCGACGGCCAGCAGCTCGTCGTAGCTCATGGGCTGCGAGTCGCTCAGGTGCGGAACCTTCGCCTGGTCGAACAGCGCGGTGTTGTACCAGAGCGTCGCGTCCTGGCTCCAGTCCTTGACGATGCCGTAGTAGCCACCTTGGCCGATCCTGTGGCCGTCCCAGCGGAAGCTGTCGTTGACGGGATGGAGATCGTCCTTCTTCAACACCTGGCTCTTCTCCAGGTAGGGAGTCAGGTCCATCGCGAGGCCCCGGGCGTTCGTGTTCGCGCTGCCCACCGCGCCGCCGATCGTGATGTCCGGCGGGTTGCCCGAGGCCAGCATCGCACTGAGGCGCGCAGGGTCGTGCTGCAAAAACCTGATCTTGATGCCGGGGTTCTTCGCCTCGAAGTCGGCGATGGTCTCCTTGGGGAGGTCCTCGGCGCTGAACATCGCGGTGAGCGTCACCGAGCCGCCGCTGCCTGATGAACCTGCGTTACAACCGCTGAGCAGCGACCCCGCCGCGGCACTGCCCGCGGCGGCGGCTGCTCCTGTGAGCAGTCGCCGCCTGCTGATCAGTCCAGATGTGTTCATGTCGACCTCCTGGCGCGGGTGTGACTCAGGCTCCTTCGAGCGACCCGGGGTGGTTCGAGCGACCCGGGGCAGGTGGAGGCGACACTACAGCGAAACCCGTACACCTGCTACATTTTCCCTCGGTTAATTCGTCATAACGTCGAGCCCATCCCGGCGGTGCCGACCCGCGGTGGAGCCGATGGCGTTCGGGGAGCTGCAAGTGATCGAGATTCGAGAAGCGGCGCGTGCCAGGCCGGCTGAGACAGCACGGTCGCAGCGGCGGGACACGACGGCGGCCGTACTATGGTTCCTGGCATGAGCGCGACGAGACCCGGCCGTGTCCGAGGCCCGTATGCCAAGTCGGCACAACGCTCGAAAGAGATCCTTGAGGCGGCTACCGCTGTTTTCGCGGCTCGCGGTTATCACGGTGGAACACTGCGCGACATCTCACGTCAGCTCAATCTGAGCCTGACCAGCATCGTGCACCACTTCGGCACCAAGTACGAGCTGCTCGAAGCGGTTCTGGAACGGGCAGACGTGACTGTCGGGACGGGCTTCGCGCCCTTCGACTTCGAGGCCGACTGCGTCGAGCGTGGCGTCGCCCTCGCAACCATCGAGAGGGTGCGTTCCAATCTCGAACGACCCGAACTGCTCAGGCTCCTGGCGATTCTCGCCGCGGAGTCGTCCGCCCCGGATCATCCTGCTCACGGCTGGTTCGTCGAACGTTACCGAAAGAAGAGCGCATCGCTCGCCGAGGCGTTCGCCTACGATCAGACTCAGGGCCGCGTCGATGCGGCTCGCGATCCCCGGCTGCTGAGCAGTTTGCTCATCGGCACCTGGGACGGGATTCAGTTGCAGTGGCTCATCGATCCGTCACATGACATGGAGCGGGCCATGCGCACGTTCTTCGAGTGGGCGGTCCCTGAAGCGCTCTCGTGAGAGTCACGATGCAGCTGAGGGCCTCGGAAGGGCCATCCTTCGGTTCTGCCGGCTTGCGGGCCGGCAAGCACCGAAGGATGACCCTGTTCAAGGCGAGTAGGGACTGCCGCCATGAGGGCGGTCGTGCTTCATCCCGGTCGTCCCCGAGGTCTTCTGTTGCGAGACGAATCAGTGACGCGCCAGAGCGGCCCAGATGGCGAAGAAGGCCGGCTTCGGGCGGTACTTGTCGTCGAACACCAGTGGCTTCGCCCCCGGGACCCAGGTATATGCGTGCTTGTCGGTGAAGCCCCAGAAACTGATGTCCCGTACCCCGGCGTCCAGCGCCTCGTTGACGATTTTCCCGTAGATCTCCGCCTGGTTCCCGAACTCGCCATTGTCGGGAAGGGGAGTCAGGTGCACGTCCATCTCCGTGATGGCGACCTGGAGGCCGAGTGCCTTGTAGGACTTCACGATGTCTGTGATCACCCCGGGCTCGGGCGGCGAGAAGGTCAGGTGCGTTTCGAGCCCGACACCGCTGATGGGCACACCTTTCCGCACCAGGCCGGCGACGAGGTCATAGAGCTCTTGGCGCTTGGCCGGGTAGTACTCCACCAGGGCCTCGTTGAGGAACAGCTTGGCCTTGGGGTTTGCGGCGTGCGCGATGCGGAACGCCTCGGCGATGTAGTCAGGGCCGAGGACCCGGTAGAAGTAGTTCTGCTCGAGCCCGGTACCGCCGAAGGTGGACAAGGCCTCAGTGATGACGTCCCACCGGTCCACCTTTCCGGCGTACCGAGTCATGAGTGTTTTGAAGTGGGTGGTCATCGCGGCGCGCAGCTGAGCCGGATCCTGGATCTGCTCCAGCCAGGGCGGGTTGCAGCAGTTGGAGATGAGGCCGTGGCCCTTGACCGCCATGCGGTTTTGTTTCGCGAAGGCGACGAGCCGGTCGAGCTTTGTGAAGTCGAAGACGCCTTGCTGCGGTTCGCTGAAGGCCCACTTCAGTTCGTTCTCGGGCGACAGGCTGTTGAACTGTGTCGCGAGCACCTTCGCGAACAGGGGCTCATCGAGATAGGCCGGATTGATCGCCCCGGAACCGATGAGAATGCCCGTCCGAGCCGCTTGCCCTCGCAGGGTAAGCGCCGCCGCATCAGCATTGGCGGCCGGAAGGTATGCGCTGGTGACGAAGGTGAGAACGGTGGCGATGATGAGCGCGCTGATCCGCCGGAATCCACGACGGTGAAGGGACCGTGTCCTGGCACGCCCGTAGCTGTGACTCGGTTGTCTTCGGAAAGCGCATGCACCAGGCAGAGTCGATCGTAGGTTGCTCACCGTACCTCCTGTGAAGACGTGAACGCGCCGACGTAACCCTGGCCGGGGTGAGGAGAACTTAACACGAAATTAGTACAGCTGCCACACTTTCAAATGGCGTAAGGTCACCAGGAGAGCCCTGGGTAACGGAGCAGTTGGCCGGCGTCGATGTTCGCCTAAGGGGCTACCTGGTCGACATCCTCGACGATGGTTCGGCTCGCGAAGGCGCGGTCCACCCTGGGCAGGTAGTCGGCACCGGTCAGAGTCACGCTGGTGCGGAGCCGGACATCGGCGGACGAGGCTCCGATGTAGAAGCGGATCTCTCCTGGCTCTACAACCCAGCCGTCTTCGGCATCCCATAGCGCGAAAAGGCTCGTCGGTATCTCGACCGCGACCCGCGCCGCCGCACCCGGTTCGAGCCGCAGGCGACGGAACGCGACAAGGGTGCGTTCCGGCCGCACGGTGCGCCCGATGGCGTCGTGACCGTATACCTGCACCACTTCGTCGCCGGCTCGCTCACCGGTGTTGGTGACGGTGAACGAGAGCCGCACCAGTCCGTCTGTCGGCAGCTGGGGGGAGGCCACCGCCAGGTCGCGATACTCGAAGCTCGTATAGCTCAGCCCATGCCCGAAGGGGAAGACGGCCGCCGTCGATCCGGCGACGTAGGCCCCGGGCTGCAGCGTTCGCCAGTACGGGACGGGTGCCGCGCCCACTGACTCCAGCAGCGCGATCGGCAACCGGCCGGCAGGATTGACATCTCCGAAGAGGACGGATGCGACGGCACTCCCGGCTTCCTCACCACCGAAGAACGAGGTGAGGATCGCCGGCACCGACTGAGCCATCCAACCGAGAACGTAGGGACGACCGTGGCTGAGCACCACGACCGTCGGGGTGCCGGTCGCTACGACGGCTTCGACGAGCTCGCGCTGCACACCAGGCAGAGCGCACTCGGTGCTGTCGAGGCCTTCCCCGACCGTTCCGGACGAATTGATCCCGGCCTGATCGCCCACGACGAGCACCGCTACGTCCGCGGCGGACGCCGCCTTCACCGCCGCCGCGAAGCCCGAGCGATCCTCCGCGGCGACAGGACAGCCCCTCTCGTACAGCACGGTCGAGTCGTCGCCGGCCCGAAGCCGGATGCCCTCCAAGAACGTCACGACCGGGACCGAGTCGACCAGAAGGTGGGCATCGTCCGGGGCGGTCTGACTCGGATCCTCCATCCGCGCCTGCGGGTCGGCGGCCAGTGCGAACCGCTTCGTGATGCTGTCGAGAACCTGATAGCTGTAACTGCTCAGCTGGCCCATCGGCCGATCGGCATTCGGGCCGATCACGGCGATCGTGCGGGGGGCGTCGCTCAGAGGGAGGACCGGGGTGCCGCCGACCGGATCGTTCTTCAGCAGCACGACCGCCTTCTCCGTGATGGTGCGTGCGAGTTCCCGCTCTTCCGTCGAATCGAGCGTCTCGGGCACAGCGTCGAGGTCGACATAAGGTCGCTCGAACAATCCGATCTCGAACTTCGCCCGTAGCACGCTGGACACGGCACGGTCGAGGTCCGCCTCAGCGAGGACGCCCGACCGGACGGCTTCGACGATCAGATCCGACGACACTGTGTTGTCCAGATCCAGGTCAACGCCGGCGCGCAGCGCCTGGGCGAGCGCCTGGCGACTGTCGCCGGCGGTCCCGTGCTTGGTGTGGAGCTGCCCCACCGCCGCGAGATCGGAGATCACCAAGCCGTCGAACCCCAACTCGCCGCGCAATAGTCTTGCCAGGTACGCCTTCGACCCCGACACGGGCACACGGTCGATCGCGCTGTACGCAGGCATCACACCCCGCGCACCTCCCTCACGGATCGCCCTCTCGAAGGGCGTCGCGTGCACCTCGCGCAACTCGTTGTGGCCGAGCTGGACCGGCTCCGTGTTCCGCCCGCCGTCGCTGGCGCTATAGCCGAGGAAGTGCTTCAGTGTGGCGATGAGCGGAACGTCTTCGACGGAGTTCTGGAGCCCGCGGACGAACGCGGTCGCCATCGCCCCGACCAAGTACGGTTCCTCGCCGTAGGTCTCTTCGACACGACCCCACCGAGGATCCCGAGCCACGTCGGCGAGTGGAGACAGCGCCTGGCGCACTCCGAGGCGGGCCATCTGGGCGCCGATCGTGCGGGCCATTGCCTCGATCAACTCAGGCTCCCAGGTAGCGGCCTGTGCGATCGCAGCCGGGAACGAGGTCGCGTCTCGCACCTTTAGCCCGACCAGCGCCTCCTCGGCGAGAAGAACCGGCACCCCGAGCCGGGTGTCCTCAACGTGCTTTCGTTGAAGCTCATTCGCCCTGCGTGCCGTCTCGCGCGGTGGCAACCCGAGCGTGGACAGTGCAGCGGCAGCGCATCCCCAGCCCGTTTCGGGCGGGGTGTGCACATCGACGACCGCCCCGAACGGCGCTGCCGTTTGGGCAGCCTTCTCTTCGAGCGTCATCCTGCCCAAGAGGTCACGGACTCGTTCGTCGATCGAGAGGGACGAGTCGCGGTAGGCGTACTGCTTCATCGGCGTTCCCTTTCTCCCAGCGGACCTTGGCGTTGAGCTACACCGTCGGCGCAGGGGTCCCCGCGCGGGGCTTGCGGCCAGAGCCGCGAGAGTGAAAATGTATCAGTCGTACTAGTTTCGCAGCGATGCTTCAGGGCGGTCGAGGTTGGCTCGGGACCTCGTCGGCGCTGTTGACGAGAACGATGCACCGAGCGTCATCGCAGCACTAACGCACGAAGGAGAGACCGTGACGAGCAGGAAAGACTTCCCGGCCGGATTCATCTGGGGCACCGCAACGGCGTCGTACCAGGTCGAGGGAGCTGTGACGGCGGACGGCCGCGGCCCGAGTATCTGGGACACCTTTGCCCACACGCCTGGCCGGATCGTTGACGGAAGCACCGGAGATGTCGCCGCCGACCACTATCGCCTGTTCGCCGACGACATCAGACTGCTGGCGAGCCTCGGATTTACGGCCTACCGGTTCTCCATTGCGTGGCCGCGGGTCGTTCCCGACGGGTCGGGCCCTGTGAACCCGGCCGGTCTCGCCTTCTATCGGCGGCTCGCCGAGACTTGCCTGGAGAATGGCGTCACACCGTACGCGACGCTCTATCACTGGGATCTGCCGCAGCCGCTCGAAGACGCCGGCGGGTGGATGGTTCGCGACACGGCCGAGCGGTTCCGTGACTACACAGCGGTGACGCATGACGCCCTGTCGGACGTGATCAAGCACTGGATGACGCTCAACGAGCCCTGGTGCTCGTCACTGGACGGCTACGGGAGCGGCAATCTCGCGCCCGGCCGGACCGAGGGCGCGAACGCCATGAAGGCAGTGCATCACCTCCTGCTCGGTCACGGGTTGGCCCTGGAAGCGATCCGATCGCCGGAAGGCTCCTACGGCATTGTCCTCAACCTCGCGCCCGTTCACGCCGCGTCGGAGTCTCCTGCGGACCGTGACGCGGCGCGGCGCGTGGACGGGCTGCAGAACCGCCTGTTCCTCGAGCCGTTGCTGTTCGGCAAGTACCCCGCCGACGTGCTCGGCGACACCGGCATGGCGGCGTGGTTCGAGCAGTACGAGGACGATCTGCCACTGATCTCGGCGCCGCTGGACTTCATGGGCGTCAACTACTACTGCCCCACGACGGTGGCCGCGCCGACGGGACCGATCTCGGACCCCGGCAAGCCCAGCACCCAGCCAGGCAGCGAAAACGTCATCGCCGTCGATACCGGTCTCCCGCGCACCCAGATGGACTGGCCGATCCAGCCCTCCGGACTGCGCGACATCCTCACCCGCATCAACGAGCTGGCGCCTGAGCTACCGCTGTACGTCACGGAGAACGGTGCGGCCTACCCGGATACGCCGGCCGCGGGCGGGACGATCGAAGACGACGACCGGCAACGGTATATCGAGCAGCACATCGCCGCCGCCCACCAAGTCGTCGCCGAAGGTGTGCCGCTGAAGGGCTACTTCGTCTGGAGCCTGATGGACAACTTCGAATGGGCGCTGGGCTTCAGCCGGCGCTTCGGGATCGTCTACGTCGACTACGCGACGCAGACCCGAACGGTCAAGAAGAGCGGCCGCTGGCTACAGCGATTCCTCACCGAATAGCCACCTCCCACCGGCTCGGGCTCGCGCGCCGCGTCCGCTGGCTGCGCACTCACAGCGGAGTAATGGGACGCGGCGGCGGGCACGGCGAACTCGCACATGAACGCAGAACCGAAGGGGTGATGCGGGAGCGGAGAGAACGCGTACTGCTGACAGGGGGTGTGCGAGACCTGGAGGACTCACGCTGGTGTGCTGAGGGCGGCGCTGAGATCTGCCCTGAGCTCTGCCGATGCGCCCGGGATCATGTCGAGGACCGCGCTGAGAGTCAGGTCGAGGGTGTCGGGGGAGGGCTCGTCGAACGGGACGCCGGGAAAGTGCTTGCCGAACGCGTCGGTGAGGGAGCGCCAGGTGGCGCGGTCTTGAGCGATGGTGCCCAACGGCGTGTCGAAGGTGTAGTCCGGGCGAACGCCATGGTCTTCGGGGAGGTCGTACTGCCAGCTGTGACTTCCGCCCGTCACCTTGACCACGGCGGCGTCGGGGTGGAGAGGGAGTGTCACCTCGGCCTCGGTGCCGGAGGGGATCGTCACGTCGACCTGCATGCGCCCTTCCGCGATGCGCCAGGCGACGCGGACCCGCCCGTGCACGGTGTCGTGCGTAGTGGTCGCGTGCGTGAGGCCGCCGCCGGGTTGCGGTGCGACCCGCATGGTCCGGTAGCCGGGCTCGATGGGAGAAAGACCACCGACGACGCGGTGCAGCCATGCGGCGACCGCGCCGAGGGCGTAGTGATTCAGCGAGGTCATGCCCGAGGGATTGATCGTGCCATCGGGGCGGATCGAGTCCCAGCGCTCCCAGATCGTCGTCGCTCCCATCGTGACCGGATAGAGGAACGATGGGCAGCCGGTCTCCATCAGCAGCAGGTAGGCCTCGTCGATGTGGCCGGTGCTGCTCAGCGCCTCGGTGACGAACGGCGTCCCCGCGAAGCCCGTAGAGATCTTGTATCCGGCCTTCGCGACGAGCTTGGCGAGCCGTTCGCCCGCCCGGCCGCGCTGGTCCTGGTCGAGGATCCCGAACATGATCGCCAGTGCGTACGCGGTCGCGGTCTCGTTAGCCAACCGCCCGGCCGGGGTGACGTACTCGCGGCGGAACGCGTCGCGCACCCGCTCGGCCAGCGCCGCGAAGTGAGCGGCGTCGGCCTCCTGGCCCAGCAGCTTGGCGGTTTGAGCCATCTCCGCGGTGGTCTTACACAGGAACGCCGACGCCACCAGGTGGGGATCGGTCTTACCACCGGCCGGGTTGTTCATCGGCGCGTCGGGATCGAGCCAGTCTCCGAACTGGAAGCCGGTACTCCACAGACCCGCCTCGTCCAGCCGGCTCTCCATGTCGCGAACGAACGCGGCCATGGAATCGTAGCTCTGCCGGAGAATCTCCAGGTCGCCGTACTCGCGATAAAGCGTCCAGGGCAGGCCGACGGCCACGTCGCTCCACAGGGCCGTCGGGGTGGTCGGCATCGGCATGTCCACGGCTGGGACGACACAGGGGACATGCCCCTTCTCCCGCTGCTCGGCGGCCAGGTCCGCCAACCAGGAGCTGAGGACCCCGCGGACGTCATACAGGAAACTTGCGGTGGGCGCGAAGGCGTGGATGTCGCCGGTCCAGCCGAGTCGTTCGTCGCGCTGCGGACAGTCGGTGGGGACGCCCACGAAGTTGTCGCGCATCGACCACACGACGTTGGAGTGCAGCTGGTTGAGCAGGGGGTCGGAGGTCTCGAACCATCCGGTCCGGGTCATATCGCTGTGCACCACCACGGCGGTGATCGCGTCGAAGGGCTGGTCCGCTTCGACGTAGCGGAAGCCGTGGAAGGTGAAGCGTGGCTCCCATGTCTCCGGCCCGCCGCCGCGAAGCGTGTAGCGGTCGGTCGCCTCGGCGGTGCGCAGCGTCTCGACGGCAAGCTCACCCTTGGTGAGCACTTCCGCGTGACGGAGGGTCACCGTCTGACCCGCCTCTCCGGTGACGGTGAGCCGTACCCAGCCTGAGATGTTCTGGCCGAAGTCGACGATTGTCTTACCGGAAGGAGCGGTCATGACCTCGGCGGGCGGGAGCTCCTCGATCCGCCGGATCGGTGGTGCGGTGTCGAGAGTGAGCGTTTCCCGGTCCCAGTCGAACAACTCCACTGGCGACCAGCGGCTGTCATCAAAGCCGGGGAGGTTCCAGCCGTCGGGGTCCAGCCGCGCGTCGTAGGTCTGGCCGTCGTAGAGAGAATTGGCCAGGATCGCGCCGGTGCCGGCGGTGAAGGACCGGTCAGTACCCGCGATCTCGGTGCGGTCGTCGTACTCCAGCTCCAGCTGAAGAAACAGCGCGGGGCGTTCGACATAGTGGTTGCGCTTGCCTTCGAAGCCGAGGCGGCCGACCGCCCAGCCCTCGCCGACGATCGCGCCCAGCGCGTTCGGCCCAGGCCTGACCAGGTCCGTGACGTCGTACCGGCTGACGCGGAGCCTGTGCTGGTACGAGGTCCAGCCCGGCGCGAGCACCTCATCCCCGACTCGGCACCCGTTCAGGTACGGCTCGACGATGCCGAGCGCCGTCACATACAGGGTCGCCCGGTTCGGGACGTCGTAGGTAGTGAACTCGCCTCGGAAGTAGGGCGCGGGATCGCCCGGCTCGCTGCCGGTCCGGAAGGAAGGGGTGATGAAGTCGGCCTGCCAGGCGTGCGACATGGTGGTGCTCCTGCAACTGGGATGTGGGTCAGGATTGCTGAATGTCGTCGAGGGAGGCCGGGCCACCCGACAACTCGGCACCGTCGACGATCCGGCCGTCGGCGACCCGCTGGATGAATGCGGCGGTACGTTCGACGGCTTCGGTGGCCTCGGGCAAGAATCCGGCCGCGGCCTGCCAGCTGTGCAGCATGCGCGGCCAGACCTCCAGCTCCACGTGGACACCCGCCCGGGCGGCGGCAGTGGTCAGAGCCAGGGTGTCGTCGAGCAGGCATTCCGCGCTGGACACCTGGAGGAACAACGGCGGCAGCCCTGTCAGATCGCAGAGTGCCGGTGAGGCGTAGCCGTCGGAGGCCCGCTGGCCCGCGAGATAGTCGCAAGTCATGATCGGGCCGAGGGCGGGGTGCAGGGCCAGATCCGTGCCGGCGTTGCCGACCCAGCTGCCGGCGGTGTAGTTCTCCAGGCTCAGGTCGAAGACGCCGCCGTAGAGGAAACCCGCCAGAACTCGTTCGTCACCTGCGTCGCGGCGGCGCAGCAGGAGCGCCGCGGCGAGGTTGGCACCGGCCGATTCGCCGCCGATCACGACCTTGGCGCCGGGCACCAGCGACAGAGCATGGGTGTAGACGCTCTCGCAATCGTCGAGTGCGGCCGGATAGGGGTGCTCGGGAGCCAGCCGGTATTTGGGCAGCAGCACCCGGGCACGTGCGTTCAGGGCCAGCTGCGAGCCGAGCTGTCGGATGGTACGCGGCGAGCCCGTCCGGAAACCGCCGCCGTGGACGAAGACGATCACGAGGTCGTCGCGGGCGCCGGCCGGGGTCATCAGACGGGTGCCGGGAACCGTTCCCTCGATGAGTTCGTCGCTGACGCCGGCTCTCGGCTGGTAACCGTCGCCGAGGGCCTCGTGCTGGTTGCGCTCTTCGGTGAGTTCAGCCCGACCCGCGGTGAGCTGGGCTTCGCGTGCCTCTCGGAAGAGGTTCGCCAGCAGCTCGTAGGTCCTGCTGGGCATGGTGTTCCGCCTCCGTGACGTGGAGCGAGGTAGAGCAACTTTCCGGATTAGAAACCTAGTGTCATTTAGTTTTAGCGGCTAGTGTCCCGGCTCACAAGACCCCACCCCGAGGAAGGGCCCCTATGACCTCGACTGATGCATCGCCGCGGAATGCGGCCAAGGGAGCCGGGTTCGGTGCGCGGTACGCGCTCATGCTCATCGCGCTCCTCTGGTCCGCTCAGCTGTTGTCGGTGGTCGGACTGCTCGCAGGCAACGCCCAGGCACAGGTCGCGATCCACTTCCACACCACCCAGGTCGCGTGGTTCATGCTGGCCACCAACCTGGTCGGCACGTTCATCGCGCCGTTCGTGGTCAAGTTCGCCAGCATGTACGGCAAGAAGCGCGTCATGGTGATCATCACCGTGCTCGGGCTGATCGGAGACCTGATCGCGGCTCTGGCGCCCAACTACACGCTGCTGCTGATCGGGCGGGGAATGGCCGGCTTCTACGCCGCGATCGCGGCGCTCGTCTACGCGATCGCCCGGGACGTGTTCCCGCCCCGGCTCGTCGGGCCGGCCAGCGGCCTCATCAGCGGCGGCATCGGGCTGGTCGCGCTCGGAGGGCCGTTCCTGTCCGGCTGGTTGATCGACAACCATGGCTTCCGCGGCGTGCTGTGGTTCCTGACCGCCGCCACCGCGCTGAGCCTGGTCCTGCTGCTGGTCTTCGTGCCCGAGAGTCCGGTGCGCGAGGAGCGCACCAGGATCGACTGGCTCGGCGGGCTTCTGCTCGGTGGTGGCCTGGCCTCCATCACCTACGGCATCGGCAAGGGCGCGGAGTGGGGATGGACGAGCGGCACGACGTTCGCCTTCATCGGCGGCGGCATCGTCGCGGTGGTCGCCTTCGTGGTCGTGGAACGTGTCATCGCGCATCCGCTGTTCGATCTCTCGATGCTGGCGCGGCGGCAGGTCTGGACGGTCTTCCTCGCGACGGCACTGATCGCGGGGACGGTCTACAGCGCCGGGACGATCAACCAGCTGCTCGGCCTCCTGCCGAAGATCCCCACCATCTCCGACGGCCTGGGCTTCAGTGCCACGAAGGCGGCCTGGATCGGGGCTCCGGCGAGCGTGCTCCTGGTGGCGACGGCGCTGGCGGCGGGAGTACTCGCCCGCAGGGTGGACGCCCGGCTCTTGCTGGGAACCGGTGCGGCGCTGGCCCTGCTGGGATATGTCCTCCAGTCGCAGTTCCACCACACGGCGTCCCAGCTCCTCGCCGTCGGCATCGTGCCCGCGGTCGGCATCGGATTGATCGTCGCGGTCGTGCCCATTCTGGTGATCGAGGCGGTGTCGCCGCAGGAGCAGGTGCTGGCCAACGGTATGCAAGGCATGATGCAGGGCATCGTGCTGACGATGCTGACTCAGCTGATCTTCGTGACCATGGCCCAGGACGGCAAGGTGCTCAAGGGCACCCAGTTCTACCTGGACGCCGGATTCACCAACGGTTTCTGGTTGGCCGCGGGCTTCGCGGGAGCCGGGTTGCTCGCCGTCCTGCTGATCCCAAAGGGCAAGAGCCTAGAGGAGACCGAGGTGGGGCAGGCGGCCGTGTGAGAGCGCCGGTCATCGGGCCGGCTCGGCCTCCGCGGGGCCGGCCCATGCCAGGCACATCTGGTTGAAGGTCTCGACCAGCGCGACCATGTCGACGGAAGGGTCCATCAGCCACTGGAGCTGGAGGCCGTCCGAGACGGCCAGCAGTAGCCGTGCCATGTGATCTGCCTGCACGTCCTTCCGCACCTGGCCGGAGTGCTGGCCCTGCTCCAACCCCCGCACGATCTGGCCGGTGAGCTCGCGGTAGCGATCGGCGAAATAGCCGTGCGCGTGGTGCACCGGGTCGGTGGCCGCCGCCGCCGACAGGGCGACGAACAGCTTCACCAGCCCCGACTGCTCCATGTTGTGCCGCACCGTCCGGGTCACCGCCTCGCCAGGGGATCGCACGTCCTCGCCGACCTGTGAGTCCAGCTTGTCGCGCCGCTTGAGGATGGCGAGCAGCAGCTCTTCTCGCGAACCGAAGTAGTGCAGCACTCCGGCCTGGGTGAGCCCCACCCGGTCGGCGATCTCCTGGAGTGAGGAGCCGCGGTCCCCATGCTGGGAGAACACCTCAAGGGCGGTGTCGAGAATCTGCTCCCGTCGCTCGATGCCCTTGCGGTAGGGGCCGCGCGGTTTTCTCTTGCCTGTCACCCGCATGACCGTACTCCACGGCGGACGGCGACAGCTAAAACCGAGTAATACTAGGTATTGAGATTGATCACCACAAGGAGGAACAGCAGTGATGACCGATCCCGTCAATGAGGCCGACCTCACCCGCAGGCTCGCCGCCCTGACCCTCAAGGAGAAGGTGGCGCTCCTGACCGGTGCGGACGCCTGGAGCCTGACGCCCTTGCCGGCGGTCGGCCTGGAAGCACTGCGCCTGTCGGACGGCCCGGTCGGGCCGCGGGGAACCGAGTTCGGCCCGGGGGCACCGCCCTCGCTGCTCTTCCCCAGCCCGACCTCGCTGGCGGCGACATGGGACACCGAGCTGGCCTACGATTCCGGTCGGCTGATGGGGGCGCGGGCACGGGAGATGGGCGTGCACGTGCTACTGGCGCCGACCGTGAACCTGCATCGGTCTCCGCTGGGGGGACGCCATTTCGAATGCTTCTCCGAAGACCCGCTACTCACCGCAGACATCGCCGTGGCTTTCATCGAGGGCGTCCAGTCCGCCGGGGTGGCGGCCTGCGTCAAGCATTTCGTGGGCAACGACTCTGAGACCGAACGAATGTCGTATGACGCGCGCATCGAGGACAAGGCACTGCGAGAGGTCTATCTGAGGCCTTTCGAGGCGGCCGTGCGCAAGGCAGGCGTCTGGATGGTGATGAGCGCCTACAACGGCGTCAACGGCAGCACGATGACCGAGAACCGATCACTGCAGCACGAGCTCCTCAAGGAGGAGTGGGGCTTTGACGGTGTCCTCGTCTCAGACTGGAACGCCGCTCGCTCGACCGTCGAATCGTCCCTGGCCGGGCTCGATCTCGCCATGCCCGGACCCGACGGGCCCTGGGGCGATGCGCTGGTCGCGGCCGTGGTGGAGGGACGGGTTCCTGAGCAGGTCATCGACGACAAGGTCAGACGGATCCTGCGGCTCGCCGCCCGGGTCGGTGGCCTGGACGGGATACCGGCTCCACCGGCTCCGGCGGTTCCGCCCGACGCCCGGGACAGGCTCCGTGACCTGGCGGTCCGCGGTGCGGTGTTGCTGCGCAACGACGGCGTTCTTCCACTGCGCGGCGTACGGAGGATCGCGCTGATCGGGCCGAACGCCACCCGGCTCGCCGCTCAGGGCGGCGGGAGCGCTCACGTCAACCCCGAGCGCGTCGTCACCCCGTTGGAGGGTCTGCGCCGGGTCCTCGGAGACGATGTGCAGATCAGCCTGCACCCCGGAGCCTTTCCGCAGGCCAGGCTGGAGCCGCTCACTGCCGCATCCCATCCGGTGACGGGCGAGCCAGGAGTACAGCTCCAGTACGTGGCGGTCGACGGTAGCGTCCGATCGGAGGAACACCGGTCCCCAGCCGAGTGGTGGTTTCCGTTGATCCTTGAGGACGGCGTCACCGAGCTCGTCGTCCGGGCTCGCCTGCATCTGGCCTCCGGTCCCGGCCATCTGCTCTCGGTGCTGGGCGCGGGCGAATACGTACTGCGCGTGCTCGATCAGGAACCGCAGCGGTGTGAGCAGTACGTCGACGGATCTGACATCGGAGCCCTGGTTCTCAACCCGCCGTCGCACACCTTCATCTTCGATACCCCTACCGGCGACCCCGTGATCGAGCTCAGGGTGACACCCCAGCGTGACCTGCCCCACCCGGTCGCACTGCTCGGCCTGGGCTACGCCGAACCTCGCGATGACGACGACACCGCGCTGGCAAAAGCCGTCGAGGCCGCACGCTCAGCCGATGCCGCCGTCGTCATCGTGGGCAGCGACGAGTACATCGAGGCCGAGAACATCGACCGGCCTGGTCTCGCGCTGCCCGGACGCCAGGACGAACTGGTCACCGCGGTCTGCGAGGCCAATCCGCGCACGGTCGTCGTCGTCAATGCGGGCGCCCCCTGGCTGATGCCGTGGGCAGATCGGCCCGCGGCGATCCTGTGGTCGTGGTTCCCGGGTCAGGAGTGCGGTGACGCGATCGCCGACATTCTCACCGGGACCGAGCCCGGCGGACGCCTGCCCACCACCTTCCCGGCGGCCGAGGCCGAGGTCCCGATCCTGTCCACCCAGCCTGATCAGGGAGTGCTGGATTACGCCGAAGGCGGCCTGATCGGTTACCGCGCCTACGCGGACGCTGGCACCGAACCGCTGTTCCCCTTCGGCCATGGCCTGTCCTACACCTCCTGGGAATACCTTGAGGCCACCGCCGATGACCTCACCGTCCAGGTGACGCTGCGCAACACCGGCGACCGGCATGGCCGCGACGTCGTCCAGGCATACCTGGACAGCCAGGACGAGCCTCTGCGCCTAGTCGGTTTCTCCGCCGTTGAGGCCGGACCAGGGGAGACCATCACCGTTGCCCTCGAGATCGACCGACACAGCCTGGCTCGCTGGATCGACGGCGCCTGGGCCCAACCGGCTGCGCCCCACCGTCTGCGCATCGGCCGATCCGCTGCTGAGCTGCTCTTGGAGCTCTCAGTGTGAGACGAGATACCGTCGGCCATGTATTCGAGCTCCTTGTTACCACGGCGACCTGTTCCATACCGAGCCAGGAGCCATCCTCGGTGCTCCGCCATTCCCCTGCCCGGCGTGCTCGGCCGAGAGGGGGCGGGTGTTGCTGAGGCCGTCGACCCGGCCACCGGCCACCGGCTATCGGCCACCGGCGACCTGCGACCGGGGGACCGGGGCTTGCTGTGCTTACCTCCTGCGGCGCGTGCGCAACTGCCGAAACGAGCATCCGCGTACGACGCGATCTGCCTGAATGCCAATCGTTTGGGCGGATGCCGCGCTGATGGCACCGCGGCCACCACTCGAGAGGACGCACCACTCGGCAGGCACTACTTCGAGCGGTCTTTCCTCGACCGCCATGGTCCGGTCGACGCCTGCAGCATCCTGAAGGTCGGTGGGGACGCGGCCCTGGACATGCTGACACCTCGGATGAAGTGGAGAGGGCATCGGCGCGGAGGCAGGTTCCCCAGGGGCATCGCCCGGTCGCGGCGCGAGATCAAGGTCCCGAGCTTAGGTCTGGCTGGTGGGACCGGTCAGGCGTACGGCGCGGATTGGAACTCCGATTCGCAGCTAGATCGTTGGGAGATCTCTCTGTGTACCCCGGCGCTCATCTCACAGTGCGGTTAGCGTCTCCACTGGATTGCGACCTTAAGTAGCCGCCTGGTTACTCATTGGATCAGGTTGGTGCAGAGGGCAAACGTCGCCTCGGATGGACGGAAGCAGAGGTAGTGGATGCGGCCGGACTCGTCGCTGTGCATAGGTGCGGTGGTGCCGCGGACCGGGCGCCTGGCCGCACTGGGCGACCCGCTGTCCTTTGTGATCGACCTGCTGGCGCCCCGCCTGTCCGAGGTGGGCAACGCCGGCCGCCGACCGCTGCGGTTCGCAACCCGCGACAGCAGGTCGGAACCTGGGCGCGCTCGTCAGGCCGTGCGGGAGCTGGTGGAACGCGACAGGGCCGATGTGGTGATCACGATGGCGGGCACCAAGGTGCTGCCCGCGGTGGCCGACGCGTGCGAGGCACTCGGCGTGCCGTGCATCTCGACCACCTTCCCATGGCAGGCGTATGTGTATTCGCGCGCCGGCGACATGGGCCATCGGTTCGACTGGACCTACCACTTCGCCTGGGGACTGGACGACATCGCCACCGTGTTCGCCGACATCTGGGAAAGTTTCGGCGACGCGTCCGCGGTCGGCTGCCTGTGGAACGACGACCTGCAAGGACGGCTGCTGCGCCACGACCGCCACGGATTCGCCCCCGCCGCGGCCTCACGCGGGCACACCCTGATCGACCCGGGTGGCTACCGGGAACCCGCGGCCGACTTCGGTCCCCAGATCGAGGACCTCCGTCGGCACGCGGTGACCATTGTGACCAGCGCCGCGACCGCCACCGATCTGGCGCTGTTCCACCGCCAGGCGCGCGAGGCCGGTTGTCTCCCGCGACTCATCACGTGCTCACGCTGGTTGGCCTACCCCCACACCAGCTCGCGCGGCGGCGCAAGGAACATTGCCGACATGGAACATGAACTCGCCGAAGCCCGCGTGGCGACGTTGGTGTACTGGACACCCGGACATCCCCACCGGTCGTCCCTGGACGGAATCACCACCGGCGAGCTGGCCGCGGCCTACCAGGACTGCACCGGCAACCTCTGGCTGCAACCGCTCGGGCTGGCCCACGCTCTCGTCGAGGTCGCCCATCACGCCCTCGCCCACGCAGACGCCCCGACCGACCGGCGGGCCGTCGCCCAGGCGATCGGCAGCACACGGCTGGACACCATCGCAGGCCACCTCGACTGGACCTCGGGCCCCACGCCCAACATCGCGCTGATCCCGCTGATCGGCGGCCAATGGCAGCCCACCCACCACGGGCACCAGCTCGCCGTGGTCACCAACACCGCCTGCCCCGACGTCCCCGTCACCGCCGACGTCACACCGACACGCTGACCAGCACCACCCACGCGCCATCCGCTCGAGCGGCGAACTCGACCCAGCTTGTGGCAGAGATGACCTTCGGCGCTGCCAGGGTCAATCGATCTGGCCTGCGGCACGATGGCGCCGATCGCCATCTCTGAGTCAACGCCGTCTCCAGCCTGGCGCCACAGGCCACTTTGGTAAACCGCACCGCTCCGTACAGGTCATCGTGATCGATAAGGATGATCAGCATCAGCCGCGCTGGCTCGCTGAAGTTTCGCCGGGGTTGAGGCGTCGTCCATGAACGAGACTCGGTTCGCTTTCCGGGCATCGCGAGGAGAGTGACGCTTGTCTCTCGGTGGACTTGAGGGAGACGCGGCCCAATGAAGGTCGACTACGCTCAGTCACCTAGCCGCCAGTGACTGAACCCGTCAATTGCGGGGCGCGTGAATTGCCCTGAGCTTCCTTGGAGAGCGTTGAACAGTACGCAACAGAGACCTTGTACCAGCGGTAACGCGGAAACAGATAGTCACGGTGGTTAGCTGACCGTGTTCACACCGAAGAGGTCACTGGTTCGAACCCAGTATCGCCCACCCAGCTCAGAGGCCGGTTCCGATCAAGGAACCGGCCTTTTTGATCTCCGTACAGCCACGAGGTACAGCAGTAGCTCCCGGCAAAGCCCGTCGGGACGGCGTGCTCCTCGGAGGCCAGCTCAGAGAGCAGCAGCTCGTCGGCGAGCCGGCCACGTCTCGTGGTGCGATGAACGACGCCACCCGTCCGGAAACGTTTACTTTCCTGGACGTTATACGAGCGTCCGGCGCGCCGCGGGCGCCATGGGTGTTCAGACATGGTGGCGGCCATGCCAGTGGTTGTAGAGCGCCAGTGCCAGTCCGGTGACGGCGATGCCGGCGCCGATCGGCAGCCATACCGCCGGGGCGAGCCAGACCAGCACGGCGGCCAGGGCGCCGAGGAGGAGGCAGAGGGCTCCGACGATCACGTGCTGGGGAATGAAGAGGCCGGGGCCGCGGCCGCCAGGCTGGTGGGGTGTGCTGGTCACCTTGGGATGTCCTTCCTGCTGAGTTGGTGACAGCACCGTCGGCCGGACGGCTGTTTGATTCCGAGATGCGATTGGGTCCTGTTTGTCGCGCCTGCTGGCCTGGGGTGGTGTGTGCTGGTTTCTGCTATGGATCCGAACACCCGGCGGGGGTTGTGGTGGCGATCGACCCGGAGCAGATCGGTACGGCTGAGCAGTTGGTGCAGCAGCTGGCAGAGCTGTACCGGCAGGGCGGGTGGAGTATCCACCGGTTGGCTGAGGCGTCGGGGTTGAGCACGGCGACGGTGCAGGCGATCGTGAACGGTGCTACCGGACTGCCGCAGACCGGCACCTTGAAGGCGTTCGTGACCGCCTGCGGGCAGAAGCCCGCTCCGTGGGTGGCGGCGCGCGGCCGCGCGGTCCGAGCCGCCAAGGAGTCCCAGGCGCGGTTGCGGGTGGTGAACGTGCCGCGGGTGGAGGCCACCTTCGTCGGCCGCACCGAGGAACTGGCTCAGCTGTCGCGGGCGTGGACAGCGCCGGCCCGCAGGACGGGTGCCGCAGGGACGCGGGCCGGGGTGGTGGTGCAAGCCGTGCACGGGCTGGGCGGGGTCGGCAAGTCGACGCTCGCCGCCTACTGGGCACGCACCCGCCTAGATGAGGTTGGGGTGGCGTGGTGGATCACCGCCGACACCACAACCGGGCTGGAGGCCGGACTGGCCGGGCTGGCGGTCGCGGTGCAACCCGAGCTGGCCGGGCAGCCGTTGGAGGCGCTGGTCACACACGCGATCGGCTGGCTGACCGCCAACCAGGGCTGGCTGCTGGTGCTGGACAACGTCACCAATCCCGCTCATGTGGCGCCGCTGCTGGATCGCGATCTACCCGGCCAGATCGTGGTGACCAGCCGGCTGGCCCAAGGCTGGCACCGGCTTGGCGCCACCGTCATCCGGCTGGATGTGCTAACGCAGTAGCAGGCGATCGCCCTGCTCACCACCCTGGCGACCGGCGACCATTCCGACACCAAGGTGACCGACGTCGACCTGGTCGGTGCCGCAGAGTTGGTGAGCGAGCTGGGGTTTCTGCCGCTGGCGATCGAACAGGCCGGGGCCTTCCTGCGCCAGTCCCAGCTGTCAGCGGCCCGCTATCTGCAGCTGCTGCACGACAGTCCGGCTGTGATGTACGACCAGGCGGCCCGCGGCTCCGACAGCGAGCGCACCATCGCCCGGATCTGGCGCATCACCCTGGACACGCTCACCGACACCCCACTCGCCGGTGACCTGCTGCGGATCCTAGCCTGGTGGGCGCCCGACGCCATCCCACGTACTCTGCTGGCCCCGCTCGCCGGCCCGGTCGAGGTTGCCATCGCATTGGGCGCACTGCACGCCTACAACATGATCACCCTGGAATCAGACACCATCACCGTGCACCGACTCGTCCAGGCCGTCGCCCGCACCCCCGACCCTGACGACCCACATCGGCACGCCACCGATATCAACCGAGCTCGCGACCAAGCCACTCAGCTTCTTCACAAGGCGATCCCCGCCGATCACCGGGCCCCTGCAGACTGGCCGCTGTGGCGCACTCTGCTACCCCACATCAATGCCCTCACCAGTTACACCTCACCCACCACCCACACTGTGACTACTGCCTTGCTGCTCAACGAGACCGGTCTGTTCCTCAGTGACCAAGGCGACTCCAGTGGCGCCATCACCTTCCACCAGCATGCAGTCACCACCTTCGAACGCCTGCTCGGCGCCGAGCATGCGAACACCCTGGTCTCGCGCAACGGTCTCGCTAGGGCATACGAGTCGGCCGGGAATCTGGCCCGCGCCATCCCTCTGTTCAGACAGGTCCTCGCGGACTCTGAGCGGATTCTCGGGCCCGACCATCCCGACACCCTGGTCTCACGTAACGACCTGGCCAGGGTCGACATGCTGGACGGGAACACGGCCCGCGCCATCCCCCTGTCCAAGCAGGTCCTCGCAGACTCTGAGCGGATTTTCGGACCCGACCATCCCGACACCCTGGTCTCGCGTCACAATCTAGCTAGGGGCTATATGGCGGCCGGGGACACGGCCCGCGCCATCCCCTTGTCCAAGCAGGTCCTCGCGGACTTCGAGCGGATTTTCGGACCCGACCACCCGAACACATTGGGCGCACGCTACAGCCTGGCACACACTTATCAATCTGCTGGAGATCTGGCTGACGCGATCCCGCTCTTCGAACAGAACCTCGTTGTCCAGGAGCGGGTTCTCGGGACAGACCACCCCACCACTCTCGGCTCACGCAACAGCCTCGCCCGCACTTATCTGATGGCTGGGGACCTGGCGCGCGCCATCCCTCTGTTCGAGGAGACTCTCACCGCCCGAGAGCGGGTGCTGGGCCACAACCATCCCCTCACTCTGGGCTCCCGCAGCAATCTAGCGCACGCCTACCAGACGGTTGGTGATCTTGAGCAAGCGATCCCGCTCTATGAGCAGACTCTCGTCGACTGCGAACGGGCACTGGGCCCCGATCACTCCCTGACCAGGACGGTGCGAGAGAACCTGAAGGCTGCCCGACGGTAGCGCACGTCCGGGAACGTGTACCTTTTCGGACGCCGTAGCGACCAGGGCGGAGGCCGTCCAAGAACCTACGTCCAGGAACTGGTGTCGCTACCTGGCTGCGTGGGCCACGTTCGGGATAACACCGCCAGGTGGTGCATCCCGTGCTCGGTTCGGCCGGGAAAGCTGTGGGGAAGCTGGAGTCGGGCCGCCGGTGACCGGATCGGCTGGTGGCTACAGGGTCTGCCGCTGGTAAATGGGTGTCGTCCCGGATGGTGGCCGCCGCGTTGACCGCTCATGGTGGAAGTAACCCAGGAGAACAGCTCTTGGCTCCGTGTCACCGGCGGCCGGATCACCGCCCGAACCCACTGGACGCCGGTGCCGCGGCCCATCCAAAGCCCACGGCGCGGCCGGGGCTTGCGATCTGCGAAGGACCCTCCATGAGCGGATACATTCTCTTCAGTGTGGTGATCATTCTCGGTCTGCTGGCCCCGTTCTTGGGCGCCGACTCCCGCGATGGGCTTGACTGGGCTCGGGGTCACTTCTGGTTGCCCCGGCGCAGTGCACGGCCCGATCGGCGCAGGGGCCGGGGTGCGCAGGACCGCCGAACCGTAGGTGCTGGGCGGCGCGGTCTCGATGCCGGCACACCTGCTGCTGGAGCGGATGCAGTGTCCGGGCGTCCGCCTCCTCGCCGAGCGGTGCCCAGCCGACCGCCCTCAGGGGCACGGTAGCCGCCACGCGCCGACGCCATCTGCGGCCACCGCGCACATCGACGGCGTCTCGAGCTGTTCATCGTGCCGCATCGGCAGCGGATACGCGGTTTCTGCGTCGGGACGCCGGCTCAGCCGTTTACGGCATGGCCATCCTTAGCAAGTCGCCCGCGTTGTCTGCCTGGCATTGCTGGTCGTTGGTGTCGTGGGGTTGAAGGTCCGACTGGTTGAAGGCTCCTGCAATGTGACCGGCGTAGCGCAGAACGCCAAGAAGGCCGAAGGGGCAGGAGGCAGTCGGATGTAGGTCGAGCGGTGTCAGGGTTCGATGAGGCCGGCGCGGATGGCGTAGCGGGTCAGTTCCAGGCGGTCTTTCATGCCGAGCTTGGCCAGGATGTTGGCGCGGTGGCGTTCGACGGTCTTGGCGCTGATGAACAGGGTGTCGGCGATCTGTTTGGAGGAGTGGCCTTCGGCGACCAGCTTGAGGATTTCCTCCTCCCGCGGGGTCAGCGGCGTGTCGGGGGGCTGCCCCTGCCTGGCCTGGTCGAGGTAGCTGCGGATCAGCATGGTGACCGCGCCGGGGTACAGGAACGGTTCGCCGTGCATCGCCGCCCGGCACGCCTGGACCAGGTCGCGGTCGGCCAGCGACTTGAGCACATAGCCGGCGGCGCCGGCCTTGAGGGCCTCGAACAGGTACTGCTCGTTGTCGTGCATGGTGAGGATGAGGATGCGCAGGCCGGGGCGCAGCCGTGACAGCTCGCGTGCGGCCTGCAGGCCGGTCATCCGTGGCATGGCCACGTCCAGGATGGCCAGATCGGCCTCGACCGGGGGGTCGGTGGCCGTGCCCTGGAGCAGTTGGATCGCTTCGGCGCCGTCGCCGGCCTCGGCGACGACTTGCAGGTCGGGTTCGCCGTCCAGGATGAGCCGGACGCCACGGCGCACCAGCGTGTGGTCGTCGGCGAGCAGGATGCGCGTCTTGGTGGGAGCGCGGCCCGTGTTGGGGGGCGGTGTGGTGCCGCCGGTCATGGTGGTGGTCCTTCCTCGGCGATGGACACGGTGATGGGCACCTGCAGCGAGATGCGGGTGCCGCCTGCGGGGCCGGGGCCGAGGGTGAGTTGCCCGCCGACCAGCAGGGCACGTTCGCGCATGCCCTGGATGCCGGCGCCTTCGGGCGCGCCGTTGAGTCCTTTGCCGTTGTCGTCGATGCGCAGCAGCACGCCGCCGCCCTGGTGGGTGAGGCTCAGTTCGGCGGCGGTGGCGTCGGAGTGGCGGGCGGTGTTGGTCAGGGCCTCCTGGGCGATCCGGTACAGCACCAGTTCGGTCTGCGGGCTCAGCGGCGGCAGGTCCGCGGGCAGGTGGCGTCGGACGCGCAGGGCCGTGTGGGTGGCGAACTGGGTGGTCAACGCGGTCAGCGCGCTGACCAGCCCCAGGTCCTCCAGCACGTCGGGACGCAGCCGGCGGGCGATGCGGCGCACGTCCTCCAGGCTGGTACGGGTGGTCTCCTGGGTGTACCGGACGTCCTCACGCAGCGACTCGGGGACCCGGTCAGCGAGCCGTTTGAGTTCCAGCAGCACGGCGGTCAAGCTCTGGCCGATCTCGTCATGCAGTTCTCGGGCGATGCGGCGGCGCTCGCCCTCCTGGGCGGACAGAGCGCGGATGCTGCTGGCGCCGCGTTCGGCCTCCAGCCGCGCCAGCATCTGGTTGAACGCCTCGATCAGCGCCGCGACCTCACCGCTGCCGGTGACAGGCAGCCTCTGCCCGGGACGCAGCAAGTCCACGGTGGTCATCAGCCGACTCAGTCGGTCCAACGGCGCCAGCCCCCACCGCAGCAGGGCAGCATTCAACGCCAGCATCACCGCTAGCCCGGCCACCAGCACCACCGCCTCGATCAACCGGATCGGCACCGACACCGTCCACGGCCCCACCATCAAAAGAACGGTGGCCACCACGCCCACCAGCGCGTTCAGCCAGAACACCCGCCAAAACAGCCGCACTGATCACGCCCCCTTCATCGCCCGCCCCGGCCGTTGGCCTGGGTGTGGGCGCTTCCTCTCACGGTAGGCGCCCCAGTCTGTGTTCCTGTTCTGTGCCCTGGTCTGTCCATCGTGCAGCCGGTGGGCCGCAGGAGTCGATCCAGTGCGGCACCCAAGAAGCTGGCTGCCGGGCATGGGGGTGACCTGCGGCTACAGGGTGTTCCCCGCGCTAAATGGGTGTTGCCCCCGATGGTGGCCGCCGTATCGCTCGCCCAGGGTGGAAGAGAACCCAGCAGAACCCGCGGCTCCTGCCCGCGCAGCGTCACCAGCGGCCAGATCACCGATCCGAACCTGCGGCCGGCCGCCGATGAGGCGGTCTGACCAAGGCGGGGCAGGGCCCGAAGGGAGTGTCTTAGCAATGACTGTGAGTGGTGCCCCGCGTGGCGTGGCCGGCGCCTTTGAACCGGGGAGTGTGGCCGTGCTGCAGGCCTGCGAGCGGCTGGAGCAGGAGCGCCGCGCCCGGGCAGCGCAGCTGGTCCTCGTTGAGCGTGAGGTCGACATAGGTTCCGATGAGGCAGCGGGCCGGCGTGACATGCTGCGGCGGACCTTGGCGGAGATTGAGGCCGCCCTGGCCCGCGTGAACACGGGCACCTATGGAATCTGCCAGGACTGCAGGGAACCGATCGCCCACGACCGCCTGGAGATCTTGCCCTACGCCCGCTGCTGCGTGCCGTGCCAGCACCGCCGACAGCCGACCGAGCGCTGATCCGGGCGTTGAATCCCGGCGTTGAATCCCGGCGTTGAATCCCGGCGCTGACCAAGCCTTATCAGGTGATCTGCATGCTGCTCATCTCACCCTCTGACACCACTATCTCTGACACCGGCCCGCAGCCGGACTCGCAGTCCGGTCCGTACGCCGCCCTCGATCTGGGCAGCAGCCGCATCCGGGTCAGTGTGCCCGCCCACCAAGTGATGATCGATCGCCCCTCGTCGATGTCCTTGTCGGCGCCCGCGCCCGTCCGGCGCGCACGCAGGCGCCGGGACTGGCCGACCACTCGCAGGGGTGGCGCCGAAGGTGGGCGGTCGGCTCGGGTGCATCCCATCGAGCATGGCGTGGTGACCGATGCCCAACGCTGCGCTCAGCTGGTCGGCTGGACGCTGGCCGAGGCCGCCGTCCTGTCCCTGCCACGCGAGATCCTGCTGGCGGTACCGGTCGCGGCCACCCGCGGCGACCTGCGGCGGGCGGTCAGTGCCGTGCACGCGGCCGCCGATTGCCCGGTGCGCACGGTGCAGGCCCCGCTGGCCGCGGCGATCGGAGCCGGACGGCCGGTCACCGACCGGTGTCCTCACCTGGTGATGGACATCGGCGCCGGCATCGTCGAGCTAGCCGTGATCATGCGCGGACGCGTGAGTCTCGCGCGGTTCGTCCAGTACCTGCCCGAGCACTCGCCCGGCCACCCCGGTCCGCGGCTGCCGCGGTACGTGTGCGCCCAGCTGGCGGCCGAACTGCAGCAGATGCTCGATGACCTGCCGGTCCGGCTGCGCGTCCAGGCCCGCGCCCAGGGGCTGGCGCTGACCGGAGGCGGTGCCCTGCTGCCCTCCCTGCCGGGCTGGGTCACCGCCCAGCTGGCCATGACCGTCCATATCGCGCCTGACCCCGCCCACGCCACCATCCGCGGCCTGGCCCGCATCTGCTCAGCGCCTGCGGCAGTGCGGACATCGCTCGCGCCGCAGGTGTACGAGCTGCCAGCACCGGTCGCTGGCACCGACCGGGAGAAACGGAGGTCATCCATGCCGCTCGACGCCCGTGACCACCTGTCCAGCGTGCAGCTGCAGGCCCTGCGTGAACAGCTGCTCGGGCAGCTGCTGCGGCGCAGCCTCGAACTGGACCAGCTCCTGACCACCCTGCGCTACCGCCCCGGCCCCGCCGCGGACCGCACCACGCTGTACGCCCAGATCACCCGCGCCGAGGCACACACCTCCCACCTGCAACAAGCCCTCGAACGCATGCGCACCGGCGACTACGGACACTGCCGGAGCTGTGACGGGCCTATCGCCTTCGGCCTCCTGAAACTGCGGCCACTGGCCCGCCAGTGCCTGCGATGCCCGCAAAAGGAGCCCGCCGCTGGTCAGGCTGAGACAACCGGGCGAGCACCAGGGTGATTGACGCCAGACAGGCTCCAACGTGCGTAACCAACCAGGAGCGACCGAGCGGGATAGACCGAGCGGGAGTAACGGGACCTGGAGGGAGGAGGGCACCATGGCCGGGGACCTTACGGTGGGCAGCGTGGCTGCCGGCATGCCGCGTCAGGGCGTGGAGCCGCCGCCGGTCGTGGTCTTCATCGTGGTGGCCCTGGTCGTGGCCGGGATCGTAGTGGTGGCGACGGTGCGGGTGATCCCCGAGCATCAGCGTCTGGTGGTCTGGCGGCTGGGTGGTGCCCCGGTGGTGCGGGGTCCGGGCCTGGTGTGGGTGCTGCCGGGCATCGACCGGTGGGAACGGGTCTGGCTGCGGGTGGACCCATTGGAGACGTGGTCGCAGGCCTTCACCCGCGACGGTGTGCTCCTGCGGCTGAAGATCATCGCTGTGGTGTCGGTCATCGACCCGGCCCGCTACGCGGCCCGGGCGGCCGAACCGTCGGCGTCGGCCGATGTCGCGGCCGGTGTCATCGTGGAGGGCCAGGTGCGCCGCTACATCGCCGAGCGGGATCTGACCCAGCTGACCGTGATGATCGCCGGCGGTGTTTCGCCGGTCCCCGACGCCGGGGACGCCGCCCGCAGGTGGGTGCTTGGGCAGTGGGGACTGGCGGTGTCGGTGATCCAGATCGTCCAGGCCGACGTCCCCCTGCACAGCCTGCACCACTGGACTGCCCGCGCCCCCGCCGCCCCGACGGCGAGCGACCCGGGCCGCTCCTAGCGCCCGTACGGGGGACCGGCATGCGCCACCACGAACTGATCGTCATCCTGATCGACACCGTCGTCATCCATCGCCGCCGCGGCCTGCCCCGAGCCGCCTCATGGGTTCGCCCCCGATCCACCGGTGACCTGGCGGCACGCTCACCGGCGAGTTCGTCATGGCCGGCAGGGAGGGGCACTGTGGGCGCCGCCCCGCCCGACACCGAAGGCCGTAGCGGAGCCCTCGATGGGCGGGGAGCGGGGCGATGACCTTGCCGCAGCTGTATCTGGCGCTGCTGGTCGGCGGGGCGGTGCTGCTGGCCAGTATCGCCGCCGCCCGCCTGGCGCACCGGGCGGGGCTGCCCAGCCTGCTGTTGTTCCTGACCGTCGGGGTCGTCGTGGGCGAGGACGGGCTGGGCTTGGACTTCGATGACGCCCAGCTGGCCCAGGCGCTGGGGACGGCGGCACTGGCCGTCATTCTCATCGAGGGCGGGCTGAGCACCTCGTGGGCCGATGTGCGGAGGCTGCTGGCTCCGGCCGGGGTGCTGGCGACCGCGGGGGTGGCCGTCTCGGTGGTGGTCACCGCCGCCGGCGCGCATCTGTTGCTGGGCATGGACTGGCAGCTGGCGCTGCTGCTGGGCGCCATCGTGTCGTCCACCGACGCCGCGGCGGTGTTCGCCGTGCTGCGCTCGCTGCCGCTGCCGTCCAAGGTCACCGGCCTGGTAGAGGCCGAGTCGGGATTCAACGACGCGCCCACCATCATCCTGGTGCTGGTGTTCAGCACCAACACCGACTCGCCCAGCCCGGCCGCCATCGTGGGCAACGTCGCCTACCAACTGGCCGTCGGCGCCGCTCTCGGGCTGCTGGTCGCACGCGTGGGGGTCAGCGCGCTGCGGCGTACCGCGCTGCCCGCGACCGGCCTGTATCCGCTGGCCATCGTCGGGTTCGGCATTGTCGCCTTCGCCGCCGCCGGTGCGGTGAATGCCAGCGGGATCATCGCCGCCTACCTGGCCGGCTTGGTGCTGGGCAACTGCCGGCTGCCGCACCGCGCCGCCACCCGCTCGTTCGCCGAGGGCCTCGGCTGGCTCGCCCAGATCACCCTGTTCGTGATGCTGGGGCTGCTGGTCAACCCCAGCCAGCTGCCGTCGGCCATCGGCCCGGCCATCGTGGTGGGCCTGGTCCTGCTGCTGACCGCCCGGCCGGTCTCGGTGCTGGCGTGCCTGCTGCCGTTCCGCATCCCCTGGCGGGAACAGGCGTTCGTCTCCTGGGCTGGGCTGCGCGGCGCGGTGCCGATCGTGCTGGCCACCTTCCCCATCGTCTCTGGCGTCACCGGCGCCCGAGACCTGCTGCACATCGTGTTCCTGCTGGTCGTGGTGTTCACCCTCATCCAGGGGCCTGGCCTGGCGCCGGCGGCCCGGCTATTGCGCCTGACCCGCCCCGGCCAGGCTCGCGAACTGCAGGTCGAGGCCGCCCCGCTGGAGGTTCTGGGCGCCGAACTGCTCACCCTGACCATCCCACCCGGCTCCCGGCTGCACGGCGTGGAGATCTGCGAGCTGCGGCTGCCCGCACCGGCCGCGATCAACCTGATCATCCGCGACGGCACCACCCTGGTTCCGGGCCCCACCACCGTGCTGCTGGAGGGCGACGAGGTGCTCATCGTGGCCACCAGCACGACCCGCAAGGCCACCGAACGTCGCCTGCGCGCGGTAGGCCGCCGCGGCCGGCTGGCCTACTGGCACGGCGAATACGGCCATCCCGACCCACAGCCCGACCCCGAATCCGACCACGTCACTTGAACACAAGCGGAGGCACACCACCATGCACGTCATCCCCGCCACCGTCCCGGGCACCGGCATCCTGCACCACATCCGCACCCGCCGCGGTCAGCGGTTCGGCGTCTTCACCCACATCTCCGGCGCACGCACCCTGTACATCTACAGCACCCCACCCGACACCGCCGATCCCGGCCACGACACCGCTCCCGACAACCCAGATCCCGACAACCCTGCCGCCAGCATGGTCCTGGACCGTGACGAAGCCGACCAGCTCGCCCAACTGCTGCACGACCAGCCGATCAGCGACCGGCTCGCCGCACTGGAACGCCGCCTGGTCGAACTCACCCCACCCGGTGACACCCACCACTCCCCCGCCGTGAGCCAGCGGTAGTGCGCCCTGCGGCACCGGCTGTGCCTGGAGGCCTGGCCAGCAATGCATTCGTCGTTCTGTCATTTCCGTCCTCGTCCCGGGAGGCCGCCTGGTGGGTGCCGTCGCCGCGATCGTCATCTTCGTCGGCGCGTATGTCCTGATCGCGACCGATAAGATCCCACCGGACCAACGTCGCGCTGGGCGGGGCGGCGTTGATGCTGACCCTGCACATCACCGACGCGCACGCCGCGTTCTTCTCCGAACAGACCGGAGTCGACTGGAACGTCATCTTCCTGCTGCTGGGCATGATGGTGATCGCGTCGGTGCTGCGGCAGACCGGCGTGTTCGAATACCTGGGGATCTGGGCCGCCAAACGCGCCCGCGGCCGCCCCTACCGGCTGATGGTGATGCTGTGCGTGATCACCGCGGCGGCGTCGGCGCTGCTGGACAACGTCACCACCGTGCTGCTGACCGCCCGTGACGTTCCTGGTGTGAGAGCGGCTGGACCTGCGTCCCGCAGCCGAGTCTTCGCTTCGGGGACCCCTCCTGATTCAGCTGCCTGTGCTTAACGCCGCCCACTGGCAAGGATCAGGCAACGGCAAGATCCAAAGGACACGAACCGGGCTTATGGGGCCGCCTGGTCACGCTCGACGGCCACAGACATGTCCACCGTGATCTTCTACGCCGCGCAGTGGGATCGCAGGTTGTCCGGCCGCCAGGTCGCGGGCGGCACGGTGTCACGTCAGTCGGCCACGTTCGTCGACGTGCGCTCAACGGAAGGGGGGCGGAGCGAGGCAGCGTGTCGAGGCGGTGGGTCGGCATGTTCAGCGCCTGCAGCATGGTGCGCAGCTCGTCGCGTTCGCCGGCGGTGACCGGCGTCTGGCGCACGTACAGGGCCATGACGAATTGATCGACGGCCTTCTCCCACCGTCCGCTGGCCGCCGAGGCGGTGATGCACCTGCAGCACCGGGCGGGGCAGCCGGTCGTGATAGCGGTCGGGCAGGTGCCGCAGGGTGTCGGCCAGCTCCTGGTGCTGCATGGCCGTCAGGGGCATGCCGCCGGGCGGCGCAGAATCGGGCATGCGGGCGTCGGCCAAGGCCGAGTGGTCGCAGGACCTGGTCCATCATGCTCACGCTCATGGCGCCCCTCGCGTCGGTGACAGGAAGGCAGGCAACGGCCGTTGGAGCCGCACCGCTCGGCCCGCTCCGCAACCTTGCTTGGGCCCTGCGGGTCCATCCACGGGGGGGCGGACGGCGCCCGCGATCCCCTGGGTGTGCGAGTGTGGAGTGGCTTGCGCCTGCCCACGGGACAGCCATCCTTCGCATCGTAATTGAATTGTTGCATGCTGTCACCGAGGTGGGGAGGGGTGTGCTTGTGATCAAGGGGGCGAAGTCCGGTGGCATCCGATCGAGGGGCATGGTCAGAAAACGGGACGGGCGAGACGTCGCTGTCGGGCCACTCTTTTGGACGTGGCTGCTGGTCTGTCTGCCCCTTGCCTGCCTCTTCGGGAAGCTGATCAACGACATACCCGTGTACACGGCCAGAGTCGTGGCAGCCGGGCTTGACTGGTCGGGGGAGCGGGGAACCATCACCGTCACCCAGTCTCGGCGTGTGTACGAGGGAGGCGGTCGGGGCGGCGGCCACCAGAGCACGCACTGCTTCGGTGACTTCACTCCCGTAGGCGGGGGCGTGCCCCTGACGGATGTCCGCGTGCATCTGCAAGACGGCTGCAAAGCGGGCCGCACGGCCCAGGCCCGGTTGATGCGTGCCGAGCCGGACAACTGGGTGACCGGCACCGATCGGCACCATGCCTACGCCGGCGGCGGCTGGGGCACGGCGCTCTTGGTCACGATCTTCATGGGGGCGTTCCTGCTCCTCGCCGGCGCGCTGCCGTTCGTCTGCACAGTGTTGTTCCCCCTGCAGATCCTCATGGGCCTGTACGACAGGGTCACAGCCCGCACCAGGGGACGGTCCGCGGGTGGAACCTCCCCTTGACCGCGGGCGCCTGATTGGATCCGGCCGGGGCACTTCGGACCCGTGCCGTCGACACAGGTCACCGAACTGGGCCGCAAAAAAATCAGCAGGTGCGATCCAGGCAGCGCCTGCCCCGGACCGCGGCAGGCGACGCTGCACCCTGATAACTCGGCGAGTACGCCGAGACTGCCACATCCCCGCCTCCCCGGATGCTCACGATCTCCTGGTCAGGGAATCTCCTCGGCGTGACGACGGTCGTCGTCGTGGACAGCCTCCCGGTCCGCGGAGCCAGCCTCGGCAGGGGCCATCGGCCGGGCCGGGCGCCGTCCTCGTCGGGAGGGTTCGCGGCGGTGCGCCGCGGCGTCCACGGCCGCCTGGTGGGCATGGAGCCGTTCCTGATGCGCTTGGTTGATCGCGTCGACGCGTTCGGCGTGGACGTGGGCCTGCTCCTGCAACCACTGGCGGCGAGCGTTGATAAGCAACGCGAACGCACCGCCCGAGCCCAGCCCGACCGTCAAGGCGGTACGGATCGCCTCGATCCGCAACTTGGGATCGCCCTCGGCCTCGCCCAACAGCCACCAGATCGCTAAGCCGTTCAGCACCGCCACCACCACCGCGCGAAAGCTGTAGGCCCACCATGGCAGCACCCGCACCGCCGACCGCCGCTCGGCCTCGCCCGCCCCGTTCGACGCCAAAGGCGCCCCCGGCACAGCGGGCAACTGCGGTCCTTGAGCTGAGGAATCCGGCATCGCCACCCTCGCCTTCACCGCCCCGACCCGGCACTCACAGCGCCAAACCATTTGCCCTTCAGACGGGCACTCACAGCGGCTGGTTCGCCGATCACTCCACCGCGCGCCCGTCCGCACCCAGACAGAGCGGGGGTTCTGTCGGGTGTCAGCCCAGTCCTGAGTTCACTTTTTCGAAGAACCTTCACGCTGCCGAACCTTGAGTTCGGTCGGGTCGCCCAGGGCTGAGATGCCCTGGGCGACCCGACCGGACTGGTGACGGTCCCAGACCTCGTTCGACCAGCATGAAGGCAGAATTTCCGCAGTGCGCCAGACCGGACAGAACGCCAGCTCTGTGCGGTGCCAAGACGAACATCACCGCAGTTCAGATAGCTGACCGCTACTCCGAGGGCAATCCGGTCCCGGCTGCCGGACGGTCACCCAACGCCGAAACGCCGCCGATACAAGCAAGTCGCCTCACCACCCGACCTCCATCCGCGTGAGAGACTTCGCGCTCACCAGGACGCCCATCGGCGCAGGCCGGGCCCATATCCGTTGAATTTTCGGCGATTGCTACCGGGACCCCTTATTGTGTGCCCGCCTCTCCCGCTGGGGAGCGCGCATCCGCCACGAAGGCGCGCTCGTGCCGCGCACCAGGCGCGCGTCGTTGTGATCGCGGTTTGGGTATCCGGCCGACTCCGCATCAAACGACAGGTTGCCTGCCGAGGTCACGCGATCGCCCAAGCCTGCCGTTGGCGATCGAGCGTCCTCGTGCCCGGCCAGACGTGACGTGACACCAGCGCGCCGCCGGCGACGAGCTGCACGCGGCCGCCAGGCGCGCACCCGCGCCGGTGTCACGTCACGTCGGCGCGGAGCAAGAAAATGGAAATCCATAGGATCTCGCCCCCGGCCGCGCCCCCTCGGGGCCGCCGCGGTTTGTCTACGTCTACGGGCTCGCGCGCCTGCACGCGTTGGGCGCTGAGGTGCGCGTAGACGAAGACGTAGACAAGCGCGCTCCGGCGGCCGGGAGGGCTCAGGGCCAACTTCCTGGCCTGGGAGACCCTTACGCACGCCGGGAGCCCTAGCTGTACTGCCAACGCTGCGTGAACTGCTACGCGCCGGGAGCTCGGTAGTGGACCTGTCCGGCCTTGCGTAGGGCATCCAGCGTTTCGTCGATGGTCAAAAGGACCGTCGTTTCGAACGAGCTGAGCGCGCCGCCGCTACTGAGCGCCAGCGCAACTGCGGCCATCGACACGTTGTCGGGGGCCTCCCACAGGTTGAAGCCGTCGTGTGTGCCGAAGGCATACCAGAACCCGTGGAGCTTCCCGCCGACCGACTCGATGTACGACTGAGCGGCTTGTCGGCGGTCCTCCGGGTTGTCGATCAGCCTGGCCCAAGTCTCCGGCGTGTAGCTGAACCTCGATAGATAGAGCGGCATCGTTTCTCCTCTCGCCCCGAAGCCCACACCAGTCTTGAACTCGGCCGACCTCGAACACCCCGGACTTGAGAAGAAGATCGTTGGCCGCCTACCCCGACTTTTCCGGCCACACCCCGGAGACGATCCGCCTTCCGGCGGGGAGGAGCTCCTGCTCCTGCGCGTTCCGCCCGGGACGAAACTTCAGAAGACGTACGAGCCGGTAGCGTGATCCCGCCCCTGACGGCAAAGGATCAAGATCGTGCGCACCCCTCCGGCGATCCGTTGCGCGCCGTGAAACCGTCCGATTTCAAGGTCGTGGAGGTCGGGTGGCCGGCCGCTCGCTACGCAAAGGCCGTGCTGCTCGCCTACCAGGCCCAAGACGATGCGATCTGCGAGGCGCGCCTCTTCAAGTTCGACCGGCCGCTCGGCCGTGTCAGATTCGGCAAGAGCGTGCTGCTGCGGCTCGAAGCGGAGTCGATCTGGGAGGAACGGCGCGGCGACCTAGACGTTCGGCAGGCCGATGCCGGCGAGGTGCGGGAGGCGCTCCGGTATTACGCCCGCCGCGACGGTCTTCTCAGTCACGGTCGGAATCGAGAGCTCGCTGAGCTGGACGCGTGGAGTTCGTACGCCGCCCTGTCCGGGGCCCTGTCCGGGGACGCGGAAGGTCCGGTACCGGCGCGTCGGGAGATCGCAAGAGCTGCTCACCGGTGCGAATGGCTGATGTTCAGCTCGCCGTGGCACACCCGGGCGGCCGCGTTCTGGGATCTCGGTATTGCGGCGCTGTGGCCGGGCCGGGACACGATCGCGATCCTGGCCGCGACCGATAGCGACTGAGCGGGAGTGAGACCCTCAGTCTTAAGCCGACATGCCACTGACGTTAACTCGACGCACGGCGTTGACAACATCTGTCGGTTTCCGGAGTCCTCTGCATTGATTCCCGAAGTGGTCTTCACTGGCTGATGCACAGTGGTGCGATCACTCCGGTCTCTGAGGCCCGTCCGGATCGAGGTTCTGGCGACGTGCCGCGATCTGTTCGGCCGCTGACGCATCGTTACTCTTGATCGGGCGCGCCGCGCGCTCCGTCCGCTGCGTCGTCCGCGACCCCACTGTCAGACCCTTCTGTGACGATCGTGGACCTCTCCACCTCCCCGTTTCATGGAAGTACTGATGACCGACCAGATAGTTGAGGATGACGCCCCCGCAGTGCTGGACCTACGGGCCCCCGCCCTGGTGCTCGACCCGTTCCCTGGTGAGGGCACTGCTGCCAGCACCCCAGGCGACCTCGTCTTCTCCGACGACGGCCGGTACCTTGCTGTCACCAGCCAGGACTGCGAGCTGGTGGTGTTCCGCACCGAGGACTGGACCGAGCACGTCCGCGTCAGCGGCAGCGTGCTCTGGGGCCAGGACATCCAGTGGGTGCCCGGCACCCACCGGATCTGCAAGCGCCTCCTGGAGGGCGAGGGGCGCCAGGACGAGGAGGCGCCGACCCGCGCCTATGACGTCGACATGCGTGCCGAAGTGGTGATCCCGCCGCAGCCGCGCGAGGTCCGTTCCCGCACTGGCCGATACCGTGCCGACACCGGCTACGGCCGCTACCAGGCCGACGGTGGCTACGGCGGCTTCACCGGCTACGGCGCCTGGGTCGATGTGCTGTCCTCCGCCGGCGGGTCGCGCCGGCTGCACCTGCCACGGGGCAAGGCGCGCGTCGCGAGGGTCTCCTTCACCGGCGACGAGCGGCGGATGTTCGTCGGGCTGGGGGATGCCGTTCACATGGTGGATCTCGAAAGCGGAGCAGTTGTCGCGTCGCTTGCCGGGGTCGGAGCCGATGCGGTCGTCCGGCCGGACGGGGCCTATCTGGTGGCGACCGCTGGACGGAGTCGGTTCACGAGCGAGCACGAGCGGATCGACCTTTGGCGGATCTCCGACATGGCGCTGCTGATGCGCTGCTGGTCTGGTGGGTATTACCTCCCCGCGTTCGACTGGTCACCTGACGGTGGCATGCTCGCCACCTCTGTTGTAACGGGATTCCAGGGCTATGGCGGCGAGATACGCGTCTACCAGCCCGGCGAGCCCCTGGCCGAATAGCGTCCGTCTGCCGAGCGGAGTGGCTCCGGCGAGGACTCAAAGTCGGAACTGCAGACGTGGGTGTAGCACCGTCTGCATAGTCCCCTGGAGGAGATGTTGGTGTTGGTGCACCAGTCGGTGGCGCAGACAGATTGGCGAGTCTTCGCGTTCAGCCGTCAGACACTGGGCGGCACCGGGGGTGCCGCTTGCACGAGCCGACCTCCGGTCACCCTGGCGGGCTCGATCCGCCATCCGTCCGGGACATGATGCGGCAACTCGACATCCGCTACCTGCGAGGTCTCCAGCAGGGGCCTGCGGGCAAAGGTCGCGCTGTTGAACTTCAGAGTTCCGGAGAAGGCCGCTCTGCTAAACACGGCGTCGCTGGTGAAGGTTGCCGAGTTGAACCAGGCGTCCTTGGAGAAGGTCGTGCGGTCGAATTCGGCGCGCTCGGTGAAGATTGTTCTGATGAACCCGGCGTCCCGGTTGAAGGCTGTCTTGATGAATCTGGCCTCCCCGGTGAAGATCGTGTCAGTGAACATGGCTTCCTCAGTGAAGGTCGCCTCGTTGAACCCAGCTTTCCCGGCAAAGGTCGCGCTGCTGAACCAGGCGCGCTTGGTGAAGGTCGTATTCATGAACATCACGAACCCGGTGAAGGTTGCCTCGACAAAGTTGGCTTCTCCGGTGAAGGCCGTTGAGTTGAACCAGGCGTTCCCAATGAACATGGCGTGGCTGAAGTCGGCGGCATTGAGATGGCAGTCGGTCAGCATGAAGGCGGTGAGGGTGGCGCCCGTCAGGTCTAGGGAGATGTCCTTCCAGTAGATGTCTGCATCGGGTTGCAGATGGGTGTACAGGAGGCGTTGCGCGGTGAGGCGGACCTGGTGTTCCTCATGCGGATCGAGTCCCGTCGAACCTGCCGAGACGGCTGGCGCGGGTTGGCCGTCACGGGCGGCGCGGTAGCGAGCGGCGTGTCGGCGTGCGCGTTCCCGACGCTCCTCCTCCGCAGTAGGTGTGCCAGGCGGGGTGAACGGCATCCGCAGATACGCGCAGATGATGTTGACTATGGTCTGCCGATGCCGTTCATTGCCATCAGCCAGGCGTTCCAGCGTGTACAGCGCGGTGAGACGGACCGGAGCCTTGTCAGAGCCGAGCTGCTCGGCGGCCGCGTTGTACAGCTCGGTGATCCGGCGTTCGACGGCGTCCAGTTCGTTCAGCGCGGTGGCGAGCTCGGCGTGGCGTTGCCGCCGGAAAGCCAGCATCAACCCGACCGCAGCCGCCGCACCGGCGCCGGCGGCCAGCCCGGTCCGTACCGCCTCCACCCGGATACGGGCCCGCTCGGTACCGGCCTTGGCGTCATCGGCGACATCTAGCAACCAGGCGGTCGTCACCCAGATCGCCGCCGCAGCCGCTCCGGCAGCCACAAGCATCCAAAATCCCGCCGCGAGCGGCCGCACCCGCAACGGCTTGCCCGCACGCCGTTCGACCACGCTGGTCCAGCGACGTCGTACCGGCTCCAGAGCACGCCCCACCCGTCCGCTCACAGTCGACCAGTCAACGGCGGCCCGCTCCAGCTCCGCCGTCACCTGGCCACAACCGGGCGCTCCGATCGCCTAACCGCGTTCACGACGATCGTTTTGAGGCTCAAAAGCGTGTGCGCTCGTCCACCTTTGCCGCCGCCCGGATCTCCCGCTCGGACCAGCCGGTCACATCGCGCAGATCCGCGCCCTCCAAGCTCGCTCCTGTCAGGTTTGCGCCCCTCAGATCCACGCCCCTCAGCGTTGCGCGCCTCAGGTTCGCACCTCTCAGGTCCGCACCCTCCAGATTCAAGCCCTCCAACCTCGTGCCCCTTAGATCCGCGTACGACAGACCTGCTTCCCCTAGGTCAACTCCCCTTAGGCTCGCGCCCCTCAAGATCGCACTCCACAACCATGCGCGCCTGAGGCTCGCGTTCCTCAAGATCGCGCCCTCCAAGTTCGTGCGCTCCAGGCTCGCGTCTCTCAAGTCGGCGTCCACCAGAGACGCGCCCACCAAGTTCCCGCCATCCAGACTCGCGCCTCGAAGGTTCGCCTCTCTCAGGATCGCGCTCGCCAGGAATATGCGGCCGAGGTTCGCGCCTCTCAGGTCCGCGCCCCTCAGGTAGACATTGCGCAGGTCCAGGTCGGCCAGGCGAGCGCGGGCCAGGTGAAGATCGCTGAGGTCGAGGTTGCGGCGTTCAGGGCGGCGGGGCCGCCGGCCGAGCGCGGTCAACGCGGCCTGGACGTCGGAGTCGGGCCGCTCAGGCATGCGGGGGCGTGGGGCCAGGGCCGGCCCGTCGTCGCGGCGAGCTTTGGGTGCGCGGCGGCGCAGGAATGCCTCCAGCACTTCCACGACGTCATCGTGGTGAGGACGGGAGTCGGCGGCGACGTGGGCTAGGGCGTGAATTCCTCCGAGCCGGGCGTCGATGTCGCCGGAGGACAGCCGCTCCAACGCTTTCGTGAACCGGTCGGTGACCTGCCCTCGGTGCGACAGCCGGTAGGAACGCGCGGTGTACAACAGCGACACCGCAACCACCACCGCACCGCCCGCCGACACCACCAGCAACCGCGCACTGTGCCGATCCTTGGGATCGTGCTGGTGCATCCAGTCGGGCATCCGCCACAACGCCACCGCATAAACAGCCGCCAAGGCGACCAGGCCCCCGCCGGCCAACACCGTGCCGACCCCACGCATGGCTGGCCGCGCGAACTCGTACTGTCCCCGACGGCGAAACCGTGTCATCCGATCCACAAGGGATCAGTCAACGGCTCGCCGCCCACCACTGCCATCCAATGGCCACAACGGGGCGAGGACCATCGTTTTTCGACGTCGGAGTCGAACGCACGGACTCGACCCAACTCCCGACTCGCCGCCTGGGGTGGGGACCTGCGACGATGTGGCCGCCGTTCGCGACTGGCTCGATCCGCTGCCACCAGTCCGTCTAGGTCCCGACGGGCTGGGGGCTTTGACGGTCGGACCGCGCTGGTCAGGAGACGGGGCGCTGGACACGCAGGTGGACAGCCAGGGAGAGTTCGCGTCGGCATTCCCTGCAGCGGGGCTCGCCGGTGATCGGTCTGGCCTCTTCGGGCGCGAAACTGAAGCCGCACAACGCCTGCGGGTCCTGAAGGTTCTCGGAGGGCACGTAGTGGGATCCGTGGTCGGTCCCGAAGTCGCCGTCTGTCACACGCACCGTCGTCACCGCGCCGCCGTTGTAGGGAGCGTCTGTCGGCCAGCGGTAAGGATGGTTCAGGTTGCATCTCATCCGATAGTCGGGGTCAGTGCGGCCGTCCGGGACGTGATTGCCTGCGTCGACGGCATCGGCAAGCCGCTCGAACGAGATGTCCCAGTCCTGCATGTGAGCCCAGCCGTGCCCACCGCTCTCGGTCAGTTCCCGAAAGGCCAGGATGAGGCGCCACAGGTCATAGCGGCCAACACGCACGGTATCGGTGGCCTTGTCGTACAGGTGCAAGTCGTTGGCTGACCTCGGCATAGAGCGCCTCCTTCGTTTAGCTGAAGTCCAAGATGTCCAAGGGCGGCATCACAGCAGCCAGTTGCCCGCTGGGAGCAGGCAGGTCGATGCGGAGTTGCCCTGGCAGGATGTCGACCTGATCTCGGTGGTAAATGCAGGCACCGCCGCCGCTGGCAACCGTGCAAGGGCTGCCGCTCTTGGTGGGACGGCCGCATTGCACGGCAGGATCGTGGACATGGCACAACCCCGATGGTCGAGCGTCGATTGGGCAGGGCTTGCCGCTCTTGGTGGTGGAGGAGCACGTGGCCATGGCGGTGATGATGGCAGGCCGCAAGCACAATTCCGGGGACGTCGTCGCAGGCCGGAGTGCCGCCACATTGGGCGACGCCCCGCCGATCACAAGAGTGAGGGCCTGTACAGGTCTTCATCTGTACAGGCCCCCGCTGCTCACACCGCCAGCTATCGGCGACAGTGCGTCGCGGCAGAACTGCGGCCTCGACGCAACTGAGATCAGTTCGCTGCGCGCGGAGTAGCCGTGCGCCTCGGCGAGCTGGTCCAGGGCACGGCGGGATAAGACCGGCACGGTACGCCCCGGCAGGGTCGGATAACCGCGCGGCGCTGGCTTGCACGTGGTCGGCTCTATGAAACCGGCGCTGGTCAGGCCGGGATCCGGTGGCGGCCGTGGGTCCGGGACACTCGGTCGGGTTCGCTGATGATGTCGACTCCGTTGTAGTGAACGGGCGGGTAGACGTGGAAGTCGGGCGCTGCTGCCGTCACGTTCGGACCAGGTGAAAACCGGCTTGCGGAGAAGAGCGAGTCAGGGTGCTCGTTCGGCACGATGATGGCATGTTCGACCAGCCAGGCCGTTGCGAGCGTTGCCCGCTCGGTGGCCGACTCCTGGTTCGCCGAGAGGTCCACGATGATGATCGCGCTGTCGCTCACTGCCGCGGATCATATCGACGTGCTGGATCTTGCTCCTCTGCTGTGGTGGTCAGGAGGGCTTGGGCACTGGAGGCGCAGCGGATGGCGGTCTTGGGGGCGAGGCCGAAGACCGTGGCGAGGTGGAGGGGTCGGGTCCGCAGGAGAGGGCTTCGTCGAGTTGGCGGTGCACTCGCAGGCGTTCCAAGGTGGCGGTTTGGCCGCGGAAGGGTGTGGTGAGCGAGACCTTGCTGATGGGGCCGATCTCCATCGCGGTCTGCATGTTGATGATGACGCGCGGGTTCGCGGTGTGGGGCCAGCGTTTCTGCCTGTAGTCGAGCCATTCGCGGAGCATTTGGTAGGTCAGTTCGTCGAGAGGGCGGGCTCGGCCGGCGAGGGTGAGGCGTCGGTTCCCGAGGTCGACGTCGTCGAGTTGGAGGTCGCAGATCGCTTTGGGGCGGGCGGCGTGGATGGCGGCCAGGGCGATTGTGAGGCGAGCCTAAGGTGCGGTGGCTGCGTGGACGGCATTGTCGATGTCGTCGTCACCGAGCGGCTGGGCCAGGCTGGGCGGGTGTTCGCCGATGCGGATCCGGGCGGAGGGGTCCTTGAAGATCGAGCGGCGCTTCTTGCAGTGCCGGAACAGAGAGTGGATGACGCTGAGGCGTCGCCGGAGCCCGCGCGACCCGTAGGTCCTTCACGACCGCCAGCGCCAACTCCAGCCCCCTCACCTTCACCGAAGCCGCAAAACGAACACGAGCAACGATGAATCTTCAGGGACCCTGAAGTCCCTTCAGATGCCAGAACGGGCATAGATCCGAAGACTAACCCCTGCTCCAAGGGTCCCAGGCATACGTGAGGGCTCAGCGAACCCAAGGGTTATTCCTCATATGAACGGCCGGTGGTCAGCGATCGTGCCCGGGTCCATCCGCCAACCAGGCCGTCGTCGCTGGCCATCGTGGTGCCGCGGGTACCGGGGCAGTGCACTTATTCGGTATTCACCCGTCAGGATCGTGCCCCATGACGCAACCCCTGAGGGATCGTCATCTGACGTCGAGGCAGCAGCGCACGAAGTCCTGAACGACGGGATCGGTATCGGCGGCGGGCGGCCAGGCCACGCCTACCTGGCTGGGGCCGACCCCGGTCACGGGACGGTAGGTGATGCCGGGACGGGCGTAGAACCGCGTGCAGGACTTGGGAGCGAGGGCGATGCCGTAGCCGTGGCGATCGCGTTCAGCCAGTCGTCGGCCTGGTCGGTGACGGCGCCGATGCGCGGCGGGCGGCCGTCGCGGCCGTTTGTCCACCCCGACGTGACGTGCCGGCTGGTGGGCGGATTGGGTCATCTTCGGCGGGCACCCCCGTCAGGCAGGTCGTCCAGCGGGCGATCCTCACCCCCGAGGCCGTTGCCCTCGTCATCGCGCTCGTGGTGGGATCCGGCCTGGTTGCCGCCAGGACCGGGAACCTCCTGGAACCTGGTGGTGCGGCGTGCCCGCGCGGTACGCAGGGTGCGGGCCGCCGGTTCGGCGGTGCGCGCCAGCAATGGCCCTGCGACGGCGAGAATGAGGACGAATGCCGCGGCCAGGGGCCCCAGTTTGGGGTTGATCCCGGCGGAGACCGCCAGTCCGGCGATGACGATGTTGAACTCACCTCGCGGGACCAGCGCCGCCCCGGCGCGCATCCGGCCGGTGGTGCTCACTCCGGCTCGCCGCGCGGCTATCCAGCCCGAGGCCAGCTTGGTGACGATCCCCGCCACCGCCAGCAGCGCGGCCACCCCCAGCACCGGAGGCAGATCGGCGGGGTCGGTGTGCAGGCCGAAGAAGACGAAGAACACCGCCGCGAACAGGTCCCGCAGCGGTGCCAGCAGTTCGCGGGCGGTGTGCGCCAGCGGCCCGGACAAAGCGATGCCGACCAGGAATGCCCCCACCGCCGCCGAAACCTGCAGCTGCTGCGCCAGCCCTGCGACCAACACCACCAGTCCCAGCACCTTCAGCAGCAGCACCTCATCGCTGGGGCTGGCCACAAACCGCTCCACCAGCCGCCCGTGCTTGAGGGCGATGAAAAGAATCACCGCGATGGTGGCGGCCGCGATCCCCAGCGTGGTGGCGCCTGCCAGCAGGGAGGCCCCGGCCAGCAGCGCGGTCAAAATGGGCAAGTAGGCGGCCATCGCCAGGTCCTCAAACACCAGGATCGACAGCACCGCCGGCGTCTCGCGGTTGCCCAGCCAGCCCAGGTCACCCATCACCTTGGCGGTGATCCCCGACGAGGTCACATAGGTGACGCCGCCCATCGCCACGGCCGCGACCGGGCCCCATCCGAGCAGGAATGCCGCGATCACCCCGGGCGCGGCGTTGAGCACCAGATCGGCCAACCCTGAGGGCGCCGAGGGTCCGCAGCGTGCCGACCAGCTCCCCGGCGGTGTACTCCAACCCCAGGGTGAACAACAGCAAGATCACCCCGACCTCGGCGCCGATCGCGACGAAGTCCTCGCTGGCGCCCAGCGGCAGTACCCCACCGGAACCGAACGCCAGCCCCGCGATCAGGTACAGCGGGATCGCCGAGACCGAGAACCGGTTGGCCACCGCGCCCAGCAGTCCGAGCGCCAGGATGATCGCACCGAGTTCGATCAGTTGGATCGCACCATGCATTGCCGTATCACCCACTGGCCAGGATGTCGGCGACGGCCGCGGTGCCCTCACCGGTGCCGACCGCCACCACCACGTCCTCGGCGGCGAACACAAAGTCCGGGCGCGGGCTGGCGATCACCTGACCGTCGGGGACCACCGCCACGATCGAGGCACCGGTCCGGGCACGTGCCTGGGTGTCACCCAGACTGCGCCCGTCAAAGGGGGAGCCTGCCGTTATCGGGGTCTGCTCGGTGACGAGCCCTTCCACCTACCGGTGCAGTTCGGCCAGCCGTTCCACCACACGCCCGGTGTCCAGCAGTTCGGCCAGCGCGTTGGCCTCCTCACCGCCCAGCGCCACCGACAACACGCGCGTGTCGGGGTCCTCCTTGTCATAGATCACCAGGTCACGGCGGCCGGTGTGGTGCGACACCACACCCACCTGGCGGCCCCGGGCCGTGGGGAACACATGCCGCAGGCCGACCCCCGGCAACGATGTCCGCTCGACGTCCATGACCCCTCCTGGTGAACTGGTCGCCGCCCCGGAGAACATCACCGTCCCCAGACCTGGGCGCGCGTATCGCCTGGTGACCAGGCTTGCTGCCGGGCGACCACCTGGCGGGTCATGATCCCAGAGCCGTCCCATCGCCCGTCAAATCAGTACCTACACGGCAGAACCGATGACCGAAGGACGTTGGACCACCAACCGGGTGGTGAGATCGTGAACAGGTGGCACTGCCGCGCACACCCAGCCACCAGGAACAGACCGCTTCGGCCGCCCAGCTTCCCCGGCCTGCACCACCCTCGCACGTCGAACCACCGTGCCCCTTCGACGCCTGGGCCAGCACCTACGACAGCAGTCTGCTTCAGTACCTCCTCTACCGGCCGGTCCACCAAGCCGTCCTGCAGCACGCCCACCAGCACCAACCCAACCCGGCCCGGATACTGGACGTAGGCTGCGGGACCGGACATTTGCTGCGATCGGCCGCACAGACCTATCCACATGCCGACCTGGCCGGTATTGATCCCTCGACCGAGATGCTCGGCCGAGCCGCACAGGTCATGCCCGCCGCTGCCATCTGGTTCGCGCGCGCCCGCGTCGAGGCTCTGCCCTTCCGCGACGCCACCTTCGATCTGGTGCTCAGCACCCTGGCCCTGCGGCACTGGCACGACGCCCGGAAAGGCCTCACCGAGATCAGCCGCGTCACCACCCGCACCGGCGTCGTCGTCATCGCCGACGTGCTGCAGCCGCCACCACGCCAACACAAACCCCGCCGGTGGACGCCCCAGTGGCCCCGGTCGGCGCGCCACCGCGACCAGATGCCCGTGCCCGCCGGCGTTCACCACGCCGTCACCGTGGCCGGGCTAGAGCCAGACCACCTCGAGCTCATCCACCTCACCATGCCGATGACCACGACCACCCTCATCGTCGCCCGCCGCCGCAGCGCCGTCCGTTGACTGACAAGTAGGCTCAGTGTCCCTGAACTGCAGGGTCCTGCGATCCGTGGACCTGCGCGTTCTTGGTGTGCCCGTTGCCGCCCGGATGATCGAGGTTTGGGGATGCCGCGTGCCGGGCCGGTCTTATCCCACCGCGCCTGGTCCAAAGCCCGTTGCCGGTGGGGATGATCAGGTCCTTGCTAATGGACTCCACCGACTCACCCGCAGCCCGGCGGCCCGGCGGCGAAGGACTGTGGATCATGTCGTCGGTGAAGACGACGGGGCGGCAATTGCGGGCGGCGGCATCCAGCCCTTCCAGCGTGGCCTCGCGGATGGTCTCGCGTTCGGTTTCGGCCATGGCGGCGAAGAAGGCGAACAACAGCGTCCCAGGCCCGGCCGGGTCGTAGATTCCGGTCAGGGGTCCGGCGAGCATCTCCAGGATCAGGCCGTGTGGTCGGTGGTCGGGCCAAGGCGGTGAGTGTGGCGGCGTCGCGGCACCAGCCGCTTCATCTCATACACCGTCCGGATGACGCGGCAGCGCGGCGCGTGCACCTTGATCTGCCGGGCGGTCGCCGGAGCCTTTCGAGCGGGGGGCAGAACTTGACGCGGGTGGAGATCTTCTCTGAGAAAGATCTTGTCGCGGCTGATGCCGTGTGCGGCCAAGGCGCCTAGCGGGACTGCAGTTCCTAGGTGAGTGAGGAACAGCGGCATATCCGATGCGAATGCCGGAGCCGCGGTCGGCGGGCGTCATCACGCGCAGCCGCTTGGAGAGCCAGAGCACTTTGGTGGACCGGCCGGTGGGGTAGCTGCCGGCGACCGTGCCCGACCGTGATCGGCAACGCGCCAACATCCTGGCCCAACCCGGTATGAAGGATCCACCTGGAGCTGGTCCGCTATGCCATCCGCACCGGTCTCATCGAACCCTGACGCCGCCCGACGTCCAACACCCGCCCCACAAGCGCTGATCGGCCACTTGCGTGTCCCGCCTGTCGAGCTCTCGGGCTGCCAGTGGCCCTGCGGTGTGCCGATCCCGTTCGGCACCCATGTCCCCGGCCACCCCGCGGTGGGATCCCCAGCGGCTACAGGGTGCCCCTCCGGCAAATGGGTGTCGCCCCCGATGGTGGCCGCCGCCGCGACCGCTCATGGTGGAAGAGAACCCAGAAGAACTACTTCCTGTCCCTGCGTCACCGGCGGTCAGATCACAGTTTGTTGGCCCACCGGCTGACGCGGACGGCGGGGGCACGGCCGTGATGACACCACCCATCCACTCACCACCAGGAGCTAGCAATGACGCTGGACCCAGACGAGCTGCGTGCGCTCCGAGCGCTGGAGCACCACGTTGAACAGGAAGACCCCGTACTAGCCGCCCTGCTCGCCCAAGGACGCTCGTACCGAAAAAGGCCAGGACTGCACCCGCCCTACTGGCCTGCGTCATCAACCGTCGACGTCCGCACATGGATCATGGCATTCACCGTGATCGGATTCCTGTTCGCGTTCGCCATGGTCGGACTCACCCTTAGCCAAGGCGGGTGAGCAGCAACGCCCACACCGGGCGCTCTCCGGAAGCTGCCGCACTCAATGCCCGGATCGACGCCGCCTACCGCGCCAAGTACGGCGCCCTAGCCCAACCGACATAGACCCGATGGTGCCCGCGTCGGCAGGCCGCACGAGGTCTGATCACACAAGCGAGTCTCATGTGCGGCTAAGCACATCTGGTGAGCGGCATCGGCCGCGGGGCCTGGCGCCGGGAGGGTGCCAGATGCCTGGCCCCAGCCCGGTCCGGTGGGCGCCTGCTCACCTCGGACATACTCCGGCGTCGTCGTGGCCGGTGGAAGCCGGGCGATGAGCCTGACTTGCGGAGGCCAGGCTCCCAGCGACCGGCAGCGCTTCTCAGCCAGGGCCGGCGCTGTCTGGATCGGCTTGACCGATCTTGGTGATGGTGGCCTGGGCTCCATGGTGTTGGGGCCGGTCATGGTGCGGACCTCGGTGTCGCAGGCGTACCAGTTCGGCGTGCTGGGCGGCCAGACGTGAGATAGCCGTGATCTTGAACGCGGTCAGTTCAGCGATCGTGGCCGGCTCGCCCTCCGGCACCGCCGGCTCGACCAGCGCGCTGCGCGTCCATCGCATCGGCGACACCATCGCCGTCCGCGACTGACGGCCGCCCGGGGATGACCGGTTCCGGCCACCCGGCGCGTTGATCTGATCACCTGGCGTGTTCGCTGCGTGCGGCACGGCTGTCGCGCTGCGTGCATGGACGGGACGGACGCGGCAATCGCAAGGTGGCCCTGTTCCGCATCAGGACGCGTGCCACCGTGGAGTTCCCGTGCCGAAGTCTCCCGTACTGCCCGTTGCCCTCGATCCCGATCTCGACCTCGATCACCTCGTCCGGGCGATCGCCGCCGACGCCGCCCCCGCGCTGGCCTCCTCCCTGCATTCCGCCGGATCCCGCTACGAGTGGGAGGAGATCGTCCCCGAACTGGTGCGCCGCCTCCTGGAGGCGGCGGTCGCCGGTGAACCCTCCGTCCACGACCGCAGGCGGGTCGTGGACGTCGCCCGCCGGTGCGCCCGCGACTGGGTCCCGCTGCAGGAACTCGAACACTGCTGCCAGATCGTGCTCACGGTCCTGTTCCGCCACCTGTGGAACGTGGCAAGACCGCGTGCGGCGCAGGACCTGCTCGGCATCTCCGCGGGGGCGGCGCAGATCCTGCCGCGCGTCACCACCATGCTCCGCCGCGCCTACATCGACGAGATGGGCAGGACCGGCGGCCGTACCGTGGCCGACCTGGTCGTGACCACGCTGTGGAACGGCGGCGACGTTGCCAGCGTGGCGCGGGTGGCGGGCACCGGCATGCCCGGTTCGTGCGTGCTCGCCGCGCTCTCGCCGGTCGTGCCGCCGGATGAAACGGACGCCGAGCCCGTGCGGTTCGGGGCGGTGCCTCCGGGGGTGCTCGGCCAGCTTCCGGCGGGCGGGATGTGCGCCGCGTCCCCGGACCGGGAGTGGCTGATCGCGCTGCTGCCCGCGCCGCACGACGAGGACCCCGAGAGCCGTCCCGCGGTCCGCAACGCCGCCATCCGGCTGGTCGCGGCCTGTCACGCCGCCTACGGCCGCGGGTTCGTGGCCGGGCTGGCGGCGGTGACCCGCGACGACGCCAAGGCCGCGATCGAGGAGGCCATCGGGATCGGCGGACTGCTGGCGAGTCTCGGGGAGCATGACCAGGTCGCGTTCCTGACCGACGCGGCCGTCGGCGTCGCCTTGGCGGGACGCGGCGACCTGCGTCACCGGCTGGAGTCGCGGCTCTCCGTGGTGCGTTCCCACGAGCAGTTGTGGGAGACGCTGCGCACGCTCTACCGTAGCGACCTCGATCGTGGGCGCACGGCCCGTTCACTGGGCATCCACCGCTCGACTCTCGACTACCGGCTGAGCCGGGTCGAGGCGCTCGCCGGTGTCTCGCCGACGAGCGTCCAGGGCATCCTGCTCTATTCGGCCGGGCTCTATTCGGCCGAACTGGGCGACGACGACCCCGCTCTGTGAACGCGCCGCGACGGGGCGAGTGCGGATCAGTCAAGTGTCGAAACAACGCCTGACAATTCCGTCAATTTGCGAACGTTCCAGTCGACGTGGGCTGGACATCCTCTACATACGCTCGGCGCTGCCACCCGGGTGACGGGCCGCCGATCGGTGGCCGCCCGGCGTGCGCCGACGAGTGGAGGACCTACCGTGTTCACCAGTCAGGAGGCACGACTCGCCGTCGAGGGAGGGTCTCCGGTCCGGACCGGACCGTGGCCCACCTACGACAAGGGCGACGTCTTCATCAGCACGGAGGACGAGGCGGCCGTGACCGAGGCCGTCCGTTCCCGCCTGTACTTCCGATACGACCACCGGCCCTATCCCGACACCTGTACCGGCCGGTTCGAACGCCGTCTCTCCCGCTACTTCGGAACCGCCCACGCGCTGGCGTGCAGCAGCGGTACGACGGCCATCGCGCTGGGCCTGCTGGCCTGCGGGCTGGAGCCGGGCTCCCCGGTCGCCTGTCCCGCGTTCACCTTCGCCGCCACGCCGAGCGCGATCCTGCTGGCCGGGCACCGGCCGGTGCTGGTGGAGTGCGACGCCGACCTGCACCTGGATCTCGACGACCTCAAGCGGGTGCTCAGCGAGGGCGTCAAGGCCGTCGTCGTCGTGCACATGCGCGGGTTCGCCAGCGACATGCCCGCGATCTGCGACCTGGCCGACGAGTGGGGAGTGCCCGTCATCGAGGACGCCGTGCCCGCGCTGGGTGCGCGCATCGGCGACCGTCACCTCGGCACGTTCGGCCGCTTCGGGGCCTTCAGCACGCAGTCCGACAAATCACTGAACACCGGCGAGGGCGGCTTCCTGCTCACCGACGACGAGGAGGCGCACGCCCGCGCCGTCGTCTACAGCGGCGCGTACGAGAACCGTATGAACCGCCACTTCGAGGGTGAACCGCCCGCCGTCGACGACCTCGCTTACCCGATCTTCTCGTTCCGGATGGACGAGATCCGGGCCGCGCTCGCCGACGCGCTCCTCGACAGGCTCCCGCGGCGGCTCGCGCTGCACCAGCGCAACTACGGACACGTCGCCGAACGCCTGGACGGCGTGGACGGCATCGCGCTGCGCCGGCCGGTGGCGTCCGGCGCCTATCTCGGTGAGGCCCTGGTCTTCCGCCTGGAGGGCGCGACGCCCGAGCAGTGCGCGTGGTTCGCGCGGGCGTTGTGCGCCGAGGGCGTGGACGCGCGGGCGCTCGGCGACCGCGGTGACAAGAACGTGCGCTCCTTCTGGAACTGGCGCTTCCTGCTCGGCCCGGACGCGGACGCCGCCCGTGCGGCGCTGCCGCAGACCACCAGATATGTGGGGGAGGCCATCGACATCCCGCTGTCGGCCAACCTCGGCCTGGACGACTGCGACGACCTCGTGACCGCCGTCCGCAAGGTGCTGTCCGCGCTCGCTTGAAGCCCGCGCGCTCGCCTGAAGCCTGCGCCGCTTGAAGCCCGCGCCGCCTGAAGCCGCCTGAAGGAGACCGCATGCCCGTGCCGACCGTCGCCCAGACCGTCGCCCCGCCGATGACCGCGGACCCGGCCGCCCCCTCGCCCGGCCGTGAACTGGCCGCCGCCCTCGCCGCCGCGCGGCCGGACGCTCCCGTGGTCGAACTCGACCTGCCCCTCACCCTGACGACGACCTTCCCCTTCTTCACCGCCCGTCCCCGCTACACGGTCCGGCATCTGCTGGGCAGCCGCGACCTCGCCGGGGAGGACCAGGCCTGGCACGTCACCGAGCCGGTCCGGTCCGACACCCCGTCGCGGTCCGGCGTCTCGTACGCCTCCAGCCCCGAGTCGGCGTTCGAACCGCGGCTGGAGAACGCCGGGGTGACCGAGGTGCGCGTCTCCGTCGCGCTCCCCGAGGGGCTGACTGGGCATCCCGACCTCTTCGCCGCCCACGTCGACCGCCGCGTGGTCGTGCGGCTCTGCACCGCGGAGAACGAGGTGCTGCTGCACGGCAGCGCCGACGAGGCCGTTCCCGGGCTGCTCAACGTGCGCGGCCGCCGGACCGCACGGGGACGCGGGCGCCTCGCCGACGACGTGGCGTGGGCCGCCGCGCTGGTCGAGGAGACCGGCGGGTCCTGCGACGGCATCGTCGTGCACCCGGACGTCTACTGGAGGCTCACGCTGGACGGCCGCCTCGCCCACCTCAACGCCGTCGGCGTGCGGGTGTCCCGCACCCGCATGATCGACCGGCACCAGGCGTTGTTCGGCGACTTCCGCGCCGTCGCCACGTTGCTCGACCCGGCCCGCTCCCGGCTAGTGCTGCGGCGCGGCGACGGCGGACCCGACACCGTCGAGGCGTCCTGCCAGGTCGGGCTGGCCGTCCACCTGCCCCAGCACCTGGTGCTCGCCGACCTGGGGGAGGCCCTCCGGTGAAGGTGCTCTACATCACCGGCTGGTGCCGGTCGGGCAGCACGCTGCTCGGCAACATCCTCGGCGAGCTGCCGCGCGTGGCCCACGTGGGGGAGCTGTCCTACCTGTGGTCCAACGGCGTGCTCGGCATCGGCACCAACCCCACCTGCGGCTGCGGCGAGGACCTGCGCGCCTGCCGGGTCTGGGGCAAGGTCCTGTCCCTCACGGCCGCCGACGAGACCGCGCTGCGCGAGGTCGCCGCCGAACGCGTACGACGTCATCAGGCCCACCTGCGCACCCGGCATACGCGGCGCCGGCTCGCCGAGGCGCGGGGGCGGCCGGTCCAGGACGCCGACGTGCGGGAAACCCTCGCCGCGATGACCTCGTTGTACGAGACGGCCGCCGAAGTGCTCGGCGCCGACGTCCTGGTGGACAGCTCCAAGTTCCCCGCCGAGGCCGCCGCGCTGTTCGGGCTGGACGGGATCGACGCGTACGCGCTGCACCTTGTCCGCGACCCGCGTGCCACGGCGTACTCGTGGCGGCGCGCCAAGGCCTACATCCCGGCCATGGACGTCCGCCGCAGCACCGCCTACTGGACCGGCTTCAACATCGCGTCCGAATGGATCGGCGAGGCCTTCCCCGGCCGGTACCGCAGGCTCCGCTACGAGGACTTCGCCGCCGAGCCCGCCCGCGTCCTCGCGGCGCTCGGCCGCTGGGCGGGCCTGCCCGGCACGCCTCCGGTGACCGCCGGCGGCGTGGCGACGCTCGGCGAGAACCACACCGTCACAGGCAACCCCGACCGTCTCCAGCGCGGCGAGGTCCGGATCCGGCCGGACAACAGGTGGATCCGGGGCCTGCCGCGCGGGGAGGCCCTCACCGGCACGGTGATCGCCGCGCCGCTGCTGGGGCGGTACCGCTACCCGCTGCTCCCGGCCCCCACCGGAAGGTGACCATGGATCTCGGACTCACCGGAAAGATCGCCCTGGTGGCCGGCGGCGGCAGCGGGCTCGGCC
>NZ_WBMT01000026.1 GCF_008923185.1 Actinomadura rudentiformis
GCCGCCCGCCGGACCGCCCGCCGCGCCGCCCGCCGGACCGTCCGCCGGGCCGCCTGCCGGACCGTCCGCTGAGTCGTCTGACGAGCCGCCGGCCAGGCGGCCTGCCGGGCCGTCCGCTGGGGCGTCTGGTGGGGGTGGTGAGGTGATGTTGCTGGCTAAGGCTCACTATCCGGTGACCACTCTCGGCCCTGGAATTCGGGCGGGGATCTGGATGCAGGGTTGTACGCTTCACTGCCCGGGATGCCTGTCCAGGGACACCTGGGAGGCGGACCCCGCCACGGCCGTGCCGGTCGAGGCGGTGCTGGGCTGGCTGGCCTCGCTGCCCGGCCCGGTGGACGGTGTGACGATCTCCGGTGGGGAGCCGTTCCAGCAGCCGGCGGCCCTGGCGGCGCTGGTGTCGGGAATCCGCACGTGGCGGGACGACCCCGCACGTGAGACGATTAGGTTGGACATTCTCGTCTACAGCGGATATGTCTACTCCCGGCTCTCGCGCGACCCTGAGGCCCGCGAGATCCTGGATATGTGTGACGCCGTCATAACGGGGCCGTACGTCGACCGGCTCAATCCCGGGGGGCGACACCCTGAGAGTGGCTCTCTACTCTGGAAGGGGTCGGCCAACCAGCGGATCGTGCCGCTGTCCTCTCTGGGACGCCGGAGGTACGGGGCGGTCGCCGACGGCGATTGGGAAAAGGAACACGCAGGACCCCGAGTTCAGGTGTCCGTGGACGAGGGGCCGGAGGGAAGGCGGGTGTACTACATCGGGATCCCGCGAAGGGGTGACATGGATCACCTCACATCGACGCTCGACCGCGCCGGGGTGCGCGCCGGGGATGTGTCATGGCGACCTTGAACTGTCCTGTCTGTGATGAGCCGTTCCAGCCTGGCGATCTGGTCTGCTTGAGCTGCGGAGCCAACCTGGCCCGCGCCGGCGGAGGCCGCCGCCCGGGTGGGTACGAAAACCAGCCACCGGGACCTCCGATGCCTCAGTCTCCGCCGCCCTACGGGGGGCAGCAGCATCCACCGCAGCAGCAGTACGGGCAGGGTTACCAACAGGAACCCCATCAGCAGGGGGGCTACCAGCAGGAGCCCTACCAGCAGCAGGGACCGCCCCCGCCGTCGTACCAGCAGCAGCCGCCGGACCCGTATCAGCAGGCTCCGCAGCAGCAGGCCCCGTCGATGCCGGACCCGTACCAGCAGCAGGCGCCGCCGCAGCAGCAGGCTCCGCCGCCTCAGGACCCCTGGGGCGCGCCGCAGCATGACCAGCAGCAGCATCAGCAGCCTGCGCAGGACCAGTGGGGGGCGCCGATGCCGCAGGCCCCGCAGCAGCAGGCTCCGCAGCAGCAGGCACCGGACCAGTACCAGCCCGACCAGTACCAGCCGGACCCCTACCAGCAGCAGGGACCGCCGCCGCAGCAGCAGGCTCCGCAACACCACCCCGGCGGCCACACGCCTCCGCCACCGCCGCAGCAGCAGGACTGGGGGGCGCCCCCGCCGGTGCAGGGTGGCTGGGGTGCGCCGCAGGCGCCGGAGCAGCAGCACCAGCACCAGCCGCACATGCCGGGTGACCACGGTTTCCCGCCGCCTCCGCAACAGCACATGCCGCCGCCGCCCGGACGTGAGCAGACCCTGCTCCCGCCCGATCAGATGGGTCAGCCTCCGCGACCGGGGGCCGACAGCACGGCGTTCATGTGCCCCTACTGCGAGGCAGTGCTGACCAACCCGGGCGCCTCGCAGTGCGACTCGTGCCTGCGGCCCCTTCCGGCGCAGGGAACGCCCGTTCTGCGCGTGCACTTCCCGACCGGGGAGCTCAAGGTCTCGGTCGGGCAGCACCTCGTGCTCGGCCGCGACGCGGGCCAGTCGCCGGTGGCGGCGACGTTCACGCAGTACGACAACGTGTCACGGCGCCACTCCACCGTCTGGCTCGATCCTTCCGGGACCGCCTGGGTACGGGACGAGGGTTCCACCAACGGCACGTTCGTCAACGGTGAACGCCTTCCGCGCGGCGTCGAGGCCCCCCTCCGCGACGGCGACCAGCTCCGCCTGGCCGCCGACGTGACAGGTACCGTCCAGCTCAACTAGACACGACCAGGTGAGTCCGAAAGGCGGCCCCCCATCGGGGAGGCCGCCTTTCCACGTCTGCGGCGTCGGCTGGCCTGCTGGCATCGTGGGTGCCGCTCGCCCCTCGGGTGGGTCGCCCCCTTCGGGAGTCTCCGGTGCCGAGGTTCTTTCAGCGTCTTGACCGCTGGCTGCGTTTTGCTGGTTTCGTGTCGGCCGATTCGGTGTCTCTCACCCGGCCGCTATTGGTTCTGTGGTGTGTTGCGATTCTGTGATCTTTTAGGGGCCAACCGCGGGATCGGGGAGGGCGTCTTGTGTTCATGCGCCTCAATCGTGATGCGCATGCACAACTCCTCTGGGGAAGAACTTTATGCGCAGAACTTTCAGCACTCTCGGCGCTGCCGTGCTGGCGGCGTCCCTCGTCGCGCCCGGCACCGCGCACGCGGCCGCCGAGCCGCGGGACAGCAAGATCGTGGACTTCAAGATCTCCACGACCAAGGACGCCTGGCTGACCGTGTCGGGACGGCTGGCGGCGGCCGACGGCAGCCCGGTCGGCGCGGGCAGGGACCTCATCATCGAGACCATGCCCGCCAGCCGTTCCAAGTGGTACCGCATGCCGCTGTCCAAGAAGGCGAAGCCGATCAAGCTCAAGACCCGCGAGGGCGGCGCCTTCTCCGGCAGGTACTACGCGGGTTACGCGCACGGCTGGTACCGGATCAGGTTCGCCGGCGGCCCGCTCCTCAAGCCCGCGGTGAGCGCCGTGGTCCGCGACACCCGGATCAACGCCCTGACCACCAAGTGGAAGGTGACGCCGCGCAAGGTCCGCAAGGGCGGGTACGTCACGTTCAGCGGTGTGCTCACGCATGACCCGGTCGTGAAGTACGTGCCGTTCGCCGGGCAGCGGGTCTACATTTACGGCCGCATCAAGGGCCAGAAGAAGTGGTATTGGTACGCCCGGCCCAAGACCAACTCCAAGGGCTACTTCAAGGCCCGTTTCAGGGTCTCCAAGGACACCTATTTCGAGTGGTACTACGCGGGCAACGCGACGCACTACTACGACTTCCCGCTGAAGTCGACGTTCGTCGACGTCCGCTGACTGAGGCCTGGAAAGCTGACTGAAGCCCGGAAAGGAGAACGGGGGCCGTCCCTTGGTGGGACGGCCCCCGTTCCCTTGGCGCTCGGTCGGCCGGTAACGCTCGGTCCGCCGCGGTCGGTCGCAGCGTTCGGTCCGCCGTAACGCGGGTTTCGAGCACCCGCTCGGTTCGAACCCTCGGGTGCGCCTAAGGGTATGCGGTCAGCCGGACCGCTTGGCACGGGCGCGGGTGCGCTCGCGCTCCTTGGCGTCCAGGACGACCTTGCGGAGCCGGACGGCGCTCGGGGTGACCTCGACGCATTCGTCCTCGCGGCAGAACTCAAGAGCCTCTTCGAGGGAGAGGATCTTCGGCGGGGTGAGCCGTTCGAGTTCGTCACCGGTGGACGAACGCATGTTGGTGAGCTTCTTCTCCTTGGTGATGTTGACGTCCATGTCGTCGGAACGGGAGTTCTCGCCGACGATCATGCCCTCGTACACCTCGGTGGTGGGGCCAACGAAGAACGTGCCGCGCTCCTGCAGGTTGGTGATGGCGTACGCGGTCGCGGGGCCGGTGCGGTCGGCCACGAGCGAGCCGGACGGGCGGGTGCGCAGCTCGCCGAACCAGGGCTCGTACCTCTCGAACACGTGGTGCGCCATGCCGGTGCCGCGGGTCTCGGTCATGAACTCGGTGCGGAAGCCGATCAGGCCGCGCGCCGGGACCAGGAACTCCATCCGGATCCAGCCGGTGCCGTGGTTGGTCATGTGCTCCATGCGGCCCTTGCGGACGGCCATGAGCTGCGTGACCGCGCCCAAATGCTCCTCGGGGATGTCGATGGTGAGCCGCTCGACCGGCTCGTGCTTCTTGCCGTCGATCTCCCTGGTGACCACCTGGGGCTTGCCGACGGTCAGCTCGTAGGACTCGCGGCGCATGTTCTCGACCAGGATGGCAAGGGCGAGCTCGCCGCGGCCCTGGACCTCCCAGGTGTCGGGACGCTCGGTCGGCAGGACCCGGATGGACACGTTGCCGACCAGCTCGCGGTCGAGGCGGTCCTTGACCATGCGGGCGGTGACCTTGGTGCCCTTCTCCCGGCCGGCCATCGGGCTGCTGTTGGTGCCGATGGTCATGGAGATCGCGGGCTCGTCCACCGTGATCAGCGGCAGCGGGCGCGGGTCGTCGGGGTCGGCGATGGTGTCGCCGATCATGATCTCCGGGATGCCGGCGATCGCGATGATGTCGCCGGGGCCGGCCTCGTCGGCGGGCTTGCGCTCCAGCGCGTCCGTCATCAGCAGCTCGGTGATCTTGACCCGCTCGATGCTGCCGTCGTGGCGGCACCAGGCGACCTGCTGGCCCTTCTTGATCGTGCCCGCGTACAGGCGGCAGAGCGCGATCCGGCCCAGGTAGCTGGAGGCGTCCAGGTTGGTGACGTGCGCCTGGAGCGGGGAGTCGGGGTCGAACGAGGGCGCCGGGATGGTGTTCTTGATCACCTCGAACAGCGGCTCGAGGTCCTCGCTGTCGGGCATCTCGCCGTTGGCCGGCTTGTTGAGCGAGGCGCGTCCGGCGCGGCCGGAGGCGAAGACGATCGGGAACTCGATCTGGTCCTCTTCGGCGTCGAGGTCCATGAACAGCTCGTACGTCTCGTCCACGACCTCGTCGATGCGCGCGTCGGGCCGGTCGGTCTTGTTGACGACCAGGATGACCGGCAGCTTGGCCTCCAGGGCCTTGCGCAGCACGAACCGGGTCTGGGGGAGGGGGCCCTCGCTGGCGTCCACCAGCAGGACGACGCCGTCGACCATGGACAGGCCGCGCTCGACCTCGCCGCCGAAGTCCGCGTGCCCCGGGGTGTCGATGATGTTGATCGTCATCCCGTTGTGCCGGACCGCGGTGTTCTTGGCCAGGATGGTGATGCCCTTCTCACGCTCCAGGTCGTTGGAGTCCATGACGCGGTCATCGACGGCCTGGTTTTCGCGGAAGGCGCCGGACTGCCAGAGCATGGCGTCGACCAGGGTGGTCTTGCCGTGGTCGACATGGGCGACGATAGCGACGTTACGCAGGTCATCGCGCGTGGAGAAGGGCATGCGAACTCGCTTGGGTGAAGGAGTGGAGGTCGCCGCAGACGTGCGGCCCACCCGATTCTACTTGCCGCACCAACCAGTACCGGCCGGTCGCCGGACAACCGAGGCATCTTACGCCCTGATTAGGGTCCTTTGCGGCGTTTGCCCGGTGTGATCGTGACGGCCGCCGACGCGTTCTTCACGAGGTGGCTGTACGTCGTTCACCCGTACGGCGCGCCCGCGGTGAGCAGGGCCCGAGTGCCGAAAATGTGGCGAAAGTCTCGCAGCATGTCCCAATCGTCACAGCTGTCTCGTTTGGCGTACTTTGCCATTTCTTTGTACGCTCCTGCGGATCCGGCTGCTCGACGCCCTGTCGAGGGCGGCGGCCGGACCGCCGAGTCCCCCATGCGGGGAGCCGGGGACCCAAATCCCCCCGGGGCGAATCTGCGTTCACGCGACGCGGTAGGGCGACTCCTGGCCCGAGCCCGTCAGCTAACCCGGTAGGCGGACGAGGAGAGGAGAACACCGGCTTGGCACCGGACCCCCGGCGGCGCCGTTTCGTCATGCCCATCGCCGCCACGGCCTCCGCGGCCGCGGTGATCGCGATCGGCGCCATCGCCCCCGCACAGGCCGCGCCGTCCATCCCTGGACGGATCGCCGCCGTCGCTCCCACCCCCGGTACGACCGGGAAGCCCACCGAACGCGAGCTGCGCAAGAAGCTCGACGCCCTCAACACCGAGGCCGAGAAGCTCACCGAGCTGTACAACAAAGCCCGGGTCGAGCTCGGCAAGGCCAAGAACGCCGTCCGCGAGGCCACCCGGCAGGCCGCCGCCCTGACGGCCCAGGCTGCCCCCGCCCGCGAACAGCTCAGCGGCTTCGCCGCCAGCAACTACATGACCGGCGGCCCCGACATGATGTTCGCCTCCGGCAACAGCACCGAGGGGCTGGCGAGCTCGGCGTACCTGGCCCAGAACCGTGCCTCTGTCGTGAACGCGCTGCAGGCACGGATCGACCAGGCCACCAAGGCCCAGCAGGACGCCCAGGCCACGAACGCGGCCGCCCAGCAGGCCGCCACCCAGGCCGAGAAGGCCAGGTCGGCGGCCAAGGCCAAGGTGGACGAGGTCACCAAGCAGCTCGACAAGCTGACGACCACCAGGGTCAAGGACCCCAAGTCCGGGTTCACCGCCGTCATCAAGGGCTCCGACCTGCCCGCCAAGATGACCCGCAAGGCCCTCACCAAGATCGGCAGCCCGTACGTGTGGGCGGCGGCGGGCCCGAACAGCTTCGACTGCTCCGGCCTGGTCGTCTGGGCGTACGCGAAGGTCGGCAAGCCCGGCCTCCCGCACTACACCGGCGACCTTTACCAGCTCGGCAGCAAGGTCGACAAGGGCGACCTCCGCGCCGGCGACCTGGTCTACTTCGGCGGCAGCCTCCACCACATGGGCATCTACGTGGGCGGCGGCCGCTACCTCCACGCCCCCCAGACCGGCGACGTGGTCAAGATCTCTAAGGTCTCCGACCGCTCCGACTACGCCGGAGCCAACCGCATCTCCTAACCGGGCAGCGCCGATTTCAGACGAGTGTCTTAACGCTTGAGCGGCCGCGGGGTCAGCACTCCGCGGCCGCTCGTCACGTTAGGTCAGCAGGTCGGATGAAGCCGACCCGTGGTGCCGGGCAGCTTGTGGCGCCAGCTCGGCACGCTGTGCCGGGTCAGATCGTTGTGCCGGGTCAGCGCAGGTAGGAAGCGATGGCCTCGACTACCGGGAGGTCGCCGGGCAGCCATTCGACCTCGTGGAGCTCGTCCCGGCTCAGCCAGCGCAGCGCCAGATGCTCCAGCGCCTGCGGCTCGCCTTCGACGAGGTCGGCCGTCCAGACCCGCAGTACGCTCTCTGCGCCCAGCGGCCAGTCACCGCCGATGCGTTCAGTGAGTGCGACCTTGACGTCCAGCTCCTCGTGGCACTCCCGGACCAGCGCGTCCTCGTCGGATTCACCGGGATCGACCTTGCCGCCGGGGAACTCCCAACCACCCGCCAGCTCGGCGGGTTCAGCCCGCTGGGCGGCGAGCAGGCGGCCGTCCCGGATGATCGCGGCTCCTACGACAACATTGATGGTCATCACCTCTCCGGCCAATCATCCCTCTCTTCCTCGGGCGGGATGGGGTGGAGGGGGTGAAGTGTGAGCCAACTCAGGCCCCGGCCGCCGCGACGGTCCGGGTGGCGCGCTCGACGATCTCCTCCAGATGCCCGCCGTGCGCACCGCGCCAGTACACCTGGCCGCAGTCGGCGCAGCGCCCGTACACGTCATAGCTGCGGAGCGTGCCCGCCTGGACCTGGGCTTCGATCTCCTCCTTGCCGACGGTGACGAGCACGCCGTTGCAGGCGGTGCAGCGCGTCCAGGGCCGCAGCGCGGGCGCGAACCGGTCGAGCACATCGCCGAGCTGGTCGTCCGGCCGCGACCCGCGCACGTACGCGCCGAGCCACAACGCCCGGCGCCGCAACAGGCCGCGGTCCTGGGTCAGCAGGACGCGCCGCTCCTCGTTCGCCTGGACGACCAGCGCCGGGTCGTCCATGTCGTTGTGGTACGCGGTGTCCAGCCCGAGCAGCCGCAGGCGACGGGCCAGCGTGCCGAGGTGCACGTCGAGCAGGAAACGCGGTGCGTCCTGTCCCGGCTCCAGCGGTACCGGCTGCGGCCTGGGCATGGGCGCCACCTGCACCACGTCGCCCGCGGCGGGCCGGCGTGACGGCTCGGCCGGGGCGCCGTCGATCGTGATGGGCCCGGCTTCGGGCAGCGGAACGCCGAGGGCCTCGACGAGGTGACCGATCGTCGACGTTCCGTCGTAGGCGATCCGCTGCCGTGCGCGCCGCCGCGCCGCGGGAAGGAACGGCTGCAGCTCTTCGGGGATCTCAAAATGTACGGCGGGTTGATTGTCGTCCAGGTCGTCCACGTCGCCAGCATGCCACGCGGCGGCCTCCCGTCACCTCCGAGTTATTGGGCCACCCGGGCGGCGGACTCGGCGATGGCGGCCAGCACGGCGGGAAGGTCGTGATGGAGGAGGCGTCCGGCGCGCTTGACGATCCGGCCGCCGACCAGCACCGTGTCGACGCTGCTCGTGTCGGCGGAGAGGACCACGGCCGCGATCGGGTCGTGTGCCGAGGCCATCCCGAGGGTGTCGGCGCGGAGCATGATGAGGTCGGCCTGCTTGCCCGGGCGCAGTGAGCCGGTGATGTCGGCCAGGCCCAGGGTCTCGGCGCCTTCGATGGTCGCCATGCGCAGCACGTCACGGGTGGTGAAGCCCATGCCCGCCTCGTCCGGCCGGACACGTTCGAACATGTACGCGGCGCGCATCACGCTGAACATGTCGCCGGGCCCGGTCGTCACCGTGTCCACGCTCAGCGACGTGGGGATTCCCGCGGCGCGGGCGCGACCGGTGGGCGGGTAGCCGATGTTCAGCATGGTCTCGCTGGTCGGGGTGACCGAGACGCTGCCGCCGTTCGCCGCGATCCGTTTGAACGCGTCGTCGGTGTAGAAGTTGGCGTGGACGTAGGTGGCCGGGTGGCTGAGGAGCCCCTCGCGTTCGAGTATGGCCAGGCCCTGCTCGGCGCTCTCGCTGCCGTGGCCGCCCATGTGCGCGGTGACCGGTAGATCGAGTTCGCGGGCGAGCCGCCACTCCGCGGTGCCTCGTTCGGCGCTGATCTCCGGGCCGAACGCGGCGATCGCCATGGAACGCGGGTCGTCGGCGAAGTGCTCGCGGTGGACGCGGCGGGCCTCAGCGGCCATCGCGTCGAGGCTGTCTCTCCCTCCGTACGCGTAGCCGAAGACAGAGCGGATGCCGGAGGCCTTGAGCGCCTCGACGTTGGCGTCGGTGTGCGCGGGCGTGAGCTGAATGTGCGACCAGTCGAGCAGCGTCGTGATCCCGGTGTCCAGGCATTCGAGCGCCCCGCTGAGCACGCCCGCGTGGACGTCGCGCGGATCGAAGCGCGGCGCGATGCCGTAGAGGATCTGCTCCAGATACACCGGGAGGGTGCTGTCCGGGAGGATCGCGCGGAGCCCGGCCTGCCAGGTGTGACGGTGGGTGTCGACGAACCCCGGCAGCACGAACGTGCCGCTCGCGTCGATCACCTCGGTCCCGGGTCCACCGGGCAGGTCCGGGCCCACGGCGGCGATCAGCCCGTCCTGGACGAGCACATCGGAGACGCCGAGCACGGTGGGAGAGGGGTCGGTGTCGATGACGACGCCGCCCTTGAGAAGGATGGATGCCATGCTGAAAACCTTAAGAAGAAGCTTTTCAAAAAGCAACCTATCTACCGAGTATCCTCTCTGACGTGCACGAAGCCGAGAACAATGACGTCGTCGACGCGCTGGTGCCCAAGTGGGAAGAGGACGGGTTGTCGTCCGCGGCGATCGCCAACCTCGAACTCACCAAACGGGCGGCATGGCTCAGCACCCTGCTCGAACAGGCGATGCGCGCCGAACTGGCCGAGCTTCACCTGACGTACGCCGAGTTCGAGGTGCTTGGCGCGCTGCGCCGGGCCGGTGGCCCGTACCGTCTCAAGCCCACCGAACTGTCCCGCGCGCTCCTCCTGACGTCGGGCGGTACGAGCAACGTGCTGCAGCGGCTCACCAAAGAGGGCTACGTCGAACGTGAGGCGGACCCCGACGACGCCCGCAGCCGATGGGTGAGGCTGACTCCCGAGGGCCTGCGCGCGGCCGAGGCGGGCCTTGAGGTCACCGGCCGGGCTCACCGGGAGGTGATGGCGGGCGTCCCCGAGGAGACGATGCGGCGAGCCGCCGACGCCCTCCGTGAGGTGCTCCTGATCGTCGGCCGCCGCCGGGTCCGCTGACCCGTGCCGAGCGTGCCGAAATCCAGGCAGCAAGATCATCAATATCTGATGAATTGCCCCGGTCTGTCTTGACCTGAGGGCGGTCCGGCGACGCAGGATCGACACATGGTCACCCCCCGCCCACGCAAGCCTGTCCGCTCAATGCTCCTCGTCCCACTGCTCGCCGCCGGGCTGTCCGGCACGGCGGCGGGAACGGCGTCAGCCTCCGGGCTGTCGCCCACCGGGCTCCCGGCCACCGCCGTGGCGACGGCCTCCGCCGCCGCGATCCCGCCGATCTGCGAATCGAGGCTCCCCAAGGAGGCCGGCGACACCATCCGCCTGATCGACAGGGGCGGCCCGTTCCCCTACCCGAAGGACGGCACGGTCTTCCAGAACCGCGAAGGTCTCCTGCCCCAGAAGCCGCGCGGCTTCTACCGCGAGTACACCGTGAAGACCCCCGGCTTGGAGACGCGCGGCGCCCGCCGGATCGTCACGTCCGGCAGCGAGGGCCGCAACGGCATGTACTACACGGCCAACCACTATCGAAGCTTCTCCGACATCGATTTCACCTGTTGAGGCCTACGCCGTACCGATCAAGCAGCCTGCGCCGTACCGGCTAGGAATCCAACGCCGTACCGGCTAGGGAACCGACGCCGTACCGATCTCGTCCAAGCCGCGTGTCGATGCGGACGCGGCGGACCATCATCGCCGGGGCCCTCGCCGTCTTCATGGCGGCGGGGGTCCTCGCGCTCGGCCACCTACGGCTGTGGTGGGCACCCGACCCACCCCGCGATCCCGAGTCGCTCGTCCTGCGCGTGCAGTACGTGGGAGGCATGGGGCCCTTAGACGCACGCCCCGTTCCGGAGCTGTCCCTGTACGGAGACGGCCGGCTCATCATCACGTCAATGGACCTGGACCGGATACCGGCGCGTGAGCTGGTCAAGGACATGCGCCTCACCGGCCAGGCCTACCGCGAGATCTATCGCGACGCCCGGCTGGCCGGTCTCGCCGAGACCCGTGCCATCGAGAGCGACGGACAGGTCCTCGACGGCGGCGTGACGAAGATCACGCTCTTGGCCCACGGCCGGCACCATGTCACGACTGTCCCAACCGGAGCCTCGGGCCTGCGGGTCTGGTTGATCAACCAGCTCCTGGAACGCCTGGCCGTCGGCAAGACCAGAGGCGAGCCATCCCGCAGCGACCTGGCAGGCCCTACCCGCCCGTACAAGCCCAGCCGCGTCGCCCTCCTGCCACGCGAGGTGTCCACAAAGGGCACGCACTCCAATGTGCAAATTCGCCCCTGGCCGCTGCAGCCCCTGTCGTCCGGCGCCTGCACCCTTCACGCCGGCCCCGCAGCCGCGACCGTCACCCGGCTCTTCGAGTCCGCCTCGCCCAACACCCTCTGGGTCAGCCAAGGGCGCCAGTACCGCGTCACGACACGTCCTCTGCTCCCGGACGAGACCAGCTGCGAGGCCCTCCCACGCTGACCGCCTCGACCTCTGCTGATCCCAGAGGTCGCGCAGACGGAGTCGGCGGGCTACTTGCAGAGGTTCTGGCCGGGCTTCACACCGCCCCGGATCTTGTTGAGGGCGGCGGGGTCGGGCGCCAGGCGTACTCCCTGCTCGCCGATGATGAGCCGCACGCCACCCGCCGGTGCCTTGCCGTCGGCGGTCAGCTCCGCGTTGGGAACCACGCGGGCCAGTGCCGTGGCCTGCCCTTCGGCGGCGGGCGCGTAGGCGATGTGGCTGGTGGCGCTCTTGGAGCCCTTCTCGACCTTCTTGGCGACGTCGAACCCGCGCCTGTCGAGCTGCTTGACGATGCGGTCGATGAGCTCCCGCTTGCCGCCCGCGTCGACGACCGTCACCTTGACCTTCTCCGGAGCGACGGCCTGCTCGGGCTTGGAGGCCTTCGGCGGCGGCGCGGCGGGCAGGTCGTTGTCGTGCCGGATCGCCTCGAACATGGGCTTGGCGAGGTCCATGTCCCACTGAACGCGGTTGGGGTCCGGGGCGTAGTCCTTCACCGGAACGGTGACGAACCGTACCTGCCCGGCGCTCATGCCCTTCAGGCCCTCCGCGAGCTTCTTCATCGTGGAGAGGTCGAGCTCGTCGTCGGTGGTCACCGACTTGGTCACGGCCTTGAGGAACTTGTAGGTCTTGGCGGGGTCGGTGAGCACTTCGCTGCTGGTGGCCTTGTCGACGACCGACGCCATGAACTTCTGCTGGCGTTCGATGCGGCCCAGGTCACCGCCGTCGCCGAGCGAGTAGCGGGCGCGGACGTAGCCGAGGGCCTGCTCGCCCTTGACGGTCTGCTTCCCGGCCTTGAGGGAGAGCTCCGCGCGCGGGTCGTTCACCGGCTTGTCGACGCAGATCTCCACGCCGTCCAGCGCGTCCACCATGCGCTTGAAGCCGGAGAAGTCCACCTGGACGAAGTGGTCGATGTGGATGCCGGTCAGCGATTCGAGGGTCTTCCAGGTGCACGTCGGGCCCGCGAAGGCGAACGCGGCGTTCAGCATCCCGAACTGGGCCGGAACCGTGCCGCCCTTCTCCTTCTTGCAGTCGGGGATCTTCACCATCGAGTCGCGGGGGAAGCTGATGCCCACGGCCTGGTCCCGGTTCGGTGAGAGGTGGAGCAGGATGGCGGTGTCCGAGCGGGCGCCGAGCATCCCCTCCCCGTAGCGGGAGTTGTCGCCCTCCCGCGTGTCCGAGCCGAGCAGCAGGATGTTGAGGGACTTGTTGAGCTTCTGGGGGCGGTTCGTGCCGAGCTGGTCCTTGACGTTCTTCTGGTTGATGTCGCCCCGGAGGTCGTAGTAGAGCCCCGCCGCGCCCGCTCCGGCGGCCAGGACCACGACGGCGGCCCCGATCGCCGTACCGCGCAGGATCTTCTGCTTGCGGGTCCACCGCTTACGGCCGGGCTGCTCGGGAGTGGTCTCCACTGGTGTGCTGTGGGCGGCGGTGTCCCCCGGGAGGTCTTCGCTGCGGGAGTCTTTGTCGCTCATCCGGTTCCATCTCGGGCAGGCCCCACGGGGGCACGTGTGTGGTGGCAGGCGGGGTTTGCCAGTTTATGCAGCGCTTTGCTGCGGCATGGTGGCGTGGCGGGGCCTCTGATGTTGGATGCGCGAACCACCCGATGTGTTGACATGTCCGACGAAAAAGTTGGACCGATCCGCAGCTTTGCAACTGCGAAGTGATGCCGATCACTGGGAGCCGCGACCGTACGATCGGTCCCGTGAACGCGGGGTGGGTGATCGGCGAGCGGTTCGTCATGCTCGACCGGATCGGAGCGGGTGGTACAAGCCGGGTCTGGCGCGCGTACGACCGGCACAAAGAGCAGTACTGCGCGGCCAAGCTGGTCCGCAGGAAGGGCCCGACGACGGTCCTGCGCATGGTGCGTGAGCGGGCGCTCCAACTGGCGCATCCGCATGTGCTGACGCCGTACGCCTGGTACCCGGCCGACGCCGACGTGCTGCTCGCGATGGAGCTGGTGAGCGGCGGCTCGCTGGAGACACTCCTCGGCGACTATGGACAGTTGCCTTCTCCCTACGCGGCGGAGGTGCTCGACCAGCTGCTGGCAGGACTGAGCCACATCCACGCGGCGGGCGTGGTCCATCGCGACGTGAAACCGAGCAACCTCCTGCTGGAGCCCAGCCCGGTGGGAGCGCCGCAGCTCCGCATCACCGACTTCGGCATCGCTCTCGACGACGACGGAATGCGCCTGACCACCACCGGCTTCACTGTGGGAACGCCGGGCTACATGGCCCCGGAGGTGCTCGACTGGAACCGCCCAAGCCCAGCCCAGGACCTCTACGCCGCGGGCATGGTCTGCTGGCGGATGCTCACAGGCGCAGGAGACCCCGAAGCACGCCAGCAGATCGGCCCCCCGCCCGCCGGGGTCTCCCACAAACTGTGGGAACTGCTACGCCGCCTCTGCGCCCCCGACCCTGCCGACCGCCCACCCTCCGCAGACGCCGCCCGCCACACCCTGGCCGCCTGCGGCCTCTCACTCACCGTCCCCGTCCGCACCCTCACCGGCGAACCCCTCCAGATCTTCGACCACGTAGGTGCCCCACCCACGTAGCCCCCACCCAGCGGACCCTTCCACCCACCTGGGCCCCCGTCCGCGTGGGATCACCAAGCCCACGCGGCCTGGCGCCCAAGCCCACGCGGCTTGGCGCCCAAGCGGGCGTGGCATCCGCGCGGCTCCGGTGTCCACCCTGGATTCGGACTTCGGCTGCGCATTGCGACACCTGCTCATGGGTGCTGGGTGGAAATGACCATTCGGTGGTTTTCGGCGGCCGGTCTGGTCTCGCCGTAGCCGGTGGCCTTGAGGCGGGAACGGTCGATGCCGCCTTTGGTCGCGAGCCATTCGGCGATCGCGTGGGCGCGTGCTTCGGAGAGGCGCTGGTTGGCGGTGTCGTCACCTTTGGCGTCGGTATGGCCGTCGACTTGGATCGTGGTGGGGACCTTCTTCGTGATGAAGGCGGCGATTCTTGCGAGCACGGTGTCGGCGGCGGGCCTGAGGTCGGTCTTGTTGGAGTCGAAGAGGACGTCGGCCTTGATGGTGTAGGCGATGACGCCCTTGCCCTTGAACAGTTTGAACTGGCCTAGGTCGCGCTGTGTGATGCGCGCGGGGGGAACGACGACTCGCGGCACGTCCACCTGTGGAACGTCGATGCGGGGCACGTCCACGCGCGGGACGCACTCGTTCTTGGCGTTGCAGGCCCGGTGACGGGTGATGCCGATGCGGGCGATTCGGTGGCGGGTGATTCTTGGGCGCGCGATGCCGGGGCGGGTCACGCCGCTCTGGCAGATCTCCTGGCTGGTGGAGACCGCGTCGGCCTTCACCGCTTCGGCGGTGACCGCCTTTGCCCGTACGGGCCTCAGCTTGATGCCTTCGGCGTCCACGCCCGGGATCTCCGCCTCGGGAATGCGGGTGCCGGGGATCGAGACCGCCGGGATCGAGACGGCGCTGAGGCAACCACCCGGCGCGGGTGTGACGTCGACGCACTGGGCGGGGACGCGCTGCGCGGGGATGTCCACGGCCGGGAGGGTGACGGCCGGGATCGTCCGCCCGCTGATCGTCGCCTCGGGGATGTGCACGGGATCGGCGTGGACGGCGGGGGTCTCGACGGCCTTGATCAACTTTCCGCCGTTCGGGCAGGACGTCGGCTCGGGTGTCGCCGGTGGCCCGGCGAGCGGCGTTTGCAGGCCGGCCGGGGCGCTCCCGCAGGCGGTGGTGAGCAGGGTCACCGCGGTAAGGGTCATTCGCATCGTCACCTCTTGAAGATCGTCACCTCTTGAAGAAGGTGATGTCGACGCGCCGGTTCTTGGCCCGGCCGTCGGGGTGGTCGTTGTCGCCGATCTTGTTGGGCGCGACCGGTCTGGTCTCACCGAAGCCGGCTGCCTTGATGTCCACGTTCGCGCCGTTGAGCAGCCGTCGAAGCTCGGCCTTGACCGCCTCGGCCCGGCGGTGGGAGAGCGCGAGGTTGTAGTCAGGGGAGCCCGCCGCGTCGGTGTGCCCCGAGATCTGGACGATGCCGGTCGCGTCGCGCAGCCGGGGTGCCAGTTGCCCGATGCGGCGCATGGCCGCGGCGGTGAGCGCCGCCTCGTTGAAGTCGAACAGCACGTCGGACGAGATGCGCACGGTGACCTTCGCACCCTCGGTCTGCTCGTCCTCCAGCGGCTGGATCGACTCGGCGAGGCGCACGTCGTGGACGGCCTCGCCCGCCTTGACGTCGAATGTGCCTTCGGCGGTCTTCACATCACGGATCGACTGTTGGAGGCCGGCCTGCGGCACGACAGGGTCGGCAGCGGCCACTCCGGGCACGGTGAGCAGGACGAGGACGGCGATGGTGGCTGCTGGTCGTCTCATCGTTCGATCGGGACGTCTCGGAAGATGGGGAACCTGCCGACCTGGACGTCGACCGCCTTCACGTTCTCGGGCGGAGCTGCGAAGGTGAAGGTGAGGGTGTTGGGAGCGTTGTTGTTGAGGTCGTCGTGGAGGCCCGGCCCGAGCTGGTTGCCGCCCGAGTCCTTGACGACGACGTAGCGCTTGAGGTTGACGGTGTCGAGCAGTGCGGCGTCCTGGGTCCCGTTCAGGCGGTAGAGCGTGGGGGAGCTGCCACCTGGGGGCACATGGGGTGTGAGGGAGACGACCAGGTGCGCGAGCCTGCCGCGGACGGCGAGGCTGGCGAGGCCAATGTCGACCTTGCCCATGGTCGAGTCCGCGGTGGTCTTGACGATGAGCTTGCCGGGATCGACCGCCTTGGGGTCGGCCTTGCCCATCGGAGTGGCACCGGTCTTGTCCTCGCTTGGCAGCGAGCATCCGGTGAGCCCGCCGGTCAGTAGCGCCGTGGCCGCGGCGATCACGGCTGTGCGTTGTCTGAAACGCATGGGATCTCCGTTCGAGTCAGGGAGTTGTCGCATATGCAAACCAGGCTGTACATGGCACTATGGATCAGGAAGACCTGATTCGGTGCACTTGAAAAGCTAGTATTTGCAATTGCGAATCGTCAAGGGGTTAACGTGAGTTCGACCGAGGACGCCGTGGTCCGGAACCGCGCGTTGCAGACCGAGTGGTACGGGGAACCCCTGGGCGACCGGTTCCGGCGCCTGCTCGACCGTCTCGGCCTGTCCCAGTCCGGGCTGGCCGGCGTGCTGGGGTTGTCGGCGCCGATGTTGTCGCAGCTCATGTCCGGCCAGCGCGCGAAGATCAGCAATCCCGCGGTCATCAACCGGCTGCTCGCGGTCGAGGAGCTCGCCGCCGACCCGGGCCTCGATCAATGGCCGCCGGAGGAGGTGGCCGAACGGCTCCAGCGCATCCGTGCCGAGACGGCGACCACGACATCTCACGTCCGGCTCGCCGGGAGTGCCGGCTCGGAGAATGGTGGTGCCGGGCCCGAGGCCCCGGCGCGTACGAGGGAGGCGTCTCCCGTTCGGGCCCTTCAGGCACTGCTTCGGTCCGCCGCCTCGGCGGGGGAGATCGAAGAGGCGGCGGGGCTCATCGAGGTCAGCCATCCGGAGCTCGCCGAGATCCTCCGGGTGTACGGCAACGGCCGCACGGGCGACGCCGAGGCGCACTTCCAGCGCACCATCGGTAGTTAGGGTGCCCTTATCTGCGCTCGGGCGCGCTTTCGCCATGGCATTTCGTGCTCGTCTCGATTCCGCACGGCCATAACCGCTGCGTAGCCATGACTCCCACGATGGGACCGTACAAACTCTGTGGTCAGGGTCACATGAGGGCGTGGCTGTTATGTATGTCACAGTGCCGGTCTGGTGGCGTAGGGTCGCTTCGCTAGAAGCGCACACGAGGCGTCACCGTCTGCTTCGACGCCTGTCTCACCAGCTTGCCGCGGCCGGGGCGTGACGGCCGCGACGGCCGCGACCGGATCGGCTTCCGGCGGGGACCGGGCGACCGGATCGGCTTCCCCAGCCGGGGCGGGGCTGTCAGGTGACGATCGGCGGCATGCGGCGGCATGGCGGCATGCGTGCGTCCGACCGTGGTACGGGGACCCGATGACCCGAGCTCAGGAGATCGATCGATGAGCACTGTGGAGGCGCCCGGCAAGGAGCGCGCCCAGATCAAGGAACGTACGCTCCGCAAGGACAACTGGCGCATCTATCCGATCACCACATTTGTGATCTTTACTGCGTGGGTTGTGTACGCGACCATCCGGGCGTTCTGGGGGGCCGCCTTCTTCGTCCCGGAGTATCACTACCTCACGCCGTTCTACTCGCCGTGCGTGAACGAGATCTGCAACAACGTCACGGTCAACGGCCACACCGGGGACGCGGCGGAGTTCGGCACGTTCCTGCCGGCCGAGACCAGGGGCTGGATCCCGTTCGCGGCGCTGTCGCTGCCGTTCCTGCTGCTGTTCCGGCTGACGTGCTACTACTACCGCAAGGCCTACTACCGCTCGTACTGGGCCTCGCCGCCCGCGTGCGCGGTGGCCGAGCCGCACAAGAAGTACAGCGGCGAACGCCGCTTCCCGCTGATCGGCCAGAACCTGCACCGCTACTTCTGGATCGCCGCGGCCGTCATCTCGCTCATCAACACCTATGACGCGATCCTGGCGTTCCACGGCAAGGACGGCGGCTTCGGCATCGGCCTCGGCACGATCATCCTGTGGGTGAACGTCATCCTGCTGTGGCTGTACACGCTGTCCTGCCACTCCTGCCGCCACATCGTCGGAGGGCGGCTGAAGAACTTCTCCAAGCACCCCGTCCGGTACTGGATGTGGGGCCAGGTCTCCAAGCTCAACCAGCAGCACGGCCGGTACGCGTTGATCACGCTCGGCTCGCTGGTCGTCGCCGACCTCTACGTCGCCTTGGTGGCCAGCGAGACGATCTCCGACCTGCGAATCTTCAACTAAGGAAGCCGGCTGATGACTGAGATCGAGAGGCACTCGTACGACGTCGTCGTCATCGGCGCGGGCGGCGCCGGGCTGCGCGCCGCCATCGAGTCCCGCCTCCAGGGCAAGAAGACGGCGATCATCTCCAAGTCGCTGTTCGGCAAGGCCCACACCGTGATGGCCGAGGGCGGCGCCGCCGCGGCGATGGGGAACGCCAACCCCAACGACAACTGGCAGGTGCACTTCCGCGACACCATGCGCGGCGGCAAGTTCCTCAACAACTGGCGCATGGCCGAGCTCCACGCCAAGGAGGCCCCCGACCGGGTCTGGGAGCTCGAGCACTGGGGCGCGCTGTTCGACCGTACGAAGGACGGCAAGATCAGCCAGCGCAACTTCGGCGGGCACGAGTACCCGCGGCTGGCGCACGTCGGCGACCGCACCGGCCTGGAGCTGATCCGCACCGCCCAGCAGAAGATCGTCGCCCTCCAGCAGGAGGACCACAAGGAGTTCGGCGACTACGACGCCCGCCTCAAGGTGTGGGCCGAGACCACGGTCACGCGCCTGCTCCTCGACGGCGACCGGATCGCCGGCGTGTTCGCCTACGTCCGCGAGACCGGCAAGTTCGTGATCTTCGAGGCCCCGGCGGTCGTGCTGGCCACCGGCGGCATCGGCAAGGCGTTCAAGGTCACGTCCAACTCCTGGGAGTACACCGGCGACGGCCACGCGCTCGCACTGCTCGCCGGCGGCACGCTGCTCAACATGGAGTTCGTGCAGTTCCACCCGACCGGCATGGTCTGGCCGCCGTCGGTGAAGGGCATCCTGGTCACCGAGTCGGTGCGCGGCGACCGCGGCATCCTCAAGAACTCCGACGACAAGCGGTTCATGTTCGAGTACATCCCCGAGGTGTTCAAGGACAAGTACGCCACCACGCCGGAAGAGGCCGACCGCTGGTACGACGACCCGGACAACAACCGGCGCCCGCCGGAGCTGCTGCCGCGCGACGAGGTCGCCCGCGCCATCAACTCCGAGGTCAAGGCCGGGCGCGGATCGCCGCACGGCGGTGTCTTCCTGACCGTCGTCGGCCGCATGCCGGGCGGCGCCGAGGAGATCAGGCGCCGGCTGCCCGCGATGCACCACCAGTTCAAGGAGCTGGCCGACGTCGACATCACGCAGGAGGCGATGGAGGTCGGCCCGACCTGCCACTACGTGATGGGTGGTGTCGAGGTCGACCCCGACACCGGCGCCGCGCTCGTCCCCGGCCTCTTCGCCGCGGGCGAGTGCTCAGGCGGCATGCACGGCTCCAACCGCCTCGGCGGCAACTCGCTCACCGACCTGCTGGTCTTCGGCCGCCGCGCCGGGCTCGGCGCCGCGGAGTACGTGGACTCGCTCGGCGAGGGGCGCCCCGCCGTTCCCGAGGCCGAGGTCGAGTCGGCGACCACCGAGGCCCTCGCCCCGTTCGAGCGCAAGGGCGGGGAGAACCCGTACGCAGTGCATGCCGAGCTCCAGCAGACCATGAACGAGCTCGTCGGGATCATCCGCAAGCAGGAGGAGCTGGAGCAGGCCCTGGAGTCCCTCGACAAGCTCCGCGAGCGCGTGGCCAACGTCAGCGTGGAGCCGGTCGCGGTCAACGACGGCCGCGGCTACCACCCGGGCTGGCACCTCGCCCTCGACCTGCGCAACATGCTGCTGGTCTCCGAGGCGATCGCCAAGGCCGCGCTGGAACGCACGGAGTCGCGCGGCGGGCACACCCGCGACGACCATCCGGGCATGTCGGCGGACTGGCGGAAGGTCAACCTCGTCTGCCGCCTCACCGGCGATCCCGGCAACCCGCGCGTGGAGCTCAAGCGCCAGCCGATGGAGCCGATGCGCGAGGACCTGATCACCCTCTTCGAGACCGACGAGCTGAAGAAGTACCTCACCGCCGAGGAGCTGCCCGGCGCGGCCAAGGACACCGGCGGCGACGCGACCGGCAAGGGCGGCGACGCGACCGACACCGAGGAGACCGACGAATGAGCTACGAGGCCAAGTTCCGGGTGTGGCGCGGCGACGAGGGCGAAGGCGAGCTCAAGGACTACACCGTCGAGGTGAACGAGGGCGAGGTCGTCCTCGACATCATCCACCGCCTTCAGGCCACCCAGGCGCCGGACCTCGCCGTTCGCTGGAACTGCAAGGCCGGCAAGTGCGGCTCCTGCTCCGCCGAGATCAACGGCATGCCGCGCCTGCTGTGCATGACCCGGATGTCGACGTTCGAGCCGGACGAGACCATCACGGTCACCCCGGTGCGCACGTTCCCGGTGATCCGCGACCTGGTGACCGACGTGTCCTTCAACTACGAGAAGGCACGCCAGATCCCCTCGTTCGACCCGGGCGACACCAAGCCGGGCGAGTTCCGCATGCAGCAGGTGGACGTCGAGCGCTCGCAGGAGTTCCGCAAGTGCATCGAATGCTTCCTGTGCAACAACGTCTGCCACGTGATCCGTGACCACGAGGAGAACAAGCCCGACTTCGCGGGCCCGCGTTTCCTCATGCGGATCGCGGAGCTGGAGATGCACCCGGCCGACGCCGCCGACCGGCGGGAGATCGCCCAGGAGGACCACGGCCTCGGCTTCTGCAACATCACCAAGTGCTGCACCGAGGTCTGCCCCGAGCACATCAAGATCACCGACAACGCCCTGATCCCGCTGAAGGAACGGGTCGTCGGCCGCCGCTACGACCCCGTGGTCTGGCTCGGCTCCAAGCTCGGCATCGTCAAGAAGGGCCAGGACACCCCGTCCGCCTGACCGGGCCGCCCGAACACCGAAGGCCCCGGTGACCGCTCGTACGGTCGCCGGGGCTTCGCACATCACAGCCTCGGCCGCCGGGATCCGCCGCGTGCTCGCTACTTGCCTGTCACGGCGCTGCGGTACGGGGCGAGGGCCTTCTCCACCGCTTCGAGTTCTTCAACTTCCGCCCACAGCTCGTGCCACTCGTTGTACTCGGCCGGGTTGAAGGCGCGGTCGAACGTGCGGGCGGCCAGGCCCCGGAGCTCGGCGGTCACTTCGAAGGGTGACGCCTTGAGAAACTCGGCGACGTTCGGATCGGCCTCGGCGTCCGGCTTCGCGCCCTGGCGGAGCCCGACGAGGGCGGCCGCGGCCACAGCCTCCTGCATCTCGGGATTCTCGACCTCGTCGGAGTCGATGGCGGTCGTCATCGCCTCACGGAGACGCTCGAGCAGGCCAGGGCCGTCGGCGTCCTCCAGTTCCCCGATCAGGTCCATCGCGCCGTCGTTCTCGAAGGGGCCGATTCCCCAGGCGCCCATCGCCACCACCGCCCGTCAGTCGCTCATGAGCCGCGAGATCGTGTTCTCGACCAGAACATACCCATAGAGGTCGTCGTCGGGGAGCGTTCGGGCCTCGTCCGCGGTCGCGCGCCGTTCGGATCGCACAACCGACGGATCGTGGTCGTCGTACTGCACGACGTATGCGCGGCCACCCGGTGCGCCGCGCACGAAGGCGGTCGCCGCCCAGCGGTCCCGATCCCAGTTGTCCGCGACCCCGTGGACCGGCCATGTTCCCTCGACGAGGGCGGGGTCGCCGAACCGCAGTATCGCGATCGCCGCGTCCGGTGCCGGAATCTCCAGAACGGCGGGAGGGGACTCTGCCGGCGGCCCATCGACGAACGGCCCGTAGAAGTACGCCACGGCAATGCCCCGCGGGCTGTACCGGCTGACCACGCCGAGAGCCTGGCCGCAGGACTTCGTCGGAAGGCCGAACAGAGTCCCCTCACGCACGTTCATTCACTCACTCACAGTTCACTCAGGAACTTCTGCGCCGCCGCGATATAGCGGGCGCGCTTCGGATTCTTCAGATCGATTGCGCTCTGCTTGGCGAGGATCGGCGAGTACCAGTTCTCCACCATCTCCTCCAGGCCACGCCTTACGTCCCGGTCGTCGGACCGGTACAGCACCCGGAACTTCAGATCCGGGTACGTCTTGGCGTGTTTGCGGGCTCGATCGGCGAGGTCGGTTGCCATTCCCGTTCGTACCACCACACCGCTCTCGGTGACCAGTGCGTAGACGCCGCCCTTGGGTGTGCCGCAACCCGCTGGATTGGCATTGTGGACGAGGAGGTCGGCGTCTCCGGCGCGTACGTGGTAGGTGTGCGTGCCGCCGACCGTCAGGTTGTGGACGCGCTGTTGGACGAGCGTCTTCTCGACGGCCGTGACCTGGAGCCAAGTGCCGGCGGAGGTCCGCAGCCACATGCCGGGCTGGAGTTGCCCGGCGTCGACCCAGACGCCCCTGTCGGGGACCCAGAACGGGTGGCCGGCGGTGGCGACCAAGCTGGCCTGCTCGCCACCACGCTCACCGTCGTGCTCACCGGCGGGACCGAACGTGATCTTGGCGAACTGCTTGATGCCCGCACTGGTGATGGTGTCCGTCACCGTCCGGGCCTGGCGACGGCCGTTCTCCACGTCGGTGGCCATGACCCGGTCGCCGCGCTTGACGTCCTCGATCCGCCGGTACGAGCCGTCGGCCATCAGGACCTGGGTGCCCGCCGGGAAACTGTTCGGGATCGGGCAGGACGGGGCGTCCGGCTGCTTGGCCGGTGGCGCGGGATCCTTGGCCGGTGGCGCCGGGTCCTTAGCCGGTGGCGCGGGATCCTTGGCCGGTGGCGCGGGATCCTTAGCCGGTGGTGTCGGGTCTTTCGCGGGGGGCGCGGGATCCTTGACCGGCGGTGCGGGATCCTTGGGCGGGTGCACCGGCGGCAGATCGTCGGCCCTGCGGCCGCCATCGGACGCGGTGTCGACCGCGTCGTAGATCTTCTTGCCCCATTTGCCGACCTTGGCCGCGCCCGCTCCCCAACCGAGGAACGGGATCGCCGCCCCGGCCGACAGTGCGGCGTCGCCGCAGGCGCCCTCCCTGCCGGCGATGCATTCGCCGCCGTACCAGGCCGCGTTGACCAGGTCGAGGGCGTCGCCGACCACGGGCACGAAGCCCGCCACGTCGAGCACGGCGTGCCCGATGTTGGAGACCCAGTCGTACCAGCCATGGCCGTCGAGCTCGACGTTGGAGATCGGGTTGCCGCCGGCGAATGCGTAGCGGCTGCCCGTGAACGGATCGGTGCTCAGTTGGAGATCGTCCAGGGCACCGGCGTACATGTCGCGGGTCAGGAACCGGTTGAGCCCGGGGTCGTAGTTGCGGAACCCCATGTCGTACGTGCCCGACGCCTGGTCGAAGCGGTGACCGTTGAAGCGGTAGGAGTTGTAGGGCTCCTTACCGGGATTCTGCGGGTCGGGCTTGTCCGCGCCGGTGAACCTGGTGTCGTCGTTCTTGCCGTACGCGGTGTATCCGTAGGTGACGCGGGTGTTGCCGTCCTCCTTGGTCAGCGCCTCAACGTCGCCCTTGGGGTGGTAGACGTAGTGCGAGATCTCCTGCTTGCCGTCGTCGGTCTTGATCTGGGTGAGCTTCTCGCCGAACGGCGATGTCTGGTACCGCTTGACGATCTTTGAGGCGTCCTCCTCGGACAGCACGTCGTCGGACAGGCCGAGATAGTTCAGCACGGTCTTCTTGTCCGGTTGGCCGCCGCCGCTTGTGGCCTGCGTCGCGGTGCGGTCGAACGGGTCGTAGGAGAAGACCGTCTTGCGCGCGTTCGCCCCGGTGCCCACGGTGTTCTCGGCGACGCGGTCGAAGCCGTCGTACCGGTACTTCGTGGTCGTCTGGCCTTCGGATGTGACGGTGTCCAGCCGCCCGAGCGGGTCGTATTTGTGCGTGGAGGAGACGCCGTCCACGGTGGTCGAGACCAGCCGGTTGCGGTCGTACTCATGCTTGGTGACGGTCTCCCCGATCTTCTGTTCGAGGACGTTGTTGTTCGCGTCGTGGGTGTAGGTCTCGGTGACCGGCCTGTCGCCCGACTTGACGACCTTCTTGATGCGGTCCCGCGGGTCGTAGTCGAACGTGAAGGTGTTGTCGATGGTCGCCGAGTTGTCATCGGCGTTCATCACCTTGGCGACCTCCTTGGCGGGGTCGCCGTTCGGCGTGTAGTCGAAGGTGTGGTCGGCGACGGTCGGCCCGCCGTCCTTGCGCCGTTCGATCTGCCGGAGGAGGGAACCGTCGAGGAGGTAGGTGAAGTCGACGGCGTTCCCGTTGGGCTTGACCTGCCGGGCGATCGCGCCGGTGGCCGTGTAGGCGTAGGTGGTGACGTTCTTGTCGGTGTCGGAAGGAGACTTGGCGTTGGTCGCCTTGGCCAGCAGGTCGCGCTCGTCGTACTCGAACTGCGACCAGACGTCGTCGTGCGTCCGGGTGAGAGTGTTGCCGTTCTCGTCGTAGGTGAACACCGTCGTGTTCCTGGTGGTGTCCCCGGCCTTCTCCTGGAGACGGGTGAGCCGGTCGAGCTCGTCGTAGTCCAGCGCATAGGTGCCGATGCGCGCGCCGGGAGACCTGTCGTCGACCTGGATCAGGTTGTTGTTGGCGTCATAGCGCTGGAAGAACTCCTTGCGCTCGTTGTCGACGTCCTCACTGTTGTCGCGGACGAGCTTCACGGCGTCCGCCACGGCCGTTCCGGTGGCCTTCCCAGACAGCGTGACCGCCGTCCCGCGACCTTCGTTGAACGGGAAGGCGCCGAGTGAGGTCCAGCCACCCGCACCGCGGGACTGGTCCAGCCGTTTGGTGGCCGAGCCGGCGGAGTGGCCGATGGTGTACGTGGCGTCCGTGGCGGCGCCGGCGACCTTCGGGTACCGGACGAAGACCTCGTACGTACCGGTCCGCGGGATGGTGAGCTGCCAGGTGAACTGGCCGTCGCCCTTCTCCGGTGCCTTGCGGGACGTCCCCTGCGCGTACGCGCCCGGCGCCGAGCGGGTGGCCGTCCAGCCGCCATTGGTCGCGACCTCGCGTGCCTGGGAGTCGTCGACGACGACCTCGTCGCGGCCCACCGGGACACCCTGGTCGGACCGCCTCGCCAGGTTGCCGCTGGGATAGAACTCCCAGTCCATCGTCCGGCTGACCGAGCCGCCCGCACTGGTCAGGGTGTTCTTGGTCTGGTTGCCGACCAAGTCGTAGTCGTAGGTGTTGACGATGTTCCAGGGATCGGTCGACGACTTGATCCAGCCGTTGTCGTAGTGGGTGTAGAGGGTGTCGTTGCGCGTGGTCTCGCCGCTGGACGGCGGTGCGCTCACCTTGCTCAGGTTGCCGACGGGGTCGTAGCTGTAGACGGTCTTGTCGGGCTTGCCCACCTGGCCGTCGCCCGTGTCGAACGGGGTGAGCTTCTCCTTGACGCGGTTGAGCTCGTCGTAGACGCTCTCGTAGACGAAGTCGTCGGGGTCGTCGGTCTCGGTACCGCGCGGGGTGATGACCTTCGTCCGGTTGCCGGTCTGGTCGTACTTGTACTTCACGGTGCGGACGACGACCGTGTCGCCGTCCTTGCGGTGCGGTACCCGCATGGCGACGAGCTTGCCGCGCTCGTCGAAGTCGTAGTGCGTGGTCTCGCCGTTCTCGTCGGTCTTGCCGGTGACGAGGCCGTCACGGTCACGCGTCTGCGTCACCGACTTCCCGGCCGCGTCGGTCATCCTCACCGGCCGGCGGTCCAGGTCGTAGTCGAACGTCGTCGTGTAGTCGTTCGGGTCGGGGGTGGCGTTCCGGCGCGCGTCGACGACCTTGCGGAGGTTGCCGACGCCGTCATAGGCCGCGGTGGTCACGCCGCCCTTGGCGTCGGTGACCTTGATGAGGCGGTTCAGCTCGTCGTAGACATTGACCGTGGTGAAGTCGTCCGGGTCATCGGTCTGGTTCCCCCTCGGCTCGGTCTGCCGGAGGATGTTGCCCACGTTGTCGTAGACCAGCGTCGAGTGGCGTGGGGCGTCGCCCTCGGCGTCGCCCGGAGTGGTTCCGGACACCTGCAGGTCGGTCTCGTTGTAGGTGTTCGTGCTGGTCGCGCCGTCGGCCGCCGTGTACCGGACGACGTTGTCGTTCTTGTCGTACGCGGGCCCGGGCGTGAAGACGAAGACGCCCGCGTCCTGGTCCTTCGGGACCTTGGTCGACAGCGGCCGGCCGAAGCCGTCGTAGGTGTAGGTGCTCGTCTTGCCGCGGGCGTCGGTGGCGGACACGACGGCGCCCAGCACGTCATAGACGGTGGTCGTCCGGTTGCCCAGGGCGTCGGTGATCGTCTTCGGGTAGCCGGACGGGTCATAGTCGCCGTACTCGGTGGCGTGCCCGTTGGCGTCGGTGGCCTTGGCCAGCAGGCCGTCGGCGCCGTAGGAGTAGCGGGTGGTGTAGTCGCCCTCCTCGGGTGTCGCGACACCCTTGGGGTCGGTGACCGAGACCAGGTTGCCCCGGTCGTCGTACGCGAAGGTCCACTTGCGGCCCTCCGCCGAGGTCTTGGTCGCGAGGTCCGCGGTGTGCCCGTCGAGCCCGACCCGGTAGGTGAGCCTGGTCGGCGGGCCGCCGTTCTTGACGGCCTCCGGGTCACGGATCTCCAGCGGGTAGCCGGTCTTCGGGTCGAACGTGCGGGTGGTGACCGCCCCGTTCGCCTCCTCCAGCCGCCGCACGTTGTTGTCGGCGTCCCACGTCAGTTGGGTGGTCTGGCCTTTGGGGTCGGTGACCCGCTCGGGCCGGCCGAAACCGTCGATCAGGTAGGTGGAGGTGCGTCCGTTCGCGTCGGCGACCGTGGACTGGATCTTCGAGCCGCCGGTGCCGTCGGGGTCGGTGTAACCGAACCCGGTCGACTTGCCGCGCCGGTCGGTGAGCTGGTGCACCCAGCGGCGGCCGTGCTGGTCGCTGTAGCCGACCTTGGTGGGCCGGCCCATCGGGTCCGTCACGGCGATGAGCTTGGGGTTCTCCAGGAGCTTCTGATCGTAGGCGAACCCGAAGGTCTTGGCGGTCTTGGCGTCCTGGGCGCCGTCGATCAGCTCGGAGAGCAGGCCGTGGTCGGAATAGACGAAGTCGATCCGGCGGCCGGAGACATCGGTGATCGACTTGACCTTGTTGATGATCGGGTCGAGCGACAGGCCGGTGCCGAGCAGCTTCTTGCCGTTGACGAAGTGCCAGAACGAGTCGCCGCGCTGGTAGTAGTCGACCGTCAGCGTGCGGCGGCCGGTCGCGTCGGTGATGTGCTTGAGCAGGCCGGTGTTGCGGCCGCCGATGATCGTGCGGTCGTAGGTGAACGTGAGGGTGTTGCCGTTCTTGTCGACGACGAACGTCTGGTAACCCTGGTCGTCGAAGTAGAACCTGGTCCGATCCGGCTTGGTCATGACCCAGGCGCGGTCGCCCTTGCGGGCGTTCTTCTGCAGGTAGAGGTGCACACCCGCGGGGGAGTCGTACGTCCACTTGTCGGTGTCGAGGCTGCCGTGCTTGTTCAGCTTGTAGACGTGCGAGGTGCCGTCGCCGTCCACCAGCGTGATCGTGGCCGGGTAGCCGACCACTCCGGGCAGGCCCGCGCCGAACTGCAGGGGTGTTCCGAGACGCTGCACGCTGGACGCGGAGATCGTCCATCCGGGACCGGCGTACACGTCCGAAGTGTCCAGGCTGTTGTAGGCCAGCCGCAGGAAGCTGGCCGGGCCGCGTGACGGGTGGGAGAAGGGGTTGGTGCCCCAGAAGGCGTTCCCCGAGAACTGGTTGACCTGGACGTTCGACCCGGATCCGGTGCGCAGCCCGGAGTACTGGTAGAACTTCTCCAGCCCGAGCTGGCCCGAGGTCGGGTCCTCCACCGTGACGTCCTGGTCGAGCGTCTCCACGCCGGACGAAGACAGCCACTTGCGCGTGGCGGTGTTGTAGAGGTCCCAGCTCAGCGTGAACTCTTCCCGGGAGTTGCCGAACAGCGGATCCGGGGCCTTGACCTTCGCCTTCAGCGTCTCCTTGGCGCCCGGAGCCAGGTCACCGGGGAGAGGGGTGGAACGCTGGTTGGCGGGAGAGGTGACATCGCGGTTCTCCCTGGTCTTCCACCGGTAGGACAGGACCCACTGCTTGGCGGGGAGCGCCGCGGCGGTGGTGTTGGTAACGGTGACCTCGACCGTGTCCTCCTCGCCCTGCGGCATTCGCTGCGGCATGGTGGGGGCGTCGTAGGTCGGGTTGTCCGCTTCACCCGCCACGGTCCGGGTCTTGGGCAGCGGGGCCGGCTTCTGTGCGCGCTGCTGGGCGGCGGTCACGGCTGCGTCGTGGACGGCCTGCATCGGCTTGAGGCCGACGGTCAGGTCCGGGATCTTCGGGGGCGGGCTGGGCTTGGTGACGGACCGGTTCGGTCCCGCGTTCGCCGGTGGGGCGTTCACCAGTGAGGCGGCCAGTAGCAGACCCATCACCAGACTGAGCCATCGTCGCCACCTAGTCATGGGCATCGCTCCCCTCGTCATCCGGCGATCACCCCGATTGCCGGCGAGTTCAAGACAGCCCGTAAGCGGCACCTCGTCAATGAGAGCCAAAACCCGTCTTTCGGACACGGATGGCTCCCCATTAACGGCGTCGTTCTATGCTCATTTCAATTGTGAATGCGTCCAATGGTGCTGTTCGCCGGGTCGGTGGGCATCGCTGGTCAGGCCATGTCCCTAAAGGGGAAACGTGACCTGTGGATACTGTTGTGTGACCGGGATCGGACGAGCGTTCGAATGGCCGTTCCCGGTCGTGCCGTCGAGTAAACCGATCCTGTGGTCCCGCGAATCTCCAGGTGAAGCCGGGGATGGTGGTCAGTTGCAAGAACCGTTTTCTCGGTTACGGGCTCTTGTCGGAACGAGGGCCAGCGGCGATCGTCGCGAGCGTTCGGCGAATGACGGGAGGAATGATGAGACAGTTCGCCAAGGGAATGCCCGCACTGACGATCGGCTTGGCCCTGTGCGTGGGACTGGGGCTGACGGGAATCACGGGGACGGCGCACGCGACCGGGGGTACGGTGCTGCCGCTTCCCGACTACGCCGACATGGTCGTCGACAACGCGCACAAGCGGCTCTTCGTGTCGGGTGGGCCGTCGTCCAACGCGGTGGTGGTCACCGACTTCTCCGGTCACGTCAAGAAGAAACTCGACGGCCAGTACGGCGCGACCGGGATGGTGCTCTCGGCCGACGGCGGCACGCTGTACGTCGCGCTCGCCGCCGGGGACGCGATCTCGGCCATCGACACCGAAAAGCTCACCGAGACCGCTCGCTACTCCACCGGTGCGCGGACGTGTCCTGCCCACCTGGCGCGTACGGGATCGGCGGTGTGGTTCGGTTACAGCTGTGACGAGTTCTGGAACGGCAAGATCGGGCGCCTCGACACCGCCGCGTCGCCTCCCGCCATGACCCATGACGAGCAGCAGGGCGTGCGCTACCAGGCCGCGCCCTACCTGGTGTCCGCGGGCGGTGAGAGCGGTCCGGTCGTCGCCGGTTCGCTCGCGTTGTCGCTGTCCAGCCTCAACGTCTACTCGGTGGACGGCGCGGACCTGAAGAAGCAGACCTCCGGTGAGGTGGTCGGCTCCAACCTCAGCGAGATCGACCTGGCCCCCGGCGGTGCCGATCTCTACAGCGCCTCCGGTTCGCGCGACCACGTCGAGGCGTTCGCGAGCGCCAACCTGGCCGGGCGCGGCTCGTACAACACCGGTGCCTTCCCCAACGCGGTCGCGGCCGCGCCCGACGGCGCCCATCTCGCGACCGGACGGCGCACCAGCCTGAAGGACGACATCCGGGTCTACAAGGTGACCGGGTCGACGCCGGTCAAGTCGTTCGACCTCGCGAGCGACACCCCGCTCGCCGCGCGCGGGCTGGCGTGGAGCCGTGCCTGCGACAACCTCTTCGTCATCACGCAGAAGGCGAACGGAACCCAGCCCACACTGCGGGTGGTCTACCGTCCGACGGGGTGGTAGCCCGCCTCCGGAAGGGAGCGGGTACGCCGGCGGGCGGCGTGCCCCCGTCACCGCCGCCCGCCGTACCGCCGTTCCCCGCGAACGTCATAGGCGCGAGCGGCCCCCGCGGCCGCACGCGCCGGGGTCATCCTTCCCCCGGTGCGTGCGGCCTGAATAGGGAGAAGTACACACAACGCGTGATGCATTCGTGATTCCGCAGAGGATTACGAGCCGTCAGGTTCGCTCTAGCGTGAGACCATGACCACCCTCGAGCCGGGTTCGTTCCTCGCGGAGCTCACGGCGGTGGAACGTGCCGACCTGGAAACGCGCGGCCGGGTGCGCGATTTCGGCCGCGGGGACGTGTTGTTCACCGAGGGTGAGCAGTCCACCTGGGTCGCGGTCCTGATGGCCGGCCGGGTCAAGGCGTACTCCTATCGCGAGCACGGCGGCGAGGCTCTGCTGGCGGTGCGCGGACCCGGCGCGCTGCTGGGCGAGGTCGCGGCGATCGACGGGCTGCCGCGTTCCGCCACGGTCTCCACCATGGAGCCTGCGCGGGCCCTGGCGCTGACCGCCGACGAGTTCATGGCGTTCCTGCAGGCACACGGCCGGGTGTCGATCCTCATCATGCGGACGTTGTGCCAGCGGTGGCGCGACGCCGACCGCAAGCGGGTGGAGTTCGGGATGTTCGACGCGACCGGCCGGGTGGCGCAGCGCCTGGTCGAGCTGGCCGAGCGCTTCGGCGTGCCCTATGAGCGGGAGAGCGTCCGGATCACGCTCAACCTGTCGCAGGAGGAGCTGGCGGGGTGGGTCGGGGCCTCGCGCGAGGCGGTCAGCAAGGCCCTCCGCACCCTCCGCAGACACGGCTGGATCGAGACCGGCCGGCGGCGGGTCATCGTGCACGATCTTCAGGCCCTCCGGCGACACGCCCGCTGAGGCGCACGCTCGCCAAGGGGCGGGGGCGGCATGAGAGGGCCGTTTTTGATAGCCGTACGCTATAAAGCGTGCAGTTGCAGCAGCTCGCGTACTTTGTCGCCGTCGCGGAGGTACGGCACTTCACCCAGGCGGCCGAGCTGCTGCATGTCGCACAACCGTCGCTCTCCAAGCAGATCAGGGCGCTGGAGACCGAACTCGGCGCCTCGCTGTTCAGCCGTGCGCGGGGCAACATCACGCTGACTCCGGCAGGAGAGGCGTTGCTGCCGCTGGCAAAGCGGATCCTGGCGGACGTCGACACGGCTCGGCTAGAAGTCCAGGAGCTGGCGGGGCTACGGCGCGGACGTGTCCGGCTGGGGGCGACGCCGTCGTTGTGCGCGGGACTGCTGGGCGATGTGCTGCGACGCTTCCACGACACGTACCCGGGCGTGCAGTTGCTGGTCGAGGAGGGCGGCTCGCGTGACTTGGTCCGCGAGCTGACGCGCGGCTCGCTGGATCTCGCCCTCGTGATCCTGCCCCTGCACGGGGACGCGCCTCTCGATACGACGCCGATCCTGCGCGAGCACCTTGTCGTGGCCTCCCCGGCGGGAGGCTCCGGGGTGCCGCGCCGCCCGAACCTCCGTATCGAGGACCTGCGGAACCGGCCGCTGGTGATGTTCCGCTCGGGGTACGACCTGCGCGAGGCGACCATCGGAGCCTGCCGCGCGGCCGGGTTCGAGCCGAGGTTCGCCGTCGAGGGCGGCGAGATGGACGCGGTGCTGCGGTTCGTGGAAGCGGGGCTGGGGATCGCCGTCGTGCCGAGCATGGTCCTGGCGGGCCGGCCCGGACTGCGGGGCACGCCACTCGTGCTGACCGAGCACTCCGACGAGGCCGCCGCCCGCCGTGGCCAGCCTGGGCCAGGCCTGCTCCGGACGATCGCGCTGGCCCACCGCAAGGACGTGGACCTCACCCACGCCGCCCGCGCGTTCCAGGCGACGCTGGAGACCTTCCTGATCGAGGCCGCCCTGGCCGGGAGCCTCCCCGCCGGTGTCGAGTCGCTGGTGCCCACCTCCGCCTGACGCCCGTTCACCCGCCGCCTGACGCCCGTCAAGGACAAGCTTCACCGATTCTCGGCCGCGGCTCTCGGCGCTTCTTGCGGCCCTGCGCTCCGGCCTGCGGACCTAGTGTCCGGCTTGTACGCAAAACGATCTCTATCCCCTCGGAGACGTCATGCATCCGCCCCTCCGCCGCCTGACTCCGCTCCTGGTCGCTCCCCTCGCGCTCTCGGCGCTCCTCGCACCGCCCGCCTCGGCCGCGCCAGCCGCACCCTCAACGTCGGCGACGGCTCCGGAGTGCAGCGAAGAGCCACGCGACCTCCCCACCTGGAAGTTCATCGACTACCGGGAGATGCGCCGCGAGCTCGCCCACATCGAGCGGATCAGCCGCGGCCGCGTGGACGTCAAGGCCGCCGGCACGTCCAACCGCGGCCGTACGATCTACACCGCCACGGTCGGCACCGGCAAGAAGGTCTTCCTGGTCACCAGCGAGATCCACGGGAACGAGAAGACCGGAACCACCTCGCTGCTGCGCATCCTGAAGTGGCTCGGCACGTCCAGTTCCCCGGAGGCCAAGCGCCTGCGCCGCACCGTCACGTTCGTCGCCGTACCGAAGATCAACCCGGACGGCGCCGAACTCGACCGGCGTGGCAACGACAACGCGTGGGCCGAGGTCCAGAAGGACTTCCCGCAACTGGCCGGGCGACCGCCCGCGTGGAACTACCTCAACACCTCGCTGCAGGGCGACGACTACACCAAGCGCCCGGGGTTCGACCTCAACCGTGACTTCAACCCCAACCTCAAGTACGTTCCCAAGGCCGCGGATGTGCCGGGCGAGTCGGCGCAGCCCGGCTGGTTCCTCAACCCCGAATCCCAGACGCTGCGCGACATCTACACCAAGCTGCGCGCGCGCAAGGGCAAGGTCGATGTCTACGTGGACCTCCACCACCAAGGCGCCTGCGTACGAGAGGACGCCCAGAACCGGCTCCTCGACGTGGCGGTCGACTACCCGCCGCTGCCTGATACGTTCTTCGAGCCCGGCGGCAAGTACGCGCAGTACGCGAAGACGTACGCCAAGAAGCTCTCCAAGCAACTCGCCATCAGCGCGTTCCGCGGCATCGAGAAGCGCGGCTACATCGGTGCCCGCTACCCGCACGCGCCGACGCGCGACCTCCCCGGCCAGGCCCGCTGCTCGTTCGCGATGATCGGCACCGGCACCGTCCTGTTCGAGGTGCGCGGCCAGACGCAGACGATGGGCCACCAGATGTCCGAGCGCTTCACCCGCGCCGTCACCGCCGGCCTCACCAACATGCTGAACGACCTGTCCACCGGCAAGGTGTACGGCTTCGACCCCGACACCTACGAGCAGTTCCCGGGCACCGTCGAGAACTCCGCCGCCACCGCGTTCCGCCACGCCCACGACGGCCACGAACTGGAGTAGCGGCCACGGAACACAGCGGCACGGAACACAGCGGCACGGAACACGGAAAAGGCGCCCTGGGCCGCTACGGCCCAGGGCGCCTTCCGCACATCGAGGCGGGCTACTTCTTCTTGCCGCCCGCGGTGGCCTTCAGGTAGTCGCTGTTGAGGCGGCTGATGAAGTCCTGCGAGATGCCCTTCGGGCAGGCCGCGGTGCATTCGCCGGTGTTGGTGCAGCCGCCGAAGCCCGCGTCGTCGTGGGCCTCCAGCATGTTGACGACGCGGTCCCAGCGCTCGGGCTGGCCCTGCGGCATCAGGCCGAGGTGGCTCACCTTGGCGCCGAGGAAGAGCGACGCGGAGCCGTTCGGGCACGCCGCCACGCAGGCGCCGCAGCCGATGCACTCGGCGGCCTCGAAGGCCTTGTCGGCGTCCGGCTTGGGCACGGGCGTCGCGTGGGCCTCCGGCGCGGTGCCGGTCGGGGCGGTGATGTAGCCGCCGGCGGCGATGATGTCGTCGAACGCCGAACGGTCCACGACCAGGTCCTTGACGACCGGGAACGCCTTGGCCCGCCACGGCTCGACGTCGATGGTCTCGCCGTCCTTGAACTTGCGCATGTGCAGCTGACAGGTCGTGGTCATCTTCTCCGGCCCGTGCGGGGTGCCGTTGATGACCAGCGAGCACATGCCGCAGATGCCCTCGCGGCAGTCGTGGTCGAACGCGACCGGCTCCTCGCCCTTGGCGATGAGCTCCTCGTTCAGGACGTCCAGCATCTCCAGGAAGGACGCGTCGGGGGAGATGTCGTCGAGCTTGTACTCGACCATCTTGCCCTTGTCCTTCGGCCCGTTCTGGCGCCAGACGCGCAGCTTCAGTTTCATCTACTTGTACGACCTCTGGCTCGGCTTGACGTATTCGAACTCCAGGGCCTCCTTGTGGAGGACGGGCTGCTTGTCCTCCCCGGCCCACTCCCAGGCGGCGACGTAGGCGAAGTTGACGTCGTCGCGCTTGGCCTCGCCGTCCTCGTCCTGGCTCTCGGCACGGAAGTGGCCGCCGCAGGACTCGGCGCGGTGCAGCGCGTCGATCACCATGAGCTCGGCCAGCTCCAGGAAGTCGGCGACGCGGCCGGCCTTCTCCAGCTGCTGGTTGAGCTCCTCGCCCTTGCCGGTGACCTTGACCCGCTCCCAGAACTCCTTGCGGAGGGCCGGGATGAGGTCGAGGGCCTTGCGGAGGCCCTCCTCGGTGCGCTCCATGCCGCAGTACTCCCACATGATGTGGCCGAGTTCGCGGTGGAAGGAGTCCACGCTGCGGTCGCCGTCGACCGAGAGGAGCCGGTCGATCTGGTCCTTGACCCGCTGTTCCGCCTCGGCCACCGGCTGCTCGCCGACCTCGCCGAGGTTGTTTTCGGCGAGGTAGTTGCCGACGGTGGTCGGGAGGACGAAGTAGCCGTCGGCCAGGCCCTGCATCAGCGCGGACGCGCCGAGGCGGTTGGCGCCGTGGTCGGAGAAGTTGGCCTCACCGATCACGAAGAGGCCCGGGATGGTGGACTCCAGGTCGTAGTCCACCCACAGGCCGCCCATCGTGTAGTGCACGGCGGGGTAGATGCGCATCGGCATCTCGTACGGGTTCTCGCCCGTGATCCGCTCGTACATCTCGAAGAGGTTGCCGTACTTGGCCTCGACCGCCTTCAGCCCGAGCCGCTCGATGGCGTCGGCGAAGTCCAGGTACACGCCCAGGCCGCCGGGTCCGACGCCGCGGCCCTCGTCGCAGACGTTCTTGGCGGCGCGGGAGGCGATGTCACGCGGCACCAGGTTGCCGAACGAGGGGTAGATGCGCTCCAGGTAGTAGTCGCGCTCGTCCTCGGGGATGTCGGCGGGCTTGCGCGTGTCGCCGCGCTGCTTGGGCACCCACACCCGGCCGTCGTTGCGGAGCGACTCCGACATCAGGGTCAGCTTCGACTGGTGGTCGCCGCTGACCGGGATGCAGGTCGGGTGGATCTGGGTGTAGCACGGGTTGCCAAAATAGGCACCATGCCGATGCGCCCGCCAGGAGGCGGTGACGTTGGAGCCCATGGCGTTGGTCGACAGGAAGTAGACGTTCCCGTAGCCGCCGGACGCCAGCACCACCGCGTCGGCGGTGTAGCTCGTGATCTCGCCGCTGATCAGGTCGCGGACGACGACGCCGCGCGCCCGGCCGTCCTCGATGATCAGGTCGAGCATCTCGTGGCGCGCGTGCAGCTCGACGTTGCCGGCGTCGACCTGGCGCATGAGCGCCTGGTACGCGCCGAGCAGGAGCTGCTGGCCCGTCTGGCCGCGGGCGTAGAACGTGCGCGACACCTGCGTACCGCCGAACGAGCGGTTGTCGAGCAGGCCGCCGTATTCGCGGGCGAACGGCACGCCCTGCGCGACGCACTGGTCGATGATCTGCGTGGAGATCTCGGCGAGGCGGTGCACGTTCGACTCGCGGGCGCGGAAGTCGCCGCCCTTGACCGTGTCGTAGAAGAGGCGGTGCACGCTGTCGCCGTCGTTGCGGTAGTTCTTGGCCGCGTTGATGCCGCCCTGCGCCGCGATCGAGTGGGCCCGCCGCGGGCTGTCCTGGAAGCAGAACTGGATGACGTGGTAGCCGGCCTCGCCGAGGGTGGCGCCGGCGGAGCCGCCCGCCAGCCCCGTCCCGATGATGATGATCTTCTTCTTGCGCTTGTTGGCCGGGTTGACGAGCTTGGCCTGGAATTTGCGCGTGGTCCAGCGATCCTCGACCGGGCCGGCCGGGGCCTTGGCGTCGGCGATCGGCCCGCCGCTCTTGTAGAAGCTGTCGTAGGTCATGATCAGCCCACCCATCCGAAGGTGACGGAGACGGGCACCGAGATGAAGCCGAGGGCCACCACGGCGCCGATCGTGGCGGCGAGGGCGCGCAGCGCGCGGTCGTTGCGGGGGGAGCGCAGGCCGAGGGTCTGCATCGCGCTCCACACCCCGTGCCGGAGGTGGAGCCCGACCAGCAGGACGGCCACGATGTAGAAGAGCGTGATGTACCAGTGGGACGGCTGGAAGTCGGCGATCACGCGTTCGTAGGGGGTGGCGTCCCTGCCCTTGGGGTTCACGACGAGGAACGTCATGTCGAGCAGGTGCCAGATCACGTAGAGCGCGATGACGATGCCGCCGTACCGCATGGTGTGGACCGCGTAGCCCTGCGCGTGCGACTTCTTCTTCGACTTGTACTTGACCGGGCGGGCGTGCGCGGCGCGCTTGCCCAGCGAGATCGCCGACCACATGTGCAGGACGATCGAGAGTGCCAGGACGACCTCGATGGCCGTCAGGACGGTGCGATAGGGGACCGCCGGCTCGCCGAGGGTGCGGAGCCAGTGCGAGTAGTGGTTGAAGTCCTCCGCGCCGTAGAAGATCTTCAGGTTCCCGACCATGTGCAGGACGAGGTACAGCACGAGGACGCCGCCGGTGACGGCCATGACCGCCTTCTTCCCGACGGTCGACCGGTAGATCGCAGGTATCGCTATAGCCACAAATCGCACGGTAAGACGGGCATGCAGAACGGATCCAAGTCATCACCGCACTCGTTTCGATAGCCGCAGGCTATGAACGGTGCGGCACCGGGCTTTCCGCCTTCTTCACCGGACCCGAAGGTGAGAGACCTCACAAGCCCTGCAGGAACTTGCAGAGACCCCGGCCACGCACGCGAGCGCGCTACCTGAGCTGGAGTGAGCGCCAGCGAAGCCTCACGCGAAGATCGCGAAGCGATGTCGCCCTCCCGCTACACCCCCCGCCCAGCCGCCCTCTCAACGGACAAGCTTCGCTTGGCTCGCCGCTTTTGCGGTTCGGGTCCGAGCCGCCAGGCGAGGGTCCGAGGCCGTAAAAGCAATCAACACAGGGGTCAAGGCCGAGAAAGAACAAGTACGGCGAGGTCGTCGGTGAGAGCGTCGCCGTTGAGCTCCTCGACGCGGGTGACGAGCTCGTCGATCAGGCCGCGGCCGGTGGCGCCGCGGGCGCGGGCCTGCGCGGCCAGCTCGACCAGGCCCTCGGTGCCCAGGCGGTGGGCGCCGTCGCCGACGCGGCCCTCGATCAGGCCGTCGGTGTAGAGCATCAGGCTCCAGGACGACTCGCCCAGGTCGATCTCGGTCGTGGGCCATTCGGCGCCGGGGACCAGGCCGAGGGCCGGGCCGTGCGCGTACTCCGGGAGCGCGCCGACCTCGAGCTCGCCCTTGTCGTCCGCCCTGAACAGCAGCGGTGCGGGGTGGCCCGCCAGATGCATGCGGGCGGTGCGGCGGGACGGCGCGATCGTGACCATGCAGAGCGTCGTGAAGATCTCTTCGCTGCGCCGTTCGTGCCCGAGGACGGTGTCGAGGGTGCCCAGGAGCTGCTCACCGGAGTGCCCGGCCAGCACCAGCGTCCGCCAGGCCATCCGCAGTTGGACGCCGAGTGCCGCCTCGTCCGGCCCGTGGCCGCAGACGTCGCCGATCATCAGGTGCACCGCGCCGCCCTCGGTCTGCACCGTGTCGTAGAAGTCACCGCCCAGCAGCGCCCGGCGGCGGCCCGGCCGGTAGCGGGTGGCGTGCCGCAGCGTCGGGTCGTCGATCAGCGGGACGGGCAGCAGGCCGCGCTCCAGGCGGGCGTTCTCGCGGCCCATGATGCGGGCCTCGACGAGCCGCCGCTCGGTCTCCTCGGCGCGCTTGCGCTCGACGGAGTAGCGGATGGCGCGGGCCAGCAGCGGCCCGTCCACCTCCTGCTTGACCAGATAGTCCTCGGCGCCCGCCGCGACCGCCTGGACACCGAGATGGGCGTCGTCGATGCCGGTCAGCACCACGACCGCGGCCCGTTCGGACAGTGCCAGCACCTGGCGGAGTCCCTCGATGCGGTTGATGCCGGGCGCGGAGAGGTCGACGATGATGCACTGCGTGCGGCGGGTCAGCTTCCGGCGCGCGACCTCGAGATCCTCCGCGACGGTGATCTGTACGGTGAGGCCGGTCTCGGCGAGCATCTTCTCGACCAGGAACACGTCGGCCGAGTCATGGCCGATGAGGAGCAGGTCGATCCTGTCCTCGGTGCCCTGGGCGACGGGATGCGGGTGATGGCTGATGGTGCTCACAGAGGTACCGGTTTCCGGACTTGGCTGGGATGGCGGTGGCGATCGTTGACAAGGCGGCGCCCACAACGGTCTGGCCGCGGCGGAGACCCCCACGGGGCCAAGTCCGGCGGAACGGACCGCGCCGGGGAGGCGGCTGCTGCTTAGCCGCCGGGGTCCCGGCTCATGGAGCGGAGAAAAACGTCGCTCCGTACTGCACCGACCATAGCGTCTCTGATCACGATTGTGCATCCCTGGAGGGCGTCTTACGGCTTGTGTCGGCGATGTAGTCCTTGGGGGCAAAGATCCGTTCCGCCGCACCTGCTCGGCTCAGGACAGGTTGCGTTTGAGGAAATCAACCTGAATGTGGAGGAGGTTCTCGGCGACCACTTCTTGGGGGGTCATGTGGGTCACTCCTGAAAGGGGGAGGACGTTGTGCGGGCGGCCTGCGGCCAGGAGGGCCGAGGAGAGGCGCAGGGTGTGGGCCGCGACCACGTTGTCGTCCGCCAGGCCGTGGATGATCAGTAGCGGGCGTTCGAGCTTCCCGGCGTCCTCGATGAGGGAGTTGGACGTGTAGTTGTCCGGCTCCTCGCCGGGCTGGCCGAGGTAGCGCTCGGTGTAATGCGTGTCGTACAGCGTCCAGTCGGTGACGGGTGCCCCGGCGACGCCCGCGTGGAACACGTCGGGGCGGCGCAGGACCGCCAGCGCCGCGAGCCAGCCGCCGAACGACCAGCCGCGGATGCCCACGCGGTCGAGGTCGAGTGCCTCAGGGTGGCGGCGGGCGGCCTCCTCCAGCGCGGTCACCTGGTCCTCCAGGACCGGGCCGGCGAAGTCGCCGTGGACCGCGCGGTCCCAGGAGGGGCCGCGGCCGGGGGTGCCGCGCCCGTCCGCGATGACCACGGCGAAGCCCTGGTCGGCCAGCCACTGCGCCTCGCAGTAGGCGCGCCGCACCGCCAGCACCCGCTGGGCGTGCGGGCCGCCGTACGGGTCCATCAGCACGGGCAGGCGCCCGTGGTCTGGCTCCCAGCCGGTGGGCAGCATCACGGCGGTACGGATCTCGCGTTCTCCAGCACGCAGGAGTTCGACGTTCGGCGTGATGACCGGGGTCTCGGCTCGGGACTCGATCGGGTGTGCCCCGTTCGCCGTGCGGACCTCGACGGTGACGCCGTGCCGGTCCAGCAGGGAGCCGCTCAGCACGGTGGTCTTGCCGGAACGTGTCCCGTTGAAGACGCCCTGGCCCGCCGTCAGCCGGGTGACGCCGTCATTGCCGTACACGTAGACGTGCACCTCGGTCGGCTCCTCCGACCCCGTGAACAGGATCGAGTCGCCCTCCACGCCCAGGACCGACCGCACCTGCAGCCCGCCCGGCGTGACCGGCTCGCCCCCGACGGTGATCCGCCGGGTCTCGGTCTCCCGGTCCTCGGCCACCCACACCAGGTCGCCGTTGCCCATGCGGGCGGGGAGCCCGGGCACGATGTCGGTCCAGACGGGGTCGTGCCCGGCGTGCAGCAGAACGGTCTCGCCGTTCGACGGATCGACCTTGAGGACGCGCTGGGCCCGCTGGTCACGCGACTGCACCACGATCAGCAGCCCTCGCCTGTCCCATGACGCGGTCACGACGTAGGGAAACTCGCCGCGATCCCACGCCACGCCGACCCGCCGGCCGTCCACCTTGAGCAGGACGAGCGACACGATCGCGTTGGGCGTGCCCGCCGCCGGGTACGCGATCTCGGTCGCTGGCCGCTCGGGATTGGCGGGGTCGGCGATGGACCAGCGGTTCACCGGGGTCTCGTCCACTCGCGCGGCCAGCAGCGAGCCGCCGTCAGGCGCCCACCAGTAGCCGCGCATCCGGTCCATCTCCTCGGCGGCCACGAACTCGGCCAGCCCGTACGACACCTGGTCGCTCTCAGGCGTGACCAGCGCCTCGTCCTCGCCGCCGGCAAGTTCGATGACGCGCAGCGTGCGGCCGGAGACGTAGGCCACCCGGCGCCCGCCGGGGTCGAGCCGCGGGTCGAACACCGGGGTCTGCGCCTCAAGGCCGCGCACCGTCCCGGCCCGCAGGTCGGCGATGAACAGCTGCCCGCCGAGCGTGAACACGGCCTGCCGCACCTCGCGGTCCACGGCGTACCCGACGATGCCGCCGGCCTGCTCCCGCGCGCGCTCGCGCCGGGCGCGCTCCTCCGCCGGCAGCTTCTCCTCGCCCGGCACGTCCAGCGCGGCCGGATCGGCGATCAGCCGCTCCGTTCCCGTCGCGGTGTCGAGCGTCCACAGGCAGGTGACCGGGTCGTCCCCGGCCTTCGTCCGCAGGAACACCACGTACGACTCGTCCGCCGCGATCTGGAAGGCCCGCGGTACCCCGAGGGTGAACCGGCGGGTGCGAGCACTCTGCCGTGGATAGCTGATGGTCATGACAAAGAAGTCTGCCAGCAGCCCTCTCGTGGTCATCCCACCGAGGCATGTTCGGCTGCGGAAAATCGATCCACTTTGCCAGCATCCGCCGGTAATGTTCTCGATCATCGCAGCCGGACGATCATCCGTCCGGCTCCCGGCCCCCGCCCCGGGAAGACCGATTCTCCGAAAGGGAAGGCATGACCTTTCTCAAACGGTCCCTGTTCACCGGTGCGGCGGGCGCGTTGGCCCTGGCCGCCATGGCTCCTGCCGTGCAGGCCGCGCCCGCGCCCGGGTGGCGCGTCAGCAACGTGACCACCGTCCCGACCGCCGGGGACGCCCGGCTGTACGACGCGGCGGCCACCGGCTCCAAGGGCGCGTGGGCGGCCGGAACCCTACGCCGCGGTCTCGGCAAGTACGAGATGTTGCTCAAGCGCTGGAACGGGAAGACCTGGACCCAGGTCACGGTCCCCGCCTCCCTGGCGCCGCGGGCGAACGCCCGGCTGACGAACGTCGCGTCCGGCGCTCCGAACAACGTCTGGGCCTTCGGCGTGGCGACGCACCGGCCCGCCCAGGACGAGGGCGTGGTGTTCGGCGTCCACTGGAACGGTGTCAAGTGGTCCCGCAAGGTCTTCCCGGCCCAGGTGAAGAGCATCAGCCAGGTGGCGTCGATCGGCCCACGCGGTCAGGTCCTGTTCATCGGACGCGGCGCCTGCGCGGCCTGGACGTGCAAGCCGATCGCCCAGCGCTTTGACGGCAAGGCGTGGAAGGCGTTCCGTGTGCCGGCGGGTATCGGCGTGGCGCACGTACGTTCGGCCAAGGACATCTGGGCGACGGTCAATCTGGCCAACGGCCGCAAGACGCCGCTCACCAAGAACACCCTGGCCCACTGGAACGGCAAGAAGTGGCGCTACATCCCGCGGCCGAAGCTCACCAGCACGGGCAAGCGCATCTGGCAGTTCACTGACATCCACGCCCGCAACTCCAAGAGCGTCTGGGTCTCGGTCGCCGGATCCAGCCTGGCCGAGGGCCACCTGCCCGGCGCCTACCTGGGTCGATGGGACGGCAAGCGCTGGAAGTTCGTCAAGGTCAACGGCAAGGACAGCCTGCACCACATCGAGAGCGACGGCGGCAGCGGCTTCTGGGCGCAGTCCTGGGACGCCGTCCTCCTCCACTATGTGGGCGGCAAGGTGACTGCCCGGATCAAGGCGCCGGGCGCGGGCGAGGGCACGATCAGCTCTCTCCTGCGGATTCCCGGGACACGCTCGTTGTGGGCCACCGGCACGGTGCGCAACAGGGAGAATTGGGACACCGGTGTGATCTGGAAGTACGGGGCCTGACGGACCAGTTTAAAGATCATGGGTTGTTCCCCGTGGATGGGGAACAACCCATGATTGCGTTTTAAGGTCGCGTAGGCTCAAGGCTTCCACTTTTACGCAACGTCACCTCAGAGGAGAAGGTCCATGCCGGAACTACAGCCGGGTGATCCACGGCGGCTGGGTTCGTACGAACTGCTCGAACGCCTCGGAGAGGGTGGCCAGGGCGTCGTCTACCTCGGCAGGGACGCCTCCGGGAACAACGTCGCGATCAAGCTGCTGCGAGCCGATCTGACCGAGGACGAGTCGGCGCGCCACCGCTTCGTGCGGGAGGCGCAGGCGGCCAAGCAGGTCGCCCGGTTCTGCACGGCGCAGATGATCGAAGCCGACATGGTCGGGGACCAGCCGTACATCGTCAGCGAGTACGTGCCCGGACCGAGCCTGTACAAGCAGGTCAAGGAGCAGGGGCCGATCGCCGGCGCGGCGCTGGAGCGGCTCGCGATCGGCACCGCGACCGCGCTGGTCGCCATCCACCAGGCCGGGATCGTGCACCGCGACTTCAAGCCGCACAACGTGCTGATGGCGCCGGACGGGCCGCGGGTGATCGACTTCGGCATCGCGCGGGCGCTGGACGCGGGCCAGACCGCGGCGACCAAGGCCATCGGCACGCCCTCGTACATGGCCCCCGAGCAGGTGGCGGGCGCCACGCTCACCGAGGCCGTGGACGTCTTCGCCTGGGCCGCGACCATGGTCTACGCCGCGACCGGGACGCCGCCGTTCGGCGACGACACCGTGATGGCCGTGATCAACCGCGTGCTGCACGAGGCGCCCTCGGTCGAGGGCGTGCCGGCGGACCTGCGCGGGCTGATCTCGGCCTGCCTGGTCAAGGAGCCGGAGCGGCGGCCGACCGCGCAGCAGATCATGATGACGCTGATCGGCACCGGGCCGCAGGAGACCCGGATGGACGACGCGGCGCAGGCCACGAGGATGATGGCGGCGGGCGCCGCCGGGGCCGCGGGTGGAGCCGCGGGGGTGTCGGCAGCGGATCAGACGATGGCCTACGACCAGCGTACGCAGCGCATGGGGGCGGCGGGCGGCGCCACGCTCCCGGGGGCGGCCCCGCCGATGCCGCCGGCCAGGCCGGGCTACTACCAGCCGGAGCGCAAACGCAACGCCTGGCCGATCGTCGCCGGGGTCGGGGCCATCCTCCTCATCGCGGTCATCGTCGGTGTGGTGATGGCGTCCACCGGCGACAACAAGCCGGACACCCCGGTGGCGCCCACGACCAGCGAATCCGAGCCCGACTCGCCGACCGAGGACCCGACGACCGAGGCGCCGCCGACCAGCGACACGCCGACGCGGGAGCCGACGACCGAGCCGACGACCGAGCGGCCGCCGACGTCCGAGGCGCCGACCACGCCGCCGACCTCGGAGGAGCCGACCACGCCGCCGCCCTCCACGCCTTCCAGCCCGCCCACGACCGGCGGTGGCGGTGGCGGTGGTGGTGACGGTGGTGGTGACGGTGACGGCGGTGGCACCGGTGGCGGTGGCGGTGGCGGCGACCCCGGCACAGGCACCGGCAACAACACTGGCGGCGGTTCGTAGGCCACACATCCGTTCCGGGCTGCGGCGTTAGTACGCTCGTTACCTATGAACCAGCCGCGGATCCTGTTCGTCCATGCGCACCCGGACGACGAGTCCATCGGGACCGGTGCGTCCATGGCCAAGTACGCGGCCGAGGGCGCCCATGTCACCCTCGTCACCTGCACGCTGGGTGAGGAGGGTGAGGTCATTCCCGAGGAGTTGCGCCACCTGGCCTCCGACAAGGAGGATCGCCTCGGCGAACACCGGATCGGCGAGCTGGCGGACGCCTGCGCGGCGCTGGGCGTGGCCGATCACCGGTTCCTCGGCGGCGCGGGGCGCTGGCGTGACTCGGGGATGATGGGCGGCTCCACCAACGACGACCCGCGCTGTTTCTGGCGCGCCGACGTCGACGAGGCGGCGGGCGAGCTCGTGAAGATCATCCGCGAGGTACGCCCGCAGGTGATCGTCACGTACGACGAGCGCGGCAACTACGGGCATCCCGACCACATCCAGGCCCATCGGGTGGCCTGGCGGGCGTTCGAACTGGCCGCGGACCCCGCCTACCCGGCCCTCTCTCCGGGCCCCGCCTCCGCAGACCCCTCTTCGCCCCCCGCCGAAACGGGCGGTGAGCCGTGGCAGGTGGCGAAGTTCTACGCGTACGCGACGCCCCGCACGGTTTTGGCACGGGCCATCGCGGTGATGCGCGAGGCCAAGCTCCCGTTCGACCGGGTGGCCGGGCTGGACGAGCTGGGCTCGGGCGTACCCGACGACCGGATCACCACCATGGTCGACGCCCGGCCCTACCTGCCCGCGAAGCTTGCCGCCCTCCGCGCCCACCGCACCCAGGTGGTGGTGGCGCCGGACGAGGTGGGACCGTTCTTCGCCCTGTCGAACGGCCTGGGCCAGCAGGCCTTCGGCACCGAGTTCTTCATCCTGCTGGCGGGGGAGCGCGGCCCGGCGGCCCCCGGCGGCCGGGAGACCGACCTGTTCGCCGGACCTGCCACGCAGCAGAGCTGAGCGGCCGCACACCCGGATACTCTGACGACCGTGGACAAGGACGAGGACGCCCAGCTGTCGCTGGCCAAGGACGCCGCGCCCGGCGCCGCGCCGCCCGGCACGACGCCGGGTGACCCGTCACCCCCGGGGCAGTTCCCCGTGGGGTCGATCGAGGGCTACGAACCGGCGCCGACCGCTCCGGCCGCTCCGGACGCCGCGGCGACCCCGGTTCTGGGCCCGCGGGCCGAGGCGTTCATCGGCGGCGCCGCCTACGGGGCGCTCGGACTGCTGGGGGCTCTGCTCGGCGTGGTCGGCTCGTTCCTCCAGGACTGGACGATCGGCTCGGTCCCGGTCGCCGCGGTCCTCCTGGTGATCCTCAACTTCGGCTTCATCCGGCTGGCGGGCTGGGCCATGGACGGCCGGATGGGCGCGGTGATCCCCACGCTCACCTGGACCGTCGTCGTGTTCATCGGGTCGCAGCAGCGGCCCGAGGGCGATCTGATCGTCCCCGGCACCCTGGCGGGCTATGTCTTTCTCATCGGCGGGCTGGTGGCCGCGGTGATCGCCGTCTCGATGGTGCCGTCCCGGCGGCCGCCCGGCGACTGGCTGCTCGGGAGCGCCGGCCGAACCCGAGGGTAGGGCCGGGCCGCACTGTGAGATCCGAGCCCCCCGTCGATCCGGCGCTCTACCGGCAGGTGGTCGGCCGCTTCGCCACCGGAGTGGCGGTCGTGACCACGGTGGCCGGCGGTGCCGACCACGCGATGACCGTGAACGCGTTCACCTCGGTCTCGCTGGACCCGCTGCTCGTGTTGTTCTGCGTCGAGAAGATCGCGCGGTTCCACGAGTTCGTGCTGGACAGCGGGCTCTGGGCGGTCTCGGTGCTCACCGAGGAGATGCGCGACGCGTCCAACTGGTTCGCGACCCGCGGGCGTCTCCTGGACGGCCAGCTGGACGACTGGCCGCACACCCGCGGGCCCGTGACCGGCGCGCCGGTCTTCACGGCCGCGGTGGCGGCACTGGAGTGCCGCACACACGCCGTCCACGACGGGGGTGACCACAGCATCGTGGTCGGCGAGGTGCTCGATCTCGACATCCCCGACCCGCAGGGCAAACCGCTGATCTTCTACGACGGTACATACCGCTCGCTCGCCTGATCGTCCGGGCTCGCCGACGGCGCCCGGTAGCGCTTGACGCCGAAGCACGCGGCCGCGCCCAGCAGGACGACGACTACCGGGAACAGCATGGTCGGCTTCATCGCGTCCACGAAGCCGTGCTTGAAGACCGTCTCGCCCAGTTGCTGGAGCTGCGGCGCGAGATCGGGCGGCGTCCCCGGCGGGAGCTGTCGCGGCGCGCCGTGCTGGCCCGCGCCGACCTCGAGCCCGCCCTTGGCCGCCTGTGCGAAGCCGTCCACGAACGGGGCCCGGGCTCCTGGGGGCAGCGCCGCCGAACGTTCAGCGGCCTGGTCCTTGAGCGCAGTCGCGAGCTGGTTCTGCAGGACGGCGCCGACCGCCGCGCTGCCCAGCACCGAGCCGACCTGGCGGACGGTGTTGTTGACCCCGGCCGCGGCTCCCGCCAGGCGTGGTGGAACGTTCCGCGTCGCCTCGGTGGCCATCGGCGCGAACACCCCGCCGACGCCGATGCCGCAGACCACGAACGGCGCCATGAACGAGGTCCACGGCGTGTCCACGTCGGCGACGGACAGGACCCAGAACGTGCCGATCGCGTACAACGTCAGCCCGCCCATCAGGATGAACCTGCCGCCGATCTTGTCGGAGAGCCGGCCGGCCACCGGCGCCAGGAACATCGACACCACCGAGGAGGGCGCCATCACCAGCCCCGCCTCCAATGCGCTGAAGCTCTCCACCGACTGCAGGTAGATCGTCATCGGCAGGAACATGCCGACCATGCCGATCGAGACGGTCGCGCCGACGAAGTTGAGGACCGAGAAGTTGCGGTCCTTGAACAGCGCGAACGGGACCAGCGGCTCGCTGTCCTGCTTGCCGCGCTGGTGCAGCAGGAAGACCGCGAGGAGCACGGCTGAGGCGCCGAAGAGGCCTCGGATCCAGCCGTTCCAGTCGTACTTCTGGCCTTCGGTGAGCGCGAACGTCAGGCAGAACAGCGCCGCCGACGCCAGCACCACGCCGGCGAGGTCGAAACGATGCCGGACGGTGCGCGCGTTGGCGGGCAGGATCGGCACCGCCATCGCCAGCACCAGGATGCCGATGGGCAGGTTCACGAAGAAGATCCACCGCCAGTCCAGCGTGCTGACCAGCAGACCGCCCAGGGTCGGCCCGGCGATGGTGGACACCCCGGCGACCGCGCCCCAGACGCCGAGCGCGGTGCCGCGCCGTTCGGCCGGGAACGTGTCGATGATGATCGACATGGTCTGCGGCATCAGCATCGCCGCGCCCAGGCCCTGGACCGCGCGGGCGCCGATGAGCTGGGTCGGGTCCTGGGAGATCCCGCAGGCCAGGCTCGCCACCGTGAAGAGCGCCACACCCGCGATGAACAGGTTCTTCTTGCCCCACAGGTCGCCGAGCCGGCCCGCCGTGATCAGCAGGACGGCCAGCACCAGGATGTAGGCGTTGTTCACCCACAACACCTGGTCCAGCGTCGCGGGCAGCTTGTCGATCATGTTGGGGATCGCGATGTTCACGATCGTGAGGTCGAGCAGGGTCATGAAGAACCCGAGGGACAGCGTGAGCAGGATCGCCCACGGATTGCCGCGCCACTTGCTCATGCGTGCTCCTTGCCGGCATTGCCGCCGGTGTCGCTGCCCGCATCGTCGCTGTCGATGCGGCTGTTGATGACGACCGGTTCCCAGTCCACCCGGCCCGCGGCCATGTCCGAGACGAGGCCCTGGACGTACTCCAGTTCGGTGCGCAGCTGGGCGATCTTCAGCTCGCCGTCCAGCAGCCTGCACCGTTCCAGCCCGCGCTTGCGCAGGGCGTCATAGACCGTCTGCTCGGCCGCCACCAGGGCCTCGAGCTGCACCGCGCGGGAGCGCAGGTGGACGAGCGCCTCGGTGCGCGGCAGCAGGGTGATGACGGCCAGGCCCGCGCCGAAGAGCGGGAACTCCGGAACGTACCGGCCGAGCAGATCGCTCAGCCGGTCGGACGCAGCGTCCCGCCCCGCCTCGGTGATCTTGTAGACGGTGCGCTCCGGCCGCCGGCCCTCGCGACTGGTCTCCATGGGCTCGATGAGCCCGCCGACGGCCAGCCGCTCGACCGTGTTGTAGAGCGAACCATGGGTCAGCTTCACCGCCACGTCGTACGCGCGGATCCGGATCTGCTGTTGCAGCTCGTACGGATGCATGGGCTGCTCGTGCAACATCCTGAGCACGATCAGCGCCAGCGGTGTGATGGGTCGTGCCATGACATGTCAGCCTTAGTCCGATATTGATTAGTCCGTTCAGACTAATCCAGATGGACGGACATGTCACGTGCTCGGGCGCCGGACGACGACGAGGGCTCCCCACGCCGTTGTGGGAAGCCCTCGTTCAGTCCCCGGTGAAAGGGGAGCTCATGCGGTGGAGAGTGTCAGCCCTTCAGGGCGATCTCCAGCTGGTCCAGCGCCCAGTCCAGGTCCGCGCGGCTGATGACCAGCGGCGGGGCGAGGCGGATGGTGGTCTCGTGCGTCTCCTTGGCCAGCACGCCGAGCTCCATGAGGCGCTCGCTGACGGGACGGGCTTCGCCGTTCAGCTCGATACCGGCCCACAGGCCACGGCCTCGCACCTCTCGCACGACGTCGTTCGGCAGCCGGCCCAGGCGCTCGTGCATGTGCGCGCCGAGCTCTCTCGACCGCTGCTGGAACTCGCCCGACTTGAGGATCGCCACGACCTCGCGGGCGATCGCGCACGCCAGCGGGTTGCCACCGAACGTGGAGCCGTGCTGGCCGGGCTTGAAGACACCGAGGACGTCGGAGTCGGCGACGACGGCGGACACCGGCATGATGCCGCCGCCCAGCGCCTTGCCGAGGATGTAGACGTCGGGCACGACGTCCTCGTGGTCGCACGCGAACGTCGTGCCCGTCCGGCCGAGGCCCGACTGGATCTCGTCGGCGATCATCAGCGAGCCGTTCGCCGTGCACAGCTCCCGCACCGCGCGCAGGAACCCGCTCGGCGGCACGTTCACCCCCGCCTCGCCCTGGATGGGCTCGATGAGCACGCCCACGGTCGAGCTGTCCATCGCGGCCTTGAGCGCGTCGACGTCGCCGTAGGGCACCGTCCGGAACCCCGGCGTGTAGGGGCCGTACGAGTCCTTGGCGTCGGGATCGGTCGAGAAGCTGACGATCGTGGTCGTCCGGCCGTGGAAGTTGCCTTCGAACGTGATGATGTTGGCTTCGCCGGCGGGGACGCCCTTGACCTCGTAGCCCCACTTGCGGGCGGTCTTGAGCGCGGTCTCCACGGCCTCGGCGCCGCTGTTCATGGGGAGGACCATGTCCTTGCCGCACAGCTCGGCCAGCTCGGTGACGAACGGCCCGAACTGGTCGTGGTCGAACGCCCGGCTCACCAGCGTGACCTGGTCGAGTTGGCGCTTGGCGGCCTCGGTCAGCCGGGGGTTGCGGTGACCGAAGTTGACTGCGGAGTAAGCGGCGAGCATGTCCAGGTAGCGGTTGCCGTCCACGTCGGTGACCCAGGCCCCGTCGGCCTCCGCGATCACGATGGGGAGCGGGTGGTAGTTGTGCGCGCTGTGCTCCTCAGACATCGCCCGCAGTTCGTCGGCTTTGCTCACGACGCTCCTTTGCACCGGTCAGCCCGGCCGGGCCCCGGCCGGGGTCGCTGGTGACACCGGGGGGTGGCCCGGTGCCGACGGGGGTCGGGCCGACGGGGGTGGTGGTCATCGGTCCCGGGGCCAGCGTATGTTCGGGATTAACCGACGACCAATGACGAAAGAGAACTTGGGGGGAGATATTCATTGCGTATTGACGAGCTTGACCATCGAATCGTTGCGCAGCTCCTCGAAGACGGCCGCGCGTCCTACGCGCAGATCGGAGACCGCGTCGGGCTGTCGGCTCCGGCGGTGAAAAGACGGGTCGACCGGCTCCGCGCGGACGGCGTCATCACGGGTTTCGCCGCGGTCGTCGAACCGGCCGCGCTCGGCTGGACGACCGAGGCGTTCATCGAGATCTTTTGTACGGGGGCGACGTCGCCGGACGAGATCTACTCCAGCATCCGCAAGCACCCGGAGGTCGTCGCCGCCTACACCATCAGTGGTGACGCCAGCGCCCTCGTGCACGTCCGGGTGCGCGACATCCAGCATCTCGAACAGGCCCTGGAACGCCTGCGCCGCGAGGACAACATCACCGCGACCAAGACCGCGATCGTGCTGTCCCGGCTGATAGGCCGCCCCATCGACGCCCCCGCGTCCTGACCGCCGAAGTCGGAGCGGGCCGTGCCCAGCGCAGGGTCGTAGTCAGAACAGGGTCGTAGTCAGAGCAGGGCCGTACTCATAGCAGAACTGCGAGGAGCACGAACGAGCAGACCGCCCCGACCACGACCAGCACGGTCATCGCGATCATCATCCCGGTGGAGTCCCGCCTGGGCGTGACCGGTGGCGTCTGATACTGCGCTTGGAACGGCACTGTCCCGTACGCCGGTGCGGCTCCCTGCATGGGCCACGCCGCTTCCGGGCGCGTGACCGGGGCCTCGATCGGCGGCAGGATCTGCGGCCGTGCCAGGGGAGGGGGCAGCACTTGGACGCCGCCGGGGGTCGCCTTCTCGGCCACGAGGGGCTCCGGTGGGTCGGCTGGGTGCGGTGGCGGGAGCGGTGCCGGGGTCGGCTTCGGCGGGTCCGTCTCGTACAGCGGCAGCCGGGCGGCCACCGTTGCCGGGAGCCAGCCTTCGCCGGGCGAGTCGTGTTCAAGCTCGTCCAGAACGACTTCGACGGACGGCCGGTCGCCGGGGCTCGGCGCGAGGCACCGCTGGATCAGGCCGCGCAGGACGCTTGGGCAACCCGCCAACTCCGGCTGGTCATAGGCGATGTCGTCCGCGCCGGATGCGATGCCGTCCGCGCCGGATGCGATGCCGTCCGCGCCGGATGCGAAGGCGGAGCGCCCGGTGGCGGCGTAGAACGCGAGACCGCCGAGCGCGAAGACGTCGGCGGCCGGGGTCACGTCATGATCCTCCGTCTGCTCGGGGGCCATGAACAACGGCGAGCCGGTCACCTGGACCGCCGCGGCGGCACGGGCCGTCCCGAAGTCGACGAGGGTGGGGCCGTCCGCCGCGAGCAGGACGTTGGAGGGCTTGAGGTCACCGTGGACGAGGCCCGCCTCATGGAACTTCCGGAGCCCCCTGGCCAGCCCGGCGACCAAGGTCCGGACGGTGTCGGCCGGCAGGGGGCCGTGCTCGGCGACGGCGTATGCCAGCGAGGGGCCCGGCACGTGCTTGGTGGCCACCCACGGGCGCTCTGGCCCGTCCGGATGCGCGTCGACGACCGTGGCGAGGTAGCGGTGCGCCACTCGCTGTGCCGCCCTGACCTCATCCTGGAGGCGCCGCCGGAACTCCGCGTCGCCCGCGAACTCCGAGTGCGCGACCTTGATCGCGAGCCACCGCCCGCTCTGCGTCGTGGCCAGGTAGACCTGGCCCACCCGGCCCGCGCCGATCCGGGCGAGCACCCGGTAGCCGCCGATAAGCGGCGGATCGCCGGCTTCGAGCGGTGCGAAGGCCGGGGTCGGCCGGTCAGCGGGCTGCATCTGTGACCTCCTGGTGGAGTTTGTCCATGGTTCTATCGAAAATCCGCACCCGCTGTCAGGTCGTCATGCTCCGAGCCGGTCCGGGCCCGGGAGTTACCAGTAAGTAGGATGCGCCCATGGACTTCGCCACCGCTGACCTGATCGACGACTTCGGGGACGAACTGCAGAGCTGCGAGACGCAGTTCCGGCAGTACGGCGCGCACGCCGCGTTCGGCGGCCCGATCGCGACCGTGCGCTGCTTCCGGGACAACGGCCTGGTGAAGCAGCTCCTCAACACGCCCGGCGACGGCCGGGTGCTGGTCGTGGACGGTGGTGGCTCGCTCGCCTCCGCCCTGATGGGAGACATGATCGCGGCGTCCGCGGTGAAGAACGGCTGGGCCGGGGTCGTCATCAACGGCGCGGTCCGGGACGTCGCGGTGCTCCGGACGCTGGAGCTCGGCGTCAAGGCGCTCGGCTCCAACCCGCGCAAGAGCGCCAAGGACGGAGCGGGTGAGGTGGACGAGCCGCTGGCCTTCGGCGGCGTGGAGTTCCGCGAGAACGACTGGCTCTACAGCGACGAGGACGGCATCGTCGTGGCGGCCCGCAAACTCGTCTGACCGCGCCCTGTGCGCCATGCCTGAACGCGGTTTTATGTGAAGCGGTTGCCGGTCCCGCGCACGTCGCCGTCCGGACGGAACCGCAGGGCCGACCAGCGTGCGTCGACCGAGATCTGCCGTACGGGACGCCAGCCGTACGGGGTGAACGTGGGCCAGAGGCTGTCACGGTTGATGTCGGACGCGCCGCCCTTGGGATAGGAGACCCACAGCAGCCCGCCGGGGCGCACGGCGTCGATGGCCTCCTTGATGGAGGCGTCCAGCTCGATCTTGCCCTCCGCGAAGAGGTGCACCGCGTCGGCCGGCCCGGTCGCGGTGACCTCCGCCCCCTCGGGCAGCCCGCCGACCAGCTGCGCGTAGTCACCGGGCGCGTTGATCACGTGCACGGCGTGCCCGGGCTTGATGCCCAGTTTCTCGGCCACGGTCTTGGTGCTCATGCCGCATCGATACCCGGCGTCGTCGCTGCTGACGCCCTCCGGAGAGGCTTCGTCGGATCTGTCGTCACCTGCCAGCGGCCTGCCGGGAACGTCGGCCAGAACAGCCCTTGATCATGAAAGGGGCCGTCTCTACCGTCTCGGATGACATGTGAGACAGGGGAGACATGAGAGTCAACAAGATCCTCTTGGTGCCCGCGGTGACAGCGCTGACGCTGTCCGCGGGCTTGGCGGCCGCCCCCGCCACCGCGCAGGCGAGGGCGCCCATTCCGAAACCCACCCCCAACCCCTGGCAGATGCGGCACTGGCCGCAGACCCAGCCATGGCAGCAGAGCCAGCAGATGCGGACGTTCGCGGCGCCGGGCGCCCCGAAGCCGATCGACCCGCAGAACTACGAGCTCCCCGACACGATGACCTGGGACGACTACAAGCCGATCCCGGGCACGGCGTGGGCCGACCCGACGAAGAAGGGGTCGATCAAGAACTTCAAGGGTGCCGTGGTCCTGGTCGACTACCCGAACCAGCCGTTCGTGGTCACCCAGCCCAAGAACTCCACCATCTACGGCAACCCGAGCCTGGTCGGCGACGTGCCGAAGGACAAGGTCGCGCAGTTCTACCAGGACTTCCTCAACAAGCCCCAGGCCCTCAACCGCGGGCACACCCTCCATGAGTACTGGATGGAGGACTCCGGCGGGCGGTACGGCGTCGACCTGAAGGCGTTCGGCGCGTACACCATGAAGGCCAAGGACCACGAGTACGGCATCGGCCAGTTCCAGCAGGCCGGCGACTGCCCGTCCGGTGACACCTGTGGTCGCGACATCCGTGCCGACGCGAGGGCCGCCTGGGTCGCCGACGTGGGCGAGGAGGTGGCGAACCAGTACGAGTTCGTCTTCTTCCTCACCGCCGGGCAGGACGAGTCGGCCACCTGGCAGGAGTTCGGGATGATGAAGTTCCCGACCAAGGAGGACGTACCCGACGAGTGGGGCCCGCCGGACCCGTCCATGCCCAACTGGGCGAACACGCGCTATGTGCCCTGGACGTCATGGCAGGCCGCGTCCAACCACTGGCCGAACGCCGTGATCGGTGCGCCGCCGCGGAGTTCGACGCAGGCCGAGAGCTCCGGCATGGGGGTCTTCGCCCACGAGTTCAGCCACATCCTCGGGATCCTCGACAACTACAACAACCCGTACGGCAACCCGCCGCGCCGGGCGTACACCGGCCCGTGGGAGATGCTGAGCCGCGGCAGCTTCAACGGCCCCGGCGGCCCGCACAGCCGCTGGATGATCCCGGCGACGGGCGGCGCGTCGATGGGCGCGCAGCACACGCTCCGCAACAAGCTCAAGCTGGGCATCGTCGACACCAAGAAGGTGCTCCAGCTCGACCGGGCGACGCTGCCGAAGGACGGCACCGCCGTCGCCAAGGTGACCGCGCGCGCCGTCCAGCCGGGCAAGGACTCGCTGGCCGGCATCAACGTGCGGCTGGGCGCGGGAGACAAGGCCGACCTCAGCCCGCCCTGCGACACCTCCAAGGACCCGCTGTGCGACGGCGGCAAGTACAACAACTACACGGTCGAGGTCGTCGACCGGATGGGCTTCGACTCGTTCACGCCGGACTCCGGTGTGCTGCTGTCCAAGACCAAGGACGCCGACGACGCGCCGTTCATCTGGGTCAAGGACTCCAACCCGGAGGACATCGACAAGGTCGACTACGTGCTGCCGAACGGCCAGCAGGTCAAGATGACGATCGGCGACTACCGGCAGCTGTCGGACGCGCTGATGCACGCGGGCACGAACTCCGGCAGCGAGTACGAGCACGTGGACGCGGCCAACCGCCTCCACTTCTACGTGCTCGACCTCAAGCGTGACCGCAAGGGCGTGCTGTCCTACACCGTCGCCGTCCGTTCGCTGGACGGTGCCGGCACGCAGCGCCGCGGCGTGAAGGTGGACAACGGCTTCGTGCGTCCGGCAGGCTCCGGCTGGGTCAAGTGCACCCTGCCGCTGCGCAACTCCGGCAAGGGCGGCACCGGCTACCACGGCTCCGACGTCTACCGGCTGAGCGCCTCGGCGACCGGCAAGGGCTGGACGACCGTGCTGCCGAACGCGCTTGCCACCGCCAAGGCGGGCCGCGCCACCACGGTGCAGGTGTGGGCCAAGGCGGCGCCCGGCGCCGACCGCAAGGCCAAGCTCGTGCTGAAGGCGACCTCGGAGAGCGACCCGACCAAGGTCGACACCGGTAACTGCCGCGTCCGCTAGGACGTCCGGCTCGCCGGCTTCAGGGGCCGGTCCCGATCGTGCGATCGGGACCGGCCCTTCGGCGTTGTCAGGGAGCTCACGTTGTTGTCAGGAGCTCACCTTGTTAGGAAGCTCACGTTCACCGCGGATTTGTGGACCGTGCCAAAGGCGCGCCGCTGACCTGCGCACTTTCTCCCAGAGTGATCGCATTGGCGCGACTAGTGATCTTTTAACGGAGAGTAGGTGAATGTTACGTTCCATGATCCCCTGGAGGTGATCATTTGAACGTCCGGCGCTCCCTGGTCATCGTCGCCTCGCTGGCGGCTCTGACGGCCGGTATACCTGCATACGCCTACGTGGCTTCCGATAAGGCAAGCAACGCCGAGGCGGCGGCCGCGACCGCGCCCAGCAAGAGCGCCTATGTGCTCAAGGTCGGCAAGGCCCCGGCCGGTGCCGCCCTCGGCGGCATGGCGAAGAACCTGAAGACCAGCAGCGTCACCGCACTGCTCAACGACAAGGCCGGCAACCGCAAGGGTTCCCGGAAGGGAGCCTGCGCCACCAAGGCGGCGGCGCCCAAGCAGGGTGACTGGTTCTGTTTCGATTCGGCCGACACCAAGACCGTGCAGTGGTACCCGCAGGGCGTCACCGGAACGTCGGACGCCCAGGCTGACGGCTCGTGGGGCAAGGGCGGAAAGGCCCTGCTCGTCAGCTGGTATGACAACCGTAAGGACGGCTACCACAAGAGCGCGCGGGTGACGTTCGTCAACCTGAAGAACAACACCTACCGTCACGCGATCCTGGTCTGGCCGTACAAGAACGCCAAGGGCAAGACCACGTACGAGCCGGTCGGCACCCACGGCACCGACAAGGGCATCCACGCCGGTGGGCTCGCGTGGTACGGCAACCGGCTCTACGTCGCCGACACCAGCACGGGCATCCGCGTCTTCGACATGCGGCAGATCTTCGACCTGGGCAAGAGCAAGAACGGTTCTACCAGCAAGCCCAAGTTGATCGGCCTGCACGGCAAGACGTACTACGGCTATGGCTACCGTTACGTGATGCCGCAGGTCGCCTCGTACGTGCCGAACACGCGGTCCGGCAAGGCCTGCACTGCCACGGGCACGCCCAACCATTCGTGGCTGTCCATCGACCGCGCGGGCAAGGACAAGCTCATCACGGGCGAGTTCTGCATGGGTGGGGCCGGACGCGTCGCCGCGTTCCCCATCGGGAGCAAGGGTGGCAGCGACCTGGTGATGGACAAGAACGGGCGCGCCAACCCGTCGTACGTGGTCAACCTGCCGGTGACGAACATCCAGGGCGGTGTCGGGACCCGCGGCAACTGGTGGTTCACCCGCAACGTGTCCAAGCAGGAGAAGCCGCTCGAACCTGGCACCGTACGCAACCGCGGCCAGTTCGTCCGGGCGAAGTACGCGGGCGGGAAGTTCACCGTCCTCTCCAGGTCGACCATCTCGTACGGCCCAGAGGACCTGTCCTGCTACCGAGGCACGCATCAGGTCTGGACCGTCGCCGAGCATCCTGAGAAGCGGCAGATGACGAACGGCAAGTGGCAGGGGCGCGTGCTCTACGGCATGCCTGCCAAGGAATGCCGCTGACACCGCCAAGGAATGCCGCTGATACTGCCAAGGAGTGCCGCTGAGACGCTGATCAGGCGTCGGTCAGGGCCGGTGCGGAGTGAGCCTGCTTCGTGCCGGCCCCGCGGCGTTGGAGTGAGGACGCCCACGCCACCGTGCCGAGCGCGGCCAGACCCAGCGCCGCGCCGATCCAGGCGACCGAGGGGTAGCCGAGGCCGCCGCTGATGGCGAGACCGCCGAGCCACGGACCGGCCGTGATGCCGACGTTGAACGCGGAGACGTTGGCCGCGGCGGCGAGGGTCGGAGCACCCTCGGCCAGCGTGAACACCCGGGTGTTGAGCGCGGGGTTGGTGGCGAAGCCGAACGCGCCCAGCAGGAACACCAGCGCGACGACCGTGATCGCCGTCCCGGCGGTGAGCGCGAGCGCCAGCGAGATCACGGTCAGGCCGGTGACGCCCACGAACAGAGTGCGGAGGGGGTGAGCGTCCGAGGTCCGGCCGCCGATCGTGATGCCGATGAGCGCGCCGACCCCGTACACCGCCAGCACCGCGGGTACCCAGCTCGCCGCCACGCCGGTCGTCTCGGTCAGCAGCGCGCCGAGGTAGCCGAACGTCGCCAGCAGGGCGCCCGTGGAGAGGGCGGTCGTGCCGTACGCGAGCCAGAGCCGGGGCCGGGCCATCGTCCGCAGCTCGCGCCGCAGCTCCGGTGTCTTCTCCGGCCGCCCGCCGGGGATCGTGGCGGCCACACCCGCCATCGCGACCGCCGACAGGGCGGCGACCGTCCAGAACGCGGCGCGCCAGCCGAGGTGCTGGCCGATGACGGTGCCCGCCGGAAGGCCGGCGATCGTCGCCACGGTGAGGCCGCCCGCGATGATGCTCATCGCCTTGCCGCGAGCGTCCGCCGGGATGAGGGCGACGGCCGTCGTCGCCGCCACCGCCCAGAACCCGGCATAGACGAAGGCGCCCACGACGCGGGTCGCGAACAACACCCAATACCCGGGCGTCAGCGCGCCCACGATGTGCGCCACGATGAAGACCGCCAGGAACACCAGGAGTGCGTTCCGGCGCGGCCATCGCAAGGTCGCCACCGCCAGGATCGGCGCGCCGACCAGCATCCCGAGCGCGAACGCCGAGATGAGCAGACCCGCCTGCGGGACCGACACGCCCAGGTCGGTGGCCATCTCGGTGAGCAGCCCGGCGAGCATGAGCTCCGACGTGCCCTGGGCGAAGATGGCCAATCCGAGGATGTAGATGGCCAGCGGCATGGGCGTTCCTCCCTGTTCTGGATAGATCAGTTCAAAATCTGGGCGAAAGAGAGGGCGGCTCGGCGGGCCGCTTCGGTTCAGAGAGCGCTCAGTGCGGTCTGGGCGATCCCTTCCAGCGCATCGCGCCCGGCGCCGCCTCTCGCCGCCACCTGCATCCCGCTGATCGTGGCGTTCACGAAATGGGCGAGCTCCCGGGCGTCCTTGCCGGTGCCGATCTCTCCCCGGCGCTGCCCGGCCTCGATCGCCGCCGTCAACGCGTCGAGTCGCAGCTCCATGTCCCTCTGCAACATGGCGACGACCGCCGGATCGTGCGGGCCCAGCTCGACCGTCGAGTTGACCACGAGGCAGCCGATCGGATCGTCCGCCGGAGCCTCGATCACCTGCTGCAGAAGGGTCCGCACTTTGTTCTTGGCCGGAGCGTCTCCCTCCAGCAACCCGAAGATCGCCGCGTTCTTGCCGTCCATGTAGCGGCGCAGTGCCCGTTCGAAGAGATCGTGCTTGCTCTTGAACGTGTTGTAGATGCTGCTGCGCCCGAGCCCCGTCGCCTCGCAGAGGTCCTGGGTCGAGGTGCCCTCGTAGCCCGCGGTCCAGAACGCGCGCATCGCCGCGTCCACCGCGCGCTCCTCGTCGAACTGCCTCGGCCGTGCCATGCGCCCGACCCTAACATGTTTTGGACCGGTCGATGCAAAACGGAAGGCGTGTCCGGTTTGCGCCGTCCCCGGGGCCGGCGGCCGCCCGCGTCGTACGCTGCCCGCACCCGAAGATCGACAGAGGTGGTCCATGGACGTCCGAGACCTGCGGCGCCTCCGCATCTCCATCGCCACAATGCGCTGACGCTCAACCCTGTGTTCCCTGCTCGCCGAGGGCCGCCAGCCACTGCTCCGCGTGGGGCCGGGTGCCCCAGGGCCCAGCGGCGTGGGAGAAGAGGTCCGAGACGTTCGCGGCGATTCGCGCTGGGACACCCTCGACGAACTCGGCCGGGTCGCCCGGCCGCAGGTGCGGGGATCCGGCCAGCACCCGGACGACCAGCAACGCCAGCTTGTAACGATCGCTGTCCAGATCCGCCGTCTCAGCGAAGCCCAGCGGGTCGTGCCACTCCGGCGTCGCCAGGCGAGCCCGGCCCTGGCGTGTCCCGGCCAGGCGTATGCCGTCACAGTCCAGCAGGTAGACGCCGGCCGGCCTTGCGGACCAAAGAATGCTGTACGCGGACACGTCCCCGACCACGAGCGAGTGCGAATGCAGCAGTCGGAACAGTGCCGTGATCCGGCGGACGATCTCGACCCGTTCACCGGCTCCCGGCGGTGTCTCGGACTCTCCCTCGGTGGTCCTGCGGTCGTACAGCAGATGGTTCAGTTCGCGTACACGCACCGACTCGGAGCCGCGTGGCCCGATCCTGCGGTAGAACCGCTCGGGAGCGCGCGGCATCACGACACCCGTGATCCGGTCTCCGTCCAACACCCGCGCCACCGGCCAGGCTGTCTGGCTCAGCAGCAGTTCTCTCTCGCTCTCCGGGAGAGTGGCGGGAAACGACACCACCTTGGCGACGGCATCGGGATCGGTCTCGGCGATCCGGCCTCGGTACTCCTTGTAGAGAAGCCCTTCACCCGACGTGGTCATGGAGTAGAGCGTGCTCGTCCCACCGACGCCCTGCGGCGAGCCCAGGTCGAGATCCCTCAACTGCACATCGGTTTCCGGCTTGTCGGCCGCCGTGTCCGGCCGCCGCGGCATCAGCCAATGCGCCTGCGGCCCGTGTGCGGACATCACTCTTGCGAGCGCACGCACGTCCTGTCTGGCCAGGAGCTTGAACGTGGTGGATTCCCCGCCCTGGTCCAAACGGCCGCCTCGCTCGGAGGCCGCGATATGCCAGGACGGGGCATGATCGAAAGTCGGCGCCGCCCCGGTCGAGATCATGGTGAGCTGCACGCCCAGCAAAGGCCCCCGCTCCACGACCTGCCGGATCACATCCTGGACCCCCGGCTTCACCGCGATGAGCTCGTCGAACGCGTTCACCAGCACGAAGAGGGCCGGCAACGGAGGGATCGGCGCGCCCCGCGCCACCGACGACTGGTAGTGATGCCAGGCGGCCGACCGCACCTCGTCGAGGAGGGACTGGCGCCGGTCCAGCTCACGGATGAGCGCCTCTCCCAGCCGGTCGGCGAGTGAGGGCTCACCCGCGATGTTGACGACCGCCTCTGCGACATGCGGCACCTCCTCAAGGCCGCCGGTGAACGTGGTCCCCGCCGAGTGATCCGCCAGCAGAAAGGTGACCTGCGTGGGCGGATGGGTGAGGGCCAGCTCCGTGACGAACGTCCGGGCGACCTCCGACCGGCCGGACCTCCGCCGATCGATGATCAGGCCGTTCCCGGGAACGAAGCCGTCCATGACGTCGAGCTTGACCAGCCCTTCGTCGTTGGTGCCGAGCGTGATCGGCCGCCACTCGTCCAGACTCCCTGTCCAGAGCCCATCGGACGTCGGCGAGTCGAAGGCGATCGTGGTGTGAACCCGTCCCCGCAGCTGCGGGCGTTCGCGGAGGAAGCTCGCCACCCTGCCCTGATCACCACCGATGACGATCAGGGCCTCGGTGCCGGCGGAGCTGATCATCCGCACTAGATCGTCGTCGGCATGGCTGGTGAAGGTGCCGGTCGGCTGGCCGCCACAGTGGAGGTAGAGGACGCAGCTCTGGGCTCTCGCCTCCCTGAACCTCCGAGGGAGGTTGGGGCTCCACCGGTCCGTCGTGATGACCTGTGGCGTCCGGATCCAGCCGAGCGATGCGAGTGCCTTCGCCAACTGCGCGGCGGCGGAGAGTTTGCCACTTCCGGCCGGGCCGGTGAAGGCCAGGGTCTTCAAGTCGTTCGACGACGCCGCGGCACGTTCGGATGCTTCGTCCGTGACGAAGCTCTGCAGTTTTTCGCGAACAGCGGATTGTGAAACGCCCTTGTCCAGCTCGGCCAGGGCGCTCTCCAGGCGTGCGATTTCCGGGAAGCGGGCGGCGGCGTGGCGTTCGCCGAGATGGTCGCCGTTGCCGGAGCCTGTGGTGGTGCCGGCGGCGATCTGGGGCGCTTGGACGTGTGGTGCGCCGGGCGGCGGGACTCCTTGGGTGGTCTGGGGCGGGGTGCGGTCCAGGAGGGTTTTGGCTTCTGGGCTGATGAGGGCGAAGGGGCGGTCGGGGAGGGCCTGGTCGCCTTGGGCGGAGGGGAGGAGGGCGCGGAAGGTCTCGGTGGCTGAGCCTGCGCGGCGTTCTATCTCGGCGGAGATGTGTTCGAGGACGTGGCGGGTGTGCCAGGCCTCGGGGCGCGGGAGGCTGGCGAGGAGGGCTTCACGGGCGCCGGGGACGAACTCGTACTGGCCGATGGAGTGGTCAACAGGGCGTAGAAGGCCGCTCAGGAGGACCTCGGCCAGCTGGCCGGGGCCGGATTCGCCCAGGACGCGGTGCTGGATGAGGCGCATCACCGGCAGGGACGGGATGGACACCGCGACATGGGCGGCCAGCTCGGCGGCTTCGGGGGAGGCGGTCACCAGGAAGCGGCGGACACGTTCCTCAGGGGGCAGTTCGCGTTCGCGGTGGACGGGCGCGGCGGTCGTGGCGGTGGGGGTCGCGACGGCGGTGGGTTGGGGGCCTGCGCCCGCGACCAGGTTCGCCCAGCCGGAGAGCCAGCGGGGTGCGATTTCCAGGACGGGGATCGGTAGGCCGTCGGGAGCCTCGCCGTCGTACGGGGTGAAGTCCAATTCGGTGTTGGGCGCGCCGGGGCGGTGGAGTGAGGCAAGTCCAGGGGTGGCGGGGGCAGCGGTGCGGCGCCATAGGCGTTCGGGGAGTGGTTGCAGGATCGCCGTCGGCCCGGTCTGCGCCCAGCGGCGAAGAGCGTGTGGGGCGCGGCCGTTCCACCAGTGCGGGCCGGAGCAGTCGCTGAGTACGAGGGTTGTGTGGCGTCCGGCGGGGTCTAGGAGCGTGGTGGGAGAACGGGCGGGAGCGGTGGGGGAGGACGAGATGCCGCCCGACTCGTTCAGGTAGATCAGGTGTACGTCGCGGAAGGCGCCTTGGCGGAGGATCGTTTCGGCGAGCTCGCGGCCGAGAGGGCGCCACAGCCGCATCGAGGGGCCGGTGTCCACGACCAGGTTGAGGGAGAGCCAGCGTTCGGGCGACGGGGTCAGGACGGGCACCCAGAGGGCGGTGTCGGCGATGCGGGCAGCGGTCGCGTCCTCGTCCAGCTCGGTGCGGAGGGGAGATGCGACGCGGCGTTTGAGGGGACGGAGCGCACGCTGGACCGCCAGGGGGCTGGTCAACATCGGCGCGGTCGGGACGAGGATCTCCGTGGCGTCGCTGCCCGTACGGGGTTCGGGAGGGCGCGGGTGGAGCGCGGCCGGGTGGCCGGTGGTGGGTGCCTGGGCCTGACGTTCGGGAGGCGCAGGAGTCCCGGCGCTGTCCTTGATGGCCGAAAGGTCGTCGCGGGTCGTGGCAGGCTCGGCGGGTGCTTCGGCGGCCTGGGCGGGCGTGGTGTGGCAGGCGAGCCACAGGATCTCGCTCAGCTCGCGTGCGTCCGCGGGTGAGCCGAGCGAGTCCAGGGCTTGGTGGAGTTCTTCAATCCTCATCGGGGCCGGCGGACAGGTACGGCGTGATGCGGTCGGCGAGGTCGTGGCGGTCGGCCGCGTCGGAGTAGCGGCACAGGTAGACGGCGTTCAGCAGCTGGTCGGTGGCGAGCGTGCCCTGCTTGGCCCGTTCGAAGAACTGGCCGATGAGGTCGTCGCTCTGGTCCGCCAGGTCGCCCAGGTGCTCGCGGACGATGGCGGCGAGCTCGACCTGGTCGGCGGGCTGGCTCAGCTTGACCGTGATGCACCGGCGCAGGAACGCGGGAGGGAACTCGCGTTCACCGTTGCTGGTCATCACGACGAGGGGGAACGCGCTGCAGCGGACGGTACCGCCGGTCACGGTGACGCGGTCGGCGGCCGAGCCGTCGGCGGTCATCACCTCGGCGGTGGGCTCGGCGCGGCGGGCGAGTTCGGGGATCTCGTACTCGCCCTTCTCGAAAATGGTGAGCAGGTCGTTGGGCAGGTCGATGTCGCTCTTGTCGATCTCGTCGATGAGCAGGACTCGCGGCCGCGCGTAGGGGAGGAGCGCGGTGCCGAGGGGGCCGAGGCGGATGTAGCGGCCGATGTCGTCGGGCGCAGGCTCGCCGCCGTTCACGGCGCCCTCGCGGCCCGCAGCGTACAGGCGGGTGAGGGGGTCGTACTGGTAGAGCCCGTCGCGGAGGGTGACGCGGCTGGTGATCGGCCAGTGCAGGACCGAGCCGAGCCCGAGTTCGTGCGCCACCGCGTACGCGAGGGTGGACTTGCCGGTGCCGGGCGGGCCCGTGACGAGGAGCGGGCGGCGCAGGTAGAGCGCCGCGTTCACCTGCTGCACGGCGTCGTCCGACGGGCGGTACGTGGTCGCCTGGTGGCGGCCGGCGGGTCCCGCGGGGGGGATGTTCAGCGTCGGCCCGCCGTCGAACGAACGCCACGGCGGGGGTGGCGGGAGGCGGTCGATGCCGTCGTGCGGCTCGCGGGTCCCGCGGTACAGCAGCCAGTCGGGCACCTCAGACCTCCATCGCGAGGGGTGGATCGGGGAGACGGGACGGGTCGTCCCACAGCAGGGTGAGCTCACGGCCGCAGTGCGGCTCGTGGGCGGGCGCGACGAGGGCCTGCTTGCGCAGCTCCATCACCCGCGCCGGCAGGTGGTCGGGGTGGCGGCCGGCGAGCGCGTCGGCGAGGTCGTCGAGCTGGTGCCGGCCGGTGCAGCCGCCGGCGCAGCGGGTACGGGGCCACGCCATGACGGGGATGCCGGTGTTGAGCGCGGCGGTGACCCACGCCTTCGCCGGACGCGCCCCGTACACAAGGACGCAGACGTCGGTGTTGGCCATCAGCCAGTTCTGGAACGCGCTCTTGGCGCGCGGTCTGCCGCAGTCGACCCGTTCAGGTTCGCTGCTGCCGCGCTCGCGCAGGACGCGCCAGCGGCGATGGGCCTGGTCGCGGCGGATCGAGTCGGGGCGCAGGCGCTCGACGTCCCGCACGACGACCGGATACATGCCCATGGGCAGCTGGTGCTCGCGTTCGACGTACCACTCCTCGAAGGGTTTGCCGAGCCACGACTCCGGCACCGCGAACTCGATCATCCAGTCGGTCCGGCCCACCATCGCGCCGCGCGCCTTGGCCAGGCCGGTCTCCGCCGCCTGCCGTACGGAGCGTTCCGGGACCCGGACGGTCTCCTGCCGGGCGCCTTCCGCGCCGTCGATCCAGGTGTGCACGGTCACGTCGTAGGCGTTGTCGTGCGTCACGCGTTCCAAGCGGACGATCACCGAGGCGGTGCCGTCTTCGCTGGTGCCGTCTTCGGTGGTGCCGGCGCGGAGGGTGGGAAGGTGCGTCCGTGACCAGCCGGCCAGATCCCGGTCGGGCAGGTGGCGCCGGAGCACGGCGATCCAGCGGGCCAGCCGGTCAGGGTCGTCCGGCCAGCCCTCGGCCACGCTCCGGACCGAATCCCACACCGACCGGAACCTGGGCCGCCCCGGAATGGGGCCGGCGGCCTCGGCGACGAGCTCGGCGAGGGGCGCGGCGGTGGCGGCGCCGGTCAGCAGGCGCCGCAGGGAACGCCGCGCGGGGGGCGTCAGCCAGGTCAGGGGCAGGTGGTCGTCGAGCTCCTCCCAGTAGCGGCGGATGGCGGCGAGCGGCAACATCCGGCCCACCGCGCCGTCCGTGCCGCGCAGGTCGGAGTCGGTGATCATCCCGACGACCTCGCGCGTGTACGGGTCGTACACGGCCGCGCCGCTGTAGCCCTCCAGGATCTGGTCGCCGGGCTCTGCCTTGAGCTGCCACCACTCCTGCCGCTGCATCATCGACGGCCCAGTGGTGACGGTGATGTGCCGCTCGTACGGCTCACGCGGATTGGGAAAGCCGTACGTCCCGAGCACGCGCTGCCCGCCGCCGTACGGGGTGGTGCCGTGGGGCGCCTGCGGGGCCGGCCGGGTCAGGATGTCGGGGGCGGCGAGCCGGGCGCGGGTGAACGTGACCGGGCTGCTGAGCTCGAGCACCGCCACGTCGCCTTCGTCGCCCGCCCTCTGCCAGTCGCCGCACGGCACGACCTTGGCCGGCAGGGGGCCGGTCAGCCCGGGGAAGCCGACCCAGGTGCCGCTGCGACCGTTCACCGCATGGGCGCACGTCAGCAGCGTGGTGGGGGTGATCAGGAACGCCGACGCGCGGGGCTCTCCGGAGGCCTCGCCCACCCAGGCCCGCCACTGCCAGTCGTGCACGGCGCGGTCAGCCTTCCTCCTCGTTCGACGCCTGGCCGGCGCCGTTCGGACCGCCCCAGGTGAGCTTCACCTTGAGGTGGCCCTCGCCGGCGGTCTTGGCGATGACCGCGCCCGCCGAGGCGTTGAGCTTCACCCCGAACTCCAGCTCGATCATGTCCGGGTTGAGCTTGCCGTCGCGGATGCTGCGGAGCGCGGACTCGGCGGCGCCGCGCACGTGGTCGAGGGCGGATTCCAGCCGTTCGGCGGCATCGATGATGAACCCGTGGTCGGGGCGCGACACCGACTGGAATCCCGGCTCCCGGGTGTCGACCTCGACGATCACCGGCCCCTGGTCGGTCTGCCATCGCACGAGCTCGTCCACGCGCACCCCGTTCCCCGCCGCACCATCGCCCTGTTCTTTTGTCCCGCAATCTACCAAGATCGTCAATTCTGTACGGGGTGGATGGCCATAATGGGGGATGGTCACCGTTGAGGACGTGCGGCGACTGGCGTTGACCTTGCCCCGCACGTCGGAACACCTCATCAGGGACTGCGTGAAGTTCCGGGTCGGGCAGATCGTCTATGTCGCGTTCTCGCCGGACGAGACGATCATGGGCTTCGCGTTCCCGAAGGAGGAACGCGCCGCGCTCATCGAGTCCGAGCCCACGAAGTTCCATCTGCCGCGCGTCTCTGATCAGCGCTTCAACTGGGTGAACGCCTGGACGGCCGAGCTGGACGAGCCCGAGATGCGCGAGCTCGTCATCGACGCCTGGCGCATGGTCGTCCCCAAGAAGGTCGCCGCCGCCCGCCTCGGCCTGTAGCCGCGCACTCTCGGTTGGCAAGGGCCGTGACCTGCTGGTTCGCAGGTTCCTTGGTCGGCGTCTGCCTCAGCTGAAGTTTTTTTGAGAATTCGCTGCTGTGGCGATGAGTTCTCGGTGGAAGCGTGGTCTACCTCTGTGAGAGCACGACAACGAACCGGCGAGGCTCTGCGGAGGGCTCTCGACGAGCCGGAACCACCGCGATTTTCCTGGAAATCCGACGGCTCGGGCTATGGAACAAAGTATTCCGTTCTGATAGGCTCAGAGTAGAGCCGAACAAGGAAGAAGGCCCGCGATGTCGACCACGATGAGCGTCTCCGAACTGGCCCAGATCCTCTTCACCACCCCGCTCCAGGCGTCCGCCACCCCCTCTTCCGGGCAGGTCCGCGCCGCCATCGAGACGCGACTGGCCCAGTGCGGCAACGACTGCGCCACCTGCCTGGCCCGCGTCGCCCAGGAGGCGGGCGACCACCCCGAGGCCTACGCCGCCCGTATGCGCTGGGCGCTTGACGCGGTCGAGACCGCCTACTTCCGCCTCGCGGTCGCCGCGTGACCATCGGCCCCGCACGTGTCAACGGCCCGGCACCGGTTAAGGAGAAACACCATGAACTCGCACCTCAAGGAAGAGATCGTCCCCCGTTCGCTCAAGCAGCTGCTGGCCGCAGCCGATCCTGGAATCCCCGAACGCCGCCGACGGCCCCGCAACGTCATGACCCTGCGCCGCGTCACGTGACAGACTCCGCACCCCGACCTCCACCTGAGGCCGTACCGAAGAAGATCGGTACGGCCTCCTTTGCTTTCCAGGCTCAGGCAATGGATAACTAGATCAGCGCTCGGACCGTGCAGACAGAATCGGCGTGCAGACAGAAGGGGTCGCCTTGTCCGCTCCGTACGACCCGTACAGCAGGCCGCCGCAACAACCGCACACGTCCCAGTCAGGCGGCACCAACGGAATGGCGCTCACGTCCCTGGTGCTCGGTGTGCTGTGGCTGTGCTGGCTCGGCAGCATCGGCGCCATCATCACCGGAATCGTCGCCCTCTCCCAGACCAGGCGCACGGGGCAGCCGGGCCGTGGCCTCGCCGTCGCCGGCATCGTCCTGGGCGCCATCGGCGTGCTGACCGGCATCGCCGTAGGGGTGATCGTCGGGTTGGCGGGCTACGAGGTCCAGAAGAAGAAGTCGGTGAGCGTCGTGCTGGAGGGCACCGCCACCGGCGGCGCCAAGGAGGCGAGCATCGCTCACTCGACCGGCTCGATCGACAAGATGGAGGCCGCCGTCGTGGCGGTGCCGTGGCAGAAGCGGTTCACCAAGGAGCTCAGCGGACTCGACGTCGTCGTCATGAACGTCACCAACATCGGCAGCACCGGATCGGTCACCTGCCGGATCACGGTCGACGGCAAGGTCGTCAGCACCGACACCGCCACCGGCTCGGGGAGCGCCAGCTGCACCTACGACCGCCTGGCCGGCTGACCGTCAACGCCCTCGCTCAGGGGAGCAGCCGCGGAAAACCTCGGGTGCAGCGCACGGCCGCCCTGACCGCGGTGCCGTCCTCTCGCCCGAAGACGACCGACGCCTCCGGGGCGGGGCCGTCCTGCACGAGATAACCGCGGTAACCGATGGCCGGGCTCCAGTCGGTGAGGACGGCCTGGTCCCGGCCGGCGCACAACGCGAGGAGCCGCCCACCCGGGCTCGTGAACACCCGAGGCTCGCCCGTGCCCGCGACGGAGCTCTCGGGGCGGGGCGTGAGCGCCGGCTCCGTGGCGAGGCGCTGCCGGATCTCCTCCCCGGACATCGGCTGGACGACGCTGCCCGTCAGCACCCATACGGTGATCTGCACGGCGGCCAGTCCCACCGCGACCATGAGCACGGCGATGGCGAGCCAGATGCCGACCAGGGTGGCGGTACGTGCGGTCACGCGAGCCAGGGTGGCATCCCGGCGGTCAGGCCCAGGTCAAGCCACGGCGATGAAAGTGCAGGTCAGTTAGGGTAGCGGCCGTGACGCTCACGACCATCCGGCGGCAGTTGACGTTCCTGGTCGTCGCGATCATCCTGCTGATCCTCATCGCGTTCTTCCTGCCGCTGGTGGCGACGGTGCGTTCGATCTCCGCCGACGACAGGATCACGCAGGCGGCGGTCGAGGCCGAGTCCATCGTGCCGCTCCTCATGCGCGAGGATCCCGAGACGGTCGCGCTCTCCCTCCAGAGCCTCGCCGCGGGGGACTCTGACACCTTCTCCGTCTTCCTGCCGAGCGGCCGGGTGCTCGGCGATCCCGCCGCACGGACCGACGCGGTACGGCTCGCCGAACGCGGCCACAGCCTGGTCGCCGAGGTGCCGGGCGGTCGCGAGGTGCTGCTGTCGGTCGTCGGCCGGCAGGACGGGCCGATCGTCGTCCGCGCGTTCGTGAGCGACGCCGTCATGTACGAGGGCGTGACCGAGGCGCTGGCCACGCTCGCGCTGCTGGGCCTGCTCCTCCTGCTGATCGGTGTACTCGTCACGTTCCTCCTCGCCACTCGCCTCACCCGGCCGCTGCGGGAGCTGGCGGACGTGTCCCGCCGCCTCGGCCGCGGCGACCTGGCCGCGCGGGCCCGCGGCGGAGGCGCGGCCGAGCTCGTCGAGGTGGCCGCCGCGCTCAACTACCTGGCGCGCCGGATCTCCGAACTGGTCAAGGGCGAACGCGAACGCATCGCCGACCTCTCGCACCGGCTCCGCACGCCCCTCACCGCCCTGCGCCTCGAAGCCGACATGCTCGGAGACCCGGCGGAACGCGCCAAGGTGAACCGCACCATCGACCAGGTCGAGAGCACCGTCACCGACGCCATCAAGACCGTCCGCGGCGGCGACTCCGGACCCGGGGCCTGCGACGCCGCGACAGTGATCGCCGAGCGCATGGAGTTCTGGACCGTTCTCGCCACCGAACAGGGCCGCTCGATCGGAGGCGACATCTCCAACGGCCCCCTCCTGGTCGCCGCGTCCAGCGCCGAACTCTCCGACGCGTTCGACGTCCTGATCTCCAACATCTTCAGCCACACGCCCGACGGCACGGACTTCTCGGTCACGCTGACCCCGCGACCCAATGGCGGCGCGGTGCTGGAGGTTGCCGACGACGGCCCCGGCTTCGCCGACACCCGCGTCCGGCGCGGCCGCAGCGGCGGCGGCTCATCCGGGCTCGGCCTCGACATCGTCCGCCGGGTCACCGAAGTCTCCGGCGGCCGCCTCATCCTGGACGCCGCCCCATCCGGAGGCGCCCTCGTCCGCGCCGAACTAGGCCCGCCCTAATACGACACGTACGGGGCCTCACGAACATACGCGTCATCCTGCAACTGCTTGAGCAGGAAGTCGGCCGCGTCAGCCCTGGAGAGCTTCCCCTTGATGATCGTGGTCACCCCGGTCCCGTGCTTGTAGGCCCCGGTGCGTTCCCCCTTGGTCAACGCACCCGGCCGTACGAGCGTCCAGTCCAGCCCGCTCTGCCGCACGTACTCCTCCTGCCGCGCGGTGTCCGCGAACGCCGACCGCAGAATCAGCGGCACCAGCACATACTTGTACTGGAACGGAAGCATCTCAGCGCTGTCGCCCATGCCGATGGTCGACTGAACCACGAGCCGCCGTACCCCGGCCTTCTCCATGGCGCCGATGATGTTCCGCGTGCCCTCGGACCGCGCCGTCCCCGTCTTCCACGCCGACGCCCCCAACACGCACACGACGGCGTCCTGCCCCTCCACGGCCCGTTCGACCGACTCATAGTCCATGACATCGCCCTGCGCGACCTTGAGCCGCTCATGCTCCACGCCCAGTTTTGCCGGATCACGCACGAACGCGGTGACCTCATGCCCCCGTTCCAGAGCCTGCTCGACAACGTGCCGCCCCGTACCGCCCGTCGCCCCGAAAACCAGAATCTTCATCGTGCCCGCTCCTCTGCTGAGCCGATCGATGAAGCGGCATGCCTCCACCTAAAGGCGACGCTCCCCCCGCCCACCACCCCCGTCAACCCCCAAGCCGAAGCGCCTCAGTCCCAGAAGACTCTGATCTTGGGCAGGCTCACGTCCGTCCTCGGGCCGACCGACGCCAGGGAGATCTTGGTGTTGTCCCTCTCGGCCTCCATGAGGCGGGGCGGGTCTGCGGGCGATATCAGGTAATGGCCTGGGGGCAGCTCGTCGGTGCCCGGCATCTTGAAGCTCCGGGTGTCGGTCCATGAGCTGATGAAGGCGCATTCTCCGGGCACGTAGGGCTGGGATTCGCCCGTTGTCTTTGACGTGGTGGTAACGAACGTTCCTGTGCGGTTCGGCTGCCTTGCGCTGCCGGACTTGGCGGTCCGGTAGAACCACACCTGGCCCTGGCCCTCCTTTACTGCCGTGGGGCTTTGACCGAGTGAGTAGTTGTAGCCGCTGTTGAGATCCCGGCGCCTGGCTTTCTCGCCGAAACACTGACGCGTTCCACCTGGGAGGTACTTCACCCCTTGCGGAGTCCTTGCCTGGAACCGGGTGGTGACGTGCACCTGAGTCCCGGGTTTGACCCGCCCGGGCGACACCGTGATGTCCAGCTTCATGTACGGAGATTCGGAAGCCGGCATGTTCGGCTGGTTCAGCAGCACACCGGGGTTTGTGAAGTAGGCGCGGATGGAACCACGGGACTCGCCGCCGACCGTCGGGCCGGAAGGCCAGAGCACCATGGCGATGACGATCGCGCCGGTGACCGCGGTTCCGGCCCCGGCGACGCCCTTCACACCGCCGACCTTGCCGATGACACCGCTGCCTCCAGCCGCGTGGCCGGCCCCGGTGGTCGTCTGCGCAGCGGTCGTACCCGCGACGGTGTTGGCGGCATTGGCTGCCGTGGTCCCTGTCGCGACCGCACCGCCACTGACCGCACCGCCACCGACCGCACCGCCGCCTAGCAATGTCAGAGGGAACGCCGCTGTGAACAAGGCCACCGCTGTGCCGAGGGCGTACCAGCCCCGTTGTTCCCAGTCGGAGCCATATGCGGCCGTGGCGATGGCCTCAAGTCTGTGAACGAACTCGCTAGCGTTCTGGAAGCGCTGGCCCGGATCCTTGGCCATCCCACGAAGGACTAGCGGACGTAGTGGTTCTGGAAGCACGTCCAGCGGAACGGTGCCAAAGGTGTGCTCGGCCTGCCACGCCTCAGTGGTGCCAGCCTGGAAGGGCCGCCCACCCACGACGCACTCGAAGAAGACGCACGTAGCCGCATAGATGTCGGTCGCCGCGGTCGCCGGCGCGCCTTGCCATTGCTCCGGTGACATGTAGGCCGGCGTCCCCACGATGCTGCCCTGGCCGGCGAGGACGGCGACCCCAAAGTCGATCAGCTTGCTCTGCCCGTTGTCCTGCACCATGACGTTCGTGGGCTTGTAGTCGCGGTGGACCACGCCGACCGAGTGTGCGGCGGCCAGCCCGAGCAGCGAACCCTTCAGCACCGTCAGAGCGGCCTCAGGTGCGAGGGCAACGCGTTCATCAAGCAGCCTGCGAAGCGACTGCCCGTGCACCGCCTCCATGATGATCGCAGCGCCGTCCGCGGTCTCCGTGAAGCCGCGCAGACGCGCCACGTGCGGGTCGGCGAGGCGGGAGAGCATCTCCGCCTCACCGCGGAACGTGGCGCGAGCCTGGGCGTTACCCAGCAGCTCCGCGGCCAGGTACTTGATCGCAACGACATCTCCGGACGCCACCTGCCGAGCCAGAACGACGCGTCCCTGAGCCCCCGCGCCCAACTCCTGCAGCTCGGCATAGCCAGGTATCCGCCAGCCTGTCTCGAACCCGTGCGATGTCATCGCGGCCTGACTTAGCCAATTTTCTGTAGCTGGCGGGTGAGCAATTCCGTCGCTCGTTGAGCGATCGGGTCGCCAGACTTCTTGGGCTCTGTCCGCTCCCAATAAAGAGTGGCAGTGACGACATTGCCACGATGCGCGTAGTCGTAGATGAAGTAGTAGACATTGAACTTGGTCTGTGACGGCGGTTCGACGTGTTGCTCAAATCCCCGAAGGTGCGCCCAGCCAGCGAGATTGCCTTCGGTGACCTTCCAGGTGTCGTCGTGCTCGAAAAGCGTGAAGTTCTCGTTCAGCCGTTTGGGAGGAACATGGCGCTTGGGGGGACATGACCGTGCTGCCTTCCGGAGCACCTCATATGCAGTGGCCGCCCCCTGCGCATCGGTATAGCGAGCGATAAGTTGGGCGTACTTGATCTCGCCCTTGCCTGAGATGGTATTGCTGAACTGGCGGACCGCAGCCCCATAACGGCCGGGCAGTCGAGTGCCGGAGAGCGAGCACATCGGGGCTTGCTTTTTCTGGAGAGAATCAAGCCCGATATCGATTTGGCGCATCTTGGCGCCTATCTCCTTTGGGGGGAGCAACGCTGCTCTCACTTGTTCTGCGGAGTAGACAGGTGGAGCCGAGGGTGCCGCTTTGCCAGCCGTAGGAGTGGACGACGGCTGCGATTGCTTATCGTCGCCACCGCAGCCAGTGAGAAGCAAGCTTGTAGCCGCGACAAGGGCCAACGGCCATCTGAGTCTCATCTGATTCGACAGATCGCTGCTCATTGCCGGGACTTGGTCTGAATCTCGTCGACAACAAATGGCTCGGGTATCGAGGGCATGGACAGGTCTGCGAGATCGCCTCCCGGTGCATCGCAGTCAGCACCCGCACACGTCCACCGCACACTCCAGGTGATGGTCGCTGACAGTTGGTAGACGCCGCCTGGCTGTCCGGCCGAGGAACGCTTGTAGACGTGGCTGCAGGAGTCGTCGTTCTTGCTGCCCGGCCCCAGGCAGGTCAGAGTGGTTTCGCCAAGCTGCCAGCTGACAGACTTCGGCGTTGCGATCGCCTGGATGGTCTGAGCCCCGACAACAATGGGCTCAGTCGCGACTTCGCGGAAACCTTCGACCCAGAGGCGGGTCTTGACCTCTACATAGGTCTTTCCATCCGGCGCTGTGTGCACGCGGGGGGTGGGAAGTTGGGCGGTCGACCTGGCCTGTTCGGCAAGATCTATCGTTGCTGGCGGGGGCGGTGGAGGAACGGCATTCCCGCCGCCTGCGCCGCCGCCCTCAGTTCCAGGCACAGTGGGGATTTCACCATCGCCACCAGCATCCCCACCGCCACCCCCGCCGCCGCTGCCTCCCGACCTGTTGCCGCCATCCTCCTCAGCGCAGCCGAGTGTGTCGTTGCCACCTTGACACGGATCCGCGCTTGCAGACGTGGGCGCGAAGAACGAGACGGTCAGGGCGGCGATACTCGTGAGCGCGGCCAGTGGAACCGAATACCGGAACCTATCCGATGGCATCGCTTGTCCCTCCGTGCGAGTCGCCGTTCGTCGCGGCGAGCATGGTCAGCATCTGCTGTCTCGTTTGGTGTTGGAGACCTTCCAGACGCCGGCGTCGAAGCTCACGGCGGTGCGGTAGCGGTACGCCGAGCCAGTGCCGCCGCCGGTGCGCTTGCCGGTCTTCGTCGAGAAGCGGTAACCGGCGAGGGTCCGCATGCAGTCGACGACGTACACGTTGAGCCCGTCCTTCGAGCGCGCGTAGACGCGTGGGTTGGAGATGTTGGTGAAGCGCCAGATGACGCCCTTCGCCCTGGTGCGTTCGACGTCCTCGGTGACGGTGGTGAGGAGCGGATCCATCGCGACGGTGGCGAGTTGCGCGGGGTCGTTCGTCTCGTACACCTGCTTGTAGACGCGTTGGTATTCGCGGTAGCGGTCGAGGACGAGTTTGTCGATCTGCTGGCGCGACATCGTGGGGGGTGGGGCGGCTTGCGGGGTGGAATCGGTGGCGGGGCGGGCGCCGGAGGGGGCGCCGTTGGGGTTGAAGTCGCCGCTGGAGGATCCGGTGCTGCCGCAGGCGGTCAGAGTCAGGAGGGCCGCGGCGGCTCCTGTCAGCGCGCGGCGGGACCCGGGAAGGGGGACGGAACGTACCAACCGGGCGTGCATCGCGTTACCTGATCAACCAGCCGACAACGGGGCGAGTACGGCTGGAAGCTTACAGAGGTCAATGTGGCGAGAAAAGAGATTCGTTGCGGAAAGGTTCTTACTCGTCAGGCTTGCGTGGCTCTGGGGATCTACCGGTCGGGGTTTGACCTCAAGCTTGGTCGAGGTGTCAGGGTGGCGGCATGACTGGGACGCAGGCGGCCGAGATTGCCGCGATCGAGGACGTTGTCGCGAGGCTTGAGCATGCTCAGGTGAACGAGTTGCCGGACGAGTTCGTGGCGTTGTTCAGGGAAGATGCGATCTGGACGACGGGGCATGGCAAGCGTTTGACCGGGCGGGATGAGATCTCGGCGTTCACGCGCAAGGTGCTCCCTGGGGCGATGAAGGACTCGACCGCCACGTACGAGGTGGTGGACGTGGTCTTCGTCCGTCCTGACGTGGCGGCCGTGAAGGTGCATGCTCGGCTCCTCACGCTTGATGGACAACTCATTGGGAACCCGGGGACTCCCTTGTATGTGATGTCCAAGGAAGACGGGCGCTGGATGTTGGTGGCCTGCCAGAACACCGAGGTGCTAGGCGAGTAGAAGGTGGAGGGCCAGGGCTGAGATGAGTGTGCTGGACGTCAGGGTGGTGATGAGCTGCCCACGGCGGCCGGTCAGGGCCCGGCCCAGGAGGGCGCCGCCGGCGGCGAGGATCAGCTGCCAGCTGGCGGAGGCGAGGAAGGCGGCGGTGACGAAGACGGCCTGTTCGAGGTGGCCCGTGGTCGTCCCGCCGCCCAGGACGAGGGCGGCGAAGTAGATCACGGTGGTGGGGTTCATCATCGTGATGCCGAGGAGAGTGAGGTACGCCCGTGAGGGGCTGACCGGGGTCTGTTCGATGTCGGCGGGTTTCTTGAACGCTTTGGCCGCGCCTCGTACCGCCAAGGCGATGAGGATGAGGGCCGAGCACCAGCGGAGAGGCTGGGTGATCGGCTGCAGTACGGGGATGAGCGCGGAGCCGCTCACTGCGGCGATGAGAGCGTAGAGGCCGTCCGCGGTGGCGACGCCGAGGGCGGCGAAGACGCCGACCTTCAGGGTCGTCCGGGCGGTGAGAGCCACCAGGTATGTCGCGACCGCTCCCACGGGCATGGCGATGCCATAGCCGGCGAGGAGCCCTGCGACCAGGGCGGCGATCACGTTCGGGAGAGCGTCGGCCTCCATGGTCCGCCGGGCTGCTGCTGGACGCGCACCGGGAGGGTGGTGGCGGTCAGCGGCGGCAGGGCGGAGAACGTGGTCATGGCGCCAGATCCTGGGGCAGACGCGGGAGTGACGGCAACTGATTTATGGCGTCAGCAGGCGCCCAGGCCCGGGCCGCGTGGTCCGGGCCGTTCGGCGAGGCTCGTTTCGTCCCAGAACCGGCCTGCGATGTCATCAGCCAGCCCGCAGCCGCATTCGGCGAAGTGACGGGTGCGGCTGGCGGCCCGGCGTATCAGGGCCGAAGCTCGTACGGCCGCGCACTCGCAGTGGTGCGCCACGGTGCCGCCGGTCACGGGGCTGATCGGGAGCGGGCCCGCGCCGGCGCAGTCGCACAGCGGTGACCCGCGCATCTCCAGTTCGTCGGCCAGCGCCGCCCGCTGGGCGTCGGTCACCGGAGCCGGATGAGGGTCCGCCGTCATGGCGTCATCGCCGCAAGGAGCACGCTCAATATCGTCCTGCCCGCGACCGCCATCGCGCAACGATTCGGGGCGACGATGTCAGCGGGGCGGCATGTGATGTCCGGTATATGTCGCGAACCTCCGCCGCGAGCTCGCGGACGTATCCGGCGTGCACCGCACCGCGTCGCGTTCCACTGCGCGACACGGTGCGGTTCGTCCTCAAGCGAGGGTGATCAGGTCGGCGTAGTCGTCGCTCCAGAGGTCCTCGACGGCGTCGGGGAGGACCAGGACGCGCTCCGGTCGCAATGCCTCCACCGCCTCCTGGTCGTGGGTGACCATCACCACCGAACCCCGGTACGCGCCCACGGCGGCCAGCACCTCGGCCCGTGAGGCCGGGTCGAGATTGTTGGTGGGCTCGTCCAGCAGCAGGACGTTCGCTCCGGAGCCGACCAGGCCCGCCAGCGCGAGTCGGGTCTTCTCACCTCCCGACAGAACGCCAGCGGGCTTGCCGGCATCGTCGCCGCTGAACAGGAACGATCCGAGGATGTGGCGTGCTTCGCCATCGTCCAGGTGCGGCGCCGCGTCGGCGAGGTTCTGCCTGACGGTACGGGCGGGATCCAGCGTGTCGTGCTCCTGCGCGAAATAGCCGAGCCGCAGCCCGTGCCCGTGGACCACGCGGCCCGAGTCGGGACGCAGCCGGCCGACAAGGATCTTGAGCAACGTGGTCTTGCCCGCCCCGTTCAGCCCCAGCACGAGGAGCCGGCTGCCGCGGTCGACCGCCAGGTCCACGCCGGACAGCACCCGCAGGTCGCCGTACGACTTGGTCAGGCTGATGGCGCCCAGCGGCGTGCGGCCGGACGGCGCGGGATCGGGCAGCCGGACGCGGGCCACCTTTTCGGTCCGGCGCACCGGCTCATGCGCGGCGAGCATCCGGTTCGCGCGCCGGGCCATGTCCTTGGCGCGTACGGCGGTCGCGTTGTTGGCGCGCATCCGGTCCGCCTGGGCGTGCAGGGCTGCCGCCTTGCGTTCGGCGGCGGCGCGTTGCCTGGCGCGCCTCCGGTCGTCGGCCGCGCGGTCGGCCAGGTAGGTGTGCCAGCCGGTGTTGTGCACGTCCAGCGCCGCCCGGTCGGGGTCCAGATGCCAGACCCGGTTGACGACGTCGGCGAGGAGCCCGGTGTCGTGGCTGATCACCACGAGGCCACCCGGGTAGGAGGTCAGGAACGTGCGCAGCCACGCGATCGAGTCGCCGTCCAGGTGGTTGGTCGGCTCGTCCAGCAGCAGCGTCCCGCGTTCGGCGAACAGCACGCGCGCGAGCTCGGCCCGGCGCCGCTGGCCGCCCGACAGCGCACCGATCGGCTGATCCAGCAGCCGGTCGGGCAAGCCGAGCCCGGCCGCGATCCGGGCCGCCTCGGCCTCGGCGGCGTATCCGCCGCGGACCTGGAACTCCGCCTCGGCCCGCACATACCTCCGCATGGCGGAGTCCGGCGCGGCGGCGGTCTCGCCGATAGCAGAGCCGGTGGTGGTTTCGGCCATGGCGAGTTCGGCGTCGCGCATCGCCTGCAGGGCGGCGTCCAAGCCGCGGGCGGACAGAATGCGATTGGTGACAGAGGTCGACGGATCGGCGGCGGCCGGATCCTGCGGGAGGTAGCCGACCGGCCCGGAACGGGTGACGGCCCCGGCGGCGGGACGGGTCAGCCCGGCGAGGATCTTCATCAGCGTGGTCTTGCCCGCGCCGTTGCGGCCGACCAGCCCGACGCGGTCGCCGGGGGCCACATGGGACGTGACGCCCGTCAGAAGGAGACGCGAGCCGGCGCGCACGTCGACATCACGGAAAGAAAGCATGGGATGACGCTCCGGAATAGCTCATGGACACACGGGTGGCGTGGAAGCGGGTCCTGAGCTAGGAGATCCGGGGCGTGGACATGTCGCCATTTTAAGGGGCGCGCAGGTAGGGTCCACATCTGGTTTTCGGCTCCGGCGAACAGAGGGCGGATTCGTTGTACGAGGAGCAGCGGGCCAGGGTGGCCAGGATCTATCGCGAGGCCGCCGCCGACTATGACCAGGTCGGGCCGGCGTTCTACGCCGCGAATGGCGAACGGCTCGTTGCCCGGGTCGGTGTGGCCGCGGGCGAGCAGGTCCTGGACGCGGGATGTGGCCGCGGGGCCTGTGTGCTTCCGGCCGCGGAGGCGGGCGGGCGGGTCGTCGGTGTCGACCTTTCGCCCGAAATGGTGGGCTTGACGAGGGTGGCCGCAGAACGGCGGGGGCTCACCAGCGTTGCGGTGAAGGTCGGCGACGCCCAGGCGCCCGAATTCCCCGAGGGTACGTTCGACGTCGTCCTGTCGGGCTTCGTCCTGCGCCTGCTGCCCGATCCGGCGGCGGCGCTGCGTTCGTACGCGCGGGTCCTGAAGTCCGGAGGCCGCTTCGGCGCGACGATCTACGCGTCCACCTTCGGGGCCGAGTGGGAGCCCGTCCGCGCCCTCCTGGAGTCGTTCATGGCTCCCGCGACGACGCGTCCACCGGTCGTCGAGCTCGACCCGGCCGAACGCCTGGCGGAGTTGATGAGCGACGCCGGCTTCGGGGAGGTGAACGTGGAGGATGAGCCGTTCGACATCTGGCTCGCCGGCCCGGACGAGTGGTGGCACTACATGTGGGCGAGCGGCTACCGCGGCATGATGGACCGCATCCCCGCCGATCGTCGTGAAGAGGCTCGGCGGGTGGCGTGCGAGGCGGCCGATGCGCTGCGCGCGGCGGACGGGAGGCTCCTGCTGCCGCAGACGGTGCGTTACGCCCTGGGTGTACGAGGGGTGGCCTGACCGCGTTCGGTCGTTCACCCTGAACGCGGGCGATCCGAATGTCATGATTCTGCCCTGTGATCACTGTTGAGGGTCTCTTCAAGAACTTCGGCCCCGTGCGGGCGGTGGACGGGATGACGTTCACCGCGCGGGCGGGTTCGGTCACCGGGTTCCTCGGTCCGAACGGTGCCGGCAAGACGACCACGCTCCGCATGCTCCTTGGGCTCGTCCGGCCGACCGAAGGCAAGGCGCTCATCAACGGGCGCACGTTCGCCGAGCTCGAACACCCGGCCAAGGAGGTCGGTGCGGCGCTGGAGGCGACCGGGTTCCATCCGGGCCGCAGCGCGCGAGACCACCTGCGCGTGTCGTGCATGGCCGCAGGGCTGCCGATGGAGCGGGTCGACGCCGTTCTCGAACTCACAGGTCTGGCCGACGCCGCGGACCGCCGGGTCGGCGGTTACTCGCTCGGCATGCGCCAGCGCCTGACCCTCGCCACCGCCGTGCTCGGCGAGCCGCCCGTGCTCATCCTGGACGAGCCCGCGAACGGACTGGACCCCGCGGGCATCCACTGGCTCCGGGCCATGCTGCGCCACCTGGCCGACATCGGCTGCACGATCCTGGTGTCGAGCCACGTCCTGTCGGAGGTGGAGCAGATCGCCGACCACGTCGTGATCGTGACGCGGGGCAAGGTCGTGCGCGACGCGCCGCTGGCCGAGCTGGTCGGCGACAAGAACGAACTCCGGGTCGGCGTCGAGCCGCCGGCCGAGGGCGCGGACCAGGAGCAGCCCGGCAGGCTGGCCGCCGCGCTGGAGAACGCGGGCGGCACGGTACGCCAGGAGAACGACCGGCTCTATGTCACCGGTCTGGACGCCGCCGCCGTCGGCCGGGCGGCGCTGGAGACCCAGACGGTCCTGACCGAACTCACGGAAGAACGCTCCGGCCTGGAGAAGATCTTCCTTGAACTCACGATGGCCGAGTTGAGCGCGCCGCCACCCTCACCGCCGCCACCGAACGGACCGCAGATCGCCAGCGCGGAGACGGCCGCCGCAAACCCAGAGGCGAAGGCCGCGGGCGCGGAGACGGGGACTGCGGGCGCGGAGACGGGCGATTCCGCGGGGTCGGGCGACGAGCCGGGGAGTGCACGATGATCCGGCTGGTCAGGGCTGAACTGCTGAAGATCCGGTCGACCCGGATGTGGATCGGCATGCTGGTGCTCAGCGCCGGCTTCGCGCTGCTGGGGCTGGTCTTCCTGATCGCGCTGGCGGGCACCGAGTTCGATGGGGAGTCGGGGATCCCGCCGGTGACCGAGCCCGACACCGTGCGCGCGTTCTACGCGAACGCCAGCTCCGGCGTGCTCTTCATGATGATCCTCGGCATCATCGGGATCACCGGCGAATACCGCCACCAGACCATCACTCAGGCGTTCCTGGCGACGCCGCGCCGTGGCCGAGTGCTGGGCGCCAAGCTCGTGTCGTACTTCCTCTTCGGCCTTGTGTTCGGCCTCGCGACCGTGCTCATCACGGTGGCGGTCGCGTGGCCCGCGCTCGCCATCAAGGGCGGCTCCACGTCGCTGCTCGACCACGACGTGCCGACCATCCTCGGCGGCACGGTGCTGGCCATGGGTTTGTACGCGCTCGTCGGCCTCGGCCTGGGGGCGCTGATCCGCAACCAGATCGCGGCGATCATCGTGGCCGTCGCGTGGGTGCAGCTGGTCGAGGCCATCCTCACGTTCGCGGTGCCGGATGTCGGGAAGTGGCTGCCGGCCGGGGCGGTACGCGCGATCACCCACACGACGGGCGGCTTCGGCGGCCCCGGCGACCTGCCCACCTTGCCTGCCTGGGGCGGCGTGCTCGTCCTGCTGGCGTACGGCCTCGCGTTCGCCGCCATCGCCACCGCCACCACCATCCGCCGCGACATCACCTGAGCCGGATAGGCCGATGGGCTGACGGGGCGGTTGGGCTTGGGCAGCGGGATGGGAGACTGCGCCGTATGACCGATATCGCGCTGACCACCCCCGATGGAGCCGAACGGTTGCGGGCTCCGGCGGGGGAGTACGCCGTACGGCTGTCCGGGGAGCAGACCGGCGGCTCGCTGGCCGTCGTCGAGTACACGTTCCCGCCCGGCGCGGTCGGCGCGTCCCCGCACATCCACCACGGGCACGAGGAGCACTTCCAGGTCCTGGAGGGCGAGGTCACGTTCGATCTGGCCGACGGTTCTGTGGCGGTCGGCGCGGGAGGGGCGGTCTCGGTGCCCAAGGGAGCCCCGCATGGTTTCCGGAACGCCTCCGACGGCTGGGCCCGCTGTCTCTTCCTGCTCACCCCGTCGGGCTACGAGAACTACTTCCGCGAGATCCACCGGGCGCTGGAACGCGGCGAGGAGCTCGACGCCGATCGCCTGGCGGCCCTGCGCGCCGCGTACGACACGATCACGCTCTGAAAGCCTCGCCGCTTGACCTCAAGATGGGTTGAGGTTGCAACCTTGATCACGCAAGCGCGACGCGGATTGAGGAGCGGTGACATGCGGGCTGTGTGGTTGAAGGAGTTCGGCGGACCTGAGGTGCTGGTCGCGGGCGAGGCACCCGATCCGGTCCCGGGCCCGGGGCAGGTCCTGGTGAACGTGGCGTACGCGAACATCACTTTCGTCGAGACGCAGTTCCGCAGGGGGTTGCCGGGGCCGTTCAAGGCCCAGCCGCCGGTGATCCCCGGCAACGGCGTCGGCGGTGTCGTCGCCGAAGTCGGCGCGGGCGTGGACGCGGCGCTGGTGGGCAAGCGGGTGATCAGCAGTCTGCGCGGCGAGGGCGGCTACGCCGAGAAGGTCGTGGTGGACGCCGCGTCGCTCCTCGAAGTGCCCGACGGCCTTGCCTTGGACGACGCGGTCGCGCTGCTCGCCGACGGCCGGACCGCCATCATGATGCTCACGGCGGTCACCCCGAAGTCCGGGGAACGGATCCTGGTCGAGGCGGCAGCGGGCGGTGTGGGGACGCTGCTCGTTCAGCTGGCCAAGGCGGCCGGGCTCACCGTCGTCGCGGCGGCGGGCGGCGCACGGAAGACGGCGCTTGCAGCAGAGCTCGGCGCCGACGTCGTGGTCGACTACACCGACCCGGCCTGGACCGGCCGGATACGGGAGGCCACCGGCGGCGTCGACATCGTCATGGACGCGGTGGGCGGTGACATCGGGCGCGCCGCGTTCGAGCTGCTCGGCGAGGGCGGACGGATCATCAATTTCGGCCTGGCCAGCGGCGAATGGGCCGGGATCGACCCCGAGACGGCGGCCGAACGCGGCGTGACGATCGTCGAGCCCACGTTCACCCCGGAACTGCTGCGCGGCTACGCCGAGAGGGCGCTCGCCGAGGGCGCGGCGGGGCGGCTCCGGCCCGTGATCGGCCAGCGCTTCCCCCTTGACCGCGCCGCCGACGCGCACGCGGCCATCGAGACGCGCGCCACCGTCGGCAAGACGCTGCTCGAGGTGGACCAGTGATCCACGTCGGAGTCCACCTTCCCTCTTTCGGCGTGGACGAGACGGCCGGTGTCGCCGAGCACGCCCGGCTTGCCGAGTCGGCCGGGCTCGAATCGGTCTGGGTCGGCGACCACCTGCGTGCCGTGAAGCCGTTCCTCGACAGCACGCTCGTCCTCGCGACGGCGGCCGCCGTGACCAGCCGCGTCAAGGTGGGCTTCGGCGTCATGGTGCTGGCGCTCCGCCCGGTGGCGTGGGCCGCCAAGCAGGTGGCGAGCCTGCAGCACCTGTCCGGCGACCGGGTCCTGCTCGGCGTCGGCACGGGCGGCGAGCCGCACGGCGACGTGGCATGGCGTGCGGTGGGCGTCCCGTTCGCCGAACGCGGCCGGCGTACGGACGCGGCGCTGGAACTGCTGCCCGGCTTGGTCGAAGGCAAGCCCACCGTGATCGACGGTGTGGAGATCGCGCTCACGCCGGGCGCCACCATGCCGCCGGTGCTGATCGCCGGCGGCGGTCCGGCGATGCTGCGGCGCGTCGCCCGCCACGGCGACGAGTGCTACCCCGCGTTCTCCACGCCCGGTCAGATCGCCGAACTGTCCGCCCGCCTGGCCGAACTCGCCGCTGAACACGGCCGTCCAGTGCCTCGCATCACCGTCTCCGTCAGCATCGGCCTGGGCGGCGTGACGGAGGCGGAACTCGGCGCGCAGGTACGCGGTCTCACCGGCTACGGCCTGACCGAGGCGGAGGCTCGCGCGAGCCTCGTCACCGGAACCCCCGCCCAGGCCGCCGAACACTTCGCCGAACTCGCTGCCGCCGGCGCGCATCGCATCATCGGCATGCCGTTCCCAAAGAACCGCCTCCGCCAGACCGAACTCCTAGCCGAGGCCACCCGCCTCATCTGACGGGCCACGAACGAGCAGCTCCAACCCGTCCGGGCGGTAGATCAGTCCCCGGCGGACGGGTTGGCCAGGGTGTAGACCTGGACGAGGTCGCCGTAGAGGCTCTGGGCGTCGTACGGGTGGCGGGTCATGGCCAGCTTGCCGATGATGCGCTGCGAGGCGATGTTGTCGGGGGTGCAGCGGGCCACGACCAGTTCGGCCCGTACCCGGTGGAACGCGTCGTCGACGAGGGCCTCGGCGGCCTCGGTGGCGATGCCGCGGCCCCAGGCGTGCGGCTCGGTCCACCAGCCGATCTCCACGGCGGGGATGCCGATGCCCGGGATCGGGTCGCGGAGCCAGCTGAGGGCGGCGAGGCCGAGGAACGTACGGTCGGCACGGTCGAGGATGGCGCGCCAGCCGAAGCCGTGCCGCGCCCAGTGTTCGAGCGCGGCGGCGTGACGCTGGGCGGCGTATTCGGGGCTCCACACGCCCTGGCCGATGTGGCGCATGACCTTCTCGTCGGAGGACATCCGGACGAGATCGGCGGCATGGCGTTCCCGCCAGGGATCCAGCACGAGCCGAGGGGTGGTGAGCGGCTCCATCTATCGGACTTTAGCGAGGAAGCCCGTGAGTGCCCGTTCATATGCCGAAGGGTCGACATTCCACGCGTCGGTGTGGTCGCCGGGGGTGGCGATGTGGGTGACCATTCCGGGCGGGGCGGTCTTGGCGAATGTGACGGAGGGGCCGTTGTCGATCGTCAGGTCGCCGTTCGTGGTGAACAGGAGCGTCGGGGTCTTGAGGTCTCGCGCGTACCGGCGCTGGTCGAAGTCGTCGAGGTCGATGCCGACGCGCTGCTCGAGGAACAGCTTGGCGGTGTCGGTCACGAAGCCGGGCAGGTCGCGGTCGGCGCCCTGCTTGTCGAGCGTGGCGCTCCAGTCCATGACCGGCGAGTCCAGAGCGACACCCCGGATGAACGTGGGATCGGCGGTCTTGCGGAGCGTCGTCATGACCATCGCGCCGCCCATCGACCAGCCGTACAGGACGACGCCTGTCGCGCCGCGTGAACGTGCGTAGGCGATGGCGGAGGCAACCTCGTTCCACTCGGTGCCGCCCAGATGGTTCTTGCGATCGGGGGAGGCGGGCGCGCCGACGTCGTTGCGGTACGCGATGGAGAGCATGGGAAGGCCGAGGCGGTGTACGGCCGGGATGGCCCGCATGGTCTCCAGCTTGTCCGCATTGCGCCCGTGGACGCCGATCACCCACGTGGAGCTGTAGGTCCTGCCGGGGATCAGCCACGCGGGCATGGGGCCGAGCTTCGACGGATAGGTGACCTTCTGGAAGTCCAGGCCGAGCGCGGTCTTGGGGTCGCCGCTGTAGATCCAGTGATCCAGGTAGACCTTGGTGCCCTTGGTGAGCCTGCCTTGGGTGACCGCGGTGACCTTCCGTACCACCCTGTCGGCGGAGTTGCCGACCACCGGGCCGAGCATGGCGCGGCCGTCCTTCCAAGCGAGCGCCCATGTGCCGGGGAGCGCCGTCGCCTCGTCCTTGGGAAGGGTGACCGAACCCGGCGCCGTGTCGAGGACGGTCAGCGGGTACTCCTCCTCGTGGCTGACCTCGATCGCCACACCGGAGAAGTACCAGCCGATGCCCGCGGTCGCCGCGCCGACGACGAGCACGAGGGCCACGACGACGGAGATGATCAGCCTGCCTCGGCGACGGCGTCGTTCGGGCGGCTTGGGGGGCTCGGTGGCGGGCGCGGATGGGGGCGCGGCGGCATCACTGGACACGACGCATCACGTTATTCGAGGTCACCTACTCCTCGGTACCGAGATGCGGGAACCGGCGGCCGCCGTATCGGGCGGTCAGCGGCGACCGCCGGAATCTGTGTCGGTCAGAGGCTCGTGCCGCCGACGCGGTAGTCACCCGTCGTGGTCTGGAAGAACGGCGCGGTGCTCATGCACTGCGGCACGCTTTCGAACCCGGCGACCGCCCAGCTCCAGCCGATCCGGTCGTGGCGGCGGCCCTCGTCGCTGATGGTGAAGCCGACCCGTTTGCCGATGACGTCGACGCCGGGCATGGCGGAGATGCCGCCCTCCTTGATCACGCCAGTGACGACGGCCGTCTTGCCGCCGGCCACGAGGCAGTCGATCTCTCCCCGGAAGTCGGCGAACGGACCGCCGGTGGCGGTCTTGTGGGTCACGCGGAACCGTCCCTTGGCCTTGAGCGGGTTGCCGTCCGATGGCGTGCGGGCGTCGACCGTGAACCGCACCGGATGGTCCTTGTATCCCTCCCACGCGAGCTTGCCCCCCGCCGAGCCGACGACAAACGAGCCCGGCTCCTGGGGCTTGGCGACCGGTGCGTCATCGGCCGCCGCGCCGGCGGCCAGCATGCCCATGGTGAGCGCCGCGGCGAGTCCGGCCACGGTGGCGGTACGTGCGAGACGAGTCATATCGGGGCCTTCCCTGTTTGCCGGGTCCGGACGGCGTTCTGAGACGTGCCGCCCGGATGTCCTCACGGTCTCGCGGCACCCACCGGCAGGGACTCCCGCCGCAGAGTGATCACGTTCCCCCGCGTGGGTGAAGCCGGATCGTCCCGGCGGAGGGGCGGCCCGACCCGAGTGGCGGCGGCCAGATCGGGGTGGAGGCGGCCTAATCGCAGCGGAGGAGCGGCCCGACTGGAGCGGAGGAGCGGCCTGATCGGCCCGGATGCCGATACCCTGCCGAACGCGGCGAATCGGGAGTCGAAGGGGACATGTCTGTGTCGGGGCGGAACGAGCGCATCGCGGCGCTTGAAGATCAGATCATCCGGTTCGGGGCGCAGCTGGCGCCTCCTGGCTGGCAGCGCATCGACCTGCACTGCGTCGCCACGGTCGCGGTGAACGACATCGCGCTGACCGTTCTCCAGGAGAACGGCAAGGCCGCGACGGCGGAGTCCGTGCCGTCCGAGCTCACCGATCTGCTGGGTGAGCTGCGCCGCGCGCACTACGTCCCCGAGCGGGGCACCTGGTTCTCGGTGCTCTTTATGATCGAGCCCGGATCGGAGCCGCAGCGGCTCTACAACTTCGACTACGACCCGGAGTGGAACCCGCCGATCCCGCAGGACGCCTGGCGCCGCGACCAGATCGTCCTGCCGCGCGACGCCGCGTACACCCCGGACTGGCTGCGCGCCCGGCTGGAAGGCCGCGAGCCGGACCACGGGCTCGCGCAGAACGTGCAGCCGCTCAACCCGATCGAGCAGATGGAACTGCTCTCCAACGAGATCTCCCTCGTCCTCGCCGACCACGCGCCGCCGCTGTGGCGGATGATTTCCGGGCACTACCAGGCGGTGGGGGAGAACGTGCAGTTCCCGCCGCTGCTGGTGCACAAGGCCGACGGCACCATGGCCTTCCCGGCCCCGCCCGCCTCGGCCGGGGTTCTCTTCGACCGCCTGCGTGCAGGCATGTACAACCGGGGGCGGGCGTGGTCGCGGATCGACTTCCAGGTGGTGTTCGAGAACTCGCAGGTGTCGTGCCAGGCCAAGTACACGTGGGACGAGGAACCCGCCTTCAACCCCGAGCCGACTGCGGAGGACGTCCGGCGAGAGCTTGAGCGCTTCCCGCGTACGGACGTTCCCGAGTGGATGACCCGTCGCCTGAACGAGACTCAGCAGCCGGACGCCCCGCAGGGCGCGCCGCAGGGGCTGCGTGAGGCGCGGCTCTTCGACGACATGGGGCCCAACGGAGATCAACCGTCGGTCTCCCGGCCGGCGGTCCCGGCGGAGGAGGTCGAGCGGGTCGTCGAATACCTGCGGAAGGCCCCCATCGTGCTGGCCGCACGTTCGTACGGCAAGGACATGGTCGACCCGTCCCGGGGTGAGAATGTGCCGCTCACCTTCCACACCGATGGCACCTGGGTCTGGTCCGGTGGCACGGCTTACTACCTGCGCGAACATGGCATCCCGCCAGAACCCGAACTGGTCGCCCATATCCGCGCCATGGGCTTTCAGGTCCCCGAGGTCGACAGCGACACCATGGGCGCCGCCAGCGACCTCATCATGTCCCCGTCGCCGCCTCCCCCCACTCCGTCGCCCGCGTCGGTCCCTTCTTCCAGCTCAGATTCATCCCCGCCTCCTCCCTTGCCGGCTTCAGCCCCTGCCTCCGGTCCTGACGCGTACCAACCGTCTTCCGCCTCCGCATCCCCACCGCCTCCGGCCGCACCGGCTCCAGCCATCGGCTCGGACGCGTCATCGATCCCCGTCATCCCACCTCCGCCCCCGCCACCTGCCGTGCCCGGCTCGTCGGCGCCTGCCGCGCCGCATCCTGCCTCCGCGCTGCCTGCCGGGCATGCCCCCACACCTCCGCCGACAGCCCCCGCCGCGCCGTCCGCGGGATTTCCGCCGGGCGGCCCCGTCCCTATGCCCCAGCCTCCTCCGCTGCCACCTGGCGCCCCTGCGCCGTCCGCCGGGCACCCCACGCCGCCGCCTCCTGTAGCGTCGCCCTCCACCGAACCCTGGCCTGTCGCCGCACCATCGGCTGCGCCGCCGCCACCCGCGCCCTCGCCGTCAGCCGCGCCGCCTCATGCCGCAGGGCAGGCCCATGCCGCAGCGACGGTCTTCGAGCCCGTGCCGCCATCGGCCGGACAGCCACCCGCCGCACCGTCGGCAGGGCAACCGCCCGCCGCGGCCACCGTTTTCGAGCCTGCCGCTGAGGTGGTGCAGTCAGCTCAGCAGCCTGCCCCACCGCCTCCAGCCGCCGCCGCGACGGTCTTCGAGCCGTTGGCGGAGCCCGTCATGCCCCCGCCTCCGCCTCCGCCCGGTCCGGCGCCCGCACCCCACGTTCAACCGCAGGTGGCGGCCCCGAACGACCGGCCTGCCAGTCCCGCCGAGGTGCTCCGCCGTCTGGAGCAGCGATTGGGCGACCTGGCCGTGCCGCCGTCCGCATATCGCCTGCAGGAGGCGGCCGAGGGCGCGTGGTGCATGGTGTACGAGGAGAGTCGCTGGTCGGTGTTCGCCCTCCATAACGGGGAACGCAGGCAGGCGGCCGACTTCGATGCCGCAGGCAAGGCCGCCGCATACCTCCTCGGCTCGCTGCTCCTCGTTCCGCCCGCCGAACAGCATCAGCCGCCGCCGCCGTCCGCCGCCGAATCCATCAGTCCGCTTCCCGGCGAGCCGCCGCTGAGCCTCTTCCGCGACAGGCAGGAGATCGAGCTCCCGGCAGGCACGATCGTGGACCGCTATGGCGCGCCGACAGGCAACGTCACGTACGCGCTAAGGACGCCGTTCGCCGAACGATCCCTGCCGCCAGAGTGGGCCAACCACCCGTACCACTCCTACCGTCTGCAGCGAACGTGCCGAGTGCTGACCGGCATCGCGGTGCCGTGGTTCGACCAGCCCGGCGGTGGCACGGCCTATGTCTTCCCGCGTTCGATCGCCGACCTCCTCGCCGACGGAACGCTCTACGAAGGCTGACCCACCTCGCCCGGTAACACACGGCATCGCCCGAGGCAATCGGGCCTTGGGGCGGCGATTCAGGTGGCGATCGTGTCGGTGGCCAGACCCACTTGGCTGCCGACGTCGTCGCCGTGGGCCGCGCCGAGCACGGCGTTCAGCAGTCCGGGAAAGCGGGCGTCCAGGTCGCTGCGGCGCAGCTCGACGAAACAGCGGGTGCCTTCCTGCCGGGTACGTGTCACCCCGGCGTCGCGCAGCACGCGCAGATGGTGGCTGAGAGTCGATTTGGCCACCGGGGCGCGCAACTCGCCCCAACCCCGCTCGCGGCCATCGGCCAGCACCCGCACCAGCCCCACACGGATCGGATCACTGAGCGCCCCCATCACGTCGATGAGGGTCATCTCGGCCGGTTCGGGGTGCCGTGCCTGCTTCATGATGACCATGTTACTTTGTTCGATGTTCTACGAACGTCGAACGAAGGAGCAGGTGTGATCGCCCACCAGCACGATGACTTCGCCGGCCGGGTCGCCATCGTCACCGGAGCCGGATCGGGCATCGGGCGCGCCACCGCGCACACGTTCGCCCGCGCCGGGGCCCACGTGCTCGCAGTGGGGCGCCGCACGGACGCCCTGGCCGAGACCGCCAGCGCACACCCCGGGATCGTCACGTACTCAGCCGACCTGCGCGCACCGGACACACCCCGGGAAGTGACCGACGCCGCCATTGGCCGCTGGGGCCGCGTGGACGTTCTGGTCAACAACGCCGGCGCCACCCAGGTGATGCCTCTGGACGCCACCACCGCAGACGGCATCAGTGCGCTGTTCGACCTCAATGTCACCGCGCCCAGCCTGCTGGCCAACGCCGCCTTGCCCCACCTCCGCCGAGTCAGGGGAACGATCGTCAACGTCTCCAGCACCTACGGCCACCGGCCGCTGCCCGGTGCGGCCCACTACGCCGCTTCCAAGGCCGCCCTCGAACAGCTCACTCGCAGCTGGGCGGTCGAACTCGCCGCCGACGGCATCCGCGTCAACGCCTTGGCGCCTGGCCCGACCGAAAGCGAGGCTCTGGCCGCCGCGGGCCTCTCCGAGGCGGCCATCGAGCAGATCAAGCAGGACGAGGCCGCCCGCATCCCACTCGGCCGCCGCGGCGAACCCGACGAGGTCGCCGCCTGGATCCTGCGCCTGGCAGACCCGGCCACCACCTGGCTCACCGGCCAGGTCCTCACCATCGACGGCGGCCTGGAACTCACCTGATGGGGAACGCTCCCGCCCCTGCGCGGGACGGGAGCCGCCCTACCAGCAGGTCGTCAGAAGCGCCGTACGGAGTCGCGCGGCACGTCCTCCGCACGCATCTGGCTGAAGTCAGGCATCCGGGCCGGGCAACGCGCGCCTGGCGCGGGCTTCGTTCCGTTCAGCAGGTACGTGTCGATGGTCTTGCGCGCACATCCACTCAGTCCGTAGGCCCCGTGCCCAGCGCCCTCGTACGTGAGCAGCGCGGCACCAGGGATGCCCCGCTGGGCGCCGACCGCCCACGGATACACGGTCGCCGGGTCACCCAGGCTGCCCGCCACCAGGATGGGCTGCACACCCTTGATCCGGTACGGCCGTTGCGGGTCCTTGGCGCCCCGGGGCCGTCCGATGCACGCCGTGATGGCCTCCCATCCCAGCGGGTTGAGCCGTACGTGCGGAGCGGCCCGGCGCGTCTTGGCCCGTACGTCCGCGAGCTGCTTGTAGTTCTTGATCGGGAACGACCAGTCGGTGCACAGGATCCCGGCGAAGGCCCCGTCCGGCTCCTCGTTCGCCCCGTACGCCTTCACGACCCGCTCCTTCTGCCGGCTGAGCTCCTTCAGCTCCTCGCTCAGCTGCGCCCAGGCGATCGGCTCGTACATCGAGTTGCGGACCATCTGTGCCAGCTCGGGCGGAGTCAACCGCACCTTGGGCTCGCCGATCTCGTGCAGGCGCCCCTTCTCGGCCCGCAGCATCAACGCGTCGAGCACCTTGACCGGGTCCTTGCCGCGCAATCCGCAGTGCTTGGACGTAGGACACCACTTGGCGAACTGAAGAAAACCAGCCTCGAGCCCCTTCGCCTCATCCACAGAAAAGGCCAGAGCACCCTTCACCTGGTGATTCATGGCGCCGTCGAGCGTCATTCGCTTGACCCGCTTGGGGAACATCTCCGCGTACCGCTGGCCGAGCCACGTCCCGTACGAGCGTCCGTAGTAAGAAACCTTCTGAGCCCCAAGCGCGGCCCGGATGGCATCCATGTCCCGGGCGACGCTCCCCGCCCCCAAGAAGTCATAGAGCAACCCGGTCTTCTTGCGGCAGGCCTTGTAGAGCTTGCCCTGGTACGCCTTCAGGTTCCCGAAGCCCTTCTGACTCCCCGGATATCTCCGCGGCGCCTTGCCGACATTCCCGCACTTCACAGCATGGCTGCGGCCGACACCCCGCGGGTCGAAGCCGACGATGTCGTACCGCTCCCGAATCTGCTTGGACAACCCGGCCCGATCCAAGGCGAAGTCGATCCCCGATCCCCCCGGCCCTCCCGGATTCACGAAGAGCACACCCAGCCGCTTCTTCGGATTCTTCGCCTTAACCCGCGCCACGGCGATCTTGATGCGTCCCCGCTTGGGTTTGCCCCAGTTGATCGGAACGCTGACGTAGCCGCACTGCGCCGTCCGATCGTCGGCACACCTCTTCCAGCTGATCTTCTTGGGCGCCGCCTGCACCGGGGCGGACCCCGAAACGACGACGGCGGCGCATGCGATCAGGACTCCGGCCGTACGGCCCAGGCGGGTCACGAAGACAGACTCCCTGTACTTGGAGTGCGAACGGGGTTGAAGAGATCTTGGTGACGCCAGATCACGATTGAGTCAACCCTCTAGGCTGTTTCGGACAAACTTCCGACTTTGGAGGCAGCGCACGACTCGACGGCGCATCATCGCCCTGGCAGGACTCGCCACCTTCCCTGACCCTCGGTCCGCCTCACCGGTCCGGTCCCGGCCAGTTCCTTGCACGGGAGCACCATCCGGGACGATCTTGGTTCGAATGAATGCAGACAGGTGAGCGGAGGGATCGGTGAGTCGGCGCTTGGTCATCGGCAAGTTGGGCATCGGTGCAGTGGCCGGAATGGCCGTGCTCGGCCTCTTGATTTACCACTCGCTCCCGCCCACGCACTTTCTTTCAACGAGGGCGACAGATGAGATCCAGAGCGCCGGTCGATTGGTCACCACCGTCAGCACCACCAACGCCGCTGGCTCACCCGTTCGCGAGTCCAAATACCTCGTCCTCGAAGTAGAGTCCGCCTCGCCCGGGGAGGCCGTGGACAACATGGTCCGCGCTCTTGAAAGCCGGTTGGGTGGATCCGAAGCCTGACGGTGACAGCCAGATACTGCATTCCGAGGCCAGTAACGGAATAGCCGTTGTGGAGCCCCTCGCGTCGGCTACCCGGGCAATCTGGTCGTGGTGAGAGCTGAACCGAGGGTGGTGGCCTAGCGCGCCAGGGCCTTGGCAGACCGAGCCATGCTTTGGCGAAGCTGCTGTCGAGATTCGGTCTGGATCGAGCCGAACTCGCCGTGAGGCAAGAGCAAACGGCGGATTTGCGAGATTGTCGGGATCAACTTGCGAAACGACCCGAATTGTTTCGGACGACAGAACGCCCCCGCCGGGTCGGCGGGGGCGTCCTTTGGTGCTGTTGAGACTACTTGGAGGCTGCCTTGTAGACGGCCACCGCGGCGGAGCCGTGGTACGGGGAGTACATGTCCTTGGTGCGGTTGGCGTGCATGCTGTTGATGCCCGCGATCCTGCCGTAGCCCTTGCGGTTCGGGGCGTAGATCCAGGGGCCGCCGCTGGCGCCCTGGCCCATGGTGCACTTCATTCCCAGGTGAACGCCGCTGGCGTTCCGGTAACGAATTCCGAAGGTGTTGCCGTTGCAGTAGCGGAGCAGGTTGTTGTTCGCGTACCGCTTGAAGCCGGGGATGCGGTTGGCCGGGTAGCCGAAGCTCCACATGCGGTAGGCGCGCTTCTTGTAACCGAAGGAGTAACCCTGGCTGCCGGTGTAGTTCTGGATCTTGCCGCGGGTCGTGACGGCCGCGATGTCGTACGCGGGGTTGCTGTGCTTGGTCCAGCCCTGAAGCGTGACGACCCTGTCGATGCGCCAGACCGTGTGCTTGGCCGGGAGGTCAGGGATGAAGCGGAAGTTCCAGTAGTCCCTGCCCCTCCTGCCGTTCTTGCCTCCGCTGTTGACGCAGTGTCCTGCGGTCCAGACAGTGCGCTTGTTCTTGGCCGTGATGACCGTTGCGCTGCAGTGAGCGTTCTTGCCTTGCGGCGTATCGAAGAGAAGCTTGCCGATCATCTTTGCCGGCGCGCTCCTGTGCCTCGTCCAGACCCTGGCCTCGACGACTGCCTGGGTGGAGGCCATTCCCTGGGCGGAGGCGGAGGCCTTGTCCTTCACCGTCGGCTCGGTCGGCGCGCCTTCGAACACGGGGCCGGAGCTGAGAGCCGATGCCTGGGCCTCCGAGGCCGGGGCGGCGTTGATCGTCGGCATCTTGAGCGGCTTGGAGGCCGCGACGCGCGCCGGAGTTGTGGCCTTGATGGCCGCGTCGGACGTTTTGGGCGTGAAGGATTCAACCAGGGCGTTCGGGTCCGCCTGTGCGGCGGCACCGGTCTTGGCGGCGGGCTTGGACGGGGTGTCGCCGGTGGCCGCGACGGCCACGCCGCCGGCAGCCGCCAGCGCCACCACAGAGGCGCCCGCGATGAGAATTCGAGGGGATGAAAGACGCAACCTGCTGCCTTCCGTAAGGAGCTTGCTTTGAGGGGGGTTCCGAGCGAAAGAGCTAACCGGTACTGGGAGGTATGCGTCAAGAACCTTATTTAGTGGTGCATGTCTCGGTGGTGGCGGATGAGGCTGTTTGTCCGAAAATGCGGCGGTGGTTCCGGCCGGATCCGGTCGTTCAGCGTGTCGAAGTCTGGATCTCGCCGATCACTAGCCGCAGGTTTGTGGTAGCCGGAAGCGGGCCGAACGTGCCGCCGGGCGTGTCGCAGGCGCCCACGCAGGTCCACGAGACGGCGTAGTAGACGGTGGCGCTGACCTGGTGCGAGGCGGCTCGGCGGTAGGTGTACGAGCACGTGCCTTGGTGGGGAACGCCTGGGCCCTGGCAGGTGATGCTGGCCTCGCCCATGTCCCAGTCGACGTGAGTCGGGCGTCCGGTGATGCTGACCGTTTGGCCGTCTACGGCGACGCTGGCCTGGCGGGGCCGCCAGGTGTTTCGGTCGATCCAAAGGAACGTACGGAGGCCGACCCAAGTACGGCCTCTAGGGCTCGTGTGCGGCCTGGGAGCCGGCAGGACGATGGCGTCCATGGCCATCTGCGCGACGTCGGCTGTGCTCGTACGGGGCGCCTCCGGGAGCGTGATGCAGTGGTCGGCGCCGCCTGTGGGCGCGCACATGGGCTCAACCTCGATTGAGGGGCCGCCGCTGTCACTCTTGGGGGCGCCGACGCCTCCTCTGGGAGCGGAGTGGTTGTTGCCAGCGGAGATGTTGCACAGCCAGTCGCCGCCATCTGGGCGACCGCAGTTGGCGTCTGCGGCTGCTGACGTTGGCGTCACGAAGATGAGTAGCGCGGCTGCAACTACGGCCTGAGTTGCTGCCATGGGTGGGATCTGCTTCCTACGCCCCAAGGCTCGTGCAGCGGTGGAGTAGAACGCGGCTTGCCCCGGCCTCAGAGTTCGCGGTCGACGGCCGGGTGTCTGGCTGTGACGACGGTCCTGGGCGGCCGCCAGTTGGGATCCGAGGGCGGGGTTGGCGGTTGCGTTGGCGGCGAGGTGGGTCGGACTGGGGCCACCGGCTGCGGCGACTGGCTGACCCCACGCCGCCCGGCTGCGGGATGTGGGTAGCCGGTTGCGGCGGAACGATGAGGGCCGGGTGGTTGGTAGTTGCGGGGCCGATTGGGTGGCGCACGGATGGGTTAGCACTTGGGGTTCCGCGGGTGGGTGATGTTCGAGACCTTCCAGGTGCCGTTGGTCAGGTGGAGGGTCGCGTAGAGGAGATTGCGTTGCGGCTTGGGCGGGGCGCCTACGCGGGCTCCTGTGCGGGCTCTGTACGTCCACATCCCGGACGTTGTGACGCAGTCGATGATTTGGGCCGTTGGGGCGCGGAGGGCTGTTAGGCGAGGGTGCGGCACGGCGTGGCTGCGCTGGATCAGGCCGGCGCGGCGGTTGGCCCGGATGACCTTGTGGAGGTGCCGGGCCTCAGGGCCGGTGGTTACTTCGTTGATGAGGCTCGGGTCGTTGGTCTCCAGAGCGCGCTCAAAGGCCTCGTGGAAGCGACGGTAGGCCGATAGGGCGGCCTGGCCTCCCGGCGGCTGGGGCATGGCGTGAGAGGGCTCTTGGGCGCCGTTGGGCTGGAACATGCCGGTGGCTCCTGCGGGGGCCGTGCAGGCGCTAACCAGGAGCATGAACGGCAGCGCTGATTCGCCCCTCATGTGCCCTCCTCCGCGCCGTCAGATCGGCAGCACGCTAGCGAGGCCAAGGCGGGGCGGTGGGGGAGTCAGGGATACATCCGGATCTGCTCGTTCACCCACGCTTCGCGCAGTTTTACCTGCGATTTCCGGCAGGGATGATTAGGTGCGGCCTATGTCGCGGACCAGGTCCAGCGCCAGGAGCATGTCCAGGTGGATGACCGTTTCCAGTTTGGCGCCGGGTTGTACGTCGGGATCGGCGATCAGGCGGTCCAGGACGGCCAGGGCGGTGGGGCTGTCCAGGTCGTTCACAAGCGCGGACTCGGCCTCCGCCACGTACTCGCGGTTCAGGGGGCGGCCGGGGGCATTTGCCCACTCGGCCATCAGGCTGCGCCAAGAGGCGAGGTCGCTCTCGGCCCTGTGGAGGTCAACGTCGTCCGGATCGCGGTGGTGGATGCGGAGCCAGGCGAGGCGCATGGTCAGAGGGTCGGCGGTCCGCTCGTCGGGGATCTCATGGACCACCAGGTGGGCATCGGGGGCGGGGGACACCTCGATCGCGTCGGGTGGGGCGGCGACCTCGAGGTCGGGGATGTTGAAGGCCGGGGCGGCGGGGACGGCGGCGGCGCGGGTCACGGTCACTGGACGGTGTTTGGCCCGCTGGGCCACGCGGCGGAGCAGGTCGGCCACGACGAGGACTCTGCTCGCACCGGACGGGACATGGATGTGCAGCCTGCGAGGAAGCTCCTCGACCTGGCCGGTCCGGTGGTCGTACAGCCTCACAGGACGTCGAGGGGACTCTTGCCGTCCGGCTTGCGGACGGCGGCGAAGCGCAGGCGGACGTAGTCGGCCACCCAGCCGGACTCGCGCCGCAGCGCCGGGGCGGCGAGGTCGTTGATGCGGCCGAGGAGCGGCTCGACCAGCTCGGGCGGTACATCGGCCATGGCGCTCGCGGCGTACGTTCGGACCCAGTCGGCCGCGCCGTTCGGCCCCTCCGTCATGCGCGTGGGGCGGTCGGCGTACTCCAGGAGGCGGACGGTGAAGCCGCCTTCCTCCAAGCGGTTGGTGTACTCGGCAGGGCTCGGGAAATACCAGGGCAGCTCCGGCTCGCCCAGGCCGAAGACGCGCCATGCGGTCTGCATCGCGGCGATCAGCTCGGCGCAGTTGCCGGCGCCGCCCATCTCGGCGACGAAGCGGCCGCCGGGGCGGAGGGCGGCGTGCACGCTGGCGATCACCGCGTCGGGGTCGCGCGTCATCCAGTGCAGGGCGGCGTTGGAGGCCACCGCGTCGAACGACTCGCTCGTGGTGAAGTTGTGGGCGTCACCTACGGCGAACGACAGGCCCGGGTAGTGGGCTGTGGCCTGCGCGACCATGTCGAGGGAACCGTCGATGCCGAGCACGTCGGCACCGCGCTCGGCGATCTCCGCGCTGAACGTGCCGGCGCCGCAGCCAAGATCGATGACCCGTTCCCCCGGTTGGGGGTCGAGCAGGTCGACCAGCGGAGCGCCGTGCGCGGACACGTACCCGAACGCGGAGTCGTACGTCGTCACGGCCCAATTCACTGTCGTAATTTATCCGACAAAGGGCCACCTCGACGCGACCTTCCCACATCCAGGCTGTTCACCGGTGATGTTGATCACGCAGCTCAACCCGGGAACGGGCCGGAACGTCGCTCGGCGTAGGGTCACGGATATGGGCGAGCGAGAAGAGGTCAGGATCGCGGGCATCGAGCGTGACGACGGCCTGATGTTGCGTACGCACGGCCTGGCGGCGGGTGGTCTGCCGGAGCTCCGCGTTGTGGCGCTGCCGCCCTATCTCGGCCAGGGCTGGGCCCAGGTGATGGGCGCGCTGGCGCAACGTCTGGCCGCCGGCGGCAAGGACGTGCCCGAGCAACTGGAGCTGGCGCCGGGCGTCACGATCCAGCTCAAGGTCGAGAACGGCGAGCTGGTCCCGCTGCCGCCGCACGGTTTCGAGGGCTCGCTGGACGACTGGCGCCGCGATGTCCTGACTCGGCTCTTCCCCGCTGCCGCCACCTGACGGGCGCCCTGGCCAACGGCTTTCCTAGAATGTCGTTCTAAACGTTGGCGAGAGGGGCCGCAGGGTGTCGTACACCGAGATCGAGTACGGGGTTCAGGACGGGATCGCCACGATCACCCTGAACCGGCCACAACGGATGAACGCGTACACGTACGTCATGCGCGCGGAGCTGCTCGACGCGTTCGACAAGATCGACGCGGACGACGACGTGCGGGTGGTGGTGGTCACCGGAGCGGGCAAGGCGTTCTGCGCCGGCGCCGACCTCGAGGGTGGCGGCGACACCTTCAACAAGGAGAAGTCGCAGGACATGTTCGCCGGGGAGGACGACGTCCTGGAGGACGGCACGCCCCGGGACGGCGGCGGCACGGTCGCGCTGCGGATCGCGCGCTGCCTCAAGCCCGTCATCGGCGCGTTCAACGGCGCGGCGGTCGGCGTGGGCGTGACGATGACCCTGCCCATGGACATCCGGCTGGCGAGCGAGAAGGCGAAATTCGGCTTCGTGTTCGCGCGGCGCGGCATCGTCACCGAGGCGGCGTCGAGCTGGTTCCTGCCACGCCTCGTCGGCATCGCCCAGGCCATGGAGTGGGCTGCGACCGGGCGCGTGTTCGACGCCCAAGAGGCTCTCAACGGCGGCCTCGTGTCGCGGCTGTACGAACCGGACGAACTCCTCCCAGCGGCGTACGAACTGGCCAGGGAGATCGCCGACAACACCTCGGCCGTGTCAGTGGCGACCATTCGGCGCCTCATGTGGTCGGGCCTGTCGGCCTCCTCCCCCTGGGACGCACACGCCGCCGATTCCCGCCTGATGGCGGCCCTTGGCGGCGCCCCAGACGCGAACGAGGGCGTGACATCGTTCCTGGAGAAGCGCCCGGCGAAATTCCCAATGCGGGTCAGCACCGACCTCCCCGCCCAAGTCCCCGACTGGCCCCTCCGCTGACCCTGAAGCAGCCCGGCCGCCCAGTCACCCGCGCCTGGACAAGCGATCGCCCGCAGCTGCCCGGTCCTGCGTAGCCTGTGCGCCGACCTCACGGTCGCCTGGGGCGTTCCAGGGCGCGGTCACCCAGCCCGCAATCACCCGCACGTCCTCCGCCTCGCCTGTGCTTCAGGCCACGATCACCTACGGGCTTGGTCGCCTGGCCTGCAGCCACTCACGTGTGCTCTGCCTTGCCTGTGCGCCGGGCCGCGCGTTCTCCTGCGGGTTTGGCCTCGTGGTTGCCTGGCATGGGGACAGTTGTGGCTGACTAGCGGTCGCCTGTGCCTGGCCATGCGGTTGTCTTGTGCCTGGGCTGCGGTCGTATCGCCCCCGCAGGTGCGGAACGGGTTTTGCGGATGTGTGTGACTAGAGCGACGGAGGGTATTCAGTCGCACGGGGCGACACGTTCGGGGGTTCGTGGTGCGAAGCAGTTATTCCGTTGTTCTCGTCGCGGCCGGGGTAATGCTGGCCGCATTCGCCTGCGAGGACACGAACGGCCGGGAGAGGCAGACGGCACGGCAGCGGGCAGCGGTCAAGACGATCTCGCCTTCGCCCACACCCACACCGACGGCGCCGCCCGTCGACTGTATGAAGGCCAAGTGCGTGGCCCTGACCTTTGACGACGGACCTGGCGAACACACCGCGCGACTTCTGGACGACCTGAAAGCAGCCGGAGGGCGCGCCACGTTCTTCATGTTGGGCCAGAACGTGGCGGGCAATGAGGCGCTGCTGAAGCGCATGGTCCAAGAGGGGCATGAGGTTGCCAACCACAGCTGGTCGCACCCGGAAATGACAGAGTTGTCGTCGAGCGCCGTGCGTGCAGAGGTACAGCGCACGAACGATGCCATTCAGGCGGCGTCCGGGGTCAGGCCGACGATGTTCCGACCGCCGTACGGAGCGACCGACGCCCGCGTGGGACGTGCCGTGGCGATGCCGCAGATCCTCTGGAGCGTCGACTCACTGGACTGGCAGCACCGCAGCGTCAGCACGAACATCCGCATCGGAACGAGCGAGCCCGAGAGCGGCGGCATTGTGCTCTTCCACGACATCCACCCGGCGAGCGTGGACGCGATCCCCCAGGTGTTGTCCGGACTCAAGCGCCGTGGGTTCACGTTCGTGACCGTCTCCCAGATCTTCCAGGGACAGACGCTCAAGCCCGGTCACCAGTACCTTCAGGCCGAGCGGCCGCTGCCCAAGCCCAAACCGGCCAGTCCGAGCGGCACGCCATCCGGCAGCCCGAGTGGCACGCCATCCAGCGGGCCAAGCGGCGGCCCCGGCCGCGCGCCTAGCGGAGGGCCGCCTTCACCATCACCGTCGTGGACGCCGAGCGCGACGCCGCTTGCTCCGTCCGCACCTGCTTCCTGATAGCGAGCGCGTCACGCGCGGCGGCATTCGGCGGAGTACGCGATGACGCTGCGGCTGCCGGGACTGGAGATGGCCAGCGCCTCGCCGGAGCTCTACCTCGCCCGGGACGGCGACGTGCTCGAGTCAGGCCGATCAAGGGCACAGCCTGGACGGGCCGTCCCGCGGCCCTCCCTGGTAGCGCGGTCTTTTTCGTTCCTGCAGTGGTGCGACTGGGGACTGTCTCAAGGTCGGCGCCCGTGGCGAGTGGCGTCCAGGTGCCTGCATCGTGGAGTGAGACGACAGGTGCGTGGCTGGGCTTGGGTTGCCTTGGAGACACGCCCGTCGCGCACGCACAGGTCGACGGCTCTGAGAGTCCGCCCGTCTTGGGCCGAATGGGGATGCGGGCAGGCCTTAGACGTGAGGCGATCCCGCAGATGGCTTCATTCTGCTCGCGATGGTGGGCAGCACAATGTGCGCCCGTTCGCTTCCGGCCGCCACTACCGTGCCGTGGCCGTTCGGCTCCCGGCCCGGCTGCCGCTGCGGCGGGTGCCCACAGCGTGATGTCCGTGTAGACCCATCGCGAGGCATGCGTACGCCTCGTCCTCAGTTGCCACCGCATTCTCGGGCGCCTCCATAGTGACCCTCAGCACATCTTGTGAAGCCCGGCGCGGGTGGCGACCATGGGGCGTGCGGCGGCGTCTCAGTCATTGCCGAGGCTTTGCCTGGGGTTGCCTCAAGTTGATCGGGATGGGGATGGGTCGTACCTCCGGAGAACCTGTGCTGCGCCTGCATCCGGAGCGGCGCAGCCCGTTGATCGCGATACCGGCACTGGCCGCCGGTCCCGTGCTCCTGCTCGCGGGCATCCTGGACCCCTCGGTCACCGCCCTGATCGTCGGGTTCGGCGCGACCGCCTTCGCGGCGCGCAGCCTGGTGATACTCAACTGCGGAGTCACGGAGGCGTGGCCCGATGGGTTGACCAACCGGCTCGCCGGGCGGCAGGCGGAGGTGGCCTGGGAACGGGTCGTCCGGTTCGTTGTGGTCCCGACGCTGTTCGGCCGCCTCGTCCAGGCGGAGGAACGTGACGGGGCCCGGATCAGCCTGGCCGCACCGCGATCCGGCCTGATCATGCGCAGCCCGGGCTTCGGGGATCAGCTGAACGAGCTCACGCGCATGCCCGGCGGCGGCCGCGAACCGGTGCCCGTCCAGGCCCCCGAGCCCGCCCAGGCCGTGGTGGCCCACCTCGTCCAGTCCGCGCTGGCCTTGGGGTTCATGGGCGCCCTCGCCATGGCGCTGCTCGACTGATTCTCGACCGCCCAGCCGTAAGGTCAGTCTTCGGTGGTGCGGCGGCGTCGGGGCGGGGGCGTGGGAGGAACGACCTTGGCGGCCACCATGATGCCCTCGGGTACTTCGACCAGTTCGCCGGTGCGGCGGCGGACCTGGAGCGTTTCGTCCGACCAGGATTCGAGGACGCCGACCACGTCGCTGTACTCTCCCGTAGGCAGACGGCGACGCAGCGAGATCCGCTGGCCGACGTCTGCGGCGGTGATCGAGACGACCAGCCGGGCGGCGAAACGGCCAGACATGTGAGGACCCCCATGTCGAATCGACTGAGCCGTGGTGGCAATACTATTCACAGCGAGCTTGCGGTGAGCCGTGGCCAACGGCGGGGCCGGGAAACCCGAGAGGAGTCACGAACGTGACCTACGTCATTGCGCAGCCCTGTGTGGACCTGCTCGACAAGGCATGCATTGAAGAGTGCCCGGTCGACTGCATCTACGAGGGCAAGCGTCAGCTCTACATCCACCCGGATGAGTGCGTCGACTGCGGTGCGTGCGAGCCGGTCTGCCCGGTTGAGGCGATCTACTACGAGGACGACGTTCCTGAGCAGTGGAAGGACTTCTACAAGGTCAACGTGGAGTTCTTCGACGACTTGGGCTCCCCGGGTGGCGCCTCCAAGGTCGGGAAGATCGACAAGGACCACCCGATCGTCGCGGCGCTGCCCCCGCAGTCCCAGGACGACTGAGTCCGTCCCGAGGAGACCGGGTTCTCTCCGCGGATCGACCGGGTTGACCGACGTCCCACCGGCTCGGGACCGAGGAACAGTTGCGTAACCTCAAGGCCGTGACCCTGTGGTGGACGGGTCACGGCCTTGAGGCCGTTCAGGGCTCTGTCCTGAGATCGTCCAGGGCCTCTGCCGGAGGCCTTGTCTGAGGAGGAGTGGGTTTTGTTCACGCTGCCGGACTTCCCGTGGGATCGGCTGGAGCCGTACAAGGAACTGGCCGGCCGGCACCCGGGCGGCATCGTCGACCTGTCGGTCGGGACTCCGGTCGACCCCACTCCCGAGCCGATCCGCGCCGCCCTGGCCGCCGCCGCCGACGCGCCCGGCTACCCCATGACCTATGGCCGCCCCGAGCTCCGCGAGTCGGTCGCGGGCTGGCTGCGCCGCCGCGCCGGCGTGGCGGGTGCGGATCCGGCGGCCGTGCTGCCGGTGATCGGCACCAAGGAGCTGGTGGCCTGGCTTCCGACCCTGCTCGGCGCCGGCCCCGGCGATCAGGTGGTCTTTCCGGAGCTGGCGTACCCGACGTACGACGTCGGCGCCCGGCTGGCCAGGGCCGAGCCGGTCGCCACCGACGGCCTGCTGTCCCTGGGCCCGGCCGCTCCCAAGATCGTCTGGGTGAACTCGCCGTCCAACCCGACCGGCAAGGTCCTGCCCGCCGAGCACCTGCGCAAGGTGGTCGCCTGGGCGCGCGAGCGCGGCTCGATCGTCGTGAGCGACGAGTGCTACCTGGAGTTCGGCTGGGAGCCGGACCACCCCCCGGTCTCGATCCTGCACCCCGACGTCTGCGAGGGCTCGCACCAGGGTCTGCTGGCCGTCAACTCGCTCTCCAAGCGGTCCAACCTGGCCGGTTACCGCGCCGGGTTCGTCACCGGCGATCTGGAGCTGGTCAAGCGGCTGCTGGAGGTGCGCAAGCACGCCGGCATGATCGTGCCCGCCCCGATCCAGGCCGCGATGATCGCCGCGTTCGACGACGACGCCCACGTGGACGAGCAGCGTGAACGCTATGCCCGCCGCCGCGCCGTCCTGCGCGCCGCGTTCGAGGGCCACGGCTTCCGGATCGACCATTCCGAGGCCTCGCTCTACCTGTGGGCGACGCGCGGCGAGGAATGCTGGGACACCGTCGCCTACCTGGCCGAACGCGGCGTTCTCGTCGGCCCAGGCGAGTTCTACGGGCCCGGCGGCGCACGGCACGTCCGCATCGCGTTCACCGCCACCGACGAGCGCGTGGCCGAGGCCGCCGCCCGCCTCTGAACGCGTGGTGACGACCCGGTCGGACCGGATTGGCCACGCCGCCGGACCCGTCTTGACCGCGCTGCCGGACCCGTCATGGCCGCGCCGCCGGACCCAGGTTGGCCGCGCCGCCGGACCCAGGTTGGCCGCGCCGCCGGACCCAGGTTGGCCGCGCCGCCGGACCCAGGTTGGCCGCGCCGCCGGACCCAGGTTGGCCACGCTGCCGGACCCAGGTTGGCCACGCTGCCGGACCCAGGTTGGCCACGCTGCCGGACCCAGGTTGATCACTCTGCCGGACCCGGCTTGATCACTCTGCCGGACCCGGCTTGATCACTCTGCCGGACCCGGCCGGGAACGGACAGTAGACGACGCATATACCCAGCGGCGCCCGATGTCGATAAGATCCGCTGGTCACTGGCGTTTTCGGACGCAGGCGTTTTCAACGCATCGATGGAGGACGCATGAGCGGGGCGGTCGTGCCGGTACTGCTGGCCCTCATTCTGATCGCGCTCGTCGTGATCATTGTGGTCATGCTGCGCCGGCGTGCGGGCGGTGGCGCCACCGAGCAGGCCGCCGAACGCGCCGTGCCGCGCGATCCGTTCGCCGCCGAGGACGAGGTGGGCGGCGACCCGCGGACGATCAAGGCCGGTGACATGATCGAGTACCTCGGCGTCCGCTACTTCGTGCGCGGCTCGCTGCGCATGCGCGAGGGCGGCTTCACCTGGAGCGAGCACCTCCTGGACGCCGACACCGTCGACCAGAAGGTCTGGATCTCGGTCGAGGAGGATCCCGACCTGGAGGTCGTCTGGTGGACCGAGCACGAGGTCGGTGACCTCAAACCCGACCAGAAGACGCTGGTCGTGGACGGCGTCGAATACCGGCGCGAGGAGCACGGCACCGCCGACTACGGCAGCGAGGGCACGACCGGCGTGGGTGAGGGCGGCCGGGTCGAGTACGTCGACTACGAGGGCTCCGGCGGGCGCTACCTGTCGTTCGAGCGGTACGGCGACGGCCCGTGGGAGCTCGGCACCGGCGAGCGTGTCCCCACCGGCACGCTGACGATCTACTCGGGCAGCTGATCCCTTGCTCGCGACCCTCCGTACCGCGTACGTCGACAGCCGCGCCGACGCCCTGTCGTTCGCGCTCGGCCTCCCCGCGCTCGACGCGCTGGCCGTGCTGCCGGCCGAACGCGCCGGGCTCGCCGTGGAACTGCGCCTGCTCGGCGCGTCCCACCAGGTGCTCGCCGGGCCCGTGAGCGAGACCGTCGCGTGCCTGCCCGGCCGTCCCGGGCCGCTGCCGGGCCGGGTGAACGAGGCGCTGCCCGGCTGGTCGTACGAGTTCGGCGCGACGACGGTCACCCATGAGGACGACGCCGCGTTCGGCACCGCCGTCGACGACCTCTGCGCCCGCCTCGCCGACCGGGACGACGCCCTGACCGGGACCTTCCCTGGCTCCCCCTATGCAGTGACCGCGCTCGCCCTGGCGGCCAACGGGCTGGGCTGGCGCACCTGGCATGCCTATCCGCAGACCCGGGAGATCGTCATGACGCGAAGCCGGCTGGTGAGCGAATCGTGAACCGTAAGTGGCTGATCGGCGGCGTGGTGGCCGCGGTGATCGGAGTGATCGTCCTGATCGCCGTCCTCATCAGGGGTGACGACGAGCCGGGCGGCTGGATCGCCAAGAAGTACAACAAGCTCAGCGTCGACACCTACCGCTCGGGAAACAGCCCGCAGAAGGTCGCCAGTGAGATCGCGAAGAAGTTCAAGCCGATCGACCGGGTGGACGCTCTGGCGCTGGCCAGCGGGGCCGGCATGCCCGCCGCTCCCGTCGCCGCCCCGCTGAGCGCCCAAGGAGTCCCGCAGAGCGCCCAGGGAGTCCCGCTGAGCGGCGAAGGAGTCCCGGTGAGCGCCCAGGGAGTCGCGTTGAACGCCCAGGGCAGTGGGAGCTCTCAAGACGGACGCGCCGTCCCGGTGAGCATGGTGGCGGCGGCCCAGGGTGGGATCTTCCTGCAGTACCCCAAGACGGTCGTCGGGATCCTGCCCGACGGCGCGGGCAGCCGGATCACGGTCGACGACCCCGACTCCGGCTACCGGCGCTACCACTCGTACGTCGGCACCCGCTGGACGAGTCCTGGCAGCGGCGGCTGGAACCGCAACGGCACCGCGTCCTTCCGCGGCGGCGGACCCGGATCAGGCAAGTGAGGAGCTTCGGATGAACGACGTCCTGGAGGAGGCCGGGGCCACGCTGGCGTTCGGCGCGCTCGGCATCGCCCTGATGGCCCTGGGTTACCTGGTCGTGGAGGTGACGACGCCGGGCCGCCTGGGCCACCAGATCTGGAGCGAGGGCAACCGCGGCGCGGCCCTGCTGCTGTCGGCCAAGCTGCTCGGCGTCGGCGCGATCGTCACCACCGCGATCGTGACCAGCGACAACGACCTTGGGCAGGGGCTCATCGACACGACGGTCTTCGGCCTGCTGGGCATCGTGCTGATGGTCGCCGCGTTCTACCTGCTCGATGCGAGCACGCCGGGCAAACTGGGCGCGACCCTCGTCGAGGGCACGGCGATCCACCCGGCCGGATGGGTCGTCGCCGCAGCAGACCTCGCGGTGGCCGCGATCGTCGCGGGCGCCGTTTCCTGAGTTCGTCGAGGGACCGCACCGGGGGAGGTCCTTGATGGAGAGCACGACCGACCCGCCGATGGAGGCCACGACCGGCCCGCCGTCGTTGCGGCTGCCCGCCAGGGCCGCCAGGGCCCTTGTCCTGGCGGCCGTCTTCACGTGCGCCGCCTGCGGTCTGGTGTACGAGCTGGCGCTGGTGGCGCTGGGCAGCTACCTCGTCGGCAACTCCGTCACGCAGGCGTCGATCGTGTTGTCGGTCATGGTCTTCGCGATGGGCGTCGGCTCGCTGGCCGCCAAGCCGCTGCAGGGCCGGCCCATCGCCGCGTTCGCGATCGTGGAGGCCGCCCTGGCGCTGCTGGGCGGCCTCTCGGTTCTCGCGCTGTACGCCGCGTTCGCCTGGCTCAACCTCTACGTGCCCGCGCTGATCGTGGTGGCGTTCCTGGTCGGGGCCCTGATCGGCGCGGAGATCCCCCTCCTGATGACGTTGCTCCAGCGCATCCGGCGGCAGGACGCAGGCAGCGCGGTCGCCGACCTGTTCGCCGCCGACTATGTGGGCGCGCTGATCGGCGGCCTGGCCTTCCCGTTCTTCCTCCTGCCGGTCTTCGGGCACATCAAGGGTGCGCTCCTGGTCGGTGTGGTGAACGCGGTCGCGGGCATCGCCGTCGTTCTGTGGCTCTTCCGCCGCCAGATCGGCCGCGCGGCCCGCATCGCCCTGTGGACGGGCATGGGCGCCGTCCTGCTCGTTCTCAGCGGCACGTACCTGCTGGCCGACGGCTTCGAGGTCTCCGCCCGCCAGGCGCTCTACCGAGATCCGATCGCGCTCTCCAAGAGAACGCCGTACCAAGAGATCATCATCACCCGCCGGGTGGCGCTCTCGGGCCAGCCCGACCTCCGGCTCTTCCTGAACGGCGACCTGCAGTTCTCCTCGGTGGACGAGTATCGCTACCACGAGACCCTCGTCCACCCGGCCCTGTCAGGTGCCCGCGGCAAGGTCCTGATCCTGGGCGGCGGCGACGGCCTGGCCCTGCGCGAGGTGCTGCGCTACAAGGACGTCCGCAGCGCGACCCTGGTCGAGCTGGATCCCGAGATGATCCGCCTGGCCCGCACCTACAAGGAGATCGCCGCCCTCAACCAGCGGGCCTTCGACGACCCCCGCGTCCGCACGATCACCACCGACGCGTTCTCCTGGCTCCGCGGCCAGACCGGGAGCTTCGACTCGATCATCGTCGACATGCCCGACCCCGACGACGTCGCCACCGCGAAGCTCTACTCGGTCGAGTTCTACGGCCTGGTCAAGCGCGCCCTCGCGCCGGGTGGTCGCATGGTCGTCCAGTCCGGCTCCCCGTACTTCGCGCCCAAGTCGTTCTGGTGCATCGAGAAGACCATCCGCGAGGCCGGCTTCGCCACGAGCCCGTACCACGTGGACGTGCCGAGCTTCGGCGACTGGGGCTACGTCCTGGCCGTGCCCGGAACGACCCGCCCCGAGCTCAAGCTGGCGCCCGAAACCCCCGACCTGCGCTTCCTCGACTCCGACGTACTCCGCGCCGCCACCGTCTTCGGCAAAGACCTCCGCCACCGCGACGTGGACGTCAACACCCTCGTCCACCCCCGCCTCGTCCAGTACGAAGGCGGCGAATGGCACAACACCTGACGCCCCGCCCTAAACCACGGCCTCCGCCCAGGCACGCAGTAGCCACGCAACCTCGACCACCTCGCGAGCCAACGCCGCCCGCCCGCAACCTCGCGGCTGCTGGCTGCAACCTGGCCGCCTGACCCATCAAGCCCGCCAGATCCATCAAGCCCGAGGGCCCCATCAAGTCCGCCGAAACTAGGCCCGCCCAGTGCATCGGCCCCGACCGATCATTCGACCAGCCTGGCCCCATCAGTCTTGCCTGGTCTTTTGGCCTGGCCTGACTTTCGCGTCCACCTGGCACATCATGTACGTCAGTCCCATACAGGCACTCTTGTCCATTTAGCGCGCCCAGTTCCATCAGGATCAAGGGCGCCTGCTCATCGGACTCGCCTGCGCCATCGGGTCCGCTGGCCAACAGCCCCAGAGCCTGCCTGCCCCATCGAGCACGCCCGGCCATCGAGCAGCCCGGCATCAAGCACGCCTTGTCTACCCGGAAAGGTGTTGCCGGAAGCGACGCCGTTTCGAGGTTTGGGTGAGCGTTGGCTGCCACGGTCGCCCCGCCTGGCGCGGTAACCCGGCTGAGGATTGGCGCGTTTTCGCCTCAGCCCTTGGCGGCGAAGAAAGATGTTGCTGGGCTTTGGTTCTTGTCCACCTGCGGGTTTGTGCATCTGCTGGGTTACCGCTTTGCCGCTTCGCGGATGCCGGCAGCGGTCTCCCCTTTGGCTGAGCATTCCGTCCGGCAGTCGAGTGGTTGGGCTGGGGGCCTAAAAGCGGCAGCGACAAGAAGGGAGGCGGGGGCGCGACACGTTCGGATGCGCAGGTCTGCTGGTGCTGATGTTCGAGCCTTAAGCCGCGCGGAGCGCGGGAGGTGAAGCGGGTCTGGGTTCTGTTGCCTGCGGCTTTGTGTATCTGTGGGTTGTTGCTGTGCCGCTTCGCGGTGGGCGGCAGCGGTCACCCCCTTGGCACGGCAGCCGGTCCGGCATCCGGGCGGGATGGGGCTCACGGTCTAAAAGCGGCAGCGACAAGAAAGGGAAGTGGGGGGTTCGGCGCGTTCGACGTGCGGGTTTGCTGGTGGCTAGTGTTCGAGCTTTAGGCCGCACGGGGCGCGGGCTCCAGCGGGTCCGGTCACGTCCAGCGGAGTGGTGTAGAAGATCGGCCTTCGCGTGATCTGTTTCTGCAGGTTAAGCGGTGAGTTCTTGTTGGTCGATCGTGGGGTCTGGTGTGTCGCCTGGGATGATTCTCAGGCGGGCTTTGGCCAGGAAGTCCAGGCCCATGTAGCGGCGGGCTTTGGTCCATTCGTCGGTTTGTTCCATCAGGACGGCGCCGATCAGGCGGATGATGGCGGTGCGGTTGGGGAAGATGCCGACCACGTCGGTGCGGCGCCGGATCTCTTTGTTCAGCCGTTCCTGGGGATTGTTGGACCAGATCTGGCGCCACAGTTCGCGCGGGAAGGTGGTGAAGGCCGGCAGGTCGGCCTTGGCCTCGTCCAGGTGGACGGCGGCGTCGGGATGTTTGGCTTCCAATGTGGCCACCACGCGGGCGTGCTGGGCGTGTACTTCCTGGTCGGCGGGCTGGTCGAAGATCGTGCGGACCAGCGTGGCCACCCATGGCTGCGCGGACTTGGGCACCTTGGTCAGCAGGTTGCGCAGGGTAGTGGGTGCGGCAGCGCTGCCACGCCGCGCCCGGCAGCGTCGAGCCGATCGCCTCCACCAGCCCACGGTGCGCATCGGAGATGACCAGCTGGACGCCCGACAGGCCGCGGGCGACCAGGCCGCGCAGGAACGCCAGCCAGCCGGCGCCGTCCTCGGCCGAGGTGACCTCGACCCCGAGGATCTCGCGGTGCCCGTCGGCGTTGACGCCGGTGGCGACCAGCACGTGCACGTTGACGATCCGGCCGCCCTCACGCACCTTCTGGGTGAGCGCGTCCACCCACACAAACGCATACGGCCCGGCGTCCAGCGCCCGGTTGCCGAACGCCGCCACCTGCGCGTCCAGGACCTTGCTCATCTGCGACACCTGGCTCTTGGAGATGCCCTTGATGCCCAGCTGCTCGACCAGCTTGTCCACCCGCCGCGTGCTCACGCCCAGTAGATAGCTGGTGGCCACCACCGACACCAGCGCCTGCTCGGCCCGCCGCCTGCGTTCCAGCAGCCAGTCGGGGAAGTACGACCCGCTGCGCAGCTTCGGGATGGCCAGCTCGATGGTTCCAGCGCGGGTATCCCAGTCCCGCTCCCGATATCCACTACGCCGGTTGACCCGCTCAACCGAGCGCTCGCCATAACCGGCGCCGCACACCGCGTCGGCCTCGGCCGACATCAAAGCTTCTGCCATCGTCTTGACCATCGACCGCAACAGATCCGGCTCACACGCCCCGATCTGCTCGGCCAACCAGCCCGCAGGGTCCATACTGTTGTCCACGGCCATCGCGTTCTCTTCTCCTTCTGATCTTCGTCGATTCGAAGGATCACGCGATGGCCGTCTCATTTCACGACGCCACGCCACCGACCTGCGCTAACTCGTACACCACCCCGATGGACGCAACCGCGGGTGTTGGTGTGTGTTGTGGTTGTCCTTGGGTTCTGTTGTTGCCTGAGGCTCTGGGCACCTGTGGATTACCGCAGTGTCGCTCTGCGGTGGGCGGCAGCGGTCACCCGTTGGCCCGGCAGCTGGTCCGGCCGCCGGGCGGGATGGGGCTCACGATCCAAAAGCGGCAGCGACAAGAAAGGAGGCGGGGGCGTGGCGCGTTCGGACGCGCAGGTCTCTTGGTGCTGATGTTCGAGCCTTAAGCCGCGCGGAGCGCGGGATTTCGCGCATCCCAGGCAGCCGCCCACCCTCACCCTTCGCACCCTGGCTGGACATCCGCAGCCGCAACCAACGTGACAGCAACACACAGTGCGCCGCACGGACACGTAAAAGGGTCAATTCGGCACCGCTCAACCACCCACCTAGATCAGCCGACTTAAACTCCGACTCACCCGCCCTCAATCACGCGACAACCGTTGGATGGCAACTGGCTCGGCCACCATCAATGACGGCCATCACACGCGCTGATTCTGGAAAAGCATGTCGGCTCGTCCGCGTGGTCGAGCAACAAAGGCATTCGCGCAAAACCGCCCAAACCGGCACCGGTAAATCTTGTGGCCGGATATGGTCGCCGATACATCTCAATGCCTTGCTGAATCACCGAACGTAGCGATACAATAACAGTATGGATTCGATTGTGGATCTTTCGTCCGCTTCCACCGCGCAATTGGTGGAAGCGGCGGCCGCGATCGCTGCCCAACTTGTCCAACGACCCGCCCCCGAATCAGGGGCGGCGTGCATGGAGTTGGCCGAGGAATTGGCCACCGCCATCGATCAGACCGAGTGCGTATTGGCGGGGTTGATTGCGGTGGTGGACCGGACCGGGGAGATGAAGCACTGGGGTTTCGCCTCCACTCAGGCGTGGTTGCGGTGCCGGATGGGCATGCGTGAAGGCCGTGCCAAGGAACGCATCACCCTGGCCCGGCAACTCCCGCGGCTGGAGCGGGTCAGCCAGCAGATGGCCACCGGTGCGCTGCCGTATGGGTATGCCGCGACCATCGCCGACGCCGTCCACCGTCTGGGCGATGCCGACTGTGCCACCGCCGAAGACATCCTGCTGAAGGCTGCTAACGAGGGGTTGTCGGCGGGGAAGGTCGCGCGGCTCGGTAACAAGATTCATGACCTGGTGACCGAACGGAACGGTGACGATGGGCCGCCGGAGGATGTGCGGCGTGGGTATGAGCGGTCGTGGCTGGCGGTGAGCCGGTCGTTGGATGGTGGCTGCTATGTCAAGGGCTGGCTCAATCCCGAAGACACCGCCCTCCTGGATGGCACCCTGGCGCCGTTGGCCAAGCCCGCCGGCAGCGACGACCGCCGCGATCTGGCCGAACGCACCGCCGCCGCCCTGACCACCGTGCTGTCGGGCGGGCACCGCAACACCCGCATCACCGTCATCGCCCGCCTGGACACCCTGACCGGGGACGACCAGCCGGGGTGGCTGCGTGATGGCACGCCGATCCCGGCCGCGCAGGTGCGGCGCCTGGCGCTGACCGCCGGGGTCTCACCGCTGATCCTGGGCCCCGACCACGAGCCGCTCTATCTGGGCCACGCGGTCCGCATCGCCAGCCATGGTCAACGCCGGGTGCTGGAGACGATGTATGAGTCGTGCGCGGTGCAGGGCTGTGAGGTGCCGGGGTTGTTGTGCGAGGTCGACCATGTCGATGGGTGGGCGCTGGGCAACAGTCCCACCGACATCGACAAGCTGGCCTTGTGCTGCGGCTGGCACAACCGGTGGAAACACACCCACCCCGACCAGATGCAGATTACGAAGACCGACGGCCTCTACCGATATCGGGCGCTGCCACCTGAGGGGATCGCCAGATCCAGACGCGGCAGACTTGGACGGTCACCCGATCCCGCCGCCAATCCCTGGCACGACGACCACTTGGCGGCCTGACCACCATCCACACCCCAGCCTGCAGCCCGGCGCACCACCGCACCGGGCCTACAGGCACGCCCATACTCACGCAGCCGCCCTCGGCCTTCTCACAGGCGCGAGCCGCCAAAGAGCAAGCCCATACAAGCTGCCAATCGCCGCTTACATGCCCCATCGCCAAGCCGCGAGCGCTGCAAGGGTGACTGACCACGTCATCGCGTGGCCGCCACCGCACCGGCACTGCCATGACGGGCACCGGCGGATACCCCGGACGCAGCGCGGCAAAATCTTCCACCGGCCCCCGCGAGCCGTCAGGTATGCGCGCTGCCTTCCTCCCACTCACCTCGCCGACGAGTTCGAGCCCCAACCTCGATGCCAGCCGCAGACGGGCGACCGGCCGTAGACGGGCGACCGGCCGCGCACCAGGGGCGACCGATGCCGAGCCCGCCGACCTCGACCTTCACCGAAATGAATCTCGTCAGGACGCAGCAGCCGATATCCCGTGCGCAGCGCGCGGATTTCGCACGCGCGGCGCGGCACGATCGGGGTGAACGTGGCGGCCACAGTGGCGATGTGGGCGGCGGTGGCGTGAGCGGGCGCCTGCTGACGCCATGACCCTCCTGGACGGCGCCAGGCTTCCCCACGTTCGCCTGCGGCTGCGCGGTTGTCCCGGCAAGCACCCGGCGGGCGTCAGATCGGCGCGCTGCTATGCACTCAGGTTTGCCCGGTCCGCCCAGCGCGGTCACGAAGCGGCAGACCTTGCCCTTGGCTGCCTCCATGTAGGTGACGGTCCGGGTCTGCCCTGGCGCCACCGGCCCCGTCTGTGTACGGAACGCGGTGGTCCCCGAAACCACAGCTGATGACCCGCGCTCGTGGCGACTTGCCGCTCGTGCCGGACCTGCGTGGCCGCCCGGTACATCTAGTGCCGTAGCTGCGAACGTTTGCCCTGTCGGTGTGGTGAGGGACGCTGGCGGGGCTGGTGTATCAGATTTGGCAGATGGCGGAGCGGGTCCAGGTTGGGGAGATCGACGGTGACGAGGGTCATCGTCTGCTGCGGATGGTGCGGCGGGGCACTGGCTCGGTGGTGATCTGGCGGCGGGCGCAGATGGTGCTGCGGTCGGCGCAGAAGATGCCGGTCGCGAAGATCGCCGAGGTGACGCTCACCAGCGAGGTCCGGGTGCGGGACGTCATCCACACTTCAAAGCCGACGGGTTCGACTCGCTGTACCCGAAGTGCGCCGGTGGCCGTCCGCGCACGTTCAACCTGCCCGAACGCCGCGAGATCGCGAAGTCCAAGCCGGTCGAGCACGGCCTGCCGTTCGCCACCTGGAGCCTGTCCAAGCTGGCGGACTTCCTGGTCGCCGAGGGGGTGGTCGACGACATCTCCCACGAGGGCCTTCGGGTCCTGCTGCGTGACGAGGGCGTCTCCTTTCAACGCATGAAGACCTGGAAGACCTCCAAAGACCCCGAGTACGCGGTGAAGAAGGCCCGCGTCGAGCATCTGTAGGCGATCGCCGACGGCGAGGTGATATCCGAGCCCGGCGAGCCGATCGTCGTGATCTGCCTGGACGAGTTCGGGCCGCTGAGCCTGATGCCGCACCCCGGCCGGCACTGGGCCGCGGTCGGCGGCAAGGACAGCGACCCCGATCGGGAACCGCGCCCGCTCCGCCTACAACCGCAACGACGGCGTCCGGCGCCTGTTCGCCGCCTACCACCTGACCCGCGACCGGCTGTTCGGGCACGTCAAGCCCCGCAAGAAGCGCACCCGGTTCCTTCAGTTCTGCCGCTACCTGCGCACCCTCTACCCCGCCGAGGTGCGCATCGCGATCGTGTGCGACAACTGCTCACCACACCTGACCACCAGACGGTGCCGCCGGGTGGCGGGCCGGGCCGAGACGAACAACGTCGAGATCGCCTACACCCCGACGAACTTCTCATGGCTCAACCGCATCGAAGCCCAGTTCACCGCGTTGCGCTACGTCGCCCTGGACGGCACCGACCACCGCAGCCACAAGGAACAGGCCAGCATGATCCGCTACATCATCTGGCGGAACCGCCACGCAGACAACGCCCGGCGACGCCAAGTCGTTGCCCGCGCCAACGTGGCCTGACGCGGGATCAGTCACCGATGAACAGCAGATAGTGGTGCGTCCTGCGGGCCACTTCGCACAAAGCCCGGACTTCAACGACCCACGCACCGCCGCGCTCGGCGGGGAGCCGATCCAGCTCCCCAAGCAGCGCCGGGATCTGCCGGTGATTGAAGACCGTATCACCATACGGATCGAGCGCGCCGAGCAAGGGGAACGCTGCTCGGTCCAGGCCGCCGAGGGTGATTTCCCACGGCAGCCCGCACCCCGCCCTCGCCACGACCTCACCGGTCAACTCCCGGCTCACCCACATATTGATCACCACGTGATGCTACGCGGACGACGCGACCCCCGAACCGGGCAAACGTTCGCTGCCACGGCACTAGCGCGGGTGGCCCCGTCGGGAGATCAGGCCGGGTCGTGCTCGGAGGCCTTGATGCGGCGAGTAAACGCGCGCCAGCCGGCGGCGTCGAACGTGAGGGAGGGGCCGCCAGGGTTCTTGGAGTCGCGGACGGCGATGCCGGAGATGCCGAGGGCAGCGACTTCGACGCAGGCGCCGCCAGAGCCGCCGCTGTAGCTGCTCTTGCGCCATACGACGGTTGATCGGTCGGTCATTTCTCTCCCCATGCCGAAGCGACTATCAGGAGGGACTCCTCAGGGGATGCCGCCTTGGTTCGCATGAGATCGTACGACCAGACCGAGCTGTTGACCATGTCTGGCTTCTCGATGAACCACCCGTTGCTCGGCCCATCGACGTAAACCGCGTCTGGTGCGTCCTCAAAACTCAGGATCTGGAATGCGCCGTCGAGTGCGGCGTGCGGGCCCGCGCTGAAGGGCAACACCTGGAACTGGACATTGGGGAGCGCAGTCACCTTGTGAAGGTGATCGAGTTGGGCTTGGAGGACAGCGGTTTCGCCGTACGGGCGCCGGATCGCTGCCTCGTCCACGACGAACAGGCAGTTGGGCGGGGAGGCGCTGGTCAGGAGCGCTTGGCGTTCCAAACGGGCCGCGAGGAGTTCGTCGATCTCTTCCTCTGAGCTGCGGGGTCGGCCTGCACGCAGGACGGCTCGTGCGTATGGCTCGATCTGGAGCAGCCCGGGAAGAACCTGGGTCTCGAACGAGCGGATGAGGGTGGCCTTGGCCTCCAGCGCCAGGTAACGCGGGAAGCCCAGCGGCAGAACGAGGTTTCTGATCGCGCGCTTGTTGGCACGCCAGAGACGGTGGAAGAGGCCGGTCTGGAAGTAGGTGTCGACGTCGCGGGCGAAGTCTTCGGACGGTGCTTCGTCAGAAAGTTCGACGGCGCCGATCCACTGCGGTGTGTAGCCGAGATTCTTGGCGAGCTGGGCCATGGAGAGGCCTGCTCCTTCGCGGCGTGCGCGGAGTTCGGCGCCGAAGAAGCCGGCGAGCGAGTCGGGATCGAGCTCGCGTCCTTGTCGTGACATGGCAGCCTCCGGGGGGCGGGGCCCTTGAGATCTCCTTGAGAGCGCTTGATAGCAGAGGGTAACCCTCCGGGGACAGTCTGGTCGTGTTACTCGGCGGATCGACCGGACGTGAGGTTTCCGATGGACACACGTGCCAGTTCTGACGTTCACGCGCTGGCTGGGCTCCGCGCCGACTTCCCGGGGTGGCGATTCATCCTCAGCGATCGGGGCCGGTGGTGGGCTGTGCGCGGGCCGCTTCCGGACGGCCGTCTCCATGAGGTGGACGCGCACGATGCCGACAGTCCTGCCGAACTGCGTGCCGCTCTCGAAGGAGCCCGATGAACGTGGATCGGCCGCGTTCATCACCGGACGCGGGGAAGGAGCCGGCGCGGCCCGTTCCCCGGGGGGCACCGACTTCGCGGCAGCACCTTGACCGGCTCGCCGCTGAGCTGGGGCGGCGTGGCTGGACGGCGGAACCGCGCTATGGCGAGTATCCGCCGATGCTCCGGGTGTACGCCGCGCGGGTGCCGGCGATCGGCGAATCGGTGACGGTGGACGGTCTCTGGTTCTGGTCGTCGACGGGTGCTTGTCTTGCCCGCTGCTCGGATGTGGAGCGTGCGGCCGGCGAGGTCACGGCCCTGCTGGTGCCATGGCTCTCGGGCAGCCGCACATGACCTCTGGCGTCTTCACCGAGCACGTCTCGGATCATCTTCACTGGGACCGGTCACGAATGAAGAAGCCAACCCCTCACCTGGGCTCATAGCGTGATGTCACGGCCCGAACGAACTGGCCGGACAGGCGGCCCACCAGGCCGAAGTCACACGATGTGAATGAATCCGAGAGAGGGAGCGCACCATGTCCAAGGGCATCCAGACGATCATCTATCCGGTCACCGACATCGCCGCGGCCAAGGCGGTCTACTCCGGGCTCGCGGGCGTCGAACCGTACGCTGACGAGCCCTACTACGTGGGTTACAAGGTGGCGGGCCAGGACATCGGCCTGGACCCCAACGGCCACAAGAGCGGCATGACGGGTCCGGTGGCCTACTGGCACGTGGACGACATCAAGGCCAGTGTGGAGGCGGCCCTCGACGCCGGTGCGGAGACCGTCACCGACGTCAAGGACGTCGGTGGCGGCAGGCTGATCGCCACCCTGAAGGACGCCGACGGCAACCAGTTCGGCCTCCTGCAGGATGCCTGAGCCGGCTGCGGCAGTCTCTCCAGAATCCGGCTGAGGAGTCTCTCCAACATGGTGCTGCCTCGAACGTGGTGGCCGCGCCAAGTCGTCGGCAGACGAACGCAGGGAGAACGCTCATGAAGTTCCGAGCCACGGTGACGGCGGAGCGCACCGCCACCGGCAACGCCAACGGGGTCGAGGTCCCGCCAGAGATCGTCGAGGCCCTCGGCTCCGGTCAGCGGCCGCCGGTCGTCATCACGATCAACGGCCACACCTGGCGCAGCCGGGTGGCGGCCATGCGGGGCAAGCTTCTGATCGGGATCAGCGCCGCCAACCGCAAGGCGAGCGGGATCGCCGAGGGCGAGGAGATCGAGGTCGATCTCCAGCTCGACACCGAGCCGCGCGTGGTGAACGAGCCGCCGGACCTTGCCGCGGCGCTGGACAGCGACCCGGCCGCCCGCGCGGCGTTCGACCGCCTCGCGTACAGCCACCGGCGTAAGCACGTGCTCGCGATCGAGGCGGCCAAAACCGCGGAGACGCGGCAGCGGCGCATCGACAAGGCGATCAGTACGATCCTCAGCGGTTAGACGCGGCGGGCACGCCGATGCGGCGGTCGCCAGGATGCGGGCTGCCGTGCTGTTCCAGATCGCGTTGTTGTCTGACTTGATGAGCCGGCGGGCCGACTTCAGGAGCGCCGGGTCACCTCACGCTGAACGAGGCCGCAGCAAGGCGGCCAGGTTGGGTTCGAACTGCTCGAGCTGTTAAGGCGACCGAGGAAGCACAGACGTCCGGCGGTGTTCAGCGTCACGGCGGGTGTCAGTCTGGCTGGGGCGTCTTCCGCAGTGTCGGATCCGGCCTGGGGAGCGCTTTGAGGTCCGCCCGCGACTCCCGGCTCCGCTTGCCGGTCGCTCCGCAGCGCCGAGAACGGTAACGGCGCTCAGTCGTGGGGGACGGTGCGGCGGATGGCCTTGTCGACGGCGCGCTGGAACGAGGTGACCAGCGACTGGATCATCAGTGGCTTGAGTTTGGTGGCGAGTTCGAGGAGCTGTTCGCGTTCCTCGGGCGGACGGCCGCGCTCGCGGTACGGCCGGACCACGGTGTCCTGGAAGACGCCTTGCAGTTCGGCGGCCAACGCAGTGGTGTAGCGCTCCACGGCCTCATGCGAGGCGATGAGGGTGTCGAGCGGCATGGGCAGCTCGGCGAGCTCGGCGCTGATGCCGAGGAGGGCCGGGCTGACCACGCGGACGGAGGCGGAGCCGGTCAGTTCGACGACTCCCAGGGCTTCGAGGCGCTTGAGGGCCTCGTCGTCGAGGTGCCGCCCGGCGCGGCGGTCGAGTTCGTGGCGGTCGAGCTCTTCGGACTGCTCGGGCGCCCAGGGAGAGAGCAGGGCTCGCTGCAGGGCGAGGTCTTCCGGCTGGGCGTCGAGCGGGATCTTTGCGAGGTGCTTCTCGATGGCGGCGAGGGTGAGGCCCAGCGACTGCAGTTCACGGACGAGCTCCAGCCGAGCCAGGTGGTCGGCGCCGTACAGTCCAGTCCGGCCGCGCAGGCGTGGTGGGGGCAGGAGACCGCGTCCGGCATAGAAGCGGACGGTGCGAACGCTGACTCCGGCGCGGCCCGCCAGCTCGTCGATGGTGAGCTCCATCGCACCTCCTCCCTCATGTGACAGTGCCAGTGTTACATTAATCCTGTATCAGCAAGCACTTACGAGGGGACCGCATGGCGCGAGAGATCTTCACCGAGGAGCATGAGGCCTTCCGCGACATGGTGCGGTCCTTCATCGCGAAGGAGATCGCGCCGTACCACGCGCAGTGGGAGAAGGACGAGATCGTCTCCCGGGACGTGTGGCTCGCGGCCGGGCGGCAGGGCCTGCTGGGCATCGAGATGCCCGAGGAGTACGGCGGTGGCGGCAATGACGACTACCGCTACTACACGATCTTCAACGAGGAGCTCGCCCGGGCGATGGCCACCGGGCCCGGTTTCGCGGTGCACAACGACGTGGTCGGCGGCTACCTCGTTCAGCTGCTGAACGACGAGCAGAAGGCCCGCTGGCTGCCCGGCTACTGCTCCGGCGAGCTGATCACCGCCATCGCGATGACCGAGCCCGCCGCCGGCTCCGACCTGCAGGGCATGAAGACCACGGCGGTCAAGGACGGCGACGACTACATCCTGAACGGCTCCAAGACGTTCATCACCAACGGCATCCTGTCCGACCTGGTGATCGTGGCCGCCAAGACCGATCCCGACGCCGGAGCGCGCGGCGTCAGCCTCCTCATGGTCGAGCGGGGCATGGAGGGCTTCGAACGCGGCCGCAACCTCGACAAGGTGGGCATGCACGCCCAGGACACCGCCGAGCTCTTCTTCGACAACGTACGGATTCCCGCGAAGAACCTCCTCGGTGAAGAGGGCATGGGCTTCATCTACCTCATGCAGAACCTCGCCCGCGAACGCCTGTGCATCGCGGTCTCGGCCGTGTCAGGCGCGGAGCAGGCGTTCGAGACGACGCTGGAGTACTGCAAGACCCGCGAGGCGTTCGGCCGGGCGATCGGCAAGTTCCAGCACAACCGCTTCACGCTGGCGGAGATGAAGACCGAGATCACCGTCAGCCGCGCGTTCGTCGACCAGTGCATCGCCAAGGAGGTCAAGGGCGAGCTCAGCGCCGAAGAGGCCTCGATGGCCAAGTACTGGACCACCGAGATGCTCAAGACCGTGGTCGACCGCTGCGTCCAGCTCCACGGCGGCTACGGCTACATGAACGAGTATCCGATCGCCAAGGCCTACCAGGACGTCCGCATCCAGACCATCTTCGGAGGCACCACCGAGATCATGAAAGAGATCATCGGCCGGTCTCTGGGGGTGTAGGGCGGAGGGCCAGGATGTCCAGGACTGTGTAGGCGCCGGTGATTGTGGCTAGGCCGGCTGCTGTCGCGCGGGGGACGTCGCCGCGGATCAGGTGGGTGATTCCGGCTGCGGTGTCGCAGGCGTCCACCATCAGGCAGAGCTTCCGCCAGCGCCGTCGTGCTGCCGGGTCGCTGGCGAGGTAGCCCAGGCCCAGGGCGATGGCTCTGCTTCCGAAGACCCGGATCAGGTATCGCAGCTCGGGGGCGTCCTGGTTGCTCATGCCTGCCAGCTTCAGGTTGAGACCCGGCGCGGCCAAGGCCAGTGCCCCCCATACGACGCGGCCGCCTGCCGCCACCTCTAGCGCACGTTCCATGCCGGCGACCCTTCCACCTCGGGCTGGCCTGGAGCGATTACCTCGGAGGTAAGGGGCGGGGGAATCGAGTGGTAATCGTGACCTGATGTCGCGTTTGTTGTCGTTGCCTGCGTTTGTGGCGGATGGAACACTAACTTTCCTTCGAAGTTTCGTTCCGTGTGGAGCGGCGGACTGGGGAGCCGTGGAGAAGCACACCAAGAGGCCGGCGAGCATCAAGAGACGCTCGATCGACAAGAAGATCGCGATTGCTTCGGGCGTCGCGATCGCCGTCACGCTGTCCGGGAGCGTGATCGCGATTGCGCAGACCGGGGCGGGTGGTAGTGAGGAGCGTCCCCAGGCTGCGGCCGGTACGCCGACGCCGCCGTCGATCCCGGGCAACTTCGTGCCGGGGCCTGAGTCGATGGCCTCGCCCCCGCCGGTGACGTCGCCGAATCGGAAGCCGCCGAGCAATCCGTTCAGCACGGGCAGGGAGAGGCCCGCGCCGAACGACCCGGACCTGCGCGGTGACAAGCGCGGGGCGAAGCCGAAGATGCCCAAGGCCAAGGGGCTGCCGGGCTTCAAGCCGGCCGACAGCGGGGCGAAGATCACCAAGCTGGAGAAGGTCGGTGCGTCTCTTTACGACGTCACGATCGCCACGCCGGCGCTCGGGACCGAGGTGAAGACGCGCGTTCTGTTCCCCAAGTCGTGGAAGTCCAAGACCACGAAGACGTGGCCTGTTGTTTACGCCTTCCACGGCGGCAACAACCGCTACACGTCCTGGACCAAGGACTCCAACATCCGGCAGGTCGCCGCAGGCCATGACGTGATGGTCGTCATGCCCGAGGGCGGCTGGAACGGCTCGTACACCAACTGGTGGAACGACGGCAAGGGCGGCATCCCGCAGTGGGAGAACTTCCACATCAAGGAAGTCATCCCCCTGATGGAGCGCAACTTCCACGCTGGGTCGTCCCGGGCCGCAATCGGCCTGTCATCGGGTGGGCAGGGCGCCATCACGTATGCCCAGCGCTACCGGGGGTTGTTCAAGTACGCGGCGTCCTACAGCGGCGCGCTCAACATCACCGCGCCTGGTATGCCGACTGTTTTCATGCAGCTGAACGCTGCCGCCGGCGACGACATCTGGGGCGACCCGGTGAGAGACCGCGCCAACTGGAAGGCGCACGACGCCACCGTGATGGTGTCCCGGCTCAAGGGCGTCGGCGTCTACGTCTCCTCGGGTGACGGCCGTGTCGGGCCGTACGACGACCCAGACATGGAGCCCTTGCACGCCGGGCGGGTCGGTGAACAGTTCTCCGGGTACATGGCCACCAGATTCGTGAACGCCGCGAAGCAGGCGGGCGTCCCCATCACGGCCAACTTGTACGGGCCGGGCACGCACAAGTGGGCGTACTGGAAGCGCGAACTGGTCAGGAGCTGGCCCGCCATCACCGCCGCCATCGGCGCCACCAAGGTCGGCGTACGCGACTCGGAGTAGGCGCGAAGCCTCCCCTTGGAGGACGCGGCACTTGCCTTTCCCGCCCCACGATGAAGCCGTTCTCAAGCGGATTGGGGCTTCGGGATGGTTGCGACGGTGGCGGCGCGCAGGCGGCGGGTGCAGCGGGTCTGGTACGGACTGGGCGCCTTCCTCGTCGCGGCGGGGCTCTTCCATCTGGCGGTGTTCGTTGTGGACGGCGGGCCTTGGGCGGGGCCCGTGCCCTGGCGGAAGCCGGCCACGTTCGGCTTGTCGTTCGGACTGACGCTGATCACGATCACCTGGGTCGCCTCGTACCTGCAGCTCAGCGAACGGCTCCGGAACGTCCTGCTGGGGGTCTTCGCGGCGGACTGCTTCGTGGAGGTCGGCGGCATCACCCTGCAGGCCTGGCGGGGCGTGCCGTCGCACATCAACCGGGAGACGGCGTTCGACTCGGCGGTCTCGACGGTGCTCGCGGCGGGCGGCGGCGTGCTCATCGTGGTGCTCGGCATCATGGCCGTGGCCGCCTTCCGGCCCGGCGTGGGGCTGTCCGGTGACATGCGGCTGGCGCTGCGGGCCGGATTCGTGACACTGATGATCGGCCTGGCCACCGGAGCCGCCATGATCGCCCGGGGTGTGATCGAGGTCGACACCGGCAGCCAGGAGACCGCCTACGCCGTCACCGGGTTCCTCAAGCTCGCACACGGGGTGAGCCTGCACGGTGTGCTGGTCCTGCCCGCGCTCGCCTGGCTCCTGGCGTTCATCGGCTGGAACGAGGCGCGCCGCCTCCGCGCCGTGCGCCTCGTCACGATCGCGTACGGCCTCGCCATCGCGATTGCCCTCGTCTACTCCGTCTTGACCGCGTGAACGTCTTCAGATGCGACGGCCCGCTGCCGATGTGCGTCGCCGCGACCGGTGGCGTCCAAGGCTGGGGGTGGATCCGGACGCGGGCGTGCTCGTCGTCGGCTACTCCGGATGGATCTTCGGCTTCGAACTGCCCGGTGGCTCCCCGATGGCCTGACGCGTCCCTCCGGCGGTCTGAGTCTCGCAGCCCGCGGGTTGGGGCGTTCCGAACGTGCCGGACTCCCACAGCCGGCGGACATGGTCGATCATCGGCGGCCCGATGGCGCGCAGCCCGTCCACATCGCCGGCGGCCACGAGCGGGGTCACCATGGCACTGACCGCCGCGATGATCACCTGGCAGGTGAAGCGGCCGGCTTCGCCGGTGACCTCCAGCAGGTCGGCGAGCGCGTTGGTGAGCGTGACCTGCACCTCGCTCCGCCGCCGGATGGCGTCGGGTCCGGCCGCGTACACCTCGACCAGGAACAGCCGCGCGAACGGCAGCTCGGTCGCCAGCACGTCCAGGTACGCGGTGACCGCCCGCTCGAACCGCTCCAGCGGGCTGCCCTCCAGCCGCGCCTGCCCGGTGGCCTCGTCCACTCCTACCGACTCCAGCACCCGCCGCAGCAGCAGGTCGCCGGCCCCGGCGAAGGCGGTCATGAAGCAGTCGAGCTTGGAGTCGAACAGCTGGTAGAAGCTCTGCCGGGACACCACCGCCCGCTTGAGCACGTCCTCGACGGAGGTGCCCACGTAGCCCTTCTCGGTCATCGCCTCAGCCATCGCGGTGCACAGCCGCGTGCGCTGGATGCGTTCGACCTCTTCGCGAGACAGCGCGTACCGCCCCCTGGGCAGCCGACGCGGCGATGAGTCCGGCATCCGATCACCATAGTTCAGGGCAGTGGGCCCGGTTGTCAGTAGTGCCTTACATGGTGGAATTCAAGCAACCTTGACCCCCGGAGGTGGCCCATGGCCGATGACGACCTGCGCGATTTCGAGACCGCGACGTTCACGCATCAGGGCAAGACCCGGACGATCTACCGGCGGGGCACCGGCCCCGCGGTGATCGTGATCGCGGAGATTCCCGGCATCACGCCGAAGGTGACCGAGTTCGCGCGCATGGTCGCGGGCATCGGCTGCACCGCCGTCATGCCGCACCTGTTCGGCCGCCCTGGCCGTGACCCGCACCCCAAGGAGCACGGCTGGCGGGCGACGGCGTCCTACGTGGCCTCCTCGCTGGTGCCCTCCTGCATCAGCAGGGAGTTCACGGTCTTGGCCACCGGCAAGACCTCGCCGGTGGTCGACTGGCTCCGCGCCCTCGCGGCGAGCGAGCACGAACGGTCCGGTGGCCCCGGAGTCGGCGCGGTCGGCATGTGCTTCACGGGAGGCTTCGCGCTCGCCATGGCCACCGACGATCGCCTGCTCGCCCCGGTCCTGTCCCAGCCCTCGCTGCCGCTCCCTCTCATGCGCCGGCAGCGTGAGGCCATCGACATCTCGCCCGAGGACCTGGCGAAGGTCAAGGGCAGGTGCGCCAACGGACTGACCGTCCTGGGGCTCCGTTTCGAGGGCGACACGCTGGTGCCGGGCAGCCGGTTCGACTTTCTGCGCCGCGAGCTCGGCGACGCCTTCGTGGCCGTCGAGCTCGACGACGCCTGCGCGAACCCGGACGCCTTCACGAAACGGCACTCCGTGCTGACCGAGCACCTCATCGACGCGCCCGACGAGCCCACCCGCGCCGCCCTGAACCAGGTCCTGGACCTCTTCCGCAGCCGCCTCCTCAAAACTCCTGACGGGCTAACAGGCTGACGGGACCAACGGGCTGCCGGTGGCAACGGGCCAACGGGGGGATCAGGAGATCGGGATCGACTTGGTGGGGACGTTGTAGCCGCGAATGCGGAGGTGAGCCGGCTTGCCGCCCAGGTCACGAGTCGCGTAGGTGGCGGTGATGGTGGTGGACTCGCCGGGCCAGAGCGAGACGTAGTTGTCGGAATAGGTGATCGGCAGGACCTCGGTGCCGTCGGCGCCCGCAGTGATCTCGGGGCGGACGAAGAACGCGAGGTTCTTCGGGCTGGTGTTGGTCAGCTTGATGGTGGCCGTCTCGTTCCCGTTCGCGCTGGTGCGAGTGGCAGAGGCGGCGAGGGCAGGGTTGGCGGGCAGGCTGTTGAGTCCGCTGAAGTCGGCGTACGTCTTGACCTCGGTGTGGTGCCAGTCGGACTTGGGGCCCAGCTCGTCGGGCCTGGTCGAGTTCCAGTAGAGGTTGTCGCTGACGACCGCGCCGGAGGAGTCCTTCAGCTGGAGCCGGATGAAGTAGGTGGGAGACAACCCGCCGACCGCCGGGACCTTCATGATTTCGGACGAGGCGTTCGCAGGTGCGGTGACGGATCTGGTTGTGCTGTGCCTCTGGGTGAGGTCGGGGATGGTGTGGAACGTCGCGGTCGCCTGGAGGTCGGCGCGTGAGGTGAGCGTCGAGTTGACCACATGGACCTTGCCGGTGTTGTAGTCGTACGCGATGTGCACGGGCTCGGTGGCCTTCTTCGTGCCGAAATAGCCGCCGCCGGGCTTGAAGAAGTAGTCGTACAGGTTCCACTGGACCGACGGCCAGGAGTTGTTGAGCATCCAGAAGATGGTCCCGAACGACCTGGTGTACTTGTGGGCGCTCCAGGCCTCGAAGAAGGCCCTGGTGTTCTCGTAGTTCTGGAGCTCGGCCTTGCGGGCGTAGTCGGCCGCGCCGGTCGCCTTGCCGTAGCGGTTGTCGATCGCCTTGTCATAATGCGTGGTCGTGTCGAAGGGGGTCGATGGACGCCCGGCGTGGAAGTTCCAGGCATCAGACAGAGGCCATTGGTCGGACGGCGCCAAGAACTTCTGCACGCTCTCCAGCGGCGGCGGTGCCTGCGTGCCCTCTTCGCCGGTGGTGCCGAACGCGCTCCCGACACGGGTGGTGTCCCACCACAGGACCGGCGGCTCCCAGACGTAAGGGCCGTCCATTTTCATGCCCGCGTCGGGGTTCGACCAGGTCGCGACGTTGTCCACCGTCGGGTTCTGCCAGTGCAGCTTCGCGGCGATGTTCTTGTACGTGGCGAGATGAGCCGGCGTCGGCGGTTCGTCGCTGCCGTAGTTCCACATGAACGGGCTCGCGTGGTGGCGCAGGGCGCGCATCTGACTGTCGAGGGAGGCCATCGCCACCTTGGTCTGCTCGGCGGTCCACGCGTTGTCCTTCTGCCAGGCGCTGCAGCAGACGAAGCCGGGCATGAGCATGATGCCGTTCCGGTCGGCCAGGTCGTAGAGCTCCTCGTTGCCGAGGGTGCCCTCCAGGCGGATCGTGTTCAGGCCCATGTCCTTGACGTACTGGATGTGGGTCGCGTTCGTCCTGGTGTCCCAGCGCTGGAGCAGGTCCCACACGTAGCCGCCACCACGGAAGAGCACGTTCTGGCCGTTGACCTTGTAGGCCGCCCATGAGGTGCCGTTGACGGACTTGCGGTAGTCGGTGAACTGCCGGATTCCGAAGTCGATCTCCTTGATGTCCGATGTCGCTTTGTCGATGTCCGCGCGGAGCTTCAGGTGATAGAGCTCGGGCTTGCCGTACTGGTGCGGCCACCAGAGCGCGGGTTTCTTCACGTGAAGGGGCTTGAAGGCGATCTCGCGGCGTTCACCGGCGCCGAGCGTGACGTTCTGGCTGAACGTGATCGTCGGATGGCCCGCCTTGCTGATGGTGCCACTGACCTTGGCCGTCACCGGGGCCTTGGTCGCGTTCACCGCGTCGGCGTAGACGGTCAGGTCAGCGGAGTCTGTGGCGGGCAGGGGCAGGACGGTCCGGACGTACGGGTCGCGCAGGGCGATCGGTCCCGTGGTCTCCAGGATCGTGTCGCCCCACACGCCCGCGTTCATGTCGGGTGCCTCGTGGTTCCAATCGACCGTGCAGATCGACAGGTCCTTGCAGGCGTGGGCGGGCGGTGTCACGAGGATCGCGAGGGCGTTCGCCTCTCCTGGCCGGATCAGTTTGCTGACGTCGTACTCGTGGTGCACCAGTGTGCCGACGGCGTTCGCGTCGAGGCGCGTCCCGTTCAGCCAGATCTGCGCGCGGTAGCTGATCCCCTTGAAACGGAGCCAGTACGCCTGGCCGGGTCCGGAGGCGGCCGCCTTGAACTCGCCGCGGTACCACCACTTCTGGGTGGTGAGGTCGGGCACCTTCTTGAGGTTCTGGCCGAAGTAGATGTTCTGGTGGACGCGGTTGTCGACCAGCCCGGCCAGCACCGTCGAGGGGAGCGTGACCGGGTGCCAGCCGGCGGTGCCGTAGCCGACCCGGGAGATGACGTCGCCGGCATCGGCCAGGCCGGTTGCTGAGCGTAGGGCCCAGCCGGAGGTGAGCTTGGCCGAGCCGACGGTGGCCGCACGGGCGTCGCCGCCGGTCGCGCAGGCGCCGACCATGAGGAGCAGCGCGAACGTCGTGACGAGGATGGAGACGTACTGGACGAACGTGGCTCGCGCGCCTTTGACCAGCAGCGTGCCTCTGACCGGCATGGACACCTCCGGGAGCAGGTCTGCGCGGCCGCCCCCGGACACCGCGCCGGTCTGATCGTGACGATAAACGGCTTCGGGGTTTTCGTAAAGAAAGCTCCCTAACTAATGCCGTAAGCGGTACGTAAGAAGAAATCGGGCCTTCCCCGGCGGCTGGCGGCGTTGTACCCGGCATGAAGAACGTTAAGAGCCTGATCCTCAGGCACAAGCTGATCTCTGCCGCCGGCGTCCTGGCCATGGGGCTGGTGGCCGCCCTCGCCCTCGCCGCGTTCCAGCCGTGGAAGCTGTGGGTCGACCAGACCGCGAACGAGGCTGCGCCGCCCGCCGCCGCCCCGCCGGTGCCAGGCGCACCCGCAGCCGGCGCGGCCGGGTCTGGTGCGCCCGCGGCCGGTGCGGCTCAGGGAGCGGGACAGGGGGCGGCTCAAGGGGCGGCCCAGGGAACGGTGGCGCGGACGCAGGAGGTCTTCAGCACCTCCAGCTGGCAGTCGATCTCGCACGGGACCACGACCGGCAAGGTCAAGGTCTACAAGCACGCTGACGGCTCGTACGCGCTGCGCCTGGAAGACCTCGACACCTCCAACGGCCCAGACCTCAAGGTCGTGCTCTCCAAGGGCGGCCACGAGACCCAGCAGAACCTGAGCCCGGACTACCGCAACCTCGGCACGCTCAAGGGCAACAAAGGCAGCTCGAACTACTCCATCGCGGCCGGAGTGGACCTCAGCCAGTACAAGAGCGTGGTCATCTGGTGCAAGCGATTCGACTCCGTCTTCGCCGCCGCCCCGATCAGAACCTGACCGTTCACGGGACCAAGCCGCGACGCCACACTCTGACGCCGCACTCTGACGCCACACTCTGACGCCGCACGACGGCGTCGGACTCCGGCGTCAGACTCCGACGGCGGGCTTGGGGCGCGGGGTGAGCGCGTCCAGCACGGTGGCGGGCGAGTCGGCGAAGATCCGGATCGTCCGTACCTCGGCGGTCCGGCCGAACGGGCGGATGGCGGTGATCGGCTCGGTCAGTTCCAGAACGATGTTGGTCTGGGAGGACACCGAGATCCCGAGCCGGTCGTCCTCGACGGTGATCAGTCGCTCCTCGTCGTAGTTGCGGACGCGCCGTACCGAGGCGATCTGCCGTCGGGGGATCCGCAGGTCGAAGAACGCGCCGTAGCGGATCCGCACCTCGTCGGCCGTGATGACGTGGGGCCTGGTGACGCAGGCGGCGACGACGGCGAGCACGGCCAGGATCGAGTAGGCGTCGATCGCCAGGAAGACGTTGCGCACCACCGCCGGCGCGCCGAACGCCCGGAGCAGGATCTCGACGCCGATCAGCTCGACCACCATCGCGAACAGGAACATCATCATCGTGGCCGTCTGGGCGCCGGAGTACGAGGCGGCGGTGGCGCCGGGCGGTACCCCGTGGCGGCGCCGTCCGAGCCATAGGACGAGGCTGACCAGTCCCTTCGTGTCAAATCCGATCAGCCGCCGCACCTTCGCGGGCACCAGTTCGTCCAGGACCGAGCCGAGGGCGGCGCGGCGGCCCGCGCCCCTCCGGCGCGCCGACCGGTACAGCCAGAAGGCGACCGCGCCCTCCAGAAGGAGCACCGCGGTGATGATCGCCTCGGTCGCGAGAGCCACGGAATGCGGGAGGGGAACGCCGGACACGAGCAGGACCACGAACACCACTTCGGCGGGAACGATGGCGTACAGGGCGGCACGGGCGACCCTCAGCATCAACTTCTCTCCTTCAACATCGTCATCAGTACGTGGAAGACCTCGGCCTGTGCGGGGGACAGGGTGAGGGACATCTCGCTGAGCCACCGGCCGTTCTCGTTGAAGGTGTCCGGATGGCCGTCCACGCTCGCGAGCATCATCGCCTTCATCTCCTCGGGGAGGTGGTCGGCGATGTCGGCGGCGAGCTCGGCGACGCGCGGGTCGTCGGGGGCGGCCTCCGCCAGCTCGTCGATGCGCGCGTAGATGGCCTCGCCGCGCGCCAGCGCCTCGGGCGTGGTGAGCGGCCGCAGCAGCTCGGCGAACGCCTCCCGTTCGCCTGGGTCGGCGGTCGTGTCGACGAGCGCGAGCATCTCCCGGTCGAAGTCGGCGAACTTCGAGCCGCCGGAGGGAAGGCCGCGCAGCACCGACGCCATCGCGGGCGACACCGCCGAGTCGGGATGCAGGTCGGCCTCGGCGAGGAGCGCGGCGAGCCGTTCCCGCCGCAGCCGGATGGCCTCCTGCTGCCCGGCCAGATCGGCGTCGAGCTCCAGCAGGACTTCGCGCAGCTCCTTGCCCTGGTCGTCGGCGAGTACGTCGCGGATCTCGTCGAGCGCCAGCCCTAGCTCCGCCAGCCGCCGGACGCGGGCGAGGAGGACGGCGTCCCGCAGTCGGTATTCGCGGTAGCCGTTGGGCAGCCGCTCGGGCTCGGGCAGGAGCCCCAGGTGGTGGTAGTGCCGGACGGTCCGGGTGGACACCCCGACCAGGGCGGCGAGTTCGCCGATCTTCATGCCTTCATTAGAAACGTTGACGTTGCGTGAAGGTCAAGGCGGCAAAGGTCAAGGCGGCCAAGGTCAAGACGGCCAAGGTCAAGACGGCCGGGATCGGGGCGGGATTGACGCGGCCGACTGACTAGAATTAGATTCTAGTACCGACCGGTCGGTATCTCAGAGGGGCACGGAATGCGCGCAGCAGCTCGGCAGGCATGGCGACGGCTGGAGCCGGTGCACAGCATGATCTATTTCGTGCCGGAGGGCGGCCGGCGCTACGCCGAGCTCGGGCTCAAGGGCATGGCGGGCTACTTCGCCTCGCGCGGCGCGGTCTTCGGGCGCGCCTCGGCCGAGCTGGTCATCGCCACCTTCTACAACTTCAACCCCGACCTCGTGCGGAAGTCGCTGCCCGCCGCGTGGGACGTGGTGACGCCCGAGCAGATCCTCGACGCCCGGCGCCGGGCCGCGGGTGAGGCGCTGCGCCGTGCCGGGATCCACGAGCTGCCCGGGCTGGAGGAGACCCTCGGCCTCGCCCGGCGCGCCGCGGAGGCCGCCGCCCAGCACCTGCACGGCCGCCCGCTGTTCGCCGCCCATGTCACCCTGCCGTGGCCGGACGAGCCGATCGACCAGTTGTGGCACGCCCAGACCCTGCTTCGCGAGTTCCGCGGCGACGGTCACATCGCGGCGCTGCTCAGCGAGGGAGTGAGCGGGCTGGAGGCCCTCATCCTGCATGCCGCCAGCGGCGACGTCACCACCGCGTTCCTCAAGATCAGCCGGGCCTGGCCGGAGGAGGAGTGGGACGCCACCGAGGAACGGCTGCGCGAGCGCGGCCTCCTCGACGGCGAGACGCTGAGCGCCGAGGGCAAGGCCCTCCGCCAGCACATCGAGGACCGCACCGACACCCTGGCCATGCCCGCCTACACGGCCCTCGGCGAGGACGGCTGCAAGCGGCTGGCCGAGCTGGCCCGCCCGTTCGGCCGTGGCGTCGTCGCCGCAGGCCTCCTCAACGTCGGCAAGTGAGCACGCCGGAAGCCGGGGACTGGAGCCGCCGGGCCATCGCCCGCGCTATTTGATGATCACGCGGTCGTTGGGCGCGCCGCCGTCGTCGGTCCAGCCGTCGTGCCCGTCGTCGGCCGTCCAGCCCTTGCCGCCGTGCCTGACCTCGGTGAGCCCGTAGGCCTGCGCGTGGGTCACCGCCCACGAGGCGACCGCCCAGCCCGTCCGCCCGCTGCTCACCCGGACCGCGTCGGAGTCGGCCGGGGGCTCGGCCGTCTCGGTGGCGCTCACGCTGGCCGCCGGGTTCTCGACCTGGAGGCGGCTGCCGAAGGCTCGGCGCAGCTCCCGGATCGCCTCTGCCCGCCGCGGCTTGGTCTTCTTGTCCGGAGCGAACCAGCACCGCACCGACGCCGGCGTACGGCCGGTGAACGCCTGCGCCAGCAGCTTGCCCTGCGGCTCGTGCTGGGCGTAGGCGGTGCCGTCGGCGCTGCGCTGCACGCGCTGCGCGGCGTCGTGGAGGTCACGGTCGAGGTAGTCCTTCACCTTGACCAGCGCGTCGAAGAACTTGCTCGTGGACGTCACCGGGTCGCGCAGCTTTTCCGGGGGACCCCAGCCCTGCGACGGGCGTTGCTGGAACATGCCGACCGAGTCGCGGTCGCCGCCGGGCAGGTTGCGGATGTGCGACTCCTGGATCACGGTCGCGTACGCGATCACCGCCGCCCGCTCGGGCAGTTTCTTGCGGTAGGCCACCGCGGCGATCGTCGCCGCGTTCGCCCCCTGCTCCAGGTCGAGCGGCATCTTGCCCGCCGCCGTCCGCACCTCGCAGTTGGACCCGTGCAGGTAGGGCCGGACACGCGCGAAGAGCGCGTACCCGGCGACCCCGAGCACGAGCAGGATGGCGAGCGTGATCCCGGTCACCCGCGCCCGTCGGTGATCCCATACAGCCACGCGACGACGGTACCGGGAGTTGGCCCCCAGTAAGCTCATGGGCCATGACCGAATCGTTCACCAGCCCGATCTCCGCCGTCATCGACGAGCTGTGGGAGCGGCGCGCCGAGCTCACCCCGGACGACACCGAGGCGCGCACGGCGATCGTCGCGGCCGTCGACCAGATCGACGCCGGCGAGGCCCGCGTCGCCCTCATCGACCCGGCGTCCGACCAGGTCGTCGTCGACGAGCGCGCCAAGCGCGCGATCCTGATGAGCTTCAAGGTGCTCGGGATGGCGCGTTCGCAGGTGGGCGACTTCGCGTACCACGACCGCATCCCGCTCAAGAGCCGCCTGGAGGGCGTGCGCGTCGTCCCGGGCGCGATCGCCCGCTGGGGCTCCTACCTGGCGCCCGGCGTGGTGCTGATGCCCTCGTTCACCAACATCGGCGCGTACGTCGACAGCGGCACGATGGTCGACACATGGGCGACGGTCGGCTCCTGCGCGCAGGTCGGCAAGAACGTGCACCTGTCGGGCGGCGTCGGCATCGGCGGCGTGCTGGAGCCCCCGAACGCCGTCCCGGTCATCGTCGAGGACGAGGCCATGATCGGCAGCCGGTCGATGATCGTCGAGGGTGCCCGGGTCGGCAAGGGCGCAGTGGTCGGCTCCGGCACCAACCTGTCGGCCTCGATGCCGGTGATCGACGTCGAGACCGGCGAGGAGATCAGCCGCGGCCGCATCCCCGACTGGTGCGTGGCGGTCGGCGGCACCCGGCTCAAGGAGTTCAAGGGCGGCACGTTCGGCATGCCCGCCGTGCTGATCCTCAAGCGCCTGGAAGAGGGCCAGCGGCACAACAAGGCCGAGCTCAACGACATCCTCCGCGACCACGGCATCAACACCTGACCTCACGCGAACAGGGCGCGCGAACAGTGCGCGCGAACACGGCGCGAGCAGGGCGGGCGCCCCGGGCCGGCCGGCTCCGGGCGCCCTTCTCGTCCCGCCGGTAGGGTTGGCGGTCATGCGGCTTGACCTCTCCTTGGACGTGGCGGACCTGACGGCGGCGATCGTCGACATCGAGTCGGTGAGCGGGAACGAGAAGGAGCTCGCCGACGCGGTGGAGGAGGCGCTGCGGGCGTTGCCGCATCTGACCGTGGAACGCGTGGGCGAGAACGTGATCGCCCGCACCGCCCTGGGCCGGGCCGAGCGGGTCGTGCTCGCCGGGCACCTCGACACCGTGCCGCTGAACGGCAACCTGCCCTCGCGGGTGGAGGGCGGCCGGCTCTACGGGTGCGGGACGACCGACATGAAGAGCGGAGTCGCGGTGGCGTTGAAGCTGGCCGCCACCGTCACCGAGCCGACCCGCGACGTCACGTACCTCTGCTACGACTGCGAGGAGATCGAAGCGGAGCGGAACGGGCTCAGGCGGCTCGCCGAGACCCGTCCCGAGCTGCTCGCCGGGGACTTCGCGGTGCTGATGGAGCCGACCGCGGCGCTGATCGAGGGAGGCTGCCAGGGCACCATCCGCGTCGAGGTCACCGCGCGGGGGGCACGGGCGCACAGCGCGCGGGCGTGGATGGGGTCGAACGCCGTCCACAAGGCCGCCGAGATCCTGGACGTCCTGCGTTCGTACGAGCCGACGCGGCCGGTCGTGGACGGGCTGGAGTACCACGAGGGGCTCAACGCCGTCTTCATCCGGGGCGGGGTCGCGGGGAACGTGATCCCCGACGAGTGCGTGGTGACCGTCAACTACCGGTTCGCGCCCGACAAGACGCTGGACGAGGCCGAGGCGTACCTGCGGGAACTGTTCGAGGGCTTCGAGGTCAAGGTCACCGACGGGGCCGCGGCGGCGCGGCCGGGACTGACGCACCCGGCGGCCGCGGCGTTCGTGATGGCGACCGGGGCGGAGGTCCGCGCCAAGCTGGGATGGACGGACGTGGCGCGCTTCTCCGCGCTGGGCGTGCCCGCGGTCAACTACGGGCCCGGCGAGCCGACGCTGGCCCACACGAAGGACGAATTCGTCGAGATCCCCTTGATCGCCGACTGCGAGCGCCGCATGCGCGCCTGGCTGACCACCTGATCTTTCAAGCCTTCAAACCGGCGAGGATGACGTCCGCGTAGATGTGGTGCTCGCCGGGCACGGCCCGGGTCGTCGCCATGGCCAGGCCGCACATCAGGGCCTGGAACTGCGAGTAGCCGATGTCGGCGCGGAGCGCACCGGCCTTGTGGGCGCGGTCGAGCAGTTCGGTCACGTTGGTGCGGAGCTCGTGATTCTCGATGCCCGTGCCGTTGTCGAGCAGCCTGCCGACGTCGCCGAACACCTCGCGCAGCCCGCGGTTGCGCACCATGATCTCGGCGCTCCGGCGGACGAACATGGCCAGCCCCTCCCACGCGTCCGGGAGAGTGAGCGCCTCCGCCGCGTTGACGGCTCCCTCGGCCATCCACTCGTCGGTGAGCTCGTCCACCAGCACCTGCTTGGTGGGGAAGTGGCGGTAAACGGTGCCGACGCCGACCCCGGCGCGCCTGGCGATGTCCTCCATCTGAGCCTCGGTGCCGTGCTCCAGGAAGGCCACCCGCGCTGCGTCCAGGACGCGCTGCCGGTTGCGGCGGGCGTCGGCGCGCAGCGGACGGCCCTCTGCACGGCCCTCCGGACGGCCCGGCGAGGTGGGGGCGTCGGCCGTCACCTTGACGGCTGAGCTTTGCGAATCGGTCATCAGCTCCAGTCAACCACGAGTTGACAACAGGAATCCAGATTCCGTATCGTTCCCGCCGCGTTAAGCGGAATCGGAATTCGACTTCCAGTTAGGAGCCTCCATGCCACCGGACGTCCACCCCGTCCATCACGCACACCGCAGGCATCGCGGGCTCGCGCTCGCCCTGCTCGTCACCGTCCAGTTCGTGCTCGTCCTCGACGCCTCGATCGTGAACGTCGCGCTCCCGGCCATCGGCAAGGACCTGCACTTCGACCAGGCCGACCTGTCCTGGGTCGCCAACGCCTACACGCTCACGTTCGGCGGGTTCCTGCTGTTCGGCGGCCGGATCGCCGACCTCGCCGGGCGCCGGCGGATGTTCGTCGTCGGCCTGACCCTCTTCACGGCCGCCTCGCTCGCCGGCGGCCTGGCGCCGACCTCGATGGCGCTGGTCGTGGCCCGTGCCGTCCAGGGACTCGGTGCCGCCCTGGTCGCCCCGGCGGCGCTGTCGCTGATCATGACGCTGTTCGAGCCCGGGCCCGAACGCAACCGGGCGCTCGGGCTCTTCGGCGCCGTCGCGGGAGCCGGTGGCGCGGCCGGGGTGATCCTCGGCGGGCTGCTCACCGACGCGTTCGGCTGGGAGTCCGTGCTGTACGTGAACGTGCCGATCGGTGCCGTCGCCATCGGTCTCGCCCCGCTGCTGCTGCCGGAGGGCCGCGACCGCGGCGTGCGCGGCTTCGATCTCCTCGGCGCCGTCTCGGCCACCGGCGGCCTCGCGTTGCTGGTCTACACGCTGGTCGACGCGAACGACACCGGATGGTCCTCGGCCCAGACGTACGGGCTGGGCGGGGTGGCGCTCGCGCTCATCGTCGCGTTCTTCGTGATCGAGGCGCGGATGAAGCATCCACTCGTACCGCTGCGGATCTTCCGGGTCCGGGAACTGCGCGGTGCCAACCTCGTCGCGGTGGCGATGACCATGTCGATCTTCCCGATGTTCTTCGTGATGACGCTCTACCTGCAGCAGGTGATGGGATACGGGCCGATCAAGGCCGGTCTCGGGCAGCTGCCGGTCGCGATCGCGATGGGCGCGGGCGCCGGGGCCGGCTCACAGCTGGTCACCCGGCTCGGCTACCGCGTGCCGCTGGTGGCGGGCCTCCTGGTCGCGGCTGCGGGACTCCTGTGGTTCGCCCGGATGCCCGCTCCGGACGGCCGCTACCTGGTCGACGTGTTCGGCCCGGCGGTCGTGATGGGCGTCGGCGGCGGCATCGTGTTCGTCGCCACGACGATCGCGGCGACGGCGGGCGCGTCGGCCGCCGAGTCCGGCCTGGCCTCGGGACTGATCAACACGACCCAGCAGGTCGGCGGCGCGCTGGGGCTGGCCGTCGCGGTGGCGGTGTCCACCGCCGTCACCGAGGACGCCTTCGCCTCCGGTGAACGCGTTCCCTCGGTGGCCCTCAACGAGGGCTTCCAGGCCGGGATGCTGGCCAGCGCGGGAATCGCCGTGCTGGGAGCCCTGCTCGCTCTCGTGCTCCTGCCGCGCCGGACGGCGAAGCCCACCGCGTCGGAGCCCGAGCCCGTCCTCACGCCCTGAGGGCTGGTCCGCCTCACGCCTGACGGGTGGTCCGCCTCACGCCCTGAGGGCTGGTCCGCCGACCGGCGGCGAACCGGCTGCCTCCCGCCCTATGCGGCCGGGGCGCCAGCCGGTCAGCGGACCTGCGGGGCCGTTTCCGGAGGGGTGGAGAACGTCCCCGTCCGGCGGATGGTCTGCCAGCGGAGCCGGGCACCCGCGACGGCTGTGACCATCGACTGGATGGTCACCAGGTACATCAGCTGCCGGTAGACGATCTGCTGGAGCGGGAGCACCCACAACGTACGGAGGGGCTCACCGTCCAGGCGCAGCGCGTACGCCCCGGCCAGCGCCTGGAGCAGCGTGAAGAACAGCCATGAGAGCGCGAGTTTGCCCGGGTCGAGGAAGTAGAGGCCGTAGAGGGTGAAGATGTCGACGGCGGGGGCGAAGAGCGGCAGCGCCACCTGGAAGACGGTCAGGTAGGGCAGGCAGCGGCGGCCGAAGTGTCCCGATCGGCCGCCCTGGAACAGCGAGCCGCGGTGTTTCCACATCGCCTGCAACGTCCCATAACACCAGCGGTAGCGCTGGCGCCAGAGCTGGCGGATCGAGGAGGGCGCCTCCGTCCACGCCAGGGCGGACTCCTCGTACACGACCCGCCAGCCCTCGCGGCAGATCGCCATCGTGAGGTCGGTGTCCTCGGCGAGGGTGTCGTCGGACACGCCGCCGACCGAGGCCAGTGCCCGCCGCCGGAACGCGCCGATCGCGCCCGGGATGGTCGGCATGCATTGCAGGACGTCGAACATCCGGCGGTCGAGGTTGAACCCGATCACGTACTCGATGTGCTGCCAGCGCCCGATGATCCCGCGCCGGTTGGCGACCTTGGTGTTGCCGCTCACCGCGCCCACCTGCGGATTGACCATCGGGGCGACGAGGTTGGCGAGCGTGTCACGCTGGAAGACGGTGTCGCCGTCCACCAGCACCACGATGTCGGCGCGGGCGGCCGCGATACCGGTGTTGAGCGCGCTCGGCTTGCCGCCGTTGGGCTTGCGGATGAGGCGGACGCCGTGAAGGGGGTTATGGGGAGGTGGGTGGGGCGTGAGCGAGTGGGCGATCTCGGCGGTGCGGTCGGTGGAGCCGTCGTCGACCACGATCACCTCGATCGGCGCCTGGTAGTCGGTGTCGAGGAGGGAACGGATCGTCGCCTCGATGCCCGCCTCCTCGTTGTAGGCGGGCACGATCACCGACACGGGCGGGCTGAACACGGGCTGATGGCGCTGCGCACGGCGCTTGCGTAGCCGCCGGACCCGTCCGACGTGCACCCGGGCGAAGATCAGCAGGATGGCCAGCCGCAGCGCGGTGAGCACGGCCGCCACGGCGAACAGCAACGCCAGGGCGCCGATGATCCAGGACGAGCCGAGCTGCCCCCAGACCAGAGCCTTGCCGATCACCTTCTCGTCAGTGGAGGCGGGAGTGTTCCCCGGCGGCAGCCCGATCGCCTCGGAGACGGTGGTGAACTCATACCCCTTGCCTGCCAGCCGCGTCAGGATCGCCTCGACGCCCTTGACGGTCTCGGTGCGGTCGCCGCCCGAGTCGTGCAGCATGACGATCGCGCCGGCTCCGGCGCCCGCCCCGACGGCGCGTTCGACGATCTTGTCAATGCCGGGACGGGCCCAGTCCTCGGTGTCCCGGTCGGTGAACACCGTCAGATAACCCTGCTTGGCCGAGGACTGGGCGGCCTGCCACTGCGCGCCGGTGAGTCCGGACGGGGTGGAGGAGTACGGCTGCCGGATGAGGTTGGTGCTCCTGCCGGTGGCCCCGGCCAGGGCCCGCTGGGTGAGGTCCAGCTCCAGCTTGGTGCGCCAGGCGGGAGCCGAGCCCATGTCGATGTGCGTGTACGTGTGGTTGCCGATCTCGTGGCCTTCACGGATCATGCGGCGGGCCAGGCCGGGGTTCTTGGCGATGTTGGCGCCGATGGCGAAGAAGGTGGCGTGGGCGTTGTGCTTGCGCAGCACGTCCAGCAGTTGCGGTGTCCACTCCGGATCGGGGCCGTCGTCGAACGTCAGGGCGATCCTGCGGGGGAGCGGGCGGGCGCTGCGCAGCTCACCGTTGGTCAGGTTGAGCACCGCGCCTGCGCGGGTGGCCGCAGTCGGAGGCTCACCGGCGGTCCTGCCGGGGCCACCGGTGCCCTCGCCCATCTGGCCGCTGGCGAAACCATTCACCAGCAGGGCGATGGCCAGGGCCACCCCGGTGAGCAACAACAGGATCCAATGACCCTTGGGTTCGCGGTTCTCCACGAGTTAGCCGCTCTGTTCTTTCTTCTTCTTGCCGTGAGCCGGGGGTGAGGCCTGTGAATTGCCGGGCCGGGTCGGCGTGGGGCTGGGTACCGGCGTGGCGGTGGACGGCGGCGTGGGGGCGGGCGCGGTGGTCGGCGGCACCTGGGGATTGGCGGTGGCGGGTGGCTGGGGCGCCGCGGACGGGTTGCCGGGTGCGGGCACCCCGTTCGACGGCAGGCCACCGTTCGAGGGAACGCCGTTGCCCGGGACCTGGTTCTGGGTGCCGCCGTTCGCCGACCCCGTTCCCGGACCGACCGGCCGGGGTGACTGGTCGCGGGTTCGCGGCTTGCCGTCCGGCCCGCGCTGGTCCCCATCGGTCGCCGACTTCCCGGCCGGCCAGGGGGTGAACGGCACCTCGGCGCCCGTGGACAGGTTCACGCCCACCACGACGAAGTATGCGATCAAGGCGATGCCGGCGAGGGCGCCGACGCCGCGGACGGTCCGGGCCCGGCGGCCGCTGCCGTCGACGAAGACGGGTCCCGTGGGCTCAGTGGGAGCCGGAGCGATGGTGACCGTGGTCACAGGCTCTGGTGCGGATTCGTCCAGCCGGCGGGTCGCGTCGTCGTTGCCGGCGTGGGTTTCGATGCTCACGCAAACATCAGCGCCGCAACCACCCCGGGCGTCACACCCGATTTCGGGCGCACGGGAGAATCGCCGGGAAGCGTGCGGAAGGCGGCCGGGAACGGCCGTGGCCGTCGCGGGGTCGATCAGGTTAATCGTGGGAGATCGCCCGGGGCCTTGGCTACGGTGAGGTCATGACTTCCGAGTTGAGTCCCCGGAGCCGACGGCAGGGGCCCGCGACGTTGCGGGGAAGGGCCGTACCGCAGACCACCACCGACCAGCGGCTGCTCGACGACCGAGGGCCCTCTGACTGGGTCCACGCCGACCCCTGGCGGGTGTTGCGGATCCAGGCGGAGTTCGTGGAGGGCTTCGGTCTGCTGGCCGAGCTGCCCAAGGCGGTCAGCATCTTCGGCAGCGCCCGGACCAAGCCCGACTCCGAGGAGTACAAGCTCGCCGAACAGGTCGGCGCGCGGCTGGTGGACGAGGGCTACGCGGTGATCACCGGCGGCGGTCCGGGGATCATGGAGGCCGGCAACAAGGGCGCTGACGAGAACGGCGGCCTGTCGGTCGGGCTGGGCATCGAGCTGCCGTTCGAGCAGGGCATCAACCCCTACTGCGACATCTCGCTGGAGTTCCGCTACTTCTTCGTCCGCAAGACGATGTTCGTGAAGTACTCGCAGGCCTTCGTGGTGCTGCCGGGGGGCTTCGGCACCCTCGACGAGCTCTTCGAGGCGATCACGCTCGTCCAGACCAAGAAGGTCACCCGCTTCCCGATCGTGCTGGTCGGCACGGAGTTCTGGGGCGGCCTGGTCGAGTGGATCAAGACCTCGCTGCTGTCCTCGGGCAAGATCTCGCCCGCCGACATCGACCTCTTCCACCTGACCGACGACCCCGAGGAGGTCGTCCGGGTGATCGTCGAGGCGCACGAGCAGCAGGCGCGGCGGCGCGAGGAGGAACAGGCCGTCCAGCAGACGGCGGCCGAAGGCGGGAACGGCACCTGATGGGATTCGCTGTCTGCGTGTTCTGCGCGTCCAGCAGCCGGATCGACGCGAAGTACCTCGACCTGGCCACCCAGGTCGGCACGGAACTGGCGGGCCGTGGCCACACCCTGGTCAGCGGCGGCGCCCAGGTCTCGTGCATGGGCGCGGTGGCCAGGGCCGCCCGCGCGGGCGGCGCCCGCACGATCGGCGTCATCCCCGAGGGACTGGTCAGCGTCGAGATCTCCGACGAGGACAACGACGAGCTGATCGTCACGCCGGACATGCGTTCCCGCAAGGGTGAGATGGACCGGCGCAGCGACGCTTTCCTCATCCTCCCCGGTGGGATCGGCACGCTGGAGGAGCTGTTCGAGGTCTGGACCGCGCGGGTGCTCGCCATGCACGAGAAGCCGGTCGTGATCCTCGACCCGTACGGCGTGTACGACCCGCTGCGCGAGCTCATGACGGGCCTCATGGACCAGGGCTTCGCCCGCGCCAAGATCTTCGACGCCATCGGCTGGACGGGCTCGGTGGACGAGGCGTTCGACTTGCTGGAACGCTCCCAACCGCGCATCGAGCCCACCGCCGAGGACTACGCGGAGGCCGAGATCTGAGCTGTGCGCTGGGGGTTTCTCATCCGACCCCCGGCGGTTCACTTCGCGTTCAGGGGACGCGGCCAGGCTCCGGCGTGATCCCCTCAACGTGAAGGAGTCCCCATGTCCGTGTCCCGTCGCGGGGTGATGAAGGGCGGCGCGGCAGGCGCGCTGTCCATCGCCCTGGCAGGCAGCCTCGAATCGGTCTTCCAGACGTCCGCGGGAGCCGAGACCTCCGGCTACGGCCCGCTCGTCCCCGACCCGAAGGGGATCCTCGACCTGCCGAAGGGCTTCTCGTACAAGACGCTCTCCGCCGAGGGCGACCTGATCGCGGACGGCGTCACGGTGCCGGGCAAGCACGACGGCATGGCCACCTACCCCGGCCGGCGCCACGACACGCTCCGCCTGGTCCGCAACCACGAGCAGACGGCCAGCGGCGTGAAGCCGGTCGCGCCCGCGGAGCTGGTGTACGACCCGGCCGCGTTCGGCGGCACCACCACCCTGGAGGTCGACCGGCACGGCAACCTGGTCGACCAGCAGATCAGCCTCGCCGGCACCTCCACCAACTGCGCCGGCGGGCGCACCCCCTGGGGGACCTGGCTGACCTGCGAGGAGACCGAGGGCTTCGCCGCGCAGACCAAGTCGCACGGCTGGGTGTTCGAGGTCGACCCGCGCGGCAAGCGCACCAAGCCCGTCCCGATCACGGGCATGGGCCGTTTCGCCCACGAGGCCGTGGCCATCGACCCGCACACTCACACGGCCTACCTGACCGAGGACGCCAGCAAGCCGTTCGGCCTCTTCTACCGGTTCCGGCCCCGCGCCCACCGCGGCGAATACCACTCCTACCTGGAGGGCGGCCGTCTGGAGGCGATGAACGTACGGGACCTGCCCGACCTCTCCATGGTCCAGGAACCCGGCGCCACGTTCCACTGCCGCTGGGTCAAGGTGCCCGACCCCTCGGCGGCCGCCACGTCCACCCGCAAGCAGTTCGAGACGATCACCCGCAGCCAGAAGCTCGAAGGCGCCTGGTGGGGCCACGGCAAGGCCTACTTCGTGGCGAGCTACTCCCGTAAGTCCGACGGCGCCGCCGCCGACCACGCGGGCCAGGTCTGGAAGTACGACCCGCACCAGAACACGATCGAGCTCGAACTGGTCTTCAAGGCCGGCGGCAAGTTCGACGGCCCTGACAACATCACCGTCTCCCCGTACGGCGGCGGTGTGATCCTCGCTGAGGACGGCGACGGCGAGCAGTTCCTCATCGGCACCACCCGCAAGGGCGAGCCGTTCGCGTTCGGCCGCAACGCGCTGAACGACAGCGAGTTCGCCGGGGTCACGTTCTCCCCGGACGGCCGCACGCTCTACGCCAACCGCCAGACACCGGGCGTGACCTTCGCGATCACCGGCCCTTGGCACCGCCTGCACCGCTGACGGTCCGCCCCCTGCGGTCAGTGATCGCGGGGGGCGTCCTCCGTGGTCATGCGCCTTCACCCTCCAGGACATGGCACGATCGTTCATGGGAAGGCGTAGACAGATCGGAGCATGATCGTGGTTGTGGTCCTCGTCCTGGCCGGCCTGGCCGTGCTGGGCGCCGTCGTCGTGCTTGCCATGGGCAGAGGCGGCGAGCTGGCCGCGACCCACCCCGACCACCCCCCGCTCCCGTTCCCCGGCCGCCCCCTCACAGGCACCGACGTGGCCCTCCTCCACCTCCCGCGCGGCCTCTGGGGCTACCAGGTCGGCGCCACCGACGAAGCCCTCCGCCGCCTCGCCTACTCCCTGGCCGAACGCGAAAGCCGCACAGCCGCCCTGGAGCAGCAGCTGGCCGACCTCCACCACCGCCTGGGCACCACCCCCGAATCCACCCAGCCAAGCCTCCCCGCCGACACCCAACCCCAACTCCCCGCCGACGACCCGCCTTTCGCGGGACCACCGACGGTCGCTGATGCGCCCTTCTCCGCGGAGCCGCCGCCTTCCGATGCGCCTTCTTTTGGGGATGCGCCTGAACGTGGGTCACTGCCGGGCTTTGGCGAGTCGCCCGCGCCAGAGCAGCCGCCTGCCGACGACCCACCGCTCGCGGGACCACCGACGGCCGCCGATGTGCCCTTCTCCGCGGAGCCGCCGCCCTCAGACGCGGTTTCCTTCAGGGGCGAATCTGCGTCAGGGTCGTCTCCGGGCTTTGGCGAGCTGCCCACGTCGGGCCAGCCGCCTGCTGACAACCCGCCGGTAGTGGAGTCGCAGACGGCCGTTGACGCGCCTCTCTCCCCGGAAGCGTCTCCGGTCGAGTCGCCGCCCGGCGATGCGGAAGCATTCGGCGGAACGCCTGCGCCCAGCTCCACCGAGCAACCGCCTGCCGATGGCTCGCCGCCAACTGCTGATGCGCCCTTCGGCGCGGAAGCGCCTGCACGAGAGTCGCTCCCGGGTTTCAACGACCTGCCCGCGCCAGAGCGGCCGCCTGCCGATGATCCGCCGGTTGTGGAGCCACGGACGGCCGTTGACCTGCCTTTCTCTTCGGAAACGCCTGTGGCAGAGTCGCCGTCCGGCGATGCGGATTCAGTCAGCGGAGCGCCTGAGCCATGGTCGTTGTCCGGATCCACCGAGCCGTCTGCGCCGGAGCAGCCGCCTTCCAACGCGCCTGCCTTCGGTGATGCGCCAGCGGCAGAATCACTGCCTGGATCGAGCGAGCCAGTGTCAGGGCCGCTCACTGATGGCGAGCCACCCGCTCGGGATGAGCTGCCCGCAGCGCCACCTGACGACAGGCCGCTGGCCGCCGAGCCGCTTTCGTTTGTGGAGACGCCTGAGCCGGCCCAGGCGGACACCGACGAGATCCCGCCGACCGCCACTGGGGCGGCGTCCCCGGAACCGCCAGGGCCGCCTGACGACGCAGAACAGCCCGCGCCGGAGCAGCCTTCTGGCTTCACGGCGACGCCAGCTGAGGACGAGCCGCCGACCTTTGGGGAAGCGCCTGAACCTGGGGCGCTGCCTGGCGTCGGCGAGGCGTCTGTGGCTGAGCAGCCGCGTGCTGGCGGGGAGACGTCGGTCTGGGCCAAGGCGGAGGCGGCTTATCCCGGTGAGCGGCCGGTGAACAGGGAGGAGCCCTCGTTCGAGGAGGACGAGCTCTTCGAGGCGGAGCTCTTCGACGATCACGAGTCGAACGGGGCTGCGGTCGTGCGGCGGGATGAGCGCTCATGAGGGTCGCGGTGCATGCGGAGGCGTACGCGGCGGCGCCTGCCGACACGGTGTTCGGGGTGCTGACCGACTGGCCCCGGCACGGGGAGTGGATGCCGTTCACGCGGGCCGAGGGCGGGCATGGAGTCGGCGCCACGCTGGAGGGGTGGACGGGTATCGGGCCCGTCGGGTTCCTCGACACCATGGTCATCACCGAGTGGTCGCCGGGGCGGCGGGTGGTGGTCCGGCACACCGGGAAGGTCGTGCGGGGCGACGCCTGGTTCGAGGTGACGCCGCTCGGGGTGGGGAGCCGGGTGCTCTGGGTCGAGCGCATCGACCTTCCGCTCGGCGTGCTCGGGCGGGCCGGGTGGCTGGTCCTCGGGCCGGTGACGAGGCTTTTCATGCGGCTCGGGTTGCGAAGGCTGGCCGGTTTGTCGGAGGTGGACGGTAGAACGGGCGGATGAGCACTGCGATCCTGGGCGAGGACGGGCTCGCGCGTTGCCCGTGGGGGCTGTCGGCTCCTGACTACATCGCTTACCACGACGAGGAGTGGGGACGGCCGGTCACCGACGATCAGGGGCTGTACGAGCGCCTGTGCTTGGAGGCGTTCCAGTCGGGCCTCTCGTGGTTGACGATCCTGCGTAAGCGGGAGGGCTTCCGCGCCGCGTTCGCCGGGTTCGACATGGCCGAGGTCGCCGGTTTCGGTCCCGATGACGTCGCGCGGTTGCTGGCCGACACGGCGATCGTGCGCAACCGGGCCAAGATCGAAGCGGCGATCGCGAACGCACGGGCAGGGCTGGACTTGGCGGAGGGCCTGGCGGCGACCGTCTGGCGTTTCGCCGACCCGGACGCTCCGGCGCCGAAGTCCACGGAGGACGTGCCGGCGGTCACGCCGGGTTCGACGGCACTGGCCAAGGAGCTGAAGAAGCACGGCTTCCGGTTCGTGGGGCCCACCACCGCGTACGCGCTCATGCAGGCCTGTGGGCTGGTCGACGACCATCTGGTGGACTGCCATCGTCGCGGCGCCTACCGGTAGATCTTGTTACCTCCCCGGCCATTTGGGGGACAAGGGATGGCGCGCTATCGGCTGATCGCCGAGACCGAGGACGGCGACCGGCCTGGATTCGCTCTCTGACTGCTTGTGCGGCGGGTACGGCACGGCGGGCAGGTTCACCCTGGTCTGGAACGACTTCGACGTCGCGCGCCGGTCCTGGACGCCGGAGCCGAGCGATCCTCCTGTCCCCTCCCTCGACGAAGTGCTCGATGTGCTGCAACGCGGGGGCGTCACCGTTGAGTGCCGCTGACCAGGTGTTCTTCCAGGGCTGTGGAGTTCGGAGGTAGAGCTGGCCATACCTCCAAGTCGGCGGACAGGTCTAATGATCTAGGTTCGTCCGGCCGGTTGCCTGGTGGCATGACCACGCTGACCCTCCCACCTGCCCTCCCGGCCGCCGTCAGGACCCGCGCGGAGCCCCTCCTCTACGGAGGCTTCGCGGTCTTCGCAGCCGTGACGGCGGCGGTCACCCATCTCGGTCCCCACCGGATCTGGGGACTCTTCGCGGCTGCCGCGTACGGCCTCGCGGCGGTGTTCTGGCGAACGCGGGCGGCCGCCTGGCTGGCGTTGGGCGGTGCCGTGGTGCTCCCTCTCGCCGTCCTCGTGCTCGCGGGGCAGGGACAGCCGGAGGTGGCGGTCGTCCAGCGTTCCGGGGAGCATCTGCTGACCCACGGCACGCCCTACCTGAGCCCGGATGAGCTGGCAGGCGGCTCGTACGAGTCGTACAACCCCTACCTCCCAGGCATGGCGCTGCTCGGGCTGCCGTCGGCGATCACGGGCATCGACGCCCGGCTGGTGTTCGGCGGCGTGTTCCTCGCGCTGCTGGGGCGTCACGGCAGGATCCTCGCGGCCTCACCGCTGGTGGCGTTGCCGCTGGTGGTCGGCGGTGACGATCTGCCGGTGATCGGCCTGGTGTGCGTCGGGTTCGCGCTCGCGGTACGGGACCGGCCGGAGCTCGCGGGCCTCGCCATGGGACTCGCCGCGACGCTGAAGGCCACCGCCTGGCCCGCCGCTCTGGTCTGCCTGGCCTTGGTCGCGGCCCGGCGGAGCAAGGCGCGGCGGTACGGGGTGGTGGCCGCGGGGGTCGTCGCGCTCGGGGTCGGGGTACCGGCGCTGGTGGATCCGGCTGGGATGTTCGAGAACGTCGTCGCGTTCCCCCTCGGGCTCGCCGGCGTGGAGTCGCCCGCCGAAAGCCCGCTGCCCGGGCATCTGCTCGCCGAGACCGGCGCGTACGGGCATGCGGCCGCGGTGGCGATCCTCGGGCTGGCCGTGCTCGGCATGAGCATCTCGCTGGTCGTCCGGCCGCCCGGTGATCTCAGGGCCGCGGTCTTCCGGCTCGCCCTGGGCCTGGTGCTCGCCACCGCGCTCATGCCCGCGACCCGCGAGGGCTACCTCATCTACCCGGCCGTGCTCGTCTGCTGGGCCTACCTGAACGAGCGCCGGAAGGAGGCGGAGCTGTGCCTCGCTGCCTGATCATCACCAACGACTTCCCGCCCCGGCGCGGCGGCATCGAGACGTTCGTGTACGAGCTGGCCCGGCGGTTCCCGGCCAGGGAGGTGGTCGTCTACACGTCGGACGAGCCCGGCGCGGAGGCGTTCGACCGGGGGCTCCCGTTCCCGGTGGTCCGTGACCGTTCCCGGACGCTGCTCCCGACCCGGGCCGTCGCGCGCACCGCGCGCAGGCTGATCGCCGAGTACGGCTGCGACAGCGTGTGGTTCGGCGCGGCCGCACCGCTCGGGCTCCTTGCCGGGCAGCTCGGCGGGGTGCCGTCGGTCGCCACCACGCACGGGCACGAGGTGTGGTGGGCGAGCGTCCCGGGTGCCCGTCAGATCCTCCACAAGATCGGGGAGCGGGTGGGGACGGTCACGTATCTCACCGAATACACGCGTGCCCGCATCGCCCCCGCGCTCGGCCCGCGCGCCCATACCGCCCGGCTGGTCCCGGGCGTGGACAGCACGCGCTTCCACCCGGACGTCGACGGGACGCCGATACGCGAGCACTACGGGCTGGGCGATCGGCCTGTGATCCTCAGCGTGTCGCGGCTCGTCCCACGCAAGGGGCAAGACCAGCTGATCCGGGCCATGCCTCGCGTCCGCCGGGCGGTTCCGGGGGCGACGCTCCTGATCGTGGGGTCCGGGCCGCAGGACTTCTGGCTGCGCGGCATGGCCCCGGACGACGCGGTCGTCTTCGCGGGCGGGCTCCCGCACGACGAGCTCCCACCCTTCTACGCGGCCGCCGACGTCTTCGCGATGCCGTGCCGCAACCGGCGGCTCGGCCTGGAGACCGAGGGGCTCGGCATCGTGTTCCTGGAGGCGGCGGCCGCCGGGCTGCCGGTGCTCGCGGGAGATTCCGGCGGCGCGCCGGAGGCGGTACGGGACGGCGAGACCGGCTACGTGGTGGACGGCGGATCGGTCGCCGAGATCACCGCCCGGCTGATCGAGCTGCTCACGGCCGAGGACGGCCGGATGGGGGAGCGCGGGCGGGCCTGGGCGGAGGCCGACTGGACCTGGGACCGCTCGTACGACCGGCTGCGTGGCCTGCTCTCCCGCGCGTCGCCTACGGTCAGGGCATGACCGTCTGGCGCGCCATGGCGCGGAACCCGCTGCGGTTCCTGCTGTCGTCGTGGCCGTGGCGTTCGATCGCCTACCTGGCGACCGGGCCGCTGGTCGCGGTCGGGTGGCTGGCGGTGGTGCTGGTCGTCGGGGCCGCGGGCGTGCTGCTGGCGCCGCTGGTGGTGGGCCTCGGGCTGTTGTTGTTCGTACCGCTGACGGCGATCGGGCTGGCGGCGGTCGAACGGCGGAGGCTGCGCCTGCTGGACGCGCGGCCCGCGCCGTCCCCGCACCGCGAACCGGCCGCGCCGGGGTGGCGGCCGTGGCTGCGGCTCCGGCTGCGGGAGGCCGCGACGTGGCGGGAGTTCGGGTTCGCGCTGTTGTTCGCGCTGCTCGGCGCGGTGGACGTAGTGGTGCCGTTCGTGATCATCGTGGGGTCATCGGTGCAGGTCGGGTCGGCCTATCTGGTGGGCCATGGCGATCAGCTCCAGTACGGGCCGTACGGGACCGTCGACCAGCCTGAGGAGGCGTGGGTGGGCGTCGCCGCCGGCGTGGCGATGTTCGTGGTCGGGTTGTACGTGATGGCGGTGCTGGCCGGGGCCAGGGCGGCGCTGGCGCGGCTGCTGCTCGTCCGGCCGGTCGAGGACGAACTGGTCGCGGTGCGCGCGTCCCGCGCCCGGATGGCGGACGCGTTCGAGGCCGAACGGCGCCGGATCGAGCGGGACCTGCACGACGGCGCGCAGCAGCGCCTCACCGGCCTGATCATGACCCTGGGCCTGGCCCGGCTGGAGACGCCCTCGGAGTTGATCGACAAGGCCCAGCAGGACGCGCGGGCCGCGCTGGCCGAGTTGCGCGACCTGGTCCGGGGCATCCATCCGTCGGTGCTCACGGACCGCGGGCTGAGGGCGGCCGTGGAATCGCTGGCGGAGGGCGCGCCGGTGCCGGTGGAGGTGGACGTCGAGCTGCCCGGACGGCCGGACGAGGGGGTGGAGTCCGCCGCCTACTTCGTGATCGCCGAGGCCCTGGCCAACGTGGTCAAGCACAGCGAGGCGGACCGGGCGAGGGTGCTGGTCAGGCACCAGGGCCGGTTGCTGGTGGTGGAGGTGCGGGACGACGGCAAGGGCGGCGCCCGGGCGGGCGAGGGCAGCGGGCTCCAGGGGCTGGCCGACCGGGTGGCCGTCTACGACGGCACGCTGCGGCTCGCCAGCCCGCCCGGCGGCCCTACGATCCTGCGGGTGGAGATCCCATGCGAGTTGTGATCGCCGAGGACTCGGTGCTGCTGCGCGAGGGCCTGAGCCAGATCCTCGGCCGGTTCGAGCACGAGGTCGTCGCCGCCGTGGGCGACGCTCCCGGGCTGGCGGCCGCGGTGGCCGAGCATCTGCCCGACATCGTGGTCACCGACGTGCGCATGCCGCCCGGGTTCCGCGACGAGGGCCTCCGCGCCGCGCTCGCGCTGCGGGCCGAACGGCCGGAGCTGCCGATCCTCGTCCTGTCGCAGTACGTGGAACAGTCGTACGCCTCCGAGCTCCTCCAGACCGGCGGCGGCGTGGGCTACCTGCTCAAGGACCGGGTGGGCGAGGTGGCCGAGTTCATCGACGCGCTCGACCGCGTCGCCGCCGGAGGCACCGTCATCGACCCCGAGGTGGTCCGGCGGCTGCTCTCCCGGCGGCGCGAGCACTCGCCGCTCGAACGCCTCACCGAGCGCGAACGCGAGGTGCTCGAGCTGATGGCCGAGGGCCGGTCGAACGGCGCGATCGCCCGGCGCCTCGTCGTCTCCGAGGCGGCCGTGATCAAGCACGTGGGCTCGATCCTGGCCAAGCTCGACCTCCCGCCCGCCCCCGACGACCACCGCCGCGTGCGTGCGGTGCTGCTCTACCTGCGCGGCGAGCTCTAGCTGCCCTCGAAGGTCGGCTGTTGCTTGGCCAGGAACGCCTCGGTGGCGGCGTGGTGGTCCTTGGTCTTCTCGCACAGGTCCTGCAGCTCCGCCTCCTTCTCCAGGGAGGAGGCCAGGTCGCTGGTGGACGCGTGGTGCAGGGCCTGCTTGACGGCTCCGTACGACACGGTCGGGCCCGCGGCGAGGCGGCGCGCGAGCTCGACGGCGGCCGGCGCCAGCTCGTCGGCCGGGACCACCCGGTTGACCAGGCCGAGTTCGAGAGCCTCGGCGGCCTTCACCCGGTCTCCGAGGAGCAGCAGCTCGGCGGCCTTCGTCCAGCCCACGCGCCGCTGCAAGGTCCAGGACATGCCGCTGTCGGGTGCCAGGCCGATTGCGGTGAACGCAGTGGCGAACGAGGCCTTGTCTGAGGAGACCACCAGGTCGCAGGCCAGTGCCAGCGACGCGCCCGCGCCGGCCGCCACGCCGTTGACGGCGGCCACGACGGGCTTGGGCATCTCCGCGATGGCCTGCACGATCGGGTTGTAATGGCGGCGCACGGTGTCGTTCAGACCCTTCCCGGCCGCCAGGTTGTCACCGTGCTCGCGCAGATCCTGACCGGCGCAGAAGGCGCGGCCCGCCCCCGTGAGGATCACCGCGCGCACGGCGGTGTCGGCCGCGGCGCGTTCGAGGGCGGCGTGCAGTGCCGACTTCGTCTCGTCCGTCAGCGAGTTCATCGCGTCCGGCCGGTTGAGTGTGATTGTTGCCACACCCTCGGTGAGGTCGTACAGCACGGTCTCAGACATCGTCGTCCTCCTCGTCGCCCCGCGGGCTGGGGTCCTCCAGGCAACCTTCGACGAATCGGGAGGCCGCGGGCAAGAGGCGCGCGGCCTCGGCGTCGAAGAACCGCGCCGCGCGGGTGCCGGGCCAGCCCTCGGGCAGGACGTCTTGCGGCAGTCCCGGATCCCGGAAGAGGAACTTGCGCCACTCGTGGACCAGCCGGCTCCGCATCGCGAAGGCCTGCTCGTCGGAGAACGCCTGGTCGCGGGCCACGAGGGCATGGGCGTCGGCGAGCCACCGTTCGTACGCGCGGGCCAGGCCGTCCAGGTCCCAGGCCCGCGCCACCAGCCCGTGCGCGTCGCCCTCGTACGCGGAGTGGAACCGTTCCGCCCGGACGGATTCGGCGTCCAGGAGCGGATCGAGCTCGCTCGACGCGCGCGGGCTGATCCAGGTGTTCTCCGACAGCCGGGCGTAGCCGAGGTAACCGAGCCCCGCCGCGAGCCGGTCCCGCCGCGCCCGCTCGCGCACGCGTTCGACCACCAGCAGATGCCAGCGACCGTCCCAGGGGCCCAGGTCGCGGTAGATCCGGTGCGCGGCCTCGTCGAGCCGCCGCACCGCGCGCGGGGTCAGCGCGTACCCCGGTCCGGGCGGCAGCCGGACCGGCTCCAGCCACTCCTGGCGGACCATCCGGGAGACGGCGGTGCGCACCGCCGGAGCGGCGATCTCCAGGGCGGCCAGCAGCCGGACGAGCGCCGCTATCGGGGCCTGCCCGCCCCGCTCCCGAAGATGGTCGCCGTAGAGATCGAACAGCGCCGAACGAGCATTCATGAGTGCAGTCTCTCGATCTGGAGGCTGATCGTTACCACTTCGCGCTCGGAAGACGAGATAATGGACCACTACTGATGACGCGGATGCGACAGGCGGCCACGCGGCCAACGGTGCCCGGAGGCCCCACGCGGCCCTAGGCAGGAAGGGGATGCACGCATGGCGGCGATGAAGCCGCGGACAGGAGACGGTCCGCTCGAAGTGACCAAGGAGGGGCGCGGAATCGTCATGCGGGTCCCGCTGGAAGGCGGCGGACGCCTTGTCGTGGAGCTCTCCGCAGACGAGGCCAAGGAGCTCGGCGACGCTCTCAAGGAAGTCGTCGGCTAGCGCCTCAGCCCCGAGTTGTGGTGAAGGTCCCGGCGGAGACGCCGGGACTCTCGCCGTGTTCGCCAGCAGCCAGAGCGATGAGAGAGGCCCCCGTTCATGCCCATCGAGACCAATGTCAGCAGCGTCGGCGGCACTTTGTCCGGGGCGGCTGAGCGTCTTGGGGCCGAGGTGGTGGCCGTTCCGGTGCGTTCAGGGCCGACGGCGCCGGAGGCCGAGATCGCGTCGTTCCTGCCGTTCACCTTGGACGAGCTGCTCACGTTGAACAGCGCCAAGGGCGAGCCTGGCGAGCTCGTCTCCGCCCCTGTGCGGGTGGGCGGCCGGGTGCTGGAGCTGCTGCTGTACGGGGTGGGCGAGGCCGCTCCCGCGGACCTGCGCAAGGCGGGGGCCGCGCTCGCACGCCGCGGCAGGGGCCGGACGACGATGGCCGCTGGAGTCCCCTCGGGTGATCTCGCGGCCTTCGTCGAGGGCGCCCTGCTCGCCTCGTACACGTTCACTGTGTCCGCCCTGCCGGGAGCCGGCGGCCGGCCGCCGAAGAAGGCGCCGCTGGGCACCCTCGCGATCCTGACCGAGGCGGGCCCGGAGGCCGACGCGGCGGCCGTCGAGCGCGGCACGGTGGTGGCCCGGACGGCGGCGCTGGCCCGCGACCTGGCCAACACCCCGGCGACCGAGAAGGGGCCCTCCTGGCTCGCCGAGCGCGCCACGGAGATCGCCGCCGAGACCGGGCTCGCCGTGCGGGTGCGCGGCGAGAAGGAGCTCGCCGAGGGCGGCTTCGGCGGGCTGATCGCGGTCGGTGCGGGGTCACCCCGCCCGCCGCGCCTGATCGAGCTGTCCTACCGTCCCGAGGGCCCTTCCGAGGGGGACGAACGGCACATCGTTCTGGTGGGCAAGGGGATCACGTTCGACAGCGGCGGGCTCTCGCTCAAGCCCAACGACAACATGAAGACGATGAAGACCGACATGGCCGGCGGCGGCGTGGTCATCGCGGTCATGGGCGCCCTCCGCGCGCTGGGCGTGCGCGCCAGGGTCACCGGGCTGATCGCTGCCGCGGAGAACATGCCCTCCGGCTCCTCCATGCGTCCCGGCGACGTGATCACGCACTTCGGCGGCACGACGTCCGAGGTGCTCAACACCGACGCCGAGGGCCGGCTCGTCCTCGCCGACGCCCTGGCGTACGCCGACGCCGAGCTCGCCCCGGACGTCGTCGTCGACGTCGCCACGCTCACCGGGGCCGCGAAGGTCGCGCTCGGCCTGCGGACAGGGGCGCTCTTCGCGAACGACGACGCGCTCGCCTCCGAACTGGACGCCGCAGGCGCGGCCGCCGGTGAGCCGCTGTGGCGGCTGCCGCTGGTCGAGGACTACCGCGAGGCGATCGAGTCGGACGTGGCCGACGTGGCCAACATCGAGCGGCGCGGCTTCGGCGGCGGTTCGATCATGGCGGCGCTCTTCCTGCGCGAGTTCGTGGGCGATCGTGCCTGGGCGCACCTGGACGTCGCGGGCCCGGGCCGCGCCACGAGTGACGACGCCGAGATCACCAAGGGCGCCACCGGCTTCGGCGCCCGTCTCCTCCTCAGCTGGCTCGCCCCCGCCTCCTCCTGAGGCCGGCGAGCTCGCCGCCCCGGCGAGCTGGACTCCCGCGTATGCGGGGCCGCTTCTGAGACATGTCGCCGCGTTCCGGCCGGTTGTTGGCTTGAGACACGACGGAAGAAACGTCGTATCTCTGAGAGGAAGCCAACTCATGTTCAAGGTGCTGCAGGCAGGCTCGCTCATCGCCGCGGTGGTCACGATGGGGCTCATGGCGGGGCTCTTCGCGTCGTTCTCCTACGCGGTCATGCCGGGACTGGCCAAGGTCAACGACCGTGCGTTCATCGACTCGATGCAGCGGATCAACGTGGCGATCGTCAACGGCTGGTTCATGATCTGTTTCATGGGCGCGCTGGCGTTCGCCGGCCTTGCGGCGGCGTTGCACTGGAAGGGCGACGACCGTCCGGCGCTGCCGTGGATCATCGCCGGGTTCGTGCTCTACCTGATCGTGTTGATCATCACCTTCGCGATCAACGTGCCGCTGAACGACCGGCTCGCGGCCGCGGGAGATCCGGCCGACATCGCGGACCTGGCCGCCGTCCGCACCGCGTTCGAGGCCCGCTGGGTCACGTGGAACATCGTCCGGGCGCTGACCTCCACCGCCGCGCTGGGCTGCCTCGCCTGGGCGCTCATACTGCACGGCCGCGTCACCGGCAATGGCTGAGGTGGCCGAAATCACGAACGGAAAGTATCCGCCGCCGACCGATCCGTGATGCCGCCGGCGCCGAATAGGTGTCAAAGCCGAATAGGTGTCAAAGGGGCGCGGGTGCGCGACTGGGGGGTGAATCGATGACACGGGCTTCCGAGACGATGCACGACCTTGCCGGGGCCTACGCGCTCCACGCCCTTCCGGAGATCGAGGCGCGGCAGTTCGAAGCGCACCTCGCGGAATGCGGCACCTGTGCCCGGGAAATGCGCGGCCTGCGTGCGACGGCCGCACGCCTGGGCACCGCCGCCGCCCGGACCGCGCCGCTCCAGCTGCGGGACCGGGTGCTCACTGAGATCTCCCGGACGCCCCAGGTGCGGCCCTGGGCGGCGGGGATCCGGCGGCGCGGCGGCCGAGTGTTCCCGCCGCGGCTCCTCGCGCTGGCCGCCGCCGCATGCCTCCTGGTAGCGGTGGCCCTCGGGGTGGTCACCGTCCGCACCCAGGACCGCCTGGACCGGGTCGAGGCCCGGCAGCGCCAGGTGGAGTCGGTCCTGACGGCGCCCGACGCGCGTACGGTCACAGCCGCGGTCCGTACCGGAGGCCGGGGCACGGTCGTGGTCTCCCGGCGGGAGAACCGGGCCGTCGTGATCATGACGGGTCTGCCGGCGGCGCCACCGTCGCGGACCTACGAGCTCTGGCTGCTGGGGGCCGGGGCGCCGCGCCCCGCCGGATTGACCGACACGGGGTCCGGCCCGATCGTCGTGGACGGTATCGGCGCGGCCGCCGGTATCGGGATCACCGTCGAGCCGGAGGGCGGGTCACCGGAGCCGACGACCGATCCCGTCTTCGCCGCCGCGCTCCCGGCATGACCCTGCTCACCGGTGATGACGCAGCTCACCGGTGATGACGCAGGTCTCAGGTGATGCTGATCACTGCTTGCGGCGGTCGACGACCGGGACCGCGTGGCGGCGGCGCGCCTCGGCGACGATCTCCTTGAGCGAGGCGGTCCAGCTCGCGTCGACGGCGAAGGACCACCGGGCGGCCTCGGCGGTCGCCGGCACGTCCGGCAGGGTCAGCGCGACCAGCTGGGGCCGTTCGGCCGTACGGGCCGTTTCGAGCAGTTCGGCGGACGGCAGGAAGACCAGGTAGTCCTGCTCGCCCCGCTTGGCGTTCGTCAGGCCGCGACGGACGGCGCACATCGCGTGGATCTCCCGCCAGGGCAGCACCCGGTCGGCGCGGCGGGGCAGCGGCCAGCGGGCCGGGCGGCGCACGCCCTCGGCGTCCAGCTCCAGCACCGGACGGCGGCTGAGCAGGGTCCCGGCGGACGTGGACAACCCGGCGCCGAACAGCGCCAGCCCTGCCACCCCCAGCCCGATGAAGAGCACGCTGCCGCCGCTCATCCCGCGCATCAGGCCGCCCGCGACGAACGCCACCGAGGCGATCATCAGGATCAGGCACGCGATGATCTGGACGGCGACGCGCCAGGTCAGGCGGGCCCGGACCGGGAACGCCGGGAGGGCCTGCTCGTCCGTGCGCGCCATGGCCGGCTCAGTCGTCGCGCTTGACGGCACACAGCAGGCCGTCGCCGACCGGCAGCAGCAGCGGCACGAGGCGCTCGTCCTCGCGGACCATCCGGTTCACCTCGCGGACCGACTGTGTCTCCGGGTCGCGGTGATCGGGATCGGCCACCCGGTGGTGCCAGAGCGCGTTGTCGAACGCCACCACGCCGCCGGGCCGCAGGAGCCGGAGCGCCGCGGTCAGGTATTCGGGGTACTCCTGCTTGGCCGCGTCGCAGAAGACCATGTCGTACGCGCCGTCGGTGAGCCGTGGGAGCACCTCCAGCGCGCGGCCCACGATCATCCGCGTCCGGGAGGCGGCGAACCCGGCCTCCGCGTACGCCTGCTTGGCCAGCCGCTGGTTCTCGTGCTCGACGTCGACGCTGGTCAGCACGCCGTCCTTGCGCATGCCGCGGAGCAGCCAGATCCCGGACACACCACAGCCGGAGCCGATCTCGACGACCGTCCGCGCGTCGATCATGGCCGCGAGAAAGCGCAGCGCGGCGCCTCCCGCGGCGCCGATCGGCACCGCGCCGAACTCCTCGCCGAGATGGCGGGCGTGGATTATCGGTTCGTCTTCGGGAAGGAATTCCTCCACGTAGGCCAGGGTGGCCTGAATGGCGTCGATGGCTGCCTCCTCGCGGGACCCCCGCCTGGCTCATGCTGGAAAGACCATATCGCTGACCGGGAACCAACTCGCGTTTCGTCGCGTTCTAACTGACAGTCGGTCCACAACCGCCCCAGCCCAGGCGCGACCGTGTCGTTCCAATGCGACAGCGTGAGGCACAGAGAGGAACAACCCGGGACCATGGGAGTCGCAGCACTTACATTCAAGGGCGCTGTGGGGGTCGGCCCCAGGCAGGGGCTCGGTAACGCAGCAGCCAGGGAGAACGCTCCGGACGCGGAGTGGGCGCCGCCCTCGTGGGACGAGGTCGTCCGCGAGCACTCCGGGCGCGTCTACCGGCTCGCCTACCGACTGACGGGCAACCAGCACGACGCCGAGGATCTCACGCAGGAGGTCTTCGTCCGGGTGTTCCGTTCGCTGTCCAATTACACTCCGGGCACGTTCGAGGGCTGGTTGCACCGCATCACGACGAACCTTTTCCTCGACATGGCGCGTCGCCGCCAGCGCATTCGCTTCGAGGGACTGGGAGATGACGCCGCCGAGCGCTTGCAGGGCCGTGAACCCACGCCCGCGCAGGCGTTCGACGACCGCAATTTCGACGCCGACGTCCAGGCCGCGCTCGACGCCCTGGCCCCCGAATACCGGGCGGCCGTGGTGTTGTGCGACATCGAGGGGCTGTCGTACGAGGAGATCTCGGCGACGCTGGGCGTCAAACTGGGGACCGTGCGCAGCCGCATCCACCGGGGGAGGGCGCAGCTGCGTGCCGCGCTCGAGCACCGCGCGCCCCACCGGAGACTGCAGCCGGAGGGCGTCTAGCCGCGCCGGATGCGCGACGATTGCGTCTGACCACCACCATGGTCGGGCGTGACTGATCGGAACGACGAGGGAGCCGCGTGAGTTGTCTGGGGGAGCGTCTGACCGCTCTTGTCGACGGTGAGCTGGGCCATGAGGAGCGCGATCGCGCGCTCGCCCATCTCGCGCGTTGCGAGCGGTGCCGGACAGAGGCGGACGCGCTGCGCCGTCTCAAAGGCCGGTTGCGCGGTCTCGCCGACCTTCCGCTGATCGACGGGGACGAACCACTCCCGTCCGGTGATCTGATGTCCCGGCTGCGCGCGATGGGGGCGGGCACCGGGACGGGACCGGGCACCGGACCGGGCGAAGGGGCGCCGGGTGAAGGAGTGCCGGGCGTGAACGCGCCGGGCGAGGGCGTCGTTCCGCCGACCGGACGGCCGTCGCCGGTACGTTCGCCGCTGTTGCGGCACGGCGGGCCGCGCGAGAGATCGCCGCTCGCGTCCAGGCCACGGGACAACCGCCCAGCCGGTCGCGCCGCCGTGAGCCGGAGCGCCGGACGCGGTGCGGGCCTGGGCGCCGGGGGTGTGCTGGCGCATCGCGCGCCGCGCCGCCGTTACCTGGCCGTCGGCGCCGCCACGCTCTTCCTCGGGCTGGGCACCGCCTCCTACGTCGCCGGTGGCGAGCGCGAGGCGCCCACCGTGACCCCTGCTTTCGACCGGTTCGCGGTCGAACACGCGTTGACGTCCGGGGACGTCCCCCTCACCGATCCGGTGAACGAGGACATTCCGGTCCAGGTCTCTCCGGAGCCGTGACCTTCGGCACCGCGCACGGCGGACGGCGGGGCGCCCTGGTGGCGGGCGGCATCGTCGGCTCACTGGCGCTGGCCGCGGCGCTGGCCGGAGACGCCTGTGCCTCACGGCGGCTGCGGAGCGACCCCGAGGCCCTACGGCTGCTGCAGGCGGCGGCCGAGGCGGCCCGGCAGGTCCCGTACGAGGGCATGCAGTTCCTCACCACCTGGGGCGGCGACGGTGCCAAGACCTCCCTCGTCAAGGTGGCGCACACGCCGGGCGAGGGCACTCACTTCACCCCTGAGGCGCCGTCGCGCGGCGCGCCGCCACCGGTGCCCCGGACGGCCACGCCGCCCGGCACGGCCACGATCATGGCGGCCGGCCGCACCTTCCATCCCGACGCGTCCGCGATCAGAGGCGCGCTCACCGGCTTCACGATGGAGATGCTGGCGCTGCTGACCCGCAACTACTCGGTCGTCCGCGCCGCCGACGCCGACGTGTGCGGCCGCCGGGCCCGGGTGATCGAGGCGCGCCGGCCGGACGGCACCGCCGCCGGGCGGTTCTGGCTCGACACCGAGACGGGCCTGATGCTGCACCGTGAGCTGATCGACGACGCGGGACAGGCGGTCGCGGTCACCGGCTTCCGCGAGGTGCGGATCACCTCGCCGGGCGGTGGCGAACCCATTCACCTTCGCGGCGGCCGCTCAATGGGCGAAAGCACGCCAGAGCTCCCGTCGGCCTCTGCTGCCCTGCCCTGGCAGGACCAGCTCGCTGCCGACGAGATCAGCGCGCTGCGTGACCGTGGCTGGCGGATGCCACAGGAGCTGCCTGGCCGCCTGGCCCTCCACGACGCCCGCCGTTCGACCCCGAAGGCCGACGACTCCACCGTTCACCTCAGCTATTCCGACGGCCTGGCGGCCGTGTCGGTCTTCGTCCAGCGCGGCGGCCTGGACGAGCGTCGCTTCGCCGGATGGCAGCGGACCCAGAGCAACGGGCGCACGGTGTTCCGGCGCGACTCCCTGCAACGGTGGGCGGTCTGGTCCGGGGACGGCTACGTCTACACGGTCCTCACCGACGCGCCGGCCGGCACCGCCGACTCGGTGATCAAGGCATTCCCGGACGGCGGGACGCGCTTCTGGGGTCGGCTGGGCCGGGGTATGCGCAGACTCGGCTCATGGGCCAACCCCTTCGGCTGAGGTCTTATGCTCACCACATGCGCCGCTGGGCACGATGAGCGCGGATGATGAGAACCACTCCGTAGGAGAGATGGGGATGACGGAAGACAGCCGCGAGCCGGTCAAGGCGTCGCCGGGGGACGACCGGGTCGTCGCCGGCTACGGGGCCGAACGGGCAGAGTCCGCAGGCACGCAGGACCAGGCGGACGATCTCCAGCAGGCGGCGGCCGGTCCCCAGGCCGAGGACACGGCCGAGCCGGACACCGAGCCCGGCTGGACGGCCGAGCACGGCGCCGTCGGATCCGCGGGCGGTGACGCGGGAGGCGGCTTCGCCCCGCCGGACCCGTTCGCCAAGGACGACGTGCCGCGGGACACGCGGCCGACCGCAGTCGAGACGCCCCTCCCCGAGGGCCTCGATCCGGGCCGGCACCGTCCCGGCTTCGTACCGCACAACCAGGACCCGCGTGCCGCCGCTGAGAACATGCAGGGCACCCCGTACGGCTGGCCGCCACAGTCCAGCCACCAGCCTCCGCCGCCCGGTGCGGGCGGCCCGGTGCCGCCGCCTCCGGGAGGCCGGCCGATGGGCCCGCCGCTTCCAGGTGGCCCGCGGCCGATGGGCGCCCCCGGCGGTTTCGGGGCGCCTCCAGGCGGCCCCAACTGGGCCCCTGTTCCGCCGCCTCCCGTGCCCGTGCGCGGCGGCCCCAGCATCAGCGTGCTGGCCGTCATCGGCCTCATCATCGCCCTGGTGGCCGGCGGTGTCGGTGCGGGGGTCGCGGTCATGGCGAGCGACGACGACGGCGGCAGCGTCAGCCTCGGCGGCGGCAGCGGCTCGGGCGCGGGCCCGGCCGTGAAGAACCGCCCGCCGGACTCGATCGCCGGGATCGCCCAGAAGGTGCTGCCCAGCGTCGTCATGATCCGGGTGGAGACGCCCGGTGGGCAGGGCGGCGCGGGCACCGGCTTCATCGTCAACGGCGGCTACATCGTCACCAACAACCACGTGGTCTCCGCGGGCGGCGGGGATCCTCAAATCAAGGTCGTCTTCACCGACAAGAAGCAGCTGCCCGCCACGATCAAGGGCCGCGACCCGTCCTCGGACATCGCGGTGCTCAAGCCCGAGGGCGCGCACTCGCTGCCCGCGCTGACCATCGGCAACTCCGACGACCTCGCGGTCGGCGACCCGGTGGTCGCGATCGGCTCGCCGCTGGGCCTGCAGAGCTCGGTGACCAGCGGGATCATCAGCTCGATGAACCGCGCGGTGCCCACCCGGGGCGAGGGCGGCGGCGACGGCTCGGTCCTCAACGCCATCCAGACCGACGCGGCGATCAACCCCGGCAACTCCGGCGGGCCGCTGGTCGACCTCAAGGGCCGGGTCATCGGGATCAACACCGCCATCGCCACCCTCAACGGGGGGCAGGAGAGCGGCAGCATCGGCCTGGGCTTCGCCATCCCGATCAACCACGGCAAGCGGGTCGCCGAAGAGATCATCAGTACCGGCACCGCCAAGCGCACCCAGCTGGGCATCGGCATGGACCAGCGCTTCCCGGGCCCCGGTGTGAAGATCAGTGATACCGAGCAGAACGGGATCGTCCCGATCGTCAAGGGCGGCCCGGCCGAGCGTGCCGGTCTCAAGCCCGGCGACGTGATCACCAAGATCAACGACCAGCCGATCGAGGACCCGGCCGACCTCTCCGCGCAGATCCGCAGCAAGGCGCCCGGAGACAAGGTCAAGGTCACGTACACGCGTGGCGGTAAGGAGGCCACGGTCGAGGTCACCCTCGCCGCGGCCTGACGTTCAGATCCGGTTCATCCGGGCTGGAGATACGCTGTGGGGATCCGGGGCTGTACGGCCCGGATCCCCTGGCGCTTGTGGAGGACGGGTTGTTCGACGTCGGACTGGGCGAGATGGCCGTGCTCGTCGTGCTCGCACTAGTCATCTTCGGTGACAAGCTGCCCCAGGTCGCCGGCCAGGCGGGCCGGGCGCTGCGGCAGCTTCGGCAGATGGCCAACAGTGCCAAGGCCGATCTCCAGGACGGGCTCGGCCCGGAGTTCAAGGACTTCGACATCGCTGACCTCAACCCCAAGACCTTCGTCCGCAAACACCTCCTCGAAGACCCCGACGACGAGCCGGGCCACGCCAACGGCCAGGTCTTCGACGACGAGCCCTACGCGACGGTGGCCGGCGGCCTCGAATACGGCGAACGCCCGCCCTTCGACAACGAAGCCACCTAACCTTGAGTGACGGATTCAGCGCGACCAGAGGAAGTGAAGAGTGGCATCGGTGCAGACGCTCGAACTCCGGTTGACCGCGCTTGAAGCGAGGGGCGCCGACGTCGAGAATCACTTCGGCATGCAGCTCTACAAGATCCGGCGGGAGAGCGTCGCGACACAGCTCGACCTAGGCAAGATCATGCAGCACCTCGGGGTCGCCGAGGCGACGGAAGACGAGATCGACGAGGTTCTCGATTCCGAATGAGCCGCCGAACTTAGGAAGGGCCCGTCCCAGGTGGGGCGGGCCCTTCGTTTACGTGGGGTGGGTCACATCTTGTTCTTGGGGGTGATCCCTAGGGACATGCCGGAGAGGCCGCGGGAGCGGCCGCCGATCTTGTCGGCGATGGTGCGGAGCTCCTTGCCTGCCCCGGAGTCGGGGTCGGCCAGGACGAGGGGCTCGCCGTTGTCGCTGCCCTCGCGCAGCCGGGGGTCGATGGGGATCTGGCCCAGGAGGGGGACGCGGGTGCCCAGGGTCTGGGTGAGCGCGTCGGCGACGGTCTGGCCGCCGCCCGAGCCGAAGATCTCCTGGCGCTCGCCGCAGTGGGGGCAGGCGAGGTACGACATGTTCTCGATCACGCCGACGACCTGCTGGTGGGTCTGGGCGGCGATTGCGCCGGCGCGTTCGGCCACCTCGGCGGCGGCCTGCTGCGGGGTGGTGACGACCAGGATCTCGGCCGAGGGGAGCAGCTGCGCGACCGAGATCGCGATGTCGCCGGTGCCGGGCGGGAGGTCCATGAGCAGGACGTCGAGGTCGCCCCAGTAGACGTCGGCGAGGAACTGCTGGAGCGCCCGGTGCAGCATTGGGCCGCGCCACACGACGGGCTGGTTGCCGGCGGTGAACATGCCGACCGAGATCACCTTCACGTCATGCGCCGACGGCGGCATGATCATGTCTTCGACCTTGGTCGGCGGGTGCTCCACGCCCAGCATCCGCGGCACCGAGTGGCCGTAGATGTCGGCGTCGACCACGCCCACCTTGCGGCCCTGGGCGGCCAGCGCGGCGGCCAGGTTGACGGTGACGGAGGACTTGCCGACGCCGCCCTTGCCGCTGGCGACGGCGTAGACCTTGGTGAGGCTGCCCGGCTTGGCGAACGGGATCTCCTTGCCGGCGTCGCCGGGACGGAGCTTCTCGCGCAGCGCCTTGCGCTGCTCCTCGCTCATCACGTCCAGCTCGACCCGCACCGAGGTGACGCCGTCCAGCTTGCCGACGGCCTCGGTGACGCCGCTGGTCAGGGTGTCCTTCATCGGACAGCCGGCCACGGTCAGGAAGATGCCGACGTGCACCGAGCCGTCCGGCGCGATGTCGACGCTCTTGACCATGTCGAGCTCGGTGATGGGCTTACGGATCTCAGGATCGTTCACCGTGGCGAGCGCCGCGGTCACCTGCTCGGTCGTCAACTGGGAGGCCATGCCACCCATGGTATGAAGTCGGCGCGGATGCTTGTTAATCCGGGGTCGCAAACCCCCCGGGGGTGATCTTCGGATGGTCCGGCAGATGGTCCGGCGGAACGGGATGACCGGGGACGACACGGCTCCGGACGGCATCGCGCGGGCCCGCGAGGAGCCGTACGATCGGGGCGTGACACTGCCGTCCAGCACCATTTCGGCCGCCGAGCTGACCGTATGGCGCACCCTGCTCCGCGCCCAGGTCCAGATCTCCCGCCGCATCCAGGCCGACCTGCTGGCCGACCACGATCTCGCGCTCGCCTCGTACGACGTGCTCATGCATTTGGGCGAGGCCCCGGATGGCCGGCTGCGGATGAACGACCTCGCCGACCGGGTGCTGCTCTCCCGCAGTGGCCTCACCCGCCTGGTCGACCGGCTCCAGCGGGAGGGGCTGGTCTGCCGCGCGTCGTGCGACAGCGACGCGCGCGGGCTGTTCGCCGTGCTGACCCCGGCGGGCCGCGCCCGGCTCGCCGCGGCCACCCCGACCTACCAGCGAGGTGTACGCGAGTACGTGCTGAGCAGGCTCGACGAGGAAGACCTGCGCCAGTTCGGCCACATCCTGGACAAGCTCGCCGACGACCCGGTCGTGGCGGCTCCCGTCCTGTGACGGCGCCTGTCCTGTGACGGCGCCTGTCCTGTGACGGCGCCTGTCCTGTGACGGCGCCTGTCCTGTAACGGGCCCGTCCTCTTGTGGCCGGGGCTGTCAGAGGCTGTGGCTGGAGTTCTTGCCGTTGGAGTCGAGCTCTTTGAGCATCCCCTGAAGTTCCGAACGCAGGAAGTCGCGCGTGGCCACCTCGTTCAGCGCAAGACGGAGCGCGGCGACCTCGCGGGTGAGGTACTCGGTGTCGGAGATGCTCCGTTCGCCGCGCGCCCGGTCCTGCTCGTACTGCACCCGGTCGCGGTCGTCCTGCCGGTTCTGGGCGAGCAGGATCAGCGGCGCCGCGTACGACGCCTGCAGCGACAGCATCAGCGTCAGGAAGATGAACGGGTACGGATCGAACTTGAGCGGCGCCGGGGCCAGCAGGTTCCACAGGATCCAGACCGCGACGAAGACGGTCATGTAGACCAGGAACCGGGCGGTGCCGAGAAAGCGCGCGATGCGTTCCGACAGCCGGCCGAACGACTCGGGATCGTAGTGCGGCCGCGGCAGCACGGTCCGGCGGATCTCGCGTGGCTGCTCAAGACGGGACGGGCTCATGTGGTGCCCTCCGTGCCGTTCGGGGTCTCGATCTCATCGCGGACGACCGGGAACTCGCCGCTGCGGACCGCCTCCTCCTCGGGGTCGGCCGTCTCCTCGGCCGTGGCGTCCATCACGGTCTCCCGCCAGTCCTCGGGGAGCAGGTGGTCGAGCACGTCGTCGATCGTGACGGCGCCGAGGAGGTGCCCGTTCTCGTCCACCACTGCGCCCGCCACCAGGTTGTAGGTGGCGAGGAACGTCGCCACGGCCTCCAGCGTCATCGTCGGGCGCAGCGGGTCGAGCTCGCTGTCCACACTGCCACTGACCAGTGACGACGGCGGCTCGCGCAGCAGGCGCTGGAAGTGCACGGTGCCCAGGTAACGGCCGGTCGGGGTCTCGGTGGGCGGGCGGCACACGTACACCTGCGCGGCCAGCGCCGGGTTGAGGTCGGGGTTGCGGATCTGGGCCAGCGCGTCGGCCACGCTCGCGTCCGGCGACACGATCACCGGGTCGGTGGTCATCAGCCCGCCCGCCGTGTCGTCCTGGTACGTCAGCAGCCGCCGCACCGGCGCCGCCTCCTGCGGCTCCATCCGGGTCAGCAGCTGCTCGCGCTGGTCGGTGGGCAACTCGCCGAGCAGGTCGGCGGCGTCGTCCGGCCCCATGGCCTCCAGCACGTCGGCGGCGCGCTCGACCTCCAGCTTGCCGAGGATCTCGACCTGGTCGTCGTCGGGGAGTTCCTCCAGCACGTCGGCCAGCCGCTCGTCGTCGAGCGCCAGCGCGATCTCGGCGCGGCGCTTCTCCGGCAGGTCGTGCACGAAGTTGGCCAGGTCGGCGGGCTTCATCTTCTCGAACGCGGCGATCACGCCGGCGGCGCCCTGGCCGTGCTCGACGGCCGAGAAACCGGTCACCGCATCCCAGTCGACGACGAAGACCTCGCCGTGCCTGCGGCGCAGCCCGCGGCCGCCGCCGCGCCGCACCGCCACCTTGTTGACCAGCCAGTCCCTCGTCCGGGTCGGCTCCATGGCCACGTCCACCACGGACACGGCCTCGCCGGTCTCGGTCAGTTTCACCGTCCGGTCCAGCATCTCGGCGATGACCAGGGTCTCGGACTCGCGCTGCTGGAAGCGGCGCACGTTCAGCCGCCCGTTGAACACGATCGCGTCCGACTCGATGACCGTCACCCGGGTGATCGGCAGGAACACCGGCCGCCGTGGCTGTACCTCCACCACCAGGCCCAGGACGCGCGGCGGCTTGGCGCCCAGGCGGAGCGCGACCACCACGTCGCGGACACGGCCGACCTGGTCGCCCGCGGGGTCGAACACGGCGATTCCGGCGAGGCGGGCGATGAACACCCGGGTCGGGGATCCGCTCATGGGAGGCACACTACCCACGATCATGGGGTTGACCCGGACCTGGAGCGTGATCGACCTGCGGTTTGCGAGGGCCATGTCACATCCCGTGCGGCCGTCCCGTCGTAGGGAATGACCGGGAAACGGCCCGACCGCGGGCCGGAGCAGAAGGGAAGGCCGTCATGGCTCGCATCTCGCTGGACCCCCCGAGGACGCGCACCTACCGCCTCGGCGCGTGGCTCACCCGTAAGAAGTTCGGCAAGGAGCTCGACCCCGGCCGTGCGATGGGCCACCACATGGGGGTGTCGGCCGCGTACGGGATCCTCGAAGCCCAGGTGCTGCGCTGGAAGGCTCTGCCGCACCGGCTCAAGGATCTCGCCTGCATGGCCGCGGCGGTCAGGATCGGGTGCTCGTGGTGCGTGGACTTCGGCACCTGGGAGGCCAACATGCACGGGACGCCGCTGGAGAAGGTCGAGGCGGTGCCGCACTGGCGCGACAGCGAGCTGTTCGAGGAGGACGAGCGCCTGGTCCTGGAGTACGCGGAGGCCATGACCGCGGACCCGCCCGAGGTGACCGACGAGCTGACCGAGGCGCTGCGCCGGCACCTGACCGAGAAGCAGCTGGTCGAGCTCACCATGATCGTGGCACTGGAGAACCTGCGGTCGCGGTTCAACGCGGCGGCGGGCCTGACCGGCCAGGGCTTCAAGGAGATGTGCGAGGCCCCGGCCGGCCGTGCTGCCGCCCCGTCCCGGCACGACGCGTGAGGTGCGTGTGCTCGTGAAGGGCGGCGCGTGAGGGGCCCATGACCCCCTGGGCGCGACGCATGAGAAGCTCGTGTCCGTGAGCGACGTCGCGGCCGAGGTGTTCCAGGAACACCGGAACCTGCTGTTCGCGGTGGCCTACCGGATGCTGGGCACGGCGGCGGACGCCGAGGACGCGGTGCAGGATGCCTGGCTGAAATGGTCCGCCGCTGATCGTTCCGACGTGGCGGACCCGAAGGCGTACCTCATCCGGATCACGACCAACCTTGCTCTCGACCGGCTGCGGTCCGCGCAGGTGAAGCGCGAGACCTATGTCGGCCCGTGGCTGCCCGAGCCGATGCTGACCTCGCCGGACGTCGCCGAGGACGCGGAGCTGGCCGAGTCGGTGTCCATGGCGATGCTGGTGGTGCTGGAGACCCTGAGCCCGCTCGAGCGGGCCGCGTTCGTGCTGAAGGAGGTCTTCGGCTTCCCGTACGCGGAGATCGCCAAGGCGCTGGACCGGTCGGAGGCCTCCGTCCGGCAGCTCAGCATGCGCGCCCGCAAGCACGTCGAGGCGCGGCGGCCGCGGTTCGAGGCCGATCCGCGGGAGCGGCGCAAGGCCACCGAACGGTTCCTGGACGCGACCATGGGCGGCGACATCAACCGGCTCATGGAGATCCTCGCTCCGGACGTCGCACTGTGGACCGACGGCGGCGGCAAGGTCAGGGCAGCACTGCGGACGATCCACGGCGCCGCGAAGGTCGCACGCTGGCTCACCGCGGTCACGCACCAGCCCTACGCGGGCGTCGAGCCGCACGACATGCGGATCCGGACCGTGCTGCTGAACGGTGAGCACGCGCTGGTCATCGACGGGCCCGCCGGGCCGATCACGACCGTCTCGGTGGACATCGACGACCAGGGCAGGGTCCGGGCCATCCATCTCGTGGCCAACCCGGACAAGCTCCAAGCGGTCGCGGAGGGCCAGGAACTGCCTCTCTAGCGGGGGTGCTCCATCCACCATTCGGTGAACTCGGTGGCCCGGCCGTCCGGCGCGAAGCAGATCACCCACAGGTTGCTGTAGGTCTCGCCCAGCGCGGGATAATCGGTGCGGGCGCGGATGACGCCCAGCTCCGGCGTCTCGGTCACCGGCTCCCAGGTGAACGTGGCGGCGCCCGGCTCGTCGCGCTTGGCGAGCCAGCCCGCGACGATCTCCTCGTGCCCGCGGAACGGGGTGGCGTACGGCTCGGTGAAGAAGACGGCGTCCGGGGTGAACAAAGCCAGGATGTCGTCCGGATCATTGGACTCCCAGGCCCTGCGGTAGCCGCCGATCCAGGCGCTGAGCGTCATCGGTCGACCTTGCGCTTCTTACCCCCGAACATGCGCGGCGGCGGCCCGGCGGTCGTCGCCGGGGTCGGGACGGGCCGTACGTGCGCGTAGTCGCCGGAATAGCCGCCGGGGGCCTCTGTGATCTCGTCCGTCGGCGTGAGGCGGATGATGTAGGACTCGTCCGCCCACCGTTCGATCTGGCCCTCGTGGCTTGAGGCGTTGAGCCGGTCCTTGGCCAGCAGAGGCGCGACGGTGTCCCACAGCTCGGAGCCGGGCTCCACGGGCTCGCACGCCGCGACGAACGAGACGAGCCGGCCGCCCTTGTCCTTGCTCCGCAGCGTCACATGGATCCGGTCGGCCTCGGGCAGGCCGGGCAGCGGCTGTTCGCCCTCGCCGCCGGTGAGGACGTACGCGGCGCCTTCGTGCCACAGGTGCCAGGCCGCGCGCGGCTGTGACAGCCCCGGCAGCGCGAGCCACAGCAGCCCCGACTTCTTGGCCGCCTCCTCAACCAGCGCATCACCCATACCGCCAGCGTCTCACAACGCCGGCAGGAGGCGAACGCCGTGGCGGCACACCGGGTGGATAGCATCCGGGCCATGCGATCACGACGTACCACGCTGGCGGTTCCGGGCAGCAACCCGCGCTTCATCGAGAAGGCGCAGGGACTGGCGGCCGATGAGATCTTCCTGGATCTGGAGGACGCGGTGGCGCCCGCCGCCAAGGAGGACGCCCGCAAGAACGTGGTCGCCGCCCTCAACGAGGGGGACTGGACGGGCAAGGTCCGCGCCGTCCGAGTGAACGATCTTGAGACCGAGTGGACGTACCGGGACGTGATCGAGATCGTGGAGGGCGCCGGGGCCAACCTCGACTGCGTGATGTTGCCCAAGGTGCAGGATCCCTCCCACGTGCAGTGGCTCGACCGGCTGCTCACCCAGATCGAACGCGCGATGGGGCACGAAGTCGGCCGCATCGGCATCGAGGCCCAGATCGAGGACGCGCGCGGGATGGTCAACATCGACGCCATCGCGGCGTCCTCGCCCCGGCTGGAGACGCTCGTCTTCGGGCCGGGCGACTTCATGGCCTCGATCAACATGAGGACCCTGGTGGTGGGCGAGCAGCCGCCCGGGTACACCGAGGGCGATGCGTACCACTACATCCTCATGCGGATCCTGATGGCCGCCCGCGCCCATGACCTGCAGGCGATCGACGGGCCGTACTTCAACGTGCGCGACGTGGAGGCGTTCCGGCGGGTGGCGCAGCGTTCGGCCGCCCTGGGCTTCGACGGCAAGTGGGTGCTGCACCCGTCGCAGGTCGAGGCGGGCAACGAGGTGTTCTCGCCGGCGCAGGACGACTACGACCACGCCGAGCTCATTCTCGACGCGTACGAGTACTACACCACGGTGGAACGCCGCGGCGCCGCCATGCTGGGCGATGAGATGATCGATGAGGCGTCCCGGAAGATGGCCCTGGTCATCGCCGTGAAGGGCCGTGCCGCCGGGCTGGAACGGACGAAGACCTTTGAGCCACCGGCCTAGCCAGTCCGGTTCGCCGGTTTCGCCACGTACGATTTCAGGTACTGGAGGGCTCTACGAGGAGGTCGCGCGTGTCGGACCCGGCGGACGTCAACGGCTGGGCGCCGCCGGACTCGGGGACGGCGAGCCCGCCTCCTGACAGGGCACCGCGACAGCCTCCGTACCAGCCCACCGACCATCCCCAGCAGTACGGCCAGCCGTACGCAGGCCAGCCTCAGCCGTACGCGGAGCAGCCTCCGCCATATGCAGGCCAGTCTCAGCCGTACGGAACGCCCTATGGCGAGTTGCCACAGCCGTATGGCGGCCCCGTCTACCCGGGGTACGGCCCGCCGGTAAAGCGGCAATGGGCCGTTCCGCCGCCGGACGGGGTCAGGTACCACCAGGTCGCCCGGAACGCCGTGCACCGCTGGTGGCGGCCGCTGGTCGGCTCGGTATTGATCGTCATCGGCGCCCTGATCGCGATGATCGGGCTGATGGTCATCGGGGCGATCGCGTACTCGGTGATCAACGGCGGGGTGTACGAGCCGAGGGGCGACGAGCTGTTCGGCGACGACACGGCCGATCTGGCCTTCCAGCTCGGCTCCCTCGCCATTCTGCTGCCGCTGGTGCCGCTGGCGGCGTTCTGCGTGCAGCGCCGCCGCCCCGGCACGGTCTCCTCCGTCACGGGCAGGCTCCGCTGGAAGTGGCTGCTGGGATGCTGCGGCGTGGCGGTCGTCTTCTGCATCGTGTCGATCACCTTCTCGTGGGCGGCCTCCCTCGTCGTGACCGACCCCGATCCCGCCAAGACGCCGGAGAAGTGGGTCGGCTGGGACGACTTCCTGCTGCCCGCCGTGATCATCATCGTCCTGGTGCCGTTCCAGGCGGCGGCCGAGGAGTACATCTTCCGCGGCTGGCTGCTCCAGGCGATCGGCTCCTGGACGCTGGAGACCCGTACCGGCAAGATCGGCCGCGCGTTCAGCGTGGTCTTCCGCACGCCCTGGCCGGGCATCGTCGCCGGCGCGGCGCTGTTCACGGCAGGTCATGGCTATACGAGCTGGGGCGTTCTCGACGTCTTCCTCTTCGGCGCGATCGCGGGCTGGCTGGTGATCCGCACCGGCGGCCTGGAGGCGGCGATCGCCGTGCACGTCTTCAACAACCTGATCGCGTTCCTGCTCCCGGCCGCCATCGGCAAGCTGGACATCGAGCAGGGCTCGGTGCCGTGGCAGTACGTCGTGGCCGATGTGGCGCCGATGCTTCTCTACGCCGCGTTCATCGTCTGGATGGTCCGCCGGTTCAAGGTGCAGACCACCACCGTGAACCCGGCCGGGGAAACCGACCCGTCGCCGGTCACTCCCGAAGCGATCGGACGCTGAACGACTCGTACCGCACCGTCATCGTCGCCGTGGAACCCGCCTCCGAGATGGCGGCGGTTCCGCAGGCGCCCGCCCCGTGAGGCCGCGCCCGGTCGTCATAGGTGGCGACGAGGCGCCCGTTCACCCGCAGCCTCAACCGCGTGACCCCGTCCCCGAACCGGCACTCGGCCTCCATCCGGTTCTCCCCGCCGGTGATCCCGGGGGCCGCCTGGAGCGGCCGCAACTCCTGCCGCGCCCCGTTCTGGAGTTCCTTCACGATCCCAGCGGTGCGCGCGCTCGTGAGATAGAAGTCATACCGATTGGTCGCCTGCGTGACCGGGTTGCCCCCGCACCAGATGCCGTACGACCCGGCCCCGCCCTGCAGCCGTACCCGGGCCACCACCCGGACATCCCCCATCTCGTTCGCCTTGACCGGCGCCGTGGCGGCCATGCCCCGTTCGGGCGGCAACTGGTGCAGGTATCCGCCGTCGAAGTAACGGGCCACCCCGTCACTGTGCTCCCGCTCCAGCCATCCGCGCTTGGTGTCGAAGTCGTCGTCGAACGCGGCAGACGAACGCTCGTTGTCCGCAGAAACGAGATAGACGATCCCGACCACGATCAACGAGCAGATGACCGCCCCCAGCAAAAGCCACCCCACGACGCCCCGAGGCCCGAGTTCCTCGTCCCCCTCACGTTCAACCGGATCGAGCCTCGTCTCCTCACCAATCGCCAGAATCTTGGCCGCATGCTGGTCGTCAGACACGCCCTCGTCATGGTGTTCAGCCTCAGCCTCGCCCCCCTCCACGGGCTGAAGCTCGCCGCCCTCCACGGGCTGGTCAGCCGACGCGGGCTGGTCGTGCGGTGCGGGCTGGTCCTGCGGTGCGGGCTGGTCATGGGGCCGCGGGCGGGACAGGGGGTTGGGTTGGGCTTCGTGGGCTACCAGGACGTCGATCAGGTCGCGGGCGGTGGGGCGGCGGCCGGGGCGTTTGTCCATGGCCCGGTTGACGATGAGGGCGAGGCCGTCGGGGAGGCCGGTCAGGTCTGGGCGTTCGTGGACGAGGCAGTAGAAGACCTCGGGGCCGGTCGAGCGCCCGAACGGGGGATGACCGGTGGCGGCGAAGGCCACGACGGCGCCCCAGGAGAAGACGTCGGAGGCGTGGGTGACCCGCTCGCCGAGGGCCTGTTCGGGTGACATGAACGGGGGAGTGCCGATCGCGACGTCGCCCGTGATGGGGGTGGACTCCGCCAGGCGGGCCACGCCGAAGTCGATGACCTTGGGGCCCTCCGGGGAGAGGATCACGTTGCCCGGTTTGAGGTCGCGGTGGGTGACGCCCGCGCGGTGGATCGCGGTGAGGGCCACGGCGGTGCCGACGGCGACCGATTCGAGACGGGCCCCGGCAAGGGGCCCCTTCGACTTGACGGTCTGCCAGAGGGTGTCGCCCTCGACGTACTCGGTGACGATGTAGGCGAGGTCACCCTCGATGGCGGCGTCCAGCACCGGGGCGGTGCAGAACGGGGCGACCCGGCGGATCGCCTCGACCTCACGTTCGAAACGGATCTGGAAGCCGGACTGGGCCACCCAGCCGGGGTTCATCACCTTGACGGCGACGAACTCCCGGTCGGGGGCATGGGCGAGATAGACGACGCCCATGCCCCCTGCCCCGAGCCGCCGCACCACCTCGTAGGGACCCACCTGGGGCGGGTCGAAGGTCGCCAGTGAAGTGCTCCTTAGGGTTTGTCCGGGTCGGCGGGCGCGACCGGGAGCCGTCGGTTCCCGATCGTGATCGCGCCGGCGCCCGGATCGAGGACGGGGGCGGGGCGGGCCTGCCGGCCGTCGTTGACCAGCCCGACCTGGGCTCCGCTCGGCAGGATGATCCAGCCGCCGACGAGCTGCGCGCCCGCGGTCGTCCGGGCGGCCGCGCGGTACAGGCCGGACGGCGGCCTGACCACCGGGGCGCGGAAGCCCATCACGCGTTGCGCGGAGAGGCTGGCGGCGCCGATGACGGTGTCGCCCTGGACCGATCCGGTGAGGATTCCCTTCTTGCCCTGCAGGCGGATCAGGCCTTCGGGATAGACCTTTCCGCGCAGCCAGGCCTCCACGCTGCGCCCGTCGCAGACGTACGCGATCGCGTTGCTGCCCTTGACGGTCAGCGCCACGACGGCGCGGCTGCCGGACACTCTGGAGGCGAAGGTGGCGTTGGCCGATTGCGGGATCGGCGGGGGTGCGGGGGCCGCCGTGGTCGCCGTGAGAGGCGGCGGCGGTGATTCGCCCGGTTCCCGGTCCGAGGAGACCGTCCGGACGAGCACGGTGGTGCCGGTGATGATGAGGACCGCGAGGCCGGCGAGCAGCGCCAGGAGCGGTCCTGTCCTACGCATGGTTTCTCGACCCCTGATGTCGCGTTCGTTCCACGACACCAGCGATGCGATGGCGGCGCAAGACGCGGCGGTGGCCGGGACCGGGCGTGATCGCGTTGAACGTTGTGCGACGTCCGCCGCGTGCAGCCCTACAGAAGGCCCCAACTCCTGAGAGCGTCGAGCAGCCCGGGGACGGTGGGGAGGGAGTGCAGCTCGGCCGGTGTCACCCAGCGTGCGTCGGCCGCGTCGTCGCCCGCGCGGAGCGGCGTGGCGGCGGCAGGTGTCGCGGCGTAGTCGTGGATCTCGTACGTGACGCCGCCGGGCCCGGGCCTGTCCACCGTGCCGACCAGCGTTCCGACGGACACGTCCAGCCCCGTCTCCTCCTTGAGCTCGCGGGCCACCGCGGCGGCGTCGGACTCGCCCGGCTCGACCCGGCCTCCGGGGATCGTCCACAGACCTTCGCCCGGCGGGGTTCCCCGGCGCACGACGAGCAGCCGGCCGGCCTGATCGTGGACGATTCCCCCTACGCAGCGCACACGCATGCCCTCATTTTGTCTTCAGTTTGCCGTATCTACCAGCAAGAACTTGACGTGGTGAAATCTGCCGCGCACCCTTGGTACTCATGAGGGCGGAGCCCACCTGCCCGCGCTGCGGCGGACCATTGCACGCGCCGAACCTCTGGTCAAGCGACTGGAGCTGCGGCGTCCACGGCGTCGTCCTTCCCCGTCAGCCGGCCAAGAGACCCGGCCAGGAGGGGCTTGCCGCGGTCATGCGGGACATCAGGGTCCCGGTCTGGACACCATGGCCATTGCCGCTGGGCTGGCTCGTCACCGGGTTCCTGACGGTGGGTGACGAGCGGAGCGGGGTACGCGCCGCAGCGGTCGCCCTGTCCGGCCCCGGGCTGCTGTCTGGCCCGGCCGACATGCTCCTGGTCGCCGAGGAGCCGGGCATCGGGCTCGGTGCCTACTACGCCGGGCTGAGGAACGGCCCGGATCCCGGCACCGGTTTCGACAATGGCCCGCCGCACGTCAAACTCGAGGTGAGCGGGCCGACCGCGACCTGTGGGCATTCCGTGCCGTTGTGGGCGGTGTCGTCGGCCGAGTCCGATCGGGCGGTCTACGTCGGCGAGGCCCTGGCCAACTGGCTGTGGGTGGTGCTCTGGCCTGCGGACGCCGGCGTGCTGATGCTGGAGCGGCCTCACCTGCTCGATCTGCGCGAGCCCGGGATGGATCTCGATCTGCCGTTCGGGGCTTACAGCCCGCGTCTGGACGAGTAGTTCCGGGGCCGGTAGGAACGAGGCATGCGGATCGACCTGCACTGCCACAGCGACGTTTCGGACGGCACCCGTCCACCCGCGGAGGTCATGCGGCGCGCGCGGGAGGCGGGGCTGGACGTCGTGGCGCTCACCGATCACGACACGGTCGCGGGGTGGCAGGAGGCCGCCGATGCCGCGGTGGCCCTCCCTGACCCGCTGGAGTTCGTACCCGGCATAGAACTTTCCTGCAAGAAGAACGGAGACAGCCTGCACCTCCTGGGATACCTCTTCGACCCGGAGGAGCCAGAGCTGGCCGCCGAGCTGGCGCGCATCCGGGACGACCGCGTGATCCGGGCCGAACGCATGGTGGAACGCCTCCAGCAGCTCGGCGTCGACATCACCTGGGCGCAGGTCCGGGATCTGGCCGGTGGCGAGTCGGTCGGCAGGCCTCATATCGCCCGCGCGATGGTCGCCGCGGGCGTGGTCCCGACGGTCGACGACGCGTTCACCGAACGCTGGATCGCGGCCGGCGGCCGGGCCCACGTGGACAGGTACGCGCTGGACCCGGCCCGCGCCGTCCGCCTCCTGAACCAGGCCGGGGGAGTCACGGTCCTGGCGCATCCGCGGGCACGGAAACGCGGATACGTCTTCGGCGACGAGGTGATCGAGGAACTCGCCGCCGCGGGGCTGCGCGGGGTCGAGGTCGATCACCCCGATCACACGCCCGCCGACCGGGCGCGGCTCCGTGACCTGGCCGGAGGCCTCGGCCTGGCGGTGACCGGCGCCAGCGACGACCACGGCGCGCTGACCGGCGACCGGCTCGGCCGCGAGACCACCGCGCCCGCCGCGTACCGGGCGATGATCTCCGAGCGGCTCCCTGCGGACCGCTGCGCGCGGTAGGGTGCGGAACGTGGACGCGCGCATCGAGACCGTGGTGACGTCGGGGAAGACGACCCTGGACGGCACCGAGTACGACGTCGAGAACAACACCTACATCGTCGGTGATGACGACGGGGTCATCGTGATCGACCCGGGCTTCGACTCCGAGGCCATCCTCAAGGAGGTCGGCGACCGCGAGGTCATGGCCGTCATCTGCACCGACGGCAACGAGCACCACCTCATGTCGGCGCTGGAAGTGGCCGCCGCGGGCGAGGAGGACGAGGAGTACTGGGCGCCGGTCGCGCTGCACCGCTCCGATCGCCTGCTCTGGCGTGACTACTTCGGCCGCCTCGCCAAGGACGAGGAGGACGAGGCGGACGCCAAGGCGCTGCGGTCCCTCGAACCCGACATCTGGCTCGAGGACGGCGGCACCTTCGAGATCGGCGGTGCCCAGCTGGAGATCATGCACACCCCGGGCAACACCCCGGGCAGTGTCAGCATCATCAGCGAGCAGCTGGGCGTGCTCTTCTCCGGCGACACCCTGCACCGCGGCCGTCCCGGCTCGATCGGCGGCGCCTACGAGGACCTGCGCAAGCAGCTCAACTCGATCGGCGCCATGCTCACCCCGCTGCCCAAGGACCTTCGCGTCCTGCCGGCCCAGGGCGAGGAGACCACGGTCGGCGAGGAGGACGCCCGCTGGGAGAGCTGGGGCGCGCTGGCCACCGAACGCGACGAGGACTGACCCGGTACAGACAGGGCCCGGTACAGACAGGGCCGCACACCGACGTTCGGGGACCGACGTGACCGCCGAGCAACTCGGCTTCGAAGGCATGCCGCGACGGCTCTATACCTGCACGCCCTCGCGGCTGAACACCTGGCTCGACTGCCCCCGGCGGTACCGGATGACCTATCTGGACCGTCCGGCGCCGCCCAAGGGCCCGCCGTGGGCCCACAACAGCGTGGGCGCCAGCGTGCACAACGCCCTGGCGGCGTGGTGGCGCCTCCCTGTCCACGAGCGGACGCCCGCCATGGCGGGCGTCCTCCTCATCCGGGGCTGGCTCACCGAGGGCTTCCGCGACCCGTCGCAATCGGCCCAGTGGCGCGAGCGTGCCCGCGAGATGGTCGAACGCTACGCCGCGGGCCTGGACCCGGCCGACGAACCCCTGGGCGTCGAACGCACGGTGGCCACCCGCACAGATCGCATAGCGCTGTCGGGCCGCATCGACCGCCTGGACGCCCGCGGCTCCGAACTCGTCGTGGTCGACTACAAGACCGGCCGCCACATTCTCACCCCCGACGACGCCCGTGGCTCGCTGGCTCTGGCGGTCTATGCCGTGGCGGCCTCCCGCGTCCTGCGCCGGCCCTGCCGCCGCGTGGAGCTGCACCACCTGCCCACCGGCGAGGTGGCCGTCTGGGAGCACACCGACGAGTCCCTCGCCCGCCACATCCGCCGCGCCGAGCAGATCGCCGCCGAGGCGTCCGCCGCGGACGAGGCGTACAAAACCAAGATCCCCCGCCCCCGCCAGGGCGAAGCCGTAGACCACACCCCGTACGACGAGGTCTTCCCGCCCAGACCGAGCAATCTCTGCGCCTGGTGCGACTACGCCCGCCACTGCCCCGAAGGCCGCGCCGCCGCCCCCAAGAAAGACCCCTGGGCTGCTGTACTTATTGATTCCACGACCTGACCCGCTCGCCTGGCGGCTCGCTTCACGACCCGATAACGCGCTCGCGTGCGGGCTGGGCCAGGCGGCTGCGGAGAGCGGAACGTCGATTGAAACCATGCAGCCGGGTGGGAGGTCATTTTGTGGAAGTGACAGGCCAGCGGCGGGGGTCTCTTAGGCCGTAGAGACCTCTGCTCACGTCGTAGCCTTCGGCGGCCAGGCGGTGGCGGGCGCGTTCGAGCATGTCGCGGGTGGGCTTCATGAAGGCGTAGTCGTGCAGGCGCTCAGGGACGGTGCTCAGGGCCGTGCGGAAGGATCGCAGGGCGGCCGTCACGGCGGGCTGGGGGATTTCGGGGAGCGCGCCGTACATCTGGCGCGCCCAGTCCGGCAGCGAGTAGTAGCAGAGCGCGCCGAACGGGAAGTAGCCGGGCTTGCCGGGTGTCAGGAACTTCAGGTTGTCCGGCATGGTCGGCCACATCAGGAACTTCACCGTCGCCGCTGCCTCGTCCGTGACGCGGAGATGCGGGCGCATGGAGGCGAAGTAGTCCTCCATCTCGGCCACGCTGCCGGGCACGTCCTCGGCGTGGAGGCCTACGTACGTGGCGGTGTGGCGTTGCTCCTCCAGGTAGCGGTCGGCCATCGCGTCGGTCAGCGGCAGTCCGGACCTGCGAGTGATCTCCAGGTAGGAGTAGACCTCGGCGCAGTGCACCCACCGCAGCAGCTCGGGCTGGTCGAGAGGTTCCTTCTTGCCGGTGTCGTGGTTGAGGATGCGCAGGCTGCGATGGATGCCGCGGACCTTGGCGGCCAGCTCGTCGATCTCCTCGTGACTGCCGAACGTGGCCATGCCCACGAAGTCGGCGGTGCGCTGGAGGCGTCCGAGCGGGTCCTCCTGGAAGTCGGAGTTCTGCCAGACGCCCCACATCGCCATGGGGTGCAGGGCCTGCAGCATGAGGCTGCGGACTCCGCCGATCCACATGGACCGGTCGATGTGGACACGCCAGGTGACGCTCTCGGGCGGTGCGACGGTTGCCGACATTCCTCACCTCGCAATGTGAGACAAACTGGAGTAAGTGTGTCATTACATTGCGAGGTGTGCACCGTGACCACGATCACGTCAGAAGACGCGGCGTTCCGCCTGATTCCAGAAGTCGGTGAGGGCGCTCGCCGTGGTCTCCGGGGCCTCCACGGCGGGTGAGTGGGCCGCGCTGGGGATCACGACCTTGGCGGCGTCGAGGCGTTCGGCCATGGTGGCCTGGACGCGGGGGTCCCAGACGTCGTCGTCCTCTCCGTACAGCACCAGGACCGGCACGCCCGCGTCCTCGGTGGCCTTGGCCAGCTCGTCGACCCGGTCAGGGGCGGAGAGGAGCTCGCCCGCCATGCCGATCAGCCCCTGCGGGCAGTTGCCCAGGGTGCGGGCCTCCAGGAACGCGAGGATCTCCTTGGGAACGCCGCGAGCCACCGCGTCCGGGCCGATGCTCACGGCCCAGATCTGGGCGAGGCCGAGCTCCGGGATGGCGTCCCGGAGCGCCTGGGCCTTGGCCGCGGCCGGGCCGGTGACGCCACCTGGGCCCGAGCTCATCAGCGTGTACGAGACAGGCCGGATCCGCCCGGAGATCAGTGGTTCACGGGTGACGAGGCCGCCGAACGAATGGCCGACGAGGTGCACGGGGTCGGGGCCCAGGGCCTCGGCCAGCGCCGCGATGTCCTCGCCCAGGGCCGTCCGGGTGTAGACGGTGGGATCGTCCGGGTTGCCCTTGCTCTCGTACTGGCCGCGCATGTCGACGGCCACGACGCGGCGGCCGGCCCGGGCGAGCGTCTCCAGGACCGAGATGAAGTCCTCTTTGCTGCCGGTGAAGCCTGGGACGAGCAACGCCGGACAACGTTCGGCCACTCCGGAGCCAGGCAGCGCCTCAAGCGCGGCGAACGCGCCGCGCGAGGTCTCGACAAAGGTCCGCCGTACGCCGGAGGGCAGTTTCAGGAACCGGGGGGTGCTCATCGTTACCCGGCCCCCTCACTGGACTCTGCCGGGGAATCGGACAGGCTCAGGAACCGGGGCTTGCTCACAGGGGGCCAGGGTACTAAATACGCAGGCCTGGACACCGGTAAAGGTTCTTTGGTGGTAGCGTCACGATCATGGTGACGGCGATCTCCGCGCACCGCCGGGACGAGGCGGGGCGCGCCGGCCTCCACGAGGCGGTGGCCTCCGGCGCCGAGTACGTCGAGATCGACGTCCGCCGCACCGGGGACGGCGAGCTGGTCGTCCATCACGATCCGGACGTGGGCGGGCAGCGGCTGAGCCGCCTCCCGTTCGAGCGGCTCGCCGATCTGGCCGGGCGGCCGGTGCCCCGGGTGTCGGAGGCCCTGGAGATCATCGCGGCGGGCGGGGTCAAGGGGCATCTCGATCTGAAGGAACGCGGCTGCGAGGCCGAGATGGTCGAGCTGGCGCTGGAGGCGTTCGGCCCGGACGACTTCGTGGTGACCACCCGGGACGCCGCCTCACTCAGCTCGATCAAGAAGGTGTACCCCCAGGTCACGGCCGCGCTGTCGATCGGGCGCAGCTGGTGGGAGTACGGCGTGGTGAACGATCTCGCGCCGATCCGGCGGATCAGGCAGAGCGGCGCCGACATGGTCGCCCTCAATTTCCGGCTGGCCCGGATCGGGGTGCTGGGCCAGTGCGCCCGCGCCGGATTCCCGGCCATGATCTGGACGGTGAACGCCGCGCCCCTGATGCGCCGCTTCCTGGGTGACACGCGGGTGGCCGTGCTGATCACCGACCATCCCCGCCACGCCCTGGCCCTCCGCGCGGACGCCTGACTCGAAACGCCTGACTCAAACCCCTGACGACTCGGATGCGCCGGTCAGTCAGCCTTCCAAAGTGAGCAGTTGCGCGTGCAGGTCTCGGAGATCTGCTGCATGGAGGTCGAACGTGTCGTCCGGACCAGGCGGGTCGCCGTCAGGGCGAGGCACATACGCCGTGCGCATCCCCGCGGCGGCGGCCGCTCGCAGATCCCACGCGTGAGCAGCCACCTTGAACGGCGGGCCTGATCCGGCGGGCACGCTCGCCATCGCCAGCTTGTAGATCCCCGGATCCGGCTTGTAGGTGCCCGCGTCCTCGCCGGAGAGCACCTGGTGCCACCGCAGCCCGGATCTGCCACTGAGCCCGGCAAGGACACGGCGGCTGGCGTTCGACAGGCCGAGCACCATGACGTCGGCAGCCAGGAGGTCAAGGCCGTCAACAGTGTCCGGCCAAGGCTGCAGCCACTCGGATGCATCGGTGAGGCCGGCGAGCGCATCGGGTGGCAGAAGACCCTCGCCGACCAGCCAGTTCAGGGCTTCGGCATCCAGTTCATGGCTGGGGGCGAACGCGCGGCGGCCGTCGATGATCGCGCGCTCCTGCGCGGAGACGTGGTCGATCCATTGACGGACGACGTTCGCCGCGGCCTCGCTCTCGATCCCGGCCACCACGGATACGCGGTGTGCCAGGCTCCCAGCGTGATCCACCAGGGTGCCCAGGACGTCGAAGACAACGACCAGCGGGTTCGTACCCTTCCGCGCCTGTTCCATGATCACATCGTAGCCATGCCCGTCAGACTTCCTTGATCGTCCAACTGGACCGGGACGGTCGGTCGGGCGGACAGGCCGGGGCGGCGTGACCGGCGCCAGGGGCGAGAAAACAGAACAACTGCAAGATCACGGCTCTGGATGGGCGTGATCTTGCAGCTGTCAGGTCGGCCGGGCCGGCGTCAGGCCGACTTGGCCTCCGCGGTCTCGGCGGTGGTGGCCTCGGCCACCGGCGCGCCGTTGCGGGTGCGCCGGCGCGAGCGGGTCCGGGTGCGGGCGGGCTTGTCGCCGTGCGCGGGCTTGTCGCCCTCCGCGGTGCCGGACTCGACCTGCTTGACGTCGTCGACGGGCTTGCCGGCGCGCGTGCGGGTGCGGGAACGGTTGCGCCGCGGTCGGCGGGTCCGCTCGCCTTCGTCGGCGTGATCACGGTCCCGGCCGCCCCGCTCGCGGGAGCGGGTCTTGCCGGTCTCGCCGATGTCCTCGAGCTCCTCGGCGGCCAGGCCGGCGCGCTCACCGCGCTGCTCCTTGGGCAGCTTGCCCTTGGTGCCGGCCGGGATGCCCAGCGCCGCGAAGAAGTGCTCCGAGGTGGAGTAGGTCTCCTCCGGCGCGGCGAACGGCAGGTCGAGGGTGCTGTTGATCAGCTTCCACCGGGTCAGGTCGGCCCAGTCGATCAGCGTGACCGAGACGCCCTCCTTGCCCGCGCGGCCGGTGCGGCCGATGCGGTGCACGTAGGTGTCGGCGCTGTCGGGGCACTCGAAGTTGACCACGTGCGTGACGTCGTCGACATCGAGCCCGCGGGCCGCCACGTCGGTGGCCACCAGCACGTCGATCTTGCCGTTGCGGAACGCGCGGAGCGCGCGCTCGCGCTGACCCTGGCCGAGATCGCCGTGCACGGCCGCGGCGTCGAAGCCGCGCTGGACCAGGTCGGACGCGACCCGGTCGCAGGCCCGCTTGGTCTGGCAGAAGACCATGGTCAGCCCACGGCCCTCGGCCTGGAGCAGACGGGCCACCATCTCCGGCTTGTCCATCTGGTGGGCCTGGAAGACGTGCTGCGCGACCTGCGGAGTGGCCTCCGACTCGGCGTGCGACTCGGCGCGGACGTTGGTCGGCCGGGTGAGGTACTTGCGGGACAGGGCCACGATCTCGCCCGGCATGGTGGCCGAGAACATCATGGTCTGGCGCTGCGCCGGGACCCGCTCGATGATGCGCTCGATGTCGGGCAGGAAGCCCAGGTCGAGCATGCGGTCGGCCTCGTCCAGCACCAGCACGCCGACCTCGGAGAGGTTGAGGTGCTTCTGCTTGACCAGGTCGAGCAGCCGACCGGGCGTGCCGACGACGACGTCGACGCCCTCGCGGAGCGCGTCGATCTGGGGCTCGTACGCGCGGCCGCCGTAGACCGACAGCACGCGGGTGCCGAGCTTGCCGCCGGCGACCAGGAGGTCGTCGGTGACCTGAAGGGCCAGCTCACGGGTGGGCGCAACCACCAGGGCCTGGGGCCTCTTGCCGCCGTGCGTGATCCGCTGCAGCAGCGCGACGCCGAAGGCCAGGGTCTTGCCGGTGCCCGTACGGGCCTGTCCGATGATGTCGTGGCCGCCCAGCGCAATCGGCAGGGCGAGCTCTTGGATGGGGAACGCTTCCACGATGCCCTCGGTCTCGAGCGCATCGGCTATCTCGGGTACGACCCCGAGTTCACGAAAGGTAGTCAGGGCTTTCAGCCTCCATAGTGCGGGGTCCTCGCTCCCGGTGGCGGCGCTGCTCCTGGCCCGCCTCCGCCGGTATCCGGTCGTTCGCCGGTCTCCGGTGGTTCGGGCCGCCTAGGGACACGATCCGTACCGGCAGGGCCCCATCCGTTGGGGCGGACCCGCCGGTCGCTTCTCGTGGCCGCGCGCTCGCGCGGGAGGGACCAGCCGTCAATCAATTCTTCGGCGACCGCAGTCAGGGGTTGAAAGCAGTCACATTGCGTGGCTGCGTGCGGTCACACTCCGCGACGCAGTGTACCGGCCGTTGAATCCATACACCAATAGCCGATCACTGGTCTCAACGGTTCCCACATCCGATCTATTCCATGCGCTGCGCTGGCTACCCATGCCGGCGGGCGGGCAACCCTCTCTGATCGTCCGCATGCGGCCACGGATCCTGCCATCCTGGGGAGCCGGAATTGTGTGGGATGCGTGGTCCCCAGGGCGGAGGTACGGACGGATGCGCGCGGGTTTGAAGGGCGTCGTGGCCCTGGCGGCTGTGACCCTCACGGTGGCCGGAGCCGCCGGATGCTCGTCTTCGGACGACAAGGGGGGCGGCGACCCGGTGAAGGGCACCATCGTCCTCACCGACAACTCCGCGTTCGCCGACAAGCTGGTGAAGTTCAAGGACGCCGAGTACGTGAAGATCGCGGGGCTGCCCGACCAGGCGGCCGCCAAGACGGTCAACGGCGCGCTGCGCGGCCCGCTCGACTGGTCGGTCACGTGGGCGTCCGCCACCCTGCTGCCCGAGCAGCGCACCGAGTGCAAGGGCCGGTCGAGCGTCATCCAGACCAAGGTCCGGCTGGGCCTGCGCAAGGGAGAGATCATCTCGGCCGCCAACAACATCCAGATGATCCCCTGTTACGAGGGGGAGGGTGCGTTGCCGAACGTTCCGGTGACCGTGGACGTCAAGGCGGGCAAGGCGCTCACGGCCGAGGACGTCTTCGACTCCAAGACCTTGGAGAAGAAGGGGCTGAAGAAGCTCTGGGATGCGCTCTCGGGTCCCAAGGACGACTGGAAGGACTGCGAGCTCGACGACATCCAGAAGAAGGACTTCTCTCCGGGCAAGCGGGACGGCGACCCGATCGAGTCGCCCGCCCCCGCCGGGGTCCTGTTCACCGAGCAGGGCATGGAGCTGATCTGGTCGACGACGGGCACCAGCTGCAACAACTTCACGTTCACCGCGCCGTACGACAAGGTGAAGGACATGATCAACAAGGACCTGTACCCGCGGCTGCTGGCGGGTGCGGCCGCCAAGTGACCTGGCAGGTCGAAGGCTTCACCGAACTCCGTGAGCTGGGCAGGGGCGGCCAGGGCAGGGTGGTGCTCGCCCGGCACGACACCGCGGGCACGCCGGTCGCGATCAAGTACCTGGACCGGCGGGCGGGCGATCAGCGGGAGCTGGAACGGCTGCGCGGCGAGGCCGTGATGCTCGGCCGGGTCACCGATCCGCACGTGGTCCGGCTCTACCGCTTCGTCATGAACGACTCCGGCGCCGCCCTGGTGATGGAGGCGGTGAACGGGGTCTCGCTGCGGGAGATCCTCAAGGAACACCAGGCCCTGGAGCCCGAGGCGGCGCTGAGCGTCCTCAAGGGCTCCCTGCTGGGGCTCGCGGCGGCCCACGGCGTTGGAGTCGTCCACCGCGACTACAAGCCTGCGAACGTCGTCGTCCAGCCGGACGGCCTCAGCAAGCTCATCGACTTCGGGATCGCGGCGTCGGCGGGAGACGGCGCGACGGGCGGCACGCCCGCCTACATGGCGCCCGAGCAGTGGCGCGGCGGGACCGCGACACCGGCCACCGACGTCTATGCCGCGACGTGCGTGTTCTTCGAGTGCGTCACGGGCCGCCGGCCCTATCTCGGGGAGGGGCTCGCCACCCAGCACCGGGAGGCGCCGATCCCCGTGGAGGACGTCCCGGATGGGCTGCGCGGACTGCTGGCCAGGGGCATGGCCAAAACGCCGGAGGAGCGCCCGCCGGGCGCCGCGGCGTTCCTGAGTGAGCTGGAGGCGGCCGCGAACGCCGCGTACGGTCCCGGCTGGGAGGGCCGGGGCATCCGGGCCCTCGCGGTGGCCGCCGTCGCGCTGGCGGCGCTCCTGCCGCTGAGCGCGGCCGTCCTCGGTTCCGGTGCGGCGGGCGGCGCCG
>NZ_WBMT01000027.1 GCF_008923185.1 Actinomadura rudentiformis
GTTGGTCGTTCGGTGGTTATGGCGAAGGGGAAACACCCGGTCCCATCCCGAACCCGGAAGTTAAGCCCTTCAGCGCCGATGGTACTGCACGGGAGACTGTGTGGGAGAGTAGGACACCGCCGGACACATATTAAGAAAGGCCCCGCCTCACGGCGGGGCCTTTCTCATTTCACCTGCCAGGTGACTCCGAAAGGTTCCAGGAAGTTCAGGAAGCCGGTCGGATCGAAGGCCTCTGCGGGTGTGCGGGCTCCGCTCGGAGCGCCCCCCTCTGCCAGGCGCCGGGCGCCTTCGACGGCGATCACCGCGGTGAGGCGGTAGGGGTCCAGGCCCGTGACCCAGCCCTGCGCTTGCCGGCCCTGCTCGTCAGTGGCCTGGGCCAGCATCAGCCAGCGGTCCGATGCCCGTTGCTCCGCGTCCGGTATCTCCGGCACGCTCTCGGCCACGCCGGCGCTCAGCGACAGGAAGAGCTCGACCACCTCCTCGCGGAGCGCACTGCGCACGCGGCCCGCCTTGATGTGGCGGGGTGCCATGGCCACACCCGGCAGCGCGAAACTCCCCACTGTGACCTCGCCCTGCTCGCCGGGGACGGCGATCGTCGACGGGGCGCCCGCCTTCACCGGGCGCCAGTCGCCGTCGGAGAATTCGAGCGGGTCCAGGGTGGCGACCGCGGCCATCGACCGGGCCGTGCCTCGGGAGGCGGCGCCCAGGCGGCGGAGATCTGCGATGAGCAGGTCCGCCGGGGTGGCGGCCAGCCGTTCGGCGGTGAGACGGGCGATCAGGTCGCCCGGGCCGCCGTCGTCGGCCATGGCGGGGACGATGGTGATTCCGCTCTCCTCGCGGAACGTGGTGAGGATGTGGTGGACGTAGTGCTGCTCTCCCGCGGTGTCGACGTAGTGAGCGCCGGCGGCGATCGCGGCGCGGACGACCGGCTCCCCCCAGAGGGTGAACGGCCCGGCGCAGTTGACGACGACGTCACAGCCCTTGAACGCCGCGGCGAGGGCGTTCACGTCCTCTACCCCGGCGACCCGTACCTCATCCGCGTCCACCTCGGCCGCCACCCGTCGGAGACGCTCCTCGTCACGGCCCACCACCACGGGGGCGAGGCCGCGGCGGCGTAGTTCGTGGGCGGTGAGGCCCCCGGTGAATCCGCTTGCTCCATATACAGCGATCTTCATGGACATCACGCTAGGGCCGCCGGGAGAGACGCCTTATGCCTCAGAGTCCAGCACCCATATCCGTTCGTCTCGCGGGGGCGGGTGTGGCTATACGCTCGCTTCATGGACGTGCTCAGTGACGCGATCGCCGCGATGCGGCTCGGGCGTCCGCATTCCGCGCGTACGATCTTGGAGTCTCCTCATGAGACCCATTTCGAGTCGCAGCAGGGAGCCGGGTTCCATGTGATCCTTCAGGGCTCTTGCCGCCTGCTTCCCGCGGAGGGCGAGCCACTTCTCCTGGGGGTGGGGGACGTGGTCTTCCTGCCGCGCGAGCTGGGCCATGGCATCGCGGTGCCCGGTGAGGCCGGCGTCGCGCGGATGTTGTGCGGTGCGTACCGGCTCGATCAGGCCCGAGCCCATCCGCTGTTCGCCGAGCTCCCCGAGGTCGTGCACGTGCCCGCGCGCGTGGGCCGCCACCCCTCGCTCCAAGGCGCGATCGAACTGCTCGGACAGGAGCTGGACCGCCGGACCCCGCTCGGCGGCGACGCGGCGCTGCCCGCCCTGCTCGACCTGCTTCTGCTGTACATCGTGCGAGCGTGGTACGACGACCGGCCCGGCGACACTGCGACGGGCTGGGCCGCGGCGTTCCGGGACCCGGCGGTCGCGGCGGCGCTGCGCGGCATCCACGAGGCGCCCGAGCGGCTCTGGACCGTCCAGTCGCTGGCCGCTCATGCGGACCTGTCGCGAGCGGCCTTCGCACGGCGTTTCACCGATCTGGTCGGATCGCCCCCGCTCACCTATCTGACCTGGTGGCGGATGACGATGGCGGCGCGCCTTCTGCGCGATACGGACCTGCCGCTCCGCGCCGTCGCCGCCCGCACCGGCTACACGTCGGAGTTCGCGTTCGCCAGGGCGTTCAAGCGTGAGTTCGGCGCCGCGCCAGGTCAGTACAGGCACGGCGCCGCGACGGCGTGAGCCGCTAGATGGTGCGCAGGCGTTAGGTGGTGCGCAGGAACTCGGGTCGTGACTCCGTCCAGCCTGGAACCTTCAATTCGTTGAGGGCGGAGACGATGCGCCGTTCCTCGAACGTGAAGTGCGACTCCATGATGGCGGCGAGCCCGTCGAGCTCGTTGCGCACCTTCTCCGCCTCGTCCTCGCTCAGGTCCGCCGGCGCACCGAGACCGCCGACGAGATCCTCGATCTTGCGGAGGATCCCGTCCACCAGCTGATGGTCCTGTTCCAGCTTTTCGATCACGGGTCGTAGTTCAGGGAACTGCTCGGCGAGGGCGGGGAAGGCCCCTGCGTCCTCGCCGGTGTGGTGGCGTTCCAGCGCGGAGCAGAACGTCAGGCAATGCGCCCGCAGCTCGCGCGGGCGTTCGCCCGTCCCGTCGAGGAAGGCGTCGACGTTGTCCTGGAGGCGGGCAAGCTCCTCGCGGAGCCACAGGTGAACTTCGATCAGCTGGGTGCCGAACGCCGCGAGGCGGCCGTCCGGATCGGCGTGAGTGGTCATCGCCGCCGATTATGCCCGACTGTGCCCGCTATGACTGACCTCTCCCAACGCCTTCCGGACGAGCGTGACCAGCTCGGTCGCGGTGGCGAAGTCGCCGCTGACCATGTTCTTGGTCACGGCGAACGCGACGCCGGTCGAGGGGTCTCCGAAGGCGAAGCTCCCGCCGACGCCACCCATGCCGAACGCCGTGGGCGAGTCGAGCGACGGGGCGACCGGCAGCCCGAGGGCGTATCCGAGCCCCCACGTGGCCGGGTTGCCGAAGACCTCGTCGATGCCGCTGATCGACACCGTGGTCACCTCGCGCAGGCGTTCCGGCGAGATCAGGCGGACGCCGTCGACCTCGTCCATCATCGCCGCCAGCATGCGGGCGGTGGCACGGGCGGAGGTCTTGCCGCCGGCCGGGATGTCCGCGGCCAGAACGTCGGTGCGGTTGCCGAACGCGGCGTTCGGGAAGAGCTCCATCGGCCCGGCGCGGAACATGAGCGAGTCGGCGGGCATCTCCGGCCACTCGTCGCCTGCGGCGGCATCACCGGCCGGCGCCGGGTCCTCCAGCGTGGCGAGCCTGCCGTGCTCGGACTCGGGCATGCCGAAGTAGAGTTCGCCGTCCACGCTCAGGGGCACGGTGATGTCCTCCCGCAGCACCTGCGAGATGGGTTTCCCGGTCACCCGCCGCACGATCTCCCCCGCGATGTAGCCGAAGGTGTAGGCGTGGTAGCCCGTCTTCGTCCCCGGCTCCCACCACGGTTCGGCGTCGGCGACGGCCGTGCACATCTTGTCCCAGTCGCAGATGTCTTCTACGGATGTGTCCAGCGGCACGCCGGGGACTCCCGCGGAGTGGTTCAGCACGTGCCGTACGGTCACCTTGTCCTTGCCGTGGGCGCCGAACTCCGGCCACACCTCCACGACAGGCGTGTCGTAGCCGAGAACACCGCGTTCGGCGAGCACGTGCACGACGGCCGACGTCGCGGCCTTGCCGATCGAGAAGTTGTAGAAGACGGTGCCCGGGGTGACGGGACGTCCGGTCGCGGCGTCCGCCACGCCCGCGACCGCCTCGACCACCGGCTCGCCGTGGCGGTAGACCGAAACTTGGAGGCCGCGTTCCGTGCCCGACTCCACCAGGCGGTCGAGGGCCTGCTGTACCTGCTTCTGGATATCGCTCATGCAGGTGAGACCGCCCTCCGGCCGAGAACTCATCGCTCTTCGGCAAGAGTGCCCATCGCCGTTTCAATCAGTGATTGACGTGCCGATGGCCCGGTGTTTCACTGAGCGGATGCCGCCCGAGGAGCAGGAGCAGAAGCAGGTCCGGCACCGCCTGCTGGACGCCGCCGAAAGCCTCCTGCGCGACCGGGGATACGAGAGCCTCTCGATCCGGGCGGTCAACAGGGCCGCGGGAATGAACCCCGCCGCCGTCCACTATCACTTCGGTTCGAAGCAGGCGCTGGTCACCGCGCTGCTCGAACGGCGCCTGCGGCCGGTCTGGGACGGCCGGCTGGCCGACCTCGACAAGCTCGCTGGGGCGGGCACGCCGCCGGCCATCAGCGATCTCGCCGCGTTCCTGGTCGAACCGATGGCGCGGCTCGCCGCCGACGAGGATGAACGCTGGGCGCTCGCGCTCCTGGCCCGGCTCGTCCTGACGGACGCCGCGCTGCCCTGGCGGTCACCCTGGTCGGCTCCCGGACCGTGGATCACGATGATCCGCCGGGCTCGGCCCGGCCTGCCCGCCGAGGTGGCGGCGGAACGCTGGCGGCTGGCACGGGATCTGGTCCTGCTCACCTACGGCGCGCCCCTAGCAGAGCCGGGTGAACGGACCGCACCGCCTTCTCCGGAGGTGGTCACCGCGTTCGTCGCGGCGGGACTCGCCGCCCCCCACCACCGCGCGGAAGGAAACGGCGCATGACCTCGGTCTTCGAACCGGCCCGCCTCGGACCTCTCACCCTCCGCAACCGTGTCGTCAAGGCCGCGACGTTCGAAGGCAGGACACCGCGCGGGGTGGTCACCGATGAGCTGATCGGGTTCCACCGCGGCATCGCGGCCGGTGGCGTCGCGATGACGACCGTGGCGTACTGCGCGGTGGCGCCAGAGGGGCGGACGGAGCGGCGTCAGATCCACATGAGCCGGGAGGCGGTGCCCGGCCTGACACGGCTCGCCGAAGCCGTCCACGCCGAGGGCGCCGCGGTGTCGGCTCAGCTCGGCCACGCGGGACCGGTCGCCGACGCCCGTTCCAACCGGGCGCCCGCGCTGAGCGCGTCCCGGCGGCTGAGCCCGCTGACCGGGCGGTTCATCCAAGCCGCGACGACCGATGACATCGACCGTGTCACGGCCGCGCACGCCGACGCCGCCGTGCTCGCCGCGGACGCCGGATTCGACGCCGTCGAGCTGCACTTCGGGCACAACTACCTGATCAGTTCGTTTCTGAGCCCGCGCCTCAACCGGCGCGGCGACGGCTGGGGCGGGACGTTGGACAACAGGGCGCGCCTCGGCCGGCAGGTGGCCGAAGCGGTGCGGGCCAAGGTGGGCACGCGCATCGCGATCACGGCGAAGCTCAACATGGACGACGGGGTCCGCGGCGGTCTCCGGCCGGACGAGAGCGTGCGGTTCGCCCGGTTGCTGGAGGCGGACGGGCACCTGGACGCCCTCGAGCTCACGGCGGGCAGCTCCCTGCTCAACCCGATGTACCTCTTCCATGGAAGGGCACCGGTCAAGGAGTTCGCGGCGGCCTTCCCGCAACCGCTGCGTTCGGGGCTCCGGCTGTTCGGCCGCTTCTTCCTGCGCGAATACCCGTACACCCCGCTCTATCTGCTGCCGCTGGCACGCGAGTTCAGAGCGGCCCTCAGCATGCCGCTGATCCTCCTCGGCGGGGTCACCGACCACGCCGGGATGACGCGCGCCATGGACGAGGGCTTCGAGTTCGTGGCGATGGGCCGCGCGCTGCTCATGGAGCCCGATCTCATCGAACGTATCCGGCGGGACACCTCCACCACCTCGGCGTGCATCCACTGCAATCGCTGCATGCCGACCATTTACCGGGGGACACACTGCCCTCTCAGGTTGACCTCGACCTGAGTCGAGGTCCTACTGTCGTGACGGAGGCGACGAGGGAGCGCCAAGCGCAGCTTGTCCGTTGGCAGGGCGACTGGGTGAGGGCTGAGGGAAGGCGGGCATGGGGATGGGCGGGGCAGAGATCGTGCGGCCGGGGTTCGAGCCGGTGCGTGCGCTCTTCATGGAGATCGCGGCGACGCGGCCGCAGGTGAACGCGGCGCTCGCGGCGTACGTCGACGGCGCGCCCGTCGTCGATCTGTGGACCGGACCCGCCTACCGGGCCGACAGCATCCAGGGTGTCTACTCGGCGACCAAGGGCGCCGCCGGCATCGCGCTCGCCCTGCTGATCCAGCGCGGGCTCGTCGATCCCGACGCGCCGGTGGCCGACTACTGGCCGGAGTTCGCCGCGGCGGGCAAGGACACGATCACGGTGCGCGGGCTGGCTTCCCATCAGGCGGGGCTGGTGAACGTCGATGGCGGGTTCACCTTCGACGAATTCACCGGGCACACGCGGCTGGCCGAACGACTCGCGGCGCAGCGGCCGTTCTGGGAGCCGGGGACGGGCCACGGTTACCACGCGCTCACGATCGGCACGCTGGTCAGCGAGTTGTTCCTGCGTGTGACCGGGCAGCCGGTCGGCGAGTTCTTCCGGCGGGAGATCGCCGAGCCGTACGGTGTGGACTTCTTCATCGGGCTGCCGGAGCGCGAGGAGCCACGGGTCGTGCCGAGCCTTCCCATCGACATCGGGGGAGACGGCCCGGCGCCGTTCGAGCTGCCGCCCTTCTTCCGCCAGGCGATGAACATCGGCGTGGAGTTCGAAGAAGGCAGCAACCTGCCCGGCCTGCGGTCGTTCCGTGCCGCCGGGGTGGCGTCCATCGGCGGCTTCGGGAGCGCCCGCGGCCTGGCCAGGCTCTACGCCGTCGCCACCCAGGAGGTCGAGGGCCGCCCACCGCTGCTCACGCCGGAGACCCTCGCGGCGGTGGCGGAGGTCCAGGTCTCCGGCGCCGACCTGGTGCTGCCGTTCCCGACCACCTACTCCATGCTCTTCGAACCGGCCGCCCCCACCGCCGGGCGGGGGTCGTTCGGCCACTCGGGGGCCAATGGCGCGCTCGCCTACGCCGATCCCGACCTCGGGCTCGCGTTCGGCTACACGACCGACACGCCCAGCTCGGTCGGCGGCGCCGACCCGGTGACCGCCGACCTCTCGCACGCCCTCGCCGCCGCCATCCGCAGCTGACATCCGGCTCACGCGTGCTCGCCGCCGCCGCGCTCGGCCTCACCGCGTTCGCCGAATCCCAGGGTCTGCGATCGCGAGCTCGGCGGCGACTCCGTAGTGGTCGGACAGGTAGTCGTGGCGGCCGTCGGGTAGCCGTACGCGATCCTGGAACACGAGCTCAGCGGCCCCCGTGAACCCGCGTACGAAAACATGGTCGATCGGGGGATAGGGCGCGTTCCCTGGCTCCGGCCGGAACGTCGGCCGCGTGTCGTTCTCCAGGAGGTCGCGCACTCCCGACCTGGCTGCGAACTCCTTCAGTAGCGGCGAGTCACGATGCACGTTGAAGTCGCCTACCGCGACCACGGGAAAGTCCTCCGGGATTTTGGCGATGATGTCGCCCAGCCGATGCAGTTCCCCTTCCAGCACCGGCCTGTAACGGCTGCCCGCGGACCAGTCGCCGTCCCGGTTGAAGGTCAGGTGCGTGTTGACGACGGCCACGTCCCCGCTGGGTGTGCGGACTCGCGCCACGTGCACGCCCTTGCGCATGAGGAACTCCGGCCGGGGCGGTCCCGCCAAGGGGTACGGCGTGAACCGGAACCGCTCGATCGGCCATCGGGACAACATCACCAGGCCGCCCTTGAGCATGAAGGCCCCGCTCGCGGCGCAGTGCGGGAAACACCGGCGCACAAGCGGCAGGTTAGGGCGGTAGAGAAACTCCTGCAGGCAGACGATGTCGTAGTCGTCCCGTTCAAGCTGGTCGGCCAGTCCGCGCAAACGTGACCGTGCAGATCCGCGGAAGAGCGTGTTGAACGTCAGCAGCCTCATCCGGCCTCAGCCCCGCAGAGATCCCGGCGTACGCTCACCCGAGCGGCATGGTCTTCGCCGAACACGGTGGCGAAACGTTCACTACGCAATGCCCCGGTCGCTTCCATGCTCATGCCATGGAATCTATCGCCGCGTATGTGCTGGGCAGTTTCCTCCTTGCGGTCGGCTGCACCCACTGGCTGTTCCCCGCCATTACCGGAATGGGCTACCGGCCGCCACGTACGGTAGGCACATGGGTGAAGTACTCAGCCGTCGCGCGCTCAACCGGGCCACGCTCGACCGGCAGTTGCTGCTGCGCCGTGCCCCGATGGATGCGGCGCAGGCGGTCGAACATCTCGTCGGGCTCCAGACGCAGGTGCCGCACAATCACTACACCGCGCTGTGGTCCCGGCTCGAGAACTTCGATCCGGAGGACTTCTCGGCGCGCTTCGAGCGCCGCGAGTTCGTCCGCCTCGGGCTGCTGCGCGGGACGATCCACACGGTCACCGCACGCGACGCGCTCGCCCTGCGGCCCGTGTTCCAGATGCTGCTGACGAGGGTGCTCAAGTCGTCCTTCGGCAAGCCTCTCGCGGGTGTGGACCTGGAGGCCGCGGCCGAGCGTGCCCGCGTCCTCGTCGAGGACGAGCCCCTGACGTTCAGCGAGATCGGCAAGAGGCTCCTGGTGGACTGGCCGGACAGCCAGCCGCAGGCCCTCGGCATGGTCGCCCGCCACCTGCTCGCCATGGTGCAGGTGCCGCCGCGCGGGCTGTGGCAGCAAGGCGGGCTGTCCAGGCACACCACGCTCCAGCACTGGCTGGGCGCGGATCTGCCCGCGGACGCCACCCCCGACGACTTGGTGATGCGCTACTTCGCGGCGTTCGGGCCGGCCTCCGTAAGCGACGTCCAGTCGTGGAGCGGGCTCACTCGGCTCGCCGAAGTGGTCGAGCGCCACCGCGGCGAGCTCGTGGTCTTCCTGGACGAGAACGGAGTGGAGCTCTTCGACCTGCCGGACGCCCCGCGCCCCGGCGAGGACGTCCCTGCCCCGGCCCGCTTTCTGCCCGAGTTCGACAACGTCTTCATCGGCCACAGGGACCGCTCCCGGATCGTCAGCGACCAGGCCGCGCAGGCGGTGTGGCTCACGAACGTGCCATACCCGGTCTTCCTCTCCGACGGCTTCATCCAGGGCACCTGGAGCCTCGCCCTCGACAAGAAACGGACCCATGCCACCCTTACCGTCAAGCCCTTCGCCGCCCTCCCGGCAGACCAGCGGGAAGCCCTCGAACGAGAGGGCGCCGCGCTCCTGGACTTCCACGCACCCGGGGCCGGCCACGAGATCAACTGGGGCGTTCACGGCGAGTGACAGGGGTATCACTCGACGTATGAAGACTGCGCGCCGGCCATGCAAGGTCCACACCGCTTTCACGCCGGTTCAGGCGACGCTGTACCGGACGCTGGCCGGGCGGGCCCTGGACAGCCGCGCGAGGCGGCCCATCCTGGGCGATCCGACGGCCGTGGACACCGTCCGGAAGATCGACTTCGACTTCAGCCGGCTGAAGATCGGCAGCGCCCTCGTCACCCGGGTGGCCGTCCAGACCCGGTATCTCGACAAGGCCGTACGGGGTTTCGTCACCGCCCATCCGGACGCGGTCGTCGTGGACCTGGGCGCCGGGCTGGACGCCCGCATCTTCCGCGTGATCCCGCCCTCGTCCGTGGCCTGGTTCGACGTCGACTTCCCGGCTGTCGCCGCCGCCCGGCGGCGGGTCCTGCCGGAGCATCCGCAGGCGCGGCAGATCGGCACGTGCCTCACCGACCCGGGGTGGCTGGACCAGATCCCGGATGATCGGCCAGCCATGGTCGTCGCGGACGGTTTGCTCCCGTTCCTGACGCAGGGGGAGATCCAGGCCCTCGTCAACCGGCTGACCGGGCACTTCCGCGCGGGGGAACTGGCGTTCAACGGTGACCACCCGAGCGTCGCAGGGCTCGCCAGGTACCTCCCCGCCATGAAGAAGACCGCCGCCCTGATGCGGTCAGCCCCGTTCGCCGACCCGCGCGAGCCGGAGTCGTGGGCGCCGCGGATGCGGCTCATCCAGGAGACCAGCCTGGCGCACGTCCCCGAGGTCGCCCTGTTCCCGCCCGCGATCCGGCTCGGGGCGCGGATCGCCGGGCGCAGCAGCACGCTGTCACGGTCGGTGCGGGTCCTCAGATACCGCTTCTGAGCCGGTGCCCGGTGATCACTTGGCGCGAGAAGTGTTACAGATCGTACTGGGACATGTCGGTGAAGTAATCAGGGTAGGACAGTCCACATGGGGGCCATGGTGGTGCTCGGGGCGGTCACGGCGGACCGGCGTCCCTCGACGGTCGAGTTCCTGCGCCGGTACGTGGACGGCACGCTCGACACCGCGGGAGTGGACGCCGAGGACGCCCGGCTCGTGGTCAGCGAGCTCGGCACGAACGCCGTCACCCATGGATCGGGCGAGCTGCTCGGGCTCTACGTCGCCGCTGACGAGGACTGCGTCCGGGTGGAGGTCACCGACGGAGGGAGCGGCAGCCCGCGGGAACGCCGCGCGGAGGCCGAGGACGAGGGCGGCCGCGGCCTGATGATCGTGACCGCCGTCGCCGAGCACTGGGGGGTGCGCCGCGACGAACATGGCACGACCGTGTGGGCCGAGGTCGCCCGCAAACCGCGCTAGACCAGCGCTAGATCAAGACGGCGTGCAGGGCCGCCGCGCTGAGCACGCGGCCCACCGCCTTGCCGGCCCAGTCGTGCTGGGTGACGCGCTCGACCCGTTCGCGCAGCTCCCTGCCCTTGATGCCGAACAAACGGCTTGTCAGGCCGGACGCGTGGGCCAGCGCCAGCAGCGTGGTGGTGCGGTCGTCGGCATGGCCCGCGTCGAGCGCGGCGGCGAGCCGGGTGCGGATCTCCAGTTCGGGGCCGGCGTCCCGCGCGGGGTGGCGCTTGCTGGGGATGAGCCCGAGGATGCGGAACGCCTCCGCGTCCAGGATGCCGAGCTCGGTCAGGCGGGCCAGCCGCAGCTTGGTGAGGTCGTTGTCGATCAGGCGGCTCACCCACCACTCGGGTTTGCGCGGCTTGCTCTCACCGGCGATCCGGCCGAGCGCGGCGTCGAGATCGGGGTCGCCGAGCGGGCTCGGGTCGCTGACGGTGATGTGGTCACCGGCCAGCGTGATCCGGCCGGCCAGCGTCAGCTCCGACAGGAAGGCACCTGCCAGCCCGGCTCGGACCACCGACGATTGCACGAGCAGGCGTCCGTCGTTCTCCCGCAGGGCCAGCAGGAGGAACTCGTCGGCGAGGGGCAGCGCACGCTCCATGGGGTCTCCTGTCCGTAAAGTCAGCGACAAGAGTGAGACGCGCCCCGGAGGAGACCGGTTCGGGCCATAGGCTGCACGGGTGACTGAGAAGCTGTGGCAGATCGAACCTTCCGGACCGCTGCGCGGGGACGTCACCGTCCGCGGCGCCAAGAACGCGGTCAGCAAGCACATGGTGGCGGCGATGCTCGGCGGGGCGCCGAGCACCATCCGCAACGCCCCCGACGTCGGCGAGGTGGGCATCACCGCGGCGATGCTGGAGCACGTCGGCATGACGGTCGAACGTTCCGGAGGCGAGATCACGGTCGCGCCGGGACCCGTCACCGACCCGAGCGTGGCCAAGGCGTTCACCGGGCTCAACCGCATCCCGATCCTGATGCTCGGCCCGCTCCTGCACCTGGCCGGCGAGGCGTTCGTGCCCCTGGTGGGCGGCGACCCGATCGGCCGGCGGCCGGTCGACTTCCACGTGGACGCGCTGCGCGCGTTCGGCGCCGAGGTGGAGATCGCCGAGGACGGCATTCACGCCCGCGCCAAGCGGCTCCGCGGCACCCGGATCAACCTGCCCTACCCCAGCGTCGGCGCCACCGAGACCGTGCTGCTGGCCGCCGTGCTGGCCGAGGGCAAGACGGTCATCCGCAACGCCGCCACCGAGCCGGAGATCATCGAGCTGGCGCTGTTCCTGCAGCGGATGGGCGCGGGCATCTCGTTCAGCCCGGACCGCCGGATCGTGGTCGAGGGCGTGGCACAGCTCAGCGGCGCGCAGACCCGGCTCGCCGGCGACCGGATCGAGGCGTTCTCCTATCTGGTCGCGGGGCTGGTCACCGGCGGCGAGGTGCGGGTGCACGGCTGCCCGCAGGACCGGCTGGTCACGCCGATCACCACGCTGGCGCGGATGGGCGCCCGGTTCGAGATCACCGACGACTGGATCATGGCGTCGGCGCCCAACCTGCTGAACCCCGCCGCCGTGCAGACCGACACCCATCCCGGGTTCGCCACGGACTGGCAGACGCCGCTCATGGTGCTGTTCACCCAGGCCGACGGCATGTCGGTGCTGCACGAGACGGTGTATGAGAACCGGCTGGCCTACGTTCCCGCGCTGCAGAGCATGGGCGCCGAGATCGAGGTGTACGACACCTGCCTGGGCGGCCCCGCCTGCCGCTACCACGACACCGGTGCCAAGCACTCGGCGGTCGTGCGCGGTATCTCCAAGCTGCGCGGCGGCGACGTCACGATGCCCGACATCCGGGCGGGGTTCTCCGCAGTGCTGGCCGCCGCCGTCGCCAACGGCCCGTCCACGCTGCGCGGCGTGCACCACATCGAGCGCGGCTACCACCATCCCGTCGAGCAGTTCCGGGCCCTCGGCCTCAACCTCTCCAGCCGGGCGGTCTAGCCGGGCCGTCCAGCCAGGTGGCCTAGCCCGCGAGGCGGGCGAACTCCCACGGGTCATGGGCGGAGAAGACCGTGACCTCGTCCGCGTGGTCGCGCACGAGCTCGCGCAACCGGGCCTGCGTGCCGAGCCGCAGGTCGTGGTGGATCTCGGAGCTCGTCTGCACGAGGTCCATCAGCGGGTGCGGATGCGGGCTCGCCTGTAGCTCGCGGTGGTAGTAGTACGCGTCGCCGCAATGCAGGAGCCAGCGGTCACCGTCCTGGACGGCGACGCCGGTGTGGCCTGCGGTGTGCCCGCCGAGCGGGACCAGCCGGATCTCCGCTGGCAGGCCCTTCGGCTGGACAGAGGTGAAGCCGAACCAGTCGTCGCCCGGCTCGGGGCTGTAGGTGACCCAGTTCGGGCCGTGCGCCCAGTGGGCGGGCCGGTAGCGGCGGCTGGGCGCCTCGGCCAGCGCCGCGTCCAGCTCGGCGGCGAGCACGTGGACGTGTGCGTCCGGAAAGTCCGGCAGGCCGCCGCAGTGGTCGACGTCGAGGTGGGTCACGATGACGTGCCGTACGTCGGAGGGCGAGAAACCGAGCCGCTCGATCTGGCGCACGGCAGTCTCGTCCTCTCGGAGGACGGGCTGAGCCATCTCGACCCACTCGGCGCCGAGCGTTCCGTCCGGATCCCGCACATCATCGAGCCCGAGGCCCGTCTCGACTAGGACCAGCCCGTCGCCGGTCTCGACGAGCAGGCAGTGGTTCACGGCGTGCGCGGGCGGTGGCCCGCTGTAGGTGGCTTCGATCTCCCGTACGGACCCGCAGTTCAGGTGGTGAATGTTCATGGCGGCTAGAGTGCGACTTGAAGCGCGCTTCAAGTCAAGGGGACGATCATGATGCTGGACATCGCCGAGGTCGCCGAACGCACCGGACTCGCCCCGTCGGCCCTGCGGTACTACGAGAAGGAGGGCCTCATCGAGTCCGGCGGACGCAACGGCCTGCGCCGCACGTACCACCCCGACGTGCTGGAACGGCTCGGCCTGATCACGTGCGCCCGCAGCGCCGGCTTTTCGATCGCGGAGATCGGGCGGTTCCTGGCGGCCACGCCCGAGGACGGCCCGATCCTGCGCGAACGGATGGCCCGGAAGGCCGCCGACCTGGACCACAAGATCGACCAACTCGTCCGGATGCGCGCCAGCCTCCAGCACGCCGCGATCTGCACGCACGAGCCTCTGGTCGACTGCCCCGACTTCAAGCGCGCCGTCCGCAACGTCTACGCCCCTGAGGAGACCGCCTCCGATGGGACTGCTCCCGAAGAGACCGCTCCCGAAGAGACCGCGGAGCGCCAGCCTGCTGCTACCTCATGCGTGAAGAGCCACGCGGTGGCGCGTTCGTAGAAGAGCATGACGAACACGGGCATCACCACGTTGCGGACCCGGCGCGCCACCGGGCCCGCGGTCTTGGCGTCCCGGTTGGTGCTCGCCGACCTGACCATCTTGGCGATCCGCTTCCGGCGGGCCGCATCGTAGGCCGCGAGGGCGGCCGGGATGTCCGGCGCGTCTTCCAGTGACCTGGCGAGCACGACCGCGTCCTCGATGGCCATGGACGCTCCTTGGCCTGCCCCCACCGGGTGGCCGGAATCGCCCACCAGCACGATCTGCTCGTCATGCCAGACCGGGACTTCGGCGAGGACGTGCATGAGTGTTGGCCGCTGCATCGTGGTCACCGCGCCCAGCAGGGCTGACGGCACCTTTTCGCGCCGGTAGAGGCCCTTGAGAACCTCCAGATCGACCGCGTTCAGGTCGGGCTCCTCCGCGGCCGAGACCTGCGCCGTCCACCAGACGTCGCCGCCTGGGACGGGGATGTAGATGAACGCCCCGTTCCGGCCGAACACCATGTTGAACGTGCCCGGTTGGTTGAACGTGGCGCCGTCCACGTCCACGCCGCGCGCGACGCCGGAGACGGTGAAGAGCCCCGCGTACACCGGCTCGGGCGCTCCGGGGTCGAGGATGCGGCGCGTCGCCGACCAGATCCCGTCAGCCCCCACGAGCAGGTCGGCCTCCGCCGTCCGCCCGCTCTCGAACTCGGCCCGGGCCTTCGCGCCGACCCGGGTCGCGCCTACCAGCCGTTCGCCGGTGACGATCCGGGCCCCGGACGCGATGGCCTTGTCGCGCAGCGTCTCGACGAGGCGCCCGCGCTTCAGGGTGATGCTCCGCAGCGGCTCGTCCGGGAGCCGTCCGCGCGGCGTATCGCCCAGCAGGCGGCCCGAGTCGGCCCACAACCGTTGCCACTCCACCTCGAACCCGGCCGTCTGGACCGCCTCCAGGCAGCCGAGCGCGGCCAGCGCCTTGAGCCCGTTGGTGGCCAGGCTCACGAACGAGCCGACTGAGCCCGCCGGGTCGGCGTACGCCTCGTACACCGTCACCTCGGCTCCGATGCGCCGCAGTGCGAGCGCGCTCGTCGCCCCCGCCACTCCGCCGCCCACCACGATGACCTGCATGCCGTCCTCCTGAATTTTGATTCACTGAATCTTCATTCGGTGAATTCGGCCTCAGTATGATGTCGGCCGTGAGCGAACGTCAAGGGGGAGTGCGCAAGGCGAAGGCGGCCGAGACCCAGGCCGCGCTGAAGGACGCCGCGCGCCGCCTGTTCATGGAACGCGGCTACCTCAACACCAAGATCACTGACATCACGGCCGCGGCCGGGCGGGCCACCGGCTCGTTCTACGACCACTTCAAGAGCAAGGAGGAACTGCTCCAGGCCCTGATGGCCGACATGGGTGGGCAGGCGGACGCTGAGATAGCGGTTGCCGGACATCCGCGTGACCACGACCTGACCGACCGGGGGCAACTGCGCGATCACCTGGCGGTCGCCTGGCACGTGCTGCGCGACAACCTTCCCGTGGTCGTGGCCCAGATGCAGTCGGTGATCGCGGAGAGGCCCGCGTCCGGGCTCGCGTGGCGGAGCCTGGCCGCGGAGACCGAGACGTTCCGCGACCATCTGGAGTATCTGCGGGAACGCGGGGACCCCCTGCCGGGCGATCCCGTCCTGGTCGCGGCCGCGATGGGGGCGATGGTGTCAATGTTCGGCTATGCCGTCCTCACCGCCGGCGAGCACGGTCCGGAGGTCACCGAGGACCAGATCGTGGACACCCTGACCGACCTGCTCCTGCACGGCCTGGCCGGTCCCGCGTCAGCCTGAGGAGCGCGCGGACTCCGGTGCGAAGCCGTCGATCACCGCGTGGATCGCCAGATCCCAGCGGCGGTCGATCGACGCCTGGGAGCTGCCGAGCCAGCCCGCGGTCTCCTGTGCGGCCATGCCCTGGGCGAGCGCGAGAAGGACATGGGCGGCGTCGGTCGGGTCGCCGGCCATCTGGCCCGCCGCGACGCAGCGACGCACGCCGCCGACGAAGAACTCCCGGACCGCTGCGGCGGCCTGGAGATCCTCGGCCCCAGGGTCGAACTCGGCGAACGGGCGGGCGAACATCACCTCGGCGAGCACGGGGTTGTCGAGCACGAAACCGCGGAAGACCTGGATCACCCGCGCCAGATCGGCCCGTGGGTCGTCGATGGACGCGCCGTTCTCCAGGCGGTGCAGCAGCCGCCGGAACCCCTCGAAGAAGATCTCGCGCACGAGCCCGGCCTTGTCGCCGAACAGCTCGTACACCGCGGGGACGGAGGTGTCCGCGCGCTGTGCCACCTTGCGGGCGGTGAAGGCCGTCACCCCCTCGTCGGCGAGCATCGCCATGGCCGCCTGGAGGACCCGGTCCCGCAGCTCGGGTGTTCTCAGCTTGGCTCTCGGCACGCGGGGACCCCTATCGGGCGGCGCCGGCCCGGAAGGAGAGGGCGTCGGCGTCGATCGCCTGGTGCACGGCCGCCAGGGCGTGCTCGCGGGCGCGCAGCTTGCTCGCCGCGTGCGCCTTCATGTCGAGGCCGGTCATCGCCACCGCGGCCGCGCGGGCGGCCTCGGCCAGCTCCGGCGGGGGCACGACCCTGTCGAGGAATCCCGCCGCCACGGCGCCCTCCGGTTCGAACGCCTCGGCCAGCGTCACGGCGCGGTTGAAGGCGGCGGGCGTCAGCCGCTGCCGGAGGAGCTCCACCGCCGCGCGCGGCACCGTGATCCCGATCGCCACCTCGTTGGCGCTGATCCTGTACGACCCGGTGGCGCCCACCCGGTGGTCGCCGGCGACCAGCAGGAACGAACCCATGGCGATCGCGTGGCCGGTGCAGGCGACGACGACGGGGTAGGGGAACGCCAGGATCCGGGCGGCGAGCTCGAACCCGCCACGGACCATGTCCAGCGCGCCGGGTCCTCCCGCCCGCAGCGTCGGCAGGTCGAAACCCGCGGAGAAGAGACCCTCGCGCCCGGTCAGCAGGACCACCGCCCGGTCCGCGAGGGCCCGGTCGAGGGCCGCGTCGAGCTCGGCGAGCATCCGCGGCGACATCACGTTCACCTTGCCGTCGTCCATGGTGATCGTGGCGACGGATCCCTCAAGCGCGTATCTGACGACCATGTGCCGACCCTAATCGGAACAGCGTTACGGAATCAAGTTCCGATCGATGCCGGCTCATATGGGACATGGAATGGCCTAAATGGCCTCTAGCGTCGGCACCATGAAGATCTTGGTGACCGGCGCGACCGGATTCGTCGGGCGGAACGTTGTCGGCCAGCTGCTCCAGAGAGGTGTGAGCGTCCGCGCGCTGACCCGTGACCCCGCCTCTGCCGGTCTGCCCGAGGCCGCCGAAGTCGTCCGGGGCGACCTCGCCCGTCCGGACACCCTGGCCGGCGCGTTCGAGGGAGTGGATCGCCTCTATCTCTTCCCGGTGGAGGAGACCGCCGGCGAGGTCGTCGCCATGGCGAAGCGGGCGGGGGTGACGCGCATCGTGGACCTCTCCGCCGCGTCCGTCACCGTCGGCTTGCACACCAACCCGGTGGAGCAGGTGGTCGAGGAGTCGGGCCTGGAGTGGACGCACCTGCGGCCCGGCGGCTTCATGGCCAACATGTTGCAGATCTGGGCGCCCTCCATCCGCGCCGGACGGGTGGTGCGTTACCCGTTCGCCGACGAGCCGCAGAATCTGATCCACGAGGGCGACATCGCGGCCGTCGCGGTCACGGCTCTCCTGGAGGACGGCCACCACGGCGCCGCGTACACCCTCACCGGCCCGGCGACGATCACGGTACGCGAGCAGGTGCGGGCCATCGGCGGCGCGCTGGGGGAGGAGGTCCGGTACGAGGAGGTCACGCGTGAACGGGCCAGGGAGCTGATGAAGGCCCAAGGCGGCTTCGCCGCCGAGGTCGCCGACCTGATGCTCGGTTTCGTCGACTACGGCGGTGAGGAGGCGCTGGGGGAGGACGGTTACTCCGACCAGGACTGGTCAGCGCTGGACAAGCCGTGGCCAGACGTCGAGCGGGTCCTCGGGCGCCCCGCCCGCACCTACGCCGAGTGGGCCCGCGATCATGCGGCGGACTTCCGCTGACCCAGGTGATCGACTCCGGGGCTCAGGGCCCGCACGACGCTCAGGGCCCGTACGACAAGGCTTGCTGGAAGCGCTCGCCCAGGTCGGCCAGGCGTTCCACCGGCTCGTTGGCGAAGACGAGGCGGAGGTGGTGATCGCCGCTCGGGCCCCAGCCGTTCATCGGTGTTGCGGCGACTTTGCCGTGCACGAAGAGGCGCCGGGACAACTCCTCCGGGGAGAGGCCCAGCGGCCGCGTGTCCACGAGCAGTGACCATCCGCCGTGCGGCCGCACGACAGGATGGTCTGCGAGCTGGTCGAGGATGACTTCGCATCGCTCGCGCCAGACGGCGGTCGCCGCCGCGACGTCGGCCTCCGCGTCGGGGGCGGCCAGCGCGGCGGCGACCGCCTGTTGCGCGATGCCGACCTGGCAGACCACGTTGGTCAGGCCGACCAGCCGGATGTCGGCGAGGATCGGCGCGGGCGCGGTCACCCACCCGACCCGCCACCCGATCATGCGGAGCTCCTTGGACGCGGCGCCCACGGTGATGGTGCGCTGAGCCAGGCCCGGCACGGCGGCGACGGGATGGCCGGGCGGGTGGCCGTCGAAGCGGATGCGCTCCATCGCCGCGTCATAGATCAGCCAGGCGTCATGGCGTTCCAGCGCCGCCGCCAGCGCCTCCCAGTGCTCATGCCCGAGCACCAGGCCGGTGGGCATCGCCGGGCCCATCATGAGCACCGCGCCCGTGTCCGGCCCGACGGCGTCGGCCAGCCGTTGCGGGTCGACCGACCAGCCCTCGGGGGACGCGTCGCACGGGACGAACCGGGTGACGCCGCCCGCGAGCCGAACGCGGTTGACCAGCCCGGCATAGATCGGATCGCAGAGGACGACCTCCTGCCCCGGCTCGATCGTCGCCAGCAGCACGTTGAAGACGCCGTTGAGCCCGCCCGCCACGCTGACGCACTCGGTGGCGGGGTCGTAGGCGTGACCGGCGATGCGGCCGACGTGCGCGGCGGCGGCCTCCAGGAGCGAGCGGTGGCCCTGGAACGGCAGGTAGCTGTTGGCGTCGTCGCCATCGACGGCGGCGCGGGTCGCCTCGATCGCCACCGCCGGGGGCCGCAGGTCGGTGTCGAGGTTCTCGAGCCGCAGCAGATCGGGGTCGTGCGCCGCGTCGGCCGCGTCCCCGACCTTGTCCACGCCGATGCCCGGGATGTCGCGGAGTCTGGAGACGGTCATGGATCGATCATGCCCGGCCGTGTTCCGGTCAAAGATCGGAATCTTGGAATAGTGGTCCGGGGGTGCCGGGTTGCCGGTTTGTATGGGACGCATCGGTAACACTGACCTGGAAGTACGGCCGTTCGCTCTGGGCGGCAACGTCTTCGGCTGGACGGCGGACCGCGACGGATCGTTCGCCGTGCTGGACGCCTACACCGAGGGAGGAGGCAACTTCGTCGACACCGCGGACGGCTATTCCGCGTGGGTGGAGGGAAACTCCGGCGGGGAGTCGGAGACCGTCATCGGTGAGTGGATCAGAGCGCGCCGCAACCGCGACGACGTCGTGATCGCCACCAAGGTGGGCGCGCATCCGCGCTTCCGCGGGCTCAAGGCCGATACGATCAAACGCGCCGCCGAGGAGTCGCTGCGCAGGCTCGGCACCGACCACATCGACCTCTACTACTCGCACTTCGACGACCCCGAGACGCCGGTGGCCGAGACCCTCGGCGCGCTCGACCAGCTCGTCCGCGAGGGCAAGGTGCGCCACATCGCCGCCTCGAACTTCACCGCCGAACGGCTCGCCGAGTCGCTGGCGCACTCGGAGGCCGAGGGCATCGCCAAGTACGTGGCCTTCCAGCCGCACTACAACCTCGTCTCCCGCGACACCTACGAAGGTGAACTCGCCGAGACCGTGCAGGCCAACGGCCTGGCCGCGCTGCCCTACTACGCGCTCGCCTCGGGATTCCTCACCGGCAAGTACCGCCCCGGCCAGAACGTGGACAGCGCGCGGGCCGGCAAGGCCGCCGAATACCTGGCGAGCGAGCGCGGGCAGAAGGTGCTCACCGCCCTCGACCAGGTGGCCGGGGAGCAGAACGCCGAGATCGCGACCGTGGCGCTGGCGTGGCTCAAGTCCCGGCCCACGGTTGTCGCGCCGATCGCCAGTGCCCGCACGGTCGGCCAGCTGGGCCCGCTCCTCGCGGTGGCCGACGTGGAGCTGACGTCCGAGCAGATCGCCCTGCTCGACGACGCCTCGGCCTGAGCCCGGCGCCGGACCTCCGATCTCCCGCCGACCGGAACTGATTCCCTCGACCCGGCCGGTTGTTCTAGCGTTCATGTCGGCGCGAACGACCTCTGGAGGACCAATGGAGACCGGACCGGCCTACACCCCGCTCACCCCGCTGTCGTTCCTGAAACGGTCGGCGGAGGTCTTCCCGGCCAAGACCGCGATCTCATACGGGGAACGCAGCGAGACGTACGCGACGTTCGCCGCCCAGGTCACCCGGGTCGCACGGGGTCTGCAGGCCCTCGGCGTCGGGCCGGGGGACCGGGTCGCCTACCTCGCGCCGAACGTCCCGGAGATGCTGGTCGCGCACTTCGCCGTGCCGCTGGCAGGGGCGGTCCTCGTCGCGATCAACACCCGGCTGGCGCCCGAGGAGGTCCGCTACATCCTCGACCACAGCGGCGCGAAGGTCCTGGTGGTGGACTCCGGCCTGCACCCGACCGTGGCACCCCTGGCCGGCGGCCTCACCACGGTCCGGGAGATCGTCACCGTCACCGATCCGGCATCGGGTGCCGCACCCGATCCGGCAGTGGGCGGCATCACCTACACCCACCTGCTGGCCCGGGGCTCGGACGAGCCGCTGTCCTGGGAGGTCGCCGACGAGAACGCGATCATCTCGATCAACTACACCTCCGGCACGACCGGGCGGCCGAAGGGCGTCACCTACACGCACCGCGGCGCGTACCTCAACGCGCTCGGAGAGGTGACACACTCGCGGCACACCCCGGACAGCGTCTATCTGTGGACTCTGCCGATGTTCCACTGCAACGGCTGGTGCACGCCGTGGGCGCTCGCGGCCATCGGCGGAACGCAGGTCTGCCTGCGGACGGTCGACGCCGAACGCATCTGGCAGCTGATCGACGACGAGGGCGTCACCCATCTGAACGGGGCGCCCACGGTCCTGGTGACCATCGCGAACGCCCCGCAGGCCCACCCGCTCGAACGGCCGCTGGTCGTGACCACGGCGGGCGCGCCGCCCAGCCCGACGATCATCGGTCAGATGGAGGCCCTCGGAGCCCGCATCGTGCACGTCTACGGCCTCACCGAGACCTACGGCCCCTACTCGGTCTGCGAGCCGCAGCCGGGCTGGCCCGGGCTGGAGGCCGCCGAGCGCGCCCGCCTGCTGGCCCGGCAGGGCGTCGGCATGCTGCAGACCGACGGGCTGCGCGTCGTGGACGCCGATGACAACGACGTGCCGTGGGACGGGGAGACGCTCGGTGAGATCGTCATGCGCGGTAACAACGTCATGGCGGGCTACTACCGCGACGAGGAGGCCACCGCCAAGGCGTTCCGCGGCGGCTGGTTCCACTCCGGCGACCTCGGAGTGCGGCACCCGGACGGCTATGTGGAGCTGCGCGACCGGTCGAAGGACATCATCGTGTCCGGCGGCGAGAACATCTCCACCGTCGAGGTCGAACGCGCGATCGACTCGCATCCGGCCGTGCTGGAGGTCGCGGTCGTCGCGGTGCCGGACGAGAAGTGGGGCGAGCGGCCCAAGGCGTTCGTGATCACGCGTCCGGGCGCCTCGGTCACGGCGGACGAGCTGGTCGAGCACGTGTGGGGACGGCTGGCGCGCTTCAAGGCACCCGACCGGATCGACTTCGTCACCGAGCTGCCGAAGACCTCCACCGGGAAGATCCAGAAGTTCCAGCTCCGCGAGAAGGAGTGGGCGGGGCACGAACGGCGCATCCAGGGCTGACCGAATCCCTGCGAAGATGTGCATAGCCTGTCGTGAGGGGGAAGGCCGCCTACGAACCCTGATCGAGATCGGAGGCGCGTGATGGCTGCCACCGGGAACGTGCTGATCGTGGGGGCGGGCCCGACCGGGCTGCTCCTCGCCGGAGATCTGGCGCACGCCGGCGTCGCCTGCACGGTGCTGGAGCGCCGTGCGGAGGAGCTCAACCTCACCCGCGCGTTCGCCGTGCACGCGCGCACCCTGGAGCTGCTCGACGCCCGCGGTGTCGCCGAGGAGCTGGTCGCCACCGGGCAGCGCGTCGAGCGCGTCAACGTTTTCGGCCGTGCCACGCTGGATCTTTCGCGGCTGCCGAGCAGGTTCCCGTACGTACTGGTCACACCCCAGTACGAGACGGAGCGGGTGCTGGAAGAGCGGGCCCTCGCCGCGGGGGCGGAGATCGTGCGCGGCGCCGAGGTCACCGGCCTGCGGCAGGACGCCGACGGCGTCGAGGTGGACGTGCGGTACGGCGACGGCACGACCGGCACGCGCCGCGCCGCCTACGCCGTGGGCACGGACGGTGTCGGGAGCACGGTCCGGCAGGCGCTGGGCCTGCCGTTCCCCGGCAATTCGGCGATCCGCTCGGTGATGCTGGCCGACGTGCGGCTGGCCGAGGCGCCGCGCGAGGCGCTGACGATCGGCGCGACCGGCGACGCCTTCGCGTTCATCGCCCCGTTCGGGGACGGCTGGTACCGGATCATCGCGTGGAACCGGCACCACCAGGTGCCCGACACCGAGCCGGTCGACATGGACGAGCTCCGCGACGTCGTGCGCCGGGCCCTCGGCACCGACCACGGCGTCCACGGCGAGCGCTGGACCTCACGGTTCCACAGCGACGAGCGCCAGGTGCCCCGGTACCGGGTGGGGAGGGTGTTCCTCGCCGGTGACGCCGCGCACGTGCACTCCCCGGCGGGCGGGCAGGGCATGAACGTGGGGCTGCAGGACGCCGCCAACCTCAGCTGGAAGCTCGCCGCCGAACTGCACGGCTGGGCGCAACCCGGTCTCCTGGACACCTACGACGAGGAACGGCATCCGGTGGGACGGCTCGTGCTCCGCGGCAGCGGCGCGGTGCTGCGCGCCGCCACGGTCGAGCCGCCCGCCCTCCAGCTCGCGCGGACCGTCGGCGCGGGGGTGGCGACGAGGCTCCGGCCGGTGGCCCGGCGCCTGGCCCGCGCGGTCTCCGGCATCGCCGTCTCCTACCCGGCGCCGCCCGGGGCCCATCGCCTGATCGGCAGGCGTGCGCCCGACGTCCCGCTGTGCGGCAAGCCGTCGCGGCTGTACGAGGCGCTCCGGGAAGGGCGTTTCGTCCTCGTCGTCGCGGCGAACGACCCGGCGGTGACCTACCTGGCGACCAGGAGCTGGACCGATCGGGTTCACTGCGACGTCGCGAACGGCGCCACCCACACGACGGCGCTGGTCAGGCCGGACGGCTATGTCGCCTGGGCGACCGACGAGACGGCCCCCGACCGGCGCGCCGCCGCGATCCGCATCGCGCTCACGCACTGGTGCGGGGCCCCCATCGACCACCACCACTCACACGGCTCAGGGAGCCTCCTGAGCTGAATCGGGCTGCTGAGGCAAGACTGGCTGCTGGGAATGGACTGGCTGCTGGGGTGAGGCGGGCGCGGCGACGGCAACGGTCACCTGGCCGGTCTCCTGCTGGAACGCGAGCCGCTCGGCGGGAAGCCAGCGCACGTCGGTGCCCTTGGCGACGAGGAACTCGGGCACCCCGCCGTCCTTCCCGGCACCGGGCCTGACGCCGACCACCCGCCAGCCGGGACTGTCCACCCCGTCGAGCACGGTGGCGACCAGGCCTGGAGGCAGCGCGACGAGCCCGTCCGGGCGCCCGGCGGCGATGCCGCGCGCCAGGGCGTCGCTCGCCGCGACGACCGACCAGATGAACCCGGCGCCGAGCACGAACGCCAGCTTCTGCGCGCCCGACAGCCCGTGCCAGGGCCCGCGGTCGCCGAGCTGGTCCAGCAGGAAGAACGTGCCGATGAGCGCGACGGCGATCGTGCCCAGCCCGCGGGTGACCAGCAGCGTCCCCGACTTGATGGCCTCGTTGGCCGGATCGCCGGCGACCATCTTCTTGATCTTGTCGAGGGGTGGTTCCGCCATGATCGCCTCCACGGGCCGGGGGGTGCTCCTTCCAGCGTCGCACCCGGCCCCGGTCCGTGACAGGCGTTGTCAGTGACAGGCGTTACCGTGACAGGCGTTGTCCCGCCGTGGATCAGAAGCGGCGGTTCTCCTGGCCGATGCCTAGCTCACCGGTCACGTCGGCAAGGTTCTCGTATTGCCGGTTCGGCAGGTTTCGCAGCGCGGCGACCGCGCCGTCGGGTGCGCCCTGGGCGGCGGCGTGCTCGGCGATCTCCCTGCCCGACGCCGGATAGCGGACACCGACGATCATGCGCGCGTACTCGGCACGTTCTTCCACGTCATCCGCCGTCATCCCGGGAGGAGCGCCCTCTTCCCCGGGAGTCGTCCCGGCGGTCGGGTCACGGCCGGCGTCGGTGGACACCGGCTCGGTCTCCTTGAACTCCTCCGCGTGCGTGGGATGACCGCCGCGCACCAGTCCCTCCGTCTCGTGCTCCATCTGGTCATCCAGCCTCGGGCCGTGCTTGTTGGTCTTGTCGGTCATGGCGTTCTCCCTTCACGCAGACATGGGGAGGATGTGCCGGTCCCGGGGTCGGTTTCGGGACCGGCACACCACGCGGCATCCGGTGGTCCCCCGACGGCCACCGAGGTCTGTCGCCTCGCTGTTCCCCCATGTGAGGGGATCGTTCCCAACCGGCGCCGCCTAAACGGGCGGCCTTCTGGTGCGGTCCCGAACGAGTCGGCGAGGATGGCGGGATGAGCGGACATATGACGCCGGACGAATTCCGCAGGTACGGCAAGCAGGTCATCGACTGGATCGCCGACTACCACGAGAAGATCGAGTCATATCCGGTCCTGTCCCAGGTGCGGCCGGGCGAGGTGGCCGCGGGCCTGCCCGATCATCCGCCCGAACGGGGTGAGGGCTTCGACGCCCTGCTGGCCGATCTCGACCGGGTGATCATGCCGGGGATCACGCACTGGCAGCATCCGGGCTTCTTCGCCTACTTCCCGTCGAACGTGAGCGGCCCGGCGATCCTGGGTGATCTCCTCTCGGCCGGGATCGGGATCCAGGGAATGTTGTGGGCGACCAGCCCGGCGTGCACCGAACTGGAGACCCGCGTACTGGACTGGCTGGCGGAGCTCCTGGACCTGCCCGCCCGGTTCCGGAGCGACGGTGGCGGCCGGGACGGTGGCGGCCGGGACGGTGGCGGGCGGGACGGTGGCGGAGCCGTGGGCGGCGGAGTGATCCAGGACTCGGCGTCCAGCGCCTGCCTCGTGGCGATCCTGGCCGCGCTGGAACGCGCGGGCGGCGGTGCGGCGGCACGGGCGGGGATCGCCCGGCGCTACACGCTCTACGTCAGCTCACAGACGCATTCGTCGCTGGAGAAGGCGGCCCGGATCACCGGGATCGGGGCTGCGAACGTGCGGGTGGTGGACGTCGACCCGGTGACCCTGGCGATGGACCCGGCGCACCTGGACGCGCTGCTCACCGAGGACACGGCGGCGGGCGCTGTGCCGGTGCTGGTGTGCGCGACGGTCGGCACGACGTCCACGACGGCGATCGATCCCGTACCCGAGATCGGCGCGGTGTGCCGGGACCATGGTGTCTGGCTGCATGTGGACGCCGCGTACGCGGGTGCGGCGGCGGTCTGCCCTGAGTTCAGGTGGATCAACGCGGGCATGGAGGAGTACGCCGACTCGTACGCGACCAATCCCCACAAGTGGCTGCTCACCAACTTCGACTGCACGGCCCTCTGGGTGGCCGACCGGCAGCCGTTGATCGGTGCCCTGTCGATCCTGCCGGAGTACCTGCGCAACACCGCCACGACCTCGGGCGAAGTGATCGACTACCGGGACTGGCAGATCTCGCTGGGCCGCCGGTTCCGGGCGCTGAAGTTGTGGTCGGTCATCCGGTGGTACGGGGCGGAGGGGCTGCGCGAGCACATCCGTACCGGTGTCGGGCTCGCGCGTGATCTGGCCGGCTGGATCCGCGACGACCCGGACTTCGAGCTGTTCGAGGACCCGACGTTCGGCCTGGTGTGCTTCCGGCCTCGCTGGGAGGGGCTGCCGGACGAGGAGGCCGACGCCGCGACGCTGTCGCTCATGGAACGGCTCAACGCCTCCGGGGACCTTTACCTGACCCATACCAAGGCTCGCGGGCGGGTCCTGCTGCGGCTGGCGGTCGGCGGGCCCGCCACCGTGGACCGGCATGTACGGACGGCCTGGGAGCGCGTCCGACAGGAAGCCGGGCAGGTCCCGGTTGGGCGGTGAGGCCCCGAACATGCGAGGGTAGAGAGTGCTGACAAAGATTTTCTTCTTGGCATGAGAGCTGGAGGTCCGCAATGGCCGACTCGGCAGAGGATCGCGAGAACACCGAGGGCACCGAGGGCACCGAGGATGACGTGAAGCGCAAGTTCCGGGAGGCCCTGGAGCGCAAGCGCGGCGCGGCGGACCAGCACGCCAACGGCGGGGGCAAGAGCGGATCGAAGGTGCGGGGCGTTCACGGCCGCGCCGACCATCAGCGCCAATTCCGTCGCAAGAGCGGCTGAACGACTCCAGAGAGCGGAGATGGGGCGGCCGATGTCCGGCCGCCGGTGTGATTTGTGTGACACCGCGGCCCCTGTCGCTGACAGGGGCCGCACTGTCGGTGGGGAGATGCCGCGCCCGCGCCGGGCGCTGTTTCAGCCCGCGTACAGCTTCTTGTTGTAGCTGCCCTCGGAGTAGTAGGCCTCGAGTTCATCGAGGCTCTCCGTCGTCTTCTGGACTTCCTTGACCAGGCGGGCGTGGGAGGGCAGGCCGTCGGAGACCCAGGTCTCCGGCTTCCAGAGCCCCGACCGCATGAACGCCTTGGCGCAGTGGAAGAAGATCTCCTCGATCTCCACGACCAGGGCCAGCTGCGGCCGGTGCCCCTTGACGATCATCTCGTCGAAGAAGGGCGCCTCCCGGACCAGGCGGGCCCGGCCGTTGACGCGCAGCGTCTCGCGCCGGCCGGGAATGAGGAAGATCAGCCCGGCATGCGGGTTGACCAGGATGTTGCGGAATCCGTCCGCACGCCGGTTGCCCGGGCGGTCGGGGATCGCGATGGTCGTGTCGTCGATGACGTGCGTGAAGCCCGCAGGGTCGCCCTTGGGCGAGACATCGCAACGCCCCTCGCGGTCGGAGGTGGCGATCAGGCAGAACGGCGACGCGGCGAGCCATTCCCGGTCGCGGTCGTGCAGCCGCGTTCGCTCCTTGTTGGCCGCCCGGGGCATCACCTCTCCGAGCAGCTCACGCAGTTCCGCTTCGGACGTGACCTCGGTGAACTCCGTCGCGTTCGTCATCGCCGTCCCTCTCGTACGGGTGGGGTCGTCCTCGTGCGGGGTCGTCAGCTTGCCGGGGTCTCGTCATCGTACAGACGGGTCACGATCTTCCCGTCCCGGGTGACGTAGCCGTTGATGATCCCCTTGGTGCTGTGCGGCGCGGCGAGGTTGCCCCGAGGGTCGAGGGCGATGGCGCCGCCGGTCGCGCCGAGCGCGGGGATCTTCTGGGTGATGACCGTGGCGGCGGCCTTCTGCACCGGCATGCGGGCGTACTCCATGAGCGCGGAGATGTCGTACGCGGCGACACCCCGGATGAAGACCTCGCCGGTGCCGGTGCAGGAGATCGCGACCGTGCGGTTGTTGGCGTACGTGCCGGCGCCGATGACGGGGGAGTCGCCCACCCGGCCGACCTGCTTGTTGGTCAGGCCGCCGGTCGAGGTCGCGGCGGCGACGTTGCGGGAGCCGTCCACGGCGATCGCGCCGACCGTACCGCCGACCTCGCGGTCCTTGCTCTGGGTCCGGGCGGGGTTCTTGGCCGCCATGAGCGAGTCCCAGCGGCGCTGCGTCCAGAAGTAGTCCTGCGTGGTGTACGGGACGCCGTTGCGGAGGGCGAAGTCGTCGGCGCCCTTGCCTGCCATGAAGACATGGGGCGACTTCTCCATCACCATCCGGGCGAGGGTGATCGGATTCTTGGTGTGGTGCACCCCGGCCACCGCGCCCGACTTGAGGTCCTTGCCGTTCATGATGGACGCGTCGAGCTCGTGCTCGGCGTCGGTGTTGAACACAGCGCCCTTGCCGGCGTTGAAGTTCGGGTCGTCCTCCAGGACGTTGACCGCCTTCTCGACGGCGTCGAGGACCGGCTTGCCGTCCTTGACCAGGGCGTAGCCGGTCTGCAGGGCCTTGGTGAGGCCGTCGCGGTAGGCCTTCTCCTGCTCGGGGGTGATGCTGCCGCGCGGAATCGAGCCCGCTCCGCCGTGCACGGCGAGGACGACGTTCCGGACGGTGGAGGACGGCGGTGCTTGTACGGGGGCGTCGCTAGTGGTGGCGGCGCCGGCGGCGAACTGGGAGCCGGACAACCCGACGACCAGAGCGGCGAGGCCGGCGGAGATCAGGAAGGAGCGCTTGGGAGTCGGCATTCGGACCTCCGAGTGCATGAGGCGGGGGAGATGACCATGGTCGTCCCCTGGCTGAACTCCGATAACACCCGCAATTCCTGCCAAAGCCACGACACCGGGGGAGGCTCTCCCATGGTCGTTCAGTGAGGGCGCCCGGCCCTGAAGGCCTGTCTCCGATGAGTTTCCGGTCGGTCGCGGGTCTCTATAGATGAAGGGAGGCCCCCGATGAAGACGACCGTGCGGCGCGGCCGATGAACGCGGCTGAGGCAGCGGCGCTGCAGAGCTACAGCGCAGGTTTGCTGGAAGGTGCGATCGGCTTCGCCTTGGAGGCCGTGGAGGACGTGACGACCGCGGCACTCGACCGCCCGACACCCTGCCGCGGCTGGAACCTGCGCATGTTGTTCCTGCACGTCAACGATTCGCTCGACGCGCTGTGCGAGGGCATCGACCGCGGCACCGTGACGTTGTACCCCGAAGAGGAGCCGGACCAGCCCGGTACCGATCTGGTCGCCGCGTTCCAGGAACGTGCCCGCCGGCTGCTCGCCGCGTGGACCGGCGACGGCGGCCCGGGCCACCTGGTCACCGTCGCGGGCTGCTCGATGCGGGCGGGCGCGATGGCGGGCACCGGAGCGATGGAGATCGCGGTGCACGGCTGGGACGTCTCCCGCGCGTGCGGCAAGGACCGCCCGATCCCGCCGGAGCTCGCCCGGGACCTGTTGCGGGTCGCCCCGATGGTCGTCGGTGACGACGTCCGGCACGGGCTGTTCGCACCGCCGGTCGCCGTGCCGCCGGGCGCCTCGCCGAGCGACCGGCTCGTCGGCTTCCTGGGGCGCGATCCGGGCTGGACGGGGCTCGCCGGGGACGGGGGGTTCAGCCCTTGAGCGCGTAGCGGCGCACCCCGCCGGTCTCGGTCGCCTCCAGCAGGCCCTGGTCGACGAGAACGTCGAGGTGGGCGTCGATTTCGAGCACGGCCAGCATCTGGCTGAAGACATCGAGATCGTCGAGCTTCTTCTGCCGCCGCGTCCAGGGCATGGAACGTGCCACCTCGAACGCGGTGGAGCGGCCGGAGCGCACCTGCCCGGCGGCGGCGTCCAGCCGGGCCTCGTGGTGCCTGATCAGCTCGTCGACCCGGATGTGCACGCTGGGGGTGACCGGGCCGTGCGCGGGCAGCAACAGGGTGTCGGGCATGTCGCGGACGATCCGCAACGACTCCAGGTAGCTGCGCAGCGGCTTCGGTTCGGGCTCGGTCTCCAGCCCGATCGACGGCGTGATGTGCGGGAGCACGTGGTCTCCGGCGAACAGCAGCCCGGCGCCGGCGTCGCGGAGGACGATGTGGCCGCGCGTGTGCCCGGGCGTCGCGAAGACGTCCAGGCCGCGCCGGGCCAGCGTGACGCGTTCGCCGTCGTCGAGCCAGGCGTCCGGCATAGTGTGCGGCATCGTGCGTTCCTCCGCGTTGACGCCGAACGCGGCGACCCGGTCCGCCACGCCGGGCGCGCCGCAGCGGCGCAGCAGCTCGACCTGGCGCGGGTGGAGTCCGTTGGCGACGTCGAACGCCTCGAGGGAGGGCTGCTCGCCCCGGCCGATCCGCACCCGCGTGCCGAACGACTCCCGCAGTGCCAGCGCCTGGGAGTAGTGATCCCAGTGCGCGTGGGTGACCAGGAACTGTGCGACGTCCTCCAGCCGGTGGCCGAGCAGGCGCAGGGCGCCCTTGAGGGCGGTACGGCTGTCGGGCATGGCCCAGCCCGAGTCCACGACGACGAGGCCGTCCGGGTCCTCGATCACGTACACGTTCACGGCGTGCAGCGACGGGATGGGCAGGGCGAGCGGGACGCGGTGCACACCGGGGGCGACGGGATGGGCGCCTGGTTCGGTCCAGTCCGCCGGTTGCTCCATGAGCGGTTCCGCCACCGTGGCCCCCTCAGTATCAGAACGTCTGCATCAGAAACGTCACTGTCAGCACGTAATTAGAATGTCGTTCGGGCAGAACCTACTGCATATTTTGTTCCGATTTGTAACGGGGGTCCTAAATCTGGGCTGCCGCCGCCTCGCGGCGGGCCTCCTCGGCCGCGCCCGCCGCCCGTTCATGGGCTCGCTCGGCCTTGTCGAGCTTGCGCTGGGCCGCCTCCTGGCGGGAGACCGCCGCCTCCAGCTCCCGCCGGAGCCCCGTCACCGCATCGGTGATCTCGTTCAACTCGCGTTTGGCCCGGTTCAGCTCGTCCTTGCGCTGCGACAGGGCCTTCTCGGCCTCCCGTGCCAGCCGCCGGGCCTTTTCAGCACGCCTCCGGGCGAGCTCGTCGGCTTCCCGGGCCTGCTCCGGCTCCGGTTTGGGCGACTTCGCCGCCTTTGCTGTCTTTGCGCTCTTGGCGCGCTCGGTGTCAGCGGTGCGATCGGTGCGCTTCGGGGAGGGCACCGCCGGGAAGCCGAAACCGGCGGTGCCGAACCCGCTGTGGCTGCGTGGCTGGGCGAGCCGTCCCTCCTGGACCTCCTCCGCCACGTCCTCGTCCACCGTGGCCGCCTGCAGGGTGTCCTCGACCTCCCGCACCGCCGGGTCGCGCAGCGGATGCCCGGCCTCGCTCGCGAGCCGCCCGGCCGTCCGGACGAGCTGCGCGATCAGCTCGCTGCGCCGCTGCTCCAGCTCGCCGATATGACCGCCGGAGGCCCAGGCGGCCCTCATGTCGGCGCCGACGTCGAGCAACTGCCCGAGCTCCTCCGCGGCTTGGCGGGACAGCAGGTTGACCGCCCATGCCGACACGGTCGGGCGGCGCAGGGCGCCGATCTCCTTGGCCAATCCGGCGTCGCCCGCCTCCTTGGCCTGCTGCGCGAGGTCCTTGCGCGTGGCCACGAACTCCGGCGGGGCGACACCGTAGAGCTCGCGTGCGGCGCTGGAGAGATCCACGATGGGATCTCTACCCGCTGTGGAACCCGTCCAGCACGACGGCGAGCAGCCGGTCCGCCTGGGCGTCGTCGGCCGCGGTGGCGAGGGCGATCCCGGTGATCAGCTGGAGCAGGTCGCCCGCGGTGAGGTCGGCGCGTACGGAACCTTCCCGCTGGGCCCGTTCGAGCACCTGCGCGGCGGCGTCACGGATCGCCTGGTGACAGTCGAAGCCCAGGTCCGGCGGCTTCTCGATCATCAGGTATCCGGTCAGGCCATGGTCAGTGCGCGCATGGCGGAGGAAGGCGCGCAGCCACGCGGAGAACGCCTCGTCGGGGGACGCCGACTCCACCAGCTCGTCCGCGCGTCCGCACAACGTCACGACCCGGTCCCGCAGCACGGCCGTCAGCAGCGACTCGCGGTTGGGGAAATGCCGGTAGAGCGTGCCGGGGCCGACCCCGGCCCGCCGGGCGATCTCGTTCAGCGACGCGTCCGGCCCCTCCTCGGCGAACGTCTCCCGCGCGGCCGTGACCAGTCGTTCGCGGTTCCGGCGAGCGTCGGCTCTCTGCATGCGCCCATCCTAGCCAAACGGAGAGGTTCTCCGTATAGTGCGGGAGCGAACCGGAGAACCTCTCCGGAAAAGGAGCGCACAATGACGAACAACGACCTCGGCCAGGTCGGCCTCTGGACCTTCGCGTTCGAGGGGCAGCCCGCCACCCGGGTGCGCGAGGCCGCCGCCGAGCTCGAAGAACTGGGCTATGGGGCCCTCTGGTTCGGCGAAGGTCTGGGCCGGGACACGGTCAGCCAGGCATGGTTGCTGCTGTCGGCCACACAGCGGATCGTGGTCGCGTCCGGCATCGCGAACGTGGCGTACCGGGACCCGATCGCGATGGCCGCCGCGGAACGCGCGCTGGGCGAGGCGTTCCCCGGCCGCTATGTGCTGGGGCTCGGCGGGCAGCGGGTGGACGCCGTCAGCGGCGTCTTCGACGGTTACCCGATGCCGCCGGTCGGGCGCCCGGTGCCGATGATGCGCGGCTACCTGGACTCGATGGACGCCGTGCCCGCGCACGGCCCCATGCCCGACCCGGCACCCCGCCGCGTCCTGGCGGCGCTGGGCCCGAAGATGCTCGAACTGGCCGCCGAACGCACCTGGGGCGCGCACCCGTACTTCGTTCCCGTGGAGCACACCGTCCAGGCCAGGCAGACCATCGGACCAGACGCCTTCCTGGGAGTCGAGCAGGCCGTGGTCCTGGACACCGACCTCAGCCGCGCCCGCGAGGTGGCGCGGGCCCACGTGACGGGCTACGTCGAGGCCGCTCCGCACCAGGAGGCGAGCATGCGGCGCCTCGGCTTCGGGGACGCCGACCTCGTCGGCGGCGCCAGTGACCGGCTGGTGGACGCGATCGTCGCGTACGGAGACATGGAGACGATCCGCAAGCGCGTTCAGGATCACCTGAACGCCGGCGCCGACCACGTCTGCCTTCAGGTCCTCACCGCCGACCCCTCAACGCTACCGATGCAGCAATGGCGCGAACTGGCCACCGCCATGTTGTGATCGCCTCATGACAAAGGGTGGCCGCTGGTTCAGAGTGAAGTTCCGGGGGGCCAAAGAACGGGGTGGCCATGACTGAGACGCTGCCGGACTTTCTCAAGGCGAACGAGATCGGCAGGCTGACGCTGGACGACCGGCGGCTGATCGTGCGGCAGGCATTGCTGATCCTTGAGCAGAACTACGCGCTGCTGCCGTTCAAGGCGGCGAGGTACGGGATCAACCCGGTGCAGCGCCTGCGCCTGATGCAGGCACGGCTGGGCCGCCCAGGAGACCAAGAACCGGAGTGGCGGTTCCACGCCGAGCTGGTCGACATCTTCAACTCGCTGCGCGATCTGCACACCCGCTATGTCCTGCCGCGGCCCTTCAGCGACGCCGTCGCCCGCCTGCCGTTCCTGCTCAGGGAGTTCACGGAGGACGGGCGGCGGCGCTACCTGGTGGGACGGCGGATCGCGAACGAGCCGGAGCTCCCGCACGAGAGCTTCCGGTTCGGCGTGGAGATCACGCACTGGAGCGGCGTGCCCATCGAACGGGCCGTCGAGCGCCATGCCGAGCGGTTCCCCGGCGCGAACCCCGAGGCCCGGCACGCCCGCGCGGTGGAGCGGTTCACGGTGCGCTCGCTCGGCTTCGGCCCGCCGCCGGACGAGGACTGGGTGACCGTCCGCTACCTCGACCAAGACAACAAGCCGCAATCAGTCAACCTGATCTGGGACGTCAGCTCGATCGTCCCCGAGCCGGCTCAGCTGGGCATGGAAACACCACTCGCCTACGACGTCGAAGGCATGCGCATCACCCGGACACGCACGCAACTGTTCGCGCCGGAGTTCCTAGCCGCCGAAGAATCGGGCGAGCCGGTCGACCCCGGACCCGAGGGCGTCACCGTCTCCCCGGAGCTGGCGACCGTCTTCGAGGCCCGCCGCGTGACGGCCCAGGGCCGGGTGTTCGGCCACCTGCGCATCCGGTCGTTCTCCCTGCCCGCCACCGGGATCGAGGGATTCGTCCGGGAGTTCATCCGACTGCTCGGCGAACTGCCGCAGGACGGGCTCGTCGTCGACATCCGCGGCAACCCAGGCGGCGCGATCCTCGCATCTGAGCTATGCCTACAAGCCCTCACGGCCACCGCAATCGAGCCCGAGCCGGCTCAGTTCGCCGCCACCCTCCTCAACCTGCGAATCTGCCGGGCCAACGACATCATGGCCGCATGGCTGCCCTCGATGGGGCAGGCCCTGGAAACGGGCGCCGCCTACTCGGCGGCCATCCCGTTCACCCCACCCGAGCTGCTCGCCGAAGTCCCCCAGTCGTACTTCGGCCCGGTCGTCCTCCTGACCGACGCCCGCTGCTACTCGGCGGCCGACATCTTCGCCGCAGGGTTCCAGGACAACTCCATCGGCCCGATCCTCGGAGTCGACGGCAACACCGGCGCGGGCGGCGGCAACGTCTGGCGGACGGCCAACCTGCTCGGCTCTCTCCCCGCGGCGGACGACTTCCCGTTCCGCCCCCTTCCCTCCGGTGCCGACCTGTCGTTCGTGATCCGCCGCCTCCTCCGCGTCGGCCCGAACGCGGGCACACCCCTGGAGGACTACGGCGTGATCCCCGACGAACGCCACATCACGACCCGCAAGGACATCACGAACAACGACACGGACCTGATGACCGCCGCAGCCACGCTGCTGGGCAAGGGCGTCCCCCGCCGCCTGGACGTCGAACTGTCCGACGACCTGACCGTGACGTTCACCGTGCTGGGCATCGACCGGGCCGACGTCATCGTGGACGGCAGACCCCGCACCACCATCGACCTAGGCGGCAACCCCGCACCGCTCCCAATACCGGACGCCGGGACCCCGCGCACGGTCCGGATCGAGGGTTACGACGGCCAAGCCCTGGTCGCCGTCCGCACCTTCGTCCGCACCGCAGCGGGCCTGAAGCTGCGCACGACCTTCTGAGCACATGGCCGACAACATCAGACTGCACGTGAGCGGCACGCCCGACCAGGCCCGCCCCCTGATCGAGCAAGTCCTCCAGGCTGACGGTTTCCGCTTCACCTGGGAAGGCCCCGGCAAGGCGATAGTCGAGCGCGGCAGCCGCAAGAAGGCCCTGTGGCTCGGCGTGCTAGCCCTCCACTACAAGTACGTCCTCATGATGTACCCCCAGGAGGGCAGCGTGGTGATCGACCTAGGCCTGGGAACGACCGGCCTCCACGGCGGCGCCATCGGCATGGTCAAGCTCCGCAACAAGCTCGACGAGATCGACCACGACCTCAAAACCGCCTTCCACTCCGCAGGCGCCCTTATCACCTGAACCCTCATTCGATCTGTGTGGCCTCAAGAGGAAACCGATGGGGCCTTGTCTCGGTCACCGATTCGACGGAGAGTCACAGGAGGGCGGGTTAGGAGCGGAGGCTGATGGCTGGGGAGACCAGCGGCGCGGAAGGTGCGGACAAGGGCGAGGGCGTGGTCGCCATGCGTGAGATCGCCTCGCGGGCGGTGGCGATCAGCAAGGTCTACGGCCATGGCGAGACGGCCGTTCGAGCGTTGGACGAGGTGAGCATCGAGTTTCCCTCGGGGCAGTTCACCGCCGTCATGGGGCCGAGCGGTTCGGGGAAGTCCACGCTTCTGCACTGTATGGCGGGGCTCGACCGGGTCAGCAGCGGTGAGGTGTGGATCGGCGACACTGAGTTGAGCCGGCTTAATGACCGGCGGCTCACGATGTTGCGGCGCAAGGAGGTCGGGTTCGTCTTCCAGGCGTTCAACCTGATTCCGACGCTGACTGCTGCGGAGAACGTTGAGCTGCCGCTGGCGATCGCGGGGGACCAGGCTGAGCGGTCCTGGTTCGAGCGGGTGACGGGGGAGTTCGGGCTCGCGAAGCGGCTCAGGCATCGGCCTACGGAGTTGTCCGGGGGAGAGCAGCAGCGGGTGGCGGTCGCGCGGGCGCTGTTGTCCCGGCCGACGATCGTCTTTGCGGACGAGCCGACCGGCAACCTCGACTCGCGGACAAGCGGTGAGCTGCTGGGATTCATGCGGCGGTCGGTGGACGACTTCGGGCAGACGATCGTGATGGTCACCCATGATCCGACGGCGGCGGGGTATGCGGACCGGGTCGTTTTCCTGAGCGACGGGCACATCGTGGATGAGATGGCGGAGCCCACCGCTGAGAAGGTGCTCGAGTTCCTCAAGAGGCTCGGAGACTGACCATGTGGCGGGTGACGATCAAGGGCCTGCTCGCGCACAAGCTCCGGCTGGCTCTTACTGCGCTGTCCATCGTGCTTGGTGTTGGTTTTGTCGCCGGGACCTATGTTCTGACTGACACGATCAACAAGACGTTCACCGAGCTTTTTACGGAGACGACCAAGGGGCTCGACGTCGCGGTAAGGGGGAAGGAGGCGTTCGGCGGGCAGGAGAGCGCTGAGCAGCGCCAGCCTTTGCCGGCTGCGATGCGTGACCAGATCGCGCGGGTCGAGGGTGTGCGGGCTGCTGAGGGCAGCGTTACGGGGTATGCGCAGTTCGTTGGCAAGAACGGCAAGCCGGTCACCACGGGTGGTGCTCCGACGTTGGGTGTGTCGGTGTACGCCACGCCTGAGCTTGGTGAGAGTACGACCGTGCGGAGTGGCAGCCTGCCTAAGGGGGCCGGTCAGGTCGCCGTGGACGCGCGGACTGCGGAGAAGCAAGGGTTCGCGGTCGGTAGTCGGGTCAGGATCATCTTCCAGGGGCCGGCTCGGGAGTTCACCGTCAGCGGGATTGTGGGGTTCGGGGAGGCCGACAATCTGGCCGGTGCGACCCTGGCGGCGTTCGATCTGGCGACGGCGCAAGAGGTGCTCAACCGGCGCGGGGTCTATGACGAGATCGATGTCGTGGCGGCGGAGGGTGTTTCGCCGGAGACGTTGCGCGATCGGATTCAGGCGCAGATCGGTGGAGGGTACGAGGCGCTCACCGGCGAGCAGTACGCCGAGGAGAACGCCAAGGCCGTCGGGCAGTTCACCAACGTCATCAACATCGCGCTGCTGTCGTTCGCCTTCGTGGCGCTGTTCGTCGGCTCGTTCATCATCGTCAACACGTTCTCGATCATTCTGGCGCAGCGCACCCGGGAGCTGGCGTTGCTGCGCTGCATGGGGGCGTCGCGGCGGCAGCTCATGCGGTCGGTGCTGGCCGAGGCGGCGATCGTGGGGTTCGTCGCGTCGCTGATCGGTCTTGGCGCGGGCATTCTCATCGCGATCGGTTTGCAGGGACTCTTCGAGGCGCTTGGTGCTGATCTGCCCACTACTTCTTTGGAGATCAAGCCACGGACCCTTGTGGTCGGGCTGATCGTGGGTGTCGGCGTCACGCTGCTCGCTTCGCTGGCGCCTGCATTGCGCGCGACGCGGGTGCCGCCGGTCGCCGCGGTGCAGGAGGCCAGCATGGCCGCTCCGGCCCGGGTGGGCTGGGTGCGCATCACCGTCGGCGTGGTGATGACCGCTCTGGGTGTCGCCGCGTTGATGGTGGGGCTCTTTGCCGACGAGGCGGGCAATCGGCTTGTCACCGTTGCCACGGGCGCGATCGTCGTCTTCCTCGGTGTCGCGGTGCTCAGTCCGTTGGTGGCCCGGCCGCTGTCGCGTGTCCTGGGTTGGCCCTTCGCGCACTGGGCGGGGCAGCCGGGCAAGCTCGCGCGGGAGAACGCGATGCGCATCCCGCGCCGGACCGCCTCGACGGCGGCGGCACTGATGATCGGCCTGGCGCTGGTGAGCCTGGTGACCATCTTCGCCGAGTCGCTCAAGGCGTCCAGCGCCAAGATCCTCGATCAGGCGGTGGCCGCCGACTACATCCTCACCGGACCGTCCGGCGGTTTCACCGGGTTCAGCCCCGAGGTCGTCAAGCAGCTGTCCGCGCAGCCGCAGATCGAGGCGGCCACCGGCCTGAGGAGCGGCTCGTTCAAGATTGACGGCCAGAGCAAGGGGCTGACCGGGATCGATCCGGTCTCCTACGGCCGGACGGTTCGCACCGACACCATCTCGGGCGACCTCGGGGACCTGGCTCAGGGTGGCTTGGCAGTGCGAAAGGACGTGGCCGAGAGCAAGGGCTGGAAGGTCGGCGACACGGTCACCATGCAGTTCCCGGTGGGCGGCACCGACCGGATACCGCTACGTGCGATCTACGAGGACAACCAGATCAACGGCGAATACATGCTCGCCCTGCGCGACTACCAGCGGCACTACCAGGACCAACTGGACGTGTTCGGTTTCGTCAAGGCCAAGGCGGGCGTCGCGCCGCCTGAGTCGCGTGCCGCCATCGACCGGGTGCTCGCGCAGCACCCGAGCGTCCAGGTGCGTGACCAGGCCGAGTTCAAGCAGGAACAGGAGAACCAGATCAACCAGGTTCTGATCCTCTTCTATGTGCTGCTGGCGCTCGCCGTCGTCATCGCGTTCATCGGCATCATCAACACGCTGGCGTTGTCGGTCCTGGAACGGGTGCGCGAGCTGGGCCTGCTGCGCGCCGTGGGCATGACCCGCGGCCAGCTGCGCGCCATGATCCGGTGGGAGGCGGTCATCATCTCGGTGCTCGGCGCGGTGCTGGGCCTGGCCGTCGGCGTCTTCTTCGGCTGGACGCTGGTCAGCGCGCTGGACGAGGAAGGCATCACCGAGTTCGCCCTCCCCATCGGCACCCTGCTCGCCCTGGTGGTGGCCGCGGGCGTGGTGGGCATCGTGTCCGCGATCCTGCCTGGTCGGCGTGCCGCCCGGATCGATGTACTTCGGGCTGTTACGACTGAATGACAGTGCAGTGTGACAAATAAACCCCTCTGCGGCGCTGTTCAAAAGAGAGCACCGTCAAAGGGGACTTGATGAGCTACCGGAGACACCTTCTCGTTGCCAGGGACGATCGCCCGCTGCCCGAGCTCTACGCTCTGAGGCCCTACCGCAGATCGGTGGTGGGGAACCGGACGCGGGACGACAACTGGCAGGTCTGCTCGCTGGATTCCGGCGCGGGGCTCGGTGACTCCGTCTCGTTGCTCGTCGAGGTCGCCGCCGAGACGCACACGGCCGCCCTGCTCGCCTCGTTCACCGAGGGCGGCTGCGCGGCCGTCGAGGGGTTCAGCCGGCCGTACGGCTACTGGCAGTCCGTCCTCGGCACCGGCCACGCGGCCGCATGCCCTGCCCTCGAATCACCCGTGTTCAGCGCTGAGGAGGCCGCTGCGGGAGCCGCGAAGTGGGCCGAGGCCGCGTCCCGTCCGGTGCCGCCGGAGGCGCTGCTGGAGGTACTCCAGGCGCCCGTCGCTCCCAGCGCCGACGCCGTGTTCGAGGAACTCCTCAACCGGCTCGGGCTCACGGGTGTCACGGATACCTCCCTGGCGGAGATTGGCTGAACCCTCGGCATGTGTGACCATCCGGGCATGAACACACCGTTGAAGGCTTTCCTGGAAGGCGGCCCGGCGGACCTGCCGGAGCGGATCGTCAGGATCACTCCCCCCGGTGTGGAGGTGAAGCTCCCGTTCCGAGGCGGCTATGAGCACTTCAAGGTGACGCCGCGCCATCACGACACCGCGGAGGGAAGGCTCCCGGTCTTCGAGTGGACCGAACGCACGGCCGTAGCCGAGTGAGCCGTCGCCGGACGGCCGGTCCTGTGTGATCAGCGGGTGTCGAGGAAACGGTCGAGGACGCGGGTGCCGAAGCGCAGGCCCTCGACCGGGACCCGTTCGTCCACGCCGTGGAACATGCCGAAGTAGTCGAGGTCGGGCGTGAGGAGCAGCGGTGCGAAGCCGAAGCTCTTGATGCCGATGCGGTGGAACGACTTGGCGTCGGTGCCGCCGGACATCACGTACGGGACGGGGTGCGCCTGCGGGTCCTCGGCCTTGAGCGACCCGGCCAGGGCGGCGAACGTCGGGCCGGCCGGGTCGGCGGCGGGTGCCTCCTCGTAGTTGATGAACTCGCGCGTCACCTTCGGCCCGAGGAGCCGGTCGATCGTGGCCAGGAACTCGTCGCGCGTGCCTGGCAGGTAGCGGCCGTCCACCTGGGCGGTCGCCGTGCCCGGGATGACGTTGACCTTGTATCCGGCGTCGAGGCGGGTCGGGTTGGCGGAGTTGCGGATCGTTCCCTCGAAGAGGGTGCCGACGCGGCCGAGCCGGCGTGCCTCATCGTCGAGCCGGTCGTGGTCGATGGTGGTGCCGAGCGCGTCCGCGAGACCGTCGAGCAGGGCGCGGACGCCCGCGGTGAGACGGACCGGCCACTCGTGGGAGGCGAGCCGGGAGACGGCGTGGCACAGCTCGGCGACCGCGTTGTCGGAGTTGGGCTTGGAGCCGTGCCCGGCCTTGCCCTGGACCGTGAGCCGCATCCAGGTGGTGCCGCGCTCGCCGGTGGCGATGGGGTACACGCGCTTGCCGCCGGTCGCCCCGGGAGCCACTGTGACACTGAAGCCACCGGACTCGCTGACGGCCTCGGTGCAGCCGGTGAAGATCTCGCGATGATGGGAGACGACGTGGCGCGAGCCGTAGTCGCCGGTGCACTCCTCGTCGGCGAGGAAGGCCAGGACGAGGTCGCCGCGCGTCCGGCGGCCTTCGCGCATGCGCTGGCGGACGACCGCGAGGGTCATGGCCAGCGTGCCCTTCATGTCGACGGCGCCGCGGCCCCACACGCAGCCGTCACGGACCTCGCCGGAGAACGGGTGGACCCTCCACTCGGCCGGGTCTGCGGGGACGACGTCCAGATGCCCGTGGATGAGGAACGCGGGCGCGGCCGGGTCGGTGCCCGGGATGCGGGCGAGCACGCTGGTGCGGCCGGGCGCGGACTCGACGACGGACGGCTCGATTCCCACGTCGGCGAGCAGCGCCGCGACGTGCTCGGCCGCGGGACGTTCGCCGCGGCCGCGGCCCTCACCCTCGTTGGTGGTGTCGATGCGGAGGAGATCGGAACAGATGACCGCGACCTCGCCGGCCGCCGTCCGCCGTCCGTGCACTACCTGCGGTTCGGTCACCCCGGGCCGCCTTTCGAAGGGTCCTTGCGTTTTGCCTGGCCGTTGACCATAGCGAATGAAGATCCGTTCTAGAAGATGATCTCGATCAGATGACAAATCTCCGAGTGCTGTACCGAAACGAGCGCGCTGGGTACACGCTGCCTGCAACCAGGAGAGTGCAAGGAGGATCATGTTCGGACGAGGCCTGAGCAGAAGTGCCGGGGCCGTCGCGCTGGCGTTGTCAGTGGGCGCCGCGGCGGCCGGCTGCGGCGGCGGAGACAAGGCGAGCGACGGCACGTTCGTCGCCGGCCACCCCGAGCCGGACCACCTGATCCCCGGCAACACCACCAGCAGTTACTCGTGGGACGTCACCAGCGAGCTCTTCGAGAACCTCGTCGACCTCGACAAGACCGGGAACCCCGTCAACGCGGCCGCCTCGTCGGTCGAGTCCAAGGACCAGAAGGTCTGGACGATCAAGATCCGGCCGGGCCAGAAGTTCCACAACGACGAGCCCGTCACCGCCGCGAGCTTCGTGGACGCCTGGAACTACGCCGCCTACGGCCCCAACGCCTTCGAGGGCAACGACTACTTCTCCCAGATCAAGGGGTACGCCGACCTCAACCCCGAGGACGAGAAGGCCAAGCCCAAGACCGACAAGCTGTCGGGCCTGAAGGCCGTCGACGAGTCCACGATCGAGGTGACGCTGGACGCCCCGTTCAGCCAGTTCAAGCTTCTCCTCACGCACCCGGCCTACGCACCGCTCCCCAAGGCCGCGTACAACGACATCAAGGGCTTCGACAACAAGCCGATCGGCAACGGGCCGTACATGATGGACGGCGCCTGGGAGCGCAACAAGCAGATCAAGCTCAAGGTGTTCCCCGGCTACACCGGTACGCGCAAGCCCAAGAACAAGGGTTTCACCTGGCGCAGCTACGCGAGCCAGGACACCACCTACACCGACCTGCGGGCCAAGCGCATCGACCTCATGCAGTCGATCCCGGCGGCGAAGGTGCCCGAGGCCAAACGGCTGCTCGGCAAGAACGTGCTGCCGCGTGAGACGGGCACGTTCGACTACCTCGGCTTCCCGCTGTTCGACAAGCGCTTCGCCAACGCCGACCTTCGCAAGGCCATCTCGATGGCCATCGACCGCAACGGCATCAACAAGGCCGTCTACAACGGCGAGTACACCGTCGCCGACTCGCTGCTGCCGCCGATGATCAAGGGCCACCGGCCGGGCGCCTGCGGTGAACTGTGCACCTACAACCCGACCAAGGCCAAGGAACTGTACGACAAGGCCGGCGGGTTCAAGGGCACGCTGGAGCTGTACTTCTCCAACGCCCAGCCGAGCTACGAGCAGTGGATGCAGATCGTCGCCAACTCGCTCAAGCAGAACCTCGGCATCACCGACATCCAGTTCCGCAAGATCCCGGTCTCGGACTACCTGTCGATGCTCAGCGACAGGAAGGAGAAGGGCCCCTACCGGCAGAACTGGGAGGCCGACTACCCGAGCGCCCAGAACTACCTCGAGCCGCAGTGGCACTCCACCAAGAACCGCATGGCCTGGACGAGCAAGGAGTTCGACGGCCTCATCGCCAAGGGCAACGGGGCGTCCACCGACGACGAGGCGATCAAGTTCTACAACCAGGCCGAGGACGTCGCGATCCGCGAGGCGCCGCTCGTGCCGCTGTGGATCTGGAAGAGCTTCGGCGGCAAGTCCGACAAGATCGACAACATCACCATCACGCCGTACGCCAACGGTCTGCTGGCCCACGAAGTGACGGTGAAGTAAGCGGGTATGTGGCGTTTCATCGCACGGCGGCTGCTCCAGGCGATCCCGGTCTTCCTGGGCACCACGTTCCTGATCTACGCCATGGTGTTCGCGCTGCCGGGCGATCCGATCCAGGCGCTGGCGGGGGAGAAGCCGCTGCCCCCGGCGGTGGTCAACGCCCTGCGCGAGCACTACAACCTGAACGACCCGCTGCTGGTGCAGTACGTGAAGTACCTCGGCGGACTCCTCCAGGGCGACCTGGGGGAGACGTTCGACGGCCAGGCCGTGTCCGACGTGCTCAGCGGGCGCTGGACGGTGACGGCGCAGCTCGCGTTGACGGCCTGGCTGTTCGAACTGGTCATCGGGATCGGGCTCGGGGTGTGGGCGGGGCTGCGGCGCGGCAGCCTCGCCGACACCCTCGTCCTCGGCGGCACGACGCTCGTCATCGCGGTGCCGGTGTTCGTCCTCGGCTACACCGCGCAGATCGTCCTCGGGCTGAATCTCGGGCTCTTCCCGACCGCGGGCACCGAGGACGGCTGGCCCTTGAGCTACCTCTTGCCCGGCATGGTGCTCGGCTCGCTGGGCCTGTCGTACGTGGCGCGGCTGACCAGGACGAGCATCGCGGAGAACCTGCGCGCCGACTACGTCCGCACCGCCTACGCCAAAGGCCTGACCAAGGTGCGCGTCGTGGGCAGGCACACACTGCGCAACTCGCTGATCCCGGTGATCACCTATCTCGGCGTGGACTTCGGCACGCTGATGGGCGGCGCCGTGGTCACCGAGGGCATCTTCAACCTGCCGGGCATCGGCCAGCAGGTGTTCCAGTCGATCCAGCTCAAGGAGGGCCCGGTGGTGGTGGGGGCTTCCACGCTCCTGGTGCTCGTCTTCCTGGTGGTCAACCTCGCCGTCGACCTGCTGTACGGCGTGCTCGACCCGAGGATCCGCCGTGACTGAACCGACGAAGGCCGAACGGAACGCGGAGGCCGAACTGAGAGCGACGGCCGAGCTGAGCGCGACGGCCGAACCGGCGACGGCGGCTGGGGCGGCGACGACGGCGGCGGTCGCGGAGGCGGGCGGGCTCGTCTCCGGCCAGTCGGCTTCGCTCTGGGGTGACGCTTGGCGTGACCTACGGCGTCGCTGGATCTTCTGGATCTCAGCGGCGATCCTCCTGGCGGTCACGGTGCTGGCGCTGGCGCCGGGACTGTTCACCGACATCGGCGAGAACGAGAACTGCGATCCCAACCTGTCCAAGCAGGGGCCTGCCGGCGGCCACCGGTTCGGCACCGACCTGGCGGGCTGCGACTACTACGCGCACGTCGTGCACGGCGCCTGGCCGACGCTGCTGATCGGGGTCTCGGTCACCCTGTTCGCCCTGCTCATCGCGGTGGTCTTCGGGATGATCGGGGGCTACTACGGCGGCGTGTGGGACGGGCTCATCGCGCGGATCACCGACATCTTCTTCGGGCTGCCGTTCGTGCTGGGCGCGACGGTCATCCTGGTCGCCTTCCCCGACCACGGCATCGGGGCGATGACGCTCGTCCTGGTGCTGCTCGGCTGGACGACCATGATCCGGATCATGCGGGGCCAGGTCATCGCGGTGAAGGACGCCGACTACGTGCAGGCGGCGCGCCTGCTGGGAGCGTCTGACCTGCGCATCATGCGCAAGCACATCCTGCCGAACGCGATCGCCCCGGTGATCGTGGTGGCGACGCTGAACGTGGGCAACGTGATCGCGGGGGAGGCGACGCTGGACTTCCTCGGCGTCGGCCTGCAGTACCCGGAGGTGTCGTGGGGCCTGCAGCTCAACCAGGCGCAGTCCTACTTCGTCGACCATCCGCATCTGCTGGTGTTCCCGGCGCTGTTCCTGTCGGCGACCGTGCTGAGCTTCCTGATGCTCGGCGACGCCGTCCGCGACGCCCTCGACCCGAAACTGCGGTGACCATGGAGCCGACGAAGGACGAGTTGACGAAGAACAAGGCAAAGAACAAGGCGGAGGACGGGGCGCCGCTGCTGGAAGTGGAGGACCTCCACGTCCGGTTCAAAGTGCGGGGCCGGAACGTGCACGCGGTCAACGGGCTCTCCTACACGCTCGCGGAGGGGGAGACGGTCGCGATCCTCGGCGAGTCGGGGTCGGGCAAGAGCGTGGCCGCGCAGGCCGTGATGGGCATCCTCGACACCCCGCCCGCCGAGATCACCCGGGGCGCCGTGCGGCTGCGCGGCGAGGAGTTGCTCGGCCTGCCCGAACGCCGCCGCCGGACCTATCGCGGTGACCGCATCTCCATGATCTTCCAGGACGCGCTGAGCGCGCTGAACCCGGTCTTCACGGTCGGCGACCAGATCTGCGAGATGTACGAGGTGCACCGCGGGATGCGGCGCAAGGACGCCAAGGCCAAGGCGGTCGAGCTGATGGAGCGGGTGCGCATCCCGTCCGCCCGGCAGCGCCTGGGCGACTACCCGCACCAGTTCTCCGGCGGCATGCGCCAGCGCATCATGATCGCCATGGCGCTGGCGCTGGAGCCCGACGTGCTCATCGCCGACGAGCCGACCACCGCGCTCGACGTGACCGTGCAGGCGCAGATCATGCGGCTGCTCGCCGACCTGCAGGACGAGCTGCGGATGGGGCTGGTGCTCATCACGCACGACCTCGGCGTGGTGGCGGGCGTCGCGGACCGGATCGTCGTCATGTACGCGGGCACGGTCGCCGAACAGGCCCCGGCGCGGGAGCTGTACGCCCGGCCTGCGCACCCGTACACGGTCGGCCTGCTCGCCTCCGTGCCGAGGCTCGACCGGAGGTCCGGGCCGCTCGTGCCCATCAAGGGCGCGCCGCCCAATCCGGCCGCCCTGCCGCCCGGCTGCCCGTTCCAGCCGCGCTGCCCCCGGGCGGAGGCGATCTGCTCGGAGGAGCGGCCGCCGCTCATCCAGGTCGGCACGGCCGGGCACCGGGCCGCCTGCCATTTCGCCGAGGAGGTGTACGGTGCCGGATCCGACGCCAATGCCGACTCAGACGGCTGAGGAGCGGCCGATCCTTGAGGTCGAGCGCCTGGTGAAGCACTACCCGGTCACCCAGGGCGTGCTGTTCAAGCGCGAGGTCGGCCGGGTGAAGGCCGTGGACGGCGTGGACCTGGAACTGCGCCGCGGCGAGACGCTGGGCGTCGTGGGGGAGTCGGGCTGTGGCAAGTCCACCCTGGCCCGGCTCCTGCTGGCGGCGGAGAAGCCGACAGCGGGCAGTGTCCGCTTCGAGGGCCGCGACATCTTCGCGCTGTCACGCCGCGACCTGCGCGCGTTGCGCCGCCGCATCCAGATGGTGCTCCAGGACCCGTACTCCTCGCTCAACCCGCGCATGACGGTCGGCGACATCGTGGGCGAGCCGTTCGACATCCACCCCGAGGTGGCGCCCAAGGGTGAACGGCGCGGCCGGGTCAAGGAACTCCTCGAAGTCGTCGGTCTCGATCCCGACCACGTCAACCGCTACCCGCACCAGTTCTCCGGGGGCCAGCGCCAGCGCGTCGGCATCGCCCGTGCCCTGGCGCTGCGGCCCGACGTCATCGTGTGCGACGAGCCCGTGTCGGCCCTTGACGTCTCCGTTCAGGCCCAGGTCATGAACCTGCTCTCCGATCTGCAGAACGAGTTCGGCCTGGCATACGTCTTCATCGCCCACGACCTCGCCGCCGTCCGGCACATCTCCGACCGCGTGGCCGTGATGTACCTCGGCAAGGTCGTCGAGATCGGCGACGAGGAGCAGATCTACGAGCACCCGACCCATCCGTACACCCAGGCTCTGCTGTCGGCCGTGCCCGTGCCGGACCCGGACTCGCGGGGCTGGCGAGACCAGATCACGCTGGAGGGCGAGCCGCCGTCACCGATCGACCCGCCGTCCGGCTGCCGCTTCCGGACGCGCTGCTGGAAGGCCCAGGACGTGTGCGCCGAGGAGGAGCCCGCCCTGACCGAACGGGACGGATCAGCGCATCCGAGTGCCTGCCACTTCGCCGCGGAGGTGGAAGACACCGTCACCACATGAGAATCACTGCTTGACGGCGGCCTCGATCCACTCGTTCGACAGGGGCGAGTCCAGGAGCAGGTGGCCGGCGCCGAGGATGCTGGCGTCGCGGCCGGTCCGGGACGTGACGATCTCCAGGTTGCGGGTGGCCAGCGGCAGGCAGCGTTCGTAGATGACGCCGCGGATGGTCGAGATGAGCGGCTCGGCGTTGGACATGCTGCCGCCGATGACCAGCGCGTCGGGGTTGAAGAAGTTGACGAGGGCGGTGAGCACGTCGCCGATGAGCCGCCCGGCGTTGCGGACGGCGCTGGTGGCCTGCGGGACCCCGTTGGTGACCAGGTCGACGATGTCGGCCGGGTGGTCGACGGTGATGCCCTGCCCGGCGAGCGCGGCGGCGAGCGCCGCGCCGCTGGCGTGCGCCTCCAGGCAGTCGGGGTGTCCGCACGAGCAGTCGACGGTCGCCTCGGACAGGATGCGCACGTGGCTGATGTCGCCCGCGGCGCCCCGGCCCCGGTGAAGGCGCCCCTCGGCGATGACTCCGCAGCCGATGCCGCTGCCGAGCTTGAGCACCATGAGGTTGTCGAGCCCGGGCCAGGAGTGCCGGTGCTCGCCGACCGCCATGAGGTTGGCGTCGTTCTCGACGAGTGCGGGCAGGCCCGAGCGTTCGGTCACGTAGTCGCGCGCGGGGAAGTCGTTCCAGCCGGGCATGCGTGACGGCGAGACCACCTGGCCGGTCGCCGGATCGACCGGACCGGGAAGCCCCACACCGATGCCGCGCACCGGCAGGTCGGCCAGGCCCAGCTCGTCCTGCAGGTCGCGGGCCAGGACGCGCAGGTGCCCGATGACCGAGTCGAGGGTGCTCTCGGGGCCGACGGCGATCTCGCAGGCCAGTTCCGACAACGCCAGCGGGGTGCCCGCGAGGTCGACGATGGCCAGGCGGGCGTGATGGGCGCCGAGGTCGGCGACGAAGAACACGCCTGCCTCGCGGGCGAGCCGCAGCCGCCGGGGCCGCCGCCCGCCGCGTGACGCGCCCGCGCCCTCCTCGGCGAACAGCTGCGCGTCGATGAGCTCCTCGACCCTGAGCGAGACGCTGGACGGGGCCAACCCGGAGAGCCGGGCGAGGTCCGCTCGCGACTCGGCCTGGCCGGTGGCCACGAGCCGGACGAGCGCCGCCGGTCCGTCGTCTCTGATGCGCATCCCAGATGAATAGCACGAACTTACTTTGCCCAGCAATGTATTGACTTGGTCCGATTTTGGGCTCTATCTTCCTCACTACCTTCGATATCGAAGAAAGTTAGGGCGCTGGAGACCAAATGATTGAGGTTCGCGGTCTGAACAAGCGGTTCGGCGATTCGCGCCCTACCTCCGTGCACGCCCTCCGTGACGTCGACCTCGACGTGGCCAAGGGCGAGGTCGTGGTCGTGATCGGCCCGTCCGGGTCCGGCAAGTCGACGCTCTGCCGCTGCCTCAACCGGCTGGAGAACCCGACGTCGGGAGAGATCCGCATCGACGGGCGGCCACTTCCGGCCGAAGGGCGCGAGCTCGCCCGGCTGCGGGCCGACGTCGGCATGGTCTTCCAGTCGTTCAACCTCTTCCAGCACAAGACCGTGCTGGACAACCTGACGCTCGCGCCGATGAAGGTGCGCGGCGTGGGCCGTGCCGAGGCGGAACGCACCGCGCACGAGCTCCTCGACCGCGTCGGCATCGGCGAGCAGGCCGCCAAGCTCCCCGCCCAGCTGTCGGGGGGACAGCAGCAGCGCGCGGCGATCGCCCGGGCACTGGCCATGCGCCCGAAGGCGATGCTCTTCGACGAGCCCACCTCGGCGCTCGACCCCGAGATGGTCGGCGAGGTGCTGGACGTCATGACCTCACTGGCCCGCGACGGCATGACGATGGTCGTGGTCACCCACGAGATGGGCTTCGCCCGCAAGGTCGCCGACCGGGTCGTGTTCATGGCCGACGGCGAGGTCGTCGAGACCGGCACGCCCGAGGCGTTCTTCGACTCACCCGCCACCGACCGGGCCCGGGACTTCCTGGCCAAGGTTCTCAGCCACTGATTCAGGGCTGTTCCAGAAAGGTTGTTGATCATGGTGCGAACCCTCCCGGGTCTGCGGCGTCCCGCTCCGCGGCGTCCTGCTCTTCGAGGAGCCGCTCTGCGGCATGCCGGGGTGGCCGCGGCCGCCGCGCTGTCGCTGGCGGGCCTCGCGGCCTGCTCCAGCGACGACTCGACCTCCTCAGCCGTGCCCGGCGCCGCCACCGGCGGTGACAAGGAGGACCTCACGGCCTCGGCGCCGGTCGCCACGAACATCCCGGCCGGCTCCACGATGGACAAGATCAAGAAGCGCGGCCGGCTCATTGTCGGCGGCTCGCTCGACGCGCCGCTGCTGTCCCAGCAGAACCCGGCGACCAAGAAGGTCGAGGGACTGGACGCCGACTTCGGCCGGCTGCTGGCCAAGTACATCATCGGCAAGCCCGAGGTGAAGATCGTCAACTCGGCGTCCGAGACGCGCGAGGCGCTGCTGTCGAACGGGACCGTCGACGTCGTCTTCCAGACCTACAGCATCACCCCCGAGCGTGCGAAGCAGGTCGCCTTCGCCGGGCCGTACTACAGTTCCGGCCTGGTCATCGCCACCAAGAAGGGCGAGACCGGCATCCTCAAGCCCGAGGACCTGAAGGGCAAGACCGTCATCGCGGGTGCCAACACCCCGGCGATCCCGGCCATCAAGAAGGCCGCGCCGGACGCCAAGATCGTCACGTTCGGCAGTGACCCCGAGTGCGTGCAGGCGCTCAAGCAGGGGCGGGGCCAGGCCTACGTGCAGGACGAGGCGGTGCTGCTCGCCACCGCCAAGCAGGACCCGACCATCCAGATCCAGGGCAAGCCGTTCACCAGCGACCCGTACGGCATCGGCCTCAAGCACGGCGACGCGCAGATGAAGCAGTTCGTCAACGAGTGGCTGAAGAACATCGAGGCGTCCGGCCTGTGGGCCAAGGTCTGGAAGAACTCGATCGGCACGGTCGTGCAGGGCGAGGCGCCCCAGCCGCCCGCCATCGGCTCGGCGCCCGGCTCCGAGTAAGGGCCCGGCAGGCGACAGGTACAGGCTTGTAAAGGCTGGTAGGGAACTGGATGGACGTCATCACCCGGCATCTCGGCGAGTTCGGCGACGGGCTGCTGATCACCGTGGAGCTCACCCTGCTCTCGCTGGCGGGCGCGCTCGTGGCCGGTGTCATCGTGGCCGCGATGCGCGTCAGCCCGGTGGCCGCGCTGCGCGCCGCGGGCACCGCCTACGTGGAGACCCTGCAGAACATCCCGCTCTTGGTGTGGCTCGTGCTGGCCGTCTTCGGCCTGCCCGAGATCGGGGTGATGGCTGGCCTGTTCACCACCGCCGTGATCGTGATCTCGCTCTACCAGGGCGCGTACATGGCGGAGGCGGTGCGGTCGGGCATCAACGCCGTGCCGGTGGGGCAGGGTGAGGCGGCCCGCGCGCTCGGCCTGACCTTCACCCAGTCGCTCCGCATGGTGATCCTGCCGCAGGCGCTGCGCACGGTGGTCCAGCCGCTCGGCAACATCGCGATCATGACGATCATGAACACCGCGCTGGCGGCGGCGGTCGGCGTCGTCGAGCTGACCGCCGCGGCCAACCGGGTCAACCTGGCCGAGGCGCAGCCCATCTGGATCTTCGTGACGGCGGGCCTGCTGTACATGGCGTTGTCCGCGTGCGCCGGGCTGACCACCGGCGCCCTCGAACGGAAGCTGGCGATCCTGCGATGAGCGCCGCGAGGGTGTTGTTCGACGAACCCGGCCCGCGCGCCCGCCGCCGGATCCGGGTCGCGACCGTGCTGACGGTCCTGGCCGGGCTCGCGCTGCTCGGGCTGGCCCTGCGGCAGTTCGCCGACAACGGGCAGCTCGCGGCCGACCGCTGGCGCCCGTACGGCACTTGGCCGATGTGGCGGTACCTGCTGGACGGGCTGAAGTCGACCGCGTTCGCGGCGGTCGTGGCGATCGCGCTGTCGATGGCGGCGGGCATCGTGCTCGCGCTCGGCCGCCTGTCGCCCAGCCGGTGGGTGCGTCTGCCGTCCGCCGCGTACGTCGAGGTCGTACGGACCATCCCGGCGCTGCTGCTGGTGTACGTGGTGCTGTTCGCGCTGCCGAAGTACGGGCTCGACATGCCGCTGTTCTGGAAGCTCGTCGTGCCGCTGTCGGTGTCCAACGCCGCCGCGTTCGCCGAGATCTTCCGGGCGGGCATCCAGTCGGTCGAGCGCGGGCAGCTGGAGGCGGGTCTCGCGGTCGGCCTCACCCGCGGCCGGGCCATGCGGATGATCGTGCTGCCGCAGGCGGCGCGGCGGGTGCTGCCGTCGCTGATCAGCCAGTCCGTCGGACTGGTCAAGGACACCTCGCTCGGCTTCGTCGTCAGCTATGCCGAGCTGCTCTACAGCGGCAAGGTGCTCGCCAACTACAACCACTTGCTCATCCAGACCTACCTGGTCATCGCGCTGGTCTACCTGGTGATCAACGCGACGCTGTCGAAGGTCGCCCGCACTGTGGAGGAACGCAATGCCGGTCGAGTACGAGGTGCTGGCCGAGGTCGTGCGCAACGGCTTCGTGGAGAGCGTGCACTACGGGAGCGTGTCGGGGCTGGCGCCTGACGGCAGCCTCGCCCATGCGCGCGGCGACGTGCATGGAACCGTGCTCCCGCGTTCCACGACCAAGCCGTTCCAGGCGCTCGCGTGCCTGACGGCGGACGCGCCGCTCACCGGCGACCGGCTCGCGATCGCGGCGGGCAGTCACACCGGTGAGGACTTCCATGTGAAGACCGTTGCCGCGATCCTCGCCGACGCGGGGCTCGGTTTCGACGCGCTGCAGTGCCCCGCGACCCCGCCCGAGGACGAGCGTACGCGCGCGGCGCTCATTCGCGACGGCGAGCCCGACGAGTCGCGCGAACGCATGAACTGCTCAGGCAAGCACGCCGCGATGCTCGCTGCGTGCGTCGTCAACGACTGGCCGGTGGAGACCTACCTCGACCCGAACCATCCGCTCCAGCAGGGTGTCCGCACCACGATGGCCGACGCCGCGGGAGAACGGCCCGCGCCCGTCGCCGTGGACGGCTGCGGCGCCCCGCTCTTCGGTCTCACCCTGACGGGGCTGGCGCGCGCCGCGCAGTCCCTCGTCCTCGCCAAGAACGGCCCCTACCGCGCGGTGGCCGACGCGATGCGCGAGTACCCCGAGTACGTCGGCGGCACCGGCCACCTCAACACAGAGCTCATGAAGGCCCTGCCCGGCTCCGTCGTCAAGGGCGGCGCGGAGGGCGTCCTCATCGCCGCCACCGCCGAAGGCCACGCCGTCGCCGTCAAGGTCATCGATGGCAGTCCCCGCGCCACCACCGCCATCGCCGTCCACGCCCTCGCCGCTCTCGGCGCGGCCGTCACCCCGGCCGCCGCCGAGCTGGCCGCCGTGCCCATCCTCGGTGGCGGCCGTGTCGTGGGCGAGATCCGTACAACCGAATCCGTACGACAGAAGGGAAGTAAGTGAGCCTCACCTACGAGATCTGCATCGACAGCGTCGAGGGCGCGATCGCCGCCGAACAGGCGGGCGCCGACCGGGTGGAGCTGTGCGCCGCGCTGTTCGACGGCGGCATCACCCCGAGCCTCGGCACGGTCCGCGCCGCCGTCGCGGCGGTCTCGTCGATCCGCGTGCACGTCATCATCCGTCCGCGCGGCGGTGACTTCATCTTCGACGCCCACGAGGTGGACGCGATGGAGCACGACGTGGCCCTCGCCCGCGAGGCGGGTGCCCATGGCGTGGTGATCGGCGCGCTGACCCCCGAGGGTGAGGTCGACCGCGCGGTCACCACCCGTCTCCTCAAGGCCGCCGGGGGCCTCCCCGTCACGTTCCACCGCGCCTTCGACATGGCGGCCGATCCCTTCACGGCACTCGAGACCCTGATCGACCTCGGCGTCGACCGGGTCCTCACCTCCGGTCAGGAAGTGAGCGTGCTCGAAGGGGCCCCGCTCATCGCCGAGCTCGTCCGCCGCGCGGGCGACCGCATCGTCGTCATGCCGGGCGGCGGCGTGACCGAACGCAACGTGGCGCGCATCGTCAACGAGACCGGAGTCAAAGAGATCCACTTCGCCGCCCTCACCGAGGCCGACAGCCCCGCCGTCCACCGCAACCCGCACCCGTTCATGGGCGGCGAGCTGCGCCGCCCCGAGTACCAGCGCCTCGTCACCACCGGCGCGGGGATCACCTCGGTGATCGCGGCCAGCCGACTAAACTGAACCCATGGGGCGTAAGGGGCAGCGGGAGCCGCAGGCGGATCGCTACCCGATCGTCAACGGCGAAGCCGAGCTCCTGCGCGACGCCGACCGCGACGGCGGCTGGGTGCTGTGCGTGGGCGGGGTGCCCCAGTCCTACGTGGACCTGGCCGACCCCACCTACCTCGACTTCGAGTACATGCGCCTCATGGGCGACGTGATCGACTGCCTGGGCCTCGACCACGAGCCCGTCGACGCCGTGCACATCGGCGGTGCGGCCTGCACCCTGCCCCGCTACATCGCCGCGACCCGGCCCGGCTCCCGCCAGGTCGTCCTCGAACCCGACGGCCGGCTGGTCCAGCTCGTCCGCGAGCAGCTGCCCGTCAAGAACGTGCCCGGGCTCAAGATCCGCATCGTGGACGGCCGGGCCGGCATCGCCGCCCTGGCCGACGCCGCCGACGACCTCGCGGTCCTCGACGCGTTCGCCGAGGCCTCGATGCCGGTCGAGCTCGCCACCCAGGAGTTCGCCTACGACGTGGCCCGCGTGCTGCGCCCCGGCGGCGTCTACCTGATCAACGTCGCGGACGGCTTCCGCCTGCCGTTCGCGCGACGCATGGCCGCCACCGTCCGCTCGGTCTTCCCCCACACCCTCGTGCTGGCCGAGCCCGGCGTCCTGCGCGGCCGCCGCTTCGGCAACCTCATCATCGCCGCCTCCCGGACGCCCCTGCCCACCGCGCAGCTCACCCGCCGGGCCGCCGGCGGCCTCGTCCAGGCCCGCCTCATCGAGGGCGGCGACCTCACCGCCTTCATCGCGGGCGCCGCCCCCATGCACGACGGCGACGCGATCGAAACTCCCGTCCCGCCACCCCAGGTCTTCGGCCGCCCCTGACTCCTGGGCCGGCAGAATCGAATTCCACCTGGATATCGCCGGTGTTCTCCCGGATTCCCGAAACTCTGTGCGACCAGTGGACCTCCGCGCACCGTTCTCGGGCGCGCTCGGCGAGCAGCTCTTCGATTCGGCCCTGCGGAATGCCCCCATGGGACTGGCCTGACGATGGCGACCTTGTTCATGCCCGTATCTGCCGCATCGCGACGGCAAATGCCCCATAATCGAGCGATGGAGTCCTCCACCCGAATTCTGATTGTCGGCATGGATTCGTCGGGGAAAATACTCCAGTTCGACCGCAACGCCGCGGCAGTTCTTGCCAGAAATCCTGATGATCTGTGCGGCGCTCCGTTCGGCGACATGATCGTCGGAGGGGCTGACGGCGCACTGGAGCGTCTCCTGGCGGCGGTGGCCGCCGGGCGCGAGACCTCGGCCATGCTCGCGATCGAGACGGGGGAGGGCACGACCCACGACGCCGTCATCACCGTGCATCCGATGAGCGGCGGCGACCCCGACCTGTCGGCGCTGGCCGTCATCCGCGTCCCGGTGCCGCTGCCCGACCGGTTCCTCGACCCGGCGGTCATCCGCCGCGCGCTGCTCGAGGACTCGCTGCCGCGCATCGGCGCGACGCTCGACCTCGACCAGCTGGCCCGCGGGCTCATGGACATCCTCGTCCCGCACTTCTGCAACGCGGGCGGGCTGCTCCTGCTGGAGAGCCTGGTGGCCGCCGACGAGTCGCCCGAGCAGCCGCAGGACGGATCGCACGTGCTGCGGCGCATGGCGGTCTCCTTCGACGACGGCGACCAGGCGTGGGACGCGGCGTTCCCGACCGGCGAGGTGCTGACCTACCCGCCCGGCACCCCGTACGTGCAGTGCATGGACGGCGGGCGCCCGGTCCTCGCCCGGCTCGCCGACGAGGGCGCGGCCCGCATCGCCGAGGCGTGGCGCCGCCCGCCGGTCGCCGAGCTGCTCAAGGGCGCGTCGATGCTGCTCCTGCCGATCATCGCCGACGGCGCGACGCTCGGTTTCTTCGTCTGCACGCGCAGCGTCGCGCACCGCCCGTTCGACGCGTACGACATCGACATCGGCATGGAGTTCGCCTCGCGCGCCGCACGTTTCATCGAGAGCGCGCGCCGGTACGGACGGGAGCGCGCGACCGCGCTCACGCTGCAGCGCAGCCTGCTGCCGACCGACCTGTCGGCGCCGGCGACGGTCGAGGTGCACCACCGTTACCTGCCCGGCGGCCGGCTCATCGAGGTCGGCGGCGACTGGTACGAGTCGATCGCGCTGCCGGGCGGGCGGGTGGTCCTGGTCGTCGGCGACGTGGCCGGGCACGGCGTGCGCGCGGCGGTGACCATGGGCCGGCTGCGCACCGCGATCCATACGCTGGCCGGGCTCGACCTGCCGCCCGCCGAGGCATTGGAGCGCCTCGACCTGCTGATGCGGACGCTCGGCGAGCGCGAGCCGCACTTCGCCACCTGCGCCTACGTGGTGTACGACGCCGTCAGCGGGCGCTGCGAGGCCGCCAGTGCCGGGCACCTGCCGCCGCTCATGGTGCTGCCCGGCGGCGAGGCCACGTACCTCGACGTGCCGCCGGCGCCTCCGCTGGGCGTGGGCGAGGGGCCGATCGTCAGCCGCGAGTTCACCGTCGAGGACGGCGCCCTGCTGGTGCTCTACACCGACGGCCTGGTGGAGAACCGCTCGCGCGACATCGACGACGGGCTGGCCCGCCTGCGCCGCACGTTCGGCGACGGCGCCGCCGCCCGGCCGCTGGAGGAGCTGTGCCAGGCCGCGCTCGACGGCGTGTACGACGACCAGCACCGGGACGACATCGCGATGCTCGTGGCGCGCCTGCGCCGCATCCCGGCCGACGACCACGTCACCTGGGACCTGCCCGCCGATCCCGCGGCGGCGCGGCGCGCCCGCGGGCTGATCCGCGACCGGCTCGACCGCTGGGGCCTGGGCGAGCTGTCCGACTCCGCCACGCTGCTGGCCTCGGAGCTGGTGACCAACGCGATCCGGCACGCGGACGGGCAGATCACCCTGCGGCTGGTCCGCGAGGAAGGGCTCGTGCTGGAGGTCTTCGACGGCACCGACGGCCGCCCGCGGATCCGCCGCTGCGAGGACGGCATGGCCGAGTCCGGGCGGGGCCTGCACGTGGTCGGCCGGCTGGCGCGCCGCTGGGGCGTCCGCCGGACCGGCGAGGGCAAGGCCGTCTGGTGCGAGCTCGAACGTCTGTGATCGGTCAGCGCAGCACCGAGATGTGCAGGTGGTCGAAGTGGTTCTGCGTCAGGCTGCCGCGGTTCTCCATCTTGCGCCAGCCGGGGAACCTGATGTTCCAGATGTGCTGCTTCCAGATCACATAGGAGATGCCCAGGCGCCGGGCGTTGCTGATCGCGTACTGGGCGACCTGGTCGCCGTGGCGCTGCGCGCTGGCGCTCGGCATCCGGCCCGTGGTGGTCTCCATGAAGTCGCAGGCGCGGCCGAGCGCGTGGTCCTGCGGGTCGCCGGTGTTGCGGAAGCAGCCGATGACGGGGAACGCCCCGAACATGCCGTCGAGCTCCGTCACCACCTTGCTCATCGTCGGCGTCATCATGTTGCCGGTGATGGTCGACCGGTTGCCGGTGACGCCGTCGGGGCGGCCGCTCACCTGCGGCTGCCGGCGCAGGCCGGCCGGCGTGACCGGCGACGTCTGCGGCGCGATGGGAGCGATCTTCGTGCCGCGCGGGAGGATGCGCTTGAGCGCCTTCGACAGCTTCTTGCGGTCGGCCTTGGGGGCGCTGATCACCAGCCCGTTGCCGTCCGGCATGCCCAGGGTGCGCGCCTGGGTCCGGGACACCACCGCGTCGACGTCGCTGATCCCCATCGAGGCGTACGCGGAGATCCGCACCTGGCCGGGCTTGGCGGTGCTGCCCGCCTGCACGACGCCGCCGAGCGGCAGCGTGCCCTCCCGGCTCAGCGTGAACGACACGGCCAGCCCACCGGTCGCGACGGTGCGCCAGAGCTGGTCGGACTCGGCGGACTGCTTGGGCGCGAACGCGCGGAACGCGGACGGGTCCACGCCGAGTAGCCCGACCCGCCGCCCGCCGACCTGGGCGCGGGCCGCGTCGACGACCGTGACCCCGGCGACGCCCTTGATACGGCGCGTGCGCTCCACCACCGTGGGCGGCAGCGAGCCGGTCCCGGCGATCAGCAGGCTGGGCTGGAGGCGCCGGGTGAGCGGTGCGACCGCCGGGACACCCATGGCCTCTCCCGAGACCGAGACGAGCTCGCCGGGATCGGCCTTGGCGGGTCCGTCCGGTTCGCCCTGCCGGTCGAGGATGATCATGGTGACGTCGCCGATCAGGGTGGCGAGCAGGGCGGTGCCGATGACCACCGGGAGCACCCGGCCGCCGGGCAGCACGCGGCGCTCCCTCGTCCTGGCCCTGATCCGCACCTGGCTGCCGTCCCCTCATGGCCTGCCGTCCGGAGGCGGGCGCCTCCGATCTTCCCCTGCCGCGAAATATTAGACAGGAGTGGAACAACTGGCCACCCGAGCATCCATTGAACACCGCTTGCTGAGCGCTGAGGCCCGCCGGGCTGGCATCCGGCGGGCCTCAGCGGTCAGGGGGTGGCGCTAGCACTTCCAGACCCACTTGTGGGAGTCGATGCCGCTGTAGATGATGGGCTGGTCCTTCTTGGGGCCCCACGTCCACCGGTGGACATGGACCCATCCCTTTCTGGACTTCACCATGCGTGTCAGGTTCCAGGCGTGGCCGGGCTTGATGCAGGCCCAGCTGCCCTTCCCGCCGGCCTTGTCGTAGACGCGGACGTGGGCGGCGCCCGCTCCCTTCTTGCCGTTGTTGTAGATGGCGTTGGCGCGGTGGCGGGTGCCGTCCGCGCACTTGCCGCTCCAGTTCCAGCCGTCGCTCCACCACTTGCAATCGGGCTTGTCGGCGAACCTCTGGGCGGAGGTGTTGGACCAGGCGCAGAAGTAGCCGCGCTTGCAGTCCTTCATGGCGGCCTGCGCCGGCGCGCCGGCGGCCACGCTGCCGGCGGCCGTCGCGGCCGCGACCGCGGCGACGGCGCCGATCGTGCGAAGTCGTGCCATGGTGCCCCTTCCTTGGACGGATCAGTCGGAACGACCGTAGGAGGGGGCGCTATCGCGTCGTTATCAAGCCGTTAATCCCGGTCAAGCGGTCAGTCCCACCAGAACGACCAGTGGGTCTTGCCGCGGATCTCCTCGGCGTAGCCACCGAGGGTGCCGGGGCCCTGGAAGAGGATGTCGGGGCAGAACGCCCAGTGCTCGGCGGCGACGTGCAGGGCGTGGCGGGCGCTGACGGGTGGTGAGGCGACGCTCAGCTCCAGGGTGTTGAAGCCCATCGCGACGACGCGGGCCCCGAACCGGTCCTCCCAGCCGCGGACCACGGCGGCGAGCGGCGCCGTCCACTCGTTGTGGTTGAGCGCGCCCTGCCATCCCATGGCGGCGAGGACGTCGGCGCTGCGCTCGACCGCGACGAGGCCGAGGGAGAGCCCGCGGGGGGCGAGGGCGCGGGCGTGGCGGTCGGCCACGGCGCCCGGGTCGTCCAGCGAGGCGCCGCGCTGCGCCGGGCCGGGGCAGTCGCGGCCGAACGGCGCCAGGTCGTCGTGGTCCTCGTCAGCGGTCTGCTCCGCCCAGTCGGCCCAGACCTCGGACATGAACGCGCTGGGGAGGTAGTTGTCGATGTCGGTGACCGGTTCGGGCGCGATCTGCCCCGCGGCCCACGGCTGGTCGGTCTCGTCCAGCAGCACCGGCCACAGCCCGGACCGCGGGTGCGCCGCGCGGAGCGCCGCCCACAGCTCGCCGGTGACCGGTTCGTCGCTCAGCCAGAACGCCGGGCGCAGCAGGATCTGGCGCTGCGGGTAGCCGGGGTCCGGCCAGACCACGTCCCCGGCGGGCAGCGCCACGTCCAGCGCCCGCTCGACCTGGTCGTCAGCGAACAGCTGGGGCAGGTTGCCCGGCAGGGACCGCCGGAGCTCGAGGTCGTCCATTTCCGCCGTTCCGGTACACATCAGTGCCAACAGGGATCTTGGCACTCCGGAGATGTTAACGGCGCAAGGCACGGTCAGGGGACGGGGCCGCAGGGTTCGGTCGGCCTCACCTGTAGAGGTACTTGGCGTCTCTCGCTTTCAGCTGGATTCTGGACTCCGGCGCACCATCGGCCGGGCGGGCAGGAGCATCGCGGCGGCACCGGGGCCGGCCACGAGCAGGAGGATCGCCGCGAAGGTCAGCGGCGGTACGGCGGGCAGCGGCAGGCCCGTGACGGCGGTGGCGAACGCCAGCAGCGTGACTCCGGCGATCAGGGTTCCGACGGCCAGCCCGACGCCGAGCATGATGGCCGCCTCCAGCCGGAGCATCCGCAGTACCTGGCGGCGGGTCGCGCCCACCAGGCGGAGCAGGGCGAGTTCGCGGCGCCGGGAGGCGGTCGCGAGTGCCAGCGTCGTCACCAGTCCGATGACGATGAACCCGCAGATGGCCAGCACCACCACGTAGCTCATGAAGCCTTGCAGCCGGAGCTCCTCGGACTGTTGCGCGCCGAAGGCGTCCTGCGTGATGACCCCGGCTCCGGCGTGGCGGGCGAGGGCGGGGCGCAGATCCGCGTCGCCCCGTACGAGGATGTGGTCGTCCAGGGGCGTCGTGGTGTGCGCGGCGACCGTGGCGCGGGGGAGGAGCACGTCACCGAACCCCAGGCCGCGCTCGTAGATCGCCACGACCCGGGCCTTGATCGGGGTGCCGTCTCCGAGCCAGAAGTTCTGCTCCTGACCCAGCCGGATGCCTTCGGCGACGCTCTCGCTGAGCGCGACGGTGCCGGGGCCGCGGAGGTCGGCGAGAGAGCCCTTCGTCACGCCCGGGTCCATCGTCTGCGTGATCCCCTCGGGGCTGACGCCCTTGGCGGAGAGCGAGCGGAGGTTGTTCTCCGCGAGTTCCCTGACGGACATCACGACGGTGGTCTGCTTGACGGCGGTCGCGGCCCGCACGCCGGGAGTGCTCCGCACGGCGTCGAGCACGCCGGAGGGCAGTCCCGGACCCTTCGGCACGACGATCCGGTCCGCGCGCGCCCCTTCGGCCGCCTGCACCTCCGTCGCGCGGACGGACGTCGACTGCGCGAAGAGTTGCACCCCGGCGAACGCGACCGCCAGCGCGACCGGCGTGATGACCGAGCCGAGCCGCAGCGCCGCCGCGCCGATGTTGATGTCCGCGAGCCGCCCGGCCACGGGTGCCGCGGCGCGCAGGACCCGGCCGAACACGCGCCCGCCGCGCCGCGCGATGAGCGGGGAGAGGAGCGCGGTCGCCACGATCAGCGTGATCACCAGCCCGCCGATCGAGGCGGCGGCGGCCGATCCGCTCGCCAGCGTCGAGACGCCGAGCGCGTTCACCCCCAGGACGAGGAACACCACACCCGTGACGACCCGCCAGCGAGGCAGCGAGCCCGACTCGACGGCCGCCTCGCCGAGCGCCTCGACCGGCCGGATGCGGGTGGCGCGGAGCGAGGCGAAGAACGCCGAGAGGATCGCTGTCAGCAGGCTGATGAGCAGTGCGGCCAGCGCGGGCAGCGGGCTGAGCGACAGCCCGAAACCGTCCGGGAGCACGTCCCTGGCCACCATGGCCCGGTGCATCGCGGCGCCGAGCGCCAGTGCGAGCAGGCCGCCGAGCAGCCCTGCGGGCAGGGCCGTCCGGAGCGTCTCCCGCATGATCCGGCCACGGACCTGCCAGGGCGTGGCGCCGACGGCGCGCAGCAACGCGAACTCGCGGCCGCGTTCCCGGATCGACAGGGCGATCAGACCCCCGACGACCACCAGCGCCGTCATCACGGCGACCGCGCCGAACGAGGCGGCCATATCGATCATGTCGGGGCGTGCGGCCCGCACGGTCAGGTCCTCGGCGTCTCCCCGCGCGGCGCCCGTCTTCACCATGAGTCCCGGGGCGGCCTTCTTCAGCGCGGCGGTGTCCACGCGTCCACCGGCGATCACCGCCAGCGCGTCCGCCTGCCCGGGGTGACCGCTCAGCGCCGCCGCTGCCTGCGGTGCGAAGAACGCGCCGGGCGGACCGCCCGCCTTGACCAGCCCGGTGACCCGGAACGGCTGGGGAGCACCGGTCGTCTGGAGCCCGATCACACTGCCCGCCGCCACTCGCGCGCGAGCCGCCGTGACGGTGTCGAGCACGACCTCGTCCGGCGCCTGCGGGGCACGGCCGGACCCCTGCTCGTAGGAGTGGAGCGCCGCCGAATCCCAGCCATGGCCGGTGACCGTCACGCCCGACGCCGTCAGCACGGGAAACGACACGTCCGCGATGACCGCCCGCACACCCGGCACGGCTCGCAGGCGCTCGGCAGCCGCGAGCGGGACGCGGGCGCGTTCGGTCAGCGGCCGCGTCTGCTTCTCCGGTTCCGACCCGGCCCGCTTCTGCCGGACCGAGACCGACTGCTCACCGGTGACGACCGCCGCGGCCGCCTCGTACCGGTCCACCGGCGCGTGCGCCCGCAGCGCGGACTCCAGAAGCACGCCGCACGAACCGACCAGCGCGGCGGCGAACACCAACGCCACGAACACGCCCGCCAGGGCGCCCTTCGGCGGCTTCACAAGATCTCCCAGTGGGCCATCACGGTGGTGGGGGTGGGGTCGGCGAGCTCGGCGACGATCTCGCCGTCCCGCAGGAAGAGCACCGAGTCGGCCCATGCGGCCGCCATCGGGTCATGCGTCACCAGCACCACGGTCTGCCCGGTCTGGTCCGCCGCCTCGCGGAGCAAGCCCAGCACGTCACGCGCCGAACGCGGGTCGAGGGCTCCCGTGGGCTCGTCCGCGAACACGACCTCGGGCCTGGTGATGAGGGCTCGCGCGACGGCCGCCCGCTGTTGCTGCCCACCGGACAGCTCGGACGGCCGGTGCCGGAGCCGGTCCGTGAGCCCGACGCGTCCCACGACCTCGGCGAGCCACCGTGGATCGGCGCGCGCGCCGCTGAGATGGAGCGGGAGGGTGATGTTCTGCTCGACGTCCATGGACGGGATCAGGTTGAACGACTGGAACACGAACCCGATCCGTTCGCGCCGCAGCCGGGTCCGCTTGGCCTCGCTGAGGCGGCCGATGTCGGTGCCGCCGATCAGGACCGAGCCGGAGGTCGGGCGGTCGAGGCCGGACGCGCAGTGCAGGAACGTGCTCTTGCCCGAGCCGGACGGCCCCATGACGGCCGTGAAGCCGCCGCGCGGGAACGCCCTGGAGACGCCGCGCAGCGCCGTCACCGAGCCGTACGACCGGGTGACCTCCTCCATCCGCACCGCATAGGCCGTCGCCTCAGCCGCCTGCGACATCAATGTCGTCATGTTCCCTCTCGCTCTCGACCGTTCTCTCACCTGGTCGAACGTAGGGTCCGGAGACGGTCGGCCACATGGGCTCGCACCCCCGGATCGGAGGTGTAGCCAGCTACACCACGAGCCGGGGAGCGGGTGCCATTCCGGCGGGTCTGAACGGTCCCCTAACGTGAGCTGCGATATGGGACTAGAGAAGGCCATGAAGTACGCGCTGAGACGCAGCAGGGACGCCACCACCTTCCTGGCAGGCGGCCTGCGCACCGCGCTTCCCGCGCTCCTCGGCACCTGCCTTCTTCCGCTCGTGGCGTTCCTGTCGATCCTGGTGATCGCCATTCCCTGGCTGCCGGAGGTCGCCCGCCCGCTGCGGGCCCTGACCAGTGCCGAACGGCGCAGGGTGGCCCGGGTGCTGGGCCACGAGATCCCCGAGCCTTATGCGCCGCCGCGCGGCACGTCGTTCGAGCAGGGCTTCGCGCTCCTGCGCACGCCCTCCACCTGGCGTGACCTGGCGTGGATGGTCCTGCACGGCTACGGCGGGCTGCTCGCGGGGGTGATGGCCGTCGCGCTGTGGCCGTCGATCCTTTTCTCGCTGTCCCTGCCGCTGTGGTGGTGGGCGGCGCCGGAAGGCTCGCAGTCGGCGTTCATCGTCCTGGACAGCTGGCACAAGGCGCTGACCATGCCGTTCTTGCAGGCCGGCATCAACATCCTGGCCCTGTGGTGGCTGGTGCCGCGGTTGGCACGGTGGCAGGCGTGGATCGCCGCCAAGCTGCTCGGGCCGACCCGCGGGGTCAGCCTCGCCGAACGGGTCGAACAGCTGACCGAGACGCGGGCGGAGGCACTGGAGGCCCACGGCGCCGAGCTGCGCCGCATCGAACGCGATCTGCACGACGGCACGCAGGCCCAGCTGGTCTCGGTCGCGCTGCGGCTCGGCCTCGCCGACCGGCGGTTCGACGCCGATCCGGGGGCCGCCCGCGCGCTGTTCCTGGAGGCCAGGGAGGGGATCGAGGACGCCCTGACCCAGCTGCGCACCGTCATCCGGGGCATCTACCCGCCGATCCTGTCCGACCGCGGCCTGCCCGGTGCCGTCCGCGCCCTCGCCGCCGGGCAGCACATCCCGATCACCGTGGAGATCGAGCTGGAGGTCGGCGGGACGGAACGCCGCGTCCCGGCGGCGGTGGAGGCGGCCGCCTACTTCGTCGTCGCCGAGGCCCTGACCAACATCGCCAAGCACAGCGGCGCCGCCGCGGCCCAGGTGACACTGCGCCGGGACGGTGACCGGCTGCGGATCATCGTGCGGGACGATGGGAAGGGCGGCGCGGATCCGGCCCGCGGCAGCGGGCTGGCCGGGATCCGCCGCCGGGTCGCCGCGCTGGACGGCGACACCCGGGTCGACAGCCCCGTCGGCGCGGGAACGACACTCGAGGTGGAGCTGCCGTGCGGATCGTGATCGCGGAGGACAACGCCCTGCTGCGCGAGGGGCTGGTCCTGCTGCTGACGAGCGACGGGCACGAGGTCGTCGCCGTCGCCGACACCGGTCCGGAGATCGTGCCCGCCCTGCTGGCGCACCGGCCCGACGTGGCCGTCCTCGACGTCCGGCTCCCGCCGGGCTTCCGCGACGAGGGCCTGCGGGCCGCGATCGAGGCGCGCAAGGCGCTGCCCGACCTGCCGGTGCTCGTCCTCTCCCAGTACGTGGAGGAGACGTACGCGACCGAGCTCCTGGCGGGCGGTGCCCAGGGCATCGGCTACCTCCTCAAGGACAGGGTCGGCCGCGTCGAGGAGTTCCTGGACGCGCTGCAACGCGTCGCCGCCGGCGGCACCGCACTCGACCCGGAGGTGGTCTCCCAGCTCATGACACGCCGTTCACCGCTGCAGGGGCTCACCCCGCGCGAGCGCGAGGTGCTCGCGCTCATGGCGCAGGGCCACGACAACGCCACCATCGCCAAGACCCTCGTCATCACGGAGCGGTCCGTCAGCAAGCACATCGGGAGCATCTTCCTGAAGCTCGACCTGCCGCCCAGCGACAGCGGCCACCGCCGCGTGCTCGCCGTGCTGGCCTACCTGAACGCCTGAAACGGCTTTTTCGGCGCCGCCGCCTGTGGAAAGGTGTGGCGGCATGTCGGAATGGCGAACTTTCGAGAAGCGCACCGGTGGCATGGTGCGGTGCTGGCAGATCCGCCGCGAGGGCATCCGCTGCTACATGGGATGGGGCGTGGTGGGCGGCGTCATGCGGGGGTCGAGCATGACCCTGGACGACGAGGCCCATGCCGAACGCCATTTCAAACGAAAGATCAGCGAGAAGCGGCGCCAGGGGTACGTCGAGGTCGCCGGTGACCCGCCAAGCCGGCCGCCGGCGGAGCCCGGCGACGCCAAGCTCCTCGACGTGATGCGCACACAGACGGAGAACAGGCGGGCCGGATCCTGGGAGGAGGTATGGGCCGCCCACGAGCCCGTACCCGGGCATGAAGGGGCGTACGTCAGGCACTTCCCGTTCGAGGGCGGTCCCGGGCCGTTCCGCGAGTACCTCGTCCTCGTCGACGACGGGCGCAAGGGCCTGCGGTTCATCGTCAAGGACCCGGGGTACGACGCCGGCGCCGTCTCGGCGTTCCTGGACTTCGTGACGCCCCGCTGGCACCTGTTGTTCGACGGGACGTCGCATCACAAGGTCCGGCTGGACGCCCCGATCGGCCCGTTCAGCCACGTGCTGTTCTGCGGGCCCTCGCTGTGCCGCGGCTCCGACTACGGGGGCCGAGCCGGGAGGGTCTTCCCCATCCACGACTGCGAGATCGCCGACGCCGACACCGAGACGTTCGTCGAAGCCCGCACGCAGGGCCGGTCGAGAGAGACGATCGCCACCAGCACCTGGGACCGGGAGCCGTTCCCGGTGACCGACCTGCGCTACGACCTGCAGAGCACGGTCGGGACGTTCGAGAGGCCCAAGCGCTCCTACCTGCGCCAGAAGAAGTTCAAGACCGGCACCAGGAAATTCCTGGAGGACATCCTGCCGCTGCTGATCGAGTCGACCCCGGAGAGCTTCGTCGAGGTGCGGTCGTTCCGCGGCGACGTCATGGCGGTGACCCGCCGGGACCTGACCCCCGACACCCTCCCGGCCATAGACCGGTTCGTGCGCGGGCTCAGCTGACGCGTCCAGATGCGGCCACCCACGGTGGAGCCGGTTGGAAAGCGCTCTCTTGCGCGTTCGTCGCGACGCCGAGATCATCCAGGCTGACCTCCACCCCAGTGAGGAGCCGCGCATGAAATCCCTTCTCCGCGCGGGCGCACTCGTCGCGCCCGCGTTGCTGGCCCTGACCCTGATACCAGGGGCGGCCACCGCCCGTTCCATCCCCGCCTACCTGGACAGGTCCGCGCCGACGCCCGTGCGGGTGGCCGACCTGGTCAGGCGCATGACCGTCGAAGAGAAGGTCGGCCAGACGGCCCAGCCCGCCGTCGTCACCATCCAGGGCGACTGCAACTGGTCCGGCGGGCAGCTCAACACCACCTGCATGAAGAAGATGTTCGCCGACCAGCACGTGGGCCAGATGTTGTCCGGCGGCGGCCAGGCGCCGGCGCAGAACACGCCCCGCGCCTGGGCCGAGATGATCAACACGATCCAGAAGTACGCGATCGACAACCACCGCCTGCGCATCCCGCTCCTGTACGGCGTGGACGCGGTGCACGGGCACAACAACGTCCTCGGCGCGACGAAGTTCCCGCAGCAGCTGGGCGTGGGCGCGACCTGGAACCCGGCGATCTCGCAGGCGATGGGCCAGGCCACGTCCAAGGCGGTCAAGGCCACCGGACCGAACTGGAACTTCGCGCCCGTCCAGGACATCGCGCGCGACACCCGCTGGGGCCGCTACTACGAGACCTACTCCGAAGACCCGCACCTCGCCGGTGCTCTGGGCGCCGCCTTCGTCAAGGGCTCCCAGCAGGACCGCCAGGTCGCCGCGACGGTCAAGCACTTCGCCGGGTACTCCGAGCCGTTCAACGGCCATGACCGGGCCAACTCCCACCTCGACATGCGCTACTTCCAGGACACCTTCCTGCCGGCCTACAAGGCGGCCGTGGACGCGGGTGCGCAGACCCTCATGGTCAACTCCGGCGCGATCAACGGTGTCCCCGCCCACGCGAGCCGTTACCTGCTCACCGATCTGCTCCGCCGCCAGTGGGGCTTCAAGGGCGTCGTCATCAGCGACTGGGACGACGTCCAGGCACTCCAGAAGGCCCACAAGGTGGCGGCCGACTACGCCGACGCCGCCGGCATCGCCATGAACGCGGGCGTGGACGTGGCGATGCTGCCGCCGGGCTCCGTCGACGGCTACATCGACGGCCTCGTGGCGCAGGTCAAGAGCGGCAAGGTCTCCCGCAAGCGCCTCGACGAGGCCGTCGGGCGCATCCTGACGCTGAAGTTCCAGCTCGGGCTCTTCGACAACCCGTACGTCGACCCGGCCAAGGCCGACGCCGCGGTGCTGGGCGCCGACAAGCCGCTCGCGGTGAAGGCCGCGACCGAGTCGATGACGCTTCTCAAGAACGACGGGAACGCGCTGCCGCTGCCCACCGGTGACAAGGTCGTCGTCACCGGGAACGGGGCGGACTCGGTGCCGATCCAGAACGGCGGCTGGACCATCGGATGGCAGGGCATCCCCGACGGCGTCGACGATCCAGGCGTCACCGTCTGGGAGGGCGTCAAGGCGCTCGCCGGTGACAGGGCCGAGCTCGTCAAGGACGCCGGCGAGGCCGTGGACAAGACCGAGGACGCCGACGGCGCCATCGTCGTCGTGGGCGAGAAGCCCGGCGCCGAGGGCGTGGCCGACAACGAGACCCCCGAGCTCGCCGCCGACCAGCAGGAGCTCGTCGACCGCCTGCAGGCCACCGGCAAGAAGGTCACCGTCGTGGTTCTCGCGAGCCGTCCCCTCGTGCTCGGCAAGGCCGCCGACGCCAAGCAGCTCCTGATGGGCTGGCTCCCCGGCAGCGAGGCCGGCACCGCCGTCGCGGACGTGCTCTACGGCCGCGCCAACCCCGGCGGCCGCCTCCCGGTCTCATGGCCCAAGTCCGTCGGTGACCAGCCGATGTACTACCAGCAGCTACCGGGCACCAACAGCGGTCCCAGCTCCGCGTACGACCCGCTGTTCCCCTTCGGGCACGGCCTCTCCTACACCACGTTCGCCGTCAAGGGCCTCACGCTCGCCGACCGGACGGTCTCCAGGCGCGGCACGGTGAAGCTCACCCTCCAGGTCGGCAACACCGGCAACCGCGACGGCGACATGGTGGTTCCGGTCTATGCCGGTCAGCCGTACAGCCGCGTCCAGGTGCCGCCGAAGCGGCTCGCCACGTTCACCCGCGTGCCCCTCAAGGCCGGCGAGACCCGCTCGGTCACCCTCACGTTCCCGATGTCCACCCTCGCCGTGACCCCGGGCGACATCAACGGGGCCGGAACCCCGTACGCCCAGTCCGGCGCCTACCAGATCACCGCCGGCGACCAGACCGCCGACCTCACCGTCCGCTGACGTCTGAGTCCGCCGGCGTCCGCTGACCTGGCCCGGCGTGCCGCCCTCACCGGGCGGCGCGCCGGGCGGGCAGGACCAGCAGATCCCGCACCTGGTCGAGGGAGAGCCGTTCGGCCGGATCCCGGCGCAGCAGCCCGGTGAGGGCGGGTTCGAGGGGACCGGCGCGCAGCGGGCGTGCGGGCTCCCGTGTCGCGATGGCGACGCAGACCGCTCCGGCGCAGTCGCCCGCGTACGGGGGGCGGCCCTCCACAGCGGCGAACAGAGTCGCGCCCAGCGACCACAGATCGGACTCGGCGGTGCCCGGCAGTCCTCCGACCTGCTCGGGGGACAGGAAGGCGGGGGTGCCGGCGAGCGCCGCCCGCCATGGCAAGATCACCTGACCGCCGGCGGCGGCCATCCCGAAGTCGGTCAGCACCGCACGGTCGCCGTCGAGCATCACGTTGGCCGGTTTGATGCCGCAGTGGGTCACGCCTGCCCCGTGCGCGGCCTGGAGGGCGCCCAGGAGCTGCAGGCCGATCCCGGCGACCCGCGCCGGCGGCAGCGGCCCTCCCGTCCTGAGGAGCGCCTCCAGGGACCACCCGCGCACCAGCTCCATGACGATCCACGGCCGCCCGTCCTCGCCGGTGATCCGCTCGTGGACGGTGACGATGCCGGGATGCGCCAGCCGTGCGGCGGCGCCGGCCTCCCGGTCCAGCCGTGCCGGCCAGCCGGCGTCGGGCCGCGCCGGCGGCCGGACCTCCTTGACGGCGACCTCCCGGTCCAGCCGCTCATCACGGGCACGCCAGACGGCTCCCGTTCCGCCCCGCCCCAGCAGGGCGAGCAACCGGTACCGCCCGGCCAGCACCCGCCCGAGATCGCCACCCACAAGGGAAACCTAGCCCACCGGGCGGTGGATCAGGCTATATATAGACATTCATGTCTATATAGGACGATTCCAGGAACCTCCACTCCATGCCTCGTGCCTCCGTCGCCAGACTAGTCACACATAGCGAGGCGGTTATAACGACGGGCCGCAACGGTATTTGCCCGGTCCGCCGCCGGGCAGGGAGGCTGCGGGGCATGGACGAGCGTGATTGGCCGGGCCGGGAGCTCAGCGACGAGGAACTGGACGTCGCGTACAACGTGCGGCGGAAGGCGGGGGAGGAGCTCTTCGGGCAGCTCATGGTCCGGTACCGGGCGGAGTCGGACAAGGCCGTCGAGGGGCTGCCCGGGGCACCGGGCCTCGTCTACGACGAGGCGAGCGGCGAGCGGCTCGACGTGTGGGGAACAGGTGACGCGCCTCGGCCGGTGTTCGTGTTCGTTCACGGTGGCTATTGGAAGGCGCTGTCGCGGGCCGACTCGGCGTTCATGGCGGGGATGTTGCACGAGCGGGGCGTCGCGACCGTGGTGCCGGACTACACGCTGGCGCCGGAGGCGACCCTGGAGGAGATCATCCGTCAGGTGCGTGCCTCGATCGCCTGGGTCTGGCGGCACGGGCGGGAGCACGGGCTGGACCCGGACCGCATCGTGGTCGGCGGGAGCTCGGCGGGCGGCCATCTGACCGGGATGACCATGGTGGAGGGCTGGCAGGAGGCACTCGGGCTGCCGGCGGACGTGGTCAAGGCGGCGATGCCGTTCAGCGGGCTGTTCGATCTCCGGCCCCTGACGCGGGTGTACGTGAACGAGTGGCTCGGGCTGGACGTGGCGAGGGCGGCCGGGCTGAGCCCTGCACTCGTGGCCGGTGCCCGGCGGTGCCCCGCGGTGATCACCGTTGCCGAGCACGACGGGACGGGCTTCGTCGAGCAGTCCCGGCGGTTCCACGCGCAGTGGGGCGGCGAACTGCTGACCGTGCCGGAGCGTGACCACTTCGACGTGGTGCTGGATCTCGGTGACCCTGAGTCGCTGGTGAGCCGGAGGCTGCTCGCGCTGATTCAGGCGCTCTGAGCGGTGAGCTCCGCGGCCTGGGCACGGAGGTGATCCAGCATCAGCCGGGCCGAAGGCGTGAGCGGGCGCCGGTCGGGCAGGGTGACCCCCACCTGGCGGCGGACGGGTTCGAGCGGGATGGGCAAGGGTTCCAGCTCACTGTCGGTGCGGGCGACCAGCTCGGGCAGGGCGGCGATCATGTCGGCGTCGTGGACGAGCGTGCGGACGGTGAGGATCGAGGTGCACTCCACCAGGTTGGACGGCAGCGCCAAGCCCTCGCTGCGGAAGATCTGTTCCAGCTCCTGGCGGAGGGCGGTCTGTTCGAGGGGGAGCACCCAGGGGTAGTCGAGCAGATCCCGGAGGGTGAGGTCCGGCCGGGACCGGGCGGGGTGGTCACGGCGGGCGACCAGGCGCACCGGCTCGGCGTACAGGGTCACCTGGCGCAGGCCGCGCAGGTCGCCGATCGGGTTGAGGCGGCCGAGGATCAGGTCGATCTCACCCTCCAGCAACCGCGGGACCTGGGCGTCGAACGTGGCCTCCTGGACGATCACCGTGACGCCGGGCCGGGCCTTCTTGAGGGTCGCGATCGCGCGCGGCAGCAGGACGTTGGAACCGGCGAGGAGCGTGCCGATCGTGACGGTGCCGACCGCCCCGTCGGCCAGGCCCGAGATGCGCTCACCCGCCCGGCGCAGCTCCGCGAGGACGGCGCGGGCGTGCTCGATGAACGCCTCGCCGAACAGGGTCGGTGTCATGCCGCGCGGCCCCCGGGTGAACAGCTCGACGCCGAGGACGTGCTCGACCTCGCGAAGGCTGCGCGTGACGGCGGGCTGGGCCAGCCGCAGGTGCTCGGCGGCGCGCAGCACGCTGCCCTCGTCGGCGATGGCCACGACGAGCACGAGGTGGCGGAGCTTCAGCCGCCCGTTGAGCAGGTCGATCGGGCGCATACCGCCTTACTATCACAAACCGGTTATGGCAGCCGGGTCGATCGGTATTGGTCCGGCATAGCTGGATGGGGAATCATCGCAGGCATGAAGGCTGAGCACTATGTCGGCGGCATGTTCCGTTCGGACGGGGAGGAGTACCCGCTCGTCGACCCGGTGGACGGGAGCGAGTCCGGGACGGCCCCCGAGGCGACGCGCGAGGTCGTCGACGACGCCGTGCGGGCGGGCCGCGCGGCACTGGCGGGAGCCTGGGGCGCGGCGACGTTCGAGGAACGGGCGGCGGTGCTCCGGCGGATCGCCGACGGCATCGAGGCCCGGTTCGAGGAGTTCGTGGACGCCGAGACGGGCGACACGGGCAAGCCGCGCGAGCTCGCCTCGACCGTCGACATCCCGAGGGCGATCGGCAACTTCCGGGCCTACGCGGACCTGCTGTACGGGAGGCCCGAGCGCGCCTACACGACGGCCGTGCCAGGGTGGAGCGGCGGCACCGGGCAGGCGCTCAACTACACCGTGCGGCGCCCGCTCGGCGTCGTCGCGATCATCTCGCCCTGGAACCTCCCGCTGCTCCTGCTGACCTGGAAGGTGGCGCCCGCGCTGGCGGCAGGCAACGCGGTGGTCGCCAAGCCGTCGGAGGAGACGCCCTCGACGGCGACGCTGCTGGCCTCGGTGATCCATGAGGCCGAGCTGCCGCCCGGCGCGTTCAACCTGGTCCACGGGCACGGCGCCGGCGCGGCCGGGGAGTTCCTCACCGGGCACCCGGGCGTGGACGCGATCGCGTTCACCGGTGAGTCGGCCACCGGCGCCGCCATCATGCGCAACGCCGCCGACCACGTGACACCGCTGTCGTTCGAGCTCGGCGGCAAGAACCCCGCGATCGTCTTCGCCGACGCCGACCTGGAGGCGGCCGTCGCGGGCACCGCGCGATCCACCTTCACCCACTCCGGCCAGATCTGCCTGTGCACCGAGCGGGTCTACGTCGAACGGCCCGTCTTCGACGAGTTCGTGGCGGCGCTGGGCGAGCGGGCCCGGGCCCAGGCGGACTACGGCCCGATGATCTCGGCCGCGCACCGGGACAAGGTGCTCTCGTACTACCGGCTGGCCCGCGAGGAGGGCGCGACCGTCGTCGCGGGCGGCGGGGTCCCCGCCTTCGGCGACCGGCGCGACTCCGGCTTCCACGTCGAGCCGACCGTGCTGACCGGCCTTCCCGAAACCGCCCGGACGGTCCGGGAGGAGATCTTCGGGCCGGTCTGCCACGTCGCCCCCTTCGACACCGAGGAGGAGGCGCTCAGCCTCGCCAACGCCAGCCCGTACGGGCTGGCCGCCACCGTGTGGACCCGCGACCTGTCCCGGGCGCACCGGGTGGCACCGCGAGTCGAGACCGGCATCGTGTGGGTCAACTGCTGGAACCTGCGCGACCTGCGGACCCCCTTCGGCGGGGTCAAGGCCTCCGGCATCGGCCGCGAGGGCGGCGAGTACTCGCTGGACTTCTTCTCCGAACCCGTCAACATCTGCATCCAGATCTGAGAGCGAGCCCGTGACCGAGACGACCCTGACGACCATCGAGGCGGCGGCCGACCGCATCCTCGGCGCGTACGCCTCCGGCGTGCCGTGCGAGCCCGTCCGCGACCTGATCGACGGCGCCGACGCCGCGTACGCCGTCCAGCAGCGGCTGACCGAGGGCTGGCTGGCGGCAGGACGGCGCCTGGTCGGCCGGAAGGTGGGCCTGACGTCGGCGGCCGTCCAGGCCCAGCTGGGCGTGGACAGTCCCGACTTCGGCGTGCTCTTCGCCGACATGGCGGTGCCGGACGGCGCGGAGATCCCCGCCGGATCGGTCATGCAGACCAAGGCAGAGGCCGAGGTGGCGCTCGTCCTGGAACACGACCTCACCTTCGAACGGCACACCGTCGCCGACCTCATCCGGGCCGTCGCGTTTGTGCTGCCCGCCATCGAGATCGTGGGCAGCCGCATCCGCGACTGGGACATCACGCTCGCCGACACCGTCGCCGACAACGCCTCGTCCGGCATGTACGTCCTCGGCAACCGCCCCACCCGCCTCCAGGACGTCGACCTGCGGCTCTGCGGGATGGTCCTGGAACGCCGGGGCGAGCAGCTGTCCACCGGCACCGGCGCCGCCTGCCTGGGCCACCCGCTCAACGCGGCGCTCTGGCTCGCCGACAGCGCCGTCCGGCTCGGCCGTCCGCTGCGCGCCGGCGACACCGTGCTGACCGGGGCGCTCGGCCCGATGGCGACGCCCGCCCCCGGGGACGTGCTGGAGGCCCGCATCGACGGGCTCGGCGACGTGCGCGTGGCGTTCGCGAAGGAGATCTCATGACGGACATCGCCGCCTGCGCCGAGGTTCTGGAAAGTGCCGCGCGCGACGTCCGCGCGGTGCCCAAGCTCACCGACTCCGAGCCGTTCGACGTCGCGACCGCGTACGAGATCCAGCGGGCCGGCATCGCCCGCCGAGAGCGCCGCGGCGAGCGGCGCATCGGCGTGAAGATGGGCTTCACCAGCCGCGCGAAGATGATCCAGATGGGCGTCGACGACGTCATCTGGGGGCAGCTCACCGACGCGATGCTCATCGAGTCGACGCTCGACCTGTCGGGCCTCATCCACCCGCGCGTCGAGCCGGAGATCGCGTTCCTGCTCGGCCGCGACGGCTTCAAGGTCGCGGTGGGCTTCGAGGTGCTGGACTCGCGCTACGAGGACTTCAGATTCACGCTGCCCGACGTCATCGCCGACAACGCGTCCGCGGCCGGGTTCGGCTTCGGCGCCTGGCACGAGCCGCGCGACCTGTCGAACGTCGGGCTCGTCATGGAGATCGACGGCCGGACCGTGCAGACCGGCTCGTCCGCCGCCATCCTCGGCGATCCGGTTCGCTCGCTGCGCGCCGCCGTACGGCTCGCCCGCGACGCCGGCACACCGCTCGAACCCGGCTCGATCGTCCTCGCCGGGGCCGCGACCGCCGCCGTGCCCCTTCCCAAGGACGCCCACGTGCGCGTGACCGGCGCCGGGCTGGGCAGCGTGGAGGTGACCACCCGATGAGCGATGCCTTTCTCGTCGAGGGCAAGGCCAAGCCGCGGGGGCGCTTCCCGCATGTGAAGCGCGCGGGCGACTTCGTCTACGTGTCGGGCACGAGCTCACGGCGTCCGGACGGCACGTTCGCCGGGGCGAGCGCCGACGCGATGGGCGTCACCGACCTGGACATCCGCGAGCAGACGCGCGCCGTCCTCGACAACATCCGCGACCTGCTGAAGGCGGCCGGGGGAGACCTCGGCGACCTCGTCAACGTCACGACCTACCTGGTCAACATGAACGACTTCGGCGGCTACAACGAGGTCTACGGCGAGTACTTCGACGAGACCGGGCCGGCGCGCACCACCGTCGCCGTCCACCAGCTGCCGCACCCGCACCTGCTGATCGAGATCTCGTGCGTGGCGTACATCCCCGCGACCATCCCCGCGAAGGAGACCCTCACCGAGGAGGCGCAGTCATGACCCTGCCACAGCTCAGCCACGGGCAGCCGTTCAACTTCCCGAAGTGGATCGACGAGCACCGCGACCTGCTCAAGCCCCCGGTCGGCAACAAGCAGGTCTTCGAGAACGCCGGCCTGATCGTGATGGTGGTCGGCGGGCCCAACCAGCGCACCGACTTCCACGACGACCCGACCGAGGAGTTCTTCTACCAGCTCAAGGGCAACATGGTGCTGCGCGTCATGGAGGACGAGGGCAAGCCGCCGGTCGACGTGCAGATCAACGAGGGGGACGTCTTCCTGCTGCCGCCGCATGTCCGGCACTCGCCGCAGCGGCCCGAGGAGGGCTCGATCGGCCTCGTCGTCGAGGTCTCCCGTCCTGAGGGCCTGCGTGAGGCGTTCGAGTGGTACTGCATGAGCTGCCACCACCTCGTGCACCGCGCCGAGCTCCAGGTCCGCTCGATCGTCGACGACCTGCCGCCCACGTTCCAGAAGTTCTACGACGGCGACCGCAAGTGCCCGAACTGCGGTGCCGTGCACCCGGGCAAGCAATGGCCCGCCGAGCTCCGCCCGCAGACCCGGAAGCGAGCCTCGTGAGCGTCATCGACGTCCACGCCCACGTCTTCCCGCCGATCACCCGGGACGAGGCCCGGCTGCTGGCGGGCGCGGGCGAGCCGTGGCTGCGCCAGAACGGCGACAGCACCGGCATGATGATGAGCGGCGACGCCGACTACCGACCGGTCGCCGCTGAGCTGTGGGACCCGGCGGCCCGCCTCGTGGCGATGGATCGTGCCGGCGTCGACGTGCAGGCCGTCTCCTCCACCCCGCTCATGTTCGGGTACGAGGCGGAGGCCGCCCGCGCCGCCGACTGGTGCGAGCTGGTGAACGACCGCATCCTCGCCTACTGCGCCGACACCTCTGGCCGGCTCCTCCCGCTCTGCCAGGTGCCGCTCCAGGACACCGAGCTGGCCTGTGCCGCCGTCACCAAGGCCAAGGCCGCCGGGCACCGCGGTGTGCACATCGGCAACCACGTCGGGGCGCGCTACCTGGACGACGCGGAGATCACCGCGTTTCTCGCGCACTGCGCCGACGAGGGCATGCCGGTGCTCGTGCATCCCTGGGACATGCTCGGCGGCGATCGGATGGGCGGCCGCTACATGCTGCCGTGGCTGGTCGGCATGGCCGCCGAGACCCAGCTGTCGATCCTGTCGCTGATGCTCTCGGGCGCGTTCGAACGGCTGCCGGGCTCGCTGAAGCTCTGCTTCTGCCATGGGGGCGGCAGCTTCGCCTACCTCCTCGGCCGCGCTGACAACGCCTGGCGCAACCGCGACATCGTCCGCAAGGACTCGCCCAAGCCGCCCTCGGCTTACACCGACCGCTTCTACGTCGACTCGGCCGTCTTCGACCCCGGGGCCCTGCGTCTGCTGGTGGAGGTGATGGGTGCCGACCGCGTCATGCTGGGCACCGACTTCCCGTTCCCCCTCGGTGAGCTGGAGCCCGGCTCGACCATCCGCGCCTGCGAGGCGCTGACCGACGAGGAATGTGCCGCGCTGCTCGGCGGCAACGCCCGCCGCTTCTTCGACCTGGAAGGAACGACCCTCCGATGACGGAGACTCCGTTGACGAAGAGCAGAGTCGCGATCATAGGCTCCGGCAACATCGGCACCGATCTGATGATCAAGGTGATCCGGCTGTCGGAGACCCTGGAGGTCGTGGCGATGGCCGGGATCGACGCCGGCTCCGACGGCCTCGCCCGGGCCCGCCGGCTCGGCGTGGCCACCACCCACGAGGGCGTCGAGGGCCTGGTGAAGCTCGACGCGTTCGCCGACGTCGCGATCGTCCTCGACGCCACCTCGGCCAAGGCGCACAAGCACAACGCCGCCGTCCTCGCCCCGTACGGCAAGCGGCTCGTCGACCTCACGCCCGCGGCGATCGGCCCGTACGTCGTCCCGCCCGTCAACCTGGACGAGCATCTCGACGCGCCCGACGTCAACATGGTCACCTGCGGCGGCCAGGCCACCGTCCCGATCGTCGCTGCCGTCTCCCGGGTCGCCCCGGTGCGGTACGCGGAGATCGTCGCGTCGATCGCCTCGAAGTCGGCCGGGCCCGGCACCCGCGCCAACATCGACGAGTTCACCGAGACCACGTCCCGGGCACTGGAGGTCGTGGGCGGTGCCGCGCGCGGCAAGGCGATCATCGTGCTCAACCCCGCCGAGCCGCCGCTCGTCATGCGCGACACCGTCTACTGCGTCGTCGGCGACTGCGACGAGGAGGCCGTGCGCACCTCGGTCGAGAAGATGGTCGACGAGGTCGCCGCGTACGTCCCCGGCTACCGGCTCAAGCAGCAGGTCCAGATCCGTCCCCTCGACTCCGGTGACCCGTTGACCGATCTGGCCGGGGGAGAAGGGCATCTCGTGTCGGTGTTCCTCGAAGTGGAGGGCGCCGCGCACTACCTGCCCGCGTACGCCGGAAATCTCGACATCATGACGTCCGCTGCGCTGCGGGTGGCGGAAAGGCTGGCCCTGCGATGACCTCCGAGCTGTACGTGCAGGACGTGACGTTGCGGGACGGCATGCACGCCATCCGGCACCGCTACACCGTCGACCAGGTGCGCGACATCGCCGCCGCCCTCGACGCGGCGGGCGTGGATGCGATCGAGGTCGCGCACGGCGACGGGCTGGCGGGCTCCAGCGTCAACTACGGGCCGGGCGCGCACCTGGACGAGGAGTGGATCGCGGCGGCGGCCGAGGTCATGGAACGCGCCGTGCTCACCACGCTGCTCCTGCCCGGGATCGGCACGATCGCCGAGCTGAAGCGGGCCTACGAACTGGGCGTCCGGTCCGTGCGCGTCGCGACGCACTGCACCGAGGCCGACATCTCCGCCCAGCACATCGCCACCGCACGCGAGCTCGGCATGGACGTCGCCGGCTTCCTGATGATGTCCCACATGGCCCCGGCGCCCGAGCTCGCCGAGCAGGCCAAGCTCATGGAGTCGTACGGCGCGCACTGCGTCTACGTCACCGACTCCGGCGGGCGGCTCACCATGGACGGCGTCCGCGACCGCGTCCGCGCGTACCGCGACCTCCTCGACCCGCAGACCGAGATCGGCATCCACGCCCACCACAACCTCGGCCTCGGCGTCGCCAACTCGGTCGTCGCCGTCGAGAACGGCGTCCGCCGCGTCGACGCCTCGCTCGCCGGGATGGGCGCCGGCGCCGGCAACTGCCCGCTGGAGGCCTTCGTCGCCGTCGCCGACCTCATGGAGTGGAAACACGGCTGCGACGTCTTCCGGCTCATGGACGCCGCCGACGACATCGTCCGGCCCCTCCAGGACCGGCCCGTCCAGGTGGACCGGGAGACCCTGACGCTCGGCTACGCGGGCGTCTACTCCAGCTTCCTGCGGCACGCCGAGGACGCGGCACGCCGCTACGGCCTCGACACCCGCGACATCCTCGTCGAGGTGGGGCGCCGCGGCATGGTCGGCGGCCAGGAGGACATGATCGTCGACATCGCGCTGGATCTCATGGCGGGCGGCGGAGCCGCTTCGGGGGGTGTGGGGGGTCGTCCCCCCTCGGGCAATGAAGGGGAGAGAAATGACGGGTGACCTGGAGGCCGAGGCCCGGCGGCTGGACGAGACCGACCCGCTTCCGGCGGCGCGGGCGGAGTTCCACGTGCCGCCCGCGCCCGGCGGGCTCTACGAGGAGTCCGCCTACTTCGCGGGCAACTCGCTGGGCCTCCAGCCGCGGGCGGTCGCCGGGCGCGTCCGCGAAGAGCTCCAGGACTGGGCGCGGCTCGGCGTCGAGGGGCACACGCAGGCCCGCCGGCCCTGGGTGGACTATCACGAACTCCTGCGCGAGCCCACCGCGCGCCTGGTCGGCGCACTGCCGCATGAGGTCGTCGCGATGAACTCGCTCACGGTCAACCTGCACCTCATGATGGCGACCTTCTACCGGCCCGCCGGGGAACGGACACGGATCGTCATCGAGGACTCCGCCTTCCCCTCCGACTCGTACGCGGTCGCGAGCCAGGCCGTCCATCACGGGCTGGACCCGGCGGAGACGGTCGTCCGCCTGCGCCCGCGCGCCGGAGAGGAGCACCTGCGCACCGAGGACATCGTGGACCTCCTCGAACGCGACGGGCACCGGTTCGCGGTCGTGCTGCTCGGCGGCGTCAACTACCTGACCGGCCAGCTGATGGACATGCAGGCCATCACCAAGGCCGGCCGGGCCGCCGGCGCCGTGGTCGGCTGGGACCTGGCGCACGCGGCGGGCAACGTGCCGCTGCACCTGCACGACTGGGATGTGGACTTCGCCGCCTGGTGCACGTACAAATACCTCAACTCCGGCCCGGGGGCCGTGGCGGGCTGCTTCGTCCACGAGCGCCACGTCCGGAACAGGTCACTGCCCAGGCTCGCCGGCTGGTGGGGGACCGACCCGGCGACGCGCTTCCGGATGGAGCCGGAGATCTCTCCGCCCGCCTCGGCCGACGCCTGGCAGCTGTCCAATCCGCCGATCATGGCCCTGGCGCCCGTGCTGGCCTCGCTGGAGATCTTCGACCGGTACGGGATGGAGGCGCTGCGGGCCAGGAGCGAGCGCCTCACCGGCTATCTCGCGGCGCGGCTGGCCGGGGTCGCCGAGGTGATCACCCCGGCGGATCCGGTCGCCCGCGGCTGCCAGCTGTCCCTGCGGGTCAGTGACGCGGGAGGCCTGGTACGGCGGCTGGCGGGTTCGTTCGGGGTGATCGCCGACGCTCGCGAGCCCGATGTGGTTCGGCTCGCTCCGGTGCCTCTCTACAACACTTTCCACGACTGCCACCGCGTGGCGGAGGCGCTGGCCGGTATCAAGGGGTAGGCTGGCAGTGTTGCAGTCGTCATTTCCTCGTACGTTTGTTCGATCGAAGCGCCCGCGGGAAGTTCAAGACAGCGGGCGTTTCTTCTTTCTCCGGCCATTCCGGTGAAAACGGAAAATCGGCCCGCATGCAGCCCCGGCCCGCCGCCCGGCGGCCGGTGAGGTTTCACCAGGAGAGAGAAACATGACCGAAGGCACCGTGAAGTGGTTCAACGCCGAAAAGGGTTTTGGCTTCATCGCGCCGGACGACGGCGGCCCTGACGTCTTCGTCCACTACTCGGCGATCGCCACGGGCGGCTACCGCAGCCTCGACGAGAACCAGCGCGTCGCGTTCGAGATCACGCAGGGCCAGAAGGGCCCGCAGGCCGAAGGCGTCACCGCGCTCTGAAGCACCCCTGGTCTTCCGCAGGGCCCGCACCACGTTCGCGTGGGGCGGGCCCTGTCGTTTCACTGCTCGGACAGGTCGTCTTCGTTTCTCAGGAGAGCGACCAGGCGAAGACGTGGAGCGAGCCGCCGCCCTGTTCCGGCGTTCTCAGCGTGAAGCTCTTCACCTGCTTGTCCTTGTCGAGCTCGATCGGGACGGCGGCGAACACGTAGACGTTGATCTTGTGCGGTGCCCCGTCGCCGCCGTTCCGGTAGGCCGCCTTGGCGATGATCTCGTTGCCGAACTTCGGGGGATAGGCGTCGGCCCCCAGGGCCCAGTCGCTCAGCCCCAGCGTTCCGCTCTGCGTGGAGCCGTCGGTGTAGGTGACGGTGACCGTGGTCTGCACGTCTCCGTTGCCGGACGCGCCGAGGAACGCCAGCCGTCCCGCCTTGGGAGCGTCGACGAGCTCGATCGTCTGGTCTTGCGCCTGCACGTTGTCGAGCTGTCCTGGACGCCGCGTGGGCCAGCCGAAGGTGAAGCCGTTCCAGGACACCTGCTTGCCGGGTGTCAAGCCCGCGGCGGCGAGCGCCTGAGCGGAGTACGACCAGCCGCCGCCGTCGAAGTTGGCGGCGCCCGGAGCACCGTCATCGGAGATGCCGGCGTTGTTGTGGTACCACTCGATCGTCCCCTTGCGCGCGACGTTGACCGTCACGCCCGCGTCACCGGCGCCGGGGATCTCGATCGGCACGGAGTGATAGTCCAGCCTGGTGCCGCCCGCCACGGAGATCGTCACCTGCTGGTCGGCGTGGCCCGAGGCGGGCACGGTGAGCGTCCCGGAGTCGGGTGTCACGGTGATCCCCGCTGGGGGCCGCGCCTTCCAGGAGACCGTTCCGCCACCCGCCAGTGCCTGCACGCGCAAGGTCGTGGTGCCGGAGCCGCCGGGTTCGAGCGGGATCAGCCCAGGGCTGACGGCCGTGAGGTACGACCTGCCGCCCTCGCCGAACGACGGCGGGGCGTCCTGCTCGGCCGACCCGAAAGCGGTGTTGGGCGCCGCTCCCATCGTGAAGTCGAGGCGTCCGCCGTTCCGGGCGAACGACTCCGGCAGCCAGGCCTTGGACGTGCTCTTGCCCCCGACCTTCAGCGCCTGGATGTAGCGCGCCGAGTCCGAGACGCCGGGTGCATTGATCGTCACCTTCTGGCCGGACGAGCGCCGGATCTCGATCTTGGTGAACGCCGGGCCGTTCACCAGCAGCTCGGCCCGTCCCGGGATCACCGGGTAGATGCCGAACGAGGCCCACACGTACCACGCGGACATGGTGCCGAGGTCGTCGTTCCCGACCAGGCCGTCCGGTGTCGGCTTGAACAGCTCCCGGCGGGCGCGGTCGACCACGTCCTGCGTCCGGTAGGGCTTGCCGGCCCACGCGTACAGCCACGGTGACTGCATCGAAGGCTCATTGCCGAGGTAGGCGTACGGCTCGTGCGGCCCCGCGTTCAGCTTGGTGAAGAAGTGGTCCAGGCGCTTGGCCGCCTCATCGCGCCCGCCCATGGCGTTGAACAGGCTGCGCACGTCCGGATAGGTCATCCAGTGGTACTGGGCGCCGTTGCCCTCGACGTACCAGCCGGAGTCGGCCGGATCGAACGGGCTGAGGAACGAGCCGTCGGCGAATCTCGGCTGGATCCAGCCGTTCAGCGGGTTGTAGAGGTTCTGCCAGCCGTGCGACCGCCGCATGAACGTCTTCGCCGTGCCCGGGTCGCCGAGCCGCTCGGCCATCTGCGCGATGCCGAAGTCGGCGATCCCGTACTCCTCGGTGGTGGCGACGTCGCCCGGCACGTAGCCCAGCTTGAGGTACTGGGCGTTGCCGGGGCGCTCGGTGTAACCGGCCTTCGGGCCGACCCGTTCCGCGCCGGCGACCATCGACGCCAGGGCGCCCTTGGCGTCGAAGTCGCGTGCGCCGAACGCGTAGGTGCTCGCGATGATCGAGTGGTACGGATCGCCGTTCATCACCCCGGTGACGGTGTTCTGATGCGACCAGCGATCCCAGACGTCGCCGATCGAGCGCGCGTTCTCGTACATCGACTGCGCGATGTCGGAGGCCACGTCCGGCGCCAGGAACGCCAGCAGCTGCGTCTCGCTCCGGTAGATGTCCCACCCGGAAAACGTCGCGTAATGGTGATGCCCCTTGCGCACCTTGTGAGTGCGGTAGTCGAAGCCTGTGTAGGTGCCGTCCACGTCCTCGAAGACGTAGGGCTGGAGGAAGACGTGGTAGAGCGCCGTGTAGAACGTGCGTAGCCGGTCAATGGAGCCTCCGGCTACCTTCACCTGCGACAACCTGCGCTGCCAGGCCTCTCGTGCCGAAGCACGGACCTTGTCGAAGCTCTTGCCGCCTATCTCGGTGCGGAGGTTCTGCTTGGCGCCGTCGGTGCTCACGTACGAAAGTCCGGTGCGCATCTGGACCGGCTTGTCCGAGTCGAACTGCAGGTAGACGCCCGAGCCGGGACCCTTGACGTTCACATCACCGGCGAACGTGCGGCGAGTCGACGGAGCGGGCCGCCCGTCCCGCCCGTTGTTGAGGCGGCCGACGGGCTTGGCGGTCTCGCGCGGGATCTTTGGCGGCGCCGCGCCCCGCGCCTTCTCGGCGCCCGGCTGCACCGAGTCGTCCTTCCATGTGCCGAACGCCCGGACGGGCCGGTCGAACGTGGCGTGGAAATAGACGTAGTAGCGGCTCTTGGCGCCGCAGAAGCCACCGGTCTTGGCCCAGCCGTAGACGGTGTTGCCACGGATCGTCGCCTCTGCGTCGTCCACGCCGTTGATGGAGCCGGTGACGTTGACCAGGACCGTCCCGGGCTTGCCCGCGGGGAACGTGAAGCGCCCGACCCCGGCGCGCGTCGAGGCGGTCAGCTCGGTCTTGACCCCGACGTCGGTCGTGACGCCGTAGTAGCCGGGGCTCGCCTGCTCGTTCTCATGCTTGAACGTCTGCACGTAGTCGGCGCCGTTCGTGGCGGGGGAGCGGCCGATGGTCCCCGAGATGGGGATGACCGGGAAGTCCTGCGCGCCCGTGCACCCGGGGCCGTTGATGTGGGTCATCGAGAACCCGCGGAGCCGGTTGTCCTCGTACTTGTAGCCGCCGCCCGAGGTGCGGACGGTGTCCGGGCTCCACTGCATCATCCCGAACGGGGTCACCGCGCCGGGGAAGTTCATCCCGGCGCCGCCGCCGTGGCCGAAGTCGGGACCGCCGTCCTTGGTGCCGACGAACGGGTTCACGTAGGAGGTGAGGTCGGGGGCTGGAAGAAGCAGGCCTGCCTGGGCGGGGGCGGCGGGGGCCAGGGGGAGCAGTACCAGGGCGAGAGCACCGGAGAGGAGGGCTTTGGGGGAGCGAGATAGGGACACGTGTGCTCCTTGAGGACGTGTCGTCTATGACAACGTTGTCAAAGCACCCCGATGGTCGTCGCCGGACGCGTGCGCGTCAATGACCGGATCCGGCCTGTCGCTCTGGCCCCAGGTCATGGTGACATCAGTGACATGGGGGACAGGCGGCCGACCATGCGAGATGTCGCGGCGGCGGCGGGGGTGAGCCTCAAGACGGTGTCGCGCGTGGTCAACGGCGAGGATTTCGTGCGGCCCGACACGGCCGAGCGGGTGCACAGCGCGATCGCCCGCCTCGGCTTCCAGCGCAACGACCTCGCCCGCACGCTGCGCGGCGGCGGGCGCACCCGCAGCATCGGCCTGATCATCGAGGACGTGGCCAACCCGTTCTACTCGCAGATCGCCCGCGGCGTCGAGGACGTGGCCCGGGCCGGTGGGCGGCTGGTCATCTCCGGCAGCTCGGACGAGGACCCGGCACGCGAGCTGCTCCTCATCCGCTCCCTGTGCGAACGCCGCGTGGACGGCCTGCTGATCGTGCCATCCGAGACGGGCGACCCCCGCCTCCGCGCCGAGCTGATCGCGGGCACCCCGGCGGTCTTCCTGGACCGTCCGCCTGGCCCGGGCGGACCGGCCGACACGGAGCCGCGAAACGACACAGTGCCGCCGAACGACACGGTGCTGATCGACAATGTCGGCGGCGCGCGCACGGCCGTCGAGCACCTGCTCGCCCACGGCCACCGCCGGATCGCCTGCCTGGTCGACCTGCCGGAGATCTTCACGGCGCGGCAGCGCCACCAGGGCTACCTCGAAGCACTTGCGGCGAACGGCGTCCCGGCCGACCCGACGCTCGTACGGACGGGACGCCACGACGTGCGGGGCGCCGGGCACGCCATGACCGAGCTGCTCGCCCTCCCCGACCCGCCGACCGCCGTCTTCGCCGGCAACAACCTGCTGACGGTCGGAGCGCTGCGCGCGATCGGGGCCGCGGGCACGCGCGTCGCGCTGGTCGGCTTCGACGACTTCGAGCTCGCCGATCTGCTGGCGACCCCCGTCACCGTCGTCGCCCACGAACCCGCCGACATGGGCAGGCAGGCCGCCCACCTGCTCGAAGCCCGCATCCGGGGTGACGCGCGCCCGCCCGCGCGGATCCTGCTCCCGACGCGCCTCATCGTCCGCGGCTCCGGGGAGATACCGCCCAGTCAGGGGTAATGCGTTCAGCGCAGCCGCTCGCCGTGGCGGAGCCGGTCCAGGCCGAGCCAGATGAACTCCAACGCCATGCGCTCGGCCCGTTCGCGCGGTATCTCGGGATGGTCGAGCCACCACGACACCATCGAGAGCATCGACCCGTACATCAGCGGCACCAGCAGCCGGGCCCGGCGCTCGTTGGCCTCGAGCGCGGCGGCGGACAGCGCCGGGTCGGCACGGCGCCGCCGCAGCAGGATGTCGGCGAACGCCCCGCCGAGCCGGTCCCGCAGCTCGCGCAGTTCCAAGCCGACCTCGGGCTTGTCCAGATGCCGCACGACCAGTGCCCAGGCGTCGGGCTTCTCGGTGCCATAGTCGAACAGCACCCGGACCATCGCCCGGATGCCTTCCACCGACTCCTGCTCGCCCAGCACCGCCTCGTTCAGCCGCTGCGTGATGTCGGCGACGATCGCCTCCGTCACCTCGGCGAAGAGGTCCTCCTTCGACGTGAAGTGCTGGTAGAGCAGAGCTTTGGAGACCTGCGCGGCGGCGGCGACGTGCTCCATCTGGGTCAGGTGGTAGCCCCGGCGGCCGAACTCCTCCAGCGCGACCTGCAGGAGCTGCTCACGCCGCCGGGCGTGCGGCATACGGCGCCGTACGCCCGGATCTGGCGCGACGTCCCCCGTGGTGTCCGTCATTTGCCGAGATACTTACCCAGTTCGGCGCGGGCCACGGAACGCACGTGCACCTCGTCGGGCCCGTCGGCGAGCCGCAGCGTGCGCAGCCCGGCCCACATGCGCGCCAGCGGGGTGTCGTCGCTGACGCCGGCGCCGCCGTGCACCTGGATCGCCCGGTCGACGACCTCCAGCGCGACGCGGGGCGCGATCACCTTGATGGAGGCCACCTCGGAACGCGCGGCCTGCACACCGTGCTTGTCGATCATCCAGGCGGTCTTGAGGGTGAGTAGGCGGGCCTGCTCGATCGCCATCCGCGACTCGGCGATCTGCTCACGGACCACGCCCTGCTTGGCCAGCGGCCCGCCGAAGGCGACCCGGGACACCGCGCGCTCGCACATCAGCTCCAGCGCGCGCTCGGCCATGCCGATGGCGCGCATGCAGTGGTGGATGCGGCCGGGTCCGAGGCGTGCCTGGGCGATGGCGAAGCCGCTGCCCTCCTCGCCGACGAGGTTCTCCACCGGGACGCGGACGTCGGTGAAGCGGATCTCGCAGTGGCCGTGCTGGTCGGAGTACCCGAACACGGGCAGCGGCCGGACGACCTCGACGCCGGGGGTGTCGAGCGGCACCAGCACCATCGACTGCTGCCGGTAGACGTGGCCCTCGGGGTCGGTCTTGCCCATCACGATCATGATCTTGCAGCGCGGGTCGGCGGAGCCGCTGATCCACCACTTGCGCCCGTTGATGACGTAGTGGTCACCGTCGCGCTCGATCCGGGTGGAGATGTTGGTGGCGTCGGAGCTGGCCACGTCCGGCTCGGTCATGGCGAACGCGCTGCGGATCTCGCCGTTCAGCAGCGGCTTCAGCCAGCGCTCCTTCTGCTCGGGCGTGCCGAACAGGTGCAGCACCTCCATGTTGCCGGTGTCGGGCGCCGCGCAGTTGGTGGCCTCGGGCGCCAGGTGCGGGGAGCGGCCCGTCACCTCGGCGAGGGACGCGTAGTCGGTGACCGAAAGGCCGTGGGCGGGATCCTGGCTGTCGGGCAGGAAGAGATTCCAGAGGCCGCGCTTGCGGGCCTCGACCTTGAGCTCCTCGACGATCGGCGGGACGGTGTGCTCGTGGCCCGCCGCGCGCAGCTCGTGCCGTTGAGTCTCGTAGACCGGCTCGGCGGGGTAGACGTGGGAGTCCATGAAGTCCTGCAGCAGGCCCATGTACTCCTGGGCCCGCGCACTCAAACCGAAGTCCATTCGGTTATAGTAACTGACGGGTCAGTTACTTAGGAAGGGGAGGCCTGCCGATGGAGGAGCCGATGGAGGGCAGGGTCGCGCTCATCACGGGCGGATCGAAGGGCATCGGGGCGGCGGTCGCCCGGCGGCTGGCCGGCGAGGGCGCCCACGTCGTGCTCGCGGACATCGACGAAGACCGCGGCGGCGCGCTCGCCAAGGAGCTGGACGGCATGTTCGTACGGTGCGACGTCCGCGAGCCCGCCGACAGCGAGGCGGCGGTCGCGGCGGCGGCCGAGCGGTTCGGCGGGCTCGACATCGCCTTCCTGAACGCGGGCATCGCCAGCGGGTGCGGTGTGGACGCCGACTTCGACGTGGAGACCTACCGGCGCGCGATGGCCATCAACCTCGACGGCGTCGTCTACGGCGTGCACGCCGCGCTGCCCGCGCTCCGGGCCCGGGGCGGCGGCCAGATCATCGCCACCGCGAGCATGGCCGCTCTCACCGCGACGCCGTTCGACCCGATCTACGGCGCCAACAAGGCGGCCGTGGTGGGCCTGGTCCGCGCCCTCGGCCCCGCCCACCTCGAGGAGGGGATCCGCGTCAACGCCCTCTGCCCGTCGTTCGCCGACACCGACATCCTCGGCCCGATGAGGGGCCGGCTGGAAGAGACCGGTTTCCCCATCCTCGACGTGTCCGATGTGGTGGAGACCTTCATGGCGATCCTGGCGGCCGACACCGCCGGGGACGCCTGGTTCGTGGTGCCGGGCCGCGAGTCCGGCCCGTTCACGTTCCGCGGCGTCCCCGGCCCGCGCTGAGAGAGGACCAGAGAGACATGCGCGCCATCCAGATCACCGAGTTCGGCGGCCCCGAGGTACTGAACGTCACCGACCTGCCCGACCCCGTCGCGGGCGACGGGCAGCTGCTCGTCGAGGTCTCCCGGGCCGGCATCAACTACGCCGACACCCACCAGGCCGAGAACAGCTACCTGTCCCCGTCCACGCTGCCGATGGTGCCGGGCGGCGAGGTCGTCGGCCGCGCCGCCGACGGCCGCCGGGTCGTCGCCCTCGTCGGCACCGGCGGGTACGCGGAGAAAGCGGTCGCCCCCGCCACGCTGGCCTGGGACGTGCCGGACGCCATCGACGACCTGACCGCGCTCGGCATGATCGTCCAAGGCGCCACGGCCTGGATCCTGCTGCGCCGCAGCGTGCACATGGAGCCGGGCGAGTCCGTGGTCGTGCACGCGGCAGCGGGCGGGGTCGGCACGCTGGCCGTGCAGCTCGCCAAGGCCTGGGGCGCCGGCCGCGTCATCGCCACCGCCTCGACGAAGGAGAAGCGCGACCTCGCGCTGGAGCTCGGCGCGGACGTCGCCGTGGACGCGGCCGAGCCCGACATGAAGGCCGCGCTCATCGAGGCCAACGGCGGCAAGCGCGTGGACATCGTGCTGGAGATGACCGGCGGCACCGTCACCGACGACAGCCTCAAGGCGCTCGCCCCGTACGGCCGCCTCGCCTTCTACGGGATGGCCTCACGGCAGCAGCCCCAGCCGGTGAAGCCCGCGAACCTCATGGCCCACTCCACGACCATCGCCGGCATGTGGCTGGCGCACATCTTCCAGTTGCCCGGCGATCTGATGCGCAGGGCGCTGGACGACCTGTTCGCGCTCGCCGCAGACGGGCGCATGCGCGTCATCGCGGGCGGCGAGTACGGCCTATCGGAGGTACGGCAGGCGCACGAGGACCTGCGGGCGCGGCGCACGAGCGGCAAGCTCCTGCTCGACCCGTCGCGCTGACCTCCGGCTGAAGGCCCGGTGCGCGCCGGGCCTTCAGCCGACCAGGCCGTTCTCGTAGGCGTACACCACGGCCTGCGTGCGGTCGCGGAGGGCGAGCTTGGTGAGGACATGGCCGACATGCGTCTTGATGGTCTGCTCGGCCAGCACCAGCTCGGCGGCGATCTCCGCGTTCGACAGCCCGCGCGCGATGAGCCGCAGCACGTCGAGCTCGCGCGGGGTGAGCCCCGCGGTCGCGCCGGGGCTGGGTCGCTGGTGGCGGCGGCGCCGGGCGAAGTCGCCGATGAGCCGCCGGGTGATCGACGGGGCGAGCAGCGCGTCGCCGGTGGAGACCACCCGGACGCCGTTGACTAGGTCGGCGGCCGAGGCGTCCTTGAGCAGGAACCCGCTGGCCCCGGCGCCGAGCGCCTCGTACACGTACTCGTCGAGGTCGAACGTGGTGAGCACCAGCACCTTGGGACGCACCCCGGCCGGGTCCACCCCGTCGGCGGGCGGCTCGCCGACCAGCTCCGCCGTGGCGGCCAGGCCGTCCATCTCCGGCATGCGGATGTCCATGACGATGACGTCGGGGTCGAGCTCGCGGGCCATCTCCACGGCCTCCCGGCCGTTGCCCGCCTGCCCGATCACCTCGATCTCCGGGTCGGAGGACAGCAGCGCGGCCAGGCCGTCACGGATCATCACCTGATCGTCGGCGATCAGCACCCGAATGCTCACGAGAGCACTGTACGGCGTAAACGCGATCTTCGGTGTGGCCGTCTAGTCCTCGCCGTACGGGAGCTCGGCCACGACCTGCCAGCCGCCGCCCTCGTGCGTGGCGGCGGAGAGGGTGCCGCCCAGCATCGTGACCCGCTCGTGCATGCCGACCAGCCCGTGGCCGCCGCCCTGCGAGTCGTCCGGCGTCGTGCGCGCGCCGTCGTCGGTGACGGTCACCCGCAGCGCGTCCCGCGCGTACTTGATCTCCACCAGCACCCGCGACCCCGGTGCGTACCGGGAGGCGTTGCTGAGCGACTCCTGGACGATCCGGTACGCCGACAGGTCGACCCCCGCCGAGACCTCCCGCGGCACGCCGACAATGGTGAGCTCCACCGACAGCCCGGACCGGCGCGCCCCTGCGAGCAGGTCCTCCAGCAGGTTCAGGCCCGGCTGCGGCGCGCGCTCGGCGCCCTCGTCGTCGGAGCGCAGCAGCCCGACGACGCGGCGGGTCTCGGTGAGGGCGTCACGGGCCGCGTCGCGGACGACGCCGAAGGTCTGCCTGGCGGCGTCCGGCAGGTCGGGGATCTTGTACGGCGCGGCCTCGGCCTGCATGGCGATCACCGACATGTGGTGGGCCACGACGTCGTGCAGCTCGCGCGCGATGCGGGCGCGCTCCTCCAGCACCGCCGCCCGGGCGAGGTCCTTGCGGCGCAGCTCCTCCTGCTCGCGCAGACTTTGCTCGGCGGCCGAGCGCCCGCCGATCGCGTCGCCGAAGGTGAGGGCCATGATCACAAGCGCGGCGAGGATCAGGCCGAACCAGCCTGGCATCGCCCCGAACACCGAGCCCGGCACGAGCACCCCGACGATGGTGACCGTGCCGACGCCGACCGTGGTCTGGCGATCGCAGCCCACGCCGACCATGAACAGCATGAGCATGAACGCCAGCCACGCCGTCACCGGCCAGGCCCAGAAGTTCCTGCCCTCCATCATCGGGATGCTGGTCAGGAAGCCCAGCGCGCTGATCCGCCACGCGAGGAGGGGCCACCTCGGCGCGACCAGCAGCGGCAGTGCCTGCGCCAGGCCGAGGAACCACGCGGCGCTGACGGGCGGCGCCGGCCTGTAGATGTTCAGCGGGATGGCGATCGTGCCGGCGGTGAACCCGATCGTCATGCCCAGGAGGATCAGCCCGATCGGTATGCGCAGCCAGAGCGGCCTGGGCAGGAGCAGCCTGTCCGGCCCGCCGGGCGAGGACAGCACGGCGTCGCGAACGCCTTTGACGAGCGCCATCGGCCTGTGCGCTGCGGAGTGACTGTGCACGTTCATTTGAGCCCGAGCCTAGGCCGCCGCGGGCATTCTGACGTGCCCCCCGAGAGGGATATCCCATCCGAACCCTGAGTATCACCGCTGACCAGCCCCTGTCCGGCTGCCGTACCGGCGCGGGCGGAACAGCGGTGTGTAACCGGCCGATCGCATAACGTCCCCCCGGCGGGGAAGATCAGGAGCATGGCTCTCGGGGGGAGCGGCGACCCGCCGCGGCAGGCACACCCGCCCGGTTCGGCGGCGACCGCCCTGTTGCTGGCGGGCGCGGCGGCGCTCGGCGGGTTCCTGTTCGGCTACGACTCATCGGTGATCAACGGCACGGTCGACGCCCTCCGGGCCCAGTTCCAGCTGAGCCCGGTCGTCGTGGGCCTCGTCGTGTCGGCGGCCCTGCTGGGCTGTGCGGCCGGGGCCTGGTGCGCCGGCCCGATCTCGGATCGGATGGGCCGCGTCCGCGTGATGCAGATCGCGGCGATGTTGTTCGTGGTCAGCTCGCTCGGATCCGCGCTGGCGTTCAACGCGTGGGACCTGACGTTCTGGCGGGTGGTCGGCGGGCTGGCCGTCGGCGCGGCATCTGTGATCGCACCGGCCTACATCGCCGAGATCTCCCCGGCCGACCTGCGCGGCAGGCTCGGCTCCCTGCAGCAGATGGCGATCGTGCTCGGCATCTTCGCCGCGCTGGTCGTCGACTACGTCATCGTGCGCGTGTCCCACGGCGGTGCCGGCGGTGACTTCCCGTGGGGCGGCACGGCCTGGCGGTGGATGTTCGCCAGCGCGATCGTCCCGGCCGTGATGTACGGGGTCATCGCGACGAGGATCCCCGAGTCGCCGCGCTACCTGGTCAAGAAGAGGCAGCTCGACAGGGCCCGCCAGGTGCTGGCCAAGGTCATGAACCGCGGCGACGTGGACGTCAAGCTGGGCGAGATCGTCCGCTCCCTCGCCAGTGACCGGCCGGTGCACCTGCGCGACCTGCGCGGCTCGCGCCTCGGCCTGCTGCCGATCGTCTGGGTGGGCATCCTGCTGTCGGTGTTCCAGCAGTTCGCCGGCATCAACGTGATCTTCTACTACTCGTCGTCGTTGTGGCGGGCGGTGGGCTTCAGCGAGAACGACGCCATGCTCACCTCGGTGATCAATTCGGTCGTCAACGTGGTGTCCACACTGGTGGCGATCGCGCTGATCGACAAGATCGGCCGCAGGCCGCTGCTGCTGGCGGGCGCGGCGGGCATGGCGATCATGCTCGGGATCATGACGCTCTGCTTCGCCACCGCCCCGGTCGTGAACGGCGAGCCCCATCTCGGCGGCGTCGCCGGGACCACCGCGCTGGTCGCCGCCAACCTCTACGTGGTCGCGTTCGCCGCCACCTGGGGCCCGGTGGTGTGGGTGATGCTCGGCGAGATGTTCACCAACGTCATCCGCGCCTCCGCGCTGGCCGTGGCGGCCGCCGCCCAGTGGATCGCCAACTGGATGATCACCACGACCTTCCCTGGTCTGTCCGGAGTCTCGCTCGGCCTGGCCTACGGCCTCTACACCGCGTTCGCGCTGCTGGCGTTCTTCTTCGTACTGAGGAACGTGCCGGAGACCAAGGGACGCGAGCTGGAGGACATGGACGCTCTGCAGACGAGGAGTGCTCCCACTCGTGAGGTCACCGGGCGAGTGTGACGTCGGTGCCGCGCCTGCGGGCGATGGCGTGGGTGCGCTGGGCCTCCGCGGACAGCTGGGCGCGGCGGGCGGGGTCCAGCGCCGGGCCGGCCAGCGCGGCGGCCACGTTGACCAGGCGGTACGGCGGTCCCCGGTCGATGAACGTCGGCGGCACGCCGGGCGGTGCGACGGGTCCCGCCGACGGCGGCGCGGCCGGAATGCCGAGGCCCGCCCCGTTCCCGGCGGGCCGGGGGCCGACCTGCCCGGGGCCTCCGCATCCCGAGAGGACGGCGGCGACAGCCGTCACCGCGGCGGCTGCTGGCAGAAAGCGCACGGAGCGGGAGGCTAGGCGTGCGTGAGGGCGCCGGCGCGCTGAATCGCCGTGCGGTTGCCGAGTCTTTACGGCTATCATCGAGGCATGGCGGCTGTTCTCGAGACGACGACGCCGGGTCGCTCCCGGCGCCGCTGCCGCCTGTCCTGACGTACGCACGCGGTGAGGCCCCGGGAGTTCTTCCCCGGGGCCTTCTCCGTTTGCCCAGGGCCTCGACTCGATAGCATCACATCCGTTCACCATCAGAACCCGTCCAGCCCACATCACCATCACGAGGAGAGAACCCGTGTCCACCGTGTCTGAGCTGCGCATCACCCTCGACGGAAGCGAGCGAGTGGTGCCCGCAGGCACGACCGCCGGGGAGGCCCTCCAGGCGGACGGCCGGAACGTCATCGCCGCCCGCGTCGGCGGCGAGCTGCGCGACCTTGCCTACGAGGTGCGCGACGGCGACGCGATCGAGCCGGTCGAGATCGGCTCCGGCGACGGCCGCGCGATCATGCGCCACTCGGCCGCGCACGTGATGGCCCAGGCCGTCCAGGAGCTGTTCCCCGACGCCAAGCTGGGCATCGGCCCGCCCGTCGAGAACGGCTTCTACTACGACTTCGACGTCGCGGAGCCGTTCACCCCCGACGATCTCAAGCGCATCGAGAAGCGCATGCGCGAGATCGTCAAGCAGGGGCAGCGGTTCTCCCGGCGCCCGGTCTCCGACGAGGCCGCCCGCGAGGAGCTGGCCGGCGAGCCCTACAAGCTGGAGCTGATCGGGCTCAAGGGCAACGCGAGCTCCGATGACGGCGCCGATGTGGAAGTGGGCGCCGGCGAGCTCACCATCTACGACAACCTCGACGCCAAGAGCGGCGACCTGCGGTGGAAGGACCTGTGCCGCGGGCCGCACGTGCCCACCACCCGCGTCATCCCGGCGTTCAAGCTGATGCGCACCGGCGGCGCCTACTGGCGGGGCAGCGAGAAGAACCCGCAGCTCCAGCGGATCTACGGCACCGCATGGGAGTCCCGGGAGAAGCAGGACGAATACCTCAAGTTCCTGGAGGAGGCCGAGAAGCGCGACCACCGCAAACTCGGCGCCGAGCTCGACCTGTTCTCGTTCCCCAACCAGATCGGCAGCGGGCTTGCGGTCTTCCACCCCAAGGGCGGCGTCGTCCGCAAGGTGATGGAGGACTACTCGCGCCGGCGGCACGAGGAGGAGGGCTACGAGTTCGTCAACACCCCCCACATCACCAAGGGCGACCTCTTCGAGACCTCCGGGCACCTCGGCTGGTACAAGGACGACATGTTCCCGCCGATGGAGGTCGACGGGGGCGACTACTACCTCAAGCCGATGAACTGCCCGATGCACAACCTGATCTTCGACGCGCGCGGGCGGTCCTACCGGGAGCTGCCGCTGCGGATGTTCGAGTTCGGCAGCGTCTACCGGTTCGAGAAGTCGGGCGTCGTGCACGGCCTCACCCGCGTGCGCGGCATGACCCAGGACGACGCGCACATCTACTGCACCAAGGAGCAGATGGGCGACGAGATCAAGTCGCTGCTGTCCTTCGTGCTGGGGCTGCTGCGCGACTACGGGCTCAACGAGTTCTACCTGGAGCTGTCCACCCGGGACGAGTCGGAGAAGTTCATCGGTGAGGACGCCGACTGGGAGGAGGCGACCGCCGCGCTGAAGCAGGCCGCCGAGGAGTCGGGCCTCGACCTGGTGGACGACCCGGGCGGCGCCGCGTTCTACGGCCCGAAGATCTCCGTGCAGGCCAAGGACGCGATCGGGCGGACCTGGCAGCTGTCCACCATCCAGGTGGACTTCAACCAGCCCAAGCGGTTCGGGCTGGAGTACCAGGCCGCCGACGGCACCCGGCAGCAGCCGGTCATGATCCACCGGGCGCTCTTCGGCTCGATCGAGCGGTTCTTCGGCGTGCTGCTGGAGCACTACGCGGGCGCCATGCCGCCGTGGCTCTCGCCGGTGCAGGCGGTCGGCATCCCGATCGGCGACGCGCACGTGCCGCATCTGGACAAGATCGCGGCCAGGCTGCGGGAGCAGGGCATCCGGGTCGAGGTCGACGCGTCCTCGGACCGCATGCAGAAGAAGATCCGCAACGCGCAGAAGCAGAAGATCCCGTTCATGCTGCTCGCCGGCGACGACGACGTCGCCAAGGACGCGGTGTCGTTCCGCTACCGCAGCGGCGACCAGAAGAACGGTGTGCCGATCGACGAGGCGGTCGCCGAGATCGTCAAGGCGGTCGAGGCCCGCGTCCAGATTTGACGCGACGCCCCATCTGACGCGACGCCCTGGCGGGGGCCCGGTTCCGGACATCCGGACCGGGCCCCGTCCGCGTGCGCGTGCGCGTGCGCGGGGAGCCCACCGGACGCCGCCGGATGCGGCCGCGCGGACGTGGACCGCCGGGCGAGTTGGTAGCCTCAACGGTCAATTGTCACAACCGGGGAGAATGCGGATGGGGTCCACGAGGCCGCGCGGAAGGCCGCGGTCGGCCTGGAGCCGGGTCTTCGGCTACGGGGGCTCGGCCGCCCTCGTCGTGGCCGCGATCGTGGTCCTGCTCATGCCGCTGCTGGACCAGGAGCGCGCGGGCTCGACCACCACCGGAGGGCAGGCTGCGGGCACGCAGGCGCCCTCGTCCGGGCAGATCCCTCCGGCCGGTGATCCCGCGGCCCCCGGCCGGCAGCCCGACCCCGGGCAGCCCCAGCAGAACCAGTCCACCGGACGCTCCTATCCCGGAGAACAGGGCCCCGGGCAGCAGGGCGGCGGGCCGCCGTTGCCGGGCACCGGCGGCGGCACCGGCACGATCACCTGGTGTCCCGTCGGCACCGCGCTCTACCGGCAGGTCGGCGGCGCCCTCGAGGTCGACGTGAAGGTCGCCGGCAACGGCTTCGTCCGCGCCGAGGTGACCGTGCGGGGCGGCCGCACCTCCTCCCAGCAGACCACCGTCAAGGGCGGCCGGCTGCACACCTTCAAGTTCGGCGGTGTCTCCGTCGCGGCCGTGCAGCGGGTCAAGATCACCACGTTCACCGGGCTGGCGACGGAGAACTGCTACGCCAGCCCCGGCGGGTGACGCTCGGAAACCGCTTGGTATCGGCGTGTCGTCTGTCTAGAGTGCGTGTCCAGTCGTCGGGGTCGTTCCTGTGGGCGGGAGGGGAACGACCCCGATCCCTACTTCCGGCCGGAGCCCTGCGCCTGGCCGGGTCCCCGGCCGGAGCCCTCGGCGGGCTTCTGGACATCCTCGACCGAGACGTTGACCGCGGTGACCCGCATCCCCAGCATCAGCCCGACCACCCGGGCCACGTTGCTCTGAACGACCTTGGCCACCTCCATGATCACGCTGCCGTACTCCACGACCAGGCCGAGGTCCAGGGACACCGTGTTCTCGTGCATGTGGACCCGGACGCCCCGGCTGCCCGGCCCGGTGCCCAGCCGGCCGTCCTCACCGGGCTCGATCCGCCCCCTCAGCGTGGCCACTCCGTCGACCTCCAGGGCGGCCAGCGTGGCGATCTTCTCGATGATCTCGTCGTCGATGGTGATGCGGCCCTCGGCCTCGCGCTGCTGCGAATGCCGGCCGCCCGCGATCTGCGCGGGCACCAGCGGCGGTGCGGAGGGCGGCACCGCCCCGGGCGTTGGCGGCGGGGCCCCGGGCGTTGGCGGCGCAGCCCCGGGCGTCGACGGCGGGGCCTGAGCCTGCCCTGTCGGGCCCGGAAAGAACGGCATGGACCGGACCTCGGGGCGCGGGCCGTCCCCGCCGTTCCCCGGATAGCCCTTGTCGAGGTCGGTCATCGATTCCCCCCACGGGTCGATTGTGTGTCCATGATCTCGAGATGTCGCCCGGGGCGCCAGGAAAAGTCCGGTACGTCGAGGGCGCCACGCCGGAGCCCGCCGGGGATCCCGACTTCAGGCCATCCGGCTTCTCTCTCTATGCTGCTGGTCAGGCCGTGAACAAAAGGAGAGCGCCGCCTTGAGCGTAGAGCCGGAGGAGCCCGGGATGGAGGAGGCGCGCGACGACGCGCCCGAGTCGGGTGCCCAGAACGCACACCAGCCCTCTATCGAGGAAGAACGGGGTGGCGCGGGCGTACCCGACAATTTCCAGCGGCTCTGGACTCCCCACCGGATGGCCTACATCAAGGGCGAGGGAAAGCCGACCGGAGCGGGATCAGGAGACGGGTGCCCGTTCTGCGAGATCCCCGAGATGACCGATGACGAAGGGCTCATCGTGGCCCGGGGGCGCTCGGTCTACGCGGTGCTCAACCTCTACCCGTACAACTCCGGCCATCTCATGGTCGTGCCCTTCCGGCACGTGGCCGACTACACCGAGCTGGACGGCGCCGAGTGCGCCGAGCTCGCCATGTTCACCCAGCAGGCCCTTACGGCGCTGCGCAAGGCCAGCGGCGCCCAGGGCTTCAACGTCGGCATGAATCTCGGCCAGGTGGCGGGCGCGGGGATCGCCGCCCATCTGCACCAGCACGTCGTGCCGCGCTGGGGCGGCGACACCAACTTCATGCCGGTCGTGGGCCACACCAAGGTGCTGCCGCAGCTGCTGCGCGACACCCGCCAGATGCTCGCCGACGCCTGGCCGCACGAACACCTGTGAGCACGAGGGCCACACCGAAGGGGCGCTACCAGGGGGCGCTACCAGGGGCGCTCGGCAGGTACTACGGGCGCTTGGCAGGCCCGGGCTGTGCCCCCGCTTCGATGAGCTCGGAGACGGTGACGAACTCGAAACCCTTGGCGCGCAGGCCCCGGATCATGGGCACGAGATTCTTCAGGGCGACGAGGCGATCGGGCTTGCCGGTGTCGTGGGCGAGCACGATGGTGCCGGGCCTGGTGTTGTTGACGATGTAGTCGACCAGCTGCGGGGGGTTCTTCTCGTACGTCTTCTCCAGCATCTTGATCGACCAGATCGTCACGTCGTAGCCGAGCTGGCCTGCGGCGCTCAGCGTGGTGCCGCCGAGCTGGCCGAAGGGCGGCCGCAGATGCCGCGCCTCCTTGCCGGTGATCTTCTTGATCGCGGCGTGGGCCCGGTGGATCTGGCGGTGGGCCTGGTCGTGGGTCAGGAGGGACAGGTCCTTGTGCTGCCAGGTGTGGTTGCCCGCCTCATGCCGCGCCATCCGGCCGTGCACGAGCCGGGCGTTCGCCAGCAGGCGCTCGCCCACCATGAAGAACGTGGCCTTGACCTTCTCCGCGTCGAGGACGTCGTGGACCATGGGCGTCCAGTCGGGCATCGGGCCGTCGTCGAACGTGAGGGCCACCAGCCTCTGGTCGGTGTCCACCGACCAGGTCACGTCGACGTGACCGCGGGCCGGGCGCCAGTAACCGGCGCTCGGGATCGCCATCGCCGACGCCGGGGTCTCCGCCGGCAGGCCCGCCACGACGGCCGCGCCCCCGGCGGCGCCTGCCGCGAGGCCGCCCGCCGCGATGCCGAAACTCTTGATCACCCCGCGGCGTCCCGGCAGCGCGGGCGCCTCGTCTTCCCCCGTGTTCGTCATAGCGAACGTAAGAATGACACACGCCGGGAGCGGTTCCGTCCGACGGACGGGTGAACCGCGATCACTCTCAAGGATGAGCCGCCGGCACCGGAATCGCCCGGTACCGGCGGCCCGATCGGGTCCGGTCTCCCTGTCAGTCGTCCTTGGACTCCGCGGCGACCTTGTCGGCCAGATGCGACGGGAGCGGCTCGTACCGCAGGAACGTGCGGCTGAAGGTCCCGGTGCCCTGGGACATCGAGCGCAGGTCGATCGCGTATCGGATGATCTCCAGCTGCGGCACCTCCGCCTTGATCATCGTGCGGCCGCCGGGGATGCTCTCCGAGCCGAGGACGCGGCCGCGGCGCGAGGTCAGGTCGGACATCACCGGGCCCACGTAGTCGTCCGACACCAGCACGGCGACCTCGTCGACCGGTTCCAGGAGCAGGACGGGCACCTTGGCGGCGGCGTCCTTGAGCGCGAGGGCGCCGGCGGCCTGGAAGGCCATGTCGGAGGAGTCCACCGAGTGGGCCTTGCCGTCGCGCAGCGTGACCTTGATGTCGACCAGCGGGTAGCCCGAGGCGACACCGCGGCTCATCTGCTGCTTGATCCCCTTCTCGACGGACGGGATGAACTGCCGCGGGATCACACCGCCGACGATCTTGTCGACGAATTCGAAGCCCTCGCCGGACGCCAGCGGCTCGATGTCGACGTGGCAGATGCCGTACTGGCCGTGCCCACCGCTCTGCTTCACGTGCCGGCCGAGCCCCTTGGCGGAGCCGCCGAACGTCTCCCGCAGCGGAACGCGCAGGTCGACCCGTTCGACCTCCACGCCGTAGCGGGTGCGGAGCCGGTCGATCAGCACGTCGGCGTGGGCCTCGCCCATGCACCACAGGACCAGCTGGCGGGTCTCAGAGTTGTTCTCCAGCCGCAGCGTCGGGTCCTCGGCCACCAACCGGCCGAGCGCCTGGCTGAGCTTGTCCTCATCGGCCTTGGAGTGCGCGCGGATCGCCACCGGCAGCAGCGGGTCCGGCATGGACCAGGGCGCCATCAGCAGGGGGTTGCCCGGATCGGAGAGCGTGTCGCCGGACTCGGCCCGGCTGAGCTTGGCGACCGCGCAGATGTCGCCGGCCCGGCACGCGGAGATCGTCCGCTGCGTCTTCCCGAGCGGCGAGGTGAGGGCGCCCACGCGCTCGTCCACGTCGTGGTCCTCATGCCCGCGGTCCTCCAGGCCGTGGCCGGAGACGTGCACCACGGTGTCGGGCCGCAGCGTGCCGGAGAACACGCGGACCAGCGAGATCCGGCCGACGTACGGGTCGGACGTCGTCTTCACGACCTCGGCGACGAGCGGCCCCTCCGGATCGCACTCGATGTTCTTGGGAGGGCCTCCGGTCACGGCGGTGACGGGCGGGATGCCGTGTTCGAGGGGGGACGGGAAGGCCTGGGTGATGACCTCCAGCAGCTCCTGGATGCCGATGACCGGGCCGGGGTGGTCGCCGTGCGGCACGGAGGTGGCCAGCACCGGGTAGAACGAGCCGCGCGCGACGGCCGTCTCCAGGTCCTCGATGAGCGCCTTGACGTCGATGTCCTCACCGGCCAGATACCGGTCCATGAGGCCCTCGTCCTCGCTCTCCTGGATGATCCCCTCGATGAGCGCGCCGCGCTGCTCCTCGATCTGGCCCAGGAAGGAGGGATCCGGGGCGCATTCGACGCGTTCCCCGGAGGAGTAGTCGAAGCAGCGCTGGGTGAGCAGGCCGATCAGGCCCTTGAGCTCGTCGCCCGCCCCGACCGGGAAGTAGCAGGGGAGCACGCCTTCGCCGAAGACGTCCTGGCAGGTGAGCACCACGTCGTCGAAGTCACCCCGCTGCTGGTCGATCTTGGTGATGACGACCGCGCGCGGCATGCCGACCGCGGCGCACTCCTCCCAGAGCAGCCTGGTGAGGCCGTCGATGCCGTCCACCGCGGAGATGACGAACAGCGCCGCGTCGGCGGCGCGCAGCCCGGCTCGCAGGTCGCCCACGAAGTCGGCGTAGCCGGGGGTGTCGATGAGATTGACCTTGACGTCCCCGTGCATGAACGGGGCAAGGGCCAGGTTGACCGAGCGTTGCTGGCGCACCTCGACCTCGTCGAAGTCGCTGACCGTCGAGCCGTCCTCGACGCGCCCGGGCCGCTGGATCGTACCGGTCGCACTGAGCAGGGCCTCGACGAGCGTGGTCTTTCCCGCGCCCGAATGGCCGACCAGCGCGACGTTGCGAACCCTGTCGGGCCGGCCGGCCTCCGGTGCCCTGCCGGCGGCTCCCGGGTGGCCTCCTCTGTCCGCCATGACTACCTCCTCGGACGGGCCCGACGGGTGCGGGCCCGCGTGCAGTTGGAGCCCGGCCCTCTGGGCCAGGCCCTCCGTCCGAGTGCGGCGCGGTGGCGGCCCCTCCTTCCGAACGGCGTCGTCCGACGGGCGGAGTACGCCCGACGTGCGTGACCGGCGTCACACCCGTGTTCAACACCTTTTCCCGGGACGGCCAGGATCACAAGGGGTGAGTTTCAAGTGATGGTCATCTCTTTCCGGGCGAACCAGGATCAGTGCCCCGCCTTCACCACCTGTGCTGACCACGCCCACTACGATGGGCGCGCTGTGTCGCCCTGTCCCCCGCGTCGTCGCGGTGGCGGCCGCGGGCACACCCTCATACGGCGCACACCCCTCAAGGGAATTCACGAGAACGGACGGCGATGCTCAACAAACTGCGGCCCGCGCTGGGACGCGTCCTGACCCCCATCGGACAGGCGGTCGCGCGGACCGGGGTCTCGCCCAACGCCATCACCGTCATCGGCACCATCGGGGTGGCCGTCGGAGCGCTCGGTTTCTTCCCCCGCGGTGCGTTCTTCTGGGGCACGATGGTGATCACCGCGTTCGTGCTGTTCGACATGCTGGACGGCGCGGTCGCCCGGGTCACCGGCAAGATCTCCAAGTTCGGCGCGTTCCTGGACTCCACGATGGACCGGGTCGCGGACGCGGCGATCTTCTCCGGGCTGATGATCGGGCTCTACCGCGACGACCGGGAGGTGCTGGCGGCGGTCGCGCTCTACTGCCTCGTGTCGGGTGTCGTCGTCTCGTACGCCAAGGCCCGCGCCGAGGGGCTGGGCTACACCTGCAACGTGGGCATCGCCGAACGCGCCGAACGGCTCATCGTCGCGCTCGTGGCGGCCGGATTCGACGGCCTGGGCGTGCCCTACATCCTGGCGCTTGCGCTCTGGGCCCTGGCCGTCCTCAGCACGGTCACCGTCGGCCAGCGCTTCGCCACCGTCTACCAGCAGGCACGGGACTCCGAGAAGCCCTCCGGGCCCCCCGCACAGAACCACGAGTCCTCAGCCGGGTCACCCGCATGAACGTGCCCCTGCGGGACGAGGTGATGGACGCCGCCTACGCCATGGGCTGGACGGTCGTCCGCAAGATGCCTGAGCGCGTCGCCCGGGCGGCGTTCGCGGCGCTCGCGGATCGCACCTGGCACCAGCACGGCGCGGGCGTCAAGCAGCTGGAGAAGAACCTCTGCCGCGTCCTTGGCAAGGACGCGGTCGACGACGAAGTGCGGATCCTGAGCAAGCGGGTGATGCGTTCGTACTTCCGCTACTGGCTGGAGGTCTTCCGGCTGCCGGAATACGACAAGGAGCGCATCCTGGGCCGGATGCGCGTGACCGGCCACGAGAAGCTCTTCGCCACGCTCGACTCCGGCCGCGGGGCCATCCTGGCGCTGCCGCACATGGGCAACTACGAGCAGGCCGGGGCATGGCTCGTGCACAGCGGCTACCCGTTCACCACGGTGGCCGAAAGGCTGAAGCCCGAGTCCCTTTTCGACCGTTTCGTAGAATTCCGCGAGAGCCTGGGTATGGAGGTACTGCCGCACAAGGGCGCTTCCGCGTTCGGGCGGATGGCCCAGCGGCTCCGCGGCGGCCGGCCGGTCTGCCTGGTCGTCGACCGTGACCTGACCGACAAGGGCATCGATGTCGAGTTCTTCGGTTCGACGGCCCGGATGCCCGCCGTGTCGGCGGCGCTGGCGATCCAGACGGGAGCCGCCCTGTTCCCGGTGACCCTGTGGTACGAGGGCGACTACTGGGGAGCGCGGGTCCATGAGGAGATCCCCGTTCCCGCCCAGGGCGTCAGACAGGAGATGATCCAGGTCATGACCCAGGAGCTCGCGCGCGCCTTCCAAGAGGGGATCGCCGCGCATCCCGAAGACTGGCACATGCTGCAGAAGGTGTGGGTGGCGGACCTGCCCGCGGCCGCGGCGGGGGACGGCCGGTGAGGGTCGGGATCGTCTGTCCCTACACCTGGAACGTCCCCGGCGGCGTCCAGCAGCACATCCGCGACCTGGCAGAGGCGCTGATCGGCTTCGGCCACCAGGTGTCAGTGATCACACCGGCCGACGACGACGAGCGGCTGCCGCCGTACGCGGTGTCGGCGGGGCGCGCGGTGCCGGTGCCCTACAACGGGTCGGTGGCGCGGCTGGCGTTCGGCTTCCTGTCGGCGGGCCGGGTTCGGCGGTGGATCAACGAGGGCCGGTTCGACGTTCTGCACGTGCACGAGCCCGCGGCGCCGTCGCTGGGCATCCTGGCCTGCTGGGCGGCCGACGGCCCGATCGTGGGCACCTTCCACGCCTCGTACGAGAAGTCGCGGGTGGTCTCGGTCACCGCGCCCATCCTGCAGAGCGCGCTGGAGAAGATCACCGGCCGGATCGCGGTGTCCGAGGCCGCGCGCACGACCCTTGTCGAGCATCTCGGCGGTGACGCGGTCCTGATCCCCAACGGCGTGGCCACCGAGCGCTATGCCATGGCAGAGCCGCTGGACGGGTGGCCTGGTCGCGGCGACGGCGACCAGAGCAGGGCGGGCGGCGGAACGCTCGGATTCCTCGGCCGGATGGACGAGCCGCGCAAGGGCCTGCAGGTGCTGCTGCGCGCGTTCGAGACCCTCGGCCGCGAACGTCCCGGCCTGCGGCTGCTGATCGCGGGACCGGGCGACGCCGACGACGCGATCGCCAAGGTGTCGCCGGAGCTGCGCGACCGGGTCATGGTGCTGGGGATGGTGAGCGAGGAGGACAAGATCCGCGCCTACCACTCCGTGGACGTCTTCGTGGCGCCCAACGTGGGCGGCGAGAGCTTCGGCATCGTGCTCGCCGAGGCCATGTCGGCGGGCGCGCCGATCCTGGCCAGCGACATCGAGGCGTTCGACCGGGTTCTGCTGGGCGGCCGGGCCGGGGCATTGTTCCCGGTCGGCGAGCATGCGGCGCTCGCCACGGCGGCGGGGGAGCTGCTGGACGACCCGGCGCGGCGCAAGCACCTGTCGGCGGAGGCGCGCGCGGCGGTCCGCGCCTACGACTGGTCGGCGGTGGCGCGCGACGTGCTGCGGGTGTACGAGACGGTCGCCCTAGGCGGTTCCGGCGTTGTCGAGTCCGGCGTCGGGGCCTGAGGGGTGGTCTGAATGTTCCCCGACTGGATCGTCGACGTGCTGTTCTGGGTCGCCGTCCTCTTCCTGATCGGCGTGTACGTCTCCTGGCGTGCGACCCGGCTGGACCGGCTGCACGTGCGGGTGGAGACCGCCCGCGCCGCGCTCGACGCGGCGCTGGTGCGCCGGGCGGCCGTCTCCCTGGAGCTGGCCGCCTCGCATCTGCTGGATCCGGCGACCAGCCTGGTCCTGGCCACCGCCGCCCACGAGGCCCGCACCGCCGACGCCGACAACCGGGAGTTCGCCGAGAGCGACCTGTCGCGGGCGCTGCGGGCGGTGGTCGACCAGCCCGACTTCGCGGCCACCCTGGAGGCCAAGGGCGACGGGCAGGACGTCCTGGAGGAGCTGGGCGCCGCGGCCGCCAAGGTGGCCTACGCGCGCCGCTTCTACAACGACGCGGTCTCCGCCGCCCGGATCGCCCGGCGCAAGCTGCTGATCAGGGTGCTGCCGCTGGCGGGCCGGGCGCCCCTGCCGGGCTTCTTCGAGATCGACGACGACCCGCCACGACTCTGAACCGATCAACCCCCGGGCCGAGTATGTCTTGACGTTCACGAGAATTCGCTAACCTCTGGCGGGTCACCAGAGAAGGGGTGAATGGTGCGAAACGCATGGAACGGGATTGTCCATGGGAGGACGGCGGCGCTGCTCGGGGTGATCGCGCTCGGCGGCTCGCTCGCGGGTTGCTCCGGCTCGGACAAGCCCGCGAAGGCCGCGCCGCCCGGCACTCCCGGTGCCGCCCCGTCCAGCGCGAGCCCGCCGCCCACCACCCATCCCTTCACCGGCGGCAGGTCCGGGCTGAAGAACCCGGTGCTGGCCGTGAAGATCGAGAACACCCGCAACGCCATGCCGCAGAGCGGCGTCTCGGCCGCCGACATCGTCTACATCGAGCAGGTCGAGGGCGGTGAGACGCGTCTCATGGCGGTCTACTCGTCCAAGCTGCCCCGCCGGGTGGGCCCGGTCCGCAGCGCGCGCATCTCCGACATGCACATCCTGCCGCAGTTCGGCAGGCCGGCCTTCGCCTTCTCCGGCGTCCAGCCGAAGATGAAGAAGTACATCCGCAAGTCGCCGGTCTACGACATCTCGCAGGACAACGGCGGCAGCTCCTACGTCCGCTGGGGGCCGAAGCCGATCCCCTACAACCTCTACGCCGACCCCAAGGATCTGCTGAAGCAGGCGCCGAAGGCCACCGGGCCGCGTGACATCGGCTTCCGGTTCGGCCCGGCGCCCGCCGGGGGCAGGCCCATGAAGTCGTTCACCGCCAGGTGGCCCGCTGTCCGGATGGGCTTCACCTGGTCGGCGAAGCAGAAGCGCTGGCTGGCCTCGTACAACGGCAGCCCCGACGTGGCGCGCGAGGGCGGCCGGCTCGGCGGGCAGACCGTCGTCATCCAGTACGCCAAGACCGGGCGGTCGCAGTTCCGCGACGTGCTCGGCGCGTACACCCCGTTGATCAAGACCACCGGGACCGGCAGGGCCCTGGTCCTGCGCGACGGCAAGGCCTACGACGCCAAGTGGTCACGGCCGTCGGAGGAGAAGGGCACGACCTTCACCACCGCCGACGGCAAGCCGATGACCTTCGCCCCCGGCCAGGTCTGGGTCGCGCTGGTCAACGACGGCAAGCCCTACATGCCGTAAGGCGCCGATCCCTGTTGCTGACACTGTGCCGGGTCGAGACGGGGTGAGAGCAGGCAATATCATGGAAGTTGTCCCGTCGTACGCTCATGTGAGGAATGCCCGTGTCCACTTCCAGTCCCGCTCCCGACAACACCGCGCCCGCGACCGGGACTGCCCGGGTCAAGCGCGGCATGGCGGAGATGCTCAAGGGCGGCGTGATCATGGACGTCGTCACGCCCGAGCAGGCCAAGATCGCTGAGGACGCCGGGGCGGTCGCCGTCATGGCGCTGGAGCGGGTGCCCGCCGACATCCGCGCCGAGGGCGGCATCTCCCGGATGAGCGACCCCGACATGATCGAGGGCATCATCGGCGCCGTCTCGATCCCGGTCATGGCCAAGGCCCGCATCGGCCACTTCGTCGAGGCCCAGGTGCTGCAGGCCCTCGGCGTCGACTACGTCGACGAGTCCGAGGTGCTGACCCCGGCCGACTACGCCAACCACATCGACAAGTGGGCCTTCACCGTGCCGTTCGTCTGCGGCGCCACCAACCTCGGCGAGGCCCTGCGCCGCATCACCGAGGGCGCCGCGATGATCCGCTCCAAGGGCGAGGCCGGCACCGGCGACGTCTCCAACGCCACCACCCACATGCGCCAGATCCGCGGCGAGATCCGGCGGCTGCAGTCGCTGCCCGAGGACGAGCTGTTCGTGGCCGCCAAGGAGCTGCAGGCCCCGTACGAGCTGGTCAAGGAGGTGGCGCAGGCGGGCAAGCTGCCGGTCGTGATGTTCACCGCCGGTGGCATCGCCACCCCGGCCGACGCGGCGATGATGATGCAGCTGGGCGCCGAGGGCGTGTTCGTCGGCTCGGGCATCTTCAAGTCCGGCAACCCCGCGCAGCGCGCCGAGGCCATCGTCAAGGCCACGACGTTCCACGACGACCCGGACGTGATCGCCAAGGTGTCGCGCGGCCTGGGCGACGCGATGGTCGGCATCAACGTCGCCTCGCTGGGCGAAGACCAGAAGTTCGCGCACCGCGGCTGGTAGTCGCGGCGGCAGGCAGGGCTGATGGAGTGGGAGACCATCCGATCCGGTGACCGGGTGGTTACTTTTCGCTGCCCCTCCACAGCCGCCATTTGAGGGATTACGCTGGCCGCGGCCGGATCGAGGGGCGGGCGGGCCCGTCGGGCGGTCGCGGGAGGGGACGAGCATGGGGTGGTCCGTTGCGCTCGCCTGCGCGAGCGAGGGCGAGCCGGGCAAGGTGTTCAGGCCGGGACTGGTGGCAGACCCGGAGGCGGCGGCGAGCATGGCGCGCGGGCTCTATCCGGCGGCCTCCCTCGTGGAGACCGGCGACACCGTGCTGGACTTCGCGCTCTGGCCGTACGAGGACGAGCTGTTCGTGGGCGTGTTCGACCGTGCCCTGCTGCTGTGCGACCGGCGCCTGTTCTGCCTGGACGACGACGCCCGCCGGATCGCCGACACGGCCGCCGCGGCCCTGCCGGGGGCCAACTGCGGCGTGCTCGTGCTGCACAGCGTGATCTCCGGGTGCTGGTTCCGCTGGTACGAGGCGGGCGAGCTGCGCCGGGACGTGTTCGTCACCGCCGAGGACGGCGTGGTCCTCGACCAGGGGCCCCGGCTGCCCGCCGAACGCCCCTTCTGGAAGGCGATCGACGAGGGCGCCGACGACGTGCCCCTGCCGTTCGACCCGGAGCAGTTCGGCCTCGCGCTCGCCGAGCGGCACATGTTCGGCCGCCACCTGGCCGAGCGCGGACCCGACGGTTTCCTGCCGATGGAGCTCCCTCTGCGCCGTTTCAAGCTCGGCTAGGGAAGATCTGGCAGGTGCCGGGGCGTTGTAAGGAGCGTCTAGGGTTGTGAACGGCCCCCCGACTCCCCGGAAGGTTTCCACTGGTGACTGCTGTGCCCGAGATCGGCGTGCTCGCTCTGCAGGGTGACGTGCGTGAGCACGCGCGGGCCCTGGAGGCGGCGGGGGTGCGCACCCGCCCGGTCCGCCGGCCCGAGGAGCTCGAACGCGTCGACGCGCTGGTCCTGCCCGGCGGCGAGTCCACCACGATGTGGAAGCTGGCCCGCGCCTTCGACCTGCTCGACCCGCTGCGCAAACGCATCGAGGCCGGCATGCCCGCGTACGGATCGTGCGCCGGCATGATCATGCTGGCCGACCGGATCCGGGACGGCATCGAAGGCCAGGAGACCGTCGGCGGCATCGACATGACGGTGCGCCGGAACGCCTTCGGCCGCCAGGTCGACTCGTTCGAGTCCGACGTGCGGCTCAGCGGCATCGGCGACGCCCCCTACCACGCTGTTTTCATCCGGGCCCCGTGGGTCGAGTCGGTCGGCGCCGGCGTCGAGGTGCTCGGCCGCGCCGAGACCGGTTCCAACGCCGGTAGGATCGTCGCCGTCCGTCAGGGCCGTCTCATGGCGACCGCTTTCCACCCGGAGCTGACGGGCGACTTCCGCGTGCACCACTACTTCGCCGATCTGGTGCGCCGGGCGACGGAGCAGGAGGATTGACAGATGTCCGGCCATTCCAAATGGGCGACGACCAAGCACAAGAAGGCGGCCCTCGACGCCAAGCGGGGCAAGCTCTTCGCCAAGCTGATCAAGAACATCGAGGTGGCGGCCCGCACCGGCGGCGGTGACCCCGAGGCCAACCCGACGCTGTACGACGCCATCTACAAGGCGAAGAAGAGCTCGGTCCCCAACGACAACATCGAGCGCGCGCGCAAGCGCGGCGCCGGTGAGGAGGCGGGCGGCGCCGACTGGCAGACCATCATGTACGAGGGCTACGCGCCCGGCGGGGTCGCGGTGCTCATCGAGTGCCTCACCGACAACCGCAACCGCGCCGCCTCCGAGGTCCGCGTCGGGCTCACCCGCAACGGCGGTTCCCTGGCCGACCCGGGCTCGGTGTCGTACATGTTCAACCGCAAGGGCGTCGTGATCGTGCCCAAGGAGGGCACCGACGAGGACGACGTGATGATGGCCGTCCTCGACGCCGGCGCGGAGGAGGTCAACGACCTGGGCGAGAGCTTCGAGGTCGTCTGCGAGGCCGGTGACCTGGTCGCCGTCCGCACCGCCCTCAAGGACGCGGGCATCGACTACGACTCGGCGGAGAGCAAGTTCCTGCCGACCATGTCGGTGCCGCTCGACGAGGACAACGCCCGCAAGGTGTTCCGCCTGCTGGACGCGCTGGAGGACAGCGACGACGTCCAGGAGGTCTACGCCAACTTCGACGTCTCCGACGAAGTCATGGAAAAGATCGACGCCTAGGTCATGGCTCTGGTGGCCTGGCCCGGCTTCCGAGATCTCCTCGGGGGCCGGGCCTTCGTCGTTTCCGGGCGGGATACGGTCTGGATCACCGAAATCCGCGTGTTCGACGACCTCGACCTGGCCGGCCGGGACACGGGGCGTGGGTTGCGGGACGATGTCATGCTGTTTCGGTAGCGTTGGCGGTGCCGAACAAATGATCGAAGGGGTGGGCCGTGCGGGTGCTGGGAGTGGACCCGGGGCTCACCAGATGCGGTGTCGGCGTCGTGGAGGGCGCGCCTGGCAAGGCGCTCCGGCTGGTGTGCGTGGACGTCATCCGGACCAGCCCGGACGACGACATCGCCGCCCGGCTGCTCGGCATCGAAACCGGCCTTGAGGCCCTGCTGGACGAGATGCGGCCGGACGCCGTCGCGGTCGAACGCGTGTTCGCCCAGCACAACGTGCGCACGGTGATGGGCACCGCGCAGGCCGCAGGCATCGCCATGGTCTGCGCCGCCCGGCGCGGCATCCCGGTCGCCATGCACACCCCCAGCGAGGCCAAGGCCGCCATCACCGGCAACGGGCGCGCCGACAAGGCCCAGGTGACCGCGATGGTCACCCGCCTGCTGCGCCTGGACGCCCCTCCCAAACCCGCCGACGCCGCCGACGCGCTTGCGCTGGCCATCTGCCACGTGTGGCGCGGCGGCGCCCAGGCCCGGATCAACGCGGCCCGGCTGGCCGCGCGTACGACAGGAAGGACCACAGGGTGATCGCCTTCGTCAGCGGCCGGGTGGCCGCCGCCGGACCAGACGGAGCCGTGGTGGACGTCGGCGGGGTCGGCTTCGCCGTGCAGTGCACGCCCGCCACGCTCGCCGGGCTGCGGGTCGGCGACCAGGCTCAGGTGCCGACCTCCCTGGTCGTCCGCGAGGACTCGCTGACGCTCTTCGGCTTCGCGGACGAGGACGAGCGGTCGGTGTTCGAGCTCCTCCAGACCGCGAGCGGCGTGGGCCCCAGACTGGCGCTGGCCATGCTCGCCGTGCACACGCCCAACGCCCTGCGGCGGGCCGTGTCCACCGAGGACTTGACCGCGCTCACCAAGGTCCCCGGCATCGGCAAGAAGGGCGCCCAGCGCATCGTCCTCGAACTCCGGGACCGCCTGGGCGGGCCGATCGGCGATGCCGACGACGTCCGCGTGCCCGTCCGCACCGAGATCTGGCGCGAGCAGGTCCAGGCCGGTCTGATCAACCTCGGCTGGTCGGCCAAGGACGCCGACGCGGCCGTGGACGCCGTCGCCGCCGATCTCGATGGCGGCGAGACCCCGCCGGTCCCGGCCTTGCTCAAGGCCGCGCTCAAGAAGCTGAGCAAGTAGTGGGGGACTTCGAGGAACGGCTCGTGTCAGCCGATGCGGACGGGCCTGAGGAGGAGGTCATCGAGGCCGCCCTCCGGCCCAAGAAGCTCGACGACTTCATCGGCCAGGAACGTGTCCGCGAGCAGCTCTCCCTCGTCCTGCACAGCGCCCTCCGGCGCGGCCGGACACCCGATCACGTGCTGCTGTCCGGCGGCCCGGGGCTCGGCAAGACCACCCTGGCCATGATCATCGCAGCGGAGCTGAACGCGCCGCTGCGCATCTCCTCCGGCCCGGCGATCGAGCGGGCGGGCGACCTGGCGGCGGTCCTGTCCACGCTGGCCGAGGGCGAGGTGCTGTTCCTGGACGAGATCCACCGGATGGCCCGTCCCGCCGAAGAGATGCTCTACATGGCGATGGAGGACTTCCGCGTCGACGTCGTGGTCGGCAAGGGGCCAGGCGCGACCGCGATCCCGCTGGACATCGCGCCGTTCACCCTCGTGGGCGCCACCACCCGGGCCGGCATGCTCCCCGGCCCGCTCCGTGACCGGTTCGGCTTCGTCGCGCACATGGACTTCTACGAGCCCGCCGAGCTGGAGGTGATCGTCAAACGGTCCGCCCGCCTGCTGGGCGTGGAGATCTCCGACGACGGCGCCGCCGAGGTGGCCGGCCGTTCCCGCGGCACCCCACGCATCGCCAACCGCCTGCTGCGCCGTGTCCGCGACTTCGCCGAGGTCCGCGCGGACGGGGTGATCAACCTCGAGCTGGCCCGGGCCGCGCTCACCCTCTACGAGGTGGACGAACGCGGCCTGGACCGGCTCGACCGGGCCGTGCTGAGCTCCCTCATGCGCAAGTTCGGCGGGGGGCCGGTCGGGCTTTCGACGCTGGCGGTCTCGGTGGGGGAGGAGCCCGAGACCGTCGAGGTCGTGGCGGAGCCCTTCCTCGTCCGCCAGGGCCTGCTGGCCCGCACCCCCCGCGGCCGCATCGCCACTCCGGCGGCCTGGGCCCATCTGGGCCTGACCCCGCCGCCGACCTCCCCGATGGCGGGCGCCCTCTTCGAAATCGACGACGACTCTGTGTGATCGGACCATTTCCGCTCGCCGGTGACCTGCGGCGGAGACAGCGTGGAGACGCCGCGGAGACATCACGGAGGCAGCAGGGAGACGCGTCGATGATTCCGTCCTTCTGACCGACGAATCTCGGGATCACGAAGGGCGTCCAATGCGACTTGCAATCACCGGGGCCTCTCTCGCACTCGCCACCGCGGCGTTCACCCTGTCCGCCCCGGCGGCCCAGGCCGGCACGGCCACGGAGAGCGTGGCGGCGCAGGGGCCGGCCAAGGCGGCGGCCAGCGCGGGCTACACCTACAAGTGCTCCGCAGGCGGCTTCACCGGGTACGTGTACGTCAACTTCGAGCGCGGGAGCGGCCGCGTCTGGCGGGTCAACTGGATCCAGTACAAGATCACCGGCAAGGCGGGCAAGGGCCGGCACAAGGCGGACGTCCGCTGGTGGGACGGCGCCACGCTCCCGGCCACCGTGCGCAAGACGGCCAGGGCCAAGCAGGACGGCAAGTGGCACAAGCTCTCGGGCAGGTACACCCGGGGCCAGGGGTACTCCTCCTTCCTGATCATTTTCGACAAGAAGGGCAAGGACCCCCGCTGCTCCCAGAAGTTCCGCATGCGCTGACCGCCGAAGCGTGAGGCAGGCCGGTCCTCAGGGGCCGGCCTGCCGTGGTCTGCCCCGGCCCTCGTTCGTCCCAGTGGTCACAGCCCGGCGGGCATGGAGTAACGGCTTGGGAACTTCCCGGCGCCGCCGGTCGTCACGTCGTTGCCGGGCTCTCGCGTACTCTCTAGACTCCGGGACTTGGTCACCGTCCCCCAGCCGGGCGGTTCCCACGCGTGAGGCCATTCTGGCGACAGGCTGGATAAACCACATCGGAAGGAAGCCCCAGCAATGGGCGGCAACACGATTATTGCGGCGAACGGTGGCGGCGGCGGAGCGTTCAATCTGCTGCTTCTCCTCGCCGTGCCCCTGGTCTTCTACTTCTTGCTGATCAGGCCGCAGAGCAAGCGCCGCAAGGAGCAGCTGCAGATGCAGAGCTCCATCGAGCCCGGCGCCCGCGTCATCACCACCAGCGGCATGTACGCGACCGTCGTGGCCACCGACGACGACGGGCTGGTCCTGGAGATCGCTCCGGGCGTCGAGGCCCGGTTCGTCAAGCAGGCCATCATGAACGTCGTCAAGGACGACGAGGGCGACGAGCTCGAGGACACCGAGGACGCCGAGGGCGGCGACGAGGACGGCAAGTCCTCTGGTGACTCGATCGATCTGTCCAAGGACGAGAAGGACGTTGCCGGCGAGGCGAAGGACGACGCCGAGTCGAAGCCCGCGGCCAAGGCCTCCTCGACGGAGAAGCCCTCGGCCTGACGGCGCGCAGGCAACGAATTGAAGACGGGAAGTAAGACGACCAGTGGCTCCGCCTCGTAGCAGCATTCCCAATCCCGCGCGCACGCTCCTCGGATTGCTCGCGGTCATGGTGGCCCTGACAGGGGTCATGTTCCTCCAGGGGAGGAGCACCCCGAAACTGGGGCTCGACCTTGCCGGCGGCACGACGGTGACGCTCACCGCCAAGACCGAGGCGGGCAAGAATCCGCCTGCCAGTCAGATGGACCAGGCCGTGAAGATCATCACCCAGCGGGTGAACGGCCTGGGCGTGTCCGACGCGGAGGTGAACAAGCAGGGCAGCAACAACATCGTGGTGAGCGTGCCCGGCGAAGGCCAGCAGCAGGTCGTCGACACCATCGGCAAGACGGCGAAGCTGCAGTTCCGCCAGGTCTACGTCGTGGGCGTGGGCACGCCGGCGGCGGCGCCGTCGGTCAGCCCGACCGGATCGGTCAGCCCGAGCACGACGCCCAAGGCGACCACGACGCCCAAGGCGAGCGAGTCGCCCAAGGCGGGGGTCAAGCCTTCCGCCAGTTCGACCCCGCGCAGCCGGGCACTGTCGGAGGCCCTGGCGGCCCCGACGCCCACGCCGTCCGGCACGGGCAAGTCGAGCCCCTCGGCGACGCCTTCGGTCAACCCGTCCGTGGTGCCGAGCCTGCCGCCGGACCTCGGCGGCCAGGAGGACTTCACCGGCATCGAGGACAAGGCCGTCATCGACCAGTACAAGAAGCTGGCCTGCTCGCCCAACGGGACCACCGCCCCGGGCTCCAACGATCCCACCAAGAAGTGGGTCGCGGCCTGCGACAAGGACGGCAAGGAGAAGTACATCCTCGGGCCCGTCCGGGTGGAGGGCACGCAGGTGTCCGACGCCAACGCGATGCCTCCGGACCCGCAGCAGGGGCAGAGCAGCTGGACCGTCGCGATCAAGTTCAAGTCGGCCGGTGGCAGGCAGTTCGCCGCCGTGACGACCGACGCCTACAAGGCGCCGGCCGAGACGCCGCAGCGCCGGGTCGCGATCGTGCTGGACGGGCAGGTCGTCTCGGCGCCGAGCATCGACAACGGCCCGATCACGGGCGGCACCGCCAGCATCTTCGGCCCGCCCGACAGCTTCACGCAGACGTACGCCGACGACCTGGCCAACGTGCTCAAGTACGGTGCGCTGCCGCTGGAGTTCACGCAGAGCTCCATTGACGAGGTGTCCTCGACACTGGGCTCGGACCAGCTGCGCGGCGGTCTGATCGCCGGTGCCATCGGCCTCGCGCTGGTCGTGCTGTACTGCATGGTCTACTACCAGGGCCTCGGGCTCGTGGCGGTGTCCAGCCTCGTGGTGGCCTCGGCCATCACCTACCTCTCGGTGGTCATCCTCGGTGAGGGCATGGGCTTCCGGCTCTCGCTGCCGCACATCATCGGCCTCATCGTCTCGATCGGTATCACCGCCGACTCGTTCATCGTCTACTTCGAACGACTGCGAGATGAGCTGAGAGCCGGGAGAACGCTGCGGCCCTCGATCGAGAGCGCCTGGAAGCGGGCGCGGCGCACCATCCTGGTCGCCGACGCGGTCACGTTCCTGGCGGCCGTGGTGCTCTACTTCCTGGCGGTCGGCGGGGTCCGGGGCTTCGCGTTCGCCATGGGGCTCACCACGCTGATCGACGTCGTGGTGGTGTTCTTCTTCACCAAGCCGCTGGTGGCGCTGCTGTCGAGGACGCGGTTCTTCGGCAAGGGCCACCGGCTGTCCGGCCTCAGCCCGAGCCGGTTGCGCCGCGGCGGGACCACCGCTCCCCTTCCGAAGAGCCAGGAGGCCTGATGTCCACGCGCTCCGTCTTCTCCAGGTTCTACGGTGGCGAGGTCAGCGCCGACATCGTCGGCCGGCCGAAGCTCTGGTACTCCATCTCCGGCCTGCTGCTGATCATCTCCATCGCGGGGCTGCTGTTCCAGGGCCTCAACTTCGGTGTCGAGTTCAAGGGCGGCTCCGTCTTCACCATCCCGGCGTCCAGCGCCTCCATCGAGGAGGTCCGCTCGGCCGTCGCCGGCGGTGGCGTGCACGGTGAGACCAAGGTGCAGAAGGCCGGCGGCGACTGGCGGGTCACCACCGAGAGCCTGACCTCCGGCCAGGTCACCCAGGTCAAGCAGAACGTCTCCAGGGAACTGGGCGTCTCGGCGAACTCGATCACCACCCAGGTGGTCGGGCCGACCTGGGGCGGTGAGATCTCCAAGAAGGCCTGGCAGGCCCTCGCGGTGTTCATGATCTTGATCATCGCGTATCTGTCGGTGGCGTTCGAAGGGCGGATGGCGGTGGCGGCCGTCGTGGCGCTGGTCCACGACCTGGTCATCACCGCCGGCATCTACGCCTGGTCCGGCTTCGAGGTCACCCCGGCCACGCTGCTGGGCTTCCTGACGATCCTCGGCTACTCGCTGTACGACGCCGTCGTGGTGTTCGACATGATCAAGGAAGTGACCAAGCCGCTCGGTCCCAATTCCAAGATCACCTACAGCGAGGCGGCGAACCAGGCGCTCAGCAGCACGCTGGTCCGCTCGCTCAACACCTCGCTGGTCGCGATCCTGCCGGTCGCGGCGATCCTGTTCATCGGCACCACGCTGTTCGGCGCGGGCACGCTGAAGGACCTGTCGCTGTCGCTGTTCGTCGGCATGATCGTCGGTACGTACTCCTCGATCTGCGTGGCCACGCCGCTGCTGGTCCAGCTCAAGGAGCGCGAGCCGAAGTTCAAGCAGCTGCGCGAGAACATCGCCCGGCGTGAGAGCAGCGCCAAGCGGCAGGCCAAGGCGGCCAAGGTCGCCGAGGCGGCGCCGGTCGACGACGTGGACGACACCGGCGACGCCGACACGCCTCCCAAGGCCGGCACCGCCGCGACGCCCGCGGGCGTGACGATCCGGAAGGTGGTCCAGCAAGGGCCACGGCAGCAGCCCAAGCGGGGCACTCGGCAGCAACGCCGGGGTAAGTGACACGAATCACCCTGGACCGCGCCCCCTCCGGCACACCGCCGTGAGGGGGCGCGGTTCCATGATCAGGGAGCAGAGCAGTGGACCTCGACAAGCTGATCCAGGACCGGATCCGCGACGTGGCCGACTACCCCAAGCCGGGCGTGTTGTTCAAGGACATCACCCCGCTGCTGGCCGACCACGTGGCCTTCGCCGGCGTCGTGGACACCATCGTCAACCACCACGGCCGCGGCACCATCGACAAGATCGTCGGCATCGAGGCCCGCGGTTTCATCCTGGCCGCCCCGGTGGCCTACCACTTCGGCGCGGGCTTCGTCCCGGTGCGGAAGAAGGGAAAGCTGCCCGCGCGGGCGTACGAAGAGACCTATGATCTCGAGTACGGGACGGAAACGATCGAGGTGCACGTCGACGCGTTCACGCCCGGCGAGCGGGTGCTGATCGTCGATGACGTGCTGGCCACCGGGGGAACGGCCCGGGCGGCCGCGGACCTGGTGCGGCGTGGCGGCGGGGACGTCGTCGGGCTGTCGGTCCTGATGGAGCTCTCGTTCCTGCATGGACGGGACAAACTGGGGAATCTGGACGTCCATTCGCTGGTTACGGTCTAGCACCAAAAGGGTGCCGGATACACTTGCGAGATACGGCGCCCACATGTCAGGGGAGGCTGAGTGCCCGGTGAGGTGGTATCGACCGACGCGGTGACCGACGCCGCGGTGCATCACGCCGCGGAGCCGGAGCACGCGCGGCCGGATGCTGCGGCCGGGCCGGCCGGGCGCGACGAATCGCGCGCCGCGGCACCCCCGCCGCCCGCGACCCGGCCCGCACAGGCTGCCGACAAGCAGACTCCCGACAAGCAGACGCCCGGCGCCGAGGCGCCGGCAGCCAGCAAGCCCGCGGCCACAGCGGCCAAGGACGCAGAAGAGAGGCCGGTCGGCAAGGGTCAGGCGGCTCCCGCCGCGACTCCACCCGCTCCGGCTCAACCCGCCAACACGTCCAGGCCGACTCCGGCCACGATCCCACCGTCTGCCGCCCGGGTGCGCCGTAGGCTCGCCAGGTTGGGCGCCCAGCGCGGCCCCGCTATGAACCCGGTACTCGAACCACTGATCAAAACGGTCCGCAACACCCATCCCAAGGCGGACCTGCGTCTCATCGAGCGCGCCTACGACGTCGCGGCGCACTACCACCGCGACCAGAAGCGCAAGAGCGGCGACCCCTACATCACCCATCCGCTCGCGGTCGCCACCATCCTCGCCGAGCTCGGCATGAACACCGAGACCCTGTGCGGCGCGCTGCTGCACGACACCGTCGAGGACACCCCCTACACCCTCGACGAGCTGCGCGCCGACTTCGGCGACGAGATCGCCGCGCTGGTCGACGGCGTCACCAAGCTCGACAAGGTCAAGTACGGCGAGGCCGCCGAGGCCGAGACCGTGCGCAAGATGGTCGTCGCGATGGCCCGCGACATCCGCGTCCTGGTGATCAAGCTCGCCGACCGGCTGCACAACATGCGCACGCTGCGCTACATGCCCCGGCACAAGCAGGAGAAGAAGGCCCGCGAGACCCTCGAGGTCTTCGCGCCGCTGGCCCACCGGCTCGGCATGAACACGCTCAAGTGGGAGCTGGAGGACCTCTCGTTCGCCACGCTCTACCCCAAGCGGTTCGACGAGATCGCCCGGCTGGTGTCCGAGCGGGCGCCGCGCCGCGACGTCTTCCTGCAGGACGTGATCGAGAACGTGTCGACCGACCTGCGCGACGCCCGGATCAAGGCGACGGTGACCGGCCGGCCCAAGCACTACTACTCGATCTACCAGAAGATGATCGCCCGCGATGTCAGCTTCGACGACATCTACGACCTGGTCGGCATCCGGGTCCTCGTCGACAGCGTCCGCGACTGCTACGCGGCCCTCGGCTCGATCCACGCGCGGTGGAACCCGGTCCCCGGCCGGTTCAAGGACTACATCGCGATGCCGAAGTTCAACATGTACCAGTCGCTGCACACGACGGTGATAGGGCCCGAGGGCAAGCCGGTCGAGCTGCAGATCCGCACCTGGGGCATGCACCGCCGAGCCGAGTACGGCGTCGCCGCGCACTGGAAGTACAAAGAGGAGACGGTCGCCGGCCGCAAGGCCGCCGACATGCAGTGGCTGCGCCAGTTGCTCGACTGGCAGAAGGAGACGGCCGACCCGGCCGAGTTCCTGGAGTCGCTGCGCTTCGACCTGTCGGTGACCGAGGTCTTCGTCTTCACCCCCAAGGGCGACGTCATTCCGCTGCCGCAGGGCGCCACGCCGGTCGACTTCGCGTTCGCCATCCACACCGAGGTCGGGTACCGATGTATCGGCGCCCGGGTCAACGGGCGCCTCGTCCCGCTCGAGTCCACCCTCGACAACGGCGACACCGTCGAGGTCTTCACCTCCAAGTCGCCCGACGCCGGGCCCAGCCGCGACTGGCTCAACTTCGTCAAGAGCGCGCGGGCCCGCAACAAGATCAAGCACTGGTTCTCCAAGGAGCGCCGGGACACCGCGATCGAGTCCGGCAAGGAGTCGATCGCCCGCGCGATGCGCAAGCAGAACATGCCGCTCCAGCGCATGATGTCCGGGGAGGCGCTGCTCGCCCTGGCCCGCGACATGCGCTACCCCGACGTGTCGTCGCTGTACGCGGCGGTGGGCGAGAGCCATGTCTCCGCGCAGACCGTCGTCCAGCGTCTGGTGGAGGCGCTCGGCGGAGTCGAGAGCGCCGAAGAGGACCTTGCCGAGATCGCGCTGCCGACCAGGCGCAAGCGCACCCGGACCACCGGCGACCCCGGCGTCGTCGTCGCGGGCGACCCGGACGTCTGGGTACGGCTCTCGCGCTGCTGCACGCCGGTGCCGGGCGACGACATCGTCGGCTTCGTGACCCGCGGTCACGGCGTCTCGGTGCACCGCGCTGACTGCGTCAACGTGGCCCAGTTGAAGGAGCAGCCCGACCGGCTGATCGACGTCAAGTGGTCGCCCGGCGAGGACTCGGTCTTCCTCGTGGCCATCCAGGTGGAGGCACTCGACCGCCCGCGCCTGCTGTCGGACGTCACCCGGGTGCTGTCCGACCAGCACGTCAACATCCTGTCGGCCTCGGTCACCACCACCCGCGACCGGGTCGCGGTCAGCCGGTTCACCTTCGAGATGGGCGATCCCAAGCATCTCGGCCATGTCCTCAAGGCCGTGCGCTCGATCGACGGCGTGTACGACGTCTACCGCGTCACCAGCGGCACCCACCGCTGAGCCGCCCAGAGCGCGCTCGGGCCGAGCCGCGTTACCCCTCCTGTACGGCTCTGAAACGTCCGTACGGCGACTTTCCCGTGAACGAGCGAGCCCCTGCACCCGTCACGGGCGCAGGGCTCGCCTGATCGTTCTGAGCCGCGCAGGAGGATCAGGCCTCCGCGGCCTCGTCGTCCTCGCCGGGGATCACGTCGACCCCGGCCTCCTTGCGCTGCTGCTCGGTGATCGGCGTGGGCGCGGCGGTCAGCGGGTCGTAGCCGGACGCCGCCTTCGGGAAGGCGATCACGTCGCGGATCGAGTCCTGGCCGGCCAGGAGCATGACCATGCGGTCCCAGCCGAAGGCGATGCCGCCGTGCGGCGGCGGGCCGAACTTGAACGCCTCCAGCAGGAAGCCGAACTTGGACTCGGCCTCCTCCTTGGACAGCCCCAGCACGTCGAAGACGCGCTGCTGCATCTCGGCGCGGTGGATACGGATCGAGCCGCCGCCGATCTCGTTGCCGTTGCAGACGATGTCGTAGGCGTTGGCCAGGGCCTCGCCCGGCCGGTCCTGGAAGTCGTCGGCGTACTCGGCCTTGGGCGAGGTGAACGGGTGGTGCACCGGCGTCCAGCCGATCCGCTCACCCTTCTCGTCGTGCACGGCCTCGAAGATCGGCGCGTCCACGATCCAGACGAAGGCCCAGGCGGACTCGTCGATCAGGCCGCAGCGGCGGCCGATCTCCAGCCGGGCGGCGCCGAGCAGCTCCCGGGTGGCGTGCGGGACGCCCGCGCCGAAGAAGACCGCGTCGCCGGGCTCGGCCCCGACCTTGGCGGCCAGGCCCGACTTCTCCTGGTCGGACAGGTTCTTGGCGACCGGGCCGCCGAGCGTGCCGTCCTCCTGGAGCAGCACGTACGCCAGGCCGCGGGCGCCGCGCGCTTTGGCCCAGTCCTGCCAGGCGTCCAGCTCCTTGCGGGTCTGGGACGCACCGCCCGGCATGACGACCGCGCCCACGTATGGGGCCTGGAAGACCCGGAACGAGGTGCCCGCGAAGTACTCGGTCATGTCCGTCAGCTCGTTGCCGAACCGCAGGTCGGGCTTGTCCGACCCGAAGCGCGACATCGCGTCGGCGTAGGTCATGTGTGGGATCGGCCGCGGGATCTCGTAGCCGGCGATCTCCTTCCACAGCCGCGCCACCAGGTCCTCGCCGACCTTCAGGACGTCGTCCTGCTCGGCGAACGACATCTCGATGTCGATCTGGGTGAACTCCGGCTGCCGGTCGGCGCGGAAGTCCTCATCCCGGTAGCAGCGGGCGATCTGGTAGTAGCGCTCCAGGCCGCCGACCATGAGCAGCTGCTTGAACAACTGGGGGGACTGGGGGAGCGCGTACCAGTGGCCCGGCTTGAGGCGCACCGGCACCAGGAAGTCGCGGGCGCCCTCGGGGGTGGAGCGCGTGAGCGTGGGGGTCTCGACGTTGAGGAAGCCGTGCTCGCGCATGACCTCGTGCACCAGGAACGCGCCCTCGGAGCGGATGCGCATCGCCCTGGCCACGGCGTCACGCCGGATGTCGAGGTAGCGGTACTTGAGCCGGACCTCCTCGTTGACGTTGACGTCGCCCTCGATCGGGAACGGCAGCGGCGCGGCCTCCGAGAGCACCTCGATCTGCGCCGCCGCGACCTCGATCTCGCCGGTGGGCAGCTCGGGGTTCTCGTTGCCCTCCGGGCGGACCCGCACCTCGCCGGTGATCCGGACGCAGAACTCCGAACGGAGGTCGTGCGCAGTGTCCTCCTCGCGGAAGACGACCTGGGCGGTGCCCGAGGCGTCCCGCAGGTCGATGAACGTGACGCCGCCGTGGTCCCGGCGCCGGGCGACCCAGCCGGCCAGCGTCACCTGCTGCCCGGCGTGCTCCTTGCGGAGCGTCCCCGCCTCGTGCGAGCGGATCATCGTGAAAGCCTTTCCTTCAACGTCGAAGTGATCTCGGTGAGCGGTACGGCGGTCTGGTCGCCCGCCGCCAGGTCCTTGAGCTGGACGGACCCGGCGGCGATATCTCGCTCGCCGAGGATCACGGCGTACGCGGCCCCAGAGCGGTCGGCGTCCTTCATGGCGCCCTTGAGCTTCTTGCCTCCGTACGCCATGTCCGCGGCGATCCCGGCCCGGCGGAACTCGGCGGTCAGGGCGAACAGCCGGCGCTCGGCCTCCTCGCCGAGCGCGACGCCGAAGACCTCGCAGCGGGCCGGGGCGGCGAACTCGGCACCCTCCGCTTCCAGAGCCAGGACCGTGCGGTCCAGACCCAGTCCGAAGCCGATCCCCGGCAGCGGAGGGCCGCCGATGTCCTCGGAGAGACCGTCGTAGCGCCCGCCGCCGCCGATGCCCGACTGGGCGCCCAGCAGCGGGTGGTCGAACTCGTAGGTGGTGCGGGTGTAGTAGTCCAGCCCGCGTACCAGCGTGGGAGTGTCCTCCCACTCGATGCCCAGGTCGCCCAGGAGCTCGCGGACCCTGTCGTGGTGCGCCTTGCACGCGCCGCACAGGTGGTCGGCCATCAGCGGCGCGCCGGTCAGCTGCGCCCGCACCGCCGGGCGCTTGTCGTCCAGGACGCGCAGGGGGTTGATCTCGATGCGCTCCCGGGTGGGCTCGTCCAGGTCCAGCCCGCGCAGGAAGTCCTGAAGCAGCGCCCGGTAGGCCGGGCGGCACTCCTTGCAGCCGAGCGAGTTGAGGAGCAGGCGCACCTGCCGCAGGCCGAGACTCTGGTACCACTGCCAGGCGATGGCGATGGTCTCGGCGTCGACCTGCGGGTCCTCGCTGCCGATCGCCTCCAGGTCCAGCTGGTAGAACTGCCGGTAGCGGCCCTGCTGCGGCCGTTCGGCCCGGAACGCCGGGCCGGTCGTCCACACCTTGACCGGCAGGCCGCCCTGCTTGTGCAGGCCGTTCTCCAGCACCGACCGGAGCACGCCCGCGGTGAACTCGGGGCGCAGCGTCAGCGAGCGGCCACCGCGGTCCTCGAAGGTGTACATCTCCTTGCTGACCACGTCGGTCGACTCGCCGACGCCCCGCCTGAAGAGATTGGTGTCCTCGAAGACCGCCAGCTCCAGATAGCCGTAACCGGCCAGCCGGGCCTGCTCGGCGAACGCCTGCCGGATGGCGGCGAAGAGGTCCGCGCGCGGCGGAACGTATTCACTGACCCCCTTGGGGGCCTGAAAGCTCGAACTCATGATCGTTTGGCTCAGAATCCCTTGTCAGGTCCGTCTGTCGGCGCCAGATCCGCGAGGAACGGATTGCTGGCGCGCTCACGGCCGATGGTGGTCTGCTCGCCGTGGCCGGGCAGGACGGCGGCCTCGTCCGGCAGCGAGAGGCACACCCGTGACAGGCTCTTGAGGATCTCCTCATAGGAGCCGCCCGGCAGGTCGGTGCGCCCGATCGACCCGGCGAACAGCAGATCCCCCGTGAAGATCACGTCGGGCAGCTCCTGCGTCGCCGGGGTGCGGAAGGTCACCGACCCGGGCGTATGGCCGGGGGCGTGGTCCACGGTGAACCGCAGCCCCGCCAGCTCGACCACCGCGCCGTCCGACAGCTCCTTGACGTCGTCCGGCTCGCTGAGCGTCAGCCCTCCGAACAGCTGCTGACCGGCGCCCAGGCCGAAGCCCTTGGCCGGATCGGTGAGCAGCTCCCGGTCGTCCGGGTGGATGTAGGCGGGCACGTCCTTGGCGCCGCACACCGGCGCCACCGACCAGACGTGGTCGAGATGGCCGTGCGTCAGCAGGACCGCGACCGGCTTGAGCCGGTGCTCGCGCAGGACCTCGTCGATCCCGGCCTCGGCGTCCTGGCCGGGGTCGATGATCACGCATTCCTCGCCCGCGGCGGGCGCCACGAGATAACAGTTCGCGGCGAACGAGCCAGCGGGGAACCCGGCGACGAGCACGGTCGTCCTTCCTGAGAGCTGGAAACGGCAGAGAACCTGAGATGTGCCGCGCTTCGAGGGTACCGGCGGGGCCGTGGGCGCCGCGAACGAGATGCGCCGATCGCCGTGTCGGCCGCGTGGTCCTGCCTGCGGCGGGCGGCGGGGCCGGCGGGATGGCCCATCCGCGTCCCCGGTACCGCTACTATGCGCTGCACGTTCACCTGATCACATCGGAGGGGCAGGCCCGTGGCGGGGAAGGACCGCAAGAAGCAGCTCGCGCGCCAGCGATACGAGCGCCAGGAACAGGCCCGGCTCGCCCGGGAGACGCGCGCCCGGCGCGTCAAGATCATCGCTTCCGTGGCGGCCGTCGCGGTCATCGCGGGCGGCACCGGTGCCGTGGCCGCGTTCGCCGGTGGCAAGGACGACAAGGACAAGGACAAGGCGAACGCCAACGCCGACGCGGCGGCCAGCCCCACACCGACGCAGGCCGCGGCCAAGCCCGGCGAGTGCGCCTACACCGCGGCCCAGGAGGCGGGTGCGCCCAAGGACCTGGGCAAGCCGCCGGTCAAGCCGGCCTACAAGGGCACGGTGCAGGCGACCATCAAGACCAGCCAGGGCGACATCGGCCTTGAGCTGGACGGCAAGAAGGCCCCGTGTGCCACGAACTCCTTCGCCTTCCTGGCCAAGAAGGACTTCTGGAACAAGACCTTCTGCCACCGGCTCTCCACCAGCGAAGGCCTGAAGATGCTCCAGTGCGGTGACCCCACCGGCACCGGCAGCGGCGGCCCCGGCTACCAGTTCGGCAATGAGAACACCGACGGCGCCAAATACACCAAGGGCACCTTGGCCATGGCCAATGCTGGCCCCGGTACCAACGGGAGCCAGTTCTTCCTTGTGTACGGCGACTCCCAGCTCAGCCCCGACTACACGGTGTTCGGCAAGATCACTTCGGGTATCGACGTGTTGGAGGCCGTCGCCAAGGGTGGCATCGCCAAGGCCGGGCAGGACGGTACGGGCGAACCGAAGAAGAAGGTCACGATCCAGGACGTCTCGATCGCCAAGAAATAGGGCGTCGGGACATTAAGGTGTGGAGGGTCCGGTCTGCATAGGAAACGACCGGACCCGTGATGCGGGAGGCAAGCGTGTCCAGCGCGACCGATCCCTGGGGCCGGGTGGACGAGGAAGGCACCGTCTACGTCAAGACGTCGGACGGTGAACGGGCCGTCGGGTCCTGGCAGGCGGGCGCCCCGGAGGAGGCCCTGGCCTATTTCAAGCGCAAGTACGACGCGCTGGCCACCGAGATCGGCCTCCTCGAGCAGCGGGTCCGCACGACCGACTTGCAGCCCTCGCAGGCCCAGCAGAGCATCCAGCGGCTGCGTGAGGCCGTGACCGACGCGCACGCGGTCGGCGATCTCGAGGCCCTGGTGCGGCGGCTCGACGGTCTCACCGAGACGGTGGGCAAGCGCCGCGAGGAGGTCAAGGCGCAGCGCGAGCACGCCCGGCACGAGGCGCGCGAGATCAAGGAGCGCATCGTCGGCGAGGCCGAGCGGATCGCCGCCGAGGAGACGCACTGGAAGAACGGCGGCGAGCGCCTGCGCCAGCTGGTGGAGGAGTGGAAGGCCGCCGAGCGCATCGACCGGCCGACCGAGACCGCGCTGTGGAAGCGGCTGTCGGCCGCCCGCAACGCCTTCACCAAGCGCCGCAAGGTCTACTTCGCGACGCTCGACGAGCAGCGTGAGGACGCGCGCCGCGAGAAGGAGCGCCTGGTCGCCGAAGCCGAGGCGATGTCGGATTCGACCGACTGGAGCGAGACCGCCGCGGCGTACCGCGATCTGATGCGCCGCTGGAAGTCGGCGGGCCGGGCCGCCCGCGACGCCGAAGAGGAGCTGTGGTCGCGCTTCAAGGGCGCGCAGGACACCTTCTTCTCAGCCCGCAGCGCCGCGTTCGCCGAACGCGACGCCGAGCTGCGCGTGCACGCCGAGGAGAAGGAGAAGATCCTCGCCGACGCCGAGCGGTTGCTGCCGGTCCGGGACGTGCGCCAGGCACGGCAGGCGCTGCGCGCGATCCAGGAGCGCTGGGAGGCCGCCGGCATGGTGCCGCGCGACCAGCGTGACCGCCTGGAGGGCCGGCTCCGCAAGATCGAGGAGACGATCCGCGGCGCCGAGGAGCAGGAGTGGCGGCGCACCAACCCCGAGGCCCGCGCGCGTGCAGAGGCGACCGTGGCGCAGCTTCGCAACTCCATCGAGCAGCTGGAGAAGCGTCTTGCCAAGGCCCAGAGTGCCGGGCGGGACAAGGACATCAAGGACGCCGAGGAGGCGCTGACCGCCCGCCGCGCATGGCTGGAAGAGGCCGAGCGCACCCTCGCCGAGTTCTCTTAGATCGCCCGCCGCCCGAGGAAGGCCAGCAGCCGGGTCTGCTCGTCGGCGCCGGGCGGTGCGGGCAGCGGCGGGCCCAGGTCCCCGCTCGCCCGGAGCTCCTTCGCGATGATCTGTGCCGTCGCGAACGCGTGGTGGACCAGATCGGGGTCGAGCCTGGCGGGCTGGCCGGTCGCCCGGGCCAGATCCCAGGCGTGGATCAGCGGCTCCAGGAGGTAACCGCCGAGGAAGTCGCCCAGCGGCAGGTCGCCCAGGCTCCCGAACGGGACGGGCCGCCGCAGTGCGTCCGGGGTGAGGGCGGCGGCGCACTCCTTACGCGCCGTCCGCCATTCCAGCAGGGCGTCGCCGGCGGCGTACCGGGAGGGGGCGCTGCTGACGTCCGGTTTCGGCGCGCCGGTCGCCATGGCCCGGATCAGGTACTGCCCACCGATCACATGCCCGGCGACGTCGCGCGCCGTCCATCCGGCGCACGGGGACGGCCTGTCCCAGCCGTCCCGCGTGACGCCACCGACCACGCCTTCGAACAGGTCCAGTGCCCGGTGGTAGCCGCTGAGTTTCTGAGCCATGGTGGTCAGTGACCCGCGCCGCGCCTGACGTGTCAAGCGATATCGGCAACCTCGGCCGTGCCGCCGGTCGCTCAGCCGGTCGCGCCGCCGGTCGTGCTAACCCGTCCCGGCGCTCCGTTCGGACAGCATGCGGTTCATGAGATCGATCTCGGACCGCTGGCCGTCGACCATGGTCCGCGCCAGCCGCCGCACCCGCGGGTGGTCGGTCCGGGCCAGCACGGCCTCGGCCATCGTGACCCCGGCGCGGTGATGGGCGATCATCAGCCGCAGGTAGCTGATCTCGGCGGTCCGGCCCGAGGCTCGTTCGAGCTCCCGCAGCTGCGTCCGCGTGGCCATCCCCGGCATCACCGCGCCGTCCGCGCCCGGTGTCGCGGCGGCGCCGGGCGCCGTCGCGGAGCCGTGGCCGCCGTGCCCGTTCATCCAGCGCATCCGCCCGCCCGGATTCGTCTTGGGCAGGTCCCACTCGTCCAGCCAGGCGGTCATCATGCCGATCTGGGCCGACTGGGTGTTGATGATGTCGAACGCGAGCAGCCGGGTGGCCTTGTCCTCAGTGCGGTCCCGGATGGTGAACGACATCTGCACGGCCTGCGCGTGATGGGTGCTCATGTCCCGGGCGAACCCGGCCTCGGGCCCGTCGGACACCGGCTCGTCCCCCCGCAGCGCCGACAACCCGGCGAAGACCGCGGCCCCGGCGAGGACGAGCACCGCGAGGACGACGGTCACCCGGCGTCCTCGTGGTGCCCGGACCGCGTCGCTCACGGCGTGTCCTTGGCCCCGTTGCAGGCGGCGCCGGGCTCGGGCGTCTGCGGCCCCTTCACGTACGCCTTCAGGAACGCGTCCACGCGCTTGTCGGAGGCGTCCTGGACCTTGACCTGCTTGCCCCACGCGGAGAGCGCGATCGGCGCGTCCAGGTCCGGGTAGGGGCTCATCATCGTGTAGTCGTTGCCCTCGACCTTCTCCTTCAGCTTGCTGATCTGATCGGCGGCCAGATCGGGCTTGTAGGTGATCCAGACTGCGCCGTGCTCCAGCGAGTGGACGGCGTTCTCGTTGCGCAGTGCCTGGTCATAGACCCGGCCGTCACAGTTCTGCCAGGCCGCGTCGTGGGCACCGCCCATCGGGGGAGTGGAGTCGTACTTGACCGGGGTGGCGACGTGGTCGCGACTCAGCCCGTCCTTCTGCACGAGCCCCTGGATGTCCGCTGATGCGGACGAGGTGCGGGTCTGTAGGAAAGCGAAAGTGATGGCCACGACGGCCACGACACCGATGACGGTGAAGAAGACGATGCCGCCCCAGGGGACGGTGCGTTCGGTCAGGGCGTTCTGGCGTTGCACACGGTTACGGGCGCTCTTGGACATGGGGATACTCCTCCTGCTCTCTATGGCTTCTAAATGGCTGAGGACGGCCAGGCCGTCACAGCCGAAGCACCTGCAGAGAGGCCAATGAGGGAGAGAACGGTGCCCGTTGCCAGGGGATCCCGATGATCCAGCCGACGCGGGCGGGCAGGACGCCGCCCGCACGGGTCGGCCTTGCCGCCAGGGCCAGGATCATGAGGCTGAGCAGTATCGCCAGCGAGAGGCAGCCGCTTGCCGGGTCCAGCGGGGGCAGGTCGAGCGGTGCCCTCGCCGTGACCGGGGCGGCGGCGAGCGGAACGGCCTTCCCCGGCACGCCCTTGACGGGCTCGGCGGCCGTGCCGGGTTCGGCTGTCTTGGCGCCTGAGGCGGTCGCGGTGTGGTCCGCCTCGTGCGCCAGGGCGTCGGCCACGTCGGCCGGGACGCTGGTGAGGTGGGCGGTGCAGACCCGCATGGGGGCGGCATGCCCGAGCCCGTAGGTGAAGACAAGCCCGGCAACGACGAAGAGCGCCACGAGCAGCCCTGCCAGCCCGTGCCGTCGGCGTGCCATACCGGTCACCGTCACCCTTGCCGTTCACCCTTCCGGTGGATCGTGAACCCTACTCGCGGACCAGAGATTACGGGAGAAGGTAGTTGATTCTTACAATATGCGGCGATCTGTGCTCCCCCGTTTGGCTGTCGCGCTGGCTTTCGCCGTTCAGGCGGCACTGGTGGCTCTGCTGTTCGCCGTGTACGGGTACGGGCGGCATCTGGCGGACGGGCGGCCCGACGTGGCGTTCGCGAACGCCGAGCGGGTCCGGGACCTGCAACGGGTCCTGAGGCTGCCCGATGAGGCCGCGCTGCAGGAGGCCGCGCTGCGCTGGGACGGCTGGGCCCGTATCGCCAACGAGTACTACGTACGCGTGCACTTCCCCGCGACGTTCCTGTTCCTGGGCTGGATCTGGTTCTGGCGGCGCGCCGCCTGGCCGCGGCTGCTCGCCGTCGTGGCGCTGTCGCTGGCGGTCGCGCTGGCGATCCACACGCTCTACCCGCTCGCCCCGCCGCGCCTGCTGCCGGGCGGGGACTTCGTGGACCTGATGAACGTTTACGGCCCGAGTTCGTACGCCACGGAACCGGGCGAGGGGATGGCCAACCAGTTCGCGGCCATGCCCTCTCTGCACGTCGGCTGGGCCGTTCTGGTGGCGTGGGGTGTGATCCGGTACGGGCGGGGCCGCTGGCGGTGGCTCGCGGTGGCCCATCCGGTCGTGACCCTGCTCGTGGTGGTGCTCACCGCGAACCACTACTGGCTCGACGGGATCGTGGGATCGGTGATCGTGGCCACCGCCCTGGCCGTGACCGTCCGGCTGGAGCGCCGGCGGGGTCCGGCACGGGCGGGATTGTCCGTACGGCGAGATAGTGTCGGAGCGTGACCAGCGCGGAACCGGGCCAGCCGGAGGGCCTCTTCGACGATCCGATGGGGGCGGACACCACCGGAGGCGGTCCGGCCGCCGCGGCCGCGGTTCCCGGCACCCGGAGCGGCGAGCCCGGCGGAGGGCTCCCGGGCGCCGTGCAGCCACTCGCCGTGCGCATGCGGCCGCGCGGACTGGACGAGGTCGTCGGGCAGGCGCACCTGCTCGGGCCGGGGACCCCGATCCGCCAGCTCGTCGAGCGTGACGTCCCGATGTCGCTGGTGTTGTGGGGCCCGCCCGGCACGGGCAAGACCACGCTCGCCACGGTCGTCAGCTCGGTCACCAGGCGCCGGTTCGTGGAGATCTCCGCGGTCACCGACGGCGTGAAGCGGGTCCGTGCCGAGATCGACCTGGCCCGCCGCGAGCTCGGCATGACCGGCCGCCAGACCGTGCTCTTCGTCGACGAGGTGCACCGTTTCAACAAGGCCCAGCAGGACGCGCTGCTGCCCGCCGTGGAGAACCGCTGGGTCTCCTTCATCGGCGCCACCACCGAAAACCCGTTCTTCTCGGTGATCAGCCCGCTGCTGTCCCGGTCGTTGCTGCTGACGCTGGAGCCGCTGGGCGAGGACGACCTGCGCGAGGTGATCAGGCGGGCGCTGGCCGACGAACGCGGGCTGAACGGCGCGGTGGAGCTCGACCCCGCCGCCGAAGACCACCTGGTCAGGCTCGCCGGGGGTGACGCACGCCGCACCCTCACCTACCTGGAGGCCGCCGGGCTCGTCGTCGCCGACGGCGACACGATCACGCCCGAGGTGCTGGAGAAGGCGGTCGACCGGGCGGCGGTCCGCTACGACCGCGAGGGCGACCAGCACTACGACGTCATCAGCGCGTTCATCAAGAGCATCCGCGGCAGCGACGTCGACGCCGCCCTGCACTACCTGGCCCGGATGATCGAGGCGGGCGAAGACCCCCGGTTCATCGCGCGGCGCCTCATCGTGCACGCCAGCGAGGACATCGGCATGGCCGACCCGACCGCCCTCCAGACGGCGACCGCCGCGGCGCACGCGGTGGAGTTCGTCGGGCTGCCCGAGGCGCGCATCAACCTCGCCCAAGCGGTGATCCACCTGTCCCTGGCTCCCAAGTCCAACGCCGTGATCACCGCCATCGGCGAGGCGATCAGCGACGTGAAGAAGGGGCTGGTCGGCCCGGTGCCCGCTCACCTGCGTGAGGCGCACTACAAGGGTGCCGCCCAGATCGGCCACGGCAAGGGCTACAAGTACGCGCATGACCATCCCGGCGGGGTCGTCCGCCAGCAGTACGCGCCGGACACCGTCAAGGACCGCGAGTACTACCGCCCGACCAGGCACGGAGCCGAGGCGCGCTTCTCCGAGGTGCTCGACCGCATCCGCACCGTGCTGCGCGGCAAGGGCACCGGCAAACCCGCGAAGTAGCATGATCCAGCGATCGGTCGCCCTGGGCCGGTAATCTGCCCGGAGAACGCCTCGGGCGCCGGGCTCACCTCGCGCGGGAAGCTCCCGGTCGCGGCCGTCCGCGCGTCGCAAACCCTGCGCGGCCAGGGCCGGTGCCCACGGTAAGGTCTGTCTGACCGATCCGGACCTGAGACGACCCGCGACAGCGAACGGAAGCCCTGATGCTTACTGGTGGACAGCTAGCAGGTCTCATCGTGGCCGTGTTCTGGGCGATTCTCGTGGCCTTCATCGCCTTCACCCTGCTGAAGCTCGCCCGGCTCCTCGGCGAGGCCAGCAAGGTCGTCTCCGACATCGGCGACCAGGCGGGGCCGCTGCTGGACGACATGACGCGCACGGTGCAGCGCGCCAACGAGCAGCTCGGCCGGACCGACGTGATCACCAAGCAGGTCGCCGGGGTCACCCAGAACGTGTCCGCGGTGACCACGGTCATGACGTCGGTGGTGGGCGGGCCGCTGGTGAAGGCCGCGGCGTTCTCCTACGGCGTCCGCAAGGCCCTGGGCAACAACCGGCCCGAGGAGCCGACCGCCCGCCCGCAGCTGCCGGCCCGCGGCTCAGGCAGGGGGCGGCGATGAGACGGCTCTTCTGGCTCTCACTCGGCGCCGGGGCGGGCGTCTACGCGACCCACCGCGTCAAGCGGCGGGTGGAGCGCTTCGCCCGCACCTGGTCCCCGGAGGGCGTCGCGGCCCGGGCGGTGACGGCCGGACAGGGCGCCGGAGATCGGTTGAGGCATTTCGCCTCCGACGTCCGTACTGAGATGGAGGCGCGCGAAGCCGAGCTCCGCGAGGCCATCCGGATGGACCAGGCTCCCCCCGAGCCGCCCGAAGGCACACCCCGGAGGGTGCTGAGGGCCCGCTACACGATCATCAACGACGACAAGGATGGCCACTGATCATGGAGTCGGCAGAGGTCGCACGCCGCTTCCTCACGTTCTTCGAGGAGCACGGGCACCTGGTGGTGCCCTCGGCCAGCCTGATCGCCGAGGACCCGACGCTGTTGCTGGTCAACGCCGGCATGGTGCCGTTCAAGCCCTACATGCTCGGCCAGCGCACCCCGCCGGCGCCGCGGATGACCAGTGCCCAGAAGTGCGTGCGGACCCCCGACATCGACGAGGTCGGCAAGACCGCCCGGCACGCCACGTTCTTCCAGATGCTGGGCAACTTCTCGATCGGGGAGTACTTCAAGGAGCAGGCGATCCCGTACGCCTGGGAGCTTCTCACCCGCTCCCAGGCCGACGGCGGGTTCGGCTTCCCCGAGGAGAAGCTCTGGGTCACCGTCTTCCAGGACGACGACGAGGCCCAGGACATCTGGCACAAGCAGGTGGGCGTGCCGCTGGACCGCATCCAGCGCCGCGGCATGGCCGACAACTTCTGGTCGATGGGCGTGCCCGGCCCGTGCGGCCCCTGCTCGGAGATCTACTACGACCGCGGTCCCGAGTACGGCCGCGAGGGCGGCCCGATCGCCGACGAGGACCGCTACCTCGAGGTGTGGAACCTCGTCTTCATGCAGTTCGAGCGCGGCGCCGGCCAGGGCAAGGACGACTTCCCGATCCTCGGCGAGCTGCCCGCCAAGAACATCGACACCGGCATGGGCCTGGAGCGGATGGCCGCCGTCCTGCAGGGCGTCGACAACATCTACGAGACCGACACGCTCTGGAAGATCCTCGACCGGGCGGCCGGCCTCACCGGGGCCAAGTACGGCCGTGACCAGCGCGCCGACGTGTCGCTGCGCGTGGTCGCCGACCATGTGCGCAGCGGCACGATGATGGTCTCCGACGGCATCCGCCCCGGCAACGAGGGCCGCGGCTACGTGCTGCGCCGCATCCTGCGCCGCTCCATCCGCAACCTGCGGCTGCTGGGCGGCGAGGAGGCCGGGCTCATGCACGAGCTCACCGCCGTCGCGATCAAGACCATGGGCGAGCAGTACCCGGACCTGATCCGCACCGCCGCCAACATCCACACGGTGATCGACGCGGAGGAGGAGTCCTTCCTCCAGACCCTGCGCACCGGCACCGCGATCTTCGACGCGGCGGTGGAGGAGACCCGGCGCTCGGGCCGCCCGTCGCTGGCCGGCGACCAGGCGTTCAAGCTGCACGACACCTACGGCTTCCCGATCGACCTGACCCTGGAGATGGCCTCCGAGCAGGGCCTGCAGGTCGACGAGGAGGGTTTCCGCCGGCTCATGAAGGAGCAGCGGGACCGCGCCAAGAAGGACGCGCAGGACAAGAAGACCGGCAACCTCGACGTGTCGGCGCTCGACGACCTGCTGACCCGCTCCGGCGGCCAGGTCGAGTTCATCGGCTACAACAACGTCCTCGGCGAGGGGCGTCTGGTCGGCCTGCTGGTCAACGGCGCCAACGTGCCGGCCGCCGGCGAGGGGTCGCAGGTCGAGGTCGTGCTCGACCGCACCCCGTTCTACGCCGAGGGCGGCGGCCAGCTCGCCGACCACGGCGTGATCAGGCTCGGCAACGGCGCGGTCATCGAGGTCGACGACGTCCAGTCCCCGCTGGCGGGCCTGATCGTGCACCGCGGCACGGTGCGCAGCGGCGAGGCCCAGGCCGGCGACACCGCGTTCGCCGAGATCGACGTGGACCGGCGGCGGGCGATCTCGCGCTCGCACACCGCGACCCACATGGTGCACGCCGGCTTCCGCCGCGCGCTCGGCGAGTCCGCCGCGCAGGCCGGCTCGGAGAACTCCCCCGGCCGTTTCCGCTTCGACTTCACCGCCTCCGGCGCCGTCCCGGTCAGCGTGCTGCGCGACGTGGAGGACGAGGTCAACGACGTCCTCGTCAACGACCTCGACGTCCGCGCGTTCACCACCTCCCTCGACGAGGCCCGCGCGATGGGCGCCATGGCGCTGTTCGGCGAGAAGTACGGCGACGAGGTCCGGGTCGTGGAGGTCGGCGACTACTCCCGCGAGCTGTGCGGCGGCACCCATGTCGCCCGGTCCGGGCAGCTCGGCCTGGTCAAGGTCCTCGGCGAGTCGTCCATCGGCGCCGGCATCCGCCGCGTCGAGGCCCTGGTCGGCATCGACGCCTTCCGGTTCCTCGCCAAGGAGAACGTGCTCGTCGCCCAGCTCGCCGAGCAGCTCAAAACCCGCAAGGAGGAGCTGCCCGAACGCGTCTCCGGCCTGGTGACCCGGCTCCGCGAGGCCGAGAAGGAGCTGGAGAGGTTCCGGTCGCAGCAGGTCCTGGCGATCGCCGGGTCCCTCGCCGAGGGCGCCAAGGACGTGAACGGCGTCGCCTTCGTCGCCCACCGGGCGCCGGACGGCACCGGCGCCGACGATCTGCGCAAGCTCGCTGTGGACGTCCGCGGCCGGCTCGCGGGCCGCCCCGCCGTCGTCATGGTCGTCGGCGTGCCCAAGGACCGCCCGGTCGTGGTGATCGCCGTCAGCGAGGGCGCCAAGGAACGCGGCCTGAAGGCCGGCGCGCTCGTCGGCGTCGCCGCCAAGACGCTCGGCGGCGGTGGCGGCGGCAAGGACGACCTCGCACAGGGCGGAGGCGCGAACCCGGAGGCCGTTCCGGACGCGCTGGCCGCCGTGGAACGAGCCGTAGGGGCAGCGTGAGCGAGCGAAGCGAGCGCACGCCTGCTGGCGTTGCCGGGGAGTGTGGGGGGTCGTCCCCCCACATGGAGGGCGCGTGAACGACCCTGGGCACATGAGACATGCTTCGGGCGCGGCGGCGTCTGGAAGGCGCCTGAAGCCGCTGAGCGGAGCGAAGCCATGAGACAGGGAGTGCGGTTGGCCGTCGATGTGGGGACGGTCCGCATCGGCGTCGCCCGCTGTGATCCCAACGGGATCCTCGCGTCTCCCCTGGAGACCGTGAAGCGCGGCAAGGGCGACCTCGACCGGCTGGCGGAACTCGTGGCCGAGCATGAGGCGATCGAGGTCGTCGTCGGGTTGCCGACCTCGTTGTCGGGCCGGGAGGGTCCGGCGGCCGAGGCGGCGCGGGAGTTCGCGGGCAGGCTGGCCGGACGGCTGGCCCCGGAGGTGGTCCGGTTGTACGACGAAAGGCTCACCACCGTCACCGCCGAGAGCGGCTTGCGGGCCGGGGGAGTCCATGGTCAGGCGCGTCGCAAGGTCGTCGATCAGGCCGCCGCGGCGGTGCTGCTTCAGGCGGCCCTTGACGGGGAAAGGTTGACTGGACGTCCCCCAGGCGAGATCGTCCGGGGAAGCTCATGAACGAATTGGATCTCTTCTCAGACCCGCACGGCTCCGATCCGTACGGCCAGGGCCACGATCCGCAGGGCCAGGGCCACGATCCGTACGCTCAGGGCCACGATCCGTACGCCCAGGGCCATCTGACGGACGAGCGGCTCAGCCGGGGCGCCCAGCGGCAGAAGCGCAAGAAGCAGAAGCGCCGCAAGCAGAGCGGGCGCGCGGCGGTGTTCTTCTCGCTCGCCTTCATCGTGGCGCTGGTGGGCACCGGTGGCGTCGTCGGCTACGCCTGGCTGGACAAGCGCATCCATCCGCCGGACTTCGACGGCGCGGGTGCGGGGAGTGTCACGGTCCAGATCAAAGAGGGCGACAGTGGCTCGGCGATCGGCACGACGCTCCAGTCGAAGAACGTCGTCAAGAGCGTGCGGGCGTTCGTGAAGGTGTACGGCAACGAGCCCAAGGCCAGCAAGATCCAGCCGGGCTTCTACCAGATGCGCCTCCAGATGTCGTCGAAGGCCGCGATGGCGCTGCTGCTCGACCCCAAGTCGCGCTCCGGCAACCAGTTCACCGTGCGCGAGGGCATCCGGACCCTGGAGCTGTTCCAGGAGCTGCAGAAGCGGACCGGCATCCAGGCGGCCAAGTTCCAGGCCGTGGCAGCCAACACCAAGGGCCTCGGCCTGCCGTCGTACTCCGGCGGCAAGCTGGAGGGCTATCTCTATCCGGGCCGCTACGACATCAACCCGAACGCCTCGGCGCGGCAGATCATCAAGCAGATGGTCGATCGCTTCAACAAGGCCGCGGCCGACATGGACCTGGAGGCCAAGGCCCGGAAGGCGAAGATGACCCCGGCCAAGGTGATCACGATGGCCAGCCTGATCCAGGCTGAGGGCGGCAAGACGGAGGACTTCCCGAAGATCGCCAACGTGATCTACAACCGGATCAAGATCGGCAGGCCGCTGCAGTTCGACAGCACGGTCCTCTACGTCCTCAACAAGCGCACTCTGAACGTCCGCGAGGGGGACATCAACAGGACGAGATCGTCGCCGTACAACACCTACTACAACAAGGGGCTCACGCCCGGCCCGATCTCCAATCCCGGCAGGGAGGCGATCGAGGCCGTCATGAACCCCACGCAGGGCAAGAAGTGGCTCTTCTTCATCGCGACCGACCCCACCAACCAGATCACCGAGTTCGCCGAGACCGAAGAGCAGTTCCGCGTCCTGGAGGCCAAGTTCCGGGCATGGCAGAAGGCGAACCCCGGCAACTGATGGCACGCGACTGATGGCGCCGATGGGGCACAGGGCCGCGGTGCTGGGCTCGCCGATCACGCATTCGCTGTCGCCGGTCCTGCACCGGGCGGCGTACGCGGCGATGGGGCTGGACGGCTGGACGTACGACGCGTTCGAGTGCGACGAGGCGGAGCTGGCGGGATTCCTCGCCGGTCTCGACCGCGACTGGGCCGGCCTGTCGCTGACCATGCCGCTCAAGCGGACCGCGCTGGGCCTGGTCGACACGGTGTCGGACCTGGCGGTGGCGGTCGGCGGCGCCAACACGATCGTCCTGCGCGAAGGCCGGCGGCATGGCGACAACACCGATGTGTACGGCATCGTCACCGCGCTGACAGAGGCAGGGCTCGGGGCGCCCGGCTCGGCGGTGGTGCTGGGCGGCGGCGCGACCGCTGCCTCGACCCTGGCCGCGCTTTCGCAGCTGGGCCTCAAGGAGGCCGTCCTGGCGGTCCGTGACCCGGCACGGGCGGGCGAGGCGGCCGAGGTCGGCGAACGGTTCGGGCTGGACGTGCGGGTCGTGACGCTGGACGGCGTCCCCGGCGCGCTGCCCGCCGATCTCGTGGTGTCCACCCTGCCGGGACGCGCCGCCGACGCGTTCGCCGAGCCGGTGGCCGCCTCCGGCTCGGCGCTGTTCGACGTCGTGTACGCGCCCTGGCCGACGGCGCTCGCCGCCGCGGTCGAACGGTCGGGCGGGATCGCCGTCGGCGGCTTCCCGATGTTGCTGCACCAGGCCGTACGGCAGGTGGCGATGATGACCGGCCGCGACGACGTCCCGGTCGAGGCGATGCGCGCCGCCGGCGAAGCCGAGCTCGCACGCCGCGCCACGCTGTGAGGGCCTGACCGCGAGCGCTGAGCCGCGAGCGCCTAGCGTGCGTTCGGAGGCGGTGGCGGGGGCCTCTTCCGCCGCATGGCCTCCTGGATGACCGACAGCATGATCGGCAGGCTGACGCTGAGCCAGAAGTCCCGCCACTGCCATGTGTCGGTGATGACGCCGACGAGGCTGGCAAGGCACACGCCGAGGAGCAGGAGCGTCGTCCAGTGCCGCTTTACCTGGGCCGCGAGGTCGATCCGGTGGCGCCGGGGGAGCAAGGCGGGGAGCGGGCTGGCCCTGGCGTGCGCACGCTGGATGACCATGGCGTCGGGCAGCCAGTGCAGGATGTCGCCGGGCTGGGCCAGCGGGAGGCGGCTGAGGTCGGTGAGCGCCTCCATGCGCCATGTGAGCATCCACAACGAGGACCGGCCGGTGCCGGGGTAACCGGCCAAGGGCGGGTCGGCGGCGCCGCCGTCGGCGAGGGTGCGGAACGCGCGGCTGACCAGGCCGCCGGGCACGCCGCGCGGATCGCGCAGCAGCGCCGACAGGGCGATCGGCAGACCGTGGTGCCAGAGGGCGAGCCGCCAGACCGGTTTGGAGCCGGGGCCGCTCGGGGAGACGTTGTAGGTCTCGATCCAGATGTGCTCGTCTCCGGCGTCGAAGTTGCCGCGGAGCCAGTCGTACGCGGCGAGGAGGCGGTCGTCGCGATACCCGGGACGCGCCTCGGCGAGGGTGAGGAGCACGAACGCGGTGTGCGTCACCGTGGGCTGGGCGTTCGGAGTCGGGCCCCAGGCGGGCCGGTGTGCGGTCCGGTCGGCGGTGAGCCACTCGATGCCGCGCTCGATGGCGGGATCGTACGGGTTGAGCTGGGTCAGCGCGCGCAGGGCCAGGCAGGTCAGCCAGATCCGGGAGGGGCTGTTGCGCAGCGACCCCCAGCCGCCGTCGGGATTCTGGTTGCGCACCAGCCACCGGTAGGCCCGCCCGATGTCGGGGGCGTCAGGCCGCAGATCGCAGCGTGCGCGGGCCAGGAAGCGGGCGATCCACGCCGTGGCCTCCACGACCGGCATGCCGAGGCTGGTCTTGGTGGACCAGCCGCCGTCCTTGAGCGGATCGCTGGAGGAGATCTGCCGGGAGGTGAGGTAGGCGAGGCATTCGTCGAAGTGCTCGAAGGAACGTCCGGCCTCGACGAAGGCCAGCAGCCCGAGCGCGGTCGCGGTCGTGCCCGGTTCCGGCCGGGTCAGCTCGTGGTACCAGCCGCCCCCCACGCCGGGGAGGGGATTGGTGGTGTAGGAGTCCCGGAGGACGTCCAGGCACTCGTTCAGACGGGCGCCGAGCACGGCTGTGTCGATGACGGGGGGCCCGGTCGCCCGGGGCGCCGGTTCCGGGGTTGCTGCTTCTGCTGCGATGGGGGTGATGGGAAGGTTCGTCACTGTTGCCCGCTCTCTAGGGCTTATGTTCCCGTTCCGCCATGAATCTGCACCCCTCCTGCTGGATGGCTCTATCCACTTGGCACACCACATATGTCATGCGCTGGGCACCCTGTGTAGCGACGGCCCACCTGAAATCAACCGGAACGGGTGTGGCGGGCCGTGCCCCTGGAGGATGTGATGCGCACGGACGCGATGCACGACTGCGTGCTGTGTCCGCCACTGCGTTTCCGCTTCAACGCGATGGTGGACCTTCCCGGTGAGGCCGCGGTGCTCGCGGCCGACGACGACTTCTTTCTGATGCCCGACCTCGCCCCGATCGTGGAGGGGCACCTCCTGCTGGTGACGACGGAGCATCACCAGTGCGCGGGTGCGTTCGGGCGGGCCATGTGGGCGCGCGCCCAGGTATGGCGCGACCGCGTCGTGCGGACCTACCGCGAGGTGTACGGCCTGGACGACCTCCTGCTCTTCGAGCACGGGCCGGGTACGGCGCAGGGCGGCGGCGCGTGCATCGACCACGCGCACTGGCATCTTCTGCCGTCGGGCTCAGGCGTGCGCGCGTTGGTCGAGGAACGCGGTCTGCCTGGAGAGCCCGCGTCGTACGAGGCGGTGCGGCGGTTCTTCCACAGCCGTCACTCGTACCTGCTGGTGGAGGAACAGGGAACCGCCACCGTCCACCCGGGTGACGGTGTGCCGAGCCAGTTCCTGCGCTGGGCCGCGACGGTCGCGCACGACGCCACCCTGACCGGCGGTCCCTGGCGGTGGCAGGAGAGCTTCGGGCTGCCCGGCAGCCGGGCGCGGTTCTTCCGCACGATCGAGGCGCTTCAGCCGAGCGAGCGCGCCGACAACCACCAGTAGAGCTCGCAGGACGCGAGCCGGTCGCCGAATCCCGCGCGTTCCACCCCCTCGCCGTAGCCGGACGCGTATTCGAGCTGGAGCCCTCCGCCGCCCTCGCCACGCCGGTAGGCCAGGACGTTCTCCAGGTTGGTCTCGCCGAAGCGCAGCAGCCACAGAGGCCGCCCGCCGACCGAGCGGTCCAGCAGCGGCGGCAGCTCACGGGCCTCAGCGGACGTGACGGGCGGGGGCGCCTCCAGCAACCGCGCCACGGTCGCGGCCTCGGTGACGACGACGTCGGTGAGGGCGAGCAGCGGCAGCACCTCGCACCTCGGCACCCGGCCGTCGATGTCATGCGGGACGAGGTCGAAGGCGACCAGTGTGCCGCTCTCGTTGGCGATGCGGGCGGCGGCGCACATGGCGGCCCGCGAGATCGGCGACAGCAGCGCGTACCCGTCGAGAAAGACCACGTCCGCCGCCCGGATCTCGGCGGCGGCGCGCCGGACGTCGGCCTCCGACAGCCGCCGGCTCGGCGCGTTCCGAGCCGCGATGAGCAGCCGTACGCCCGGTCCTGCCGGAGCGTCGTCGCGCACCATCACCGCCACCCCGTTGGGCATGCCGGAGTCGACGCGGCAGAGGTCGCGGACGCCGATCCTGCTCAGCTCGCGCCGGATCGACCCGGTGTGGTCGTCGTCGCCGATCCTGGTGAACAGCCCGACGTTCCGGAAGTAGGCGGTGGCGCTCCGCGCCATGTTGACGGCCGTCCCCGCGACCACCGCGCTCGCGTCCGCGTAGGCCAGCCGGTCCGCGGTGAGGTCGGTGAAGCGCATGCCGCGCAGCTCGGCGCGGACCTCCAGCCGCACGTCGCCGATGACGAGCAGGTCGAAGCGCCGGCCGGCCACGCCGTCGAGGCCCGGCCACACCACCGGCGGGCGGGCGGTGGCCTCTCCCGCGTCGACCCCGGCGGTCTCCATGCCGGGGTCAGCGGTGTTCCGGGTAGAGCCGGAGGAAGGCCCGGACGACGGGGCGCAGGCTCGGGATCAGCTCGTAGCCGCCGAGCTCGGGGAGCGGCACCCAGGCAGGTTCGTCCAGATGATCGTCGGCTGTCTGGTGCTCGACGCTGGCCTGCGTGGTGACCGGCCGGCAGAGCCGCGCCGTCGCCACCACCCGGACCTGGCCCGGACGGCCGCGCGGCCCCGGGCGCGCGTCGGCCATGAACCACTGCCAGAGATGGAACGGCGGACCAGGATCGATCTTGAGACCGACCTCCTCCCACACCTCGCGCCTGATGTGGTCGTCGAGATCGATGTCGTCGGCCACCTCCAGCCGCCCGCCGGGGACCTCCCACCTGCCCGGATGGTGCGGGTCCGTGGCGGACTTGCGCACCAGGAGGAGGCGGCGGTCGCCGTCGAGGATGAAGGCCTTCTGGGCGAACTCGAGCCGGATCGGCGGGGCCGTGCGCGGCGCGGCGGTGGGAGCGGCGCCGGACCTGAAAGCGCGCATCGCGGGATCTTTCCGTTCAACCGGCCTCGGCGGCCGGTCGTCCCCTCACGTTAGCAAGCCGCCGCCGTTCCACACCGGCCCCGCCTCCGGCACATGCCCGTCACCTCCCATGGGAATTCAGGGGGCCTGTGGTGTCGTTGAAACCGGTGGCGTGCCCCACGCCCCTTCCGCCGTCCCGGCCTGACGGCGGATGTCTCAGTAGTGCCCACCAGGTGGTAGTCTTGGTGGCTGACCGGCCTCGTTGGGTGTCCAGACGGATACCGGGCGGGGCGCTCAAGCGGAGGCCACCTCCCACCTGACCGGCTGCAGGCCGGTGGGTCTCGGTCCGGCAGGCTGGCGCCTCGGCGCCCGTTCTGCCGTCGCCCTCGGCGGCCAGTGGCCCCGAGGCGACCGAAGGTGGCCCCGTGTGCGAGTCGTACGGGGCTTTTCTTCATGGAGAGCCTGGGGTACGACCGGTCCTAGAACTTGAGTGACGGCCCCAAGGAGGTCCCATCAGCGCCGAACCGCGTATCAACGACCGCATTCGCGTGCCCGAGGTCCGGCTCGTCGGCCCGAACGGCGAACAGGTGGGCATCGTGCCCATCGCCAAGGCCCTTGAAATCGCGCGCGAGTCGGATCTCGACCTGGTCGAGGTGGCGCCGACCGCGCGCCCGCCCGTCGCCCGGCTCATGGACTACGGCAAGTTCAAGTACGAGTCGGCGATGAAGGCGCGCGAGGCGCGGAAGAACCAGGCGCACACGGTCATCAAGGAGATCAAGCTCCGGCCGAAGATCGACCCGCACGACTACGAGACCAAGAAGGGTCACGTGGTGCGGTTCCTCAAGGCAGGGGACAAGGTCAAGGTCACGATCATGTTCCGTGGTCGCGAGCAGTCGCGCCCGGAGCTGGGCTTCCGGCTGCTCCAGCGGCTCGCCGACGACGTCGAGGAGCTCGGCTTCGTGGAGTCGCGGCCCAAACAGGACGGCCGCAATATGATCATGGTGATCGGTCCGCACAAGAAGAAGGCGGAGGCCAAGGCCGAGGCCAAGGCCGAGCGCGCGGCCCGCGAGGCGTCCGCAGGCTCGGACGAGACCGCCTGACCGGCCCGGCGAGGGCCGCCGGCCCGGCCGCGAGGCCGAGCCGCATGTGATCCTGCCTTGGCAGGGTCATGACGCACGTACATTGAGCCTGACCAGGCGCGTCGCCATGTGACCCGTGGGGTGCGCCCGATCAGGCACGCCTGCCTGCCTTCGCAGGGGGCCCGAGTAGAGGGAGACGACGGCGACCATGCCGAAGACCAAGACCCACAGTGGTGCCAAGAAGCGCTTCAAGCTGACCGGCTCCGGCAAGGTGATCCGCCGCCGCGCCAACAAGAACCACCTGCTCGAGCACAAGCCCACCAAGCGGACCCGCCGCCTGAGCGGCAACGTCGTGGTGAGCCCCGCCGACGCCAAGAACATGAAGAAGCTGCTGCGCAAGTAAGCAGCCGACGACCAGCTATCCGTACGACCGGCCGAGGCCAGAAGCCCCGGCCCCCACGAAGGAGTTCATCACGTGGCACGCGTGAAGCGGGCGGTCAACGCCGCCAAGAAGCGTCGGGTCGTCCTGGAGCGGTCGAGCGGCTACCGCGGCCAGCGGTCGCGCCTTTACCGCAAGGCCAAGGAGCAGCAGCTCCACTCCATGACGTACGCGTTCCGGGACCGCAAGGACCGCAAGGGGCAGTTCCGCCGCCTGTGGATCCAGCGCATCAACGCCGCGGCCCGCGCCAACGGCATGACCTACAACCGGTTCATCCAGGGTCTCAAGGCCGCCGAGGTCGAGGTCGACCGGCGCATGCTGGCCGAGCTGGCCGTCAACGACGCCGAGTCCTTCGCCGCCCTGGTGAAGGTCGCCAAGGCCGCGCTGCCCGCCGAGGGCAGCGAGGCCGCCTGAGCCCGGCATCGGGCCGGCAGGCGAACGAGCGACGATGGCGGGCCGCGACGAGCTGACCTCACTGCGTTCACCACGGGTGAAGGCCGCTCGGCGGCTCGCCAAACGCGCTTTCCGGCGCCGTGAGCGCCGGTTCCTCGCCGAGGGGCCGCAGGCGGTGCGCGAGGCGCTGGAGATCCCCGGGGGTCTCGCGGAGCTGTTCACCACCGCCGAGGCCGAGTCCCGCCACCCGGAGCTGGTGACCGCGGCCGAGCAGGCCGGCGTGCCGGTGCTCCGGGTCAGCGGCGAGGTCATGGCCGAGCTCGCGCAGACCGTCACCCCGCAGGGGCTGCTGGCGGTCTGCGAGTTCATCGACGTTCCGCTGAGCACCGCGCTGGAGTCCCGGCCGAGGCTGGTGACGGTGCTCGCCCACGTCCGCGACCCGGGCAACGCCGGCACCGTCCTGCGGACCGCCGACGCCGCGGGATCCGAGAGCGTCATCTTCACCGACGCCTCCGTCGACCCGTACAACGGCAAGTGCGTGCGGGCGTCCGCGGGCAGTCTCTTCCATCTTCCCGTCGTGGTCGGGCCGCGCTTCGAGACGCTGATCGCCGACCTCAAGCAGGCGGGTCTCACCGTGCTGGCGGCCGACGGCGCGGGCAAGCGCACACTGGACGAGGCCATCGACGACGGACTCCTCGCCGAGCCGACGGCCTGGGTGTTCGGCAACGAGGCCTGGGGCCTGCCGGATGAGATCCTGCGGCACGTGGACGACGTCGTGCGGGTGCCCATCTACGGCCGGGCGGAGAGCCTCAACCTGGCCACGGCCGCCGCCGTGTGCCTCTACGCGTCGGCACGGGCTCAGCGCACCTCCTGAGCCCCTCCGGACGCCCGGAACGGCCCGTGGGTTCTCAGGCCGGCTGGCCGCTTGCGGTCGTTTCCGGCGCTCATTCCCGGGCGCTGACCTGGGAGGATGAGACCCTGATGAGGGTTCGGCTGCATTTTGTTCCATCCCGTTCGTTCCAGAGGATGAGCGGCGGTCCAACCCGATGGGGGATTCACTCGTCCCACCGGATGCCTAGCGTGATGAGCAGGGCGTGATGAGGTTGTCGTACATGGACGGCACAGTGGGGCGGCAGAGTGGGGGCGATGAGATGAACGAGAACAGGAAGCCTGGCGGCCGGTCGAGCGGCCGGCGCGGCCCGCTGCTGCGGTGCCGCGGCACGGAGACGGAGCCCGCCGTGGGGTCCGGGAACGCCGCGGGCTCCGGGAGCGCGGAGGAGCCGCTGCCGGGTCTGCGGGTCACAGTCGTGCAGGCGAACGACGACCTGGCGGTCCTGGCGGTCTCGGGGGAGATCGACCTGCACACCGCCGACACCCTGCGGACGGCGTTGCGCGAGCTCGACACGGCCGGGCACCACCAGCTGGTCGTGGACTTCTCCGGGGTGTCGTTCTGCGACGCCACCGGTCTCGGGGCGCTCGTGTCGGCGCACAACCGCGCCGGCGAGCACGGCGGAGCGCTGCGGCTGGCCGGGGTGCGTCCCGCGCAGCGCCGCCTCCTGCAGATCTCCGGGCTGCACCGGGTCCTCGCCTCGTACGGGAACGTCGCCGACGCGGTCGCCCAGGTGCGCCCGGTCGCCACAAAAGCCTTTCCCTAGGGAGTTTTCCGGGTCCCGTAAGGTGGCCGGGTCCGGATAGAGTCTCTTCCTGACAGGCCGCGTTCCGACCGGTGTTGTGGAGGCCGTTGTGGGCGGAGAGGACTCCCCGCACGTGCCTCAACGCGTGCCGTCCGACCGGGACGACCCGGTCGGCGGCTCCTCATCGCCGATGGAGGCCACAGCCGGCGCCTGGGCCGACGACCTCGCCGACGGCCTGCTCGTCGCCGGTCGCGACGGGCTGGTCACGATCTTCAACGCTGCCGCCGTGCGGATGACCGGGATCGCGGCGGCGGCCGCCATCGGCCGTGACTTCCGCGACGTGCTCCCGCTGCACGACGCCGAGGGCCGCGACTGGTGGAAGTGCCTGGCCCCCTACGAGGGGCTCGCCACGCGCACCCGCCATCCCGAGCGCTCGCTCTACCTCCCCGACGACACCGAGCTGCTGGTCACCGCCGGCTACCGGCGCGACCGCGACGGCGCTGTGGAACGCTTCACGATCTCGCTCCGCGACGCCGCCCACCGCGCCCGGCAGGAGCGCGACCGCGCCGACCTGGTCTCGACCGTGGCCCACGAGCTGCGGTCCCCCCTCACCAGCGTCAAGGGCTTCACCGCCACGCTGCTGGCCAAGTGGCACCGCTTCAACGACGATCAGAAGCGCGTCATGCTCGAGACCGTCAACGCCGACGCCGACCGGGTGACCCGGTTGATCACCGAGCTGCTGGACGTCTCCCGCATCGAGGCCGGCCGCCTGGAGATGCACCGGCAGGTGGTCGACCTGGCCGACGAGGTGCGCAAGGTCATCGCGGGCAGGGTCGCCGCCGGGGACCCCGAGGAACGGTTCCGCTTCGACGCCCGGGGCGAGCTGCCGGACATGTGGCTGGACCCCGACAAGATCGACCAGATCCTCGGTAACCTGGTGGAGAACGCCGTGCGTCACGGCGCCGGGACCGTCACGATCGTGGTGGAGCCGGACGCACACAAGGAGGGGGCGGCCGTGTCGGTGCGCGACGAGGGTGAGGGCATCCCGCCCGACGCCGCCGAGCGCGTCTTCCGGCAGTTCTGGCGCGGCCCCGGCGGCAACCGCCGCGGCGGCACCGGACTCGGCCTCTATATCGTCAAGGGCCTGGTCGAGGCCCATGGCGGCGCGATCGCCGTACGCCGCGCCCCGGGCGGCGGCGCCGAGTTCCGATTTACGTTGCCCGCAGGGGCACCGGACCACGCGTCCTGATCGTCGCCGCTCCTCGCGGGCTTCCCAAGCCGCACACCGCCGCGCACTAGACTGCGGGGCGATCCATGCCGAGCCGGAGTTGTCTCACCACCATGTCTGCACCCAACAAGTCCTACGACCCAGTCGAGGTGTCCGCGTTGCAGCCCGAAGCGCTCGACCGGGCCCGTGACGAGGCGCTGGCGGCCATCGCCGGCGCCGGCGACCTCGACGCCCTGAAGGAAGTCCGCCTGGCGCACGCCGGCGACCGGTCCCCGCTGGCCCTGGCCAACCGGGAGATCGGCGCGCTGCCGCCGCAGGCCCGGGCCGAGGCGGGCAAGCGCATCGGCGCCGCCCGCGGCGCGGTCGCCCAGGCGGTCAAGGCCCGCCAGGCCGAGCTGGAGGAGGAGCGCGACCAGCGCGTGCTCGTCGAGGAGACCGTCGACGTCACGCTGCCCTGGGACCGCGCCCCCCGCGGCGCCCGGCACCCGCTGACCACCGTCCAGGACCGGATGGCCGACGTCTTCGTCTCCATGGGCTTCGAGGTCGCCGAGGGCCCCGAGGTCGAGGCCGGCTGGTTCAACTTCGACGCGCTCAACTTCAAGCCCGACCACCCGGCGCGTTCCATGCAGGACACCTTCTTCGTCGACTCCGAAGAGTCGGACCTGGTGCTGCGCACGCACACCTCGCCGGTGCAGATCCGCGCGCTGCTGTCGCGTGAGCTGCCGGTGTACGTGGTGGTGCCGGGCCGCACGTTCCGCACCGACGAGCTGGACGCCACGCACAGCCCGGTCTTCCACCAGCTCGAAGGCCTGGTGGTGGACGAGGGCATCACGATGGCCGACCTGCGCGGCGGGATCGACGCGTTCGTCAACGGCATGTTCGGTGAGGGACTGGAGGTGCGGATGCGTCCTTCGTACTTCCCGTTCACCGAGCCGTCGGCCGAGGTCGACATGCAGTGCTTCGTATGCCGTGGCGCCTCGGTCGAGCCGGGCGCCGACCCGTGCCGCACCTGCGGCTCCGAGGGCTGGATCGAGATCGGCGGCTGCGGCATGGTCAACCCGCGTGTGCTGGTCGCCTGCGGCATCGACCCCGATCGTTACAGCGGCTGGGCGTTCGGGCTGGGTGTGGAGCGCACGCTGATGTTCCGGCACGGCGTCGAGGACATGCACGACATGGTGGAGGGCGACGTCCGCTTCACCCTTCCGTTCGGGATGGAGATCTGATGCGCGCCCCGCTTTCGTGGCTGCGGGAGTACGTGGCGCTCCCCGCCGAGGTCACCGGCCGCGCGCTGGCGGCCAAGCTGATCGATGCCGGGCTGGAGGTCGAGACCGTCGAGCAGGCCGGCGCCGACCTCGTTGGGCCCCTGGTGATCGGCCAGGTGCTGGCGATCGAGGAGCTCACCGAGTTCAAGAAGCCGATCCGCTACTGCCAGGTCGACGTCGGCATCGACAACGGAGCCAACGGCACGACCAGGAACATCGTCTGCGGCGCCACCAACTTCGCGGTCGGCGACCGCGTCGTCGTCATCCTGCCCGGGGGCGAGCTGCCCGGCGGCTTCAAGATCGGTGCCCGGAAGACCTACGGCAAGGTGTCCGAGGGCATGATCTGCTCGGTGCGCGAGCTGGGCATCGGTGACGACCACGCCGGCATCCTCGTCCTCCCGCCCGGGGACGAGCCGGTCGGCACCGACGTGATCGAGCTGTTCGGCCTGCGCGACGACGTGCTCGACATCGCCGTCACGCCGGACCGCGGCTACGCGCTGTCGATCCGCGGCATCGCCCGTGAGGCGGCCGTCGCCTACGGCGTGCCGTTCTCGGACCCTGCCGATATCGAACTGCCGACCGAAACGGCCGGGGCCTACCCGGCGAGCATCGCCGACCCGAGCGCGTGCGACCGGTTCGTGCTGCGCGAGGTGCGCGGCTTCGACCCGGACGCGCAGACCCCGATGTGGATGCGGGTGCGCCTGTTCCGCGCCGGGATGCGGCCGGTGTCGCTCGCGGTGGACGTCACCAACTACCTGATGCTGGAGCTCGGCCAGCCGCTGCACGCGTTCGACCGCGGCAAGCTCACCGGCCCGATCGTGGTGCGCCGCGCCGAGGCGGGCGAGACCCTGGAGACGCTCGACCACGTCAAGCGCACGCTCGACCCCGAGGACATCCTGATCACCGACGCGTCGGGCCCGATCTCGATGGCGGGCACGATGGGCGGCCTCAACACCGAGATCGACGAGAAGTCGGCCGACATGGTGATCGAGGCGGCGCACTTCGACGACATCGGCACCGCGCGGATGGTGCGCCGCCACAAGCTGCACAGCGAGGCGTCCTACCGGTTCGAGCGCGGCGTCGACCGTGAGCTGCCGCTGTACGCCTCGTACCGCGCGGCGCGGATGCTCGCCGACCTGGGCGGCGCCGAGGTCGTGCCCGGCGTGACGCACGCCCAGGCTCCGGTCGAGCGCGTCACGGTCACCATGGCGGCCGGTCACCCGGACCGCGTCGCGGGTGTCACGTACGGCCGCGACACCGTCGTGCGCCGCCTGGAGCAGGTCGGCTGCGCCGTCGAGGGCGACGACCCGCTGCTCGTCACCCCGCCGACGTGGCGGCCCGACCTGACCGACCCTAACGACCTCGCCGAAGAGGTCATCCGCCTGGAGGGCTACGAGAACATCCCGGCCCGCGCGCCGCGTCCGGCCGCCGGGCGCGGCCTGACGCCGCAGCAGCGGCTGCGCCGCCGCGTCGGCCGGGCGCTGGCGGGCTCCGGCTACGCCGAGGTCCTCAACTTCCCGTTCGTCGCGGCGAAGGACTGGGACTCCCTCCAGCTCCCGGCCGATGACGCGCGGCGCGTGGCGCTGCGGCTGGCCAACCCGCTGTCGGAGGACGAGCCGCTGCTGCGCACCACGCTGCTGCCCGGCATGTTCAAGGCCCTGGCGCGCAACGTGGGCCGCGGCTTCGGAGACGTCGGACTGTTCGAGCTCGGCCTGGTCTTCCGGCCCCGCCCGGAGGCCCCGGCACGTGCGCCCCGGCTGGCGGTCGACCGCGGACCCACGCCCGAGGAGATCGCCTCGGTCGACGCCGCGCTGCCCGACCAGCCGCTGCGCGTGGCCGCCGTGCTGGCGGGCGAGCGCGAGCCGTCCGGCTGGTGGGGCAAGGGCCGTCCCGCCACCTGGGCCGACGCCATCGAGGCCGCACGCACGGTGGCGCGCGAAGCGGGGGTCGAGCTCACGGTCAAGGCCGACCAGCACGCGCCCTGGCACCCGGGCCGCTGCGCCGCGCTCTACCTGGGCGAGACCCTGGTCGGGCATGCCGGTGAGCTGCACCCGCGAGTGATCAAGGCGTACGGGCTGCCGCCGCGCACCTGCGCGATGGAGCTGGAGCTGCGCAGGCTCGGCGACCCGGTCAGCCCGACCGCGCCGCACGTGTCGCCCTACCCGGTCGCCACCCAGGACGTCGCCCTGATCGTCGACGGTGCCGTGCCCGCCGCCGACGTCGAGGCGGCGCTGCGCGCCGGCGCGGGTGACCTCCTCGAATCGATCCGGCTGTTCGACATCTACACCGGCGAGCAGGTGGGCGAGGGTCGCAAGTCCCTCGCCTACACCCTGCGGTTCCGCGCACCCGACCGCACGCTGACGGCGGAGGACGCCTCCGCCGCCCGCGACGCGGCCGTGGCGGCCGCCGCCGAGCGCACCGGAGCCGTCCTTCGAGGCGCGTGATTCACCGCTGCGTCGCTCCGGCCCGCCTCCGGGCCGGCCGGAGCGATCAGAGCTCGGCCGCTTCGCCGGCCGCGGTGTCGCCGCGGAGGCGGCGGACGGCGAGCTGTGCGGTGACGATGTCCTCGGCGCCGCCAGCGACTCCGGTCAGTGGCGGCACGCCATCGGTGACCATGGCGTGGAAGGCGAGCAGCTCGTTCTGGAACGACGGGGTCACGTCGGCGTACCGGGTGCGCCGTTCGGCGCCGCCGTCGTTTTCGACGAGGGTGAGGCGGGTCGCCGCGCCAAGGAGATAGGGCGTCGGGAAGACCAGCTCGGCGGACCCGGTGGCGTGCTGGATCGCGACGGTCTCCCGGTAGGCGGGGTAGCCGGTCAGCAGGTGCCAGTGGATGGCGTACCGGCCGCCGCCCCGCAGCGGGCCGGTCAGCTCGATCGACCGGTCGCCCGGTGCGGGCCCGGACCAGACGGCGGCATGGTCGACGTCCGCGGCGCCGCAGGCCAGCAGGCGCAGCAGCGACAGGTCGTGGCTGATGCTGTTCAGGATCGCCGTGTACAGTCCCCGCGCGGCGGGCGGGGCGTCGCCGATGGCCGTCCGCAGCAGGTCGTCGTCGGCGGCGCGCAGCGCGGAGAGGACGCCGGCGGGCACGTCGTCCGGCGGGGCGGGCAGGTTGGCGAAGGACAGCTGCGAGGCGTCGCTCGGATGCAGCACCGTCACCTGGACGGCATGTGCCTCGGGCATCGACCGGGTGAGCCGCATGACCGCCGGATCGTACTGTTTCATGTAGCCGACCATCAGCTTCGGCGAAGGCCCGGTGTCGAGCGCGGCCAGTTCGGCGGCCTCGGCGCGGGTGTAGGCGAGCGGTTTCTCGCACAGCACGGGGTAGCCGCGCCGCAGCGCCGCGGCCGCGGCCGTGCCGTGTGAGCCGGAGGTGAGCAGGACGAGCGCGTCGAACCCGCCCTTCTCCAGCATCGTCTCGAGATCGGTGTGGCACGCGGGCACCCCGTATCTGGCGGCCACCCGCGTGGTCAGCGCGGCGGAGAGATCGCAGACCGCGGTGATCTCGAAGTGGTCGCGGAGCCGTTCCAGCAGTGGCAGGTGCACTGTCTGCGCGATGACGCCCAGTCCGGCGACGGCGATCCTGATCCTCACAGTCCGGCCCGCCTCAGCAGTTCGCGGTTGGCGCGCTGGTCGGCGAGGATCGCGTCCAGATCCTGGCCGGTGGCGGGCGCGTCCTGTTCGACGACGACCCAGCCGGTGTAACCGCACTCCTTGAGCGCCGCGGCGAACCCGGGTATGTCGAGGTCTCCGTCGCCCAGCGCGCAGAAACCGCCGCGGCGCACCAGCTCGGTCAGGTCCCCGCCGTCGGCGCGGGTCTGGGAGAGCAGGTCGCGGCGGGCGTCCTTGATGTGCACCTGGGTGATGCGGCCCGCCCAGGCCCGCAGGGCCGCCGGCGGGTCCCCGCCGGCGAGCCAGAGATGGCCGGTGTCCAGGCAGATCCCCACGTCGGTGAGGTCGAGGAGACGCTCGACCTCCTCGGTGGTCTCCACGTCGGTGCCGAGATGATGGTGGAAGGCGGGTTCCAGGCCGGCGGCGCGGCAGACGTCGGCGGCACGCTGCACGCGCGCCGCGAACGCCGGCCACTGAGCGTCGGGCACGCCGGGCTGGACGGGGACGCCGGGGCGGGCGAAACGCCGAGGGTTGCCCGGGCAGGCCAGCGTCGGGCGCGGTGCGAACCGTGGATCGTCCGGCGCTGCGGAGGAGAACCACTCCAGCGCGCGACGGAGCCCGCCGAGGTCCTCCTCGAACCCGCCGGGATCGCCATAGCGCAGGTCCACCCAGCCACCGGCCAGGCCGAGCCGATGGCCGGCCAGGCGGCCGGCCAGTTCGTGATCCGCGCCGAGGTAGCCGATGGGGCCGGAGTCGGTGCCGTCGTATCCGGCGCCGGCCATGCTCGCCAGCAGCTCGTCGGGATCGCGACTCGCCCCGTTCGATCCGTAGATGCCGAAGTTCACCGGGGCACTGGCCACCCGGGTCGCACCGTTCATCGGGTCTCCAAAGTCCAGGACCATCGATACGTCCCCGCTCCCACCAGGTACGCGGGCTGGGTGTCGGGACCGCAGGAGGCCGTGCCGAGGCCACGGTGGGCGGCGTCGATGTGCACGACGCACTCCGCCCGCGGTGCCAGCTCGTCGTGGTGTGCCGCCGCGGCGAGGTCGGCCGCGCGGTACCGGGTGATGCTCACCTGGCGTGGCTTGTCGAGCCGTATCCGCAGCGTGTTCGCCTCTCCGGTGAGGGTGAACCGGCGGACGCCGTGCCGGCCTCCGCTTTCCTGCGGCCGCACGTAGGGGGTGAACAGATCGTCGATCCGGGCCCGGTGCCCGGCCACGGGGCCGCCGGCGCAGCGGTCCGGGTAGGTCTCCCACGGTCCCTGCCCGAACCATTCGGCGTGGTCGAACCCGGCGACGGTCTCGAAGACGGTGCCGACGCGGGCGACGTCGGCCAGCTCGTCGCCGAGCACGGCGGTCTCCTCGACCACGATCGCCTCGCCCGCCGCCGCGAGCACCTGCTCGTGGGTGATCAGGCCGTCGAGGTAGCGGGCGCGGACGCTGACGCGGTCGCCGTGGCGGACGACGTCGATCAGCTCGCGGGCGGGATCGGGCAGTCCTCGTTCCGCCCAGCGGGCGGCGACCCCGGCCAGCCGGTCGTTGTCGGTGGGCGCCCGCCACACGCTGAGCCGCGGCGCCGCGGCGAGCAGCGGGTGCAGCAGCAGCCCCGCGCCGTCGAGCTCGATCGGAGCATCGCCGGACCCGACGCGGGCGGGTCCCGGCCGTGGCGGCCGGTGGCGTTCGCCGGACCGGTCCAGGAGGTCCCGCTTCTCGCCGCGCAGGCATATCTGCGGCGTGCAGACGGTCGTGCCCGCCGGTGCCCAGGGCTGGTCTTCACGAACGGTCGTGTGCAGGGTCAGCCAGATCTCGCCTTCGCCGGGCAGGTCGCGCACGAGCCCGGCGGGCAACGCGATGGCCGCCGAGCCGCCTGCGGGGACGTCCGGCAGATCGGCGGGCACGGCACGGCCCGGTGCGTCCTCCGCCTCGATCCGCCACTCCGCGGCCAGCCAAGCGAGGTCGCGGAAGTGCTGGCGGTTGTGCACCCGGACTCCGCCACCGGACGCCTCCAGCCGGATCGGGGCGGCGAGCTCACGGTGCTCGTACATCACCGGTTTCGGCGTGCGGTCGGGGAAGACCACGCCGTCGATGCAGAAGTTGCCGTCATTGAGCGCATCGCCGAAGTCACCGCCGTACGCCCACCGGTACCCGGAACTCGTCGTCCCGGCGGAGTAGTCCCCGTCGTCTCCCGCGGGCCGACCGTCGCTGATCTGTTGCAGCAGGCCGTGGTCCCAGAACTCCCAGATGAATCCGCCCTGCAGGCCGGGGGCCGACTCGATGGTCTCCCAGTAGTGGGCGAGGCCGCCGTTGCTGTTGCCCATGGCGTGCGAGTATTCGCACAGGATGAGCGGCCTGGTCTGCCTGCCGGAACGGGCGTAGCCGGCGATGTTCTCGGCGGAGGCGTACATCGGGCAGATGATGTCGCTGATCGTGCCGCCGTCGAAGTCGTACTTGACGGCGCCTTCGTACTGGATCGGCCGCGTCCGGTCGAAGGCGCGCAGCCAGCCCGCAGCCGCGTCGTGGCCCGTGCCGTAGTCGCTTTCGTTACCGATTCGTTACCGAGCGACCAGACGATGACGCTGGGATGGTTCTTGTCACGCCGGGCCATCCGCGACACCCGGTCCAGGAAGGCCGGCAGGTACGCGGGGTCGCCGGCGATCTCGCGGGCGTACCGGTGGCTTTCGAGATCGGCCTCGTCCACCACGTACAGGCCGAGTTCGTCGGCGAGGTCGAGCAGGGCCGGATCGTTCGGGTAGTGGGAGGTCCGCACGGCGTTGAAGCCGAACCGCTTCATGGTCGTCAGGTCCGCCCGCATGTCGTCGGCGGAGACCACCCGCCCCGTCCGCGGGTGGAAATCGTGCCGGTTCACCCCGCGGATGTAGATCCGTTCCCCGTTCACCACCAGGTCGCGGCCGATGATCTCGACGTCCCGGAAACCGATCCGCACGGTCGTCTCGTCGGCGACGGCCCCGTCCGGGCCGTGGACGCGCACGGTCAGGCCGTACAGCGCGGGAGTCTCCGCGGACCACGGCCGGACGTCGGGCACGACCGTCCGCAACCGGGTCCGGCCGAGCCAGGTCGAGACCTGCTCCCGCTCGGTGAGGAGGGCGGCGTGCTCCTCGTCCACGCTCAGTGCCAGCCCGTCGAGGCTCACGGAGACATGCCACCCGGCGGGCAGGTGACCCCGCGCTGAGCGCACCTCCGCGTCCACCCGCAGGACCCCGTAGCCGCGCGCCGTGACGTCCAGGTCGGCGAGATGGAGATGGTCGGTCTCGTACAGGAACACCGGGCGCGTGATGCCGCCGTGCCACCAGTGATCCTGGTCCTCGATGAACGTGGCGTCGGACCACTTGACCACGGTGAGCCGGATCGTGTTCGTCTCGCCCGGCCGCACGAACTCGGTGACGTCGAACTCGCTCGCCAGGTGGGAGTCCTTGCCGATCCCGGCGTCGGCGCCGTTGACCTGCGCGATCAGGCAGCTCTCCGCCGCCCCGACGTGCAGCACGATCCTGCGCCCGGCCCAGGAGGCCGGCACGTCCACGTCCCGTTCGTACACGCCTGTCGGACTGGCCGGGGGAGGACGCGGGGGCAGGTCCGGCCACGGCATCTGGTAGTTCGTGTACTGCGGCAAGTCGGCCGTGCCCTGCATGGTCCAGCACCCGGGGACGTCCGCCCGTCCCCATTCGGCGCCGAGCGGGGCGCCGGGTGCGGGCAGGAGCTGGAACCGCCAGCGGCCGTCCAGGGGCAGACCGGGAGATCGGCGGACGGCGTTCATCGGCAGCCGCCGCCATCCGGTGAGCTCCGGCCAGGCCCATGGACGATCAACCACGCAGCGCTCCCTTCATCACGTCCCGGATGAACTGCCGGGCGAACAGGACGAACACCACGACGAGCGGCAGGACGGCGAGCAGCGTCCCGGCCATCACCATGCTGTAGTCGGTGTGGTGGGCGGTGTTCAGCCGGGCGAGAGCCACCTGCAGGGTCACCTTCTCCGGGTCGACCAGCGCCACCAGCGGCCAGGCGTAGTCGTTCCAGGCCGTGATGAACGTATAGATGCCCAGGAAGGCCAGACCCGGCCGGATGGCGGGCAGCGCGACGTGCCAGTACTGCCGCAGGAACCCGCAGCCGTCGAGGCGGGCGGCCTGGAGCAGGTCGTCCGGCACGGAATTCTGGATGTACTGGCGCAGCAGGAAGATGCCGAACGCGTTGGCGACCCCGGGGAAGATCAGCGAACTCAGCGAGCCCGCCCAGCCCAGCTCCACCATGAGGACGAAGCGCGGGATCAGGGACAGCTGCGCGGGCAGCATCAGGGTCAGCAGCAGGAACCGGAACAGCATCCGGTTCCCCGGGAACTCGTACTTGGCGAAGGTGAACGCCGCCAGTGAGTCGATCAGGAGCACCAGGAAGGTCGTCGCGCAGGCGACGATGATCGTGTTGAGCAGCGACCCCATGAAGTCGACGTTGTCGAAGACGCGCTGGACGTTGCGGACGAGGTGCGGCCCCGGGACGAGTGCCGGCGGGTTGCGGTACATGTCCTCCGTGGTGTTGGTGGCCATCACCGCCGTCCAGTAGAACGGGAACACCGACACGAGCGTGCCGAACACCAGCAGCACGTGCAGGGCGATCCGCTTGGCCCGCTTCAGGGACCTGGCCCGCTGGTTCACCCGCTTGGCCCTGTTCGCCCGGTGCGCCGCTCCGGTCATGGGAACGCCCTGGTCGCTCACCGCCTGACTCACCGGTCCCTCCTTCCCGAGCCCGCGATCAGGCGCCAGTTGATGACGGTGAACAGCAGGATGACCAGGAACAGCGCCCAGGCGATCGCGGCACCGTAGCCCAGCTGGTTGAAGTTGAACGCCTCGCGGTACAGGTACAGGACGGTGGTCAGCCCCGCGTGGCCCGGTCCGCCGGTGTCGGGGTTGGTCGCGTCGACGGTGCCGAACAGCACCTGTGGCTCGGTGAAGGTCTGCATGCCGCCGATCGCCGACATGATGACCGTGAACAGGATGACCGGCCGGAGCAGCGGCAGCGTGATCTTCAGGAAGCACTTCACCGGCCCGGCGCCGTCGATCCGGGCGGCCTCGTACAGCTCCGAGGAGATCGCCTGCATGCCGGCCAGGTAGATGATCGCGTTGTACCCCGTCCACTGCCAGGTGATCAGTGCCGAGATGACGAGCTTGATCGCGAAACTGTCGGTCAGCCAGCCGACGGTCCCCACGTGCAGCCATTGGAGGACGACGTTGACCAGGCCGACCTGGTTGGCGAACACGGAGCCGAAGAAGATCGCGATGGCGACGATCGAGGTGACGTTGGGGATGAAGTACGCGACCCGGTAGAAGCCGCCGAAGCGCACCGACGAGTTCAGCATCGCCGCGAGGACCAGCGCCAGCAGGAGCATGGGGATGGTGGACAGGAACCAGATCGCGAACGTGTTCGTCAGCGACTGCCAGAACAGACTGTCCTTGACCATGAACCGGAAGTTCTGCAGCCCGACGAACTCCATGGGCCCCAGGCCGTCCCACTTGTGGAAGGCCAGGAAGAGCGAGAACAGCACGGGGCCCAGCATGAACACGGCGAAGAGGACGTAGAACGGCGAGATCGCGAGGTACTGCCGCCAGTAGGCCCGCAGCGCCTTCTTCAGTGTCCTCTTCTTCAGGGCCCTCTTTCTTGTTCGCGGATGCCCCGTGCCGGCACGGGTCGCGACCATCTAGCTCACGCCCTCGCGCTGGGCGACTTGCTTCGCGGTGCTGACCGCGTCGTTCCAGGCCTTCTCCGGGTCCTTCTTCTTCGCCCAGACGTCCTTCAACTCGGACAGGAACGGGGCGGAGACGGCCGCGTCCGCCGGCGCCTCGTAGGCGACGGGGATCTTGTCGGCGGCGGGCGCGAAGATCTCGATGGTCTTCTGGCCGCCGAAGAAGGGGACGGGCCCGGTCAGCTCGGGCAGTGAGTAGCTCGCCGGGGCGGCGGGGAAGTTGCCGTTGTCGACCCAGGTGCGGGCCTCGTTCTGCGGGCTGAGCAGCCAGGTGATGATCTCGAACGCCAGCGCGTGGTCGCCGCCGTCCCTGGGGATGCTCAGGAACGAGCCGCCGAAGTTGGCCGGCCCGCCCGGCATCGCCGCGACCCGCCACTTGCCCTTCGTCTTGGGGGCCGCCTGCACCAGGTCGAGGTAGTGCCAGGCCGCCCCGACGGAACTGGCGGCCGTGCCGTTGTTGTAGGCGGCGTTGGAGTCGGTGCTGCCCGGCTCGGCGTAGGGCGCCACGATGCCGAGCTCCATGGCCTTGATCGCCCGGTCCCAGGCGGTGCGGATATGGGGCTGGTCGGCGACGAAGCGGTCGTTCTCGTCGATGAACAGCTTGGTGCCCTGCTTGACCGTGTAGCTGAACGGTGCGCTTCCATCGTCGATGAGGTACGAGTCCGGCACGGCCTTCTTGAGCTTCACACCGGCGTCGAAGTAGCCGTCCCAGGTGGACATCGCCGCGGACACGTCCTTGGGTTCGGTCGGCAGCCCGGCCTTGGCGAAGATGTCCTGCCGGTAGAACAGCGCGCAGGGTCCGATGTCGATCGGCAGGCCGAGGAGCTTGCCGTCCTTGGTCGTGGCCTGCTTCAGCTTCCACGACACGTACTGCGAGGAGAGCTTGTCGGCGCCGAGGGTGTTGAGGTCGACGAACTGGTCGGCCTTGGTGCCCTTGAAGAAGGGCATGTCCTCGCCCTTGACACCGGTGATCGAGGGCAGGAACGCGCGGCTGGTCATCGTGGTGAGCAGCTTCTGCTTGAACGTGCCGCCGATCACCGAGGGGGTCAGCTTCGTCTGGCTGAAGTGGGCGACCCCGTCCTTGAGGACGTTCATGCTGATGCAGCCGTCCCAGACCCAGATGGCCATCTTCTTGCCGGCCAGGCTGTCGGAGCCCTTGCCCGATGGGCCGCCGCCGCATGCGTTCGCGGCGAGTCCCGCGCCGGTGAGCAGGCCGGCCTGGATCAGTCGTCTGCGTGTGAGTTCCATCGTGATGATCCTTCTGGGGAGGGGGTGGCGGGGGCCTGGATGTCCGGTGCCCCGGGCACCGGTGCGGGAGCGGCGGGGATGACATCGGGGATGACATCGTCGAGGAACGCGTAGGCGCGGCGGAGCTCCGGGTCGGCCGGGACGGCGCGCCACCATTCGGTGATTCCGGCCCAGCCGGGTGCGGACAGGGACCCGCCGGGACGCCGGACCGAGAGCGCGGCCGACAGGTTGGCGAAGCGGAGCCGGTGGGCCAGCGGCCAGCCGGCGAGCGTCCCGGCGACCAGGCTCGCGCCGAACACGTCGCCGGCCCCGGTGGGGTCGACGGCGGCGACCGGGACCCCGTCCGCGGAGGCGGTCTCACCGGTGGAGCCGTCGATGGCGACGGCTCCACCGGCGCCGCGGGTCACGACGGCGAGCGGGACGAGCTCGGCCAGCTTCGCGACCGCCGCCTCGGGGGTGTCGGTCCGCGTGTAGGACATGGCCTCGTGGGCGTTGGGCATGAACGCGTGGCAGTGGGCGAGCTGGCCGAGGGCGTCCGGGGACCACTCCCCGGAGGGGTCCCAGCCGAGGTCGGCGAAGACCAGGCCCAGATCGGACCGTTCCAGCCAGGGAACGCGCTCCTGCGCGATGTGGAGCACGGCCGCCCGCGCTCCCGGTGGCGTGACGCGCAGCTCGGGAGGGGCGGTTCCGTGGCTCACGAGGGCGCGGTCGCCGTCGTAGGCGAACGACACGGTGACCGGCGTGGTCCAGCCGCCGAACCGTCGTGACGGCGACAGATCGACGCCCTCGGTCTCAAGGGTGTCCCAGCAGTCACGGCCGCTACGGTCGTCGCCGAACGCGGTCGCCAGCGCCGTGCGCAGGCCGAGCCGGGCGAGCGTCACGGCGAAGTTGGCGATGCCGCCCGGACCGGCGCCCATGCCCGTGCTCCATGCCTCGGTGCCCGGCTTGGGCGGCTGGTCGAGTCCGGTGAAGACCAGGTCGTGGAACAGCAGTCCCGACAGGAGAACGTCGACGTCTGTGGACCGTGACGTGCCAGGTCTGATCATCAGAGTGGCCTTTGGGGAGAGGCAGGACCGTTAGCGGCCTTTAGGTTGGGCATATCGTCCACACCTGCGCAGAGATGTGCAAGAGAGTGAGCAAAATTTTTCATTCATGAGCGAACGCGCTACCGTGCTCGCATGCTTCGGGACCAACGCCATGAGCTGATACTGCGCATCCTGCGCACCGATGGCCCGACGACCGTCGAGACGCTGGCCGACCGGCTGGCGACCAGCGGCGCCACCATCCGCCGCGACCTCGCACAACTCGACGAGGACGGCCTGCTGCGGCGGGTCCACGGCGGCGCCGTGCCGACCGAGGATCGGGACGATCCGTTCATTGACGTGGCGGCGGTCCATACCGCTGAGAAGGACGCGATCGCCGCGCGCTGCGCTGAATTGATCAAGGATGGGGAAACGGTTTTGATCGATATCGGCACGACCGCGCACCGCGTCGCGCGGCGGCTGCGCGGCAGGTCCCTCACCGTCATCACCAGCAGCCTCGCGGTCGTGGAGGAGCTCCAGGAGGAGCCCGACATCCAGCTGATGGTGCTCGGCGGAATGCTCTGGCGGCCCTACCGGTCGCTGGTGGGGTTCATGACCGAGGACAACATCCGGCAGATCCACGCCGACCGGCTGATCCTGGGGACCAGCGGGGTACGGCCGAGCGGTCACGTGATGGACACCACCGTGATCGAAGTGCCGGTGAAACGGGCGATGATCTCGGTCAGCGACCAGGTGATCCTCGTGGCCGACGCCGGGAAGTTCCCGGGCATCGGCATGGCCAAGGTCTGCGGGCCCGAGGACCTGGACCTCGTGGTGACGAACGCGCCCGCCGACGCGGCCACGGCCGCCGCCCTGCGCGAGGCGGGTACCGAGATCATCGAAACGGGCACCGAGATCATCGAAACGGGGGCGAGGTGATCGAGGCATGCGGCTGACCATCCTCGGCGGCGGCGGATTCCGCGTGCCGCTGGTCTACCGGGCGCTGCTCGCCGACCGGGCGAAGGGCCACGTCACCCACGTCGTCCTCCACGATCTCGACGCGGCGCGGATGGGCGTGATCGGCCGGGTGCTCGCCGAGCAGGCCGTGGAGTTCCCGCACGCCCCGCGGGTCACGGTCACGACCGACCTCGACGAGGCGCTCACCGGCGCCGACTTCGTGTTCTCGGCGATCCGGGTCGGCGGGCTGGCGGGCCGGGCGGCCGACGAGCGGCTGGCCCTGTGCGAAGGGGTGCTCGGTCAGGAGACCGTGGGCGCGGGCGGCATCGCCTACGGGCTGCGCACGGTCCCCGTCGCCATCGACATCGCCAGGCGGGTCGCCGCCCGCGCCCCGGGCGCGTGGGTCATCAACTTCACCAACCCCGCCGGGCTGGTGACCGAGGCGATGTCCCGGTACCTCGGCGACCGCGTGATCGGCATCTGCGACTCCCCGGTCGGACTCGGCCGCCGCGTCGCCGCCGCCCTCGACGTCGACCCGGCGAGCGCCTGGTTCGACTACGCGGGCCTCAACCACCTGGGCTGGCTGCGGGCCGTCCGCGTCGACGGCCGGGACGTGCTCCCCGCCCTCCTGCGCGACGACGCGGCGCTGGCCTCCTTCGAGGAGGGCCGGCTCTTCGGTGGCGAGTGGCTGCGCACGATCGGCGCCGTACCCAACGAGTACCTGCATTACTACTACTACGACCGGGACGCGGTCGCGGCGGCGCGGGCGGCCCGGCAAAGCCGAGGCGCCGTCGTCCTGGACCAGCAGCGCGACTTCTACGCGCGCACCGCCTCCAGTTCCGGATCCGCACTCCAGGCGTGGGAGGCGACCCGGCTGAGGCGCGAAGTCACCTACATGGCCGAGAACCGGGAGGCGGCCGGCGCCGGGGAACGCGCGTCCGAGGATCTCGAGTCCGGGGGATACGAGAAGGTCGCGCTCGCGCTGATGCGCGCGATAGCGCAGGACGAGCACGCCACCCTGATCCTCAATGTCCGCAACCGGGACACCCTCGCCGGGCTCGACTCCGACGCGGTCGTCGAGGTGCCCTGCGTGGTCGACGCGGGCGGGGCACGGCCGGTGGCCGGGGACCCCCTGCCGGACCATGCGCTCGGCCTGGTCGTCTCGGTGAAGGCCGTGGAGCGCGCTGTGCTGGAGGCGGCGACCACCGGATCCCGGGCGGCCGCGCTGCGCGCACTGGCGATCCATCCGCTGGTCGATTCCGTCACGGTCGCTCGGCGGCTTCTGGAACGGTACGAGAGCGAGTTCCCCCAGCTGGGCTACCTGCGCTGAAGGCGAGGCACCGATGCATGACGACCGCAAGCAGGTCGAGGACAGGCTGGACCGCGCCCTGCGGGAACGGATCGTCCCCGCGACGTACGCGGAGCGCATCCCGATGGACCTCGAGATTTGGAACGTGCCGGACGAACCGGTGCCGGTCGGCGAGGCGCTCGTCGCCGAGTACGTGCCGTTCGAGCCGGGGACCCGCTGGGGTCGCGCCTGGTCGACCAGCTGGCTGCGGGCGACCGCGACGGTGCCTGCCGGCTGGGCGGGCCGCCGCGTGGAGGCCGTGTTCGACCTGGGGTTCGTCGGGGACTGGCCGGGCAACCAGGCCGAGGCGCTCGTCCACGACCTTCAGGGCCGGCCGATCAAGGGCATCGAGCCGATGAACCAGTACGTCCCGCTCGCCGGCCCGGCCGCGGGCGGCGAGCGGGTCGGCCTGCTGGTCGAGATGGCCGCCAACCCCGACATCCTGGCGAACGGCTTCGTCCCCACTCGCCTGGGCGACAAGGCGACGGCGGGCGACGAGCCCCTCTACCGGTTCGGCGCCGCCGATGTGGCCGTCCTTGACGAGGACGTCTGGCATCTGCGGCTCGACACCGAGGTGCTGTCGGAGCTCATGCGGGAGCTGCCGGCCACGGACCCGCGCCGGCACGAGATCCTGCGGGCCCTCGAACGCATGCTGGACGACCTCGACATCCACGACGTGGCCGGCACCGCCGCCCGGGCGCGCGCCAACCTCGCCGGCGTCCTGGCCCGGCCCGCGCAAGCCAGCGCCCACACCATCTCCGCGACCGGCCACGCGCACATCGACAGCGCCTGGCTGTGGCCCATCCGCGAGACCCAGCGCAAGACCGCCCGGACCTTCGCCAACGTCACCGCCCTGGCCAAGGACTACCCCGAGTTCGTGTTCTCCTGCTCCCAAGCCCAGCAGTACGCATGGGTCAAGGACCGCCACCCCGAGATCTTCCAGCGCATGCGTGAGGCGATCAAGGCGGGGCAGTGGGTGCCGGTCGGCGGGATGTGGGTGGAGGCCGACGGGAACCTGCCCGGCGGCGAGGCGCTCGCCCGCCAGCTCGTGCACGGCAAGCGGTTCTTCCTCGACGAGTTCGGGGTGGAGACCCGCGGGGTCTGGCTGCCCGACTCGTTCGGCTACACCGCCGCCTATCCGCAGCTCGCCGTGCTGGCCGGCAACGAGTGGTTCCTCACCCAGAAGATCTCCTGGAACCAGACCAACAAGTTCCCGCACCACACGTTCTGGTGGGAGGGCATAGACGGCACCCGGATCTTCACGCACTTCCCGCCCGCCGACACCTACAACGGCACGTTCGAGGGCGGTGAGCTGGCGCACGCCGTGGCGAACTACGCCGACAAGGGGGCGGGGACCCGGTCGCTGCTGCCGTTCGGGCACGGCGACGGCGGCGGCGGTCCGACCCGGGAGATGCTCGAGAAGGCCAGGCGGCTGAGGGACCTCGAAGGGTCGCCGAAGGTGGTGATCGAGGACCCGAACGGCTTCTTCGCGGCCGCCCGCGCCGAATATCCGGACGCCGCCGTCTGGTCCGGCGAGCTCTACCTGGAGCTGCACCGGGCCACCTACACGAGCCAGGCCCGGACCAAGGCGGGCAACCGGCGCAGCGAGCATCTCCTGCGGGAGGCCGAGCTCTGGTCGGCGACCGCCGCGGTCGCCGCCGGGCTGGACTATCCCTACGAGGAGCTTGACCGGCTCTGGAAGACCGTGCTGCTCCACCAGTTCCACGACATCCTGCCCGGCAGTTCGATCGCGTGGGTGCACCGTGAGGCGGAGGCCGTGTACACCCGCGTCCGGGACGACCTGGAAGAGATCATCCGCACCGCGACGGCCGCCGTGTCCGGCGCCGGGCGTACCGGCTGGGTGTTCAACACGAGCCCGCGGGGGCGCGCCGAGGTGATCCGGGTCCCGGCGGAGCTGGCCGTCGACCTGGTGGGCGAACCGGACGCCGGGCCGAACGGCCAGCGGCTGAGCGACGGATCCGCCGCCGTCTTCGCCGAGGTCCCCGGCTCGGGCGCGGCGAGACTCGGCGGCGGCGGTGCCCCGGCGACGGTGCCGGCGGCCGTGACGGTGACCGGCTCGGGGTCCGGCTGGACGCTCGACAACGGTCTGGTGCGGATCGACGTCGACGAGTCCGGGCTGCTGGCCTCGGTCCGCGACCTGGTGGCCAGCCGGGAGGTGCTCGCACCGGGAACCCACGGCAACCTCCTGCAACTGCACACCGACTTCCCCAACCACTGGGACGCGTGGGACATCGACCGTCACTACCGGCGGCGGCACACCGACCTCACCGGCGCCGACGCGGTCACCGCCACCGAGCACGGCCCGCTCGTCGGATCCGTCCGCGTGGAACGCTCCTTCGGCGCGTCCAGGATCGTGCAGACCATCACGGTCATCGCGGGCAGCCCGGGGGTGCGGATCGAGACCGAGATCGACTGGCACGAGCGCGAGAAGATCCTCAAGGCGGCCTTCCCGCTCGACGTGCACGCGGACCGGTCGGCCGCCGAGATCCAGTTCGGGCACGTGTTCCGGCCGACGCACACCAACACGAGTTGGGAGATGGCCCGGTTCGAGGTCCCCTGCCACCGCTGGGCCCATGTCGCCGAACCGGGCTACGGGGTGGCGCTGCTCAACGACTCGACCTACGGCCATGACGTCACCCGTGCCACGCGCCCCGGCGGCGGCACGACCACGACCGTGCGGCTCAGCCTCGTCCGCGCGCCCCGCAGCCCCGATCCCGAGGCCGATCAAGGGCGTCACCGGATGACGTACACGCTGCTGCCGGGCGCGGCGACGGCCGACGCCGTCGCCGGCGGCTACGCCCTGAACCTTCCGCTGCGTGTCACCGGCGGCGGTTCCGGGGCGCCGCCGGCCCCGCTGGTCGGCATCGAGGGGAACGCCGCGTCGATCGAGGCGGTCAAACTCGCCGACGACCGGTCCGGCGACGTGATCGTGCGCCTGTACGAGTCGCTCGGCGGCCGGGCGGACACCCGCGTGCGGGCCTCGTTCCCGGTGGCCGAGGTGACGGTCACCGACCTTCTTGAGCGGCCGTCGCGCGCCGAGCCGATCGCGATGGAGGCCGACGGGAGCATCCCCGTGACGCTCCGCCCGTTCCAGATCACGACACTGCGGCTGCGGAGGACCAGATGACGCAGGAGACTCCGACCGGGGGCCGGATGGCGATGCCGTCCGCTGTGACGGACCGGCCGGTGCCCGCGTGGTTCGCCGACGCCAAGTTCGGCATATTCGTCCACTGGGGTGCGTACTCCGTGCCGGCCTGGGCCGAGCCCACGGGCGAACTGGGGGCCATGGACCCGGATGAGCAGTTCGCCCACAACCCGTACGCCGAGTGGTATTGGAACACCAGCCGCATAGAGGGAAGCCCCGCCCACGAGCACCAGCGTGCGGTCCACGGCGGCCGTCCCTACGATGACTTCCTCGACGCGTGGAAGGCCGAATCCTTCGACCCTGCCGGCTGGATCGACCTGTTCGCCCGCACCGGTGCCCGCTATGTCGTCGCGACCAGCAAGCATCACGACGGCATCGCCCTGTGGGACGCTCCCGGCACCCGCGTCCGCAACACGGTCCGGCGCGGCCCGCAGCGTGACCTGATCGCCGATCTCGCCACCGCCACCAGGGCCCGCGGCCTGCGTTTCGGCACGTACTACTCCGGTGGTCTCGACTGGTGGGCCGGCCGCAGGGACGTCATCCGCCACGAGGAACTGATCGATGACTGCCGTCCGCACGAGGCCGCCTACGCCGCGTACGCGCTGCGCCAGATCCGCGATCTGATCGGCCGGTACGAGCCGGACGTGCTGTGGAACGACATCGGCTGGCCGGCCGCCGGCATGGCCGACCTGCCCGGCCTGTTCGCCGACTACTACGCCACCGTCCCGGACGGCGTGGTGAACGACCGCTGGGACGGTGCCCACGCCGACTTCCTGACCAGCGAGTACCAGGCGAACCGCCAGAACGAGACGGCCTCCCGCTGGGAGCACTGCCGCGGTATCGGCCTCTCCTTCGGCTACAACCGCAATGAGGGCCCAGAACACCTGCTTGACACGGCGGCCGCAGTCCGCCTGCTGGCCGACGTCGTCTCGCGCGGCGGGAACCTGCTGCTCAACGTCGGCCCCAAAGCCGACGGCACTCTGCCCGGCGAGCAGCGCGACGTCCTGGAGGGCATCGCGTCCTGGATGGTCGACCACGCCTCTGCCGTGTACGCGACGAGGCCGTTCGAGGCCGCCGTGCCGAGCGACGACGGCCCGTGGATCCGCTGGACCCGCGACGACCGTCACGCCTACGCGTTCCTGGCGGACGCCCTGGCCCCGGCGACGGCCTCAGGGGAGGTTCTGCTGAAGACACGGCCCGGGCTGCTGAACCCCGCCACAGCGGTCCGCCTGGGCGGCCGTCCGGTCGAGGCCCGCCCCGTGCCGGACGGCGTCGTCACCTCCGCCGATCTGGACAGGTCACTGCCCGCGGTCGTCCGGTTCGCCTTCACCGCGGACCCGGCGGAGCGGCCCCCATTTGTATTGTGATCAATGTTTGGTTAACCTGGGTGGGTCACATCGCCGCCCGGCTGGGGAGTCCTTTGAAGAACTGAGGTCGCAGACACCGCGCTGTAGCCGTTCCATGGCTCGCGCTCGCGATCTCAGCGGACCCCTTCGTCCGGGCTTTTTTCATGCCCGGCGTCCGCACGCGGTGCCAGACCGCGGTGTCTCCACGTGTCCTTTGACATCTCGACGCGTCATGGAGGAACCGCTCATGTCTTTTTCCATTGTCTGCCAGGACGTCTCGTTCGCCTGGGAGGACGGCACCCAGGTGCTGGACGGTCTGGACGCCGCGTTCGGCACCGGCCGCACCGGTCTGATGGGCGTCAACGGATCGGGCAAGTCCACCCTGCTGAAGCTGATCGCCGGTGAGCTGCGCCCGGCGTCGGGCACGATCAGTGTCGCGGGGGAGGTCGGCTACCTGCCGCAGAACCTTCCGCTCGGCACCGCCCGTACCGTCGCCGACCTGCTCGGGATCAGCGAGGCCCGCGCCGCGCTGCTCGCCATCGAACGCGGTGAGGCCACCGAGGAGAACTTCGCCGCGGTGGGGGACGACTGGGACGTCGAGGAACGGGCCCGCGCCGAGCTCGACCGGCTCGGCCTGGACCACCTCGGCCTCGACCGGACCGTGGCCACCCTGTCGGGCGGCGAGACGGTCATGGTCGGGCTGGCCGCGCTGTTCCTGGCGCGGCCGGACGTCCTGCTCCTCGACGAGCCGACCAACAACCTCGACCTGGACGCGCGGCGCCGGCTGTACGACGCGGTCACCGCCTGGCCGGGGGTGCTGGTCGTCGTCAGCCACGACCGGGCCCTCCTGGACCGGGTCGACGAGATCGCCGACCTGCGCGACGGCGAGATCCGCAACTTCGGCGGCAACCTGACCGAGTACGAGGAGGCGCTCGCCATCGAGAGGGAAGCGGCCGAGCGCATGGTCCGCGCGGCCGAGACGCATCTGCGCAAGCAGAAGCGCGAGCTGGAGGAGGCGCACGTCAAGCTGGCGCGGCGCGTTCGCTACGGCAACAAGATGTACGAGCAGAAGCGCGAGCCGAAGATCATCATGCAGGAGCGCAAACGCCAGGCTCAGGTCGCGGCGGGCAAGCACCGCATCATGCACGAGGAACGGCTCGCCGACGCCAAGGAGAAGCTGACCGAGGCCGAGGAGGCGATACGCGACGACGCGGAGATCCGGGTCAAGCTGCCCGCGACCGAGGTACCGGCGGGCCGGACGGTCCTCACGGTCACGGGGCTCACCGCGGCCGAGCCCGAGCCGGGCACGATGGACGAGCTCATCGTCCGGGGCCCGGAACGGATCGCGCTGGTCGGCCCGAACGGGGCGGGCAAGACGACGTTCCTGCGCGCCCTGGTCGGCGACTCGGTGCCCGAAGGCATGGCCGTGAAGGTCGGGGTGGACGGCCTGCGGTACCTGCCGCAGCGCCTGGACGTGCTCGACGAGGACGTGAGCGTCGTCGACAACGTGCGCACGTTCGCCCCGTCGGCGTCGGTGAACACGATCCGCGGGGGCCTCGCGCGCTTTTTGTTCCGTGGCGCACGGGCCGACCAGCTCGCGGGCACGCTGTCGGGAGGTGAACGGTTCCGTGCCGTGCTGGCGTCGCTGCTGCTCGCCGAGCCCGCCCCGCAGCTCCTGCTGCTGGACGAGCCGACGAACAATCTCGACATGGCGAGCGCGCGCCAGCTCAGCCAGGCCCTGGAGGCCTACCAGGGCGCGCTCATCGTGGTCAGCCACGACCTGCCGTTCCTGCGCGGCATCGGCATCACCCGCTGGCTCCGCATCGACCGGCGGACCGGCCTCACCGAGATCGACGAAGAGGAGCCAGGGCAATGAAAATGCGGTGATGTGAAGTATTCGTCGCTGCTACGGTCTTTCTCGAATCGAAAGGGGGCGCGACACCAGTGGCGACGAAACTGAATCAGATCATCGCGGTGGAGAAGGGCGTGAAGAGCAAGTCCTTCCAGGACCTCACCGAGGCGCACCACTCGGTGCAGAAGGCGCCGCTGCTGTCGGGCATCTCGCGGACCTACCAGCCCAAGGACGAGGAGGGCGAGCAGCTGCCGGCCGAGTCGACCCGCGTGCAGGTCAAGGTCGACGACGTGCTGCGCGACATGAGCACCTCGCTCACGCGGCTCTTCGACGTGACCGCCACCAAGGACTGGGCGAACTGCGTCGCCCGCGCCGATGTGACGGTCGACGGCACCACGCTGGTACGGGACGCGCCGGTCACCTACCTGCTCTTCCTGGAGAAGCAGCTCAAGGACCTGCAGACGTTCGTGCGCAAGCTGCCGGTGCTGGACGCCGCGGAGGCCTGGACGCACGACGCGTCCACCGACGTGTGGCGGACCGAGCCGGTCCGCACGGTCAAGACCAAGAAGGTCCCGCGCAACCACGTCAAGGCTGAGGCGACCGAGAAGCACCCGGCGCAGGTCGAGGTGTACTACGAGGACGTCCCGGTCGGTTACTGGACCACGGTGAAGTTCTCCGGCGCGCTGCCCGCCAAGCGGGTCAACGAACTGCTGGAGCGGCTCGAGAAGCTGCAGAACGCGGTGAAGTTCGCGCGTGAGGAGGCCAACGGCACCGAGGTGACCGACCAGCGCGTGGGCGAGGCCGTCTTCTCCTACCTGTTCGGATAACTGCATACTTCTTCAATAATCAAGACTCTCTTCAATAATCAAACAAGGATCCCCCCGCCGCCGAGCGGGGGGTGCGCGAGGAGCGCAAGCTGAAGCTGAAGCCGAAGCTGACCAGGACGAGTGACAGTGCGGGTTCGAATCCCGCCCCCGCCATTTCACGGTGGGGTGGCCCAATCGGTAGAGGCAGCCGTCCGCTCAACCTCAGATTCTCGCTCCAGACTCAGCATTCACCGCCGATCGCCGGATCGATCGGATGTGGACGAGCCCCCTTGAGATGCTGGTTCGAGTCCAGCTCGCTCCGCTCGTGGGGCGATGGCGTAAAGGTAACGCACAAGGGCCTTCAGAACTGATCCACATCCGTATATGTGCCGGCGTGCGAATTGGGCGGTAAACCAAGGGACCCGGGGGCGGCAAAACCCCGGGTCCCGCTCCTTTTCAGGTGAGGACGCGTCAGGTGAGGACGCGCTTGGTGAACGTTCGGGTCGCGAACCACGTCAGGGCGATCGTGCCGCCGATGAGCGGGAGCAGGAACGCCCACGTGGGCATGTGGCCCACGTCGGGGGTCAGCGCGGCGCGCAGGCCCTCGCTCAGGTAGACCAGCGGGTTGAAGAGGCTGGCGATCTGCAGCCAGCGCACGTTGTCGAGTGCGGACCAGGGGTAGTAGACGCAGCCGAGCATCGTGATCGGCATGAGGACCACCGCGAAGAGCACCTGGGCCTTCTGCGGGTTGATCACGGTGCCGAGCAGCAGGCCGCCGGACGCCGCCAGCAGCGCGCCGGTGATCATGACGACCAGGAAGATCGGCCAGTTGGCGACGTGGACCTCCGGTGCCTGGCCGTCGGCGTGGATGAACAGCACGGCCGGGAAGACCAGCAGGCCGCCGATGAGGCCCTGGAGCGCGGCGGCCACGATCTTCTGGATCGCCAGGAGGGGGATCGGCAGGGGCGCCAGTGCCCGGTCGGTGATCGAGCGTTGCCAGGTCAGCTCCATCATCAGCGGGAAGATGGCCGCCATCATGGCCTGCATCATGATCGAGGACCCGACCAGGCCGGGCACCAGGATCGTGGCGAACGTCGCGCCGCCCTGGCCGGCCATCCCACCGCCGATCTTGGGCAGCACGTAGGCGAAGACGAAGACGAACATCAGCGGCTGGGCGAGCACGCGGACGAACGTGGACAGGAAGTTCTTGCGCATCACCCGGACTTCGCGGGCCATCATCGCCATGAACGTCCGCGGGATGGTGGGGCGCACGGCGGGCGGCGCGGTCAGGGTCTCCGCCTGCACTGTCTTTCCCTGCGCTGTCTTTCCCTGCGCTGTCTTGGTGGTCACTCGCGGTACTCCCGTCCGGTGAGGGTGAGAAAGACGGTTTCCAGGCTGGGGCGCAGCTGGGACGCGTCGGTCACGCTGACGCCGGCGGAGGTGCCGAGGGCCACGAGTTCCCCGAGCAGCCCGTCGGCCTCGTGGGCGAAGACCCGTACCTGGTTGCCGGACAGCTCCACCTTGGAGATCCCGTCGCGCTCCCGCAGGCCGCCGAGGTCGGGGACCGAGCCGTCGTAGGCGACGGTGAGCACGGTCTCGGCGCCGGCGGAGCCCTTCAGCTCCTCGACGGTGCCGCTGGCCAGGATCTTGCCGTGGTCGACCACGGCGACCCGGTCGCAGAGCGCCTCGGCCTCTTCCATGTAGTGGGTGGTGAGCACGATCGTCTGCCCGGCCTTCTGGAGTTCGCGCAGTATCTTCCAGAGGTTGACGCGCGTCTGCGGGTCCAGCCCGGCGGTCGGCTCGTCCAGGAAGAGCACCTCGGGCCGGTGAACGAGGGCGCGGCCGATCATGAGGCGCTTGGCCTGGCCGCCCGACATCTCGAACGGGTTGCCCTCGCGCCGGTCGGTCAGGTTGAACAGCTCCAGGAGCTCTTCGGCACGGCGGCGGGCGTCGCGGGCGCTCATGCCGAAGTAGCGGCCGCGGAACTCGAGGTTCTCGAACGCGGTGAGGTCGTTGTCGAGGGTGTTGTTCTGCGACACCATGCCGATCCGCCGCTTGACCTCGACCGGCTGTTTCTCGACGTCGAACCCGCACACGCGTGCGGAGCCGGAGGTGGGCACCACCAGGGTCGTGAGCATGCCGATCGTGGTCGACTTGCCTGCGCCGTTGGGGCCGAGCAGGCCGAAGAACTCGCCCTGGCGTACGTCCAGGTCGATGCCCTGGACCGCGGGCACGTCGCCGCGCGGGCTCGTATAGGTCTTGTGGAGGTCCACCGCGCCGATGGCGATGTCCGGGGGTGGCTCGGTCACGGGTGGTCTCCTTCGTAGGCGTCGGCGGAGTCGAACTTCTCGATCAGGCGGAGCAGGAACCTGCGGACGGCCGGCTCGTCTTCTTCGTCGACGACGTCGTACATGCTCCAGATGTCGTCCTTCATGGCCGCGCCGGTCTCGCTGACCACGGCGAGCCCCGAGGGATTGATGTGCACCCGCAGGGCGCGCCGGTCGCGCTCGTCCCGGCGCCGTTCGACGTGGCCGTTGCGTTCCAGCGTGTCGACCACGGTGGTGACGGTCGCGGGGGAGATGAGCAGCCGCTTGGCGAGCTCCCCGGGACGCAGGCCGTCCTCGCTGACGAGCGCCCGGAGGACGAAGAACCCCGCGGGGCTCGTCCCGTGCTTCTCGATCAGCCGCCACATCACGGGTCCGGCCAGCCGGGACGCCGCGGCGAAGAGGCGGCCGATGGGCCACTCCTCCATGGGGCCGAGGCTGTCCAGATCGCCGAATCCCAGCTTCTTCGCGTCCACGAGGACTATGCTTAGGGGCCATATATTTAGTTGTCAAATCTTTAGTCCTCGAAGTAATGACCGGAGGGCCTTCGGGATCTCGTATGGTGGGAGTCTCGTTGAATACTCATCCACACTCATGCATAATCTTGCCTACCCTCCGGAAGGACTGAGCATGGGAATCAGGGCGGCGGTCGCCGGCGCCAGCGGCTACGCGGGCGGTGAGGTGCTGCGCATCCTCGCCGGCCATCCAGGGTTCGAGATCGGTACGCTCACGGCCGGCTCCAACGCCGGCACCGAGCTGGGAGCGCACCAGCCCCACCTGCGATTCCTGCGCGGCCGGGTGCTGGCCGAGACCACCCCCGAGACGCTGGCCGGTCACGACGTGGTCTTCCTGGCGCTGCCGCACGGGCAGTCCGGTCCGATCGCCGAAGGGCTGGGGGAGGAGGTGCTGGTCGTCGACTGCGGCGCCGACTTCCGGCTGGCCGACCCGGCCGACTGGGAGCACTTCTACGGCTCGCCGCACGCCGGCACCTGGCCGTACGGCCTGCCAGAGCTTCCCTGGCAGCGGGACGTCCTGCGCGCCACGCGGCGCATCGCGGTGCCGGGCTGCTACCCGACCTCGGTCACGCTCGCGATGTTCCCCGCTCTCGGTGCCGGGCTCGCCGAGCCGGACGTGGTCGTGGTCGCGGCCTCCGGCACCTCCGGCGCGGGCCGGGCCCTCAAGCCGCACCTGCTGGGCAGCGAGGTCATGGGGTCGGTCGCGGCGTACGGGGTGGGCGGCGGCCACCGGCACACCCCGGAGATGATCCAGAACCTCAGCGCCGTCGCGGGCGAGCCGGTCACCGTGTCGTTCACCCCGACGCTGGCGCCGATGAGCCGCGGCATCCTGGCCACCTGCACCGCCAAGGCCAAGCCGGGCGTCACCGCCGCCGCGCTCCGCGAGGCCTACCAGGACGCCTACGACGGCGAGCCCTTCGTGGGCCTGCTGCCCGAGGGGCAGTGGCCCGCCACCTCCATGACCCTGGGCGCCAACAGCGCCCTCGTCCAGGTCGCCCTCGACGAACGCGCCGGCCGCGTCGTCGTGGTCGCCGCCATCGACAACCTCACCAAGGGCACGGCCGGCGGCGCCGTGCAGAGCGCCAACCTGGCCCTCGGCCTCCCCGAAGAACTCGGGCTCACCACGATCGGAGTGGCACCTTGAGCGTCACCGCCCCCCAGGGTTTCCGCGCCGCAGGCGTCGTCGCCGGGCTCAAGGACAGCGGGGCCCGCGACCTCGCCCTCGTCGTCAACGACGGGCCGTCCCGCGCGGCGGCGGCGGTCTTCACCCGCAACCGTGTGAAGGCCGCGCCGGTGTTGTGGTCGGAGCAGGTGATCAAGGGCAGGCGCGTGCGCGCGGTGGTGCTCAACTCCGGCGGCGCCAACGCCTGCACCGGGCCCGCCGGGTTCCAGGACACGCATGCCACCGCCGAGACCGTCGCCGAGGCCATCCAGGACTCGGCCGGGGAGATCATGGTCTGCTCGACCGGCCTGATCGGCGAGCGGCTGCCGATGGACAAACTGCTCCCGGGCGTCGCGGTCGCGGCCGCGGGGCTGTCGCGCACCGACGGCGGGCTCGCCGCCGCCGACGCCATCCGTACCACCGACAGCGTCGCCAAGATCGCGTTCCGGCAGGGCGCGGGCGGCTACATGATCGGCGCGATGGCCAAGGGCGCGGGCATGCTCGCCCCGTCGCTCGCCACGATGCTCGCGGTCGTCACCACCGACGCCGACCTGGACGCGGTCGCGCTGGACCGCGCCCTGCGCTCGGCCACCGCGGTGACGCTCGACCGGCTCGACTCCGACGGCTGCATGTCGACCAACGACACGGTGCTGCTCATGGCCTCGGGCGCCGCCGGGGTGACGCCGGACGAGGCGGAGTTCACCGAGCTGCTCACCGACGTGTGCGCCGACCTGACCCGGCAGCTCCTGGTGGACGCCGAGGGTGCGTCCAAGGCCATCACGATCGAGGTCGTCGGGGCCGCCAGCGACTTCGACGCGGTCACGGTCGGCCGCTCCATCGCCCGCAACAACCTGCTCAAGTGCGCCATCCACGGCGAGGACCCCAACTGGGGGCGGGTGCTGTCCGCGGTCGGCACCACCGAGGCGGTCTTCGACCCCGACGAGATCAACGTCGCGATCAACGGCGTGTGGGTCTGCCGGAACGGCTCGTTCGGCGACGACCGCGACAAGGTGGACCTGCGGCCGCGCGACGTCACGATCACCGTCGACCTGTCGGCGGGGCCCAACAGCGCGACCGTCTGGACCACCGACCTCACGGCGGACTACGTCCACGAGAACTCGGCGTACTCGACATGACCGCCACCGGAAAGACGAACGGGCAGACGAGCCAGCAGACGAACCAGCAGACGAACGGGCAGGCGAGCGAGCAGCTGAGCGCCATCTCCGGCGCCAGGATGCGCAAGAACCGGGCCGGCGTCATGTCGAAGGCCGAGACCCTCATCAAGGCCCTGCCGTGGCTGGAGCGGTTCCACGGCACCACCGTCGTGATCAAGTACGGCGGTCACGCGATGACCGACGAGGAGCTGCGCCACTCGTTCGCCGAGGACGTGGTGTTCCTGCGGTACGCGGGGCTGAAGCCGGTCATCGTGCACGGCGGCGGGCCGCAGATCAACGCGGCGCTCGACCGCAACGGCATCGAGTCGCACTTCACCGCCGGGCTGCGGGTCACCACGCCCGAGGCGATGGAGGTCGTCCGGATGGTCCTCGTCGGCCAGGTCCAGCGGGACGTGGTCGGGCTGATCAACCGGCACGGCGCGTTCGCCGTCGGCATGTCCGGCGAGGACGCCAACCTCTTCACCGCCGAGCGCAAGTTCGCCGTGGTGGAGGGCGAGCCGGTCGACATCGGGCAGGTCGGCGAGATCGTCGAGATCCAGGTCGGCGCGGTGCGCGCGATGCTCGACGACGGCCGGATCCCGGTGGTCTCCAGCATCGCCCGCGGCGACGACGGCGAGATCTACAACGTGAACGCCGACACCGCCGCGGCGGCCCTGGCCGTCGCGCTGGACGCCACCAAGCTGGTCGTGCTGACCGACGTCGAGGGGTTGTACGCCGACTGGCCCGCCAGCGACGACGTCATCGACGAGATCTCCACGGACGAGCTGGCGGCGCTGCTCCCGGAGCTGTCGGCGGGCATGGTGCCGAAGATGGAGGCCTGCCTGCACGCGGTACGCGGCGGGGTGCCGCAGGCGCACGTCCTGGACGGGCGGGTCCTGCACTCGCTGCTGCTGGAGATCTTCACCGACGAGGGGATCGGCACGATGGTCCTGCCCAGCCCGGGCGGACCGGTCAAGGGAGGGGTGACGGCGTGAGCGCCGAGGACCTGCGGAAGCGGTACGAGGCCGCGTTCATGCCCAACTACGGAGTCCCGCCGCTGGCGCTGGTCGCAGGGCAGGGCAGCGTCGTCTGGGACGCCGGCGGCAAGGAGTACCTCGACCTGATCGCCGGGATCGCGGTGAGCTCGCTCGGGCACGCCCACGAGGAGCTCGGCGAGGCGGTCAGCAACCAGGTCATGTCGCTGGCCCACACCTCCAACCTGTTCATCAACGAGCAGGAGGTGGTGCTGGCCGAGAAGCTGCGCGAGCTGCTCGGCGGCGAGGGCAGGGTCTTCCTGGCCAACAGCGGCACCGAGGCCAACGAGTGTGCGCTGAAACTGGCCATCAAGTACGGCAAGGCCAACGGCCGGACGTACTTCGTGGCCGCTGAGAACGGCTTCCACGGCCGTTCGATGGGCGCTTTGTCGCTCACCGGCAAGCAGGCCATCCGCGAGCCGTTCGGCCCGTTCGCGATCGACGTGCGCTTCGTCCCGTACGGCGACGCCGACGCGCTGCGCGAGGCGGTCACCGACGAATGCGCGGCGGTGTTCCTGGAGCCGGCGCAGGGCGAGGCCGGCGTCGTGCCGCCGCCCGACGGCTACTTCGCCGCCGTGCGCGAGATCTGCGACGCGACCGGCGCGCTCTTCGTCGCGGACGAGATCCAGTCCGCCATCGGCCGGACCGGGGCCTGGTTCGCCCACCAGCACGAGGGCGTCCGGCCCGACATCCTCACCCTGGCCAAGGGTTTGGGCGGCGGGCTGCCCATCGGCGCGTGCATCGGCTTCGGCCCGTACGGCGAGCTCTTCGCCAAGGGCGACCACGGCAGCACGTTCGGCGGCAGCCCGGTGGCCTCCGCCGCCGCGCTGACCGTGCTGTGGACGATCGAGAAGGAGAACCTGCTCGACCACGTCACGGCCGTCGGGACGCTGCTCAAGGACGGGCTCGCCGGCATCGACCATCCGCTGCTGGCCGGGGTCCGCGGCCGGGGCCTCTGGCTGGCCGCCGTGCTGGCCCCGGGCGCCGGGCCGGCGGTCGAGGCCGCCGCGCGGGAGGCCGGATTCCTGGTCAACGCGGTGCAGCCGGACGCGATCAGGATCGCTCCGCCCCTCATTCTCACCCGTGAGCAGGCACAGTCGTTCGTGGACGCCTTCCCGGCGATACTCGACGCGGCCTTGAACGCCAACACAGACGGCAACACAGACGCGAACACAGACGCCGACGCAGCCGCCCTGAAGGAGGACTGACAGCGATGGTCCGGCATTTCCTGCGGGACGACGACCTCACCCCCGCCGAGCAGGCCGAGGTGCTCGCACTGGCCGCCGCCATGAAGCGGGACCGGTTCGCCCACACACCGCTGGCGGGACCGCGGTCGGTGGCGGTGCTCTTCGACAAGCCCTCCACCCGTACGCGCATCTCGTTCGCCGTCGGCATCGCCGAGCTGGGCGGCAACGCGCTGGTGCTGGACGCCGGCACCAGTCAGCTCGGCCGCGGCGAGACCATCGCCGACACCGCCCGCGTGCTGGAACGTCAGGTCAGCGCCATCGTGTGGCGGACCGGTGGGCAGGAGCGCATCGAGGAGATGGCCGCGGGCACCACGGTGCCGGTGGTCAACGCGCTCACCGACGAGTTCCACCCCTGCCAGATCCTGGCCGACCTGCAGACGGTCCAAGAGGTCAAGGGCTCGCTGGCCGGTGTAACGCTCGCCTACTTCGGAGACGGCGCCAACAACATGGCGCACTCCTACCTGCTGGGGTGCGCCACAGCGGGGATGCACGTCCGGATCGCCGCGCCCGAGTCCCTGCCGCCGGATCCGGCGATCGTGGCGAAGGCCACTGAGATCGCCGCGGCCACCGGCGGCTCGGTGACCGTGACCGCCGACGCCAAGCAGGCGGCCGCCGGTGCGGACGTCCTCGCCACCGACACGTGGGTGTCGATGGGCCAGGAGGGCAAGGGCACCGAGCTGTACGAGCCGTACGCCGTGAACGAGGAGCTCGTCGCGCTGGCCGCCGCCGATGTTGCCGTGCTCCACTGCCTGCCCGCCTACCGCGGCAAGGAGATCGCCGCCTCCGTCCTGGACGGTCCGCACAGCGTGGTCTGGGACGAGGCAGAGAACCGGCTCCACGCGCAGAAGGCGTTGCTGACCTGGCTGCTGAGGTCGGGAGGCGGGCTGACATGACCACACCGATGACCAAGGCGGCCCGCCACGCGAAGGTGATCGAGCTGCTGACCCGCCATCCCGTGCACTCGCAGGGCGAACTGGCCAAGCTGCTCGCCGACGAGGGCCTGGAGGTCACCCAGGCCACGCTGTCGCGCGACCTGGTCGACATCGGTGCCGTCAAGCTCCGCGCCGACGACGGCAGCCTGATCTACGCGGTGCCCGGCGAGGGCGGCGACCGGATCCGGCTGACCCGCACCGGCGCCACCGAGACGTTCGCCGGCCGGCTCACCCGGCTGGCGGCCGAACTGCTGGTCTCCGCAGAGGCCTCGGCCAACCTGGTCATCGTGCGCACCCCGCCGGGGGCGGCCCAGTACCTCGCGTCCGCCATCGACCACGCCGAATGGCCGACGGTCCTCGGCACCGTCGCGGGCGATGACTCGATCCTGGTGATCTCCCGTGCTCCGGACGGCGGGGAGGAACTCGCCCAGGCACTCCTCCGCCTGACCAACAACCGCGAGCGACGAAGTTAGGGCCATCCGGCCCCAGCCCTTGTCCGCACGACAGGAAATAACGGCATCGTCGGCCAGCTACGATCTGGCTACGTACGACGTTCGACCTGAGCCTGGCCTGACAGACCGCCCGCCGCCCGGTCGCCGCGGCTCTCCCGTGGAGTCGCAGGCGATCATGGCCGGTACGCGGTAGAACCGTTTCATCAGTGGTGGGAAGTAGAGGATCTCCGTGACCAAGGCACCGACGCGACTGTGGGGCGGCCGGTTCGAAGGCGGCCCGTCGGACGCGCTCGCGCGGCTCTCGGTGAGCGTCCAGTTCGACTGGCGGCTCGCCCCGTACGACCTGATGGGCTCGCGCGCGCACGCCCGCGTGCTCAACCGGGCGGGGCTGCTCACCGACGACGAGCTGGAGCGCATGATCGGTGCTCTGGACGACCTCGAAGAGGCCTGCAAGTCCGGCGAGTTCCGGCCCACCGTCGCCGACGAGGACGTGCACACCGCGCTCGAACGCGGCCTGCTGGAGCGCCTCGGCGCGCTGGGCGGCAAGCTGCGCGCCGGCCGCAGCCGCAACGACCAGGTCGCCACCGACCTGCGCCTCTACCTGCGCGACGCCGCCCGCCAGATCGTCTCGCGGGTGGTCGAGCTGGAGACGGCCCTCATCGCCCAGGCCGACCACAACCTCGGTGTCGCCGCCCCCGGCATGACCCACCTGCAGCACGCGCAGCCCGTGCTGTTCTCCCACCAGCTGCTGGCGCACGTGCAGCCGCTCGTCCGCGACGTCGAGCGCCTGCGCGACTGGGACAAGCGCGCCGCGGTCTCGCCGCTGGGCTCGGGAGCCCTGGCGGGCTCGTCGCTGCCGCTCGACCCGCAGGCGACCGCCGCGGAGCTGGGCTTCGACTCCGCCGCGGCCAACTCGATGGACGCGGTGAGCGACCGTGACTTCGTCGCCGAGTTCCTCTTCGCGGCCGCGCTGATCGGCGTGCACCTGTCCAGGCTCGGCGAGGAGATCTGCCTCTGGGCCTCGCAGGAGTTCCGGTGGATCGAGATGGACGACACGTACGCCACCGGCTCGTCGATCATGCCGCAGAAGAAGAACCCCGACGTGGCCGAGCTCGCGCGCGGCAAGGCCGGGCGCCTCATCGGGCACCTGGTCGGCCTGCTCACCACCCTCAAGGGACTGCCGCTCACCTACAACCGCGACCTCCAGGAGGACAAGGAGGGCGCCTTCGACGCCGTCGAGACGCTCCTGCTCGTCCTGCCCGCGATGTCCGGCCTGATCGCGACGATGCGGATCAACACCGAGCGCCTCGAAGCACTGGCCCCGCAGGGCTTCGCCCTCGCCACCGACCTCGCCGAGCTGCTGGTCCGGCGCGGCGTGGCCTTCCGCGACGCCCACGAGGTGGTCGGCCATCTCGTGGTGTGGTGCCAGGTCAACGACAAGGACATGGACGAGCTCACCGACGACGAGCTGGCGAAGGTGTCCCCGCACCTGACCCCGGACGTCCGCGAGGTCCTCAACGTCCCCGGCGCGCTCGCCTCCCGCAAGGCCTTCGGAGGCACCGCCCCCGACCGCGTCCGCGAGCAGGCCGACACCCTGCGGACCCTGGTCAACGACCACGCCTCCTGGGCCGCCCGAGCCGACACTCCCTGATAGGGCAGGGCGGCGAGGGCCATACGATGGCCGATCGACGTCCCCTGTTGTCGAGCATCACGGTGAGGGCCATGACCACGGAGCTGCTGCCGAGGGAGTTCTTCGATCGTCCCGTCGAGGAGGTGGCCCCCGCCCTGCTCGGGCAGGTGCTCGCCCACCGGAACGAGGACGGCGAGGTCCTGCTGCGGCTCACGGAGGTCGAGGCTTACGCGGGGCCGCTCGATCCCGCCTCGCACGCCTACCGCGGCCGTACGGAGCGGAACGCGGTGATGTTCGGCCCGCCGGGCTACTCGTACGTCTACTTCACGTACGGCATGCACTTCTGCGTGAACCTCGTCTGCGCCCAGCCGGGGACGGCCTCCGCTGTGCTGCTGCGGGCCGGTGAGGTGATCTCTGGTGTGGAGCTCGCGGCGTCCCGGCGGCCGCGTTCGACCGTGCGGGACCTGGCGCGCGGCCCCGCGCGGCTGTGCCAGGCACTGGCGATCGGCCGGGAACAGTACGGGCTGGACGTGTGCTCACCGGACAGCCCGCTGCGGGCGCTGGCAGGGGAACCGGTCCCGGCCGAGCTGATCAGCACGGGCCCGCGCACGGGGGTGAACGGGGCCAAGGAGACGCCATGGCGGTTCTGGATCGAGGGTGACCCCACGGTCTCCCCGTACCGCGCGCACGTCCCCAGGAAGCGCACGGTGGTGACCGATGAAGCGATCACCAATGGACGAGCCTGACGCGCGCGGCCGGCCCCGGCGGTGGTCGCCCCGGGGCCTGGTCGGCGTCGCGACGGGCTTGATCATCGGGATGGCCGGCACCGCTGTGGTGGCCTGGACGGACGGCGAACTGCGGGACACAAAGGTGATCAGCCGGATCCGGCAGCCCGCCTCGGTCCGGTACCCGGATGGATCGATCCACCACGCGGGCGTCGTTCGCGTCCGCAGCTGGATCTTGAACAGGCATCGGCCGTACGAGGTGGTCATCGGCAGGGATCCGGGTCTCTCGTACGGGCACAGCGTCACCTTCGAGGCGACCGGGGAGAGCCCGCCCCGCATCAGCGGCGCCGAGTGGCGGCCGGACGGGGTGCGGATCCGGCTCGACTCGGGGCACGAGGTGTTCGTCCCGGCCCAAAAGTTCCTGGGCGGCCGGTGAATACCGTTACCGTGATCAGCGGCTCATCGGGCACCCTGGTGAGAGAACGACGGCAAGGCGGAGACGAGGGAGAACGTGACCGACATCATCGACGATCTCGCGTGGCGCGATCTGATCGCGCAGTCCACTGATCTGGGCGGACTGCGGGAATTGCTCGCCGCGGGGCCGGTCACGCTCTATTGCGGGTTCGATCCGACCGCGCCCTCGCTGCACCTGGGCAACCTCATCCAGATCCTGACGCTGCGGCGGTTCCAGCAGGCCGGGCACCGGCCGATCGGGCTGGTCGGCGGCGCCACCGGCCTGATCGGTGACCCGAGTGGCAAGAGCGCCGAGCGGGTGCTCAACTCCGAGGAGACCGTCGCCGGATGGGTCGAGCGGATCCGCGGCCAGGTGTCGAAGTTCCTGGACTTCGACGACGGCACGACCGGCGCGCTGATGGTCAGCAACCTCGACTGGACCGGGTCGATGACCGCGATCGAGTTCCTGCGCGACATCGGCAAGCACTTTCCGGTGAACAAGATGCTCGCCCGGGAGACGGTCAAGTCCCGGCTCGACACCACCGGGATGAGCTACACCGAGTTCAGCTACGTGCTGCTGCAGTCGATGGACTTCCTGGAGCTCTACCGGCGGTACGGCTGCCGGCTGCAGACCGGCGGCAGTGACCAGTGGGGCAACCTCACCGGCGGCGTCGACCTCATCCGGCGAGCCGAGGGCGGCACGGCGCACGCGCTGACGACGCCGCTGCTGACCAAGGCCGACGGCACGAAGTTCGGCAAGACGGCCGGCGGCGAGACCTACTGGCTCGACCCCGAGCTGACCTCGCCGTACGCGTTCTACCAGTTCTGGTTCAACGCCGACGATCGCGATGTGGAGAACTACCTCAAGGTCTTCAGCTTCCGGTCCCGTGAGGAGATCGAGGCGCTGCTGAAGGAGGGCGCCGAACGGCCCGCGGCCAGGGCGCCGCAGCGTGCGCTGGCCGAGGAGCTCACCACCCTCGTCCACGGCGCCGGCGAGACCGAACGTGTGATCGCGGCCTCGCGGGCGCTGTTCGGGCAGGGGTCGCTGGAGGAGCTCGACGAGCGCACCCTCGGCGCCGCGCTCGCGGAGGTGCCGCGTACGGAGATCCCGGCGGGAGAGCTGCCGACAGTGGCGGACCTGCTGGTCGCCGCCGGGCTGTGCAAGAGCAAGTCGGAGGCACGCCGCACGATCGCCCAGGGCGGCGCGTACCTCAACAACGCCAAGATCGAGGCCGAGGACGCCGCGCCGACCGCCGGCGACCTGCTGCACGGCCGCTACCTGGTCCTGCGCCGGGGAAAGCGGAACGTGGGCGGCGTCGAAGTCACTCGCTCCTAGAGTTCCAGGAAGACGGGCCGGTCCGAACGTGTCGGACCGGCCCGTTCGTTGTCCGCGATCCCGTTCCCATGCCCGCGTTCGACGCAGGCCGCCTCCGAGATCTACCGGGATTTTGCGGCCCGCTGCGAGGAACTCGTCCCGGATGCAGCGGCGCGGAGGAGTGCCATGGAACTCCATCGAGCTGCCCGTCATCACGCCCGAGAGCGCGGATCGTGATGACCACCGCCCAGCCTCTGGATCCGCACAGCCCGCAGACGGACAACCTGCGGCCGGTGGGCTTTCGACATCCCGAGAGCATGAGAGCCGATGCGAGCCTCAGTCCCGTACGCGACACTGAGCCGATGACCAGGTGATCCCCACGAGCACGAACCGGCCGTCGGACTCACCGTCGGCAGGTCGGCGGCGCTCGCCGGGGCAGCGTCAGGACACTGCACCAGTGGGACACCATCGGCCTCGTCCGCCCGAGCGGGCGCGCCGGGGTCGGATACCGGGTGTACTCAGACGACGACGTCGCCCGTTCCACGGGGGCCTCGTCTGCAGGAACTCGGACTTCCGCTCGCAGAGCTCGGCCGGCCCATGGACGACCGGGACATTGACGAACACGCCCACCTGCGCCGGCAGCGGCCCCGGCTCATGGATCGGTGACCGCGGTCGACCCAATGCCGGTGGCATCGAACGCCGGGACGCGGCTGACACCGGAGGAGCAGGTCGAGATCTGCGGCGACTTCTGGGAACCCGCCCCGGCGAAGGAGGCCGAGGAGCGCTGGAGCGACGTCAGGCAACGGGCACAGTCCGCAGAGCAGGCCCCCGCCTTGCTCTTGAGATGCTTTCGACTGCAACCACCAGATGCAGGGGTGCATCGCGCGGCATGTTCGTCGGTGACCTCCGTGCGCCCCACACGACGACGCGATCACACCGGGCCCGACGACCTGGCTACGCGAGGTGATCTCCGCGAAGGCCACGTCCCACGACATCGACCCGGAAGCCGCCACCTGGCTGTGACTCTCTGCGGGTTGCCCTCGGAGCAGGGGCGTCTTGAGTCCGAGGCTGACGGCGGTGGCCAGAGGTTGGTTGAGACCTTGCTGGTCGGTCGCGGCAGGACGCCCAAGGTGCGGTTCGGCATCTCGTTGTTCACGAGCGCAGCGAGGGGAGCAGGGTCAGCCCTGGTGGTCCGGATGCCGACCAGACCCGTCGGCCACGTGGTCTGCCCAGCCAGGATCCACCGGGCCTCAGGTGACCAGGAGGTCGCGCCCAGTCGGTCATGCCAGGGGAGAGCGCATCGTCCAGTCGCGGTGGAAGTTCCTGCCCGAGCAGCAGAGCTGCCAGACGTACCGGCTCTTGGTCGCGGAGTCATGTGAGCGAAATCCCGAGGTGGCGGGTCAGTGACAACCGCGCAGGTCAGGTGATGGAGGCTGCCATGAGCATGTGCGGCTGACCGGGGAATCAGCTCGGACGCGCTGCGATGGACGTGCGGAGATCTCCGTGATGGGGCCAGCACGCAGCTACTTCTCATAGAAGGGGAAAACTTGGGTAGATCTGGATCACAATGCGGTCGCGATGGGTACCGAGATCCGCTCTGCGCAGGGGTCGGCGGCCCTCTGACCAGGTAAAACGACATCCAGAAGACAGCCGAGCGTCGATTTGACGACGGTGAAGCATCGACCTAATGTCATACCTGCCCCACGGGGGAGCGGGACGCCGAGAGGTGGCCGGCCCCGGGGGATCCTCCTCGAACTCAAGGTCGCAGCTTCACTGCGTCCTCGAATCGGTCGAGAAGGGCCCAAGAAGCCCGAAAGTTGACAAATCGGGCAGATTGGGTAAGCTTGAAGGGTTGCCCCGGAACCGGGCGCTGCGGGAGCGGTGGTCTGGTGCGGTGGGTGTCCGTTTCTTGAGAACTCAACAGCGTGTTAAAAGCCAGTGCCTTTATAGGCCAGGCACTTTGTGTCTGGTCTCCCCGTGGCCATGACCTCTTTTTTGTGGGGGGTTGTGGTGGGGATTTCTTTGAGGCAAGGCGGCCCCTTTTTTGAGGGGTTGCATTGCTGGGATTTTCTCTGAGGTTTGGCGGCTCGGGCCCCTTGTGGGGGTTTTGGGTTGTCGTTGGGCCTTGATGGAGAGTTTGATCCTGGCTCAGGACGAACGCTGGCGGCGTGCTTAACACATGCAAGTCGAGCGGAAAGGCC
>NZ_WBMT01000028.1 GCF_008923185.1 Actinomadura rudentiformis
GAGGCCCCGCCGCGTCCTGGTGCTCCCCGCACCGGAGGCCCCGGCAGGCTGGGCGGCGCGCCCAACGGTCGCGGCCCCGGCGGTCCCGGCCCCAACGGCCGAGGGCCCGGGCGCGGCCCTGGCGGCCCCGGTGGCCGTGGGCCCGGCGGTCCAGGCGGTCCCGGCGGCCCTGGTGGTCCGAACGACCCCGTCGGGCGGACCGGCTGGAAGCGCATCCTGCTCGGCCCTGGGCTGAAGCGCAAAGGCTGGCGTCGTTACCTGCCTCCTTGGCGACCGGTCATGGGCGTCATGCTCCTCGGCTTCGCCGCCGTCTGCACGCTGGTCGCGGTCGCCTACGCCAAGACTCCGACTCCCGCTGAACCCACCGTCCAGGGTGTCGAGGACCAGGCTTCGATCTTCTACTACGCCAATGGGAAGGAACTCGGCCGGATCGGCAAGAAGCGGCAGAGTGTCCAGTTGGGTGCTCAGGGCGAGAAGCCCACGACCGGCAAGGTGCCCGACTTCGTCCAGAACGCCGTCCTCGCGGCCGAGAACCGGAGCTTCCGCAGCGACAAGGGCGGCATCTCCATCAAGGGCACCGGGCGCGCGGTGTGGGTCAACCTGACGGGCGGCAAGGGTGGTGGCTCGACCATCACCCAGCAGCTGGCCAAGAACTACTACTCCGACGTCAACAATCGCACGATGAGCCGGAAGTTCAAAGAGCTCTTCATCTCGATGAAGCTCGAGGACAAGCACTCCAAGGACGAAATTCTCAGGCTCTACCTGAACACCATCTACTTCGGTCGCGATACCTACGGGATCCAGGCCGCCTCCCGCGAGTACTTCCATACGGACGTGTGGAAGCTCAAGCCTGACCAGGCCGCCTTCCTCGGAGGGCTCATCCAGAACCCCAACCGGGATCCGTCCGAGCAGAAGAACAAGAACTGGATCAAGGAGCGGTACGACTACACGCTCAACGGCCTGGTGACCATGGGCAAGATGGACACCGCGCAGGCGACCTCCTATAAGGCGAAGCTGCCGTACTTCTACAGCGCGGGCTCGTCCGGTAACACCTTCGGCGGGCAGAAGGGCTACATGCTCATGCGCGCCAAGTTGGAGCTGGAGCGCCAGGGCATCACCAGCCAGAAACTGACCACCGAGGGCCTCCGCGTCACCACCACCTTCGACCCGAAGATGATGGTGGAAGCCAAGAACGCGGCGGAGAAGACCGTCCCTCAGGTGAACCCGAAAAAGCTGGCTAAGAAGAAGATCCGGGTCGGTCTGATCTCGGTTGAGTCAAAGACCGGAAAGGTACGGGCCTTCTACGGCGGGCCTGACTACCTGAGCCAGTCGTTCGACAACGTCTGGCTGGGGTCCGCACAGGCTGGTTCGGCGATGAAGCCGTACGTTCTCGCCGCCGCCCTCAAGAAGGGCTACAGCCTCCAGAGCCTGGTCGACGGCCGGTCGATGGTGCCCATCGACACGCAGGGCAACATCACTCCGGGCGGTGTGAAGTTCCGGACCGGTCATGCCAAGCCCGCCATGAACCTGATCGAGGCGACGCAGTGGTCCAACAACACCGCCTACGTCCAGCTCGGCTTCAAGGTCGGCTCCCAGGACGTCTTCAAGACGGCAACTGACGCCGGCATCGCGAGCACGCTGCTGAACCCGCACAAGGGCGGCGCCGGCATGTTCCTCGGTGCGAACGACATTCGCCCGGTTGAGCAGGCAGCGGGCTACGCCGCATTCGCCAACGGCGGCACCTACTACCAGCCGCGCGTGATCGAAAAGGTGCTGGAGCCCGACAAGAGCAAGAGCGACCAGAACGGCAAGGGCAAGGTCACCTACAAGGAAAGAAAGCTCAATTGGGAGAAGCACCGGGTCTTCGATGAGAGCGTCGCGGCGAAGGCGACCTATGCCATGCGGAAGGTCGTCACGGCCGGTACCGCGACCGCGGCGCAGCTGCCCGACGGACGTGAGGCGGCCGGCAAGACCGGAACGACCGACAACAACGTGGCCACCTGGTTCGTCGGCTACGTCCCCCAGCTCTCCACTGCCGTCACGTTGTTCAACGACAACTACGACAAGAAGTTGAAGCGGAAGAAGTCCCTCATCCTTCCTGGCGTCGGCGAGGTGCAGGGTGGCACCATCCCGGCGAAGATCTGGCGCTCCTTCATGGCAGGGGCGACCGAGGGCATGACTGCGGAGACGTTCCCGCAGGCGTCGATGGACGGCACCGTCTACAAGTACGCCCAGCCGCCGAAGAAGAAGGAAAAGGACGAGGACGAGGGCAAGCCCGGGTGGTGCAAGCTTCCGGGCCTCGAGAACCACCCGCGGTGCAAGGGCGATAACGAGCCCGAACCGGGCGACCCCGGAAACAAGCCGCCGTGCCAGTCGCCTGTGCCGGATGGCAACTGTGACCCGAACAAGCCGCCGTTCCAGCCCCCGCCCGATTGGTGGTGCAGGGCGCACCCGGACCAGGCGCAGCAGTACCCGACCTGTCGCAAGGGCGACGACGGCGGGCGTCCTGGCAACGGCGAGACTCCGCCGTTCCCGAACCAGCAGCAAACGCAGCCGGCTTTCTTCCTGCCTTCGACCTACCGATCAGAGGAGTGACGCCGGCCGCTGTTGATGGCGGTTGACGGTTGGGACGTGAGCGTGGCGGGTCTCCATTGCGGAGGCCCGCCACGCTCCTTTTTGTGTGGATGAACCCGATATGGCGTGGCTTGCGTACCGGAGGGTGAGGACCGCCCGAGGAGCGGGGTGCGCTCGCTCCGAGGGGTAGATGACAGGACAAGGCGGGCATTTTGCCTGCTCAAGTGGCCCTTCACCGGGCCGGCCGAGCACGGCGGTCACACCGCTACCGACGTGAGCAGTAGTCTCGGACGACGCAGAGCCGTACCCCAGTCGAACGAGGAAGCGTGTGAGTTACCCAAGCCCGTACGGACCGGAAAACGGAGAGAACCCGGGCAGGAAGGGTTCATACCGCCCCGGAGGGGCCGGCACGCCAGGCAGGGCACCGGGTGGCATTCCCACCGGCTCGCCGACGCCCGGCGGGTCCCCCAGACCGTCGGCTGTAGGGGGATCCGGTCGGCTCGGTGGAGACCGTTCCGGAGGCGCCCCTGGACGCCGCGAAATACCTCGCGTCGCGGCCAGGTCAGGCGTTCCGGCTGGGGCCGGTGGTCCTCGCGGCTCTGGACGTCCGAGCGGCCCTGGCGGCCGCGGCGGCCCCGGGAGTCCTGGCGGTCCCAATGGGCCTGGCGGTCCGGGTGGCCGCGGCGGTCCCGGCGGGTCTGGCGGTTCCGGTGGCCCGGGCGGTCCATGGGGGCCAGATGGCCCCGGCGGGCCGCGGGGTGGGGGTCGGCGGCGGACCAAGGGGCCTCGCCGGGAAGGTTGGAGGCGGTACGTGCCGTCATGGAAGGTCGTCTCCGGTGTGACGGCCCTGATGTTCCTCGCCGCCGTCACCCTCGTCGGAGCCGGCTACGCGATCACGCCGATGCCGGACGAGCCGCAGGACGGCGTCACCGACCAGGGCTCGGCGATCCTCTATCAGGACGGGAAGACGCCGATCGTGCGGCTGGGGGCCACTCGCGAGTCCGTTCCGCTGAGCAGGGTGCCCAAGCACGTCCAGCAGGCCGTGCTGGCCGCGGAGGACCGTAACTTCTACAACGAGCGGGGTGTCTCGCCCAAGGGACTCGCCCGCGCGGTCTTCAAGACCGCCACCGGCGGCGACACCCAGGGTGGTTCAACGATCACTCAGCAGCTGGCCCGGAACTACTACAAGGGGCTCAGCCAGGACCGCACCATGAGCCGGAAGTTCAAGGAGATCTTCATCTCCATGAAGGTGGGCAACACGCTCACACACGACAAGATCCTCGAGATGTACCTGAACACGGTCTACTTCGGCCGTGAGGCGAACGGGATCCAGGCGGCGTCACGGGCCTACTTCCGCCAGGACGTGAGCAAGCTGAACGTCGCGCAGGGCGCGATGCTCGCCGCGATGATCCAGCAGCCGAGCTACTTCAAGACCCGGGGCAACGACGAGGCCAACCGGGCATTGCGTTTCCGCTGGAACTACGTCCTCGACGGCATGGTCAAGATGGGCAGTCTGAGCCAGGCAGAGCGGCAAAGCATGCAGTTCCCGAGGACGACGTACAAGTGGAGTGACGCCAAGGAGACCAGCCAGACCGGCTTCATCAGGGAGCGGGTCATGGACGAGCTCAACCAGATCAAGGGTCTGCCGCGGGACAGAGAGAACGCCGGCCTGCGCGTCACGACCAGCCTCGATCCCAAGTGGATGGAGTACGCCAAGGACGCCATGGTGGAGGCCGGCGTCGCCCGGTGGCCGAAGCGGATCGGCGCCGGGCTGATCGCGGTCGATCCGGAGAACGGGGAGATCAAGGCGTTCTACGGCGGTAACCCCGAACGCAGCCAGGTCGACACGGTCTTCACGCCGGGTGCCCAGGTGGGGTCCTCGTTCAAGCCGTACGTGCTCGCCACCGCCCTCAAGAAGGGCCAGAGCATCAAGTCGACCATCATGGGCAAGTCGCCGCAGTGCTTCGACGGCGCGGGCAACAACATGCCGGTCGGCACCGACTGCTACAAGGTCAACAACGATGAGGGCGACCCGCCGATGGGCGTCATCAACCTCGTCAAGGCCACTGAGAAGTCGGTCAACACCGCCTACGTCAAGCTCGGCCTGAAGCTCGGTCTCGACGACGTGGTCGAGACCGCGACGGAGCTGGGCGTCCCGAAGAAGTACCTGGCCCAACATCAGAACCAGGGTGGTCTGTCCCTGGGCATCTCCAACATCCCTGCCGTCTACCAGGCGTCCGGCTACGCCGCGTTCGCCAACGGAGGCCGTCCCGTCACCCCGCACCTGGTCACCAAGGTCGAGATCAAGACGGAGGACGGCAAGATGCGCAAGATCCCGTTGCCATGGGACGAGGAGAAGGAACGGGTCCTGACCAAGGACCAGGCTGCGCAGGCGACGTTCGCGATGAAGTCGGTCGTCCAGAGCGGCACCGCGACCAGGGCGCGGCTGAGCGACGGCCGTGAGGTCGCGGGCAAGACCGGTACGACGGAGAAGAACGCGGCGGCCTGGTTCGTCGGGTACGTGCCGCAGCTGTCGACGGCCGTGACGATGTACAACGAGAAGGTCAAGCCGATCTCCGGCATCCCCGGCTTCCAGGGCAACAGCATCTACGGTGGCACCATCCCGGCGCAGATCTGGAAGAACTTCATGGAGAAGGTGATCGCCGGCGAGAACATGCAGCCGGAGTCCTTCGATCCGCCGACGTACAGCGACAGCACGCCGAAGGTCTGGGACACGCCGCCGCCGGCCCCGTCGCCGACGCCTTCCACGAACCCCTCGTGCCAGCCGGCTGTGCCCGGTACCCCGCTCCCGCCGGGCGTGGAGCCGTGTCCTTTGGATACGCCGACGCCCGGTCCGAGCACGCCGACGCCCCCACCCGACTCCGGTGGGCAGCCGTGTGACCAGTGGGGCATGCCGTTGGGCTGCAACCCGGACGTCCCGCCGTCCACCCCGCCGCCGTCGTGGTGGTGCGAGCGGCGTCCGGACAACCCGCAGTGCCAGAACCCGGATCAGCAGCGTTCGAACCAACCTCAGAGGCAGAGCGAGCGGAGCGGCTGGGGTCCGTGAGGGCTGAGCCTGGCAGCGGCCGGGCCGTGTGAACGGCCGGGCCGCTGTGGGCGGCTGGGGTCCGTGACCTGAAGCAGGGTGGTCGATGTGTTTCAGCCAAGGGCAATAGGGTTCGTCCATGTCGTCGTCTACCCCCGCCGCATCTGCCCTTGACGACCAGTCAGGCGGTCACGGGCGTTTGATGCGCCTCTTGCCGGTGCTGACCGGAGTCACCGCGCTGGTGTGTGTGTTGGGCTGGCTACAGAAACAACCCTGCGCCACGGCGGGCTTCGACTTCGTCAAGACGACGACGCGCGGGTGCTACACCGACATCTACCCGCTCTATTACGTACGCGGGTTGAACGACGGCAAGGTGCCCTACTTCGATTCGTTCGCCGGCGACGACATCACATACGTCGAGTATCCGGCGCTGAGCGGTTTCTTCATGCAGTTGGTCGCCATGCTTGTACGGCCGTTCGGCGTCGAGACGCGGGGCATGGCGTTCTACAACGTGACCGTGCTGCTCCTGGCGTTGCTGGCCATCGTCACCGTTCTCGCCACGGCCTATGTTGCCGGACGCAAGACACTGAGGGTCGGCCTGATGGTGGCGTGCTCACCCGCGCTGCTGCTCACCGCGTACATCAACTGGGATCTGCTTGCGGTGGGGTTGTCGGCGCTGGCGCTTGCCGCATGGGCGTCCAAAAGGCCGCTGCTGGCAGGGCTCCTGCTCGGCCTGGCGATCGCAGCGAAGTTCTATCCGCTGCTCTTCCTCGGACCGCTCGTCCTCCTCTGCGTTCGCGCTGGGCAGTGGCGGGCAATGGGCCGCATGGTGGCGGGGGCCGCGGTCGGATGGCTCGTCGTCAACCTGCCTGTGATGGTGTTCGCGTGGGAGGGCTGGCTGGAGTTCTACAGCTTCAGCCGAAGCCGTGGCATCGACTGGGGCTCGATCTTCTTCTATCTCCGTGACCACGGTGTACCGGCGGCCAACAACACCGACGACCTCAACTTCTTCGGCACTGGCATCTTCCTCGTCCTTGCCGCCGGAATCGCGGTCCTCGCCTTCACGGCACCGACCCGGCCGCGGCTCCCACAGTTGATGTTCCTGGTCTTGGTGGCGTTCATGCTGCCCAACAAGGTGTGGTCGCCGCAGTACGTGCTCTGGCTGCTGCCACTGGTCGTCCTGGCCCGGCCGCGCCTGCCCGCGTTCATCGTCTGGCAGGTGGGCGAGGTCATCTACTTCTTCGGCATCTGGTGGTACCTGCTGGCCGTGTCCAACCGCCGGCCTGGATCCGACCTGTCGACCACCCTCTCGTCGCTGCTGCACTTCGACGTCCCACCAGGTGGAATCGATGACGGCACCTACTACGTCGCGCTCTTCGCCAGGTTCCTGACTGTGCTGTTTCTGGCGCTGCTGGTCGTGCGCGACATCCTGCGTCCTTCGGGTGATGCCGTACGAGAGGACGGTGTGGACGACCCGGCGGGAGGTGTGCTCGACGGCGCCGCCGATGTCATCAGCCTCCGTACCCTGCGTGCCCGCCGAGCCGCCACGGCCACCGCATAGGAAGCGGCAAGGCCGCCCGGCAGCAGCGCTACCCGGGCGGCCTGCGGAGACTCCTCGTCAGGACCCAGAACGGACCTTGCGGAAGAAGGCGCGCACGTCTTCGGTGAAGAGGTCGGGCACTTCCATCGCCGCGAAGTGGCCGCCGCGCTCGAAGTCCGACCAGTGCACGACGTTGTTCCCGTACTCGGCGTACCGCCGGATGGCGATGTCCTCGGCGAAGACCGCGACGCCGACCGGAGTGGTGGGGCGCTCCTGGCTCCAGTCGCCACCCGAGTGCATGTTCTCGTAGTAGAGGTTCGCGGCCGAGCCGAACGTGTCGGTGAGCCAGTAGAACATCACGTTCGTGAGCATGCGGTCGCGGTCCAGGGCCTCCTCGGGCAGGGCCTCGGTCGGGAACGTCCACTCCTTGAACTTCTCCACGATCCAGGCGAGCTGCCCGACGGGAGAGTCGGTGAGGCCGTGCGCAAGGGTCTGCGGTCGGGTGGCGTGGACCTGAAAGTACGCGCTGCCGTCGTCCTTCCACGTCTTGAGGCGCGCCATGCGCTCCTTCTCGACCTCGCTGAACGTCGCGAGCTCCTCTTCGGAGACGTCGCCGTAAGGGATGAATCCGTAGGTCGCGGCGTTCACGTGCACGCCGACGACGTTCTCGGTGGCGGCCTTGCCCAGCGCCGGGGCGACGAACGCGCCCATGTCTCCGCCCTGCGTGCCGTACTTCTCGTACCCGAGCCGGCTCATCAGCTCCTTGTAGGCCTGCGCGACCCGGCCGATGTTCCAGCCGGTCTCCTTGACCGGCCCGGAGAAGCCGAAGCCCGGCATCGACGGGATGACCAGATGGAACGCGTCGCCGGGGTCACCTCCGTGCGAGCGGGGGTCGGTCAGCGGGCCGATCACGTCCAGGAACTCGACCACAGAACCGGGCCAGCCGTGCGCGAGTAGGAGCGGCAACGCGTTCGGCTCGGGGGAGCGTACGTGCAGGAAGTGCACATCGACTCCATCGATCCTCGTGATGAACTGCGGATACTTGTTGAGAGCGGCCTCGTGCCCGCGCCAGTCGTACGACGTCCGCCAGTACTCGGCCAGCTCACGCAGGTAGTCCGTCGGCACGCCACGCTCCCAGCCGCCGCCCGCGACGGGCGTGCCCCACCGAGTCCAGGCCAGGCGCTCGCGCAGGTCGTCGATGTCGGCCTGCGGGACGTCGATGCGGAAGGGACGGATCTCGGTGGAGCCGGTCATGGAGTTCCCCTCTCAAGCCACTATGTTGAACGGATCGTTCTGTTCCCATAGTAGCAGAACGGAATCATCTATTCCACTATTCGCGAGCGCCCAGCGCGGCGATGAACCACTCGAAGACCGGGGTCAGGGCCGGCGGGGCCGGCCAGCCATTGATCGTCGCGAGCAGCTGCCAGTAACGCTCGGCCGCCGGATCGTTCCCGACTTCGAGACGGTTGAGCAGCTTGCGCCGGAAGTCCGCATCGTCGGAACGCCCGGTCGCCTGCGCATAAGCGGCGACGAGTTCGTCGACGAACGGCGTGGCCTCGGCGGATTCAGGGGAGACGCCCGCCGCCCTCGCTTGCTCGACCTTCGCGATCACGATCTGTGTGAGGTCGTGGTGAAGGCCGTCCTGGAAGCCGGTGTCGCGCTCCGACGCCTGGAACTCGGCCATGCGCCGGACCCGCGCCCGGAAGTCGGGCTCCTGGACGAGCTCGGCGAGCTCCACCCAGGCGTCCACCTGTTCCGGCTCGGGATCATCCGGCAGCTCCGGCATGGCCGACCGCAGCATGGCCACGAACTCGGGATTGGCGTCGAGGCCGCCGAAGGTCTCGTCGATGAAGTCGTTGATGATCCGCCGCCGCTCCTCGTCGGAGAGCTTGGCGAGCTTGTGCATGAGTTCCATCTCCTCCGGACCGGATCCGCGCTTTGCCACCGCCCGCAGCACCGCGCGGCGCAGCCGCAGCGTGCCGATCTGGGCGTCCAGGGCCTCGGCGTGCGCGGCGGCGACCTCGGCGACGGTGACCTCGCGGTCCAGCACCCGCTGGACGGTCGCAAGATCGATCCCGAGTTCGCGCAGCGTCCGCACGAGATCCAGACGGGCCAGCGCGTCCAGGTCGTACAGCCGATAGCCGGCATGGGTGCGATCGGTCGGCGGCACCACTCCGCTGTCGGAGTAGAACCGGATCGTCTTGACCGGCAGACCGGTCCGCCGCGCCAGTTCCCCGATCGTGTAGAGAGTGTCGCCGTCCATGTCCCCCACCTTGGGGTCTCCAGCCACTGGAGACTCAAGCCGCCCATCGAAAGTCGACCATCCCACGCCCTTACGTAATCGTCACAAAGCGCCTCAGCGCCTGAACCGCCTCAGCACAGAGCGCATGAGCGCGGAGCGTATGAGTGCAGGGCGTATGGGTGCGGGGGCGTATGGGTGCGGGGGCGTATGGGTGCCGGGGCGTATGGGTGCAGGGCGCATGGGCGCATGGGCGCAGAGCGCCCAGCACATGGGCACATGGGCGCCTCAGCAACCGGCGCCCAGCACGTGAGCGCACAACGCATGAGCGCATGGGCGCAGAGCGCATGAGCGCAGAGTGCATGAGGGTCCAGCACATGGGCACATGGCGCCTCAGCATGGGAGCCCAGCACGTGAGCGCATGAGCGCAGAGCGGCCGGGCGCAGAGCGCAGAGCGGCCGGGCGCAGAGCGCAGAGCGGCCGGGCGCAGAGCGCAGAGCGGCCCGGCGCAGAGCGCATGAGCGCCCGGCGCATGAGCCGCCTCAGCGCTTGAGCGCCCAGCACATGGACATATGGGCGCCTCAGCACTGGCGCTCAGCGCAGAGCGCATGAGCGCCTCAGTGCGGCGAGGGTGGATGAGCGGCGGCCCCGCTATGCCCCATGAGCACGATTTAGATCGACGCAGCAGGCCATGTCCAGGCACCGGACGACTGCGACGCCACGATCTACCGTCTGGGCTGAACGCACGGATGACCATGGGGAAGCCAGCCAGGGAAAGCGCAAAGATCGCGCACGGCCTGAGGTCGTGTGCGATCTCTGCGTCGCGGTGTAGAGCGGGTGGCGGGCCTCAGCCCTTGTAGCCGGGGTCGGGGATGGAAGGCGTGCCCCCTTCCTTGCGGGCCTTGCGCGCCTCCTCGACGAAGTCGCGGGAGAACAGCGCCGACAGGGTCGCGACTCCGCCGCGGTGCACCCGGACCTCCGCACTGCGGATCTCGCCGACGAGCTGCACGCGCCGGCCGGATCCGTTCTCACCGGTCCAGTCCTTGACGCGGCCGCGCCGGATAAAACGCAGGTCCCAGCTGTCGATGTCGGTGTCGTCGTCGACGAGCAACTTCACCCATGCGTGGTCGAGGTCGAGGCGGACCTCGATGTCGCCTACGGCGATCCGTGGCGAACGCAGGTCCAGTACGACGCCGCCGCGGTGGGCACGCACCTCGATGTGCCGTGCGGTCGTCCAGTGGCCGAGGCGCTTCACGGTGCGGTAGTCCGCCTGGACGCGTTCGACGGAGGCGGGGGGCACGGCCTCGGGCGCGGTGGTGTCGGGGGTCTTGGTGCTGGTCATGGTGGGTCTCCTCCCGGGCGGGTACCGACTCTCATATCGAGTAGCTCTAAATAAGTGTCTCTCGATATGAGAGATATTAGGAAGCGGGCCGGCCCCTGTCAAGCACGGACGTAGAAATGGCCCCAGTGGAGCACCACGGAACGGTCAGGCCAGCTCAGCGCGTCGGCGGGGCCGCCCCATGTCGGGCTGTGGAACCATCACGAGAACGGGTGCCGCGATGGCGGACGCTCATCCCGACTACACCGCCGACCACTACCGCGGTTTCGTGCAGGTGGCAGACCGAGATCCGGCTTGCGGCCGGAGGGACACCGCCGGGAGATGACGTGGACGCGAAGAAGGCTTTGGACGACTTGCTCGCGGGGCGGCTGGAGCCTGGCGTCTTCCAGTGGCGCCCGCCCGCCGAGTTCAACTGGGTCGAACGGGCCGAGCAGGCCGGTACGCGAGTCTTCCGGCTGGACGGTCATGCCGTCCGGGGCAAGGAATCGTTCCTGCGGATGTGCTCTGAGGTCTTCGAGTTCCCCGACTGGTTCGGCGACAACTGGGACGCGCTTGAGGACTGCCTGACCGACTTGTCATGGGCGCCCAGCCGGAAGGGTTACCTGATCGGGTACGAGGCGTGGTTGGAACTGGCCGAGGCCGACCATGGCTCGTTCCGCACGGCCGTCGACGTGTTCGCCGAAGCCGTGGAGTCGTGGCGGGACAGCGACACCCCGATGACCGTCCTCCTCCTCGGTGAGGGCGGGACCGAGCTGTCCGGGGTGCCCGAGATGGAATGAGGCCGGAGACGTATGATCTCCGGCCTCAAAGGTCGAGCCGCCAGGCTGTGCATCGGACGAGTGTCTCTTGGCTGTACCCGGCTCAGAGGCGCGCGGCGGGCGTCGGCGGAGGGACCGGCTCAGGGGACCGGCTTGGCCATGCACTCGGCCACGCGACTCGGCCAGGTGATCCGGGCTTAGTAGGTGCCTGAGTTGGACTCGTTGATGCTCCACAGCGCCGCGCCGTAGATGCCGACCACGACGATCCAGTAGAGCAGGCCGAGCGCGAGCATGATGTAACCCATGATCAGGCCCGCGGCGGCCATGCCGCTGCCGCCCTCGCCCGTACGTCGGATCTGGCCCTGCGCGACATGTCCGAAGATGACCGCGAGGATCGAGCCGAAGCCGCAGGTGAAGATGCCGACGATGCCCAGGATCATCGAGGCGGTCGCCATGCCGTTGGTGCGGACGGCCACGGGGGCGCCGCCGTAGTAGTGATGCTGGACCTGGGCCGGCGGGTACTGCTGCTGTGCGTAAGGGTCCTGCGATCCGTAGCCGTACGGGTCGTAAGGGGGCTGGGACATCGACTTCCCGATCGTTCGCGCGCCCGCCGCCGCAAATGTCGCGCGCGTGCGCTGGGGTGTGGACTGTGCGGATTATGCCAGTGTGATGCCGTGGGATGCGTGGGGGGATTCGGGGGACTTCGCGGAGTTAGATGCACCCCATGGCGCAGAAGTTCCCGCTGGAAGGCACCCTTTGGGCCGTTGGCGGGATGAAGGGGAAGGCCGGTTCAGGCCAGGTTGGAACGGAGCCAGGCGATGTCGTCGGCCTGACCCTCGGCGGGGGTCTCCACCACGACCGGCGCACCCGCGGCCCGTACGACGCTCAGGATCAACTCCGGGTCGATGGTGCCCGTGCCGAGATTGGCGTGACGGTCGGCCCCGGAGTCGAACGCGTCGCGGCTGTCATTGCAGTGGACCAGGTCGATCCGCCCGGTGATGGCCTTGATCCGGTCGACCGCGTCGATGAGCTCCTCGCCGGCCGCGTGCGCGTGACACGTGTCGAGGCAGAAGCCGATCTTGTCGTCGAGCCCGGGAACCCCGGACAGCACCTCCCACAGCCGTGCGATGCGCTCGAACTTGCGCGCCATGGCGTTGCCGCCGCCGGCCGTGTTCTCGATGTAGACGGGGATGGGGCACTCAATGCGTTCGAAGACCTTGCGCCAGTTTTCGAAGCCGGTCTCGGGATCGTCGTCCTTCAGCACATGCCCGCCGTGGACGATCAGGGCCTTGGCGCCGATCGAGGCGGCCGCCTCCAGCTGCTGGGTGAGGTTCTTCCGGCTGGGAATGCGGATCCGGTTGTTGGAGGTCGCCACGTTGATCGTGTACGGGGCGTGCACGTAGACGTCGACATCGGAGTCCTTGACGGCCTCGACGCCCTCGGGCAGGACGGGCTTCTTCCAGCCCTGCGGGTCACCGAGGAAGAACTGCACGACCTCGGCCTCGATGGCGCGAGCGTTGTCGAGCGGGTTGGTCTGGTCGACGTGGGCTCCGATGCGCATGCACCCGAGCCTAGCCGCGCCCTCGGACAGTTCGGGCGCGCCCGGCCAAGGAGAACCGCCTCACGTCCTCGAACCAGCCGAGGCCAACCCTGCTTGTGCAGACGCGTTCAGACGAACAGGAGCAGCCGCCGCGACTTGCTACGGCGAACACCGCGCCTCGGCACGGCAGACATTGCAACCTGGCGTGCGGACGTTACCTACTCGCGTGGCGGATCCTGCAGGTTGGCGAGCGGATGCTGCCAACGTGGCGCAGGCGGGTGCTGCGACTTGGCGTGGCGAGCGCCGCGATTTGGCGTGGGGACGTGACCTGCTTGCGTGGCGGACGCTGCAGCTTGGTGTGCGGGTGCTGTCAGCCTGGCGCGGGCGGATGCTGCGACCTGGCGTGGCACGCGCCGCGATTGGGGTGCGGGCGTGACCTGCTTGCGTGGCGGACGCTGCAGCTTGGCGTGGCGAGCGCCGCGATTTGGCGTGGGGACCTTACCTGCTTGCGTAGCGGATCCTGCAGCGTGGGCGTGCGGGTGCCGTCAACTTGGCGCAAGCGGATGCTACGACCTGGCGCGTGCGGGTGCTGCGGCCTGGCGTGGCGGGCGCCGCGATTTGGCGTGGGGACCTTACCTGCTTGCGTGGCGGACGCTGCATGGGCGTGCGGGTGCTGTCAGCTTGGCGCGGGCAGGCGCTGCGACCTGGCGCGGGCGGATGCTGACCTGGCGTGGCGGGTGCCGTGACTGGGGGCGTTACCTACTTGCGTAGCGGATGTTGTGACCTGGCGTGGCGGGCGCTGCAGCTTGGCGTGTGGATGCCGTCAACTTGGCGCAGGCGGATGCTGCGACGTGGCGTGGCGGGCGCCGTGACTTGGCGTGCGGGCGTTACCTGCCTGCGTGGCGGATGCTGCGACGTGGCGTGGCAGGCGCCGCAGGGACGTGACCTGCTTGCGTGGTGGGCGCTGCGGCTGGGCATGCGGTGCTGTCAGCTTGGCGCGGGCGGATGCTGCCGACTTGGTATCGCGGGCCTGCAACTTGGCATGGCGAAGTCCTAGCGGGGTCCGCCCACTGGGACGAGACCCTGCGCGGAGTGCCGACGCCGCGCCGCGTACTGCTCAACTAACAAGGCTCAGGACCGAATCCTGGCCGGAGAGCGGTCGGCGCAGGACGCGCTATGGAGTGAAGCCGCCGTGGCGTAGGGCGAAGGCCGTGCCGACGAATGAGGCGACCATCCCGACCACGTTCAGCCAGCGTTCGCCGGTGGTGGCCGAGACCATCTGGGAGTAGAGAGCGAGCGGAAGCCCGATCACGCCGGCGATGGCGCCGAAGAAATGCGTCTCCGGGATGAATCCCAGGACGAGCGCGAGCAGTCCGATGACGATGGCGGCGACCGCGAGGGAGTTCTCCATCGGGTGCCGTTCTCCGTCGGTGTTGAGGCTGATCACCGAACGCTTCTGACCGGCTGCCTCCTGTGGCATGGGGCCACACCCCCTCCAGGTGTGAGTGTCCTCATCGTTGCTTGTGGGGCGTTCCGTCCCGGGCGGGACGGACGTATCGCGTCCGTAAAGGGATTCCCGGGAGCACTGAGGATCAACCGGCGGGCGGGAGCGGAAAATGTCCGCCGGACCCGGTACGGTCGAACATGAATTCGAGGACGGCCCGCCGGCTGGGCGGGCCGTCCGCCCTGAGGGGAAGCAGGGAACGCGAGGAGGTGCACGGTGAAGGCGAGTGATTTCACGGTCATCGGCGACGCCGAGCTTGTCGAGGAACTGTCGGTGCTGACGACCCAGACAGCCAGGATGCGGGCCCGGATGGCCGACATCATGGCCGAGTTGGAACGCCGGCGCTGCGCGCGGCCCCCCGCCACGCGCTCTGCCAGGCGCTGACGCGGGGTTCACCGGCTGTGCCCGGCCGTGGCCCGGGCCAAAGGGTTGCGGCGACGGGGATCGCGTGTTGCTGCGCACATAGCCTGACACGCTGCAAACTCTTGGTAGCCTGTATCGGTCTCGCGGTAGGCGCCCCGGTCACGAAGGCCGGCACCGCTCCGCGGGAGACGCAACAGCCCTCCTGTCACGGAGAGACCGTGACCGCACCAGTCCAGAGGAGGTAGGGACACATCATGCGTCGTTACGAACTCATGGCCATCCTCGACCCGGCCATCGACGAGCGCACCGTCACCACGTCGCTCGACCCGTTCCTGAAGGTCGTCAAGGACGGCGGCGGGAGCGTCGAGAAGGTCGACATCTGGGGCCGGCGCCGCCTCGCGTACGACATCCAGAAGAAGTCCGAAGGCATCTACGCGGTGGTCGACCTCACGGCCGAGCCTGCCACGGTCAAGGAGCTCGACCGGCAGCTGAACCTGAGCGAGACGATCCTGCGTACGAAGGTCATCCGCCCCGAGGTCCACTGAGCCAGGCGCCCCGCGTCAGGCCCAGGCCCTCATATCCGCCGGAGCGAGCCCAATGGCAGGCGACACCGTAATCACGATCGTCGGGAACCTCGTGGAGGACCCGAACCTGCGCTTCACCCCCAGCGGCCAGGCGGTCGCGTCGTTCCGCATCGCGTCGACCCCGCGGTTCTTCGACCGCCAGGCGAACGAGTGGAAGGACGGCGAGGCCCTCTTCCTGACCTGCAACGTCTGGCGGCAGGCGGCGGAGAACTGCGCCGAGAGCCTGCAGCGCGGCATGCGGGTGATCGTGCAGGGGCGCCTCAAGCAGCGGTCGTACGAGACCCGTGAGGGCGAGAAGCGCACCGTCTTCGAGGTCGAGGTCGACGAGGTCGGCCCCTCGCTGCGCAATGCCACCGCCAAGGTCAACAAGACCCAGCGGCAGGGCGGCGGCGGCTTCGGCGGCGGGGGCGGCGGCTACGGCGGCGGTGCCGCTGCGGGCGGCGGCTTCGGCGGCGGCCAAGGCGGCCAGGGCGGGCAGAGTGGTCAGGGCGGTGCCCCGGCCGACGACCCCTGGGCCACCGGCGGCGGCTCCGGCGGGGGCGGCGGCTTCTCCGACGACCCGCCGTTCTAAGCAAGACCAAGCAATCCGACAACGTCCATTCCCGCGTGAGCGGGGCTCTACATAAGGAGCACCACGATGGCGAAGCCACCTCCTCGCAAGCCGAAGAAGAAGGTTTGCGTGTTCTGCCAGGAGAAGATCTCCTACGTCGACTACAAGGACACCGGCCTGCTGCGGAAGTTCATCTCCGACCGCGGCAAGATCCGGGCCCGTCGCGTGACCGGCAACTGCACCCAGCACCAGCGCGACGTCGCGACGGCGATCAAGAATGCCCGCGAGATGGCGCTGCTGCCGTACACCAGCACCGCTCGCTGAGTCAGGAGGATCTGAACCATGAAGCTCATCCTGACTCAGCAGGTCTCCGGCATCGGTGAGCCCGGTGACGTGGTCGAGGTCAAGGACGGCTACGGCCGTAACTACCTCGTCCCGCGCGGGTTCGCGATCAAGTGGACCCGGGGTGCCGAGAAGCAGATCGAGTCGATCAAGAAGGCGCGTTCGGCCCGCGAGATCGCGACCGTCGAGCACGCCAAGGAGGTCGCCGGTCAGCTGCAGGCGCTCAAGGTGACGCTGCGCACCCGTACGGGCAGCAACGGCCGCCTGTTCGGCGCGGTCACCGCGTCCGACATCGCCGACGCCGTCAAGAACGCCGGCGGCCCGGACCTGGACAAGCGCCGGATCGAGATCGGCAACCCGATCAAGACCGTCGGCTCGCACCGGGCCAGCGTCCGCCTGCACCCGGACGTCAACGCGACGATCGACGTCAACGTCGTCGAGGCCTGATCTCGGCCTCGCGCCGAGCACAGATCGATCACCAAGCCGCCGGGCAGGAGTGGGTAACCCTCCTGCCCGGCGGCTTTGTGCTTTCTGCGGTTTCCCCACGTTCCCCACGACGGCTTACCAGCGCTTGTGGCGTTTCTTGTGAAACGCCTTGAACCGCCGATTCCTTGGTGATCCCTCGGGCCGCGACTACGTTCCGTTAATGGATCATGACGAGCTGGGGGGTCGCGTGTTCGGGTGTTCGGGGGGATGTTCGGACGACCAGGTGCCGGGGGCGAGCGGCGACCCGTTCATGACGCGACGCACGATCCTCGGTGCGGTGGCCGGGGGCTTCGTCATGGCGGCGGGCTTGGCCGAGAATATGGCCATGGCGGAGATCATCCCGGCCGGCGCCGCGGAACGTCCCGTACCGACGCGGCCACGGGTGTACACGCGTGAGGAGTGGGGCGCCAGGAGGGCCCGGAAGCCCACGAAGATCGTGGAGCGCATGCCGGATCGCATCGTCGTTCACCACACCGCGACTCCGAACACGACCAACTACTCGCTGGAGCACGCCTACCGCCTGTCGCGCGACATCCAGCGCTTCCACATGAGACACCGAGGCTGGAACGACACGGGCCAGCACCTCACGATCAGCCGCGGCGGGCATGTGATGGAGGGCCGGGACAGCAGTCTCTCGGCGATCCTCGCGGGAAGGCATGCGATCGGGGCGCAGGCCCGCCGCCACAACGATCACACCATCGGAATCGAGAACGAGGGCAACTACAAGAAAGCCCCCGTTCCGGAATTGCTGTGGTCTTCGCTGGTCACGGTCTGCACATGGCTCTGCGCCGAATACCAGCTCGACCCCGACCGCGCCATCGTCGGCCACCGCGACCTCGGCGACACCGAGTGTCCGGGCGATGCGCTGTACTCCCGGCTTCCGGAGTTGCGGAAGTCCGTCTCGGCGCGGCTGCCTCGACCGGATGGAGCATCCGAGTCCAATCTCGAGCGGATGAGCACGTCCCTGAACCCCGAAGTCGCGGACACGCCGACGCACGTGCCTTCGAGTGTCGTTCCATCTCCGGAGATCCTGGGCGCCCTGCCTTCGCCCGGCGAATCCGGCGGCTAACCCTCGGGGGTCGTGTAGCGCGTGCGGCGTCGCGCGATCTCGGGATCGATGCCCTCGACCAGCGACCAGATGCCGGCGACCCGTTCCACGAGTGTTTCGGGCGGCAGCCCGGCCAGCCCCTCTGCCGCCAGGTCATCGATGGCCTGCGTCAGCCGCGCCATCCGCTCTCCGTGTGTGGAACACATGTTCGAATACTAGCGAGGACGGGTAGAGCCAGGGGCGGACTCCGCTGATTCCGTCACACGAATCACATCGTCACCGTGTGGCACCGGTGACCATCCAGGCGTCCCCACGCGCGCGCAGGCTCAGCGTCACGAAGCGGGTGAGCATCCACACGCCGATCGCCAGCCAGAGTCCCATGAGCCCGGCGTCCGCCCCGTACGCCAGCCAGGCCGCGGGGAGGAAGACCACCGTCGCGATCAGTGTGGTGCCCGCCAGGTAGCGCCCGTCGCCGGCGCCGATCAGAATGCCGTCCAGGACGAAGACCACCCCCGCGATCGGCTGCAACAGCGCGACGATCAGCAAGGACGTGAAGATCAGGTCCCGTACGTGCTCGTCCGAGGTGAAGAGCGCCGGCAGCCACGGCCGGACCGCCATGATCGCCAACCCGAACACGACCCCGCACACCACACCCCACTGGATCATGCGCCGGGTGGAGGCTCGCGTCCCGGCCGTGTCGCCCGCGCCCAGATGCCGACCGGTGATCGCCTGGCCGGCGATCGCGATGGCGTCCAAGGCGAACGCGAGCAACGTCCAGACCTGGAACCCCACCTGGTACGCGGCGATCTCGGGGTCGCCCATCCGCGCTGCGATCGACGTTCCGACGATGAGAACGAGCCGGAGCGCGGCCGTGCGCACCACCAGGCCGAGGCCCGCCGTGGCGGAGGTCCACAGTCCGGCCGCATCGGGCCGCACGGGCGCGCCATGCTCCCGGGCCGCACGCAGGACCACTGCCACGTACACGGCGGCACTCCCGGTCTGCGCGATCACCGTGCCCCAGGCTGAGCCGGCGATGCCCCACCCGAAGCCCAGCACGAAGATCACGTTCAGGACCAGGTTGAGCGCGAAGCCGCCGATCGACACGACGAGCGGCGTACGGGTGTCCTGCAGGCCCCGCAGCACACCGGTGCCGGCCAGCACGACGAGCATGCCCGGGATGCCGAGGAGGCTGACCTTCAGATAGGTCTCGGCGTATGGGGTCACCGAGGGTGAGGCGCCGAACATGTCGACGAGCCAGGGGGCGAGCGGCCACCCGGCCACGACGAGCACGGCGCCGATGGCGAGCGCGAGCCACATGCCGTCGATGCCCTGCCGGACGGCGGCGCGCAGATCGCCCGCTCCCACCTGGCGGGCCACCCCGGCGGTGGTGCCGTACGCGAGGAAGACGCACAGGTAGACCAGTGTGCTGAGCGCCTGACCGGCCACGCCGAGCCCACCGAGCTGCGCCGTCCCCAGATGACCGACGATCGCGGTGTCGGACAGCAGGAAGAGCGGCTCGGCCACGAGCGCGCCGAACGCCGGCACCGCCAACCGCAGGATCTCGCGGTCGTGTGCGTTCTTGCGTGGACGTGGGGGTGAGCCGACCATGGCCTCCACGGTAGCAAGACGTAAGGCTTATAGGAAATATGTCTATTACATCGGCATCTGAGGCCGCCATATCGGCGACTTTCTTTCCCACACACCCGGTGGACGACGTTTTAGCAGGTCACCTAGGGCGTACCAGACGCCGCCCCAGAGAATCCCCAGAGTTGTCCCCAGGTCGTGCACAACGAACCCGGCACATCTGCACAGCGACTCCACAACCCCGTCCACAGATCACTTTGCCCTCGCGGAGCGTCACTCAGGAGAATGTCGGACGCAGACGATAGATGTGTGATGCAGGGTCGGCAGCGGAGCTGGCGGGGCAGCTGAGACCTGGGAAGCAAGGGGGTCCAATGTGAGCGTGGCCGAGATAGGCGGCTCGGAGCCCACCCCCGGGTTCGAACGCACGCCCCCGCACGACATCAACGCCGAACAGGGCGTGCTCGGCGGCATGCTGCTCTCCCCGGACGCCATCGCCGAGGTCGTCGAGGTGCTCCGCACCCAGGACTTCTACCGGCCGGCCCACCAGATCATCTACGACGCCATCCTCGATCTCTATGGCCGCGGCGACCCCGCCGACGCCGTCACGATCGTCGGCGAGCTCACCAAGCGCGGCGAGATCGGCCGGGTCGGTGGAGCCCCCTACCTGCACACGCTGATCTCCTCGGTCCCCACCGCCGCCAACGCCGGCTACTACGCCAAGATCGTTCACGAACGCTCCGTGCTCCGCAAGCTCGTCGAGACCGGCACCCGCATCGTCCAGATGGGCTACGCCGCCGACGGGGCCGATGCCGACGACGTCCTCGACCGCGCCCAGGCCGAGGTCTTCGCCATCGCCGAAAAGCGCGCCGGCGAGGACTACGTCCCTCTCAGCGAGATCATGCCCGGCGCCCTCGACGAGATCGAGGCCATCGGCAGCCGCGGCGGCCAGATGACCGGCGTCCCCACCGGCTTCAGCGATCTGGACGCCCTCACCAACGGCCTTCACGCAGGTCAGATGGTAGTGGTCGCCGCGAGGCCTGCGATGGGCAAAGCGGTCCAATTGGGCACACCCCTCCCAACTCCTACGGGTTGGACAACGATGGGTGAAGTACAGGTCGGCGACTACCTGCTTGGAGCCGATGGCAAGCCCACGCGAATCGTTGCCGCCACCGAAGTTATGTACGACCGTCCCTGCTACGAGGTCGAGTTCTCGGACGGCGAAGTCATCGTCGCCGACGCCGAGCACCAGTGGCGGACCACAACTCGAGCCAGCCGACGCCAGCAGACCGAGAACAAGCGGACCTACTACTGGCCCGATGAGATGATCAACAGAGCTCGCTGGGCGACCGCGGACGCCAATGAAGAGCCCGTTCGGCTCATCTCACATGCCGAGGCGGTCGCGGCTGTTGGTGCAGAGTTCAAGTGCGCGCTCTACGCCGTCACCCGAGAATTGGGGCACCGCGGCGAGGCCGACACCAGCATCTCCAAGCGCCAGGTGCGTTACGCGAGCACGAGCCTCTATCGAGGCCTGCTCCGTCGCGCCGTCCGCCCGAAGAACGCCGCGACCACCGCGCAGCACAGCCCTATCAAGACCACCGAAGAGATCTACAGAACTCTTCGCTGCGATGGCGACAACCGCCCCAACCACGCCGTTGAGGTTGCCGCACCATTCCAGCTTCCCGAAGCCGATCTGCCGATCGATCCCTACGTCCTGGGTGCCTGGCTCGGTGATGGAACCAGCGCATGGGGCCATATCACCTGCTTCGATGAAGAGATCTTGGATGAGATTCGGGCTGCCGGCCAGGAGGTGACGCGGCGTTCCAAGGCGGGAAGTTTTGGATTGCTGCAATTCACCTCCAAGATCAAGTCATTGGGGTTGTGGAATAACAAGCACATCCCAGCGGTCTACCTGCGTGCGTCCGAAGAGCAGCGCCGTGCTCTGCTGGCAGGGATGCTCGACACGGACGGGTATGTCTCGGAGATCGGGCAGGTGCAGCTCGGCTTCGTCAATAAGCGGCTGGCCGAAGGGGCTCACGAACTGATCCTGAGCCTTGGCTATAGAGCCACGATGACGACCAAGCAGGTCAGTTTCCAGTCTTCCAAGCCGTCCACGTTTTACCGGATCAACTTCACACCGACCGAAACGGTCTTCAGGCTGCCGCGCAAGGCGGCGCGGCAGCGTAAGACCGTTCATCCCAAGGCCAAGGTCCGCTACATCGTGGACGTGCGGCCTGTGCCCAGCGTGCCCGTACGTTGCGTTCAGGTGGACAACGCCGACCACATGTATCTCGCGGGCCGCTCGTGCATCCCCACCCACAACTCGACGCTCGCGCTCGACTTCGCCCGGGCGGCCTCGATCAAGCACGGTTTGACCTCGGCGTTCTTCAGCCTGGAGATGGGGCGCAACGAGATCACGATGCGCCTGCTCTCCGCCGAGGCCCGCGTCGCGCTGCATGCCATGCGTTCGGGCACGATGCAGGACGAGGACTGGACGCGGCTGGCACGCCGCATGAGCGAGGTCGCCGAGGCGCCGCTGTTCATCGACGACTCTCCCAACATGTCGATGATGGAGATCCGCGCCAAGTGCCGGCGCCTCAAACAGCAGCATGACCTGCGCCTGGTCGTCATCGACTACCTGCAGCTGATGACCTCCGGCAAACGGGTCGAGAGCCGCCAGGTCGAGGTCTCGGAGTTCTCCCGTTCGCTGAAGCTCCTCGCCAAGGAGTTGCAGGTCCCCGTCATCGCGCTCTCCCAGCTCAACCGAGGTCCGGAGCAGAGAACAGACAAGAAGCCCATGGTCTCCGACCTTCGTGAATCGGGATGCGTGACGGCCGCGACCAGGGTCATGCGGGCGGATACCAATGAGCAGGTCTCGGTCGGCGAGCTTCTCGAAAGCGGGGCTCGCGATGTTCCGGTATGGGCCCTCGACGATCGACTTAAGTACGTGCCGAGAACCTTGACCCATGTTTTCTCCACGGGACGCAAGGAGGTTTTTCGGCTCCGGCTGGCGTCCGGCAAGGAAATCGAGGCCACGGCCAATCATCCGTTTCTGACCTACACGGGCTGGACCCCGCTCGCCGAGCTCAATCCTGGGGCGCGGATCGCTGCGGTACGGCACGTTCCACCACCTCTGACGATCAACCAGTGGCCGGCCGACAGGGTGATCTTGCTGGCTCACCTGATCGGGGACGGCTCGTTCGTCGAGCGGCAGCCGATCCGTTACGCCAGCAAGGACGAGGCGTGTCTCTCTGCAGTGAGCGATGCCGCCATGCACTTTGGCGTCACTGCCGTGCGCGACGACTATGAAGCCGCTCGCGTCACGACTTTGCGTTTGCCGGCCCCGAACCGATTGACGCACGGGCGTGGCAATCCGATAGCCGAATGGCTGGACGAGTTGGGTCTCTTCGGCCTGCGTTCTCATGAGAAGTTTATCCCCGCTCCGGTGTTTCAGCTGCCGAAGGAGCAGGTAGCGCTGTTCCTGAGGCACCTGTGGGCGACTGATGGATGCGTCCATTGGGATACGAAGAACGGGCAGTGCCGGGTCTATTACGCGTCTACCAGCCGCAGGCTCGTGGAGGACGTAGCATGCCTATTGCTGCGATTCGGGATCCAGTCACGCATCAAGACGGTGACCAAGGGTGACCACCGGCCTGGCTACCAGCTCCATCTCCACGGCGCCGAAAATCAACTGGCATTCTTCGAGGCCGTAAGGGTGCATGGCGCCCGTGGTGTGATCGCTGCCGCGGCCGCGGAGAGGCTGCGCGACGTACGCTCGAATACCAACGTCGACACCGTTCCACGCGAGGTGTGGGGCGATGTGCGGGAGATCCTCACTGAGCGAGGGATAACGCATCGCGAGTTCTCCGCTGCGATGGGCACCAAGTTCTATGGCAGCGCACTAGGGAAGCGTGCGCCTAGCCGAGCGCGTCTGGGGCGGATCGCCGGCGTGCTGGACAGCGCCGAGCTCGAACTCCTGGCCACCAACGACGTCTTCTGGGACGAGGTCGTTGCGATTGAGAGTTTGGGCCACCAAGAGGTCTACGACGCCACGGTCATGGGCCTGCATAATTTCGTAGCAAATGGGATATCCATCCACAATTCAATCGAGCAGGATGCGGACATGGTGATCTTGTTGCATCGGGAGGATGCGTACGAGAAGGAGTCACCTCGGGCTGGTGAGGCGGACCTCATCGTGGCCAAGCACCGGAATGGGCCGACTGCGACCGTGACCGTGGCGTTCCAGGGCCACTACAGCCGCTTCGTCGACATGGCTCAATAGCCGCCCGCGGCTCATGCCTGGGCTTTTCGGCATCTTCGTCAGAGCCTCCGAAGTGAACTTCGAGTGGCGATTAGTTTTCCTTGCGAATTAGATGCTAATGGCGTGTGGGGTGATTGGGTGGGCGGACTACCCCGTCGGCTGGCGTATTCTGGGTGAATGGGTAAAGCCACGGGTGAGCCGATGAGCGTCGTCACCGCACTGGTACGTTCCTCATTCCTGGTAAATGCCGTGTACACCGAGTCGGCCCGGGAGTACGGGCTGACCCCGCAGCAGGGACAGCTGCTGTGCGTGCTGATGTCGCAGCCGTACGGCATGAGCGAGCTCGGCGGGATCCTGGGCCTGGCCAAGTCGAGCCTCACTGGCCTGGTCGACCGGACGGCTCGTACCGGCCTCGTACGCCGCGAGCCTGACCCGCGCGACGGGCGTGCGGCCCGGGTGGCGCTGACCGAAGAGGGCGGCAAGGTCGCCGAGGAGTTCTACGCCGAGACGTGCCGACGGATCGAGCTGCTTCCGTCCGGGCTCAGCGATGCCGACTGCGGCAAGCTCGCCGAGCTGCTCGGCCGATTGGTGATCGACAACGAGGTGCCGGCTGTCTTCATGGAATTGGACGAACGAGCACCCGCAACTCAGGGATAGTCGCGGGCCTCTTTCTGTGCTTGTCCACGCGACAGCAGGCTCTGCCCGTTGCCGAGGTTCAGCGCGTCGAGCACTGCTGGCGCCTTAAGGATCGCCTCCATCGTCATCACGTCAATCAGGCTGTGACTCAGCCGTGCCGTGAAGACCGCGCGGGGGCGGTGACTCAGCCGCGCCGCCAAGAGCGTGCGGGGGCGGTGACTCAGCCGCGCCGTGAGGACCGTGTGGGAGCGGTGCCGGACGTCGGCTTGCGGATGTGGTCATAGACCAGGGACGTTCGCACGTCCGCGATGTTGCGATGCCGTGCGACGTGGTCGAGCACGAAGTCGCGCAGATGCCCCGCGTCGCGTACGGCCACCTGGATGATGAAGTCGTCACCGCCCGACACCACGAAGACCGCGAGCGTCTCCGGAAGCTCGGTGACGTACTCGCGAAAGCCCTCGACCGCCTCCCGGATCTTGGGGTGCAACCGCACGCTGATAAGGGCCTGCAAGGGGCGGCCCAGCTGGGCCATGTCCACCTCGGCATGGAACCCGGTGATCACGCCGCGCTTGCGCAACGCCCGAACCCGCTCCAGACAGGTCGAGGGAGCGATGCCGAGTCGTTCGGCGAGCTCCCGGTTGGTCTGCCGTCCGTCGCGCTGCAACTCCTCGACGAGGGCCGCATCAAGTTCGTCCATCGCGCCTCCCCACGCCCCATTGCCGAACTATCTTCGGAATCTACCTCTCTGGATTGAGGATCGGTCGGCAGACCGGTGATTCTTCTGTCATGACTTCGGAACAGTCCTCGACGATGCTCGCCCCCACCTGGATCGACACCCTCGTTCACGAGTCCCACAAGCCCACCAAGGAGCAGGTCATCAAGTGGGTCATCATGCTCGATCGCGAACTGCCCGCCGGCCTGCAATTGAACGCGGTGGCCTGCTTGTCCGCGGCCGTGGGCAAGGCCGCACCGGCCATGGTCGGCACCGGCGGCATCGACGCCTCCGGCAGCCCCCACGCGGGACTCCCCTGGACGGGCTGCACCGTTCTCGCGGCCACCGCCGCCATTGTCAAGACCGTTCGTGCGACCGCCCTCACCGAACCTGACCTGCTGGTCGCCGACATGGCGTCGGTGGCCCAGCGCAGCCGCGTATACGACGACTACCTCGCCGGCCTGGCCCGCCTTCAGGACGATGACCTCACCTACTACGCGGTGAGCATCGCGGGCCCCCGTCCCCGCGTCGACCGCCTGACCGGCCGCTTCCCCCTACTCCGATGACCCAGATCGCACCCCCCGCCGTGAACCTCAACTGCCGCTGCCAGACGCACGCTCCCGATCTGCCCGCCATGCACGCCGACGATGCCGTCACGCAGGTGGGGAGCGTCGCTCGCCGGAACGCATTGTCCGGGTAGGGCGCCTTGCTCAGGTAGGGCACCTCGTACGGGTGTAGTGAGTGCTTCTCGCGGGTGGAGCGGCGGGGTTATGGGTGGAGGGGGCGGAGGTAGTGGACGATCGGTTCGTTGGCACTGGACACGGCGACTTGGCCGGTGCGGGAGAAGCCGAGTCGTTCATAGAGCGCATGGCCTCGCGCGTTGTCGGCTTGGGTGAAGAGTTGGATGCGCTCGTAGCCGCGGTTGCGGGCTTCGTCGACCAAGGCGGTGAGGAGCTGCCTGCCGATGCCTTGGCCCCAGATTTCGGGCAGTATGGCGACCATGCTGACGTGACAGAGGCCTGGGATGGCTTCGCCGAGACCTCCGTCGCGGCGCCCGCTCATGCCGGCGGCCGAGCCGATGATGACCCCTTGGCGTTCCGCCACGAAGAAGAACGTGCGCGGGTCGCCGAGGCGGTGGGGGGTGCGGGCGTGCTCCTCGACCGGCGGCGAAACAGCGACCCGGTCGGCGTCGGCGAGGAAGACGACTCGGAGACAGCGACCACGTCGGCTGACGTTCCACGCCGGATGATGACGCCCGTCATCGCTCCAGGCCAGTGAGCTTCCTTCGGGTAGTCGTGTCCGTCTGGGGATCTGCCGTTCGTCGGCTGGGCAGAGACGAGAGGAGTCACTGTGGAGATCATCATTGCGGGCAAGGTCTTGGTGGATCCGGCCGAGCGGGACCGGTTCGTTGAGGGGCACCGCGACATCGTGGAGCAGTCGCGCAAGCAGGCCGGGTGCCTTGATCTGGCGATCACGGGTGATCCTCTTGAGCCCGGGAGGGTCAACGTCTTCGAGCACTGGGAGTCGGAGGACGTGCTGGAACGGTGGCGTGCGGTCGCGCCGCGGCCGTCGGTCTCCATCGCGATGTCGGAGGTCCAGGTGCTCAAGCACGAGATCGCCAACACCAGGCCGCCGTTCGACTGACGGTCAGATCCTGCCGTTGCGCTGGAGGATGCCGACGGCGCTGACGGTGATGGCACCGCGCCATTCCAGGGAGCCGGCGGGAGAGATCTTGGCGTATTCGACGGTCCAGCCGCCGTCGTCCTGCTGGAGCGCCGCCAGGCGGTCCAGATCGGCGGAGATCTGTTCGGGGGTGAAGAGTGCGCGCGAGGCGCTGTCGGGGTACGGCGAGAAGTCCAGCGGATGCAGGTACTCGTCCTCGGTTCCTCCTTCGACGTAGAGCTTGCCGTCGGCGGGGATGTACTCGCCGAGGCGCGTCAGAAGCTCGGCCGCCTCGGGGTAGGTGTCGTACACCGCGTCGAGGAGCAGGATCGAGAACGAGAGGATGTACGCGTGCGGCGCCTTGTCGAGGGCCGCGATCTGGTCGAGGCAATAGCGGGTCGCGCGGGCGAGCCACGGATGGGCGGCGACGGCCGGGTCGTGGGCTGCGACGCGATGTGCGGCCGCCGCGCTCACGCTGGTGATCTGCAAGGACGACACCGTACGGTCGGCGCCCTGCCACCAGGGCGCGGTCGCGGCGGGGGTGGTGAGCGGCAGTGCGAACGGCACGCCGCCGTCGGGCAGCGTAATGGACTGCAGCCAGTCGCACAGGGCCACGGCCTGCGGCGCGGTGGCCGGTGCGATCTCTTGGAACACCTCGAAGGCGTGCAGCGCGGCGCCGGGCTGGCTCTCGGGTGAACGAAGGTCGGGTTCGAGCCCCCAGCCATAGCCGCCATCAGGGTTTCGGTAGCCGTCCACGGCGGCGAGCACGCCGGCGGTGTCGGTCTCACCCAGCAGCAGTTGGAAGCGCCGCCGGTCCAGGATGCGGGAGTGGCCTGCCATGAAGTCGGTGGCCGCGGAGATGTTGATGGTCATGTCCCCATCGTGTTCCTCGACGGAGCGGCGGTCTTGTAGGTTTCGGACCTCGCCCCGGAGATTTACCTGATCATCTCACTCGTGTTTGACGTGAAACACCCGAGGAGATCGCGTGCAGGCGGCCCCCGCGGCGGAGCGCTGGACCGGGGTCTCCCGGCCCTGGGCAACTAGGAGCGCGTCGTCACCTGGCCGCACCTCGCGAGGGCGGATGGCGTCTGGAGTCGGCGGATGTCAGCTGGAGGCCGCCGGCCGGACGAACACCATGTGCACTCGTCGCGATACGGCCGAACGCGCCGGGAGTCTTCGCCGGGACGCATACAGCACGCCGCTCCCATCCCGGGCGACCGGCACGGGGCGGCAGAACCTGCGCAGCTGGTGGCCCGCCGCCCAGCGGCAGAGCCCCGGAGGTGGGGCCTCCGGGGCTTCGCCTCGGGGCCTTCAGCCGGCGGGGTCGTTGGCCTGCTCGGCGGGACGGTGACGGGGCAGGAAGAGGGCCGGGATCAGGGACAGGACGATCAGGGCGAGCGCCCAGCCGTAGGTGTATTGGAACGCGTCCGCCAGAGCAGGAGCCACCGATGCACGGGTCTCGGCGGAGATGGGCGTGCCGAGGTCACCGGCCGGGGCGGCGGGGCCGGAGACGCGTTCGGCCATCGCGTTCGTCAGAAGGACCGAGACCACGGCGGTGCCGACGGCGGCCGACATGGTGTTGATGAGGTTGACCGTGGTGCTGGCGGCGGGTGCCTCGTCGTGGGACAGCCCGCGGGTGGCCGCGGTCATCGTCGGCATCATCGTCGTTCCGCCACCGGCGCCGATCACCGCCAGCGCGACCATGAGCACCCAGTACGGGGTGTCGGCGGCGAGCGCGCCGGTGAAGAGGGCGAACCCGGCGGCGGCGAGCGTGATGCCGGTCAGCACGATCTTCCCGGGCGCGAACTTGTCGACCAGCCTGCCGCCGATCTGCATCGCGGTTCCGGAGGCGAGGGCTCCGGTGATACCCAGCAGGCCCGCCATGGTCGCGGATTCGCCGCGTACGACCTGGTAGTAGAGCGGCAGGAGGATCATCGAGCCGAAGTAACCCGCGGCGAACAACACCAGCGTGCCCGTGGCCGATGCGAACGAGCGGTTGCGGAAGAGCGCCAGGTCGATCAGCGGGTTCCGGGTGGTCATGGCGCGGGCCACGAAGCCGGCGATCATAAGGCTGCCCACCACGATGGGGACGATGACCCCGGCGGAGCCGAAGTCATGGCGTTCGCCGCCCGTCGTCACGCCGTAGATCAAGGCGGCCAGGCCCGGTGACAGCATCAGCAGGCCGGGAACGTCGAGCGGGCGGCGGGCCTGCGGGGTGTCGCGGGGGAACAGCCGTGCGGCCAGGAGGATCACCATGGCCCCGATCGGCAGGTTGATGAAGAACATCCAGCGCCAGGAGACCTCGTCGACCAGCCAGCCGCCCACCACCGGTCCTGTCAACGGCCCGACGAGGACGGCGAGGCCCAGCGTGCTCATCATCCGGCCCAGCCGGTCGGGTGCGGCGGCCCGCAGCAGGATGGTCATCCCGACCGGCATGATCATGCCGCCGCCCAGACCTTGCAGCACGCGGAACACGATCAGCGACTCGATGTTCCAGGCCGCGCCGGCGAGCACCGATCCGGCCGTGAAGAGCCCGATCGCCGTCAGGTAGAGCCGTGTCGCGCCGAATCTGCCGGTCGCCCATGCAGTGACGGGGATCATCGCGCCGAGGGCGAGCGAGTAGCCGCTGGCCACCCATTGGACGGTGGCGAGCGGGGCGCCGAAGTCCTGCGACAGCCGGCTGATCGCCACGTTCACCACGGTCATGTCGAACGTGGTCATGATCGCACCGAGCACCAGGATCAGCACGATCGCGGTGGTGCGCGGCGCGGGTACGGGGACGAGGCCTGTGTCTGCGCCGGGTGGCTCGGTGTCCGAAGGACGGTGGGAGCCGGAAGCGATGGTCGTCATTTCAAGGTCCTTAAGTGGAGCGCGCAGATTGTCCTGAGGGTGAGCACGGGAGCGGGCGCCTCGTCCGGGGGCGAGCGCGGGGCGCGCGTCTCGTCCCGGGGGCGAGGCGCGGATCGTCCCGGGGGCGTGCATGGGGCGCGTCTCGTGCCGGGGCGAGCACGGAGGCGCGGATCGTCCTGGGGGCGTGCACGGGAGGCCCGATTCGTCCTGGGGGCGTGCAGGGGAGCGCGCGCCTCGTCGTGAGGGCGAGCACACGGGCGAGGCTCGTCCTGGGGCGTGGACGCGAGCGCGCGCCTGGTCCGGGGGCGTGCACGGGGCGCGCCTCTCGTCCCGGAGGCGTGCACGGGGGCTCGGCTCGTCCTGGGGCGTGCACGATGCGCCTCTCGTCCCGAGGGCGAGCACACGGGCGCGGCTCGTCCTGGGGCGTGCACGGGAGCGCGCGCCTGGTCCGGGGGGCGTGCGCGGTGCGCGAGGCTCGTCCTGGGGGCGTGCACGGGGCGGGCGCCTTGTCGTGAGGGCGAGCACACCGGGCGCTGCTCTTCCTGGGGCGTGCACAGTGTGCGCGCCTCGTCCCGAGGGCAAGCGCGGCGGCGTCACTCGCGCAACCGTCGCGACGACGGCGGGGGAAGGGTCAGGCGGCGTACGGGCGGGCGGCCTTCGCGTCACGAAGCGCATGGGCCCACCAGGTCAGCTGATCGAGCATCGTCTTCGCGGCGGCTTCGCAGCCCTCACCGTCGCGATGCGTCCCGTCCACCCCGAAGTCACCCCAGGAGTTGTGGAAGCTGACGGTGTCGCGGATGGTGACCGCGTGCAGCTCGGCCAGGACGACCCGCAGCTGTTCGACCGCGCGCAGGCCGCCGGAGACGCCGCCGTACGAGACGAACCCCACGGGCTTGGCGTGCCACTCCTTGTTGTGCCAGTCGATCGCGTTCTTCAGCGACGCCGGGAAGCTGTGGTTGTACTCCGGAGTGACGATCACGAACGCGTCGGCGGCCGCCAGCCGCGGCGACACGGCCGCGAGTTGGCGCTCGACCTCTTCGCCGGGCGGCTGCCCGAACGCCGGGAACACGGTCGGCAGCGGGGTCTCCGCGAGGTCGACGACATCGACGGTGAGGTCCTCGCGCTGTGCCGCCTGGCCGGTGAACCACTTCGCCACAGTCGGGCCGAACCGGCCTTCCCGGATGCTCCCGACGATGATCGCGAGCTTCAGGGGGGTCTGGCTCATCGTTCTCTCCTTCATCCGTTCGCAGCTCACGCCGCGTTTTCGTTGATGAAGGAGACGCTACGGATCCGGCCGGGCCCAGGAATCTGTCACGTGACTGGCATCGATGACTGAAGACCTACCTGGCCCGGCCAGAGCCGCGCAGGTAGCCGTTCAGCGTGGCAGCTCGGGCCGGTCGATGATCCGTAGCCAGGACCCGTCGGGCTGCCGCCGGGCGACCTGTACCCGTCCACCCGTACCGTCGGCTGGACGGGTCGAGGTCAACGCGAGGTCGCCATGGAAGATCGTCGGCAGCGGCTTCTCGGCCGCGAACTGCGGCTTGGCCGCCAGCATCTTCTCGAAGACGGCCCGGATCGCCGCACGGCCGACCGTCTCGTTCCCCGGCGGGAAGGCGAGCACCGCGTCGTCCTCGTAGAGCTCGACGAGGCCCTCGACGTCCCCGTCGTTCACACGCTCGACGAACAGCCGCGCGAGGTCCTCAGGCCGAGCGGCCTTCTCCCACATTCCGTTCGCCCCGTTCGTGGCCATAACGATCAAACCCTTTCCACTATCCGTTAAACACCACTCTCCGTTCACTCTGTTCAGAAGTCCAAGAAATAGATCGTCTTGCTTCCAGAACCAGCACTTATGAGGGGCCGATCCTTGATGTGATCGGTTCCCTCTTGTAACCGAGGGCACTAACAGGCACTATCTGGTCATATGGACGACGGAACTCAGCACGCCCCTCTTTGCACGGATTCAGATGGGGACTACGACGTCCTCCAGTGGGACACGCGCGAGGACTGTGAGGTCCGGCAGATCCTCGACCGGGTGGCGGACAAGTGGTCGCTCCTGGTCATCGCCCTGCTCGACCGTCGCAGCCTCCGCTTCACCGAGCTGCGCCGCAAGATCGACGGGATCAGCCAGCGCATGCTCACCGTGACCCTGCGGCAGCTGGAGCGGGACGGCATCGTCCGCCGCACCGTGCATCCGGTGGTCCCTCCCCGCGTGGACTACGAGCTCACCCCGCTGGGCGCGACCCTGCACGACACCATCCGCTCACTAGTCACCTGGACCGAGCGGCACCAGAACGAGATCGCCGCGGCCCGCGCCGCCTACGACACCCGTGTCGAGGCCGAGAAGGAAACCGCCGACCAGGAGGCAGCCGAACGAGACGCACTGGCCCGCGAGGTCCTCGCCGGCCGACGCTGATCGACTCGCCGGGCGACGCTGATCGACTCGCCTAGCGATGCCGATCGACTGACTGACCGAAGCTGACCGATACGCCAGCTGACGCGGAACGACTCGCCGAGTGACTCGGCTGCCGACACTGATCGACTTGTTGGTCGGCGCTGTGCGGCCGAGGCCCTCGTTCGCAACTCACGTTCGAACGAGGGCCCTTCACATTTCTGGGGTCAGGCAGCGATGTGGCCCAGGCCGCCATCGGCTTCCAGGACGATTCCGGTGCTGAACGTGGCGTCGAAGGCCAGGTAGAGGACGGCGGCGGCGATCTCTTCGGGGTCGCCGTGCCGGGACATCGGGGTCAGGTCCTCGCCCGCCTTCTGGTTGGCCTCCTTCTCCTCGTCGGTCAGTCCGGCGATGCCCATGGTCGGGGTCTGGGTGAAGCCCGGGCTGACCACGTTCACCCGGATCCCGCGCGGCAGGAACTCGGCGGCGAACGCCTTGGCCATCCCTCGTACGGCAGTCACCGAGCCGGTGGCGACGCTCGTCTGCGGGTAGCCCAGCCCGTCGAGGACGGCGGTGGTGAAGACGAACGAGCCGCCCTCGTTCACCAGTGGCAGGAGGCGCTGGGTCGTGAAGAAGCCGCCCTTGACCTTGATGTCGAAGGTCCGGTCGAAGCTCTCCTCGGTGACGTTCTCGATCGGGACGAACTCCGCGTAGCCCACGTTCACGAAGACCAGGTCGACCCGGCCGAGCTTCTCTTCGGTGATGGCGCCGAGGGCGTCGATGTCGGCCATGCTGGCGGCGTCCGAACGCACCACGTGCGCTGGGAGACCGGCGAGTTCGGTGCGTGCGGCCTCGATGTTCGTCTCGTTGCGCCCTGTGAGAAGCACCTCGGCGCCGCCGTCGAGCAGTGCGCGGACGACGGCCAGGCCGATGCCGTGCGTGCCGCCGGTGACCACGGCCTTCTTCCCTGCGTACTTCATGAACGGATCTCCTTGCCGATGGCGTCGACCAGGTCGGTGAGCACGTCCCCCTCGCCGGCGGCGATGATGTCGCGCATGGGGGTGAGCAGGTGGGCGAGGAGGTCCTCGCCGACACCCTCTGAACGGCTGGCTTCCACGATGTTCGCGAGCGCGATCGCCTGCATGTCGAGCGGCGACTCCTCGGAGGGGATGTCTCCTGCTTCGCGTTCCGTCGACGACGGGGCCAGGACGTTCGCCATCGCCTGCAGCCACGGGATCAGCAGGGACGTGGTGAACTCCGCGGCCCGCTCCGGGCCGATCAGCGCGGTGGCGTGGCGGGCGCCCGCGATGGTCCCGTACATCCCGGAGAGCAGAGCCAGATCGTTCAGTGCCGCGAGCCCGGCGTCCGTGCCCACGAAGTTGGGCACGGCAAGGACCTCCAGAGCTGCCTGATAACGGTCGAACGCCGTCTGCGAACCGCTGTAGAGGATGAACGCCTCGGGCGTCCCGATCATTGACGGGATGGCCATGATGCCGCCGTCCAGGTATTCGGCGCCCTGGGCGGTCGCCCATTCGCCCGTACGGCGCGCCTGTTCGGGCTGCCCGTTGGTGAGGTTCACCAGGACGCGGCCCCTCAGCATGTCGGCGTTGGGCGCGAGGAGCCCGTCCACGGCGGCGTAGTCCAGCACGCACAGGACCACCAGGTCGGACGCCCAGAGCGCGTCGCTGACCGTGGCCGCGCGGGTGGCGCCGCGCGCGACCAGGGCGTCGGCCTTGGCGGCGGTACGGTTCCAGACGGTCGTCGGGTGGCCGGCCTCCAGATAGGCGTTCGCCAGGGCCTGGCCCATGGAGCCCAGGCCGATGATCGTCACGGATGGCTTGTCGGTCATGATTTCTCCAGTTCAAGGTGGATGGCTCCACTCTGCGAGAGGCCTCTCTCGATCACCTCTCGGTCCGCTCACGGAGGCCTCTGGGTAACGTGAACGCATGCGTTTCGGGGTGCTGGGTCCGCTTGAGGTGTGGGCGGCGGACGGCAGCCCCGTGCGCGTTCCCGAGGCGAAGGTCCGGGCGCTCCTTGCCGACCTTCTGGTGAACGAGGGACGCGTCGTGTCGGCGGACCGCCTCGCCGACGACCTCTGGGATGGAGAGCTGCCCGGCAACCCTTCCGGTGCGCTGCAGACGAAGGTGTGGCACCTCCGCCGAGCCCTGGAGGAGGCCGAGCCGGGCGCACGCAAGCTCGTGGTCTCCCGCGCTCCCGGCTATCAGCTGCTGGCGGACGCCGACGCGATCGACGCGGGTCGCTTCCGTGCGCTGCTCGCGCGGGCCACCGCGGCCCACGATCCGCGAGAACGTGCCGCGCTGCTGACCGACGCGCTCGCGCTCTGGCGCGGCCCGGCGTACGCCGACTTCGCCGACGAGGAGTTCGCCCGACCCGCGATCACGCGCCTGGAGGAGCAGCGCCTGGTAGCGCTGGAGGAACGCGCCGCCGCGCGCCTCGAACTGGGCGAGCACGGACTGCTGGTCGGCGAGCTCGCGGACCTGGTCGAGCAGCACCCGCTCAGGGAACGGCTGCGAGCCGTACAACTGCGGGCTCTCTACCGAACCGGGCGGCAGAGCGAGGCCCTCGCCGCCTACAACGATCTCCGCGCTCGCCTTCGGGAGGAGCTCGGTCTCGATCCCGGCCCGGAGCTCGCTGAGCTCCAACGGGCGATCCTCACCCAGGACCCGGCCCTGGAGCCGAAACGTCCGGCCACCGAACGCCCGCGTACGAACCTGCCCGCCTCGGTCACCGAGCTGATCGGCCGTACGACCGCGATCGCCGCCGTACGCGACCTTCTGAAGTCGGGCAGGCTCGTCACCCTCACCGGACCGGGCGGCGTCGGGAAGACCCGTCTCGCGATCGAGACAGCCGCCCAGTCGGACTTCCCGGACGGCATCTGGCTGGTCGAGCTCGCCACCCTCGATCGCACCGCCGGACTCGACCGCCTGGCAGACCTCGTGACCACCACCCTGGGACTCCGCGACGACACCACGCCGGAGGGGGACCCCCTCGATCTGATCGTGACGTCACTGCGGCCCCGGCGGACACTGCTGATCCTGGACAACTGCGAGCACGTCGTAGAACAGGCCGCCGCGCTCGCCCAGCACCTCCTGAAATCCGCTCCCGACCTGCACATCCTCGCGACCGGCCAAGAGCCCCTCGGCCTCTCGGGCGAGACCATCTGGCCCGTCCCACCGCTCGACCTTCCCCCCACGCCCGATCTGCCTGCGGTCACCGATCGGCCCGCGGCAGAAGGCCTGCCAGCAGCGACCGATCTGCCTGCGGCACTTGATCGGGTTGCGATCACCGGCCTGCCCGCCGCGACCGATCCCCCCGCGGCGATTGATCCCCCCGCGGCGACTGATCGGCTTGCGGCCAGCGACCGGCCCGCGGCGACCGATCCATCTGCGGCGACCGATCCGCCTGCGGCAGCCGATCCATCTGCGGCGACCGATCGGCTTGCGGCGACCGATCCATCTGCGGCGACCGGTCCGCTTGCGGCGACCGGTCCGCTTGCGGCGACCGGTCCGCTTGCGGCGACCGATCGGCTTGCGGCGACCGATGGGGCTGGGGCGATCGGCTTGCCTGCGGTTATCGGCTTGGCTTCCGCTGTCGGCAGGGGCTCCGCCGGGGATGCTGCTCATCGTGACCTCGGGGTGCTGCGGGAGTCGAGTGCCGTGCGGTTGTTTGTGACCCGCGCGAGCGCCGCCTCGCCCGGCTTTGAGCTCACGACGGAGAACGCTGCCGCCGTGGTGGAGATCTGCCGGCGGCTGGACGGGATTCCGCTCGCGTTGGAGCTTGCGGCCACGCGCCTGCGCGTCCTCGGTGTGCGCGCACTCCGCGACAGGTTGAACGACCGGTTCCGGGTGCTCGCCACTGGCCATCGCGGTGCCCCGGCCCGCCAGCAGACGCTCCGGGCGGTGATCGACTGGAGCTGGGAGCTGCTGACCGGCGCCGAACGCACCGTTTTGCGCCGCCTGGCGGTCCACGCGGACGGCTGCACGTTGGAAGCCGCGGAAGAGGTCTGTTCCGGGGGCGGCGTTGACCCTGTCGATGTTCTCGATCTCCTGGCCCGGTTGGTGGACCGTTCGCTCGTGAACGTGACGGAGCGGGCGGACGGGCCGCGTTACCGGCTGCTGGAGTCGGTCGCGGCCTACTGCCACGAGAAACTTGAGGACGCTGGCGAGGCGACTGCCGTACGGGAGCGCCACGGTGCCTATTACGCCGCGTTCGCCGAACGAGCGGCACGCCACATCCGGGGACACCAGCAGCGGCAGTGGCTGGAGCACCTCGACACCGAAGCCGCCAATCTCCGTTCCGCACTCGAAGGCGCGGCCCGGCGTGAGGACGCCCACCTTGCGCTGCGGTTGGTCAATTCCCTCGCCTGGTACTGGTTCCTGCGGGGCAGGCTCAGCGAGGCCAGTCGTTCGCTCGGCCTCGCCTTGGCGGTCGAGGGTGACGAGGTGCCGTGTTCCGTACGGGCGCAGGCGATGATCTGGCAGATCGTCCTGGCCATCCGCGCGGGCAATGTCCCACGCCCGATGGACCGGGCGGACGCCGTGCTCGGCCTGTACGAGCAGCACGACGATCCGGCGGGAGCGCGGGCGCACGCGGAATGGCTGCTCGGCTTCGCCCTCTTCGGCTACGGAGACATTTCGATCAGCGAAGACCTGGTGAGCCGCGCGCTGACGGGTTTCCGCGCCGCGGGCGACCGTTGGGGCACCGCCGCCGCGCTGAGCACGCAGGCCAACCAGGCTGTGTTGCGCGGCGACTTCCCGGCGGCTGAACGCTGCGGAGCGGAGAGCGCGGCGCTCTTCAACGAGCTCGGCGACCGGTGGGGCCTGCTTGCGACCACGGACGTGCTGGGCGCGGTGGCGGAGGTCACGGGAGACTATGAACGTGCCGCCCGCCTGCATCGCGAGGGACTGCGCACGGCCGAGGAGCTCAAGCTGTGGCCGGACGTGTCGCGCAGGCTCTCCGGGCTCGGCCGCATCGCGCTGCTCAGCGGCGACCATGCGCTTGCCGGAGAGTTGCTCGAACGCGGTCGGCGGCTGGCGGCCGACCATGCCGACGAGGCAGCCGAGGAACACGCGGAGATCGGCCTGGCGCTCCTGGCGAGGCGCCAGGGCAGGCTCGACGCTGCCGAGGCCCACCTGCGGCGATGGCTCGACTGGTGCCGGGAGCGGGGCGGCGACCACGGCGTGGCGTTGATCCTCGCCGAGCTCGGCTTCATCGCCGAACAGCGCGGTGACGCCAAAGCCGCGATGTCACTGCAGGTCGAGGGGCATGAGACCGCTCGTACGACCGGCGATCCCAGGGCGGTCGCGCTCGCCCTCGAGGGCCTGGCGGGTGCCCATGCCCTCTCTGGCGATCATCTCCGGGCGGCGGGGCTGCTCGGTGCCGCCCACGCACTCCGCGAGTCCGTCGGCACCCCGCTTCCTCCGGCTGAACGAGGTGACGTTGAGCGCATCACGGCCGCCGTACGCGACGTGCTCGGCGACGCCGCCTTCACCGCCGCGTTCACGAAAGCCGAGCCCTCAGACGTCACCGCGTGAAGAGGCCGTCAGTCGCTGACTCTCGCCAAGCGTGGATCTGTCACCAGGACTGGTGCGAGGTGACGTCGGCTGCGCTGGACGACGTCGTTCACCGTCGCTGACCTGCGGACGGCCGTAGCCTGCCGCAACCACGGCGGAGGAGGGCGTCGGCACGGGCGTGGCCGCCGACTGACGACGACTCCGACGAGGGTTTGTGCCTGGGCGTCGCGTAGTCGGGGAGCTTGAGGCGCACCCTAGGCCTTGGCGAGGACGCTGCGGTAGTACGAGGCGAAGTCGGGCTGCGAACCGTCGACGTCGGTGAACCCGTACTCCTTGGCGAGCTCTCCGCTGCTGTACGAGCCGCCGGTCTTGGCCATGATGTCGGGGTCGGAGGCCAGGGCAACGACCGCGCGTGCCACGTAAGCCGGCGTCTCCGAGGCGGCGAAGTGCGGATCCTTGGCGATGCCGTCCCGCCAGTTCTCCTCGGCGACGCCGAAGATCTCGAGCATGGCCTCCGATCGCAGGAAGCCCGGCGTGAGCGAGAGCGCCGCGACGTTGTACGGCTTGAGCTCGGCGGCCTGGTTCTTGGCGAGCCGGATGACGGTCTGCTTGGCCAGGTCGTAGAAGAACGTCCCGCGATAGCCCCCGAGCAGGTCGTCGACGAACCGCTCCGTGCCGTCGGTGATCTCGACGACCAGGCCGCTCTTCTGGCCGACCATCAGCGGCAACGCGAAGTGGCTGGTGATGATGTGCGTGTCGACGGCGCGATGGAGGAGCGCGAGTCCCTTGCCGAGGTCGTGCTCCCACAGCTTCTTGTCCCACTCGGTGAGGGCCTCGCCGCCCCACACGTCGTTGACGAGCACGTCCAGGCGGTCGTGGTCGGCCCGGATGCGTTCGATGAGGGCCCGTACCTGCTCGGGTTCGGAGTGGTCGACGCGGATCGCGATGCCGGTGCCGCCGCGCGCCGTGACGAGGTCCGCGGTGTCCTCGATCGTCTCGGGGCGGTCGAGGTCGGAACGGCCCGCACGGGTGCTGCGGCCGGTGACGTACACCGTGGCGCCCGCCGCGCCGAGTTCGACGGCGATGGCCCGGCCGGCTCCCCGCGTGCCGCCGGCGACCAGGACGATCTTGCCTTTGAGGTGCATGATCCGTCCTCTCTCGGATTAATAAATGACTGTTCATTTACTATAGCCCGCATGCGAGGGCATGGGCAATCAGGAGTTTCGATGGATCAGCGGGACGCGAGGCGCCAGAGGGAGGTCACCTCGGCGGCGCGGGCCTCGTACAGCGGGTCACCGGAGTCCTCGGCGCGCGGGTGCCGCGGCTTGATGTCCATCCGGTCGAGCACGCGCAGGCCGGCCGTCTCGAACGCGTCGAGCAGTTCGGCCTGCGTGCGCAGCCCGAGGTGTTCGGCCAGGTCGGAGAGGATCAACCAGCCCTCGCCGCCCGGTTCGAGGTGGCTGGCCAGGCCGTTCAGGAAGCCTCGCAACATCTGGCTGCCCGGGTCGTACACCGCGTACTCCAGCGGGGAGCTCGGGCGTCCGGGCAGCCAGGGCGGGTTGCACACCACCAGCGGCGCACGTCCGGGTGGGAAGAGGTCGGCCTCGATCACCTCGACCCGGTCCGCCAGGCCGAGCCGTGCGATGTTCTCGCGCGCGCAGGCCAGAGCGCGCTGGTCCTGGTCGGTGGCCACGACCCGTCCGGCACCGCGACGCGCCAGCACCGCCGCAAGCACGCCGGTGCCCGTGCCGATGTCGAACGCGAGGGAGCCCGGCGGGAGCGGCGCCGCCGCGACCAGATCCACGTACTCGCCTCTGACCGGCGAGAACACGCCATAGTGCGGGTGGATCCGATCGCCGCCGAGCGCCGGGATCGGCACGCCCTTCTTCCGCCACTCGTGCGCGCCGATGAGCCCTTGCAGCTCGCGCAGCGACGTCACGTACGGCTCGTTCGCCTCCCCGTAGGCCTCCAGGCAGGCCTGCTCGACATCGGGCGCGCGGCGCAACGAGATCTTGTGTCCGGCCTCGACCGGGATCAGCACCATGCCCAGTGTCCGGGCTCGCTGCGCCTGCGCCTGGCGATGCAAGTGGAACGCCTGGACCTGCGAAGGCGCCTCGCCCTTGCGCTTGCGGCGGTCCGCTCGACGAGGCGTACGGTCGGCGCGGCGGGTCATGGCTTGGAGGAGCTGCCGCGCGTTCTGGAAGTCGCCACGCCACAGCAGTGCGGTGCCTTCGCAGGCCAAGCGGTACGCGTCGTCGGCCTTGGTCGTGTCGTCGGCGATCATCACGCGCCGCGGCGGTGCCGCCCCGCTCTCCGAACGCCAGTATGCCGAACGGGCCGTCCCGTCCTCGTCCCACTCGATGAGCTGCGGTTCGTTCATGCCGACCTCGCCAGATCCGAGCTCGAACGCCGCGTCGAGGTCTTCGCGAGCCGGTTGAGCTTGTCCACGTACTCCGAGCCGGGCTCCGCCGCGTACATCATCAGGCGGCTCAGATCCGGATCGCCGGGCAGATGCAAGGTCTCGAACGGCAGGACGAGCAGCCCGACCTCGGGATGGACGATCCGTGCCTCACCGTGGGTCAGTTCGATGACGCGGTGCTCCTCCCACAGCCGCCGGAAGTCGTCGCCGCTCGCGAGCAGGTCGTCGATCAGGGTGCGCAGGCGCGCGTCGTCCGGATGCTGTCCGGCCCGAAGCCGGAGGTGCGCCACGTTCCGGCACGCCACCGGCAGCCAGTTGTCGCCCAGCCGGCTCCGGTAGTCGCCGTTCAGATGGATCTGATGCGTCCAGGTGCGCTCGTCCGGTGGCACCTCGGCCAGGTCGACGAAGATCTCTGCGGTGAGGCGGTTCCAGGCGACCACGTTGGTGTAATGCCCGACGACGTACGCCGGGGCGTGCGTGATCGAGTCGAGGAGATGCTGGAGCGGCGCCCGCAGCCGCGGCGGGTCCTCCCGGTGGCCGGTGCGCGGCGGGTGGGCGAGGCGGTGCAGGTGGGCGTGCTCGTCGCCGTTGAGCCGCAGCGCCCGGGAGATCGCGTCGAGGATCTCGGTGGAGACGTTGTCGGCGTTCCCCTGCTCCAGCCGGACGTAGTAGGCGACGCTCACCCCGGCGAGCTGCGCCAGCTCCTCACGGCGCAGCCCGGGGACCCGCCGGCGACCGCCGTACGAGCGCAATCCCACCTCGTCGGGCTGCAGCCGAGCCCGCCGGGACTTGAGGAATTCCCCCAGTTCGTTCCCCTGCGCCATGACAGCCGAGCGTATCCGGCCCCGAGCCGCCCCGGCCCGCCGAGGGCGCCACCGCTGCTTGGGCATGGGCCGCCGAGGGTGCTACTGGCGGTGGTAGGTACGGCGGGCGTACGAATGGGCGGGGGCTGGGTGGGCTTGGCGTGGCGGCGGATCGTGGACGCGACCGATCAAGACGATCCCCTTGGAAGAGGCGCTCCATGGCTACTCTGACCGGCGTCGCGGCTCCCGCTGCCACGCGGATGACCTCGCGGCACAGGCTGATCCTGATCTTGCTGCTCGGCGTGCAGTTCATGCTCGCCATCGACTTCTCGATCCTGAACGTGGCGTTGCCGGTCGTCGGCGAGGGGCTGGGCTTCGGGCTCGGCTCGCTGCAGTGGATCGCGACTGCGTTCGCGCTGCCCGCCGCCGGGTTCACGCTTCTCTTCGGCCGCGTGGCGGACCTGTTCGGGCGGCGGCGCATGTTGCTCACCGGAATGGGCCTGCTGGCGATCGGCTCGCTCATCGGCGGGCTGGCGACCTCCCCGGCGCTGTTGCTGACCGGGCGGGTGCTGCAGGGGCTCGCGACGGCCATCGCGACCCCGGCGGCCCTGTCGTTGATCACCACGTCCTTTCCGGAGGGGCCGCTGCGCAACCGGGCGCTCGGGCTCAGCGGGGCGCTGATGTCGGCCGGGTTCACGGCGGGCGCGGTGCTGGGCGGCGTGCTCACCGACCTGCTGAGCTGGCGCTGGGCGTTCCTGGTCAACGTGCCGATCGCCGTGTTCGTGCTGGCGGTGGCGCCACTCGTGATCACTGAGGGCGGCCATGGGGTCAGGGCGAGACGTGTCGCGCGGGGCGTGCGGCTGGACGTACCAGGTGCGATCACCGTCACGGGCGGGCTGCTGGCCCTCGTGTACGGCATCACGGCCGCCGGTTCGCAGGGGTGGTCCGACCCGTTCGCACTGGGGGCGCTCGTGCTCGCGGCAGTACTGCTGGTGGCCTTCTGGATGACCGAACGGCGCGCACCGGCTCCGCTGGTGCCCCTGCACGTCCTCGCCAAGCGCACGGTGACCTGGGGCAACATCGGTGGCTTCATCGCGTTCGCCACCGAGACCTCGCTGGTCTTCCTGATGACGCTCTACCTGCAGCAGGTGCTGGGCTACTCGGCGATGGCCACCGGTCTCGCACTCGGCGTCCTCGGCGCGGGCACGTTCGCGGGCGGCGTCGCCGCTCCCCGGATCATGGCCCGGCTGGGCGGCCGGTGGGCCCTCGCCGCCGGGCTGGTCCTCCAGGCGGCGGCGACGGCGGCGCTCCTCGGCCTGGGCGAGACCCGTAGTGGGCTGCCGCTGATCCTGGTCGCCACGGCGATCGGCGGCTTCGGCAACCTCGTCGCCATCGTGGCCTTCATGGGCACCGCCACCTCCGGCCTGCCGGACGAGGAACAGGGACTCGCCACCGGACTCGCGACCCTCACCCAGCAGGTCGCCATCACCCTCGGCATCCCGGTGATGAGCGCCATCGCCACCGCGGGCGGCGGCTCGGTCCTCGGCGGCATCCACACCGCGACAGTCGTCAACGCCGCCGTCACCCTCGCGGGCGCCGCGCTGATGGTGGCCTTCCTTCGCCGCCGCGCGAACACGGAGGACTGATCATGGACCTCGAACTCACCGGCAAGGTCTACGTCGTCACCGGCACCTCGGCGGGCATCGGCGAGGCCACCGCCCGGCTGCTGGCGGACGAGGGCGCGCACGTCGTCGGCGTCGCCCGTGACGTCACCGGCCATGACCTGGGCGAACGCGTGACAGGCGTCGCCGCCGATCTGACCGACCCGGCGGCGGCCCAGCGGATCATCGACGCGGCGCTCGACCGGCACGGACGCCTCGACGGGCTCGTCAACAACGCGGGCGCCCTGAACTCGCGCATCGGCTTCCTCGATGTGACCGACGAGCAGTGGCACGCCACGTTCGAGCTGAACTTCCACGCCGCCGTACGGATGGCGCGGGCCGCGCTCCCCGCCCTCATCGACCAGGGCGCCGGGAGCCTCGTTCACCTGTCGAGCGAGGCCGGTCGCTTTCCTGACACGCCGCTGGTCGACTACGCGGCGACCAAGACGGCGTTGCTGTCGGTGTCCAAGACGCTGGCGGGGGAGTTCGGCCGCTGCGGCATCCGTTCCAACGTCGTCTCACCGGGCCCGACCCGTACGCGGCTGTGGGACGCGCCGGGCGGCTTCGCCGAGCAACTCGCCGGGCAGTACGACCTGCCTGTCGAGCAGGCCATCGAACGCTTCGTCCGGGACGAGCGGAGGCTGCCCACCGGACGGCTCGGGATGCCGGAGGACGTGGCGCGCGTCATCGCCTACCTGCTGTCGCCGCTCGCCGCCCAGGTGACCGGCGCCGAATGGGCGGTCGACGGCGGCGCCCTGCGCCAGATCTGAATCGTCATGTCCAGCATGGCCAGAACGACGGCGTCCGGCAGACGGAGGTGGATGGGGGTGGATGGAGATGAACGGGTGTTATCCACAGCCTGTGGATACTGGGCTGGCTGGACCAGCGGGCCACCGGCGTCGAGCCGATCATCCTTCGAGCGTCCTATGGTGCCGGTTTCCACCACCCGCATCTGTGCGGCTCGACGATCGGGTGGCTGGCCGCCCGACGTCTTCACCGCCGAACAGGTCGTGACCGCATTGCCAACCTCCGTGGCATCGCGGCCGCGTTGCCGGACTCTCCGTGGCATCGCGGCCGCCGACCTGCACAATGTCGTGTTCCAGCAGGACTACTCGTGTTCCAGCGGGACTGACGGATCGTCCCGCCGTCACGTGCGGGTGGTCAGGAGGGAATCTTGTCGAGGAAGCCGTGCACCGTCTCGATGCGGCCGTCCTCGGCGAAGACCGCCACGTCGAAGCCGATCACCACGGCTTCCGCATCCGCCGGGCCGAGTTCCCAGGTGAAGCGGGCAAGATCGTGATGGGCGTCGACGTTCCCGGCCAGCCGGAAGACGAAGTCCGGGAACTGCTGCTGCACGGCGGCGATGGTCGCGTCGAGGGCGTCGCGCCCCTCAGCCACCACGAGCGGGTCGGTGTACGCGGCGTTCTCGGTGCACAGCTCGTCGATGGCGGCTCGGCGGGCGGCGGCGTCCTTCTCGTTCCAGATGTCGATGTAACGCTGGGCTTGCTTCTGCGCGTCGTAGTTCATGGCCTCCACGGTGCCGAGTGCGGAGGATAAAGGCGATTACCTGCCAGGTCATGGGGTTTGCCCCAGTAGTCTCTGCCGAGATCGAGCGGGACGGGGGCGGGCAGTGGCGAACGTGGCGATGGTGAGCGCGGGTTCGTGGGTCCGGTCGGGCAGGCACGCGGCGGTACGGCGGCGTGCTCCAGGAGGAGCGGCCCCGGCCGCCGTCGGCATCGGGCTTGTGGGCGCGCTGTTCTTCTCGTCCTCGTTCATTGCCAACCGGCTCATGGCCGTGGACGGCGGCGCATGGGAGTGGAGCGCGTCGCTGCGCTTCCTGCTGTCCCTGCCGGTGTTCTTCGTCATCGTGGTGGCCCGGCCCCGCACTGGCGGGCTTTCGCCGGTCCTGCGGGCCCTGCGCGCGCAGCCGGGCCGGTGGGCGCTGTGGAGCACGGTGGGCTTCGGGCTGTTCTACGCGCCGCTGTGCATGGCCGCGACGACGGCTCCGGGCTGGATGGTCGCGGCGACCTGGCAGGTGACGATCATCTGCGGGATGTTCCTGGCGCCGTTCCTCTACACACGGGGCGATCATCGGCGCCGGATCCCGGCCACAGGGGTCGCGCTCTCCGGGCTCATCCTGGGCGGCGTCTTCCTCACCCAGCTGGGAGGCGAAGGGCGGCTGTCGTGGGCTGTCGCCGGTGGCGTCCTCGCGGTGCTGATCGCCGCGGTCGCCTACCCGGTGGGCAACCGCAGAACGATGGAGCTCGCCGGTGACAGCCTCGACACGTTCCAGCGGCTGCTGGCGATGTCGATCGCGAGCCTGCCGTTCTGGCTCGCGATCGGACTGGCAGGCGGCCTGCGCGCAGGCCTGCCATCATCCAGCCAGCTCACCGGCACGACCGTGGTCGCGATCTGCTCCGGAGTGATCGCGACCTCTCTGTTCTTCGCCGCGACCCAGCGGGTGCGCGACAACCCCCTGCGCCTGGCGGCAGTGGAGGCCACCCAGGCCGCCGAAGTGGTCTTCGTGGCGCTCCTGGAGCCAGTGATCCTCTCCGCCGAGCCTCCCGGCCCGGCCGCCTGGGCCGGCATCCTGGCGATCACCGTAGGCGTGGCCCTCTACGCCTTCGCAGGCCGCCCAGCCGCAAGCCGCCCGACCCCGAAGCCTCCCTCCACAAACGCACAGCCTTAGCCGAAAGGCCGCACCCGGCACGCGGTCCGGCCTTCGGGGCCTGGAGGATGATGTCGGATTTTCGCTAGTGAGTCGGGTTGGCCTCGGTAATGCTGGACCCATGCATGAGGATGTTGAGCGGTGCGTACGGGCGGTCCAGTCCAAGGACGCACGCTTCGACGGGTGGTTCTTCACCGGGGTCGTGACCGCGGGGATCTACTGCCGGCCGAGTTGCCCGGTCGTCCCGCCGAAGCCCGAGAACATGCGCTTCTACCCGAGCGCGGCGGCCGCTCAGCAGGCCGGATTCCGGGCCTGCAAGCGGTGCCGGCCCGACGCCAGCCCCGGCTCGCCACAGTGGAACGAGCGTGCCGACGTCGTGGCTCGCGCGATGCGGCTGATCGCTGACGGCGTGGTGGACCGGGAGGGCGTGCCCGGCCTGGCCTCTCACCTTGGTTACAGCACCCGCCAGATCGAACGGCAGCTCCAGGCCGAACTGGGCGCCGGTCCGCTGGCCCTGGCCCGGGCCCAGCGCGCCCAGACCGCCCGGCTCCTCATCGAGACGAGCTCCCTGCCGATGGGGGATGTCGCGTTCGCTGCGGGATTCGCCAGCATCCGTGCGTTCAACGACACCGTCCGCGAGGTCTTCGCGCTCACCCCGACCCAGCTCCGCGACCGCGTGGCCCGAGGCCATCCGGCTGTCATGGCTGCGGGGGCGGGGGAGTCGGTGGCGACCCTGTCGCTCCGGCTTCCGTTCCGGGCTCCGTTGTGTCCGGACAATCTGTTCGGCCACCTCGCGGCGACCGGTGTTCCGGGCGTGGAGGAGTGGCGGGACGGCGCGTACCGCCGCACGCTCCGGTTGCCGAACGGCCATGGCATCGTCACACTGCGGCCCCAGCCGGAGCACGTGACCTGCACGTTGTCGCTGACCGACGTACGCGACCTGACGATCGCGATCAGCCGGTGCCGGCGCATGCTCGACCTGGACGCCGACCCCGTCGCGGTCGACGACCTGCTGCGGACGGATCCGGTGCTCGCGCCGCTCGTCGACAAGGCTCCAGGGCGGCGGGTGCCGCGTACGGTCGACGCGGAGGAATTCGCCGTACGGGCGGTCCTCGGGCAGCAAGTCTCGACGGCGGCCGCGCGTACGCATGCCGCACGGCTGGTGACCGCCCATGGCCAGCCGGTCGTCGATCCGGATGGCGGCCTCACCCATGTGTTCCCCGACTCCACTGCCTTGGCGGAGCTCGACCCGGCCCAGCTGGCCTTCCCACAGACGCGCCGTACGACGCTCACCACGCTGGTGGGGGCGCTGGCGGCGGGTGAGATCGATCTGGGCGTCGGCAGCGACTGGACCGAGGCCCGGAGCCGGCTCGCCGCGCTGCCCGGGGTTGGTCCCTGGACCGTCGAGACGATCGCCATGCGCGCGCTCGGCGACCCCGACGCCTTCATCCCCGGCGATCTCGGCGTCCGTCTGGCGGCCCGCGAACTCGGGCTTCCCGCCACACCGGCGGCGCTCACCAAACGTTCCGCGTCCTGGCGCCCCTGGCGGGCGTACGCGGTGCAGTACCTGTGGGCGACCGGCGATCACGCCATCAACCGGTTGCCCGCCGCCTGACCGACGAGAGGACCAAGATGATGATTTCGGGGCACCGTACGCACGCGGTGCTGGAGAGCCCGTACGGCCCGCTGACCATGGTGGCCACCGACGGTGTGCTCTCCGGGCTCTACATGAACCTCCAGCGGCACCGTCCCGCCGAGGAGCTGTTCGGCGAACGGGAGCCTGATGGCCGGACCCCTCCGTTCGGCCAAGTCGTCGAGCAGTTGGAGGCGTACTTCGCGGGCGAACTCACGGACTTCGATCTGCCGCTGGCTCTCCATGGCACGCCGTTCCAGCGCACGGTCTGGGAGGCGCTGCAAGAGATCCCGTACGGCGAGACGATCTCGTACGGGCAGCTGGCCCAGCAGATCGGCAAGCCGTCCGCCTCACGCGCCGTCGGCCTGGCGAACGGCAAGAACCCGATCAGCATCATCGTCCCGTGCCATCGCGTGGTGGGCTCCAGCGGCAGCCTCACCGGTTACGGCGGCGGTCTGGAGCGCAAACGCCGCCTGCTCGACTTCGAACACGGCGTCCGCACCGCCGAAGACCCCACAGCGACCCTGTTTTAACCGCATTCCCCGGCCTGCGGCTCGGCTGGCGGCCCGGCCTGCGGCCCGCCTTGCGGCCTGGCCTACGGCTCGGTGGGCTGGCCTACGGCTCGGCTTGCGGCTCGGCTTGCGGCCCGCCTTGCGGCCTGGCCTATGGCCCGCCTTGCGGCCCGGCTGGCGGCCCGGCTTGCGCTCCGCCTGGCGGCCCGGCCTGGCGGCCCGGCCTGCGGTTCGGCTGGCGGCCCGGCCTGCGGCCTGCTGCCTGGCGGCTCGGCTGGCGGCTCGGCCTAGTCGGACTTGTGGCGCTGCATCGCTCGCGAGCTTTCGCCGGAGCTTCGCCTTTGGCTCGTTCCGTCGTCAGGCCTTCGGTCGCGCTCGCGGTGGCCGGGGTCGTCGCGTGGTCGTGCTCCCCGGCTGAGCTGCTCTCGCCTCTGCCGCTGTTCTGAGGCGGATTCTGGGGAAGGGTCGTTTTGTCTGTGGGTGAGACTAGCGTTCGAGTTCAGGCGTGAGTTGAGGGGACGCGACATGGTGGAGTTCCGGGTCGAACGACAGACGCTCGCCGAGGCGGTGTCCTGGGCGGCGCGCACGTTGCCCGCCCGGCCAGCGCTGCCCGTCCTGGCCGGGATGCTCGTCGAGGCCACGGCCGGTGGCGGTCTCATCCTGGCGGGATTCGATTACGAGGTCTCGGCCCGTGCTGAGGTGGAGGCGAACGTCGCCGAGCCGGGTCGCGTTCTCGTGCCGGGCAGGTTGCTCGCCGAGATCGTCCGGAACCTTCCTCCACAGCCTGTGGATTTCTCGACCAAGGGCACGGAGGTCGTGGTCCGCTGCGGCAGCGTCGAGTTCGGGCTGCAGATGATGCCGGTCGAGGACTACCCGACGCTGCCGACCGCCCCCGACCAGGCGGGCACCTTGCGGGGTGACCTGTTCGCCGAGGCGGTCACGCAGGTCACGCCCGCCGCCGGCCGGGACGACACGCTCCCCATGCTGACCGGCGTACGCATCGATTTCGAAGGCGACACGATGTGGCTCGCCTGCACCGACCGCTACAGGATCGCCGCCCGCGAGCTGACCTGGTCGCCGTCGAGCCCCGATTTCACCGCCGGGATCGTCGTCCCCGCCCGTACCCTCGCCGACACGGCCAAGTCCATCCGGGCGGGAGACGAGGTCATGATCGGCCTCTCGGGCAGCGGCGACACCCTGATCGGTGTCGAGAGCGGCGGCCGGAGCATGACCACGCGGCTGCTGGACGAGCAGTACATCAACTACCGCAGCCGGCTCACGGGGGAATGGACCACTGAGGCCCGGGTGCGCACGGCGCCGTTCGCCGAGGCCCTCAAGCGGGTGGCGCTGGTCACCGAGCGCAACACCCCGGTCCGCCTCGCCTTCTCCGCGGACGAGGTGCAGATCCGCGCTGCCTCCGGCGACGCCGCCCGCGCCAACGAGTCCCTGCCGGGCAGCCTGATCGGCGATGAGATCGACATCGCCTTCAGCCCTCACTACCTGCTCGACGGCCTCGCCGGCGTCCACACCGAGTTCGCGCGCCTCCAGTGCACGGGCCCCACCAAGGCCGCGCTCCTCAGCGCCATCCCGGACCGCGAAGGCGATGAGGCCGCCACCGCCCCCGTGGACACCGACGAAGACACAGGCTTCCGCTACCTGGTCATGCCCGTCCGCCTCACCAGCTGACCACCGACCACTGGTCGCGCCGCCAGCGTCATGTCATGTGCCGGCGTGCCGGAGGTCCTGCGGGCCGCGAGTCCGGATTTCTGTGGCCTGGGTCAGTCGCTGGATTGGGCGCTGATCGTGGAGTCGGTGTCCATGGCGGTGGCACGTACCACCTGGTGGGAGCCGACCATGCAGACGCCGTCCGGCACCGACGCGGAGGCCAGCCAGACCGTGCTGTCGCCCATGGGCTGCGGCGAGGTGGCCACGGTCCAGCGGTGGCCGTCGTAGTGGGCGAGTTCGCCGTGGCCGCCCGCGACCCAGACGTCGTCGGGGGCGGTCGCCGTGATCGTGTTGGCGGCGGTGATCGGAGCCTTGACGCGCTTCCACTTCCGGCCGTTCCACTGCAGTACGCGATCACGACCGACCGCCCACGCCTCGTCCGGCGCGATCGCGATCACGTCGGTGAGCGGGAAGCGGGTCGACGGGCAGGGCACGCGGGCCCAGGCTCGTCCGTCGTAGTGCATGATCAGCCCGGCCCGGTCGTCGGCACCGACCGCCCAGACGTCGTCGGGGCCGCTGGCGGACACCGCGAGCAGCTTGCCCTTCGGGATCTGCGGCATCGGCACGGCCTGCCAGTCCGTGCCGGACCAGTGCAGGGCGACCGGCCCCGCCGCGCCCCAGGGGAAGCCGTGACCGACCGCCCAGGCCCCGACCCCCGCTGCCGTCACGTCCGTGAGCACATAGTCGCTGGCCGGCTCGGGAGCGGCAGATGCAGACCAGGACGAACCGTTCCAATGCCGGATCAGCGGGACCTCGGTGCCGCCCAGCCGGTCGTAGCCGCCGCCCACCGCGATGGCCCGTACGGGGCCGGAGGTCAGCGCGATGCCCTGGATGCCCGCGCCGACGAGCGCCGCCTCCGGCTCGGGGCCGGGCGGCACGACCCATGAAGATCCGTCCCAGCGGGCGAGCAGCGGCTGCTGGTCGGCGTGGCCGGCGACCCAGATATCGGTCGGCGACGCGGCGGCCACCGCGGACAGGAGATGCGGCGCGTCGGCGACGGCCGGGTCGATCGGCTGCCAGGTGGTCCCACCGGGGAGGACCATTACCGCGCTTTTCACCCTGGCGCGGTCATGGGTCTCTGGTCGGTTCACCGTTCATAGCCCCTTTGGGGTGAGACGACACCTTTCGAGCGGGATCATCGACCGTCGAAGGGGTTGTTGACAAGCGTCCGCACAATTCCGCAACGATCGGATGGGGATGGTGCGTTCCATCGTCACCGGCACTTCAGGTCACGGGTCCAGTACGGCGAGTGTGAAGCGCACGTCAGCGGCCGTCTCGTTGCCGTACGCATGCGGTCTGTCACCGACGAACACGGCGGCCGTCCCAGCGGCCAGCGTGTCCGCGTGACCGTCTACGTTCAGAGTGAGTATTCCCTCCTGAACGTGGATGAGTTCCTTGGTGCCAGGGATATGGGCCTCGCTTTCCCTGAGCTCGCCTGGCCTGAGCAGCCAGTCCCATAGTTCCAGGGATGGGCGTGGATCGCTGCCCGCAAGGAGAGTTCCGGTGCCGCCGTCCGGGCCGCGCCAGAGCACCACGTGCCGGTCCGGGGGGAACAGCCGGACGAGTGGTTCGTCCCGCACTTGGACGAGCTGTGTCAGGGAGACCCCGAGCGCGTCCGAGACGCGGATCAGCGTGCTGAGATTGGGGTTGCCGCGGCCCTGTTCCAAGCCGACCAGCACACCCTTGCTCACCCCGGCGCGTGCGGCGAGTTCGTCGAGGCTCCAGCCGTGGCGGCCACGCAGGGTCCGCACGGTCCTGGCCACGGCCCCGCCGATCAGTTCCTGCTCGCTCACGCTGCCTCCTGTCCGGGCCCAGATTAGAGGCAGTGGACGTATGGGTCGTTATAGTGCCCTCGGCAGTGCACTAAAATGACCGCATTGCCGATCGATGGAGGGATGCAAGTGCTGGATCAGATCATCGTTGACCAGGCCGTACGGGATCTGCGCCCGGACTTCGCGGTGCTCGCCATCACGGCTGAGGGACTGGTGAACGGGCCGAGCGACGACACCGCGTTCGACTGGCTGGCCGTCGCCGGCGAACGGTCCGGCGACGCCCAGGAGCACCCCCACGTGCTCGCCTGGCGTGAGGCCTACCAGGCCTTCGGTGCCAAGCCGAAGCGGACCAGGCCATCGGTCGACGCCCTGATCCGCCGCGCCGACTCCCTGCCCGCGATCAACAAGGTCGTCGACGCCTACAACGCGGTCAGCGTCGAGTACGTCCTGCCGATCGGCGGCGAGGACCTCGACGGCTACCACGGGGCGGCCCGCCTGGTCCGGGCGGCCGGCGACGAGTCGTTCGACGTCATCGCCAACGGCGAGCCGGCCGTGGAGCATCCCGCGCCGGGCGAGGTGGTCTGGCGGGACGACGAAGGCGTCACCTGCAGGCGGTGGAACTGGCGGCAGTGCATCCGTACGCGCGTCACCGAGGACACCAAGAACGTCCTCTTCCTCCTGGAGCGCCTCGAACCGTACCCGCTTGACCGGCTCCACGAAGCGGGCGACGACCTGGCGGCCCGGCTGCGCGTGATCTCCCCGGACGTCCGGATCCAGAGCCGGCTGATCGGCGCCTAGCGATGGTGACCGTTCTTGCCCTGGGCGCTGCCCTTTCGTACGGCGTGGCCGACTTCCTCGGCGGCGCCGTCGCCCGGCGCTCGACCGCGCTCAAGGCGCTGCTCTGGTGCGTCCCGACCGGGCTGGTGTTCGTCATGATCGCGACCCTGCTGACCGGAGGCACGCCGTCCGTTTCCTCGATGGCGTGGGGGTTCGGAGCGGGAGTGGCCGGCGGCACGGGCCTGATCACGTTCTACCGCGCGCTGGCGCAGGGCCCGATGAGCGTCGTCGCCCCGGTCTCCGCGCTGACCGCGTCCCTCCTGCCGGTCGGCGTCGGCCTGCTCCGCGGCGAACGGCTCGACACCACCGTCCTCCTCGGCGTGCTTCTCTGCCTGGTCGCGATCGGCATGGTGAGCATGGAGGAGAACGGCGAAGAGCGCCAAGCAGCCACCAGCTGGCTGGACAACGGTCCCGTCATGGCCGGGCTGTCCGGAGCCTGCTTCGGCGTCTTCTTCATCCTCCTCAAAGAGGCGGGCGACGGCTCGGGCCTCTGGCCGCTCGTCGCCGCCAGAACAGGCAACCTCGTCGTCATCCTCGTGGCGTTCCTGCTCCTCGCCCGGCTGCGCCCCGACACGGGCCCCAAGGTCTCGGGCCGTCTTCTGATCGGACTGGCCCTGCTCTCGGGCGCCCTCGACGCCGGGGCCAACGCGCTCTACTTCCTCGCGGTCCAGGATGGGATGCTCAGCCTCGCCGCCGTCCTCACCTCGCTCTACCCGGCGGTCACGGTGCTGATGGCGAGGATCGCCTACAGCGAGCGTCTTCGCGCCGTACAGCAGATCGGTCTCGCCATGGCCGCGGCAGGCGTGGCCCTCGTCACGGTCGGCTGATCTCTGACCACGCCTGACTGGGGAACCTGACAGAGAACCCGCGTCTTTTGTGACACATCACACCACTTGTTGGGCCAAATCGTCACAAATACGCTCAGGCCAACCTTGACCCGGGTCACCGCAGTGCAGCTCCTTACGGCCCAGAGGAGGCCCCCCGCATGCTGCGACGCCAAGGCGCGCGAGCCCTGATCGGCACCGCCGCCGTCACCCTCACCCTGTCCATCGCCCCGGCGGCCGACTCCGCCACGTTGCTGGCCACGACCCTCTACTACGACGACACCCAGGCGGCGGAGTTCAAGAGCGCCGTCGCCGCCGGCGCCCAGGCGTGGAACTCCACCGTCACCAACGTCCGCATCCTGAAGGCCCCGGCCGGACGCCGCGCCGAGATCGTGGTCATCGCCGACAACGGCTGGCCGCGAGCCCAGCTCGGCCCGGTCCGCTCCGGTGGACGCGTCACGATCTGGTTCGGCCGCCAGGCCGTCACCCAGGGCTACAACACCACCCGCATCGCCTCGCACGAGATGGGCCACAGCCTCGGCCTCCCCGACCGCAAGCCGGGCCCCTGCTCGTCCCTGATGTCGGGCTCCACCGGCGGCGTCTCCTGCACCAACGCCCTCCCGAACGCCTCCGAACGAGCCGCCGTGAACCGCAACTACGCCGGCACCCGCGCCCCAGCCCCGAGTGGAGGCGTCCTGGTCGACGCCCCCTGACCCTCCAAGTCTCCGTGGGCGAGGCCAGCCCCTCGCCCACGGAGCCCCCCGCCACGTAGTGATCTCGACCGGCTCCCAACACGCCGACCGCGCAGATCCCCTCAACGCCGTCGAGCGAGCGCCCCTTCAACAGACCGTCCGCCGACGTCCATCACGGTGGCGTGGTGATCGCCAAAACAAAAGGGCTGTGGACCTTGAAACGTCAGGTCAACAGCCCTTTGAGGTGGCGGTGGTGGTGGGATTCGAACCCACGGAAGCTTGCACTTCACACGCTTTCGAGGCGTGCGCCCTCGTCCACTAGGCGACACCACCGCGGGAGAGCCTACCCGACTCTGCGGTGCGTGAAGAACTCGGTGAGGAGGGCGGCACACTCGTCGGCCAGGACTCCGGCGAACACCTCGGGGCGGTGGTTGAGACGGCGGTCGCGGACGACGTCCCAGAGGGAGCCGACGGCGCCCGCCTTGAGGTCGATGGCGCCATAGACGATGCGGTCCACACGGGCCTGTACGGAGGCTCCGGCGCACATCGTGCAGGGCTCCAGAGTGACCACCAGCGTGCAGCCGGAGAGGCGCCAGGTGCCGAGTGCGGCGGCGGCTTGGCGCATCGCCACGATCTCGGCGTGGCCGGTGGGATCTGCGGTGCGTTCGCGGTCGTTGTGGCCGGTGCCGATGACCGTGCCGGAGCGGTCGAGAACGAGGGCGCCGACCGGGACCTCGTCCGCCTCGTACGCCAGCCGTGCTTCGGCCAGCGCCCGGCGCATGGCCGGCGCGTACTCCTGCTCCGGTGGGACGAGGTCAGTCACGGAGCCGGTCGAACTCCTCGCCGAAGCCCGCGAGCTCGGCGACCGTCAGCAGCGCGTCACCCGGCATCGCTCGTTCACCGAGCTCGCTGAGGCGCTTGCCGTCCACGCCGAGGTCCTCCATCAGCCCGGGATCGCCTGCGGCGTCGCCGTCGGGCACCTCGCCCACGAGCTGGTGGAACAGCCCGCCCAGGCCGTCCTCGCGTACGGCGGACACGAAGGCGCGCGGGTCGTCCTCGCCGTCCAGCCGGACGACGGCGAACCAGTCGTCGTTCTCCTCGATCAAGAGGATCACCGGGTCGCCGTACGACTCGACGGCGCATTCGCGCATCAGGTCGGCGACGTCGTCGACGCTCTCGGCCTCGGCGAGCATGGCCTCGGCCCCCAGCCAGCCCTGCGGCGTCTGCGCGAAGACGGCGGCGAAATAGGACACGTGGTTATTGTGACCCACCGGGTTGCGCCGAACACACCCTTGGACGCCTGCTTCCGCGGATCAGGCGAAGTCTGGACAATTCCGGACCGGGGTCAGGAGAGTGTGTCCAGGGCTCGTTCGAACGGATGTGCGAAGCCCACGCGTCCGGCGATGCTCAGCAACATCTCGTCCGGGTAGAGCTCCAGGTCGCCAGAGATCGCGCCCAGCTCCATCTCGTCCAACCCGAGGTCGGCGAAGATCGACATATCGCCGACCGGCAGCACCTGGTCGAGCTCCTCGTCCTCCGGGATCGGGATGTCGAGGTAGTCCAGGACCTGCCCGGCCAGCGGCCAGTCCACCGACGCGGTGACATCGGAGAGGAAGACCATCACCTCGTCGCCCAGCAGCCGGATCGCCACGAAGAAGTCATCGCCCACCGAGACGAGGCCGATCGTGCCCCCGAGGCTGGGCTGCTGGCGCAGCGCGTGGATCAGTCCCGTCAGGTCCCCGGTCAGCGCTACCGGGAGGATCTCGGCCTCCCAGCGGTCGTCTTCCCGATACACCACGACGGCGAAGTCCGTCGCGTCCACATCCGTCATTTCCACCCCACCGGCGCGGTTCCTGCCAGGGCATGGTCGCAGATGCAGCGCGCCCTCGCGTACCCCACCCGCAAACTGGCGCATGCGTGGTGAGGAACAGCGCTGGTTCCAGCGCTGCGGTATGAACCTACTTGATCCGGATCAGTGGAGACGGAACGTACGGCGCCGCAACGCCGCATGGATCCGCGCTCGCCGCGCCCGGTGCGGGGTGACTCGCTCCCGCAGTTCACGTGCCTCGGCCAGTTCGCGCAGGAAGATCGCGCGTCGCCGCAGGTGATCACGTACCTGCTCGGGAGATATCGGCGCCGAGTCCTCGTCGCCTGGCTCGTCGTGGTTGTCGCGGTTGTCGCGAGCAGCTTGGCGACTGTCAGAGACACCCGCGGTGTCAGAGCACTCCCCGGCTGATGATGCGGCCTCTGCGGCGGCGGGGGGTGGTGCGGCAGGCGCAGGAGCGGGTTGTGTGCCAGAACGCGACTGCCGAGCAGAAGCCGACTCGGCGCCTTCAGGGGCTTCCGTGGCGTTGGCGGTCTGCGCGGCCCCCATGGTCTGCGCAGCTTCCGAGGCCTCCGTGGTTCGCGCGGCCTCTGCGGCCTCCGCGGCCTCCGTGGGCTTTGCGGTCGGGGTGGGCTCCTCAAAGTAAGCGGACTGCGCGTTGTCCATGGTCTGTGCGGTGTCAGCGGCCTGCCCAGCGTCCGTGGCCTGCGCGGCGTTCGTGGCCTGCGCGGCGTTCGCGGGCTCTGCGGTCGGCGCGGGCTTTGCGGAGTCAGCGGTCTGCTCAGCGTGCGGTGACTGCCGGGGAGCGGCGGAGTTTGTGGTGTCGGTGGTCTGCGCGGTGTCGGCGACCTGCTCGGCGGACGCGGGTTCTGCGGCTTCCGGGGCCTCTGCGGCGTCTGCGGCCTGTGCGGTGGCCTCGGGCTGTCCAGGGGGTGCCTGACGGGGGGACGCGGATGCCGCGCCGTTGGCATGTTGCCCGGCGGACGTGGCCTCTACGGCTGGCGTGGGTGTCGTGGGGTTGCCGGGCTGCGCGGTGGCAGTCGCCTCTGCGGGTGGCTCGGGTTGTGCGGCAGAGGGGGATTCTGCGGTCTCAGCGGGCGCGGTGGACTGCGAGGCCGCGGGTGGCTGCAGGTTGGCTGCCGGGTCGTGACCTAGGCGGCGGACGGTGCGTACTGCACGGGCGGTGGGTACCAGCGTCAGGACGAACGGATCGAGCACGACCGGAATGGCGTCGGCGGCACGTCCGGCCGCATGATCGTCCTCTGCGGTCGGGGTCGAGGCGTCGTCCTGCCGGCCCGTCGGTGCAGGTGGTGACGGGGAGGTGTCGCGGGCCGCGGTGCTACGGGAGGTTCTGATGCGATCTCGGCTCATAACGGCATACTGCCCAGCTCAGGAGACTCGTATCCTCGTGGGTCCGAGATGGAAGGCTACCCGGTGTGGGCTACCGTGAGCCCCATGCAGACCCTCGCCGTGGATCATCCGCTCGTCGCGCACAAACTCACCACGCTGCGGGACGTGCGGACCGATTCGCCCACGTTCCGGCGTCTGGCCGACGAGTTGGTGACCTTGCTCGCGTACGAGGCCACCCGCGACGTTCGTGTCGTCGAGGCCACTGTGGAGACGCCGCTCGCGCCCACTCAGGGCGTTCAACTGGCCAGCCCCAAGCCGCTGGTGGTGCCCATTCTGCGTGCAGGGCTCGGCATGCTCGACGGCATGACCCGCCTGCTGCCCACCGCCGAGGTCGGTTTCCTCGGCATGATCCGCGACGAGGGCACGCTCCAGGCCCAGACGTACGCGACGCGGCTGCCCGACGACCTGTCCGGCCGCCAGTGCTATGTCCTCGACCCGATGCTCGCCACGGGCGGCACGTTGGCGGCGGCGATCCAGCTCCTGCTCGACCGTGGCGCGAACGACGTGACGGCGCTGTGCCTGCTGGCCGCTCCGGAGGGCTTGAAGTACATGGAGCAGGCCTTTGAAGGCACCGAGGTGCCCATCCGGGTCGTGACCGCGGCGGTCGACTCGCACCTCAACGACCTGGGCTTCATCATGCCGGGGCTCGGCGACGCGGGAGACCGTCTGTACGGCGTCGTCTGACCCCACCGATCCGGTCGGCTGAACTGTCCCTGGCGGATGAATGTTCCGGCGGGGAGTCAGAACGCGCCTTGGAGCGATCCACGTTCGTTTCGCGTAGCCCACGCTGGGCGTTCCGCAGGATTCCGATGTTCACCCATGAGTCACCGTGGGTAATAAACTGCTACGGAACGTCAATGATCGTTCCCCTCCGCCGCCCTGGCACAGGGGACCGTTGGACCAGGGTGGCGCGAGCGAGGCTCGAGGAAGCGTGATGGCTCACCTAGGGGATGGCGACCTGCCAGGCTACGAAGAGATCGGCGAGCGGCTTACCGAAGAGTTCGGCGGTGTTCACGCGCCAGAGACTGTTTCACGCTGTGTGGCGGCAGCACGGCACGGTGCCCACGAGGTCACGGGAGCCGCTTCTCCCGACCTGGTCGAACGGATCGCACGCAAGCACCTGCAGGTTCTCGCCACGGTGGCCGCCGAGAAACTGCGCCAGGCATCCCGGACGACACTGGGCAACGCGCCGTAGGGCTTTGCTTTGTCGAGGATCGCGGCTGTGCAAAACTGACCTGGGGTCTGTGGGTCATCGTGGTCCGGGAGGCAGTCGTGCCCGCCAAAAAGTACGTCACATGGGTTGCTGTGGCCTTTGTGGCCTTCTACGTGTTCAAGCAGCCCGAAGGGGCCGCACAATCAGTGAACAACGCCGCCAACGGCCTAGCCAACGCCGCCGACTCGCTGGCGGCCTTCGTCAGCGCGCTCGGCTGAGGTCCTCATGAGACTCGTGACGCCCGGTGACTCAGCGCCGGCGTCGGTAAACAAGTATCTACTTCCGCACGAGACGCAGGTCATCACCGTACGGCGGCACCCCGCGGTGCTCATGTTGCCGGTAGGCCTGGTCCTCGGCGGCCTGATCATCGCGGGCGTGCTGAGCAATACCGTCGCCAGCGACGCGGGTCCCGTCATCAGCGGCATCTGGTGGTGCTGGCTGGCCCTGCTCCTCTGGTTCGTCTGGCGGGTGGCCGAATGGTCGGTCGACTACTTCGTGATCACCAACCAGCGGATGCTCCTGACCACCGGCCTGATCACGCGCAAGGTGGCGATGATGCCGCTGGCCAAGGTCACGGACATGAGCTTCAAGCGGACCATCGCGGGCCGCATGCTCGGGTACGGCGAGTTCGTGCTGGAGTCCGCCGGTCAGGACCAGGCGCTCTCAGCGGTCCCCTACCTGCCCTATCCGGAGCAGCTCTACCTCGAAGTCTGCGAGATGATCTTCCCCAACAAGAACCCCTCTGACGACTGACCACCATCCACAGACCCCGTCCTCCACATTCCTTTACGGGCCGGCTTCGCGCTCGCCGGTCCTGGTGGTCCCGATGTCATGGGTGAACGATCTCTGTCCGCAGGACCAATTCGAGGTTGAACGGGTTCGCGGCGAGGTCCGTACCACCAGGATGAATGGCGAGCCCGGCAGGGCATGAGATGATCACATTCCTTATCGCTTTGTTACTCTCGATGTGCGATAACCCGCAATGTGCAATCATGTCGGCACCCCAGCCGCCTGATTACTTCCGCTAAGTGAGTCCACATGCCGGGTCCAGGCAACGTCGGCGAGCGTGTCCGCAACCTGCGGCTGACCAGACGCCTCTCGCAGGCTCAGCTCGCTGGTCACGACCTCTCAGACAGCTATATCTCGTTGATCGAGTCGGGTAAGCGAACGCCTACACCGACCGTTCTTCGCATGCTGGCCGAAAGGCTCGGGTGCACGCCCGAGTACCTCGCAGAGGGCGTCGAGCCAGAACAACGCGCTCATCTAGAAGTCCGGGAGCGCCATGCGCACCTGGCCCTCCTCGACGGCGATCCCGCCGGCGCGGAGGCGGCCTTCGAGGAGGTTCTCGCACGCAGCGACGACCCCGACCTCACCTCCCGCGCCCGATGGGGCCGCGCCCGCGCGCTCGAAGAGCTGGGCCGCACCGAGGCCGCCATCGCGCTGTTCGAGGAACTCCGCGAGCAGGCCGAACGCGACCCTGGCCGGACCAGCTGGCTGCCTCCGGTGATCGCCCTGGCGCGCTGCTACCACGCAGTCGGAGACCTCGGCCAGGCGATCGCCCTCGGGGAACGCGCTCTCGCCCGCCTCCAGCACCTCGATCTCACCGTGGGGCAGGAGCACACCGAGGCCGGGCGGATCCTTCTCCTTGCCTACGTGGACCGAGCCGACCCAGACCGCGCCCACGCCCTGGGCCGCCGCCTGCTGGCCTCAGACGAGTCCGACGATCAGCTGAGCACGCACTACCGCCGTGCCAGCTCGCGGGCACTGGAGGAGGGCGCCGTCGGCGACGCGCTTTACCTTGCTGAGCAGGCCTTGGCGGTACGAGGCGGAGCGCCGGTGCAGGCCCAGGCACGGCTCAACCTGGCCGCCGCGCGGGCGTTGCTCCGCGGCGTCACACCGTTCAGCGCCGATGGTGTCCCTGAGCCGGAACGTGCCGCAGCCGCCGAAGCGCTCGATCTCCTCAGGGCCACGTCCGTCCTCGAGGGTGCGGAAGCCACCGAGAGCACCATCGAACGGGCCCGCGCGCTCGTTCTCGTCGGCGAACCGGAGCAGGCGATCTCCTCACTCGAAGACTTCCTGGAGACAGGCCTGGTCCTGGCGGCGCCGGTGCACACGCCTCCGACGCCGGAGGCCGGTGCCGACCTCGCCGCCCGCGTTCGCAAGACCGTCCAGGCCCGCCTGGTCCTGGCCCGTGCCCGCATCGCCCAGGACGACCGCACGGCTGCCCTCGTGGTGCTGAACTCGGCCGGAAGCCAGATGAAGGACCTCCCCCCAAGCCGCCCCGCAGCCCATATCTACCGGGAGCTGGGAGAGCTCTTCGAAGCCGCAGGCGAAACGGACGGCGCCGCCAACGCCTACCGCCAAGCCCTGGAAGCCGTAGGCCTACGTCCCTCACGCCCTCAAGCCGCCACCCGCGACCTGGGCCTCGTCTAACCCGCCCCGCGCCGGACCACGGCCGTCGGCAAGGCCGCCGCCCCCGCCGCCCGTGGTCCGCGCCGCCCGGCCCCACCCCCGGGGCGCCCAACTGACAGCAGGCGCGGGCGCCTTAACTGACACAACCACCAAGGCCCCACCAACCGCTTCCTAGCGCCAGCGCGCCCCCTCGGCACACCCAATCCCCACAAACCATCCAGCGCCGCCATCCAGCGCCGCTGCCCCACGCCGTCGTCCCGCCTCGCCGTCCCGTGCCGCTGTCTCGCGCCGCTGTCCCGTGCCGTCGTCCCGTGCCGCTGTTCCGCGTCGCCGTCTCGCGCCGCTGTCACGTATCGCCTTTCGGCGCTGGCGTCCTGGGCTGGTGGCTCCGTATGGGTTTGGGGCGTGGTTACGGTTGGGGTGGGGTTACTCACAGGATGGGTCGGTGAGCTGCGAAAATGCGGGGCCTGGAATTGATGTGGGTGGATTTCGGTCCTAACATGGAGACATGGGATGACTGGCTGACCGGAGGTCAGTGAGTCACGTCTCTACGGGAGAGCTAAGGGGGGAATCATGACGCTGCGCACAGCCCGACGTTCGTCGTTGGTCGAGCAGGTGATCGACCAGCTGCGGGACGAGATCGCGACCGGGGTGTGGGTCGTCGGCGCCAAGATTCCGCCGGAGCCGGTGCTCTCCGAGAGCCTCGGCGTGGGGCGCAACACCGTCCGGGAGGCGGTGCGTGCGCTGACCCATGCGGGGCTTCTGGAGTGCCGTCAGGGGGACGGTACGTACGTTCGCGCCACCAGTGAGCTTTCCGGCGCGGTGCGCCGCAGGCTGGAGACCGCCGAGCTCATCGAGATCCTCGAGGTGCGGCGCGGGCTGGAGGTCGAGGCCGCCCGGCTGGCCGCCGCGCGCCGTACCGACGCCGACATCGCGGCGATCAATGAGGCGCTGGCGCACCGCAACGCCCAGTGGGAGGCCCGCGACCACGCGGCGTTCGTCGAGGCCGACCTGGCGTTCCACATGGCGGTCGTCGAAGCCACTCACAACAAGGTCCTCACCGACCTCTACCGTGACTTCAGCGCGGTGTTGAGGGCGAGCATCGGGGCCGCGGGCAATCTGCTCCAGCATGCCGACATCCCCCACGCGCCGATCGCTGACGCGATCGAGGCGGGGGACGCGGCCGCCGCGGCCCAGGCCACCCATTCCTGCCTGGACGAGATCCTCCGTTCGACGGAGCAGCCGGCCCCGGCTTGACCTCGTTCCTTCACGGCACCGCCCTTGCGAGCGTGCCCACCTTCCACCTGCACGCACCGCGTACGACGAAGGCGACATGAGTTCCTCTGCACGTATCACCCGTCCGACCACGATCTGGATGCTCACCGGCCTGATCCTGCTCACGACCAACCTGCGGGCCGCGATCACCGGCATCGCGCCGGTGCTCGGCGATCTCCAGGACACGTTCGGGCTGTCCGGCGTCGAGGTGAGCATCCTCACCACGCTGCCGGTGCTGTGCCTCGGCGTCTTCGCGTCGGTGGCGCCGTCGTTCGCCCGCTGGTTCGGCACCGAGGTGGCCATCGCCGGCGCACTGGTCTTGATCACGGGTGGGATCGTGCTGCGGGTGGTGCCGTCGTCGCTGGCGCTGTTCGCTGGAACGGTCCTGGCGGGCGCGGGCATCGCGACGGGGAACGTGCTCATGCCCGCGGTCATCAAGCGGCACTTCACCGGCCGGGTGGGCTCACTCACCGGGCTGGCGATGATGCTCATGGCGGCCAGCGGCGCCGTCGCCGCCGGTCTGGCCGTACCGCTGGACGACGCCGGCGGGTGGCGGCTGGCCCTGGCGGTGTGGGCCGTTCCGTCGCTGATCGCCGCGCTCGTGTGGGGGCCGATCGCTCTGCGCAGCCGTCCCGGGCGTGAGTCGCTGGCTCCGGCCACCGAGGTCGGCTCGCTGCTGCGCTCGCCATTGGCCTGGTCGGTGGCTGTGTTCATGGGCATGGCGTCGCTGATGTTCTATGTGCTGATGTCGTGGCTGCCCGAGATCATGCGGGACCACGGATTCGCCGCCGCCGAGGCCGGGATGATGGTCTCGTACATGATGATCATCGGTATCCCGCTCGGCTTCGTGGTCCCCGTGCTGGCCGCACGCGTCCGGGACCAGCGCTTCTTGATCGTCGGTGTCTCCACGGCCATGGTCGTGGGCCTGATCGGCATGCTGGTCGCTCCCGGTGCCGGATGGCTCTGGGTGACCGTGCTCGGTCTCGCCACGGGCAGCGCGTTCCCGCTGGCCTTCACGCTGCTCACCCTGCGTTCATCCAGTCCTGCGGTGGCGGCGCGCCTCTCGGGCATGGCCCAGACAGGTGGCTACCTGCTCGCGGGCTTCGGCCCGCTGGCCGTGGGCGTCCTCCACAGCGTGACCGGTGGATGGGAGGTCTCCCTGGTGCTCCTGCTGGTGCTGGTCGTCCCCGAGACCGTCTTCGGCCTCATGGCGGCCCGCCCCGGCGTCGTTCGCCCGAGCACCGTGCGCTCGGAGGGCTCCTTCGAGCAGGTCATCGAACCCAAGGACATGCCCGTACCGCCTCGCGTGCCCGTCAACGCCCGCTGATCGCCCTCCCCAGACCGGCCAGGGCGAGCACCCCGCTCCGCCCTGGCCTATGACTTGCTTGCTGCGTCCGTACGAGCCAGGGCGACTGGACTGCCGAGCGGTCCGGTGCCTTTGCCCGGCTTTCCGGATAGCGGTCCTTGAGGACGGACGCTCCGCCCTGACCGGTCGTACGCGGGCTCAGCTCGCGCGGAGTCTTGGCCGCGTTGCGACGGGGTGGGCGGCGTCCAGGCTCAAGCTCGGACCGTGGGGCCTGGACGCGTCCAGGCCGGCGGGTCAGCCGGCGTCCATGTCCAGGACACGGGCGTGGAGGACGAGGCGCTGGTGGAGCGCGGCGCGGAGGGCGCGGTGGAGGCCGTCTTCCAGGTAGAGCTCGCCGCGCCACTGGACCACGTGCGGGAAGAGATCTCCGTAGAACGTGGAGTCCTTGGCCAGGAGAGACTGCAGGTCCAGCTCGCGTTTGGTGCTGACGAGCTGGTCCAGACGGACCTGGCGTGGAGGAATCTTGGCCCAGTCCCGGGACGAGAGTCCGTGCTCGGGATAGGGCCGCCCTTCGCCAACCGCCTTGAAGATCACGCCTCAGAGTCTACGGGGTCAGATGCCACCCGAGAAGGTGTGGCCCCGCCGGGGGCCTCCGGTCTCGTAGCTGTCGTGAACCATCGCGCCGCTGCTCAGAGGGTCCGTGGGCGAACGCGTCGGGCTGGACGTAGCCCCCCGAGCACGGTGCTGGATCCTGTCGCCGCCGACCGCCTCGGAGTTGGCGCGGGCGCGGCTTTGCACCAGCGGAGTGCGGCTTGCGCCGACAGTCCGGTGTGGATAGTGCGATGGGTTTTACGCCAGCCGTCCGGTGGGGGATACGCCCCGACGTTCGGGGCGCTTGCGGCGGCGGATTGCGCGACGACGTCGCGCAAAAGACATGGTGTCTGGAATACCGTGATATTTCCGCTCGTGCTGTCAACCGGTTGCGGCTCCGGAGCGTATGTCTTGCGATGTCCACCGTCCTGGGAGCAGGCGTTTGACCGTAGAGGAGTTCGAGGAGTTCTACGCGCATGCGGTCAGGAGCTTGATCGGACAGCTGTTCCTGGTCGCGGGCGACCTCCGGGAAGCCGAAGACGTCGTCCAGGAGGCCTTCGTCCGCGCCTGGGGCGCCCGGCGGAAGCTGGATCGGGAGGGCTCGCCGGAAGCGTGGGTGCGCCTCACGGCGACCCGTTTGGCGATCAGCCGGTGGCGTCGTCGAACGCGTAGTGCCGAGGCGTGGCTGCGCGTCGGCTCGGCCGCGGCCGCGGCTGCGGAACCCGGACCCGATGCGGTCGCCGTCGCGCGGGCACTGCGCAGCCTGCCCGCCCGCCAACGGCTCGCGGTGGTCCTGTTCTACGTCTGTGATCTGCCGGTGGAGCAGGTCGCGGCCGAGGCCGGGATGTCCGCGGGAACGGTGAAGACGCACTTGTCGCGGGGCCGCCGGGCACTGGCTCCGCTCCTCGACGACTCGCTTGAGGAACACGATGTCTGAGCACGAACGGGCCGTGGAGACGGACGAGCGGCTGCGGCGGAGGCTCCAGGCGGCCGCCGGGGCGGGTGCTCAGGCCGCGCGGCCTGTCGAACACCAGCGGATCGAGGTTCTCGGGAGGCGTCGTAAGCGGCGGCATCTGGCCAGTGCGGCGGCCGCCGTCGTGTGTGCCGGGATGGTCGCTCTGTTCGGGACCCTCATGGGCGATGGCGAACGCTCTCAGCCTGCTGTCCCGGTCTCTCCGGCGTCCGAACCATCGCCCTCGGCCAGTCGTTTCGTCACGCCTACGCCCACTCGTACTCGTACACCGTCAGGGACGGTCCTGCCCTCCAAATCCGGATCTCCGACGGCGACCCCGAGAAAGCCGGTGACGCCTCGTTCGAGCGGTTCTGCGAAGTCTTCGCGGAGCCTGGTGGGCCACCGATGACCTACGGCGCTGCGGTCGGAGACCGTTCCGGCGAAACCTCCCAGGAGATCGGCCCGCTTGGGCCCGCCACACCAAGGCCACGGCTGTTCGGCAAGCTGAGGCTGAGAGTTTCGGCTCGCTTTGATCCGTATCTGCTTGCCGCTGCCTTCTTCGCCGCGTACGCGATCGTGTCGATCTCGCGCTACCTGCGGGCGGAATCGCGCTCGTGGGACATGGGGATCTTCGAGCAGGTCGTTCGTTCGTACGCGCATGTGCAGGCACCGATCTCCGACCTCAAGGGGCCGGGCTTCGTGATCCTTGGCGATCACTTCAGCCCCGTGCTGCTGCTGCTCGCCCCGTTCTACCGGCTCTTCCCGACCCCGGTCACACTGCTCGTGGCGCAGGCCCTCCTCGTCGCACTGTCCGTGGTGCCGGTCACGCGTGCGGCCGCGCGCCTGCTGGGGCGCGGAAGCGGTGTGGCGATCGGCGGTGCGTACGGGCTGTCGTGGGGCATCCAGGGCGCGATCGACTTCGACTTCCACGAAATCTGCTTCGCCGTCCCGCTGATCGCGCTCGCCCTCGAAGCCGTGCTGGCCCAACGCTGGCGTTCGGCGCTGCTCTGGGCCTTGCCGCTGCTGCTGGTCAAGGAGGATCTCGGCCTGACCGTCGCCGCCATCGGCCTCATCGTCGCGATCCGAACGCGGCGCGTACACCAGGCCACGGCGCAGATCGCCCTCGCCGTGGCGCTCGTCGGAGTACTGGCGTTCTTCGTCACCGTCGGTGTGATCATCCCGGCGTTCAACGACGGCGGCGGCTACGACTACTGGGCCAAGCTCGAGCCTGAGGAGAACGCCCCAGGCGGCGCCCTCCTGAACGGCGCGGGCGACAAACTGCGGACCCTCCTGTGGCTCCTGGTCCCGACATCGGGCCTGCTTGCGCTACGTTCACCCTTCCTGATCGCCATCGTGCCCACGCTTGCCTGGCGGTTCGCGTCGCAGGACGAGAACCACTGGGGCGTGTTCTGGCACTACGACGCGATCCTGATGCCCATCGTCTTCCTGGCGCTCGTGGACGCGATCCCCCGGACCCGGGTCTCACTCCGGCCTTGGCTGCGCGCGTACGCCTACCACCTGCCCGTCGCCGTCCTCGCCGCCGCGCTCGCCCTCACCACCACGCGGCCTCTCGCCTCGGTCTTCGAGGTGGCCACGTACAAGCCGACGCCCGCGAGCAAGGCCGGTGCCCGGGCTCTGGCCGCGATCCCGGACGGCGCCACCGTCGAGGTCAACGTCCGCCCGATCTCGCAGCTCACGAGGCGATGCCGTGTCCTGTGGTTCGGGAACACCGCAGGCCTCGTGCCCGACTACATCGCGTACTACGACCAGGCCCTGACGGCCGACACCTTGATCGAGTGGGCGAAGCAGATGCACCCCTCCGCCACGTACAAGCTCAAGGTCCACGACACCGGCTACTGGATCCTCCAGCGAACCCGCTGAAGTCACCCGTTGGTGATGACGATCTTGCCTACCTGGGTGTTGGACTCCATGTGCCGGTGGGCCTCGACGATGTCGCCGAGGTCGAAGGTGCGGTCCACCACCGGGCGGAACGCGCCCGTACGGAGGCCGGACGCCACGAACGCCGCGGCACGGCGCAGCCGCGCTGGATCGGTCGTCGTCTCGTAGACCGTGTAGGTACGCATGTTCAGCGCGGGCATGCCGAGCTCGAACCCCGGATAAGGCGTCGCCTCGCCACTCAATGCCCCGTACTCCAGAAGGCTGCCGCCAGGGGCCACGACCTTGGCCAGGTCGAGAACGCCGGGCCCCGCGACGGCATCGAAGACGAACTCGGCACCCCGCCCTCCGGTCAGCGCGCGAACCCGTTCGACCACGTCCTCCTCGTCAGTGACGATCACCTCGGCCGCGCCCTCCTTGAGCAGCGCGTCCTTCTTGGCGGCCGTGCGGGTGAGGGCGATCGGCGTCGTGCCGGCGCGGTTGGCGACGTGGATGGCGGCCAGCCCCACGCTGCTGGACGCCGCGTTCAGCACGACCGTGTCCCCGGCGCGCATCCCGCCGGTCTCGACCAGCGCGCCGTAGGCCGTGAGGTAGGGCATCCAGACCGCAGCGCCCTCGACCGCGTCGATCCCCTCGGGCCGGTGGACGACCGCCGCCGCGGGTACGATCGCCCGCTCGGCGTAGACGCCATAGTCGTTCTGCGAGAACGCGGGGACGACGCTCACCGGCTGCCCAGGCTCGAATCCCGCGACGCCCTCGCCGACAGCCTCGATCTCGCCGGCGGCCTCGGTGCCCAGCATGGCCGGGAACCGCCTCACCGCCTCGATGTAGTGGCCGCTCCGGAACAACGCTTCGGCCCGGTTGAGCCCGATCGCATCCACGCGTAGGCGCACCTCGCCGGGCCCAGGGTCGCCGACCTCCACATCCTCAAGCCGCAACACCTCAGGCCCGCCGAGCTCGTGGAACAACACCGTCTTGGCCATCACGCATCTTCCCTTCGGTCGTAGGAGATCGAATAGAACCCCTAAGTACGATGATTGTCAAACTTTGACGGTCATCGTACTTTGATTGCTGTCGTACTATAGGGCGATGGACGACGTGCAGACGATCACGCTTCAACGGGTGCTGGAGGCCCTCGTCGACCCAGTGCGGCGGAGCATCGTGACGCAGCTCTGCGAGACCTCCGTGGATCTCAAGTGCGGCTCGTTCGACCTGCCCGTGAGCAAGTCCACGGCCACGCACCACTTCCGCGTGCTCCGCGAGGCAGGCCTGATCCACCAGTACTACGTAGGCACCTCGCGAATGAACACCCTGAGGCGCGCCGAGATCGACGAAGCCTTCCCCGGCCTCCTAGACGCACTGGTGACCGCAGACCAAAAAGCCACACCCGTCCCCCACTAGCCCACACCACCGGCACGCGAACCCCTGGCGCACACCTCTTGGTGGGGCTCTTTCCGGCCAGGAGGGCAACTGCTTAGCTCTGCATGCCGGGAGCGATGGGGCCGCGGGTTACGCACCCTGCTGGTCTGAAGGTTGATATAGCGCCTTGTCCTTGACTGTGACGTGTGTGATCGGCTGAAGGTCAGGGAGGTCGAACGTGCCCGCCCCGTGGAAGTCACGGAAGCCTGCGGCGCCCTCGTACTGGGTTGTGAGAAAGACGCTCTTGGTGTCGTCGTCGTTGGTCATCGAGGCCGCCCAGACGAGCGCGGTCGGCGGTGTGCCGGTCTCCTCGAGTGCTGCCAGGACTTCCCCTTGGCCGCCGCGCTCGCTGTAGAGCTTGACAGTCACGAGTACCTCCTTGGTGATCCTGACGATCACCCTCTGCGAGGCTGCGAGGCCTGTCAACGGCTCGTTCTCTGGCGTGGATCAGAGGGGCTGGGCCGCTCGATCGAGTTCTGCGAGTGCATGCCGCATAAGGGATCGCTCGAACTGCTGAGGATCATCTTGATCGGGCCGGTACCCGGCCATGTGCGCGTGCACCGAGGCGAACCAGGTTTCGAGGTGCTCCCGTTGAGCTGCATCGATGCGTTCGCGGGACAGCGCATAGTCCGCGAAGAGTGTGAATTCCTTGTGCATGAGATCGGGCTTGGGCCGCTGAGGGTTGACCCAGTCGTCTGTCGCAACTGGGCGGAGCCTGATGTTCAGATCGTGCCAGTGCAGCAGGATCGCGAGATCGGATGTGAAGTCGTCGGGAAGTTCGGTTGGCCAGAGTTCGCGGAGTGCTGCGCGCTGTCCTGACCACGGCGTAGAGCCCAGGGTCGGGAGGAGCTCCGGGAAAATCCTTCCGGCCAGCGGTGCGAAGAACCCGAACAACCAGAGCTGTGGATAAATGGGACGCCAGTACAAGTCCGCGATCGTGGCGTGTGCTACCCCTTGAAGGATTGGTTTGACCAGCCCCACAGCCAACGGTTCGTCACCCAGATACCGGAAATCGCCATCGATCAGGCAGACGACGTCCGAGCTGCTGGCCTTGATGCCCGCCGTCATGGCGTTGCCCTTGCCCGCCGGGGATTCCACGATGTGCGCGCCAGCCTGGGCTGCGAGGTCGGCGGTGGCATCGGTGCAGCCGCTGGCAGAGACGATGACCTCGCCGTCCACTCCGAGCAATTCGATTGCACGGAAGGCCTCGCGCGTAACCTTGCCTACCGTCTCCTCTTCGTTGTGAGCCGGAATGACTATGGAGACCGTTCCATTCTTCAGGTTTTCAAGTGAGCGTGGCGAATTGACGTCGATAATTCCCAGTGCCGGATCGATCCATGGTCTCGTCGTCATTCCTTCTCCAGTGAGGGAGATTGTCGCGAAGCACAGCATCGGGGCCTTGCTCAAGTTGGGGCGTGCTGGAGCTTCCGTGCCTGGTCCAAGGCTGGCCGCCGCACCATCGGCCTGCCCGCGTCCTCGGTCACCCTCCTCAAAGGCCCAGAAGAGCAAGCAGGCCGCTGAACGTGATCAAGCCCGTGAGCTCTGGCATACGTGTTCACCGAACCGGACGGCAAGCCTCTCAACACGCACACCGACTACCACGAGGGGAAAGCCTCCTTGAAACGGCCGGACGCCGCGAGACACGGCGCACTGCGGCCCCGGTGCTTTTGATCTTCGGCGCCAACGCCCTACGACCATGTCGATCATGGGATCGTCCAGCGCGTTGATGACCAGGCGCCACCAGCACATGTGAGACGACGTTGCGTCCGCGTCGGGGGTCTCTTCTGGGCGCCCTGTGAAGATCGGGATGAGGGGCGTCGGGGGCCCGCCGGAGGGTGCCGCCACGGTGGCCTGAAGGCGCTACTGAGATCCAAACTGAGACCCAACGCGATGAGGGCGGCACCTGGGGGTGCCGCCCTCATCGCTTTTTGCCTGCTTAGAGACGCGGAGGATACGAGATTCGAACTCGTGAGGGGTTGCCCCCAACACGCTTTCCAAGCGTGCGCCCTAGGCCACTAGGCGAATCCTCCGCCGTAGAGACTACCGGGTCTCAGGCACTGGTCGGACATCAATAACGGCCGTGAGCGGGATCGGGCCGTAGATGTGGGGGAAGAGTTGCCCGTCGGCCGGCTCGTACCGCACCTCGGCGTCCAGACGGGAGACGTCGATCGTGAGAAGGAGCAGGTCTGAACGGTCTACGGCGGTGTAGAAGCGGCCGAGAACGCCCTCGACCTGGGACAGGCCGGAGGAGCAGTGGATGAAGCCCTCCTCGGCGAGCGTTCGGCCGAGAGTCGACATGGCGTACGACACTCCCGCCGTCCGGGCCGCTTCCCAATGGCGGCGTTCGGCGATGTGGAGGAGCGTCTCCTGCGGGATTGCAGCGGGTCGGTCGGGCATGGGGCTGGAGCCTACGCGGGAAGCGTGCATATCAGGGGCCGGGGATGCCATAGACTCTCAGCAGACCCCTCGCACGGCGTCACCCTGTGAACCTCCCCAGGGCCGGAAGGCAGCAAGGATAAGCAGGCTCTGGCGGGTGTGCGGGGGGTCCCTTCGCTTCTGACGCTCTGCTTCTCGAGGGAGGGCGGACCTCGTGAGTCTGGCTCTGTACCGCAAGTACCGGCCAGCGACGTTCGCCGAGCTCAAAGGGCAGGAGCACGTCGCTGAGCCGCTGCAGCAGGCGCTGCGCAACGGCCGGATCAACCACGCATACCTCTTCAGCGGGCCGCGCGGGTGTGGCAAGACCTCCAGTGCGCGGATCTTGGCCCGTTCGCTGAACTGCGAGCAGGGCCCGACCCCGGATCCCTGCGGCAAGTGCGACTCGTGCGTCGCGCTGGGACCCACGGGCAACGGGCACATCGACGTCATCGAGATCGACGCGGCCTCGCACGGAGGCGTGGACGATGCTCGTGATCTTCGGGAACGGGCCTTCTTCGCCCCGGTTTCGGCGCGCTTCAAGGTGTACATCATCGATGAGGCGCACATGGTCACCCGCGAGGGCTTCAACGCGCTGCTGAAGCTCGTCGAAGAGCCGCCGCCGCACCTGAAGTTCGTCTTCGCGACCACCGAGCCGGAGAAGGTCATCGGGACGATCAGGTCCCGGACGCACCACTACCCGTTCCGGTTGATCCCTCCGAGCGTGCTCCAGGAGCTCGTTGAGGAGATCCTGAAGCACGAGGGCGTGCCGTACGAGGCGAACGCACTGCCGTTGGCCGTACGGGCGGGCGCCGGCTCGGCCCGCGACACGCTGTCGATCCTTGACCAGTTGCTGGCGGGCTCGGACGAGGCGGGCATCACGTACGCCAGAGCGGTTTCGCTGCTCGGCTACACCGATTCCTCCCTTCTGGACGAGGTGGTCGCCGCGTTCGCCGCCCGCGACGGCGGCAAGGTCTTTGCCTCCATCGATCGGGTGATCGAGAGCGGCCAGGACCCGCGCCGGTTCACTGCCGACCTGCTCGAACGCGTTCGTGATCTGGTGATCTTGTCGAACGTGCCGGAGGCGGGCGGCTCGGGGCTGCTGAACGTACCGGCGGACGAGCTGGAGCACATGCAGCGCCAGGCCGGCCTGCTGGGGCCCGGTGAGCTCGCCCGTGCGGCGGACCTCCTGCACACGGGACTGACCGAGATGCGGGGGGCGACCTCGCCGAGGTTGCTGCTGGAGTTGGTGTGTGCGCGCATCCTCCTTCCGGCGGCGTATGAGGACGAGGCCTCGATGTTTGCGCGGCTGGACCGCTTGGAGCGCCAGGTGGCGCAAGGCGGCTTCCAGCCAGCGCCAGGGGGTTTCCAGGGAACGCCGGGAGGCCTCCAGGGCGGCGCCTCCGCGCCTATCGTCAACCACCCAGGTGGGGCGACAGAAGTGGAACGGGATTCTGTGGATAACTCCGCAGGATCGCCTGCCGCATCGTCTGCGGTGCGCTCTCCTGCGTCTGCCGCCTCTGCTCATGCTGCAGCCGGCGCCTCTTCTCCTGCTGTGCCTGCCGCCTCTGCGCCTGCTCCTGCGCGTCCTGCGCCTGCCGCGCCTCCTGCCTCCGCTCGTCCTGCGGCGCCTGCCGCGCAAGCCGGTTCTGCTGGCTCTGCGGGGGGCGGTGGATCTGCGGCTCCTGCTGTGCGTGGGGCCGCTGCCACCGCTGCCACCGCTGCCACCGCTGCTACTGCGGCGGCCAGCGCTGCCCCGGCTGAGGCCAGTCCTGCTCCGGCAGCGGGTGGAGGCATGGACATCGCCGCCGTTCAGCAGTTGTGGCCGGACATCGTCGAGGCCGTCAAGCAGAAGAGCCGGGTCGCCTGGATGGTGATCATGAACGGGGTGCGGCCGCTCTCGCTCGACGGGAACATGCTCACGCTGTCGTTCGAGGCCGAGGGCGCTCGCACGAACTTCGCGAACGGCGGCCGCGACGCGGTGCTCCGCGAGGTTCTCAAAGAACGTATGGGCGTCGACTGGCGGATCGACACCGTCGTCGGAGGCGCCGCGCCCGCTGGAGGACGTCCTGGCGGACCGGCGGGACGCCCGTCCAACTCGCCGGGGCAGGGGTCCCCGCCGCCCCAGGCCGGTTTCTCGAACGCCGCGACGGCCGCTCCGCCTCGTTCAGGATCGGGGCCGTTGCCATCCGCGCCCCCAGCCGAGCCGACTCCACCATCCGGCCCCTCGGCATCGGCGCACTCGGCTCCGGCCACGTCACGTCCCGTACCGCAGCCGGGGCCGTCCAGGGATGACGCTCCGCCCCCTCCCGAGCCGCCCATCGACGAGAGCGACGAGGTGGATCCCGAGGGTGACGCGGACGCCGACGGGACGGAGGCCGAGGTCAGCGGCATGGCTCTGATCCAGCGCGAGCTGGGCGGCCAGATCATCCGCGAGATCGACAATTCCTGACCCGGGCGGCCACTCCTGATCCGGGGCGATCCGGAACGAGAGCGGCTGATCTGGATGAGAGCGGCTGGTCCGGACTAGAGCGGCGGCTCCTGCTCAAGACCCGGCTGGGTGACCGCCATGCGTGTTGTTCGTGTCGTCTCCGGGGAGCCGCGCGGGTGTGTCTTTGAGCTCATATCCCGGGCAGACGGAACCGAGTTGTGGATGTTGCGCGTTTTCCGGCCTGAAAGGCATCGATAGCCGAACATTGCCGACGTCAGACCAGACACCGGCGCCGGTACGTACCGCACGACGCCCGAAACCCGTAGTCTCGGGGAGACGACAGACGTCCGTGGTCGACGGGTCGCCGAGAAGAAGGCCCGCAAGGGCCGGAAGGAACGGAGAAACCGTGGAACCCGGTGGTCAGCTGAACATCCAGGAGCTGTTGCAGCAGGCGCAGAAGATGCAGGAGCAGCTCTTCGCCGCGCAGCAGGAGCTCGCGGAGGCCGAGGTGGAGGGCACCGCGGGCGGCGGTCTCGTCAAGGCGACGGTCAACGGCCAGGGCGAGGTCACGGGGATCACCATCGACCCGAAGGCCATCGACGTCGACGACCCGTCGGACACCGCGGAGACGGTCGCCGATCTGGTGCTGGCCGCGATCCGTGACGCGGGTCGTGCCGCCCAGGAGCTGCAGCAGGAGAAGATGGGTCCGCTCGCCGAGGGCCTCGGCGGTGGCGGCATCCCGGGCCTGCCCGGTGGTGGCGGCCTGCCTGGCGCTCCCGGCGGTCCGGGCGGATTGCCCGGATTCTGAACGAACCGATGAACGTCTCGTCCCGTTGACCGATCGAGCTTGGAAGGAAGGGTCCGTTGTACGAAGGGGTGGTTCAGAACCTCATCGACGAGCTGGGAAGACTGCCCGGCGTCGGCCCCAAGAGCGCGCAGCGGATCGCCTTCCACCTGCTGGCCGCCGATCCCGCCGATGTGGAACGGCTGACCAAGGCGCTCAAAGAGGTCAAGGACAAGGTCCGGTTCTGCAAGACCTGCGGGAACGTCGCCGAAGAAGAGGAATGCCGGATCTGCCGTGACGCGCGCCGCGACCCGCAGGTGATCTGCGTGGTCGAGGAGTCCAAGGACGTCGTCGCGATCGAGAAGACCCGGGAGTTCCGCGGCCGCTACCACGTCCTCGGTGGCGCGATCAGTCCTATCGAGGGTGTCGGCCCCGAGGACCTGCGCATCCGGGAGCTGATGCAACGCCTCGCGGACGGCACGGTCACCGAACTCATCCTCGCCACCGACCCCAACCTGGAGGGTGAGGCCACCGCGACCTATCTCGCCCGGCTCGTGAAACCCATGGGCCTGACCGTCACCCGCCTCGCCAGCGGCCTGCCGGTGGGTGGCGACCTCGAATATGCCGACGAGGTGACGTTGGGCCGCGCATTCGAAGGACGGAGGCTGCTCGATGTCTGACACCAACAGCCCGCAGGACTGGAACGCGCTCGCCGAGCGCGTGGCATGTCATGTGGAGAACTATCTGAGCGGACTGGAGGCGGTCGCGCGGGGGGAAGCCGGCGCGCACACCGTGCCGATGCTGCTCCTGGAGGTGTCGCAGGTCATCCTGGCCGGTGCGCAGCTGGGCGCCAGCGCGGACGTGATCCTCCCGGGCAACTGGGAGCCCGAGGTGGGCGAGGACCCGGATCTGGACGCGGTACGGCAGGGACTGTCCGAGCGGCTCATCGCTGTGGACGAGTACGTCGAGGTCTTCGACCCGTACAAGGACACCGAGCCGACCTCCTACCGGCTCTCCGACGACCTCGTCGACGTCGCCAGCGACCTCGTCCACGGCCTGCGCCACTACCAGCAGGAGCGCCCGCTCGAGGCGCTCTGGTGGTGGCAGTACTCCTACTTCAACCACTGGGGCAACCACGCCGGTGCCGCCCTCCGCGCGCTCCATGCGGTGATCGCCGGAGCCCGCCTGGACGTCGCCGAAGAGGTGGCCGCCGTTCCGTAAGCCGAGTCCCGCAGGCAGGGGCGTCGTAGGCGGCGCCCCTGTCTGCGGACGGCTACCAGCGTCTGCCTGCGGACGGCTACCAGCGGGACACGCCACGCCCTACTGCGAACTCCATCGCTCGCACATTCGACGTTCCCTCCCTGCGGGGATGCTCGACGCCCTTGCCGCAGACGGCCGCGCCGGCTTCGAGGCATTGCCTTCGGGCCCGACGGCTGGGCAACCGGGCTAGGTCGGCGGGCCCGTTCGGGCAGATCATGTCGGGCGCTCGGGTTGACGGGGACGGCGGATGGGACCCAACATCACGCCCCATGGGATGGAACACATCGGCGTTGTTCGTGCGCGACCGGTCGGTGGCCGAGATCGTGGACGGCCTGCCAGACGCGGGCAACTGGCAGGCGACCGGCGAACGGGTGTCCGCCGACACTGCTTCATCCCAGTCTCCGGGCGGGCGCCTCTACCTCTCCGAGAGCGGCGGCTGGTGCCATATTTGGGATCCCGACCAGCAGTTGCCGCTCGACGTGGACCGACTCCTTGACCTCGGCTCCCTCGGAGCCCTCAAGGGAACACGCGCGCTGGCGCTTCTCTTCTCCAGCGTGTCGTCCACGTACGGACTGTGGCTCTACGATGACAGTGCGCTGACAAGGAACGTCGTCTACCACAACGGCGAGATCGTCCAGGAGTCCGGGGACCCGCTCCCTGTCGAGTCCCGGATCGAGATGCCCTCATGGGGCCCGGACGAGGATTTCCTCTGGAGCGTGTTCCAGGACATCACCGGTCTGAGCTTCGACTTCGAACAACTCTTTGAGGTGTACGTGGGCACGTCCCAGGCCTGAGCGTTCGTCTCGGTGTCGAGGACGTGCCTGGCGAGTGAACGCGCTAAATGGTCATTCGTGCGGGTGGGTCTTCATGAAATTGCGGGTGGCGTGGACCCATTCCATGCCGTTTTCAGGGACCTGGATGTCCTTGGACTGGGCCCAGATGACGACACCGTCGACGAGCTTGTAGGCGGTGGTCAACTGGTACGTCCACTGCTTGGCAGGGATGAACTTCATCGAGTGGGGCGTGTTCTTGTGGTAGCGCGGCCACATGTAGATGTAGATCGGCTTCTTGGGGTCGACCGCACGGGCCTGGGCGATGGCGTTCTTGAGCACCTTGGTCCAGGCCTTGTTGTCAGTGCCGTGCCGGGTGTACAGGCTCGGGAAGAACGCGGCTTCGTACACGGCGAGTTTCCTGGCCAGCGGGTAGTAACGCTTCTGGGTGTGCCCATTCAGGCCGTAGAAGCCGAACTTACGACCCGGGGCTGCCTGGCGCGCCACTGGATCAGGGTCTTCAGCACCTCGTAGTTGTGCCTGGCGACTTCCGGCTTGCCCCGCAGGTAGTGATCCTCGAAGTCGAGCACGATCGGCCCCGGATGGACGGACTGTTGCCTTGGCATCGGCGGACTAGGCCACCGAGATGGCCTTCGCCGGGCTACCGGCCGCCGAGACGTTCTTCGCCAGGCTCTGGGCTCCGCAGCCCGCCAGCATGCTTCCCGCCACGGTGAGAGACACCGCGACGACTGCTGAGCGGCTGAAGGTTCTTGTCACCCTCGAGTCCCTTCATGGTCCCGTCGCCACAACGGCACGGGCGTCGATCGTTCATCGGGGAACCGTTCCCGTGATCACTGCCGCTTCGGATGCTGAGCGTGACAGGAGGGCCGGTGGCCCGGCCCTCCTGTCACGATCCGCTACGGAGTGCGGTCAGGACTTGTTGAGAGTTTCCTTGAGGGTTTCACGCTTGCAGGCGACAGGCTGGAGGCATTTGAACCCATGGTTCTTCTTCTTCAGCACGAACGTCCGCTTTCCAGAGAGGCTGTTGTGGAAAACGTAGGCCTCGTGGTTCGGCACCTTTCGGCGTGAACCGGACAGCGCGACCTTGCCGGATCGGTAGATGGTGACCGTGACCTGGTAGTCGATCGCTCCGCCGATTCTCGTGCAAAAGGGGTTGGTCGCCGAGTGCTTGAGGGTGACCGTGTACTTCCGCGAGGATCCCGTGCCGGCGAACTTGCCCCCGGTGAATTTCATGTTCTTGGAGGTGGCGGTCTTCGTGCCCTTGAGCTTTCCGCCCCGGTACAGCTTGGTCGCACTGACCTTCTTGGAGGTGTGAACCTTGCTCGTCTTCCAATTCACGCCGAGCGCCATGTTCGTCTTGAAGCCGGCGCTGTCCTTGGTGGAGTAGGAGCGATTGTTGCCGTTGAACTGCCCACCCTGCGCCACGCACGGGAAGGCGTTGACCCGCTTGTCCTTGATGAACGTGCGGTAGACGAAGTACGTCGAGTTCTTCTGGGCTGCGGCTTCGACCGCCGGCGCTGCCGGGGCTGCCAGCGTGGTCGGCGCAGAGGGGGCCGAGGCGGCGACGGGTGCGGCAGCAGCGGCGGTTGACATTCCAGTGGTGAGGAACGCCACTGCGAGACCAGGGACCAGCAGGCGGCGCGCGTGGAGGGATTTCATGGCTGCACCATTTCGAGGAGAGGTTGGAGCGCGGTTGGAGATCAGTTGAAAGCGCTTTCCAGCGCCTTTTGCCTCCACTGTTGCCCTGCTGGGCGACGATCTCGTTCCCTTGCCCGCCGACCGGAACGGCGCTCCCGGCTTGTCCAGACGGTGCCTCGCGCCACAGGCTCAGCCGCCCTCGTCCCCCGCCCTCGGCCGCCCTCGCTCAGAATCTGTCGGCGGCGTTGATCGGCTGTACCGGCATTCCCATCGCCCTGCCCGCCAGCGATGGGCAGGCGACGATGACCACGCTCACCTGGGTCAAGGAGCCGGTTGGCTTCGAGTCGCTGCGCTACGACGACCGGATCGGCAAGCTCTCGCTGATCAGAGCAGGTCCGCCTGACTCATCTGCATGGGCCTGTTCGTTCGGCCTCGTCCGCCTGAGCTCGTCCGCCTGAGCTCGTCCGCCTGAGCTCGTCCGCCTGAGCTCGTCCGCCTGAGCTCGTCCGCCTGTGTTCGTCTGGCCTGGGCTTGTCCGCTTGTGTTCGCCCTAGGCTGGGTCCGGCGGCGCGTCTCGGCCCGTGTCCTGGCCTCGACGCCTGGCTGCTTACCTGGCGTCTGGCAGAGGGCTGGGGATCGTTCTCCTGCCGGTGGGATCTTGTATTTCGGACGGGTGTTCCAAATGTTGGAGTTACCTGCTCGTGATGCATTCGTCTGGCCTCGGTAGACTCTTCGCCGATACGCCTGAACCCGATCCGAGGAGCACCGAGTCGTGGCCCTTGTCGTGCAGAAGTACGGTGGCTCCTCCGTCGCTGACGCCGAAGGCGTCAAGCGGGTTGCCCAGCGCATCGTCGCGACGAAGAAGGCGGGGAACGACGTCGTCGTCGTGGTCTCCGCGATGGGTGACACAACGGATGAGCTGATCGATCTGGCCGAGCAGGTCAGCCCGCTGCCTCCGGCGCGCGAGCTGGACATGCTGCTCACGGCCGGGGAGCGGATATCGATGGCGCTGCTGGCCATGGCGATCGCCAACCTCGGTCACGAAGCGCGATCGTTCACCGGTTCCCAGGCTGGTGTGATCACCGACGGCTCCCATGGAAAAGCACGGATCATCGACGTCACGCCGGGCCGGCTCCGTACCGCCCTGGACGAGGGCTCGATCTGCATCGTGGCCGGATTCCAGGGTGTCTCCCAGAACACCAAGGACATCACCACGCTCGGCCGTGGTGGTTCCGACACCACGGCGGTGGCGCTGGCCGCCGCGCTGGGCGCGGACGTCTGCGAGATCTACAGTGATGTGGACGGCGTGTTCACCGCCGATCCGCGGATCGTCGCGACCGCCCGCCGGATCCCGCGCATCTCGTACGAGGAGATGCTGGAGATGGCCGCCAGCGGGGCCAAGATCCTGCACCTGCGCTGCGTGGAGTACGCACGCCGCTACAACATCCCGATCCATGTGCGCTCCTCCTTCAGCACCAAGGAGGGCACATGGGTGGTCGACGCGAGTGACATCGAAGGACAGGACATGGAGCAGGCGATCATCTCCGGAGTCGCGCACGACCGGAGCGAAGCCAAGATCACCGTGGTCGGTGTGCCGGACAAGGTCGGTGAGGCCGCCACGATCTTCACCGTCCTCTCCGAAGCCGAGATCAACATCGACATGATCGTGCAGAACGTGTCGGCGGCGTCGACCGGCCGTACCGACATCTCCTTCACCCTGCCCGCGAGCGACGGGCAGAGGGCGATGACCACGCTCAACAAGGTCAAGGAGCGGATCGGCTTCGAGTCGCTGCGCTACGACGACCGGATCGGCAAGGTCTCGCTGATCGGTGCGGGCATGCGTTCCCACCCGGGCGTCACCGCCACGTTCTTCTCCGCGATCGCCGACGCCGGCGTCAACATCGAGATGATCTCCACCTCGGAGATCCGTATCTCGGTGATCGTCGCCCAGGACGACATCGACACCGCCGTCGCCAGCGCCCACCGCGCCTTCGACCTTGAGGCCGACCAGGTCGAGGCCGTCGTCTACGGCGGCACCGGCCGCTGATCAACGCCGGAGGCCCCGCGAACGAGGCGTGATCGCCGTTCGCGGGGCCTTCTGCCGTCCGGCCTGGCTCTTCTGCGCCGTCCGGCCTGGCTTCTGTGTCGTGCGGGCCTGGCACTTGCGCCGTGCGGCCGTGGCTTCTGTGCCGTGCAGCCTGACTTGGTGCCGTGCGGCCCTGGCACCTGTGTCGTGCGGTCTAGCGCCTGTGTCGTGCGGGCCTGGCATCTATGCCGTGCGGCCTGGCACCTTGTGCCGTCCGACGCGGAATTCTTGTCTGCCGACATGGAGACTGACCTCAGGCATGCCGTATTTCCCCCGGCAGACCGGGTCGGCGGCGGTTACGGAGTGTGGCCAAGGATCCGGTTCTTTGTGGGACAGCGGCGGCGTGAACCTGGGAATCTGCTGAACTCCGGAACTGGGGAGGCGCGGGGGGCGTTGAGCCTCCGGGGACCGTCGAGCCAGCTGAGACACCGGTCGCGCGGTCCCGGACATCGGGACCGGGGCGGCGGTGCCGGACACGCGACAGACGAACGCGAAGGAGAACGCCGGCAATGACCGCCACGGACTCATCCGGACGCAAGCCGACCCTCGCCGTTGTCGGTGCCACGGGCGCCGTGGGCACCGTGATGCTGGACATTCTGTCCACCCGGCGAGACGTGTACGGGGAGATCCGGCTCGTCGCGTCGGCCCGTTCGGCGGGACGGAAGCTCTCCGTCCGGGGCGAGCAGACCGAGGTGCTCGCGCTGGCGCCGGAGGTCTTCGACGGGGTCGACATCGCGATGTTCGACGTGCCGGACGCGGTCTCGGCCTCGTGGGCGCCGGTCGCGGCGGCACGAGGTGCGGTGGTCGTGGACAACTCCGGAGCGTTCCGGATGGAATCGGACGTCCCGCTGGTCGTTCCCGAGGTGAACGCGGACGCAGTCCGTGATCGCCCGCGCGGGATCATCGCCAACCCCAACTGCACGACGCTCTCGATGATCGTGGCAATCGGGGCGCTCCACGACCAGTACGGGCTGAACGAGCTGGTCGTCGCCTCCTACCAGGCGGCATCGGGGGCGGGCCAGGAGGGCATCGACGCGCTGTACGACCAGCTCGAACGAGTCGGCGGTGATCGCGAGCTCGGCCATCGCCCGGGGGACGTGCGCAGTGCGGTGGGGGAGCTCGGGCCGTTCCCGGCGCCGCTGGCGTTGAACGTGGTCCCGTGGGCGGGATCCCTCCAGGACGGCGGCTGGAGTTCGGAGGAGCTCAAGGTCCGCAATGAGTCCCGCAAGATCCTTGGGCTGCCGGACCTGCGTGTCGCGGCGACGTGCGTCCGCGTTCCGGTCGTGACGACCCACTCGCTGGCGGTGCACGCAGTCTTCGACGCGCCCGTGGACCAGCGCGAGGCCCAGGCGATCCTGGCGGGCTCGCCGGGCGTGGTGCTGGTCGATGATCCGGAAGGGTACGAGTTCCCCACGCCGGCGGACGTCGTCGGCACCGACCCGACCTGGGTGGGCCGGGTGCGCAGATCCCTCGACGACCCGAACGCCCTCGACCTCTTCCTCTGCGGCGACAACCTGCGCAAGGGCGCGGCTCTGAACACCGCCCAGATCGCCGAGCTCGTGGCGGCCGAGCTCACGGGCTGAGTAAGGCCCACGTGTCCTGACCGCCGCGGCGTGCCGTTTCCACCTGCCACGCACGTAGAGTTGACACTCCGCAAGTTCGCGCATCCGCGCTTTAGGGTGGCGTACGTGACCGAGACCAAGGCCGTGAAGTCGGAGCAGACCCGGGCGCTGATCGTGGAGACGGCGCTCCGGCTGTTCCGCGAGCGCGGGTACGAAGCGACGACGATGCGGGCGATCGCCAAGGAGGCGGGGGTCTCGGTCGGCAACGCCTACTACTACTTCGGCTCCAAGGAAGAGCTGATCCAGGCGTACTACGACGAGCTCCAGGACGAGCATGTCGCCGCCTGCCGCGCGGTCCTGGACGCCGAACGCGACTTCGCGCCCAGGCTCCTCGGCGTTCTCAAGGCCCGCGTCGACACGATGGTGCCGTACCACGAGTTCGCGGGGAAGTTCTTCAAGTTCGCCGCCGAGCCGACCAGCCCGCTCAACCCGTTCAGCGCCGAGTCCGGCCCGGCCCGTGCCGCCGCCGTCGCGATCTACCGCGAGGTCGTCGACGGCTCCAGCCTGAAGATCGACGACGAGTTCCGCAAGGAGCTGCCGGAGCTGCTCTGGCTCTACTCGATGGGCATCGTCCTCTACTGGGTGCACGACAGTTCCCCCGGCTGCCGAAAGACGTACTTGCTGGTGGAACGTACCGTCCCGCTGGTCAACAAGATGGTCTCGATGTCCCGCATCCCCGGCTTCAAGTCCGTCACCCGCGAACTGGTCAACGTCATCCGCGACGTCCGCGCCTGACCGCGAGAGGCGCCTGGCCGTGAGGTCCGTGCTTGGCTGCTTCGTCTTCGCCTGGCCGCGACGTCCGCGCATGGCCCGACGTCTGCGCCGGACCGTGATGTCTGCGTTGGCCGCGAGGTCCTTGCTCGACCGGGGGAACGTCATGGATGGGCCGCCACGCCCTTACGTTCGGGGGAGTGGCGGCGCCGTCATCGGCCGGTCAGGACATGCCGAGATGCTTCCGGGCGAAGGTCATCTCGGCGTCCATCTGCTTGATCCGTTCCTCGACGACCAGCGATCCGTGCCCGGCGTCGTACCGGTAGACCTCGTGCGGCCGTCCGAGCTCCGCCAACCTGCCGAGGTAGTTGTCGATCTGCCGGATCGGGCAGCGCGGGTCGTTCTCGCCCGCGAGGATCAGCACCGGGGCCTTGACCTGCTCGACGTACGTCAGCGGCGACGACTCGCGGTAGCGGTCCGGCACCTCGGTCGGCGAGCCGCCGAACAGCGACCGGTCGAACGCCTGGAGCCCCTCCATCTCGTCCTCGTACGCCGCGACGTAGTCGGCGACCGGGACGGCCGCCACCGCGACCGACCAGTCCTCGGGCTGCGTACCGATGCCGAGCAGCGTCAGGTAACCGCCCCACGAGCCGCCGGTGAGCACGAGCCGGCTGGGGTCGGCCAGGCCTGTCTCCACCGCCCAGTCGCGTACCGCCTTGATGTCTTCGAGTTCGGTCAGCCCCACGCGGCCCTCGATGGCGTCGCGCCACTGCGAGCCGTAGCCGGTCGAGCCCCGGTAGTTGACGTGGACGACGGCGAAACCGTGGTCGACCCAGGCTGCGGCGGTCGGAGCGAAGGAGTCCTCGTCCTGCGCGGTCGGGCCGCCGTGGATGTCGAAGACCGTCGGGTACGGTGCGGATCCGGTCGTGGGCCGGCTGATGAGCGCGTGGATGCGTCCACCAGGGCCGTCCACCCAGGCGTCCTCCACCGGTACGGACGGCGGCGCGGGCGGGCCGGGGGGCGTCAGCACGACCGTGCCCGAGGTCGAACGGATCACCGGTGGCTCGGCCGCCGACGACCACGAGAACTCCACGGTCCCGTCGGGCCGCGGGGTCGCACCGCCGATGACTCCGCGCGGCGTCTCGATCCGCGTCAGCGAGCCGTCCGCCAGGTCGTAGCGGTAGAGCTCGTCCCGCGCCTCGTACGAATGCGAGATCAGCAAGGCCGTCCCATCGACGTACCAGCTCGCGCCGACCTCACCCGGCAGGTCGAGGACGATTTCGTGTTCGGTGCCCGCGACCGGATCCCAGATGAGCAGTTCGTCCTTGCCGCGCCGCTCGTGGTTGACCAGCAGCCGCGAGTCACCCGCGACAGGCGCGAACGAGTCGCCGTAGAGTCCCTTGCCCGGTCCGTCCCACAGGTCGGCGACCGTGGTGCCGTCCGGCCGTACGACGCGCAGCGCCATGTGGCGGCTGTCGCCGTGCTCGCTGTGCCCGATCGCGATGAGGCTCTCGTCGCGGGACAGGGCGGCGACGTGCGCGTCTTCGGCGTGCTCGTACAACGTCTCGGGTGCCGCATCGGGGCGGCAGAAGTGCACGGTGTTGCCGGATTCCGTGGTGCGCCCGATGACGGCGAGGCCGCTCGGGCCAAGGGCCAGCCCGGACGGGTATGACGGCTCCAGCCCCGGCACTGCGGGCGTGCTGTCGCCGCCACCGAACGGTGTCCGCTGCCAGACGCCGAACTCGTCGCCGTCGGTGTCGGCGAACCACCAGATCCACTCGCCCGACGGGTCGACGCCGCCCATCCACGTCCCGTTAGGACGGTCCGTAACCTGCCGCCGCTCGTCGGTCGCGCGGTCCCAGGCGTAGATCTCCCACGTGCCCGTCACGTTCGACCGGTATGTGGACCGGTGCGGTGCGTCCCGAGCCCAACCAGGCAGACTGACCCGGGCCGCCCGGAACCGGGCCTTCCAACGTTCATCGTCGACCATGTGACCAAGTATGGAGCAGCCCACATATCGGAACGCCCAGAACACATCCCACCACCCGGGCTGGGATGGCGAACGGGGCGAATCCGGCTGATGGGTTCGCCCCGTTCGGTCGCTCAGGTGGTCAGCGGTTGGGCGGGACCGATCCGTCGGAGGTCTCCCACGTCGGGTCGGGGATGCTCTCGACCGTCATGGTGCGCTGGTTCGGGTTGAGGCGGGTGTGGACCGCGCGTGCGACGCGTTCGATCGTGCGGATGCCGTACGTCATGGACGGGGTGTCGCGGGTGAGCACGACGATCATGTAGTCCTCGCCTCGGCCGGAGAAGCTGCCGATGCTGTGGACACGCCAGTGGCGGCCGTGCCGTGGCAGCCATCCGTTCTTCACATGCCACTTCACGCCGGACGGGCGGCCGGTGGGGGTGCCCCAGCGCTGCGACGAGACCACCCGGTTCATCAGGCTCAGCTCGTACCGCCGCGCCCGGTCGGTCAGGACCTTGTTGCGAGCGGTTAGGACGGCCAGGAACTTGATCTGGTCGCGGGCGGTGATCTGGGTCAGGCCCCAGTACCGGCCCGGGCCGAGCTTGGTCTGCGTCATCCCGGCCATCTTGAGGAACCGCTGCATGCGGGTCCGCCCGACGGAACGCCACAACGCCGACGCCGCGTCGTTGTCCGAGCGCGTGATCATCTTGTGGGCGAGTGACTTCTCGGTCGAGTTCAGCAGCCGCTTCTGCTCGATGGCGCGCCGCAGGACCGCGCCCAGGATGGTGGCCTTGACGACGCTGGCCGAGTCGAAGCGGCGCGCGGAGTCCACCGTGCACACGATCTTCCGCTTGCGGTCGTAGACGCCGACCGACTCGATCCCGGTGCGGCCCCGCAGTGCCGTACGGATCGCAGTGCCGAGGTTCTTGGCGAGCCGCGGGTTCTTGCTCGACCTGCAGGGATTGGCGGCTGCGGTCGCGGGAGTGCTCGCCGGAGCGGCGTTCGCGGGGATCGCGGTGAGACCGGCCGAAGAGAAGAGGACGGCACCGGCGAGCAGCGTGGCGGACAGAGTCCGGCGGACACCTCGTGGCATTTGAGTCACGGTAGCGACGGTTGGTGCTGGAGAGGCAAGTGGGTCGGCGATAACGACTGCGTACCGAATGATGACAGCGTGCGGATGGACGACTGCGACCGAATGCCGTCAGGCCTGCGGCTCTCCGGGATCCCTGTGCGTGGTGGCGAGGCGGCCGAAGACGCGGTCGATCTCCTGGCGAACGCGGCGTTCCATGGCCCTGGCGAACCCGGCTTCGACCGCGACCTCGGCGCCAGGGCGGAGCCGGGCGAGCGTGTCGGTCAGGTCGGTGAGGTCCCGGTCGGCCAGTTCCGTGGTGTCCAGCGGGCCGACCACATGCTTCATGATCATCTCGACGAACATGTCCGCCAGTTCGTCGACGCTGCGCTGCAGCCGCCGGCTCGTGGCGAGCACCTCGGACAGCGGCACCCCGGCCCGTACGAGCGCCACCGTCGCTTCGAGCTGACGGCGGCTCCAGTGCGTGACCTGGTCGCCGTGGATCTCGATGTGCCCGAGCGCGACCGCCTGCTCGACGGCGCCGGGGTCGACCTCGCCCGGGAACAACTCCGCCAGTTCGGTCAGCGACATCGTGACCGGAGTCTCCCTGGACCAGGGTGCGGTGACCGTCTTCTCCAGGCCCAGCACCGCGGCGACGTCGTGGCCCTGTTCCCATGCGGACAGCAGCTCGCGGATCCCCTCCAGCGTGTGCCCGCGTTCGAGCAGGTTGCCGATCACGCGCAGCCGGGCGAGGTGATCCTCGGAGTAGAGGCCGATCCGCCCCTCGCGGCGCGGCGGGGGGAGCAGCTTGCGCTCCTGGTAGTAGCGCAGCGTTCGTACGGGGACATCCGCGGCTTGCGCAAGCTCGCTGATCCGGTATTCCCGGACGGCCTCCGTTGGGCGGACATCGGCGGCGGCGTCCCGCGCGGGCTCATCCCTCACGGTCGCCAGCATAGTTTCACTCTCAATGGCCAAGGGCACAGTCCGTCCCAGAAGCCCAGCGGGTGGCCATCGATCAGGCGGTTCGCGCTACCCTCTGCCGGTCACAGGGTGTCCTCCAACCCCGAAAGAGGCGACATGTCCAAGGCCCGTTCCGCCATGCTCGCGGGGACCGTTCTGGTCGCCGGACTCGGGCTGGGCGCGTGCTCCGAGAAACGCTGGTGCGAGCAGGACGCCACTGACACCAAGGTGGCCAACAAGTACTGCGAGGACGGTACGCCCGGGTACGAGTGGGAACCGGACAGCGACAAGAAGAAGAAAAAGAAAAAGAAGAAGTCCTGACTGAGCAACGGGCATGGCGGCGGCGACGTTCACGTCGCAGTGGTCGGCGGGATGGCCGCGGTGGACATGGTGACGGCCGGTCCCCTGGCCAGGGGCCGGCCGCCGATGCAGTGATATCCGTTGTCTTCAAGTGATGTCCGTTTGTCGTCAGGTGACTCGTCTCAAGGTCATGGCCGGGCGTTTCTTGCCGCGGCGACCCCCGTTGCCGCCGAACGGCCCGTTCTGGAGCTCCTCGGTCGACATCAGGTCGCTGAGGCTCTGCGGGGCGATCTCTTCCGGCCGGTCTGCGAAGCGTGAACGTGAACGTGACGTCATCTGGATCCATCTCCTCTGTATCGGCTTCAGGTCCCGGGGCGTGCACTCAGGCGACGGCCAGGCTGTGCGGGTAAGTGCGGCTCACCGTGTCCAAGGCCCAGCGCATGCGGGCGGCGTACGCCTCGGGGTGGTCGCCTGCCTCCTGGGCGACGGACGCCAGGCAGGTGCCACAGTCGGCGCCCCAGGCACAGAGGCGCTCGTCGATGGCGGCGCGCACCTGGTCGGCAGTGGGATGGTCGGAGGCCTGCAGTCGGCTGGTGAAGAGAAGCCGGGCCAGGTCACAGATGCTCAACGCGGTCGTAGATGGCGTGGTCGACATCGCGTGCCTTCTTCCTTAAGCCGGGGTCCTACGGCCCCGTTTCGCTTACTGACAACGATGACGACCCTGTGTTCCCCGCACCATCGGGGAAAACCCCCAACCATGGTGGAGTCAACCCCCCATAGCACCCTTAGGCCCCGCCCCACCCCCTCAGGGGTTGGAGTCCCCGGCCAGGGGCCTCGCCAGCGAGTTCGCCGCCACCGTCCTCCGCAGAGCGTCGCGGCACGCGCGGATGGCCGGGTGTTGCCCGCCGCCCCGGCGGACCGCCGTCGTCAGGCGCCGGCGCCGCTGGCCGGAGGGCAACGACCGCAGGACGACGCCGTCCGCCGCCCGTCTCGACCAGACCAGGTCCGGCAGCAGTGCCACGGCATGTCCCTCCTCGACGAGACGCGCATGGAGAAGGAGGTCACTGGACTCGAAGCGCACGTCGGGTTCGAAGCCCGCGGTACGGCACAGTGTCGTCGCCCATTGCCGTGGCTCCGTCCCCATCGGCTCCATGACCCACGGCCGCTCAGCCAGCGCCGCCAGCGCCTCTGTGCCCTCCAAGGAGTCGGCCATGGCTCCCGCCTTGGGGACGGCTAGCCGGATCTCGTCCTCGCAAAGGCCCGCCAGCTCGATCTCCTCGTACCGCGGACTCGGGTTGCCGGGGTACTCCTCGGCCATCACGAGGTCGAAGTCCCGGGCGAGCAACGCGGGGAGGGCGGTCTCCGGCTCGGTCTGCGTCACCTGGACGCGCAGCCCGGGATGTGCCTCGCGCAGCAGCGTGAGCGCGGTCGGGATCAGGGCCATGGCGGCGGTCTGGAACGTGGCGATCCGGATCACCCCGGTGAGCCCCGCCATGGAGGCGGCGAGCTCCGCCTCCGCCCGTTCGAGTTGCTCCAGAACGGCCTCGGTGTGCACGACGAGGATCTCGGCCTGCTCGGTGAGCCGGACGCGCCGGCCGACGGGTTCGAGGAGGGGAACACCGACCTCCTTCTCCAGCACGGCCAGCTGCTGCGAGATCGAGGACGGGCTGTAGGAGAGCGCTTCGGCGACGGCGGTGAGGGTGCCCCGATGCTTGAGCTCGCGGAGAAGCCGCAGACGGTGAAGATCAAGCATGCCCGCACACTACCTTTCGGTTTTTCTGAACGTTATCGCTAAGAAAGTTTCGCTGGACTGATTGAATCAGACTGCGGCACCGTGAGCGATATGACGACTCAGACGGTTCTCACCGCACCCGAACGGACGACCTGGCTGGCGCGACCGGCGGCGCGCTCCTGGACCAGCCCGGCCCCCTCACCTGATGTGGCCGACTTCCACGCGGGCCTGCCCGGCTACGCGCCGACGCCGCTCGTCGAGCTTCCGTCCCTTGCCGAGGAGCTCAAGGTCGGCCGGGTGTTCGTGAAGGACGAGTCGGCGCGCTTCGGGCTTCCCGCGTTCAAGATCCTCGGTGCGTCCTGGGCGATCCACCGCGCCCTCAGCGAGCACCACGGTCTCGGCCGCGTCTCGTTCGACGGCCTGCGTCAACGGATCGCAGACCTGCCGCCCGTACGCCTCGTCACCGCGACCGACGGCAACCACGGCCGCGCCGTCGCCCGGATCGCGAGCTTGCTGGGGCTGACCGCCGAGGTATTCGTTCCGGACGGCGTGCACCCGGCGGCCCGGGCCGCGATCAAGGCCGAGGGTGCCACGGTCGTTGATGTCGCCGGTCCGTACGACGAGGCGGTACGGGCGGCCGCAGCCTCGGCCGATGAGCCCGCGGCCTTGCTCATCCAGGACACCGCCTGGCCGGGTTACGAGCAGGTGCCCCAGTGGGTGGTCGAGGGGTATGCGACCCTCTTCGCCGAAGTGGACGCCCAGCTGACCGCCGCCGGCGCCGGACCTGCCGGGCTCGTCGCGGTACCTGTCGGCGTCGGCTCCCTGGCCCAGGCCGCCGTGGCCCACTACAGGAGCCGATCGAACGGCCCCACGCTCCTGTCCGTCGAGCCCGAGACAGCCGCCTCCGTGCTGGCAAGCCTGGCCCTCGGCCGCCTCACCAGCATCGAGACCGGCTCAACGATCATGGCCGGACTCAACTGCGCGACCCCGTCCAGCCTCGCATGGCCGTACCTGGTCGGCGGTCTGGACGCGTCCGTGGCCGTGACCGAGGCCGCCGCCTCCCAGGCCACCCGCGACCTCGCCTCACTCGGCGTCCCCGCAGGTCCCTGCGGCGCGGCTGCTCTGGCGGGCATACGGGCGGCCCTCACGCCCGAACGCCGCTCCGAACTGGCGCGCGACCACACCGCAACGATCGTCCTCCTGAGCACCGAAGGCTCCGCCGCCAACCCCGCCCTCGCCGACTGACGGTGTACGTAGGTACACCCGGACCCGGGTGTTCAGGGCCATTCATCACGACAACGCTCCCGGCCACAGTTGATCAAGTAAGAACACACTGATCGACAAGGAGCTTCTCGTGTCGTCCAACTCCATCCGCCCCCGCCGGGCCCTGCTCACCGTCACCCTGACCGGAGCGCTCACCGTCCCCCTGATCCCAGTCCTGACCACCACCCCCGCCGAGTTCGCCACCACCACTGCGCCCACCACCGAAGCTGCGCCCGCCTCAGGCGCGCCCGCCTCAGGCGCGCCCGCCTCTGGAGCGCCCACCCCCCGCGCGTCCGTCGGCGCGTCTGTCACCGGTGCTGCACACGTCACCCGCGCGTCATCCTCTGGAGCGTCCGCCGCCCGCTCGTCCGCCGCCGCTGCATCCGCCATTGGAGTGTCCGCCGCTGGTGAGTCCCTCGCCGGTACTGCGTCCGCCACCCGTGCATCGGTCACCGGCGCGTCTGCCGCTGGAGCGTCTGCCATCCGCGCGTCGTCCTCTGGCGCGTCTGCCGCAGGCCCGTCCGCCGCCGCTGCGTCCACCATTGGCGCGTCTGCTGTTGGCGGGTCCCTCACCGGTGCCGTGTCCGGCTCCGGCGTGTCCGCCACCGGCGCGTCTGCAACCGGCGGAGTCGCTGGTGCTGGGATTGCGGCTGCGGAGAGCTCTGTCGGGAGGCTTCGGGTGGCGGCGGGACGGCTTGTGGCTGATGGGCAGCCTGGCGTGATCGTTCTTAGCCGTCGTGGTCGGCAGGTCACGCACGTCACCGCAGGCGTTGCCGACAAGGCGACCGGGCAGCGGATGGACGCGCGGCTGAGGTTCCGGATTGCCAGCGTCACGAAGACGTTCACCAGTACGGTCCTGCTGCAGATGGTCGCCGAACGTCGTGTCTCCCTCGACGACACGGTCGACAAGTGGTTGCCCGGCTCGGTGGCGCGCAACGGCCACAACGGATCGAAGATCACTATTCGGGAGTTGCTCGGGCATACCAGCGGGTTGAAGGACTACTCGCTGGATCCGCGGGTCTGGAGCGATCCCCGGCGTGAATGGAAGCCGCAGGAACTGGTCGACATGGCGCTGGAGACTCCGCCGATCGCCGAGGGCACCTACTCCAACACCAACTACATCCTCGCCGGAATGATCATTGAGAAGGCGGCGGGTCGTTCGCTCGGTGGCGAGTTCCAGCGACGGATCTTCCGGCCGCTGGGGTTGCGCCACACCTCGCTGGCCGTCGACCGTTCGTTCCCGGGGCCCTACGTGCACGGCTACATGGACGAATACGGCGACGTCAGCACCGAGATCAGCCCGTCGAGCGCGTGGGCGTCCGGCGGTGTGATCTCGACCGTGGACGATGTCGCGAAATTCCACCGGGCGCTCTTCACCGGACGGCTGCTTCCCAAGCGTCTGCAGCGTGAGATGACGGCCACCCGGCCGATTGTGGATGGCGACGTCATGCAGGACTACGGCCTTGGTGTTGTGAAGACCCGGTTCTCGTGCGGCATCGCGTGGGGGCACGACGGTGGCTTCCCTGGCTACGGCACCTGGACGTACACCAGCGCCGACGGCAAGCGTCAGGCTGTGATCACCTACAACGACAGCAGTGCCGCGCTCGAGGCCGATCCGAAGTTCAGGGCCGATCTGGACAAGGCCGCGGAGATCGCCTTCTGCGGCTAGGCGGCGGGTAGACGGACGACGAACCGGGAGCCTTCTGCGGCATGCACAGTGCCGCCGAGGCCTTCGACGATTTCGCGGACGATGGTCAGGCCGAGCCCGGCGCCACCCGTCGCCCGTGCCCGCGCGGCGTCGAGACGGACGAAGCGGTCGAAGATCCGTTCGCGGTCGGGCCCGGGGATGCCGGGTCCGTCGTCCGTGACCGTCAAGGTGACTGTCTGGGCGTCTGTCGTCACCGTGGCGACGACCTCCGTACGGGCGTAGCGGGCGGCGTTGTCGAAGAGGTTGCGGATGATCCGGCCGAGCCGCACCTCGCTCCCGGCGACGATGGCGGGTCCGGTGGTGGTGACGGTGAACGTCGGTCCGCGTTCGGCGGCGAGTTCTTCGACGAGGTCGGCCAGGTCGGTGCGTTCGCCGGCTTCGGACGGCCCCCGCGCGTCCGAGGCCAGCAGCAGGAGGTCGTCAGTGAGTGTCTGGAGGCGGATGGTGTCGGCCAGCGCGGTCGAGACGACGGTCTGCCAGTTCGCCTCGTCCGGGTGAACGAGCGGGATCTCCAGGGCACTGCGGAGCCCGGCCAGCGGTGAGCGGAGTTCGTGTGACGCGTCGGCGACGAACCGCCGTTGCCGGACGAGCGCGTGTTCGAGCCGGTCAAGGGTCTCATTGGTGGCCCGGGCGAGCCTCGCGATCTCGATGCTGCCGGCCGGTACGGGCACCCGCTGGTCGGTCGCGCGGGCGCCGATCTCGTTCATCTTCGCGCGGATGGCGTCGACGGGACGCAGCGCGCGTCCGGTGACCACCCAGGCGACCACCCCGACGAAGACCACCGCGACCGGCAGCGCCCACATGAAGAACCGGTCGATGGTGGCGACGGCCGTCTCGGTGCGTTCGGTGGGGACCGGCCAATAAACGGTCAGCCTCTGCGCGGGCGCATCCTTCAGCCCGGTGAACGTGCGGACGTGGCTTGCCGGGAGAACGTCGGTGACTCCGACCACGAACGTATGAGTTGGTTTCGTCGGGGAGGTTGCTTCGCCGAGGCCGTCAACGTCGCCGTTCACGAGATACGCCGAAACGAAGCCTGAGAGTGCCTCCGGCATGGGGATGGCCCGGGTGTGCCACCTGGTGTCGGGATGCAGGCCCTCGGCCGGCGGCAGAAGTTCCGGCGGCTCCACGACCTGTTCACCGGGAGAGCTTCCCATGGGAATGAACCACTGCCCGTTTTCCAACACCACGATGAAGCCTGCATGGTGAAGCACATCCGCGCGTTTTCCGGTCTCTGCGGCCGACGTGAACGTGAACGTGTCACGAGTGGCCTGCTTCAGCGCCTCGTCCGCCCACTGGTCGCGGATCACGTCGCGTAGCCACCAGCCGCCCACGCCGAAGACGAGGAGCGTCGCCAGCGCCGCCGCGACCGCGGCCCTCGCGCGGACAGAGCGGAGCCGACCAAAGCCGAGCCTGCCGAGGCTGCCGAGGCCGAGTCGGCTTTGCCGGAATCGGCTCAGGCGGAGACGGTTCAAGCGGATGCGGCTCAGGCGGATGCGGGTCGGCGGTCTAGGCATCGGTGGCCACCAGCCGGTATCCCGCGCCGCGCACGGTCTGGATCGAGGCGCGGCCGAACGGGAGGTCGAGTTTCCGGCGGAGCGCGCGTACGTAGACCTCGACGATGTTGACGTCGCCCTCGAATTGCTGGTCCCAGACCTCGTCCAGGATCTCGATCTTGGTCACCACCTCGTCCGGTCGTCGCGCGAGGCATTCGAGGACGGCGAACTGCTTGGCCGTCAATGTCACGTCCGTGGTGCCGCGGCGGCATCTGCGCGCCGCCGGGTCCAGCCACAGGTCGCCGACCGTGAGCGCGACCGGCCTGGTCGCTCCGCCGCGCCGGAGCAGCGCGCGCAGCCGCGCGACGAGCACGACGTACGAGAACGGCTTGGAGATGTAGTCGTCGGCGCCGGTGTCCAGGGCCTCGGCCTCGTCGTACTCGCCGTTCTTGGCCGTCAGCATGAGGATCGGCACGGTCGAGCCGCCGCGTCGCAGCTCGGCGCAGACGGCGTAGCCGTTCAGCCCCGGCAGCATGATGTCAAGGATCACTGCCGCGTACGGGTGCGTGCGCGCGAGGTCGAGGCCATGCCTGCCGTCGTGGGCGACATCGACCGCGTAGCCGTCGGCCCGGAGGCCGTGGCTCAGCGTGGCCGCGAAACGTTCCTCGTCCTCGATCAGCAGCAATCGCATTGGGCCATTATGGCGACGCTGTGTCGTTCGTTCCTGAAACCGGCTTCAGGTGGCTTAAGCGGGGATTCAGGTCGCTTAAGCGTGCATTCAGTGTGTGGTCGCAAATCTGTGCTCCATGCTTTTTCGGCGGCCAGACCGTGCGGCATGGGTGGTGGCGGCGGCGCTCTTCGCCGCTTATTCGGCAATGGCGGTCAACCGGCACCACACGATGCGGACAGCCGGGTACGACCTCGGCATCTTCGAGCAGGCGGTACGCGCGTACGCGCAGCTGCGGGCACCCATCGCCGAGCTCAAAGGCCCTGCGTTCAATGTGCTTGGCGACCATTTCCATCCCGTTCTCGTACTGCTGGCGCCGTTCTACCGGATCTTTCCAGGCCCGATCACACTGCTGGTAACGCAAGGAATTCTGCTGGCGTTGTCGGCGGTGCCGGTGACACGGCTCGCCATGGAATTCCTCGGCCGCCGCGCAGGGGTCTGCATCGGCCTCGGGTACGGCCTGTCGTGGGGAATCCAGCAGGCCGCGGCGTTCGACTTCCACGAGATCGCGTTCGCGGTGCCCTTGGTCGCGTACAGCATGGAGCGCCTGGTGCACCGGCGCTGGTCGGCGGCTGCGTGCTGGGCCCTGCCTCTGCTCCTGGTGAAGGAGGACCAGGCGCTCATCTTGGCGGCGGTCGGCGGTTATGTCCTCTGCGCAGGAAGTCGCCGGCTCGGTCTGTTGATCGTCACCGTGGCGGTGGTCACGGGCTTTCTGACGGTCTTCGTCATCATTCCCGCGTTCAGCCCGGGGCAGGTCTACCCGTACGCCAAGACGGCCTCCGGCTCGGGCATGGCCACACTCCTCACCCCGATGGGCGTGAAGGGCTGGACGCTGCTGGCGCTCGTCGCTCCGACGTTGCTACTGGCCCTGAGGTCTCCGCTGCTCCTCATCGCGGTCCCGTACGTCGCCGCGCGCTTCTGGACGAGCAATCCTGCGTACTGGGGAACGGGGTTCCACTACAGCGCGGTGCTCATGCCCATCGTCTTCATCGCCGCCCTCGACGGGCTGCGAAGGCTGCACACCTCCAAGACGGCGGTGACCCGCGTCGTACGGAAGTCGGCGCCCACAGCGATCCTCGCGTTCGCCCTCGCCGTCACCATGTTCGGGGGCCTGCCCCTGACGCGCCTTCTCGATGCCGGTGACTGGCAGGGGACGGAACGCTTCGGCCCCGCGCGCGACATCCTCGATGTCATCCCTGACGGAGCCGACGTCGCCACGTCGAACCGTCTGGCGCCCCAGCTCACCCGTCGCTGCAGGGTGTTCCGGCTGATCGTTCCGAGCCCGTTCTGGCCGCTGACCGAGTGGGTCGCCGTCGCCACCTCGCGTCCGTTCCCAAGCCCGTCGCCAGCGGACGCCGCGACCATCGCAAGGCTGCCGCAACTGGGTTACCGCGTCGTCGAACGAGGCGGCGGCGTCGTCATCTACCGCCGGACGTAACGGCTGGTCTGATGCCGGACGTAACGCCCGCTCCCAGCATCGGACATAGCGTCAGGTCTGACACCTGGTCGAGCACCGGACATAGCGCCTGGTCCAGCGCGGGACGTAGCGCCTGGTCCAGTGCCGGACGTAGCGCCGGGTCTGACGCCTGGTCTAGCGCCGGGTGTCAGGGCTTGCGGGCTACCCCAGCCCACAGGGGCACCGGCTCAGGCTCGGTCTCGACGTCCAGCGGCGGCCGCCAGAGAGGCGGGGAGACCACACCGGGGTCAAGGAGCTCGAGACCGTCGAAGAGGCCGGTGACCTCCGACCGGGTGCGCGGCTGTGCCTTGGGATGCGCCGTCGCGTTCCACATCTCGAAGGCCCTCTTGACGGCCGGGCCGCCGATCTCGTCGGTGCTGTGCGTCAGCGCCAGGTAACTGCCGGAGGGCACGGCGTTCAGCAGGCGCTGCAGGATCGACACGACGTCTTCGAGGTCGGCCACGAAATGCAGCACGCTCATCAGCGTGATGGCGACCGGGCGGTCGAGGTCGAGCGTCGTGCCGGCCTCCCGCAGGATGCGGCTCGGCTCGCGCAGGTCCGCGTCCAGGTAGTCGCAGGAGCCCTCGGGTGTCGAGTTGAGCAGCGCGCGGGCGTGGACGAGCACGATCGGGTCGTTGTCCACGTACACGACCCGGGCCTTCGGGTTGATCTCCTGTGCGACCTGGTGCAGGTTCGGCGGCGTCGGCAGCCCGGTGCCGATGTCGAGGAACTGGTCGATGCCCGCCTCGGTTGCCAGGTACCGCGTGGTGCGGTGCATGAATTCACGGTCACCGCGCGCGGTCGCCACCACGTGCGGGAACATCCCGGCGATCTGCTCGCCGAGCTCGCGGTCGACCTCGAAGTTGTCCTTGCCGCCCAGCCAGTAGTCCCACACCCGCGCCGAGTGGGGGCGGGTCATGTCGATGCGGGAGGAGGCCGTCGAGGGGTCGCCGGTGGTCATGGGCGGTGCACCGTCCTGTCGGCTGGGGAGTGTGCGGTCCAGGGATGTGGGGGTGATCGTACGTCTCGTAGTGGACCATGGTGGCGGAAATTGACGATCTGTAATGAACACCGGCTGGATTTTCACCGAACGCGTTCGCGGTGTTCCAAGGAGGCACCAAACGCCTTACCTGTAAGGGCTCAGGGGGTGTCGGCCCGGGATGGAAGCGTGCCGGAACGCAGTCGTCCGCCGGTCATGACGGCGATCGCGGACGGGTTCTGCAGGACCGTGATGTCGGCCGCCGGGTCGCCGTCGACCACGAGGAAGTCGGCGATCTTGCCGGCCTCGATCGTGCCCAGGTCGTGTTCTCTGCGCATCAGCTTGGCGCCGTTGACGGTCGCCCAGCGCAGCACGTCGATCGGCGCGATGCCGGCCTTGGTCACGTAGGTCTCGAGCTCCTTGGCGTACGAGCCGTGCGGCAGGCCCTGGGCGCCGTAGTCGTCGCCGATCACCATGTTGACCCCGGCCTTGTCGGCGTGGGTGAGCATCTCGTACGGCCGCCCCTCGCCCAGGTGGACGCGCGATGCGATCGAACCCCACCCGGGCACGACGTCGCGCATCACCTCGGTGAAGTGGATGCTCGGCGCGACCGACGTGCCCGTCTCGGCCAGCAGTTCGACGCACTCCTCGTCCATGTCGTCGCCATGGTCGATGATGTCGATGCCCAGCCGGGCCGCCGCGAGGATGGCCTGCTTGCCGACGATGTGCCCGCGCACCAGCACGCCGCGTCCGTGGCCGGTCTCGATGGCGGCCGCGAGCTCCTCGCGGCTCATCTCCTCGAAGTCCTTGGACCGCATGACCCCGTGCCCGCCGGTGACGAAGAGCTTGATGACCTTCGCGCCGCGCTTGATCTCCTCGCGGATGCCCTTGCGGAACTCGTCGGCCCCGTCGCAGGTTCGCATGCCGCCCAGCGCCCGGAGGTCCCAGTGGTAGGGCGTCATGTCGTTGCCGAACCCGGTCGTGCTGATCTCCCGGCTGCCCGGCAGGAAGCGCGGGCCCTCGACCAGTCCGTCACGGATGGCCCGGTGGAGGGAGGCGTCGACGTCGTTCGCCGCCCCGGCGCTGACCACGCTGGTGAAGCCGCATTCCAGCGCCGTGCGCAGGTTACGCGCGGCGATCAGGGCCTGGTAGGGCGGCGCGTGGTCGAGGCCGATGGGGACGGGCGATGGGCCGAGGTTGTCGTACGTGGAGTGGTAGTGGCAGAGGACCATTCCGGGCATGACCGTACGTCCGCCCAGGTCGACGACCTCGTCGTCGGGCGCCGCGGTCACCGCCCTCGCGGCCGCCGGGCCTTGGACGACCTCGCTGAAACGACCGTTCTCGACCACGACGGTGCTGCCGGGACGAGGAGGGTTCAGTCCGTCGATCAGGTTCGCGCCGGTGAGTACGAGACGGCTCATGAGACCTGCTTTCGCAGCCGGAGACTTTCCGAAGCCGGACTCCAAGGAGGCTACCGAGCAACTAAAGCAAGCGCTAGGTGGCTCGCTGAGGCCCGCGACTGAAGGGAAGGAGGAGCGCGAGGGCAGGCAAGCCCGCAAGCAAGGTCATGCTGAACGCGGACACGCCGACGAGCTCCGCGTTCAGCAGCGGCGCCGCCAGGACGGCGCCGATGGGAGGGGTCGCCTGCATCAAGGTGCGGAGGGTCGCGAACGCTCTGCCGCGTTCATGGGCGGGGACACGTTCCATGCGCAGAGTCTGCGCCCACACCGTCATCGGCGCGCTGAACAAGCCGATGACCATGAACCCGGCGCCCACGCCGAACGAGGCGGGGGCGGCCAGGATCCCGAGGAAGCCCAAGGTGGCGACGATCTGGACAGTCGCGATGGCGGTCAGGAGATCGACGCGTGGACGTATCGCGCCCGCGGCCAGCGCGCCGAGGAGTTCGCCGACCGACAGCGCCGCGAAGAGCAGTCCGAGCGTCTACGGCCCGCCCGGCAGTTGGGTCTTGGCCAACCAAGGCCCGACGACCAGCAACATTCCCTCTGCGATGTTGGAAGCCATGAACGCGACGGTGGTCGTCACCAGCACCCGATCGCGCAGCAGCGTGCTCCTCCACACTGATCGCCACGCACGGCCGCCCGCTCCCAGCCCCCTCCGGCACCATCACCCCACACGTTCCCGGACCTCGACGCGCTGGCCTCGGCCGACCTGGAGCCTTCACTGATCCATAAGCTGCAGGCGTTGACCGAGGAGGCCATTGACCGGAAGGACCTCGGCGAACACCTGCCCGGAGTCGACAAGCTGGTGGTTTCGCTGATCCGCATGCGGGTGCTCGGCGACCCCGACATCTTCCTCTCGGAAACGGCCCCCGAGCGCTGGCGGCCGTGGCGTTCGTACGCCCAGCAATATCTCTGGCAGAGGCCCCGCGCACAAAGCGAAGACCCCCGTCACGCGTGACGGGGGTCTCTGGACGGTGCGACAACCAGGCGGCGGCTCGGTCGACGGCCGCCGGTCCTGTGCGGTCACCGCTTGCGGGCCTTGGCGGCGCGGTCGGCCTTGGCGGCGCGGCGGTCGGCCTTGGCCTCGGCGCGCAGCCGGCGTACGCGGTCGGCAGCGACGGCCTTGGTGACGTCGTGGTGCATCATCGCGATCTCCTTGTTTCCGTCCGGCCGACCCGTTCGGCCCGACATCTAAAGATTCGCGCTAAGGCCCCACCCCCCACATCGGGACGACGCCCTATCTAGGCGCCTTAGACCGCCTTAGGCGCCCTAAGCAGTCGCAGGCGCGCCTAAGCCCCTTAAGCCGCTGAGCCGCCCAAGTGCCCAAGTGCCCAAGCCCACTGAGCCGCCAAAGCACCCGAGCTCGCTGAGCCACCTAGGCCGCGTAAGACTCGATGCCGTGCAGCGCCAGCGCCAGCGCCACGATGCGCGCCGCCGGGACCACCCGTGCTCGGAGCTCGAAATGAGTACTTTTGCTCAAGTCTGAGCAGTGACACTTGTGCCAACCTCGCCTCCATGGTCGATCAGGACGGGCGTGAGCGGACGGCATCATCGAGACGGCACTGGTTGCTCCTGGTGGCGACGGCGCCTGGGCTCGGTGTGCTGGCCAATGCCGCTGCGGGGAGCGGCGTGGTGCCTCGCGTGATCGCCACACGGGAAGTGGGCACGTCGTGGAACGGCGATGCCTACCTGGCCGCCGGGTTGCCGGTGGTCGCGGTCATCGCCGGGCTGATGTTGATCCGTTGGTGGCCATGGTTGTTGTTGGCCGGCTCGGTGCTGACGGCGCCTGCTGCGGCGACGCCGTATCTGGACGTGCTGCAATCGCGTCCGATGGTGGCGCACCTTGGGCTGGCCGGTGCGGCGTTGGTGCTCGTGGCGGTTCTGGCTGCGGCCCAGGAACTCATGGATGCCGGCGCCCCGGGTGCCGGAGCCGCGCTGGCCGGCTGCGCAGCCGGAGCCGGACTCGTCGGCGCGACCTTCGTCGGTGCCGGCTGGCTCAGTCGCCCATGGCGACCCGACAGTCTGCAATTGGCCCTGAGCGCGGCGGCTGTGGCCGGAGGAATCGTCGCGGTGGCACGGCTGCGCGGTAAGCCAGGGCGGCGGATAGGAGTCCGGGTCGCGCTGGCGGGGGTGCTGGCGACCCTGGTCGCCTTCCTGCCCGCGGTGGTGACGCTTGAACGGGTGGCGAAGCTTCTGGAAGTCTCCGGCAACTCTCTGGCACGCCGCTCGTACGTCATGGTCGGAGTCCTTGGCCTCGCCACCTTGATCATCGCGGCCCTGAGCGCAGCGTTGGCGGGAATGTGGGCCGGAGTCGCCGCGCTCACAGCGGCGATGGTGCAGGCGGGTGTGGCAGCACCGATGCTCCTGGGGTTGTCGGGGGTGGCGTCGCATCGAACCTTCGCGGTGCTGGTGGCCCTGGCGGGATTGGCCGCCGGCATCGCCGCCGGGATGACTCGTTGGCGGTCGGTCCTTGCTATGGCCGGAACGGTGGTCAGCGGCCTCGGCGTCCTCGTGCTCGTTGCGGCGACCGGTGGTGTCCCCGAAAAGGTGGTCACGCAGGCCCGCTGGATCCCGGCAGGCCTGCTGCTGGCGCTGCTCGTTGCCACGGTGACCTGCACGGTCGCCGCATCGGCACCGTCCGCGACGAAGTCCGGCGCACTGCCGGCCGTGCTCGGCCCCATCGTCGGCGGCCTGGCCGTCGGCGGCCGCGAAGCGCTCACTCTGACCCAGCTCAACGACGGTCAACCCGAGCCGAGCTACCTCAACGCGGCACACCACATGGGTTCTTCGTCCGCGCTGTTGTTTGTGGTGGCCCTACTCGTCGCGTTCCTGGCCGCCGCGCGATTCCTCATCGCCCAGCGGAACGAAGACACCCACAGCACACCAACGCCGAACTAGACCCACAAACATCAAGCCCGGTTTCCGGCGCGGGTTCAGCCTCTCTCTACCAGCGTTCTGCCGGTGCCCCTTCCGGCTGGCTCCTGCCCGGGCCTGCGGCCTGCCCCCCGCCCGGACCTGCGGCCTGCCCGCCGCCCGGACCTGCGGCCTGCCCGCCCGCGCGGGCCTGTGGCCTGTGCCCGCCCGGGCCTGCGACGTGCCCGGTCTGCGGCGCGCTTGGTCTGGCTCCTGCCCGGCCTGCAGCGTGCCCGGCCTGCGGCGTGCTCGGTCTGGCTCCTGCCTGGGCCTGCGGTCTGCGCCTGCTCGGCCTGCGGCCTGCGTCCGTCCGGCCTGCGGCCTGCGTCCGTCCGGCCTGCGGCCTGCGTCCGTCCGGCCTGCGGCCTGCGTCCGTGCGGCTGCGTCCGTGCGGCCTGCGCTCTGTGCTTGTGCAGCCGCCTGTGCGGCTTGCGTCCGTGCGGCCTGCGTCCGTGAGGCGTGTGCCTGTGCGGTCGGCGGTCTATGCGCCTGCGGTCGGTGCTTCTGTGGTCTGTGCCTGGCGCGGCTGCATTCGCCAGTGCGCTGGAGACCGTAACGAGATGCCCAACATGCGGTCTATCGTTCACTACTCTGGGTATTGCTACGACAACGGAGCGTATAGGAGTTGTCGTGGCCGAGCGTGACTGGGACGGAGACTCGCTGAGCGCTGTGACCGGTGAGCGCTGGTCGCGCCGTTTGAAGATTTCGGTGCGCGTCCTCTTGGTGCCGGTCACGGGCTGGATGGCGTGGTCGCTGTTCAATTACCTGTCGCGTGGCGGGCTGACGTTGAACTACGACGATCCGCACTACTTCTCCTCGCTCACGTTCGCCACCATCATCTTCCTGACGCTGCTCGCTCTGGAGATCCTGAAGCCCCTGGACCGCGCGGACAGCCGCAGTGTCCGCATGCGGCTCGGCTTTGTGAGCGCGTTCACCTCGCTGCTGTGCCTGGCGGGCATCGCCTTCTCCTGGACGATGGTCTACGGCAAAGGGGCCGAACAGAACGCGGTCGGCAGCGTGGTGACGAACGACCAGGCCGCCCAGCGCTTTCTCACCGAGCATCTGCCGCAGCGTGGTGCCGGCTACACCAAGGTGCCGACCGGGGTCTTCATTCAGTCGGTGGAGTTCAAAGGCGCCAGCAACGTCATGCTCTCCGGCTATGTCTGGCAGTGGATTCCCCGGGAGGCGCGGGTCAAGCCGGGAGTGGTCTTCCCTGAGGCCGGCGACGCCTACGCCGCCACTGAGAAGCTCGTCTACCAGTATGACGAGGGCGACCACACGCTCATGGGGTGGTACTTCAACGCTGAGTTCCGGCAGCTGTTCGACTACGGCAGCTATCCGCTCGACAAGCAGAATGTCTGGCTGCGGATGTGGGGCATGGACTTCCAGCAGCGGGTCGTCCTCACCCCCGACTTCGCGGGATACCCGCCGTGGAAGATCCGCAACATGACGGCGATGGACGCGAAGATGGTCTACGGCGAGTGGAATCCGGGCTTCACCGCCTACAGCTACCTTAACAATCCGTACACGACCAACTTCGGCTTCGCCAAGCCGACGGGCATCAGCAACAGCAACACGCCGGAGCTGTATTTCAACCTCGGGCTCAAGCGCGACCCGCAAGGACCGCTCTATGGTCCGCTCATCCGCTGGTCCTTCATCGCCCTGGTCGTGTTCTCCACGATGTTCCTGATCACCATCGACGAGGAGCGCCGGGAGATCGTCGGCTTCACCACCTTCCAGGTGATGAGCTTCGCGGTCGGCATGCTGCTGGTGATCGTGTTCGACCAGAACGCGATCCGCGAGGCGACGGAGGCAAAGGGCACGGTGTATCTGGAGTACTTCTCCTACGCGCTGTACTTCATGATCCTTTTTGTGTCGCTGAACGCGATGATGCTGACCGCCAATATTCGGATGCGCGCCCTCACCTGGGGCGCCAACCTGCTGCCGAAGCTGGTCTACTGGCCGGGATATCTGGGTTTGGTGCTGGCCGCCACCCTGCTCACATTCTTCTGAGCCAGATCTTCTCCGAAATCATTAGCCATCTGCGCAAACCGATTAGTGTCGTTAATTACGGGCGCCGAAGGTAATGGCCGGATCCGGTCAGTAATTGGATCGTTCCTCTGGCTTTCACGGTGTGTTACCAGTGACGGTTACCCTACGTGATAGCGCCTCACCGGAGCGGCATTGACTTTCCCTGGTGGCGAGCCGAACTCTAGGGGCGATCACTCCATGGAGTGGCAATCGCACGAGCCGGCACAACGGCAAAGGAGGCGTCGATGATCTCGACGGTCAACCGGATCAGTGACAAGCTGCTCGGACGGCTGGTCCCCAACGCAGTGGCCGCGGCGGCAAATCGCTGTGGCTGCCAATACGAGCGTTGTTGCGTGCTGATGGGCCCGCGCCCCGTCGAAGGTTACCGTTATTACGACTGCATCAGCGGCCACAAGTGCGGGTGCAACACAACAGGTCGCGACTGCTAATTCAGAACTCCTTCCCTCCTTATTGTAGGTGGCCGTTCCGGTGCCATCCGCGCGTTGTCGGATGGCGCCGGCGGTCACACTGACCGGGCAGGAGTCATGTGCCATGGACTATGTGTATTTCGGCTGCCGCTGTCTGATCGGCGCAGTCTTCATCGCCTCGGTGGCCGGGAAGACAGGTAACGCCTCGTTCCGGGAATTCACCCGGGCTACGCGGACGCTTCTGGCCGCGCTCCTGCCCAGAAAAGTAAGCAGAAAAGCCGCCCAGCCGGTCTCGGTGGCGGTGCTGGCCGCCGAGGTCTCGGTGCCGGTGATGCTCGCTCCGGCGGCGACCGTGCGGCTGGGGCTGGGTGTCGCCGCTGTCCTGCTACTGGGCTTCGGAGTGTTCATCGCCGCCGCGCTCAAGCGTGGCGTAAACGCCTCATGCCGCTGCTTCGGCACTTCGTCCGCCGCGCCGCTGCGCAAACACCATCTGTTCCGCAACGCGCTCCTGATCGCCGCCGCCCTGGCGGGCATGGCCGGGCCCCGCGATCTCGGGTCCGCGCACACCGGCGGGCTGGTGCTGGCGGGCGGCGTCGGTTTGGTGGTCGCCGTGCTGGTGGCCCGTATGGACGATCTGATCTATCTCGTCACCCCATGGGCAGGCAGCGCCACCCTGACTCCACAGGAAGGGACTCACGATGTTCATACTCACCATGGCGGTGGTACTGGTGGCAGCACTCTGCCTACTGGACTTGCTGCTCACCCTGGGAGTGGTGCGGCGGCTGCGGGAACACGGGCAGCACCTGGAACGTCTGTTGGCAGCCGGCCCCGGCTTCTTCATTGAGCAGGACACCGTCCCGGTCGGCGAGGTCATCGGAACATTCGACACCCGGACCGTGGACGGCGAGCGGGTTTCGCGTGACCGGCTTTCGGGTGAGACGCTGGTGGCCTTCTTCAGCCCCGGCTGCGACACCTGCCTGGACACACTGCCCGAATTCGTCGAGTACGCCCGAGATCTGGGGAGCGGACCCCGGCAGGTGCTCGCCGTCGTGACCGGAGAAGGGGAGGAGACGCCGACGTTCGTGACGGCACTCAATCCGGTCGTCCCGGTGGTGGTGGACGTCGACGAGAAGCTGTCCAAGGCCTTCAAGGCGGCGGTGTTCCCGGTGTTCTGCCTGGTGGACGCCGACGGCAGGGTCCTCGCCAGTGAGAGCAAACTTGCCCGGCTTCCGGTTGCTGTCGGATCGTAGGGCGGCGGCGGCCGGGCACCTGGCCGACGCGCTGGTGCGGCTCAGCGGAGCGGCCCGTCTGGTCCACCGAGCCGCTCCGCTGCATCTGCTGGGATACCTGGCGAACACGGTGTTCGGCGCCGTACTGCCGGTACTGCTGGCATGGCTGCTGAAGTACCTACTGGACGAGTTGGCCGGGCCGGGGCCGTACCAGGATCTGGTCTGGCTGGCGGTGGCGCTCGGGGCGGTCGGCCTGGTCGGCGCGCTGAGCCCGCACCTCGGCGAATACTTGAGCACCGAGCTCGACCGGCGGGTCTCGCTGTCCGCGCAGAACGAGTTGTTCACGGCTGTCGAACGGTTCACAGGTCTGAGCCGGTTCGAGGAACCGACGTTCCACGACCGGCTGCGACTCGCCCAGCGGACCACCACCTCACCGATCCGGATCGTCGACGCGGTCTGCGGTGTCGGCCGGGGGGTGCTGACAGTGGCCGGGTTCCTCGGCTCGCTGGCCGTCATCAGCCTGCCGTTCACCGCGATCATGCTGCTGGCGGCGGTGCCGATGCTGGTGGTGGAGCTACGGCTGGCGCGGCGGCGGGCGGCGCTGCAGTGGAGGCTCGGTCCGACCGAACGATGGGAGCAGTTCTACAGCGACCTTCTCAGCAACACGTATGCGGCCAAAGAGGTCAGGCTGTTCGGCCTGGCGGGGTTCCTGCGCGGCCGGATGAACGCCGAGCAGCAGACCGCCAACCGCGCCTTGCGGCAACTGGACAAACGTGAATTCTGGCTACGCGCCGTGCTCTCAGCCTTGTCGGCGCTGCTCTCAGCGGGCGGGTTGATCTGGGCGATCACAGCGGCCGGTCGCGGCCAGGTCACCGTTGGCGACGTGTCGATGTTCGTTGCCTCGATCGCCGGGGTCCAGCTCGCGCTCAACGGGCTGGTCGGCGCTATCTCGAACACCAGCTACGAGCTGGTCATGTTCGGCCACTACATGACGGTTCTGCGCGCCGAGCCCGACCTGCCCCCTCCGGCGCGACCGCGCGTACTCCCCCCGCTGGAGCACGGGATCGAGCTCCGCAACGTGTGGTTCCGCTACAGCGACGGGCACCCATGGGTGCTGCGAGGCGTGAACCTGTTCATCCCCAGCGGCGGATCCATGGCGCTGGTCGGGCACAACGGCGCGGGCAAGAGCACGCTCGTCAAACTCCTGTGCCGGTTCTACGACCCCACCCGCGGAGCGATCCTCTGGGACGGGATCGACCTGCGTGAGGTGCCCGTCGACGAGTTGCGCGAACGTATGAGCGCGGTGTTCCAGGACTTCATGAACTACGACTTCAGCGCGTCCGACAACATCGCCGTGGGCGACCTGGCCGCCGCCGACGACCAGGAACGCCTGGAGACCGCCGCCAAATGGGCCGGCGTCCACGAAACGCTGACCGACCTCCCCGCCGGATACGGCACCCTGCTGACCCGGATGTTCCTCAGCGAGTCGGAAAAACATGAGACGGGCACCGGGGTGATGCTCTCGGGAGGCCAGTGGCAGCGCCTAGCCCTGGCGAGAGCCTTCCTGCGTGCGGACCGGGACTTGATGATCCTGGACGAGCCCAGCGCCGGCTTGGACGCCGAAGCCGAGCACGACGTACACACCCGCCTGCGCCAACTGCGGACCGGAGCGACCAGTCTCCTCATCTCACACCGGCTCGGAGCCGTCCGCGACGCGGACCTCATCGCCGTGCTCAGCGACGGAGTGGTCGCCGAGCTGGGCCGCCATGCCGACCTGCTCGACGCGAACGGCCTCTACGCGCGCCTCTTCACACTGCAGGCGTCGGGCTACCAGCTCCAGGGAGAAACATGAGAACGCTCCTGGCGCTCACAGCCGCCAGCGCGTGCGTCCTCCTGTGGGCACGGCGCAGGCTGCTGATGATCACCGTACGAGGCCTCAGCATGACGCCCGCCTACCACCCCGGCGACCGCGTGCTGGTCCGGAGGGTCCCGCCCACCCGGATCCGGACCGGCGACGTAGTGGTGGTCGAGCAACCGCCACCCCACTGGTCGACCCGCCAGTCCAACCCGGAGTGGGTGATCAAGAGAGTGGCCGCAACCCCCGGTGACCCAGTGCCAGCCGGACTGGCCGACACCCAGCCAGATGGACTGGCCGACGCTCAGCCAGATGGACTGGCCGACGCTCAGCCAGACGGCACAGTCCCCGACGGCTGCCTAGTCGTTCTGGGAGACAACCCCGATGAGTCCTACGACTCAAGGCACTACGGCTACATCCAGGCCGACCGCCTCATCGCCTTGGTCGTACGCCGAATGCATCGAGCCCAAGCTTGATCGATATGACTGCGGCCCTGCCATGGGGTTGACGGCCTGGTCCCGTTCACCACGCCGCTCGTGCTCGCCCGGCCTCCGCGATGCCAACCTCCGAGACGACCGCGCCCTCATCGCCCGCCTCGCCGCAGACCTCGATCTCCACCCCGCCCCTGAGCACGGCATCACCCTGGACGGTCGCGCCGCGCCGGTGCTCCTGAACGTGCGATCCAACCTGGCTGGTTGAAGACATGAGCCCAGCGCGGACGAGGCCGGAGTCGGGGTGCTGGCCTGCCGGGGCGGGAGTCGGGATGCTGGCCCGCCGGGGCCGGAGTGGGGGTGCTGGTCCCGCCGAGGCCGGAATCGGGTGCTGGCCCCGCCGACGCGTTCACAGGCCGCGGCTACGTGTACTCGGGTGGCGGGTTGGATGACATCCTCGCCCATGCCGCCCGGCTGTTGGACGCGGGATTCCCGGCGACCGCCCTGGTGGAGCTCACGACGCCTCCCACGAGGACCACGACTGGTTCGCTGACCTGCACCCGCTCTGGGCACGCGCGTGCCATGACATCAGCCGTCCCCAATTCGCGGCCCGACGCGAAACGATGCTCTCGATGCACAAACGTCTCCAGTGCTGAGAGCCGCGATTCTTCTATCTGAAGTCAGTGACGTACTCATGAACGAACCAGCCCCACCCCTGTCGGTTATACGTCCACCGGAAAGCGCATCGTCCGAAGGGCAAGGATCAGGCTGGGGAGCGCCCGAAAGTCGATGAGGACGCATGTGGCTTTGTTGCTGTACTTCGGTGTTGTAGCGCAGATATGCTGCATCTTATTCCGCTTCGTATTCAGTCACTCGAAGCAGGACCTGACGTGGCCGAGCAACCGGCCGGGGCCATGTGCCGCCGTGTAGGCCAGTGCTCTGACCACATATGTCGGGGCATCCTGGGGAGCGCTCCCACTCACATCCGCGCCCGAACGGGCGCTGATGCCGGCCAAGCGGCCCATTCTCGTGAACGTCCAGCCGTACGCCTCTGACCTGCGGATTATTTGTCCAGCAAGATCTGTACGCCTCTTGGACGAAGTTTTCTGGCGGGGGAACGACGGTGCGTGCCAACGTTGCCGTGCAGCAACCGGCCGGTCGCGCTCCCCGCTCCGGGCCACCTTCGTTCCGGCTTGGGTCCCGTGCGTTCACCTCGCACAGTAGTTCACCCGAGTCATGGAGCGAACGGCGGTCCGAATGTGCCCGGCCAAACCCCCCTCACCTGCGTTTTGCAGCCCTGGCTGGAAGGCGCACCGAACACTCCCTCAGTAGCCCGTACTTTCTTCGCGCACAGCTCTGAAGGGGAAGGAGCACTTCGTGAAATCGTTCAACCGGATCCTCACCGCATCGGTCGCCACGTTGGCACTCGGTGGGGCGGTCGCCGCGACCGCATTGCCCGCCCAGGCGGCGAGCCGCAACGGCAAGTGCGAGACCGGCGAGTTCTGCCTTTACTTCAACAGCAACACCAAGGGATCGGTCTCGGACTTCACAGGCTCGGTCGCCGACTACGGTGCCAAGCAGCCCTCGTGCTTCGACTTCAAGGGCGCGGGTGCCGGCAAGGGCAAGTGCGTGAAGAACCAGGCTGCTTCGGTGTGGAACCGCAGCAAGAAGACCGTCCGGGTCTACTTCAACAGCAACTACGGCGGCAGGTACCAGGACTTCAAGGCGGGCGCCAAGGGCAACCTGAACTCCGGCCTGAAGAACCAGAACGCCTCGCACCAGTTCTCCCCGTCATCGCGTACGAACATGACGCGCGCGGTGTACAGGCCCCAAACCGGCCGGATCACCGCCGGCTTCGACGGCTACAAGAACACCCCCGGCCGGCACGAAGGCATCGACTTCGCCCGCGGCATCGGCGCGGATGTCCGCGCCCTGACGTCCGGCAAGATCATCTACATCGCGCGCGGGCGTAACGGCAGCGGTGGTCTCTCCACGATCTCCATCTACAACGCCTCGTTGAAGAAGACGGTGATCTACCTGCACTCCGCGCCGCGGGCCTCCCTGCGCGTCGGTCAGACGATCAGCAAGGGCCAGATCATCGCCGACGAGGCATGGCGTGGAGTCTCGGGCCCCTCGGGCGCGCACACCCACATCGAGATGCGCCCTGGACGCCAGTTGCGCGCAGCCAAGAGCGTCAACGACTGGAAGCTGGAGAACCCGAACCCGACCCGGTTCTGGAACTCCCAGGGCTACAACGTCCGATAGCGCACCCGGGCCTCTAACAGAAGAAAAGGACAACAGTGTCAACACGAACTGGAAGGCTGTTCTCGCGGTTCGCCGCGACGACCACCGCGATGGCGCTCGGTGGGGCGTTCCTCGTCACCGCCACCGTATCGCCCGCTTCGGCGGCGGCCCGCAACGGCAAGTGTGAGGTCGGGGAGTTCTGCCTCTACTACAACAGCGGCAACAAGGGGTCGGTCTCGGACTTCACCGGCTCGATCCCTGACTACAAGGCCAAGCAGCCCTCGTGCTACGAGTTCAAGGGTGCGGGCGCCGGCAAGGGCAAGTGCGTCAAGAACAGCGCCGCCTCGGTCTGGAACCGCACCAAGAAGACCGTCACGGTCTACTTCAACAGCAATTACCGTGGCAGGTCCCAGTCCTTCAAGGCAGGCGCCAAGGGCAACCTGAACGCCGGCCTGAAGAACCAGAACGCCTCGCACAGGATCGGTTCCCCGCCGCCGAACAAGTGCAAGACCGACGGCACGAACACCAAGCTGCCCTCCTCGATCCTCGTGTACCGAGTGGGTCTCAAGCGCGTGGACCGGGTGCCGTTCAAGACCTACGTCAAGAATGTCCTGCCCAACGAGTGGATCACGAGCTGGCCGAGGGAGTCCCTGCGGGCCGGGGCGATGGCCGTCAAGAGCTACGCCTGGTGGTGGGCGCTCCACTCGACCCGCAAGACGTCGTGGGGCCAGTGCTTCGACGTCTACGACAACACCAACAGCCAGGTCTACAGGCCCGGCTCCGCGAAGGCCGTGACCAACGCCGCGGTGGACGCGACGTGGGGCAAGCGGATCAACCGCAACGGGAAGATCTTCATGGCCCAGTACTGCGCGACGACGACCGCGTGCGGCGCGTGGCGCACCGGTGACTGGATGTCGCAGTACGGCTCCCGCGACAAGGCCCGTGCAGGCTGGGGCTACGCCAGGATCCTCAAGGCCTACTACAGGAACATCACCATCAGGCCGTAACCACCAAAGGTAGTCCGACTCATCGGCGTCTCGCTCTCCCTCACAGGGCGCCGTAGCTGAACGGGCAGCCAAAGAGCCCCCTTCCAATTCGGAAGGGGGCTCTTTCAATCTGTCGGGGTGGCGGGTCACTCCTCCCGTCTCACGACGCCTTTGGCGGTGACGCCGTCCAGGGAGCCAGAGAACCACATCGGCCGGTGCTGGACCTGGGACAGCCGCCAGCCCTCGGCCGTCCGGGTCGCCTCGAAACGCGAGCGTCCACCAACCTGTGCGGTGGCTTCGGGTGCGAGCGCTCCGGGCGCGGCAGTGCTGGGCGCGATGGTGAGCAGCATGTTGGTGTGGACGACGGCGTGGTCGCCGTCCAACTCGACCAAGGGGTTGGTGACCAGGTGATGGTGGCGCTGGTCGGGTGTTTGGTTGCGGGTGGCCAGCGCGATCACGCGGTCGATGCCCTGCACCTGGCCGGCGGGTGTGTCGGCGCCGACGTCATCGGCGAAGACGGATCGTGGGTCGCCGATGCCTTCGTCCAGCCACCGGTAGAGCCGGCGGATCAGGTCAGTGACCTCGACGCGGTCCGTCAGCTCTTGAAGCTGCCGCTGGAGCTGATGGACGTCGGTGTCGTGAGAGATGCCGGTCATGGGGCCCTTCGGAGTTGGAAACAGCGAGAACCAGCGTTGGTCATGCCCACGTTGGTTAAGCCAACGATAGCGGCAACCCAAGGCGCACCGCACGTGCGGCACGTGCATGCCCGTGCGGCACGTGCATGCCCGTGCGGCACGTGCATGCGTGCGCGCCGATCGCGGGGCAATCAGCGCCCACTCGCGGCACGGCCACCCCCTGCACATGCTCTTCCGGGGGTATTCCGAACGTCGTGCTGAAGACCATCGCCTGCGGCCATTTCGCCGCCGAGCGACCTCGGGCCCTGCAGAACATGCACATCGCGCACCTGTCCGCGGCTCAAGCGGAAAACGGACATGGGTTCCCCAGCCCGACTGATCCCCGTACTCTGCGTACATCAGCGCCAAGCCGCGAGAATGCGGCATGTAGTTCGCCGGAGGTCGCTGTGCAGCCCAGTGACATGCTCCGTCCGGAGATCGCCCGCTCCTGGTGGCGCTCCGAAATGAGCGGGCTCAGCCCCGAGGCTCCCAACCTGCGCGTCGAGCCGGACGCGGTGGACCGGCGCAGCCGTCTGGCGGCGGCCGCCGAGCCCGTGCTCGCCGAACTCGCCGAGCAGCTCGGCGACGATGGCTTCTGCGTACTGTTCACCGACCGCGAGTCACGGATCGTGGACATGCCCATCGGAGCCGGGCAGCTGCGCGACCGGCTGGAGGGGCTCGGAGTGGTGGCGGGCGGGGTCTTCCTGGAGGAGACCACGGGGACGAACTCGATCGCCACGGCACACGAGCTGCGCCGTGGTGTCGCGGTACATGGTGAGGAGCACTACCTGGAGCCGTTCAAACGGTTCAGCTGCTACGGGCATCCGATCATCCACCCGGTGACCCGCCGCCTGGTGGGCGTCCTCGACATCACCTGTGACACCGGGAACGACTCTCCCTTGCTCGCCCCGCTCATCGCACGCGCGGCCCGCGACATCGAGGAACGGCTGTTGCAGTCCACGCGGCGCGCCGAACAGCGGATGCTGGCGGCCTTCCAGGCGGCGGCGGCAGGCCGCAGCCGGCCGGTGCTCGTGCTCGGCGAGGGCGTGGTGCTGGCGAATCCCTCCGCTGTGGAGCTCCTCGACCCCGTAGATCACATCCGGCTACGAGAACTCGCGGTCGGCATCGTCCACCGGGGCATCGGATCGCCGCCGCCCCACACGGTCCGTTCGGTCGAGCTTGCCTCTGGGCGAGAAGTCTCCGTCCGGTTCCAGGCGGTCGCGCCTGGGGCGGAGGGCGTGCTCTTTGAGTTCGACAAGCCGGACGGGACGGGCGCGACGGCCCGGATCGTCGGCTCCGCCAGGCGTCCCGGCGTACGGACCACGGAGCCCGTGCCGGGAATGCCCGTGTACGTCGGCGGGGAACCCGGAACAGGCCGCACCAGGACGGTGCAGTCACTGGTGGATGGGGGCCGCACACGGATCGTCACCTTGGAAGCGTCGGAAGTCGCCGTACATGGCGAGACCGCCTGGCTCGCCGACCTGGAGAGTACTGCGGACGACCAACCGGCCTTGCTGGTCGTCGAGGACGTACAACTGCTGCCTGACACCTGCGCCGTCCGCCTCCGCCGGCTCATCGAACGACCAGGCCTGTGGATCGCCCTGACCGGTGCCCCCCTCGCCGAACTCACCGGCCAGGGGGCCGCACTGGCCGCCGCCTGCCCGGCTCACATCGATCTGCCGACGCTGCGGGAACGTACGGAGGAGCTGCCGGAACTCGTCCGGGCAATGCTCGACAGCCTGGGAGCCGGCGACCGGCTGCGCTTCACGCCGGCCGCGCTGGCGGCCCTCGCAGGCCACCCGTGGCCCGGCAACCTGAGCGAATTGAACGCGGTCGTCCGGGCGGTCGCCGGGCACCGCTCGGTGGGCGACATCACCCCCTGGGACCTGCCGGAGGGGTACCGGATCAGCCCACGTCGGCGCAGCATGACGCCGCTGGAGCGCGCCGAACACGACGCGATCGCGGCCGCGCTGCGCGAGTGCGGCGGCAACAAGCTGCATGCCGCGAAGCGCCTGGGAATCAGCCGCACCACTCTCTACAACCGCATGCGCACCCTGCAGATCACCACCTGAGCCGTCGGAGAGACGTCCGGCTCGTGGATCACGGCGACCGGACACGGGCCCCGTTCGAAGTGTCCACGAATTGAACAGTTGGGAGGGGACGCGCGGTCTTACTTTTCCGGTGAGTCACCAACGGAAAGGAGCCGCAACATGCAGATCACCGCCGCGCTGACCGAGACCGAGGGTGCGCCCTTCACCCTGGCGCCCCTCAGCCTGGACGATCCGCGCCCCGGCGAGGTCGTCGTCAAGATGGTGAGCTCCGGGGTGTGCCACACCGACCTCATCGTCCGCGACCAGTGGTACCCGGTTCCCCTGCCCGCCGTGCTCGGCCATGAGGGCGCCGGTGTCGTGGAGGCCGTCGGTGACGGAGTGACCTTGGCCGCCCCCGGCGACCACGTCGTCCTCACGTTCCAGTCCTGCGGGAGCTGCCGCACGTGTCTGCAGGGCCGCCCGGCCTACTGCGACCAGTTCTTCGCATGCAACTTCGCAGGCTCCCGGCTCGACGGCAGCACGCCGCTGCACCGAGAGTCAGGCGACGGCGTGCACGGTGTGTTCTTCGGCCAGTCCGCCTTCGCGACCTACGCTCTCGCCTCCGAGCGCAACGTGGTCAAAGTAGACCCTGCCGCGCCTCTGGAACTGCTCGGCCCGCTCGGCTGCGGCATCCAGACCGGCGCGGGCGCCGTCCTCAACTCGCTCAAGGCCCCGGCGGGCAGCAGCATCGCCATCTTCGGCGCGGGATCGGTCGGCCTGAGCGCCGTCATGGGCGCCGTCGTCGCGGGTTGCACCACCATCGTCGCCGTCGACCTCAACGACCAGCGCCTGGAGCTGGCCAAGGAGGTCGGCGCCACCCACGTCATCAACGGCGCGGCGGGCGACACGGTGGCCGCTCTCCAAGACCTCACCGGCGGCCTCGGCCTCGACTTCACGGTGGACACCACCGCGGTCCCGGCCGTGCTGCGACAGGCGGCGGACGCCCTCAACCAGGGCGGCACCTGCGGACTGATCGGCGCCGCCGCACTCGGCACCGAGGTGTCCCTCGACATGTCCTCGCTTCTCTTCGGCCGCAGCGTGCGCGGCATCGTCGAGGGCGACAGCGTGCCGCAGCTGTTCATCCCCAAGCTCGTCGACCTGTACCAGCAGGGCCGCTTCCCCTTCGACAAGCTGATCAAGACGTACGCCTTCGAGGACATCAACCAGGCCGTTGAGGACTCCGAAAAGGGCACCACGCTCAAGCCCGTCCTCACCTTCGCCTGAGCGGCGGACAGCGATGTTCCTCTCGTACGAGGGCGCCCTGGCGGAGCTGGAACCGCCCCCCGACAGCGTGATGTCCGAGCACCTGCCGACGCACCAGATCCGCGGATCCGCGCACCACTAAGACGGATGATCCGCGCACCGATCAGGCGGGCGATCCACGCACCGCTCAGGCGTGTGATCTGCGCACCGAACAGACGGGTGATCCGCGCACCAATCACATCCCTGATCGGCGAGAACAGTCACCCCTCCCGCCGCACCCTGCACCGGCGGTTGGTGCGCGCCATGCCCGCGCGATCCGCAGCGAGGTGATCCCCGGAGCCGGCCACACCTCCTCCATGTCGACCCGCCGAACGCCTCAGCAGCGGCCGTGTGCCGCGTCACCACCCGCCCGAGCCCTCTAGGAGCCGACCAGTGAACCTGCGCTACGACACCTTCTACATCGGCGGTGAATGGGTCCGCCCCACCTCCGCCCGGACGATCAACCCCGTCAACGCCAGCACGGAGGAGCCCCTCGGGCATGTGCCCGAGGGCACCGAGTCCGACATCGATCGCGCGGTCGCCGCCGCCCGCGCCGCCTTCGACGACCCGACCGGCTGGGCAAGCTGGGAACCCGCGCGGCGGGCCGAGGTGATGGAGCGCCTCGCCGACGCCATCGACAAGCGGGCCGACGGCTTCGTCGAACGGGTCAGCGCCCAGAACGGGATGCCCGTAGCCGTCGCCCGCCAGCTGGAGGCCGGATACCCGAGCGCCGTGCTGCGCTTCTACGTGGCGCAGGCCCGCGGGCTGGCGGTGACGGAGACGCGAGACGGGCTGTTCGGCGGTTCGATCGAGGTCCGAAAAGTACCGGTGGGCGTGGTCGCCGCGATCGTGCCGTGGAACTTCCCGCAAGCCCTGACCATGTTCAAGATCGCCCCCGCGATGGCGACCGGCTGCACCCTGGTGATCAAGCCGTCCCCGGAGACCGTGCTGGACTCCTACCTGCTGGCCGAGGCCATCGAGGAGGCCGGAGTCCCGGCCGGCGTGATCAACATCGTCCCGGCCGGCCGCGAGGTCGGCGCCTACCTGGTTTCCCACCCGGCCGTCGACAAGGTCGCCTTCACCGGCTCCACGGCCGCCGGCCGGGCCATCGGCGAGACCTGCGGCCGGCTGCTGCGCCCGGTCACCCTCGAACTGGGCGGCAAGTCGGCTGCGATCGTCCTCGACGACGCCGACCTGGACCTGTCGAAGATCGGCGAGGGCCTGTTCACCTCCACCCTCCTCAACAACGGCCAGACGTGCTTCCTCGGCACCCGCGTCCTCGCCCCCCGCAGCCGGTACACCGAGGTCGTCGACGCCTTCACCGCATTCGCCGGCTCCCTCACCGTCGGCGACGCGAGCGACCCCGCGACGCAGATCGGCCCGATGGCCACCGCCCGCCAGCGCGAGCGCGTGGAGTCGTACCTCGCCAAGGGACGCGCCGAGGGTGCCCGCCTCACCACCGGTGGGAGCCGCCCTGAGGGCCTAGACCGGGGCTGGTTCGTACAGCCGACGGTCTTCGCCGATGTCGACAACTCCTCTGTCATCGCCCAGGAGGAGATCTTCGGCCCGGTCCTGTCCCTCATCCCGTACGACGACATGGACCACGCCGTCCGCCTCGCCAACGACTCCGACTTCGGCCTCGGCGGCACGGTGTGGACGTCCGACCCCGACCGCGGCGCGGCCGTCGCCCACCGGGTCCGCACCGGCACCATCGGCGTCAACCGCTACATCCCCGACCCAGCCGCCCCCTTCGGCGGCGTCAAGGCAAGCGGCCTAGGCCGCGAGCTGGGCCCAGAGGGCCTGGCTGGCTACCAGCAGACCCAGACCATCTACCTGTGACCCGCCTGCCCGTCACCCCGGCACCAAGCCGCAAACCGCCGCAGTGCCGGGGTGATCCCGAGCCGCGTGAGGCCGCTGGCCGAGCAGACCACCTTCGCGGCCAAACGGCCTCCAGAGACCCGTCAGGTGCCTGATCCACTCCCTTGATCAGGCACCTGACTGGTACTTCCATGTCGGGGTGGCGGTGCGTTCGCGCAGGACATAGGAAACGTACGTCTTGGGACATAGGAGCTCTGGGACGTCAGTGTCTGGCAGTGTCCCATGCCAGATTTGTGATCACAGCGCAGGTTATTGAAGGCCGGTCCCTGCCAGGCCCGCGGGCACTTCCCAGCGATGACGCCGCGGTCAATCGGTTGTGACAGGCCATCACCAACTTCGAGGACAGACGCGCCCGTGAACGCGCCGCTCGAGCCGACGCCACGGCGTCCGCACCGGGCCTCATCGAGGGCACAAACCTACGGCCGCCCAAAGCCCTCAAAGAGCTCGCCCAGGCATACCCGGGCCGCATCAGGTAAAACGATCAAGCACAACACGAGCTCATCTTTCACGCCACGCGTTGCAAGCTTCGCCAAGTGAGCGGCTCCGGCGAGCTTCCCCCGTTCCACATCCACGAGTCCGTGAAAACCGGGGCAACATCAGTGGCCGTGCTACGGGAACCTTCACTTGCTCGTCCGTGGTGCTGGCTCAAGTTAATGCTGAGTCCGCACTCTCCGCCGTGCACCCGGCTGATCGTGTGGGTGGCCAGGGGGTGCGCCTTCAGACATGGACGTGGGAACTCGATGACCGATCTGTGCCGCGTTAGGCCGATGATTCCAAAGTTCCCCATGAGGCTTGGCTGTCATGTGGAGTTTACTGGCCACAGGATTACCTCTAATCGACTCAAACCCCGTACGGTCCCTTGGCTGACCCGGGAGACTGCCTTCACATTGTGGATGGCCGCCGAGGGATCGGCAGCCCCGACTCCTCCGGCAGGACTCCTTGGGTGATGACTGGCGTGCTGTGGCCGCGATCCATTACGGCGTGAGTGGCGCGCACTGCGAGTTCCGCGATCATCACAGTCGGCACTATTTCTTGCGGGCTGCGGGTCAGGGGTGTTTGGTGCTGTCGAAGGTTCGCAAGGACAGCTCCCGTCCACCGTTCGAGCTGCAGTTCAACGTGCTGTTTGAGCTCCGAGGACGCGGTGTGGATAGCGTTAGGCCCCCCATCCGGACGAGGGGCGGAGACTGCTATGTCATCGATGAGGACCACTTTTGGTTCATGCGCCGCTTCAACCATCATGAGCCGGTACAGTTCTGGGCCTGCTCGGCCTTGGCCGGCGCCTCGGCACGGGCGCTGGCCAAGATTCACCTGGCCATGGATGAGCCAGGCATGTGCACGCCGTACTTCGAGCCCGATCTCCTGGCGCCGTATCATCGATCTGCGCGCGGGTTTGTCCGCAGTCTCGGTGAATTGTTCGACGCGTTCGACGATGCAGGACTCGAGCCTTCGGATCGGCGATTGCTGGCGGTCAGCGTCGAGGCATTGATGGATGAGGCTGACCTGGTTCTCGGTCGATCCGACGGCCTGTACGGAATGACTCATCATGACTACCGACCGGAGAACCTGCTGGTTCGCAACGGCCGCATTGTTGAGATCATCGACTGGGATCGGGCATACGACGACCATCAGTTGTATGACGTTGCCTATGGGGCCCTGCAGTTCGGCGGCCGCCAAGGGCTATGGGGGAGTGCGATGCTCTCGCTTGCTGTTCAGTTCGTCGATGACTACCTCGATGCCAGATCTCGTCCGGACCTGCGCGATGACGTACTCGGCTGGTGGCTTCGGTTCGTCGTCGTCAAGCGGCTGCTATTGAAAAGCACTCATACGGCCGAGCGGATCAACCTCTTGCGGCGACTGTCAGACGAGCCTGCCCTGATCGGTTAGCGACACCGATACCCGGGCATACCGCTACTGGGTGGGGCTGCCTGTGAGAGCCATGACGTGGAGACGACCGTGGGAAGCAGCTACCCGACCCCGCCTTCAGGTATGGGGGCGACCTTCAGCGGATCCATCGGGTTCGGCGGGGATGCTGTCCAGGGAGACAAGATCGTCGTTGCCCCGGCGGCCAAGCTGATACGGCCAGAGCAGTTGCCGCACGCCGATCCGAACTTTGTCGGCAGGACAGGCCTCCTGGAGAGATTGGAGTGCTTACTGGAGGAGTCGCGACAGATCGGTGTTGGTCTCGTCGTGGCACTGCACGGCATGCCCGGGGTCGGTAAGACATCACTTGCCGTGCACTGGGCGCACAGGCTGAAGCTGACCTTCTCTGAAGGGCATCTGTTTCTGAACCTCAGGGGCTATTACGAGAGCTCCCCGTTAACCTCAGGTTCGGCTTTGGGGCAACTGCTTCGTACTCTTGGCGTCGACCCAAAGGCTGTTCCCACGGATGAGGCTGAGCAGGAAGCCTTGTTCCGCTCGCTGACTGCGGGCCGGAGAATGGTGATCCTTCTGGACAATGCCACTAGTTCTGACCAGGTGCGCCCGCTGTTGCCCGGCCATCCATCATGCGTCACGATTGTGACCAGTAGGCGGATGCTGACTGGTCTCGTAGCTCATGACGGGGCCAGGCCTATGGCTGTCGAGCTTTTCTCACCAGCCGAAGTATATGCCCTGATGTGCACAACGCTGGGTGATCGAAGGGTCAATCGCGAGCGAGCAGCCAGCGCGGACCTCGGTGGACGCTGTGCATTTCTTCCGCTGGCCCTGAGTATCGCCATTGCCGGCCTCGACATGCGGCCGGATAAGACGATTTCCTCGGTCGTGCGAGGCCTGAGCAAGGGAAATCGCCTGTCTCGCCTTAGACTTGACGATGACCCGCACAACGCGGTACGAGTGGCCTTCGAGCGATCTTACCGAGACTTGACGCCAGCGCTGAGTCAAGCCTTCCGACGGCTTTGCCTGATCGAGGGACCGACCTTTACCTCGGATTGTGCCTCGGCCCTGCTGGAAGTCAGCGAGTCGGAAGCGGAGAACATGCTCGGAGCTCTTGAGCAGGAGCATCTAATCGAGGTGATCGAGTCCAGACGATTTAGGATCCACGACCTGATTTATGATTTCGGGCGCGAACGGTTGACTGAGGACGATGATGCGGTGTGTCAGGCCGCCGTTCGACGGCTTCTTCTGCATCGCCTGGCTACTGCGCAGGATCGGGCTGCAGGGCTTGATGACTCAGCAGATTGGTTTGAAACAGAACGGCACAACTTGCAGGCCGCATTCCATCAGGCTGCCGCCGCTTCGCAGGAGCGAGTTGCGTGTCAGTTGGCAGCAACGTTGCATAAATTTCTTCAGCTGAAGCGGTATGTCCTGGACGACATCACTATCCACGAAAAGGGGCTTCATGTCGCCGAGGGGCTCGGCGACGAGTATCTGCGCTTCCGAATGATGCTCAATCTGTCGCAGGCTCATCTTCAACTGGGTGACTTTGACAAGGCTGCGCAGTACGTCCGCCGATCACTGACCTTGCGTGACAGAGATGCGGAGGCATTGCGCACTTTGGCGCTCGTTCATTATGACCTCCATGACTATGAAGCGGCGCTTGAATCCGCCAGCCAAAGTCTTGAGATCTGCCGCGCGAACGGCGATCGAGTGGGAATGGGTCAGACCCTTTGCTGTATGAGCCGGACTTACTGGCGCCAGGGCGACCTGCGGAGCGCTGAGGAGATGGCGATGGAGGCGCTAAGCATCCACCGGACGCTTAGAGACAAGAGGAGTGAGGCAGATGCTCTCGACCTCGTCGCGCACATACGTCGGCGCCTTGGCCGCTACGCACAGGCTCGCGATTATGCCTACGAGGCACTGTCGATCCGAAAGGAGCTCCAAGATCGGTTTGGAGAGGCTGCTACGTTGGACAATATCGCTCGCAGCCTACGTCGGTTGGGCCATCTTGGGAGCGCGCAGCAACACGCCCTCACCTCATTGAAAATCCGCACTAAGATCGTAGACCGTTTGGGTGAGGGAGAATCCCACGACACCGTTTCCCGGATCTACCGAGTATGCCAGAAGTCTGACAAGGCACTCGAGCATGTGATGTCGGCGCTGAAGATCCGCCGCGAGGTCGGTGATCGCCGTGGTGAGGCGGAGACCCTGGAGAATCTTGCGCGGCTCCTCCGCTGGACCGGCCAACTGGATCAAGCCCTCAGCGCAGCGCATCAGAGTCTGCTCATAGTCGAAGAGATTGCGGACCACTACGGTAAGGCAAGCGCGCTGGACTGTCTTGCGCGTATCCATATCGACATGGGAGACCTGCACGAGGCGCTCCGATGCGCTGAGGCAGCGATCTCGGTGGGCGGTTCTCTGCAAGATTCCTTTGGGCAGGGGCGTCGCCTGCATAACCGAGCCACGATTTTGCTGCACCTCGGCGAGCCCACTGTGGCGCTGGCAGACCTTCGCAAGGCGCTTCATATCCAAGAATCCAGTGACGACAGGTTGGGTGAGCTACGTACTCGCGAGAGCCTGGCTCAGGCCTACGCCGCCTCAGGTGATGAAGCTGGCAGACATCAGGCCGAGGCTGCCGCTGAGCGGCTCCGTTCCGCCATGTACATCGAATTCGAAATATCCGAAGAGAGGGCTTAGTCTCCGGCAATGGAGTCCTGAGGGGCCGCTCTAGCTTCCTCGGCTGACTTATCCGGTTCGCAGACGGCCGCTTCCCTTGATCGAAAGCGGCCATGACGTCCAACCGGCTTGCCGGGGCGTTCGATGTGACACCCGAGCGGTGCCCTTTACGTTCCCCACCGTCTGCCGTTCATGGCGCTGATCAGGGGACGTCTTCTCGATCGCTGACCAAGGGACCGGCTTGTGCCGTCCGGGCAAGATCGGTGACGCTTGCTCTCGTTCAGTCTAAGGGCGAATGAGGGCCAAACGATCAAAAGGCGGTTTCCCTGTACTGCGAAAAGGCCTTTGACTTTCTGCAACCTGTCGGGGTGGCGGGGATTTGAACCCACGACCCCTTCGTCCCGAACCGCAAATCATGTCCATTCGGGGACATGCAGGTAAAGGCGATCCGCGTTAAAATCCCAGGTAGTCAGCCTAATCCGCTGTCAGTCATTCACGGACAAGGATGGCCCGTCCGCCACCGTCCACGGACAAATCACGGACGGATGATCATGGAGGATCGCGCCGTGGGATACGCGAAAAAGCGCAAGGGCAACAACGGAAATTACCGCTACACGGCCTGCTACCTCGACATCAAAGGTCGAATGCGGTCAGCCGGTACATACTCCAACAAAAAGGACGCCGACAAAGCATGGCAACGACAAGAGGTCGAGGTCGCCAGAGGCCGAACGGGAGACCCCGGCCGCGGAAGACAACACTTCAAGGACTACGTCGAGCAGACCTGGCTCCCGAACCATCAGATCGAGGCCACCGCCCGTGAGGCCTACACGTACGCGATCTACAGGAACATCATGCCGACGTTCGGCTCGATGCGGATGATCGACATCCTCCCCGAGCACGTCCGCGCTTGGATCACGGCCCTCAAGAACCAGGGCATGAAGCCGGTGACCATCCGCTACCAAAAGATCATCCTCAGCGCCATCTTCACCACGGCGATGGACGACCAGGTCACCTTCATCCACCCCTGCCGCGGAGTACGCACGCCCCCGGTCGTCCGCAAGCCCCTCGAAATCATCACGCCCGAGCAGTTCGACGACGTCTACCACGCACTCCCCGAGGGAACCTTCCGGCTCCTCGCCGAAACCGAGATCGACAGCGGCCTTCGCTGGGGCGAGCTCAGCGAGCTCCGCGTGAAGGACCTCAACCTCAGAACCCGCATCCTCACCGTCAGCCGCACGGTCGTCGAGCTGAACCCGAAGTTCCACCCAGAAGGCCGCCACTTTCTCGTCAAGGACTACCCGAAGGACAAGGAGTACCGCCGCTTCAAACTCAGCATCCAGATCACCGAGAAACTCGAAGCCCACATCAGCTCGGCGAACCTCACCCGAGACGACCTCCTCTTCCAGATGCCACCCCAAGACAAGCCCCGAGCCCGCATCACCGAGATCCCAGACCCAGCCACCCTCGGCCGCACGGAACCAAACGAGAAGGGCCGCACCTACAACCACGGCACCCTCAGCGCGTACACCGCCGGCCGGTGCCGCTGCGACTACTGCCGAGCCGCCTGCACCCTCTACCGAGCCGCCCGCCGAGCGGAGGGCAAGGACAACCCTCGCCCCCGCCGCGTCCGAGAGACCGACGGCCACATCCCCAACGACTGGTTCCGCCGCAAGATCTGGTACCCCGCCCTGGCCGCCGCCGGCCTCAACTCCAGACCCACCATGCGCGACCTACGCCACGCCCACGCCTCCTGGCTCCTCAACGGCGGCGCCGACCTCCAGGTCGTCAAAGAACGCCTCGGCCACGCCTCCATCTCCACCACAGAGCGCTACCTACACACCCTCCCCGACGCCGACGAAACAGCCCTAGAAGCCCTCGCCAGAACTCGCAACCGCTCAACCACCCGATAGCCGACTGGCCCAGTCCCCGAAGGACCGGAGAACCCGGCCCTTCGGGGGCTCGTCCAAAGCTTGCCGACAACAATCCAGCGTCGGCCTTGAAGATGACGAGGCCTTCCATGTGCCCGGCGAGTGATCCAGCACCACACCGACACGATCGACGGCTGCCTGGCCCCTCACCCTCATAGCCACACCCGCCACCAATTGCTGTGACGTGGGGTGATGAGAAGTCGCGAGTGCACAGGACGCCGTCGGTGGCGCACGATACGCTGCGTAGCTGCTGGCGCTGCCGTTGGCTAACGTGGATGATCTCGTAAGGAACCTGCGGCGGAATCAGGAACGAACGACATACATGGAGATCAAGTGCAACCCCGCAAGATCGTGGACTTGTTCGCTGGCCCCGGTGGACTTGATGTGGCGGCGGAGAAGCTTGATGTCCCGACCGTCGGCCTCGAATGGGAGGCCTCCGCCTGTGAGACACGACGTGAGGCTGGCCTACAGACCATTGAAGATGACGTGCGCGGCTACGGGCCTACCGACTTCCCCGATGCGAACGTGCTGGCCGGCGGCCCCCCTTGTCAGACGTTCACCGTCGCCGGCACGGGTGTTGGTCGCAAGGCTCTTGAGGACGTCTTGAGCTTCGTCGAGCGAATGGTGAATCGAGAAGATCGCGATGTGATCGCGAAAGATCTCAACAATCTGAGTGACGAGCGGACCGGCCTGGTTCTCGAGCCGCTGCGCTGGGCGCTTGAGGCGATCGACCTGTGGAAGATCCCCTACGATGCCATCGTTCTCGAGCAGGTTCCGGCGGTCCTGCCCGTATGGGAGGCCTACGCGAAGGCATTGCAGGGCGAGGGTTACGCCGTTGATTGCGATGTATTGAGCACGGAGGTGTACGGCGTCCCGCAAACCCGCAAGCGGGCCGTCCTCATCGCGCGCTTGGGTGCTGAGTCGGTCAGCCTCCCCAGCCCCACTCACCGGACCTATCGCAAGGGCGTGCCGCGGGATGAGGGCAATCCAAGCCTAGAGCCGTGGGTGACGATGGAGGACGCGCTCGATCGTCCCTACCGGTTCTCCGTGATTTCGAACTACGGCACCGGGGGTGACCCGAAGGATCGTGGCCGTCGAGCCCACAACGAGCCCTCGGCCACCGTGACCGGAAAGATCTTCCGTAACCGCGTCGTCTCCGATGATGAAGAGGAGCTGCCTCGCTTCACCTACTCGGAAGCCGGCCAGCTACAGACCTTCCCGCGGGACTACCCCTGGTCAGGGAAGGACGTGGGTCAGCAGATCGGGAACGCTGTGCCCCCTCGTCTGGCGATGCACGTTCTTTGTGCGGCATTCGGCTGGTCGCCGCCTACCGATGAGATGCTCAAGAAGCTCGAGACCTGGAGAAGCACAACAACGCCGGCTCCGGGCGGTAGAGATGACGTGACCGCCAAAGAAGTCGTCTGTCCTAACGGCTCCGGTGCTCGCTGTGCGGTTTAGCCGGTTCGCCTAGGCATGCCTCGCTGGATGGCCCTACGGTGGGATCCATGATGATTGTGCGGCCGACCGTCGCCTCAAGTCCCGGCGTCCGCAGGAGCATGAAGGCTAACAGAGGCCGCGACACCAAGCCGGAACTGGCGCTCAGGCGTGCTGTGCATGCTTTGGGACTTCGATACCGAGTCTCGGTACGCCCGCTCCCGGGTGTGAGACGTACGGCAGATTTGGTTTTCACACGCGCCAAAGTGGCGGTCTTCCTTGACGGATGCTACTGGCACGGTTGTCCGGATCATCACACTAAGGCGGCTACCAACGCCGCTTACTGGGCCGACAAGGTCGAAAAGAACCGCGCTCGTGATCGGGAGACCGATGCCTTGCTTGAGGCCGCAGGTTGGATGGCCGTGAGGGTTTGGGAACACGAGGACCCCAGGGAAGCGGCACTCAAAGTCGAATCGATCGTACGCGCGAGGTGACGGCGCGAGGTGACGGTCCGTCTGATAGCCAGGAAGCGGAAAGCCCCGGCCGTCCCGGACCGGGGCCTCCCTACTGCTCACTTACTGCTTGCGATGCTTGAAGGCAAGCCAGCCGGCGAGTATCAAGTACACGAGGACCAGAAAGCCGGTCCAGTTCGGGTCGAGGCCTGCGTGTCGAGCCAGCGCGAGGGTGCTAGCCGGGCCACCGACGCCTACCAGAACGACGGCTCCGATCCTGGCCTTGGCCATACTCTGAATCTCGCCCGTATCGGGAGAGAGACCGAGCGCTATCTCGGCGTGCGCGCTCTCATACTCTCCGTCCGGGGGCTGCTCTCCAGGCCCTTGTGGGGCGGTAGGCGTGATCACGGCGGTGCATGCTCCTTCTGAGGGATGTGGGGCTACGGCGCCAACCGTCCCGGAGAACGATCCTGGCGAGTTCTTCTCGCCCTTCGTGGCCTTCGAAGGGTCGATGGTGCTGCGGGCGATGAACAGCTATTGCGCATGAGGCCTTTTGTTGCGACGGCGCGTCAGTAAGCGGCCAGAACTCCACGACCACTTTTCCGGCCTCGCTCGTGGTATCTCGCGTATTGCTGCACGCCTCCGCCGGAAAGATGAAAGGCCACACGCACAGTGAAAGAGGTATACACGTCTGCAAGGAACCAGGCACCTCAAGTAGCACACAACCGGTGAACAGGCCCGGCCTGCAATGGATTCGGAAGCCGTTCGCCTGATGGTCGCTTTTCTTCTCGGTGGGGGGTCTCGGCCCTGTTCGGGCCCTGCTGACGGTGTACTCATGGTCCTCCTCCACCCCTTCCCCTAACTCCAAGAACACGGATCCGTACCTTTGGCGTCGAGGATGCCCTCGGCTTGAGCCTGATGGCCCGAGCCCGACCAGGTATCCCCGGCATGCACATGAGTGACCCCTCGTAAGCGAGCCACTCCAACGCCCAGACGAGCCGGGCATAACGGAGTTTCTACCGATCGTCCCCGTTAGGCGCAAGCGGTCGGGGCAAATCCGCGTGAAATATGCCTCTTCGCGGCGATCGTCACCCTTACCGCGTTGGGGTAAAGTAATGGTTAATCTGCATTCACCCCTTACGTCCTTGGCGTAGATGACCCGCTGTTGACATCCTTGCTGCGGACCGCATAATCTCCGCGAGGGCGGCTCGGAAAGCATCGAGTCGTCCCGGAACCTCGCCTGGATGAGCTTTTAGCCTGATGGTCTGGGACCTGTAACAACTGGATGGTCTCTTCAGGGTGCTGACCGAGTCATTCGATGACTGGGCTTGGGCTCTGCGTCAGCGTGCCGAAAAGACGACCCTCCCTCGCCACTACAGGGCACAGAGGAAGGCGTTGGCGGCTCTATGAACGTTCACTCGGCCGAGAGTGATGGGCGTCTCCATCGGGAGCAACTGGAGAAGCTTGAACAGTCGCTCAAGGACGCGCTGGCCATCGTGCAGGCCACGCCGCGTGAGAATCTGAGGGCTCAGGAGTGGCTGGAGACCGCGGCCGAGGTCGGCACGCATCTTGCCGAGTCGCGAGAGGCTCTTGCCGAGGTCCGCCACGACGTCGTCGGCGGAGCCCGAACGGCGCTGCTCCTTTACTTCCGCAGTCATCCTGGGGAAGAGGTCTCGCCCCATCAGCTGGAGGGTGTTGCGGCCATCCGGGCATGGGCCCGACGTATCCGCGAACTTCGTCAGGTCGGTTGGGACATCGACACCGTCCGTGCGGGCGCCGACGCGCCGTACCGGCTCAATGCCCCCTACCTGGAGGAGGCTGTTGCCTCGAGCGAAAGGACCATCGGGTCAATCGGTGGGACGAGCCCGGCCGAGAGGTTGATCGAATACCTCCTCCACATCAGCCCCTGGCCAGCGAGCCCGCAGCAGCTCGAACGGGTCGCCAAGGTTCCGACATGGCGCCAAGAGCTGCGCGAACTGGTCGATGAGGGGTGGCTGATCGAGTCGCACGACGACGCCCCGGGGGAGATTCCGCCCGGCCACTACCGGTTGGCGAACCTGGAGTCATGACGAACTGGCCGGTTCGCGCCTTTGGACCCCGGCTGTCGTACCTGTCTGGCATAACGTCACTAGAGCAGAGATATCTCGTATGTTCGTGAGGAGAGCGGATCTCAGTGGTCAGTTCGAATGAGGCCGAGCCTGTCGGACGCTCCGGCTGGTCGGGCGAGGACAGTCTCGTCGCGCAGGTCGTCCTGACCCAGTCTGAGGCGTGCCTCCGGTCTTATGTGGCCAACGCGGATCTGATCGAGGAGCATGCGAACATCGAGACCTCCATCAGAGAGGGGGGCTACGGACACCGGCAGCTGTACGAGCTGATCCAGAACGGCGCCGACGAGCTCATGGGTTCTCGTAACGGGCTCATCCACGTTGTTCTCACCGCCGAGGCCTTGTACTGCGCGAACCGCGGCAACCCGATCACTCCCGATGGTGCTCGAGCCATTCTGGCTTCGCACCTATCTCGCAAGCGAGGCGCGGAGATCGGTCGCTTCGGCGTAGGTTTCAAGTCCGTTCTGAGCGTTACCGATCAACCGCTCTTCTTCAGTCGCACCGGTTCTTTCGGGTGGTCTGCCGCCCATGCCCGTGAGCGGATCCTGGAACGTGTTCCCGGGGAGCGACCTACGCCCGTCCTCCGTATCGCGCATCTCCTTGATGTGGGCCGGGAACGGCTGGCCGACCCGACGCTGAATGAGCTGATGTCCTGGGCCGCGACCGTGGTGAAGCTCCCCTTGCGTGATGGCAGATTCGCCGGCCAACTCGCTGATCAACTCCGTGAGTTCCCGGACGTGTTCGCGGTGTTCTCTCCGCATGCAGGCCGTGTGATCCTCGAAGACCGTAGAAATGTTTCGTACCGCAAGGAGATCTTCGTTCAGGGCGAGGGTGTTCATCGCTCGCTCCAGGTGATCGAGAACGGTGTGGAGGCAGCCCCCTCAGAGTGGTCGGTCTTCGAGACGACTTCCACCCTCTCTGATGATGCATGGGCGGACGCGGGTGAGTATCGCGACCGAGTGGCAGTTCCCATTGCTTGGGCCGTCCCGGATTCTGGTGGGAACAGTGAGGGGGCCTTCTGGGCGTTCTTTCCAACGGATTACAAGACGACCTTGAGCGGTGTCCTGAATGCCGCTTGGAAGACCAACGAAGACCGTCGCCATATCCTCAATGACAATGCGTTCAACGAGGAACTCATGAAGGAGGCCGCCCGTCTGATCGCCGCCTCTCTTCCCAGTCTCGCCGCGCCGGCAGATCCCGCGAGACCTCTGGAACTGATCACGGCCCGTGGTCGCGAGACGCGCAACTGGGCGGACAAGCTCCTTACCGAGCGCGTCCGGACAGAGGTGGCGCATACCCGTTCCCTCCCGGATCAAGAAGGCGTATTCCAACGCCCGGGGGACATCCGGATCCATCCGAAGGCACCCGAGCAGAATGAGGGGCGTTGGAGTGCGTGGGTCGAGCGATGGGCTTCGTACCCCGGCCGTCCCATAGATTGGTGCCACCACTCCGTTGAGAGGACGGCGACGCGCAGGGCTCGCGCCTACATGCTGATCGAGGACGCGAACGGCCAGGCGGCGACTGTCCAAGAGTGGTTGGAAGCTCTGGTTTCAGACGGCACAGCCGCCGCTTCGGCGGTCGCGTTGTCGATCGTGGCCGAGATGGTCGACGAAAACCATCCCTACCAGCATCTGGCGCGCAGGGCTGCGATCCTACGTACGGCGGACGGACGACTGGTCCCCCCGCAGGAGGGGAAGGTCTTCCGGCGCACGGCGATGGATCCCCCCTCCGAGGACACGCTCTACGTGGATCCGGAGTTGGAGGACGATACAGCCACCTCTCAATGTCTCAAGACCCTCGGTATCAGGGAGGCCGACGCTTTCGGCCGCTTCTCCGCGGCGGTCTCCGGTGGCTTCGATCTGTACCGAGGTCCGGATTGGGATCGGTTCTGGCAGCTCGCCCGGCAAGTTCCGGTGGATCGCGCCGTCGACCATGTGATCAGCCGTGGCGTGGTCGCGGATCTCATGGTCCGAACACGTGCCGGGACCTACAAGCGGTTGAGCCGCTGCCTTCTCCCGGGCGCTGTCATCCCCTCCGGAAGTCCTGATGATTCGGGGTTCGTGGTGGATGAGGACTTTCATCACGATGACATCAGGATGCTGAGCGAGTTGGGTATGTCGGACGTGCCGCTCCCTGACGTTGACCCGTCGTCGGCGGTGTGGTTCGACGACTACAGGTCGAGCATGGTCGAGAGGTACTACAAGGCCCTGCCTGCAGGTGTTCGCAGGCCCCAGCAGGGCAGGATCGAGATTGAAGGTGCCCGTCCCGCCGGTCACCTCGGGCTTCTGTTCGACCTCACTCCCGCCGCGTGCTCTCGGTTCATCCAGAATCTGCCGGCCGACGGCCTGGTCACCAAATGGACGGTCCATGCGCTGACTCGTCCCGATGACATGCCCCTCCCCATTCCGTCGCCGTTGGTGTGGGCCATTGAGAAGAGCGGCAGGCTCGCCACCTCGATGGGCATCCGTCGGATTGCGGACTGCGTCGGTCCTGGCTTGGCCGGTCACTCTCGGGTCCTACCCGTGGCGGATATCGACTCTGGCCTTGCGCGGGCTCTCGGCCTCGCCAACAGCCTGGAGGAGATCAAGGGAGCTCTGTGGCTTTCGCTCCTCAAGGAGGCCCTGGAGAGTGAACGACATGTGGAGCTCGGCGCGCTGTACGCGCTTGCCGCCACGCAGTTGAGCGCTCCCGTTGAGATCCGTTGCCAACAGGGCGAGACATGGACCACCTGCCCTCCCGCGGAGGCAGTCGCCACGGCAGACGCCGGCCAGTATCAGCGTCTTATGGCGGGAGACATCCCGGCTCTGTTCGTTCCTGAGTCGGACGACGTCGCCCAGCTCGTGGACCAATGGGGGATGAAAACCTTTGACGAGGTCTACGTCACTGAGCTTCGCGCGTCGTACTCGGGTCAGCCGACGCCCCTTGAGGACGTGTTCCCACAGCTGAAGTTCGAACCCGGGCGCCCGCTGCGCGGCCTTGACCTGCTGCGCTGTGAGGCCCTGGAGCAACTCGTCCGTACGCCGTCGGGCCAGACTTCACAGGCTGTCGACATCGGTCGGCGCGAGGAGACGGTCTACTGGCTCGACCGCGGCGACGACCTGGCGCTCCTCAGAGAGTTGAACGCACTCTTCAGGCTGGGACTCTCCGAGGAGCGTTGTCGGCAGGTCCTTCAGCATCGTGAGGACATCCAGCGAGACCAAAAGATCATTAGGGTCCGAGAGCTGCCGGATCTCCGAGACAAGCTGGTGGCCATGCTCGGGGGGGATGTTCTCCGAGAGAGGCTGCCGTACGGGCTGGTCGATGCTGTCGAGGCCGAGGAAGGCCCGGCCGATGACCGGACCGTTGCCGAGTTGGCGCTCGCCGTCTACGGTTCAGGCGTCCTTCGAGAGTTCCGACAGGAACTGGAGGACTGCGGATTCCCCGTACCGACCCAGATGGCAGGCAACCACCTGGCGAAGGCCTTTGTGGCGGATCTCGGTTTCCCCGCCGAGTATGCCGGGTTCCGGCAGCCAGGCCTCGAACCTGTGCTCACCGTGCAAGGCCCGGTGAACTTCCCGCCCCTGCACGACTACCAGGAGCTCATGGTCGGTCGGATTCTGGAGGTGCTTCAGAGCCGGCCCGCGCTACGCGGAATGCTCAGCCTGCCGACCGGAGCGGGCAAGACTCGAGTCGCCGTGGAGGCGATCATTCGCCGTTTGCGTGCGCTTCCGTCCGACGCCGTCTCCACCCCGGTTCTGTGGGTGGCGCAGACGGAAGAGCTGTGCGAGCAGGCGGTTCAGACCTGGCAGATGGTGTGGCGCAACACGGGTCCGGCCCAGCAGCTGACGATCAGCAGGCTCTGGTCCACCAATGAGGCGGACCAGGTCGGCGAGGGATATCACCTCGTCATTGCCACCGATGCCAAGCTGGAAAAGATCATCGATGTCGACGGCTATGCGTGGCTACGTGAAGTCCAGGCCGTCGTCGTGGACGAGGCGCATGCGTCGATCAGCCCGCGCTACACCCGGGTCCTGGCCGCCCTCGGGTTGACCCCTCATCGATCGCGCTGCCCCTTGGTCGGCTTGACCGCGACTCCCTTCCGTGGGACCAACACGGAAGAGACCGACCGGCTTGTCGCGCGCTATGGTCGCAACCGCCTGGACCATCACCGCGACGGCACGGAGATTCTGGGTGCCGAGCCGTACGTCACCCTGCAGAAGCTCGGCGTGCTGGCCCAGGTCAAGCACGAGGAACTTCCGGGTGCCAGTCTCGATCTGAGCGCGCAGGAGCGAGACTCACTCGCCCAGCTGCGTCGGTTGCCGGCATCGGCCGAGGAGCGGCTCGGCCATGACGCCATCCGTAACGGGATACTGATCAACAAGATCCTCGAGCTGCCCGACGACTGGCCGATCCTGCTTTTCGCGACGTCCGTCAATCACGCCCAGACCATGGCGGCGCTTCTCACGCGCAAGGGCGTGTCGGCCGCCGCGGTGTCGAGCGATACAGATCTTGGTCAGCGGCGTCATGCGATCGAGCAGTTCCGACAGGGCAAGGTTCGCGTCCTGGCCAACTACAACGTCCTATCCCAAGGGTTCGACGCGCCGGCGACGCGAGCCGTGATCGTCGCCCGACCGACCTACAGCCCCAACGTCTACCAGCAGATGATCGGCCGGGGCATCCGAGGGCCGCTGAACGGCGGCAAGGAGGAGTGCCTGATCGTCAACGTCGCCGACAACATCGCCCAGTACGGCGAAGAGCTTGCGTTCCGTCAGTTCGAGTACCTGTGGAAGAGCCGATGAGCACTGACGTTCAACTGACGGAAGAGCAGCGGCAGGTCGTCGAAGAACCTGCAGAGGCTCGCCTTCTGGTGACGGCTCCGGCCGGCTCCGGCAAGACCCTCTCCTTGATCCATCGCCTCGCCTTCCTCATCGAGGAAGAGGAACTCGAGCCATCCGAGATTCTGGTATTGAGCTTCTCGCGCGCGGCCGTCAGCGAGGTCAGGAAGCGTCTGGCCGTCTTCGACTCCGCCGCCGTGCATGTGGACGTTCGGACGTTCGACTCCTACGCGACTTGGCTCCTGTCCGAGGTCGAGCCCGATGGTGCTTGGCAACGTCTGGGGTTCGGGCCACGGATTCGTGAAGCCACTCGGTTGATCAAGGGAGATCCGAATGCCGGTGAACTGGTAGGAGAGATCCGCCATCTGGTCGTTGATGAAGTTCAGGACCTCGTCGGTGAGCGCGCTGAACTCGTACTGGCGCTGCTGGAAACCGACGTCGAAGGGTTCACCCTGCTCGGTGATCCGGCCCAGGGCATCTATGGCTTCCAACTCGACGATCGGCAGGAGCGTCTGGAGGGAGCGGCGCGGCTTTACGCAGAAGTACGCGAACGCTTTGAAGACGATCTCCAGGAGGTCGCACTCGAAGGGAACTTTCGCGCTCGAGAGTCCGAGGCCCGGGTGGCGCTCGCCTACGGTGACTCGCTAGGTGCAGTGGACGCGCCCTTCAGTGAGATTCAGCGAAGTCTGCGGACCACTCTCATGGCGGGGGACTCCCTCGGCACGATCGATCAGGCGGCTCCGGTCCTGGCCCGGCTGGTCGGTACGACCGCGATGCTTTGCAGATCGAACGACGAAGTCCTCCTGATCTCGCGCCGGCTTCACGAGCTTGGCGTGCCGCATCGGCTCCAGCACGCCGCTCAGGACAAAGTCATCCCTTCGTGGGTCGGCTCGCTTTACCGCGAGCTCGATTCCAAGCAGCCGCAGAAGAGCGAGGCGTTGGACGTGCTCAGCCGGGCCGGTGTCGATCCGGAGGTCTCCTGGGAGCTTCTCCGACGCATCGACCGGGGCCGTCGCGGTGAGACCCTCGATCTTTCGGCGATTCGTAAGCGGTTGATACGTGGAGACCTGCCCGACGAGCTCACCCACCAGTCGTCGGAAGGCCTCGTGATCTCGACCGTCCACAGAGTCAAGGGTCTCGAATTCGATCAGGTGGTCGTCGTGGATCCGGGTGATGCCCCCGAGAACGATCCCATCGAACAGGCCGAGCGTGCTCGACTCCTCTATGTGGCGATGACCCGACCGCGTGATCTTCTGATCCACATGAAGCCGATCGCCAAGCTCACCGCCGGCCGTCTCCGGCGGCAGCGGGACGGGCGGTGGGCCGAACTGGGGTTCAAAGCCGGGCGAGTGTTCGGCATTGAGGCTCTTCCGGAAGACGTGAACCGGGACGAGCCGGCGGGCACGATCGGCTTTCAGGAAGACCCACTGAAGATTCAGAACCACCTTGCGACCGCCGTGCGAGAGGGCGACCTCATCACGCTCGTTCAGCTACCGGCCGTCGCGACAACGGACCTCCCAACGTACGCCGTGGAACACGACGGGCACCGGATCGGCGTGACCGGCGAAGCCTTCGTCAGAGCGTTGCGAACGCTTTTGCCCGGTCGTGAACGCAGGCTGCCGCCCACGATCAAGGATCTTCGAGTGGACGACGTGGAAACCGTGATCGGCCGCGAAGCCGCGGGCCTCAACGCGGGTCTCGGCTGGTCGGGCGTCTGGTTGCGACCGCGGATCGTGGGTCTCGGGCGTTGCGACTGGGGTGAAGAGCAGTCATGAGTTTCGACGAGCACTATGCCTTCCGCCGCGAACTGGTCACAAGGCTGGAGCGAGATCTGATCGGTCCCACCGGCGCGGCCGAAGAGACGATCACCGATCCGCCCATCACCAAGTACGCCGCCGGGATCCTGTTCCCGCAGTCTCAGGACAGCGTCGCCGACGCCAACGCACTGGACGTGGAGTCGGAGACCACGGGACCGAACGATTTTCCCGACCCGGCCGTGACCATGGCACACGTGCGTTACCCGTCCTCCATGGGCATGACCTTCTCCGTCGACCTGACGGTCTCGGATTCGATCGTGGTCGAGGTTGAGGCGGCCCGCTATGTGGCCGACGTCCCTGCGGAAGGACGTCGTAGTCGCACCAGTTCCGTGGCGGACGAATCTTGGCGGCGCATGAGCCTGCCGATTCAGCCTCGCAGCATCAAGGTCTCGGAGGTGTTCCAGCAGTCCATCAGAGTGGCCGACAACCTGGAACTCTTCGTTCGGGTGCGGCCAGCGAATGCCGACGGAGTCGCGGCTGTCACGCTGGCGCTCCTCAACCTGTTCGTGGCGCAGGACAACACTTCCGACCGTGATGCAATGGCCTTCTTCCAACCGCGCATCACGGTACGGCCCGTAGACGGATCGTCGTGCTTCGTGGAGCGGCCATCACTTGGTTCCGCAGACACGGACGAGGAAGCCGGGGCCTACAGGCTGCTCTACCGTCATGGGCCGAACTTCGCCACTGGCCACGGCTGCGCGGTGGAGTGGGACCCCGTGGAGGTCGCCATCAACGACCTGGCTGCCACTCCTGCACCTCAGTGGATTCGAACTACGTTCGTGCCCACCTACGATCTTCGGTTGGCCGATTCCAACCTTGAAATCGACGTGGCTCGACTCGGAATGCATCGTCTCGCCACCGCATCCGACGCAGAGGTCGTCGCCGCGCTGAAGGGGCTGACCGCGGGTTACCGCGCCTGGATTCAACGCAGAAGCGAACAGGCTGAGGGCATCTCGGACGAGGGCCTGCGCGAGACCGCCTTCGAGCACTTGGAACGGTGTACGGCGGCGTGCGATCGCATGGATGCGGGGATCGAGCTGTTGGGGAATCCCGCGGACACGGCTCCCATGGAGGCGTTCCGGCTCGCGAACCAAGCCATGGCCATGCAGCGTGCCCGTACGGAATGGCTGAGGTCGTCGGATCGAGAGACCTCGTCGCCTGATGAGACGGCAGGAACCTGGCGTCCTTTCCAGATCGCCTTCATCCTCCTCTCGATCAGCGGAATCGCCGATCGGACGTCGGACGACCGTGACATCGCCGACGTGCTGTGGTTTCCCACCGGTGGTGGCAAGACCGAGGCCTACCTGGGTCTGATCGCCTTCTCCACGTTCCTCAGGAGGTTCCGTGACCCACAGAACGGTGGTGGAGTCACGGTCTTGATGCGCTACACGCTTCGCCTGCTGACGGTCCAGCAGTTCGAACGTGCCGCCCTCCTCATGTGCTGCATGGAGCGATTGCGCCGGGACTCAGGCGACCGTCTCGGCCAGAGGGAGATCTCCATCGGCATGTGGGTGGGACGTGGATCCACGCCCAACACGCTGGACGAGGCCAAGCGCTCTCTACGGAGACTCGCCAGAAACGAGGAGGTGCAGGAGGAGAACCCTGTCCAGATTCGTTCTTGCCCCTGGTGCGGCACTGCCCTTGACCATTACGACTACAAGGTCTCAGGCGATCGCTTGGTGATCGCCTGTGGCACACCGGGCTGCGACTTCGCTGACGGCCTTCCGATCCACGTGGTCGACGAGACCATCTATGCGCAACGCCCGACCTTGATCATCGCCACGGCGGACAAGTTCGCCGGGCTTCCCTGGAAGCCGGAGATCGGCAACCTGTTCAATCATTTCGGTTCAGAACCACCGCCCGAGCTGATCATTCAAGACGAGTTGCACCTCATCTCAGGTCCCTTGGGCACTCTGGCGGGCCTCTACGAGACGGCCGTGGACCTGATCGGCCAACGGCCTAAGGTCGTCGCCTCCACGGCCACGATCCGTCGTGCCGCGCACCAGGGCCTTGCGCTGTTCGATCGTCAGGTGGAGCAGTTTCCGCCGCCTGGGCTCGATGCCAGGGATTCCTACTTCTCAGTTGAGACACCGCCTTCGCGGAAGGCGAGCAGGCTCTACGTGGGCCTCATGGCGCCGGCGACCAGCCAGACGAGTCTGATGGTACGGACGTACGCGGCTTTGCTCCACCATGCCCAGGCGATTGAGGGAAGTGACGAGGTCCGCGATGCTTACTGGACCCTCCTGGGTTACTTCAACAGCCTCCGGCTTCTCGGCGGCGCCAAGCTCCAGGTCCAGGATGACGTCAACGACCGTCTCGACCTTCTCAGTGAGAGTCTCGGCCAGAAACGACGAGACATCGGCCGTGACATCGAGCTGACCAGCCGTGAACCGTCAAGTGCCATCCCCGGCCACCTTCAGGACATGGCCACGCCCTATCCGGACGCATTGGGCGTGATCCTCGCCACCAACATGATCTCCGTGGGCGTTGACGTCGACCGCCTCGGCTTGATGGTCGTGATGGGACAGCCTCAGTCCACCTCCGAGTACATCCAGGCGACCAGTCGGGTCGGGCGGAAGTGGCCTGGACTCGTGGCGATTCTGTTCAACGGGGCGCGATCCAGGGACCGTTCACATTATGAGAACTTCGCTTCATACCACTCCGCCTTGTATCGACAGGTCGAGGCGACCAGCGTGACGCCGTTCTCTGCTCGCGCCCGCGACCGAGGCCTGCACGCCGCCATCGTCGGCCTGGCCCGGCTGATGATTCCAGCAGCCCGTCCCAAGGAGGCCGCCGCTCACATCGCGGAGTTCGAGGACGAACTCAACGCGATCTGCGAGCGGATCCTTGCCCGCGTCGAGCGGGTCGCCGATCGAGCCGAGCGAGACATGACGGAGAAACAGATCAAAGAGATCATCGCCCAGTGGCGCGAGGCGGCGGACGAGGACCCGGAGCTCACGTACGGCACGTACCGGCAGCCCGGCCTTATGGTCGACGCCGGGCGATGGGACGAGTCGGACGACTCGATCGCTTCCTCGTTCGCAACGCTGTGGAGTCTGCGGGACGTCGATGTCGAGTCGACCATCTACCTGGACAGGGAAGCTCGGTGAAGGGAAAGCCCATTGGGGGCGTACGGCGAGCACAGCTCATCACGACCTACGGGGTCGGTTCCCTGATCGCCGTCGGCAGCGAGTCGTTCATGGTGGCCGGACTCGATCGGTGGCCGGAGCTCGGTCCCTTCGACCAGACCGTCCACGAGCGCCGGCTGGAAAAGGAGCTCGGGGTGGAGTGCTTCCGGCTCCCCCCGGCGTCGGAGAGCGCGAAGTACGGCGACATCCCGGTGATCAGGTTTCCGGAGGTCCAGTCCTGCCCGGGGTGCAACCGACTGGCAAAAGCGAGGTTCTTCGGCGCGAGTCGTAGCCCTGCCAAATGCAAGGAGTGCGATCGCGAGCTGGTGCCGTCCAGGTTCGTCGTCTGCTGCGCCGAGGGGCACATCGATGACTTTCCCTACTTTCGCTGGCTTCACAAGGGTGGCAATCCCACTGGGAATGACTCTCAGCGCCACGACTTGAGGCTGAAAGCCACAGGTCGTAGCGCCTCGCTCGGCGACATCGAGATCTCCTGCTCATGTGGCGTGCGCCCTGTCACCATGGAAGGCGCCCTGAGGAAGGCCGCCTTGAAGGGCATCAGCGACTGCACAGGTCGGCGACCCTGGCTCGGCGACGTGCCGACAGAAGATTGCGAACAGCTTCCGCGGGCGATGCAGCGTGGTGCGTCCGGGGTCTGGTTCTCCGATGTGCGATCCGCACTCTCGATCCCACCCTGGTCGGAAGGCGTCCAGAAGCTGGTGGAGCGCCACTGGCGATCCCTCAAGAAGGCGCCCGACCTACGTGACCGCCTTGAAGAGCTGGAGCTGGACGACCATAGGCTGTACAGCGTCGAAGAGATCATTCAGGCCGTGGAGAGACGCCGCCAGGACGATGCCGGTCACACGGACGACTCCGAGGCGACGCTGAAGCTCGACGAGTACCAAGCGCTGACGAGGACCACCGAAGAGAGGCCGGGCAAGCAGGACTTCGTCTGTGTGCCGTGGCCGGACGACGACATCGCAGCCGAGCTGGCCATTGACAAGGTGATGCGGGTCAAGCGACTGCGCGAAGTACGGGTGCTCAAGGGGTTCACTCGTCTGGCCGCTCCGAGCAGCGCGAACCTCGACCAGCGGGCACAGCTCTACTCGACTGAGAACCGACCTGATTGGCTGCCCGCGATCGAAGTCATCGGGGAGGGCGTCTTCCTCCGTTTGGATCCCGATCGAGTCGCCGAGTGGGAATCACATCCTGATGTTCAGGCCCGAGTAGCTCCCATCGACCGCGCTTACCGGGAGCGTTTCGCGCGGTTCGGCCTGGTCCCGGATCGAGACATCACGCCGCGCCTTGTCATGATCCACACGCTGGCTCACTCGATCATCAATGAGTGGAGCTTGGACTCGGGGTACCCCGCGGCGTCCTTGCGTGAGCGCCTGTACGTGTCCGACAAGATGTCCGGCTTTTTGGTCTACACGGCCACCAGCGACTCCGCCGGGAGCCTTGGCGGCATTGTCGCCCAGGTGGAGTCGGGACGGCTCGCCGCCTCTGTGCGCAGCGCCCTACAACGAGTGTCGTGGTGTTCCGCTGATCCACTGTGCATGGAAGCGCAGACCAGCGGCACCGACAACTTGAACCGAGCCGCTTGCCACTCGTGTGTTCTTCTCCCGGAGACCAGTTGCGAGGAGTTCAACACCCTGCTTGATCGTGCCCTGCTGGCGGGCACCTCGGAGGTGCCCGCTCTAGGGTTCTTCTCCTCTAGCGACGCTCGTGCAGCCGAGGAACACTTCGCACAGCGTTGACGATCTCTGTGCGGCCGGAGCACGATCTAGCGCAGGAGCGATCACGATCTTCAGCGGCCGGTTCCACTGGAGCACTCTGCCGATCCTGGGGATCGACAGGCGAACACGAAACCAGACGTGGCTGAGGCTGAAGGACGTCAACGAGCCGTGCTGTGGAGTCTAGTCTTGCCGGATATGAGGTCGCGTGAGCAGCTGCTGGAGATCATGGATCGGGTGTGCGCGGATGTTCATGGGCTTGCGCTCAATGCTGTCGAGGTTCCTGAGCGTCTCGTGGTGGTAGCAGGGGCTGTCGCCTCGGTGGTGCACGATCAAGGAATCGATGTCTTTGGGGACGGCGGTGTCGTGGCGTTCGTGAACGACTCCGGTGTGCCATTCGTCGAACAATCCGAGCAGCTGATCACCACGGCGCGGAGGATGAAGCCGGAAGCCGTACTGCTGGGCGGTTCCGCGCTCGCCGGGCGCCCTGGTGGTTCCTTCCGGCGGATCCTTGCTGTCCAAATGTTCTCCTTGGCGTACGAGATCCGCATGGCTAGAGTCGCCGAGGTCCAACCTGCTCAGGGTCCGATCCGATCCGTCGGCGAGTGGCGCGATGCCAAGGCTGGCCCGACGGCGTGGGCAGAGGAGATCCTCGAACGCGCGGATCGCCCCTATTGAAGGTTGGTCCCTCGGGTTGCCGCTCAACCCTCCTGAGGCAGTACTTCCACCACCATGAAGATCCCTGGACCGCGTATCTCGCCCTCGTCGTCGTGGACCTTCATGTTCCCGGCACCGTCCAGTTCCAGCCGGAGTCCGTCCACGGTCATGAGCGTCTCCTCGCCGTTCGCGCTCCTCCTGAGGACACCGGAGGGAATCTCCGCTGCAGGGAAGTCCGGTGATTCTCCCGTGGCCAGGTTGGTGGTGGTGACCGCCGACCAGGGTTGGAGGACATCAGAGGTGATCCGGCCGTCGCCGGACACCGTGATGACCCGCATACGGTGACGGGCGAACGGGTCGGGTTTGCTGGGAGAGGATTGGCTGGGAGTCACGGTGAACACGGTAGGCGCATCGCCGATGGCTTGCAGATCCCCGACCAGGCTCGGCTGCAGCTCGGCCTGGCCCCGGCCAGACCGGTGGACATCAACGTTGATCTCGCAGGTCCTTGGTACCTCCCAGAGGAACAGGCCGACGCCGGCGCGGCCGGAACGGCGCAGCCCGGGCAGGTGCACCTGGCTATCTGCGGCAGCCGGGCTCCCGACACCGATGCGAGCGTGATCGATGCCTTGCACGGCTCGTGATGAGCAGGCAATACAAGGTCAGTCACGGCCCGGTCGGCGTTGGAATCGAGGTCATGACCTACATCGCCGACCAGTACCGTCCGCCCGACGTTGCCCTGGCCCTCGGGCTCTTCGGTCACCGCAACGTCATCCATGATGCGAAGTACATCATCGTTCTCGGCGACGCGGCCAGCACCCGCACAGAGATCGACCTCGCCTTGTCGATGGACAAGAAAGTCATCCCGTTGCCCTGCAGCGGTGGCACAGCCCGGCGCTTCCACCACCAAGCCGCCCGAGACAAGCGACTCCGCCAATGGATGGCCGACGAGCACTTCGCTGCTCTCAATGCCTGCGACGACCCAGGTGAAGACTTCGTCCGTATCGTCGAGCGTCTGATCACCACTGACCTTGGAGCTTTCGAATGAGCGAACGCCCGTACGTGCTGCTGTCCTGCGCTGCGTCGATCGACGGATACATCGACGACAACACCGACGAGCGTCTCCTGCTGTCCAACGACGAGGACTTCGATCGCGTCGACGAAGTTCGAGCCAGTTGCGACGCGATCATGGTCGGCGCCAACACCATCCGACGCGACAACCCCCGCCTTCTGGTGCGTGCTCAGCAGCGCCGTGAGGACCGTGTTAATCGCGGCCTCCCCGAAACACCGATCAAGGTCACCTTCACCAGCCGCGGCGACCTCGACCCTCAGGCCCAGTTCTTTGCCGCCGGCGACATTGAGAAGATCGTCTTCTGCGCCAGTTCCGCGGTGGACAAGTGCCGCGACCGACTCAGCGGTGTCGCCACGGTCGTGGACGCCGGTAACCCCGTCGACCTGACGGCCGTTCTTGCGGAACTCGCTGCCCGGGGGTCCGACGACTGATGGTTGAAGGTGGTGGCACCGTCCACACCCAGTTCCTCACCGCGGGGTTTGCCGATGAGCTGCAGCTAGTGATTGCTCCATTCTTCGTCGGCGACCCAGAAGCCCCCAGCTTCGTCGGCCCGGGAAAGTTCCCTCATCACCCCGGCCACAGGATGACCGTTGCCGAGGTACGCCAGATCGGAGATGTCATCCTCGCGCGTTACCTTCTGATCCCCACCGCCCAAGACTCGCATCGCCATTTGGCCGGCAACGCCAGATAGACAGCTGACGGCCGCGAATTCCAAGCGACTGGATCGCCCGCGGAGGGTCAGCGACGGGACGCGTTAGCGGCGACTTGCCGATGCCGCCCTCTCCAGCCACCGCGAGGATGTCGGCCGCGGGCCGCTGGAAGTACATCAGCGCCGGGACGGGCCACTCACATGCGGAGTGCTCGATCAGCCAGTGATGGCGGCGATCGATCTGCGCTTCCCGGTTGGTGAACACCTCGTTGGTGGCGAACGGAAGCCTCGGGGCCATGGCCGAAGAACTGATCGATGCTCACCAGAACACCTGATCACGAAGGACCACCCGATGAGATGGCCGCCCGCGGCCGTCTGGCACCTCACCTGACGGGGAAGGCGTCCGGGCCTTCTACGAGATGACCACGCGCTACGTCGACGACCTCAGCCGGCTCGGTCCTGGTCTACTTGGACGGGTAGGCGTTCTCGTCCTAGGGCCCTCCGTTGCTGCAGGAGTCGAACTGCGCTCGCATGGTCTCGGCGCTGCCCATCCTGTCCGGACCGGGCTTCCGGCATTCCCGGGAACCCGACAACAGCTCCAAGGGCACCATGACCGATCCGGACTCGGCTCCCCTCCATGGTGCGGCGCTCACAGGCTTGACGCTAGGACGTGCCTATGGGACGTTCCCCAGCGGCATCACCACCGTCTGCGCGCTCCTCGACCACCACCCGTAGGACTGGTCGCCAGTTCGTTCCCGTCCGTATCAACGCAGCCGCCGCTCGTATCCGTCTGCATCGCTGACTCCTCCACCACCACGTGGCCCCGTCTGCGGACCGCCAACCGGATCGGTATCAGCGTGCTCGCCACCGAACACCGCGTCATCGTGCGCCAATTGTCCGCCGAAGACACCGACCGATCCGCAGGCCAATGACCACGCATCTGGCTGAACAGCTCACCGCTACGGCTGAGCTGCACGCTGCACCGAGAGATACACGCAGGCGATCACATCGTCGTGCTACTAGAAGTCGGGTCCACCGTCATCCGCCCCGAGCACAGCCCCATCATCTTTCACGCCAGCACTCTCCAAGCCTTCGCAGCACCGTTGACCGCCGACCCTGACACCAGCAAGAAGCTCAGCTCGTTCGTCCGCTTCGCCTCCGCCACTGAGCAGATCCACCAAAACCTCTTCACCGAGACCAACCCACGCCAACGCGCCGAACTGATGCACACCGCCGGCACCGAAGTCTGCCTCGTCCTCGACCGCTGAGCTAAGGATTCAACTCGTCCGCTATCCACCCACGCACGGAAAGGCCGTGAGTTGTTCACAACAGCCGCACGCGATTCCACAGATGGGCTGGCGCGAATCGTCGCCTCGGTCATGGACGGATACGCCGGACGCCCGGCGCTGGGTGAGCGGGTGAAGGAGGCGGTGATCGACCCGGTGTCGGGTCGGAAGGTGCTGCGGCTGCTACCGCGGTTCACCACGATCACCTATGCCGAGTTGTGGGAGCGGGCCGGAGCGACGGCCGCCGAGTGGCACCTTGACGTCCAGCGTCCAGTGAACGCCGGTGACTTCGTCGCGCTGTACGGCTTCACGAGCGCGGACTACACGGTGCTCGACCTGGCATGCCTCCGGCTGGGCGCGGTCACCGTGCCTTTGCCGTCGAACGCTCCGGTCGCACGGCTGACGCCCATCGTCGAGGAGACCGCGCCATGCGTTCTGGCGGCGAGCCTCGAAGTCCTCGACAGCGCGGTCGAGCTGGTCCTGTCGGCTACGTCGAAGCCGCGGCTGCTGGTGTTCGACTACCACCCGGAGGTCGATGATGAGCGCGAGATGCTCGAGGCCGCAGGGGAGCGGCTTGCCCGGGCCGGTCTGAGCGCCCTCGACACCCTCGCTAGCGTGATCGAACGCGGCCGTCCCCTGCCGGACGTACCGCTGCCCCGGCCAAAGCCGGACGAGGACCCCATGCAGTTGCTCCTCTACACCTCCGGCAGCACGGGTTCCCCGAAAGGAGCCATATACACCGAGCGGATGCAGCATCGTCTGTGGGCCGGCGTGGGCCACGCCGACGCAGAGCACGTCGTCAGCATCAACTACATGCCCCTCAGCCATACGGCCGGACGCGCGGCGCTCTACGGCACGCTAGGCCGGGGCGGGACGGCTTGCTTCACGGCGAAGAGCGACGCGTCGACCCTGTTGGAGGACATGGAGCTCGCACGGCCGACCGAGCTGCTGCTGGTCCCGCGCATCTGCGAAATCCTGTTCCAGGAGTACCAGAGGGAACTGACTCGGCGCTCCTCGTCCTCGGAGTCCACCGACCGAAGCGCGCTGGAGGCGGCGGTTGCGGCGGACCTGAGAGACCGTCTGCTCGGCGGCCGGGTCAGGGAGGTCTCCTGCGGCAGCGCCCCGCTCTCGCCGGAGCTGAAGCGGTTCTTGGAATCCTCCCTCGGGCTGCCCCTGCACAACGTCTACGGGTCGACTGAGGCCGGCGTCGTCCTGCGCGACTCGCGCGTGCTGCGGCCTCCGGTGATCGCCTACAAGCTCGTCGACGTGCCCGAACTCGGCTACTTCGCCACGGACTCGCCGTACCCGCGAGGTGAACTGCTGCTCAAGATGACGTCCATGGCTCGCGGCTACTACAAGAGGCCTGAGGTGACGGCGGAGGTCTTCACCGAGAACGGTTTCTACCGGACCGGCGACATCATGGCCGAGACCGGCCCAGACGAGCTCATCTACATCGACCGCCGCAACAACGTGCTGAAGCTGGCCCAGGGCGAGTTCGTCGCGATCTCACGGCTTGAGAGCGTCCTGGTCTCCAGCCCGCTCATCCGGCAGATCTTCGTATACGGCAATAGCGAGCGCGCGTATCCGCTGGCCGTGGTCGTGCCCACCGACCAGGCGATCGAGCAGGCAGCGAGCCACGAAGACCTCAAACTGGCGATCGCTGAGTCGATGCAGCGCATCGCCCGCCAGGCCGAGCTGGAGTCGTACGAGATCCCCCGCGACTTCCTCATCGAGACCGAGCCGTTCAGCGTGACGAACGGCCTGCTGTCCGAGCTCCGCAAAAGCCTGCGCCCTCAGCTCAAGGCACGCTACGGCGACCGCCTCGAAGCCCTCTACGAGCAGTTGGCGAGCGGACAGGAAGACGCGCTGCGCGCCTTGCGTGAGGCGGGTCCAGACCAGCCCGTATTTGAGACGATCCGCCGTGCCGCCGGCGTGCTGCTGGGCTGCTCACCTGCGGATCTGACCGCGACCGTGCACTTCACGGATCTAGGGGTCGACTCGCTGTCGGCGCTGTCGTTCTCCAGGCTGCTGCGGGACGTCCTCGATGTCGAGATCCCGGTCGGGGTGCTGCTCAGCCCGGCGAACGACCTGCGGACGATCGCGGACCACATCGAGGCCGAACGCGCTCTAAGCGTGAAACGTCCATCCTTCGCCGCAGTGCACGGTGCCGACGCCACCCAGCTCTCTGCGGCCGACCTCACGCTGGAGAAATTCCTCGACATGGAGGTCCTCGAGAACGCAGGTCGGCTGCCACGCGCTGTCCGAGCGACCCCGCAGACCATATTGCTCACAGGCGCCAACGGCTTCCTCGGTCGATTCATGTGCCTGGACTGGCTGGAATGGATCGCCGAGACCGGCGGACGCCTGATCTGCCTGGTGCGAGGCCGAGACGCCGCCGATGCCCGCCGTCGCCTCTGCGCCGCCTTCGACACCGGCGACGCGGACCTGCTGCGCCGCTACCAGAACCTGGCTGGCGACGACCTCGACGTCGTGCCCGGTGACATTGGCCTGCAACACCTCGGCCTGGACCAGGACACCTGGAGTCGGCTGGCCGCTGACGTTGACCTCGTCCTTCACCCGGCAGCGCTCGTCAACCACGTCCTCCCCTACGACCAGCTCTTCGGCCCCAACGTCGTCGGCACCGCAGAGGTGATCCGCCTAGCGCTCACCGGGAACGTCAAACCCCTCACGTACATCTCCACCGTTGGCATGGCCGGCGAGCTCGACCCTGCACAGCTCGACGAGGCCGCCGACATCCGCAAGGTCAGCCCCGCACGCACTCTCTCGGACACCTACGCGAGCGGCTACGCGAGCAGCAAGTGGGCCGGGGAGGTACTGCTGCGCGAGGCCCACGAGACATGCGGCCTCCCCGTGACCGTGTTCCGGTCGGACATGATCCTCGCCCACACCCGGCACGCCGGTCAGCTCAACGTGCCCGACATCTTCACCCGCCTGCTCTTCAGCCTTGTCACGACCGGAATCGCACCGGCCTCCTTCTACCGCACCGACACGAAGGAAACCCTGCCGCAGGCCCACTACGACGGCCTGCCCGTCGACTTCGTCGCTCAAGCCGTCAACACCCTGAGCGGGCGCAACACCGACAGATACCGGACCTACAACGTCGTCAACCCCCACGACGACGGCATCTCGCTCGACACCTTCGTCGACTGGCTCATCCACGCCGGCCACCCGATCCACCGCATCGACAGCTGCGACGACTGGTTCACCCGCTTCGAAACCGCCCTGCGGGCACTGCCCGAGGCCCAACGCAGCCACTCACTCCTACCGCTGCTCCACGCCTACCGACACCCGGATGACCCGATGAACGGCTCACCTTTCCCCTCCGACCGCTTCGCCAGGGCCGTTCGAGAAGTCGGCATCGGCCCCGACAACGACATCCCCCACCTGTCCGCCGCGCTGATCATCAAGTACGTGACCGACCTGCGCGGCCTCAACCTGCTGCAGAGCTAACCGACACCGGCACTCGCGGCCGGACGCGAAGGACACGAGATCCGACTCGACAGTCGCGTGTAGCCCATCAGGCGACCTTGTCCTGACCTGGTGTTTCGCTGCCGTGAGGTGGCAATGCGTTCGCCGCCGAACTCGGCATCGACTGGATCGCTGAGCATGCCGCCGGCCTGGGGACTGAGCCGCTCCTGGTCTCCAACACCCTGCAAAACGGTCGCGGGATACGCAGGCTCGACGCGTTCGTGGAAAGTCACGGTCGAAACACACCTGCTACCCAGGAACCATCCGGGCTGAACAGAGCCGTGCTGGCCTTCGTCCCGTCTGCAGGAACACCCGCGTTCGCCCAGGTGCATGCTCAGCGAGGGGCGCTGTGCGTGGTGGAGACGAAGTCGACGCCCCTGGCCGAGTGGGCAGCGGCAGTGAGTGCCGAGGATCTGACGAGTCCGGGGCAAACAGCGAAGTTCAGCCTCGCCCCGGAGGTCAGGGATCGGCTGGACTTCACCTTCGGCTTCGGTGGAAGCAATGGCTTTGTGAGTCCGGACGAAAAGGCGCACGTACGGCGAGTGCTCGGCGACTCCAGTGCCGAGAGCCTCTCCGACGTCGACGCGATCGTCGGCTACATGCTCGGCCAAGGGAGCCCGGACTACGGGATCAAGAACATCAAGAAGATCGTCGAGCAGATCAATCGCTGACGTCCCACCAGACCGACAGATTCGGCGACGGCTTCCGCCGCGCAACCTCGATCGGTGGCCGTACTCGATGATGCGCAGAATCGCAGTGTCCACGCCACACCAGGCGGGACGTACCGGTTGCCGCGGGTGCGCGAGGGAGGCATGGTGGTGAGTTGCAAGCAGGTGGAGCGGATGACGCGCGAGCACGGCATTCGCCGGGCGGCACTGCGGGCGGAGTGGGTGCACCACGCAGCTGCGCCGCCACTTCAGCATTGGTCGGGCCGGTGAGCGCTGGTGCGGGGATGCGACCTATCTGCTGGTCGCCAGCCGGTGGATGCTCCTGGCCACCGTGATCGACATCGGTACCCGCCGACTCCTGTTCCCACTCTCCAGGACCTGGCAGGAGGGCTGCCGCTGGTAGCTAAGGCGCACTGGGACGATGAGCTCGTGTCGTTATCCCCACCCGTCGACGAGGCGGGACAGTTTAAGCTAAGTTCATAGTATGGGCGATATGGCGAGACGCATCTCAGTGATAGATCTCTTCTGCGGAGTGGGTGGGCTGTCGCATGGATTGATGCAGGCTGGCCTGAATGTGGTCGCCGGTTTTGATATAGATCCTCGGTGCAGATACCCGTTTGAGAAAAATATTGCAGCTCCGTTCATCGAGCAAGATATCCGAACAGTCTCTAAAGAGCAGCTTGAGGGTCTATGGAAGCCGGGCTCAATACGTCTTTTGGCGGGGTGCGCTCCGTGCCAGCCCTTCTCGCCATATCGGCGAGGCGTGGATACGACTTCAGAGCCGCAGTGGTCGCTCCTTGGTGAGTTTGCACGACTCGCCAAAGAATCTCGTCCTGAGCTAGTGACCATGGAGAATGTCCCTCGAATCATGAGTTCTACGATCTTCAGGGAATTCGCTAGCACTCTCGAAGAGATTGGTTACGGAGTTTCTTTCAAGAGCTGCTACGGTCCAGAATATGGCCTTCCGCAAGAGCGTCGTCGACTCGTTCTCATTGCGTCGCGAATCGGACACATCAATGTCCCCGGAGGTGAACGCAAGCCTGGAGAATTTGTAACGGTGAGAGATGCGATTTATAGCCTCCCAGTCGTTCATCAAGGGAAAACGCATGACCTCGATGGTATGCATAAGGCAAGAGCCTTGAGCCCTCTGAACTTGAAGCGGATCAAAGCATCCAGCCCAGGGGGTACGTGGCATGATTGGCCGACAGAGCTGCTATCTCCTTGTCACGCCAGGCCTTCTGGTGCCACATTCAGGAATGTATACGCGCGTATGGAATGGGACAAGCCGTCTCCAACTATTACGACTATGTCATACAATTTTGGCACCGGAAGGTTCGGCCATCCGGAGCAGGATCGTGCGATCACTCTGAGGGAAGCGGCGATACTGCAAGGATTTCCGAAAGATTATGAGTTTGTCCGGCCAGGAGAACCTGTGGAGTTCAACCCTATAGGTAGGATGATCGGAAATGCAGTTCCTCCTGCGATCGCACGCGCAGTGGGGAGCGCTCTCATTGCAGCAGTCAAGTAGCAGGCCCGCTAAGGAGCTGGTGGCTACCAGTCGCAAGCAGTGATTGTTCCAGGTTTGAGGTGATCGTTGATATGTCGGTCCTTGAGTCGCTTGAAATCAAGCTACAGCAATTCCGCTGCTTTCCGCTCGATCAATGATTGCAGCTCACCAGCTGGATCATAACTGACGACTCGTAGGCGGGACCCGTCCGTTGCAGGCTCGGCACGCGAGGCCGACAGTGGGGACAGAGAGGTCGCCCTTGAGTAGCGGGGGACGCCGCGCTCGGGAGCCCCGCCTCGCCCGCTATGGAGAGTCGCAGCCTCCTGAAACGGAGGCGCCGAGGTCACCGTCGAATTAGGACTCGACGGTTCCCTATCAGACGTTGGCTTCGGGAAGTTGGTCCTGAAGACGTTGATGGGAGCTGCCTCTAAGTCAACCGCGAGACCAACATCGAGCGAGACTCGCAGGAGGACGACGCCCTCCGCAAACTTCAGCCGCCGCTTGGATCACAACACTCGATCAAGGATGAGTGTGGGTGGTAAACCGATATCTGAGTATCGCCTGACGTGCTGATCACGACGGTTCTACGCCTCACATTTCGGCATCACGGACAGCCTGAATAAGCCCTTCAATGGTCAGCGACTACGCCGCTGCGCTACCTCGGCGTCGTCAAACCCCACGTCGCGTACGTCTTGAGCGCGATCGCAGTCAACATCGAGTGCCTCATCATCAAGCATGATGATCAATTCCCGAGATATCCATACAGTCACACAGCGTGAACCAAGGTGCTTCAGTGCTCGGTCAGGGAAATCGATCTACAGTCAGCGGCCCCGGCAGCTAGAATTTCACAGCGCTCTCGGCTCGGTCGACGAAGGACAGCAGCATGCCGCTAGAGGTCAACAAACACGTTCAACGGATACGTCGTTACCAGCCGTTCGACGTCGACACCTCCGAGATGATCTACGAGCTGCAGGCAGACTGGACGCAATCTCTGTTCCCCGTCGTGACGCTGAACTACCTGCTGAGTGCCATTGAGCGACCGACCGCGAAAACCATCGTCCTGACCGGGGACGCCGGGCATGGCAAGACAAGTCTGTGCGCCAGCCTTCTGGCCGGGCTACGGGTCGATGCCGAGACGATCACACCAGAGGTCCGGAAGGCGGTTTTCCGCGAGTTGGCCGAGGCAGGCGATGCCAGCCGCCCTATCGGTCGGACCCGTAGCGGACGCCCGCTGTTTATTCTCAGGGATCTCAGCGAGCTCAGCGTGCAGGCGGGCGCTCACAAGCTTGTGGAGTTGCTCGACCCTGCGGATGGGGGCGTCGCGATCATCTGCGCGAACGAGGGCCAGCTACGCAAGTGCGCCGCTGAAGACGATAGTCTCGCCAAAGGCGGCACGGGGCGCGCCAAGATTGTGGTGACGACCCTTACGGAAGGCATCGTCCGCGGGCAGCTCAGCGACCCTGATGGCACAGTCACCGTCATCAACCTCAACTACCAGTCGGTAGCGGCTGACAGCCCCAACGGCGGGCTCATCCCGTGGGTCCTGAAGCAGTGGACGACGACGCAATGGTCGCGATGGAAGCCCTGCGAGACCTGCGATGCACGGGAAGTCTGCCCCATTCTGGCCAACCGCAACGAGCTCAGCGATCCCACCCGCGGGCCTCAGCGCCGGGCCGCGATCCGGGACGTGTTCGCCGCGGCCGAGCGCACCGGGGCCGTGGTCACGACCCGTCAGGCGCTATCGGTGACCAGCTACATGCTCACCGGCGGCCTTTCCTGCGAGAACGTTCACGCCAAGTACCAGTGGTCGCACTCGAACAGGTTGTGGCAGGCTCCCCACTTGTACCACCAGGCGCTCTTCGGTGACCGGTTGACGCAGCAACAGCGCCATCTGGTGCCTGCCTTCTTCGCACTACGAAAACTGGACCCGGGTAAGGTCTCCCGCCGCCAGGTCGACGACCGGCTGGACCCGGACACAGCTAGCGACTTCCCTCCCGCGGACGCTGGCAGCTACCTGCAGAAGGTCCGTACGAGTCGGGATGTCCAAAAGCAGGCTGAACAGTTGCGAAGCGTGTACACGTTCCTGCGGCGAGCCGACTTCTTCAACAACGAAGACGGCAAGGACCGGTTCGCCCGCATGGGCCTGCTGGCCGGCGACGACTTCGTCAGTGTCCAGGACAAGAACCGGGACCCGGCAGACACCAGGGTACGAGACCGCTTTCTCAAGGGCTTGGAGGCCGTCCAGGGCATTCACCGGGCGGGGAGCAACCCCGATTTCCTGATACTCGACCCAGCTTTTTTCACCCACCGCGGCCGCGCGGCCGTGATCTCTCGGCGAGTGCCCAGTAAGGGTGTCGAGGTCGTTGACCAGGTCACTCAGTGGCGAGAGAGAGGCCGAACGGGCGTCGCCCCTGAGATGCAGAACGCCGTCGAGTGGCTCAACCGGGCCATCTACATCCGCATCCCGGCCGTCGCCCCTGACCAAGACGCGGTCTCGGTGGAAGCGGACCTATTGCGCTTTGAGTTGCTGACACGGTGGGCCGCGGGCCTGCGCAGCGAGGTCCAGCATGAGGCAGAGATCCGCGGCCTGAGTGGATCCCTGGCAGAGCTGGCCGACTCGTTGAACCAGGACGATGAGATTCAGGTACTGGCGGGAAACGCCACGAGAAAGCTCATGATCGACGTCGGCGATAAAATCAGGTCGGTGCGTGCGTGATGGCCGATCGTTCCAAGGCTGAGGTCGTCCTTCGTCTCTTCGGGGTGAATCTCGAACGGCAAGGCCGCGGCTTCTACGTCCCACTCGAGATGCTCGCGATCGCCCGTGGCGTGTACCTGGCGCATCAGGATGACCCGGAGAGATTTGCTGGGCTCCTGGACGGCGGAGCCGACACAGCTTACAGAAGGACCTCGCACGACCTGGCCCGGCGGATCGCGACCAAGGCCCGCATCGTCGAGGGCGACGAGGAACTGAGCAAGGCCGTCGAGCTGGACTCCTCGGAGACGATGGAAACACTCCACGCCCTGTTCTCCTCCTTGTTGGTCGAAATCCCCGGGCGTCGTAGCCAACCCGGTTGGTTCGGCGTGCACATCTATCCGTTCGTCGGTGAGCTCATCCACTACGACGCAGTCGAACGACGAATCAAGCAAACCGATGCCTCCTCCAAGAACAGCGACAAGAAGCGCAAGCAGGCTGGCAAGGTCGCTGCAGGCATCAATGCTCCGAGTATCGAGCGTTACCTTTTCCGCGATGGTGGGGGATGGGCCTACAAGGTCCTACGCAGCGACCCTGATCTCGCCCGCAAGGAAGCGACCCGAATGGGCTTGGCCGACCTCGTACAGGACAGCGGCACCCCGTTGGGCAACCTTGCCAAGGCCCTCAGCGCGCACGACTTCGATTACGACGAAGCGCCCGTGGAGGGCACAGACGAGGGAATCACGATGCACCAGGACCTCAGCCCGTGGCCCGATCTGCTGAGGGAAGGAACCCGCAACATCGTCACTCGGATCGCGACGGTCCCGAGAGCCAAGCGCACCGAGGGCCTCATGCACTGGGTCCCCTACTGCTTGGCACGCCACCAGCTGCATCTCGCACGCACGAAGCTTGGTGCCACCGATCAGGAGTCGATCCTGTTGGACTTCGGCAATGAGGCGACCCCGCTGCGCAGAGAGTCGCAGAAGAACCTCACCGGCTTCCGTAACGACATCGTCAACGCGATCAACATCCAAGCCCGGGAAATGATCGACGAAGCTGAAGGCGACGAGGCCAGGAAGCGCCGCTACGAAAGATTCACCAAGGAGGCTGGCAACGCGGTCGCATCGCCCCGAGCGTTCTTCAGCGAGACCCTCGCCGCTGTTGGGGCCCTGAACGCGACGGTCGGGCGCCGACACTTCACCCTGAAGCCCCCGATGCTCGAAGGCCTGGTATCCGCCACCATACCGCAGGGGACGGAGATGGAGTTCGACCAGTTCTGTGAGCTGCTGTACGAGAAGTACGGGCTCGTTATGGAGAACAAGGTCGCGGCTGCGAGCCCGTTGGCCTACGAGGTCGACCCATCTGTCCTTGACCACAACGGCAAGGCGTTCCGGGAAAGACTGGCCGCTATCGGCCTGCTCACTCAATATTCAGATGCGACCAGCATGGTCCGCGGGGAGCCCCGGTGACCGACAGTAGTATCAGAGCGCTCGGTCGGTTCGTCGCCGACGAAGCGCTCTGCAAGGTCACCGACATCAGTGGAGCCCGTGCCGTCCTGCGAGTCAGCGGATTCGATCGGCCGACCGTGGCCGAGGCGCTCCGTCGCATCGCCCAGAGGCTGTCGGAGTCGCCGGACCGTCAGGTTGTCGTCAAGGTCGGCACCTCGGAGCCGATCGAAGGCATACCGGTTGACTACCTGCTGGACCCGCAGGACCAGCTGACCAAGTGGCGAAATTCGGGACAGGGCGCGGCGGTCCTGCTCTTCGAGTGGGGGGAATCTCCGGACGCACAGGGGCTGGCGGCCATGAACGCCCTTGACGACGCCGCAATCCTGGGGGACCACCACGACGCCTCCGGCGAGCGCGGGTTCGACAGGTTCATGGCAGAAGCGTGGCGGGAGGCCGGTGGCATCGGCACCGTTCCGGCCCTCATGGCCACCCTTCTGCCGGAGATCTGGCGTGCTGTCACCGACGAGGAGCCCCGCTCCTTGCACCGCTGGGCGACCTTCCTGGTCGAAACCGCGCAGAAAGTCGCAGCAACTCATGTCCACACTTCTGAAGCGGTCTACCCCGAGATCTCTGCAGCCCTGCCCGCTCTTGACCTCTTTCCGGACCGAGGGCTCTCTATCAAGCCCGCCGCGCTGCCCGCCCGAATCAAGAAGAACGTCTGGGTCAGTGCCTTCAAGCAGCCCACCGGCAAGGAAATCACCGAAGACGACCTGCTAGACCGCATCGCCACCACTGAGTTCAGCGAGGAGTCCTTGGAGTACATCGGTACGGACTCCGAGACTACTAAAACGCGCATGCGCAGCCTCGTCCTCAACCTCAACTCCAGTGGTTCTACTCCGCAGAATCCTCGTGAGCTTCGCCGCGAGCTGGACCTGACCCTCTGGCTCGAAGTCTTCGAGCAGAAGTCCAAGAGAATCGGCCTGGGCCAGCAGGTCCGGCAGGAAATCGAACGGGCTGCCCTAGAGCGGGTCAACGAGTACGACGCCATGATGATCGAAGACGCGCTCGACCGCGGAGACCAGGAATCCGCACAGCGCTTCCTTGACGAGGCTCCCGTCGGAGGAACCGAACCGCTAGCCGACCTGTTGTCCAAGCGATCTCGTCGCAAAGTCGAGAAGCTCGCCTTCCCGGACTCTCAATTCGTCCATGACCCACTGCGTGCGCTGTTGCGCGAGCTAACCTACTTTTCCGACGAAGAGGAAGGCTCCGTCGTCGTCGGGCTTGAAGGCAACCAGGAAGCCGGACAGTGGAGCCGCTGGCTGTTCGCCTTCCTGTACGCGCGCACCCTGCGAGACGTCCAGGACTCCACCGGACTTCGCCTGACCCTTGAGGTCAAGGAGTGCCTGCTGGACCTGACCAAGCCGCGCCCGCCGCAGGAAGACGAGCCGTTTGACCCGAACATCGAGTGGGCCCCGCTGCGCATCCTGGTCGAGATGGACGGTGCCGCCCAGCGACGCTTTCGCTGGGACCCCCTGGGCATCCCCGGCCAGATCGCTCTGGCGGCCCTCATCCACGGCTGGAGACCTCCCCCCGGCCATGCCAGCAATCTGACCTTTGACACCTTCCTTCAGAAGTTCAACGAGCCCAGGCACTGGCAGGTTGATGAGCCCGTGCCCGAACCCACATCACATTTCGCCGGCCAGCTGGAGCGCCTCAAACAGAAGCACTTCAAGCGGATATCCGACGGGCTCGACGCCGAGAACATCAACGAATACGTACGCGAATGGGAAGGCATACTCCGCGCAGCTCGCACCGCCCTGGTTCCTCACAACGCCCCGAACACAGACCTCGAGGCCGTCGTCCTGACAGATGTCGTCGGGCTAGCCGACCACCGCATGATGATGCTGGCCATCCACCCGCTGAAGCTGCGCTGGCTGGCCAAGAACTACACGGAGGCTGCCGGCAGCATCGAGACCGCTCTGAACAAAGAGGGAGGGCTGAGCCTCAACCAGGAGAATGAGGATCTCTTCTTCGACGCCATCGATCGCATTTCCCCACATGGGATACCTGCGGTCCTCGTCGGGCCCGGCGGCACGATCGCCATTCCGATGCGGGAATCGGCCGGACACGAGGAGTACGCGCCGGTCCGCCACGGCGGCAACGAGTCCAAGGACTGGCTCTCCAGCGTTGACGAGACTGCGATCGATGAGATGGTTCGCGTCATCACCGACTACCTGACGACCTACCCCCACAAGCTCGACGGCCTACGCGTACTGCTGCTGGACCGCAATGGCGACCCCATCCTGCCCATGCGCGTGGCAAAGCAGATGCGGGCCAAGAACCCCCGTCTGAAGGTCGATCTGGTCGTGTTGGCTCCCCAAGCAACCCATCACGAGATCATCCAAGGTTTCGACCTGCAATTCTCCAGCGCGGAGATTTCCGAGGACAGTTTTCTGCCCGACGTCCAACTCATCCTGCAAGCATGGGAGCCCGACCAAGAAGCAGACCTGTCAGGGCTGGTAGACACCATCGACCTCGCCCTGGCCCCGGCACTGTTCGGCACCCAGACCAGTATCAAGGAGAGCACCAAGAAGGAATCTTTGTCGGGATCCTTCAACTCCTGGAAGCACCCGGCCTCCCATAACCTGGCGCAAACCAGCGAGAATGTCGTCAGAGCGCTGTTGCCCGAGACCGCCGACGAGACACTTGAGTCCTGGTCGACCCTGTGCGTGCGCTACGACCGCCGTTCCCCGGTCTCCAGAGAGAGCATTGACGGTATCGACTACTTCGAGATGCAGGTGCAGTTCGACCAGCACCAGAAATTGTTCACCACCCTGCACCGCGTGGCCCACTGGGTCGTCACCCTCGACAGCTTCATCGGACGCGAGCAGATCGATGCCCTGCGTAACCGCCCTGACGTCATCCTGGTCAAGCCCAGTGTCGGCAAGAACGAGTCCTACACCCTTATTGTCAGCTCGCAGACCGGCCAGCAGTTCGTCGTCCAGCGACTGCGGCGCCGCTTGGAGCAGATCGGGGTCGTTACCCCGCAGGACTCCGAAGGCACCGCGAAGCGGATCTACGAGGTGGGCCGCAATGTGGCCCCAGGCGCCGTGTTGCGCTCCCTCGGTATCGGCACCACGGTCAACGAACTCGTTGGCCTGGTCGCCACCCGGTTCGTCATTGACCAGCAGTTCCCCGTCGCTCGGCAGGGCACGAGCCTGGTCACCTGGATCAGCTTCGACGAGCACCACCGCTGGTTCGGCCGGGGACACAAAACTCGTGCCGATCTGGGCCGCTTCGTGCTGACCGTCCAGGATGACGGCATGGTTCGCCTGGATATTCTGGTCGCCGAGTCGAAGTTCCGCCAGACCTTCGACGTCGGCTCGGCCGAGGAACAACTCAACCGCACCACCGACCTGTGCGAGGACGCCTTTCGCTCGGACGGTGAAGTTCGCCACGATCGTCCCTTCTGGCTGGACGAGCTCGCCGCCGCGATCGCTCAGACCAGTGGAAACGTCCTAAAGGCCGCAGACCTCCCAGCTCGCACCGTGATCAGCGACGACGACCACCGTCAGGTCGAGGCGAAGGTCCTTGACGCCCTGCGCTCCGAGGATGTCCAGCTCGGTCAGATTACTGGCGTTGCCGTGGTTATCTCAGCCGAGGACGACCAGCTTGCCCCCATGGCCGGAAGCCTCGGCAAGCACACCTTGGTGAGGCTGAACAAGCACGAGCTGCTGAACCTCATCGGCGCTCTGCGCGCTAATCAGGACCCCCCCGGTGCAGACCCCCTTGTTGCCTCTAGGGACCTCGACGGGGCCGTGAAGGTCTCTGGCACCGCCGTTCAGACCCTCTCGACAGATATTTACGCCAAAATGTCCACCCCGAAAGAACCGACGACACCTGTCGAGAGCGTTGGAGCGACTGCTCCAACAAACGCGCCGAGAGTGGTAGTTGCGCGCCACTCTGCCGCAGAGGCGGATCCTGTCCCCCTGAAGGCTCACCGCGGTGGGCTCCCCGAGGAGGAGCTGAGGCTTCGATACAACAAGGTCGTAGACGTCTTCGCCCGCCACAAGGTCGCGGTCACCTCCCCGGAGGTCGGCAAGTGGCAGGAGGGTCCCGGCTTCTACATCTTCCGGTTCATTCCGAATCCTGGGGTCACCGTGGACAAGCTGACCAACCGGCGTGACGAGATCTTCCTGGCTCTGGCGCTGCCCTCCGGGTTCAGTATTCGCACCCGTAGCGACCGCGGCTCCGTCCTCTTCGAAATCCCCAAGATCGACGACGAGAAGTACGGGGTTGATGCCAAGGTGCTGTGGCAGAAGTGCCCGGTCCACCCCGAAAGCCTCATCGCCCCGCTGGGCGCCGATATCGAAGGTAACCCGGTAACCATCGACCTTTCCTCTGCGGACTCACCGCACTTGCTGGTGGCCGGCACTACCGGATCGGGAAAGTCCGTTGCCCTGGACACGATCCTCAAGGGCTTGATCCGGTACGACAAGAGTGCCCTGCGACTTCGTCTCGTTGATCCTAAGGGCACCGAGCTTGTCGACTTCGAGGACGATCCTCACCTTGATGGCATGATCGGTATGGACGCCGCCGACGCGATCGAGATTCTTGAGGAAACCGTCGAAGAGATGGCCGAGCGCTACAAGGACATGAAGGCGCTCCGCGCACGCAAGCTCGTGGAGTATAACGCCAAGGTCGACACAGAAGACCGAAAGCCATGGATCGTCGTCGTCCTGGACGAGTACGCCGACCTCACCAGTGATGCTGAAGAGAAGAAGCGAATCGAAGCGCTGCTCAAACGCCTAACGCAGAAGGCCCGCGCTGCGGGCATCCATGTCATCGCAGCCACGCAGCGCCCGAGCGCGGACGTTATCTCGACGACCATCCGCTCCAACTTCCCCGCCCAACTCGCCCTGCGAGTCAAGACCGTGACCGACAGTCGCATCATTCTGGACGAGACCGGAGCTGAAGCTCTGGCCGGACATGGTGACGCCTTTCTGCACACGGCTAAGGGCACCATACGACTGCAGGTGGCCTACGACGGGAGCTGACCAGGCTCCGCCATGTTTGATCAGCTCTATCTCGTAGAGGGGGTAAGCAGGCCACCAGTGGCACGTGCTTTCTCGCTGAGCCAGGCGGAGATCAGCTGACCGCTGCGACCAGCGATGCGGCGGTCAGGCCGTCTTCCCGGCTCTCTTGAAGGACACCGTCCGTTGTCACCTGTCGGTGCATACGTTGCCAAGGTCTGGCCTGCTGACTCTGATCCCGCTGATGCGATGCTAGAGGGAGTCTGAGAAGGGTCAGGTCAGGGAGCCAGTGAGGCGATGGAGAGGATCATGCTCTTCGCCAGATAGATGACGCTTTCTGAGGTGGCGGCCAGGTATTCGTAGTCCTTGGACAGCGCCGGTACTTGCCCAGCCAGGCAAGGTGCGCTCGATCACCCGTCGGCGCTGCACCAGCGCGAACCGCGGAACCGGGGCCGGCGGCGGAACCCCGGCCTTGACCCAGGTGCCGCGCCAGCCGCCGTCGCGACGCACCGCCCCACCTGGATCTCCTCGATGACGGCGTTGCCGAAGCACTCGCCGCGTCCCGCAACGCGAACGTGAGATTCTGCGTGTCACCGGAGTCCGGACCGGATCAAACGGCCCCTTCGCGGGGGTCTTCGGGTCTCCTTGCAATCTCCGCAAGCATTTGGCCAGCGAGATGGGCCGTAAGCCGTTGTTCGGGGTCTTTGCGCATCAGGCCGTTGATGATCGGGGTCAGGGGTGCGCTAGCTGGAAGAGACGCATCCGGCCCGACGCATGGCGGGTGGCCTTGAACGGCCTCGTATAGCGTCGCCCCGAGCGCCCAGAGATCTGCGGAGGGGGCGGCCAGTTCACCACAGAGCTGTTCTGGGGCCATGTACAAGCACGTACCCAGCACTTCGCCATGCAGAGTGAGGGTCGTCTCCCCATCGACGAACGCTACCCCAAAGTCGGTGAGCACGATCTCCCCGGTCTCGGCGATCAGGATGTTCGCTGGCTTGACGTCGCGATGGACGACGCCAAGGGAGTGCGCTGCGGTGAGCGCGTCAAGGACCACAACACCGATGTGTGCGACACGTTCGGGTGCCAGCGAGCCCAAGTCGAGGAGAATCGCGGCGAGCGAGCGCCCGGGGAAGTATCTCATCACGATCCAAAGGCGGCCGTCCCTCTCGAAGGCGTCATAGACTTCGATGATCGCCGGATGCCGGAGGCGTGCAGACGAGCGGGCCTCTCGGAGGCTCCTGTCGAACCGGATCTTGCGCTGCTCCTCGGTCGGGCCGCAGGAAAAGATGACCTCCTTGACGGCGACGTCGCGACGAAGAAGCTGATCTTGTGCCAGCCACACAGCCCCCATGCCTCCCTGACCGAGGAGTTCGCGCAGCAGGTACCGGTTCCTGATCAATCTACCTTCACCGTTCCTCGTGTGGCCGCCCATAGAAGCTCCCCTTCTCACAGTGTCCGCCGCTGGTTGCTGGTGCCGTTCCGGGCAGGTGAACGCGATCAAACTCGCTTCATTCGCTCCGAATCCGGCCAGATTGCCATATGGCGGATGAGGGTGAGAAGGAAGCGCAAATGGTTTAGCCCTAAGGTGGAGGGCTCGGAACCGAAATACACTTCCATGCTCTTCATGTCTTTTGAGGGTAGAAGTGATGATGTGGCTATCGGTGTCCGATCTTCTTTCTCGTATTGGCCTCTTACATGACGTGCATGACGTGCGTGTCTCTAGGGTCGAACCAGAAAGGTGTCAATCCGAGCCCGGTGACCTGGTGTTATCTGACAGATAAATCCGGGGGTGGGCGTCCCGTCGAATTCTTGGAGAGGGAGGGGCGCGGCCCTCTCAAGATCTGAAGATCGGGGGAGGCGTGATCGAGCCTGTGGGAAGCTGGTTGGCCATCCCCCACGACCCCGGCTTCCGGGCAGCGGTGCCCGTGGGCTGGAACGGGTGATCGTCTCGCGTGGTTCGACGGTCCATCCGGTGCGTGTCGTTTGGAGTCGGTACCGTCTCTTGGTGAGAGATCTAGCGGCGAGAGGTGTTGCGTCGATCGTCAGCGTTCGGCGTTAGAGGCATCTCGGGCTCACGGGGCTCGGCCTTGTTCCCATGCTTGTTCGTTAACCGACTGCCTGGGGATGCTCAACCGAAGGTTGTGCTGAAGGTTTTGCACGTAAGCGACTGTCTCGAGGGTGTGGGGCTAGGTGCGGGATGCGGAGCCCAGGTGGTCGCCTTCAGTCGCCAGGCCGGTCCGCGGTCTCCTTGGAAGAGTGCCCGGTACAAGAGGAGTTGGGATGTCAGGGTGGCAGGATAAGGTTCCGACAAGTGGCTCGGTGAAGCTTCCGCCCGATCCTCGTGCACTGGAAGGCCTCGGCCGGAATCACTCGTTCGACACCGCTCTGGCCGACCTGGTCGACAACTCGATCGATGCAGGGGCGAGCGACGTCCTGATCCGGCTGATCCGGCACGGCGGTCGACTTCGTTCTCTATATGTAGTCGACAATGGTCGGGGGATGTCACCCTTCGATATCGATACGGCGATGACCGTCGGCGGAAGACGCGACTACGCTGCCGATGATCTTGGCCACTTCGGGATCGGACTCCAGAGCGCCTCATTCAGCCAGGCACGCGTCTTGACGGTCATGTCGAGTGCCGAGGGCCATGGCGCAGTAGGGCGAAGGCTGACGTTGGACGACGACAGAGCATTCCACGCGGACATCGTGCCTGTGGAGTTCGCACACCGGGAGCTTGTCCGTGACTGGGGAGTCCCGGGCGAGGGGACCGGGACTGTCATCCGTTGGGACGAGGTAATCGGATTCCCGGTGACCGATGACGCGACTCGGGTCGAGGAGTTCGTCAGCGGGACGATCCGGATGGTCTCCAATCACCTCGGTCTGGTCTTTCACCGCCTCCTTTCGGGCGGCCGCATCAGAATTGCGCTGGAAGTGGAGGACACGGACTCTGGATTTGCGGGCGCGCGGTTTCTTGTGAGCCCGCTCGATCCGTTCGGTTACAAGCGGTCTGGTCGGGCCGGGTATCCGAGGGAGCTTAAGGGTAGATCGGACAGCGGCCAGGTCGTCTTTCGGTGTCACATATGGAATCGTTCTAACCTGCCCGAGTTTAAATTGCTCGACGGTGGTGAGCGCAGGCAAGGTCTTTATATCTGCCGCCGAGACAGGCTGCTTCAGGCCGGGGGTGACTGGGGCGGCATCACTGCCCTTGCGAAGCGTCTGCAGCTCGCTCGCGTCGCCATCGACCTCGATGATGATGTGATCGGTCTCTTCCGGATGAACCCCGAGAAGTCCAGAGTCATCGTCGGCCCCGACTTCACACACCTGGCTGAGAAGGCGGTCGCCGAGGATGGAACCACGTTCGCCCAGTACCTGGAAGACGCGGAGCAGGCGTTTCGAGAGTCGAACAAGAGAACTCGAGAGCGCCGCAAGATGATTCCTCCCGGCAAGGGCTTCGCCCCGGGGCTGCGTAGGGCGATCGCCGACGAGGTGCCCTTCACGGACGAGTCGGATGAGCCGATCGGTATCCGCTGGAAGCAGTTCGATGGCGATGATTTCTTCGAGGTCGACCGGGCCGAGCGGGTGTTGTGGCTGAACGACCGCTACCGGACGACCGTCCTCGGCGGCAGAAGAGGAGGTCTCAACGATGCACCGATCATCAAGTCGCTCCTCTATCTCTTGCTGGAGGAGGTCTTCGAGGGAGACCACCTCGGCCCTAGGGACAAGGACAACCTCAACCTATGGCAGGAGATCATCACAGCCGCGGCGAAGAGCGAGCGGTCATGATGGGTCGGCATCTCAGCATCGACGGATTCGAGAAATAGCTCAGGGAGGAAGTGCCCTTGGAGTATCCGATCGAGGGCGAGCCGAGGCTGAGCCTGTTCATCGATCCGTCCAGGCCTGCGATCGGACTGCGCGTGCCCTTGCCGAAGACAGTCGCGCTTCCTGACGCCGGCCTGGAGCACATCCGGTTGCGCAGGGTTCACGCCGGTGGCCTTCACCAGGCGGAGGTCGCGGTGACCGACTCGCGCTCGTTCGTGGACGCCTATCCGATTCTCATGGCCGTCGCCGACCGCATCCAGTTGGAAGGTCGCACTCTGGACTTTGCGCTCACCGACACACTGCGCCTTCTGGGACGATTGCTGGAGCGTCGTGACTCGTTCTCGGTCGAGAAGGAGCTGGGCCTCTTCGGCGAGCTGCTCTTCGTTCTCGGACTGTACGACGCTGTTGGGGTAGCCGAGGCTGTCGCCGCCTGGCGTGGTCCTGAGTTCGAAGAGCACGATTTCGGGTTGCGTGGCCTCGACATCGAGGTCAAGACCACCAGTGGTGAGCGGCGCACGCACTGGATCGACTCTCCGAGCCAGCTCCAGCCTGTGGCGGGCCGCGCTCTCTGGCTGGTTTCGTACCAGCTGACCGCGCCCGGCGCAGAAGGCGGCGCGACGCTTCCCGAGCTGATCCAATGGGTCCGGGATTTGCTGGGCACGGCAAAGCAGTCCGACACGCTCAGTTCCTGCCTTGAAGGGGTCGCCTGGCGCGAGTCGTACGCGGATACATGCACCAATCGTTGGCGTCACCGCAGCAAGCCGACCGCATATGTGGTCGCAGACGACCTTCCTCGCATCACCACCGACCTGCTCGCTACAGCAGGCATCGACCTTACTCGCGTGCCGGAGCTGCGGTATCGCGTGGATCTCACCGGTTTAGAAGGCGACGCCTCGGCGCCGGATTTCCTTGCAGCAGCACTCGCCCATGGAGGACTGGGATGACCGACGGGTTCGCCAAGGCATACCTCGCCGCTCTGGCCGTGATGGAGCAGAACGGCATGCCCGATGCTCTGCACGAGACGGCTGCCTTCTTGGGCCGTAAGGACGGGGTCTCGGCCGACGACGACTCTCTCCGGGCTCATCTGGCCGGCAGCGACAAGGACGACGAGTTGCGCATGCAGCTCCACTTGCGACTTGCCAAGTGGGACAACTTGGATGAGGCCTCCTGGACCGAAGGGACCGAGCCCCATACCGATCAACGACGGGCGCTGGTAGTCCGGCTGCTCGAGGTCGACGACCTGACCGGCAAGATGCTCGCCGAACAATTCCCGATCGCGGGCAAGGATGACGACATCGTCATCGCCGACGAGGACGACTGGCAGCCTTGGTACACAGAGGAACTGCGAAAGAAGCGCGACTTCTACTGGAAGAGCTACCAGGGACTGCTCACACGTAAGGGTTGGGAACCGGAAGCGATCGCCGCCCTCGACCAGGCCACCGACGAGGTGGTCGAGCGGCTCTCTGACCCGACGCGCGTCGAGGCGTACCAAGCCAAGGGCCTGGTCGTCGGCTACGTGCAGAGTGGCAAAACCGCCAATTTCACTGGCGTGGTCGCCAAGGCCATCGATGCCGGATACCGCCTCGTCATCGTCCTGACCGGCACCACTGATCTGCTGCGCAACCAGACGCAACGACGCCTGGACATGGAACTCATCGGAGTCGAGAACATCCTCGGTGGCGCGGATCCCGACGATCAGGCCGCGTTGGACGACGTCGACTACCAGGACGACCCGGACTGGATCGACGGCAAGTTCCTATCGCACGGAGTGAAGCCGAACGACGCCGATCGTCCGGCGATTCATCGCCTGACCAGGTACGCGGGTGACTACAAGAGCCTCAAGCACGGCATCGAGGCTTTGAATTTTCTCAAGGTCGATAAAGCACTGCCCTTCTACGACCCGACCAACCTCCACCCCGCCGATGCCAAGGTGGCGATCGTCAAGAAGAACTCCACTGTGCTCACCAAGCTGGTGAACGACCTCCACAAAATCTCCGCGAAGCTCGGCCACATCCCGGTCCTGATCATTGATGACGAGTCCGATCAGGCCTCGGTCAACACCAGTAACCCCAAGAAGTGGCTGGACGACCAGAAGGAACGGACCGCGATCAATCGACTGATCGCCCGGCTTCTTCGCGATCTACCGCGGGCCCAGTACGTCGGCTACACGGCCACTCCGTTCGCGAACGTTTTCATCGACCCCAGCGACGCTGAGGACATCTTCCCCAAGGACTTCTTGATCTCGTTGAGGCGAGCGCCCGGGTACGTTGGGGCTGCCGATTTCCACGACCTCGACGCAGAACTAGACGATGTTGAACGGACCTTCGCCACCTCACGGGAGAAGGCACACGTCCGGTTCGTTCTAGAGGAAGGAGGCGAGGACGATAAGACCCTGTTGAGGGCGATCGACACCTTTGTCCTGACCGGTGCGATGAAGTTGTATCGCGAGGCCGAGGGCATCCACGTCTTTCGGCATCACACGATGCTCGTTCACGAGGCCATGCGGACCGCAAAGCACAAGGAACAGGCCGATCGGATCCGCTCCTTGTGGAAGAAGGCCGGCTACTACTCAGCGGCCTCTCGTGATCGGCTCCGTGGTCTGTTCGATGCCGACGTACGACCGGTCGCGGAGGCCGTCGGCCAGGGGCTCCCCACTCCTGTGACGTTCGACGAGCTGCTTCCGTACGTGTCCGATGCTGTCGCCCGCATCGGCCAGACGGACCCTGTCATCGTCGTGAACAGCGACAAGGACGCTGCGACCGAGGACCTCGACTTCGACCGCCGTCCGGTCTGGCGAATCCTCGTGGGAGGCAACAAGCTCGCACGAGGATTCACGGTGGAGGGCCTGACAGTTTCGTACTTCCTCCGCAAGACCGCGATGGCAGACGCGATGATGCAGATGGGCCGTTGGTTCGGCTTCCGACAGAACTACAAGGACCTCGTCCGGCTCTATATCAGCCCCAATCTGTACGACGGATTCGAGGCGATCGTTCGTGACGAGGAATTCTTCCGCAACGAGCTGCGTCGCTACGCCACACGGGTCGACGGTGAGCCGCAGGTGACGCCAAGACAGATCCCGCCACTGGTCGCTCAACACATTCCCTGGTTGAAGCCGACGGCGAGCAACAAGATGTACAACGTCGAACTGGTTGAGCGTCGCTCACCCGGCGTCGGCCTGGAGCCGACGGGCTACCCGAAGGACCCGAACGACCTTCAAGCCAACACCGAAGCGATGCTGCCGCTCATCGAAGCAGCCACGGACAGGGTTTTGCTCCATTCTTCTCCGAAGAGCACCTATCCCGCCCTCATGGGGACTATCTCTCAGGGCGGATTGCTCGACGTGCTGGGCGCTCTGCGCTGGTTCGAGCCGGAGCATTTCGCGCCGGACCTGAGATGGCTCAGAAGACTTGGCCCCGAGAAGGTCGAAGACTGGGCCGTCATCCTGCCCCAACATGTTCGCGGCACAGAGGCTGTACGTATGCTCATGGGGCATGGACCACTTAGCCTGTTCCGCCGTCGACGTCGCCGCGATCCGTACTTCGGTGCTCTCAGTGAACCCAGGCATCGGCGAACCGCCGCACGCATCGTGGGTCTCAGCACCGAGCCTGCCGACGTGGAGGCGGACAAGTGGGCCCGTCCCAGACGCGGCGCCTTTCTCCTGTACCCGGTCATAGAGACCGATCCGCCCGTCGCACCGGAGATCAATTCCCACCAGGTGATCATGGTGTTTCACCTACTCGCGCCCGCCGAGGCGACAGCATCTGACGGCCGCCTCGTCACCTTTAAGACTCGTGATAGCCGCAAGGCTCGTGCTGCCATTGTCGATGCTGACTAGACCGTCTCGCACACGAGGTTCTGCGGACGTCTGCCCAATGAAGCCCTGGGACGAGTGGGGGTGCGCCCAGACACTCGGTCGGTCACTCTAGATTGCTCCGGGGTCGAATAGGGCTTGAGTGCCGGCGGAACGGAGGGCGCGATTCCATCCGGAGTCACACCCAAGTGAATCAGAAAGTTCTGAGCGCCTGGGGCTTGTCCATTCAAGGTCGCACGACTTCTCTTCATCAAGGAGCGGACGGCCGTAGCCGCTCTGCGTCGTCAGCAATGTGGAATGTGAAGGTTTCGGATCTGTTCTGCTGTGCCAGCCCTTGTTGATTGCTTGAACAATCCAGATTCGCGGGCTTTGTCGAAGAAGCTGCTCTCCGGACTGTCTGGGGTTCCGACGAGGAGTGCTCTGTCCAGCAAGGTGTTGAAGTGTTCACAGGAAGTTTCGGGTAGCAGAATGCAGGCGTGGCGGGCGGCGCGGTTCAGATTGCCGGGGCCGGAGGGCGGGACTCGATGCACAACGGATCTGCCGAGCACCAGGACACGCGGTCAAGGGCACGACGGATCGAGCCGCTGAAGTCGCCGTATTCGGTCTGGGCGACGATGCCTCCGAGACTTCCCGTGGAGTCGCTCGTTGCGGTGTAGATCAGGATGCCGGTCATGGTGTCGGACACGTAGAGGCGTTCCCGGAGGCTTGCGGCCGGATAGCAGCAGTCCAAGGCCCATTCGTTGATGATCCCGTTTGCAGGGGTGTGCATCATCATGAGGCGGGGCGTGATGGCTCGGTCGGGGGCTGTTCCTTGCTGGAGGAACTGCTTTGCGTACGAGGAGTTGATCTTTGCGACTCGCTCGACGACGGCGGGGCGGTTCTCCCAATCGGCCAGTCGCTCCTCGTCGAGCCGGAGGAACGCACCTTCCCCGATGACCTCAATGGCCGGGAGCCAGCCTGGGGAGCTGCCTGGGGCATGGAGGCTGGGGGAACGGGATGTCGACGCAGGACTTGGGCATGCAGACGGGTGAAGCCCTTCAGGACACGAACTTCGCGGAGTCGTTTGACCTTCATCACCTGCGTGATGGCCAGGGAGTCGTCGATCTTTTCTTCGTGAGCGGGCACGCAGACGAAGTCTTGCTCTGCTGAGGTCTCTTCCGTCGTGCCCTTGAGCGCCTTCCGCAGCCGAACACCGAGCGCCTCACGGGCGGCCTTCAGGTCATCAGCCATCTGCCAGTCAGGCCGGTGATCCCGGTGCGGTACCGCGACCGTCCACCTGGCCTCGAACGAATCCTGGCACTGCCTGACCAGTGCCTGATCGTCGTCCCATTGCTGCCCCGCCGGATTGGCGTCGCCGTCGTGGAGGTTGAACATGACGGCCTTGCCGTCCAGCACGAACATGTCGCTCCCCGGCAACAACAGCGTGGAGGCCAGGCGGCAAGGCAGCCACCCGATGTCTTCACCCGCCTCCACCAGGTACGAGGCGAACTCATAAGTCCCATGCATGTAGGCCGATGCCGGTTTGGAGATCGTCTTGACGCGGCGCTGCTCGATGCCCGCCTTGATTCATGCGGCGGTCTCCGCGACCGCCACAGATCGCACCCGCTCGGTCTCGTCCGGCACCTGGTCGATGTCGACGCCGTACCGGTCGAGCAGTTCCAGTTCCTGAAGCTCGCGTCACGGCAGTGATGAGCTGGCTTCGGCGCTCAGCCGAGATCGACTTCATACTTCTCCTTGGCGTTAGGCGCGGACGAACATGTCCACGAGGTCGTCACCCACTTCCACTCTCGTTCCCACGGTTGAGGTGCCGCTTGATGCGGGTTCAGCTGGTGACGGGCAACGCGCGCGCTCGCTGGCGCGCCTCAGCGCCAAGCGCCGTGAGTCGAGTGTGGAAGGCGTTGTGCCGGTTCTGATCCAAGATTCAGCGGTAGGTTGAGCTCTGCCAACGGCCCCGACTCGACCATCCACGGCTCGGGCGCTCGATCCAGCAGACCTGGGCGTGTTCATGCATCCGCTCCGTAAGAGCAGCTGCCTCTTGCTCATGTTCAATGAATACACTCAGTGAGTATTCCGTTACTCGACTGGAATCTCGAACGTCTGTTCGCGATGATTGTGGCAGTAGGGCATCAGCTGGCTAAGGGGCTTCAATGCCCTCTGAGGGTGCGGCTGGGCGCGGGGTGCGTCAATGGGGCCGGAGGAGTTGGAGCATGAGAGCATCGTCGGATGCATGACGCCGTGGTCAATGAGTCTGCCCCTCGGGTGGCGGGCTTGTTTGCTGGCATCGGTGGCCTTGAGCTGGGGCTTCGGAGGGGTATGGGCGCGCACGCGGCCATGCTTTGCGAGTGGTGGGAGCCGGCGCAAGCCGTGTTGCAAGACCGGTTTCCGGGAGTGCCGCTGCACGATGACGTGCAGACTCTCCAGTCGCTCCCGGATGTCGAAGTGGTGACCGCAGGCTTTCCTTGTACTGACCTCTCCCAGGCAGGTAGAACGGCTGGGATCGAGGGTGCCGCGTCAGGCATGGTGAGACATCTGTTCGAGCTACTTGCGGACTCTGGCCCCACTTGGGTGGTGATCGAGAATGTCCGCAATATGCTCGCCCTAGATGGCGGCCGAGCTATGGAGTACTTGGTCTCTGAGTTCGAGCGACTTCAGTTCCGGTGGGCCTACCGCTTGGTCGACTCCCGCTTCACCGGTGTCCCGCAGCGTAGGCAGCGAGTGATCATGCTTGCGTCAAGGACGCATGACCCGCGTTCTGTTCTCTTCTCCGACGACGTGGCCGAACCCTCCGGGGAGCGGTACCGGGACGACGCTCACGGCTTCTACTGGACAGAGGGGCGCCGGGGTCTGGGGTGGGCCAAAGATGCCTTGCCGACCCTCAAGGGCGGATCTGGGTTGGGCATTCCCTCTCCCCCCGCGTTGTGGGTCCGCGATGCCGAGCCAGGTCGAGCAATCGTCACACCTTCCCTTACCGACGCCGAGGACCTGCAGGGGTTTCCACGGGGGTGGACGGAAGCCGCCCAGGGATTCGGCAGGTCCGGGAGTGCGAGGTGGAAGCTTGTTGGTAATGCCGTGACGGTCGGAGTCGCTGAGTGGCTTGGCCGCCGGCTGGGTCTCCCCCCGGGCACATGGGACGATGGCGGCAGCCTGATCCTGCCTCGGGGAACGCGCTGGCCAGCAGCAGCATGGGGGGACAAGAACGAACGCTGGGAATATCCCGCCAGCATGTGGCCTGAGGTGCAGCCCTACAGGCATCTGCTGGATGTTGTGGATCAGTCTACGATGACGCCTCTAAGCCTTCGCGCAACGAGCGGCTTCTATGGGCGCCTCCAGGCGAGCAGTCTGCGCTACGACGAGAACTTCGCGCTGGCGGTCAAGCAGCATGCAGAGTTCATGGAAGGCAACGTCGCATGACTTGCCCTGCTCGACGGACCCGCCGAGTCTCTCGAAGGAGCTGCGTAGATCGTTTTGGGAAGCTATCCTCGCGAAGGTGGATGCAACCGGCTTTCTGGATGAAATCAACCGTGCTCTTGCGGGGGTACAGCACGATCAGCCTATCGCGGGCAAATATCGCTCCTTTATAGGGGTGATCGCTCGAACCTTCGGTCTTGCCGCAGGTGAAGTGTATGTGGCTTACATCAGCAAGCCGGGCAACCTCACTGTGCGGTTGGGACAGTCAGATGGTGCCAAAAGTGCGACTCTTCTTATCGGACTGGTCGAGGCGGATCAGGGAGCGCTTACGGTCGGGCCAGCGGAGAGATTCGTGCAGAGGGCTGGCCAGGCGACAATTCTTCTTCTTAGAAGGTCGGCTCCGCAGTCTGACTGGGTCCCAGCTTACGGGATCTGTCTGGTGAGGGATACTCACGAGCTCCGCATAATGGAAGACTTGCGGGCGTCTCTGCCAGATTTCCGATTGATTGAAATCGCGGACCGTGATGCCCCCTCGGTTTTGCAGCGCCGCGCGGAGCGTGATCTTTTGGAACAGATCCAGAGTGCTGGGATAGACCCTTCAGAACTTGCCCGTGCGCTTTCTGTGCGCGACGATATAGGCGAGGTAATCTCGGCGCTTACGGAAACGAGTAGTGGAATGACAGCTGCCGAAATGGCAGTTGTCGGCACTCGCCGCCGACTCGTGTCAGAACTGCAAGAATTGGCTGCGACGCCTGGGGCCACGGAAACTCAAATGCAGGAGAAGTTGGGCAATCATTACTGGCTTTTCGGTGCCCGGTACAGTAGGGTCGCTCCGCGCCGTGATCTAGCCCATCTCGATCAGCATGACATTCCCCTGGTCTGTGCCGACGGTTCGCTACAAATCGTCGAACTGAAGGGGCCGGATATCCCTAAACTTGTTGTACGGCATCGGAATCATTGGATCGTTGGCCAGCCGGTACATGAGGCAGTGAGTCAGTGTGTTAACTACCTCCGTGCCCTTGACGAGCAAGGACCTATTCTCGAAGCCCTGTATCGCAACGAGTTTGGAATTAATTACGACTTCCGTCGCGTGCGTGGGACCGTGATCATCGGTCACCAGAGTCTTGTACGTGACGGTGAAGCTGATCGGCGCCAGATTGATCAAGCGATTCGCTCTTACAATGCTCATCTTGCGCGAGTTGAAGTCTTGACATATGCCGACCTCTTGGATAACGCAGAGCGTGCTTTGAATTTCGAAACCGAGCTGGCCGAGGGGGCCCTCAGCGGTTCCTAGCTACTGAGTGCTCCGAAGCGGGATCTGCGGATGGCGCGTTACCTCCGACCGCCAGCAGCAAGGTGTAGCAGTATCCACGAGCGTTGATACTCAGCTTGGACTCGGCCATGCTGCGGCCCAGACGGCGAAACGCCAGCTATTTGCCGGCGGGTGACCGATGTTACCGGTGACGCTTCCTCAACTTGCTGGGATGCGCCGCGGGGCCTGTATCTCACACCTCGTCAAAGAACGACGTGTCAACGGAGATGTCCTCGACCTGACGTATCGTCGTTCTAACTCCAAGATCGTACTCTTTGAGTAGGTCGCACAGTCGCTGCCCATCAATCAGATCGACGGGCGGAGCGCCGTCCCTGGTGGCTTCCGCCTTGGCGTCTCCGGTGAACGTGCCAGTCGTCACCAGCAGGCCTTTCTCGCCGCGGCCAGCCATCGCGCCCCGGAAGTCGCGCACGGCGGAAGCGCCAACACTGCCGCTGTAACGCTTGCACTGGAAAAAGACCGGGAAGCTCACCAGCGACATACGGTAGACCCCAACGCCGTCGATGCCGCCGTCTCCGCTTCGACCGGTCACTGTCGTGTTGATGAACCCCGCTTCCCGTAGCAGGCGCTGTGTTAGGCGCTCGAAAGCATCGGGCGACACACGCATCAGTGCGCTGAGGAGTTCGTCGCGCCAGTGCGGCTGGTCCGCGCCGTCGTCTTCCTGCTCGACGCGAGCGAGGTCCTCCTGCTGCCGCCGCCTGCGATCCTCTCGCAGCTTGAGAACGTATTTGCGATGCAGCTTCTCAACCTGCGGGGCAGTTGCGACTCGGCCATGTTCAGTTAGCGACCACACTCCCCTCCTGCTATTGATCAGCAGACCCATGCCCTTGAGATACGTGCGGGCCCAGGCGAGGCGATATTCGATCTCAGTCTGTGGTCCATCTCCATGCAACACGGCTTGCTGTTGCTCAGAAAACCTCTCACCGTTCAGGACTTCTTCGACGATCTCTTCGATCGATCCGGATCCGCCAAGTCGGGTCACCGCCTCAAGGGTGGGCCAAAGGAGTTCGCTGTACTGCGGTATATCGATAGGGGCCACAGGGCAAGTTTGCCGGAGATGGCTGCCAACCGTAGCGAACAAGTTCGAGGTGGTGGTGGACGCTTACCCTCGCGCTGGATTTGGACCGCCTCGCCACGACAACCCGCCCTTCGACCTGCGCCATGCCCGGCACGTCCACCCTGGCTCAACGCACGTGAGTCAGGGCTAGGCCGTTGAGTGGTGACGGACGCTGCATCGTGACCAACAGCAGGACCTCGGCGGCAATCCGTGGGGACTGATCCGCCGGGGCGGCGCCTGTGGCAAGCATTAGGCCGTGTCCTACGTGGTGAGTGATCGTTGATCTTGTGTCAACTGAACATTGGAGCTGGGTCGTTCCCGAGGGCTTGTGGGAGATCGCGTGGCCGTTGCTGCCGCCGCCGACCAGGCGACCGCAGGACGGCGGTCCGGCGAACATTGATGATCAGGCGGTATTCGCGGCGATGGTGTACGTGCTGACCAGCGGCTGTGCCTGGCGGCATCTGCCGCAGTGCTTTGGGGCGTCCAAGTCCACGGTGCACCGCCGGTTTACGCTCTGGTCGCGGGCCGGGGTATGGGGCGGGCTGCATCAGGTCCTGCTGGACCGCCTGGACGACCGGGGGCTGCTGGACCTGTCGCGTGCCATCTTGGACTCGGCGCACGTGCGGGCGAAAAAGGGGGCGGGCGCACCGGCCCCAGCCCCGTCGACCGCGGCAAACCCGGCTCCAAGATGCACATCCGGTCCGATCCCGCCGGCCTGCCCATCGGCGTCGACATCTCGGCCAGCAACGTCCACAACATGCACGGCCTGAAGCCGATGGTCGCCGGATTTCAAATGAGACACGACCCCGAACGGGGCCGGTATCGGCTGGTCGGCAAACTGCACGCCGATAAGGCCTATGACCAGCCTGACCTGCGGCGTTGGCTCCGTAGCATGGGCATCACCCCGCGCATCGCTCGCATCGGCATTGAACCCAGCCACCGGCTCGGACGGCACCGTTGGGTGATCGAACGCACCATTTCCTGGCTCACCGGCTACCGCCGCCTGTCACCCCGTTACGAACGCAATCCCCGCAACTATCTGGCCTTTCTCGGCCTGGCCGCCGCCTTCACCTGCTACAACTCCTACTCAAACTCACCACGTAGGACACGGTCTAAGGACATGGTTGAGGCTTCAGGAGCTTCTAGTCCCTTGAGTGAGGACTCTAAGGGCTATCGATCTTCATAGGGAGCACATCATCGGTGAGTTCGCACCAGACGGTCTTGCCGCCGGCGGTGGGGTGGTAGTAGTTCCAGCGGCTCGACAGGACGGGGACTGTCTGAAAATCTGTGGGTGGCGTGGTGATCGCTGTTAGTTCAGGGTGATGCGGTCGCCGTAGTGCAGCGAAAGTGCGTTCAACGCGGCCTTCCATCCGCGGGTCGTGCCGGTCACGTTGGT
>NZ_WBMT01000029.1 GCF_008923185.1 Actinomadura rudentiformis
ACCAACGTGACCGGCACGACCCGCGGATGGAAGGCCGCGTTGAACGCACTTTCGCTGCACTACGGCGACCGCATCACCCTGAACTAACAGCGATCACCACGCCACCCACAGATTTTCAGACAGTCCCGGACGGCACTCCCGCCTTCGGGCCACGGCCGGGCTTGCCACGCGGATGCGAGGGCATCGGCGATGCACGTGACCAAGGTCGGCAGGCTGGTCAGCGCCCCAAGGTCTGTGATCCATCCACTCGGTCGGTTGGTGGCGTGTGATCGGCCGAACGGGGTTGACCTCGATTGTGGTTGAGGTTGAAGACTCTCCTGTGCTGGATCGAGTCTTTGGGGAGTGGTGTGCATGCGCGTCGTACAGGCGGTGGATTTCGGGGGTCCTGAGGTGCTCGTTCCCGGCGAGACACCCGATCCGGTCGCGGGGCCGGGACAGGTGGTGGTCGAGGTCTCGGTGGCGGGGATCACGTTCGTGGAGACGCAGATCCGGCGTGGTGTCGACAAGTGGCACGCCAAGCCTGAGTTGCCTTACGTGCCAGGCGGGCTGGTGGCCGGCCGGGTGGCTTCGCTGGGGGAGGGCGTGGAGTCGAGCTGGCTGGGACGGCGCGTCCTGGCCGACACCGGGGAGACCGGTGGGTTCGCCGAACGGGCCGTAGCCGACGTTGGGGAACTGATCCCGGTCCCTGAAGGGCTTGGTCTTCCTGAGGCCGCTGCCTTGCACACCGACGGCAGCACCGCGCTGGGGCTGGTCGAGGCTGCCCGTGTCCGTTCTGGAGAGTGGGTGCTGGTCGAGGCGGCGGCCGGTGGCGTGGGCAGCATGCTGGTGCAGCTAGCCCGGTTGGCCGGCGCCAAGGTCGTCGGGGCCGCGCGCGGCGCGCGCAAGCTGGATCTGGTCCGCGAGTTGGGCGCCGAGGCCGTGGTCGACTACTCCGAACCCGACTGGACCGAGCAGGTCCTCAAGGCGACCGACGGCGTGGGTCCCGATGTGGTGTTCGACGGGGTCGGCGGGCCGACAGGGCAGGCCGCGTTCGAGGTGACGGCCCGCAACGGCCGGTTCTCGATCCACGGCGCCTCCAGCGGCCGGCCCACGGTGATCGAGCCCGCGCAGGCGGAGCTGCGGGGCGTGGAGGTGATCGGGCTTGAGCAGCTGTTCGGGTTCGGGCCGAAGATGGGCCAATGGGCCGAGCAGATGATGGCCGAAGCGGCTGCCGGCCGGATACGCCCGGTCATCGGGCAGACCTACCCGCTCGAACGCGCCGCAGATGCGCACGCGGCGATCGAGACCCGCAGCGCCCTGGGTAAGACCCTGCTCCTGATCTAAGACTTCGTCGAATCCTGGGTCAGCTCAGGCGGAGTCAGACGGCGGAGGGCCGGTGCGGGCAGGGGGGATGATCTCAGGGATAGGTCAGTCCCCGGACAGAGGGCGCGGGTGTTCGCTTCGCGCCTTGCAGGTGGCCGCCCCGGGACCCGGCCGGGTACCGGGGCGGCATGTGTGTGGTTATGCGGTGTGCGATTACTTGGCGCCGATGTTGGTCTTGGAGCTGAGGTCGTTCTTGGTCGCCAGTTTGTCGACGGCCTTGGTGATGGCGCTCACGTCCAGGCTGCTCAGGGGGTTCTTGAGGTCGGCCTTGCTCACGGTATCGGTGTCCAGCAGTTGCTTTTCGGGCGCCGGTGCGGCGTGCGCGGCGGGGGGTGACAGAAGCAGGGCGCCAGCGGCGAGGGGGGTGGTGATCAGCGTGGCAAGCGCCGCGCTGCGGCAGCCCCACATCATCTTGTAGTTGTTCACATACGGACAGTAGCGACGGTTGGGGTCGTGTGACCACCGATCAGGCCAGTTCCGCGTACCTCTTCGCTCGTGCCAGGACCTTCCCAGGGCCTGGCAGGACAAGTCGTACGGCGGCATCAACCGATCGGCTGATGGCAGGACGAGCGGCTCGGGCGATGTGGGGGCGCGGTGCCCGGGGCGATCCTCGAACCATGGCGATCATCGAAGTCAACGGCCTGCGCAAGGCCTACGGCGGGCGTCCCGTGGTGGACGGCGTCTCGTTCGCCGTCGAGGAGGGGGAGATCTTCGGGATCCTCGGCCCGAACGGCGCCGGCAAGACCACGACCGTCGAATGCCTGGAGGGTCTGCGCGAGCCCGACGCAGGCGCCGTCTGTGTCGCCGGCTTCGACCCGCGTACCGGCCGTGACGAGCTCACCAGGATCCTCGGCGTCCAGCTTCAGGAGAGCGAACTCCAGGAGAAGCTGACCGTACGGGAGGCCCTGGAGCTCTACAGCGCCTTCTACCCCGACCCGGCCGGTTGGCGTGAACTCGCCGAACGCCTCGGCCTTACCGGCAAGCTCACCACCCGCTTCGGCAAGCTGTCCGGCGGCCAGAAGCAGCGCCTCTTCATCGCGCTCGCCCTCATTGGCCGTCCCAGGGTCGTCGTCCTGGACGAGCTGACCACCGGACTCGACCCGCGCGCCCGCCGCGACACCTGGAAGCTGATCGAGGAGGTCCGCGACTCCGGCGTCACCGTTCTGCTGGTCACGCACTTCATGGAGGAGGCCCAGCGGCTCTGTGACCGGATCGCGGTGTTCAAGCAGGGCCGCGTCGCCGCCCTCGACACTCCCTCTGGCCTGATCCGCCGCAGTGCAGGCGGCACCGTGATCTCTTTCGCTCCGTCCCGGTCCCTCGACGACGGCGACCTGGCCGAACTGCCCGACGCCCAGACCATCGAACGCCGGAACGGCCATCTCACCATCCACGGCACCGACACGACCGTCAACGCGGTCATCTCCCTGCTCGCCCGACGCCAGATCACCGCCCACCAGCTGCGGGTCACCGACTCCACGCTGGACGACGCCTTCCTCGAACTCACCGAAGACCGGGAGAACTGACGTGTCCGCGTCCACCGCCGTCCTCAAGGCAGAACTCCGGCTCTTCGGCCGCGAGCCGTTCAGCCTCTTCTGGATCGTCGCCTTCCCCACGGTCCTGCTGACGATCCTCGGCCTGATCCCGTCGTTCCGGGAACCCGACGCCGGTCTCGGCGGGAGCCGGGTCATCGACCTGTACGTCCCGGTCAACGTGCTGCTCGCCATGATCATGGCCGGGGTCCAGGCGTTGCCGCCCGTTCTGTCCGGCTACCGCGAACGCGGCATCCTGCGCCGCATGTCCACCACGCCCGTACGGCCCGCTTCGCTGCTGACCGCGCAGATCGTCCTGCACTTCGCGGCCGCCCTGGGCTCGGCGCTGCTGGTCATCGGCGTCGGCCGGCTCGCCTTCGACGTGGCGCTGCCCGGGCAGATTCCGGGTTACCTGCTGGCGCTCATCCTCGGTGCCCTCAGCGCGCTCGCGCTGGGCGCGACGGTCACCGCGGTCACGCCCACCACCAAGGCCACCACCGTGGTCGGCTCGATCGTCTTCTTCCCGATGATGTTTCTCGCGGGCGTCTGGGTGCCCGTTCAGGCCATGCCCGAAGCGCTGCGGGGCATCGTCGAGTACTTCCCGTTCGGCGCCGCGTCCCAGGCCCTCAACCAGGCTGCGGAGGGCGCCTGGCCTGACTGGACGCACCTCGGCGTCACCATTGCCTGGGCCGCTGTGCTGATCGCCGCCGCCGTGCGCTGGTTCCGGTGGGAATAGGACAAAATTCTTCAATGGCGACGATCCAGGAGCAGTGGGAACGGTTCTTCCGCTGGGGACCGTTCGGCCTGCTGCTCCTCGCGACCCTCCTGGCGCTGACCATCAGGGAACTCGTCATGTCGCCCGCGGAGCAGGAGATGGCCGCGGCTCTCGGCCTCACCGCGCTGGTCCTGCAGGTGCTCCACCTCACCGCAAGGATCCCGGGCCCCATCTACTACTGGACCCGCACCGGCCTCGCCTTCGTCCTCTCCTGGCTGAACCCTTTCTTCTGCGTATACGCCGTACTCGGGTACTTCGACTCCCAGCGCTACGTGACCCGCCGTTGGGCCTTGACCGGAACGCTGGTCACGGCGGTCACCATGTCCGGCGCCGAAGCGGGCGGCCTCCCGCCGAAGAGCGCCGCCCATGTGGCCGTCTTCGGCGGCCTCTTCCTCCTGAACGCCACGCTCATCTTCATCTTCGGCGGCCTCGCCGACCGAGAGGCCGAGCGGACCCGCGTCCAGGAGGAGACCATCGCCGAGCTTGAACGGACCAACGCCCGCCTGGAACAGGCCCTCGCTGAGAACGCCGGTCTCCAGGCCCAGCTCCTCGTCCAGGCTCGCGAGGCCGGCGTCAGCGACGAACGCCGCCGCCTGGCCGCCGAGATCCACGACACCATCGCCCAGGGCCTGACGGGCATCATCACCCAGCTCCAGGCCGCGGAGGAGAACGAGCACGTCCGCCGCGCCACCGACCTCGCCCGCGAGAGCCTCCGCGAGGCCCGCCGCTCCGTACAGGACCTCGCGCCCACCCACCTTGAACACGACACGCTCCCTGAGGCCCTCAAGAAGGTCACCGACCGCAGGGCCCACCTCACCATCACCGGAACGGCGGAACCCCTGCACGAGGAACTCGAGGCCACGCTCCTGCGCATCGCCCAAGAGGCCCTCGCCAACGCCGCCCGCCACGCGCACGCGAACCGCATCGGCGTGACCCTTTCCTACATGGACGACGAAGTGACCCTCGACATCCGCGACGACGGCCGCGGCTTCACAGGCCCCTCCTCCTCTGGTTTCGGATTGACCGCCATGCGTGAACGCGCTGAACGCGTCGCCGGCACCCTGGAGATCGAGTCGGAACCCGGCCGGGGCACGGCCGTCTCCGCCCGCGTACCGTTGATCCGCCATGGCTGACATCACCGTGCTGATCGTCGACGATCATCCCGTCGTCCGGGACGGCCTGCGCGGCATGTTCGCCGCGACCACCGGCTTCGAGGTCCTGGCCGAGGCCGCCGACGGCCGCCAAGCCGTGGCCCTCGCTGAGGAGCTCCGCCCCGACGTCGTCCTCATGGACCTCCGGATGCCCGGCGGAGGAGGCGTGGAGGCCATCACCGAACTCACCCGCCGCGGCCTGCCCTGCAAGGTCCTCGTCCTCACCACGTACGACACCGACACCGACACGATCCCGGCGATCGAGGCCGGCGCCACCGGCTACCTCCTCAAGGACGCCCCTCGGGAGGATCTCTTCAACGCCGTCCGCGCCGCCGCCGAAGGCCGCACCGTCCTGTCCCCGGCCATCGCGTCCCGCCTGGTGTCCCGTGTACGCGAGCCCCGCAGCGAGTCGCTGAGCACCCGCGAACTGGAGGTCCTGCGCCTGGTGGCCCGCGGTACCAGCAACCGGGAGATCGCCACCGAGCTCTTCATCAGCGAGGCCACGGTCAAGACCCACCTCACGCACATCTACGCGAAACTGGACGTCAAAGACCGAGCCGCAGCAGTAGCCACCGCCTACGACAAGCACCTACTGCCCTAAGTGCCTGTCGCTGCCGGGGACTTTGAGAAAGGCGAGCTGAGTTGTGCGGCCGTAACAGCAGAGCCGCCAGTAGAAAGCTCGGCAGGCGATGCGTGCCCGCGTCGAGAGCACCATCAGCGAGTCCGGCCACGGCCATGGAACGCCCAATGCTGCTACTGCGGCCAGGACAAAGGCCACGTTCAGCACGTCCTCGCCCCCAACTGCGTTCAACGTCGAACGCATCAGCGCGCCTACCGCCCCCCGAACGCAGCCCCCGACGGCCTTACTCGTGGGGTCGGTGTCCTTCGCTGGGCGAGTCGGCTGCTGCTAGGTGGTGGGACGGGGTGGCCGTACGGCGCTGCGGGAGACCGCTGGACGGCGGGGTGGCTTTGGTTTGATAAGCGGCTGCCCGTCGCGTGGCGCCATCTGCTCCACGGTGCCTCCCGTGATCTGACTTGGCGTCCGACTCGCGGCGGGCGTGAACTGTGCGGTGCGGTCCAAGGTGAGGACACCACTCACGAAGCGGACAGCCAAGGCACCGCAAGCCCCACTGATCCTGCGCAACCTGCTCCTGTGGTGCCGCTCCCTGAGCCGTCAGCGCATGGTGCGGTGGTTCAGGTACCCGGATGATCGCCCAGGACATACCTCGTACTCGAAGCCCGGCAGCCCTGGTTCAGGGAACGCAGATGGCGTACGCGGTAACGCTCCAGGGGTCGGGTGAACCGGCGCCTGCCGTTTCCCGTCCGGTCGCCGTGACGCTGGTGAGCGCCGCGTTCGGGATGATGCGCTCGCGGACGAGCGAGTTGGTGTCGGGGAAGCCTCCGATTGAGGCGCTGCCCGCGTGCACACGGGTGCCCGCCGGGCAGGTGGCGGTGGCCGACTTGGGCGTCGTGGAGTCGTTCGCGGAAGAGCCGTAGACCACGGTGCGGCCCGGGATCGGATTCGCGCAGACTGCGACAGAGGTGATGGTCCAGGTTCCCGGGTAGCCGCTGTCATCGGGCACCGCTGGGGTGAGGACCTCAGCCGGGTCGAAGGGGTTGCTGCCGAGCAGCATCACCTGTCCCTGGCCGTTGTTGATTTGGCCGCCCATGCCGATGATGTGCTTGCCGCTCGGACAGAACGCCGAGGTGTACGTCACGCCCGGCGAGCCGGGTCCGGTGCCGGCGACGTACTGCAATCCTGCCGGGGCCGAACCGCAGATGGCGTAGGCCCTGATCTGCCAGGCACCGCTGTATCCAGTGTCGTCCTCGTGCGCGTCGACCCGATAGCCGCTCAGCGTGGCGGTCGGCCGCAGGCCGATGAACACCACCTCGCCGCCCCCGTTGATGATCTCGCCGCCTCCGCCGAGCACCGTGGTGCCGGCCGGGCACGCGGCCGTGGCGGCCTTGGCCGTCGACGAATCGCCGACCGTGGTCGCGCTGACCATCTGCAGATTCGGCACCGCCTGTGCCGGTGTCGAGATGACCACTTGGATCGCCATCAAGGCGAAGAATGCTGCGATCAGGGATACCGAGCGAATCAGGTGGTGGCGGGCCACGGTTCTCTCCGGTTCTCTCCACCCGGTGATTGGGCGTGTGCACCCATGGTCGACTGGGCCGGTTTGTCCGCCAAGGCCGTCCGAAGGCCGGATTGCGCCGCGGTCCGCTCCCTCGACCCGGCAACGGCTTGATGGGGGAGTGGTGATCGCACAGCGCGGGCCGAGGGCCTGGACGTCGGCCGCCGCATCTCCCAGGGCCCCGCACCCGCGCGAACTCGCCCTATGTCAGAACGAGCACGCACGCTGTGACCGGGCATCGCTGGGTACCGCGCGGACACGCTGGCGGATCCTCACCGGCCTCGGCCAGCTTGCGGAGGCCGAGCCGGACGTGGGCCATGCCCGCGTCCGCTACCGGCAAGCCCTCGCCATCGTGCGCGTACGCGACAAAACGCCCCCGACGACGAGTAAGACGGGCCACCGTCTACGCACGCAGGGCGTCAGTGCTGGTCGGCAACGTCCAGCGATGCGTTGCCCGTGAGGTCTCGCGTACTCGCTCCGCGGCGGCGGGCCCTGGTACGCGGTCTGATGAGCTGGCGCGGTGAGGAATCGCTGGATCAGGTGGTGCTTGTGCGATCGAGGGCGGCTGTGTAGGCGACCTGCAATTGGGTTGTGACGGTGGAGCCGTTCGGTGGCGGGCCGCAAGGACCGCGCCAGGCGCAAGGGGCTCGCCACGTTGGCGAAGCCATTCGGGCTAGCGTCCGGCGGGCGTCTTCGCGAGTTCCTCCGCGATGACCGACTGCAGTTCCTCGATCGACAACGCGCCGCTCACGATGGTTCCTTTGTTAAAGCGGAAGGCCGGAACGCCGTGAATTCCAGCGCGACGTGCCTCTGTCTCATCGCGGCGGACGGCGTCGCCGAACGTTCCGCTGTTCAGCATCGTTCTGGTTTCGGTCTCGTCCAGTCCACCCCGGCTGCCGAGTACGCACAACGTGTCGCGGTCGGCGATGTCCAGCGTGGTCGCCACGAACGCGTGCGACACCAGTTCCCGCACTTCCTTGCCCCGCCCCTTCGAGTCGGCGAAGTGCAGCAGCCGGTGTGCGTCGAACGAGTTCGCGGCGCGTGATTCCGTCATCCGGTAGTCCAGTCCGACCTCGGCGGCGGCTTCGGCGATGAACCGCAACGTCTGCAGCACCCGGGGCTTTGGCATTCCCAGTACGGCCTGCATGTACTCGGGCACTGAATACCGGCCCTGTTCGGGACCGTTCGGATTGAGCTCGAAGCTCCGGTGCCGCACTGCGATGTCGGCTACGCCGTCGAACTTGCGAACCGCCGCTTCGAACTTGCGCTTACCAATCCAGCACCATGGGCAAACGATGTCCGACCAGATCTCCACCTGCATCTTAACGGCTTCCCTTTCCATGCCTGCAGCGCTCGACATTCCGCACATGGTCAGCCTCGACGTGCTCGCCGGAGCCCAGAGCGTCGCCGTTGGGGCATATGTCACAGGTGAAGCGCAGAGGGCTGCCCAACCCGACGTCCCTGGCCATGAGCATGAACTTGATTCGTTCTACGAACGATATTAGTTCGTAGAACGAATTGCAAGGGTGTTGGAGCTGGGTGCGCGATTCGGCCGGATCCGGTGAGATCACCAGGTGAGGATTTGCGGCTGCCGGCCGGGGAAGGGAAAACGGTGAACCTTGCCGGTCGCGAGGTCCACACGGTGCCCTGAGCTGCCGCTCCAGAGGATGAGCGCCGTGCCCGACAAGCTCGGGGAGACCCTGGAGAACATCCAGACCATCTGGGTTCCGCCTTTGTACTGCTGCTGAAAGAGGACTCGCCGCTGCTTTCCGGTGGCCGCGTCCAGTTCCAAAAGCCGCGTCCACGAAGGGGAGCCCTGGGCGGCGCTCACGTAGACGCGCGTACCGTCCGCGCTCAGCACGGGGCGCGCCAGCTCTCCAAGAGCGCCACGGGTCTCGATCACTCGGCGGGCCCGTTCAGGCTGCCCGTCACCCCGAACATCGACGACGTAAACGTCATCGGGTCTGTCGGCGTAGTGAAGGGGGCCCGCCACGAACACCAGGCGCTGTCCGTTGGCCGACCAGCTCAGGCTGTGCGCCCCTCTGGTGGCGCGAACGGCCACCGTTCGTGTCGCGCCACCCGAGAGGGAGCTCAACTGAATCCGAACGTCCGCCGCTCTGCCGTCCGGTTCAGTTGCGGGGAAGGCGACGGTGCGGCCGTCCGGAGAGACGGCGAGATCCTCCGGGTTGGCGTCTGCCAGGTCACGGACCCGGGTCAAGCCTCTGACCTTGCCCGCCGTGTCGAGTTCGAGCCGGTAGAGGCGGGCCACGTCGCCCCCCTTCGACCATCCGGACAGGTAGTAGACCCTGCTGTCCCAGGTGGCGTTCACGTTGCTCCATACCTGGAGGTCGGCAGGGTTCGGCACCTTTGCGACCACCTTGCCGGTGCCCACGTCCCGCACTGTCAGATCTTTCGCAGCTTCAAGGGACTTGGACGTGAGTGTGACAAAGAACCGACTCGGCGCCGGAGGCAAGGGCACCAACGCCGCCTTGCGCTCCGGCTCAAGGGACGGCATCAGGGACACGGACGCGGCACACACCGCGGCGGTGACTCCAGCCGCGACGCCTGCCCGGATTCGCCTGGCCCGCCGCATCCGGCGCCGCGCCCCGGCCAGCAGATCCTGCGGTGGGTCGGCGGTGTCCGCCGCGGACCTCAGCGCCTCGCGAAGTTCATCGACAGCGGTCATGTCAGCCCTTCCGTTCGCAAGCGATCGGCACCATGACTTGCGGATCGAGCCGCAGTTTCGCCAGGGCCTTGCTCGTCTGGCTCTTCACCGTTCCGACCGAGCAGTCCAGCACCGCAGCGACCTGCGGCTCGGTCATGTCCTCGAAGAACCGCAGCACGATCACGGCTTGCTGCCGCCGTGGCAGCCTCGCCAGCGCCGCCAGGATCCACGCCCTGGTGTCCAGCCGACTCAGCTCGTCCTCCGAGGACGCCTCGGGCGGCTCGTCCGTCGGAATCTCCCGCCGCCACAACCTCCGCATCGAGGACGCATGGGAGTTCACGAGGATCCGGTAGACGTACGGGTCCGGATCGTCCTCGATCCGCCGCCACGCCCGCCAGGTCTTGACCAGGGTTATCTGAACGAGGTCCTCGGCCAGACCCCGGTCACGGCACAGCAGGTACGCCGTCTTGAACAGCCGTGGCGACTTCTCGGCCGCGTACCTCGTGAACTCCGGACTCTCTCGCACCGGGTCTCCTCCTCGGATAAGAGTTCGCAGGAACTACGCCACGACCGGCCCTAACCGTTGCCGTTCACCCGCAGAAAGATGTTTGTCCTGGTGGTCCGTGGGTGCGCGAGGTCGGGTGTCGGCGGCACTGCGGGCGGACATGGGTCATCCCGGCCGGGGTGTCCCGGCCGGGATGACAGGTCGGTCAGCTAGAGGGCGGCGAGGCGGCTGAATCCTGCTGATCCGTGTCCGGCGTCGATCGCTTGTTGAACGGCGGCTCGCGCGGAGGTGAGCACGCCGTTGTCGAGGCCGTTCGCCCGGATGGCCTGCAGGACGTGGTCCATGCTCGCCGCAGCGGAGACCATCGTGGACGCGTCACCGGGGTAGTTGTCGGCGGTGAGGTGCTCGGCTACCAGGTCGATCAGCTCCGGTAGAAGCCCGGTCGCCACCTTCACGTAGCCGGCGATGTCGGCGGGGGCGATGTTCTCCGCAGCGGCGAACTGGAACGCGTGCACGATTCCGATCATCGACGTCCAGAACGCGTCCAGCATCGACGCGTCGAATCCCGCCGCCCGGCCAGGATCCTCGCCGACGTACGCCGCGTTCTCGCCCAGTGCTGCGAGCGTGGGCTGATGTGCCTGGTAGACGTCGTTCGGCCCGCTGAACAAAAGGGTCACTTCCGGTCCGCCAACGGCTGCGGGCGCGCCCATGATCAGGCCGTCGAGGTAGTCGATGCCGTGCCCGGCGGCCCACGCGGCCATCTCGCGAGCCTGCTGTGGTGAGCCGCCGGTGAGGTTGACCAAGGTGCGGCCCTTCAGAGCGTCGGCATCGAGAATCGACCGCACGGCCTCGTAATCCAGGACGCAGACGACAACGAGCGGGCTGGCGGCGATCGCTTGGGCGGCGGTCTCGGCGACGGTGGCGGTGAGGTCGTCTCCCTTGCCAGGCGTGCGGTTCCAAACGGTGGTGGGGCGGTCGACGGCGAAGGCGGCGGCCAGCGCGCGTCCCATGGGGCCGAGGCCCAGAACGGTTACGGGTGTCATGGCGGTTAAGCTAAACCTTCACGTTAATGTCAGAGTCAACTCTGGAGCCGGGATGCGGATCGGGGAACTCTCGCGGCGGACGGGCGTGAGCGAGCGCGCGCTGCGGTACTACGAGGAACAAGGCCTGCTACGCCCGGAACGGCGTCCGAGTGGCTACCGCGTGTACCGCGACGTGGATGTGGCGGCGGTCCGGCGGATCAGGGTTCTGCTCACGGCCGGGCTGAGCACGGCGCAGATCGTCGAAGTGTTGCCGTGCATGGTCGATGACGACGACCTGCTGGCGCCCATTTGCCCCGAGCTGGTCGACGAGTTGGTGAAGCAGCGGGACCGCATCGGCGCGGCCATCGACGAACTGGCAGCCACCCGCGCCAACCTGGACACCATCATCGCCAACGAACGGCGAGCCAGCTGACGTCGTTGCGCATCCCGGCGGCGATCCCTTGGGGACTCCCAAAGCGTCACCGGTTCCAACGAGCGAGTCAGTGGGCGTTATGGCGGGTTGCCCGGGTCCAGCGATGAGTTCTGGGTCGGCGAGGGATCTGTATGGACAGTGACCAATCGCCAGAGCAAAAGGATGTTCCGCATGACCCAGTACCCCGCTCCCGCCGACGTGGCTGTCAGGTTCATCAAGGCATGGGGGAGTCAGGACATGGACGCGGTAGCCGGCCTCCTCGCCGAGGACGTGACCTTTGAGAGTCCGCGGATGAAGGTCCACGGAGCCGAATCGACGCTGGCGACGTTGGGCGAGTTCTCTCAGGTGGTGACCGGCATCGACGTCCTTGCCGTCCTCGGCGACGACCGGCAGGCAATGATCATGTACGACATGGCGACCGGGCCGTTCGGGACGCTGCGTGTGGTCGATCACCTCATCGTGGAGAACGGGAAGATCAAGGCGGACTCCATCGTGTTCGACACCTACGAGCTGCGTAAGGCCCAGGAAGGCTGACCGCGGCATCCGCGTAGGCCCTGGGGCGATCTCCGTCACGGCGGACGATCTCGTTTGAGCGAACTCTGGTCCCGATGGGTGAGGGGGCTCTAGGCTCTGCGAAATGTCCCGCTTCCCCCTCAGTAGGACCAAGATCCTCATCACCGCCGGCGTCGCCATCGCCACGGCGGGCACGCTGACCGTGACGCTCGTCTCCGGCGACCCGGAACCGGTGCGCGCGGCTCCTGTAGCGGCCACGCAGACCATTGCCCTCCAGTCGTCCGGCGACCTGCGCAAGGACCTGGACGCGATCCTCGCCGACCCCGCGCTCAAGGGCGCACGGGTCGGCGTCGTCGTCCGTTCGTACGGCGACGGCAAGCTGCTCTACGCGCGCGGCGGCGGAACGCCCCTCATCCCCGCGTCCAACCAGAAGCTCGCGACGACCGCCGCCGCGTTCGGGATCCTGGGGCCGGGCCACACGTTCCGGACGAGCGTCATGACGCGTGCCGCGCGTCGCGGCGCCACGCTCCGGGGCGACCTCGTCCTGAAGGGCACCGGCGACCCGACGCTCCAGGCCAAGGACTACGACCGCCTCGCCGCCCAGCTCCGCGCCAAGGGCGTCCGCAAGGTCACCGGACGTCTCCTCGCTGACGACTCCTGGTTCGACGCCCGCCGCTGGCCGCAGGGCTGGGATCCCACCGACGCGCCGTTCGCGTACGCCGCGCAGGTGTCGGCGCTCACCGTGTCGCCGGACGCCGACTTCAACGCGGGCTCCATCGCCGTCGAGGTCAGCCCCCGCGCCGCCGGGACGCCCGTCGCCGTGCGCACCGTCCCCGCCACCGGACACGTCAAGATCGTCAACCGGGCCACGACCGGAGCCCCGGGCAGCGCCTCGACGATCAGCGTGCTGCGCAAGTCCGGCGCCAACGTCATCGAGGTCACCGGCTCCCAGCCCGCCGGTGGCGGCACCCGTACGAGCCTGGCCAGTGTCCACGAGCCGACCCTCTACGCCGCCGACGTCTTCCGCCGCGCCCTGCGCGCCCGCGGCATCGCCGTCACCGGCAAGACCGTGCGCGGCGCCGCCCCCAAGGGATCCCGCACCCTGGCGTCCCGCAAGTCGATTCCCTTGGCGAAGCTCGCCGTTCCCTACATGAAGCTCAGCAACAACAACATCGCCGAGATTCTCGTCAAGTCGATCGGCCGCAAGAAATCCGGCAAGGGCACCTGGGCCGCGGGCCTGCCGGCCGTCCGGCGGTACGTGTCCACGCTCGGCGTCAAGACCTCGCAGCTCACCTTCGCCGACGGCTCCGGCCTCGGCCGAGGCAACCGGCAGACCGCCGACCAGCTCGTCAACCTGCTGCGCGGCGTCCGGACCAAGCCATGGTTCCGTGCGTACTACAACTCGCTGCCGATCGCGGGCAAGCCCGAGCCCTGGGTCGGCGGCACCCTGCGCACCCGCATGGTCGGGACGGCGGCCGAGGGCAACGCCCACGCCAAGACCGGCACCCTCACCGGCGCGACCGCCCTGTCCGGGTACGTGAAGAGCCCGGACGGCGTTCCCGTCGTCTACTCGATCCTCTTCAACGCCTACCCGGGCTCAATTACCGCCGTCCGAGGCGTCCAAGACAAAATCGTCGTCCGGTTGGCCGGCGGGTCCAGCCCGCAGCGTCTCACCGTGCAGTCACACCCGAGCCAACGCGTCCCCGAGCTCGAATGCTCCTGGATCGGAACCTGCTGACCGGAGTCCAGCGAGCGACACTCGCGGCCTTGACCGGTCGTCGGGCGGCACCCGCCTGGCGCGCCGATTCCCGGTCCTGAGTGAACGATCTCCACCGCCCACGACGGCGGGACGCTCACCACGAGCGTCCCGCCGTCTGCGGTTTTCGCCTGCTGCTTTCCCCGGCGCGCCGTCGATCAGAGCCTTGTTGACCGGCGCCCCTGCGGCCAGCGCGTCCTTGACCGGCGCCTTGTTGACCGGCGCGTCGTCGACCGGCGCGTCGTTCGACCGACTCGTGCCCGCGGCCCCTCGGTGTGGGGAATCGAGAAGGGTTGACGTGCCAGGTCAGCGGGCGATGCCGAAGGCGCGGATCGTCGTCTGGTCGACGGTGTTGCCCTCAGCATCCTCGGCGTGGGTGCGCAGGGATGCGTAGCCCGGAGTCGCCGGGTGGTGGAGGGTGGCCTGCCAGCCGTTCGCCGTCTGGCGGACCGGGGACTGGATCCAAGAGCTGCCGTCGTCATGGGACACCCACACAGACACGCGGCGCAGGGGTGGCCGGGTTCGGTCGGCGCCACGTTCGACGGCCAGGGTGAGCGTCTGGTCGCGGCCTGCAGGAGCCTGGTTGTGCTCATTGAGCGCGGTCTTGTACGTGACGCCGAGCAGAGACACCGCGTCACCCGGGCCCGGCGGCTTGGTGGTGAAGGTCCATTCAGCGCGCTGGCGCGTCGACAGGTCCGACCATGGGGCTCGCCGTTCGGCGTCGACCGTGAGGCGGTAGGCGGCGGGTTCGGGTCGAACGGCGAAGTCGCCGCCGACCCGGTCGGCGGTGCCGACGACCTTGCCGTCGGCGGTGCGCAGGGTGGTCGTGGCGGTGGTGTGAGCGGGCGGGAACGTGTCCCCAGGGGTCTTCCAGGCGTCCAGCAAGGGAACGACGAACCGCATGGTGCTGGGTTCGTCCTTCCAGAAGCCGACACCGGGCCCGGGGGAGAAGGGGCCCTGGTTCCAGGCCCGTATGTGGACGCCCCGATCGAAGTTCTCCCTGCGCTGGCCACTGGCCGAGTCGGTGAAGTCGCAGTCCGGTCCGGTGATGTCGGCCGAGGAGTCCCAGACGACGCCCGGGGTGAAGTACTCGGTCCGGGTAACGGGCAGCGCGCCGACGACGTCGGGGAACGACCAGCCGATACCGCCGTCGGAGTCGTAGTCGCCGACATAGTTCCGCGAGCAGCCGGGCCGCCCCTGGTCGGCGTAGAGGGTGCGGACCATGGCCAGGTCCCGGGTGCGCACCTGCAGCGACGCGTCCGGCGGGATCGCGCCCATGGCGCTCGTCCCGGCCACGTTATAGCTGTACGGGCTGCCGGACGCCGCACCGTTCCTGGTCAGGCGGGCCATCACGCGCACTTCCAGACCGGGTGCCGGCTCGGCGGGCGTGAGGTAGGTGGGGTGATCCCACCACGTGTCCTCTACGTGCCCGGCCAGCACGGTGACTCTGTCACCGATCTTCTGGACGATCCGGACCCAGCCGCCCACCGGACGGGCGTCGGCTCGGTCGACGGCGGCGGTGACCGGACGTCCATGGCGCGCGTCCAGGACGAACGCGGTGTCCTTGTCGATCCTGACTCGCGACTTGTACACGGTGGTCAGGGATGTGCGGCCATCGGCCTCGAGGGTGTCGACGTAGGTGAAGACGGCGTAGTCGCCGGTGGCCAGCCGTCCGGTGAGCCGCCCGTTGTCGAGCTCGCCCTCGCTGGCCGTCGTGCCGTCCAGGGAGTGAAAGTAGACGCGGCGGGCTTGTTCGGTGCTGGGCGGGCGGCCGTGCCTATTCAGCACCTCGACCTTCACCTGGTGCTCACCCTCCATCGGCCGGAAGCGCCTGCGGCCCTCGTCGGGCGTGCCATGCAGGACGGCGCGCGACTGGTCGTGCGGGACGGCGCGCGACTGGTCGTGCGGGACGGCGCGCGACTGGTCGTGCGGGACGGCGCGCGACTGGCCGTGCGGGACGGCGCGCGACTGATCGTGCGGGACGGCGCGCGACTGATCGTGCGGGACGGCGGACGATTGGCTGTGCGGGACGGTGCGTGACTGTCCGTGCGGTTCGGGGCGGGCGGGCGCGGGGCCGGGCGCGGCGAGCACTGGGGCGAGCAGGAGGGAGATCACGCGGAGCTTCATCGGATCGGCACCTCTCCGGGGCGGTCGACGAACCGGCCGGAGGCCGTACGGGTCTCCAGGTTGAGCACCGCACCCTTCTTGACGCTCCAGGTGCCGTCGGTGCCGGTGGAGGTGTGATTCTTGATCGCTACGGTGCGTTCACCCAGGTAGGCATAGGTTTTCGGATCGATCATGATCTCGGTGCGCTGGTAGCGATCGCGTTTCCAGAAGGCGATGAGGAACGTCTCGGCCATCAGGTCGTCGGACAGGTCCATGCCCAGCCGCCGCGCCACGTAGCGGTGGATCGCTGCGTGGTGGCGGTCGTAGAGCAAGGCGAATCGCTCGGCGTCCTGAAGCGAACGCCGGATCAACTCCGTGTCGGTCTCCGTGCGGACGTCATTGGTCATGTGGATCCCATCGCTGCCATACGGCCCTCCGGGTCGGGGGTGCGGTCACCTGTTATTGCCGTGAGCGGCAGCACGCTTCCCGGAAAGAAAGGGACTTGGGCCGCATGGCGGGGGGGTGCTCCCACCGGCGCGGCGCCATCGCAAGATCAGTGAGGGCTTTTCATCCTCGGATGATCTCGTAGTTCCGCAGGGTGGTGATGGCCTTGACTATGCGGCGTGGGACTCGGTCCGGTAGACCGGCGCGTCGTTGGCCGACGTGCTGTCGACCGGCCGTCGTTGACCGGCGCGGCAGCAGGTCAGGCCGCTTGGGTGACGGCCAGAATCCGGGCGACGCGCAAGTGACCCGACAGTCGGCCTGCGCGCAGTCGGCCTGCGCGGCGTCCAGTTTGCGGCGTCCAGTTTGCGGCGGATGTGCGCGGCGGCGGATGTGCGGTGGCGGTGCTCGGCAGATGTGCGCGGCGGCTGATGTGCGGTGGCGGTGCGCGGCGGATGTGCGCGGCGGATGTGTGCGGCGGATGTGTGTGCGGCGGCGCGTTCAGGTGCCGGCCGTGCAGATCGTCAGGGGAGGCTTGGGATAGACGAGCGCGAGGGGGCGGGTGGGATCGCTTTCCAGTGGATTGATGTCGGGGCCGCAGACGGCGTGGTCGGCCTTGCCCGGTACCACGGCGGTGACCCGGTAGGTCGCCAATGGTCCACACTGCACCTTGGTGACTTTGCCGGTGGGGAATCCGACCTCCTGGTAGAAGCAGTCACCGACCTTCGCATTGAGCGTCAGGCACAGCTCCCGGCTGGTCCTTCCCGTGGAGGTAGACCCGTAGGTGTTGCTGTCGCAGCCCAGGCGACCGCCCATCAAGGCCACTTTGTAAGCGGCGCTCGGCTCGGTGCAGGACACGATGCGGAACTCGCTTGCCTTCCCGGTCTTGCCGCCCCGCTCCTTGGCCTCCAGGCAATCACCCGGCTGGGGAGAACGATCGGTGGCCAGAAGACCGACCACAGGCACGCCCACCACGACTAACAGCACCACCGCACTCGAAAAGACCAGCCACATCTTGGTTTGCCGACTCAGGCCAGGTGACGCGTTCGGCGGGTGCACATGCTGTTCTTGGGTGCTCATCAGGTCATTGTTCCGGACATGTCCAGTCACGGCGCGGGAGCGAGTGTCACCTTGGCGTTGTCCACACGACCCTCGCAGACGCCCAGCTCACCGCCGCGGAGAGCCACCCCGCTTGACCAGCGCGACCATCCTGGAGGCGGGTGACCGGCCGACCTCGGCGGCCACAGGAGAACGTCGTGCCGCTGCCTTAGATCCCGACCGGCGACCCGCGCGTACTGGCTGTGTCGCACACCGATCGTTAGCCGGGCGTCCCGTCGCGCTCGCTTCTTCGGGCGAGGCTCTGGGCTTGCCCTGTGTGTATGTCGCTTACCCATTCCCAGCCGGGCTTGGCCGATGGGCCGAGTCGGGGGTCATCGGGAGTATGGCCGTCACGCAAGGCATGCACGTACGCGCGGTCAAGTTCGATTCGTGCGCGTACCTGACCAGCTCCGCCGACGGACCCGTGACCGGGGACGAGGACATCAGCGTCGTCCGCCACGTCCTCGAGCAGCCGCAGCCCAACGAGGTACTCCTCGATCGGGTCATTGGTGCTGTTCACGTTGTCGAGCATCGGAATCAGGACATCAGAAAGCATGTCGCCGGCGGCGAGAACCCCGCGTTCCTCGATCAACAGCGCCGCATGGCCCGGGGCATGAGCCGGATGCTCAATGATCCGGACTTGAGGGCCATCCCAAGGAATCCGATCAGTTTCGGCAGGCAGGCCGGTAATGAGGCCGAACAGGTCCAGCGGTGTCTCTTCGGCGATTTCCGGCGGCAATCCCTCGGCGACGCGGGCCTCCCAGCCCGCGTTCGACCGCAGATCTCGCATATAAGCCGCGCAGCGGGCTGTACCGTAACGGGGCGCTTCGCCGAGCTCGGCGTGCCAGAGCACGTGATCCCAATCAGGATGGGTCGCGAAGCCCGCCACAACGGGCTGGCCCAACTCGCGAAGGTCGTTCGCGAGGCAGGCCATCTCATCGCCTGTTATCCCGGGGTCGATGAGCAGCACGCCGGCCCGGCCCTGCACGACAACCGTGTTGTTCTGGAGCAACTCGCTCTGGTGGACCAGCACACCCTCCGCGACCTGTCTCAGCACGAGTTCGCCTCCCTTGCATCCCGGACGGCGTGGCGATGCATCGTGACGCCCTCCTCGAACGATCGCTGCTCGAGCAGGTCGAGCTCGACCGGCACGACGGCGCCGGCCGTGACCTTGCGCTGGTGTTCGGTGTTGTCAGGCATGGCGGGGTCCGTTCTCACTGTTGATGGTCCAGCAAACAGTGTCCACTGGACGCTGTGTATGCTAGACACAGCTTGAGGCCGCCAGCAAGCCATTTCGGGAGGATCGTTGGACAGCACCGTTGAGCTGCTTTGGGGGGTGCGACCACCGCCGAACCGAGGGCCCAAGCCCGGGTTCACCATCGAAGAGATCGCCAGGGCCGCGATGGACATCGCCGACGCCGAAGGGCTCGCCGCGTTGTCCATGCAGCGAGTCGCCGGCGAACTCGGCTTCACCAAGATGGCGCTGTACCGCTACGTCAGCGGAAAGGCCGAGCTGATCGCCGTCATGATCGAGGAAGCCGTGGGCGAGCCGCTCGACCTGAGCGAGGTCCCAGGCGGCTGGCGCGGCAAGCTCGAACGGTGGGCCCATCAGCTGTGGGTGACCTGGGACCGCCACCCGTGGCTGCCCGGCGCCACCATCGGCGAGCGGGTCATGGGTCCGAAAGAGATCGGATGGACCGAGAGCGCCATTGCCGCCCTGGCCGAGACCGGGTTGAGCGGCAGCGAGCAGATGGACGCGGTCCTCCTGCTCAGCGGCCACGTCCGCAACACCCGATCAGCCACCTCGGCCGGCACTCAGCCGTGGACCACGCAGCGGCAGCTCAGTCCCGCCCTCAGCACCCTGCTCGACCATGCCGCCGACCGATTCCCCGCGTTGAGCGCCGCAATCGCATCCGCCGGGGACCCGACCCCGGACCGAAGCCGCGAGTTCGGCCTCCAACGTCTCCTCGACGGTCTAGAAGTCCTCATCAACCAACGCAGCGGCTGACCGAGCAGGCGCATCGTCCAGCGCTGTCACCGCAGAAGACTGGAAATCGTGCCTCGCACGCCGGGACGCTTGTCACCTGTCGCGGAGTCCACGCCGCCAGAGTCCTTGGCGGCCCTGAGGCGGGCGACCCGGTCAAGGCAGCCCGTAGCCGTGAGCAGCCGGGCCGTCCTGGTCTGAGCGAACGCAGACTTGATCCGGCAAGAGGCTCGCGCCGACCGGCGGTGGAGGGGGTGGTCAGTCCCAGGTGAGGCGTTGGTGGAGAAGGGTTTGCTGGGCGGGGTTGGTGGTGAGGGTGAGGGCGCGCTGGTCGGCGGCGCGGGCGGCTTCGGGTTGGTTGAGGGCGCGCAGGAGTTCGGCGCGGGTGGCGTGGTAGAGCGGATAATGCTCCAGTGCCTTGCGGTCGGCGTCCGGGAGGGCGTCCAGGTCGGCTAGGGCGTTGCGAGGGCCGCCGCGCGGGCCCGGGTGGTGGTGCAGGGCGATGACGCGCTGAAGGCGGTGGACGGGGGAGGGCGCCAAGGCCAGCAGCATGTCGTACAGCACGACGATCTGTGGCCAGTCGGTGCGTTCCCACGTGGGGGCTTCGGCGTGACAGGCGACGATCGCGGCCTGGAGCTGGTACGGGCCGGGACGGCGGAACGCGGCGGCGCGTTCGATCAGATGGGTCGCGTCGGCGATGGCCTCGTGGTCCCACAGCGTGCGGTCCTGATCGCGCAGCAGGACCAGGCCGCCGTCGGCATCGAAGCGGGCGCCGGTGCGGGCCTGGTGGAGGCGGATGAGGGCGAGCAGGCCGAGGACTTCGGGCTGCTTGGGCATCAGCCAGGCCAGTTGGGCGGCCAGCCATTCGGCGTCGTCGGCCAGGTCGCGGGCGTGCGGGCGGTCGCCGGAACTGGTCAGGTAGCCCTCGTTGAACAGCAGATAGATCACAGCCAGGACCTGGCCGAGGCGGTCGGGCAGCTCGGTGTCGGCGGGCGTGCGGTACGGGATGCCCGCCTGAGTGATCTTGCGCTTCGCGCGGGTGATGCGCTGGCTGACGGTGGCCTCGGGCACCAGGAACGCGGCGGCGATCTGGGTGGTGGTCAGCCCGCACACCGTGCGCAGGGTCAGCGCGATCTGCGCGGCGCGCGGCAGCGCCGGGTGGCAGCAGATGAAGATCAGCTTCAGCCGGTCGTCGGGGTCGTTCGGGACCGGCCACGTCAGCTGAGCGAGCTTGTCGCGGTAGACGGCCTGGCGGCGCAGGACGTCGACGCCGCGATGGCGGGCGGTGGTCAGCAACCAGGCGTCGGGATGGTCGGGAATGCCCTCGTCCGGCCAACGACGCAGCGCGGTCTCGATGGCGTCCTGGACGACGTCCTCAGCGGCGGCGAAGTCGCCCAGTACCCGCACCAGACACGCCGTCAGCCGGCCCGCGTGCTCACGCACCACACGGGCCAGCTCAGCGTGCACCTGCCGACCCTGAGCCATCCGCGCATCACCCGACCGCGCCAGCTCACCCGGCCGCGCAGGGGCGCCTGGCCGCACCAGCTCACCTGGCCGTGCAGGGGCGCCTGGCCGCACCAGATCTCCCGGCTGCGTAGAGTCGCCCGGCCGCGCCAGCTCGCCGAGCTGTGCAGGGTCGCCGGGCTGCGCAAGGCCGCCCGGCTGCGCCTGCTCGCTCAGCTGCGCCTGCTCGCTCAGCTGCGCCTGCTCGTCCGGCTGTGTCAGCTCGCCAGGCCGCGCAGGATCGCCAGGCCGTGCCACCTCGCCCGGCCTTGCAGCATCGCCAGGCTGCGCAGGGTCGTCCGCCTGCGAAGGGGCACCCGGCTGCGCAGGGTCGTCCGCCTGCGCAGGGTCGTCCGGTGGCGCAGGGTGCAGTGGGTGCACCGGGTCAACTGGGGGTGTCGGGTGGTGCGGGTGCACGGGTTCGTGCGGCATGTTCATCACCGGCCGGGTCAGTGATCGGTTCGGTCAGGTGATCGGGCGGATCTCGACGATCGGGCAGGCCGGCCAGGATCGCGCGATGGCCATCGCCTCGTCCAGATCGGCGACCTCGATCTCGGCGTAGCCGGACACGACCTCCTTGCCCTCCACGAACGGCCCGTCGGTGACGATCGCGTCCCCACCGGTCAGCCGCATCGTGGTCGCCGTCTGCGGGGGCTGCAGTTTCGCGTGGTGGGTGATCTGCGCCGCGTGGTCGGTGAACCAGCGGCCGACCGCCTCGAACGCCTCCTGCCGCTCGGCGTCGCTCATCGCCTCCAGCTCGCGCGCGAACTCCTCGGTCTCGACGAACATCAGTACGTACTTCACTTTTCTCTCCTTCCCAGAATTGTGCCTGGTTGACGGCTTGCCTACTCGGTGGGCAGCGGGCAGTAGAGGTCGATGCCGTTGCCGTCGGGGTCGAGAACGGTGGCGTACCGCATTCCCCAGAAGGCGTCCCAGGGTTCCTGGACGCCGGTGTGGCCGGCTCCGGTGAGCTCGGCGTACTTGGCGTCGACGGCGGCCGGGGTGTCGAACTGGAAGGCCAGGAAGTTGCGCGGGTCGCCCGAGGGGCGGCTCCATCCCTTGGTCTGGGTGGAGCCCCGGAACTTCTCGGTGTCCAACATCAGGTGAATCCCGTTCGGCAGATCGCAGCCCGCGTGGTCGGGGTAGGTCTCGTCGACCGTGAACTCCAACCCGAGCCGGGCGTAGAAGGCGATCGAGGTCTGGATGTCGGCCACCACGATGTCAATGCTGTTGAAAGTCGGGTTCACGGCCCGCTCCCTCCGCTCTTGGATGAGTCTTCACCGCCCAGACGAACGGGCGAGGGCTCGATCCGACATCACCGCCCACCAATTTTCGAAGAGTCCACCGACGGCGCGGCTCCGGCGGGGGATGCGGGCGATTGACTGGACACACGATGCCGCGAGGCGGAGTTCGGCACCGTGCTTGCGGTGGGTCCGTGAGGTGCTTGCGCCCTCTGCCAGGGCTGAGGGTTGTGCAGCGCTGCACAAGCTCGGGTTAGAAGCTGTTTCAGATCGATGATCTTGCCCGAGAGGGGATAAGGCGCTGGTGACTGTCAGATGCGTCGCGGACGGTCACAACGGTGCTGTGCCTGTGCGCTAGCGGGCGTTGAAGAGGGTGACGGGGGTGTAGATGGGCGGCCGGCCTCGGTGGGTGGCGGAACGGGCGGGTCAGGTCGAGCTGGTAGGTGTTGCGGCGGCCGATCCGGGTGCGGGTGAGGTAGCCGGCGGTTTCCAGGTCGTCGAGGATGGCCTTGTGATACACCGAGGAACGCTCTGCCTGGATGACGTCGTCTTCGCCGGGCTCAACCCGTTTGGATGACAAGTGATTGTGCTGCGTGACCTCGTCGAGCTTGAGGTTCTCCAAAAGGCGCTGATGGGTGCGAGGTTCGGCGACTCTCCGTCGGACCCGTCCTTGATAGCTAGCCCATACCTGGCGGTAATCCATAGCTCGATAGTGGATGAGATCATTGCCGCCCACCGGAGCGACGCGAAGGAGGGTCCTGCCTCCAGGTGGGAGAAATGGCGCGTCATGTCAAAGCAGCGCCATGAGTGGGACGTGATTGTTCATCGCCTAGCCTCTCCTGAGATGGGTTGGAAAAACCTTTCTCTAGCCGGTAGAAGAGATGTGGTACTGACTTGCCTCCAGCCGTTTGAGATATCGGATGAACTCCTCGGTGAGATGGTGGCGGAGATCGATCGGCTGACGGGCTGACGGGTCAGCGCTCACGGTCACGCTTTGTGCTGAGCGCCCACCCCGACCGTCAGTGTCCGTCCCTATTGCCGTCAGCGTTGCCGTCAAGCCCGAAGCTGGCTTGTAGGTTTTACGAGCTGCCTGAGCTGCGGTTCTGCGGCCGTGCGGCCGGTGGTGGCCACCCCGCGCTGGTCACGGCTTTCCGTGCCGCCGGCGCCGGCGCCGAACGGGGACGGCCAGGTCACCATCGGACACGTCATTTACCGTGTCCAGCGCACCGATCATTGACCCCGGCCGGCCTTGTTGTGGGAGGGCATCGCGCAGGTCAGCACCGATGTCATGGCTGGGCTGCCAGGCGGGCGAGGCGACGGGTCATCAAGGTCACCGCTGCCCAGGCGATATGGGCCTCGGCGTGCGCCGGCAGGCGTTCGTAGTCGCGGACGGTTCGGCGGGCGTGCATGAGCCAGCTGAATGATCGTTCGACGACCCAGCGGCGTGGGAGCAGCACGAATCCGACCGCGCCGGCGGGCCGGGTGACGATCGCCAGCGTCAGGTCCAGGGCGTCGGCGGCCCAGCCGACCAGCGCGCCGGCGTAGGCGGTGTCGGCCCAGGCGCAGGTCACCTGAGGCTGGCTCTGGCGGAGCTGGCTGAACAGATCTCGGGCGGCGTCGCGGTCCTGGACCGACGCTGCGGTGACCAGGACCGAGACAAGGAGTCCGCCCAGGTCAACGGCGATATGTCGTTTCCTGCCCTCCGTACCCTTTCCGGGGTCATATCCCCTGGTGGCTTTGCTGACGGTCGCTGCTGCTCGGACGGTCTGGGAGTCGACGACGATCGCCACCGGGTGAGGGCAGTAGCCGCGGTGTTCACGCAGACGAGAGCGGAGTTGGTGCAGGATGTGGTCGATCACGCCGGCCCGCGCCCAGCGCGCGAAGATGCTGTAGACGGTCTGCCAGGGGATGTTGTAGTCGTGCGGGATCGATCTCCATTTGATTCCGTTGTCGACCAGGAATCTGATCGCATCCACCACGTCGCGGCGCCGGTGTTTCTCCGGCCGCCCGCCGCGGGGTGTCTGGCAGGCGGGCGGCGGGAGCAGCTGTTCCAGCAGGGCCCATTCTTTGAGCGTGGTGTCGGAGGGGTAGCGGCGGCGGCGCATCACCGGTCACCCCGGTCAGTTCGCGGCGTCGCGTGACAGCACGATCAGCGCTGCGCGGACGCCGGTGATCTGGTCCAGGATGAGCTGGACGTCGTCGTCATCGGGCATCAGGGCCGCCCAGGGGCCGATTGTCGAGGTCATCAGCCGGTCCATCCGTGTGCAGGCCTGAGTGCTGACCGCCCGCACGAAGGCGGCCCACTCCGCCCGTTCCAACGACAGCTTCCACCCCTCGGCGCGCGTCCAGGTCAAGGGCGTGAGGTTGGCCATCGCGGCGGTGGTGCGGATATAGAGCAGCCCGGAACGCACTTGGGAGATGGTCAGCCCGGTCGAGGTGACCAGCTGCTTGGTGGTCAGCCCGGCAGGCCGGGCCTCCTTCAGCGCCATGGTGATGCGTTCGGCGCAGACGCTTGCGGCCAGCCGACGTCCCGATGCCCGGCCCATGATGGTGCCTTCCGTCTCGGCGGGGAGCGGTCAAGAGTCGGCGTCGCCGCGCAGCAGCGCGGCCAGGCCCGCATCCAGGGAGGTGTTGCCGGTGTCGGCGGCGCCCTCGATCCAGTCGGCCATCGCCCGAACTCTGGCGACGTTGCGGTGGATCGCGGCGCGTTCGTCGTCGGTGAACGGCCGTCCCGACAGGTTCGGCACGATCCGGCCGCCCGCGGCCACGAACGTCGAGCACGCCGCGATGAGGTCGATGAATCCCGTCGTGTGCTGGATGCGTTCGCGTGCCGGCTGCACGATCTGGCGGGTCCGCTCGCCCGCGGCGTGGTCGTGTTCGACCTGGGCCCGGTTCACCAGGTGCCGGGCCGTGGTGTCGCGCATGGCCTCGCGGGCCACCGCCGGCCGCCGCAGCAGGTCGGTGGTGATCTGCGAGGCGACCTGTTCGTCGGCGGCCAGGTCGTGGATCGCCGCGACCTTCTGCGCGACCGTGGTGGGTTCCCGGGTCTGCTGCCCGACCCGCTTGTGGGCCGTCTTCTCGGTCCACCGGCAGGTGCCGGTGCGCTCGTCCAGCGGCGGGTTGTCGATGGCCTCCCACCGCTCGGCCTCGTCGGGAATCGACGCCAGGATCGCGTGAACGTAGTGCGACACGCCCTTGCGGCGGCGCTGGGCCGGCCAGCGCGACGACACCCACCGGTAGTTGCGGATGGTATTCAGGGCCGCGCCCACATCATCGGCGAACATCTGCAGCAGCTCGTTCACCCCGGCCATGTTCTCGACCGGTCCGTGACCTTGACCTCCATGCCGCTGCAGTGGCTCGATCTCCAGAGCCTTATCGCCCAGCCCCCACTGGCAGCGCGTCTGCAGCTCCACCAGTTCCCGCGCCTCGCGCACCAGCTCCTCATAACGTGCGCGGGTCACGTGCCCGACCATCTCCACGCTCATGACTTCCCCGCCTCCTCCAGCGGAAGGGGATAGAAATCTGGCGCGGCAACGACAGTGTGCACATGATCACTTCACGTGACAATCCCTGCATACAAGGTCCTTTTCCGGCGCCGCGAAAACCTGCACCGCCGACTACCGATCCGTTCGCGAAGGGGGCACAGATCCCCCTCGCCGAACGGATCAACCCGCCGAGCGCGCGGCCTGACGCCCCCGCCTCGCCCGGGTCTTGCACCGCCGCGAGCAGAACACCGCCTCCACCCGATGATCCACACCCACCACCCACACCAGCCCGCACTCCGGACACTGCGCCCGCGCTGCCGGCGAGTCGTCCTTCACCGCCGCGACATTCCCCGCCACCCGCTGCTTCCACCGCCAATTTCCCCGGTGTCGCGTTCCCGCGTTCGGCATCTCGCAGCCATGCGTGATCTTGATGTCCATAATGGGCGGCATGACGGACGCGAGGGCGCGCGAATTGCTGGCGGCGGGCTGGGAAGCGCGCGAGGACGGGATGGTGGAGCGCGTCTGGCCGGACGGGACGCGCTGGCGTTGCGTGTACGGGCCCACGAAGGCCGGACGGTGCGAAGGCGATATCCCGGAGGGGCTGATCTTTGAGGCGGGCGAGGATGTCTACGTCGTCGACGTGCTCGGATTCACCGATCCGCAGGGCATGGTGCTCGACCGGGCGGACCGGACGGCCGTTGTGCTCGACTTTCTTGCTGCGGCACCAGAGGGCAGGGGGCTCGTCCGGAACGTTCTAAAGCCGCTGATGGTCCATGCGGCGGTGTTCAGAGAGCGGTCGTTGCGTCCTGTTGGGCTCAAAGGGTTCATGCTGGAGGACATGCCGCGCCGTCCGGCGGGTCCGCTGGCTGCGGCGGTCGCCGCTGCAGACGGGTCACCCGATCGCTGGCTGGACGTCGCGTTCGCCGCGCTGGATGCGAGGTTGCTGCATGTGGCGCTTGAGGCGCTCGACCGGGCGCTGGCCGCCGGAGCGGAGCCCGGGCTCGCCGAGCTGTGGAGGGGCTGGCTGCTCAAGGAGGCCGATCCGGCGGAGGCCGCCGAGGCTTTGGAACGAGCCGCTGACGGCGGCATGGCGGGCCCGGCGATCTGTCTCCTGGAGAGCATCCGGCCAGTGGACTGGGAACGTGCCACTCGGGAAGATCCCGCGTTCCTACGCGGCTGGCTGATCCGAGGGCTGAGGCTCGCCAAGTCCGGACGTCCCGACGACGCGCTGCGGGTACTCGATCAGGCCGCGTCCCTCCACCCTGACGCCGAGGTGCGCTACTACCGCGCCTACGTCCGGTCTTTGCTCGGGGACGATGACGCCGCGCTCGACGACCTTGCCGAGGCGATCCGCCTCGACCCGTGCATCACCGAGGACATCCTCACCGACCCTGACCTCGATGGCCTGCGCGGACACGAAGGCTTCCGGTTGCTGACCGGCCGCCGGGCCGGCGAGAGCGAGCAGGACCCCCAGACCACCGGGGTGCTGCGGCGGTTTGCGGCGAAGGTTGCCGCCCAAGCCCCGGAGGGATGGCGGCGAGCCGACCTCACTCTCGGCGGAAGCTACAGCGGCAGATACCTCCTGGCGGACGGCACCAAGGATCGCAGTGCCCCCCCGTTCGACGTTCTCGCCAAAGGGCTGCCCTTCACGCATGGCCGGAACAAGGTGATCAGGATGGCCGTGCACGCTTCGGGCTGGTTCGAGGCCGCTGTCGGAGGTATGGACGAGGATTCGGGTGCGGCCTTCGTCCTCGACGAGAAGGCATTGGCGAACGACCCCGGCGATGATCAGGAGGGGCCCGCCGATCTCAGCCAGGCGGGCGATCCCGACGAGGCCGTCCGGCTGCTGGGCGCCTACCTCCAGCGTCGCGAGGAGATCCTCGGTCACCCCGATGAGCTGCCCCCGCCTGCGGAGGATCGCGAGGAGGAACTCGCCGATCTGGACCCCTCGCTCCCCGACGACCTGCGCGCCCTCTACGAGGTGCTGGACGGCGACGGCGACACCGGGCTCATCGACAACGGCTACGAGTGGCTTGCCGCGTCGGACCTGTCCTTCATCCACATGGACGGCGACCACTACTGGATGGACGGTGTGCCGTTCGACACCGATCTGCGGAACACCATCCTGGACACCGGTCCGCCCTGGGCGGTCCGGCGCTCGCGCGACAGGGCCGGCTGGATCCCGTTCGCCGACGGCGGCAGTAACGACTACCTCGCCGTCGACATGGACCCCGGGCCGGGCGGGCGTCCCGGCCAGGTCATCCGGATCGGCCTGCGGCGGCGCCATCCCGCCTACGTCGCCGACTCGGTCACCTCGCTGCTCCGCCGGCACGTCGAGGCGCTCGACCGGGGCGACTGGGTGCACGAGGACGACCGTTTGAAGATCGATCTAGGCGACATGTCGCTCGACCGGGAGTCCGAGAACGAACCCGGCGAGGCCACAGTCTGGGGCGACCGCGACACACTGAATCCCGGCGTGAACACCCAGGTTCTGCGTGTGAGGGGCGGGGGCGACATCGACCTCGACGCCGTACGGGGCACCCGGCTGCTGCAGATGGAGCTGGACAAGTGCCGGTCGGCCGACCTCAGCCCCCTGCAGGACACCCCGATCGAGGCACTGACCCTCCTGGGCATGGAAGCCGTCGACCTGGCGCCGCTCGCAGGCCATCCGACGCTCCGCGCGGTGACGGTGCGCGTGCACCACGCGGTCGACCTCGAAGCGCTGGTCACCGTCCCCCGACTCCACGCGCTGGACCTGGGCGGATCGCAGGCGCTGGACCTTGCTGCGCTGGGCAGGATGAAGCGTCTGCGGTATCTGTCGTTGTCGTACGAGCAGTGGCTGGAGCTTTGGCGGCGAGACGTTCTGCTGCCTGGCCTAGCGATGGCCGTACTCTCCGGCACTCCGTCCCCGAGCACAGTGGCCCAGTGGGCGCGGCGTCTCCCCAAAGGGGAACGCGTCCAGCACTACATCGGCCAGTACTGACCCGAGGCTGGTCCTGACCGGAGGCTGGGCTTCGCCACGGCGCGCACGGCGAGGCCCGGGGGACGGGGCCAGGGGGCGAGGCTCCGCCGCCGGAGCGCGGGGGGAGGCTCCGCGGCCAGGCCGGGGCCGGGCGCGGGGCCTTGGGGGCTGGGCACGGGGCCCGGGATTAGGCGCGGGGCCTGGGCTAGGCCCGGGCTGGGACGCGGGCCTGGGGGCCCGGGGGCAAACCTTCCCTGGCCCAGGGACCGGGAGAGGTGCCCTGGGCCGTTGTGTCGGTTGGCTCGGGCGGGGGGTCAGTCTCGGTGGACGGCGTTACGGACGTTGATGGCGGCCGTTCCGAGCGTGGGGCTCCACTCTCGTGCGACGCCGGGGCCTTCGTTCCAGCCCTGGTGGCCGATGATGTAACCCCAGCCGCGGGAGAGGGGCATGCCGGTGATCCACGGCCCGCCGCTGGAGCCCGAGCCCATGTCGCAGCCGATTCGCCGGTAGAGGGCGTCCGGAGTGGCGGCGCCGACGCAGAACCTCAACTTCTGGGTGCTGATGCCGTCGCGGGGCGGATGGGTCTTCGACGGGTAGCCGAACGCACGGACGTCGTGGAAGGTGGTCTCGTTGTGGGCCTCGCCGAACCGGTAGCCCTGGTAGCCGACCACGTCGCCGACCTTGCGGCCGCCCGAGGTGTTCAGCGCGATGGCGGCCATGTCGTAGCGGTGCTTCTTGCCGTCGTGGTAGCCGTTCGGCACCGACCAGCTCTTGCCCGTCCACGTGCCGTGGGGCCGCTTCCCGTCGTGGTAGTCGGGCACGAAGGCGAAGTTGGTGTACCAGCGCTTGTTGCCGCTGCTGACGCAGTGGCCCGCCGTCCAGATCGTGTTGCGGTTGGACGAGTTGATCACTGCGGCGGAGCAGGAGTAGCCGGTGCCGTTGTTGGTGTAGAAGAGCTTGCCGATCGTGCTGGCGGGCATCTTGCCGTGACCCGACCAGAGCTTGGAGGCCGAGAAGTAGTCGAGCGCCAAGGTCCCCGGTGTGGCTTGCGGCGTGACGGCCGCTGGGACGAAGCCGTCGCCGCTCTCGCCGCTGGTGCTCGGAGGTGCGGGGCTGTCATCCGCTGTCGGCACGGGGGGCTCGACCGGAATCGCGGTGGCCATGCGTTCGGGTGTCCAGTACGCCTCGACTTCAGCGGAGGAGAGGGGCGATATCCCGGCCTGGGTGCCGGTGACGGCGGCCCAGGGATCGGTGGCGTCGAGGGCGTGGGCGGGGCCCGCAGTGAGCGGGGCGGCGGCCACGGCCATCGCGAGCAGGACGGTGCCGCGTCGGGTCGTCAAGGTGGGGTCCTCATCTCGGAAGACAAAGATCATCGGGGATGGTCGGGAGAAGAGAATCACGATCTTGGTGAACGAGGCCCGTACCGAAGATGATCTTTAGGGGCCACGTGGCTGACAGGGAAGCGGGCCTGATCGCGCCAGCGGTCACCACGGGGTGTCTGCAGGCCGAGAATGTGTGGTTGAGGAGCGACCAGCCGCGCCTGCTGGACGAAGCGGCCCGGCACGGTCGGCCATGTACGTGTGCTGGAGTCTCTGCTGCGCGCGTTTTGGGAGAGAGGCGAGTTGGGTCTTACGTGGCGGTGTTGCCGTTCTGCCTCCGGCGGGCTTCGAGCGCGTCCAGGATCAGGTCCAGGCCATAGCCGAACTCGCTGGTGTAGTCGTAGCCCGGCTGCAGGGCGTGGTCAACGATCATCTCCCTGAGGTACGGCAGCTCGTCCGCCGGCAGGTGATCGAGGATGCCACCGGCCACTTCCTCGACATCGTCCGGCGTCATCACCGGCAGGTTCGCCTCCTGGAGGACGAACCCGCCGATGTAGCTGTCGATGAGCGAGATGGCGTGCGCGGCCATCGGCAACGTGAACCCGGCCTTCCGGAGGACGCCGAGGACGGCGTCGTGGTGGCGTAGCGTCGCCGGGCCCGGGTTGCGACGAGAGTCCATGAGGCCGAGAGCCCAGCTGTGCTGCAACAGGACCGCCCGCGCGGAGGAGGCCTTCGCGCGGATCGCGTCGCGCCAATCGTCGCCCCCGGCCCTGGGTAGCTCGATCGCCGCGAACACCACGTCGACCACGCCGTCCAGGATCGCGTCCTTGTTCGGTACGTGGTGGTAGAGCGACATCGCCTCCACGCCCAGTTCCCGCGCCACCCGTCGCATTGTGATCGCCTCCACGCCGCCACGATCGGCGACGCGGATCGCGGCCTCCAGCACGCGACCTCTACTGAGCGGTTGCGGTGGCAAGACGGGCTCCAGGGACGGGACGGGACTGTTGACAGGCTTACAAGCGTAAGGCAGCCTTACGAGTGTAAGTCGCCCTGAGGCGGAATCAGCCTGAGTGGTGCCGGGGCGCGGAAGGGGATCCAATGCCGATGCCGAAGTGGTGGGGCCACGTCAATAAGCGGGTGTTCAACCCTCTTACGATCGCGCGTGGGAAGTCGCCAGTGCTCATCCATGTCGGACGCGTCTCCGGGGCGACGTACCGCACTCCGCTCGATGCGCATCCTGTCGACGGCGGCTACCTGTTCATTCTGGTATACGGCTCCGGCTCGGACTGGGTGCAGAACGTCCTTGCAGCAGACAGGGCGCGGCTCCGGGTCGACGGGCGGGACGTGGAACTCGCCTCCCCACGCCTCGTCGGGAAGGACGAGGCGTTCGAGGCCCTCCCCGATGACGTGGCGCGCCCACCAAGGGTGCTCCGCATCACCGAGTTCCTCCGCATGGACCTGGTCGCAGGGTGACGACCAGCGTCCAGCGCGCGGCGTACCGCAGGTGGACGATCAGCGTGCGCGGCCCGCCTCAGGCGGACGCGGTCTCCCATACGAAGCCGTCGGGGTCAGTGAAAGGCCCGGTATCGCTGCCGATCACGATCCGGTGTGATCCGGTGCCCTCCTGCGAGACGCCGGTGTCCTTGGCGAGCGCCCGGCGCGGGTAGAGCGCCAGCGTAACGGCCGACGACGGGGTGTCGAACTCGACGTACTTGCCGCCGAAGCTCTTCGCCACGGCCAGGCCGCGGTCGACGTAGAACCGCTTGCTCGCCTTCACATCCGCCGCTCCCAACAGGAGTGCGACCTGGTCGATGTGCTGGGCGGCAGGGCCGGTGTCCTTCTTCTTCGAGGTCGCGATCTTGCAGATCGTCCCGTCCGGGGCGCGGACGACGCCGCCGTAGCCCCAGAATCCCTTCGTGGCCGGCTTCAGCGTCGTGGCCCCGGCGTCGAGGGCGGCGGCGATAAAAGCGTCGACGTTGCCCGGCTGGGACACCACGAGGGACAGCGCGAACCCGCGGAAGCCGGTCGTTGTCGCGTCCGAGGCACGGACGTTCACGTACGAGTCCAAACCGAAGGCCTTGTAGAAGGCGTTCGCGGCTGTGGGGTCGGGAACTTCCAGGGTGACGGATTTGAACGAGGTCATGGCAGATCCTTTGAACGAGGTGGGTTCGTCGTCTTGTCGGCCGCCGTTGAGCGGCTGATATGGCGGGGCAGGTCGGGCGTTCAGCGGTCTTGAAGGAGCCCGAGGACATTGCCATCGGGGTCGATGACGGTGGCGACAATGCGGCCGCCGCCGACCTCCTGCGCGGCCTCCTTCACAGTGGCCCCCGCAGCGATCACCTCGGCCAGCTTCGCCTCGATGTCCGGCACGTGCCAGTAGGCCACCGGCGAGGTCATGCCCTGCGGTCCACCGCCCGGCACCAGCCCGATGTGCTGGCCCTCGACCTCGAAGCCGACGTAGTAGGACGAGTCGGTCTGCGGCGGGATACCGAGCAGGGCTGCGTACACCGCCTTCGCCTTTGCCAGGTCGGACACGGGATGCAGAACGGTCTTGATTCCTGGGGGAGAAGAGCCAGTCATGGTCACTCCTGTAGTCCTGAGTCACATTGACCCGCTGGGCGCGTATTCAAAGCTTCTCTCCCGGCCTGGCCAGTCCACATCCGTGGCGACCACGGACCCCTCCACTGATCGACGACACGGACGAACCACACGGACGAACCGCATGAGTCGACCGCATGAGTCGACCGCATGAGTCGACCGCACGGGGCGTGCGCACGGAGCGGCGGCACGGGCGGGTTGCACTGGGCGGCGGCACGGACGGGCGACACGGGGCGACCGTGTGAGTGGGCGCAGGGGGCGACGGTACGGAGGGGGCGTGCGGGCGGCCGCGCGGGGCGATGGGGGTGGTTGCTGCGGAGGGGGGCGGATGGGATGCGGCAAACTGGGGCGGTGGTGACAGGAGTGGACATCTCACCTCGTGAAGCCGAGGTGTTGGAGCTGGTCGGGGCCCATCTCAGCAATGCCGAGATCGCGGCACGGCTGTTCATCTCGGTGCGCACCGTGGAGAGTCACGTCTCCTCGCTTCTGCGCAAGCTTGAGGTACCGGATCGGCGGGCGCTCGCCCAGCGTGCGCCCGAGCCGCCCGGCGCAGGCCCGGCGCGTCCGGCGCCGGTCCTGCCAGCCCCGCTGACCTCGTTCGTCGGCCGGGTGAACGAACGGGCCGAGCTGAGCGAGATGATCAAGGCACACCGTCAGGTGACCGCGGTCGGGCCCGGCGGGGTGGGCAAGACCCGGCTCGCGCTGGCGGTGGCCGCGGAGGCCGCCGGTGAGTATTCCGACGGGGTGTGGTTCGTCGACCTGGTCCCGGTCACCGATCCGGACATGATCGCCACTGCGGTCGCCGGTGCGCTCGGCCTCGGTGAGCAGCCCGGCCGCGACATGACCGAGTCCGTGGTCGCCGCGCTGGCCGACCGTCGTGCGCTGCTGGTGCTGGACAACTGCGAGCAAGTGGTGAACGGGGTTGCGCTGTTTCTGGAGCGACTGCTGGCGGCCTGCCCCGGGATAAGGGTGCTGGCGACCAGCCGGGCGCGGTTGATGGTGCCGTTCGAACGGGTGTATCACGTACCGCCGCTGTCGTTGCCCGTCGGCGGTGAGTCGGACGCGGTCGCGCTGTTCATGGAGCGTGCGGCGGCGGTCGGCCGGCCGCTGGAGCCTCCGCAGCGCGATCAGGTCGCCCAGGTCTGTGAGCGGCTGGACGGGATGGCGCTGGCGATCGAGTTGGCCGCCGCCCGGTATCCCACGCTCGGGCTGGACGGCATCACCGCCGCCCTGTCCCATCCGCTGCGGATGCTGACCGGCGGCTCTCGTGCCGATGATCGCCATCGCTCGGTACGGGGGGCGTTGGACTGGAGCCATGCGCTGCTGGAGCCGGCAGACCGGGCGTTGCTGCGCCAGGTGTCGGTGTTCGTGGCCCCGTTCACCGCCGCCGCGGCGGCGGAGGTCGCCGGGTCCGAGGAAGGCATTGTCGCCGAGGGACTGGCCCGGCTGGCCGAACAGAGCCTGCTGGTGGTGACCGCGTCCCCGAGCGGGACCAGGTACCGGGCGCTGGAGACCATCCGCCAGTACGGGATGGAGCGGCTGGCCGAGACCGGTGAGCTGGTCGACGCCCGATCCCGCCACGTTCGCTGGTGCCTGGCCAAGGCCGACGCCCTGGCGGTCGTACGGGAGGACTGGCGGGCCCGGTTCGGCGCGGTGGCCGACGATCTGCGCGCCGCCCTGGCGTGGGCGGCCGACCGGCCGGAACAGCGCACGGACGCGTACCGCCTCGCCCGGTGCCTGGCGGAGCTGACCTTCACCCGTCACCTGATCGGCGAGTCCCAACAACGCTATGAGCAGGCCGCCGCGCTCGCCGACGACCCCGCCGTCACCGCGTCAATGCTCCGGCAGGCCGCTGCCGTGGCCGGCTGCCGGATGCGTGGTGATGACATGTACCGCCTCCACAGCGCCGCCGCGGAAGCCGCCCGCCAGGCCGGGGACACCGCCGGCGCCGCCTGCGACCTGGCGACCATCGCCACCACCGCGTGCAGGTTCTCGAGCAAGTTCGCGCGGAAGCTGCCGCAGGAGGAGACGGCCGCGCTCATCACCCAAGCGCGGCAACTGGCCGGCGATGACCTGGCAGCACGTGCCGCGGTGGCGTTGGCCGAGGCCGCGCGGGCGCTCCTTGACGCGGTCGGCGCCGCCCAGGGCCAACCCGGCGACTCCGTTCCGGAGACGATCGCGCGCGCCGAACGTGCCGTCGAGCTGACCCACCGTACGGGTGATCCACTTGCGGAATCCGCCGCGCTCGATGTGCTGACCGGTGCCCTGAGCTGGGCGGGTGACAGCTTCGCCGCCGCCACCACGGCCCGACGCCGGATCACGCTGCTGGCGTCCGCACCCGATACACCGGCCGCCACCCACGAGCTCATCGAGGCGCTCGGTGAGGCCACCGAGGCCAGCCTCGGCACCGGCGACCTGCCAGGGGCCCGCCGGTGGGGACGACAACTCGCGGATCATCCATTGCTGGCAGAGGTCGGGCACCGCGCCACGAGCTGGCTGCTCGTCGCCGACGCGCTGTCGGGCAACGTTGATCAGGTGCTCACCGGCAGCATCCGGTTCCTCGACGCGTGGCGGCGCGCCGGCAGCCCTGCCAGGACGGCCCTCGGCCCGGCGGTGGCCGCCGTGCTGACGATCCACAGCCTCCGCGACGACCACGACGCCCGGCGCGAATGGGGCGCGGTCCTGGATCAGTTCGGCACCCCGCCGGAGCGCACGTACGGCTACGGGGCGGTCTTCGACGCGATCCTTCTGCTCCACCATGGGCAGGCACGGGAGGCGCTGGAGCGGATGGCCCCCGAGCCCGGCGAGGTATGGAAATGGGTCACCTGGATCTGGCTTCATTGGTACGTGGCGCTTCGCGCGGAGGCCACCGTGCTCGCCGGAAGCCCCGACGCCCGTGACCGCCTGACCGAAGCCCGGACCATCACGGCCGGAAACCCGGTCGCCAGCGCCATCGTGGAACGGGCCGAAGCGCTCCTCGACAACGACCAGGCGCGGATCCTCGCCACGAAAGACGCCTTCGACGCGTCCGGCTGCCACTACCAGTCGGCCCGCACGCTGGTCCTAGCCGGGGGCAAGCACGCCGCCGCCGGCCAGACCACACTCGCCAACCTCGGCCTACCCCCCACACCCGCCCCCTAGCCGCCCCCCGCAGCCGCACGCCACCGCCCCCCGGAAGCCGCACCCTCGCGGCTGCCGTCCGGCCGAGCCCCGCTGCCGCGAGGTAGCCGCACTCCGCGGCTGCCCGGTTGCCGCACCCCGCAGCCGCTCGCCAGCCCACCCCGTAGCCACCCCGGTAGCCGCACTCGTGGCTGCCCGCTAGCTGCTCTCCGCGGCTGCCCGGCAGCCCCACCCCGTAGCCGCCCGGTAGCCGCTCCCCAGGGCCCGCGCTGCGGCGAGCGTGGGGGCCGGGGTGGTAGCGGAGCTGGTTTCGCCCCACTGACCTAATGCAATCCGGCCGTTCAATCGGGTCTGCGCCTCAGCTCACCGCCTGCTTCACCAGTGCGGCGATCTGGGTCTCCACCTCGGCCGTCACGTCGGTCAGGGCGAATGCGGTCGCCCACATCGCGCCGTTGTCCAGCTTCGCCGGGTCGTTGAATCCCAGCGTCGCGTAGCGGGCCTTGAACTTCGCCGCGCTCTGGAAGAAGCAGACGACCTTGCCGTCCAGCGCGTAGGCGGGCATCCCGTACCAGAGCTTCGGCGCGAGGATCGGGGCGTTGGCCGTGATGACGGCGTGGACGCGCTCGGCCATGATCCGGTCCGAGTCCCCCATCTCGGCGATCTTGGCGAGCAGGTCCCGCTCCGCCTCCGCCGCCTTGTCGGCGCGCGAGCCGCGGCGGGCCGCCTTCTTCTGATCCTGGGCGTGCTCCTTCATCGCGGCCCGCTCCTCGGCCGTGAATCCCTCGTACGTGCTGGTGGCGGTGCTGGCCATGGTCACTCCTTTGGTCCTGGGTCGCGATCGCCGCGGTGTGTCCGCCGGGCTGATCGCCGTGGTCACAACCTCTCGCAGGAGGAGTGCGGGCCGCCTCCGTGCTGACCACGGAAACCAGCACGGATCGTGAGTCGGGGTCCCTAGTGGGTGGTGGCAGTTCGAACCCTGGTCACCTCCCTGGAATGGGGGTGTTTTGTCATGGCGATTCGGCGGGTGGGGTGGTGGGTTCCGAACGAGCGTGGCGCTCTTGCTCGGGTGCCGTCCAGTTGGCCAGGAGCTGGAGGGCCTGGGCGGTCGGGGAGCCCGGTTCGACGTTGTAGACGCACAGCGTCTGATCCGTGTCGCCGGGAGGTTGCAGCGACTCGTACGAGAAATGCAGATCGCCGACGAGGGGATGGTGGTAGTGCTTGGCGCCATGGGTGCGGCGCAGCACACGATGGTCGTTCCACCAGGTCGTGAATTCGGGTGAGCGCAAGGTGAGCTCGCCGACGAGGTCGGCGAGTCGGCGATCGTTGGGGTAGCGGCCGGCATCAAGACGAAGGATGGCAACGGTCTCGGCGGCGATGCGTTCCCAGTCGCCGACCCGTTCGCGCGCCTCGGGATCAAGGAGGTAGTAGCGGGCCAGGTTCCGGTGGGTCGCGGGGAGCGCCTCGAAGTCGGTCAGCACTTCGCGGGCGAGGCGGTTGGAGGCCAGGACGTCCGTGCGGCGGCCGAGGATGAACGCGGGCACGTGGTCGAGGGTCTGCAACATCAGGTGCAGACCCGGCCGGACCCGTTGGGGGCTGATCGGGGCACGCCGAACGGGACGTGCGAGCAGGTCGGTGAGGTGCTCGCGTTCGCCGAGGTCGAGTTGAAGGGCGCGTACGAGACCCTCGGTGACTTCTGGAGAGGGATTGTCGGCGCGGCCCTGTTCCAGGCGGGTGTAGTACTCGGTGCTGACTCCGGCCAGCCTGGCGACCTCGTCGCGGCGCAGGCCGGGCACGCGACGGGGCCGGCCGCCGGCGGGCAGCCCCGCCTGGTCCGGGGTGATCCGGGCTCGGCGGGTGCGCAGGAAATCGGCGAGTTCGCGACTGCGGTCCATGCGTTCCAGTGTGCCCAGCCGCGCGTGCCGAGCTGATTGCCGGGGTGGTACTGCCAATACCTGCCTTCCGGATACCTGCCCGGTCAGGGCACTTTCCGGCACCCCACGAGGGGTGCTCCGGCTGGTTCTGTGGTGAAGGCAACGCGGCGACCCGCCGCGGTAACGTCCGAAAGGTACGCACTATGACCACGCAGAACTCTGCCCGTCCCCTCGCGGGTCGTGTGGCGGTCGTCACCGGCGCCTCCAGCGGAATCGGCGAGGCCACGGCCGAGCACCTGGCCGAGCTGGGTGCGAGTGTCGCCGTCCTGGCGCGGCGCGCGGAACGGCTGGACGATCTGGTTGCCCGAATCGAGAAGAACGGCGGCCAGGCCTTGGCGCTGGCGGTCGATGTGACCGATGTGGCCGCGGTACGGGCGGCCGCCGGACGTGTGGCGGACGAGCTGGGCGGCGCCGACCTGCTCTTCAACAACGCGGGCGTCATGCTGCCTGCCCCGATCGAGGAGCTGGCGACCGACCAGTGGCAGCGTCAGATCGACCTCAACGTCACCGGTTTGATGAACGTCATCGGAGCCCTTACACCCCAGCTGGTGGCCGCCGGTGAGCGCGGGGTCGCCGACCTGATCAACACTTCGTCGATCGCGGCGCAGAACATCTTCCCGACCTTCGCCGTCTACTCCGCCACCAAGGCCTACGTCACCCACCTGTCCCGCCACCTGCGGACCGAGCTCGGTCCGAAGAACGTGCGTGTCTCGGCGATCGAGCCGGGCATCGTCGGCACCGAGCTGCAGAGCCACGTCACCGACGAGGGCGCACAGGCATGGCTTGAGGGCTCCCGGGACACGATGGAATGGCTCACCTCTGAGGACGTCGCACAGACCATCGGGTTCATCGCGTCCCTCCCGCCGCGGGTGAACCTCCAGCAGGTCACCATCATGCCCACCGGCCAGCCCAGCTGAGCCCATGGCGTTGGAGGTCCCCCGAGGCTCGGGGGACCTCCAACGGACATCGCTAACTTGCGGCGGCGAGGAGGACGGCGCCCAGTTGCACCGCGACCAGCTTGCGGATCTCGGTCGCCGAGCTCGGGGAGTCGGTTTCGGCTTCCTGCACCCAGCGGTCGAAGCGTTCGGCGAGCAGGCGACGCTGGGTACGGATGGCCGGAGTGGGATTGCCCGCCGCGATCTCGGCATCGAGCATGCGCAGGAACGTTCCGAGCAAACGGAGGCGGAACAGGTGCACTGACTGGCGATGATCGAACCGTTCGGCGACCGTGGCGGGGCGGTCGGGGCCGGGAAGCGATTCGTCGGCCTGCTCGGTGAGCGTACGGAAGGTCCGCAGCGTGGCCTCGGTCGAGCGGCGGAACGGCGATCGTACGGTCAGGTCTTCCGCGACCGAGCTCAACGCGGTCTCGAGTGTGTCGATCAGCTCTCGCCGCGCCGCTGTCGCGGCGGCGACGATCTCCTGGTGGCCGGTGCCGGTCTCGGTCCGGTCGGACACCCGTTCGTCGGCCCACATGGGCACCTCGGTCACCAGGTGCAGGGCGCCGAACCGGGCGGCGTAGTCGGCGCTGCTGGCGCCCGCCCCGAACGCCGCGCCCACCCGTGCCCCGCTGGGGGTGGCGTGAACGGCGGGGGCGATCGGCTGGGAGCCAGGGAGTTCCGGCTCGCCGTGATGGAGGGGCAGGCCCTCAAGGCCAGGGAGCTCAGCCAGCCGATGCGCGAGCGTCGCGTCGTCGCGGTTGAGGTAGAAGAACGCGCCCTGGTGCTCCCCGTTGTGCAGCGAGCAGACGAACGACGGCTCCACCTCGTCCATCAACCGCATCAGCGCCGCCGTCTCCGGCAGCGTCCGGTCGAAGCGGTAGTCACCAGCCGAGAGCGGGAAGGTCCACTCGACCTGGTCGGCCAGATCCGGGCGGTAGAAGTGCTCGGCATAGGCACGGCGATCCCCGGGCCTGCCGTACCAGCCCTCGTTGAGGCGGGCGCCGTCCGGGTCGGCGCACGCGAGGAAGTGCCAGCGATACCCCAGCCTCGCGCGCAGCGCAGCGTCCTGGCACAGCAGGGTGATCAGCGCGGTGACGGTACGGAAGCCGACCGGTTCGTTGGGATGCGGGCCGCCGATGACCACGGCGTCCGCGGGGCCGTCACCGACGGTCAGCACGCGCAGAGGCTCGCCCAGCCGCGAGGTCCCGATGTGCCGGATTCTAACCAGGTCGGGGTGGGCGGCAGCCGCCGCGTCAAGCTCTGCGTGCAGGGCGTCCACGGACGGGAAGGCCGTGTAGCCGGGCACCCGGCTCATGTACTCCGCTACTTTCATAACGGGATTACTGTAATAATGAGATTATGAGAATGACAAGGGCGGAGGCCAAGGAACGCAACCGCCGCGCCTTGCTGGAGGCCGCACGGCGGATCGTCACCCGCGACGGCCATCGCGCCCGGCTGGAGGAGATCGCCGAGCAGGCCGGCCTGACCACCGGTGCCGTCTACTCGTTGTTCGGCAGCAAGAACGGCTTGCTGATCGCGCTGGTCACCGACTACCTCGGCCCGCACTACGAAGGGATTGAGCAGGCCGTCCCCGCCGGACTCGATCTGCTTGAGGCCATCGACGCCTTCTCCCGCTACTACCAGCGCACCTGCGAGGATCCCGACGCGCTGCGGCACCTGTCGTTCGAGATCAGCCTGCAGGACACGGCCCTGCGCGACCCCGACCTGCAGGCCAAGCTCGCCGCGTCCATCCGTGCACACCAACAGCGTTTGGCCGAGCTGTTCACCGGCAGATCCCATGGGAACGCGATCGTGACGGCGCGGCAGGCGGAGCGCGTGGCGACCGCGCTGCGGGCACTCATGGTCGGCCTCAGCCAGGGGGTCATTCTCGGCTTGGCCGAGCAGGCCTCCGAAGAGTACTTCGCCGAAACCGCCCGCGCCCTCGCCACCCCCCAGGTGCTCGGACCGCCCTGATCTCCGAAGTTCACTGAAGGAAGCTAAGGAAGCTGAAGGAAGACGGGCGCCGGAACGATCTCCGGCGCCCGTCTATGTCAACGGGCCGTCTGTGGTCAGCGCCCGTCTGTGGTGAGCGCCCGTCTGTGGTGAGCGGCCGTCTGTGGTGAGCGGCCGTCTGTGGTGAGCGGCCGTCTGTGGTGAGCGGCCGTCTGTGGTGAGCGGCCGTCTGTGGGTCAGCGCCCGTCTGTGGTGAGCGGTCCTCTGTGGTGACCGGGCGTCCGTGGGTCAGCGCCCGTCTGTGGTCAGCGGTCCTCTGTGGTGAGCGGTCCTCTGTTGTCTGCGGCCGTCCGCGGTCTGCGGGCGTCTGTGGTCAGTGGCTGTAGCGGAAGACGATGCTTCCCTGGGGAGGACGCCAGTTGAAGCCGGCTGCCAACGCCGAGTCGGTCTTGGGAACGGCGACGAGGTCCGTCCACTGGAATCCTGTCGCGACAGGCGTGAGGTTGCGCCGGGCCAGCTTCGCGCCCGTGTGGCGCAAGGCGTCAATGGACAGGGTCGTGTAGGCGTAGGGGTCCTGCCCATCTGGTGTAGCGGTGATGGACTGCTGGTAGGACGCGGCCCAGATACCGCCCTTGCCGTCGCCGGACAGTGTGGTGACGACGTCCTTGGACAGCCGGTTCTGGTGCCATTTGCCCTTGGTGCGCCGGAGCAGGGCCGTGCCCGGCTGGGACCAGTCGCCCTGCTGGAAGCCGACGGCGATCCACACATTCCCGGCGACGACCTGCACGGCGTCGATCCGCGGCCGCACCGGGCCGTACGCGGGGTTGGGCGCGACGGGCACGGTGGTCTTGGGCAACGCCACGGTGCGCCAGGCCTTGCCGTTGAAGTGCAGCACCGAGGAACGTCCCAGGCCCCAGATGTCGTTCGGCGTCCGGACGCTGACCTCACGCAACCCGCCGGGCGCCGGGAGAGTCTTCCACCGGCCGTTGCGGAAGTGCTTGAAGAAGGCCTTTCCCGTGCGGTTGTCACGTCCGACGATCCAGGCATGCCCGGCACCGAGCACGTCAAGGTCGGTGACCGTCGTCCGGCCGGAGCCCATGAGTTGCCAGCGCTTGCCGTTCCAACGCGACACCACTGACCGAGTGCTGGAACCGACATCACCCGGCCCCTTCGCCACGGCGGTGCCCGCGGTCCACACATTGGACGGCCCGGAGGCTTCGATCAGGGAGAGCTCACGCAGTGGGAATTCCTTGGGCCCGGCCGGGCTCTTTACGACGGCCCACCGGCTGCCGTTCCAGTGCCTGATCTGGGGGGCGGTGAAGTAGGACCCGGTCCTGGGGTCGAACTCCTTGGTCCTGCGCGCCCCCGCCGACCAGGCGTTCTTCGGACTGACGCTCGCCAGGTCATTCACGGAGACCCCGGCATCGCCTCGGAAACCGACGCGCCACTTGGCCGGGGCGGCGGCAGCGGTGGGAACCGCCACGAGGCCGGAGCCCGCCGCTACAGCGGCTACAACAAGTATGCGATTGATCATCACATGAACGAGACGGACGCCATCTAACCGCGGTTGGCCGTTCGAAGATGAACATCTCGTGGCGCGGAGGCGACGCTCGTTTCGGACGGCGTCCTGCGGCCAGCCGTCTTCATGCCCTCATGGGGGGTAGTTCGTTGCGCGAATTATAGGGGTTCTCGGTGTTACCCTGGCCGGGTGGGTAAGCATGATGATGGCCAAATCGGGATTGTCTCCGCGCTTGTGCGGTCCTCGTTCTTGGTGAATGCCGTGTACGCCGAGTCGGGGCGGGAGTACGGAGTGACCCCTCAGCAGGGGCAGTTGCTGTGTGTGCTGATGGCGCGGCCGCACGGCATGAGCGAGCTGGGGGCGATGCTGAGGCTGGCCAAGTCGAGCCTCACCGGTCTGGTGGATCGTACCGAGCGCAACGGCCTGGTCCAGCGTGAACCAGATCCCCTGGACACCCGTGCGGTGCGGGTCGCGCTCACCGCGCGAGGCGAACGAGTGGCAGGGGAGTTCTACGACGAGACCTGCAGGCGGATCGAGGAGTTGCCGGCGTGCCTCAGCCCAGCCGAGCGCGACCTGCTTGCCGGACTGCTCGGCCGCGTCGTGCTGGACAACGAGGTCCCGGTGGTCTTCCAGGAGCCGGATGAAGGAGCCCGCGCCGCTCAGAGCCACTGAGACGCCACGTTCCCCCGGAGAGGAGTTGCAGTTCGTACTACGAACTAATATAGTTCGTGGCACGAACTCAACCCCTTCACTATGGGAGCGTTTAAATCATGAAGCGTACAGTCGCGATCGTCGGTGGCGCTACGGTCGCCAAGGCCCTGGAGTCCGAAGCCGACGTCATCCTCATCGACCCCCGGGACGCGTTCGTCAACGCGGCCGCGTCGCTGCGGGCCCTGACCCAGCCCGACTGGGCGAACAACGCGTTCTACCCCTTTGAGACCCTGCTTTCGCAGGGCAAAGTGATTCGCGACCGCGCCGCTTCCGTTGACGCCGGCGGTGTCACCCTGGCCTCGGGTGAGCATGTCGCGGCGGACTACGTGGTCCTGGCCACCGGCTCCAGCTACGCCTACCCGGCCAAGCCCGCCTCCGACTCGATCGACGAGGCGCTGGACGATCTCCGCCGGACGCACAAGGAACTGCGCCAGGCCGGCAAGGTGCTGATCCTCGGCGCCGGCCCGGTCGGACTGGAACTGGCCGGGGAGATCAAGGAGGTCTGGCCGGACAAGCACGTGACCATCGCCGACCCGGCCGAGGAGCTGCTCCCCGGCTTCAAGCCGGAAGTGGTCGAGGACCTGCGCGGCCAGCTCGACGCCCTGGGGGTCGAGGTGCGCCTGGGCACCGGCCTGGTGGCGCCGCCGGCCACCGAGGCCGGCCTGGCGGACGCCTTCACCGTCACCACGACCGACGGCGACGAGATCGCCGCTGACATCTGGTTCCGCGCCCACGGGGTGAGCACCAACAGCGACTATCTCGCCGACGGGAAGCTCACGACCCGTACGCCAGAGGGACGGGTGCCCGTCACCGAATTTCTCAACGTCAAGGGGCACGACCACGTCTACGCGGTCGGCGACATCACCGACGTTGCGGAGACCAAGATGGCCGCCTTCGCGATGCAGCACGCCGAGGTCGTCGCCAAGAACATCATCGCCCAGCTGAACGGCGAGCCGCCCACGGCCACCTACCAGCCGCTGCCCTACCCCATGATCATGGTCCCGCTCGGCCCGAACGGCGGGGTCGGACAGTTGCCCTCTCCGGACGGCCCGTTCGTCACCCCGGCCGCGACGGTCTCCGAGTACAAGGGCGCGGATCTGTTCACTGGCCGCTTCGTCGAGCAGTTCGGTCCCACCGCCGCCTGACGCGGGGGCCGGAACACGTTAATCAAATGAAAGGCAGAGCAATGTCTGAACATGACGTCGTCTTCGGTTTCGGCGCGCACAGCGCCATCGACGACGGGCCAGAGCTGCTGCGCATGGTCCAACAAGCCGACCGTGACGGGCTCGACCACTTCTCGCTGTCGGACCATCCCTACATCGGAAAACGCTTGGACGCCTACGCCGCCATCGGATTCCTCCTCGGACGTACGCAGCACATCGCGGGCTTCGCCAACGTCACCAACTTGCCGACTCGGCCTGCTCCCATGCTGGCGCGAACGGTGACGACACTGTCGGCGCTCTCCGGAGGCCGCGTCGTGCTCGGCATGGGCGCTGGCGGGCTGTGGGATCGGATCGCCGACATGGGAGTGCCGCAACTCTCACCGGCCGATGCCGTGGACGCCTTCGAGGAGGCGATCGTCCTGGTCAAGAAGCTGTCAGGTGGCGGTCCGCCGGTCACCTACCAGGGCCGCCACTACCAGGTGAACGAGATCGAGCCGGCTCCGGTGGCCGCACCCCCGGTGTGGACGGGATCGGTCGGGCCGAAGTCCCTGGCCGCCACCGGCCGGGTGGCCGACGGCTGGATCCCGGGCCACGCGGCGGACTGGCTCAGCGAGCGCTACCGGACGTCGCGTCCGGTCATCGACGAGGCGGCGGCCGCCGTGGGCCGCGATCCGCGCGAGATCCGCACGATCTTCAACTTCCCCGGACGCATCACCGACCAGCCGCTGCCCGCCACGCGTGACCGTGACGGGCGCTGGATCGGCGGTTCCGTCGAGCAGTGGGTCGAGGAGCTGACCGGTGCCGTGCTGGAGCACGGCGCGTCGGGCTTCACGCTCTTCTCGCCCTCCGGCGGAACGCAGGACATCGGCACTCTCGGCCGCTGGGCAACCGAGATCGTTCCGGCCGTACGCGAAGCGATCGCGAAGCAGGACGCCTAGCGCGCAACCGCCACCACCCGCTGGCCGCCAGCCGCCACCCGCCGGCCACCAGCCACCAGCCGCCGCCCGTCGGCCGTCAGCCGCCACCACTCTCCGGCTGCCATCGCCCGTCGGCCGTTAGCCTCAGCTCCAAGCCCCGCCGTTACCAGCGACGCACGTGGGCGCGGGGACGGGCCTGGACACTGGCCCGAAGTCCGGTCGAACTATCGCTCCTTCATATGACCGTTCTTACTTGTCCGGTGCGACCTCGTGTCGCACGCTGAGCACCAGGTGGCCCCGTCTGAGCACCTAGGTGCTCAGACGGGGGCGGATGGGGCGGTGCTGTTCGATGGCCGATCGTTCGTCGCCGAACTGCTCGCGACGGCCGGCGCACGACTGGCGGCTGTCTCAGGGCCCTACGCAGTCGGCTTTGGGTCATTCTGTGGGCTCGTGAGCCTGGTTCGCCTCTCGAAGAGCCGCCCAGGCGTCCGCTACGGGACCGACGTGTCCGAGCTTGTCGGGGTTGTTCACTGTGCGGATCGTTTGGATCTGTCCGTCGAGTACGTCGAGCGCCCAGGTACTGAGGACCTGGCCGTCCCGGTCGCGGAAGATCGCGCCGGGCTGGCCGTTCACCTGCTGCGACTCCACGACGCCGCCGCCCTTGACGACCAGCGGAACGAACGCTGCGAGCACCCGGGCCACGTTCTGGGCGCCAAGGATGACGGGTTTCCATTGCGGGGCCTTGCCGCCACTGTCGCCGATCATGTGAACGTCGGCGGCCAGCAGCTCGGCCAGCTCGTCGACGTTCCCTTGCCGGAAGGCTTGGAAGAACCGTTTGGCGAGTTCCTCGCTGTCCTTGCGGTCGGCCTCGAACCGGGCCCGGCCCGCGTCCATGTGACGTCGCGCCCGCACCGCGAGCTGGTGGCACGCCGCCTCCGATCGCCCCACGGCCGATGCGATCTCGGGAAAGCCGAAGGAGAACACCTCCCGCAGGACGAAGACCGCGCGTTCGAGCGGGGTGAGCCGCTCCAGCAGGAGCAGGGCCGCCATCGACACCGAGTCGGCCAGCTCCGCCGACCGCGCCGGGTCCTGGTAGGGATCGGTCAGCAGCGGCTCCGGGAGCCATGGCCCGACGTACTCCTCCCGCCGGACACGGGCCGAGCGCAGCACATCGATCGAGATCCGGGTGACCACGGTTGAAAGGAACGCCTTGGCCGACGCGGGCTGGGTCGGGGATGCCTGGTAGCGCAGCCAGGTCTCCTGGACCGCGTCCTCGGCCTCGCTCACACTGCCCAGGATCCGGTAGGCGATCGAGAAGAGCAGCGGCCGTAGCTCCTGGAACTCTTCGGTCTTGGTCAAGCCGGCTCCTCCTTGAATGTCTGCCACCACAACGTGCCCGGGCCACCTCACCAGGGCAACGGGCCGTCCTCACCGAAGAACCCCCCGGTCGGCCCGTCCGCGCCGAGCGTGGCCAGGCCCACCACGACCGCGGCGCCCTGCGCAGGGGTCAGGTGCCCGGTGTGGTTGTTGCTGTCAGTGTCGACGTAGCCGGGGGCGACGGCGTTGCTGAGGATGCCGTCTTTGCGCAGCTCATTCGCGTATTGCACGGTCAGCGCGTTCAGCGCGGCCTTGGAGGGGGTGTACGCGGCCGAGGGCATCAGGGCTGCGAAGGGACCGTCCGGGTCGCTGGTGAGGGTCAGCGACGCGGCGTGGCTGCTGACGTTGACGATGCGCGGTGCCGGTGACCGTCGCAGCAGCGGCAGCATGGCGTTGGTCACTGCGATCACCCCGAAGACGTTGGTCTCGAACACCGTCCGGACCATGTCCAGGTCGACCGAACTCGGGACCTGATCGTAGGCGTCCTGCGGTGAGACCTGCCCGGAGCCGGTGATGCCGGCGTTGTTGATCAGCACGTCGAGGTGACCGAAGCGCTCCTCGACCCACGTCGCCACTGCCCGGGCGGTGGCCTGGTCGGTGACGTCCAGGGTGACCGCGTGCACGATGCCGCCCGCCGCGCGCAGCGCCGCAGCGGCTTCCTCTCCACGCTGCGGGTCTCTGGCCCCGACCAGGACCGTCATGCCCAGCGCGGCGAGCTGCTCGGCAACCGCACGGCCGATTCCCTTGTTCGCCCCGGTAACCAGCGCGATCTTCTGGTGTGTGGTCTGCTCGCTCAAGACAGCTCCTTGCTACAGGTGGTGTGTTCTTCTCAAAACCTGCTTTCGAACCCGAGACGAGACAGCCCGGCCATCCCTGACATAAGGACAGGAAAAAGTTGGAGAGAACGTTGGCGGCGCGGGCCCAGCGATCCAGCGGCCGCCGTCCTGTGCAGCAGAACGGCCTTCCAGGTCACACCGTTGTCGAAGGACACGCTGAAGGCGAGCACCTGGACCTCCGGGCGCGCTTAGCCATCTGCCGGGGTTGCCGAGATCCCCAGCTCGGACAGAAAGGCTGCGGCGGCGGGGGAGGGCTGGAAACGGCTCCAGATGAGGTGCTCGATGCGGGCCGGGGCGTCCCGAACGCGGACGGTGGGCAGGTCGGGGAGATTGGACACGAAGCGGGCGGGCAGCATCCCGATGCCCAGGCCCTGCCGGATCAGGCGGGCCATGAAGTCAGGGGCTGAAACCTCGAAGGCGACCTCGCGCCGTACTCCGGCGGCCGCGAAGGCCTCGTCCGACTGGACCCGCCCGGCACTGCCCGCCGGAAAGTCGACGAACGGCTCGTCCGCCAGCCGGTGCAGGTCCACGTCTTCCATGTCCGCCAGCGGATGACCGGGCGAGACCACGGCGACCAGTTCGCCGCGTGCGAGCTCCCGGCCTCGAACACCCTTGGGCCGTACGTCCAGCGGAAGCCCCAGGAACGCGACGTCCATGGTGCCCTGCCGCACCCGTTCGATCAGGTCCTCGCTCGCTCCCGACCGGAGGCTGATCCGTACCTGCCGGTGGCGCAGGTGGAACTGTTTCAGCGCGGCCGGGAGATCGACCGCGGTGACGGTGGGGATGGCGCCGATGGTGAGGCTGCCGCGGATCTCGCCGGCGGCGGCCGCCACCTCCGCCCGCGCCCGCTCGGCCGCGTCGAGGGCCTGGCGGGCCGCGGGGAGGAACGCCTCCCCGGCCGGCGTCAACCGGACGCGGCGGCTGGTGCGCTCGAACAGCTTGGCGCCCAGCTCGCGTTCCAGCCGTGCGATCTGGTGGCTCAGTGCGGACTGGACGACCAGGCACTGCTCGGCGGCGCGGGTGAAGTTGCTCGTCTCCGCGACAGCGACGACATAGCGCATCTGCTGAAGCTCCATGGATCAATCGTGATACACGATCGTTCTGATGACAAACATGTGTTGGACTCATTGATCGTTCGTCGCCGAAGCTGGTTCCATGACGACGAGACCCCATCCGGACGGCGGCGGCCTGTCACGCGGGCTGGCACATCAGGCGGTGCTCAACAGCAACCAGAACGTCCTCTACGCACTCCGGCCCGAAGCCCGCAACCGGATCAACTCGGCCTTCCTGACCACGTTCTTCGTCGGTGGCGCGGTGGGATCCGCGCTGACGTCGGCGGTCTGGGTGCGCGGCGGCTGGACCGGCGTGTGCGTCCTGGGCGGCGTCTTCTCGACCGGGACCGTCGTGCTCTGGGTCCTGGAGCGCGTCACCGTCAACCGAACGAAAAATCCCCAGTTGACCAGGGCGTACACAACCTGGTCACCACTATTGCCCAAGGAGAATGATCATGGCGCGTACCGTACTGATCACCGGAGCCACCGGCACCGTGTCCACCGCGCTGATGAACGCGCTGGAAGGGGCCGACGTCAACCTCCGTGCCCTCGTCCGCGACGAATCCAAAGCCGCCGGCCTGTGTGAGGAGGGCGCCGAAGTCTTCGTCGGCGACCTTGATGACCCTGGGTCGCTGCCGTCGGCGTTCGAGGGTGTGCACGACGTGTGGCTGCTCACCCCGAACGGCCCGCGTGCTCCAGAGAACAACATGAACGCCGTGTGGGCCGCACGTCAGGCCGGTGTGGAACGCGTCGTGCGCTTGTCGGTCGTCGGGGCGGCACATGACGCGCCTAATCGCAGCGGCAGACTGCACGCACTGTCGGACCAGGAGATCGAACGGTCCGGCATGCGCTGGACGATCCTGCGTCCGCACTGGTTCATGCAGAACCTGCTGAACGAGGCGGGCGACATCTCCGCCACCGGCGCGTTCTCCCTGAACATGGCCTCGGCGCGGCTCGGCATGATCGACGTACGCGACATCGCCGAGAGCGCTGCCCGTGTCCTCCTCGACGACGCCGATCGCCACCACGGCCACACCTACACCCTCACCGGCCCACGCTCGCTGACGTTCGACGAGGTCGCCGACCAGTTGGGAAGCGTTCTCGGCAGGTCCATCACGTACCTGCCGAGCAGCGACGACGCCAAGCGCAAGACTCTGCTCGGCTACGGCGTTCCGAAATGGATCGTCGACATGCTTGAGGAGTACGCGCAGGCGTATGCCTCCGGGTGGGGAGACTTCACCACCGACACGGTCGCCGACCTCCTGGGCCGCCCACCACGCGACATCGCCGATTTCGCCCGCGACCACGCCGACGCGTTCGCCCTTTGATCAGCTGCGCAGGGCGGTCTCGCGCTCCATGTGCGACAGCTTCTCGGGATTGCGCACGGCGTAGAGCCCGGTGATGAGGCCGCCGTCGACGCGTACCGCTCGCCGTTGAGCCGGAGAACCAACGCCAGGCAGCCGTTGACCTCTGCCGGTTGCAGCGCCGCTGCGGCGATCCTTCCCAGCACGTCGGCGACCGTTCCGGCCCCTACGACAGGCGCCAGCGCGGCCCAGGGATCGGCCGGTCAGGTCGCTGTGCGGCCTTCGGTGAGGTGGAGCAGGTCGGTCAGGAGCTCTGAGGCGCTCATCGCGTCGAGGTCGGCGAAGGTTGCGAGCCCGGAGTCGGCACGGTGGCCCGGTACGTGGCCGGAGATGATTCGGACGGACATGATCCGCTGCTCCGGCCAGTAGCTCGGGTCGACGATCGAGATGCCCGGGTCGAGGGACACCATGACCGTGCGCGCGCCGGGCAGGCGGCGCGAGATCCAGAAGATGATGCCGTTGTCCTGGGGGTCGCCGCGGTCCCAGTCGCGCCGCTCCATGCCCAGGGCCGCGCCGGCCGCGACGGTGACGTCGCGGAACCGGTCCAGCTCGGTCGCGGCCCGCTCGGTGTCCGTCAGGGCGTGGACCGGGCGACCGAGCTGGGGGAACGGCTGCATGATCTCGTAGTCGGCGAAGACATCGGACCACGCCGTGAGCACGTCCGGGGTGAGGTTCAGGGGGTGGACGAGCCTGACCGAATCGGTGCGGACCAGGTGCGCCTCGGCATCGTCGAGGTCGGCGAGCGTGCGGTCCTCGGCGACCCGGAACGTGCGACCGTCCCCGGTCGTCCACAGCAGCCGGTGAGCGAGGTGCCGGACCAGCGGATGCCCGACGATCAGCTCCCGGAACTCGTCGGCCGTCCAGCGCCGCCCGGCGACCATCGCCCGTTCCAGCCGCTCGATCCGGCCGGCCGCGACCGTCCGGACCTCCTTCTTCAGCACGGCGAACCGCTTGTGCGCCGCCGGGGCCGGCTCCGCGTCGTCGCGCGCGCCCGGCTTGGGGAGGCTAGCCCGGCGCTTCCCGTCCTGGTCCAGCACGTACGGCTTGAGCTGCTCGTCGAACCCGACCGTGAACTGCCGCGGGCCGTAGTCGAGGACGAGGGTGCCGTCAGCGTTCAGGCCCAGGTCGGGGACGAGGCGGTCGGAGAGCTGCTCGCCGGTGAGCCCGCGGTCGGCGGCGAGCGCGGCGATGCGGTCCCGCGCCTGGCCCTTGAGGCCCTTGTACTTGATCCGTTCGGCGATGCCGTTGAGCTGGGCCAGCGCGGTGTCGGTACCGATCGCGACCAGCACGTCGAGGCCCGCGACGGCCAGGAGATGGCCGTTCATGCCCGGCCAGGCGCGGATCACCGGAGCCAGCTCGCGAACCGTCGTGTCGTTCCCGAACAGGCCGAGCGCGGTCAGCACCCAGCCCTCGTCGCCCAGGCCGCCGCCCCGGCCGCGCAGCCCGGACTGCTGGAAGATCTCCCACGCCAGCGCGGCGAGGGAGGCGGGGTCGCATGCCTCCCGCACCGTCTCGATGCCCGGGTGGACGTCGTCCAGGTCGGAGACGGTGAGGAGCGTGACCAGGTGGGCGACGGCCGCGCCGGGGAGCGCCCGCCCGTCCCGCAGCAGCACCTGCGGGGTCAGGTACGGGTCGAGCCACCTCGGGGGCTCGGGGATTTTGGTGGGGAGTACGGCGACCAGGGGATCGAGCGAGACCAGCGCCTCGATCGCGTCCGAGGCGGGACCGCCGTGCTCCTTCGCCGCCGCCAGGACCTCGGCGGAGTGCCCACGCGCGGCAAGGTGAACCAGCGCCGTCTCCGCGTCGCGGCGGGCCCGGCGCTCGCCGACCTTCTTGCCCCCGGCGAGCGCGGCGGGGACCAGCACGCGGGCTGCGGCCGCCGCGTGCCGCGCGAACCAGCGTTCCGCGATGGGACGCAGCGCCGGGCGCCGTAGCCGCCAGGCGGCCATCAGTGCGGTGATCTGAGCATCACAGAACGGCAGCAGCAACTCCCCGGCCGCCGCGGGCCGCGCCCCAGCGAGTTCCAGCGCGGCCGGGACGGCGTCCTCGGAGAAACGCGCCAGCACCGGCTTCAGCCGTGCCGGGTCGGCGAGGGTCAGGCTCGGCCGCCACCGGCTCAGCAGGGGACGAACGCGTTCCTCCGGGCCGGACAGGAACAGCGCCCACTGCCGTTCGGCAGGCAGGTCGCCGTCCTGGAAGAGCTCGATCTCCTCATCCCAGTCGACGTTCTCGTCGGCCGGGGGAGTGGCCCACTGTTCGCGTTCGCCCGGTTCCCACACGACCGTGTTGTCCGCCGGGGTTCGGAGGCCCTTCACGACGACGGGCGTCCGGTCAGGGAGGTCCTTCGCCCACGGTGGATCGACCAACAGGGATGGCAGGTCCGCCGCAGCGGCCTCGGGAGCCCACCCGGCTTCGTTTGCGGCCTCGCCACCCAGCAGGCGCGCCGCGTACCGGGAGATCGCCGCCCTGTCGGAGCTTGCGGCAGCACTGAGGACGCGGCGTGCGCGTTCTGGGAAACGCCGCGCGGCCTCGACGACGGCCGCGTGCACGCGGTTCTTGTCGAGGCGTCCCACCAGGAACTCCATCGCCTCGTCGGACGGCAGGGCGGCCAAGATCTCCAGTGCGCGGTCCGAGTCACTCCCGAAGCTGAGGAGGTCGGCCAGGACGGGCACCAGAGCCGAGCCGAGCCCGTCGGCCGCCGTGTACAGGGTGTCGGGGCTCTCCAGCCAATCCCAGCGTTGGTCACGTGAGCGGAATCGCACGACCTGGTCCGCCGAGCCGAGCGAGCACAGGACCCTCCGCAGCGGCAGCGGACGCAACTCGTCAGGCAACTCGTCGCACAGCTCGTCCACCCAACCGGTCTCGGACGGTGCCAGGAACGCGACGGCCATCCGGCCGGTCAGGTCCCTGCGGCACTCCGCCAGCGCCGCGACCACGTCCCGGTAGCCGCCCTCGTCGGCGGCCGCGATGAGCGCACGGATCCGAGGAGCGACGGCGTTGAAGCACGGGTCCTCCATGGCCCACCATCCGGCGGGCTGGTCGTGCCGGATCAGCGCGAGGTGCCGTCGCGCGCCGCTGCCGGAAGCGATCCGGATACGGGCGGCCTCGGCGGCCGCCGCGGCGGCGAAGGCCAGCCCGTGCTCGGCGACCCACGCGTCCGCGAACACCCGGGCGTCAATGCTCCTGTCGGCGGCGATGACCGCGAGGACGGCGGCGCCCTGGGAATTCTCCGCTCCGTCCAGATGTGCGCGGGCAGCCTCGACCAGCTCGGGCACGCTCCTCGTGTGGGCGAGCAGCTGGTCGGTCTCCTCCCGCAGTCCGGCCAGGGCATTCCGCGCAGCCTCGGGGGCACCCGGATCGATCGGTGCGGCCGGCACGGGCGTGCCTCCCCGCCGTGGGTGAAGGGCGTTCCGCCAGTGCTCGGGGATCATCAGCGCGCTCTCAGACATGGATGATCACGTTAGCCCCACCGTCCGACAACGCGCCGATCGGCAACGGCTGAGCTGAGCTCCCTCACCTATGAGATGGGCTCCCTCACCTACGGGCTCGCGTTCACCACAAGGCTCGGGCGCGTGTGCCGCCTACGTCGAGGGGAGTATGCGGGAAGCATCCCGCGATACGACGACGACGTCCGTGACCGCCTCCGAGGATGGTGCGATGTCACGATCATCGCGCTGGTCTTCTACACGGCGGCGATCCGTGAGGCGTTCCGCAGGCCGTTCCGCGAGGCGTTCCGCAAGGCGGTTCGGGGCTGTGCAGGGCGAATTCGCATCGACGGCCAAGGCCAGTGGTCGCACAACGAAGGAAGAGAAAGGAACACGCCTTGGCCAAGTCGATGAGCCGTCGCCGCATCGTCACAATGGGAGCGGCCGGAATGGCCGGCGCCGCGCTGCCGCTGGTGCAAGGAACCGCCGCGGAGGCCGCGCCCCGGCCCCCGACGGACGACCCCAGCCGAGTATTCGACGTGAGGCGTTTCGGCGCCAAGGGCGATGGTGTGACGATCGACTCCGGCGCCGTCAACCGCGCGATCGACGAGGCGGCAAAGGCCCGGCCTCCTGCTGGCGGCGGGGCGGGCGGCACCGTCTACTTCCCGGCCGGCACGTACGCCTGCTACTCGATCCGTCTGAAGAGCAACGTCGCCCTCTACCTCGCGCAGGGCGCCACGCTGCTCGCCGCCAAGCCCGTCGACGGAAAGGGATACGACCCGGCCGAGCCGGGAGCGGGCAATCCGTACCAGGATTACGTGCACAGCCACTGGCACAACAGCCTGATCTGGGGTGAGGGCCTCACCGGCGTCACCATCTCCGGTCCGGGTGTGATCGACGGGAAGGGCCTGGTCGGCGGGCCCGGAGAAGAAGAGCCGGGAGCAGGCACCAAGGCGATCGCCCTGAAGCTCTGCCGCAATGTCATGATCCGTGACATCACGATCCTCAACGGCGGCAGCCTGGCGATCCTGCCGACCGGTGTGGACAACCTGCGGATCGACAACCTGGTCATCGACACCTACTCGGACGGGATCAACCTCGACTGCTGCCGCAACGTCCGGATCTCGGGCAGCGCCATCAACACACCGAACGCCGACGCGATCGTGCTCAAGAGCTCGTACGCGCTGGGCAAGGCTCGCGCCACCGAGAACGTGACCATCGACAACTGCATGGTCAGTGGCTATGACCTCGGCACCCTGTACGACGGAACGTTCAAGACCGCGGCGTCGTACGGGCGGACCGGACGGATCAAGTTCGGCACCGAGTCCAACGGCGGGTTCACGAACATCGCCATCTCGAACGTGATCTTCGAGCACTGCCGCGGGCTGGCGCTGCAGACCGTCGACGGCGGGCTTCTGGAGGACGTGACGATCAGCAACATCACCATGCGCCAGGTACAGATGCCGATCTTCCTGCGGCTGGGCTCGCGGATGCGCGGACCGGCCGGTGCCCAGATCGGCAAGCTGCGCCGGGTCAGCATCAGCGACGTCATCGTCCACAACGCCGACCCCCGCTACCCGTCAACGATCTCCGGAATCCCCGGCCACCCCATCGAGGACGTCCGGATCAGCAACATCCGGCACAGCCTGGCCGGCGGCCTCACGCCGGGAGATGTCAACCAGAACCCCCCTGAGAACGAAGGCGCCTACCCCGAGACCACCATGTTCGGCCCCCTGCCCGCCTACGGCTTCTTCATCCGGCACGCCAAAGGCATCACGCTCGACAACGTCGAGGTCAGGTTCGAGGAACGCGACACCCGCCCCGCATACGCATTGCGAGACGTGGCCGACGCCGATTTCCACCACAACCGGGCCGACAAGGTCGAAGGGACGCCGACCTTCGTCCTGGACGACGTCGACGATTTCACCGTCACCACCAGCCGCCCGGTCCCCGACACCCGTCTCGACCACACCGGCCATAAGGAACTCTGACGCATAAAGGCTGACGCAGGATGTCAGGTTTGAGGGTGAGCATGAGGTCATCGGTCGGCGTCGTGGACCGGCCCCTACGGATGGACAAGGACCGCAATGCGTGAAACGCCAGAAGATCTCAGAGAGCTGCAGGCGCTCCTGGACGCCTCCCTCTCCCGCTCCAGCTCGCACCTGCGTTCGATCATCACCACCAAGAGAACGTTGACCGCGGAACAGCTCACCCAGGTCCTCACCGGCATGTGCACGCTCGCCCTGTCGACCGTGACGGCGAAGGGCGAACCGCGGATCAGCGGAGCGGACGGGCATTTCCTGCACGGGAAGTGGCACTTCGGCACGGCGCCCGAAGCCGCCAAGGCCCGCCACCTCGCCGCCCGGCCCGCTGCCAGCGCCGCGCACATGCGCGGTGAGGATCTGGGCGTGTTCACGCACGGCACGGTGGAGATCCTCAACCCGCAGGGCGGCGAACCGGCGGCGGACTGGCCGGAGCTGCTTGCATACTTCAAGGACTTCTACGGCGACAACGCCTTCGACTGGGACAACGAGGTGGTCTACTACCGGCTCCATCCGCACTGGATGAGCGTGTACTGCCCCGACTTCGCCAAGCTCACTGCGACGGCCCGGTGACCGCGTTCGTACGGGACGTCGCGAGCATGGGACGCGAGACCATCGACGTGGTGGGGGCTCGTACCAACAATCTGCGGGACGTGTCGGTGAGCATCCCCAAGGGGCAGCTCGTCGCGTTCACCGGAGTGAGCGGCAGCGGCAAGACCTCGCTGGCCATCGACACCCTGCACAACGAGGCCCAACTGCGTTATCTGGAGGGGCTTTCGCCGTTCGTCCGGCAGTACATCACCCAGCGCAACCGGCCGAAGGTCGACCGCATCCTCGGACTCGGCACGACGCTCGCGGTCGACCAGCGCCGCCTGAACCGCAACCCCCGCTCCACGGTCGCGACCATCACCGGCATCGACGGGCACCTGGGGCTGCTGTACTCGCGCCTTCCGGCGGTCGGCGACGGGCATCTGACAACCGCTCACTTCGACCGCAATACGCCGGAAGGGAGCTGCGCGGACTGCCACGGGGTGGGCGGACGCTGGCAGGCCCAGGAAGACCTGATCATCACGCACCCGGAGCTTCCCCTCTTCGAAGGGGCCTCGCCCTGGTACGCGAAGTGGCGGTCGGGGGAGCACGCGTTCGTACCGGCGCTTGCCGAGAAGCGGGGCGTGGACCTCAGCCGGCCGTGGCAGTCGCTGCCTGAGGAGTTCCGTCACTGCGTGCTGTACGGCACAGGCGACGAGAAGGTCGAGGCGATCGTCGACATTCCGAACAAGAACGAGACGGCCCGGATGACCTACACCTCGAACCAGCCGATGCGGGGCGCGCTCGCCGAGGTGGAAAGAGTGTTCTTGAACGCCCAGACGTCCAGCGCCAAACAGCGCTACCTGCCGTACATGCGCAAGCAACCCTGCGGCACCTGCGGCGGGAGCGGATATGACCAGGTGGCCCGGTCCGTGCGGCTCGGCGAGCTGACGTACCCCGACCTGCTTGAGGTGGAGGTACGCGAGGTGCGCAGCTGGGCGAAGCGCGTGGCGGCCGACCTGGGCGTACGGCAGCGCGAGGTGGGTGAGCCGCTGTTGCAGGACCTGGGCCGCAGGCTCGGGATCCTTGACCGGCTCGGCCTGGCCCATCTCCAGCTGTCCCGGAGCGCGGCGACGCTGTCCGGGGGCGAGCTGCAGCGGACCCGGCTCGCCGCGCAGCTCAGCACCGAGCTGAGCGGCATCATCTTCGTCCTGGACGAGCCCGGGAACGGGTTGCATCCGGCGGACAAGGCACACCTGCTCGACATCGCCCTGGAGTTGCGCGAGGCCGGTAACACGGTGCTCCTCGTCGAGCACGACCCCGAGCTGATCGCCCGCGCCGACTGGGTGATCGACATGGGACCCGGCGCGGGCCGCCTCGGTGGTGAGGTCCTGGTGTCGGGGCCACCCGCCGACGCGGCCGCCCATCCGGGGTCGCTGACCGGGCGCTATCTGTCCGGTGAGGGGCCACGCCTCCGCCGGGCCCGCCGTCCAGTGGACGGCTCCGGCTGGGTGGAGTTGCACGGCCTGCGTGCCCACAACGTGACTGCGGACCTGGTGCGTTTCCCCATCGGCCGCCTCACCTGCCTGACCGGGGTGAGCGGCAGCGGCAAGAGCAGCCTGCTCGGCGCGCTCGGGGCCGGTGTGGAGGCCGCCCTGAACGGGGCGGCGACCGACATGGTGCGGAAGGTGACCGGCCTCGACGGCTTCAGCTGGGTCGCCGTCGTCGATCAGGAGCCACTCGGCCGGACGCCGCGTTCCAATCCGGCCACGTACAGCAAGGCGTTCGACATCATCCGCAAGCTGTTCGCCGAGACCGACGTGGCGCGCAAGCGCGGTGTCAATGCGTCCTGGTTCAGCTTCAACACCGCAGACGGCGGGCGCTGCGAGACCTGCACCGGCTATGGCCGCAAGCTCGTCAACATGCACTTTCTACCGGACGTATGGGTGGTCTGCGACGCCTGCGAGGGCCGGCGTTACAAGCCGGAGGCCCTGGAGATCAAATATCAAGGATTGGCCATTGACCAGGTACTGGAGCTGACTGTCGCCGAGGCCGTGGAGCGGCTTTCCGAGCCCCGGCAGCTCGCGGAGATCCTGAGGGCCTTGAACCAGGTCGGGCTTGGCTATCTCCAACTCGGCCAAAGCGCCACGGAGCTGTCCGGCGGCGAGGCGCAGCGGCTGAAGCTGGCGTCCGCGATCCAGCGCGGTGCCGCGAGCCGCAAGGCGGGCCTCGTCGTTCTCGACGAGCCCGTCTCGGGCCTGCATCCATCCGACATCCAGCGTGTCGTGGACGCCCTCGATGTGCTGCTCGACTCGGGCAACACCGTCGTCGTGGCCGAACACGACATCCCCGTCGCCGCGTCCGCAGACTGGGTGATCGACCTGGGCCCGGGAGCTGGTCCGGACGGAGGCGCAGTGGTCGCGGAGGGCACCCCGGACACCGTCGCGACGGCGGACACCCCGACCGCCGTTTTCTTCCGACGGCACGCGGCAGGCCTGCCCCTCCTAGAGGTACGGCACGCGCGCTGCTGAGAGACCTTGGGCTCTGACCCTGGTCGGCTCTCTCTTCGGTGTGGGTGTATCCCGGGACAATCGAGTTGGGTCAGCCCTGCCCGCTGAGTTTGAGCGCTCCCTTTGGTGCCGTGAACGCGCCGGGAGCCTCATAGGTGAAGTTCAGCGCTTTGGCGCCGTCGAACAGGCGCACCGGGTAGGGCGTGCCTTCGGCGGCAACGTAGTACGGAACACCCTTGTCTGGACGCTCCCAGTAGGAGTAGTCCAGCACCACGTTGACCGGCATGCCATTGATCTTGCTCGGCGGGCGCTTGGCCAGCACGCCCTTCGGCGAGGGGAGAATGTCGCGCAGCCCGTCCGTGGTCAGATAGGGGTCGAACGTTTTGGCCAGATAGGACGGCGCGATCACCCACTTGCCACCCAGGGCCGCCCCCGCTTCCCTGCCGGCCGTCTTGACCCAGAGCTGCTTGCCCTTGAGGTAGAGCTTGCCCTGGGTCTTCACCACCTCCGCCGGGGTGGCGGCGCCCTTGGCGGCAAGGTCGATCACCCCCTTGGCCGAGTCTCCCGCGATCACCACATCGATCTTTGCGCCCTTGGCCTCGCCCGGCAGAGTGCCCTTCACGTGGACCGACGTGGCGGCCCTCAGCGCGGCCTGGCTCTCCTCAACGATCTGGGCAGCGGTCTTGATATAGCCGGACGTGGCCGACGACTGACTGGCGGGCGACTTGGGCGCGTCCTTGGAGCCCTTGTCCTCGCCTCCGCACGACGCTGTGGCCAAGCCAAGGAGCGCGACCCCTGCCACAAGGCGGATGCGCGCAAGAGGGAGGTCCATCAGGCTCCTGAGTCCGTGGTCGGCGGCGCTCGTCCACCACCGTGGTGGTGAGGCGGTTGCAAGATAATGGCGCGACGATCAAGGCCTCAACCCCGCCCGCCGAAGTCGAGCGCTCCCTGGGCCGCCGCCTTTTCCGCGTCGGGGATGGCGCCGTCGCGGTTTGCGGACGCCGCAGCCGATTTCGCTGGCCGTCAGCTCGCGTCTCGCGGGTCGACAACGCCTGCTCAGGCCGGATGCCAACCGCCGCCAACGGCGAACACCGCTCACCGCCCCCGCGCGCCAGGCATGAACGATCAGCGATCTCCTGACAGGCCTGGCTGGCCACATCAGGCCGGGGCCGGATGCCCGGCCGTTCTCCCGAGCACGACAGCAGACCCGCCGAGATCGCCGACCGCTTCCACCTCGCCGAGTCCACCGGCAAGACGCCCGTCGGCCACATGCCGGCGAAGATCGGGCGGGACCGGGTGCAGGCGGTGATCTTCGCGTACGACGCCGGGGTTGGTGCGGCCCGCGCGAGTCAACGAGCCTTCTCAGCTGGGCGAAGTGCCGCGGCGGGCCTGTGTGATCATGTCGATGACGGACTGGGGGTCTTCGACCTCCAGGACAAGGCGGGTGTGGCGGTCGTTGGCCAGGTCGATAATGATCGCCTTCGTGGGGTGGCGGATGTCCCAGAACTCTCGCTTGCCGCGGCTGCAAAAGGTGCCGGCGACGATGAGCCCCGGAGCCCAGAAGCCCAGGGACCACCCGATAGGTGGGCGTCTGATCCGGTCAGGGTTGCCACTCACGTGTTGAACGTGCGCCAGCGGAATGGTCAGACGCCGCTTGAAGGCCCAGAGCCGGTGGAGTCCCTCGATCTCAATGTTGAGGTTGTCGTTGTGGACGGTGATCCGCGTCATGGTCATGCACCCCCCGAAGCGTCGCAGGGCTGACAGCCAATCGACGCCAAGGTTGGTCTACCCAAACGGCGGGCCTTGGGCGTGGCAGGGTTACCCGGGCTTGCACGTGCGGAGTGGTTCTCTCATGTGGCGCCATGCCGTTCGGCGACCTTGGCCATGCGATCACCGGTGAGATCGCTCATGCCGCCGAGCGGGAAGAACGGCACGAAGGCGATGCCGGTTTCCTCACAGGCCGTCAGGAGTTCGGCGTCGTCGCGTTTGCCGGCGTGGAAGTGGTTCTGTGTGCTTCACGCGGGCGTGTGGATGCGGGCTGCTTCGAAGAGGCGTTGGCCGGCCTGCTCGTCTCCGGTGATGGTGAGCCGCCCGTCCTCGACGGCCTTGGTGAGGGCCCCTTCCACGCCGAGGACGTCGGCCAGGGTCTCGGGGTCGGTGTCGACGATCGTGTCGGGCCGGTCATGCGGCTCGCCGCGGATCATCTCGACGAGCTGACCGCCGGCGACCCGCGTGGTGAAACGGTAGCGGCCGAGGCGTACCTCGTAGGTGGCGGTCCATGGCCGTTCGGGCTGCGGGGTGAAGAGGCTGCGCAGCCTGAGCATGGCGGAGTCGGCACCCACGTGGCCCGTGGACGGCTCCGGCGCGGCCGCTCCCCAATGTCCGAGCGCGACGAGGGCGGCGTCCAGCCGGGCGCCCCAGTCGGTCAGCTCGTAGACCTGGGAACTGGCCGGCGGGGGCAGGGTGCGGCGTCGTACGATCCCGGCGCTCTCCAGTCCCCGCAGCCGCTGGGCCAGGACCTTGGGGCCCGCACCCGGCAGCCCGTCCTGGAGGTCAGTGAACCGCTTGGGGCCCAGCAGGAGTTCGCGTACGACCAGCAGGGCCCACCGTTCGCCCACGTAGTCGAGTGCGGTCGCGATCGCGCACTTCTCACCGTACTGCCGGTTCGTCGCCATGGTTGCCATCATACAGGTGCTCACTTGCCATTGACGGTACGTCTACTTCCCTATAGAAAGTAGATACAACCCCGATGGAAAGGAAGAATTCATGCCCATCGCTTACCTCGACGTACCGGACAGCGCTGCTCTCAGTACGAAGAAAGAACTGGTGAAGGCGCTCTACGAGGCCCTGCACGAGGCCTACCCGTTCCCCGACGACACGCGGATCTTCCTGCGTGAGTGGCCCCTCCACAGCGTGAGCCAGAATGGGCTTCTGGGCTCGGAACCAGCGAGGCCCGCGTTCGTCATGCACGTCCCGGAGGGGGCCGATCCCGACGCCAAGCGCACGATGCTGAAGAAGGTCAACGCAGCGGTCACCGAGGCCTACCGGCTTCCGGACTTCATGACGTTCATCCACGAGCACGCCCTTGACCTTGTGGCGCTCGACGGAGGCCTGCTCGCGGACGACCAGCAGCGGGTCGAAGACCAGGCAGAGGTCTACGGCTGACCCTTGCCGCGCCCGCCGAGGGCGTCCGACAAAGAAGAGAGGTGTGTGCCCATGGCGGATCTTGAGGACTTCGCTCAGCTCGTACCGGGCGATCATGGCCTGTGCGTGGTGTCGACCCTGCGGGCGGACGGGACCATCCAGTCGTCGGTGGTGAACGCCGGCGTCCTGGCGCATCCGGTGACCGGTGCGCAGGTGGTCGGGCTGGTCGCCGTCGGCGGTGCGCGCAAGGTGGCCAACCTGGGAGAACGGCCGCGCGCGAACGTGGTGGTCCGCGCAGGCTGGGAGTGGGCGTCAGCCGAAGGCCCGGTCGAGCTCGCCGGCCCCGACGACCCGCTGCCCGGCGTGGACGACGAACGCCTCCGGCTCCTCCTGCGCGAGATCTTCACCGCCGCCGGCGGCACGCACGACGACTGGCCCACCTACGACCGGACGATGGCCGAAGAACGCCGCGTCGCCGTCCTGCTCACCCCGGAACGGATCTCAGGGAACCGCCGCGGCTAGAGCTTCCGCTGAGCCTGAATCTGCAGCAACCGGAGGGCGGCCTGAGCGGGGCTTCCCTCCGGAGCGCTGTAGATCAGAATCCGGTGGCCGGAGCCGTCGGGCGTGGTGAGGGTTTCCAGGTCAAGGGTGATGTCGCCGACCTCTGGGTGGCTGAGCTGACGTTCACCGTAGGCATGGCCGCCCACGGAGTGCTTGGACCACAGGGTGGCGAACTCCGTGCTGTTCATGGTGAGTTCCCCGATCAGTCCGGCGAGCCTGCGGTCGCCCCTGTGACGCCCGGCCGCGTTCCGGAGCGCAGCCACCGCGCAGGTGGCCGCCTGGTTCCAGCGCGGGTGGAGGTCACGGTGATGCGCATCGAGGAAGAGCATTCTGGTCAGGTTGGGACGGTCTGACGGCCGATCGGGGGCCTCGGGGTCGAGGTGGCCGGCCAGCAGCAGGTGACCGAGCCGGTTCCAGGCGAGCACATCGGTGCGGTGGTCGGTGAGGACGGCGGCGGCGTTCTCCATGGAGTCGAGGAGCCGGCGCGTGCTCGGGCGTACGGGCGCGGTCCTGGCGCTCCGGCGTGGCCTGGATGGCTCCGGCCGTGCCAGGCGGTGCAGATGAGCCCGCTCTGCGTCCGTCAGCCGCAGTGCGTCAGCCAGGGCTTCCAGCACGGAGGTGGACGCTTGGTGGCTTTGTCCCTGCTCCAACCGCGTGTAGTAGGTGGGGCTGACGCCGGCGAGCTGGGCGAGTTCCTCCCGGCGCAATCCCGGTACCCGGCGCAGGCCATGGTGGGCGATGCCAAGTTCTTCGGGCTTGAGCCCGTTGCGTCTGCTGCGTAGGAAGTCGCCCAGCGTCGTACTGTCCGGCAAGCTCGCGCTGTCCCGCATAAGCATCATCTTGCCCTGTGCATCGTCGGCAGTGCCTGACCCTGCCGTTGCCAGGCACGTGGTGAGTAGGCATCTCGGGGTGTGGTTGCCGTACGACCGGCGGTCCAGGCTGAGTTCCGTTGAGGACCCAGCTTTGTATGGAGCAGCCGATGATGACGTACTGGACGATGACCGCGACCGGTCGCGAGCACCTGAAGCTTGCCCACGGCGATGTCCCCGTCCCGGGCCCGCGAGAGGTTCTGGTGAAGGTGGGCGCAGCGGCACTGAATTTCCGTGACCGTCTGGCCATCGACGATGGGCTGACGATGGTGTTCCCCGAGACGGGGCCGTTCGTGCCTGGTTCCGACATGGCGGGAACGGTCGTCGCCGTCGGCGCGGCGGTGGAGCGGTGGCAGCCCGGGGATCGAGTGATCTCGGTGAGCCTGCCCGGCTGGATCGACGGATCCGGACCGGGCGACGCGCTGCTGGGCGGTCCCGAGGCGCTCGGCAGCGGCTACTTCCCGGGGGTCTTCTCCGAGTACGTCGTCCTGGACCAGGAGTGGGTCGTGTCAGCCCCCGCAAATCTCACCGACGCGGAGGCCAGCGCCCTCCCCATGGCCGGCCTGACGGCATGGACCGCGCTGGTGGAACGCGGACGGCTGCGCGCTGGCCAGACCGTCCTCGTTCAGGGCACGGGCGGGGTCTCGCTCTTCGGTCTCCAGATCGCCGCCGCGCACGGCGCCAAGGTGATCGTGACCTCCGGCGACGATGCCAAGCTGGCCCGGGCTGCGGCCTTGGGCGCGGACCACGGAATCAACCGGAATTCCCGTGACTGGGTCCAAGCCGTGCATGAGCTCACCGCAGGCCACGGCGCCGATCACATTCTGGAGATCGTCGGCGGAGCGCACCTGGCCCGTTCGTTGGAGGCTGCGGCCGTCGGCGGACATGTCTCGCTGATCGGCGTCCTGGGAGGCTTCGAGTTCGCGGGCAAGATCTCCGATCTGGCACGCAAGAAGCTCACCCTCCACGGCATTCAGGTGGGGCACCGGCGTTCCCTGGAGGAGCTCGTCCGTGCCGTCGACCAGGCCGGCATCTCTCCCGTGATCGACACCGCGTACCCGCACACCGAACTGCCCGAAGCCTTGGACCATATGACCCGCGGCCCCTTCGGCAAGGTCGTCCTAACGTTCCCCTGACCCTGCTTGGCCCTTAACGCAGCGCTACCAGACCGGCGCTCGTCCGGACGTAGAGCACGGTTGCGGCATCGAACGCCGACACCGTGCCCGTACGGGACGCGACGTAGACGACCCCGCCGGCCACCACCGGTGAACCCGCACAAGACCCGAACGGCCGGACCCAGCGCGCACGTCCGGACGCGATGTCACAGCATGCAACCGGGCACTGTCCTCTTCGGGCGGGACATCCGGAGAACCTCCACCAGGAACACCGCCCCGTCCAGCACCGCCACCCCGGAGTCCACCTCGTTGTCACGATCGAGGTCGGGCAGATGGCTCCAGACTTGCTCTCCGGTCCGCGCGGGTCGAGGCCCACGACCTGCGCGGTCCACTCGTCATCCTCACGGCAGGCCGGCACCCACACCCGCCCCTCAGCCAGTAACGCGTGCGCCTGAGCGAAGTAGGCGACTTGCTCCTCCTCCCAGTCCTCGTCGTCCTCCTCCTCATCCGCAAGCTCGGCCGGGAAGGTGAGGTCCTCGGGTCTTACCAAGGTCACGAGCTCTCCGGAGCCCATGTCGAGCATGGCCACGCCGGTGTGGGTGTGGTTGGCCTCGAAGCCGAGGGACGCATAGGCCATCCCGTCCGCCGAGATCGCCGGGCTCGTCTGCACCCAGCCGGACGCGTCGGTCGAGCGCCACCGCAGCCGCAGATCGGGCAGGTCGAGCGCGCGCACCTCGTTCAACGTGTTGAGCAGCAGAAGATCGCCGAACACGGTCGGGGGAGCCGCAGTCATCGAGCGTGCGGACCAACTCGCCGGTACGAACGTCGAAGACCGAACTGTCCCCGCCAGAGCTCCACGAAGACCCAGGAATTCCAGACGTCAGGCGCCACCATGAAATCGGCGCGGCCATCCCGATAGCCCTCGCCGACCACGCGCCGCCACCGCAGCCCGCCGGTCACAGCGTCGAACGCGTAGAGCATCCCGGACACATCAGCGGCGAGAAGCGTGTCACCTGCAAGCACCGGAGAGGCCACCACAGGCGTATCCGTCCGCGCGACCCAGGCGACCTCCGCCTTATCAGGCACCCCGGAAACCCAATAAACCCCGGTACGCCCGTCATCGCCATAGTGCGGCGTGACCTCCATACCCCTCCCCAGATGATCACGATGGTGATCAAACCGTACCGAGGAGCGAGTCCACGCGCGGAGAGTGTCCGACCTGAGCGCTATGGTGCGTCTCCATGAACACAATTCAGGCTGGCCCTGATGAGACGGCCCAGCTGTGAGCCGCTACCGGGGACCCGCCACGCTGATCAGCAGCGACGGAGCCGAGGTCGAGGTCTATGTCGACCTGCGCACCAAGCAGCGGGAGTGGTCCGGGACCGCGACCATCGGCGACTTCGACGCCACCGGCCTTAACGACCGGACGCTGAGGCTCCCAGACGGCCGCGAGGCACAGGTCACGCTCGGCAGTTCGGCAGCCTGGTCTGACGTCATCACGCTGGAGGGAAGTGGTCCGCCGCCCTTCGCCTGAGCAGACCCGCAAGTCTGGAGCCCAAGCTCCGCCCGGTTCACCGATCCCGCCGATCGGGCACGTGAAAGGCCGCGGTGGCCGGTCAGCGCGGGGTGATCCAGCCCTCCGGGATCTGCCCCCTGGGAGTATCGGCCCCAAGGTCAGCTGCGTGCTCGTGCTGAGCTGGGCGAACGTTGAGGCCGCGTGGCCGTCAGCTCGAGTCGGTGTTCGCGGTGACGACGTTGAAGGCGTGCCGGCGGTGGGCGGCGAAGAGTTCGAGGGCGGTCTCCGTGTCGCGGGCGCGTAGCGCTGTGACGAGTTCGCGGTGTTCGCGCGGAATGTCGGCGAGATAACCCTCGGTGCTGACGTTGATGCGAGTCAGCAGGAACAGGTGGACCTGGCAGCGGATGGACTGCCACGCCTCCACCAGGCGCCAGTGCCGGGCGGCCTCAAAGACGGCGTCGTGGAAGGCGATGTCCAAACCCACCATCTCGTGCTCGTCCATGGCGCGGTCCATGAGGTCGGCCGTCTTCTCGATGAACGCAAGGTCCTCGTCAGAGGCGTGGGCCACCACCTGCCGGACGGCGAGATCCTCCAGCGCGCCCCGCAGACTGTCCAGCTCTGCGACGTCCTCGGACGACAGCGTGGTGACCGTGGTGTTGCGATGCCACTCGCAGTGCACCAGACCTTCGCGCTCCAGGAGCCGCAGCGCCTCACGCACCGGGCCGCGGCTGACGCCCATCGCCGCCGACAACTCCACCTCCCGCAGCTGCGACCCCAGGCCGTAGGCCCCGCTGAAGATCGCTTCCCGAATGCGGTCGGCGACCTCGTCGGCCAGCCCCCGGCGGCGCGCGGGGGCCACCGCGGCATGCTCTCTCATATCTCAATGTTAACATTGATGTCGCAATGTCAACATTAGTAGGAAGGACGTACCTCCATGCCCTCGGTCCCTCGGTTTCACCTGGCCATGCCGGTCGACGACTTGGCCACCGCCCGGCGCTTCTACGGCGAGGTACTCGGCCTTCCCCAGGGCCGGAGCGCCGATACGTGGGTCGACTGGAACCTGCACGGCCATCAGTTCGTCACGCACCTCGCACCGGTCCGCGCCCAGCGCATCCACAACCCGGTCGACGGCCACGACGTTCCCGTTCCGCATTTCGGCCTCATCTTGACCATCCCTGAGTTCCACGAACTCGCCGCCCGCCTCCGCGCCGCCGACATCGCGTTCGTCATCGAGCCATACGTGCGCTTCGAGGGCGAGCCCGGCGAGCAGTGGACGATGTTCCTGCTCGACCCGGCGGGCAACGCCCTGGAGTTCAAAGCGTTCGCCGACGACTCCCAGGTCTTCGCCACCTGACGCCACCGCGCCGGTGCGCGAACGGCCGCATCCGTCATGACGCCGCGCCGATATCCTCCACCGGCAGCGAGACGATCTGCGCACCGCAGGGCGGGCCACCTCCTGGTGAACGCGACCCCAGGCCCTCCATGGCCTCCTCCAGCGGCTGCATCACGCTGCCCACCCGATGAGCGCGTCCAGGAGCCGATGCAACTTCCCTCGAGGGATGGGCTCGTCAATCGCGATGCGGTGGCGCGAGAGGCAGGTACGCGGTCAGATGTCCCACGATCCGATCGGCCGCGCATGGCAGGTCCCACACGGGTGCCAGCGGCGCGCCCGTAGAGGAGATGAACCATGATTCCCCGTCTGGGCCAGCGCCGACGCTCACGCTGTCGCCGAACCGGGGGGTGTTCCGCAAGAACACCCGCTGCCGTGCGGGTTCGGCCTGGCCCTCGTGATGACCCCTGGGACGCTCTCTGGGCACCGCACCCAGCGCCCGAGGCGCGCGGCGGTCGGATATCCCTCGGCGATGAGGTGGTCGCAGGCCGCGCGGACCGTTCCGGCGCGGCCACCCCGAGTTCGGCGGCCAGTCCGCGGGTGGCGTGGCAGGTGCGTGTCCGGAGTGAGCCTTCCGGCCCGTACGGCGGCGCGCAGTGCCCGCTCGAGCCCGGCCGACGTCCTGCACCCGCATCGACCTCCAGGGCAGGTCGAGCCCAAAGTGGGCCAATAATTCGAGGTAAAACCGGATCTTAGAATCGGCTCGATCGTCTCGTAGCGTCGCGGCGGTGACCATCGACGAGACGCTACGGCGGGGTGCAGGGGTGCGCCGGCTGGCTCGGCTGCTGGCCCTGACCTACGGGCTGACGATCGCCAATCTCTACTACTGCCAGCCGCTGCTGCCTCGGATGGCCGAGTCGTATCCGATGTCGTCTGCGGTGGTGCATCTGACGACGGCGGGTCAGCTCGGCTACGTGATGGGGCTGGTGCTGGTCGTGCCGCTCGGCGACATCGTCCGCCGCCGTCGGCTGGTGTGCGTGCTGCTGCTCGTTGAAGCGGCCGCGCTGGCGGCGACTGCGATGGCGCCTACGGTCACCGTGCTGCTGGTCGCGGGTGCGGTGATCGGCATGGCGAGTGCGAGCGTGGTGAACGTCCTGGTGGCCTACACCGCCGCGGTCGCCGCCGATCACGAACGCGGTCGGGTGATCGCGACGGTGGTCGGCGGCGGGCTGATGGGGGTGCTGTTGTCCCGCACGGTCGCCGGGCTCGGGGCAGAGGTCGTCGGATGGCGGGGCGTCTTCTGGGCCGCCGCCGCGGTGACCTTGCTGCTCTCGGCGGCTCTGCTCGGCATCTTGGCACCGTCCCCGCCAGAGACGTCGATCGGTTACACCCGGCAGTTGCGTGCCACTGCCCGTCTGCTGCGGACAGAGCCCGTTCTGCGGCGTCGCTCGCTGATCGGCGGCTGCGTCTTCGCGAGCTTCGGTGTCTTCTGGGCGACCGTCGCCTTCCTGCTGGCGGGCCCGCCGTACGGGTACGGCGAGGGGCAGATCGGTCTGTTCGCCCTGGTCGGCGTCATCGGAACACTTGCCGCACGGGTTGCAGGCCGGGCTGCGGACCGGGGGCGCCAGCACGCGGCCACGGGCCTGCTCCTGGCGCTGGGCGTCGCCGCGTTCGTCGCGCTTTCGGCCGGGACGGACGAGCTCGCGTGGATCGTCGCCGGGCTTGTGGCGATGGACGTGGCGATCAGCGGCACGCACATGCTGAACCTCAGCGTCGTCCACGGCCTGGTCGACACCGCCCGTTCCCGCGTCGCCGCGGCGTACATGACCTGCTACACCCTGGGCGGCGTGCTCGGCTCCGCCACGGGCAACGCCGTCTACCGGGTCGGTGGCTGGACCGCCGTTTGCGTCCTCGGGGCCGCGTTCATGGCGGCAGGTCTGACAGCATGGGCCTTCGATCACCGGATCAGAGGGATTCTCTGGTCGCGGGGCGGCGGTGGACGGTGAGGTCGGCGAAGCGGTCGCTGCGGAACGGCTCAAGGTCGGCCGGACGGCGGTCCGTGGTGATGAAGTCGGCCATCGCCTTGCCGGTCACGGGGGCGAGGGTGATGCCGAGCATGCCGTGCCCGGTGGCCACGTAGGCGTTGCGGGTGGTGGCGACCCGGTCGAGGACGGGCAGTCCGTCCGGCAGCATGGGGCGTCCGCCCACCCAGGGATCGTGGATGAGCGCCATCAGTTCGTCCGGCGAGTCGTACCACTGGCCCAGGTAGTCGCGGCTGGCTCGGGCGATCGCCACGATGCGGCGCCAGTCGAGCCTCCGGTTGTTGCCGCTCAGTTCCATCGTCCCGGCGATGCGCGTGGTTCCGCCGATGGGGGAGACCGCGACGTGCTTGTCGCCCAGGTACATCGGGTGGACGGGGGCGGGATCGAGCTTCACCGAAAAGCTGTAGCCCTTCCCCGCCTGCAACGGCAGCCGTACGTCCAGGAGCCGCAAGAGGTCGGCCGACCAGACCCCTGCGGAGACCACCACTGACGAGCACCTGATGTCGTCCTCGGCCGTACGGACCGCCACCACGCGTCCGCCGGATCTGCGGAAGCCCCGGACGGCGGTGTGCTCGCTGATCGTCACGCCTTCCTTGCGCAGCCGCTCGGCCAGCGATTCCACGAAGGCGTTCGGGTCGATGACGCCCTCGCCGCGCACGAGATAGCCGGCGGTCACCTTGCCGCCCACCGCCGGATCCAGTTCGGCCATTTCCGCTGCATTGAGGATCTCGCCGGGCACCTCGTACCCTGTCCCGGCCATCGCGCGCTGGGTTTCCAGTACGCGGCGGGCCTCTTCCCCTGAGCAGAACGCGTGGAGCAGGCCGGGGCGCGTCAGCGTGGTCGCGACTCCGTCGTCGGTGAGCTCGGTGAACCGTTCGAACGTGTTCTGCGCGAAGCGGGCGACCGCCGCGTACCCATGGTCGAAGCTCTTGCGGGAGCAGCTCCTCTGGAACATCACCAGCCAGCGCAGGAAGGCCAGGGTCGGCTGCGGACGCAGATAGAGCGGCGAGTCGGGCCGCCCGATCGAACGCGCGGCGTGCCAAGTGACCCCGGGTGCGGGGACCGGAGCGGAATGGCTCAGGCAGACCCACCCCGCATTCCCCCGGGACGAACCGCCGCCGACCGGGCCACGGTCGACGACGTGCACCGGTACGCCCTGCCGGTGGAGGTGGTAGGCGATGCAGAGGCCGATCGCGCCGCCGCCGATGACGACGACCGGAACGCCGTTGTGTCCGCCGACCTGGTTGTCTCCGGACAGGCCGCTCACCGCCCAGAACCCTCGTAGGAGGCCAGGAACGCCTGGGTACGAGCCTCTTGCGGATCGTCCAGGACCTCCTCGGGCGTTCCCTGCTCGATGATGCGCCCGCCGTCGAGGAAGGCGATCCGGTCGGAGATCTCCCGCGCGAACGGCACCTCATGGGTCACGATCGCCATCGTCATGCCGTATTCGGCGAGCCCCCGGATGACACGCAGCACCTCGCGCGTCGACTCCGGGTCCAGCGCCGAGGTCGGCTCGTCGAACAGCAGCACCGCGGGCCGCAGCGCGAGCGCCCGCGCGATGGCCACCCGTTGCTGCTCGCCCCCCGACATCTGCTCGGGAAAGGCCAGCGCACGGTGGTCCACCCCGACGCGGCGCAGCAGCTGGACGGCCGTCTCCAGGGCCTGGTCCTCGCTGACCTTGGCGGCCTTCATCTGCGCGAGCACCACGTTCTCGATCGCGGTGAGATGCGGGAACAGGTGGAACCGCTGGAAGACCATCCCGACGCGCTGGCGCAGCTCGGCCAGGTCGCGGTAGACCGCCCGGTCACCCGAGAAGACCGGCTCCCCGGCGAGCTCGATCGTCGCCCGGTCGGGCCGTTCCAGCAGGTTGACGCAGCGCAGCAGGGTGCTCTTCCCGCCGCCGCTGCTGCCGAGAAGGCTGACGATCTCCCCGGCACGGATCTCCAGGTCGATGTCGTCGAGCACCAGCCGTCCGTCGAACGACTTCGACAGCCCGCTGATCCGCACGACCGCAGGCCCCTCGGGCGGCTCCGTGGACGGCCTTCCAGCTGGGTCGGCGGCCGTTGCCGGGACGGGATCCGCGGGGACGGCGTCCGCTGGCTTCTCCGGCCCCGATCCGGCCTTCGTGAGTTTCATGACGTGGTCTCCGATGCGAGCATGACGCGGGCCTTGCGGAGCCGGCGCCGGCGGCCGGGGGTCAGCGCGGCGCCCGCGCGGACCTTGCGTTCCAGCCACAGCAGGGCCTGTGACAGCGGATAGCACAGCGCGAAATACACGGCCGCGATGACGACGTACACCTCCAGCGCGCGGAAGGTGTCGGAGGTGATCAGCTGCGCCTGGGTCATCAGCTCCGCCGCCGAGATGGTCACCAGCAGGGATGTCGACTTGAGCAGGTCGACCAGGAAGGTGTTGGTCCCGGGCAGCGCCAGCCGCAGCGCCTGCGGGAAGATCACGTGGGTGAGCGTGCCGAGCCTGCTCATGCCCAGCGCGTGGGCGCTCTCGCGCTGGCCGTCGTGCACGCCGGCCAGCGCGGAACGGAAGATCTCCGACAGATATGCCGCGTAGAACACCACCAGGCTCAGCGCCCCCGCCTCCAGGGCGCCCATCTTCAGCCCGACCGAGGTCAGCCCGAAGTAGGTGATGAAGATGATCGCCAGCAGCGGGATGTTCTTGAACACCTCGGTGTAGAGCGCCGAAGGGAACCGGACCATCCGCAGGTGACTCAGCCGCATGAGGGCGAGAACCAACCCGAGGACGGCGGCCCCGCAGAACCCGAGCACGGTGTACTCCACCGTGTGCAGCAGTCCTTGCCAGAGGGGGTCGGAGTAGTCCGACCAGGGGACTTCGAACATGGGGGCGTTTCCGTTCTCCGGGAGTCTCACCGGCAGGGATCAGAGGGAGGGCGGTGATCAGAGGGAGGGCGGTTTCCAGCCGGCGGGGCGGTCGACGCCGGCGCGCAGTGCCCCCATCCACGGCGAGGCCTTGAGGAACTGGTCCGGGTCGCCGCCGTACTTCTTGATCAGCGTGGTCATCGTGCCGTCGGCGTACATCTGCCGGATCCCCTCGGAGATCGCCTGCTCCAGCTTCGGCTCCTGCTTGGGAATGTAGAAGCTGGTCATGTACGGCCTGAGGTACTCGAACGCCTTCTCCTCCTTGACCTGGGCGTCGGTCGGGGGAGTGAGGTACCGGGTGCTGAACTTCAGGTCCGGCCGCTTCTGCTGGGTGTAAATGATCAGCAGCGGGTCGAGGAAGCCCACCGAGATGCGGCCGGCGCCCAGGTCGCTGAAGACCCCGTTGGCGTTGGGGTAGGTCCGGAGCTTGGAGTCCGGGACGGCCTGGATCGACTTGACCCACACGTAGCCGGTGACCGTTCCCATGGACAGCCCCCGGAGGCTCTCGACCGTCGGGTACTGTCCGTCGCCGCGCACGGCCATGGCGGGCGGGGAGTAGTACGGCGGGTCGGTGAACAGGCCCTGCTCCTGCCGCTCCTTCGTCCAGGCGATGCCGCCGATCGTGATGTCGGCGCGCTGGGCCTGGATGCTGCCGAGCATCCCGTTGAAGTCGGTGACCTTGGGTTCCAGCTTCAGGTTCAGCTTGCCGGCCACGTGCTGGAGGATCTCGCTGTCGATGCCGACGAGCTTTTTCCCCTCGGTGCCGGTGTAGGGCATGTAGGGCTGGATGGCCACCGTCAGGACCCCGGGCTTGAGGGTGCCGTACACGTTGGTGGCGTTCTCGGTGCCTTCCGCGCCGGCGTCCGCGCCGCCGCATCCGGCGGCGACGGTGACCATGATCAGTGCGCTGGCGATGGACGCCCGGCGTTTTCCCCACCACATGAAGCATCAACCTCGTTCCACTGAACGTGTCCGGCGCGTTCGGGCCTCCGCCGGTGAGCCCCCCGAGCCCGCGACTATTGGCGTTCACGCTAGGAAGTGGGGTAGTGCGCCGTCATTGGCCGAAAAGTACGAAATTGGCCGGTCAGAGGGCTCTTCAGTCGTATCATCCGTACGACAGTGGAGGTGTCGGTGGGCGAAGGAAGCGGTGTCCCGGGGCACTCGATCCTCGCCCCTGCCCTGGCTCAGGGCATCGCGGGCGACACCAGCGCGATCATCGGCTACAACGTCCTGATCACCGACCGGGACGGCGTCGTCATCGGCAGCGGCGACACCAGCCGCATCGGCTCGTTCCACGAGGCGTCGGTTCAGGTCATGCTCACCCAGGAGGCGGCCGCGCACTCCGCCGGGGAGGCCCGCCGGCTGCGGGGCGTACGGCCCGGGATCACCCTGCCCATCGTCATCGACGGCGACGCGGTCGGCACCGTCGGCATTACCGGCTCGCCCGCCCAGGTCGGGCGCTTCGGCCGGGTCGTCAAGCGGCAGACCGAGATCCTGCTCCAGGAGTCCCTCCTCCTGCGATCCCGGCTGCTGCGTGAACGCGCGGCCGAGGACCTGCTCCGCGAAATCGCCCACTTCGACCCGGAAGTGGTGTCCCCGGACGACCTGGTGGCGCGCTCGGCAGATCTTGGCTACGACCTGCGCGCGCCCCGCGTGGCCGTCATCGTCGACATTGGCGCCACCGGCACGCCGGTCACCGGCCCGTCTGTCTCCGAAACGTCCGGCACCGGCACGTCGGTCACCGGCCGGTCCGTCTCCCGTGGCGACCCGTCCGCCCCGGATACCGAGACGAGGAACTCCAGCGTGGACGCCCGGGCGCAGCGGGCCGACGCGGACATGCTGCGGGCGCTTCCGCCCCGTCTGATCCGGGAGGCGTTCGCCGACTCCCAGGACCTGGTCGCGGGGATGGCGTCGGGCCGGTTCGCCGTGCTGCACCAGACCCGCGACCGGCCCGTCCGGGACCTGGTGCCCTTGTGCGAGTCGATCGTCGAAGGTCTCGAGCGGAGGCTGGCGGTGCCGGTACGGATCGGGATCGGCGCGGCCGCGTCCTCGGTGGCCGCGCTGCGCGACTCTTACGAGGACGCCGCGTCAGCTCTCCGCCTCGGGCCCCGCGCCCGGCCCGGCATCAGCGTCCACGTCATCGAGGACCTGCGGGTCCACCGGCTGATCGCCGCGGTAGCCCCGCGCACCAGGGCCCGCTTCACCGCCTCACTGATCCCCGCCCTGCGCGCCCGCTCCGACTGGCCGGTGCTCCGCCGCACGATCATGGTCTGGTGTGAGAGCGGCTTCAGCCTGGTACGGACGGCGTCCACCCTCAACATCCACCGCAACACACTGATCTACCGGCTGGACCGGATCGCCCACCTCTCGGGTCACCCCGTGCGCGACCATCCTGCCGCCCTCGCCCTCTACCTCGCCTGCATCGCCGACCAGGTAGAACCCCACTCCTGATCCCACCCGAGCCGGTGAGGAGGGGGCCCGCGACCACCACGCCGCAGGCACCATGCCGCGAGCACCATGCCGCGAGCACCATGCCGATGCCGCCTGATGATGACCCGAGCGGGGCACCGAATGGCCCGCCCTGCGCAGGTCTGAGCCAGACCTGCGCGGGGCGAGTCAGTCCCTGATCAGCGAACCGGCTGGTGATGAAGTCGGCCAGCGTCTTCGCAGCTGATCGACACGCTCATGGGCGGCGTGGCAGGGCAGGACCGGCGCTAGAGCCAGCCGGCGTGGCGGGCGATGCGGATCGCGTCGATGCGGTTCCGGCCACCGACCTTGCTGATGGCGTTGGACAGGTAGTTGCGCACGGTCGCGGGTGAAAGCGAGAGTTGCGTGGCGATCTCGTCGGTCGGGATCCCGTTCTCGGCCGCTCGCAGCACGTCGGCCTCACGGCCGGTCAAGGGGCTCGTGCCTGTTTCGAGCGCGGCGGCCACCAACTCTGGATCGATGACCCGTTCGCCCGCCGCCACGCGCCGCACGCCCTCCGCCAGCGTCTCGGCGGGCGCGTCCTTGACGATGAATCCCCGCACGTGCACCTTGAGGGCGCGCAGCAGGTTGCCCGGCTGGCTCAGCCCGGTGAGCACCAGCGTGCGGCAGCCGGGCAACTGCTCGCTCAGCTGGCCGGCGGCGCTGAGCCCGTCCAGTCCCGGCATGTCGATGTCGAGGACCGCCACGTCCGGCCGGGTCCGGAGCGCCGCCTCCAGCACCAGGTCTCCGCGGTCCAGCTCCGCGACGACCTCCATGTCCTCCTCCAACGTCAGCAACGCCACCAGCGCCCCGCGAATCATGTGCTTGTCCTCGGCGATCAGCACCTTGATCATTCGCTCTCCTCCGGAACCTCGACGCACAACCGGAACCCGCCCCCCGGGGTCACCGAGGCGGAGACCGTCCCGGCCACGGCCCGTGCCCGTTCCCTCAGGCCGGTCAGCCCGCTGCCCGGTCCTGACGCGGCCCGGACCCCGTCGTTGGTGATCTCCAGTCGTACCGCTCCGTCTCCCCGCCTGATCGCTATCTCGCAGGTGCTCGCCTCGCTGTGCCGCAGCACGTTGGTGACCCCCTCGCGGAGTGCCCAGGCCAGCACCGCCTCGGCCTTCGGGGGGAGGTCCCCCAGTTCGTGCCGGATCTGCGCGTCGATGCTCGCCGCGCGCAGCAGTGCGGCCGCGCCCTCGGTCTCGGTGCGCAGCGAGACGGCATGCTCCTCCCGGGTGACCGTCCGAACGTCCCGCAGGGCCTCCTGCGCCACCGCGACGATGCTCTTCATCTCCGCCTCGGCGGCCGGCGGATCCCGGTCCAGCAGCTTCAGGGCCAGGTCGCCCTTGAGGGAGATGGCGGAGAGGCTCTGGCCGAGCAGGTCGTGCAGGTCACGGGAGACCCGCAACCGTTCCCGGCCGATCGCCAGTTCCGCCAACTCGGTCCGCGCGTTGTGGAGTTCCTGGACGACCTGGACCAGCCGTGCCGAGCCGTACAGGCTGGCCGCCATCAGTGCCAGCACGATCGGCCAGTAGACGAACCCGTTGATCAGCGTGAAGGCGGAACCGACGGGCCAGGCCGCCTTGAGGATCCCAGCGGTCGCGGCGGTCCCCGCCAGCGGTGCGACGATCGCTCCGATGGCAGGCCACTTGGGCAGCACCATCGGCGCCGACGCGATCAGCAGCACCTGGGTGGGCACCCAGTTCCACGTGTACACGGGCATCGGCGCGTACACCAGGACGGCCAGCGCCAGCAGGGTCAGCACGCCGTAGGGCGGTCGTACGCCGCGGGCGACCGCGAGGCTGTGATGCAGCTGCAGCCCACCGAGCGCGAGGAACGCCAGCACGGCCATGGGAATCGACACGCTGGGCGTGGGCAGGCCAGGAGTGCCGAAGACGATGAAGACCGGAGAGATCGCGACAATGGGGACGTGTGCGGCGACCAGCACCCAACGGGCCCTGCGCATGTTCCAGGGACGGCTCTGGCTCATCCGCTGGTCACCTCAGCTGTCAGCGTCCCGTCCCGGTCGATCACCTTGATCACGCAGTGCCGGGCGTTCTGGTTCTCCAGCAACTGCGACAGGCCGCAGCGCAGCTCGGCCCGGAGCGCGTCCGGCACCTCACCGTCGAGGCCCTCCGGCAGGATGAGGTTCGTCTCGATGCCCGCCGCCGACAACAGGGTCGCCGCCGTCTCGAGCTCGGCCCGCAGCGTGACCTCCTGATACCGGGTGACCATCCGGCGCACCTCGGCCAGCGTGCGCCGCGAGTCCTCGACCAGTGTGGCGAGTTCGCGCCGCTGGCCCTTGGCCACCAGACCCTCCAGCGCCGGGCCGACCGACTGCCTCAGCTGCCCGTCGATGCGCAGGCGTTCCCGCACCACGGCCTCATCGGCGAGGGATCGGCGGGCGTTCTCCAGCTGCCGGACCGCGCCGATCAGGAAGATCGGGACCGACAGCGACGTGCCGTAGACCAGGACGGCCAGCGTGAAGTAGACCGCCCATTCCGGCTGGTCGAAGGCGTAGATCGCGGCAGGGGCAGGCACCGCCGCCAGCGCCGCGTACGTGAGGAACGACCACGGCGCCCGGATCACGATCAGGACCAGACCGGCGAGCGGGCAGAGCGCGCCCAGCCAGCCGACTCCGATGAACGGCATCGCGCCGAAGATGAGGGCCGCGACCACGACGAGTCCCCAGGCCTGCCCGGGCGTACGGTCACCGCGCGCCTTCGACCGGACGATCCACACCTGAAGGGGCAGATAGCAGGCGGTGACGACAGCGGCCTCCTCGGTGTGACCGGGGAAGGAGGGGTGTGTCGCGACCCGATGCAGATTGAGTAAGGGGAGTAACACGCTGTAGGCGACCGCACCAGCGGTCGCCACCTGGATGAACCGGCTGGACTGCCGGTGTACTTCGACCACGCTCGCGACCCCCGACCGAAGATCGGAAAGAAAGGACAGACGGCCGGATTGCCGGAGCACCACTGTATTGACCATGAATGTGATGGACTAGCCCTTCTGCGGCTGAACAAGTCAGTGTCCGTGCCGCGGAGCGGCCAGCACCAGATGCATTCGTCCCCTCTCGGTGATGACGTTCATCACTGATGTTCGTCACCGGAGGTTGAGGACATCGGCATCTGCCATGCGACGGCGCACGCCTGGAAACTCCTGTTCATCGTCAATTGATCCAGGAGGGCGCCTTGACCGCTCTAGTCAACGAGAAGGCCATAGCCGACGAGAAGGCCAAAGTCGACGAGAAAGCCGTCGTCGACGCGCCGACCGTGCCCCGGCGCTGGCTCGGCCTCTTCGCGATCCTCACCGCGACGCTCATGAACCTGCTCGACGCGAGCATCGTCAACGTGGCGCTGCCCGTGATCCGTACCGACCTGGGCGGCTCGTACGCGACCCTGCAGTGGATCGCCGCGAGCTACACCCTGGTCCTGGCGATGGGCCTCCTGACCGGCGGCCGCCTCGGTGACATGTACGGCCGTTACCGCATGCTGATGTACGGCCTGGCCGGCTTTCTCGCCGCATCGGTACTGTGCGGCATCGCCTGGTCGCCCGGGTCGCTGGTCACAGGCCGGGTGCTGCAAGCCCTGTTCGCCGCGGTCATGGTGCCGCAGTGCTTCGGCCTGATCCGTGACCTTTTCCCCGGCAAGGAGCAGGCGAAGGCCTGGGGCGTGTTCGGCCCCTCCATCGGCCTGGCCTCCATCCTCGGCCCGGTCGTGGCCGGTCTGCTGATCAAGGCGGACCTCTTCGGCTCCGGCTGGCGCATGATCTTCCTGATCAACCTGGTGCTCGGCGCGTTCACGTTGATCGCTGGCCGCAGCTCACTGCCGCGGGCCGGGGGCGACCGTACCGGCGGGCTCGACCTGGTCGGTACGGGCCTGGCCGGGCTGGCCATGGCGCTGCTGGTCTACCCGCTCATCCAGGGCCGTGAGCACGGCTGGCCGGCCTGGACCTTCCTGATGCTCGCCGCCTCGGTCGCGGTGTTCGTCGTCTTCGCCTGGCAGCAGGTACACCGCAAGGCCGCGGGCGCGGCTCCGCTGATCGAGCTCAGCGTGTTCGCCCGCCGCTCGTACACCTCGGGGGTCCTGTTCGTCATCGTCTTCCTCGGCGCGCTCATGGGCTTCTCGCTGGCCGTCGGCCTGATGCTCCAACTGGGTCTGCACTACAGCCCGATCGGTGCCAGCCTGGCCATGGCGCCCTGGGCGATCGGCGCGTTCGTCGGCTCCGCCGTGGGGGCCATGGCGCCCCAGCTCGGCCGCAAGAGCCTGCACATCGGCCTCTCGATCATGGCGGTCGGCACGGTCGGGCTCCTGCTGGTGTTCGACACCTCCGGCATCGGCCTCGGCAGCTGGAATCTGCTGGCCCCCCTGCTCATCTGCGGCATCGGCATGGGAATGATCTTCGTCCCGATGTACGACATCATCATGGGCGAGATCCAGGATCACGAGGTCGGCACCGCCGCCGGCGCGCTGGAGTCGTTCCAGCAGCTCGGCGCGGCCCTCGGCGTCGCCGCCCTCGGAACCGTCTTCTTCGACCGCTTCACCGACCCGGCCCGTGATCTCACCGCCCTCAAGCAGGGCGCCCTGGCCGCCGCCGAACAGGTCACCCTGATCAGCCTCGGGCTCTTCGCCCTGGCCTTCCTGGTCGGCTTCCTCCTCCCCAGGAAGGCCCGCCAGACCCACTGAACCCCTTGCGAAGGCCTGCACGATCACGCTGCCGTGATAGTGCAGGCCTTCGCAGTCCACCTCGACGGGGTTTCGGATCACCTCGTCGAGGCGGACGTAACGTGATCACAGGCCCACGGCCTGGCGTGGCGTAGGGCCGGGTGGCGTCCTCCATGCCTCATCTGCAATCTTTCCCAGAGGCCGTAACAGATTCGGCCTCTGACCTGGATGGGCTTCTGACCTGGATGGGAATTACTCGCATGACCAGCGAGCGCCACACGCCGCACGCCCCGGAGACCCTGTGAACCTCTGGTCGATCTATCAACACGGCTTCGCGCGGGTCGCCGCGTGCACCGGTCATGCCGCCATCGCCGACCCGCCTGCCAACGCGGAGGCCGTGCTCCGGCAAGGGCGCCGATGCGCGCAAGAGGGAGTCGCCGTCGCGGTCTTCCCCGAAATGTGTCTGACCGGCTATTCGATCGAGGACCTCCTCCTGCAGGACGCCCTCCTCGATGAGGTCGAGGCGGCGATCGAGACCGTGGTGGCCGGGTCGGTGGAGCTGATGACGGTGCTCGTCGTCGGCGCCCCGCTGCGCCATCGCCACCGGATCTACAACTGCGCGGTGATCGTGCACCGCGGCCGGATCCTCGGCGTCACGCCCAAGTCCTACATCCCGTACTACCGGGAGCTCTACGAGCGGCGGCAGATCGCCCCGGGCGACGACGAGCGCGGCGGGACGATCCGCGTCGGCGACGCGACCGTGCCGTTCGGCGTCGATCTGCTCTTCGCCGCGCAGGACGTCCCGGGCCTGGTGCTGCACGTGGAGATCTGCGAGGACATGTGGATGCCGGTGCCGCCGAGCGCCGAGGCGGCGCTGGCCGGCGCGACCGTCCTCGCCAACCTCTCGGGCAGCCCGATCACGGTCGGCCGGGCCGAGGACCGGCGGCTGCTGTGCCGCTCGGCGTCCGCGCGCTGCCTCGCCGCCTACGTCTATGCCGCGGCCGGGCTGGGGGAGTCGACCACCGACCTGTCCTGGGACGGCCAGACCATGATCTACGAGAACGGCGCGCTGCTGGTCGAGACCGACCGGTTCCCGCTCGACGACCAGTACGCGGTGGCGGACGTGGACCTCGACCTGTTGCGACAGGAACGGCGGCGGATCGGCACGTTCGACGACAACCGCCGCACCCACGCCACACGCACCGGAGCCTTCCGCCAGGTGGACTTCGTTCTCGACCCGCCAGCCGCAGACCTCGGGCTGCGCCGCCGGGTCGAGCGGTTCCCGTTCGTACCAGCCGATCCTGAACGCCTCGCCCAGGACTGCTACGAGGCGTACAACATCCAGGTCGCCGGCCTCCATCAGCGGCTGGCGGCGATCGGCGGCCCGAAGGTCGTCATCGGGGTGTCCGGCGGCCTCGACTCCACGCACGCGCTGATCGTCGCCGCCCGGGCGATGGACCGCGCCGGACGCCCGCGCAGCGACATCCTCGGCTTCACCCTGCCCGGGTTCGCGACCAGCGAGCACACCAAGGCCAACGCCCACAGGCTGATGCGCGCGCTCGGCGTCACCGCGGCCGAGCTCGACATCACCCCGACCGCACAGCTCATGCTCAAGGAGCTCGGCCACCCGTTCTCCTCCGGCGAGGAGGCGTACGACATCACCTTCGAGAACGTGCAGGCCGGACTGCGCACCGACTACCTGTTCCGACTGGCCAACCAGCACGGGGGCATCGTGCTCGGCACAGGTGACCTGTCCGAGCTGGCGCTCGGCTGGTGCACGTACGGCGTCGGCGACCAGATGAGCCACTACAACGTCAACTCCGGAGTGCCGAAGACGCTCGTCCAGCACCTGATCCGCTGGGTCATCAGCAGCGGCCAGTTCGACGAGGCAGCCAACCAGACGCTGGCCGCCATCCTTGACACGGAGATCAGCCCGGAGCTCGTGCCGGGAGAGGAACTGCAGTCCACCGAGTCCATGATCGGCCCGTACGCGCTGCACGACTTCACCCTCTTCCACGTCCTGCGCCACGGCTTCCGGCCGTCGAAGATCGCCTTCCTGGCCTGGCACGCCTGGCACGACCGGGACGCGGGGGCCTGGCCGGCCAACTTCCCCGAGCCCGAGCGGGCGGCCTACGACCTGCCGGAGATCTGGCACTGGCTGGAGGTCTTCTGCCGCCGCTTCTTCGCGTTCGCGCAGTTCAAGCGTTCAGCCATGCCGAACGGGCCGAAGGTCTCAGCCGGCGGCTCCCTTTCGCCCCGCGGCGACTGGCGCGCCCCGTCCGACGGCACAGCCCACGCCTGGCTACGAGACCTGGCCCGCTGGGACATCTCCAGCGCGGAACCCAACCGCAGTGCTTAACCGTCCAATCTCCACGAACCGGGCAGTCCTCGCCGTAGCCTGCTCCCCACAAATACGCCCGCTGGGCGCCGGTTGGGGAGCGCCCTCCTGGAGGCCGATGACATGCGACGAATGGTTGCGGCCAGCCTGACGATCGGGTTGTTGACTGTTGGCGCATGCGCCGAGGAGAAAGGGCCTGAACGTCCTTCAGCCGGCGTCACGGCCACAAAGGCGCCGGACGGCGGTCAACTGCGTCTGGTCGACAGGGGCCTCTCGGTGTTTCCGGGACCCGGCAACGGGGCCAGATTCCGGCCGGAGGCCAAGGCGGCTGGACGTGACTACAACGTCGTCTCGTGGGGCATCCTCATCGAGAACACCAGCAAATGGGCAGCGACTCTCACACTGGTCGACGTCCACCTGGTCGACGCGGCAGGTGTCGCGCTGTCCAAAACCGACTACGACCGGCCGAAGGCGGAGACCATCGCCGTCATCCGTCCCGGCGAACGCTTCGGTATGGGACTCACGCAAAACCTGGCAAAGCCCGGCAAACCTCGTAAACGGCTCCGTACACCGGCCGACCTCCAGGTGCAGATCGGCCAGTCCGCGTGGTTCCCGCCGAACAGCCGCTCCAACGAGTTCGTCAAGATCACTGCCAGCGAGATCAAGACCCCTCACGATGGGCGGGCCACCGTGTCATTCACGATGGAGTCACCCTCCCATCAACAGGCGTGGGCCACCGCCCTGTTTCGGAATGCGGCCGGAAAGATAATTGGTGGAACCGGCCACTGTGAAGACTCGTTCGGCGACCAGCCCGAGCGAGTCGTCGCTCCCGGGCGCTCTCGCGGCACCATCAATACGCGTTACGTAGTCCCCCATGTCGCCGCTGCGCGCACTGAGGTCTATCTCGATACGGTGCCCGTAAATGACCTGGGGAAAATGGCGGAACGCGGCCAATGCGGGACGTGACTCCAGAGTGGCTCCAGCGGTGTCGTCAGCCAGCCTTAAGATCACGCCATGTCGATTCGGAAGCAGCTCGCACCTCCGAGGCCACTGGCAGTCGGTGACGTGATCTCCGCTCACTCGCGAGATCTTGGAGAGTGGACGGCCGCGCAGATCATCCGCATCAACGCCGATACGCAGACGGCGGCCGTGCTCGAGCTGGACTGGTCCGGGCCTGAGCCGTCGTCCGTAGCCGACCTCGGTGACGTCGCGCCGCTCAGGCTCACCCACCACTCCTGGAACGGAGGACTGTCCTTCTGCAACCACGCATGGGTCCTGCCCCGCAGCTACAAGGTCATCGGATCGATGCGGCTGCTCCACGACCACCCGGCCAACAGCTGGGCTTACGGATGGAATCTGGGCGACCAGCTCGCCCGGCAGCGTCGGTGGGACCGTGGCGCCGGCGAGGACCCGGCCGCAGCGTGGAAGGCCGAGTACACCGGCGAGACGGTCAACGAGTTCCTCAGCCGGCCGGCAGCACCACGGCCAGAGGTCGCCCACCTGACGATCAGGGACATCGACTCCCTCGACTGCGCTCAACTCGTCCAGCGGTTCCCCCAGCTGACCCGGCTCCACCTGCACGGACGCCTTGGCCTGCTCCACGCGGCGGGCGAGCTGAACCGGCTGGCCTGCCTCCGCAGGATCCACGTCGTCGACCTGTTCGGAATGACCGAACAAGACCGGCTTCGACCACAGTCCGTGCCAGAGATGGAGTCGGTCGACCTCCACGGCATCCCCGCCGACTACGCCGCGGCGATGCGCAGCACCTGGCGACCCGAGATCCCCGCAGGCACCTATGTGTCCATCCGCCGAGCCCGCAAGCCCGACTGGGTCCAGGAGAACCGCAACAACCCGCTGCGCGACTGGGACGGCCGCGAACAGATCAGCACCACCACCTACAACAGGGCTGTCGCCCAGTACAAAACAACACGCAAGGCGGTCCTGCAGACACTGGCCGAAGAACCCGCTGACGGCCGATCGGCACCCCTGGAAGAGATCGGCCGCGCCTACGCAGAGGCCTTCAACCAGCTTGACCACCAGAAGGGCTTCATCGAGACCGTCGAGCGCGAAGAGCTCTTCGCAGCCCTCGACCACATCGTGAACGAGGCCGAAGCACTTCACGGCCCCGGCCTCGAAGACGCCCGCAACAGTCTCATCTCCGGTGCGGAGTCCGTCCGAGACTGGTAGCACCCATCGAGCCGACTTTCTGGACAGAGGCTTCCGGACGCCGCCGTGCCTGGTCGGTTGATTGTGGAGTTTGCCCACGAAGCCGCGTACCCATGGCAGTGAAGCAGCCATATTTGGCAGTTTTCATACTTGCGCACCGTCCTCTGGGTAACTGCTCGGACACCACTTCTTTGTCATGCATATGCTGAGATCGCTCTGTGCGGTGATACCGGCGCGGCTGCAGCTGGGAGGGGCCGTGAGAAGTCGATTCCAGGAGATTTTCAAATGGACAGATTGCTGCGCGCATCTCTTCTCACCGCGCCCGGCTTCATGCTCGGGTGCGGTGTCGTCCGCATGGCCGCCGGCAGTGACGGGCTGTTGTTCGCTCCCGGACTGATCACTGGCGTTCAGAGGTGATGCCGGGCCGATCTTTCGCCGAATTCTCTCCGCGGGAGCGGCCTCCGAAACGGCGTCGCCTGGTCCTCGGCCTGGTGCTGGTGTGTGTGCTGGCATTCAGCGGCTGTACGGTGACGGCCGCGTGGTCTCTGGGGGTGTTCACGTCCAAAGGCCGGTACGACCCGATCGACGCGTGCACTCTCCTGCCGTCCACCGAAACGCTGGCGCCCCTGGTGCGGAACGGCGCGCAGGAATCGGGAGACTCACGGCCCAAGACGTTCCTCGACTTGGGAGACCAAGGCAACATGACGTCCCAGTGCAAATGGAGCAGCGTCCCACCCAAGCAGGACCGCCCGTTCCGTACTGTGCGGATCCACGCCAAGACCATGACGAACGATGGGCGCCGGTCTGCCGAGAAGGAGGCAGACCACGACCTGGACCTCTGGCACCGGAACAACGGCCGGAACAGGGCGCGGCCGGTCACAGTGGCGGAGCGGGCCTACGCCACCACCGACAAGACCGTGATCTCGATCTTTGTCGTCACTGAGATCTACGACCTGCACGTCAAGTTCCGGGACTCGAACGTGCTGGTGGACGTGTCGGCGCGCACGCACACCCCGCCGGGCGACAAGGAGCGGGCCCTGGTGCTGGGCCTGGCACGGGACGTCGCGGAGCGCCTGCGCACGCACGCCAACTGATCGCACGGACTCCAGCAGGCCGTTGAACGTCGATCAGCCACGTCGCACGTCCACCGCCATGTACGGGAACTCGCGGCCAGGGAATCGGCGTCGGCAATGCCCGCGCCAGGCGCGCGTCGTTGATGACCTCGGTCACCAGCCGCCGAACCGTTTGCTTGCCGGTCAACATCCGCACCCCTGCCCATCGCTCCCGGCTTCGCCGCGCGAAGGGCCCGCAGCGAGACTCGCGCCGGCCAGGTCGGCGAACGGCAGTGGGCAGTCTTGCTCGGCGGCGCAGGCGACCAGATCGTTGCATCCGGCCGCCAGCGTCTGGCGGAGCGTGGTCGCGATCACCTCCAGATCGGCGATCTTGGCCTCGACCTCGGTGAGCTTGTCGGCCGCCCGTGCCCGCAGGCCGGTGCCCGGCTGGCGGTGCCCGTGCCGGTGCGCCGCGGTCTCCAGTAGCTCGGCGACCTCGTCCAGGGTGAATCCCAGCCGCTGCGCGGTCTTGATCACGCGGAGCAGTGTCACGGCTTCGGCTGGATACAACCGATGCCCGCCCGGCGTCCGGTCCGGCTCTTGCAACAGGCCTCGCCGCTCGTAGTACCGCAGCGTCTGAAGATTCACCCCGGCCGCCGCCGCGACCTGTCCGCTCCGCAGCCCCTCGGTGGCCGTGGTCATGGCCGCGTCCCCGCCGTCATCACCTCTGCGGCCCGGGCGGTCAACGCCTCCAGCACCTCGGCGTGCTGGTCGGCGACGCTGACTTCCAACGCCAGCGCGCCACCGGTCGCCGTCAGTGTGAAGGTGAAGAACGAGCAGCACCCGGTCTCCCGCGTCGCCAACTCGGCGGCCCGACCGGCCACCTCCGGATCGGGCCGCAACATCAACCGCACCCGGCCCGCGTCGACGCGCATGATCTGCGTCACCGCCTCACCGAACAGCGCGTCGAACTCGGCTTCGCGCAACGGCTGCTCGGCCGTCGGCAACGTGCACGCCGCCGACGCCCACCTCTGATCACCTGGCTGAAGTCCCATACCTGGAACGGTAAGCCTGTACCCCGGTACCGGATGCAACCCCTGGGACCGCGTGCTGCTCCCGCAGGTCGAGCGTGCACGCGAGGACGACGGCGGCTGGAAGATGGTGTTCGCTCGTGCTCGGCTACTCGGTCGCCGCCATTCGGACTGGGCCACTCGGTCGCTGCGACTTGGCCTGGGCCACTCGGTCACTGCGGCTCGGCCTCCGCCGCAGCCATACCTGGACCCGGGGCGGGTGCGTGTGGCTTGTCAGGTTGCGGCGGGGGTCCGTCCGGCGGGCTGTGATCTCAGGGCGTTGAGCACGGCGTCGAGCAGGCCTGGGAACAGCGTGTCCAGGTCGTCGCGGCGCAATCTGATCAGGCGCGTCCGTCCGTCCACGATGGTGCGGGTGAGGCCTGCTTCGCGGAGTACGCGGTAGTGGTGCGACAGCGTGGACTTGTGCAGCTCGATGCCGGTGCCGAGGGGTGCGCAGTTCTCGTCGCCGTCGGCGAGCCTGGCGACGATCTCCAGCCGCGCCGGATCGGACAGCGCGTGCATGAGCTGGGCCAGCGTGATGTTCTCCGCCGGCGGGTGCGGTAGTTCACGCATCGGCTCCTCCGTGCCCCTCGGACGGATCCACGGTAGCGTTCATTGGATAGTTGGACAAATATCAAACTGATGGTTAGTTTGATGATCGCCCAACAGTCCAATGAAAGGAACGATCGTGCTCCGGTTGCTTCCCCTGGCGCTGGCCACGTTCGCGGTGGGCACCGACAACTTCGTCATCGCCGGGCTGCTGCCGGCGATGGCGGAGGACCTCGGTGTCACGGTTCCCGTCGCCGGGCAGCTGGTGACCGTGTTCGCCCTGACCTTCGCGATCTCGGCCCCGGTCCTGGGAGCGGCGACGAGCGGGATGAACCGGCGCACCGCATTGCTGCTGGCACTGGCCGTCTTCGTCGCCGGTAACGCCGCCACCGCGCTGGGCACCAGCTACACGTTCGTCCTCGTCGCCCGCATCGTCACTGCGGCCGGCGCGGGCATCATCACCTCCGCCGCGTCCAGCACAGCCGTGGCCTTGGTACCTCCCGAACGGCGGGGAGGCGCGTTGGCACTGGTCATGGGCGGCCTGAGCGCCTCGACCGCGCTCGGCCTTCCCATCGGCACGCTCATCGGCGGCGCCAACTGGCGTCTCACCCTGTGGGCCGTCGCCGGGGCGGGGCTCGTCGCGGCCTTGGGCATTGCCTTGGGCCTGCCCAAGGTGTCGTTGCCCGCCGCCGGCTTCCGCGCCCGCCTTGCCCCGATGAAGCAACCCTGGGTTTTGGGCGTTCTGGTCGTCACCATGACGGCGCTTGCCGGGTCGTACCTGCTCTACCCTTACGTGGCGGCCGCGACGGAGGATCTGACCGGCGGCTCGGCAACGACGCTGACCGTCCTGCTCCTCGCCTGGGGACTTGGCACGCTCGCCGGAACCCTCATCGCAGGCCCCCTCACCGATCGATACCGTCCCGAACGCGTTCTGGCGGTGTCCCTGTTCGCGGCGACGCTGGTGCTGGCGATCAGTCCGATCATGATGGCCGGCCTGGCGTCCGCGGTGGTGTGGGCCTCGCTGTGGGGCCTCTGCATCGGCATCCCCGTCATCCCGCAACAGCACCGCCTGGTCGCCCACGCGCCGGCCGCTTCGCCGATTCTGCTCGGCCTCAACTCCGCGGCGGTGTACGTCGGCATCGCGTTTGGCGGCGGCCTGGGCGGGCTCGCCCAGAGCTGGATCGCTCCGGCCCGGCTCGGGCTGCCGGCCGCCGCGATCACCGCGCTGGCGTTCGCCCTCACCTTGGCCACGACCCGCCGACCGGTCACGGGCGGGAAACCGGCGCCGGCATCGCGTACCGATACCGGACACCGGCATCAGTCCGCCGAGCCGGAACGAACCTGACGCGGCTCCCGAGCTTGACCCGCGCTCGACGCGACTCCCGCGCTTTCACCTTCCTCTCATCCTTCATCCATCACCGACAGCCAAGGAACGACGATGACCGGATTCACGATGACCATCAACGGCGCGGCAACGACGGGCGACGGAACGTTCGACGTCATCGACCCCGCCACAGGAGAGGTCTTCGCGCAGGCCCCGGACTCCGGCAGAGGGCACCTGGACGCGGCGATGAACGCCGCCGCCGAGGCCTACCGCCATTGGAAACTCGACGAGGAGGTGCGCCGGCGCGCCCTGCTCGACGCCGCCGACGCTCTGGACTCCGGTGCCGAACGGCTCGCGCGGCTGCTCACCTCCGAACAGGGCAGGCCCCTTCCGGAGGCGCGCGCCGAGATCGGCTGGGCCACCATGTGGCTGCGCTATTACGCCGACCTGGAAATCCCGCGTGAGATCGTCCAGGACGACCAGAACGGCTTCGCCGAGGTGGCGCGCCGCCCGATGGGCGTCGTGGCCGCCATCGCGCCGTGGAACCTGCCGATCATCCTCGCGATCTGGAAGATCGCACCCGCGCTGCTGGCGGGCAACACCATGGTGCTCAAGCCCTCGCCGTTCACGCCGCTGGCCACCTTGGCGATGGGGGAGATGGTGCGCGGCGTCTTCCCGCCCGGCGTGCTGAACATCGTCAGCGGTCAGGATCCCCTCGGTGCCTGGATGACGGCGCACCCCACCCCCCGGAAGATCACCTTCACCGGCTCGGTCGCGACCGGGATGAAGGTCGCCGCCGCGGCGGCCAAGGATCTCAAGCGCGTCACTCTGGAACTGGGCGGCAACGATCCCGCCATCGTGCTCGAAGACGCCGATCTGGCCCGGATCGCCGACGACGTCTTCACAGGCGCCTTCATGAACAACGGCCAGAACTGCATGGTGATCAAACGGGTCTACGTCCACGAGCGACGCCATGCCGACCTGGTGGAGGCTCTCGCGGAACGGGCGAAGGCGGCGCGCGTCGGGAGCGGCTTCGACGACGTCCAGCTGGGCCCGATCGCCAACCGCCCGCAGTTCGACCGGGTGTCCGAACTGGTCACCGACGCCATCGCGCACGGCGCGGTCGCCGCAGCCGGAGGACGGGCACTCGAACGTCCCGGATACTTCTTCGAGCCGACCATCCTGACCGGTGTGTCGGACGGCATCCGCATCGTTGACGAGGAGCAGTTCGGCCCCGCGTTGCCTGTCATCGCCTACCGCGATCTGGACGATGTGGTCGACCGGGCCAACGACACCCCGTACGGCCTGACCGCGTCGGTGTGGACGGACGACGATGCCAGGGCGGCGGACGTGGCATCGCGACTGGAGTGCGGGCAGGTCACCGTGAACGCTCACGGAAACGGCTTGCGCCCGGACCTTCCGTTCGGAGGCCACAAGCAGAGTGGGATCGGCGTGACCAATGGACCGTGGGGTCTCCACCGCTACACCGAACTACAGGCCCTCACCCGTCCCGCAAGGACCACAAGTGCTTTGGACAACGAACGACAGACCGTCTGACTGTCGAGCCAGGCGCGCGGTTCGTGCGTGCGTCAACTGAGGAACCGGCAGCGCCCGGCGTGGCAGTCTTGCAGGCTTTGCAGGGCTGCCCGCCGGGCCCTGGCCAGCTCGGCCATCTTGGCGTCGATCCGTTCGACCACCGCCTCCAGACGCCACCGCTCGCTATCGCACGTGGCCCCGCCCGCGTCATGCGCGGCCAGCGCGTCGACCACCTCGTCCAACGTCAGGCCCAGCTCCTGCAGCCCTTTGGCCATGCGGATCCGCTCGACCGTCGCGGCGTCAAAGATCCGATAACCCGACGGCCTGCGTTCGGCAGCGGGCAACACCCCACGCCGCTCGTAGAAGCGCACGGTGTCAACGCTGACGCCGGCCTCGCGGGCGACCTCCCCGATCTTCACGCGACCTCACCCCTTGACTCTGGACTATGGTCCAGACTTTAGGGTCTGGGATGCAGGCACCACAAGCCACCGCTTCCGGAAGGAATCCAGCCATGGACATCCCACCTGCCTCCACTCCCGTCGTCTGCGACATGACCACCGCCACCGACACACCCCAGCAGCGCCTGGACGCGTACCAGGACCTCTTCGGCCGGCACCTCATCGGCCGCGAAAGGACCGCCGAGGGCATTCGCTTCCAGCTGCGCGCCAACCCAGGCGTCGAGCAGCAGGTGCGGAAATTGGCCGAACGCGAGAAGGCCTGCTGCGCATTCTTCGCGTTCGACATCACCACCGACGGCGACCAGGTCATTTGGGACTGCGCGGTCAGCGACAACGACACCGCTCGTGCCGTGCTGGAGGAGTACTACCTCCTGCCCGAAACCGCCGTCCAGAACCCCGCCGAACTCGGCGACCACCTTGCCGCCAAAGGCCTGCACTTCACCACCGACCCGGGCGGCACCGTGCACCAAATCGTCCACGTGCCAAGCCGAACGTCTCGGTCAGTCGGCGGCCTTCCGCCAGGCAGGCCGTCGGCGATCCGGGCAGGTGGCTCTTGAGGCCAGACCGGTTAGGAGGTGAGGTCGAAGTGGCCGCGCTGCAGGCTGTTCAGCAGCCTCTCAAGCTTTTCGCTCCCGGCCCCGACAACGTGGCGACGTGAATCTTCGTACTTCGCTTGCTCCATCTCCTCGGCGTTAGAACCCTTGGGATACGAGTACATGTAGCCAGGCTCTATCTCCGCCTGATCGCTGACCGTGCACAGGACGCGTCGAGTGGAAAGCTCGACGATCACCGCGTTGAAGTGGATGCGGATTCGTTCGAGAGGGACCCGGCATCACGCGGGCGACTTGACCAAGCTGCTGCCGGATGGCCGTGAACCGGTCCGCGTGACGCAACACCACCTCGTGCCGGGTCTCGGGCTCGGCGCTGAAGTTCTGGTACGCGCCCATCCCGGCCACAACCACGATCAATGCGACGAGGGTCCGCCTGACCATCCCTGTCCGTCCATCGGACCAGGTCTCGCTCCCCCAAGCGGGAGACGCTGGTGCCCATTATCAGCACGGGCGGCCAGGCGACTCCATGCGCCTGCAACAGGCCCTGACCGACCTCGGGCCATCGTAGGACGATCTTTCCGCCAGACGCCAGAAAGACCACGGGCACATAGACACCCGCGTGGCCCCTCCCAGCGCCGAGCTTCGCCGCTGGAAGAGGGCGATGGGTCTCACACCTTGCGGCTCGACCTGGGTCCGTTCAATCCCCAAGAAATGATCTGGTTGGGCGTGATCGTGATGACCTCCCGGGAAAGGCCCGGCAGCGGCGGCTCGTGATCGGTCAGAGCCACCGCCGTGCCCCGGATCTCGATGCCGCGCGGCACCCAGGGGTCCACCGACGCCAGATCATCCACGACGAACGACACGGTGCTGCCCTTCTGGACGTTCCTGAACTTCTTGGACGCCCCCAGCGCGCCCCCGCCGATTGTGATCGTGCCTGCGGCGGCGTCCACAAAGAAATTGACCGGGTTGTTCTGCACCTGGCCAGCCGGAGAAACGGTGGCCATGCGGCCGATGGGCTGGCTGGTCAGATAGTCGAGTTCCGCCTGTTCGAAGATCATGCGGGCCAGCCTCCAACCCTGACATCAATGCAGTCAAACGCACGCAGCCACGACACGCCGCCAGGTCAGTGTGGGGGTGTTGCGGCCGGTATCTGCGTCAACTGGCGGCGATGGGCGTTGCGGCGGATCAGCACCACGATCGTGGTCGCCGCGGCGGCGCCGAAGCAGGTGAATCCCCCCACGACCGCGGTGGCGAGATCGCTCACCTGCGGCTGGCTGCCGACGGCGTAGCGGGCGTCGGCGTTGGAGGCGTTCTTCAGGCACGTCAGTCGATAGGTGCCCGCGACCGGCACGTCCAGGCGCCACAACCCGTGCCACGTCGTGCTTTTGATGGTCAAGGTGACCTGGCTGGTTTCGGGCTGGACGGGCACTGGCCGTCCGGACTGGTCATAGGCCTGGCAGCGGTCGCCGGGCGTGCCCCGCTGGTCGACGTAGAAACCCATCCGTTCACCCGGGTCCAGTCGCATGGACACGGTCTCACCAGCCGCGAACGTACGTTGCGGCAGCGCACTGAACACGAAGGCGTGGAACCCCCAGGCCACGAAAGCGAGCCAGCCTAAGGCGAACGCCATCGCGACCACGAACCAGCGGCGGCGCGGACGAAGCTGAGGAGAGCGGAGCAGAGAAACGTTCATGAAACACAGACGCACCACCGCAACCGTCGGTTGCTTTCGCAACGAACCGCAGTCTCGGAGAACGTCCTGCCAGGAAGCGAGATCAGGCAGCCTGCCTCGAGCTCGCCCAGGTTGGTCCTCGCCACACCAAGATCGCCATGTCAGGACGGTCGGTCACCGGGGTTGGGGGCGTAGCCCATCGAGGATGAGCTGGGCGATATGTGCTGCGCGTTTGCGGCTGGTCTCTGCGTTGGCGTGGCGGATGGCGGCGAAGGCGCCTGCGACGAGTGCCATCACCTCGTCGACGGTGAGGTCGTGGCGTACGGCGCCGGCTTCGTGCGCGCGGTGGAGCAGGCCTGCGACATGGCGTGTGAGATCTGCGGCGACGTCCGGGGCGGCGGTGCGCAAGTCGAACTCGGCGGCCACGAGCGCGCTCTTGACGGCTGCGTTCTCGGCGCCCGAAGCCATCATCCGTGACAACAGCGTGAAGAGGGCTGCGGGATCGCCGGTGGCGGCGAGCGCTTCTGCCTCCGCCACGAGCTGCCTCAGCTGATCGATCGCGACAGCGAGGTACAGCGCTTCCTTGGACGGGAAGTGCCGGTGGACGGTGCCGGGGCCGACGCCCGCGCGGCGGGCTATCTCATCGAGCGAGACGCCAAGGCCCTCCGTCGCGAACAGCTGCTGCGCGGTGCGCAGCACCCGCTCCCGATTGCGGCGCGCGTCAGCTCGCAGCTCGCGGTCACTCCCGTGAGCTGCCGGAACGGGCTCAGGTGGCTGGCTGGACATATCGGCAACAGCATAACCGGGGCGTCGCACCGTATACTCGATGATCGTAACCGGGGCGACGCCCCGCTTATGTCCAGTTCATCGATCAGGAGGAGCCGATGACCACACGCGACGACGTGATCGCCCTAGTGCGGCGGATGCAGGAGTGCTTCAACACCCGGCAGTTCGACCAGGCCGCCGACCTGCACACACCCGATTTCTTCAGCCATCCACTTGGCGCGACCGGGTTCGAGGCGGGCAAGGACGCCTGGACCAAGCTCGTTGCCCAATTTCCCGACGTGCGCGTCGTCGCCGACGACATCGTGGTCGACGGCGACCGCGTCGCCGTCCGCTCGTCCGTACAGGGCATCGCAATCCCGGAGGGCAACGCACAGCCAATGCTCATCGAGATCTTCCGCATCGCCGATGGCCGCTTCGCGGAGGCGTGGGGAGCCACCGAGGGCCCGGACCCGCGTGTCAGCTAAGACCACGAGGCCAACGTCTGCGCCGTACGGATCATCATGGCGCTCGCCGAGGCCCGGCCTGCCGGGCTGACCACCAAGCCAGCTCATGAGCGTGACCAAGCTGACCAGGCCGGTCGGCGCCCGGCCTTCCGGCGTGTCGGCGACCGGCCTCTCAGCGTCCTACTTTTGCCCGTCGAGGGGATTGAAGACAGCCGCTCAGGAGCTGAAGAAGGCGAGCACTTGGTCAGTTGTGAATTTCGGGTTCTCCTCGGGGATGAAGTGCCCGGAATCTGGGGCGATCACTTCGCGGACGTCGTCGGCTACGTTGCGGAACGACTGCGCGACCAGGGACTGCATGGAGTATTGGCCGCCCATCGCCAGCACCGGCATGCGCAGGCGTTTGCTCGCGTTCGCGCGGTTGTCGGCGGCATCGGCGGTGAAAGCGCGGTAGTAATCGAAGCCCGCGCTGCGATCGGCGGGGTCGACGTAGGCCTGGTAGTAGCGTTCCCGGTCGATGGCGTCGGGGTGGCGGGTGGCGTCATAGATGGAGCCGTAGAACGGCTTGACGTCGTCGTTGTCCACGATCTGCTCGGGGACGGGCTTCCTCATCTGGTTGAACTCGATGTGCCAGGTGAACGCGTTGAGGTCGTCAAGCCCGAAGCCGGGAAGCGGGGACTCCATCACGGCGATCCGAGACACCTCACCGGGGTGGTCGCGGGCCCACGGGTAGGCAATCGAGACGCCCATGTCGTGCGCCACGATCCCCACGTTCGTGAAGCCCAGTTTGCGCACGGCCTCGCGGATCCGCAGCGCCGTGGTCGCCTTGTCATAGCCGCTGGGCGGGGCAGTGGAGTCACCGAGCCCTGGCAGGTCGACCGCGATGACCGTGTGCTTGCGGGCGAGGGCGGGCATCACCTTGTGCCACGCCCACCACGTCTCCGGCCAGCCATGGATCAGCACCAGCGGCGGCCCGGATCCGCCGCGGACGTAGTGGATGACAGAGCCGTTCACCTGGACCTTGCCGTGCTGGAACCCGTCCGCGAATCGGGCCGGGCCCGACGTCGGTTCGCCGGACCCGGCCGGTTCGGCCCCGGCCGAGCCGGCCGCAAGGCTCAAGGTGACGGCCAGCGCGGCGAGTACGGACGTCACGGCCCGCCAGAGCCGTTTTCTGGTCGATGGCATGTCTGCTCCCGTCGTTGGTCACGAACACTCGCGAGTTGTGACCGCCGCGCCGCTTGAAAACCATCGCTCCGTCCCACTACTTGGAGAACCGTGAGCCCAGCACCCTGCGCCGACCCGCCCCGGAAGGATCGGCGCAGGTTGCTGGAGCCGGCTGTCCGGGTACGAGCTCGCCGTGCCGTGTCCGTCCACCCGGTGTTCGGCGCCGGACGGTGAGGCCCGGCGCCGCCGCGGGTGGCCAGGTCAGCCGCGCGTGGAGCCGCCCGTGGCCGGTGTGTTCAGCTGCGCGCTCGTCCGGCCGGTGAGCTCCTCAAGGGAGACGTTGTGCCGCGACCCGTTCTGGAGGATTGCGGTGACGTGCTTGACGCCGCCGCGGGGTGAGGCGTTCTCGCGCTCCTCCGTCGTCGGCGCGTCCGGCCACCAGGCCGCGAAGTAGCCGCCGCTGACGGTCGCGGCGACGCTGCCTTTCGCCTCCGTGGCGAGTTCCAGGCCCACCACGCCGGCGCCGACCCTGCCGGTCACGACACGCACGCTCTCCTCACTCGTGCTCATGACCGAGCCGAGGGCGGCCCGCGCCGACCCTGCGGGAACGGGCGGAAGCGGTTGTGCGTCGGGCCCCGGCGTGCTGCCCGTCGAGCCGACGAGGTCGCCCTTGTCGAGGAGGCAGGTGATCTCGGCCAGGTGGCTGCTGTCGTCGTTGACGTAGACAAGCGTCCACGGCCCCCGGCCCTCCGTCACCACAGGCCGGAAGCCGAGCTCGCGCCCGGTTGTGTTCTTGGCAGTGTCCCGGGCGCTGTCGAGGCACTTCTTCTGGGCGTCGGCGGCCCGGTCACCGCTCACCGTGTGCGGCGTCGCTGTCCACGCTGCCATCGCCGAGCCGCCGCCGAACACGCCGGGCAGCAGCAGCGCCGCCGCGATGCCGACGGCCACCCCTCCGCCGATAGCGGTGAGACGCCTGGCGGTGCGCTTACGGGGGCTGCTGGTCGTCGGCTCGGGCGTCCCCATCGAGTCGGTGGCCACCACCCGGGCCAGCAGCGCCCGGGCCTTGGGGTCGGTGCTGGTGTCCAGGTCGGCGGGGGTGACCGCCGGGTCGAGGTCGCGCAGGGTGTGGTCAAGGGTGTCGTTCATCGTGTGCTCCGGGAGTCGACGGTGGCGGTCGCCACGGGCTGGGTCGTGGTGGCGGGGGCCGCGTCGGCGTGGTGGCGCAGGGCACGCCGGGCCCGGGTGAGCCGAAGCCGGAACGCGACGGGGGAAATGCCGAGCACCCGCGCGGCCTGTGGGGCGGTGAGGCCGTCCCACACGGCCAAGGCGAGCGTCTCCTGGTGGCGCGGGCTGAGCCGCCGCCACGCCTGGACGAGGTCGAGCCGGCGTGCCACCAGCTCGGGGTCCAGCCCGGCCGCCGCGGCGCCGGTCAACTGGCTGTCGGCGATGCGGACGGCGAGCGCCTGCCGCCGCTGGTCGGCCCGCAGCCCGTTGCGGAGAGTGCGGTGCGCGACGCCGAACAGCCAGGCCCGCGCCTCGTCCGCCGCCAGTGGCACGTCGTCCAGGCGCCGCCAGGCGACGAGGAACACGTCGGCGACCACGTCCTCGGCGTGGGAGGGGTGGACGCGACGCTCGACAAACCGCAGCAACGCGGCATACGTCTGCTCGTAGAGGTGGGCGAAGCGCTGGGTGCGCTCCGGTGGCCCGGTGTCGGTGACGTTCATGCCTAGGTCATGTCCGGCAGGCCCACAGGTGTGTCGCGAACCGTCTCGACGAGGCGTCGGCCACGGCCTCCTCCGTGCTCTCGCCGGTGACATCGCGCGTCGCCCCAGCCGGCAGCGCTGACCACGTGAGGCGGGAGACACCTGCATTGAAGTCGCGGCAGGCAAAGACCACACGGTCGCGTTCCGCGGCAGGCGCGGTCACGGTTAGGTCTGGTCATCATTTCGGTGCGGATCGACAAACGCAGTACCTCGCCGAACGCATCGCAGGGGCGCCATGGAAGACGCCAATCTGGTTGAAGACGTCAGATACGTCTATCACCGGAGTCGGTGGGGAGACATCTCGGAAGCCGTCGCGACCTACATCTTCATGTGCGTGGTGGTCGTGCTGGTCTGGGGCCCTTGCTGGTGGGCGGCGTGGCCGTCGCGGCCGGCGCATACGTGATCATCGTCCGCCGGTGGGCGCGGACCTATCCGGGCGGGCTGGTGGTGGCGTTGGACGAGTCCGGTGTGCGTTTTCTTGCACGTGTCAGGGACTCGTCCGTTCACCCGGGGTGCTGAGTGAGCTGCACAGAGGCGGCTGACCGGCTACGTCGCCGGTATTCGGTGGGTGTCAGGCCGACCAGGGTCCGGAAACGGCGGGCGAAGTACGTCGGGTCGTCCCAGCCGACGGTGGCACCGACCCGGGCGACCGGCAAGGCCGAGTGTGCCAGCAACGTGGCGGCCCGTTCGGCTCGCAGCCGGGCCAGGAAGCCCAGCGGCGTCAATCCGACATACCGTCCGAACAACCGGCCGAGATAGGCGGGATCCAGGTTGACCGCCCGGGCGAGATCGTCAAGCCGCCACGGGTGGGCAGGCGCCGCCTCAAGGCGGGCGATGGTGGCGGTGACGGCGGGGTGGACGGCGGACTCGGGCGTCGCCGGCCCGGGGTCACGGCCGTCGGCCAGGACGCCGAGCACGGTGACCAGCCGGCCCAGCACACGGCCGGGCCGGTTCTGGTCGGCTCCGAGATCCCGTTCGAGCAGGCTGATCTCCGTGATGGCGTCCTCGGCGGCGACCGGATCGACGGTCGTGACCGCCACGCCATGCGCGCCCGACGCCACCGGATCGGTCCACAACATCTGGCGCAGCATCGGGATGTCATTGAGCGCCGCCAGTTCGGCCCGTAGCGCCTGGGCGGACAGGCAGCAGTTGGCGACGGTCAGGTCCATGCAGTCCCGGAAGCCGTGCCAGGCCCCGGGACGGAGCACGATGACCTGCCCGCGCCGCAGCGGCTGCTCACCCTGGCTGGTCACGTGCCGGCCACGACCGGTTCCGATCACCGCGATCTCAAGGAAGTCGTGGGCGTGCGGCTCGATGTCGAGATCCAGGTGGTGGACGCCGCCCAGCACCGGGCCCCCGTTGAACAAGGCGTGCTCGTGCAGGGTGGCAGGCATGTCGGGATCGTACGACTACTTGCCTGGATCGGCCTAGCTCGTGGCGGTGCCCCTCAACGAGGCTTGCGTTATCCCAACGGCACGAAATCTTGGAGGTCAATGATGCCAACGACTACGAACGAGCACTCCGGCAGCGACGTCGACACCGACGGACAGGTGCCGGACGAGCTTGTTGCTGCCTATCGTGAATCCGGTTTCGTCCGAGTACGCGGCGTACTCGATCCCAGCCAGATCGAGCGCTTCCGGGCCGCCGCCGAGGCGTTCCTGGAGGCACACCGCGCGGAGAGCGTGGAACGGCAAGGCGTCTTCAGCCAGCTGGTCAACGTCTGGCAACACGACCAGACGCTGCGAGAGCTCACGTTCGACCCGCGCCTCGGCCGCATCGCCGAACAGCTCGCCGGGTTTCCGCTGCGGCTCTGGCACGACCAGATGCTGGTCAAGGAACCGCACAACAACGCCGCCACGGAGTTCCATCAGGACCGTCCGTACTGGCCGCATGCGGGCGACCGGCTCCCGCTGTCAGCGTGGATAGCGCTGGTCGACGTTCCCCCGGAACGGGGCTGCATGACCTTCCTGCCCGGCACCCAGCATCGCACCGGCCTGCGCCCGCAAGACCTCCACCACGAGGAGGACCTGTTCACGCTGGACCCGTCACTGCGCTGGATTCCCCGGGTCACCGTGCCACTGCGCGCAGGCGACTGCACGTTCCACAGCGGCTACACCGGCCACATGGCACTGCCCAACCGCACCGACCAGGCCAGGCTCGCCCACGTCACCATCTACATGGACGAGGCGACCCGCTACAGCGGGACCGGGCACATCGTGACCGACCCCCTCGGGCTCGCCGCGGGTGAACGGCTGGACGGCGACACTTTTCCCCGCCCCTGGGCTTAAGTGCTCTCCCTCAACCGAAGAACCAAGATCGACCAGGAACCGGCGCCGCCGCGACCAGCCTCCGGCACGTCCCCCAGGTCGTCCCACCGCACCGGCCTGCACCCAACCACTGGAAGCCTTGGACGCCGTCCTCACCGGCAAGACCCCATGGCCGCAGTCGGTCCGCCTGGCCGCCGACATCCTCAACACCACACGCTGGCTCACCCGCAATCGCAGCCAGTGAGGCCAGCTCCCGAACCTGCTGCGCGCAGTGAGCCGGCTGGTTATGGAGCTGTGTATTGCTCCCGTGCGTCGAGTAGCTCGTCCCAGTGCTCGGCTGCCCACGCGCATGCAGCCTCAAGTGGCTCCAGCATGCTGCGGCCCAGCGGCGTCAGCGCGTACTCCACTCCCGCTTTCGGGTCAGCGTGCACCGTGCGTGAGATGAGCCCATCTCGCTCCAGGCCGCGCAGCGACTGAGTGAGCACTTTCGGGGTGACGCGGTGCAGTGGCACGCGAAGCTCGGAGAATCGGCGCGGACCGCCTTCCAGGCAGCGAAGGACAAGAGCTGCCCACTTGTCACCGAAGCGGAATGGCAACAGTGAGGACGGGCACAGCTCGTCGAACATGTCCGGAGGCAGCGGCTGCCGGTGCGTCATGGTTTCTCCTGCCTGTGGGCTGGGACCGGTGACTTGTCTCGGTATCCAGGAGGTAACCGCCCTTGCGGATACCTTTCGGGAGCATCGAGTCAACCGGAGGTATTCCAACAATGGGCAGGTTCGTGGTTTTCGGGGCCGGTGGTCGAGCCGGCCGGCAGGCTGTCGCTGAAGCGCGTCGGCGTGGACACCAGGTCACAGCGGTGGTCCGCGACCCGTCCCGCTACGGCGGCTTGGCGGACGGCGGCGTACGGATCACCGCCGGAGATGTCACCGATGTGGCCGACGTCGCCGCCCTCGCGGCTGGGCACGACGCCGCGATCAACACGGCGGCGGTCATCGACTCGGAGACCTTCTTCACCAGCGCCGCACATGCCCTCATCAAGGGCCTGCAGCAGGCCGGGGTGGACAGGCTCGTCACCGTTGGGCTCGCATCGCTCCTGCCCGGCCCCGATGGGATCCGCTTGCTGGACATGCCCGATTTCCCCGCCGAGTTCCGGCCCTTCTGCCTGGCCCACGCCGCCGGTCTTGAGGCGCTTGGCGTTGAAGGCGGCACGCTGGACTGGGTGTATGTCAGCCCAGTTGGCGACTTCGACCACGAGGGGGATCGCACCGGTCACTATGAGATCCGCGAACACGGTGACATGACGGCGCGCATCTCCTATGCGGACTTCGCCCTCGTCCTGCTCGATGAGGCCGAGACCCCACGGCACCACCGCAGCCACCTGGCCGTGACATGACGACATGACATGACATGACGGCAGGGGGCTTTGGCAGGCGCCGCCCGGGCCTGCGCTAGGCAGCCGACCTCCTCCTGGGAGCCGTGCGGGTGCGCACCTGCGCTACTCGATCGGCCGGACCAGCGGCCCGTATTGGCGGGAGGCGGCAGGGGTGGCCGGGGCGGCGCTTGCCACAGCCGCGCCAGCACCTCGCGCGCCACCTCGCGGTCGGGCCGGTCGGCCCCGGTCACCATAACCATCACCCCTGCAACCCGCCCGGGTCACAGACCACGTGGCGTTTGCGCCCGTTGATTCTCTTGGCCGGATCGAATCCGAGCGTGGCCTTGCTAACGGTCTCCGACGCCTTCACCGACTGCGAATCAACGATGCGGCTCGATAGCGGTGAGCGCTCACCGGTTCTTCAGCACGCTCTAAGGATTGAGGGGCTACCGCAGCGCTGCTACTCCCACCGCGGACAGGCCGCCGGCCACTGTCAACATCCACGCCTGCATGAGCTCCATCGGCTGGCTCATGTCTACCAGGGTCGTCACGGCTACGACGATGGACTCACGCTGGCGTACCAAGTCGGCGACCGACGGGGCCAATGGGATGTTCGACCACTGGCGGACCCGATCGCCAGGGGACTGCATCGTGACTGTGATCCGGTCACCGTCGATATGTGCGCTGAGAATCGGGTTTGGCTCGTCAAGTGACGGCAGCATTTCCAAGCTGAGCCCTAGCTCCGCGTACGTGCGTAGGGTGCACAGCCGCCATCCACCCTTATCGCGACACAGCAACGCGGCCTCATAGGACGGATTGACCAGGAACACCGGTAGATCGACCGCAGGGGCTCCGACGGCGGCCCCCAAGGCGGCGGGGAGGGTGAACGTGCTGGCCCGCCATGTGAGGTGTCCTTGCAAGGCGTACGGCTCGGCCATTTCGTCGTACCACCCGGCCTGGTGACATTCCGGGTGATGCAATGTCGCTTCTGCCCGATCCCCACCGAGGGAGTACACGACCAGCGCGGGCTCACCCGACAGCGGCCGACCGCACGTCTGGCAGTCAACTGGTCTCAACTGCTCATTGAGCCCGGCATGGACCTTCCGGAGCCGCCACCGGGTTCTCCGATCGGTCTGAAAAGAGATGTCAGGCACGCACGCTCCGTCCGTCGATGATCCCTGCAAAGCTAGCCGTACCGGATGTACCACGCCGGTTTCGGTGCGGGACGTGCCAGGTCGAAACCTCGGGAGCGCCTGGCACTCCCTCGAAGTGCTCACGTTTCCACTGCGGAGGTGGGCCCCGCTGTTTCGTCATGTGATCATCTTGCCCGGCACTGCGATCCGGGTGTTGGTCTGAGACGTGCGGGATGGTCGTCGGAGTACAGACGTGCTGTGGAGGCAACCTCGCGATGGCAGGTGACTTTTCCGGGCGCCCTGACCGAGGAGCAAGGCCCGGCCAGTGGTACCGTCCGCGTGGAGGCTCGTACGTGCCTTCCCCGGACGAGATGTGCGCCGTACCCGGCCCGCTAAGACGACGCACTCCAGGAGACGTCATGGGTGCGCGCACTTCCCTGATCGACTTCGCCGGAGCGGTTCCGCAGCCTCGTCCGCTGGATGTCCGGTGGATTCACGGCTCGCCGTCGGCCAAGCACAACACCGACCCGGACATTCAGGTCCACGCCTACGACGAGCACACGTTCATCCTCCGGCAGAACATGGCGATCGACTATGAGGCACCGTTCCTGTTCCTGCTCTTCGGCAACGATCAAGTGGTGCTGATCGACACCGGAGCCACGGAATCCGCCGAGTTCTTCCCCCTTCGCCAAGTGGTCGACGAGCTCATCGAGTCCTGGCTCGCCCGTCACCCCCGGCCCGGCTATCACCTGCTGGTGCTCCACACCCATCCGCATGGTGACCACATCGCGGGCGACGGCCAGTTCACCGATCGTCCCGACACCACGGTGGTCGGCGCGGAGCTGACCACCGCCTGGCCGTACTTCGGATTCGCCGACCACTCCGATGCCGTGGCGCAGGTCGACCTGGGAGGCCGGGTGCTGGAGTGCCTGGCCACCCCGGGCCATCATGAAGCGGCGGTCACGTTCTACGACCCGTGGACGGGGTTCCTCCTCACCGGTGACACGGTCTACCCCGGCCGGCTCTACATCAACGACTGGCAGGCGTTCGCCCGGACGATCGATCGCTTGATCGACTTCTGTGAGCACCGGACGGTCACCCACGTGCTCGGCTGCCACATCGAAATGACCAGGCAACCGGGCGTTGACTACCCGGTCCGTACCGTTCACCAGCCCGACGAGCCCCCACTGCAGATGACCACAGGCCACCTGCGCGAGATCCGAGCAGCACTGAAGGAGATCGGCGACCAACCCAGCCGCCGCGCCTTCCCGCTGTTCATCCTGTGGCCCACCACATGAACGGCACCAACACCCCAAGCCTCGTCCTGCGAGGACCGCAGTGATGCTTCCGGCCAGGACCTGTGTCGTCTCTGGCTCGGCCTTCGTCGACCCTCGCGATCCGGACAACGCGCTGGGCAATCCGTTCGCCGTCGTCATGGGCGCCGACGTGAAGGCGTTCAGCGCAGCGCAACGCCAGACGCTGGCTCGCCGCACCGGCGCCCCCGAGACCGTGTTCGTCAACGCGGTCCGCGGAACAGACGGCCCCACCGCGTACGAGCTCGACCTGACCGTCCTGACACCGACCGGGAAGGCCCTCGGGGTGTGCGCTCACGGCTTCATCGGCGCCGTATACGCGCTCATCGAGGCAGGGCTCATCACGGCAGGCCTTGATTTGATGATCAGCACGCCGTCAGGAGGGTCGGCGCGCGCCTCGCTCTCCAGCGACGGCACGGTCATGCTGCACTTCGTCGCCCGTGAGAGCCTGAGCGCGTACGGCCGTGAGCAGGCACTCGAGGAGATCTTCCACGTGCCGCTGCCGTCCCTGGCCGACGGTCTGCCAGTCCTGTCCGTCGGCTCGCCCAAGCTGACCGTCGAGGTGACACCCGCCGCCTTTGCGCTGCTGCGGCGTGAACTGGACGGCCTGGACTACGACCGGCTGATGGCCTTGCAGCGCGAGTTGGACATCAACGGGATCCACCTGTTCTGCCGCAACACCATCACGCGCATGCCCGAACGCGCGATCCAGGTGAATGCCTACCTCGGCAAGAGCCTCGTCGTGGACCGGGCCACCGGCGTTTCGAACGCGGCCCAAGTCAGCGCCGATCCTCACATTCATGAAGGCCAACAGCTCCAGATTGCCCAATACACCCAGACAGGCCGCTCAGCGGTCCTCACCTTGACCAAGGGAAAAGAACTCAGCGTCTGGGTAGGCGGCGCCGCGACCCTCCTCGCTCACCGAGAAATACGGTGAGAGCCTGTCTCAAAGCGCTGTGGATCTGATGTTGAGTAGATTCTCACGCTGCGTTCCGGCGTGATTGGGGGAACTTCCTTGCATTGGGCCGGGTCCCCGCCGCCGCCCCATGCCAACGTCGGACCAGGTGCGGAACTGAAGGACTAATGGGCAAAGTCAGTGTTCGGTTGGCTTATGCGATCATTTGCCGGATGAGCACTGAACTGGGGAGATACGGCCTCACGTTGGCAACCTGGCGGGGTTGTTCGGTGCTTGTGGGGTTGATGACCTCGCTGCTTCTGACCGGTTGTCTGGGTGGTGAGGAAGGGAAGCGCGTGACGTCCGACGCGCCCCTCAACGAGCAATGCGGGTCCGTGCCTGGCGAAGCTAAGAGGGTGGCCCTTCAGGCAGCCGACCGGGCCAGACTGGGTGCCGCGGTGGTCGGCTCGCAGCAGGCCCAGGTTGGGGTCGTTCTCGCCTATGGCGCGTCGCAGACCCTGTGCGACTGGCTTGAGCAGGCGCAACTACTGGCCTCCGCCACGCAGTCTCGGGTGCTGATCATCGACCGGCGAGGCGTTGGCTCCAGCCAGGGAGCGGGAAATCTCAGCAAGCTCCCAAGTGACCTCGTCACGGGCGCGCAATGGCTCAGAGCCAACGGAGCCAAGAAGATCGTGCTCATGGGCTCCTCGATGGGCTCGGCGGCCGCGCTGGTCGCCGCGGACAAGGCCGGCCCACGCACCGCAGTCCACCCCCAGAACCCGCAGAGCCCTGGACTCCAGCCACCAGCCTGTGCCGTTGTCGCCATCTCACCAGTGAGCGCTATCGAAGACGACCATGGCAACCGAGTCGATGTCTCCAAGGTGTCGTCGGTCCCCGGAGCGGCCTGGTTGGTCTTCGAAGAGGGCAACGCGGATGTGCGGGCAGCCACCGAAAGGGTCGCCACCCAGCTGCGGCAGGCCAAGGCGCCCAACGTGAAGCTCAAGACAGTGAAGGGAAGCGATCACAGCATCGCTCTTGTGAGCAAGCATGCTGATGCTCGCGACTTCGTGGAAGCAGCCGTCCGCTCCTGCCGTACAGACCCGTAGGGCCGTGCCGGAGTGCCTGTGCTTCGAGCGTTGTTGAGCTGATGCAGAACGGGTTCTCGCGTGCGTTCCGGCGTGGTCGGAGGAGACTTCTCGGCGTGAGCCGGCCCGGAAGTGTGTGGTGGGCGGGACGCGCTTGCCGCTGAAGTCGTCCCCGCGCGGAAACTACTTTCAGCGGCGTGCGACGTGCGGCGTGCGGCGTGCGACATGCCGTGCGGCGTGCGGCATCTCAGGCGCGCCGGCGGGCGGCTGAGCGGAAGAGGCTGACGGCCACGCTGATTTCCGAGGTAACGGCGGCGTGGTAGCGGAGCCCGGCCGGGGGCGGGCGCGGTCCCTGGGCCGCCGCGTTCGGTGAACGCGGCGGGTGTCGACGTACGACGAGAAGGAGGCTCAGGCCTTTGCTGCGTCGTATTCCTGGCGTGCCTTCTGGACTGCGGCCATTCGTCGCTCCGTCCAGAGGGAGAGATCACGGACCTGTTCGGCGCCTTCGCGGCCGAGGTCGGTGAGGGCGTAGTCCACGCGGGGCGGAATCACGGGCTTGGCGTCGCGGTTGACCATGCCATCGCGTTCCAGGGTCTGCAGCGTCTGGGCCAGCATCTTCTCGCTGACCTGGCTGACCTTGCTGATCTCCCGGCGCAGCTCGCTGAAGCGGTACGAGCGTTCCAGGAGCACGATCAGGACCAGGGTGCCCCAGCGGCTGGTGACGTGCTCCAGGACCGCGCGGTGAGGGCACATCAGGTCACCGTCGGTCTTGCGCATCCGGTCCAGAAGCGGCGTATCACTTACTTCCACACCAGTACCTTACTTCAAAGTGGGTACTGTAAGAAGGGTTAGCGTGCTCCTAGGTTGGTACGCAGTGCAACCAACTAGGAGATCTCTGACCATGAGCATTGTCGTTACCGGCGCCACGGGGAACCTGGGCCGTCTTGTCATCGAAGGCCTGTTGGAGAAGGTTCCGGCCGCCCAGATCACCGCCGTCGTCCGCAGCCAGGAGAAGGCGGCCACCTTCGCCGCCCGCGGCGTGAAGATCGCGATCGCCGACTACAACGCCCCCGAGACCTTTGACGGTCTCTTCTCCGCCGGCGACAAGGTGCTCCTGATCTCAGGCAACGAGTTCGACAAGGGCCGCGTCGGCCAGCACAAGGTCGTCATCGATGCCGCGAAGGTGGCCGGGGTCGCCCTCCTTGCCTACACCAGCGCCCCCGGCAGCCTGACCGCCGCCCTCGCCGACGACCACAGGGGAACAGAGGCGGCGATCTTCGAGTCCGGTGTGCCCTACGTTCTGCTGCGGAACGGCTGGTACCACGAGGTCTACACCGAGCAGCTGGCCTCCGTACTCCAGTTCAACGCCGTCACCCAGGCCTCCGGCGAGGGCCGCGTCGCCTCCGCCGCCCGAGCCGACTACGCCGCCGCCGCGGTCGCCGTGCTCACCGGTGAGGGCCACGAGAACAAGACGTACGAGCTGAACGGCGACACCGCCTGGAGCTTCGCCGAGTACGCGGCCGAGCTGAGCAAGCAGACCGGTAAGCAGATCGGCTACAACGCCGTCTCCGTCGAGGAGTTCAACGCCATTCTGACCGGCCCCGCCGGACTCCCCGAGCCGTTCGCGGCGATCCTGTGCGGCGTAGAGGTCGCTGTTGAGAAGGGCGAGCTGGCCGGCACCAGCGACGACCTCTCTCGCCTGATCGGACGCCCCACCACCCCGATCGCCGACTCGATCGCCGTCGCCCTGAAGGACTGAGGAACCTAGTGGCTCCTGGGGTCCCCGGGTGCCGAGTCGCCCGGGGACCTCCATCATGTCCAGATGCGCGGCGGATCCGGAGGCCGCCGCCGGCCTCCGTCACCTACGGATGTCTGCTGCACCCTCGGCTCCGCCCCTTTGGCCGCGCCCCTTTGGCCGCGCCCGTTTGCCGCGACGCTTGGTTGCGGCGCTGCCTGCCGCCCCTCCGGTCTCGTCCGGGCCGCTTCAGGATCAGGGGAGTTGGAAGCCCTGTTTGGAGAAGTCGACCGCGTTGGCCGGGGCGGTGATTCGTTCAGCCTGGCCATAGGCGAAGACGAGGCGGTCGGCGGGCGACTTGTCGTTGGTGACTGCGAGAGGCAGAGGCTCACCCTGGGACGAGATCCACAGATGGGTGCCCTCGCCGTCGGTGAGGTCGAAAGCGGGCTTGCCCTCGAAGTCGCGGCCGGGTCCCAAGGAGAGCGTCTCACCGGTGCCGGCGGGGCCGAAGATCATGGTGTTCGTCGCGAAGGAGCCCAGGACGCCCATGTCCTTGCCCCGCATCACGGTCCACTGGTTCTTGAGCTTCTTCAGAAGGCTGGCAGGCGGCTTCGGGCCGTCACCGACGATGACTTCGGAACCCCTGGTGTAGTGCTTGTCGCCGATGATGACGAACTGCGTGGTGGTGCTCTTCTTACTGGTCAACGGGCCACTGATCTTGCCCTTGGAGTTCTTGCCCCGGACGCTGTAGTCGAGCGTGATCCGGCCCTTCTCGGTTTTGACCTTGCCGCGGACCCGTACGTTGGGCGCCTTGGTGAACGCGCCCTGCGCCTTTGTCGCGATCTGGGCCGCGGTCTGCGGCGGGGTGGCGGTCACCGTGACGGTCGGAGCGGTCTTCCCCGTGCTCCCGGCATCGCAGGCGCCCACGGCGAGGGGCAGAGCCAGGGCGCCGACAGCGACGTAAAGCCGGGCTCTGGTCGCCCCCGAATGCTTCGGCAATTGGAACACCTCCCTGCCTTGGACGCACGGGAGAGCCAAATGGATGACGAGCAACCATTTGCCGTGGAGCGTTCTCGGCCCTGACCGCACGCGAGCGGTAGGATAAAGGTATGACCGCGAAGGCCAAGATTACGATCACGATCGACCGTGACCTGATAGAAGCCGCTGAGGCGGCCGTCGAATCGGGCAAGGCCCGTTCGGTATCCGACTACATCAACGGTGCCGTCCGAGACCGTGCGGAACGCCACGCTCGATCTCGCCAGTGGCTGGATCACAAGCTTGCCGAGATGAGATCCAGTGACCCGGGCGCATTCGACGCCGCAGGACGCCGCGCCGCCGCCGCCCTGGGCATTGACCCGGCAGAGCTCGACGAACAACCAGGTCAGGCCCGGCCGGGTGCCGCGTGAGGATCGTTGACCACACAGCTCTCAGCCAGATCGCGGCCGGATCCTGGGAAGGGCTTCGCCTGCTGGACGCGGTAGAACGCTTCGATGTTCCCGTTGTCATTCCAGCCACGGCACTGGAGCACGTGGCACGGAAAGCCTTCGGCGACCCTGACGCGGTGTCGCTCCTCGGGCACATCGACGCCACCCTGGGGTTCCGGCAAATCACCGTGGACGCGCTCGATGAGCACCGTGCGCTGCAGGTCGCAGAGGCCGGGTCACGGCTTGCCCCAGAGGACCGGGCGCTGTTGTACGCGCATGCCCTGGTCTGTGCGCGGGAGCACGACTGCGTGGTGATCACAGCCGACAGCGCCATATGGAAGGACGTGGCCCCCGACGTCGTCACGGTCGAACTGGCCGACTGACTTTCGCATCACATCGCGCGGTCAGGCTTCCGCTTGCCGTCCAGGCCGATGAGCAGCGGGTGCGCGACCTGGTGTGGACCGCCAACCGATCGGGGTGCTGAACGGCGGCGAGATCGCATACACCATGATGGGGCCGTGGAACTGGAGCCTTACCGCGGTGAACTCGTGGCGTACTGCTACCGGATGCTGGGCTCGTTCCACGAAGCGGAAGACCTCGTGCAGGAGACGATGCTGCGCGCGTGGAAAGCCCGTGATCGGTACGACCACACACGCGCGTCCGTCCGGACCTGGCTGTACCGGATCGCGACCAACGTTTGCCTGACCGCGCTCGAGGGGCGTGCGCGGCGGCCGTTGCCGTCCGGGCTGGGGGCGCCGGGCGATGATCCCGGAGTGCCGCTCACGCCGGCGTTCGACATCCCCTGGATACAGCCGTTCCCCGACGCGCGCTTCGACGTGGGGGCCCGGACCGACGTGCGGCTCGCGCTGGTGGCGGCGATGCAGACTCTGCCACCGCGGCAGCGGGCCGTGCTCGTGCTCCGCGAGGTACTGGAGTTCAGCGCAGCCGAGGTCGCCGAGCAGCTCGAGACCACGGTCGCTGCCGTCAACAGCGCGCTGCAGCGGGCCCGCGCCGCCCTGACGGACGTGGGTGAGCTGGGGCAAGTCCCTGAGCCGAACGACCCGGAGGTGCATGCGGTGATCGGACGGTATGTGCGGGCGTTCGAGACCGGTGACGTCCCCGCGCTCGTGCGGCTCCTCGCCGCCGACGCGATCCTGGAGATGCCGCCAGTGCCGCTGTGGTACCGGGGCAGCCGCGACTACGGCCTGTTCATGCACCGCGTGTTCGAGATGTGGGGGAGCGGCTGGGGCACCATGCCTCTCACCGCCAACGGCCAGCCCGCGTTCGCCGCGTACGCACCGGAGCCCGGTGGTGGACATCGGCTGCACACTCTCCAGGTCTTCACGGTCACCGGAGGCCGGATCTCGCACAACGTCGTGTTCGCCGATCCACGCGTGTTCGAGGCGTTCGACCTGCCCCAACAGATTTCTTTCGACGATTTCCGCCCGCCGCGATGAGTCAGGCCGATGCCGCCAGTACGTACGGGTGAGCATCGACCGAAGGGACATCCATCGTGAGCGTCATCGTCATCGAATTCATCACCCTGGACGGGATCGTCTCCGACCCGGACGGATCAGCGGGCACGCCGACCGGCGGCTGGGCGTTCCGGCACGGCCCAGAGACGGTCGCCGGGGACAAGTTCCAGCTCGGGAGCACGCTGGACGACGGTGTCATGCTGCTGGGCCGTACGACCTGGCAGCTGTTCTCACAGCTGTGGCCCGGGCGCGACGACCCGTTCTCCGCGCGGATGAACGCCGTGCCGAAGCTGATCGCCTCCCGAACGCTGACCGACCCATCCGCGTGGGCGAACTCGCAGGTCATCACCGGAGACCTCGTCGACGTCGTCAAGCGCGAGCGCGAGCGTCGCGATGTCATCATCACGGGCAGCCTGAGCGTCGTGCACGCGCTGATGGACGCGGACCTGATCGATGAGTACCGGCTCCTGACCTTCCCCACGGTCCTCGGCACCGGCGAGCGGCTCTTTCCCGCCGGTGGCCCGCCCGCGTACCTGGAATGCCTCTCGGCCGTGCAGTCAGGCGCCGCCGTCCTCACGCGGTACGAGAGGGAACGACGATGACCGCCGTTCAGTAGTCGCCGGTGGCAGTGCCTCCAATGGACGCCGGTGACCGCCGTTCAGTGGTCACCGGCAGTCGTGCCCGTCAGAGGCCGCCGGCGGCGGCCCTTCAGTGGTCACCGGCGACCGTGCCCGTCACCGGTCGCCGGTGGCCGCCGTTCAACGGTCGCGGTGACCACCCTCAGCGGTCGCCGGTGGCGGTGCCGTTCAGCGGTCGTCGGTGGTGGTGCTGAGGGTGCACCAGATGGTCTTGCCGTCGTTGCGGGGGTGACTGCCCCAGTCGTCGGCCAGGGCCTCGACGAGGTACAGGCCGCGTCCGGACTCGTCGTCAGGTCCGGCGACCCGGACGTGGGGCAGTTGGGTGCTGCGGTCGCTGACCTGGATGGTCAGTTCCCGTTCGCTGTGCCGCAGGCTCAGGTTGATCGGCCCATGGGCGTGGCGGACGGCGTTGGTGACGATCTCCGAGGTGAGCAGGACCGCGGTGTCGATCAAGTTGTCGGTCAGGGCCGGCTTGCTGCTTCGGGGAGCGGCCCAGCAGGCCAGCGTTGCGGCGCAGAACTGGCGGGCGTCGGCGACCGCCGCGGGCTGGGCGGGCAGATCGGTGCGGGCTATGGCGATGGGCATCGCCGGAAGTCGTGCCAGCAGCAGGGTGACGTCGTCGTAAGTGCTGGCGTCGGCGAGCAGGGTGGACAGGACGCTGTCGGCGGTCTTGTCCAGACTGAGGCCGTGCCGGGCAGCCAACGCCAGCGTGGCTTCCAGCGTGATCAGCCGGGTGTCCAGGTCGCTGGTGCGGGTTTCGACCAGCCCGTCGGTGTACAGCGCCAGTGTGCAGGCCGACGGCAGGGTGAACTGGGCCTGCTGGTACGAGTGCTGGGTGGCGATGCCACCGACGCCGAGCGGCATGCTGATCGGTGCCGGGAGCGGATGAACGGTGTGGTCGGCGCAGATGATCAGGACGGGCAGGTGGCCCGCCGAGCAGACGGTGGCCTCGCCCGTCTCGGGGTCCACGACCAGATAGCAGCAGGTGGCCATCTGGGCAGGCATGTCGCAGAGGACCGCATCGAGGCGCTGCATGAGCTCGGCGGGTGGCAGGTCGGTCTTGGCCAGGGCGTTGGACACCGCGCGGAGCTGGCCCATCACCGTTGCCGCCTCCAGGCCGCGGCCCATGACGTCGCCGATCAGCATCCCGACCCGGCCGCCGGGGAGGGGGATCAGGTCGAACCAGTCGCCGCCGACCCCGGGGCCTCGCGTGGCCGGCAGGTACCGGCCGGCAGTCTGGATCGGAACCTGGCCAGGAGTGCCCATCAGAGTGTGCTGCACGGTGAGCGCGAGTTGGCGTTGCTGCTCGTACAGCCGGGTGAGCTCCTGAGCGCGCAGCCGTTCGGTGAGTTCCCGGACGATGGCGCAGCCGCCGATGATCGTCCCGGTGGAGTCACGGACCGGCCAGAGAGTGACGTCGACGTCGAGCAGCCGCCCCTCGCGGGTGACCCGGATGGTCTCGTGGTTCTCGATGTGCTCGCCCCGGGCCAGCCGCCGCAGCAGCGAGGCGATCTCAGCCTTGTGGCCGGGTGGCGCGAGCATCGAGACGTTCATGCCGATGGCCTCTTCGGCGGTGTAGCCGTACAGCCGCTCGGCGGCGGAGTTCCAGAACGTGATCGTGCCGTCCAGCGTCTTGCTCAAGATGGCGTCGCGGGAAGACCGGACCAGTGCGGCGAGCTCGCTGGTCTGCCTGTCGGCGGCGCGTGCGCTGATGTCGCGGATCGCGGCGAACCCCAGCACACCGCCGTCGTCTCGCAGAGTGCTGAGGGTGAGCTCGATGGGGAACTCGTGCCCGTCCTTGCGTACGCCGCACAACTGCAACCGGCTGACCGCCGGATGCCCCTGCCAGGGCAGCCCCTGCGGGGCGTTCTCGCAGTGGTGCAGCGGATGGCGGCCGCAGAACGTGCCGCATTGACGGTGTGGAACGATCAATGCTGCGGGCTGCCCGAGCAGCTCGCGGCGCCGGTACCCGAAGAGCACCTCGGCCCGGGCACTGATCGCGCGGACGAGCCCCGCCCCGTCCACCACCAGCAGCGCGTCGGACGCCGCCTCCAGCGGGGCGCCGCGATCCTCATCCCGGCCAGGCCCGATCACGTCACATCACCGATCCTCAACGTCACCCGGCGACCACTCGGAGACACACCCCCACCCATGCCCTCCGGGCATTCGAGCACGCTCGGCTCTGACTGTCTCCCGATTGTCACAATCGGTATCGAAGTACATACTGAACGTGCGAGCAGCGATGACCTCTGCACCCGGCCCCCAACGGCCCACCCCGCGCAAGCTCTCTATTCACCAGAACGCGCAAAGCCGCCCAGACATCGGTGCAGACGCTCAGGCCCACCCACCACCCACCCCGCAACGCTCCGCCACACCCACGCGGGGCGGCAACGCCAATGCGGCGCTGCCCGCGCCATTGCAGGGCCGCGCACACCAATGCAGCCCTGCCCACGCCTACGCGGCACCCGCGCACTCCAACGCGGCACCGCGCACTCCAACGTGGGGTCGCGCATCCAACGTGGGGTTGCGCATCCAACGTGGGGTTGCGCATCCAACGTGGGGTTGCGCATCCAACGCGGCGCCGCTCACGCCAACTTGCGTCGCGCACGCACGCCAACACGGCGCCGCGTACAGCAACGCTGGGCCGCCCCACGTCAACGCTGGGCTGCTTGTGACAACGCAGCGCGGTGCCACGCCAACGCTGGGCCGCCACCCGCGCCAATGCAGGACAGCCACGCCAACAACACAGTCGTTGTGGGGACTGCACCTCGCCCGAGCGGGCCTGCTCCTTGGCTGGCTTGCCGAAGGAGCGGCGATGGGTGATTTCTCCACCTCAACTCCTTGACCAGCGGCAAGAAGAACTGTAAACGGCTGATCACTTCACGTGACATCAAGGGCGCGGTACGGTCAACGTCACCTGCCCCGAACCGGCGGCGCGGGGCCTGGACCTCCAGGTCGTGCAGCCGTTGCGTGATCCCGGAAGGCAGGGATCGCGGTCGTCCATGTTCCCTGGCCGTCCGCGTCACACCGCTCCTGGTGGGCGAGCGCCACCCCGCAAGGACGCTCGCCCACCCGGAGCGGTGCCACAAGCACCGCTGCCCGCCCCGGGGCCTTCCTGGATGCTGGTCAACGGTCTATTCGAACCGCAGCTACAACAGGCTGTGTGGGTAGGACAATCGACCATGGGCTCGTCCGAAGAGCAGATCTATCTGGCGGTGTGCATCGAGACCGCTGTCCCTGAAGGCGTTGACCGGGGCGCTGATGATGCCCCGCACAACCTGGGACCGCCGTTCCGTAATGCTGTGATCGCCCGGCTCTGGCTTTCCAACTACCTCGCGGCCACTGCCGACAGCCTGGAGCTGGACGGCGACCACGACGACCTGGTCACCGCCTACCGCGACGCCGTCGCGCCGATGCGCAAACACGGAAACGCCACCGTGGGCAGCGTCCGCTATGAAATCCGCGCCAAGCCCGGCAAAGGAGAGCCCGCCTGAACGATTCGCGGGCTGCGATGCACAAAGGAGTGTCGCTGGGGGGATGGGCGCGTTGCGATGCGAGGAGCGCCCAGCTGAACGAATGGGGAGCTGTCGGCGGGGGCGCGTGGTGTGGGCTGGGTGATGGCGGGTTTGATCATCCACGGACGGTTCCGCGTCGGGGTGGCGGCTGTATAAGGGTCCCTGGTGGGAGGGACCTGCGATTCACTCGGCTGAGGGACGACGGTGGATGGTGATCTCCGTAGCGTTCCGGGCATGAGAGCAGCCCGTACTTCCTCTGGTGTTAGGACGGCCGTGGTCGCGGTCGCAACGGTGAGCGTCATCAGTGCGTGCGGTGAGGGTGGTGGAAAAGGCGGGGTCGATGCGGCCCTTAAGCGTGACGACCGTCCGGATGCGGCGACGATGCCTGAACGCACCGATCCGGCCGTTCAGAGCTTCCTGGATGCCACCTTGCCGAAGGGGCCCGGCGGCACGGTTGTCGCAGCCCGGAACGGCGAGCTTGTGCATTGCAAAGGCTTCGGCCTCGCCGACCGCGAGAAAAGGATTCCAGCACGCTGCGATACCGCGTACGACATCATGTCGATGACCAAGCAGTTCACTGCTGCCGGAATCATGAAGCTGGAGATGGCCGGCAAGCTGCGCGTGACAGATCCGATCAGCAAATTCGTCGGCCCGGTGCCCGCGGACAAGCGGGGGATCACGCTGCATCACCTGCTGACGCATACGGGCGGGTTGAATGATGAAGAGTCCGGCGACGACTACACCCCGGTCTCGCGCGACAAAATGCTGGACGTCGCACTGAAGTCGAAGCTCCGATCCGCTCCGGGCACCGAATTCTCTTACTCCAACCTGGGATACAGCGTCCTCGCGGCCATCATCGAGAAGGTCGCGGGCGTCGGTTATGAACGCTTCCTTGCCGAGCAACTGCTCGTACCGTCGGGGATGACACGGACCGGGTACGTGCTGCCGCAGTGGGACCGTGACCAGGTCGCGGTGGAGTACGACGAGCACGGCAAGCCTCAAGGCAAACCGTACGAGCACCCCTGGGCCGCCGACGGACCGTACTGGTTCCTACGCGGCAACGGCGGCCTGCTTTCCACGCCGCGCGACATGTTCCGCTGGCATCGCGCATTGGAAGACGACAAGGTCCTCTCTGCAACCGCCAAGCGCAAGATGTTCAAGCCCCACGTGGCCGTTGGCGAACGACCCGGCTACAAGTTCTACTACGGATATGGCTGGGGTGTAATCCGTGCCGGCAACCGCTACATCATTGAGCACGACGGCGGGAACGACTGGTCGTTCGGCGAATTCGCGCGCTTCCCTGGCCATCGGACGATGGTGTTCTGGATCAGCAACCATGCGTTCCGGAAAGGGAAATGGAACCTTGATGAGCAGAACATGGAGCTGACCCTCGGAATCGAGAAGCGCACCCGCCGCTGACCAAAAGCCGGGCGGGTCATTTCCGCCGGCGACATGGTTCAGGCGGCCGCCGGTTCGGCAACTGCACGCTCAAACTCAAACCCGCCCGACCAGGCCCTGACCCCCGCTCGATCTCGAACCGGGCGTGCCGGTGTGAATCAGGCCCAGAGTTGGAGGCGGGTATGGCCGGGCGGTCCTACTGCGAACTCTCGGCGATGGGCGGCCAGACCCAGTCGAGGGTGCCGTCATCGCACACCTCGGGCCGGTCACCGCGAACGTCCACACCATGCTCGAGCGCGTCGGCGATCCCGCCGAGCATCTCCGCGACGCCTGGCCAGAGCGGCTCACCTGCGGGCGGCCTCGTACCTGTCCCGCTTTATGGCGCATCCATGCGGCGGACCGTGGAGCAGGTTGCGGACTGTGCCGCAGGGGTCGGCTGGCCGTGGAGCAGGACGGCGAACAGGTAGCCGCCGCCCGTCATCGGCGATCGGCCGCACCCTGCCGCACCCCGGTGGTGAATCCGCCGCGTCGAAGACGACGCGTTCGCGGAGCCGAGCGGAGACCTGGACGAACGGTTCAAGGGGGCTGGCCGCCCGTGCGATCGGGTCCTCGCGCGCCACCCGATCTCTCTTCCGAAGAGTTGATCATCCCAGCCTGCCTCAGCGGGCGCCGTCCCCCAACCCCTGGTTGAGGGGTGCATCCCGTCGCGGCGCCCCGCTGGTGCGGGATGGCAGGCGCGGGCAGCGGCGGCCAAGGTCGTGATCAAACGACCGAGGACGAGCTGGAGGACGGCATGAGTCCCCGGAGTACGCAAGATCGAGCCCGTGGAAGGCGGCTTCCAGATCTTCACCGACGCCGGCGTCCAGACCGCCGACGTCGTCATCAACGCCGTCAACCCGCCGCCGCACTCAATCCCCGAGAACACCGGCGCGCTGATCTCGTCACTGCTCGCCAGCCGGGCAGCCGAGCCCCACCCCGACGGCGGGCTGAACGTCGAGACCGCAACCGGGCGGCTCACGGTGTCCGGCCAGGCCGACCCCCGGCTGTACGCCATGGGCGACCTCGCAGGGGACAGGCCGTTCATCACCACGAGCATCGCGGGCCTGGCCGCACGTGCCGAAGCGACCGCCCAGGCGCTCCTGGCAAGCTGACGGCACCGGACAGGCCAGGCGGTCTCAGCAAGTTGACGGCACCGGACGGAGCGGCTGTTCTGTCCGGCCTGGCCCCGAGTCCAGCGCATACCGGCGCCAGGGCAGAGCAAGGCGCCAGGGCAGAGCAAGATGTGGGCTCTGTTGTTGCGCGCGGGAGTCTCTGTCAGTGGCTCGCGCCGAACCGGTGTCAGTTAATGCCGTCCGGCACCACCGGCGTCCGGTCGTCGATTTCGAGGAGATAGGGGGCGGCCAGGCCGTGGTAGTCGGTTTTGCGTTCGGCGGGCAGGTCCTTCCAACCGGTGATGAGGCCCCGGCAGCGGTGTGATTTGCACCGGCAATGGACGGCGAAGTGCTCGACCGTGTAGTTGCGCATGGCGTAGTCGAAGGTGATCTCCTGGCCCGCGGTGATGAGCTGGCGGGCGACATAGTCGTGCGCGCCGCCGGCGTTGGGACGGATGCCGCAGTTGGGGTCGCAGGAGTGGTTGACCTTCGCGGTCAGCCCGCCGTGCAGCACGAACCGGTGCTCGCCGATCTGAGAGGCATGGGCATGGTTGTGGTCGAGTTCGCGGTCGATGACACCGACCATCACGGTCTCGCCGGCCTGGAAGGATCGGGTGGCGAACACGCCTTCGCCCTTGCCGTCGGTGCGCTGGAGCTCATAGCCGTTCACGTCGCCTGCTTTCTGGAGGAACAGCCACCCGCAAGCTGATCAGGACTGAACCGACCCGTTTCCAAAGCCGGGGACGGTCGGCAGGCATGGCCTGTGTGAGAGGCATCTGCACTGCAGGCGACCACGAGATCGGGTGGATGGCGGTGCGCTGGCATCTGCCCGTCGTGTTGAGGTGCGTAGATCGTCTTGACTGTACAACACAGCGCCACCGATCACGCGCGTTGCAGCCCCTGCACTCTGGGACCGGCGGCCGGACTCCGCGGAGGTCAGCAGCGACCACGGACAGGACTCACTGGTCGGTGGTGAGTCGTTCGATGGCTTTCTGCCGGTCTTGGAGGGTGGGCTGGCTGTAGCGGCGGGCGGTTTCGACGGAGTGGCCGAGGAGTTCGGCGACGATGACGATGTCGGTGCCCCGGCGGGTCATGGTGGTTCCGGCGGTGTGGCGCAGGACGTGCGGGGTGAAGATGCCGTCGCGGCCCAGAGGGCAGGCCTGCGGTGTCGGCGATGGTGCGCAGTGCGGTATAGGCCGAGCGGGCCGACAGGCGGCCGCCGGGGCGGTTGAGGAACAGCGCGGGGTGGTGTCGGCGCTCTTCCAGCCGGAGCGTTCGCGCAGCCATTCCTCCAGCACGGTGCGGAGCTTGGGGTGCAGGGGGACTTCGCGGTATTTGCCGTTTTTGCCATGTCGGACGATCAGATGGCTGTTGCGGGCTGACATGCGGATGTCGCCGGTGTCCAGTGTGGGGCTGGACCGCAGACTTACCGTCCACCGCAGCCTCACCGTCGGCCAAGCGTCACCCTCTACCTCAGCGTCCAATTCCAGCCTGCGGGCTCAGCCCGAGCCGGTCGCATGAGCATCTGAACGCGGGGAACATGACCGGTGACACGATCAACCCCGACCGTCCGCGGCGCCGCAGACCGAGCAGACGGTCTCGGTGTGCTCGGTCCGGGACGCTTGTGATGGAGAAACTCTGATGACGATGTTCCACCCCGACGACGCCGACGACGCCGACGGCGCCGCATCACTGGTGCCGCGCACCGGCCGATGGCAACTGCCGAGCGAACGGTCAGCGGCGGCCCACGCCCGCCGAACCATCCACGCCGCCCTGCAACGGTGGGGACTGGGCCCGGCCGCAGACACCCTCACCAGCCAACTGGCGTCACTGATCCAAGACCTCTCCACCCGCTCCGCCGTGCGCGTTCCCGCCCTGATCGACCTGCGGCTGGAACTACGCGCAGCCGACCGCCTGCTGCTGGGTGAGGTCCAGGCCTCCACCCCCGACCGGCCCGGACCCGCTGATCAGACATCCGCCGGCAAGGGCGGCCGCGGCATCATCGCCCTCACCTATGGCCGCCGCCTCGCACGCAACGGCACCGCCACCTGGTACACCCACGCCTTCACCTGGTGGCAGCCGAACACCATCACCACTGACCGCTGACCTGCCCACCGGGTCTGGCAGCGGCGGTGCTGTCAGGCACTCCAATGTCTGCAGCTTGGCGACTATCCGCAGCTTGCCGACCTCACCGACGTCACGCCGTTTCCGTCGCCGCTGTCGCCACCGTCTCCGCCGTCTCCGTCGCCGCAGCCTCGCCCGGAGACGGCCTCACCCGCCGACACCGACAACCGCATGTCTTGCCCTGGCGGTGTCTCCGCCGTATTCCGGCCGCGTCTCAAACGGAGTCGTCGGTGAGCTGGATGTCGCGTCCGGCGCCGAAGCCTGCCGCCGCCATGGCGAAGGACAGGCCGGTCAGTACGAGGAGCGGCAGGCCCCAACCACCGGTGTGGTCGTGCAGTACGCCGAGGACCAGGGGGCCGGCGGCGGCCACGAGGTAGCCGATGGCCTGAGCCATGCCCGCGAGAGCGGAAGCCTGTGCCGGGCTTGCGGCGCGGCGGCTCTGGAAGGTCATGGCCAGCACGAGGCAGGCGCCGCCGCCGAGGCCGAGCAGCGTGCAGGAGAGGAAGGACAATCCCGGCGCCACCAGCAGGACGACGAAGCCTGCAGCGACGAGGGCCGATGCGGTCGCGGCCGTCCACCGCTGGTCGTCGTGACCGCGCGAGAGCAAGGGCACAACGCTGCTGGCCAGCAGGGCGACCACTTGGTAGAAGAACAGCATCCATCCGGCAGCGGATGCGGAGGTGCCCTGATCGGCCAGGATGCTCGGCAGCCAGGCGATGACGGAGTAGAAGCCGAGCGATTGAAGCCCCATGAAGAAGGTGACCTGCCAGGCCAGACGGGAACGCCACGGAGTCTCGCTTCTGCGCGCGGCGGGCGCCGGGCGGCCGGCGTCACTGCGCATGTAGGCAATCCAGACGAGCAGCCCCGGGACCGCGAGGACCAGGCTCCAGCCGAGAGATGTGCGCCATCCGCCGGGCAGGGCATCGGAGAGCGGCACGGATATGCCCGAGGAGACGGCGGCGATCAGGCCCATGACGGTGACGTACAGGGCGCTGACCGTTCCGATGCGGTGGGTGGGCACGGACCGCCGCACCACGGCCGGTAGGAGGACGTTCCCGCACGCGATGGCCGCCGACAACACGACGGTCCCCGCGAACAGGCAGATCAAGGAGGGAAGCGATCTCAGCACGGTCCCCGCGGCCAGGACGGCCAGCGACAGGACGAGCAGGCGGGAGGCGCCCAGGCGGTGCGACACGCGTCCGACCAGCGGGGACGTCGCGGCGAAGGTGAGGAGGGGAAGGGTGCTGAGCAGTCCGGCCCCGCCAGAGGCCAGAGCTGCGTCGCGTTCGATCGCGGGAAGGAGCGCCCCCACCCCGGTGAGCGTGGCTCGCAGGTTCGCCGCCACGAGCACGATCGCGATCAGGAACCCAAAGGAGACGGCTCGGCGGTCCAGCTCTTTCTCGGTGAGTTCCTGGGACGTCATTCCGCTGCCTCTCGCCGCGCTGTGGCGGCGGTATGACGCGTGGCCTGGACCACCGAGGCGGCCATGCATCGCGCGCCAGTCTCGTCTCCGGCCTCGATGGCGTCCACGAGCTGCCCATGGAGACGATCGTGTTCGGCCGCGGCCTCGGCGTTCCAGGTCAGCGCGCCGAGCGCGGAGGTGAGCGCGCTGCCCAGGTATTCGTAGACCTCGGCGAGGATCTCGTTGCCGCTGGCGCGGACGAGGGCGCGGTGGAATTCGCCGTCCACAGCCGCGATCGTTTCCATGTCCCCGGTACGGCCGGCCTCTTCGGCACAGCCCAGTAGCCGACGCAGTTCGGCCAGGTCATCGGTCGTGCGGCGAACGGCGGCCAGGCCTGCCGCGTACTCCTCGAGAATCGCGCGCAGCTCGAAGACGTCCTCGCTGCGGGCGGAAGCCGCACGCCGGACCAGCACGGACTCCAGCTCGCTGGACGCGCGGACGTAAGTGCCGTCTCCGGCCCGTGCCTCCAACAACCCCAGATGAACGAGTGCCCGGAGCGCCTCGCGCAGCGTGTTGCGACTGACCTGAAGCTCCTGGACAAGGACGCTCTCGGGCGGGATCCGGGTCCCGACCGGCCATCGACCGGCCGCGATGTGGGCACGCAGGCTGCTCACCAGCTGGGCCGACAAGGACACCCCCCGGTGCGGCGCCTCCAAGCCTTCCATCCGTAGGACCTCCAAATGTAGGACATTTGGCTCGCCATGGTGGAACCTCGATAGGGGAGTTGTCAATACCGGGCCTGGGCTGGTCGACCAGGCCGAACGGGCCTGGCGCCTGACCTTGCTCACCGATGTGGTGATCTGCTGGACGACCTAGTACTCCAGCAAGGCCATCGTTGAACTGCGCCGCCGAACGCCCCGTCCTACGCCCCTTCGCTACGAGCTTCGATGGCGGTGATGATCTCTTCGCACATTCGGTGGGAGAGCAGAGCGTCGGCGGGTGACAGCGTGATGCCTGTACGGACCGCGTCGAGGAAGCGCGCGCAGGATTGCTCGACGCCGCGCTGCTGGGAGACCGGGATCCAGTCGGGGCGGCGGGTGAGGGTCTGCGCGCCGTTGTGATCGATGACGTCGGCGAGGTTGAGGACCTGGCGCTTGCGGCCGTTCCCCATCACCTCGCAGATCTCTTCGGTGCTGCCGCTGTCGCGGTTCATGATTCCGATTGCGGTATGGCCGTTCCCCGACAATTGCAGGAGCACGTGGAACAGCCGGCCGTCACGGACCTTGGCCCGTACATCCATGTGGGTGATCTCGCCCGGCACCAGGAAGCGCAGGGTGTCCACCACATGGATGAAGTCATCGAAGATGACGGTGCGGACGTCGCCGGGCAGATCCTTGCGGTTCTTCTGCATGACGATCAGGTCCCGTGGCTGCTCCAGCAGGTCGACGTAGCCGGGGGCGTGGCGGCGGTTGAAACCCACCATCAGCGACTGGCCGGTCTTCTCCGCCAGTTCTGCCAGGCGCTCGGCTCCCTTGAGGTGATAGTCCAAGGGCTTGTCGACATAGACGTGGACTCCCGCCTTGAGCAGCCGTTCGGCCAATGACACGTGCGAGGCGGTGGCGGTGTGGATGAACGCCGCATCGAGTCCCGCTGTCAGCAGTTCATCCAAGTCGGTCGTCCACGACGGTATCCGGTGGGCCTCGGCGATCCGACGCAGCTTGTCCGCGTTCCGGGTGTGCAGGCGCAGGTCGATGTCGGGCAGCGTGCCCAACACCGGCAGGTACGCCTTCTGTGCGATGTCCCCGAGCCCTATCATCGCCACGCGCAGCCGGCGGCCGTTCGACGGCCCATCGGTGGAGGTTCCCATGGCGGCTCAGGCTAACAGCCGCCATCCGCATGGGCGCCGTCCGCGCAGGTCATCGCCCCTAGCGGTGGTGGACGCTTACGAGCAGGCGCACCGCGACGATGCGGATGAGCGCAACCAGTACGTGCCTGGCGCTACAACCAGTACGTGCCTGGCACGACAACCAGTATGTGCCTGGGCCGCGCCCTGTTTCGGGGTCGCCGGTGCGCGTGGCGACCGCTCGCCACCGCCTGGTCACGCCGGTTCCGCCTGCCCGGTGCGGAGGAGCAGTGTGGTCATGATCAGCGCTCCGGACGCGCCGATGAGGCTGCCGATGCCGAGCCGGCCGTCGACGGCGTAGGACGCGACGGCGGTGACGAGCACGCCCGCGGAGAAACAGTAAGCGGCAAGGAGCGCCGGAGCGGCCATGCGGTCTGGCAGCGCGGCGGCGACGAGCAGCGCCGCGCAAAGGATCAGGTCGGGGACCAGGAAGAGGTTGTCGGCACGCCAGGAGCCGGTCGGGAAGAGGAAAGCGAAGGTGCCGAGGCTGAGCAGGACGGCCGCGCCACGTCCGATCTTGAGCGTTGTCATGTCTACAGCGTAGACATGGGGTCACCGCGATGTCTACGGCGTAGACACTCCTGGCAGGATGGACGCATGCCACCACGCGCTCCGCTGACCACCGAGGCCATCGCCGCCGCCGCCCTCGAACTCGGCGACCGCGAGGGCGCCGAGGCGATGACGATGCGCCGCATCGCCGCCGAACTCGGCTGCGATCCAATGGCCCTATACCGGCACTTCCCCAACCGCCAGGCGCTGCTCGACGCCGTCGCCGACCTGGCTCTGGCCGACGTGCCCGACCCCGACCCGCACCAAGCCTGGGAACCACGGCTCGTCACCGTCCTGGTGTCGATCCGGTCGGCGGCGCTGCGCCATCCGGGCATCGCCGCACACGTCGCCGGCCGCCCGCCGCTGCAGCGCCACGGGCGCAGACTCGCCGTGGCCATCATCGGAGCCCTCGCAGAAGCGGGCCTGCCACCGGAGGACGTGGTACGGGCGGCGCAGGCACTCATCGCCTACCTGGCGGCCGCACTCGCAATGAGCGTACGGGCCGGGCAACCCGACGCACGCTGGCACGAGCTACGGGCCGTGATCTCCACGCTGCCAGGCACGCCGCCCAGCGACGCGCTTCCGGTGACGGGATCCGAAGACCAGTTTCAATACGGGCTCGGACTGCTCATCTCCGGAATCCGAGTCGAGGCCGAACACGAACGTCGGCCACTTGCTTCTGGCTGACCACCGCAACCTTGCGAGAACGCCAGCGGGGTGCGCAAATCGTGAGAGGCGTTTGAGGCGAACGCTCAACCCCAGCGGCCTATCCTCCCTCGCCTCCGGCGCCTGCTCCTGTGTCGATGCGGTAGCCGACGCCTGGCACGGTTGCGATGATCCAGGGTTCGCCGAGCCGCTTACGCAGTGCCGAGACGGTGATGCGCACGGCGTTGGTGAACGGGTCGGCATTCTCATCCCACGCGCGTTCCAGGATTTCTTCGGCGCTGACGACCCCGCCTTCGGCAGCGACGAGGACTTCGAGCACTGCGAACTGCTTCCTGGTCAGCGCGACGTACCGGCCATCGCGGTAGACCTCTCGGCGGAACGGGTCCAGACGCAGGCCCGCGATCTCTCGCACGGGCGGTCTGTTGTGGGCGCGCCTGCGGTCGAGCGCTCTGAGACGGAGCACGAGTTCTCGGAGTTCGAACGGCTTCGTGAGGTAGTCGTCGGCGCCGAGCTCGAATCCGGAGGCCTTGTCGTCGAGACGGTCGGCCGCGGTGAGCATGAGGATCGGCATGCCGGTGCCAGAGTCGACGATGCGTTTGGCGATCTCGTCGCCGGACGGTCCGGGAATGTCGCGGTCGAGGACGGCGATGTCGTAGGTGTTGATGCTCAGCAGTTCCAGAGCGGTGTCGCCGTCACCCGCGATGTCTGCCGCGATCGCTTCCAGGCGTAGGCCATTGCGGATGGCCTCTGCCATATAGGGCTCGTCCTCGACAATCAACACACGCATGTTATTGAGCCTACGAGCGGGCGCATATCGTCGGCATATCGAAAACCACATACGTTCTGGCAACACCGCGCTGCGTTGACTGGCTGCGTGACTCGAACTCCGCCACCATCAGCACGAACAACGAGGCGCCGGATTCGCTGGCTCCTTGTCATCGGCCTGATAGCCGCCATAGCAGTGATCGTCGCAGCCCTCGGCTACCAGGCGCCGGAGCCCTCGTCCCTCTCGTCCTCCTCGGTCATATCACCCTCGGATGCTCCTCCCAGTCAGCACCGTGATGTGCTCAGCGAGGCTGACGGTGCCGTCCCCGACGGCGTGACGGTCTTCGATGACGCGATTCCGGCTGTGGCCAACCTCGATCCAGGTCTACTCAAAGCCCTCCGCCAGGCCGCAACGGCTGCCGCGGCCGACGGAGTCGAGTTCTACGTCAATGGCGGCTGGCGTTCCCCGGAGTACCAAAATCAGCTTCTTCGCCAGGCGGTCTCCAAGTACGCGTCTGAAGACGAGGCCGCCCGATGGGTGGCCACCGCGGCGACCTCTCCTCACGTGTCGGGGAACGCGGTCGACATCGGGCGCTCCGATGCGACGGCGTGGCTCTCCGAACATGGTGCCGAGTACGGGCTATGCCAGATCTACAGGAACGAACCCTGGCACTACGAACTGCGTACCAGCGCGCTCGGTCGTCGTTGCCCGCGCATGTATGCCGACCCCACCCAGGACCCGAGGATGCAGCAGTGACCGGCAGTGAGCAAGGACAGACGGTGGCGCAGGTGGACACGGCGGAGACCGGACAGGGCAGCGCCGCCCGCCCGGATACCGGCTCTGGCACCCCGGGCGCAGGCGTCCACCCGGATACCGGCTCTGGCACCCGCCGCGCAGGCATCCGCCGGGATACCGGCTCCGGGACCTGGCGTACGCGCATCCGCTGGAATACCGACTCCGGGGCTTGGCGTGCGCGCCTGCGCCGCGGGATCTGCATCGGCTCCCAGCCGGGGCCGTGGAAGCGCGGCCTGGTGCTCGCGGCGCTGGCGGTGCTGCTCGGCCTGCTCATGCTGCTGCACGCGTACATCCCGAACCGGGCCAAGAACCTCGGCAGCCTGGTGGAGACCTTCCTGCCGTGGTTCGGCCTGTTCATCCCGGTTCTGCTGGCGGGGGCGCTGTGGCGCCGCTCTGCCTCCGCGGTGGCCGCGCTACTGCTGCCGATCACGGTGTGGCTGAGCCTGTTCGGCGGGCTGCTCAGCGACAAGTCCCACCCGGGCAGCGACCTCATCGTGGTCAGCCACAACGTCGGCGCCGACAACCCCGACCCGGTCGGCACCGCCCGCGACCTGGTCACCTCCGGTGCGGACGTGCTGGCGCTGCAGGAGCTGACCCGGCAGGCCAGATTCACGTACGAGAGGGAGCTGGCGAACGCGTACCCGTACCACACGGTGCAGGGCACGGTCGGGTTGTGGAGCAAGCTGCCGCTGTCGGACATCCAGCCGGTCGACACCCAGATGGACGCCGGGCCGCTGGCCGCCACCAAGCCGTTCGAAAGGAGGGCCGACGCCCGGGCGCTGCGCACCACGGTGGCCACTGACCACGGACCGCTGGCGGTGTATGTGGCCCACCTGGGGTCCGTACGCGTGAATCCCAGGGCGGGCTTTGGGACGGACCACCGTGACAGAAACGCCCAGGCGCTCAGCGAGGCCATCGCCGCCGAACGCAATGAGCGAGTGGTGCTGCTCGGCGACCTGAACGGCACGATGAACGACCGCGCGTTCGCCGGCATCACCTCGCAGATGCAGCCGGCCCAGGACGCGGCGGGCGACGGCTTCGGCTTCACTTGGCCGGCGACGTTCCCGGTGGCGCGGATCGACCAGATCCTGGTCCGCGGCGTAAAACCGAAGAGCTCGTGGGTGCTGTCGGCCACCGGCAGCGACCACCTGCCTGTGGCAGCCGGAATCAGCTGGTGAACATCACGTAAGCCTCCGGATCCGTTCCGCGGCTCAGCGGGAGTCCTGGCTGGCCGAGCACCACGCCGAGGCGACGTGTCTACAAGGTGCCGCTCGGCGGCGGTTGCACACCTCGCTGTGTCCAGGCGGCGAGCTTGTCGAATGCGGCGCGGAAGTCCGGCAGCATCGGGCGTACGAGTGTCGGGAAGGCGGCGTTGAGCCCGTCGGTGTGCGTGCCGCCGGGCACGCGGTAGTAGCGGTGCAGATGCTGGCGGCCGGCGCGCTGCACCATTTCGGCGTAGACGTCGCCGGTCTTGCTGATGGGCACGAGGACGTCGAGGGTGCCGTGAATGCTGATGAGGGGCTTGGTGATCCGGCCCGTCAGCGAGACCCGGGCGACGGCCTTGCCGACCTGCGGTGGACGGGAGGCGTAGTCGTAGTCGGTGTCGCATCCTGCGCCCGTGCCCTCGGGGCAGAACGGCGTCCCGGCCTGCTTCGCCCCGTCGTAGCCGGGGTCGAGTTCTTCGCGGACGATCCGCTGGAAGAAGTCCCACTGGTTCGTGTGGTGCCATCCCCATAGCGGCTCTGAGCCGGCCGGATAGCCGGCGGCGAGCATCTGCGCGTGCGCGCCGGGCTGTCCCAGCGCGTAGCGGGGATAGGCGCGCAGTGCGGGCGGCAGGGTGGTCAGCAGGCTGGTCTTCGGTGTGAACAGCAGGGCGTTCCAGTCCACGCCGCCGGTGTAGAGCCCTGGGTGGCGTTCGAGCTGGCCGCGTACGAGATATCCGCCGGCGGACAGGCCGGCGACATAGGTGTGCCGGGGCGCCCGGCCGTAGCGCTTGGCCGCCACGTGTTTGGCGGCGACCGTCAGCTGGGCCATGCGGGTGTGCCACTCCCGGATCGCTCCGCCCGGTGAACGCCCGTCGCTGTAGATCGCCGCGCCGGTGTTGCCCTTGTCGGTCGCGGCGAACGCATAGCCCTTGGCCAGGACGTGGTCGCCGATGATGCGGTCGTTGGCGTACTGCTCGCGGACGCCGGGTGCGCCCGCCACCACCAGACCGCCGTTCCAGCGGCGCGGCAGCCGGATGACGAACTGGCTGTCGTGGTTCCAGCCGTGGGTGGCGTTGCTGGTGGAGGAGTCGGGGAAGTATCCGTCGAGTTGGACACCGGGCACGCCGGACGGATGGGCCGTGCCCGGGGCCTCCAGGCCCGCCCAGTCGGCCGGGTCGGTGTGCCCCGTCCTGATGGTCCCCGCGGTGGTCAGATCTGGCAGGCAGGCCGCGATGGCGCGTGCGGCTCCGGGGACCCGCAGGCCCCGCTCGCCGCACCCGTCCGCGCCTGCCGTCCCGGCCGCGGCGAAAGGGGCGAGGGCGGACACCAGCAGGATCGGCACGACGGCGGCCGCCGTCCAGGAGTGAAGGGCCATGGGAACTCCTCGTTCGGCATCGACACCCGAAAGCTAGGAGCAGCCGGTCCCACCAGGTAAGTGCACAACGGCCACAGCGCTGGGCCGAACGGCACATGACCATCGGCCAAAGCCACCCGTTCGCCACACCCCATCGGCCCCAACCCTTTGCCGGTACATACGCGCCCGGCCGCGGTCCCCCAGTTCCCTCCAGGCCAGTGCCCTGGGCACCGCCGCCGCCTTATCGGCCCGCGCCCAGGCCAGACATCCGCCGCCCTATGGATGCAGCGCACCAAGCGCGTTGATCAGAAAACTCATCGACATTTTCGGCCGGTCGATCACCAACTGGTGCCCGAACCCACCGACAATCGGTGCCGGTCTCACAGGCATAGCCAACCCCTCGACCTTGGCCGCCGACTCACCTCGCCCCAACGCCATCGAGATCTTGTTCGCCCGCATCGCCCCACTCGCATCGGCCAGCACCTCTGGCGCATCCCGATACGCCCGCGGCAACACCGAAATCCCCAGGACCGGCTCCCATGACGGCACCAGCATCACACCCCGCCGCACCACCTCGAGGTTCGACTCGGCCTCCCGGGTCTCGGTATCGATGTGTCTGTTCCCCGGCAGCGGCTCGGCGACCTGGGGCGTCTCACCCAGAATCTCCTCCACCGTCTCCTGGGTAATCATCAGCCGAGACAGTCGATCCTCCTCGGCCTCCAACCGCGCCTGCACCTCAGCGAGCTGCCGCTGCAGTTCCTCGATCCGCTGCCGGGACCCGGCCAGCCGCCGCGCCAACTCCTCCTGCAACGACCCATCGCCACCACCGCCTGCACCCACGGTCGAAGCCGACCGCGCAATCAAACAGCCCAGCCCACCAACAGAACCAGCTCACCCGGCCACCAAGGTCACACCCATCCCGGTGAAGGTTCACCAACCGATGATGGCAAGCTCGTGGCGTGCTGATCGAGGGATATGACGGCGGCCCGTTGGTCAACGGAGAACTGTTGGTCACCCGTCCGGGATTTTGGTCGAACCACCTGCTGGGCTGGTGTAGCGCCATGGGCGCCGACAGCCCAGCCCCCGAATGGTTCGGCGAGGACGGGGCTGATGTCGACGCAACCTCCGAGCTCCTCATGGACCCCAACAGTGGCCGGTGCTGCAGGTGCCCTTTGCGGAAGGCCACAGCGCTGTGGTGGTCTACCGCAACCTCCTCGGGGACTACGGAGTCGACTACCTGCTCACCCATCCCACCTGGGGCCGTCCCCGGCACATCGCAAGGTGGGAAGGAGACTGGACCGGCGGCGTGCTGACGTGGGACGAACTGCGCCACATCGTCGACAGCCCCACAACCGAAGGCATCACCGACCACGCCGCCCGTCTTCTGCTGCTCACCCCCCTGCTCGACCTGCTCGACGTGCACGAGCCGCCAGCCGAACAAGCAGCGGCGAGACTCAGCACCGCGTTGACGGCGATAGGCGCCCCCCAAGACACCGCTCCGATCACAGCGCAGCATCTCCTCGCCTGCTGCGCGAAAGGCATCTGGCACGATCCCACATGGACCGCACCGCCCAACCCCTGACCTGGATAGATACGCCCCTGAGAACAAGCTACGCCCAGCCCCGATTGGACTGTCCGAGCGGAGCGAGGGTCTTGCTTTTAAGGCATTGCGGGCCTGGGCGGGTCGAGACGACGAAGCGGTCGTGGTGGAGCGGGGATCAACGTCGTAGCCGTTCGGCAGCCGGTGGCAGACGTCTGATCGCTGTCGTAGTTTCGCTTGTGGTGGGACATCCGCCCGGACGGAGGAGCGGTCCTTGGTCAGCGAAAGGGAAGAGGAAACCATCGAGGTCGCGCCCGTGGTGGCTGGGTGCTATGTGGTCACCTTGCGACCCGACGAGGGTCACGTTTGGGATGCCGAGCGCGTGCCCGGGACCGACGACGAACGCGAGCGTTGGGTGGCCGCTCGCCGGCAGTTCGAGGAGGACCTCGCACGCGCTGACGCCGCGTTGAACCGTTCGGTCGATCGGCCTTGGTGGCGGCGCGGCCGGCGGCTCGCGGAAATCCGCTGGCTGCCTTGGTTCCGGGCCGAGCAGAAGGCACGCGCCGGCGAACACGCGGCACTGCAGGCACAGGCCAGGGAGCGGTATTGGCCGGTGCAGGATGAGATCCTCGCCCGGGTAGCGGAAGTCCGCGCGGCCCGGGAGCGTGCCGCGGCGATGGCCCGGGAGCGGCAGGCGCGGCTTACCGCCGTCGCCCACCGCGGGGTTTGGGGCTGGGTCCGGAAGGGACGAACCGTCGCCCATGTGTTCCGGTACGACGTACCAGAGGCACGGGCGCTGCAGAAGGATGACAAGACCCGCGGGCCGACGCGGCTGGATGCGCTGGGCGATGAGCTGTACGAGTGGGGAATCACGAAGGTGCGCTGGAACGCCGCGACGAAGCGCGCAGTGGCCGATGACTGCGCCGCGGCAGGTTATCCGCTCACTTTTGCCGAATGGTGGGCGGCCGTCGCTCCGTGGGAGGAGCCGGACCGGGCACCCACTGGATGGTGCACGAACCGGCCGCCGTTTCCCGTACCGACCCGCCGCAGCCGCGAACGGCTTGAACAGCGCGAACGGGGGACCGGCCACCACAGCAGCTATGGCGTCGGTGACTCCGGCGGGTTCGGAAGCTTCTAGCCTTCTCGGCTGCAGCACCGTGCGCCGCAGCCGCCCTACATGCGAGGGAAGGTGAACGCGCAGTTCCTTCCCGGCACTTGTGGGGCCGCTGTGGTTTTCCCGCTGGCCGTGTGCCGTCCAGCATCCGCGTTCAGCACTGCATGCGCAGGCGTCGACCCCTCCTCGCATCATGCACCGGCACACGTCGGCTGCGCGTGTGGTGTTCATCGGTTGCGCGCGGCGACGGCTATCGCTGGCACGATGGCCAGTGCCAGGATGCCGCCGCCGATGGCCAGGGATGGGTAGCTGGCAGCGGCAACGACGAGGCCCGAGGCCATGCCGCCGGTTGCGCCCGCGACGGCGATGGCGACGTCGACCAGGCCCTGGGTCTTGGCTCGGGTGGCCAGCGGGACGGCGTCGGTGACGATCGCCGTGCCGGCGACGAGCCCGAAGTTCCAGCCCAGGCCCAGCAGCGCGAGCGCCACCGCGAAAAGGGCGACGGAGTCGCCGGGAGCGCTGGCCGCGACGAGTCCGGCGGCCAGCAGAGCCAGGCCCGAGGCGACGGCGATCGTGAGGCTGCCGTAGCGGTCGACGAGCCAGCCGGTCAGGGGTGAGGGCAGGTACATCGCGCCGATGTGGATGGCGATGACAAGGCCGGAGGCGGCGGTGCCGTGGCCGTGATCATGCATGTGTACGGGTGTCATCGTCATGATCGCCACCATGACCAGTTGAGTGGACACCATGACCAGCGTGCCGACCAGCACGCCGGGGGAGCGGCGGCCCTCGACCGCGCGGCCCGGCTGCCCGTCCGCCGCGCCACGTTCCGGCTCAAGGGCGCGGGCCAGCAACAGCGGGTCAGGACGCAACCAGACGGCCAAGACCAGGGTGGCCATCGCGTAGGCGGCTGCCGCAAGTATGAATGGCCCAGCCAGGTGGGGGATGCCCAAAGCGTGCGCGAGGTCGCCTGCGGGTGCGGCCACGTTGGGGCCGACCACACCGCCAAGGGTCGTGGCGACCAGCACGACGGACACGGCGCTGGCGCGTCGTGCGGGGGTGGCCAGATCGGCTCCGGCGTAGCGGGCTTGCAAGTTGGTGGCCGTACCGGCGCCGTAGACGAACATCGCGAGGAACAACAGGACGGCGTTATCGGCCACCGCGGCGACGATGACTCCAGCGCTGCCCACGGCACCGGCCAGATACCCGGCGGCGAGGCCAGGGCGGCGGCCGCGGGCATGCGAGATGCGCCCTACGGCGACAGCCGCCAGCGCGGAACCGGCGGTCGCCAGGGCGCTGAGCAGACCGGCAAGGCTGGTGGAGTCGAGCATCTGCTGCGCGAGCAGGGCGCCCACGGTCACACCGGCCGCCAGCCCGGCACCGCTGAGGACCTGAGCCGCGACCAAGACGATCAGGACGCGGCGCTGCGTCTGGAGGCGCGGGTGGTCCACTAGCTGGGAAGGCACGGTAGTCGTCACGGGAGAGTTCTTTCGGTAGGCGTGATCCGCGCAGCCGACGCCACCGGCGCGACTCAGGCAGAGGCACCAGGGCGAGGCCGATGGGAGTGGGTGACGAAGCGATGGAGTGAATGCGCGCCGAATCGGCGGCGTAGGGCCGGGGCAGGAGGTGGCGGGGCAGCGCGACGTTCTGGTGACGCGGGGAGGGTCAGGGAGGCGACGGGAAGAGCTGCGGAGGAGGCGATGGGCGGCCCCGCCCGACGCGCTGGTCGACGCGCGGACCGTTGGAAGACGGCGGCAAGGCGGCGATGGATCGGCTCGGTGCGCTGGTACGGACTGACGGGATGGGCTGAGGAGGAGGCGGTGGGGCCGACTCGACGTGGACTGGATGGGGCGCGATGGGATGGCCAGGCGGACAAACGAACTAGCGGCTGTTGGGCGGTTCGATACGGGACGTGTGGGCCAGGTGATGGGGCGGCGGCGTCAAGGGTTAAGCGGCCAGGGGTTTGATCGGTGCCGAGGTCGCACATTGATGGCGTCGGATGTGTCTTCCGTGGGCCAGCCCGCCACTCGCCGGGCACCAGCGCGATAGCCATCCAGGCCCAGGGCGGCGTGTGGCGCCGCTGCGGCAGGACGGACTGGCTGGGGCCACGGCCCTGCCGAGACGGTGGCGGCCGCGGCCCGAGCGAGGGCGGTGGCGGCCACGGCGCTGACCAGCGCGGCGGCCGCCGTTCGATGTCGGCGGACGTATTCCTTCGGCCCGGCGACTTCGGCCCGGCGACTTCGGCCCGGCGACAGCCGCAGGGCCCCAGCGCGCAGGGCCCCAGCGCGCACGGCCCCCAGCGTGTACGACCCCCGGCGTGCGCGGGTGCCGGGGTGGCGGAGCCACGGCCCCGGCCGCAGCAGCAGTCGGGCGCGGTCAGTCTAGGTCTAGGCGGTCGGCTAGCCCGGCGTTGGTGAAGGCGGCCACCAGCTCGTCACGGCCTTCGGTGAAGTGGGCCCAACTGTCGTAGTGGACGGGGACCACCCGGCGGGCGCCCAGGATTCGGGCGGCCTCGGCAGCTTGAGCACTGTCAATGACGAGCAGCGAGCCATCCCAGAGGACGGGGATGCGGGGCGCCCCGGCGAAGAGGATGGCGGTGTCCACGGGTCCGAAACGTTCGGCGACCTCCTTGACCGCGTCGAGCGAGGCGTTGTCGCCGCTGACGTAGACCGTCGGCAGGCCTTCCCCGGTCAGGACGAATCCGACGACCTGGCCGGTGATCGGCTCGACCTCCTCGCGCTTGCCAGGCCCGTGGATGGCCGGTACGCCCGTCACGGTGATCGTGCCACCGTCCGGCCGATCCAGATCAACCGACTCCCAGTCGGCCAGCCCCACGGCACCCTTGCCGAGACGCTCTCCGCCGCCGGGGGTGGTGAGGGTGAGGGGAACGTCGGCGAGCAGGGCGCGGCCGGAGTTGTCGAGGTTGTCCGGATGCTCGTCGTGGGAGAGCAGGACCACGTCGATGCCGCCGAGGTCATCGGGGCTGCCGGAGGCGGGTGCGGTCTTGGTCAGGATCTTGCGGCCGTTCTCCTCGTAATCGCCGGGAGCGTCGAACGTCGGGTCGGTGAGGAACCTCAGACCGCCATATTCGAAGAGGGCGGTCGGGCCGCCGAAGACGCGGACGGGGAACTGCTCAACAGAGGGCACGAAACTATCTCCTCACGGATGAAGGGAGGTCTATCCGTGAAGTGACCGTAGTAGTTCCTCACGGATGAGCGCAACCCGTACCATGAGAGTCATGACCGCCGAGCCTGTGTTGCCGCCCGCGCCGGGGGCGGACGAGTACCCCGCCCTCGACTTCGTCAACAGCGCCATCGCACTGCCCGGTGGGCAGTTCATCGACCTCTTCGGCACCCCCAAGGGGGCGAACGAGTGGCTCGCCGAACGCGGGCTCGCCCCGGCCGATGCCGGACTGCAGGAGATGTGCACAACGCAGCTGCGCTCGTTGCGCGAACACCTCCGGGCATTGTTCTCCGCCCGCGTTGCCGGACTTCCCGCCCTGCCCGCGCCCCTGGCCGCCGTCAACGATGCGCTGCGCAGGGTCCCCACGGCCGCCCTTCTCCAGTGGGACGAGAAGGAGGGCCCCTACCGCGCGGCCCCGCATCCCATCAACGAGGTCATGGACCACGCCTTGGCGACCCTCGCAGCCAACGCGGCCGACCTCCTCACCTCACCCGACGCCGAGCGCCTCACCGCCTGCGGTTCCACTCCCTGCAACCGCTACCTGCTGCGCCACGGCCGCCGCCACTGGTGCTCCACCCGCTGCGGCGACCGCGCCCGCGCCGCCCGGGCCTACGCCCGGCGCACCCAGCCGAAGGCGGACTGACCCACGACCGCCCGGCGTGGTGGAGGGCGGCGAACGTCCGTAAGGAGCTCCCGGCCCACACCCCTGATTAGGACCGGCCGCTGGTCTCAGGATTGCCCGCCGGTCTCAGGATCGGCCGCCGGTCTCAGGACCGCCTGCCGGTCGCGCATGCGCCGAGGAACCCACTCGCCCTCAACTGAGGCCCCCCGGAACTCCCACGGCTGGGTGCGGATGCCGAGACGCTCCAGTCCTCCTGGCTCAGGCGGGATGTTCGGTGATCAGGCGGTCGGCGGCCCAGCGTCCGTTGAAGGCGGCCGAGTCGGACCAGGGCAGGCCGAGGTAGTCTCCGGCCAGCAGGACGGGGCTGGCGGTGGGCAGGTGGTCGCGGTAGCGCTGCACCACCGTGGCGTGTCCCAGATGCATGTAGGGCAGGGCTTCCTGCCAGCGGGACACCTGGCTTTCGATGACCCGGTCGGCCAGCCCGGGGAGCAACGGCGTCACCGCGTCGATGGCCTGGGTGCGGATCGTCGCGTCGTCGGCGGTCATCAGCTGCCGCGATACGTCCCCCCGGAACATGACGGTGAGCACCTCGCCACCGGCGGTGGCGTCGGCGCGTGAGTAGACAGCGATCGCCGCCAGTGGAGAGGAGGACTCCGGGGAGACCAGGACGCCGTAGGCGCCACCCAGCTCATCCGCCGCCAGAGGCTCGGCCAAGGCCAGCCCGACCAGCACCTCGCAACTGTAGGTGGTATGCAGGACGGCCCTTTCGGCTGGAGTCGGGTCGGCCAGCATCCTGGTGGCCGGAGCCGCCGGTGTCGCGATCACCACGGCGCGGGCCTGCCGGGCACCGCGTGAGGTGGCCAGGCTGACGGGGTCGCCGGGGGAGGTCGGACGCTGGACGCGCTCGACACGCACGTCATACTCCATGTCCAGCTTGGCCGCCAGGGCTGTGGTGAGCGCACCCAGCCCACCGCGCAGAGTGAACGCCTTGGGGCGGCGAGCCGAAAACGCCGCCAGCGTCCCCGGTAGGACGGCGCTGTTGCCAGCCAGCTCTTGGAAGAACAGGCCGTTGACGGAAGGCAGCAACAGCCGACGGGTCAACCCCGACCCAAAACTCGCACGTGCCCACTCCAGTCCCTCGTGGCCGTCCAGATCACGCCAGGGGACCACGTCACTGGCCGGGCGTGTCGCCAGCTTGCGCGTGGACCACATCCCCCGCGCCGCCGCCGGCATGTCCCGGGCACGCACCAACCCGCCCGACACGAACGTCCAAGAACGATCGGTATCGAACCGCCAAGACCGGCTGTCGGCCACCACCAACGTCCGCCCCGAGACCTTGACGACCTGGTCGGACAGCCCCACGGTCTTCAGCAACTCGGGAATGATCTGGTATCCGGTGGACAGGAACTGGGCGCCCAACTCCATCAGCCCGTCACCCAGCGCCCGCGTGGCCATCCGCCCGCCCGGCCCGTCCCCGGATTCGAGCACCTTCACGTTGAGCCCGGCGGCCGCCAGCCGGAACGCAGCGGTCAGGCCGGAGATGCCCGCGCCGACCACGATCACCTCGTCCGAACCAGCACCTGTCATATGACCTGCCTCCTCAGCACTGACTGGCCCATCCGCGACCATGGAGCCGGCCAGGAATCCGCTCGAAGCCCATATCGGAGTCGGCTCGATGCCCGCTGTCGGCGGCGGCCGGTGTTGGGAGAGCGGCAGTCCGGCGTGGGCGTCACCAGGAGGCGGCTGCGCGCCGTACGGCGCACGGCTTCCTCCATCAGCATCGACACGGGCGAAAGGAGTCTGGCAACTACACACCTTTGCCGCCACCGGTAAGACGGTCGTTAATCACCGGTTTTCTGCCATTCCGCCGGCGTAGATCCATGCCCTCGACGCCTCACGGAAGTGCATGTGCCATTCGTGCCACAATGATCCATTGGAAGCGCATTGAATGACGAATGCTCTGGCCGGAGGCGGCGGTTCCTAGCCGCTCGCAGGCTGTGGCGGGGACGGGTTGACGAAGATGACCGTCTTCTCGTTCGGCGGCGGTGTCACGTCCAGGCCGTACGAGGTGAGCACTTCAACGATTTCGCCGAGGTGATCGGGGCTGTACCAGCCGATCACGAGCGGCCGGAGAAGGGTGTGCCAGCGATGGATGCGTTCGTGTCGCAATGCCTCGCGGACGCGGGCGTGGTTGTCGTCGATCTTTTCCCATTCCTCCACGAGGGCGACGTAGTCATCGTGCAGTTCGTCGGCGTCGTAGTCGCCTCGTTCTACTCCTTCGACGGTCTCCGCGTGCTCGTCGGGGTCGATGCCAGCGGCGGCCAGCAACTCGGGCTTCATCGCCTCGATCTCGTTCTTGACCCAGTCGGGCATCGGCTGCTCCGCGACGCCCCATCCCTCCTCGGCGTAGAACGCGTCGGCGTAGGCCTGTGCGTAGCTGTAGAGGAAACCCTTTGGCCCGCGCGGCGTCTCGGCGGCCGCGTCCTGCTTGGTGAAGGCACGCCAGGCAAGGTCGAAGTCGGCCCCAAAGCCGCGCTCGTTCAGCTCAGCGAACGCGCCCCGCAGCCGCTCAAGATCTGTGCCATCCCGCATGCGCGGCAGTATCGCACCCGCCACCAGCAGGGGCATGCGCCACCAGCGGGGCATGCGTCACCAACAGAGGCAGCGCCACCAGCAGGGGCACGCGCCACCAGCAGGGCATGCGCCAGCAGGGCATGCGTCACCAGCGGGGCAAACGCCATCCCCGCTTCCACGCGGCAGGGGCGCCGATCTGCTTGACGCTCTTGTCGAGTCGCGCCCGGCGCCTGCCGTCGAGCCAGATCCGGGTGACCGCGCCGCTGGAGCGCAGGCCGTTCGTGGTGAACGAGCCGTTCGTGGTGAGCGAGGCCCAGGCCGTTCCGGCGCTCTTCTTCTGGACGCGCAGGACGTCCATGCCGAGCTCTGGCAGGGCGACGGTCGTGGTGGTGCCCGCGACCGTCATGCGTCCCTTGCCCCGCTCCACGATCATCGGGATGTCGCCGCGGCGGGAGTCACCGTAGCCTTCAACGCTCAGCAACCCGATGTCGAAGAAGCGCCGGTCAAGCCTGCCCTGCCCGACCAGCGTCGCAGCGTCGGAGGGGATGACGTAGCGGTGCCCGCCGACCGTGAGCCGCTGGAACGTCGTTCTCTCACGTCCCTTGCCCGGCCGAACGCCCAGCACGACGGCCGTCGAACCCTTCCCTCGTACGCGCACGACGTCGCCGGTCACGAGCGTCACCTCACCGGCGCCTCCCTCCCCGGCCCGCGCGGTCGGCGCCCCGGCCCGCGCGGTCGGCTGCCGCGCCACAGCCGGTGCCGGAACGTTGATCGCCGTACTTGCCAGGACGGTGGCGGCCACAGCCGCCACCGTTCTTTTCCGTCTCATCTCACTCCGTGGGTAGCAACGAAGATCCATCGCCACCTCTTGCCCGAAGCCGCTCGCGCGGTTGCGGCCCCGGAACTTCCACGGCTGGGCGGTGTTAAGGGGCGCAGTTGATGTCGGCGGCAGGCAGAGTGCCGGTACGCAGGTAGGCGTTGACGGCCCGGTCCGCGCAGGAGATGGGTGTCAAGCCGTCGACTTCGCGTCCGTACACGCCGTGCGAACGGATGTCCGCTGAGATCATGCGCGAGCCCTTGAGCTTGCGGTGCATGACCACGGCACCTGCGTACGGGACGTTGTTGTCACGCGTGGCCTGGAGTAGCAGCAGGGGGACCCGGTTGCCGATCTCCACTCCGGACTCGCGAGGCTGGGTCTTCCAGAACGGGCACGGGAAGATGGCGTTGGCCGTCGCCGCGAAAACCGGCTGCGTGCGGCGTGCGCGTTCGATGTTCTGCCAGTACTGCTCCGGGTCGGCGGGCCAGCCCCCTGCCGGCCACCCGCCGTCCCCGCAGAAGATCGCGTTGCCGCTGCTGAACTGATTGTCCAGCTCAGGGCTCGGGTTGCGGAACAGCTCAAGCCACATGCGCAGCTCGGGAACGGGCTGCACCTGCTTGCCGTCGGCGGCGTCGACCAGGTTGCGAACGGTCTTGGCGAGGGTGGGATTGCTTTCCTCGGTACCCACCATCTGGCGCAGGATGAGTCCCAGTACGTTCGCGTGGACCGTGTAGTCGCCGATGGGGAGCGGGCCGGCGTCCACCCGAGCGCTGAGGCGTTCGACAACGGCGCGGACCTGCTGGGGAGTGCGGCCGAGCCGGTACTCGTTCGAACGCTGGGCCGTCCAGGCCGCCCATTCGTTCAAGCCCGACTCCTGGGCTGCACCGGCCGCCTGGAAGTTCTCGTACTGCGTCAGCGTCGGGTCGGTAACGCTGTCGATAACAATCCGGTCGGCGTGGCCAGGGAACATCTGGGCGTACGTGGCACCCAGATCGGCACCGTATGACACGCCGTAGAAGGACAACTTGCGTTCGCCGAGAACAGCGCGGATCAAATCCATGTCGCGGGCGACGTTGCGGCTGGACGCGTGGGGGAGCAGCGCGGCGTTGTCCCCGTGCTCGTAGCAGAGCCGTGCGGTCTCACGCGCGTTCTGTACGGACGCCTCGAACGCCTCTCTCCGCGAGTGCGTCGGCTTCCCCTGCAGCGACAGCCCGCAGTAGATCGGAGTGCTGCGTCCGACAAAGCGCGGATCGAAGCCGATGAGGTCGTACCCGTCCGCCGCGTCCTTCATCGCGGGACGCAGCTGAGCGGTGTAGCTCAACCCCGGCCCGCCGGGCCCGCCTGGATTGGACAGCAGGATGCCACGACGGCGCGCGCCGTCCTTGGCCTTGATCCGGGAGATCGCCAGCTTGATCGAACGGCCGTCGGGAGCCGAGTAGTCCAGCGGAACGGTCACCTGCGCGCACTGAGCGCCCGCCTCGGTCAACTCCGTGGCGTCGGCTGGACAAGGGCCCCAGTCCAGGCGCTGCCCGAGATACCGCGACAGATCGGGAGAGGAAGATCGAGGAGCCGCATCTGAGACCGGGGCTGACCCCGAGGCGGCGGCTGATCCCCAGGCGGGGGCGGCGCCCGTCCAGCCGACGAGCGCGCTCATGGCGAGCGTGGTCACGGCCGTTGCAGTACGTGGGATGGTCATGGCCCCAACCTCATCCAATGCCGAGCAGGAAATCACTACGGCGACCCTCAAGCCCGAGGTAAGGCCAGCCATACGCAACACCCCAGCCAGGAGCAACCGGTGGGTTGCACTTGGACAGTGTGTTGTGCAACCCTAGAGTTGCGCCAAACGCGACAGTGAAGGAGTCACCTCATGAACCAGGACCGCATAGAGCGTGAGACCCTGATCGAGGCCTCCCTGGAACGGGTGTGGTCACTGGTGGCCGTTCCCGGATTCTGGGTCTCCGAGGAGTCGATGATGGCCGAGGGCGAGGCCAAGGAGGGAGAGACGATGGTGGCGACCAATCCCGACTACGGCGCCTTCCCGGTACGGGTGGAAAAGGTCCAGCCGCCGACGTACCTCGCGTACCGCTGGGCCAGCACGATCCGCGAAGAAGGGCAGCACGAACTGCGCGAGGACAACAGCACCCTTGTGGAGTTCACGCTCACCGCCGAGGGCGACAAGACGCGGCTCCGCGTCGTCGAAAGCGGGTTCGCGACGCTGGCCGCCTCCGACGAGGTGCGCGCCCAGGGGATCAAGGACAACACCAGCGGCTGGTCGGAAGTGTTCGCCGCGCTCAAGAGGCGCGCCGAGCAGTCGTCCGTGTGACCCACGAGAACGGCGCCGGCGAGGTCGACGACATCCTCGCCGCGCTTGCCGACCCGACGCGGCGTCGGCTGCTCGACGTGCTCTCCGCACAGGGCGAGGCCTCGGCGACGACGCTCGCCGAACGCCTGCCCGTCTCGCGGCAGGCGATCGTCAAGCACCTGGCCGTGCTGGACGCCGCCGGGCTGGTCTCCGGGCGCCGCGTCGGACGCGAGGTGCGCTACACGGTCCAGCCCGCGGCGCTGACCGCGACGGCACGGTGGATGGCCGCGCTCGCGAACGACTGGGATCGCCGTCTGGCCAGGATCAAGCGTCTCGCCGAGGCCGCAGAACGGGACTCACGCTGACACCCCGGCGCCTTCGGACCAACTCACGCTGACGCCCCGGCGCATTCCGGTCGACTCGCGCTGACACCTCAGCACCTTCCGGCCAAGGATGCGTTCAGCCTGCCCGGACTTTCCTGTCGATGTGTTTCAGTCTGCCCTCAAACCAGAGGCCCGGAGCGTTCCGTCCGGCATCGGTAACTGCGCAGCGTTCCCGCCCTCGTGCCATCCGTAAGACATCACTGGGTTCTTGCCGAAGGGAACCATCTCGTGGCTATTGAGACGACCTCTCCGCCATCTCTAGACCGCCGACAGCGATTGATCCTGTTCCTCTTGCTCGGTGCCGGGTTCATGCTGTCGGTCGACTTCTCCATCCTGAACGTCGCGCTCCCCGAAGTCGGCGCGGGCGTCGGACTGGAGGACACCGGGCTCGCCTGGATCGCCTCCGCCTACGCGCTGCCCGCGGCCGGCTTCACGCTGGTGTTCGGCCGGATGGCCGACCTGTTCGGCCGCCGACGGCTGTTTTTGTCCGGCATGGTGGTGTTGACGGGAGCCTCGCTGCTCGGCGGCCTGGCGTCCAATCCCGAGATGCTCCTGACCGCCCGGGCCCTCCAGGGCCTGGCCACCGCGATGACCATCCCGGCGGGACTGTCGCTCCTCACCACCACGTTCGCCGAAGGTGCCTTGCGCGAGCGCGTCCTGGGACTGAACGGCGCGCTGCTCTCCGGCGGCTTCACCATCGGCGCGCTGATCGGCGGCGCCCTGGTCGGCTTGCTGAGCTGGCGCGCCGCGTTCTTCATCAACGTCCCCGTCGCCGTCGCGATCCTGGTGCTCACGCCCGCCCTGATCAGCGAGAGCAGGACGCCCGACCGAATAAGGCTGGACCTGCCCGGAGCGGTGACCGTCACCGGCGGTCTCCTAGCGGCCACCTACGCGATCATCGAGACGAACCTCATCTCGGCTGTCGTCGGCGTGCTGCTGCTGGCCGCGTTCTGGGTGATCGAACTGCGTTCCCCGGCGCCCCTGGCCCCGCTGCGCATCCTCAAGCGCCCCACCGTGAAGTGGGGCAACTACGCCGGGCTCGTGATCTTCACCATGGAGCCCGCCATGATCTTCCTGACGACGCTGTACCTTCAGCGGACGCTGGACCTCTCCCCGCTGACCACCGGCCTGATCCTCGGCCTCCCGGGCCTGGCCTCGGTGGCCGCCGGGATCATCGCCGGGCGTCTCATCGGAAGTCTCGGCGGCCGAACGGTCCTGGTCACGGGCCTGGCCGTGCAAGGCCTGGCAACTCTCCCCCTGGTGTTCCTCGGCACAGGCAGGATCTCCCTGGCGATCCTGATCCCCGCGCTGTTCGTCGGGTTCTTCGGACACGTCACCGCGATCGTGGCCTTCACCGTGACCGGGACCTCGGGCCTGCCGGACGAGGAGCAGGGCCTGGCCACGGGCTTGACCTCGATGACCCAGCAGGTGGCCATCACCATCGGCATCCCGATCCTGAGCGCCGTCGCCGCCACGCAGAGCGCCGAACTGACCGGCCTCCACCTGGCGCTGACCGTCAACGTGGCCGTGACACTCGCCAGTGCGCTCCTCATCTGGCTAGGCCTGCGCCCACACGGCGACCAGCCCACGCCGGTGACCCCCGTACACCTGCCGAACGAAACCAACGAACAGCTGACCGCCCCCTAGCTTGCCCGGCTCCGGGCTTGTTCGATCTCGTTGATGTGGGTTTCCGTCCACTGTCGGAGCGCGGTGATGGGCTCGGCCAGACTGTGGCCGAGCGGCGTGAGGTCGTACTCGACCCGGGGCGGGATGGTGGGGTGGACGGTGCGGGTGACGAACCCATCGGCTTCGAGGCTGCGGAGCGTCTGGGTGAGCATTTTCTGCGAGACGCCCTCGATGCGTCGGCGCAGGTCGGTGTAGCGCATAGTGCCCTCAAGGAGGGCATCCACGATCAGGATCGTCCACTTGCCTGCGATGTGATCGAGGACCTGGCGGGTCGGGCACTTCGCCGAGAAGGCGTCGGCCGGCAGTCCGGAGGACTCCACAATGGTCTCCATGGAGAGAGCGTAAGGCACTAATAGGTGCCCTCTTCCCGATGGGGAGTCACTCTCCGATAGTGAGTGACATGACGCATCACACCATGTCTGTTGCAGAAGCGATCCGCACCCGCCGCACCGTCCGCCACTACCGGCCCGATCCGATCCCCGCGGCCGCCGTCGACGTGCTCCTGGACCTCGCCATTGAGGCACCCACCAGCTGGAACCTGCAAGACCGGTCGGTAGTGGCCGTCACCAGCGAAGAAGGCCGCGCCGACCTGGCCTGGGCCACAGGCGGCCAGCCCCAGCCCCAGGAGGCGCCGCTCATGTTGGTCTTCGTCGCCGAACCACTGTCCTGGAGGGATGACCACAGCGACGTCTATGACCAAGCCCGCCGCAACCGAGCGTGGAGCGAAGAGTTTGTCGCAATGTTCTCCGCGGCATCGCACGCATTCCAGGAAGACCTCGAGGAACGTGGCCTGTTGCGGGAGTACGCGGTCAAGGACGCCATGATTGCAGCGACGTACGTGATGCTCGCCGCGACGGAGATGGGACTGGCCACCTCGCCGATGAACGGCTGGGACGAGACCCGGGTGAAGAAGGCGATCGGCATCGGTGACCGCGACGACCTGGCCATCGCGCTGCTCATGTCCGTCGGCTATTCGGCGGAGGAGCGACGCCACCCCGGCCGTCGCGCCCCGGAACGCAACGTCTTCCGCGAACTCTACGGAGCGACCGGGAATGCCGCTTCCGCTGTGTGAATGATGAGGCTGAGGCGGCGACTGGACGTCCGCCTCAGCCTCACTGCGGATGCGCGTCCGCTCGCGCGTCTGGGTCCACCACCGCTGCTGGTCGCCAAAGGCTGGATTGTCCCGCTTGGGCGGAAGGGGTGATGTGGCCCGCTCCAACTCGGCATCGGTGATCGGGTCGAGGGCACCGGCCCCGGTATCGCCATCAAGGAGGGGCGGCCTGTTGCCGGCGTTCATCGGCCGCATCTCGGTCAGGTCAACGACCGGGGCCGCCGTCGCCGGTGGCGGTCTTGCGGGCGATGTTCTCGGCGGGGGTGACGATCAGGTCGGCGGGCGTGAGATCGAGATGTCGCAGAGCGCGTGCAACTTAGCCGGTCAGGTAGCGCTTGGGGGTTGTGCCCACGGTGCGGCGGAACGCCGTGAGGAACGCGCTCGGCGTTGCGTACCCGACGGCGTGCGCCACCCGTGAGACCGGCTGGCCCTCCGCGAGCATGGGGAGTGCGGCCCTCAGTCGCGCGTGGGTGCGCCAGCGGTCGAAGCTCATGCCGGTGTCATCAACGAACAGCCTCGTCAGGGTGCGGCGGCTTACACCGATGGCCCGCGCGTGCGCCTCAAGGCTTCGGGAGTCGGCGGGGTCGGCAATCAGCGCGTCGGCCACAGCGCGGACGCGTTCGTCGACGGGACGCGGCACATCGATGGGTGTCGCGGGCAGCGGGCGCAGCAGATCCACGACGACCGCCTCGGCGCGCAGGCGCGCGTCGTCGGCCAGGTCCTCGCGGGCGAGGTAGCCGATCAGGTGGGCCAGCAACCCGTCAACCGCGACCGGTGTCGGTTCGGACCAGTCGACGTCGCAGCGTTCCGGATCGAAGTAGAGGCTCAACAGCACCGCATCCCGGGTCGCGCCGGTGCCGTGGACGACTCCCGCGGGCAGCCACAGGGCCCGGGTGGGTGGCAGGACCCAGTAGTCGTCATCGACGGCCACGCCCAGCACGCCCCGGCGTGTCCAGGCCAATTGATGATGAGTGTGGCTGTGCGGGGGAATCCACTCTCCCGTGGTCAGCGGGAAGCTCCCGACAACGATCGCTCCGACCCCGGCGGGAACGTCGTACTCATTGGTCATGTGGTCGAGGGTATGGCCTCAATGCGAAACTCCGTGGCCTTGTAGCGTCTTGAGGCCATCCTGGGCGGTTGCCTAGCGTCGTCGCATGCCCACATCAAACCCGGCCACCGGGCGGCGCCGTGCCGCGCTGGTGGTGCTGTGCTTCATGCAGTTCATGCTCGTTCTGGACGACAACGTGGTGAACGTCGCGCTCCCCAGTCTCCGGGACGACCTCGGCTTCGGTGCGGCGGGCCTGGCTTGGGTCGTGAACGCCTATTTCCTCGCGTTCGGCGGGCTGCTGTTGCTGTTCGGGCGGGTGGCCGACTTGCTGGGGCGCAGACGTGTGTTCTTGATCGGCGTGGGTCTGTTCGGCTTGGCGAGCCTGGCTTGCGGGCTGGCGCAGGAGCCCTGGCAGCTCGTCGCCGGCCGGTTCGTCCAGGGTGCGGGGGCGGCCATGGCCGGGCCCGCCGCGCTATCGCTGATCACTCTGTTGTTCCCGGGGCCCGAAGAGCGCGCCAAGGTGCTCGGCGTATGGGGCGGCATCGCGGCGCTGGGCGGCACGACGGGGCTGGTGGTGTCCGGTGCCCTGACGGGCCTCGCCTCCTGGCGGTGGATCTTCCTGATCAACCTGCCGGTCGCCGCCGCTGCTCTCGTCATGCTCCCGCGCCTGGTGTCAGAGAGCCGGGCCGGCCACCGCCCCGACCGTCTAGACGTGCCCGGGGCGGTCCTGGGCACCGGTGCGCTGTTGTCCCTGGTCTACGGGCTGTTGCAGGAGCAGTGGCTGCCGCTCGCCTTCGCCCTCGTCTTGGCCGCCGCGTTCATCGTGGTCGAGGCGCGCAGCCCAGAACCCCTCGTGCCGCTGTCATTCTTGGCCGCCCGGACCCGCGCCGTGGCCAATGCCGCGACTCTCTTGTTCTCCGCCGGCTTTTATTCGATGGCGTTCCTTCTGATGCTGCACCTGCAGACCGTGCTCGGCTACAAGCCGCTCACGGCCGGTGCGGCGTACCTGCCGTACGGTGTCGGCATCCTCGCAGGGATGTGGCTTTCCTCCCGTGCGGCGATCAGAGCGGGTGTGCGGAGGACACTAGTCATCGCGTTCCTGATCAGTGCGGCCGGACTGTTCCTCCTGGCGGGTGTGGAGCCGGGCGACGGCTACGCCGCTGGAGTGCTGCCCGGCATACTCGTCACTGCCCTCGGGTGCGGCCTGAGCCTGCCCGCGCTGACGATCGCCGCGGTCAGCGGCACCACCGGGGAGAACGCAGGCCTCGGCTCGGCCCTCTTCACCACCGTTCAGCAGGTCGGCGGCGCCGTGGGACTTGCGATCCTGGTCACCTTGGCCACGCGCCGTAGCGACGATCTGGTCGGCTCGATCGGCGTCCGGCACGCCGCGACGGAAGGCTTCTCCTTCGCGCTCACCGTCACCGCCGTTCTTCTCGTGCTCGGCGCCATCCTCGTCGCGGCACTGCCCGGCGCCGAGCCTCGGGACGGCGCCGAGTCCCGGGGACTGCCCGAAAGCCACGCAGACGAGACCGTTGAGGGCTGAGCCATCGGCGCCGGTGGTGTGGCTCAGTGGCCGATGTCGCGTTCGCCGGCCTCGATGAGCCCGCTCTCGTACGCGAAGATGACGATCTGGGCGCGGTCGCGTAGGCCGAGTTTGGTGAGGATGCCTGACACGTGCGTCTTGACGGTCGCGGGTCCGATGAAGAGCTCTTTGGCGATCTCGGAGTTGCTGGAACCGCGGCCGACGGCGGCCATCACCTCGCGTTCGCGGTCGGTGAGGCGTTCCAGGCGGCCGGCGACGGTGGTGTTGACGGTGAGGCGCTGGGCGAACCGGCCGATGAGCCGCCGGGTGATCGAGGGCGCCAGCAGGGCCCCGCCGTCGGCGACGGTGCGGACGGCGGTCGCGAGCTGGTCGGGCGGGATGTCCTTGAGAACGAAGCCGCTGGCACCGGCGTGCATCGCCCGGTAGACGTACTCGTCGGGGTCGAACGTGGTCAGGATGAGCACCCGGACCGTCCTGTCGGATTCGGCGAGGATCCGCTCGGTGGCCTCCAGGCCGTCCATGCCGGGCATCCGGATGTCCATGAGGATCACGTCGGGCCGGTGCCGGCGCGCCACCTCGATCGCCTCGGTGCCGGTCCCGGCCTCGGCGACGACCTCGATGTCGTCGTGGATCTGCAGGATCATGGCGAAGCCGCCGCGGACCAGGGCCTGGTCATCGACGATGGCGACACGGATGCTCACGCGGGTTCTCCTCCGGTGGGCAGGTGGGCGACGACTGCGAAACCGCCGGCCGGGTGCGGCCCGGCGTCGAGGGTGCCGCCCAACAGTAGTGCCCGTTCCCGCATCCCCACGAGGCCGTGGCCTCTCGTGCCGTTGTGGGTGGAGAGGGCGGTGGTGCCGTGGCCGTCGTCGCGCACTTCGATGACGATCTCGTTCCCGGCGCTCCCTTGCCGGCTGCTGAGCCGCACCTCGGCGTGGGCGCCGGGCCCGGCGTGCTTGAGCACGTTGGTGAGTGCCTCCTGGACGATGCGGTAGGCGAACAGGTCCACGCGGGCGGGCAGCCCCGCCGACAACCCGTCCATCGACAGCGTCACCGCGATCCCCGTCCCGCGGATCTGATCGGTGAGCCGGGGGATGTCCGCGAGACCGGGCTGAGGCTCCGGCCCGTCCGACCCGTTGTCGGGACGCAGAACGCCGAGCAGATGGCGTAGCTCGGCCAGTGCCTGGCGTCCTTCCTCCTCCACCGCTCCCATCGCCCGCAGTGCCTGCTCCGGTATCGGGCCGTCGGCGGCATGCGCGGCCATCGCCTTGGCGGCCCCCGCCTGGACCGTCATGACGCTGACGCGATGGGCGACCACATCGTGCAGCTCGCGGGCGATACGGGTCCGTTCCTCGGCCACGATGCGGCTTGCCTCGGCGGCCTGCTCGGCCAGGACCCGGGCGGCATGGCGATCGCGCAGCCGGAGACCGCGCCCGATGTACCACAGTCCGGCCATGAAGCAGATGCCGAAGACGACCTCACCCCATGGCGCGGATTCGGTACGCAGGTCGATGGTGACCAAGGCGACGGCCGCGGCGACGCCCGCAGGGCCCCGCCATGCGCCTGGCGAGGGCGCACCGGACGCCCGCCAAGGGCCCAGCCATGCCGGGACGGCCCCCCGCCAGGAGCCACGCCATGTTGTGACGGCCTTCCGCCCCGAACGCAGCCAGGTTGGGACGGCCCCCCGCCTCGAGTCTGGCCGGGCCGGGCCGGCCGTGCGAGGACGTTCCTCCTCAGACGCGTACCGCCCGGCGCTGTAGAGCGCGACGAGCACCGGAACGCCGATGGCCGTGCGCGTGGTGGGAAGCATCAGGGCCCACGCGATCAAGGTGACGCTCAGCGCGGCCAGGGGTGCGCGGCGGCGCCAGTACAGCGACGCACCGGCCGCGACGAAGACCGGCAGGGCGGCGAGGTTGAGGTCACCGAGGGCGCGCCAGGCCAGCTCATTATCGTCGGGGGTGTCCTCCACGAGCACCAGCACGAGGGTGACCACCACCGCGAGAACGGCGTCCGTGGCGCGGGGCCAGCTGGCGAAGGGCCCACGGAACCTTCGCGGGACGACCGCGGCCGGCGGCGTTGTGGTGTTCACCATCGCTCCAAGGTGCGAGATCCACGGCCCTCCGCGGCTTGTCGGCGGGCGCGGGGCCACCGTATGCGGGGACGGACACACCGGTCATCCGTCGCGAGGCGGAGCGGGCATCCGCTGCCAGACGGGGAAGACGGCCCCCATCATCACGCACAACCCGCCTTGTGGGGGAGATCCGTTCCGCCGGTGGACGGGCGACTACGCCGGCTCCGGCGAGCACGGTTGAACCGACTGCCGGCCGGCGCACTCGCCGCCGCATCCGTCCCCCTGAAGGAGCACCGTCATGCATCGCGTCATTCGTCGCATCGGCGACGCCAGCGCCAGCCGACCATGGGTCACGATCGGGATCTGGACGTTCTTGATCGCCCTGGTCATCGGGCTGGCAGGCAGCGCCGGAGGCAAGTTCACCGACGACCTCATCGCTCCGGGCAGTCAGAGCGAGCGGGCGATGGAGCTCCTGGAGGAGCGCTTCCCCGAGGCTGCCGGTGGCAGTGCCAAGGCGGTCTTCGCCGCGCCGAAGGGGGAGAGGCTCGACAGTTACCGCCCCGCGATCCAGGCGGCCCTCACCCGGATCGGCGATGCGGAACGCGTGGTCACGGTGGCCGACCCGTTCACCGCCGGAACGGTCTCGCGCGATGGGCGCATCGGCTACGCCGAGATCACCTTTGATCGGCCGTCGGCCGGGCTCGGACCGGAGCCGGTGAAGGCGATCAGCGACGCGATCGAGCCTGCTCGAACGGCTGGCGTGGCGGCGGAGGTCGGCGGCGACGCGGCGTTCATCAACGCCGAGACCGCGACCTCGGGCACCGAAATCGCGGGTCTGCTGGCCGCGCTCGTCGTGTTGCTCGTCGTGTTCGGGACGCTGGTCGCCGCAGTGGTGCCGATCGCGATGGCTCTGATCACGGTGGGCACCGGGATGGGCGGCATCGCGCTGCTGGCCCACGCGATGGACGTCCCGAGCGCCGCGCCGAGCGTCGCGGCGTTGATCGGGCTGGGCGTCGGCATCGACTACTCCCTGTTCATCGTGGCCCGCTACCGCGACAACCGGGCGGCGGATCAGGACAACCGCACCGCACTGTCGAACGCGATCGCCTCGGCGGGCTCGTCGGTTCTGTTCGCCGGCGGCGCCGTCATCGTGGCGATGGGGGCCCTGTTGCTGACCGGCTTGGGCCTGCTGGCCGCGATCGGCTTGAGCACCGCGCTGGTCGTGCTCTTCGCCGTGGCCAGCGCGCTCACGTTGCTGCCCGCGCTGCTCTCGCTGCTCGGCGACCGCATCGACGCCGTACGCGTCGTTCGCCGCCGGTCCACCGCCAAGAAGGTCGAGGACGGGGCATGGTGGCGCATGGCCCACCGCGTCTCCGGCCGCCCTTGGCCGTACCTGCTCGGTGCGTCGGCACTGCTGCTCGCGCTGGCCGCCCCTGCGCTGTCGATGCAGACCGGCTATCCGGACGCGGGTGACGACGGGACGAACACCACTCACCGCCGCGCGTACGACCTGCTGGCCGAGGGCTTCGGTCCCGGGCACAACGCCCCGCTGGTCCTCGTCGCCGACCTGCGCAGCCCAGGCGTGAACGCCGAGACCATCCCCGCGCTGTCCGAACGCCTCACCGCCGATCCCGGCATCGCCTCGGTGGGCCCGCCGCGCACGTCCCCACGGGGAGACGCGGTCGTGCTGCCCGCGATCCCCACCGGCGCGCCCGCGGACCCGGAAACCGCCCAAACCCTGGAACGCGTTCGCGACCTCGTCCCCGGCAACGTCGCCGTGTCCGGCGTGACCGCCTTGACCGACGACGTCACCCGGCAGCTCGACAAGACCCTCCCGATCCTCATCGCCGGCGTCCTGGCCGCCTCGTTCCTGCTGCTGATGGTGCTCTTCCGCGCCATCGTGGTACCGCTGAAGGCCGCCGCCATGAACCTGCTCTCGATCGGCGCCGCGTACGGCGTCGTGGTCGCGGTGTTCCAGTGGGGATGGTTCGCGGACCTGTTCGGCCTGGACGGTACGTATCTGATCGCATCCCCGCTGCCCACGATCTTCTTCGCCGTCCTCTTCGGCCTGTCCATGGACTACGAGGTGTTCCTGCTCTCCCGCATCCGCGAGAGCTACGACACCACCAGGGACAGCACCGAATCGGTGGCCCGCGGCCTGGCGGGCACCGGCCGAGTGATCACCTCCGCCGCACTGATCATGACGGTGGTCTTCCTCGGCTTCGTCGCCCACCCGTCGCCACTGGTGAAGATGCTGGGCCTGGGCCTGTCAACGGCGATCCTGCTCGACGCCACGATCGTCCGGATGGTGCTCGCCCCCGCGGCCATGGCTCTCTTGGGCCACGCCAACTGGTGGCTTCCCCGCTGGCTCGACCGCATACTCCCTCACCTGAACGAGCGCGCCGAGACCCCTCCGCAGCAACCCGAGCCCGAGCCCGCCACCGTATCCAGCTAGCGCGTAACGCAAAACGATGCCGCTGGTGATGGTTCAGGCTGGTCCTGAGCCAGGAGAAAGGCCGAGCCATTGTGCAGGCAATGGCTCGGCGCCGCGGTGGGTCTCCATGAATCAGAGCGCGGTCACGTCGTGGTCGTCACCTCGCAGTCCAAGACGCGGCCTTCCGCCGTCCCGATCAGCATCCGGCCGTCCCGCTCAAGGCTCATCGACAAGGGGGTGCCCGGGATCTCCGTCCGCCACCGGACCGTCCCGTCAGCCGCATCCAGGGCGAGGATCTCACCGGACCTGAGTGCGGCGTAGACGGTGTCGCCGTCCGCCTCCAGCACGGTCACTATGAAGTCGCCTCGGAAAAGCCAGTCCACCGCTCCGTCCGACAGCCGCCGCCGGACGATGTACGCGGCGTCGGCCATCCGTCCCCTCCGCGCCGCCAGACCGCCCCCGTGCACTAGGGCGCCGCCCCCAACCCGGACGGCGGGCCCGCCGAAGATGAGCCGGTCGACCTTCGCCTCCCATTCGAGCGGGAACAGCCACCGGACCTCCCCTTCGGGAACGCCGACGGACACGATCCACGTGTCGTCGCTGGGGAAGGCATCGTTCCGGCCTTGGAGGAAGTACAGTTCGGGGCTGTTCCGAACGCGCAGGACGTGTCGGCCGCTGTCGTACCGCCCCAGTGCGACCCGGCCGACCTCCACCCCCTCGGGGCTGACGAGCCGGGTCTGTGGCCGTTCCTCCTTGTAACGCGCGTCGCGCAGCGCCAACCAGCCGTCGTTGCGCGTCGTGAACATCATCGATGTCCCGTTGTCGAACGTCTCCAAGACGTTCCCGTCCGCGAGGGCGACGCGGAGGGCCCGCCCAGGACGCCGCATCCAGCGGCCTTTCACAAGGCGCTTCCCCTCCGAGATGTTAACCATGGCCGACCGCTCGTCAGGGGCGACGGCGATCTGCCGCCCACCCGCCTCATCCAGAACGACCCACTCCCGTTCTCCCGAGGCCAACCACGCCTCCAGCGCGATTCCCTCCAGCACGGCCAGGACGCGCCCGTCGTCCAGACGCGCCACGTCCCACACCTGCCGCCGCCGCGTCCACCCGGGGAACAACTCCAGCAGCTCCGCCTCGGCCCCACGCTGGGCCGGCGTCTCGATCAGCGGCTCATCGCCGGGAGGCAGGCTGATCGTGTGCTCATCCGCCCATGTCCAGTCCCTTTCGAGGACGAACTCGTGGCCGTGGGTGCCCGCGCCCTCCCAGTCCTCGCTGTGCGGAGCCACCAGGAGGCGCAGCGTCCGGTCGTCCAGCCACTCGACCAAGCGAACCTCCCGGTCCGCGTCGAGCATGGACCTCGTCCACCCCGACTCCAGATCCACGAGCAGCAACTCGCCGTTGAAGAGGTAGCCGCCGTCGTAGCCGCCCGTTCCCACGGCCGCAAAGGGAAGGCTCGGGTGGAAAGCGATCGACCTCACCGGCCACCGCAGCCGCAGCAGGTGTTCCAGACGCAGGTCGTCGGCCCAGTAAACCCCCAGGCGCCATCCCTGCCACCACGTGTTGCAGGTCATGTCGCCGTGCCAACCCAGCCAGCCCAGGTCCCCGCCGACCAGGGTCCAGACCCCGTTCGAGGCCACCACGTCCGGAGCGCCGATGTCGGCGAACGGCTCGTCCCCCAGAATCCTTCGCACGTTCAGGCCCATCAGAACCCCTCGCAGTCGAGAACGCGGCCGCGTCGACGGCCACAGTCATGATCGCGCGAGCGTGGGCGTCGGCGTTCTCCCACCACGAGACCAGGTCAGGGACGCAGCGCCCTGCCGTCGGCCTCTTTGAACGAGCTGTACCAGAAGGCTTGGCTGAAGTGTTCGGGGTTGGTGAATCCCCACCGGGCGGCGATCGTGGTGGTCGTGTGGCCGGTCGCACGTCACGGACACTGCAGACGTCGAGGGCATCGGGTCATTGGTTCCGGGTCTCGTAGGCCTCTCGGCTGGACTCGATGTGCGGAACGTGCTCGATGGCCCAGCTGGCGAGGGCCAATGCGGGTGGAATGAGGCTCTTGCCGGTTGGGGTCAGCGCGTATTCGACCCGTGGCGGGACCTCGGCGTAGACCGTTCGGGAGACCAGGCCGTCGCGTTCGAGGTTCCGGAGCGTCAGCGTCAGCATGCGCTGGGAGATCCCGGGAACCTGCTGGTGCAAGTCGGTGAAGCGCAGGCTTCCCTGATCGAGGGTCGCCACGATCAGCAACGTCCACTTGTTGCAGATGCGGTCGAGGATGGCGCGGATCGTCCGCCCTCCGTCTCCTCGGATCATGCAGGTGTGCTCGTACTCCGACATGACAACCCTCTGTCTGTAACGCACATGCGTGTGCCTTTTGTAAGGCTTTCAATAGTGACGCATGATGAGGCTACTTACGGCTGATAACCATCGTGGCCAGCGCCACGTTCCGAGCCTCCGAGGTGCCTTTCATGGAGATTTCCTATTGGATCGTGGCGGCGCTCCTGGCCGTCTTCTACCTCTACGCCGGAGGCAAGAAGGCCATCCAGAGCCAGGAGCAGCTCCAGCCGATGATGGGCTGGGTCGACACCGTTCCCATGCCGCTCGTGCGGTTGATCGGAGTCCTGGAGGTCCTCGGCGCGGCCGGTCTGATCCTGCCGCCACTGACCGGGATCGCAGTCTGGCTCGCCATCGCTGCGGCGATCGGCCTCGTCCTGATCCAGATCGGCGGCATCGCCGTCCACGTCTCCCGTGGCGAGGCCCGGCAGATCGGTCTCAACATCGCCCTCCTGGCAGCCGCTGCGGCAGCGGCCTGGCTCGGCACGACCTGGCTCTGAACCGTTCGCCCGACGTCCCGGCCGACCGACCTCGGGCACCTCTGGGACGGTCTACCACCGGCCCTAGAACAGTAGCCATCAGGCAGACTCTGCCCATCTGCGCGACGTTCTTCGTCATGCAGGTGGGCAGAGTTCTCTGTAGGCCGCTTGCAGGTCGGTCGCCTCCGGCACACTCAGCGCCTGCACTGCGGTGATGACCTCGGCTGCACGCCAGTAGTTCGAAGGGACGAGGCGCCCGCTCGTCACCGCCTCCATGGCCGCGTGGGCGGCCTCGTCCGGCTGGTCGGAGGCGAGCAGCGCGAGGGCGAGGTCAAGCCGAGCGGAGGCCGCTCGCCGGGGCCGGGCAGGGCCGACCGTGGGTCGCTCCAGCCGATCGAGCACGCCGCGGGCGTACGGCTCGGCCGCCGGATCGCCGAGCCACGAGAGCGTTGTGGCGGTGTAGGCGTCGCTCTTGGCCGGGTCATACCGGAAGTGGTGCTCGGGCCGGTCGGGCATCGGCAAGGGCTCCACGAGCCGCTCGACGCGCGCCAGGGCCTCGCGGGTTTCTCCGGCCGCACCAGTCACCCCATCGGCCGCGAGCCGCGCCCACGCGCCCCTCCTGTGCGGTCGCCTGAATGAACGCTGAGCCGTTCTTGGGCGCTACCTCCTGGGCGCCTCGTGAGAGCTTGACGGCCTGCCGGTAGTCGCCATCGGTGATGTGCTGCCACGCCTGCGTCTCCAGCGTCCAAGCGAGGATCTCAGGGTGCCCCACGTGTCTGGCGAGCTGTGCGGCGGTCCGCAGGCGCGCGGTGGCGGCCGGGCGGCGGCCGAGGTCAACGTCGCACGTCGCGGCGAGCAGGGACAACCAGCCTCCGACGACGACCAGGCGGCGTCGCTCGGCCAGAGTCATTCGCGCGTCCATGAGCTGGGAGACGTAGGCGAGGTGCTGCCGCGTGCGGGCGAGCAGTTCGTCAGGGGCCGAACTCGGGTAGGCGGACGCGAGATCGTCCACGGTCATCTCCAACGCCACAAGCGTCTCGTCCCCGACGTCGGTGGCGGCCACCCTGCGCGCGAGCTCGATGGTTTCCATCGTCTCGCCAAGGGCGTCATGGGTCACAGCACGGATCGGGACCGGCTTGAGTTCGGCGAGCGTGCCGTCGGCGTCAAGTAGCTCGTCGAGCCGTTCGGCGAACTTGGGCGAAGGCACCTTGTCACCCGCGCGGATCTTCGACAGGTGCCCGTGATCGCACGGAACCATGCGGGCCAGCTCCCGTACGCCGATGCCGCGCTCATCCATGAGGACGCGCAGCTTCTCGCCGAAGGTCATTCGCTCCACCCGTTTCGCCCGCCGGCGGGCGAACGCCGGTGATCCGAGGGCCTGACCGGAGGTGAGTCCGGCTTGATGACGACGGTAGCGGAGACCAAGAACCGGCTACGCCTGGACTTCCCCGGATGGTCCATCATCACCACCAACCGTGGCCGCTGGTGGGCGACTCGCAACCCCGTGCGGGATCCGACCACCCGGCGGCTTGTTGACCACAGCGTGACCGCTCTCGAAGCCGACACCGCCGAGGAGCTACGCGACAAGCTCACCGAGGCGACACGATGACCACCGGCGAGATCACTGCGTATGTGCCGTTCGCCGTGGACACTGCGCGGGCACTGGAAGCAGAAGTGGCGCGAAGCGGCTTCAACCAGGCTCAGTTCATCGACTTCGCCGTGCGGGCATGGGTGCTCCTCCAGATGCACCAGGCCAGCGGCGGGAAGGTGTTCCTGCAAATGCCCGACGGCAGGATGCACGAAGTGGTGTTCGAGCCGCCCGCGCACGACTGATCCCAAGAACGTGGCCATCTTCTGGCCCGCTGGGGCTCCGGTTCGCAGGAGCGCTGGCCTCCTGCGGGCACTGTGGATCGATGCTGGCAACCAGGACGAGTACCACCTCGACGCCGGCGCGGCGGCCTTCCGGCGGATGGTCTCGGCCGCCGGAGTGCCGGACGACGCGACCATCCGGCAGGTCGTCCAGGCCCTGTCAGATGTACGGCGCTGTCTTCGATCTGGAGGCCGTTTCAACCGATCGGCGGAATTGCCGTATCACCGAACGACATTCATCCCGTTCGCCGCTCAGGCCCAGATTCTGATCATTTGTTCGATCACAGTGGAATTTGTGAGCCACTAGGCCAATCCTTGGCTGCAATACCGGCCAATCGGAAGGGCAATGCAGTGTCCGCAGAATTCGATCACGAGCAGGTCGCCATCCGCACCGGCCTTCGCTCTGATCTCCCGGTGATCGTCGCCGTGCACTCGACGAAGCTCGGCCAGGCGGTCGGAGGCTGCCGCCTCTGGCGTTACGCCGACTGGCGCGATGGGCTCGCCGACGCCCTGCGCCTGTCGGCCGGCATGACCGCCAAGTGCGCCGTCGCCGGTCTGGCGAACGGTGGCGGCAAGACCGTCGTCGCGGTGCCCGAGAGCACCGTCCTGGATGTGGCACTGCGCCGCAAGGTGCTGGAAGACGTGGCGGACGCCGTCGCGTCTCTGAACGGGGCGTACGCGACCGGTCCGGACGTCGGAACCACACCGCAGGACATGGCGGCCATCGGCGAACGCACCGCGCACGTCTTCTGCAAGCCGGAGGAACGGGGCGGCAGCGGTGACTCCTCACCGGCCACCGCGCTCGGCACGCTGGCCGCCCTGCGCGCCGTCAGGCAACGCCTCCACGGCACCTCCGCACTCACTGGTGCACGCCTGTCGGTGGTGGGGCTCGGCAGCGTCGGTCTGCGGCTGGCCCGCCTACTCGCCGCCGAAGGCGCCGAACTCCTGGTCAGCGACATCGACCCCGCCAAGCGCGAACGCACCGGCGAACTCGGCGCCACCTGGGTCGCTCCCGACGAAGGCCTCACCGCGGACGTGGACATCCTCGTCCCCGCCGCGCTCGGCGGGACCCTCACCAAGCAGATCGTGCCTGAACTGCGCTGCGCCGCCATCGTCGGACCCGCCAACAACCAGCTCGCCACCCCGGACGTCGCCGACCTCCTGCACCGGCGCGGCATCTTCTGGGTGCCGGACTATGTCGCCAGCGCGGGCGGTGTCATCAACGCGCTCACCATGGAACTGCATCACGGCACCGCCCACGAGGCACGCAAGCGCGTCGAGGCCATCGAGCACACCGTCGCCGACCTCCTCCACGCGGCGGACCATCAGCAGGTGACCCCCGCCCAGGCCGCATCCCAGCTCGCCCAGCGCCGCCTCGACACTGCCACGTGACCCGAAAGCATGCCGTGGCCACCAAGCTCGTCCTCGTGGTCCGTGACAACCTCAAGCCCGCGGTGTTCGCGACAACCTCAAGCCCGCGCCGGCGGTGAACGCGGCCGCGGCGGTCGGGCTCGGCCACTCCGCCTTGATCTGGGCCACGTCTTCGTATGCCGTGCCCCATCAGCGGCGTCGACCTGCGGTTTTACGCCCGCCTGATGCAATTTCCGAGACTTGTGGTGCGTGTGGCCACGGAAATCGTGACCTCGACACTGCGGCGGACGAGGTCGGTCGGCCGCGATATCGTCCACGGGCCCGGCGATCAGGCGGTCGGGCATGGCGGTTGGGACTTTTGTGCGTTCGACTTGACGATTCGTGGGTGAGTATGCGATCCTGACTGCGGGATTGAGGTTGACTCTTAATGTAAGTGTGGACATCTGTCTGCGTTTTGATTTATGCTGCCCTTCCGCACTAGCCCTCGACATCCCGCTCCTCCGTATCGGCTGTGATGTCGTCTGGCGTGCGTGTCGTCAGTTCGCCGCGAGCCCTCGGAAGGGACATCTGTTGGCAGCCACGCGCAACGCCTCCGCCGTATCCACTGGCCCCCGTCGCGTCTCCTTCGCGCGCATCAAGGAGCCGCTCGAAGTCCCGGACCTCCTTGCTCTGCAGACCAACTCGTTTGATTGGCTGCTGGGTAATGAGAGGTGGAAGGCCCGGGTCGAGGCGGCCCAGAAGG
>NZ_WBMT01000003.1 GCF_008923185.1 Actinomadura rudentiformis
CCTTCTGGGCCGCCTCGACCCGGGCCTTCCACCTCTCATTACCCAGCAGCCAATCAAACGAGTTGGTCTGCAGAGCAAGGAGGTCCGGGACTTCGAGCGGCTCCTTGATGCGCGCGAAGGAGACGCGGTTCGGACCGGTTGCGGTATTCGAGGCGTTGCGCGAGGCTGCCAAGAGTGGTCCTTCCGAGGGCTCGCGGCGTAACTGACGACACGCACGCCAGACGATCCAGGTGCGAGACTGGCTCAGAAGACCCCAAAACGGGCCCAGGCAGGGTTGCTCTCACACGAGGATAGTCAAAGGGCAGCGCAAAGGGGCAGTGTAGCCGACCACCACACCGCTCGCAACTCTACCGCCGCAGTATGCATCACAGTTGCCTTGGAGCATCGCCCCTGAAGGCCCAAGAGTCAAGAGCGGACATGGACTTTTCGGGCTCTGACCTGCAGTGAGGAAGGCCATAGTTTAAGGTTCCTGCCCCTACTCACCAGTAGGCCCTGTAGAAGCCCCTGGAAACAGGCGAGCGACCACCCCTCGCGGGGTGATCGCTCGGCTTGGATCGGCGAGCGTTACGAGATCACCGTCAGTTCGGAGGCGAGCCACTTGTCGCCGACCTTGAGCATGGTCATCTTCATGCGCAGCGACTCGGGGAGCCGCTTCTCCTTGTCGGTGTTCCTCGCCGTGGAGCGGTTGGCGTAGACCAGCACGACGACCTTCTTCGGCGAGGCGCTGACCGCCCCCACCTTGAGGACCGTCGTGGTGGCCACGGCCTGCTGGCTGACCGCGGTCGAGCGCAGCGTCTGAGCGAGCTTGTCGTAGTCGGTACGGAGCTTGCCCGTGGTCTGGGCCGAGGCGCTCTTGAAGTCGTCCTCAAGCGTCCTGTAGTCGAACGAGGACAGGTCCTGCGCCGCCCGCGAGGCCGCGAACGTCGCCTGGCGGGTGGCCTGCTCGGTCGCGCTCCGCTCCCGGACGTTCATCCCCAGCGCCACCACACCGGCGGACAACGCCACAGCCAGCACGGCCAGCACGACGGTCAGCACCGACACTCCGGAACCACGCCTCCGGGACTTGTCGGTGTCACCCCCAGAAGTCTTGGACGCGCCGGACTTCTTCAGAACGACCGACTCTGCCCCGGTTTCCCCTTCTGAATCGGCGTCAGCGCCATCCTCGGCGCCCTCCGCGGCATCCGCGCTCGTACTCTTCGCCTCGGCCTCGACCGCCTCAGAAGCCGTCTCAGCGCCATCGGCGCCGCTACGCCCCCTGCCCTTACGGCCGAACCTGGACTTGCGGCCAGTCTTGGCCACAGCCGGAGCATCCTCGCCGGCCCCGGCAGAGTCACCTGCCTCGTCGGCGTCGGAGGCCTCATCGGCATCATCCGCCGCGCCAGCTTGCTCGGTGTCGACGGCCTCATCCACGTCTGCCTTGGCCGCAGCGTCATCCTCGGTCGTGGGCTTACGGCCAGCCTTGGCCACAGCCGGAGCATCCCCGCTGGCCTTGCCGACGCCATCAGCCTCGTCTACATCGGCGGCCTTCGTTGCGGCATCTGCCTTTGACGCGGCGCTGACTTTGCCCGCGTCCCCGTCCTCGTCCACGCCGCCGTCGTCATCTGCGTCGGCGGGATCGCCCACGCCGACCTTGGCCGCGCCAGAGGGATCTGCCGTGTCACCCGCCTTGTCTGCGGGGTCGGTCTTGGACGCACCACCAGCCTTGCCTGCCTGACGGCCGTTGGCCGCGGCGCTTCTCTTGACGTCGGGCTTGGATCCGTCGTCGGCCGCGGCCGTGTTGGCGGGCTCGCCCACGTCGGCCTTAGCCACACCAGCGGCATCGGCATCGGCGGCCTTGGCGGCGGCCTCAATCACACTGCCGGACTTGCCCGTGGCGGCCTCGGTTTCGGCGCCTGGCTTGTCTGTGGAGTCGGATTCCGGCTCGTCGACGTCGGGGTCGGTCAGTTCGGCCTTGGCGGCGGCGGCTTCGGCTTCGGCGGTCTCTGCTTCGGCTTCGGCCATTGCGGCCTCGGCTTCCGCCTCGGCGGCTTCGGCGGCGGCCGCGGCTGCGGCGGCTTCCTGGGCGAGCCTGGCGGCTTCGCGGGCCCGCTCGGCGGCCTCTTCGGCCAGGCGTGCCCGGCGTTCCGCCTCCCGGGCCCTCTCCGCCGGGGTCGCGGGGGCGTTCTTGGCCATTACGGGACCATCTCCAACTTCGACACCAGCCAGCGGTCACCGGACTTGGTCAGATCCATCAGGTACCGGTAGGGCCTGGTCACGCCGCCGGGGACCTTGGGGTTGGTGACCATGCCGTTCAGAGAGACCATGACCTCGGCGGAGTCGCCGTCGATGGAGACCACGGCCGCGTCCACCTGGCTGACGGTGGACTTGGTCTGGGCCTTCGTCACGGAGTCGATGAAGACCTTGGACTGCGTCGCGAGCTGGTTCTTCAGGTCGCCGGTCGTGCCGGCGAGTATCCGGTCGAGGTCCTTCTGGGCGCTGGCGTGGTCGACGGTCATCAGGTTGACGCCCGTCTGGCGGGCGGCCTGGACGGCCTTGGCGCGCTGGTCGGCGTCGCTCTTCTTCTGCCAGACGATGACGCCCACCCAGGCGACGGCCACGGCGAGCCCGATCACGAGCACGCCGAGGACCAGGGTCGTGAGCCTGGAGGTCTTGTTCACGTCATCCTCACTGTGCCAACGGCCCGAGCAGGAGCCACTTCCACGAGGCCTCCTCCCCCAGCTGACGGGATCCCGCGGTCGTGGGCAGGGCATAACGCTTGCCGTCCGGCCCATAGACCGCGCCGGTCGCTGGATCGTACCCGGCCAATTCGACTGAGTTCGACGGCAAGGGAATGAAGATCTGGCTCGCGTCCTGGCCTGTGGCCTGGCCGTTCACCGAGGCGCGCTGCTGGCCGGCCTTGGCCTTGGTACCGGTCGCGCCGCCCTCGGGGAAGCCTGCGCCGTCGGTGGCGCCCGGCGGGAGCGCCGGGGGCTTGGTGAGCGCGGACTTGGGCACGTTGCGGGAGCCGCGGACGTCGGTGGGCGAGCTGTTCGGCAACTTGCAGCCCACGTCCAGGCGCGGCTTCTTGGGCCTGGTGTCCTGCGGCCAGCGGCGCTGGGTCTTCTCGTAGCCCCTGGTGCACGGCGGCGGCGAGTCGATGTTGAACGCCAGCCCCAGGTGCTGGGTGCCGTCGCCGGGCATCACGGTGAAGTTACCGGCGACCGCCACCGGATAGAGGATGAACAGCGAGCGCAGTCCGGCCTGGCGGGAGGTGATGACCTGGCCCGTCGTGGTCAGGTTGGCCAGCAGCACCGGCAGCGTCGGGGACAGGTCGGTGATCGTCTTGTCCACCTGGTCGACCGCGCCGGGGGTGGCGTCGATGGTGGCCCGCAGCGCGGGGTCGTCCCGGCGGATCTGCGTGGTCAGCTCGTTCAGGTTGCGCGCGAAGCCCTTGATGTCGGCGCCCTGAGAGCGCTGGGTGTCGAGCACGACCCTGCTGTTGTCCAGCAGCTGCTTGGTGTCGGGATAGGCCGCCTCGGCGGTCTTCAGCAGCCGGTCGGTGTCGTCGAGGATCTTCTGCAGGTCCGTGCCGGAACCGGCGAACGCCTTGTCCAGCTCGTCCACGATGGTGCCGAGGTCCTTCGGGTTGACCGAGGTCACCAGCCGGTCGACGTTCCGCAGCAGCTCCGAGGTCGAGACCGGCAGCCGGGTGAGCTGCCGCGGGATGGTGTACGGGTCGCCCTCGTCGAGGTAGGGCCCGGTGTTCTTGCTCGGCTGGAGGTCGATGTACTGCTCGCCGACCGCCGAGCGGTTGGCCACGACGGCCGCGGTGCCCTCGCGCGGGATGCGCTTGCCACGGTCGAGCTGGAGCTTGACCTTGATGCCGTCCTGGGTGAGCTGGATCGGGCCGACGCGGCCGACGGCCACACCGCGGTAGGTGACCTCGGCGTTGGTGAAGACGCCGCCGGAGTCGGTCAGATCGACGTACGCGGTGTACTGGCGGCCCAGCAGGCCGGCGCCGATCTTGAGGTAGTTCACCGCGACGATGCTGACGCCGAGGATCGTGACGATCGCGAAGACGACCAGCTGGATCTTGACGCCTCGTTTGAGGATCACGAGAGGCCCCCCGTCATCAACGCCTCCAGATCGGACTGGCCCATCGAACGGGGCTTGCCGCCAGTGTTGCCGCCCGTCTGGCCGCCGTTCTGCCCGCCGTTCGGCGCCGGAAGCCCGGGGAGACCGCCGCCGGGGGTGTCGCCGGGCATGTTCGGCAGGACGCCCAGCGGCCGCTGCGGGAGGGCCATGTTCGGGACCTTCAGGAGACTGCGCATACCCTGGCCGCTGTTGAGCAGGCCTTCGAGATCGGTGCCGCCGAGCAGGTTGCGGGCGAGGCTCTCCATGTCCAGGTCGAGCGTGAGCCGCACGTTGCCGAAGTCGCCCTTGACCACGTTGTTGAACGTGGGCGCGAACGGGAAGGCGATCATGGCCTCCAGCGTCTTGGGCAGCGTGTCGCCGGCCTTGTTGAGGTTGCGCAGGACCTTGTCGACGTCCCGCAGGTTGGCCAGCAGGTCCTCCTGGGATGCCTTGATCACGCCGGTGGTCCGGCGGCTCAGCTTGTCCAGGGACACCAGCATCTTGGTGAGGTCGGCGCGGTTGCGGTTGAGGATGTCGACCGCGGGCCCGGCCTTGTCGATGGTGTCGGCGATCGTCGCGCGCTCGGCCGACAGCTTGCCGGTCAGGCGGTCGATGCTGTCGATCGCACGGACGATCGAACTCCGGTTGCGGTCGAGGGTGCCCACGAACGTGTCGACCCGGTGCAGCACCGACTTGATCGTCGCCTCGCGCCCGCCCATGGCGGCCCTGAGCTCGTGAGTGATCGTCGAGACCTGCTCCAGCCCGCCGCCGTTGAGCAGCAGCGACATGGCCGAGAGCACCTCTTCGATCTCGGTGCTGCGGGTCGTCCGGGCCAGCGGGATCAGGTCGTTGTTACCCAGCTGGCCGGTCGGGGCCTCGGGCCGCGGCGGCGAGGAGAGCGCCACGAACTTCTCGCCCAGGAGGCTGGTCTGGCCGATCGTCGCCACGGAGTTGTCGGGCAGCCTGGTGTCCCGGCGGATCTTGACGGTGACGACCGCGCGCCAGCCGCTCTGGCCGCCCGGCACGCCGAGGGCCGCGTTGCCGTCCCGGCCCGCGAGGTCGATCTTCTCGACCTTGCCCACCGAGACGTCGTTGACCTTGACCACCGACTGCGGCACCAGGTCCAGCACGTTCTGGAACTCGATCTTGACCGTGAGCGGATCGTCGCCCACGTCGGGCCCGCCGGGCAGCGGAATCGAGTCCACGCCGCGGAACGAGCAGCCCGACAGGGCCGTCACTCCGGCGAGGGCCGCCGCGGCGAGCCTGATGTACGGCCGCCTCATTCGCCACCTCCCGGCAGCAGACCGTTGATGTCCCGGGGCTGGTGATCGTTCTGGCCACCCGCCTGCCGGCCACCCGCCTGCTGCCCGCCGGTCTTGGTCTGCTGGTTCTTGGTCTTGGTGCCCTTGGCGCCGGAGCCCCTGGTGCCCGGTCCCTCGCCCGGCGGGTACGCGTCCGGCGGGATCGGCACCGGGTCGTAGTGCGTGGTGAGTGCGGTGATCCAGGACAGGTCCAGGCTCAGCCCGGTCAGCGCCTTGCCGATGCCGTTGTACGGGCGGACGAAGTCCAGGCACTGCTTGGCCGGGGTCCCGACCGAGTACGCGAGCGAGCAGATCCAGTCGGCCAGGTCGTGGAACTGCCGCAGGTCCGCGCGCTGGTGGACGGTGCCGCTGATCGGGTCGTACGCGCGCGCCGTGTTGTTGATCGCCAGCGGCGCGGCCGTCATGAACTCGGCGAGGGCGTCCTTCTGCTTCACCAGCGTGCCGGTGATCTGGGCGAGCTGGCGCACGTTCTTCGACAGCTCGCCGCGGTTGTCCTTGATGAAGCGCTGGACGTTGCGCAGTGTCGGGCCGAGGGTGTTCAGCGCGGCGCTGAGCTCCTCCTTCTCCCCCGCCAGCTGCCCGGACACCCCGTTGAGGTGGCCGGTGAACTGCCGGATCTGCGCGTCATTGGCCCGCATCGCGCCGGTGATGACCCGCAGGTTCTCGATCGTCTTGGCGACGTCCTCACGGTCGGCGCTGAGCGTGCTGAGCGCCTTGGAGGTGTCGCTGATCGTCTGACGGATGTCGGTGCCCTGGCCCTCGAGGGTGTCGGCGCCGACCTGCAGCAGCCGGGACAGGGAGCCCTGCTGGCCGGACGGGCCGGGCTTGTTGGCGCCGTCGGGCCCGAGTGCCTTGTTGAGGTCGTTCAGGCTGGAGCCGATCTCGTCGACCTCGACCGGCACCGCGGTGCGGTTGATGGTCAGCGTCGACTTGTCGGGCATGACCGGACCGCCCTTGTAGACGGGGGTCAGCTGGATGTAGCGGTCGGCGACCAGGGTCTGGTTGACGATCACGGCTTGGGCGTCGACGGGCACCTTGTACTTGGCGTCGTACTTCAGCTCGACCTTCACCGAGTCGCCGACCGGGCTCACGCTCTCGACCCGGCCGACCTTGATGCCGAGGATGCGCACGTCGGCGCCCTTGTAGAGGCCGACGGTCTTGGCGAAGTAGGCCGTCATGTACCGCTGCTTGGGCTCCCGCAGGGCGAGCACGAGCGCGGCCGCCAGCACCGCGACGGCGAGGATGGCGCCGCCGAGCCGGAGGATGGTTCCTGAATTGCGCACGGATACCTACCTGCTCGCTTACGGGAGGAAGGGCAGCGGGTTGCCCTTGTCGTTGCCGTTCTGACCGCCGTTCTGGCCGCCCCGCGTCCCGTTCTGACCGCCGTTCTGGTTCGGGGCACGGGTTCCGTGGCCGCCGCCCTGGCTCGGCGGGTTCTCGATGTGGGCGGGGATGGGGATCAGGTTCTGGATCCAGGCGTCGAACCAGCGGCCGTTGCCGGTGACGTCGGAGAACTGCCGCGCGAACGGCGCGAACAGCTCGATCGTGCGGTCCAGGTTCTGCTGGTTCTTCAGCAGCACCTTGGTCACGCCGGAGAGGTTCTGCAACATCGGCTTTAGCTGGGTCTGGTTCTCCCTGATCAGCGCGTTGATCTGCTGGGAGAGCGTCACCGTGTTGATCAGCAGCTGGTGGATGACGGCCCGCCGGGCCTGCACGGCCTGAAGGATCTTGTCGCCGTCCTCGATCAGCTTGGAGAAGTCCTGGTTGCGGTCGGCCAGCAGCTGCGACACGCTCCTGGCCCGGCCGGCCAGCTCGTGCAGCTCCTCGTCGCGGGAGGCGATGGTGCTCGACAGCCTCCGCAGCCCCTTGAGCGAGGCCCGGATCTCGTCCGGCGAGTTCTCGAACGTGTCGGACAGGACGTCGAAGGACTTCGCGACCTGCTGGTAGTCGATCTTCTGGAGCCGCTGGCTCAGCTGGCTGATCGCCGGGACCACCTCGAAGGGGGTGGCCGTCCGGTCGAGCGGGATCTGCTTCGACAACCGGCCGCCGCCGCGCGGGTCGAGCGACAGGTAGTGCGCGCCCAGCACGGTCTTGATCTTGATCTCGGCGCGGGTGAGGTCGCCCAGCTTCACGTCGTTGTCCACCTGGAAGGTGACCTTGACGTGGTCGCCGTCGAGGTCGGTGCCGGTGACCTTGCCGACCTTGACGCCGGCGATCCGGACCTCCTCGTCCGGCTTGAGCCCGGCGGCCTCGGCGAACGCGGCGGTGTGGGTCCGCGTGCCGTTGATGAACGGGATGCTGCCGAGGTTCATCGCCAGCACGAGCAGGACGATGATGACGGCGAAGGCGCCAAGCCCGATGGGGACCGGGTTGCGTTCCCGGAAGGGGATCCTCATCTACTTGCACCTCGCGTTGTCGTTCACGATCGCCGGTGTCTGGTAGATCGGGCCGCCCGGCAACCGCACCTTGGCGTCGAAGCCGCAGATGTACATGTTGAACCAGCCGCCGTACGAGGAGATGTTGACCAGCCCCTCCAGGCGCTGCGGGGTCCGCTTCAACAACAGGTCGAGCTTGTCGTCGTGGCGGTTCAACGTCGCAGCCAGCGTCCGCAGGCCGGCGATGTCGTTCTGGATGCCGGGCCGCGCCTCGGAGAGCAGGCCGGAGGTGGTGCCGGACAGGTCGTTGAGCGCCTCGACCGAGTCGAAGATCGCCTTGCGGTCGTCGGCCACCCCGCTGACGAAGCCGCGCAGGTCGCCGATCAGCCGGTTGACCTCCTCGTGCCGCTGGTCGACGGTGCCCAGCACGCTGTTGAGGTTGTCGATCACCTGGCCGATGACCCGGTCGCGGTTGGCGAGCGTGTTGGTCAGCGACGCCACGTGCGACAGCAGGCTGTTGACCGTGCCGGCCTCGCCCTGCAGGGTCTGGACGATCTGGAACGCCAGCTTGTTGACGTCGTCGGGCTCCAGGGCCTTGAACAGCGGCTTGAACCCGTTGAACAGGACGGTCAGGTCCAGCGCCGCCTTGGTCTGCGTGATCGGGATCGTGCCACCGGGACGCAGGTAGTCGTTGGCCGCGCCCGGGCCCTCGGTCAGCGCCACGTACCGCTGGCCCATCAGGTTGCGGTAGCGCACCTGCACCAGGGTGGACGTGGGGATGCCCGCCTCGAACACGCCGGACTTGTTGACGCTGAAGGTGACCTCGGCCTTGTTTCCCTGGTGCAGCTTGATCTTCTCGACCTGGCCGACCCGGACGCCGGCCACCCGGACGTCGTCCTTCTCCAGCAGCCCGGCCACGTCGGTGAAGATGGCCTTGTAGCTGCGGGTGTCGGCGAACCGCACGTTCGAGATGGTCATCGCCAGCACGCCGGTGACCAGCGAGGTCAGGACGACGAAGATGCCCAGTTTGATCGCGGCGCTCGTGGTCTTACCCATGGTCGCGCTCACCTCCTCGCGCACAACCTGCGACAAGGTGCGCCTCGACGGTCCGAGCGCGCTCGTCGGCTCGCTGCTCGTTCACTTGACCGTCACCACCGATCCCTGCAGGAGCGGGCCGAACAGCAACTCCGCCACGTCCGGCACCTCGTCCGCCGGGGTCCGCGTCATCGGCCCGAGGACATTCTTGATCTTTTCCTTCTCACTCATGGAGCCCGGGTCCACGAAGACGCCCGAGGTCGCCCGGCCGCGGGTGCCGGCGTTGGCCGGGGCGTTGGGCGGATCGGGGTTCTTCCACCACAGGTCGTCCTCGGTGCCGTCCAGCGCGAGGTAGTCGGGGAAGGGGATCTTGGGGTTGGGCATGTTGTAGCAGCGCGGCCCGCGGTGGTCCCGGGGGTCGGGCAGGTCCAGCGGGTTCTTGTACGCCGGCCGCGGCTTGACGATCTCGACCGTCAGGTTGAACGTCGTCGAACCGCCCGCGCCGGCGGTCCGCTCGGTCTCGGGCGCCAGCTTGTTCATGCCCGCGATCGTGCAGGGGAAGGACGGCGAGTAGCGGGCGAACAGCGCGAGCCCGGCCCGGTTGGCGACGTTGACCCCGATGATCTTGGGACCGTTGACCTGCATGAACCGGTCGCCCTTCTCGGCCGTGCCGGTGACCATGGGGATGATCTGCTCGATCGTGGCGCGCTTGTCGGCGATCGTCTTGTTGGTGACGTTGAGGTTGCGCAACGTCTGCAGCAGGTCCGGCGCGGCGTCGCTGTAGATGTCGGCGGTGTCCGACAGCGCGTTCAGGTCGTACACCAGCGTCGGCAGCTCGGGATTGAGCTTCTTCAGCAGCGAGTCGACCTGCTCCAGGTTGCGTCCGAGCTGGTCGCCACGGCCCTGGAGCGCGGTGGAGAGCGCGTTCAGGGTGGCGTTCAGCTTCTCCGGCCGCACCGCCTGCAGCAGCGGCAGCAGGTTGTTGAGCACCTTGTCGATCTCGACCGCGGTCTGGGACCGGTCCTGCTGGATCGTCTGGCCCTTGCGCAGCCCGAGCGGGCCCGGCTGGGCCGGGATCGTCAGGTCGACGTACTTCTCACCGAACAGCGTCTTGGGGATCAGCCGGGCCTGGACGTTGTTCGGGATCAGCTTGGCCTTGTCGGGATCGAGCGCCAGGTCCAGCACGGCGCCGTCGGCGGTCGCGTGCGTCCCCCGGACCTCTCCCACGATCAGGCCGCGGACCTTCACGTCCGAACGCGGCAGCAGCTGGAGTCCGGCGCGCTCGGCGTCGACCTTCACCTTCACCACCGGCGTGAGCGCCTTGTTGAACAGGGCGACGGTCAGCACCAGCAGCAGCGCGACGAAGATGACCATCGACAGGCCCAGCAACTGGTAGCGCACACGCTGGGACATGCCGTTCGCGCTCGCCTTCCCGGAAGCAACTTGCGTCATCGAGCCGTCACCCCGCAATCCGGACGGTCGTGGTGGCTCCCCAGATCGCCATGCCGAGCAGCAGGTCGGCCACGTTGATGACGACGATGCTGGTGCGCACCGCGCGGCCCACCGCGACGCCGACGCCCGCCGGGCCGCCGCTGGCGTTGTAGCCGTAGTAGCAGTGGATGAGCATCACGAGCATCGCAAAGACGATCACTTTGCCGAATGACCACAAGATGTCATAGGGCGGTAGGAACAGATTGAAATAGTGGTCATAGGTGCCGGTCGACTGCCCGTAGAACAGCGTGACGACCACCCGGGTGGCGCCGTACGAGGCCAGCAGGCCCACGATGTAGAGCGGGACCACCGCGAGCATCCCGGCGATCAGGCGGGTCGTCACCAGGAACGGCATCGACGGGACCGCCATGACCTCCAGCGCGTCGATCTCGTCGGAGATCCGCATCGCGCCGAGCTGGGCGGTGAAGCCGCAGCCGACCGTCGCCGACAGCGCCAGCGCCGACACCAGCGGAGCGATCTCACGCGTGTTGAAGTACGACGCCACGAAGCCGGTGAACGCGGCCGTGCCGATCTGGTTCAGGGAGTTGTAGCCCTGGAGGCCGACCTGGCTGCCGGTGAAGAACGTCATGAAGCCGACGATCACCACGGAGCCGCCGATGACCGCCAGGCCGCCCGTCCCGAGGCTCACCTCGGCGAGCAGCCGCAGCACCTCGGTGCGGTAGCGGCGCAGCACCCGGAAGAACCAGGCGAACGCCCGCGCGTAGAACGACAGCTGGCGACCGAGGTCCTCCATGCGGTCGAGGGGGGCGTTGAGCGCCTTGGTGGCGGCCTTCCCCGTCTTGCCAGGGGCAGCCATCACATGCCCTTCTGGGGAATGAACTGGAAGTACAGGGTGGAGATCAGGAAGTTCTCCAGGAAGAGCAGCATGAACGTGATGACGACGGTCTGGTTGACCGCGTCGCCCACGCCCTTCGGGCCGCCCTTCGCGTTCAAGCCCTTATAGGCCGCGACCAGTCCCGCCGTGATACCGAAGACGAACGCCTTGAACTCGGCCTGCAACAGGTCGGGTAGCTGCGCGATCGCGTTGAACGACGCCAGGTACGCGCCGGGGGTGCCGTCCTGCAACATGACGTTGAAGACGTAGCCGCCGATGAGGCCGACCACCGACACCAGGCCGTTCAGGAACAGCGCGACGAACGCGCAGGCCAGCATGCGGGGCACGACGAGGCGGTGCAGGGGGTTGATCCCCAGCACCTCCATGGCGTCGATCTCCTCACGGATCTTGCGCGAGCCGATGTCCGCGCACATCGCCGAACCCGCGGCACCCGCGACCAGCAGCGAGGTCACCAGCGGGCTGGCCTCGCGGACGATCGCGACCACCGCGGTCGCACCGGTGAACGACTGCGCGCCGAGCTGCCGGATGAGGCCGCCCACCTGCAGCGACAGGATGCCGCCGAACGGGATGGCGACCAGCATCGTCGGCACCACGGTCACGCTGACGATGAACCAGGCCTGCTGGACGAACTCGCGCCACTGGAACGGCCAGACGAACATCGCGCGGAAGGTGTCCAGGCACAACGCGAAGAAGCGTCCGGGTTCCTTGATCGCGATGTTCGCGGCGCCGTCCCCGACCTTCTGGAGCGTGCCGGAAGAGCCGTCGCCCTTCTTGCCCCCTCGCTGGTTCGCGCCGATACCAGGAGTTGACATCAGTACCTTGCTCCCGGGGGCTGCTGGCCGGCGACCGGGCTCATGGCCGCGACGTACCGCGGCCACTCCTCGACCCAGTTACGGCCCATGTCGTCGATGAACGAGCCGGGAGGCGGCGTGACGCCGTGCGCGGCGCACCAGGCGCCGGGCGCGTGCTGCGCCGGGCGGATGCGGCCGCTGCTGGGCATCTGCTGGGGCGGGATCGGGGGCAGCTTGCCCACGTCCAGGCCCATCTTGGCCTCGGCCTCCAGCTCGGAGACGTCCTTCTCCTCGGACATGCCGATGGGGCCGACCCGGCGGGCGTTGAGGAACTGCCGGACGACCGGCTCCTCGCTCGACAACAACATCTCGCGCGGGCCGAACATCACCAGCTCGCGGCGGAACAGCAGGCCGATGTTGTCCGGAACGGTCCGGGCGGTGTTGATGTCGTGGGTGACGATGAGGAACGTCGCGTTCAGCTCGGCGTTCAGGTCGACGATCGTCTGGTTGAGGTAGGCCGTGCGGACCGGGTCGAGGCCGGAGTCCGGCTCGTCGACCAGGAGGATCTCGGGGTCGAGCACGAGGGCGCGGGCGAGGCCGGCGCGCTTCTTCATACCGCCGGAGATCTCACCGGGGAGCTTGCCCTCGGCGCCGATCAGGCCGACCAGCTCCATCTTCTCCATGACGATGCGCTTGACCTCGGACTCGGACTTCTTCGTGTGCTCGCGGAGCGGGAACGCGATGTTGTCGAAGAGGTTCATCGAGCCGAACAGGGCGCCGTCCTGGAACAGGACGCCGAACAGCTTGCGGGTCTCGTAGAGCTGGGCCTCGGGAAGGTACGGCAGGTCCCGGTCGCCGACCCAGATGTGACCGCGATTGGGCTTGAGCAACCCGACCAGGGACTTCAGGAAGACGGACTTGCCCGTGCCCGAAGGCCCCAGGAGAACAGAGATCTCTCCTGCGGGCAGCGTTAGCGATACGTCCTGCCAGATGGTCTGGCTGCCGAAGGCCTTCGTCAGCCCTTCGACGCGAATCTCGACGCCCACTCGTCACCTTTCGTCCAGGCCGGGGGAATCCGGAACCCAATGATCGAGTAGCGAACCCAGGCTGTGACGCCGCTCTGCCCGCGGGGACGGGGTGGGTGGCGGCGAGCTGGAGTTCACGGGTGAAGTTGTCGTCACATCTTGTGTCCGCCCCGTTGCTACCGCCCGGTAGCTGTGGCGGGTGCCACTACCGTAGCGGCCCTTTCTGGAAATGGAAGAGGTTCCCGCCCAGATCAGGGGCAAAATGCGACGTCGTAAGACAATCGTTACTTACGTCGCTTGGGAGACTACTGGCCTGTGAAGAGGTGCTTCAAGCAGAGGTTGTGGTGGTTACGGCCGGGTGTGGCCGGGCTGCATGGACGTGCTCGGTAGTGGGTGACGCTACGGGGCACGCGCTGAGGCCCACAACTAGCTCCCCAAAGCAGGTTCGATCGTGTTTTTGTCACGTTCGGACAAGTTCGAGCCCGCCGAACGCCTCCCAGATCCCCTCCGGCACGAAGAGCCTTCCAATGTGTCAAGGCGCAGGGCCCGCGCCATGAAGGCCCCTCACGCGAAGAGGCGGCCACCCCGCCGGGGTGGCCGCCTCTTGGAGAGCAGTGGAGCCGTCACAGCTCCGGAGTTCGGAGAAGCCTTACTTGACGGTGACCGTCGCGCCGGCCTTCTCCAGGGCCTCCTTGGCCTTGTCGGCCGCTTCCTTGTTGACCTTCTCGAGCAGCGGCTTGGGCGCACCGTCGACCAGGTCCTTGGCCTCCTTGAGGCCGAGGCTCGTGAGGGCACGGACCTCCTTGATGACCTGGATCTTCTTGTCGCCGGCGGCCTCGAGGATGACGTCGAACTCGTCCTTGACCTCGGCCTCCTCGGCCGGGGCGGCCGGGCCGGCCGGGCCGGCGGCCACGGCGACCGGGGCGGCGGCCTTGACGTCGAAGACTTCCTCGAACTGCTTCACGAACTCCGACAGCTCAAGGAGGGTCATCTCCTTGAAAGCGTCGAGCAGCTCGTCCTGGCTGAGCTTCGCCATGATGTGTTCCTCCGCTATGGCTTAAAAACGTGGGGTCTTACGTGGACCGCGGGGTCCTGGTCCGGGCGGACCGTTACTCGGCGGGCGCCTCGTCGGCAGCGGCCTCGGTGGCCGGGGCGTCGTCGGCGGGAGCCGCGGCCGGAGCCTCGGCTGTCTCGCCGGCGGCCTCGCGCTTGGCGCGGAGCGCCTCGGCGAGCTGGGCCGTCTGCGTCGGCAGGGCGGCGAAGACGGCAGCGGCCTTGGCCATGTTGCCCTTCATCGCCCCCGCGAGCTTCGCGAGGAGCACCTCGCGCGACTCGAGGTCTGCGAGCTTGGCGACCTCGGCGGCGTCCATCGACTTGCCATCGATGTAGCCACCCTTGATCACCAGGTGCTCGTTGGCCTTGGCGAAGTCACGCAGTCCCTTGGCGGCCTCGACCACGTCACCCTTGACGAAGGCGATGGCCGACGGGCCCTCGAGCAGCGACTTGAACTGCTCGTCCAGCCCGGCGCCGTCAGCGGCGATCTTGGTCAGCGTGTTCTTCACCACGGCGAACTTCGCGGTCTCGCCGAGGTTGGTGCGCAGCTCCTTGAGCTGTGCCACCGTGAGCCCGCGGTACTCGGTCAGCACGGCGCCGTTGGAGCTCTCGAACTCGGTCTTGAGCTCGGCGATCGCCGCAGCCTTTTCGGCCTTTGCCATGGGCCTCCTTCCGATTACCTGGGTGGAAGCCGCCGGGGCGAAAGGCTTGGAGAAACAGCGAACGCCCCGGCGTAGGCGCACGGGGCGTCAGGCACGACGCGGAGGTCGTACAGGAAGCTCTCGTCTCACCTACGCGGGCCGCCCGAATGAATCGGGTCCTTCGGTCACCGTGAGGTGACGACCGGCGGTCTTCGGCAGAGAACAGGGTACGTGCTGGATCGGCCTTGCACCAAATCGGGCTCGCACCAAATCGGACTTGCACCAAATCGGGACCGCGCCCGTGGCGGACGCGGTCCCGTGGTCAGGCGCTCATGGCGCTCAGATCGATGGTCAGTTGCCGCCGAGGTTCGGCATCTTGAACTCGCCGGTCTCCGAGGCCGGAGGCGCGGACACCTCGACCGGCTTGCCGTAGTCGCTGAAGAGCATCGTGGTGTTCACGGCGCCCATGCCGGTCTGCACCTTGCTGATGATCTTGCGCGGAAGCGAGTCGTCGCTGACCCAGACATCGAAGCCGATCTTCTGGGTGCCGAGCTGCTGGTAGGCCTTCTCCATCTTCTGCCGGCTCTGGGGGTCGAGCTTGCCGAGCGCCTCGTCCAGCGAGACCGTGCCGCTGTAGTGCTTGGTCTGGACACCGCCCACGTTCTCGGTGCCGACCTCGCGGACGTCCTTGGATCCGGTGAGGAGCTTGGTCTGCTCGGCCGGGTTCTGCTGCTGCGCCTGCTGGAGGAGCTGGTCGTAGTTCCCGCCCAGGGCGGAGAGGGGCATCCGGCTCCACGGCTTGCCGCCGTTCTGCGCCGCCAGACCCGGGATCTTCATGTACATGGCGTCGCTGACGAGCCGCATCTCCATGCCGCCGCCGGGCATCGACTGCCCACCCATGTTCGCCGAGTCGATGTTGATCGCCATGGCCAGCGTCGGCCGGATGCGGGCCTGCATGACCATGTGCATCTTCATGGAGCCCTGGGACATGGTGCCGTCGATGGTCACGTCCGCCTTGAAGGTGTCGGTCTGGCCGGTCTTCTCCGCGGCCTTGCCGAGCACCTGCGCGGCGCTGAGCTGGATCTGGTTGCCGGTTTCGCCCGCCTTGTCCTTGGCACCTCCAAGACAGCCGGTGAGCGACAGAGCGAGGCCGGTGGCCACCGCCGTGCCCGCTGCGAAGCGCCGAATCATCTGATCTCCTCCGTTGTCGTCCAGATCGTCCGGGCGGCGACGACCGGACGAAATGTTAGACGCCGGCGGGCCCCATCGGGTTCAAACGCGGATGAAGGGCCGATGACGCAACGAGTACGTCATGGCCCTTCATGCCGGTCATGTCCCTGGTCGGCCCGGTCGTCGACCTCGTTGGGCTAGTTGGGGGTGCCGCCTCCCAGCAGCCCGTTGAGGGAGAGCTCACCGGTCTGGTCGGCGGGCGGCGGGTTCACGCTGACCTTCTTGCCGTAGTCGCTGTAGAGCACGGTCACGGTGCCCGAGTCCTTGCCGGTACCGCCCTTGGACTCCAGCTTGCGCGGCAGCCCGTCCTTGTCCGTCCACAGATCGAAGTTGATCTTCTCGGTGGGGGTGCCCTTCGGGAACCAGTTCTGCACCTTCTGGCGCGTCTGGGCGTCGAGCCGGTTGAGCGCGTCCTGCACGGTCACCGTGCCGGTGTAGTGCGTGGTCTTGACGCCGTCGATGCTCTCCTGGCCGACCCGGCGCACGTCCTTCGAGCCGGTGAACATCTTGGTCTGCTCGGCCGGGCTGACCTTCTGCACCTGGTCGATGAGGCTCTTGACGTCGAAGCCGGTGGACTGCCCCAGCTTGTTGACGTCGATCTTCACCCAGGGCTTGCCGTTCGCGACGAACCTCGCCAGCTGCGGCACCTTGGCGTACAGCGCGTCGCCGGTGAAGATGGCCTGCCCCTTGATGCCCGGCACGGCCTGGCCGCCTCGGCTGACCTCATCGAGCTGGGCACTGAACGTCAGCGTCGGCTTGAGGCTGAACTGCCCGGTGGCGTGGACCTTGCCGGCGCCGTCACCGTTCTCGGTCACGGTCAGCTCGGCCTTGAACGTGTCGGCCTGGCTGGTCCTCTCCGAGGTCTTGGTCAGCGCCTGGGCGGCACTGAGCTTCATGTTGTCGGTGTTGGCGCCATTCTCGGCTCCGCATCCGGAGACGAGCAGCGCGGCACCCACGGCGGTGCCGCCGGCCACCACGGCGAATCGGCGCTTCATGAGGAATGAGCCTCCTTTGTTGCCCTGCCCGATGAGATCCAGTCTTGTCCGGCGTGCTTCGGGCCACATCCCCCGCTGGTACCAATAGAGCCCGACGTGGTACGACCCGGGGCGTACCCCCAAAAGCCTTGCGCAGACGCCGAAGAGGGGCGCTCCCGGCTGGGAGCGCCCCTCTCGGGCACCTGTGATCAGGCTGGAGATCAGGCCTCGTCGAGCTCGGCGGTCAGGTTGCGGACCGCGTTCGGGTCCACCGGAACGCTCGGGCCCATCGAGGTGGTGATGACGGCCTTCTTCACGTACCGGCCCTTGGCTGCGGACGGCTTGAGACGCTGGATCTCGTCGACCGCGGCGGCGTAGTTCTCCACCAGCTGGCGCTGGCTGAAGGACGCCTTGCCGATGATGAAGTGCAGGTTCGCGTGCCGGTCGACCCGGAACTCGATCTTGCCGCCCTTGATGTCGGACACGGCCTTGGCCACGTCCATGGTGACGGTGCCGGTCTTCGGGTTGGGCATCAGGCCACGCGGGCCGAGCACGCGGCCCAGGCGGCCGACCTTGCCCATCTGGTCCGGGGTGGCGACGACGGCGTCGAAGTCCAGGAAACCGCCCTGGATCTTCTCGATCATGTCGTCCGAGCCGACCAGGTCGGCGCCGGCCTCACGGGCCTCGTCCGCCTTGGCGCCACCGGCGAAGACCAGCACGCGGGCGGTCTTACCGGTGCCGTGCGGCAGGTTGACGGTGCCGCGGACCATCTGGTCGGCCTTGCGGGGGTCGACGCCCAGCCGCAGGGCGACCTCGACGGTCGCGTCGAACTTGGTGACCGAGGTCTCCTTGGCCAGCGCGACGGCCTCGGCCGGGCTGTAGAGCTTGTCCCGGTCGATCTTCTCGGCCGCGTTGCGGTAACCCTTGCTGTGCTTCATGTCCTGCTCCTTGGTGGTAGAGCGGGCCGCGGCGTGCGGCCCTCCCACGTCCTCACGGGATACCCCGCGGGAAGACCTACTTGACCTCGATGCCCATCGAACGGGCGGTGCCGGCGACGATCTTCTCGGCGGCGTCCAGGTCGTTGGCGTTGAGGTCGGGCATCTTGGTGGTGGCGATCTCGCGGATCTGGTCGCGCGTGACCGAGCCGACCTTGGTCTTGTGCGGCTCGCCGCTGCCCTTCTCCACACCCGCGGCCTTCAGGATGAGCTGCGCGGCCGGCGGAGTCTTGGTGATGAAGGTGAACGAGCGGTCCTCGTAGATGGTGATCTCTACGGGGATGACGTTGCCGCGCTGGGACTCCGTGGCAGCGTTGTACTGCTTGCAGAAGTCCATGATGTTGACGCCGTGCGGACCGAGCGCGGTACCGACCGGCGGCGCGGGGGTCGCTTGTCCAGCTTGAAGCTGAACTTTAACGATTGCCGCGATCTTCTTCTTGGGAGGCATTCATACCCCTTTGTCCCGTTTTGCTTTGGTTCCGGTTCCCGCCTTCGCGGGCAACATCATGGCCGGGACTCCATCACGATGTAGGAACCTGCTGGTGCCGCGCATCCCCGCCATTCGCGGGGCCGACGCAGGCGTCGCCTGACCCGCCTGCAAGTGCACGGAACGATCCCCGCGATGGCGGGGCCGACTGGCAAGTTTATGCCATGACGAACGCCCCCGCGTACGCGAGGGCGTTCGTCACAAGTCTTAGATCTTGGAGACCTGGTTGAACGACAGCTCCACCGGGGTCTCTCTGCCGAAGATCGAAACCAGAACCTTGAGTTTCTGCTGCTCGGCGTTGATCTCGTTGACCGTGGCGGGCAGGGTGGCGAACGGGCCGTCCATGACGGTGACCGACTCGCCGACCTCGTAGTCGACGGTGGCGGCGACCTTGGCCTGCTCCTTGGTCTTGGCCGGGCCACCCTCCTCCGGCTCGGGGGCCAGCAGGTTGGCGACCTCGTCCAGGCTCAGCGGGGACGGCTTGTTGGACAGGCCGACGAAGCCGGTGACGCCCGGGGTGTTGCGGACCGCGGCCCACGACTCGTCGGTGAGCTCCATGCGGACCAGGATGTAGCCCGGCAGGACCTTCTCGTTGACCTTCTGCCGCTTACCGCCCTTGATCTCGGTCACCTCGTGCTGAGGGACCTCGATCTGGAAGATGTAGTCCTCCATGTTGAGGGTCTGGGTCCGGGTCTCGATGTTGGTCTTGACCCGGTTCTCGTACCCCGCGTAGGAGTGCACGACGTACCAGTCGCCCGGCTGCAGCCGCAGCTGCATCTTGAAGTCCGCGTACGGGTCGGCCGGCGGGCCCGCGTCGACCTCGTCCGCGTCGACCTCGTCCGCGGCGGGAGCCTCGTCATCGACAGGGGCGTCGGCCCCGGCCTCGTCGGCGGCCGCGGCGTCGGCGACCACGGCGTCCTCGCTCTCGGCGTCCGCCGCGGAGGCCTCGGCGGCCTCGACGTCGGCGGGCTCGGCAGTCGCCTCGTCCGCCGGCGCGGCGAACTCGTCCGCCGGGTCGGCCTCAGCAGCCGCTGCAGACTGGGCCTCTTCGATGGCCTCGTCGTGGGGCTGTGTGGACTCGGACACGGTGACTCTTTCTCTCGAACGATTTCCGGTGATGGAATTTCAGGCGATGCGTGTGACCAGTGCCTGTGACCGGCTGCTTGTGACACCGGCTGCTTGTGGCAGGGACGGCGGCCAGGCCGGTCGGCTCAGCCGAAGACCCAGAAGATGCCCTTGGTCAGGAGCCAGTCCAGGCCCGCCACAATCCCGATCATGACCAGCACGAACACCAGGCAGACCGTGGTGTAGGTGATGAGCTCCTTGCGCGTGGGCCAGATGACCTTGCGCAGCTCGGCGATGATCTGGCGCACGAAGAGAGCTGGAGACGTCCGCTTACCTGCGGGCTTCCTGCCTTCATCCTTGGCAGCGGCTTCGCCGCTGCTGGTCTCAGTCGCCATTGTGCCGCCGTTCACCTCATAGGTCGTGATCAACCACTATGTGGTTGTAGCGCCTGCCCGCCACCGACGCGCCATGACGGCGCGCCATGACCTGGCCGGGCACGGGTGCGCGCACCGCACCTCGCAGGGCAGGAGGGACTCGAACCCCCAACCGCCGGTTTTGGAGACCGGAGCTCTGCCAATTGAGCCACTGCCCTTCAGTAGTGACGGTCCCAGCTTACGGCCCTTTGAGGACATGGCCGTATGCCGGTGGCGCGTCACTGCGGGGTGAGTCTACGTGGATGAGGGGCCGCTAGTCGAACCAGACGGCCAGAAGATCCTCTGGGATCTCTGCCGCCGAGCGGCGCGACCGGCCACGATGCCCGGCAGACATCTTCGTCCAGGGAGTGAGAAATACGGACGTGAGCATGGGTTGTCCTCTGTAACGATAGGGACATGAGCACTGACCGTCCTCGCATCTCAAAGCGCATCGCCGCCATCTCCGAGTCCGCCACGCTGGCCGTCGACGCCAAGGCCAAGGCGCTGAAGGCGGCGGGCCGCCCGGTCATCGGTTTCGGCGCGGGCGAACCGGACTTCCCCACGCCCGGCTACATCGTCGAGGCGGCGGTGACCGCGTGCCGGGTGCCGCGTTTCCACAAGTACACCCCCGCCGGCGGCCTGCCCGAGCTGAAGACCGCCATCGCGGAGAAGACCGAGCGCGACTCCGGCTACCGGGTCGAGGCCGCGCAGGTGCTGGTCACCAACGGCGGCAAGCAGGCGGTGTACGAGGCGTTCGCGGCGCTGCTCGACCCGGGCGACGAGGTGATCATGCCGACGCCGTACTGGACCACCTATCCCGAGTCGATCAAGCTGGCGGGCGGCGTGCCGGTCGACGTGGTGGCCGACGAGACCACCGGCTACCGGGTGAGCGTGGCGCAGCTGGAGGCGGCGCGCACCGACCGGACGAAGGTGCTGCTGTTCGTGTCGCCGTCCAACCCGACCGGCGCGGTCTACTCGCGCGACGAGATCGAGGCGATCGGCCGCTGGGCGGCCGAGCACGAGCTCTGGGTGATCACTGACGAGATCTACGAGCATCTGGTGTACGGGAACGCCGAGTTCCACTCGATGCCGGTCGTGGTCCCCGAACTGGCCGACCGCACTCTGGTGCTCAACGGCGTGGCCAAGACCTACGCGATGACCGGCTGGCGGGTGGGCTGGATGATCGGCCCCAAGGACGTGGTCAAGGCCGCGACCAACCTGCAGTCGCACGCCACCTCCAACGTCTCCAACGTCGCGCAGGCCGCCGCCCTCGCCGCGGTGACCGGCGACCTGGAGGCCGTGGCCGAGATGCGCTCCGCGTTCGACCGGCGCCGCCAGACGATGGTCCGGATGCTCAACGAGATCCCGGGTGTGCTCTGCCCGGAGCCCGAGGGCGCGTTCTACTGCTACCCCTCGGTCAAGGAGCTGCTCGGCAAGGAGATCCGCGGCAAGCGCCCGCAGACCTCGGTCGAGCTCGCCTCGCTGATCCTGGAGGAGGCCGAGGTCGCCCTGGTGCCGGGCGAGGCGTTCGGTACCCCCGGCTACTTCCGGCTGTCGTACGCGCTCGGCGACGACGACCTCGTCGAGGGCGTCTCCCGGGTCAACAAGCTCCTCACCGAGGCCCGCTGACATGGCCCACTGACGCCGTAAGTCACCTGACGCCGTAGTCACGGAGAGCGCCCTGGCGGAAACCCGCCAGGGCGCTCTCGTCGCGTCAGGTGTCGAGACGGTGTCCTCCGCCTCGCCTCCGCCCGGGTGGCCGGAGCCGAGCACGCGGTAGGCGCTCCGCCGTCCTCGTGGTGCCGTTCCTAGAGGCGGACGCCCTCGGCGATCTGGAGCAGCCGGTCGCGCGCGGCACCGCCGGCCACCACGAGGACCCCCACACCTGGACGATCCAGCCACGCGACCTGACGGCCCGAGTCCGGCCGGTCGGACATGACCGCGCGGCGGCCGCGGACGGTGGTGGGCTTCGGCACGCCCGGGAACGTGGCCAGGCTCTCCGGCCCGTCAAGGCCCATGCCGCGGACGACCCGTACCTCCACCGAGCCGGACGCGCCGCGCCACCGGCACGTCGTGGACGTCTCGCGCCCGCTCCGTTCGGTGCGGCAGGGGCCTGCCGCGCTCAAGCCGGACGGCAGATAGGTCACCCATGCCGGAGGCGCGGGTCTCCCGCCGGCGGTCGGGAGCGGACCGCCGTTCCGGCCCGGCGTGGTGCCGGGGGCCGTCGGCTGCCTGCTCGATCCCGCCCCGGGCCCGTCCGTCGAGTGGGGGGGCCGCGCCGGGCCCGAGGCGGGTGGCTTCTCCGGTCCGGGCGGCACCGCCGCCGCGCCGGTGGACGTCGGGGTGCGGGACGAGCTCACCGGACCCGCGTTCATCGATCGGTAGGAGGGCACCGCGGCGATCGCCACGACCGCGACGGCGGCGATGCCCACCGTCGTGCGGATCCGGGCCACGCGGCGGCGGTGCCGGTGCCGGACCGCCGCCGCGAGCGAGGCCGGAGCCGACGCCTCGGCGGTGTGCTCCGCCATGGCCTCACGCAGTTCGCTCTCCAGGTCCATCGCTCATCTCCCCAGCGGCGCCATGTTGGTGTCGAGTCGTTCTCGGAGCCTGGCGAGGCCCCGGGACGCCTGGCTCTTGACCGTGCCGACCGAACAGCCGAGCACTCGCGCGGTCTCCGCCTCCGAAAGGTCCTCCCAGAAGCGCAGGACGAGCACCGCGCGCTGCCGCGGGCCGAGCTTGCGCAGCTCGTCCATGAGGGTGCCGCGCAGCTCCACCGCGTGCACCGGCGAGGCCACCGGCTCGTCCGGCGGCCGCGCCATATGGATCTCCCGCAGCACCTTCCACCTGCGCGACCGGCTGATCGCCAGGTTGACCAGGATGCGCCGCACGTACGGCTCGGGGTCGGTCTCGGGATCGAGCCGGCCCCAGTGCCGGTACGCCTTCTCCAGGGCGGCCTGCAGAAGATCCTCGGCATCCTGGCGGGCACCGCAGAGCAGCGCGGCGGTCCGTGTCAGGGCGGTCCCGCGCTCCACCACGAATTCGGTGAAAGATTCGTCGTTTCGACGACCCACTGTGCTCCGTCCGGACGTGAGCAGGTGCTGGGAGGGTTTTCGGTTGTGTCACCGGCGGCGGACGGCCCCACGCGCCTAAGGCCGTCCGCCCCCGTGCTCAGTGCGCCCGGTGCAGGGCTCCGGTCAGGTCCTGGACACTGCCGGCCATCACCGGGCTGCCGTTGACGAAGAGCGAGTAGCCCTCCTGGTCGAACAGGAGCACTCCGGTGCCCGCGGAGCTCTGCCAGGCGAGACCTCCGTTGAGAGAGATCTTCTTGCCGCCCTTCTCGGGAAGCTTGAGGGCCTTGCGCAGGTCCTGCTCGGTGATCCCGGCGGGCACCTTTAGCCGTTCGACGGTAAGCCACTGGCCGGCCTTGCCGGTCCACTTCTGCGTGATCGCGCAGATCTTCCGCGACTTCAGCTCGATGGAGCCGTGGTTCGCGGACGCGAACTGCAGACCCTTCGGCAGGATCAGGGTCTTCTCGATCGAGCCGCCGATCTGCACGGGGGCGGGCAGCTTGTCACAGCTGAGCTTCGGCGCGCCGGGGAGCTTGGGCAGTCCCGGCTTCGGCGCGTTGGTGGGAAGGTTGCTCGGCGCGCCGGACGGCAGGCTGCCGGTGTCCGGCAGGCAGTTCGGCAGCGCGGGGACGTCCTTGGGGACACCCGGGACGTCCTTGGGAGCCCCCGGGAGGTCCTTGGGAGCGCCTGGGACGTCCTTCGGCACGGCGGGGACGTTGGGGTTGGGAACGCTGGGGAGGTTCGACGGCTTGGCGTCGGGAGCCTTCGGCGCGTTCGGCACGCTCGGCACGTTCGGAAGATTCGGCTTCGAGGCGTCCGGTGCCTTCGGCGCGTTCGGGAGGTCCGGCGCCTTGGCGTCGGGCACCTTGGGGAGCCCGGCCTTGGGCAGGCAGGTGGGCGGCGCGGCGGGGAGCGCGTCCTGCACCTTCTGGGCCTCCACCGGGGCCTTGGGGGAGCCGCCCGGGAGACCGAGACCCGACTGACCCGTGGCGGCCCACGTGACCCCGCCGATCGCGACGGCACCGATGGTGGACGCCGCGATCAGGCCTGCCTTCATGGTGAACATGGTGTGTCCCTTCTGACCCTCTGACCTCTTGCGCCCCTCATATACGCGCGACCCCGGACCGGGGTTGCACGGTCACCGGAAGTATTTTGAGAACTTTCGGTGAGGGCCGCCGTATGGCCGGTGCCCATGGGGTTCTGGTCGTTCCGGGCCATGGGTGATGACCGTCACGGGTGGTCTGGGGGCATCCAGGGGCCGTCCAGGCACCGGCCGGTCGCAAGATCGGGCAACATTGGTTCATGGAGGCCCGTTCTGGATCCGCACCCCGTGACCTGGCCGCGTTGCCCAAGGCTCACCTGCACCTGCACTTCACCGGTTCGATGCGGCACTCGACGCTGGTCGAGCTGGCCGCCGAGCGCGGCGTGCACCTGCCTGACGCTTTGGTCGAGGACTGGCCTCCGCACCTGCAGGCGACCGACGAACGCGGCTGGTTCCGGTTCCAGCGGCTGTACGACATCGCGCGTTCGGTGCTCCAGACCCCGGGCGACTTGCGCCGGCTGCTGCGCGAGACGGCGGAGGACGAGGCCGCCGAAGGGTCGGGCTGGCTGGAGATCCAGGTCGACCCGAGCGGGTACGCGGCGCGCTTCGGCGGGCTGACGCCGACCGTCGAGCTCGTCCTCGACGCCGCCCGCGAGGCCGAGGCGGCCACCGGGGTGGGGATCGGCGTGGTCATCGCGGCCAACCGCACCCGGCACCCGCTCGACGCCAAGACCCTCGCCCGCCTGGCGGTGCGCTACACCGACCAGGGCGTCGTCGGCTTCGGCCTGTCCAACGACGAGCGCCGGGGGCGTGCGTACGACTTCGAGGGGGCCTTCCGCATCGCGCACCGCGGCGGCCTGCTGGCCGTCCCGCACGGCGGCGAGCTGCTCGGGCCCCAGAGCATCCGCGAGTGCCTGGAGACCCTGGAGGCGGAGCGGATCGGGCACGGGGTGCGGGCCATCGAGGACCGCCGCCTGCTGGACAAGATCGTCGACCGCGGCGTCACGCTGGAGGTGTGCCCGTCCTCCAATGTCGGTCTCGGCGTCGCCCGGACGGCCGCCGACGTGCCCGTCCGTGACCTGTTCGAGGCGGGCGCCCGGCTCGCGCTGGGCGCCGACGACCCGCTGCTGTTCGGCTCGCGGCTCGTCCGGCAGTACGAGCTGGCCCGTGCCGACCACGGATTCACCGATGAGGAGCTGGCCGAGCTCGCCCGCCAGTCGATCGGCGGCTCGGCCGCTCCCGAGGCCGTCCGCAAGCGCCTCTTCGACGAGATCGACGGCTGGCTGGCGAGACCTCAGGCCGGCGCGGACGCCTGAGACTGAGCCGGACCGTCCGGTTGGGCCGATTGGGCTGATTGGGCCGGTTTCGCCACTTCGGGCAGTTCCGCCGCTTCGGCTGGTTCCGGAGTGGTGGCCGTGGCGGCGGAGGCGGGCATCCGGGCCGGGATGATCAAGGCGACGACGACCGCGACGGCCAGGACGGCGGCGCCACTCCAGGTCGCGGCGGTGAGGCCGGCCGTGAACGTGGCGGGGCTCTCGAAGTCGCCGTTGGCGGCGAAGACCGCGCCGAGCACCGCGATGCCGAGCACCGTGCCGAGCTGGCGGAGGGCGTTGCTCACACCGGAGGCGACGCCGGTGAGCTCCTGCGGCGCGAAGGCGAGGACCAGCCGGGCCTGCGGTGAGAAGAACAGTCCCATTCCGATGCCGGCCAGGACGAAGGCGGGCAGCAGCGCCGAGTAGGAGACGTCGGTGGTCGTCACCGCGCTCATCCAGACGATTCCGGCGGTTTGGAACGCCAGCGCGATCACGAGCACGTTGCGGGCACCGATGCGTGCCATCAGCGGGGCGGTGAGCGGGGCGACGAGCACGGGCATCGCCGTCCACGGCAGGGTCCGGACGCCGGCCTCGAGCGGGGACATGCCCTGCACGCCCTGGAGGAACTGCGCGAGCAGGAAGACCGAGCCGAACATGCCGAACGACATCACCAGCGCGGTGCCGTTGACCGCGCTGAAGCCACGTCCGCGGAAGAGCGCCAGCGGCAACATCGGATGGGCGGCGCGCGCCTCGTACACCAGGAAGCCCGCCAGGAGGACCGCGCCGGCGGTCAGCGACGTGAGGACGAGGCCGCTGGTCCAGCCCCGGCCGTTGCCCTCCACCAAGCCGAGCACGATGCCGAGCAGGCCGGCGCTCACCAGGAGGGTGCCGACCAGGTCGAGCGGCCTGCGCGGACCGTGGCTCTCGCTCAGGAACGGCCGGACGAGGGCGAGCAGGGCGACGCCGATCGGCACGTTGATCCAGAAGATCCACTGCCAGCCGGCGTGGTCGGTGAGCGCGCCGCCGACGACCGGGCCGAGCGCGACCCCGAGCCCGCTCATGGCACCCCAGGCCGCGAGGGCCTGCCCGCGCTTGGCAGCGGGCACCGCCGCGGCGAGCATGGTCAGGGTGAGCGGTGTGATGATGGCGGCGCCCGCGCCCTGGACCGCGCGGGCGGCGATCAACGTGCCGATGCCGGGAGCAAGGGCCGCGGCGGCGGAGGACGCGGTGAAGACGGTCAGGCCGATCGCGAACAGCCGGCGGCGGCCGAACCGGTCGGCGACGGCGGCGCCGGTGAGCAGCAGGACGGCGAACGTGAGGGTGTAGGCGTTGACGGTCCATTCGAGCGCTTCCAGTCCGGTGCCGAGGTCGGTCCGGATCGAGGGGAGCGCGTTGGTGACGATCAGGTTGTCCAGGGACACCATGAACAGCGCTATGCCGGTCACGATGAACGTTCTCGCTGCGTGATGCCGCATGACCGTTCTCCAGGATTAGTTATCAGTCACTAACTTCGTTGCCCAAAAAAAATAAGGAGTGCTGCGGGTGCCGGGGTGCGGGAGGGTGCTGAAACGCCGGGACGGCTCAGCCGTTCTCGGACCATTCGAGAAGTGATCGACCCAGCCCTGGGCCGGGGGTGTAGGGGACGTCGAGCGCGGTCAGGACGTTGAGGAGCATGCCCCTCGACACGAAATGCAGGATGTCGTCGGCCGACTCGCCGGTGAGCTCGGCGATGGTGCGCCACAGCTTGGCCCAGCGGGCGTTCCCGATCTGCCGGACCTCCTTGTCGTCGAGCGCGGTCGCATAGAGCTGCAACTGGAACTTCAGCTGAACGCCAGAGTCGAGCATCTCCCGGTAACGCATCCCCATCGCGACGATCGCCTCCTGGCCGTACTTGCCGCCGGCGGACTCGCGCATCGCCTCCTCCATGTCGTCGAAGCAGCGCTCCACCGCTGCGAGGAAGAGCGCGCGCTTGGACGGGAAGAGGCGGAAGAGGTACGGCTGTGACACACCGACGCGCTTGGCGATCGCGGCGGTCGAGGTGCCCTCGTAGCCACTCCGGCCGAATTCGCAGATCGCCACGCGGACGGTCTCCTCGCGCCGTTCGTCGGCACTCATCCGAGGGCTCACCCGGACAAGTTAGTGTTCAATCACTAACTTCGTCAAGCGCGGCGGGCCACATCCCCTGCCGCTCCAGATGAGCGATGAGGAGCTCGCCCGCCTGGGTGATGTGCAGCCGCATGGCCTCGCTCGCCGCCTCAGGGTCGCCCAGGCGCAGCGCCACCATGATCCGTTCATGATCCCGTACGGCCACGGCGGGCCAGTCCGGCAGCCGCCCGTACAACCCGCGTGGCACGTAACGCGCGACCGAACCCAGCGACCAGGCCAGCTTCGGCGAGTCCGCGGCCAGGTTGATCGCCCGATGGAACGCGTGGTTGTGCTCCTCGACGTGATCCACCTGTCCGGCGCTCACCGCCTGGTCGAGCGCCCGGTGGATCGTGGTCAGTTCCCGGAGCGGCTCCGGTCCCATCAGGCCGGCCGCCCGCGTGGTCAGCTCGGCCGCGATGGTCGCCTGTACCCAGAACAGGTCCTTGACATCCTGTTTGGACAGCGGCGCGACGACGAACCCGCGCCGCGGCTCCAGCTGTACGAAACCCTCACTGCGCAGGGACTGCAGCGCCTCCCGTACCGGCGTCACGCTGATGCCGAAATCAAGCGCGAGCCGCTCCAGCCGGAGGAACTCCCCCGGACGCACCCGTCCCTCCATGATCAGCTCACGGATGCGGGCAGCGACCTCATCGCTCAACTGAGGACGCAGTCCCAGACCCCTTTGGGGTCGCGGAATGGCCACCTCGTGCTCCGCCCCCTCAAGGCCCTCCCGCGGCAGGATCCCACGGGTGCGAAGAGCCTTGCCCTCATGATGCGCGCGAAACGGCACATGTGGAACGCACAGAGCACGTACGACCCTGAGAAAACAATTGTTACCGCTGCGTACGTCCTGTCAGCAATTCCTCGCGGCGAGTCACTGGGGATAAGCGTGCGGGTCAGAGCCCCTCCATGCCCCCGATGCCCTCGATGAGCAGCACCACCCCGAAGATCGCGAAGCCCGCCGCCGCGCCGTACCGGATCACCCGCTCGGGCAGCCGCCGGCCCAGCACCCGGCCGACCACGATGGCCAGCGCGTCGGCGGCCACCATGCCGATCGTGGACCCGAGCCAGACGCCGGTCAGCCCGGCCACGCCGCCGTGGTCGGCCGCGAGCGTGACCGTGGCGAGCATCGTCTTGTCGCCGAGCTCGGCAAGGAAGAAGGCGCCGCCCACCGCGAGGATCGCCGATCCGGTGGCCCGGCGGGCCTTGGCACGTTCGTCGTCGTCCAGCTCGTCGCCGCGCAGGGTCCAGACCGCGAAGGCGAAGAACGCCACGCCGGCCAGGATCGAGATCGGCCCGGTGGGGAGCGCGGCCCCCAGCGCGGCGCCGAGCAGCACACTGGCCAGGTGCACCACCGCGGTCGCGACCGTGATGCCGACGAGCACCGGAAGCGTCCGGAAGCGTGTGGCGAAGGTCATGGCCATGAGCTGGCTCTTGTCGCCCAGCTCAGCGACGAAGATCACGACCAGGCTGATGATGAAGGCGGACACCGCTTCCCTCTCGCTCGGATGCCGAGCGGAGGACGGGGATCTCGCCGGTCAGGGCGCTCGACCTCGGCCCGGCATGACTGCCAGGCCGAAGGTCTCGTCCGCCCGCGCACGCGCGGGCCCGGGTGACCGGGCGGCCCAGCCGTGCGGGCCGCCAGTATGTCGATCACTCGATTGGGACTACTCCCCCTCGGGTGATCGCCAGGCTACCAGCCACCTCACACCAGAGGATCGGGGGCAGTGGGTGCGAGGACCCGGGTCGGAGGGTGGCTCAGAGGGTGCCGGGGACCCGGGTCGGGGTGGCTCAGAGGGTGACGCCGACGAAGACGGGCTCGTTGACCAGCTCGACTCCGAACGCCTCCCGCACACCGGCGCGGACGTGCCGGGCCAGCGCGAGGAGATCCTCGGTGCGGCCGCCGTCGGGGTTGGTGAGGGCCAGGGTGTGCTTGGTGGAGATCCGCATCGGGCCGAGCGACTCACCCTTGGCGAAGCCCGCCCGGTCGATCAGCCAGGCGGCGGAGGTCTTGGTGCGGCCGCCGCTCTCGGGGTAACGGGGGAACGCGACGTCCGGGCCGAGCCGTTCGGCGACGCGGCGTTCCAGATCGGCCAGCTGCGCCGCGTCCAGGATCGGATTGGTGAAGAACGAACCGGCGCTGCGGGTGTCGGGGTCGTCCGGGTCGAGCACCATGCCCTTGCCGCGCCGCAGCTCCAGGACGGCGTCGCGAGCCTCCTTGAGCGCGACACGATCACCGGGCGCGGCCCTCAGCTTGCGGGCGAGCTCGGCGTACGCGATCGGCTGGGACTCCTCGGCCTGGCGCAGGGCGTACATCACGTCCAGGACCACATGGCGGTCGGAGCCCTTGAAGACGCTGTGCCGGTAGGTGAACCGGCAGGCGTCGCGGTCGAGGGTGACGACCTTGCGGGTCTGGCGGTCGTACGCCCGGACCTCGACGATCGTCTCGCTGACGTCCTGCCCGTACGCGCCCACGTTCTGGATCGGGGTCGCACCGACGCGCCCGGGGATGCCCGCCAGGCACTCGACCCCGGCGAGCCCGTCCTCGACGCAGCGCGCAACGAAGGGGTCCCACTCCTCGCCCGCCTGGACGCGGACCAGCACCCGGCCGCCCTCGGCCGGAATGATCTCGGTGCCGCGGGTGCCGACGTGCACGACGGTGCCGGGGAAACCCGCGTCGGAGACCACGAGGTTGCTGCCACCGCCGAGGACCAGCACCGGTTCGCCGGCCTCGTCCGCCCGGCGGACCGCGGTGACCAGCTCGGCCTCCGTCGTCGCCTCGACGAAACGGCGCGCCGGGCCGCCCAGCCGGAGTGTGGTGTAGCCGGCCAGGTTCACGTCCTCAGCGAACACTGCCACGCGGTCTTCCCTCCCGTACGTTTCGTTCCCATCTCCAGGACGGTCACGTACCGTACGCTCACGCCTCCCTGACGCTTCGATCGTATGAGCCGGACCCGTGCCCGCGAACCACCGGACGCGGAACGCGCGGAACGCGCGGAACGCTCGGAACCTCGGAACACGACTCCGGCTCAAACGATCGATTCGCCGCACCGTCGCCGCCACCGCCACCGCCCTGCAACGGCATGGCGCAGCGCGGCCTGCGCTCAGGCGAGACGGACGACGGCCTTGGCGCGCGTGAGCACCTTCTGGTCGTTGGACCGGGCGGTCAGCGCGACGACGACCTTGTTGTCGTCGAGCTTCTGCTCCACCTTGCCGCTGATCTCCAGGGCCGCGCCGCCCTCGTCGGGCACCACGACCGGTGCCGAGAAGCGCACCCCGTAGTCGACGACCGCGCCCGGGTCGCCCACCCAGTCGGTGACGAACCGGCCGCCCTGGGCCATCGTGTACATGCCGTGCGCGATCACGTTCGGCAGGCCGACCTGCGTGGCGAAGCTCTCGCGCCAGTGGATCGGGTTGAAGTCGCCGGAGGCCCCGGCGTACATGACCAGGTTGAGCCGGTCGATCTGGTAGGTCTGCGCGGGGATCTCCGTGCCGACCTCGACGTCGCTGTACTTCACCTTGGCGGTCATCAGGCCCCCCGCTCCACCAGCGTGTTGAAGGTCTTGACGATCAGCTCGCCCTCGACCGTCGTGATGTCGGTCTCGATGGTCATCTTCTCGTTGTTGCCGATCGCCTTGATCTCGGTGATCGTCGACGTGCAGGTCACCACGTCGCCGGCCTGGAGCGGGCGCCGGTACTCGAAGTGCTGCTCGCCGTGCACCACCATCGCGAGGTTGAGGCCGAGCTCGGGGTCCACGATCGCGGGGCCGCCGAGCGAGACCACGATCGGGAAGGTCGGCGGGGCGATGACGTCGGGGTGCCCGGCCGCCTTGGCCGCCTCGGGGTCGCGGTAGACCGGGTTGCGGTCCCCGATCGCGTCCGCGAACTCGCGGATCTTCACCCGGCTGACCTCGTACGGCTCACTGGGCGGAAACGTCCGCCCGATGAAGTCACGGTTGAGTGCCATGCAATCCGTCCCTCCAGGTCCAACAGGGCCGTGCCAGCCCGCGTGCCCGCGCCGAGCACGTGCTTCTCGTCTCGACGGACCGTAACAGAACGACGTTCAGCCCGCCCTCGCGGGTATGCGCGAGGGCGGGCTGAACACGTCAGAGCAAGCGATGGGAAGTCGCCATCCAACTGATGCGCCGGTCGGCGCCAGGGCCATCACGGCTGGGCGGCCGGTGTGCGGCCTGGCGGATCGGTGGAGTGAGAACCCGCAGCCGGCTACGTGGAGCCGCCGCGGACCGCGCGACTGCGGGTCGCGAGCCACTGCGGACTGCGGGTCGCGAGCCACTGCGGACTGCGGGTCGTGCGCGACTGCGGACCGCGCGACTAGCGGGTCTCGCGGTGCGGACGGTGGGTCCGGCAGTTGGGGCAGTACTTCTTGATCTCGAGGCGGTCCGGGTCGTTGCGCCGGTTCTTCCTCGTGATGTAGTTGCGGTGCTTGCACTCCTGGCAGGCCAGCGTGATCTTCGGCCTAACGTCGGTGGCAGCCACGATGGAGTGCCTTTCTGACTAGGGACTTGGACATACGTTGCAATCCTGGGCCGCCCGGGCGGACAACCCCTGATCTTGAGCACCGGCCAGCCCGCCCGGAGTGGGGACGAGAGGTCGGGTAGTAGCGAGGGCCGGACTTGAACCGGCGACACAGCGATTATGAGCCGCTTGCTCTGCCTGACTGAGCTACCCCGCCGTGATGGTCGGTGTGGACCGATAGGTCAGGATACCTGATGGTCGCAACACCTCGGAAACCGCGAACAACCCCGGCCCGCTCCGAGCGGACCGGGGGATGCGGACTTCCTTGAGCCCCTTTACGGAATCGAACCGTAGACCTTCTCCTTACCATGGAGACGCTCTGCCGACTGAGCTAAAGGGGCCTTGCCGTCTTGGCGACGGGTGTAACCATACACGGCCCGCGCACCGGATACGAAATCAAATCCGGGCCCCCGAGCGCACAGCCTCCGGGAATGCCGGACGGCCTCGGTCACACCCGATATGCCAGGCTGATCGCCATGAGTGACTTCCTCCGCCACGTGGACGCCACGGTCCAGGCCGCCGTCGCCGAGGACCAGGCTTTCAGTGATCTGATGCCCCGCCTGATGAGCGAATCGCAGGGCGCTCCCGTCACGGTCCTGAACATGGCGATGACGAAGATGGGCGAGGGGATCGCCGCCGCCCCGCCGAATCTCGGCTGCTGGCTCGCGGTGATCGCCGGGTCCTGGGTCGAGAACGGCGCCACGGTCTTCGGCGCCGGGGAGCCCGTGCTGGACCGGCTGCTGAACGTCGCCGAGAGCGGCGTCGCGTTCGCCGCTGCATGGCAGAAGGCGACCGGTGAGCAGCCACCCGACCCCGAAGGCCGGCCGTCGCAAGAGATCGTCGACACCGTCTCGCGGGACTTCGACGATCCGGTGGCGGCGATGATGTCGTGGTTCTCGCTGGAGAAGTTCGCGCTGTCGGCCAACACGATGTTGTCGGCGTCGGCGGACCTGCGCGCCTCCGTGACGGACCGGGAGAGCAAGGCCGATCTCGTCGCACAGCTGTCCGAGCACTCCGCGAAGATGGACTGGGTGGCGCGGCTGCTCCGGGTGCTGGAGAACGAGCGGCTGCTCGTTCTCGACCGTGCCTCCCGTCAGGGCTGGACGGTCTCCATCGGCGGCATCGGCGACAACTTCCAGCTGCACGTCCTGCTCGGGGGCGCGCTCCTCGGCCACCCCGGCGGCATGCCGGGCGAGGCGGTGCCGGCCGAGATGGTCTCGTGGTTCACCGACACCGACGTGCCCGACTCGGGCCCGATCGTGAACAGCTTCTGGAACCTGGTCGACGCCCGCGGCGAGTGGATCTACAACGAGGGTGTCCCCGCCGACATCCCCGCCGTCAACGGCGTGCGGGTGGTCGTGCTCGACCCGCCCTCCTACGCGCGGTCGTTCCCGGCGGGCCGGAGGCACCCGATGATGGCCGCGCGGCTGACGGTCGAAGGCAGGCACCTGCCCGAGGACCTCGCCGGCTGGTGGCAGCACATCACGCCCGCCAGGAATCCCGTCGGTTAGAAGCGGACCAGCACGGCCGTCGCGTCGTCGTAGCGCTTCCCCCGGAGCAGCGTCTCCGTCGCCTCAGCCTCCCTGGTCCGCCTGATCACCTCACGCGGCCCGGCCTGGTCGAGCAGGTCGAACAACTCACGCCACCCGATGCGTCCGAACCTCTCGACCAGCCGGGCCGCGCCGTCGCTCAGCAGGGCCGCGCGCCGTACCCGGTCGACCGAGATCTCACCCGCGAGCGCCTCGTACGCCGCCTCGGGCCTGGTGCTCGCCACCCAGAATCCGCCCGGGCTGTTGCGCGCGGCCCGCACCGCCTCGTCGGTGTAGCTCGGCAGCTCGTCCACCCGGCCGTCCCGGATGACCCGAATCTCGTCGCCGAGGTCGAGCAGGACGGGCGAATCCGCCAGCACCAGCCACTGCACCCGGTCACCGGCTCGCCGCAGCAAGGCGACCGTGCTGGACGGGCTGTCGGGATTGTCCAGGTCGCACGCGCCCGTGTGGAGCTCGCGAACGCCCTTGATCGAATCGGCCAGCAGGTGGGCGAGCGGCGCCCCGTTCTCCAGCACCAGCCGCGCGCCGATCTCTGCTCCCAGCCGCCGGACGAGCCAGGCCGGATCGTGCACGCATCCGCTCTCCACTCCGGGGCGCGCGGTGGCCCCGTCGAGGACGACCACCCATCCCGGCCCCGCGACGATGTAATCCTCGTTCCCCCGCCCGGGCGTCGCCTCGCTGGCATAACTCACCTGCACGCTGAAGGCCTTCCCCTCACACCGCTCCAGGCGGCTCCCGACGACAACGGCTAGGCGATGCGGCTCTGCCACTCTTCCCACAGCTCGGCGTGCAGCTTGTAGAGGCCGTACGGCTCATCCCCTGATGGCTCGTACAGCCTGGTGCCCGGCTCTGGCGACTTTCCACGGGTGGTGGGGAACGCTACGGCGGCATGCTCGCGTTCGGCCGTGCGCACGTGGAGGAACCAGCCCGCTCCGATCCCGGCGGAGTCCGCTGTGATCTCGATGATCTCGTCCCACGCCAGGTGGCGCCGGTGGAATCCCCACACGACCCCGACCCCGGACTCCTCGATGACCACCCGCGTGCGGATGAGGAACATCACGCACACCGCGGTCAGCACGAAGAACAGCCCGCTCAAGATGGCCCGACTGAGATCGGAGGGGTTGGACCGCGACGAGGTCGCCCCGGAGACCAACAGAGTGGTGGTGAGTCCACAGAACGCGGTGACGCCGACCAGCAGGCCGAGGAATCGCCAGCACCGTAGCGTTCGGGGGTACGTTGCGGCGTCTTTCGCTGACATGCCGGACACGATTTCACGGCAGCCACCCAAAGCGCGATTGACTCGGCAAAGAGGCCAGAAGCTGTCCTCTTTCGTTCGTAGGCTTCCCCCGAAGCCGAAAGAGGGGATCATCACGATGACCATCGTCGTCACCACTCCGACCGGGCGCGTGGGATCGCGCGTGGTCCGGTTGCTGCTGCAGGCCGGCGTACGGCCGCGGGTACTCGTGCGCGACCCGGCGCGGCTCGACGCGCGCGAACATGTCGACGTACGGCGCGGCGACCTGACCGATGCCGAATTCGTCCGCAAGGCCACGGCCGGCGCGCGGACGGTCTTCTGGGTCGACCCGACTCCGCACACAGCCGACGACCCGATCGAGACCTCGGAACGGACCGCCGCCGGCCTTGTGGAGGCCGCCCGCGCGGGCGACGTCGCACGGGTGGTGCTGCTGAGCAGCGTCGGCGCGGAAAAGCGCCACGGCGTCGGCCACATCGACGGACTGGCCCGGATCGAGGAACAACTCGACTCCACCGGCGCCGACACGCTCCACCTGCGCTGCGCCTACTTCTTCACCAATCTCCTGCTGGATCTGGACGGCCTGGCCCGCGGTGAGCTGACCACATCGTTCCTGCCGGACCAGCCCATGCCGTGGGTCGACCCGCGCGACATCGGTGACGTCGCCGCCGCACGGCTGCTCAACGACGAATGGAAGGGCCGCGTCGTCCAAGCCGTCCACGGACCCGAAGACCTCACCTTCGAGCAGGTCGCGCAGACCCTCACCGAAGTGCTCGACCGCCCGATCCGGCTCAACGCCGTGGGCGACGACGACGCCCGTGCCGCCCTCCGTTCAGCCGGTCTGACCCCCAGCGCCGTGGAAGGCATCGTCGGCATGGCCGCCGGATCGCGCAGCGTGGTCCCCGAACAGCCACGCGACCTGGTGACCACGACCCCCACCACGCTGGCAGGCTGGGCTTACACGCACCTACGCCCCTTGCTCCTCAAAGACGCCACAAGCCCCTGACAAACCGGCAGGCGCCGATCAGCGTCATGCGCCAGCCACTCGTTCCGCATCGGCGCCGACCAATTGCGCCAGCGGCGCGGGCCCACGGCCGTATCCGGCGTAGCGTTCCGAAACAGCCGGAGAATGGCGAAACGGCCTGTCACCAGTGTCATAGCTGGTGACAGGCCGTTTCGCGTTGGTGTGGCGGGTGCAGGGTTCGAACCTGCGTAGGCTAAGCCGACGGATTTACAGTCCGCTCCCATTGGCCACTCGGGCAACCCGCCGTGGCGTCGCTCTCGCGACGGCAATGGAAAGAATAGCGGACCCCGGCGGTGCTCGTGACATCGGCGTCGGCGGTTGTGGATCAGGCGGTGGGGCCGGTCGTCTCGCTACGCTCGGGGGACTACCAGAAGAAGCAGACGAGAATGGTGTCCCATGGGTGACTCATCGTTCGACATCGTGAGCAAGCTGGACCGGCAGGAGGTCGACAACGCCCTGAACCAGGCCGCCAAGGAGGTGGCCAACAGGTTCGACTTCCGGAACGTGGACGCCGGGATCAAGTGGTCCGGCGAGGCCATCGAGATACAGGCCAATACGGAGGAACGGGCGAACGCAGTTCTGGACGTTCTCAAGGACAAGCTGGTCAAGCGGAGCATCTCGCTGAAGGCGATCGACCCGAGCGAGCCCAAGCTGTCGGGGAAGGTCTACAAGCTGAGCGTGGCCCTGAAGGAGGGCATCTCCCAGGAGGACGCCAAGAAGATCGGCAAGATCGTCCGGGAGGAGGGGCCGAAGGGGGTCAAGGCCCAGATCCAGGGGGACGAGCTGCGGGTGAGCTCGAAGAAGAAGGACGATCTCCAGGACGTCATCGCGCTCCTGAAGGGCAAGGACCTCGACGTCGCCCTGCAGTTCGTCAACTACCGCTGACTAGCGCGGAGCGCGCCGGCCGTCTTCCCCCGCAGAAGGCGCCCGGCGCGCCCGCACTACATATGACGGGGGAGGGCGCCCGATGGTTCAGAACGATTTTCAGCCCGCGAGACGGTGACTTGCGGTAGTCGTTCACTACTGTTAGTAGTTACCGGGTGATCTACGGGAAGGGCCCGTCACCCCGGAGCGACCCGTTCGCCCGAGGCAACCAGATCACCGAATTCGGGGGAGACCATGCTCAGCAAGAAGCTGTTCGCGTCCCTGACTCTCAGCGCGTTCGCCATCAGTGGTGCGATGGCCGTGGGGGGAAGCACTGCCGAGGCGGCCACCGAGCCCGTCTGCAAGTTCAAGGTCCGCAAGAAGCCCGCCCGGGTGGACCTGCGTAAGGCCGTGAAGAAGGGCGAGAGCCTCACGCTCGGCAAGCCGATCGGTTACCTCAAGGCACTGGAGGAGACCGTCGGCACCTGCAAGAAGTACAAAGGCTGGCATCTCGTCGGTGGTCACAAGCTCGGCCAGCCCGAGCAGGTGATCCCCGGCGCCGTATGGCACGGCCACCTGGTGAACAGGGGCAGGCTCACCAACTAGGGCGTGGTGCCCGGCGGCCTCACGGTCGCCGGGCATTGCTCAGCGGGAGAGGCCGGCCATCCGCTCCAGGCGGGCGATGCGCTCGGCCGTCGGCGGGTGGGTGGAGAAGAGCTTGCCCATGCCGCCGCCGCGGAACGGGTTGGCGATCATGAGGGAGCTGGTGGTGGCCAGCTCGGGGTCCTGCGGAAGGGGCATCGCCTTCGTCCCGGCCTCGATCTTGCGGAGGGCGCTCGCCAGGGCGAGTGGATCGCCGGTGAGCCGCGCACCCGAGGCGTCGGCGGCGAACTCACGGGTGCGGCTGATCGCCATCTGGACGACCGCGGCGGCGATCGGGCCGAGGATCATCATCAGCAGCGCACCGAGGATGCCGGGGCCGTCATCGTCGTCGGACCGGCCGATCGGCAGAAAGATCGCCAGATGGGACACGTAGGTGATGACGGTCGCGATCCCGGCGGCCACGGACGAGATGAGGATGTCGCGGTTGTAGACGTGGGACAGCTCATGGCCGAGCACCGCCCGCAGCTCCCGCTCGTCCAGCATCCGCAGGATGCCGCGTGTGCAGCAGACCGCCGCGTTGCGCGGGTTGCGCCCGGTGGCGAACGCGTTGGGCTGCATGGTCTCCGACACGTACAGCCGGGGCATCGGCTGCCGCGCCGAGGTCGCCAGCTCGCGGACCAGCCGGTAGAGCACCGGTGCCTCGACCTCGCCGACCGGATGGGCGCGCATGGAGCGCAGCGCGATCCGGTCACTGAAGAAGTACGCGATGCCGTTGGTGACCAGCGCGATGACGAGCGCGATGAAGAGGCCCGCGTTGCCTCCCAGCACCCAGCCCACCGCGAGCATCAATGCCGACAGCGCAGCGATCAGAGCCGCCGTCTTGACGCCGTTGAACTGCACTTCTGTCCTGCCTCCCCGTTAATCCGTCCCGCTGTAAAAACGGTTTGACCTGGCCGAATGTTCCACGGTCAGACATCGTCAAACACGGGCGGGATCGCAGGTGAACGAGGGTGGTCAGCTCACCGAGCTCACCGTTTGCAAGACGAGCTGAGGCGCCACCGACAGGACGACGGCACCGGCGGCGGTCGCCGCGATGGCGGCGCGTACGGGGAAACTGCCGGGCCCGGCGGCGATCAGGTACGGACGGCCCTCGGGTGCGGCGAACAGCCGGACGGCCCAGACCAGGTAGTAGTAGAGCCCGATCACGGTATTGATCGCCATGACGACCGCCAGCCACGTGACGTCGCCCGCGACCACGGCGCGGAACACCACCACCTTGGCGAAGAGCCCCATCACGCCCGGCGGCAGCCCGGCCAGGCAGATCAGGAAGAACGCGAGCGCGGCACCGATCGCCGGGCTGCGCCGGGCGAGCCCGCGGTAGTCGTCCAGGGAGTCCCACTCCGGGCCGCCATATTCGGCGTGGCTCTGGTGCATCCGCGCACGGAAACCGATGACCACGGCGAACGCACCGAGGTTCATCACCGCGTACAGCGCCACGTACGCCGTCGTGGCCGCGACCGCCTCCGGCAGCCGGTCCGTGCCGACCGCCAGCGGCGCGAGCATGTATCCCGACTGGGCGACCGACGACCAGGCCAGCAGGCGGATCGCGGTGCCCTGCCGCAGGGCCATCAGATTGCCCAGGGTCATCGTCAGCGCGGCGAGCAGCGCGACCACGGGACCCCAGACATGGGCGTACGCGGGGAAGCCGAGCGCCAGCACGATCGCCAGCCCGGCGAACCCGGCCGCCTTGGAGACCACCGAGAGGAACGCGGCGACCGGCAGCGGCGCGCCCTGGTAGACGTCGGGCGCCCAGAAATGGAACGGCACCGCGGCGACCTTGAAGCCGAAGCCCACCAGCACGAGCACGATGCCGACGCCCACGACCGGGTCGTACTCGCCGGGCAGGTCGTCCAGCGCAAGGGCGATGCGGTCGAGGTGCATCGCGCCGGTCGCCCCGTACACCAGGCTGATCCCGAACAGCATCAGCGCCGCCGAGACGACCGAGACCAGGAAGAGCTTGAGCGCCGCCTCCGAACCCGTGCCGCTGTACCTCTTCAACGCGACGAGTGCGAACACCGGCAGCGACAACGTCTCCAGCGCCACGACCAGCAGCACCAGGTCACGCGCGGCCACCAGGCTCAGCGCGCCGACGATCGCCGACAGCAGCAGGAAGTGGTACTCCCCCGCCGGCATCTCGGCCTCGGCGATCTCGCGCAGCGACAGCAGCACGACGATGACGGCGCCAGCCAGCACGACCCCTTGGAAGAGGAGCGTGAAGTCGTCCGCCACGTACGAGCACGACCGCGGCCCGTTGCCGCGCAGCTCACCCGGCAGGCAGAACGTGGCGCGGCGGTCGCCGAACGCCAGCAGCACGACGCTGAGCAACGCCACCGCGAGCGCCCCGCCGCTGAGCAGGCCGATGAAGCGGCGCGGCACGTCGAACGCGTCGGCCAGCAACACCACGATCGCGGTCACCGCCACGATCAACGCCGGTGCGATGGCGGCGTAGTCGATGCTCTGGATCACCTGGCCCATGACATCACCGCCCATGACATCACCCGGCACATGATCAGCCACCTCCCAGCAGCGCCCGCACGGGGGCGGTGGTCACTTCCAGCAGGGCCTTGGGCCACAGGCCGACCAGCAGCGTCAGCACGATGAGCGGCGTCCACGCGGCGTACTCGTACACCGAGATCCCGGCCACCGACCGCGCCGCCACCACCTCGGACGGCGGCCCGTGAGTGATCTTGGCGAGCATGCGCAGGAAGTAGGCGGCGGTCAGCACCGCGCCGAGCCCGCCGATCGCCATGAACGTCATGAACGTCTCGCGCGGCAGGTCGCCGTGCGGCTTGTACGCGCCGAGCAGCGCGAGCATCTCGCCCCAGAAGCCGGCCAGCCCGGGCAGCCCGAGGCTCGCGACCGAGGCGAACGTGAGGATCGAGGCCAGCGTGGGCGCCTTCGCCAGCATCCCGCCGCCGAGCGCGTCCAGATCACCGGTGCCGTACCGCTCCTTGACCGCCCCGGCCAGGAAGAACAGCAGTCCCGTGATCAGACCGTGCGCGATGTTGCCGAACAGCGCCGCGTTCAGCCCGACCGGTGTCAGCGTCGCGATGCCCAGCAGCACGAAGCCCATGTGCCCGACCGACGAGTACGCGATCATCCGCTTGAGGTCGCGCTGCGCCAGGCAGGCGAGCGCTCCGTAGACGATCCCGATGACGGCGAGCAGCCCCAGCCAGGGCGCCCAGAACTCGGCTCCCTCCGGCGCCCCGGGCACCGCGATCCGGACGAAGCCGTACGTGCCCATCTTCAGCAGCACGCCGGCCAGCAGCACCGAGCCGACCGTCGGCGCCTCGGTGTGCGCGTCGGGCAGCCAGGTGTGCAGCGGCCACATCGGCGCCTTGACCGCGAAGCCCAGCCCCATCAGCAGGAACGCCGTCACTTGGATGCCGTGGGTGAGCCCGGCGCCCTGCCGCGTGGCGAGCTCGGTCATGTCGAGCGTGCCCGCGTTCACGGCGACGAGCAGCATGCCGACCAGCAGCAGGCCGGACCCGAGGAGCGTGTAGAGGATGAACTTGTACGCGGCCGCCCGGCGCCCCGCGCCGCCCCACAGCGCGATCACCACGTACATGGGGATGAGCACGACCTCGAAGAACACGAAGAAGAGCACGAGATCGAGCGCGACGAAAGTACCGAGCAACCCCACTTCCAACACCAGCAACAACGCGGTCAGCAGTCGCGTTGAGCCACCAGCGGGAGGGTGTTTGATCGTGTAGAGGAAGCACAGGAACGTCAGCAGTGCGGTCAGCACGACCAGCGGCAGCGAGATCCCGTCCACGCCGAGGTGGAAGCGCAGCCCGACGGACAGCGCCCACTCCTCGTTCACGCCGAACTGCATCCGCGTCGGGCTGCCGAAGTCGAACGCCGCGAGGGCGACGGCGGCCACCAGCAACGTCACCCCGGAGACGGCCACCCCGTACCGGCGCACCGCCACGTCACCGGGCAGGAAGCGCCCTGCCGGCAGGAGCAGCAGCAGCGCCCCGGCGAGCGGTGTCCCCACCATCAGCAGGAGGATCACAGGAAGATCACCACCCCGGCGACGATCACGACGGTTCCTGCGAGGACGCCGGTGAGATAGGCCTGCGGGTTGCCGTTCTGCGGCAGCCGCGCCAGCTCGCTGAGCCGCCGCGCCCCCCGCGCGGTGCCGACCACCGCGGTGTCGATCCCCCGATCGTCGAACGTGATGACGTAGCGGGCCAGCGCCCGTACGGGCCGTACGATCACCGCGTCGTACACCTCGTCCACGTAGAAGGCCCGCAGGAAGACCGGCCGCGCCGGGCCGAGGGCGCGGGCGGGGTCGAGCGCCGGGTCGCGGTTCCAGACCAGGAACGCCGCACCCGCCCCAGCGATGACGAGCAGCAGCGCCAGCACCGCCGAGCCGACATGCGGCCGCAGCTCCGCCTCACCGGCGCCGAAGAATCCGACGAGCGCCGACGGCACGGCGAGCACGGTCACCGTGCCCGCCATGAGCATCGGCGCCTCTTTCAGCTCGTAGGCCCCCTGCCCCCGGTTCTCACCGAAGAACGTCATCAGCCACAGCCTGGTCGCGTACGCCGCCGTCACCGCCACGGTGACCAGCAACCCCACATAGACCAGCCAGTCGGCGGCCGACGCGTCACCGCGCGTGGCGGCGTGCTGCGCGGCCTCGATGACCGCGTCCTTGCTGAACCAGCCGCTGGTGGGCGGGACGCCGACGAGCGCGGCAAGGCCGACGGTCATCGTCCAGAAGGTGATCGGCATGCCCTGCCGCAGCCCGCCGTAGTCGCGCAGCATGTTGGAGCCGGTGACCACGATGACGCAGCCCGCGGCGAGGAAGAGCAGTGCCTTGAACGCGCCGTGCGTGAGCAGGTGGAAGATCGCGCCGTTCTTGGCTCCCACCGCGAGGCCACCCGCCATGACGGCGAGCTGGCTGACGGTGGAGTAGGCCAGCACACGCTTGATGTCGTCCTGGGCGAGCGCGGCCAGCGCGGAGCCGAGCATCGAGATGACCGCGAGGACGCCGAGCACGGTGAGCGCCGCGGGCGCCGCGACGAAGACACCGTAGACGCGGGCGACGACGTAGACGCCGGCCGCGACCATCGTCGCGGCGTGGATGAGGGCGCTGATCGGCGTCGGGCCCGCCATCGCGTCCGGCAGCCAGGTGTGCAGCGGGAACTGCGCGCTCTTGCCGGCCACTCCGGCGAGCAGCAACAGCGCCGCCGCCGTGACGGTCGCGTGCGGCATCGACGGCGCCTCGTCCAGCACGCGTTCGATCGAGAACGACCCGGCGCCGATGCCGAGCACGAAGATGCCGAAGAGGAAGCCGACATCACCGAGCCGCGTCACCAGGAACGCCTTGACCGCCGCCCGCGAGTTGGCCCGTTCCTCCCAGTGGTGGCCGATCAGGAAGTACGAGCAGACGCCCATGACCTCCCAGCCGACGTACAGCAGGAGCAGGTCGCCCGCGAACACGACCAGCAACATCGCGGCGGTGAAGAGCGAGATGAACGCCGCGTACGAGGAGTAGCGCGGGTCCTTGCTCATGTAGGCGACGGAGTAGACCTGCACCGCCAGCGCCACGCAGCAGACCATGAACGCCACGACGGCCGACAGCCCGTCGATCTGGAGGCCGAGCTCGATCGGGACGGTGCCGGTGGCGACGCGGGTGAGGACGCCGGTCCGGTCGCCAGGGTCGCCCCACACCGTGAGCCCGATGATGGCGGCGAGCACCGTCGACACGGCGATCGGCACGCACGCGATGATCGCCGGGCCGTTCTTGAGGAACGAACGTTCGGCCTCGGTGGCGGCGCCCTGCCACGCCTCCGCGCCCGCCTCAGGCCCGCCGCCCGGCACGGGATCGGGCGCGGGGGCGGTGGTGGTGCGTGCGCCCAGGAGGCTGCTGAGGCGCGGTCCGAGCAACATCCCGGCGAACGCGGCGACGAACGGCAGCAGGACGACTGCCGAGGCGAGCCCGATCACGTGGTGCTCCCCTCGGAGGGCACGACCGCCGCGTGGTCCCCGTCCTTCGCGCCCTCGCCTTCGCTCTCGCCTTCACCGTCGCCGCGAACGCCGCGCACGTCGCCGCCGGTCTCCTCGGCGAGCGCGCGCAGCCGGTCAACGTCGATCATCTGGCGGTTGCGGTACACCAGCAGCACGATCGCCAGGCCCAGCCCGACCTCGGCGGCGGCGATCACGATCGTGAACAGCGTCAGCACCTGGCCGCCGTGCAGCCGGTCGCGCCACCAGATGTCGAACGTGACGAGGTTGAGGTTGACGGCGTTGAGCATGAGCTCGACCGACATCAGGACCAGGATGGCGTTGCGGCGCGCGAGCACCCCGTACACGCCGATCGAGAACAGCAGCGAGGCGACCACCAGCGGATAGGCGAGGTGCATCAGCCGTCTCCCTCTCCACGACCGCCGCGGCCGGGATGACCGGGATGACCGGCGCGACCGGGAAGTCGCGGGCCGATGTCCGAACGGGACAGGACGATCGCCCCGACGAGCGAGGCCAGCAGCAGCACCGACAGGACCTCGAACGGCAACACCCACGTCCGGAACACGCTGGCGCCGAGCTCCTCGGCCGAGCCGCCACCCGGCTTCAACGGCGTGTGCGCGTCACGGAAGCCCATCACCAGCACGGTCACGAGCACGGCCGCCGTCGCCACCGCCACGCCCGCCGCGATCCACCGGTTGCCGGAGTCGAGATCCATGGACTGCCCGATCGGCGCGCGGGTGAGCATGATCCCGAACAGCAGCAACACCACGATGGCGCCGACGTAGATGAGCACCTGCACCCACGCGACGAACTCCGCCGTGAGGACGAGGTAGCCGCCCGCCAGCGCTCCGAACGACACCACCAGCCACAACGCCGCGTGGACCAGCTGCCGGGTGGTCACCACGAGCAGCCCGGAACCGACCGCGACGATCCCGAGGAGCGTGAAGACGATCTCCTGCCCGCTCACGTGGACCCTCCGGGCGTCCGTGGCCCTCCCGGTGTCCGTGGCTCTCCAGGTGTCCGTGGCTCTCCAGGTGTCCGCTTGGGGCGGGTGGCCGCCTTCTCCGCGGCGGCGACCTCCTTGGGCGGCTCCGCACCAGGATCATGGGCCTGGGGCGGCGGCACCGTCCACATCCACTCCCGCAGCCGGTCCTTCTCGTGCGTGAGCTCGTTGATGTCGTACTCGGCGTACTCGAACTCCGGGGACCAGAACAGCGCGTCGAACGGGCACGCCTCGATGCAGATGCCGCAGTACATGCACAGCGCGAAGTCGATCGCGAACCGGTCGAGCACGTTCCGCGTCCGCGCGCGGCCACCGCCCTCCGCCGGCAACGTCTCCTTGTGCGAGTCGATGTATATGCACCAATCGGGGCATTCACGCGCGCACAGCATGCAGACGGTGCAGTTCTCCTCGAGCAGCGCGATCACGCCCCGGCTGCGCGGTGCCAGGTCAGGCTGCACTTCCGGGTACTGGCGCGTGATCGAACGCCGGGTCATCGTCCGCAACGTGACCGCGAGCCCTTTGGCCAGTCCGCTTCCTGGTAGCCGTCCCACGCGCCCCATGATTCCTTACGAAGCGCCGCGGGGGAACGCGCAGGGAACGCAAGGCGGGTCACGTTCGTCCAACTGAACGTGAGCCACGGCGTCGACGGCCCGTACGACCCCGGTGAGGACGACCCGCCGGTACGACGGCCACGCCCGCACACCGGACGGCCCTACCACCATCCCGGACGCGCTCCCTACCCGCCTGGATGGCGCCCTCCGTACCCGATGCCTCCCGTGCCTCCGACGCCCCCGGCGCCGCCCATCCCGCCGCCTCCGCCGGACACGCCGAGCGGGGTCCTGTGGGCCTTCGTGCCCTTTCTGACCTTTGGTTTCGGCACGCCCTTCTCGTTCATGTACGCCGCCGTGCGGCGCGGCTCGGCGAGCCTCGGGGCGTCCGCGGCCGGCTACGGCATCGGGCTGGGCATGGCGCTGATGCTGACGAACGTGGGCGACGCCGTGGCGGGCGTGCTCGGCGGCTTCATGATGATGATGTTGTGGATCGCGGGCACGGTGCACGCGTTCACCGTCCGGCCGTCGGTGTTCCCGCGCTCGGGCCCGCGCAGCCGCCAGAACGAGTACGCGATCCACGTCGCGAAGTACCGCCGGATGCTCCGTGAGGACGCCCGGCAGCTCGCCGCCGAAGATCCCGCGCTGGCGCACGAGCTGCGCATCGGCCGCCCCGATCTCCCGCGCGCGTACGACGACGGCGGGCTGATCGACGTCAACCACGCCCCGCCCGCGCTCCTGGGCACGCTGCCCGGCATCACCCCCGAGCAGGTCGAACGGATCGTCCGCCGCCGCGACGACCAGGGCGGCTTCATCTCCGCCGAGGAGCTCACGGTGGACGCCGACCTCCCGCCCGACCTGCTCCCGCACCTGACCGAGTACGCGATCTTCCTGCCCTGACGGAACGGGCGGCCTCAGGCGAACGCGACCTTGAGCACGCCGGTGAGGGCGAGCTGGGCCAGCGACAGCGGCACCAGATAGGCCCAGGCAAGCTTCTGGAGCTGGTCCTCGCGCATCCGCGGGTAGCTGACGCGCAGCCAGATCACCAGGAACGCGAGCACGAAGACCTTGAGGAGCGTCCAGAGCCAGCCGAGCTCGGTGTCCAGGAACGGGCCCTTCCAGCCGCCCAGGAACAACACGGTGGTCAGCGCGCAGAGCACGACGATCCCCGCGTACTCCGCCAGAAGGAACAGCGCGAAGCGCAACCCGCCGTACTCGGTGTACGGACCGAAGATGATCTCCGAGTCGGCCACCGGCATGTCGAACGGCGGCCGCCGCAGCTCGGCGAGCCCCGCCACGAAGAAGACGACCGCGCCGACCGCCTGCCACGGCAGCCAGTACCAGCGCCACTCCTCGGCGATGCCGGAGAGCGACAGCGTGCCCGCCGCCATCGCGACGGACGAGGCCGCGAAGACCATCGGCAGCTCGTACGACATGAGCTGGGCGGCGACCCGCATGCCGCCGAGCAGGGAGTACTTGTTGGCGCTGGCCCAGCCGGCCATGATCGCGCCGATCACGCCGACGCCCATGACCGCGAGCGCGAAGAAGAGCCCGACGCCCAGGTCCAGCACGACCTGGCCGTCCGGGCCGACCGGCACGACGATGAGGACCAGCAGATACGGGACGAGCGCCACGCCGGGTGCCAGCTTGAACACCCAGCGGTCGGCCGCCTGCGGGATCACGTCCTCCTTCTGGGCGAACTTCACCCCGTCGGCGACGAGCTGCGCCCAGCCGTGAAAGCCGCCGGCGTACATCGGGCCGAGGCGGCCCTGCATGTGCGCCATGACCTTGTGCTCTGCCTGCCCGACCAGCAGCGGCAGCAGCGCGAACGCGGCCGCGACCAGCGCGAGCTTGACGACGATCTCAAGCATCCGGCGCCGCCTTCCTGGGTGCGGCGCCGGGTCCCCAGTCCTCGGGCACCCCGGGCGGGCGCACCCGGCGGCGGCTCGGCGCGCCGTGGCCCGACTCGCCGGGTTCCTTGGCGCCCGGCCACGGCTTGGCGACACGGGCGGCGAGCACGAACTCCTTGCGCAGCGGATGCCCCTCGAACCCGTCCGGCAGCAGCAACGGCAGCGGGTTCGGATGGCCCTCGAAGACCACCCCGAACATCTCCTGCGTCTCGCGTTCGTGCCAGTTGGCACCCCGGTAGACACCCGTGGCCGTCGGCAGCACTGGCGCCTCGCGTGGGATCCGCGTACGGATCAGCAGATGGTGGCGCCTCTCCAGCGAGTAGACATGGGCGACGATCGCAAATCCCTCGGCCAGCTCGTCGACCCCGGTCAGCCAGTCGAAGAAGCCGCAGGACAGCTCGCCCCGGGCGAACGTGAGGGCCTCGACCCACACCTCCGGCGGAACGCCCACCGCCAGCCCGCCGAACGTCTCCTCAGTGGTCACCTCGTCGCCGAACCGGTCGGTCCAGGCGGCGGCCAGCTCCGCGCTCACCGCTCCGACCGCCCGATCTCGTCGTCACCCTCATGATCGGCCAGCCCCGGAATGATCGACGGATCGTGCTCCCGCCGCCCCCGCCGCGTCTCGGCGTTGGGGCTGGGCGCAGCCTCAGGCTCAACCGCGGTGACCGGCCGCGTCTGGTCATCGGGCCCGGGCTCGTCGGGTTCGTCCGCCACTGGCACAGGCCGCGTTTCATCATCCGGCGCAACCGGGACGGGACGCGTCTCGTCATCAGGCCCGGGTGTCTCACCTTGCGGCGTGGCCACCGGGCGCGTCTCGTCATCCGGGCCGGGAGCGTCGGGCTCCACCGGCACGACCGGGAGCGTCTTGTCATTCGGCCCCGGGGTCTCCGGCTCCACGGTCGTAACCGGGAGGGTCTTGTCATTGGGCCCAGGCGTCTCGGTTTGCGGCGTGGCCACTGGGCGCGTCTCGTCAGCCGGGCCGGATGTCTCCGGCTCCACCGGCACCACCGGAAGCGTCTTGTCATTCGGGCCTGGGGTCTCCGGCTCTACGGTTGCGACCGGGAGGGTCTTGTCATTGGGCCCGGGTATCTCGGTTTGCGGCGTGGCCACCGGGCGCGTCTCGTCATCCGGGCCGGGAGCGCCGGACTCCACCGGCACCACCGGAAGCGTCTTGTCGTTCGGGCCCGGCGCCTCTGGCTCCACGGTTCGAACCGGACGGGTCTCGTCGTCCGGGCCGGGGGTTTCGGCGTCCGGGGCGGGTTCCTCGTCGTGGAACAGGTTGTCGGGGACGTGGGGCAGGGGCGGGGGCTGGAGGGGGCGGCGGAGGACGGTGGCCGATAGCGGTCGCGGCGGGGGCGGTGGGGTGACCGGCTCGGCGGAGCCGTTGTAGCGCTCGCCGAGCGACTCGGCGGCGATCTTCTCCTGGAGCCGGATGATGCCGTGCAGCAGGGCCTCGGGGCGGGGCGGGCAGCCCGGGACGTAGACGTCCACCGGGATGATCTGGTCGACGCCCTTGGTGACGCAGTACGAGTCCCAGTACGGCCCTCCGCAGTTGGAGCAGGCGCCGAACGAGATCACGTACTTGGGCTCGGGCATCTGCTCGTACAACCGCTTGACCGCGGGGGCCATCTTGTCGCTGACCGTGCCGGAGACGACCATCAGGTCGGCCTGGCGCGGGCCGGGGGCGAACGGGATGACACCCAGCCGGATGAAGTCGTGGCGGCTCATCGACGTGGCGATGAACTCGATCGCGCAGCAGGCCAGCCCGAAGTTGAAGACCCACAGCGAATAGCGACGGCCCCAGTTGAGCACGAACTTGATCGGCTTGGGCGCCAGCCGCGACAGCGGCCCGACGCTTGGCGGGGGCAGATCGACAGTGCTCACATAAGCATTCTTACAGCCTGTGCCGATCTCGCCATCGCCTCAGACCCACGAGAGCACACCCTTCTTGCCCGCGTACGCGAGTCCGGCGGCGAGGAAGCCCAAGAAGACGAACATCTCGCCCAAGGTCGTCATGCCGTAGCCGGGCGCCGAGAAGACCGTCGCCCACGGGAAGAGGAACACCGCGTCGACCGCGAACACGACGTACAGATAGGCGAACACGTAGTACCGGACGTAGGACTGCGCCCAGTTGTCCCCGACGGGATCGACACCGCACTCGTAGGTGGTCAGCTTCTCGGCTGTGGGCCGGTGCGGCCGGAGCAGGCGGTTGGCCGCCAGGCCGCCGCCCACGATGCCGCCGCCCACCAGCAGGAGCACCACCAGGACGACATACGAGTCGAAATAGTCCGCCACGGTGTCCTTCCAACCTCGCGGAGCGCGTCCCGTCAAGTATCTCCCAAGGAAAGATCCGCCACACCCCGGCCCGTGGGCGTAAACGGCCACACACAAAGTCCGACGGTTGCTGCACACTAGAGGTGCATTTGGGGTCACTTGACCTGGAAGGACGTGAGCGGATGAGCAACCCTCCACCGCCCCCGGGATGGGAACCCCCGGGCGGTTCCTCCTGGCCACCCCCGCCACCTCCGGGGCCGGGTGGGCCTCCTGGTCCTGGGCCGGGCGGGCCCGGGGGATTCGGCGCCCCGCCCCCGCCGGGGCCGGGCATGCCCCCTCCCGGTGGTTATGGCGGTCCGGGGACACCACCCCCGTTCTTCCCGCCGCCCGGCGGCCCGCCGCCGCGCGGTTCGAGCCGCGGCCTGGTGATCGCCCTGCTCGGCGGCGCCGGGCTCGTCCTCGTCGTCGTGATCGCGCTCGTGCTGGCGTTCACGGTCTTCCAAGAGGACAAGATGACGGCCTCGGAGCGGCTGTCCGCGACGGCGACCTCGGTCTCGACCGCACGGGCGCTGACGTTGAAGGGCACCTTCTCCGGCGGCGGCGACACGCTCCAGGGTGAGATGAAGGTCACCAGGGGCGGCCGCGCGGCCGGTCAGGTGTCCTGGGACGGCGACAACGTGACGCTGTTGTCCGCCGACGACAAGCTCTTCGTCAAGGCACCCAAGTCGTACTGGTCGACCAAGGTCACCTCGTCCTCGGCGATGCTCAAGGACGGCGACCAGTGGGGCAAGGTCAGCTCCAGCGACCTGAGCCTGGACGCGGGCAGGGCCCTCACCCCGGCCGCACTCTCGCGGGCGCTGCGGTCGGCCTCCACGCTCAAGTACACGCTCAGGGAGGCCACGACCACGGTCCAAGGCCGCAAGGCGCTGCGGATCGGCACCACGTCGGTGACCTTCTACGTCACCGACTCCAAGACCCCCGAGCTGCTGCGCTACGAGAGCTCGTACCCGCGTGTCCAGGTCGACGTCACCGCGCACAGCGCCGCGTCCGCCACCACGACGATCAGCGAGATCCGCGGCATGATGGGCGAGCTCAAGGACTCGTTCGACAGCGAGGCAAGGGTCGTGCTCATGGAGTGGGCCAACACCCGCTGCACCACCAACAGCTCTGGTTGCCGGGTGCGCGGCCGGTTCCGTCCAGTTGCAACATCAGGGTCGGCGAAGGTCGAAGTGAAGTTCTCACTCACTTCGACCGCCGGTCGGGACCTCGGTGACTGCACGACATCGTTCAACGCTTCCTCGAACGCCAATTGGGCGGAATGCCGGGTCGCCAGCAGCGCGTGGGCCAGCTGGTCCCGCAGCGGCCAGTCCCGCTACCGGCAGAACGCGTCGTTCCGGGTGCAGGGCGCTACCCAAGCCGACGTCGAGACTCTCCAGAGCGGCCTCGACCGCGAGTGATCTGACGCCCGCAGGGGCGTATGAGTGCCGGGCGATGCCCAGTCCTGCTGCGCAGGCGGGTATCGTCCGGCAATCTATGTCTGGCGCCGGTGTGGATGGCCATGTCTGGCATCGGTGTGACTGCATCGGTTGTCGTGAGCGGAGTTTTAGTGCGTGAGCGTTGAACATGAGGAGTCGTCCGTGACGGATCCTCGTCCCCCCGTACCGCCCACACCCCAGGAGCCCCCAGCCGAGGGCACGGCGGCCAGAGGCACGGCTGCGGGCACGGGCCAGGCCACACCCACGGACCAGGCCACACCCACGGGCCAGGGCATGCCCACGAGCCAGGCCACACCCACGGCCACGGTCACGATCAGTGGCAAGGGCTCCGGCTCGGGCAAGCGGACCCTTGGGTTGCCGGTGCCCCGGGTGGTGCTCGCGGGCGGGCTGGCAGTGCTGCTCCTCGCGGCCGCCGCCATCGCGTACGTGTTCTTCTCCGGAGAGGACGGCTCGACCGGAACGGCCCGTGGGAAGGGCAGCGTCGCCGTGGGGTGGTCCCAGCAGGCCGCGCGGCAGCTGCGGGCGGCACCGGGCCTGCAGTACGACGGCACGCTGTCGGCCGACGGCCAGCCCGCACGGGTGCGGCTCAGGGTGACCCGGGCCGGATCGGCCTCCGGTTCGCTGACCGTGGGCGGCCAGCGGGCCGACCTGGTCTCGGTGGACGGCCGGACGTTCGTCAAGGCGAGCGTGGCGTTCTGGCGCACGTACGGCGGCGAGAGCTCGCACCCGGAGAACTACGCCGGCCGCTGGAGCAAGGCGCCGGCGACGCTGTTCCGGCTGAACGTGGCGAACGTCCTCGGCGCGGGCGCGATCGCCGACCTGCTGGCCAAGACGACCGCCCGGCCCGCCAGGGAGACGATCGGCGGCACGGCCGCCTACCGGCTCCGCACGCAACGGGCCGACTACTTCGTGACCGCGGCGGCCCCGTACCGGCTGCTGCGCGTTCACCCGGCGGGCCCTGGTGATCCGCGGTTCTCAGCGACGGTCCTGGCCGCTACCGGCCCGCTGCTCGCCGAGTTGCGCCCGCGGGTGGCGGCGCTGGGCGGCGCGGCCGATCCCGGGCTGCGGTTCCGGCCCGGCAAGCTGACCTTCAGCAACTGCGAGGACAACATGAGCGGCTGCACGGTGCGGGTGCCGGCGTCGCTGACCTCGCCCGACGGCGCCGTGCCGGCCGGTGCCCGGGCCGCGCTCCGTGCGACGATCGTCGCCGAGGGGCGGCGGCTCGGCTCCTGCACCGGATCGGGACCGGTTCCGGACAATCGCGAGCTGGTGCTGCGCTGCACGGCCGGCGGTCGTGCCTGGAGGGCGTGGATGAGCCAGGTGCGCGACACTCCCGGGGCGCATCCGTACGGCGCGACCGCACGGGTCGTGGGCGAGGCCGTGGCCAGCACCGACGTGGCCGAGCTTCTCCGGGCGCTCGACCGGGAGCGCTGACGTGCCTGAGGCCCCCGAACCAAGGGGCCGGTGAATCCGAACGGAATTCGTGCTGTCTATAGTGCGGTGCGTGAACTCCGTGCCCCAGGGAAGCCTCGGCACCTCGGCTAACCTTCCGCGGCTCGTCCGGCGGCTCCATGTCGACCTGTGCCGCTTGGCCAGCTGCCTGTGTTCTCCCTGAGCGTTCTCCGTGAGCGTTCTCCGTAAGCCCATGAACTCGGGTTTCCGATGAACCCCGGGACCGCCTAGGTCGTACCTCTGGTTAGGACCTGCCCGAATCCGGTGAGGACGCGTGAACCTCTGGTCTAAGTGATACGTCTTGTGTTACGGGGCCAGACCTCCCTGGAAGAGGGATGTCACATGACGGGCGGAACATCGGCCACGGCTGATCCTCTTGACCGCGGCCGGACGGTGACCACGCCGAAGGCAACGCTGCCTTTGGCATCACGACGCCTGACGGCCGTCACGCCGGCCTCCGCAGCCTCCAGCCCCCCGGAACAAGCAGTACATACCGGACATACCATGAAGGTAAGCCTAAGTAGCATCACGGTTCTGGGAGCCTCCCCCAGGACCGGTGCTGCGCGTCGAGGAGGTCTTCCTCTGTGACCAAACAGGTCCAGCAACTCGACCGCGTCATCATCCGCTTCGCCGGTGACTCCGGTGACGGCATGCAGCTGACCGGTGATCGCTTCACCCAGGAGACGGCGGCGTTCGGCAACGACTTGTCGACGCTCCCGAACTTCCCCGCCGAGATCCGCGCCCCGGCAGGGACCCTCCCCGGCGTGTCCAGCTTCCAGTTGCACTTCGCCGACCACGACATCCTGACCCCCGGCGACGCGCCCAACGTCCTGGTCGCCATGAACCCCGCCGCCCTCAAGGCCAACATCGGGGACCTGCCCCGGGGCGCCGACCTGATCGTCAACACCGACGAGTTCACCAAGCGCGCCCTGGCGAAGGTCGGCTACGCCGGCAACCCCGTCGAGGACGGTTCGCTCAGCGAGTACCACGTGCACGCGCTGCCGCTGACCTCGATGACGGTGACCGCGCTCGCCGACTTCGACCTGTCCAAGAAGGACGCGGAGCGGGCCAAGAACATGTTCGCCCTCGGCCTGCTGTCGTGGCTCTACCACCGGCCCACCGAGGGAACGATCGCGTTCCTGGAGAAGAAGTTCGGCAAGAAGCCCGAGATCATGAAGGCCAACATCGCGGCCTTCCAGGCAGGCTGGAGCTTCGGGGAGACCACCGAGGCCTTCTCGGTCTCGTACGAGATCAAGCCGGCCGAGCAGAAGCCCGGGCTCTACCGCAACATCACCGGCAATGTCGCGCTCTCCTACGGGCTGGTCGCGGCGGGGGTGCAGAGCGGGCTGCCGATCTACCTCGGCTCCTACCCGATCACCCCGGCCTCCGACATCCTGCACGAGCTGTCCAAGCACAAGCGCTTCGGCGTAAGGACGTTCCAGGCCGAGGACGAAATCGCCGCGGTGGGCGCGGCGCTGGGCGCCTCGTTCGGCGGCTCGCTGGGCGTCACCACCACGTCCGGGCCCGGCCTGGCGCTCAAGAGCGAGACCATCGGCCTCGCCGTCGCCACCGAACTGCCGCTGCTGGTGATCGACGTGCAGCGGGCGGGCCCCTCCACCGGCCTGCCGACCAAGACCGAGCAGGCCGACCTGCTGCAGGCCATGCACGGCCGCAACGGCGAGGCGCCGGTGCCGGTGATCGCGCCGCAGTCGCCCTCCGACTGCTTCGACGCCGCGCTGGAGGCGGCCCGGATCGCGGTCGAGTACCGCACTCCGGTCATCCTCCTCTCGGACGGCTACCTGGCCAACGGCTCCGAGCCGTGGCAGCTGCCGGATGTGAACGCCCTGCCGAAGATCGAGCCTGGCTTCGCCCAAGCGGACCAGGAGGACTTCCAGCCGTTCAAGCGCGACCCGGAGACCCTCGCCCGGCCGTGGGCGATCCCGGGCACGCCAGGGCTGGAGCACCGGATCGGTGGCCTGGAGAAGGCCGACGGCTCGGGCAACATCTCCTACGACCCGTCCAACCACGACCGGATGGTCCGGCTCCGCCAGGCCAAGGTCGACGGCATCGCGAACAACATCGCGCCACTCGCGGTCGACGACCCGTCCGGCGAGGCCAAGGTGCTGGTGCTCGGCTGGGGCGGCACCTACGGTGCCATCTCCGCAGCCGTACGGCGCATTCGCAAGGCCGGCAACAATGTCGCGCAGGCCCACCTGCGCCACCTCAACCCGTTCCCGGCCAACATCGCCGAGGTGCTCCGCTCGTACGACAAGGTGATCCTTCCGGAGATCAACCTGGGTCAGCTGGCGCTGCTGCTGCGCGGCCGCTACCTCGTCGATGTGATCAGCTACAACCAGGTCCGTGGCCTGCCCTTCAAGGCCGAGGAACTCGCGGGCGTCATCCAGGATGTGATCGACAGTGAGTGACAACTCCGTGAACGGCGTCAACGGCCATGGCGGCGGCACCGCCAACGGCGCCGACACTGCCAACGGAACTGGCGCTGCCAACGGCACCGGGCGGACCGCGCTCTCGCTCGTGCCGAAGACGGACCAGAAGCAGACCTTGAAGGACTTCAAGACCGACCAGGAGGTGCGTTGGTGCCCGGGCTGCGGTGACTACGCGATCCTGGCGGCCGTCCAGTCCTTCCTGCCCGAGCTCGGCCTGCGCCGGGAGAACATCACGTTCGTCTCCGGCATCGGCTGCTCGTCGCGTTTCCCGTACTACATGAACACCTACGGGTTCCACTCGATCCACGGCCGCGCGCCGGCGATCGCGACCGGCCTCGCCACCTCCCGCCCTGACCTGTCGGTCTGGGTGGTGACCGGTGACGGGGACGCGCTGTCGATCGGCGGCAACCACCTGATCCACGCGTTGCGCCGCAACGTCAACCTGAAGATCCTTCTTTTCAATAACCGGATCTACGGGCTGACCAAGGGTCAGTACTCGCCCACATCCGAGATCGGCAAGATCACCAAGTCGACCCCGATGGGCTCGCTCGACGCGCCGTTCAACCCGATCTCGCTGGCGATCGGCGCGGAGGGCACCTTCGTCGCCCGCACGATCGACTCCGACCGCAAGCACCTGCAGTCGGTGCTGCGGGAGGCCGCCCAGCACGAGGGCACGGCGCTCGTCGAGATCTACCAGAACTGCAACATCTTCAACGACAACGCGTTCGAGCCGCTGAAGGACGCCGAGGTCCGCGACGACATCACGATCCGGCTGGAGCACGGCAAGCCGATCACCTTCGGCGCCGACCAGCAGAAGGCCTTGCGGCGCACGCCGGGCGGTTCGTTCGAAGTGGTGAACGTGGCGGACGTCGACCCGGCGGAGATCGCGGTGCACGACGCGCACAACCCGGATCCGTCGCAGGCGTTCGCGTTGTCGCGGCTGGACTCGCCGGCGTTCGAGCACACCCCGATCGGCGTCTTCCGGAACGTCGACCGCCCGTCGTACGACCAGGAGATGCGCGCCCAGATGAACGAGGCCGTCGAGCAGCAGGGCAAGGGCGACCTCGCCGCGCTGCTCGGCAGCGGCGACACCTGGCGGATCGACTAGGGCACACCCTGGCCGTCGGCGGCCTGCTCACACATTGATAAAAGCGGATGTATGGACGAGGTCGACAACCGCATGATCACGCGAGTTCTCGCGCGATCATGCGGTTGTTCGCGTTCCAGGCTGGTGGCCCGGGCGGGACGCGACTAAGTTGCCGTTCGTTACCGCCGTCGCCGGCTGGACGACTGCTCCGACGATCGATGATCATGCAGACGGGGAGATGAACGATGCGGGTCGTTCCGCGCCGGACCAAGGGTCGTCGGCGCCCGGAGGCCGTGGAGCCGCCGGTCAAGGATGGCGGCACCGTCGCCGGCGAGACGGCGGAGCGACCGCCCCCGAAACCTCCGGAGCCCCCCGAGTCTCCAAAATCTCCTGAGCCTCCGGAGAAGGCGCCCGAGCAGACAGCCGTACTGCCCGCCGCCGCTGCGAACGAACCTGTGCCGCCGCGTTCGGGGAAGCTGCCCAGGCAGACCCGGGCCACCAGGCGAGCCGCGAAGAAGGCGGCCAAGAAGAACCCTGACACGGGCAGGGCAGCCAGCATGGGCAAGGACGCCGGCGCGGGCAAGGCAGCCGACACGGGCAAGGCGGCCTCGCCCTCCCCGGCGGCTGCCGCGGCCGGTGCGGGCACCAAGGCGTCCGACGATCCGGACCAGAGACGGCGCGCCCGATCCGTGGAGCGCCAGCGCCTCGCCGCGCAGGTCAAACGGGACCGGAGCGGCAAGGGCCGCGGGCAGACCAGGGTGGCCCGCGAGAACCGGTCCGCCCTGCTGGTCATGATCCTCACCCTCGGGCTGCTGATCGCGACGGTGGCCGTCACCGGCGGGCTGATCGCCTCGTCCATGCGGACCCGGCCGGTGACGCTGGCCGCGCCGCTGCACATCTACCCGGTCGCGGCGACGGTCCCGGGCCAGTGCCAGGCGGGTACGCAGGGGATCAGCTGGCCCACCGCCACCGGCCCGACCTGCTACGTGCTGACCCAGGGCATCGCCATCCGGCGGGTCGCCGATCTCCGGCTCCAGCGCGGCAAGGCGCGGGGAGCGTACGACGTGGCCTTGACGCTGCGGACCACCGACCGGCGGGCGTTCGCCGACCTGACCCGGGCGATGGTGGGCAAGGATCTGGCGTTCGTGGTCCGCGACCGCCTGGTCACCGTGCCCCGCGTCGAGATGCCGATCTCCGATGGCAAGGTCGTCATCACCGGCACGAACTCCAAGGGAGAGGCCGACAAGCTCCTGCGCGAGCTCAAGGGGAAGTGACCTCGAGAGCCGGCGGCCAGACGCTCACCCTCCGGTGGCGGTCGGGGTTCTGGCTGGGGCCGCCGGCTCGGGGAGGTCGCCGTCACCGTCCGGCCCTGCGTGCTTGGCGGCGGATCCGCGCAGCGGTAGCTCCTTGAGGAGGAGGACGGCCAGGAATCCCAGGATCGCGATGGGGATGCCGACCATGAAGACCGACTCCAGCGCCTTGGTGAAGGATTCCAGCACGAGGCCCTTGAACGGCTCGGGCAGGGCGTGCACCTGGTCGGGCGAGCCGAGGGTCGTGCCGCTTGCGGGCGCGGTGACGTGCGCGGAGGCCATCGCGTCCTTGAGCTCGGCGTTGAGCCGGTTGGTGAGGATGGCGCCGAACGCCGCCACGCCCATGGCGCCGCCCAGGTTGCGGAAGAACGAGACGCCCGCGGTCGTCGCGGCCAGGACGGCGGGGGCGGCGGCGTTCTGCGCGGCGAGGATCAGGATCTGCATCGTGAGGCCGAGCCCGACGCCCAGGACCGCGACGTCCGCCCCGATGACCAGCTTGCTGGAGTCGGTGTGCAGCTGTGAGAGCAGGAGCATCGAGCCGCCCACGAAGACCAGCCCGAGCACCGGGAAGATCTTCCATCGACCGGTCCGGGTGACGATCTGGCCCGAGCCGGTCGAGGTGACGAACATGCCGATGACCAGGGGCAGCGTCATCAGGCCGGAGGCCGCCGGGCTCATGCCCTTGACGATCTGCAGGTACTGCGGCAGGTAGATCATGCCGCCGAACATCGCGATGCCGACGCACAGCGAGGCGATGGCGGCGAGCACGAACGTGCGGTTACGGAAGAGCCGCGGCGGCAGGATCGGCTCACTCGCCAGCCGTTCGGCGAAGATCGAGGCCGCCAGGAGGACGGCGCTGATCGCGCCGAGCGCGTACGTCCATGTCGAGTGCCAGTCGAACTCCTGGCCGCCCAGGGAGAGCAGCAACATCAGCGCGGTGGCGCTGCCCGTGATCGTGAACGCGCCGAAGAGGTCGATCCGGGTGTCCCGCTTGACCCGGGGCAGCGTGAGCACCTTCTGGATCACCAGGAACGCGATCACCGCGAGCGGGATGCAGACGTAGAAGCACCAACGCCAGCCGAGGCCGTCGGTGTCCACGATGAACCCGCCGAGCAGCGGCCCCGCCACGGTGGCCACCCCGAACACCGCACCCATGTAGCCCGCGTAACGGCCGCGCTCGCGCGGCGGGACGACGTCGCCGAGAATGACCTGGGCCAGCGCCGAGAGACCGCCCACGCCGAGGCCCTGGACCGCGCGGGCCGCGATGAGCTCGGCCATGTTCTGCGACATCCCGGCGCCGATCGAGGCGAGCACGAAGATCAGCAGGGCGCTCTGGAACATCAGCTTGCGGCCGAAGATGTCCGACAGCTTGCCCCAGAGCGGCGTCGAGGCCGTCATGGTCAGCAGCGACGCGCTGGCCACCCAGGAGAGCTGGTCCTGACCCCCGAGATCACCCACGATCGTCGGCAGCGCCGTGCCGACCACCGAGGTGGAGATCATCGCGGTCAGCATCGCCATCATCAGCCCGGCCAGGATCTCCAGGATCTGACGATGGGTGTAGACCGGCCGCGCCTGGTCGTGGGTCGCCATCGCCCCCGGGCTCTGGCCCGCCACGCCTGCCTGCGACACGGCGCCCCCTTCGTTCACCCATTACCTGTGCTTTGCACATATCGTATGTAGTCACCTGTTTACTTGCAAGCGGAGGGATACTGGAGCGGTGTTGACGCAGGCTGATCAGGAGCGGACGGACCCGGCCGGGACCAAGCGGCCGAAGCGTGACCGGGAGGCCACCCGGCGACGGCTGATGGAGGCCGCCCGCGACCTCTTCCGCGAGCACGGCTACGACCACGTCTCGGTACGGATGATCGCGGCCGCCGCCGGCGCCAACGTGGCCCTGGTCAACCGCTACTTCGGCTCCAAGGCTGCCCTCTTCGGCGAGATCCTCGCGGGTGAGTCCGCCCTGGAGAAGGTCGTCCGGGGCGATCCCGAGGAGCTCCCCCGCCGCCTTGCCGAACACGTCGTACGCCAGGCGCGGCGCGATCCTTCCAGCCCGGTGCTGCGCATGCTCGACCGCTCGATCGGCAACCCGGAGATCCTCCCGATCCTCCAGCAGCACATGGAGAAGATGCTGGTCGGTCCCCTGACCGAGCAGCTCACCGGTCCCGACGCCCGCGCCCGCGCCACGCTGGCCGCCATGATCATCATGGGCGGCGGCCCGGTCCGCCGCCTGCTCGGCCTGGACGATCTCCGCACCGCCGACCCGTCCGACCTGATCGATCGCCTGACCGTCATGTTCGACACGGCACTGGCCCCTGGCATCAGCGTGCCCGACGGCATCAGCGTGTCCGACATCGGTGTGCCCGACGGCTCAGGTCGAGACCGCTGAAGCGGCGGGCACCCCCGACCGTCGGTGGAACGGCCGCCACGGAGCACCGTCCTACACCTTGTGGCGTAAGGAGGGGCCGGGTCGTACCACGGCGGGCGCAGGCGGCCTCCATACCGGGGCGGAGGATCGGCCCTCGTGAGCCGCATAGGGTTGTGAACCATGAGGCTGTGCCACAAAAGGCAAGGAAGCCGCATGCGAGCGCGCTACCTGAGCCTGGAGCGAGCCGCGGGCGGAGCTCCAAGGGAAGATCGCGGGTCTGAGCCGGAAGGCGGGGTCCCCGGGTCGTGAAGGTGACGAGCACAATCGAGCGGCTCCGGGGACGGTGGGACAGGGTGGGCCGGACCGCGCGGCGGGTGACGGCGGCGGGTGGCGCGCTCGTCCTCGTGGGCGGCGGCGGCCTGGTCTGGGGTCTGGCTGCGGGCGGCGACGCGCCGGTACGGACGCTGCAGCAGCGCATCCAGGTGATGGACGGCCCGAAGGACGACCAGCGGGTGACGTTGGACACCACGTTCTACCGTCCGGTCGGCGGCGGCAAGGGCCCGGCGGTGCTGCTCGGGCACGGCTTCGGCGGCTCGAAGGACGACGTCCGGGCGGAGGCCGAGGAACTGGCGCGCGAGGGCTACGCCGTGCTGGCGTGGTCGGCCCGCGGGTTCGGCAAGTCGACCGGCGAGATCGCACTCAACTCCCCCGACTACGAGGTCAAGGACGTCCGGCAGCTGATCGACTGGCTGGCGAAGCGGCCCGAGGTGCAGCTCGACGGGCCGGGCGACCCGCGGGTCGGCATGGCGGGCGAGTCGTACGGCGGCGCCATCGCGTTGCTCACCGCCGGGCACGACAAGCGCGTGGACGCGATCGCGCCGCAGATCACCTGGAACGACCTGGCGGACGCGCTGTTCCCCAACGCCACCGGCGAGGGGGCCGACAAGGGCGTCTTCAAGAAGCTGTGGGCGGGGATCTTCTTCTCCAGCGGCATGGGTGAGGGCCCCGCGGCGCAGGAGAACGCCTGCGGGCGGTTCATGCCGGCCGTGTGCGACATGTACCAGGAGATCGCCGAGACCGGGCGGCCCACCCCGGCGGCGATCGAGATGCTGAAGCGGTCGAGCCCGGCCGCCGTGGCCGGTCAGATCAAGGTCCCCAGCCTCATCGTCCAGGGGCAGTCCGACTCGCTCTTCCCGCTCGACCATGGGGATGCCAACGCCAGGGCCATCGCCCGCAACGGCGCCCCGGTCTCGGTCGTCTGGTTCCAGGGCGGGCACGACGGCGGAGACCCCGAGACGGGCCGCGTACGGGGTCTCGTGCGCGACTGGTTCGACCGGTACCTCGAACGCAAGGCACCTTCGGGCGGCGCGGACGACGGCTTCACGGTCACGCGTGCCGGAGGCATCGACTCCTCGACGCAGTCCGTGGTCATCGAGGCCGCCGGCACCCGCACGTACCCAGGCCTGGCCTCCGGCACCCGCACTCTGGCCCTCACCGGCCGCGAACAGACGATCCACAACCCGGCGGGCGGCTCCCCCGCCTCGATCTCGGCCCTGCCCGGCCTGGGCGCCCTCGGGAACCTCGGCGACCTGGGTGGCGCGGGGCTGACGAGCCAGCTCCCGGTCGACATGCCCGGACAGTCGGCCACGTTCGACACGGCCGCGCTCGCCCAGCCGGTCCAGCTCACCGGCGCCGCCACCGTCCGGATCAAGGTGACCGGCAAGGGCGACATCCCGCTGTTCGCCAAGCTGTACGACGTCGCACCGGGCGGCGCGTCTCCGGCGCGGCGACTCGCCGCTCCACTGCGCGTGGAGAAGGCCGACACGGGCCGCGAGGTCACGGTGACGCTGCCCGCCATGGACTACCGGTTCGACCGGGGTCACCGGCTGCGGCTCGTGGTGGCCACGACCGACATGGGCTTCGCGACACCGCCGCAGCCCGCCTCGTTCAAGGTCGCGGCGGTCTCCGGGCTGACCGTGCCGGCCGTTCCGTCACTGCACACCACGGCCGCGCCGCTGCCGGCCTGGGTCTGGATCCTCCCCGGCGTCGCGCTCGCGGTGGCCGCCGGGATCCTGGTCACCGGCCGCGGACGGCGCGGGCGCGGAAGGGCCGGCCTGCTCGGTTCGGCCGAGACGTTCGACCCGGCGCGGGCCGGCGTACCGCTGCAGATCACCGGCCTGACCAAGGCGTACAAGAACGGCCACCTCGCCGTCGACGACCTGAGCTTCAGCGTCGAGAAGGGGCAGGTTCTCGGGCTGCTCGGGCCGAACGGCGCGGGCAAGACCACGACGCTGCGCATGCTCATGGGTCTCATCCACCCCGATGCCGGTGAGATCCGGATCTTCGGGCGCCGGGTGACGCCGGGCGCGCCGGTGCTGTCCCGGTTGGGCTCGTTCGTCGAGGGCCCCGGGTTCCTGCCGCACCTGTCCGGCCGCGACAACCTCGATCTCTACTGGCGGGCCACCGGGCGGCCGGCGGAGGAGGCGCATCTCGACGAGGCGTTGAAGATCGCCGACCTCGGCGCCGCGCTGGACCGCGCCGTCCGGACGTACTCCCAGGGCATGCGGCAGCGCCTCGCGATCGCCCAGGCCATGCTGGGACTGCCCGACCTGCTGGTGCTGGACGAGCCCACCAACGGCCTCGACCCGCCCCAGATCCGCGAGATGCGCGACGTGCTGATCCGGTACGCGGCGGAGGGGCGGACGGTCATCGTCTCCAGCCACCTGCTGTCGGAGGTGGAGATGACCTGCACGCACGCCGTGGTCATGTCGCGCGGACGGCGGGTGGCCGCCGGGCCGGTGGCTGAGATCGTCGGCTCCGGCCGCCGGCTGGAGGACGCGTTCCTCGAGATCATCAGCGCCGGCAACGGCTCGGGCGTCGAGGGCACCGCGAAGGTCGCGGGCAACGGAAAGGGGGAGGCGTGATGAGCACGACCACACCGCTCAACGGCCGCCAGGCCGCCGCCGCCCCGGAGACCGGGCCCGGCTACGACGTACGGCGGACATTGCCGCTGCGCGTGGAGATCGTCCGGCAGTTCCGCCGGCGGCGCACGCTCGTGGCGTTCGGCATCCTGCTCGTCCTCCCCTGGATCCTGGTCGCCGCGTTCAAGATCGGTGGCGATCCGGGACCCGACGGCATCCCGAGCCTGGTGGACGTGGCGACCTCCAGCGCCCTCAACTTCGCGCTGTTCGCCCTCTTCGTCTCGGTCGGCTTCCTGCTGGTGGTCGCGGTGGCGCTGTTCTGCGGCGACACCGTGGCGAGCGAGGCGGGCTGGTCGTCGCTGCGCTACCTGCTGGCCGCACCGGTCCCGCGGGCGCGGCTGCTGAGGCAGAAGCTGGTCGTCGCCCTGGGGTACGCGGCGGTCGCGGTCGTGAGCCTGCCCCTGATGTCGCTGGTGGCGGGCACGGTCGCGTTCGGCTGGGGATCGGTCGAGCTGCCCACGGGCGGCTCCGTGCCGGTCTCCACCGCCCTCGGCCGGATGGGCATCATCGTCGGGTACGCGCTGATCAGCCAGCTCGTGGTCGCCGCGCTGGCGTTCCTGCTGTCGGTCACCACCGACTCGCCCCTGGGCGCGGTCGGCGGGGCGGTCGGCCTGGTGATCGTGAGCAACATCCTGGACGCGGTCACGGCGCTGGGCGATTGGCGCGACTTCCTGCCGACGCACTGGATGTACTCGTGGATGGACGCCCTGCAGCCGGAGATCCAGTGGACGGGCATGGCGAAGGGCACCGCGATCTCGATGGCCTACGCGCTCATCCTGTTCGCGCTGGCCTTCCGCCGCTTCCGCACGCGTGACGTCGTCTCCTGACAGTGCCGGGGCGGGCCCCGGACGGAGGCGGGCCGTTCAGCCCGTCTTCGCCCGGAGCGCGCCCAGGATGTCGTCCGTCGTGCAGACCGTGCCGAGCAGCGGGAAGATCTTCTCGACCGCGAAGTCGTGCATCTCCGCGTTGAACGAGGCCATGGCGTCGCGCGGGAACAGCAGGTCGTAGCCGTAGTCGCTCGCCGTGCGGGCGGTGGACTCGACGCCGGCGTTGGTCGTCAGCCCGCATACGACGACGGCGCCGATGCCCTGGCCGCCCAGCTTGTCGTGCAGCTCGGTCTCGTGGAACGCGTTCCACGAGCGCTTGGTGATCAGCAGGTCGCCCGGTCCGGGCTCCATCTCGCTGACCAGCTCGCTGCCCGCCGGCTGCTCGGGCACCCCCGGACGTTCCGCCTGGACGATCACCACCAGGCCGCCGTTCTCCCGGAAGCCGTCGGCCAGCCGCATCGCCTGCCGGACGACGTTCGCGCCAGTAGAGGGTCCGGTCTCCATGCCCACGATGCGGACCTGGAGATCTATGACGATGAGCGCAGTGCGCGGGGCGTCGATGGTCAAGTCAGTCATGTCGCGGCATTCTAGAGAGCGTGTCCGAAGCCCAGACCGTACGCGAGATAGCACTCTCACTTCCTGGCGCCCAGGAAAAGCCGGCCTGGGGTCAAGTGACCTTCCGCGTCACCAAAGGCATCTTCGCCAGTCTGTCGGACGACGAAACCTCGATGGGGTTCCGCTTTCCCAAAGACGAGCGGACCGAAATGATCGCGGCGGAGCCCCGGAAGTTCTTCGTCCAGCCCGGACATGACGATCGGTACAACTGGTTGCGGGTGCACCTGGCCGCGCTGGACGATGACGAGCTGCGCGACATCATCGTCGACTCCTGGCGGCAACTGGCCTCCAAACGGCTCGTGGCGGAGTACGAGGCCGACTGAACCGGCAGTGGCCAGGATCGGCCGCACGATCTCCTCCCCTACCGGGAGACACGGAACGTACACACGCAGATACGCATGGCGATATCGGCTTCCGTAAATTCGGTCGAAGAGGTCGAGGTTGTCGCATAAGCTCAGCGAACCTCACCGAGGGCGACACCGTCGTACAGAGTGAGCGCGACATCGGCTCGATATGCGGGTTAACTCAGACCGCAACGGGGGAGATGATCACCATGGCACGGCAGCAGCTCATCAAGCGCCCACGACCCCCACGTCAACCGAGCCCGCTCGACCTCCGGACTCCGACCGGTCGTCTCCTGCCCTACTGAGCGCCTCTTGACGTACTGACGCCATAACGACAGCTTCCTCCGCCCACGGTGCGGAGTCAGACAGGACGCAGGGCCCCCTCGATGGCGAGGGGGCCCTGCGGCGTTCGGTCACCGGTGTCCGAGCACATTGATCACGTGTCCGTCGGGGTCCCGGACGAAGAACCTGCGCACGCCCCAGGGCTCGTCGCGCAGCTCGTACACGATCTCCGCCCCGGCCGCCAGCATCGCCGCGTACGCGACGTCCACGTCCTCCACCTCGATGCTCACGGCCGGCTGTGGCGCCGGCTCGTCGTGCCGGATGAGGATGATCTGGGCGGTGGGGTTGTCCGGCGAGGCCAGCGTGGACACCCATCCCATGTTCATGACCTCCTCGAACCCCAGCCGCGCATAGAACGCGCGCCCGGCCTCGAGATCGGCGGACCGCAGATCGGGCACCGCCCGGCGGATCTTCATCTGACACCCTCCGAGATCGTTGACTCCCTTCCGGGCTTCGTACCATGACCGAGTGGGACCAAGGCCGCGGACGCACCACCGCTGACCAGACCCACCCGGGAGGCGTCGGACGGCTCGCGGGCGAGGCCCCTCCTCCCATACGGCCCGTGAGACGCTCCAGACGGCCGATCACGCGCCCAGGACGACCGAGGCGACGAAGGCGTCCAGGTTCGCCCTGATGCGCGCGATCTTCTCCTCAAAGGGAACACCGTCGTCGGGGCCGTCACCCAACAGGGTCTGCTTCCTGCCCCGCGCGTAAAGGGAGCAGGCCAGGTCGGCGCAGAGGTACCTCCCGACGGTGTTGCCCTGCTTGCCGGGCGCGGACGCGAATCGCAGCGCGATCCCGATGAACTGGTCGCCCGTCTCGGTGACCAGGTAGGCGCGGCCGGGGGCCTTTGGATCCCGCAGAGAGGACTGGCGACACGCCTCAAGATCCGCATACTGGGACCGTGATCGAGACCGAACGCCTGATTCTGCGCCCCCTCGCCGGCAGCGACTTCGACGACTATGCCGCGATGATGGCCGATCCCGACGTGGCTGGCGGCCTTGCCGAGCCCGTCGGCACCTCCCCCGAAGACGCCTGGCGCAACCTCGCCACGTTCATCGGCCACCGCGAGATCCGCGGCTTCTCGCACTGGGCGGTCGTCGAGAAGTCCACGGGCCGCTTCGCGGGCCGCGCCGGACCATGGCGGCCGCACGGGTTCCCTGGCCTGGGCGTGGGCTGGTGCCTGGCCCGCGAACACTGGGGTAAGGGATACGCCACCGAGGCCGCCCGCGCCTCCATCGCGTACTGCTTCAGCGCCCTGGACGCGGACGAGGTCATCTCGTTGATCGTGCCCGGCAACACCCGTTCGATCGCGGTGGCCGAACGCATCGGCCACCGCCACCTGCGCGACACCGAATACAGGGGCGAACCCGTCCACATCTACGGTCAGCGGCGGGAGCCCGCCCAGACTGAACGGAGCGGATGAGTGTCGTAGACGATGGTGAGACGTTCGATCTGCCAGTCGCGGCCGAAGTCGATCACGTCCACGCAGTCGAACGTGGTGGGGCTCCCGTCGGCGAGCGTCCAGTCGTACCGGAAGCGCACCGCCACGCGTCGCGGATCGGTGTTCGAGGTGAACGTGTCGACCGGGGTGATCTCGGAGCGTTCGGTGTCCTCGAACAGGCCGGTGTAGAAGTCGGCCGCGGTCATCCGCCCGTACAGCGGTGACTCGATCACCGCGTCGTCGGCGAAGAGAGACAGCACTCCGTCGAGATCACCCGCCGCGAGCCGTTCCAGATAAGCAGCCACTCTGTCTTCAGGCATTCCCCACCCTCGAAAGAAACCTCGCCCGATCGACCACGACACGTTCGATCCGGCCCTCACCGACCACGGTGCCATGCTCGTCCACCGCCTTGACGGCGAAGGCCAGCCGGCGACCGTCGGCCTCGACGAGCTCGGCACTGATCGTCATCCGCGTCCCGACCGGGCTCGCCGCCCGGTGCTCCAGCTCGACCCGCGTGCCGACAGAGGTCTGCCCCTCCGCCACAGGTGAAGCCTTCACGGTCGCCGCCTCCGCCCATGCGAGCAGGCGGGGCGTGGCCAGCACCGGGACGTCACCGCTCCCGACTCGTTCCGCGGTGTCGTCCCGTTCCACGACGACGACCAGCTCGGCGCGCTTCATTCCAACTTCCCGGAGGCCCGGAGGTCGTCGAAGATGATCTGATCCACCGGCGCGACCCGCTCACGATCGGCGTACGACAGCCAGACGACCTCTTCGATCTCACTGCTGGCCTCAAGCGATCCGGAGTAGTCGCCGGTATAGCAGGTCATCCGCACCATCACGCCGTCCGCATGACCGTGCGCCTGCGCCTCGTACACCCCGAGGAACTCCACGGAGTCCGGCGCGAGCGCCACCGTCAGCTCCTCCTCGATCTCCCGGAGCAGCGTCTGGAGGTCGGTCTCCCCCGGCTCCCTCTTACCTCCGGGCAAGTAGAAGGTGTCTTTGCCCCGCGACCGCGTACTGAGGACCTTGCCGCCCTCCACCCGCACCCAGGCAACCTTGTCGATCATGCCCCCATTCTTACCCGCACGAGCACCCACAGGCCAAGAACCCGCAATATGAATGCAGGGAACGACCTTATTAAGCGTTCGCGAAGCACCTTCAATGAGATGTTTCTATAACCGTGATGGGTAGGTGCCTCCGGAGGCATACGGGAACACCAGTTAGGTGAACATGCCGCTCTCAGCAGCCATCTTGATCACCCTTACGTCTTGCGCCGTCCATTCGATACCGGACGATGGAGGCGCCCAGGCAATACGGCCCCCCAAGGCAGCGAGGATAGGGGAGGCGGTCAACATCACCGACAAGTACCGGGACATCGCCCTGCAGGTGACGCTGACCAAGGTCGTCGATCCAGCGAGGCCAACTACCGGAAAACGCTTCATAGCCGCCCAGTTCCGCATAAGGAACAATGGCACAAAGGACTACAAGGACGCGCGGGGTGGCGGCGTACGCCTGATCGACGAATCGGGTCAGGCGTACGACAGCGCGTCCAGCGCAGCCTCCGACTGCGAGGAATTCGGGAGCAGCGAAATCTGGCTTTCAAGTGGTGAGACGCAGGTCGGCTGTGTCACGTTCGAGGTGGACAAGAACGCCAAGCCGGAACGAATCCGCTTCGGAGCCCTGTACGGTTTCAGCGCCGGCGCAGTGTGGCAAATCAAGTAGCCGGGACGAGTTGCCATTTCAAGAACACTGGAAACCGGACCATCACAGGGTGGCGATCCCGATGCCAAGAAGACACCGGTCACCATGAGCGCTTTTTGCGGCCTGTTCTTGGCAACGATCCGCAAGCCGCTCACCCGCACTTGCCCTTGTCGATGCGGCGAGCGCCGTCGATCTTGCCCGAACGACGCACACCGTCAGCGGACCAGGAGCCACCCGTCCACGGCCTGCTCAACCGGCGAGGATGGCGCTCAACTCTGTGAGAATGTCTTCCCAGCGGGGCATGGGCTCTGCGGGATCGAAGAGCACGTGGACGCCCATGGAACGCAGGGCGTCCAGGTTCGGCTTGAACGCCACGTGGCTGGCCAGTTCGGCTTTGACTTGCGGGACCGCAAGGATCGGGACGCCCATGCCGACATGCTCACAGAGCATGCCGACGGCGACCGTGTCCGTGATGCCCAGCGCCCACTTGTTGATCGTGTTGAATGTGGCCGGAGCCACCACGACGGCATCGGCGGGCGGCAGACCGTTCGACGTCTCATGCGGCAATCGGAAGTCGGTCCGCACCGGTCCGGTCAGAGCCGCGAGCCGATCCACGTCCAGAAACTTGACCCCCATCGGGGTTGCGATCACCCGGACGTGCCAGCCCTCAGCCTGCGCCAAGCGCACGAAGGTCTCCAGGTCGGCGGTCGCTGGAGCACCGCACGCGACCGCGTAGAGAACCTTCGTCATGACTCAGCGGGGCCTAGGCCGCAGTAGTTTCCGATCAAGGTTCAGCTCCATGTCTGTGAGGGCACACTCCAGATTGCCGCATATTCGAGGAGGGCGGCGAACTGTCGCCATGGGAGCACGGACGAGTTCAGGCCGGAACTCACGGACCAGTCGATCGCGATAATGGCCTCGCGCGCTGTGCGGCTCAGAGGACCGGGTTGCGCGAGGTAGGCCACAGCGACTGTGTCCAGAACACTGTGCAGAGCAGCGAGATCGCCGGCTTGGCCGTCTGACAAGGACTCGTCAGGGAACGGAAGCTGGCGGAACCAGCGGTGACGGTTCGCCACGGCAGCGATGAGGCCCAACCGGGAAGGCCGTCCAGGCCACCTCGGCATGGCAAGGGCAGTCTTCTCGGCGGACCGGGGTGACCGTCGGCCCGCAGACTTCTCGGCTCGCCGGTTGGCCGCGAAGGTCTCCATCTCCGCCAGCCAGATCGTGCGGCTTGCTTCCAGCACATCGAGGGCCCTCAACAGCGCCGGAACGTCGCGGCGGATGTCGTGCGAGGGGACCGCGAGGGTTGTGACGTACGCCCACGTCGCATGGAAACCAAGCGGATGGTAATGGCCGACTGCGCATCTGAGCGCGCGATAACGGTAGGCCCTCGGCAGGCTCTCATCCCGCACGCGCCGCGCGTACTTCCCGAAGCTCACTGCTCGGAGGAGCCTGTGCCGCCAACCTGGCTAATCAAGTCAGCCGGGACGATGAACTCGGCATACCCTTCGTCGTTCACCGATCGGTGATCGATGGCGACACGGACCCGGCCTCCAGGGAGGTCACGCTCGAGGAGAACCACGTCCAGGTATACCGGGACCGGGAGCTCGGCATCAGGGTCTGGCTCATCATCGGCATCCCAGAAGAGCGGCGTCTTGTCGATGATCGAATGTTGTCTGCCGTCCGCATCCTCGAAAACGACCTCGACGACATCGGGATAGCCACTGCGATCGACCCATCGAATGGCCTCAGCAAGCAGCAGCGCAGCGGGAGACCGGGAATCGTCAGTCATCTGCCTGAACGATGCAGTCCTGCCATGGAGGCATGAGGGCGGAAGCTGCCAAGCGTGAGCACATTCCTGTCGTCTCCTACGCGCGCATCTGCGGACCAAGAACGAGACGAGCATGACATCCAGCCCCTGCACCAGGTCAACAAGCAGACGCCTCAGCGTGATCGTCGTGGAGGGCGCCGTTCTAAGGATTGCGAAGGCCCAGGAGCCCGCCTGTCGGTACGCCCGCGTCATCGAAGCGCGTGGCTGAGCCTGGCCACAGCGCCTCGCGACCGCCCGCGCTATGCGCGTGCGGCGCTGGGGTGCCGTTCGCAGCGCGACACCTGCCCGCAGCCCCACGGCGCCGGCTGACTCCCTCCGGGTGGCCCGCGGCCATCTACCGAACAACAGCCGGACGGGCCGCAGCCTGTAATGACGATCGCGGGTATCTCTTTTGCGCCCGGGGATGGGATTCGCTTCGAGTCAGTGTGGGGTCTCTCCCGTCCGGCGACCTAAGGAGTGATCAGGTGGCGCGAACCGAGTACTACGACGACCGGGCAGCACCAGCACCCAACTCGCTCGTTGTCTCCGCCTCAGCAGTGGTCACAAACGAGGGCGGCGAGGTGTTCATCCAGCGGCGCGCCGACTCTGGTCTGTGGGCATTGCCGGGCGGTGGGATGGAGATGGACGACTCGCTACAGGGAACCGCCGTACGCGAGGTGAAGGAAGAGACCGGCTATGACATCGAGATCACCGGGCTGATCGGCACCTACATCGACCCGCGCCACATCATCGCCTACTCGGACGGCGAGGTCCGTCGACAGTTCAACGTCTGCTTCCGCGCCCGCCTGGTCGGTGGCGAGCCGCAGCTCAGCGACGAGTCCCTAGAGATCCGATGGGTGCCCAAAGGACGAGCTTGAGGCGCTGCCCACGCATCACACGCAGCGCCTCAGAATCGCTCACTACCTCGAAGGACGGGACGCCCCGTACCTCGGTTAGAGCTCACCTACAACGCGCCACCGGCGCTCTACTTTCCAGCGGGCCCGTTCTTCAGCCGATCCCGTATGTAGCTGAGGACATGCCCTTCACAGGCCCCAAAGTTCGTGCCCGACCGGTCGGTCACAGTGAACTCGGGCTTCTTCGTGCAGGAAACACCGCCCCACGCGCACCTGCCTTCAGCACTCTTGCTGCCCGTGGTGAAGTCACCGCGCTCCCAGAGTTTGATCTCTAGCAACGCCATCACGCACCTCCGATCACTCGGCTGGGGCGATGCCCACTGGGCAGGACAGGCCCGTGCCCGCGAGTCTGTGCTCCCATGTGACCGTAGAACCAGTCAGGCGAGCTTGCACGGCCATGTTCACCCTTTGGGCCGGTCAAGGATGCCGGGTTCGGCGAGCCACTGCACAGCCTGGCTGGACACCTCAGCGATCTGGTCGAAGTCACGGTCGTAGTGCAGCAGGGTGACACCATGCTGTTCAGCGGTTGCGGCCACGAGCAGGTCAACGGGGCCGGGGGCTCGGTGCTGCCCGCGTGCGGTAAGTTCCGCCTGAACCGCCAGGGCGCGCTCGTACGCCCGATCGGGTACGGCGAGCCAGCCGAACACCTCGCCCAGGTCGTCGACCAGGTCGGCACGGTCGGCGGGCGATCGCGCGCTGTAGAGGATCTCCAGTTCGGTGATCGGGCAGATGGCGACGAGGCGGCGGGCGAGCATGTCCTCCCACTGGACGTACGCCCGTTCGTCGCGAAGCAGCCGGACGACAGCAGAGGTGTCCGCGAGCCAGTGGGCGGTCAACGGGCAGCTGCTCCGACGTCGACAGGCTTGGGACGGTAGGTGTCCTTCTCGTACAGGTCGTCGAACTGCCCTGCCAGGGCGCGCCGGCGGAGCCGCGAAAGTGCCTGGCGGCGGCGCAGGACGGCAGCAGCTTCGGCAAGCGCCGTGTTGACGGTGTCCTTCATGGTGTCAGTGCCGTAGACCTCGGCTGCAGCGGCAAGAGCGTCTTCGTCGATGTCGATCAGCTTCTTGGCCACGACGCACCCCCATATATCCAACCTCGGGATCAGTATATACCTTACGAGACTGGTCCCCGCATGGGCCCGCCCCAGGCCAACCGCGCGACGCTTGTAGTTCTCACTCCGCCGGAGCGATGCCCGTTGGACACCCAAGAGCCTTCAGGAGTGTCACCTAGGAGTAGACCGGTGCGCTCAGGTCTCCCCTGCCATGTGACCGTCCCGGTCCGCTAGAGATCGGCAGGGTTGGGCATTGCGATGAGGTCGAGCTTGACGATCTCATCGAGGGCACGTGCAGCCAGCTGCCGGATCTCCTCCCACGGCCGGTCTTCGGCCAGGCCCTCAGAACTCCATCGCGCCGAGCCGTCAGGGCCGCTCATCTCGTCGAGCTGCCCGTCAATCTGCCGCAGCAGGTCTTTCAGGGCGTCAGGGAGCAGACCCGGAGCGCGCTCATCGACACTCCGCACTACCCAGCTCGCCGCCCAGTCGAAGTCGAGCCCGAGCTCATCCTCACTCCATCCGTGGCGCTCACGCCAAGCGATCTGCAACGGAGCGGACGCGGCCAGCATCACCAAGGTCTCAGCCAACCGCAGGATCGAAGTCGGGACGTCCGGCAATCCCGGAGAACCTGCGGCTTGACTATTCACCCGCCGGGGTGATTCCGGTCGGGCACCATCCACCTTCGGGAGGGTCACCTAGGGGTAGACCGGTGCCGCCCAGGCCGCAGTAGCCGTTGGGGACCTTGTGAAGATACTGCTGGTGATAGTCCTCAGCGAAGTAGTACTCGGTGGCTGGGGCCAGTTCGGTGGTGATGGGGCCGTAGCCGGCTGCGGTCAGGACGGCTTGGTAGGCGTCGCGGGAGGCTTCGGCGGTTTTTTGCTGGGCTTCGTCGCGGTAGAAGATGGCTGAGCGGTATTGGGTGCCTACGTCGTTGCCCTGGCGCATGCCCTGGGTGGGGTCGTGGGCTTCCCAGAAGACGCGCAGGAGGTCCTCGTAGGAGACCTTGGCGGGGTCGTAGACGACGCGGACGGCCTCGGTGTGGCCGGTGCGGCCGCTGCAGACCTCTTCGTACGTGGGGTTGGGGGTGTAGCCGCCCTCGTAGCCGACGCTTGTGGAGAGGACTCCAGGGGTCTGCCAGAACTTGCGTTCAGCGCCCCAGAAGCAGCCCAGGGCGAACTCGGCGATCTCCGCTCCGTCGGGGTAGGGGGGCGCCAGGGGGCCACCCAGGACCTCGTGGCGCGGCGGCACCGGCATGGGCTCGTCGCGGCCTGGGAGAGCCTTGTCAGGGGTGATCATCTCGGTCTTCGCGAATCCGAACACGTCTTCAGGCTACGCGGTGGGCCAGGAGGTAGGACCGCGTGGTCTCGACCTCTGTGGGGTAGTGGTGGCGTTCGATGTAGGCGTCTATGGCGAAGTTCGCTTCTTGCAGGGCGGACTCGATCTCGGGGCGCGGGTAGAACTGGAAGTCGAGCGATACGGGGTGCTCCCACATCTCGTCCAGGTGCCGGACCTCGTCTCCCAGGTGGAACGAGATCAGAGCCACTCCGCCGGGCTTGAGGACCCGGTGGAACTCGGCGAAGGTCGCGGGGAGTTCGGGGGGCGGTATGTGGATGATCGAGTAGAACGCGACCATCCCGCCCCAGGCCTGGTCGGGGACGTGGAGTTCGCGCATGTCCGCGGTGTGGAAGCCGATGCCGGGGTGGGCGGATGTGGCGATCTCCACCATGCGCGGTGACAGGTCGATGCCGAGCGTGGGAGCGCCGCGTTCATGCAGGTAGCGGGCGACGTGGCCGGGGCCGCAGCCGATGTCGGCGATCGGGCCCAGGCCGTTCACCTGAGCCACGACGAGGTCGAGCAGGGCACGGTCGAGCGGCTTGCCCGAGAGTTCGTCCATGAACCGTTCGGCGTAGTCCTCCGCGATCTCGTCATAGCTGTCACGCGTGCTCATCGGTCCCCCGTCATGACTGTATCTATTTTGGCTGCTTACACCTGATACTGTGCAGCTTGTGGTGACCCGTCGCGGAATGGTATTCGGCATTACGGCCTACGTCCTGTGGGGCCTCTTCCCCCTGTACTGGCCCCTGCTGAAGCCGGCGGGCGCGATGGAGATCCTCGCGCACCGGATCATGTGGTCGCTGGTCGCGGTGCTCGCCATCCTGGCCGTCCGCAGGAATTGGGCCTGGATCCGCGGCCTCACGCTCCGCAAGCTCGGCATCCTGGCAGTGGCGGCGGTGGTCATCACGGCCAACTGGGGCACGTACATCTACGCGGTCAACACCGGGCACACCATCGAGGCGGCCCTCGGGTACTTCATCAACCCTCTGATCAGTGTGCTCCTCGGGGTGGTGATCTTCCGCGAACGGCTCCGGCCCTGGCAATGGGTCGCCGTGGGCCTGAGCGTGGTGGCCGTCGCCGTGCTGACCGCCGACTATGGCCGGTTGCCGTGGATCGCGCTGGTGCTGGCCTTTTCGTTCGGTACGTACGGGCTGTTCAAGAAGTTCGCCAACATGCCGTCGGCGGAGAGCCTGGCGGTGGAGACGACGCTGCTCTTCCTCCCCGCCCTCGGCTTCGCCCTCGTGCTCCAGGCCCAGGGTGACGCCGCGTTCGGCCATGAGGGCGGCGGCAACATGGCGCTGCTCGCCGCCGCGGGGATCGTGACCGCGATCCCCCTCATGCTCTTCAACGCCGCCGCCGTCCGGATCCCGCTGAGCACGATCGGCATGCTGCAGTACCTCGCCCCGGTCCTGCAGTTCCTCATCGGCCTGCTGGTGCAGCACGAGGAGATGCCGCCCAGCCGCTGGGCGGGCTTCCTCCTGGTGTGGACCGCGCTGATCATCCTGACGACCGACGGTGTACGCGCCGGACGCCGTACGCGGCGCGAGGCCCGCATGGAGCGGATCACACCGGATCCGGTTCCCGAGTCGGCCTGACCGAGCGCCGAGCCAACTTTCCCGCGTTTCCGTGCATCTCTATTGTGAAACACCGCAGAGCCACTAGAGTGCCGGACGTCACACCCCCGCCATCTTGATCCGAGGAGTACCTTTGCGCCTGCTCAGCCTCAGCGCCTTGGGAGCGGCCCTCATTTCGGCCGGTCTCGTCGCCCCTGCATTGGGCGAGGCGACGGTCGGCGGCGTGAACGGGGTCACGACCACCCCGAGCGTCGCCCGCCCAGGACAGAGCGTCGACCTGACGGTCCCAGGCTGCTCGGTCGGCCGCGCGCGCCACTGGGCGACCTCCAAGGCCTTCGCCCAGGACGTGACACTGGGCGGCAAGGCCGACAGCGGCCACGGCACCGCCACTGTCAAGCGCGGCCTCGCCTCCGGCACCTACGCCATCGTCGCTCACTGTGACGGCCGGAAGGTCTCCGGACGGCTGAAGGTCTCGACCAAGCGCTCCTGGCCGGTCCTCGACCCCACCGGGCTGAAGCGCCCTGAAGTGACCCTGGGCAAGTAACGCCGACCACTCCAGCCCCATTCGAATTCTTATTCGAATGGGGCTCTTTGCGTGCACCAAAGCCCTTTACACGCGATTACACAATCACGCGTAAAGACGGAGGCCGCCCACAAGATCCAATTCTGGTGGCGGCCGGGCATGCACGCCGCCGACCATGCACCGTCTCAAAAATTGAGACAAGAGGTGCGGTCACAGAACGTGTTCCACACCTGGCGACAACCGGGTACAGACCGGGGCAATAAGGGCCACGAGAGTGACGAACACCACTCTCAGGAATATGAATCTTCTACCGTCTCAGCACTTGAACGACTTTGTTGATCATGTGATACTTCCCCGGAAACGCCCATAAGGCACAAGCCTCTCAAAACGTAAAATTCGTCCGCTGAGCTGCCAGTCTCACCATCTGCCCATGGCTACCCGGGGCACATCGCCACGCTAATTTCACACTGAGGGGCTGTCGAGAATGCCCGTCTCCGCCGACACCGTTCCCGTCAAGAAGGCCAAGAGTTTCCCGCTCTACCGCACGGTCGCCGGATTCGTCCGAGATCCACTTCTTCAGCTCCAGCGGATCAACGAGGCGGCGGACGGGGAACTGGCCCGGCTCGGCCTTGGCGCCTCACGCCCCTATCTGGCGACGCATCCCGACCACGTACAGCAGATCCTGCGCCGCGAATCGGAGAACTTTCTCCGTGATGGCGTCTTCTGGCGCCCGCTCAACAGGCTGATGGGCACGAGCATCCTCGCCGAAGGCGACGACTGGGAGCTCAGCAAGCGCGTGCTGCAGCCGGTGTTCACCACTCGCAACGTCAACCGGCTCACCGATCTCATGGCCACCGCGATCAACGACGCGGTCGAGAAGCTGAGGGGGCAGGAACGCGCCGGTCGCACGGTCAACGGGCTCCCCGAGATGAGCCGGATCGTCAACGAGACGGTGATCAAGGTCCTCTTCGGCGACAAGATCTCACCGGTCGAGGCGGACCGGATGATCCCGGCGTTCGACCAGGTCGCCAGGTCGATCGCTTACCGCTTCCTGCTGCCCTTCGTCCCCCGCGTGATCCCGCTCCCCGGCGACCGGTCCTTCCGGGCGGGCGTCAAGATCATGGACGAGACGCTGTTCGAGCTGGTCGACCGCTATCGGGACGACCCGGGCGACGGCGGCGACATCTTCACGGTGCTCTGCGAGGCCCGGAGGGCCCCCGGCAGCGGGCTCACCGACACGTGGGTACGCGACAATCTCCTGGCCATGTTCGCGACCAGCACCGAGACCACCACGCTGGCGCTCACCTGGCTCTGGCCACTGCTCAATGACCACCCGGACGTCTCCGCGCGGCTCCACGAGGAGATTGACCGCGTCGTGGGCAGCGAACGGGTCCGAGCCGAACACCTCCACGAACTTCCGTACGTCAAGCAGGTCGTCCAGGAGTTGCTGCGCCTCTACCCCGTTGGCTGGTTGTTCCCGCGAATGGCCACAAAGCCGACCACCATTGGCGGGGTATCCATCAAGCCAGGGGAAACCGTCCTGATCAGCCCGTTCCTCACCCACCGCCTGGCGTCGGTCTGGGAGCGGCCGCTGGAGTTCGATCCGGACCGCTTCGCCCCGGAGAACGCGCGGACGCTGCACCGCTACGCCTATTTCCCCTTCGGCGGCGGGCCGCACCAGTGCATCGGCAGGCACGTGTTCAACGTCGAGGCGCAGATGATCCTCACGAGCATCCTCAGCCGGTTCCGGCCGACGATCACCCATCCGATCCCGGCCATGCCGCGCATCGGTGCGACCCTCCGCCCGCGCGAGGACATCAAGCTCACCCTCACCCCCAAAGCAGCCAACGAGCCCCCAAAGCCCAAAGAGCCACAAGAGCCCAGAAAGTCCCAAGGAAGCGTCGCGGCGCGGACCCTCTCCGTGAACCACGAGATGCCGTGACACCCTCCATGCGCGACCACCACACCGACATGTACGAGGCAAACAGCACCCGCGAGACCCACAATGCCCACGAAGCCGGCAAGGTCATGGCCACGGCGATGCAGTGTGCGGGTGAAATGGCGGGCTGGGCCGAGTCCTATCCGCGGCTGTTCTCCGCAAAGCCGATCAACGCCACCCTTTTCCACGCTGTGGCCTGTGGAAACGCGTTCGGCTCCCCCTGGCGATCCGCTGAGGAACTACGTCTCGTCAACCGTGTCTCCCTCTGGTTCAGCGGTCTGGACTGGCTGGTGGACCACCTGGCGACCTCGAAGGCGGAAGTGGACGACATCGCACGGCGCTGCCTGACCGTCGCGGAGGGAGGACGGCCCGCCGCAGACGACGAACTCGCCCTGTTCCTCGCCGAGATCCGCCAAGAACTCGCCCAGTCGCCCACGTTCGAGGCTCTCCACGATGAGTGGGCGGCACAGTTGCGCCGCACGACGGACGCGATGGCCCTGGAATGGGACTGGAAGATCACCCGCAGCCCCGGAGACCTCCCGACGCTTGACCGCTATCTCGATGTCTCGCACAACTACGGTGCGGCCTGGATAAACCTCTCGCACTGGATCGCCTGCGGTGATCCTGTGGTCGTCCACCGGCTCATCGAGTTGCGGACGGCGAGCCACGCTGTGCAACGCGTGCTGCGGCTCCTGAACGATCTGGCCACCTACGATCGCGACCTGGCCTGGGGCGACTTCAACGCCCTGATGCTCGGCATGGATCGTTCGGAGCTGTCCGACCGCATCACGGAGATGACCCAGGACTGCCACGACCTGATCGAACCCCTCCGGCCTCACTGCCCCGAGCATGCGACGTATCTGGCGCGGCAGATCGGTTTCAACACGGGTTTCTACGACTCAGGTGACTACTGGGGATCGCTGTGACCATCAACGATTACGAAGCCTGCGGAAGCCTGCGCACCGAAGACCTGAGCGAAAGCGTCCACGAGCTGGTCACCGGCCTTCTGGCGAGACCATGGGGCCAGGTCACTCCGTCGGTGTACGAGACCGGGCGCCTGGTGAGCCTGGCGCCGTGGCTCGGCGGGCATGGTGAACGAGTTCGTTATCTGCTGGCCGCTCAGCGGCCTGACGGAGGCTGGGTCTCCCCACACGTCGGCTACGCGCTGATTCCGACTTTGAGCGCCACCGAGGCTCTGCTGTCGGAGGCGAGCACGGTCGACGCACACGGCAACCCGTCCGCACTGCGCCCGGACCTCATCAAGGCCGCCAACCAAGGTCTGGACCGCCTGTTCCGGCTGGTGAACCAGGTGGACCCGGCCAAGCTGCCCGACATGCCGGCGATCGAGCACCTCGCCCCGTACCTGACCGAGATGATCAATGTTCGCCTGGACGAGCTTGCCGAGGACCCCATCCCCGGACTCAGGGAGCGGTGGCGTGCGGCAAGGCTGTCCTTGCCGGCCGACCTGGACGGCCGCACTGTGGCGATGGTCCGCGCTCGCTTGCGGGATGGCGGTGCCGTTCCCCAGAAGCTCCTGCACGCGCTCGAGATAGGGGGGCCGGACGCGTCCCGGGCGTCCTCCGTGCGCCCCGAGCCCACCGGTGCCGTCGGCGCCTCCCCGGCCGCCACCGCGGCCTGGCTCGGCTTCCGCGAAACCGGCGGGGAGGCCGACGAGCACGAGCTCCGAGCACGCCGGTTCCTTGCGGAGACCACCTCTCCCTACGCGGGGCCGGCCCCGTCGGTGATCCCGATCACCAACTTCGAGCGCGGCTGGGTCCTGGGCTGGCTGGCCGCCGCAGGGATACCGCTCGACGTGCCCGCGGAGCTCATTTCCGGGCTCCGTGCGACGCTCGGACCGGCAGGCACGTCCGGAGGGTCGGGATTGCCGGTGGACGCCGACACCACCTCCGGGATCCTCTACACGTTGTCCATGCTCGGTCATCCCCAACCGCCGGACGCGCTCTTCGCTTACGAGACGGATTCGCATTTCTGCACTTGGCGGGGGGAAAACGGCTACTCGGTGACCACCAATGCGCACGTCCTGGAGGCGTTCGGGCATTACCTGGGGTGCGTGGCCGGCGACACGGATTCCGGCCGCTATACGGCCGCCGCGGAAAAGGCCGCCGCCTGGCTGATCGACCGGCAGGCGAACGACGGCAGTTGGCTCGACCGCTGGCATGCGTCGCCTTACTATGCGACCGCCTGCGCAGCCGTGGCCTTGGATCTTTTCGGTGGTGCGCGGTGCGCGCCCGCCGTGGAACGAGCCCGTGGATGGGTGCTCGACACTCAGCATCCCGATGGCTCATGGGGATGCTGGGGAGGGACGGCCGAGGAAACGGCGTACGCCCTCCAGTTGCTCATGCGCACGGACCCGTCCCGCCACAGCGCCACACGGGACATGCCACCGGGCACGACACAGGGCAGGCGGCCGGGCGCGACGATCAGCGATGGGCGGCTTGACGAAGCCGTCAGCCGGGGCGGCGCGTTCTTGCGTTCGGCCGCATGGCCATTGGAAAAGGATCTTGAACATCCACCGCTCTGGCATGACAAAGATCTGTACAGGCCGATCGCCGTCGTGCGGGCGGCGATACTCGCGGCGCTCCACCTCACTTCCGCCGGAAGGTTTGTTGCAAAAAAGTGAATTCCGCCACACGCGTGGAGGTGGGCGAGCCAAATCATTCTCTTGTAAACGATTCACCTTGAGTGGGTTTGGTCCCGTTGGTAAGGTTCTGCCGGGCGTGAAGAACAACCCAATACCGACGCGCCGCACCCCTCCCGCAGCCACGTGCTTGTAGCCAGGTCCAGAGACCACGCATTGCAGGCACCCTGACAATTGTTTGGGCGATCGTAATGCGCTTCCGCAACTCCCGACTGCGGACCAAGATTGTGGCCCTGCTCCTGTCACTGATCGCTCTCTGGGCGTTCGCGGCCTGGGTGACACTGCGGGAAGGCGTGAACCTGCTCGGCGTGACCGCCGTCGACGGCGTGGTCGCGCCGACCGACCCCATGCTGGCGGACCTCCAGCGCGAGCGCAGGCTCTCGATAACCCATCTCGCCGGGTCACACCGGCAACGGAGCGCGATCCTGGCGGCGCAGCGAGCCCGCACGGACAAGAGCAAGCAGCTTGTGATCCGCAAAGCCAGAGGGGGCGCGTTCCGGCGCGCGGCCGGTCCGGAGCTCGAACGGCGAACCAGCAACATGCTGCGGCTCCTGGACGCCCTCGATGAGAACCGGCGCGCGATCGACAACGGCCTGCTGGATCGCGCCCGCGCCAACAAGATCTATTCGGACATGATCGAGTCCGTCTTCCGGATGTACGACGCGGCCGGCAGTCTCGACGACAAGGACTTCGCCAACGACACGCGCATCGAGATCGCGGTCAACCGGTCCTGGGAGCTGCTCGCGCAGGAGGACGCGGTGGTGGCCGGGGTGCTCACGACCGGCCGGCTCACACCGGCCGACCAGCTGGAGATCAGCAAGCTGGTCGGCGCGCGGCATCTGGTCACCGACCGGGCGCTGGCCGACCTGCCGGACGCCGACACCAAGGCGCACCGGGAGCTGCTTTCCAACCGGCGGCTCGCCGAGGTGAGGTCGTTGGAGAACGTGCTGCTCCAGAAGCCCCTCCCCGGCCAGCGACCGCGGATCACCGCCGAGCAGTGGCGTGCGACCACCGAACCCGCCATCGCGCAGATGCGGCAGACCATCCAGAGTGCGGGCGACCGGCTGGTTGAGCGTGCCATGCCGATCGCCATCTGGGTGGTCGTCCGGCTTCTGCTGGCAGGAGGCCTCGGGCTCATCGCCGTCATCGCGTCCATCATCGTGTCGATCACCACTGCCCGCGCGCTCGTACGGCAGCTGGAAAAGCTGCGGCAGGCCGCCTGGGAGCTGGCCGAGCAGCGGCTGCCCGATGTCGTGGAACGGCTGGGGCACGGCGCCAAGGTCGACGTCGCCAAGGAGGCACCGCCGCTGGAGTTCGGCTCGGACGAGATCGGCCAGGTGGGGCGCGCGTTCAACGCCGTGCAGGAGACCGCCATCCGCACCGCGGTCGAGCAGGCCGAGCTGCGGCGCGGCATCCGGGACGTCCTGCTGAGCCTGGCACGGCGTACGCAGACGCTCGTGCACCGGCAGCTCAGCATGCTCGACCAGATGGAGCGCAAGCGCGACATCGATCCCAAGGACCTGCAGGAGCTGTTCCGGCTGGACCACCTCGCGACCCGTATGCGGCGGAACGCGGAGAACCTCATCGTCCTCTCCGGCGCCATCCCGGCGCGCGGCTGGCGGCGGTCGGTGCCGATGGTGGACGTCATCCGCGGTGCGGTCGGGGAGGTCGAGGACTACACCAGGGTCGAGGTCATGCCCATCGGCAACGTCGAGCTGACGGGGCGTGCCGTCGGTGACGTCACCCACCTCCTGGCCGAGCTGATCGAGAACGCGGTGACGTTCTCGCCGCCCGACACGGTCGTCCAGATCGGCGGTCACGCGGTGGCGAGCGGGTTCGCGATCGACATCGAGGACCGCGGCCTCGGCATGGACGACCAGAAGCTCACCGAGATCAACCAGCGCATCGCCGATCCTCCGGAGTTCAACCTGCAGAGCTCGGTGCAGCTGGGCCTGTTCGTCGTCGGCAAGCTGGCCGAGCGGTACGGGCTGCAGGTGTCGCTCAAACGTTCCGCGTACGGCGGCACGACCGCCGTCGTGGTGATCCCCCGCGAGCTCGTGACGGAGGGCGACAACGGGTCGACCGGCCCACGGCGCCTTCCCGCAGGTGCGAAGACGACCGAGAACGGCCTGGCCGTCCGGCAGCCCGTGCTCACCACCGCGCCGGCAGGCACGGCGACCGATACGGCGCGGGTCACGGCCATCTCGCCTGCGGCCGAAGCCCCGCCCGTGCCGGAGCCGCCGCCCCTGGCCGAGGTTCCACCGGTCAAGGCGCCCCTCGACGAGGATCCGGGACCGGACGATGCCAAGGACACGGCGCCCGAGGAGGAACGTCCCATGCCTGAGGTCTCCAGCACTCCGGGTGGATTGCCGGTGCGGGTGCCGCAGGCCAGCCTGGCGCCGGCGTTGAAGACCGACGAGCCGGTGGTGGCCGAGGAGCCGGACGAGGAGGATCCCGGGCGGTCTCCGGAGGAGATCCAGCGGATCATGGGCTCGTACCAGCGTGGCTCGGTGCGTGGACGGAACGAGGCGGCTGCCAGGACAGACACGGCGGAAGGTGAGGACGAGCAGTGACGCAGAAGACGGGTTCCCCGGCGGACCTGAGCTGGTTGCTGGACGACCTGATCAGTCGGCTGCCCCATGCCCGGCACGCGGTGGTGCTGTCCGCGGACGGGCTGCTGATGGCGTCGTCGCGGGGCATCGAGCAGGACGACGGCGAGCATCTGGCCGCGGTGGCGGCGGGGATCCAGAGCCTCGCCAAGGGAGCCGGAACGCGGTTCGGAGGCGGGCCGGTACGGCAGACGATCATCGAGATGCAGTCGGCCTTCATGCTGGTCACGGTGGCGGGCAAGGGGGCCTGCCTGGCGGTGCTGAGCGACGAGGACTCCGACGTGGGGCTCATCGCCTACGAGATGGCGATGCTCGTCACCAGCATGGGGCACCACCTGACCAGCCCGTCGCGAACCGCCACGGAGGATCAGACCCCGTCATGATGCCCCCAGAGGATCCCTGGCCGGAGGGTCCGCAGCAGCCCGAGGAACGGTGGCTCGACGAGCATGCCGGGCCGATGGTGCGGCCGTACGTGATGACCAGCGGGCGGATCGAGCCGACCCGCGGAGAGTTCGACCTGATCACACTGGTGGTGGCGCTCGCGCCGGAGACGGCGAGCGAGGTGGGGCTGGGTCCCGAGCATCTGGCGATCACGCGGCTGTGCCAGTCGGTGATGTCGGTGGCCGAGATCACCGGCCATCTCGACCTGCCGGTGGCCACCGTCCGGGTGCTGCTGGGCGACCTCCTGGACAAGGGCCTCATCACCTTGCAGGAACCCGAACCGGAGGCGGACATGCACGACATCAGGCTCTACAAGGCGGTGATCGATGGTCTCCGGGCCCTCTAACGAGCGCAGACTCCCGACGGCGGTCAAGATCGTGATCGCGGGCGGTTTCGGGGTGGGCAAGACCACGATGGTCGGCACCGTGTCGGAGACCGCGCCGCTGCGGACCGAGGAGATCCTCACCGACCAGAGCGTGGGCGTCGACGACGTGTCCGGCGTCGAGAGGAAGCAGACCACCACGGTCGCGATGGACTTCGGCCGCATCACGATGCGCGACGAGTATGTGCTCTACCTCTTCGGCACCCCGGGCCAGGAACGTTTCTGGTTCATGTGGGACGAGGTGTCGCTGGGGGCGCTCGGTGCCGTCGTGCTCGCCGACACCAGACGCCTCTCGGAGTGCTTCCCGTCGGTCGACTACTTCGAGCGCCGGGGCACCCCGTTCATCGTGGCGGTCAACTGCTTCGAGGGGGCCCGCCGGTTCGACTTGGAAGAGATCCAGCAGGCCCTCAACCTGGGCCCGAACGTGCCGGTCATGCTCTGCGACGCCCGCAGGCTCGACTCCTGCAAGGAGGTCCTGGTCAACATGGTCCTCCACGCCATGAAGGTCCGCGGCCTGCCCTCAGCCGAGCCGCAAAACGCTTGACCGCGAATCAACCCGTGCGGGAGACGACGTAGTCGCAGAGGCCGGTGAAGGCCGCGCGGACGGGGATGTCGGGGAGGGTCTCCAGCTCGGCGCGGGCGTCTTCGGCCCAGCGGCGGAGGTCGGTGCGAGCGCGGTCCATGGCGGGGTGGGCGCGCAGGAGGGCGAGGGCCTCGGCGTGCAGGGTGTCGTCGGTGAGGTCCTGGGTGAGGAGCTCGCGCAGCCGGGCGTCGTCGGGGCCGGAGCCGGCTCCGGCGAGGACGAGGTGCATCGGCAGGGTGCGGATGCCCTCGCGGAGGTCGGTGCCCGGGGTCTTGCCGGACTGCTCGGCGTCCGAGGCGATGTCGAGGATGTCGTCGGAGAGCTGGAAGGCGACGCCGATCTTCTCGCAGGCGGAGGTGATGGTGTCGACCACGTGTGAGGGGGCGCCGCCGAGGAGGGCGCCGAACTGGCCGGAGACCGCGATGAGGGACGCGGTCTTGTCGGCCACGACCTGCAGGTAGTGCTTGAGCGGGTCGGCGTCCGGGGTCGGGCCGACGGTCTCCTGGATCTGGCCGCGGACCAGCCGGGCGAACGCGCGGGCCTGGATGCGGACGGCCTCGGGGCCGAGGTCGGCCAGCAGGTCGGAGGCGCGGGCGAAGAGGTAGTCGCCGGTGAGGATGGCGACGGTGTTGGTCCAGCGGGCGTTGGCCGAGGGCGAGCCACGGCGCACGGTCGCCTCGTCCATGACGTCGTCGTGGTAGAGCGTGGCCAGGTGGGTCAGCTCGACCACCACCGCGGCCGGGACGACGCCGGCCGCGGCGGGGTCGCCGAAGTGGGAGGCGAGCAGCACCAGCATCGGGCGGAAACGTTTGCCTCCGGCCTCGACCAGGTGCTTGGAGGCCTGGGTGAGCAGTGGGTCCTCACTGTGGACCGACTCGAGCAGCAGGCTCTCGACGGCCGCGAGCCGCTCCTGCACGTCGGCGGCGAGGCCGTCGTCCACGGCCAGACCGAACGGAACGGCGCTGCTACTCACCCAAACCCCCTACCGGAGCACTACCGGACGAACATCTGTGTCGCGGCTTGTCCTGCGAGGTCCAGCATGGGCTGGGGCAGGACGCCGAGTACCACAGTAGCCGTCAGCCCGAGGGCGACAGCAGCCGCGGTCGCCGGTCCGGCCACGACCGTGGGCCCGTCCGCCTCCGGCTCGCTGAAGAACATGACCACGATCACCCGGACGTAGAAGAACGCGGCGATGGCCGAGGACAGCACGCCGACCACGACCAGCGGGGTCGCGCCGCTCTCGATGGCGGCCTTGAAGACCGCGAACTTCCCGGTGAAACCACTGGTCAGCGGGATACCGGCGAACGCCAGCAGGAAGAAGGCGAACACCCCGGCGACCACCGGGGAACGCTTGCCCAGCCCGGCCCAGCGGGACAGATGGCCCGCCTCGCCGCCCGCGTCCCGGACCATGGTGATCACGGCGAACGCGCCGATCGTGGTGAAGCCGTACGCCGCCAGGTAGAACAGCGTGCTCGACAGGCCGTCCCGCGAGGTCGCGATCACACCGGTGAGCAGGAAGCCCGCGTGCGCGATCGAGGAGTAGGCGAGCAGCCGCTTCACGTCGGTCTGCGTGATCGCGATGATCGCCCCGGCCACCATTGTGAGAATGGCCACACCCCACATGACCGGCCGCCAGTCCCACCGCAGGTTCTCGAACGCCACGTAGTACACCCGCAGCAACGCACCGAACGCCGACACCAGGGTGCAGGACGCCATCAGCGCGGTGATCGGGGTCGGGGCGCCCTGGTAGACGTCCGGCTTCCACATGTGGAACGGCACCGCGCCGAGCTTGAACAGCAGCCCGACCGAGAGCAGCGCCGCCCCGGCCAGCAGCAGGGTCTCGCTGCCCGCGTTCTTGCTCAGCTGGTCGGCGATCACCGAAAGCCGCACGGAGCCGGCGTAGCCGTACAGCAGCGCCACGCCGTACAGGAAGAACGCCGAGGAGAACGCGCCCAGCAGGAAGTACTTGACCGCGGCCTCCTGCGACAGCAGCCGCCGGCGCCGCGCCAGCCCGCACAGCAGGTAGAGCGGCAGGGAGAGGATCTCCAGCGCCACGAACATCGTGAGCAGGTCGTTCGAGGCGGGGAAGGCCAGCATGCCGCCCACCGCGAACATCATCAGCGGGAACACCTCGGTCTGGGTGATCCCCGCCGCCATCGTCTCCTGCTCGGCCTCGCTGCCCGGCAGCGCCGCGGCCTGCGGCGCGAAGTGGGCCTTCGTGCCGCGCTCGGCGATCAGCAACAGGGAGATCAGGGCCAGCACCAGGATCGTGCCCTGCAGGAACAGGGTCGGCCCGTCCACCGCCAGCGCCCCTTCGGCCGCGACGTGGAAGGGCTTGTCGGTGTACGCCAGCACGCACGTCCAGGCGAACGCGCCGATCAGCCCGAGGAAGGCCAGCGGCACCTGCACCGAGTAGCGCCAGGTGCGTCCGACGAACGCCTCGACGAGCACACCCGCGATCGCGACGCCGAAGACCAGCAACATCGGAGCGAGCTGCCCGTACTCGATGTGCGGCGCCGAGATGTCCCCCTGCGCCAGCACCGCGGTCCCGCGGGCCAGCACGAGCTCGGTCGTACTCATGAACGCGCTCCGTTCTCCGTCACGGACCCAGCAAAGACGATCACGGGCGCGCTCCGATCTCGGCGACGTTGCCGGTGGGGGCCGGATCCTTCTTGTCGACCCGGCTCAGGGTCTGCTCCACCGACGGGTTGATCACGTTCAGCACCGGCTGCGGGAAGAATCCCATCACCACGATGAGCGCGATGATCGGCCCGACCGCCCACACCTCGCGGGTGGACAGATCGGCCATGCCCTTGACCTTCTCGGTGGGAGGCCCGCCCATCGTCCGCTGGTACATCCAGAGGATGTAGATGGCGGCGAGGATGATGCCCGTCGTGGCGATCAGAGCCGGCACCTTGTAGCGGGTGAACGTCCCGGTCAGCACCAGGAACTCCGACACGAACGGCGCGAGGCCCGGCAGCGACAACCCCGACAGCCCGGCGACCAGGAACATCCCGGCGAGCCTCGGGGCCTCCTTCTGGACGCCGCCGTACGCGTCGACCCGGGCCGACCGGCGCCGGACGATCATGAAGCCGACGATCAGGAACAGCGCGCCGGTGGAGAAGCCGTGGTTGACCATGTAGAGCGCGGCACCCGACTGGCCCTGCGAGGTCATCGCGAAGATGCCCAGCACGATGAACCCGAAGTGCGAGATCGAGGTGTAGGCGACCAGCCGCTTCAGGTCGACCTGCCCGATCGCGAGCACCGCGCCGTAGATGATGCTGATCACGGCCAGGGTGAGGACCACCGGGGTCGCCCAGTTGGCCGCGCCAGGGAAGAGCTCCAGGCAGAACCGCAGCATCCCGTACGTGCCGACCTTGTCCAGCACGCCCACGATCAGTACCAGCGCGCCGGCCGGGGACTGCCCGGCGGCGTCCGGCAGCCAGGTGTGCACCGGCACCATCGGCGCCTTGATCGCGAACGCGATGAAGAAGCCCACGAAGAGCCACTTGGCCGTGGTGGGGTCGATGTTGAGCTTGCTCAGCTCGCTGAACAGGAACGTGCCCTGCCCGAGCCCGCCCTCGCTCGCCGGCTTGGCCGACAGCGGGTAGAGCCAGATCACCGCGACGAGCATGATCAGCCCGCCGAACAGCGAGTAGAGCAGGAACTTCACCGCGGCGTACGAGCGCTGCGCGCCGCCGTAGGACCCGATGATGAAGTACACCGGGATCAGCATCGCCTCGAAGAAGACGTAGAAGAGGAAGACGTCGGTCGCCGCGAAGACGCCGATCATCATCGACTCCAGCGCCAGGATCAGCACGAAGTACGTCTTCACCGAGCGCCTGGCGGGCACGTCGACGCCGCCCGACCGGTCCGCGTCGTTCCACGAGGCCAGGATGACCAGCGGGACCAGCACCACCGACAGCAGCACCAGCGTCAGCGCGACGCCGTCCACGCCGACCGCCCAGTGGACCCCGAACTGCTTGATCCACCAGTAGGTCTCGTCGAACTGGAACCGCGCCCCGCCGGTGTCGAACTGCGACGCCATCACACCGGCGACCACCGCGACCACCAGCGAGACACCGAGCGCGACCCGCTTGACCAGCTCATCGCCCCCGCGTGGCAGCAGCCCCACGATCAGCGCGCCGAGCAGCGGCAACGCGATGAGGACGCTCAGCCAGGGAAAGTCTTCCATCAGACGTTCACCACCAGGAGCGCCGCCACGACAAGAGCTGCGCCGAAGAACATGGACAGGGCATAAGAACGGGCGAAGCCGGTCTGGACGCGCCGGACCCGGCCCGAGGTGCCGCCGATCCCAGCCGCGAGGCCGTTCACCGCGCCGTCCACGCCCCGGTTGTCGAACCAGACCGCCAGCCGGGTCAGCCACTGGCCGGGCCGCATGAGCAGCGACTCGTTCAGGGCGTCCCCGTAGAGGTCCTTGCGTGCGGCGACCGTGACGAACGAGCCCTTCGGCGCCTCACGCGGCACCGGCCGGGCCCCGTACTGCCGCCAGGCGATCCCGACGCCGATGAGCATCAGCACGAACGTCGCGATGCCCGGCCCGGTGATCGGCTTGAAGCCGTGGTGCTCGGGCTCGCCCACGACCGGCGCCAGGAAGTCGGAGAAGCCGCCGAGGATCAGGAAGCCGCCGGCGAACACCGACCCGACCGCCAGCACCATCAGGGGCACGGTCATGACCTTGGGCGACTCGTGCGGGTGCGCGTCCTCGTCCCAGCGCTTCTCGCCGTAGAACGTCATGAACATCACGCGCGACATGTAGTACGCGGTGATGCCCGCGCCGAGCAGCGCGCACGCACCGAGGATCATCCCCGAGGTGCCGCCCTTCTCGAACGCGGCCTCGATGATGCCGTCCTTGGTGAACCAGCCCGACAGCCCCGGGAAACCGATGATCGCCAGGTAGCCGAGCCCGAACGTGGCCCACGTCAGCACCATCATCGAGCGGAGCGCGCCGTAGTGGCGCATGTTGACGTCGTCCTTCATGCCGTGCATGACCGACCCGGCTCCGAGGAACAGCCCCGCCTTGAAGAAGCCGTGCGCGATGAGGTGCGCGATGGCGAAGGCGTATCCGGCCTTGCCGAGCCCGGCGGCCAGGTGCATGTAGCCGATCTGCGACATCGTCGAGCCGGCCAGCGCCTTCTTGATGTCGTCCTTGCCGGTACCGATGATCGCACCGGCGAGCAGCGTGGCGGCTCCGACGATCGTCACGACGAGCTGCGCCGTCTCGGACATCTCGAAGATCGCCGCGGACCGCACGATCAGGTAGACACCGGCGGTCACCATGGTGGCCGCGTGGATGAGCGCCGACACCGGCGTCGGGCCCTCCATCGCGTCCAGCAACCAGGACTGCAGCGGGAGCTGGGCCGACTTGCCGCACGCACCCAGCAGCAACAGCAGGCCGATCGCGGTCGCCGTGCCGGTGCCGAGCTTGGAGGCGAGCCCCACGTGCTCGGCGCCCGTGCCCAGGATCTGGTCGAACGAGACGGTGCCGAACGTGGCGAACATCAGCATGATCGCCGCGACCAGGCCGAAGTCGCCGACCCGGTTGACCACGAACGCCTTCTTGGCCGCGGTGGCCGCGGTCGGCTTGTACTGCCAGAACCCGATCAGCAGGTACGAGGCGAGACCCACGCCCTCCCAGCCGATGAACATCGCGACGTAGTTGTCACCGAGCACCAGCAGCAGCATCGCCGCGACGAACAGGTTCAGATAGGCGAAGAACTTCCGCCGTTCCTGATCGTGCGCCATGTAGCCGATGGAGTAGATGTGGATCAGCGAGCCGACCCCGGTGATCAAGAGCACGAAGCTGATGGACAGCGGGTCCACCAGCAGCCCCATGTCGACCTTGAACGAGCCGACGTCGAAGAACTCCCAGAGGTGCAGGGTCCGGCGGCGCTCCTCGGCGCCGTAGCCGAGCATCTGGACGAACATCACCGCGCCGACCACGAACGAGCCGACCGACATCAGCACGCCGAGGAGGTGTCCCCACTTGTCGGTGCGGCGCCCGCCCAGCAGCAGGATCGCCGCGCCCGCCAGCGGGAGCGCTATGAGGAGCCAGGCGAGCGCCTGAACTCCTTCTGCTTCCAATCCAGCCTTCACCAGCGCACCTCAGTACTTCAGCAGGTTCGCGTCGTCCACCGACGAGGACCTGCGGGTCCGGAAGATGGTCATGATGATCGCGAGGCCCACCACGACCTCGGCCGCCGCCACCACCATCACGAAGAACGCGATGATCTGGCCGTCGAGGTTGCCGTGCATGCGGGAGAACGACACGAACGCGAGGTTCGTGGCGTTGAGCATGAGCTCGACGCACATGAACACCACGATCGCGTTGCGGCGCACGAGCACGCCGACCGCGCCGATGGTGAACAGGAGCGCCGAGAGGGCCAGGTAGTGCCCGGGACTCATCGACCAGCCTCGCCTTCGTTCGACGGGAGCACCGGTGTCCCGGCCTTGACCTCCCGCGCCTCGGCCTCCGCGCCCTCGGCCTCTTCCGTCACGGCCTTCACGGCGGCCACGTCCTGCTCGAGCGCCTCCTCCTCGGTCCCGCCGTACAGGTCGGCGTGCCGGGAGGCGGTGTCGGTGCGGGCCGCGATGACCGGGTTGACCGACAGCTCGGACGGCGTCCCGTCGGGCAGCAGCGCGGGCATGTCGACCGCGTTGTGCCGCGCGTACGTACCGGGGCCGGGCAGCGGTCCGGGGTGTTGACCCGACACGCCGGCCGCTCCAGCCGCATACGTCTCGAACCGCTTCTTCGACAGGTCCCGCTGGGTCGGCTTGGGCGTGGTGCGCTCGCGGTGCGCCAGCACCATCGCGCCGAGCGCGGCGGTGATCAGCAGCGCGCTCGTCGCCTCGAACGCGAACACGTACTTGCCGAACAGCAACCGGGCCAGGCCGACCACGTTGCCTTCACCGTTGGCCTGCTTGAGGCCCGCCGAGTCGCTCACCGCCGCGTCCCCGAGACCGAAGACCAGCAGCACCAGGAAGCCGATCCCGGCGACGCCCGCCCACAGCCGCTGCCCGCGGATCGTCTCCACCAGCGAGTCGGTGGAGCTCACCCCCACGAGCATCAGGACGAACAGGAAGAGCATCAGCACGGCGCCGGTGTAGACGATCACCTGGACGAACGCGAGGAACGGCGCGTCCTGGATCGCGTACAGCGCCGCCAGCGACAACATCACGACCGCCAGCATCAGCGCGGAGTGCACCGCCCGCCGCATGAAGATCATGCCGAGCGCGGCGAGCACCGACGCGATCGCCAGCACCCAGAAGAAGAACGGCTCGCCCGGCTGCGCGTCGGCGACCTGGGCGACCGTGACCACGTCCGCCCTCACTTCTTCTCACCCTCTTCGCGACGCTTCCTGCGGGCACGCTTCTCGCGGGCCACCGCGGCGTCCACGCTCGCGCGCCCGCCGCCCTCGCTCGGCACGCCCGGACCCTCGTCCGGCTGGAGGCCGAGGCGGTAGTAGTCCTCCTCGGTCTCGCCGAGGCGCATCGCGTGCGGCGGCGTCTCCATGCCCTCGCGGAGCGGCGCCAGCAGCATGTCCTTGGTGTAGATGAGGCTCTCGCGGCTGTCGTCGGCGAGCTCGTACTCGTTCGTCATCGTGAGCGCCCGCGTGGGGCACGCCTCGATGCACAGCCCGCACAGGATGCAGCGCAGATAGTTGATCTGGTAGACGCGGCCGTACCGCTCACCCGGCGAGTAGCGCTCGTCCTCGGTGTTGTCGGCGCCCTCGACGAAGATGGCGTCGGCGGGACAGGCCCAGGCGCACAGCTCGCAGCCGATGCACTTCTCCAGCCCGTCGGGCCAGCGGTTGAGCTGGTGCCGGCCGTGGAACCGCGGTGCGGTCGGCTTCTTCACCTCGGGGTACTGGACGGTCTCGCTCTTGGTGAACATCTGGTGGAACGAGACCCCGAACCCCTTGACCGGGTTCAGGAAGTCAGTGAAGCCCACTGGTGACCTCCTTACGAGAGGTAGTGGTCTTTCCGTGGTAGTGGGGCGCGTCCATCGGCGGCACCGGGAATCCGCCCGCCGCGGCCACGTCGGCGGGAGCGGCGGGCTGCCCGGCGGCGCCGGCTCCACCGCCCGCCAGGTCCGGCACGATCTGCTTCTCCTTGTCGCCGTCGCCGCGGGCGGTCTCCCAGACCAGCGTGACGACGATGATCACACCCAGCACGATCGCGGAGTAGATCGAGATCTGGCCCATGTCGTAGCCCTCGTTCTTGAAGGCCCGGATGGTGGCGACCAGCAGGATCCAGCCCAGCGAGAAGGGCATCAGCACCTTCCAGCCGAGCTTCATCAGCTGGTCGTAGCGGACCCGCGGGAGCGTGCCGCGCAGCCAGATGAAGAAGAAGATGAACGCGACGAGCTTGAGGACGAACCAGAGCACCGGCCACCAGCCCTGGTTGGCTCCCGCCCACACCGTGGAGATCGGCGCCGGGGCGCGCCAGCCGCCCAGGAAGAGCGTGGTGCACAGCGCCGACAGCGTCGCGAGGTTGATGTACTCCGCGAGGAAGAACATCGCGAACTTCAGCGACGAGTACTCGGTGTGGAAGCCTCCGACGAGCTCGCCCTCACCCTCGGGAAGGTCGAACGGGATGCGGTTCGACTCGCCCATCATCGTGATCACGTAGACCAGGAACGACGGGAACAGCAGGAGCACGAACCACTTGTCGGCCTGCGCGTTGACGATGCCGGTCGTCGACATGGTCCCCGCGAAGAGGAACACCGCGACGAACGACAGGCCCATCGCGATCTCGTACGAGATGACCTGCGCCGACGAGCGCAGCCCGCCGAGCAGCGAGTAGGGCGACATCGACGACCAGCCCGCCAGCACGATCCCGTAGACGCCCATCGACGACATCGCCAGCACCAGCAGGACCGCCACCGGCAGGTCCGTGCCCTGCAGCGCGGTCTGGTGACCGAAGATCGAGACCGTCGGGCCGAACGGGATGATGGCGAACGAGATGAACGCCGGCACCGCGGAGATGATCGGCGCCAGAATGAAGACGATCTTGTCGACCTGGCGGGGGACGATGTCCTCCTTGAGCGCCAGCTTCACGCCGTCCGCGAGGCCCTGCAGCAGGCCGAACGGGCCGGCGCGGTTGGGCCCGACGCGCAGCTGCATCCGGCCGATGACGCGGCGTTCCATCCACATGGACATCAGCACGGTGACCACGAGGAAGACGAAGATGGCCAGCACCTTGCCGCCGATCAGCCACCACGGGTCCTTGCCGAAGGTGGTGAGCGTCGGGTCGGTGGCGGCCGGTCCGGCAACGGCCGTGACCTCCGCGGCGGCCGTGGCCAGGGTGGCGTGCAGACTCATCGGGAGCCTCCAGAGGAGATCTTGACCACGGTTCCCGCGGCCACGCCAAGATCGCGGTAGAGGGCACAGCCGGCCGAGTTCGTCGGCAGCCAGACCACCCGGTCCGGCAGGTCGGCGGTGACCTCCAGCGGCAGCGTGACCTCGCCGTGCCCGGCGGACACGACGACCGAGGCGTCAGAGCCGGTCGCGCCGATCTCGGCGGCGGTCGCGGGCGACAGCCGCACCACCGCGGGCTTGGCCGTGCCGGCCAGGTACGGCTCGCCGTCCTGCATCCTGCCCTTGTCGAGCAGCAGCCGCCAGGTGGCCAGCAGTGCCTCGCCGCGTTCGGGCTGCGGCTGGGCGCCCTGCGCCACGTTCGGCGCCGCGGGCCGCTCACCCCGGTAGGCGCCGAGCATGGCGAGCTCGCGCCGCGCGGCCTCCGGTCCCGGCAGCGCCAGGTGCACGTCCATCTCGTTCGCCAGCGCGTCCAGGACTCGCAGGTCGGACATGCGCCCGGTGGACTTGAGCACGACCTCGAACGGGCGGCCGCGGCCCTCCCAGTCGACGAACGTGCCGGACTTCTCGGCGACCGCCGCGACCGGCAGCACCACGTCGGCGCGGTCGGTGACCGCGCTGACCCGCTGCTCCAGGCTCACCACGAAGGGCGCGGCCTCCAGGGCGGCCAGCGCCGCCTGCGGGTCCGGCAGGTCGTACGGGTCGAAGCCGCCGACCAGCAGCGCCTCCCGGTCGCCCGTCGCCGCGGCCGCGAGGATCTCGCCCGTGTCGCGTCCGGGCGCGGACGGCAGCTCGGCGACGCCCCACGTGCGCGCCACCTCGGCGCGCGCGTCGGCGTCGGTGACCGGGCGGCCGATCGGCAGCAGCCCGGGCAGCGCCCCGGCCTCGATCGCGCCGCGCTCACCCGCCCGCCGCGGCACCCAGACCAGCCGGGCGCCGGTGACCTGCGCCAGCCGGACCACGCTGGAGAGCGCGCCGGGGGCGGCCGCCAGCCGCTCGCCGACCATGATGATCGACCCGGCCGGCAGCGTGTCGCCGGCGGAGGTGACCAGCTCGCCGAGCACCTCGGCCTCGGCGCCCGGCCGGGCCGGCAGCAGCGTGCCGCCGACCTTCTCCAGACCCCGGGTGGCGTAGGGGGCGACCGCCAGGACCTTCAGCCCCTTCTTGCGGAACGCCTTGCGGAGCCGCAGGAAGACGATCGGCGACTCCTCCTCCGGCTCGAACCCGGCCAGCAGGACCGCCGGCGCGTTCTCCAGATCGGAGTAGGAGACCTCGATGTCGCGGCCCGCGACCGAGGAGGCCAGGAACTCGGCCTCCTCGCGCGAGTGCGGCCGGGCGCGGAAGTCGACGTCGTTGGTGCCGAGCGCGATGCGGGCGAACTTGGCGTACGCGTAGGCGTCCTCCAGGGTCACCCGCCCGCCGGTCAGCACGCTCGCCTTGCCGCGCGCCCGGGCCAGGCCCTCGGCCGCGATCGTGAGCGCCTCCGGCCAGGAGGCGGGCTCCAGCACGCCCTCCTCGTTGCGGACGAGCGGGTGGTTGAGACGGTCGGGCTGGGTGGCGTAGGTGAACGCCCACCGGCCCTTGTCGCAGTTCCACTCCTCGTTCACCTGCGGGTCGTCACCGGCCAGCCGCCGCGTGATCTTGCCGCGCCGGGAGTCGGCGCGCATCGCACAGCCGGACGCGCAGTGCTCGCAGGTGGTCGGCGTCGACACCAGGTCGAACGGCCGCGACCGGAACCGGTAGGCCGCGCCGGTCAGCGCGCCGACCGGGCAGATCTGCACGGTGTTGCCGGAGAAGTAGGACTGGAACGGTTTGTCCTCCGCCGCGCCGACCTGCTCCTTGGCGCCGCGTTCGAACAGGTCGATGAACGCGTCGCCGGCGATCTGGTCGGAGAACCGGGTGCACCGGGCGCACTGGATGCAGCGCTCCCGGTCGAGCAGCACCTGGCTGGACAGCGGGATCGGCTTGGGGAACGTCCGCTTGGTCTCGGTGAACCGCGTCTCGCCCCTGCCGTTGGACATCGCCTGGTTCTGCAGGGGGCACTCGCCGCCCTTGTCGCAGATCGGGCAGTCCAGCGGGTGGTTGATGAGCAGCAGTTCCATGACGCCGTGCTGCGCCTTGTCGGCCACCGGCGAGGTCAGCTGGGTCTTGATGACCATGCCGGGCATCACGGTGGTCGTGCAGGACGCCTGCGGCTTGGGCATCCCCCGCCCGTTGCCCGCGTCCGGGATCTCCACCAGGCACTGGCGGCAGGCCCCGACGGGGTCGAGCAGCGGATGGTCGCAGAAGCGCGGGATCTGGATGCCGAGCAGCTCGGCGGCCCGGATGATCAGCGTGCCCTTGGGCACCTCGATCTCGAAGCCGTCGATGGTGACCGGCACCATCTCCTCCGCCTTTGTCACCGCCTTCTTGTCATCGGTGACGGTCATCGGGCGGCACCTCCCCACAGCGTGGACTTGGCCGGGTCGAACGGGCAGCCGCCCTGCTCGAAGTGCTGGAGGTACTCGTCGCGGAAGAGCTTGATGGACGAGACCACCGGGCTCGTCGCACCGTCGCCCAGCGCGCAGAACGAGCGGCCGAGGATGTTGTCCGACAGGTCGAGGAGGGTCTCCAGGTCCTCTTCCTTGCCGTCCCCGGCCTCCAGGCGCTTGAGCATCTGCTTGTACCAGTAGGTGCCCTCGCGGCACGGCGTGCACTTGCCGCACGACTCGTGCGCGTAGAACTCCGACCAGCGCAGCACGGCCCGGACGACGCAGGTCGTCTCGTCGAAGATCTGCAGCGCCCGGGTGCCGAGCATCGAGCCCGCGGCTCCCACCGACTCGAAGTCGAGGGGAACGTCCAGGTGCTGGTCGGTGAAGATCGGGGTGGAGGACCCGCCGGGCGTCCAGAACTTCAGCCGGTGGCCCTCGCGGATCCCGCCCGCCATGTCGAGGAGTTCGCGCAGAGTGATGCCGAGCGGCGCCTCGTACTGCCCGGGCTTGGTCACGTGCCCCGACAGCGAGAAGATCCCGAAGCCCTTGGACTTCTCGGTGCCCATCGAGGCGAACCAGTCCGCGCCGTTCTCCACGATCGAGGGAACCGAGGCGATCGACTCGACGTTATTGATCACAGTGGGACCGCCGTAGAGTCCCGCGACCGCCGGGAAGGGGGGCTTCAGCCGAGGTTGGCCGCGGAACCCTTCCAGCGAGTCGAGCAGCGCCGTCTCCTCGCCGCAGATGTACGCCCCGGCGCCGGTGTGCACGACCAGTTCGAGGTCGTAGCCGCTGCCGAGGATGTCCTTGCCGAGGTAGCCGGCCTCGTATGCCTCCGCGACCGCCGCCTGAAGGCGCCGGATCACGTGCAGCACCTCGCCGCGCACGTAGATGAACGCGTAGTTGGAGCGGATCGCGTAGGAGCTGATGATGACGCCCTCGACCAGCACGTGCGGGTTGGCCATCATCAGCGGGATGTCCTTGCACGTGCCCGGCTCGGACTCGTCGGCGTTCACGACCAGGTACCGCGGGTTGGGGCTGGTCGGCGGCAGGAACCCCCACTTCATCCCGGTGGGGAAGCCCGCGCCGCCGCGGCCGCGCAGACCGGAGTCCTTCACCGCCTGCACGATGGTGTCCGGCTCCATGTCGAACGCCTTGCGCAGGGCCTTGTAGCCGCCCTCGCGCTCGTACGCGGCGCGCGTGAAGGAGTCGCTCTGGTCCCAGTTCTTGGTGAGAACGGGGGTCAGCGTCGTCACTTGTTCTCACCTTCCTGGCTGCCGGGCTTGACCGCGCCGCCGATGGGCTTGCCGGGCTCGTTCGGCGGCGGATCGGTGATCTCGCGCGGCTTGACCGGCTCGTGCGGCTGCTGCCCGTTGTCCCCGTTCGGCTCGGGGGCGGTCCAGCCGCGCTCCTTGGCGAGCGCGAGACCGACCAGCGACTCGGCTCCGGCCTGGAGCCCCTCGCCGGCCCTGCCGTCCGGGAACCCCGCCAGCACGCGGGAGGCCTCCTTCCAGCTGCACAGGCTCTTGGGCCCGCGTGAAGGAAGCACTTCCTTACCGGAACGCAGGTCGTCGACCAGTTCCTTGGCCTTGCCGGGAGTCATGTTGTCGAAGAACTCCCAGTTGACCGTCATCACCGGCGCGAAGTCGCAGGCCGCGTTGCACTCGATGCGCTCCAGCGACACCTTGCCGTCCGGCGTGGCCTCATCGTGGCCGACGCCCAGGTGGTCGCTGACCTCGTTCCAGATCTGGTCGCCGCCCATCACCGCGCAGAGCGTGTTGATGCAGACGCCCACGTGGTACTCGCCGACCGGGGCCCGCTTGTACTGCGTGTAGAAGGTGCTGACGCCGGTGACCTGGGCGGGGGTGATGCCCAGCTGCTCAGCGCAGAACTCGATGCCGTCCTGGGTGATGTGCCCGTCCACCGACTGCACCAGGTGCAACATCGGCAGCAGCGCCGACCGGGGCTTGGGATAGCGCCCGATGATCTCCTTGGCGTCCGCTTCGAGGCGCTCACGCACGTCGGGTTCATAAGCCATTAACGGTCCACTCCCCCCATGACGGGGTCGATCGATGCGACGGCGGCGATGACGTCGGCGATCATTCCGCCCTCGGCCATCGCCGGGGTGGCCTGCAGGTTGGTGAAGGACGGATCGCGGAAGTGCACGCGGTAGGGGCGGGTGCCGCCGTCGCTCACCACGTGCACGCCGAGCTCGCCGCGCGGCGACTCGATGGCCGCGTACGCCTGCCCGGCCGGGACCCGGAAGCCCTCGGTCACCAGCTTGAAGTGGTGGATGAGGGCCTCCATCGAGGTGCCCATGATGTGCGCGATGTGGCGCGGCGAGTTGCCCATGCCGTCGGCGCCGATGGCCAGCTGCGCCGGCCAGCCGATCTTCTTGTCCTCGATCATCACCGGGCCCTTGACCGACTGCAGCCGCTCCACGCACTGCTCGACGATCTTCAGGGACTCCTCCATCTCCTGCATGCGCACGAGATAGCGGCCGTAGACGTCGCTGGTGTCCTGCGTGGCCACCTCGAAGTCGTAGGTCTCGTAGCCGCAGTAGGGCTGCGACTTGCGCAGGTCCCACGGCAGGCCCGTCGCGCGGAGCATGGGGCCGGTGATGCCCATGGCCATGCAGCCGGTCAGGTCGAGGTACGCGATGTCCTTGGTGCGTGCCAGGTAGACCGGGTTGGAGTCCATGAGCTTCCGCAGCGCCTGGATGCGCTTCGGCATGCGGTCCAGGTAGTCGCGGACCGAGCTCAGGGCCCCGCTCGGCAGATCCTGCGCGACGCCGCCGGGACGCACGTACGCCATGTTCATGCGCAGGCCCGTGATCTCCTCGAAGAGGTCAAGGGTGTACTCGCGCTCGATGAACCCGTTGAGCATGACCGTCGTGGCGCCCAGCTCCAGGCCGAACGTGGCGATCGCGACCAGGTGCGAGGAGATGCGGTTGAGCTCCATCATCATCACGCGGATGATCTGGGCCCGCTCCGGCACCTGGTCGGTGACGCCGAGCAGCTTCTCCACGCCCAGGCAGTACGCCGTCTCGTTGAAGATCGGCGCCAGGTAGTCCATGCGCGTGCAGAACGTGGTGCCCTGCGTCCAGGTGCGGAACTCCATGTTCTTCTCGATGCCGGTGTGCAGGTAGCCGATGCCCACGCGGCACTCGTTCACGGTCTCGCCGTCGAGCGTCAGGATGAGCCGGAGCACGCCGTGCGTGGACGGGTGCTGCGGGCCCATGTTGACGACCAGGCGCTCGTCGCCCAGGTCCTCCGCGGCGCCGACGACCTTGTCCCAGTCCTGGCCGCCGACGTCGAAGACCTTGCCCTCTGCGGCCTCTTCGGCGGCGTACGCGTCGTATTCGGTGTATTTCGTGGACGGACTCATACGTACGACCTCCGCTCATCTGGCGGCGGGATCTCGGCGCCGCGGTACTCGACGGGGATGCCGCCGAGCGGGTAGTCCTTGCGCTGCGGGTGGCCGACCCAGTCGTCCGGCATCTCGATGCGGGTGAGCGCCGGATGCCCGTCGTAGACGATCCCGAAGAAGTCGTAGGTCTCCCGCTCGTGCCAGTCGGCGGTCGGGTAGACCGGGACGAGCGACGGGATGTGCGGGTCGGCGTCGGGGCAGGTCGACTCCAGCCGGACGCGCCGGTTGTGCGTGATCGACAGGAGGTGCACGACCGAGTGCAGCTCGGCGCCGGTGTCCTGCGGGTAGTGCACGCCGGAGACGCCGGAGCACAGCTCGAACCGCAGCGACGGCTCGTCCCGCATGGTCCTGGCGACCGCGGCCAGGTGCTCGCGCTTGACGAAGAACGTCATCTCGCCCCGGTCGACCACGACACGCTCGATCGCATCGCCGAAGTCGGGCCCCGCTTTCTCCGGGGACGACCCCGGACCCCCAAGAGCACGTTCCAGCTCGTCGGCGACCTCGTCGAAGACGCCCGCCTCGGCGGCGCCCTCCGGCCCGCCGTAGGGGCGCGGAGTGGAGACCTTCGGCGACTGCCGGACGACCAGGCCGCCGTAGCCGGAGGTGTCACCGGTGGTCTTGGCGCCGAACATGCCCATGCGGGCGACCGGCTGCTCCTTGCGCTCCTCCTCGGAGTGCGCCGGCAACTGGTCCGCGGCCTGCTCCGCCTGCTGCTCTGGATGCTGAGAACTCATCAGAGGGTCCCCTGTCCAAGCAGCGGGAGCTGGCGGCGCTTGGCCTCTTCCAGCTGCTCGATCTGCTTCGCGCGCTGCGGGCCGAGCTTGGTGTTCTGGATCTTGTCGTGCAGCTTGAGGATCGCGTCCAGGAGCATCTCCGGCCGCGGCGGGCAGCCGGGCAGGTAGATGTCCACCGGGACGATGTGGTCGACGCCCTGCACGATCGCGTAGTTGTTGAACATGCCGCCGGAGGAGGCGCACACGCCCATCGCGATGACCCACTTGGGCTCGGTCATCTGGTCGTAGATCTGCCGGAGCACCGGGGCCATCTTCTGGCTCACCCGGCCGGCAACGATCATCAGGTCGGCCTGCCGCGGCGTCGCCGACGCCCGTTCCATCCCCCAGCGGGAGAAGTCGTGGCGGGGGTCGCCGGTCGCCATCATCTCAATCGCGCAACACGCGAGGCCGAAGGTGGCGGGCCACACCGAACTCTTGCGCGCCCACCCGGCGACCTGCTCGACGGTCGTCAGCAGGAAGCCGCTGGGGAGTTTCTCTTCAAGACCCATATCAGTCCCACTCCAGACCACCGCGCCGCCAGATGTAGGCGTACGCCACCAGCACGGTGAGGATGAACAGGACCATCTCCACAAGACCGAAAATTCCGAGGTGGTCGAAGGCGACCGCCCAGGGATAAAGGAAGATGATCTCAATGTCGAAGACGATGAAGAGCATCGCCGTCAGGTAGTACTTCACCGGGAAACGCCCGCCGCCGGCCGGCTGCGGGGTCGGCTCGATACCGCATTCGTAGGCGTCCAGCCGGGCCCGGTTCCAGCGCTTGGGACCCGTGAAGGCGGCCATCGCCACCGAACCCGCCGCGAAGGCGAAGGCGAGCACTCCAAGCACGATGATCGGAACATAGAGATCCATGCCTCTACAGCCCCTCCTCGGTTCGTACGACGTTGTACGGGGCGTGCCGCGAGTCCAGCCCGGAGGCATTTCTCGGACACGTCTCGATGGCGCATCCCGGTCCAAGTTCGTGACGTCCGTCACGAATACGGGTCGCCACCTTAGCCAAGGCGATCAATAGCACTCCCCTCCGGGGGGTCGGTCTCAAGCGGCGGGAGCCACCTTCTGCATCGCGTTGATGACCCGGTCCATCGCGTCACCGCCCTTGGGGTCGGTGAGATTCGCCAGGAGCTTGAGCGTGAACCGCATCAACGTGGGGTGGGGCAGGCCGTGCGTGGTCAGGAACTTCATGACCCGCGGGTCGCCGATGGCCTGGACGAACACGCGGGCGAGGGTGAAGTAGCCGCCGTGCTCGTCCTTGAGAATGCGGGGGTATTCGTACAGCGTCCGCTCCCGCTGCGCGGGGGTCCGCCGGGCGAGCGCCTGAACGATGATGTCGGCGGCGAGATGGCCGGATTCGAGGGCGTAGTCGATGCCCTCCCCGTTGAACGGGTTGATCATCCCGCCGGAGTCGCCGACCAGCAGCATGCCGCGCGTGTAGTGCGGCTGCCGGTTGAAGCCCATGGGGAGCGCCGCGCCGCGGATCGGGCTGGTCGCGTGCTCCTCATCGAACTGCCATTCCTCGGGCATGTTGGCGCACCAGCGTTTGAGCATGCCCCGGTAATCGACGTTCTGGAACGACTTACTCGTGTTGAGGAGGCCCAATCCGACGTTGCAGGTGCCGTCGGCCACCGGGAAGACCCAGCCGTAGCCGGGCAGCAGGCGCTGGCCGTCCCACAGCTCCAGCCAGGCCTCCATGTACTCGTCGGTGGAGCGGGGGCTCTCGAAGTAGCGCCGGACGGCCACGCCCATCGGCCGGTCCTCGCGCCGCCGCAGGCCCATGGCCAGCGACAACCGTGACGAGTTGCCGTCGGCGGCCACGACGAGCGGCGCGTGGAACTCCACGTCCTCGTCCTCGTACCTGGCGGTCACACCGATGATCCGGTCGGTCCGCTCGTCCAGGATCGGCGCCTGGACGTTGCAGCCCTGCAGGAGCTTGGCCCCGGCCTTGACCGCGTGCTCGGCCAGCAGCTGGTCGAGGTCCATGCGCGTCCGCACGAGCCCGAAGTCGGGGAAGCTCGCCAGCTCCGGCCACGGCAGCTCGATCTTGGTGCCGCCGCCGTAGATGCGCAGGCCCTTGTTGCGGGCCCATCCGGGCGCGTTGATGTCCACGCCCATGCCGACCAGTGCCCGCACGGCGCGCGGCGTGAGCCCGTCGCCGCAGATCTTGTCGCGCGGGAACGTCGCCTTCTCCAGCAGCAACACGTCCAGGCCGGCCTGCGCCAGCCAGTAGGCGGTCCCGGACCCGGCGGGGCCGGCCCCGACGACGATGACGTCTGCCGTGCGGGTGGAGTCGGTCACAGCGTCCTCTTTAGCTCGTTCGCTTGTGAAGTACTTCACAAGGATCCGTTGGGGAGTCTATTCCTTATTGGCGGCCCGTGGGTACCTCTGCGCATCCAGAGATTTGGACCGGTCCCATGACGTCAGCCCGGGTTGATGGCGTGGTGGAGGGCCACGACCCCGAACGTCAGATTGCGCCAGCGGACCTTCTCCCAGCCCGCCTTCTGGATCAGCCCGGCCAGCGCCGCCTGGTCGGGCCACGCCAGCGTCGATTCGGCCAAGTACCTGTAGGAATCGGGGTTTGAGCTGACTCTGGACAGGAGCGGCAGCCCGTACCGCATGTGCATCTTGTGGCCCGTCGCCAGCAATCCGTTCGGCGGGTGACTGACCTCACAGACCAGCAGCCGTCCACCCGGCTTGGCGACCCGCCGCAGCTCCCGGAGCGCGAGATCCGTGTCCGCGACGTTGCGCAATCCGAACGAAATCGTCACCGCGTCGAAAGAACCGTCCCCGAACGGAAGCCTCAACGCGTCCCCCGCCACGAACCGCAGCCGCTCGACGCCCGCTTGCCGCCGGACACCGACCCGCAACATCCCGAGCGAGAAGTCACAGGCCACCGTCTCCGCCCCCGCTTCGGCGAACGGCACCGACGACGTCCCCGTCCCCGCGGCCAGGTCGAGGATCCGCTCCCCCGGCCGGGCGTCCACGGCCCTGACCACCTCCCGCCGCCACCGCCGGTCCTGTCCACCGGTCATCAGGCTGTTGAGCAGGTCGTACCGCTCGGCGGTGCTGTCGAACATCGCGGCGACGTCGGCGGGCTGCTTGTCGAGTGAAGCGCGGGTCATGCCCCCAACCATAGAAGGCCCCGCCACCCGGAATGCGAAGGCGGGCCGCCCCTACGGCCGGACCGGCGAGTCATCTCAGGACGGCCGGGTGATCAGTTCGCGGATCAGGGTGGTCCAGCGAGTGGCGATCAGATCGGGGTCGTAGGCCTGGGATGAGCGGCAGGCCTGGTCGCCGAGGCGGTGGCGGAGGGCCGCGTCCGCCATCAGCTTGCGCAGGGCGGCGGTGAGGGCCTGGACGTCCTCGGCCGGTACGAGGACGCCGTCGACGCCGTCGATGATCATCTCGGCGGGGCCGGTGGGGCAGTCGAAGGCGACGACCGGGAGACCCTTGCTCATGGCCTCGATGATGACCATGGGCAGGCCCTCGAAGCGCGACGAGAGGACGTGGATGGAGGCCCGGGTCATCTCGTCGGCGAGGTGAGGGGTGCGGCCCCGGAGGGCGATCTGGGTCTTGAGGCCCTTCTCGGCGATCTGCGTCTTGAGGTGGGCCCGCTGCGGGCCCGAGCCGAAGATGCGGAGGGTCCAGTCGGGGAACTCGGCGGCGAGCGGCTCGTACGCCTGGATGAGGAGGTCGAATCCTTTCTGGGTGGTCAGGCGGCCCGCGGCGAGGATCACCTTGGCGTCGCGGGCGGATGGGCCCCCGGCCAGCTTGGGCACGGCGTTCGGGATGAGCTCGATCCGCACCTGTGAGCCCTGGAGCAATGACGTGTAGGCCGCACGCGAGTGTTCGGTCAGGACGGAGAGGGCGTCCAAGCGGTGGTAGGAGCGCGTGATCTCGCGGCGGACGTTGGAGTGGTAGGCATCGAGATTCATGTGGTCCTGGCCTATCGAGACCGTGCCGCGCGGTGCGAGTTCGGCGGCCAGGAGATTGAGTGACGGGCGCGTGCCCACCAGGACGCTCGGGGAGCGTCCGCAGAGGATGAGGAGAAGGCGGAGGTCCGTGTAGAGATTCATCCTCTTGAAGGTGGGGTCGCCGATGGGCGTGATCACACTCGGCAGACGGGACAGGAGCCGGGCAAGAAATGTTGGGCCGGCGGTGCGGTCGTCGGCGAAGCGCACGTGGACGTTCGGCGGGATGGGAAAGAACGGCTCCGGCTTGCTGCGGACCACGCTGACGATCTCGATGTCGTGGTCGCGGGCGAGGTGGCCGCTGAGGTTGAGCACCGTGCGGATGGTGCCGCCCATCCCGTGCGCGTGCTGGAGAAGAACGCGCACCCGCGGTCGTTCTCCGGGTCTGGGCACCCGGCGCAGCAACAGCAGTTGGCGCACCGTGAACAGCACCATCCGGCGCAGAATCCGGTGAAGTCGTCGTCGCATGAATCGGCTCCGTCCAGGGTTGTGTACTAGTACCCGTTCGGAGCGGGGCAAAGGTTGCCTGGCGGAGCCGATTCACGCATATCGATCAGCGCAGGCCGTAGGCGCGGAGGACGGTCTGCTCCGCCGAGGCGGCGTCGCCGTCGGAGGCGCGGAGGCGGAGCGAAACGTGGCCTTGGTGGGTTGTCGGGTGAACGAGCTGGGCCTGCCAGCGGTTGGTCCCGTCAGCAGTCACCTTGGTCTCGTGCCATGTCCTGCCGTCGTCGTACGAGACCTCGGCCGTCAGTGTCCGCAGGGTGGGCAGGGGATGGGCCTGGGTGTCCAGGCGCGTGTCGACGACCTTGACGGTCAGTTGGAACGGGCCGGATGGTGCGCGGTTGTCGAGGTCGAACGGGCCGGTGGCGCGCAGGGAGTAGAGCGGGGGCTCCTCGCCCGCCTTGGACGTTGGGGTGTAGGGGAAGGTCCAGCGGGCCTCTGACCTGGTGCCCAGCGCCGTCCACGCGACCTGGCGGGTGGCCGTCGCATGCACAGAGTAGGAGGCCCGGCCCGGCGGGGTGGTGACGGCGACCGTATGGGAGTCGGCGGAGCCGAGCAGCTGCCCGTCCCGGTGGACGGTGACGGTGGTCTGGGTCTCGGGCTTCGTCTGCCATGAGGCGTTCGCCGAGTCGAAGGGCCCGACGGTGACCGCCATGGGGCACCTGGCGCACTTGCGCATGCCTCGTGAGGACGTGGTGAACGCCGCTTTGTTCCAGTCGGCGCGCAGCGAACGGCCGGCGGACATCGGCGGGTCGAGCGCGTTCTCCACGAAGCCTGTGTTCGACTCGCCGGTTTCTAGATAGCGAGCCCAGTTCACGTTTTGTACCGGCGAGTAGAACTCGATGCGGCGGCCGGGCAACGAAACGGCGTATTCGCCTCCTCCACTCGGGAAGAACTGACCGGGCAAGACCACGCCCGTAGTGCGGCGGCCGGAGAGCGGTTTGTCGGAGTGATAGCGAGAGTCCAGCCGCGCGAGTCGGCGGTCCGGGACACGGAATGTGGGATTGGCCGGGATTCGCTTCTGGCTGAGCAGAGCGAGATGGTAAGCGCGGGGTCCGTCCGGCTCGACGCGCGTGGTCACGAAGTAGAAGGCGTACGGGTGATCGGTGGTCTTCGCGGACGGCTCCGCGAAGAGTCCGACGGCCGGGCTGTCGGAGCCGATGCCGAAGATGGCCGCGTTCCCGGCGACGGTCTCTGACACCCCTGCCTCGTCGAATCCGCTCTGCACCGCGGTACGGCTGTCCAGCCGGGCGGAGACGCGCTTGCCACGGCGGGCGTCGGCGTGGATCGTGATGTCGCGATCGACGTCGAGGACGGGCCGGGAGAAAAGAGTGCTGTCCTTGAACGTGCCGTCAGCGGCCAGGGTGTTGACGGCGGCGGTCAGCCCGTACCGGCCGGCCGGGACGCGTGCGACGACCTTGCCGCCGCTGACGAACGTGCGGGCGTATTCACCGGTCTTCAGATCGATGAGCCCGACCCAGGGCAGCGACTCGACCGTGCCGCCCACGGGCTGTCCCGTCCTGTCGATGCCGCTCAGCGTCACGGTGTGAAGGGGCGGCTCCACGAAGGCTCCGACCGGCAGCGTCAGCTGACCGGCGGTGAGCCTGCCGCTGTACGAACCGGTCGCAGAGGCCTTGGCGGGGTCGACGGTCACGGAGGCGGACGCCGTTCCGTTGGCGGGAATCTCGATCTTCGCGGGGCTGACCTCGAACATGCCCTCGGGGGCCGGTTCACCGGACGGGTTCCGGGCGGCGAGGTCGAGATCGAGGGTCACCGGGGCCGAGGAGTCGTTGCGGAAGGTCACGGCCTTGCCGGCCTTCGCCTTGACGTGGAAGGACAGGCTGCCCTCGTCGGTCCAGATCCGCTGGGAGACGGCCCGGCCGACATCGACGCGTCCCGCGCCCTGCCGGTAGACGGTGTCGGTGTCGTTGGGCTTGGCGGTGTTCATCAGAGCGGCTTTGAGACGTGCGGGTGCCCAGCCGGGATTGGCCTGGGCGATGAGGGCGGCGGCACCCGCCACGTGCGGCGTCGCCATCGACGTGCCGCTGGCGCGCACATAGCGGTCGCCGACCGGCTCACCGAGCTCGGTGCCCTGCGCGCGAGCGGCGGCGATGTCGACGCCGGGCGCGGTGATGTCGGGTTTGACGGCGCCGTCACCTGGACGCGGTCCGCTACTGGAGAACGGCGCCCGGCTGTCGTCTCCGTCCACGGCACCCACGGTCAGAGCGGCGTCGGCGAGGCCGGGCGCGCCGACGGATTCGTCGGCGCCTGCGTTGCCGGAAGCGACGACGAAGAGGGTTCCGGTGCGAGCCGTGAGGGTGTTGACGGCGGCGGAGACCGGATCCGTGCCGTCGCTGGGCAGGGACACCCCGAGGCTCAGGTTCACGACGCGGAGTCGCTGCCCGGCTGTCCACTCCATGCCCGCGATGAGCTGCGACATGGTGCCGTTGCCGGCATCGTCGAGCACCTTGCCGACAACCAGCTTGGCGTCGGGCGCGACGCCCCGGAAACGCCGGTCGGCGACACCGTCACCGGTGATGATCGAGGCGACATGGGTGCCGTGGCCGTTGCCGTCTTGCACGCCCTTGGCGTTCCCGGTGAAGTCCTTGGAAGCGGCGACTGCGTCCGCGAGGTCCGGGTGGCCCGCGTCGATGCCCGTGTCGAGGACCCCGACCGTCACACCCTTGCCCGTACGGCCCGCCTCCCATGCCGCGGGCGCCCCGATGCGCGGCACGCTCTTGTCGAGGCTCGCCCGTACCCGCGCGTCCAGCCACACTCTGGCGTTCCCGGCCTTGACCGAGGCCCAGAAGGTCGCGGCCTGGTCCTTGCGGGTACTGACGGCCGCCCCGTTCAGCGCCCCCAGCGTCCTGGTGACCCGGGTGCCGGAGGGCCGCGCCGCGCCGGCGACGATCAGCGGCAGGTCGCGGCGCTTCCGGTCGTCATATCCGTCGCGGAGGAGACGGCTGACGTTGAAGAGCCCGGCGTCCAGGCGTCCGGCGGTCACCAGGGGCGCGGCGTCGGCCGGGACGATGGTCAGCTCGCGCCTGTGCACCCGGCGGAAGAAGACCAGGCCTTTGCGGCCGGGACCTGGCTCGATCCGTACGGACCGGCCGTTCACATGCACTTTGTCGCCGGTCACCAGGGTCACGCTCACGCGCTGGTCCGGGGACGGGACCGGCCCGTCGGTGGCCGTGGCGTCTGCCGTCAACGGTGACAGCGCGGTGGCGAGCGTGGCCAGCGCGATGGCACCGGCCGTTCTCGCGCGATAGGCAGGGGGTCGCATCGTTGGGCTCCTCCTTGTGATCATTCACAAGGAAGTGGCCCGGCGAGGCGGAACGTTGCAGGCGCCGGAGAAGGAGATGCCGGCTAGTTGGTCTGGCCGTCCTCTTTGGTGCGGGACTGCTCGAACTTCTTGCGGCGCGCCTGGAGCCCGGAGGTGACGGCGGACGACATCGCGTCCCGCTGGCCGGACAGCAGGACGAAGCTGATGATCCCGCTGATCAGCAGGGCCAGCAGGAGCAGCAGCACGCCGCGGGCGCCGAAGAGCGCGAGGACGGCGGCGGTGGCGACGAAGATGCCCAGCCGCGCGGCGGTGTAGGAGATGACGGAACGCATGACGCTTCGAGACTACCCGCGCCCGGTCGCAGCCCGTCCGCCACCTGGCCCTTACGACGTTCACGTGAGCGATTCACATGAGCGCCGCCCTCACGCGAGCACCTCCAGGAATAGCGCCGGGTCCACGTTGCCGCCGGACAGCACCGACACATAGGTCTCCGCGGCCGGGAGCTCGTGGCGGTGGAAGAGATAGCCCGCGGTCGCCACGGCGCCGCCGGGCTCGGCGATGAGCCGGGTCTGGCGGGCGAGCCTGCGCATCGTCTGCCGGATCTCGTCTTCGGTGACCGTGATGATGTCGTCCACGAACTCGTTGATGTGGGCGAACGGCAGGTCGCCGAGCCGCTGGGCACGCAGCGCGTCGGCGATGGTGCGGCCGGTCTCCTCGGCCGACCAGGCGACCGGCTTGCCCGCGCGGAACGAGGCGCGGGCGTCGGCGGCGAGCTCGGGCTCCACCCCGATGACCTTGGTCTCCGGGCTCAGCTGCTTGACCGCGGCGGCGACGCCGGCGATGAGGCCCCCGCCGCCGACCGGGACCAGCACGACTCCGGCTTCCGGGCAATCTTGAACGATCTCCAGGCCGACGGTGCCCTGACCCGCGATGATTCCCGCATGGTCAAAGGGCGGCACGAGCGTGAATCCGTGCGCCTCGGCCAGCCGTTCGGCGGTGGCGACCCGGTCCTCCATCGTGGGCTCGACGTACACGATCTCCGCGCCCAGCGCCATGCACGCCTCGACCTTCACACCGGGGGTGGTGTGCGGGATGACGAGTACCACCGGAATGTCCAATGCCCGTGCCGTATAGGCGACCGCTTGCGCATGGTTACCACTGGAATGCGTCACCACACCCTTCTGCCGCTGGTCTTCCGGCATCGCGGCGATCGTCGCGTATGCACCGCGCAGTTTGAACGCACCGATCGGCTGCAGCGACTCGGCCTTCACCAGGAGCCGCGGATCGCTCAGCGGAAAGGGCACGAGCGGGGTTCGGACGGCGACACCCGCGAGCTGCGCGGCCGCGCGTTCGACCTCCTCCAGAGGCACGAGATCGGACATGCGACCGAGCCTACGGGGATGTCCTCTGAGGTGGTTAAGGGGCGGTTCCGATCGGGACACGGCGCGGTTATAGAGATCGACGTGACCACTGTGCCCAATGCCATGTTTACTTCACGTTATTTCTGCTGTTCGCGCGATCACTCACGGTGATGTTTTGCGAAAACAAGGGAGAAATCGGTCTTGACCCGCCACACTAGGAAACAGTCCACCCGCACCGAGAGCGGGACAAAGGGGGAGAGATAACGTGGAAAGCACGAGCGAGCGTCTGCTCACCCCAGGAGAGGTCGCAGCCCTCTTCCGGGTCGATCCCAAGACCGTGACGCGCTGGGCCGCGGCCGGCAGGATCAGCAGCATCCGCACTCCCGGCGGGCACCGCCGTTTCCGCGAGTCCGAAGTACACGCGCTGCTGCGCGGGGAAGAGCCGGTAGCCGAGCACGTGCGCTGAGCACCTGAGACCCGACTCGGTCCGCCCTTCCCCCGCGGCGGCCCTCTTCTCCTTCACCGCCAAGACCTCATCCCTCACCGGGACTGGTCGTCCCTGCCCGCCTTCCACTCCTCGAACTGACGGAGCAGGTCGGCGTCCCCGTCGCGCCAGCCGCGGCGCTTCTCCTCCAGCTCCGCCTCGGTCAGTGACTGGCCGAGCAGCCGGTCGTAGTCGGGGTCGCCGGGGCCGATCTCCACGTACGCCTGGGCGATGATCCGTCCCTCGTCCGTGCCCTCGTCGGGGTTGAGCAGAACGCTCTGGGGCACCCGGAGCGTTCCGTCGGGTAGCCGGATCACGTACATCGTCGATCACCTTCGGTGCTGGTCGTGCAGCCTTGAGGTTCCGTTCGGGGTTTCCATCGCTGGTCCGTCAGATATCGCTGGTCCGTCAGATTCCGTATCTTCGGTTGAAGAAGAGCATGACGTCGAGGGCGGCGCGAATGTTGCCGGCGAGCATATCGACCAGGGCGGGTCGCTGCCGGGCGGAGATCGCGGCGAACGCGTCGGCGAAGAACTCCCGGCGGCCGAGATCATCCGGCTGCAGGTGGAAATCGCTGGCGAGGAACGGCCGGCACTGGTCGTACAACGCCCGGAACGCCGGGCTGTCGGACTGCCAGCCGCCGTCCCCGCCGTCGATGTCGTCGAGGGCGTGGCCGACCTCGTGCATCATCACGTCGGGGGTGGGTGAGGGGCGGTCCCCCACCACGATCTTCCGGTCGCCGTACGCGCCGGCGCAGATGTCCCAGGTCGCGCGGCCGGACGGCAGCGGCCGGTCGCGCAGATGACCCATGTCGTCGAGCTGCGGGACGCCGCCCGGGCCCACGTAGATGCCGTCGAGCCCGCTCGCCAGCTTTTCCTTGAGCGAGTCGGGCAGGCCCGCGAGGCTCTCGACGGCCCGGACGACCTCGGGGGTCGGCGGGCCCTGCCGGGCGTCCCACTGGCGGTAGAGGATCCCCTCCAGCACGCCACAGTGCAGGCGGCCGTCGGCGGCGGGATTCGGCATGCCGGGAGGATGCGGCTCGGCACGCGGCAGCTCGTCGTCGAGCTCGAAGTCACGCCACGAATAGCCGACCGGGCGCGCATCCCTACGGGCGCCTCCGGGGCGCCGGGGCCCGACCGCGGCGTCGGAGGCCGCGTCGGCCGCGGCCCGCACCGCGAAGTCGTCGTCCCGCCCCGCCTTGCGGAACCTGCCGAACCGATCCCGTGGCTGGTTGCTGCGCGGGCGGAACTGCCGGGTCTCCGGACGCTGCCCCGAGTCCGGAGGCGCGGGCGACGGCGAATACGAGGTGTCCCTCAGTTCCCGGGACTTGCGATGGATGCCTCTGAAGCGCATCGGGCTCCTCTGTCAGCGGGCCCCCCGAATCATCAAGCGCCAGGGCCCCCGTGGCAGGGTAAGCCGGAACCCGACACCGCGTCATCCCCACGAGTCACGGACTAATCTCAAGGGATGGCGTTTGTGCTGCTCGTGCTCATCCTTGTAGGAGTTTGGCTGTTCTGCCTCTTCGACGTCCTCGGCACCGATGAGACCGACGTACGGCATCTGCCCAAGTTCGGCTGGTTCCTTGTCGTTCTGCTTGGATCCCTGCTCGGTGCGGGGGCATGGCTGCTGTGGGGCAGACCACGGCGCGCGCCCGAGGAGGCCGTGTGGCCGCCGCCGGGCGCCTCAGGCGCACCGAAGGGCCCGGACGACGACCCGGCGTTCCTGGAGGATCTCGAACGCCGCCTGCGCGACGACGAGTGAGATCCTGCTCACATACGTACGAGGCTTACGCGTACGAGTGCAGGCCGGAGAACATGTAGTTCACACCGAAGAAGTTGAACAGCAGGCACCCGAACGCGACGAGCGAGAGGATCGCTGCCTTGCGTCCGCGCCACCCGGCGGTCGCCCGCGCGTGCAGGTAGGCCGCGTACGCGATCCAGGTGATGAACGACCAGATCTCCTTGGGGTCCCAGCCCCAGTAGCGGCCCCACGCCTCGTCCGCCCAGATGGCGCCCATGATGATCGCGGCGGTCCAGATCGGGAACGCGAACATGGTGACGCGCAGCGCCAGCCGGTCGAGATTGTCGGCCGATGGCACCCGGGCGAGGAAGCCGCCCGCCGCGTCGGAGGGCGCGAGCCTGGGGCCGTCGGCACCCGCCGCCACCGCCACCCGGGCCTCCTGGCGCGCCTTGAACAGGTACAGGATGGTCGAGGCGCCGGCGACGGTGAACGCGCCGGTCGCGATGATGGCGGCGCTGACGTGGATGGCGATCCAGTACGAGTTGAGGGCGGGCACGAGCGGGCCGACCTTGTCGTACAGCCAGATGTTGGCGATGCCGAGGGCGATCACCGCGGCGAGCATGACGAACGCGCCGAGGAAGCGGGCCTTGTAGCGGAACATCACGACGAGGTAGGCGCTCACGGCGGCGAACGCGATGGCGGTGAGGAACTCGTACATGTTGCCCCACGGCCAGCGTTCGGCGGCCAGCCCGCGGGTCACCATGAATCCCAGGTGCGCACCCCAGCCGAGGACGTTCAGCAGGACCGCCAGCCGCCCCCAGTCGCGGCTCTCGGGCTCTTCCTCGGTGGCGGCGCTCTTGGCGGGCGTGTCGTCGGCCACTTCGGCGCCGCCGGCGCCGACGAGGACCTTGGCCTCGGCCTCGGTCCTGGCCTCGGCTCGCCGCCTCGGCCCGAAGCCCAGATCGGCCGCGTAGGCGACCATGGCGACGATGTAGAGCACGACAGTGCTCAGCATGAGCTTGTCGCTCAGTTCCGCGAGGTCGGCAGTGCTCACCCTCGTCACTCCTCAGATTCGGTTGCCGAAGCGGCGGCCTGATCGTTGCTTGCCTTGTCGCCGGCGGCCTGATCGGTGCTTGCGTTGTCGTCGCCGGACTTGTCTGTGCCGGGCTTGTCCTGCTCGCCGCGGAGCGCGGCCACGATGTCGTCGAACTCGGAGGTCGGGTTGCCGAGCGTCAGCCCGCCGACCTCGACCACGGTACGCCCGTCCTCTCCGGCGGTCGCACGGACCCACACCCTGCGGCGGCGGACCATGAAGGAGGCGACCACGCCCGCGATCGCCAGGATCGCCGCGATCAGCGCCGGCATCCGGCCCGGGTCGCGGTTGACCGAGAGGCTCGCCCACTCCCTGAGGCCTTCGAACCTGACGCTCCCGGCGCCGTTCGGGAGCGTGAACGTCTCCCCGGGCTTCATGATCTTCTGGCCGTCCCGGCCGAGGGGCTGCAGCGTCTTGCCGATGCCTTCGAGCTTGTAGACCGACTGCGGGGTGCCGGAGTCCAGGCCCAGATCACCCTTGAACGAGGAGATCGTGATCATCGGATTGAGCGGCGCGGGGAAGGCGGACACGATCTGCTTCTGGTCCGGGGTGGCCACCGCGGTCGGCCACAGGATGGCGTAGAAGGCCAGCTGGTCCGGCTCGGCGTCGGGGACCTTGATCACACCCTCGGCCGTCTGGTTGCGGTTCTCCATCTGGAGGAAGGGCACCGCGTCCCGGAAGGCGACGTTGCCCTTGGCGTCGCGCACCGTGAAGACGGGCGAGTAGCCGTGGTTGAGCAGGTAGACCTTGGCGCCGCCCACCTTCAGGGGGTGGTTGACCTTCAGGTCGTACGACTTCTCCGGTGAGGTCGGCGTCTCGCGATAGCGCACCTTGGCCAGGTAGTCGGTGGCCTGGCCGCGCTTGGCCCCCTGCGTCTCGTACGTCGCCCTGAAGTCGTCGAGGGTCATGGTGAACGGCGGCAGATCGTCCGAGTCGAACTCGCGCCCCGGCATGAACTGGTCGTACCGCGACAACGAGTTGGCGAAGGTGTTTCCCTCCGTCAGCAGCACATTGCCCCGGTAGCCGAACGACGAGCCGAGGCCGAGCGCGAACAGCAGCGCCAGCAGGGCGAGGTGGAAGACCAGGTTGCCGGTCTCCCCCAGGTAGCCCTTCTCTGCCGCGACCGAGCTCTTGCCCCTGCCGTTCTCGTCGGCTCCGTCTGCCACGTCCACACGAAAGCGGCGCCCGCGCAGCAGCTTGCGCGCCTCCTCCAGGACCTCGTCCGGCTCGGCGTCCGTCTCGTACGACTCGGACTGCGGCAGCCGCATCAAGTTGCGAGGCGCGGCCGGCGGGCGGGCGCGCATCGCGCGGTAGTGCTTGAACGCTCGCGGGATCACACACCCCGCGAGCGACACGAAGAGCAGGATGTAGATCGCCGCGAACCACGGCGCGCCGAAGACGTCGAACAGGGAGAACCTGTCCAGCCACGGCGCGAGCGACGCGTGGTCGGTGAAGTACTGGTCGACCTTCTCCGGGGCCTGCGGTCGTTGCGGCAGGATCGAGCCCGGCACGGCGCCCAGCGCGACCAGGAAGAGCAGGATCAGCGCCGTGCGCATCGTGGTGAGCTGGCGCCAGAACCAGCGCAGCCACCCGATCGGGCCCAGCCCCTTGGGCCGCGGCGTCTCCTCGGCGGCCTGCCGCTCCGGGGGCGCCGCGACGCCGGGTTCGATTTCGGTGGCGCTGTCGGTGTCGTTCATCTCAAATCACCGGTTCGAAGCCGCTGATCCACGACTTCAGCTGGATGGTCAGGTCGCTCCACACGCCGGTCACCAGCAGCAACCCGATCACGACGAGCATGCCGCCGCCGATGCGCATGACCAGCCGGTAGTGCCGCTTGACCGCCCCGAAGGTCCCGAGGGCCCGCCGGTACGCCAGCGCGGTGATCACGAAGGGAAGGCCGAGTCCCAAGCAGTACGCCAGCGACAGTAGCGCGCCGCGGCCCGCGCTCGCCTCGGTGATGGACAGCGCCTGGACGGCGCCGAGCGTCGGGCCGATGCAGGGCGTCCAGCCGACGCCGAACAGCACGCCCAGCAGCGGCGCGCCCACCAGCCCGGCCTCAGGGAGCCTCCCGGACTTCACGGTCCGCTGGAGCCCCGGCACGAAACCCATGAACGCCAGCCCGAACACGATCGTGACGCCCCCGAGCACCCGGGTGATCGGGTCCTGGTACTCCAGCAGCCAGCGCCCGAGCCCGCCGAACACCATCCCGTAGCTCACGAAGACCAGGGTGAAGCCCGCGATGAAGAGCGCGGCCCCCGCCACCAGCCGTCCGCGCCGCTGATCGGCCAGGTCCGCCCCGCTCATGCCGGTCACGTACGAGAGGTAGCCGGGCACGAGCGGCAGCACGCACGGCGAGGCGAACGAGACCAGCCCGGCCAGGGCGGCCAGCGGCGCGGCCAGCAGCAACGACCCGCTGGTGACGGTCTCGCCGACCGCGGCCGCGATCATGGGCTCGCTCCGCGCCGTATCACTGGCTCACTCCGCGCCGTATCACTGGCTCACTCCGCGCCGTATCACTGGCTCACTCCGCGCCGTATCACTGGCTCACTCCGCGCCGTATCACTTCTCGGCCGCGACCTTGGCGACGAGCGGGCCCAGCTTGGAGTAGGTCGTCGCACCCACGATGCGGGCGGCGACCCGGCCCTGCCGATCGAGGATCAGCGTGCTGGGGATCGCGTTCGGCGGCACGTCGCGGAAGGCGAGCGTGATCTGCCCGCTCTCGTCGAACAGGCTCGGGTAGGAGATCTTGAACTTGCGTTCGAAGGCCTTGGCGTTGTCGCGGCTGTCCTTGAACCCGACGCCGACGAACTCCACGCCCTTGGCCTTGTTCTCCTTGTAGACCTGCTCCAAGGAGGGCGCCTCGCCCCGGCAGGGGGCGCACCACGAGGCCCAGAAGTTGACCACGGTGACCTTGCCGCGAAGCTCGGCGAGCTTGAGGGGCTTGCCCTCCAGCGTCGTGCCCTCCGCCTGCGGGGCGGCCTTGCGGTCGGCGACCTTGATCTCCTGCGCGTTGCCGTCGCCCCCGACGAAGCGGTTGCCGCTCCCGTCGGGACCCGACGCCGACGATCCCGCGCAGCCCGCCAGCGCCGTGGACGAAGCGACCGACAGGGCGACCACGGCGGCGAACAGCCCGGGGGAGGTGCGGGGGTTCAACGGACCCTCCTACAACTACAGCTTGTAGTACTCAATGTAGCGGCCGGGTCAGGCGCCTGCGACACTGGGGCCCTTGGCGATCCCGGCGGCGGGCTCGTGGTAGGAGACCTCCACCAGCCGGCTGCCCTCGAAGGCCAGGGACGTGACGCTGGCCAGATCGCACTGGCGCTTCGCGGGATGGTGCCACAACCGCCGGTGCTCGGCCCGCAGCCGCAGGACCCAGACGGGCAGCTGGTGGCTGACGCAGACGGCCTCGTGCCCGCTGGCGGTGTCCCTCGCCCGGATCACCGCGGCCTTCATCCGGGCGGCGACCTCCTTGTAGGGCTCGCCCCAGGAGGGGCGGAGCGGGTTCAGCAGGTAACGCCAGTGCTCCGGCCGCTTCAGCGAGCCCGACCCCACCCCGAACGTCATCCCCTCGAAGTGGTTGTCGGCCTCGATGAGCCGGTCGTCCACCGTCACCGGCACATCGAGCGCGTCCGCCAGCGGCGCCGCCGTCTCCAGCGCGCGCTGCATCGGCGATGAGAACACCGCCGTGACGTCCCGCTCGGCGAACCACCTGGCTGCGGCCTTGGCCATGAGGATCCCGTCCTCACTCAGCCGGTACCCCGGCAGCCGCCCGTACAGCACACCCTCAGGGTTGTGCACCTCACCGTGCCGCAGCAGGTGAACGATCGTCTTATCAGCAGTCATGGCGTCGCCAGGTTACCCGCGCGCCCCTTGTGTACCCGCCCCCGACCTCACCCCCCGGCCACCCCGCCACATGAGACCTACGAGCGGATGATCTCTATCTGGCGGTCCGGGCGGAGGGCCTCACGGGTGTCGGGCGGGCAGGCGGGGAGGGTGACGGTGACCACCAGGCCTCCGCCCGGGCGTGGGCTCGCGGCTATCCGGCCCGAGTGGGCGCCGACGATGGAACGGACGATCGAGAGGCCGAGACCGGCGCCCTTGGGGGTGACCAGGCGGTCGCTGTCGAAGCGGTGGAAGGGCTCGAACAGCGCGGGGATCTCGTAGGGCGGGACGGCGGGACCCGAGTTGCTGACGGTCAGCTCGACCTGGCCGGCGTCGGCGCGGCTGGTCACCTCCACCCAGCCGCCGGGACCGGAGTTGTGCCGGATGCCGTTCTCGACGAGGTTCTGGACGAGGCGTTCCAGCAGGAGGGCGTCGCCTGAGGTGAGGGCCTCGCCGGGCTCCTCCCGGACGGTGATCTCGGCGTGCGCCGCCTCGCGGGCGGTCTGGGCGGTGACGTGGCCGACGACGTCCGCCAGGTCGACCGGGGCACGGTCGGTGATCTCGTTCTCGGATCTGGCCAGCAGCAGGAGGCCGCCGATCAGGCGTTCGTGCCGGGAGTTGATCTCCAGCAGGGTCTCGCCCAGCTGGATGACGTCGGGCGAGGCCGTCTTGCGGTGCATGGCGACCTCGACCAGGGCGCGGCCCAGCGTGAGCGGGGTCCGCAGCTCGTGCGAGGCGTTGGCGACGAAGCGGCGCTGCCCGTCGAAGGACCGGTCGAGCCGTTCGACCATGGTGTCGAAGGTGTCGGCGAGCTCCTTGACCTCGTCGTTCGGGCCGCGGAGCGCGATCCGTTCATGCAGGTTGTGGTCGGCGGCGGGCGCGCTCGCGATGCGCCGCGCGGTGTCGGTGACCTTGTGCAGCGGGGCGAGCATGCGACCGGCGATGAGCCAGCCGAAGCCCACCGCCAGCCCGCCGACCGCCACCAACGCCAGCCCGCCCTGCGTGACCAGGGAGGTCACGGCGGCGTCGTGCAGCTTGTCCCGCTCCGCCTTGAGGAAACGGTCCATATCGGGGGAGATGAGCCGGTCTTCCGGGCGCACCGCGTTCGGTGGTTGCGGCGCCACCGTGGTCCTCTCGCCGGACGGGTCCGACTTGGTGATCGCGAGGAACTTCTGGCCGCGCTGGGCGAGCTGCTGGTCGAAGAGGACGTAGGTGACGCCGAGCAGCAGCAGCCCGGCGACGAAGAACAGCCCGCCGTAGGTCAGCGTGAGCCGTGCGCGGAGAGAGAGACGGCGTTGCCGCAGGCGCTTCAGCTTCATCGGATCCGGTACCCCACTCCCTTGACGGTCTCGACCACGGGCGGGTCGGCGAGCTTGCGGCGCAGCTTGAGGATGGTGAGCCGGACGGCGCCGGTGAACGGGTCGGCATGCTCGTCCCACGCCTTCTCCAGCAGCCGTTCCGCGGAGACGACGGTCCCCTCGGCGCGGAGCAGCTCCGCCAGCACGGCGAACTCCTTCCGGGCCAGCGGAACGTAGCGCCCGTCCCGGAACACCTCCCGGCGCGCCGGATCCAGCGTGATGCCGGCGCGGCGCAGCACCGGCGGCGCGGCAGGGCGGGACCGGCGGCCGAGCGCCTGTACGCGGGCGGCCAGTTCGGGGAAGGCGAAGGGCTTGGTGAGGTAGTCGTCCGCGCCGATCCCGAGACCCTCGACCCGGTCGGTGACCTCGGCGGCGGCGGTCAGCATGAGGACGCGGACCACCGACTCCGCCTCGGCGAGCTCCCGGCAGACCTCGTCCCCGTGCACGAGCGGCAGGTCACGGTCCAGGACGACGACGTCGTAGTCGTTGACCGCGACCCGTTCGAGCGCCGCCGCCCCGTCGTAGGCGAGATCGACCGCGTGCGCCTCGTCCCGCAGCCACTCGGCGATCGCGTCCGCGAGCAACCGCTCGTCCTCCACCACCAGCACCCGCATCTGTCCCGTCCCTCCGATGACTCCCAGCGGCCATCGTGACGATCGGGCTGTTTCTTTTCTGTTAGGGACGCGAGAAACGGAGGGGAAACGCGGGACCCGGTTGCATGCCCGTCATCCACCGGAACCGATCCGGTTCGATCGAGGAGAAGACACATGCGACTGCAGAAGATCAGTGTGCTGGCGGCCCTTCCGCTGGCAATGGCCCTCACCCTCACCGCGTGCGGCGGGGACGAGGAGAAGCCCGGCGTCGCGACCGTCAACAACGGCAAGCAGGCGGGCAGCACCGGCGGCGCGACGCTCAGCCCGGGGGAACGGGGAGCCAAGTACGCCGAGTGCATGCGCAAGAACGGTGTCCCGATGGACGACCCCAAGCCGGGCGGCGGGATCCAGCTCAAGCTGGACGGGAAGACCCCGAAGTCCACGGTGGACAAGGCGCAGGAGGCCTGCCGCGAGTTCAACCCGATGCAGGACGCCGCCCCCGGCTCGGACCCCGAGGCCGAAAAGCGGAGCCTCCAGTTCGCCGAATGCATGCGGAAGAACGGCGTGGAGAAGTTCCCCAACCCCAAGCCGGGCCAGCGCGGCGTCATGATCAACAAGGAGCAGATCGGGGACGACCCCGACCTTGAGGCCGCCCAGAAGGCCTGCATGTCCATCATGCAGCGCGGCGGCGCCAACGGCGGCGGGGCCGGGCAGTGACGGCAGTGGGCGAGCACGGGGGCGGCGGGCCGACGCCCGCCGCCGACGGGCAGGGGGTCGACGGGCAGGCCAGGCCGGCCCCGCCCGAGGAGCCTCCAGTTCCGGCGGGGCGGGCGGCGGACAAGCGACCCCGCCGGCGACGTTCCCGGAAGAAGCTCATCGTGGCCGTCGCCGTGGTGGCCGCTGGGAGCGTGGCCGTCGCGGCGGCGCTGGCCCTCGGCCAGGGCGACGGGTCCAGCGGCACGACGGCGAGCAACCTGCCGCCGAAGACCGCAAAGGTCTCCAAGGAGACGCTCGAGGACACCCAGGAGGCCGACGGGCAGCTCGGTTTCGGGACGACCAGCACCGCGACCAGCAGGCTGTCGGGCACGCTCACCGCCCTGCCCGACAGCGGCAGCGAGATCGGCCGTGGCAAGCCGCTCTACAAGGTCGACGACGACCCCGTCCTGCTCATGTACGGGTCCAAGCCCGCGTACCGGACCCTGCGATCGGGCGTCGAGGGGTCGGACGTCCTGCAGCTGGAACGCAACCTGAGCGCCCTCGGCTACGACGGGTTCACGGTGGACGACGAGTACACCGGGGACACCGCCGACGCCGTACGCGAGTGGCAGGACGACAAGGGCCTGGAGGAGACCGGCGAGGTCGAGCTCGGCCGGGTGGTCTTCGTTCCCGGCGAGATCCGGGTGGAGAGCCTGCACGCGGGCGAGGGCGATCCGACGCGTCCCGGCGGCAAGGTGCTCTCGTACACCGGGACCGACAAGGCCGTCACCGTGGAGCTGGAGACCGCCGACCAGCGGCTGGCCAAGAAGGGCGCGACCGTCGAGGTGACGCTGCCCGACGACACCAGCGTGCCCGGCCGGATCGACGAGGTCTCCACGGTGATCCAGCCGGCGAGCGGGAACGAGGAGGCCACGACCAAGGTCGAGGTGATCGTCGAGCTCAAGGGCGCCAAGGCCCAGAAGGCGGCCGCGGACTACGCGATGGCCTCGGTGGACGTCACGTTCACGGCCGGGACCCGCAAGGACGTGCTGACCGTGCCGGTCGCGGCACTGCTGGCGCTCCAGGAGGGCGGGTTCGGCGTGGAGGTCGTCAACGGCGCCACCACGTCCTACGTGCCGGTCAAGACCGGGCTGTTCGCGGACGGCAAGGTCGAGGTGTCCGGCGAGGGCATCACCGAGGGAACGATCGTGGGGATGCCGAAATGATCTCCCTTCGGGACGTGACCAAGCGCTACTCCGGCGGGGTGACCGCGCTCGGCGGCGTCTCGCTGGACATCGGCGCGGGCGAGCTGACCGCGATCGTCGGCCCGTCCGGGTCGGGCAAGTCGACCATGCTGAACGTCCTCGGCACGCTGGACCGGCCGACTTCGGGCACGGTGCACATCGACGGCTACGAGGTCGGCAAGCTGTCCGACGCCAAGCTGTCGGCGCTGCGGGCGAGCCGGATCGGCTTCGTCTTCCAGCAGTTCCATCTGGCTCCGGGCACGCCGGCGCTGGACAACGTGGCGGACGGGCTCCTCTATTCGGGCTACCGCCCGGCCGTCCGGCGCCGTCGTGCGGAGGCCGCGCTGGAACGCGTCGGGCTGGGACATCGCATGGATCACCACCCGCACGAGCTGTCGGGCGGTGAACGGCAGCGCGTCGCCATCGCGCGGGCCGTGGCGGGAGAGCCCGCCCTGCTGCTCGCGGACGAGCCCACCGGGGCGCTCGACTCGGCCTCGGGGGCCGGGGTGATGTCGCTCCTGCGCGAGCTGCACGCCGCCGGCACCACGGTGGTGATCATCACGCACGACCGGGACATCGCGGCCACGCTCCCCCGGCAGATCCGGATGCGCGACGGCCTGGTGGTGGCGGACTCGGGACGGCCCGATCTCGTCCCGGCGGTGGTGGGCTGATGGCGGCGATCGGCCCCTCGCTCAGACCGGCCCGGATGTGGCCGGGCGACGTGGTCAAGGTCGGCGCGGTGGGCCTGCGCACCCGCCCGATGCGGGCGTTCCTGTCCGCGCTCGGCATCGCCATCGGCATCGCGGCGATGGTCGCCGTCGTCGGCATCTCCTCGTCGTCGCGGGCCGACCTCGACCGCACCCTGGCGTCGCTGGGGACCAACCTGCTGAAGGTATCGCCCGGCCAGACCCTGACCGGGGACGAGGCCCAGCTGCCGAACGAGTCCGAGGCGATGGTGGCCCGGATCGCGCCGGTGCGGACGGTGTCGGCGATCGGCCTGATCGACGAGGCGAAGGTCTACCGCAACAGCAAGATCGACGAGGCGGAGACCGGCGGGATCGCGACGTACGCCGCCCGCACCGGGCTGCGCGAGGCGATCGGCGCACGGCTGCGCGCGGGCACCTGGCTGAACGAGGCGACGAGCACGTACCCGGCGACGGTGCTGGGCTCGGCCGCGGCGGAGAAGCTCGGCATCAGCCAGGCCGGTCCGGCCACCCAGGTGGTGATCGGCGGCGAGCTGTTCACGGTCGTCGGCATCCTCGAACCGGCTCCGCTCGCCGAGGAGCTGAACAGCGCGGCGCTGGTCGGCTGGCCGGTGGCGAAGTCGGAGCTGGGCTTCGACGGGCATCCGACCACGGTCTTCACCCGTTCGGACGACGCGAGCGTCGAGGCGGTGCGGTCCGTGCTCGGGGCCACCGCCAACCCCGAGGCGCCCAACGAGGTGGAGGTGTCGCGTCCCTCGGACGCGCTCGCCGCCAGGCAGGCCGCCGACGAGGCCCTCACCGGGTTGCTGCTCGGGCTCGGCGCGGTGGCGTTGCTCGTGGGCGGCGTCGGGGTGGCCAACACCATGGTCATCTCGGTGCTGGAACGGCGTTCGGAGATCGGGCTGCGGCGCTCGCTCGGAGCGACGAAGGGGCAGATCCGCACCCAGTTCCTGGCGGAGTCGTTGCTGCTCTCCGCGCTGGGCGGGGCGGGCGGCGCGCTGATCGGCAGCCTGGTGACCGGCGGCTACGCCATCTACCAGGGCTGGCCGATCATCATCCCGGCGTGGGCGGTGCTGGGCGGGATCGGCGCGACGCTGGCCATCGGCGCGCTGGCGGGTCTCTACCCGGCGGTCCGTGCGTCCCGGCTTTCGCCGACAGAGGCGCTCGCCACCACATGAGCCGGTGATTCAGGGCCCCCACTCCCCCGAGGGGCCGCCTCCCCTCGGGCCCTGGATCACCCCTCCCAGGCGTGGCGATCGAGGAAGGCCCGGTCGCCACGCGCGTACTCGTCGAAGGCCCGCTGGACCACGGCGAGATCGGTCACGTGGGTCCGGTGAAGCTTGTTCTGGCGGCTGTCCTTGTACTCAAGCTCGTAGCCGCCGGGCTCTGGCGCGGCCTGCACGAAATGCTCGCCGAAGACGACCAGCGCGGCGAACGGGTTCTGGTCCGACAGCCGTTCCAGGACGTCCCGGACGAGGCCCAGATCGGGATCGACGACCTGGACGCCGTCGCCCGTGTGCAGTTGCATGCCCTCGTACGCCCCGGTCGGCCCGAGATTGTGCACCAGCCGGCGGTACGGGTCGTAGCAGGTCAGCCCGAGCGCCCGCGCCAGCGCGTAGACCTGTGCGGAGACCTCGTCCGCGCGTTCCGGATCCATCCGCACGCGAGCGAAACGCTCATGCTCGGCTGACATCTCCACATCCGGGAAGCGCCCGCCGAACTCCTTTGCGAACGCGGCGACCGCCGGATGCGGAGTGGCCTGCTCGAACGCCGTCGCTGCCTGCTCGCGGTCGACCGGGGCGTCCTCGTGCCAGATGACCAGCTCGTACGTCACAAGGCCATGATCCCATCAAAGGTCCTGTGGCTGCTTTGCCGCCTCGAAGACCTGTCCCGCCGCGTCGAAGCGGGCGTTCCAGGTCAGGCCACCGATGATCTTGCGGCCCGCCTTCTCCCGCGTCCTGGCCACGGCCGTGTCGAAGGCGGCCCGGCTCATCCGCGGTTTGGTGATCTTGCTCTGGCCGCCCTCCACCGAGAGCCCGACCCCGTAGAACCGCGCCGACGGGGCGAGCACGACGGGCCTGAACTCGCCGGTGCGGATCACGTCGTACATGCCCGGCTCCAGGAAGTCGACCTTCGCGGGAGCGAAGACGAGCCCGCCGGAGGAGCGGTCGTTCATGAACACGCCCTCGATCGTGCGCCCCGCGTACGGATGCGGTGCCTGCGCGGGAGACGGCGGCGGAGAGGACGCCGGCGACGCGGAGGACGCGGACGGACTGGCCGATGAGGAACGCCCTTTCCCGGTGGAGGAGCCATCATCACCGCCACCGCATGCGGGGAGGAGGAGCAGACCGGCGATCACTGTGAGGACCCGAACGGTGTCCATGCGCACGGAGCCTGCCATCTCTCTCGACCGGCCGGAAGGCTTCGCCGTGACCGCTCCCGGACGGCCGCCGGGCACGCCGCTCGGCACGTCCTGGCGCCGCCCGGGCCGCTCGCAACCCGCGACTCAAATGATCATTTGGCGGCCTCGTCGGGGGCGGCGGCGCGCAGGGCGTCCATGGCGGCGCGGATGGCGGGGCGCCGGGCCGCCTCCTCCCGCCAGACCGCGTAGATGCGGCGGGACAGGGAGGTCTTCAGCGGCACGACGCGTACGCCCTCGGGCACGTCACAGCGACCCAGACGGGGCAGGACGGCGTTGCCCAGACCGGCCTCGACCAGGGCGAGCTGGGTGGCGAACTCGTAGGCCATGTGGTCGATGCGCGGCTCGGCGTCGATCGAACGCAGCGTGTGCGTGAGCCAGTCGCAGCAGATGCTGCCCGGTGTCGAGCTGATCCACGAGTCGCCCGCCAGCTCCTTGAGCTCCACCTCGTCGCGATCGGCGAGCGGGTGGCCGCCCGGCAGCGCGACGTCGGCCACGTCGTAGCAGATCGTGCCGCGGAGCAGGCCCTCGGGAATCGGCAGCGGCTCGTTGTTCCAGTCCTGGACGACCGCCATGTCGAGATCTCCGCGCACGACGCGCGGGATGCTCTGCATCGGGTCCTCCTCACCCACGATCACGCGGAGGTCGGGGTGGTCCGCGCGCAGGGCGCGCAGCGCGGCCGGCATGAGACCGCGGATGGCGGTCGGGAAGGCCGCGACGGCCAGCTCGCCCACCACGGCGCCCCGGTGTGCCTCCAGATCGGCCTGTGCCCGTTCGACCAGGGACAGGATGCGGTCCGCGTGGGTCACGAGCAGCTCGGCGGCGTCGGTCAGCCGGACTCCGCGGCCGTTGCGCTCCAGCAGCTTCTGCCCGGTCTCGCGCTCGAGCTTGGCCAGCTGCTGGGAGACCGCGGAGGTGGTGACGTGGAGCACGTCGGCCGCGGCGCTCACCGAGCCGTAGGTGGCGACCGAGTGCAGTGCGCGCAGGCGTTCCAAATCGAGCATGAAGTAACTCTAAAGCGAGCTGTCAACTAATTCTAGATTGTCCTAAAACGAGGTCCCCGAGAGCATATGGGCATGTCACCGCGCCATCTGCTCCTCGCCGTCATGATCGCCGCGATCTGGGGCTTCAACTTCGTGCCGATCAAGACCGGCCTGGACACCTTCCCGCCGCTGCTGTTCGCCGGCCTGCGGTTCGTGGTGTCGGCGCTGCCCGCGGTCTTCTTCGTGCGGCGCCCTCCGGTGGCCTGGAAGTGGATCCTGCTGACCGGCGTGGCGATCGGGGTCGGCCAGTTCGGGCTCATGTTCCTCGGCATGCGGGAGGGCATGCCCGCCGGGCTGGCGTCGGTGCTGCTGCAGTCGGCGGCGCTCTTCACGACCGTCTTCGCGTTCGGGCTGGTGGGCGAGCGGCCCCGGCCGATCACCGCGGTCGGCATGCTGGTCGCGCTCTTCGGCGTGACGCTGATCGGTGTCGACTTCGGGCAGGGCAGCCCGATCCTGGCCTTCCTGCTGACCATCGGCGCCGCCGCCTCCTGGGGGCTGGGCAACGTCCTCATCCGGATGACGAACCAGTCCACCGAGGAGCCCGTCGACGGCTTCGCCTTCATGGTGTGGATGTCCCTGGTGCCGCCGCTGCCGCTGTTCGCGCTCTCCCTGATCTTCGAGGGGCCGAGCGCCGGCCTGGACGCCTTCGCCCACGTGCCCTGGGAGGCCTGGGCGTCCCTGGCCTACATCGCCTACCTGTCGACCCTGGTCGGGTTCGGCGCGTGGGGGTGGCTCATGCGGCGGTACGAGGCGGGCACGGTGGCGATGTACGCGCTGCTCGTCCCCCCGTTCGGCATCATCTCGACGGTCGTGGTCCTCGGCGAGAGCGTCAGCGCCCTGCGGCTCTTCGCCGCGGCGCTCATCGTCGGCGGCGTGGCCCTCGGCAGCGTCCGCCGCCGCGTGCCCCTCGCCGCCGAGCCGCCCCTCCTCGAACCCGAACCCGCGCTGTCCAAGTGATCCCTGCGCTCGTCAAATGATCCCTGCGCCGTCCAAGTGATCAAGGTGAGATTCATGCATGGCGTCCACGCGTCGCTCGTGACCCCGTTCACCCACTCCGGCGAGATCGACACCAAGTCGCTCGAACGCCTCGCCCGGCACTGCCTGGAGCAGGGCGCGGCCGGGCTGGTCGTGCTCGGCACCACCGGCGAGGCCGCCATGCTGACCGGCGCCGAGCAGCGCGCGGTCCTGGAGACCTGCCGCGCGGTGTCGATCGAGCACGGCACCCCGCTGATCGTCGGGGCCGGGACCATGGGCACCGCGCCCTCGATCGAGCAGGCACGCGAACGCGCCTGCCTGGCCGACGCGCTGCTCGTGGTGGTCCCCTACTACCTGCGGCCCTCCGACCAGGGCGTCCTGGACCACTTCGCCGCCATCGGCGCCGCCGCGGACGTGCCGCTGATCCCGTACAACATCCCGTACCGCACCGGGAAGCATCTGTCGTCCGGCACCCTGCTCCGCCTGCTCGACCTCGACTGCGTCACCGGGATCAAGCAGTGCGCCGGCGCGATCGACGCGGACACGCTGCGGCTCCTCGCCGCCAGGACGGGCAAGGCGATCCTCGCCGGCGACGACGCGTACCTCTACCCGATGCTGCAACTGGGCGGCGCAGGCGGGATCACCGCGTCGGCCTGCCTCGCGCCCGGTGCGTACGCAGCGATGGCGCTGGCCGTCCGCGACGGCAACCACGCCCGCGCCCTGGCCCTGCACAACGCCCTGTTGCCGCTCGCGGACGCCCTCTTCAGCGAGCCGTCACCCGCGGTCCTCAAGGCGGCCCTGGCCGATCGCGGCATCATCGACTCACCCTCGGTCCGGGCTCCGCTCCATTCGCCCGCCACAGAGCCTGTGGCAGCCGCGCTGTCGGCCTTGGCCGGTGTGGGCTCCCTGATCCACTGACGGTCCCGGCGAGCGCTACCCCGCCGACCTGGCCTCCGCCGCCGCACGCGCGGCATGCGGCAAGGCGTCGGTGATGCGTTCCAGGGCCGCCTCGTCATGAGCGGCCGACAGGAACCACACCTCGTACGAAGACGGCGGCAAGTAGACGCCGCGGTCGAGCGCCTCGTGGAAGAACGCGGCGTAGGCCTTGGAATCCTGGCGCTGCGCAGCCGCGAAGTCCCCGACCACCTCGTCGGTGAAGAAGACCGAGAAGAGGTTGCCCGCGGTCTGGAGTCGATGCGGGACGCCCTCCTTGGCGAGCGCGGCCGACGCCGCCTCGGCCACCAGCGCGGCCGACCGGTCGATCGCGGTGTACACCTCGTCCGTCGCGTTCCGGAGCGTGGCCAGGCCCGCGGCGGTGGCGAGCGGGTTCCCCGACAGCGTGCCCGCCTGGTAGACCGGACCGGCCGGGGCCAGGTGATCCATGATGTCGGCGCGGCCGCCGAAGGCCGCGGCGGGCAGCCCACCGCCCATGACCTTGCCGAACGTGACGAGGTCGCCGGGCACGCCCTCGATCCCGTACCAGCCCGACCTGGAGGCACGGAAGCCGGTGAGGACCTCGTCGATGATCAGCAGCGCCCCGCTGCGCCCGCACAGCGCCTTGAGCAGCGCGTTGAAGTCCGGCAGCGGCGGGACGAGGCCCATGTTGCAGGGGACCGCCTCGGTGATCACACAGGCGATCTCGTGCCCGTACTCGGCGAACGCCTCCTCGACCGCGGTGACGTCGTTGTACGGCAGCACCAGCGTGTCGGCCGTCGTGGCACCGGTCACCCCGGGGGTGTCGGGCAGCCCGAGCGTGGCGACGCCGGATCCGGCCGCGGCCAGCAGCGAGTCCACGTGCCCGTGGTAGCACCCGGCGAACTTCACGATCTTGGATCGGCCGGTGAACCCCCGCGCCAGCCGGATCGCCGACATCGTGGCCTCGGTGCCCGAGTTGACCAGCCGGACCTTCTCGACCGGGGTCCGGGCCACGATCTCCTCGGCCAGCTCGACCTCACCGGGAGTCGGGGCGCCATAGGACGTGCCACGCCCGGCCGCCTGCTGGACCGCCTCGACGACGGCGGGGTGGGCATGCCCGAGGATCATCGGGCCCCACGAGCAGATGAGATCGACGTACTCGTTTCCGTCGGCGTCGGTGAGGTAGGGGCCCTTCGCCGACGTCATGAACCGCGGCGTCCCGCCCACCGCCCGGAAGGCGCGTACCGGGGAGTTCACCCCGCCCGGGACCACCTCGTTCGCGCGCTCGAAAAGCCGTTTGGAGTCTTCGATGCCAGTCACGCGGCCAGTCTCTCAGTTCCAGTTTGGCGACAGCCCTTGACCTCGCCCGTAACCGGCCGATATTCCACCAAGTACACCGGCGTCGCGGCTGATGACCGACGCCTCACTCGTAGCGGCGCCGGCCGTATCGGAGGGATGGGCTCTCAACGTGGTTGACGGCTGGACTGTCCCGGGTTTCACCCACGTCCGGGACCTCGGGAGCGGCTCGTCGGGGCGGGTCGTGCTGGCCGTCGACGACCTCACCCAGACCAAGGTCGCGATCAAGTATCTGGACCGGAGGCTCCGGGGGGACGACGCGTTCCTTTCGGACTTCCGCACGACGGCACAGCGGTTGTCCCAGCTGGAGGACCCCAACGTCGTCGACTTCTATGACTTCGTGGAGACCCCGGAGGGGGCCGCGGTCGTCATGGAACGCGTCAACGGGGTCAGCATGCGGTGGATGCTCGCCGCGCAGGGCCCGACGGGCCCGCTGGCCGCGCTGGCGATGCTGGGCGGCATCCTGGCCGGGCTGGCCGCCGGGCACGACCGCGGCGTCGTCCACGGCGCCGTGCGCCCCGCCAACGTCATCGTGGACGGCGCGGGCAACGGGCGGCTCACCGACTTCGGGCTGGCGCCCGCCGCGTCGATCGCGCAGTCCGGACCGGCGTACGCGGCGCCCGAGCTGTGGAACGGAGCGCCCGCGAGCGTCGCCACGGACCTCTACGCGGCCACGGCGATCTTCTTCGAGTGCCTGACCGGGCGGCCGCCGTTCAGCGCCCGCAGCCAGTCGGGGCTGGCCAAGGCCCACCGCGAGGCGGCCATCCCAGTGGAGGAGGTGCCCGGTCCGCTGCGCGACCTGATCGCGCGGGGCCTGGCGAAGGACCCGGCCGAACGGCCCAAGACCGCCGCCGACATGCTCGGCGCGGTCGAGGAGGCAGCGGTCGCCGCGTACGGCCTCTCCTGGGAGGCGCAGGGCCGGAGCCGGCTGACGGAGCTGGCCGCGCAGACCGCCGAACGCCCCGAGCCGAAGCCGTCCCGGATCACCACGCCCCGCGGCAACCCCATCTCGCAGCCCGTCCGGTCGTCCCGGTCGCGGCTGGTGGCCGCCCTGGTGGCGGGCGTGGTCATCATCGGCGGCGTCCTGGGCGCCGCGGTGGTGCACGCCAGCCAGGACGAGGATGCGCCACGGCCCGACCCGTCCCCGGCCGGCAGCGGCAGCCCCGCCCCGGCCTCCCCGGGCGCCACGCCGGGCGCGACCCTCGCGGACAAGGTCAGCAAGGCGACAGCGGAGACTCCGGGCGCCTCGTTCAGCTACCGGCGCAGCGGATGTTGCGGCGGTCCCGCTTGGGCGCAGGGCTCGTTCCGGATCGTCCAGGGCGCCGCGCCCTCTTACTCGATGACCGTCAGCGCCAGCACGAAGGCGCTGCGCAAGCGCACGCGAGCCGTGCTGGTGGGTGGTTCGGCCTACGTCCAAGCCGGGAAGCGGTGGCAGAACGCGTCGCTCGCCGGCGGTGGGCGCGGATACGCGGCGCTCGCCGGTCAGGTGCGAGCGGGCTCGGCGGCGGGCAACGTCGCGGCGCTGCTGCAGGCCACCACCAGCCTCCAGGAGGCGGGCGGGATCTATCGCGGCACCGTGCCGGTGAGCGCGCTGACCCAGAGCCCCGAGCTGACCCAGCTCGCCTCGGCCGTCAAGGCCAAGCAGGTGCAGTTCGCGCTGCGGCTCGACCGGAACGGACTGCCGGTGCAGATCCGGATCAAGGTCGGGCAGGGCGGCCGTTCCCAGCTGCTGCAGACGTCGTACTCGAACTGGGGCAAGGCCGGCTCGATCAACGCTCCGCAGTGATCACCGTTCAGCGGCCTCACAGCTGTCGGAGAGCACTTCCAGGAGCCGGAGAGGGTCGGGCAGCGGGCCGCCGTCCGGCGGCCTGATCCAGGCGACCTCACGGTCGTACGGGAGCATCGACGGCGGGGCGACCACATAGCTGTCACGGCAGTGCCAGCGCATGCCGGGTGTCTCGGCGATGCTCTCGGGCGAGCAGTCCAGATGGCACGACCACCACTCGTCCTCGTCGGCGGGGGCGCCACGGGTGGCCACGAAGAAGAGGTGACGATCCTCACCGATGGCGGCGACCGGGCCGACCTGCAGCCCGTCCCGGGCGATCCGCCGGAGGGCGACCTTTCCGGCGGCGGCCGGTACGTCGAAGACGTCGAACACCCGCCCGGTGGGCAGGATGATGTTGGCCTGAGGACGCTCCGACCACCAGCGCTTCAGCACCGCGGGATCGGTCGAGGCCTGGATCGCCCAGGCGGCCGACACGGGGTGCGCTCCTGGGTCGGGGCACCCGATCCGGTCGCACGAACACGCTCTGTCACCATCGACGGGGGGATGGGCGCCGAGACAGGAGGGCCACCCGAGCTCCGCGTATTCGAGTGCGGCCGCGACCATCCGGTTTCGTGCCTTCTGCCGCCTTCCGCCCGAGACAGCCAGCATCATGCGCCCCCCTGTGGTCGAACGTTGCTCCCTACTAACGATGATGCAGGTAACCGCGAGAGACGGACACGCCAACCCCCTGGAAACGACCCTAAGTGACTAGACCCACGTGATCACCAGCAAAGAATCACATCGTCGACCAGTGACCTAGTGATCACCTGACGTGACGGCCATCACGACCAGTCCCTCACCAGAAACCGAGAGCGCCCGCCACGCACCGTGACGGACGCTCCCGGGGTTGAAGACGGACACTCCGGAGGTCGGGCGGCCGGGCTCAGCCCGTGTAGGGACCGGTGTGCGAGCTCAGCTTGTCGTTGACGTCGCCCGTCTCGCTGCCCCACCAGTCGGACGAGGCCAGGTCACTGTCCCAGCTCTCCGCCTTGATGTAGTAGAGGGGGCCTTCCTGGCCGACGTAACGATGGGCGTGGTACGGGGCCCAGTGCCTGTTGTTGTACGACGAGATCGTGTTGTTGAGGGCGACCGTACCGCTGGCGTAGTCGTAGTAGTCGTTCGTATAGTTCTTGTCCTCACCGGTGAAGGCCCGCGATCCACCGCTGTAGTCCTTGTGCCGGTAGTAGCAGACCTCTTCGTAGTCGAAGGCCGGGTCGCCGCACTTGTGGGAGGCGGAGGCCGGCGAGGTCAGCGCCACCATGGAACCGGCCACCGCCACGCCCACCATGGCGACCTTGATGGCGCCGCCACCGAGGGCTTTCCGATACGACCGCATGAGCACACTCCTTGTCTTCGTCGTGATCATCTGTGTTGCCTTACTTCGGTCACCCGCCGGCCGGCGGGTGCCGGTCGGGAGGCGCCGGTCTGGGGCCGGCGGGAGTCGCCGGGGTTCATCGGCGCAGGGCCTCGATGGGTTCGATGCGGCTGGCCCGCCAGGCGGGATAGAGGCCGGCGAGCAGGCCGGTGAGCGCTCCGACGGCCGGGGCGGGCAGGACGGCGAGGGGTTCGAGGATCGGGGTCCAGTCCTTGCTGATGGCGACGCCCACGACGGCGGCGACACCGAGGCTCGTGCCGACCAGCCCGCCGAGCAGGCCGAGGGCGGCGGACTCGGTGAGGAACTGCGCGGCGATGTGCCTGCCGCGGGCGCCGAGAGAACGGCGCAGGCCGATCTCGCCGGTGCGTTCGAGTACGGCGACCAGGGTGGTGTTGGCGATCCCCACCGCCCCGATGACCAGGCAGATCCCGGCGAGGGCGAGGAAGAGCGTGCCCAGGTCGGTGTCGACCTGCTCCTTGAGCTGCTTGGGGTCCGGCGGCACCGTGACCTTGAAGCGTTCGGGCTGGTCCGGCCGGATCGCCAGGGCTGCCTGCCGGCCGATCAGCGGCGCCGCCCCGAGCCGGGTCTCGACCAGGACCTTCGGCGCCTCCCCCTGCAGCCCGCCGGGAAGGCCCCAGAGGTTCGTGGCCGTCACCGAGGGCACCAGGACCGACAACAACGTGGCGGACTGCCGGTCGACCTCGTCGATGATCCCGATCACGGTCAGCGGGGTGGGCCCGACGAACACCGCCGGCTGGCCGTCCAGCCGGGTGATCCCCAGCCGGGACGCCGCCGCCCGGCCCAGCAGGCACACCCGTTGCCCGGTCCGCTGGTGGAAGGAGTCGAAGAGCCGTCCGGCACCGGCCCGGGCGTGCACGGCCTCCAGATATCCCGGGGACACGGCGGTCACGGTCAGCGGCTCGCCCTGGCCCGCCGCGATCGACGGGGGACGTGCCGAGACGAGCACGCCGGACTCGCTCCCCTCGGACGTGGGGATCGTCGGCCGCCAGAACATGCCGGCCGCCCGCACCCCGTTCAGCGCGGTGAGCCGCTGCTCGGTGTCAGAGGGGAACGCGAAGTCCGCCGTGGCGCGGTCCTCGGGCGCGTCCTCCACGGTGATCTCGGTGGCGGCCAGCGCGGTGAAACGTTTGGAGATCTGGCCACTGGCGGTGGCGGTCAGCCCGAGCACGGCGACGAACGCGGCCACGCCGAGCAGGGTCCCGAGAACGGTCAGGGCGGCCCGGGCCGGACGCGCGAGCATCGCCGCGGTGGCCTCGTCCAGCGCGTCCCGGGCCGCGAACCGTGTCTGTTTGACCGGCGCGGCCTTGCCCCGGCCCTTCACCGGACACACCGGCTCTGGGCCTGGTGAACGGTCTGCTCCTCGTGAACGGTCTGCGCGACCTGTACGGCCTGCGCAACCTGTACGGCCTGCGCGTCCTGCACGGCCTGCACCGCCTCCGCGGTCAGACTCGCCGGATCGGTCTCCCGGAGCACGCCGTCGCGGATCACCACGGCACGTTCGCCGCGCGACGCCACCCCGGGATCGTGGGTGACCACCAGGACCGTGAAGCCGTCCGCGTGCAGTTCGTCGATCAGCGCCAGCACGGTCCGCGCGGTGGTGGTGTCGAGGTTGCCGGTCGGCTCGTCGCACAGCAGCAGGCTCGGCCGGTTGACCAGGGCGCGGGCGATCGCGACCCGCTGCCGCTCCCCGCCCGACAGCCGCCCGGCCGGCGCGTGCGCGCGGTGCCCGAGCCCGACCCGTTCCAGCGTCTCCAGAGCGCGGGCTCGGCGCTCCTTGCGCTTGGCCCCGGTGTAGAGGAGGGACAACATCACGTTCTCCATCGAGCTGCGGTGCGGCAGCAGGTGGAAGGACTGGAAGACGAACCCGATCCGGCGCCCGCGCAGGGCCGTCCGGTCCCGTTCGTTCAACGTGGCGGTGTCGATGCCGTCCAGCCGGTAGACGCCCTCGCTCGGCCGGTCCAGCAGCCCCGCGACGTTCAGGAACGTCGACTTTCCCGACCCCGAGGGACCGACCACGGTCACGTACTCGCCGCGCCGGATCACCAGGTCGGCGGGCCGCAGCGCGGGTACCGGCGGCGGACCCGGATACGTCCGGCCGACCCCGGCGAACTCGATCACCGGTGCCCGCGCGCTCACTTCCCGACCACCACGCGATCGCCCTCGGCCAGGCCGTCCCCGCGCACCTCGACGAACCCGCCGCCCGTCGCGCCGGCGGTGACGGCGATCCGCTCCTGGGCGCCGCCCGGCGCGAGCTTGATCACCTGGGTGGATCCGTCCGCCGCCCCGTAGACCGCCGAGGCGGGCACGACCAGGACCGGCCCGTCGGTGGACGCCGCTTCGATCGTCAGCCGCACGTCCTGCCCGGCGAAGCCCTCCGGCAGCTGGGTCGTGCCCGCCACCCTGACCGGATGCCCCGCGCCGGCCGTTCCGCCGTCGGCGGTGAACGCCCCGATGCTGCGCACGCGCCCCCGCGCGGACCGCCCGGACTCCTCCGAGAAGATCGTCACATCCATGCCGGGCTTCACCAGCTTGCGGTCCGGCGCCGTCAGCGTGCCCCTGACCTCCAGCTCACCCGTGGCCAGCTTGAGGATCGCGCCGGTCACCTGAGCGCCCAGGGTCGCCTTCACCTCGGTGGCCCGGGCGGGGAACCGCGGAACGTAGACCACCTCTCCGGCCTTCAGGTAGACGCTCGGCTTCGGCTTCGCGCGGGTCCGCGCCGAGGCCGGGTCGCCGTCCGCGGCCGCACCGCCCTCCGGCTCCTCGTTCTCCGGCTCCCCGATCGCCGGGCTTTGGGCGGCCGGGGGCTCGTAGCCGCGGTCTTCATACAGCTTGCGAACCGCGGCCTGGGTGGTCGAGCCGTAAGTCCCCTCGGCGTCGCGCACGGAATATCCAAGGCCGCGCAGCGCCCGTTGCAGCTGCTTCACATCCGGTCCCTTGCCACCTGGCCGGATGTCCCGGTACGCGGGAATGGCACCGGCCAGAGCGATCACCGGACGCCCCGAGACCTCGGCGACGACCGCGCCCGCCTTGATCCGCTGCCCCTTCTTCACGGTGGTCCGGGTGATCACCGACCTGCCCTCGGCCGCCGCCGCGGGGGTCACCTCGATCGTCCGGCCCGGCGCCACGGTGCCGCGCAGGATCACCGACTCCTTCAGCACGCGGCGTTCCACCGGCGCGGAGATCACCGAGGCCCGCGGCGGACCGGCGTCCGCCGCCACCTGCTGCGGCGATTTGATCAGAGTCGAGGCGCCCAGGCTGGCGACCGACGCCACCACCGAGGCCGCGACGATGCTGAGCAGGAACCGCCGGCGAGAACGCAGCGGCCCGTCGTCAGAGGGGGACGACATCGACGGCCCGGCTCTCAGGGCGCCGCGGGAACGGTTTCATGGGTTTCCCTCTCGCTGGAGAAACGGGACCGGGGAGGTCTACCCGCGGACGCCTCAGCGCGTTCGGCGGCGCGTCCGCGGGCGGTATCCACCGGGGGTGGTGACGGGCGCTGGCCGGGGGTAGCGGCCAGCCACCTTGCGGGGTGCGACCAGGCAACCGGTGGCGCGGCACACCCCGCCACCATGGGCGACATAACTTGAAGCCTCTTTAACACTTCATCCCGGTACGCGACCGGCTCGTCACCCACCGGTAATGCGGGCCTGGAATTTCCGGTCAGTCCCAGACGACGTGAGAACTGATGGAGTTGTCCATGTCGATGCCGTCGTACCAGAGCTTGTCCCTCAGGTCGGACGCCGCCGACATCGGATACAGCGACTTGGTGCAGAAGGCCTGGTTGACCCGCTGGCAGACCCGGTAGGACTTCGTGATGTGGTAATTCACGTATGACGAGGTCGTCTCGTTGAGGGACTTCGTCGGCGACAGGTTGTCGTAATAGTCGTTCGCGTAGGTGGCGTCCTCGAGCGTGAAGGCGCGGGATCCCCCCGTGTAGCCCGCGAGCCGCCAGTAGCAGATCTCCTGCTCCCTGTCGCACCTGTGCGAGGCGGACGCGGGCGGAGCCGCGACGAGAACGGCGCCAATGGCCAGAGCGCCCAGCACCACCCCTCTCATGGTCTTCGCGGTGACGCCGGTCGAGAATCCGGGCATGCTCATACTCCGTTCGTCGGGAATCGATTTCCTGCCTTGCGCCAGATGTCCGTGGCGCACGTGCCTTCGGATCAGCTCGGGAACCACACGTGCGAGCTGAACGTGTCGTTCATGTCGCAGCACGGGGCCCAGAAATTGTTGGTCAGGTCACCGTCCATCGTGAGCGACAGAATTCCCTTGGTGCAGCCTTCCTGGCTTACGTAACGGCATTCGGTATAACCACGGTCCCAGTGCCGGTTGATGTAGGAGGAAATGGTGTTGTTGAGCGATACGCTCGTACCGGTGTAGTTGTCGTTGGTGTAGGTGGTGTCGTTGTTGGTGAAGGCCCGGCTGGCACCGCCGTAACCGGCGTTCCGGTAGAAGCAGATCTCGTTGTGCACGTAGTCGTCGCACGCGTGCGACGCCGAGGCCGCCGGAGCAAGGGTGAGAACCCCGCCCGCCGCGGTCATGGTCAGCCCGGCCACCGCGGCGGTCTTGGCCGCCACGCCCGCCAGCCGAGTCGAAAATCTCTGGATCACGTTGTCCCTCCGGTAATGGGCCCGGATGACACGGGCCCGGATCGGCTCGATCCCATTGAGCGGACCGCCCGTTCGAGAGACAAGCGTGGGCCTGCGAATTTGACCGATCCCTAACAAGTCGGGCGCGGAATTCCCGGTTCTTAGCATTGTGTAAAGAAAAGCCGTGGCGGGTGCCCGCCGGGCCAGGTGGCCTGCGACGCTCCCTTTTGGATCCTGACCTGCGTTGGATCCTGACCTGCGTTGGACCCTGACCGAGGGAGGCGGGCATGCGAGCACGTTGGGCGGGCACCGCGGCGTTCGCCGGACTGACCTTGATCGTCACAACGGCCGGCTGCTCCGGCGACGGACGGCCGAAAGCAGAGGCGCCGCCCTCGATCCCACCGCCGCCGATCGCGACGATTCCTGCCCCGGCGTCGGCGGACGGGCTCTCCCTGCCGCTGGAGGCGTACCTGCTCACCCCGGAGCAGAACGCCACGGTCCATCGCGCGCAGAGCATGCTCACGGCCGATTGCATGCGACGCTACGGCTTCTCCTATCCCGTGGCCGGGGCGCGGGGCCTGTCGGCCGCACGCGAGACGGTGAACTGGCTTTTCCTCTCCGAACGCACCGCGGCCCAGTGGGGCTATCACCAGAGCCCGGAGCGCCGGGCGGAGATCCAGCGGGCCCAGGAGGGTGGCAACGGCACGGATCTGAGCGGCGCGGCCAAGGCCGTCATGACCGGCACCGCCGCCTCCTACCAGGGAACGGCCGTGCCCAAGGGCGGATGTTTCTCCCAGGGCCGCGACGGCATCGAGGCGGGAGCGGGGAAGATCAAGCTGCCCACCTGGGCCGATCGCGGGGATCAGAAACTGCCGCCCGGTGCGCCTCCCTCGATGCGGCTCGCCTCGGAGCAGCCGTCGTACCTCCCGGAGACTCTGCTCGACGGCGCGTTCAAGTACGCCCAGGCGGACGCGCGCATGAAGAAGGTCGAGGCCGCCTGGAGCACGTGCATGAACGAGGCCGGCCACGCCTACCCCAACGTGGACGCCGTGCTTCGCGACCGGCGCTGGGAGGGAGGCGAGGGCCCTTCCACCGCCGAGATCGCCACGGCTCGCGCCGACGCCCGCTGCCGCGCGCGGGTCAACTACGCGGGGACGATGTACGCACTCCAGGTCGCGTACCAGGAGGCGCTGATCGAACAGAACGCCGAGGCCCTGGTCCAGGTGCGGCGCACCAACGAGACGATGGTCCGCAACGCGGCGGAGGTGCTGAACGGGGGCTCCACCTCATGAGCCCGAGCCGGCGGCCATGACCTTCGACTCCCGGTAGTAGTTGGCCGCGCCGGGGTGCAGCGGCACGGGGAAGGTGACGAGAGCCGTGCGGTGGTCCAGGCGCCTGGCCTCGGCGTGCGCGGCGTTCAGCGTGGCCTTCGCTTCGAACAGCAGGGCGGTCAACGCCTGTGCCTCCGCCGCCGGCATGTCAGCGCGCACGACCAGCACGTTGGCGATCCCGACGGTGGTGACCTCCCCGGCCAGGGAGTAGAGGTTCGCCGGGATGGAACGAAGCTGGTACACCTCGCCGTACTTGGCCTGCAGCCCGTGGACCAGCCGGCCCACGGGCAGGATGCGGATCTGGTGGTCGCGGGCCAGCTCGGCGACCGCCGGAGTCGGCAGCCCGCCGGTGAAGAAGAAGGCGTCGATCTCGCCCCGGCCGAGCGAGGCGGCCGACGCGGCCGCCGACAGGCGATGCCGGTGGATCTCCCGGTCGAGGTCGAGCCCGGCCGCCTCCATCACCCGCGCCGCCACGATCTCGGTACCCGACCCGGCGGACCCGGTGGACACCCGCCGGCCACGCAGATCGGCGATCTCGTGGATGGGCCCGTCCGCGCTCACCACGATCTGCAGGTAGTCGTCGTAGAGCCCCGCCAGCGCGACGATCGGCAGGGCCTGGCCGAAGGGACCCTCGCCGCGCACCGCGAGCGCGGCCGAGTCCACCGTCGCGAACCCCAGATGCGCCCTGCCGTCGGCGATCAACCGCAGGTTCTCCACCGAGGCCGCCGTGGTGAGCACGGCGGTGTCGGCGGCCCAGCGGTGCCGCGCGGCCCGGGCGAAGGCCGTGCCCAGCGCGTGGTAGACACCGCCCTCGCCGCCGGTGGCGATCACCAGGCGGCTCACCGGCGCGGACGAGGCGCCGCGGGCGAAGCCGACCAGTCCGGTGAGGATGAGCACGGCGAGCACCGCCGCGGCCTGCGCCGCCTTCATGACCGTGCCGCCTTCATGATTGCGCTGCCTTCATGACGAGGCCTCCTTGTCGTCGGGGCTGGTGGACGCGGGCAACCTGATCCTGGCGTTCACCCCGTGCGGCTCGGCCGGCAGCAGGTCCAGGGCGCCGCCGCACGCGCTGACCAGGGCCTGCGCGATGGTCACACCGAGCCCCGAACCGTCGAGGTTCTGGTCCCGCGGATGCCGCCAGAACGGCTCGGCCGCCCGGCGCAGCTCGTCGGGCAGCATGCCCGGCCCCGTGTCGACGACGTGCACGTCGACCCATCCCCCGGCCGGCTTCTTCACCTCGACGGTGACCGTGCTCCCCGCACCGGAGAACTTGACGGCGTTGTCGATCAGCGCGTCGAGCACCTGGTCCAGCGTGTCCGCCGCGGCCCGGCCCACGCTCCTGGCCGCGCCCGTCCGCACCACGCCGATCCCGGCGTCCGCCGCCACCGCCTGCCAGGCGGCGACCCGGGCGTCGGCGACGCCCCCCACATCGATGTCGGCGGCCTCGGCCGAGGTGGCCTCCGCATGCGCGTAGGCCAGCAACGCGTCGTAGAGACGCGCCATCCGCTCGATCTCCTCGACCACCATCTGGTGGTCCTCCCGGCCCTCCGGCGTGGTCTGGGAGGCGAGGTTGTCCATGGACAGCCTGAGCCGTGCCAGCGGGGTGCGCAGCTGATGGCTCGCGTACGACACGAACGCCCGCTGCCGCTCGACGAGCACGGAGACCTGCTCCGCCATCGCGTTGAACGAGGTGGCCAGCCGCCGCAGCTCCGGTGGACCGGACACGGTACCGACACGTTCGCCGAAGCGCCCCTCGGTCAGTGCCTGCGCGGTGGCGTCGAGGCGGTGTACGGGCCGTAGCAACCAGCGGGTGAGGTAGGTCGCGGCGACCACCCCGATCATCAGGACCAGCAGCCCCTCCCCGAGCAACGCGGTCCAGCTTCGCACCGTGGCGCCGCGCAGCCGTTCGGTCGGCGACACCGTGAGGGCGGCGCCGATGACCTCACCGCCCCGCCCGACCGGCTCGACGACGATCAGCGGGTCGTCGCGCCAGGGCCAGACCACCCCGGCGGTGGCCGACCGGTTGCCGGAGAGCCCCTCATCGATCTTGGAACGCACCGAGCGGTCACCGAGGTCCACGCCCGGCCCCGAGGCCATGACCGCCTCGCCGTCCCGGCCGACGATGAGGACGCCGATGGCGAACAGCTCCTCGTACCGGCTCAGCTCCGCCCGCAGCGCGGACGTCTGCCCCGTGCGCAACGCGGTCTCCGCGAGTGAGGCGAACCGGACCGTGTCGTTCACCCGGTCCAGGAACATCGTCTGGGTGTCCCTGGACGCGGCCGCCGTCGCCAGCGGCACGGTCAGCACGCCCAGGACGAGCACCAGGAGTGCCAGCAGGACGCCGAGCAGCCGGAACCGCATCAGAGTTCCTCGGCGGGACGGTCTCCGGCGCCCTGGAGCAGCGCGCCGACGGGCACCAGCCGGTAGCCGACCCCGTGCACCGCCTCCACCCGGGCACCGGTGCGGATCTTCGTGCGCAGTGTCGACACGTGCACGTCGAGCGTCCGGGACCTGCCTTGCCAGGTGGTGCCCCACACCTCGCGGAGCAGCTGCTCGCGCATGAGGACGACGCCCTGCTCGCGGATGAGGGCCGCCAGGAGGGAGAACTCCTTCGGCGTCAGCTTGACCCGGTCGCCGTCCACGCGGGCTACGCGGGCGTCCAGGTCGACCTCCAGGCCGCCGACCGTGTGGACGCCGTTGGGCCTGGGCCGAACCCGCCGGAGCACCGCGTCCATCCGCGCCTGGAGCTCGGCGACGCCGAACGGCTTGACCAGGTAGTCGTCGGCTCCGCAACGCAGGCCGGTGACCCGGTCCCGCTCGGTGCCGCGCGCGGACAGGATGATGATCGCGACGTCGCCGCGCCGCCGCAGCCGACGGCAGACCTCCAGCCCGTCGAGATCGGGCAGCCCGAGGTCCAGCAGGACCAGATCGCAGGCCGGGCTGGCCAGCGCGGCCGCGGCGCTGTCCACGTACTCGACCTCGTGCCCGCACTGGCTCAGCGACTTGACCAGCGCGATCGCGAAGCGCCGGTCGTCCTCCACGAGCAGAATCCGCATCGGCACCAGATCCCCTCGTCGCCTCGGCCCGGTCAGTCCGCCGCGTTGCCGCTGAGCACCTTGGTGGCGTTGCGGACCATCGCCTCGTTGGCCTGCTTCACCTGGTTCAGCGAGTCCGCGTACATGTCGATCATCGCCTTCTGGTAGCCGAGCTGCAGCGCGTACATCAGCCCGCCGTACTTCACCTTGACGCGGCACCGGGCGTCGGTGACCGCGGTGGCGATCTCGGGGGCGGAGGGCACGTCGCTCGCGGCCCACCGGCCGTCCCGCAGGATCGCATCCACGCTCGCGTAGGCGTAGCCCGACTGCTTCATGCAGGCGCTCCATCCGGCGTCCGCCTGCTTGGTGCGCGGGTCGGACAGCGCGAGGTCGAACGCGCCGTTCAGCATCGACTGCGGCAGGTACCCCGGATCGGCCCGTGCCGACCGCATCGCCGGCGCGGCACCGGGAGGCGGCTTGTCATCGTCGGCGCCCTTCATCCACGGCGGCAGCTTGACCTTCGCCGCACCGGACTCGATGGAGTCCCGGCCGTGCGCGAAGCACCCGCCCTTGGGCACGTCCTGGCCGCCATGGGACTTCGCCGTCCCCGTCAGCACGGCCTGCGCGGCGGGGCTCAGCTTCGGGGCCGTGCCCGCCTGGCCCTGATTGATCTGTGCCCGCCGTTCCGTGGTCGCGTGGTAGCCCCATCGGGCGGCCTTGCTCTCGGTGAGGAACAACGGCCTGAGTACTTCCTTGACCGGCGAGAGCTCGCTGCCGCCGTTGGCGTTCACCGGATAGGAGAAGCCGAAACGCCGCATGCAGTCGGAGATGAGCATGTTCTGCGCCCGGGCGACCGTGCGGGTCTGGTCGGGCGTCAGGAAGTACGCCTCCAGCGGGAGAGAGAGGCCGTCGGCCGACTGCGGCGCCGGCGTGGTGGTGATGGTGGGCGGCGAGAAGGTCGGCCGCGCCGCCCTGGGCTCGTCCGTCCCACCCGAGCAACCGGCGGCGGTCAGGCCCAGGACCAGGACCGCAGCTGACATCGAAGCGAGCCGCAGGCCGCTCGTGAGGTCCGACCTCATCGACTCTCCTCTGGCATCGAAGCGATTCGATCGCTTCGGACGAAGACTAGATCGTTTGCATCCGGATGCCATCGGTCCGCATGTCACGAATTGGTTCCAGATGATCGCCACCGCGGTGGCGCCGGGCACGGTCCAACGCGAGCCCCCAGCGTGCCCATGTGCCGGTGAGCACCCGTGCGGACCACGGCGGCACGGTCGACCGATCTTTGCCGCGGCCTTGGTGGCCGGGTGCGGGGACAGGGCACGAACGGCGGTGGCGATGGCGGCTCTGCGGGCTCGGCAGCACGCCACAAATGAAGCGCAGACCTCCGTGACACCTCCATGTCACGGGAAATTTATTGATCGTTCCCTAACATCCGCCGACGGGCCGTAGAGCCCCCGTCACCATCCGCTGCACTGACATTCGCCGCCTGGCGCTCGCCGCCTAGCGGTTCGCTGCCTGGAGACTGCGCGCGACTTCTACCGCCCAGTAGGTGAGGATGATGTCGGCGCCGGCGCGGCGGATCGCGATCAGCGACTCGTTGATGGCGCGCTCGCGGTCCAGCCAGCCCTTCTCGGCGGCGGCCTCGATCATCGCGAATTCGCCGCTCACCTGGTAGGCCGCCACCGGCACGTCGACCGCGTCGCGCACCCGGCGGACGACGTCGAGGTAGGCGCCGGCCGGCTTGACCATGACCATGTCCGCGCCCTCGTCGAGGTCGAGGAGGACCTCGCGGAGCGACTCGTCGGCGTTGGCGGGATCCTGCTGGTGGGTGGAACGGTCGCCGAACTGAGGGGCCCCCTCCGCCGCCTCGCGGAACGGGCCGTAGAACGCCGACGCGTACTTGGCGGAGTAGGCGAGGACGGAGGTCTCAGGGTGTCCCGCCCGGTCCAGTGCGGCACGGATCGCGCCGACCTGGCCGTCCATCATCCCGCTGGGCGCCACCACAGCGGCTCCTGCGGCGGCCTGGGCTCCGGCGATGGCGGCGTAACGTTCGAGCGTCGCGTCGTTGTCGACCTCACCGGCCGGGGTGACGATGCCGCAGTGCCCGTGGTCGGTGTATTCGCACAGGCACAGGTCGGCCATGAGGACGATCGCGTCACCGATGTCGGAGTGCAGGTCGCGCAGGGCGACCTGGACGATGCCGTCGGGGTCGTCGGCGGCCACGCCGGTGCCGTCCTTCACCGCCGGGATGCCGAACAGCATGATCCCGCCGACGCCGGCCTCGGCCGCCTCGTGCGCCGCCTTGCGCAGGCTGTCGCGGGTGTGCTGGTAGACGCCCGGCATGGAGCTCACCGGGTTGGGCTCGCCGATGCCCTCCTTGACGAACATCGGCAGCACCAGGTCGGCCGGGGCGAGACGGGTCTCGGCGACCAGCCGGCGCAGCGCCGGCGTGCGGCGGAGCCGCCGGGGACGCGCGACGGGAAACGATGCGGACATGACCCTTCTTTCCTCCGCGAGCTATTTGCGGCGGCGGGCGCCCCTGCGCATCTGGCTGGGCTTGCGCAACGGGTCGCCAGCCTCGACCTGGGCCGCCCTCCGCTTCGAACCGTACTCCGCCAGCGCCTCGGCGAGCGCCGAAACCGACGGCTTCTCGGCCATGACGTCCACCCGCAGACCGTATTCTTCCGCGGTCTTGGCGGTCTGCGGGCCGATCACCGCGATCACGGTGACGTTGTGCGGCTTGCCCGCGATGCCGATGAGGTTCTTGACCGTCGAGGACGAGGTGAACAGCACCGCGTCGAACCCGCCACCCTTGATCGCCTCGCGGATCGGCGCGGGCGGCGGCGAGGCCCGCACGGTCCGGTAGGCGGTGACGTCCTCGCACTCCCAGCCGAGGTCGGTGAGCTTGGCGATGAGGGTGTCGGTGGCGATGTCGGCGCGCGGCAGCAGCACCCGGTTGATCGGGTCCAGGTCCTCGTCGTACGGCGGCCACACCTCGGCCAGGCCCTCGCTGGACTGCTGGCCGGTGGGCACCAGATCGGGCTGGATGCCGAACTCCACGAGCGCGGCGGCGGTCTGCTCGCCGACCGCGGCGACCTTGAGCCCGGCGAACGCGCGGGCGTCCAGCCCGTAGTCGACGAACTTCTCCCGGATCGCCTTGACCGCGTTGGTGGAGGTGAAGACCACCCATTCGTAGCGGCCGGTCACCAGGCCCTTGACGGCACGGTCCATCTGCTGCGGCGTGCGCGGCGGCTCGACCGAGATCGTCGGCACCTCGTCCGGCACCGCGCCGTACGAACGGAGCTGGTCGGACAGCGAGGCCGCCTGCTCCTTGGTGCGCGGCACCAGCACGCGCCACCCGAAGAGCGGCTTGGTCTCGAACCAGGACAGCTTGTCACGCCAGCCGACCACGTCCCCGACGATGATCAGCGCGGGCGCCTCCATGCCCTTGGTGTCGGGAACCAGCCGCTGCAGCGTGGAGACCACGGTCTCCTGCTCGGTGGTGGTGCCGAGGCTGGTCATGGCGGCGGGCGTCGAGTCCGGCCGGCCGGCGGCGATCAGGCCCTTGGCCACCTCGCTGACGGCGCCCTCGGCACCGAGGATCACCAGGGTGACGTCGGGTGCGGAGAAGGCCTCCCAGTCGACACCGCCACCGGTCGCGTCGATGATCCGCACCTCACGGTGCTTGTTGTCGGTGAGCGGGATCCCCGCGTACCCCGGGACCCCGGTGACGCCGGAGACACCGGGCACGACCTCGAAAGGGATGCCGACCTTGGACAGCGCGCCGCCCTCGGCGGCCAGACCACAGGCCAGGCCGGGATCGCCCTGGAAGAGCCGGACGACGCGCTTGCCCGTCTTGGCGGCCTTGGCCGCCAGCTTGGCGGGGTCGGCGTCGGCGGAGTCGAGGATCTCGGTCTCCGGACGGCAATGCGCGAGGACCTCGGGGTGGACGGCGGCGCGATTGGCGATGACCACGTCGGCGCGGCCCAGCACGTCGGCGGCACGCAGCGTCAGCAGGCCCGGGTCGCCCGGGCCCATGCCGACGAGCGAGACGAGACCGGCGGCGCTGCGGCCGTCCTTCTGCTCGGCGGGGCTCTTACTGGGGCTCAAGGCGCTCCCCCATCAACTGGTCGGCCCCTTGGCCGAGCAACCGGGCGGCGAGATCGCGCCCCAGTTGCTCTGCCTCGTCTAGGTGGCCGCTTGCGGACAGCCGCACCTGGCGGCTCCCGTCGTGCGCGACGACGGCAGCGGTCAGGTGCAACTTTTGTTCTACTTCGGCAGCGTATGCTCCCACGGGCGCCGAACATCCCGCTTCGAGCACCGCCAGGACCGTGCGTTCGGCGGTGACCGCGGCCCTGGTGGCACGGTCGTCGACCGTTCCAAGAAGCTCGCGGAGGTCGGCCCGGTCCGCCCGGCATTCGAGGGCCAGCGACCCCTGGCCCGGCGCGGGCAACATCTGATCCGGCTCGAAGATCTCGGCCACCGCCTCCAGCCGGTCGATCCGCTTGAGCCCGGCGTAGGCCAGCACCACCGCGTCGAGCTCGCCATCGGTGACCTTGCGCAGCCGCGTGTCGGCGTTGCCGCGGATCGGGACCACGTTCAGGTCCGGGCGCAGCGCCCGCAACTGCGCGACCCGGCGCGGCGAACCGGTGCCGATGCGGGCCCCGGTGGGCAGATCGGCCAGCTTGACCGGACCGCACAAGGCGTCCCGCGGGTCGTCACGGCGCGGCGTGGCGGCGAGCGCGATCCCCTCGGCCGGACCGGTGGGCAGGTCCTTCAGCGAATGCACCGCGAAGTCCACCTCGCCGCCCAGCAGCGTGTCCCGGAGCGCGTTGACGAAGACCCCGGTGCCCCCGATCTGCGCGAGCAGAGCCTTGGAAACATCACCTTCGGTCGTTACCCCGACGAGCTCCACGGCATGCCCGGTACGCTCCGACAATGCGTCGGCGACCAGCTGGGACTGGGTCATCGCCATGAGGCTCTTACGAGTTCCGAGCCTGAGTACGGTCACGTGCCGCTTCCTTCGATATGGCCTGCGCCGCCGTCACTCGCTTCGCTCGCGATGTCGGCTGTGCCCATCTGGGGGGGCGACCCCCCAGACCCCCCGGCAAGAGCAGCTGCGCCGCCATCACTCGCTTCGCTCGCGATGTCGGCTCGCGTCACCGCCTCGGGTGCCTTCGGATCGAGGTCGAAGAGTTCGCGCAGGGCGTCGGCGTAGGTGTCGCCGCCGGGGGCCGCGGCCAGTTCCTTTACTCGGACGGTCGGTGCGTGCAGGAGCTTGTCCACCACGCGCCGGACGGTTTGGGAGATCTCCTTGCGTGCCTTGTCGTCGAGCTCGGGCAGCCGGCCGGTCAGGCGGGCCAGCTCGGCTTCGACGACGTCGGCGGCCTTGCTGCGCAGCGCCACCACGGTCGGCGCCACGGCGGCGGCGCGGGCGGCGCCGAGGAACGTGGACACCTCGCCCGCGACGATGGTCCGGACGGCCTCGATGGCCTCGGGCCCGATCGCCTCGGCGGCCTGCTCGGCGGTCCGCAGCTCCGCCAGCCCGGAGAGGGCGGCTCCGGGCAGGTCGCGTACGCCCGGATCGACGTCGTGCGGCAGGGCGAGATCCAGGAAGAACCGGCGGCGGCCGTCCGCGCCCGCCCCGGCGGCCTCCATCTGTCCCTTGCTGATGACCAGCCCGGCGGCGCCGGTGCAGGACACGATCAGGTCGGCACCGGCCAGCCCGTGATCAAGGTCGGCCAGGGGGATCGCACGCGCGGTGACCCCGGCCGCGGTGGCGTCGGCGGCCAGCCGGACGGCCTTGTCGTAGGTGCGGTTGGCGACCACGATCTCGCGGGCACCGGTCCTGGCCAGCGTGGCGACGGCCAGGCCGCTCATCGCGCCTGCGCCCACCACCAGGGCGTTCACACGATCCAGCGGCCCGAGGTGCTGCCGCGCCACGTCCAGGCCCACGCTCACCAGGGACGCACCGGCCTGGTCGATGCCGGTCTCGTGGTGGGCGCGCTTGCCGACCCGCAGCGCCTGCTGCAGGAGGTCGTGCAGGTCCCGGCCGATGGTGCCCTCGTCCTGGGCGTGCCGGAAGGCCGCCCGGATCTGGCCGAGGATCTGCCCCTCGCCGACGACCATCGACTCCATGCCGCAGGCCACCGAGAAGGCGTGCTGGACGGCACGGTCCTCGTAGTGCACGTAGAGGTGCCGGGAAAGCTCGTCCAGCGGGATGCCGGAATGCAGGGACAGCAGCTCGGAGATCGAGGAGACCCCACCGTGGAACTTGTCGACCACGGCGTAGACCTCGACCCGGTTGCACGTCGACACGATGGCCGTCTCGGCCACGTGCGGGGAGTCGTTGACCGCGTGCAGCAGCTTGCCGAGATCGTCGCCGGTCACCGCGGCGCGTTCGAGCATCGCCACGGGTGCGCTCTGATGGCTGAGGCCCACCACCAAGACGCTCATGCTTCTACCGCCTCCACATACTGCGTGGGCGTGGCGCCGGGCGGGGGACCCGGCGGGGCGGCCGCCTTGGGGGCGGCGCCGTCCAGCGCGTCGAACTCGTCGGGGCCGCCCGCCTTGCGCTGCTCGTGGAACGCGAGGATCTGCAGCTCGATCGACAGGTCGACCTTACGCACGTCCACGCCCTCGGGCACCGAGAGCACGACGGGCGCGAAGTTGAGGACGCTCGTGACTCCAGAGGCCACCACCCGGTCGCACACCCCCTGGGCGGCGCCCGCGGGCGTGGCGATGACGGCGATCGAGACGCCGCGCTCGCCGATGATGTCCTCCAGCCGGTCGATGTGCTCCACGGTGAGCCCGGAGATCTCCTCGCCGACGATCTCGTCGTCGGCATCGAGGAGGCCTGCCACGCGGAAGCCACGGGAGGCGAAGCCGCCGTAGCCGGCCAGCGCCCGGCCCAGGTTACCGACCCCGATGATCGCCACGACCCAATCCTGGGTCAGGCCGAGTTCACGAGAGATCTGGTAGACGAGATATTCCACCTCGTAGCCGACCCCGCGGGTGCCGTACGAGCCGAGGTGGGACAGGTCCTTGCGGAGCTTGGCGGAGTTGACTCCGGCGGCGACCGCCAGCTCCTCCGAGGACACGGTGGCGACCCCGCGGTCCTGCAGGCTGTGCAACGCCCGCAGGTAGACCGGCAGGCGCGCCACGGTGGCTTCGGGAATGCCGCGATCGGAGCGATCGCGCGTACGGGTCTGGCGAGAAGTCACGGCCTGCTCTTCGGGGGCTCGACGCTTGGGGTGGGGCCCGAGAACCCCTGGCCCCGGGCAGACCAGGGCTGGCGACAGCCCAGGGCTGTCCACCAGATTAAGCCTTTGTGAATACATGCACAAAGTCGCCCCCGGCGTACGAGAACCGTCCGCCCGGCCGTCGCTCCGCCGAAAGCCCTGACCAGGCAGGATTCAGCGGGGCAGCCGGGACGCTCTGGCCCCACGGTACTCGTCCGGAAGATGTGACTGAGTAGACATTCCCGTTTCAGGGGAATTTACGGTCTCAGTACGGGATCAGCGCAATTCCTTGATGGCCTTGCGCAGCCGTGCCTCGTCCACCCGCCAGAAGTCGTGCTGCACCCCGTTGATCAGGGTGACCGGGATCTGTTCCCAGTACTCCCGGGTGTCCTCCTCGGACCGGGTGATGTCCCGCTCCTCCCAGCGGACGCCGAGATCCGCCGCCACCCGCCGGATCACCTCCCGGGCGTCGTCGCACAGGTGACAGCCGGGCTTCCCGAGCAGGGTGATGAGAACATCCATGATCAGCTCACAGGCGAGGATGATCGGGCGCCACCGGGGAGGGCAGCGGCGCCAGGTTGGCCGGGCCGAGCTTGAGCTCGATGACGTTGGTCGCGATCACGTGGGTGCGCGAGTCGGTGAGGAACCGCTGCAGGTGCGGCTGCTGCCGGTGGGAGGCGAACGCCGCCTCGTCCCGGAACAGCTGGTAGAAGATCCGCTGCGTGGGGGCGTTGACCACCTCGTGGCAGGCGAAGATCAGCGTGTCCGGCTCGGCGGCGCGCGCCGCGCGGACGAGCTCGTCGGCCAGCCGGTCGAACGCCTCCTCCCGGCCGTCGAGCAACGTGTAGACGGTGATCTGGCCGCACGCCCTGGACAGATCGCCGTGGCCCGGGCCGCCCAGGGGGCCGCCCAGCGCACCGCCGAGCGCGGTGCCCGCGCCGGCGAGGCCGGCCGAACCCGCAGCGCCGAGAGCGCTCGCGGCCAGTGAGCCGGCACCGAAGCCGTCCATTCCGGACGGCCCGGCGACCTTCATGTCGTCGATCGCGGTCGGGGCGGGCGGCTCGGGGAAGCGGAGCTCCTCGCTCGCGGCCGGGTCGGGGAACCGGAGCTCGCCGCGCTTGGTCGCGGGCTTGGCGGGCGGAACGGGCGGGCCGGGTGCGACGGCGGGGTGCTGGGCGTCGACCGGCGGTGGGTGCGGAGCGGCGTAAGCCTGGTCCGCGTAGCCGGAGGCACCCTCGTCGCCGTACTCCTCGCCCGCATAGCCGTCGTCGTCGGCGTACACCGGCAGGGTCCGCATCGCGCCGTACCAGACCAGCCCGGCGGCGCCGCCCAGGGCGACGACGGCGATCGACCCGGGCAGGAAGCCCCGGGTGCCGGCGACGACCAGCACGCCGGCCAGTGCCACCAGCGCGATCGGGATGAGCAGCTCGTACGCCTCACGGTCCTGCTTGCTCGCCAGGAGGGCGGTGACGATGGCGCACGCGACCAGGGCGATGACCGCCACCAGGTGCGCGCCGTTGATCAGCAGCGGCGGCAGCGCGTCATAGATCTCGTCGGGCTTGGGCAGCTTCTTGCTGAACGAGCCGCGCAGCGGGTCGAGCAGGAGGATCACCGTCGCCACGACGGTGTAGGACACCGCGAACAGCCAGGCGGCGAACCGCACCTGGACGATCCGGGCGATCAGCTCGACCATGCCGAGCGCCAGCCAGACCGGCGCGATGAGCGCGCCGCCCAGCTCCATGACGCGGAACAACGCGTCGTTGAAGCCGAGCAGGAACCCCAGCGTCATCGCCAGGAGCGCGACCGCGATCCCGACCGAGGTCAGCGACCACGCGATCAGGTAGAGCAGCCGGTCCTTGAAGGCGCGCGAAATGAGCAACCCGGTGGCGATTAAAGCGCCAAGGGTCGCCAGCAGCGCGAGAACAGCATCGACCATCGCGCCCCATGGTGCCCGATTCGGAGCGATGACGGGTAACCGCTGCCGAAGGAAGTGCGGGGAACCACAACGTTCCAACCGCCCGAACGCCCCCTATGGACGGGCTTTGCCGACAGCACACCATTGCCTGGCGTACCCATCGGTATCTAGAGTGGCATTTCACGCCGGAGGTCGCGTACGCCCCGAGGAGAACTGCATGAGCAGCTTGACCCTCGATGTCCGAGTGACGTTGCTCCGCCGACCGACCCCTCCTCCCGCCGCTTCCGGACAGGAGACCGCGGCGGAAGAACGCGGCGAGACCATCAAGGCGCTCGTCCTCCGGGCCCGGGACGGTGACGCCGAGGCGTTCGGCACGCTCTACGACCACTACGTGGAGCTGGTCTACCGGTACGTGTACTACCGGGTGGGCGGGCACTCCCTCGCCGAGGACCTGACCAGCGAGACCTTCCTCCGGGCACTGCGGCGGATCCGCGACTTCAACTGGCAGGGCAAGGACTTCGGCGCGTGGCTGGTGACCATCGCGCGCAACCTCGTCGCGGACCACTTCAAGTCCAGCCGCTACCGGCTGGAGGTCTGCACCGCCGAGCTGCTCGAACCCGACCGCCCCCAGGAGGGCCCGGAACGGGCGGTCCTGGACTCGATGACCAACAAGACCCTGCTCGCCGCGGTCCGCAGGCTGGGCTCCGAGCAACAGGAATGCGTGGTGCTGCGCTTCCTGCACGGTCTCTCCGTCGCCGAGACGGCGCTGGTCATGGGCAAGAAGGGCGGAGCGATCAAGGCACTGCAATATCGTGCCGTCCGGTCCCTCGCCCGCATGCTCCCCGACGATCTGCGGTCCTGACCACCCGCGATCATTGGACCTACCGTCCATTAACCGCCATCCCGTACCCACAAAAGCACACGCTCGTTCTTTCGGGCATAACGCATTCGCGGCGTGGGGGCGCCGGCGCGGCTCGTCTTACAAGGACGGCTGGGCGGGGGCTATGGGAAGGCGGGCATGAACACACGGCGGGCCAAGGGAGAGGGTGACGGCGTCAATCCGCTGTCGGGTCTGCGGGTGAGCAGGGCGGAACCGGATCCGGAATTCCGCGCGGTCCTGCGCGAGCGGCTGATGACGGCAGTGCTGAACGGAGGTGAGGACCGTCGCAATTCCGGGCGAGGTGACGGCCGGACAGAGGCTGTTGACTAGGCTCGGGGCATGCGTCGATTCTGGCAGCGCGACAAGGACGAGGACCCGGTGAGCGCGGGTGAGGCGGCCGCCGCGGCGGCGACCGCGAACGAGCCGTTGCCCGAACCCGATCCGACGGCCGCGGCGTTCTTCGACGTCGACAACACGATGATGCGCGGTGCCTCGATCTACTACTTCGCGCGCGGGCTGGCGAGCCGCAAGCTCTTCACGATGCGCGATCTGGCCATGTTCGCCTGGGGCCAGGCCGCGTTCCGGCTGCGCGGCTCGGAGAACGCCGATCACATCAGCAGCGCCCGCGAGGCCGCCCTGGCCTTCGTGGCCGGGCAGAAGGTCACCGACCTGGTCCGGCTCAGCGAGGAGATCTACGACGAGGTGATGGCCGACCGCATCTGGCACGGCACGCGCACCCTCGCGCTCCAGCATCTGGACGCCGGCCAGCAGGTCTGGCTCGTCACCGCCACCCCCGTGGAGGTGGCGCGCACCATCGCCCACCGCCTGGGCCTGACCGGCGCCCTCGGCACGGTCGCCGAGACCCGCGACGGCGTCTACACCGGCCGCCTGGTCGGCAATCTCCTGCACGGTCCCGCCAAGTCCGAGGCCGTCCGCGCCCTCGCCCAGCGCGAGGGCCTCGACCTGAGCCGCTGCGCCGCCTACAGCGACTCGATCAACGACCTGCCCATGCTGACCGCCGTCGGCAACCCGCACGCCGTCAACCCCGACTCCGACCTGCGCGACCACGCCAAAGAGCACGACTGGCCGATCCACGACTTCCGCACCGGCCGCAAGGTCACCATGGTCGCCCTGCCCGCCGCAGCAGGCGCCGGAGCCCTCGCCGGAGGAGTGGCCGCAGGCATAGCCCTCCGCAAGCACTACAACAAGCGCTGAGAGCCCGCTGACCCGACCCCGCTCGGTCACCACGCATCAAGCTCAGCCCGCACGCGAGCGCGCTAACGGGTCGTGAAGCGAGCCGCAGGCGAAGCCATAAACACAGTGTTGTGAGCTTCCAGGTAGTTAGAAGAACGCGCTGCCGCGGCGGAGGAGGGTGTCGTAGAGCATCTGCTGGACGTTCTCGCGGACGTGGTCGGTGAGGTTGAAGAGCGTCATCGGGTCGTCGGCGGCGTTCGCGTCGTACTCGTCCATGGGGATCGGCTCGCCGAACTGGATCATCCACTTGGAGGGCAGCGGCACCAGGCCCAGGGGGCCGAAGAAGGGGAACGTGGGCGTGATCGGGAAGTAGGGCACGCCGAGGAGGCGGGCCAGGGGCTTGAGGTCGGCGATCTTGGGATAGATCTCCTCGGCGCCGACGATGGCGCACGGGATGATGGGCACGTTCGCGCGGAGGGCCGTTTCGACGAAGCCGCCGCGGCCGAAGCGCTGCAGCTTGTAGCGGTCGGCGAACGGCTTGCCGACGCCCTTGAAGCCCTCCGGGAAGACTCCGACGAGCTCGCCCTTGTCCAGCAGCCTGGCCGCGTCGGAGTGGCAGGCCAGGGTGTGACCCGCCTTGCGGGACAGGTGGCCGAGGACGGGCACCTGGTAGACGAGATCCGCGCCGAGCAGGCGGAGGTCGCGGTGGACGTGGTCGTGCACCGCCACCGAGAGCATGATCCCGTCGATGGGCAGCGTGCCGGAGTGGTTGGCGACGATGAGGGCGCCGCCCTTCTCCGGCACGTTGTCGAGACCGAAGAGCTCCACCCGGAACCAGCGTTCGTAGAGGGCGCGGGCCACCGGCAGGAGGACCGAGCCGTTGAACTCCGGGTCGAAGCCGAACTCGTCGACGTCGTAGTCGCCCGCGAGGCGGCGGCGCAGGAACGCCAGCCCTGAGGCGATCTTGCGTTCGACCGGGTTGCGCCGGGGTTCCTCGTCATACCGGGCCGCGTTCAGGGGGATCACCTGGGCGCCCTCGTCCCCGCCGAACCGCTCGTCCTCGTGGTGCGCGTTCATGGGAACCTCCGTGCACGTCAGTCGCGGGCAAGGGCCGCGGCCAGGCGGTCGAACAACTCGAGCGGTGCGGTGCGCCCCAGTCCCTGGGCCGAGACGAAGTCGGCGAACGCCGCCTCCGAGCCGTACTTGGGCCGCCAGGAGAGTTCGCTCTCCAGCCGGGCGGTGTCGATGACCCGCCCGTACATCAGCCAGCGAAGCAGTTCGGGTGAGAAGCCGGACAGGCCGCCGAAACGTTTGCCGAGATCGCCGAGCGCGGACACCGAGGGCGCGGGCATGGGCACGTACGAGCGGCCGGCCCGGCGCAGCGCCTGGGACAGCAGCAGCACGCCGTCACCGGCGACGTTGAACGTGCCGGGGTGGTCTTCGACGGTCATCCGCCGCAGCACCTCGATGCCGTCGTCCTCGTGCACGAACTGCAGCCGCGGGTCGAACCCCAGGACCGTCGGCACGACGGGCATGCGGAAATAGCGGGTCAGCGGGGAGTCGACCCCCGGCCCGAGGAAGTTGGCGAAGCGCAGCACCGAGACCGTGAGGTCCGACCGCCGCCGCCGCAGCCCCCGCACGTAGCCCTCGACCTCGACGGCGTCCTTGGCGTAGCCGGACGTCGGGGCCTCGACGGGCTCGTCGTGCTCGCCGAAGACCGCCGGGTTCATCGGCGAGGAGCCGTAGACGGCGGCTGAGGACCGCACGACGAGCTTGCGCATGTCCGGCGACCGCTGGCACGCCGCAAGCAGCTGCATCGTGCCGATGACGTTGACTTCCTTCATCTTCGACCGCGGACCGACCGGGGAGGTCACCAGGTTCAGGTGGACCACCGTGTCGACCTCCGCGGCGGAGATGACCTTGGCGATGCTCGGCGTGCGGATGTCGACGCGCACGAACTCGGTGCGTCCGAGCGACGTCGCAGGGGGGACCGTGTCCACGCCGATGACCCGCTCGATGCCCGGGTCGGCCTGGAGGGTGTTGGCGACCCGCGCCCCTAGGAAACGGGAAACACCCGTCACCAGTACGACGCGAGCCGCGGCGGAGGGCATAGAGGACACTGTGCGCCCCACCCCTTACGGCTGAGTAGCCTGCGTGTTTACTTCTTGTTACGACGCTGAATACGCGTCTTCTTCAGCAGCTTGCGGTGCTTCTTCTTAGCCATCCGCTTGCGGCGCTTCTTGATGACAGAGCCCACGAGACCTCGCTCGGCGTATCCGGAGTCGTACAGGAGATGGACGTGCGATCGGCGATGTCTCGACGAGCGCGCACGGTCCGCTGCCCAAGGGTACCGCTGCCCTGGTGTCGTTCCGGCCACCGGTGGTCACCGCGTCCGGATCACCCGCGATCACGGACACGCCGATGCCCGGGTCGCCACGGGGACCCGTGCGGTCCCCGGCTTCCCGGGCGCCGGTCCCGGCGGCCTCGCCGAGGCCGCCGGCCGGTCGATGTCCCTGCCCTTCTATCCGTCCCCGTGTGCTTCCAGCAGATTCCGTGCAAATGCCCCCTGCACGGCCGGATGTGAAGAACGTCGCGGGGTCGTGGAGCATGACCCCGCCATACCCTCCGTGGGCGGTGGGTACCACCTCCGTGGACGGCGAGTATGCCTCCGTCTGCGGTGGTGTACCGCCTATCCGGCTTCGATGAACGCGTCGCGCAAGTAGTCGTGAACGGCCTGCTCGGGAACCCGGAACGAACGTCCCACACGGATTGCGGGCAGCTCGCCTGAGTGAACGAGGCGGTAGACGGTCATCTTGGACACCCGCATCACCGCCGCCACTTCGGCCACAGTCAGGAACCTGACCTCACTCAGAGGTCGCTCGCCTGAGCTCATCGGACGCCCTCTTCCACACGTGCCGCGCACCGGCCCTTTGGGTGACTTTGATCACGCACGTGTACTTCCTCCAGCGTAAATCGTGTATCCACAGTCGCAAGAGGGGAGTTCCACCCAATTCTGTATCCCGCCCTGACGGAACGGCCACAGTACGCTTCCGTACACAGCGTGGACATGACGGCACACGGCGTCACACAACGAACGCATGTAAGTCAAAACCAGGCGATGACCTGCGACTCAGGCGCCCCCGATGGCGGTGGACCGAACCAACAGCCCCGGTACGGCAACCACGTCACACCCCGTGACCCCTGGACGCATCCCGCGCCAGGGGGTCAGTGCACTCTTCCCTTCAGGAAAGACCGGCTCGGTTGAGCAAAAAGTTGGTCAAAGGGCCGTAATGGTGCGGCGATACACCATCGTCGAGCGGCACCACGACGTCGATCTTGCCCTCGTCGGCCCCGGCGAACAGCGCTGGATCGTTACAGTCCGCAAAGCCGACCGTGTCGATGCCCGCCTGCCCGGCCGCGCCCGCCCAGCCATGATCCGCGATGGCCAGATCCGGCCAACTACTCCGTTCGAGTTCCCGAGATCCCTCCGCAGGGGTAGGGGCGGCGCCCACCAGATCGGCGAGCATCGCCTCCATCGGAGCGGCGTCGTGGGTGTGGTGCGTGCGCCCGTCGTCGCCTTCCAGCATCGCCACCCCCTCGGGTGCGTAGACGATGCGCCGCACCTCGGTGCCGTAGGAGGTCTCGATCTCGTAGGTCCAGCCGGCCGCCGGCGTCAGGATCTGGCAGCCGCGCCCGGCGAGGGCCCGCGCCACCGCCTGGTAGATCGGCGTGAGGGTGGCGGGGTGTCCGGTGGCCAGGACGACCCGCTCCCGGCGTTCGGCCGCGAGCCCGATCCGGTCGCCCATGGCCTCCAGCGCGTCGAGGGTGAGCTCGGGGTCGATCGTGTCGTCCCCGTACAGGTACAGCGGGTTGGGATCGACGCCGCAGCGCTCGACCATGACCCGCAGGATCTCCTGCTCGGTCCAGGTCGGCTTGAGGTCCAGCCCGAACAGGTAGTACGGATTGCGCGCCGCCATCCGCCGGTAGTGGAGCAGGTTGTTCTGCCGCGGCGTGGCCACGTCACCGGCGATCATCGTCCGGACCAGGTGGGCGCGCAGCTCGTCGCGCGTCGGACCACCGGAATCGCTGAAGACGGCCGCCATCAGATGTCCATCATGGGATCGAGGCCGTGTTCCGGGAACACCGCCCGCCGGGTCGCCAGCACCGCCTGGTCGACCGGATTCGCCGGATCGTAGCCTTCCGCCCACGTGTGCACCTCCACCGTGCCCGCCCCGTCCGTCATGCGCCTCGGCGCGATCTCATCGGTCCGCTCCCGTACGAAGTCACGCCATGGCTCCGGGGTGGCCGTCGCCGGATCGATCGGGCGGCCAGCGGCCTCGGCGAGCAGATGCGTCCACGCCCGCGGCACCACCTGGACCAGTTCGTACCCCCCGCCGCCGGTGGCCAGCCAGCGGCCACCGGAGACCTCGTGGGCCAGCCGGTGCAGCTCCGCGTACGCCGTCCGCTGGCCGTCCACGCTGAGGGACAGGTGCGCGAGCGGGTCGAGCGCGTGGCTGTCGCAGCCGTGCTGGGTGACCAGGACCTGCGGCCGGAACTCGCGCAGCAGAGGCGGCACCACCGCGTCGAACGCGCGCAGCCAGGCGGCGTCGCTCGTGCCCGGCGGCAGCGCGACGTTGACCGCCGAGCCGTGCGCGCCGCGGCCGCCGATCTCGGTCGGGAAGCCGGTGCCCGGGAAGAGCGTGCGCGGCGACTCGTGCAGGCTGATCGTTAGCACCCGCGGGTCGTCGTAGAAGGCCGCCTGAACCCCGTCGCCGTGGTGCACGTCCACGTCGACGTACGCGACGCGTTCGGCGCCGTTGTCCAGGAGCCAGGCAATGGCGATCGCCACGTCGTTGTAGACGCAGAAGCCGCTCGCCGCGCCGCGTAGCGCGTGGTGCAGGCCGCCCGAGACATTGGCGGCGTGTTCGGTCTCACCCGCCCATACCGCCCTCGCTCCGGCCACCGACGCCCCGGCCACCAGCGCCGATGCCTCGTGCATCCCGAGGAAGACCGGGTTGTCGGGGGTGCCGAGGCCGTGCTTCAACTCGGGCAGCCCGGTCGCGCCCGCGTGGCGCACGGCGGCGATGTAGGCGTCCTCATGCACCAGGCCGAGCAGATCGTCGCCGGCGGTGGCGAACTGCTCGACGCTCACGTTCGGCGCGTCCAGCAGGCCGTACTCACGGGCCAGCGCCATCGTCAGCTCGACCCGGACCGGGTTGAGCGGATGGCTCGGGCCGAAGTCGTACGAGATGAGCTGGTCGTCCCAGAAGACCTTGAGCCCGCAGTTCCGGGGAGATTGGGGCGAATCGGCGCTGCTCATGCCCTCACGGTATCGCCCTGTCCACAGCCGCTTACTCGTGGCCTGGGTCACAGCCGGCCCGCCAAGATCGTGGTGACCGGGGCCAAACATCCCACGCTGACACAAAGTTGTTACGTGAACTATCTAAAGAAAAGGGCATCTAAGTAACACGAAGGAAACAAAACGTTGGGGTGTAGATGGACCCGATCGCCTCGAAAGATCTGCCGGCAGAGGTCACCCCTCTGCCGGGAGTCTCCGCAGCCCCCCGCACCCCGCCTTTCTCCCGCCGTCCGACGGTGCGGAGCCGCGCCATCTCCCAGGCGCTGCGGCTCAGCCTCCGCCCGTTCATCCATCATGTGCCGAGCTTCCCGCCGAGCCTGCGGACCGCCCGTTCCACGGTGAACGCCGCGGCCCTCCTGATTCCCGCCGGACGTAACGTGCAGATCAAGCCGCTGGTGGATCCCCAGGTCGAGACCGGTGGCGTCGAACGCCCGGTCATCGGCGAATGGGTCACCTCGCGCCATGGCGAACGCCGGAACGACGGCGCGATCCTCTACCTGCACGGTGGCGCCTACGTCGTCTGCTCCCCCCGGACGCACCGGCCCATCACGACGCGGCTGGCCCTGGACACCGGGCTCCCCGTCCTGGTCCCGCGCTACCGGATGGCACCCGAGCACCCGTTCCCGGCGCCACTCGAAGACGCCCTGGCCGCCTACCGCTGGCTGCTGGCCCGCGGCGTCCCGGCGAGCGGCATCGTCATCGCGGGCGACTCGGCGGGCGGGCACCTCGCCGCCTCCCTCACCGGTGAGATCTGCCGGACCGGCCTTCCCCGCCCCGCGGGCACGGTGCTCTTCTCCCCGTGGATCGATCTCACCTGCGAGCTGTCCACGGCGGAACAGCGCCGCGCCCGGGACCCGTACATCAGCGCTTACGCGGCCCAGCGGGTCGCGCGCCTCGTAGTGGGGCCAGCCGGATTCGACGACCCGCGGCTGGCCCTGCTCACCTGTCCGTGGGGCGATACGTCGCCGTTCCTGATCCAGGTGGGCGGCACCGAGGTCCTCCGGCCCGAGGCTGAGGCGTTCGCCGAGGCGCTCACCGGCGCGGGCATCAGCTGCGAACTCCAGGTCTGGAAGGGGCAGATGCACGTCTTCCAGATCCTCAACCGTGTCCTGCCGGAGGCGAGCGCGGCCATGCGCGAGACGGCCCGCTTCATCCGCGAAGCCATCACCGCCGCGTCGGCGGCCGAATCGGAGGCCGTCGCCTGACGAGTTTGGACTTGAAGCACCTCCGCCGACCGCCTGGTGCCCCCGACCGCGGTCCGCGGAGGTGCTTCGCCAATTCCAGCGGCCGTTTCAACTGGCTCAGCCGTCGCCGGGTGCTATGCGCGCCAGAGCACTGGCGCACTCGCGCAGGAGCAGTTCGTCGTCGTGGATTGTGTGGCTGCTGTGGACCTCATGATTGTGGCGGCGCGTGCTCGCCACCTCGCGGCGTAGCACCGGCAGCGCGGCTTGGGCAGCCGCACCCATCTCCCCGGCGGCGCGGGCAATGTGCTGACGGGAATGGGCATTCGCGTTCCAGAGGCCGAGCATGACAGGCAGTGCCGTCTCGGCGTCGCCGACGGTCCGCCACAGTGCCAACGCCGCGTCCAGCCTGGTCCACTGCTGGATGCCGTCGCCGAGCAGGCCGCGCAGGTCGTCGGCAGCCGGAGCACCGTCCGCCCCCATCGCCGCCAGCGCGATGGCCGCGTAGCGCCCCTGGCCACCGCCCTCGGTGATGCACCGCCGGAGGATCGGCAGCACCTCATCCGGATCGCCCTCGATCTCCCAGAGCGCCTGGGCGGCCTTGGTCTGTGCGCGCTCGTCCGCGAGGAGCCCACGCAGTGCCGGCACCGCAGGGGCGGCCTCCGGGCCGATCCGGCCCAGTGCCCCGATCGCCGCGTCCGCGCGCTGATCCCGGCGCAGCATGTCCATCAGCTCGGGCACCGCAGGTGCGGCGAGCGCGCCGAGCCCTCCGAGCACCCTGGCGAGCCCACTGCGGCGCTCGTCGTACCCGTCCGGTCTGGGGAGGTCACGCAGCCGTCGCGTGATCGAAGTGATGAGCTCCGCCGCCTGCTCACCCATGCCACTGATCCCTGCACCGATGTCGCGGGGTGGCTCGGGCCGATCCAGGGCCCAGCGCAGCATGGGGAGCGCGCGCGGATCGCCGAGACGGGCCAGCGCCAGAAGCGGCGCGCCGAGCGTGGAAGGGCCTTGCGGGTAGACCGAGATCCAGCCGGATCGCCGGCCGAAGCCGCCTTGGGACTCGCGCGGGGCCCCGGCGAGGTACGCCGCCAGATCGTCGGCGGCTGGAGCCGCCAGTCCGAAAAGGTCGGTGATGACGGACGCCGCGGCGGCGGACAGCCGTGTTTCGGGGTCGGCGAGCTGGCGGCCGAGCAGCCTCACCAGATCGTCGTACGGTGCTCGCCAGCCGCGGAGGAGCCCGGCGGACGTCCATACGGCGTCGACCCGCCGTCCCCAGTCCGGCGACTGGAGAAGCGCGGAGAGGAACTCGATCCGATCCGTCACACGATCACCCAAGGCCCGGTCGAGCCCCCGGATGAGCTGCTGAAGCTCCGGAGCCCGGCGCCCGGCATCGGCGTTCTCGCGCATCTCCCGCAGTGCGCCGACCAGCGTCGGTGTCGCCGGAAGGCCCTGAGGTGCCCGGGGCGGCCCGGCCGTCTCGACGGTCTCGTCCATCAGCCCGAGGGCGGTCGAGACGATGCCGCCCGGCAGGGCCTCGGGAGCGACCCGGGCGACCTGGACGAATGCGGCCAACCGCACGGCCGGATCGGCGTGCTCGGCCGCGACGGCGGCCAGCCAAGCGCCTGCCGTTCCCTTGCCCAGCGCCCCGATGGCATCGACGAGATCCAGTCGATTCTGCGGATCGGTCTCGGCCGCGAAGTGGTGTTGAAGAGCCGGAACGATCTCGTCGGCGTGCTCACGGCATGCCGTCAGCGCACGGAACGCACCGTTGCGGACGGCCGTGTCCGGATCGGTGAGCAGGCTGAGGAAGAGGGGCTTCGAGAGGGACACCGCTTCGTGTGCCATGCGGTGGTTCCGCGCCCATTCAGCGTCCTCGCCGTCCTCCTCGTCCTCGTCGTGGTCGTCCGCGTCGTCCTCTTCACCGCCCGCGCCGCCGATGCTGGCCAGGAGACCGAGGATTCGTCCCCGATCGTGCACTCGCGCATCGGCGACCGCTTCCAGGAGGAAGGGGATCGCGGCGAGGGTGCAGGCGTAGACGTCCCCTTGGTGGTGCACCGCGCCGTACATGCCGTCGAGTGCGATCTCGCGTTCGGCGGCATCCGCCGACAGCAGGCCGCGCAGCAGGTCCGGCACGTCGGTGGCGGGCCCGTAGGCGTGCTTCATGGAGGCCCAGTCGACCTCGTCGAGCTCGTTGAACACGCCAGGCATTCTGGTGTAATCAGGGCCGCTCCCGGGCGGGATCACTCGATGCCGCAGAGGCGCAGCACGGCCGTGGTCGCGGCGGCGGCGATGACGATCACGGGGAACGGCGCGCGGCGTACGGCCAGCACGCCCGCGGCGAGCACCCCGGCCGGTCTGGCCCAGCCGGCGAAGCCGTGGCCCTCGGTGAGGGCGGCGGTGACCACCAGTGTGATCAGCAGGACGGCGGCTGCCACGGGCAGGAGCCGCCGCAGGCGTTCGGGGATCTCCACCCGGTCCTGGAGGACCGGCCCGGCCAGCCGGAACGCGTAGGTCCCGGCCGCCAGCACGACGATGGCGAGCAGCGGCATCAGTGAGCCACCTCCTGCCTTCTCATCTCGGGGACGTAGAGCACCAGACCAGCCAGTGCCAGCAGCACCGGCACTCCGGCCGGGAGGAAGGGCGTGGCCGCGAGCGCGACGGCGGCGCCCAGGAGAGCGGCGTGCCGGGTGCCTCGGTCGCGCAGTGCGGGCAGGACGAGCGCGAGGAGGACGGCGGGGAAGGCGGCGTCGAGGCCGAGGGCGCCGGTGTCGCTGATGATCTCGCCGGCGAACGCGCCGAGCACGACCGAGACGTTCCAGACCACGAACAGCGCGATGCCGCAGGCCCAGAACGCGGCGCGGCGGTGGCGCGGGCCTGTCTGCCGCATGGTGAACGCGACGGCCTCGTCCATGATCAGGTGCGCGCCCAGTAGCCGGCCCCGGCCCGCCAGCACGTCGGAGACGGCGAAGCCGAACGGGAGCAGCCGGGCGTTCAGCACCAGACCTGTCACGACGGCCGCGATCACACCGCCACCGGCGAGCACGACGCCGATCGCGGCGAACTGGGCGCTGCCCGCGAAGACCAGCAGGGACATGGCGACGGGCACCCAGGCGTCGAGCCCGCCGGAGACGGCGATGGCGCCGAACGAGGCGCCGACGAGCGCGTCGGCGACGCAGACCAGGGCGATGTCGCGAATGGTCTGCCGATCGAGAGTTCGCCAGAATGAACGCATGTCCATTAGGATGGACAGACGTGGCGGAGTTCGTCAAATCGAACAACTGATAGTCTGGAGCGAACACGTGGAGCAGCAAGGCCCGCCCCTTGACCTCATCGCGGCCTCGATCCGGCGGGAACGCGAGCGTGCCGGCCTGTCGCAGACCGAGCTGGCGCGGCGGGCGGGCATCGCCAAGTCCACGATGTCCCAGCTGGAGTCGGGCGCCGGCAACCCGAGCGTGGAGACGTTGTGGGCTCTCGGTGTCGCGCTGGACATCCCGTTCAGCAGGCTGGTCGAGCCGCCGCGCCGCAACGTGCAGGTGATCCGTGCCGGTGAGGGACCCGTCACCCACTCCGAGCAGGCCAACTACGCGGCCACGCTGCTGGCGTCGTGCCCGCCCAACGCCCGCCGGGATCTCTACCGGCTGGACGTCCAGCCCGGCGAGCCCCGGATCTCCGAGCCCCATATGGCCGGCACGTCCGAGCACGTCGTGGTCGGCACCGGCCGCGCACTCGTCGGACCGGTGGAGGAGCCCGTCGAACTCGGCCCCGGCGACTACATCAGCTATCCGGGCGACGCGCCGCACATCTTCAGGGCGCTGGAGCCGGACACCACGGCGGTCATCCTGATGGAGCACATCTGACGGAACGGCCTTCGGGTGCCGGTGCCGCGCTCATTCGGTGCCCGGCTCATTCGGTGCCCGGCTCATTCGGTGCCCGGCTCATTCGGTGCGCAGGGCGATGACGGGGTCGAGGCGGCCCGCCCGCCGCGCCGGGACGACGCCGAAGAAGATCCCGACCCCGGCCGAGACCACGAACGCCAGCACGGGCGACCACCAGGTGATCGCGGCCGGGACGGGCGACAACGCCGTGATCGTGAGCGAGAGGCCCGCGCCGAGCAGGATCCCGGCCGTGCCGCCGATCGTGGTCAGCAGCACGGCCTCCACCAGGAACTGGGCCAGGATGTCGCGCTGCCGGGCGCCCAGGGCCTTGCGCAGCCCGATCTCCCTCGTCCGCTCGCGCACGCTGACCAGCATGATGTTGGAGACACCGACCCCGCCGACCAGCAGGGAGATCGCGGCGATCGCGGCGAGCACGCCGGTGAGCGCGCTCAGCACGGTGCCGATGGTGCCGAGCAGCTGTGTCTGCGTGATCGCCGAGAACTGCTCGCCCTGGTACTTGCGCTGCAGGGCGTCCACGACGTCCTTCTGGAGGCGCGGGATGTCGTCGCTCGTCGGCGCCCGGATGGCAAGGAAGTCGATCCGGTCGACGCCGAACATCCGCTGCGCCGTGGTCACCGGAACGTGGACCTCGGCGTCCCGCGTCTGCCCGAACGTCTGCCCGACCTCCTCGAAGACCCCGACGACACGGAACCGCGTGCCGCTCGCGATCGCGACCTGGCGGCCCACCGGATCGACGTCCCCGAAGAGCCGGCGGGCGATGTCCGACCCGAGCACGACGACACGGCGGCGGGTCTCGACGTCCGTACGGCTGAGGTAGCGGCCCCGGCGCAGCGGGCGGTCGAAGACGTTCTGCACGTTCTCGTTCGCGCCGACGATGCTGGAGAACGTCTGCGCACGGCCCGCCCGTACGGTCTCGCCGGAGTTGAGGGCGACCGCGATCTGCCCTTCGTCGCCCGTCACCCGGCCGAGGTAGGTGACGTCCTCCAGCTGCATGCGGCTGATCGTGGGCGCCGCGCCGAACGAGAACTCCCCCGGCGCGACGAAGATGATGTTGGACCCGAGGCCCTCGATCTCGTTCTCCACCAGGTTGCGGGCGCCGGTCCCGATCGCCACCAGCACCACCACCGCGGCGACCCCGACGACCACGCCGAACATCGTCAGCGCGCTGCGCAGCCGGTTGACGCGCAACGCCTCCAGCGCCACCCGGAACGACTCGCCGAGCCTCATCAGCCCGGCCTCACGAGACGTCGCGTTCGATGAGGCCGTCACGGATGTGGATCTGCCGCCGGGCCCGTTCGGCCACGTCCGGCTCGTGCGTGACCAGCACGATCGCCACACCCTGCTCGGTGTTGAGCCGTTCCAGCAGGTCCATCACCTCGTGGCCGGTACGGGTGTCGAGGTTGCCGGTGGGCTCGTCCGCCAGCACCACCCCGGGATCGCCGACCAGCGCCCGCGCGATCGCCACGCGCTGCTGCTCACCGCCGGACAGCTGGCTGGGCCGGTGATCGAGCCGGTGCGCCAGCCCCACGGTGTCGAGCGCGGAGATGGCCCTGCGGCGGCGTTCGCCGCGCCCGATCCCGCGGTAGACCAGCGGGAGCGCCACGTTCTCCCGCGCGCTCGTACGGGCGAGCAGGTGGAACGACTGGAAGACGAAGCCGATCTGCGAATTGCGGAGTTCGGCCAGTTCGGTCTCGGTGAGCGTGGCGACGTCCTTGCCGCCGATGCGCAGGAGACCGCGGGTCGGGCGGTCGAGGCAGCCGAGCAGGTGCATGAGCGTGGACTTGCCCGAGCCGGAGGGGCCCAGGATCGCGACGAACTCCCCCGGGTCGATGCGGACGCTCACGCCGCGGAGGGCCTCCACGTCCACGCCGTCCATCGTGTACGTACGGGTGACGTCCACTGCTTCGAGCGCGGGTTCGGTCACGTGGAGAGCTCCTGGCCCTGCCGGACCGAGTCGGCGCCGCGGACGACGACCTCCTCGCCCTCCCTCAGACCGCGGGTGACCTCGACGGTCGTGTCGCCCTGGGCGCCGAGCCGGACCACGCGCCGCTGCGCCCGGCCACCGACCACCGCCCACACGACCGAGTCGCGGCCGCTGCTGACGATCGCGGCGGAGGGCACCGACAGCACGTCGGTCACCTCGCGTACGCGCAGGTTGACCACCGCGCTCATCCCCGGCTTGGGCATGGGCGCCCGGCCGCCACCGGAGAGCGTGCCCTCCTTGAGGACGAGCGTGACCTTGTACGTCACACCGCCGCCGGTGGACTCCTTCGGGGTGACGCCGACGCCGGTGACCTCGGCGGTGTACGTGCCGCCCTGGACGGCGTCGAACTCCGCATCGGCCTCGACGCCCTCCCTGATCTGCAGCACGTCGGTCTCGTCGACGTCGGCGGCGAGGGAGAGCCGGGAGACGTCCGTGACCGTGACCACCGCGTCGCCGCTGGAGACCGGGGCGCCGGTCGCGATCGAGGAGGCGTCCTTGGCGGTGCCGCCACCGAGGCCGCCCAGCGCCGCGAGGCCGGAGGCCGCCGAACCGCCCGCACCGCCGCCCTGCCCTGCGAGCTGCTGGGGCAGCCGGCTCGCCAGGTCGCCGAGCCCGCCACCGCCGCCCGCGGGGCCGCCCAGGCTGACGACGCCGTCGAACGGAGCCTTGATCGTGAGAGCCTTGACGGTGCGTTCGGCGGCCCGTACCGCGGCGCGCGTCTGCACGCGCTGGGCCGCGGTGATCGAGGAGAACGCGTTGCCGACACTGCCGAGGCCCGCGTTCAGGCGGGCGACGGCGTCGCGGGCGGCCGCGGCGGCGGCCCGGTACTCGCCCTCGGCCCTGGTGATCCCGGCGAGGACGAGCGCGCGCTGGCGCAGGTCAGGGATCTTCAGCGCGACCTTCCGGGCGGCGGAGAAACCCTGGCGCGCGCTCCGGTCCGTCTTGCGCTGGAAGCCCGACATGTCGAGGGCGGCGGGCATGTCGACGCCGCCCCCGGCGAGAGAGCCGTCGGCCTCGCGAGCCTGGGCGAGCTGCTCCCGGGCGGTGGGCGAGCCGATCTTCGCGAGAACGTCGCCCTCCTGCACCCGGTCGCCGTCCCCCACGTACAGGCGCTCGATCGTGCCCTCGGCGGACGCGCGCAGCGTCGCGGCGGCACGCGCGGAGACGGTGGCCGGGGCCTCGACGACCTCGGCGACATCGGAACGCAGCACCTTGCCCAGCCGGACCCGGTCGGTGTCGTCGTCGCCGCTGCAGGCACTGAGCTGCGCGGCCAGCAGCACGGCGACCGCGACCGCGGGGATGTAACGCCGCACTGACATGCGCGTCATCGTAAAAGCGTGCCGATCCCCACGTAAGGCCCTTAGCGGGCGATCTCCACCCGGCTGGCCTCTCCCGGTCATCGAGTGAGATCTGCGTCACCCTCTGGGGGGTCACACCCTGGAGGCATGAGCCCCCGAGTCGTGTCTCGCGCCCGAGCGCACGGTGAAGAAGCCGACCAGGGCCGCCAGCGCGGCGATGCCCTCCCCCACGAGGCTGATGGTCTTCTCCATGTACCAGACCGGCTCGTGCATGGCCGGGAGCGGACCGAGCCGGCCCACGTCCACGTAGTAGTAGAGGAGCAGCGCCCCGACCGCGCTCGCCGCCACCAGGAAGGCGATCGCGTAGGTCACGCGGTTGGCCAGCACGAGCACGAGAACGGCGACCAGGCCGGCGACGATCGCCTGGGCCTGGAAGAGCACCTCGCCGTCGATGGAGCCACCCTGGCTGCCCTTCATGTCGGGCGCGAACTGCCAGTGAACGTATGCGTCGGCTGCCAGTCCGGCGGCCACGAGGAGACGCAGCAGGATTCCCATACTCACTACACGGCCACAACCCCCTCTTCGGATCAATGGCCGCACGGAGTTATCTACGGAAATATGCCCCTGCCACCGGGGTCGTTCGCGGAGGTCAGCCGCCCGCGAGCTCGCGGCCACGGTCTCGGGCGGCCTCGATGGCCTCCAGCACCGCCGCCCGGACGCCGTGCTTCTCCAGCTCCCGGATCGCGGCGATGGTCGTGCCGCCCGGGGAGGTCACGGCCTCGCGCAGCAGCACGGGGTGCTCGCCGGAGTCGCGCAACATGACCGCGGCGCCCACCGCCGACTGGATCACCATCTCCAGCGCGGCGGCGCGCGGCATGCCGAGCAGGATCCCGGCGTCGACCATCGCCTCGACCAGGTAGTAGAAGTAGGCCGGGCCACTGCCGGAGAGCGCGGTGGCGCCGTCCTGCAGCGACTCGGGGATGCGCAGCACCTTGCCGACGGGACTCAGCAGCTCCTCGGCCAGCTTGAGGTGTTCCTCACCGGCGTGCGACCCGGCGGAGATCACGCTCATCGCCTCGTCCACATGCACCGGGGTGTTGGACATGACCCGGACGACCGGCACGCCCTCGGGCAGCCGATCCTCGATGAACGCGGTGGTGATGCCGGCCGCCATCGAGATCACGAGCCGGCCCGCCGGGATGTGCCCGCTCACCTCGTCCAGCAGCACGCCCATGTCCTGCGGCTTGACCGCGAGGATGAGCACGTCGGCGGTGGTGGCCGCCTCGACGTTGGTCACGATGTCGATGCCGTAGCGCTCGCGCAGCAGCGCGCCGCGTTCCTCGCGGCGGGCCGTGGCCATCAGCTCGGCGGGGCGGCGCCCGGCCCGGAGGACACCGGAGAGCAGCGCCTCGCCCATCTTGCCGGCGCCCAGAATCGCGATCATTTTGCACCTCGGATAGGGAACGAACGTTCCCCACCCTAGCGCCGCACGGGCTCAGGACTTGCTGGCCAGCGACCTGAGGAAGAAGCCGAGGTTGGCAGGGCGCTCGGCCAGGCGGCGCATGAAATAGCCGTACCACTCCTGCCCGTACGCGACGTACACGCGCATCTGGGCCCCCTGGCCCGCAAGGCGGCGCTGCTCCTGAGGGCGGATCCCGTACAACATCTGGTATTCGAAGCTCTCGGGCTCGCGCTCGTTCAGCACGGCGAGGGCACCGGCGATGTCGATCAGGCGGGGGTCGTGCGTGGCGAGCATCGGGTAGCCCTTGCCGGCCATCAGGACCTTCATGCAGCGCACATACGACTTGTTGACCTCGTCCTTGTCGGCGAAGGCCACGTCCTCGGGGGCTGCGTAGGCGCCCTTGCAGAGCCGTACGCGGGATTCCTCGTAGGCGAGTTCGGCACAGTATTCCTCGGAGCGCCGCAGGTAGGCCTGGATGGCCACCCCCGTATCCGGGAAGTCGCGGCGCAGCTCGTGCACGATCCGCAGCGTGGAGTCGACCGTCGTGTGGTCTTCCATGTCCAGGGTGACCGTGGTGCTCGCCTGGCGGGCCGCAGTGCAGATGCGCCGCGCGTTCTCCAGGGCCAGGTCCTCGTCGAACGCCTGGCCGAGCGCGGTGAGCTTGAGCGAGGCCTCGGCCCGCGTGCCCAGCCCGGCGCCGGCCAGCCGGTCGAGCAGCTCGACATAGGCCTTGACGGTCGCCTCCGCCTGCCCGGCGTCGAGGGTGTCCTCCCCGAGCACGTCCAGGGTGACGAGCAGACCCTCGCCGGTGAGCTTCTCGGTGGCGCGCAGGGCGTCATCGACCGATTCGCCCGCCACGAAGCGGTGCACGACGCCGCGCGTGAGGGGCGCGGTCTCCACGAGTTTGCGTACGCCGCCACTGCGCGAGGCGACCAGCAGGGCCTGACGAAGCACTTCACATCCCCTTGTCCGGTGGGGACGACTCTGTCCCCTTCTTCAGGTTAATGCCCGGGCGGGAACGACGATCACGCGGGCAGAGCCGGTCGGCCGGCCGGAAACCCGGATCGGCCCGGAAGGCCCTGGTGGTTCAGGAGACAGTGCCGACGCGGTTGACGCCGCCGTACTTGGCCACGTACTCGGCCATCCCCGCGGTCTTCACGGCGTTGAAGAGCGCGCCCGCCTTCGTCCGGTCCAGCAGGACGACGCTCTGCTTGCCGCGCTGGGCGCTGCCCTTGTTGGGCGCGGTGATGAACGCGACGTTGGAGGCCCGGATGTTGCGGAGGCTGATCGCCAGCGAACGGAGCTTGCCGGCGTCGACCTCCTCGTCCACGCTGATCGACTTGGTGAACGCCGAGAGGAAACGGTCGAGCTTGAGCGGGTTGGAGATGGTGCCGCCGTCCGCGGCCTTCTTGGCCAGGGCGCCCAGGAACGCCTGCTGCCGCTTGATCCGGTCGAAGTCGCCGTTCGGCAGGTTGTAGCGCTGCCGCACGAAGAGCAGGGCCTTCTCACCGTCCAGCTTCTGCCGCCCGGCGGGCCAGTTGACCTTGCGGGCCGGGTCGTACACGCTCTGCGCGATGTCCACCTCGACGCCGCCGAGCGCGTCGGTCATGGACTTGAAGCCCTCGAAGTCGATGGCGCCGAAGTGGTCGATCCGGACGCCGGTGAGCTTCTCGACGGTATCGATCAGCAGGGGCGGGCCGCCGAACGAGAACGCGGCGTTGATCTTCTGGTTGCCGTATCCGGGGATCTCGACCCACGAGTCGCGGGGGAACGAGACCACGTACGCCTTGCTCCGGTCGGCCGGCAGGTGCAGCAGCATGATCGTGTCCGACCGCTGCCTGCCCGGCTTCCACACCTGGCCGCCGTCACCCGTGGTGCCCATGTCGGCCCGGGTGTCCGAGCCGACGAGCAGCCAGTTCTCGGTGCCGGTCACGTTCGGCCCGGGACGGTTCTTGCCGGTCGGCATCGCGCCGCGGATGCGGTCGATGTTGCCGTTGTACGAGGACTGCCGCTGCCAGAGGAGCCCGCCGATCCCCGCCACCACGAGGAGCACGAAGACCAGCACGGCGGCCAGGACGCGGGGCCACCGGCGCTTCCGCTTGACGCCGTCCTCCCCGTCGTCCGGCAGGCCAGGTGCCCCGGGCGTGCCGTGCTCACCGGGCCCGCCTGGTTCGGCGGCGGGCTCGAAGAGACCTGCGGTTAGCCCCTGCGGCGGCTGCCCCTGCCCCTGCGGCGGCTGCCCCAGCGGCGGCTGGCCCTGCGACTGCGGCGGTGCTGGCTGCGGGTGCGGCGCCTGGGGGCCCGGTGAGTCTAGTGGGCTCATGGCGCCGGAGGTTATCAGCCGGTTGGGTCCGCTTTAGCCAAGGGAAAAAGGTTCCATCGTCACGGTGTGCGGCGGCGGAGCGTGGCGGCGCCGAAGACGAGGGCCAGCAGGGCGAAGCCCGCGATGACCACCATGTCGCGGACGAGATTCCCGGTGACGTCGGCGCTCACGGTGACCTCCTTCATCGCGTCCACCGTGTACGACAGCGGCAGGACGTTGGAGATGCCCTCCAGCCAGCCGACCATCTGGTCGCGCGGGACGAACAGGCCGCACAGCAGCATCTGCGGCAGCACGAACGCCGGCATGAGCTGCACCGCCTGGAACTCCGTACGGGCGAACGCGCTGGAGAACAGGCCGAGCGCCACACCGAGCACCGAGCAGAGCAGTGCCGAGACGACCAGCGACCACAGTGAGCCGTTCAGGTCGAGGCCGAGCCAGGTGAGCGAGATCGCGAGCACAACCCCCACCTGGAGCAGGGCGACGAGGCTGAACGCCAGCGCGTAGCCGAGGAGCAGGTCGAGCTTGCCGGTCGGCATGGTCATCAGCCGTTCCAGCGTGCCGCTCGTCCGCTCGCGGAGCGTGGCCACCGAGGTCACCACGAACATGATCACGAACGGGAAGATGCCCAGCAGCAGCGGGCCGATCCGGTCGAACAGCGCGGGGGCGTCGAACACGTAGCGCAGCAGGATCATCAGCAGCGTCGGCACGCCGACGATCAGGCCGATCGTGCGGTGGTCATGGCGCAGCTGGGCCAGGATCCGCTGCGTCGTCGCCAAGGTGATGGAGAGGTTCACGCCCGGGCTCCTTCCCGTTCGGTGATCAGCTGGAGGAAGACCTTCTCCAGATCGTCGATGCCGGCGCGGGCGCGCAGCCCGTCCGGGGTGTCGTCGGCGAGGATCTCGCCCTCGCGCATCAGCAGGAGCCGGTCGGTGCGGCCCGCCTCGTCCATGACGTGGCTGGAGACGATGAGCGTGGTGCCCCGCTCGGCCAGTTGCCGGAAGAGCCGCCACAACTCTTCGCGCAGAACCGGGTCGAGGCCGACCGTCGGCTCGTCCAGCACCAGCAACTCCGGCGTGCCCAGCAGGGCGACCGCCAGGTTGGCGCGGTTGTGCTGGCCCCCGGACAGGGTCGCGACGATCTGGTCGCGATGCCGGGTGAGCCCGACCTCCTCGATGACCCGGTCTGCGTCCTCCTTCGGCGCCCCCAGTACCGAGGCGAAGTAGCGCAGGTTCTCGTGAACGCTCAGGTCGTCGTAGACGGCCGGGCTCTGGGTCGCGTAACCCACGCGCTTGCGCAGGGCCTTGGAGCCCGCCGTGTCGCCCAGCACGCTCACCGTGCCGCTCTTGACGATCTGCACGCCGACCAGGGCGCGCATCAACGTCGTCTTGCCGCATCCGCTCGGGCCGAGAAGCCCGACCACCGAGCCGCGCGGAACATCGAACGTGAGCCCGTGCAGCACCTCACGGCCACCTCGCACCACCGTCAGGTCACGCACGCTCACCGCCGCCGGACTAGAACTCATCATGTGTTGAATTTATGTCGGCGACATGTCCGCGTCAAGCTCTCCGGACTTCCAGAGAAGCCTTCGGGGTGTTTCGGGATGCCGGAAAACCCGTGCCGGAGACCGGCACGGGAAGGGGGAGGGGAGAGTCAGCTCAGGTGACGCTGGATGGTCGGAGCCAGGAGCTCGACGATCTCGTCCGGCGTGGAGGAGGCGATCGGCTCGACCTCCAGCACGTACCGCAGGATCATGACGCCGATCATCTGGCCTGCGGCGGCCTGGATCCTCAGCAGCGGGATGCCGTGCAGCTCGGCGGCACGGGCGAACAGCGCGGAGGACACGAACTCCCGCATCATCACCGCGGCGCGTTCGTTGGTCATCGCCGAACGCAGCATCGCGAGGATGGGCGCGCGGCGCTCCGGCATCTCCCACACGGACAGGAAAATGCGGACCATCGTCTCGCCGAGGTCCTCCCGGCGCGTGCCGAAGATCTTGGGCAGCAGCTCGCCTGGATCGACCGGGAACTGCATCGCCGCGATGAAGACGCCCTCTTTGTTGCCGAAGAAGTGATGCACGAGCGCCGGGTCCACCCCGGCGCCACGGGCGATGGCGCGCAGCGAGGCCCCGTCGTAGCCCTTGTCGGCGAACAGCTCACGGGCCGACGCCAGGATCGCCTCGCGCGTCTCGGTCGGGCCCGGCCGCCGCCCCGGCGGCCTGCGTGCGGGTTTGCGCGCGGCGTTCCGCGCGGTGTCGCGCTGAGCGGACTCGGTCACCGGGCACCCCGGGGCGAGACCTCTCCGCCCGAAGTGACCTCCCACGTACGTTCGGCGGCGGCGAGGTGCAGCCGGGTGAACGCGAGGGCCTCGGCGAGATCCTCCATGCGTTCGGCGCGGGTGGCGGCGCGGCGGGTGTTGACCTCGAGGACGATGTGGCCCCGGTAGCCGTCGTCGGCGAGCTGTTCGAGCATCGGGCCGCACGGCTGGTTGCCCCTGCCGGGCACCAGGTGCTCGTCCTTGTTGGTGATGCCGACGCCGTCGGCGAGGTGGACGTGACGCAGCCGGTCGCCGAGCTGCCCGGCCATCTCCAGCGCGTCCGAGCGGGAGACGGCGGTGTGCGACAGGTCCAGGGTCACGTAGGGGTAGTCCTGGTCGACGGGGTTCCAGTCGGGAAGGTACATGCCGGCCTCGGCCCCGCGGGCCTTGAGGGGGAACATGTTCTCGACGGCGAAGAGGATGTCGGTCTCCTCCTGCATGCGGCCGAGCCCCTCGACGAACTCGCGCGCGTAGTCCCGCTGCCAGCGGAACGGCGGGTGCACCACGACCACGTCGGCGCCGAGCTCCTCGGCGACCTCCTTGGAGCGCACCAGCTTGCCCCACGGCTCGCGCCCCCAGACCCGCTGCGTCAGGAGCAGGCAGGGCGCGTGGATCGATTTGATCGGCATCTGGTGGTAGTCGGACAGCCGCCGCAGGACGTTGAGGTCCTGCGAGGAGGCGTCCGTCGAGACCATGACCTCGATGCCGTCGTAGCCCAGCAGCGCCGCGATCTCGAAGGCGCTCGGGACCTTCTCCGGATAGACCGACGCGGTGGACAGCGTGATCGGGGCATCCGGGACCCGGATGCCCGGGGAAACGACGCCGTTGTGCTGCGGGGTCAAGGCTCCCTCGCCAGATGTTCGCTCGGCAGTGTCCGTCGCGTGCCCCGCCCGAGGGGGCCCGGCCGGGCCTTCTCCCTGACCCTGCCCCGCTCCGCGGCGCTCACGCAACGGAAAGCCTATGCGCTGAAGGCGCTGACGAAACCTCCGGGCCATAGTGATCCGCATTTCTTGACGTGGGTAATGACTACGCTCTGTCCTCGTGGTCGAGATCGCACCGGGCGCCGTGCCCAGCCCGAACATCTGGAACTCCCCGCGGGTCTACGAGATCGAGAATCGCGCCGTCGACCCGGACGGCGCGCTCGAGTCGGCGATGCGCGCCATCAGGCCGTGGGACGGCGCGACCGTGCTCGATCTCGGCTGCGGTACGGGCTTCCACCTGCCGATGTTCGCGCGGGACGCGGCCAAGGTGGTCGGTGTCGAGCCGCACAGCGGTCTTGCGGCGGCCGCCCGGCGGCGCGTGGCCGATATACCAAATGTGACGGTGCGTGTAGGCGCGGCCCAGGCCCTGCCACTTCCGGACGCGTCCATCGACGTGGTCCATGTCCGCTGGGCCTACTTCTTCGGGCCGGGATGCGAGCCGGGTCTGGCCGAGCTGGACCGGGTGGTGCGGCGCGGCGGCGCGATCTTCATCATCGACAACGACGCGACCCGGTCGACCTTCGGCGGCTGGTTCCGGCGCGGGCTGCCGTCGTACGACCCCGGGGCAGTCGAACGTTTCTGGACGCGCCGCGGCTTCGCCCGGGAGCCGTTGATGATCCGGTGGTCGTTCGAGAGCCGGGAGGATCTCGCCGCGGTGTTGCGCATCGAGTTCCCCGAGGAGCTGGCCGCGGAGTTCCTGCGTGAGCACGAGGGCTGCGAAGTGGACTACGCCGTCAACATGTGGTGGCACCGTCTCCCCTGAGGGAGGTTACTGACTAGTCGGTCACATTCGCGCCCAGGGTCTGGCCTGCTACTGAATCGCCGTACAACAATGACGTCCCGTACCGTCTCAGGACCGACGATCGACATCAGGGGGTTGGGACCATGGGCCGTGCCGCCAGGGCGAGCCGTACCGTTCTCGCCACCGCCGCGCTCGGCGCCGGTGCCGCCGGCATCGGGCTGGCCGGACAGCGCCGTGCCGTCAGGCGCCTGCAGCTGCGCCCCGACGCGCACGCGGGCGAACCGTTCGGCTCCTTGCGCGGCCGGCCTGTGCCGGTGCGCGCCGCGGACGGCACCCGGCTGTACGCGGAGATCGATGGCGAAGACCGCACCGACCTCGCGATCGTCTTCTGCCACGGCTGGACGCTGACCCAGGACGCCTGGCACTTCCAGCGCAAGGCCCTGCGCGGCCTGGGCCGGCTGGTCTTCTGGGACCACCGCGGCCACGGCCGTTCCGACGGCGGCGACCGGACCGAGAACGACCTCGCCCAGCTGGCCCATGATCTGGCCGCGGTCATCGAGCAGACCGTGCCCGCCGGGACTCCCGTGGTCCTGGTCGGCCACTCGATGGGCGGTATGACGATCCAGCGCTACGCCGACGCCTTCCCGGACGAGCTCGGGGCCAAGGTGCAGGCGGTCGGTCTGCTCAACACCTCCTCCGGAGGCCTCGGCGAAGTGACCCTGGGTCTGCCCGCGCTCCTGGCCCGGTCGACGCAGCGCGTACTGCCGCGGACCCTGCGGGCGGCCGGTGCGGGCTCGGCAGTGATCGAGAAGGTCCGGCACCTCGGCCGGGAGGGCACGCTGCTCTTCCTCGACCGGTTCATCTTCGGCCCCGACGCCAGCCCGGCGGCGGTCGCGTTCACCGAGGAGATGCTGGCCGACACCCGGATGGACGCGCTCATGGACTTCTTCCACTCGATGCTCTCGTACGAGGTGATCAGCGAGTGCGCGGAGCTCGGCAGGGTCGACACCCTGGTGATCGGCGCGGAGAACGACCTGCTGACGCCGATCGAGCACAGCCTCAAGATCGCAGCCTGCGTTCCGTCCGCCCGTCTGGAGGTCGTCCCCACGGCCGGCCACATGGCCATGCTGGAGCGCCCCGGCGTGGTCTCCGACCACTTGGGCGATCTCATCGAGCGTGCGCGCAAGTCCGTGACCGCCGCCTGAGACCCGGTGGGCACGTTGTGTCACTGGTGACCCCTACTGTTTGTCCACATGGCGAAGGCGAAGACGGCTAAGGCCACATACCGGTGCTCCGAGTGCGGCTGGCAGACCTCCAAATGGGTGGGGCGCTGCGGCGAGTGCCAGGCCTGGGGCACGGTCACCGAGGCCGGATCGGCGACACCGGCGCGAGTGGTCTCGGCGGGCCCTGTCAGCTCCCCGGCAAGGCCGATCGGTGAGGTTGACGTACGTTCGGCGCAGTCCAAGCCGACCGGCCTGGACGAGCTCGACCGGGTGCTGGGCGGCGGTCTGGTGCCCGGGGCCGTCGTGCTCCTGGCCGGCGAGCCGGGCATCGGCAAGTCGACGCTGCTGCTGGAGGTCGCCGCGCTGGCCTCACAATCGCCCGTCCCGCAGCAGCGTCCGGCCGACGGCGCCGCCAATGGCGGCGGTGCCAGTGGTGGCAGTGGCGGTGGTGGCAGGGCCGGTGGCGGCGCGGGTCGTACACCCGTGCTGTACGTGACGGGCGAGGAGTCGGCCGAGCAGGTGCGTCTCCGGGCTGACCGGGTGGGCGCGGTCACCGACGACCTCTACCTGGCGGCCGAGACCGAGCTGTCTGCCGTGCTGGGACACGTCGACGCGGTCGAGCCCAAGCTCATGGTGGTCGACTCGATCCAGACCATCGGCACGTCCGAGGTCGACGGCGCACCCGGCGGCGTCACCCAGATCCGCGAGGTCACGGCCAACTTGATCAGGGTCGCCAAGGAACGTGGCGTCACCGTGGACCTGGTCGGCCACGTCACCAAGGAGGGCGCGATCGCGGGGCCGCGGCTGCTGGAGCACCTGGTCGACGTGGTGCTCTACTTCGAGGGCGACCGGCACAGCCGGCTGCGGATGATCCGCGCCGTCAAGAACCGCTACGGCCCCACCGACGAGCTCGGGTGCTTCGACCTGTCCGAGCTGGGCATCGTCGGGCTGCCCGACCCGAGCGGGCTGTTCCTGACGCGCCGCGAGGAGCCGGTGCCGGGCACCTGCGTCACGGTCACGCTGGAGGGCCGCCGCCCGCTGGTCGCCGAGGTCCAGGCCCTGGTCGCCAAGTCGCAGCTGCCGGCCCCGCGCCGCGCCACGTCCGGCCTCGACCCCTCTCGGGTCGCGATGGTGCTGGCGGTGCTCGCCCAGCGCTGCAAGATCTCCATGCACGAGCAGGACGTCTATGTCTCGACGGTCGGCGGCGTCCGGCTGAGCGAGACCTCGGTCGACCTGGCCCTCGCGCTCGCCGTCGCGGGCTCCACCGCCGAGCAGGCCCTCTCCGGCACGCTGATCGGGCTGGGCGAGGTCGGCCTCGCCGGTGAGGTACGCGTCGTACCGGGCGTGCAGCGGCGGCTGGCGGAGGCGGCGCGGCTCGGATTCAAGCACGCGATCGTTCCGCGCGGCGCGCTGTCGCTGGGCGACGGCTCCCCCCTGAAGAAGGCCGATCCCCAGCTCACCAGCCATGAGGGCATGAAGGTCATGGAGGTCGACAACCTCCAGCAGGCGCTGCGGGTGGCCTTCACCGCCCCATAGAGCGCCCGATGGCCCGATGCGGCCACGGCCCTCCATGACAAGGGACTTTACGGCTACATAACAGGGGTCACGCCAGAGTATTACGCCACAGCAGCACGCTTGCTACCAGGGGAGGAACCGCCGCTCGGGGCTCCTCGGTAAACTGACGCCGTCCAGCGACCTCCGGGGGCCAGGTGCCAACATACGAAAAGGGCCATGACGAACGACGCCGCGCGACGCTCGCCGCGGTGGCCCCGGGCACGTCGATCCGTGACGGCCTGGAGCGCATCCTGCGCGGCCACACCGGCGCTCTGATCGTCCTCGGCTACGACCGGCTGGTCGAGGAGCTGTGCAGCGGCGGCTTCGAGCTCGACGTCGAGTTCTCCGCCACGCGGCTGCGCGAGCTGGCCAAGATGGACGGTGCGATCGTGCTCGACAGCACCCGCAACCGCATCGTCCGCGCCGCGGTGCACCTCGTGCCGGACTCCACGATCCCGACCGAGGAGTCGGGCACCCGGCACCGCACTGCGGAGCGGGTCGCCCGCCAGACCCGGCATCCGGTGATCTCGGTCAGCCAGTCGATGCACATCATCGCGCTCTACCTCGACGGCATCCGCTACGTCCTGGAAGACTCCGCGGCGATCCTGTCCAAGGCCAACCAGGCCCTGGCCACCCTTGAGCGCTACAAGCTCCGCCTCGACGAGGTCTCGGGCACCCTTTCGGCACTGGAGATCGAGGATCTGGTCACCGTCCGCGACGTCAGCGCGGTCGTGCAACGCCTCGAAATGGTCCGCCGCATCGCCGACGAGATCGAGGGCTATGTCGTCGAGCTCGGCACCGACGGCCGGCTCCTGTCACTCCAGCTCGACGAGCTGGTCTCCGGTGTCGACATCGACCGCGAGCTGATCGTCCGCGACTACCCGCCGCCCGACGCCCGCACCCGCACGGTCACCGACACGCTGTCCGCGCTGGACCTGCTGTCGGCCACCGAGCTCCTCGACCTGTCCACGGTCGCCGAGGTGATGGGCTTCGCCGGGCCGGACGCCCTGGACCTGCCGGTCAGCCCCAAGGGCTACCGCCTGCTGGCCAAGGTCCCGCGCCTCCCGGGGCTGGTGGTCGAACGGCTCGTGGAGCACTTCGGCGGCCTGCAGAAGCTTCTGGCCGCCAGCATCGACGATCTCCAGGCCGTCGGCGGCGTCGGCGAGTCCCGCGCCCGCAGCGTCCGCGAAGGGCTGTCGCGGCTGGCCGAATCCTCGATCTTGGAACGCTACGTCTGACCGTCCGATCCGGCGCCGGTCAGCGGAGGCGGAAGACCTGCCTCGTGACCTTGATCCTGTCGGCCTTGACGCTTGCGACATAGGTGCCGGGACGAGCCGCCTCGCGCTTGCCGCGGCATCGGCCGTCGGCGCGCTTGCGGTCCCAGGTCACGGTTCTCACGTACGGGATGCCACGGCGCAGCATCTGGATGGACGACCCGCCTCCCTGCTCGCACGCGGACACCGACCAGATGCGATCGCCACCCGAGGTGACGCGCACGTCCAGCGACTTGGAGCCGACGTCGAACGTGCAGGCATGGTCACCCGTGTTGACGACGGTCAGCTGGAACTGCGGCATCTCGTTCTTGGCGTACGTCTCGCGTGCCGAGGTCATGTTGACGACGACATCGTTCTTCTCACAGGCGTCGCCGTCCTTGGAAGTCTCCGGGGTGACCTTCGCCGTCACGGTGACCGTGGGCGCCGCCGCGGGAAGGCTCGAAATCGCCGCACCTGCCGAGGGGCTTCCCGAGCCCACGGCGGCCACCGCGTTCTTCACCGACTGTTTCTGCCCGCCCTCACCGGCGGTGCACGCCCAGGCTCCCAGGCCCACGGTCCCGAGCACCGCGCCGAGCACGATGATCCGCCGCTGCCAGTACTGGTCCCGCCACCAGTCCCCGGGATCACGTCCAGTGTCCGTCCCCATACGGGCAGTATGCATTACTTGATCTTCGTTGCCATGGCGACCCGCCGGGCCCGATAGGTTCAGTTCCGATGGAGACAGGTTCAATCGCGATGAACAACGGGTACACCGACCCGATCCTGGCCTGGTACGAGGCGAACGCCCGGGATCTCCCCTGGCGTGCGCCCAGCGCCACCCCGTGGGGCGTCCTGGTCAGCGAAATCATGCTTCAGCAGACCCCGGTCAGCCGCGTACTGCCCGTCTGGCACGAGTGGACGGCACGCTGGCCCACTGCTGCCGCGCTGGCCGCCGAACCCTCTGGTGAGGCCGTGCGGGCGTGGGGCCGGCTCGGCTATCCGCGCCGCGCCCTGCGCCTGCACGGCAGCGCCCAGGCGATCGTCGAACGTCACGGCGGCGAGGTCCCGTCGTCGCACGAGGACCTGCTGGCCCTTCCCGGCATCGGCTCCTACACGGCGGCCGCCGTCGCGAGCTTCGCGTTCCGCCAGCGCCATGCCGTCCTCGACACCAACGTCCGCCGCGTCTTCGCACGGCTGCTGTCCGGCGACGAATACCCGCCCAAGTCGCAGACCAAGGCCGAGGTGGCCCAGGCCGAGTCGGTCCTCCCGCTGGATCCCCCTACCGCGGCCCGCTGGTCGGTCGCCGTGATGGAGCTGGGCGCCCTGGTCTGTACGGCGCGTACGCCCCGCTGCGTGGACTGCCCCGTCCTCGACCGGTGCACCTGGCACCTCAACGGCCGCCCCGCGTACGACGGCCCGCCCCGCCGGGGGCAGACGTACGCGGGGACGGACCGCCAGTGCCGGGGCCGGCTGCTGGCCGTCCTCCGCCAGGCCGAAGGCCCGGTGGAGAAGCCCGCTCTGGACATCGTCTGGTCCGATGCCCTCCAGCGCGAGCGGGCCCTGGACACCCTCATCGCGGATGGCCTGGTGGATCCCCTGGAGGACGGCCGCTACGCCCTTCCGGGCTGAGCCGGCGTCAGGTCACCGGACGCAGGACGTAGCCGGTGTACCCGTACTCGGTGCCGTGGTCGCGGCGCATGGCGGTCTCCTCTCGGGTGACCGCGAGCGCCTCGGCCATACCGGGCACGGATGTGTCGGCCGCGTCCGCGCGTTCTGCCAACGGCCCGTAATACTCGTCCCAGTCGGACTCAGGCTGGCCGTAGACGCCGACCACCTCGTAGCCGGCGGCGCGTGCGGCGCGCGTGTTGTCCGCGGTGCCGCGCAGCGGATAGATCTTGTCCCAGAACGCGCGAGCCTCCGGGGACACCTCGTCCGCCGTCCACTCGCACTCGGTCACGACCAGCGTGCCGCCCGGGGCCGGCAACCGCCGCCACGCACGCAGCGCGGTGTCGAAGCCGACGTTGTAGACCGAGGACTCGGCCCACACCAGGTCGAACGACCCGTCGCGGAACGGGAGATCGGCCATGTCGGCACGGAGTGTGGTGATCGAACCGGCGAGACCGCGTGCCGCGGCCGCCGCGTTCAGCTCGTCCAGGAACGGCTCGTGCAGATCGACGGCCGTCACATCGGCACCGGCCTCGGCCAGCACCAGGGCGGCACTCCCGGGGCCGCAGCCCAGGTCGAGCGCCCGCGGACGCTGCGGCAGCGGTCCCGCGAGGGACAGCAGATGCCGCGTCGTCGCGTCCGAGCCGGGGCCCTGCCGCGGCAGGCCGTGGTGCAGAGCGAAAAAGGCCTCATGAGAGGCAGCGTTGTCAGACAACGGAGAATCCTTGGTGATGAGGGCTCGCGGGGGTGGGTGCTTCGCCGCCTCAGCCGCGAGCCGGGAAGGTGGGGACGGAACCGTCGCCGGGCATGGCAACACCGGCGTTCCACATGACAGTCATCAACCCACCTCCTCAGGACTCGCCGTTCACCTTATCGAGCTTGGTCGCGATCTTGTCCAGAGCCCGGGGACGAGGGGTGTCCTCGACGGACAGGCAGATGCCGTAGACGCGGTCGTGGTGCGTCCAGCCGTTGACGCGTCCGCGGTTGTTGCTGATCTGCACCCGGCCGCGGGCGGGATCGAGGGCCGAGACCAGGTGGAGGTACACCGTCCCGGCGACCTTGGCGAGCACGATGTCGCCGACTTCGAGCTTGGCGGGATCGACGGGTGCGACCGTGACCAGGTCGCGGCTCCGGATCAGCGGCACCATCGACGAGCCCGTCGGGCGGAAGCGCACGGTGGCGCCTCCGGCCACGCGCGCCGCGATCGCGTCCATCTTTCCCATCGAGGGCAGGATGCGGGCTTGAGGATGCCGCCGTCCAATGCTTTTCGGCGGTGCTTTTCGGCGGTGCTTTTCGGCGGTGCGGCCCCCGACCACCTTCGCGCCTGGCTCAACCACTGATCGGATAAAGGGATCCGGCGCGGATTTCGCGTAGGAACGGGTCGTCGTCCTCCTGCCAGCACCGTGCCGACCGCACGACGGGATGGACAGGCAGTCCGAGGCGCGCGGCGGCCTCCTGCGCGGCGTCGAAGGCGCGTGCGTGGGAGAGCTCTCCGATCACAAGAACCTCAACATCCCCGGCAGGATCACCGGCGTCGCCCTCGTAACGTTCAGCCCAGGCCCCGAATATCAGGACCTCCACGACCCCGGGCAGCCTCGCGAACTCCTCGGCGACGACGGCCCTGGGGCCGAACGTGAGCATCAGCAAGCGCGCGAGCGGCTCGTACAGCGGCGTCGCCGTGTCGCGCCGCACCACGCGCCCGGCCGTGGTGCGCCGCAGCACCAGCAGCCCCGCGCGGGCGAGCCGGTCGACCTCGCGCACGACCGAGCCCAGATCGGTGCGAAGCATGACGGCGAGGTCCAGCATGGTCATCTCCCGGTCCGGCCCGAGAAGCAGCCGCGCCAGAAGCTCGCCCTGCAGCCGCGATCGGAAGATCGGGAGTTGTGGAGGGGCACTCTCCTTCATGTCGCGCATGAAGAGCTGTGCCACGTCAGAGTGAAGGACCGGGCCACGCCGCCGTCCCGGTCCTCGCCGGAAGTCCGCTGCCGCACACAACTCATTCGAACGCATATTCGAAACTGTACGGTGCGGGTCTGACAGAACGTGTCAGCGGCGAACGTGTCAGCGGCGGAGGTAGACCCCCAGGCCGACCGCGAGGCGTTGCGCCGCCTTCTGCCGCCATGCGGCGCTCTTCAGCCTCGACGCATCCGTTCGGTTGCGCATGTTGCCGCATTCGATGAAGACCTTGGGCACCTTCGACATGTTGAGCCCGCCGAGGTCCGTTCGTACGTCGAGCCCGTCACCACCGACGTAGTTCGCGTACGGCTGCACCTTGCGGAACGCCGCGCGCACGTCGTACCCGAGCCGCTTGGACGGCTTCACGATCGGCCCGGTGTAGCCCTTCACGTATCCAGGCAGGATCACGTGGAAGCCCCGCCGCGACGACGGCGCGCCGTCGGCATGGATGGAGATCGCCGCGTGGGCGCGCAGCCGGTTGGCGATCGCGGCCCGCTCGTTGATGCACGGGCCGACGCCGCGGTTGTTCGGCCGCGTCAGCCGCACCGTCGCCCCCTGCGCGCGCAGGATCTTGGCCAGCCGCTGGGCCATGTCGAAGGTGAATGCGTGCTCGGCATAGCCTGAACTGGTCGCCGTGCCCGTCGTGTCACACGCCTTCTTCTTCGGCCCCGCCGGCACCTTCCGGTTGATCACCTTCGGGTACTTGTAGTTGAGCCCGTTGTGCCCCGGATCGATCACGATCACCTTGCCGGCGAGCGGCCGGGGCTTCGCCGCGACCGGCTGGGCCTTGGCCGCGGCCGGGCGGGCGTCCGACGACGCGGCCCCCACGTTCAGCCCCACCAGGACCACACCCGTGGTCGCGACCACGACCGCGACCGTTCCGGTTCCCACGATCCGTCGAGTCAACATGATCAAGGACGGTATCGCCCTTCGCCGCCCCTCGCCCTCCCCTGACCGCAAGAGGACGCAAAGACAAGCCCCATCGCGAAAGGAAAGGGCCCGTACCGAACGGGTCGGTACGGGCCCTGCCTCAGGACTTCGGGTCAGTCCTTGTTGAAGTTGACCGCGCCCTCGATGGGCGGCGGGCTGTCCGGCACGCCGGTCGGCTTGGTCATGCCCTTGAACGTGAACTTGGCTTCCTCGCCGGAGCCCTCGGTGCCGACGATCACGATCTGGCCGGCCTTGAGCTCGTTGTAGAGGATCTTCTCGGACAGGTTGTCCTCGATCTCCCGCTGGATGGTCCGGCGCAGCGGCCGGGCGCCCAGGACGGGGTCGTAACCCCGCTCGGCCAGCAGATCCTTGGCCTCCTGCTTGAGCTCCAGGCCCATGTCCCGGTCCTTCAGCCGCTCGTCGACCTTGGCGATCATGAGATCCACGATCTCGATGATCTCCTTCGGCGTGAGCTGGTGGAAGACCACCGTGTCGTCGACACGGTTGAGGAACTCGGGCCGGAAGTGCTGCTTGAGCTCCTCGGAGACCTTGGCCTTCATCCGCTCGTACGAGCCCTGGTCGTCGTTCGAACGGGCGAAGCCCATCGAGACGCCCTTGGAGATGTCCTTGGAACCGAGGTTCGTCGTCATGATGATGACGGTGTTCTTGAAGTCCACGACCCGGCCCTGGGCGTCGGTCAGGCGACCGTCCTCCAGGATCTGCAACAGCGAGTTGAAGATGTCCGGGTGGGCCTTCTCGATCTCGTCGAACAGCACGACCGAGAAAGGCTTGCGGCGCACCTTCTCGGTGAGCTGGCCGCCTTCCTCGTAGCCGACATATCCGGGCGGCGACCCGAACAGACGCGAGACGGTGTGCTTCTCCATGAACTCGCTCATGTCGAGCTGGATGAGCGCGTCCTCGTCACCGAAGAGGAACTCGGCGAGCGTCTTGGAAAGCTCGGTCTTTCCGACGCCGGACGGGCCGGCGAAGATGAACGAGCCACCGGGACGCTTGGGGTCCTTCAGACCGGCGCGGGTACGCCGAATGGACTGCGAGAGCGCCCTGATGGCGTCCTCCTGGCCGATGACCCGCTTGTGCAGCTCGTCCTCCATGCGGAGCAGCCGCGTGGTCTCCTCCTCGGTGAGCTTGAAGACCGGAATGCCGGTCGCGGTGGCGAGGACTTCGGCGATCAGTTCCTCGGTCACCTCGGCGACGACGTCCATGTCGCCGGCCTTCCATTCCTTCTCCCGCTGCGCCTTCTGGCCGAGAAGCTGCTTTTCGGAGTCACGGAGCGCGGCGGCCTTCTCGAAGTCCTGCGCGTCGATCGCGGACTCCTTCTCGCGCCGCACGTCGGCGATCTTCTCGTCGTACTCGCGCAGGTCCGGCGGCGCGGTCATCCGGCGGATGCGCATCCGCGAACCGGCCTCGTCGATGAGGTCGATCGCCTTGTCCGGCAGGAACCGGTCGCTGATGTAGCGGTCGGCCAGCTGCGCGGCCGCGACCAGGGCGCTGTCGGTGATCGAGACGCGGTGGTGCGCCTCGTACCGGTCCCGCAGGCCCTTGAGAATCTCGATGGTGTGGCTGAGCGAGGGCTCGGCGACCTGGATCGGCTGGAAGCGGCGCTCCAGCGCGGCGTCCTTCTCCAGGTGCTTGCGGTACTCGTCCAGCGTGGTCGCCCCGATGGTCTGCAGCTCACCGCGGGCCAGCATCGGCTTGAGGATGCTGGCGGCGTCGATCGCGCCCTCGGCGGCGCCCGCCCCGACGAGCGTGTGCAGCTCGTCGATGAACAGGATGATGTCGCCGCGCGTGCGGATCTCCTTGAGGACCTTCTTCAGGCGTTCCTCGAAGTCACCGCGGTAGCGGGAGCCAGCGACCAGCGCGCCCAGGTCGAGCGTGTACAGCTGCTTGTCCTTGAGCGTCTCGGGCACCTCGCCCTTGACGATCTTCTGGGCGAGCCCCTCGACGACGGCGGTCTTGCCGACGCCCGGCTCGCCGACCAGGACGGGGTTGTTCTTGGTACGGCGGGACAGCACCTGCATGACCCGCTCGATCTCCTTGTCCCGGCCGATCACCGGGTCGAGCTTGCCCTCCCGCGCGGCCTGGGTCAGGTTGCGCCCGAACTGGTCCAGCACAAGGGAGGTGGACGGCGCCGACTCGGTCGGCCCGCCGGAGGCCGCAGGCTCCTTGCCCTGGTAGCCGTGCAGCAACTGGATCACCTGCTGGCGGACCCGGTTGAGGTCAGCGCCGAGCTTGACCAGGACCTGGGCGGCGACGCCCTCGCCCTCACGGATCAACCCAAGCAGGATGTGCTCAGTGCCGATGTAGTTGTGGCCCAGCTGCAATGCCTCACGCAGTGACAGCTCAAGGACCTTCTTGGCACGCGGAGTGAACGGGATGTGGCCCGACGGCGCCTGCTGTCCCTGGCCGATGATCTCCTCGACCTGCTGGCGCACCGCCTCGAGGCTGATCCCCAGGCTCTCCAAAGCCTTGGCAGCGACACCCTCACCCTCGTGGATCAGACCCAGGAGGATGTGCTCGGTGCCGATGTAGTTGTGGTTGAGCATCCTGGCTTCTTCCTGAGCCAGAACGACAACCCGCCGCGCGCGGTCGGTAAACCTCTCGAACATCTCGTCGCTCCTCACAGAGCGGTTGGGCAGAGTCCGGAACGTCCGGAACTGTCCTTCCGCATGCTAGCCCGCCCCGAGGAGGCCAACCCGGTGCACTCCCACCAGGAGACGTTCCCCAGCTAAGCGCTGTTCATCCTCATCCAACTACCCCACCGGTGCGTCATGTTCCCGCTACGCCGCAAGCGAACGGGGCTTTTCAGCAGGTCGTTCACGGCAAGGGGGTTGTTCATGCCGTACAGGGACGGATTAGCCGAATGAGGGCTGTCTACCTCCTCGGGGGCGACGCAACCCACAGAACGCTACGCCACAAGCGAACGCCCCGCCCCCTGTCAAGGCGAGCGGCCTCAAAGCGAACGGCCCGTCCCTTCTCGGGACGGGCCGCCGAAGCGAGGTGGGTCAGTGAGCCGCCTCGTACTGCTCGACCACGTTCTGCGGGATACGGCCACGCTCGTTGACCTTGATGCCGCGCTGCTTGGCCCAGGCGCGGATGTCGGCACTCCGCTCGCGGCTGGACGCGCCACGCGGACGGCGCCGACGAACGGTGCCGGCCTTACGCGACTTCTCCACGAACGGCTGCAGAGAATCCCGCAGCTTCTTTGCGTTGGCGCTACTGAGATCGATCTCGTAGGAGGCGCCGTCGAGCGAGAACGCCACGGTCTCGTCCGCCTCGCCACCGTCGAGGTCGTCGACGAGAAGCACCTGAACCTTCTGTGCCATGGGGACAGACCTTTCAGCTGGAGCAAACTGCATTCGGTTGACAAAGATATACCGCGACGTTGGCCGATGACAATTCAACACTCACGATGAAGTTTCCTTCCCTGGCGGTAACTCCACGTAATCATGGTCACCGAATCAGCCATCCACCGGATAGGCAGTGGCTGACACCAGGGCCGCCGGACCACGGGTGCATGAATTGTCCGGGCGCGGCACACGGGATGATTTCGGGGTGACGGGGGTCACCATCAGCCACCTGACCTGGGCCATCGATCTTGCATTCACGCGCGACCGGCTTTCCCGGGACCGTGCAACCGGGAGAGAAATACGCCCGGCGGCACCTTAACGGACGCGGCAACACCGATCCCGGAGCCATCGTTTAACCCCCACGTAACGGTACTAACCGCCGCCGCCGCCGACCGAATGGACCTCTGCCGCGGTCACCCGGAGGTGATCACGACCGTCCACCTCGATGTCGATAGATTCCGCTCCTGACGATCTCGACGAAATCCGTTGCCATCCGCCCACGCAAGCGCGGTAGCCGCACCTGGACGGCATACCTATATCAGCGGAAAAGTCCTCAATACCGTCACACCGTCGCAGGCACGCCTCGTACCAGCCGACGTCAGCGGCCGTACCCCGTGCGCTTGGAGCGTTTGACCACGACCGTCCCCGCAAGACGGTCGTGAAGCGCCTGCCGTTGCGAGCCCTCATACATTGCCGCCACGTTCGCGACCCAGAAGAGGCCCGCCAGAACGCCCAGGATCGCCACCGGGCGCAGTGCGATCGGCGCCGAGTACACCGCCGCACGCGGCAAGGCGCGCCACACGCCCGGTTTGCCGGAATTCATTCGGACGACCTGGATGCCCGCGAAGCGCTTGCCGATCGTGCGCCCCCACACGGCGAGCTGAAGCCACTCATAAAGAAAGAGGACGCCAGCAACGGCTGGCGGCAAGACGAGGTCGGTCTCCCGCCCGGGGAAGACCTCCCGAACGACCATCGCGACAGGCAACCCGACCACGAGCGTGTCGACGATGCGGGCCAGCAATCTCTGCCCTGGCTCAGCAAGCTCCATCGCCGCGCTTGAAGGAACAGAGCTTGGAACGGGGCTTGGAACGGGGCTTGGAACGGAGGCCGCCCGTTCCCTGGAAACCGCCGCGCCAATACCGGCTGCCGCGACCCTCGGTGGAACGCCCGAAACGCCCCCAGATCTCCCAACCAGATAATCGCCAGGGCGAGACTTGGAGGAGCCGGCGTATTCACCGGCCAAGCGCCCTGAAACAGCCCACGGAACCGCCATGCCAGGCCTCTGGCTGCCGCCCGGGGGGCCGCCTAGGGGCCTGCCAAGAGATCCACCGGCCACGGGCTCTTCGGTCCCGAAGGCCTCCATAGAGCCGCGAGCCTCATCCTCAGGCGACTCTGAGACCAAAGCTGGGGCGTCCCCAGCGGTCCCAGGCGTCTCTTCTCCGGGCGAGCCGGTCGGCTCGGCTGTGGCGGATCCAGGCGGCGGCGCAGCGGGATCCGGGGTGGGGGGTTCGGACATGGACACCGTGCCGCGCCGTCAGACCTCGTACTCGGCGGTCTCGTCGTACTCCGCGTACTGCCCGCGTTCGTCGATGACGATCGTGCCCGCCATGCGGTCGTGCAGGGACTGGTGCAGCGGCTGGTCCCAGATCGCCCACAGGTAGGCCATCAGGGCGCCGGCCCAGACGAGCAGCATGCCGTACGCGAGGTAGTCCCAGATCATGACCGCGAGCGCCAGGAAGACGAAGACGCCGATCTGGTAGGCGACGTTGTTGATGGCCGAGCGCCAGAACGCCTGGTAGGTCGTGAGGGCCTCGCCCGCGGGGCTCACCTGGACCACCCCCAGCCCGAGGACGCGCTTTCCGATCGTCCGTCCCCACATGGCCAGCTGGACCGCCTCATAGATGAAAGGCAGCACCGACAGCACGGTGAAGAGCGTGAAGAGGATCGGCCAGTTCCAGATGCCGCCTTCGGTGTTGGCCTTGTCGCCGGCCGTGTCGAGGCCGATCACCCCCAGCGTGATCGGCAGCACCAGGGCGAAGCCGAAGGTCGCCACGAGAGCGTTGTCGATGAGGCGGGCGCCCGCTCGCCTCATGATCGGCGCGAGCGGGAGATCGGCCGCCGCGGCCGTGTCGTCGTGGTACGGCTGGGAGCCCTGCCACTGCTGCTGAGGTGGGGATTGACCACCCTGCCACTGCTGCTGGGGCGGGGGCTGGCCGCCCTGCCACTGCTGCTGAGGGGGCATCTGTCCGCCCTGCCAGTGCTGCCCAGGGCCCGACTGCGGGTACGGCGGCCTCCCGCGATAAGGGGATTCACTCATCGGTCAGTCCTCCAGGCGAAGCAACATCCGGGTATTTCCCAACGTATTCGGCTTGACCCGGTCAAGGTCCAGGAACTCGGCCACGCCGTCGTCATACGAACGAAGAAGTTCCTCATACACCTCGGGTGAGACCGGTGTGCCCAAGATCGGCTGAAACCCGTGGCGAGCGAAGAAGTCCACCTCGAAGGTAAGACAGAACACCCGTTCCACGCCGAGTTCCCGGGCGGTCTGAAGGAGTTTGCTGACGATGCGGTGCCCGATGCCCCGCCCGCCATGTCCCTTCTCCACCGCGACCGAACGGACCTCGGCCAGGTCCTCCCACATCACATGCAGCGCGCCGCATCCCACGATCCGCGGCTCTCCCTGCCGGTCCTCGGCGACCCAGAACTCCTGGACGTCCTCGTACAAGGTCACCGTGGTCTTCCTGAGCAGACGCCGCCCCGGACCGGAGTACAAATCGACCAGCCGACGGATCTCCTGCACATCGGCGGTACGAGCTCGCCGGATCACTACTTCCACAAACAGACGACATTATCGAACGTGCGCCCTTTACCGGTGGTGGATCCCCCCTTACGGTAAGTAGTGACGCGGGTGTCTAGACAAAAAAGACCACACCCCTGGCCCGTCGGTGACGAGAAGCACACTGACACGGGGTGACGCACCCGCGATTTCGCATGTTCTGGTTGGCATCGAGGTCCGACTCCGTTAGTCTCCTGCGCTGACATCGGCCACTGGCCGAACCGCCGAATCCACGGCCGCAAACCAGCGTTCCGAGGAGCCGGGAACCCACTTTGGATGGTTTGGGGGGATCGCCCTCCGATCCCGCCTGGGGTGAATCCGCGCGCGAACGCGGAAGGGCTGCTCCGGCCCCAACCCGTCAGCTAACTCGGTAGGCGGACGAGGAGAGGAGATTGAGTGGAGCCATTGCGGCCTGCATCCTTTTCGCGCCGCCTTTCGTGGGCCGTCGCCCTCACGGGCGCGCTGATCGTCACGGCCACTCCCGCGCACGCCGACCCCGAGCCGTCCACGAAGGAGCTCAGGACCCAGGCGTACAAGCTCGCCGACCAGCTCGAGCAGCTGACCGAGCAGTACAACGGCCTCAAGGTGAAGCTCCAGCAGTCCCAGCGCGCCGCGAAGGTCGCCACCGACAACGCCAAGCGCCAGGAGAAGTCACTCGAAGGCGTCCGCGAGAAGGTCGGCAGCCTGGCCGCCACCAGCTACATGCAGGGTGGCGCTGACCCGACGGTCTCCTTCGTCGCCTCCCAGGACCCCCAACGCCTCCTCGACCAGGCCGCGACCCTGCACTTCTTCGCGACCCAGGACGGCACCCGCGTCCAGGGCCTCATGCAAGCCATGCAGGCCGCTCAGCGCGCGCGCAAGTCCGCCGAGGAACGCGCCAAGCAGGTCTCCCAGCTCCGAGCCCAGCTCGAAACCCAGCGCGAGAAGGTCACCTCTCTCTACGAGAAGGTCCGCGGCCGCCTGGTCAAGAAGGACCCCACCCAGCTCGCCAAGCTTCCCGTCGTGGGCAGCGGCAAGGCCGCTCAAGCCCTCCGCTACGCGATGAGCAAGATCGGCCGCCCCTATGTCTGGGGCGCCGCCGGCCCCTCCACCTTCGACTGCTCCGGCCTCACGATGTGGGCGTACAAGCAGGTGGGCATCAGCCTCCCCCACTACACCGGCAGCCAGTGGAACGCAGGCACCCATATCTCCCGCAGCCAGCTCCAGCCGGGCGACCTGGTCTTCTTCCACGGCGACCTGCACCACATGGGCATGTACGTGGGCGACGGCAAGTTCCTCCACGCCCCGCAGACCGGCGACGTGGTCAAGATCTCCCCCCTGGCAGGACGTCCCTACGCCGGCGCCGTCCGAGTGGCTTGACGTACGGCGCGCAGCACGGACGCCACCGTACGCAGCGCGGACGCCACGGTACGCAACACGGACACACGGTTCGCCGTGAAATCTCGCCGTTAACGTCGCGGCGGCGGCGCACTTGGCGCGCCCATGCGCATGCGGTTAACGGATGCTCCATATGTGGTCAACGACGCCTTGTCCGGAAGCGCGGCGTCCCCCCGTGGCCGCCGCTTGTCAGTTGAACCTCGTCCGCGGCGACGCCGCCTGCAGGGACCTACCTGTCAGGGCGTCAGCGCCGCCGCTGCGGGGGTGGACGGAGTTCTTCTCTCGCTACCGGACTGCTCAGATGAGTTGCCTTCGGGCCGCCCACACCACGGCCTCGATAGGGGTGTTGACTTCGAGCCGATCACAGATCGTGCGCAGACGACGCCTCAACGTCCGCGCGCTCAGCTCGAGTTTGCGTGCCGCCACATCGGCTGTGACACCGCTGGCGATCTGAGCGAGCAGTTTGATCTCCTCCTCGTTCAGTCGCAGATCGTCGGTGCCACGACGTGCGAGTGTGGCCTGTTCCACTCCGTCCTCCCTCGTCCGTGGTGATGACCGCGGGGATGCAGCCGTCCGCTGCACAGGCACGGGTAGGCCTCGATCTGTACGCGTTGGGTTGCCGGGTCCGGAGCCTCCGGACTTAGATCATCTGTTTCCTCTTCTTGTCGCATGCTTGGCCGGAGGTGGCCGATGGGTCGATTGCGGGGCGCCGTGCGGGAACTCCGGGTAACGATTCACTCGTTGGCCAACCGAACGCGGATGAACCCGGAACCGACTCGCCCACGAGGATGTGGACGGTCCCGGGAACGTCTCGTGCGGGGACGGGTCATGATCGCCAGCCACTTCAGCCCCATCCCTTCGTCGTCCGATTCTCCGACCCGTACGCCAACGATGATCGTGAATCGTTTCAAGCTACGCTTCGGCTCGGAACGCTAGGCGGCCGGATCCGGCCCGTCAAGCGCCGATTGGGCACTTTGTGTGCTTGTATGGCTACCAACCGTGATGGATCTCACGGGGGTTCGCGGGGAAAGCTCGATAACCTGCGAAAACAGATCCGGGGTCGACGAGGAGTGAGTTGCCCGCCACCAGTATTCGGGAAGTCGCGAGACGTGCCGGAGTCTCAGTTGGGACCGTTTCGAATGTCCTAAACCGGCCAGATCTCGTGGCCGAAGCCACCCGTGATCGCGTTCGTGCGGCGATCGAGGAACTCGGATTCGTCCGCAATGAGTCCGCCAGACGGCTCCGTCAGGCCAACGCCGGGCCGCGTCGTGCCCGCGCGTTCGGGATCGTCGTGGAGGACCTCACCAACCCGTACGCCACCGATGTCGCCCGCGGCGCGGAGATGGCGCTCAACGAGGCGGGCCATGACGCGCTGTGGCTGACGAGCGACCACTCGGCCGCCAAGGAGCGCCGGATCCTGGAGTTGCTCGAGGAGCAGCGCGCCGCCGGCGTGCTGATCATTCCGGTGGGTGTCGGCCCGAAGGAGATCGACCGGCTGCGCGCCTCGGGCATGACCGTGGTGCTGCTCGACCATTCGGCCCCCAATGTGTGCTTCGCCCAGGTGGACCATGTCGCGGGCGGGGACATCGCCGCCGGGCATCTGCTCGCCCTCGGGCGGGAACGGCTGGCGTTCGTGACCGGCCTTCCCGAGCCGCTGCCCTGCGTCGAACGCCGCAACGGCGCGGCCCGCACGCTGGCCAAGGCCGGCGGCGGCGAGCTGATCACACTGATCCAGGAGGCGCTGACGCCGACCGAGGGCCGCGCGGCGGCCCAGCGGCTGATAGACCTGCCGGCCATGCCCAACGGCGTCTTCTGCGCCAACGATCTGCTGGCCATCGGCCTGATCAACGAGCTGCTGCGGCTGGGGGTCCGGGTCCCGGAGGAGATCGCCGTGATCGGCTACGACGACATCGAGCTGGCCACCAGCGCCGCGGTCCCCCTGACCACCATCCGCCAGCCGCGCCAGGAGATCGGCTACGAGGCCGCGGAGCTGGCGCTTGCCGAAGCCGCGGAAGGCAAGCGCCACCGCCACCGCCAGGTCGTTCTCACACCCGAGATCGTCATCCGCGAGTCCGCCTGACCGATCCCTCTGGTCTGACCTGCCGCGGCTTGACCTACTCCGGCTTGACCAGGGGGAACAGGATCGTCTCGCGGATGTTCTTGCCGGTGAAGGCCATGATCATCCGGTCGATGCCGGCGCCCATGCCCCCGGTCGGGGGCATCGCGTACTCCAGGGCGCGCAGGAAGTCCTCGTCGAGCTGCATGGCCTCCGGGTCACCGCCCGCCGCGAGCAGCGACTGCTCGGTGAGGCGGCGGCGTTGCTCGACCGGGTCGACGAGCTCGGAGTAGGCGGTGCCCAGCTCCGTCCCGAAGCCGATCAGGTCCCACTTCTCGGTGAGCAGCGGCTCCTCGCGGTGCTGCCGCGTCAGCGGCGAGGTCTCCACCGGGTAGTCCATGACGAACGTGGGCTGCACGAGCGTGTGCTCGACCAGCTCCTCGAAGATCTCCTGGACGAGCTTGCCCTGCCCCCACTTGGGGTCCCAGGAGATGCCGCGCGCGTCGGCGTGCTTGCGCACCTGCTCGATCGGCGTGTGCGGCGTGATCTCCTCGCCGAGCGCCCCCGACACCGAGCCGTAGAGGGTGATGCGCGGCCACTCGGCAAGGCCGAGGTCGATCTCCTGCCCCTCGTGCACCACGACCGATGTGCCCAGCGCCGCCACGACCGCGTCCTGGTACATCCGCTGGGTCAGGTCGGCCATGTCGTTGTAGTCGAGGTAGGTGCCGTACGCCTCGACCATCGTGAACTCGGGGTTGTGCGTCGAGTCGGCGCCCTCGTTCCGGAAGTTCCGGTTGATCTCGAAGACCTTGTCGATGCCGCCCACGACGAGCCGCTTGAGGTAGAGCTCGATCGCGATGCGCAGGTAGAGCTCCATGTCGTACGCGTTGATGTGCGTCTTGAACGGGCGCGCCGCCGCGCCGCCATGGATCGGCTGCAACATCGGGGTCTCGACCTCGAGGTAACCCTCGTTGTGCCAGAAGTCGCGGACGGCCCGCACGGTGGCGCTGCGGACGTGCGCCATCTTGCGGGCCTCGTCGTTCACGATCAGGTCGACGTACCGCTGCCGGACGCGCGCCTCGGGATCGGTGAGCCCGGCGTGCTTCTCCGGCAGCGGCCGCAGGCACTTCGAAGTGATCGCGAACGAGTCGGCCATCACTGACAGCTCGCCGCGCCTGGAGGTGATGACCTCGCCCTCGACGCCGACGTGGTCGCCGAGGTCGACGTCGCGCTTCCAGGCGTCCAGCGACTCCTGCCCCACCTTGGCGAGCGACAACATCACCTGGATGTCGCCGCTGCCGTCGCGGATGGTGGCGAAGCAGAGCTTGCCGGTGTTGCGGACCAGCATGACGCGACCGGTGACGCCGACCTTCTCGCCCGTCTCGGTGCCCGGCTCCAGATCCGGGTGTTTCTCCCGGATCTCGGCAATCGTCGCCGTGCGGGGGAAGGTCACCGGGTAGGGGTCGATACCGCTCTCGCGGAGCCGGTCGAGCTTCTCCCGGCGCACCCGCATCTGCTCCGGAAGGTCGTCGTAGGTCTCGTCACTCACGGCACAAGGCTATCGAGCCGGGTCGATGCCCCGCGAACGACTTCCCCGCGATCACTTGAGACGACACTGATCACGTGAAGACGACGCCGATCACTTGACGACGGCGGTCTTGATCGGGAACGCGTGCTGCTTCCGCTTGCCGGTGGAAGCGTTGTAGACGTTGTAGGTGAGCGTTGCGGCGCCCTTCCACTTGGTCTTGTGGTTCGGCAGCGGGATCTGGCAGCGGAAGGACATCGGCTTGGGCTTCGTCGCGTTCCGCTGGTGGGCCGCGTGCCGCCAGAAGTATTGGCCGCGGTCGCAGGTGCGGGACTCCTTCTTCTTCCCGCTGGTGATCGTGAACTTCAGGACGACCATCTTGCTGAGCTGCTTCTTGGGGTCCTTGAGATGTGCGGGGTTGACGTTGTTCGGGCAGTAAGTGACCACGAACTCGGCCCAGTGGTCCATCCCGCCCTCACCGCGCTCCTTGTAGAGGCGCATCTTGAGGCCGACCTTGGGGTCCTTGGTCTTCGGCAGTGTCTTCGACACCGGAATGACCTTCAGGTTCTTGGCGTCGCAGGCGTTGGCCGCCTGAGCGCCGGCGGCTGCCTGGGCGCGGGCCGCAGCCTGGGTACCGGGGGCGGCGGCGTGCGCGGCCGGGACCATCGCTCCGGCGGCGACGGCCGTCGCGCCTACAGCGATCGTGCGCTGAACGATATTCACGAGGACTCCTGGGGGGAGATCGGGATCATGAGTTTGATGATCCACTATGCCGATCTTGAACCCCGCGCAACACCCGCTGCCGCCAGATTGGCCCTCAGGCACTACACACCCTGTCTCAGGGCGTGTTGCGCTCGTAGATCAGGCGGAGGCCCACCAGGGTCAGCCAGGGCTCGAACGCGTCGATGCTGCGGGCCTCGTCGAGTACCAGGGGTGCCAGGCCGCCCGTGGCGATGACGGTGACCTGGTCGGGGTCCTCGGCCAGTTCCTCGGACATGCGCTCGACGATCCCGTCCACCTGGCCGGCGAAGCCGAAGATGATGCCGGACTGGAGGGCCTCGACGGTGTTCTTGGCGATCACGTTCCGGGGCCGCTGGAGCTCGATCTTGTGAAGCTGGGCACCCCGTACGGACAGGGCGTCGATGGAGATCTCGATGCCGGGGGCGATCGCGCCGCCGACGTACTCGCCCTTGGCGGAGACGGCGTCGAACGTGGTGGCCGTGCCGAAGTCGACGACGATCGCCGGACCGCGGTGCAGGTGGACGGCCGCGAGCGCGTTGACGATGCGGTCGGCCCCCACTTCCTTGGGGTTGTCCATCCGTACCGGAACGCCGGTCTTGACCCCGGGTTCGACGATCACCGCGGCCACGTCGCCGTAGTACCGGCGACACATTTCCCGCATCTCGTGCAGAACCGACGGGACCGTGGAGCACAGAGCGATGCCGCTGATGTCGGTCTCGGCCAGCAGCGGGCTCTGCTGGACCAGACCCTGGAGGACGACGGCTATCTCATCGGCTGTCCGTCGCGGATCGGTGTTGATCCTCCAGTGTTCGATAACCTCCTCGCCCTCGAACAGGCCGAGGACGGTATGGGTGTTACCGACGTCGATCGTGAGCAGCATCAGGTCCCCGCTGGTCAGGTGAAGTCAAGGCCGATGTCGAGCACGCGCGCCGAGTGGGTCAGCGCACCTACTGCAAGGTAGTCCACACCGGTCACGGCCACATCTCGGGCCCTGTCCAAGGCGAGTCCGCCGCTCGCCTCCAGCTCCGCCCGGCCGTTCACCAGGCGCACCGCTTCGCGCATCTGATCGAGCGTCATGTTGTCCAGCAGGATCGAACGCGCGCCGACCGCCAGTGCCTCCTCGACCTGAGCGAGAGTGTCGCACTCGACCTGGATGTGGAGGGACGGGTAGACGTCGCGTATCGCCCGGTACGCGGCGGTGACCGAGCCCGCCGCCGCCACGTGGTTGTCCTTGATCAGCGCGGAGTCGTGCAGGCCCATCCGGTGGTTGACCCCGCCGCCGCAACGCACCGCGTACTTCTGCAGGGCCCGCAGGCCCGGCAGTGTCTTGCGGCTGTCGCGCACCTTCGCCTTGGTGCCCTCCATGGCGTCCACCCAGCGCCCCGTGGCCGTGGCGATGCCCGAGAGGTGGGTGAGGAGGTTGAGGGCGGTCCGCTCGGCGCGGAGCAGGGCGCGCGTCGGCCCGTTCACCGAGATCAGCACCTGGCCCGCGGTGACACGATCGCCGTCTGCCGCCTTCGCCGTGTACGCGACGTCCAGCGCCTCGAAGACGGCCTCCGCCACGGGAATGCCGGCAACGATCCCGTCCTCGCGCGCGGTGAAGTCTCCGCTCGCGGTGTCCTCCGGCGAGAAGATCGGCTCACTGGTGACGTCCACCTGCCCGTCCTCGTCCAGTGCGACTCGCACCAGGTTTTCCACAGCCTGTGGATCGAGCCCGGCCTCGGCCAGCCGTGCCTGCAGCTCCGGCGTCATGTCATCTCCTCGTAGGTGGTGGACAGGGCGTCATCAGTGGTGGACAGGGCGTGGTCGCCCAGGCGGGTGACCAGGTGGCCGCGCCAACCGGCGTCGTCGCGTTCCGGGAAGTCCTCCCGCCAGTGACTCCCGCGGGTCTCCTCCCGGCGCCGGGCGGCCGCCACGATCGCCGTGGCCACCGTGTGCAGGTTGGTGACCTCCCACGCCTCGGCGCAAGGCGCCACGCGAACGCCGTCGGCCGCCGGCTCGCGGACGGCACCATCCGCCATCGCCGCGAGTTCACGTTCCGCTGTGGTGAGCCCCTCGGCGTTCCGCAGCACACCGGCACACAAGGTCATGATTCGCTGGATGTCGCCCCGGACCGAGGGGTCCAGCAAGGCTCCACCCTCTGCCACGCCGCGTTCCGGCGCGGGCGGGACAGCGGAGGTGCGGGAGACATCAGGCGTCCGGGAGATGGCGGCAGCGATCCGTTCAGCGAAGACCAGACCCTCCAGGAGGGAGTTGGAGGCGAGACGGTTGGCGCCGTGGACCCCCGTGCAGGCGACCTCCCCGCAGGCGTACAGACCCGGCACGGAGGTACGCCCGTTCAGGTCGGCACGGATGCCGCCGCTGGCGTAGTGAGCGGCCGGGACCACCGGGATCGGCTCCTTGACGGGGTCGATGCCGTGGTGGCGGCAGGCCGCGAGGATCGTCGGGAAGCGGTCCTCCCACATGCGGACGCCGAGGTGGCGGCCGTCCAGGAGCATGTGGGACGCGCCCGTCTCCCGCATCCGCGTCATGATCCCCTTGGCCACGACGTCACGCGGGGCGAGCTCCGCCAGTTCATGGCGGCCCACCATGAACCGTTCACCGGAGTGGTCGATCAGGTGGGCACCCTCGCCGCGCACCGCCTCGGAGATCAGCGGCTGCTGCCCCCGCGCTCCGTCCCCCAGCCACAGGACGGTCGGGTGGAACTGCACGAACTCCAGATCGGTGACCGCGGCTCCGGCCCGCAGCGCGAGCGCCACACCGTCGCCGGTCGACACGGAGGGATTGGTGGTGGCCGAGAACACCTGCCCCAGCCCGCCGGTGGCCAGGACGACCGCCGGCGCGCGCACGGCACCGACCCCGCCCGGCTGGCCCTCGCCCATGACGTGCAGGGTGATCCCGGCCGCCCGGCCCGCGTCATCGGTGAGCAGATCGAGGACGAGGGCGTGCTCGATGACCCTGATGTCCGATTCCTTGAGCGCGGCGAGCAGGGCCCGGCTGATCTCGGCCCCGGTGGCGTCGCCGCCCGCGTGGGCGATGCGGCGCCGGTGGTGCCCGCCCTCGCGCGTGAGGGCGACCTCCCCTTCGGCCGTACGGTCGAACTCGGTCCCGAGCTCGATGAGCCGCCGTACCGCCCCGGGCCCCTCGGTGACCAGCGTCCGCACGGCCATCTCGTCGCAGAGCCCGACGCCGGCGGTGAGGGTGTCGGCGAGGTGCTCTTCCGGGCTGTCGTCAGGGGCGAGCGCGGCCGCGATGCCGCCCTGGGCCCAGCGGGTCGAGCCCTCGTCCAGCAATGCCTTGGTGACGAGCAGGACCGTGCCGTACGGGCGGCAGCGCAACGCGGTGACGAGGCCCGCGATGCCGGAGCCGACCACGACGACGTCGGCCTCCACGGTCCAGCCCGGCTCGGGGGCGGCGAGTAGTCGAGGGATCATGAGCCCTCCTCCAGGGGGTTGTTCTCGTCATTGTGACATTAACCCTGGAGTGGTGATGCGCCCGGGTCGCCGGAAATCAGCCGTGCACGAGATCGCCGCGCAGCTGGCCGGAGCCCGGCACGGGCTCGCCGGGGTCGGAGCCCAGCGAGATGATCTTGTTGTCCCGGTCGACATGGACGACGCTCGGCTCGAACGCGCGGGCGTCGGCATCGCTCATCTGCGCGTAGCTGATGATGATCACAAGGTCGCCGGGCTGGACGAGACGGGCGGCGGCGCCGTTGATGCCGATCACCCCGGAGCCGCGCTCGCCCGCGATCAGGTACGTCTCCAGCCGGGCGCCGTTGTCGATGTCGACGACGTGCACCTGCTCGCCCGGCAGCAGGTCGGCGGCGTCCATGAGGTCCTGATCGATGGTGAGCGAGCCCACGTAGTGGAGGTCGGCCTGGGTCACCGTGGCGCGGTGGATCTTCGACTTGAACATCGTCCGGAACATCAGGACTCCTTGGGGGCGAAGAACAGCGGGACGTTGTCGATCAAGTGGGTGGAGCCGACCCGGCCGGCCACGGCCAGGACGGCCTCGCCGGTGTATCCGGCCAGGACCTCGGTGAAGGTCGACGGGTCGACCAGGACCAGGTAGTCGAGCATCAAGGGAGGTTCGGCGCGCGCCGCCTTGTCGAGCACGGCCCGGGCCGCGCCGACCACGGCGACCGGCCCGTCCGTCACGAGGTCGGCACCGGCCTGGAGAGCCTGGGACAGCGCCAGCGCGGTCTGCCGCTCCGCCTCCGACAGGTAGCGGTTGCGGCTGGACAGCGCCAGCCCGCCGAGCTCCCGCACGGTCGGGCCGCCCACGATCCGCACCGGAACGTCCAGGTCGGCGACCATCCGGCGGATCATGGCCAGCTGCTGGGCGTCCTTCTCGCCGAACACGGCGACGTCCGGGCGCACCAGGTTCAACAACTTCATGACGACCGTGAGCATTCCGGCGAAGTGCCCCGGCCGGGTCTCCCCCTCCACGATCTCGCCCATGGGCCCGGGATCGATCCTGACCTGCGGCTCATGCGGATACATCACGTCCTGCGTGGGGGCGAAGACGATGTCCACGCCCTCCGCCGCGCAGGCCTCGATGTCGTCGGTGAACGTCCGGGGATAGCGGTCCAGGTCCTCCCCGGGCCCGAACTGGAGCGGATTGACGAAGATGCTCACCGCCACCACGTCCGCCAGGCCCCGTGCCTTGCGGATCAGTGAGCGGTGCCCCTCATGCAGGGCGCCCATGGTCGGTACGAGCGCCACCGTCCCCTTCACCCCGGAGCGGACGACCGCCAGCTCCTCGCGGGTCGTCGCGATGACGGGTGTCACCAGGCCCGCCCCCTCTCATCCAGACGGTCGGCTCGTTCAGTCGGCCAGTACTTCGAGGAGCCGTTCGGCGGCCTCGGGTTTGAGCAGCCCGGCGCTGAGCGCCCGGTCGGCGGTGAGCCGGGCCAGGGCCACGTACGCGCGCAGGCCGGCGGGAGAGACACGGGCGAGCTCCGCCACGTGGCCGGCCACCGTGTCGGCGTCGCCGCGTGCCACGGGGCCGGTCAGGCCGTCGATGCCGAGGCGCAGGGCATTGTCGAGCGCGGCGCCGAGGAGCGGCCCGAGCATGCGCCCGGGCTCTGCCACACCGGCCGACCGCAGCAGGTCCATGGACTCGACGACCATCGTGACCAGGTGGTTGGCGCCTCCGGCCAGCGCGGCGTGGTACAGCGGGCGCTGCTCCTCGGTGATCCAGGAAGGCTCGCCGCCCATTTCGAGCACCAGGGCCTCGGCCACCGGCCGGAGCGGATCCGGGGCCGTCACGCCGAACGAGATGCCCGTCAGCCGGTGGAGGTCGTCCGGCCTGCCGGTGAACGTCATGACCGGGTGCAGCGCCAGCGGCAGCGCGCCCGCCCGGGTGACGGGGTCCAGGACGGCTGTCCCGTACCGGCCGCTGGTGTGGACGACGAGCTTGCCGCCGACAGGGACGTCGGTGGCGGCGAGCCCGGCGGCCAGCTCCGCCAGGGCGTCGTCCGGGACGGTCAGCAGGATGAGATCGGAGGACGCCGCGACCTCATGCGGCGTGAGCAGCTCGGCGCCGGGCAGGCGTTCCTCGGCCCTGCGGCGCGACTCTTCGGACACCGCGGTGGCGGCGACGACCCGATGCCCGGCACGGGCGAGCGCCTGGGCGAGCGCGGTGCCGACGCGGCCCGCACCGATGACGCCCACCGAAAGGCGAGCCGGCCGGTCTTCGGGCGCGGTCGCGCCGTTTCCTGCCGCGTTGTTTCCGGGCGCGCCGGAGGCAGGCGTGACTCCAGAGTCCATGTCTCCGTTCCAGTCCTCAGGTGGGTACCGGACGTGCGCGACCAGCGTACCCGCGAGTCCGAGGGCGGCACATCACCGGTCCAGCCTGGCAAAGGAGTGAGGATTTGACTACTGATGGTCATGACCGTCACCGCGCGCCCTCGCCACCGGCACAACGACGACCGGTGGGGTGGAGCCCTGTCCGGGCCCCACCCCACCGTTGCCGCGTCCGCAGGTCATCCGCGGGTCGTCCACGGGTCAGTCGTGGGCGAGGGACTCCACGATGGAGGCCTTGGCCGCGCGGCGGGCAGGGAGGACGGCGGCGACCATCCCCGCCAGGCCCGCGAGGACCATGAACCCGATCACCTGCAGCCAGGGCAGGGCGAAGACCGCGCTCGCAGCCATCGCGGTCGTGGCGGCCCACCCGAACGCGACGCCCAGGACCACTCCGGTGAACGCACCCATCACGGCCATCACGAAGGCCTCGACCGAGAGCATCCGGCGCAGCTGGCGTTTGGTGATGCCGAGGGCGCGCAGGAGCGCCGACTCGCGGGTCCGTTCGACCACCGACAGCGTCAGCGTGTTGGCGATGCCGAACAGCGCGATGATGATCGCCAGGCCGAGCAGCCCACCGAAGATCATCAGGACCATGTCGATAGCCTTGGAGAACTGCTCCCGCAGCTCCGCCGACGAGATCACCTTCACGGTCGGGTACGGCTGGGCGGCGTTCTCCACGGCGGTGCGCGCGCCCTTGCTGGCGGCGCCCTCCTTGGCGTTGACGAAGATCATCTCCGGGTCCCGCGCGGCGAAGTACCGGTTGAAGTCCGCCTCGGTCACCAGGAAGGGCGTGACGGGGGCGTCGGTGCCGAAGGTGCCGATGACCTTCAGCGGGACGTTCCCCTGCCGGGTCTTGACCTGCACCGTCTGCCCGGCTCGCAGGCCGCGGCCCTTCGCGGTCTCCTGGTCCACGGCGACCGTTCCCGGCCGCAGGTCCGCCAGCGATCCGGTGGCGAACTCCGGCTTGAGCACCGTGCCGAGCGACGAGGGCGTGACGCTGCCGACGCGCTCCTCGGTCCCCCCGACCAGCGTCTCCTTCGTTCGCAACTCGGTGACGCTGGCCACCTGCGGAACGTTGCGCAGGACCGCGGTCAGGGCCCGCGGCACCGGCTCATCGCCGGCGTCGCCGCCGCTGAACTGCGTCGTCAGCTGGTAATCCACCGGGAACTGCTTGTCCAGCTGGGCGTCCGTGGTGGCCTTGCCGCTGGCTGCGACCACCGCGAACAGGCTCATCAGGCCGACACCGATCGTCAGTGCGATGGTGGTGGTGGCGGTACGGCGGGGCGAGCGACGCGCGTTCTCCACCGCGAGCCGGCCCGGCACACCGCCCAGCCGCGCCGGGATCGCCCCGGCCAGCCGGCCCAGCGGGCGGACGAGCGCCGGCATCAGCGTGATCACCGCGAGGAAGACCAGGCCGCCCGACACCGCGACCGTGAACATCGCGGCCTGGCCTTTCGCCATGACCAGCGCGCCGAAGACCCCCAGCCCCAGCCCGCCGAGCCCCAGGAGCGCGGAGAGAACGGTCCGGGGCCAGCCCAGCCGGAACCTTCCGCTGCCCGGCTCCAGGTCGGTGCGCAGCGCGGCGATGGGCGCGATGCGGGTCGCGGCGCGGGCCGGCAACAGCGCCGAGACCACGGTGACGACGACGCCGACCAGCAGGCCCACCACGATCGTCCGCGGCGCCAGCGTGACCGCGGCCGTCGGGATGCCCGCGCCCAGCGCGTTGAACAGCGCCAGCGCCCCGCCGCCCAGTCCGAGCCCGGCGATCAGGCCGGTGAGCGAGCCGACGAACCCGACGACCGCGGATTCGGTCAGGACGCTCCCGAAGATCTGCCGCCGGGTGGCGCCGACGCAGCGCAGCAGCGCCATCTCCCGCATCCTCTGGGCGATGAGGATCGAGAACGTGTTGTAGATGACCAGCGCCGACACCACCAGCGACACCAGCCCGAAGATGAGCAGGCCGTTCCGGATGACCTTCATGTCGGCGCCGGCGCTCTTGGCCAGCCGGTCGCCGAGCTGCGCGCCGGTCACGACGTCGTACGAGCCGCCGGCGGCACGGGTGACCGCGTCGAGGCCCCCGCCCGCCACGTCGATCTCCTCGTACGTCGTGCTGCCCGTCATCCGCGTCGCGGTGGCGGGGTCGAAGCCCACCGCGCCCCGGTACCCCGCGTCCGGATCGATGCCGAAGTCGGCGATCCCGACCAGCGTGAACCGGTGCGGCGTGCGCTTCCCGTCCAGGACCGTGATCGCCTGGCCGACCGTGAAGCCCTCCCGTTCGGCGGTCTTGGTGTCCACGACGGCCTCGTTCGGCCCGGCCGGCACCCGGCCCTTGTCGAGCTCGTACCGCTGCAGCCGCCCGCCCGGCACCGAGAGCCCGACCGTCGGCATGTCACCGACCACCTTGCCGTCCTTGCCGACCAGCGGCGCGTCACCGCGGACCGCGCCCTGCGCCTCGGTCACGCCGGGCAGCGCCCGGATCTTTTCCAGCAGGGCGGCGGGGAGCTGCCCCTCCGTCGAGTCCGACGGCCCCGAGGATCCCTTGGGCAGTACCGCGACATCGACCTTGTCGGCGGACTTGGCGAATTTCTTGTCGACTCCCTTCTCCATCGTGTCGGTGAGGACGAACGTGCCGGCGATGAAACCGACGCCCAGGGTGATGGCCAGCCCGGTGAGGAGCAGCCGCAGCTTGTGGGCCCGCAGGCCCGCGAGTGTGGTCTTCAGCATCGTGCTCAGCCCTCGAGGCCCTTGAGGCGGTCGAGCACGGTGTCCGGCGTCGGCTGGAAGAGCTCGCTGACGATCAGTCCGTCGCGCAGGAAGACCACGCGGTCGGCGTACGAGGCGGCGACGGGGTCGTGCGTGACCATGACGATCGTCTGGCCCATCTCGCGCACGGACGAACGCAGGAAGCTCAGCACCTCGGCGCCCGAACGGGAGTCCAGGTTGCCGGTGGGCTCGTCCGCGAAGATCACCTCAGGCTGCGAGACCAGGGCACGGGCGCACGCGACCCGCTGCTGCTGTCCGCCGGACAGCTCGTTCGGACGGTGCCCGAGCCGGTCGCGCAGGCCGACGACCTCGACGACCTGGTCGAACCACTGCTGGTGCAGCTTGCGCCCGGACAGCTCCAGCGGCAGCAGGATGTTCTGCTCGGCGGTCAGCGTGGGCAGCAGGTTGAACGCCTGGAAGATGAAGCCGATCCGCTCCCGGCGCAGCAACGTGAGCTGCTTGTCGTTGAGCCCGGTGACCTCGGAGTCACCCAGCATGACCTTGCCGCCGCTGACGGTGTCGAGGCCGGCCAGGCAGTGCATGAGCGTGGACTTGCCGGACCCCGACGGCCCCATGATGGCGGTGAACGCGCCCTTGGCGAATCCCACGCTGACCCCGCGCAGCGCGTGCACGGCGGCGTCACCCGTGCCGTACACCTTGCTCACCTCGGTGGCCACGACGGCGGGTGTGGCGAGGGCGGACCCTCCCGCGGGCGGACTGGCGTACGTGCTGGTCACAGCGACTCCTTCGTGGATCTCTGGCTTCGTGATCCACGCTAGGGATCGGCGTCCCCGCCGCCATCGACCGTGCGTCCACGCTTCAGGTCAGCACTTCGGCTGGCCCGCCGGCTCTCGTACGACCTGAGACGTACGAATCCGTCCCACTTCCGTCCAACCCTGGTCTACGCGTCGCTTCGGCCCCGCTTGACCAGACCTGACTCGTACGCGAAGACCACGGCCTGGACGCGGTCCCGCAGCCCCAGCTTCATCAGGATCCGGCCCATGTGCGTCTTGACGGTCGCCTCGGAGACGTAGAGGCGATCGGCGATCTCGGCGTTCGACAGCCCGCGGGCGACCAGGTGCAGCACCTCCGACTCCCGTTCGGTCAGCGTGTCCAGCGCACCGGTCGCCTGCTGCTCCTTGTCCGGCAGGTGCAGCGCGAACCTGTCCAGCAGCCGTTTGGTCGTGCTGGGCGCCACCACGGCGTCGCCGGAGTGCACCGCCCGGATCGCCTCGATCAGCTGCGCGGGACCGGCGTCCTTGAGCAGGAAGCCGCCCGCGCCCGCCTTGATGGCCGCGAACGCGTACTCGTCGAGGTCGAACGTGGTGAGGATGATGACCTTCGGCCCGTCCGGACCGCCGTCCGCCGTGATCCGCCGGGTCGCCTCGATCCCGTCCATCCGCGGCATCCGGACGTCCATGAGCACGACGTCCGCCCGTGTCGTCCGCAGCAGTTCCAGGGCCTGCGCGCCGTCCCCCGCCTGGCCGACGACCTCCACGTCCGGCTGGGCGTCGAGCACCATCTTGAAGCCCGCCCGCACGAGCTCCTGGTCATCGACCAGCATCACCCGGATCAAGCCGTGCTCCCCGTCCGGTCCCATGGCGTCTCCATCCGTCCGTCCTGTCGTCATAGGTCACGATCGGTCACGATCGGTCACGCCGGCACCTCCTCGCGGACGGGGATCCGGGCGATCACCTCGAAGCCCCCACCCGGGCGGGGGCCCGCGTCGACGGTGCCCCCGTAGACCGCAGCGCGTTCCCGCATGCCCGCCAGGCCGTGCCCCCGGCCGTCGTTCGCGGCCGCGGCGCCGCGGCCGTCGTCGACGATCCGTACCTCGACCGCCTCGTCACCGTAGTGCAGGCGGACCCGCGCGGCGGCCTTGGGACCGGCGTGTTTCAGGGTGTTGGTCAGTCCCTCCTGCACGATCCGGAAGACCGTCAACTGGCGGCCCTCCGACATCTCGTGCGGCGTGCCCGTCACCTCGAAGTCGAGAGGCAGGCCCGACGTGCGGACCTGTTCCACCAGATCGCCCAGCTGGCCGACGCCCGGTTGCGGCGCGTACGACCCCGCGTCGTCGCCCTCGCGCAGCACGCCCAGCAGCCGCCGCATCTCGGCCAGCGCCTGGCGCCCGGTGACCGAGATCGTCTCCAGGGCCTCCTTGGCGCGGGCGGTGTCGGTCTCGATGGCGTACGAGGCGCCGTCCGCCTGGACCACGATGACGCTGACGTTGTGCGCCACCACGTCGTGCAGCTCGCGGGCGATCCGGGCCCGCTCGGCGGCCATGGCCATCTGGACCTCCTGGTCGCGTTCCTTCTCCAGCCGTTCGGCGCGTTCCTCGACCGAACGCGTGTAGGCGCGGCGCGTGCTGATGTAGGTGCCGAGGATCCACACGCTCCACACCTGGATGGAGAGCATGATGAACATCCCTTTGGAGTCGTCGCCAGCGCCCCCGTAGCGCAGCGCCGCCATCGCCGCGCCCAGCTCGCCCACGGCTGCCGCGGCGAGACCCCAGATCCGAGGCTGGTCTGCAGCAAGCGTGTAGATGCCCATGAGAACGGCGATGTTCGCGGGCAGAAGATCGACGCCCGCCACGCACTGGAAGAACGACGACAACGCCACCGTGGCGAAGACCGCGCGCGGGTAGGTCCGGCGCAGGACCAGCGGAAGGCAGAGGGCCAGGACCAGGGCGATGTCCGGCACCGGGAACCCCGACCCGTTCCAGATGATCAGGGCGGACATCAGAAGCAGGGGCGCCATGAACGCCGCGTCCACCAGCGGCTTCTTGGTGCGCCACCAGTCCCAGAGTCTGCCGAGCATGCGTTCAGCGTACGTTTGCCGAGCTCAGTGCTGTATCAACCGGAGGTCGGACGCGCCTACGACTCTGGGATGCCATCGAGACGGGCGGCCGGACAGGGGACGGCGCGGTAACGTCGCAAGGGTGGCGGTCTGGATGACCTGGCGCACCGCGATGGAGCGTGCGCTGTACGGAACGGACGGGTTCTACCGGCGTGAGCGTCCCGGGGAGCATTTCCGCACTTCGGTGCACGCGTCGCCCCGCTTCGCGGCGGCCCTCGGCCGTCTCCTGGCCGAGGTGGACGCCGCGCTTGGCCACCCCGCCCGGCTCGACCTGGTCGACGTGGGTGCCGGCCGCGCCGAGCTGCTGATCAACATCCTCCGGACCGCCGACCCCGGGTTGGCGGAACGCCTCGTGCCCACGGCCGTGGAGATCGCCCCGCGACCGCCCGAGGTGCCGGACCGGATCAGGTGGCGGGACGAGCTCCCGCCGGAGATCACCGGGCTCGTGATCGCGAACGAGTGGCTCGACAACATCGCGCTCGACGTGGTGGAGGAGACCCCGGCCGGCCCGCGCCTGGTGCTCGTCGACCCCGCCACCGGCGCCGAACGGACCGGTCCCGAGCCCTCCCCCGAAGATCTGGACTGGCTGGCCCGCTGGTGGCCGCTCCGCGAGCCCGGTGATCGCGCCGAGCTCGGGCACCCGCGCTGCCTCGCCTGGTCATCGGTCATCGAACGGCTGGCCGGCGGGCTCGCGGTCGCGGTGGACTACTCGCACACCCGCGAATCCCGCCCGCCGTACGGCACACTCACCGGCTACCGTGACGGCGCGACCGTGCCCGCCGTGCCGGACGGCTCCTGCGACGTCACCGCCCACGTGGCCCTCGACGCCTGCTGTGCCTCCGGAGAAAGAGCCGGGGTCTCGGACACGCTCCTCACGACCCAGCGTGACGCCCTCCGTTCGCTGGGCCTGTCGGGCACCCGCCCGCCGATCGACCTCGCCCACCGCGACCCCCGCGGTTACGTCAGGGCGCTGTGCGCCGCCGGCGAGGACGCCGAGCTCATCGATCCCGGCGGCCTGGGCGGCTTCGGCTGGCTGGCGCAGTCGGTGGGCATCTCGGTGCCCAGCATCCTGTCACCCGTCCCCAGCCCGGTCTGATCGACAGGTCGGCGGCCGGCAAGACCAGCCGAGCCGGGGCCTCTCGGTCAGGGCTCGACGTGAAGGGATTCCAAGCCGCGCAGGACGAAGCCGGGCTTCCACTCGGGTTCGCTGACGAGCTTCAGATCCGGGGCGAGCCGCAGCAGGGCGCCGAACGACTCGTTCAACTCGATGCGGGCCAGTGGCGCACCCAGGCAGTAGTGGATGCCGAGGCCGAACGTGATGTGCGGGTTGGGATCGCGGCCCGCGTCGAACCGATCCGGGTCGGGGAAGACCTCCGGGTCGCGGTTGGCGGAGGCGAACTGGAGCGCGACCTCGCTGCCGCGCGGAATGTCCACCCCGGCGACCTGGATGTCCTCCAGGACCCAGCGCTCGAACATCGGCGCTGACGTGTCGTACCGCATCAGCTCCTCCACCGCCGTCGGGATCAGCGACCGGTCGGCGCGCACCCGGGCCAGCTCGCCGGGATTGCGGAACAGCGACCACCAGCCGTTGCCGGTCGTGTTGACGGTCGCCTCGTGGCCCGCGTTCAGGAGCAGGACACAGGTGCCGATGAGCTCGTCCTCGGTCAGCCGGTCACCCTCGTCCACGACCTGCGCGAGCGCGCTGATCAAGTCGTCCTGCGGGTCCGCCGCGCGGGCGCGCGCCAGCTCCCGCAGGTAGCCGGAGAACTCCACGGCCGCACGGACGGCGGTCCGCTGGGCCTCCTCGGACGGGTTCAGCTCGTACATCCCGCAGATGTCGGCGGACCAGGGCCGCAGCAGATGGCGGTCGGCGGCGGGCACACCCAGCATCTCCGCGATCACGTTCACCGGCAGCGGCTCGGCGACCTCGGCCAGCAGGTCGCCGCCGCCCTTGGCGACGAACGCCCCGGCCAGCTCCTCGGCGAGGCCGCGCACCATCGGCCGGAGGCCCTCGACCATGCGGGCGGTGAACGCCTTGGACACCAGGCGCCGCAGCCGGGTGTGCGTGGGCGGCTCGACGTCCAGCATCCCGGCGCGCACGAGGTCCCAGAACGGCTTGAGGAACTCCGCCTCCGGCTCCCGGCCGAACTCCTCGTGGCCGCCCACGTGCAGGTACGTCCGGCCAAGACGCCGGTCACGCAGCAGCGCGTTCACGTCCTCATACCGGGTGATCACCCACTGGCCGGTCGGCTCGTGGAAGAAGACGGGCTCCTCCATCCGGAGCCGTTCGAACGCCGGGTACGGGTCGGCCACGAAACCGGGCGACCACGGGTCATAGACCACATCGCTCATGACCGGACAATACGCCCGGCCAGCCGCTGGATCGCACATCCGGCGTGGTCAGCGGGTGGCCCACCGGCCCGGATCGCCGCCCGCGCGGCGGGCGGCCCGGGCTCGGCGCGCCGTGGATTCGACGATCGCGCGGGCCTCACCGAGGTCGCGGTCCGCAGCGGACACGTGAACGGGACCGGGCGGTGCGTCCACATGGACCGTCGCCAGGCCCAGCATGCGCTGCACGAGATTGGCGGTGAGGCGGACACTCTGTGCCCGGGCGTGGGCGATCACGTCCGTACGGCGGCAGGGCCAGCCATGGCGGGACACGAACACCACGTCGTCGGTGCCCGCGCCATCAGCCTGGTCCAGCGAGACACCCTTCGAGGACGACGGCAGGAGGGCCACGGCGTCCACGTTGGTGCCGGGGAAGACCTGGGAGACGAGGCTGAGGGCGATATGGCGCGGGGCCACGGGGAGGAGCACGGAGGACAGCGCCTGCCGCTCCCCCGCGTAGCCGGCGACCGTGACCTCCAGGCGCGCCCACCCGGACGCGCGCCAGAGCGACGGCTCCACGATGCTGACGGCCTGCACGCGACCCGGCGGGACCGTCTGCATACGGGTCTCCAGAAGCCCGTAGCGGAGCCGTACGCCGTCCGGGGACATCGCCACGGTGAAGTTCGCGTACATCACCAGAGGCGCCATCACGGCACGGATCAGCCCGAGCAGCGCCGGGATCGCGACCGCGAGCATGCCCAGCTCGGCGTACACCACCAGGAAGACCAGCGAGAAAACGAAGAGGATCGCCGTCCCGATCACCGGCAGGCGGAACAGCAGCGAACCGAGGAGCGTGCCGAAGCCCACCCGCCAGAGCGGGCGTTCGGGCGCCTCCGGCGTATGGCTGGGCAGTCCGGCGGCCAGGGCGAGGAGCTCCGCCCGAAGCTGGTGCGCCGCGTTCCTGCCCAGATAGCGGAGGACGATCTCGCTCTTCTCGCCGCCCGCCAGCTCCACCCGTACCTCGGCGAGCGAGAAGACCCGCGTCACCAGCGGCCGGACCAGGTCGATGGCCTGGATGCGCGACAGCGGGACCTGGCGCTTGCGCTTGCGCAACATCCCGGTCTCCACGACCAGATCGTCGCCGGAGATCCAGAAGCGCGTGCCCAGCCAGCCCCAGAGCCCCGCGGCCACGGCGATCGCCGCCATCGGCACCGACACGACCAGGAACCGGCCGAGCACCTCGGGGCTGAGCACCAGCGCGGCGCCGCTCTCGGTCCGGGTCAGCAGCAGCGGGAAGCCCAGCAGCACAAAGTAGATGATCAAGATGATGAACGCACGCAGCGGGGCGGTCGCCCAGTGCAGGCGGTGCACGCCCTCGGAGAAGCGCACGGGCGGCCTCGGGCCGTACATCCCGGGAGGGCCATGGCCCGGCGGGCCGTAGGGCGGTCCTGCGGGCCCCGGCGGCCGAGGGGGACCATAGGGCGGCCCCGGACGTCCGAGCGGCCCCTGCGGCCCTGGAGAGCCGTATGGGCCGTAGGGGCCAGGCCGCCCCGGCACGCCGTGTGGTGGGTGAGGGCCGTATCCGCCTGGGGGCGGCGGGCCGTACGGGCCGCTCAAAGTCCCATGCTCCGTTCCTCGCCCTTCTGGGCGAGACGGTCGCGCAGCATCGCGGCCTCGGTCGCGGGCAGCCCGGGGATCACGGCGTCGGTGGCGGCCGCGGCGGTGTGCATCCGGACGGTCGCCACGCCCAGCCACTGCTCCAGCAGGCCCGCGGTCACGTCCACGAACTGCATCCGCCCATACGGGACGACGATGAGCCGCTTGACGAACACTCCATGCGAAAGGATCAGGTCGTCCGCCCGTTCCGCGTACCCCCACGAGCGGTAGGCCAGCTCGGCCACGATCCACGCGAGCGCGACCGACAGCAGCACGGCGACGCCCCACAGGAGCGCTCCCAGCGCCCCGCCGCTGCGCGACATGAGGAAGCCGCCGACGAGCCCGATCGGCACTGCCCAGAGCAGCGCGCTGATCCGCCGGTGCCAGGTGAAACGTTTGGAGATGTGGGCCCATGCCAAGCCGCCCCCGGGCTCGAACGCCTGGTCGGCCGGGTAGCTCGGCGCCTGCGCGGGCGCCGCGGACGCAGGCGTACCGCCGTACGGGGGCGCGCCCTGCCCGCCGCCACCCGGTCCAGAAAAGGGCGGTTGCTCATCATGGGTCGGATTCATCACTGCATAGTCAACCCGAAACCGGCTGAATACCGCGAGCCTTTGTCCATGGCACGATGTCAAGCGTGAGCAGCCGGACAGGCGAAGGCGGTGAACCAGCCCATGAGCGCGAGTGGGCCGTGCGATCTGGACTGAGGAGCGCGCGCAGCGACGAAGGAGCGAGCACGTGACGAGGGAAGATCGCGCGATGGAGCCCGCGAGCCGCCGCGCCGGAGGCGAGGCAATGGGCAGAGAGCGGATCGTCGGCATCGGGGCGGGGGCCAAGGAACTCGCCACCGAGGACATGACCCTCAACATCGGGCCCCAGCACCCGTCCACGCACGGCGTGCTCCGGCTGAGGCTGACCCTGGACGGCGAACGCATCTCGTCGGCCGAGCCGATCATCGGCTACATGCACCGGGGGGCCGAGAAGCTCTTCGAGGTGCGCGACTTCCGCCAGATCATCGTGCTGGCCAACCGGCACGACTGGCTGTCGGCGTTCTCCAACGAGCTCGGCGTGGTGCTGGCGGTCGAACGCATGCTGGGCATGGAGGTGCCCGACCGCGCCACCTGGGCCCGCACCCTGCTCGCCGAGCTCAACCGGGTGCTCAACCACCTGATGTTCCTCGGCTCGTACCCGCTCGAAGTGGGCGCGATCACGCCGATCTTCTACGCGTTCCGGGAGCGCGAGCACCTCCAGCGCGTGATGGAGGAGATCTCCGGCGGCCGCATGCACTACATGTTCAACCGGGTCGGCGGCCTCAAGGAGGACCTGCCGGCCGGATGGACGCACCGTGCCCGCGAGGCCGTCCGCGACGTCCGCTCCCGGATGAGCGAGATCTCAGACCTGATCATGGGAAACGAGATCTTCCGCGCCCGGACCCGCGGGGTGGGCGTCCTCACCGAGGAGCAGATCCTGCAGTACGGGGTGTCCGGCCCGATCGCCCGTGCCTCCGGAGTGGACTTCGACCTGCGCCGGGACGAGCCCTACCTGGCCTACGGCGACCTCGACGTCCGGGTGGTCACCCGGACCGAGGGCGACTGCCTGGCCCGTTTCGAGTGCCTGCTCGACCAGGTGTACGCGTCACTCGACCTGGCCGACGCCTGCCTGGACCGCCTCGGCGAGCTCCCGCCCGGCCCGATCAACCAGCGGCTGCCGAAGGTCCTCAAGGTCCCGGAGGGCCACACCTACGCCTGGACCGAGAACCCACTGGGCCTCAACGGCTACTACCTGGTGTCGCACGGCGAGAAGACCCCCTGGCGCATGAAGCTGCGCTCAGCCTCGTTCAACAACATCCAGGTCCTGTCGGAGCTGCTCCCGGGCACCCTCATCGCCGACATGATCGCCATCCTCGGCTCGATGTTCTTCGTCGTGGGCGACATCGACAAATAACCCATGCCCTGCGGGGATCAGGCCTGGATGTTGTCATCCTCCTCTGCCAGGAGCTCATCGACATCGAGTCCCGCATTCCTCGCGAGCGCGGACACGACCGTGAATGTCTTGCTGGTCGTGTCGACAACCGCTCCCATGTCCTCGTCATGTCGACCCACTCGAGTCTCCAAGGCTCGGACACGCATCTCGATCTCGCTCATCGATGCCGCCACGCTGCTCACTTCCCTTCCTTTGGCGGGCGATGGCATCGCATGCCCCAACAAGACCGGACCAGCGTACGCCGCGTGAATGTCACCACGCAGGCGTTCGATACAGCATGCGACGACCACAACACTTAACGCAATCAGGCGCGGGAGGCGCCGCGGTCCTGGTCTTCCGCGTCGGGGTCCTTGGGGACCCGGCAGGCGTACTCCAGGAAGAACGCGGCACCCACCAGCACCAGGGCGGCCAGGAACGTGCCGCCGCTCACGAAGAAGTCGTTCCTCGGTGTCGGCTTGTCCAGGGCGTCGGTCAGGCTGAGCGCGAACCCGGCGAAGACGCCCGCCAGGACGCCCGCCGCGAGCGCCGTGGCCTTGCCGAGCGCCGCCATGCGGGCGACGACGAGCGGCTCGACCGGTTTGGTGCCGGGCTTGCGGCGGATCCGGCGCAGCGTGTTGACGGCGGTGACCGCCTCGCCGAGCGCCAGCAGGAGCAGCGTCGGCACGGCGGTCCACGGCAGCGGCGGCAGGGAGACGTAGGCGGTGCGCAGCACCGCCCAGGTGATCAACGTGATGATGACCACCAGGCCGGCGAGGAACGGGACGCGCGTGGGCTTCATGCAGGTGGCTGCAGGGTGAGATCGTCACGGCGGCGCACGGTCGAGGGGCCTCCCTCCGCCTGCCGGGCCTCGGCCAGGTCGCCGACCCGCCCGTGCCCGGGCAGGAGGACGTCCGGCTCGATGTCCGCCCACGGCACCAGGACGAACGCCCGCTCGTGCGCGCGGGGGTGCGGCAGGGTGAGGTCCGGGTCGTCCATGGTGACGTTGCCGAACACGACGATGTCGATGTCGAGCGTGCGGGGGCCCCAGCGGACCTCGCGTACTCGCTGCATCGAGTTCTCGATGTTGAGGACGCGTTCGAGGAGGTTCTCCGGTGGGAGCCGGGTGTCGGCCACCAGCACGATGTTGAGGAAGTCGCCCTGCTCGGGCATCGAGACCCCGGGCGGCGCGTACGGCGTGGTCTCGTACACCGGCGACAGTGCCACGAACGTCAGGCCGGGAGCGTCGAACAGCGCGTCGACGGCCTCCTGGATGTTGTCCAGGCGGTCGCCGAGATTGCTGCCAAGGGAGAACACGACACGGTGCTGGACCAGCATGTGGCCACCGGTCGCGGTGCGCTCGGGCGTGTGGATGGGGTCGGACGCGGTCATGGGCGACTCCTCCTGATCTTCACGGCCACGTCCGTGAAGGGGTGCGGCACGGGGGCGCTCGGCTTGTGGACGGTGACCTCGACCTCCGCCACAGGGGCCTCTTTCAGGCAGATCCCTGCCAGCCGTTCGGCCAGTGTCTCGATGAGGTTCACGGGTTCCCCTTCGACGACGGCGACCAGACGGCCGGCGAGCGATCCGTAGTCGACGGTACGGGATAGATCGTCACCGGCGGCGGCGGGGCGGGTGTCGAGGCCCAGTTCGACGTCCACCACGAACTCCTGGCCGAGCTCGCGCTCGGCCGGCAGGCAGCCGTGCCGTCCCCGGGCCCGCAGGCCGCGCAGTTCGATCCGGTCGAGACTCATTCTTCCTCTGCGGTGTTCAGAATGGGCGATCCGTGGTGGAGCAGCAGGCGCCAGGCGCCGTCCGCGCGGACGAAGATATTGGTCGCCACGACCTCTCCGCCAGCGAGGAAACCGGCCTCGGTGTCCTCGTCGGCGGTGAGGATGTTCTCCGAACAGGTCACCACGGCCTGGTCCCCGTGGATATCTGCCTCCACGTTGGTCAGCACAAACTGGATATAGCTCGTATTCGCCATGATCAACGCCCACGATCGCAGCACCTCGTCACGGCCGCGCAACATCGGCCAGCCAGGGTGAACGCAGGTCACGGAGGGCGCGTACGGGCCGTCCGCCCAGAGCGCCGCCATCCGGTCCAGATCTCCGGCCTCGAACGCCGCGTAGAACTCCGCGTTCGCCTCCTCAAGGGCGGCGACCAGGTCGGCTGGGCTCACTGCTCGGGGCTCCCGTCGGATGCGGCGCGCACGGCCGCCGCGACGCGCACGGCGTCCGCGTTCGGCCGTACCCGATGGACGCGGACGCACCACGCGCCCGCGGCGGCGACCAGCGACGTGATCGCCACGGTGGCGTCATCGCAGTCGGTGAACGAACGCGGCGTCCCGTCGTCGGCGGCGAGCAACCGCCCCAGGAACCGCTTGCGAGAGGCCCCCACGAGCACCGGATAGCCGGTGTCCAGCAGCGCGTCCAACCGGGCGATCAGCCGCCAGTTGTGCCCCGCCTCGGGACTCTTCGCGAAACCTAGCCCGGGATCGAGCACGATCATCGACGGATCGACTCCTGCGCCCAGGATCGCGTCCACGCGCCCGAGCAGCTCGTCCCGCACCTCGCGCACGACATCGTCGTAGACGGCGCGCGTCTGCATGTCATGGCTGTGCCCACGCCAGTGCATGACCACGTACGGCACGCCCGTCGCGGCGACCACCCGTGCCATGCCGGGGTCGGCGAGCCCGCCGCTGACGTCGTTGACGAGCCGGGCCCCCGCGGCCACCGCGGCCTCGGCCACCTCGGCCCGCATGGTGTCGACGCTGACCGGCACCCCCTCGGCGCTCAGCGCCTCGATGACGGGCACGACCCGGCGCAGCTCCTCCTCCTGCGAGACCCGCTGGGCCCCGGGCCGGGTGGACTCGCCCCCCACGTCCACCACGTCGGCGCCCTCCGCGACCAGGTCGATCCCATGCCGGATCGCCTTGTCCGGATCGAACCAGGCCCCACCGTCGGAGAACGAGTCCGGAGTCACATTGACCACGCCCATGACAAGGCATCGCCCCGCCGTTGGGAGCCCAGGCACACCGGCTGTGGTCATGCCATCAACCCTATGCCTTGATCGAAGTGCTCATTGCTTCGCGGCCCCTGCTGTGGAAGGCCGCGCAACAGATCACACCCAACATGGCGGCTGGGCCGCCCAGCGGCGACACAGGGCGTCAGCGGACGCTAACCCATGATGAGGCCCATGGCCTCGGCTCGGGTTTCGGCGTGTTCGCGGAAGTCGCCGCGGACGGCGGAGGTGACGGTCTTGGCACCCGGCTTGCGGACGCCGCGCATGGTCATGCAGAGGTGCTCGGCCTCGATCACGACGATGACGCCGCGGGGCTCCAGGATGCGCATGAGGGCGTCGGCGACCTGGCTGGTCAGGCGTTCCTGGACCTGGGGGCGGCGGGCGTAGACGTCGACCAGGCGGGCCAGCTTGGAGAGGCCGGTGATCTGGCCGCTGTCGTTGGGCGTGTAGCCCACGTGCGCGACGCCGTGGAAGGGGACGAGGTGGTGTTCGCAGACGGAGTAGACCTCGATGTCCTTGACCAGGACCATCTCGTCGTGGTCGGCCTCGAAGACCTTGTTGAGGACGTCCTCGGGCTTCTGGTGGAGGCCGGCGAACTGCTCGGCGTACGCGCGGGCGACGCGGGCCGGGGTGTCGCGCAGGCCGTCACGGTCGGGGTCCTCGCCGATGGCGTGCAGGATCTCGCGGACGGCCTTTTCGATCCGGGCATGGTCGAAGCCCGGGGGAAGATCCCCCAGGGCCTCGTCCTCGTCGTACGGAAAAACCAATTCGGTCAGCTTTCAGGTGCCGGATCGACGGCCGGCTCCGGGTCACCGGCGGACTGGCCGTTGCCCTTGGTCAGGTCGGCGACGTCCTGAGGCCCCATCAGGGCGAGCTCCTTGGGCGTCAGCACCGGCGGGCGGTCCGACGGCAGGCGCTTGCCGTAACCGGTGTAGGACTTCTGCAGCGGCCGCTTCTGGATCGGCGCGAAGATCTCCAACACCTGGTCCTTGGAGAGGGTCTCCTTCTCCATCAGGTTGACCACGAGGTCGTCCAGAACGTCCCGGTATTCGACCAGGATCTCCCAGGCGGTGTCGTGGGCGCCCTCGATGTAGCGGCGGACCTCGTCGTCGATCGCGGAGGCGATGTCCTCGGAGTAGTCCCGCTCGTGGCCCACGTCGCGGCCGAGGAAGACCTCGCCCGCGCCGGTGCCGAACTTGCGGGCGCCGAGGCGCTCGCTCATGCCGTACTCGGTGACCATGTTGCGGGCGATCGAGGTCGCCTTCTCGATGTCGTTGGCCGCGCCCGTGGTGGGCTCGTGGAAGACGAGCTCCTCGGCGGTACGGCCCCCCAGCAGCATGGCGAGCTGGTCGTTCATCTCCGAGCGCGTGGTGAGGAACTTGTCCTCCATCGGCAGGGTCATGGTGTAACCCAGGGCCCGGCCGCGCGGCAGGATCGTCACCTTGTGCACGGGGTCGGCGTTCGGCAGCGCGTGCGCCACCAGAGCGTGCCCGCCCTCGTGGTAGGCGATGATCTTCTTTTCCTTCTCGGACATGACGCGGGTCTTGCGCTCCGGCCCGGCCATCACGCGGTCGATGGACTCCTCAAGGGTGTCCATGTCGATCAGCTTGCGATCGAAGCGAGCGGTGAGCAGCGCCGCCTCGTTGATCACGTTGGCCAGGTCGGCGCCGGTGAAGCCCGGCGTCCGGCGCGCGATCACGTCGAGGTCGACGTCCGGGGCGAACGGCTTGCCGCGGCCGTGCACCCGGAGGATGCCCTTGCGGCCTTCCAGGTCGGGGCGGTCGACCGTGACCTGCCGGTCGAAGCGGCCCGGGCGCAGCAGCGCCGGGTCGAGGATGTCCGGCCGGTTGGTCGCGGCGATCAGGATCACGCCGCCCTTGACGTCGAAGCCGTCCATCTCGACGAGCAGCTGGTTGAGGGTCTGCTCGCGCTCGTCGTGGCCACCGCCGAGCCCGGCACCGCGGTGCCGGCCGACGGCGTCGATCTCGTCGATGAAGATGATCGAGGGGGCGTTGGCCTTGGCCTGCTCGAACAGGTCGCGAACGCGGGACGCGCCGACACCGACGAACATCTCGACGAAGTCCGAACCGGAGATCGAGTAGAACGGCACGCCGGCCTCGCCCGCGACGGCACGCGCCAGCAGGGTCTTACCGGTACCGGGCGGGCCGTACAGCAGCACGCCCTTGGGGATCTTGGCACCGATGGACTGGAACTTGGCCGGATTCTGGAGGAAGTCCTTGATCTCCTCCAGCTCTTCCAGTGCCTCGTCCGCGCCCGCGACGTCGGCGAACGTCGTCTTCGGCGTGTCCTTGGTGATCAACTTGGCCTTGGACTTGCCGAAGTTCATCACGCGAGAGCCGCCGCCCTGCATCTGGTTCATGATGAACAGGAAGATCAGCACGATGACCACGATGGGCAGCAGGCTGAACAGCAGGTTCAAGAAGAAGCTCTGCTTGGGAACCTCGACGTTGTAGCCACCCGAAAGGCTCCCGGCCTGCGCCTGCTGTTGCAGCGCGCGCTGGAGCTCGATGCCCTGGCCGTCGACCCAGGAGGCCTGCTGTTGCTTGCCGTCCTTGAGGGTGACCTCGATCCGCTGGTCCTTGTCGATGATCTTGGCGGACTTCACCTGCCCGCTCTGGATCTCCGAGACCACTTTGGAGGTGTCGGTCTTCTCGTACGAACGGCCGGGGTTGATCCCCCACATCACGAGGGCGATCAAGAGGCCGAACAGCAGGATCCACAGCAGCGGCCCGCGAAAGTAGCGCTTCACGTCCATTTATCCGGTCACCCCTTCCGGGGCCCGTCCCTCCTGACCAACGTCTGTGAACCGGCTCCGAGCACGTCAGGCCCGTCGAATCGGGGCCCGTCGCCCGCCGGGGCGGCCTTCGTCAAGCAGTGTCCCCGGCCGAGGCCCGGGATACCGAAGGTACACCGGCAGCACAGGGGACGCAGCCTGCGCCGATCCCCTGATCCGTTCGATATACCCTTCAACGCCCCTTGCAACGATCCGCGCAGGCGCCTTGTTCCCGGTCAGGCCCCGTCGCCGCCGTACACGTGTGGCGCCAGGGTCCCGACGAACGGAAGGTTCCGGTATTTCTCGGCGTAGTCCAGCCCGTAACCGACCACGAACTCGTTCGGAATGTCGAATCCAAGGTACTTGCAGTCAATCTCTGTCTTGACCGCTTCCGGCTTGCGCAGCAGCGCGCAGATCTGCAGCGACGCGGGCCCGCGCGAACGCAGATTGCTGACCAGCCAGGACAGCGTCAGCCCCGAGTCGATGATGTCCTCGACGATGAGGACGTGCCGGTCCAGGATGTCGGTGTCCAGGTCCTTGAGGATCCGCACCACGCCGGACGACTTGGTGCCCGAGCCGTACGAGGACACCGCCATCCAGTCCATGGAGGCGGGCGCGTGCAAGGCCCGCGCCAGGTCGGCCATGATCATTACGGCGCCCTTGAGCACGCCCACCAGCAGCAGATCCTTGCCGGCGTAGTCGGCGTCGATCTGCGCGGCCAGCTCGCGCACCTTGGCCTGCAGCTGGTCCTCGGGGATGAGCACCTTCGCCAGGTCGGCGCCCAGATCCTTCTCGTCCACAAACCCACCCTCATGGAGACGAATGCGCTGCGTGGCAGCGCGCACACGGCACGGCTCCGTCCGCACGCAGGCCACAGCACCTACTGCTGGACGCGGCGCGGCGGGAGGCCTGTCCCGAACAGCAGCTTCCCATACCGGCGGAACGCTCGTACGCCCGCTGGAAGGTCGACGTGCTGCTGGCCGTGCCAGGCCGTGACCAGCCGATCCACTGCATCAACATGGACGGCCGCGAGCGTACCCGGTGGGCTGCCCGCCTCGATCGCCGCCATCCGCAATACCCGGGTCCGCAGCGCGCGAGGCAACTCCGCGAGCCCCTCCACCGGCAGGCCCTCAACCGCCAGCAATTCGGCTGAGAGCGGAGCGGAGGGGTCGGCTGAGGGCGGAGCGGAGGGCTCGGCGGAGGGCTCGGCGGCGCGCTGAGTCGTCGCCTGGGGGTCTTGGGCCGTCAGGAGGTCCTGGTAGGCGCGTTCGGCCAAGGACTCCAGGGCGTCTGCATCGTCGCGGAGCATCCGGGCGGTGCGCGCCAGGGCGTCGGCCACCCCGGGGCCGAGGGTTTTTTCCAGTACGGGCAGTGCCTCATTCCGTACGCGAACACGCTTGTAGGAGGGGTCTTCGTTGTGAGGGTCGTCCCACGGTTCGAGGCCCAATGCCTCGCAGGCTCGGCGAGTGGTGGCGCGTTCGGTCTCCAGCAGAGGCCGCAGGTATCGGACCCCTGACGGCCGTTCGAACGCGGAGGGCATTCCGGCCAGGGAACGGGCGCCGGAACCGCGCGCCAGGCCGAGAAGGACCGTCTCCGCCTGATCGTCGCGGGTGTGCCCGAGGAGAACGGCGGCCGCGCCCAGCCGGGCCGCGGACTTGTCCAGGGCCGCGTACCTCGCCTCTCGCGCGGCGTTCTCCGGGCCGCCCTCCCGGCCGACGGTCACCGCGACCGATCCGGCGGGGTCGAGCCCGAGGTCGGCCATGGTCCGGACGAGGCGTGCCGCGCGTTCATCCGAGCCTTGCTGCAGGCCATGGTCGATCGTCACCCCGCCAGCACGGCGACCGTGGCGCGGGGCTTCGAAGGCGAGCGCCGCCGCCAGCGCCAGCGAGTCGGCGCCACCGCTGCAGGCCACCAGCACCAAGGCGCCCGGCGGCACAGCGTCAAGCGCCTGCCGGACCGCCACCCGTACCGCCGCGACGGCCGGATCGGGCCCCATGAGCTCCCCTCTCGTCAACCTGCGGCCAGGACGCCGCAGGTCAACGAAACCACGCGCCACCGACAATGACCCCGGCGGTGACGCGAGGCACGCCGGGCGAGCGGGTCGGGTGGGGTCAGGCCTCGTTGACCTCGGGCGGGGCGTCGAGCTCGCGGGGGCCGATGACCCGGTTCATCCAGTCGGCCGGTTCCTTGATCTCGGCGTGCGTCGGCAAGGTCTCCGGGGACTGCCAGATCTTGTTGAAGCCGTCCATGCCGACCTCGGTGACGACGCGGCGAACGAAGCGTGAACCTTCCGCGTACTGCTTCATCTTGAGATCGATCCCGAGGACGCGGCGGATCGTCTTGTCCATCCGCGAGCCGCCGTCACGCCGTCCCTGGAAGCGTGCGCGGATCTGCTGCACCGACGGCACGACCTCGGGACCGACGGCGTCCATCACGTAGTCGCCGTGCCCCTCGACGAGCGTCATGACGGCGGTGAGCCGGTCCAGGATCTCGCGCTGCTCGGGCGACTGGATCGCGTCGATCAGCGTGGAGTCGCCGCCCCGGACGGCGTCGGCGACCGCCTCGGCCGCGTCCCGGAGCCGGTCCAGCATCGCGCCCGGATCCAGGTCGGACGCGAGCAGGAACTTGGTCATCTGGTCCTGCACGTACTCGCGCAGCCACGGCACGCCCGTGAACTGCGTGCGGTGCGTCTCCTCATGGAGGCACACCCACAGCCGGAAGTCACGCGTGTCCACGCCGAGCTCCTGCTCGACGTGGACGATGTTGGGCGCGACGAGAGTGAGCCGGCCGGTCGGCGCGCGCCCGGACGGATCCGGCGGCAGGAACAGCTCGTACTGCCCCAGCACGCGGCCCGCCATGTACGCGAGGATGGCGCCGACCTGCATCCCGGTCACCCGGGAGCCGACGGCCTGGACCATCACGCCACCCGCTCCGCTGCTGAGCAGACCGGTGCCACGCCGCTCCTGCATCTGCTCCATGAGCGGTTCGAGCACCACTTTGAAGCCGTCCACATTGGCCCGGATCCAGCCCGGACGGTCCACGATCGTGGCCGGCGCGGGATCCTGCTCTGCCTGGATGCCCGTGAAGTCGAGGACGTGCCCCTGCGCGACCCTGGACAGCGCGCGGAGCTCGTCGACGACCTGGCGGGCCTCTTCGTGGCTGACCTGCGGGCCCGGCCGGACAAGCCGGGTCCCCGTCTGGACGGCCACGTTCCAGTCGATCATTGAGGCGCTCATACATCCCACCGTACGTTTCGACACGGCGCCCGGGCGCCCCTGCACACACGTTCAACGAACAACCGTTTTGGTTATCTCCCGCGGGGCCTTTTCCCACACTTGCCCCAGTTGGGGGCAGTCAGCAGCCGCAGGCGGCGAGGGTACTGGCCAACCGATCCAGCTTGCCTGGATCGACGGGACCCTTGCCGTCGCCGGCCATGAAGGCGAAGGCCAGCAGGCGTCCGTCGGCGTCGTGGGCGATCCCGGCGAGGGTGCTGACTCCGGAGAGGGTTCCGGTCTTGGCCCGGACCATCCCGGCTCCGGCCTGGCTGCCGGGGCCCCTGTAGCGGGGTGGGCCGAGGGTGCCGGAGAAGCCCGCGACCGGCATTCCGGTGACCGCGGCTCGCAGCTCAGGGCGTTCGGGGGACGCGGCCAGGGCGGCGATCCGGGCGAGGGCGAGGGGAGTGATCTGGTTGCGCGGCGAGAGACCGCTGCCGTCGTTGGTCAGCACTCCGTCGGCGACGCCCAGCGCACCCAGGACCTCGCGTACGGCCTGTGCTCCACCGGCGAACGTGACGGGCTGGCCACGCTTGACCGCCACCTGGCGCAGAACGGCTTCCGCCACATCGTTGTCACTGTGCGTCATGAGGTATTCGACGAACGTGGCCAGCGTGGGCGATTGCACGGCCCCCAGCCGCCGGGCCTCGGTTGGCGCCTGCGTCTGCCGTCCGGCCGTGGCCTTCACCCCGTTCCGGCTCAGTAGCGTGGCGAACGTCGCGGCGGCGGCCCGGGGCGGATCTCCAACACGGGTGTTCTTCTCCGGATCACCGGGAGCCAGGCGACCCGCGTCCACCGTCAACGCGGAAACAGGGGCGACCTCGCCGTCCGGGAGATAGTTGGGCTTCCAGGTAGCGGCCGTGCGAGGCCCCTGGTAGGCCGAGACGTCGAAATCCACTCGCACGCGCCGTACACCGGTTGCCTTGAGCGCCGTCGCGGTCTGCCGGGCCAGATCGACGAACGAGGCGAACTCTGGATCTCCCGAGCCCGAAGCTGACTCCGAACGTGGCGTGGAGGGGTGCGCAGTCACGGTAGGATCCCCGCCGCCGACCAGTACCACGCTGTCACCAGAGCCCTTGACCGCCTGTGTGGTGATCCGGTGCGCGGGGCCCAGTGCGGCCAGAGCGGCCACCGAGGTCACCAGCTTGGTGGTCGAGGCCGGGGTGGCGGGACGGTCGGCACGCTGCTGGAACAGGACGCGGCGGGTCGTCGCGTCGATCACCACGGCGTTGATCTTCTCGCCGGGGCCGCCGATCAGGGCGTTCAGGCGGGTGGCCAGGACGCCCGCGTTCGGGACCCGGGCGGCCCGGTCCATGGCCGGCAGCACGGCCGCGGCCAGCACGGCCTCACGGCCCGCCACCGTCGGCGGCCACGGGGAAAGCCGCCGATCAGGTGTGAGTTTCGCCACTGCGACGCCCGCGCCGAGAGTGAAGACGTTAAGGAGGGACAGTGTGATCATGGCGAGGGTGAGGGCCCTTCCGCGCACGTAACCGCCCCTCTCCCACTCAGCACTCATCAACGTGCGACATCCTTATATATGGGAACACCCACCCTGTGCGGGCCGCCTGCGGCCGCACAGGCTCCCGAAAGCCTAAACACTGCGAACACGCGGGGAGCGGAGGACATCTTGGAATTCGACGTCGTCATTGAGATCCCGAGGGGCAGCCGGAACAAGTACGAGGTGGACCACGAGACCGGCCGCATCCGGCTGGACCGCATGCTCTTCACGTCCACCCAGTACCCGGCCGACTACGGGTTCGTCGAGGACACGCTCGGCGAGGACGGTGACCCGCTCGACGCGCTGGTCATCCTCCAGGAGCCGACGTTCCCGGGGTGCCTCATCAAGTGCCGCGCCGTCGGCATGTTCCGGATGACCGACGAGGCCGGCGGTGACGACAAGGTCCTGTGCGTACCCGCGACCGACCCGCGCAGCGAGCACCTGCGGGACATCCACCACGTCCCGGAGTTCGACCGCCTGGAGATCCAGCACTTCTTCGAGGTCTACAAGGACCTCGAGCCCGGCAAGTCCGTCGAGGGCGCCAACTGGGTCGGGCGTGTCGAGGCCGAGGCCGAGATCGAGCGCTCCCTCAAGCGCCAGGCGGAGAGGGTCGCGCAGGGCGGCCACTGACCCGTCGCGCCGGACGGTGCCGGTCTGCTCCCCGCGCCGCCGTTCGAGACAGGACATCGGAACGCTTCCGTACGAGACGGCTCGTACGGAAGCGTTCCGCTCTCCGGAGACCCTTCAGCCCGCTGGGAACGTCGCTTTTCAGGCCGCTGGCCGCGCCTTCAGCCCGCTGGACGCGTCGCGCCGATGAGGCCGTGGCGGTGGATGGTGGAGATGCGCACCCGGGCGCCGGTGTAGGGCGCCTCGACCATGCGTCCCTGGCCGATGTAGATGCCGACGTGGTGGATGGTGTCGGGGTTCGAGGTGTTGTTCGCGAAGAAGACCAGATCACCGGCCCGCAGATTGCTGAGCGGCACGTGCGGGCCTGAGGTCCATTGCGTGCCCGTCCAGTGGTCGAGCCGGACGCCCGCCTTGCTCCACGCGTACAGCGCCAGTCCAGAGCAGTCGAAGCCGAAGATGTTCGAACCGTGGGCGATGCCGTAGCTGGGCCCGCGGGAGTTTCCGCCGCCCCACGAGTACGGCGTGCCGAGCCATTTGAGCGCCGCCCGCACGACCACCGAGCCCCGGCCCGTCCCCCGCGCCAGCGCGATCGCCGAACGCCCCGAACCGCCGTAGGCCAGCCGCACCCGCCGTGCCTCTGCTCTGGCCAGCGCGGCCGCACGTGCCCTTTGCAGGCGGGCGGCACGTTGCTCGGCGGCGCCGAGGCGCTGCTCCAGACGCCGCTTCTCGGCCCCGATCCGGCCGACGGCCGCCCGTTGGCGCTCCACCGCGCTGACCGCGATGCTCCGCGCGTCCTGCGCCCGCCGCGTCGCCGCGTTCTGCTCGTTGAGCGCGACCTGCGACTGCCTGCGGAACACGTCGGCTACGTTCCTCGCAGCCTCCACCTTCTGAACGGCGCCGGTACGTTTGCGCGCCAGCATCTCCATCATCCCGGCGCGGTCCATGAAGCCCTGCGGGCCGCCGTTCCCCGCCACTGCAGCTGACCAGGGGTTGTAGCCGGTATCGGCCTGATAGGCCTCGGCGGCGAACGTCGCCATCTCCGCCTGGGCCGCCGCCAGACGCCCGTTGGCCTGAGTCAGTCGAGCCTGGGTGTCGGCATAGGCCTGACCAGCCTGCTGCAGCCTGACGACCTCGCCGTTGTAACGCTCCACCGCCACGGCCGCCGCCACAGCGAGACGCTCAAGCCCCGAATTGGCCTGGGCGAGCAGCGCCTTGGTGCGGCCGACGTCCTTGGCCCGTTCGTCGACCTCACGCCGGCTCTCGCGGACGTCGCGCGCACTCGGCGCGGGCTTCGCCTGAACGGCCGGTACGTACAGCCCCGCGACCGCCAACGCGATCCCGGACGACACGGCCATCAGACGGCGCTGTGCTGTGCTCGGTGATGGAAACACGGTCCCCCCTGCCGTGAATCACCTGCCGAAAGTGATCTGTGACAGAGAGTAGTTCACACAGGCACCAGCAACGAACTCCCGTCACAGAGGTCGCAGTGGTTATTACCCGCAGTGATCCTTTCGCACACCCAGCAGCCGTACTATCCACGGCCGCACGGTCGTACGCGGCAACGGCACGCGCGGATAGCTGAAAATCGGGACTGCCGCGCCGTAAGCGGCCCGCAACTCGGCCGCCTTGCACCAGTCCGCAGGTGTACGCGTCGCCGCCCAAGCGGCCGCCATCGCCGTCCGGTACTCGGGTCGCCGCTCCCACAGCCGCAGCAACGCCACGGTCGCGCGCGCCGCCGAGTACCCGTCGTCCGGATAGGCACCGCCCGCGAGATATGCGGCGGTCGCCTGGCCCCCATGCGGAGTCCCCAGTGCCCACGTCCAGTTGGCCACGACCAGCTCCCGCACTTCCAACGGCAAGCCGTCCGCCGCCGCGTACATCCGTTCCCGCCGTCCACCCCCGAGCCGCCGCGTGTCCAGCAACCACCCCAAGTCCTGCTCCCAAACCGCCAGGGTCCCCGAAGCGCGGCTCCTCATAGCGGAGCCGACCGGCGGGATCGCAGTTGGGGTTTCGGGTGGGTGATTCGAGGGCGCGGGAAGGGTCGGGGCCGGGCGGATGGCGTGCGGGGTCGTCCCATCCAGGCCGTCCTGTGCCAGCCAGGACAGGAGGGTGAGGCCGCGGGCGGCTTGGAGGCGGCAGAGTTCGACGACCTCGCGGCGGGTGCGGGCGGCGGGCTCGGTCCAGAGGGGCCATTCGACCAGCTGGATCTGGGCGACGAGGCGGGCCAGTTCGGGCGGGACAGGGCGTGGGCTCACCCGTGACTCCGGTCGTTGCGCGAACGCAGGCCCACTCAGGGTCATCCGGAGCCCTTCGGTTCGGGGGTGGGCTCCGAGGCGGGCGGCGACTGCGGCGGCGGGTCGGATGCCGGTGTCGACGGTGGCGGGGGCGGTGGGGGCGGGGGTTCGCTGCTCGACGGTGGCGGGTCCGACTGCGGGGGCGGGTCGGAATTCGGCGGCGACGAAGGCTGGGGCGAGGAAGGCGGCGGGGTGCTGGGTTTCGATGGGGGCGGCGTACCCGGCGAGGTGGGCGTGGGTGACGGCGTGCCGGGGTCCGTGGGCGTGGGAGACGGGCGAGGCTCGGGGCGCCAGGTGATGTGGACCTGCTGGCCGCCGGGCAGGAAGGTGATGCCGCCCTCTCCGTGACCGCCGGGCCGGCGGAAGACACGGACGGCGAGTGTGACCGACTGGCCGTTCTGGAGGCGGCCGGAGGAGCTGCTCGGCCGCACGGGACCCCACGCCTTGGCGCGCCACGTGACCGGGCCGCCATCGGCTCGGAGGGTGACCGCGGTCTCCGAGCCGCCCGCCAGGTCGACGTACAGCGGGGACACCGAAAGCGTTCCGCTGCCACCGGGCCGGCCTGGGGATCGCCCACCGTCATCGGGGGCCGCGTGGTACTCCCTGCGCGGCGGTGACGGCAGTGCGGTGGGCGGGGCAGCCGAACGGCGCGCCCCGAGGGGGAAGGTCGCGGACACCGGCGAACCGGCGAACTCACCCGCTCCAGGGTCGGCAGGCAGATCGTATGGCGCTCCGGTGGGCGGGAGGATCGGGGCCACGCCAGGACTCGGTACGCGCCCCGACGCGATCGTTCCGGTCTGCCGGTCGTTGGCGCCGACGAGCCAGTTGAACGCCGCGGCTCCGGCGCCGAGAAGGAGGATGACGACCGCGGCGACTGCCAATCCTCGCGCGCCTGCCAGCAAACGCCCGTCCCGCACGACGCCGGCCACCGGGCCGACCACGGAGCCGACCATGGAGATGCGGCGCTCGTCCGCCCCCGTGCCGGGCGACGTGCCGCCGGGCGACGAGCCGACAGCCGAAGGGCCGCTGGGCTGCGCACCGCCGGGTGGCGCCGCGCCGGATGGTGTGCGGCGCCCTTCGCCCCGTCGCAGCCCAGGGCGGCGGCGGCCGCCCTGCCACCAGGGCAAGGCGCCGCCGCGTGAGAGGCCGGGGCGGCGCGGGAGAACGGTGCGGCGCGGCTGTACCGGGAAGCCACCCGGCGTGAACTCGGTGATCCGGGTCGCCACGAACAGCCGGTATCCCACGAGCTCTGGGTCAAGGAAGCAGCTCATGACGCGCAGGCGCAGCGCGTCCGGCGGCTCGGCCTGCGGCAGGAGCCCGTACACCTTGGCGGCCGAGACCGTTCGCGGCCGGAACGCCCCGCACAGCGGGCATTCCTCGGCGTGACGCAGCAGCCGGAGGCGCAGATCGTGGTCCATCTCACCGCGGCGTCCCCGGAGGATCACGCCGCGTTCGGGGCAGCCGTACGGCCCCTGATGCGCAAGGATCTCGGCTGTCAGAGCCACGCCGAGCTCGTCATGCGCCTGCTCAAGTGCGCTTTGGGCCTCCTTGACCGGCAGGTCGAACACGGCGGCCAGGTCCGGCACGGAGAGCTGGTGCCGCACGCGCAGCTCCAGGATCTCCCGGCTGAGCGGCGCCAAGCCCAGCACGGCCTGCCACGCCATGATGCGCTGGTCGACGTCCTCCTGATCATGGCTGGCGACCGGCAGGTCCGGCGGCTGACTGCCGTACGGCATCCGGCGCCCGCACTCCAGCCGCGCGATGGCGTACAGCCACGGCCCGAAGCGGTCCGGATCGCGCAGCCTGTCGATTTGCGACTCGGCAACGATGAACGTGTCGCGCAGCGCCACCTGGGCGGCGTCACGGCCGCGCAACTGGAACCAGCAGTACGCGTAAAGGCGGTCGGCGTACGCCTCGTACAACGCGGCGGGCGCACCGGAGTCTCGTGATCGCAAAGCCTCGACCAGGAGGTGGTCATTCATGCTACTGAAACTAAAGGTTCCGCAGTCTCTTCATGGGCGATTTCAAAGGATCGAGCTCCAATGGCCGCAATGTTTTGGGCCGACCATGGAGCGTGAACCGCTATTCCATCCAAGAGTGATGTACTTAATGGCATTAGTCGGGATTGTACGGCTTGTCGGACTATAGAGATCGATAGCCCGGACCTGCGTCGCCTACCTCAACGCATTCAGAGAAACACGGGGAGCTATGGGGCTGGTCGAGCGGCAGGGCCCGGCATTAATGACAGATCGAAATTGCGATACGGGGATCCGGCATCCGACGTTCCTACTTGCGGAAAAGCGTCTCCAACATCGGCGGAAGCATCTGTTCCGCAGCGGCTGTCACTGTCGCGACCTGCGCGCTGGTGAACACCACGGGCCGGGCCGAAAGCACATCCGGCAGTGGACGGGCCGCCACGAAGAGCACTCCGCCATGACGCAGCCCGCTCCGCGGCACTTTCGCCCCATGGACCGAGACCATCGGCGTCACCGGCACCTCGTGGTCAAGCTCCAGCGAGAGCACCTCGGCGACCGTCCGGGCGGCTCGCGTGGCGGCACCGGCAAGGTCCCCCGCGGGCTTGTTGCCCACCCACAGCCGTCGCCCCTCGGAGCGCAACCGCAGGCCCCAGCGCCACCGCCGGCTGGCGATGGCGTACACGCCGGTGATCCCGATGACCAGATGGTCGAGGTTGGTCGCCGGTGCCCCCGGCAGCGCCCGGTCGTGCAGAACCTTGAAACCCGAGGGATCCAGCCTCGCGAGGCTGCGCCCGGTGCGGCGCTCAGCCACCGCGCCCTGCCGCCAGCTGGTCGCCGGGCTCGGGCGGGTGCGCTCGTAGACGGTGAACGCGGCGAACGCGGCCATGGCGGTGCCCGGACCGGCCCACCACACGCTGAATCCGGCCACGACGACCCCGATGCCGCAGGCCAGGACGCCACGAAGCAGGAGCCGTTCCTGCCGGTGTTCCGCGACGAGCATGCGATATCGCGACCAGGCAGAGGCTCCGGCGTTGGACGTGCCGACACCGATGATCCGCACCGAACGCCCCTTCTCCTCCAGCCGTCCAGGGCTGCCCAAGTCGCCAGCGTGAGCCCCTGACGTCGCGAGTTCAAGGACTTTGACCTTCTTGATGCCGACTCGGGGGAAAGTCCATGATCACTCAACGCAGTTGACACTGTCATTATTACAGTGTCACTATCGGAACCATGGAGCGCACCTGGACCATCACCGAGCTGGCGGACCGCGCCGTCGCGGCCCTCTCCGCCGACGGCTCCCCGCGGGCCAACGGCCGGGTGCGCGATCTCCCCAACGAGCGGCTGATCCGCTGGTACACCACGATCGGCCTGGTGGACCCGCCCCTGGGCCGCCGCGGCCGCACCGCGCTGTACGGTCACCGCCATCTCCTCCAGCTGGTCGCGATCAAGCGCCGCCAGGCCGCCGGCCGCTCGATCGCCGAGATCCAGACCGAGCTCACCGGCGCGCCTGACGCCACCCTCGAGGAGATCGCCCAGCTCCCCGCCCCTCTCGACGAGCCCGGCAACGGGCCCCTACCGGCAGCGGCGACCCCGACCCGTGGCCGCTTCTGGACCACGCCCCCCAGCAGCGCAGTCACCTCCGAAGCCGCCGCGACGTTCGATGGTTCGCCCACGCCGTACGACCCGCCCGCGGGTCGGCAGGAAGCCGCACAGTCGGAGGGCGCGTCGGAGAGCGCTCAGATCGTGCAAGGTGTACGGCTGGGGCCTGACCTCACGCTGCTTTTGAACGTTCCGTCACTCGATGAAGCCGACCTCGCCGCGATCGAGACGGCGGCGCGGCCCCTGCTGGACGAGCTCCGGCGGCGCGGCCTGATCGGCGAAGACACCCATCCCCAGTCCGCCGCCACTCCCGGGAGGTCCTCGTGACCGTGCACATCACACCGCTGCCAGAGCCCGTAGCGCCGTCCCCGGCACCTGACGGCGGACTCGGCGCACTCGCCACGGACAAGGGCAACCTGCCGCTCGACTCCGTCGACGTGCACGCCGCCATCACCGGCCTGGCCGCCGGCATCGAGGTCGTGCAGGGGTTCCGCAACCCGTTCGACGTACCGCTGGAGGCCACGTACATCTTTCCGCTGCCGGACCGCGCGGCCGTCACCGCGATGCGCATGGAGGCGGCCGACCGGGTGATCGAAGGCATGCTCAAGGAACGCGGCCAGGCGCGCCAGGACTACGACGACGCCATCGCCGCGGGCAAGCGCGCTGCGATCGCCGAGGAGGAACGCCCCGATGTCTTCACCATGCGGGTCGGGAACATCCTCCCCGGCGAGCGGGTGACGATCCGCTTGACCCTCAACCAGCCGTTGCCGTACGAGGACGATGCCGCGACCTTCCGGTTCCCGCTCGTGGTGGCCCCGCGGTTCATCCCCGGCGCCCCGTTGGACGACGCGCCCGCGGGCAACGGCGTCTCACCCGACACCGACGCGGTGCCGGACGCCTCGCGGATCAGCCCTCCGGTGTTGCTGCCCGGTTTCCCCAATCCGGTGCGCATGTCGGTCACCACGGACATCGATCCGGCCGGGCTGCCGCTCACCGAGATCCGTTCCGCGCTGCACGTCGTCGCCGAAAGCCGGCAGAACGGCGAGAGCCGAGAGACCGGCCAGGGCGGCCGGACGACCGTCCGCCTTCAGCCCGGCGAACGCCTCAACAGGGACTTCATCCTGCGCCTCGCCTACGCGCCGCAGGACGGCGGTGACGAGGCGGTGGCGCTGGCTCTCACTCCGGACGAATCAGAGGAAAAGGACGACACAGGGGAAGACACGTTCGCCGGGGAAGGCACGTTCACACTGACGGTGTTGCCGTCGGGCGCGTCCCAGCGGCGTTCCCGTGACGTCGTCCTCATCCTCGACCGTTCCGGCAGCATGCACGGCTGGAAGATGATCGCGGCACGGCGCGCCGCGGCGCGGATCGTCGACACGCTCACCGGCGATGACCGCTTCGCTGTGCTCTCCTTCGACAACGTCATCGAACGGCCGCGCGACCTGGACACCGGGCTGTCCCCGGCGACCGACCGCAACCGGTTCCGTGCGGTCGAGCACCTCGCCTCGGTCCAGGCTCGTGGCGGCACGCAGATGTTGCAGCCGCTGGAGGAGGCGTGCACGCTGCTGGCCGACTCCGCCAACGACCGGGTGATCGTGCTCATCACGGACGGCCAGGTCGGCAACGAGGACCAGATCCTCCGGCACCTGGCACCGCGCCTGCGCGGCGTCCGCGTCCACACGGTCGGCATCGACCGGGCCGTGAACGCGGGTTTCCTGCGCCGCCTCGCCGCCGACGGCGAAGGGCGATGCGAGCTCGTCGAGTCCGAGGACCGGCTCGACGAGGCGATGGAGCACATCCACCACCGCATCGGCGCCCCGATCGCCACCGATCTGACCCTGCATCCCGAAGGTCTCGAGCTGGTGCCCGACACGGTCGCGCCTCGGCGCCTCGGCGCGTTGTTCCCGGGCGTACCGCTGGTGATCTCCGGCCGGTACCGCGGCGCCTCGCCGTCCGGGGCCCTGACCGTACGCGGCGTCGCATCCGACCGCACGCCATGGGAACAGACCGCAGCCGGCACCGTGACCAAGGACGCCGCAACCGCGGCCGTCTGGGCCCGCGCGCATCTGCGCGACCTTGAGGACCGTTATGCGGTCGACGGCGGCGACGACCTCGAACGCCGCATCGTCGACACGTCACTGCGCTTCGGTGTGCTCTGCAGGTTCACCGCGTTCGTGGCGGTGGACAGCCGGGTCGTGGCCGAACGCGAAGGCTCACCCCATCAAGTCGTCCAGCCGGTCGAGATGCCTGATGGATGGGGCGCGGAGGCCGCCATGGCGCCAGGGGATTCGATGCGGCTGGCCGCACCTGGGGCGGCCCTGCCCATGGCCTATGGGAGCGCGCCGCTGTCCGCCCAGGGCTCGGCCCCTGCGGCAGACCTTTTCGGAGCACCCCTTGCGCCGCCAGCCGCTGGAGCACCCCCAGCGGCCCCTGCCGCTCCCGGCGGTTTCCGTGGGAGCAGTGCGCGGCCAGTAGAACCCGGAAGCGCTCCGGAGTCTGCCGCTTCTGCCTCACCGGCGTCCGGACGTCGCCGCGCTGGCAGGCCAGGTGGCAGGCATGGAAGTGTCCGCTCAGCCCAGGCGCTGTCCGAAGCCCGCCGTGAACTCAGCAAAGTGCTCCAGCGGCTCCGGCAGGTCGGCGAGCAACGCGACGTACAGCACCTCAAGGAACTGCTCACCAGGCTGGCGCCGATCGTTCAACGCCTGGAAGGGCGAGGTGTCGACAGCGAACTCGTCGCACCGCTCGCGGCGCTGGCGACAGACCTCCAGGTCGTACGAGCCGGAACCGCCCTCGCGGATCTCGACGCGCTTTGGGAGCGTGCCCTGCAGGTCCTAGCCGACTTCACCGGCGATTCCGGCAAGAGCGCCACCGGCAAGGACACCAGGCGTGCCTTCTGGAAGCGCAACAACTAGAAAAACGTGGGCGTCCTCCCGGGTCAGAAGGAGGACGCCCACGTCGACGGAAAGATCAGGCGTGCTGCGGCTGGTAGCGGCGCCGGATCATCGGAACGAGGTTGAACAGGAGCCCGGCCAAAGCCACCCCGGTGACGAGGTTGATGCCGGGGTGGAACTGGCCGAAGTCGTTCCCTCCCACGGAACCGCTCGCCAGCAGCGCGGTCACGACGGCCAGGACGAGAGCGGCACCGACCTGCATGGCGGTCTGCACCAGGCCGGAGGCCAGCCCCTGCTCGGAGTCGTCGATCCCCTCCGTCGCCTGAGCCATGATGGAGCTGAAGCCGAACGCGAACCCGCCACCCAGCAGCAGCATCGTCGGCAGCACGGTGAACGCGTAGTGCGGCGCGTTCCCGGCGGTCGACAGGAACCACACGTAGCCCAGCGACATCGAGATCATCGCGGTCAGGATGAGCGGCGAGGTCCCGTAGCGGTCGATCAGGCGGCCCATGAAGGGTGAGCCGAAGGCGACCAGGAGCCCGGCAGGCAGCAGCGCCATCGCCATCTTCAGCGGCGACCAGTGCAGCACGTCCTGCAGGTAGAGCGTCATCATGAACTGGAAGCTGAGGTACGAGCCCATCAGCGCGACGACGCTCAGGTTGGCCCGGACGATCGTGCCGACCTTCAGGATGCCCAGGCGGATCAACGGGTGGGCAACCTTGTTCTCCGTGTAGAAGAACGCTCCCAGCAGCGCCGCGGCCAGCACCACGGAGCCGATGGTCAGCGGGTCGAGCCAGCCCCGTTCGGGAGCCGACACGACCGTGTACACGGCCAGCAACATGCCTGCGGTCAAGGTGATCGCGCCGACCAGGTCGTGGCCGCCCTCCTCGGCGCGCTTGTCACGGGGGATCAAGAAGTAGCCGGCCACCAGAGCGAGCACGGCGAGGGGAACCGGAGTGAGGAAGGTCCACCTCCAGCCGAAGCTGGTGAGCAGGCCACCGAGGATGAGGCCGGACGAGTAGCCGCTGGCGCCGAACACCGAGAACACAGACAGTGCCCGGTTGCGCGCGGGACCCTCGTGGAAGGTCGTGGTCAGGATGGACAGCGCGGTGGGCGCGGTGAACGCGGCCGCCAGTCCCTTGACGAAGCGGGTGACGATGAGCAGCGTGCCGTTGTCGACCAGGCCGCCGATCAACGACGCGAGAGCGAAGACGGCCAAGGCGATCAGGAAGATCTGGCGCCTGCCCAGCAGGTCGGCCGTGCGACCGCCCAGCAGGAGCAGACCGCCGTATCCGAGCACATAGCCGTTCACGATCCACTGCAGCGAAGTGGTCGACAGGCCGAGCTCGGCGCCGATCGACGGCAGGGCCACACCCACCATCGACACGTCGAGACCGTCAAGGAACAACACGGCGCACAGCACCGCGAGGACGCCCCACAGTCGCGGGGTCCAGCGCTGCTCGCCAGGCTCGGTCGCTTGGGCCGTCGGGGTGACGGGAGACGTTTCGGTGATAGTCACGTCGGAGGACAGTACATGCACACGCATCAAATGTCTACGCACAAATTTCTGCCGCATTTAATGCGCTTGCATCCACCCTTCACCGTCCCCTAGGATGCGCCCATGAACCCGGAGCCGGAGCTGGTCGGCCGCTGGAGGAACCTCGCGGCCTGCTACAACCAGGTCGCCTGCCACCTCGATCGGGAGTTGCAGGCGCAGCACGGCCTGTCCATGAGCGAGTTCGAAGCCCTGGACCGCCTCATCGGACTTCAGTCGGAGAAGTGCCGCATGCAGGAGCTTGCCTCCGACATGTACCTGAGCCAGAGTGCCCTATCTCGCACGGTCGCCCGTCTAGAGAAGCACGGCCTGGTGCAGCGCGGTCTCTGCGAGGCCGACCGCCGCGGCGTTTTCGTCAAGCCCACCGAGGCCGGCATCGAGCTCCACGCCAAGGCCCGCGAGACCCATCTCACAATTCTCAGCGAGCACCTCTCCCCCTCCGCCTGACCGCGTCACCAGGCTCACCTCCGCCTGACCGCGTCACCGGAGCCCCCTCCGCCTGACCGCGTCGCCGGGCTCACCTCCACCCGACCGCGCATCGCCGGGCTCGCCCCCGCGTGACCAGCGCGGCGCGCTCCTTGAATGAGCGTCGTTAAAGGCGTCAATGTCCCGGCCGAAATCGGGCGTGGTGATGGCGGTCAATAATCTCCGTTCTGCCGTGGAATCCGGTGCGATGTCGCCATCCCTGAGCTTGATCGCCCAATACCCGAACATGACCGGGTGGCCATAATTCAGGATCCCGCTATTCCATCTATGATGGTGTGAGAGAAATCGGACGGAAATGACAAAGAAGATTGGCCGTCCTGGATAGGGTGGGAAACCGAACTTCCGCACCACGTTCTTGATGTTGAGGAACGGAGCCCTCCACGGAGTTGTGGACGTGAACGCTTTCGTGATGCGATCCGAGGACACGGACCGTGAGGCGGACGAGCCGATCTGGGCCCTTGCCCCCTATCCGGCTCTGGCCGCGGACGGCGACGGCGTGATCAGCCAGATCAACGACGCGGCGCGCGTGTTGTTCGGCACCGCGGAGCTCGGCGTACCGCTGGCGGACGCCGTACCGGACTGGCTCCACCAGGCACATCGGCAGATCATGCGTGGGAGCGACGCGGCTTCGGCCACCCCCGTACGGGGCCCGATAGGCGAGCGGACATTCGAGGCACATCCGACGCGTTGGACCGATAAGGGCGTTCCCAATACCGTCTGGTGGCTTGTCGACAGCACGGATCGGCAGTCGGCCTCGGATGCGCTGCGAATCGAGCGCGAGCGGGCGGCATTCCTGACCGAGGTGTCGAACGACCTCGCATCCTTGGACGTCGGTCTCTGCCTGAATGCGACCGTGCGTTTGGCGGCGCGGCATCTGGCGGATCTGGCACTTGTGGTGGCACCGGGCACCGGCCGTGGGTACTCGGCGGTCTTTTGCGGTCCCGACGGTCACGTGGTGAACCAAGACCTGGACATTGATCCCGGTGAGGTGCCCGGACTGGCTGAGGCACTGCGAGGATTCCCTTCGGCGGCGGCACACTGGATTGATCCCGCGACCGTTCCGGAACGGTTCTTCCGTGGCCTGCTCGACACGCCAGGCTCGATGATGGTGGCGACCCTGCCCGGCGCGGGAGCACCCGCCGGCGCCATGGTGCTCGTACGTCGTGCCGATCGGGCCGCCTACACCGAGAGCGAGGAGGCGTTCGCGCGGATGGTCGCGATCCGGGCCGGTGCGGCGGTGTCGGCCGCGCGCCTGTACGCCGAGCAGACGTCCATCACCGAGATCCTCATGCGCGAGCTGCTGCCTCCCCGCGCCCGTGATCTCGACGGGGTCGAGCTGGCCGCCAGATACCGGCCCTCCGGGAGCGGCGAGCAGGTCGGCGGCGACTTCTACGACCTCTACCCGGCCGGCAGCGGTGACCGGGAATCGCTGGTGGTGCTGGGCGACGTGTGCGGCAAGGGCCTCCAGGCCGCCGTGCTGACCGGCAAGATCCGCAACGCCCTCCAGGTGCTCCTGCCGCTGGCCGACGACCACCACCATGTCCTCAGCCGGCTGAACCAGATGATGTTGCTGAACGGCGACCCCACCAAGTTCGTCACCCTGGTGCTGGCCTCGGTACGCCGCCATGGCGAACGGGTGCGGGTGCGGCTCACCAGCGCCGGGCATCCGGCACCGTTGATCATCCGGGCCGACGGCACCGTCGAGGAGGTACCGACCGTCGGCACCCTCATCGGCGTCATGGAACAGCTCTCGACCGACACGGTCACCGTCGAGCTCGCGCCAGGGGAGACCTGCCTCCTGCACACCGACGGAGTCACCGAAGCCAGAGGCGGCCCCAACGGCGAGATGTTCGGTGAAGACCGGCTGCACGAGGAGCTGGCCCGATGCGGTGGGATGACACCGGACGCGCTCGTGGAGCACGTCCAGATGCTGGCGTCCGAATGGGTCGGTGACGGGCATCACGACGACATGGCCGTCATCGCGATCACCCCACCCCAGGGCCACTGACACCTCGGCCCACTCGGTCGGCCAGGAAGTCCTCCCAGGTCCGCTGACCGGTGGCCGGGTCGAGGGAGAGGTTGGCACCGTCGCGGTACGCGCGGGCGGCCTTGCCTGGAATCTTGACCGGCATCATCAACCGGCGCTTGCCGACGGCGTTCAGGTAGCCGCGGATGAGCTCGTCCATCCCGTACACCTTCGGCCCGGCGATGTCGGCCACCAGACCGGCCGGCTCTCCGAGCGCCAGCTCGGCCAGCCGGGCCGCCACATCCCCGGCGTCGACGGGCTGGAACCGCATCCCCGCCGGCACCGGAATGACCGGCATCTTGGCCATTCCCTGCACCGCCGTCAGCACGAAGTCATGGAACTGAGTGGCCCGAAGGGTCGTCCACGGTAGTCCCGACTCAGCCACGGCCAGCTCCGCGGCCCGCTTGGCGGCGAAGTATCCGAACATCGTCCGGTCGACTCTGCTCTCGATGGGGATCCTGTCGGCGCCGACGACCGAGATGTACACGATGTGCGGGGAACCGGCCCGTGCTGCGGCCTCCACGAGGTTCCGTGCCTTGACCTCGTCCCCCTTGGCACTTCCAGCACAGTGCACGATGGTGTCGGCGCCACTGATCGCGGCCTTGAGTCCCTCACCGGTCGCCAGATCCCCGGTCACGTACTCGACGCCGTCCTTGGCCTCGTGGCTGCTCCGGCTGAGCACCCGCACCTTGTGGCCCGCGTTCACCAGAAGCGGCGTCACAAGCCTTCCGAGCGTTCCCGTGCCACCAGTGAGCAGGATCGTCATGGCTCTCTCCGATTCGTTACGAGGTTCGTCGATCTACTGCACTGACGGCTCGTCCCGACCGGATGTGACGGCCCCGCCCACCCAATTTCAGGAACCCACGTTTTTTCAGGGAACCCGCGTTGACCGGTCTGGTGAAGGCCCCCTCCGCGTGAGCCGAGGGGGCCGATCGGTGCCATGTCGTGCCGCTGATCACGACGGCCTTCTGGCGGGTGCAGGGAGCTGTCAAGCCTCCTTGATCTGCTCGATGAGCGGCTTGAGTTGCGCCCCGACGCCCGTGCCGACGATCAACTGCATGATGGGGAGCAGGTGCGTGAGGGTGCCGGTTCCGAGGCCCTGGCCCCGGCTGGCCTGGACGATGTTGTCGATGACCACGGCCTGCATGTCGAGCGGCGAGCCCTCCGAGGAGCCGGCGGTGACCTCCGGTGCGAGGATCCCGACCAGGGCCTTGATCCAGGGAACGAAGAGCGTCTCGGTGAACTCGGCGGCGTCGGCTCCGACCATGGCGGCGGCATGGCCGGCACCGCCCGCCAGGCCGTACAGGCCGGAGAGCAGCGCGAGATCGTAGAGCGGGGCCCGGCCGGGGTCCGTCCCCAGATACCGGGTGGCGCCAAGGCGGGCCAGGGTCGGCTGGTACCGGTCAAAGGCGGCCTGGGATCCGCTGTAGAGGATGAACGCCTCGGGCCCGCCGATCATCGCCGGGACGGCCATGATCCCGCCGTCGACGTACTCCAGGCCCTGCCGCTCGGCCCAGGCGGCGAGTTCGCGGGCCTGTTCGGGCGTCCCGTTGGTGAAGTTGACCAGAGTCTTGCCGGCCAGCGTTCCCTCGGCCGAGTCCAGGATCCCGCGCAGGGTCTCGTACTGGACGACAACGGCGATCAGCAGGTCGGTCCCGGCCACGGCGTCGCGGACGGTCTCGGCTCGAACGGCGCCCTGGGTGACGAGGTCATCGGCCTTCGAGGCGGTACGGTTCCAGACCGTCGTGGGGTGGCCTGCCCTGAGGAGCGTCTGGGCAAGGGCGGATCCCATCGAACCGAGGCCGATGATCGTCACCGGGATACGGGTCGTCATGTCGATCCCTCTTTCAGTGGTTTCGTTAGGTCCTGCCACTGTGCGGGTGAGGGGTTCCGGTTGATTTCGGGTTGGTTTGTGGTCTGCCGGGGGTGAGGCGCGGCGTTACCGTGATCGGTATGCGTTTCGGGGTGCTCGGTCCGCTTGAGGTGTGGTCGGCGGAGGGACGTCCCGTACGGGTGCCCGAGCTGAAGGTCCGCGCGTTGCTCGCCGACCTGCTCGTGCACCGGGGGCGTCCCGTCTCCGTGGACCGGCTCATCGATGACCTCTGGGCTACGAAGCCGCCTGGCAGTCCGGTCAGCACCACGCGGGCGAAGGTGTCGCAGCTCCGCCGGGTCCTGGACGAGGCCGAGGCGGGCGGGCGCGAACTCGTCGCGTACCTGCCGTCGGGCTACGTACTCCAGGTGGACGCCGACGCGGTGGATGCGGGCCGGTTCCAGGCATTGGCGCGGCAGGCGCAGGAGACCGATGACCCTCATACGAGAGCCGCGTTGCTGGGCGAGGCGCTCGCGCTTTGGAGGGGACCGGCGTTCGCCGACTTCGCGGACAGCGAGTTCACGCGAGCGGAGATCCGGCGGCTTGAGGAACAGCGCCTGGTCGCCATGGAAGATCTGGCCGAAGCGCGGCTGGAGTTGGGCCAGCACAGTCTTCTGGCCAGTGAGCTGGGCGACCTGGTAGCCGAGCATCCTTTGCGCGAACGTCTGCGGGCGGCGCATGTCCAGGCCCTCTACATGTCAGGTCGGCAGAACGAGGCGTTGTCGAGCTACGGCGAACTACGTGACCGGCTCAGAGACGAACTCGGACTGGACCCAGGCCCCGAATTGAAGGCTCTACACCAGGCGATCCTGGAACAAGACCCTGCACTAGGGCTCCTTCCGCCCCCAGCACGTCCCCGTACAAACCTTCCGAACCCGCTCACCCATCTGATCGGCCGGGCCGATGCAGTAACTGAGATAGGCGCCGTCCTCCGCGCGAAACGACTTGTCACGCTCACAGGACCGGGCGGCGTAGGCAAGACGCGCCTAGCCATAGAGACCGCATCGCAGCAGGCCGACGCCTACCCCGACGGAGTCTGGCTGGTTGAGCTGGCCAGCCTGCACGCCCCTTCCCTCGAAGGCGTCGTTGGCGCATTAACAACATTGCTCGGAATCCGCGATGACGACGCCTCGTCCCACCGCCCCGTAAACGCACCCCGCGCCACGGGCGCACCCGCCGAACGCCTCCTCAGGGCGTTGCGGGGCAAGCGCATGCTGCTCGTTCTCGACAACTGTGAGCATGTCGTCGAGCCGGTCGCCGAACTGGCCGCGCTCCTCCTGCGGTCCGCACCCGGCCTTCGGATCCTCGCGACCAGCCAGGAACCGCTCGGCCTCGCCGGCGAACAGATCTGGTCGGTTCCTCCGCTGGATCTGCCAAACCCAGATGACGACCTGGCAGCCCTGCAACAATCCAGCGCAGTCCAACTCTTCGTCGAACGCGCCTCCGCCGCTTCACAGGCCTTCGTGCTCGACGCGTCCAGCGCCGAGGCCGTTACCGCGATCTGCCGTCGCCTGGACGGAATCCCGTTGGCGTTGGAACTGGCCGCGACCCGCGTACGCGCGTTGGGCGTACGGGACCTGGCCGCCCGCCTGGACGATCGCTTTCGCGTCCTGGGAGCAGCCCAGCGTGGCGTGCCAGCCCGCCAGCAGACACTCCGAGCGATGATCGACTGGAGCTGGGAGCTCCTCACCGAGCCCGAACGCATCGTTCTGCGCCGTCTCGCCGTACATGCGGACGGCTGCACCCTGGAAGCGGCCGAGCACGTCTGCGCGGGCGAGGGTGTGAAATCCAGCGAGGTCCTCGACTTGCTCGCCCGCCTGGTGGATCGTTCCCTGGTTGCCGTCACCCAAGGCCCCCGCTACCGCCTGCTGGAGTCCGTCGCCGCCTACTGCACAGAGCGCATGCGAGAGTCCGGCGAGTTTCATCACGTGCGGGAACGCCACTATCGGTACTACAGCGCCCTAGCCGAGCAGGCCGACCCACACCTCCGTGGCCACGACCAACAACCATGGCTGGAACGCCTCGATCAAGAGACTGGCAACCTCCGTACCGCCCTCGAAAGCGCCGCCGCGCAGCACGACGTCGAATCGGCACTCCGCCTGGTCAACGCGCTGTCGTGGTACTGGTTCCTGCACGGCCGCATCGGCGAGGCGCTGAGATCCCTGGAGACCGCCCTTGAAATCGACGGCGACGCCTCCGAGGCCGTACGCGCGAGAGCCACTGCCTGGCAGGCAGGCCTGACCCTGCGGACGGCCGACACGGCCCTTGCCGCCGACCAAGCCATGGCGGGCCTCAAACCGTACGAGGAGATCAACGACCCCCAGGGCCTGGCACACGCCCAATGGTTCCTCGGGTTCGCAATGCTCGGCTATTCCGACGTGTCGATCAGTGAGGAGCTGACGGACCGGGCCCTGGCCGGCTTCCGTGCCGTGGGCGACCGCTGGGGCAACGCCGCCGCGCTCTGCACCGGCGCCGTACATGCCCTGCTCCGCGGCGACCTCATAACACTGCGCCGCTATGGCGAAGAGAGCCTGGCGACGTTCCGTGATCTAGGCGACCGCTGGGGCCAACTCCAGTCCGGGCGGATCCTCGGTCATCTGGCCGAGGTCACCGGCGACTACACCGAGGCCGTACGCCTGCACGACGAAGGGCTCCTCGTCGCCGAGGAACTCAGGCTGTGGACCGAGGTCTCCGACAGGCTCTCCGGCCTCGGCCGCATCGCCCTTCTGACCGGCGACCACGCACGGGCCGACGAACTGCACACCCGTGCCGCCCAGACCGCCGCCGCACAGGGCTACACCTTTGGCGAGGAGTTCGCCGAGACCGGCCTGGCTCTCAGTGCCCGGCGCCAGGGAAAGCTCGACCTCGCCGAGAAATACCTGCGCAAATGGCTCGACTGGTGCCGTCGGGTGAAGGGCGACTCCGGAGCCGCGTTCATCCTGGCCGAACTAGGGTTCCTCTACGAGCAACGCGGCGACGCCGCCGAAGCCCTGGCTCTGCATACCAAAGGCCTTACCCACGCCCGCATGACCAATGACCCGCGAGCAATCGCACTGGCCCTCGAAGGCCTCGCAGGCGCACACGCCCTCTCCGGCCATCACACCAAAGCCGCCGAACTCCTAGGCGCCGCCACCGCCACCCGCGACTCGATCGGCGTCCCGCTCCCCGCCGCCGAACGCGGAGACGTAGACCGCATCACCCAAGCCCTAACGTCAGCCCTAGGCCCCGCCGCCTTCACCACCGCCTTCACCAATGGCCAAACCCACCCCCGGCATTAGCAAACGGCAGGCCTACAGGGCCCGAACGGCTGGGACCCCAACAGACCTCGCACAACGAGTCCCCCGGATACGCCCACAACGACAAAGCCCCCTTGCGATGATCGCAAGAGGGCGTTGACCTGGAGCCGCCTATCGGAATCGAACCGATGACCTATTCATTACGAGTGAATCGCTCTGCCGACTGAGCTAAGGCGGCTTGCCGTGTTAGGACGGCGGGCAGCAGTCTACCGGGTCTTGGGCGGTGTGTGCGCATCAGCGGCAGAGGGTGCCGTCCTTCGGCGGTTTGGCGGTTACCAGGTACTGGTCGGTGGCCTGGATGATGCAGGAGTTTCCCTGGAGGTAGGCGGTGTGGCCGTCGCCGTCCAGAGAGAGGAGGACCCCCGAGTCGAGCTGGGCGGCCAGGGACTGGGCCCACTTGTACGGGGTGGCGGGGTCGCGAAGGGTGCCGATGACCAGGATGGGGGCCGAGCCCTTGGCGGTGATGGGCTTGGGCTGCTGCTTGGTCTTGGCAGGCCAGTAGACGCAGGGGAGGCCGCCCCAGACGACGAATGGGCCGAAATGCGGTGAGGCCTTGGCGGCCTCGTCTACCGACTTCTTGTAGGTCGCGACGTCCGGTGGGCTGGGCTTGTCGACACAGTTGACCGCCATGTTGGCGTCGGTCTGGTTGCTGTAGGTACCGTTCTGCTCACGTTCCACCATCTGGTCTGCCAGGGCCAGGAGGAACGTGCCGTCGCCGTTCTGGATGGCCTGCGTCAGCGCTTGGCGGAGCGTGGGCCAGAGCTGCTTGAGGTAGAGCGCCAGGGCGATGCCCATGGTGACGAGGGTCTCAGTGACGGGGCGGGAGTCGCGGTTGTTGGTGAGGGGTTTCTGGTCAGCCTTCTTTTGGAGGGCGGCGATTTTGGCGAGCGCGGCGGTGGGGTCGGTGCCAAGGGGGCAGTCGGGAAGCTTGACGCAGTCGGCGACGAACGCGCGGAGGGCGGTCTCGAAGCCCTTGGACTGCTCGACCAGGGTCTGGGTGGAGGATTCCTTGGGATCGACGGCGCCGTCGAGGACGAGGGCCCTGACGTTCTGCGGGAACTGTTCGGCGTAGAAGGAGCCCAGGTAGGTGCCGTAGGAGGCGCCGTAGTAGGTCATCTTCTGGTCGCCCAGGGCGGCTCGGAGGACGTCCATGTCGCGGGCCGCGTTGAGGGTGCCCACGTAGGGCAGGCGATCCGGGGCCTTGGCCTTGCAGTTGTCGGCGTACGTCCTGCTCTCGGCGGAGACCTTGTCGATCTCGGACTGGTCATCGGGCGAGGCGTCGGTGGCGAAGAAGCGGTCGAGCTGCGGGCCGTCCATGCAGCGCACCGGATCGCTCTTGCCGACACCGCGGGGGTCGAAGCCGATGATGTCGAAACGGGACCGCAGATCGGCGCCGAACGCGCGGCCTGTGGAACGGATGAACTCGACGCCGGAGCCTCCGGGACCGCCCGGATTGGTGAACAACGATCCGATGCGACGCGACGGGTCCTGGGCGGGCAGGCGGATCAGAGAAAGCTTCAGTTGCCGGTCGGCCGGCTTGGTGTAGTCGACCGGAACGTCGGCGGTGGCGCACTGGAAGCCGCCGCCGCAGTCCGACCAGTCGATCTTCTGGTTGTAGTACGTCCCGAGCCCGGCGGGTGCGCTCGCGGAGGGGGACTGGGCGGGCGGTTTTTCGGGATCTTGTGCGTTACATCCCGCCATGACGAGCGTCAGCACGACGGCCGTACTCATGAACCTCGTTGCCCGCACCTGGAGTCCCCGTCTCGTCGTCGCGGCTCGTACAGCCCCGCCTACGCTACGGGTTTCCCGCTAGTACATCCACGCTTCACGCAACACCGTACTGCCGCTCGATACCGTCCAGCAGCCAGGTGATGCCCTGCTCAAGGTGTTGCTCGCCGCAGATGCCGCGCCTGAAGGCGTCCTCCAGGTGAGGGAGCTCACCCGAGAAGATGAGGTCGCGACCACGTCCCTGACGCGAGCGGCAACCTTGGGCGGCAGGCATAGCGGCGATCGGCTTCCACTGCTCTTCCTCAGCCCTGAAGATCGACAATTTTGGTGATTTCGGGCACAGAAGTTGGTGGCTCGTACCACACTGACCTCTCGGCACAGTTGATCATCACGCGTGCGTGATGGTCTCCCCCGGTTTCAGAGGAGAGACGTCAAGTGCTGATCAGGAAAACCTCCCTGGCCGTCGGCGCGCTGGCGCTGGCCCTGACCGGCTGCTCACAGGGTTCCGCGGACCTCAAGTCCGCGAACCAGCAGACCGGAGCAGGGTCGGACGCCGCCGCGGAGGCTGCCAGTCCCTTTTATGTAGACCCCAACTCCAACCCCGCCGTCTGGGTGCGGAAGAACCCCCGTGACGCGCGCGCCGCGGCGATCAAGAAGTCGATCGCCACCAAGCCGGGCGCCAAGTGGTTCGGCAACTGGAGCGGAGACATCAGCAAGTCGGTCTCCGCGTACGTCGCGGCCGCCCAGAGGGCGAAGAAGACCCCGATCCTCGTCGCCTACAACATCACCGACCGCGACTGCAGCGGCCATTCCGGCGGTGGCGCGGGCAGCGCGGCCAAGTACCGCACCTGGATCTCCAAGTTCGCGTCGGCGATCGGCAACCGCCCCGCCGTCGTGATCATCGAGCCGGACGCGGTCGCGCAGCTGGACTGCCTCCCCGCCGGGTCGCGCAAGACCCGGACCGCCCTTCTCTCGTACGCGACCAAGCAGTTCCAGACCAAGGCGAAGAAGACCCGCGCCTACCTGGACGGCGGCAACTCCAACTGGATCGCGCCCGCCACCATGGCGACGCGCCTCAACGCGGCCGGCGTGAAGAACGTCCGCGGCTTCTCGATCAACGTCTCCAACTTCTTCACCACCGCCCAGTCCGCCGGCTACGGCAAGAAGGTGAACGCAGCGCTCAAGAGCAAGTACCGCTACACCAAGCGGTTCGTCGTTGACACCAGCCGCAACGGCAAGGGCGGCGTCCCCGGCCAGTGGTGCAACCCCGCGGGCCGCAAGCTCGGCGCCACCTCGCGCCTGGGCGGCACCAGCGGCGCCGAGTACCTGCTGTGGATCAAGGTCCCGGGTGACTCCGACGGCCCCTGCGGCGTCGGCGCCGGCATCCCCGCCGGCACGTTCAGCCCCGTGCTGGCCACCCGCCTGATCAAGGGCTCCTGACCGGTCGGGTTCCGGACGCACCCGCTCCTTGGCGTCCGGAACCCGCCGGCCTTTCGCACGGCCCGGCCGGGATCGGGGGCTCCCCCGACCGGGCCGTGCATCAGGGACGGCGCTGTCGAAAGACACCGCCCCTGGTCCAATCCCCCAAGCCAGGCGCGACGCGGCTCCCACCAACGCCGCCACCAGCCCAAGGCCCCTGGCAAAGCCAGGCGCAAACCCTCATCCACTCCAGTCCAAGCCGTCAGATCCCGGCCGGAGGGTGGTGAGTGACACCGACTCCGCAGGCTTTCCGACTCCCAGCCGCAGTCCCGAACGGTCGTCACGAGCGGGTGAACGTGAGCCGCCACGAGCGGCCGTACTTGAGTGGTCATGAGCGGTTGCGCTGGAGCTGTTAGGACCGGGTGAGCTTGAGAAGGAACTCGACCTGGCCGTTGTCTTCGGTCTGGATGGGGCCGATGCTCGGGTTCGCGATGCCGTAGTCCGCGAACTTCACGGGGATCGAGCCGCTCACCTCGACCGTTCCGTCGCCGGTGCGGGAGGCGGTGACGTCGAAGGTGACCGCCTTTTCGGCGTCCTTGAGCTTGAGCGTTCCGGTCGCCTTGGCGGTGGCCTTCGCGCCTACCGCCGGGACCGTGCCGAGGTCGATGGGCTGGGTCAGCTTGAACGTGGCGTTCGGGTACTTCGAGACCTCCATGATCCGGCCCTTGAACTGCTGGTCACGCCGGTCCTCGTCGCTCTTGACCGCACTCAGGTCCACCGTGAACGAGCCGGTCGCCACCTTGGTGCCGCTCAGCGCGAGCTCACCGGTGACATCGCTCGTGCGGCCCACCGCTTCGACCTTCTGGCCGAAGAGGACCTCCTTGACGCGGTATCCGGCCTGCGAGCCGGAGGCCGACTTCCACGTGCCGTCGACAGAGGTCGCGGGACCGCTCGCGGTCGCGCCCGACGAGACCGACAGCCGCTCGGGAGCGTCGCTCTGGATGAAATTGATGTAGACGTACGGGCCGCCCACCACGAGGACCACCGCCACGATGGCCCCGATCAGGGTCCAGCGCTTCCAATGCCGTTTCATGAGAACAAGGAATACGTGACCACTTGGTAAGGCCGCATAAAGCGTTCATGAGAATCGCATGAGAGACCAGCAGCCCGACCTGCTGTTGGGTGCGAACGACGCTCAGCCGCTGGAGCAAATGTGCCTGGAGGCCGACACCCCAAGCCCCAATCGTTCTGCGGCCGCACGCAGATGATGTGCACACGTGACGCGCCGCACAGGTGACGCGCGCGCACGGGCGATGCGCGGCTCAGGGGATGCACCGCACGTGTAAAGGCACCGGCGCGGATGAAGCACCGCACGGTGAGGCGCTGCACGGATCAAGTACCGCACGGTGAGACTCCGCACGGATGGCGCGCACCGCGCAGGCAAGGCTGCGCGCATGAAGCACCGCGCAGATGGAGCATCGCGGAATACGCACCATGCGACGAGGCACCGCACGCATGACGCAGGCGCGGCGCCGCGCAGAAGAAGCACCGCACGCATGACGCACCATGCAGGGGCCGTGTGAACGACGCACCGCACGGGTGACTCACCACACGCGTGACGCACCATGCAGGAGCCGCGCGGGTGACGCACCGCGCGGGTGACGCACCGCACGGGCCACGCACCGTACGGAACACGCACTGCGCGAGGAAGGCATTTGTTCAGGTGACGTGCTGCCTGGCGTTGGCAACGCCACCGGCTGGTAGCGCGCTGGGTGCCGTTGACCAGCAGGGTTCTGTGCTTGAACGGCGATTTCATGCCGCGTCGTTCTGTTCTCATCTCGATTGCGGCACGTGACGGGGCCGTTCGCCGAAATAGGTGTGGCCTAGGGGCTGTTGCTCGGACATGGGCACACAACAGGAGTCGGCCAAGACTCGCGTGCGGATCGAGCAGAGCGCCAAGAGGGTTCGTGCTTACCTCGGCGGACAGGTGGTCGTGGACACGCTCCACGCCGCCCTTGTTTGGGAAATCCCCTACTACCCGACCTACTACCTTCCGCTGTCCGACGTACGGGCGGAACTTGTGGAAGACGGGGTCGGCAAGCGTTCGCCCAGCCGGGGCGACGCCACCACCTACACGGTGAAGGTGGACGGGCAGGAGGCGCAGGGTGCGGCACTGCGGTACACGGACTCCCCGGTTGAAGAGCTCCGGGACCTCGTACGCCTTGAGTGGGACGCGATGGACGCCTGGTTCGAAGAGGACGAGGAGGTGTTCGTCCATCCGCGCAGTCCGTACAGCCGGATCGACATCCTGCCCAGCTCGCGGCACATCCGCGTCGAAGTGGACGGTGTGACGGTGGCGGAGTCGAGCAACGCGCGGCTGCTGTTCGAGACCGGGCTGCCGGTGCGCTACTACCTGCCGAAGACCCACGTACGGATGGACCTGCTCGAACGCAGCGAGACCACGACGGGCTGCCCCTACAAGGGCACCGCCGAATACTGGTCCATCCGCGCTGGTGACAACGTTCACAAGGATCTCGCGTGGTCATACCCCACGCCGCTCCCCGAGAGCGAACGGGTCGCCGGGCTGGTCTGCTTCTACGACGAGAAGGTCGACGTCTTCGTCGACGGGGTCAGGCAAGAGCGTCCAAAGACACCGTTTTCCTGATCGCCGTCCGCCACGCCTGTTCGGCCTTGGACAGGGAACAGAGATGCCGAATGGATGCCACCATGACACGGAGAGTAAATCATTCGTTACAATAAGTGATTGACGGTGACAGGTCGGGTACGTAGCGGGCCGACGACCGCGGCGTGGGGCCGCGGCCACCATGGAAGGACGCGACCATGCGCACCCCCCTCCGGCTCCTGGTCACCGGCACACTAGCCGCAGCCCTGCTCGCCATCTCCACACCCGCCAGCGCCGCGGCATCAAACAATGACCTCATAGGCGATCTCCTCGGCGGCCTTCTCGGCGGGGTCGGCTCCAGCGGAAGCAGCAGCCTCGGCGGTGTTCTTGGGGGCAGCTCAAGCGGAAGCGGCGGCCTCGGGGGCGCTCTCGGGGGCCTCGTCGGTGGTGGCTCTAGCGCCAAGTAGCGAGCAAACGCCGAGATCAGCGGCCTCTGGGGCGCAAGTGATCTGATGCCCGGCCCGCCTTCCCTCGCAAGGGGAAGGCGGGCCGGTTCCAGCTTGGCTCTAGGCGCGACAAGCACCACCTCGTGCGGCCGCACCGGGTTGTCAGGGCGGCACCTCGCGTACATCGTCGGCAGTAGCCACCGCCGGGCATAGCGCAATTGGCCGGAGCGCGACACTACTCCCCAGTGAGGTTCACAACGTCGAGTTGCACCGGTTCACGGTCGCCAGCGGCGTCACCCTGCTGGCAGGGGCGTCCAAACGAGGGTCTGGACGCGGGTACGGGGCTCAGCCGGCTCACAAGTCGGCGGGCGAATTTATCAGCAGGCATTACACCAACTGATGTCACATCTTGGGATGGTGTGATGCCCGTCCCTTTTGCCCGGGAGAACTTGCCACTGAGGCTACGCCTACGTAAGCGTAGGTTACGCAAGCGTAAGTTAGCGAGCGTCCCGGGGGAGGCCCCTCTTGACCACGACCCCGCTACGTCGGCTGGGCGACGCCGCCCGCTGGCTCACTACCCCTTTGTTGCCCGAGGACTACCTGGCACTCGTCAACCCGCTCTGGTCGACCGCCGAGCTGCGGGGACGGATCGAGACGATCCGGCACGAGGCGCCCGGCGCCGCGACCATCGTGATCCGGCCGGGACGCGACTGGCCCGGGCACCGGCCCGGTCAGTGGTTGAAGATCGGCGTCGACATCGACGGCGTTCGCCACTGGCGCACGTTCTCGCTGTCCTCGCCGCCCCGCGAGGACGGGCTTCTCAGCATCACCGTCAAGGCGACGCCCGACGGCATCGTCTCGCGGCACCTCGTGCACCGCGTCCGTCCCCGCACAATCGTCCGCCTGGCTACGGCCGAGGGCGACTTCGTCCTACCCGACCAACTCCCCGAGCGCATGCTCTTCATCACGGCCGGCAGCGGCATCACCCCTGTCATGGCCATGCTGCGAGCCCTGGACAAAGACCCCGCCCTCGCGTCCGCACAGGCAACTGACGCGCCGGGCAACCCGTTCAGCACAGCTCAAGCAGGCGAGCCAAGCCACGCGGCTGACTCCAGCGATGCGCTCAACGCGACCGGTTCCCGCCATGCGACGGCGCCAGAGCAGACAAACGACCACCCGGACGTGACAGCCCTGAGCACCGTGCCAAGCCCGCGGCATGCACCCGATACTGCCGACGCAAACGACCACACAGGTCCGACGCGCTTGAGCCATGGGGATATCACCAGCGAAGCGCTCAACGGACACAAAGCGACCTGCCCTCACCGTGCAACGGCACCTGAGCAGGCGGACGACCGCACCGACTCGGCAGCACCGGATTCCGCGCCAAGCTCGCGACAGGTATGCGGCCACACAGATTCGATGCACCCGGGCCACGCGACGGGCCCCGGCGAAGAGTTCGGCGCGACGACGGACGACCGCACTGGTCTGAGTCCCTCGCCACGCTTCCGCCAGGCAAGCGACCACTCGGCGGACTCGAGCCACGTGACTGACTCCAGCGCAGGGCGCTACGTGGACGTTGTGGTGGTGCATTCGGCTCGTACGGCTGGAGACGTCATCTTCGGGAGCGAGTTGCGGGCGTTGGCGCGGCGCGCTCCGTGGTTGCGGTTGTACGAGCGGCACACCGCAGAGGACGGGCGCTTCAAGCCAGCTGAGCTTGCACAGATCTGTCCTGACTGGGCGGAACGTGACACATGGGCTTGCGGGCCAAGTGAACTGTTGGACGAGCTCGACGAGCACTGGCGGGCGGCCGGGGCCGATGGGCGTCTCCGGATGGAACGTTTCCAGCCCGTGCTCGCGGTCACCGATGGCGAGGGCGGCCGGGTGACCTTCTCCAAGAGCGGTGTCGCGGTGGACGCCGACGGCGCCACCCCGCTGCTGGAGGCGGGTGAGGGCGCGGGCGCGCTGCTGCCGAGCGGATGCCGGATGGGCATCTGCTACAGCTGCGTCGGGCGTCTCTGCTCCGGCAAGGTCCGTGACCTGCGCACCGGCGAGGTGCACGGCGAAGAGGGCCATCTCATCCAGACCTGTGTCTCGGCGGCCGCCGGCCCCGTGGAAATCGAACTCTGACCACCGAAGGAGGCGTCATGACCGTTGCGACGATCAATCCGTTCGGTTCTCGAACCACCGTGCATCTGTCGCCTGAGGATTACGAGGCGATCGCGCGCGAGCTGGATGCCGTCCGCGACGAGATCAGCGCTGATCTGGGCGAACGCGACTCGGCGTACATCCATCGGATCATCCGGCTGCAGCGCGGCCTGGAGATCGGCGGCCGGGCGCTGCTGTTCGCCTCTTCGCTGCCACCCGCCTGGCTCGCCGGGACCGCGACCCTCACGGTCGCCAAGATCCTGGAGAACATGGAGATCGGGCACAACGTCATGCACGGCCAGTGGGACTGGATGCGCGACCCGAAGATCCACTCGACGACGTGGGAGTGGGACAACGTCTCGCCCGCCGAACAGTGGAAGCACTCCCACAACTTCGTCCACCACACGTTCACCAACGTGCTCGGCAAGGACAACGACGTCGGCTACGGCATCCTGCGCGTCACGCCCGAGCAGAAGTGGCACTGGGCCAACATCCCGCAGCCGATCTACAACGCTCTGCTGGCGATGTTCTTCGAGTACGGGGTGGCGCTGCACGACCTGGAAATCGACAAGGTGCGGGAAGGCACGAACGACCCGGAGGAGACCAAGGAGAAGCTGCGCGCCATCGGCCGTAAGATCCGCCGCCAGTGGACCAAGGACTACGTCGCGTTCCCGCTGCTCACCGGCCCGCAGTTCCTGTCCACGCTGGCCGCCAACTTCACCGCTAACGTCGCCCGCAACGTGTGGGCGCACACGATCATCTTCTGCGGTCACTTCCCCGGCGACGTCGAGGTGTTCGAAGAAGAGACGCTGGAGGGCGAGACCAAGGGCGAGTGGTATGTGCGGCAACTTCTCGGCTCGGCCAACATCTCCGGCGGGCGGCTCTTCCATCTCATGACCGGCAATCTCAGCCATCAGATCGAGCACCACCTCTTCCCCGACCTGCCCAGCAACCGTTATGCCGAGATCGCGCCCCGCGTGCGGGCCCTGTGCGAGAAGTACGACCTTCCGTATCACACGGGTCCTCTCCGGAAGCAGGTCACCAGCACCTGGGGCAAGATCGTCCGCTACGCCTTCCCCGGCGGGAGCCGGCCGAACGAGGATCAGGCGTAGAGGGACGCGCGGCACGGTTTCGGTCGCCCACGCGCAGTGCCCGTACCGACACGAGAGCGCGTCGCCCACGGGCCACTGACCGTGGGCGACGCGCTCTCTCCGAAGCACGCAGGCGACCTGGATGGGAGCGTTGAGGCCGCGTGCGTGACCGAGCTCCTGCTACTTGCAGCGGGGGATGGTCTTGCCGTTGATGTCCTTCGGCTGACCGCCGCCCTTGCCGAGGTAGGCAGCGGGAATCCACTTTCCGGTCTGGCCGCTGTCGAGGTCGGTCTTCAGCCACCACTTGGACGTGGAGCTTGTCCCGTACGACCGCGGGCGATTCAGGTCGTGCAGATCATTTAGCAGTAGGGGATGTGCCGGCCAGCGAGGTCCTTGGGACGCGCACCGCCCTTGCCCAGGTAGGCCGCCGAGACCCAGCCGGACTTGCTTCCCGAGTCGAGCTCGGTGTAGAGCCAGTACTTGCTCGTTCCCTTGTAGGAGAACGACCGGCCCTTAGCCGCACAGAAGACATAGCTCCTGCCCTTGCCAAGCCTGCCGACCGCCTTCTTGCTCGTCGGCGAAGCGTAGGCGGTGGCCGCGGCTTTCGTCGTCACGTAGTACTTCTTGGGCGCGCACTTGTTGGCACTCTTGACGTTGTCCCACTGCTTCAACTTGCCCGTGTACTTCTTGCCGTTGAAGGATGCGGCGACGCGTTCGGCTGCTGGGGATCCCCAAGTGACGCTGCCGTTGTTGTTCTTGTCGTAGCCCTGCTCGTAGTGCAAGTGCGGGTGATTGTTCCCCAATTTGCCGGTCTTGCCCACGGCGCCGATCTTGGTGCCCTTGGCGATCCAGGTGCCCTTGCTGACCGACCGGTACTTCATGTGCAGGTAGGTCGTGTAGTGACGGCCTGTGTGCCGGATCTGGACCACGTGGCCGCCGTTGTCGTGCCGGAACGAGGCGACCACGGTGCCGGACGCCGGGGCCAGCAGCGCCGCCCCCTCGGTGCCGTGCTGGGTGGGCTCCTTGACCATGTCCAGGGCGGGCGAGTGCCCCCACGTGTTGAGCTGCCACTTCTGCCCGCAGGCGAAGGGAAGCTGGAACTTCGGCGCTGCCTGTGCCTTGGCCGGGCCGCTCGCGGTGGCCGCGGCGGTGGTGGGAGCCGCAGGCGCGGCGGGCGTCGCAGTGGCGGCGGTGGCGGGGGTGGCCGCGACCAGGCCGCCGCCAAGGGCGGCCGTGGCGGCACCGGCGACGAGCAGCCGGTTCAGCTGAGGGGTACGCATGGACCTTGTCCTTTGCTGTCGGGTTCTGTTCCGGGAGGAAGTGATCACTTGCAGCGGGGGATGGTCTTGCCCTTGGTGTCCTTCGGCTGGCCGCCGCCCTTGCCGAGGTACGCGGCGGGCACCCACTTGTTGACGTGGCCGCTGTCGAGGTCGGTCTTCAGCCACCAGCTCGACGTGGTGTTCCTGTACTTCTTGCTGGCGCCCTTGGCCGTGCAGAAGACGTAGTTCTTGCCCTTGTTGAGGAACCCGACCTTGATCTTGCCGTTGGTCGACGTGTAACCGCTGGTCTTGGCCTTGGTCACCACGTAGTACTTCTTCGGCGGCTCGGGGCCGCACTTGTTCTTGCTGGTCTCGTAGTGCTGCCCGTACTTCCACTTCACCGGCAGCGTGCGGCCGTTGAACTTCGCCTGCACGACTTTGCCGTTCAGCTGCTGCTGGTAGTGCAGGTGCGCTCCTGAGGTCCAGCTGCCGGTGTTGCCGACGGTGCCGAGCTTGGTGCCCAGGTTGACCTTGGCGCCCACCTTCACCGAACGGATGTCCAGGTGCATGTGGCGGGTGCTCCACCCACCGCCGTGGTTGACCGTGATGACGTTGCCGGCGTCGCGGTAGAACTTCGACTCGGTGACCTTGCCGGCGGCCGAGGCCAGCACCGGCGTCCCCTGGGTCTTCCCGTTCTTGTTAATCATGTCGACCATGTACTTGCTGGCGTGGCCTTTGTGCGTGGACGTCCACCACTTCTGGCCGCAGGGCAGCGGCAGCTGGAACTTGGGACGCGCGGCGGTCCGCGCCGTGTCCTGGTCGACGGTCTGGGCCGCTGCGCCGGCGGTCAGCTGGCCGCCGGCCAGGGCCGCCGCCGCGACCACGGGGATGGACATCCGGGCCCGTCGTGTACGCCACTTTCCGGACATGTGATCACTCCTCGTCGAGGGGCTGTGAAGGAGGACTGCGGCGGACGGGCGGCAAGGAGAAAGCCCTGCCCGTCCGGCGTTGATCACCGTAGGGACGGGCGTTATCGATCTCTTTTCGCTCCGCTAAACGATCGATTAGCGCCCGGACTGACCTGGTCTGACATTGACCGCACGGGCTCGGGGCCGGCGGATGGCATGATCGGCGGGTGGCGGGAGCGAACCAGAGATGTCACCGTTTCGTCCCATAGATCGCAAACCAGCCCACGTTCCATTGGAGCGTCACGTGTCCAGCCCAGCCCCACCACCACCGCCCGGCCCTGAAGGCGCCGAGTCCTGGACCGAATTCACGGCCCGACTGCGCGCGTTGTACGAGTGGTGCGACTCACCGAAATACCGCACTCTGACCAGCCGGGTCACGGGCCTCTCCCCGGCGGCCATTTCCAATCTCATCGGCCGAAATCCCCTGGTAAGGCCGCCGGAGACCGCTTGCGTGCGCTTCGTCGAGGCATGCCTCACGTACCGCGGGCATCCTGATCCGGAAGGCGAACTCGCCCGCTGGAAGGCACAGTGGGATGCCCTCTCCGAACAGCAGGCGAACGCCATCGGATCGCCGAGTCCCCCAACCGAGCCGGAGCCATCGGGCGCGGCGGTCCCCCAGTCACCTCCCCCGCACGAGCAGGCGCAGGCGCCGGATCCGACCGTCGTGACCGTGCCCTCGCTCGGTCAGATCCCCCCGGAACGACGGCGTCCGGCGGTTCATCCCTTTGCGCTGGCGGGCGTCGCCGCGCTCGTCGTGCTCGCGGCCGTGGCCGTCATCGTGGTCCTCACCGGCCGCGACGACGCGCCGGGCGCGCACGGCGGTGCGACGGCGGGGCCGGACGCCAAGCCTGTGGGCAACCCGACCGGCGGCACGAACGAGATCTGCCGGCCACTGGTCAACACCGTCCAGTCCGACACTCGACAGAAGAGGCTCTGGAAGAAGGTCTTCCAGTGCGCGAACCATCCCAACTCCGCCCTCTACGAGCATCCGCGCGAAGGCCCCAAGATCAGCTTCATGTACACCAAGAACAGCTGGTTCGTCTGCTGGGCGCGCGGCGAGAAACATTCCGGCGGAAACGACATCTGGTATTACACCCAGGGCGACCGGTCGGCCGACAAGCCCGAACTCGACGCGTGGGGATTCATGCCCGCCTCCCAGCTGGTGACCACAAAGCACCCCAATCCCGGTGTGGAACGCGAGTGCCCGTTCAGCTGAATCGCCGCCACCTGCGTGAACGCCATTCAGAACAACAATGAACAGCCCGCTGACCGGTTTGGCAGGCGGATCGCAACCGGCCCATGTTTGTCTACTGCAGTCCTGCAGGGGGCAGTGACGCAGCGGCCGCACAGGGGGTTCGGCCCAGCAGAGAAGGGAAATCGGATCCGGTGGAGTTCCATATCTTGGGACCGTTGCAAGCCGTCGACGGGGGCCGGCAGATCAGGCTCCCCGGGCCGAGACCACGGCTCGTTCTGGCAGTGCTCCTCCTCGAACCCGGGCGGGTGATCTCGGTGGACCGCCTTGTCGAGACGGTCTGGGACGGCGAACCGCCGGCCTCGATGCGGACGCAGATCGCCATCGCGGTCTCCGCCCTGCGGCGCACGTTCCGCGAGGCGGGCCTCGGCGACGTGATCGAGACCGTGAGTCCGGGTTACCGGATCAAAGCCGGGGCACGCATCGACGCGTGCATCGCCGAGGAACACGTCGCGGCGGCGCGTGCCGCCGCGGCCGACGGACGCGCGGAGGAGGCCGCCGTCCTCTACCGGAAGGCGCTGGCGCTGTGGCGCGGCCCTGTGCTCGCCGGGCTGGACAGCTCGCGGATCATAACGTGCGGACTGCGCTGGGAGGAACTGCGGCTGACGGTCGTGGAAGAGCTGGCCGAGCTCGACCTCGCCCGCGGCCATCACCATCAGGTGGCCGGAGAGTTGATGGCCCTGGTCGCGGAGAACCCGTTCCGCGAGCGGCTCCGCGCCCAGCTCATGACGGCGCTGGCCCGCTCCGGCCGCCAGGCCGAGTCGCTCGCCGTCTACCAGGAGGGACGCCGGATCCTCAAGGACGAGCTCGGCCTGGAGCCGGGCCGCGCGCTGCGGGACCTGCACGAGGCGATCCTCAAGGACGCGCCGTCCGTTCAGCAACGGCCGACGCCACTTCACGTCTCTGCGCCGACGGCCGTACGAGCAGGACTGGCCGCACCGTGCCGCCATCGAGGACGTCACCGCGCCGGCGGCCTCCGCCGCGCGGCCGTCCACCATTCAGGTCTCTGACCGACCGACGCCGACGCCGAGCGCCGCTGACTGACGCCGACCCGCCGACCGATGCCGAGCGCCGCTGACCCAACGCCGACTGACGCTGGCGACGGCGATCGCCGCCGACCGAGATCGCCGACCGACCGCCTCCGACCGAGACCGCCGAGCGCCCTCACGGCGTTCGGCGGTCGTTCGTTCTGGGCTGACTATGCGGATTTGATTATGCGGAGGGGGCTTCGCCGTTGGCGGCGGGGGCTTCGCCGTTGGCGGCGGTCGTGTCTCCGCCATCGTTGTAGAGGGCGTCATGCTGCTGGCGGGGCGAGCAGACGGACGCGGAAGGGCATGAGCAGCGGCCCCCGCTGGTGAGGCGGACGGTCACGCGGTCGGACGGGACGTTGCGGCCGACGACCTGGCCGGGCCCCTCCGGGGTCTCCACGCGCTCTCCGAGCTTGGGCATCCGTTCGTGCGCCTGGACATAGAGCGGGTGCTCGTACTTGAGGCAGCACATCAGCCGGCCGCAGGCCCCGGCAATGCGCAACGGGTTGACCGGAAGGTCCTGTTCCTTGGCCATGCGGACGGAGACCGGCTCGAAGTCCTTGAGGAACGTGGCGCAGCACAGATCGCGGCCGCACGGGCCGATGCCGCCCTGAAGGCGGGCCTCGTCGCGCGGGCCCACCTGGCGCAGCTCCACCCGGGCCTTGATGTTGCGCGCCAGATCGCGGACCAGCGCGCGGAAGTCGACGCGGTGCGGCGCGGAGAAGTAGACCTTGAACACGTTGTCGGCGTCGAGATAGTCCACGCCGATGACCTTCATCGGGAGTTCGTGCTTGCGGATCAGCCGCTTGGCGATGCTGCGCCCCTCGGCCCGGCGGCGCCGGTTGGTCTCGTCCCGGGTGAGATGCTCATCGGCGGCCGGACCCCCGCACATGGGGAGACCGTCGATGTCCTCGCTGACCCACTGCGGCGCCCACACGCATTCGGCCACCTCATGCCCCGAGTCGGTGGGAACGAGGACCTTGTCGCCTACCTTGGGCGAATGCGGCCCTGGATCGAGGTAGTAGAGGCGGCCGTAACGGGTGAAGCTGACGGCCATCACCATGCCCACAGTTCGCTCCGTTCGCCCGGTTTCGTGTCCCAACCCTACGTCGTCCAACGCCCAAGCTGTGCTCAATCAAGATCAACAGACCCGGGTCCCAGCGGCGTCAAGAGCCGCAGGCCACTGGACGTCCCGGCCGGACAGCTCCGCGCTCTCCGTCAGGTAGGAGGTCAACGCCACCCGGCGCGCCCATCCTCCGGGGCGGCGGGGTCTACCAGGCTGCGTCGGCCAGGTTTTCGGCGGGGACGGCGGGGTTTACCAGGCTGCGTCGGCCAAGTCTCCGGCGGGGACGGCGGGGGCGCCTTGGATGTACAGGCGGCCGTCGCCACCCGTGATCAGAAGATGCCCGCCGGTCGCGTCGGAATCCAGGCCGGTGAGGTCGCCGGTGCCCTTGACCTGCTTCTGCCAGAGCACCTTTGTCGGCCGTCCGGTCTCCACGGAGAACGCCTGCAGCGCGATCTGCGACTGATCGGTGACGCCCGCGACGACGGTCTGGCCGTCCTGGCTGAGCACGGCGGTCTCGCTGCCCTTGGGCAGCTTGAGCACCGGCTTGCTGAGAGCGAGATCGCCTGCGGGGCCGCCGGTGTCGAGCGTGTGCACCTGGTGGCGGATCTCCACCAGCTTGCCGTTGACCTTGCGAAGGGGATTCCAGACGAAGGAGAGGGTGTCGCCCGCCCAGGACAGGCTGCTGAGGCGGGCGGAGGCCTTGGTCGTCCAGGTCTTGCGCTGCCCGGTGTCGATCGAGATGACGTCGAGGCGGCTCCGGGTGCCGCGGTACGTCACGTACGCGATCTTGTCGCCGTCCGCGGCCACCGCAAGGTCGGACCACGGCGTGGAGATGCCGGCGACCGCCACGCGGGGTATCTCGGCGAGCTCCTTGGGATGACCGTTCTTGTCCAGGTTGAGCCGCTGGAAGGTCACCTTCTTGGCGGTCTTGGCGGCCACGACGTACGAGCCGTCACCGCCGGAGGCGATCCGCTGGAAGCTTTGGCCCTGCGGAGCTGCGACGGGCAGTCCCACGTCGTCTCCGGTACGGACGTCCCTGACGACCAGAGCCGTGCCAGTACGGCGGACGCCGACGACGTAGCGCGGGCCTTTGACGTCGGCCTTGCCCACGGCCTTCGTCTTGGCGGCTTTCGGCTTGGGCTCGTCCGAGTCTTGCCTCGAATGAACGAAATCCACCCCACCACCGACGACGAGAGCCACGCCTATGGCGGCTGCCACCGGAACCGCGGCACGCCACGCACCACCGCCCGCCCTGCCGGGCCCCTTGTGCTTGCCCTCACGCTCGCCGTTCATGGGGTTGCGCCGCACCCGCCTCTCGCGTTTCGCCCCGTTTCCGCCAGGTAGTTTCTATCTCATCTACCTCATGACAAACAGCCATTCCGGGCTGTTCACGCCCAGGTCAGCCCAGAGCCGAACGTGCCGCCTCGATCATGGCCGAACGGTACGAGCCACCGAACAGGGCGACATGGACGAGCAACGGGTGCAACTGGTGCAAAGGCACCCGCTCGCGCCAGCCTCCGGCAAGTGGGGCGACCTCATCGTAGGCGCCCAGGACGTACGAGATGTGCGGAGTGCCAAAGAGAGCAAGCATCGCGAGGTCGGTCTCACGGTGGCCGCCGTGCGCGGCAGGGGCGATGAGCCATCCGCGACCGCCCGACCAGAGGACGTTGCCGGACCACAGATCGCCATGGATGCGGCTGGGTGGCTCCGGCGGTCCGGCCAGGGACTCGATCTCAGTGATGACGCGTTCGACCAGCGCCACGTCGGACTCACTGAGATGGCGGGCGGCACGGCTGAGGAAAGGGGCGAGCCGCCTGTCGGCATACCAACGCGGCCATGCCTCCGCGTCGGTGAGCGTGTTGTCCAGCGGAAGATCGGCGATATAGCCGGCCCATGACGCCCCGTACGACGATGGCGGCGACGCCGTGTGGAGCGCCGCAAGCTCGCGCCCGAACCGTTCGGCGGCGGCAGGCGTGGACGGCTCGGCGGCCAGCCACGGCAGGATCAGATGGTGGTCGTCCGCGGCCAGCACCTCGGCCACGGGCGCGCCGGGGCCCGCCTCGGCCAGCCAGCGCAGGCCCGCCGCCTCCGCCGCGAACACCCCGGCCTGATCGTGCGCGGCCTTGACGAAGACCTCGCGGCCGTCGGCCATCCGGGCCTGGTGCAACGTCCAGGAGTGGCTGGAGCCGCGATCGGTGACCTCCTCGACCGGAACGCCGAGGAGCTCACCGACACGCTGCGGATCGAGCACGGAGGCTCAGCGTTCCTTCAGCATGGCCCGGGCCTCGTCGAGGAGCCCCGGCACCGCCGCCTCGATCAGGTCGCGGACGTGCTCGAAATCGCTCCGCCCGCCGTAGTACGGGTCGGGCACATCGAGATCGTCCCCCGCCACCGGGTCGAACTCCCGGAGCAGCCGGATCTTGTCGCGCGCCGCCGCGTCCGGGGCCATCGCCCGCAACTCCCGCTGATGACCCTCGTCCAGCGCGATGATCAGGTCGTACGTGTCGAACCAGGAGTCCTCGAACTGCCGCGCGGCGTGCGCCGACCGGTACCCGGCCCGCTGCAGCGCCCGCACCGTCCGGTGGTCCGCGTCATCACCGACATGCCAGCCGCCGGTGCCCGAGCTGTCCACCTCGACGTCCAGGCCCTCCTCCTCGACATGATGGCGAAAAATCGATTCGGCCATCGGCGAGCGGCAGATGTTGCCCGTGCAGACGAACGTGATGCGCAGCAATCCGACCCTTCCTCCCGGTCCTGGGACCAGGCTAAGGGGTGCGCCCCGATGCCTACAGAATCACGACCTGATCCACGCCATCCCGGCCCAGCGCGTTCTCGCGGACCTTCCGGGCGTCCGACGCGGTGCGAGTCATCACCCGAAAGGAGTCCGGGATGTCTCCCACCTTGGCGTCCACCTTGGCGGCCGACCCGGCGAATCTGTCGTTGAAGCGTTCCCACGCATCCTGCAAGGACTCGTATTCGACCTTCTCCACACCCTCCATCGAGGTGATGGCCCGGCGGACTTCGCTCCTCTGTTGCTGCGTGGCGTTCCGATGCCTGCACGTCGGATTGCTCGAAGTCTTCCGGCACAGGAACACCTGCACCTGGTGGGTCCCCGACGGCCGAGCGAGCGGTCGCTCAACGAGCGGGCCCTCGCCACGGACGACGGCGACTCCCCCAACAGCCACGGCGACCGAGGCCGCAGCCGCCGCGACGATGAGCATCGGCCGCGCGAAGAGCGACCTGCCGCCATGGGCCCGGCCGAGTTCGAGAGACGGGACGTCTTCGGGGCCGAGCGTGTCACCCACGGTCTTCAACGTGTCGACGAGCCGTTCTTCGATGCTGGTGTTCATCTCTCCCCCTCCAGGATCCGGCCGAGCGCCGCCAGGGCGCGGGACGTAGTGGACTTGACCGTGCCGCTGCTGATGCCCATGGCCTCGGCGGTCTCTCTCTCGCTCAGTTCCGCGAAGTAGCGCAGCACCAGGGCCTCGCGCTGCCGCACCGGAAGCCGGTGCAGCGCGACCATCACCTCTGCCCGCTCCTCGCCGACCATGACCTGAGCCTCTGCCGACCAGACCGGTGGCAGGTGCTCGCCACGGAACGGCCGTCGGCGCCGTCGCAGCGCAGAACGGCAGCCGTTGAGCACGGCCGAACGCACATAGGTCAGCGCCTTCGCCCGGTCCTGAACGTTCGGCCAACGCCGGTAGAGCCCCAGAAAGGCCTCCTGGACGACGTCCTCGGCAGTGGGGCGATCGCCGACCATCATCAGGGCGAGCCGCATGAGGCCGAGTGCGTGCCCGCGGTAGAGCTCGGTGACCGCAATGGTCGCCTCGTCCTCCCGCGCCGCACGCGCCCGTTCGCCCCCGGGTTTCATCAGCACCGCTTCAACTTCCATATCCCAGAGACGCCATAAGCACCCAGAGGTTGCCTCCCGCACCAAGAAACCACCATCGTCGCTACGAACACGTCGCCAACAGCCTGCGTCGCGCTAGCCACGTCGCGCTGAAGGCAGCTTGGCACCGAAGGACACGTGGGCAGAGGCGCCAACGCTGACCTGACGCAGCGCCGCGTAGAAGACACCTGGCGCGGAGACAACGCGTCGCACAGTCGCAGAGCACTGCTGACGCGCGTAGCTGAGGGCGCCGCATAGCGCTGCTGACGCGCGCAGCCAAGGGCGCCGCAAAGCGCTCTGGCGCGCGTGGCCAAGGGCGCCGCATAGCGCTGCTGACGCGCGCGGCCAAGGACGCCGCATAACGCTGCTGACGCGCGCGGCTAAGGGCGCCGCAAAGCGCTCTGGCGCGCGTGGCTGAGGGCATAGCGCTGCTGACGCGCGAAGCCAAGGGCGCCGCATGGCGCTGCTGACGCGCGCAGCCAAGGACGCCGCAAAGCGCTGCTGACGCGCGTGGCGCGGAGGGGCACGCGGCGCCACGGACGCACGTCGCTGAGCGCACGCGACCGGGTCATTGAGACGGCGGCGGGTCGCTGAGGGCGTGTGAGGCCGACGGCACGCGTCGCGCGAGGCGTGAGGCACGTCGCTGGAGGCGCGTGTCAAAGGCGTGCGTTGTGGAGGGCGCGTGACACTGACGTTGTGCGCAGGCGGCGTGGAGGGCGTGTGTTTTTGAGGTCCCGGGTTAGCGGGGGATGCGGAGGGCCAGGGCCATGGCTTCTACGGCTAGGAGGGGGTTGACGTTGGCCTCTAGGCGTTCGCGGCATTCCATGATGGCGTCGAGGCGGCGGAGGGTGGCTTCGGGAGGGCCTGCGGCGGCGGCTGTGCGGAGCTCGGGGGCCAGGTCGATGTTGACCAGGTCGGTGCTCGCGCCTAGTTGCAGCGTGAGTACGTCTCGGTAGTAGGAGGCCAGGTCCAGGAGGGCCAGGTCCAGCGCGTCGCGCTTGACGCGGGTGGCGCGGGACTTCTGGCGGTCTTCGAGCTCCTTGAGGGCTCCGGCGGTGCCGCGCGGCATGCGTCCCTTGGCGCTCTCGCCGAGGGCCTGGCGCAGCGCGGCCGTCTCCGACTCGTTCAGCCCCTCGCTGGTCGTCTTGGCCTCGGCTTCGGCGGCCTTGACCAGTGCTTCGGCGGCGGACACGGCGGGGCCGACGGAGGTGAGGCGGCGTGGCACGGCCAGGACCTCGCCGCGGCGCTTGCGCGCCTCGGGGTCGGTGGCCAGGCGGCGGGCCCGGCCGATGTGACCCTGCGCTGCGCGCGCGGCCTGCTCGGCCAGGTCCGGGGCGATGCCGTCCCGCTGGACGAGTACGTTCGCGACGGCGGCGACCGGTGGTGTGCGCAAGGTCACCAGGCGGCAGCGGGAACGGATCGTCATGAGCATGTCCTCCGGGGAGGGCGTGCACATCAGCCACACCGTGCGCGGCGGCGGCTCCTCGATCGCCTTGAGCAGGGCGTTGGCGGCGGCCTCGGTGGCGCGGTCGGCGTCCTCGAAGAGCACGATCTGCCAGCGTCCGCCGCTCGGCGAGGACGAGGCGCGCAGGACCAGCTCGCGAGTCTCCTTCACGCCGTACGAGAGCCCGCTTGGCCGGATCACCTCGACGTCGGCGTGCGTGCCCTGCAGCACCTGGTGGCAGGAGGCGCAGTGGCCGCATCCGCGCGGCGTCTCGGCGCACTGCAGCGCGGCGGCGAACGCGCGCGCGGCGGTGGAACGGCCCGACCCGGGCGGCCCGGTGAACAGCCAGGCGTGCGACATCTTGCCCGACCCGGCCGCGGAGCTCAGCTGCTCGACGACCGGCTCCTGGCCCACCAGGTCATCCCATACGCTCATGCGGACCAGGCTATTGCCTTCAGGCGTCGGTGATGGCGGGGAAGGTGCTGGTGATGTCCTCGGTGCCGGCCGGGATGGGGTCGGGGAGGATGGCCCGGATGCGGTCCTGGATCAGGCGGCTGATCTCGGCCTGCGAACGGGACGCGTCGATGACGAGGTAGCGCTCGGGATCGGCCTCGGCGAGGGCGCGGAAGCCCCCCAGGACCCGCTCGTGGAACGCCTGGGACTCGGACTCGATGCGGTCGGCCGGGCTGGTGAGCCGGCCCAGCCCGGCCTCGGGCGGGAGCTCCAGGAGCACGGTCAGGTCGGGTATCAGGCCCGCCGTCGCCCAGGCGTTCAGCCGCGCGATGTCGTCGACCCGCTGCTGGCGGCCGAAACCCTGGTAGGCGAGTGACGAGTCGATGTAGCGGTCGCTGACCACGATGGCGCCGCGTTCCATGGCGGGCCGGATCACGTTGGCGACGTGGTCGGCGCGGTCCGCCGCGTACAGCAGCGTCTCGGCCCGGTCGGACAGGCCCGTGGTCTCCTTGTCGAGCAGCAGCGCGCGCAGCCGCATGCCGGTCTTGGTCGCGCCGGGCTCGCGCGTCGAGACGACCTCGAAGCCGTGGTCGCGCAGCCAGATCGAGACGAGCCGCGCCTGGGTGGTCTTGCCCGCGCCCTCGCCGCCCTCGAACGCGATGAAGATGCCGCGGTCGCGGACGGCCGGGGTGGCGACGGTCTGAGTCTCGGGCGCCGGGAGGGTGTAGGTCTCGCCGCGCAAGGCGGCGGCCAGGTCGGGCAGCAGCGGGATGCCGCGCCGGTCGTCCAGCCGGCGGTAGGCGATCAGCCCGGACAGCAGGACCAGGACCGCGACGATGAACAACGCGGCGCCCGCCCCGGTGAGGTCGTAGACGCCGTCGCCGAGCAGCTTGATGCGGTGGTCGCCCACCACGCCCGCCACCGGCGGCACCACCGCGACGGCCGCCAGCACGGAGATCAGCGCCACGGAGCTCAGGTAGCCGAACGCACGCTCCTGGTCATCGCCGGCCAGGATCGTCCCGGCGGCGTAGGCGACCCCGGCGGCGACGCCCAGGAAGCCCGCGGTGAACACCACCACGACGAGGTTCTGCACGAGGGAGATCAGCAGCAGGTCCAGCGCGACGGCCACGACCGCCAGGCCGAGCAGGCGGCGGCGGCTGAACGGGCCGAGAATGCGGGGGGCCAGGAAGATGCCGAACGCGAGACCGAGGGACAGGGCGGTGGCGATCGCTCCGTACCCGGCGTCGCCGCCGCCGAGCTCACGCGCGTACACCTTGGCCACGGAGATGACCGCCCCGCAGCTCAGGGCCACGCCGACGACGCCCAGCGCGAGGCCGCGCAGCGGCGCCGGCCCGGCCTCACCCTCGGCGGGGGCGGAACGCAGGCCCTGGAAGGCCAGTCGCAGCGGCGAGGGCACCGAGACCCCGCCGCCGGCGGGCATCCCGGAAAGCGCCGAGACGGCGGCCGCCGACGCGAGGAAGACCACGGCCGTCAGGTAGAGGGCGAGGTCGGCGCGGTCGGCCGCACCCCACACGCTGCCCGCGATCAACGCCAGCACCGAGAAGAGCCCGGCGGCGACCGGAGCCGTGCCGTACGCGGCCATCCGGCCGGCACGGCGGGCGTCGTCGTGCCGGTCCTCGGGGACGAGCTCCGGCCCGGAACCGCTCACCATCGGGATCCACAGCAACGTGACGCAGGCCACCAGCAACGCCGCCGCCAGCGTCCACGCCACCGAGTCGATCAGCGGGACCGACACCAGCAGCGCGAACCGCACGACATCGGCCGCGATCATCGTCGTGCGGCGGTCGAGCCGGATCGCGAGCGCGCCCGCGAGCGGCGCGAAGATCACCGCCGGCACCACCATGGCCAGCAGGACGGTCGCGATGATCTGTGCCTGACCCTGGACGTCCTTGTCTCGGGTGAGGGCACCGGCCATCGCGGTCAGCGCCAGCACGCTGAGCCAATGGCCAAGGCTGGACAGCGACACCGCGATCAGGAGCCGCCGGAACGGCTTGATCGAGGAAAGCCCTTGCGCTGCGGCGACTGGCGGCTGGACGGCGCCCGTTCTCGTCATGTCGGTCAGGGTATCGGCGCCGATGTCCTCAGGAGTAAGACTTTGCGTCCTGAGGACCTCGACTTCAACTCGGTGTCATCTGGTCACCGGAATGTCGAGATCGAGCATCGACGGTGTCCGGATCTTCAGCTCGGCGTACGGACTTGATCACGACTCGGCCGGGATCTCGCGAGGTGCTTGATCACGACTTGGTCGGGGCCTTGCGGCGTGCGGGCGCCTTCTTCTTGCCGCCACCGGCGGCCACCTTCTCGCGCCGTTCGGCGAGCAGTTCGGCGGCACGCTGGATGGTGATCGACTCGACCTCGTCGCCCTTGCGCAGGCTGGCGTTGGTCTCACCGTCGGTGACGTACGGGCCGAAGCGGCCCTCCTTGACCACCACCGGCTTGTCGCTCGCCGGGTCCTTGCCGAGCTCGCGCAGCGGCGCGGCTGCCGCGGCCCGGCCTCGCCCGCGCTGCTTGGGCTGCGCGAACAGCTCCTTGGCCTGCTCGAGCGTCACCGTGAACAGCTCGTCCTCCGAGCCGAGCGAACGGCTGTCGGTGCCGCGCTTGATGTACGGGCCGAAGCGGCCGTTCTGCGCGGTCACCGGCTCGCCGTCGATATCGCCCAGCGTGCGGGGCAGGGAGAGCAGCTTGAGCGCGTCGTCGAGGGTGACGGTGTCGAGCGACATCGACTTGAAGAGCGAACCGGTGCGCGGTTTGGGCGCGTCGGCCTTCTTCGTGCGCTTCTTCTCGCCGTCGGCGGGCGGCTCGGGCTCGGGCAGGATCTCGGTGACGTACGGGCCGAACCGTCCCGACTTGGCGACGATCATGTGCCCGGTCTCGGGGTCGGCGCCCAGCTCGCGGTCGCCGCTCGGCTGCGCGAACAGTTCCTCGGCCTTCTCCGCGGTCAGCTCGTCCGGCGCGATGTCCTCGGGGATGTTGACGCGCTCGCCCTCGCGGTCGAGGTAGGGCCCGTACCGGCCGACGCGGATCATGATGTCGGTCCCCCGGATGGGGAACGAGCTGATCTCCTTGGCGTCGATGTCGCCGATGTCGCCGGTGAGGTCCTTGAGACCTTCCTCACCGTTGTCGCCGAAGTAGAAGCGGGTCAGCCAGCGCACCCGTTCGGCCTCGCCGCGCGCGATCTCGTCGAGGCCGTCCTCCATGTGGGCGGTGAAGTCGTAGTCGACCAGGTTGCTGAAGTGCTGCTCCAGCAGGTTGACCACGGCGAACGCCAGGAACGACGGGACGAGCGCGGTGCCCTTCTTGAAGACGTAGCCGCGGTCGAGGATGGTGCCGATGATCGAGGCGTACGTGGACGGCCGCCCGATCTCGCGTTCTTCCAGCTCCTTGACCAGGCTCGCCTCGGTGTAGCGGGCCGGCGGACGGGTCGAGTGGCCCTCGGCGTCCATGGCGAGCGCGGTGAGCGGGTCGCCCTCGTCCAGGTTGGGGAGCCGCCGCTCCTGGTCGTCGCGGTCGGTGGCCGGGTCGTCGGCGCTCTCGACATAGGCCTTGAGGAAGCCGTAGAACGTGATCGTCTTACCGGTCGCACCGAACTCGGCGACCTCGTTCTGCGTCGAGATGCCCGTGACCCGGATCGACACCGACTGGCCGCGCGCGTCGTTCATCTGGCTGGCGATCGTGCGCTTCCAGATCAGCTCGTACAGCCGGAACTGGTCGCCGGACAGGCCGGTCTCGCCGGGCGTGCGGAAACTGTCACCGGCGGGGCGGATCGCCTCGTGCGCCTCCTGCGCGTTCTTGACCTTGCTGGCGTAGACGCGCGGCTTGTCCGGCACGTACTCGGCGCCGAACAGCGAGGCCGCCTGGCGCCGGGCCGCGGTGATCGCGGTCTCCGACAGCTGGATCGAGTCGGTGCGCATGTAGGTGATGAAGCCGTTCTCGTACAGCTTCTGCGCGACCGACATCGTGTACTTGGCGGAGAAGCCCAGCTTGCGGCTGGCCTCCTGCTGCAGCGTGGTGGTGCGGAACGGCGGGTAGGGCTTGCGGGTGTAGGGCTTGCGCTCGACCGACTTGACCTCGTACGGCCGACCGGTCAGACGTCCGGCCAGAGCGCGCGCCGCCTCCTCGTCCAGGTGGAGCGCGTCACGGGTCTTGAGGGTGCCGTCGGAGGCGAAGTCGCGGCCCTGGGCCACGCGCTTGGCGTCCACCGAGATCAGCCCGGCCTTGAACGCCTTGGGCTCATCGTTCTTACCGGTGTCGAACTCGGCCTGGATGTCCCAGTAGTGCGCCGGAACGAAGGCGATCCGCTCCCGTTCACGCTCGACGACCAGACGGGTCGCCACGGACTGGACGCGGCCCGCCGACAGCTTCGGCATGACCTTCTTCCAGAGCACCGGGCTGACCTCGTAGCCGTAGAGGCGGTCGAGGATGCGGCGGGTCTCCTGGGCGTCGACCAGCCGGAGGTTGAGCTCGCGCGGGTTGGCGGCGGCCGCCCTGATCGCGTCCCGGGTGATCTCGTTGAAGACCATCCGGTGCACCGGGACCTTGGGCTTGAGCACCTCCTGGAGGTGCCAGGCGATCGCCTCGCCCTCCCGGTCCTCGTCCGTCGCGAGAAGGAGCTCGTCGGCCTCTGCCAGCGCCTTCTTGAGCTTGGCGACCTGTTGTTTCTTGTCGGCGTTGACGACATAGAGCGGCTCGAACTCGTGGTCGACGTTGACGCCGAGCTTGGCCCACGCTTCGCCCTTGTACTTGGCCGGCACCTCGGAGGCGCTCCCGGGCAGATCCCGGATATGGCCGATACTGGACTCCACGATGTAGCCGCCGCCCAGGTAACCGGCGATCGTCTTCGCCTTCGCAGGCGACTCGACGATCACCAGGCGGGTTCCTCCACCCGCATCCTGGCCACCACGCTTCGCAGTGCCGTTCTTGGCTGGCACAGTCGCTCCAACCTCGCTGTCTGGTTCTCTTGCACGGGCTAACTACAACATTCGAAGACGACGCGTTCATGCCCGTGAGTTCCCGCCGCTGCAAACCTCCGACAGGATGACACGTCCCCGGCGGGGTTGCGGACCAAGGCCACCACCGACGCGTTCCCTGTCGTACATCCAGGCGTCATAATGGTCCGCAATGGTGGAGTACACCTACCTCGTCCTGCGGCTGCCCCGCGGTACCACACGTGATACCGCCCGGCAGGTCCTGACCGAGCACGCCGAACACGGTGGCTGGGAGCTCCACAGAGTGCGCCTCTACCCCGACGGTAGCCGCCGAATCCAACTCAGGCGCAAGATCATTCGCCAGGTCCGGACCTTCTGACCGCTCTCGTCCGGAGAGTAGCACTATGTACGACCGCTATGACGTGCCGTAATCATAATGCCCGATCCCGCCGAGAGCTTCGTCCACACTAACCTCGGAAAGGGCTTGAATGCCGGATCTGGACAGGGCTTGAAGCCGGATCCGGACAGGGCCTTGCCCGCTCCGGACAGGGCTTTGCCCGCCCCGGACCGCGCCTCCGGGACGGGCAAAGCGTCCTGCGACTTTGCCTGGAGGGTGAGCTGCGGTCCGGAGACCGCGGCGGCACCGACACGGGCAAAGCGTCCTTGTGAAATTTTTGATCAAAGACCTGGCATAGGTCTCAGGTCGGGCGTACCGGACGATCCGGTGCGCGGTGAACCGGCCGTACCGGTCAGCGGCGGCCGCCCAGGCGGGCGCGGCGGGTGAGCGCCACCGCGCCGGACATGGCCGTCAGCAACGCGGCGGTCGCCAGGACCCAGATCGACGAGCCGGTGTCGGTCGTCATCGGCTCCGCGGCGGCCATCGGCTTGATCGCCCCGAGGTCGGTGAGGCCGACCTCGGGGGCCTTGACGTCACCGGTGATGGGCAGCTTGCCCAGGCCGGGCAGCTGCAGCTGGCCGGTGCTGGGCAGCTCCGTCTCGGGGACCGGCGTGGTGGTACGGGCGTTCGACGGGTTCACGGTCGTCGCCGGGACCTTCACGGGCACGGCCGGGACCTTGGTGAGCTGCTTGGCCGGAACGCCGGGCAGCATCTTGGTCACGTCGGTGGACAGCACGCCGGCCACCTGGTCGAGACCCGGGATGTCCGTGCTGGGCACCCGTGAGGTCTCCGTGCCGTAGGCGTTCACGTGAGGAAGCTTGGTGGCGTCCTTGGGAACGCCGGGCAGGGCCGGGGACGTGCCGGTGAGCTCGTGCCCAGCGACCGAACGGCCGGTCGGCAGCTGCCCGACCTTGCCGGGCAGCACCGGGGTCTTGCCCGGGAGCACCGGCTTGCCGGGCAGCACCGGGGTCTTGCCCGGAAGCACCGGCTTGCCGGTCAGCGCCGGGGTCTTGCCGGGCAGTTGCGGGAGCACCGGCAGCGCCGAGGTCAGCCCGGAGTGCAGACCCTTGGTCCCAGGCAGCGTGGGCAGGCCCAGGGACTTCCCGTTCACCGGGCCAGGGAGACGCGAGCTGGTGGTGCGCCAGTACGGCTCGTAACCGCCGTGGCTCGGGCCGTCGCCACACTGCGGCTCGGGGTGCCCGGCCACCGCGGCGGCGTTGCCGCACACGCTTGCCGGCGCGCTCACCGGGGCGTTGGTCTGGTTGCCGGATCCGATCCCGGAGTTCCCGGAAGTGGTGGCGCCCGACCCCTTGGAGCCCTTGACGACCGAGGAGCCGTCGCAGCCCGCGGCGGCGTCACCCAGAACCGCGACCGCGTTGCCGCAGACGTTGATCGGAATGGTCACCGGCACGTTGACCTGGTTGCCCCCGGCGACGCTGTCCTTGCCCGAGGTGGTCTGGCTGCCACCGGAGCTGCTGCGTACGTGCGCGCCACCCTCGCAGAAGGCGCCGGCCTCGCCCAGAACCGCGACCGCGTTGCCGCAGATGCTGACCGGAGCGCTCACTGGAGCGTTGGCCTGGTTGCCGCCGAGGATGCTGCCGTCACCGTTGGTGGTCTGCCCGCCGGAGCCGTGCCCGCCGTTACGGACCGAGGCGCCACCCTCACAGTCGGCCACCGCGTCGCCGCCGACGGCGTTGCCGCAGACGTCGACGGGCGCCGAGATCGGCGCGTTCGCCTGGTTGCCGCCGAGGATGCTGCCCTTGCCGGAGGTCTTCTGACCGGCGCCGGTGTGGCCACCGTTCTTGACCTTCGCGCCGCCCTCACAGCTGGCGACGGCCTCGCCGAGGACGGCTGCGGAGTTGCCGCAGATGTTGATCGGCGCCGAGATGGGCGCGTTCACCTGGTTGCCCGCGATGACGCCGCTGGCGCCGGTGGTCTGCTGGCCGCTGCCGCCGTTCAGGACCTTCGCGCCGCCTTCGCAGCCCGCCTCGGACGATCCGAAGACCGCGACCGCGTTGCCGCAGGCGTTGACGGGGGCGGAGATCGGGGCATTGACCTGGTTGCCCGAGCCGATCCCGCCCTTGCCCGAGGTCCGCTGGCCGGACTGGCCACCGCTGTTCTTGACCTTCGCGCCGCCCTTACACCCGGCGTCCGCGGTGCCGAAGATGGCGACCGCGTTGCCGCAGGCGTTGATGGGAGCGGAGATGGGGGCGTTGACCTGGTTGCCCGAGCCGATCCCGTTGTCGCCGGAGGTCCGCTGGCCGGATCCGCCGCTGCCGCCGTCGACCTTCGCGCCGCCTCTGGAGGCGGCGTCCGCCGCGCCGAGGACGGCGACGGCGTTGCCGCTGGCGTCGATCGGCGCCGAGACCGGAGTGTTGACCTGGTTACCGCCGAGCACGCTGGAGTCGCCGCTGGTCGTGTCGGCGAGCGCACCGCTGGGGAAAGCGGTGCCCGCACCGAGAGCGACGAAGCTCGCAGTGAGCATGGCGGCACGAGCAGTGCCCTTGGCCCACGTTCGCATGATGCTCCGTTCGGGAGGATGAAGTGATGCTGGATGAGATGGACAGATGAGACCGGTCGCTTGTCGCGCGCCATCGCGTGCTGTTGCTGTCCGCGCCGTGTGCGCGCCGGGTCGCGAGATCTCGGGGACGACGTGCCGCCAGGGGACGGCACGTCCCGGCCCCGGTGGTCCGAACCGCACGGACCCAGAGCCGGAGTCTGTGGCGATCTAGTCGGGTGAGAAGGTCGGCTCGTCCGCCGCCGTGCGGACAGCCGGGGGGACCGCCCCGAAGGCGGGCATGAGCACCGGCCGCGGCCGGGCGACGGTCCAGGACCAGCGGCCGAGGAGGCCGCCGAGTCCGGCTAGGAGGCCCACACCGCTTGCCGGACCGGCCGTTCCGGCCTTGGCGAGCGCGTTGAGCGGGGAGATCGGGGCCGGCGCGGGCTCCGGATGCGACACCTTCGCGTACGAGACGGCCGGGCTGGCCTTGGGGGCGTTCTTGGACGTCCCCGTTGCGTGCGGAGCCAGAGGGCCCTGCCGGTCGCTGTACATCGCGTCGGCGGCGTGCTCTGAAGCCCTGGACGAGTCGTGCGTCACCGACTGGGCCGTCGTTGCGGACCCCACGACGTCATTCCCTACGCCGCCCGCCAGGCCCGGGGAGGGCACAGGCAGGGGAAGGTCGGGGCGCGTCGCGTTCAGGTCCTTGGGGCGCAGCACAGTCTCGGCCGTGCCGCCGACATCCTTGGCGGGGACGGCCATGGCGCCCTTGGCGGCATCCCGGACGGCCGCATCGGCCGCAGTGGCTTCTCGAGGCGCAGCGGCTTCTTTAACCGGCGGGATTCCGCTCACCACGGGCGTCTGCGCCACGATCCGGGACGCGGGGTGATCCTCCGCGTGCGCCTCGGCGGCGGCGCCGGTCAGCCAGCAGGTGACCGCGATGCCCGCGAGCACCAGCAGCCGGTGAACCAGACGGCTACCGACGACACGGCGCAGCAGGACGGAGACCGTCCTGCTGCGTGCCGGGTCGTGAGCCACGGGTTCTCCTCGGAAGTCGCCAAGAGTAAGTCGATCCACTCTCTACGGATGGTGACCGTAGCACCACGGTGAGCATGCGTGGCGGCAATTCCGGGAACCTTTTTCTGTCAGCCCTCAAGCACGATCAAGGAAATGGTCAAGAACGCGCGCCCCGAAGCGCAGCCCGTCAACGGGGACCCGCTCGTCGATTCCGTGGAACATTCCCGAAAAGTCCAATTCTGGCGGAAGCCTCAGCGGCGCGAAGCCGAAGCATCGCATGCCCAGGTGAGCGAAGGCCTTGGCGTCCGTTCCCCCGCTCAGGCAGTACGGAACGGGCAGCGCGCCGGGATCCTCCGAGATCAGAGCCGCCTCCATGGCCGCGACGAGCGCACCCTCGTAGTCGGTCTCCACGGCCCAGTCGTAATGGACGAAATCGCGCTTTACGTCCGGCCCAAGCAATTCATCCACCGTCGCGAAGAACTCTTCCTCATGTCCAGGAAGGAACCGTCCATCCACCTGCGCCGTCGCGCCCTGCGGTATGACATTCGTCTTATATCCGGCATCCAGCCGCGTCGGATTGAGCGTGTTCTTGAGCGTGGCGCCGATCATCCTCGCCAGCGGCCCGATCTCCTCAAGCGCGCGTTCCGGCCGCTCCGGATCGAACTCCACCCCGTACGCCATGCAGGCCCGCTCCAGGAAGGCCCGCACGGTCTTGGTCAGCCGTACCGGGAACTCATGCGACCCCAGCCGCGCGACCGCCGCAGCCAGCGCCGTGACCGCGTTGTCCGGATGCACCATCGACCCGTGCCCCGCCGTCCCCTGCGCGGTCAGCTGCATCCACGCGATGCCCTTCTCGGCCGTCTCGATGAGATACATCCGCTTGTCGCCAGGCACGGTGAGGCTGAACCCGCCGACCTCCCCCACGGCCTCGGTGCACCCCTCGAACAGCTCCGGATGCTCCTTGACGAGCCACTGCGCGCCCCACTTGCCCCCAGCCTCCTCATCGGCCAAGAAAGCAAGAACGACATCCCGCGGAGGCTTGCGCCCCTCCCTGAGCCGCTGCCTGACCACCGCCAGGATCATCGCGTCCATGTCCTTCATGTCCACGGCCCCGCGACCCCAGACGCACCCGTCGGCGATCTCCCCGCCGAACGGATCCCGCGTCCAGTCCTCCTTACGCGCCGGCACCACGTCCAGGTGCCCGTGCAGGAGCAGCGCGTCCCTCCCGGGGTCCTCCCCCTCGATCCGCGCCACCAGGCTGGCCCGCCCCGGATGGGACTCGAAGATCTGTGACTCCAGCCCGACCTCCTCGAGCCTGGCCTTCACATACTCCGCGGCCTCCCGTTCCCCCGGCCCCGAGTGATCCCCCGGGTTGCTGGTGTCGATCCTGATCAGCTCCTGGCAGAGCTGGACGACCTCGTCCTCGGCGGTGGGAACCTGAGCCACAGTGATCACCTTTTCGTCCCGACTCCTATCCGACCATGGTGCCCCCTCGTTCGACTTCGCCGCGAGTCGGGACCTTTGGTATGGTGAAGCCCGCCGCAGCGCACTGCGGCGTGCACACCTGTCCGGGTGGCGGAATAGGCAGACGCGCTAGCTTGAGGTGCTAGTGCCCTTTACGGGGCATGGGGGTTCAAGTCCCCCCTCGGACACTCTTGGGATTGGGATAGATGTGGTCGCGGCGAGCCGCTTCCCTCTATCCCATCGTCATTTCCACCCGGGGGGCGACCCCCGGACCCCCGACGCAGGGAGCTCCGCCCCCCGCACCCCCCTTAGGGCTTCGCCCCTTTGCCCTTCGCTTCGCTTGGGCTAATCGCCCCTCGCTTCGCTCGGGACTGCCTTCCCGCGTTGCGCCGGGGGACCGTCGAGCCCATGCACCACGACCCGCCGTCACCGTCGCCAGCGGCCTCGTCGGTCACGGGTCGACCATCACTGACGTCCTGAATGCGCCAAGGTGTCCAGCCCATTCCTACGGAGGAATACCGCAAAGTCGGGGCCTTGAGGTGCGGCTCGGGAAGGTCGTCATCATGCTCTATGTGGTCGTCTTGAGGATCTCGATCAGTGCGGTGGTCGCGGGCGGGTCCGGCGGCTCGCCGTAGGTGGCGGCGAAGATGTGCCGGGTGTTGCCTGCGATTTCGGTGGCGTGGACGCCCGGCGTGCGGTGCGCCTTGAGCGCGAGCCCGGGCAGGGTGGCGACCCCCATGCCGGCCGCCACGAGCGACTGGACCACGACCATGTCGTCAGTGGAGTACGCGATCCGCGGGGTGAAGCCGGCTTGCCGGCAAGCGGTGACCATCGCCGCGCGGCAGCGCTCGCACCCGCCGACCCAGGCGGAGTCGCGGTGGTCCTGCAGGCGTTGGTCCGGCTCCTGGCTGATCAGGTAGAGCGGGTCGTCCAGCAGGTGGGTCAGCCGGAAGCCCTGCTCCTCGTCCGGGGTGTCGGCGTGCCGGAAGACCAGGGCGATGTCGACGTGCCCGGCGCGCAGCATCCGCAGTCCCTCGACCGGGTGCACGTCGACCAGGTTCAGCTCGATACCCGGGTACGACGCGGACAGCTGGGCCGCCGCCTTGGGGACGATCGTGCTGAGGACCGTCTGGAAACCGGCGACCCGGACCCGCCCGGCCCGGAGCCCGATCTGGGCGGCCATCTCGACGGAGGCCGCCTCCACCCGCCCGACGATCTCCCTGGCTCGCTGGGCCAGGAGCTCGCCCTCGGGGGTGAGCCGGACGCCGCGGCCCGCACGCTGGATGAGCCGGGCCCCGATCGATGCCTCCAGCCGCCCGAGGTGGTGGCTGACCGAGGGCTGGGAGTAGTGCAGCTCCTTGGCCGCCTCGGTCACCGACCCGTGGCGGGCAACGGCCTCCAGCACCCGGAGATGCGTCAGGTTCATCACGTTATTAAGTTTATCAATGAGGGTCGCTGGATCTTGGCATTAGACGTCATGATGCTTATTGGACGAGCATCGTTCTCATGGCCGATCAGATGACTACCTCTCTTGACGCGCGGCCCAGGCCCGGCCTGTCCGAGCTCGTCGCACGTATCCAGCCGTGCGCCCGGCGGCAGGCGGACCCGCGGACGATCGCGCAGCAGGTGGCCGACGTCCTGGTGGAGATGAAGCCGAGCGTGGACCTGCTCACCACATCCGAGCGGGCCGGCTCGCCCGACGGCTACACCCGGCACACCCTGCACACCGAGGCGGCGTTCTCGGTGTCCGCGGTGGTGTGGCGGCCGGGCCAGGTGACGGAGATCCACGACCACCTGGTGTGGTGCTCGTTCATGGTGCTCCAGGGCGCCGAGACCGAGACCCTGTACGACATCGACGGCGACCGCCTGGTCGAGATCGGCGAGCGACAGCGGCCCGCCGGCTCGGTCAGCGGCGTCGCCCCGCCCGACGACATCCACCGCGTCCGCAACACCGGTGACACGGTCGCGATCACGCTGCACGTGTACGGCGCGGACCTCAGCAAAGGCACCAGCGTGCGCCGCACCTATGAGCGGCGGCACGCTCGCTGACCCAGATCTGGGAACGAGCCGTGGAGGATGTCGAGAACGCGGTGCCGGTTCCGTCCCAGGGACACCAGCGACCACGAACCGGCCGCGACGAAGGAGACCCGGCATGACGATCCACCCCCACCGCGGTGCGCGGAAGGCCGGCTCCTGCCGGCGCGTGTGACGCACGGTCTCGTCCAAAAAGAAGAACCGCTCCAGTTCCTCCGGCGTCGGATCCGTCACTAAGGCTCCGTACCGGCGGACATTGCCAACCGACAGATACCCGAAAGGTACGGTCAGTAATGCGAAAACTCATAGTCCAGCAGTGGGTCACCATCGACGGCATCGCCGCGGAGGAGGACGGCGGGCTCAGCTTCGTGTCAGTGGAGCCCTTTTCCGAAAAGACCGACCCTGCGTTCAAGGCAAGGGTGATGGGGCTTATCGACGCGGTCGACACGCTGATTCTCGGCGCGAACACCTACGCCCAGTCCACGGGCTGGGCGTACGCCGAGGAGCAGGGTGAGTACGGCGACAAGCTCAACAACCTCACCAAGTTCGTGGCCTCGTCGAAGCTGGAGAAGGCACCTTGGGGCGACTTCCCCGCCGCGACCGTGACGCGTGACCCGGCCGCCACCGTCCGGGAGCTCAAGGAGCAGAGCGGCAAGGACATCTGGCTGTGGGGGAGCTTGCAACTCATGCAGTCCCTGCTGGACGCCGGTGTCGTCGACGAGATCACCCTGCTCGTCTGCCCGGCGTCACGCGGCAAGGGAACGCGTATTTTCGAGGACCGGCGAGAACTGAAGCTGGTCGAGGCCGCCGGGTACGAAAACGGCGTGGTACTTCTGCGCTACGAGATCAAGAAATAAGGGAAGTCCGCTCTGTCGAAGAATCGGACGCCGGCGATGCTGCTCGTTATTGGGCATCAGCCGGCGTCAATTCTTCCGCTGTTTCGCAGGGGCGGGCAGGGGAACTCCAGGCGAATCCACGCCGAGGTTGGATTCGCCCGGCAGGTCAGGCTGTGCGCAGGGCCTCGGTCGGGGAGAGGCGGGCGGCGCGCAGCGCGGGCATCAAGCCGGCGATCGCGCCGATGAGGATGGCCGAGCCGATACCGCCCGCCCACGCCTCGGTGGGAATGACGACCGTCCAGTCCTTGGCGCTGGCGTACACCGCGGTCGCCACGGCGCCGGCGGCCACGCCGACCACGCCACCGAGCACCGCCAGCATGATCGCCTCCGCGAGGAACTGTGTGCGGATCTGTCCCCGCGTCGCTCCGAGCGCACGGCGCAGGCCGATCTCCGAGCGGCGTTCCAGGACGGAGATGATCATGATGTTGGCCACGCCGACCGCCCCTACGATCAGCGCCACCACGCCGAGTCCCAGGAAGAGGCTGTTGAACGCTCCCTTCGCTGCGGCGCGAGCGGTGAGCGCATCGGAGGGCTGGCTCACATTGACCTCGTTCGGCGCCTCGGGATTGGCGGTTTGCGCGAGCACCGACTGCACCTCTTCGACCGCGTCGGTCTTCGACCGGACGTAGAGCGTGCTCGGCGGGCCGTCCGCCGGCTTGCCGCGGGTCATGTGGCCGAGGTGGCGCCGCGCCGCCGGATATCCGACCAGCGCGCTCGTGTCGATGTCCGGCGCGAGCGTCGCAGGGGCGAGGATCCCGGCGACATAGAACCACTGCCCGCCCAGCCACACTCGCTGCCCGGGATGGACGCGGCTGAACCCCAGTCGTTCCGCCGCCGCCGCGCCGAGCACGACGGCGGGCTGCGTCGCTGTCGCCTCGTTGAGCCAGCGGCCATGGGCGAGGTCAGTGCCGGCCACCTGCGGCAGGTTCAGGCTCGCCGCCTGGAGCTTCAGCCCGTTGGTGCTGATCGGAGGTATCAACGGGCTCCGGTACACCTTCGCGTCGCTGACCGTGCCGGTATGCGCCACCTGCTCGACGGACCCGAGCCGCGACACCCGGGCGGGTGCGGCGACCGGCATGACCGCTGCCTCCTGGGTGAAACTCTGGCCGCTCTTCGCGGTCAGCAGGTTCGTGCCGAGCCGGTCGATCTCCGCCAGCAGTCCCGCCTGGGACGACGACGACAGCCCGAGGACCGCGACGATCGCCGTGGTGCCGATCGCGATCCCGAGCGCGGACAGCCCCGCGCGCAGCGGCCGGGCACGCAGCCCGGTGCTCGCCACCCGGGCCTGGTCTCCGGCGCGCAGGCGTGCCGGCACGAGATGGGATGGGATCCGCATGTCACTCCACCTCTCCTGGCCCGCTGTACGCGAACGCGCCGTCGTCGGAGACGATGCGGCCGTCCAGGACGTGCAGCCGGCGAGGCAGCCGCGCGGCCAGGTCACCGTCGTGAGTGATCATGATGATCGTCGCGCCCTCGGCGTTGAGCTCGCGCAGCAGTTCGAGGATCGAGGCTCCCGTGGCGCTGTCGAGGTTGCCCGTCGGCTCGTCGGCCAGGACGATCGCCGGCCTGCCCACCAGTGCGCGGGCGATGGCCACGCGCTGGCGCTCGCCTCCGGACATCTTCGTGGGACGGAAGTCGCGGCGATGCGCGAGCCCGACACGATCGAGTGCTTCGGCGGCACGGCGCCGTCGCTCGCCGACCTCGACTCCCGCGTACAGGAGGCCGTTCGCGACGTTCTCCAGGGCGGTGGAGTGCTCGGCCAGGAAGAACTGCTGGAAGACGAAACCGATGCTGCGGGCGCGCAATGCCGCGAGCTGCCGGTCACCGAGCCCCGCCGCGTCGACTCCGTCGATCCGGATCAACCCGTCGGTGGGTCGCTCCAGCGTCCCCATGACGTGCAGGAGCGTCGTCTTCCCTGACCCCGACGGCCCGACGATGGCGGCCAGTTCGCCGTGGCGGACGGTGAAGCTCACGCCCCGCAGCGCGGGCACGGGTGGCTGCCCTCCGTAGATCTTGGTGACGCCTTCCAGCTCGAGCGCGGGAGCCCGGCCGTCTTGATCATGAGTCGTGCTCATGAGGCCGGCACCACCACTTGATCTCCGACGGACAGGGCTCCGGACACCTGCACGAGCCCGTTGTCGTTGTCGAAGATGCCGAGCCTTACGGGAACCAGACGCCGGCCACCCGCCGCGTCGGCCACCTCGACGACGTAGCCGCCTCCGGCCTGGCCCATGAGCGCGGTGACGGGGACGGTCAGCGCCCTCTTGACCCCGTCGGTCGTGATCTGCACCTGAACCGGGGCCTCGTCCAGTTTCCCCGCGTCCTTGGGGCGCGTGAGCGTGATGTACACCGGGAGCGTGGAGCTGGACGAGTCCTTGTCGTCGTCACTGGATTTCGCGACCGTACCGATGCGGCTCACCTTGCCCGGGGTCGTCCTGTTGTCAGGAAGCGTGATCTGGGCACGGTCACCGACCTTGACCTGGGACTGCTGACCGGGGTCGAGTTCCACCATCACCTGGCGCCTGGACGAAGTGGCCTGGGCCACTTGGGCTCCTGGCGCGGCCGCCGTTCCGGCCTTGGCCGTTGCCTTCGTCACCCGGAGCGGACCCGGCAGGAATACGGCATCCCCGAGGTCCAGATTCCCGGTCTCGTCGACGCCCAGCTCATCCTGCAGTTCGGCGACCGCCTCCGCGGTCTCCGATCCGTAGTAGTCCGAGTCCGGATCGAGCTCGGACTTCTCGGCGTACCCGAGCTTCACGAGGTTCTCGTTGAGGTAGCGCACCTCGCGGCCCTCGTCGCCCACCGACAGAGCGCGGTAAGCCGGTGTGCCCCCGCAGATCAGCAACACCGGTTTCTCGTCCACCCGGTAAAGGGTCTTGCCGCAGTCGATCTCCTTGCCCTCGCTGGGAACCCAGGTGTAGATGCCCTTGGCCTGGTTGACCACGGCGTACGGGGTCCCGTCACCACGGGCCGCGTACGAGAGCGTCCCACTCTGCGTCACCTGCGTGGACAGTGGTCCTTCCCGTACGGCCGCCAGCGAGGTGCCATCCGTCGAGGACGCGGGCTGGGTGCCCCCGTCATCGAAGGGATCCATGACAGCGGCGGCGACACCCGCGGCGACCAACAGCACCACGGCCCCTGTCCCTGCGAGCACCTTCCACCGCCTGCGCCGGCGCGGCTTCCTGCGGTCCAGGGCCGGGACGCCGGGGGCAGTGTCGGCGGCGGCATTGGCAGGGTCGGCAGCGGTGTCGGCGGGGTCGGCAGCGGTGTCGGCGGCACCGGGCACACCGGAAGGCGCCTCCTTGGCGTCGGTGCTCATCCGCCACCACCCGTCGGCTGCAGTGACTTGCACTTCTGCGCTGCGGCCTTGAACTGCGGCGAGTCGGGATTGTTGTCACCAATGTCCAGTGATCCGCCCTGGGGGTCGGGGAACGTGGGCACCCCGTTCTTGCGCATGCACTGCGCGTACTTCAGCATCTGGGCCTGGTTGGCCGGATCCTGGCGGGAGCTCCCGTCCCATCCTGGCGGCGCCAACGGCCTGCATTTCCGCCCCGCGGCCTTGACCTGCGGAGAATTGGGATCAACGGCCCCCCGATGCGGCATACGGAACTTCGTCCCGTCAACGGGGTCAGGCCACTGCGGGACTCCGTTCTGGCGCATGCATTGCGCGAACTTCACATACTGGTCGTTGCCCTTACCCGCGGTACCACCGCCCGCCGCCGCACTCGAACCGCCGCCCGCCGCCGCACCCGAACCGCCGGAGGAGTCGTCCGATCCACCGCAGGCCGCGAGCACCGGCAGGAAGATCGAGAGCGCCACCAGCGGCAGCGCCAGGGTCCGTTTCGGCTTCGCCTTGAACATGTCGTGGTCTCCCCAGCGTCAGTGGATGAGCGTTGGAGGCCAGTTCTAGGCAACGGGCGGTCACACCGCGGTCAGAGCTCCTGTGACCCGGCTGTGACCGCGCCAGGGGCATCCTGATCACACGATGAGAGTGCTGGTGGCCGAGGATCACGCCGAGCTCGCGGCGTCCGTGGCGAGAGTCCTGCGCCGCGAGGGAATGGCCGTCGACGTGGTCCACGACGGCGCGGCGGCCATCGAACGGACCTCGCTGCTCGACTACGACGTCGTCGTGCTCGACCGGGACCTGCCCGGCGTCCACGGCGACGAGGTGTGCCGCTCTCTGGTGAGCCGGACGCGCCGTACCCGTGTCCTGATGCTGACCGCGTCCGGCACGATCGCGGACCGCGTGTCCGGCTTGAGTCTGGGCGCCGACGACTATCTGCCGAAACCGTTCGCGTACGCCGAGCTCGTAGCCAGGATCCGGGCGCTCGGCCGCCGGGCGCAACCGGCGCTGCCGCCGGTCCTCGTCCACGGTGATCTGCGGCTGGATCCGGCGCAGCGGATCGCGACCCGGGCGGGAATGCGGCTGGCACTGAGCCCGAAGGAGTTCGCGGTCCTGGAATACCTGCTCGGTGCCGGCGGCCGCGTCGTGCCCGCCGAGGAACTGCTGGAACGGGTGTGGGACGAGGCGACCGACCCGTTCACCACCACCGTCAAGGCCACGATGAACCGGCTGCGGTCAAAGCTCGGCCCGCCACCACTGATCGAAACCGTCCAGCAGGGCGGCTACCGGATAGGTGATGCCCATGCGCCTTCGTGACCCGCTCCGGCCGAGCATCTCCCCTTCTCTGTCACTCCGGACCGTGCGCATGCGTCTCACGGCCCTGTACGGCGCACTGTTCATGATCTCCGGCGCGGTCCTTCTCACGATCACCTACCTGCTCCAGCGCCGCGCCAAGTGGGTGGTCATTGACACCTCCGGCAATGCACGGGAAATCCGCGAGCTTCTGAAGCCGATGAAGGAAGCACAGCTGCGCGACCTGCTGATTCAGTCCGGGATCGCACTCGCGATCATGGTGGTGATCTCGATCGCGCTGGGCTGGCTGGTCGCCGGACGCGTCCTGCGGCCACTGCGCACGATGACGGCCACGATCCAGCAGATCTCCGCTCGTAACGTGCACGAACGGCTCGCCGTCACAGGACCCCGCGACGAGATGAAAGACCTCGCCGACACCGTCGATGGCCTGCTCGGCCGTCTGGAGACCGCCCTCGACGCGCACAAGCGCTTCGTCGCCAACGCCGCACATGAACTGCGCACGCCGCTCACCCTGGAGCGCGCGCTCCTGGAGGAGACACTCACCGACCGTGAGGCCACGCTGGAGTCCTACCGGGCGACCTCGGAGCGACTGCTCGCGATCAGCAAGGACCAGGCGCGGCTGCTGGAAGCCCTGCTCACACTGGCCAGCAGCGAACGTGGTCTCGACCGCCAGGAACCCTTCGATCTGTCCGACCTCGCCCGTCAGGCCCTCGACTCATCACGCCTGGAGGCGGATGCACGCGGCGTGCGCCTCTATGCCCAGATCACGCCCGCCCCGTCCGCCGGCGACCCCGCGCTCGCCGGACGCCTGATCGCCAATCTCATCGACAACGCCGTGCACCACAACGTGCCCGGCGGCCACGTGGAAGTCGCGACCGAGACCAGGGCCGGGCGGGCGTTCGTCTGGGTGGTCAACAGCGGTCCGGTCATCTCCCCGCAGCAGGTCGGCCGGCTCTTCGAGCCCTTCCAGCGGCTCGGCGGACGGACGGCGCGCAGCGACGGCCACCACGGCCTCGGCCTTTCGATCGTCCGCGCCATCGCCACGGCGCACGGCGCCGACATCACCGCACACGCGCGCCCGGGCGGTGGCCTCTCCGTCGAGATCAGCTTCCCCGCACCTGTCGTACCCGGGCACCAGTATCCGCGCAAGCCTGACAACCCGCGGCCACGCGGCCCGCGTACCACTCCGGCCGCGCCCGCGACCTCCTCACCCGGCCAGCGACCGGCGTCGAACCACATGTGAATCTGCCCTTCCCGGTCACTGCCGGGTGCCTTGACGTCGTCCGCCGAGTCCCGATCACTGAACGATGTTGGTGTTGTGGAGCGCGCCGATCCACCACCTGCCGTCCCGGCGGATCGCGACGACGGTTCCGTGGTTGGCGAAGCCGCCGTCCGGCGTGGTGGTCTCCTGCCGGAAGTGCAGGACGGCCGTGTCCGGACCGGGCATCACGGCGCTCAGCACCGATATGCGGGTCTTCCATGTTGAGACCACGTTGGCCATCCGGTCTGTGTGGTAGGCGAACAGTTCGTCCCAGCCCCGGATCATCGTGCCGTCCGGTACCACGACGACCGTGTCCGCGGAGAACGGCCGGTCGAGAACGGCAACCTCCTTCCGGTTGAAGCCGTCCTCGATATCGGCGACGAGCGCCTGAAGCTCCGCCAAGTCCTGATCGCTGACGGGTGTGGTGTGCACCTCGGGCCTCACAGTCATCGCCGGCTCCTTGAATCCTCGGCCGCGCCTCTTCGGCATGTCATGCCAAGGACGCTACGAGCAGCACGCCGACCGGGGCATCCGTCAGGTGACCAGGTCCGGCGGCCGAGGCATCCGTCAGGAGACCGAGGCATCCGTCAAGCGACCAGGTCCGGCGGCCGAGGGCGAAGGTCTGCTTCCGCCCGCCGCCCGCGCGGTCGTCAGGGCGTGCGGGCCGGGGGGACTTCGAAGAACTTTGCCAGGTCGTCGAGCATGGAGTGGGCGCCTTGCAGGCCTACTGCGGTCATCCAGGTGGCGTCGTTCACCTGGCGCTTTTCACCCTTCATCCGGCCCCACAGGGGGTTGTTCTTGAACTTGGCCTCGACCTGGCGGGCCTTGCCGGCGTCGTCAACGTAGGTGGTGATGAAGATCTGGTCGGCGTCCAGTTCCCTGATGCGCTCCTCGCTCATGTCGACCGCGATCTTGTCGCTGGTCGGCTGGCCCTTCGGGCGGGGGAAGCCCACGTCCTTGAGGACGATTCCCGAGTAGCTGCGCTCGGTGTAGAGCCGCACGGTCGGTTCGTCGGTGAAGCGGACCACTGAGATCGACGGGAGTCCGTCGTCCTTCTTCTTGATCGCGGCGCCGATGGCCTGGGCGCGGGTCTCGTAGGCCTTGATCCGCTGCTCGGCGAGCTGGTCCTTGCCCAGGGCCTTGCCGACCAGCCGCACGTTGTCCTTCCAGGTCGCGCCGGTGGTCTCGGTGAAGACCGTCGGTGCGATCTGGGCGAGCCTGCCATAGAGGGCCTCGTGCCTGATCTTGGCCGACAGGATCAGATCGGGCTTGAGCGCGCTGATCTTCTCCAGGCTGGGCTCGGAGAGCGTGCCGACCGGCTGCGCGTTCGAGGCGTGCTTGCGGCCTGCCTCGCCGAGGTAGTCGGGCAGCTTCTCGGTGACGGTCCGGTAGGTGGTGTAGCCGTACACGTCGGTGTCCAGGCTGATCGCGGCGTCCAGGAAGGACTGGTCGAGCGCGACGATCCGCTTCGGCTCCTTGAAGATCTTGGTGGTGCCCATGGCGTGCTGGATCGTTCGCAGCGGCGTTCCGCCCTCGCCGCTGTCGCTGGAACCGCAGGCCGTCAGGCCGAGGGTGGTGAGTGCGGCGACGGCGATCCCGGCGGCCGCGCGTCGGAGCGGCGACATCCTCATTTAGTATCCTTCTCGATTTAGGTCAGGCTTGCCTGTTTTAGGCGAGGCTTACCTAACCACATCGTGACCTGCGCGGAAAGAGGCACCCGGTGCTGCAGTGCTGATTGAGGCGGTCCGGAGAGGGGCTTTCCGGCACCGGCCGGCCGTGCTGCTCTGCCTGGTGCTGATGACCGCCCTGGCGGCGCTGGCAAGCGTCATGATCGGTGCCAGGCACGTCCCGCCGGCCGCGGTCTGGGACGCGATCTTCGCCCCCTCGGGGACCGAGGAGGACATCGTCGTACGGTCCCTGCGGCTCCCGCGCACCGCGTTCGGAGTGCTGGCCGGGACCGCGCTCGGCGTGGCCGGTGCGCTGGTGCAGGGCCACACCCGCAACCCGCTGGCCGACCCCGGGCTGCTCGGCGTGACGCAGGGCGCGGCGTTCGCGATGGTGCTGAGCATCTTCACCTTCGGCGTCACGGGCGTGGGCACCTACATCTGGTTCGGGTTCACGGGCGCGCTGGCCGCCAGCGTGCTGGTCTTCGTGCTCGGCGGCTCCGGGCGCGGGGGCGCCACGCCGCTCACCCTCGCGCTGGCGGGCGCCGCCGTGACCGCGTTCCTCCACGGCCTGGTCGCCGGGCTGGTGCTGCTCGACGAGCAGGCCATGGACACCTACCGCTTCTGGCAGGCCGGGGCGCTGGCGGGACGGGACGCCGACGCGCTGCCCGTGCTGCTCCCGTTCGTGCTGGCCGGGCTGGTCCTGGCGACGGCGAACGCGTCCGGCCTCAACGCCCTCGCGCTGGGCGAGGACGTGGCCCGCTCGCTCGGGCACCGGATCGGGCTCGCCCGCGCCGTCGGCGTAGCCGCGATCACGCTGCTGACGGGTGCCGCCGTGGCCGCCTGCGGGGCGCTGGCGTTCCTCGGGCTGATCGTCCCCCATCTGGCCCGCGCCCTGTCGGGTCCCGACCACCGCTGGCTGCTGCCGTTCTCCGGGCTGCTGGGCGCGACGCTGCTGCTGGCCGCGGACGTGACCGGGCGCCTGGTGGCCCGTCCCGGCGAAGTGGAGGTGGGCATCATGCTCGCCCTGCTCGGAGGGCCGTTCTTCATCGCGCTGGTCCGGCGCAGAAAGGCGATGCGGCTGTGACCACCGTGAAGCGGCTGGGCGGGCCACGGGCGCTGCGGGCGGGCCCGGCGTCGTTCCGGGTACGGCCCCGTCCTCTTCTGCTGGTCCCCGCCGGGCTCGCCGTCCTGGCGCTGCTGATGGCCCTGAACATCGGGCGCGGCGACTACCCGATCGGCGTAGGCGAGGTCGTCCGCACGCTGCTCGGCAGCCCGGAGAACCGGTTCGTCGTGATGGAGTTGCGGCTGCCGCGTGCCCTCACCGGAGCGCTGGTCGGCGCCGCGCTCGGCCTGTCCGGCGCGCTCACCCAGTCGATCACCCGCAACCCGCTGGCCAGCCCCGACACCCTGGGCGTCGGCCAAGGCGCCAGCGTCGTCGTCGTTGCGCTCACCGTCGCGACCGGCAGTGCCGCGGGCGGCGCGGGCGGCGCGCTTGCCGGGATCGGCATTCCGTTGGCCGCGCTGGCGGGCGGCCTGGTCAGCGGCGTGTTCGTTTACATGCTGGCCTGGCGGAGCGGTCTGGACGGCTACCGGCTCGTCCTGGTCGGCATCGGCTTCGCCGGCGTGGCCTCCAACATCAAGTGGTGGCTCCTGGCCCTGGGTGACGTCAACGACGCGAGCCGCGCGATGGCCTGGATCACCGGCACGCTGAACGCGCGCGGCTGGGAGCACGTCCGGCCCGTCGCGCTGGCCCTGGCCGTGCTCGTCCCGGCCGTCCTGATCGGCGCGTTCGCCCTCGGTTCGCTGCGGCTGGGCGACGAGCCCGCCCGCGGCCTCGGGCTGCGGGTGAACCTGTCCCGCTCGCTGCTGGTCCTGGCCGCCATCGTGCTCGCCTCGATCGCCACCGCCTCCGCCGGGCCGGTCGAGTTCGTCGCCCTGGCCGCTCCGCAGATCGCGATGCGGCTGGCCGGCACGGGCCAGCCCCCGCTGGTCGGGTCGCTGGTCACCGGGGCCGTCCTCACCGTCGGCGCCGACCTCATCGCCCGCACCGCGTTCGGCGGGGTGGAACTGCCCGTCGGCGTCGTCACCGCCGTCCTTGGCGCGCCCCTGCTCGTCTACCTGCTCGTACGGTCCCGGCGAAAGGCGATCCTGTGACCCCGACCCCTGGGACCCCCACCCCTGGGACCCCCACCCCGGACACCCCCGCTCATTCGCTGGAGGCTCATTCGCTGGAGGCGCGGGAACTGCGTCTCGGGTACGGCGATCGGCTGGTCGTCGACGGCCTGTCCCTGGACCTCAGCGGCGCCGGCATCACCGCGATCATCGGACCCAACGGCTGCGGCAAGTCCACCCTGCTGCGCGGGCTGGGGCGGCTGCTGCGCCCTCGCGGCGGCCAGGTCGTGCTGGACGGCGCCGACATCGCCCGCCTTCCGACCCGGGAGGTCGCCCGGCGGATGGCGGTGCTGCCGCAGGCCCCGCAGGCCCCCGAGGGCCTCACCGTCTCCGACCTGGTCGCGCGCGGGCGGCATCCGCACCAGGCGTGGTACCGCCAGTGGTCCACCGGCGACGAAAAGGTCGTGAACGCGGCGCTGGCCAAGACCGACATGCTGGAGCATGCCGAACGGCCGATGGACGAGCTGTCGGGCGGGCAGCGGCAGCGCGTGTGGATCTCCATGGCACTGGCCCAGGACACCGGCCTGCTCCTCCTCGACGAGCCGACCACCTATCTCGACCTGGCCCACCAGGTCGAGGTCCTGGAACTGGTGCAGCGCCTCCACTCCGACGACGGCCGCACCATCGTCATGGTCTTGCACGACCTCAACCTCGCAGCCCGCTACGCCGGCCGTCTCGTGGCCATGCGAGAGGGTGCCGTCGTCACTCAGGGCGCCCCGGCCGAGGTCCTCACCGAGGGGATGCTGGAGGAGGTGTTCGGTCTGCCCGCCCGCGTGATCGAGGACCCGGTCACCGGCGCGCCACTGGTCATCCCGCTGGGCTCGCACGCGACCCCGCGCGACTCAGATCAGGCGGCCGGGTAGCCAGGAGGCCCATGGTTACGGACGGCGATGACGATATTGTGATTTGTAGTACATCTGGTGGGGTGTGATGTAGGTTATATACCCTGACCTGCGAGAACCGTTGGTGGTCCCCTGCGAGGGCGGAACGGGTGGCGATGGACACCGATACCAACACCCTGGCCGGCACCGGGGGGTCCGGCCCCGAGGTCGACGCCGCCATGGCCGTGGTGGACGAGCGGGGCATCGTCGTGTCCTGGAACGGCGCCGCCCAGCGGCTGCTGGGATACGCCGCCGAAGAGGTCACCGGACGTCCGGCCGCGAACCTGCTGGCAGCGGATCTTCCGGAGCCTGCCCGCCGGTGCCTGGACGAGCGGAGGTCCTGGAACGGCCTCGTCCGGCTGCGGCACCGGGACGGCAGCCACGTGAACGTGGAACTGCTGGCCCACCCGAGCCGCGACGACGGTTCCCTACGGTGGCTTCTGGTCACTCTCACCGCGCCGCCGCCTGCCAGGCTGGACGCCAACACCGGGGAGAACGTTTCCCTCATGGACCGCGCGTTCACCCAGTCGTCGTTCGCCCTCGCGATCAACGCCATGGACCTGCGGTGCCTGCGAGTCAACGAACGCATGTGCCGGATGTGCGGGGTCACCGAGGACGAGCTACGCGGACGGCGCGTCACCGAGGTCCTGCCAGGCCCTCAGTGGGACGCGCTGGAGCTGTACATGCGCTACGTCCTCCAGACGGGCGAGCCGGTGCAGCGGGTGACCTACCGCCGGGTCCCCAGCGAGACCCGCGAACGCGCCTGGTCCGTCTCGATCTCCCCGTTGAAGGACGAGACCGGCCGGACGCTGGCCCTGTGGACCGGGGTCCTCGACATCACCGAGCAGTACTGGGCCCGGCAACGGCTCACCCTGCTGAACGAGGCCGGCGCCCGCATCGGCACCACCCTGGACGTCACCCGCACCGCCGAGGAGCTCGTCGACACGTTCGTGCCGCGGCTCGCCGACTTCGCGCTCGTCGATCTGCTCGGCGCCATGCTCAGCGGCGACGAGCCGATCCTGGGACCGCTCACCGGCACGATCGCGCTGCGCCGCGTCGCCCACCAGTCCATCCACGAGGGCGTCCCCGAAGCCGTGGTCGCTCCGGAGGAGGTCGACTTCCATCCGGCGGACTCCCCGATGGCGCGCTGCCTGGCCAGCGGCACGGCCGTGCTGACCACCATCGACGATCCGGCGTTCATGGCCTCGCTCAGCTTCAACCCGGCGCGGGCGGCCAGCGCCCGGGCGCACGGGATCCACTCGGTCCTGGCAGTACCGATCCGCGCCCGCGGAGTCACCCTCGGCGTCGCCGTCCTCGCTCGAGGCCGCCGCCCGGACCTCTTCCAGCAGGACGACGTGCTGCTCGCCGAGGAGCTCACCGCCAGGGCCGCCGTCTGCCTGGACAACGCCCGCCGCTACACCCGCGAGCGCGCTACCGCCCTGGCCCTGCAGCGCAGCCTGCTTCCGCAGCGGCTCCCGGAGCAGTCGGCCGTGGAGGTCGCCACCCATTACCTGCCGGCCAGCACCCATGCCGGGGTGGGCGGGGACTGGTTCGACGTGATCCCGCTGTCGGGCGCCCGGGTCGCCCTGGTCGTCGGCGACGTCGTCGGCCACGGCCTGCACGCCTCGGCGACCATGGGCCGGCTGCGCACCGCCGTGCGCACGCTCGCCGACGTCGACCTGCCGCCCGACGAACTGCTCACCCGCCTTGACGACCTGGTCGCCCGGCTCGCCGCCGACGCGGCGGCCGACGGCGACGATGACGAGGGCGACATCGGCGCCACCTGCCTGTACGCGGTGTACGACCCGGTGTCGCGCCGGTGCAGCCTGGCCCGCGCCGGCCACCCGCTGCCCGTGCTGGTCACCCCGGACGGTGACGTCGACTTCCTGGACCTGCCCGCCGGCCCGCCGCTCGGCCTGGGCGGCCTCCCGTTCGAAGGCACCGAGGTCGAACTGCCCGAGGGCAGCACCCTGGCCCTCTACACCGACGGCCTCGTCGAGTCCCGCCATCACGACATCGATGTCGGGCTCGAACGGCTGCGCCGCGCGCTGTCCCACCCGGACCCGTCCTTGGAGGCCACCTGCGACACCGTCCTGGAAGCCGTGCTGCCTGAACGTCCCATGGACGACGTCGCCCTGCTTGTGGCCCGCACCCGCGCTCTCGGCTCCGACCGGGTCGCCACCTGGGGCGTGCCCGCCGATCCCGCCCACGTCGCCGACGCCCGCAAACTGGCGACCAAGCAGCTCACCGACTGGGGCCTGGACGACGCCGCCTTCGTCACCGAGCTGATCGTCAGCGAGCTCGTCACCAACGCCATCCGGTACGCCGAGGGTCCGATCCAGCTGCGCCTCATCCGGGACCGGACCCTCATCTGCGAGGTCTCCGACGCCAGCGACACCGCCCCGCACCTGCGCCGGGCCCGTGCCTTCGACGAGGGCGGGCGCGGCCTGCTGCTGGTCGCGCAGCTCACCCAGCGCTGGGGCACCCGCCAGACCCCGCACGGCAAGACCATCTGGGCCGAGGTCGCACCGGCACTCGGCTGAAACCCGGGCCGAGTGCCGACGGTTCAGCTGTTGAGAAGTCGCCAGGTGGTGAGGGCGATTCTGGCTCATGAACGGAAGGCAGGGCGGATGATCATCCGCCCTGCCTGTCGTTCACCGCGTCGCCGGTCAGCGGGTCTTTGGCTAGCGCTGGGGAACCCGCTTCATGGTCAGGAGGGCGCCGTCCGCCTTGAACGGGCGCTTCCTGTAGTCCGGCGTGGACGTGAACTTCTTCGACTTGCCCTTGCCACAGACGGTGCCGCGGTCGACGTCGAGGATCTTGGCCTTCTTCTTGCCGTCCTTGCCCTTCACCGCGATGGCCCAGTAGACGGTCACCCGGACACACTGGCGGTCGTTCATGCGGTCGGTCATCACGCCCTTGATGGCCTTGAGGCTCGCGTAGCCGCGGGCGGCACCCCAGGGCCTGACAGCGTTGAACCTCTTGGCGGCGATGGTCGCGGACGAGGAGTCCGCCTGGACGGACGCGACGCGCACGGCGTCGGTGGCGTGAGCCGTTCCGGTGGTGGCGACCATCGCGCCGCCTGCCACGGCGAACGCGGCGGCGGCGGTGATGAGACGGGTCTTCATATGGTGTCGTCCTCTGTAGTCGATCTTTGCGGGAGCAAGATCGAACATAGAAGATCTCGGCTTCCTTCGCATACGGAACGAGACGGAATGTTCACTCAATACCTGGACACGCAACCGGGGCGCGGGGTTCGGGATAGAGGAGGTTGTCAGCCACCCCGAGTCCCCGGAGGACCCACCTCATGAAGGAAGACGCCGGCCTATGGCCACGGCGAGAGCGGTGAGCGGTCATCCCGGGGAGAAGCTGGACGATCTGAGGATCGTCGAGGTCTCCCTGGATGACCCGGAGGCGTTCGGCGAACTGTTCAGCCGCCACGCGCCACGACTCCACGCCTACATCAAACGGCGCCTGGGACCGCCGCTCGCCGACGACCTCGTGTCCGAGACGTTCGCCATCGCGTTCAAGCAGCGCGAGCGGTTCGACGGGCGGGCGGAGTTCAGCGCCTGGCTGTGGGGCATCGCGAGCAACCTGATCGCGAAGCACCACCGGCAGGAGAGCCGCATGTACCGGGCGTTCGCCCGCACGGGCGTCGACCCCGCTGAGGACGGCGTCGCGGAACTCGCCAGCGACCGTGCGGCGGCCGCCGCGCTCGGGCCGCGCCTCGCGAAGGCCCTCGCCGGGCTGAGCGCACAGGACCGCAACGCCGTGTTGCTGCTCGCGTGGGGCGAGCTGTCGTACGCCGAGATCGCAGCCACCTTGGATCTGCCGCTCGGCACCGTCAAGGCCAAGATTCACCGGGTCCGGGCGAAGCTCCGCAAAGCCCTCCCGCAGGAGAAGTTCGAGGAGAAGAACGATGGATGAGCTCGACGCGCTGCGGCGGATGCGGACAACGCTCGCACGCGAGGAGAACTCGGATCAGCTCGCGATGAGGGTCGGTTGGCGGGCGGGCGTCTCGCCCCAGCGGCGGCGGCGCGCCTTCAGACTGCCATCGACCTTCAAGCTGCCGATGGTGAGCCTGGCGGCCGTGGCGGCCGTGGCGGCCGGCTCGGTGGCCGTTCTCACTTTGCCGTCTGATTCCGCCGGCACCGGTACGGGCGGTCCGGGCAAGGTCGGCGCGCCGGGCAACGCGCTGCTGGTCGCGGCGACCAGCGTAGAGAAGGGCAAGGCCGGGAAGTACTGGCACTCGAGTTCGATCAGAGGCGAGATCTTCGCGGCCGGGAAGAGCGCCGCGGATCACTACAAGATCGTGTCCTTGCAGCGGAGCGAAGGCTGGATGGGCCGGGACGGCAACAGCTGGTGGGGCAACCAGGACCTGCCCGACCGTCCCTGGACCGACCAGGACAAGCAGAAATGGCAGGCGGCCGGATCTCCCTCACAATTGGAGGTCCCGTCGGCTGAAGGACCGGTCGTCATGTTCCTGAAGGGCGCGAGCACGGGCATGTCGGTACGTCCGAGCCCGCCCGACGACGACGGGGTCTTTTACGGGCTGACACAGAAACAGTTCGCCGCACTGCCGGCCGAGCCCGCACAGTTGGAGAACGCGCTGCTGAACCTCAAGGGTCACTGGCGCGCGTACCAGCCCGACGGCCCGGAGCAGCCGATGCGGGCCCTGCGTGGCAAGGCGCGCAGCCGGGCGCTGAGCGATGTGGCCGAGTCCCTGCTGGCCACCGCGCCCACTCCCCCGGCGCTTCGAGCCGCCACCTACCGGATGCTCGCCGCCCTGCCCGGCGTCAAGGCCGAAGGCAGGACGACCGACCCCCTCGGCCGTACCGGCACGGCGATCTCGCTCCCGGTGGATTCGACCGTGCCGCTCGGGCTCTACACCGCGCCCAAGCAGCTCGGCACCTACCGGCGCCAATGGATCATCGACCCCGGCACCGGGACGCTGCTGGCCGTCCGGGACCTGGTGGTGACACCGCCACGCGGCAGCCGGAAGCTCCGTCCCGGCGACAATGGCAAGCCGCGCAGCCTGCAGGTCAAGGACATGCCCGACCGATTCCACAAGCCGGGCGAGATCGTCTCGTACAAGGTGTTCGAGCTCGGGGAGTGGACCGACACCGAGCCGAAGCTGCCGGGCCAGTAACCCGGCGGCGACCGGCAACGGCGACGACCAGGGCGCGGGGCAGAGAGCCGTCATCTGCCCCGCGTCCCGCGGCGCTCCGGACACGCAGGCCAGCAGCGAGGCCGGCAGCGGAGGCCGTTAGCGGCGGAAGGCCGTCACCGGCGGGACCTTGGGATCCTCGCCGCCCTGGACGAACACGTAGCGCCCCGGGGCTGTGAACACCAAGGCGGGGTCGCCGGCGAACCCGTGCAGCAACGTGATTTCCCTGGTGACCTTGCCGCTCGCGAGGGACAGGACGGTGAGCTCGGCCGCCTTGTTCCTGAGGCTGCGCGGCGTCAACAGGCTGACCGCATCGGCCGTTGTGAGCAGGCCGTCGACGCCATGGCTGGTCTTGTGCCGCCAGAGTTCCCTGCCGGTGAAGTCGAACGCGACGAGATCGGCCTCCCAGGAGTACTTCCGGTGGCCTTCGGCGACGGCGACGATGACGTCCCCTTGGACCCGCAGAGTCCGGATGGGCATCCCGCCGTAGTCTCTCGCGTACAACTGCAGGTCGCCCTCGCTGGTGGACGTGGGGAACGCGGCGCGTTGGCGGCCGTCCGGTGTGAAGGTGACCAGCTGCTGCCTGCCCCGCTCGCCAGGCTCCTTGCTGTAGACGACGACCGGATCGGCGGACACAACGGAGGTGTCCTCGGCCTTGGCCGCAGTGGGCAGCGGAGCCGACCAGCGCAGGGCACCGGTGCGGGGGTCCACGACGGCGACGGTCGTCTTCGCCGCGTCCGGCCCGCACTGGACGGTGGTCGCGACGGCCGCGCCAGAGGCGGTCAGCGCATTGAGCCCCGAGTCGAAGACGCAGGACTTGGGGGCCTTCCACGTCCAACGGGCTTGACCCGTGCGCAGGTCCAGGCCGCGCAGGCCCCGGTCCGTGGGCAGCACGGCTGAGCCCGTGCTCGTGGCGAGGATCCCGGTGGCTCCAGGGCGCCAGTACCGCATCACCTTGCCCAGTCCCGTCTTCCACAGCTCCTTGCCGCTGGTGAGATCGACGGCCGCGACCTGATTGCAGGGTCCCTTGTCGCTCCCGTACGCGAGCAACCCGATCCCGTCCGCCGCCGTCTCGGCCATCGTGCAGACGACATGCGGCTCGGGCACCTGGTAGGCCCACGATTGCGTGCCATTGCCCAGGTCATAAGCGATCGCGCCATCGGTACGGACCCGTACGACCAGCTTCGCGGTCGCCCACGCGCCCTTCCCGCGCAACGAACTCGGCCGGTCGGGCTCGGCCGACCAGGCCTCGTCGTAGGTCTCGCCGTGCACGCCGGCCCACAGGACGGTCCCCCCGTAGCCGCCCGCGACCAGTGCGACGACCAGCGCGATGGCTGCAGGCAGCCGCATGCCCACCAGAACGACCGCCCCCACGATCGGGACACAGCAGACGATCGCGAAGAAGAACGCGGCGAAGTGCAGGCCCGAGCCGTTGGGGCAGGAGCCGCTCCCGCAGCTTCCGCCCGACTCGATGTTGACGGCGATCCAGCCCAGAACGGAGATGACGATGGCCGCGCCGATGAGGATCCCCAGCACGGCCCAGACGAGCAACTGGGCGACCGTACGGCCGGCGGAAGGCTCATGCTCCTTGAAGCGCAACGTCGCCCCTCGCCCTCACCCGATGATCAGCAGGAGGATAGATCAAATAATCGGTTCACGGTCGCCACTACGGTGTGCCAGGGTCGGCCCGATGAAGACATCACGAGGTGATCTGCTGCGCTGGCAGTTCGAGCTGACCTGGTCGTTGTTCGAGTACCACCTGGAACGGCTCGTACCCGACGACTTCCTCTGGGAGCCGGTATCGCACTGCTGGACCGTGCGCCCCGCGGCCGACGGGACGTGGGTGCCGGACTGGGCGGACACCGAGCCGGACCCCGTCCCCGTCCCGACGATCGCATGGCTGACCTGGCATATCGGCTGGTGGTGGAGCACCACCATCGATCACGCCGAGGGCAGGCCGCCGCGCGAACGCACTGCGATCACCTGGCCGGGCGAGAGCGCGGCCGTCGAGTGGCTGCACGGTCTCCGCAAGGACTGGCTGGCCGTCCTGGACCGCCTCACCGACTCCGATCTCGACGCCACCGCCCCGTTCCCCTGGCAGGGCGACCCCGGCCACACGGTCGCCCACATGCTCGGCTGGGTGAACGCAGAGCTCATGAAGAACGCCGCCGAGATCGGCTCGGTCCGGCTCCAGCACGCCGCCCGCTGACCCCGCCCGGGGTTCGCTGCGGTTCTGGCGGGCAGAGACCTTCGAGGAGAACGCTCGGAGGAGGGTCTCGATCATGGTGAAGACCGGTAGGACCGCAGGTCAGACGGGTCTACTGGGGATCTATCTGAATGATCACCTGGCGGGTGCCACGACCGGGGTCGAGCTGGCGCGGCGGGTCGCCGCCGCCAAGCGCGACGACCCGGGCGGCGAGGTGCTGCGCGGGCTGGCGAACGAGATCGCCGAGGATCGCGCGGCGCTGCTGAAGATCATGGCCGCGCTCGGCGTCCCGGTCCGGCGCTACAAGGTCATCGGTGGCTGGGCGGCCGAGAAGGCGGGCCGGCTGAAGCCCAACGGCAGGATCGTCCGGCGGTCGCCGCTGAGCGACCTCGTCGAGCTCGAGGCGTTGCGGCTCGGTGTGGAGGGCAAGTCCGCCCTGTGGGCGGCGCTGCGGACCCGGGCCGGGAGCCATCCGGCGCTGGACGGCGAACGGCTGGACGACCTGTTCTCGCGGGCGCGGCGCCAGTCCGAAGTGATCGAAGACCTGCGCCTGCGCGTCGCCTCCGAAGCGTTGCGATAACTCGGGGGGGAAGGGAATCGTCATGCGGATCGTCGTCATCGGAGCCACCGGCAACATCGGGACGAGCACCATACGAGCCTTGAGCAAGGACCCGCAGGTCACCTCGATCCGCGGGCTGGCACGCCGGCTGCCGGACTGGAAGGCCGAGAAGACCGACTGGGCCGTCGCCGACGTGCGGAAGACCGATCTGGTCCCGTTGCTGCGCGGTGCGGACGCGGTCGTTCTGCTGTCCTGGCTGTTCCAGCCGACTCACGACCCGATCGCCACGTGGCGCACCAACGTGCTGGGCAGTGAACGGGTGATGCGTGCCGTGGCCGAGGCCGGGGTCCCGGCGCTCGTCTACTCCTCGTCCGTCGGGGCGTATTCGCCGGGGCCCAAGAACCGCGCCGTGGACGAGACCTGGCCGACGCACAGCTGGCCCACGGCGGCGTACGGACGGGAGAAGGCCTACGTCGAGCGCCTCCTTGACGGATTCGAGCGTGACCATCCGGAGTGCCGGGTCGTACGGATGCGGCCTGGATTCTGCTTCATGCACGAATCGGCACCCGAGCAGCGGCGCCTGTTCGCCGGGCCCCTGCTGCCCGGGCGGCTGGCCCGCCCGGGACTGATCCCGATCGTTCCCGACCTGCCCGGCCTGCGGTTCCAGGTGCTGCACTCGGCAGATGCGGGTGAGGCCTTCCGGCTGGCGGCCACCAAGGACGTGCGCGGGCCGTTCAACATCGCGGCCGAACCCGTCATCGACCCCGCCGAGCTGGCCGACCTCTTCGGCGCCCGCGTGGTGCGGATCCCGCTCCAGGCCGCCCGCGCCCCCCTGGCCGCGGCCTGGTCGCTGCACCTCGTCCCCGCCTCGCCCCAGCTGCTCGACCTGGCGCTGCGGGTCCCGATCATGGACACCGCACGTGCGCGTGACGAGCTCGGCTGGACACCGGTGCGCACCGCGCGCGAGGCGTTGCAGGAGTTCATGAGCGGGCTGCGCGCCGGCGAGGGGATGGAGACGCCGCCACTGTCACCGGCCACGGGCGGGCCAGCGCGGATCCGGGAGTTCGTCACGGGAGTCGGCCGAAAGCCCTGAAAAGTCCTGCGAGGCCAAACCCCGGTGTGGGGGCTCCGACCCAGAGGAAGTATGGGCATGTTGGATCTGTCCACCGCCCAGTGGCGCAAGAGTAGTCACAGCGCTCACGAGGGCGGCGAATGCGTCGAGGTCGCCGACCTCCGCGCCGCCGTGGGCGTTCGGGACTCGAAGGCTCCTGAGGCGGGGCACCTGTCGTTGTCGGCGGCAGGCTTCCAGACCTCGTCGCCCGAGTGAAGCGGGACGAGCTGGACCTCTAGGTGCGGTCCTTCCCGCTGAGCGAAATTCAAATTAAGCCCCCTGACCCGAGGCCAGGGGGCTTATTGCATCGACTTTCCCGGACTAGTCAGGCCGCACCTGAATCCAGAGCTCCACCCAATACGTCCCTTCCCTGCAGTCGTAGTCCCACCATTCTCCCCGCTGAAGACCGAGGTTGCCGCGCTGATAGCACGACCACCATGGATTCGACCCGTAGTAGGAGTCGTAATAGCGGAACGGCGACTCCGCCTGCTGGGCGACGGACGCCGTCGCGGCTCCGGCAGGCGGGGCCGTGACGACCCCTGCCGTCAAGGCCGCGCAAATACCGGCGATCGCCAACATCTTTTTCACGTACGGATCCTCCGCCTCCCTTTGGCCTCCGTGCGATCCACAGAAGCACCGTTGCGTCGATCTTCGATCAGAGCGCGCCATTACGGGGAAAACTTCGGATGAATAACAATGGGCGACTCAGGTAATCGCCAAGCAGCCGATTTCGGCTAAATATTTGACTTTATAATGATGCTCGAAGCGCATCCAGATCACTATCGGCCAAAGATCGCCGATATCCTGCCACGGTGACGACAGAGCAGACATTTCGCATTGGTGAACGCAGTGTCCGGCGGCTCGGGTTCGGGGCCATGCGGCTCCCGACCGAGCCCGGGCCGGCCCGGGAGGGCGCCATCGCGGTGGCCCGGCGGGCGGTCGAGCTGAGGGTCACGCTGATCGACACCGCGCACCTGTACGGCTGGGGCGCCAACGAGGAGCTTCTCGCCGAAGCGCTCTATCCGTATCCGGACGACCTGCTCATCACGACCAAGGTCGGGGTCGCGCCGCCGGACCCGCCGCGCGAGGCCGCGCTCTGCGGGCGGCCGGACTTCCTGCGCGACCAGGTCGAGGAGGGTCTTCGGAGGCTCCGGGTGGAACGGCTCGACCTGCTCCAGCTGCATCGCGTCGACCCGGAGGTGCCGCTCGCCGACCAGGTCGGGGCGCTGCGGGAGCTCCAGGTGGCGGGCAAGATCGGCCACATCGGGCTGTCGGAGGTCACCGTGGACCAACTTGAGGAAGCGCGGCAGATCATCGACGTGGTCAGCGTTCAGAACCGCTACAACGTGCTCGATCGGGAGCATGAGGCTGTGCTCGACGCCTGTGACGCGGCGGGCATCGCCTTCTTGCCTTGGCGGCCCGTTCATCCTGCGGTGGGGTCGTCCGAAATAGGCGAGATCGCGGCCGAGCTGGGCGCCACGTCGGCGCAGGTCTCGCTCGCCTGGCTGCTCCATCGTTCGCCGGTCGTCCTGCCGATACCCGGCACCGCGACGATCGCGCACCTGGAGGAGAACGTCGCCGCCGCGGACCTCCAACTGTCCGATGAACAGCTCCGGAGGCTGGACCAGATGACCGCCGCCGGTCGGTAAGATCCCTTTTGTCCTCGTCGAGGGCTTGGGGGTCGGTTGCAGGGAAGTCTGGCGGCACGCGCCGAGGTGCATCCGCGCACGGCGCGGACGATCGCCATCGCCGTGCTCGGAAGCCTGGTGAGCGTATACGCGCTCGGCGCGATCAGCGGGCCGGGCAGGGCCGCCGTCATCGTCCCGCTCATCCTCGCGGTGCTGGGGCTGCAGTTCCGGTACGTGCTGTCGTCGCTCCGGCGGTTCCAGACCCTCGGTGTGACGGCGCTCCAGGCCCTCCTGGTGTACGTGGCGGTGCTGGCCTTCGGGGTCTCGGTCGGGATCATCGGGCTCCTGATCGGATCGCTGCTCCTCGCCTCGGCATGGCGGGCCGCCCTGGTGGCCGGGCTCACCGTGCCCGTCATCCACGCGACCCGGGCCGAGTCCATCCCGAACCTTCTCGACTTCACGATCACGCCGGTGCTGATCGCCCTCGTCACGTACGGACTGTCCAGGCTGACCGACCGGATCGACGAGGTGCACGCCGCGCGCGTCACCCTGGCGCTGGCGGCGGTCGAGGAGGAACGGCTCCGGATGGCGGCCGAGCTCAACGAGAGCGTCGGCCGCGGGCTGGACACGATCGCCGCCGCGCGGCCTGAGAATCTGGAGGACGTGCTCGCGGTGGCCCGCCGGTCGCTGGCCACCGCCCGGTCGGCCGCCGCCGACCTGCGCAGCCTCTCGCTGACCCCGGAGATCTCCGCAGCCCGCGGGTTGCTGTCGGCGGCGGAGATCGAGGTCACGGTGCGGGTCGGGCACGAGGAGCCGCTCGGGCAGGCGGGCGCCCTGCTGGCCACCGTGCTGCGGGAGGCCGTCACCGACGTCGTACGGCAGGGCACGGCGCGGCACTGCGCCATCGAGACCACCGAGAGCGAGGGCCTCGTCGTCCTGCGGGTCACCAACGACGGGGTGCCCACGGCCGCGCTCGGGGCCGAGGCGCTCGTCCCGCTGGCCGAACAGGTCGAGGCGGTCGGCGGTCACCTGCGTACCGGGCTGGGGCCCGACGGTCGTTTCTCCGTCGAAGCCGCGATCACCTCCGCGCCCGCACCCGCCGCCAAGGCGAGCCGTGAACACCGGCTGGCGGCGGGGCTGCTCACCGTCGTGCTCGCCGGATTCTGCGCGAAGGCGTTCCTCCTGCTGACGGTCCCCTGGACGCTGCTGGCCGCAGTGCCCTGCCTCACTCTCATCGTGCTGCTCCAGCTTCGCTGGACCCGGCCTCGTGGAGACCACTGGGCCTGGTTGCTGCTGTTGCAAGCCGTGCTGAGCTACGTGCCGCTGGTGTGGTTCGGAAAGGCGTGGGGCGGGCTGCCCGGCTTTCTGGCGGGCACGCTGCTGGTGGCGTTGCCCTCAGCGGTGGCCTGGCCCCTGACCGTCGCCGTGATGGCGAGCATGGGCCTGATCGCGTGGCACCTGGACCAGAGCACCCCGGTGATCGTGAACTCCGTGGTCAGCGTGCTGGTGACCGGGCTCGTCGTGTACGGGCTGGTCCGGCTCGCCCAGCTGGCCGACGAACTGCGGGCCGCCGGGGACGGGATCGCGCGCGCCGCCATCGTGCAGGAGCGGCTGCGCGCCGCCCGCGACCTGCACGACCTGCTCGGGCACAGCCTCGCCGCGCTGCTGCTCAAGGGTGAGCTCGCCCGCAGGCTGCTCGCCGTCGACCGGGACCGCGCCGAGGCCGAGCTCTCCGACGTGGTCGAGATGGCCGTCCGGGCCCGCGCCGACATGGAGGCCGTGACCGGGGCCGCCCCGCGTCTGGAGCTCGAACCCGAGCTGGAGTCGGCGCGTTCCGTGCTCGGCGCGGCGGGGATCGAGGTCCGGGTGGTCCGGGACGGCGTCCCGCCGCCCGCCGCCGAGGGCGTGCTGAGCACGGTCCTCCGGGAGGCCGTCACCAACATGCTCCGGCACAGCGCGGCCCGCCACTGCGAGATCACGGTGGGCGCGGACCGGCTGGTCGTGGAGAACGACGGCAGCCCGTCCGAGGTCACGCCGCCCGGCTCGGGGATCGGCAACCTCACCACCAGGCTGAACGCCCTCGGCGGGCGGCTCGACGCGCGCCTGGCCGGCGACGGGCGGTTCCGGGTCACGGCGCTGCTGGAGTCCGCCGCTGACCCCGTCACCGATTCCGTCACGGTCGCACCCATGACGACGTCATAGGTGATCGGTGATCACGTCTCTGTTGACCGAAGCCGCAGGTCAGCAGAGTAGAGGGCATGAGCGAAGCAGTCGGGATCAACGACGCGGCACAGAATAACGACGCGGTACAGATGAACGCCGTCAGCAAGGTCTACGGCAAGGGGAAGAGCGCGGTGGCCGCCCTCCGCGAGGTCTCGGTCACGTTGCCCAAGGGTGGCTTCACCGCGGTGATGGGGCCGTCGGGGTCCGGCAAGAGCACCTTCTTGCACTGCGCGGCCGGCCTGGACAAGCCCACCGCGGGCACCGTGCGCTTGGGCGGCACGGACCTGTCCGGGATGAACGAGACGAAGCTGACCGAGTTGCGGCGCGAGCGGGTCGGCTTCGTGTTCCAGGCGTTCAACCTCGTGCCTTCGCTGACCGTCGAGCAGAACGTGACGCTGCCGCTGAGGCTGGCGCGCGGCCGCACTGACCGTGCCCTCACTGACAGAGCGTGGCTGAACGAGACGCTGGAGCGGGTCGGGCTCGGTGGCCGGACCACCCACCGGCCTGCCGAACTGTCGGGTGGGCAGCAGCAGCGGGTGGCGATCGCCCGGGCGTTGATCACCAAGCCGGAGGTGGTCTTCGGCGACGAGCCGACCGGTGCGCTGGACACCATGACCGCCCGGGACGTGCTGACATTGCTGCGCGAGACCGTGGACACCCTCGGCCAGACGGTCGTCATGGTCACCCATGACCCGGTGGCCGCCTCGTACGCCGACACCGTGCTGTTCCTGGCGGACGGCCGCATCGTCGACTCGTTGAGCGCGCCGACGGCCACCGCCGTGGCCGAGCGCATGACCCGGCTGGGGGCGTACGTCTGATGTTCTCTCTCGCACTGAGCACCCTGCGGCACCGCCGCGCCGCGTTCGCCGGCGCGTTCGTCGCCCTCTTCTGCGCCGCCGCGCTCGTCACCGCCTGCGGCATGCTGATGGACACCGGCCTGCGCGGCAAGGTGTCACCCGAACGCTACGCGGGCACCCCGGTCGTGGTCGCCGGAGATCCCCAGTCGCACTTCCTCAAGGACAAGGGCGACGGCGAGTTCAAGCGCAAGTCCAAGCCGAACACCGCCCGCGCCTGGATCCCCGAAGCCACGGCCGCCCGGCTCCGCGCCGTCCCCGGTGTCCGTTCGATCGTCACCGAGGTCAGCTTTCCCGTCATGGTTCCCGGCGCGGGCGCCGTCGAGGGGCACGGCTGGGAGTCCGCCGCGCTGACCCCGTTCACGCTCAAGGCGGGCCGCGCACCCGCGGCACCCGACGAGATCGTGGTGGACGCGTCGGCGGGCCGGCCCGTCGGCGCGAAGATCAACGTGCTGACGTCCCTCGGCGCGGGCACCTACCGCGTCGTCGGCGTCACCGCCCAGCGCCTCGACAACCAGACCGTGATGTTCTTCGCCGGCGCCGAGGCGCGCCGCCTCGCCGGCCACCCCGGGAAGGTCAGCGCGATCGGTGTCTGGCCCGCTAACGCGGACGCCACTGCGGCCACTGCCACGGCGGTGCGGAACGCGGTGCGCGAGTCTGGCGCGACCGTGCAGACCGGAAAGGACCGCGGCCGGGTCGAGTTCCTTGGCAGTGACAGCGGACGCGTCAAGCTCATCAGCATGGGCGCGGCCCTCGGCGGCACCTCGCTCGTCGTGGCCCTCCTCGCCGTCGTCGGCACGTTCGGCCTGGCGATCCAGCAGCGGGAACGTGAGATGGCGCTGCTGCGCGCCATCGCCGCCACGCCCCGGCAACTCCGCCAGATGATCGGCAAGGAGGCCCTGCTCGTCGGGCTCGGGGCGACGATCCCCGGCGCCGTGACGGGGCTGCTCCTCGGATCCTGGCTGCACGGCGCGTTCGCCGACCTCGACGCCATCCCCGCCAACCTGCCGCTCGTGGTCGGCCCGTTCGCACCGATCGTCGCCGTCACGGTGACGGTGGCTGCCGCCTGGCTCGCCGCCCGCATCTCCGCCCGCCGCGTCGCCCGCCTCCGCCCGGTCGAGGCGCTGGGCGAGGCCGCGCTCGCCCCGGCGCGCACGCCGTGGCTCCGGGTCGTGGCCGGGGTGGTCGTGTTCGCGGGCGCCGTCGTGCTGACCTTCGTGCTGCGGGGCATCCACACCGAGGCGGGCTCCGGACCGCTGACACCGTTGACGGCGCTCCTCTACGCGACCTCGATCGGCCTGCTGGGTCCGGTCCTGGCCCGCGTCACCGTCGGGCTGGTCGCGCTGCCGCTGCGCATGGCGGGCGGCGTCGGCGGGCTCGCCGCCGCCAACCTGCGCACCGGCGCACGCCGCCTCGCGGCCGTGATCACCCCGCTCACCCTGATGATCGCGCTGGCCTCGACGCTGCTGTTCGCGCAGACCACGGTCAAGGGCGCCGCCGACTCCCAGGCCCAGGCGGGCAACGTCGCCGACTTCATCCTCGGTCCGGCGGTCCCGGCCCCGGCCGCGGAGTCCGTGCGCCGCGTGCCCGGCGTACGAGCGGTCACCGAGATCCTGCACAGCCGGGTGCGCTCCACCAACAGCCCCTACAGCGTCCAGGGCGTCACCCCCGCCGGGCTCAACCACACCATGGACCTGGACGTGCGATCGGGTTCGCTCGCCGAGTTCGGCGACGGCACCATGGCCGTACGGGAGAATCTCGGCCTCAAGGTCGGCGACAAGAAGTCGTTCTCCATGGCCGACGGCACACCCGTCACCCTGCGCGTCGTCGCCGTCTACAAGCGCGGGCTGGGCTTCGGGGACTTCACCCTCCCGCACGCCCTCGTGGCCGCCCACGTGGACGTTCCGATGGGGACCGTCCTGGTGTCCGCGCCAAGCGTGAGCCGCGACGCGCTGAGCAAGGCCACCGCCGCCTTCCCCGGCCTCAACGTCCAGGAACGCGCCACCGCACCGGACAAGGCCGACGGCGGCACCGCGGTCAACTACCTGTCGCTCGCGCTGATCGTCGCGTTCGCCGCCATCTCGATGGTCAACACCCTCGCCATGGCGATCGCGGGCCGCGTCCGTGAAATCGCCCTGCTCCGGCTCGCCGGTGCGACCAAGCGCCAGGTCCTGCGGACGCTGGGCCTGGAGACCTGGGCCGTCGCCCTGATCGCCGCCGTGCTCGGCACCGCGATCGCCCTCGTCACGCTCACCGCGTTCAGCACCGGTATGACCGGCTCGGCCACGCCGCACATCCCGCTCGCGGGTTACGCGGCGATCATCGCCGGATCGGCGCTGCTCGCCCTGCTGGCCACGACCGTCCCGGCCCGGGCCGCCCTTCGCGCCGCTCCGGCCGGAGTCATAGCCGCCCGCGAGTAGGGCCCGATGAGGCAGACCCACACGGACGCCATGGTGCATACCGCGCCATGGCGTCCTCGCGTCCTCGCGTCCTCGCGTCCTCGCGTCCTCGCGTCCGAGCTACGAGCTACGAGCTACGAGCTACGAGCTACGCTCCCCCTGCGACGATCATCGGAGGGCCGGTGGAGATCTGGGAGCTGGTGGCGCGCGAGCGTGTCCGCGACACGCTGGCCGCCTATACGAACGCCGGTGACCGCGGCCGGGCCGAGGAACTGGCCGCGACGTTCACCGAGGACGGCGTCCTGGAGATCCGCGGCGGCGAGACCCACACCGGCCGGGCCTCGATCGCGGCGATGGTGGCGGAGGCGGTCGAACGCGGCTCGGCGCCGGGGCGCGCAGAGCGGCCCGGCGTCATCCGGCACTTCGTCACCAACGTGCGGTTCGAGGAGGTCACACCGCTCCGCGTGCGGACCTCGGCGTACTTCCTGGTGATGAACGCACACGGCCCCGACCACTGGGGACGCTACCGCGACGCCCTGGTGCCGGTCGGCGATCGGTGGTTGTTCGAACGGCGCCTGGTCGGGGTGGACGGATGGGCCCCGGACTCCACGATGGTCCGTTGATGATCCCTTGATGGCCCGTCAGAGCCAGCCGTTGTCCTTGGCCAGGCGGTAGGCCTCACCTCTCGTGCCCACGTGGAGCTTGGCGACGGCACTGGCCAGGTAGTTGCGCACCGTGCCACTCGACAGGTGGGTCCGCTTGGCGATCACCGCGACGGGGGTGTCGTACTCCGCCAGGCGGAGCACTTCCAGCTCCCGATCGGTGAGCGGGCATTCCGGAGCGGTCAGCGCGTCGGCCGCCAGCGCCGGGTCGACATAACGGCCGCCTGCGTGCACCCGCCGGATCACGTCGGCAAGCGCCCCGCCCGGGGACCCCTTCGGGAGGAAACCCTTGGCCCCTGCGTCGAGCGCCCGCTTGAGCAGCGGGGCCTTGCGGTGCCCGGTGAGAATGACCACCGCGCACGACGGCAGGGCGCTCGCCAGCTCCGTGCTCACCTCCAGACCGGTGAGCCCGGGCATGTCCAGATCGACGACCGCGACGTCCGGGTGGTGGGACAACGCCAGCTCCACCGCCGCCCGGCCGTCGCCCGCCTGGGCGACCACCTCCAGGTCGGGTTCGAGCCCGAGGAGCGCGGCCAGCGCGGTCCGGATCAGCTCCTCGTCGTCGGCGAGCAACACCTTGATCATGCTTGCACCGGCAGGACGGCCCGCAGCGTGAACCGGCCGTCCACGGCCTCCGTGGACAGGCTGCCGCCGCCCTCGGCCATCCGTTCGGCCAGCCCCGGCAGCCCCGAGCTGTGCCGGTCCGGCTCGGGCGTCCCGGCCCCGTCGTTCGTCACGGTCACCCGCACCTCGCCCTCCCGCTGAACGATCTCGATGTCGCACCAGCCCGCCCGGCTGTGCCGGAGCACGTTCGTGCTCGCCTCCCGCAACAACGGGACGAGCCGCGCGGCGACGTCGGGCGGCAGTTCCTCCGCCGGATGTGTGACCGTACAGCGAACGCCGGACGACTCGAAGACCTGCCGGGTCGCGTCGAGCTGGGCGCGCAGGTCGACCGTGCGGTAACCGTGCACCGTCCGCCGTAGATCGTCGAGTGCCGACACCGCGAGGCGGCGCAGCTCGGCGACCTCCGCGGTGGCACGCTCGGGCGAGACCGGGCCGAGGCGCTCGGCCAGCTCGGCTTTCAGCGCCAGCACCGACAGGTCATGGCCGAGGAGGTCATGGACGTCCCGCGCGAAGCGGAGCCGTTCCTCGGCGGCCGCCAGCTTCGCCTGCGCCGCGCGCCCCGCCTCGGCCTCCAGCAGGAGATTCCACAACCACACGTGCAGCCCCGCACCAAAGATCAGTGTCAGGCCGACGCTCACGGCCAGCACGACCTGGTCGACGACCTCCCCGCCGGTCCACCACGCCACCCCCGCCACGGTCGCGAGCGCCGCGACCATGACCGGCGCCGCCAGCCGACGGCCGGCGAGCAGAGGTGCGGTGGCGATGACGGCGGCGCCGATCCAGGCCCACGTCTCCCACCCCTCGCCGAGCGGCCCGGCCAGCGGAACGGTCAGCAACGCGGTGGCTGCGAAGGCCACAGCGAAGCGACGATGCAAGGACCTTGACAGTGACGGCGTGACCGCTGAGTAGAGCACGCACGCCTGTGCGGCCGTGAAGGCGACGATGGACGCCAGCCCGGCGACGATGCGCACGGCGCTGGGCTCGCTCAAGGCGCCGAGGGCGGGCATGATCAAAGTGGTGGCCACGCCCATGCCCAGCATGGCCAACGTCGCCATCCTGGCCCTGCGCATCCGGGGGTCGGGCACATCGGCGATTGTATGAACGCCCGGCCACGTCATGTGATCCGCACGGGCGACCGATGACAATCCGCATCTGTGGCTTGCACCGCGCCCGCCGGATTCTGAAGCCATGACAACCATTACTCAGAAGACACGGCAAAAGACACGGCAGAAGACCTCCTCTAGCGCACTTCGCTTCATCGGGCACTACGTCGAGATGGTCATCGCAATGGTCGTCGGTGAGATGCTCTTCGCCGGCGTCTGGACCACCGGCTCGGTGCTCCTGGGCGAACCGGGCTTCCTCACCCGGCCCGACGTGGACTCCCTCGTGATGGCCACGAACATGAGCCTCGGCATGGCGATCTGGATGCGGGTCCGCGGTCACGCGTGGCCTGGCATCGCGGAGATGAGCGCCGCGATGTACGTGCCGTTCCTCGTGCTCTTCCCGGCCCTCTGGACCGGCGCGCTCTCCGCCTCCGACTTCATGATGTGGGGGCACATGCTGATGATGGGGGCAATGCTCCTGGTGATGCTGCGCCGCCGTACGGAGTACGCGGGCTCCCACCACGAGCATGACCACGGACGGGCGAAAGCAGTCGCGACGGCGGCACCCGAGACAACCCCGGCCTCCAGGGGACGCCGCGTCATGGCGGAGCTCAAGCACCGCTGGCCGACGGGGTTGGCGCTCCTGATGACCATCGATCTCTGGGTACAGCCCGCGGTCCCGCCCGCGTGGACGCTGCTCGTACTCCCGGGCGCGTACCTGCTGATCGGCGCCGTACGCCGGACGCTGACCGGTTCCCGCGACGTGGCGATCCAGCTGGGCGGCCTCCTGGGCTACCTCGCCCTGGCAGCGGCGGCGATGTCGGTGGACCCGGACCTCACGCCCTATCTGGTGGCGGCCGGGTGGCTGCTCCACGCGGTCTGGGACGTCGTTCACCACCGGACCGGCAAGGTCGTCCCGCGCGGCTACGCCGAGTGGTGCACGGTCTTCGACGTGGCCATCGGCGCGACGATCCTCCTCGCGGTCGCCTGGTGACCCCAGCCGACAGGACCGGTTTTGTCGGAGGCGTTCGAAAGGATCGTCCTGACGGTGAGCGAACCGGTTCCGGCATCCGCCGGGGCCGCCTCCGGATAGGTTGCCGACCGCGTCGTCGAACGCGGTCGGCGGGTTCGTGCGGGCACCGGGCGGAGGAGGATCGTGAACGCGGACGAAGACGCGTGGGAACGGGGCAGCGGCGTACGGGTGGTGCCACCCGTCCAGCCCCGCAAGCTGGCGAAGGTGCCCTTCGTCGAGATGGCGGACGGCCGGTTGCAGGGAGTCGTGTCGAGCGGGTCGGACATCGCCCGCGTGTACGTCTCGTCGATCACCGCCGGGACACACGGTTTCAACTGCAGCACCAACAACAATCGGCCCTGCGGCGGTCTGGGCGGCTCCTCACCGTGCAAGCACCTCCGATCGCTGGTGGACGAGGCGGTGCTGCAGTACGGACGAGAGCGAGTGGCCCGCTACCTGCAGATCGAGGTCGGTGAGGACGACCATCTGATGGAGGGGCTGGAGGGGACGCGCGAGTCCGCTCCAGCGGCGGTGGTCTTCAGCAGGTTCCTGCGTCACCTGGCCTACCTGGAGTTGCCCGTCACGACGGAGCCCGTGGCAGAGATGCACTGGTTCCCGGCCACGAGGGCGGTCATCTGATGCTCGGCGTACAGCTGGCCCAACTCCACGACGGCGACCGGCCGGGCGTCGCGGAGGCACTTGATCTGGTTGCGGGATTCGATGACGCCCTCGTGCACGGGTTCGCCCGGCTGGGCGAGGAGCGTGCCGCCGCACTGACCGCGCTGGCCGGCGCCGTGGCGGCGAGCCCGCTCGGGCCCGCCGTGAGCGAGGCCGCGGACAAGGTCGCTGCGGGTTCCATCGGTGAAGAGCACCTCACCGCCCTGGCCGGGGCGCGCACCGCCCTTCTCGGGGCCGTGCACGACGCGCTGCTCGACCGGCTCGACACCGCGCTCGGACGTACCCGGGCCGCATGGGAGGAGAGTGCGTCCACAGCGGCGCCTGCGGACAACCTCCTCAGTGGCTCACGATCCTGGCTCCATGAGCTCGGCATCACCGGATGGCGCGGCGTCGACCACGATCTCGTCTCCTCGTCCGGCCAGACGCTGGAGGCACTACTCGCCGAGCCCCGCCTGCGGCGCCTCGCGGTGCTCCTCGACGGGCTCGCGGCGGAGCTCCGGGCGTCCTGCCCGATCGCGACCATGGCACGGCTGCCCGTCCGGCGATGGGCCGACCTGTGGACGCGAGCCGTGCTGCTGTCACAGCCGGGCGCGCGGCCTGCCGCCTCCGTCGAACCGGTGACCGGACGGCTGCTCGTTCTCGGGGCGGACGTGCACGAGCACGGCACCGCCGTCCAGGTCCAGGTTCATGGCGTCCTGGAGCCCGCAGGCGGCGCGCCGACGCGCCTCGTCCGCGCCAGTGTCGCGGCGGCGAAGGTCGACACGATCGTGGGCCCGGCCGTCTGGCGGCTGCTGGCCGGACATCCCGTGCTGCTCACCGCACTCGCCGAGCGCCGGAGCCTCGATCTCGCGGACATGCCCCTGTCGAGCAGCGGCGACCTGGCCTGGCAGGACGACAAGGCGACCGTGGGCGCCCCGGCCGATCCGTTCGCCACCGCGCGGCTCCAGCTCGCGAACGCCAACGCGCCGGCCGTACCCCCGCTCGAACGCCATCCGATCCGCATCTCCGAGCCGGTCCTTCTGGAGGATTACGAGACCGACGGCGACCGCTGGACGCTGGACGGGCACTCCATCAGGGTCGACCTCGATCGGCTACCGGCATCCGGTCCGTTGACGCCCGAGCTGGTGGCCGCCTCCTCTGCCTGCATCGGTCTGGTGCGCTGGGACGCCGGCGGCTGGCGGGTCCAGCCGCTCGCCGTGCAGGCCACGGTCAAGCGCAAGCCGGTCGAGGCGCACACCGGCGACTGGGCCCAGGGCCCGACCGATCCCAAGGTCGTGAAGGCCGAGGCCAAGGCCGGTGACGCGGTCGCCGTGCTGCGCGAGCGGGCGGGACGGTTGCTGCGGGAATGAACGACTCCATCGTGGATTCCGACGCCAACCGGCGGCAGGTGCTCTACTGGCGGCTCCTGGCCCGGCTCTTCGACGGCGACGAGCAGCCTTCGCTTGAGGCGGCCAGCGTGGCGATCGTCGACGACCTCGGCCTGCCTCCGGCGCTGCTCGACCCTGGTGTCTCCGTCGACAACATCGTCCAGCGCTTCCCCGCCCTGGGCCCCGAGTTGCAGGGGCTGATGGCGCCCAAGGACGTGGACGCAGGTTCCGAGGATCAGGTTCGCAGGGCCGCCCTCGTCTCCAAGCTGCTGCTCAACGTCTTCTCGACCGGCTCGGGCAGCGTGACCGCCGGGCAGCTGGCCGGATGGCAGCAGGACGCGGGCTGGCTCAAGCAGGCGCTCGGCGAGGAGGGCGCGAGCGAGATGTCGGGCGTCCTGTCCGGCATGGAAGGCGACCTCGTCAAGCGCATGAAGCTGCGCGAGGTGCTGGCCGACCCCAAGCTCGCCGCGCGGCTCACCCCGAGCATGTCGCTCATCGAGCAGTTGCTGCGCGACAAGTCCAACCTGTCCGGCGTCGCGCTCGCCAACGCCAAGTCGCTCATCCGCAGGTACGTCGACGAGGTCGCCGAGGTGCTCCGCACGCAGGTCCAGCAGACCAGCGCGGGCACCATCGACCGGTCGGTGCCGCCGAAGCGGGTGTTCCGCAATCTCGACCTCGAACGCACGATCTGGAAGAACCTCACCAACTGGAGCCCCGAGGACGAGCGGCTGTACGTCGACCGGCTGTTCTACCGGCACACCGCCAAGCGGACCACACCGGCCAAGATGATCGTGGTCGTCGACCAGTCGGGCTCGATGGTCGACTCGATGGTCAATTGCACCATCCTGGCGTCGATCTTCGCCGGCCTGCCCAAGGTGGACGTGCACCTCATCGCATTCGACACTCGTGCGCTCGACCTGACGCCCTGGGTGCACGACCCGTTCGAGGTGCTGCTCCGCACCAAGCTCGGCGGCGGCAACGACGGCCCGGTCGCGATGGCGATGGCCCGGCCCAAGATCACCGATCCGGCCAACACGGTGATGGTGTGGATCTCCGACTTCTACGAGTTCGACCGCTCGCAACCGCTGTTCGACGGCATCGAGGCGGTGCACCGGTCGGGCGTGAAGTTCATCCCGGTCGGCTCGGTCAACAGCTCGGGGCACCAGAGCGTCGACCCGTGGTTCCGGCAGAAGCTCAAGGACCTGGGCACACCCGTGATCTCAGGCCACATCCGCAAGCTCGTCTTCGAGCTCAAGAACTTCATCGGCTAGCTCGTCCGGCACGGACGGCCGGCCCTTCTCACACTCACAGGCCCTCGCGGGCCACACAGGACGCATTGGAGACCCGGAGAATGACCGACGAGATGCTGCGCGCCCCGGCCGAGGTCAAGTACGCCGAGGAGCTCGACTGGCTGGAGTCCGTCGACGACGCGCCCAAGCCGTTCTCGTGGCGGCTGAGCCCGCGGATGGTCCGGCTGTTCATCCTCGGCTCCGAGCCCTCCGACGGGCTCGACCGCGAGATCCCGCAGAAGTGGTTCGGTGACCGGAGCTTCGTCGAGCGCAGCATCGTCACGCTGGCGTCCGACCGCGGGCTGCTGCTGATCGGCGACCCCGGCACCGGCAAGAGCTGGCTGGCCGAGCTGCTCTCCGCCGCCATCAGCCGCAACTCCACGCTGGTCGTGCAGGGGACGGCGGGCACCACTGAGGACCACATCAAGTACTCGTGGAACGTCTCGATGGTGATCGCCAAGGGCCAGTCCCGCGAGTCGATGATCCCCTCACCGATCATGACCGCGATGGAGCGGGGCGTCATCGGCCGCTTCGAGGAGCTGACCCGGTCGACCAGCGACGTGCAGGACGCGCTGATCTCGATCCTCTCGGAGAAGTACGTGTCGATCCCCGAGCTCGACGACGACAACATCGTCTTCGCCCAGCCCGGCTTCTCCATCATCGCCACCGCCAACAGCAGGGACCGCGGCGTCAACGATCTCTCGTCGGCGCTCAAGCGCCGGTTCAACTTCGTCCGCATCCCGGTGGTGACCAACAAGCGCAGCGAGGCGGAGATCGTCCGCTTCCGCACCACGGAGCTGCTGAAACGGCATCAGATGGAGCTGGAGCTGCCGCCCACCCTCCTGGACATCCTGCTGCAGAGCTTCGCCGACCTGCGGGCCGCCGCGGCGTCGGCCACCAGCGACGACGAACGGCTGGAGTCGGCGCTGTCCACCGCCGAGCAGATCGGCGTCCTTGAAGACGCCATCCTGCACAGCCAGTTCTTCGGAGACCGCACGCTGCGGGCGGGGACGCTCGCGGGTTCGCTGGTCGGTTCGCTCGCCCGGCGCACCCCCGAAGACCTGGCCATCCTCAACAAGTTCTGGCACGGCGTGATCGAGCCGCGGAGCAAGAAGGACGAGGACGGACCCTGGACCGAGTTCCTGGACGGCGGCCGCGAGGCGATCGCCAAGCTCTCATGAGCGAACCCTTCGGCGCCCTGCGCGCACAACTGCTCGACGCCGCCCAGGCGTTCGCCGGTGGCCCCGGCGCCGTGCCCGACCTTCTGTCGGGCCTGGTCGACGACGTCGATCGGGCGCTGCGCGAGGAACTTGAGATCTTCCCGGTCTGCCATCACTCGCCGGCGTCGGCGCTGGCCATGGTGCGGCGCCTGCGCGAGAAGCAGCCCAAGGTCATCTACATGGAGCTGTGCGAGGATCTGCGGCCGCTGCTCGACGAGCTGCGCAACTGCCGGCTCCCGGTCGCGCTGCAGGCGTTCGCCAGCGAGATCGACGGCTTCCCTGCCGAGTGGGCACCGCTGAGCGTGGTGGCGCCCATCACCGAAGCGTCGGCCGAATACCAGGCCATCGCGTACGCGCTCGACACCCCCGGCGTCGAGCTGGTGCTGGTCGACCGTTCGACCGACCACGTCTTCCAGTGGGAGCCGCGCGACCAGCCCGAGCCGGAGAACGTCGAGCCCGAGCCGGAGAACGTCGAGCCCGAGAAGGTCGAGCCCGAGGCGGCCGCGCCCGAAGAGGGCGAGGAGGCCGCGCTGCACGGTGACGCCGTCGGCATCGAGATCGGTGACCTGCGGCCGGGCTTCGCCGAGCTGGAGGCGTACCTGCTCCACCACGGCAAGGTCCGGCACTGGTCGGAGTGGTGGGACCAGTACGTCGAGCAGCCCCTGGCCGATGCCGACTACGCCACGTACCGCCAGGTCATGGTCTTGATCGGCAGCCTCTTCCGCCGCCTGCGCCCCGACGCGGGCGACCGGACCCGTGCCCGCGACGAGGACCGCGAGCGCTACATGTGGACCCGGATGCGCGAGCACCTGGCCACGTCCGGCGCCGATCCGGAGCAGTGCCTCTACATCTGCGGTGCCTTCCACGCGGCCAGCCGCGTCGAGCAGTTCGGGCTGCGGGCGGAGGTGACCGAGTTCGAGATCAGCCCGCGGACGGCGACGCGCTGGCAGTACGGGCTCATCCCGTCCAGCCACTCCGCCATCGAGGCACAGTTCGGCCTGGCCTCCGGGTCGGTGTCGATCGCCGCCGCCACCTGGACCAAGGCCGTGACCCGCGGTGGCCTCACCCCGTTCCAGCTCGACGGCCAGAAGGGCACGCGCAAGCGGTCGCGCCGCAAGCGCGAGCTCGGCACCCCCGCGCCCCGGGAGCCGGTCGCCGACCGGCTGTCGGGTTTCCTGGCGCGCCCGCCCGCGCTGGACGCGCTCGACGAGGCCGAGCTGCTCGGGTGGTGCGTCGACATCGTCCGCCTGGCCCGGCGCAACGGCTACTTGGCCAGCACCGCCGACGCGATCGCGGTGTTCGAGACGTCCATCCTGCTCGCGGGCATGCGTGGCCGTGCCCGCCCGACGCCGTACGACTTCCAGGACGCGGCGATCACCTGCATCGAGAAGGACGCCGTGCCGGGCCGCTGCGACGTGCGGCGGCTGTGCGAGATCCTGCTCGGCGGCGACCGGGTGGGCGAGGTCGGGTACGACGCGTTGCCACCGCTCGCCCGCGATGTGCTCGACCGGCTGAAGCCGCTCGGGCTCGACCTGGAGAAGCGGACGATCCAGCGTGCCCTGCTCGATCTCGACGCGCGCCCCGAGCTGGTGCCGTGCTCGGATCTGCTCTGGGTCCTGCGCCGCCTGCTGCCGAGTGATGCCGTGCGCCCCATCATGGGTTCGCGCAGGCTGGGCGAACGCTCGATCCAGGAGAGCTGGGATCTGGCGATCGGCCGTCACCAGCGGTCGATCGTCGAGCTCGGCTATGAGGGCGTCACCCTTGAGCAGGTGCTGGAGAGGCGCCTCCGCCGTGCCGTGTGGGCGCCCAAGGCCACTGCCGCACAGGCGCTGGCGGCCGTGGAGGATTCCATCCTCTATCTGGGGAGCCGGCGGTTCACCGACGAGCTCGGCACGCGGGCCGTCGAGTTGCTCGCCGCCGAACGCACCGTGGACGACGCACCCGAGGTTCTGCGCCGCATCCGGCGGCTGCTGACCCACTACCGCGCCACCGAGCCGGAGCTGCCGGAGTGGTGCCAGTCGTTCGTCACGGCCGGTTACGCGCACTACTGCACGCTGCTGCCGACCGCCTTCGTGGACGAGGAGACCGGCGTTCGCCAGGTGGCGGCGATGCTCGGATTCCTGTTCGGCATGGAGAGCCTCGCGCTCTCCTTCGGCTGTGACCACGCCCAGCTCGAACTCGCCGTTCAGCAGTCACATCCCGAGGCGCCCGCCAAGGTCGCGCTGTTGTGGGCGGCCAAGTCGCAGCTCGGCCTGATGCCGATGTCCGAACTCCGGTCCAAGTGCGACGAGCTCCTCGGCAATCCGCTCGTCGTGCCGTCGTTCCCGCAGTACATGAGCGGGTTCGTGCAGGCGCTCGAGCCCGCCCCGGCCCTGGCGCCGTTCATGGTCGAGGTGTTGTCAAAGGCCTTCGCGCGCCTGCCGGACACCGTTCTCCTTCCGTGGCTGCCCAAGCTGATCACGACGCTGCGCGATCAGGCGCACGAGCTGGTGCCCGTGCTCGTCCGGGAGGCGGGCCGCACCTTCCCGGCCACCCTCGCCGCCGTCGACTCCTGGGTGCCGCCGTGGACGTCCAAGCCCCGGCCGCCCTCGTCACCGGCGTCCATCCAGGTCGCCGGCCCGGCCACGGATCTCCTCGCGAGCCACCCGGCCGCCTGTGACGCCGTGGCCGGCCTCTTCGGGTACGAGGCGGAGTGGCGGCCGGCCGTCGAGCCCACCGGCGGGCCCGGGATGCGCGAGGTGACCGCCCTCATGACCGATCACCCCGAGACCGCCCGGGCGCTCACGGCAGTCCTGCGTCTGTGACCGAGGCCGGAGCACGGCGAGGGCCACCCCGCAGGCGACGGGCATGCCGCCGGCGGGGTGGCCGTCCGGCTGTCAGCCGGTGACATCCGGCCACGGGGCGTCGCCCAGCGCGTTGAGCACGGGGACGAGCTGGGCCTCCTCATGGTCGAGGTGCGCCACAAGGCGTTCACCGAGCCGGTCCAAGTCCGCCACGACCTGCCCGGCGTCCGCCTCGTCGAGCGAGCCGAGCCCGTCGAGGAGGGCGCGCAGTTCGGCGCGGATCTGCGCGACCACATGGTGTTCGTCGCGCAGCTTTGCCAGCGCGGGGCCCAGCTCCGGGAAAAGCCCCTGGAGATGGGGGAACACCACGAGATCCTCGCCGGTGTGGTGCCGCTCCAGCCCGTCGCAGAACTCGATGCAGCGCGTGCGCAACGCCGACTCCAGCGTGGGTACGGGCATTGTGGCGGTGGCGGCACACCCGTCGAGGTGGTCGGCCACCTCGGCGCGGATGGCGGCGAGCTCCTCACGGAACCACCCGTGCAGCTTCACCAGCTCGTCCCCGACCGCGCGCAGCCGGGCCTCCTCGGCCGCGTCGGTCGGATGCAGGACGACCACGGGCAGCACCCGGGACGTACCGGCCTGGTAGTCGGCGAAACCCGGCGCGGCCTCGACCACCTGCGCGAAGAGCCGGTCACGCGCCTCGCCCCGGGCGGGCACGGCGATCATCGTGGCCGACTCGACGCGCGTGCCGTCCCCGATCTCCACGGTGACCCGGGGGTTGGCCACCAGGTTGTGGTACCAGGCCGGATGCGCCGGCGCCCCTGCGGCGGACGCGACGACCAGCAGCCGGTCACCGTCGCGGACGAAGCCGACCGGGCTGGTACGGGACCTGCCGGTACGGGCCCCGGTGGTGGTCAGCAACGCCAGCACCGCGCCCTCGAACGGGCCGCCGACGCGTCCGCCGTTGGCGCGGAACTCCTCGATGATCTGCCGGTTGAAGTCATTGGTCATGTTCTGGCGGTTCTCCTTTGTTCGGGGTCATCTGTGAACGGCCACGTGGCACGGCCGTTAGAAACCAGGGCTGAACGCCCCGCGAAGGGTCAGGGTGAATCAGGAAGCCATCGCACGGAATCAGTGGTCGTCATGCGCAGGCTGTGAAGGTGTGCCGCCCGCCTGAGCGCCGCCTCCCGGTCAGCGTCATATCTCTCGCAGCACGGAGGTCATTAGAACCCGCCCGGACCCCCGGGTCAAGGTGCGAGTGATCACAGATCCGGCGGGCGGCCCCCTCTCGGCTGATCACTCTTCGGGGGTCGCGGTGTAGGCCGCGGTGCACCGGTCGCCGGCGGCCTTCGCCTCGGCCGCGTCGGTCCCGGCCTCGATGCTCGCGTCCTTCCAGCTCTCGCTGCTGAGGGTCACGAAGGTCTTGCCCTCCTCCGACATGGCCCAGGCGGCGCCCTCCTCCGTCACGTCGGGCGCACCCGAGAGGTGGAGGGCGAGCCCCACGAGACCCATGTCCCAGCCGATGCCGACCGCGCCCGGGCCGAACTCGGCCCAGCGCTCGTCGTCGACATGGGCGATGTGCTCGAGCTCGAACCGCGTACGGCCGTCGGACTCGGGCGTCAGCCGCACCTCGATCCAGCTGATCTCACCGCCGTACTCCCAGGTCGCGGCGAAGCTCTTCGGCGGATCGCAGCGCTCGACCGTGCCCCCGGCGTTCCCCTCGAGCTGGAATCGGCCGCCCAGCCGCAGATCACCGGACACGGGCATGAACCAGCGCGGGATGCGCTCGGCGTTCGTGCAGGCGTCCCAGACGTCGTCGAGCTCGGCATCGTAGCTCTGGCTGATGGTGATGGTGCGGGCCTCGCCCGCCTCCAGCACGCGGCTGCCGACCCGGCGCCGCACGGCGTTGATCTGGTGGTTCACGTCGATCATTGATCGCTCCTCTGCTCTTTGAGCCGGCGCTCACGCTTGCCCCGGGCGAGCTCGGTGCCGAGCGCGTCCAGATGCGGTGTCCAGAAACGGCGGAAGCGGTCCAGCCACTCGTCCACGTCCCGCAGGGGCGCGGGATTCACCGCGTACAGCCGTCTGGTGCCCTCCGGGCGGACCGTCGCGAAGCCGTTGTCTCGCAACACCTTGAGGTGTTGTGACACGGCGGGCTGGGAGATCCCGAACTCCTCCTGGACGACGGCGCAGACCGCCCCGGAGGTCATCTCCCCGTTCGCGAGCAGTTCAAGGATCCGGCGGCGCACCGGATCACCGAGGACGTCAAAGGCATGCACGAGGAGAGAATATTTGCCGCCACTTATATAAGTCAACGCCGATAGAGATTGGCCGTTGTGCCGGCGGCCATTGGGAGCTATCGTGATATCACGATGTCTAAAGGACAAGCTACCAAGAACATGGTGCTGCGGCTCGATCCCGAGCTCGCCGAACGGCTGCGGCTGGTCGCCGAGGTCGAGGGCCGGACGGTGTCGGACGTGGCACGCGAGGCGGTGGCCGCACTGGTCGACCAGCGGCGTGCCGACAAACGTTTCCAGGCGCTGCTCGAAGAGAACCTCGCCCGCCACGAAGCGTCGCTGCGCATGTTGCGGGACTCGGAATGACACCCGCCGACCTCGTCGCCATCGCGGCCCGGCTGCTGGGCCTCGACACCGCGCAGGCCCTCGCGCTCGTCGACCTTGAAGCCGCCGAGACCGCCCTGAGCGAGGCCGCCCTGAATGAGACCGCGGAGCTGGATCTCCCGGTCGGGGAGCAGGCCGCCGCGCTGCTGGTGGCCCTCGTCCGCCACCGCCCGTTCGCCCGGGCCAACCGGCAGGTGGCGCTGCTCGCCACGCTGCAGTTCCTCGGCGAACGCGGTGTGGATCTCGACCTGCGCCCGGCCGACGCCCGCGACCTCATCGACTCGATCGCGGCCGGGACCACCGGCCGAGCCGCCGTCGCCGCGTGGATCGCCGCGCGGCTCCGTTCCCACGAGAGGCCGGACATGTCGAAGAAGCCCGCCCACTTCACCGAACGTGCCCATAACGCCGTAGCGGCCGCGCGTTCCGCCGCCACGGCCATGAGCCACAACTACGTCGGCACCGAACACCTGCTCCTCGGCCTGCTGGACGCGGGCGGCATCGGCGGCGAGGCGCTCGACCGGCTGAGCCTCACGCCGGAGGAGATCCGTACCGCGATCGAGCGGATCGTGGGCTACGGCACCGCCAGCGGCACAGACCCGCACCTGACGCCGCGCTCGAAGAAGGTCCTTGACCTTGCCCGGCGCGAGGCCAGGCGCCTGCGCTCCGACCATGTCGACACCGAGCACATCCTGCTGGCGATCCTCCGCGAGGGAGAGGGGCTCGCGGCGCAAATCCTGCACGAACGCGTGGGCACCGACCGGGTCACGGTCATGCGGACGGTGATGGACCTCGTCCGCGCCGAGGATGCGCCCTCCCGCAGCCACCGCCGCAAATACATCCTGGCGGAGTTGGAGCAGGTCTTCGAGGAGAACGAACGCCTGCACGGTGAGGTGGACCGGCTGCGCGCCCTCCTGCGCCGGCACGGCATCGAACCCGACAACGGCACCTCCCGTAGCGCCTGATCATCCGTCCGATCACACCTGCCTGGCGGTGGTGCGGAAGCGGCTGCGGTAGGCGCTGGGTGGGACGCCCAGCTCGCGGAGGAACGCGCGGCGCATCGTTTCGGGGGTGCCGAAGCCGCTCAGGCGGGCCACCACTTCGACGCCATCGTCGCCGTTCTCCAGGAGGAGCCGCGCCGCTTCGACGCGGGCTCGTTCCACATAGCGGCCAGGACTGCACCCCACCTGCCTGGTGAACATGCGGCTGAAATGGCGCGGGCTCATGGAGAGCCAGTCCGCCATGGCGGCGATGGAGAGATCCGCGCCGGGATTGGCGGTGATGTGCTCCAGGAGCCGCCGGAGCGCGGTGTCCTGGACCGGCGGTGTCCGGTTGTGGACGCTGAACTGCGACTGCCCGCCGGGCCGCTGGAGGAAGACCACGAGCCACTTGGCGATCTCGCGGGCCATGCCGGCGCCCTCGTCCTCTTCCACCAGGGCGAGCGCGAGATCCACGCCGGCGGTGACACCGGCTGCCGTCACGATCGGATCGTCCCGTACGAAGATCGCGTCAGGGACCACCGTGACCGATGGATGGGTGGTGGCCAGTTCCGAGGTGAACGCCCAGTGGGTCGTGGCGCGGCGTCCGTCCAGGAGCCCCGCGGAGGCCAGGAGGAACGCGCCTGTGCAGACCGAGGTGACGCGGCGGGCCCCGGCGGCCAGCCGGCGGATGCCCTCGACCAGAGCGGGATCAGTCGAGTGGTAGGTCCAGCCGCCTGCGACGAGGAGGGTGTCGGGCGGCTCGACGTCCAGGTCGCAGTGCACGCCGAGGCGCACACCCGAGGCCGCTGTCACGTCCTTCCCGCCCGGTGAGGCCAGGCGTACGTGGTAGCCCGCGCCGTGGAGCACCTCCAGCGGCCCGGCGGCGTCGAGGATCTGGATGCCGTCGTAAACGACGATGAGCACGTCGCGCATGAGGCCATGCTCTCCCGAAACGCGGACGTCCTGATACGAGGGATCCGTGTCATTGATGCCGGGTCGGCGGCGGGCACATGCTGGTGGCCATGGACGTTGCCTTTGTTCTGTACGAGAAGCTGACGGCCCTCGACCTCGTGGGGCCCTACGACATGCTGGCCCCTCACCCGGAGGTCAATGCGCACTTCGTCGGTGCGCGGCGCGGGCCGGTGCGGGCCGACTCCGGGCTGGAGCTCAACGCGACCAGCACGTTCGACGACCTGCCCCGGCCGGATGTCATCGTGGTGCCGGGCAGCAGCCAATGGACCGCGGTCCTCGAGGAGAACGACGCGCTCGTGGAGTGGCTCGCCTCCGCGCATCCGAACACGACCTGGACCACGTCGGTGTGCACGGGATCGACCCTGCTGGCCAAGGCGGGCATCCTGGCCGGACGGCCCGCGACCACGCACTGGCTCGCACGGGAACTGCTCGAGGAGCTGGGCGCCGTGGTCAGCACCGAACGGGTGGTCGTCGACGGCAAGGTGATGACGGCGGCAGGGGTGTCGTCCGGGCTCGACATGGGCCTGACGCTGACCTCGCGCCTGTTCGACGACGCGCGGGCGATGCTCATCCAGCTCCTCGCCGAGTACGACCCGCAGCCGCCGTTCGACGCGGGATCGGTCGAGAAGGCGCCCGCGGAGATCGTCGAATTCGCCCGGCAGTACACGCTCCAACGCTAGGACGTGTCTCAACCCGACCTAGGCGAGATCGTCGAGATGGCGTGACACGAGTGCCGCCATGCGCTCGGGACCGTTGCGGTCCGGGCGCGTGGCGGCGTGAACGGCCAGGCCGTCGACGAGGGCGTGCAGGCGTTCGGCCTGCAGATCGACGTCGTCCGTGGACGCCCCGGCACCGAGCAGGTCCTGGACGAGCCGGCGGCAACCGGCGTGCAGGACGTCGTAACCGCGGTCGCGGAGCGCGCGGAGCTCGGGGTCGGCTTGGGCCCGTGCGGTGAAGGCCAGCCACACCTCGTTCTCCGCCTGGCGCTCGGCGTCCATCGGCAGCAGCTCCGCCAGCACCCTCTCGGCGCGCAGCCGAGGATCGGCCTGCAGGTCCAGAGCCGAGATCCGCTGCTCGATGCGTTCGATGACCATGTTGAGCGCGAACGCGAGCAGGTTGCTCTGGCTGTCGAAGTAGTGCCGGAGCGATCCCATCGACAGGCCCGCCTCGCGCGCCACGTTCCGTACCGACGCCTGCTCCAGGCCATCGCGGCGGATGACCCGCCACACCGCCTCCGCCAGCTCGCGCCGTCGCTCCACGGGATCCACGACTCTCGGCATGGACTTTTCATAGCACAGTCGTGCCAGCCAGCGCGCCGAACCAACAAAACGCCTGGTCACGGCGATAGGTTGGGCTCGACTCGATGGCGCGACAACGGAGGGTTCGGTGCATCCGCGAACAACGGTGGCCGCGGTCGTGTGCGTGGCGCTGCTGGCCGCAGGATGTTCCGATCGCGCGAGGCAGAGCGACCCGTGGACGAGCGCGGGCGTCGCCGAACCACGACTCAGGACCGGTCCGGGCAACAGCCTGGCGGTCGAGGCGCAGACGGACCTGCCGCTGGACGACGAGGCGAACCAGGCGGGCTTCAACCGCCGGGCCGCCAAGATCGCGTGGCGTACGCACCCTGGCCGGGTGGACAGCATGAACGTGGCGATCAGCGACGAGAGCGGGCATTCCCACACCCGGGCGTGGCGGCGGGCGGACCTGGAGGCCGCGTTCGGCCCGCGGCTCGCCGGCCTCGACGAGGGCCGGGATCCCAAGCCGCGCGAGCGTCCGGCGCGGGGTGACGGCCCGTACCGCGACAACGACGCACGCGACCTGCGCCAGAGCCTCGCCATCACCGGCGAGGTGCTGCGGAGGACCTCCCAGGAGATCTTCGGGCGGGGCCGTGCGCCGGTCGAGGGCGGACGCGAGGAATGCATGGGCGGGATGCTCGGCATCGACCCCAACGGGAAGCACCGGGCCTCCAGCAGGCTGCTCGCCCCGCTCCCCGGCGGCACGCATGAGATCGTTCCGCTGACCAGGCTGGTGACGTACTGGTCCCGCCTCGGGCTCGACGTCGACACCAGCGGTCTGTATTCCGGAAACGACGACCTGGTCAGTGCCGCCCTCTCCGGCGCGGGACGCCTGTCAGCCGGCGTCAAGGCTCCGTACGGGCAGCGCGAGCGCTCGATCGAGCTCGTTGCCCACACCGACTGCTTCTGAGCTGCCGAGATCCGATGAGAGCAGGGTCCGCATGCCTTCGCGGAGTGTCTCGGCGTCCACGTCGCCGAGCAGCAGGCGCTGCACGATGAATCCGGTGATGATGCTGGTCAGCACGGCACCGACGGCGTGCGGGTCGGCGTCCGGCGCGAGCCGGCCGTCGTCCTGGAGGCGTTCGGCGACGCGTGTCCACCAGCTCCTGGTGTTGCTGAAGATCCTGGCCATGGCCTCGTGGACGGCGGGGTTGTACGTGGCCAGCGCCCATCCCTGCGGCGCGATCAGAATCCCGCCGCCCGAACCCATCCGTTCGATCACTCCGGCGGCGAACCGCGCCACGATCTCGTCGAGCGGGGGCAGCTCGCCGGTGTCGAGGATCTCCTCGAGTATGGCGCTCACCTGCGGCTCGCTGCGGGCGGCGATGGCCCTGATGAGGTCGTCCTTGCTGCGGAAATACCCGTAGACCGCACCAGCCGAAAGGCCTGACTCCCGGAAGATCTCCTGCAGGGAGGTCTTGTGGAAGCCCTTGCGCACGAAGCAGCGCTGCGCCGCGTCGAGGATCTGCTGGCGGCGGCGTTCACGGTGCTCTTCACTGACTCGAGGCATGGCCCAATATAAAAACGAACGTCCGTTCTTGACAACCGACCGCCGCCGTGTGAGGCTTCCACCATAAGAGAACGGACATCCGATTTTAGAGTAGGAGCCATCATGACGTCCTCGCCCACGGCCCGCGCCCTGCTCCTCGGGGTCGCCGCCACACTGGTGCAACTGACCATGGTCATCGCGTTCGCCTGGCCGGCGACGCAGATCGAGCCCCGGGACGTGCCCCTCGTCGTGGCCGGCCCGCAGTCCGCCGCCGTCGCCCAGCAGCTTGAGCAGCGCCAGCCCGGCGCCTTCGACATCGAGGAGCGCGCCGACGAGGCCGCCGCCCGGCAGGCCCTCGCCGACCGTGAGGCCTACGGTGCGATCGTCACCACCCCGGCCGGGCCCCGCGTGATCGTGGCCTCTGCGGCGAGCCCGCTGGTGTCGCAGCAGCTCACCCAGGTCGCCCAGCAGATGGCGGGCGTCAAGACGGTGCCGGTGCAGGATGTGGTCGCCGCGGATGCCGACGACCCGCGCGGCTCCGGATTCGGCGCGATGGCGCTGCCGCTGGTCATGTCGGGAATCGCCGGTGCGGTGCTGCTGACCCTCTTGATCCCGTCGGTGCCGGGACGGCTGACCGGCACGATCACCTTCGCCGTCCTCGGCGGCCTCGCCACCGCCGGGCTCGCGCAGGGGTGGCTGTCGATCCTGCCCGGCTCCTACCTCGCGGTCTCCGGCGTCATGGCGCTCACCATCCTCGCCGTCACCGGCACGGTCGCCGGGATCGCCGCCGCGATCGGGCGGGCGGGCATCGGTCTCGGCGCGCTGACCTTCCTCCTGCTGGGCAACCCGCTGTCGGCCGCCACCTCGGCACCCGAACTGCTGCCCGAGCCGTGGGGCATGATCGGCCAGCTGCTGCCTCCGGGCGCCGCGGTCTCGCTGCTCCGCTCGGTGGCCTTCTTCGACGGAGCGAACGCGGGCGGCCCGCTGACCGTCCTGCTCGCCTGGGCCGCCGCCGCACTGGCCCTCTTCGGCATCGGCGCCCTCCGGTCCCGGCGCCCGCAGGAGGCAGAGCCGGCCGACCGCCGCGAACCCGCTCTCGCGTCCTGATCCCCGTCTCCAGAGGCCGGTGCCCACCCGGGTACCGGCCTCTTCGGCGTCCTCGGACCGTTCGGGCGCCCTCAGGCCGTGACGACGCGCAACGCCCCGGGCTGGCGGCCGGTGAGGTGGTCGAGCGCGGCGGACGTGGCGTCGTCGGCGGGCAGGTGGACGATGAGCTGCTGGGCGTCGCTCTCGGTCAGTTCGAGGACCTCGCGGGAGAGCCGCAGCTCCCCCACCTCGGGATGGGCGATGCGTTCGACCCCGAGGGGCTTCGGCGGCTGGGTCGGTATCGTCAGGCGATCGGTGAACGCGGGGCCACCGAGGATCATCAGCTCCTCGACGAAACCCGTGACGTGCGGATCGGTGCAGTCGGACCGGTACCGGAGGTCGAGGACGAGCTCGTCCGCGATCCGCTCCCAGTCCAGGTAGACGGCGCGCGCCCTGCTGTCGGTGAACGTGAACAGCAGGACGTTGGGCCGCTCGGCGTCGAGCAGGCCGATGGGCCCCGCGAGCCGTTCATAGCCGGTCGTGTAGGCGAGCACGTCACCCAGCCGGTTCAGCAACACGGCGGGCGCGGGCTCCAGCCGTTCGAGCAACATGCGCACGCTCGGCCGTACGGACCGGCTGGGCGCGGAGAGCGCCCCCGGGCAGAGCGCCCCGAGCCCGCCGCTGCTCGCCTTGGCCAGGTGGCGGAGATGGACCCGGTCGTCCGTGCCGAGCCGCAGCGCGTCGGCGAGCGCGGCGAGCACCTGCGCGGACGGATGGCGGTCGCGGCCCTGCTCCAGGCGCGTGAGGTACTCGACGCTGATGCCGGCGAGCGTGCTCAGCTCCGACCTGCGCAGGCCCGGCGTGCGGCGCCGCGTGCCTTCGGGCAGCCCGACGTCGGCGGGCTTCACGGCCTCCCGGCGGAGGCGGAGGAAGGTCCCCAGCTCGTTCTCGCTCACAAGCCGCAATGTACCCGCTCGCCCGGTTCCGGATCGTGGCCCTGCTGGGGCCAGCCTGAGCTTGGCCTCCCTAGGCCGCCGCAGTCGCAGCAGGTTGGAAGCCAGACAACAAGACCGGACGGTTTCAGGAGTCCTCATGTTCATCGCTTACTCGATCACCGGTGTCCTGCTCGCGATCGTTCTCTCGATCTCGGCCATGCTGCTCTTCACCCGCCAGGAACAGGTGACCGGCGACCTCATCAGGATGGGCGTTCCAGAGTCGTGGTTCCTCTGGCTCGCCCTCCTGAAGCTCGCGGGCGCGGTGGGTCTGCTGGTCGGTCTGGCCGTGCCGCTGATCGGGATCGCCGCCGCGATCGGCGTGATCCTCTACTTCGCCGGTGCGGTCATCACCCACCTGCGGGCCCGCGACTTCGCGCTCGCCCCGGCCGTCGTCCTGGCCCTCGTCGGTGCCGTCGCGTTGGGCCTGCGCATGGCCGCCGCGTGAGAACGGCCTCAGGTCGTCGAGGCGGACTTGGTCAGGGCCTCGTCGAGGATCCCGGCGGCGGTGTCGATCTCGTCCTCGGTGACCGTGAGCGGCGGGGCGATGCGCAGGCAGGCGCTCATGCCCGCGCCCGCGGGGCTGCGGACGATGTTCATGCAGAGCCCGGCCTGCTCGCAGGCCCGCGTCACGGCCGTGCCGAGCTCGGTGGCCGGTTCCCTGGTCTCCCGGTCGGTCACCAGCTCCACGCCCCACAGCAGACCGTGGCCGCGGACCTCGCCGATCGTCTCGTGCCGCTCCGCCATCTCGCGCAGGTGACCGCTGAAACGTTCGCCGCGTTCGCGGGCCCGGGCGGGCAGGTCCTCCTCCTGAACGACCTGTAGCACAGCGAGCGCGGCCGCGGCGGGCAGCGGATCGGACTGGTGGGAGGTGTAGTAGAGCAGGTTCCGTTCCTGCGCCGTGCGGCTGATCTCGGCGGACGTGACGACCGCGCTGATCGGCAGTCCGCCGCCGAGGGTCTTGGAGAGCGTCACGAAGTCGGGAACGACCCCGAACAGCTCCATCCCGTACATCGCACCGAGCCGGCCGAAGCCGGTCTGCGCCTCATCGAGGATGAACAGCAGCTCGCGTTCGTGCGCCAGCTCCATGAGGCGGGTGAAGTAACCGGGCGGCGGCACGAGGATGCCCCCGGCCGAGAGCACGGGCTCGGCGATGAGGGCCGCCGGGGCACCCACCGACTGCTCGTCGTACTGCTCGAAGCCGACCTCCAAACAGGTGGTGTCGCAGGTGTCGGAGCAGTGCTTGATGGGACAGCGGTAGGAGTAGGGTGCCGGCAGCGCGAAGATCCCCGGCTGGGTGGGCCCGTGACCGCGGCGCCCGGCGGAGAACGTCAGCGCCTGGCTCATGGCGGTCATCCCGTGCCAGCTGCGCCCGAGCGCCAGGACCTCGAAGCCGCCCGTCGCCAGCTTGGCCATGCGTACGGCCGCCTCGTTGGCCTCGCCACCGGTGCTCAGGAACATGGCCCGGTCAAGGCCGCCCGGCAGCGTGGCGATCAGGCCCTCGGCCAGGTCGAGGACCGGCGGCGACAACATCGTCGAGTTGAGGTGAACGACGTCGTCCAGGGACCGTTCGATCGCCGCCACGATGCGCGGATGGTTGTGCCCGATCGTGGCGCAGATCTGCCCCGAGGTGAAGTCGAGGATCCGGCGCCCGTCCGTGGTCCGCAGCCACGAGCCGGAGGCGCTCTCGATCAGGTCCGGCCAGAACTCGCCGCCGGTGTAACGGATCAGGAGCTCGGCTCGTGGATCCATCTGCCCACTCCTCCCGCAGGGATGTCCTGAGCCGATCGTCACCCGGAGCAACCCATCGGGTCTATCGCATGTTTTCGAGCGATATCCGTGGAAGATTTCGAAGCATGATGGATCTGCAGCGGCTCCGGCTGCTCAACGAGCTTCGCAGCCGGCGCACGATCGCCGCCGTCGCCGACGCCCTCTCCTACAGCCCCTCAACGGTGTCCCACCAGCTCTCCGAGCTGCAGCGGGAGGTCGGCGTCACGCTCTTCGAACGGGACGGGCGGCGGCTGCGGCTCACCGAGGCCGCGCACGTCCTCGCCCGCCATGCCGATGTGCTGCTCGCCCGGGTCGAGCTGGCCGAGGCCGAGGTGGCGGCCACCGCCGGCGCGGTCACCGGCGTCGTGCGGATCGTGGCGTTCCAGACGGCCGCCTTCCTGCTCGCGCCCGCGCTGGCCGACCTGGCGGCACGCCATCCGGGGCTGCGGATCGAGACCGTGATGTCCGAGCCCGACGAGGCCCTGGAGGCGCTCGAACGGCGCGGTTGCGACCTGGCGATCTGTGACGAGTACGAGGCGGTACCGCGGCGCCGGCCCGCCGGATTCGCGTTCGAGGAGCTCCACGTCGAGCGCGTCAAGCTGGTCGTGCCACGCGACCATCGGGTGGCGGGCGGTACGCCGGTACGGATCCGCGATCTGGAGTCAGAGGTGTGGGCGGGCGGGGCGCCCACCGAGAGCCACGGCCGTCTGATCATCGAGGTGTGCCGGAAGCACGGCGGGTTCACGCCTGACCGCCGCCATCAGACCTGCGACGTGCTGGCCCTGCTCGCACTGGTCTCCGCCGGGCAGGCCGTCACGCTCCTGCCCGAGCTGGCCCGGCCAGAACGGGATCCCGCCGTGGCCGTGCTCCCCATCGCCGGGCAGCCGGTGGTCCGCCGGATCTTCACGGCCGTACGGGAGGAGAGCCTGGCCCGTCCGGCCCTGGCCGCCGTCCTGGCCGCGCTCCGAGAAGGGCGCCGAGCGAAGCTCGTCCGTTGACAGGGCGGTTGGGCGGGGTCAGGACGGTGGGCCTTCGGTGAGCCGTCCCTTGTCGAGGACGTAGACGGCGTCGGCCCGCCGGGCGAGGGCGTGGTCGTGGGTGACGAGGACGAGGGCGCGGTCCTCCTCGCGGGCGCGCGTGAACAGCAGGTCCATCACCTGCCCGGCCGTCACCGGGTCCAGGGCGCCGGTGGGCTCGTCGGCCAGGATCAGCCGCGGCTCGCGGATCAGCGCCCGGGCGATCGCCACCCGCTGTTGCTCGCCGCCCGACAGGCTCGACTGGGTGGCGTGCAGCCGTTCACCCAGGCCGACGCGACGCAGTGCCTCGTCGGCCAGGTCGTACCGCCGCCGCAACCGCTCGCCGCCCGCATACATCAGAGGGGCCGCGACCTGCTGGCGGGCGCTGCGCCGCTGCAACAGGTTGAGCTGCTGGAACACAAAGCCGATGGCCTCGCCGCGCAGCTGCGCGCGGTCCCGTTCCCGCATCGTCGTGGTCTCCTTGCCGTACATGCGCACGGTCCCGGCGTCGGGCCGTTCCAGCAGGCCGAGCACGTTCAGCAAGGTCGACTTCCCCGCGCCCGACAGGCCGACGATCGCGACCGACGCACCCGGTCGTACGGTCAGCGAGACCTCGTCCAGGACGGTGAGCGGCTCCTTTCGGCGGCGCACCTTGAACCGTTTGGTGACACCGGTGACCTCAAGGACCGGCTCCGCCTCCACGGCCGGCGGCGGGCCCGCGACCCGGACGTCGTCGGCCATCGGAGGCTGCCGCACGCCCAGCGGGCCGTGTTCGGGGTTCACTCGCCACCCGGCATCTCGTCGCCCGGCGGCGGCCCGCCATCCGCCGGTGGCCCGCCGTCCGCCGGCTGCGGCACGTCGAAGGCGTCATCGGCGGGCGCGCGGTCCAGGATCTTCTCGCCCACGCGCAGGCCGTCCACGACCTCGACCTGCTTGCCGTCGTTGATCCCGAGCTTGACCTTGCGCACCTCGCGTTTGCCGCCGGACCCGACCACGGTGACGCGGCCCTGGTCGTTCTCGCCGAGCACCGCGGACAGCGGGATCACCACCGCGTCGCGCACCGAGTCGGTGGTGATGGCCATCTTGCCGCGGATCCCGGCGAAGACCCGCTGGCTGCTCGGAATGCGGCAGGTGACCTCGACGGCGTCGCCTCCACCGCCCTGGTTCGGGTCACCGCCGCCATCCGGCGGGCCACCGTCCCCGCCCTTGGGCGGCGCGCCCGATGCTCCCGCGCCGTACGCGATCAGGCGGCAGTTGAACGGCGCCGGACCGTGGTCGATCGCCAGCCGGATCGACTCGGGCCGTCTGTAGAACCTGTAGACGTCCTTGGCGTCGATGGCCGCGACCGCCTGGAAACGCCCCCGGTCAAGCTGGGCGACCGCCTCGGCCGGAGTGATCTCCTGGCCGACGGTCGCGGTCATCCCGGTCACCTTCCCGGCGACCGGCGCGACGACCGCGAGGTATCTGGCCTTGGCCTTCTTCTTGGAGCCGGATTCACCGTCCGGCTCGGCACCGGGCAGCTTGACGGTCAGGAGGCTCTGGCCCTTGGTGACGCGCTGCCCGTTCTTGCGGTGCACCGCGGTGACCGTGCCGGCCTTGGTGGACCGCACCGGGATCGACGGATCGGCCTTGATCGTCGCGGCGACGGTGAGGCGGCTGACGATCGATCCCTCCTTGACACTGATCTCCTTGGGCGACAGATCGGCGGCGGGCAAGGAGTCGGGCGGCGTCTCGGGCGTGGCGCCGCCGTTGCCGGCGAGCCAGCCCGTCCCGCCGACGGCCGCCAGAACGACCGCGATGATGCCGCCCTTGGCCAGGCGGTTCGCCCATCGAGGCATAAGTCGTCGTCTCCCCTGTCTGCGGATCGCCTTAACTGCGGATCGCCTGGATGACCGAACGCCGCATCGCGCGCAGCGCCGGGATGAGCCCGGTGAAGAGGCCGACGCAGACCGCGACGCCCATGCCCAGCAGCGCAGCCCGCCATGGGAAGGTCGCGCTCAGCTCGGCTTCGGCGAACGGCCCGCGGTGGGACAGGACGTCGAAGAGCGGCCCGCTGATCGCGTACACCGAGCCGATGCCGAGCAGCCCGCCCGCGCACGACACGATCAGCGCTTCGAGAAGCACGGTCAGGAACAGGTCCGAGCCGGTGGCGCCGAAACACCGCTGCACGCCGAGCTCGCTGCGGCGCTGCCGGACCGCCATCAGGCCCAGGACCAGGACCGGGAGGGAGCCGAGGATCAGCAGGAACACCGCCGACCCGACCAGCACCTTGCCCATCGTGCCGCTGATGAAGCCGGTGTCGCCCTCATCCCGATGGATCATGACGCTGCCCAGGCCCCAGGACCTGGCCGCGTCGAGCTTGAGCTGGTCCTTGACCGCGTCCGCCTGCCCCTTCGGCACCCGGACGACGTACGACGTGCTCTCCACACCGAGCTGCCAGCGCACCATCGCCCGGTACGGCATGAAGATCTCGGTGGGTGACCAGGGCGTCCCGCCGGAGAGCACCCCGACGACCCGCGCCCGCACCCACTTCCGCGGCGCCGCGATCTCGATGACCGCGCCGAACGGATCGGGTCCGAGCTGGTCGGCGAACTTCTTGCTGACCACGAGCTGCGGCTCGAACCGCTGGCTGTCGACCGGTGCGAGCCAGCGTCCGGAGGCGAGCTGGAACCGGCGGATCCGGTCGAGCTCGGGGTCGGCGCCGATCGTGTTGAGCTGACCGCCCTGGTCCTCGCTCCCCTTGATGGGGCGCGTACCGCCCGGCAGGACCTGACGGTAGGAGATCTGCTGGGTGGTCCCGAGCGGGCTGCCGACGACCCGGTAGCGGCGTAGATCGGACTCGATCCGGGTGATCACACCATCGGACATCATGGACATGCCCTGGGTGGACGGCGGGCCCTCCATGGTGAGCGTCACCGGCCGTCCGACCTGCTGTTCGAAGACCTGGACCAGCGACTGCTGGGCGAGGCCGCCGAGCGCGATCGCGAGCGTGACCACGGCGACGAGCGCGGAGACGCACAGCAAGGAGAGGGTGACCCGCACCTTGCTGGTGCGGATCTCCGCCAGCGCGGACAGCACCATCCCCCAGATGGGCATCGCTAGGGCCCCCGATACGGCGTCGGCGAATGTTCTCCCGGAATGTAGTGATCAAGGACCCTACAACAGACCATTCGGCGTATGCCATACCGAGTATTCCCCTGACCGAAATTGGACCGTTCTTATCGCGAGAGGGCCATTTCGAAAAGCACTTCTCCGAGTGGGATGGGCCACGTTCGCATGCCTTGACTTCAACATAGCTTGATGTTTCAGACTTGCTGTCAAGGTCGAGGAGACCGAGCCGGAACGTAGCGAACTGAATGACGCAAAGGAGCGTGGTCGGTGTGCTGGTGATCGAGGTCGAGGAGTTCGGCGGGCCGGAGGTCCTGGTCCCGCGCGAGGTACCGGACCTGGAGGCGGGCCCCGGCGAGGTCGTCGTGAAGGTGACGGCCGCGGACACGTTGTTCGTGGACACCCAGATCCGCTTGGGCGCGGCCCGGGAGTTCTTCGACGTCAAGCCTCCGTACGTGCCCGGCGGCGCCGTGTCCGGCGAGGTGGTCTCGGTGGGCGCGGGCGTCGACCCGGCCTGGATCGGCCGCGGCGTCATCGCCTACACCGGCGGCCTCGAGGGGCACGGCGGCTATGCCGAACTGGCGGTGGTCTCCGCCTGCGGGCTCATCCCCGTGCCCGGCGACCTCGGATTGCGGGAGGCCGCCGCGCTGGTGCACGACGGCGTCAGCGCATACGGGCTGTTCGAACGCGCCGAGATCAAGGCGCGGGACCGGGTGCTCGTCGTCGGGGCCACCGGCGGCGCGGGCGTCCTGCTGATCCAGCTGGCGCGCGCCGCGGGCGCCACGGTCATCGCCGCCGCGCGCGAGCAGCGCAAGCTCTGTCTCGCGCGCGGGCTCGGCGCCGACATCGTCGTGGACTACTCCGAGCCCGACTGGGCCGAACACGTGCGGGACGCGACCGGGGGCGCGGGCGCCAGGGTCGTCCTCGACGGAGTCGGCGGCGAGATCGGCAGGGCGGCCTTCGACGCCGTCGCGAATGGCGGATGGATGTCGGCGCACGGCTCTTCCACCGGCGGGTTCAGCGTGATCGACCCGGAGGAGGCGGTGCGGCGGCAGGTGACCGTGCAGGGCATCGGCGACATGCGGATGGGCCTCATCGACCGCAAGCGGGTCGCCGCGCCGGTGCTGGAGGAGGCCGCGGCGGGCCGCCTCAGGCCGCTGATCGGCCAGACCTTCCCGCTCGAACGGGCCACCGAGGCGCACACCGCGATCGAGGCCCGCTCAGTCATCGGCAAGACCCTGCTGATTCCTTGATGCTGATTCCTTGATGCTCATCCCCTGACGGCTCATCACTCCTGACGGCTGCTCGCTGCTCCTCCGGGGTGCGGGCCCGGCCCTCGGCGAACGCGGTCGCGAAGGCCTCGTCGCCGAGGGCCTGCCGTGCGGACGCCGTGATGCGGTCGACGTCACCGCGTTCGGCGCCGGGAAGCGGCGCCCCGACGGATTCGCGGGTCGCGGCGGCCGTGCCCAGCAGGCTCGCGGCACTCTCCGGACGACCGTCGAGCGCCCGCGCCCCGGCCAGCCCTTCGAGGGCGAGGGCGATCGCACGCGGATCGTTGGTGGCTGCGGCGTCGTCGAAGCTGTCCAAATGCAGCGCGAGGGCCCGCTCTGCATCGCCGCGCTGCTCGGCGACGAAGCCGAGCTCGGCGGTGATGAACGCGGTGCCCGCCCGGCCGCCAACCCGTTCAAGCCACACGAGCGGGCTGCGCAGATGGGCCTCGGCCTCGGCCAGCCTGCCCTGGCGGCGGGCCACCAGCCCGAGCCCGATCTCGGCGAACTCCCGCGAGGACCTGCTCGAATGCTCGACGGCGAGCCGCAACGCCCGTTCGTGCAGCTCCCGGGCCCGGTCGAGGTCCCCGGTCAGCAGCGCGATCCGGCCCAGACCGGCGACCTTGAACGACACCTCGGGCCACAGGCCGAGCTCCTCGGCGATGCGGACGCCCTCCTGGCGGAGCCGGCCGGCCCGTTCGTAGTCCCCGGCGATCTCGGCGGCCCGTTCGAGCGGGTCCATGGCGACCAGACGTCCCCAGGCGTCGCCCAGCTCCTCGAAAATCGAGAGGCTTTCTGCGCCGTCCGATTCCACCCTCGCGAGATCGCCGGGAACCACCGCGAGGGTGGCCCGTGAACTCAGGGCGGCCGCGACACCCCAGCGATCGCCGAGTGAACGGAAGGTCGCCAGCGCGCGTTCGATCCGCGCCGCCGTCGCCGCCATGTCCCCGTAGGCCCAGTGCACGAAGCTCAGGAACCACTCCGCCATCGCACGGCCACGCGGGTCGTCCACGCCCTCGTACGCACGGAGCGCCGTCTCGATCAGCCGAGTCGGGTCCGCGCCGTCGCCGGAGATCATCGTCATGGCGGCGCGCCAGCTCACCGCCGCGGCCCGTTCTGGCCTCGGAGGTACAGAGGGTGGCGCCTCGCCTTCGACGGAGAGCGCACGGTCCAGCGACCGCCGGGCCTCTCTGAACCGCCCGCGCAGATACCAGTGCCATGCCTGGGCGTTGACGAGCCGGAGCGCCAGGTGAGCGTCGCCGTCCCGCGCCGCATGGTCGAGCGCGGCGCGCAGGTTGGCGCTCTCGATGTCGAGCCGCTCCAGCCAGCGCCGCTGCTCCGGCCCGCGCAGCCGCTCGGCGGCTCGTTCTGCCAGGTCCGCGTGGTAGCGAGCGTGCTGTTGGCGGACGAGCCGCTCCTCACCGGCATCTTGGAGACGTTCGAGGGCGTATGCCGCCACCGATTCCAGGAGGCGATATCGAGGGCCGTGCAGTGGAAGGGGAGCGGCGGTCACGACGAGCGACCGGTCCACAAGGCGGGCCAGCACGTCGAGGACATCGCCGGCCCGCACGTCCGAGGACTGCACACCGTCACCCGCGCAGATCGCTTCGGCGCTGTCGAGCGTCGCCCCTTCGGAGTGCACGGCGAGGCGGCGCAACACGGTGCGTTCGGGGTCGGACAGCAGCTCCCAGCTCCAGTCGATCATCGCGCGCAACGTCTGCTGGCGGGCGGGCGCGCCCCGGTGCCCGGCGGCGAGCACCCGGAACCGGTCGTCCAGGCGCGCGGCGAGCTCATGAACGCCGAGCAGGCGGACCCGGGTGGCCGCCAGCTCCAGAGCCAGCGGGATGCCGTCCAGCCTCCGGCAGATCGCCGCGACCGCGGGGGCGCTCTCCGCGTCGAAGGCGAAGCCCGGTGCGGCGGCCTCGGCCCGCGCGACGAACATCCGTACGGCGCTGGACTTCCGCAGCTCCTCCGGCGCCCCGGCGTCACTGTCCGGCAGGTCGAGCGGCGGTACGGCGACGACACGTTCAGCGGCAAGGCCGAGAGGCTCCTGGCTCGTCGCGAGGACCTGCAGCTCGGGAGCGGCCTTCAGCAGACGCTCCACCAGCTCGGCGACCGGCTCGATCACGTGCTCGCAGTTGTCGAGCAGGAGGAGCGCCCGCCTGGCGGTGAGGGCGTCGGCCACACGGTCGGACGGCTCGTGCCGTTCATCTGGGTCCGTTCCCGCCGCGTTCTCCTCGCGCACGCCCAGGGTCGCCGCGACCAGCTCGGCCACGTCGCGACCGCCGGGTGCGAGAGCGGTCAGCTCGACCAGCCACACGCCGTCCGGGAACGCGTCGCCGGCCTCCCTGGCGGTCTCGATCGCCAGCCGCGTCTTCCCGACGCCGCCCGGACCGGTCAACGTCACCAGCCGCGGACCGCCGTAACGGCCCGTCTTCAGCAGCACGCCGACCTCGCTGACGGCCTCGGCGCGGCCGATCAGGCCGCTGAGGGCGGCGGGCAGCCGCGGCGCCCGGGCCGCCACCGAGGTGGCCGGAGTCAGCGCGGGGTCCTGCTCAAGGATCGCCTGGTGGAGCGCGGCCAGTTCGGGACCGGGGTCGAGCCCCAGCTCATCCCGCAACCGGTCGCGCAGCTCGCCGTAGGTCGCGAGCGCCTCGCTCGGGCGTCCGGCCCGGTAGAGGGCGCGCATGTACGCGGCGCGGAGCCGTTCGCGGAGCGGATGGCGCTCGACGAGGCCGGCGAGCTCCCCGGTCAGCAGACTGTGCTCGCCGAGCTCCAGACGTGCCTCGGCGTGCGCTTCGAGTGCGGCCAGCCGCAGCTCGTCGAGGCGTACGATCGCGGCCCGGGCGAACGCGTCGTCGGCGAAGTCCGCATAGGCGGGGCCGCGCCAGAGCGCGAGAGCATCCGCCAGCAGGGCCGCCCGCGATCGCGGGTCCCCGGCCTGGCGCGCCTGCGCGACCAGGGTCTCGAAGCGGCCGGCGTCGACGGCGTCCGGCGCGACCTCCAGAAGGTATCCGGGCGCCCGGGAGACCACGAGGTCACGGCCGCCCGGCTCGGCGTCCGCCAGGGCCTTGCGGAGCTGGGAGACCCGTGCCTGGAGTGTCCCGAGGGGGTTGCGCGGCGGCCGGTCGCCCCACAGATCGTCGATGAGCCGGTCCGTGGACGCCACACGTCCCGGTTGGGTCAGCAGGTCGGCGAGGAGCGCACGGACCTTGGCCTCGGGAATCGTGACCCGCGTCCCGTCATCCGTCCAGACGGCCAGCGGACCGAGCACCCCGAAGCGCATTCCCCCAGGTTAATGGAGCACCCGGACACTCCATCCCAGGCGGCCCGTAGCGCATCGGAAGCGACCCCGAAGGGCTCGGCCGCACTCTGAAGCCACAACGTCAGAGACGACGACTTTGGAGAAGACAATGGCGACGCACAAGACCCCGGTGACGGTCATCGGGCTGGGCCCGATGGGCGCGACGATGGCCCAGACGTTCCTGAAGGCAGGGCACCCGGTCACGGTCTGGAACCGCACGGCGAGCAAGGCCGAGCCGCTGGTCGCCCAGGGCGCGACGCTCGCCGCCACCCCCGCCGACGCGCTCGCGGCGAACGAGCTGGTCGTCATCAGCCAGATCGACTACCAGGCGATGTACGACTCGATCGGCTCCGCGACGGACGCCCTCAAGGGCAAGGTGCTGGTCAACCTCAGCTCCGACACCCCGGAGAAGCTGCGCGCGGCGAACGACTGGGCGGCCGGGCACGGCGCCGACCTGATCACCGGCGGCATCATGACTCCGCCGCCGGGCATCGGTGAGCCGGGCGCCTACACGTTCTACAGCGGCTCCGAGGCGGCTCTGGAGAAGCACCGCGAGACGTTGAAGGTCCTGACCGACGTCACGTACGTCGGCGAGGACCACGGCCTGGCGATGTTGTACTACACGGCGCAGCTGTTCATCTTCTGGTCGTCGCTGGCCAGCTACATGCACGCGGTCGCGCTCGTCGGCTCGGCCGGTGTCGCGCCCGAGGCGTTCCGCCCGTACGGTGCGGCGACCATCGGGGACCTCGCCAGCGACGGGCCCATGGGCTTCGTGAAGATCCTCACCGAGGAGATCGAGAAGGGTGAGTACCCGGGCGAGCTCAACAGCCTGCTCATGCAGGCCGTGAGCGCGGACCACGTCGTCGAGGCCAGCAAGGCCGCCGGTCTGGACACCGGGTTCCCGACGGCGCTCCGAGACCTCTTCTGGCGCGCGGTAGACCGGGGCCACGGGGCCGACGGGCTCGGCAGCCTCTACGAGGCCATCAAGAACCCGCCCAAGGCATAATTCACGCTGCGGCCTAGGCGACGTTGCGGCGGCGTAGGGCCTCCTGGACGGTCTGGACGAGGGCCATCACCTGCGTAGAGGCGTTCTCCCGATCCCAGACCAGGCCATACGTCATCCGCAGGTCGCCCAGGTCACCGTCGCCGAGCGGCGGGAAGCCGATGTCGGGGCGGCGCACGGTCTCGGTGAGGAGGCGCGGCGCCGGCATCAGCCCCCGCCCGGCCGCGACGAGATCGAGGGCCCCCGCCAGGTCGTCGATGTCGTACGCGGCGACCTGGGACTGGAGGGCCGCGCGCAACCGTCCGGGAAGCTGCACCCACAGGGCGCGCGGCAGGAGGACCGGATGCCCGGTCAGCTGCTCCAGCCGTACGGACGAGGCGGTCGCCAGGGGGCCGCCCGCCGGGACGGCCAGGTGCGTCACGGGCAGGTGGAACCGCGCGGTGGTCGCGAGCCCCGGCGGGAACGGCGCACTCATGATCGCGACCGCGGCGGTGCCCTGGTTCAACTCCGCCGTGGCCTCCGTCCAGACCGCCGGGCGCAGCTCCACCTCGGCGTCCGGCGCGTTCCGGGCGAGGCGCCGGGCGACCTGCGCGGCGAGCGTCCCGACGAGCGGGTCATAAGCGAACCGAATGGACTTCCCGCGGGGGCCGGCGAGACGGCTCGCCTCCGCCGAGAACGCGGCAGCCTGCTGCAGCAGAGCCTCGGCATGCGGCAACAGCGTCCGCCCTGCCGGCGTCAGCTGGACCTCGCGGCTCGTTCGCTCGAAGAGGCGCACGTCAAGGACCCGTTCGAGACGGGCGATCGCCTGGCTCACCGCAGGCTGGGACATGTCGAGCTGGACCGCCGCCCGGGAGAAGCTCAGATTGCACGCGACGGCCACGAAGCATCCGATGTCGCGCAGCGGCGGGGCCGCTCTCCAGTCAGGCAGGTCCATCGCTCAGCACTGCCGGGCGGAGGCGATCTCTGAGGTCATGCGACCAGTCTGGGCGATAACCGGCGCTGATGGATCCGGCAGCCGTGGACCAGGCTGTGCACACTGCGTTCCCTTGCCATCGCAGGATTCGAAGGAGAGCGCATGACCGCCCGGCCGAACGCCGTTTCCACCTTTCCCACCTTTCCCGCCTTTCCCTCCGCCACGATCCTCGGCTACCCGAGGATCGGACCGCGCCGCGAGCTCAAGCGGGCACTGGAGTCGTACTGGAACGGCCGATCAAGCCGTGACGAGTTGAACTCGGCGGGTCGCCGGCTCCGGGAAGCCACCTGGCGGCGGCTGACGGATCTGGGGTTGGCGGAGCCGCCGTCCAACACGTTCTCGCTGTACGACCACGTGCTCGACACCGCATTCATGCTCGACGCGGTACCCGCCCGCTACCGGGCGGCCGACGATGTGTACTTCGCGATGGCGCGCGGCACCGACGACGTGGCACCGCTGCGGATGACCAAGTGGTTCGACACCAACTACCACTACATCGTTCCAGAGATCGGCCCGGAGACGGCCTTCCGGCTGGCAGACGACAAGCCGGTCCGTGAGGTCGCCGAGGCGCGGGAGCTCGGCGTCTCCACACGGCCGGTGCTGCTGGGCCCGGTCACCTTCCTGCTTCTCTCGCAGGCGTCCGCCGGGAGTCCGGCCGGTTTCACGCCGCTGCATCGGCTGAACGACGTGCTCGGCGTGTACTCCGAGTTGCTGAGGGCGCTCGCCGCAGAAGGCGTGGACTGGGTGCAGCTGGACGAGCCCGCGTTGGTCGCCGATCGTTCGGACGAGGAGCTGGTGGCCGTACGGGTGGCGTACGAACGGCTTGGCGGCCTCGACCTCACTGAGCGGCCGCAGCTGTTCGTCTCCTCCTACTTCGGGGAGCTGGGTGCGGCTCTGCCCGTGCTCGCCGACTGCCCCGTCGAGGCGATCGGCTTGGATCTCGACCGGGGACGCGACGTACTGGCCCGGCGTGACCTGGCTTCCCTGGCGGGAAAGACCGTCGTGGCCGGTGTCGTGCCTGGCCGGAACATCTGGCGGACTCACCTGAACGACGCGTTGGACACGCTGCGGTATCTGCGTGGCAAGGCCGGCGACGTGACCGTGAGCACCTCGTGCTCGTTGCTGCACGTTCCCCATGACCTCGAATCGGAGGACGATCTCGATCCCGCGCTGCGGAAGCGCCTGGCCTTCGCCGACCAGAAGGTGGGCGAGGTCATCGAGCTTGCCCGGCTGTTCGCGGCTGCGCCTGACGACGCCGTGACGGCCCCGCCCGTACGGCAGCGGCCTCAGGCGTCGTCGCCGGACAGCGCGCAGCCTGCCGAGCGCAGCCCCTATCCCGTCCGTGCCGTGGCACAAGCCGAACACCTGCGCCTCCCACCGCTGCCGGTGACCACGATCGGGTCGTTCCCGCAGACCGGCGACGTCCGGGCGGCCAGGGCGGCACTGGCCGCCGGGGAGATCAGCGAAGAACGTTATGAGGCGCTGGTCAAGGCGGAGATCGAGCGCGCCGTCCGGCTCCAGGAGCGGCTCGGCCTCGACGTCCTCGTGCACGGCGAGCCCGAGCGCAACGACATGGTGCAGTACTTCGCCGAGCATCTCGACGGCTTCGCCATCACCAGGCACGGCTGGGTGCAGTCGTACGGCTCCCGCTGCACGCGCCCGCCCATCCTGCACGGCGACGTCGACCGGCCCGCCCCGATCACGGTGGGCTGGGCGCGGTACGCGCAGTCGCTGACCGGCAAGCCCGTCAAGGGCATGCTCACCGGGCCGGTGACCATCGTCGCCTGGTCGTTCGTCCGGGAGGACCGTCCGCTGCGAGCCGTCTTCGACCAGGTGGCGGACGCGATCCGCGCCGAGGTGGCCGACCTCCAGGACGCAGGCGTCTCGATCATCCAGGTGGACGAGCCCGCACTGCGTGAGCTGCTGCCGCTGCGCCGGGCCGACCAGGCCGCCTACCTCTCCTGGGCCGTCGGGGCGTACCGGCGGGCCACGTCGGTCGCGGCCGACCGCACCCAGATCCACACCCATCTCTGCTATTCCGACGCCGCCGAGGTGCTCACCGCCATCGACGCTCTGGACGCCGACGTGACGACGATCGAGTCGGCCCGTTCCAACGCACGCGTCCTCGACGATCCTGCGATGAAAGGCTTCGCCCGCGGCCTCGGTCCCGGCGTCTACGACATCCACTCGCCCCGCGTCCCCGCGGTGCCGGAGATCACCGGCCTGGCCGAGAAGATCCTGCGCGTGCTCCCCGCGGACCAGGTCTGGATCAATCCGGACTGCGGCCTCAAGACCCGCACCTACGACCAGGTAGAAGCCGCCCTCACCAACATCGTCACCGCCACAGCCGAACTCCGCGAAGTGTCTGAAGTACTTCTCAGTTCTTCTGATAACTGCCGGGACCGATCTGTGGGATGACTCCAAAGGCCGCGATGTGGTGCGACCCACACTTCAGGGGCTTCCTCCCACTATCCGTGGTATCCCGATCACCTGAGGCCCTAGTGCCACGAGCCCATGTCTCCCTGTCTTCAGTTAGTGCCCAGGTGCCTTGTGCGGCACTTGGACGATCAATGATCGTTTCAGGGGTAGTCAGCGCTCGCCGCCTCTGCAAGCAGACGCACTCCACATGTGCGAGCGTCTCTGACTGATCACGTCCGGACGGAAATAGTAGGGGGAGAATTCTCGCATGCGTATGTACGCACGCTTCAGCATCGCGACCGCAATCGGAGTGGGCCTTCTCGCGACGAGTGTGCCCCAGGCCTCGGCCGCTGCGCCTCACACCGATTTCACCTGCAAGAGCCCCAAGGGCGACGTTGGCACTGTGCGCGTCTTCCATTCAAAGGACACCTTCAAGGTGACCAGCATGCACTACAAGATCAAGCTGGCCGGCCCAAAGCGTCACCACAACAACGTCTACGTACACGACTACAAAGCCGCGCCCGGCAAAACCGATGTCGTGAGCAAGACCGGCGACAATGGCAAGGGCGACAACAAGTGGCACAAGTTCAGGGAGAAGGACTACAGTCGCAGCAATAAGGCAAAGCTCTACGTGAAGTTCGATTTCGACCACTCGGGCGCTGACCCGCACTGCGACGACTTCGGTCCTCTGAAGAAGCGCTGACGTACGGCCCGCACACCGACGAGCCCTCGACCTTTCCGTAGGTCGAGGGCTCTCGCGCTTTCGGAGGCGCTCCCGGTCGTCCGATGACCGGCGCATCTGCGACACAATCGGCACATGTTGCACGGACGGGGGACGGAACGGGCGGCGATCGACGAGCTGGTGGCCGCCGTCCGCGCGGGAGCCAGCCGGGCGCTCGTGCTCCGCGGGGAGGCAGGCGTCGGCAAGTCGGCGCTGCTCGACCACGCCGCCGCTGGGGCGGGGATGCGGATGGTGCGGGCTACGGGGGCGGAGCCCGAGGCGAGCTTGGCCTTTGCCGCGCTGCACCAGCTGCTGTCGCCTGTCAGCGACCTGCTCGACGCGCTGCCCGAGCCCCAGCGCGACGCCGTGCGCGGTGCGCTCGGCCTTGCCGCCGCGCCGTCCGCCGACGCGCGGTTCCTTCTCTCGGCCGGGGTGTTGTCGCTGCTCACTGAGGCGGCTGTGGACGGCGGGCTGCTCTGCGTCATCGACGACTTCCAGTGGTTCGACCGTGCCTCGGCGGATGCGGTGCTGTTCGCGGCCCGGCGGCTGCGCGAGGAGGGCGTGGGCATGCTGCTCGCGGTCCGCGACCACACCGGCGTGCCCGTCCGCGACATCCCGGAGCTTCGTGTCGGTGGACTGGACGAGGCGAGCGCGGCGAAGCTGCTCGTTGAACGGGCGGCCGTCGCCCCGTCCGGGCCCGTGCTCGGCACGCTGGTCGCGTTGTGCGGAGGCAACCCGCTGGCGCTCGGCGAGGCGGCCGCATCGTTGACGACCGAGCAGCTCACAGGTCGTGCGCCGCTCCCCGATCCGCTGCCGGTCGGTTCCGGGATCAGCGAGGTCTTCGGCCGCCAGGCCGACGAACTGCCCGAGCTGACGCGGCGTGTTCTCCTGATCGCGGCGGCGGAGGGGTCGGGCGAGCTTGGACTGGTGTTGAACGCGGCGGAACGACTGGGCTGTGACGATCCGGCGGCGGCCCTGGCCCCGGCGGAGTCCGCCGGGCTGGTCATTGTCGCAGGAGCGTCGATCCGCTTCCGGCATCCGCTCGTGCGATCAGCGGTGTACGCGACGGCGGATTCCGTCCAGCGCCGGGCTGCGCACAATGCACTCGCCGGTGCCTTGGGCGGTGACCTCGATCGGCGGGCCTGGCACCGGGCCGCTGCCTCGGTCGGGCCGGATGAGACCGTCGCGGCCGAACTGGCAGCCTCGGCAGAACGAGCACGGGAACGGGGTGGCTACGCGGATGCGGGCGTCGCTCTGGCGCGGGCGGCCGAGCTCACACCCGATCGGGCGGTACGAGCCCGGCGGCTGACGGACGCGGCCACCGCCTCCTGGCTGGGCGGCCGACCTGGACAGGCTGAGACATGTCTCGCTGAAGCGCGCGAGCTGGCAGACGATCCGCGGCTCCTCGCCGAGCTGACCCAGTTGCGCGGCCGATTCGAGCTCCACTCCGGCGACGCGGCCGAGGCTCAGCGTGTGTTCACCGAGGGCGCCGAACGCGCCAAGGACACCGATCCCGGTCGTGCCCTGGAGATGCTGGCCGACGCCGCCGAAGCGGCCGGCAATGTCGGCGACCACGGGGCTCTCGCCGATATCGGACGCCGGGCGGCCTCGTTCGGCGGGGGCGATCCGTTCCTCCGGGCCATGCTGGTCGGCATCGGCGCGATGATCGAGGGCGATGCTGAGGGCGGTGTGCCGGTTCTGCGCGCGGCGCTGGCCACGGCCGACGGGCTCGACCAGGCCGCCCACCTGCTGTGGGCCTCCGCCGCGGCCGGTCAGCTGGGGGACATCGACGCCTCGGCCGGCTACATCATCCAGGCGGGTCGGGTCGCCCGCGTCTCGGGGATGACCGGTCAGTTCCCGGTCGTCCTGGAGTTCGTGGCGCGGGCCGAGCGCCTGAGCGGCCGTTTCACGCTGAGCGCGGCGATCAATGAGGAGGGGCTGGCGCTGGCCCGCGAGGCCGGATACACCAACTCCGCGGCTGCGCACCTGGCGAATCTCGCGGTGATCGCGGCCGTTCAGGGGCGCGCGGACGACTGCGAGCGGCAGGCGCGCGAGGCCCTCGCCATCGCCATTCCGCATCGGGTCGGGCTGCAGGCGAGCGTCGCCATGTACGCCCTCGGGCTCCTCGACCTGACCCTGGGGCGGTTCGCGGCGGCGCACGCCCGTTTCGAGTCGATGGTCAACGCCGGTCTGGGAGCCGCCCATCCGATCTCCACCTGGCGCTCCAGTCCGGACCGTATCGAGGCCGCGGTCGGCTGCGGTGAGCTCGACGCGGCCCGTTCGATCCTGACGTCGTACGGACGCTGGGCCGCCAACGCGCTGACTCCGCAGGCGCAGGCGCTGGTCGCACGCTGCCGAGCTCTCCTGGCCGGGGACGCCGACAAGGCGCTCGCGCAGTACGAGGAGGCGCTGCGTCTGCACGCCACAGACGGAGGCGCAGACAGAGGTTCGCCGTTCGAGGAAGCCCGTTCATCGCTCCTCTACGGAGAGCGGCTCCGCCGGAGCCACCGGGGAGGAGACGCGCGCGGCCCGCTTCGTACCGCCATGGAGACGTTCCAGCGACTCGGCCTCGACCCATGGGCCGAACGCGCCCACAACGAGCTGCGCGCCGCCGGCGAGTCGGTGGCCCGCCCAGAGCCGGTCGCCCTGAACGACCTCACCCCGCAGGAACTGCGCATCGCCCGCCTTGTGGCAGAGGGCGTGTCCAACCGCGAGGTGGCGGCCCGCCTGTTCCTGAGCCCGCGAACCGTCGAGTACCACCTCTACAAGATCTATCCGAAGCTCGGCATCTCCTCCCGCACCGAGCTCGCACGCCTGATCGACCACGGGGTCGGTGGAACCCAGTAGTCCTACGGATGGCACCGGTGTCGGCACCGGCCATGCTCGTCCTTGTCAGCAGGAACGGCCTGGTGAGAACCGCGAGAAGGAGCTGGACATGGCTGCCGAGCGCATGATCGTTAACGGGGACGTCGAGCTGTGGACCGAGGAGTTCGGCGACCCGGCCCACCCGCCGGTGCTGCTGGTGATGGGGTCGATGTCGCAGGGCGTGCTCTGGCCCGACGCGTTCGTCGGGCGGCTGGTCGCCGCCGGGCGCCGGGTCATCCGGTACGACCACCGGGACACCGGCAAGTCGAGCGCGATCGACTTCGAGACCACCCCGTACACCTGGGCCGACATCAGCGGCGACGCGCTCGCCGTACTGGACGGGTACGGCATCGACCAGGCCCACTTCGTGGGGCACTCCGCGGGCGGGCTGATCAGCCAGTGGATCGCCGTGGAGCACCCGGAGCGGGTCCTGTCCCTGACGGTCATCGGCTCCTCGCCGCTCGGCCGTGAGGAAGGGGCGAACCTCATGCGTGCCCTGATGGGCGAAGACCCGCTGCCGGACGCGCTCCCCTACCCGACTCCCGCGTTCATCGAGCACTTCTCCAAGGCGATGGCCAGCCCGCCGGGGCCCGACCGCCGGTCCCAGATCGACTTCGCCATCGAGACCGCCCGGGTGCTGCACGGCCCGGCGATCCCGTTCGACGAGGACGAGCAGCGACGGCTGGAGGAGAAGATCTTCGACCGGGATCGCGACCCCGCCACCGTCGGCAACCACCGGCTCGCCGCCATGGCCGACCCCGCGTTCGAGCCGGTCGGCGTCCTCGACCGGATCACCGCCCCCACGCTCGTCATCGAGGGCACGGAGGAGCCCGCCAAGCCAGGTCACGGCGAGCTCATCGCCGCCGCGATCCCGGGCGCGGAGCTCCTGATGATCGAGGGCATGGGCCACACGCTGCCGCCGCAGATCCACGCGCAGGTCGCCGACGCCATCCTCGCCCACACCCGAACACGCTGATCCGAAGCGGCGGCTGAGCGGGGTCAGGTCTTCGCTGGTTCCAGGCGGGACAGCTCGTTTCGGGATGCCACGCCCAGTTTGGGATAGGCCTTGTAGAGGTGGTAGCCGACGGTCCGGGGGCTGAGAAAGAGCTGGGCTCCGATCTCCCGGTTGCTCAGCCCCGCAGCGGCCAGCCGCACTACCTGCAGCTCCTGCGGTGTCAGCAGGGCGAGCACGTCCGAACGGTCGGGGATGGCGTCGCCCAGGCTTTCCCCGGCCGCACGCAGCTCGGTGCGCGTCCGCTCCGACCACTGGTCCGCACCCAGTCGTTCGAAGATCTCCAGGGCGGTGCGCAGGTGGCCGCGCGCCTCGTTGCGATGGCGGGAACGGCGCAGCCACTCGCCGTAGAGCAGCTCGGTACGGGCATGCTCGAACGGTGGGCCGCCCTGAAGATGCAGGTGAACGGCCTCCTCGTAGAGGGCTTCGGCTTTGTCGTCGGGAGCGAGCAACGCGGCGCACCGCGCGGCTATCGCGCGGGCCCATGGTTGCCCGGCCTGCATGGCCCAATCCTGGTGCCACCGTGCGGCTTCGTGGGCTCGTTCCGGCTGCCCCACCCGTACGGCCGCCTCCACGAGATCGGGGAGGGCGGCGATGACGCCCGCGCGGCTCGTCCCCGCCACGACACCGGCCAGGCGGTTCAGAGACGCCTCGTGACGGCCCAGCCCCAGGTCGAGCAGGCTGCGCGCGGTCGCGGCGTGCACGTTGCTGGGGGGCAGGCCGCGCGCGAGCGCCTCGGTCGTCAGCTCCTCGCAGCGCTGCTCGTCCCCCTGCATGGCCGCCAGCTGCGCCAAGGTCGTGGCCTGGTAGATCCGGATCCGGTGCTGCCCGGTGTCCGCCGCGATGCGCATGCCCTCCGTCGCGGTCGTGAGCGCGTCGCGGGTGTGGCCGAGCATGAGCTGCAACCGCGCCAGCGGCATCAGCACCAGCGAGAGCAGGCCCAGGGCCCCCTCCCTGCGATAGCGGCGTTCCAGCTCGGCCGCCGCTTCGAGACCGCCGTCCAGATCACCGATCATCAGATGCCACATCACGGTCCGGACGGCGTCGCGCGGGCCGAGGCAGTCGTTCCTGCTCCCCATCAGCTCGCGCAGGGCCGCCACCCCGTCGGCGGTGTCGCCGTGCCCGCCCGGATTGAGCCCGGCGAACGCCCTGGCCAGGGCGCGGACGAGCGAGGCGTTCGGCACCCCGAGCTCCTCCGCGCGCGCCGCGGTGCGGTCGAGGAGAGCGAAGTCGCCCGCGTTCGCGGCGGCCGAACCCGCCTGGAAGAAGAGGTAGCCCGCGGTCTGCGCGTTGAGGCCGACGACCGACTCGGCGGTGCCGCTCAGCAGCCGATGGGCCTCCTTCGTCCGGTCCTGCTCGTCCGCCAGCCCGGCCCGCAGCAGGACCAGATCCGCGCGTGCGAGCGGGTCGGTCACGTCGGCCGTGGCACGTTCGGCCAGTGAGATCGCCTGTTCGGACATCCCCGCGTCGGCAGCCGCCTTGGCCGCCACCGACAGCCGCCGGCCGCGCTCCCCGGGATCCGGCGAGAGCATGGCCGCACGTTCGTACATCGCGGCCACGGAGGCATGGCCGCCACCGTCACGTTCGAGCTCGGCGGTCTCCTCCAGCACGGCGGCGGTCTTCTCGTCCAGCCCGGTCGTGGCGCTCGCGAGGTGCCACGCGAAGTGGCACCGGTCGCCTCCCGCGCGGTAGACCTCGGCAAGAGCGCTGTGCGCGCTCAAGCGACGGCTCAGCGTCGCCTCCCCGTACACGGCGGTCCGGATCAACGGGTGGCGGAACTCCAGCCTGCCCTCGCCGGTGCGCACCAGCCGGTCGCGCTCGGCCGGTTCGAGATCGGCGACCGAGGCGCCGAACCGCTCCGCCGCCGGGAGGATCATCGACAGATCACCCTGGTCGTCGATGGCGGCCATCAAGACCAGGAGCTGAGTCTGCTCGGGGAGCGCCGCGACACGGTCAGCGAAGGTCCGCTGCAGTCTGGTGTACGTCGTGGACGGCTCAGCGGACGCGTGGGCCGTGGGCAGCTCCAGCAGTGCCAGAGGATTGCCCATCGCCGCGACGAGGATCTCGCTTTGAACGTGCCCGGGCAGCTCAGCGGCACGGGCATTGAGAAGGTCGGCGGCCGCGTCCTTGTCCAGCGCTCCCACCCGTAGCTCGGGCAGGCCCTCCGCGGTGAACTCCGGCGCGTCCGGATCACGCACCGCGAGCAGCAGGACGATCGCCTCCGCCTCCAGCCGGCGCGCCACGAACAGCAGGGCCTCGGCGGTGGCGGGGTCGAGCCAATGGGCGTCGTCGATCAGGCACAGCAGCGGCCGTTCCTCGGCGAGGTCCGACAACAGCGTCAGCACCGCCAGACCGACCAGAAACCGGTCGCCGCGCGTCTCGTCGCCGGTCCCGAGATTCAGGGCGCCCCTCAGCGCCCGCGCCTGCCCCTCCGGAAGGGCGTCGATCCGATCGAGATACTTGCGCAAGAGAAGATGCAGTCCCGCGTAGGGCATCCCGCTCTCACGCTCGATGCCCGTGCCGCGCAACACCCGCATGTCGGTGGCCGCACCCTCCGCGACCTCCAGCAGAGCCGATTTGCCGATCCCGGCCTCGCCCCGCAGGACCAGGACACCGCTCCGGCCTGAACGGGCGCGCTGGAGCAGGCGCTCGATCGTCGACTGCTCCGCATCACGCCCGTAAAGCCGCATGTCCGCAACCCTACTCATCCCGCGCGAACGCGACCCTTCGTCCCTGCCAGCGCCGCGAAGAGGACCTCCTCCGACTGCGCACCGGCCAATTCCCTTCCGTCGACGAGAAAGACAGGAATTCCCCGCACCCCTAGCCCGCGGACCCTCCCAAGCTCGGCCCGCAGTTTCTCGGCGCCCTCATCGCTCCAGGTCACGCCGACCTCCTCGGCCAGGGAACGCAGCACATCGACATCCCCGACGTTCAGCTCGTCGGTGTGGTGCGCGCGGAACAGCCGTTCCACCATTTCCTCGCCCTTGCCCTGCGCACTCGCCACCGCGATCAGCCGATGCGCCTCGAAGGTGTTGGAGTAGATGGCCCGCTCGTGCCGGAACACCAGCCCCTCCTCCGCGGCCTTGGCGGTGATCCCCGTGATGGCGTCCGCGGTGCCGTCCCCGAACGACCGGCGCAGCACGTCCACCTTGAACTCGCCCTCCGGCGTCGCCTCCGGGGCGAGCTGGAAGGGCAGGAATCCCACCTCCAGCTCTCCACCGGCCTCCCGCACCCGCGCCGCGACCCGCTGGAACCGGTTGAACGCGAAGTACGACCAGACGCACGGCACATCCAGAATGATCTCAACCTTCACGACGCGCTCCCCTCGAAGATCGGAGGCCGCCCGGAGAACCAGACCGGCCGCACGTCGAGCCGCCGGAACCTCCACCCTTCCCCGGAACGCACGACCTCTCCCTGGAAGATCCCCCCGACATCGAAATGCCCGCCGAGCTCCTCCCGCGTGGCCTCCGCGAACCCCACCAACCCGGTGCTCTTGTCCAGAGGCGTCGAGACCGAGACGTCCTCGGTGTGAAAGGCGGCCGCCCACTCCTCATCGATCACGGCCTCATCCAGGCTGAGCATGTACCGATCGATCAGCTCAGTGATCCGAACCCGGTCCACGAACGTTTCCAACTGTGTGGTGGCGAGGGCCATCGTTCCGTCCTTCCAGTGCCGACTGTTCAACATGGAAGACGTTACGAACGCTCCCCTGGCCTCGGCATCTGTCACCTGACTGGTCAGGAGTCGAGAAGCGCTGCCTGGCTCCCGGGCGATTCCTGTTTAACAATCTTTGTGTGGCGGTACGGAGCGTGCACGGTTAGCTACTCTTCGTATCGGTTCTTCGGGAGGGTGTTGTGACGCTTCAAGATCGGCCGGCGGCTGGGCCGGGGGACGCCACGGTTCCGCTTGCGCTGTGCGTGCCGGGTGTCGACATCGAGGCACTCACGCCGGATCGGTTGCTCCTGGGGCGGCGCGACGCGCCCGAGCACGGGTGGCGGCGGACGGTCTACATGCTCTCGCGGGGGCGGGTGCATCCGCCCGAGTCGGCCGGCGTGTCACGGCGGCGGGAGCTGATCGCGCGGGTTCGCACGCCGGTCGCCGGCGGTCACCACCGGGTGGCGGTGCTCAGCCTCAAGGGGGGTGTGGGCAAGACGACCACGGCGGTCGGGCTGGGGACGGCGCTCGCGGCGGTACGGGGAGACCGGATCATCGCCATGGACGCCAATCCCGACCACGGCACGCTGTCGGAAAAGGTGCGGGTGGAGACGTCCGCCTCCGTGCGGGACCTGCTCCAGATGGCGGCTCAGCAGACGCCGCGCTATGCCGATGTCCGCGCGTTCACCTCCCAGTCGGTCAGCAGCAGGCTGGAGATCCTTGCGTCGTCGCGGGATCCCGAGCTGTCCGAGGCGTTCACCGATGAGGACTACCGGGCCGTCGCGAGCCTGCTGGAGAACTACTACTCGATCTGCGTCACCGACTGCGGCACCGGGCTCCTGCACTCGGCGATGGGGGCGGTGCTCGAACTGGCCGACCAGATCGTGCTGGTGACCATCCCGTCGGTCGCCGCGGCGCGGTCGGCGAGCGCGACGCTGGACTGGCTGGAGGCGCACGGTCGCGGCCATCTCGCCCGGTCGGCGACGGTCGCCCTGTCCAGCATCCGGCCAGGGGGCGGCGCCGGGGTCGATGTGGACGCTCTCCGCGCGCACTTCGACAAGCGGTGCCGGGCCGTGGTGGACGTGCCGTTCGACCCCCATCTCGCGGAGGACGCGGAGGTCGATCTCGATCTGCTCGCTCCCGCGACGCGGGACGCGTTCCTCGTGCTCGCCGCCACCGTGGGGGACGGCTTCGGCGGGTAGGCTCGCGGGCGTGGACGATGGACTGGACGTCGAGTCCGGCATCCGCGCGCTGCTGCTCCTCATGCCCCGGGTGGTCGGCCGCGCGAAGAAGCTCGGCGTGCCCAAGGAGCTCGCGTCGTTCTCCCTGGCGCCGCGGCATCTCTCGCTGCTCGCCTACCTGCTCTTCGACGGCGCCATGACGGTGAACGAGCTGGCGGCGCGGCTGGAGGTCACCCCGGCGACCGTCAGCCTGATGGTCGGCGAGCTGAGCCGCCAGGGCATCCTCGACCGCCGGACGGACGAGGACGACCGGCGCCGGGCGATCGTGAGCATCGCCCCGGCCCACGAGGCGGCGATCAAGGAATGGCTCGGGCAGGGCGCCGAGGCGTGGCGCCGTGCGCTCGACCCGCTGACGCCCGAGCAGCGGAGGCTGTTCGTCGACACCCTCCTCGCGTACGAGCGGGCGCTCGACGGTTGATTGTCCTGCGCCTCCGCGGGCAGGAGAGGGCCATGGAGAAGAAGGATCAAGCCAAGCCCCTGGCCGACCGCCGCGCCGAGGCCGAAGCGCCTCAGGAGGACGCCGAGCCCGATTTCGGTGACGAGCACTCGCCGGGCCCGACGGACCCACCCAACGCCACGGCGGACGCGCCCGGTGGCGAGGACGAGGGCTACAGCCCGCAGACCGAGATCCCGAAGGGACCATGAGACCTGGGAGAACGCGGATCCGCGTTCTCCCAGGTCCGTCAGCGTTCTCCCAGGCCCGTCAGGCAGATCCTCTCAGGCAGGTCCCTCAGGGTGTCGGCTTGAGCGGGTCGTGGCCTACGGTCATCAGCTCCCGCCGCCAGTGGTCGTCCTGTTCGGCACCGGCGGGGCTGCCGTCCAGCTTGTCCTCGACGAAGTCCACGACCTGCCGCATGGTCTCGGTGTCGGCGGCCGTGAGATCGACCTTGCGTTTGCGAAGCACCTCGATCACCCGGGTGCCGAGCTCCGGCAGCTTCAGGTCCGGATCGGCGGGGAGCGCGTCTTCGCCCGAGGCGTCCGTGAGGAGCCAGGTCCGCAGTTCGTCCGAAGTCATGTTCACGATCTGGTGGAACTCCTCCCAGAGGAGCTCCGTTTCGCCAGGGATCCGTTCCTTCATTCCCGCCCCCTACCCGAGGGTGGCCGGGCCATTCGCACCCGAGGGTGGCCGGGCCATTCGCGCCGATGCTCCGGGGGCAAAGTTAACAAGCGGACTGGACGGGAACGTGCAGCCTATGGACCATTCGGAGACTCCGGTACTGGACGCGCTCGCCGCCTACCACAGGCGGGGCGACACCCCGTTCACCCCGCCCGGGCACAAGCAGGGACGGGGGGCCGATCCCCGCGTCCGGGAGATTCTCGGTGACGCGGTCTTCACCCATGACGCTCTGGCCGTCTCCGGGCTGGACGACCGGCGGTCCACGCACAGGGTGCTGGAACGGGCGCAGGAACTGATGGCCGACGCCGTGCACGCGGAGAGGACGTTCTTTTCGACCTGCGGCAGTTCACTGTCGGTCAAGTCGGCCATGTTGTCGGTCGCCGGCCCCGGCGAGAAGCTGCTCATCGGCCGCGACGCGCACAAGTCGGTGATCTCGGGGCTGATCATCAGCGGGGTGCGGCCGATCTGGGTCGAGCCCAGCTGGGACGCCGAGCGCAACGTGGCGCATCCGCCGTCGCCTGAGGCGTTCGCACGGCGGTTCGAGCAGCACCCGGACGTCCGGGGCGCACTGGTGACCAGTCCCACACCGTACGGCACCTGCGCGAACCTGGCCGAGATCGCCGAGATCTGCCACCGGTACGGCAAACCGCTGATCGTGGACGAGGCGTGGGGCGCGCACCTGCCGTTCCATCCCGATCTGCCGTCGTGGGCCATGGACGCGGGCGCGGACGTCTGCGTGACCAGCGTCCACAAGATGGGAAGCGGCCTGGAGCAGGGCTCGGTCTTCCACCAGCAGGGAGACCTGGTCGATCCGACCGTCCTGAAGGCGCGCGAGGACCTGCTCGGCACCACGAGCCCGTCCGTGCTGCTGTACGCGGGCCTGGACGGCTGGCGGCGCCAGATGGTCGAGCAGGGTCACGAGCTGCTGCAGGCGGCGCTGGACCTGGCCGCCGACGTGCGTCAGGAGATCGAAGGCCTGCCCGGCATGCACGTTGACCGGGACGAGTTCGTCGCCCCCGGGAAGGCGTACGACCTGGATCCGCTGCAAGTGATCATCGATATCTCCGAGCTCGGCGTGCTCGGCTACCGGGCGGCGGACTGGATCCGCGAGCACCACCACGTCAACCTGCACCTGTCCGACCACCGGCGCATCAGCGCCCAGCTGACGTACGCCGACGACAAGGACACGGCCGCCACGCTGCTGACGGCGTTGCGGGACCTGACCGACCACGCGGACGAGCTGCGCGGCGGGCCCAAAGTGAAGGTCGCCGATCCCGACGAGCTGCAGCTCGAACTGGTCGTCCTGCCCCGCGACGCCTTCTTCGGGCCCGCCGAGCAGGTGCCCGCCGACAAGGCCGTCGGCCGGGTCAGCGCCGAGATGCTGACGCCCTACCCGCCGGGCATCCCGGCTGTCCTGCCCGGCGAACGCATCACCGAGCCCGTTCTGGACTACCTGCGGAGCGGCGTGGCCGCCGGAATGGTCGTGCCGGACGCCGCCGACCCGGAGCTGGGCGGCGTCCGCGCGTACATCGAGACCTGATCCCTCGGCATCCCCCCGGGTTAAGCGGGTAAGAGGCGGCAACGCGGCAAGGAGGTGGGTCCGATGGCTGAGAAGGCGACAACCGGCAAGGAGAAGGCAGCCCGCGATGAGGCGGCCGAGAAGAGCACGCGGCGCTCTGAGGAGCCCAGCGAGGGGCCGGCGCAGATCGGCCTGCGCGGCTGGTGGGGCGTCAGCAAGCGGACCGTTGCGGAGTTCCAGAAGGACAATCTCGTCGACTGGGCCGCAGCGCTGACCTACTACGGGATCCTTTCGGTCTTCCCTGCCCTCATCGTTGTCGTCTCACTGGTCGGGATGTCCGGTGTCTCCGGTACCCAGACGCTTGTGGACAACGTGCGGCAGCTCGCCCCGAGCCAGGCCCGGGACACCGTGATCAGCATCATCCAGAGCCTGCAGGGCACCGCGCCGACGGCGAGCGTCTTCGCCGCGATCGGCCTGGTCGTGGCGCTGTGGTCGGCGTCGAAGTACGTCGCGGCGTTCATCCGGGCGGTCAACGCGATCTACGAGATGCCCGAGGGGCGGCCGCTGTGGAAGCTGGCGCCGCTGCGACTCGCGCTGACGCTCACCATGGTCGTGCTCCTCGGCGCCAGCGCGCTCGCGGTCACGTTCACGGGCCGGTTCGCCGAGTGGGCGGGCGATCTGTTCGGGCTGGGCTCGGCCTTCGTCACGATCTGGGGCATCGTCAAGTGGCCGGTGATCCTGCTGGTGGTGATGGTGGCCATCGCGACGCTCTACTGGGCGGCGCCGAACGTGCGGCAGCCAGGATGGCGCTGGATCACGCCGGGCAGCGCGTTCGCGATCCTGGCGTGGATCGCCGCCTCCGGGGTCTTCGCCCTGTACGTGGCGAACTTCGGCTCGTACAACAAGACCTACGGCGCGCTCGCGGCGGTCGTCATCTTCCTCGTCTGGATGTGGGTGTCGAACGTGGCGATCCTGCTGGGCGCCGAGCTCGACGCCGAGCTGGTGCGGGCGCGGCGTATCGAGGAGGGCGTGCCGGAGGACGCCGTCCCCTACGCGGAACCGCGCGACACCCGCAAGATCGATGACACGAACGGCCGTGAAGGTGGCCTGGGCAAGCTCTAGCGCACCTGTTCGGCCGCTCTACCGGCTCTGGATGGTGGCGGCCAGTTCGTCCAGCAGGCGGGCCGCGACCTCGGCCGCGGGGGCTTCGGTGGCGAGGCGGAACGATTCGCCGGCCCAGAGGTTGACCACGTCGGCGTCTCCGCGCGCCGCCGCGGCCCTGCGCAGGGGGGCGGTCATGTAGTGGACGTCCGGGTACGCAGCCGGCGCGAACGGCGAATGTTCGACCAGGAACCGGTTGACCAGCCCGCGTGCGGAACGGCCACTGAAAGCCCTGGTCATCGCGGTCTCGGTGAACCTCTCATCGGCCAGCGCGGCCTTGTGCACGGCGCTCGCGCCGCTCTCCGGGCAACGCAGGAAGGCGGTGCCGAGCTGCGCCGCGTCCGCCCCGAGCGCAAGGACCTCGGCGATGTGCGCGCCCGTCGCCAGCCCGCCCGCGGCGAGCAGCGGCAGGCCGGTCGCCTGCCGTACGGCCGGCAGCAACTCCCGGAGCGGCGTGCCCTCGGCACCGGTGAACGTGCCGCTGTGCCCTCCGGCCTCCTTCCCCTGAACGCACAGCGCACCGGCCCCCGCAGCCGCCGCCGTGCGCGCCTCGGCCACCGAGGTCACCGTGACGATGGTGACCGTGCCCTTCTCACCGAACGCCCTGAGCACCTCGGGCTCCGGGCAGCCGAAGGTGAAGCCGACGAGCGCCGGCGGATCGGCCAGCAGATCGGCGACCTTGGCGTCCCAGTCGTCGGAACGATCACCGGCCCCTCCGAGCTCGATCCCCAGGCGTTCGGCTTCGGGCGCGAGCCGCTCCCGGTAGGCCGCGACCGCCGCCTCGTCAGCACGATCGTGCGAGGGCATGAAGAGGTTCATCCCGAACGGACGGGAGGTGGCCTTCCGCGTCTCCTCGATCTCCTCGCGCATCCGCGCCGCGGGCTTGTACCCGGCGGCCAGGAAGCCGGTGACACCGGCCTCGGACACGGCCGCCACCAGCGCCGGGGTCGATCCACCACCCGCCATCGGCGCCTGTACGAGGGGACTCGCCAGCACTTCGGACAGCTCGGGTACGCCGAACATCTCGTTCACGCGTCCAGTGTCTCCGATGGAGTGGCCGCCACCCGGAACCGGTCCGCCAGGACGCGCAGGTGGTCGGCGAGCGCTGCGGGCTCGATCACGCTGAACCCGAAGCCGAGACTCCCCAGGAACGAGGCGAGGTCGTGGATGTCGTCCGCCCCGGTGATGAACAGGCAGGAGGTCTCATCGATGGCCTCCAGCATCCCCGCCTCGGGTGGAAGCCGTTCCGAAGCGACCGCAAGTGAGACGTGGAGCCTGATCCGCGCCTGGTGACTCCTGGCTCTCGAGCTCACGCCCCGCATGACGTACGCGGCGGCATCGCCCTCGGGCGGCTCGCGCGGCGTGAACCGCGGGCCGTTCGGCGTCCGCAGCCGCATCCTGTCCACCCGGAACGTCCGCCAGTCCTTCCGGTCGGTGTCCCAGGCGGCCAGGTACCACCGGCGGCCGGTGTAGACGAGACGGTGCGGCTCGGCGGCGCGTACGGTCGGCGCTCCGTCCTGATTCAGATAGTCGAAGCGCAGGGTCTCGTGATCGCGTACGGCCGCGGCGATACCCGTGAGGGCCGCCGCGTCCACGCCGGGACCGCGCCTCGCCACCGACACCGTGGCCGCCTGCAGCGAGCTCAGCCGGCGTCGCAGCCGCGACGGCAGCATGCTTTCAAGCTTGGCGAGCGCACGGACCGAGGTCTCCTCCAGCCCCTCGACCGTTCCGGACGCGCTCGTGCTCAGCGCGACGGCGACCGCGACGGCCTCCTCGTCGTCGAGCAGCAGCGGCGGGAGCTGCGCGCCCGCACCCAGCCGGTAGCCGCCGGCGGTGCCGGTCGTGGAATGCACCTGGTAGCCGAGGATGCGCAGCCGCTCCATGTCGTTGCGCACGGTGCGGGTCGTCACCTCCAGCCGTTCGGCGAGCTCGGCACCCGACCACTCACGCCGGGCCTGGAGCAGCGAGAGGAGCTTCAGCAGCCGCACGGACGTCTCCAGCATGGAGCAATCCTCTCGCAGAGTGCGTGGCCTGGGCGTTCACCAAGATTGGCAAGATGGGGCGTATGCGAATCCTGCTGCACTACGACATGGACTACAGCGAGCCTGGCCTGGACGTGGTGAGCTGTCCTGAGGAGGACGACGAGCGGCTGTACGAGCTGCTGTCCGAGGCTGAAGTCCTCTGGCACGTCCTGCGGCCGTTCACCGCCGCCGACATGGACCGGGCCCCGAAGCTGAAGCTGATCCAGAAGCTCGGCAGCGGAGTGAACACCATCGACTTGGATGCGGCAGAGGAACGCGGGATCGCCGTGGCGAACATGCCCGGCCAGAACGCGCAAGCCGTCGCGGAGACCTCGCTGCTGCTGATGCTGGCGACGCTGCGGCGGGTGGTCACGTTCGACCGCCTCACCCGGGAGGGCCGGGGCTGGCCCGCCAACCCCGGGCTGGTCGGGGGTGAGATCGCGGGCCGTACGGTCGGGCTGCTCGGCGGCGGGGAGATCGCCGGGCTGCTGCGCGGCATGCTGGAGGCGATGGGCGCGGAGGTCCTCTTCACCTCGCGGACGCCGCGGCCCGACGATCCCGCCTGGCGCGAGCTGGACGACCTGCTGCGGGCCAGCGACATCGTCTCGGTGCACATCCCGCTGACCGGCGAGACCCGCCATCTGCTGGACGAACGCCGGCTCGCACTGCTCCCGCCCGGGGCCGTCATCGTCAACACCGCGCGCGGCGCCGTGATCGACGAGGCCGCCCTGGTCGAGGCGCTGACCTCGGGCCACCTCGGCGGCGCCGGGCTCGACGTGTTCGAGGAGGAGCCGGTCAAGGCGACCAATCCGCTGCTCTCCCTGGACAACGTGGTCGTCATGCCGCACGTGGCCTGGGTGACGACCGAGACATGGCAGCGTTACTTCACCGTGGCGACCGAGAACGTCCGCCGCCTGGCCGCCGGCGAGGAGCTCCTCCACCGCGTGCGCTGACCAGTGGGCGCGGGCGAGTTCAGCGGGCGCGGGTGAGGTGGAAGTAGAGGGTCTCCGGCTGCCCCTTGGCGTCCATCGCGCCGAGCACGACCTCGTCGGAGACCCGGCGGAAGTGATCGATGATCGGCTGGGTGTCGTACACCATCGCGGCCGAGACCGTGCCGCGGAACACGACCTCGCGCAGGCGGGCGAGGCCCATGCCGTCGAACGAGTAGATCGTGCCGTCCTCGGCCCGGCAGAGCAGCGGGTCGACGTTCTCGGCGTCGTGGAACCGCTTGCCGTACCAGCCCAGCTTGACCAGCAGACCGGCCGCCTTATCATGCTGGTCGAAGACACCGCCCTCCCACGTGCCCAGCATGAAGCCGGGATCGACGGGAGCCAGCTCTCCGAACAGCCTCTCCAGCTCGGCGGTGTCGGAGGTCCCGTTCCGGACGAGCTCCAGCACCCGGGATTCGGCGTTCATGGTCACTCCTTGCTCGAAGACGCATCGTTCAGGGCCGCAAGGACGAAGTCCACCGCGGCGGCGGCGTGCCGGGAGGGGTCGGCGGCGATGCGCGGTCGTTCGCGGCCGGGGGTGAGCACGATCGCGCTGAGCACCCGGCCCGTGATCGCGTCGATGACCAGCTCGGGCGGGGTTCCGGCGGGCAGCTCGCCGCGTTCGACGGCGGCGCGGACGAGCTCGCGCGCCGCGTCGAAGCGGGCCCGCGCGATGGTCAGCACCGTCTCGTCGAAGAGCGGCGGGTAGAGCGAGGCCTCGATCAGGACGCGCGGCAACACCAGCGCCTTGGGGCCGACGAACATGTCCACCACCTGCTCTGCCATCAGGGTCAGGCAGGCCCGCAGGTCGGCGGGGTCGGCCCAGTCGGGCGGCGGCTCGGCCAGGAGCTCCAGCGCGGCGGCGAGGAGGTGCTCCTTGTCGGGCCAGCGGCGATACAGCGCCGCCTTGCCGACGCGGGACCGGCGGGCGACGGCGTCGAAGCTGAAACCCGCCCAGCCAAGTTCCCCGTACACCTGCAGGGCCGCGCGCAGCGCCCGCTGGTCGATCTCAGGGTCCGGCGGGCGGCCCTTGCGGGTCGCCGGGGCAGGGCGGCTGGCCGGCTCAGCCACCGGGCAGCAGCACGGGCTTGACGACCTTCCCGGACAACCAGTCGGCCTCGGCCTGGTTGATCTGGCCGAGCGGGTAGGTCGTGACGAGCTTGTCGAACGGGAATCGGCCCTGGCGCCAGAGCTCCACGAGCCTGGGGATGAAGAGCTGCGGAACGGCGTCGCCCTCGATGATGCCCTTGACCGTGCGGCCCATCAGGAGCAACGACGGGTCGAGCCGGTACTCCTCGCTGCCGACGCCGACCAGGCCGCAGACGCCGGTCGTGCGCAGGCAGGCGACCGCGGCGGAGACGATCGCCGGCACGGCGGTCGTGTCGAAGGAGTACTGGACGCCCTCGCCACCCGCTATCGCCCGGATCTGCCCGGCGAGGTCGTCGTCCGCCCCGTTCAGCGTGTGCGTGGCGCCGAGTTCGCGCGCCAGGTCGAGCCGGGATTCATGCAGATCGACCGCGACGATGGTGGTGGCACCGGCGACCCGGGCCGCCATCACTCCCGCGAGGCCCACGGCGCCCACGCCGAAGACGGCGATGCTGTCACCGGCCCCCACGCCGAGCGAGATCAGCACGGACCCGGCACCGGTCTGCATGCCGCAGCCGAGCGGACCGAGCTTTTCCAGCGGCACGTCCGGATCGACGGTGACCGTGTTGCGGACGGTGGTGAGCGCGTGGGAGGCGAACGACGACTGCCCGAACCAGCGGTTGCCGACCGCCGCCCCCTCCGCGTCATGTGCGCGCGGCACGCCGTCCAGCGACATGGGCAACATGTTGAGCTCGGCCATCTTGACGCAGTTGCCCGGGCGGGCGGCACGGCAGTTGGTGCAGGCCCCGCAGGAGTCGATGGACAGCACGACGTGCGAGCCCACCGCCACGTCGGTCACACCGGGCCCGACGGCCTCGACGACTCCGGCACCCTCGTGACCGAGGACGACCGGCTTGCCCACCAGGTCACCGGGGACGCGGCCGAGCAGGTCGGTGTGGCACATCCCGGTGCCGGCGATCCGGACCAGCGCCTCGCCCGGGCCCGGGTCGGCGAGCTCGACCGGCTCGACGGTGTACGGGGCCTCGGCGGCGCGCAGCACCGCGGCGTCGATGCGCATATCGGTCAGCCCTTCAGGGAGTAGCGGACGGGCAGGCGCTTGAGCCCGCCGACGAACGTGGTGGCCACGTTCTCGGGCTCCCCGGCGAGCTCGATCGACTCCAGCCTCGGCAGCAGTTCCTCGAAAAAGGCGCGGACCTCCATCCGGGCCAGAGCGGCACCCAGGCAGTAGTGCACGCCGAAGCCGAACGCGAGGTGCTTGTTCGGATCACGGCCGACGTCGAAGCGGAAGGGGTCGTCGAAGATCTCCTCGTCCCGGTTGGCCGACGGGTACGACAGCAGCACCGACTCGCCCTTGCGGATCGTCACGCCGCGCAGGTCGTAGTCCTCGGTCGCGGTGCGCATGAACTCCTTGACCGGCGTCACCCAGCGGATCATCTCGTCCACCGCGTACGGCATCAGCGCGGGATCGGCGCGGAGCCGTCCGAGCTGGTCGGGGTGCTCGATGAGGGCGTGCAGGCCGCCGGAGATCGTGGAGCTCGTGGTGTCGTGCCCGGCCGTGGCGATGATGACGTAGTACGAGGCGGTGTCGAAGTCGTTCAGCGGCTCGCCGTCGACGCGTGCGTTCGCGATCGCCGAGGCCAGGTCGTCGGTGGGTTCGGCGCGGCGCGCCGCGGTGAGCTCCTGGAAGTAGGCGAAGAAGTCGAGCAGGACGGTCAGCTGTTCCTCGGGGGTCGTGCCGCGCCGCATGTCGGAGTCGTCGCCGCCGAACAGCTCCTGCGTGAGCTTGAGCATGCGGTCGAAGTCCGACTCCGGGAGCCCGAGCAGCGACAGGATCACGTACAGCGGGTAGTGCACGGCGATCTGCTGGACGAAGTCGCACTCGCCGCCGTGCTCGATCATGCGGTCGACGTATCGCCTGGCCAGTTCCTTGACCCTGTCCTCCAGGGCGCGCATCGCCTTGGGCCGGAACCAGTCCGCGCCGATCGCCCGGATCACGCGGTGGTCCGGGTCGTCCATGTGGACGAGCGTGCGCAGCGCGATGCCCTGCTCGGCGCGCTCCCGGTTCATCGCGTCGTACTCGGCGGTGCCCAGGATCGGGCGCGGCGCGTTCAGGAAGAGCGCGTGGTTGCGCTCGATCTCCATGATGTCGGCGTGCCTGGTGATCGCCCAGAACGGGTTGTAGCCCGGCGGGTCGGCGACCCAGTGCACCGGCGCCTCCCGCCGCAGCAACGCCATGGCGTCGTGGAGGCGCTTGTCGTCGGCGTACGAGCGCGGGTCGGCGAGTGCGCGGCCCGCCTCGTCCACGGTCAGGCTCATGGGCGTCCCCTTTTCCGGACGGATTCCGTCTGAAAGGACGCTAGTAAGCAAACTCTTACAGGTCAAGCTCCAATGATCATCTAAGCCAGGGCGCTGCCGGACCGCCACTGCTTCCAGCTCAGCTGCCAGTAGCTCCAGCCGTTCGTCCACGGCAGGCGGCGCGCGGTACCCGTGACGTCGACCACATCACCCCGCTGCGCGATCCCGAAGAACCACTGCGCTCCGTCTGGCGTCGTCCGCACGCATCCATGGCTCTGGTTGGAGTTCCCGAGGTACTGGTACTGCCCGTTGCTCTGGTGCACGTACTCCCCGGAGGCGCTGATCCGCACCGCCCAGTTGACCATCGTGTCCCAGCCGTTGATCTTGTCCTTCGGGTCGATCCCGGATCCCGCCGACGTCATGCGCTCGACCCGCTTCTTGTCCATGACAAGGTGCACGCCGCTGGCGGTGAGGAAGATGTCCTCCCCGTTCACGACCCTGCCGCCACTGCCCAGGCTGACCGGTAGCGTCCGGATCACCCGGCCGTCCCTTCTCACCGTCATGCGATGCGTCCGGGAGTTGACCGTGCTGATCTGCGCCGCCCCCACCGCGAACCGCCGCGACACATCCGCCACCCCGTACACGCCCTTCGCCGCAGCGACGCCGGTGAGCCGCGCGGTGAAGCGGACCTTCTGGTGCGCGGGCCAGTACTTCTTCGTCCGGTAAACGACCTGCGTGGAGCTCACCCACCGCCACGCGCCCTCGACCGGCTTCTGCGCCTTGACCTCCAGCGCCCGCTCGACGGCCGCGCGATCGGACACCGGCCGGTCGAACGTGACGATGATCGGAGCACCAACGCCGATCTTCTCCGAGCGATCGCTCATCGGGGTGATATCGGCGATGCCGAACGTCTTACCGGGCTTGAGCGTACGGAAACGGCTGGTCACCGTCGTGGTCTTGCCTCCCCGGGTCGCCTTGGCTGTCACCTCGTACGCGGCGTCCGGCTTCAACCCGCGGCTCGCCCGCCACCCCGTGCGGTCCGCCGTGAACCCGCCCGCGACGACCAGCCCGCCGCCGGTCCGCACGGTCACCTCGGCGAGCGTGCCGCCGCCCGCCGTCACGCTGACCCGGCTGTCCGGACGCACCCGCGACGTACCGTCACCCGGAGTGACGGTGACCGAGGGCGCTCCATCCTCCCCGGACACGGTGGAACCGCGCCCGGACTTCGAATCTCCACCGGTGCAAGCCGACGCGGTGGTCAAGGTGAGCAGGACCGCGAGCGCGGCCGACCTGAACTTCAAGGCGTCTCCAGGGGGTGATCAACAAGGGGGACACTAGGTATTGCCCGATCGACCGGATTTGTTTCGCTCCGGAGAGTGATCAGCAGGGGGCCGCGGCCCGCGCGTGCTCGTCCAGTACGGCCCGCAACCTGGCGCGGGCACGGCTCAACCGCGTTCGCACCGTGGCGGGTTCGAGGCCGAGCACCACGGCGATCTCGCCGGGTGACATCTGCTCCCAAGCTGTAAGGGTGAGCAGTTCCCGGTCCGCTACGGACAGCCGCTCCAGAGCCGCGCGGACCGGTTGACCGCCTCCGTCGTCTCCGGGCTGCGCCCGCAACTGCTCGCGCAGGCGATCCGCCAGCCGCCCCCGCCGCGTACTGCCGCGCCGGTGGTTGGCCAGCACCTTGCGCGCGATCCCGTACAACCAGAGCCGTCCCTCATCACCGGGTGGCGCGTCGTGGATGCGCCGCCACGCGATGGCGAAGACCTCCGCCATGAGATCGGCGGCGTCCTCGGCGGCATCGACCCGGCGGACGAGGTAGCCGAGGATGCTCGTGCTGTGCTGCTTGAAGAGCGCCTCGAAACGCTGCTCGTGGCTCATCGGAACGCTCCGACCAGCCGCCACGCCGGCCCGCAGCTCGACCGCATGAACCGCTCAAGCCGCCACGACTCACCGAGCTTCCTGTCGAGCGGCGGCCACCCGACCCTGATGGCCCTGCCCGTCTCAGGATCGACCGGAGCGAATCGTCGCGACACAAGCCGCTTGATCACGATGTCCGCCGCACGTGCGCCCTGTACGTCACCGCGAAGGCGGAGGTCCTGCCAGTAGCCGCCCCACTGGCAGATCCCATATCGCGCCAGGTTGGCGATCACGAAGGTGGCCTGCAGACGCTTCCCGGGCAACGTCAGCGCCCGGGTGACTGCGGCCCAACTGCGGCCGGGGGGCAACGAGATGGAGGAGGTCGTCGACGCCATGAACACCTGGAGCGCGGGACTGCCGAGGTTCAGCCACTCGCTGGTGTCCGTCGCCTCGGAAGGACCAACGGTCATGGCCTGCCTGAAGTCCCCGGTCCTCAGCGGCGGGCCAGAGGACACCGGCACCGCTGGCCGTTCCGGGCGCGGCGCGGACTGGAGCTGCTTCAAGCCGACTCCGCCAAGGAGGAGCAGCGCCATCCCGAACGCCGCGGCGACCGCCACCGCGTTCCGTCCGATCGGCAACCGCAACCTGCGGCGCGGCCGTCCCGCGGCCATGATGTCGCCGCAGAGATCACCGAGCACCTCCTGAAGCGCGCCGTCGGAGGCCAGATCTCGATCATCAGCCCGCGCCGCCGTCCTCAGGACGCTCAACTCGTCCCCTGGTGCGGATTTCATGCGTACATTCCCCCGTAGTGTCGGCACTCGCAACAGACATGTCCGGCACCAGAGGCAACGTGACACCCCCAAATAACAATCAAGTAACGGCCCAGCACCCCAGGGCGGCGGGCGCGAGAGGGCTGACAGGTGCGCGCATACGACCGTCTGCGGCCGGTGGCGCAGGAGCTCATGGAGCTCCTGGTTCAGGCGGGCGCGTACCAGATCGAGACGAGCGCGTTCTCGCCGTACGAGAAGGACTGACCGCCGAGCCTTCAGATGTTGGTGAAGTCGCCGTGGCGGCCGGTGCCGGAGGCGAAACGGGCGGCGCCGGCGATGGCCTCGTGCGCGGCGTTGGACCCGTGGCTCAGCTCGTTCGCGAGCGCCTCCTCTTCGGGGAGTCCTGCCTGTTCGAGGGTTGAGAGGCGGTCTCCGCGCATGCAGGTCTGGGGGAAGCGGGCGATGCCGGCCGCCAGTTCCTCGGCGGCTTCGCGTGCTTTGGTGGGTGGCACCAGGCGGTTGGCCAGGCCGATGTCGAACGCCTCTTGGGCGGAGACCGGGCGACCGGTGAGGATCAGGTCCATGGCTCGGCTCTCGCCGATCAGGCGGGGCAGGCGTACGGTCCCGCCGTCGATCAGCGGGACGCCCCAGCGGCGGCAGAACACGCCGAACGTCGCGTCCTCTTCGACGACGCGGAGGTCGCACCAGAGTGCCAGTTCCAGGCCGCCGGCGACGGCGTGGCCGGACACCGCGGCGATGACGGGCTTGGACAGTTTCATCCGGGTCGGGCCCATCGGGCCGTCGGCGGGGAGGGGGTCCACGCGGTTGCCGCGTCCGGCGCCGAGGCCCTTGAGATCGGCTCCGGCGCAGAACGTGCCGCCCTCGCCCCAGAGGACGGCCACGGAGGCGTCATCGTCGGCGTCGAAGGCGCGGAAGGCGGCGGCCAGTTCGGCGGCCGTGGGGCCGTCGACCGCGTTGCGGACCTCGGGACGCGACAGGATGACGGTGGTGACAGGGCCTTGGCGTTCGGTGCGAACGGTCACGGGCGTTCCTCGAAGTGCTCTTCGGGGACTTCGATGAAAAGGGCGGCGGCGCGGACGGCGAGCTTGCCGTCGACATGACCTTCGCCTTCCAGGTAGGCCTTGCGGCCGTCCACTCCGGTGCACCAGGCGCGGAGCTGGACCGTGGAACCCACGGGTACGGGAGTAAGGAAGTCGGTCTCCAGGCGTCCGGTGACGTAGCGCTTGCCGAGCATCCACGCGACCGAGCCGAGCGCCTCGTCGAGGGCAGCCGCCAGGATCCCGCCGTGGGCGAGGCCCGGCGCGCCCTGGTGCGCCTCCACCACGGTGAACGCCGTCTCCGCGACCTTGCCGTCAAGGCCCGTGTGCTTGAGCCGGATGCCGTCCGAGGCCTGGTCACCGCATCCGAAGCAGCCGTCGTACTCGGTCGGCGGGGGCTCCTTCAGGGCGGGCACGACCGCTCCGGTCGGTGGGGTGGTCTTGGCCGAGGCAGGCGTGGTCACGGGGCTCCTTCGCAGGCGAATCCGATTCGGTCTCAAGGGTACGCTCAGTCCCGATCGTCGATGAGGGCGCCTGCCACGAGCTCGTCGAACCGGTCGAGATCCTCGGCGGGGGCGTCGATGCCACGCAGCGGTCCGCGGTCGGCGAGATGGTTCCGCGCGTACAGGCGGGCGACGAGGGCCTTGCCGTGCTCCAGCAGGAGGGCCGCCGCGTACACGTCCGCCATGTATTGGGCGAGAGGGAAGAGACGCGCCTCGGCGGTTTCGGCGTCGAGGGTCTGCCACAGTTTCACCGCCTGGCGGAGGTGTCCGATCCGTTCGCTCACCAGGGAGACGGTGGCGTCGTCGCCCTGTGCGTGGTCAACGGCCTGCTCCAACCGTTCGAAGAACGGTTCGTGGGCCTGCTCGCGGAGCATGGCTCGCCGGACGTCGAGGCAGAGGATGTTGTCCCCGCCCTCCCAGATCGGATTCACCTGGGCGTCGCGCAGGATCCGCGCGACCGGCCACTGCTCGATGTAGCCGTTGCCGCCGTGGATCTCGATGGCGTCGCTCGCAGCGGTCACGCCCAGGCGTGCTGCCCGCAGCTTGATGAGAGGAGCTCCGATCCGCAGCCGTGGCTTTCCGAGGTATCCGTCGAAGACCATCGCCTGGGCGGCCTCGGTTTCCACGATCAGCTCCGCCAGCTTGCGGCGCATCAGCGGCTGCTCGTACAGCGGCGCGCCGAACGCCTCGCGGGCACGGGCGTAGCACAGCGCTTCGACGAGCGACCGCCGTGCGCATCCCAGGCCCATCATCGAGATGCCCAGCCGCGCGCCGTTCGTCAGCTCCATCATCCGGGCGAGCCCCTTGCCGTCGCCCTGGCCTCCCGACTCGGGCGCCAGCAGGAACGCCTCGGCGTCGGTGAACTCGATCTCACCTGAGGCCACCGAGCGGGTGCCCAGCTTGTCCTTGAGCCGCCGGATCCTGATGCCGTTCCGCGAGCCGTCGCGCTGTTCGCGGAGGACCAGGAACGGCGCGATTCCCCGTACACCGTCTTCGGCGCCTTCCGGCTTGGCCAACACCACGAACGCCGAGCCGTTGGCGTTCGACGCGAACCACTTGAGGCCGTTCAACCGCCAGGCGTCACCGTCGCGTGCGGCGGTCGACTCCAGCGCCCCCAGGTCGGATCCGCCCGAACGTTCCGTCAGCATCTGCGCGGCCTCGCCGGAGAACATCCCCGCCGAGAACAACTCCCGCACCCGCGCCTTGACGTCCTCCGGCGCGAAGAGCTCGGTCAGCCCCACGACCATGTCCCCGCCCGTTCCGAGGGCGCACGCCATCCCGATGTCGGCCTGATCGAGCAGGTAGCTCCACGCCACCGCCATCGGCGCGGGATCCACCCCGGCCGCCCGCGCCTCCGCGAGGAACTCCGGTCGTGTGAAACTCGTCGCCACCAGCTCGCTTCGCGCGGCCTCGAACGACGGAGGCATCACGACCTCGCTGATGTCCCGTCCCCACCGGTCGTACTTCTCCAGCCTCGGCGGGTTGCGGTCGGTCTCCTCCGCCCACACGGCGACCCGCCCGCCCACCAGCTCACCGAGGGCTTCCAGCCGGGGCTCGGCCCAGGCCAGCCCCTTGTCCCCCAGGTGCCGCCGCATCAGGAACCGCAGCGACGGATCGCACGTGTACCAGTTGAGGCCGACCGCGCCCTGATAGCGCTCCGTCGCGTACCGCCGGGCCTTCTCGGCTCCGCCGAACGGAAGCCGGTCCACCGGTTCGATCAGATATGAGCCCATGCCCGGACATTACGCTTTTTCTGTATGCGACGGAAGTCTGTAATCCGGGTACAGTCCCGGTCAGTCATGTCGAACACTCTCGGCCTCCGACCGCTGACCGCCCGGTCCGTGGTCCTGAGCACGCTGCTGGGCTCGCACCCGCCGCGCCTGCGCGCCCGCTATCTGGTCCGCGTGGGCGAGCTGTTCGGCATCGCCGAGGGCACGATCCGGGTGGCGCTCTCCCGGATGGTCGCGGCGGGCGACCTCGTCCAGAGCGACGGCGAGTACGCGCTGACCGAACGACTCCTGGCCCGGCAGGCCCGCCAGGACGAGAGCCGTTTCCCGCGCACCCCCTCCTGGGACGGCACCTGGGAGATCGCCGTCATCACCGCCGAGCGGCGCCCCGCCGCCGACCGTGCCGCCCTCCGCCAGGCCATGGCGGCCCTCCGCCTGGCCGAACTACGCGAGGGCACCTGGCTGCGCCCCGCCAACCTGAGCCGTCCCCGGCCCGACATCGTCGCCCAGCAGTGCACGTTCCTCACCGGCCGCCCCGAGGACGACCTCACCGCCACCCTCTGGGACCTCGACGAGTGGACGGCCAAGGCGCACGCCCTGACCACCGCCCTCGACGAGGCCGACAGCCTCGCCGACCGTTTCACGGTGGCCGCCGCCGTCCTCCGCCACCTCCTGAACGACCCGCTCCTCCCCGCCGAGCTGCTCCCCGCCGACTGGCCCGGTCCCGGCCTGCGCGCCCACTACGAACGCTTCGAAGTCGACTTCAACCGCCTCCTCACCGACCACGTCCTCGCCCCCTGACCAGCGCGGTCAGGCGATCAGCAGCTTCTGCATCTCGGCGCGGACCGGGTCGACGATCTCCGCGGGGCGGCGGTCCTCGCGTCCGACGAAGACGTGCACGAAATAGCCCTCGGCGATCAACGCCTCGTCGGATCCGCGGTAGAGACCCACCTCCCAGCGGACGCTGGACCGGCCGAGCTTGCCGACCCTCAGGCCCAGCTCGACGGTGTCGGGGAAGGCCACCTCGGCCTTGTAGACACAATGCGACTCGACGCACAGCGCGATCGGATCGCTGCTCAGCGGATCGAACCCGGCGGTCCTGATCATCCACTCATTGATCGCGGTGTCCATCAGCGAATAGTGGACGGCGTTGTTGACGTGCCCGTACACGTCGTTGTCCTTCCACCGCGTGGGGACGCTCTGCCAGTGCAGGTACTCGCCGTTGTTCACGCCGGCAGTCTACGTACTGCCGGGTAACCCCAAGGGGCGACGGCCCTGTGCTTCGATGTCCGCTTATGAAGGGAACTCCACCGCAAGACCGTTCGCCTTACCCGCTGCCGGGCCAATTCGACCAGCCGCCCCAGGCACGTTCCGGAGGTGAGACACCCGCCCCGCCGTACCAGGGCCGCCGGCGATCAGCCCAAAAGAGGCTCATCCTGGGGCTCAAGGGGTTCTCGGTCATCTACGTCGGCGCGACGTTACTCCTCGGCATCGCCATAGCCTCGATCATGTTCGTCCAACGGCCCGACAAGATCACGGAGAAACTGGAGCGGAAGCCTTCGCCCTTCACCTGGACCACGTTCTTCGAGGACGAACGGCATTTCACGATGCGGATCAACCAGACGACCGAGACCTATGACCGGACCGGCGAAAAAGTGCTGGAGGGCTCCGCGGGCTGCCTGGCCGGGGCCATCGACGCGGCGACACGGACATTGCTGTCGAACCTTGGGTGCGACGGCCGGATCGAGGCCTCGTTCACCACACCGAGCAAGGCTCAGGTCAGCGTGCACGTGCTGCGGCTCAAGGACAAGGCGGCCGCCGAGACGGCCGAGACGCAACTCAAGGCCGCAGGCATGCGGTTCGTGACGACGGCCTCGGTGCCCAAGCGGATCGGCGCGCGGTTCGGCAAGGTCGGATCCGGCACCCGGTACGCGGTCGTCACCGCCGCGGTGTCGCCCCGGCAGAAGGACGCGCAGCGCATCGCCAACCGAGGCGGCGGATTCATCCACGCCGAGACCACCGCCGTGGCGATCTGGAGCTAAGCCCTCACTGGCGACTACGTCCGGTTGCCATCTGCGCCGGCGAAGAACAAAGAACCAAGGGGCCGTGCCTTCCACGCTCGAACGGCCCGGGACAAGATCCCGGGCCGATGTCCTAGTCCAAACTGTTCGGTTAGTGGCGCTTTCCGCGGAACTTGGTCAGCAGACCGCGGGCCTTGGCCTTGGTGCGGGGGTCCCGGGCCATCCTTTCGGCCCTGGCGCGGGCCTGCTGGCCCTGCGGACTTCGCATCCAGGCCTTGATCTTCGCTATGAGTGAAGCCACGTGTCCTCCTAGCCGTCCTTCGTTCGCCCCTACCCTCAGAATGTCTCGTCGAACGCCACAGTTCCCTCCACGCCGATCTGGTAGGCCGAAACCCGGCGTTCGAAGAAGTTCGACAGCTCCTGCACGTCCTGCAGTTCCATGAAGGCGAAAGGGTTGGCCGTGCCGTACCGCGCCGGCATGCCGAGCCGAGCCAGCCGCTGGTCCGCGACGTACTCCAGGTAGGCGCGCATGTCGGTCGCGCTCATGCCGGGCAGTCCGTCGCCGCACAGGTCGTACGCGAACGCCATCTCCGCCTCGACGGCCTCCTCCAGCATCCGCGTGACCTCCTCGTTCAGCCGCGCGTCGAAGAGGCCGGGCTCCTCCGAGCGCACGGTGTCGACGACCGAGAACGCGAACTCCATGTGCATCGACTCGTCGCGGAACACCCAGTTGGTGCCGGAGGCCAGCCCGTTGAGGAGGCCGCGCGACCGGAGCCAGTAGACGTAGGCGAACGCGCCGTAGAAGAACAGCCCCTCGATGCACGCCGCGAAACAGATCAGGTTGAGCAGGAACGCACGCCGTTCGTCGGCCGTGCGCAACTCGTCCAGCTTGTCGATCGAGTCGATCCAGCGGAAGCAGAACTCCGCCTTGGCCCTGATCGAGGGGATGTGCTCGATGGCGGCGAACGCCTTCACGCGCTCGTCGTGATCAGGCAGGTAGGTGTCGAGCAACGTCAGATAGAACTGGACGTGCACGGCCTCCTCAAAGAGCTGCCGCGACAGGTAGAGCCGCGCCTCGGGCGCGTTCACGTGCTTGTAGAGGTTGAGCACGAGGTTGTTGGCCACGATCGAGTCGCCGGTCGCGAAGAAGGCGACCAGCCGGTTGACGAGATGCAGTTCGGCCGGTGTCAGGCGGGCCAGGTCGGCGAGGTCGGTGGCGAGGTCGACTTCTTCCACCGTCCAGGTGTTGCGGATCGCGGCGCGATAGCGCTCGTAGAAGTCGGGGTAACGCATGGGCCGCAGGGTCAGGTCCATACCGGGATCGAGCAGCATGCTGTGCCCTCCGGTTCGCTCGCTCACTGGCAGGCCTCGCAGGCTTCGGGGTTTTCGAGGGAGCACACGACCGCCTCCGTCGCGGAGATGGTGGTCTGCGCGATCCGGGTGGCCGGACGTGAACGCAGGTAGTAGGTGGTCTTCAGGCCCGCACGCCACGCGTAGGCGTACATCGAGGAGAGCTTCCCGATGGTCGGCGTCTCCATGAAGAGGTTCAGCGACTGGCTCTGGTCGATGTAGGGGGTACGGGCCGCAGCCAGGTCGATCAGCGCCTTCTGTGGCAGCTCCCACGCGGTGCGGTAGAGCCTCCGCATCTCCTCGGGCAGGTCGGTGATGCCCTGGACGGAGCCGTTCGCCTGCTTGATCGCGTCGCGCACCGCGGGCGTCCACAGGCCCAGTGCCTTGAGATCCGCGACCAGGTAGTTGTTGATCTGCAGGAACTCGCCGGACAGGGTCTCGCGCTTGAAGAGATTGGAGACCTGCGGTTCGACGCATTCGTAGCAGCCCGCGATGGACGCGATCGTGGCGGTCGGCGCGATCGCGATCAGCAGCGAGTTGCGAAGCCCGGTCTCGTCGATCCGGGCACGCAGCGCCTCCCACTCGGCCGTCCGGCGCGGCGTCGCACCTGGGAAGTGGTCCACATGCAGCCGGCCACGGGCCGTGCGCGTCCGGTCGTACGCGGGCAGCGGCCCGAGTTCGGCGGCCAGGTCGGCGGACGCGCCGTACGCGGCGAGCGCGATCTCTTCGGCGATCGCCGTGGACAGCTCGCGCGCCTCGGCCGAGTCGAACGGCAGCCGCAGCTTGAAGAAGACGTCGGCGAGGCCCATCACGCCGAGGCCGACCGGGCGCCACGTGCGGTTGGCGGACGCCGCCTCGTCCGTCGGGTAGAAGCCGCGGTCGATCGTCCGGTCGAGGAAGCGCACGGCGGTGCGCACGGTCGCGCGGAGCCGCTCCCAGTCCATGCCATCGGACCCGGCGTGCTCGGCCAGGTTGATCGAGCCGAGGTTGCACACGGCGGTCTCGCCGTCGCTGGTCACCTCGATGATCTCGGTGCAGAGGTTGGACAGGTGGACCACGTTGCCGGGCTCGGCGGTCTGGTTGCAGGCGCGGTTGGCGGCGTCCTTGAACGTCATCCAGCCGTTCCCCGTCTCGGCGAGCGTCCGCATCATCCGGCCGTACAGACGCCGTGCCGGGACCTGCCGTACGAACCGTCCCGCGGCCTCGGCCGCCCGGTAGGCGCCGTCGAACTCCGCGCCCCACAGGTCGGCGAGCTCGGGCACCTCCTTGGGGTCGAACAGCGACCAGTCCGCGTCCGCCTCGACCCGGCGCATGAACTCGTCGGGGATCCAGTTGGCGAGGTTGAGGTTGTGGGTACGGCGCGCCTCCTCGCCGGTGTTGTCGCGCAGCTCCAGGAACTCCTCGATGTCGGCGTGCCACGGCTCCAGATAGACGCAGGCCGCGCCCTTGCGCCGCCCTCCCTGGTTCACCGCGGCGACCGAGGAGTCGAGCGTGCGCAGCCACGGCACGATCCCGTTCGAGTGGCCGTTGGTGCCGCGGATCAGCGAGCCGCGCGACCGCACCTTCGTCCACGAGATGCCGATGCCGCCCGCGTACTTGCTGAGCCGCGCCACCTGCGCGTACCGCTCGTAGATCGACTCCAGCTCGTCGCGCGGCGAGTCGAGGAGGAAGCAGGACGACAGCTGGGAACGGCGCGCACCCGAGTTGAAGAGCGTCGGCGAGCTCGGCAGGTACGACAACGTGCTGAGCAGCCCATAGAGCTCGGCGGCCTCGTCGACGGTGTCGGACAGCCCGCAGGCCACGCGCAGCAAGAAATGTTGCGGCCGCTCCAGAACGCGCCGCGAACGCGGGTGCCGCAGCAGATACCGGTCGTACAGCGTGCGCAACCCGAAGTATTCGAAACGATCGTCGGCGGACTCGTCGATCAGGGCGTTCAGTGCCTCGGCGTGCGCGGCGACGAACCCGGCGGTCGCGCCGTTCAGCAGGCCCTCGGAGTGGGAGGCGGCCACGGAGCCCGCGAACGACCGCACGCCCTCGTCGGCGGCCTCGTCGGCGATCAGCGCGCTCAACAGCCGCGCCGCCACCTTGGAGTACGCGGGCTCGACGGCCACCAGCGCGGCTGCCTCGCCGATCGCCAGCTCCCGCAACCCCGCCGCACCGAGATCGTCACCGGCCCGGATGGCGATCAGAACGCGCTGCGGATCGGTGTCGGGCAGGCCCGCACACGCGCGGACCACCTCGGCGTCGATGCCAGGACGCGGTGGAGCGATCAGTTCCTGTGTCACGTGCTCTCTTCCCTCGCGAGCTCGCCCCGTCGAGGGCGCACGCGAACAAGAGCACGGCTCACCGCCGCAAACCTGCCCAGCGACCCTCCCACGAGGCCTCTGTGGACTCTGCAGGACTGGGGGACGATCCCCAGACCCCCGAAGGGGCGACAGGCGATCCTCACGCCGCTGACGCGTCGCTCTGGTCGCCTGTCTCCATCCGATGCAGGCAGGTCTTCGGACTCGCGGGCAACGCACCAGATGAGGTGCGGCCTAATGGCCGTCGCTTCCCGGCTCGTCTCGACGGGCCAGTGCTTGATGACGGCGGTCGTTCCCGCTCACCGCTGCGGGGCAGTCCCGGATTCTCACCGGGTTCCCTCTTACGACGCCCCCGCCGGCAGGGTGGCCTGCCGCGAGATCACGGGGACTCGGCGTGATCTCGCCGCAGTCCACCCCCGACGGCGGGGGCGAACCAGCACGGGCAAGACCCTACATGTTGGTCATCACCATCGCCGACACCCAACATGTTGGGCGTGTCACAGGCCGCCGCCTCAGGAAGTCCGGAGGGGGCATGGAGATCATCGGGGAGAGATGGCACGATGGGCCCGCAATGTCGCCACGTCCGTTCTTCCGCCTCGGCAGGGCGGTGGTCTTCACCACCGTCTGCGTGACGCTGGCCACGATCGGGCACTCCCTGATGTCTCCGGCCGCGGTTCCGGCCTGGGCGGTCATCGTGGGCTTCACCGGGGTGCTGGTGGTGGCGGGTGCCCTCGCCGGGCACGAACGTTCGCTGGCGACCATCACCGGTGGCCTGCTGGGCGGGCAGTTCGTGCTGCACAGCCTGTTCGCGAACGCGTCGGCGCCGGTCGAGCACCACGTCCAGCCGGGCATGGCCGCGCCCGCACCGGAACACGGCTCCGGGCTGGGCATGACGCTGGCGCATGTGGTCGCCGCCGTGATCTCGGCGTGGTGGCTGCGGCGTGGTGAACGGACCGTCTGGGCGCTGACCCGGCGGCTCGCGGCGCAGGTCGGACGGCCCGTCCGTGATCTGCTCGCTGTTCTCCTGGCCGCCGCCGAACCCGTGGCGCCGCCCGTGCGTACCCCTGTGCGGCGGGCACGGGTCGCCATCGGCCCCACCGGACGCGTGCTGCGGCACGAGGTGGTCCGCCGCGGACCTCCGCACCGTTCGAGGGCGCTCGCGCACAGCTGAGCGCCGTACGTCACCGGACGCCGCCCCCGGCGCTCCGGCCTCTCCTCGTACTCCCTCGAACGGAGCCTTTCCGCATGTCCATATCGCTGCACGCCCGCAGGGGCGCCGCCGTCACCGGCCTCGCTCTCGTCTCGGTCCTCGGGCTTGCCACCGCCGCGTCCGCCCATGTCACGGTCAACCCCCGCGAGGCCGAGCAGGACGGTTACGTCAAGGTCGCCTTCCGCGTACCCAACGAGCGGGACAACGCGGGCACCACCAAGGTCCAGGTCGATCTGCCCATGGACCACCCGCTCGCGTCGGTGTCGGTCCGGCCGGTTCCCGGCTGGAAGATCAAGGTCGAGAAGTCCAAGCTCAAGACCCCGATCAAGGCCCACGGCGGCGAGCTCACCGAGGCCGTCTCCCGTATCACCTGGTCCGGCGGCAAGATCGAGCCCGGCCAGTTCCAGGAGTTCGACGTCTCGATGGGCCGGATGCCCACCGACACCGATCGGCTGATCTTCAAGGCCGAGCAGACCTACTCCGGCGGCGAGGTCGTGAAGTGGGACCAGGTGCCCAAGGACGGCCAGGAGGAACCGGAGCACCCGGCCCCGATCCTCAAGCTGACGCCCAAGGGCGCCACGGCCACGGGCGCCGGGGCCTCCGGCGCGCCGACGGTCAAGACGGTCGCGGCGGGCACCACGTCCGAGAACGCCGACGACGGCACGGCGCGGCTGCTCGGCGGCCTGGGCCTGGCCACCGGGCTCATCGGCATCGCGATCGGCGGGTACGGCATCTCGCGTGCGCGGAGCCGGTCATGACGTTCCTGATCCGCACCGCCCTGATCCGCACCGCCCTGATCCGCACCGCCCTGATCCGCACCGCCGCGGCGACCGGTGCCGTCAGCGCCGTGCTGGCCCTGACCGCCGCGCCCGCCTCCGCCCACACCGCGCTGCGGGACTCCGACCCCAAGGCGAAGTCCACGGTCGAGTCGCCCACCCAGATCACGCTGACCTACAACCAGCCGGTCACGATCCCCCGGGTCATCCTCACCGACGACAAGGGCGAGCAGCACACCTCGGGAACGCCCAAGGCGGTCGACAACAAGGTCACGCAGCCGGTCGCCGGCACGCTGCCCAACGGCGACTACACCGTGGGCTGGCGGGTCGTCTCGGCCGACGGCCATCCGGTCAGCGGCAGCTTCACGTTCACCGTGAAGGGCTCGTCCTCGCCGGCCGGGATCATTCGGAGCAAGGACGCCGCGCCGGTCCCGACGCTCACGGTGAAAATGACCACCGCGCCGGCCGCGGCGGAGGACTCCGGCGGCTCGTCCGGCTGGTTGTGGATCGGCCTGATAGCCCTGGCCGTCGCGGCCGCCGCCGGGGCCGGGAGCCTGCTCAAACGGCGCCGCACCGGCTGAGTGGAACGGACGGAGATCACTTCGATACACCAAGTGATCTTCTCTGGAGGCATGTCAAAGCACTCCTTATGATTCAGGAATGCTCGAATCACGGCATATCCGTACGTTCCAGGAAGTGGTCCGGGAGGGGTCGTACTCGGGCGCCGCACGCGCGCTCGGGTACACCCAACCCGCGATCACCCAGCAGATGAAGGCGCTGGAACGGGCGGTGGGGATGCCGCTGTTCGTCCGGGCCGGCCGCGGGCTCCAACTGACCGAGGCGGGCACGGTCCTGGCGAGGCACGCCGAGGTCATCGTCGGCGACCTGACGGCGGCGCAGCAGCAGTTGCGGGCGCTGGCGAGGCTGGAATCCGGCTTGGTCCGGATCTGCGCGTTCCCCAGCGCGAACGCCACGCTCGTTCCGGACGCGATGGCCCGCCTGCTCGCCACTCATCCGGGCGTACGGGTCGAGTTGCAGGAGGCCGAGCCACCCGAGTCGGTGCATCGGCTGGTCCGTGGCGAGAGCGACATCGCCCTTGCGTTCACCTATCCGGGACCTCAGGCCGAGATGCCCGAAGAGCTGGTCGAGGTCCCGCTCATGGAGGACCTGCTCACCGTCCTGCTGCCGACCGGGCATCCGCTGGTCCGCCACCACGCCGTACGCCTGGAGGACCTGTCGAACGAACGGTGGATCGCGGGCTGTCCGCGCTGCCGGGCCAACCTCCTGCATCTGTGCGCGGAGGAGGGGTTCGTCCCGGACATCGTCTTCAGCACCGACGACAACCTCGCTGTTCAGAGCCTCGTCGCAGCCGGGGTCGGCATCGCCCTCATGCCCGCGCTCGTCCTGTCCTTCCTCTGCCACTCCAAGGTGACGGGACGGGTCGTGGCCCGGCAGCCGACCCGAAAGGTCTCGGCATATGTCCTGCGCGACCATCTGCGAATCCCCGCCGTCGAACTGGTGACAGAGGAGCTCAAGGCCGCGGCGGCCACCCGCGTGGGGTGCTGACGAGCCGATCCAGGCACGATCCATAAGCACTGCTTTGAAGGATCTAACAGATCGTCGTTAGACGTTATGGACCGGCGCCCCGAACCTGGGGTCATGGCCGCAATCACCGCCACCACACCGATCACACCCGTCCTCACCGACGTGATCGACGCCGTCCGCGAGATCGTCCAGCGTGGTCTGGCGCCGGAGCCGACTGCACATCTGGCAGGCCAGGCGCTGCGGCGATTCCTGGAGCGGCCCGGCCTGCTGACGCCCGAGCAGCGCACGGGCGACCCCGAGCGGTACCGGCAGCACGTCCTGCACGCCGAGCCTGACGGCAGCTTCTCGGTCGTCGCGCTGGTCTGGCTGCCCGGCCAGCGGACACCGATCCACGACCACGTGTCCTGGTGCGTGACCGGCGTGTACGAGGGCGAGGAGACCGAGCGGCGCTACCTGCTCGAATCCGACGGCCGGCGCTCCCGCCTGGTCGCCATCGAGGAGGTCGTCAACCCGTCCGGCGCGGTCGCCGCGTTCGCCCCGCCGGGCGATATCCACAGGGTGTGGAACGGGGGCACCACGAAGGCGATCTCGATCCACCTCTACGGCGCGGACATCGCCAAGCTCGGCACCAGCATCCGCCGGACCTACGCGGAACCGGCCGAGGAGTCGTGAGTCAGGCCCATCCCGCCCTACGGGCACGGCCTCCACGACCTGTCACGCGTTCCGCCACGTCCCGGCTGCGCTGGCCTCCCGCCCTGCGGAGCAACGCTCCGGGGTTGTGCCTGGCCGCTGGCGGCGTGGCTGGTGCGCGGCTCGTCCACGACCTGCTGCCCATGGTCCCGACTCTCACCGCGGCCATGGTGCTCGGCATGATCGCGGCCCATCTGCCTGCCCTGCGCACGATCACACAGGGCGTCGCGCGGCCGGGGCTCGGCGTCGCCGCCAAGCGCCTCATGCGGGTGGCGATCGTGCTGCTGGGCCTGCAACTGAGCCTGGCCGACGTGGTCGGTCTCGGCTGGGTCACCGCTCTGATGGTGCTCGTCGTCGTGGCTGTGACGTTCACCGGCACGCTCTGGCTGGGGCGCCGCCTCGGCCTGCCGGGAGACCAGCCGCTGCTGGTGGCCACCGGATATTCGATCTGCGGCGCCTCCGCGATCGGTGCGGTGAGCCAGACGACCAGGAGTGATCAGAAGGATGTCGCCAACGCCGTTGCCGTGGTGACGCTCTGCGGCACCCTGGCCATCGCGGTGCTGCCGTTGCTTCACCACCCGCTCGGCCTGACCGACGCCGCTTTCGGCCGCTGGGTGGGCGCGAGCGTCCACGATGTCGGGCAGGTCGTGGCCGCCGCCCAGACGGCAGGTCCGGCTTCCCTGACGGAGGCCGTCCTGGTCAAGCTGATGCGGGTGGCGCTCCTCGCGCCGCTGGTCGCCCTGATCGCGATCAGTGCCCGGCGCAGAACGGCTGAACATGCGTCCGTCGAAAGCGCATCCGACGAGAACGCGTCCGTGCGCCCGCCGCTCATCCCGCTCTTCGTGGCGGGCTTTCTCATGATGATCCTGCTGCGTACCGGCGGCCACATCCCTGAGGCGGCACTCGCCCAGGCGGCGAGCGTCCAGCACCTGCTCCTCGCGGCGGCGCTCTTCGGTCTCGGCAGCTCCATCCATCTGCCGTCGATGACCAGGACCGGCGGCAGGATGGCCCTCCTCGGCCTGGCGTCCTGGATCGTCATCGCCGGGCTGTCCTACCTGGGCGTGATCGTCACGGCTTGAATGATCATTCCTCTGGACCGGCGAAGATTACAAGATTACACTCGGCCCATCACGAGCCGCAGGGGGCCGTTTCATGATCGTTGAATACATCCGCTACCGGGTGCCCGAAGCCCGGTCGGCCGACTTCGAGGCCGCCTACGCACGCGCCGCCGTCCCACTGGCAGCGGCGCCGCAATGTGTCGACTACGAGCTCTCCCGGTGCGTGGACGAGCCCGAGTCGTACATCCTGCGCATCACCTGGACCTCCGCGAAGGACCACCTGGAGGTCTTCCGCGGCGGCGAGCACTTCACGGCCTTCTTCGCCGAGATCCGCCCGTACGTGGAGCAGATCGAGGAGATGCGCCACTACGAGCAGACCCCCGTGCGGAGCACCGGTTCCTCGATTCCCACGCTCTACGACTGGGCGGGCGGCGAAGAAGCCTTCCAGCGTCTCACCGAGGCCTTCTACGCCAAGGTCCGCGAGGACGAGCTCGTCGGGCCGCTCTTCGCCCACATGGACCCTGGTCACCCCAAGTACGTCGCGATGTGGCTCGCCGAGGTCTTCGGCGGCCCCACCCGCTACACCGACGAACGCGGCGGCTACCACCACATGGTCACCCAGCATCTCGGCAAGGCCATCAAGGAGCCCCAGCGCCGCCGCTGGGTCAACCTCCTCATGGAAGCCGCGGACGAGGTCGGCCTGCCCGGCGACCCCGAGTTCCGCGCCGCGTTCGCCGGCTACATCGAATGGGGCACCCGCATCGCCCTGGGCAACTCCCAGACGGACGCCCAGCCGCCCATGCATGCCCCCGTCCCCCACTGGGGTTGGGGCGTGGCCCCGCCCTACATCCCCAACCCCTGACCGGCAACGAGAGGGGCGGCGTCCGGAACACACCGGCGCCGCCCCTTTCGCGTGTGCTCAGCTTCGTGTGCTCAGCCTGAGAAGCGTTTGAGGAAGAGGGCGAGGCGCCGCTCGTGGTCTTCGCGACGCATGCGGCCGTTGCGCATGAGTGTGAGCAGGCCGTGCAGGCCGCTCCAGAAGAGCTCGGTCAGGACCTCCACATCATCGTCCCCGGCAATCGGGCGGACCGTCTCTCGAAGCTCGCCGAACGCGTCCTTCAGCGGAGCGGGCGCCTCCGGGGTGGCGAACGGCAGGTCGACGGCGAGGGTGAACATCGCGTCGTAGAGAGCGGGACGGCGTTCGGCGAACGCGGCGTAAGCCGCCGCGACGTCGGCGAGGGCCAGGCCGGACGCGGCCGTGCGGGCGGCGCGGAGGTCGGCGGCGAGCTCGGCGCACCCCTCCACCGCGACCGCTGCCAGGATGGCGTCCTTGCCCTTGAAGTGGCTGTAGAGGACCGGCTGGCTGTACTCGATCTCCGCGGCGAGCCGGCGGGTGGTCACCGCGTCCCAGCCCTCGGTCTCGGCGAGGTCGCGCGCGGCCGTCACGATCAGGCGTTCCCGCTCCGCTCGTTCGCGCTCCCGGCGCGACTGAATCGACATGCCTGCATTCTAGCACTGCTAGCTGAACTGTCATGGCTATGCTAACGTCGATACCGTTCCTAGCAGTGCTAGAAGTTGGAGATCCTCATGCTCACCGTCATCGCCTACGGCTTGGCCGTCGTCCTCAACCTCTTCGTGGTCTTCATCGGGCTGAACTTCCTCCGCACGCCCGAGGCCGCGGCCACCGGCTACGGCATTCCGGCCAAGAAGGACGGCGAGGCGGGCCCCTACCTGGCCATCAAGGGAATCCGTGACGGCAGCTACGGCATCATGGGCCTCGCCCTGCTGGCCTTCGCCGGTGCGGAAGCGGGCGCGTGGTTCATGCTGGTCGTGGCGCTCAACCCGCTCTTCGACACCGTCCACGTGCTGCGCAACGGCGGCAGCAAGGCGACGGCGTACGGCATCCACTTCGCCACCGCCGTGGTCATCCTCATCAGCGCCGCCCTCCTCTTCGCGGTCTGATCGGGCGGCCACTCACGGGTGCAGGCGTGGGGAGCCGCGCTCTACTGCCAGGTCGCGGTGTCGGGGTCGATGTTGTGGGCGCGGGCGCTGGCGTCGATGATTTGACGCAACCAGGTGGCCAGGCCAGCGCGGATGCCGTCGTAGTGGGCGGCAAATGCCGGATCGGCCTCGAACATGCGGCCGAGACGGACCTGCATCTGCCTGGTGAGGGGATAGTACGAAGCAGAGACTTCGCGGTGCCGCTCGACGAGCTGGTTCGCTTCCGGGCTACCAGGTGCGACGCCGGCGTCCATCGCATCGGCGAGGGCGCGGTCGAGATCGGCAACAGCACCGGCGATGGCTTGCCATTCCTCCGGACCGCGAGTGGCTGAGCGTTCGGCGTACTGCAGCCATTGCGTCGTGTCTCCGTAGCGCTGATGAGCTTGGGCGGGCCACTCCGGGTCCCACTGGGGGCCGAAGATCGCGGCCTGCTGCTCGACGGTCAGCAGCAGGCCGCGCTCGTGGGCGTCGATCATCCGATCCAGTCCGGCGCTGAGCCGCTGGAGGCGGTCGATCCGTTCAGCGACCTGGGTGCGCTGCGCGCGCAATGCGCCGGACACGTCCGCGGTCGAGTCGTCCAAGATGGCCCGGATCTGGTCCAGGCCGACACCGATCTCACGGTAGATGACGATGCGGTGGAGGCGTTCCAGATCACCAGCGGTGTAGAGCCGGTATCCAGCAGCCGTGCGCAGCGACGGTCGCGCCAGACCGATCTCATCCCAGTGGTGCAGCGCGCGGACTGTCACGCCCAGACGCGTCGAGACCTGTCCGACGGTCAGGCCATCGGCGCCAGTGGCATCAGGCATGACCCTCATTGTCGCCGCCCGGTGGGGCGATTCCGACGGCTTCAAGGTTCCGCGCCTCCTGGCTGGCCGGATCAAAGGGCTTCGCCGCCGTGACAACGATGCGTGCGTTCTCTGGGGTGATCACCGACACATCGCGGGTGTTCCAGGGAGTGTCCCGTGGCCCGTCGACCGAGTCCGGGCGCAGCGCACGACAGGCCTCGGCAACGGAATCGACCTGGCTGAGCACGCACGCGAAGCTGAAGCTCATCGCCGGTGCCTGCTCCGGAACGCTCGCCGCCTCGACCAGGAGTACATCCTGGAACGCCCATCGGCGCAGATGCACAAGCCTGCCGGGGATGCTGAACAGCTCGAAGAACCCGAGCCCACGAGTCCAGAAGTCGACCGAGGCCGCCATGTCACTCGTGGGTATCGTCACGAACGCGGGCATTCCGTAGATGCCACGGAACGGCTCCGGCGGAACCGCATCCGGGCCGGGCTCGGGCACGGGACTCATCTCGAACGCGTTGTAGTGGTCGCTCATGCACTCACCCTCCAGCCTCACGCAACGTGAGAGTCAAGCCGAGTCCGTGGATCTCCCTGTGATCGCCTCTGGCCACCGATGGCGATGAGTACGCCGCTCGGGGATCTGAGTATTTGAGCGGATGAGGCCGCGCCGGGCGGGCTGGGAGTGTTCGGCCATGCGCATCACCTGCCCCGGCTGCCGAAACCCGATGACCCGGCCTGGCCTGGTCGCCTGCCCGGTCTGCGAGCTGGTCCTCACCGGTCCGGACGCGCAGGAACTGTGGTGGGTCGACGACCAGCTCGCCCGGCTGACCCGGCGGCGGCGCGAGCTGATCGCGAGGCTCTACGGCCCGGCGCCGGTGGCCTGGCCTGCCGTGCCGGTGCCGCCACCCGGTTTCCAGCCGGCTCACGGGGACGTCTCGCGGCTCGGGGTGCGCAATGTGCTGCTCATGCTCGGCGGGCTATTGCTCGGCATCGCAGCCGTCGCGTTCACCGTCATCAGCTGGGGATCGCTCAGCCTGGGGGCACGAGCGCTGATCCTGGTGTCGGTCACGGGCGTGACGCTCGGCGTGGTCTGGCCGCTCGCCCGCCGGGGCCTGTCCGCGACTGCCGAGACGCTCGCGGTGGTCGGGCTGCTGCTGGTCGGGCTGGAGTGCTACGCCGCGTACGCGGGTGGTCTCTTCGGTCTCCAAGACGTGGACGGTCGGTGGTACGCGGCGTGGGCGGCGGCGGCCGTGACCGTTGGCTGGAGCGTTTATGCGTGGGCGGCGCCGCTGCGGATGCCGCGTCCGTTGGCGGTTGTGATCGGTCAGCTGCCGCTGCCGCTCGGGGCGTTCGCGCTCGATGTCCCGGTGAGCGGGATGGTCTTTACGCTGCTCCTGCTCTCGCTGCTGGACCTCGGCGTCTGGGGCGTGGTCACCACGACGCGTGAACGGGGCGTCGCCGGAGCGCTCGGGATCCTGACGCTGTCGATCAGCGGGCTCACGGCCTTGCTGATGGCCTATACATCCTCCTCCCGGCAGTCTGCGGCCTTGCTCGTGTTCGCTGCGGCGGTCGCGCTGGGTTGGGCGGCGGTCGTTGAACGCAGGTTCGCGATTGCGACCGGACTGACGCTTTCGGTTGGAGCGACGGTGGCACTTCCGCTCTCAGACCGGTGGGAGCCGGCCGCGGCGGCCGCGTTCGCGCTCGCGGTCGTGGCAGGGGCGCTGCTCCTGCCGAAGCGGCTACGAAAGATGGCAGGCGTCGGCGGCTTGCTGACGTTGGGTCTTTCGACGCTGATCGTCATACCTGGCACGACCCTTACGCTGCTGAGCCCGCTCCGGCATCTCGACGATGTCTGGTCGGGAACGGCGGTGTGGGCGCCGGGTGAGTCTGAGCTGATCCTGCCCTCTGCTCCTGTCGTCCTGGCGCTCCTTGCCGTCGCTTTGTGTGTGGCTTTCCGTGCGGTCGCTCCTCCTGTGGGGGCGCTGGCGGTGTTGATGATCCCGGACCTTGCGTATCCGGTGCTTCCGGCATTGATGGTCGTGCTTGCGCTGGCGCTGGCGGGTTGGGCGGCACTTGATCGCGAGGTGCAGGTCTCCGCCGGGCTCACAGCGGTTGCCACAAGCGCGTGGGCCACAGCGGAGGCGCTCGCGACCGAGGAGACGACCCTCGGCGTGCTGGGCGCGGTGACCGTGGGCGGGATCGTGTGCGCTGTGGTCCCGGTGCTGCGTTCGGGGGCCGCGGTCACCACCACGCTCGCCTTGGGCGGGTTCGCGGCGACGCTCGGGCTGACCGCCGACCTGCCCGTTCACCTAGCGGCGTTCGGTGTGCTCGCGGCAGCCGCGCTCGGCCTGGCTGCGTCGGCCTGGCTGCGGGATGTGCCGACGGAGGTCGCCACCTGTGTCGTCGGGGCGGCCGGCATCGTCATGGCTGCGGGCCATCCGGCTTATCTCAGCCTGGCGCTGTCGGTCGGCGGCGTGCTGGCGTTCGCCGTGGCTCTGCGGGCGGATCGCCGCCCGGCGGCGGGCTGGGTCTGCTCGGTGCTGATGGTGGCGGCATGGTGGGTCCGGCTTGGCGCGAGCGACATCTCGGCTCCCGAGGCCTACACCCTGCCCATCTCCGTGGCTCTCATGGTCCTCGGGTTCCTGCGCCGGAGGTCAGTGGAGCCCCCATCCTCCTGGGCCGCCTACGGTCCGGCGCTGGCGGCGACCCTGGTCCCGAGTCTCATGGCGGCGTGGGCGGCTGAATCCGGCGAGCCGCGCGCGCTCATCCTCGCCGTCGCGGCGCTCGCGATCACCCTGGTGGGTGCGCGGACCCGGTTGCAGGCCCCGCTGGCCCTGGGAGGCACCGTGCTGGTGCTCGACGCAGGCCTGCAGCTCGCCCCGTACGCCGTGGAGGCGCTCGTGCGGCTGCCGGGCTGGTTCCCCGTCGCGGTGATCGGCTTGGCCGTCCTGGTCGTGGGCGCGACGTACGAACATCGCTTGCGTGACCTGAGGCGCCTACGGGACGCGGTCACCAGGCTCGGCTGACGAGGCCGCGAACTTCCGTCCCGGCTCGGGGGCCGGGACGGGACGGACTGCGGTGCGCCAGAGGATGACCAACCCGAGGATCCCTGCGGCCGTCGCCAGCGCGGGGCCGAACGCGAATCCGAGCTGCCGGGCCAGGCTCTGCGTCACCCCCGCGGTGCCCTGGAGCCGTTCGGGCGCCGCCGTCATGTGCCCAGGTCGGACCGAGGTTGCCCACAACGTAGCAACGGTCAGAACTCGTCGGTGGGAAGGACGCTCTCCAGCGGTTCGGGGATGAGCAGGTCCTCGCCGAGGGCGACTGAGGCGCTGTGGGTGTAGTCGCCGCCGCGCGGCTCGGAGAAGATCGTGGCCTTGCCGTCGAGCCGGTCGATCAGCAGGTACAGCGGAATGTCGGCGGCGGCGTACCCCCGGCGTTTGGGCCCCCGGTCGCGTTCGGCGGCCTTGCGCTCTCCTCGCCGACCCGAGGTCACTTCCAGGACCATCACCACGCCGTCGGGTTTGCTGTGCCAGTCCCGTCCCGCGAACGCCCCCTTGGGGGCGGCGATACCGTCGGGCACGTACTCGCCCTCCGGACTGATCAACGTCAGGTTGCGGTGCAAACGGAGACCGTGAATCTCGCGCACCCAGTCATCGACCGCGACGACGATCGTCTCGTGCTGCCCGTCGGGGGTCGGCGACACGATGATCTCTCCATCCACGAGTTCGGCGCGGAAGCCCGGCATCACGTCGAGCGTGGCGAACGCCTCGCGCAGATCGTCACGGACGAACGGCGGCTCTTCGGGCATCGCCGTCATCACAGGTCTCCTCGTGATCTCAGCGTTGGTCGCGTCGTATCCACCAACTTAGCAGCGGTGGCGTTGTTCGAGCGGTCGGTGGCGTGGCTGCACCGTCACCGGGTGTTACTGCCAGGGGACCGCACCGGCGTGGCTACCGGGACGGGAGCCAACAGCGGCGCCGCTGAGGCGCCTACGGGACGCGGTCACCGGGCTCGGCTGACGAGGCCGCGAGCTTCCGTCCCGGCTCGGGGTCCGGGACGGGCCGGACTCGGCGAGCACATGGCGATCCTCCTCCGGTCCACGTTCGTCGGGCGTTAGGCGGAGTCCACCCCCGGCTACCCCCGTTCGGGGGTGGTGCAGGTCACAGCCTGGGCTGACGATCCTTCTAACCGGTGGTACGGCGTTACGAGGAGGAACCATGCCCGCAGTCGAGTTCCAGTCGGCTCGCGACTTCTTGCTCGCCCACCGGGAGGACTACGCCACGGCGTACGAGAAGTTCCGGTGGCCCGTCCTCACGGGGTTCAACTGGGCACTGGACTGGTTCGACAAGATCGCGACGGACAACGACGCCCCGGCGCTCTGGATCGTCGAGGAGGACGGCTCGGAGAAACGCCACTCGTTCGCCGACCTGTCCCGCCGTTCCAACCAGGTGGCCAACCACCTGCGCGCCAGCGGCGTGCGGCGCGGCGACCGGATCATCCTGATGCTCGGCAACCAGGTCGAACTCTGGGAGACGATCCTGGCCGCGATGAAGCTGGGTGCAGTGATCATCCCGGCCACGCCGCTGCTCGGGCCGACTGATCTGCGCGACAGGCTGACCAGAGGCAAGGCCAGACACGTGGTGACGGCCTCAGCGCAGACGGGCAAGTTCGACGAGGTCCCCGGGGAGTACACGCGGATCGCCGTCGGCACGCCCGTCGCGGGCTGGCTCAGTTACGAGGCCGCCTACGACAAGCCCGCGGCGTTCAGCCCGTACGGCACCACCATGGCGAACGACACGCTGCTGCTCTACTTCACCTCCGGCACGACCGCCCAGCCAAAGCTGGTCGAGCACACGCACGCCTCCTACCCCGCCGGTCACCTCTCGACGATGTACTGGATCGGGCTGCGCCCCGGCGACGTGCACCTCAACATCTCCTCGCCGGGCTGGGCGAAGCACGCGTGGAGCAACGTCTTCGCGCCCTGGAACGCCGAAGCCTGCGTCTTCATCTTCAACTACACCCGGTTCGACGCCGACCGGCTCCTGCGCGAGCTGGACCGCTGCGGCGTGACCAGCTTCTGCGCCCCGCCCACCGTCTGGCGGATGCTGATCCAGGCGGATCTCTCCCGCCTGGCCACGCCGCCGCGCGAGGTGGTCGCGGCGGGCGAGCCGCTCAACCCGGAAGTGATCGAACGGGTGCGTGAGGCCTGGGGCGTGACGATCCGCGACGGCTTCGGGCAGACCGAGACGACCGTGCAGATCGCCAACAGTCCGGGACAGCCCGTCAAACCCGGGTCGATGGGCCGTCCGGCCCCCGGCTACAAGGTGACGCTGCTCGATCCGGTGACCGGCCGGCCCGCCGACGAGGGCGAGATCTGCCTCGACCTTGAAGATCGCCCCACCGGCCTGATGAAGGGCTACCACGGCGACGACGGCCGTACGGAGGAGGCGATGGCCGGCGGCTTCTACCGCACCGGCGACATCGGCTCGCGTGACGCCGACGGCTACATCACCTACGTCGGCCGCTCCGACGACGTCTTCAAGGCGTCCGACTACAAGATCTCCCCGTTCGAGCTGGAGAGCGTGCTGATCGAGCACGAGGCGGTCGCCGAGGCCGCCGTGGTGCCCTCCCCCGATCCCGTGCGGCTGGCCGTGCCCAAGGCGTACGTGACGCTCGCCACCGGCTGGGAGCCGAACGCCGAGACCGCCGCGTCGATCTTCGCGCACAGCCGCGCGCAGCTGTCGGCGTACAAACGGGTCCGGCTGCTGGAGTTCACCGCCGAGCTCCCCAAGACCATCTCCGGCAAGATCCGCCGCGTCGAGCTGCGCGGCAGCGAGATCGACAAACACCCCGACGCCGATGCCCGGCCCACGGGCGAGTTCCGCGAGGAAGAACAGTGATGAGCGAAGCGAACCGGGGGGCGCGGGGGGTCGCCTCCCCACGAGGAGCACTGCGATGACCCACCTCTCCTACGCCTCCGGCCCGTCCGCCGCGCCGCTGCTCGGCGACACGATCGGTGCCGACCTCGACCGGACGGTCACCGCCCACCCCGACCGGGACGCGCTCGTCGACCGGACCACCGCCCGCAGATGGACGTACGCGCAGCTGGCCGAGACCGTGGACGCGGTCGCGCTCGGGTTGCTGGACCTCGGCGTCGGCAAGGGCGACCGTGTCGGCATCTGGGCGCCGAACTGCGCGGAATGGGTGTTCGTGCAGTATGCGACGGCCAAGCTCGGCGCGATCCTGGTCAACATCAACCCGGCCTACCGCGTGCACGAGCTGGAGTTCGTGCTCAACCAGGCCGGGATCCGCACGCTCGTCGCCACCCCCTCGTTCAAGACGTCCGACTACGCGGCGATGATCGACGAGGTGCGGCCGAAGTGCGACGACCTGCGGGACGTCCTGCTCATCGGCCAGAACTCATGGACGGCGGTGCTCGACGCGGGCGCGGGCGGCGACCGGGCCAGGCTCGCGGAGATCGGGCGCACGCTGAGCGCCGACGATCCGATCAACATCCAGTACACCAGCGGGACGACCGGGTTCCCCAAGGGCGCCACGCTCTCGCACCACAACATCCTCAACAACGGTTTCTTCGTCGGCGAGCTGTGCGGCTACGACGAGGAGGACCGGATCTGCGTGCCGGTGCCCTTCTACCACTGCTTCGGCATGGTCATGGGCAACCTGGCGGCCACCAGCCACGGCGCGTGCATCGTCATCCCGGCGCCCGCGTTCGACGCGGCGGCCACCCTCGAAGCGGTCGCCGTCGAGCAGTGCACCTCGCTCTACGGCGTGCCGACGATGTTCATCGCCGAGCTGAACGAGCCGTCGTTCGACTCCCATGACCTCTCCTCGCTCCGGACCGGCATCATGGCGGGCTCCCCGTGCCCGGTCGAGGTGATGAAGCAGGTCATCGAGCGGATGGGGATGGAGGAGGTGACGATCTGCTACGGCATGACCGAGACCTCGCCGGTGTCCACCCAGACCCGCGCCGACGACTCGCTTGACCGCCGCGTGTCCACGGTCGGCACCGTCCACCCGCACCTGGAGATCAAGATCGTCGACCCGGAGACCGGGGTGACGGTGCCGCGCGGCACGCCCGGCGAGTTCTGCACCCGCGGCTACTCGGTGATGCTCGGGTACTGGCGCGAGCCGGAGAAGACGGTCGAGGCGATCGACCAGGCACGCTGGATGCACACCGGCGACCTCGCGGTCATGGACGAGCACGGCTACGTCAACATCACCGGGCGGATCAAGGACATGGTGATCCGCGGCGGCGAGAACATCTATCCGCGGGAGATCGAGGAGTTCCTCTACACCCATCCCGACATCCTCGACGCGCAGGTGATCGGCGTCCCCGACCACAAGTACGGCGAGGAGCTCATGGCCTGGGTGCGGCTGCGCCCGGGTGCCGAGCCGCTCACCGCCGAGGCCCTCCGCGCGTTCTGCTCCGGACGTCTCGCGCACTACAAGATCCCGCGCTACGTCCACGTGGTGGACGAGTTCCCGATGACCGTCACCGGCAAGATCCGGAAGGTGCAGATGCGGGCGGAGTCGATCGACATCCTCGGCCTGTCCGAGATCGCCTCGACCAGTCATGCCTGACGGACGGGCGGCACGAACGGACGGCACGGACTGGTGAAGCGGAGCTCTGGGAGGCATGCTGACATGCATGGGAGACGACGCCGGAGCGGTGCGTTCCGCGGTGCTGTCACTCCACCGGACCACAGGGCTCCCGGTGGTCTTCGGCGGTGCGCTGGCCGGGCAGGAAAGGCTCCGCATCACCGAGATGGTGGGCAACACGACCGATTCCCTGTCCGGGCTCGTGGTCAGGCAGGGCAGCGGGCTGGGCGGCAAGGCGATGGCCCTGGGCCGTCCGGTCTGGGTCAGCGACTATCCGCACGCAGCGACGATCAGCCACGACTACGACGCCCCGGTGTCGCGGGAGGGGCTGCTGTCGGTGGTGGCGGTGCCGGTCGTGGTGCGGCGCCGGGTGCGCGGCGTGCTGTACGGGGCGTTGCGCGAGCCGCTGTCGCTCGCCGACCGGGTGATCGCGACCGCGGTCGAGACCGTGCGCGACCTCGAACAGGACCTGGCCGTGCGTGACGAGGCGGACGAGGCCCTTGCCCGTCTCCAGCATCCGGGTGCCGGTGGCGGTGACCCCTCCGGTGCCGCCTCCGCCGCGCGCTGGGAGGAGGTCCGCGCCGTCCACGCCGAACTGCGCGGGCTCGCAGAGCAGGTCGCCGACCCGGAGGTGAAGGCGCGGCTGCTCCAAGCGTCCACCCGGCTGGCCATCGCGAACCAGGACGACGACGGCATGGAGGGACGGCCGGTCAGGTGCGACGTGCCACCGCCCGGTCCGGCCTTGTCGCCGCGCGAGGTGGACGTCCTGTCGTACGTGGCGATCGGCTGCACGAACGCCGAGGCCGCGCAGCGCCTGGGGCTGCTCCCCGAGACGGTGAAGAGCTATCTGCGGTCGGCCATGCGCAAGCTCGGCAGCCACACCCGGCTGGAGGCCGTCACCGCCGCACGCCGGGCAGGCCTCCTGCCCTGACCGGAAGGGCGGGGGCGGGAGAACCGATCAGCCCGGCGACGGGGTCAGCGACGCGTGGTGTCCGGACGCTCAGCAGCGCGGCCCCCGTGGCGCCCTGCGAAGCGGAGTGGTCACCACGAGCCCGCTGCGCCGGGCCATGATCGTTCGAGCCGTCCGGGCTACTCCGCGAATCATGGACGGCCGCCCCCGATGCGAAGACGTTAACACCTTCACGAACACATGTGTTCGTGACGTACGAGATTGTTCTCTGTCGTCCCGGCCGACCGGTTGGTAACTTTGTCACGTGGATTCCCCGGGCTACGAGGCACTGCCGAGGGGACGCCATCACCTCACTCGTGAGCAGGTCGTCGCCTCCCAGCGCGAACGCCTGCTCCAGGGCATCACGGAGGTCGTCGCCGAGAAGGGCTACCTCCGCACGTCGGTGGCCGACGTGATCAAGCGCGCCCGGGTCTCCAGGGAGACCTTCTACGAACACTTCGCGGACAAGCAGGCGTGCTTCCTGACGGCGTTCGAAGAGGGCGCCGAGCTGCTCCTGGCGATGGTCGAGAAGGCCGCGGGCCCGGAGGGCGATCCAGCCCTGACACGGCTCGAACGCACTCTCGCCGCCTATCTGGAAGGGCTCGCGGACGATCCCGCGGGAGCACGGACGTTCCTGCTGGAGGTCTACGCCGTCGGCCCCGCCGCGGCGGCGCGCCGGTTCCAGATTCAGCAGCGCTTCGTCGCGCTCATCAACGGCCTGCTGCGCGAAGACGATCGGTGGCTGCGGCTGCCGGATCCCGAGTTCGCCTCTCGCATCGTCGTGGGCGGCGTCGCCGCGCTGGTCACCGGCAAGGTCGCCGAGGGCGACCATGGCGGCCTCCCCGCCCTCGCCGAGCCGATCATGGCTCACGTCCGCAGCCTCATCGATCCCGCCGGCTGACCGGCCCCGGCCATGGCGTTGTCAGGGTGCCCCTGACGTCCTTAGTGTGTCAGGGACATCCTGACAACGGGAGCCCGAGATGCCCGACGATCCCCTGCAATGCTCGTTCTGCGGCAAGTGGAGCTTCGAGGTCGCCAAGCTGGTCGCCGGCCCCGGCGTCTACATCTGCGATGAGTGCGTCGACCTCGCCGACTCGATCGTCGAGGAGTACCGCGGCACGTCGTTCAACCCGCAGCTCCCCCTCTGGGGTGAGCTCACCGACGAGCAGATGCTCGCTCAGATTCCCCGGATCTCCGCCGCGGCGGACCAGGTCGAGGCCAACCTGCGCTCCTGGGTCCAGGAGCTGCGCCGCCGCGGCGTCACCTGGGCGAAGATCGGAGAGGCCCTGGGCGTGACCAGGCAGTCGGCCTGGGAACGTTTCTCCGGCGAGAAGTAGGCGTCAGGGCGTCATCCGCGAAACCGCGTTAGCGAACATCCACGTAGTCGGAGCCGCTCGTGGTGCCGAAGTAGCGTGGACCACCCCAGAACGCCACGCGCCATGAGCCGTCCCTCTTGGCCGTGAAGCGCTTGCGGAACTTGCCATAGCGGTCGGTGGTCACCGCACCCGCGTACACCCACTTGGCGGAGCCCTTCGCCCGGAAGTAGACGTTGACCCGCTTGCCGGGCAGTCCCTTCCAGCCACCGTTGAACGCGTACAGCCGGCCGAGCACGGTCAGGGCGCGGCCGCGACGGACGGGTTCCGGGCCGGCGTTGACGCCGGCGAAGCCAGTCCGGGCCACGACCGCCAGCTTCTGCAGCGATGCCCACGAGCCGTTGAAGACGCTCCAGTTGCCGGTCGGGTAGGGATTGCCGGCGGTCCCAGGGGCGTACTGCCACATGGTGTGCGTCTTCCATCCAGGCGGGACCGCGCCCGGCGTGGTGTTGTACCTGGCCACCCAGAGCGGGTGCGAGCCGAAGGTGGCATTGGCGCCGGTGCACTTCACCCACCAGGCGGTGTTGGTGTAGATCATCGGCCGCCGGCCGGTGCGCTGGAAGTAGCGGTCACTGAACGCGCGGATCCAGTTCACCATCTGCGCCGGCTTGAGGTTGTAGCAGGTGTCGAGGTTGTTGCTGTACGGGTTGTTCTCAACGTCGAGGACGCCGGGCAGGGTCCAGCCGTCCTGCCGCCATCCGCCGCCGTGGTTGATGAACCAGTCGGCCTGGACGGCGCCGCTCGACTTGTGCGGCAGCGCGAAGTGATAGGCGCCGCGGAGCAGTTTGGCGTTGCGAGAGCCGTTGTACTGCGCGGCGAAGTACGGGTTGACGTAGCCCCCGTCAGGCTCGGCCCTGGTGTCGGCGCCCTCGGTCGCCTTGACGAAGGCGAATCGGATCCCGTCCCGGTAGTGCTTCGCCCAGTCGATGCTCGGGCCCTGGTACGAGGCGACGTCGACGCCGCGGATGCCTGCAGGGGCGGCCTTCGCGGAGTAGCCGCCGCGCGGCGCCGTGGCGGCCTGCCCTACACCGGCGTATGCGTCGCCGGGACGGAGCCCTGCCGACGCGGAGGGGGGCGGAGACGGGTCGGCGAACGCGGAACCGGAGATCGCCACGCCGGAAACGGCGGTGGCAGCGGCCAGGCCCACGCGGGCCGGCACAGTCAGACGCTTCATTTCTTGGCTTCCTGCTCTTGCTGACGGTCCATCGGGATCGCGGGGAGCAGCAGCACAGCACCTCACCTGCATCGTTGTCCACGTACGTATCAATGCACGAGTGATGAGAGATCGGATATCGATGCAGGTGAGGGCGATGGTCGTTCGGACATACTGGGCCAAACTGTGATCAAGTGGTCCTCCGGGCCCGATCCCGGAGAGCTCTCTCAGATGACCAGGCTGGGCAGGCCCGCCATTGCGAACTGCGGGTGGACCTAGCGGGTGACTCCGTCCGGTGCGCGGCGCAGCGACCGGCCCGGCAAGGCGCCGGTGTGCCGGCCGTCCCCCATGACCGCGACGCCACCGACGAAGACGTAGGGAATGCCCTCCGCCTGCTGGCGGGGCTCCGCGAACGTCGCCGTGTCCCGCACGGAGGCGGGGTCGAACAACACGAGGTCGGCGTGGTAACCGGGGCGGATCAGGCCGCGGTCCGCGAGCTTGAGCCGTCGCGCCGCCCGCCCGGTCAGGTGCGAGACGCACTCTTCGAGTGACAGCACACCGAGTTCGCGGACGTAGTGCCCCAGATAGCGAGGGAACGTCCCCCACGCGCGCGGATGCGGCTTGGCCGGGGCCAGCAGCCCGTCGCTCCCGCCGGTGTGCGCGGGATGTCGCATGATGGCCTGGACGTTCTCCTCATGCCCGACATGCTGGAGGATCGTGGTCGACAACTCGTCGGCGACGAGCCGTTCGCAGTAGACGTCGAACGCGGGCCGACCGGTCACGGCGGCCACCTCGGCCACGGTGCAGCCGATCATCTTCAGGTCCCGGGAGCCCGAGATCTCGATCGTCTCCCACTCCGACGGGACGCCGTGGCAGCCGTCGGAGCCCTCGACCTCCATCGTGTGGCGGATCCGTTCCCGCGTCTCCGGGTCGGCGAGCCGGGCCAGGGTCGCCGCCGGGCCGCCTTCGGACGCCCAGCTCGGCAGCAGGGCGGCGAGCGTCGTGGCACCCGGCAGGTAGGGATAGGTGTCGAGGCTGATGTCGCAGCCGTCCGCGATGGCCTCGTCCAGGAGCCGCAGGAGCTCAGGAGCGCGGCCGCGGTTGACGCCGAAGTTCATGGTCGCGTGGGCGAGATGCAGCGGGCACCTCGACTCCCGCGACACCCGCACCATGTCGGCGTAGGCCTCCAGGGCACCCGCGCCATACGAACGATGGTGCGGCGCATAGAAACCACCGAGCGACGCGACGACCCGGCACAGCTCGATCAGCTCTTCGTCGTCCGCGAACATCCCGGGCACGTAGGTCAGTCCGCTCGACATACCGACCGCGCCCTCGCGCATGCCGGTCGCGACGAGGTCACGCTGCCGGTCGAGCTCCGCCGCAGTGGGCGCGCGGTTCTCCCAGCCCATCGCGAGCATCCGCACCGATCCCTGCGGCACGAGGTAGCAGGCGTTGACCGCGATGCCCTGATCGAGCCGGTCGAGGTACTCGCCGACGCTTCGCCAGTTCCAGTCGAAGCCCGCCGGGTCGCCGTTCCAGCCCGCGATCGTCTGCCGCAGCGCGGGGAGCGTGCCGTCGTCCACCGGCGCGTACGACATGCCGTCCTGGCCGATGACCTCGCAGGTGACGCCCTGGCTGACCTTGGCGAGGTGATCCGGCTCCACCAGCAGCGCCAGATCGGAGTGGGCGTGCATGTCGATGAATCCGGGGGCCAGCACGAGCCCCGTCGCGTCGATGATCCGTCCGCCGGCAAGCCCCAGGCCGATCGCCTCGATGCGCCCGTCCGTCACGGCGACGTCGGCGACGCGGCCGGGCGCGCCCGTGCCGTCCACCACCGTGGCGCCACGTATCACCAGGGCGGACATCAGAACCAGGTCCGGATCAGATCGACCACGACGGGCTGTTCGGCGCCCGCGTCGTCGACGACCGGAAGCAACGTCCATTTGTCGATCGCGGTGCACGGATGGGACAGGCCGAGCCTGACCACGTCGCCCACTTCGACGTCACCGCCTTCGAGGAACGTGTGCTGGTCGTTCATGGCGGTGACGCGGGCGCCCGCGAGCCGCTCCGGCCCGGCGCCGCGGACCAGCTGGGGTTTGGGCATGCCCTCGTCGAACGGCAGGTCGCGCTTGCCGGTGTCGAGGAGGGCGAGTGCGGGCTCCGGCCGTGAGACGACCCTGCCCCAGCCGTGCATGGCGGAGCGGAGCCGTTCCTCCGCCGCACCGCGCGCGAAGGGCGAGATCCGCCGGTAGAAGCCGTCGTCGTGAATGACGTAGGCGCCCGACCGCAGCACCACCTGGCAACCGTCCAGGCCGGTCAGCACCTCGGTGACCTGGTCGAAGAAGGAACTGCCGCCCGCTGTCACGATCGGCTCGTCCGTCTCGTACTCCAGCCGCCCGTGCAGATCGGCCAGCCTGCGGAGGTACGCGTCCACCGCGGCGCGTCCCGCCTCTGACGCGTCGTGCGCCAGCGCGCCCTCGTATCCGCCGAGCCCTGCCAGCCTCAAGGCAGGGGCCTTGCGGACCGCCTCGGCGACCGCCAGCGCCGTCCCCTCGTCACGGGCGCCCGTACGACCGTGCGGGCCACCGAGCTCGACGCAGACATGGACAGCACGTTGGACGCGTGCGGCCCGCAGCGCCTCATCCATCAGCTCGACCGTGCGAGGTGAGTCGACCCAGGAGACGAACGTGAAGTCCGGGTCTGTGTCCAGCTCACCCCCGATCCATGCCAGCCCCGCAGGGTCGACGAGCGCGTTGGCCAGGAGCAGCCGCTGCACGCCGAACGCGCGGGCGACGCGCAGTTGCGGCAGGTTGGCGAGGGTGATGCCCCAGGCCCCGGCGTCGAGCTGCCGCCGCCACAGCTCTGGCGCCATCGTCGTCTTACCGTGCGGAGCGAGGCGCACGCCCGCCCGCTCGGACCAGCCGGCCATCAGCCGCAGATTGTGATCGAGGGCCCCGGCATCGAGCGTGAGCAACGGGGTACCGAAGTCGTCGAGGGTGGGCCGACCACGGAGATACTCCTCGACCGTCGAGCCATGGGCGGCGGCCGGAATCGCCTTGAACCGCCAGTCGAGATGCTCGGTGCGCTGCGCGTCGACGGCGGCGCTGTCGATACCCATACCGACCTCCTCTGTTGCACATGATGCAACATTCACTATGTGCTGCTGCGAGGGCCGGGTGCTCGCGGCCACTTCGATCTCGGTGCCTGACGTCGTGTTGAATCGTGATCAGGTGCTGGAGTTGTTGCCGGAGTTGCTCGCCACGACCCGGGCCATCTCCGCCGACTGCGGATACGAGGAGAGAGTGTGAGCGACAAGACCGCCATCAAGACCGACGCCGCCCCCGCGCCACTGCCGGTGTTCTCGCAGGGCGTTCGCAAGGGGCCGCTGCTCCAGGTGTCGGGCCAGGGCTCGATGGAGCCGGGCACCGGCGCGTTCGTGCACGAGGGCGACGTGAAGGCGCAGACGCGGCGCACGCTGGAGAACGTCCGGGCGATCCTGGAGGCGGGCGGCGCGAGCGTCGAGGACGTGCTGATGTTCCGCTGCTACCTGACCAAGCGCGAGGACTTCGGGCCGATGAACGAGGCGTACGAGGAGTTCGTCCAGGAGCACTGCCCCAGCGGCGTGCTGCCCTCCCGCACCACCGTCTTCGTCGATCTGCCGCTCCCGCAGATGCTCGTGGAGATCGACGCCCTCGCCGCCGTGGACTAGCCGGGCCGGTCGTCCTTCAGCCGGTCGGTGGCCACCAGTTCCAGGGTGATGAGCACAGCGACGGCCTCGATCGCGAGCAGGCCGATGAGCACAAGCACCTGGGTGGCTCCGGCCTCCAAGGGGTCGGCGCCGCCCAGCAGCACACCGACGAACGCGCCGGGGAGCGTGACGAGCCCGACCGTGCGCGTCTGGTCCAGCGCGGGGATCAGCGCGAGCGCGGCGGCCGACCGGCAGACCTCCAGCGCGGCGTCGCGGGGAAGCAGCCCCAGCGCGAGCCCGCCCTCGTACTCCCCGCGCCGCGTTCGCAACTCGTCCAGCGCGCGGCGGCCGGTCAGCGCGCAGGCGGTCATCGCGCCGCCGATGAAGATACCGGCGATCGGCAGCACCGCCACCGGGCGCAACGGCACCAGCGTCGAGGCGAGCAGCAGGCCCAGGACGGGCGCGACGCCGGCGGCGATCGGCAGCATCGCCCACCAGGCCCGGCCACGCGTCGATCCGGTGATCCTGCGACCCGCGGTGGCGGCCGCGATGACCACCATGCCGGCGACGAACACCGCCGTCCATCCCGCACTGCGCAGCACCGCCGCGATGAGCAGCGAGACGGCCGCGAGCTGCGCGGTCGCACGCACCGCGGCGACCACGACCTCGCGGCCGAGTCCCAGCCCGCCGAGGCGCACCAGCCATGCCGCCGCGACCGTGAGGACGACGAGGACCAGGCCGAGCAATGGCCCGACGTCGGGCGCCGCACTCATGACTTCCCCCCGAACCAAACGACGCGCATCGTCCGCCAACTCATTTGAAGCGATTGTGATCTGACTGGCACCGCGTAACCCTCGCAAACCCCGCTAACGTTGCCTTGTGGGGGATCTCGAGTCGAGTGGGCCATCTCGCCGGAAGGCGCTCGGACTGATGGGCGTGGCCGGCTTCTTCGCTTTGGGCGCCGACAGCGTGCTCGGCTCCTCGGAGCCGGGCAAGGCCGCGCCGCACACGGCCGTACCAAGGCCGCGGGCGGTGATCCATCCCTCGCCACCATCGTCCACGGTCGCGCCGAACCAGCCGGCGCCGCCCCCGCCGACGCCGACCGTTCCACCGTCGCCCCGGGCCGCGTCCTGGTCGCCCGCCAGGTTGACCACGCCCAAGCCACGCAAGCCGCTCCGCGACCTGCAGGATCTGGTGCCGCCGCCACCGCCGAAGACGATCGCGCTGACCATCGACGACGGCCCGCACCCGCTCTACACACCGCAGGTGCTCGACGTGCTGGCCGAGCACGAGGTGCGCGCGACGTTCTTCATCATCGGCGAGCAGGTCATCGAATACCCGAAGCTCACCCGGCGCATCGCCGACGCGGGCCATCAGGTGTGCAACCACACCATGACCCACCCGCTCTCACTCGGCCGCCTGTCCACCAAGAAGGTGCGGCAAGAGATCGTCGAGGCGCACGACCGGATCGCGCAGTCGACCGGCATCGTGCCCACGTTCTTCCGGGCGCCGGGCGGCAACTGGTCGAAGGCGACCCTCGACATCATCGGCGAGCACGGGATGTTGCCGGTCGACTGGGCCGTCGATCCGCAGGACTGGAGACGGCCCGGTGTGGGCAGCATCCGGCGCGGACTCCTCAAGTGCGGCTCCGGTGACATCCTGCTCTGCCATGACGGCGGCGGCGACCGCTCGCAGACGGTGAAGGCGCTGCGCGGCGCCATTCCCAAGCTGAAAAAGCGCGGTCTGACCTTCGTCTCACTCTGATCCGGATCGACCGCCGTACCTTTGCGGCATTTCGGACATTGGGCGCATTTCAGAGTGGGATCTACACAGTGTTTGCCCGGCATGAAGTCTATCGTCAGGGAAACGAGGACAGTCTCCCTCCGAGGAGATTGCGGCCAATACGCCCAATCTGCACCACGAGGGAGAAGAAATGCGTACGAGCATTCGCACTGGGGTGGCGCTTTCCATCTCGGCGCTGACCATGAGCGGTACCGCCGTGCTCACCTCCGGCAGTGCCGAGGCCGCCGCCACGCAGACACCCGCCGCCGCGACGACCACCGCATCCACCATCGCTCCGGAGGCCGAGCGGACGTGCCGCTACTATGTCTGGCCCCGGCGCGGCACTTTCGTCCACAGGACGCCGTGGGGCAGGAGGATCGGTCACCTCCGCCACGGAAAGGTCGTGCTGGCGCAATGCCGTCGGTCACACGGCTGGGTCAAGCTTCGCGGAAACGTCAGGCCGAGGTTCATTGGAAAGTGGGTATACCGCCCACACCTGGTTCGGTTCGGGTTTGGCTTTCCCGGCGACGACTTCTCGTAGATGAGCACGAACAACGGCTCCGTGCGCCGCGCGGAGCCGTTGTTCTGCCCGCGCCAGTTATGAACGGGTCAATTTCACGGGTCGGTTTCGCACGGGTCAGGAGATCTGGTCGGCGGCCCGGGGCGGCGGCACGATGGCGCCGACCATGCTCAGCCGCTTGGCCATCCGTTCCTCCGCCGCGTCTGAGGCCACGGTCTGCTTCCTGATCCTCAGCCGCGCCCAGCGGGACACCGGGACCGCCGACCGGTTGACCGCCTGCCAGCGGTCGGTGAGGGCGGCGAGGGACTCGCGGGCCTGTTCGAAGTACTGTGCCTGCAAGTCCACCTGGCGAGCCTGGCGGGCCATCGCCTGCACTTCTTGAAACGCCTCCGCCGACTCGTTCGCCTGGCCTTCCCGGCGCGCCGGGCCGAGCATCCCGAGGAGAGCGGACAGCAGTGCCGCTCCGAGGGCCAGCCCGCCTGCGACGATCTCGTGCCGGTTGCCGGCGAGCATCATGCTCCCGGCGACTCCGGACGCCAGCACCGCGCTCACTGCCAGGCAGATGTTGAGCGCGCGCCACACCCGCGCGGTCTCCTCCTGGCACAACGTCGCGCAGGAACAGGTCTCCTCGATCCAGAACAGTTCCGCACCGACCGCCCCGCGCCAGGAGTACTCGAGTGCGCGGCCGGGTCCCGGCCCGGCTCCGCCGGGTGATGTGCCGCCGCTCGGATCCGTGTCCGCCATGACGAGGCCCCCCTGTGCGCTTGCGTGGTCAGCGCCATGGTCAGGGAACGGGCCGCCGCCCTCATCCGCCGATACACAATCCGGGCGTCGCCTTTGCCGAGGCATCGGGACGCAGGCCCGCGAATAGATCGTCCTCGACTGGCCGGAGGGGGTGTACTCAGGTACACCCCCGGTCCGGGTTGCGGGCACACTGTGGGCGGCAGGCCCTCGTCGGAGACTGGACTTCGAAGACGGCGAGCCACGGAGGCAGCACGATGAGCAGTGACACGACGAGCAGTGAGTTGGCGAAGGAGAACTGGGCCGCGGAGCGGCTGAGGGCGCCGTGGCGCGGGTTCCGGCTGAGCCTGCTGGCCTTTCCCGCAATCGCCCTGGCGACGCTGCTGATCACCTCGTACTCGCTGGTGACCAGCGTGGTCGGCATCCTGATGGTGCCGCCGGTGGTCATGCTGGCGCGGTCGCTCATGAACGTGTACCGCGACCTGATCGGCAAGTGGACCGGCGTTCAGATCGAGCGGCCGTACCTGCCCGAGCCGCCGGAAGAGGAGGACCCAGGCTTCGTCGGCCAGTGGAACCGCTTCGTCCGGCTGTCCTCGGACCCCGCGACCTGGCGTGACATGGCCTGGCTGGTCGCGGACCCGATCGTCGTGTTCTTCACCGCGGCGCTGCCGTTCTACCTGGTCGCCTACGGCCTGTGGGGCCTGATCCTGGCGGGCGGCATGGGCGATGTGATCGCCAACGCCGGCGGGCAGGAGTGGTACGGCTTCATCCCCATCCAGCAGGGCTACGGCAACGACGGCGCGAAGGTGACCGCCACGGTGCTGCTCGGCACGGTCTTCATGGTCGCCGGTTTCCTGTCCGGGCCGCGCCTGCTCAAGGTGTACGGCCGGTGGGGGCAGTCGCTCCTCGGGCCGACCGAGAAGTCGAAGCTGGCCCTGCGCGTCCAGCACCTGACCGAGACCCGTTCCGAGGCCGTGGACGCGTCGGCCGCCGAGCTCCGCCGCATCGAGCGGGACCTGCACGACGGCGCCCAGGCACGGCTGGTCGCGATGGGCATGACGCTCGGCGCGATCGAGCACCTCCTCGACAAGGACCCGGCCAAGGCGCGGCTGCTGCTCGCCGAGACGCGCCAGTCGTCGGCCAAGGCGCTGCACGAGCTGCGCGACCTGGTCCGCGGCATCCACCCGCCGGTCCTCGCCGACCGCGGCATCGGCGACGCCGTCAAGGCCCTGGCCCTGGACCACCCGCTCCAGGTCGAGGTCGAGTCCACGCTGCCCGGCCGCCCCCAGCCGCCGGTCGAGTCCGCCGCGTACTTCGCGGTGTCGGAGATCCTCACCAACGCCGCCAAGCACTCGGGCGCGAGCCGCGTCTGGATCGACCTGCGCTACGAGAGCGGCTTCATGAGGATCACCGTCACCGACGACGGCCACGGCGGCGCGACCCTGGAGGGCGGCACGGGCCTGCGCGGAATCGAGCGCAGGATCGGTACATTCGACGGCGTACTCGCCCTGAACTCCCCCGTGGGCGGCCCGACGATCGTGACCCTGGAGCTGCCGTGCGAGTTGTCCTCGCCGAAGACCTTGCCCTCCTGAGGGAAGGCCTGGTCAGCCTGCTCGAATCGCACGGCTTCGAGATCGCCGCCGCGGTCGACAACGGCCCTTCGCTCCTCAAGGCACTGCTCGACCACCGCCCCGACGTGGCGGTGGTCGATGTGCGCCTGCCGCCGTCGTTCACCGACGAGGGGCTGCAGGCGGCGCTGGAGGCTCGCCGCCAGGTGCCGGGGCTGCCGGTCCTGGTCCTGTCCCAGTATGTCGAGCAGCTGTACGCGCGGGAGCTGCTGGCCGACGGCAGCGGCGGGATCGGTTACCTGCTCAAGGACCGGGTGTTCGACGCCGAGCAGTTCATCGACGGTGTCCGCCGGGTCGCGGCGGGCGGCACCGCGATGGACCCGGAGGTCATCTCGCGGCTCGTGGCGCGCGGCACCCGGGACCAGCCGCTGGGCCGGCTGACCCCGCGCGAGCTGGAGGTCCTGGAGCTGATGGCGCAGGGCCGTTCGAACGCGGCCATCGCCCAGCAGCTCGTCGTCACCGAACGGGCCGTCACCAAGCACACCGCCAACATCTTCAGCAAGCTCGACTTGGCGGTCTCAGACGACGACAACCGGCGCGTGCTCGCCGTCCTCGCGTACCTCAACCGCTCCTAGTCCGCGCCTGGCGCGTCCGGCGGATCCGAGGGCAATCCCCAGAACGAGCCGCGCAGCCCGGCGTCGCGCAGGTAGGCGGCGGCCGTGGCGGGCTCGCGGCGCGTGTACCCGCGGTCGAGGCGGCCCGCGTACCAGCCGCGCGCGAGCCGCCACAACGTGGCGAGGTCCATGACGTAGCCGCGCTCGTTGCCCGAGCGTTCAAGCCAGTCGTCCACGCAACGCTCCCCGCAGAAAAGCCGCTGGTGTCCGCAGGTGTGGACGACGTCGTCCCACATCCGTGTCACCGGAACGAGAAAGTGCGCGACCTGCTCTCCGGCGGGCGGCGCCTCCCTGCGGACCACCCAGGCGTGCGCCCGGTCGCAGCCGGGGCAGCGTGTGGAGACCAGGACGTCCGGCTCGTCCAAAAGCAGATGGGCGAGCGCGAACGAATCCCACGCACACCCGCCCCACCACAACGTGGATGTCCCCATGACGGCGAAGCCGAGCGGGATCGACGAGAACGGGTGTGCCATCACCACCCGGTCCTCGTCATCGAGCACGACATGACGCAGCTCCGCCAGGACCCGGAGACCACCACGGACGGTTTCGGGACGCACTCCGAACCGTTCGGCCAGCTCTGGCAGTTCCGGTGCCCGTCCGGTCTCCGCGAAGCCGCGATACACGGCCAAGCGCAGATCCTCGTTGTCGATCGCCACCCCGCCACCCTAAACCGGCCGAATGGAAAGTACTTGCCACATTGGAAAGTACTTGCCAGACTCGAACCATCGGCAAGGAGGCGAAATGAGCGAGCGAGATGGACTGACCTCGGCGGGCGCTGCCGCCGCGCTGGCCCGCGCGGACGAGTTGCGGGCGTCGGTGCGCGAGCGCGGGCGCTGGCTGGTCCGGTTCCAGCTGGCCTATGGCGCGATGTCCCTGGTGGCGGTCCTGATGCTCGGCTTGGTCGACTGGCCCGCCGGCATCGTGATCAGCGTGGCGTTCTGGGCCGTCACGCTCCCGCCGCTGATCTTCTACGCGGTGCGGCAACCGGTCGCGCACCGCGGCATGGCACGCTCCCACCTGGTGATGATGGCGGCCTGGACGGTGCTCTACTTGGCGGTGCTCATGCCCGGCACACAGATGCAGGGCGAGCCCGGCTGGTGGGTTCCGGGCGCGGTCGCGGTGTCGTTGCCGGGATTCGTCGCCGCGTACCTGACGTCGCGGCGTGTGACCGGCCGGGCGGCGCGACCGTGAACCACCCCCGGCACGAACTCGACGAAGTCATCCACGCACCGGTGCGCTTTTCCATCGTGGCAACCCTCGCGGCGGCGGAGAAGGCCGAGTTCGCGTACGTCCGGGACGCCGTCGAGGTGAGCGACTCGGTGCTCTCCAAGCAGGCGACCACGCTGGAGAAGGCGGGCTACGTCAAAATCACCAAGGGCTATGTCGGGAAACGCCCGCGCACCTGGCTGTCGTTGACCGCACGTGGCCGGACGGCGTTCGCGGCGCATGTCGCGGCACTGCGCGCGATCACTGAGGCCGCGGGCGACGTGACGCCCTCCTAGCGAGGCGGAACCGGCGGATGTTCACGCGTTGGTCTTGCCTTCCCGCCATTTCGGGCTATCAGGGTCGGTACATGGTGTTCTATCTTGCCAGGCAGAAGAAGGCCCTTCTGGAGGGGCGCCATGACCGCGATTCTCATCCTCCTCTGCCTGGCGATCGCCGGACGCGAGCTCTATCTGTCGTTCGACAGGAAACGGACCGGAACGGCGCCGGCGCCCGAGATCGCCGACATCCGCACCCAGCTCACCGCGCTCAAGGGCACCCGCGAGGAACTCGAGGAGTTCCGCGGCGTCCAGCGCGAGCAGCTCGAACGGCTGGCGGCCGGGCAGGTCACGCACGCCGAGTCGCTGCAGGAGACCGATGCCCGCATCCGCTCGCTCATCTCCCAGATCAACGACCGGATGCTGCCCGAGATCAATGACCGGCTCACGCAGCAGCGCGACTCCGTCGACCGGCTGGCCGAAGAGGTGGCCCGGCTGCGCGGCCATCTGATCGGGCGCCTCGACCAGGCCGTCGCGGCCTCGCTGGGCGCCGGCCCGATCGACACGGTCGCGGGCGGGCTCGGCACCGAGGGCGCGGAGGCACCGTCCGGCCTGATCCGGGCGTACGAGCGGTTCGCCGAACGGTACGGCCTGCGCGTCGAGCTGTCCGACCCCACCGGGGAGGACACGAGCTGGAAGGCCCGCTACTACCTGTCCGGACGCAGCCCGCGCGATCTCGAACGCGACTTCATCGACCTCGTCCGGCGGCTGCGCGCGTCCAGCGGCACACCGAACGGGACGGAGACCGAAGCCGCGAACGCGCTGCTGCGTTCCCTTCACGGCATCGAGATGGGCGGCGCTCAGGTCGGCCCGTTCGTCCTCGTCCGTACGCCGGAGGCCATGCTCTGCGGCGTGTTGTCGCTCGCCGAGCTGCGCAAGGCCGGACCGGCGCGGCTGCTGGCCGATCCGGTCGGCGCGGCGGTACGGCTGCATGGCCTGCCGGAGAGCCGGTTCTGCGACCTGTCGGCCTTCAACGGGTCGGAGCGCTCCAGGTGAAGTTGGGTTTCCGGCGTTCGAGGAACGCCGCGACGCCCTCGGCCACATCACCGCCCGCGACGACCTCATCCAGCCATGCCCGTACGCGCTGCTCCACCGGAGCGCCGGCGGCGATGGCGTCGACGATCTCCTTGGTCGCCTGCTGCGTGAGGAGGGAACGGGAGGCCAGCGTGGCGGTGAACTCCGCGACCCGCGCGCGCAGCGATCCGGCGGGGACCACCTCGTCCAGGAGCCCGATGCGGAGGGCGTGCTCGGTACCGATGAGGTCGGCGGAGTAGAGCAGGTACTTGGCGGCCGCCGGGCCGACGAGCCGCACGATGCGCGTCGTCGCGGACGCCGGGTAGACGATGCCTAGCTTGGCCGGGGTGATGCCGAACCGCGCGCCCTCCGCCGCGAAGCGCAGGTCGCACGCGGCCGCGAGCTGGCAGCCGCCGCCCACGCAGAAGCCCTCGATGGCCGCGATGGTGGGCTTGGGGAACGCGGCGAGGGCCTCCTCGGCCTTCGTCGACAGGTGCCCCTCGTCGTGCCGGTTGATGTCGGCGAGCTCGCCGATGTCCGCGCCCGCGCAGAAGTCGCCGCCGGCGCCGGTGAGGACGACGACGCGCACGGACGGATCAGCCGCCAGCCGGTCCAGCAGCACGGGCAGCTCGCGCCACATCTCCGCCGTCATGGCGTTGCGCTTGGCGGGCCGGTCGATCGTGATCGTGCCGACGCCTTCCGCCACGTCAGCGCGCAGGCTCTGCTCATCTGCCACCGGCCCATCTGCCACCGGCTGCTCATCGGGCATCGGCTCCCCCTCGGGTCTCGCTACGGCGCGCGGTCATCGTACGTACCCGGAGATCTCGACCCCGAGACCGGGCCGGGGATTCTCCGCCCTGCGGACGATGACACGCCGCCCGATGTACACCCAGGGGTGAGATGTAAGACACCCCTTACGAGGGAGGAATTCACCGGGGGTTCAGCGGATTCTAAATGGACGGGCGGCCCCGAGGATCGGAGTTCGTGGTGCCACAAAGCACACGCGTCTTCTGGACCATTCAACTCGACGACGTCATGGCGTCCGCCGCCGACTGGGCTGGGGCCAAGGCCGCCAATCTCGCCCGCGCGGCGCGGCACGACCTGCCCGTACTGCCCGGGTTCGTCATCCCGGTGAGAAGCGACACCACGAGCGCCGAAGCCGATGGCGATCGCTATCTGCACACCGGCGAGCTGCGCGAGGCCTGGGCGAAGCTGAGCCGTGGCGGTGAGATCCCACTGGTCGTCCGTTCGTCCTCCACGATGGAGGACGGCGTGGTCTCCTCGATGGCCGGACGGTTCGTCTCGGTGCTCGACGTGACCGGCTGGGAACCCTTCCTGACCGCAGTCGGCGCCGTCCAGGAGTCGTCTTCGGCCCCCGGCACGATGGCCGTGCTGGTCCAGCCGCAGCTGACGGCGGCGGCCGGCGGAGTGATGTTCGGCGCCGACCCGGTGGACGGCCGGACCGACCGCGTGATCGTCTCGGCGGTGCCCGGCGGGCCGCAGGCCCTGGTCGGCGGCGAGGTCAACGGCACCCGGTACGCGCTCACGCGACGCGGCCGCGTCATCAGCGTCGAGCACGACGACGGCAGGTCCACCGGCGACTCCGGCGACACCGGCGAGGTGGATCAGGGGCCGCTGACCCGGATGCAGTTGCGAGCGCTGGCGCGGCTGGCGGCGAAGGCGGCGGCCGTGTTCGGCGGGCCGCAGGACGTGGAGTTCGCCTTCGACCACGACGGACGGCTCTGGTTGCTGCAGAGCCGTCCGGTGACCGCGCTCGCGCCCGTCCCGCCACGACGGGCGACGCTGCTCGGTCCGGGGCCTGTCGCCGAGACGCTGCCCGATCCGCTCGCCCCGCTGGAGGAGGACCTCTGGCTCGCGCCGCTGAACCACGGCATCGGCGAGGCGCTGGCCACCGCCGGTGCGGTGTCCCGGCGGGCGCTGCGCAAGAGCCCGACCGTGCTCGCGGTCGGCGGCCGGGCGGCGGCCGACCTGCAGCGGCTGGGGGCCGCTCCAGGACGCCGGTCCCGGCTGCGGATGCTCAACCCGGTGCCCGCCGTACGGCGGCTGTCGGTGGCCTGGCGGGTCGGACGGCTCCGCGCCGACCTGCCGGACCTTGCGGCGCAGACGGCGGCGGCGGTGGACGCCGACCTCGCGGCCGTGCCGCCGCTCGCCGAGATCACCGATGCGCAGCTCATCGCGGCGCTGCGCTGGACCCGGGCGGCGCTCGCCGCCCTGCACGGACAGGAGGCACTCGCGGGGTCGTTGCTCTCCGAGGGCACCGGCGGTGACACCGGCAGTGCGGCCGCACAGGGGCTGGCCGCGCTGCACCGGGGGCGCTCCCGTGGCCAGGACGACGCGCAACTCCTGGCCGCGGAACCCACCGTCCTCGCCCTGACCCCGCCCGCCATCACCTCCGCGCCGCGCCTTCCGGCCGTGACCGCCGACCCGCTCGACCCGCCCGCCGTCACCGGGACACTGCCACCGCGCGAGATCCTGCGGCTCCGGATCCGCTGGGTCCAGGAGCTGGGCGCGCGGCTCGCGTGGGCGGCAGGGCAACGGCTCACGGCGTCGGGAGTGCTGCCGTCACCCGAGCTCGTCCGGACGCTGCGCTTCGACGAGCTCGACAATGCGCTCACCAGCGGCGCGACCATCGACCGCCGCCCCGTGCCGCCGCCGCGTTCCGCGCCGCTGCCCACCGTGTTCCGGCTGGCGGGCGACCGGATCGTGGCGGAGGCCGCGCCGACAGGGGACGGGGCGCGTCCCGCGGGCGGCGGCCGGGGCTCCGGGCCGGTGCACTCCGGCCCGGACGCTCCCCCGGCAGGATCGGTGCTCGTCGTCGACACCCTCCGGCCGTCCCTCGCCACCTCCCTGCCGAAGCTGGCCGGGCTGGTCGCCGAGACCGGCAGCCCGCTCTCCCACCTGGCGATCCTCGCGCGCGAACTGAACGTCCCAACGGTCGTCGGCCTCCGCGGCGCGCTGGATCGTTTCCCGCCCGGCACCGACCTCCTGGTGGACGGCGACACCGGCCGGGTCGAGATCCTCGCGCTGGTCGCCGACCAGCGACCGGACGAGGAGTCGGTGGCGTGAACGGCACGACGGTGAAAGGCACCACGCGTCTGGTCTACGCCGGACTGGGCGCGATGGTGGTCTTCACCGGTGGCTATGTCGTGGTCTACCTGGCGCGCTGGGAGTGGCAGCGCGCCCTGATGGCGGGTGAGCTCCTGCTGATCAGCCTGGTCGTCCTGCTCGCGGTCGCGGGCGCGCACCGGCTGGCGCGGCTGGAGCGACGCCTGAGCCTGCTGATCGAGAACACGCTGATCGAGAACACGCAGGGCCGGCCTGCGCCGCCCGGCGTCCACGAGCCTCGCCTGTCCGCCGTTCCGTCACCGCGGGAAGCCGAACGGTCCTACGCGGCGGGCGAGGAGGCGGCTGAGACGCCGAGCTTCCGGTGGCTTGCGCCCGAGCCGGAGTCGTACAAGGTCTTCATCCCCGTGCTGCTCGGCGCGGGGATCATGGTGTCCGGCCTCGCGGCACTCGTGGAACGCATGGCGGCGGCGCTCGGCGGTTCCGCGCGCCGGGCCGGCGCCGGGTCCGGGACGGCCTTCGGGCAGGTACGGGCACCGGCGTCTCTCGCCCTTCCTTCGGGCGGCGTCCTCGCGGGCGCGCCGGACCTGTCGCCCCCGCCCGGTCCCGACCGCCGCCGGCGGCTCAAGGTGGCGGCGATCGCGCTGGCGGTCCTCGCGGTCGCCGCGCTGATCGTCATCGAGATGGCGGAGCACACGCAGGATCGGCCGGACTCGCCCGTCGACGCCGCCGCCAGCACGCTCATCATCGAGGCCAGCACCAACGGCCCGACCGGAGCCGCCACCGTCGACCCGCTGGCCACACGGCTGTGGGAGTACTGCCGGGGCTCGACCAGGCCGTACCTGGACAAGGGCGGCCTCGCGCCGCTCGGCGACCGGCAGTACGCGCTCGTCGTGCGGCCCGCGCTGGGCGAGCACGCGCTGCGGCGGCTGCGCGGGTGCCTGGAGGACGCGGTCATCGACCACGGCTCGTTCCGCGTCGTCTCCGTCCAGCCCGAGCCCGCAGACGACTGAACGGCCGGCTCAGCGGCCGGCTTGGCGCCTGGCCCAGCGGCCGGCATGAAACACGTCACCACGTCGGGGAATGCGCGACGGCCACGTTGTGCTGTACTGTCAAAGTAACGCCTTCGTGATCCGTGACACGTTGATGACGAACCGAAGGTGTCTCTTCCCCGCCCGGGCCATCTGAGCGTCCGGAGATGCGAGTTCCCCATTCATCATCGCCCAGGATCCGTTGCAGGCCCCGGGCCTCCGCACCGAGGGAGCCACCGTCAGCCCGGCGAACCGAGCTGCTGTACCTCCGCTCTTCTCAGGTGTGCAGAAGGGATGCACATGCCCGACACCACCACCACGATCACGGCCGAGCGCTCCAAGCAGGCCTCCAAGACTCAGGCCCCCAGGAGTCAGGCCGCCAGAACTCAGGCCGCCAGGACCCAGGCGGCCAAGACTCAGGCCACCCCCGGCGACGATCTGATCCTTCCCTTCCACGGCATCCTGGCCGTCGAGGACAAGCACGCGTTCGTGCGGACCAGCGGATACCTGTCCGGACCGGACGACGTCTACGTGTCGCTCGCCCAGATCAAGGCGAGCGGCCTGCGCCCCGGTGACGCCGTCGCCGGCACCGCACGCGCACCGCGTTCGGGCAGGGAGAAGTACAACGCCCTGGTCCACGTCGAGACGGTCAACGGCATCACGCCCAAGGAGGCGGCCGGCCGGCCCGAGTTCGGCAAGCTGACCCCGCTGTACCCGGACGAGCGGCTGCGGCTGGACACCGGCGCCATGGCGACCCGCGTCATCGACCTCGTCTCGCCGATCGGCAAGGGCCAGCGCGGCCTCATCGTGTCGCCGCCGAAGGTCGGCAAGACGATGATCATGCAGTCGCTCGCCAACTCCATCGCCGAGAACAACCCCGAGTGCCACCTCATGGTCCTCCTCATCGACGAGCGGCCGGAGGAGGTCACCGACATGCAGCGGACCGTCCGCGGCGAGGTCATCCACTCGACCTTCGACAAGCCCGCCCAGGCGCACACGGCGCTGGCCGAGCTGGCCGTCGAACGGGCCAAGCGCCTGGTCGAGCTCGGCCACGACGTGGTCATGCTGCTCGACTCCATCACCCGGCTCGGCCGGGCCTACAACCTCGCGGCTCCCTCCAGCAGCCGCATCCTGGCGGGCGGCGTGGCGGCGACCGCGATCTACCCGCCCAAGAAGTTCTTCGGCGCCGCCCGCAACATCGAGAACGGCGGCTCGCTGACCATCCTCGCCACGGCCCTCGTCGAGACCGGCTCGCGCATGGACGACGTGTTCTTCGAGGAGTACAAGGGCACCGGCAACATGGAGCTCAAGCTCGACCGTGGCCTGGCCGACAAGCGGATCTTCCCCGCGGTCGACATCGACGCCTCCGGCACCCGCCGCGAAGAGCTGCTGATGTCCTCCGAAGAGCTGACGCTCAACTGGCGGCTCCGCCGCGTTCTCCAGGGCCTTGAACGGCAGCAGGCCATCGAGGTGCTTCTGGACAAGATGAAGGACACCTCGTCCAACGCCGAGTTCCTGCTCAAGGTGCAGCAGACGACCTGAGCCTCTGCGCGCTCGGTGTCACGATCGCTCGGGCCGGAAGGTCTGGAGGATCTCGTCATACTGTCGCTGCCCGGGTGTCCAGCGGGAGTCCGGTGCGAAGAAGTAGAACTCATAGCCGGCCGTGCGGCTGCGCAGACCGTGCCGGTCCTTCTCCCAGGTGAACTCCCACTCCGCGCCGCCCTTCGAGAGCTCGGGCACGGGCTCCAGGCGCAGTCTCCGGTAGCCGGGGTACGACCGTTCGTTGACCTCCCTGCGTTCGGCCGACCGGAGCCCCTCCAGCGCGTCGCCGCGGACCGGAGAGATGCGCAGACCTTGCCGCCTGCCGGGGTCGCTCCACTGAACGCCCCCCGGCACCCGTTCGCGCTTCCAGCCGGACGGCACCTTCACCGAGTAGCCGTCTGACTCGTGGTACCTGACGCTCGTGGCCACCGGGACCCCGGAACCGGGCCGCAGCAACGCCAGGGCGGCGCTCTGGCCCACCGAGTTCCACCGCGCGGTCCAGGCGCCCATCGCGCCGACGAGCAAGGCCATGGTGGCCACACTGATGACCACGCCGATCCTCGGACGGTCGGCCACCGCCACCATCGCCAGTGCTCCGCGCCAGAACGAAGCCTCCTCGCTGGATCTCTCCGCCGCCCCGCCGGCCTTCGCGGCGGCCGCGGCCCCCGCGACCCCGGCCGCCTCCGCCGCCGCGGCGGCCGCCACGGCCCTCTCGGGCGCCGTCCCGGGTGTGCATCCGGAGAGCACGACGTCGGTCAACCGGCACGAGGTCTCGGCCAGCGAGAGCCTGTCATCGGCTTCCTGACGCAACAGGCCGTCGATCACCGGTGCGAGCGGTCCCGCGCGCGCGGGCGGTTCGTACTCCCCCATGAGCACCGCGACCATCGAGGCCAGCGCATGGCAGCGCAGGAAGGGGGAGCGGCCCTCGACGGCGGCGTAGAGCGTCGCGCCCAGCGACCACAGGTCGGACGCCTCGACGCTCGGTTCGCCCCGCACCCGTTCGGGTGACAGGTACGCGGGCGACCCCTCGATCCCGGCGACGATCGTGTCCGCGATCTCGCGACCCTCGTGCATGTGCACGGCCAGCCCGAAGTCGGTGAGCAGTACCCGGCCGTCCTCGCAGACGAGCACGTTGCTGGGCTTCACGTCGCGGTGCAGGATGCCGGCGCCGTGCGCGACACGCAGCACGCCGAGGACCGCCACGCCGATCTCGGCGGCGCGGTGCGGGGCGAGCGGACCGTCCTCGCTGAGGATCTGGTGCAACGACCGGGCCTCGAGGAACTCCATGACGATCCAGGGGCGGCCGTTCTCGATGACGATGTCGTGGACGGCCACCACGCCCGGGTGCCGCAGCGCCGCCGTGGCGCGGGCCTCCTCGATGAGACGGCGGCACAGCACGCGGCGCTCGCCGATGGTCCGGCGTTCGGGCAGGTGTACTTCCTTGATGGCCACGTCGCGGTCGAGCATCTCGTCATAGGCGCGCCAGACAGTTCCCATCCCTCCGCTGCCCATCACCGAGAGCATCCGATACCGCTGCGCGAGGGGTACCATCCGTTCTCTCCCCATGTGGTGGTTATGCGCCCGAGGCATCCCAAGCCACACTCGCCACGGCGGAATCATTTCTTGACCAATGTCCGGGTTAGCTCCAAAGCGTCGCTTTTCTTGCGCCTCCGACGCAATGTCCAACCTGTCCACGCAAGGCCGCCTGCAGGTACTTCGATCGCATACGTGTAGAAGGAGTAAAGAATCGTCGCTGCGGCGGCGGGCGCCGCGGGCACACCGAAATGCACGAGCAACGCGGCGGTGCCGGTCTCGCTGATGCCCGCCCCGCTCGGCGTGATGACGGCGGTGGTGAGCATCCGGTTGATGGCGAAGACGGCGACGACCTCGGCGAGGCCTATATCGGCCGTCACCGCGAAGAGACAACCTTTCAAAAGCAGTGCCTGCAACAGCAGGTAGGCCACCATGCCGGCGGTGAGGCCCCGCCAGCCGGTGCGCAGCACGCCGACGGTCTTGTGACGTACGTCGAGCATCGCGCCGTCCGCGCGTGACACCAGCCCGCGCAGCCGGAGGGGCAGTCGTCGCACGGCGCCGCGCAACCACCGGTCCACCGTGCGCGCAGCCACCTCGGAGCGGAGTGCGAGCACGAGCAGGACGACGATCCCGACCAGAGCGGCGGCGGCGAGCGCCACCATCACGGCCATCCGCCGGTCGGGCAGCTCACCCGCGATCAGGAGCGCCACCATGCCCACCGCCGGGAGCAGCAGCCGCGACAGGACGTTCCAGACGCCAGTGACGAGCGTGGACACCGCGATCGCCGCGTTACGGTGGCCCCAGCCGCGGGCCATGGCGAACGTGACGGCCACGCCGGCCGCGCCGCCGAAGGGGAGCAGGTTGCTCACCGCGCTGCCGACGGCGTTCAGCATGAACGCGTGCAGGTGGGTCAGGCCCGGCAGCGATGACGTGAGCACGAACGTGTAGGCCGAGAGCCCGCCCAGCCACAGCAGGGTCAGCAAAGCGATCTCAATGGTGCTGAGACCGCCGATCTCAGTGACGATCTCCTTCCAGTTCACCCCGACCACGTAGGGAAGGGCGATCAGGAGTGCCGCGGCGCCGAGGAGCGAGACGGCTGATAGAACGACTCTCGCCGGCCTGCTCAACCGTCGGCCACATCGCCGAACGCGGAGACGTTGGGCTCGGGCACCGGACGGGCGCCCTGCCGTGCCGCCGGCCAGGCCTGCAGCGGATGGCCGAGCACGGTTCCTTGTGACAGGTCCCGCCGTACGTACCACTCGGTGCCGAGTGCATGCCGGAACAGCGCCCGCGGCAGCTTGAGCAACGCCGCCAGGGTGCGGATCGAGTCGCCCCCCGTGGCCTGGGTCGCATGCGCCTCCATGGCGGCGCGCTTGGCCTCCGCGTACGCCGCGACCTTGACGCGATGCGTGATCTGGTAGCTCGGCACGTACGTGCTTTCGAAGCTCCGCACGTCCAGCGCGCGAGGCGCCAGCCGCAGCCGTGCGAGCGGGCGGAGGACGCGCAGCAGCAGATCACGGTCGACGGTCGCCTCCAGGACCACCGGTGTCTCGGCCAGCCGCGCCGCCTCGACGCCGACACGGTGCACCTGGACGTGGTCGGGATGTCCATAGCCCCCCGCCGGGTCGTACACGGTGAGAAGGTCCGCGCGTTCCTGGCGGAGCAGTTCGGCGAGCCGGGCAGCGGCCTCAGCCACGTTCGCACTCGCGAAGCCGCCCGGAGCGTTCCCGTCCAACCCGGAGTCCTGGTAGCCGAGGAACACCACTCTGGAGCAGCCAAGCGCGCGTGCCGACGCGTGCAGTTCGTCTGTACGGGCCTCCCCGAGCGAACGCCCGTCGCCGTCCTCCGCCGCGAGGCCCCTTTCTCCAGCGGTGGCGACCACAAGCACCGTGCGGTGCCCTTCGGCCGCCAGCCGGGCCATCGTTCCCGCCGTGAGAAGTGCCTCGTCATCGGGATGGGCGTGGAAGAAGACACAGGTCCGTCGCACGGAATCAGGATTCCCTGATCAACTTGAAGATCATGCCTGCGTTCGGTCAAACCTGAACCACCAGGACGGCGCGAGCCGTGTCCGGGGCCCGCCGCGACCAACACTTCGGTGGGGTGAGGATTCTCCACGTGAGCGACTGCTTCCTGCCACGGCTGGGCGGCATCGAAGTCCAGGTCGACGAGCTGTCCCGTGCGCAGCTCGCCGCCGACCACGACGTCTCGATCGCCACCGCGACGCCGTGCCGCACGGCCTTGCCGGAGGACGAGGCCTTCGCGGCCGGGAGTCCGTTCGCCGCCGGCCGGCCGTGCGCCGGGCGGCCGCCCGTGGATCGGCTCGTCGCGCCGATGCCCTGGGAGCTTCCGGTCGGCCGGTCGCTCCGGCCCGTACTGGAGGAGCGCAAGCCGGACGTCGTGCATGTTCACGCCGGTGCGGCCTCTCCGTTCGCCTGGCGGGCGGTCCCGCAGGCCAGGCGGGCCGCGGTGCCCGTCGTCCTCACCGTCCACAGCCTCTGGGGCCCGGTCAGCCGCAGCGTCTACCGCGGGCTGTTCGCGAGCTGGGCGCGGACCGCCGGCGGCCTGGTCGTGACCGCGGTGAGCGAGGCCGCCGCCGCGCCGATCCGCCAGGTCGTGGGCGGCAGGCTGCCCGTCCTGGTCGTGGCGAACGGGATCGACACGTCGCGCTGGCACGACTTCACGCACGCGCCGACGCGGCTCCGGACGGCCGGCGACGCGCTGCACGTGGTCGCGGTCGGCCGGCTGGCGCCGCGCAAAGAGCCGATGAACCTGCTTCGGCTGCTGCGCGATGTGGGCTCCGTCGTGCCGATCCGCGCGACGATCGTCGGTGACGGCCCGGCGCGCACCAGGATGGAGCGCTACCTGCGCCGCCACGGGATGTCCGGCTGGGTGCGGCTCACGGGGCGGCTGGACCGTTCCGCCGTACGGGTCGTCCTGGCCCAGGCCGACGTCTTCGTGGCACCGGCGGCACGCGAGTCGTTCGGACTGGCCGCGCTGGAGGCACGGCTCGCGGGCCTGCCGGTGATCGCGCAGACGGGCAGCGGCGTCGCCGACTTCGTGGAGTCCGGCCGGGAGGGACTCCTCGGCCGGACGTTCCCCGAGATGGCGGCGGCGCTGCTGCGGCTGGCCGATGACCACCGGCTGCGAAACCGGATCGCCGCGCACAACCGGGCCACCGAGCCCATGCGGTGCACATGGCCCGCCGTGCTGGAGGCCTTCGACGGGTGTTACGAGCTGGCGTCGGCGAAGACGCCCTTGGCCCACTTGTAGTCGGACTTGCCGACGGCGGTGCGCTGTACTTCGTCGACCAGATGGATCTGGCGCGGCAGTTTGTAGCCCGCCACACGCCCGCGCAGGTAGCCGGTGAGCTCGTTGAGCGTCGGGCTCGTTCCCGGGCGCGGCGCGATCACTGCGGCGACGCGCTGGCCGAAACGCTCGTCCGGCAGGCCCACGACGACCACGTCATAGACGTCGGGGTGGTCCTTGATCGCCACCTCGACCTCCTCGGGGTAGACCTTCTCGCCACCGGTGTTGATCACCAGGGAGCCGCGGCCGAGCAGCGTGATCGTCCCGTCCTCCTCCAGCATGGCGAAGTCGCCCGGGACCGACCAGCGGGTGCCCTCGGCGTCGGTGAAGAACGTGGTGGCCGTCTTCTCCGGGTCGTTGTAGTAGCCGATCGGGATGTGGCCGCGCCGGGCCAGCTTGCCGATCTCACCGGGAGCGACCGGCTTGAGGTCGTCGTCGAGCACGCTGACCTCGGGCTTCATCATGAACCGGGCCGTGCCTTCCTTACCGCCGACGGAAGGTCCGGTCGCGCCGGTCTCCGAGGCCCCGTAGTTGTCGAGGAACATGACGTTCGGCAGGTGGACCTTCAGGGCGTCCTTGACGCTCTCGGTGAGCGGCGCGCCTCCGGAGGCGATCGCGAAGAGCGAGGACGTGTCGTACGAGCCGTCGGCGAGTTCCTTGGCGACCGGCCGCGCCATCACGTCGCCGACCAGCATCATGACGTTCGCCTGCTCCTCCTCCAGGAGGTTCAGCGCCGTGGCCGGGTCGAAGGCGTGGTCGGTGTAGAGCACGACCTTGGCCCCGGTGAAGAGGCCCATGAACGCGACCCACTGGCCGGCGCCGTGCATGACGGGCGCGCAGTCGAGCACGGCCATCGGCGGCTGCTCGGCGTTCTTGGCGATGGCGTCGGGACTGTCGATCGGGTCGCCCAGGGCGTTCCCGCCGCCGAGGGCTCCGAAGAAGATGTCCTCACAGCGCCACTCGACGCCTTTGGGGTAGCCCGTGGTGCCGCCCGTGTACATGATGTAGCGGTCGTCGTTCGAACGTTCAGGAAAGTCGTCCCCTGGGGACGCCTCCGACAACGCCTTCTCGTACTCGACGGCGCCCGGGATCTCTGCCGTGGAGCCGTCCTCGATCACGATCACGTGCCGCAGCCGCGGCAGGTCACCCCTGATCTCCTCGACCTTGGCCAGCAGCGAGCGCTCCCCGATGAGCGCGACCGAGTCGGAGTCGGACAGGACATGGTGGAGCTCGGCGGCCACGTACCGGAAGTTCACCGGGATCGGGACCGCCCGGATCTTGAAGGCGCCGAGCATGCTCTCGATCCACTCGGCCCGGTTGTAGGCGAGGATCGCGACGTGCTCGTCCGGCTGGACTCCGGCGGCCGCCAGATGGTGGCCGACGCGGCTGGCCCGCTCGTTCAGTTCCCTGTAGGTGCGGCGTTCGCCCCCCGCCACCAGGGCGGGGCGGTCAGGGCCGGCCTCGGCCAGGATCTCGAGCAGGTCGGCCAGGTTGTAGCTTCGCGCCATGCCACTGCCTCGCGTTTCGGGGGGTGGGTGTGCAGTGCCCCGATCATCGTCACCCGGCCGATAAGGTTTCAATTATTGTTGACAACTGATCTAATGAGTTGGGTCACACGTCGTTGGTGACCCTTCGGGCGGCGCCTGCCGAGGCCGATCCAGCGTAATCAATGTGTCCTCTGTCACGCTGAGAGATCGAGGGCCCAAGTGGCCACCCCATGACCTGCCCGTGAATCCCCAGGTGAACCGGCCGCACGCGGGACCCGTATCACGGTATGTAAGCGCCGATTCCGGCCAGCGAGGATCGTTCTTACACGGCTCTTATCCGGGTACCGGCATGCTGTGCCGTAACGATTTCGTATCAGACGGGGGTAGTGGTGAGCGCAGGCGCTATGGCGTGGACGCCTCCGACATGGGAGGAGATCGTCAGCGAACACTCCACACGGGTGTTCCGGCTGGCGTACCGCCTCACGGGAAACCGGCACGACGCCGAAGACCTGACCCAGGACGTCTTCGTCCGGGTCTTCCGATCCTTGTCCTCCTACAGCCCCGGCACGTTCGAGGGCTGGCTGCACCGGATCACCACGAACCTGTTCCTCGACCGGGCCCGCCGCAAGGCACGGATCCGCTTCGACGCGCTGGGCGACGACGCCGCCGAACGCCTCCAGGGACGTGAGCCCAGCCCGGCGCAGGCCTACGACGAAAACCACCTGGACGCCGACATCCAGGCCGCGCTGGACGCCCTCGCACCCGAATACCGCGCCGCCGTCGTCCTGTGCGACATCGAGGGCCTCACCTACGAGGAGATCGCCGCGTCCCTCGGGGTCAAACTCGGCACCGTCCGCAGCCGCATCCACCGGGGCCGCGCCCAGCTCCGTGCCGCCCTGGAGCACCGCCGCCCGGCCCACGAGACGATCCCCGTCACCTGATCGAGCGAGACCGACGAACCTTGCCGGACGGCCGACCTTGCCAGGCCGCGTTCCGAGGACGAGTGTCATGAGAAGAACGGCACCCCTCTGGACGGGAGGCCGACCATGGCCTGGCCGATCTACGTGGCGCTCGGCGACCGGCTCGGCGCCGGCCCCAGCGGCAGACACAACGATCTCGACTGGCACGCGCGGCTGGCCCGGACGCTCGCGGAGCGGACCGGGCGCCCCTGCGCGCTGACCGACCTCAGCGCCGACCGGGCGACGGTGACGGAGATCATCGATGACCAGTTCCCCGCCGTTCCGGCGCGCCGGCCCGATCTGATCAGCCTCACCGCCGGCATGACCGACATCCTGGACCCGGAGTTCGAGGAGTCCCGGTTCAGCAGCGACCTGAAGTGGCTGTTCGACGGTCTCGCCGCGATGTCGGCCACACTGATCACCTGCACCCTCCCCGACATCGCCGAACGGCTCCACATACCGTCGGTGCTCGTCCCCATGGTCCAGGACCGGGTTCGCCTTGCCGGTGAGGCGATCCGGGCCGAGGCGGCGGCGCACGGCGCGCTGTGCGTCGACGCGTGGGCGCTGCCAGGCATGGCCGACCCCGCCAACTACAGCGAGGACCGGCCACACCTCAACTCGCGCGGCCATCAACTGCTGGCCGACAACTTCGCGGACCTGATGACGGGTTAGGGCGCGTCACTCATTGCCACAGACGTCCTTCGCCCAGCGGTAGTCGGCCTTGCCTGCGGGAGAGCGCTTGACCTCGTCCACGATCTGGATGTCGCGCGGGACCTTGTATCCGGCGAGCGTCTTGCGGCAGTGCGCGATCAGTTCCTCGACCGGGACCGTCTCGTTCAATGAGACGACGGCGGCCACGCGTGATCCCAGCCGCTCATCCTGCACACCGACCACGAGCGCGTCGTAAACGGCCGGATGCGATTTGAGCGTCGCCTCGACCTCTTCCACGAAGACCTTCTCGCCGCCGGTGTTGATGACGAGCGAACCCCGGCCGAGCAGCAGGATCGCCCCGTCCTCGTCCATCCGCGCCATGTCACCCTGCAGCGCCCAGCGGGTGCCCTCCTCGTCGAGGACGAAGGTCTTGGCGGTCTTGTCCGCGTCGTTCCAGTAACCCAGCGGGATCCGTCCCGTGCGGGCCACGACGCCGATCTCGTCCGAGCCGGGAGGTATCCGCCGCAGGGAGGCGTCCAGCACGGCCACGTTCCCGTCGCGCGGCATGAAGCGCGGCGACCCGTCCGCCGCCGGCTCGACCGCCTGGCTGAACGCACCGGTCTCCGAGCCGCCGAACGCGTCGAGGATCATCATCAGGGACGGGACGGCCTCCTGCAGCCTGGCCTTGACGTCGGGCGACGTGACCGACCCGCCGGTGGCGATGACGAGGAGGGACGAGAGGTCATAGGCCCCCGGCTCGGTCGCCAGAAGGTCGGCGATCGGCCGGGCCATCGCGTCCCCGACCAGCAGCAGCACCTGCGCCTTCTCGGCCGCGGCGACCGACAACACCCGTTCCGGTGCGAACCTGCGTTCCGACCACAACACGACCGTCGATCCCGCCGTGAGCGAGGCCCACGCCACCCACATGCCCGCGCCGTGCATCATGGGCGCGCACACCATTGTCGTGAGGCCGCCGTCCTTGGCCTTGCCGGCGAGTTCCTCAGGGGTGGAGACCGGATCGCCGAGCATGTTCCCACCACCCATGGCGGCGATGAAGATGTCCTCACAGCGCCACATGACGCCCTTGGGCATGCCGGTCGTTCCGCCGGTGTAGAGAAGGTAGAGGTCGTCACTCGACCGTTCGGCGAAGTCACGCGCGGCTGAGGCACCCGCCAGCGCCTCCTCGTACGCGACCGCGTCCGGCACCTCGTCGCCCGACCCGTCCTCGATCACCACGACATGGCGCAGATCCGCCAGCTTGCCCCTGGCCTCGCCCAGGCGGGCGATGAGCGAGCGCTCGCCCACCAGCGCAACCGAGTTCGAGTCCGCGATCACATAGGCCAGCTCATCCGCCGTGTAGCGGTAGTTGACGTTGACCGGCACCGCACGGATCTTCCAGACCGCGATCTGCGTCTCCAGCCACTCGGCCCGGTTGTAGGCGAGGATCGAGACATGATCGCCAGGCCCCACGCCCGCCGCGGCCAGGTGATGGGCCACCCGGTTGGCACGCTCATCGAGCTCCCGATAGGTCAGCCGCACCTCGCCCGCCACGAGCGCGAGCTTGCCGGGCACCGAATCGGCCACGATCTCGAACAGGTCGGCCAGGTTGAAGCTGCGAGACATCCGTCCTCCGGGGCGCCGCTCATGGGACTCGACAGACAGAAACATACAATCTGGACTGTTTATTAGACAGGTCTAGCGTTGCGCCTATCGACCAGAGCAGGCAACCACGTGACCCGTCAGGAGATGTGGCGGTGTCAGGAGATGTGGCCCTCGGCCATCAGGCGGAGGCGGGACTTTGTTCTCAGCCAGCGTTCGCGGGTGCGTTCGGGCGAGGTCGGGTGCACGAACTGCAGGAGCCGCAGGCCGCGGATGGTCTCCAGCATGAGGTAGAGATCGCCGCGGAACTCGGCGTCGTCCACACGGTCGCCCATCAGGCGGCGACCCAGATCGAGGATGCCCGCGGTGACCGTGCGCTCCAGCGAGGCGACGTGGGTGCGCAGCTCGGGATCGGTACGGGCCGCGATCCACAGCTCCATGGAGGCGTCGAAGAGGGGTCCCTGGTGGACCTCCCAGACCAGGTCGAGGGCCTCGCCGATCCCGTCCTCGGCGGCCCGAAGCCGGCCGAGGTCCTGCTCGATGAACTGGTCGGCGCGCTTGCGGGCCAGATGCTCCACGGCAGCGAGAACCAGGTCGTTCTTGGTCGGGAAGTGGTGCACCTGCGCGCCGCGGGAGACCCCGGCCCGTTCGACCACACGGGTGGTGGTGGTGCCGTGGTAACCGTGCTCCACCAGGCAGTCGATCGTGGCGTCGAGCAGGGCCTTGCGGGTTGCCGCGGTGCGTTCCTCCTGCGTACGCCGCGTCTGCGTGGACATGCCGGAAGTGTAACCAGCAAACAAACAGTACGCGCTGTATGTAGGTACCGGTCCCCAGCGCTTGACAATCGATTGAAGTCTCAACTAATCTCGGACCCGTTGGTTGAAACTTCAAGAACTACGGAGACACCCATGAGCCTCGCCACCGTTGCCAAGGAACTGACCGTCGGCACCTGGAACATCGACCCCGCCCACTCCGAGGTGACCTTCACCATCCGCCACCTCATGACCAAGGTACGCGGCAGCTTCACCGAGTTCTCCGGCGCCGTCGAGATCGCCGAGAACCCCGCCGACTCCAAGGCCACCGCCGAGATCAAGCTCGCGTCCATCGACACCCGCAACGCCGACCGCGACGCCCACGTGCGTACGGCCGACGTGCTCGACGTCGAGAACCACCCCACGATGACGTTCGTCACCAAGGGTGTGCGCGCCGAGGGCGGGGACTACCTCGTCGACGGCGAGCTGACGATCAAGGACGTCACCAAGCCCGTCACCCTGGAGCTGGAGTTCCACGGCGTCGGCGAGGACCCGTGGGGCGGCACCCGCGCCGGCTTCTCCGCCCAGACCACCATCAACCGCAAGGACTGGGGCATCGAGTTCAACGTCCCGCTGAAGGGTGACAAGGCCCTGCTCGGCGACAAGGTCGACATCCAGCTCGAAGTCCAGGCTGTGCGCGCCTGACCAGCGCACCTGCCAGCGCACCTGAACAGCGCGTCTCGAAAGGGCCGTCCACACCCTGTGGACGGCCCTTCGCGTTCAGCCCAGGGGGAGCCGGAGCACGAAGCGCGCTCCGCGCGGGGAGTCTTCAAGGTCGAGAAGGCCGCCGTGCGCCTGCGCAATCTCGCGGGCGATGGCCAGGCCCAGGCCGGTACCGCCGGCACCGCGGCTGCGGGCGCTGTCCAGGCGGGTGAAGCGTTCGAAGATGCGTTCGCGGTCGCCGGGGTCGATGCCGGCGCCATCGTCGGTGACCGTGAGGACGGCCTCGGACGCCTCGGCGGCCACCTCGATCTCGACGCGTTTGTCCGCGTACCGCTCGGCGTTGTCGAGCAGGTTGCCCAGGAGACGGACCAGCTGCATGCGTACGCCGCGCACTTTCGCCTCCGGGTCCAGGCGGGTGCAGACGAGCAGGCTCGAACCGCGCTGGCGGACCTCGGCGCCGACGAGGGCGGCCAGATCGATCTCCTCATGGGCGGTGATGCCGCCGGTGCCGATGCGGGCGAGGAGCAGGAGATCGGTGACGATCGACTCCAGCCGGTCGGTGTCGCGCAGAGCGGACCGGACCGCGTCGTTCAGGTCGGTGTCGTCGGGATGCATCGCGGCGTCCTCGAGGTTGGCGCGCAGCCCGGCGATGGGCGTCCGGAGCTCGTGCGAGGCGTCCGAGGCGAACTGGCGCTGCCGTTCCACCGCGCGTTCGAGCCGGTCCAGCGTCTGGTTGGCGGTCCGGGCCAGCTCGGCGATCTCCCCGTCGCCGGCGGGTTCCGGCACCCGGCGGGACAGGTCGCTGCCGCTGATCTCGGCCAGCTGGGCGCGGATCGCCTCGACCGGGCGGAGGGTACGGCCCACGATCCGCCAGGTGATCCAGGCCGAGAGGGTGGACAGGATCAGCACGGCGACGCCGAGCAGCACTTCGAGGAGCCCCGAGACGATGAACCCGGGCATCGGCGTCCCGGCGTAGACCACCACCGAGTCGGGCGCGGTCGTGACCCGGATGGCCTCGATCATCATGCAGCCGTCGTCGTCGCACTCGATCCAGTCATGAACACGTTCCTGTACCGGCGGCCACCGGGTGCTCAACGGCGGGAGACCGGAGGCGGCGGGGGTCGAGTCCAGCACGCGGCCGCCCGGACCGACGACCTGGATCAGGATGCGGCCGCCCGAGTCGTCCGGAATCGGGCTGGTCAGCGTCCCGTCACGCACGCTGGCGCTGGCGCGGCGGGCGGCGAGCTGTGTCTCCTGGAGGATGCGCGCCTCTGTGCCGCTCCGGATGCCCAGATCGACCGCGACGGCGACCCCGCCGAAGACCAGCAGGGCGAGGACTGCGGCGACAAGGGTGTCCCGCGCCCTGATCGACCGGGGCCGCAGCCGCATCCATCCCCCTGCTCCGCGCACGTGTCCTCGCGTTGGTGCCTGGCGACGACGCCCTGTCGGCCGCAGCCAATCACAGAGTGTCACGAACGCTGGTCCCGCGCCGGACCCATGACACAAGGTACCCGCCAGTACACACTTCGGGACGACCGCAAACCGCCCTTGGGTTTCACCTGGCCCCTGGCGGGACATCCGTTTTGTAGTAGTTCACCCGGATCGTAGGGGACGGACCATGGGCAGGGATGTATCGGCCGTCGCCATCAGTGGTGAGGATCGGCGGCGCTATCGCGACAAGGTGCGGCGCTGCCTGGATGTCCTGGCCCGCATGCTGAGCGAGTCGCAGTTCGAGTTCGAGCGACCGCACATCGGGCTGGAGATCGAGCTCAACCTGGTGGACGGGTTGGGCGATCCGCTGATGCGCAACGACGACGTGCTGAAGGCGATCGCGGATCCGGCCTGGGCCACCGAGCTCGGCCAGTTCAATCTTGAGATCAACATCCCGCCCCGGGAACTGGGCGGGGAGGGCACCGGCGAACTGGAGACCGAGGTGCGCGAGCACCTCAACCACGCGGACGGAGCGGCCCGCGAGGTCGGTGCCTCGCTGGCGATGATCGGCATCCTGCCGACGCTGCGCCGTTCGGACATCGGCGAGGAGACGCTCTCGTCGAACACACGGTACAAACTCCTCAACGAGCAGATCTTCGCGGCACGCGGCGAGGAACTGCACATCGACATCAACGGCCCCGAGCCGTTGAGCATGCACGCCGACAACATCACGCCCGAGGCCGCGTGCACCAGCGTGCAGTTCCACCTCCAGGTCAGCCCCGACCACTTCGGCGCGCACTGGAACGCAGCCCAGGCCATCGCCGGGCCCCAGGTGGCCATGGCCGCCAACTCTCCGTTCCTCTTCGGTCACCGGCTGTGGCACGAGACCCGCATCACGCTGTTCGAGCAGGCCACCGACACCCGGCCGGACGAGCTCAAGGCGCAGGGTGTGCGCCCACGGGTGTGGTTCGGCGAACGCTGGATCACCTCGGTCTTCGATCTCTTCGAGGAGAACACCCGCTACTTCCCCGCGCTGCTGCCGCTGTGCGACGAGGAAGATCCCTTGGAGACCCTGCAGGAAGGCCGCATCCCGGAGCTGGGCGAGCTCTCGCTGCACAACGGCACGGTCTACCGCTGGAACCGTCCCATCTACGCCGTGGTGAACGGCCGTCCGCACCTGCGCATCGAGAACCGCGTGCTCCCGGCGGGCCCGACGGTGGCCGACATCGTGGCCAACGGCGCGTTCTACTACGGCGTCCTGCGCATGCTCGCCGAGGAGGAACGCCCCGTGTGGAGCCGGATGTCGTTCGCGACCGCGGCCGACAACCTGCACCGCGCGGCCCGCGACGGGATGGATGCGACCCTTTACTGGCCCGGCCTGGGCGACGTGCCCGCCGCCGAGCTGGTGCTCCGGCGCCTGCTGCCGCTGGCGTACGAGGGACTGGACCGCTGGGGCGTCGAGCCGGCCCGCCGCGACCGGCTCATGGGCATCATCGAGCGGCGGTGCATCACCGGCCGCACCGGTGCGGCGTGGCAGATCGAGACCGTGCAGGCGATCGAGGACTCGTTCGGCACCGAACGGCATGAGGCCCTCCGCCTGATGACCCGCAGCTACATCGAGCGCATGAACACCAACGAGCCCGTCCACACCTGGACCCCCGGCCCCTAGGCCGCGCGCCTGAGGGGCTGATCTTCACAGATTCGCCACAATTCGCTCCCAAAGCACCCACGACGCCCGCCTAAAGTCGGGCCGTGGCAGAGAAGGCACAGCCTGTAGGCAGGCAGCGCGCGGGGTCGCCCGAGGGAGGTCGACCCCCCACACCCCCCGCCGCCGCTGCGCCGCGCATTCTGGTCGTGGAGGACGAACCCACGATCGCGCGCGCGGTGGCGGACCGGCTCACTGCGGAGGGGTTCGCGGTGGAGACCGCCGGTGATGGCCCGTCGGCGGTCGAGCGGGCCCGCTCGTACGAGCCGGATCTGATCGTGCTCGACGTGATGTTGCCGGGCTTCGACGGCCTGGAGGTCTGCCGCCGTGTTCAGGCCGAACGCAGCGTCCCGGTCCTGATGCTGACCGCCCGCGACGACGAGACCGACCTTCTCGTGGGCCTCGGTGTCGGCGCCGACGACTACATCACCAAGCCGTTCAGCATGCGGGAGCTGGTCGCCCGCGTCCGGACGGTGTTGCGGCGGTTCGAGCGGGCCGAGGCGCCCGCCGCCCCGGACGTCCTGCGCCTGGGCCCGCTGGAGATCGACCAGAGGGCGCGCCGCGTCCGGCGGGACGGCCATGAGGTACATCTGACGCCGACCGAATACGACCTGCTGGGATGCCTGGTCCGCAATCCGGGCACCGTGCTCACCCGCGCGCTGCTGCTGGAACAGGTGTGGGACTGGGCCGACGCGTCCGGCACCCGCGCCGTGGACAGCCACGTCAAGGCACTGCGCCGCAAGCTCGGCGCCGACCTGATCCGCACGGTGCACGGGGTCGGCTACTCGTTCGAGGTCCCGTCATGAGATTTCTTCACGGGTTGTGGGCGCGGCTGCCCCGTCCGCTCGACCCGCTGCGCTCGATCAAGGTCAAGTTCGGGGTCGTCACGGTGGTGACCGCCTGCACCGCCGTCCTGATCGTGCTCTGGGGGTACGCGCTGGGCTTCCGGGCCCGCCAGACCATGCCCGTCGGCGTCCTCATCTCCCTCGGGGTGGTGCAGCTGATCGCACACGGCATGACCGCGCCGCTACGCGAGATGACCACCGCCGCCCGGGCCATGGCCCGGGGCGATTACAGCCGCCGTGTCCGCGCCAGCTCCCGGGACGAGGTGGGCGAGCTCGCCCAGGCGTTCAACCGCATGGCCGCCGACCTGGCCGCCGTGGACCGCCAGCGCCGCGAGTTCGTGGCGAACGTGTCGCACGAGCTCCGCACCCCGATCAGCGCGCTCCGCGCCGTGCTGGAGAACGTCGCGGACGGCGTCACCCCGGCCACCCCGGAGGTCCTCGAATCCGCGGTCGAGCAGACCGAACGGCTCGGCCGCCTCGTCACCCAGCTGCTCGATCTCTCCCGTGTGGACGCCGGCGCCGACACCCTGGAACGCACCACCCTCGACGTGGCCGCGTTCGTCGCCGAGGCGACCGCCGCGTATCCGGACGCCCGCCTGGACATCGATGTCGCGCCAGGTCTGGCGGCCGTGGCCGACCGGGACCGCCTGCACCAGGTCCTGGCCAACCTGCTCGACAACGCCGTCCGCCACAGCCCTCCTGGCGGCACCGTCACGGTGACCGCGCGCCCGGCGCCGGACGGCGGGCTCAGCCTCGAGGTCTCCGACGAGGGCCCCGGAATCCCGCAGGCCGAACGTTCGCAGGTCTTCGAACGCTTCAACCGCGGAGCCGCGTCCGGCACCGGCGTGGGCACCCCCGGCGGCGGCACGGGGCTGGGCCTGGCCATCGCCCGCTGGGCCGTCGACCTGCACGGCGGGGACATCTTCGTCGTCGACAGCCCGAGCGGCTGCCGGATCCGCGTCCTCATCCCGCGGGCCGCAGCCTGCGATGGAAACTAGCGACGGAGGCTAGCGGCGGAAGCTGACGACCTCCGCCGTGTCGCCGACGGCCTCTCCGGTGGAGGGGATGATCTGCTCGCCGGGACGGTCGCCGAGCAGGGCCCGCGCGCGGAGGACGATCTCCAGGTCGAAGCGCAGGTCGGGGTCGAGAAGCTGGTCGCCGAAGAGCTCCTCCAGCTGGCGGAGCCGGTAGCGGACCGTCTGGGGGTGGACGTGGAGGCGCATGGCGACCTCGTTGGCGTTCCGGCCGGACTGGAGCCAGGCGAGGAGGGTCTCGGCGAGCCGGTCCTGCTGGCTCGAACGCAGGTGGGACAGGGGAGCCAGGCGCAGCCGCGCCAGCGACGTGATCAGCTCCTCGTCCTGGAAGAGGATCAGCGTGGACATGTGCTCGACGCTGCGGATCACGCCGGTGGTCGCCCCGATGACGCCGCGTTCGGCCAGGCCGAGGGTCTTGCGGGCCCATTCGATCGAACGTGCCGCCTCGTTCAGCGGCACGGTCGGCCCGACCACGGCCAGTGACCCGCTCAGGGCGCGGTCCACCAGCTTGGCGCGGCCCGGCCCGTCGGGATCGGGAATGATCAGGGCCGGCGTGCGGCGGCCGAGGTCGGAGAGGATGTCGGGCGGGAACGCCGTCGGCTGGCGGGTCTCCTGGCCGAGGGCGACGGCGGCGACCGTGCGCGGGATGGGCCAGTGCGCGGCCGCGGCGAGGTCGGCGATGGCCTCGGGCGCAGCGGGCGGGTCGGCGAACAGCAGGTCGAGCAGGCGCTTGCGCCGCCGCTGCATCTCACCGGCCACGGCGGCCTTGGCCTGCGCGTACCCCTCGCCGGCCGCGGCGGCCAGCTCGTCCTGGAACAACATCAGCGCCTCGCCGACGGCGCCCAGTGTCCGGGCGGGGACCTCCAGGGCGGCGGCGCCCTCGGCCATGCGGCGCCAGGCCACCATGCCGCCGACCCGCATCGCGGTCTGGACGGCGTCCAGGCTGCGGCCCTCCCCGGCCTCGCCACGGCCGATCGTCCGGAAGAAGTCGATCACCGAGGAGTCCGGCTCCTTCGGATCGGCGACCCGCTCGACGAAGTAGTGCAGGACGCGCTCGACGGCGAGACGGAGCGTGCTCGAATAGGGCCCCTCCCCGGGCCGGTCGTACTCGCGCACGCGCGTCTGGATCTCCTGGATCATGTCGTCCGCGACCTCGTCGAGGTGCGGCCGCATGTGGTCCGCCAGCTCACGAGGCAGGTCCGTCCAAGGTCTTCCGCTCACCTCGGCACCGTTGACCACGTGCGCCTCCCCACCGTTCGCTCCCCCGCGTACAGCGCCGGACACAAGGGGTAATTGATTACTTATGTGCACCGTGTGGTGGAAATCATGTCCCTTTGGTCACCCGGGCGCAAAGTCTAAGTCGAGCCGCGACCAGATTCGGCCGGACCGGAAGACAACACGCCACAGGGCTGGGCTCTGGCCCCTCTTTGCGGGTAATGCGACATTGGTAGAGGCAAGACGAACGACCAATGCGAAAGGTGGTCGGTTCCGGGCCACCGGTGCAGGAGGTCCCGAATGCCCGCGTCCCCGCAGTCTCCGAAGGCGCTTGCGGCGACCGGCCGCGCGATCGACGATCGGCTCGGCGGCGGCTCGTTCGCCCGCAAGGCCCTGCGCAAGGCCTTTCCGGACCACTGGAGCTTCCTGCTCGGCGAGATCGCGCTGTACTCGTTCGCGATCGTCCTGCTCACCGGGGTCTTCCTGACCTTCTTCTACAAGCCGAGCATGACCGAGGTCGTCTACGAGGGGTCGTACCAGCCGCTGCGCGGGGTGCGGATGAGCGAGGCGTACGCGTCGACGCTGCACATCACGTTCGACGTGCGGGGCGGGCTGCTGGTGAGGCAGATCCACCACTGGTCGACGATCCTGTTCATGGCGGCGATCGTCGTCCATCTGCTGCGCAACTTCTTCACCGGCGCGTTCCGCAAGCCCCGCGAGCTCAACTGGCTGATCGGGATCGTGCTGTTCATGCTCGTCATGGTGAACGGGCTGTTCGGCTACTCGCTGCCCGACGACCTGCTCTCCGGCACCGGCATCCGGATCCTGGAGGGCGTGATCCTGTCGATCCCGGTGGTCGGCTCGTACGCGCTGATGTTCCTGTTCGGCGGGGAGTTCCCGGGCGACCTGATCATCCCGCGACTGTACGTCATCCACATCCTGTTGATACCGGGGATCCTGCTCGCCCTCATCCCGCTGCACGCCGTGGTGCTGACCTGGCGCCAGACGCACACGCAGTTCCCGGGGAAGGGAAGCACCAACCGGACGGTCCAGGGCGGCCCGTTCTTCCCGGTGTTCATCGGCAAGACCACGGCGTTCTTCCTGTGGGTCCTCGGCGTGACGGTGCTGCTGGCGACGTTCTTCCAGATCAACCCGGTCTGGTTGTTCGGCCCGTACGACCCGGGCGCGATCAGCTCGGGCTCCCAGCCGGACTGGTACATGGGGTGGCTGGAGGGCTCGTTGCGGATCATGCCCTCGTGGGAGATCACCGCGTGGGGGCACACGCTGCCGATGAGCGTGATCGTGCCCGCCCTGGTCGTGCCGGGCGTCCTGTTCACCGGGCTGGCGGTCTACCCGTTCCTGGAACGCTGGGTGACCGGCGACCACGAGATCCACCACCTGCTCGACCGGCCGCGCGACGTGCCCGCCCGGACCGGGATCGGCGTCGCCGGCGTGATCTTCTACGGCGGGCTGTGGGCGGCCGGCGGCAACGACGTGATCGCGGAGCGGTTCGAGATCCCGCTGTTCTGGACGACGTGGTTCTTCCGCGGGCTGGTGATCCTCGGACCGGTGCTGGGCTACGTCATCGCGTACCGCATCTGCCTGGGCCTGCAGCGCCGCGACCGGGCCCTGGTGGAGCACGGACTGGAGACCGGCGTCATCCGGCAGCGGCCGAGCGGCGAGTACATCGAGGTCGAACGCACCCTGCCCGTCGAGGAGATCGGCGCGATCACCGATCCCCGGCCACGGCCCGCCCTGCCGATGGGACGGCCGGAACGCGAGGGCGTCGAAGCACCCGAGCTCCGGGGCCGGCTCGGCAAGGTCCGCGCGGCCCTCAACCGGCACTTCATGGCCGATCTCGCGGAGCCACCCACACCGCCGAACGGCCATGACGGCGAACATCCGGACGGTGAACGCGCTCCTGCGGAGCACAAAGCACTGGAGCCCTGACACATCGCTTTATACGCACCGGAGCCCCGACAAGGCTCAATCAGCTGTGCCGGGGCCTCCCGAATCCATCGGGAGGCCCCGGCACACCACGGGCGTAGGGGGTGGTTCAGCGGCGGTACAGGTGGAACTTCTCCTCGCCGATGCGCTCGCGCATCGCCGGGTCGTCCACGCCCTGGCCCTCGGCCGTCGCGCCGCAGAGAACGGCGACCTTGCCGATGTGCTGGTTGGTCTGCACCGCGCGGGTGGCCTCACCGGCCCCGTCGAGCGGGAAGACCGTCGACAGCGTCGGGTGGATCATTCCGAGGCCGATGAGCCGGTTGACCTCGACGGCCTCGTGGTAGTTGAAGCCGTGCGAGCCGATGATGCTCTTGAGGCGCATCCACAGGAAGCGGTTGTCGTACTCGTGCTTGTAGCCCGTGGACGAGCCGCACGTGACGACCTTGCCGCCGCGCTTGGCAACGTAGACCGAGGCGCCGAAGGTCTCACGGCCCAGGTACTCGAAGACGATGCCCGGGTCCTCGCCCACCAGCCCGCGGATGGCCTCACCGAGGACACGGCCGGCCTTGGGGTGCCGCAGGCCCTGCTCGCCGAGGTTCAGCTCGTTGCGGTTGATGACGTGGTCGCAGCCCTGCGCACGGACGATCTCGGCCTTCTCCTCGGAGGAGACGACCGCGACGGGGATGCCGCCGCCGTTCTTGACCAGCTGGGTGGCGTACGAGCCGAGGCCGCCGGTGGCGCCCCAGATCAGCACGACGTCGCCCTGCTTCATCCGGGCGCCGTGCGTGCCGACCAGCATGCGGTACGCGGTGGCCGCGCACAGCGTGTTGGACGCCGACTCCTCCCAGGTGAGGTGCTTGGGCTTGCGGATGAGCTGGTTGGCCTTGGCGATGCAGTACTCGCCCAGCGAGCCGAAGTTGGTCTCGAACCCCCAGGCCAGCTGGGTCTCGCTCATCATGCCGTCGTCGTAGGAACCGTGGTCCTCCTCGTCCACGTACGACGGCGAGAGGACGACGCGGTCGCCGACCTTCCAGCTCTTCACGCCGGCACCGGTGCGGACGATCACGCCCGAGCCGTCCGAGCCGAGGATGTGGTACGGGAGGTCGTGCCGCGCCCCGTACCAGCCCTGGCGGCCGAACTTCTCCAGGAACGCGAACGTCGGCACCGGTTCGAAGATCGCCGACCAGACCGTGTTGAAGTTGATCGCGGCCGACATGACCGCGACCACGACCTCGTCGGGGGCCAGCTCGGGCATGTCGACCTCGCCGACGTGCAGGGAGCGGCGCACGTCCTTGTCGGTCTGCCCTTCGAAGATGCCCACCTCGTTCTTCAAGGTGTAGGCGGCGCGGAAACGGGTGGGCAGTTCGCAGTCCAGCAGCTCCTTCTCGGACGCGCCGGACCGTACGGCTTCGAGCAGGGGGTCGGACATTGATCTCCTCCGTTGAGGCGGGGGTGGGGGAAGGAGCCCCGGTCAGGGCGCCGGAATGTCGGACACGGAGAGGCCGGCCTCGTACGCGCCCCCGGCCTCCGGTACGTCCTGTGACGCGCGCGCGTCGCGCACGCCGTTCACGCCGTTGAGCTCGGGCCGGGCACCGTTCACTCCGTTAGGGGCGTTGACCGCCTCGTTGCGGGGGTTGGTCGTCCCGTTCAGGAGTTCCTTCGTCCCGCTGCGGGAATCGTTCGTCCCGTTGCGGGCGTCGGCGGGCCGGTCCTCGTTCGCGGCGAGCTGTTCCTCCAGGTGGGCGGCCAGCGCCTCCACACCGGGCGGGTCGAGCAGATTCAGGTGGTGCGCTCCGGGGATCGTGACCTTTTCCAGGGCACCGCAGAGCTCACCGAAACCGTTCATCCCATCGAGCACGTACCGCGCGTCCCGGACGGCCCACGGAGTCTCCTCCGGGGCGTAGTAGAGGATCACACGGCCGTCGTACGGCTGTGGCTCGTAGGCCTCCAGCGATCGGGTGTCCTGGTGCGAGGTCAGCTGGTGGTGCAGCGCAGCCGGCGGGATCAGGTCGGCCAGAGCCGCAGCCCGCTCCATGACCAGCGCGAACTGCGCCTCCTCGGCCAGCCCGGACAGTTCCTCGTAGGTGAGGTCCACCTTCAGGTCGTAGGTCTCGTTGATGTAGTCGGTGAACGCGGCGAACCGGCGGGCCAGGGTGTCGGACTCGTCGTCGACCGGCAGCGGCAGCCCGGCGTCGAACAGCGCGACGAACTCCACCTCGCGGCCGGCCGCGGTGAGCTGCCGGGCGGTCTCGTACGCCAGCACGCCGCCGAACGACCAGCCGCCGAGCCGGAAGGCGCCCTCGGGCTGGGCCTCCAGCAGGTGCTCGACGTACCGTGCGGCCCGCTCCTCCACCGGGGGGGCGTCGTCGAACCGCTCCAGCCCGTACACCGGCTGGTCCGGCCCGAGCAGGTCGATCAGCTGCCGGTAGCAGGCCGTGGTGCCGCCCGCCGGATGCGCGATGAAGATCGGACGGCGGGTGCCCGCCGTCTTCAGCGGCCGCACGGTCTGCCGCGCGGCCTCCTCGTCGGCGGCGCGCAGGTATTCGGCGATGTGCTCGGCGGTCGGCGTGGCGAACAGCTCGCCTCGCGTGACTTCCCCGCCGAACTCGGCCGCGACCTGCGCGACGACCTCGTCGGCCTGGCGTTCGGTGCCGCTCAGGTCGGCGAAGAAGTCGGCGGTGACGCTGACCCGGTCGAGCCCGAGGACGTCCTCGATGATCCGCACGGCCAGGCGTTCGGCGGCGTCGCGGGCCATGACGTACCCGGCCTCGGCGTTGGAGACGGCGCTCGCACCCGCCGAGGGCGCGGGCGCGCCGGCGAGCCCGAGTTCCTCGGCCGCCCACTCCTCGAACACGTTGACGCTGGCGCCCTTGAGCAGGACCGCCGCCGGGACGGTGAGCCCGAGGTCGTGCTCGACGCCGCTCTTGATCCGGACCGCGACGAGCGAGTCCAGGCCGAGATCGGTGAGCGGGATCGACGGGTCGAGCCGTTCGGCGTCGAAGCCGAGGACGGTCGCGATGCGCCAGCGCACCTGCGCGGCGATGCGCTCGCGCGCGGCGGCGGGCTCGAGTTCCTTGACCGCGTCGATGCCCGGCCAGTCGCCCGCGTCCGCCGTGCCGTCACCGTCGGCGGCCGCGGCGGTGAGCGCCGCGAAGTACGGCATGTTCTTGATCTCGGGGAACAGGCCCACGGCGGCGGCCGGGTCGAACCGCAGGACACCGGTCGCGGCACGGCCGCCGGCCAGCAATGCCTCCAGCGCCTCGGCGCCCTCGTCCGGGGTGATGGGCTCGATCACGGTGACTTTGAGATCCGCGGCCCCGCCGACCTGCGACCAGGTACCCCAGTTGATCGTGGTGCCGGGGCGGCCGTGGGCGCGGCGGTAGGCGACGAGCGCGTCGATCGCGGCATTGGCGGCGGCGTACGCGGCCTGGCCGGGCGAACCGAGCAGGGCGGCGGCCGACGAGTGCGTCACGAACCAGTCGAGCTCGTCGAGGTCCCAGGTCGCCCGGCTGAGCAGCCGGGCGCCTTCGACCTTCGCCGTCCACACCCGGTGCAGGTCCTCACGGCCGAGGTCGACGATCAGGCGGTCGTCGATGGCGCCCGCGCCGTGCACGATGCCGTGCAGCTTCTTGCCGCCCTCCTGGGCGACCTGGATGAGCCGTTCGGCGATGCCTGGCGCGGCGATGTCGCCGAGGACGACACCGACGTCGACACCGCACTCCCGGAGCTTGGCGATGACCTTCTCGGCGTCGGCGTCCGGCCCGGACCGGCCGGAGAGCACGATCCGCCCGGCGCCGCGTTCGGCGAGCAGACGGGCGGTCACAAGACCGATGCCGCCATAGCCGCCGGTGACGATGTAGGCGCCGCCACGCCGCACGATCCGCCGCGCCTTGCGTCCCGTGCCGGTCCCGGTGTCGGTGTCGGTGTCGGTGGTCAGGGTGGCCTGGTCGAGACGCGCGACGTACCGGACGCCGCCGCGGTAGGCGACCTCGCGGGCGGTGTCATCGGCGAGGAGCTCTCCGACCAGGTCAGACGGGCGGTCGACGTCGACAAGGGTCGTACGGAGCACGGTCCGTTCGAAGCCCAGCACCCGGACGATCGCCCTGATGAAGCCCTGGGCGGGCTCGCCCGCCTCGCCCTCGCGCACGGGCAGGGCGTTGCGGGTGGCGATCCAGAGGCGCGTTCCGTCGGGGAGCGCGTTGGCGACGTCGGTGACCGCGAGGACGAGCTCCTCGTCCACGAGATCGGCGGAAGGGATCATGACCACGCCGGCCGGTGGCTCTTCCGCCTCCTCGGCGACCGGATCGGTGGCGAGAACGCGGCGGGCGACACGGTGCCCGCGCGCCTCCAGATCGGCTGCGACCGCCGCGGCGAGCGCGTCGTCGGCCTCGGCCAGCAGCAGCCAGTTGCCCTCATCACAGGTGGGCTCGGGGACGCCGGTTTCGTCCCAGACGAGCTCGACGAGCTTGTCCGCCAACGGAACGGGCAGGTCGGGACGTTCCACACGGCGCAGCACGACGCCGGTGACGTCCGCGAGCACCTCGCCGTCGGGGCCGACGAGCTGGAGCGCGCCGACCGTCTCCTCCTCGTCCCGGACGATCTCGGCGCGGACGTGCCCGCCCCGGTGCGTCGGCCCGTACACCCGCAGGCTGCCCACCGTCTCGGCCAGCCAGACCCCGTCGCCCGCCTCCGCGTACAGCACCGACAGGGCACGGTCCAGGACCTCGGGGTGGACGCGGTAGTGCCTGCTGCCGTGTTCGGCGGCCGCGACCTCGGTGGCGGCACCCGTCAGCGGCACGGCCGGGCCGAGGTGGTCGTCGCCGACATCGGCGCTGGCCAGCCGGACCCAGGTGCCGGCGGGTGTCAGCGCGTGGATCTCGACCCGCTGTTCCGCCTCGGTGAACGTCGTGGTGACGGTGGTCTGCTGGGCGAGCGCGAGCGGCCGCTCTATCCACAGGCTGTTGACGCGCACGGAATCGGTGCCGAGCGCCTGGGCTCCTGCGGCGAGGGCCATTTCGGCGAACGCGGCGACCGGCAGCGTGGCGAGGCCGTGGGTTCGCGTCCCTGCAAGCCACGGCTGGGCGGCGGTACCGACGTCGGCGCGCCAGGCATGCCGGTCTTCACCGGGCAGCTCGACGTGCGCGCCGAGCAGCGGGTGCTCGTCGCGGCCGCCCGTGCGCCGCGTGGACGTGTCGAACCAGTGGCGTTCGTGCCGCCACGGCGACGACGGCACGTCTATCACCGAGCCACCGGCCGGCGCACCGACCGGAAGGCCGTGGGCGGCGAGGAGCGCCAGCTGGGAGTGGAACGTCAGGACGTCGTCGGGCTCCTGGCCCTTCGGCGCACGCTTGAGCGTATGGGTGACCAGGGCCCCGGTGCCGTCCAGGGTCTCGCCGACCGCGTGGGCCAGGATCGGATGCGCGTTGAGCTCGATGAACGTGCGGAACCCGTCCTCGGACGCCGCCGCGACCGCGTCCGTGAGCCGGACGGGGTTGCGCAGGTTGCGGGCCCAGTAGCCGGCGTCGAGCCGGGCGCCCTCAGTGTCGGTCTCGGCGTTGATGAAGGTCCGGGGGTCGTCGAGGGCGGTCGTGTAGAGGCGGATGCCTTCGGCGAACGGGAGACCGCGCTCGGTCCCGACATCCGTGAGGAGCTCGCGCAGGTCGTCGAGCAGCGGGTCGACCTGGGGCGAATGGCCGGCGCCCTCGGCCTGGACCATGCGGGCGAGGCGGCCCTCGGCCTCGGCCCGCTCCACGATGGTGGCGATCTGGCCGGCGTCGCCGGTCACCACGGTCTGCCTGGGCGACGAGTGCACCGCCGCGTACACCTCGGGGAGGTCGTGGCCGAGACGGGCGACCTCCTCCGCGGACGCGCCGAGCACGGCCATCGCGCCGCCGCCGACGATCCGGGTGAGCAGGCGGGACCGGCGGCAGATCACCTTGACGGCGCCCTCAAGGGTGATCGCGCCGGCGACCACCGCCGCCGCGATCTCGCCCATCGAGTGGCCGATGACGGCACCCGGCGTGACGCCGTACGCCGTCCACATCCGGGCCAGCCCGATCTGGATCGCGAACAGCACGGGCATCGTCACGGCGACGTCGGCCGGTTTGTCGCCGGACTCGAGCAGCGTCCAGAGCTCGGGCCCGCCCTCCTCGGCGAAGAGCGTGTCGAGGTCGTCGATGGCCTCGGCGAACGCGGGCTCCTCCTCCAGGAGACGCTGCGCCATGCCGGCCCGCTGCGCCCCGTACCCGGAGAAGATCCACACCGGCCTGCCCGGCATTCCCAGGGCAGTGCCGGAGACGACGCCGGGGTGCGGGCGACCCTCGGCCAGCGCCGTGAGCCCGGCCAGAAGGCCGTCGCGGTCACGGGCCGACACCGCCGCGCGGGCACGGCCGCGGCCGTTCCGCCGGTACAGGGTCTGGGCGACGTCCGCCAGCGCGACGTCGTCGTTCGCCTCCAGCCATCCGGCCAGCACGGCGGCGTGGTCACGGATCCTGTCGTCGGCGGTGTCCGACAAGGTGAACGTGTGCAGGGAACCTGACCTGGGCTCCCGGGCCGGAGCGGCCGGGAACGGGGCGGCTTCGAGGATCACGTGCGCGTTCGTGCCGCCGAAGCCGAACCCCGAGACGCCGGCGCGCGGCGGGCGGCCCCGCTCGGGCCACTGCGTCTCCTCCGCGACCACCGCGAGCCTCAGCTCGTCGAACGGGATGTGCGGATTCGGCTCCTTGTAGTGATTGGAGGCCGGGATCGTGCCGTGGTGGAGGGCCAGCACGGTCTTGATGAGCCCGGCGATGCCCGCCGCGGACTCCATGTGACCGAGGTTGGACTTGACCGAGCCGAGGAGCAGCGGCGCGTCGGCGTCGCGGCCCACACCCAGGACCTCGCCGACCGCCTTGGCCTCGATGGGGTCGCCGAGGAACGTGCCCGTACCGTGCGCCTCGATGTAGTCGACGTCGCGGGTGTCGATGCCGGCCGCCGCGTACACGTCCCGGAGCAGCGCCCGCTGCGCGTCGGAGTTGGGCGCGACCAGCCCGTTGGAACGGCCATCGGAGTTGACGCCCGAACCCCTGACCACCGCCAGCACCCGGTCGCCGTCGCGGACGGCGTCGGACAGGCGCTTGAGGACGACGGCGCCGCAGCCCTCAGCGCGGACCATGCCGTCGGCGGAGGCGTCGAAGGCCTTGCAGTGGCCGTCCGGCGCCGTGCCGCCCGCCAGGTCGAACGTCATCGTGACGGTCGGCGACAGCAGGATGTTGACGCCGCCGGCGAGCGCGACATCGGCCTCGCCGTTGCGCAGCGCCTGGACGGCCAGATGCGTGGAGACCAGCGACGACGAGCACGCGGTGTCGACGATCATGCTGGGGCCGCGCAGGTCGAGCAGGTAGGACAGCCGGTTGGCGATGATGCTGAGCGCGGCGCCGGTGGCGGTGAACGGTTCGAGCGAGGCGAGGTCGGACGCGGTGAACGCGGCGTACTCCGGCGCCGAGACGCCGACGAACACGCCCGTACGGCTGCCGCGGAGCGCCGCGGGCCCGATGCCCGCGTGCTCGAACGCCTCCCACGCGACCTCCAGGACGAGGCGCTGCTGCGGGTCCATGACGGCGGCCTCGCGCGGGGTGATGCCGAAGAACTGCGCGTCGAAGCCGGCGATGTCGTCCAGGAAGCCGCCGAGGCGGGTGGTCTTGTCCAGCAGGTCGCCGACCTCGGGAGAGCCGTCGTCGAACGCGTCCCAGCGGCCCTCGGGCACCGTGCGGATCGAGTCGCCGCGTCCGGTGAGGAAACGCCAGTAGTCGCCGGGACCCTTGAGATCACGTTCGCCGCCGGGGAACCGGCAGCCGATGCCGATGACGGCGATGGGCTCGTCATCGCGCCGGACAGGGGCCGCCGCGACGGTCACCGGCTGGTCGTCACCGCCGAGCGCGACCGACAGCCGGTTGATCGTGGGGTGCTCCCAGACCAGCGTGGCCGGGAGCGCACGGCCGAGGATCTGCTCGAGCTCACCGGCGATGGCCACCGCGTCGCGGGACGCGAGACCGAACTCTTCGAGTGGGCGATCGGGGTCGACTTCGTCGGCGGGGATCCGGGAGCGACGCGCGATCTGATCGATCAGATAGCGACGAATCGAATCCTCACTGATCCGCGTCTCGTCCTGCGCGGCTCCGGAACGATCGGTCGTTTGCATACGTGCGGTTCCCCCAACTGAACCTGGGATCGTTCGAAGCGAGGGGGCCCACTTTGTCCTACGGTGACCGTCTCACGATGCGCATCCAGACCACTTTTCTCACTGGTGACTTGTCACGGCGATGACAAGACTCACTGGTAACCAATGTGGCCTGATGGGATAGTTGGGACCTCTCGACCAACAGGCGGGTCAGGGTGACCACGTGCCAACGAATTGTAACTATATTCACTCACGCATATGGGGGGAAGCGGCGATTGGCGCACGCCGCGTGACGCATTGACCCGGGGCCGGTACAGATGGGCGCTGGCGGTCGTGGCCGTCAGCGCATTCATGATCACCATGGACAACACGGTGGTCGCGAACGCGCTGCCCACCATGATGCGCGACCTGGGCATGTCCAATTCCGCCAAGGACTGGGTCGCCACCGGCTACATCCTGATGTTCTCCTGCCTGATGATCGCGGGCGGGCGCCTCACCGACGTCTACGGCTGCCGCCTCACGTTCACCGCGGGCATGGCCGTCTTCACCGCGTCCTCCGCGGTCTGCGGCCTCGCAGGCGACGAGGCGATCCTGATCCTGGGGCGCATCGTCCAGGGCGCCGGCGCCGCGCTCGCCCTGCCCGCGACCCTGGTCATGGTCACGGTCGGCCGTACGGACAAGCAACGCTCGATCGGCACGATCGTCTGGGTGGGCGCGGCCTCCGGGGCCACCGCCCTGGGCCCGGCCATCGGCGGCTTCATCGTCCAGCAGTGGCACTGGGGCTGGATCTTCCTGATCAACATCGTCCCCGGCATCCTGGTCATCCTCCTGGGCCTTGTCGTCCTGACCTCCAAGGGTGAGAACAAGAACGCCCGCGTCGACCTGCCGGGCGTCCTGATCTCCGCCACCATGCTCTTCGCACTCGCGTACGGCTTGGAGACCGGACGCAAGCACGGCTGGACCGACCCCTCGGTCCTGAGCGTCTTCGCCCTGGCGGCCATCGCCCTGACCTGCTTCATCGTCGTCGAGACCTGGGCACCCGACCCGATGATGAACCTGCGGTTCTTCCGCAACCGGGTCTTCGTCGGCGGCCTGCTCTCCCAGATGCTCTGGGGCATCGGCTTCAACGGCATGATCTTCTACTCGGCCACGTTCCTCCAGCGCTACCTGGACTTCTCGCCGCCCCAGGCAGGCCTGGTCATGATGCCCCCGGCCATCGCCATCATGGTCCTGACCCCGCTCGGCTTCTGGCTCGCCGCCAAGCTCGGCCCCCGCCCGATCATCGGCGGCGGCATGGCCGCGATGGCCGCCGGCATGGTCATGTTCTCCGCCCTCCACCGCGGCGACGGCTTCGCCGACCTCATGCCCGGCGTGATGATCGTCGGCATCGGCGCCGCCCTCTGCATGCCCCTGGCCATGTACGTCCTCAAGGCCGTCCCCGAAGACCAGGCCGGCGTCGCCAGCGGCATCCTCAACGTCATCCGCGAGGTCTCCGGCGCCTTCGGCATCGCCATCGTCGGCCTCCTCATCCACGAGGTCCCCCCGGAGAACGCCGCCCCCCAAAGCCTCGAAGCCTTCCGCGACGGCACCTCCAAAGGCCTGATCCTGGGCGCCACCCTGGTCCTGGTAGGCGGCCTGATCAGCGGCCTCACCCTCCCCAGCAAACGCGGCTGGCTGGGCCCCAAACACGGCAAGCAATCCCACCGAATCCCCTACCCGGACACACTGCCATCCCCTCGAGCCACCACCCCAGACCCCATCCCCACCCTCCGCGCCAACGACCAGGAAGCCCTGCTCCCAGTAACCCCCCTCCCCGCCCCGCCCATGGCACTCCCACAACTGGCCCGTGCAACAGAACCAACGCGAGCCACACCAGACCCGGAAACGCAGCCCGAGCCAACGTCGCGAGCCGAGGCCGCACCACCAGGCAAACCAAACCCGTGGGACAAGCCAGAACTCCAAGACGAGCCAGCATCTCAAGCTGAGCCGGAACCGCAGATAGAGGCAGCCTGGCAGGCCGAGGCGCCGCCAGCCGCCCCAGCGCTGGAACCGCAGGCCAACCAGGCTGAGCCGGTGCTGAAAGCCGAGCTGACACCGAGCGCCGAGCCGGTGCGAGCCGAGCCAGCACTGCAAGACGAGCCTGGGCCACAGGCCGAGCCGACATGGCGAACCGAGGCAGCGTGGTGGGCGGAGGCACTGCCAGCCACGCCCAAGCCTCAAAGTGATCTGGAGCCGCTGGTCAAGCCAGCACCGGGACCCGTGCCAGACCTGGAAACACAGCGCGAGCCAACACCGCACACACAGCCGGAACCGCAGGCCGCACGAGCGCTGAAGAACGAGCCAACGGCGCGAGCCGAGGCCGCACCACCCGACAAACCAAACCCGTGGGACGAGCCAGAACTCCAAGACGAGCCAGCATCTCAAGCTGAGCCGGAACCGCAGATAGAGGCAGCCTGGCAGGCCGAGGCGCCGCCAGCCGCCCCAGCGCTGGAACCGCAGGCCGACCGGGCTGAGCCGGTGCTGAAAGCCGAGCTGACACCGAGCGCCGAGCCGGTGCGAGCCGAGCCAGCACTGCAAGTCGAGCCGGCACGGAGACCCGAGGCCGTGCCAGAGCCAGCGCTGCACGCAGAACCGGAGCCGCAGATTGAGCCAGTCGGGCAGACCGAGCCGGTGCTACAAGCCGAGATTGAGCCGGTGCCGCAGACTGAGCTGACGTGGCTGGCTGAGTCGGCATCGGGAGTCGAGCCGGAGGCCGAGCCAGTCCAGCGAGCCGAGCCGACGCTGCAGGCTGAGCCAGTATGGCGAGCGAAGGCAGACCCCTCGGCTGAGACAAAGCCGTCGGCCGGGCCTGGGGCGTGGGGGGTCTCTGCGGTGGTGCCTCGCTATCCGGCTAAGCCGCGGTACCCGGTACGGCATGCCGGGGACACGTGGCCGCCGCCTCCGCCGGAGGGGTGGTACCAGCCGTATGTGCCGGGCGACGCGGTCGAGCCTGAGGATGAGGAACGGTCTCGGGGGGACGCCTGGTGACGTCGTTGGGAGGGGCATCGTGCGCCGTATTGTGATCTTCGCTGCCGGGTCGCGGGGGGACATCCAGCCGTGTCTGGCGCTCGGGCAGGCCTTGACCGTTCGCGGCGACCATGTGCGGCTGGTCGCAAGCAACCGGTATGCGCGGCTCGCGTTCTCCGCTGGGCTGGAGCTCGCGCCGCTGACCGCTGATCCGGCAGAGATCCTCGAATCGGATGCCGGTCAGGAACTGCTCGCGGGGGGACGTAACCCGGTGAAGTTCCTCGGGGGGTTCCGGCGGATTCTGGGGCCGATGGCCGAACGGCTGCTTTCGGAATGCCTGGATGCCTGTAAGGGCGCGGATCTGATTCTGGGGCCGACCCTGGGGTTTCTTCCCCAGCATATCGGTGAGCATCTCGACGTTCCGTGGGCGTTCATCCACTTCCAGCCGAGCCAGCCGACACGGGCCTTTCCGCATCCGTTCGTACCGCAGGCGAGATTGCTCGGCGGATGGGCGAACAAGGCCAGTTTCCTGGCCGTTGACCAGATCGCGTGGCAGTTGTCGCGGCCGTTCATCAATCCATGGCGCCGCAATGATCTGCGCCTGTCGCCACTTTCGCTACGCGGCCCCATGCACAAGGTGCGTAATGAACGCAGGCCCGTGCTGGCTTGTTTCAGTCCTGCCGTTGTTCAGAGGCCGGCTGATTGGCCTTCGTACGTTCATGTGACCGGTTATTGGTTCCTTGAGGAGCCTGAATGGCGGCCGCCGAGTGAGCTGGCGGACTTCCTCGCGTCCGGTCCACCGCCCGTCTATGTGGGCTTCGGCAGCATGGTGCCGAAGGACGCCGAGATGACCGGCAGGATCGTCCGGACCGCGCTTCGCCTGACCGGGGTCCGCGGCATCGTCCAAGGCGACCCGGCCACGTCGGACGACGACATCCTCGCGGTTGAGGACGTGCCCCATTCGTGGCTGTTCCCCCAGATGGCGGCGGTCGTTCACCACGGAGGCGCGGGCACGACGGCGGCGGGGCTGCGGGCCGGTGTCCCGACGGTCGTCACCCCGTTCTTCGGCGACCAGCCGTTCTGGGGAGAACGCGTCGCGGCGCTGGGCGCGGGCCCAGCGCCGGTGCCCTTCTCCTCGCTCACCGTCCCCCGGCTGGCCGCCGCGATCCGGGGCGCTCTTTCCCAGGACATCGCCTCCCGGGCCACTGAGCTGGGCCTCCGCATCAGGGCCGAGAGCGGTGTCGCCAAGGCGTGCGCCCTGCTGGACTCCCTCTAGGGTTACCGGCGCTTGGCGCCGAGGGCCTTCATCATCAGCGGCCAGGCGGTGTGCATCTCGCGCTTCCAGTACGGCCAGCTGTGCCGGCCGTTGCCGTAGATGTGCGAGGTGATGGGCACGCGGAGCTGCCTGGCGCGCTGGACGAACTCCTTGGCCGTCGGGCCGATCGCCCGCTCGCTCATCAGGCCGATGTCCCAGGGAGCCATGTTGGGGTTGTCGAACGGACCGGGCTTCCCGGTGGTCCCGGCCGACACGTAGAAGCGGGTCGAGCGCATGCGCGGCAGCAGCTTGATCGGGTCATGCGCGTCCCAGTTGGCCTGGTCGAGCATCGGGCGGCCCCAGATGCGGTACGGGTCCACGCCGTTGCCGCTGTTGGTGTACATCAGCAGCGCGGGGATGCCCGGTGAGCTCATGGAGAGGACCCCGCTGAAGCACGCCGCGTAGCGGAACATGCCGGGAGCCCTGCCGGGGTAGGTGCACGCGCCCTGAGCTCCGGAGGAGATGCCCATCGTGGCCCGCGAACCACCCGCGTGGTAGTTGCGTTCGACCAGCTGGCGCACCTCGCGAAGGTGGAAGTCCTCCCACTTCGGACGGCCGCCCTTGCCGTAGTTGTACCAGTTGGTGTACGAGCCGTTCGCACCCTCGGGCATGACGACCATGACGCCCCACTTGCGGGCCAGCTTCTGGATGTCGGTGCTCCGGGTCCATGACTTCCAGTTGTCACGGCCGCCGTGGTAGGCGTAGACGACCGGCCAGCTCTGCCGGGACTTGAACTTCCAGCCCTTGGGGAGCAGCACGCGAACGTTCTGCTTGCCTCCAAGTGACGGCGACTGCACCGTGAAGTCGAACGCGGTCTTGCCCTTGTTCAGCCACTTGTACGTGGTGATGCGGGCACCGCTGTCCGCCTTCCGGAAGGCGGCGGCCTCTGCGGGAGCGGCCACGCCCAGGGGGAGCACGGTCGCACCGACGACGGCGGCCGCGGACACGGCCATCGTCTTCCGGACGCCGCGGCGACGTGACTCAGTAGGCATCGTTGTCCTCCACTGTCCTCCAGCGCCACCCCGAACCACTTGGATTGGGAACTATCTCACGTTTGGTGCGAGTGGTGCGGGTGGGTCTTGGTTGTGGCTGCCCGTTCGCCCACGGAGTCCAGGGAGTCTGCGGATCGGTGGCGGAGGGCGGCATGGACGGGTCCACCGAGGTCGGCGGATAGGTCGGGTCTCCCGGCGCGCTGCCGGGCCCCTCAGAGCTTGATGAGAATTGTTGTGAGACCGTGTTCGGCGGGGCCGCGCTTTGGAACGTGATGTTCGGTAGTGCGGCCTCTTGGTAGTCCGCGAACGCGGGTGAAGCGGATGCTCCGTTTGAACGCGGCGGCGGGAGCGGAGTCGGTGCAGGCGCAGCAGCCGGAGCTGGAGCCGGGGCGGGCTGTTCCCAGCGCATCGCGTACGGGTACGGCTGCTCGTCGGGGAGACGTGGCGGCGCGACGTTGGCTGCGACACCGGGCAGATCGTCGCGTTCGCGAAGGTCCATCTTCGCGTGCAGGCCGGCCAGCGCGGGAGGCAGCCACCAGTTGGCCCCGCCCATGAAGCGCATCGTGGCCGGAACGAGCAGCGACCGCACCAGCGCGGCGTCCACGACCACCGCCACGAACATGCCGACGCCGATCAGCTTCACGACCGTGAGGCCCGCCATGCTGAACGCGCCGATCACGATGAGGAAGAGCAGGGCGGCGCTGGTGATGATCCCGCCCGTCTGCTGCATGCCGACCGCGACCGCGGCGCGGTTGTCGTGCGTCTTGTCCCACTCCTCGCGGATCCGGCTGAGCAGGAAGACCTCGTAGTCCATCGACAGGCCGAACACGACCGCCAGGATGAGGATCATGCTGGTGGCCTCGACGCTGCCGGTGGGGGTGAAGTCCAGCAGCCCGGCGAGATGCCCGTACTGGAAACCCCACACGATCACACCGAACGAGGCGCCGATGGACAGCACGTTCATGACGATCGCCTTCAGCGGCAGCACGACCGAGCCGAAGAACATGAACAGCAGCAGGAACGTGGTGAGGCAGACGAGCGCCGCCATCTTCGGCAGGCTCCGCATCAGGGCGTCCATGAGGTCCATCTGCGCGGCGGTGCTCCCGCCGACGTCGATGTGCATGGGGAAGCCGTTCTTGGTCAGGCTCATCGCGCGGATCCCCGTGACGAGGTCCAGCGCCCGCTGGTCCAGCGGTTCGTACTTGTGCGTGATGGAGATCCGCACGCCGCCGTACGAGCCGGAGTAGCCGGTGAACTTGGCCTGCGTCACGCCCGGCATCTCGCTGAGCCGCGTGCGGAACTCCTCCAGGTAGGGCGGGATGTTGTCGCCGCTGCGCACCGGCTTCCAGTCGCGCGGGATGAGGTCACCGGACACGACGACGTCGATCGGCTCGGCGGACCCGTTCGGGAACTCCTCCTTGACGAGCTCGACGACGGCGCGGGTCGGGCTCTCCTTCGGCAGCACGCGCGCGTCCACGCTGCCGAACTGAACGTTCAGGAACGGCCCGAACAGGACGCCGAGGATGACCAGGGTCACCGCGAAGTAGGGCAACGGGCGCTTCATGACGCTGTGCCCGAGGCGGTACCAGAACCCGCTGTCGGGATCACGCCGGGCGCGCTTGGAGGTGTGGCGGCGCCAGGGCATCCGCCCGGCCTCCACGCGCGTGCCCAGAAGCGCCAGCATGGTCGGGAGCAACACCACCGCGCCGAAGACCGCGACGAGAACGGTCGCGATGCCCGCCAGGCCGATCGTCCGCAGGAACATCTGCGGGAAGACCAGCAGGCCGCCCAGCGCAGCCGACACGGTGATGCCGGAGACGGCGATCGTCCGGCCGGCGGTGGCCATGGTGCGGGCCAGCGCCGCCTGCTGCACGGGTCGCAGCGCTCTGCGGTACGCCTTCTTCTCCGCCCTGCGCTGCCGCCGGTCGGGTGCCCGTTTCCAGGGCTTCCCGGGTTCGATGCCACCGGCTCGCATGCCGCGTTCCAGTTCCTCCCGGAAGCGGCTCACGATGAACAGCGAATAGTCGATCGCGAGGCCGACGCCCATCATCGTGACGACTTCGAGCGCCATGGACGTCACGTCCGTGACGTACGTGACGACGTGCAGCACGGCGAGGCCGCCCACGATCGAGAACAGCGCGACGATCAGCGGCAGTACCGAGGCGGTGAGCGCGCCGAACACCACGACGAGCAGGATCAGCAGGATGGGCATCGAGATGATCTCGGCCTTGACGATGTCGCTGACGACCTGCTCACCGAACTCGATGTTGAGCGGTACCGCGCCGCCGAGCTGCGTCGTCAGGCCGGGCGCCTGGAGCCGGTCCTTGATCTCCTCGTAGTGGAGGCCCTTCTCCGCGTCGGTCCCGGCCAGCTTCAACGCGACGAAGGTGCGCCGTTTGTCGTGCGAGGCGAACGGGGCCGCGTCCTCGGCGTCGAACGACCAGTACGAGATGATCTCGGCGACCCGGTCCTTCGGCAGCCGCGACACGGTGGTGACGACGCTGGCCATGTAGCGCGGGTCGTCCACCGTCGTGGTGTCGCTGCTGTAGACCACCAGGACGTCGGGGTTGGTGCTGCCGAAGTACGTGGCGCCGAGCTTGGCGACGAGCGTGGAGGAGGCCTTGGGGTCTTCGAAGCCGCCCTGCTTGAACTTGGCGAAGACGCCGAGGCCCCAGCCGCCCGCCAGGACCGTCATGATCAGGATCAGGACGAGACTGGTCCAGCGTCGTCGATGAATGAGACGCCCCAGCCCGGCGAGCATGATCCTCCTGTGGTCCTCGACCTTGTGGTCCGGCGCCGGACGCGCCCGGCCCCGTTTAACTCTGCTTGGCTTACCTCTGCTTGGCTTACCTCTGCCGCTGCATGTCCACCGCTGATACCCCTACTTGCGTCCTGCCAGCCGGGCCGCCGTGGTCGGCAGTTCTCCGGCCTCGAACCGCTGGCGGGTCGCCGACCGGGCGATCTTCCCACTGGAGGTACGGGCGACCGCACCCGGTTCGACCATCAGGAACTCGTGCACGCTCATCTCGTGCTCGACGTTGATGGCACCGCGGACCGCGCTCTCGACCTCGGCCAGGTCGAGGCGGGCCAGCGGCACCCGCCGGTTGCGCTCGGCGACCACGACGAGCAGCTCGGTCTCCTCACCCTGGACGGCGAACGCGGCCACGTGGTCGGGGCGGACGGCCGGGTGCGCCTCCTGCGTGGTGACCTCGATGTCCTGCGGGTAGTGGTTGCGCCCGTCGACGATGATCAGGTCCTTGATACGGCCGGTGACGTACAGCTCGCCCTCGTGGATCACGCCGTAGTCACCGGTCTTCATCCACGGACCGGCGGGCAGCTCGCCCGGCTCGGCCAGCTCGCCGCCGAACGTGTCCTGGCTGCGCTCGGAGTTGCGCCAGTAACCGGGGGCCGTGTTGGGGCCGTGCACCCAGATCTCGCCGACCCTGCCATCGGGCTGCTCAATCCGCGTCTCGGGGTCGACGATCGCCACCAGCTGCCCGACCGCACGGCCGCACGAGACCAGCGTGCTGATCCCGTCAGCACCGCCCGTGCCCGCGTCCGCGCCGCCGCCCGCGTCCGCGCCGCCATCCGGGTCCGCACCGCCATCCACGTCATCGCGCAGGCGCAGCTCGCCCTGGGTCAGCGCGACCCGGTCCACCTTGATCACCTTCGGTGGCTCGTCGTCTCCGTGGGCGGTGACGAAGACGGTGGCCTCCGCCAGCCCGTAGCCGGGCACCTGCGCGCCCGGACGCAGCCCGGCAGGCGCGAAGGTCTCGGCGAACGTCCTCAACGTCGAGGTGCGGATCGGCTCGGCACCGTTCAGGCAGGCCGTCAGCCCGGTCAGGTCCAGCTTGGCGATCTTCTCCGGAGTCGCCATGGACGCGACGTACTCGTAGGCGAAGTTGGGTCCGGCCGTGTAGACGTTCTTGTTGGGGCGCTCGGCGATCAGCTCCAGCCAGCGCATCGGGTTCATGATGAACGACACCGGGTCGGTGTAGATCGCGTGGTCGCCGCTCACCAGCGGCATCGCCATCGTCGCGATGAGGCCCATGTCATGGAAGAGCGGCAGCCAGCTGACCAGCTCGGGGTTGGGCTTCTCCGGAGCCCACCCGGCCCACAGCTGCGCCGCGTTCGCCGTCACGTTGCCGTGCGTGATCTCGACGCCGGCGGGACGGCGGGTGGAGCCCGAGGTGTACTGGAGGTACGCGAGGTCGTCGAAACCGATCGGCTCGTTCTGCCAGAGATCGGCGAGCCCCGGGTCGACCTCCTCCGCGAAGATGATCTCCCTGGGCCGCGGCACGTCCTGGTCGGCCAGGAACTTCTCCACGTGCGGCAGCGCGTTCCGCGACGTGACGATGACGGCCGGTTCGGAGTCCCGGTAGGCCCCGATCAGCCGGTCCGCGTGCCCGGGCAGGTCCGGCGAGAAGAGCGGCACCGCGACGACGTGCGAGTAGAGCGCGCCGAGCATCGTCATCATGTATTCGAGGGTCTGCGGCAGCAGCAGCGCGGCCCGTTCACCCGGCTCGGCGGACTGCCGCAGCCGCGCCGCCATCGCCCGCGCCCGCCGGTGCGCCTCCGCCCAGCTCAGCGTGATCTTGGACCCCGCCGGGTCGACGGAGTAGTCGACGAAAGTGAAGGCCGGCGCCTCCGGCTTCTCCGCCGCCCACTTGGCGACGCGCTCGATCAGCGGCGTACGGCCGGTGCCTCCGGGCCCGAGTTCGGGGAGCAGAGAGCCCAATGCCATAGATCCATCTCCCGGTGGAAGGGGCCTCACGACGCCGGCGTGGGGGTTGGGCGCGGTCGGCGGACGTGAGCACGATGGCCGGACGGCGGACGGCGCCCCCCGGCACACGGAATGATCGTGCAGCGTGAAGCTACCGGATGGTAAGCATGAGGTGCTTTAGCTCGCGAACACATAAGAGTCGGCTGGTTTTGTCACGGCGGTGACAAGCGTCGAATTGCGCTTGATGTGACGCGGCCAGCCTAGTGATCTGACCACCGTTCTGGCACGGTAAGGCCAAGCATTCGTCCCTTTTGCTCCGGGTGGCGGTCCGCTGCCGATGGCAGCCCGCTACGGACGGCGGCGGGCGGAACCGGGGCGCCGAGCCGCGAGGCGACGCCGCAGGACGCCCAGGCACGCGACCCCCCACAGCAGCGCGACCTCGCCGACGAGCACGAGTCCGAGAACGACGGCCCAGGAGGTGTCCTGCTTCTCCTCCGAACCGCTCGGCGAGATCAAGGTCATCTGATGCCCGTCCGGCCCGGTGAGGACGCTCGGCGTTGGCGGCACGGCCATCGTGGGAGACGGCGACAGCGTGGGCACTGGGGCGTTGAACGGTGGCAGGACCGCATCGGTCCGCGCGCCCGGCTGGGGTGTCATCTTCAGTTGGGGAGTCCGCTGCGCCGAAGGCTGCGGCACCGGCGTGGCCGGGTACACCGGCGCGGTCGGCGGCCGCAACGTCGTGGGCGGCCTTGACGAGGCAGGCGGCCTCGACGCGGCAGGCGTCTTCGATGCTGCCGGTGTTTTTCGCTTGGGTACCGGCGGAGTGCTCTGCGGGGTGGGCGGCATCGCCCTGGGCACCCGCGGAGTGATCAGCGAGGGCGACCGTTCAGGCCTGCTCTGGATGGGGCGCCGAGTCGGCTTACGGCTGGGCGTGGCGGTTTTCCGTGGCCGCGCGCTGGGACTCGCGCCGGGTGTCCGCGTAGGGGTCCACTTTCCGGTCGGGCGGGGAGCCTTGGACGGGGTGTGCCTGCCCGACCGGGTCGGCTCCTGGCTGGGGCCGCTGGACGGATCCGGGGCCTCCGGCGGATGCTCCGGAGTCTCCGGCGGACGCTGCGGGGCCTCCGGCGGACGCTGCGGGGCCTCCGGCGGACGCTCCGGGGGACGCTGAGGACCCTCCGGGGGACGTTCCGGCCCCTCCGGCGGACGTTCCGGCCTCTCTGGTGCGGTCGGCAACTGGACGGCGAGCGTCGACTCTCGCCTGACATTGGCAGCGGACGCGATCGCCACGATGCGAGGCGCCCTCGTGGTACGCATCGCCGCGGACGTCCGCACGCCGACCTGGAAATTCCGGGATCCCGCGACATCACCCAGCGAGCACCGCAGCCGGTGCCCCGCGCCGCCGACCACGCATTCCGCCGGGTAGGCCCCCCAGACCAGCGGTCGCTGCGCGATGAGCCTCAACGTGGCCTCGCGGGCGACTCCTCCGGTGGTCCGCACCTCCACGTCGTACGTGCGGACCGGGTCGGTGCCGGTCGCCGGGCCGGCGGGCGCCATCACGGTCGTCAGCCGTACGTCCGACGCCCGGGAGGACGACGAAAAAAGGATCACCGGCGGCACGGCGAGCACACCGCAGAAGGCGACCGCGCCCCATCGCCGGAGCCTCCATGCGGCTCGGTCCCTCGTAGGCACCCGTCCCCCCTTGTCACACTCTTCGTCGGGGGGACGACGCCGTTCGACACCGGACTTAGTCAGTATTGCCACGTCAGCACCAGCGTTAACGTCAATCATCCAGACTTTGGGACCACCCGCTTTCGCTAAGCGAAATCATTTCTCCGTACAATCGAGACTCGCGGAGAGAGGAGACCCCCGGTGGCGGAGGCCGTACGGTCGCTGGAGCGCGCCTTCGAGCTGCTGGAGCACCTGGCGGACGCCGGAGGCGAGATGGCCCTTTCCGAATTGACGGAGGCGTCGGGGCTCCCGATGCCGACGATCTACCGCCTGATGCGCACGCTGGTGAACCACGGCTACGTACGGCAGGAGCCGTCCAAGCGCTACGCCCTCGGGCCGCGCCTGATCCACCTCGGCGAGGGGGCGAGCCGCCTCCTGGGCACGTGGGCCCGCCCAACGTTGGCCCAGCTCGTGGACGCCATCGGTGAGACCGCCAACATGGCCGTCCTGGAAGGCGACGAGGCGGTGTACGTCGCACAGGTGCCGTCCCGGCACTCCATGCGGATGTTCACCGAAGTGGGCCGGCGGGTCCAGCCACACTGCACCGGCGTCGGCAAGGCCCTCCTGGCGCAGCTCCCCGAGCCCAAGGTCCGCGACATCCTCGCCCGTACGGGCATGGCCGCGCAGACCTCCCATACCTTCACCGACCCGGACGCCCTGGTCGACGAGCTGGCCCGCATCCGCGCCCAGGGCTACGCGCTCGACGACGAGGAGCAGGAGATCGGCGTCCGCTGCGTCGCCGTCGCCTTGCCCGGCGCCCCGACCCTGACCGCCATCTCGGTCTCCGGCCCGTCCGCCCGCATGACCGCCGACACCGTCACCGAGATCGTCCCCGTCGTCCAGGAGGCCGCCGCCCGCTTCACCGCCGACCTGAAACCCGCCACCTCCTGACGACAGCCGCCCAGCGCCACGCCGGAAGTCCCAGCCGCTTGACCCGGCGCGCCCAAGATCGCCGGTGAAACCGACATGTCCCGCTCGCAGTTCTGACGCAGGCATCGGTCCAAGGCGTGTCCCGCACGTGAACGGGGTGGCACCGGTGTTCCGGCACCACCCCGCATAGGCGATCGCTTTCTGTGGCCTGCGCTCAGTCGATGACCTCGCCCACCACGACGTTCGGGCGGCCGCCGCGTTCCCAGGTGACGAAGTCCCCCGCCGACCTGATCAGAAGGGCGGCCAGCCACAGGGCCACGCCGGTGTCGTCAGCGATCCCGACGACCGGCAGGACCTCGGGAATCGCGTCGATCGGCGAGATGATGTAGATGAGGCCCAGTGCCAGCAGGCCGAGCGTCCCGTACGACATGCCCTTGTAGTTGCCGCACAGCACCGACTTGATCATGCGCGGCACCGCGCGGACGCGCTCGAACAGGCCCGGGGCGTCGGGCTGGAGTGTCTCGCTGTAGATCTGCCAGGCCTGGCCGGCCGCTGCAGCACTGCGCTTCTTGTTCACCGGGCACTCCTACATCACACGAACAAGGGCGCGCCCCCGCGGCGCCCACGACTATCTACGACGCGCGATATGCCCGAGTTGTTCCATTGATCGAGCATGATCCGGATCACCCTCCCCCCTGACCGGAGGCGGTCAGGCGGCGGCAGTACGGCGATGATCGCGAGTAGCGTGCACATCCCTTTTGCCCGGGTAATTCCCTTGGAGCTGAGATGCGGCCACGCAGCCTTGAGGCCATCGTCCGGAGCTACTACGACCATGTGGACCGCGGGCAGTTGGAGGCGCTGCTCGCGCTCTTTCACGACGATATCGAGTACGAGCGGCAGGGCACCCCCACCATCGTCGGCCTGCCCGCCCTGCGGACGTTCTACGAGTCCAGCCGCGTCATCGAGACCGGCGTCCACCAGCTCGACCAGGTGCTGCCCGGCGACGCCTGGGTGGCGGTGCGCGGCAGGTTCCAGGGCCGTCTCCGTGACGGGCAGGACGTACGGCTGCGCTTCACCGACTGGCACCACTTCCAGGACGGCAAGATCATCCGCCGCGAGACGCTCTTCCCCGGTCGCACGGTCTAGGAATCCGGTCACCGAAGGTAAGGGTTCCATCACGTACCCATACCAAAGGCGGTGATTTGGGCGCGTTTCCCGGGGCCTGCTGGAAACATGGCTTTCGAGACCCGAGAACGTGCAGGAGAGCGCCGCTCCTGCCTGGCGTGGTCTCCCCAGCGTCGAGCACGGGGAGCTGACTCAGGCATGACCGGCGAGCGTCCGAACACCAGCCGAATCATCTCCGGCACCACGGCCGGCACACCGTATCTCGCACTTCCTCCGACCGCTGTCGACGCCCGGCCGGCGGGCCCCACCCGGCTCGTCATCGCCTGGCCCGGCTTCGATCCGCCCCGGACCGGCGCGGCGTTCGCAGCGGCGGTGCCGCTGACCGGCGTGCCGACATGGCGCGTCCACCTGGACCTGCCGACCGTGAACGGCGATCCGCCCAACGCGCTCACCTCGGGTGACCTGCTGGAGGACGCGGGCATCGAACGGTACGCAGCGATCGTCGAACAGGCGGCCACGCGGCTCCCGGCCGTGCTGGCGGGCCTCCGCCGCGACCTCGGGATCACCGATGGCCCCATCGCACTGGCGGGATTCTCAGTCGGCGGCGCCGCGGCACTGCTGACGCTGGCTCGGGGTCTGGTGCCGGTCAGCACCGCGGCGGTCATCGCGCCTGTGATCGCCCCGGCCCGCACCGTACGGTTCCTCGAAAAGCGGGCCGGCCGCGAGCGAGCCTGGTCCGACCGCGCCCGCGACCTCGCCGACCGGCTCGACCTCGGAACCCTCGCCGGGGACATCGCCGGCCACGGCGCCACCCTGCTCCTCATCGGCGGCGCCAAGGACCGCCTGGTGCCGCCCAGCGAGATCACCGCACTGCGCGACTCGCTGCGACGGCACGGCACCGAGACGGCCGAGTCGGCGACGTTCCGGATGGGCCATCACCTGACGGCCGAGCCCGGCACCGATCCGCTGCCGCCCACCACCGAGGCGGTACGGGTGGACGGCGCGCTCTCCGACTGGTTCCGCGAACGGCTCGCCCGGACGGCCGCGCGCCCACCCGGACACCGGCCCGCACAGGCACCGGTACCCCTCCACCTCGAAGGCTCCAAACTGGAGCCCGCCAGCGGCGCCGGCCACCGCACCTGACAAGGCAACCAAATCCACCCACGCCAGCCCCACCGCACCGCAGGCACCACCACGTGGCAGACCTGGGCGCGGGGCGGACACCACCGTGGCAGACCTCACTGCGTGGTGATGCTCGTCGTGCGGGGGGCTCGGCTTGCGGTTGGCCTCGGTTTGCGCGACGCGCTTAGCGTGCGAGGTCCTCAGCGGCGGGCGAGGATTTGGTAGCGGACCGGGATGACGCCTGATCCGGTGCCGCCGACCTCGGCCATTGCGGCCTTGGAGAGGTCGAGGCAGCGGCCGCCCACGTACGGGCCGCGGTCGTTGATGCGGACCACCACGTCCTTGCCGTTGTTCTTGTTGGTCACGCGGACCTTCGAACCCATCGGCAGGGTCTTGTGCGCGGCGGTGAGCTCGCTGGGGTCGAACTGCTCACCGCTGGCCGTCGGCTGGCTCTCCCAGTAGTACGAGGCCTCACAGGAGCCCGACTCGATCACCTTGAACGGCGACCTCTTGGGCTTCGTGGACGGCTTGACGGCCTTGGGCTTCGGGGTGGGGGCCGCCTCCCGGGCGCCGCCTCGGCTGGCGCGGCCGGGGGTCTCCCGCGGCGGGTCTGCCTGCGGGGTGAACGAGGGGGCCGGGGCGGCTTGGGTGGATCTCGGTGTTCCCTCACTGGCGAGGGCGGCCCAGCCTCCTGCTGCGATGACCGCCACGGCGACGCCGGTGGCGATCAGGATGGTGCGGATACGGGTCTTGGGGCGATGTTTTCCAGGCCTACCCACAGAGGAGTCCTTTGGTCGGGGACAGAACCCCGGACGCCCGGCGTGTCGACTCACCGCCGTTCCTTGCGGCCGTTCAGGCGCCCTGAGGTCGACCCGAATCCATCGCCGCCCGCGGGACGGCCCTCCAGGGGAAACGACCCCGTGGGCTCCCGCCGCTGTGCGCTCTAGAGGCGCTCCGCGTCATCGCGGTATTGGCGTCCGGCTGGTGCGGTCCCCGCCGGTTCTCATCGCTCTCATGTCAGGGTCCGCACACAAGTCCCAGACCGTATGTCGCGGATCTCGATCCTTTGACAAATCTTGGCCCTTTTGTGGGGTTTATCACCCCTTTTATGGCGCCATGGAGTGGATCAAACACTCTGTGTTGAGCACAACGAAGATCACCTTTACCGGGACGTGGAACGCCGATCTCGGAGCGATAACGGCAATTCCCGCCAACGCGAACGGGGCGTTCCGAGAGTGCTCAGAGCACCTCGGACGCCCCGTTCGCGCGCCGGATGAGCGGTCAGTCGTTCTCTTCTGGATCGACTGGGCCCTGCGGCCCCTTGGAGAACTTCGCCAGCTGCGCGGGAAGGTCCGACAGCCCGTTGGCCGGCAGGATGCGGTCCAGGCCCGGCAAGCCCCCGAACAGGCCACCCTGGTCAGACGCGGGAGCGGGTGCAGGCGCGGGCGGCTCTCCGTCGGCCAACCGGGCCGCGCCACCGGGAGCCTTGCCCGTGCCATCGGTCACGTGACCGGTCGCCAGGCCGGGCGCGCTGCTCAGCGAGCCACCGGTCTGGGCCGTCTCGGCCGGCAGGCGCAGCGCGTTGCTGAGACCCGCGAGAGCCGGGGCCTGCGGCAGTGCGGTCGTGGTGTTGGTCACGGCGCCGAGCAGGTTCTTGACCGTGTCGGTCTTCCCATCGTGAGCTCGCTTGCGTTCGGCGATCGGAAGGTCGCCCGGCAGGCTTCCGAGAGGCAGGCCATTGGTGATGCTGCCAAGCGGCAGGGTGTCGGTGACCGTGTTGAGCGGCACGCCGCTGGTGATGCCACCGATCGGCAGGCCGCGGGCGACCCCGGCGACGTGGACGTCCTTGGTGAGCTCGGAGGCCTGGGCGACGATCTCCTTCACCTGCAGGCAGTCGGCGGGGCGAGCGTCAGGGCTGACACCATCGGCCCCAGGGCCGCCGTCCAGGCTCGCCACACTGCCCAGCGGGTCAACCGTGCCGGTGGGCGCGACACGGAAGGCGGCCGGCGGCGCGGCGGGGACCTTGGACAACAGGGAACCCGCAGTGCCCTGCTGCACGACGCCGGTGGCGCCGCGGACGGGGCCATTGACCTGGCCATTGGCGACCTGGGCGCACTCGGCGGCGCGGCCTCCCAGGGCCATGTCGCCGCTGGCGGCCTTGAGCGCCTTCTTGCCGAGCCCGGCGACCGCGCTCTGCGAGCCGCCCTTGGCGCGCCGGCCGTTCACGATGCTCTGGTTCTCTGCCTTGTTGGTCGAGAGCGCGCTGTCCAGGCGGACGGAGCCGAGTCCGGTCACCGGGTCGAGGATGGGTGCCGCCTGCGGCGGCGCCACCTTCATGACGGCGCCCTTGAGCAGACCGGCGACCGGGCCCTCGTTCGCGTGTGCCGGAACGGACCCGACACCCACCACCACGGCCACCGGAGCGAGGACGGAGGCCCTCACCAGACTCCTGGTAGTTCGATTCATTTTCCCCCCCGGGGGTTCGACGATTGACCCTGCACGTGCGTGCGCGACGGAACCCGGTGGTCCTTTTCGGTCCCGGCATTCCGCCGCACCGTCGAGCGGGGACGTTAGTACACGCGCAGTGGCCGCACAGCGAATTCCCGGATGAATTGAAGGACCCATTAAAAGATCTACGACAATGGATCGACGCCATTCAAATGGGCAGACATATTCCGACATCCACCCCCATCCATGACGACCACTTTGATCGCCACTGGCACCGCAATTGCGTAAACGACAAAGCGAGGGTGCCCAGAACGGGTCCGGGACGCCCTCGCTTTTTACCTGACGCGGCTATGCCTGAGTGCCGCCCATGGCGATCGCCTCGTCGACCTCCTGCTTGCGGGCGGCGAGCTCCTGCGCGTGCCGCTCCTCGTCGACCTGCTCGGCTATCTCCTCGTCCTGGCGCATCAGCGCCTCCAGGTCGGCCTTGGCGTTGTCGAGGACGCCCATGTCCGCGTAGGCCGCCTGCACCTTGTCACCCCAGAGCCCGACATCCTTCACGCATGGAACGATCCGGCTGAAGAGCAGAGACTGGTAGAGCGTCTGCATTTCGGAGTTGTCGACGTATTCCATGCACTTGTCGACGGGCATGTCGAGCTGCTCGAAGATCTCCCGGCCCTTGAAGCGGTCACGCATCAGATAGCAGCCCTCGACGACGAACTCCTCGCGCTCCGCGCGTTCCTTCTCGGTGAGCTCGGCGTAGTAGTCCTTGAGCGCCAGCCGGCCGAACGCGACGTGCCGCGCCTCGTCCTGCATGACGTACGCGAGCAGTTGCTTGACCAGCGGGTTGGTCGACAGATCCCGGTAGAGCCCGAACGCCGCGAGCGCCAGTCCCTCGATGAGGACCTGCATGCCGAGATAGGGCAGATCCCAGCGGGAGTCCTCAAGCGACTCCGCGAGGAGCTTCGCGAGGTCCTGGTTGATCGGGTAGTACATGCCGATCTTCTCGTGCACGAACTTCGAGTACAGCTCCACATGCCGCGCCTCGTCCATGGTCTGGGTGGCGGCGTAGAACTTGGAGTCCAGGTCCGGCACCGACTGGACGATCCGCGCGGAGACGTTCAGGGCACCCTGCTCACCGTGCAGGAACTGGCTGAACAGCCACGCGCCCTGATGACGGCCGAACTCGTCGCGTTCCTTCTGCGTCATCCGGTCCCAGATCTCCGACCCGAAGAGCGGGTTGAAGTGCTCGGGCAGCCCGGCGACGTTGTCGGGGTCCACCTCGATGTCCCAGTCGATGCGCTTCTGCGCGTCCCACTGCTTGTCCTTGCCCTTCTGGTACAGGTTCAGCAGCCGGTCGCGGCCGTCGTCGTACTCCCAGGTGAAGCGGGCGTCCCCCGCCATCGGCACATTCCAGGTCTCCTGCGGCACCGGGGTGACGTAGCGGTCGTAGGAACTCACGTGTGAACCTCCTGCGGGCGCGCCGTGGGCCTCGTCTCTGATCAACCCACCGCTTTACATACCTTCGTAACATGTAAAGCGATGACCCACCAGACCCGAAAAGTCCGGCATCAGGCATCCGTCGCCGCCTCATGGCAGCCGTCAAGCGCGCCCAACAGCCCCATCGCAACCACATCAAGGGCATCCACCCCCGCACGCCCCGAGGCCGACTTTGCCCGGCCGCATAGCATCAAGCGATGCGACGGCCGTTCCTCGCCCTGCTCGCGCTCGTGGGCGCTCTCCTGACCGGGTGCTCGGATCCCGCCGAGCCCCCGTCATCCGGCCGGCCCTCCTCGTCCGGCCAGCCGCGCACCCATGTCCCGGCGGCGCGTTCGAATGCCGTGCCGAGCGCGGGATGCGGGCGCCAGGCCACCACGGGACGGCACACGTACGGCGGACGGTCCTACCTGCTGACGCTGCCCAAGTCCGACGGGCGGACACCGATGCCGGTGGTCGTCGATCTCCATGGGCTGAGGTCGACGGGCTTCGAGCAGGCCGTCTACAGCCGGATGGCGACGACAGGATCGGCACGCGGTTTCACGGTCGTCGAGCCGGAGGGGGGCGGCGGCAGGACGGGCTGGAAACTGCCCGGGATGGCGGAAGGCTCGGCGGACATCGCCTACATCGGATCGCTGCTCGACCACCTCGAACGGACGTTGTGCGTCGACAAGCGGCGCGTGTTCGCGACCGGCTTCTCCAACGGCGCCGGGCTCTCGGCCGCGCTGGTCTGCGGCCTGAACGGAAGGCTTGCGGGCGTGGCCCCCGTGGCGGGGCTCAACCTCGCCCGCCCTTGCCCGCGCGCCCGCCCCACCACGATCGTGGCGTTCCACGGGACCGCCGACCAGATCATCCCGTACCGGGGCGGCAGCCCGTTCGGCGGTGACCGCACGCGGATCCCCGCCTGGATGGACCCCGTCGACGGCGTCTTCGCCCTGCCGCCCGTGACGGCTCTCACCGACCAATGGGCCCGGACGTTCGGCTGCACCGGCACCGCCCGCGACGCCCCGGCGAACGAGATCAAGCGGGTGAGCCACACCGGCTGCCAGAACGGCGTCCGCGTGGACCTCTACACGATCACCGGCGGCGGTCACACCTGGCCCGGCGCCCTCCCGATCGGGATCGGGAGGACCACGGACCAGATCGACGCCACGAAAGTGATCCTCGACACCTTCTCGGCCCTCTAGGTCAACGACCGGCCGCCCCCGAGCGCGGGTCGCGGATCGGGCTCAGCGGGATTGGAGGGCGTCCAGGGCCACGGCCTGGGCCAGGATCAGGCGGCGGTCGAGGTTCGGGTCCTTGATGTCGACCACATAGCGGTCGCGCAGGCCGAACTTCTTCTCCACGGAGAAGACCAGCTGCTCACCCGCGTAGAAGTCGAAGTGGTACGGCCAGGCGAAGGGGATGTTGTTCGCGAACGGGATGAATTCCCAGACCCGCCGGAGGATCGCGACGTTCTTGTTGCGCTCGCTGCCCGTGGCCACGCCCAGGCCAGGCTGCTCAAGGTGCCAGGTCGACTTCAGGAGCGACTTCGCGAAGTCCTTGCGGAAGTTGCCGATCGACTGGCCGCCGGCGTCGGTGACGTCGTACGTCGCGCCCACGTCGATGACGCTGCGGGCCTTGAAGCCGAGGATCGGCTGGGACTTGGAGTCGTCGGTGTAGAGGGTGACCTGTTCCTTGAAGGCCAGCCGCTTCTGCTGGGCGAACGCGACCATCTCGCCCTCGGAGCCGTCCGGCGCCTCGGCGCGGACCTCGTACTGGTTGACCATCATCCGCACACGCTGGCGCACCAGGAAGCGGCTCTGCGTCTGGAGCTTCTCGAGATCCACGGGAGGCGTCCTGTTCTGTTGCGCATCGGGAGGAGTGTGGCGAGTGTGCCACATCTATCCGATCAGGTCTGCTCTATGTAACCCGCCAGATAGCCGTGGATCAGGCGCTCGGCCTCGGCGAGGATCTCGGGGTCGCCGTCGGGGTTGCGGCGGAAGGCCATCTTGAAGACGGCGTCGGCGGTCTCGACGGAGATGGCCAGGGCGAGCGCCAGCTGGGGGGTGTCGTTGACCGCGAAGTTGTCCACGATCATCTTGCGGAGCCGGTCGGCCACCACGGCGTTGTTGTCGGCGGCGGAGTCGAGCAGGTTGATGTCGGCCACGTCACCGAAGCGCAGCACCCGGAATCCGGGCACCTTGCGATGCATGTCCACGTAGATGTCGATGATCACGCCCACCGTGTCGGACCAGTTGGAGAAGGCCCCCTCCGCCAGTTGCCTGGAGACGCGCTGCCCGAAGAGCTCCAGGTTGCGCAGCGCCAGCGCCTGGGCGACCGCCCGCTTGTCCGGGAAGAACTGGTAGACCGAGCCGATCGCGACCTCCGCGCGCTGCGCGATCCGCGTCGTGGTGAGCCCGTCGTAGCCGTCCTCGTCGAGGATCTCCGCGCAGGCGTCGAGCATGCGCTGGACTCGTTCGGCGCTGCGACGCTGGGCGGGGCGGCGGCGCAGTGGGGTCCGGATATCCGTCACCATCCCATTGTCGCGCGTGGCGGCGGGCTACGGGACCGGCACCTTGCGTAGGTGCACGACCGTGCCACCCCACAGCCACGCCACAGCCACCTTTCCACCAGACAAGCTGCGCCTGCCGCCTACCTGACTGCCCTGAACAGGGCCTAAAATGCGAGAGTTATTCGTGTTCGTGCGGGAGATTCGGGTGGGCAGAGGGGATCACGTGGGCTTTCCAGCGGGCTTCCAGTGGGGCGTCGCGACCGCCGCGTACCAGATCGAGGGCGCCGTCGACGAGGACGGCCGCGGACCCTCGACATGGGACACCTTCGCGCACACCCCCGGCTGGGTGAAGGACGGCCACAACGGCGACGTCGCCTGCGACCACTACCACCGCTGGCCCGAGGACCTGGAACTGATGGCCGGTCTCGGCATCGACTCCTACCGCTTCTCCGTCGCCTGGCCGCGGGTCCAGCCGGCTGGCAGCGGAGCCGTGAACGCCAAGGGCCTGGACTTCTACGAGCGCCTGGTCGACGGCCTGCTCGAACGGGGCATCTCCCCCGCCGCCACGCTCTACCACTGGGACCTGCCGCAGCCGCTGGAGGACGCCGGCGGCTGGATGAGCCGCGACACGGCCTACCGGTTCGCCGAGTACGCCTCCATCGTGGCCGAACGGCTCGGCGACCGCGTCGACAAGTGGATCACGCTGAACGAGCCGGTCGTGGTCATGGCCTACGGGTATGCCTTCGGCGTGTACGCCCCGGGCCGGGCGCTCATGCTCGACGCGCTCCCCACCGCGCACCACCAGTTGCTGGGCCACGGGCTCGCCGTCAACGCGCTGCGCGGCCGCGGCGCACGCACGGTCGGGATCACCAACCACTATTCACCCGCCTGGCCCGCCGACCCGGCGAACGCCGCCGACCAGGCCGCCGCCGGGGCGTTCGACGCCCTCATGAACGCGCTCTTCACCGATCCCGTCCTGCGCGGGACCTATCCCGACCTCGTAGCCCCTGACCTGGCGGGCGTCGTCAAGGACGAGGACCTGGCGGTCATCTCGGCGCCGATCGACTTCCTCGGAGTGAACTACTACCAGCCGACCCGCCTGGCCGCCCCGCCGCAGGACGGCCCGCTGCCGTTCGAGATCACCGAGATCGAGGGCCACCCGGTCACCGGCATGGGCTGGCCGATCGTGCCCGCCGCGTTCGGCGACCTGCTCCGCGGTCTCCGGGAGCGGTACGGGGACGTGCTGCCGCCGATCTACATCACCGAGAACGGCTGCTCGTTCCCCGATGAGATCGCGCCCGGCGGCACCGTGGACGACACCGCCCGGATCGAGTTCCTGGACGCCCACATCACGGCCGTGGGCGACGCCATCGACGACGGCGTCGACGTTCGCGGCTACTACACCTGGTCGCTCATGGACAACTTCGAGTGGGCCGAGGGCTACGGCCCGCGGTTCGGCCTCGTCCATGTCGACTACGAGACCCTCAGGCGCACACCGAAGCGTTCGTACGCCTGGTACCGGGATCGGATCCGCTCACTCCGGAGTTGAGACAGGACGTGCCGGGCCATCGGGCGGGGGCCGGTGGCCCGGTTCGCCTTGGCTCAACTCTCTGATCACTGCAGGCTCAACTCTCTGATCACTGCAGGCTCGCGAAGAGCCGCTGCGCGGCGGGCTGAGACCACTGGACGCGGTTCGGGTCGCCGGGGTACGGCTCGACCGGCACGGTGACGAACTTCATCGTGGACGGATCGCCGGTGCTGCGTGCCAGGTCGTACATCGAGCGCAGGCCCAGCCCCGGGTCGGTGGTGATCGACTTGGTCGCGGCCCGCAGGAACGAGTAGAGCCGGGCCGGGTTGGCCAGCTCCGCCTTCGCCTTCGTGGCCATGGCGCTCATGAGCTGCTGCTGGCGCTTGATCCGGGAGAGGTCGGAGCCGTCGCCGACGGTGTAGCGGGCGCGGGCGTAGGCAAGGGCCTGCTCGCCGTCCAGGTGCTGCCTGCCTGCGGCCAGCCGGAGCTTGGCCTTGGGGTCGTTGATGGCCTTCGGCACGGTGAGTTCTACCCCGCCGAGAGCGTCGACCATGTTCGTGAACCCGCTGAAGTCGATCTCCATGACGTGATCGACCCGTACCCCCGTGGTGGCCTCGACGGTCTTCCACGCACAGGTCAGCCCGGCGTTGTTGAACGCCGAGTTGATCATCCCGGTCTGCGCCGGGAGGGTCGTGCCGTTCGCGTTCTGGCAGGACGGGATCCGCACCACCGAGTCCCGCGGCAGGCTGATCGCCCGTACGTTCTGACCGCTCGCCGGCACATGGAAAAGGATCATGGTGTCGGTGCGGGCGCCGTCCTCCCTCCCGTACTGCGAGTTGGCCCCCGCGCGGCTGTCGGAGCCCACGACGAGGAAGTTCTCGGCCTTGGTGCGCTTGGGCGGCCGGTCGCCCAGATCGTCGGCGCTCACATGCCGGATGTTGCCGTCCAGCCCGCTGTACACGACGTACGCGCCGGCCGTCATCAGGCCCAGAAGGGCGACCGCGATGCCCATCGACCAGCGCACACGGTTGGACGGCCCTCGCGGGGCCCTGTGCCTGCTCATTTCTCCTACCTCCGGAAACCAATTGGTCCAGGTTGTCCCACTCCGAGGTACGCGCCAGACCCCCGTAGAGGCTCACCCGGGCCCGTGGGCAGGCGTCCGCCACGTGCTGGGCATTGGTCAGCCGGTCTGCACGCAGACGGCGCGTCATGGCTCAAGGGACTCGGATCAAGGCCGCGAGGGAACACCTCGCGGCCGTGGACACCGTCATGGACGCGGGCCTGGATGCCCGCGCCGGCTCCGCCAGCCGGTCGACGAGGATGCTCCCGATGAAACCTCGGCGCCGGTGACGAGCACCTTGCGTGCCTTCAAGCCGTTCAACGGCCGTACTCCACGATCAGTTCCAAGGGGACGGCCCCGCTGGGCCCGGCGGTCGGGATCACGGACCCGGCGGGGGCTTCGTCACACACCTTTGATCTATTGGCCGGTCCCGTCGTCCGGTCGCTGCCGTTCGAGACGCTGCTGGGTCCGTTCGCCCACGCGGCGCCCGAAGCGCGCCACCGCGCGTCTGGCGCCTGGCGAGAGGCGGGAGAGCACCCGGCCTGCCTGGGCCTCGGCAGTCACAGGGACCACGGCACGGTTGTGCTGAACGGCCCGCATGATGGCCTCGGCGACCCGTTCCGCCGGATAGCCGCGGCGTTCGAACACCCGTATCGCCTGCTCGCGCAGCTGCTCGGCGACCGCGGGGTCAATGCCGACGAACTGCACGTGGCGTTTGATCGGGGTGTTGACGAGGCCGGGACAGACCGCGGTCACGCCGATCCCGTCCGGCTCCAGTTCCACCCGCAGGCACTCGCTCAACTGGAGCACAGCCGCCTTGGTGGTCGCGTAGGCGGGCAGGCGGGCGCTGGGCGCGAACGCCGCCATCGACGCCACGTTGACCAGGTGACCGCCTTCGCCGCGCTCGGCCATCTGCCGCCCGAACAGCCGGCAGCCCCGGTACACACCGTCGAGGTTGACCGAGCGGATGCGGTTCCATGCCTCCTCGTCGGTGTCCAGCAGCGCTCCGCTGATCCAGATGCCCGCGTTGTTGACGACCACGTCCGGCACGCCGAACGTGGCGCGCACGTAGTCGGCGAACCGCTCCATCCCGTCGGCGTCGGCCACGTCCACCCGGTAGACGTGGGCCTCGCCGCCCTTCGCGGCGATCTCGTCCGCCGTGTGCTTGGCCGCGCCCTCGTCGATGTCAGCCGCCACGACCCTGGCCCCGGCGCCCGCGAAGGCCACCGCTGTGGCACGACCGATGCCGCTGCCCGCGCCGGTGACCACCACGAGCTGGCCGCCGAAGTCCTTGCCCGGCTCGCCCGCCGCCCGGGCGCGCAGTAGATCTTGGGTCTCCGCCCCGCCCTCGACGTGGTCGACGAACTCGGTGATCCACCGGGCCACCGTGTCCGGATGGCTGCGGGCCACCCAGTGCCCGGCCGGCACGCGCCGCACGTACAGCCGGCTTGCCCTGCCGCGCGCCGACAGCAGCAGGCTCTGCACGGCGTACCGGTCCTTCGTCGGCACGATCAGCTGGACCGGCACGTCCGTGCGCGCCTCGCCTTCGGGTGGGTTCTGCCGTCCCATGTTGGCCCGGTAGAGCCCCAGCCCGTTGAGAGCGTCGCGGTGCAGCGTCGGCGCCGGGTGGCCGGGTCGTGGTTCGGCGCCCTCCATCGCCCGCATCCCGCGTTCGAACACGAGCGGGATGGTCCGCGCGAGCAGTTCACCCGTACGCGGGGCGATCAGCAGCGGCATGTACGCGCTGCGCCGTACCTGTCCCAACACCTCCAGGACGCCGCGCGGCCCGGTCCGTGCCGTGTCCTGTGCCCATCGCGCGACGTGCTGCCGCGCCGGGCCCGAGATCGAGGTGAACGAGGCGATCCGGCCGGCGAGGCGATCACCGGTCACCGCCTCCCAGCCCTGGATCGAGCCCCAGTCATGGCCGACCAGATGCACCGGCCCTTCGACGCCGACCCCGTCGAGCACCGCCGCGAGATCCTCCATGAGCATGTCCAGCTCGTAGTGGAGCGGATTCTCGGGAGTGGTGGAGGCGCCGGCCCCGCGGACGTCGTAGGCGATCACCCGGAACCGGGTCGCGAGCCGTTCGGCCACCTCGTCCCACATCGCGCTGGTGTCGGGATACCCGTGGATCAGGACCACGGCGGGTCCCTGCTCCGCTCCCCGTTCGCGTACGGCCAGCTCGACTTCGCCCGATCTCACGCGGTGATCCCGCATCCTGCACCTCCGCGGCTGAGGGTGCCCTTTGTTGCGAACGTACGCCCCTCAGGCGAGGTGTCCAGGGCATGAACGCGACGCGAGGCCAGGTTTCATGGTGTGTCCTCCAGGCGGATCATCAGTTGGGTCACCAGGCGTTCGGGGGGTGTGAGGGTGGGGGCGGTGAGATAGACCTCCCGCAGCGGCCCGGCCGGGAGGTGGCCGTGATCCCCGCACCATGCGAGCAGGCCGTGCGCGGTCAGGGCGATCTGGTCGTACGGCCCGACGTGCGTGGCCAACGCGTACGAGCCGCCTGGCAGGACCTCGTCGGCGCGGCCGTCGTCACTCTCGGACGCCACGCCGACCACGAACTCGTCCGCCAGATCCAGCGGAAAGAGCCCGATCAGCGGCCCCTGCGGCGTCGCCGCGGCCAGCACTCGGGCCACGCACCGCGACGTCGCCTCGCCGATGGTGGTGGGCGTCGCCGCGTCCCGTTCGACGAAGACCGTGCGAGCCGGCTCGCGTACGACCGTCACCTCCGCCCTGGGGAGCCCTTCGGCCAGTACGCGTTCAAGCAGGCTGAGCGCGTGACGGCGCCGGGCGAGGTCGGCCTGCATCCGGTCCCGGACCGCCTCCAGAGCGCCGGTCCCGGATGACAGCACGGTGCCGATGTCCGGCAACGGCACATCCAGCGAACGCAGGAGACCGATGGACAAGGCCTCCCCGGCCTGGTCCGGCCGGTAGTAGCGGTAGCCAGAGGCAGGATCGACCCACGCAGGGGCCAGCAGGCCCACGTCGTCGTAGTGCCGCAACTGCTTGACGCTCAGACGGCACAGGCGGGCGAACCGCCCGATCGGAAGGAGATCTTCGCTCACACGTCAAGCTTGGGCCCTCCCACGATGGGAAAGTCCAGCCCCGCCGCGTTCAGGGCGTTTCGCGGAGGTCTACGGTGTGGCGGTTAGTCCGGTGCAGGAGCGTAGGGCGTTCCAGCGCTTGACCTCGGCCTTCGCAGCGGCGCCGCTCAGGGGTAGGGGGAGGCCGGCGGAGATGCGGGCGGGCTTCCATCTGGCAGCTGAAACCTTGCCGTCCTGGAGCTTGAGCTGCAGGACGCCGGAGCTGGCGGTCTGGCCTGTGGCCGAGGAGAACACGAAGTTGCCCAGCCCATAGTGCACGTACTTGCCCTTGAGGTAACCACCGCCTTGCGGGACGTGCGCGTGGCCGCCGACGACGACGTCGGCACCGGCCGCGATGAGCTGCTTGGCGAGGTCCTGCTGGCGGGGCAGCGGGCATGTCTTGAGCTCCTGCCCCCAGTGCAGGTGAACGATCACGTAGTCGGAGCCTTGGCGCGCCTCCCGTACCGCCTTCACCATGCGCGGGACGTCCTTGGCCGAGGCGAGGCCGCCCTTGGCGTCGGTTGCGGTCCAGGCCGGGATCAGGTGATCGTCCAGCACCTGCGTCGCGCCGACGATCGCGAGCCGGTTGCCCTTGACGGTCACTCGGTGGGCCCGGTAGGCCTCGGCGGCGTTCTTGCCGATGCCCACCGTCGGGAAGCCGGTCCTGCGGATCGCCTTGAGGGAGTCGCGCAGCCCGGAGTCCATGAAGTCCATGCCGTGGTTGTTGGCCATCGAGGTCACATCCACCCCGGCCGCGCGCAGCGCCGTGAACGCCGACGCGGGCGCGCGGAACGTGAACTCCTTGCCGGGCGCGGGCGTACCACCGGTCGTGATGGCGGTCTCCAGGTTGACCATGGCGAGGTCGGCGGCGCGGAGCGTCTTGGCGATGGGGCCGAGGGCCGTGGCGGGCTTGGCCAGCCGGGCACGGAGGTAGTCCTCGAAGTGCACGTCCCCGCCGAACGCGACGATGATCGGCTGCTTGGCCGCGGCGACCGTGTTGGGTGCCGGCGAACGGGTGGCGGCGGGTGTCCCGGACTTCGCCGGGCCCGTTCCGCCCTCGGCCTCCGAACTCCCGGAGCCACTGCTGCAGGCACCCGCTGCCAGGGCCAGCACCCCGGTCACGGCGGTCATCGCCATCGCGTTCCTGCGCATCGGACCCTCGTCTCCTTGATCGACTCGCCAAGCATGCCATGTGGCACCGACCGCCCCAACGACCCGAGTCCGCCGCCGGGCGGAGGGACAAGATCCACGTGAAACATCGCCGGTCACGTTCGGCTTACGGGTGATCAGGCGGGCTGGGCCTTGACGTCGGCGCAGCTGCGGAGCCCCTCCCACCGCGTCCGGGCCTGCTGGGCGAGCGTTCCGGTGAGCGGCTGCGGGATGCCTCCCGAGATCACCGCGGGCGCCCAGTCCGCCTTGGTGACCCGGGTGGCCTTCGCCTTGGGGTCGAGCGTGAGGGTGAGAACGCCACTCTGGGCCGTCAGTCCGTTGGAGTTGTAGAAGACGAAGTTACCGAGTCCGTAGTGGACGTACTTGCCTTTCAGGTAACCGCCGGCCTGCAGCACGTGCGCGTGGCTGCCCACGATGGCGTCCGCGCCCGCGTCGGCCAGCTGGGCGGCGAGCTCGCGCTGCACCGGGGTGGCGCAGGAGTTACGTTCCTGTCCCCAGTGCAGGTTGACGATGACGACGTCCGCGTCCTTGCGTGCCTGCTGTACGGCTTGGACGAGGCGCGGCGCGTTCTTGGCCGACGCGAGCCCGGCCTTGGCGTCGGTGGCGGTCCAGACCTCGATCAGGTGGTCGTCGAGCACCTGGGTGGCCCCGATGATCGCGACCCGGGTGCCCTTGACGGTAATCGTGTACGGCCGGTACGCCTCGGCCGCGTTCCGCCCGATGCCGATGATCGGGAACCCGGCCTGACCGCTCGCCGCCAGGGAGTCCTGGAGCCCGGTGTCGCCGTAGTCCATGCCGTGGTTGTTGGCCATCGTCACCACGTCCAAGCCCGCCGCCTTGAGCGCCCGGAAGACGGTCGGCGGAGCGCGGAAGGTGTAGTCCTTGGGTGCGGGCGTCCCGGCGGTGGTGATCGCCGTCTCCAGGTTGACCATGGCCAGGTCGGCCTGGCGGAACTGCGCCGCGATCGGCCCGAACGCGGTGTCCGGCGAGGAGGACAGCCTGGTCGCGAGCTCCCCCTCGAAGTGCACGTCCCCGCCGAAGGCGATGGTCAGCGGGCGCTTGTCGCCGCCTCTATTCCCCTCGGCGGACGCGCCCAGCAGCGAGCAGCCGCTCAGCGCCGCGCCCAGCGTCAGCAACGCCCCGGCTACGGCGAACCGCCCAATCCCACGTCTGGTCGGCATCGCGACCTCCCCATCTGCGCCGTCGTCCCCTGTTGGATGCCGCGGCGGGGGCCCGAGTTCTGGCCGGAATCGGGCGAAGTCGGCGAAGGAGGCGAAGTCCATGCAAAGGGAGGTGGTCGTCTGCGGGGTCAGGACGTTCGCTTGGCCCCGATGGCCTTCATCATCAGCGGCCAGGAACGGTTCATCTCGACGATCCAGTAACCCCACTGGTGCCACCCGTCCTTGTAGATGTGGGTGGTCACCGGGATCTTGAGCTGCCGGAGACGGGCGGCAAGGGAGACGTTGGTCGCTCCGGCGACCGCCTCGCTGATGCCGCCGACCAGCCGAGCCTTGACGAACTCCCAGCCCACGAAGGGCGGGTCGAGCTTGCCGGGGTTGCCGGTCGTTCCGGAGGAGAGGTAGATCCCGGTGCCGCGCAGGTTCTTGGCCAGAACGTAAGGGTCGTGCTGCTGCCAATTGCGCGCGTGCTTGTCAGGCTTACCCCAGATCCTGAACGGATCCTGACCGGGGTTGAAGACAAATCCCTCCGCCATGATGATCGCCGGGATTCCCGGCTTGGTGAGGTGCACGATGCCGCTGTAGGAAGCGGCGTACCTGAACAGCCCCCGATGACGCGCGGCGTACGTGATGGCACCTTGGCCGCCGGACGACAGCCCCATGGCGGCCCGCGCCGTACCCGCGCGGTAATTCCGCTCCATGAGCTGGATGACCTCCTTGGTGTGGAAGGTCTCCCACATGGGCGTCCCGCCCTTGCCGTAGTTGTACCAGTCCGTGTACGAGCCGTTCACGCCGCCTTCTGGCATCACGACCATCACGTTGTAGCGGGCCGCGAGCTTTTCGATGTCGGTGCTGCGGGTCCAGGAGATGTAACTGTCATTGCCGCCGTGGTAGGCGTAGAGGACGGGCCAGCGCTTCTTCGACGTGCGGGACCATCCCTTAGGCGTGATGACGCGGACCTTTACCGACGTGCGCAGTGCGGGAGAACGCACGGTGGCGTCGAAGGTGCGTGCGTCGATCCGCTTCTGGGCCGTGATGGCGGCTCCGGTGTCCGCCTTCCTGAGCGCTGCGGCGCCCGCTTCGGCCGGTGCTAGAAGTGCGCCCGCCACAATCGTTCCGGTGACGGTCGTCGCCAAGGCAGCCATGCGCAAACGGCGGCGTTCACTCGCCATAGGTCTTCTCCGATGTCAGTGCCGGCCCGACTGTGCGGTGAGGATCGCCGCGCTTCCCACGTTCGGCGCGCAACGCGAATCCCCGGCAGGCGAGCGCCTGTCCCGCGCGGGTCCCCCGAGACGCTAGCGAAGAAGATCATCTCTGCGACAGTGCTCGGCGCGACATAAATGGCAGCCGGAAATTATGCCTCTGGTGACAAAAGTGAGCGGGTGCGGACGGCCAGTCACCATGTGCCGTTGTCAGCCGATATCAACAAGTGACTATTGGGGGCCATTCCAATAATCAGGTGGACGCGTCGTCATTCCGGCCGACGGCGGCAGGATGCCCGGCCGGCCATTCTTCCCCTGGCGCCAGCTCGTATGGAGGAGTCGCCGCGATGGCCGACTGGAGCTGACCGGTTTCCACCGCAGCCGAACGTTCAGCCTGAGTCCCGTTCCGGATGTCATTAGCCTGCGGTCCGGTCCGGATGTCATTCTGGACGGAACGTGCCTGCGGCTCGGCCGAGCCCCCAAAGGCCTGAGAGACCGCCTGCAGCGCGGAGGTCATCTCGCTTGGGATCACCCAGAACGTGCTGCCCTTGGACTGGGCGAGCTTCGGCAGAGTCTGGAGGTACTGGTAAGCCAGGAGCTTGGGGTCGGCGTCGTGGTCGTGGATCGACGTGAAGACCCGTTCGATCGCCATGGCCTGACCTTCTGCCTCCAGGACCGCGGCCCGTTTGGCACCCTCCGCCTGGAGGATGGCCGACTGCTTCTCCCCCTCCGCCGTGAGGATCTTCGACTGCCGGACGCCCTCGGCGGTGAGGATGGCCGCGCGCTTCTCCCGTTCGGCGCGCATCTGCTTCTCCATGGCGTCCTTGATGGACGGCGGCGGCTCGATCGCCTTGATCTCGACCCGGGTGACACGGATCCCCCACTTGCCGGAGGCGTCGTCCAGGACCCCGCGCAGCGCCGTGTTGATGCGGTCTCGCGAGGTGAGCGTGGCCTCCAGGTCGAGGGTGCCGATCACATTCCGCAGCGTCGTCGCGGTGAGCTGCTCGATCGCCTGGATGTAGTCGACGATCTCGTAGTCGGCGGCCCGGGGGTCGGTCACCTGGAAGAACAGCACGGTGTCGATGTGGACGACCACGTTGTCCTCGGTGATGACGGGCTGCGCCTTGAACGCGACCACCTGCTCGCGGAGGTCGATCAGCGGCTTGACCCGGTCCACGAACGGGACGATGAAGCTGATCCCGGGCTGGAGTGTCCGGCTGTAGCGCCCGAGCCGTTCGACGTTGCGGGCACGGGCCTGCGGGATGATCCATACCGACCGCATCACCGTGATGGCCAGCACGGTCAACCCGCAGATGAGCGCGATGAGGATGGCGAGGGCGAGCTCGGTCATGTGGACCTCCTCAATCCGGTGGCGGCCTCCATCCGGTGTCGGGCCTCGGCCCGGCGCCGGTCTCAGTCCGGCGTCGGCTCAGCCGGGTACAGCAGTGCGGTGGCGCCCTCGATGGCCAGCACGTCGGCGACGCGTCCCGCCGGGATGACCAGATCCGGGTCGTACGGCCGGGCGGTCCACTCCTCGCCGCCGATCCGGGCGCGCCCGCCCGCACGGCTGACCTCGGTGAGGGTGACCGCCTCGCGGCCGACGAGCGCGGCGGTCCCCGAACGCAACGGCGGCGGCTGCTTGATGTGCCGCTGCGCGATCGGCCGGACGAGCGCCAGCCCGGCGACCGAGGACGCCGCGAACACCACGATCTGCAAGCCGACCGGCAGTCCGGCAGCGCCAGCCAGCCCGGCCAGCAACGCGGCGACGGCGAGCAGGCCGAGTGCGAGCGTGAGGGTCAGCAGTTCGGCGATCCCGAGCAGGGCGGCCACGATCAGCCAGGCGACCCACGCCTCCATGGCGACTCCTTAGAGGCGGCCGGATGTCCTTATTGTCAAGTTAACTCCGGAAAGTCCCCCCGACCATGCCCCGGCCCGACCTTCCTGGGTTCATCCACAGGGAGCCGGGGTTCATCCGCAGGGAACCCGTGCAGGATCATGGTGCGATCTTGCGAGGCGGAGCCGGGAGTGCGCGGTGCGGTGGCGGGATTCTGGTCGGGACTCGCCGGGTTACGGTCCGGGATCTGCGTCCTGACCAGGCATGCCCCAACAGGTTTACCCATCAGGTTATTGGCGCGGCCGAGGTGTCGCGCGTCATGATTGGTACGTTCCCGGCAACAAGGAGCATCTCGATGAGCAGCACGGCCTATCGCACCTGTCCACTCTGCGAGGCCCTGTGCGGCCTGGAGTTGACCCTGGACGACGGCGGCCAGGTCACCGGAGTGAGGGGCGACAAGCGCGACCCCCTCAGCAAAGGGTTCATCTGCCCCAAGGGTGCGACGCTGGGCCGCCTCGACGGTGACCCGGACCGGCTGGCCGAGCCGATGCTCCGCGACCACGACCGGCACGTGAGCGGCGGCTGGGACGACGCGTTCGAGACCGTACGCCGGGAGATCGCCAAGGTCGTCGACCGCCACGGCAAGGACGCGGTCGCCATCTACATCGGCAACCCGACGGCGCACTCGATCGCGGGCCCCCTGTACGGCGCGGCCATCATCAAGGCGCTCGGCACCCGCAACGTCTACACCGCCAGCACGGCCGACCAGATGCCCAAGCACGTCAGCAGCGGCCACATCTTCGGTGACCCGCTGGCCATCCCGGTGCCCGACCTGGACCGCACCGACCACCTGCTCATGCTGGGCGCCAACCCCCTGGAGTCGAACGGCAGCCTGTGCTCGGCACCGGACTTCCCCGGACGGCTGAAGGCCATCTCCAAGCGCGGCGGCAAGGTGACCGTCGTCGATCCGCGGCAGACCCGTACGGCCTCGCTCGCGGACGAGCACGTGTTCATCCGGCCGGGCACCGACGCGTACCTGCTCATCGCGCTCGTCCACACGTTGTTCGCAGAGGACCTCACGCGGGTGGACGGCCTCGCGGAGCGGATCAACGGGCTGGACGACCTGCGCGCGCTCGCCGTCGACTTCGCGCCGGAACGGGTCGCCGCGATCACGGGCATCCCCGCGGCCGGCATCCGCCGGATGGCCCGCGAGCTCGCCGCGGCCGACCGCGCCGCCGTCTACGGGCGCATCGGCACCTGCACCCAGGCGTTCGGAACGCTCAACAGCTGGCTCGTCGACGCCCTCAACGTGCTCACCGGCAACCTGGACCGGGAGGGCGGCGCGATGTTCCCGCGTTCCGCGCACTCCCCGGCCTACCGGCGCAAGCGGCCGTTCAACACCGGCCGGTGGCGCAGCCGCTTCCGCAACCTGCCCGAGGTCAACGGCGAGCTGCCGGTCGCCACGCTGGCCGACGAGATCGAGACCCCGGGCGAGGGCCAGATCCGTGCGCTGATCACGATCGGCGGCAACCCGGTGCTGTCGGCTCCGGGCGGCGCCCGGCTCGACCGCGCGTTCGCCGGGCTCGAGTTCATGGTGAGCGTCGACCCGTACCTGAACGAGACCACGCGGCACGCCGACGTCATCCTCCCGCCGCCCAGGCCGACGCAGACACCGCACTACGACCTGGCGCTGCTCGGCTTCACGGTCCGCGACTACGTCCGCTACTCGCCGCCCGCGCTCCCCCTCCCGGACGGCCGCCCCAGCGAGGCCGAGATCCTCGGCCGCCTCGCCGTCATCGCGTCCGGCATGGACGCCACCACGGCCGCGCTCGACGAGATGATCATCATGAGCACCCTGAAGAAGGCGGCCGCGCTGGAGGGCTCACCGGTCGAGGGGCGGGAGCCCGACGAGCTGCGCAAGATGCTCGACACCAACACCACGACCACCGAGCAGCGCCTCGACATGATGTTGCGCCTCGGCCCGTACGGCGACGGCTTCGGCGCCGACCCCGACGGCCTCACTCTCACCCGCCTGCGCGACGAGCACCCGCACGGGCTGGACCTCGGCGCCCTCAAACCGCGTCTCGACGAGGTCCTGTGCACCTCGTCCGGCCGGATCGAGCTGTGCCCGCCGTCGTTCGCCGCCGACGCCGACCGGCTCCACGCCGGCCTCGACGCAGGTCTCGACGCAGGCGGACCGAACGGCTCCGGCGAGCTCCTCCTGATCGGGCGCCGCCATCTGCGTTCCAACAACAGCTGGCTGCACAACCTCCCCGAGCTGGTGCGCGGCTCCAACACCTGCACGCTCCAGCTCAACCCCGCCGACGCTGAGCGCCTGGGCGTGCAGGGTGGCGACCTCGTCCGCGTGACTTCCCGTTCCGGCACCATCGAGGCGGTCGCCGAGCCGACCGCCACCGTCATGGCGGGCGTGGTGAGCCTGCCCCATGGCTGGGGCCACGACAGGCCCGGCACGCGTACGGGCGTCGCCAGCCGGAACGCGGGGGTCAACGTCAACGCGGTCACCGACGACCAGGAGATCGACCCGCTCTCGGGCACGGCGGTGTTCAACGGCGTCCCCGTCACCCTTGAGGCCGTCTGAGCACCGGCGGGCCGTCTGAGCGCAGGCAGGCCGTCTGAGCACCGGCGGGCCGTCTGAGCGTCAGCGCGGACGCTCGTGCGACTTCGCCCTGGACGAGCCGCCGACGGGCGCCGAATCGCTGGTGTCCAGCTCGATCTCGGCACGGATGGCGGCGCGGAGCTCGTCAACGGTGTCCGCCTGAACGATCAGGCGGCGGCCCGCACGGAGCTCCTCGATGGTGAGTGGGTTGGCGGCGGTACGGAACGCCCACCAGCGATCGGTGTCGCTGCGCCAGGCGCCCCAGCCGGGGAACTGTAGCTCGATGCCTTCGATGAGAGCCCGGAAGGGGTCTTCGGTCTGCGCGTACTCCGGGGTCACCGCTTCTGCGGTTTCCGACGGCGGAGGGACGTCCATGAGGCTCGGCCTCGCCCAGGTCGCGGTGCATTCGCTTTTCACTGTAAGCGATTACTTCGACCCGTTGAAGGCACTGGGACACCGGGCTCCGCACCGCTCGGGCAGTTAGGCGGAACCCCTGGTTTAGGCCTTCTTACCCATTGGTAGGTACCCCACTACGTGGGTGTTCGTGGTTCCCCTCAGGGCCGTCGGCCATTCCCGGGTGGCCCGAGGTTACAGGCGGAGACTAATGTCGCGTTACGCGTCCCATTACGGCCGTCTCAATCGACACCGGAATGCGACCCGAGGAGGGACATGAACCGACGGGCGAGCAAGCTCTTCCGGCGCGGCGCCCGGCAGCCGACCAGGCCACGTCCTGTCGACCTGGCCGAGAGCCTGGAGCACGCCCATGGCCTGGACCGTGCCATCCGGGCGATCTCGGGCACCGTCCAGCGCGTGCTGCATCCGGGGCCCGCCAAGGACGCGCTGCACGGGGTGCCCGGCGGCCACCCCGCCCACCCTCCGCTGACCGACCTTCCCATGGGCTGCTGGATCTCTGCGGCGGTCCTGGACCTGCTGCCCGGCACGCAGCGCGCGTCCCAGACGCTGATCGCCGCCGGCCTCGCGGGCGCGGTGCCGACGGCGCTCACCGGCTTGGCCGACTGGTCCGCCCTCCACAAGGAACAGCAGCGTGTCGGCCTCGTTCACGCGATGGGAACGGCCAGCGCGAGCCTGCTCTACACGGCCTCCCTCCTCGCGCGTCACCAGGGCCGCGACACGGCCGGCCGCGCGTTCGGCTACGCGGGGCTGACGGCCCTGCTCGCGGGTGGCTTCCTGGGCGGGCACCTGGCGTTCAGGCTCGGCGCGGGCGCCAACCACGCGGACCAGGTGGCCCACCTGGTCCCCCTCGGCTGGCATGATCTGTGCTCGGCGTCCGACCTGCCCGACGGCTGGCCGGTCCACCGCCGGCTCGGCTACATCAGCCTCTTCGTGATGCGCAGCGGCGACGACATCCACGTCCTCGCCGACAGATGCAGCCACCTGGCGGGCCCGCTCCACCAGGGGCGCATCATCACCGACGACAACGCGGATCCCTGCGTGGTGTGCCCCTGGCACGGCAGCACGTTCCGCGTGCGTGACGGCTCGGTGGTCCACGGACCCGCCACCGGCCGCCAGCCCGCCTTCGAATCCCGCGTCCTGGACGACGGCACCGTCCAGGTCCGCCCCGTTCCCTAGGACTCCGGCCCATTCCGAGGACTCCGGCCCGTTCCCAGGGCCCTGGCTCGTTCCCTGAGGCTCCGGCTCGTTCCCTAGGACTCCGGCTCTCCGTCGGAGATCGGCTGCTCCACGAGAGCCAGGACCCGGCTGGCCATGAACCTCGCCGTCCGTACCGCGGTCCCGGTCCGGGTCACCTCGCTGACCTCCACCACCCCGCGCCGGTTGCTCACCTCGACGCGGCGGCCCGCCCGGGTGGCGACGACCTCGTACGTCCGCGTGCCCTCACCGCCGGCGTCGATCACGATCTCGACCCTGTCACCCTTCATTCCTGGTGGCCCCTCACCTTATCGAACATATATTCGACTTATACCCCGACAAAGGTGACTCGAACCCTCGAAACCGCTGGTCAGCGGAGCAAATTGACGATCGCCACAACCCCGACGACCACGATGACACCGCGCAGCACCAGGGGCGGAATCCGGCGTCCCACCTTGGCTCCCAGCACACCGCCCACCGTCGCGCCAAGGGCGATCAGCAGCACCGCCGGCCAGTCGATCCTGGCCTCTCCAACGATCGACAACCCGATGAACAGCAGCGCCGCAGACCCGTTGACCACCCCCGACAACACGTTCTTCGCGGCGTTCGCCCGCTGAAGACCGTCATCAAGCGCGATCCCGAGCATCGCGATCAGCACGATCCCCTGCGCCGCCCCGAAGTACCCGCCGTAGACGCCCGTGGCGAGAACCCCCACCCACAACCACGGCCCACCGTGCGGATGGTGGTTCTCCCTCCGCGCGAGCAACCAGGCCTGCAGCCGCGGCTGGACCACCACCAGCACCAGCGCGATCCCGATCAGCGCCGGAACAATGATCTTGAACGCCTCGTCGGGCAGTCCCAGCAACAGGGCCGCGCCGATCAGCGCCCCGGCGAACGAGGCGCTGCCGAGCCGCAGCAACCGTTCCCGCTGGCCCTTGAGCTCCTGCCGATACCCGTAGGCCCCAGTGATCGCCCCGGGCACCAGCCCGATGTTGTTGGAGATGTTGGCCACCACCGGCGGATAGCCGAGCGCCACCAGGGTCGGGAACGTGATCAGGGACCCGGAGCCGACGATCGTATTGATGCCTCCTGCGGCGACACCCGCCGCGAGGATGGCCGCCCCGTCCAGCACGTTCAATCCGACCCACCCACCTGTGCGAGTTCATTACGGCTTCCCGATCGTAGGGAGGGGCCCAGCTCACACCCACCACCGGGTGCGAGATGCTACCGCGCCGACACGTCAACTCACGCGCCGTAATCAATCAAGGCAACCCCCGCGCAGCCAAACCCGCGGCCGGTGCGGCGCGCGGGCGGGGGCGGGGTTAGGGGGAATAGGGGCGGTAGTCGTCTTCGTCGCGGGGGCGGGGTGGCCCGTCGAGGTCGGTCGGTTCGGCGGAAATCGGGGCCGAGGGTTCGGGCCGCGGGGCGGGGACGGGGGCGGTGCCGTCGTTGTTGGCCTTGACCGCGCCGAAGAAGCCGCCTAGGCCCTCCAGAGCTTTGCCCATCTCGCTGGGGACGATCCACAGCTTGTTGGAGTCGCCTTCGGCGATGCGGGGGAGGGTTTGGAGGTATTGATAGGCGAGCAGCCGTTCGTCTGGATTGCCCTCGTGGATGGCCTTGAACACGGTGGCGATGGCTTGGGCCTGGCCTCGGGCCCGGGCGGCCTGGGCCTTGGCGTCGGCCTCGGCGGCCAGCACCGCGGCCTCGGCCTGGCCACGGGCGCGGAGGACGGCGGAGGTGCGTTCGCCCTCGGCGGTCAGGATGGCCGACTGCTTCTGGCCTTCGGCGGTGAGGATGGAGGCGCGCTTGTCACGGTCCGCGCGCATCTGCTTTTCCATCGCCTCTTTGATGGAGTCCGGCGGATCCACGGCCTTGAGCTCGACCCGGTTGACCCGGATCCCCCATCGGCCGGTGGCCTCGTCGAGGACGCCGCGCAGCTCGGTGTTGATCTCTTCGCGGGAGGTCAGGGTGCGTTCGAGGTCCATGCCGCCGATGATGTTGCGCAGGGTCGTGACGGTCAGCTGCTCGATCGCGGTGAGGAAGTTGGCGACCTCGTACGTGGCGGCCTTGGTGTCGGTGACCTGGTAGTAGATGACCGTGTCGATGCTGACCACGAGGTTCTCCGCCGTGATCACCGGCTGGGGGGCGAACGGGACGACCTGTTCGCGCAGGTCGACGCGGTTGCGGACTTGATCGACGAACGGCACCACGAGGCTGAGCCCGGCGTTGAGCGTCCGGTGGTAACGGCCGAAGCGCTCGATGATGTCGGCCGTCGCCTGGGGCACGATCCGCACGGCGCGGTAGAGGACCAGCGCACCGACCGCGATGACGACGACGGTCAGGATCAGCGTGGGGGTCACTCCTGGATCGTAAGTCGGCTTCCCTTTTAGGGACAGATGTCAATTTTCAACCGAGTGGGCGCGCGTACCAGCGTCCGTTGTGGCGCTCCACGCCGAGGGGAACACCGAAGCACTCGGACAGATGCTCGTTCGTGAACACCTCGTCCACCTTGCCCTGCGCGACCACGCCGCCGCCGCGCAGCAGCAGCGCGTGCGTGAAGCCCTCGGGGACCTCTTCCACGTGGTGGGTGACCATGACCGTCGTGGGCGCGGCCGGGTCGTCCGCCAGCCGTGAGATCCGCCGGACGAGATCCTCGCGGCCGCCCAGGTCGAGACCGGCCGCCGGCTCGTCCAGGAGAAGCAGTTCGGGGTCGGGCATGAGCGCCCGGGCGATCTGCACCCTCTTGCGTTCGCCCTCGGAAAGGGTGGCGAACCGGCGCCGGATGAGGTCGGCGCAGCCAAGGGCGTCCAGCAGCTCCACGGCGCGGGTGACGTCGGTCGAGTCGTACTCCTCCTGCCACCGCCCCAAGATCGCATACGAGGCGGTGAGCACCAGGTCGATGACCTTCTCGCCGGTCGGCACACGCTCGGCGACCGCTGCGCTCGCGATGCCGATGCGCGGCCGGAGCTCGAACACGTCGGTCCGGCCGAGCCTCTCGCCGAGGATCTCCACCGTCCCCTCGGTCGGATGCAGCAGGGCGGCGGCGATCTGCAGGAGCGTGGTCTTCCCCGCCCCGTTGGGGCCCACGATCACCCAGCGCTCGTCCTCGTTCACCGTCCACGAAACGTCGCGCAGCAGGGTCGCGCCCTCGCGCTTGACTCCGACTCCGCGGAGCTCAAGTACATCGCCGGCCATCACGTACATGTCCCCAACCAGCCGTGCCGAATGATCCATCCACAGCCTACTTCCAGTGGGAAGCGCCGGTTCCGTGGCCTGGAACGGAATCAGTGCGGGATGTGTGTCTCGCCGGTGACCCCTGGGAATGTCGTGACCTGGCCGTACGGTTCCCACCATGGAGCCGGCCGTACGCCGCGAGACGCCGCCGTCGCCCGCGTGGCCGCGAGCTCGAAGACCGCCTGTGCGATTCTCAACGCTTATGGTGGTCTGCATGCACGCCGCTGTTCGGAGGGTGGGATGAGCTACAACGGCGCGGACACAGCGACCGCACTGGTCGCCTGGGGCAACGCCTGGCTGGCGGGTCACGTCGGTCTGGACGAGGCCGTGGACGCCGTCGAGAAGGCCTCGGGACCGCAGATCCTCGGAGCGGCGCCGACCACTGCCGACGAGCCGCCGAGCGCGGCACTCCTGGACGAGGTGACGCTGCGACGCGGGCTCGGTGACCTCCGGGTGGCTGGCATGACCGCGTTCCGGCTGGCGCTGCCAGCCCCTGGTGATCCGCTCGGGCTGTCCGGTCCGCCCGCCTTCAACCGTGCCGCTCTCGACGCGGGCGCCGCCGTGATCGTCTCACTGCCTGACCGCGCTCTCGGCCTGGTGCCGGTCGAGGACCGGCGCGGCTCGTCGTACGTCGGCGTCCGTTGGAACTCGCAAGACGCCGCCCCTGGCCTGCCTGACGTTCCCACCCTGGCCGAGGCCGACCGGCAGCTGACCCTCGCCATGCGCGACGCCACCGAGGCGTTGCTGACCGTGGACGACGTCTCCGGCATCCCGCCCGAGATCGCCGACGCCTTGGCGGACCTCCGTGACCCCGGCCGCAACGACCACCCGCTGGCCCCCGGCTACCCGCAGCGCGCCCACCGCGTCGCCGCCCTCGCCGGCCGCCTCGCGGTCGTCGTCGAGCTGGCCCGCCGCCTCGACGCCCACGGCCTCACTGCCGACCAGATGCACCGCCGCGGCGACGCCCTCCGCCTCCTGGACGGCGCCATACGCCGCGCCCTGGTGGCCGCCTGCAACAGCGCCTTCGACCCCGTTCCCTGACACTGGCAGAGCCCAGACGCCACATCGGGGCGCTCACTCGTTCATCTGCCACCCCGCGCAGCACATCCATGCGCAGCATCGACTGGCGCGCAACTACCCCCTCCCGCCTCCGCCCGGCTTCCCGCAAGAGCCGAGAGACGGCGAACGGGGCGTTCCCATGGAAGGGAACGCCCCGTTCAGAGGCGGAGACGCAGAGCCCGTCGTTCAGGGCGACGGCCTGCGTGTCCTGTCAGCCTCGGACGACGTACGTGTTGCAGATCTTGTCAGCGAAGGTCTGCTTGCGCTCGTCCCACAGCGGCCACAGGTAGCCGATGTAGCAGGCGAAGCTGTCGGCGGCGTGGGCGAGACGGCGGAGGAACGCCATGCCGAACCCGATCGGCTGCCCGCTCTGGGCGCCCACCAGGCGGATGCCCATCTGGCGCTTGCCGATCGTCTGACCGGTCGTGCCCTCCTGGTAGGTCAGCCACAGACCACCGGCGATGATGCCGATGAAGCCGATGAACGCCAGCAGGGCGCCGACGCCCGACCCGTTCAGCAGCATGATGTAGCCGATGAAGTAGATGATGCCCGGCAGTGCGCCGACCACGAGCCAGTCGATGATGAGCGCACCCGCACGCGAGCCCCACTCGGCCAGCTGGCCGGTCGAGCCGTAGTGGTGGTGGTGCACCTCCTGGTAGGCGGGCTGCTGGCCGTACGCGGGCTGCGCGGCGGGCTGCTGGCCGTAGCCAGGCTGCGCCGGGGGCTGGCCGTAGCCGGGCTGCGCGGGCGGCTGGCCGTAACCAGGCTGCGCAGGCGGCTGACCGTAACCGGGCTGGGCAGGCGGCTGCTGGCCGTAGCCAGGCTGCGCCGGGGGCTGGCCGTAGCCGGGCTGCGCGGGGGGCTGACCGTAACCAGGCTGCTGCTGCCCGCCGTAGCCCGGCTGCTGCTGCCCGTACGGGTCGTAGGGGTTACCCACACTTGCTCCTTATTGATTGACCCTGTGGTTTTGTGACGCCCGCCGGACCCGGAGGGCTCCGCAAGTCTGGCCGACGAGGGAGGACGGCCTCAAACCCGCAGGAGACCGAGCCGGACAAGCTGCCACAGCTCCGACCCCACGAGGGCGGTACCGAGCACCCACGCACGAGTGCCCGGTCGGAGTGCCCACCACCGGCTTCCCAGTCCCAGCGGTGCGAACGCGATCGCGATCGCACCGGCGAAGGCCACCGGATTCGCCAGCACGGCACGGACCGGTTGGCCCGAACCCAGCTCGATGAACACGGTCGTACCACCGCACAGCGGACAGGGGACGCCGGTGACTGCCCGGAGGGGACAGAGCACACCGGGGTCGTTGACACGGTGGATCCACGCCGCGCCGATGGCCGCGGTGGCCATGGCCGCGACGCGCAGCATCACACCCACAGGGCCGTGCCGCGCAGCGGTGAGGGTCCGGCTGACCATGGTCCCCGGCGCACCCTGCGGTGCCCCGGCGACGGTCGCCCCGGGCGCTCCCCCCAACGAATCCTCCGCCTCGATGACTTAAATCCGAGTGACCCGTATATCGGGTTCACCCCCAGGTAGGTCAAGCCCCGGCGACCATCCGCGATCGGACCGTTACCTGAACGGCCATGACACCACCTCGATGGCAAGACTAGGACAAACCACCAAGTGAATGGGCCTCGTTTTCGTCGATGAGCGACGTGTAACAGCGCACTTCAGCGCCCCATCCCCCTCATGGCGGAGCAATTCATTACCAACCGGGCTCCAACTTTCACCCCACCGCCCCGACCACCCTGAGGAATGACTGAACACTCCCTGCAACCAACCTGAACGCCGCCCCAATCCAAAATGAATGCGTCCCACTCCAACAATCGACGGCCCACGCGCCAGACCTGGGGCACCGCTTGGCAGCTCCCGCGCGTTGCCAACCCCGGGTCGCTCCGTGGACGAGCCTTGCGCGGCGAGCCAGGGCCGCTGCGTGAGTGGGCTTTGTATCTACGCGGCATGCGCGCGACCGGAACTACTCCGCCAGCAGGCCCACGCGCCAGAGCTGGGATAAAGCCCTGCGCGCTGGAAGCTGGGATGGCTGCGTGGGCGGGGCTTTGCCCGCGCCGGCGCCGAGGATGCGAGTTCGGCGTGGCTGCGCGCCGGGAGTTAGGGGTTGCTGCACGGGCGGGGCTGCGCAGTGGTGGCGAGGCCGCTGCGGGAGCGGCCAGCGCGGCGGAACCGGGACTGCTCAGGCGGGGCCGGATATTGGCGTGGCTCTGCGGGTCGGCGCCGGGGTCAGGCTTGGGCGGCGGCGCCTACCGTTTGGGGCGGCGTGGTCTCGGTGACCTGCTCGGATTCCACGACGTCGGCGATCACGGCGGTGATGTTGTCGGGGCCGCCGGCGTCGCGGGCCAGTTGGATGAGGCGCTGGATGGCCCAGGAGGGCTCGGCTTCCGCGGTGAGAACCTCGTAGATGGTCTGGGCGTCGACGGGCCCGCTGAGGCCGTCGGAACACAGGAGGTAGCGGTCGCCCAGGCGCGCCTCGCGGAGGCGTAGGTCGGGCTCGCGGTCGTCGCGGCCGTCCAGGACGCGGTAGAGAACGTGGGACAGGCGGGAGGTCTCGGCAGGGTCGGGGACCTGACCGGCCTCGCTCGCCTCGGCGTTCAGCAGCTGGTCCATCGTGTGGTCCTGCGTGATCTGGAAGAGCTCGCCGTCACGCAGGAGGTAGCCGCGGGAGTCGCCGATGTGGGCGAGGGCGACGCGGGCGCCGGACCAGAACATCGCGGTGAGCGTGGTGCCCATGCGGCTCAGGTCGGGACGTTCCTCGCGCACGATCCGCAACTTCTCGTTGGCCTCGGCCACGGCCCGGCCCAGGCTCTCGACAAGGTCGTCATTGTGGGCATCGGTGTCCAGCGAGCGCAGCGAGCCGATGACGGTGGAACTGGCGACCTCGCCGCCCGCGTAGCCGCCCATGCCGTCGGCGACCGCGATCAACCGTGCACCGGCGTAGCCCGAGTCCTCGTTGTTCTCTCGGCTGCACCCGATGTCACTGCCTGCTGCGTACCTGATTGTTACGTTCATACCGATTTCGATGACGATCCTGTCGTGGGAGTTGTATCAGTCGCCGGCCAGGCCGTGTCGGACGGCGTACAACGCCGCCTGCGTCCGATCCTGGACTCCCAGCTTCATGAGCAGATTACTGACGTGTGTCTTGACGGTCTTCTCGGAGACCATGAGAGCACGCCCGATCTCCCGGTTGGATCTGCCCAGTGCTATCTGCACGAGCACCTCCCGTTCACGTTCGGTCAGCGCGGCGAGGCCGCGGTCGTCTCCGGCCGCCGAGTCCACACGCACCACTGCCTCGGCGGCGTCGGGCGCGAACAGGACATGCCCGTCGTGCACCGCCCTGATCGCCTGGACCAGCGCCTGCGGATCGACATCCTTGTATAGGTACCCAGCCGCTCCTGCCTGTACAGCCGGCAGCACGTGTCCACGTTCTGTCACGCTCGTCAGGACCAGAACGCGCGCCGCCACCCCTCGAGCCCGCAGCTCCGTCAGCGCGGCCAGGCCGTCGGCACCGGGCATCTTGAGGTCCATCAGAACGATATCGGGCTCCAGCGATTCGGCCAGCGTCACGGCGGACACGCCGTCCTCCGCCTCACCGACCACCTCGATGTCCTCCTGGATCCCGAGGAAGGTCCGCAAGCCCTGCCGTACGACCGGATGGTCGTCGGCGATCAGCACCTTGATCATGGCGTCCTCCCTGGAGCCAGGGTGCCAGCCGCCATGATCGCGACGCCAGCCTCAAAGGTCATGCGGGCACCTCCAGCCGTACGACCGTGCCCGCTCCCGGGGCGGCGTCGATCGACAGGACACCGCCGATCGAACGTGCCCGATCATGCATGGACGCCAGTCCGAGGCCGCCCGGAGGCGGCTCGCTGGGCCATGGGTCCTTGCGGCCGCCACGGCCGCCGTTCAGCGCCGCAGGGTCGAAGCCCGCGCCGTCGTCCGCCACCTCCAGCACGACCCGCTCGCCGTCACCCTTGAGGCGTACCTCGACGACGCCCGCCCCGGAGTGGCGCAGGGCGTTGTAGAGCGCCTCCTGGGCGATCCGGAACAGCGCGGCCTCCTGGTCCTCGGGCAGCGCGACCGCGCCGTCTCCAGCGAACCGTACGGCGGTGTCGTACGCGCGGTCGAGCACCTCGGCGTGCTTGCGCAGGGAGGCGGCCAGGCCGTCGACGAGGTCGGCGGGCCGGAGCTCGAAGATCACGGCGCGGAGCTCGGCGAGCGCTTCAGCCGCGAGACGTTCCACCTGGGCGAGCTCAGTGACGGTACGGGCCGGATCGCGTTCGGCGAGCGCGGCGGCGGCCTTGGCCGTGAGCCGGAGGGAGAACAGCTTCTGCGCCACCGCGTCGTGCAGCTCCCGGGCGAGCCGGTTGCGTTCGGCCACGACGGTGAGCTCGCGGTTGTGCTCGTACAGCCGGGCATTGGTCATGGCGATCGCGGCATGCGCGGCGAAGAGCGTGAGGAGCTCCTCGTCCGACTTGGTGAACCCCTCGCCCTTGGGGACGTTCTGCTTGTTGGCGAGGAAGATGATGCCCAGCACGTCCTCGCCGTCCTGGATCGGCACGCCCAGGAAGTCCTTGAGGACGGGGTGCGCCGACGGCCAGCCCTCGAACTCCGGCTCCCGCCGGATGTCGCTCAGCCGCTTGGGCTCGTTGTCGCGCAACATCGCGGCGAGCATGCCGTGCTGGCGGGGCAGGGGCCCGATGGCCTCCCACTCGGCATCCGAGACGCCCTCGACCACGAACTCGGCGAACGATCCTTCGTCGTCCGGCACTCCCAGGGCGGCATAACGGGCGTCGAGGAGCTGCGCGGCGGCCCGTACGATCACCTGGAGCACCTCGTGCACCGACAGATGCCGGGTCACGGCGAGCACGGCGGAGCTGACGGCGTGCAGGGTCGCCCCGGGATCGCCGCAGCCTCGCTGGTCGACGCTCATCCCACCCCGCTTCCGATCGCGCCGCCTGAGCCCGTCGTGGCTCGCATGTGAAGCCGTCATGGCTCACATGTGAAGACCGTACTCTCTGGGCGCCTCATCCCAAATCAGCCCCGGGTCCTACGTGGCGTCGAAGGTCCTAGGCCTATAAGACGAGAAGGTGCGGGACCGGTCGGCCGATGACCTTCGGAGCTGGGATTTCTAGCGTCAAAGCATGACGCGGAAAACGGCACTCATCACCGGCGCCTCCCGGGGGCTGGGGCGGGCACTCGCCCAGGAGCTCGGCCGGGACGGCTGGAATCTCATCCTGAACGCACGCGGCGCCGAGGCCCTCGATGCCGCCTCGGCCGAGATCCTCGAAGCCGCCTCCAAGGAACTCGCTCCCGGGGACGGCCCCGCAGCCCGGAACGGCCAAGCCCCCGTCGCGATCACCACGATCGCGGGCGACGTGGCCGACCCGGACCACCGCGCACGGCTCGTCCAGGCGGTGAACGAGGCAGGCGGCCTCGACCTCCTGGTCAACAACGCCGGGACCCTCGGCACGACTCCGCTGCCCCGCCTCGCCGACCAGCCGCTCGACGAGCTGGCCGAGGCGTTCCGGATCAACACGCTGGCGCCGCTCGCGCTCGTCCAGGCGCTGTTGCCCACGCTGCGCGAACGCGGCGGAGCGATCTTGAACATCACGTCGGACGCCTCCCGCGAGCCCTATGAGACCTGGGGCGGCTACGGGTCCACCAAGGCGGCCCTGGAGCAGATCTCCAACGTCCTCGCCGCCGAAGAGCCCGAGGTGGCCGTCTGGTGGGTCGACCCTGGCGAGATGCGGACCGAGATGCTCCGCGCCGCGGGCGAGGACGCGGACGCGGCGCCCCCTCCGGAAAGGGCCGCCGCAGCTCTCCGGCACCTCATCACCGAACGTTCCCCCAGCGGCCGCTACCAGGTCGCCGACCTGGCAGGTGCACGATGACCACAGCGATAGGCCCCGACTCCCCCTCCGTCAACGACGAAACCACAGCCCAGCCCGTCGACCTCGGCGGCAAGCAGCCCGACCACACTCAAACGGCACCCGCTCGGCGAAGGCGGAAGCGAAAGTGGCCGCAGACTCGGACTCGGACGCGGCCTGAGAGTCTGATGCGCGGTCCGTACCGCACGCCCACGCTCGGCATCGTGCTCACCGTGACACTGCTGGCCTTCGAGGCCATGGCGGTCACCACGGTGATGCCGGTGACGGCGCGGGATCTGAACGGCCTGTCATTGTACGCGTGGGGCTTCAGCGGCACCCTGATCGCCAGCGTCCTCGCCACAGTGCTCGCAGGTGGCTGGATCGACCGTTCCGGGCCCGCCAAGCCCCTTCTGATCGGGCTCGCCGTCTTCGTCGCCGGACTGGCGATCGCCGGGGCGGCCCCCACGATGGTGGTCTTCGTCTTGGGCCGCGTGGTTCAGGGCCTGGGCACGGGCGTCGCGATGGTCGCCAGCTACGTGCTGATCGCCCGCGTGTATCCCGAGTCGCTGCGGCCGAGGGTGTTCGCCGCGCTGGCCGCCGCCTGGGTGCTCCCCTCGCTGATCGGCCCGGCGATCGGCGGCGCGGTGGCCGAGCACATCGGCTGGCGCTGGGTGTTCCTGGGCCTGATCCCTCTGGTGATCCCGGCCGCGGCCATGCTGGTCCCCGCGTTCCGCAACCTGAAGCCCGCCGAGCACGCCCCGGCAGGCCGCGCGGGCGCCACCCGCTACATCGCCGCCGTCGCGGTGGCGGCCGGTGCCGGCCTTCTGCTGTACGGGCTGGACAACCCCGGCCTGATGCTGATCCCGGCCGCAGCCGCCGGACTGGCCGGACTCGCGTACGGCCTGCCGAAGCTCGTCCCCGCCGGAACGCTCCGGATGCGGCGCGGCCTGCCCAGCGTCGTCGTGGCCCGTGGCCTGCTGGCCGGTGCGTTCTTCGGCACGGACGTCTTCATCCCGCTCGCCCTCACCTCGCTGCACGGGTTCAGCGCCACCCAGGCGGGGATCGTGCTCACCGTCGCCGCCCTCGGCTGGTCGGCCGCCTCGCAGATCCAAGGCCGGTCCAGGCGGCCCCAGACGCTGTTCGTCCTGCTGGGAGCCGTGTTCACGACCGTCGGCGTGGTCGCGGTGACGGTCACCCTGCAGCTGTCGGGCTGGTGGTCGGCACCCGCATGGACCATCGGCGGCTTCGGGATGGGATTTGCGATCAGCGCCCTCAGCGTCCTCATGCTCAACCAGTCGGCCGAGGAAGAGCAGGGCGTCAACTCCTCCGCGCTCCAGATCAGCGACACGCTCGGCTCCTCCGTCGTGGTCGGCCTGGCCGGCGCCCTGGTCACCGGATTCGGCACCGACCACCTCGAACAGGGCCTGATCGTCGCCGGTCTCCTCTTCACCGCGATCGCCGCACTGGCGGTCGTCTCCGCCTTCCGGCTGGAAGCCGACAAGGCCTGATCTCGCACACCCGGACCCTCGCTGCCCCAGGAGACGAGCCGTGATCGAGACACTCGAGTTCACCCTCCCGCCCGACCTCGAAGCCCATGAACCCCCGGAGGCCCGTGGCAGAACCCGCGACGGCGTCCGCCTCCTGGTCGGACGCCGGGCCGGCGGAGAGGTCAGCCACCACGAGTTCTCCGACCTGCCGGACCTGTTGCGTCCCGGTGACCTGCTGGTGGTCAACACCTCCGCGACCCTTCCCGCAGCCGTACGGCTGGACAAGATCGCCGTCCACTTCTCCACCCCCCTCCCGACCGGCGCGACGATCGACGCCGCCGCGGCATCCGCTTCCGAGAGCGCCGCAGGCGCTCCAGCGGAGGGCGATGATCGTTTGTGGCTGGTGGAGTTGCGCCGCCGGACCGGCAAGGCGAGCGTTCCGTACCCCGGCGGCTCGCCCGGCGAGTGGATCCCGATGCCCGGCGGCGCGACGCTGACCCTGATCGCACGGCGGACGGAACGGCTGTGGGCGGCCCGCCTCAGCACCGACGTGGTCCCGTACCTGCGGCTCTACGGCGTGCCGATCCGGTACGGGTACGTACGCCGCGACTGGCCCACCGCCGCGTACCAGACAGCGTTCGCCTACGACCGGAGCACCGGCAGCGCCGAGATGCCCAGCGCGGCAAGGCCGTTCACGCCGGAGCTCGTGACCCGTCTGGTGTCGCGCGGCGTCCTGCTCGCTCCGATCACCCTGCACACCGGCGTGGCCTCACCCGAGGCGCACGAACCCCCGTACGCCGAGCGCTACGACGTACCCTCGCAGACCGCCGGTCTCGTCAACCACGTACGGGCCAGCGGCGGCAACGTGATCGCGGTCGGCACCACCGCCGTCCGCGCTCTGGAGACCGCCGCCGGCCCGACCGGCCACGTCCACGCCTCCAGCGGCTGGACCGAGCACGTCATCACTCCCGAGGGCGGAGTACGCGTGGTGGACGGCCTGCTCACCGGCCTTCACGAGCCGAGATCGTCGCACCTGATGATGCTCACCGCGATCGCCGGCCACGACCTCCTCAAGAGCACCTATCAGGCCGCCTTGGACGAGTCCTATCTTTGGCATGAATTTGGAGACCTCAACCTCCTTTTGCCGAGCTGACGTCAACCAAGCGACACGACAAGCCACCCGCGCAAACTCCCCTCGGACTACCCGTCGCCTTCGCCGTTCCCCCGAGTTCACCGCCTGCTTGTCCGGATGCTGGACCGCGCGCGCGTCCGTTCACCCTCGGCCGGTACCGTGGTGACCAGCATGGACGGGAAAGAACAGCGCACGCTGCTCATCACACTCACCGGCCGCGACCGCCCCGGGGTGACATCGCGGCTGTTCAGCACGCTCTCCGGCTTCCCGGTGACGGTCGCCGACGTCGAGCAGGTCGTGATCCGCGGCCGGCTCGTCCTGGGCGTTCTGATCGTGTACGAGGACGGCGCGGACATCGGCCAGGTGTGGACCGCGGCCGAACGGGTCGCGACCGACCTCGACATGGAGGTCGAACTCTCCACGGGCAAGATCAAGACCATGCCCCGCCGCCGTGGCCGCCTGCACGTGACCGTGCTCGGCGCCCCGCTGAAGCCCGCCGCCATGGCCGGGATCGCGGGCCGGATCGCCGCCAACGGCGCCAACATCGACCGCATCGAACGGCTCGCGCACTATCCCGTCACGTGCATCGAGATGGACGTCTCGGGCGCCGACCCCGAGACACTGCGCGCCGGGCTGGCCATTGAGGCCACCCAGCAGCAGGTCGACGTGGCCGTCCAGCACGGCGGCCTGCACCGTCGCGCCAAGCGGCTCATCGTGATGGACGTCGACTCCACCCTCATCCAGGGCGAGGTCATCGAGCTCCTCGCCGAGCACGCGGGCTGCCTGGAAGAGGTCGCCAAGGTCACCGAGGCCGCCATGCGCGGCGAGCTGGACTTCGAGGGTTCCCTCCGGGAGCGGGTCGCGCTCCTCTCCGGTCTCGACGCGGGCGCGATCGACGCCGTCCGCGACAAGGTCGAACTGGCCGCCGGAGCCCGCACACTGGTGCGCACGCTCAAGCGCCTCGACTACAAGTTCGCGATCGTGAGCGGTGGATTCAGGCAGGTCACCGACGCCCTCGTGGCCGACCTCGGCATCGACTACTCCGCCGCCAACACCCTTGAGATCGAGAACGGCAAGCTCACCGGCCGCGTCGTCGGCCCCGTGATCGACCGCGCCGGCAAGGCCACGGCCCTCGAACGGTTCGCCCGCGAGGCCGGAATCCCGATCAACCAGACGGTCGCGATCGGCGACGGCGCCAACGATCTCGACATGCTCCAGGCCGCCGGGCTGGGCATCGCCTACAACGCCAAGCCCGTCGTACGCGAGGCCGCCGACACCGCCGTCAACGTCCCGTACCTGGACACGATCCTCTTCCTCCTGGGCATCTCCCGCGACGAGGTAGAAGCAGCCGACGCCGCCGACGCCACCCACCCCGCCTGACCAACCCTCCCCACCTGCCGCAGGATGGTCCCACCGCCCGACCCTGCTCGCACCACACAACAGCCGCTGATCCAGCAGCTCACGCCGCTGCGGCAGCCGCGACCACCGAGGTGCCGTGGATAACAGCCGCCCAGGCCCCTGCCCACACGACACCACCACACCCGCCACGACCTCACATCTCAGGGCAGGTGGCCTGCTGCGTTCCTCGCTGCCGGGTACGCGGCCGCAGATGCTCCGTGCGGCCGGCTGCACTCCTTTCTTGGGCATGGCGAGTGGTCACGGTCGATGGCGATCACCAACTGCACGTGGACGCCTGGCGTCGAGCGGCCGCCAGGGCGCTCGGGATGGCTCTGTCCGGTTGATGTCGATTGAGGGGAAGGTGGTGTTGGCGGGGCTTTTGTGGTCGTAGGGGAGAACGCGGGTACATCGTGATCGGGATGGGAGACCTCACGTGGGGGTGGTAGTGGTGCTGCGGGGTGCCCGCAAGGCGTACGCCAAGATCGAGGGTCGGGCGGCGCCCTTCTACGGGCTCGCCTCGTCGCTCGCCATGGCCGTACCGCTCCTCGTGGGCGCGCTGACCGACCACGCCGCACAGGGCTCGATGATCGCGCTCGGGGCCTTTGTCGTGTCGCTGAGGGCGCCGGAGGGACCGTACGGGGCGCGCGCCCGGAACCTCGGGGCCGCCACGATCGTGGTCGCGATCGGCGCGACCATCGGCGGTCACCTGAGCGGGCACATCTGGCTGGCGGTCGCCGTCATACCGCCGATCGTGGCTCTCGGGAGCGCGGTCGGCTGGATCGGCCCCACGGCCGGGTTGGCGGTCCTGCTGACGGCCATCCGGCCACGCGCCGAGGACGTGGTGTTCAACGGCTTCCTGGAGTTGCTCGGCGGAGTTCTGGTGAGCGTGCTGCTGCTCGTGCCGTGGCCAGCCTTCCGGTTGCGCCCGCTGCGTACGGCCCTGTCGGAGGCGACCGAGGCCGTGGCCGAGGCGCTCGACGCGGTCGCCCAGGACGTCGGCGCACCGGACGCCAGCGTCCTGAACGCCGTCGACCTGACCAACCCCGACCTCGCCGCGGTCGTGCACAAGCCCGACTGGGAGCAACGCCGCCGGGCGGCGTCCCGCGCTCTGACGGCGGCGCGCACGACGTACGGGCTCTACCGCGGCGGCCGCGAGGAGCAGACCCGTCCCGAGCGGCTGATCGAGGCGCTCGCCAGGATCCTGCACGAGACCGTGGCGTTGCGGGCGCTCGTGGAGGCCGCAGGGCGGCGGCCGCCCCAACGCGAGTGGGAGATGGAGGTGCACGTCGCGATCGCGGCGCTGGCGGCGCGGCTGCGCCTGCTGGCCGGAGCGACCGAGACGACCGGCCAGACCCCGCTCGGCAGCGTCGAATCCGCGGCGATCCGCCGGCTCGGCAGGCAGAGCGAGGTGATCCGGCGAGCCGGGCTCGCCGGCGACGAGGACCTTGTCGCCGCCGCCCTGATCGGCCAGATCCGGCGTTCGATCGACCGCCTCGCGGCGAACATGGAATCCGCTCGCCGGATCGTCGCGGGCGGTCTTCGGATGGGCCTCGCCCCGCCTCGGCCACTCGGCACCACGGGTCCGGCCTCACTCTGGGACCGTGCCGGAACGGCCGTACGGACGCGCTCCCCCTCGTTCAGGCAGGTCATGCGGCTCAGCCTCGCGGTCGCGGTCGCGATGGCGCTCGCCGCGGCGCTCCAGCTGCCGCACGGGCACTGGCTGACGATCACCGTCCTGCTGACCATGCGCGACACGTACGGCGACACGGTCGAACTGGTCCTGCAGCGAGTGGGCGGCACCGCGATCGGCTCCGCGATCGCCGCCGTTCTCCTGGCTCTCGCGCCGGGACAGGTCGTGGCCTCGGCGGTGCTCTTCGTCTTCGGGCTGCTCGCGTTCACCCTGCGCTCGGTGAACTTCACCTACTGGGCGCTCTTCGGGACGCCGCTGGCGATGATGCTGATGGACTTCTCCGTGCCGTCGGACTGGACCGCGGCCGGCGAACGGATCGGCCTGACGATCGCGGGCGCCCTCCTGACCGTGCTGGCGTCCCGCCTGTTGTGGCCGACGGGGTACGCCGAGCGGCTGCCCGTTCAACTCGGGCACCTCGTCAGCACTCACGCCGACCTCGCGCGGGCGGCGGCCGCCGTGGTGCAGGACGAGCACGAACGCCTGCCTCACGACAAGGTCATGGCCGCCGAGCTCGCCACCGAGGCCATCACCGAAGCCCGCAACCGCCTCGGCAAGGAACACGTTCCCGACACCGAACGCATCGCCCGCCTCCAAACCACCGCGGAAGCCGCCCACCGTGTGCGTGACCACCTCATCGCCGTGGCCCGCATGTCCCGCGAGCAGGAGATCGAAAGCGGCCCCGTACCCGAGATCCTGGACCGCATCGCCGACCTGCTCGAAGAGACCGCCGCCACACTGGACGACCCCGAACCCGGCCCGCCGGACGCCTCGGAACCCGACCGCCGCCTCGACGAGGGGTTCGCCGCCCTCGACACGTACCTCACCAAGATCACACGCAGGCGCCGCGCGGAGGTCGAAGCGGGCGTGGAGACCGACGCCTTCACCCCGCTACGCCACGCCCTGCTCCAGGTCTCCGGCGCCCGCTACACGCTGCGCGCCCTCCGCGGCGACGTCACCGATCTGATCGACTCGGGTCTGGCCGCCGGCCATCCCGGCCCCTCCGCGCGATAGCGGTCAATCCTTGGCGTACGGGTCAATCCTTGGTGCACGGGTCAACCTTTGTGATATAGGTCAATCCTTGGGCGTACGGGTCAAGGAGAGCGTTCCGGTCCCGGGCCATACCTCGGCCCAGGGCACGGTGAACTCGATGACGGCGAGCGCGCAGGTCGGGAACGCGTCGGGCGCGTCGCGGGTGAGGTCGTGCACGAGCTGGTGCACCGAGGGGTTGTGCCCGATGAGCAACAACGTCCGTACGTCACCGGCCTCGCGAACGAGCGACAGCAACGTCTCGGGCTCGTTGTCGTAGATCTGGGGCTCGAAGCTCACCTCGCTCTGGAGCGCGAGCCCTTCAAGGGTCTCCCGCGTCCGCACCGCCGTGGAGCACAGGACCCGATCAGGAACCAGATCGTTCTTCCGGAGCCACTCACCGGTCGCCGCGGCGTCCCGCCGGCCGCGGTCGTTGAGCGGACGGTCGATGTCGGCGAGCCCAAGGCCCGCGACGGCCTTGGCGTGGCGAAGGACGATGAGCGTCGGCATAGCCGCCACCCTAGCCCCGCGCCCATTCCGTGGCGGTTCGTCAGGGGGCGACCATCACACCGATCATCCAGAGAACCAGCATGATCCCAAGCATCCCGCCAAGCACGATGGCGAACCCCTTGGGCCCCGACATCGTCGGCTTCCCGTCGCTCACCGCACGCCTCCCGTCCTGGAACGTCAACCGAGGCCCACGCCTCACCGGCCCGTCATCGGCTCGACCGGGCCCGCGTACAGCGTACGGCCACCCCTCCATGCCCCCGACACCACCCACCACCCCCTCGTCCTCTGCTCAGAGGCGCAGCAAAAGGGGCCGGTGGCTGGGTGCCACCGGCCCCTTTCGGGTTGCGTTGCGGATCAGGCCGTGGTCAGGCCTTGTTGGCGGATGACTCGCGGTCGGAGTCGGAACGCGGCTTGGGCGGTGTCTCCGCGGCCTCGGCGTCCCCGGTGGCCGACGCCTCCGGGGTGCCTGCCTCGACCTCGCCGCCGGTCCCGGCTCCGGGGAGGGTGCCGGTCGTGGTCCCGCCGACGACCGCCGGCTGGCCCTCGCCGGAGCCGATCGGGTCGGCACGGCGCTTGGAGAGCACGATGGCGCCGATGACGACGATCACCGCGCCCCCGGCGACGCCGACGCGCAGCGGGATGTTGCCCGCGTACGTCACGACGGCGTCGGCGATGAGCAGGGCGACCAGGTTCATGACCTTGATCAGCGGGTTGATCGCCGGGCCGGCGGTGTCCTTGAACGGGTCGCCGACCGTGTCGCCGATCACGGTGGCCTCATGGGCCTCGCTGCCCTTGCCGCCGAGGTGGCCTTCCTCGACGAGCTTCTTGGCGTTGTCCCAGGCGCCGCCCGCGTTCGCGAGGAAAACGGCCATGAGCACGCCGCACGCGATGGCGCCGCCGAGGAACGCGCCGAGCGGCGCGTACCCGAGGGCGAAGCCGACCGCGATCGGGGTCATGATGGCCAGCAGTCCCGGCGTGGCCAGCTCGCGCTGGGCGTCCCGGGTGCAGATGTCGACGACGCGGTCGTAGTCGGGCTTCTCGGTGTAGTCCATGATCCCGGGCTTGGTGCGGAACTGCTCGCGCACCTCGACCACGACCCGGCCCGCCGCCCGGCTGACCGCCATGATGGCCAGTCCGGAGAACAAGAACACCACGGCCGCACCGATGATCAGCCCGATCAGCACGTTCGGGTTGTCGATGGAGAGGTTGAACGTGGCGAAGTCGCCCAGCGCGTCCTTGGCGTCGTCGGAGGCGTCGGACAGCGCGCTGACGACGGTCGTACGGAACGAGCCGAACAGCGCGGTCGCCGCCAGCACGGCCGTCGCGATCGCGATGCCCTTGGTGATCGCCTTGGTGGTGTTGCCGACCGCGTCGAGGCGTTCGAGCACCGCGGCGCCCTCGCCCTCCACGTCGCCGGACATCTCGGCGATGCCCTGCGCGTTGTCGGAGACCGGGCCGAAGGTGTCCATGGACACGATCACACCGACCGTGGTCAGCAGGCCGGTGCCCGCCATCGCGACCGCGAACAGGGCGACCGTGGTGTTGCCGAAGCCCAGCAGGAACGCCCCGTACACCGCACCGGCGATCACGAGCGCGGTGTAGACCGCGGACTCCAGGCCGAGCGAGATGCCGGAGAGGATCACCGTCGCGGGACCGGTGCGGGCGCTGTCGGTGACCTCCTTCACGGGCTTGCGGTTGGTCTCGGTGAAGTAGCCGGTCAGCAGCTGGATGGCGCTGGCCAGCACGATGCCGATGATCACCGCGCCGAGCGCGACGACCTGCGGGTTGGCGTCCAGGCCGAGGATCTCCTGGTCGGTGACACCGCTCAGCTCGTCGAACGAGGACGGCAGGTAGGTGAACGCGGCCACGGCCACGAGCAGCGCGGAGATGATCGCGGAGATGAAGAAGCCGCGGTTGATCGCCGACATGCCCGAGCGGTCCTTGTCCCGGGGCGCCACCGCGAAGATCCCGATCACGGCGGTGATCACACCGATCATCGGCACGATCAGGGGGAACACGAGCCCCTCGGTGCCGAACGCCGCCGTGCCGAGGATGAGCGCGGCGACGAGCATGACCGCGTACGACTCGAACAGGTCGGCCGCCATGCCGGCGCAGTCACCGACGTTGTCGCCCACGTTGTCGGCGATCGTCGCGGCGTTGCGGGGGTCGTCCTCCGGGATCCCCTGCTCGACCTTCCCCACGAGGTCGGCGCCCACGTCCGCGGCCTTGGTGAAGATGCCGCCGCCGACTCGCATGAACATCGCAAGCAGCGCGGCACCGAAGCCGAAGCCCTCCAGGACCTTCGGGGCGTCGCCCTTGTAGGCGAGCACGACCACGGCGGCACCGAAGAGCCCGAGGCCCACCGTGAACATCCCGGCGACGCCGCCGGTACGGAAGGCGATGCGCATCGCCTTCTTCTCGCCGCCTTCTTCGCGGGCGGCCGCGGCGACCCGGACGTTGCCGCGCACGGCGAGCCACATGCCGGCGAACCCGGTGATGGCCGAGAACGCGGCGCCGATGACGAAGAAGACCGACCGTCCGATCCGTTCACCGGTCGAATCGGCAGGAAGCAGGAGCAGTACGAGCGGAATCAGCACCACGAAGATGGCGACGGTGCGGAACTGGCGTTTCAGATAGGCGCTTGCGCCTTCTTGGACGGCCCGAGCGATGTCCTGCATCTTCTCGGTGCCCTGGCCGGCGGCCAGCACCTCTCGTACCAGACCTCCGGCGACGGCCAGTGCCAGCAGCGCGACCACTCCGACGACGACGACCAACGTGAGGTCGCCGCCGCCAAGATCCACTTCTGCGCTGGCCGGGCTTGACAGGGAAAGCCCAGACATCCGTCCTCCTCGACAGGGGTGTGCGATCTTCGATCGCCGAAAAGACGATCTCTACCGCGTACCCCGCGGAGGGCGATTTAGGCCTCACTACGGCAACGCGGGTGCCGGGAGTCTACGCACGCCACGTCTGGATTAGAAGCCTGTCGGTTCCTTAATGAGGCCGAAATGAAAAAGCAATCGACTTTACGCCGCGATTTGACCTGAAAGTGCCGAGAAACAGAGTCTCCGCAGGTCACCCACGGGCAGCCAACTCTATCTCCAACGATCTTGACATGATCCGGATGCCCCACCCACAACCAGGCGCACACCCCGCATACCGCCCGATCCCGGTTTCAGCCAGCCGATAACAGTAATTACCTACTGACCCAAATCAAGTTTGAAGATCGACTCGGAAGACGATCCCATAACCCCTTTCCCGATAGATCATCGGGGCCCCTTTAGTCACAATCGTCACACCGCCCCCACTTCGCTCCTCCGTAACCGACCCACGCCACAGCCCCGAACCCCTGACGCCCAACCCCAACCCGCCTCTGACTCCCCGGCTCCGCACCCACACGCCGTGCCCCTTACAGGGCGGGCGGCAAATGGCGGCCAGGCTCCCCGGCAGCAAGACCGGCCGTACGTCGGCAGGCAGACTCACAGACCTGCCACCCGCACTCGGACTTGCCGTCCTCAGAACCAGCCGTGGTCGACCTGTTCCGCCTGACACAGAGGAACGGCCAGCCGGAGTCGACCTGTTCCGCCTGACGCAGAGGAACGGCCAGCCGGAGTCGATGCATGAGGCCCGGCCGAGCCGCTCGCCGGGAGATCGGCTGAACGGCGGTCAGACCAACCTCGCCCCAACCGCGGCCACCTACTTGATCCCTGCCAAGGCACCTGACGGACGGCGCGCGAGTGCGTTCAACAGAATGGCGCCCGGCCTCCCCACAAGAACCGCACGCTCCCCACGCGAGAAATCCCTGAGCCCACGCCCAACCGCCGAACACAGCGGGACCTACCAGACAAGCTGAGCCTCCTTCCACCCGCGCGGCCGCACATCAACCCCACTCGATCGATCCCCGCACCCGCCCGAACACACCGAACACCACGGCAGCCGCATCCGCCTGGACACGTGACCGAACACCCCGGCAGCCGCCCCCGCCTGGACACACGACCGAACACCCCGGCAGCCGCCCCCGCCTGGACACACGACCGAACACCCCGGCAGCCGCATCCGCCTGGACGCGCGACCGAGTACCCCAGCGGCTCCCACCACCCGCCTGTGCCGATGCGGACACTGCGGCTCACCCAAGCGGCGGCAACCAGGCCTCCGTCGGCCAGGCCGCGTCCTCCTCCTCGCCGGGCGGCCGGACAGCCATCAAGAGCGCATGCCCGCGGGCGACGCGGCAGGTGCGCCAGCAGGCCGCCCGGGGCATGTCGGCGATGACGATCCGCTCGTCCTCGGACGGGAACCGCGCCGAGATGGCGCTGGTGTGGTGCTGCTCTCAGATCGGTGCATGGACACGCTCGCCTGCGGTTGAGTCGCCCTCCTTGCGTCCATACCTTCAGCGAGTGCCGCATTCTGCGGTTGATCCCACCTCGCGGCATGCAGCAGAGTTGCTCATTCCTGCGCCATGAGCCGAAGGTATTGATCACGTCTGTCCGCAAGCCGCGCGGGCCCACGATTCCCAGACGGGCTACGCGCCTTGGTCACAGCAACACCCCTCGGAGCCAGGTGTTGCACCAAGCCGTATGGCGGGGCCGCAAACCCACAAGACGTGGCCGCAGAGCTGACGAGGCGGGGCTGGGGCCGGCGCGTGGCAGGTCCAGGGGCGGTCGTCGTTCATGCGCTGGTACGTGGGCACCGGTCTGACCGCACCACCACCAGGCCGAGCCGGACGGCCCGTTCAGCTGGCCTGTCGCTGCTCTCAGGTAGGCGGAGGGCTGGACATGGCAGAGGCCCCGCTGGTGGCGGGGCCTCTGGTTTCGGGTCTGTTCCGGCTCAGGCCGGAGCGGCTGCCTGGGCGGGCCAGCTCATCCGGATCTGAACGCCCTTGGGGGTCGACTCGATCTCCACATCGTCGGCCAGGCCGGCGATGACGGCCAAGCCGAGCTCCGCGGCGCCGTCATCGAGAAGGAAGTCGGTTTCGTCGGACGCCGCGGCCGGGGGAAGGCCGCCCGCGGCGTCATCACCCGGAACGGTGTCGCTCACCACGACCTCGAACCGGCTCCCCGCACCGTTCAACTCCAACCGCACCGGCTCGTCCGGGCAGTGCCTGCGATGTGCCTCAACGGCACGGGAGCAGGCCTCGCCTACCGCGAGCCGTACCTCGTCGAGAAGGGCCTCGGCCACGCCGCTGCGGCGAGCCACAGCCGTGACGATCAGCCGAGCCGTCCGGACGTGTACCGGCAGCGCGCTGAAAGAGAGCTCAACGGTCGCCATCTGCCGACCGCTACTTGGCGCCCTTGCGCTTCTCCTGCGCTTCGGCGATCGAGTCGTGAATGCCGAAGACCTTGGTCAACCCCGTGATCCGGAAGATCTTGAGGATGCGCTCCTGCGTGCACACCAACTCCAGCGAGCCGTCGTGCGCGCGCACCCGCTTGAGACCGCCCACGAGCACACCGAGGCCGGTGGAGTCGAGGAACTCGACCTTCTCCATGTCCACAAGGAGGTGGAACTTGCCCTTGTTGACCAGGTCGATGAGCTTCTCGCGAAGCTTCGGCGCCGTGTAGACGTCGATCTCGCCCTCCACATTGATGACCGTGAGGCCATCGTCAGTGGTGTAGTCGTTCACCTTCAGGTCCACAGATCCTCCAGCGCCGCACTGCAAAACTCTGATCCCATATCCCCCGGCGGTTCGGGGGCAACGAGACTCCGCCGTGCTTCAATCACGCTCCGGCGCCGCGTACGCGCGTTATCGCCCACTCGGGCGAAAGTTCGCGCGATCCCATCTGACCTGCTGGTCTGCCTTTCAGGGCAGGGGGGCAGGGGAGCTCCAACGCCGGGGCGTTCCCGGGTTTCTGCCCAGACTGGCAGACTGAAAACCTGATGTCCCCTCAAAGATCTCGCACCGCTCTCGAACGGCTTCTCGCCGACCCCACGCGTCGCGATCGCATCACCCATGTCGAGCGTGTTCCCGCACGTCAGGGACGTCGCGCGGCATGGCCGAGCTGGGCCCCGCAACTGCTGGTCGACAGGTTGACCGCCGCGGGCATCGAGGCTCCCTGGGAGCACCAGGCCACCGCGGCGGAGCACGCCCACGCCGGCCGTTCTGTGATCATCGCCACAGGCACCGCATCCGGAAAATCGCTGGCCTATCTGCTCCCGGCCATCGCCGCGATCTACGGCGAAGAGGCTTCTGTCGCCAATATCTCGGCCGCTCATTCAGCCACAGGCGAACAGCTTTCGGCACAAACAGGCTCTGGGACCAGCGCCAAATCCACGCACGGCGAACGAATCGTCCCGCCGGCAACGTCCGGCGAAGAGCTGTCCGCCCCCAACAGCAGGTCCGATTCCGAATCCTCCGGGGCCGCAACGCCGGACCCACTGGCTCAAGCGAGCACAGCAGCGGGCGCGACCGCTCCAGCCAACGCGCCAGCGGACCCAGAAACCAAAGCGGCGGACGCAGCCGCTCACACGGAAGCAGCAGGCACAGCAACTGGCCAGGGCACCAACGCGTCTTCCGGATCCGCAGCGGGTGCAGCCGCCAAAGCAGAAGACAAAGGCGCCGACGCATCTTCCCGATCCCCAGCGGGCGCTGGAGGCAAAGCAGCGGGCCTAGGCGCCAACGCACCTTCCGGTGCCGCGACCAGATCCGGGAACCAAGCCATAAGGCGCCCGCCCGAGGGCACGGTGCTCTATCTCTCCCCGACAAAGGCGCTTGCCGCCGACCAGCTGCGAGCGTTGCGGGCGTTGCGCCTGACTCGCGTACGTGCGGCGACATACGACGGGGACACCCCACCGGACGAGCGCACCTGGGTACGGCAGCACGCCAACTACGTGCTCACCAACCCCGACATGCTGCACCGTTCGATGCTGCCGTCCCACTCCCGCTGGACCGCGTTCTTCCGGCGCCTGCAGTACGTGATCATCGACGAGGCGCACGGCTACCGGGGTGTCTTCGGGTCGCACGTGGCGCAGGTGCTGCGCCGGCTGCGGCGGATCTGCGCGCGGTACGGATCGTCGCCCGTTTTCATCCTCGCCTCGGCGACCACCTCCGAGCCCGCGACCACCGCTTCCCACCTGACCGGACTGGACGTGGTCGCCGTCGCCGATGACGCCTCGCCTCGCGGCCCCGCCACGTTCGCCCTCTGGGAACCACCGCTCACCGACCTGCGCGGCGAACACGGCGCTCCCGTACGGCGCACGGCCACCGCAGAGACAGCTGATCTCCTCGCCGATCTGGTGGTTGAGGACGTTCAGACGCTTGCCTTTGTACGGTCCAGACGTGGCGCGGAATCGGTCGCCCTCAGTGCCAAGCGCGCGCTTGGCGAGGTGGCCCCGCAACTGTCCGACCAAGTCGCGGCCTACCGCGCCGGATATCTCCCTGAGGAACGTCGCGCGCTCGAAGCCGCCCTCCGTGCACGATCGGTCGTGGGGCTCGCCAGCACCAACGCCCTCGAACTCGGAGTGGACGTCTCCGGCCTGGACGCGGTCCTGGTCTGCGGTTGGCCGGGCACACGCGCCTCGCTCTGGCAGCAGGCCGGGCGAGCCGGGCGGTCCGGCCAGTCAGCGCTCGCCATCCTGGTGGCCCGGGACGATCCGCTCGACACCTTCCTCGTCCACCACCCCGAGGCGATCTTCGGTACGCCGGTCGAAGCCACCGTGCTCGACCCCGACAACCCGTACGTCCTCGAACCGCACCTTTGCGCGGCCGCGTCCGAACTTCCCCTCACTGAAGCGGACACCGAGCTCTTCGGCCCGTCCACCGCCGATCTCCTCTCCGACCTCGTGCGCCGGGGCTTTCTGCGGCGCCGACCGGCCGGCTGGTATTGGACGCGCCGGGACAGGGCCGCCGACCTGGCCGATATCCGCGGCGCCGGCGGCGCCCCCATCCAGGTCGTCGAGGCCGCCACCGGGCGGCTGCTCGGCACCGTGGACGAGGCGTCGGCGCACACCACGGTCCACGAGGGCGCCGTCTACATCCATCAGGGCGAATCGTTCATCGTCCAGACCCTGGACCTCGACGATTCGGTCGCCCTCGTCGAACCCGCAGAGCCGGACTACTCGACCACCGCGCGCGACATCACCGACATCACCATCGTCGAACGCCTCCGTACGACCGCCTGGGGCGAAGCGACACTTTGCTTCGGCACAGTCGACGTCACTCGCCAAGTCGTCGCGTACCAAATGCGCCGGACGCAGACCGGCGAGATGCTCGGCGAAAAGCCCCTCGATCTTCCACCGCGCACCCTTCGCACACGCGCGGTGTGGTGGACGCTCTCCGAGGAGCAGATCGATTCGTTCGGGGACCTGGACCTGGCCGGCGCGGCCCACGCGGCCGAGCACGCCTCGATCGGCCTGCTCCCCTTGTTCGCGACCTGCGACCGCTGGGACATCGGCGGCGTCTCCACCGCCGTCCATCCCGACACGGGACTGCTGACGGTCTTCGTGTACGACGGCCACGAGGGCGGCGCAGGCTTCGCCGAACGCGGCTACTCCGACGCTACCGAATGGCTCCGCGCCACCCGCAACGCGATCGAATCCTGCGAGTGCGACTCCGGCTGCCCGTCGTGCATCCAGTCACCCAAGTGCGGTAACGGCAACGACCCCCTGGACAAGACCGGCGCCCTAATCCTCCTAGCCGAACTCCTCCGCCAAGCCCCCTCCTAACCCAGGCCCCCTCCTAATCCGAGCCCCCTCGTAATCCAGCCCCTTCCTAACCCGAGCCCCTTCCTAACCCGAGCCCCTTCCTAACCCGAGCCCGCTAGCCCAGGGCGCTTCCTAACCCGAGCCCCTCCTTGCCCAGGCGCCTCCTTGCCCAGGCGCCTCCTAGCCCAAGAGGCTTCAACGCCCCCGGGCTGCACTTTTGGGCATATGACGAGTGGCGAACGCTGCATCCTCGGCAGGGACTCGATACAAAACCCTGAGAAGGCCCAGTGGGCTAGCGAGATGAAGGAACGGAACGACCAGGATCGGCCCCGTTCGGAGCGGCGGCCTGCCGGACCCGGGCCAGCTCGCGCTGGAGTTGGCGCTTCTCCAGTTCGAGGGTGTGGATCGACTCTTCGTGCTCCTCGCGCAGGTCCCGCAGCTCGCGGCGTATCCGTACGGAACGGTTGAATCCGAACGCCGCTATGGTCATGCCCGCCATGAACAGAATGGCGACCACTGCACCCGCCAAGAAGACCTGCCATTCGGACGTGATGCCTGGCACGGTGTCGCCGAACGCACTGATCTGGGCGTCTCCGGTGTTGTCCATGACAACGGCCGCGGCGACCACGATGGCGGCGACCGCCAAGGCCAGACCCAGGAACATCATGCGGAGGATCTCCTCTCGACAATCCGGGCGATCAGGCAGATCTCAGCTGGTTAGGGAGCCTAGACCTTCAACAAAAAGGCCGCCACAACTTCACCGATCGTGGATCCGAACGAACGCCGGCGAACCCCACCAGCCCGAGACCGCCCGTTCTTCGCAACACGGAACACAGGCCTCACCGCACCTGCACACAAGGCAAGCGAAGCGCCGAAGACTGTTCCCTACTTGCCCTTACGCCGACGGCCGACGCGACGCCCATTTGGGCCCGCCTCAGGGGACGGCTTGGCAATCTGGACGTCGACGCCGCCAGACCGCTTGCTGAGCGTGGCCGGACGACGCTTCACCGCGTACCTGCCGCTCGCCACGTTGGGCGCTGGCGGCGTGAGCACAGCCGTGTCTCCACGTCCACCGGGCACGGGCATCGTGCTGGTCTTCGTGCTGGTCTTCGTGCTGGTCTTCGCCACAGCCTCGGCACGGGCAATCCGCTGCCGCGCCCTGCTGACCCGTTTGCGTCCGGTACCACCGCGAGCCATCCGCGCAGCCATGCCCTTAGTGCTCATACCCGCCTGCGCAACCCGAAGGCGACGCGTCCAAGTACCGAGATGAGCGGCAATGACCAGCAGGATCAGCGCGATCCCCACGCTCTTGCCCCACTGCAGGCTGCTGGTGGCGGAGGCGCGCTGAGCCTTGGTGTTGCCCTGGTCGAGCACCTGCGGCGTCGGATAGGTGAACCCTGGCGTCGCCCCATAGGGCTGTACGGAGGGCAGCGTGAGCGGTGACTCGTTGTTGAACGGGGTCAGCGGCGCGCCGGACGGGTTTGGCCCCGTTCCCGGAGGAGGCGTGGGAACGCTCGAACCCGGAGGTGGCGTCGTCGAGCCACCACCACCACCGGCGTTGGCACTGGTCGAGGCCGCACCCGAGGAGACCGAGCCGCCCGTACCACTGGACCGCTTGGCCGTGACGCTCACCGGAACGCTCCCGGTGGTCCCGTTGGGCAGGGTGAAGCTTGTCGAGCAGCTGGTCCCGGAACAGAACTTGCCTGCCGACCCCGACGTGGAGCCGACGCCGCCCGCCTTGACCGAATAACCAGAGAGATCGTTCTCAAGACCCAGGTTCCAGCTGACGTTCAGCTTGCTGCCCGAGATCGAAGCCGACACTCCGCTGGGCCTCGCCGGCGGGATGGCCACGGTGAACGTGTTGGAGTCGTACACGTGGTTGCTCGGCCGGCCCACGAGATAGACGGTGTAACGACCGTTGCGCTCCAGATGGATAGGGGCCGACATGTCCCCCGTGACACCCTTCTTGGTGAGGAACGTGTCGCCCCCACCGGGCGTCTTGACGCGGAGCTCCATCGAGATCGCGAAGTCGAAGTGAGCCCTGGCGGTCACCGACGAACCGCTCCGGATCACCGAGCCGTTGCTCGGCGACAGCACGCTGGTCGTCGCGGCCTCCACGGACAAGGGCAGGCCCAGGACGGCAGATCCAGTCGCGAGAACGACCGCACCGACCCTGCGAATCCTGGTCACGGAGCAAATCCCTCCATCGAACGGCGCGCTTTCGCCGTGCCCGAGGAGCCTGGCCGGCCTCGGGGGGCGAGTGCAGCCGCCGTGTCTCGTGATACCTCTGGGCTTACGGCAGCGTAACGTACTACCCGGTAGCGAACGTAACGGAAAGGTGACAAAGAGGGAGCAGGCCATCTATTGGCAACCCGTTCAATAATCAGAGTACGTCTTCCGGCCCCACAGGACCAGCCCTGGCCCGGGAGGACACCCGCAGAACATCAGTCCCAATAGGCACCCTGAGCACCACCGTCACCGATATCTCGACAACTCTGCCCCGGACTCGACAGCCCGACAGCCGGGCTCCCGACTTCGCCGCAACGGCGTCCGCCGCCCGGCACGCGGCGCCGCTCCCCTCCGCCACCCGGGCCGCACCCGCTAACGCCGCGAGATCAGCAGCAGCATCCGCCCGGTGCCGAGCCACCCGCACGCTCCCCACCGTCATGGCGGTAACGGCAACCACCCAGACCACCGCCATGAAGCCCACAACCCACACCACCCCCGATCCACGATCTGCCCTCCACCCGCTCCACCCCCACGCCCTCTGTCCCTCCGCCACCTCAACACTCCTCTCAGCCCCAGCCCCCTGATTGAGTGGGACCGGCTTGTTTATGGGGTGACTACGCCGGGTTCTGTTACGGCGGTGGCGCGTGCGCGAACTGTGAGCGGGGCAAGGCCAGTGGGCGCTGGCGCCCGGACCTGGACCGTCACGTCGACCTGGGTTTGGTCACCCTTTCGGGTCACCTCGACTGCCGCTCCTGTGGGCAGTGCACGGGCGACGAACTGGCGTACGGCCGGTGGTGGTTCCCCGCGAGCGGCTGCCCGTGCTCCGCTGCGCGCGGCATCGGTGCACGCGAGCTGAACGGAGGCGACCGAGACGCCCCAGAGAGCGGCCACCGTGATCAGCACCAGCCCTGGCAGCGCGACTGCGATCTCCGCCGTGACCGACCCGCGATCACGGTGTGACCCGGTCATCCGAGTTGCAGGGCCCGCTTGATGATCCCTAACAGAAGGGTTCTGACGTCCGGACTCGTTACGATCTTGAACAGCAGCCCGGCGAACGCAGCTGCGGCCACCGTGCCGACGGCGTACTCCGCCGTCGACATCCCCAGGTCTCGCGCGCTGCGTCGCCATCGCCGCACCACTGTCTTCATCGCGCCCATCTGAGGTCCTTCCTTCGTTGGTGAGGGCGCTCGATCGCGCCCATCTCCAGGCTGCGGCAACTCGCTTCGGACCAACAAGTGAACGTGATTCTGTGGATAACGTTCGCCCCGCCTGTCTGGCGCTGTGACCAGGGCGAACACGGTCAGGCGCTTTGCTGGTCGCCGTTTTGGCCCGCGGCTGGCCCACCGTTTGGGTTTTGGCTGGTCAGCGGCCCGGTGTTCGGACAGGCCAGCGTCTACGCGTTGGTTGCCGAGTGCTTCGAGCCCCTCGAACCAGTGCGCATAGGTGGTGTGGAGCATCGCGACGGAGTGACCGAGCCGCCGGGGCTACCTCGGTGGCCGGGACTCCGCTGTTGAGCAGGAGGGAGGCGTTGCCGTGCCGCAGGTCATAGGGACGCTGCGCCAGCTCAGAGGCCAGCCGAGCCCTTGCGGCCGTCCGGCCAGGTGGCAGTGGCGTCCCCGTCCGGCAGAACGGCGAACTCGGCAGGGATCGCAATGGGCCGTGTGCGGCGGATGGAGCGACTCGCGACGTAAAAGAAGACGAGGCTGCCGCCACCGAATATGACGACCAACCAGTACCTGTCGAACGCATTGCGGTTGGCCTGGAGTACGGAGCCGCCGGGGTCGGCGGGGCTGTAGCGGACCTTGATGGTCTCACCGGCGCCGGGGAGTCGACCGTTCCACTGATTGTTGCTGATCTTCGCGCGTATGGTCCGTTCGGTCCGGGTGGTGAATTGGACTTCGAGGTGGCCGTACTTGCTGCGGTCGACGCTGATGACCTTGGCGGAAACATCGATCCCGCTCCGTTGCAGGCCGAACTCGCTCGCGAAGTTGACTAAGGCCAGGACCCCGAGCAGTACAGCACCGAGAAGGTACCCGATGATTTGCGCCGTGCGCCCCCGTCTACTTTTTCCCATGCAGGTGAGACGCGCGTCTTCGAAGATCCGTTGCCGCGAGACCAGGTGAAAGCGCGTCCGCGTACGGACGGCGACTTCCGCGCCTGGCCCGAGCATGCAACGTAACCGCCTCGCCTAGGTGAGCGTTTTTCTGTGGACAACTTGGGCGACGTGAGATGTCGAGTGTTTCGCGGACGTGCGCTTCACCAAGGCAGGAGGATCGTGGAGGCGATCCCGGCTATGGCGGGCACCACGCCCAGCAGCATGAAGGCGGGTAGGAAGCACAGGCCCAGAGGGGCGACGGCGCGTACACCTGCCGCTCTGGCTCGGGCTGCCGCCGCGGTCCGGGCCACACGTCTCTGATCGCTTGCCAGTCGTGCCAGAGAGGGTGCCAGTGCGGTGCCGCTGCTGGCTGCGCGAACGGCGGTACGGGCCAAGGGGGCCAGTGCGGGTTCCTTGGCAAGGGCCAGCCATGCGACAGCTGGGTCCACTCCCAATCTGATCTGGACTACGACGCTTAGAAGCTCTTCGCCGAGGGGGCCGCCGACGGTCGTCCCCACAGCTTCTACGGCTTCTCCCCAAGGCGAGCCACCGCGCAGGCACGCGGCCAGAAGATCGACCGCCACTGGGAGGTCCACGACCATCCTGGCTGTTCTGCGGCGGCGCTCGCTTCGTTCCGAACGGCCGAACGAACGGTCGACCATAAGGGCAACGAGGATCCCGGCGACCAGGCCCACCGGTCCGCCGAAGGTGATCGCGCAGACGATTCCGGCTAGGGCGGCTGCGACCCGGCGGGTTCTCAGGTCGTGGCTGGTTGCGCGTGCTGCGCCTTCGTTCGCCGGGTGGGGCCTGGATGTCTGCACCAGGCTGCTGAGCCTGCGGGCTGCCGGTCGGGGCGGACGTGGAAGGAGGAAGCCGCAGGCAGCCATGCACAGCGCTGCGGCGAGCATCAGCACGCGGGCACTCGCAGGGTTTGGGTTGGCTGTTTCATCGGGATGTCTCCGCGGCCTTAGCCAGGCGCTGGGTCCACCAGAGGCCTGTCGCATCGAGGCCGACGCCTACGGCGAGACAGCATGCGCCCGGGAGCGTCCCAAAGAGGAAGGCCAGAGGATTGGCACCCAGCGCGGCTGCCATTCCAAGGCCGAGCAGCGGAAGGCCGGCAAGTAGACGTGCGGTCGCTCGCGGACCGGCCAGTTGGGCGGTCACGTCTTGGCGCTGTGCTTCCTCATCGCGCAAGGCCGACGCCAGCCCATCAAGAACCGTCGCGAGCGTGCCTCCGCGCTCGGCGCCGATCCTCCAGCAGGCGGCAAGCAGTCGTAAGCCCCCTGCCCCTGGCCTTGTGGCCAGGCGTTCGAGTCGATCGGTGGTGGATGGCTCGTCGGCTGGGCTGTCGTGGAATCTCTTGGCAGTCGTGACACCTGAGTCGGGCGAAAGCAGCTCGGCCGCGACTCGACGATCCAAAACAGCGGCGGACGCTGTGAACGCTTCTCCTGGCGTACGGCCCGCCGCGAGTTCGGCGGCCATTCCGTCGCACAGCTCGATGACACTCGTTCGCCAGAGCTGTTCTAGCCGGCGGCGCGCTCTGATGTCGGCTGCCCAGGTCTTGGCGGCGCCCGCAAGGCTGTGCCTCGGCAGGGAATCGCCTTGTGTCCTTCGGGCTAGCCCGAGCCTTAGGACCGCCAGAGGCGGCCCGGTCAGGATCCAGACGGCAGCGGCAGCCAAGAGGGCCGCTGCCTCGGCCGCTCCGATCATGATCTCTCCGTTCGAACGGGATCGGGCGTCCAGCGGTGATCAAGGCGGGTGGCGAGGGCGGCGGCACCCGTCGCCGCCACGAGAGCACCTTGCGGGGTGAACGACACCGCGGGGACGACACCGACCAGGCCCTCGGCGCGTCGGCGCAGGAGGCAGATCTCGGCCACTCGACGGCGACGCCCCGGCTCGCGTACGAGATGCACGACGACGTCCAGCGCCGCCGCGAGCTGACTATGCAGTGCTTCGCGGCTCAGGCCGGCCGCACAGCCGAGAGCTTCAAGGCGGGCCGGGACGTCCGCAGCCGCATTGGCATGCAGGGTCCCGCAACCACCCTCATGTCCGGTGTTCAACGCAGCCAGAAGATCCACTACTTCGGCGCCTCGAACCTCTCCGACCACGAGCCTGTCGGGACGCATGCGCAGGGCCTGGCGGACGAGCTCGTGGAGCGTGACGCCTCCGGCCCCTTCGACGTTCGGAGGGCGCGCTTCCAGCCGTACGACATGAGGGTGGTCGGGCCTCAGCTCGGCGGAGTCCTCGACCAGGAGCAGCCGTTCACCAGGGCCTGCCCTGGAGAGCAGGCAGCTGAGGAGTGTCGTCTTGCCGGTACCCGTTCCACCTGTGACGAGGAACGCGGCGCGGGCGGCGATCAACGCGGCCAGCAACTGGGCGCCCTCAGGCGGGAAGGCCCCTGCGGCGACAAGCTCGTCCAAGGTGAAGGCACGCCGGCGTGGTAGACGCAGCGACAGGCAGGTGCCATTGGCGGAAACGGGTGGCAGAACGGCGTGCAGGCGCACGCCGCCCGGTAAACGAGCGTCCGCGTACGGGGAGGCGTCGTCGAGTCGTCGTCCTGCGGCGGCCGTGAGCCGCTGGGCAAGCCGACGAAGCGTGGCCTCGTCCGGAAAGCGCATCGACGTGCGGACCAGCCCCTCGCCGGCGTCAACCCAAACCTCGTCGGGCCCGTTCACGAGAACGTCGGTGATCTCTGGATCACGCAGTAGGGGTTCGAGAGGGCCGGCTCCGACGAACTCCGCACGCAACTCATCCGATAACGCCAAAACCTCACGATCGCCTAGCAACCGTTCCTCCGCGCGCAAGGCCGCCGCGACCTGCCCGGCAGTGGGCTCCCCACCCGCATCCGCAAGCCGATCTCGTACGGCGTCAGAAAGCCTTCGCACACCGCTACCCCGCTTTCGTCAATGGTCATGGACGCTGGGTCATGCGGCCTCTTCGGTTGTCCGCTCGCTTGGTTGGAGGCCCAGGTCGTAGACGAGGCCGGAGCAGAATTCGGATAAGGGGCCGCGGCGGGTGGCCCGTACGAAATCGCCCTGGTCCAGGGCGGCGGGTAGGCGGCGGTCACGTTCGAGCAGACCCGCCAGCGGCAGGTCCAGCGCTTCTGCGATCACTCCGGGCGTGAGCCCGCCCGGGGCTGGGCTGCGGACGATCAGGCGTAGGTCGGCGGTGTCCTTGCGCAGCATGGACGCGAACAGCTCGGCGGCCATCGTGGCCCGTACTTCGGCGGGTACGAGGAGAAAGGTGGCGTCGGCGGCGCGAAGGGCCGTCCGGCCGAGCTCGCCCACATACCGCGGAACGTCGACGACGACCAGGTCGTAGCCGCGTACCGCCGCGTCGATCAGGGAGCCGACCGCTTCCTCGGAAACCGGCACCGGTTCCTTGCGCTGCCAGGAGAGAACGGACAGATCACCGAGACTGGGAAGCGCCTCGCGGAGGGTGGCCACGCTCAGTCTGCCGCGGCGGTCGGCGAAGTCCGGCCAGCGGGCGCCGTCGTGATGTTCCAGCCCCAGCACCAGGTCGAGGCCGCCTCCGAGTGGATCGCCGTCGATGAGTAGCGTCCGTAGGCCCTGGCGCGCGGCGTTCAGGCCGAGACCAGCGGACAGGACGCTGACTCCCGCACCACCGACCGAGCCCGTCACGCAGATCGTCGTGCCATAGCCGTTGGTTGGCTCCGCCGCAGTGGCCAGCGCGTCGATCAGCCACGCTTCGTCACGCGGCAGCTCCGCGAGGTCCTGGGCACCGATCTGTACGGCCAGTTTGTAGACCTCCTCGGTGTCCGTGCAGGGCGCCACAAGGACGACGCCGGAACGCCGCTGGAGCGGTGTCTCCGCAAGGTCCTTCGCCAAGTCGGTGCCGACCAGCACCAACGATGTGGTGTGCCAGGTCGGCCGGGCATGGTCGACCTCACGGGCGACCTCGACCGGGGCTGCCGCAGCGGCGGCGAGTCGTAGCAGGTCATCGACGATCGCTGGATCGGCTGAAACGATCATTGCCGGACTGGCCATGGGGGGCTCCTCGTCTCGCGAAGACCATCACCATGCGGCCCCGAGCCCAATGATCGGAAGACCTTCCCCAACTTGTGGATAACCGCTCGGCGGCCGACCTCCGATCAGCAACCTCCCCGCCCAGCGCGGGCGGGCAGCGGGAACGCCGGTGGAAGCGCCGGCGCAGGCGCGCAGAGCAGGCGCGCAGAGCAGGCGCGCAGAGCAGGCGCGCAGAGCAGGCGCGCAGAGCAGGCGCGCAGAGCAGGCGCGCAGAGCAGGCGCGCAGAGCAGGCGCGCAGAGCAGGCGCGCGGTGGAGGCGCGCGGTGGAGGCGCGCGGTGGAGGCGCGCGGTGGAGGCGCGCGGTGGAGGCGCGCGGTGGAGGCGCGCGGTGGAGGCGCGCGGTGGAGGCGCGCGGTGGAGGCGCGCGGTGGAGGCGCGCGGCGGCCCCACGTATAGGGCGACCCCCGCCGGGGGGGAGAGCGGGGGTCGCCCAACGGTCCGGCTCCGGGGGGGTAGAGCCGGCCCGTTTTCCCAAGAAAGCCTCGGGCGAGATCGCACTAAGGCAGTACGCCAGTTTGATCTATAGGAGAAGCAATGTCGCCGTCTCCAGTCTAGGCAGATACAACATATGCTGCCCGATCGTCGAGACTTACGTCGAGCGGCAAAGTCGCCCTCGGGTGTCGTTTTTTCTTCCTGGTTGAGATGATCCCTACCCGGAGGAGCCGAGCGGCTCCGCAGGGGCACGGATGCGCGCTCCCATCGAGGTTTCCCACCCGTAAGCACCCAGCCTGGAAGTCGGAGCGTACAGCAGATCTAATGATCGTTCTGCCGGGTCCGAGATCAGTGGCTAAAAAGAATCGATCACACTGTGTGATCGAATCCGGGGACCGCATGGACGGTGATCGACTACGTCCAACAATGGCGCGGCGCCATGGAACGCGCCTTGCCGTTCCGGGGGCGCTTCCCCGCTCCGAGGCGTCGCTTTACGAATAGGGGCTTGTCAACTGGGCGAATGAGGCGTAGACAGGGTGCTACGGACCAAGTGTCCGAGCACGGCAGCCGGGCACCCACGCGCGACCAGCCGCGGGAGGCGCGTCGAGACGGGCTTGACCCGTCCGACGAATATGAGGTGCACGCTTGGTAACCCGGTGTGACGTGACTGGCGGCGGCGCCCTTAGGTGGGGCGCCGTTCGCTATGCGGGGGCTGTTCTGTGAGGCGGCCATGTGTGCCCCCGCAATGTGGCCCGTTACTCGGAGGCCGCCATCTGAGGGCTTCTGACCGGATCGTCGTGGCGGTGGGCGGCGCCGGCCGGCCTTCCTTAGCGGCCGGCCATGAACGATCAGCCCCGCATGAAGGCTTCGCAGATCGCCTGGGAGTCGCGCGCCGCAGCCGCCGTGGCCTCGGCGCAGTGGCGGACCCACGTGGCGACGCCCTCCGGCGTCCCGGTCGCATAAGCCCGGACGGAATCGGCGTACTGGTCGGCGAGTTCGGCGTGGCCGACTTCCGGTGCCGTCAGCGACTTCGGGTCGAGGCCCCGTGCGACCAAGGTCAGGCGCTGAGCTGCGCGCGCCACGATTCCGTCACCCCAGCCGAACGGGCGCAACGTGAGCAGCTCGCCATGGACGACCGCGGCCACGATGATGGCAGGCGCCTTCGTGGGGCCGGTCAGCAGGCCGCTGAGCATGTCGAGACGGCTCGCCACTTCTTCGGGAGACGGCGGCTCGCCCAGGTCGAGAACGTCCTTAACGCCTTGGCCCTCACCCCGTGGACGGCCGAGTTCCGCATCATCCACTGCATCAGCCGCAACCAGTACGTGGAGACGCGCCAATACCTGGCGAGGGGCCTGACGCCACGTCTCCGCCAAAGAACCCAGTTCGGCGGAAACTCGCAGAGCTCCCTGAACCACTGGATCGGTAGGGCTGTCCCCGCCACGCAAGTCGTCCAAGGTCACCGGGACGCCCTCCAGAGCCGCCGAAGCCCTGGCACCTCGAAGCGCGGATTCAGTGGAGACTTCCGCACTGCGACGACGCAGAATGCGATGGCCCAGCAGCCGGTCCACCGCCTTGCGTGCATCGGTGACTGCCGCGTCCACTCCAGGGAGGGCGGCTACTTGGGCAAAGGCATCGGTCACGCGCCTGACTTTATGCGGTCCCAGGTATCGCCCTCATCGCCACCCCAGCCCCGCAGAGCACTGCCAGGCAAGCCCTAAGACTGGCCGTACGTCCGGACCGTACGTTCCCCGAACAACCCGACCGGACGTTCCCACACACAGCCACATACGCCTGGCGGCAAGGGCGGGTGATGGGCTGGCGGAGACAATGAGGAACGTGCAGGTCCGGCTGTGTCGAGCATCACATACCATCCTTGCGGAGCCACCAGCGCTGGATGTGACAAGTCCAGGCCGGAGAGGGCTTGTGACTCAGGTCCCATCCCTGGTGAAGTGGGCTCCCGGGCGCCTTCCTCTTTCGCTAGCAAGGAGTACGCGTTGAGCCAGAGTCAAGAGACACTTTCGAACCTGCTGCAGGAGACGCGGCGCTTCGACCCGCCCGCCGAGCTCGCCGAAGCCGCCAATGTGAAGGCGGATGCGTACGACGAGGCGGCTACCGACCGGCTCGGCTTCTGGGAACGGCAGGCCGACCGGCTGACATGGGCCAAGCGCTGGGACACAGTGCTCGACTGGAACAACCCCCCGTTCGCCAAGTGGTTCGTCGGCGGCGAGCTGAACGTCGCGTACAACTGCGTCGACCGCCATGTCGAGGCGGGCAAGGGCGCCAAGATCGCGTTCCACTGGGAAGGCGAGCCGGAGGGTGACACCCGCACGCTGACCTATGCCGACCTGCAGCGCGAGGTCAACAAGGCCGCGAACGCGCTGCTGGAGCTCGGTGTGCAGAAGGGCGACCGCGTCGCCATCTACATGCCGATGATCCCGGAGCTGCCGATCTCGATGCTCGCGTGCGCGCGTATCGGCGCCACGCACTCGGTGGTGTTCGGCGGGTTCTCGGCGGACGCGCTCAAGACCCGCATCGAGGACGCCCAGGCGAAGCTCGTGATCACTGCTGACGGCGGCTACCGGCGCGGCAAGCCGTCCTCGCTCAAGCCGACCGTGGACGAGGCGGCCGCCGCGGCCGACTGCGTCGAGCACGTACTGGTCGTACGGCGAACGGGCGAAGAGGTCGCGGAGCACGAGCGGGACGTCTGGTGGCACGACATCGTCGACCGCCAGACCGACCAGCACACCGCCGAGCCGCATGATGCCGAGCATCCGCTCTACATCCTCTACACGTCCGGTACGACGGGTAAGCCGAAGGGCATCCTGCACACCACCGGCGGCTACCTGACCCAGGTCGCCTACACCCACCACGCGGTCTTCGACCTCAAGCCGGAGACCGACGTCTACTGGTGCTCGGCCGACATCGGCTGGGTGACCGGCCACTCCTACATCGTGTACGGCCCGCTCGCCAACGGAGCGACCAGCGTGATGTACGAGGGCACCCCCGACACCCCGCACCGCGGTCGCTGGTGGGAGATCATCCAGAAGTACAAGGTCTCGATCTTCTACACCGCGCCGACCGCGATCCGCACGTTCATGAAGTGGGGCGACGACATCCCGGCGCAGTTCGACCTGTCGTCGCTGCGCGTCCTGGGCAGCGTCGGCGAGCCGATCAACCCCGAGGCGTATGTCTGGTACCGCGAGCACATCGGCGCGAACAAGACCCCGGTCGTCGACACCTGGTGGCAGACCGAGACCGGCGCCATCATGATCAGCCCGCTGCCGGGAGTGACGGCCGGCAAGCCCGGAGCGGCCATGAAGCCGCTGCCGGGCATCGTGGCGGACGTGGTGGACGACCAGGCGCAGGCCGTGCCGAACGGCGGCGGCGGGTTCCTGGTGGTCAAGGAGCCGTGGCCGTCGATGCTGCGGACGATCTGGGGCGATGACGAGCGGTACGTGAAGACGTACTGGTCGCGCTTCGACGGGCTCTACTTCGCCGGTGACGGCGCCAAGAAGGACGAGGACGGCGACCTGTGGCTGCTCGGCCGGGTCGACGACGTCATGCTCGTGTCCGGGCACAACATCTCCACCACGGAGGTCGAATCGGCGCTGGTCTCGCACCCGAAGGTGGCCGAGTCGGCGGTCGTCGGCGCCACCGACCCGGTCACGGGACAGGCCATCGTCGCGTTCGTCATCCCGCGCGGGAGCGCCGGTGAGGAGGTCGAGGGCGAGGACTTCATCAAGGAGTTGCGCGACCACGTCTCCAAGACGCTGGGCCCGATCGCCAAGCCCCGCCAGATCATGATCGTTCCGGAGCTGCCCAAGACCCGTTCCGGCAAGATCATGCGTCGTCTCCTCCGCGACGTCGCCGAGAACCGCAGCATCGGCGACGTCACCACGCTGGCGGACAGCACGGTGATGGACCTCATCTCCGAAAAACTCCCCAGCGCCAAGAGCGACGAATGATCGCCGCAAAGTCCGAAGACTGATCACCGCACCATTGACGCCCCGGACGCCCTCCCCAAGGGCCCGGGGCGTCGTGCTGCCCTCCCGTCCCACCCACACTTCTGGGACCCGTCCCTAGTAGGCGCTGCGAGCCCGGGTCGAGTCGCAGCTGGAGTGTGGGCTTGCTGGACGCTGAGGGCGAGCATGCGTGGGACGGGGCGCTGAGGCCGAGCATGCGGCGCGCTGCAGGAGTTTTCGGCGCGCTGAGGGCTTTCGGTGCGCCGGGGACTTTCGGCGTGCTGACCAGATGTTTCGCCATGCTGAGTGGATCTTTCGCCGGGCTGAGGGGACCCCTTTCGGGCATGAGGGGAGCTTGCGGATGTTGGGTGAGCTTGCGTGGCCCGAGGCTGAGCCTGTCGGGTGCTGTGAGCAAGCTTGCGGACTGCCGAGCGCGGGTCTGCGCGGAGTTCCGAGAGCGAGCTGACGGGGGCCTGAGCGCGAACTTGCGGAATCATGAAAGTGGGCCCTGCGGAACGTTGGTGCGCGCTTGCGAGCCGTTGAATGTGGGGCTGCTGGGCGCTGAGGGCTACCTCGATAGGGCAGAGTCACGCCGCATACCGCCGCTTTCGTGTGGCCTGATCGACGATCGCCGCGGGTAGGCTCCCTCGCAGGTGTGCCGGGAAGTCTGGTCGGCAGTGGGTCGTTCCGTCCCGTTTCGCAACGGGTCGGGCCGCCTCGTACGAACCGTCCACTGCCGCTTCCCAGGAGACCCATGCCGCGTCGTGTCGCTGCCCGATGGCCGTTCCAACCGACCGCCAGATACAGTCGCAATCTCGCCGAGGCACTACGTACCGAGACCATCGGTGGCGTCATCATGCTGGCGGCCACGATCGTCGCACTCGTCTTGGCCAACACGCCATGGTCTCGCTTCTACGACGATCTGCGGACGTACGAGATCAGCCCGTCCTGGCTCGGCCTCGACCACATGGACCTCCAGCATTGGGCGTCCAGCGGCCTTTTGGCGATCTTCTTCTTCATCGCGGGCCTCGAACTGCGCGAGGAGCTCACCCACGGCGAACTGCGCGATCCGCGAGACGCCGCGCTGCCGGTGATCGCGGCGGTCGGCGGAGTAGCGGTGCCTGCGTTGGTCTTCCTGGCGATCAGTGCGGGTGAGCCGGGTGCGGGGCGCGGGTGGGCCGTGCCGACGGCCACCGACATCGCGTTCGCGCTGGCCGTGCTGGCGGTGACGTTCACGCAATGCCCGGCACCGTTGCGCGCGTTCCTGCTGACGCTCGCGGTCGTGGACGACCTCATCGCGATCACGATCATCGCGGTCTTCTACACCGACAGGCTCGCGTTGGCGCCGCTGGTGACCAGCGCGCTGCTGATCGCGGTGTACGGGGCGGCGCAGGCGAAGGGGCTCCGCTCACCCTGGATGTACGTGCCGATCGCCGTTCTCGCCTGGTACTTCATGCAGCGGAGCGGTGTCCACGCCACCGTGGCCGGAGTGGCCCTCGGCATGCTTACCAGCAGCCGCGAGACCCCGGACGGCCAGCCCACCAACGCCGAGCGAGCGGATCACGTGCTGCGGCCGTTTTCGGCCGGGTTCTGCGTGCCGGTGTTCGCGTTCCTGTCGGCCGGCGTCGCACTGGGCGGCTCCGCGCTGGGGGACGTTTTCGGGGATCGGGTGGCCCTCGGTGTAATCGCCGGGCTGGTGATCGGTAAGTTCGTGGGAGTCTTCGGCGGGGCGTGGATGGCCGTACGGCTCGGACTCGCCACACTCGGGGACTCGCTGTACTGGCGGGAGATCGCGGGAGTGGCCCTGTTGGCCGGTGTCGGCTTCACCGTTTCACTGCTGATCGGCGGTTTGGCCTATCCCGACCCGGCACAATTCGAGAGAGTGACAACAGCGGTCCTGATCGCGAGCCTGCTCGCGTCAGCGGCCGCCAGCTTGGTTTTCCGGCACCGGGTCCGGCAGCGCGCGCGTTCGGTGGTCTCCGACGAGGGCGGATGACCCCCGGCCAGGGCGGACCGATCCGGGCAGGGCGGACCGACCTCGACCAGGGTGAACCCACCCGGGCAGGGCGGCCCACCCCGGCAGGGGCGGAGCGATCCCAGGCCAAGGCGGACCGGCCTCTGGGCAGGCGGACCGACCCCGGCGGGGGAGAGCCCACCCGGTTAGGGCGGGCCGACCTCGGCGAGGGCGGACCAGCCCCGGCTTGGCGGACCGACCGCAGGGCCAGGGCGGACCAGCCGCGGCACGGCGGACCGACCGTCAGGCCGGGGCGGACCAGCCCAGACCACGGCGGACGACCGCCGGGCCAGGGCGGACCCCGCCTCAGGCTAGGGGCGGACCCCGCCTCAGGCCAGGTGCGCATCCCGCCTCGGGCCGGGGCGGACCCGCCTCGGGCCAGGGGTGGGCCCACCTGGCCAAGGGTGGACGACCCCCGGCCTGCATGTCGGAACGCCCGGCTGTCAGGCTGTGGCCGCCCCCACGACCGGTGGCCCCGGCAGGATCGGTGGCCCCATGAGACTGTGGGCCCCCGCAACCGGAGGCCCGCACCGGGGCCTGGAAGGAGAGAGCGACATGACCGAGGCACTGCCGGGCGAGCGCATCGAGGAAAAATCCCTCGGTGAGCTGGTCGCACTGGCGTCGAGCAACGTCTCCAATCTGGTCAGGGCGGAGATGGACCTGGCCAAGATGGAGCTCAAGGGCGATGCCAAGAAGGCCGCGCTGGGCAGTGTGATGTTCGCCATCGCCGGGCTCTGTGGCGGCATGATCGTGATCCTGCTGTCGATCGCGCTGGCGTACGGCCTGGTCGCGCTCGGCATCTGGCACTGGGCCGCGTTCCTCATCGTGGCGGCGGTGTACGCAGTGCTGGCGGCGGTCCTGATCGGCATCGGCTACCTGCGGATGAAGAAGATCGATGGCGCCAAGCGCACCCGCCGCACGCTGAAGGACGATCTGACGATGTTGCGCAAGCGCGGTGATGACCGGGAACTCGGCCAAAAGGGCGCGGAGACTCCCGCCCTGACGGACTGACCGCGCATGGCCGCGCGCGACGACTCGGTCATCGAGATCGAGGGACCCTGGACCCACCGGGCGGTCAGCGCCGGCGGCACCCGCTTCCACGTGGCGGAGATGGGAGAGGGGCCGCTGGTGCTCCTCCTCCACGGCTTCCCCGAGTTCTGGTGGTCGTGGCACAACCAACTGGTGTCGCTGTCAGCCGCTGGCTACCGCGCGGCCGCCGTAGACCTGCGCGGGTACGGCGGCAGCGACAAACCACCGCGTGGCTACGACCTGGTCACCCTCGCCGGGGACGCCGCCGGTCTCGTGCGCGCGCTTGGAGAGGCCAACGCGATCATCGTCGGCCATGACCTGGGCGGCCTGTTGGCGTGGACAATGGCGGTCTACCACCCCAAGGTCGTACAGCGCCTGGCAATTGTCAGCGCCCCGCATCCCCTGCGGCTGCGGCAAGCCATACGGGCGGACGTCCGTGGACAGGCCTGGGCGACCCGGCACACGCTCGGATTCCAAGTCCCCATGTGGCCGGAACGTCGTCTCGTACGCGACAACGCCGCTCTCGTAGGCCGCCTCCTGCACGACTGGTCCCGGCCAGGGTGGCCCGACGAACGTACAGAACGGCTCGTACGGCGGGCAGTGCAGATCCCTGGGGTGGCCCACTGCGCCCTGGAATACCACCGGTGGCTCGTCCGCTCCCTCCCCCGCCCCGACGGGATCCGCTACACACGCCGGATGCGTACGCCCATCCAGGTGCCGACCCTGCAGCTGCACGGTGCGCTGGACCCCTGCACGCTCCCCAGCAGTGCCCAGGGCTCTGGCAGGTACGTCGCCGCCCCCTACCGCTGGAAGCTCATCGAAGGCACGGGCCACTTCCCGCACCAGGAACGCCCCCGTTCGTTCGACACCCAACTCCTCGGCTGGCTCAAGGACCCCGAACCCGACCACTAAACCCACAGCCCGACCACTAAAACCCCAGGCCCGACCGCTGACCCCCAGCCCGACTACTGAACCCCCATCCGACCGCTGAACCCCCAGCCTGGCCGCTGACCCCGCCTTGGCCACTGACCGCCCCGGCCGCTCACCCCGCCTGCCCACTGACCCCGCCCTGGCGGCTGACCGCCCGGCCACTGATCACCGCCCGGGCCACTGACCACCAGGCCGGTCGCTGCCCCCAGCCTGGCCGTTGAACACCCAGGTTGAACGGGGCGTACCGTGGGCCCATGCGGGACCGGGATGAGACAGGACGGGCACGGAACGCACGGCCACGGGATGCGTACGGCCGCCCATTGCCCCACGGAGCGCCTGGCGAGCCCACCATGCCCGACGATCTAGAGCTCCCTCCGCCAGAGGCTCTGGACGAAGCTCAGCGGCTTCTGGACGCCGATCGTCCCTTCCACGCCCACGAAGTCCTCGAAGCCGTCTGGAAGGCCGCACCAGACCCCGAACGCGAACTTTGGCGCGGTCTGGCCCAGGTCGCGGTCGGCATCACCCATCTCCGTCGCGGCAACCCCCGCGGCGCCAAGGCTCTCCTGTCCCGAGCAGCCGACCGTCTGGAACCGTACGCCGCACAACCGCCCTACGAGATCGACGCCCCAGGCATCATTCGCACTGCCCGCGCCCTAGCGGAGCGCCCCGAAGCCACCACGGATCCAATCCACCTGAACCTCACCCGTACCCGCGCCTAGTCGGAGCAGTTGCCGGTGGAGGCGGGGAGGGTGGCGGTGGCTCCGGCGCGGGCGTCGGCGGCCACCTCCTCCGCGGTGAGGGCGTAGCCGGTGGGGGTCTCGGTGTCGAGGGCGGCCGCGAAGATCACGCCGTAGACGGTGCCGTCCTTGGCGAGGAGGGGGCCGCCGGAGTTGCCAGGCTCGACCTTGCCGCGGATGGCGTAGATCTCACGGCTGACCTGGCCCGAGTGGTAGATGTCCTGGCCGCGTGCGGTCTGCCGGGCACGGATGCGGGCGGCGGTGGGGGTGAACGGGTGGTTCTTGGGGAAGCCGGCGATGATCGCGTCGTCCTGGTTGCGGGCGGGGCCGGAGAACTTCAGCGGACGGACGTCCAGTCCCGGCACGTGCAGCACGGCGATGTCGCGGCGCGGGTCGTACAGCACGACGCGTGCGTTCGACGCGCTCGCAGCGCCCAGCGGCCGTACCTGCGATTCGCCACGGGCACCGGCCACCACGTGCGCGTTGGTCATGACGCGTTCGGGCGCGTAGACGAAACCGGTGCCCTCGATGCGTCGCTGGCACTGCGGCGCGACACTGACGATCTTGACGATGCTGCGCTTGGCGTTCTGCAGTCCTGGTGTGTTGAGGAGCGAGTCGTCGGGCGGGGGCACGTCGGTGATCGCCTCGCCGCCGAGGCCGTTGAAGACCTGCGGGAAGCCGCTGTCCTCCTTGACGAACTTCTTGAACGACGAGAACCACGTCTGCGCCTGCTGCGGCATCATCGTGTCGACGCCCTTGATGATCGACGAGCTGCCGACCTGCGTTCGGACGGGCGAGAACGGCGACTGGGACACCAGGCTGCCGAAGAACCAGGCCACGAGCACCAGCGACAGGGCGCTCACCACGGCACCGCCCGCCGCGTCCACGGTACGGGCGTTGATGCCGGTCACCCGGTTGCGCAGCACGGCGCCGGCGGAGGAGGCGATGAGCTGCCCGAGGGTCGCCGCCAAGAAGGCGATCACGATGGCCAGCAGCGCCTGCTGAGCCGTTCCCTCCACCACCGCCTCTGCGATCGGCGGCGCCACCAGAACTCCGACCACGCCGCCGCCGACGAAGCCGACGAAGCTCAGCAGGCTCACGATGAAGCCCTGCCTGTAGCCAGAAACTGCGAACAGCACAATGAGCACAAGCAGGATCAGATCGAGAACGTGGTCGCCCAGCACGGCTTCACCGTATAGCGCCACGGCCGATGTTCACGTCCCCTCTGCGGACCAGTTTCACCGACCCGGCATACGCGCGGGGAACGACGCCACCCCACCGCCATACCCGCGAGAGCTGACGCCGCGGTGCCATGATCAGCCCCGAGCAGCGAGGTTGAGGACCTCGGGCGGCAGATCCTCGATGTGATCAGGATCCCACGGCCGGTCCCAGCCGCCGGCCTCCAGGATCTGGGTGAGCAGGCCCGCCGTGAACCCCCAGACGAGCATCCCGCGGGCCTTGAACGCCGGCCCCAGGGTCATTCCGGACGGATGCCGCACGGTCAGGCGGTTGGCCGGATCCACCAGCTCGGCGATCGGCACGCGGGCCACAGTGGCGACCTCGCCGGGGTGCCCAGGCGAGACCTCCGACGGTTCCCGCCACCAGGCGGCCACCGGCGTGACCCGGTAGTCGCTGCGTGACAGGTAGAGCTCCGGCAGTACGGCGAGGACGTCGCATCCGGTAGCCCGGACGCCGGCCTCCTCCCAGGCCTCACGCAGGGCCGCGCCCACCGGCCCGTCGTCCTCGGGATCGATCCGGCCGCCTGGGAAGGCGGGCTGGCCGGCGTGCTTGTTGAGCGTGGCGGCCCGTTCGGTCAGCAGGATGTCCGGCCCGTCGGGCCCCTCACCAAAGAGGATCAGGACGGCTGCGGGACGCGCGTTCCGCGTAGGGCGCAGGAACGGCGGAACCGTCATCTGCGGCGCCGCAGCGATGAAGTCGTTGAGCCACTCGGGACACGAGGCCGCCTTTTCCGTCACGCCACTCCCAACCCGATCACGTCCTCGATCCTTCCCATTCCCGTCGTCGAGCCTTCTCGTCCCCGCGGCCAAGGCCCACCCGACTGACCCTCGTCCTTCGCCGCGGGGCGAGAATCAGTTGGGTGGGCCGTTCTTGACCAGCTTGCGGGCGGTCTCTTCGTCGACGGGGCCCTCGCCGAAGGACGGGCAGAGCCGCGCCAGCGGGCAGACACCGCAGGCGGGACGGCGCGAATGGCACATTCGGCGGCCATGCCAGATGAGCCGGTGGGACAAGATCGTCCAGTCCTTGCGCGGGATGAGCTCGCCCACCTCGTGCTCGACCTTGATCGGGTCGGTCTCGGTCGACCAGCCGAACCGGCGCACCAGGCGGCCGAAATGGGTGTCGACGGTGATCCCCGGAACGTCGAAGGCATTGCCCAGCACGACATTGGCGGTCTTGCGGCCGACGCCAGGCAGGGTGACCAGCTCGTCCATGGTCCGGGGGACCTCGCCGCCGAAGTTGTCACGCAGCGCGCTCGACAGCCCCAGCAGGGACTTGGCCTTGTTGCGGTAGAACCCCGTCGGCTTGATCAACGTCTCGAGCTCTTCGGGGTTGGCGGCCGCCATCTCCGCAGCATCCGGGTACTTGGCGAAGAGCGCAGGAGTCGTCAGGTTGACCCGTACATCCGTGGTCTGCGCCGACAGCACGGTCGCCACCAGCAGCTGGAACGCGTTCTGGAAATCCAGCTCGCAGTGGGCGTCCGGGTAGGTCTCGGCCAGGATCCGGTTCATCCGCCGAGCCCGGCGGACGAGCGCGAGCCTGGATTCGGGGGCCTTGGAGCGTGGCCGGGGGCTCTTCGCACCCGCCTCAGTCGTCGCCATACCCGCAAGGGTAGAGCGCCGAGCGGGAAGGTGCGGTTCACTGGCCGGACAGGCCGATGACCAGGTTCCTGTCCGTCCGATAAGGGACGGAGAGATCCGATGTGACGGCCTTCACCCAATGGTCCGTACACTGGTCAGGCAGAACTTCGGTGACCAGCAGGTCAAACGAAACCGCGGGACGGATCGGCGGCGACCCGCCCGGGGGCCGGTGAACTCGTCCGGACGCGGTCTCGTACGGGCCTGGTGGCTCGCCGGAGCGAGGCGGGATCACCGTTTCGAGGCATGAGGACGAGGCAAGCGCACGTCCTCGGTTTCGGCGCGCCGCGACCCCCGCCTTCACGTACGCGGTGGGACGTACGTCACACTAGTCATGTAGGTGTTCGAGGAGGAGAAGCGTGACCGACCGCGACGTGGACGTTCTGAGCAGAGCTCCGCTCTTCGAGGCCCTCGACGAGCAGGGGGCCAAGGCGCTGCGCGCCAACGTGACCGAGGTGCGACTGGCCCGCGGTCAGACGCTCTTCAACGAGGGTGAGACGGGCGACCGCCTGTACGTCGTCCTCGAGGGCAAGATCAAGCTGACCAGGACCGCGCCGGACGGCCGCGAGAACCTGCTGAGCGTGCTGGGCCCGAGCGAGATGTTCGGCGAGCTCTCGCTGTTCGACCCGCGCCCCCGCACGGCCAGCGCGATCGCCGTCACCGAGTGCCGCCTGGCCGGACTGGGTCACGATGACCTGCGGCCTTGGCTGACCGGGCACCCGGAGGTCGGCGTGCAGCTGCTGCGCGCCCTGGCCCAGCGGCTGCGCAAGACCAACGACATCATGGCCGACCTTGTCTTCACCGACGTGCCGGGCCGTGTGGCCAAGGCCCTGCTGGACCTGGCGGAGCGTTTCGGCCAGCCGTCCGAGAACGGACTGCACGTTCACCACGACCTCACGCAGGAGGAGCTGGCCCAGCTGGTCGGCGCCTCGCGCGAGACCGTCAACAAGGCCCTGGCCGACTTCGCCCAGCGCAACTGGCTGCGCATCGAGGCCCGCGCCGTCGTCATCCTCGACATCGACCGCCTCCGCAAGCGCTCCAAGTAGGCCGCAGGCACGGCACAGGCCTTAACGCAGCGCGCGGCGCCACCGTCCCAGGACGCCGCGCGCCACCGCCTCCGACTGATCCGCGCCCAGCCCCCTCGGAACACGCCCGGCCGTCCCGTCCGTGCCCGGTGATCAGGGCTGCACCCGGCCGTCCAGCCCGCGCCCGACGGTCGGGAGTGCGCCCGCCGTCCCGTCCGCGCCCGGTGATCGGGGATCACGCCCCGGCCGTCTAGCCCACGCCAGGCCGTTTGGGGTGCGCCCGGCCGTCCCGTCCGTCACCGGTGGTCGGGGATCACGTCCGGCCGTCCAGTCCGCGCGCGGCGGCTGGGGGTGCGCCCGGCCGTCCGGTCCGCGCCACCGCCTTCGACCACCTCGCCTCGCGATGCCTGGACAGGCGATGGGATCAGAGTGCGCCGCGCTCGTTCAGGTAGTCCAGTTGGGATTGCACCGACCACTCGGCGGCGGGCCACAGGGACTTGTCCACGTCCGCGTACACCACCTCGACCACCTCCCGGGCCGTACGGGCGCCGGCCTTCACGGCGGCTTCCACTTGGGCGAGGCGTTCGCGGCGGTGGTTGATGTAGTGGTCGAGGGCGGCGATCGGGTCGTCCAGCTTGGGGCCGTGACCCGGCAGGATGGTGGCCGCTCCGGCTTCCTCGGAGAACTTCCGCAGCCGGTCGAGAGAGCTCAAGTAGTCACCCAGCTTCCCTTCCACCACGGTCGTCCCGTACCCGAGGACGGTGTCGCCCGTGAGCACCGCACCATCGGCCGGGATCCAGAACGTGAGCGAGTCGTTCGAGTGTCCCGGGGTCTCCATGACCCGCAACTCCAGACCACCCGTGGTGACGACGTCCCCTTCGACCAGGCCCTCATCCCCGAGGCGATGACGGGGGTCCATGGCCCGTACGGGCACCGCCGGGCCCGCGAGTTCGGCGAACTTCTTGGCACCCGCCGAGTGATCCGGATGACCGTGGGTCAGGAGAACGAGGCCGACCCGCCTGCCCTGACCGGTGACGATGTCCGCGACCCGGCTCAGGTGCTTGCCGTCCTTCGGGCCAGGGTCGATGACGACGACCTCGTCCGCCCCGGGTTCGCCAATGATCCAGGTATTGGTGCCGTCGAGGGTCATCGCGGACGGGTTGGGCGCCAGTACGCAGGTCGCCCGTTCCGTCCCCATCCCGTCGATCTCGCTCATCTCACCCATCTTGCCCGAGCGCCGATCGGGGTGATCGACCGGATTCCACCCGAGGCGGTCGAGGTGCCGCAGTGCCGACGTGCCGCTGAGCCGGTACATGGCGGCCTGCCAGAGCGGCGTCTTGTACCTCGCCAGCCGCCGCGGAAGCATCTCGCTAGCCCTCCGGGTAGTACTGGGCCGCGCCGGGCGGGAGAACGAGGTACGCCTCGCCGTCGATGATCTCTGCCGTGGGCTCGTGCATGACGATCTCCCGTGTGGCGGCGAGCACGTCCGCGACCGTGTCGTACGCGGCGAGCTCGGACAGCGTGGCGAGCGTGGGCGGCAGCATGAACCACTCGCCCTTGCGAGCCCGCTCGGCAGCCTCGCCCGGACGCACCCAGGCGACACGGTCGGCCTCGGTGCTGACGTCACGGGCACGTTGACCAGCCGGCATGGCCGCCACGAAGAACCGCGTGTCGTACCGCTTCGGCTCGATCGCCGGGGTGATCCAGTGCGCCCAGGGCCGGAGCAGGTCCGAGCGGAGAACGAGCCCGCGCCGATCCAGGAACTCCCGGAACGAGACGGAACGGTCCAGCAGTGCCTGGCGGTCGACCTCCCAGTCGTCCCCACGCGTGTCGCCCACGACAGAGCCCTCGGTCGGCCCCGCGAGCAGGACGAGCGTCTCCTCGAACGTCTCGCGCACGGCCGCGCAGACCAGCTCGCGCGCCAGCGTCTCGTCCGCCTTGAACGCCGCCCCCCACTCGGCGGGCGAGGGCCCCGACCACGCGATCGTGTCGTCGCCGTCGCGCGGGTCGACGGAGCCGCCGGGGAAGACGTAGGCGCCGGGCGCGAACGCCATCGACGACACGCGCCTCAGCATGAACGCCTGAAGCCCGTGCACGGGATGGTCCCGCAGCACGACGACGGTGGCGGCATGGCGCGGGGGCACGGGCTGGATGCTGCCGTCCAAGATGCCTTGGATCTGTTCCCGGAACTCCTCCGGCAGTTTCAACCCGTTCACCGTAGTCCGACCAAACGCTCGTTCCTCATGGCGGCCAATTCGGACATACCGAATGCCATTCCGTCAAGGCCCGGTACTGACGTGATCAGCACCGGGCCGCCGAGTTGGGCGGCCTCGATCGTCGAGTCCGCCAACCGGTCTGCGGAGTCCGCCAACCGATCCGTCGAGCCCGGCAATCAGTCCGTCGCGCCCGATGACCGATCCGTCGAGCCCGCAGATCGGTCCATCGAGTCCGGCGACCGATCCGTCGAGCCCGCAGATCAGTCCATCGAGTCCGATGACCGATCCGTCGAGCCCGGCGACCGATCCGTCGAGCCCGGCGACCGATCCGTCGAGCCCGGCGACCGATCCGTCGGGCTCGCCGACCGATCCGCCGAGCCGGGCGCCCGGTCCGTCGCCCACCGGCTGGACATCGTCCGGTTCTCAGGCGACCTCTGCGATGACCTCGACCTCGACCGGGGCGTTGCGCGGCAGCACGCCGACGCCCACCGCGCTGCGGGCGTGACGGCCCGCGTCGCCGAAGACCTCGCCGAGCAGATCGCTGGCGCCGTTCAGCACCTGCGGCTGGCCGTAGAAGTCCGGCGCGCTGGCCACGAAGCCAACGACCTTCACGATCCGCTTGACCTTGGCGAGGTCGCCGACCTCAGCCTTGATCGCCGCGATCGCGTTCAGCGCGCAGATCCGGGCCAGCTCGAACGCCTGTTCGGCCGTCACCTCGGCCCCGACCTTGCCGGTGACGGGCAGCTCACCCTTGACCATCGGGAGCTGCCCGGCCGTGTAGACAAGCGATCCGGTCCGCGCCGTCGGCATGTAGGACGCGAGCGGCGCGACGACCTCGGGCACTTCCAGACCGAGCTCGCGCAGGCGCTCCTCCGGCGTGCTCACCGTTACTGCTCCACTTCACGCTTGAAGTAGGCCACCAGGTTCTCCGGGTTCGGACCAGGGAGAACGGTGACGAGCTCCCACCCGTCCTGGCCCCAGTTGTCAAGGATCTGCTTCGTCGCGTGGACCAGCAGCGGCACGGTCGCATATTCAAAGCGCTTCATGCCCCTGAGCCTAGCGACCAGGCACGTCCGACCGGGCCCACGCACCACCGTGAGCACACGTTCCGCGCGTTACTCAACCGCGTCCATGCACAGTTCGCGAAACGTCAACGGAAGAGTCCCGGGCGACATCCGGGCGCAGAGTCAGGGACACCGACTTGAACAACAGCAAGAACGCCTGTGCCAAGGTGCCGCATACCCCGCCCCCGTCGGACGGCGTACGGGCCCGTGTGCGACGGCAAGCAAACATCTAATCCACCAGACGCGAACGCCCGTTCTCCGAACAAAACCGGAGAACGGGCGTTGCGCATTTCGTTAAACGTCTCCAGCCTCCCGTGCGGGGCACTCCACAGAACCGCTCCAGCTCAGCTCAGGCCCGGCCACGCCAGGCCACACCACGCAGGCCCGGCCACGCAGGCCCGGCCCACGCCAGCCCGGCCGCGCAGGCCCGGCCCACGCCAGCCCGGCCACGCAGGCCGGGCCAGGTCGAGCCAGCTCAGGTTGCGGTGTCTCGGCGGGTCGGGGTGGGCTCTTCAGTGAGAGGGTCCTGAGCGGCCCCGGCTTGGCCAGCGGCCTCCGCTTGGCGGGCGGCGTCGGCTTGGCCAGCGGCCTCGGCTTGGCGGGCGGCTTCGATGCCGGGAGTCTCGGCGTCAGAGGCTGCTCCGACCTGCGGGCTTTGCTTCTTGGGCTCGTCCAGTCCGAGTACGGGTGGGACTTCGCCGGCGCCTTCGAGAGGCGGGGACTGCTCTGCGGCCTTGGCCAGCTCCTGCTCAGCCTTGGCGAGGCGTTCGCCCAGACCGGGCTTGTCCGGGGCCTGGGCCGTCTGGTCAGTGCCGACTCCACCGGCCATGCGGTCGAAGAAGCGCAGGATCTCGACAGGCAGGGGCATCACCAGTGTGCTGTTCTTCTCGGCCGAGACCTCGACGACGGTCTGGAGGAGGCGCAGCTGCAGGGCGGCGGGGTCCTGCGACATGATCTCGGCGGCGGCGGCCAGGCGCTTGGAGGCCTGGAACTCACCGTCGGCGGTGATGATGCGCGCGCGGCGTTCGCGTTCGGCCTCGGCTTGGCGGGCCATGGACCGCTTCATGCCCTCCGGCAAGGACACGTCCTTGATCTCGACACGTTCGATCCGGATGCCCCACGGCGCGTCGGTGATCTCGTCCATGATCGTGCGCAGCCGCATGTTGATCTTTTCTCGTTCGCCTAGGAGCTCCTGCATGTCGGTCTGGCCGATGACCGAGCGCAGCGACGTCTGGCCGATCTGGGAGACCGCGTAGCCGTAGTTCTGGACGTTCACGATCGCCTTCACCGGATCGATCACCCGGAAATAGACCACGGCGTCGACGCGCACGCTCACGTTGTCCTGAGTGATGCCCTCCTGTGCCGGCACGTTCATGGTGATCGTCTGCCGGTTGACCTTCTGCATGCGTTCAACGATCGGCACGATGACGGTCAGACCTGGGGCCCGCACCGCGCCGGGCCTCAGCTGCTCACCTCGCCGCACCTGACCGAAGCGGAAAACGATTCCGTGTTCGTACTGCTGGACGACCTTGACCGACGCCGCAGCAGCGACCAGACCGAAAATCCCGAGGATGAGAAGGAGTGTGAGAAATACCGCCATGACGAGCACCTCCGCTCAGTGAGAACTCGAAGCTCATGAGTCGGACGTTCCGGCTCGCGAACCGGTTCACGTTTCCCAGCTAACCCCGTGGGCACGGCCGAATACAACGGCCTGGCGAGCGGATCTCATGACCCGGACGGCACCGTGTCAGGGATCACTTGCATGAGTGCGGGCGCCCTCTGAAGTCCTTGCCGAGCGAACGATATGGTCGATTGGGTGAGCGCGAAAGACACCGATTGGGACGGCGTACGTCTCCACGTCGTCACCGGTAAGGGTGGCACGGGCAAGACGACCGTCGCGGCCGCCCTGGCCCTGGCGCTGGCCGCCGGGGGACGCAAGGTGCTGCTGGTGGAGGTCGAGGGCCGGCAGGGCATCGCCCAGCTGTTCGACTGCCCGCCGCTGCCGTACGAGGAGCGCAAGGTCGCCGTCGCCCCGGAGGGCGGCGAGGTGTACGCGCTCGCGATCGACACCGAAGAGGCGCTCATCGAGTACCTCGAGATGTTCTACAACCTCAAGCGGGCCGGCAAGGCGATGTCCAAGCTGGGCCTGGTCGACTTCGTGACCACGATCGCCCCCGGGTTGCGCGACGTGATCCTCACTGGCAAGACGAGTGAGTCCGTTCGGCGCAGGGAGAAGAACGGCTCGTTCGTGTACGACGCGGTCGTGATGGACGCGCCGCCGACCGGGCGGATCACCAAGTTCCTGAACGTGAACGACGAGGTCTCGGGCCTGGCCAAGGTCGGGCCCGTCCGCAACCACGCCGACACCGTCATGAAGGTCGTGCGCAGCCCCGAGACCGCTGTGCACTTCGTCACCCTGCTGGAGGAGATGCCGGTCCAGGAGACCATGGACGGCATCCACGACCTCACCGAGGTCGGCCTCCCGGTCGGCGGTGTGATCGTCAACATGGAGCATCCGCCGGTGCTGGGCGCCGACGAGCTGGCGGCCGCCGCCGCGGGCACGCTCGACCAGGAGGAGATTGTCCGGGGGCTCAAGGCAGCCGGGTTGGAACGCGACGCGGAGCCCATTGCGGCCGAGCTCATCCGCGAGGCCACCGAGCACGCCCAGCGCACCGCGCTGCAGAAGCGCGAAAAGGAACGCCTTGAGGGCATCGACCGGCCGCGTTACGTGCTGCCGCTGCTGCCCGACGGCATGGACCGGGCCGGGCTGTACGACCTGGCGGAGGCACTTCGCAAGCAGGGAGCCGCCTGAGATGAGCCCGGCCAACGGAGCCGCCCGGACTGGCCCGACCAACGGAGCCACCTGGACAAGCCCGCCGGATCGAGCCGCCTGGACTGGCCCGCTCGACGGAGCCACCTTGATCAGCCCGACCGACGGAGCCGCGTGAGATGAGCCCCTCCGACAAGACCCCGCCGTCGCTGGACGTCGACGCCCTGCTCGACGACCCCCGCACGAAGATCATCGTGTGCTGCGGCTCCGGCGGCGTGGGCAAGACCACCACCGCCGCCGCGCTGGGCGTACGGGCCGCCGAACGCGGCCGCGACGTCGTCGTGCTGACCGTCGACCCGGCCCGCCGGCTGGCACAGTCGATGGGCCTGTCCGAGCTCGACAACAGCCCGCGCAAGATCGAGATCGAGGGCGACGGCGAGCTGCACGCCATGATGCTCGACATGAAGCGCACCTTCGACGAGATCGTGGAGGCGCACTCCGACCCCGACCGGGCGAAGACCCTCCTGGCCAACCCGTTCTACCAGTCGCTCTCCTCGTCCCTGTCGGGCACGCAGGAGTACATGGCGATGGAGAAGCTCGGCCAGCTGCACCGCTCGGGCGCCTGGGACCTGATCATCGTCGACACCCCGCCGTCCCGGAACGCGCTGGACTTCCTGGACGCCCCCGAACGCATGGGCCGCTTTCTCGACGGCCGCTTCATGAAGATCCTCGCCGCCCCGGCCAAGACGGGCGGCCGCTTCGGCGTCAAGGTGATCAGCGCCGGCTTCGGCATGTTCACCGGCGTGATCAACAAGGTGCTCGGCGTTCAGCTCCTGCGCGACGTCCAGACCTTCGTCGCCGCGTTCGACACGATGTTCGGCGGCTTCCGCGAACGCGCAGAGAAGACCTTCAAGCTCCTCCAGACGCCGGGCACCGCGTTCCTGGTGGTCGCGGCCCCCGAGCCCGACGCCCTCCGCGAGGCCTCCTACTTCGTCGAACGCCTCGCCGAAGAACGCATGCCGCTGGCAGGCCTGGTCGTCAACCGCGTCCACGAGTCGCCCGCCGACAGCCTGTCGGCCGCCCGCAGCCAGGCCGCCGCCGAAAACCTGGAGGAACGCGGCGACCACCAGCTCACCGCCGCGCTTCTCCGTCTGCACACCGATCGCATGCAGCTGGCGGCCCGCGAGGAACGCCTGCGCGAGCGCTTCGCCTCGACCCATCCCACGGTCCCGGTCACCGCCGTCCCAGCCCAGGCCGAAGACGTCCACGACCTCGAAGGCCTCCGCCGCGTGGGCAACGATCTGACCCGCCCAGCCGCCTGACCCGCCAGCGCACCCCAGCCGACCGCCGCCTGACACGCACGGCTGAGAGCAAGCGTTGCCGTGGGCAAGCGTCGCTGTTGATGCGCGGCCGTGGACATGCGCGGCCGTGGGCCCGCCGCCGGACATGCGTGACTGTGTAGGCATGCGTGGCTGTAGGCCCGCACCTGACCATGGTGCGGGCCTACAGCTACTGCTTCAGACCTGTGACGGTCTTGCGGACCGTGCTGGAACGGGCTAGTCCGATCTCGGGGAACGGGCAGCCCGGCTCCGCCTGGGTACGGTCAGCTGGCGACGAGTTCACTCTCGTCGACATCGACCGAACGCTCGTACTCCTCCTTGGCGGTCTCCAGCAGCTCGCGCCACGATTCCACGTCCGGACGCCGCCGTAGCAAAGCCCGCCGCTCACGCTCAGTCATCCCACCCCAGACACCGAATTCAATCCGGTTGTCGAGAGCGTCGGCGAGGCACTCCGTGCGCACCGGGCAGCCGCGGCAGATGAGCTTGGCTCGGTTCTGCGCTGCTCCCTGTACGAACAGGGCGTCTGGATCCGCGTTACGGCAGGCGGCGCGGGCGGTCCAATCCGTGATCCACATCTTGGCCCCACTCCCCTAGGGTCTGTGTCGATTTGCGCTCCTTGGCCAGACGGGCGCGGACGTCAGGCCGCCAAACGAAAGCCGTGGGGAAGAACTTACGGAAGCGAGGGACGTTTCAACAGCCCCCGATGGGCCCATTCTCGATATAGCCCACCAGGGCCATACCGCCGGAACGGACTAGTTACCTCTAGTTGACGCGTCGCCCCCCGTGCCGGTTGACATCACGACAGACCCGGCGACGAAGCCGGGCATAGCGATCATGGGCACATGCGGCGGACCTATGCCCGTAAGCACTGGTGGTCCCGCGTACCCTAGAGCCCGTGCATGATGCGAAAGAGGGACGAGCCAACGCCTTCTCCACCCTGTTCAGGCTGTTGGTGGCGGGTGTCGTCGCGGGGGTCCTGGTCGCCTTCATCGCGCTGCCGGGGATCGGCAGCGCGGGCCTGACCGCGCGTGACGCGGCGACCAACTTCCAGAACATGGAGAGCGAACTCAAGACGTCGAAGCCGTCGGCCCAGACGAAGGTGTTCGACGCGAACGGCAAGCAGTTCGCCACGTTCTTCGACAAGTACCGCGAACCGATCCGACTCGACCAGGTCGCGCCCATCATGAAGACCGCGATCGTCGACATCGAGGACTCGCGGTTCTACGAGCACGGCGCGCTCGACCTGAAGGGCACGATCCGTGCGCTGGCCAAGAACGTCGAGTCCGAGCAGACCCAGGGCGGCTCGACCCTCACGCAGCAGTACGTCAAGAACCTCCTCGTCGACAACGCCAAGACCGACGCCGAGTACCGGGAGGTGACGGCGCCCACGGTCGGCCGCAAGCTCCGCGAGCTGAGCTACGCGCTCGACCTCGAGAAGAAGATGACCAAGGACGAGATCCTGCAGGGCTATCTGAACATCGCCTACTTCGGCGCCGGCGCGTACGGCATCGAAGCGGCGTCCCGGCGCTACTTCAGCAAGCCCGCCAAGGACCTCAACCTCGAGCAGGCCGCCCTGCTGGCCGGCGTCACGCAGAACCCCGCCGCGTTCGACCCGATCCGCAACGGCAAGGACGCCCGCAAGCGCCGCGACATCGTTCTGTACCGGATGGCCGAGCTCAAGCACATCACCAAGGCACAGGCGGACGCGGCCGCAGCCAAGCCGATCGAGCTCAACAGGACCGATCCCGCCGGTGGTTGCGAGACCAGCGACGCCCCGTACTTCTGCGAGTACGTGAAGTTCGACGTGCTCAACATCCTGTCCGACGGCAAGTACTGGTCGCTCAAGGACAAGGAGCGGCAGGACGTCTTCAACAAGCTCAACCGCGGCGGCTACACGATCCGCACGACCCTGGACAGGAAGGCCCAGAAGGCGGTCGACCGGGCCCTGCGCAACTACGTGGCCCCTGGCAGCACCCGGGTCGGCGCCGAGTCGATGGTCGAGCCGGGCACCGGGCACGTCAAAGCCATCGGACTCAGCAAGCGGTACGGCGCCAAGAAGGGCCGGACGACCCTCAACCTGGCCGCCGACTGGGCTCACGGCGGCGGTGGCGGCGTGTCCGCGGGCTCCACGTTCAAGATCTTCACCTTGATCGCGGCGCTCGACCAGGGCATCCCGGTCAGCACCTCGATGCCGGCCGGCGCGCAGACGACGGTCACCGGTCTCACCGACTGCAAGGGCAACGGGACGGGGGTCTTCAGCCCTCGCAACTCCGACCCCGCCGAGAAGGGCGCCTACAACCTCAAGACCGGCACCTGGCACTCGGTCAACACTTTCTACGCACACCTCGAAAAGCGCGTCGGCCTCTGCGAGTCGGTGAAGATGGCGCAGAAGTTCGGCATGAAGCGTGCCGACGGGCGGCCGTTCCTGGAGGTCCCGTCGCAGGTGCTCGGCACCAACGAGGTCGACATGGTGCACCTCGCCGCCGCTTACGCAGGCATCGCGGCACGGGGCAAGTATTGCGCCCCCGTCTCGGTCACCGAGGTCATCGACGGTGATGGCAAGAAGGTCAAGCTTCCCAAGCCGGACTGCCGCCAGGTCGTGGACCAGCCCGTGGCCGACAAGGTGAACGAGATCATGCAGGGCGTCCTGACCGTGGGCACGGCCAGAGGCGGCGGCATCGGCCGTCCCGCGGCCGGCAAGACCGGTACCTGTGAGGCCCACACCTGTGCGCTCTTCGCCGGGCACACGCCCAACATGGCCGCGGCGGTCGCCTACTGGGACCCGCGCGGTCCGGTCCGCTACCCAGTGAACGTCTTCGGCGCCGACCAGCCCCTGTCGATCTGGCGGCAGAGCATGCAAAACGCCCTCTCCGGCAGGCCTGCTCCCCCCTTCGCCCGTTCACTGGAGGACTTCGGCGACACCAGCACCGTCCCGGACGTGCGAGGCATGTCGGTCGGCGCCGCGATGGCAGCCATCAGGGCCGCCGATCTGCAGGGCAGGATCGTTCCGCAGCCTGTCCCGTCCGACCTGCCCAAGGGCAAGGTGGTCAACACCTCGCCCGGCGCCAACGCCGAGGTCCCCCCGGGCAGCACCGTAATGATCTTCATGAGCAGCGGCCGCAAGCAGGGCGTCAGAGGGCGCCCTGGCCAGAACGGCAACTGGCCCTGGCCTTTCTAACGAGAAAGCTCGCGCCCTAATACACGAAGACTCCCGCACCAGCTGGTGCGGGAGTCTTCACGTCGAGCGTGGCCTGATCTCACCCCAGGAGCTGACGCTTGACCTCGGCGGCAACTCGGCCGCCTTCGGCGCGGCCGGCGACCTTGGGGTTGACGACCTTCATGACCTGGCCCATGGCACGCGGTCCCTCGGCGCCCGTCTCGGCGATCGCGGCGGTGACCAGCGCAGTAAGGTCCTCGTCGGACAGCTGAGCGGGCAGGTAGTCCTCCAGGACCGCACCCTCGTCCCGTTCCGCCTGGGCCTGCGTGTCGCGGCCGGCGTCGGCGAACGCCGCAGCGGCCTCGCGGCGCTTCTTGGCCTCGCGGGTGAGCACCTTGACGACGTCGTCGTCGGACAGCTCACGCGACTGCTTGCCCGCGACCTCCTCGTTCTTCACCGCGGTCAGGGCCATGCGCAGCGTGCGTGTACGCACTTCATCACGGGCCTTCATCGCGACCGAGAGGTCGTTCTCCAGCTTCTCCTTCAGGGCACTCATGGTCACATCATGCCCGTACGAAGCCTTCCGCCTCACCAGGATTACGTCTGGTGTTCTGCGGGACCGCCCATCTCTGGGACGATGGAGGCGTCATTTGGAGGGAGAACCGTGCGAAAGCTCTACGCCGCACCTCTGGGGCTGGCGGGCATCGGCGCCGCCACGTTCGGCTACGCCTCGGTCATCGAGCGGAACTGGTTCCGCCTGCGCCGCTTCGAGGTCCCCGTACTGCCGCCCGGCCGCCCCTCCGTCAAGATCCTGCACGTCTCCGACGCGCACCTCACCCCGGGCCGCCGCCGCCTCATCCGCTGGGTCCGCTCCCTGGACGCGCTGGAGCCCGACCTGGTGATCAACACCGGCGACTCCATCTCGCACCCGGACGCCATCGGCCCGTTCCTGGACGCGCTCGGCCCGCTCCTGGACCGCCCCGGCGCCTTCGTGTACGGGTCGAACGACCTCTACTCGCCGATCTTCAAGAACCCCACCCGCTACGTGTGGCGGACCAGCCAGTCCGACTATAAGAAGCGCCGCCGCGAGCCCGACCTTCCGTACCGCGAGCTGGGCTCCTCCCTCCAGGCCGCGGGCTGGCTGGACCTCAACAACCGGATCGGCCGCCTCAAGGTGGGAAGCCTCGACGTCGAATTCGGCGGCATCGACGACTCCCACATCAACCGCGACCGCTACGACAAGATCGCCGGCCCCGTCGACCCCCGCGCAGACGTGCATCTCGGCGTCATGCATTCCCCAGAGCCCCGCAACATGGACCGCTTCGCCGCCGACGGCTACGACCTGCTCCTGGCCGGCCACACCCACGGCGGCCAGGTCTGCGTGCCCTTCTACGGCGCCCTGGCCACCAACTGCGGCATCGACCGCCCCCGTGTCAAGGGCCTCCACCAACACCGCGGCGCCTGGCTCCACGTCTCCGCAGGCCTCGGCACCTCCCCCAAGGCCCCGATGCGCTTCTGCTGCCCCCCAGAGGCCTCCCTGCTCACCCTCGTCCCCCGCCCAACCCCCTGATAATGGGGACGCACCACCCCTGAGCATCCGCTAGAGTAGTCGAGGCGCCGGGAGGCACGTACGACTCCCGGGCAGCCACCACCGGGGTGTAGCGCAGCTTGGCAGCGCGCTTCGTTCGGGACGAAGAGGTCGTGGGTTCAAATCCCGCCACCCCGACAGGTTGACGCAGGTGAGAGAGGGTCTCGGCTTAGGTCCGGGGCCCTTTTTCGATCTCCGAGGCCGGTGGGAGCCAAACGGGGAGCCACCGTCACGCGACTTGGACGGACTTCTTGAGGGTCTTCCTCGCAGCTTCCACCACGAAGACGTTGTTGATGGTCTCGGCACCCTTGGTGATCACCGGCTTGAGCTGATGCCGGTAGACCTCCTCGGTAGTCGCCGTGGACGAGTGCCCGCAGAGGTCAGCGATGTTCTCCAGGGGCACGCCGTTGTCACTCATGATCGAGACGAACGAGTGACGCAGCTCGCGAGGAGTCCAGTCCTCCCCGATCTCCGCTTTTTTCGTGATCAGCCGGAACGCCCGCCGCACGTTGGCGGCATCGAGCGGCGTTCCGACCGGTGAGCAGAACACCAGCCCGTTGGCCTTCCACGCCTTGCCCGCCTTGAGCTTCTGAGCAGCTTGCCGCTTGTGGTGCTCTCGCAGGGCGTCGACCGCTGGCTGTGGGAGTTCCAACGTTCGACGTGACTTCCGGGTCTTGGTGTCGCCGTGAGCCCGTACGGACCGCCAGACGTGGACGGCGAACCGCTTGTGGTCGAATCCCACGTCTGTGACGGGCTTCCATTCGTCCTCGTCGTCGACCCATGCGACGACGTGATCCCACTGGAGGGCGCGCGCCTCCTCCGTCCGGATGCCCGTCATCAGGCTGACCACGACGTAGGCGTGCAGCCGAGATGACTGGGCTTTCTCCAGTACGGCATTTGCCTGGTCGAACGTCAGAGCCTTGCTTGGACGGCCGACTCTTCCCTGCGGCGTAGTGACCAACATGGCAACGTTCCGCATGACCATGTCTCGGGCCTGTGCCTGTTTGATGGACCGCTTGAGGATCGCGTGTACGCCCTGGAGACTCCGTGTCGCCAGTTGCTCCGTGAGCCCATCGAGCCATTCGTCCACGTGGTCCGCCCGTAGATCCTTGAGCTTCAGCTTGCCGATCTTCGGGATCACGTGTTTCTGGGCGAGGATGCGATTGGTCGTCACCGTGTCGGGATCACGGTTCTTGAGTCCCCTGGTGAGCCAGTCTTCTACGGCGTGCGCCACCGTGTAGTTCTCGGGGCTCCTGATGCCGGACTCCAGGTCTTCAAGAGCGTCCTTGAGCTTGTCCTTGACCTTCTCCTGAGTGCGGCCCTTCCTCTTGAGCCGCTTCCGCTTGCCGTCCAGCCCAAAGCCGAGTTCAAGGGCACCGGTGTAACCGCTGCCCTCCGGATAGATGCTGCCCTCGAAGTCTCCGATGATGATCTTTGTCAAGTGACCGCCTCCTCGTCTTGGGGGTGATGTTCTTGACCGGGCGCGATGAGAGACGTCCCACCGGGCGACACGGGCGATGACGCTTCCGCAACGCGGAAGCGCCATCCCTGCCGCGCAGCGTCCTGCGAGACGTTCATGCAGATCGAGTTGTCAAGAACCGAAGCCTCAGGGACCTTCCGCAAGAGCGGCGCGCCCTGGGCCCACCTAGGTACGATAACTCAAGACGTCCCAAGACGTCCCTACGGAGCGACGTTTTCCTTTTCGAGGGATGCGACGAACTCCGCGAGTTGCTGGTCAGTGATGCGGCGGAGTTTGCCGATCTTGATGCTGCGGAGTTGACCGGTGCGGAGCAGGAAGTAGATCTTGTCTCGGCCGATCTGGAGGATCTCGGCGACCTGTTCGACGGTGTATGCCTGCACGCTCACCTCCTCGTCTCCCGAGACTCGCTCGGGACTCGCGTTGGGCGTGGTGATCGCCTCCGTTCGTGACAGTGGGTGATTGTCTACGTCTATGTCTCATCTACGCTCCATACGTGCAGGCGAGCGCGTGGACGTAGACATAGACAAGTCACTGAGAGTCGTCGGCAGTGGAGCGCCACCGGCCACGGGAGACCTGGGTAACGCGACCGCCGTCGGACAGATCACGGAGCCGTTGGTAGACCCAGGGGCGGCTCATGTTGGTTGCCTTGATCAGATGGGAGACGGGGATTCCTTCCTCGGGCGCGCCGCTCAACAGCGCCCAGAGGATCGCCTCAGGACTTTCGCAAGCCTCATCGCCCTCGGCAGCGAGCGACTGCTCTTGCTCATCCGCGGTATGGAGTCGGATCCCTGCTTGCGCTTCCTCGATCGCCGTCTGGGAGATCTCGTCCAGAGTCGGGCGGATGTCCACATGCTTGTGGACAGTGGACGCCACGGCCTCGTCGATGAGGAGGTACGCGCGAGCGCGCCGCGGGATGTCGTGCTCGGGTGCCGACAGGAGGAACTTGCCGGGCGCATTGAGTCGTTGGGCGTGCCATCCCACGTCGAGCATCCCTTGCCCGAGGATGAGATCCACGTCCCTGCGCTCACGAACGCGGAAACTGACCCGTACGTCCATCTGGGAACGGACCGCGCCCTTGCCCATGGCCTTCTGAGTCGGACGCTGAGTTGCGGCGATGAGCGTCACCGCGACGGCTCGTCCTCGACGCGCGATGGAGTCGGTATCGCGCGCGGAGTCGGGAGCGTCGTCGGCGAGTTCGGCGTACTCGTCGATCACGATCACCAAGGCAGGCAACGCCGACGTTGGTTCCCAGACACGGACGCCACGGCTTGCGAGCCAGGCGGCACGCGCCTCTAGGACCGCCACGGCGTCGCGCAGCAGAGCGCGAGCTTGCTCTGGTGTGGTGGCAAGTCGATCGATACAGGACACCCACGGCTGGAGCTCCATACCTAGCTTGAGGTCGATCGCCCAGATGACGACATCGGGGCAGGCGGTGAGGTTGCCAATGAGGACGTTGATCCCGCCGCTCTTGCCCGAGCCCGCGACACCCCCGAGGAGCCCGTGCCGCCGGAGCAGCAAGACTCGGGCGCTGGTGGCGTCCTCGAACGGGCCGAGGTCGATCGGTTCGGTGATGGAGGAGACGGACGGTCCCGGCCACGGGATCGCGTCGGCGTGCGGGTCGGTGTCCAGTACACGCAACTCGAAGCGGTTGGCCTTGTCGTCGCGGGTTGGATGGACGCGGACCGCGCCCCGGAACGTGCCGAGCGCTGATTCGATCGCGGGAATCTTGCCGATCACGTCTTGGATCGTTTGGCCGCGCGCAAGGGCGAAGCGTGCACGCCACCCCCACACGTCGACGACGGCTGACTGAACGTGTGAGCCCGCCAGTCCTATCGCTTGTGCGATGTCTGGCCAGGCGTCGAGCTGGCGGTTCACGCGAACCTTTGCGCACCGTCGCCGATGTACCCACCATGGCAGGGCCAGCATGAGTCCGCCTCCGAGGAGAAGGGGCGCGAGCGGCCAGAAGGTGATGCCGAGCGCCGTCACGGCGGCGAGCCAGGAGCCGGCGCTCATGGCTACGACCGCGGCGTAGAGACGTTCTGCGCGCAGTGCGAGCCCGGCATGTTCACCAAACAGTGCCAGAAGCCAGGCGGCGAACGTGCCAGCGACGAGAAGGTACGGCCACCACTGCGGATGGGTGAAATGCAGGACGGTGCCCGCGCTGGCGAGCGTGGTGGCGAGGTAGATCGGGGCGAGTTCGGATCGGTACCGCCAGAGCCCTCGGCCGATCAGCGTGGCGATGACGTCGGGAAGCTGGCCGTCGCCGTTCATGACGATCATCGGCTGGTAGCCGTAGCGGCGTATCGTGCGGGCTTGCCGCCGCATCTGGCGCGCTCTAGCCATCGTCCCGCCAGCTGTCCGGAGGAAGTTGGCCTTGCGCACGCAGTTCGTCACGCAAGTAGTAGAGGGGATCCCGTTCGGCGTCGTGGGCAGCGGTCAGAGTCGCGCGGGCGGCGGCCACCAGGTCCGCTCTGTAGCGGCGAATCTGAGCCAGCTCGGAGATGAGGTTCCGGACGGCAGCGACGAGGAAGGGGTTGTCATCGAGGGACTCGTTGATGGCCTCGATTCCGAGCGTGGTGTCTGGGAGTCGTACCATGGCTTCTCGTGCGGTGCGGTTACGGTGACGTACCTCCCGTAGGTTGATCCTGGTCGGTGGCGTTGTGGGCATTTGGGCATCACTCCCTTCGAACGGCGCGTGCGTAGCCGCTACTTGGATACGCCGAGGATGTTCAGCAGTCCGGCCACGACGCGGTTGATCTCTGGTGCGGCGCTGGTCGCAGCGAGACAGAAGCCGAAGAGCAGGGACACCGCAATGTGCCAAGCGCGTAGTCCCATGTAGCGCCAGGCGACCCAGACGAGTGCGCCAAGGATTGCTACCAGTGGAATCGACACGTTCATTGCTCGTCTCACCTCCTCTCCCGGAGTCGGGCGATCAGAGCCAGAGGTCGGGGTGGCGGGAACCCTGGTTGCGGCGGTGCCACCGAGCACGGGACCGGCACTTGCGACAGCGGCGGTTACCAGCGTCGAGTCGGGCTCCGCACGGACACCGGTAGCCGGTGATGATGGTCGGCATCCTCATGCGGCTCACCGCCCCGCCTTGACGCGGACGGGCACGTCGTCCCCGGTCTGCGTCGACAGCAGGCAGCGGGAAGCGGTTCCCGTACGCGACCGGTCGCCGTTGCGAGTCGTGCGGCGCTCTTCGGCGTGGATGCCGATGACGAGCATGGCGAAGATGCCGCAGGTGGTGCCGGCGAGGAAGACAGCGATGATCGAAGCCAGAACAAGGATCATGAGAGATCACCTCTTCTCGTAAGGCCCGTTCCGGCGGGGGCGGCTCGGGCGGTGTGCCTTACGGGGAAGAGAATGCGTCTGACCTGTGGGACGAGATCACTACCTGACTGGACCTGTTCAAGACGTCCTCGTAGGGTTGTCGGCGTCCTTGGACGTCCCGGGATCCGGACGGGTGAATGCCGAACGAACGCCTTCGGGCCGCGATACTTCAGCAGGGGTTGACCGTGGCCTCATTCGCCGAGGATCTAGGGGTTGATCCCAAGACCGTCGAGCGGTGGATCACCAAGGGCCGTACGCCCTACCGAAGGCATCGTTTTGCTGTGGCTTCGCGTCTCAAAACGGACGAGACCTACCTGTGGCCGGATGCGCTGAGCGACGACGAGGTGGCCTCGTTCTCCAGCAGCGAGATCGTCACCGTCTACCCGCATCGATCGGCCGTCCCAAGGGACGCGTGGGGACGTCTCTTCTCAGACGCTGAGAACGACATCGGCATCCTGGTCTACAGCGGGATGTTCCTTGCCGAGGACAGCGAGGCCCAACGCGCTCTCGCCGATAGAGCACGGGCCGGCGTTCGAGTTCGCCTCCTGTTCGGCGATCCGGAGTCACCGCAGGTGGCCGAACGGGGCGCAGACGAGGGTATCGGCGAAGCGATGGCAGCAAAGGTCCGCAACGTCCTCGTCCTCTACAAGCGGCTCATGGCGATCGACGGCGTAGAGGCACGCGTGCACAGGACGGTGCTCTACAACTCGATCTACTTCGCCGATGACCAGGTGTTCGTCAACACCCACGTCTACGGTGTGCCCGCGTACGACGCGCCGATCTGGCACCTGCGCCGCATCCCCGGCGGGGAGATCGTCGGCACCTACATGGAGAGCTTCGAACGCGTCTGGGAAGGCGCACGTCCGCTACCGACGAAGGGCTGAGCATGGGCCGCAGGATCGACTACTACGACGACCCGAACGCCCCCAAGGCCAACAGCCTCGTCCCGTCCGTCAACGTCGTCGTCACCAACGAGCACGGCGAGATCTTGATGATCCGCCGCACCGACAACGACAACTGGGCGCTCCCCGGCGGCGCGATCGACCTCGGCGAATCGGTCGCGCAAGCCGCCATCCGGGAGACCAAGGAAGAGACTGGCATCGACTGCGAGATCACCGGCCTGGTCGGCATCTACAGCGACCCCAAGCACGTGATCCACTACACGAGCAACGACGAGGTCCGCCAGGAGTTCTCGATCCTGCTGACCGCCCGACCGACCGGGGGCACACCACAGACGAGCGACGAGTCCCGGGAAGTCCGCTGGATCCCGCCGACCGAAGCCACCGACCGCCAGATGGACCGCTCAATGCAACTCCGCATCGGCCACTACTTGGCCGACCCGGAACGACCCGTCATCACCTGAAGCCTTGCCATCGCACCCAGGCTTGGCGGACTACTGGGCTACACGGGCCGACACAAGGCGTCCTTTAGCCTCCCCCGAGTCCCCGAGTCGGTAAGGAATTCTCGCCTCTTCTAGAATTCTATTGAGCCTCCACCTATAGAGCTTCCTGCCAATTTCTGTAGCGAAGCTTGAGTAGTGCATGCCACAGCTATTGTAGGAGTGATAGAAGGCTTTGCGGGGCCGGGAGACGAGATCGTGAAAGACTTCCATGATCGCAAAGAAGGTATCTTCATTCCAAGAATTGGGATCCAGAGGCCACGCATTACGCATGCCAATCCTTCTCTCAATCTCCGAGTTCGGATCAGCATTGAAGTCTTCGCCGTGGTCATCCACGCAAGGCTCAGGGAAGGCTTGGCTTAGGTAGCCCCGCTGGCTGAGATCAGAAACAAGAGCCGCAAATCGATTGCGCGCCTTTGCCATGTCCGGCTCTCCAGAGGACTGAACTCCACCTCTGGACTGGCCCCAATAGGGACGCGGAGAGCTTTGCATCGGAATTTCTTGCACTCTCATCACGATTTCGCGGATGAACGCATTCGCGGTGATGCTCCAAGACTTGTCATCACCAAGGACCCTTGAAGCACCAAGGCCGCTGAAATCCTCTGCCACGTTGTCGTCTCTAAATGCTTCCCTCAGAAGAAGCACCAATGCTTCATCACCGGAACGGACCCTCTGGCTGCCGCCGATGATACGAACCACCTCCTCCACAAAGAGGTGGGGTGGCCATACCAGCTCATAGTCACCAAGCTCCACAGTTCTCTTGCTGAGGGCAGATTCCAGAAGTGCGGCAGGCATTCCAATTGAATTTGGATCCGGTTCCGGCAGCGGAGTGGCGAGTTGCTCATTGGAGGAGGAACGCGCCAAATTCAGCTCGGCCTGATTTTGTACGAGTAGTTGGTTTTGCCGTTTGTAGATGAGCATCGACTGTCTATCGATCTCGCCTCGGTCGTAGCGCGTGTGGCAGGTAGGGCAAAGCGCGATAAGATTCTGAGGCTCGTGCTTTTTAACTTTAGCCCAGGGAACAATGTGGGCGATCTCTAGGGGGTGCGCTCGACAAGTGGGGATAGAGCATCGATGCCCGGCTTCGACAAAGACCTGCCGGCGCATTGGTTGGGGAATGTCAGGACGCGAATCAGCCACGAGAACAGAGTACAAGCGCCAGCCGACAGTTCAGGGCCGAGAGCTAGATCAGGGGCCGTCCCAGAGTTCCGCCGGGAGTAACGATCTCACCACCTGCGCAGGCGTCATCGGGGCGTCGCTCCTGCGAACGGCGCCACGTGGTCAAGCAGTTGGCCGAAGGCCCACCACTGAGGAATGCGAACTCGCTGGCAGTGTGGGTTGAGGGGCCATCGAGAGGGTTAGTCACGGCACCTCAACTTCGAGTCGAGAGCTCCTCCTGAACGCGGTGCACAGCGTCCACTAGGTGCGGCGACGAAGTGGTGATCGCTTGGCTGACCACGTGGCCATCTCCATAGCGATCAAGGATCTCGGCGAGGCGCTCCTCAACGGAGAGTTCCTCGCCATGCGGGCTGGTGGTCATGTCGCAGTAGACGAGCGCCTCAGTCAGCTCGGGTGGAGTACGGCCGAACTCGCGGATCAGCTCGTCGGCGAGGCCACGCTCGTGTGCCTCCACCAACGCGCAGGAGTGGTGCGCGACAAGGCGGCACAGGTGGTCGTCAGCCCCGGAAGCGTCGCGGAGATAACGCGCGCCGTCCAAGGGGTGGAAGCCGGTCACCACCAGGTCCGGCGCGTACCCGACGTCGTGCAACCACGCGGCCGCCTCAAGGAGGTCAGCGCGGTCGCCAAGGATGGGTCCGATGCTACGTGCCTGACGTGCGACGCCCTGAGTATGCGCCCAACGGCGAGGCAATGGCGCTTCCAGGTGCTGACGCGCGATTTCCTGCGCCCACTCGGCCATGTTGTTCATGTCCCCGACGCTACGGCCACCTTCGCAGACATCCACGGACGCAAGCGGATCATCTAGGGACGTCTTGGCCGAAGAAACCGTCCCTTGCCGGGGACACGTTTCACCAGTCCAGCGTCTTCCAAGTCGGCAAGCGCTTGCCGTGCCGTGTACCGCGCGACGCCGTAGAGCTTGCTGATCTTCAACTCGCTCGGCAATGGGTCGCCTTCACCGTACTCACCGTTCTCGATCAGCTCACGAAGGTCGGCAGCTATGCGCTCGTACGCAGGGCCTGCGGCCTTGACCTCGTCCGAATCGGGATCACCCGCGATACGGCCTGAGCCGGGGACCACCGTGATCAGCTTGAGGGACTCGAGCTCGGCCAGGGCACGGCGCAAGGTGTTGCGGGTGACGCCGAACTCTTCGCACCACAGGCGTTCACTCGGAAGACGATCCCCAGGTTGATACGTGCCGTCCGTGAGGCGCTCTCGAAGCTTGAAGGTGATCAAGGCGTAGGCGCCCCACGGCGTCCCGCGTCGGTTCATGACACTCGTCCCATCCAGTCCCATCACAGGTGTGGAGCTCGGGAGAAGCCTCCCGAGCCCACACGTAGTTGTCGCTCGTCACCCCAGGTCCATAGGGCCGGCGATGATGCGGCGGCCAAGCCCCCTGCGGCGCTTGCCATGGCGGGGACCGTTCGAGACGTCCGGCAAGCCGGTGGGCACGGTGGGGTAGGACACCGCCGCATACGAGTCAGGGGCGGAGGTCGACCACCCCACCGTGCCAGTCAGAGAGGCAGCCGGGGACGGGGCGTCAGACCGGCGCGCCTGCCTCGGGGGCCGGCGGTGGCGTCCCGGCGGACGTGCCATCAGCGACTTACTCCCCACTGAGACCAGGCATGTTCCGGTCGTGGAGCGAGATGACCCTTGACCCACACCAGAGCCTCAGTGATTTGGGATGCATCGGAGATCGGTTCACCTGCCGAAGTGAAGAACCACAGGCGCCCCTCGTCCTCAGCGCGGGGGGAGCACGTGATCGTGTCAGCCAACGTCGGGTTGTCAGCACAACAGCCCCGCGCCTCGGGGTTGCGTACCACCAACCCGTTGGACGCAAGATCAGCGACGAGTCGCTGCGCCACAAGGTGCGCGCCCAGAGCAGCGAGGCGCGCCTCACCGCGGCTCACCTTGCCGGGCAACCCGGGAGCAGTGTCGGTTTCACGGGGCTTGTCAATGGACATGACGCCTCCCTGGTGGCGTAGTCGCGGGCGAAGGGTGGCCAGGCCCGAGGGCCCTTGCCACGTGCTGAAAGCCTCGCGTTCACCCTGGGACCTCTCTACGGGCACCTAGGGACGTCTAGGACGTCTTCTGTTAGCGTCGTAACATCTCGCCCTCCGGGAGTTCCGGTGAACGACCTGTTGCGACGCGCGCTCGAAGACGCTCAGATCACCGAGGAGGCCCTAGCCCAACGTCTCGGCGTCGATCCCAAGACCGTAAGTCGATGGCTGTCCGGACGCACCCCCTACCCCAGACACCGCCGGAAGGTCGCCACCTTGCTCAATCTCCCCGAGGCAGACCTGTGGCCACACCTCACCGCAACCCGGCCGCTTCCCGAGCCACCCAGAGCGCAAGTTCTGGCCACCTACCCGCACCGTTGGGCCGTCCCGCGCGGCGCGTGGCTGCATCTCTTCGACAGGGCCCGCCGAGAGATCGGCATCCTGGCGTACGCGGGCCTGTTCCTCGCCGAAGACACCGGCATCCTCACCACACTCGCCACCAGAGCCAACGCTGGCGTCAATGTGCGCATCCTCCTCGGGGACCCGAACGGCTCCCACATCACCGAGCGCGGCAAAGACGAGGGTGTAGGTGACTCGCTAGCCGCCAAGATCCGCAACGCTCTGGTCCTCTGCCAACCTCTGCGCCAAGTCGAAGGCGTCGAGATACGCCTCCACAACACGGTCCTCTACAACTCGATCTACCGCGCCGACGACGATCTCCTAATCAACCCCCACGCCTACGGCGTCCCCGCATCCCATGCCCCTGTCCTCCACCTGCGACTTGTGGCGGACGACGACATGGCAAGCACATACCTGGCCAGCTTCGATCACGTCTGGTCGAGCGCTGCTGCGATCAAGTAAGGCACCTATCGCTCTGAGGAGGCGGGCCGATCATGGCCAAGGGGGAAACACCGCGCTGGCACCTGGGGATAACCAAAACAGACACAGGCTTCGGAGGTCGGCATGAGAGACGCGGGTGTCGTGGCCTTCCCTAGAGGTCCCGGATACCGTGGCGGTATGAAGACGACCGCGCTGGAGGTGCGGATCCGGCCAGCCGACGGCCCGCTCGAGCTACGTCGCTTGACTATGACGCTGGATCAAGTCCGCTTGGCCCTAACCGACATCGATCGGGCGTACCTCATACGCGGAACCCGCCCGAAATGGGTCGTAGCCGAATTGCACTATCAGTCTCTTGACCTAGTAGTGCGCGTAACGGCAGCCGCGACACAGAAACGTCCCGCTTCTTCCATACTCGCCTCCGTCGAAGCACTAGTAGCGGGTGTTGAATCACTGCAAAGTGAGCCTGCTGTCCCAGATTACTATAGTGAGCGCACCGTTGAACGGCTCCTTGACATCAGCGAGCCGGGGCATGGGGTCAAAGAACTTTCCCTAGCCACAGTAAATGGAGGGACGCACCAACTCGTGCCGGTCTCCGATCCGGTTCGCATGAATGCACGCCGTGCGGTAATTGGCACTCAGGAGTCGCTTGGTTCCGTGTCTGGATGGCTTGATTCCATGAATGCACGTCGCCTCAGCAGAAGGGGACTTCGAGTTGGCCTGTATGACCCGCTGCGAAGGCGGGCGGTAACAGGTGAAATATCTGCCGAGATGGCCGACGAAGCTCATGACAAGTTTTGGCGAAGGCGGGTGCTAGCGTCAGGTCGCGTTACGCGAAATGAACGAGGCCAGCCGGTTCGTATCAAAATTGACGGCTTGGAGCTATTGCCAGAAGACGACATTGAACGAGCATCCGTAAACGACCTTCTTGACTCGGATAGAAACTGGCTAGGGGGTCAGGCCGTAGACGAGTACATTCAGGAGGCTCGGCGTGCCTGACAACCCTCCCACTGTCTACGCAGACTCTTGTGTCTACCTTGACCTAATTACTCGAAATGAACAACTCCAGGCAGGGACCGATGAGCCCCGCTGGAAGCCGGCAAAAAGGCTATTCGAGGCATGGCATTCAGGTAGAATACTGCTGGCAGCTTCGGCCCTGATCGAGGCTGAAGTTCTCTGCAACGGAAAGACGCAAGAGCGACGTCAGCGATCGACAAATGTCGATGAAATGCTTCGGTCGTGGTTTACATCGCCCAGCATTCTCTGGATTGATATAGATCGATTCACCGCAAGGGAAGCCGCGAGGCTCCGCGAGCAGTACGGGCATCTTCACGACCAAGACAAGAGACCGTTCGGTGCCACTGACGCTCTGCACCTTGCTGCGGCATGCCGCGCAAAATGTGATTACTTTATGTCACAAGACGGAGGGTTTCCCTTTGGCCACACGATCGACAAGATGAAGATTGAGCGCCCTCTGGATGTTTGGGAGCCCACACTCTTTGATCACGTCGAGCCCTAGCGACCTACCTCGCCAGGCAATTGTTTCTATCAACAGTCGGCAATATAGAGCGGGTAGGCCAGAATATCGTTCAGTCGGACTTTCTTTCCATTTATTATAGTCGCCTGCTCATCCGTCATTGCGGCTATCCGATATACGGCCTCGATGGGGCGGGGGCGTCCGCGAACGCCTCCAATGGAGAGGAGCTTATCAATTGGGTGCGCCGGATTGTCTCGTCCAAATTCATCCTCTCCAAATCGGCCGCACGAGAGCCGCGTATTATAGCCCGCCATCTCGACCAAACATCTCAATGCCGAAACACCTGACAGATAATACAAGCCTTCTGGGTGTGTAATGTGCTCCTCAATGAGGAACAGGTATGAACCCTGCCAATCCCATGCCCACGATCCGTCGGGCTCGGAGTCGATGAATCCAGCCGGGCCGACTGGCTCAAATACCCATACCGTCAAACTATCCATCCCCGAAGCAGCATCAGCCCCGTCTTTAAGGGGAAGAAAAACTGGCGTTCCAACTATGCCAATTTCGTGAACAAATGTCGACTGTCTTGACTTCAGATCCTGCAGACGCTCAGGGCGATATATTTTCAGCTGGCCATTATCTCGCAACCCGTCGACCACTTGTTCAACAAGGCGCGGGTCCGTTAGTGAGCTCGGATTTACTCTTTTGGTCGACTTCCGTCGCCCCGAACCAATGCCGGTGATTCCGCCGTTGAGCTCAGTTTCCACTGTCGTTTCGATGTCCACGGCAAGGTCAAGCTGACGAGCGAGCTGATCAACCATCTTGGCGCTAATCACACGGTAAGCCTTGAGGGGCATGACCACGATCCTCCGTCCAAGTGCCACGTCAGTATCTTCGACTCTCGGTTGTATCGCGAGGTTCCGACGTTGTTGAGCAGGAGTTCGTTGCCATCCCCGCTGGCAGTCCGGGCGCGTGAAGGTTCCTCATCGAGCCAGGTCCGCTCTCAGTTCGATCTTGTATGCCGGTGATGCCTTCGCTGGCGCTGCGACGCTGCTCCTACTGATCCTCACCTGAGGTCCAGTAACAGTAGCTGGCCCCCGGCGGTTATCAAGATCGACGGGGGCCTTTCTGCACCACAGTGGCTCAGGATTGGGCCACGGTGGAGACGATCTTCTTTACCTTGCGGCGATCGATGTTGTGGCGCTCGGCTAGCGAGCGCTGTGAGAGTGGCCTGCCCGGACCATTGAGGCTGGCAAGGTAGTCAGCCAGAACCGCTTCCTCGGGGCTGTGTTCCAGGGTGGTGCGGACAGTGTCGGCCTCCTCTGGGACTGGTGCTGAGGGGTCGGATTGGTTGGTCGTCCGCGCCGGTGAGGTGGCGGCTCGGGTAAGCATCATGAGGAGCTCGAATGAGCCAACGAGAGCCAGCGCCGGCCATGCGCTGACGAGGGCGCCGATGGGGCCGTGGTTCAGGCCGTGCGCCACGTTGGCTCCGATCGTCGCCACTATGCCCACGCCGAGGCTCCACTTGGCCAACGTTGGTGCGGGTTGGTTCCGGCGGCTTGCGTCGAGGATGACCATAGAGGCCGCCCAGATGAGGCCGTCGATGGTGAGTGGGACGAGGTACGCAGTGATGCCGGTCTCGCCGTGCGTTCGCACCAACTCGTACGCGTGGCGGTATGAGATCACGGCGGCCACCGTTGCGACGAGGGCCACGGCTAGAGCGGTGGTGACTCGGGTGAGGCGGTCAGGCACCGGACAGCTCCTCTCACCACGCGATGACGAACGGGTCCGTCTCGGGGGTGACCAGTGGCGAGGCGCTCGGCGAGAGTCAGCGCCGTGAAGGCTCGGTTGTAGTCGAGAGGGTGGGGCCATGTGGTGACGTGCCAGGCTCCGGCGATGCGGGTAGCCTCCGCGGTCACGGTGCCATTGACGGTGAGGGTCATGTGGTCGGTCTTGATCTTGATTGGCATGAGGCTCCTCTCCCGCCTGGAGGGAGCCGCGGGGAGCCAATCGGGGAGCCACCGCCATTAGGAGGGTGTGGGACCGCGATCGACTCACCGCGACTCAATCAGGCGTTCGTGCTGGTGAGGAGGCATCCCGTTGGGCTCTGCATTGACCTCGATGTAGGTCGATTCGCCTGCGTTGCTTCGGGACGAAGAGGTCGTGGGTTCAAATCCCGCCACCCCGACAGAAAACGCCAGCTCAGAGGCCGGTTCCTGAAGACCAGGAACCGGCCTTTGATCGTTTGTCCGTCATTCGTCCGTGGGTTTGAACGTCACCCCCGACACCGTCCGTGCCGCCGAAGGCACAGAACCCTTACTTCCCCTCATCCTCAGCAGCGCGGTCGTTCAAACGTGACCACCCGCCCGTAGCAGCACTGCCTCTAATCCTGGCCTCAGGTTGGTCGGGGACAATGAGCGGCAATGCATCGACTGGAAGGGGGCGGGCCGGCGTGCGGATCATGATCGCGGATGATGAGAGGGCCATCCGTGAGTCGCTGGAGCGGGTGCTCCAGGTCGAGGGTTACGACACCAGCACCGTCGCCAACGGTCTCGCCGTGCTCGACGGGGTCGGTGGGGCCGGCGGTGACACGCTGGATCTGCTGATCCTCGACGTGATGATGCCCCGCCTCGGCGGGTTGGAGACCTGCCGGCGGTTGCGGGCCGCGGGCCGGGATCTGCCGGTGCTGATGCTGACCGCCCGTGACCAGGTCTCCGACCGGGTCGCGGGGCTGGACGCGGGCGCCGACGACTACCTGCCCAAGCCGTTCGCCACCGAGGAGTTGCTGGCCCGGGTGCGGGCCCTGCTGCGCAGGCGTACGCCGCCCGACGGGGAGTCGCAGATCCTGTCGTTCGCCGACGTCCGGCTCGATCCCGACAGGTTCGAGGCCTGGCGGGGCGGGCGGCCGCTGCGCTTGACCCGGACCGAGTTCTCCCTCCTGCAGGTCCTCATGCGCAACGCGACCCGGGTCTTGACCCGCGACGCACTGTTCGAGGCGATCTGGGGCTTCGACATGAGCGCCACCGCCAACAACCTCCAGGTATACGTGAGCTACCTGCGCCGCAAGATGGAGGCCGAGGGTGAGCCCCGATTGATCTACACGCTGCGCGGCCTGGGATACACGTTGCGGGAGACTCCTCCGTGAGCAGGCCCGCCGGCCGGGAACCGCGCCGGCTGACCCGGTGGTGGCGCCGGCGGTCGCTGCGGACCAGGCTGACGGTGATCGCGGCGACGGCCATCACGGTCAGCGTGTTCGTGGCCTTCCAGGTGGGCATCGAGCTACTGAACTGGGAGCTGCAGGACACCGCCGAGAATCAGCTACGCGTCGACTCCCGCTTCCTGGCGACGAACGCGGAGCGCGCCGGTCTGGCGCAGGTCCAGCTACCGCCGTATCCCGGATCCGGTCGGCTGGTGCGGGTCATCCTGCCTGACGGCTCGACCCGGACGCCGGCCGGCCAACCCGCGCTGCCCCCGGTCAGCGAGCACGCCGGGCGCGTGGCGCAGGGCGGGTCGGCCGATTTGATGGAGTGGAACGACAGCGACGGCTACTTCATCTACACGCTGCGGGCAGGCGACGGCGCGGTCCAGGTGGCCGGCGTCGCCGACGACGACAACCCGATCACCGAGTTCGGGTTGGGCATGCTGCTGATCGGGCTGCTCTGCGTGGTCGGCGGCGCCCTTGTCGGGCTGACCGTGGCGCGGACCGGGCTGGCACCGATCGACCGGCTGACCGCCGCCGCGGTACGTGTCGCGCACACCCGGGATCTCGACGCCGACATCCCGGATGAGGGCGGTGGGGAGATCCGGCGGCTGATCCAGTCGATCAACGACATGCTCGCCGCGCTCCGGGACTCCCGGCGGGCCCAGCGGCTGCTCGCCGAGGACGCCGCCCACGAGCTCAAGACCCCGCTCACCAGCCTGCGCCTCAACGTCGAGCTGCTGATCCGGCTCGATCGGCGCGGCACCCTGGACAGCGCACTGCCGGCGGAGAGCCGGACCCGGCTGCTCAACGATCTCGGCGCCCAGGTGGCCGAGTTGAGCGCCCTTGCCGCCGAGCTGACCGACCTGGCGCGCGGTGACGTCAGCGACGAGAGCACCGAGCTGCTCGACCTCGCCGACGTGGTGGTGGCCGCCGCGACCCGGGCGCGTTCCCGCGTGCCCGACATCGAGGTCGCGCTCGACGTGACCTCCGTGTGGGTGAGCGGGCGTCCCGCTGCGCTCCAGCGGGCGGTGCTCAACCTCATCGACAACGCCGGCAAGTGGTCCCCCGCGGACCAGCCGGTCCAGGTCCGGCTCCGTGCCGAGGGCGCGTCGGCGGTGCTCGAGGTCGACGACGCCGGGCCGGGTATCGACGCCGCCGACGTACCGCGGGTGTTCGACCGGTTCTACCGTGCCGACAGCGCCCGGGCGTTGCCGGGATCCGGTCTTGGGCTGTCGATCGTGCAGCGGGTCGTTGACGCCCACGGCGGCCGGACCACCGTCGCCCGCTCCGCACGCGGTGGCGCGCTGCTTCGGGTCGACCTTCCGGCCGCGGCCCCGCCCGCCCCGATCGCACGGCTCACCGCTGGGGAGGACACCGCGGAGCGCTGATCCGCCCCGGGGGGCGCGGCGCAGGACAAGGGACGGCGGCCCTCGGGCATGGCCCCGCGCGGCTCACCGTCGGAGCAGGACACGGTGCGCCGACCCCAGCCCCGGCCGCACGGCGCAGGACAAGCGGCCCATCACCGGGCAGGACACCGCGATGTGCCGACCCCAGCCCCGGCGTGTGGCGCAGGACCAAGGGCGGCGACCGTCGGTGTCGGCGTACTGAGAAGAGTGCTCAGGCACGTACAGACGAATGTGTTCAGTCGTGGGACCGGGACGACGACCCTGCGGCCGTGGCGGTGTCGGCGAGCGTCCATGACTCGCCGGAGGGGGTCTGAACCTGGAGCACGCGGGCGTAGGCTCTCAGGGATGCGGATCGGCGAACTGTCCAAGCGCACGGGCGTGAGTCCGCGCTCACTGCGGTACTACGAAGAGCAGGGCTTGCTGACCAGCTCACGCTCCGACGCGGGGCAGCGTCACTATTCCGATGCCGCGGTCCAGCGCGTGTCGCTCATCCGACAGCTGTTCGATGCGGGTATGTCCAGCCGGGTGATCGCGACTGTGCTGCCGTGTGTGGACGTCCCGGGTGACCTGGGCATCGCCGAGGAGACGTTCACGGCGATGATGCGCGAGCGCGACCGGATCGACGCCGACATCGCGCACCTGATCGAGACCCGGGATGCACTCGACGTGCTGATCAAGGCCAACATCCGGCACCGGGCGGAGCTGTCCACGACCCCGGAACCGGTGGCACAGTCGGCCTGATGCTGTGACCTGCCCCACAACCGGTTGCCCCTTACATCGATGTGAGGGGTGAGGATGGCCGCAGCGCCCGGAACCACCGGGCCGGTCACACGAGAGGCAGCAGAAAATGGGGCAGGCATGGGGTTTCGGCAGGTATGGCGGGCCCGAGGTGCAGGAGTTCTTCGATCGCCCCGATCCCGTTCCCGGTCGCGGCGAGGTGCTGATCCGGGTCGACGTGGCCGGCGTGAACCCCCTCGACCACCTTGTGCGTTCGGGTCTGGTCCCCGGGCTCGACGGCGGGCGTCCGTTTCCCCGCGTGCTGGGCATGGAGGCAGCCGGAACCGTTCTCGCCCGGGGCGAGGACGTCGACGGGCTCGAGGTGGGTGACGCGGTCTTCGGCCTCGCACTCACTGGTGGCGGCACCTACGCCGAGACGACCGTGCTGTCCGCGCCGAACACCGCGCGCATCCCGGCCGGTCTGTCCGCGACCGTGGCGGCAACGCTGCCAGTGGCCGGGACGACCGCGGTGGATGCGCTCGACCAGCTCGGCCTCCCGGCCGGTGCCACGATCCTGGTCAACGGGGTCGGAGGCGGAGTCGGTCTCGCCGTCGCCCGGCTGGCTCTCGCCCGCGAACTGAGTGTGATCGGCACCGGAAGCGCCGCCAAACGCCAGCACGCCGAAGCCATCGGGGTGCGGTTCATCGACTACACCGCCGAGGACGTCGCCGCCGCGGCACGCAAGCTGGTTCCGGACGCCTTCGACGGGATCGTCGACCTGGTCGGAGGCACCTCGCTGCGGACGGTCGCTCCACTGGCCCGCGATCCCCGCACCGTCATCGCCGTGGGTGATATGTCCGTGCCCGATCTCGGTGGGCGTTTCATCGAGCGGCGCCTCGACCGCGAGAACCTGGAGCGGTCCGCCCGGCTGGCCCTCGACGGAATCCTCGCACCCGTGATCACCGCGGTCCACCCGCTCTCCGACGCCCCAGCCGCCCTCGCCACCGTCGAGAACGGTCACACCTCGGGCAAGGTCGTCATCAAGGTGGCATGAGAAGTGCCCAGCCGCCCGACGCCGTCGACCGTCCATCGCGGACTGACGAGAGCCCGTGGTCAGCGCATCACCAACTAAGCACATTCACCTGTACGGGGTTGAGCACGTTCAGGCGTACGCCGACAGTCGGGCCCATGAAAAGATCCGGGACGGGCTTGGGTCCCCGTCCCGGATCTCGTCCGTGCCGCCGCGCTCACCGTTGCAGCGTGGGCTCCTCGTCGTCGGCGAGCGACTGTTGCCCGTCCGGCAGCTCCGCCGCTGGACGGGACAGCCGGCTCGGCCACCAGATCCGCCGGCCGATCAGCAGGGTGAGGGCGGGCACCAGGACCGACCGCACCAGCAGGGCGTCGAGCAGCACGCCGAAGGCGACCAGGAACCCGACCTCGATCAGCATCACCAGCGGAAGTGTGACGAGGACCGCGAACGTGGCCGCCAGGACCAGGCCTGCCGAGGTGATGACGCCACCGGTGGCGGAGAGGGCTTTGAGCATGCCCTCTCTGGTGCCCAGACGCACGGTCTCCTCCCGAGCCCGGCTGGCCAGGAAGATGTTGTAGTCGACGCCGAGCGCCACCAGGAACAGGAATGCCAGCAGCGGCACCGAATAGTCGATGCCCTTGAACCCGAGGATCGTGTCGAAGACGAACACGCTGCCGCCGTAGGCTGCGGCGAATGAGACGATCACGGTGGCCATCAGGACCAGCGGGGCCACGATCGCTCGGAGCAGTAGCCCGAGGATGATCAGGACGACGATGAGCACCAGCGGGATCACCAGCTTCTCGTCGCGGCTGGTGGTGACCTCGGTGTCGAGGTTCTCCGCGCTCGGCCCGCCGACGATCGCCTCCGCCCCGCTCACCGCGTGCACGGCGGTGCGCACCCGCTTGATCGTGTCGTACTCCGCGACGGTGTCCGGCGCGTCCTTCGGGAACACGGAGATGTTGGCCCAGCCACCGCTGGTCTGCTCCGGGATGGCCATGGCCACACCGCGAGTGCCCTTGGCGATGTCGAGCACCCGCTCCTGGTACGCCGGCCGCGTGAAGATCGTCATCGGCTGGCCGCCGAGCTCCGGGAAGTGCTGGCGGAGAACGGTGAAGCCGGTGACCGACTCCGGCGCGGACAGGAACTGGTCCTGCTCACGCAGGGCGCCGGTGTTGCCCGCCAGCCCGATGGCGAGCACGCCGAGGACTCCGAGCGAGCTGAGCGCCGCCACCCACCGGCGGCGGTTGATGGCGGTGCCGAGCCGTCCCCACAGCCCCGGCTTCTCCTCCACGACCGTGCTGAACCGCGGGATGGCCGGCCAGAAGATCCGCCTTCCGAGCACCACGAGCACCGCCGGGAACAGCGTCAGCATGGCCACCAGCGCGCATAGGATGCCGGCCGCGCCGATCGGGCCCAACCCGCTGGTGCTGTTCAGGTCCGCGACGAGCAGGCAGAGCAGGCCGGCGACCACGGTGGCCGCGGACGCGACGATGGCCGGCGCCGCGCCGCGTAGCGCGTGGACCATCGCGACCCGGACGTTCTCATGGTGGTGCAGGGCTTCCCGATATCGAGCGATGAGCAACAGCGCGTAGTCCGTGCCGACGCCGAATACCAGGATCGTCAGCAGCGCCGAGTTCTGGTTGTTGACCACGATGCCGAAGCCCTTGACGAGCAGGTAGACGGTCCCCATCGCGGTCAGTGCGGCCGCGCCCACGGCCACGAGCGGGATGAGCCACAACACCGGGCTGCGGTAGGTGAGAATGAGCAGGAGCGTGACGACGACGAGGGTGGTGAGCAAGACCTGCACGTCGATGCCGTCGAAGACGGCGTCCATGTCGCCGTCGATCGCGCCCGGGCCGGTCACGTCGAGTTCCAGGCCGGAGGGGCGGTCCTTCGCGGCGTCCCGCAACGGGCCGACGATGTCCTCCGGTCCGCCGTAGGTCGTGCTCACCTCGAGGGTGAACATCATCGCCTTGCCGTCGGTGGAGGGGCTCGTCGGTGGGCCCTCGTCGTCCTCGCCGGCCGCCGCCTTCGGCGGGTACCGCTTGGCAAGGGTGTTGTAGTGGCGCTTGACCGTCGCGCGGTCGGCGTCGGTCATGCCGCCGGCGCGGTGGTACACGAAGACGAACGTGTTGTCGTCACCGCCGGGGAGACTGTCGTCCAGCACCGCCACCTTGGTGGACTCGGCACTGGCCGGCAGGGTGTCTACGGCGCTGTCGGTGGTGACTGAGCTCAACTTTCCGCTCAGCGGCACCATGCCTGCCGCCAGCACCAGCCACAAGCCGATCACCAACCACGGCACCCACCGGCCTGCCAACCGACCGCCCGGCACTTTCCCGGGCGGCGCTGCGTTGACTGCCATCACTGGCCTCCTACATACGGGTTACATCGCTGATCTGGATGCCTATTTGCTACCGAGCGAACCTGAGACGACCGTTAATACGGTGCTCAGGGAGGTTGGCCGAACCACGTGCCCAGCGCACGCACCAGCGTGATGGCGTCGAGGTCCCGCCCGGTAAGCAATGCCCAGGCGACACAGCCGTTGGGCCGGATAAGTGCACCGCACTCGCACCTGGCGCGTGCCGCGCAGATGCTCGGACATCACAGCACCAGGACTTAACCGAGCAGGAGTCGTCCGGGCTGGATACACCGGTCGTGGCGGCCAGCGAACGGCGAAGGACGGGCTCCTGGTGGAGCCCGCCCTTCAGCTGGCGATCACCGTCGAGGCGGCCACACCGAACGACTTGCAGAAGCCGCTTCGGTGTCCCTGATCTCGGTCAAGCTCGTCTGCTGCTCGCTCAGCAGGCGTTGGAGGTCAGCGGTGACGACACGGTAGCTGGTTCCGATACGGATCACCTTGCAGGGGAAGCTGCCGCGTTTGGCGAGTTCGCAGGCGCGGGTGCGACCAAGCCCCAGTGCGCGGGCCGCGACCTCGATGGTCGTGGTGGTCGGCAGAGCGCGTAGCTCTTCGCGGCTCATCGGTTCCATGCTCAGCCGTCCTTCCGGACGGGACGGATTGTGGAGGCGCCTTGGGGTGGTTGTCGGTCAGAGCCACGAAGCAGCGAGGACGCCTGCTGGACCGAGACCGGGAAGTCCTCGGCGGCGAGCTCTACGGGGGATCGGGTACGAGAGTTGTGCGGGGAGACGGGGCCGCCGTGGATGGCGTTGATCGCGCTTTGGGCTTCGCTGAGCGCTGCGTGTAGGCCGCCGCTGTGCTTACGTGCGGCTGAGAGCGCCCGCCCGCATTCCTGAAGGACGGGAGCGGTCGCTTCGTCGCGGTCGTGACCGAGTCGACCTTGCTCCTCTTCGTGAAGGAGGAAGTCGTTGAGCTGCTCGATGGTCTGATCGAGGCCGTACGCGGCGGCGCCGAGGTTGCCGAGCACCGTATAGACGGTGCCGGGCTGCGTGAGACCGGGTGGGCCGTTTGTGGCGTGGTTGAGCTGCCGGACCCGCTCGTACAGGTCGCGAGCGAGCTGCTCGGTGGACGAATCGTCATGGGCTCGGGAGGTTGATCCCTGGGGCTCGTTGCGCATGATCGCACTCCTTGGGACAGAGGTGGGCATCCATGGGGATGCGGCTCGTGGTGGTCATGCCGGTCTCCTCTCTCGAAGAAGGCATCGTCCTGTCGGCGAAGAGGACGCGCCAGTGCCTATCAACTATAAGTGATGACAGTGATCGATGTCTCTTTCGGGATCTCACTCAACACTCATCGGCTTCGCCCCGGCCGAGGAGTCGGCACTTGCGTCGGGCGATGCCCGGGCAGAGGCACCGCGCGCGGATCGAGGAGCTGCGGCCCCAGCGGAGCGGGGAAGTCCGCCGTTACGAAGTGGGCAGGGTTGTCAGCCGCGGTTGCTACAGAGGGTTTGGTCGCGGCGTGAGCAGCAACAGCACGGCCGACGCCTCGTATGTATGTGGAAGCCGTACGAGCGGCTGCGGCCTGGAAGAGACGCCGCTGCGCTGCACGATGCTCGGCGAAGTTGTCCGCGATGTCAGCAAGGACCATCAGCAGTGCTGCCAGCTCCAGGGTGATGTCCCGACGGCGTCCCACGGACGCGATCGCCAGTGCTCTGCCGGCCAGGCGCAGCGCACCTCCATGCCGCGTCGGAATAGGCCGCTGCCCATGAGGCTCACGAGCTGCTCGCGCGTACGAGTCCGCTGCTTCGGCCAGCTGCCCGTTCTGTGTGATCGCCGCGGCCACGTGCAGGACATCGGAGGCGGCCGATGCGACATCCGCCCGCGCGTTTGGATCAGTGGTCCAGCGCATCTGCTGAGATGCGGCGACCGCGGTCTTGCCTGCGAGTTGGTAGATAGCGGCCCGCTGCGCGTGGGTCAGTCCGGCGCCGGTCCGCGGTCCGCCGAGGCCGCCCGGACCGCGGACCGGCGGTCCGGACCGTCCATCCGCCGGTCCGCCCGGTCCGGCGCCCCAACGTCGACGGAGCTTCGGCAGAGACAGTTCTGGTGCGAGCTTGCCACCAGAGAACCAAACAGGTTCGCCGCCTTGGTTGGCATGACCTGCGAGGGCAACCGCATATCCGGTGACCTCACCTGGGTTGACCTTGCTGAGTCGCTGCTTGACCAACGTGCCGCCGTCCTGCAGCAGAGCGAAGAACTCCCTCTCGGATGCCGCGCCGGTCGCCGCTGTCACCACCGTCCGGCGCAACGTGTCGCGCGGTGGTTCGCTCAGGCCCTTACGCCGGGCACTCTCGACCTCAGCCGTAGTCGGCCGAGGTGTTGCGGTTCGGTCCGTCGGCGCAGTCCGCGTCAGCCCATAGCGCTCCTCGACGGTCCGGCAGGCCGTCCGGACCTTCAGATAGTCGCGCCGGACCGAGGGATTCCGCCCGTCCTCACGAGCGAGCACCACGACGATATGAATGTGGTCGTCGGCGTGACGAACAGCCACCCACCGGCAAGCCGCCTCGTCGCCGCGCGGAACAAAGCCGGTCTCGTGGACCACTGCTTCGGCGATGTCCGCCCACTCGGCGTCCGACAGCGTGCGGTCACCCGGGGCAGTCCGGATCGAGCATTGCCACACAGGATCGTTCAGGCGTGTATGCCGCAACGTGTCCAGTGGCGAGCTCAAGACATCGGCCAGGTGCCGGACGTCCGCCTTGCCATCAGGCGTCCATCCGGGTTCCATGGCCATCGGCATGCGGAAACCCGCGACCAGGTGCGGATCGACATGCTCGCTCCTGCGACCGGGGCCGTACAGGTAATGGAGCAGCGGCCTCACGTCCTGGCCGCGGGTCACCTTTCCGATCACCGTAGACGACGCCCCACTTCGACTGCCGAAGACTCTAGCCGCTGCAAAACTCTCGTCAGGTAGTGAAGAGCTGCCGTCAGCTCTTCGGGTACGTTCCCATCCGAGTTCGCCACCCGCGCGAGTTGGTTGAGATTTACCCCGATGCGATTCACTTGCCTCGCAGCTGCCCGCAACTCCTCGCAGATCTCCGGCAGTGCGCCGATAGGCTCATCAGGAGCGGCAAGCCGGACAGCGTTCACGATGAACGCGCTGTACGCCATTCCTTTTCTGGTAGCCGCTTCACAGATCTCTTCGTACTCATCGTCACTGACACGGAACCTCATCGTTCGTTCTCGTCGACGGCCCTGGCCTGTGCGGGAGCGGCGCTCCAACCTCATCGCCTTGTTGCCCTCGTCGCCCGTGACGGCACCTCCCACTGATCTTCGGGACCGCGCCTGGTCCTCCAACCAGTGTGCATTGTTGACTTCCATAAGTCCACAATGGTGGCCACGCAAGCCTATCTTGCAGCCCTCGAAAATCAGCTGCGAATATCAGCAGGTCGGCCTCACTGCCATTCAATGCCGATCGCGACTTCCTGGAGAGTTTCAATCCCCCGAAGCATCACGCCCTGACGATTAGTCCGAAGCACGCTTGGCCAGAACGGGAATAGCAGCGATCTTGTCAGCGGCGAAGCGTTCCAACCTCAAGACCGAGGGTCGGCGCGATGGGGCGCATCGAATTACCTCACTCGGTGTGACAATGAGGTCGACACGGAAGTCATGCTCTTCCTCGGGCACGAACTCGCTCACAACCTGGAGGTCGTGGACGGTGGTGGCGATGATGGTGCTCGCATCGATGAGCCCGGCTTCTTGCGCCAGGGCGAACTCGATGTCGGAGTATCCGGCGCCCTTGCCGAGTCGAGCGCCTTGGCGGTTGACTGCAACCGACCCACACAGCACCAGATTGACCGGACGCATCTGGCTCGGTGTGACCTTCGGCGCCTGGGCCTCAGCCGCCTTGCTGGTGGCAACCTCAACGGGCAGCCGATCCGGGTCCAACTCGTAGAACGGCCGTTCGTCGGCAAGCCGCGGGACGGCCATGTACACGAGCTTGCCCTCTCGAAGCGCACGAGCACGGACGGGCAACTGCGCCCGGTCCGGATTGGCCTTAACTACTTGAGCGGATCGCCAGTCAGGCAGCGACGCCAACAGCTCGGCCGCGCGCTCGCACCCAACGAAGTCAGGGATGTGTCCGTGAACGCCGGGCTCACGAACCGCTCTCTCCCTCTCCAACAGATCCCAGACACGATCCCGCACCTCATGCTTGGCCTGGTCGCTGCCCATCCTTGATTCGTACGCGGTCAGGCCGCCGTCATCAAGGCCAGCAGCCGGTCATTGATCTCTTTGACCGCTGGCTCATCACGCCAAGGAGCCAACTCACGCCCGGCGGTAAACACCAGGTTCATACCTCCGCCGCCCCGTGTTGCCTCAACAACGTTGATGGCTTCATGCAAACAGCTCAAAGCGGCGTCAAGCTGGCGCGTCCGGATGTGGGCGATGCTGAGGTTGCCCAGAACAATGGCGCTGGCCTTCTTGCCATCCCGGCGCAGCGGAGCCAAGGTGCCGACAGCCCGTTCCGGCCGTCCAAGGAACAGATAGCTGGAGCCAGCCAAGCGCCCATGATCGTCAGGAGTGAAGAACTCTACGGCCGGGTCGGAGTCGCTGCTCCTGTCGAACTGAGCGAGCGCCGCCCCAAGCGCCTTTTCACAGCTCACGGCCTCCTGATACATAGCATGCGCCTCCCCCACATGCATCAGCGCTATACCGACCAACGCAGGACTGACACTCTTCGCGGCCCGAGCGGCGGACTCGGCGAGCGCCAGCCCCTTGCCCGGATCACGCAGTCCGTAGAGGGCGACATAACTCCTGCGCAGTTGAGCATGCGCCTCAGCAAAGCCGTTGCCGACCTCCCGCGCCGCCTCAACAGCAGCGTCGAGGTAGGCCAAGGTGGTCGCGTGATCACGCCGTTGCGAGGCATCCCAGACGAGCTGCCCCATGAGCGTGGCCGACTCAGCCTCAGCTTCCAGCAACTCGCGAAGCACCCGCCCGCTGGGAGCGTTCTGCCGAAGGAAGGTCACCTGCCCGTGGCATTGCCCTGCGGCTGCCAACAACAGGGCCGATGGCACCCGGTCGTACTCCTCGCCGAGCGCCTGCACGCGTTGACGTAGTTGAGCAGCAGCGACGAGGTCAACACCAGCCGGATTGCCCAACACATGTGTCAGGCGTTCATCTCGCTGCGGCTCAACACAACGAACGTCGTCGAGGAGAACACTCAGCTCCTCCAGCGAAGTCCGTAGCTCACCGGCCAGACGAGGCCGAATGAAGGGCAGCGGATTAGTCTCTGCCCGCTCCCAGCGGCCCACAGTTGAACGCTCGACGCCCAGCCGTTCAGCGAGTTGCTCCTGGCTGAGCCCCGCAGAGCGGCGCTTCCGCGCCAGGCCATGTCGTTTAAGCGCCATACCGCGGCCTCCTAACGTCCTGCGTCTGACGTTCCCAGTCTTCTGCCCGTCTCGGCAGGTCAATCCACACGATGCGCCACGGATGCCACATCGATGCTCCTCCACCGCTCTGGCCCGTCCACCGCTGCCGCCGTTCGGTTTACCTGAACACCGTGAACAGGCAAGCACAGACGGTGATCAACCCAGCTCTACCTCGACGATCCGCCCTAGCCATCCCGAGATGAAGGCAATCGACATGCCCGACAGCCATCCTGCCCAATGGCCTCTCCGCGACGAGATGGAGTTCGCCTGCCTACCCAGTGCCGCCCGCTGGGCGCGCAAGCACACCCGCCACACACTGGCCCGCTGGAACCTTCCACACCTCACAGGCAACGCCGAACTCCTGGTGTCGGAGCTGGTCACCAATGCCTACAAAGCAGCCGGCGTAGACGTCGAGCACCATGGCTACGCCGCCCTGATCGGCGTCCCACCGATACAGATGCGCCTAGCCTCAGACCACCGCCGACTCCTCATCGAGGTATGGGACCACAGCCCCAAACCACCCACCATCAGGCAAGCTGACCTCGAAGCAGAGAGCGGACGCGGCCTCTTCACGATCGACGTCCTGTGGGACTGTCTGAAAGATCGTGTGGGTGGGGTGGTGATCCGGAAGGCTGGGGCTGAGGCCCCGGCCGGGAAGGATCATGCGTGACCAACCACGATGAGGACGAGACAGGTAGCGGGTTGGATGTCCAGCTCGCGGCTGAGCTGATCGAGCGGGCCAAGGCTGAAGGAGTGTCGCTGGTCGGGCCGGATGGGCTGCTGGCCGGGATCACCAAGACCGT
>NZ_WBMT01000030.1 GCF_008923185.1 Actinomadura rudentiformis
TGCAGGCGCTTCCGGGCGGTGGCGCGATGGTGGCGATCGCTGCGGACGAGGAAACGGTGCGGCCGTTGCTGAGGGCCGGGGTGGACATCGCGGCGGTGAACGGCCCGTCGTCAGTGGTGATCTCCGGTGTGGAGTCTGAGGTGCTGGAGATCGCGGATCGGTTCGCAAGGACGAAGCGGCTGAAGGTGTCGCATGCGTTCCACTCATCGTTGATGGAGCCGATGCTGGCGGAGTTCCGGCGGGTTGCCGAGTCGGTGACGTATCACCCGCCGCAGATTGCGATGGCGTCGGGTGAGGTGACGTTGCCGGAGTATTGGGTCCGTCAGGTGCGGGACACCGTCCGGTTCCATGACGCGGTCGAACAGGTCACCGACCAAGGAGCCACGTGCTTTTTGGAGATCGGTCCGGATGCCGCCTTGTCAGTGCTGATCGATGGCGGGATTCCAGCACTGCGCAGGGGCCAGTCTGAGACGCAAGCTCTGATCGCCGCCGTGGGGCGGCTGCATGTGAGCGGGGTGTCGCCCGACTGGGAGGCGTTCTTCGCCGGGCGGGACGTCCGCCGCGTCGACCTGCCGACCTACGCGTTCCGGCGCGAGCGGTTCTGGCTGGACGGGCGTACCGACGGCGACGACGCCGCCGCTCTCGGGCTGGACCGTGCCGATCATCCGCTGCTGGGCGCGCTGACCGTCGTGGCCGACTCCGGCGCGGTGGTGCTGACCGGGCGGCTCTCGGTGGCGGCGCAGCCGTGGCTCGCCGACCACGGAGTGGACGGCCAGGTGGTGCTGCCGGGCACCGCGTTCGTGGAACTGGCGATCCGGGCGGGCGACCAGGTCGGCGCGGACCGCATCGAGGAGCTGACCCTGATCGAGCCGCTCCGCCTCGACGAACGGAGCACGGTGCGCATCCAGGTCGTGGTCGGCGAACCGGATGACTCGGACGCCAGGACGGTGGGGATCTTCGCACTGGACGAGGACGGGTGGACGCGGCACGCGACCGGACTGCTCACCCGTTCCGCCGAGCCAGGCGGATTCGACCTGGCCGCCTGGCCGCCCGCGAACGCCGAGCGGATTCCGGTGGACGACCTCATGGACGGCCTGGCCGAATACGGCCTGGTCTACGGCCCCGCCTTCCAAGGGCTGCACGCCGCATGGCGGCGCGGCGACGACGTCTTCGCCGAAGTCACGCTGCCCGCCTCGACCGGAGACGACGCCGCCCGGTTCGCCATGCACCCCGCGCTCCTCGACGCGGCGACCCATGCGCTGCGGCTCGGCACCGGCAGAGCCCGGCTCCCGTTCTCCTGGTCCGGTGTCACGCTGCACGCCTCCGGCGCGGACACCCTGCGCGTCCGGTTCTCGCCCGCGGGCCCCGACGGGTTCGCCGCTGAGATCGCCGACGCGACCGGCGCCCGCGTCGCCTCGGTCGAATCGATCGTCTTCCGTCCGGTCGCCGCGGCACCGGCCGGTGGGAGCGGGGGAGGGCTCTTCCGCCTTGAGTGGAGCCCGGTCCTCCCGACCTCGGACGTCCATGACGGGGAGGTGCTGACCTGCCCGAGCGGCGAGGTTCCGGAGGTCGTCCGGGAGGTACTGGAGGGCCTGCGGACCTTCCTGGAGAGCGACCGGCCGGCGCTGGCCGTGGTGACCCGCGGTGCGGTGACCGTGCACGACGAGACGCCGGATGCGGCGAGTGCCGCGGTCTGGGGCCTGGTGCGCTCGGCGCAACTCGAACACCCCGACCGGATCCTCCTGATCGACTCCCCTGATCCCGTCGACCGGATCCCCGTGGCCGGGCCGCAGCTGGCGATCCGTGGCGGCGTCGCCCACGCGCCCCGGCTGACCCGGGTGGAGCCGTCGCCCGGGTCGTTCCGACCGGATGGGACCGTGCTGGTCACCGGGGCGTCCGGTGCCCTCGGCGGTGCCGTCGCGCGTCACCTCGTCACCGCGCACGGCGTCCGCCGCCTGGTCCTGGCGACCCGGCGTGGCAGCACCGGCCTCGCCGGCGAGCTGGCCGCGCTCGGAGCCGAGGTGACCGTCGCCGAGTGCGACGTCGCGGATCGTGAGGCCCTGGCCCGCGTCCTGGCGGAGATCCCCGACCTGACCGGCGTCGTGCACGCCGCGGGTGTGCTCGACGACGGCGTGCTCACCGAACTGACGCCCGAACGGTTCGAGGCGGTCATGGCGCCGAAGGTGACCGGCGCGCTGAACCTCCACGACCTCACCCGCGACCGCGAGCTGTCGGCGTTCGTGCTGTTCTCCTCGGTCTCCGGAACGCTCGGCGCACCGGGACAGGGCAACTACGCCGCCGCCAACGCGGCCATGGACGCCCTCGCCGCCCGGCGCCGCGCCGAGGGACTGCCCGCGCTGTCGCTGGCATGGGGCCCGTGGGTCACCGGCGAGGACGGGATGACCGCCGGGCTGAGCGCCGCCGACCGTTCCCGCATCTCACGCGGCGGCTTCCTGCCGCTGACCGCCGAACGAGGCCTGGAACTCTTCGACGCCGCGCTCGGCTCCGCACACCCGGTGGTCGTCCCCGCCCGGATGGCCGGGGCGGACGGCCGGGCGCGCACTCGCCCGGCGGCCGCCGGGCGCCGGGCGGCGACGGGACCGGCCGCCGTGCCCACCGACCGGGCGGGCATGCTGGAGCTGGTGCGCGGCCAGGTCGCGGCGACCCTCGGGCACGCCTCCGCCGCCGCCGTCGATCCCGGCCGGCCGTTCCACGAGCTGGGCTTCGACTCGCTCACCGCACTCGAACTCCGCAACGGTCTCAGCGCCGCCGTCGGGCGCCGACTGCCCTCGACGCTCGTCTTCGACTACCCGACCGCCACCGACCTCGCCGCCTACCTCCTCGACGAGCCGGGTGGCCGGGCCGCGAGCCCGGCTCCGGCTCCCGCTCCGGCCGCCGAACCGATCGCGATCGTTGGGATGGCGTGCCGCTTCCCCGGCGGCGTGCGGTCACCAGAGGACCTGTGGCGGCTGGTCGCCGAGGGCGTGGACGCCATCGGCGGCTTCCCCGTCGATCGCGGCTGGGATCTCGAGCGCCTGATCGACAGCACGGGCGAGACCCCGGGCACGACCTACGTCGGCGCGGGCGGTTTCCTCTACGACGCGGGCGACTTCGATCCCGGCTTCTTCGGTATCGCGCCGCGTGAGGCCGCGCTGGTCGATCCACAGCAGCGGTTGTTGCTGGAGGTGTCCTGGGAGGCGCTGGAGCGGGCCGGGATCGACCCGACGTCTCTGAAGGGCAGCCCGACCGGGGTGTTCGCCGGAGTCCAGTACCACGACTACGTCGGCAGCAACAGCACGGGAGCGATCGCCACCGGCCGCATCGCCTACACCTTCGGCCTCGAAGGACCCGCCGTCACGGTCGACACGGCATGCTCGTCGTCGCTGGTCGCGCTGCACTGGGCCGCGCGATCGCTGCTCGGCGGCGAGTGCTCGCTCGCGCTGGCCGGCGGCGTGACCGTCATGGCGACGCCCGAGACGTTCGTGGAGTTCAGCCGCCAGCGCGGCCTGGCGCCCGACGGCCGCTGCAAGGCCTTCGCCGAGTCCGCCGACGGCACTGCCTGGTCCGAAGGCGTCGGCATGGTCGTCCTGGAACGCCTCTCCGACGCGCGCCGCAACGGCCATCCCGTCCTCGCCGTCCTTCGGGGAAGCGCGGTCAACCAGGACGGCGCGTCCAACGGGCTCACCGCCCCGAACGGCCCGGCGCAGCAGCGCGTGATCCGTCGCGCCCTCAACGACGCGGGCCTGTCCGCCGCCGAGGTCGACCTGGTCGAGGCCCACGGCACCGGTACGACGCTCGGCGACCCGATCGAGGCCGAGGCGCTCCTGGCCACCTATGGGCAGGACCGTCCAGCCGACCGGCCCCTCCGCCTCGGCTCGATCAAGTCCAACATCGGGCACACGCAGGCGGCGGCCGGAGTCGCCGGCGTCATCAAGACGGTCATGGCCATGGAGAACGGCGAGTTCCCCAGGACACTGCACGCCCGCATCCCGACGACGCACGTGGACTGGTCCGGCGGCGAACTGGAGCTCCTCACCGAGCAGGCTCCCTGGCCCTTGAACGGGCATCCGCGCCGGGCAGGGATCTCCTCGTTCGGCGTCAGCGGCACCAACGCCCACGTGATCATCGAGCAGGCCGAGCGGGACGACGACCGCGCCGCGCCGGTGCCCTCGCCGGTCGTCGCGTGGCCGGTCTCCGCCCGGACCCGCGCCGCGCTTCGCGCCCAGGCCGAACGTCTCCTCGCGCATGTCGACGACGCGCCCGGCACCGACCCCGCCGACCTCGGCTACTCCCTGGCCGCCGGGCGAGCGTCGTTCGAGCACCGCGCGGTCATCGTCGGCCGTGACCGGGGCGAACTCCTCACGGGACTCCTCGCCCTGGTCGACGGCGAGGACGCACCGGGTCTCGTTCAGGGTGTCGCCGACGGAGCCGGCAAGACGGCGTTCCTGTTCTCGGGTCAGGGTTCGCAGCGGGTGGGGATGGGCCGGGAGCTGTATGAGGCGTTCTCGGTGTTCGCTGAGGCTTTCGATGCGGTGGACGCCGAGTTCCCGTTCTCGCTGCACGAGGTCATCGCTGATGAGCGTGTCCATCAGACGGCTTACACACAGGCTGCTTTGTTCGCCTTCGAAGTGGCGTTGTATCGGTTGGTGGAGTCGTGGGGTGTGCGTCCGGATTGGCTGGTGGGTCATTCGATTGGGGAGTTGGCGGCTGCGCATGTGTCCGGGGTGTGGTCGCTGCCGGATGCGGCTCGTTTGGTGGAGGCGCGTGGCCGTTTGATGCAGGCGCTTCCGGCTGGTGGCGCGATGGTGGCGATCGCCGAAGCCGAAGAGGTCGTCCGGCCGCTGCTGAGGGCCGGGGTGGACATCGCGGCGGTGAACGGCCCGTCGTCAGTGGTGATCTCCGGCGTGGAAGCGGAGGTCATTGACATTGCGAGTCGGTTCGCAAGGACGAAGCGCCTGAAGGTGTCGCACGCGTTCCACTCGGGGTTGATGGAGCCGATGCTGGCGGAGTTCCGGCGGGTTGCCGAGTCGGTGACCTATCACCCGCCACAGATACCGATGGCCTCCGGCGAGGCGGCCTCACCGGAGTACTGGGTGCGGCAGGTACGCGAGGCCGTCCGGTTCCATGACGCGGTCGAGCAGGTCAGCGGCCAAGGGGTGACCCGTTTCCTGGAGATCGGCCCGGGCGCCGCCTTGTCGGCGCTGGTCGGGGACGCCGTCCCGGCGCTGCGCAGGGACCAGCCCGAGCCCAAGGCCCTGGTCACCGCCGTCGCTCAGCTGCACGTGAACGGCAGGTCCCCGCAGTGGCGGGCCTTGTTCGAGGGCGCCAGGACGGTGCCGCTGCCCACCTACCCGTTCCAGAGGGAGAGGTACTGGATGTCCGTACCCGGAGCAGAGGCGGACGCGGCGTCGATGGGGCTCGCATCGGTCGAGCACCCGTTGCTGGGCGCCGCGATCGAGTCCGCCGAATCAGAAGAGGTCCTGTTCAGCAGCCGGCTGTCGGTGGAGACACACCGCTGGCTGGCCGATCACGCGGTCGGCGGCGCGGTGCTGTTTCCAGGAGCCGGCCTGGTCGAGATGCTGATCCGGGCTGGTGACGAGGTCGGCTGCGGCCGGATCGAGGAGCTCACGCTCGAAGCCCCGCTGGTGCTGCCCGAGCGGGGCGCACGCCAGGTGCAGGTGGCGGTGAGCGCGCCCGACGGCGGCGGCGCCCGCACGGTGAACGTCTACTCGCGTGCCGAAGGCTCGGCCTGGACACGGCACGCCTCCGGGGTCCTGGTCCCGGGCACGGCCGACGCCTCGTTCGGCCTGACGTCGTGGCCGCCGCCCGGCGCCGAGCCCATCGCGATCGACGGTCTGTACGACGAACTCGCCGAGCGCGGCGTCGACTACGGCGCGGCCTTCCGCGGCCTGCGGTCCGCATGGCGGCTCGGCGACGAGGTCTTCGCCGAGGTGAGCCTCGCCGAGCCCGACCGGAGCCAGGCCGGCGAGTACGGCCTGCATCCGGCGCTCCTGGACGCCGCCCTCCACGCCGCGGGTCTGGCGAAGGAAAGCGACGAGGTGGCGCTCCCGTTCTCCTGGTCGGATGTGGAGCTGTACGCGACGGGCGCCGGCGATCTTCGCGTTCACGTGCGGGAGTCCTCGCTCCATCTCGCGGACGTCGCCGGACACCCGGTCGCCTCGATCGGCGGCCTGGTGCTCCGCCCCCTCCCGGCCGGAGGACTCGGAGCGGCGCACGGCCCGGACGACGCGCTCTACAAGCTCGCGTGGGCCCCCGGGGCCGTCCCGGCGTCCGCGCCCTCCTCCTGGAGCATGTACGAGGACCTCGTGGACGGCGCCGCCACGGCCCCCGACGTGGTCGTCCTGCCGGTCACGGGAGGCATGGACGCCCCCGCCGTCCACACCGCGACGAGCCGGATGCTGACGACCCTCCAGCAGTGGCTTTCGGAAGACCGCTTCGCGTTCTCACGGCTGGTGATCCTCACCCGGGGCGCGGTGGCGCTGCCCGGCGAGGACATCGCCGACCTGGCGGGAGCGGCCGTCTGGGGCCTGGTCCGCTCCGCGCAGAACGAGCACCCCGGCCAGTTCCTCCTCATTGACGCGGACGCCGGAACCGATGTCGCGGACATCGTGTCGATCGATCGGCCGCAGGCAGTGGTCAGAGGTGGCAGGACGCATCTGCCGAAGCTGACCGGTGTCCCGTCCGGCGCGTCCGGCGCATCCGGCGGGGGAGGCACCGACCTCGGTGACGGCACCGTGCTGGTCACAGGTGGTACCGGCGGTCTCGGCCGGATCGTCGCCCGGCACCTGGTCGAGCACCACGGGGCCCGCGACCTGCTGCTGGTCGGCCGCCGGGGCGCCGCCGCCGAAGGCGCGGCCGAGCTGCGGGCAGAGCTGACCGGCCTGGGCGCGGACGTCTCGATCGAGGCCTGTGACCTCGCGGACCGGAGCGCCACGGCCGAACTGCTCTCCGGCCGGAAGGTCACCGCCGTGTTCCACACGGCGGGCGTCCTGGACGACGGCACCATCATGAGCCTGACCCCGGACCGGGTCGGCACCGTTCTGCGGCCCAAGGTGGACGCGGTCCTCAACCTCCACGAACTGATCCCCGGCCACGACCTCAGGGCGTTCGTGCTCTTCTCCTCCGCTGCCGGTGTTCTCGGCACGTCCGGTCAGGGCAACTACGCCGCGGCCAACACGTTCCTGGACGCTCTGGCGTGGCACCGTGACGCCGCCGGGCTGGCGGCGCGGTCGCTGGCCTGGGGGCCCTGGGCGAGCGGCATGGCGGACGGGATCGGCGAAGAGGACCTCGCAGGCACCGGCCTGGCGGCCCTCTCCACCGAGGAGGGGCTGGCGCTGCTGGACGCGTCGGGGGTTGCCGTCGAACCGGCACTGGTGCCCGTACGGCTGGACCTGTCGACCCCGGACCTCCCGTTCCTCCTGCAGACCCTCGCCGACAACGCGCCGGCACGACGGTCCGTCGCGGCGGCCGGCGAGCCGGAGGAGGGGACCGGGTCGCTCCGCGACCGGCTCGCCGGCCTGCCGAAGGCGGAACGGGACTCCGCCCTGCTCAAGCTGGTCCGCGGGGAGGCGGCGGCGATCCTCGGCCACCCCGACCTCGACGCGGTCGGATCCGACCGGCCGTTCCACGAGGTCGGCTTCGACTCGCTGGCCGCGGTCGGGCTCCGCAACAAGCTGACCTTCGCGGTCGGCAGGCGGCTGCCCGCCACCCTGGTCTTCGACTACCCGACCCCGAGGGCCCTGTCCGGATACCTCGCCGCAGAGATGTTCCCCGACGAGCCGGACACGCCGCCCGGTGCCCCTCCGGTCGAGGACCGGCCCCCGGGCCTGACGGAGAGCTCGATCGACGCCCTGGACACCGACACCTTGATCAGCATGGCCCTGCGGGGCAGCGACCTTGACGACGTTGAAACGGGAGAAGTGAGCGTGCGATGAACAAGCCCGACGAGAGAGTGGTCGCCGCCCTCCGCGCCTCGATGAAGGAGACCGAGCGCCTCCGCGAGCAGAACACCAGGCTCACCGAAGCGCAGCGTGAGCCGATCGCGATCGTCGGCATGGCGTGCCGGTTCCCGGGCGGGGTGACCACGCCCGGGGAACTGTGGCGGCTGCTGGCCGACGGCGGCGACGGGGTCGGCGAGTTCCCGGCCGACCGCGGCTGGGACCTGGACCGGTTGTTCGCTGGGGACGGCAGGCCCGGCACGAGCGCGGTCCGCGAGGGCGGCTTCCTGCACGAGGCCCCCGAGTTCGACGCCGACTTCTTCGGCATCAGCCCGCGCGAGGCGCTGCTCATGGATCCGCAGCAGCGGCTGCTGCTGGAGACGTCGTGGGAGGCGATGGAACGGGCCGGGATCGACCCGCACCGCCTGAAGGGCAGCCAGACGGGCGTCTTCGCCGGGGTGATGTACCACAACTACCCGGGCAGCTACGGCTCGTCCGGTGTGGTGTCCGGCCGCCTGGCCTACACCTTCGGCCTGGAGGGACCGGCCGTCACGGTCGACACGGCGTGCTCGTCGTCGCTGGTCACGCTGCACATGGCCGTGCAGGCGCTGCGCCGCGGCGAGTGCTCCCTCGCCCTGGCCGGCGGCGTGACCGTCATGGCGACCCCCCGGACGTTCATCGAGTTCAGCATGGACGGGACGCTGTCCGGCGACGGGCGCTGCCGCGCGTTCGCGGAGTCGGCGGACGGCACCGGCTGGTCCGAGGGCGCCGGGATGGTGCTGGTGGAACGCCTGTCGGACGCCCGACGCCTCGGCCATCCGATCCTGGCCGTCATCCGGGGCAGCGCCGTCAACCAGGACGGCGCCTCCAACGGCATGACGGCCCCCAACGGGCCCGCGCAGCAACGCGTCATCAAGCAGGCGCTCGCCGACGCCGGCCTGACCGCAGACCAGGTCGACGCGGTCGAGGCGCACGGCACCGCCACCGTGCTCGGCGACCCGATCGAGGCACAGGCGCTCTTGGCGACCTACGGCCGGGAGCGTCCCGGCGACCGGCCGCTGTGGCTGGGCGCGGTCAAGTCCAATCTCGGGCACACGCAGGCCGCGGCGGGCGTCGCCGGGGTCATCAAGATGGTGGAGGCGCTCCGGAACGGGCTGCTGCCCAAGACGCTCCACGTGGACGAGCCCAGCCGGCACGTGGACTGGGCCGAAGGGCAGGTCCGGCTTCTCACCGAGCCCGTCCCGTGGGGACGCAACGGCCATCTGCGCCGCGCGGGCGTCTCGTCATTCGGGCTGAGCGGCACCAACGCCCATGTGATCCTCGAAGAGGCGCCCGAGGCCAAGGACGACGCGCCGCCGGTCCTGCCCCGGCCCGGCGCCGGGATCCCGTGGGTCCTGTCCGCGCGCAGCCGCGCGGCCCTCCGGGCTCAGGCGCGCCGCCTGCTCACCCACGCGACCGGGGCCGACGCGGCCCCGGCCGACATCGGCCTCTCCCTCGCCACGACCCGCGCCTCGTTCGAGCACCGCGCAGTGATCGTCGGCACCGACCGCGACACGCTGCTGGACGGCGTCCAGGCACTCGCCGACGGCACCGAGGCACCCGGCCTCTTCCAGGGACTGGTCCGCGGTGAGCCCGAGACCGCCTTCGTCTTCTCAGGCCAGGGTTCGCAGCGGTTGGGGATGGGCCGGGAGCTGTACGAGGCGTTCCCGGCGTTCGCTGACGTCTTCGACGCTGTGGATGCCGAGTTCCCGTTCTCCCTGCATGAGGTCGTCGGCGAGGAGCGGCTCAATCAGACGGCGTACACGCAGGCCGCCCTCTTCGCCATCGAGGTCGCGCTGTATCGCCTGGTCGAGTCGTGGGGTGTGCGTCCCGATCGGCTGGCCGGTCACTCGATCGGTGAGCTTGCGGCGGCGCATGTGGCCGGAGTCTGGTCGCTGCCGGATGCGGCTCGCTTGGTGGAGGCCCGTGGCCGCCTGATGCAGGGGCTCCCGGCCGGCGGCGCGATGGTCGCGATCGCCGCATCGGAGGAGACGGTGCGGCCGCTGCTGACCGCCGGGGTGGACATCGCGGCGGTGAACGGCCCGTCATCGGTGGTGATCTCCGGTGCCGAGGCTGAGGTGCTGAAGGTCGCGGAGCAGTGCGCCAGGACCAAGCGCCTCGATGTGTCGCACGCGTTCCACTCTGCGCTGATGGAGCCGATGCTGGCCGAGTTCCGCCAGGTCGCGGAGTCCGTGACGTACCAGGCGCCGATGCTGCCCGCCGTGTCCACCGTGACCGGTGAGCGTGTCACGGCCGCCGACTGGGGCACGCCCGAGTACTGGGTGCGGCAGATCCGGCAGGCGGTCCGGTTCCACGACGCGATCACCAACCTCAAGGCCGAGGGGGTCAACCGCTTCCTGGAGATCGGGCCGGACGGGACTCTCACGGGGCTGATCGACGACGCCGTCGCCGTCCCGGCCCTGCGCCGCGACCGGCCGGAGGAGGAAGGCCTGACCGCGGCGCTCGCCCGGCTCCATGTCGCCGGCGTCTCCCCGGACTGGGCCTTGTTCTTCGCCGACCGCGGCGCGCGGCTCACCGATCTCCCGACCTACGCGTTCCAGCGGAAACGGTTCTGGCTGGAGCCGTCGTCGGCCGAGTCCGACCCGGCCGCGATGGGCCTGACCCGCGTCGACCACCCGCTGCTCGGCGCGGCGGTCGAGATGGCCGACGGCGCAGGGCTGCTGTTCAGCAGCAGGCTCTCGGCCGAGACCCATCCGTGGCTGGCCGGGCATCGCGTCGGCGACGCGGTGCTGCTGCCCGGCGCGGCCTTCGTCGAGCTGGCCGTCCGCGCCGGTGACGAGGTCGGGTGCGGGCGGATCGAGGAGCTCACGATCGGCGCTCCGCTGGTGCTGCCCGAGTGCGGGTCGGTGCGGCTGCAGGTCGTGCTCGGCGGCCCGGACGAGTCGGGAACGCGTCCGGTGTCGGTGTACTCCCGGCCCGACGGCACCGGCACCGAGGCGCCGTGGACGCGGCACGCGACCGGCATCCTGACGCCCGGCGGAAGGCGGGAACCGGAGGATCTCACCGCCTGGCCCCCGGCGGGCGCCGAGCCGGTCGCGGTCGAAGGACTCTATGACGACCTGGCCACCACCGGACTGATCTACGGCGAGGCGTTCCAGGGTCTGCGCGCCGCCTGGCGGACGACCGGCGGGGAGATCTTCGCCGAGGTCGGGCTGCCCGGCCACGTTCGTGAGCAGGCCGAGGAGTACGGCCTGCACCCCGCGGTCCTGGACGCCGCCCTGCATGCCATCGCCCTGACCGGCGGGGGCGACGGCGAGGTCACGGTGCCGTTCGCCTGGTCCGGCTTCGAGCTCTATGCCACGGGTGCCGCCGATCTGCGCGTCCGGGTGAAGCGGAACGACGACGGGGTGTCGCTGGATCTCGCCGACAGCGCCGGGCGCCCGGTCGCGTCGGTGCGGTCGCTGGTCCTTCGTGCGCTTCCGGAACAGCGGGCCACCACCCGCGACCCGCTGTACCGCATCGACTGGGTGCAGCGGGCGATGCCCGCCGCCGGAGCCGGTCCCGAGCCGGAACTGCTGCGGGTCCGGCACGACACCGGCATCCGGGCGGTCCTGGAGGCCGTGCGGTCCTGGGTGACGGCCGAGGGTTCCGGAACGCTGGTCGTGCTGACCGAAGGCGCGGTCGCCATGCCCGGCGAGGACGTCCCGAACCTGGCCGGTGCCACCGCCTGGGGTCTGGTCCGTTCCGCGCAGACCGAGCATCCGGGCCGGATCGTGCTGGTCGACACCGACGCCGAACAGGACGCGATCACGCTCTTGCCCGGCATCCTGGAGTCCGGCGAGGGCTCGGTGATGGTCCGTGACGGCGTCATCCGCGTTCCGCGCCTCACCACCGCGCCGGCATCCGGCAGCGGAACGCCGGACTTCGGCGACGGCACCGTCCTGGTGACCGGCGGCACGGGTGCGCTGGGCCGGCTGGTCGCCCGCCATCTGGTGGAACGCCACGGTGTGCGAAGGATCCTCCTGGTCAGCCGCAGCGGCGCCGCGGCCGAGGGTGCGGAAGAACTGCGGGCCGAGCTGACCGGCCTGGGCGCGGAGGCCGGGATCGAGGCCTGCGACCTCGCCGACCGCGACGCCGCCGACCGGCTCCTGTCCAACCGCCGGATCTCCGCGGTCGTGCACTGCGCCGGAATCCTGGACGACGGCGTGATCACCGCGCTGACGCCCGAACGTCTGGACGCGGTCCTGCGGCCCAAGGTCGACGCGGCACGCAACCTGCATGAGCTGACCCGGGACCACGAGGTCAAGGCGTTCGTGCTCTTCTCCTCGGCCGCGGGTCTGTTCGGCGCGCCGGGCCAGGCCAACTACGCCGCGGCCAACGCGTTCCTCGACGCGCTGGCCCAGCACCGTCGCGCGAACGGCCTTCCCGCGCAGTCCCTCGCCTGGGGCCAGTGGGCCGACGCGGGTGGCATGGACGCCGCCGACGCGGGGTCGCGCAGGAGCGGGGGCGGCATCCTCGCCCTTACCGGCGACGAGGGCCTGTCCCTCTTCGACAAGGCGATGGCCGTGGACGAGGCGGTCCTGGTCCCGGTCAGGCTGGACATGGCCGAGCTCCGTTCCGCGCCCGGCGAGCTCCCGGACCTGCTCCGCGGCCTTGTTCCCGCCACGCGCCGGACCGCGGCCGACCGTGAGGACGGACTCGCCGTGCTCGCCGGCCTGTCCCCCGAAGAACGGTTCGACGCCCTCCAGGAGATGGTCCGCGGCCACGTCGCCGCCGTCCTCGGGCACAGCTCGCCGCAGGCGGTGGACGTCGACCGGGCGTTCCAGGACCTCGGATTCGACTCGCTGACCGCCGTCGACCTGCGCAACCGGCTGAGCGGCGCCACCGGCGCGCAGCTGCCCGCGACCATCGTCTTCGACCATCCGACGGCGTCCGCGCTGACCGCCTACCTTCAGGAGGTCCTCGCCGGTGCGGAGGAGGAGCCCGGCGACACCGGCCTCGTCGTGACCGAGGCCGCCGACGACGAGCCGATCGCGATCGTCGGGATGTCGTGCCGCTTCCCCGGCGGGGTCGCCTCGCCCGAGGACCTGTGGCGGCTGGTCGCCACAGGCGCCGACGGCATCTCGGCCTTTCCCGCCGACCGGGGCTGGGACCTCGACAGCTGGTTCGGCGACGGCCCCGGGACGACCGCGCAGCCGCAGGGCGGGTTCGTCGCCGGGGCTACCGACTTCGACGCCGGCTTCTTCGGGATAAGCCCGAACGAGGCCGTGATGATGGACCCGCAGCAGCGCATGCTCCTGGAGGCGTCCTGGGAGGCCATCGAACGCGCCGGGATCGACCCGGTCTCCCTGCGTGGGACGCCGACCGGCGTCTTCGCCGGCGTCATGCAGGCCGACTACGACCCGGGGATGTTCGGGACGTTCGACCACGCCGCGGGCTTCCGCAGCGTCAGCATGGGCATCAGCATCGTGTCCGGCCGCGTCGCCTACGCGCTCGGCCTCGAAGGCCCGGCGGTGTCGGTCGACACGGCCTGCTCGTCCTCGCTGGTGGCACTGCACTGGGCGATCCAGGCACTGCGGCGCGGCGAGTGCTCGCTCGCCCTGGCCGGAGGCGTCACCGCCATCGCGTCCCCCAACGTCTTCGTCGGCTTCGAGCAGGCGAGCGGTCTCGCCACCGACGGCCGTTGTAAGGCGTTCGGCGCGGGCGCGGACGGAGTCGGCTGGGCCGAGGGCGTCGGCGTGCTGGTGGTCGAGCGTCTTTCCGACGCCCGCCGCAACGGTCATCAGGTGCTGGCGGTGGTGCGGGGAAGCGCGGTCAACCAGGACGGCGCGTCCAACGGGCTCACCGCGCCGAACGGCCCGTCCCAGGAGCGCGTGATCCGGCGGGCGCTGGCCGTCGCCGGGCTGACTCCCGACGACGTCGACGCGGTCGAGGCGCACGGCACCGGGACCACCCTGGGGGACCCGATCGAGGCCCAGGCGCTGCTGGCGACGTACGGCAAGGACCGTGACCGGCCGCTGTTCCTCGGCTCGGTCAAGTCCAACCTCGGGCACACCCAGGCCGCGGCCGGTGTCGCCGGTGTCATCAAGACCGTGATGGCGCTGCGGACCGGCGAACTCCCCAAGACCCTCCACGCCGACGAACCCACCCCGCACGTCGACTGGTCAACCGGCAACGTCGCGCTCCTCACCGAGACCATCCCCTGGCCCGACACCGGCAGGCCCCGCCGCGCGGGAGTCTCCTCGTTCGGCCTCAGCGGAACGAACGTCCACACCATCCTTGAGCAGGCCCCGGAACCCGAGCCTCGCCCCGAGGCGCCCGTTCCGCCTTCTGAGGACGACGGCGCCGCGCTCCCGCTCCTTCTCTCCGCGCGCAGCCGCGACGCCGTACCGGCGCAGGCCGGACGGCTCCTCGCCCACCTGGCCGAGCGCCCCGAGGAGAGCCTGCTCGACGTCGCCTACTCGCTCGCCACGGGGCGTTCCCCTGACAAGCACCGCGCGGTCGTCGTCGGCGCCGGCCGCGACGAGCTGATCAGCACTCTCTCCGCTCTCGCGCAAGACGACCCGGCGCCGGGACTCGTCCGCGCGGAGGCGCGTCCCGGTGGCAGGACAGCCTTCCTCTTCGCCGGCCAGGGCACCCAGCGCCCGGGCATGGGCCAGGAGCTGTACGAGGCGTTCCCGGTGTTCGCCGAAGCCTTCGACGACGTCTGCGCACGCTTTGACCGCTTCCTGGACCGGCCTCTGCGCGAGGTGATGTTCGCGGAGGAGGGCTCGGTCCAGGCACGGCTGCTGGATCAGACGACGTTCACCCAGGCGGCGCTGTTCGCCTTGGAGGTCGCGATGTTCCGGCTCATGGAGTCGTGGGGTGTGCGTCCCGACTACCTGGCTGGCCACTCCGTCGGTGAGCTGGCCGCGGCGCACGTCGCGGGCGTCCTGTCGCTGAAGGACGCCGTGAAGCTGACCGCGACCCGCGGCCAGCTGATGCAGGAACTCCCGGCGGCCTGCGCGGTCGTCGAGATCCAGGCCACCGAGGACGAGGTCCGCCCGACGCTCACCGACGGCACCGACATCGCGGCGGTCAACGGCCCCGAGGCCGTCGTGGTCTCGGGAGACGAGGACGAGGTCCTCGACATCGTGGCCCACTGGGACGGCCGGGACCGCGCCACCCGGCGGCTGCCGATCAAACGGCCCGTGCACTCGCCGTTGGTCGAGGAGATGCTGGACGAGCTGTTCGACACCGCCGACGAGCTGTCGTACGAACCCCCCGAGATCCCGATCGTGTCGACCGTCACCGGCGAGGTGATCGCGCCCGACGACCTGTGCGATCCCGAGTACTGGGTCGACCAGGTGCGGCAGGCGGTCCGCTTCATGGACGCCGTCCGGACCCTGGAGGCGGCGGGCGTCGACCGGTTCGTCGAGATCGGACCCGGCGGTGCCCTGTCGGGAATGGCACGGCAGTGCCTCACCGGTGCGTCCGGCGACGCGACGCTCATCCCCGTTCTCCGCAAGGGACGGCCCGAGGCCGTCGCGGCGCTGACCGCGGCCGGGACGCTCCATGCCACCGGCCTGGACCTGGACTGGAAGCGGTTGTTCGCCGGGCGCGGCGCAAGGCGGGTGACGCTGCCGCCCTACGCGTTCCACCGGCAGCGGTTCTGGCCCGAGATGGACGCGATGTGGGCGGACGGCGAGCTGTCCGCCGCCGGGGTCGACCCGACCGCGCACCCGCTGGCCGGCGGGGTCGTCCGCCTCGCGGGATCTGGCGGCGCGGTCCTCACCGGGCGGCTGTCGACCGGCTCGCAGCCCTGGCTGGCCGACCACGCCGTCGGCGGCGCCGCGATCGTGCCCGGCGCGGCGCTGGTGGAGATCACCAGGCAGGCCGGAGACCAGGTCGGCTGCGGCCGGATCGACGAGCTGACCTTGGAGGCACCGCTGGTCCTGCCCGAGCGCGGCGGCGTCCAGCTGCAGGTCACCGTCGAGGACCCGGACGGCACCGGCACCGCCGCCGTGACGATCTACTCGCGGCCCGAAGGCGGCGGCGAGGGGACACGGGACGACTGGACACGGGACGATTGGACACGGCACGCCGCCGGCATCGTCTCCGCCGCGACCGCGCCGGTGCCCGCGAGCCGCACCGCCTGGCCGCCGGAGGGCGCCGAGCCGATCGAGACCGAGGGCCTGTACGAGGCGTTTGCGGACGCGGGGCTGGCCTACGGCCCGTCCTTCCGCGGTCTCACCGCCGCCTGGCGGGCGGCGGACAGCGGCGAGATCTTCGCCGAGGTCGCCCTGCCGGAGGAGGCGAGCTGGCAGGCCGGGCGCTTCGGCCTCCACCCGGCCGCGCTGGACGCCGCCCTGCACGCCATCGGCCTGAGCGACGGCGTCACGGTCGAGTCGGCGATGCCGTTCGCCTGGTCGGGCGTGGAGTTCTTCTCGACCGGTGCCGACCGGCTGCGCGTCCGGGTGACGCCCACCGCGCCCGACGCCGTGTCCGTGGAACTGGACGACCAGTCCGGCGCCCCGGTCGCGCGGGTCGGCTCTCTCGTCCTGCGCCCGGCGGGGGCCACCGGCGCGGCGAGCACCGGCCACCGCCACCTCTACACCTGGACGTGGACGCCGATCACACTCGCCCCCCCAGCGGACGCGGTAACGGATGTGACGGTCCTGGAAGTCTCGGGCATGGCCTCGCACGAGGTCCTCACCGCCCTCCAGGACTGGATCGCGGAGGAGCGGCCCGGCAGGTTCACCGTGGTCACGCGGGGCGCCGTGGCGCTCGACGGAGAGGACGTCCTCGACCTCACCGGGGCCGCGGTCTGGGGCCTGGTCCGTTCGGCCCAGTCCGAGGATCCGGACCGGTTCCTCCTTGTCGACGCCGACAACGATCCCGCTGAGTTGCTCCCGGGCCTGGTCGCCACGGGTGAGCCTCAGGCGGTCATCAGGAACGGCGTCGTGCACGGCGCCCGCCTGGCCCGCCCGGCACCTGTGGACGGGCCTGCGTCGGGCACGTTCAACTCCGGCGGCACGACGCTGATCACCGGCGCGAGCGGGACGCTGGGCGGGCTCCTCGCCCGGCACCTGGTCACCGAGCACGGCGTCCGCCATCTGGTGCTGGCCAGCCGCAGCGGCGGCGGCACCGACCTGGCCGCCGAACTGCGCGAACGGGGCGCGGAGGTCACCCTCGCGGCCTGTGACGTCGCCGACCGGGCCGCCGTCGACGAGCTGATCGAGCAGATCCCGGCCGACCGTCCGCTCACGGCCGTCGTGCACGCCGCCGCGGTCCTGGACGACGGTGTCCTCACCTCCCTGACCAGGGACAGGATGGAGGCGGTGCTGCGGCCCAAGGCCGACGCCGCGCTGGTCCTGCATGAAGCCACCGCGCACCTGGATCTGTCGGCGTTCGTGCTGTTCTCCTCGGCCGCCGGGCTGTTCGGGACGCCGGGCCAGGGCAACTATGCCGCCGCCAACGCGTTCCTCACGGGCTTGGCCGCGCACCGCCGCGCGCTTGGCCTGCCCGCGCAGGCGCTGGCCTGGGGTCTGTGGTCGGAGACCAGCGAGCTGACCGGCGGGCTCGCTGACGCCGACCGCGCGCGCATCGCCCGCGACGGCATGCGGGCGCTGACCGCACAGGAGGGCCTGGCCCTCTTCGACGCGGCACTCGCCCGGCCCGAGCCGCTGCTGATCCCGATCAAGCTCGACCGGGGCGCCGCCTCCGAAGGGGAGGTCCCGCACCTGTTGCGCGACCTGGTCACCACCGGGCGGTCCAGCGCCACCGCCGCCGAGGGCGCCGAGGGCACGGGCGTCGATGTGGCTGGGCTGGACGAGAGGGGCCTGTGCGATCTCGTCCGGGATTACTCCGCCGCCCTGCTGGGCCACGCCGGCGGGGAGGCCATCGATCCGCATCGGCACTTCCTGGAGTCCGGGTTCGACTCGCTGGTCGCCGTCGAGCTGCGCAACCGGCTCAACGCCGCCACCGGCCTGCGGCTGCCCGCGACGGTCGTCTTCGACCACCGGACACCGGCCGAGCTGGCCGCCCACCTGCGTTCCAAGCTCGGTGCCGTCACGACTGCGGATCCGCAGGCGGCGCCGGACCCGGCCGCCGAGACGCTCCGGGACCTGTTCCGGGAGGCCGTCCATGCCGGAAAGCTGTCCGAGGGTCTCGACATGTTGCGTGCGGTCGCGGCCGTCCGCCCGAGCTTCGGCGCCTCCACCGGCTCTGCCTCCGCCCAGGCGGTCACCCTCGCCGAGGCGGCGGGGCGGCCCAGGCTGCTGTGCCTCAGCACGCCGATGGCGATGGGCAGCCCCTACCAGCACGTGAAGCTGGCCGGGCACCTCCGGGGAACGCACGAGGTCGCGGGACTGCCCGTACCCGGGTTCGTGACAGGCGAGCGCCTTCCCGAATCGGTCGAGGCCTTGGTCACCGTGCTGGCCGGCAGCGTGCTGGACGCCGCCGGGGACGATCCGTTCGTGCTGCTCGGGTACTCCTCCGGCGGCCTCCTCGCCCACGCCGTCGCCGAACGCCTCGAACAGTCGGGGCGCGGACCCGCCGGCGTCGTGCTCATCGACACCTACACGGTCGCCCACACCGCCGATCACGACGATGAGGGCGAGTTCCTGGACTCCATGGAGGAACTGGCCACCGGTCTCCTGGAACGGGAGGCGTCCTACGGCCCGTTCGACACCGCCAAGCTGTCGGCGATGGCGCGCTACATCGATCTCATGCCGGAGATCCCGATCGGCGCGCTGGAGGCCCCCGTCCTCTTCGTCCGCCCCGAGGACCCCATCAACCCGGAGGCGGCGGCCGGAGGTGACGGCTGGCGCAACGGCTGGGCCACCGCCGAGACGGTGCTGACCGTTCCGGGCGACCACTTCACGATCGTCGAGGACCGCGTCTCCACCACCGCCGAGGCCATCGAGGGCTGGCTCACCGCCCGCGCCTGAAAGGAGAACAGAGATGTACGAGGCCGAAGACGCCGAGATCTACGACCTGGTCCACGAGGGACGCGGCAAGGACTACGCGGCCGAGTCCAAGACCGTCATCGAACTCATCCTCGACAACAAGCCAGGCGCCGCGTCCCTGCTGGACGTCGCCTGCGGCACCGCGGGACACCTGGCCTGCTTCGCCGAGCAGTTCACCGAGGTCGAGGGGCTGGACGTGTCGGAGGACATGCTGGTCACGGCCAGGAAGCGGGCTCCCGGCGCCAGGTTTCACCTGGGCGACATGCGCGACTTCGACCTCGGCCGCACGTTCGACGCGGTCACCTGCCTGTTCGCCTCCGTCGGGCACATGCGTTCCACCGGGGAGCTGGCGGCGGCGCTGCGCACCTTCGCCCGGCACACCGCGCCCGGCGGTGTGGTGGTGGTCGACCCGTGGTGGTTCCCGGAGACGTTCATCCCCGGTTACATCGCCGCCGACGTCGTCGAGGCCGCCGGGCGGACGGTGGCGCGGATCTCGCACTCCTCTGTCGAGGGAGACGCGACCCGCATGGACGTGCACTACCTGGTCGCCGACATCGAGTCCGGCATCCGCCACATCGCCGAGTCGACCCTGATCACCCTCTTCACCCGGGCCGAGTACGAGGCGGCCTTCGAGCAGGCGGGCCTCACCCCGACCTACATCGAGGGCGGCCTCGCGGGCCGCGGCCTCTTCGTCGGTGTCCGCCGTTCGGATGATCAGGGGGCCGGGCGATGAGCGCCGCCGGACGACGGATCCGCAAGTACCCGTTCGACATGCATGAGCTCGACGTCTCGCCGTTGTACGCGCGGCTGCGTGAGCAGGAGCCGCTGAGCCGTGTCCAACTGCCCTACGGGGAGCCCGCCTGGCTGGCCACCCGCTACGACGACGTGAAGCTGGTGCTCAGCGATCCCCGCTTCAGCCGGGAGCTCGCCCAGGGCCTCGACCAGCCGAGACTGCGCTCGGAGAACACCGACGACGGCATCATGGGCATGGACCCGCCTGACCACACCCGGCTGCGCCGCCTGGTGGGCAAGGCGTTCACCGCCCGCCGCGTCGAGCGGATGCGCGCCGAGGTCAAGGCCCGTGCCGGCGAACTCATCGACACCATGGTCGAGGGGGGAGGCCCGGCCGACCTGGTCGAGCAGTTCGCGCGTCCGCTGCCCGTGTCGGTCATCTGCGACCTGCTCGGCGTACCCTACTCCGACCACGTGCGGTTCCGCCGCTGGACCGAGGCGCTCACCAACGACGAGACCACCAGCGGCGAGGTGCTCGCCGAGATCGGCCCGGAGCTCGACGCCTACCTGGGCGAGCTGATCGCCGAACGCCGCCGGAATCCCACCGACGACCTGCTCGGCAGCCTCGTTCGCGCCCGCGACGACGGGGACCGCCTCAGCGAGGCGGAGCTGATCTCCATTGCGGGGCCCGGCCTGCTCACCGGTGGTGCCGAGACCGTGGCCTCCGGCATCCCGAGCTTCGCCTTCCACCTCCTGACCCACCCGGACGAGCTGGCGCGGCTGCGTGCCGAACCGGGCCTGATGCGCACGGCCGTCGAGGAGCTGCTCCGGTTCATCCCGATCAACACCGCGGCGATGTTCGCCCGCTACTCCATGGAGGACGTGCGGCTCGGCGACGTGACCATCCGCGCGGGCGAGCCCGTGCTGCCGGCGCTCGCCGCCGCCAACCGTGATCCCGCGGTCTTCGACGATCCCGAACGCGTGGACCTCGCCCGCGCCAAGAACCCCCACCTGGCGTTCGGGCACGGTCCGCACCACTGCATCGGCGCCCAGCTGGCCCGGCTGGAGCTCCAGGTGGCCTTGGAGACCCTCCTCGAACGTTTCCCCGCCCTCCGGCTCGCGGACGGGCCGGAAGGCGTGAAGTGGAAGTTCGGTGTGATCGTCCGTGGCCCTGCCGAACTCCGAATCACCTGGTGAGCTGATGGCTACTTCGTCCGACCAGATAGTCGAAGCGCTGCGCGCGTCCCTTTTGGAGAACGAGCGCCTGCGCCGGGAGCTCAGCGAAGCCTCCGAGCCGTCCGAGGCCCCCGAGCGCCCCGAAAGTCCAGCCGAGCCGATCGCCATCATCGGGATGGGATGCCGGTTCCCCGGTGGCGTGACCGGACCGCAGAGCCTCTGGCGCCTGGTCGACGGTGGAACGGACGCGATCTCCGGCTTCCCCGCCGACCGGGGCTGGGACCTCGACGGCCTCTACGACCCCGAACCGGGCCTGCCCGGACGCAGCTGCGCCAACGAGGGCGGGTTCCTCCACGACGCGGCCGACTTCGACGCCGGCTTCTTCGACATCTCACCGCGCGAGGCCCTCGGCATGGACCCGCAGCAGCGCCTGATGCTGGAGACGTCCTGGGAGGCCGTCGAACGCGCCGGAATCGTCCCCTCGGCCCTCCGGGGCAGCCGGACCGGCGTCTTCTGCGGCGTGATGTACCACGACTACGGCGCCGGCAGCAGCGACGGCAGCCTCGTCTCCGGCCGCGTCTCGTACACCCTCGGGCTGGAGGGCCCGGCCGTCACCGTCGACACCGCCTGCTCGTCCTCCCTGGTCGCGCTGCACTGGGCAGCCGAGTCCCTGCGCCGGGGCGAGTGCTCGCTCGCGCTCGCCGGAGGGGTGACGGTCATGGCCGCACCCGACATGTTCGTGTACTTCTCCGAGCAGCGGGGCCTGGCCGCTGACGGCCGCTGCAAGGCCTTCGGCGCCGCCGCCGACGGCATCGGCTGCTCCGAGGGCGCCGGTGTACTCCTGATGGAACGCCTCTCCGACGCCCGCCGCAACGGTCACCCGGTCGCCGCCGTCGTCACCGGCAGCGCGGTCAACCAGGACGGCGCCAGCAGCGGCTTCACCACGCCCAACGGTCCCGCGCAGCAACGCGTCATCCGGCAGGCCCTCGAATCCGCGCGCCTGGCGCCCGCCGACATCGACGTCGTCGAGGCCCACGGCACGGGTACCAGGCTCGGCGACCCCATCGAGGCCCGTGCGCTGCTCACCGCCTACGGCCAGGACCGGCCCGCCGGGCGGCCGCTCCTGCTGGGCTCGATCAAGTCGAACCTGGGCCACACCCAGGCCGCCGCCGGGGCCGCCGGGATCATCAAGATGGTCGAGGCGCTCCGCAACCGCCGCGTTCCGCCGACGCTGCACGCCGGCGAGCCGTCGCCCCACGTCGACTGGTCGGCGGGCCAGGTGCGCCTCGTCACCGAAGCCGTCCCCTGGGAACCGGATCCTGACCGCCCCCGCCGTGCCGGGGTCTCGTCGTTCGGCCTGAGCGGCACCAATGCCCACGTCATCATCGAAGAGGCACCAGGGAATGGGCTCCCGGAACAGCCTGACGCGCCGTCCGGCGACCGGTCCACTGGCCGCACCCTGCCGTGGCTCCTGTCCGCACGTTCACCTGAAGCCCTGCGCGCACAGGCCGCCCAGCTGCTGCCTCACGCGGCTCAGCACCCGGCGTCGGTCATCGGCCGTTCGCTGGCGCTCACGCGTTCCCACTTCGAACACCGCGCGGCCGTGCTCGGCGCGGACCGTGAAGAACTCGTCAAGGCCCTCGCCGCTCTCGCTGACGGCACGGACTCACCCGGTCTCGTTCAAGGGAAGGCGCGTACCGGACGCGCGAAGACCGCGTTCCTCTTCACCGGCCAAGGTTCACAACGTCCAGGCATGGGGCGTGACCTCTATGGCACGTATCCGGCCTTCGCGGAAGCCTTCGACGAGATCTGCGCCGAATTCGACGAGCACCTGGACCGTCCCATCAAGGACGTCGTCTTCGGAGAAGACGCCGGGATCCTCGACCAGACCGTCTACGCCCAGGCCGGGCTCTTCGCCCTGGAGGTGGCCCTCTTCCACCTGTTGCGATCGTGGGGAGTCTCTCCCGACATGGTCACCGGCCACTCCCTCGGTGAACTGGTCGCCGCCCATGTCAGCGGTGTCCTCACCTTGCCGGACGCCTGCACCCTCGTGGCGGCCCGCGGCCGTCTGATGCAGGCACTGCCCCCAGGAGGCGCGATGGCCGCCATCGCCGCCTCCGAGGCCGAGGTCCGTGCGGTCCTGACCGAGGGGACCGGCCTGGCCGCGGTGAACGGCCGCGCTTCCGTCGTCGTCTCCGGCGCGGCGGACGAGGTCGAGCTGATCGCGGCGCGTTTCGAAGCCGAGGGCCGCAGGGTCTCCCGGCTGCGGGTCTCGCACGCCTTCCACTCGCCGCTCATGGAACCGATGCTGGATGACTTCCGCCGGGTCATCGGGAAGCTGGCGTTCCACCCGCCGGGCATCCCACTCGTCTCCAACGTCACCGGCGAGGTCGCCGCACCCTCTGAGCTCGGCTCACCCGGGTACTGGGTCCGGCATGTCCGCGCAACGGTCCGCTTCGGCGACGGCGTGGACACCCTCCTGGCCAGCAAGGTCACACGCCTGGTCGAGGTCGGCCCCGACGCCGTTCTCACCGGCCTGATCGGCTCCGACGACCACCTCTGCGTTCCGCTCCTCCGCCGCGACACGGGCGAGTCCAGGTCGCTCATGACGGCCCTGTCCCGCCTCCATGCCGACGGCGCACGCATCGACTGGAACGAGGTCTTCGCGCCGTCGTCCCACCCCGTGGAACTCCCGACCTACCCGTTCCAGCGCAGGCGCTACTGGCAGGACGTCGCCACCCAGAACGGCGATCCCGGCAGCCTCGGCCTCGCGGGGACCGGGCATCCCCTCCTCGCCGCGACCATGCGTCACGCCGACCGGTCCGGAGCCACCCTCACCGGGCGGATCTCCCTCGCCACTCACCCGTGGCTCGCGGCTCACGAGATCGGCGGATCCGTCCTGCTCCCCGGAACGGCCTTCGTGGAGCTGGCACGCCGAGCGGGAGAAGAGGTCGGCTGTGACGTCGTCGAGGAACTCACCCTCGAAGCGCCCCTGGAACTCCCGCCCACGGGATCGACGACCCTGCAGGTGACGGTGGTCGCCGGCGCGGACGACGCGGACCGTTTCAAGGTCTCGATCTACTCCGGACGCGAAGACGGCCCGTGGACCCGCCACGCCGAGGGCGTCCTCACCACGGGCGCCGAGCCCCGGTCCTTCGACTTGATCGCATGGCCTCCACCGGGCGCGCAGCCCGTCGGCATCGAGGGCCTCTACGACGACCTGGCCGCCCAAGGCCACCGTTACGGTGCCGCCTTCCAGGGCCTGGCCGCGGCCTGGACCCACAACGACGAGATCTTCGCCGAGGTCACCCTTCCCCAGGAGAGCGGCTTCGGCCTCGACCCGGCCGCCCTGGACTCGGCTCTGCACGCGATCGGCCTGAACGCACCCGCGAGCGCGAGGCCGATGCTGCCGTTCGCCTGGTCACAGGTCGAGCTGTACGCGACCGGCGCACGTGCCCTCCGCGTCCGCATCTCGCCGTCCGGCCAGGAGTCGGTCTCCCTGAGACTGGCCGACACCGCCGGAGCCCCGGTCGCCTCGATCGGATCCCTGACCCTGCGCGCCCTGCCCGCCCAGGCCGCCCAGACTGCCTCCACCGAGTCCCTCCATCGCGTGGACTGGACCAGGGCACCCGCCGGCGAACCCGTGGCCGGTGCCGGAATCTGTGCGGTCTTGGGCGACGACGATCTGGGCCTGAACGTCGAACGCCACGCCGACCTCGCCGACGCGCTGGCCTCGGACGCCCCCACACCGGACACCGTGTTCGTTCCGTGTCCGGCTCCCGAAGCGGGCGACACTCCCGCCGCGGCCCGGTCCGTCGCCGCACAGTCCCTCGCCCTCGTCCAGTCCTGGCTGGCCGAGGAACGGTTCGAGTCATCCCGCCTGGTCATGGTGACCCATCGCGCCGTCGCCCTGGGCGACACGATCAACCTGCCGCAGACGCCGGTCTGGGGTCTGCTCCGCTCCGCCCAGCTGGAGAACCCCGGCCGGATCGTTCTCCTGGACCTGGACGGGCCCACACCACCCGGTCTCCTGCTTCGCGCCATCGCCACCGACGAGCCCGCCCTGGCCATCCGCGACGGCGAGATCCTCGCTCCCCGGCTGGCCACCCTGCGTGCCGATGAGCCCGCCCAGGCAGGCCCGGCGCCCGGCGGAACGATCCTCATCACCGGTGGCACAGGTGTGCTGGGCAGCCTGGTCGCGCGTCACCTCATCGAAGAACACAAGGCCGAGCACCTCATCCTGACCAGCCGCAGGGGCCTTGCGGCTCCGGGCGCCGATGCCCTCCTCGCGGAGCTGCGCGCCCTCGGCGCCGAGGTGACCATCGAGGCCTGTGACGCGGCCGACCGCGGCGCCCTGTCCGAACTCCTGCGCTCGATTCCCGGCTCGCGTCCGCTGACGGCCGTGATCCATGCCGCGGGCGTCCTGGACGACGGCATCGTCACCGCCCTGGACCAGGACCGGATGGACACCGTTCTGCGTCCGAAGATCGACGCGGCCTGGAACCTGCACGAGCTGACCAGCGAGCTGGCCGGGGACCTGACCGCGTTCATCCTCTTCTCCTCCGCGGGTGGAGCCATGGGCGCCGCGGGCCAAGGCAACTACTCGGCCGCCAACACCTTCCTGGACGCCCTGGCCGTTCACCGCCGGAACCTCGGCCTGCCCGCGGTCTCCCTCGCCTGGGGCCTCTGGGCGGAAGGCGGCCTGGGCGAGAACCTTCAGGACACGGACGTCATCCGCATGAAGCGCACCGGCGTGCTGGGCCTGCGCGTAGGTGAAGGCCTTCGCCTCTTCGACGCGGCCTTCACCGCGCCGGAACCGCTCCTCGTTCCGGTCCGCCTCGACCTGGCCTCGATCCGCCACCAGCAGGACGGCGTCCCGCACATCCTGCGCGGCATGGTCGCCACCCGTCGGCGCCCGACCGCGACCACCGCACAGGCCACCTCATGGCCGGCGCGCCTGGCAGGCCGTTCCGAGGGGGAGGCGGAACGCGTCCTCCTCGGCCTCCTGCGCGCCGAAGCCGCCATCGTCCTCGGCCACGCCTCTGCGGAGGCCATCGACCCCGATCGGGGCTTCCTGGAGCTCGGGTTCGACTCCCTCACGGCCGTCGAGCTCCGCAACCGTCTCGCCGCGCACACCGACCTGCGGCTGCCCGCGACCCTGATCTTCGACCACCCGTCCGTGACCGCCCTGGCCGGGCATCTCCGCACCGTCCTGGCCGGCCGTCTCCGTACCGCCGTGGCGGGCGACGACGCCTCAGCGGATCTCGATGTCCAGATCGACCGGCTGGCGGCGGCCTTGACGGCGACCACCCCCGACTCCCGGCGCCACCAGGAGATCGCGGCCCGTCTCCGCGACCTCGCGGCCGCCTGGTCGTTCCGGCACGAGGACGACCATCACTTGGAGACGGCCAGCGCGGACGACCTCTTCGACATCCTCGACGAGGAACTGGGCGCCGCCGAGTAGCCCGAGTAGCCGAGTAGCCCGAGTAAGCCGAGTAGCCCGAGTCAAGAGTCATGGCCCGATCACGTCGACGAACCCGAATGCCCGGGTCCAGCGGACCCGGGCTTTCGGGGTGGTCGATCAGGGTGGTCGTTCAGGCGGGGGCCAGTGCTTCGGCGGCGGTCGTTTCGGCTTCGCCGGCCAGGGCCATGGGGAGGTCGGCCCGGCGAGTGATGGCCAGCTTCCGGTAGGCGCTGGTCAGATGCTGCTCGACCGTGCTGACGGTGACATAGAGCTTGCGGCCGATCTCGCGGTTGGTGTGCCCGGAGGCCGCGAGACTGGCCACGCGGCGTTCGGCGTCGCTGAGAATGAGGGCGCCGTTGGCGTGTTCGGGCCGGGCCGGCTTGGAGTTGGGCTTGCCGGGGCTGAGGAGCGCGGCCAAGGAGGTGGCACCGCAGACCTTGCCTTCCTGCTCGGCGCGGCGGGCCGTGAGCCGGGCCTGGCTCAGCTCGCCTTGTTCGCGGTAAGCCTGGCTCAAGTCGGCCAGGGCATAGGCGAGTTCCCGGTGGTCGTCGCAACGTTCCAAGAGTTGGACGGCCTCCTGGAGCAGGAGAACGCGTTCCGGCACCGGCCCCGCCGCCGCCTTGACGCGCAGGGTGATGCCCCGCAGGCGGACGTCTGAGGGACCCGGGCCCAGACGGCCCAGCTGCTCGGTCAGCAGGACGCGGGCCTTCCCTGTACTGCCGAGGCGCAGGTGGGCCTGGGCCATGTCGGTCCGCCAGGGGACGGCCGCCGGAATGTCCAGGTCCCATTCCTTCATGAGCGCGCCGCAGCGTTCGAAGTCGTCGAGTGCCGCGAGCGGACGTCCGGCGGCGAGGTGGTGATGGCCGCTGGCATGCAGATAGTGCAGGCCGAAGACCGTGTCGAACATCGCGTCGGGGACGAGCTGGTCCAGCAGCTCGGTGGCCTTGCCGTGCCGGTGCAGCGCGGTGTTGGCCAGGACGCGGGTGCAGAGCGGGAGGCCGACGAGAACACCCCAGCTCTGCGGGTGCAGCGCGTTGAGCGCTTCTTTGGCCTGGTCGTCGGCTTCCAGCAGCTTTCCCTGGCGGAGCGCTATGGCGGCGCGGACGGCCTGGAGCATCGCCTGCCAGGTGGTCGAGCCCCGCCGTTCGGCCTCGCCGAGCAGCGTCTCGTGCCAGAACAGGGCCTTGCGCCGCTCACCGGCGTACTCCAGGAGGAGAAGGGCGATCGCGCCTGCCTCGGGGATCGTGTCGCCGAGGAAACTGCCCTGGAGCACATGCTCGGCGCCGCTGAGACCGTCCTCGATCGCGCCCCGCCGGACGGCCGGAGGCCGAGCGGCCTCCTTGCCGGCGAGGAGCCGGAGCGGCGAACCGTAGATCCAGCCGTAGGAGAAGGTCAGCTCGGTCACGGCGCGGGCGTCGGCCCGGCCCGCGGTGACGGCCAGCGCCTCAAGCGACTCGGTGGCGGCCTGCAGATCGCCGTTCCACAGTAGGTGCCTGATGATCGGCATGGCCTCGTGGCGGGCCAGCACACCGGCCCGCAGCGCGTCGTGCAGGGAGGGCAGGTGCCGCGCCGCCGCGGCCGGGTTGAACCGCCAGGCCCAGCGGACCAGGGCGATGCGCAGGCACCGCCGCTCGGACTCATCCCCGCACTCGCGGATCGCCAGCTCCAGGCTCCTGCCCGCGAGCTCGACGTCACCGGAACCCAGCGGCTGCTCGGCGGCCTGCCGGAGCACCCGCAGCGCCCAGTCGCCGGGCACGGCGTCGGCGCCGACCAGATGGCGCGCGACCTCGATCGGCTCGGCGCCCTGCTCGTACAGGAGTTCGGCGGCGCGGGCGTGCAGCTGGGTGGCGAGCTCAGTCGTCAGGCTGTAGAGGACGGTCGTGCGGATCTCGGGATGCCGGAACCGTCCCGACCGCAGCAGCCCGGCACCGTCGAGCACCGCCAGCATCTGCGTGACCGTGGTCGGCTTCATGCCGAGCAGACCGCCGACCAGCTCCGGTGTGGCGTGCTCGTTCAGCACGGCCAGGCCGATCGCGACCCTGATCAGATCCGGGTCCCAGCGGTGCAGGCAGTCCAGGAGCGCTTGGCGGAACGTCTCTCCCGCGCCGGCGCCCGCCCGGTGGTCCTCGATGAGCGCCTGGACGAGCAGCGGGTTGCCGCCGGTGATCTGGTAGCAGCGGGGAGCCAGCTCCACCCGGGAGGTGGCGCCGAGCCGATGCTCGACCAGCTCGGCGACACCGTCACGGGACACCCGGCCCAGCATGATCCGGCGATGCGGCCGGCGGACGACCTCCGCGTGGAAGACCGATCGCAGCAGGCTCGGCCGCGCCCACTCGGTGAGCGCCATGAAGATCCGCGCCGACCGCATCCGGCGGCGCAGGTAGAGCAGCACCTGCAGGGACGCGTGATCGGCGAACTGGACATCGTCGACACTGATCACGACGGGGCGGGTCCGGGCCAGTTCGAGGACCAGGGCCGACAGGCCGTGCAGCTGTCCGGTGTCGGTCGGCCGCACGGCCTTGTCGTCGGCGTCGTCGTCGAGCGCCTCAACGCGGATCAGGGATGTGGCCCTGTCGACGACTTCGGGCGGCAGGGACGCGCTGTGCAGGAGTTGCCACATAACGCCCATCTGAAGCCGTTGTTCGTCGCGTGCGCCCGCCGCGGTCAGAAGCAGCGCGCCCGACTCGTTGGCGAATTCGGCGACGGCGCCCAGCAGTTCGGTCTTTCCGCTGGCCAGGCCCCCAGTGATCAGGACCATCTGCCCGTGGTCGGCGGCCGAGCTGGAAATCGATTCCCGCAGGACCTCGTGGGTGTACTTTCTTTCAGCCGGTATGAACGGTGGTACTTCCACCCTTCAGCCCCCTGTCAAGGAAGTGGGTCTTCACCTAGCTTGAGCGGGGATATTTCTTTTACCCGCCAGCCATCGAGTAGTGGGGAATAGGACAACAGCCGTTGTCCGAACGTTTCTACTGTGGCCTTGGCTGCGGCGGGCGATTCGGCGAGCAGGAAGACCACGACTTCCATTTCAGTCCCGTGCCGGCGGGCGTAGAGATGTTCCAGATGGTCCGAAGGGCGGGCGAGTGCCCAGGCCAGGTCGCACATCGTCGCGGGCGACAGAGTGGTCGGGTGCGGGGCTGTGGGGCCCGGGGCCGTCGATGACGGGGCTGGAGAGGACGGGGCGCCGGCGCAGTCCACGGTTTCCAGAGTCATGCGAACTGCGTACACGGCTGATGCGATTTCCTCTCGTCAACCCCATGAGAATCCTCCGCCTGATCCGCTGGCCGCTACAGTGGCACAGTCGTGATCGAGCATTACTTGCGCTTCCGGATTCTGTGCCACCATTCCTCCTGGGTTTCGCAGCCTCTGATGACCGGTTGCTTGTCTGTTCTCCATCTTGGACACGCATTTGTCGAATGTCATCGATTCGACCTGGCAGCTTCCGTCATGGCAGCAAGGTGACAGGAGTTCCCAATGACAGCTTTGGGCCATGGACTTGATCGAGAGGTCTCTGACCAGCAAAACTATGGATCATGAAGACATGCTGCGGGAGGCGGAGTGCTGGAAGCGCTCGGTATCGATGAAGTGACAGAAAGCGTTTATCTCGCACTGCTCAAACATCCGGACGCCGGAGTGATGGCGACGGCCGAACGTCTCGGAATCACCGAGAAGGCCGTCAGGAAGGCGCTGGACCGGCTGACGGAACTCTCGCTCCTGCGCCGTTCGGCGGAGGAGCCGGGAACGCTGCTCCCCGTCAGTCCGGTCGTGGGGCTCAATATGCTGCTGGCCCGCAACCAGGAAGACCTGACGTTGCGGCACCGGCAGATCGAGCAGGCGAAAACCGTGGTGGAGGCCATCTCCGCCGAGTACGACGCCATGCAGGAATTCGACACCGGGGCCGTCAAGAAGCTCGACGGGATCGAGGCCGTACGCGCCAGGCTGGAGGAGCTCGCCCACAGCGCCCAGGACGACTGCCTGTCGTTCGTGGCGGGCCCGCAGCAGGAGGACGCACTCGAGGCCAGCCGCCCACTCGACCGGCTGGCCCTGGAACGCGGCGTCCGCATCCGGATCGTCTACCAGGAGAGTTTCCGCAACCATCCGGTCACCCTGCGGTACGTGCGGTGGCTGACCATGCTGGGCGGGGAGGCGCGCACGGTGCCGACCCTTCCGCTGCCGCTGGTCATCGTCGACCGTGAGGTGGCACTCGTCCCGCTCGATGCGGCTGACGTGCGGCTTGGCGCGCTGGAGGTGCGCAGCGGCGGTCTCGTCGGTGCGCTGTGCTCGCTCTTCGAGTACATCTGGATCTCGTCGATCCCGTTCGGCGACGAATTGGTCAAGGACGACATCGGCCTCGCCCCGCAGGAACGTGCCATTCTCCGGCTGCTGGCCAACGGCCAGACCGACGACAGTGTCGCGCGCGAACTGGGGCTCTCCGTGCGCACCGTGCGCCGCCAGGTATCGAGCCTCATGACCAAACTAGGGGCCAGAAGCCGCTTCCAGGCAGGGGTTCTCGCCGCTGAGAGAGACTGGCTCTAATAGGGGCCCCTAACCTTGCTCCCGGCCCATGGAAAACAGCTTTTCACTCCTTAGCCTTAGCCCATGACAGCGCTATTGGTAACCGGAGCCGCCGGATTCATCGGCTCCCACTTCGCGCGTTATTGGACGCGGCGGCATCCGGACGATACCGTCGTCGCGTTCGATGCGCTGACGTACGCCGGAACGGAGACCAACCTCGCCGACATCCGCGACCGGATCGTCTTCGTGCAGGGCGACATCGGCAACCTCGATCTGGTGCGGATCGTCCTGGACACCTACCAGGTCGACGTCGTGGTCAACTTCGCCGCCGAATCGCACAACAGCCTCGCCGTACTGGACCCGGCCCGGTTCTTCCGCACCAACGTGATGGGGACGCAGGCGCTGGCCGAGGCGTGCCGCCTCCAGCAGGTCGAACGCCTGCACCATGTCTCCACCTGCGAGGTCTACGGTGACCTCGCCCTGGACGACGACGCGGTGTTCACCGAGACGACGCCATACCGTCCCCGCACGCCCTACAACGCGAGCAAGGGCTCCGCCGACCATGTGATCCGGGCCTATCACGAGACGTTCGGACTGCCGGTCACCATCACCAACTGCGCCAACAACTACGGCAGCCACCAGTTTCCCGAGAAGGTGATCCCGCTCTTCACCACGCGGGCCCTCGACGGCCGCCCGCTCCCGGTCTACGCCAGCAGTGCCAACCGCCGCGAGTGGATCCATGCAGTCGACCACTGCCGGGCCATCGAGCTGGTCCTGCTGGAGGGCCGCGTCGGCGAGACGTACCACGTGGGCACCGGCGTCGAGGCGAGCGTCGAGGAGATCGCCGACCTCGTCCTGGACGAGCTCGGCCTGCCCGCCACCCTCAAGACCACCGTCCCCGACCGTCCCGGCCATGACCGCCGCTACCTCCTCGACTCCACCAAGCTCCGCGACGAACTCGGCTGGACCCCCGAGATCCCGTTCGACGCCGGAATCCGCGAGACCATCCGGTGGTACGCCGGCAACCGCGACTGGTGGTCCCCCCTGATCGGCCGGAGCCCCGTCCAGGAAGGCCAGTGGGCGACGGCGACGGTCTAGGCGCCGGCCAGGCACGAGAGCGTTGAGACGATCGCCGCAGGTGCGGGCTGGGCGCGGACCTCGTCCGCCAGGGCCTGAGCGGCCCGGGCGTAGGAGGTGTGCTCGAGGAGCGCCGTCACGGCCTCCGCCGCGGCGGAGGCGGAGGCTTCGGCGCCGACCAGCCTGATGGCGGCGCCGCTCGCGCTCAGCCGTTCGGAGTTGACGTACTGGTCGGTGCCTTGCGGGATCAGCAGCTGCGGGACGCCGTAGACGACGGCCGAGGACGAACTCCCCATCCCGCCGTGATGGATGATGGCGTCGCAGGTCGGCAGGACCTGGTTGAGCGGGACCCAACCGGCCATGACCACGCCTTCGGGCATCGGCCCGTGGCCCTCGGTCATCGCCGGGTCCATGCCGACGATGACCTCCCGCCCGTCCCCGGCCAGGCGTTCGGCGATGTCGACGACCAGCCGGCGCAGGGCGGCCGTTCCATGCCGGGGGAGGACGCTGCCGAACGTGAGGAGAACGCGGGGCCGCCCGCTGCGCGCCGGAACCCAGTCGGCGACGACCTCCGCCCCGTTGTAGGGGATGTAGCGCATGTGGGTGCCCGGCTCGGCATAGGGCTGCAGGAGGCTCGGGGCGCACGGGTACAGGGTGAGGTCGGGCCGGGGCAGCCCGGCCGGCTCCGCCAGCTCGGCCTCAGCGGCGTTCACGATCTCGGGTGGGACGGCCAGCCCCCAGTGATGCTGCACCCAGGGGATGCCCCGCTCGGTGGCGATCAGGCGGCCCGCGAACTCGGCGGGCTCGCTGATGAGCAGGTCGGGAGGGCCGGCCTTGAAGATGCCGGCCATCCCGTCGAGACAGCGCAGTCCGAGCCCCGCCCAGCCGCGTCCGCTGAGCTCGAAGGGATGCTCGGAGGAGTTCCCGTTGAACGCGGCGTAGTCCTCTTTGCCGAGAGTCTCGGAGACGATCTCAGCCGGCAACCCGGCACGCGTCACCGTCTCGGCGAAGTCCCGATGGCAGGCCACGACGACCTCATGACCCGCGGAACGCAGAGCCCAGGCCAGCGCCACCATCGGCGAGAAGTGCCCGAACAGGGGAATCGTGCTGACCAGAACGCGCAAGCGGCACCGCCTCAGAACGCGGGGGAGTTCCCGCCAATATAACGGCCCTGACGATCACCCCGAAAGATCTTCAGATGAAGATGCGCGGCACCAATGACGCCGATTCCCGGCGCCATTTTTCGGCGGCATCAGGCCAGCCGGCTCAATGACGCCGCAAAAGGATCGCCAAGCTTCCGGTACCGGACGATCGGGACGTCGAGAAGATGTGGGGGAATGGCGAAGCCGTCCACCAGGGTGCGGGCGTGCGGGCGCAGCAGCTTGCAGAGTTCGTTGACGGTCTCGAGCAGCGCCTTGGCGGTGGCCGGGCTGAGACGGCCGTGTTCGAGGAACCAGGCGCGGTCGGCCTCGATCGTGGACAGCACGTAGAGGTCGCAGACCCGGCCCAGCAGTTCGGTGGCGGCCTCGTCGCACCGGTCCAGGGCGGCGACGAAGGCCTCCAGGACGATCCGGTCGACATGGACGCGGGCCGCGCGCAGCACATGGTCCTGGGCGTCGTTGAAGACCTCGAACGGGTCGGCACCGTCGGAGGCGGCCCGGCGCAGCCGCCGGGCGAGTCCCTCCAGGACGTGCTTCTCCCTGTCCTCGAAGGCCTGCAACTGCCAGGCCCGGTCCAGCAGGTCGGCCTCGCTCGGCTCGCCGCGCGCGGTCAGAAGGCGGGCGATCGTGGAACGGGCCGCGGTGCGTTCGATCAGCGCCTCCGCGAACTGCTCGGCCACGAAGCGGGCCAGGCCGAGCGTGCCGAGGTCGTCCACGTCGTGTTGGAAGCGGGTGAGCAGCCCTTTGGCCACCAGCTGCAGCAGGACCGTGTTGTCGCCCTCGAACGTGGTGAAGACATCGGTGTCGGCCTTCAGCTGCGGCAGGCGGTTGGCCGTCAGATAGCCGGCGCCGCCGCATGCTTCCCGGCAGGCCTGGATGGTCTGCGTGGCGTGCCATGTCGATATCGCCTTGAGCCCGGCGGCCCGCGACTCCAACTCCCGCTGCCGCCAGTCCTCGACCTCGTCCTCACCGTGGAGGTCGTGCAGCGCGGTGACCAGCTCTTCCTGGGCGAAATGCAGCGCGTAGGCGGTGGCCAGCGCGGGCAGCAGCTTCCGCTGATGCGCCAGGTAGTCCAGGATCGGGACCTCGGTTCCGGTCCCAGGGCGGTCGAACTGGCGCCGCGCCTCGCCGTACCGGACGGCGAGGGTGAGCGCGGTCTTGGAGGCGGACCCCGCCCCGCCCGCGATGCTGACACGACCACGGATCAACGTGCCGAGCATGGTGAAGAACCGCCGTGCCGGGTTGTCGATCGGGCTGGAGTACACCCCTTCGGCGTCGACGTCGCCGAATCGGTTGAGCAGGGCCTCGCGCGGCACGCGGACGTGATCGAAATACAGGCGGCCGTTGTCGACCCCGTTCAGCCCGCCCTTGGGCCCGCAGTCCTCGATCCGCACCCCCGGGCATGGCCGTCCGTGCTCGTCCCGGATCGGCACGAGCAGGGCATGAACGCCGTGCGACTCCCCGCCGACGATCAACTGGGCGAAGACCACGGCCATCCGGCCGTCGCGGGCGGCGTTGCCGATGTAGTCCTTGCGGGCGCTCTCCACCGGCGTGTGGATCACGAACGCGCCGGCCTCGTACGTCGCCATGGTCTCCAGGTGGGCGACGTCGGAGCCGTGCCCGCTCTCGGTCATCGCGAAGCACCCGAGCAGCTCCAGATCCATGACCTGCCGGAGGTACAGGCGGTGGTGACGTTCCGTGCCCAGTGCCTGGATCGCCCCGCCGAACAGTCCCCACTGGACGCCCGCCTTCACCAGCAGCGACAGGTCGCCGAGTCCCAGCATCTCGAACGAGATCACAGAGCCGCCGATGTCGCCCTTCCCGCCGTACTCCTTGGGAAAGCCCTGCCGCGGATACCCCTCCTTGGCCAGCCGCCGCAGCTCCTCCAGGACCCTGGCGCGCTGCTCCTCGACGTCGCCGGTCTCGCCCGCGGGCGGCCTCAGCTCCTGCATCCGCCGGCGAGCGGCCTGGCGGACAGGCTCCCACCGGCCGTCCAGGACCCGGCGGAGCGCCTCCGGGTCGACTGCGTCCTCCAAGGGCGAAAGCTTCACCTGGTCCACCTTCCGGCCGTACGAGATCTTCCTCCGTACAGGCCGCTTACCCGCCAGTAGCCCATCCATGTCCCGGCGCCCAGGCCGGGACATGGATCGCCTTCGGCAGGTCAGTGGGGTGGGCGGCGGCCGAAGAGGCGCTCGATGCGGCGGCGCTCGCGCTTGGTGGGACGGCCCGCGCCACGGTCTCGGAGCCCGACCGGCATGGTCGCCTCGCGTGGCGGGCGCGGCGGGCTCTTGTCCACGTAGCATTCGGCGGCGATGGGAGCCCCGACCCGCTTGGTGATGATCCGGGAGATGATCACGACGCGTTCCCATCCCTCTTGGCGGATCCGCACCTCGTCGCCCACCCGCACCGTCTGCGCGGGCTTGGCACGGACCCCGTTCACCCGGACGTGACCGCCACGGCAGGCGGTGGAGGCCATCGAGCGGGTCTTGGCCAGCCGTACCGACCAGATCCAGCTGTCGACGCGCGTACTCACCTGCTCCTCTGCCATGCCGCCACTGTAATGCGCGGCCCGCCCGCCGATCTTGTGCATTTTCAGCGCAGCGGGCCGGGCGGTCGGGGCTGGACGGGCGGGCCGGCGACCAGGCCGCAGGTGGCGACCGCGCCGCAGGTGGCGAGCGGCAGCATGTGCTAGAAGACCTCAGTGCTGGGGACCGAGGTATAGCCGGACGCCTGGAGGTTGAAGAGCCTGGCGTACTCACCTTGGGCCGACAGCAGCGTTTCGTGGTCTCCGACCTCCACGATGACTCCATCGGACAGGACGACGATGGTGTCCGCGGACCGTACGGCGCCGAGCCGGTGCGAGATGAGCAGGCTCGTTCTGCCCGAACGGTGCCGTTTCAGCGAACTGTGGATCTCGTGTTCGGCCTCGGCGTCGAGTCCCGCGGCGGGTTCGTCGAGGATCATGAGGTCACGCTTGTCCCTCAGGAAGGCGCGGGCGAGGGCGAGGCGCTGCCACTGGCCGCCGGAGAGCGGAACGCCTGTCTCCGGGTCATCGGTGTCGCCCTCGAAGGAGTAGAAGACGCGGCTCAGCAGGGTCTCGTACCCTCGCGGCAGAGTGGCGATCTTTTCGTGAATGCCCGCGCGTTGTGCGGCGGCATGGACGAGGGCACGTTCATCGCGTTTCGCGAGGTCGCCCAGCTCGATGTTCTCGGCCGCGGTGAGGTCGTAGGTCATGTAATCCTGGAACACGATCCCGATGCGTTCCCGTAGTCCGGCTATGTCGAGGTCACGGATATCGACGCCGTCCCAACGGATCGATCCTCGTGTCGGATCGTAGAACCGGCATATCAGGCTCACCAGGGTTGATTTTCCGGCCCCGTTCAAGCCCACCAGCGCGAGGGTCTCGCCTTTGGCGATCCGCAGGTTGACGCCTTTCAGCACCCAGGGGTGATCCGCAGAGTAGCGGAACCATACATTGCGGAGTTCGATCTCGTTTTCCAGTGGTGTGACCGCTCGCGGGCGAGACGGAGCCGACAGGTCGGATTCCGCCTTTACGACCGTGCGGAAATGGTCGAACATCAGGATCGACTCGTGGCACCGGGCGATCGCGCCCGCGGATTCGAGCAGCGCGGCCTGAACGCCGTTGATGGCGGCGACGAAGAGTGTTATGTCGCCCACGGTGACCGTTCCGGCTTTGGCGGCCAGGATGCTCCAGAGGAGCACGGCCGCGGACAGGACCGCCCCCATCAACCCGAGCGACGACTGGCTGAGAAGTTCCCTGCGGTCCACTCGTTTCTTCGCGGCGTTCGCTTTCCGCCGTTCACCCAGCAGGCGGTCGCGGAAGTACGAGCCGAGGCCGAAGATGCGCACTTCCTTCGCGGCCTCGACGCTCGTCAGGAGCTGTGCGTAGAAAAGCTCGCGGCGCTCCACGGGACCGATCTCCCAGAACATCGCCGCCCGACGTCTCGATATGACGATCTCGGAGACGAGCATGGGGATGCCGCTGAACATCACCAGGCAGGTGATCCACGGGCTGATCACCAGCATGGCTCCCAGGAACCCGACGATCGTGATCACTGCCTGGACGAGGGCGAGCAGGCCCTCGACCGTCTGGTTGGGGCTCGTGGCCGCCGACTGCTGGGCGAGCCGCAGGCGGTCCAGGAACGCCGGGTCCTCGAACCGCGCCAGGCCGGTGAAGCCGTTCACCGCGGTGAGCAGCCGGTCCTGGGCGACGAGGCCGACCTGCCGGTCCAGTTCGGCTCGCAGGTACCGGGTGAGGTGCGGGATCACCGCGGCGCTGAGACCGGCCAGGCCAAGCCCGAACGTGTAGCCGACCAGCGTGCCCGTGCGCTGTCCCTGGACCAGGCCATCGATGATCAATTTGGTCAGCCAGGCGACGGCGACCGGCCCCGCGCCGGCGACCACGGCCAGCACGACATAGGCCGCGAAATGGAGAGGAGCCGCCCTCGCCGACAGAGCGATCACACTGATGAGGCGCACCGGGAACGGCCTCCCTTTCGGCCTAGCCGTCACTTTTGGCGTATCGGGAGTTTCACTCGCAGAACAGACGAGCACTCCTCTCGGTGCACGCCTGCTCCAGGATGGCGTGCACCGAGAGGAGAGCTGTTGTCCTGCTGGTTCAGCCGGTGCAGATCGCCACGCAGGACCTTCTCATCAGCAGAACGTCGCAACTTGCCTTGCGACAGTATTCGTATCTCATCTGACTCGCGGTCAGGCAGGACCCTACTGGTCCACACTGTACCCAGCAGTACGGCTCACAGGCCGCGGCCGCAGTAGTACGTGGAACGACGGCCGATATCATGGCGTCAGCCGCCCGCCGAATAAATTTGATCACGGAGGACCCTTCCCAGAGTGTGATGGTCTTGTCGCGAATGCTCGGCTACCAGGCTGCGGTGCCCTTTGTACTTTCAGCGCATCGATCACTTCCTTTCTTCGTACGGCGACACCGATGACCAAGTCGTTGGGAATGCAACCCCACGCCCTGGAGTCGCGGCTGTGCGGCCAATCTCCGAGCACGACCAGATGCTCAGCGGGCACGAATCTCGACTCTCCGGTGGTGGGGACGTGAGGCGGAACCGGGTCATCGGCTACAGCGGCAACGCGCTTGACGAGGAGCGGGTAGGGGGCGCCGGCGCCGTCGGGATTCCTGATGGCGACGATGTCGCCGGGGCGGACGGAACGGCCCGGCACACGCACCATGAGCAGACGTTCGCCGTCAACCAGGGTGGGCTTCATGCTCCCGCCCCGCACTGTGACGAGGAGCAGATAACGCCTGGCCAGCGCAAGTAAAAGGGCGATCGGCGCTAGGCACGCGGCAAGGCTGAGCCGCTTCTTTGCCGGCCGCTTCTTCACCGTGCGTCCACTTCCTGAACACGGGGCAAGCCTTCGAGTCCGTCGCAGGACACGGCGTTGGCCATGACGACCCCTTCCTTGAGCATCAGGAGGGTCGGGAAGGCGTTGACACCGAGTGCTGCCGCCGTCGAAGGCGGCCCTTCTTCGATGACGACGAAAGCATGGTCGTCGAACAAGGCGGCCAGTTCTCTCGCTTGCGCCGCGTCCCCCGCGATAAAGGCGAAGAACTGACCGGAGCCGTGCGAGAGACGGGCGAACTCGGGAAGTTGCTCCCGGCATGGTGCGCAACCGGTGTCGAAGAATCCGATGAAAGCCTCGCCAGAGCCGACCAGGGCCCTGTCGACAGGGCTGCCGTCCGTGGTCGTCGCCGAGAAGTCTTGCAAGGCGGTCCCCACCGGAGGGCTGGATGAAGGCAACGTACCGGTGGAGGCGAGTTCGGCGATCCGTGTTTCGTGCTCTTTGACGCGCCGGACGACGCCATAGGTGAAGAGCAGATTGATGACGCCTATCACTGCGACGGCGGCGCTCATGCCTGTGCTCATCGGCCATCAGCCCTTTGTGTGAATCGGATCAGCGAGAGGAGTTCGCCGAGGTGCATGAGGACAAGCGCCCAGAAGATGCCCACCGGGACGCTGATCATCAGCACCGCGGCATCCGCGGCGTGCTGACCGGAGGGCGAGATCGCCAAGCCCGACGCCGCCAGCACCAGCAGGATGGTGTTCCGGTAGAGATGCGCGGCCCCCACCGGCTCGACCGAGCTTCCGAAGCACTGACAGGAAGCCTGGTCGTTTCGTCTGATGGCCCTCGCGATCATCCCTGAGAAGGCCACGAGCAGCAGGATGCACGCGATGAATCCGTATGTGGTGCCGTAAGGGATGAGCAACAAGGAGGCCACGGCGAACTCCGCGGCGATCACCAGGGCACCGACTCCCAGGGCGATTCTCGGCGGCACCAGGCCGGTCGCCTCAATCACGTTTCGAAAGGACCGCCAAGCTTCGATCCGGTGAACCTTGCTCACACTCGCCACCAGGAAGGTGACGGCAAGCGCCACTCTGATGGAAACATCGAGAAAAGCCATTCAACCTCCACGCGGGAGTCACCCGCGGTGTGCCGCCGATGTTGATCATCTGGCGGGGTCGGGAATCCTGTCAGTGTTTCTCTGTGCAGACTGTGTGTCCGTCCGTGCATCCCAGACGTCATGGCGGTATTGCCCGGGAGGCATTCCGTAGGTGGCGCGGAAGAGCTTGCTGAAGTGAGCGCGCTCGGTGAATCCCCAACGGCTCGCGATGGCGTGGATGGGCCGCCCGCTCAGCGCCGGGTCCGCCAGGTCCTGCCGGCAACGCTCAAGCCGGCGTCGCCTGATCCACGCCGTGACGGTGTGCCCGCCTTGGTCCTGGAACAGCTTGTGCAGATGGCGCAGTGAAATCTGATGGGCGTCGGCGATGCTCTGCGGGGTCAGCCTCGGGTCGTCCAGGTGCTGCTCGATGAAGCCGTGGATCTTTGTGACCAGCGGCGATTCAGGTGCCCCCACCTCACGGGTGCACAACGCGGCGATCAAGTCGAGCAGAACCCGGCTGATGGTGGCCCGCTCCGGGGCCGTGCACTCGCCGGCATGCCGCATCACGACGTTCAGATAGCGCGAGAGCAAGGCCCCCGTGGCCTCGCCGGCGCTGATCGGCACACCAACCAGGCTGTCGACCGCACTCGGCAGCGCGGAGCGCGGGAACTGCACGCGAACGGAGATGGCCAGCCCAGGCGCTGCCCGGCTTTCAAAGGGATGCGAACTCGTGCGCAAGAAGAGCCGCCCTGGCCCCACCTCCACATGCCGGCCGCACTGCGTGTGCCAGACCGAGCCGGCCCGCACCAGGCAAAGTTGATATACCTCGGGATTCCACTGCCGGATCAACCGCTCCGTTCGCGTCACCCGGATTCCGGAACTGATGAGTTCCGATATCCGCACCGCACCCAGCTCCATGTGCCGGTACGTCGCGTGAAAGTCCTCGTCCGAATCGTTTCGGAGCTCGACCGGGAACTCCGTCTCCGACAACATCTCCTGCCAGCACGCCAGGCGCTCCAGTCGTAGTGTGTCGATCTCGAACAACGCCGAGTCACCCCACGCCATCAGATCTCCAAGAATCTGCAGGCACTACCGAGCGATCGCCCCCGCTCGCACTCCTCACCTGAGGCAGATGGCGACCACCGCGACTCCAGTGACCGAGCCGACGGACCCGGCCATGATGCGTCGAACGCAGCGCCTGTCTCTCGACGATGCGCGCACGGTTACCGAACATCCGTGCACTACGGAACGTAAGGATGTAATCGCAGACAGTCAATGGATGGGTGCATTGACAAGAAGGGGAGCGGCCAAAGGCCGCTCCCCTTCTTTTGTTTGCTTTTAGAGCTTGCTGATGGCGAAATCGGCGGCCTCGTTGGCGTTACCGCCGTAGCTCAGGTGTGCCAGGACGTTGAATCCGTTTCCGCAAACCGGGTCACCGGCAGCGCAGAAGTCCTTGGCCCGGTTCCAGTAAGGGGTGCTGAGTGGCGTCGTGATGTTCTTTCCGATGAGGTGGCTCGGGTCGCCGAAGACCATGACGGCGGCGATACGGGATTCGAACTCGGACGGAATCGTGGTCTTGGCGTCACCCAGGCTCTTCAGGCCGATCGCGTTGTCGACGACGAAGGCGCCCTGGGAGTAGCCGACGAGCACGAACTTCTGGCTGGGGCAGGACTGGGCCTGTTGCTTGATGTGGTTGACCAGGTCGATCGTGCCCTTGGAGGGGCCGCTGAGGTCGATGCTGGCCGGGTATTTGACCGAGTACAGGCTCGTCGACCTGAGTGGCTGCAGCTTGCGCTTCATGGTGTTGTACACCTGGTCTCCGACGATGAGACCGGCGGTCCCGGGCTCGAACGTTCCGCGTGCGGAGACGACCTCGACGGTCGTGCACGCCGCCGCCTGTGCGGGAGTCGCCGCAGTGATGGCGAGTCCGCCTCCGCAGACCAGAATTGCTGACGCGGTGGCGATCCGCGTACTCGCACGTCGTTGTTTCCGGGACCAGGGAATGCGCATCGAGCACCTCTTCGCTTGCGGGGGATGGAGCGAGAAAGCAAGCGAGAGACTAATCACCCGGAAAATGTAATAAACTAGTTATTCGACAAAGTTTTGTCTTTTACTTGTCAGGTGGCTGAGGGTGTCGCCGGGGCGGAAGCGGGCGCGGAACTCCCGGGGAGACAGGCCGAACTCGGCCTTGAAGAGCTTGCCGAAATGGCTGGGGTCGTGAATGCCCCAGCGGGCCGCCACGGCGTACGACGGAAGGTGGGACAGGGCGGGATCGGCAAGGTCCCGGCGGATGCGGTCCAGGCGCCTCCGCCGGATGTGATCGCCCAGTGTCTCGCCCTGCTTCTGGAACAGGACGTGCAGGGTGCGGACCGAGATGTGGTGGGCGGCTGCGATCTGCGCTGGTGAGAACTGCCGGTCCAGGTGCCGGTCGATGTGTTCGAGGATCCGCTCCAGCGTGCGCGTGTGGGAGGGCTGCGCGGGCCGGCCGCCGTGCTCGCGGACGAGGGTCCGGACGACGCCCGTGACGTGCTCGCCCATCTCTCCCCTCGACAGCGGTCCGAGGTGGTGGCCCCGGTGGGCGAGCTCGACGAGCATCGAGGACAGGATCCGGCCGCAGGGAGAGCGGCTGAGCTCCGGGTTCGCCACGGTGTTCGGGATCCGTTGCGCGAGCGAGATCGTGCCGGGGTCCAGCCGTACCACGAGCCAGCGGTAGGCGTCGCCGAGGTCCAGACGGTACGGGTGCCCGCCGCTGTAGAAGACGACGTCGCCTGGAGACAGGGGGCACACGCGGCCGTCCTGCTCGATCGTCCCGTCACCTTCCAGCATCAGGCCCAGTGCGATGCCGAAGTCCTGCGCCAAGGGCGCCGTGTGCGGGCTGACTTGTGCCGGTTGCTCGCCGGCGATGTCGCATGCGGTGAGAGCGCCGAACCGGTGGAGGCGGGTGTCGGCGGCGTAGGGAGTCGTCGTCCGCACCAGGACGGCGTCGAACGCCTTGGCGGGGTCGCGGACGTCGGGGTCCATGTAGCCGTAGACGATCGTGCCGTCCGGGCGGGCTTCGAGGGGCATGAGCTCCTCCTCTGCGCTCCAGTACCAGAAGTGTGCGCTGTCGTGCCAACACGGCCTTCCGGAGTGGCCGATATTGCCATTCATCTCCTGTTCGCGGAAGAGGAAGGACGTCGCCACGTGGACGTACTCCTGGCGATCATCACCCTGTTCGGCCTCTACGGGCTCGTCACCGTCGGCATGGCCGTGACCTTCGCGGCGACCCGCGTGGTGAACCTGGCGCAGGGCGACCTGGTCATGGTGGGGGCGTACACGGCGGCGGTCGTGACCGGGCCGGCGTTCGGCTGGCGGGTGACGCTCGCCCTGGTGGGCGCGGCTCCGCTGCTGGTGCTGATCGAACGGCTTCTGCTGCGGCGTCCCCTCTCGGACCCGCTGGCGACCATGCTCGTCACCTGGGGTGTCGGCATGGCGCTGCGTCAGGTGGCGGAGCTGCAGTTCACCTCCACCGCCCGCTCCGTCAAGCCGCCGATCGCCGGGACCGTGACGGTGCTGACCGCTCCCTATCCGGCGTACCGGCTGGTCTGCGGCCTGGTCGCCGTCGCGGTCATCGGGCTGGTGCTGCTGGCGGCCTACCGGACGGGCTGGGGACTCACGCTGCGCGCCGTCGCCGACAACCCGACCATGGCGGCGCTGCTCGGCATTGACCCGCGCAGGCTCCGCACCATCGCGTTCGTGCTCGGCGGGCTGCTGGCCGTGCTGGCGGGTGCTCTGTACAGCCCGCTGCTGGCAGTGACTCCGACCATGGGCTTCGGCCTGCTGGTCCCCGTGTTCTTCGGCCTGTTGTTCAGCCGCCCTGGCGCGCTCGCGACGGCGGCCGCCGCCGCCCTGCTCATCGCCGCCCTGTCGGTGCTGCTGCGCGTCTGGATGAGCGACGTCCTGGCCGAGGTCCTGTTCTATCTGATCATCGTTGCGATCGCGGCGCTGCGCTCGCGTCCCTGGATTCGGAGGTACTCCTCATGGCTCACACGCGTTCGCGTGCCGGCGCGGGCGTCCTGACCGCCGCCGTCGTGCTGCTGGCCCTGAGCGGCTGCGGCGGATCGGCGGTCTCGGACGCCCAGGACGGCGGGAAGGGGCCGTTGAAGATCGGCGTCATCGTGCCGCTCACCGGACCCGTCTCCTCGACCGGTAAGGCCCTGCGCAACGGCTTCGAGCTGGGCGTCAAGAAGGTCAACGCCGCAGGCGGCGTGGGCGGCGAGAAGGTGCGGTACGTCGTTGTCGACGACGCGGGCGACCCGGCGACTTCGACGCAGCTCGCGCGCAGGCTCATCCAGCAGGACCGGGTGTCGATGCTGTTCGGCACGATCACCGGGGACACCGCCGAGGCCGTGGGCAAGGTCGCCGACGACGCGAAGGTCCCGTTCGGCACGGCCATCCTCGGCGACGTCGAGCGGTGCCACCCCTACGGGTGGGGCTTCGGCGAGAGCACCCGTCAGCTCCTCACGCCGACCATGCCCAAGCTGATCGAGAAGTACGGCCCGAAGGTGGCGATTGTCGGCTCGGACTACAACTACCCGCACTTCTACGCGGGCGTGGTCAAGGAGCTGGTGAAACGGGAGGGCGGCTCGGTCGTCGCCGAGGAGTACAGCCCGATCGGGCAGACCGACTGGCAGCCGGTGATCAAGCGGCTCAAGGCGGCGAGACCGCAGGTGCTGATGGCCATGGTCGTCGGCGCCGACGCGGTGTCGTTCAGCCAGCAGGCCAAGCAGTTCGGCCTGCTCACTCCCGGACTCGGCTACGAGGGCGCGCCCCTGGACAGCGACTACCACCCGGCGCTGGGCGCCCTGGTGAACGGCCGCACGCACACCGTGCGCTGGGCCGACGGCCTGGACGACCCTGAGAGCCGCACGTTCGTGGCGGACTACCGGGCGGCTTACACGTTCAACGCCCCCATACCCGAAGTGGCGGGCAACGCCTACTTCGGCGTCCAGTTCTTCCTGGCCGCCGCGAAGAAGGCCGGCAGCTCCGACGGCAAGGCGATCAACTCCGAGATCGCCCGGTTGACCTTCGACTCGCCGCTCGGCAAGGGCACCCGCTTCGACCCCGCCAACCACGTGTTCCAGGCCGACATGCTGGAAGCGACGATCAAGCCGGGCATGGAGTACGAGGTGAGCCGCAGGCTCGGCCGGATCGCCGACACCACGCCCAAGCCGGGGTGCTCGTGATCACGCAGGTCCGCCATGGCGCCGCCGTGCCACGGACCGGCGGGCGGGGTCTGCGTCTGAACGTGGCGGTACCGTTCGTCCTGATCCTCGTTCTCTTGGCGGCGGCTCCGTTCGGGCTGAGCACCTTCGCGGTGGCGACCCTGACGCTGGGCTTGTGCAACGGGTTGTTCGCCTACGGCCTGGACCTGTCCTGGGGACGGGCGGGGCTGCTCAGCGTCGGCCACGCCTCCTTCTTCGGGCTCGGCGCGTACGCCGTCGCGCTCAGCCAGGAGCACGGTTGGCCGCCGGCCGCACTGCTGGCACTGGCCTTGCTGACCTCCGTCGGCATCGCCGTGCCCGTCGTCCGGATCGGGCTGGCCTCCGGCGTGCCGGATGCGCCGCTCATCCTGCTGACGATCGGCGTCAGCCTGCTGCTCCAGCACGCCGCCACGAGCCTCACCGACCTGACGGGCGGGACCAACGGGCTGTCGATCGGCGGCTCGGACACGGTCTCGATGTACTACCTGACACTCCTGGTGGTGGCCGCCACGGTCGCCCTGACCAGCGTGACGGTCGTCCGCAGCCGGTTCGGCGCACGGCTGATCGCGGCGTCCCGCAATCCGGAGCGCGCCGCCCAGACCGGCATCGACCCGGTGCGCGTCCGCACCGCGGCCTTCGCGGCGAGCGCGGCGGTGTCGACGGTCGCGGGTGCCCTCTACGCGCCCGCCGCCGGGCTGGTGTCACCGCAGATCTTCGGGCTCGGCCTGTCGACCAGCGTGCTCGTCTGGCTTGCGCTGGGCGGGCGGAACTCGACCCTGGGCCCGTTCCTCGGCGCGATCCTGATCACGGCGGGCGGGCAGATGCTCGGCAGCACCTGGCAGGGCTGGTACGTGCTCGGGCTCGCCGCCCTGTTCGTGCTCGTCGTCCAGGTGGCCCCGGCGGGGCTGGCGGGGATCTCCCAGGTCTGGACGCGCGGACCCGCGCTGAAACTGCCCCCGGCGGCGGCGCCCCGGCACCGCAAGACCGACGCTGACACAGAAGAAGGTGACACAGAAGAAGATGACGCCGAGGAAACGGCAGCGCTGTCGCTCCAGGGAATCCGCAAGTCCTTCGGCCCGGTCGACGTGCTGCGCGGCGTCGACCTGACGATCGGGAACGGCCGCTGCGTCTGCCTGATCGGCCCCAACGGCGCGGGCAAGAGCACGCTGCTCGGCATCGTCGCGGGCCAGCTCACCGCCGACACGGGAGAGGTACGGATCTTCGGTGTGGCCGCCGGCGGGCTGCCCGTGCACGACCGCGTCCGCTTGGGCGTGGGCAGGATGTTCCAGATCCCCAGCGTCCTGACGGAGCTGTCACCCGCCGACAACACCCGGCTGGCCCGCCTGATCGCGCCCCGGCACATAGAACTGCCCGCCGAATACGACGACCTGGCCCGCGACGACACCGGCGAGGCCAAGGCACTGCCGCTGGCCGACCGGCGGCGGCTGGAACTGGCCATGGTGCTGGCCGGGGCGCCCCGGCTGATGCTGCTCGACGAGCCGGCGGCCGGGCTCGGCCCCGACGACGCCCGCGCGCTCATCCGCGAGCTGAAGGACGTCTCGCGCAGGACGGGCTGCACACTGCTCGTCGTCGAACACGACATGGCGATCGTCCGCGAACTGGCCGACGACGTCGTGGTCCTGCACGACGGACGGGTGATCGCCCACGGGCCCATGGACGAGATCGCCGCCGACCCCGCCGTGCGCGAGGCCTACCTGGGAGTGCACTGATGCTGGAACTCGACGGGATCGGCGGCGGGTACGGGCAGGCCGAAGTCGTCCGCGACGTGGACCTGCGCGTTGCGGAGGGCGAACGGGTCGCCCTGCTCGGCCGCAACGGCACCGGCAAGACCACCCTGCTGCGCACGATCTTCGGCCTGGCCGATCGGCAGGGCGGGCACGTCCGCCTGGCCGGACGTCCCGTGCCGCCCGGACGTCCCGACCTGCTCGCGCGCCGGGGCGCCGCGCTGATGCCCGAGGACCGGGGCGTGTTCCCCACCCTCACCGTCGCGGAGAACCTCCGCTTGGCCGAGCGGCGGAGCTTCGTCCCGGCAGTCGATCCCTGCGAGATCTTTCCGATGCTCACCGAACGGCGCGGGCAGCCCGCCGGAACGCTGTCCGGTGGGCAGAAACAGCAGCTCGGCATCGCCCGCGCGATCCTGTCCGGGCGGTCGATGATCGTCGTGGACGAGCTCACCCAGGGCCTGCAGCCGTCCCTCGTGCGTGCGGTCCTGGAGTCGCTGGCCCGCATCGCCGCCACCGGCGTCTGCGTGGTGACGGTCGACCAGCACGCCGGACTGCTCCTCGACCGGTGCGACCGCGCGATCGTCATGGAGGCGGGCCGCATCGTCTTCGACGGCCCGAGCACGCCGGGGACACGCGAAGAACTCGACCGGCTTCTGGCAGTCGCCTGACCATCACCGCCACAGATTGGAGCCCTCATGGACCCGTTCGACTCCGCCGTGCGCCTGGCACAGGCCGTGCGCAAGCGCGAACTGAGCCCGGTCGAGATCGTCGACGCCTATCTTGAGCGCATCGACCGGTTCGATCCCGAGATCGGAGCCTTCGTCTGGCGCAACGACGAGGACGTGCGCCGAGCCGCCCGGCGGGCGGAGCAGGCCGTCATGGACGGCGAAGAGCTTGCGGCCTTCCACGGAGTGCCCATTCCGATCAAGGACCTGACCATGGTCGCCGGGCAGCCCGCCACGTTCGGGAGCCGGGGGATGTCCGACGCGCCCCGGACCTCCACCGACCCGGTCGTGACCCGGCTCCTCGACGCGGGCTTCCTGTTGATGGGCAGGACCAGCACCCCGGACATGGGAATGCTCACCGCCACGGAGAGCTCCCGTTACGGCATCACCCGCAACCCGTGGAACCCGGCCTTCTCATCGGGAGGATCCAGCGGCGGAGCGGCGGCGGCCGTCGCCGCCGGGCTCGCGCCCGTCGCCCACGCCAACGACGGCGGTGGCTCGATCCGCATGCCGGCCTCGTGCTGCGGGCTGGTCGGCCTCAAACCGAGCCGGGGCCGGGTGCCGCAGTACCTGGCGGCCTGGGAGCACGCCACCGTCGAAGGCGCCATCACCCGCACGGTCAGCGACGCGGCCGCGCTGCTGGACGTCATGAGCGCCCCCGACGACCTGGTGATGTACCGCGCGCCCGAGCCGCGCCGACCGTTCTCCGACGAGGTCGGACGCGACTCCGGCCCGCTGCGGATCGGCGTGCTCCTGGAAGCGCCGACCGGAGTGCCGGTCGACCCGGAGTGCGTGGCGGCGGCCGAGCGGGCGGGCCGACTGCTGGAGTCCCTCGGCCACACGGTCTTCCCGGCCTCGCCGCGCTTCTACACGGAGGAGGCGATGTCCGGCTACGCGCAGGCCGTTCTCGACGCGTCACTGTGGGCCGTGCCGTACGACGATCCCGAGAAGGCCGAGCCGCACCTGCGGTTCCGGATGGAGCGCGCCGCGACCCGCCACTCGGGGATCTACACCCGGGCGGCCGCGCTCATGCAGACCGAGTCGGTGGAGGTCCGCGCCCAGTGGGGCCGCGACTTCGACGTCCTGCTCACCCCGACGCTCGCCTGCCCGCCCCCGCAGGCCGGCGCCTGCCTGGAGGAGGCCAACGCGAACCCGGACGGATTCCGGCTCACCGAGGTCCAGATGATCTCGTTCACCTCGGTCTGCAACATCTCCGGCCTGCCCGCCGTCACGCTGCCGGTCCACACCTCGTCCGACGGCCTTCCGATCGGCGCACACCTGATCGGCGGCCCCTGGAACGAGGCGGTGCTCGTCCGCCTGGCCTCCGCCCTCGAAGAACTGGACGGCTGGCCCACCCGCCACCCCCCACACCTCACCTGACCCGCACGAAGGCGACCTTGATCACTATTCCTTAAGTTGGGAGAGAAACCCATGTGACCTGCATGGATTCGCATTCCTGGGGAACAAGCCGAGCGACATGGCACCCCACTGAGGTGTAGCGCATGCGCGGCAGAGATCTGGTGACGCTGTTCCTGTGCGGCGACGTGATGCTCGGACGGGGCGTCGACCAGATCCTTCCGCACCCTGGTGATCCGGCTTTGCTGGAGCCTTCGGTACGGGACGCGCGGGTGTACGTGGAGCTGGCCGAGGCGGAGAACGGACCGATTCCCCGCCCGGTCGGGTTCACCTGGCCCTGGGGAGACGCACTACAGACTCTCGAAACGGCAGCACCGGACGTCCGTGTGATCAATCTGGAGACCAGCGTCACTCGCAGCGGCTGGTTCGCCCCGAACAAGTTCGTGCACTACCGCATGAACCCGGCCAACGTGCCGAGCCTGGTCGCTGGGCGCCCCGACGTCTGCGCGCTGGCCAACAACCACATCCTGGACTTCGGGTACGAAGGGCTGGAGGAGACGCTCGCCACCTTGGCGGAGGCCAAGATGGTGTCGGCTGGGGCCGGACCGGATCTGAACCAGGCACAACGACCCGCGATCGTCCCGGTCGAGGGCGGCAGGGTACTGGTGTTCTCGTTCGGTACCGGCTGCAGTGGCATCGAACAGGGATGGGCCGCCACCCCGGACCGTCCGGGCGTCGCCTTCGTTCCAGAGCTCTCCGACACCGGCGCCGCCAAGATCACCGAACGGGTGCGCCAGATGAAGCGTCCGGAAGACATCGCTGTCGTCTCCATTCATTGGGGCTCCAACTGGGGGTACGGGGTTTCCCACGCCCAGACCCGGTTCGCGCACGCACTCATCGACGGCGGCGTGGACGTCGTCCACGGTCACTCGTCCCACCACCCCCGCCCCATGGAGCTGTACGGCGGCAAGCTGATCCTCTACGGCTGCGGCGACTTCATCGACGACTACGAGGGCATCGCCGGCTACGAGAGGTACCGCGACGACCTCCGGCTGCTGTATCTCGCCTCGGTCCAGCCCCGGACGGGCATGCTGGCCGACCTCAAGATGATCGCCATGCAGTCCCGGCACCTCGCGCTCCGGCCTGCCTCGCTCGACGACGTCCAGTGGCTCACCGCCCTGCTCAACCGGATCAGCCGCGGCCTCGGCGTCCGTATCGACGCCGAACATGACGGAACGCTCGTCCTCAACCCGACCTGAGGGCGCCGCTCGACCGCGTCGGCTGAGGCGACCGCGCGCCCAGGTCGTCATGACGGTGGTGTCCGACCCTCCTCGCATAATCCGGGCATGAGCGATGGCGCGATTGCGTATTACAGCCGGATGCTGGACGAGCATGCGTTGTCGGAGGCGGCGTGCTGGACGGTCATCGAACCCATCGGTGAACCGATCACGATCGAGACCGTCGCCCAGCGGCTCGGAGCCGAACCTGCGGACATCCGGGAGCGGCCCTGGACCGCTGCCTACGACGAGCCAGGGGATGTCCAGGTGGTGCATCTGGCGCAGGCCGGAGCGGCTGTGGTCATGGTCGAGGTCAACGGTTTCCAGGGCAAAGCGCAGATCGAGCGGCTCAGCGAAGAGGCACGCGTGCACAGCGCGTACTGGAACGTCAATGCGGTCAGTTCGTTGAGCTGCGCGGCCTACGGGCAGTTGCTGGTCGCTTTCGAGGGGCTGTTTCCCGACCAGCGGCACGGCATCGACATCTGCGCGCTGGATGAGGAGCTGGATCCGTTGTACGTGGCGTTGCATGCGCTGCATGACGACGAAGGCGACAGTTTGTGGGCTGTCATGATGGCGATCGTCGAGCGGCGTACCGGTATCCGTTTCGACGAAGAGTGGTTGAGCGAGGACTGTCCGGCGATCCTGCTTCCCCAGACCCGCCGTCACCGCAAGGCCATTGAGCACGGAGGCTTCTTCGACCCGGAGCTGGAGGCGGCGTTGTGGCTGGCGTCCTCCACCGCCTACCAGGCGTTCACCCATGACCTGGTCGAGCTGCTGGTGGAGGTGGGGGAGCTCGCCGACGAGCCGGAGATTCAGCCGATCTTGGAATGCCTCGCTGCGGAGGGGCCGGTGGGAGACCAGCGCTATCAGCCGCTGGAGCAGTTCGCTGCACGTACCGGCGACGACTTCGAGAACACCTCGATCGCCATGCCCGTCCGGACCAGCCGCACCTGGCGCCGGATGCACGCAGCGTGGGCTCTGCAGCACGCGCTCGTTCCACCGGCACACACCCCCCGTGCGGTGCACAGCCTGCTGGCCCTCCGGCTGATCCTCGGCGACCAGTGGCTGCCTGTCCGCAACCGCCTACGCCGCCACTTGCTCCGCACCCCGTGACTAGGGCTTCAGAGACCGAAGCAGCGGACCATTTGGGGGTGGAAACAGCCGAAGATGATGTGCGGTGGCCGTGGTCTCGGTGCGGACCAGGTGGGTGGAGGTCCTGGCGATCGAGCAGTTGCCGGGGCTGCCACTCCAGCGACGTCGGCCTGCTCGTTGTCTGTTAGGCGTGGATGAGGGTGACGGTCCGGCCGCTGGGTGAGGTGGCGGTGTCGATGCCGGTGCGGGCGGTGATCGGTGGGGCATCGGTGCGGCGGTCGAAGACGAGCAGGGTGCCGGTGTCCAGGCCGAGCCGGCCCAGGTAGGCGTCGAGTTGCTCCAGGCCGGGCTTGATCTGGTCGCCGGAGACGTCGCTGCGGACCTTCAGTTCGAACGCCGACCACTGGATCGCCGGCTGTCCGGTTTCGTCGGTATAGGGCTTGCGGATGGTCAGGTCCAGCCGCTTCTTGCCGAGGGCGTACTCGCGGTCGATGTGGCCGCCTCCGTTGACCACGCGCTGCAGGAACGCCATGAAGATCAGATGGCAGGCCGCCTCGTGGTAGGTGCGGTCGGTGTCGATGATCTCCCCGTTGGCCTTCCACCAGGCCGTGAACTCGTTCAGCAGGCGGGCGATGTCCAGGCGGCCGTCCGGCAGCAGGAAGGCCTGCGGATCGGCCTGGATGTTGATCTCCAGGAGCTGGGTCAGTGCGCGCACCACTGTCTCTTGGTAGATCGGGTTGGCGATCTGGACCGTCCTGGTCCGGGCGATCAGACCGAGGTCGCGAACGTAGGCCAGGTCGTCGTTGTACACCACGTCGCCCGGCGCCGTACCCCCGATGATCATCGGTTCGATGATCCGCCGCACCCGGGGTTCGGAGAGCCGGGCGACCAGCGAGTCCAGGTGGGTGGCGCGCTGGACGATGAGCCGTTCGACGGCCTGTTCCATCAGCGAGTCGGTGATCGGCTGCTCGACCGGGATGCTCATCTCCTCGATGATGTCGCGGGCCAGCGCGTTGAGCAGCCACGGCTGCCCCTGGCTGGCCTCGAAGGCCCGCTGGATCGCGTAGCCGGTGAACGCCTGCCCGGTCGCCTCGGTGTGCTGCCCGTACAGCTCGGCGACCTCCTCCAGGCCGAAGTCCCCGATCCGCATCGACTCAACGCTGATGTTGAACGGGCTCTGCGTGCCCAGCCGGGTCGGGTCGCCTCCCGAGGCGGCCTTGTAGTCCCGGACGTTGCGCATCCCGCACAGCACCACCGAGTGCGGGAACGGCGTGTCGATGGAGGTCGCGCCGTCACGCAACTGCCGCAGCACGGACACCAGTGCCGGACCGGCCAGCGCGTCGATCTCGTCGAACAACAGCACCAGCGGTCGGGAACTCTTTCGTGCCCAGGCCCGCAGCGCGGCGAACACCATCCCGAGCGGGCTCGCCTCCGGCCATCGCCCGGGCGGCCGGCAGTCTGTCGTCAGCCCCTGGTCCTCCGCCGCGTAGTGCATCCCCTCCAGGATCGCTTCCTGCGCCGAGGCCAAGTCCTCCACCCCGGCCGCCCTCTCACACGACACCCGGACCGCGGCGTAGCGGCCAGTGCCGTTCAGCTCGTGGGCCAGCGCTCGCAGCGCGGTGGTCTTGCCGGTCTGGCGTGGCGCGTGCACCACGAAGTATTTGCCCTGCTCTGCCAGCCGGAGCGCGTTGGGGAGCCGGGCCAGGGGGTCGAGCATGTAATCCCGACCCGGAACACAGGGGCCCGCCGTGTTGAAAGCCTTCACCCTACGTATCCTAATGGTCACGACTTGCGCCGATCCCAGTTTCTACCCGGTGGAGCGGGCGAAGAATCGTGTGCTGCCGTGGGGGCCGCAGGGTGCGGGATCAGGTTGTTACGGCTGCTTCGGCTCGGGACAGGGCGAGTTGGAGTACGGCTAGGAGGGCGTCTCGGACTGAGCCTGTTTTGCGGGCGTCGAAGACGATGAGCGGTACGTGCTCGGCCATGTCGAGGGCCCACCGAACCTCGTCCAGGTCGTGTTCGATCGTTCCGTCGAAGGCGTTGATCGCGACCACGAACGGGATGTCCTTGTACTCGAAGTAGTCCACCGCCGCGTAGCAGTCGTCCAGGCGGCGGGTGTCGACGATCACCAGGCCGCCGAGGGCGCCCTCGACCAGGTCGTCCCACATGAAGCCGAACCGTTCCTGGCCCGGGGTGCCGAACAGGTAGAGCTTCAGCGTCGGGTCGATGGTGAGGCAGCCGAAGTCCATGGCGACCGTGGTCGTGGTCTTGGCGGGAGTGTGCGTGAGATCGTCCACGCCTGCCGCGACCTCGGTGATCGCGGCCTCCGTGGTGAGCGGTCGGATCTCGGAGATCGAGGCCACGGCCGTGGTCTTGCCGACTCCGAAGCCGCCGGCGATGACCAGCTTGACCGGGAGCGGCGGCCGTTCGGTTTCAGTCGGGGACGGCACGGAGACCATCGATGATCCTTCGCAGTACGGAGACGTCGTGGGTGGCCCTGATGTCGGGCACGTAGATGGCCAGGTACTCGGCGGCGCACAGATCCTCGGCCAGCACGCGGATCACGTTGAGGTGCAGCCGCAGCCCGGCGGCGAGTTCCGCCACCGACTGCGGCGACCTGCAGGCGGCGACGATGTCGTGGTGTTCGAAGGTGAGCGAGTTGAGAACGGAGAGTCCCGTCGGAGTCGACACCACCTGGGTCTCGAGGGGGAGCGGCGGCGCGGTGCCGCCCCCCGACACCCGGCCCGCGGTCAGCAGGAACGGCCTGATCGCGGGTGCGCGGCCGACCGGCCCCGCCTCTGCTTCGTGTGATGCCGGTTCATCGGCGGCCATCACGATCCCCTCCTCCGTGCCTGGATCAGCTCGCGCCGACGCTGTTCTTCAGCTCCAGCACCAGTTGGGGGGTGAGCGCGGCCCCGGCGCGGTTGCCGAAGAGCGCCATCTCGTAGGCGATGTTGCCCAGCTTCGCCTCCTTCGAGGCAACGACGCCGAGGACGGCGCCGTTGCCGATGGCCGACACCAGGACGTGGCCGCCCTCCAGGTCGATGATGACCTTGTTGAGGGCGCCCAGGCCGTAGTTGCCGGAGGCGCCTGAGGCGAGACTGATGATGCCGGACACGATCGCGGCGAGCCGATCGGAGTCGGCCTGGTCGCGCAGCTGGGAGACCGCGATCAGCAGGCCGTCGGACGAGACCGCGATGGCGTCGACGACACCGGCGGTCTCGGTGGCGAACTGCTTGAGCAGCCAGGTGAAGTCCGTTGCGGCGGCCCGCAGGTCGCGTTCCGCCCACTCGGGCCTGCCTTCACCGGTCGACGTGGTCACTGCCCGACTCCTTCCTTGGGTCCTGGTGTGGCGATGGTGCCGGTTGTGGTGATGGTGCCGGTTCCGCCTGAGGAAGGGAGCTGTCCTGCTCTGCCTGGCGTACGGCGGCCTCGAACTCTTCGAGTTCCGAGCGGACCGCGTCGGCGTCGACGGGCCGGCGCACGTCCGCGATCCCGCCGTCGGCCGGTGGTGTGGTCATGGAGAGAGTCGCGCCCCGTACACGCCGCCGCAACGGCCGGGGGCCCTGTTGCGGTTCGGGCGGGGTGGCGGTCTGCTCCGCGCCGGTACGGGTCCGGACGCGCCGGGGGAGGCCGCCCTCCGGCGGTTGCCGTTCGGCGTCGGGGGCCGGGGCCGGTACGGGCAGGAGCGCGGGCTCGGCGGCCGGCCGCTCGGGCCTGGACGAGAGCGCCGTCACGGTCCCGGTCGGTCCCGTGGTCTGGGACGGCGTGGGGTCTGCGGGGTTCATGGTCAGCAGCAGCGCGGAGGGGACCCAGACGGTGCTGGTGACACCGCCGCCCGGCGTGCGGCTCAGGGTGACCCGGATGCCCCAGCGCCGGGCGAGGGTGCCGATGACGAAGAGGCCGAGCACCTTGGTCGGTACGAGGTCGAGCCGTTCGCGGCGGATCAGCCGGGCGTTCTCCTCGGCGAGGCGTTCCGCGCTCATGCCGAGGCCGTGGTCGATGACCTCGATCAGCGCGCCGCCGTCCGAGGTGACGTCGGTGCCGGGCCGGACGACCACCTCGACGGGCGCGTGGGACGGGGAGAACGTGACCGCGTTGTCCAGCAGTTCGGCGAGCATCAGCGTCAGGTCGCCGATGATGTCGGGTGCGATGGTGACCTCGGTCTCGGACCGCAGGGACACCCGCTGGTATCCCTCGATCTGGCCGAGGGCCGTCCGGATGACGTTGGCCATGGTGGTCGGCTGGGCGTCGACGCCGGCCTCGCGGATCCCGGCGAGCAGCATCAGGCTGTCGGCGTTGCGCTGGAGGCGCACGGAGATGTGGTCGATGCGGTAGAGCTGCTCAAGGACATCAGGGTCGGTCTCCTCGCGTTCGACGGCGTCGATCAGGAGGAGCTGGCGTGAGGTCAGGTTGCTGACTCTGCGCCCGACGTTGCCGAACATCTCGGCGACGTTGCGGCGGCTCAGCACCTGCCGCTCCAGCAGCTGGGCGGCGGTGACCTGCACCTGGTTGAACGCCTCGGCCAGCCTGCCGATCTCGTCGCGGACCGGGACCGGGATCGCCCGCGGCCGCAGCGGGGAGCTGTCGGCCGACTCGTCGTCGGAGATCCGGGCGAGTTCCTCGCCCGCCACGTCGACCACCTGCTGGGCGGTGTCGGTCAGGGTCGCCAGGGGGCGTACGACCGAGCGCCGGACCAGGATGCAGAAGGTCAGCCAAGCGGCGAAGCCGAGCAGGGCCAGGCCGAGCATGACCGCCGCCTTGCGGAGTGCGTTCTGGGAGACGGCGTCGGCCTCGGCGGCGATGTCCCCGATCAGCGACCGCGTGATGTGGAGGCGGGACTGGGCCATCTGTGTCCCGGCGGCGAGCGACTTGGCCAGCTGCTGCGGCGTCTGGCCCTGCAGAGAACTCGGATCGATCTGGAGCTCCGCGAACTGGGCCTCGATGCCGTTCTGCTCGGCACTGCGCTCGATGCCGTCCATCCGCAAGGCCTGTTCCGGGGTGGCGATCCTGCCGAACCGGTCCGCCTGGTGGTCGTAGAGCCTGTGGGCGCCGACCGCGCGGGTGAACTCGGTGATGGCGTTGGCGTCACGCGTCTGAGCTGAGAACACGCCGCTCTCGAACGCGGCGTGGGCGGCGTCGGCGCGCAGCACCGCGTCGAGCAGGTCGACGACCGAGGAGGACGAGGTGCCGGAGAAGCGGCCGAGCCCGATGCCGTCGATCAGGTAGTCGACCGCGGAGGCGTACGCGGGGTCGATGTTGGCGGCGGGGACGTAGCTCCGCTCGAGCTTCTCGCGCAGGACGGACAGACCGCCGATGTACGAGAGCGCCTGTGCTTCCTCCCCGGCCAGACTCGAGCCGAACGCGGAACGCACGGCGGCGAGCTGCGCGTCGGTGTCCCTCTGCACACGGCGGTAGGCCGCGGACGACGGAGGGGCGACCCCGGGGCGGGCCGACTCGTACTGCACCGAGAGCAGGAGCGCCTGCCGGTGCTCGGCCTGCACGTCGTTGATCAGCTTGGCGACCTGCTCGCTGTCGCGCACCAGCTCCGCGATGCGGCTGGCGGCCCGGGCCTGGTCCACCTGGCTGTTGACGCCGATGCCGAGGAGCACGCCGACGACCGCGATGGGCGCGACCACCAGGACGTTGAGCTTCCGCCGGAACGGCCATCGGTCGAGGACGGCGCCCATCCTCCGGCGGAACCGCGCCGAGGGGTGTGCATGCGCGGGCGGGTCGGGTGTGAGCTGCGGCTCCACTGTGTTCGCAGACACCCGGGCCTCCTTCGATGTGCTCTCGAGCGGCGACCGCGCCGTCGTTGCCGCCGGACCTGCGACGAACCGGGGACGGAGGTGACGTTGTCGCAGCTCATGCCCGGATAGGAGCGAACGGGATCGTGCGCCACATGTCCGGACTGAGGTTGCAGGCTGCGTAGATTACCGTTTGCTCCATCCGTCACGTGGCTGTTCACGTGTTATGTCCCATCAAGAGTTGATTACGAATAGTTCGTGGATTATCTACTGACTGCAGTGTTTCGTCTGTTAGAACGCTCCGTCGCCGGGTCGATACCGACCGGTGATCTGCTGGCCCTTGACGGTACGCCGGAGCCATCGCTTGGATCGTCGGCGTCGTTCCCCCCTCATTCGCCCTCGTTTCCCCTCGTGCCTGCTAGGAGCCCGATATGCACCCTGCCCGCAGGGCGGCCCTGACGTCCGCCGCGCTCCTGGCCGTGGCCATCACCGCCGTCGCCGGCTGCGAGGGCTCAGCCACCACCGCGTCCCCCACCGCCGAATCCGCCGCGCCCGGCTGCCCCACCGTCCTCGCCAACGCCAAGCAGGCCGTCGAGAAGGCCGAAGACGTCAACGCCCCCTGGATCGGCCCCACCACCGGCCCCAAGGCCGTCCCCCGGAAGTCCATCGTCTACGTCGCCCAGACGATGACGAACCCCGGCGTCGCCGGTGTCGCCAAGGGCGCCCAGGAAGCCGCCAAGGTGATCGGCTGGGACCTCCGCACCATCGACGGACGCGGCACCCCCGCCGGCATCCGGGCCGCTTTCAGCCAGGCCATCGCCCTCAAGCCCGACGGCATCGTCATCGGCGGCTTCGACCCCACGTCGGCACCCCAGCAGGTTCAGCGGGCCGGTGCCGCCGGCATCCCGCTGATCGGCTGGCACGCCGTCGCCACCCCCGGTCCCAGCAAGAACCCGAAGCTCTTCAGCAACATCACCACCAAGGTCGAAGAGGTCGCCAGGATCAGCGCGGACTGGATCATCGCCCGGTCCAACGGCCGCGCGGGCGTCGTCCTCTTCACCGACGCCTCGATCCCCTTCGCCAAGAAGAAGTCCGATCTGATCAGGGCGGAGCTCGCGACCTGCTCCGACGTGAAGGTGCTGCAATACGAGAGCATCCCCATCGCCGAATCCAACACCCGCACCATCCCGTCGGTCTCCTCACTTCTCACCCGCTTCGGCGACAGGTGGACCTACTCCGCCGCCATCAACGATCTGTACTTCGACGACGCCGCCCCCGCCCTGCGCGCCGCGCGCAAGCAGGGTGGCGGCGCCCCGTTCAACATCGGCGCCGGTGACGGCGACCCGTCGGCCTTCCAGCGCATCAACGGCCGGCAGTACCAGGCCGCCACCGTGCCCGAGCCCCTGTCCGAACAGGGCTGGCAGATCATCGACGAGTTCAACCGCGCGTTCGCCGGCAAGCCTGCCAGCGGATACGTCGCCCCCGTCCACATCACCACCGCGGCCAACAGCGGCGGCGCACTGTCCTGGGACACCGAGGGCTACCGCACGGCTTACCGCAAGATCTGGAACAAGTAAGAGACGGGAAACCGATCTGGAGAGGCGGTGCCGGGCATGCGGTCACGAAGCCCAGCACCGCCATTCGGGTTTCAGTCGGCGCGGTTGATACGGATGTCGCCGCCGGTCATGGCCGTGCCGGAGGGCAGGTCGTAGACGACCTCGCCGGTGACCGTGTTCCAGATCCTCATGGTGAGTGAGTTGATTCCGCCGGTGCCCGTTCTGCCGGTTACTGCCAGGCGGTACGTGTAGGCGCCGGCGGTGCCCTGGAGTTCGGCGCGACCACCGGTGACGACCAGCCAGTCGAACGTCTTGGACGACAGGTCGATCCCACCGGCCTTGAATGCGAACTTCATGTGGCCCTCAGGAGCGGTACGGCCGTCCTTGCGGTACTTCACCAGCAGGCTGAAGCGGGCCTTTCCAGTGAGCGCCGGGTTCTTCAGGTAGGCCCCGGCCGGGGAGGTGTACCAGCCGCTGCCCGACGGGTAGCCGGCCGACCGGTCGTACACGATCGTCTCCGGGGCGGTGGCGCGCGGCCGCCCGCCGTCGTCGTCGTCGACGGTCACCACGGGCCGGTAGATGCCCGCCTTGGCGTAGGTGTGCTTCGCGGTGCAGACCCCGTCGGCGACCTTGCCGTCGCCAACGGTCCCGTCCCGCCAGTCGACCTCGCAGGTGTGGGTGTCGGCGGAGCCCGCGTCGGTGAACGGCGCCCTCAGCGTTGTGACGGCGCCCGCCTTGACCGGCCGCCCTCCGGTGGAGACCGAAGTGATGTGCGGAAGGGCGTTGGCAACGGTGAGCCTCACGGTGTCCGAGCTCTTGCCCACCGTCAGGGTGAGGGTGAACGTGCCGTCGTCGGCGCAGGTGACCGTCGTCGCTGGAGCGTTCTTGTCGGCGAACGAGCATGGCGCGCCGGTCGACCAGGTGCCGGTTCCGGAACCCGTGACCCGTCCCGCGAGCGCGATCTTCGCGCCCTCGGCCCCGGACAGGTCGGGGCCCGCGTGGGCGACGCCCACCGGTGCCACCGACTCCAGCGTCGGGACCACCTTCTTGATCGTGCCGTCGGCGTTGAACTCCAGGCGGTCGATGGTCGTCTCCCGGTGGGTGCCGTCGCCGCCCGGGATCGCGAAGCGGTGGTAGACGATGTACCAGTCGTCCGATCCCGGAACCTGGACCGCCGAGTTGTGGCCGGGACCCTTGATCCCGAGCGCGAGGTCCTTGCTGAGGATGACGTCCTGCCTGGTCCAGGGGCCGAGCGGCGACGTCGAGGTGGCGTAGGCGACCTGGTAGTCCTCGCTGCGGGTGTCGTTCTGGGACCACATCCAGTAGTAGACGCCGTCGCGCTTGAAGACGAACGAGCCCTCGTTGTAGCCGGACGGCTTGTACGTCTTCAGCTTCGCGGCGTCGAAGGAGACCATGTCGGCGTTCAGCGGCACCTGGTACCCGTTGCCGTTGCCCCAGTACAGGTAGGACGTGCCGTCATCGTCGGTGAAGACGGCCGGATCGATCATCTGGCCGCTGTACGTCCCGGCCGGGACGAGCGGCTTGCCGAGAGCGTCGGTGAACGGCCCCGTCGGGGAGTCGGAGACCGCGACGCCGAGGCTCTTGGGCCCGCCCGCCGGACCGCCGGAGAAATAGAAGTAGTACTTGCCGCTCTTCTCCGCGATCCCGGGTGCCCAGGCGCTGTCGTCGGCCCAGCTCACATCGGGCCCGAGGTCGAGGATCACGCCGTGGTCGGTCCAGTTGACCAGGTCCTTGGAGGAGTAGGCCTTGTACTGGGTGCCGCTCCAGCCTGGGAACCCGTCGGTGGTCGGATAAAGGTAGAAGGTGTCGCCGAAGACCGCGATGTTGGGGTCGGCGTTGAGGCCCGCGGGCAGCGGGCTGTTCATGACGCGCGCCTCGATGGTGACCTTGCGGGTGGCGCCGTCGGATCCGGTGACGGTGTAGCTGACGGGCCGGGACAGGTCCTGGGCCGAGCCGGAGGCGGGGCTCACCGTCGCGCCCTTCGCCAGGGTGAGGACGGGTGCGAGACGTGTCAGGTCGGTGCCCGGCTTGACCGGCAGGACGACCCGGTCACCGGTGGTCACGGCGGGCGCCTTGAGCTCCGGCACGCTGACGTCGGCCACACCGGTGGTGTTCCCCGCCAGGGTGAGGAGCTCCGATGGAGCCAGGGCCCGGCTGTAGATGCGGAAGTCGTCGACCTCACCCGCGAAGTACGGGTCCGCCTCGTACAGCGACTTGCCGATGTGGCCGCCGGCGGAGGCGGTCGGGCTGTACAGGTCGGACGGCTTGACGGTGACGTTGGTGGCCTTGGCCACGGCGACGCCGTCGAGGTAGAGGGTCGCCGTCTTGGCTGCGGAGTCGATGGTGACGGCCACGTGCTTCCACTCGCCGCCGGGCAGTGCCGTGGAGGCCGCCGCGCCCGACTCCGCCTGCCAGCCGCCCGTCGTGATCGCCGTCCTGAGCGCCCTGCTGCCGCTGGACGGCGTCATGAACAAGTACTTGTTGCTGTCAGGACCCAGGCCGAACAGCCACTGGTTGACGGTGCTGGAGGACGTCCACTTCACCCATGACGCGACCGTGACGTTGTTGAGGCCGTTGAGGACACCACGGGGAAGGGAGACGTACGGCGCGGTGGTCGAGCCGCCGGGGCCGCCCGCCATCTTGAACGAGTCGCCGTGGACGCCCTTGCCCCAGGCGGGCGTCCGGACATAGGCGCCGTTGTTGCCGTTGCCGGTCACGTCGTACGCGGTGTTGCCGGCGCCCTCGTCGAACTCATAGCGCAGCACCATGTCGTCCGGGGTGCCCGGCTCGTACGGGTTGTACGCCGCCAGCAGCCGGTCGTACTCGGCCTGGGTGACCGGAAGCACGGTGCCGTGGCGCGGCCGGGACGGCAGCGAGTAGTTCGTCGAGGCCGTCCACTTGCCCGAGGCCAGGTCGGTCGTCTCGAACGGGATGTAGCCGCGGCCGCCGAACTCGTCGATGAACAGGTACCACTTGTCCTCGGTGTTCGACTTGAAGACCGTCGGGCCCTCGCCCTGGTTGATCGCCCCCTTGCCGATGCAGTCGGAGACGAAGTCGTAGGAGGTGTCGAGGATGTCCGTCGACTTCTGCTCGATGATGAACTTGCTGCACGGGGTGGAGGAGCTGTTGTTCCGCTCGTCCTTGGTGAAGCGGTAGTAGACGCCGTCGTGCTTGATCATCGTGGAGTCGATGACCGAGTAGCCCGGGTCGTTCCAGACCTTCGCCTCCGAGAACGTGCGGAAGTCGCGGGTCGTGGCGTACATCATCTTGTTGTAGGTGCTGCCCGTGTGGTTCGGGTCGTCGGCGGAGTAGATCTTGGATGCCCAGTAGACGACGTACGCGCCGAGTTCCTCGCTGTAGTAGGCCTCGGGAGCCCAGGTGTTGCCCGCCGTGTCGGGCGAGACCTTCACCAGGCGCGGCTCGGACCAGTGGACCAGGTCGGTCGACTCCCACACCAGGATCGACGTGCTGCCGACGCGCTGGGAGGCGTCCCAGTCGCCCCAGCCATGGATCTTCAGGTCGGTGGCGATCTGGTAGAACTTGTCGCCCTCCGGGGAGCGGATGATGAACGGGTCGCGGGCACCCTTCGTGCCGATGTCCGTGGTGAGGACCGGCTTGCCGTAGTTGAGCTCGCGGTAGCGCAGCGGGTCATTGCCCTTGCTCAGGGCGTTGTAGACCTGCTCGCCGGTGGAGGTGCCCTCCCCGGTGAAGTAGCTGAACAGGTAGCCGGTCTTGGGCGCCTGCACCGGCAGCTCGGGAACCTTCGCGGTGAACACGCGCGTCGCGGTTGCGGTGCCGACCGTGACCGTCGCGGTCAGCTTGACGGTGGTGCCGCCCGCGCCGGACGCGGGCCGGCGCACGACACCGGTCGTATCGACGATGCCGGGTTTCTCCGAGTCCCACGTGACGGTCGCGCTGTGGGCGCCGGTCGTGGGCAGTGTGAGGTTGCCGCGCACGTCGTCGATGTTGTGGACGACCAGTGCCTCGGCGGCGGCGTCCGCCTTGCCCTGAGCGGTCAGGTCTGCCTTGACCGTGATCTCGAACGTCTTCGTCGCGGTGGACGCGCCACTGGTGAGCGTCGCGGTCAGGGTGGCCCGGGCGTCAGGCCCGCCGGCGGGCGGACGGGTGACCTTCCCGGCCGCGGTGATGACGGAGGCGTCACTGGTCTTCCACGTGATCGCTGAGCCGGCGTCCCCGGTGGCGGGAAGGGTGAGGTCGGTGGTGACGGCACCGGTGTCACCCAGAGAGAGCGACTGGCGGTCCTGCGCGACGACGGTCTCGGTGACCGGGGTGGCCATTGTCTGGACCTCGGTGGCAGCGAGCGCCCGATTGTAGATCCGGAAGTCGCGGAGCTTGCCCTTGAAGAACGTGTCGCCGGTGTAGAGGGAGCGGCCGAGGTAGTTGGCGGTGGTGACGCCGCCGCCGATCGAGCCCGGTGTGATGGTGACGCCGGTCTTGCGGGCCACCTCGACACCGTCGAGGTAGAGCACCGCGGTGCCGCTGGCGAGGGTGTAGTCCAGATGCTTCCAGACGCCCCGAATCAGATTCCCGCCGCCGCTCGTGGTCTGCTCGGTCGACCAGTTTCCGGTGGCCAGCGACGTCCGGTAGGCGTTGCCCGTGGTGAACAGGTAGCCGTCGCCGTGCCCGGTCGAGGGGGACGTGTTGCCCATCCCGTAGATGAAGTAGGGCGTGGCCTGGGAGGGATCGATGAGCACGTCGGCGGAGACGGTGATGTCGGTCAGTCCGCTCAGCACGTTGTCGGGCATCTTGACGTAGGTGTCGGACCCGTTGAATCCGAGTCCCTGCGTTCCAGCCCAGGCAGCGGTTCCGTTGACGCTCCCGTTCCGGCCGTTGCCGGAGGCGTCGGCGGCGACCGTTCCGGAGCTCTCGTCGAGCTTGTAGCGGAGCACCAGCCCCTCGGTCACGTCCTCAGCGTGGGCGGGGGCGTGGGCCTGGGCGGGGGTGGCGGGAAGGACGGGGAGGACGGGCAGGGCGAGCGAGGCGACAGCGCAGACGAGTGCGGCCATGCGTACACGCATGAGCTTCTCCGTTGGGGGGTACGGATGTTAGCGCAAACATTCAGAAGCAAGTGCCTGGAGTATTCCCGCGACAGGGCAGCGGGTCAATGCCTCATCCAGAGTGATTGCGTAAACATGCCTTCCCCGAGCGAGCGGGACGTCGGCCTCGACGCCCCGCTCGGGCCGCGTTGGCTCGAATCGGTTCGATTCGTCGATGCGTGGTCAGCGGCCGGGGGCCGGGCCGGTGCTGGAGCGCAGGGAGATGGCCGGGGTCAGCAGCAGGTGCCGGGGCGGGGTGTCGGAGCGGGAGATCTTTTCGATCAGCAGCTCGACGGCGCGGGCGCCCATGTCGGTGGCGAGGACGTCGGCGGCCGTCAGCGGGGGGCGGAAGTTCTCGGCCCAGTGCTGAGCGGCGACGCCGGTGACCGAGAAGTCGCGCGGCACGACCATGTCGGCCTGTTCCAGGGCCCGCTGGATGCCGGGCAGCGCGGCTTCGTTGATGGTGGCCACGGCGGTGACGTCCGGTTGGGTCTCCAGGATCCGGCGCATGCAGGATTCGCCGGAGACGATGTCGTCGCCGCAGCAGACGTCGGTGCCGTCGATCCCGCGCTCCGCGACGGCCTCGGTGAAGCCGGTCAGCGCACGGTGGGCCGGGCCGTAGCCGGCCGCCGCCAGTTCGGCGGATCTGTTGATCAACGCGATGTGCCGATGCCCGAGGTCGGCGAGATGGTGCACGCAGCGGGCGATGAGGCCGGCGTAGTCGACGTCCACCCAGGTCATGTCGTCGGGCTCGGCGGTACGCCCGATGCCCACGAACGGCACCGCGGCCTGCTGGAGCCGGGTGACCCGTGCGTCCTCAAGGCGGATCTCCATGAGGATCACGCCGTCGACGCGGCGCCCGGTGACGACCCGTTCGAACGAGCGGTCGTGGTCGCCGCCGGAGGGCGACAGCAGCACGTCCAGGTCGGCGCGGGCCGCCGCGTCCATGACACTGGCGACGAAGTCGAGCTGCATGTCGGTCAGCCGCCGTCCCGCCGGCGGTATGACGAGCCCGATGGTGCGGGTCCGGCCCTCCTTCAACGCGCGCGCGGCGGCGTTGGGCCGGTAGTCCAGCTCGTCGATGACCTCCTGGATACGGCGGCGCGTCGCCTCCGACACGGCGCGCTTCCCGCTCAGCGCGTAGGAGACGGTGCTGCGCGAGACGCCCGCCCTACGGGCGATCTCCCCGATGTTCACATCGCTCCCCTCGCCGGTGTGCTTCCCGACTGAGTGTCGAATCGGTTCGCCAACGCTAGGCGTGGCTCCTTGGCCTGTCAACGCCGCCGACCAGCATAACTGGGCGATCTCAGCTCGAAGTATTGACTTGGATCACACTGCCATCCTACGTTCTGTCGAACCGATTCGCTCGATGGTGCGCAACACGGCGGAAACGGTCCGGAAACACGTCCGGACCGGTGCCGTGTCATCGGCCCCCGGCCTTGCGGGAGCGGCTCGGGTCTGCGCCTGAGGAGGAGAACCATGAACACAAGGATCGCGCGGCGCCGGACACTCGGGGCGGGTTTGGCCGCGCTCGTCCTGACGGGCGGGCTCGTCGCGTGCGGCGGCGGTGAGGGCGGGTCCGGCGGTGCCGGGTCGGGCACCTACACCATGTGGGACCCCTACCCGCAGTTCGATGACACGTCAGCCTGGGTGAAGCTGCTGAAGGACTGCGGCACCAAGGCCGGGGTCACGGTGAAGCGCACCGGTTACGACACCAGCGACCTGACCAACAAGGCGATGCTGGCGGCGCAGCAGGGCAACGCTCCCGACGTGCTCATCATCGACAACCCGGTCGTGTCCTCGCTGGCCGAGGCCGGCGTCCTCACCACCACCGAGGACGTGAAGATCGACACTTCCGCGATCGACACCAACCTGCTCGGTGCGGGCCAGATGGACGGCAAGACCTACGGCGTCCCCATCGGCGCCAACACCTTGGCGCTCTACTACAACAAGGACGTCCTGAAGAAGGCCGGGGTCGACATCGCGTCGGTCAAGGACTGGCCTTCCCTGAACGCGGCGCTGGCCAAGGTCAAGGGGGCCGGCAAGAAGGGCATCACCTTCTCGGCGGTCGGCACCGAGGAGGGCAGCTTCCAGTTCCTTCCCTGGTTCTGGGGCTCGGGCGCCGCGCTGACCAAGATGGACTCCCCGCAGGCCGTCGCGGCGGTGTCGCTGTGGACCGACTGGCTGAAGAAGGGGTACGCCCCCAACTCGGTCATCAACAACACCCAGACCACGAGCTGGCAGGAGTTCGCCACGGGGGACTACGCGTTCGCCGAGAACGGCACCTGGCAGCTGGCCAACGCCAAGAAGGCCGGCTTCGACTACGGCATCATCCCGATCCCGGGCGTCAACGGCGGCACCGCGCCCGCACCGACCGGCGGCGAGTTCGTGACCGTCCCGGTGCAGAAGCAGACCGGTCGCTACGCCACCTCCCTGAAGCTGATGGAGTGCCTGACCAGCACCGACAACCTGTTCGCCACGGACAACACGCTGTCCTATGTCGCCCCGACCGCGGCGGTGCAGGCCAAGCAGGTGGCGGCCAACCCCGACCTCAAGGTGTGGGTGGACGCGGTCAAGGCGGCCAAGGGCCGGACCGGCGACAACCTCGGCACCAAGTACCCGAAGATCTCCGAGCAGATGTGGACCGCGGTCCAGGCGGCGCTCAGCGGCAAGGCGTCGCCGCAGGACGCGCTGACCAAGGCGCAGACCGCGGCCGCGAACGCCCAGTGACCGTGGACGGGACATCGATCCGATGAACCACACGACACGGGCACGCTCACGACCGTCTGTGCGTGGCCTGGACGGGGAGGCCGCAGCCTCCCCGTCCCGGGTCCGCAAGCGGCGGGGGCAACACGGGCAACGCGGGCGGCAGCGGGCCATGCGGAGGCCGAGGGCCACGCGGCGGCCACGTGCCACGACGTGGGCAGGCTGGGCCTTCCTGGCACCGTTGACCGTCTACCTGCTCCTGTTCTTCGCCTACCCGCTCTACCGCAACCTCGACCTGAGCCTGCGCGACTACAACGTCCGTTCGTTCGTGCAGGGCGGCGCGGAGTTCGCCGGCCTGGACAACTACCGGAAGGTGCTGGAGGACCCGGCCTTCGTCCCCGCGCTGACGCACACGGCCGTGTTCACGGTGGTCTGCCTGGTCGTCCAGTTCACGATCGGGCTTGCGCTGGCGGTGTTCTTCAGCCGTTCGTTCCGCCTGTCGGTGACGCTGCGCGGGCTGTTCCTGGTGCCCTGGCTGCTGCCGCTGATCGTCTCGGCGTCCACCTGGGCGTGGATGCTCAACAGCGACTCGGGTGTGGTCAACTCCGCGCTGAGCCTGGTCGGGGTGGGCCCGGTCAACTGGCTCACCTCGCCGGACTGGTCCCTGGCCTCTGTGATCATCGCCAACATCTGGATCGGCGTCCCGTTCAACCTGGTCATGCTCTACAGCGGCCTGCAGAACATCCCGGCCCAGCTGTACGAGGCCGCAGCCATCGACGGGGCCGGCGGCTGGCGGCAGTTCTGGAGCATCACGCTCCCGCTGCTGCGCCCGGTCACCGCGATCACACTGCTGCTGGGGCTGGTCTACACCGTGAAGGTCTTCGACATCATCTGGATCATGACCAGGGGCGGCCCGGCGGACTCGTCGGCCACCCTCGCCACCTGGTCGTACCGGCTCGGCTTCGGCAACACGCTGCCCGCCTTCGGTCCCGGCGCGGCGGTCGGCAACCTGCTCATCGTGATCACCCTGATCGCGGGGCTGGTCTATCTGCGCGTGGAACGAAGGCGGTACGCGTCATGACCGTGACCAGAAGCTGGTGGAGGACGCTGCTCGGGCTGGCGCTCACGGCGGTCATGTTGTTCCCGGTCTACTGGATGATCAACGTGTCGTTCACCCGGGACCGGGACATGCGCAAGAGCCCGCCGAACTGGTTCCCCATGGACGGCACGCTCGACGGCTACCGGGCGGTCCTGGACCAGCAGCTGCCCTATCTCGGCACCAGCCTGCTCGTCGGGCTGGGCACGGTGGCGCTGACGGTGGCCATCGCCGCCCCTGCCGGGTACTCGCTGGCGAAGCTGCGTCCTGCCGGAGGCGGGCTGCTCGGGTTCGTGCTGCTGATCGCGCAGATGATCCCCGCGATCATCATGGCGATGGGCTTCTACGCCATCTACCTGAGGCTGGGCGTGCTCAACACCGTCGGCGGCTTGATCATCGCGGACTCCACCATCGCCGTCCCGTTCGGCGTGCTCGTCTACACCGCGTTCATGTCCGCGATCCCGGAGGAGCTGATCCAGGCCGCCAAGATCGACGGAGCGGGCGCGCTGCGCACGTTCTGGTCGGTGGTCATGCCGGTGAGCCGCAACGCCACCATCACCGTGTCGCTGTTCGCGTTCCTGTGGGCGTGGTCGGACTTCGTGTTCGCCTCCACCCTCGACGGGGGCGGGACGCTGCGCCCCATCACGCTCGGGATCTACCACTACATCGGCAACAACAACCAGGAGTGGAACGCGATCATGGCGACCGCGGTCGTGGCGTCGGTTCCGGCCACGGTGCTGCTCGTCATCGCGCAACGCTACGTCGCCGCGGGAGTGACCTCGGGGGCCGTCAAGGACTAGCCACCTGCCCACAGCCCCTCCGCCGAACGCAACAGCGCTCCTGGCCCAATCCCACCACGCCACAACGCGTTCGGTTCGGTTCAGCACGCCCGTGAACGTCACGCGCACACCCGCCCGGTCGCGCGTCGCCGCAGAAGTGAGAGTTCCCCCGATGACGTCCCCGATCACCGCCGTCCCCTCGTCCCCCTCGTTCTCCGTGGCCGAGATCCCGTTCAGCCATCACGGATCCTGGTTCGACATCTCACCCGTGATCGCCGAGAAGACCTACGCCGACGACCTGCACCTGGTCTCCCACCAGACCGGATTGCACCCGGTGCTCCGGCTCGTCCCCACCGACGGTGACGACCGGGTCGACGCCACGGTCACCGCGACCCCGGCCCTGCTCAGCTGGGTCCACGGCACGGGACGCGTCGAGCTGGCGTACGAGAACGCCGACACCATCCGGGTGCGCGGCCGCGCGCTGGGCATGCGGATCGTCGCGGCGAACCCGACCCTCACCCCGTTCAGCGGCCCCTACTTCTTCCGTGACCCCGTCGACGGCGCGTACGTGTTCACCCTCTACGAGACCGGACGCCGCTACCGGATCACTCCGATCGCCGGGCCGCCCGGCGCCGCTCCGGGGACGCAGGAGCTGGGCTCGGCCGAACGCGGCCTGGTCTTCCCCGCCGACCGGGAATGGGAGGTGGTGATCGAGGAGTACGAGACGGCGCGCCCGCCCTACACCCCACAGGCGCCGTTCGAGGAGGTCGCGCGCGCCGCCCACGACCGGTTCGCCGCGTTCACCGACGCGATCGCCCCCTGGCGCAGCGCCGCCACGCCCGCCGCGGAACTGGCGGCCTATGTGCTCTGGTCGGCGACGGTGCGCCCGGCCGGATTCCTGGCCCGGCCGGGCGTGCTGATGTCCAAGCACTGGATGGACAAGGTCTGGAGCTGGGACCACTGCTTCAACGCCATCGCCCTCGGAGAGGGAGCTCCTGGCCTGGCCGTGGACCAGTTCCAGCTGCCCTTCGACCACCAGGACCCCGCCGGAGCGCTGCCCGACTCGGTCACCCATTCGGAGATCCTCTACAACTTCGTCAAACCGCCCATCCATGGCTGGGCCCTGCATCACCTGCGCGAACGGCTCCCCGAGGACCTCGACCGGGACACCCTGGCGCAGCTCTACCAGCGGCTGGTCGCATGGACCGATTTCTGGCTGACCGCCCGGCGCGCTCCGGGACAGCCGCTGCCGCACTACCAGCACGGCAACGACAGCGGCTGGGACAACGCGACCACCTTCGACCCGGAGCGGGTCATCCAGTCCGCCGACCTGGCCGCCTTCCTGGTCTTGCAGCTGCGCTGCCTCGCCGTTCTGGCCGCCGACCTCGGCGAGGACGACGCGACCTGGACCGCGGCCGCCGACCGGCTGCGCGGCGACCTGATCGACCGGCTGTGGGACGGCGACGCCTTCACCGCCCGCGGTGTCGGCACGGGGCGTACCTGGGCCACCTCCAGCCTGCTGGACCTGATGCCGATCGTGCTCGGCGAGGAGCTGCCGCGCGAGGTCGCCGCCGTGCTGGCCGGACGGATCAAGGCGCACCTCACCGACTACGGGCTGGCGACGGAGCTGCCGTCCTCGCCGCACTACCAGCCCGACGGCTACTGGCGCGGCCCGATCTGGGCGCCCGCCACCGTTCTCATCGAGGACGGCCTGCGCCGCGCCGGGTTCACCGAGCTCGCCGACGACGTCAGCGCCCGGTTCCGCGCCCTGTGCGAGAGGTCGGGATTCGCCGAGAACTTCGACGCGCTCACCGGCGCGGGTCTGCGGGACCGCGCCTACACCTGGACCGCCAGCGGTTACCTCATCCTCGCCGCCGCCCATGAACGGCGCCGCGCGGATGCCCCACCCCCCACCACGGCGCCCTAAGGAGGACACGCGCCCATGTCCAGAGGAAGACCCTTCGCGGCCTGGCTCGCCACGGCCGGGCTGCTGCGCACCGTCTGCACCAAGGCGCAGGACGGCCCGCAGCACCCGGGCGCGGACGCGCTCGAGCGCCGCGGCAGGGCCGCAGCGGCCCGCACGATGATCACGGGCGTGATACAGGTCACTACTTGGTGACATTGAGTAAAATTATTGATGCGGTTCGTTACGTTCGGTTGTCGTGAAGTTGGTGGTGCAGGTGAAGCTGCTGCCGACGCCCGAGCAGGTGGCGGCGCTGGCGGTGACCCTGCATACCGTCAATGTGGCGGCGAACTGGGTGTCGGCCCGGGCGTATGAGAGCCAAGTGTTCTCCCGCGCGAAGCTGCAGAAGGCCGTGTACGCGGAGTTGAAGGCGGCGGGGTTGTCTGCGCAGCCGACACTTCACGTGATCCGTAAGGTCGCCGATGCCTACAAGACCCTGCACGCACTGCTCGATGCCGGGCTGCTGGGCAAGGAGGGGTCCAAGCGGCGCCGTAAAGCTGTGTCCAAGCCGATCGCGTTCCGCCCGAACGCGGCCCATCCGTTCGATGACCGGTGTCTCAGCTGGCAGTACGACGCCCGCACCGTGTCCATCTGGACGACGGCGGGCCGGATGCAGGGCATCGCGTTCACCGGGTCGGCCGCGCAGCTGAAGACCCTGGCCGAGCACCGCAAGGGCGAATCGGATCTGGTGTTGCGGGACGGCATGTGGTTCCTGCACACCACTTGCGAGGTCCCCGAGCAGCCGCTCAACTCCGACCCGGCCGACTGGCTCGGCGTGGACCGGGGGATCGAGAACCTGGCCACCACCAGCGACGGGGACAACTTCCAGGGCAAGGCGCTGAAGCGGTACCGGCGGGCACAGGCGCGCCGCCGTGCCGAACTGCAGAAGAAGAAAGCCGCCGGGTCCCGCTCGGCGGCGCGCAGGCTGGCCAAACGCACGCAGCGTGAGTCCCGGCACGCCACCAACACCAACCACATCATCTCCAAGCAGATCGTGGCCGATGCCCAACGCACCGGACGCGGAATCGCCATCGAGCAACTCGATGGGATCCGCGACCGGGTCCGGCTCAAGCGGCACCAGCGGGCCACGCTCTCGAATTGGCCGTTCCACCAGCTCGGCACCTTCCTGGCGTATAAGGCCCTGCGGGCCGGGGTGCCGTTCCAGCAGGTGGATCCGCATTACACCTCGCAGAGCTGTCCGAACCCCTGGTGCGGGCACATCTCCCGAAAAAGCGCCCCGCCCGGGGCACCTTTTTGTGCGTCGCGTGCGGGCTCGCTGGCCTGGCCGACGACATCGCCGCCGTGAACGTCCGCAACCGGGCGCGCACGGCGTGGGCATTTGTCACCATGCCCGACCCCAACCCCGAGCCAACCGGCCGGGACCAGGGTGATGCGCCCCCAGCACGGCAGCCAGCCGCGAAGGGGAGCGCGACGAAGCGTGAACACCGAGTCCTCAAGCTCAGTCGTTCACGGCCGAGAAGGTGACCTACCACACCTCGGTGCCCGGCCTGCGCACCGGATCGGACCTCGAACTCAAATTCAAGGTGTCCGCTCCGCAGGACGGCACCTACGACCTGAGCGTGTTCGCGAACTCGCTCAACACCTTCCCTGCGGTCAAGGAGCAGGGCCCGACCAACATCTTCATGCGCGTCGACGGGAAGGACGAGCAGGAGCTCTCCATGCCCCTGGGCTACAAGTGGGTGGTGTGGGACCACGCCGACACCAAGGTCAAGCTGACCAAGGGCGATCACGTGATCTCGCTGGCGGCGCGCAGCCTGGACGGCGTCCGCACCACCAAGGGCGACGCCATCATCGACAAGATCGATCTGTCCCTGCCCGACCCGGCGGCGACGCAGTCCCTCTACGAGGCCGAGTACGCCGACCTGAAGGGCGCGAGCCCGGACTACACGGTCAACAAGGCGTCGTCGTCCGGCGTCGCCATGCTCGACAAGGGAGACACCGCCACGTTCTGGGTCTACTCTCCCCGCGACGGGGAGGCGACGCTGCACGCCGACACCTTCGGCGGCGGCTGGGCCGAACTCGTGGCCAACGGCCGGAAGGTCCGCAACCTGGCCGCCTCGGCCAAGGCCAAGGTGTTCCTGACCGGAGGCGTCAACAAGATCACTGTGACCGGGACGTTCGGCCGCCTGCGCCTCGACAGGCTGCGCGTCCAGCACACCGCAGGCGCGCTGACGACCACCTGGTACGAGGCCGAGAACGCCCAGCGCGCCGGAACGGCGCAGGTCATGGCCTCCTCTTTGGCCAGTGGAGGCAAGGCCGTCACCGCCATCGGCGGCGACCGGGACAACGGCAACACCCTGACCTTCAACGCCACCGCCCCGAAGGCCGGGCGGTACGCGCTGACCGTCCGCTACTCCAACCCGGAGCAGTCCCCGGCCACGCACTACAACCCCGACCCGCTGGCCCGGCACGCCGACATCACCGTCAACGGCACGATGCGGCGGGTGCTGTTCCCCCACACCTTCCACGCCAACAACTACTGGGAGCAGACCATCCAGGTGGACCTCAAGGCGGGCGCGAACACCATCTCGTTCGCCTCCGAGGAACTGCCCAACTTCGACGGTAAGACCTACATCTCCGATGTCTTCCCGGACGTCCTGCTCCGCTCCGAGCACGCGCCGAACATCGACAAGATCGGCATAACCCCGTTCACCGACCAGAACTGAGCGACCAGATCGCGAGGCGCTCCACGCTCCGACCGAGGGTGGAGCGCCTCAGCGTCGCGATACGGGGTCACACCTGGATACAGGGGGCCACCTGGATACGGGGGTCACACCTGGATGCGGCCGGTGAGCCATGCCTCGATGAAGTGCTCCAGCGACGGTGCGATCGGGCGGCGATTGTCGGTCCGGTGGTCCCAGACGAAGATGTCCGGCCTGCCCTCGGGGACGAGGGCGTAGGCGAACAGGCTGCCGTCCCCGGGAACGTCGGAGAAGAACAGCAGCTGGTCAAACGCCATGTAGAGCCGTTTGAGGGCGGGGTAGGTGCGCATCTCCAGATTGCCCTGGACAAGCTGTTCGGCGGAGAAGATCAGGTTGTAGCCGTTGGCGTCGATCACTCCGTCGGTCTCACCGAGCAGCTTGCCCAGGTCGTTCGGGAGCAGGTGCCCCAGGGACTCCTCTGCCCGGTGCAGTGCCTGTTCCGTCGCTGGAGAGGCGAACCGGGCTTGGGAGGTGTGTTGTTCGATCAGCTCGCGCCACATTCGCGCATCATGACGAAAGCGCGCCTGTGCCGTCCAGTTTCCGGCCGTCCATGAGGCCGTTGAGGGCGCGGTGGAAGTGCTGGACGCCGGGTTCGTTGCGGCCGAAGACGTAGTCGGTTCCGGACAGCGCCTCCATGCCCCGCTGGACGCCCTCGCCGGTCAGGTAGTCCTCGTCCAGCACCACGTCGTGGAACCAGTCGCGGGCCTGGTCGGCGGACTTGATCTCCTCCTCGGTGGACGGCGGCTCGTTCAGCAGGATGAGCTGGTGGGTGTGGGACTCGCCGACGTGGCGGCCCGGGAACACCAGGGAGACTGCCGTCTGGTGGCGCAGGCCGCCCGCGATGGCCAGGCCCGGGAAGATCCACAGAATGGGCCCGGTGCAGGTCGCCGGATCCCACGTCTCGGGGGGCCGGGACACCGCCCCGGCGATGGGCCGCAGCGCGAACACGTTGCGCTGGTGCGGGCCGTAGGCGTCGAACGCGGCCATGTTCGACAGGTTCGTCTTGAAGACCGTGGTGCGGTGCAGGGAGGCGAAGTGGTAGCCCTCCAGGTAGCCGTCCACGACCACCTTCCAGTTGGGGCCCTTGATCAGCCGGGTGGAGTGATGGTGGCGGGTCTCCAGCCGCAGCGCCTCCAGCAGCGGGAGCGTGTCGCCCAGCCAGGCGTCGAGTTCCAGCTCCAGGCCGGGGGTGAGGCAGACGAAGATGATGCCGGCCCGTTCCTCCACCGGCAGCGCGATCAGTGAGCGCTCGGCGCGGTCGACCGGGCCGAAGGTCTTCTCGCCGTACACGCCGGTCAGGCATCCCCGCAGGTCGTACGACCAGGCGTGGTAGGGGCAGGTGAGGTGGCGGGCGTCGCCGGTGCCCGGGCCGACGATCTCGGCGCCGCGGTGCCGGCAGGCGTTGACCATGGCGTGCGCCCGGCCGTCGCCGTCCCGGGTGATCACCACGGGGATGCCGGCGGCCTCGATCGCCTTGTAGGAGTGCGGTCCGGGAAGCTCGCACGACAGCGCCAGCGGAAGCGGAATCCGCCGGTGGACCTGTTCGATCTCAGCGCGGAACAGGTCCGGGTCGGCGTAGTTGCGCACCGGCTCGCGCCACTGCCCGTCGGCGAGATCGGTGGTCTTGTCCCGGTAGTGGCGGACCAGCCGCTCCATCACCCGCAGGGCATCCGCGTGGGCGGCCCCGTCCAGTCCGGTGCCGGGGACATAGGTCGGTGTGGTCATGACGACTCCTTCGCATGGGGTTGCCGGGACGAGCTCATCGGCTCGCCGTCCACCACCCGGTAGCGGTACAGGCCGCGTCCGATCCTGGTGAGCGACGCGCTGCGGGCGCGGAACGTGGCGATGTGCTCGGTCGCCAGGTGCTCGTCGAGGCTGGCGGCGTTGCGCCAGCGTTCGAACACGTGCAGGCGTCGCGGATCGCCGGGGTCGGGGGTCACCGTGTAGGCCAGGCAGCCGGGCTCGGCCAGCGTCGGCCCGGTCGCCTCGAGGAAGCACTCCAGCGCGCGGTCCCGGTCCTCGAGCGCCCAGTCGATCCAGCCCGCCACGATGACCTCTTCGCCGGACCCCGCGCGGGGGAGCGCGGGGGCCGTCTCGTCGCGCCCGGCGACCTGCAGTTCCCGGGTCGCGATCAGCCACCGTCCGCCGGTGCGGATGAGGCGGTCGACGTAGCGGCCGTGCAGGACCGTCTCCCCGCCGTCGGGGCGGCGATGCCAGGCCCGCACCGTGGTGATCGCGTTGGCGGCGTCGGGCCCGTCCGGCGTGACAGCGGGGAGGCCGAGGAGGTGGCTGGTCGCGGTGTAACGTTCCAGCGCCGACCGCAGGTACTTCAGCAGCTCCTCGCGTCCCCGCAGGGGTGTGTCGCGCGCGTACCGGACGTCGCAGTCGGGAGTGAACCGGTCGGCGAGGTCGTCCGGACGGTTCTCGTCGGCGAGGCGGGCACAGTCGGCCAGCACGGCGCAGACGGCCTGCCGGAGTTCCGCCCTCGCGGTGGGGGTGGGGGCTTCCATCTCAGTCCGTCCTCCTGCAGGGTTCTCCGACCAGGGCGTCGCCTCCGGATCGTCTCTCAGATGAGCTGGGGGGCCGGCTCGTCCACGGTGACCCGGCCTGCGTCGCCGTCCACCGTGACCAGCATCCCGTCGCGCAGGCGCTCGGTGGCGCCGGTCGCCGAGACGACGCAGGGCAGGTCCAGCTCACGGCAGACCACCACGGCGTGGCTGTTGGTGGCGCCGACGTCGACGACGACCGCGCCCGCCACCATGAACAGGGGCGTCCACGCGGCGTCCGACAGCGGCGCCACCAGGACCTCACCGGGTTGCAGCGCCGACAGGCCGGCCAGGTCGCGGATGACGCGCACCCGGCCCTGGTACGTGCCGTGCCCGCCGGGCACGCCGGTGAGCAGGTCGCCCTGCGCGAGCGCGGTGGTGGCGACCCTGTCGCGGCGTGGCCAGGACGACAGGGGCGGCACCTCGCGGGAGATGATGAACGGCGGCTCGATCTCGTGCAGCGACCGGTACTCCCGCAGCCGCCGGGCGATCACCTCGGCGAGGCCGTCCGGGTCGGTCAGATAGTCGTCGAGCTCCGGCTCCAGCAGCATCATCACGTCCGCCGGCTCGGCGAACCGGCCCGCCCGCACGCCCCGCCGGCCGAGCTCCAGGGCGGCCATGCGCACCTCGTTGATGAACGTGACGGCGTTGGTCTTGGTGCGTTCCCGGGCCGGCATGAACAGGTGCGCCGACCGCAGTGCGGCCTCGAACTGGCCGAGCGCCTCCGGGTCGGCCTCCAGCGCCGCCCGCACCTCGCCCGCCGCCGCCTCCCGGCGCTGCCGCAACCGTTGGTGCCGGACGTGCGGGGAGGCGTCCTCCGGCGAACGGCGCAGCCGGTCCAGCAGGGCCGGCACGAGCGCCGGCTCGCTCTCCCAGGAGGGCGAGTGGATGTCCCACTCGTTGGGGCCGCGGCAGCCGAAGCGGTGCAGGAACCGGTCGAGCTCCTTGCCGAACACCGCGGCGTCCGAGCCCGGCTCGGCCGATTCCAGCTCCGCGGCGAACGCCTTGGCGCCCTCGTCCATCAGCGCTGTCAGCGCGGGGGAGGCGGCGATCCGCCGCCCCAGGTCCCACAGGGCGAACGAGGGGGCGGCCGAATCGACCTCGCCCCAACCCGAGAGCAGTTCCAGCAGGAGGTCTTCGCGCCCGATGCTGGCCAGGATCTGCCCGATCACGGCGGGGGCGACGGTGGAGGCCAGCGTGCTGTAGTCGTGCCGGTAGAAGGCGTTGTCCAGCTCTGGCAGGAAGGAGCGCATCCGGGCGACCAGTTCGGCGTCGGACAGCGTGCCCAGGTCGGGCCGGGCGTCGCGGGCGGCCTGGGCCCTCTCGCGGTCGGCGTCGATCTCCGGGAACGCCTCGGCCGTCATCGCCCAGACGATCCCGGCGGCGGCCTTCTCGGCGCATTCGGCGGACTGGTCGCCGGCTTGCGGCTCGTAGGGCGGCACGTCCGGGTGGCTGCCCAGCAGCGCGGCGTCGAACGCCTCGACGGTGGAGCCCATCCGGATCGCCATGAGCCGCATGTGCGACAGGTTGAGGTAGAAGTAGCCGCCGAACATCCCGGCGACCTGTGGCCGGTCGGTGTCCAGTTCGTGCGGCAGGTCGACCCCGAAGTCGATGAACCCGCGCCGCCAGCCCTTGAGCAGGCCCTGCTCGAAGACCAGGGTCCAGCCGAGCGGGCTGGCCGGGTCGGGCAGGACCTCGCCCGCGTTGGCACGGGTGTAGTGCGGCAGGCGCTCGCTGACCCGCCAGTCGGTGACGAAGGAGTCGGCGATCTCACCGGGACGCGTCACCATGCGGCGGTCCCTCCGTCCACGTTGACCAGCGTGCCGGTGATGCCCGCGCCGTTCTCGCCGGCCAGCAGCACCGCCATGGCGGCCACCTGCTCCACGGTGTTCAGCTTCTTGATCATGGATTCCTGGGCGTACCCGTCCAGGAACTGCTCGTAGGTGATGCCCTGGGCCTCTGCGGCGACCGGTCCGGCGTCCTTCATCAGGTCGGTCTCCACCGCCCCCGGGCAGATGGCGTTGCTGGTGATGCCCATCGGCCCGTACTCGAACGCGACCGCCTTGGTGAAGCCGTTGATGGCGTGCTTGTTGGTGATGTAGTGGCTGACCGCCGCCTTGGTGGCCTGCTTGCCCTCCACCGAGGAGATGTTGATGATCCGGCCGTGCGAGGCCGCGACCATGTGGCGCAGGGCCCGCCGGGTGCCCCAGAAGGTCGCGTTGAGATTGAGGGCCAGGGCGTTGTCCCACGCCTCGTCGCCGAGCTCGTGGACAAGGGCGAAGCCGTCGGAGCCGCCGGCGTTGTTGACCATGATGTCCAGCCGCCCGTAGGTGCGGGCCGCGAAGTCGACCAGGTCCTCGACCTGCTCCCGGACGCGCACGTCACAGCGCTGGAAGGCGGCGCCGTCACCCGCGTCGAGCTCGTCGAGCGCCTGCTTGCCCTTGTCCTCCGACCGGCCGCCCATGACGACCTTGGCGCCCTCGGCCGCGAACGCCCGGGCGATGCCGAAGCCGATTCCCCGGGTGCCCCCGGTGATGACGGCGACCTGTCCTTGTAGTTGCACGGTTGGCTCCCTAGCGGTGCGGTGAGCGGGGACGGTTCTCCACGTCGGGCGGAGTGTGCGGGGCGCGTCGGCGATGAGTATGACCTCAGTCACAGCGACTGTGCAACGGTTGGAAGCACTAGAAACTAAATCCAGTATCTAGTTACTGATCGAGATCGCACCTCGGTGACCTGTGATGATCGACGCTCGCGGAACGGTGAGAACTGAGATCGAGTGCATGAACTTGTGGGGCCTCCGGGTCTGTGCGACGGTTTGTCGCGTGTTCGCGGCCATCGAGGTTGTGGTCTCCCCGTTCCTGTGCCGGCGCCTGGTCGACCACCAGGTCATCAGCCCCGCCGACGTGGAACGCCTGCACGCCGACGTCCTCCGCCGCTTCGGCGCCCCGGGGTTCGCGGAGGAGGCTGGACGTCCGCCCCGCTGGTCACTGGACGTCCGGCCCGCTAGTTACTAAAGTCGCTCATAAGTAACTAGCGAGGAGGCGACGATGGATCTCGGACTGGCCGGCCGCAGGGCGCTGGTGACCGGGGCGAGCCGTGGCATCGGCCGCGCCATCGCCGAGGTCCTGGCCGCGGAGGGATGCTCGCTGGCACTGTGCGCCAGGGGGCGCGAGGACCTCGACAAGGCGCGCGCCGAGCTGGAGGCGGGCCCGCTCCAGCGCCATGGCGCCGCGATCGTGGCCGAGGCCGTGGACGTGAGCGACGTCGAGGCGCTCAGAGGCTTCGTGGACATCGCGGCCGACCGGCTCGGCGGCCTCGACATCGTGGTGTCCAACGTGTCGGCCGGCAACACCAAGGGCGACGACGCCTGGGGGCAGAGCTTCCGCGCCGACCTGCTGGCCTTCGCCGAGCTCGCCGCGGCCGCCGTGCCGCACCTCGAGCGCGGCGACTCGCCCGCCATCGTGGCGATCGGCACGACCAACGCCTCCGACACCGCCCGCCCGGCCGGCCCCACCCCGTACTCGGCCGTCAAGGCGGCGGTCGTGCAGCACGCCTCCGCCCTGGCGCACTCGCTCGCCCCCAAGGGCATCCGGGTCAACACCGTCTCCCCGGGGCCGATCGACTTTCCCGGAGGCCCGTGGGAGCAGATCAGGCAGGCGCGGCCCGCGGTGTACGAGGAAGTGCTGGGCAAGCTGCCGATCGGCCGGTACGGAGCCGCCGAGGACGTGGCCAACGCGGTGGCCTTCCTGGCCAGCCCCCGGGCCGCCTTCGTGGTCGGGGCGAACTTCGTGGTCGACGGCGGGCTCCTCACCCGCGTCCAGTACTAGGACGGCCGGTGGGTCCCGGCGGCAGGCTCGACGCGGTCCTGGTCTGCGGCGGGCGGTGGCACGACTTCGACCACGCACGGCTCCGCCTGCTGACAGAGCTGGCGCGGCACGAACGCGTGCGCACCAGGGTCTTCGAGGACTACGGCTTCGGCGGAGCCCTGAACGCCCCCCTGGACACGGCGGACCTCCTGGTCACCTACACCTGCGACGTGCGGCCGGCGCCCGGGCAGCAGGACGCCCTCACCGAGTTCGTCGCGCGCGGCGGGCGCTGGCTCGCGCTGCACGGCACCAACGCGGCCATCGACGCCCCGCCGGACGGCGGCCCTCGCATCTTCCGGACGCCTCCGGCGTTCGGGCAGGTCGAGACGGTGCTGGGCAGCCGCTTCCTGAGGCATCCCAAAATCACCCCCTACCGTGTCGAGGTCACCGACCCGGCGCATCCCCTGGTGGCGGGCATCGAGCCCTTCGACGTGCGCGACGAGCTGTACGTCAGCCGGCTGCACGAGCCGCTCCGGGTCCTGCTGCACACCACCTACGAGGGGCCGTGCCCGGGCTTCGAGGAGGGCCACGACGGTGGCGATCCGCTGCGGCCCGTCCTCTACCTGCGGCGGCATGGGGCCGGCGAGGTCTGCTACTTCACCCTCGGGCACTGCCGGGGCCGGTTCGACGTGCAGGACCTCGGCGTGGACGACACCGGGCGGATCGACCGGGGGAGCTGGGACGTCCCGCAGTTCCAGACGGTGCTCGCCCGGTGCGTCGACTGGGCGGCCGGCGGCTGACCGGGTGCGTGCCGCCGCGGGTTTCCTTGCCGGACCCCGAGGTACTTACTAGAATCCGTCTATAGTTGCTTCGGCGAAGGAGAACCGATGACCACTCCGCAGGAGCCGGGCTCGGCCCGCTGCCCCGGGCCTAGCGTCCAGGACTATCTCGACCGGGACAGTCGTCCGGTGCCCGCGGTGCTGCGCTACGAGGCCAACGACTTTCTTGGCAGCGAGGACATCGACGTCGAGCGGTTCGTCTCCCCCGAATGGGCCCGGCTGGAGCAGGAGCGGCTATGGCGGCGGGTCTGGCAGTTCGCCTGCCTGGAGGACGAGATCCCCGAAGTCGGCGACCACGTGGTCTACGAGATCGGCACCGACTCGATCCTCATTGTGCGCACCGAACCCGGCGAGCACGGCCAGGACATCCGCGCGTTCGTCAACGTCTGCCTGCACCGCGGCCGCAAGCTGCGCACCGAGGGCGGCAACGTGCCGGAGTTCCGCTGCCCGTTCCACGGCTTCACCTGGAACCTGGACGGCTCGCTGAAGAACCTGCCCTGCGCCTGGGACTTCCCGCACGTGGAGCTGGAGAAGTTCACCCTGCCCGAGGTGCGGGTGGACACCTGGCGGGGGTTCGTGTTCATCAACATGGACCCCGCCGCCGAGCCGCTGGCCGACTTCCTGGGCACGTTCCCCGAGTACTTCGTCTGGCCGCTGGAGGATCGCTACAAGGCGCTGCACATCGCCAAGGTCCTGCCGTGCAACTGGAAGGTGGCCCAGGACGCCTTCATCGAGTCCTTCCACGTCATCGCGACGCATCCGCAGCTGCTGCCCTGGCTGGCCGACGCCAACTCCCAGTACGACGCCACCGCCGACCAGCCCAACTGGAGCCGGATGATCAACATCCAGGGCGCGCCCAGCCCGCACGTCGCCGGGACGGTGACCGAGCAGGACGTGCTGGAGACGTTCTACTTCTCCCGCTCGTTCTACGCCGCCAGCCAGGGCCGCGACCTGCAGGCGGCGGACGGGGAGATCCCCCAGGTCCCCGAGGGCGGCACCGCCCGCGCGGTGCTGGCCGACCAGATGCGCACGCAACTCGCCGCGGCGACCGGGCGGGACTACTCCGCGACATCCGACAGCGAGCTGCTCGACGCCGTTCACCATCTGGTGTTCCCCAACTTCCACCCGTGGGGCGGTGTGAAGAGCAACATCGTCTACCGGTTCCGGCCCGACGGGCTGGACCCGGACTCCTGCATCGCGGAGATCATCTACATGTCCGCCTACCCGCCGGACGGGCCGAAGCCGGAGCCCGCCAAGATCCGATGGGTGCCGGATGACGCGCTGTTCGCCGACATCCCCGAGCTCGGCCTGGTCGGCCCGGTCTTCGACCAGGACGTCGAGAACCTGCCGCATGTGCAGACGGGCCTGAAGTCCCTGCGCAAGCCCGGGATCACGCTGAGCAACTACCAGGAGAGCCGTGTCCGGCACTTCAACCGCACCCTGGACACCTGGATGGAAAGGTGACCGGGACGGTCGTCGTCCAGCCGGCCGGGGTGGAGATCGTGGTCGAGGACGGCGAGTCGCTGATGCGGGCCGCCGAACGCCTGGGCTACCGGTGGCCGACGATCTGCGGCGGCCAGGGCACCTGCCGCACCTGCTTCGTGCAGGTCGACGAGGGCCTGGCGCACTGCTCGGGGATCGGCGGGCTGGAGCGCGAGGGCATCGCGGCGCTGCGCAGGCCGGTCGACGGGCGCACCAGGCTGGCCTGCCAGCTGCGTGTCACCGGCGGCCCCGTGACGGTGACCAGACGCGGCGTACGCCGCCGGACCGAGGGGGAACAAGGTGTCGGCTGACAAGGAGGTCGTCCACCCGCTGACCAAGCAGGTGTACCGTCTCACCCCCGAGGGCCTGGTCGAGGTGTACGACCCGGCCACCGGCCTGCGGGGCCTGTTCGACGAGCGCGGCCAGTGGCAGTCCGGCGAGCTGCGCTATGCGGACCTGCAGATCGCCGGCTGGGTCGGACGGCTGGCCAGACGCAACCCCCTCCCGGAGGAGCCGTGACCGTGCCGCGCACCCGCGTGGTGTGCCTGGTGCGCCGCCCTGCGGGCGATCCGGTGCCTGAGGACTTCGCCGTGGAGGAACGGCCGCTGCCCGAGCCCGGCGAGGGGCAGCTTCTTGTGCGCAACGTCTACATGAGCGTCGATCCGTCCATGCGCGGGCGGCTGGAGGCCACCGAGAAGCACTACACGCACAACTTCCGGCCCGGCGAGCCCCTGGACGGACGCGCCATCGGCGAGGTGATCGTCTCCCGCGCGTCCGGCATCGAGCCGGGCGCGTACGTGCGTCACCAGCTCGGCTGGCGGGAGCACGCGGTGGTGGACGCGGTGGACGTGTCCACCGTGGACCTGTCGGTCGCGCCGCCGCGGACCTGGCTGGGCGTGCTCGGCTCGACCGGCTTCACCGCCTACGTCGGGCTGGTACGGGTGGGTGAGCTGCGGGCCGGTGACACGGTGTTCGTCTCCGCCGCGGCCGGCGCGGTGGGCAGCGCGGCCGGCCAGTTCGCCCGGCTGCTGGGCGCCGGACGGGTCGTCGGCAGCGCGGGCGGCGAGCGCAAGAGCCACCTGGTCGTCGAGGAGCTCGGTTACGACGCCGCGTTCGACTATCGGGCGGAACGGCCGCAGGACGCGCTGGCCCGGCTGGCGCCGGGCGGCGTCGACCTCTATTTCGACAACGTCGGCGGAGCCCAGCTCGTGGCGGCCCTGCACGCCATGCGCCAGGGCGGCCGGGTCGCGCTGTGCGGCATGGTCTCCCAGTACGGCGACCGGCGCGACCAGCAGGACCTCCAGCACCTCGTGCAGGCCGTCCTCAAGCGCCTGACGCTGCGGGGTTTCATCGTCCGCGACCACGAGGATCTGCGGCCCGAGTTCGAACGGCGGGTCGCGGGCTGGCTCGCCGCAGGCGAACTGGTCGCCCGCGAGACCGTCGTCGAAGGGCTGGACAACGCCGCCGGGGCCCTGCTGTCGATGATGCGCGGCGCCAACGTGGGAAAGATGCTCGTCCAGGTGGGCGAGGAGCGCTGACCCGCCCCGGATCACGAACCGGGGCGGGAGCCAGATCAGGAACCGGGGACGGGGACGGGGACGGGGACGGCGGCCGGGACGCGCCGGTCGGCGACCAGGTGGGCGGTCTCGTTCACCGACTCCACGACCACCCGTCCCGCGGGTACCCGGCGGACCCGTGACACCGAGGTGTAGCCCGGGTGGAACCAGAAGACGCGGGGCGCGTCGATCACCATCGCGAGGTAGGCGTTGATCAGACCGCCATGCGAGACCACGACGACCCGGCCGCCCGGATGCGCGTCCATGATCTCGTTCATCACCCGGCGGATCCGCCCGCGGAAGGCGGGCAGGTCCAGCTCCGGCACGAAGTCCTCGAACCGCCCCTCGGCGAGGGCGACGGCCCGCGGATCTCCCGGGTCGAACTCCTCGACCGGCGTGTAGACCAGGCGGCGGACGGTCTCGCCGTCCCATTCCCGCAGGTCCTCCAGCACGCCGGCGGTCATGCCCAGCCGCCGTTCGACGGGCGCGGCGGTGTCGCGAGCGCGCTGGTAGGGGCTAGTGCAGACCGCGTCGACGCGTTCGCCGGCCAGCCAGTCGGCCAGTCGTTCGGCCTGCGCGATGCCGGTCTGTGAAAGCCCCGGATCCATCACCCCGCCCTCCGGCAGTGCGTGCCTCACGAGCAGCAGCTCGGTCATGCGTTCTTCTCTCCGATCCGGGGTCAGCCCGCGATGGTCCGCTCGGATGCCCAGTACGGGCGGCGCAGCGCGCGCTTGTCGAGCTTGCCCATGGCATTGCGGGGCAGTTTCTCTACGAATTCGTATGCCCTGGGGCACTTGTAGGCGGCCAGCCGTTCCCTGCAGTGCGCGTCGAGAGCTGTGGGGGAGGGGACCGGGTCACGTGCCACCACCAGTGCCCGCAGCGCCTCTCCCATGTCGGGGTCGGGGACCCCGATCACCGCGACATCGGTGACACCGGGATGCTGGGCGAGTACCGCCTCGCATTCGGCCGGGTAGAGGTTGACCCCGCCGGAGACCACCATGTCCGCGGAGCGGTCGGTGATGTGGATGTAGCCGTCCTCGTCGACGTATCCGATGTCGCCCAGGGTGAACAGGCCCGGCGCCAGGTACGCCGCGCGGGTCTTGGCCTCGTCAGCGTGGTAGCGGACGCCGTGCCCGTCGGGTGCGCGGAAGGCGAGCCTGCCGATCTCGCCCCGGGGGAGAGGGTGCGCGTCCTGGTTCACCACGACCGCCTCGAACGGCGGGACGGCACGGCCGACCGAACCGGGATGCGCCAGCCACTCGTCGCTGTCGATCCTGGCGACGGTGCCGACCTCGCTCGCCCCGTAGGACTCCACCAGCACCGGTCCGAACCATTCGATCATCGCTCGCTTGACGCCGGGCGGGCAGGCCGAGCCGGTGTGCGCGACCAGCCGCAGGCTGGAGAGGCCGTGGCGGGCGCGTTCGGCCTCCGGAAGCGCCAGCAGCCGCTGGAAATGCGTGGGGACCATGACCGAGGAGGTGACACGCCACTCGTCGATACGGCTCAGGCAACGCCGGGCGTCGAACCTGCCGAGCACGACCACCGGCTGGCCGGACATCAGATGGCGCAGTGCGGTGAGCGGCCCGTTGTGCTGGAGCGGACCCACGACGAGATGGGGCCCGTCCGGGAAGTTCGAGCCCGCGGAGATCGCGGTCAGGTAGTCGGCGGCGGTCCGGGCGCACGGGTCGGCCCAGCGGACCTCGGTCCCGCGGGCGCGGCCGGTCGTGCCGGAGGTGTAGACGAGCGGTGGCCGCGCCGGGCGCCCGTCGGGCACGGGGCGTACGGGCGCCGAGCACCAGTCGTCCCAGGCGACGACGGAACCGCCCGCCTGTCCGTTCTCCGAGCCGTGCACCGCCACGGCGCGCAGCCCCAGCTCAGCTCCGGCACGGACGGCGGCCTCGCGGCCCGTGGGGCCGGTGACGGCCGCGACCACTCCGGCGTCGGCGAACTGGCCGGCCATCTCACGGGCGGTGAGCTGGCGCGAGGTCGCGACGGTGCCCACTCCGGCCAGCAGCCCGGCGGCGTGCGCCACGAGCGTGGCGGCGTTGTTCTCACCGATCACCGCGACGCGCTCGCCGTCTCCGGGAGCCAGGCCGAGCAGGACGCCGGCGACCCGCTCCACCTGGTCGGCGAACCGGCTCCACGTCAGCGTCACGTTGTCGTCGGCCACCGCCGGCGCGTCCGGTGCCGTGCGGGCGCGCTCGGCGATCACTTTCCGGGACACCGGACTCCTTCCCGGCGGCCGTGGAGGCCGCCGACGTTCCTTTGCTTGCGGGGATCACAGGGCTTGCGAGGATCACAGGGCTTGCGGGATCACGGAGAAGGGGCGACGGGCGCCGGATGCCCGGCGGCCCATCGGCGTGCGGCCTTCGAGGCCACCCAGGCGATGGCGTTGCCGAGCAGGCGCCGGTACGGGGGGAGGGCGAACGTGGCGGCTGAGTCGCCCGGCTGCAGCACGACCAGGGGGCTGCGCCCGGCCACGCTCGCCCAGCCGATGAGATCGGACGCCGGCGGGTGGCCCGTGCAGTCGGGGGCCGCCTCCTCCCCGTGCAGCACATGCTCGTACGTCCGCACGAACAGCGCCGGGTCGAGATCGGCGTCGGCGCGGAGCAGCGGGACGACCTCGGAGGCGAAGACCGGGCAGCAGTACAGCTCGTCGTCCAGCTCGAAGTCGCCGACGCCCGCGCACACGGGGTGGTCGGGGGCGGCCACGCGGGCGGTGTACCGGGTGAGCCGGGTCCCCGAGGACGGCCAGTCCTTGCCGCGCAGCCGTCCGGGGGCGTAGTGGAAGCGTCCGCCCAGCGCGTCCGCCCAGCCCTCCCAGCCCGGCCATCCGGCCAGCGCGTGATGCAGCATCACCAGGCCCTGCCCTTGGTCGAGCAGGTCCGCCACCGCCCGGGCGGTGGCGGGGTCGGGGCCGGACGGCTCCGGGGCCCGGCCGCGTTCGAGACGCAGGCCGGGCAGGTCGTGGCAGACGACGGCGTCGAAGGCGTCCGCGTGCCGGGGGCTCAGCCAGCCCTGCGCGGACGGTTGCACGGCGTGGGCCCATGTCCAGGCGCGCTCGGCGCAGACCGCGTCCATCATGGCGCCGAAAGCGTCGAGATCGACGCGATGGCCGCCGGTGATGGCGAGGATCCGCCCCGCGCCTGCCATGGCCCCTCCTCGTCGACGGCGTGCCGGCCACTCCGGCCGAGAGAAGTAACTGTATTCAGTGTTAACAAACTTGGACAAGGCTCTGGACAAGACTTACTGAAGTCGACTACAAAAAAGTCAGGGCCGTCCGCCCACTCCGCACGACGCGCGCCCCTCGCGCCGCCGGGCCGGGACCACCCCGCGGGAGGAGCATCCACCAGTGCCACCAGCAACCACCGATCCCGTGACCGCGCAGGCGCCGCCGGCCGAGGTGACCCGGGACGTCCACGAGCGCATGGTCCGCATCCGGCTGTTCGAGACCGAGGCGGGCCGGCTGATGGAGGCCGGCCGCCTGCCCGGCTTCCTGCACCTGTACGTGGGACAGGAGGCGGTGGCGGCCGGGGTGATGAGCGCGCTCGCCGACACCGACCAGATCACCTCGACGCACCGCGGTCACGGGCACGCGATCGCCAAGGGCGCGCGGTTCCGCGAGATGTACGCCGAGCTGTTCGGCAAGGCCACGGGCTACTGCCACGGTCACGGCGGCAGCATGCACATCAACGACCTGTCCATCGGGATGCTCGGCGCCAACGGCATCGTGGGCGCGGGCCTCCCGATCGCGGTGGGCGCGGCCTTCGCCAGCGTCTACCGCGACGACGGCGGGGTCGCGGCCGCCTTCTTCGGCGACGGTGCCAGCAACATCGGGGCCTTCCACGAGGCGGTCAACATGGCCGCCGTGCTGCGGCTGCCGGTGATCTTCGTCTGCGAGAACAACGGCTACGCCGAGTTCACCGCCCAGGCCGACCACATGCTGCTGCCCGACGTCGCCGACCGCGCGGACGCCTACGGCATCGCCAAGGAGATCGTGGACGGGATGGACGCCGTCGCGGTGCACCTGGCCGCCCGGCGCGCCGTCGACCGCGCCCGCTCCGGTGGCGGCCCCACCCTGCTGGAGGCCAAGACCTACCGCTACTACGACCACCAGGGAGTCAAGGGCCTGCGCATCCCGTACCGCACGCAGGAGGAGATCGACGCCTGGAAGGCGCGCGACGCCATCGACGCCATGGAGTCCTGGCTGGTCGAGCACGGGCACGCCACCCGCGAGGACATCGACGCCGTCTGGGACAGGACCCGGCGGGAGATCGCCGAAGCGATCGAGTACGCCGAGCGCAGCCCCGACCCCGATCCGGACACCGACCTGCTCCGCGACGTCTACACGACCGGGAACGCCAACACCACCGGGGACGCCTCATGACCACCCTCTCGGCCGGCAGTGCGGCCCCCGCCGCCGCACCGGTCGTCACGCGCCGGCTCACCTACGTCAAGGCGTTCAACGAGGGCCTGGCACAGGTGATGCGTGAGGACGCCGACGTCTTCGTCGCCGGAGAGGACGTGGCCGGCTACGGCGGCGTCTTCCACATGTTCGACGGCCTGCTCGGCGAGTTCGGGCCGCGCCGCGTGGTGGACACCCCGATCGCCGAAATGGCGCTGGTCGGGCTGGGCGTGGGCGCGGCGGCCCGCGGCCTGCGGCCGGTGGTCGACCTGATGTTCATGGACTTCCTCGGCGTCTGCCTCGACCAGGTGGTCAACCAGGCGGCCAAGATGAAGTACATGTACGGCGGCGCCGTCTCGGTCCCGCTGACCATCACCACCGCCTCGGGCGCCGGCCTGGGCGCGGCGGCACAGCACAGCCAGAGCCTGGAGATGTGGCTGGCGCACATCCCGGGTCTCAAGGTGTGCATGCCCGCCACCCCCCACGACGCCAAGGGGCTCATCGTCGCCGCCGTCCGCGACGGCGATCCGGTGGTGGTGATGCTGAACAAGGTCCTGCTCGGCGCCAAGGGCGAGGTGCCCGAGGAGATCTACGAGGTGCCGCTGGGCAAGGCCGACGTGGTGCGCGGTGGAGACGACGTCACCATCGTCACCGTCGGCCGGATGCGGGACGAGGCCGTCAGGGCCGCCGAGGAGCTGGCCCGGACCGGCGTCCAGGCGGAGGTGATCGATCTGCGCACCGTGCAGCCGCTGGACATCGGCACGGTGCTGGAGTCGGTGCGCAGGACCAACCGCGTGCTCGTCGCCCACGAGGCCGTGACGTTCGGGGGCATCGGCGCGGAGATCGCCGCACAGATCCAGGACCAGGTGTTCGACCATCTCGACGCCCCGGTTCTCCGGCTCGGCGCGCCGTTCGCGCCGGTGCCGTTCGCCCCCGTGCTGGAAAAGGCGTACGTGCCGGACGCCGAGCGGATCGCCGCCGGCTGCCGCCGCCTCCTTGAGCGGAAGTGACCGCATGGCGATCGAGGTGCTGCTGCCCAAGCTGGGCCTGACCATGCAGGAAGGCACGATCGAGGAGTGGCTCGCCGCGCCGGGCGCTCCGGTGCGGCCGGGTGACCCGCTGCTGCGCATGACCACCGACAAGGTGGACATCGACGTGGAGGCGGAGGGCGAGGGCGTCTTCCACCCGGCCGTGGAGGTCGGTGCCACGCTGGTCCCCGGCACGGTCATCGGCTGGCTGCTGGCCGGCGGCGAACCGATCCCGGCGCCGCCGGCACCGGCGTCGGCCCTGCCACCGCCCGCCCAGGACCCGCAGGAGCCGCAGGCCTCCGTCACGGCACCGGAGGGGAGGCTGTTCGCCTCGCCCAACGCCCGCCGGGTCGCGGCCGCCCACGGCGTGGACCTGGCCGCGCTGCGCGGTACCGGGCCCGGCGGCCGGGTGGTCTCCGAGGACGTCGAGGACTACTTGGCCGCTCAGGCGGACGCCCACGTCCCACAGGCGGACGGCGCCACTGGCATTGTGCCGTCCGGGCCGCTCGTGCGCCGCGACGCCAGGGAGCGCGGCGTCGACTTGGCCGCCGTGAACGGCACCGGCGTGGGCGGACGCGTGCGGCGCGCCGACATCGAGGCCGCCGTGGCCGCCACCGCCGTGGTCGAGGCCGCCGTGGCAGAGGGCGCCACCGGCCCCACCGTGGCGGGCACACGCGTCATCCCGTTCAAGGGGATGCGCGGGGCCATCGCCCGGCGGATGCACGCCAGCCTCCAGGAGATGGCCCAGCTCACCCACGGCTACGAGGTCCGCATGGACGGCGTCGCCGACCTGCGCGCCCGGCTCAAGGAGGAGTGGGCCGGCACCGGCCAGGCCGTGCCGACCCTCAACGACTTCGTCGTGCGGGCGGCGTCGCTGGCCCTGCAGGAGCATCCTCTGCTGAACGCCACCGTCCGCGACGACGGCGTCCACCTACTGGAGGAGATCCACGTCGGGCTGGCCGTGGCGGTACCGGACGGCCTGGTCGTCCCGGTGATCAGGGACGCCGCCGGCCGGTCGCTGGCCGGGCTGGCCGGGATCACCCGTGAGCTGGCCGGCGCCGCCCGGGCCGGCACGCTGGGCCTGGACCAGCTCGAAGGCGCCACGTTCGTGGTGACCTCGCTCGGCGCCTACGGCGTCGACATGTTCACCCCGGTGATCTATCCGGGCAATGTCGCGATCCTGGGGGTCGGACGGCTGCGGGACGGGGTGGCCTGGGAGGGCGACCGGCCGCTGCGCACGCGGGTGCTCACGCTGAGCCTGACGTTCGACCACCGGGCGGTGGACGGCGCCCCGGCCGCCGAGTACCTGCGCACGGTCGACCGGCTCCTGCGGCGACCGCTGCGCCTGCTCGCCGGGTGACCTCGCGGCCGGCTACCGCTGTGCCGTCCCGGTGACCTTGTCGACCAGGGCGACGACCTCCGCCAGGAACGCGCGGTGGCCCAGCTTCTGGTACGTGACGTCCTTGGCCAGCCAGGAGGAGACGGTCGTCTCCAGCAGGGACAGCAGGCCGACGCCGATCACCTCGGCCTCGCCCGCGGCGAGCCGTCCCCGCGCCCGGCGGGTGGCCCTGCTCAGCAGTTCCAGCAGTTCGGTGCGCTGCTGCCGCCGCACCACCTCGACGTCCTGGTTCACGCCCACCGAGGAGATGAAGTAGGTCTTGCCCGCGGCCTCGTGCTGGTCGATCCAGCGCACGACTCCGGTCATCATCTCGCCCAGCCGCCCGCCCCGCGGCAGGTCGTCGGCCGCCTGCGCCGCGTGGGCGATGAGCGCGGCGCCGAAGCTCTGCACGCCCTCCAGCAGGATCTGGTCCTTGGAGGCGAAGTGGTAGTACACGGCCGCCGACGTCATGCCCGCCCGCTCGGCGATGTCGGCGACCGTGACCATGTCGGGCGCCTGCACGGCGAACAGTTCCATGGCGGCGTCGACGACGGCCTGGCGGCGGGAGGGCCGGTGCGCCGCGCGTGGGGCGGAGATGGTCATGGTGTGCCTAGTCTGCCCGCCTGCTGGGCACCTGTCATCTCGCTGGATAGGGTCGGGTCGTGACCGAGGCGCAGCAGGAGCAGAAGCAGCCCGCGCACCGCCCGTCGCGGCGGCAGCACATCGTCAACGCGGCCGTGCGGGTGTTCGGGCGGGCTGGGCTGGCCGACGCGAGCATCCAGGACATCGCCGACGAGGCCGGGGTGGCGGCGACGGCCGTCTACTACCACTTCAGCGGCAAGGAGGAGCTGTTCGACCTTGCCCTGCGCCGGGTCCTGGACCAGCTGGACGAGGTGGTCCGGCGGTCCCGGGCGGACGACGAGCCGGGCGATCCGGAGACCCTGGCCAAGGTGATGGACGCGGTGTGGGACTGGATGGAGGAGAACCCGGACTCCGCCCGCATGTACCAGCTCCACCTGGCCGGCGCGACGGGGCAGGCTCGGGTGATGCGCGAGGAGTTCGAGCAGCGGCACGTGCAGCGGGCCTTCGACTACCTGTCCGACCGGCAGCCGCGCAACGCCCGGTCCGCCGCCGCCCGCCACGCCGCCCAGACGCTGGCCGTCCGGACCATGATCACATCGACGATCTACGTGTCGGCGCTGCGGGCCGAGGGCGGGCCGCTGTCGACCCTGCCGCAGCGTTCGGTGCGGCGGGCCCTGCACGACCTCGCCCAGCGCCTGGTCTCCTCCTGACCGGTGTCCTCCTGACCAGCCGTTTCGTCTGGTATTCCGGGAGTCGTTGCACTAGGGTGCTACTTACTGAAGTTGGTCACCAGTAAGTCCCTGGCCTGGGAGGCGACGGTGGACGTTGCGGTCGTGGATCCCGCCCTCTTCGCCGGGACGGCGCCGCCCCGGTTGGCCGGCTCGCGCTGCCCCGGCTGCGCCACTGTCACCTTCCCTCGCCGCGGCTCGTGCCCGCGCTGCCCGTCAGGGACGATGGCCGCGCACACGCTCCCCGAGCGCGGGGTCGTGTGGTCGTGGACGGTGCAGGAGTTCGAGCCCAAGCCGCCCTACCGGCGGCTTGGGGAGGCGTTCGTGCCGTACGCGGTCGGCTATGTCGACCTCGGCGTGGTCATCGTGGAGTCCCGGCTGGACGTCCCCCGCGAGCGGCTGCGGATCGGGCTCCCCGTGCGGCTGACCATGATCCCCGCCTTTCTCGGCGAGGACGGCACCGAGGTGCACACCTTCGCCTTCTCCGCCGACGAGGACGGGGAGATCTGGTGAGCGTCCGGGAGGACGTCCATATCGTCGGCGTGGGCATCCATCCGTTCGGCCGTAACGAGCATGTGGACGGCTACACGATGGCCGAGCAGGCATGCCGGGACGCGCTCGCCGACGCCGGGCTCGCCTGGCACGACATCGGCTACGCGGTCGGCGGCTCCAACGAGGCCGGCAAGCCCGACACACTGGTCGACCGGCTGGGGCTCACCGGCGTGCCGTTCGTCAATGTGCGCAACGGATGCGCGACCGGTGGGGCCGCCCTGGTCACGGCGGCCGGCGCGCTGCGCGCCGGTGAGGCGGGCACGGCCCTGGTCGTGGGGTTCGACAAGCACGAGCGCGGCGCGTTCAGCCGGCCTGCCGCCTCCTACGGCCTCGGCGACTGGTACGCCACCACCGGGATGATGCTGACCACCCAGTACTTCGCCCTCAAGACCCGCCGCTACCTGCACGAGCACGGCATCCCGGAGGAGGCGCTGGCGACCGTGGCCGCGCGGGCGCTGCGCAACGGCGCCCGCAACCCGATGGCCTGGCGGCGCAAGGAGCTGCCGGAGCAGGAGATCATGGACGGCGCCCCGGTGAACCCGCCGCTCACCAGGTACATGTTCTGCTCGCCGGCGGCCGGGGCGGTGGCGCTCGTCCTGGCCACGGGGGAGCGGGCGCACGACCTGTGCGAGCGGCCGGTCCGGCTGGCGGCGCTGTCGCTCAGAACCCGCCGCTTCGGCTCGTTCGAGGTGTTCTCCCCATGGCTTGCGCCGGAGCCGGACCACAGCCCCAGCATCGACGCCGCCGCCGCGGCGTTCGACCGCGCCGGGGTGCGGCCGTCCGAGGTGGACGTCGCGCAGGTGCAGGACACCGACAGCGGCTCGGAGATCATCCATCTGGCGGAGACCGGTCTGTGCAAGGCGGGGGAGCAGGAGACGCTGCTGCGCGGGGGCGCCACCGAGGTGGGCGGCCGCCTGCCCGTCAACACCGACGGCGGCTGCCTGGCCAACGGCGAGCCGATCGGCGCGTCCGGGCTGCGGCAGGTCCATGAGGTCGTCCGGCAGCTTCAGAGCCGCGCCCTCGGCGCGCAGGTGCCCGGTTCGCCACGCGTCGGCTTCACGCACGTGTACGGGGCCCCGGGCGTCAGCGCCTGCACCGTCCTGGCCGTCTGAGCAGGGGGATCAGACGGGCAGTTGCAGGGAGGTCAGCTCGACGTACTCGGCGAGTCCGTGCCGGCCGAGTTCGCGGCCGTTGCCCGACTTGCGGTATCCGCCGAACGGCGCCAGCACGTTGAACCGGCCTCCGTTGAGGGACACCTGGCCGGTACGCAGGCGCCGCGCGATCGTCTGGGCGGCCTCGACGTCGGCCGCCCACACGCCGCCGGACAGGCCGTAGTCGCACGCGTCGGCGATCCGGATCGCCTCCTCCGCGTCCTGGACGGGGATGACCGCGAGCACCGGCCCGAAGATCTCCTCCTGGCTCACCACGGCCTCGGGCGGCAGCCGCGAGATGATGGTGGGCGGCGCGAAGAAGCCCTTGCACGTCCTCGGGCGTGCGCCCGGTCCGGTCAGCACGGTGCCCTCGCGGGCGCCGACCTCGATGTGGCCGAGCACCGAGCGCTGCTGCGCGGCCGAGGCCAGCGGCCCGACGGAGGTGACCGGATCCAGGGGGTCGCCGACCACCAGCCCGGCGGCCAGCGCGGCCAGCCGTTCCTCTGCCTCGGCAAGCCGCGAACGCGGCATCAGCAGGCGGGTGAGCGCCGCGCAGGTCTGACCGTTGTTGACGAAGCAGGCGCGCAGCGCCATCGCCATCGCCGCGTCCAGGTCGGCGTTCTCGGTGACGATCAGTGCGGACTTGCCGCCCAGCTCCAGCGCGACGCGTTTGATCGTGCGCGCGGCCAGCTCGCCGACCCTGGCCCCGGCCGCCGTGGAGCCGGTGAGACTGACCATGTCCACCTGCGGATGCGCGGCCAGCCGCTCGCCGGCTCCCGCGCCCGTGCCGGTCAGCACGTTCAGCACTCCGGCGGGCAGCCCCGCCTCGTGCGCGATCTCGGCCAGCGCGAACGCCGACAGCGGCGCGACGGTGCTGGGCTTGACCACGCAGGTGCAGCCGGCCGCCAGCGCGGGGGCGATCTTGGCCGCGATCTGGTACAGCGGGTAGTTCCAGGGAGTGATCATCGCGACCACACCGACCGGGTTGCGCACCACCACCGAATGCCCGATCCGTTCGTCGGCCAGTTCGGTCTCGGCCAGGTCGGCGGTGGTGCGCAGCACGGCGGCGGGCATGTCCACCTGGATGCGGCGGGAGTCGGCGATCGGCGTGCCCACCTCGCGGGCGATCAGCTCGGCCAGCTCCTCGCGGCGTGCGGCGATCCCGTCGGCTATGCGGTGCAGGAGCGCGACCCGCTCGGCGATCGGGACGGCGGCCCAGGCGGGCAGTGCGGCGCGTGCCGCCTCGACCGCCCGGTCGACGTCCTCGTCCTCCGCAAGCGGGACGCTGCCGATCAGCGCGCCGGTGGCGGCCTCGTGCACCTCGGCGCGCCGCCCGCCGGTGACCGGCGACCAGACCCCGTCGACATAGATGTCCACGTCGACCTGCTCGTGATGGCGCATTTCGCCTCCGGGGAGGAACGGTTCAGGAACGGGGCAGCCGGGAGAACGCGCCATTGTCGGCCCGTGGCTCGCGGGGCAGCCCGAGCACCCGCTCGCCGATCAGATTCCGCTGGATCTCGTCCGTGCCGCCCGCCACCCGGTAACCGGGGGCGCCCAGCAGGTGCCCGGTCCAGGCGAACGTGCCCGGCTCGCCGGTGTCGGCGGCGATGCGCGCCCCCATCACCTCGGCGGCGACCCGGCCGGTCAGGGTGAGCGTCTGCGAGGCCATCAGCTTGGTGATGGACGCGGCGGGGCCGGGACGCCGTCCGGCGGCGGTGGCCCGGGCCACCCGGTCCACCGTGGCCGCGTGCAGGACGGCCCGCACGTGCAGGTCGGCCAGCCGCTGACGTACCAGCGGGTCACCGGTCCGGTCGAGCCGGCGTGCCAGTGCCACCACGTCACCGACCGATCCACCCTTGCGTCGCCTGCCCGCCCCCGAGGCGGACCGCTCGAACGCCAGCGTGGCGTTGGCGATCTCCCAGCCCTGGCCGGGCGCGCCCAGCCGCAGTGCGTCGGGGACGCGCACCCGTTCCAGGAACACCTCATTGAAGGACGACCCGCCGCTCATCTGCCGGATCGGCCTGATCGTCAGTCCCGGTGCGTCCATCGGCACCAGGAACGCGGTGATCCCGGCCTGCTTGACCACCTCGGGATCGGTGCGCGCCAGCACCATGCCGTAGTCGGCGAACCGGGCGCCGGAGGTCCACACCTTCTGTCCGGTGAGGACCCAGGCGTCACCCTCGCGCACGGCCTTGGTGGACAGCGCGGCCAGGTCGGAGCCCGCGCCGGGCTCGCTGAACAGCTGGCAGGCCAGCAGGTCGGTGCGCTGGAAGGCGCGGGCGAGCCGCCGGCGTTGCTCCGGCGTGCCGTAGACGGCGACCGCCGAACCGACCAGGCCCACGGTGACGCTGATCAACTCGGTGCTCGGCGGCACCGCGAAGCCCGTCTCCTCCTGGGCGAACGCGGTCGCGTACGCGGCGGGCAGGCCCCGGCCGCCGTGCTCCTCGGCCAAGGTCAGCGCCTGGAATCCGGCGTCGAACCTCGCCCGCTGGTAGGCGCGGGCCCGGTCCAGCAGCGCCCGCTCCTCCTCGTCGGACAGGTTGTGGAAGACGGCGTAGTCGTCCGGTTCCTCGTCATGGTCGAACCCTTTGGGCGGCAGGGTGGCGGCGAGCCATCGGCGTACTTGCTCCCGCCACTGCTCCAGGGTGGGTGTGGGCATGTCCGTTCCTCGTTCTCGCCCGCGCACTACCAGCCCAGAAGCCGGGCGAGCCGTTCGCGGTGATGGGCGGAACCGCCGAGCAGAGCGGCGTCGGCCACCGCCCGCCGGAAGTACAGGTGCGCGTCGTGTTCCCAGGTGAAGCCGATGCCGCCGTGGAGCTGCACGGTCTCCTCGGCCACCCACGCGTAGGCCTCGCAGCACCAGCTCTGCGCCACCGCCGCGGCCTCAGCGAGCGCGGACGGGTCGTCCTGGACGGCCACCGCGCGCAGCACCGCCGACCGGGCGGTCTCCACCTGCAGCAGCATGTCGGCGCAGCGGTGCTTGACCGCCTGGAAGCTCCCGATGGCACGGCCGAACTGGGTGCGTTCACGGGCATAGGCGACGGTCATGTCCAGGCACGCCTGAGCGCCACCGAGTTGCTCGGCCGACAGGGCCACCAGCGCCAGGTCGAGGCCCTCGGTGACCGCCGTCGCGCCGGTACCGCCGACGGTGACGCGGACGGCCGGGGCGTCGTCCAGCAGCAACATCGCCTGGGAACGGCTCAGGTCGAGGCATTCGGTGGGCCGCGCCGTCACGCCCGGGGCACCGGCGGCCACGGTGAACACGTCCACTCCGTCCGGCCCGGCCGCCGCGACGACGAAACCGGCGGCGGCGGTGCCGTCGAGCACGAACGGGCTCATCCCGGTCAGCCGCCAGCCGTCCCCGGCCGGCTGCGCGGTCACCGCCAGGTTCTCCGGACGCCAGGCTCCGTCGGCGTCGGCGACGGCCAGCGCGTGCACCTGCCCCTCTGCCAGGGCCTTGAGGGCGGTCGTGGAGAGCGGGCCGCACCGGGCGAGCACCTGGCCCGCCAGCACGGTCGAGCCCAGGAACGGCACCGGCGCGAGCACCCGGCCCAGCTCTTCGCACACCACGGCCAGTTCCGCCAAGCCACCGTCGCCGTACGGCCCGGGAAGGCCCAGCCCGGCGAGTCCGACTTCCTGGGCGAGCACACGCCACAGCCGCTCGTCGTATCCTCGCCCGTTCTCGTCCAGCTCGCGGACGGACGTCGTCCCGCCCGCGTCGGCACAGACCTCACGGACGGTGTCCCGCAGAGCCTCCAGCTCCTCGTCGTCCAACGTCGAGGCGCCGGTCTGCGCGGTGCCGGTCTGCGCGGTGCTCGCGGTCATGGGGTCCTGCCCTCCTGTGCGGCGCAGGTCGCCTGGGCGGCGGCCAGGCGGGCGACCGGCACCCGGCCGGGCGAGCAGGACACGTAGTCCAGGCCCAGCCGGTCGCACAGCTCGATCGAGGCCGGGTCGCCGCCGTGCTCGCCGCACAGGCCGAGTTTGATGTCCGGACGCACCGCCCGGGCCCGCTGGACGGCGATCTCGATCAGCGCGCCGACCCCGTCGGCGTCGAGCCGCTCGAACGGGCTGGCGGCCAGCAGCCCGCCCGCCACGTACGGCTCCAGGACCCGCCGCTCGACGTCGTCGCGGGAGAAGCCGTAGGTGAGCTGGGTCAGGTCGTTGGTCCCGAAGGACAGGAACTGCGCGGTACGCGCCAGCTCCCCGGCCAGCAGGGCCGCGCGCGGCGTCTCCACCATGCTGCCGATCCGGTACGGCACGGCGCTGACGTCGATGCCCGCCCGCGCCGCCACCGCCTCGGCGGCGGCACGGACCTGCCGGGCGGCCGCGGTCAGTTCCTCGGGCAGGCTCACCAGCGGGATCATCACCTCGAGCTCCGGCTCGACACCCTCGGCGCGCACGTCGAGCCAGGCGCCGAACAGCGCCTCTGCCTGAGCCGGGTAGAGCCGGTCGTGCAGCAGGGCCAACCGCACGCCGCGCACCCCGAGCATGGGGTTGGCCTCGCGCAGTTCCTCGGCGCGTTCCTCGGCCTCGGCGTCGCCGGCCCGGCCGGGCGCGGGCAGGAACTCGTGCATCGGCGCGTCCAGCAGCCGCACGGTGACGGGCCGGGAGCCGGTTCCGCGCAGCAGTTCGCGGAAGTCCTCCCGCTGGGCCTCCGCCAGCGCGTCCAGCGCCCGCCGCTCGGCCTCGGGATCGGCGGCCAGGATGACCCGCCGGATCAGGGGCAGCCGCTCGCCGAGGAACTGGTGCTCGGTGCGGCACAGCCCGATGCCCTCGGCCCCGAGCTCCACCGCCGTCCGGGCGTCCCGCCCGGTGTCGGCGTTGGCGCGCACGCCGAGCTTGCGCAGCGTGTCCGCCCAGCCGAGCACGGTCTCGAGTTCGCGTGGCGGGCGGGCGGCACTGATCTCCACCTGGCCCGTGTAGACCGCTCCGGTCCGCCCGTCCAGGGCCACCATGTCGCCCTCGCACAGCGTCCGGTCTCCGGCCGTCGCGGTGCCGGACGCGGCGTCGATCCGCAGCCCGCCGGCTCCGCAGACAGCGGGCACCCCCACGCCGCGCGCCACCACGGCGGCGTGCGAGGCCAGCCCGCCGGCGGCGGTGATCACCCCGGCGGAGGCCAGCAGGCCGGGCAGATCGGCCGGCGTCGTCTCCGTGGCGACCAGCACGACCGGGACGCCCTCGGCGGCCCGGCTCACCGCCGCGTCGCTGGACAGGACCATCTCACCGCACGCCGCCCCGGCGGAGGCGGGCAGCCCTCGCACCAGTTCGGTCTCGGTTCCGGTCAATCTGAGCTGGGGATGCAGCAACTCCTGCACGTCGGCGGGCCGCACCTGCCGGACTGCCGCGCGCTCGGCGCGGGCCCCCGCGTTCACCAGATCCACGGCCAGGCGGACGGCGGCCAGGCCGGCGGCCCGTTCCGGCCGGGCCGACAGCAGCGCCAGTTCGCCGTCGCGCAACTCGAAGTCCAGGGCGGCGGGCGCCGCGAAGTGCTGTTCCAGCGTGAGCAGCGCGCTCTCCAGAAGCCCCGCACCGCCCGGCACCGCCGACAGGTCCTCCGGCCGGGGCGGGCGGGGGGCGCTGCGGCGCACACCCCGGTAGAACGTGCCGGTGGGACGGAAGGCGCCGGTCTCGGGGTCGCGGCTGGTGGCGGTTCCGAAGCCGGACAGGTCCCACGGGCCCAGCACGAGGGCCTGGACGTGCAGTGCCAGCGGCAGGTCGGCGGGCAGCTTCTGGGTGCGCCGCGCGCGCTTGGCCCGTGGTGTCTGCCAGCGGGCCAGCATCGCGCGAGCCGCCACCGCGAGCTGGCCGGCCGGATCGTCGGGAAACGGCGCTTGGGCCTCGGCGGCGATGAGCTCCAGCAGCGCGGGCACCTGCTCGCACGGGTCGGTCACGTCGAACATGAGGTCGTCCATCGCCGCCCCGGCCACCCCCAAGCCGTGCTCCCCGATGCTGCGTAGCATCGTCCCCCACACCTCGTGCAGCACCCGGTCACGTGCGATGACCTTCATCACGGCATCGCGGTTGTGCGGGGCCAGCCCCACCACTGGCAGATCGGGCGGCAGCCCTGCGACCGGAACGGGGGCGCTGGCGGTGAGCCGCACCAGCATCGGACGCTCACCGTGGGCGAGCCGCCGCCCGGCCAGCTGCTGCAGTAGCTCGACGGCGGCCATGGCGAGGTCGGGATCGGTGAGGGACTCGGCGTCGGCGACCGGTACGGTCAGGCCGGCGACCGTGGGCAGGCCCAGGGAGATGAGCTCGTCCATCTGGAACCCGTGCGTGCCGAGCGCGGCGGCGTCGAGCCCGCGGGCGCGTCCCTGCCCGTAGGGAATCAGCCCGTAGGGGATCAGCCCGTGCCCGAGTGATGAGCCCGCGCGGGACGCCCGGCCGGAGACGCTCAACCGGCGTCCCTGGTTTCGGCGACCAGGCGCTCCTCGAGCTCGGCGTCCTCGGCGCGGCTGACGCCCAGGGCCAGCAGCAGCTCCTGGTGGAGGTGCATCCAGACCGTGTGGTACGAGTCGAACATCGGTGAGGCCAGCCAGGAGTGATCGCCGTCGTCGAGCCGCTCCAGTGCCGCCTCCAGCCGCGTCAGGTATCCGCCGGTGCGGGGCAGGACCGGCGCGAGCCGCCGCAGGACCGGCGCGACCGCCTCGTGGACGTCATCGAGGTCGTCCCGGACCGCGGCGTCGTAGGCGGCGTCCGAGTGGTCGTTGGCGCTCCCGTCCGGGTGGCATTGCCAGGCGGTGCACACATCGCGCAGGCGCCGGTTGATCGGCAGGAACGTCTCGTACAGGGCGCGGACCCGCTGCTCCTCGGCGGAACCGGAGGGCAGCCGCAGCATCTCGCCCGCCAGCTCGGTGCCTCGTGGGGTCGGCATCGCCAGCGGACCCTTGAGCACCGCGAATCCCTGGGCGGCCAGGGCTTCCAACTGCGGGGTCGCGGGTCCGCGGCGCATCCCGCGGACGGCGAGCTCGACCAGTTCGGCGGCGAAGTCCTCGGCCAGTGGCGTGGCGGACCGGCCGACGCTGCCGGTGGCGGGCAAGGCGGGCATGTCGCGCTCCTCTCCGGACCGCGGCGGCCCGGCGCTGGCGGGTCACGGCACCGGGGCGACGTGACCTGGGTGGGTGACGGGGGTGAGTGACGGGGATGAGCGGCGGGGATGAGTGACGTGGGTTACATCGGGTGGTGAGGGCATCGTGCCGCGTTAGCGAACTCGACGTCAAGAAACTCGCCGCTACTTTTTGGAGGTTCGATCAAGTAAGCCGCCGCGTCCGGATGGCCGGGAATCGTGCGCGTTCCAGGGTGCCGGTACTCCATGGAACACCAGGTCGGTGGCCATATTCCAGTGCCCGACCGACGATCATCGGCTGGGCCGCCGGTCGGGCCGTCCCGGCGGGTCCAGTGGCGGGTGCGCGGCGGTGCGGCGCCGACGCGATCGGAGGCGGAGGCGGTGCCCGGGTGCCGAATCCGGATCCCTTCCCACCCTCCCGGCCTGGTGCACCCACTCCCGGTGCCCGGCCGCGAACCGCGCCAGATACTGTAGCCATGATAAAGAAACTGGGTCATACTTCCGGCCATGGGAGCTGACCTTCCGCCCGGCCGGACCTCGTCCGGACGGGCCCGCGCGGCGGAGCGGCGGCCATGAGCGCGCGCCCCTTCCGCTTCGCCTGCCAGGCCTACCGTTCGACGTCCGCGCGGCACTGGCGGGAACTGGCCCGCCGGGTCGAGGCGCTGGGCTACGCGAGCCTGCAGGTGCCCGATCACTACATCGGCCCCGGACCGGCGCTCGACTCCACGGGGCACTCGGTACAGGTGCTGGCCGCCGTTCCGGCGATCGCGATGGCCGCCGCGGTGACGTCGACGCTGGAGGTCGGAGCCAGGGTCCTGTGCACCGGCTATCACCACCCGGTCGTCCTGGCCAAGGAGGCCGCCACTCTCCAGCTGCTCTCGGAGGGCCGGTTTCAGCTGGGACTGGGCGCGGGCTGGCTCGCGGCGGAGTACGACGCCATGGGTGTGCCGTTCCCGAGTGCCGCCGAGCGCATCGACCGGCTGGAAGAGACGCTGGAGCTGGTGCGGCAGAGCTTCGCCGGCGGCCCCGTCGACGTGCGGGGAGAACACGTGCACGCCACGGGCTTCACGGCGGTGCCCGCGATCGAGCGACCGCCGCCGATCATGGTGGGCGGCGGGGCGCCGCGTGTCCTGAGGCTGGCCGGTGCCCGGGCCGACATCGTGAGCGTCAACTTCAACAACGCCTCCGGCGTCCTGGGGCCGGACAGCGTCGCGTCGTCCACGGCCGAGCAGACCCGGCGCAAGCTGGACTGGGTGCGGTCCGGGGCGGGAGAGCGCTTCGGCGGACTCACGCTGGAGATCGCCGCCTACTTCGTGGCCGTCGACTCGGGAAAGGGCCCCGGGGCCGAGGCACTGACGGCGCGCACCGGGCTCGACGCCGAACGGCTCCGCGAGTTCCCGCACGCGCTGGTGGGGTCGGTTGACGCGATCTGTGAAGAGCTCGAACGCCGCCGTGCCGAGTACGGCTTCTCCTACGTGACCGTGGGCGAGGCGGTCCTGGACGACTTCGCGCCCGTCGTCGCGCGGCTGTCCGGCCGCTGAGCCCCGATCGGTGCTCGCCGGAAGGGAGTGAGAGCACATGCCGTCTGAGGTGATCTCTCCGGTCGCTCTGGTGACCGGTGCCGGCTCGGGCATCGGCCGGGCGACCGCCGAACTCCTGCTCGCCCGCGGTTACCGGGTCGTCGGCGTCGACCGGGACGCCGCGGCCATCTCCTGGCTGTCGGCCGGACCGGCCGCGGAGACGGTCTGCGGCGATGTCGCCGACGAGGCCGTCAACCTCCGCGCGGTCGAGGTCGCCGAGAGCCGTTTCGGGCGGCTCGACACCGTCGTGCTCAATGCCGGCATGCCGGGGTCGGGCTCCCTTGAGACGCTGGACCTGGAGGTTGTCCGGCGGGTGTTCGCGGTCAATGCCTTCGGCGTGGTGCTGGGCATGAGGTCCGCCGTTCCGGCGCTGCGCCGCGCGGGCGGCGGCGCCGCCGTGGTGACGGCCTCGGTCTCCGGCCTGGGCGGTGAGCCGAACCGCTGGTCGTACGGCATGTCCAAGGCCGGCGCGATCAACCTCGCGCGGTGCCTGGCCGTCGACCTGGCGGTGGACGGTGTCAGGGTCAACGTCGTCTGCCCGGGACCGGTGCACACCCCCATGACCCGCGGGCTGCGGGAGGCGCAGCCGGAACGCTACGAGGCGCTCCGCCGGGCGGTGCCGCTGCAGCGCTGGGGCGAGGCCGCGGAGGTCGCCGAGGTGATCGCCTTTCTGGTGTCGCCGGCCGCGAGCTTCCTGACCGGCGTGGTCATCCCGGTGGACGGCGGCGTCTCGGCCCGGACCGGCCAGTTCCTTCCGCCCGAGCCGGGGACGGCGCCCGTCACCAGCGCGACCCGGCACGAACCACCAGCTAACTAATAGTCGGCATCAGTAACTGACCCCGGATTTCACCATCGGTCCAGGGGAGAGTCCGGTTCGACCGCGCGGTAGTCCGGTAGGCCGGTCCTGCCGCGCGGATTGAGTTGTCGCTGGTGGAGCTGGAAAATTCCCGGCCTCAGCCGATTGCGCGGCCGGTAGTGCCCGGTTACTGTGTCCCACATCACAAACACTAACGGCTCTCAAGTAAGTCGAGCCGGGACTGGGATGCCGGGAGGGCTCATGCCGGGATCAGCCCTACGGGTGAAGGGGCTCTCGAAGACCTTTCCGGGTCAGCGGGCCCTCGCGGACGTCGATCTGGACATCGCACCCGGTGAGATCCGCGGTCTGGTGGGCCAGAACGGCTCGGGCAAGTCGACCCTCATCAAGGTGCTGGCGGGCTACCACGCCCCCGATCCCGGCGCGGCGGTGGAGGTCGCGGGCATGGCGCTGCACCTCGGCGCCCCCGGCGCGGGCGACGCCGCGGGGCTGCGCTTCGTCCACCAGGATCTCGGGCTCGTGCCGAGCCTTGACACGGTCGACAACCTCGCCCTGGGCCGCGGCTACGAGACCGGCCCCACCGGGCTGGTCCGCTGGCGGCGGGAGCGCGTGGCGGCCCGCTCGGCCCTGGAACGGCTCGGCTACGACTTCAGCGTCCGGCGGCCGGTGGGCGAGCTGTCGGTCAGCGAGCGCACGGCGGTGGCGGTCGCGCGCGCTCTCTCCCGGCACGCCACGCCGCCGCGCGTCCTCGTCCTGGACGAGCCCACCGCGAACCTGCCGGACACCGAGGTGGACCGGTTGTTCTCGCTCGTGCGCTCCGTCCGTGACTCGGGAGTCGCCGTGCTGTTCGTCTCCCACCATCTCGACGAGGTCTTCGTGCTCTGCGACACCGTGTCGGTGCTGCGCGACGGCCGGCACGTGGCCACCGTGCCCGTCTTCGGACTTGAGGAGAACGCTCTGGTGGAACTCATGATCGGGCGCCGGCTGGAACAGCACGACGCCCCGGCCTCCGTCGCCGGCGCGGCCGGCGAGGTGGTCGTGACGGTGTCGGAGCTGACCGGCGCGGTGCTGGCGGGGGTCTCCTTCGAGGTGCGCGCCGGCGAGGTGGTGGGCATAGCCGGGATCACCGGCTCGGGCCGGGAGGAGATCACCTCGGCGATCTTCGGGGGAGTCCCGCGCGGGGGCACGGTGTCGGTCGCCGGGACCGCGCTGCCGCCGTCGCGGCCCGACCTGTCCATGGCGGCCGGGATCGGGCTGGTGCCCGCCGAGCGGCACGCCAACGCCGCGTTCCTCGAACACTCCCTCCGGGAGAACGTGTCGATCGCCGACCACGGCCCGTTCCGCCGGCACGGCCTGCTGAGCCGCGGCCGCGAGAGGAGCGACGTCGCCGCCTGGCTCGAACGGCTGGACGTCCGGCCCCCCGGGACCGAGCGGCGGCTGGACGCGCTGTCGGGCGGCAACCAGCAGAAGGTCGTGCTCGCGCGCTGGCTGCGCCGGACCCCGCGCGTGCTGCTGCTCGACGAACCCACCCAGGGCGTGGACGTCGGGGCGAAGGAGGAGATCCACACCCTGGTCGACCGGGCCGCGGCGGGGGGCGCCGGCGTGGTGGTCGCCAGCAGTGACGACACCGAGCTCGCCCGCCTGTGCGGACGGGTCATCGTGCTCCGCGGCGGCCGCGCCGCCGAGGAGCTTCACCGTCCCGATCTGGACGCCGACCGGATCACCGCCCTGACCGTCCGCAAGGCGTCCGCCTGAGCCGGCGCATCCGGCCGTCCGTCACGTTGTCCGAACCGCCGAGCGGCAACAGGGCCGAGGGAGTGCACATGACCACAGACGCAGCCGAGCCGAGGACCGACGGCGTGCCACCTCATGCCGGCCACGGGCCGGTCGCGCAGACGTCCCCGGCCACGCCCGGCCGCCTCCGGCGCCCGCCGAACCTGGGCCTCGATCGCTTCAGCGGCCTGTACGTCTGGGCGGCGGCCATCGTGATCTTCGCCGTCTGGGTGCCGGACACCTTCCTGACCACCGCCAACGCCCGTGTCGTGGCGGGCGACCAGGCGATCACCGCGATGCTGGCGATCGGGCTCGTCCTGCCGCTGGCGGCCGGGGTCTTCGACCTGTCGTGCGCGGCGACCATGGGGTTCTCGGTGACCGTCGTGATGTGGCTGCAGGTGCACGGGGTCAACGCGCTGCTGGCCGCGCTCATCACCATCGCGGTGGGAGCCGGGATCGGGGCCCTCAACGGGTTCATCGTCGTCGAGCTGCGGGTCAACTCGTTCATCGGCACCCTGGGGGTCAGCAGCATCCTGACCGGCGCCGCGTACTGGGTGACCAACGGCCAGCAGATCGTCGAGGGCGTCTCGGTGAACTTCCTCGACTTCGGCGGGTTCCAATGGTGGGGCCTGCCGCTGCCCTTCTACCTGATGCTGGTGCTCGCCGCCGTCGTCTACATCGTCATCGAGCACACCACCGTCGGCCGCTACCTGTACGCGGTCGGCGGCAACCCGCAGGCGGCGCGGCTGGCCGGCGTGCGCGACCGGCGCCTGGTGTTCGGCGCGCTGCTCACCTCGGCGACCGTCGCCGCCTTCACCGGAGTCGTCCTGGCGAGCAAGCTCGGCTCCGCCTCCTATGACGTCGGCCTGACCTACCTGCTGCCGGCCTTCAGCGCGGTCTTCCTGGGATCGACCCAGATCAGGGCGGGCCGCGTCAACGTGCTCGGCACGCTCGTCGCCATCTACCTGCTCGCGACGGGCGTGAAGGGACTGCAGCTGGCCGGTGCGCCGGTGTTCGTCAACGACCTGTTCAACGGGCTGGCGCTCGTCGTCGCGGTCGCGCTCGCGGGCCGCTCGGCACGCCGTACCTGACCCCGCCGCCGGCCCGGCACGCTCCCGCCTTCGTTCCCCGCCCGCCACGGGGACCCCTCACCCCACGGAAGAGGAGCAATGATCAACTTCAAGCGGCCGCTGCTCGCGGCCACCCTCGTGTCGGTTCTGGCGGTGACGGCCGCGTGCGGCGACTCGGACGCGGGCACCACCGGTACCGTCGACGTCGCCGCCGTGAACCAGGCCAAGGCCGCCGTCGCCCAGCTGCTGAAGAATCCCACCGGCATCGAACTCACCGAGCCGGTGTCCAAGCGGCCGCCCACGGGCAAGCTCATCGCCGTTCCGGAGAGCCCGCAGCCGGTCACCCACGTCAAGAACCTCGGCATCGTCGAAGCCGGCAAGGCGCTCGGCTGGCGCGTCCAGGTCATCCCCGAAGGCACCGGCCCCGAGGACGCCGCCAAGGCGTTCGACCAGGCGCTGGCCCTGAAGCCCGACGCGATCGTCTTCTCCGGCACACCGGTGGCGCTGCTGCGGGCCCAGCTGGAACGGGCCAAGGCGCAAGGCGTCCCGGTCCTCGGGGAGAGCATCACCGACCCCGTGCAGCCCGGGATCATCTCCACGTCGCTGGACGGCGTCCCCCAGGTGGCGCAGTACGGGAAGATGGTCGGCCAGTACGTCGCGGCGCACAGCGGCGGCAAGGCGCACGCCGCGGTCTTCACCATCAGCGGCTATCCGATCCTCACCACCTTCACCGACAACTTCCGGCAGGCGCTGACCTCCGCCTGCCCGTCCTGCAAGGTGACGGTGGTCAACCAGCAGATCAGCGACCTGGGCACCAAGACGCCGCAGAGCGTGGTGAGCACGATCCAGCGGGACCCGAGCGTCAACTGGGCGATCTTCTCCATCGGCGATCTCACCCTGGGCGTGCCCGCGGCCCTGCGGGCCGCCGGCCTGACCGGGAAGGTGAAGATCGGCGGGGAGACGCCCTCGCCCGCCAACATCGCGGCGCTCAAGGCCGGCACCGAGGAGGTGTGGACCGGCTTCGCCGCCACGATCCTCGGCTGGCGCGACGTCGACATGCTGGTCCGGCACTTCAACGGCGACAGCCTCGACACGGCCAACACGACCCTGCTCCCGACCCAGCTCATCACCAAGGACAACGTCCGCTCGGTCCCGCTGGACTCGAACGGCTACTACGTCGGCTACCCGGGCTACGCCGACGCCTTCAAGAAGCTCTGGAAGATCGGCTGACCCTCGGCGGGTCGTCTGCGAAGGGAAGATCACCATGCTCAAGGGACTGGCGGGCAAGACCGTGGTCGTCACGGGTGCCGCCGGCGCGATCGGCGCCGCGGTCTGCCGGCGGCTGGCCGAGGAGGGCTGTACCGTCGTCGCGGCCGACATCGACCGGTCCGCCGTCGAGGACATGGCCGGCAAGCTCGGCGACGGCGTGGTGCCCCTCGCCGCCGACGTGACCACGCCGGAGGGCGCCACGGCGTGCGTGGACGCCGCAGTGGCGATCTCGGGACGGCTCGACCTCTTCCATGCCAACGCCGGAGTGGAATGCCGGGTGCGTCCGGTCGCCGAACTCGACATCGCCGACTACGACCGCGTCTTCGCCGTGAACGTCCGAGGCGTGTTCCTCTGCGCGCAGGCGGCCGTACAACGCTTCACCGAACAGGGAGGCGGGGGCGGGCTGCTGTTCACCGCCTCCATCGCCGCGCTCATGGGCACCGCCGGCACGTCCGTCTACAACGCCTCCAAGCACGCCGTGCACGGGCTGGCGCGCTGCCTGGCCCGTGAGGTCGGGGGCCAGGGCATCCGCGTGAACACCCTCGCCCCTGGCGTGGTCGACACCCGCATGATGCGCTCCCTCGAAGAGGGGCTGGCCCCCCTCGCGGGAGTCGGCGCCGCGGATTTCAAGACGGCGATGGAGCAGCAGGTGCCGCTCGGCCGCTACGCGACGCCTGATGAGATCGCCGCGACCGCCGCGTGGATCCTCAGCGACGAGGTCCCCTACCTGCACGGCGAGGTCGTCACCGTCGGCGGCGGCATCGCCCCCTGAGCATCCCCGGAGACCGGGCCGACCCCCCGGATCTCCTTCCACCACCCGGCAGGAAGACCAGATGCCACCCGAGGAGGGCCAGATGCCACCTGAGGAGTACCAGATGCCACCCGAGAACACCGCGTCGTCCTGGGACACGGCGCCGAGCGCGCGCTTTCCCATCTACACCAGGCTGAACGCCGCCGACGTGCTGCCCGATCCGCTCACGCCGCTCGGCGCCAGCCTCGCCTGGCGGCCGCACATCTTCCCGGGCTGGGCCGCGGGCTACGTCGCGCTCGACGCCTTCCGGCCGTCCGAGCTGGATCCCGCCGGGGCCGCCGTCGGCGGGATCTTCTACGGGCACCTCTATGTCAACCAGTCCAGCGTGCGGGTCGTCGGCATCCGGGCCGGCATCGGGGCGGACGCCATCGACGCCGCCTTCTTCGCCCACCCGGACGCTCCCCCGCACGTGCCCCACCAGGACGACGTCAACGAGGAGCTGTCGGAGCGGATGGCGGCGCGCACGCAGTGGGCGCTGACCACCACGTCCGTCCCGGAGATCGAGGAGGACCAGAGGATCGCCGACCGGGTCCGCGCCGAACGGCCGGAGCTGCCGGAGCTGTCGCTCGCGGCGCTGGTCGCGCGCGCCCGGTCGATGATGCCGATCGAGCGGCTGATGTGGCGCGGCGAGACCATCGGCAGCAACCAGGCGGCGATCGGGCCGGGCGTGATCGGCGCCCTGGTCGGTGCGGCTGACCCCTCCCTTGTGGTGCGGCTGATCGGCAAGGCCGGGGACGTCGACTCCGCCGCCCCGTCCTACGCGCTCTGGGAGCTGTCGCGCGAGGTCTGGGCGGACCCGGGCCTCACCGCGACGTTCGACGGCGGCGTGGAGGGGCTGGCGGCACGGATCGACGCCGCTCACCCGGACTTCGCCGGAAGGTTCCGGGGGTTCCTGCGCGAGTACGGCTACCGAGGGCCGGGGGAGTGGGACATCGGCGCCGACAGCTGGGAGACGCGGCCCGAGCTGGTCCTGGCACTCGTCGACCGGCTGCGCCACCTGGACGAGGACGCCTCGCCCGCCGCCCGGCAGCGGCGCCAGGCCGAGGACACCCAGGCGGCGATGGACCGCGCGCTCGAGATCGTCGGTGACGACGAGACCGCCAGGCAGACCCTCCGCACGGCCGTGGCCTCGGCGCGGCGCTTCGCCGCCTTCCGCGAACGCGGCAAGACCAACGCCGTCAAGGTGCTGCACGAGGCCCGCGTCGCCCTGCTGGAGGTGGGGCGACGGCTGCACGAGGCCGGCCATCTCGACGGCCCGCGGCAGGTCTTCATGGCGCTTGAGCACGAACTCGACGGCCTCGTCGCCGAGCCGCAGGAGCTGAAGGAGACGCTCGCGCGCCGCGAGAAGGAGTGGCGGTCGCTGTTCGGCCTGGAACTGCCGACCTTCATCGACGCGAACAGCCCGCTGCCCTCGCTGGAGCAGCTCTCGTCCCGCAGCGACGCCGAGCACGCGCCGGCGCGGGTGGGAGAGGTGCTGCGGGGAGCCCCGGCCTCCGGCGGCGTGATCCGCGGCAGGGCGCGGGTCGTGACCGACATCTCCCAGATCGCCGAGTTCGAACCGGGCGAGATCCTGGTGGCTCCGCAGACCGATCCGTCCTGGACGCCCCTGTTCATGGCGTCGGCCGGTGTGGTCGTCGACACCGGGTCGATGGGCAGCCACGCCATGATCGTCAGCCGGGAGCTGGGCATCCCCTGCGCCGCCGGCGTCCAGGACGCCACCCGGCGCATCCCCACCGGAGCCCTCGTCGAGGTCGACGGCTCCACCGGAACCGTGACCGTGCTCGACCTCTGACCCCAGGAGAGATCATGAAGCTGCAGGACAAGGTCGCCGTCGTCACCGGGGGAACGGCCGGCATCGGCAAGGCCATCGCGGCCGCCTTCCTCGCCGAGGGCGCACGCGTCGTCATCAACGGCCGCAGCCCGGAGAAGGGCGAGAAGGCGCTGGCCGAACTCGGCGCGGGGGACCGTGCCGTGTTCTGCCGGGGCGACGTCAACGACAAGGACGACATCGAGCGGCTGATCACGACCGCCGTCGACACGTTCGGACGGCTCGACATCCTCGTCAACAACGCCGGCGGGGCGGCCAGGCTCGCCCCGGTCACCGAGCTCACCGACGAGGACTGGGATCTCCACATGAAGTGGAACCTGTACTCCACGTTCTATGCCACCCGGGCGGCGTTGCGCCTCATGCTGCCGCGCAAGTGGGGCCGCGTCATCAATATCTCCTCCGTCGAGGGCAAGCACGGCAAACCCGTCATCACCCCCTACGTCACCGCCAAGCACGCCATCAACGGGTTCACCAAGGCGGTCGCCAAGGAGGTCGGCACGGAGGGGATCACGGTCAACGCCCTGTGCCCCGGCATCATCATCACCGACATCGTCAAGGACGAAGGCCCGCGAACCGCCGAGGCCATGGGCATCACCTACGAGCAGCTGATCGAGATGTACGTCCAGGACTCGGCGATCAAACGGCCGAACACGGTCGAGGAGGTCGCCGCCGTCGCGGTCCTGCTCGCGTCCGACGCCGGCGCGGGCATCACCGGCGCGATGCTCAGCATCGACGGCGGCACCGCCGCCTACTGATGGAGGCACCGAGCATGGAAACCTACGACGTCGTCGTGCTCGGCACCGGCGCCGCGGGCCTCACCGCGGCGCTGGCCGCCCACGACGGGGGAGCCCGTGTCGGCCTCTTCGAGAAGGCGTCCCAGGTCGGCGGGACGACGGCCTGGTCCGGCGGGATGGTCTGGATCCCCGGCAACCCGCACATGGCCGACTTGGGCCTGGACGACGACCGCGTGCAGGCCCTGACCTACCTGGAATCGCTCTCGCACGGCCTGATGGATCCCGATCTCGCGGCCGCCTTCGTCGACACCGGGCCCGAGGCGGTCCTCTGGCTGGAGGCCAAGACCCCGGTCGAGTTCCGCGTCATCCCGGGCTTCCCCGACTACCACTCCGAACATCCGGGCGCCAAACGCGGCCGCTCGCTGGAGACCCTGCTGTTCCCGTTCGACCGTCTCGGCCCGTGGGCGGAGCGGGTCACCACCGGCTACCAGATCACCGGCAACATCATGATGGGCGAGACCTCCCTCGGCCGGGGCGCGCCCGGCGGCGTGCCGGAGGAGGAACTGGCCCGCCGGCGGATCCACGACGAGCGCGGCGCGGGCCAGGGCCTGGCCGGCGCCCTGCTGGCCGGATGCCTGGACCGCGGCATCGAACCTCGCACCGGCAGCAGGGCCGTGGAGCTCATCGTCGACGACGGTCAGGTCACGGGCGTCCGCTTCGAGACGGCCACCGGCCCCCTCCTCGTACGGGCGACAGCCGGAGTGGTCCTGGCGACCGGCGGTTTCGAAGGCGACGCTGAGCTCGTCCGTGCCTTCCTGCGCGGCCCGATGGAGCGCCCGGTCTCCACTCCGACCAACACCGGCGACGGGCTGCGGATGGCCATGCGCGTCGGCGCGAGCCTGGGCAACATGCGGGAGGCCTGGTGGGTACCGACGATCGACATCGACCACCCCCAGGCAGGAAGGGTGCCGTGGCAGGTCAACGGTGAGCGGTCCAAACCGCACTGCATCATGGTCAACCGTGCCGGACGGCGCTTCGCGAACGAGGCGGCCAACTACAACGCGCTGGGGGCGGCCTTCCACGTGCTGGACGTCACCACGTTCGACTATGTCAACCATCCCGCCTGGATGGTCTTCGACCACCACTACCTCACCCGCTACGGCCTGGCCGGCCACCGTCCGGACCATCCCACTCCCAGCTGGATGATCGAGGCACCGACCGTCGAGAAGCTCGCCTGCGCCCTGGACATCCGGCCCGAGACGCTGACGGAGACCGTCGAACGGTGGAACCGCCATGCCGACGCCGACCCCGACTTCGGCCGGGGTGACAGTGTCACCGACCGGTGGTGGGGCGATCCGGCGCTCGGTGACACCGCCGCCTCGACGATCGGCCCCCTGGACACCGCGCCGTTCTATGCGGTCCAGGTCCGCAGCGGCACCCTCGGGACCAAGGGTGGACCGCGCACGGACACCAGCGCACGCGTCCTCGACGTCGACGGCCGGCCCATTCCCGGCCTCTACGCCGCCGGCAACACCATGGCCTCCGTCATGCACATGACCTATGGCGGAGCCGGCGGCACACTCGGGCCCGCCATCGTCTTCGGGTACATCGCGGGACGCCACGCCGCCGGGGAGACGCCATGACCGGCAGGACGGCCGTGGTCACCGGTGCGGCCGGTGGCATCGGCCGTGCGACGGCACTGGCGTTCGCCGAGGCGGGGGCGAGTGTGACCGTCGTGGACTTGGCGGCCGACGAGGGACGGGAGACGGCCCGCCTCATCGAGCAGGCCGGCGGACGGGCCCGCTTCATCCCCGCCGACGTCGGCGACGCCACCGACGTCCAGCACATGATCGACGAAACGGTGAAGACGTTCGGCCGCCTCGACTGCGCCGTCAACGCCGCCGCGATCGGCCCCGAAACCGTCCCCCTGGCCGAATGCGACGAGGCGACCGCCGACAGGCTGCTGCGCGTCAACCTCATGTCGGTGTTCCTGTGCATGAGATGCGAGATCAACCAGATGCTGGAGCAGGACACCGGCGGGGCGATCGTCAACATCGCCTCCGTCAACTCCTTCCGGCCCCAGCCGCACCAGGCCGTCTACACCGCGACCAAACACGGTGTGCTCGGCCTCACCCGAGCCGCGGCCGTCGACTACGCCTCCGCCGGCATCCGGATCAACGCCATCTGCCCCGGCGCCATCGCCACCCCCATGCTCGATGCCGCGATCAAGCAGCGCGGCCGGGATCCCTCCGAGGTTGCGGACCGGCTCAGCCTGCTCGGCCGCTTCGGCCGGCCGGACGAGATCGCCAAGGCCGCCCTTTGGCTGTGCTCAGACGAGGCGTCCTTCACCATCGGCCACGCCCTCGCCGTCGACGGCGGCTACCTGGCCCGCTGACCGGAACCCGCGGAGAAACCATGGGCCGCGGCATCAGCTCGCCCGCGCGTCAGCGGTGCTTCTTAAGCGACCTGCGTTCTTCGGCTTGGTGTGCGGCCCGGACTCCGGGGGCGTGTGGTCCGCCAGGCCCAGGCGCCGTCTGCCTGGCCGGGCATGAACTGCGTCTGCTCGCCGCGATCGCCAGCCGGAATGAGGCCACGCCGGTGATCCGCGGGTCGCCCTCCAGCGACGCGAGCGCGGCCCCGGCGCCTACCGGGCGACCGCGTTGCGGCACGGGAAGATCCGGATCGAGTGCGCCGCTCGTTCGTCGTCATCGATCTCAAGCAGGCCGCTGTCCAGCGCGGCCCTCGGAATGCTCGGTGATCGAATTTCACTGGCGTGTGTGGGCTTTGGAGATGGCCCGCGCAAGGGTGTCCAGGGTGATCGCGCTGACCAGACGCGAGGAAGGCCCGCGCGGAATGAGAGCCCACCACCGCTGGGTGTGGATGCCCCACCAGCAGGAGACGCCTGGGAAGCGCCGCCGTACCTCCGACACCGTCATCGCTCGGTCCGGGATGATGCCCAACGCGGCCGGAAGCCACGGTCCGAGGAGGAGTGCGATCGTCTCCGCAGCGGCCGTGGGGTCATCATGCGGTCCGAGCAGGATGCCGGTGCTCGTTCGGTACCACCACTCGTCGCTACGGCCAGGACCGACGGCGATCGTTTCGCCGACGTGAGTGGCGGACGGGATGTAGACGCGCAACCTCGGGGGGTCGTCTTCGTAGCGGGGGAGCGTCGGTAGGCCCTTGCTGGCAAGCGCGTCAGCGAGGCGGTCCAGGTGGACGGTCGGGGAAGGGGCCGCGCGGACGGTGTGCCCGGGGGGACCCTCACCGGCCGCGCGGCCCTTCCTCCCCCGGCGGAGCCGCGCACTCCAGCGGCGCGGCTCCTTCCGGTGACGTCGCAGGAGCGTCATCACCGGGCCCTCCGTCCGCGTTCGGCGTCGAGTGCCTGCCGCAGGTCGGCGGAGCTGTCGCGGATCACGGTCGGGTCGATACCGGCCGAGTCGTCGTGGAGGGTCGCGACCCAGTCGCCCGGGAGGCCGTCGTACCGGGTCGATCGCCAGATTCGGTGCCCGGGGAAGTCGGCGCGAAGCCGGGCGAGTGCCTGGTCATCGGGATTTGTGTGCGTATCCATCACGTAGCGAGCCTCATGGGTCGGAAACTCTCGGTTACGACTCACAAGCTTGCTGTGATCGCCGTACTCTCGGAAAGAGCAAGAAGCCCACCCTTCGAAAGCCCATGTCGGTCGTTAGAAACCGCCCCCGATTTCGAATCAGCGGAGTGCCCGATGCCCCGTCGCCCCCGTGACCCTGGTGTCCCGCAATCGCCAACCGAATACTTCGGGACTGAGCTGCGCGCCTATCGCGAAGCGGCAGGTCTGACGCGGCCGCAGCTCGCCGAGCAGCTCGGCTATACGCCGCAGTGGATCGGCCAGATCGAAGCAGGTAGAAGCACTCCATCCGAGGACTTCGCCAAGGACTGCGACACGTTCTTCCACACGAATGGAACATTCCACCGAATGTGGACATGGATCCAGCTTCTTGGAAGGCTCAAGGTGCTTCCGCCGGGTTTTCCCGATTTTCTGGATCGTGAGGCTGAGGCCACGATGATGCACATCTTCGAGACGATGGTGATCACCGGACTATTCCAGACGCCCGAGTACGCCTACGACGTGCTCAAGGCCGGGCGGACGCCCGAGGTGATCGAGCAACTTGTGGCCACCCGGGTGGAGCGGCAGGAACTCCTGGACGGCGAAGATCCGCCACATATCGTCGCGATCTTCGATGAAGGAGCGGTCCGCCGCCCGATAGGTGATCGGGAGGTCATGAGGGGTCAGCTTCGGCGGCTGATCGAGCTTGCCCAGCGGCCGAACATCACCGTTCAGATTGTCCCGTCCAGCAAAGGCTCCTATGCGGGGTTGCCGGGAGCGTTCATGGTCCTGGGATTCGTTGATGCTCCGGATGTCGTTCATGTTGGCGGGCATGTGGAAGCGCAGCTCATCGAGCACACCGGCACCGTTCGCAACTATGCGCTACGGTTCGATTTGATCAGGGGTGCGGCTATGTCCGCTGATGACTCCCTTGAGCTGCTTCGTGCGATCTTGGAGAGCCTATGAGGACGCCGGATTACACGCCATTGTGCTGGCGCAAAAGTAGTCATAGTGATGACACAGGCGGCGCGTGTGTCGAGCTTGCCGACCTTGATGGTGGGGTCGCGGTGCGGGATTCCAAAGATCCTGAAGGGCCTCAGCTGGTGTTCGGCACCGCGGACTGGGGGACGTTCGCCCGGCGGGTCAAGGAAGGGCGGCTCGACCTGTGAGGATGCCTGAATTCTCGTCGGTCCGCTGGCGCAAGAGCAGCCACAGTGACTCCTCGGGCAGTGAGTGCGCGGAGTTGGCCGATCTTGATGGTGGGGTCGTGGTGCGGGATTCGAGGGATCCTGAGGGGCCTCGGCTGGTGTTCGGCACCGCGGACTGGGGGCGTTCGCTCGGCGGATCAAGGACGGTCGGCTCGACCTGGTCTGAGTACGGCCCGCACCGGCGTGCGGAGCGGGCCGTGCCCGTGTCTACAGCTGGGCGGCGATCTCCTTGGCCACCCGCTCACCTGAGCGCACCGCGCCGTCCATGTAGCCGGTCCAGTAGTCGGAGGTCTCCGTACCCGCCCAGTGGATCAGGCCGGTGGGCTTCGCCAGCGCATGGCCGAACTCCGTCAGCACGCCGGACGCGGCGACGCCGACCGGGCCGCCGCCGCTCCAGAGTTCGTTGTCCCAGCGCTGGAACGCGGTCCGCTTCGGGCTGGCGGCCTTGGCACCGAAGTACTGGACGAAGCTGCCCAGGCAGGCCTTGGCGAAGTCGGCGGACGACGCACTGTCCAGCTTCCGCATGTTCGACTGGCTGACGAAACCCATGAGGATGCCGCGGGAGGCGTCCGGCGGGCTGTTGTCGAAGGTCGCGTCGATCGGGCCGATGTCGCTGACCGCCTGGCCGGTGAGCCCGTCGGCCCGCCAGAACGGCGTGTCGTAGACGGCCACGAACTTGGCGACCGACCCCATTGGATAGCGCTGCATGAGCTGCGCCCGCGACGCCGGAAGGGCCGGCTCGAAGTCGATCTTCGAGGCCATCGAGGGCGACATGGCGACGATCGCCCGCTTGGCGGTCACGGTGATCCCGTCGGCCACGACGGTCACCCTGCCGCTGGCGACCGTCACCTTGCGGGCTGGCGCGCTGTACTTGACCACGCGGCCGAGCTTGGCCGCCAGTTTGAGAGGCACCAGCGCCGAGCCACCCACGAACCGGCTCTCCTGGGCGCCGCCGGCGACGTTGATCAGCCGGTCGAGGGTGCCGTGGTTGCCCTCGTTGCCGGCCGCGGCGATGTAGTTCAGGACGTACAGCAGCGACACGTCCTTGGAACGGACCGACAGCGACGTGCTGATGAACTCGTCCAGCAGCACGCGGGCACCGTCGGTCGTGGTGTTGGCGCGCGACCAGGTGTAGAAGCTCTGGCTGTCGTACTCCTCGGCTTTCGCCGCCGTCCACGGCCGGCCCGGCGTGATCTCGGTCGCCGCGATCGTGCCGAGCTGCTGCAGGGCGGGGAAGAGGTCGGCCACGTCCGGGTCGGGCGGCAGCTCACCGGCCGCGTAGGTGGACTTGGCGCCGTTGCGCCAATAGACGTTGTTGCCGGTGTTGTACGTCTTGAAGGTCGCCACGCCCATGTCCGTGGCCAGGGCGGCGATCCGGTCCTGGGTGGGGCCGATGAACTCGGCGCCGCCCTCGCTGGTGGTGCCGTCCCCGATGGGCATGTTGTAGACCCGGCCGCCGGCCCGGTCGCGGGCCTCCAGCAAGATCACCGACTTGCCGGCCGCGATGAGATTGCGGGCGGCCGTCAGACCGGCCAGCCCGCCGCCGATCACGACGACGTCGGCGGTGGCGGCGGCTGCGGAGGCAGGCGAGGCGGTCGATACCGCGGTGAGCGCCGCACCGGCGGTGAGGGCTGAAGTACCGAGAACGCGGCGGCGGCTGAGTCCAGTCACGCGGAGGGTTCCTTCCATACGCGTACTGCAGACGGATGAGGCGGCAAAGCTATGGGATCGCCCACAAAGTGATCAAGAGCGATGAGCCTCCTGATTTGCGAGGGTCACAGCGTCGGCGCGGCGCAGATCGGTAATCGCAGTCATGCAGGAGGGCCGGCAGTCCTTCGGCGGCGGGCGTTGCGGCATGGTGATCATGGTTTTCGCGACAGTCTGCCGGTCAAGGTCGGCATGGCGCGCAGAACGTCCACGGTTCGCTTCGGACATCGCACCGGCACGGGACGAACGGCCCAATGGCGCAGCTTGCAGGCCCGTTCTGCTTCCCAATTTCGACATTTCCGCTGGTACGATCCCGGGCCATCGCTTCCCCGCCGCGGCCCGCGGCATGGGGATGTTCCTCCATCCACGCCTGCCTTCGCCCCCCGCTACGAAACAGGAGGAGAACCATGCGCCGCAGAACTGCCGTAGCAGCCCTGGCCCTCACCTTCACCGCCGCCTTCACCACCGCCACCGCCACGGCCGCCCCCGCCACGACCGCCCCCGCCAAAGCCGCTCCCGGCGGGCACAGCAAGGCAACCCTCCTGGACAAGGTGCCGCGACGAGGAGTGCTCCGGGTGTGCACCACCGGGGACTACCGCCCGTTCACCTACAAGGACCCCAAGACCGGCGCTTACACCGGCATCGACATCGACATGGCCAAGCACCTGGCCGCCAGCCTCGGCGTGAAGGCCGACTTCGTGGCGACCACCTGGACCAAGCTCATGGACGACTTCACGGCCGGCAAGTGCGACATCGGCATGGGCGGCATCTCCGTGACCCTGGCCAGGGCACAGAAGGCGTACTTCAGCGAGCCCTACCTGGTCGACGGCAAGGCACCGATCGCCCGCTGCGCCGACAAGGACAAATACGACTCCCTGGCAAAGATCGACCAGGCCGGAGTACGCGTCATCGTCAACCCCGGCGGAACCAACGAGAAGTTCGCCAAGGCCAATATCCGCAACGCCACCATCATCACCCATCCCGACAACAACACCATCTTCGACGAGATCGTGGCCGGTCGCGCCGATGTGATGATGACGGACGGGAGCGAGACGAAGTACCAGGCCAAGCTCCACCCCGAGCTCTGTGCGATCAACCCGGACAAGCCGTTCACCTTCGCCGAGAAGGCGTATCTGCTCCCGCGGGGCGACGAGGAGTTCCAGGAGTACACCGACCAGTGGGTCCACCTGACCACCCGCGATGGCACCTACAAGGGCTTCGCGGAGCCCTGGCAGAGCTGAGGACGTTGCGGTCGACCTTGTCGATCACCCGGCAACGAGCACGGCGCCTTCGCTAGAACTGACAGTTCGCAGTTGCCGACGCCCACGAATGGCCCGCGTCCCCCACCCGGGAAACCGGGTGGGGGACATGCGCGGCGGTGTCCCTGCGCCGGTCAGCCTCATGCCGGCGAATGGCGGCGATTACGAGTCCTGGTAGACCTCCAGTTCGACGATGCGGGAGTAGTCGCCGCTGTTGGACGCGAGCGCGACGACGCGTACGGACGTGGTGGAGACCACCGGATCGGGCGAAAACTCCAGCCGGCCCTTGGTGTTGCCGCGGACGCGCGAAACCGTCGTCCACTCGCCGCCGTTGCCGAGCACCTGGACGTCGAAGTCCCGCAGGCCGTTGCGGGCAGCGGGGTAGCGCACGGAGTCCAGCGTGTACAGGACGATCCGGTCGATCGGTTGCGGGCCGCCGAACGCGACCGTGTAGGTGTCCGGGAACACCGCTCGCGTGCCGTCGTTCCAGCCGGTCCGCGTGGACCAGTCGTCGGAGTTGGCGTTGCCGTCCACGCCGCCGCAGACGTGGAAGTTGCCGTGCGTGGACGAGGCACTGACGGGACCGCCGAGGGCGAGGTTGGCGCCCGGCCCGGACGGCTTCGGCGTGACCGTGACGGCCGCCTCCTGCCGAGGCCCGCGCGGACCCAGCCGCAGCGACACGTCGTGTGTCCCTCCGGCGGAGCCGAGCGGCGCGGAGACCTGTGCTCGGAGGACGACGTTGTCGTTCGGCGGCACGTAGGTCGAGATGACGTCATGCGAGGTGACGAGTGGACGCTCCGGCGTGATGAACACGTCGACGTACGCGCCCTGGGAGCCGGAGTTGGCGAGGTCGACCACCAGCGGCCTGCCTCCGCACGGGGCGGCGAGCACGTCCAGCGTTCCGGACTGCACCGTCATCGTGACCGACCCGCGTCCCTGCCTGGCGGCGGAGGCCGTGCCGACGTACAGGGCGACACCGGCGACCGCCGTGAGCGACACGGCCAGCAGTGCGATGATCTTGCGAACGCTCACTTGCGGTTCCCCTTCAGCGGCTCGGGAGGCTCGACCTCGGAGGCGGACAGGTATTTCCTGCCGCGTGCCGCGCTCTTGGAGTCGGCCTGCAGGCCGGGCTTGCCGTCCTCGACGGCGAAGCTCGCGCGGGTGAACACGGGCGCGCCGCGTTCCCGGACGTACGGCACGACACGGTAGGACGCGTTCCAGGTGTCGGGCGTGACGTTGAACGTCATGTAACCGCGCTGCCCGTTGTAGAAGCGGATGTGGTCGTTGGCCGCGAGAAACTGCGAGCCGAACTCGTCCATGTCCGCCCCGTCCATGCCGGACGATACGGACGAACCGAGGAACTCCGTCGCGATCGTGGGCGACGCGGGGTCGTCGAAGTCCTGCTTGACGTTCGCGGCCATGCTGCGGTGGAAGTCGCCCGACAGCACGATCGGATTGCTCACCTTCCGCTCGACGATCCCGTTCAGCAGCCGGTCCCGCGAGGGCTTGTACCCATCCCACAGGTCCATCCCGAACGCCTGCCCGGGATTGGTGTTGAAGTCGACCTGCGACAGCATCATCTGCTGCGCCAGAACGTTCCACTTCGCCTGCGAGCGTTCGAGACCGCCCAGCAGCCACGCCTCCTGGGCGTCGCCGAGCAGCGTCCGGGACGGGTCGAGCCGCTGCTCGCAGTCGGTCTTCAAACCGTCGCCGCACGCTTGGTCACTGCGGTACTGGCGGGTGTCCAGGACGCTGAACTCCAGCAGCCGGCCGAAGGTGAACCGGCGGTACAGCGACATGTTCTGACCGGTCGGCTCCAGCGTCCGCAGTGGCATGTGCTCCCAGTACGCCCGGTACGCGTTGGCGCGGCGGACGAGGAAGTCCTCCGGGGGCGCTGACGGGTGGGCGAGGTCGGCGTAGTTGTCGACGACCTCGTGGTCGTCCCAAGTGACGAGCCACGGTGCCATGGCGTGCGCTGCCTGCAGTTCCGGGTCGAGTTTGTAGAGCGCGTACCGGTCACGATAGTCCGACAGGTGAATGGTGGGGGTGTGGAACTTGCCCGGCACCGGCGTGTCCGGCCTGCCGCCATTGGTCTGCACGCCGTACTCGTACAGGTAGTCGCCGAGATGAACGACCAGGTCGAGGTCTTCCTTGGCCAGGTGGCCGTACGCGGTGTAGTAACCGTCGAACCATGCCTGACACGACACCATCCCGAAGGTGAACGCGCTCGCCGTCGCCCAGGGTGCGGGGGCGGTCTTGGTCCGTCCGGTCGGTGAGATCTCGTTACCGGTCTTGAACCGGTAGAAGTATTCCCGTCCGGGCCGCAGGCCGCGCACGTCGACGTGCACCGAGTGCGCGTACTCCGGCCTTGCGGTCGCCGTCCCCTGCCGGACGACCCGGCGGAACCTCGCGTCCTCGGCGACCTGCCAGCCGACGGGGACGCGGTGTGGCTCCATGCCGCCGAGCGAGGCCAGCGGCTCCGGCGCCAGCCGCGTCCACAGCACGACCGAGTCGGGCAACGGATCGCCGGACGCGATGCCGAGGCTGAACGGATTGTCCTTGAACCGGGACACCTCACGGGTCAGGGTCGACGGCTCTGCCTGCAACGGCCCGAACGCCAGTGCCAGCGCCCCGATCCCGGAGTACCCCAGGAAACGCCGCCTGCCCGGATCGCTCAGAGCAGGCCCGATCTCTACGTTTCTGCCCACCTACGCGCTTCCCTTCCCGTCCGTCGCCCTCACCAAAGAATGAGTCCATATCAAGATCTACTGTTAGATTCACGCCAAGGTAACGCCAAAGCTGAGAAATGTCTCCCTTCGCGTTAACATCCGGGGCGCGGAGCGGGGAGCCGGCGTCTGTCGACGATCGCCGTTGTGCATGATCTTGTCGGGTGTCGGCACTACCTTGCATCGCATGCCCCGGAACGAAGATCTTGTGGTTCTTCCTGATGATTGGCGCGCCACCCTCCATCCACGTCGTGGCGGGACGCCCGGACCCTCGCTCGAACTCGCCCCGGACGCCGCCTCCACCGTTCAGCAGTGGGTGAAGGAGACGCGCGACGAGATCGACTATCTGCTCGACAACCCGCCGAGTCGAAGCGATCTGGTCGGATCCGCCCGCGCGCACCTGCAGGGTGACGCGAACCCGCAGGGCGCCGCCGTGCTCGCGGCCGTTCTCGCCGCGCAGTGGTCCCTATGGGACGACTGCGAGTACGACGAGGAACCCTTCGCCACCATCGCGGACGCGTGGATCGCGGAGTACGGCCTGGTGTTCGCCGCCGAGGCCACGGTCGAACTCAGCGGTGTCTTCGTCGACGGTTACGAATGGCGGGAACGGAAGCGAGGGCGCCATCTCCGGGGCCGCCGCCTGGACAAGCAGGACCCCGGTTACAACCGCGGTCTGGACTGCCTCGAACGGGTCGCCGCGCGCACTCGCGCCTTTCTCGCGGCCACCGACGAGCTGGAGTACCAGCGGGCCGTCGAGGCGCTGGGCGAGCGCCGCCACGACGGCATGCGACGCCTGGCCGCCGCGTACCTGGTGCCGACGCAGACCGCGTGGGTCGACGAATTCTGCGCGACCCTGCCCGAGTTGCAGCCGCACACATGGATGATGGTGCTGCGCACGATGGGGTCGGCCGACCATCTCGCCACGCTGCTCGCCAATCAGCGCGGGTGGTCCTGGATCGACGGCAGGCCGGGTGTGCTCTCCACGGCCGTCGACGGCGTCGGCCCGGCGCTGGCCTCGACGCTGGCCACTGTCGCCGACGAAGAGACCGAGATCGGACGCAACCCGTACGAGTTGTTGCGGGGGCTCGGTGTGCTGGCGACGGACGAGGCGTTCCGGCTTCTGATGGACCGCCTTGACCGGCCGCACGTGCACAAGGCAGTGATCGAGACGGCTTGCCACTTTCCCGAACGGGCAGTCCGGCTGCTCGGCGAGGCAGTCGCATCGGGCCCCGCGTCTATCTCGGCCTATGCCGTCCGGCTGCTGCGCGACCATGCGGCGGCGCGTCCCGACGTCACCGCCGCCGTTCTGCCGCGGCTGCCCGCCGCGGTCCGCGAGGTCGTTGAGTCGATCGACGAGCTGGCGGCCGGATGGGTGCCGGAGGCTCCGGCGGAGTCCCTGCCACGGCTGCTCGTCGAGCCGCCGTGGACGCGCGAGCGTCCCAAGTTCAAGCGGGTGACCGTCAAGGGGCTCCAACCGCTGACCGACGGGGTGCCGGGAGAGTCGGAGGAACGAGCTGCGGCCCGCGCCCTCATCCCCATCGCGCTGGGAAAGACCGGCCCACAGCGTTTCAAGGCGGAAGCCTCCCTTCGGCGCATTGCCGCGGTTGAGGGTGACGAAGCAATCCTCGAGGTGGCCGGTGAATACGGCGCCAAGGCCGCTAAGGCGACCAAGACGCTGCTCGCCTCCGATCCTCTGTACGACCTTCCGGCCGAGATGCCCCGGCGGGAGGTCTGGCAGGATCCGTACATCTTCCCCCAGGTGCTCCTACGGGAGAACGGTCTGGCGCTTCCCGCCGATGCGCTCGACCACATCGTCTCCATGCTTTCCATCTCCAAGCCCGACAAGCCGTACGCGGGCATCGACGTCGTCAAGGAGATCTGCGACCCCGCCTCCCTCGCCGAACTCGCCTGGCGGCTGTTCGAGCTGTCGGGCCTGCGCGAGCAGACCTACAGCGTGGATGAACGCAACTGGGTGCTGACGGCCCTCGGGTTGTTCGGCGACGACGAGACGGTACGCAGACTCACGCCGGTGATCCGCGCCTGGCCGGGTGACGGCGGCCACCACAAGGCCGTCAGGGGCCTGGACGCCCTGCTCGCGATCGGCACCGAGGTGGCGCTGATGCACCTCCACGGCATCGCCACCAAGGTCAAGTACAAGGGCATCAGGACGAAGGCGCAGGAACGGATCGACGCCCTGGCCGAAGAACTCGGGTTGAGCCCCGAACAGCTCGGCGACCGGCTCGTTCCCGACTTCGCGCTGGACAAGACGGGCGCGACGTTCCTCGATTACGGCCCGCGCGGCTTCACGGTGGGTTTCGACGAGCAGCTCAAGCCGTACGTCATCGACGACACCGGGCAGCGGCGCGCGAGCCTTCCCAAGCCGGGCGTACGCGACGACCAGGAGCTGGCCTCGGCCGCCTACAAGCGGTTCGCCGCCTTGAAGAAGGACGTCCGGACTGTGGCCGACGAGCAGCTCCGACGCTTCGAACGGGCCATGGTCACGCAGCGGCGGTGGACCGCCGAGGAGTTCCGGACTCTGATCGTCGAGCATCCGCTGGTGTGGCACGTCTCCCGTCGGCTGGTGTGGCTCACCGAGGACGGCCGTACGTTCCGCGTCGCCGAGGATCGGTCGCTCGCCGACGTCCAGGACGACGAGCTGACCCTGACCGAGACGAACCGGGTGGGGGTGGCCCACCCGCTCCAGCTGTCCGGCAGCCTGGAGGACTGGACCAAGGTGTTCGACGACTACGAGATCGTCCAGCCCTTCGCGCAGCTGAACCGCCCCACGTACGCGCTTACCGAGGAGGAGCGCGCAGGCACCGAGCTGGAACGCTTCCACGACGTCACCGTGGCGGTCGGCCGGCTGGTCGGCATGGAACGGCGCGGCTGGCAGCGAGGCAGCGCCGAGGACAACGGCATCCAGGTCACCGTCCTCCGGGAACTGCCCGGAGGAGCAGCCCTCGTCATCAACCTCGATCCGGGCATCGTCGTCGGTGACATCGGTTCCTGGCCCGAGCAGTGCATCGAACGCGTCTGGCTCAACCAGGACGCGCACCTCAGCTGGCGGACGGAGTTCCGCCCCTTGCCGTTCTCGGAGCTGGACGCGGTCACCGCCTCCGAAGTCCTCGCTGATCTCGTCGAGCTGACCACCGACTGACCCTGCGCTCGCCTGCCACGTTGCGCCGCGTGAACGGGCTGGACGGGCCGGCCTAGCTGATGTTCAAGTCGCCGTGGACGTCGCGGAGTTGGATGCTTTTCTCGGCGGAGCCGTTGAAGACGTTGACGACGCCGTCGGCTGTCGCGGTGGCCTGCGTCTGCGCGCTGGCCCAGATCGCCTCGAGCTCGGCGCGGAACTCGGGGTCCTCGTCGAGGACACGCTGGACGTTCTCTTCGGTCGGCTCGCCGCGGAACCGTTCGCGGACGCGGCGCGAGATCTCCGCGACGGCCGCTCGTACCGGCTCGCTCGCGACCTCGACGGCTTTGCCCGCCATGGCGGTGGCGATGGCGACGGTCATTGGATCGGGCACACCACAGTTGAGCACGGATCGGCCGCGGGAGCCAAGGGGAATGGAACGTCGCGAACATGTGTGTGGACGTGACCTCCCAGGGCACCCGCGGCTGTGGGTTCGTGAGCTGGGGCGTTGGCGCTCGCTGCGCGGCCCTGGCACACTCCGGCTTGCGACTGGGCGGACGTGCGGATCACGAGCTTGCGGGCGGTGCCGAAGTGGCTGGCGAAGACCATCACCAGGCCGGGGACGGGAACCGTTATGAGGGCGAGGCGCGCAACGTGGTCCAAGCGCACCGCGTTGACGTGATGAACGTCTACAACACGCCGGGCGCCGTCCGGGTGGAGCCGCCGTCCGCGTTGCCCCCGGCTGCGAACCGGTTCCATGACCGGGAGCCGTTGCTGCGGCAGATCACCGAAGCCGTGAGTGTGAAGCGCCACGCCGGTGAGCCGACGGTGGTGATCGTGGCCGGGCTGCGCGGGGTCGGGAAGACCGCGATGGCGGTGCACTGGGCCACCCTGGAACGCGACCGGTTCCCTGATGGCCTTCTCTACTCCGACCTCGGCGGTCTGTCGCGGCGCGGCATGGGCGGTGGCATCGGCGAGACGGTGACCTACCTGCTCGAACAGCTCGGGATCTCGGGGGAGCACCTGCCGCGTTCGGACCAGGGGCGGCTGGCGCTGCTCCGGTCCCGGCTGGCGCGCGGCAGGGTGTTCCTTCTGCTCGACAACGCGCGTCTGGCGACCGAGGTGGAACGGCTTCTGCCCGCGTCCCCGGACAGCGTCGTGTTCGTGACCACGGGCGGTGAGCTGACCGAGGTCGCCGACCTGGCAGGACGGCAGAACGCCGAGGTGATCCTGCTGCGTGAGCTCTCGGACGAAGTCAGTCTCGACCTGCTGCGTTCGCTCATCGGGAACGAGCGGGTCGACCGTGAGATCGACGGCGCCCGGGCGCTCCTGCGCGTCTGCGGCGGCTGGCCGCTGGCGATCCGGCTGGCGGCGGGCAGGCTGAAGACCCGTCGCACCCTGGGCCTGGCCGACCTCGCCGCCAGGTTGGAGGCCGCCCACCGGGACCCGCACCGGGCTCCGAAGGGGGAGTGGGTCGTGCACGTGGTCGGCGACGAGGTGTACGGGGCGATGCCTGACGAGGTGCGGCGGGCGTACCGGATGCTGAGCCTGCATCCCGGAGCCGGTGACCGGCCGACTCCCACGCCACGGGCGGGCAGGGGCCCGAGGGTGGTCTTCGGGATCGGCGCCGCCGCGGCTCTGCTGGGTTGTACGGAAGCGGACGCGGACGCGCTCCTCGACGAGCTCGTGAACCGCCATCTCCTGGACGAGGAGGCCGATCGCTTCGTCTTCCACGACCTGATCCGCCTGCACGCACGGAGCAGTGCGGAACACGAGGAGACCGACGAAGACCGCGACGCCGCCGTTCGTAACGTGGCGGAGTGGTATCTGCGGGCGGCCGCAGAGGCGGATCTCGCCGTCAACTCGCACAGGCCGACGACCGGACCGGTCTTCCGGGAGCTGCGCGGCCGCTCGTCGCCCTACGGATCGGGACCGGAAGGCGTGCGGCGCGGGCTCGCATGGCTGAGGGCCGAGCACCAGAACCTGTGCGCGCTGGTGTACGCCGCCGAAGACCGCGGCTGGCACGACCTCGCCTGGCAGTTGTGCGAGGCGCTGTGGGGCTTCTACCTCTCGCTCAAGCACTACGACCAGTGGATCGAGACACATCGGATCGGGCTGCGCGCCGCCGAGCGGCTCGGTGATGCCGAGGCGCGATTCCGGATGGGGATTCAGCTCGGGCGTGGGCTGTACGAGACGCGCCGCTTCGCCGAGGCGCATGAGGTGCTCGCCGGGACGCTCGAGGTGGTGACCGACCCGCTCGACCGGGCGACGACACTGGAGTTCGTCGGACGTGCCCACCTGGACGCCGGTGAGCCGGCAAAGGCGCTGCCGTTCTTCCAGCAGTCCAAGGAACTGGAAGAAACGCACGGCCGGATCCGTGGCGTCGGGATCAACCTGCACCATCTCGGCCGTACGTACCTCGCGCTGGGCAGAGTGGACGACGCCGTCCGCTGCCTGGACCGGGCGCAGGAGATCTTCGAGGACATCCCGGACCCCTACAACCGGGGCCGAACGCTGATCACCGTCGGCAGGGCGCATCTGATGGCGGAACGCGCCGGGCCCGCCGCGGCGGCGCTCGGAACGGCCCTTGAGATCATGCGTGCGGAGGGCCGCACGTACCAGATAGGGGAGATCTACGAGTCGCTGGCACACGTGGCGGCGATGATGGACGACCCGGCGCATGCCGCGGAACTGCGCGCGGCGGCGATCGCCGCGTACGACGAGGTCGGCAGCCCCAGAGCCGACGAGCTCAGGGACTCACCCTGAGACGCGCTCCCCAGTGAACGGGAACTCGACCCGGCCCAAGCGTGTGCTCAGCGTCGCAGGCAATGCGGCGATGGGGTGCCCTTCAGCCACCCAAGCGTAGATCGCGGAGGCCAGAACGCTGGGATCGATCGCCGCGTCCGCCCGAAGCCTCAGCACGCCGTCACCGGGAAGCCGTAGACGGCACTCGCCGTCCCTGCGGGCTTCGGCCACCACAAGGTCGTCCCGATCGTCGAACGCGGGCCTGCTGTGTGCCTCGGCCCGCTGGACGACGATGTCGGCCAGCCCCCGGAGCCGGTGATCGGTCTCAGTGCCGTCCACCACCAGGTGCCGGTTGGCGCGCAACGGCGCCGCGCGCAGATCGGCCAGCTCGGCTGGAAAACGTTCGACCACGAAGTCCGCACGCCCCGGCGACCGCGTGATCGTCACCGTGGCGAGCAGTGCCGGCTGCTCGGCGTCCGCCCACGGCCGCGGCTCGGGGCCGCACGGCGGCACCGGCGACGTCCGGGCCCAGGCCGCAGGCGGATCGAGACGCATCAACCGGTACAGGTGCGCGCGGAGGATCTCGGCCGCGCGTCCCTGAACGGCGAACGCCCCGTCCGCAACGCGTGCCCCTGTCCGCGGATCGTGCTCGGCGATGGCGGAATCGACCTGCTCTGCCAGCGGACGGTCACCGATCACCGCCGCATGACGCCCCAGTTCGGCCAGGGCGGTCCGGGGATCCACCGCGTCCGCAGGGAAACTTCCGAACAACACCGGCCGCCCGAGCGCCGCTCCGTACAACGTGACGGACCCATGGTCGCCGATCACGAGGTCGGACGCGACCAGCGCGGCGCGCCAGCCTTCGCGCGGCGGAACCACCACCAGGCCCGCACGGCGGCAGTCCGCCAGCCATGCCCGCACCTGCCAGGGGCTGTGGCCGTGCCACACGTTCGGATGGACGACCGCCGCCACGAGATACTCGTCCACTGGCAGGTCGGCGATCAGCCGCGCGATCAGCCCGGGATCCTCGCCCAGCAACGAGCGCGGCCCCCAGGTCGAGCTGACGACGACAAGACGCTGCCCAGGCCGCAGCCCCAGCGCCGCGCGGTAGTCCTCCCGCCACGGCAGGCTCGCCACGAGCCGGTCGAAGCAGACGTCCCCCGCGACCACCGCCCTGCCCAGCGCCTCAGGACACTCCTCGCCGAGCCGTTCCAGCTGCTCCTGATGGGAGAGGATCACGACAGAGGGCACGACCTCTCCGTCGTGAAGCAACTGGTCACGACTAAGCCCGTAGACTGCTTTCTGCTTTCTGTTTTCTGTTTTCTGTTTTCTGCTTTCTGCTTTCTGCTTTCTGCTTTCTGCTTTCAGGTACTTATTGTAGCCAGCGCCATGTGGAAGTGCCATGAGTGGCGCATTTATCTCGTGCAAAGGGCCGCTGCTGGCCGCTGCGATGGCGAGATCGAATTCTCTTCCTCTGGCCTCGTCCCACGAGATCACCTTGACTTCGAGGTCGGCGAGGAATTCGCTCACCCCGTCCGGTGTGGTCGCCCCGGGGGCAGTCGTGAGGAAGAGCTGGAGCCGGTGATCCCCATCGAACGTCGCCAGTACGTCCAGCAGGCGGGTCGTCGACGTCACCGTGTGGGTGATCGCCAAGACCGAACGTTCCGTGCGGACCGTCGATCCGCCGGGGGGAGGAACGGTCAACCTCGCTGTCCCCTCGACTCGTTACCATCAGGGCGAGTCACTCTACCCGTACAAACAGGACAAGTCGGCAGAGAATGGCGTCGGGCCGTACCTCGGGTTGACCCCGACGCCGCCGGAGGGTTCCTGGCGGCCCTGACCACCGCTGTCGCGGGATGGCCGAGAAGCGTCAGAACGTGCAGTCGGGGACGCCGTCGAGATGGGCCTTGCCGCGGATGTAGACGTTGCTGATCCAGCTTGTGGGCCTGTGGTATCCGGCGTACATGTAGCTCCACCACTCGCTGGAATAGCCGCTGTCGGAGACCGGCTGGCCCTTCTTCTGGCAGTAGACGACTATGTTTTGTTTGGAGACTTTGGTCACGACATCGGGGCAGTTTCGGGCAGACGGATAGTCCGTACATGCCCGGTTACCGGCCAGGCTCGTACGGACATTGACGTTGCTGGCCCAGACATAGACGGTGACTTCCGCTTTGGCCGGCGCGGCGGTGACGGCGACGGTGCCTGCGGCCAGCATGCCGACGGCGGTCAGTGCCTTGAAGAAGCGCATTTCTTCTCCTTTTCTCAACCCTCGGTCGCGCGATTCCCGCGTTCGGCCGATGTTTCGGAGTAATGGTCTTCATCCTCGGATACGTAACTGGCGTATCGCTGGCGCCCTCCTTGCGCGGACGCCCTCGCCGCGTACCGGGACTCTCATCCAGGCCGGCCTTTACCGCTTGCACGAATCGAGATCTTGGTGACGGACTGCGAAACGTCACCACGGTCGCCCTCGAGCCGAGCGGCGGGCAGCCTGGCGTCAGTCGCGCGCGGTGTGCACGGGCACGACGGGCGGGCCGACGGGAGTACCGGATCGGTCCGGGGCGTGGCGGGCGTGGACCGCGGCGACGGCGACGACGAGCAGCCCGGCCGATGCGATGACTGCGCCGACCGCGGGTGGCCCGTCGTAGCCGAGACCGGGCAGCGACATGCCGCCCAGGTGGGCGCCGACCGCCGCACCGAGGTTGACGGCCGAGCCGCCGGCCGCGGTGGCGAGCAGCGGTGCCTCGACGGCCTGGTCGACGAGCCTGGTCAGGAACGGCGCGACGACCGCGAAGGCGGCGGCGCCGGCCAGAGGCAGTGCCATTGCCGTAAGCAGCGGGTGGGACGCGCCAAGGGCGAGAGTGGCGAGCCCGATCGCAAGCACCGCGAGCGCGATCCCGAGCGCACGCATCTGGGCGCGTCCGCCGGCCCACCCGCCGAGCGTGTTCCCGGCAAGGAGACCGAGCCCGAACAGGGCGAGCAGCGGCGCGACGGCGGTCCTGGGGAACTCGCTGACCGAGGTGAGCAGAGGCGTGACATAGGTCAGCATGGCGAACAGGCCGCCGAACGCGGCCATGCCGATCGCCAGCGTGAACCAGACCTGCGCCCGGCCGAAGGCGGCGAGCTCGTTCCGCAGGGTGGGCGGGGTCGCCGGAGGCGGGCTGACCGGCAGCGTGGCCCGGATCAGAACGAGGGCTCCCATGGCGAGCCCGACGACGGCCCAGAACGTGGCCCGCCAGCCGAGCTGCTGGCCCAGCAGCGTGCCCAGAGGGGCGCCGACCACGTTGGCCACCGTCCCGCCGGCGAACACGACCGCGATCGCCCGGGACCGATGCCGTGGGTCCACCAACTCCGCGGCGACCACCGCCGCGATCGGCAGGAACGCCCCCTGCCCCAAAGCGCTGAACACCCGGCCCGCCAGCAGCACCGGGTAGTTCGGCGCGAGCGCCCCGATCACGTTGCCCAGGACGAACACCGCTGCTGCGGCCAGGAGCAGCGAACGCCGCGGCAGGCGGGTACCGGTCGCCACGAAGACCGGGCCGCCGACGACGATCGCCAGCGCGTACGCGGAGATCAGCGTGCCCGCCGCCGCGAGGGAGACGCCGAGGTCGGCCGCCACCTCGGGCAGCAGCCCGGTGATCACGAACTCGGCCGTGCCCATGACGAAGGCACTCACCGCAAGGCAGAACACGGCGGGCGAGAACACGGCGCTGTGCCGGCGCTCGGTTCGCATGGCGCGACCTTCGCCTAAGCGGCGCGCAGCGGCGCCAGCGCGGCGGCGACACGGGCGAGCCGGCCACCCTGGAAATGCGCGGCGCGCAACTGGTCCTTGGTCGGCTCGCCGTCGCCGGAGACATTGCTGAGCCCGTAGGGATTGCCACCGGCGGCATGGATGATGTCGTAGTCCACGTAGCCGGTGGGGAGAATGACCGAACCCCAGTGATAGGCCACGTTATAGAGCGAGAGCAGCGTCGACTCCTGCCCGCCGTGCCGCTCGCCGGTGCTGGTGAACGCCGTGAACGGCTTGCCCGCCAGATGGCCGGCCTCCCAGATTCCGCCCGTGGTGTCCAGGTAGCTCTTCAGCTGGGCGGCGACGTTGCCGAACCGGGTCGGGGTGCCGACGGCGTACCCGTCGGCCCACACGAGATCGTCCAGTGTGGCCAGCGGCAGCTGGGCGGTGGCGTCCAGGTGCGCTCTCCAGTCGGCGTTGCGATCGACGGCGTGCGCCGGCGCGGTCTCCGCGACGCGCAGGAGCCGGACGTCGGCGCCCGCCTCAGCGGCGCCCTCGGCGATGGACTGGGCGGTGGCGTGCACGTTACCGGTCGCGGAATAGTAGACGACGGCGATCCTGGAAACCATGATTCGCGCTCCCTCAGAAACGAACTGATCCGACGCGGCCATCGTCACCGCCCGCGACGATATCGATCAAGAACGCATTTCTTCAGGCTCCATGTAGGGTCGCTACATGGTCGACGGAATCGAGCTGCGGGAGATCCGCGCGTTTCTTGCCGTAGCCGAGGAATTACATTTCGGGCGGGCCGCTGAAAAGGTCGGGCTCACCCCCTCACGGGTCAGCCAGACCATTCGCGCGCTGGAGTCGCGGCTGGGCGGGCTGCTGTTCGAACGCACCAGCCGGCGGGTCACCCTCACCCCGCTGGGCACCCAACTGCGCGAAGCGCTCGACCCTGCTCACGAGGCGCTCATGGCCGCCCTGCGAACGGCGCAGGACACCACCCGTGGCGTTGCGGGGACGTTCCATGTGGGCATGTTCGAGCCGAAGGCCTACGCCGGCCCCCACCTGACCGCCATCATCCGCACGTTCGAGGCCCGCCATCCTGCCTGCCGCGTCGTGGTGCGGGAGCTCCCCATCGAGTCCCAGTTGGAGTGGCTTCGGTCGGGGCAGGGCGACGCACTGGTCCTGCGGCTGCCGAACTCCGCACCCGACCTGACCATCGGCCCCGTGATGACCGACGAGGCCCGGATACTCGCCGTGGCCGCCGACCACCCCTTCGCGCGCCGCACCGACGTGACGGCGGAGGACCTCGCCGACGTCACGGTGACGGACATGCCGCAGTTCCCCCGGGAGCTGATGGACGCGTTCATTCCCCCGCGCACGCCCGCCGGCCGCCTCATTCCGCGGCGCGACGTGCACGCGTTAAGCGAACTGCTTCCACTCGTCGCACTCGGACATGTCGTGCACGTCACCGTCACATCCTTCGCCGAGCATTACCGCTACCCGGGGCTGACTTTCGTCCCTATCGCAGGAATCCCCCGATCGCAGACGGCGCTGGCGTGGATCACCCGCAAAGCCAACGCCCGCATCGACGCATTCGCCCAGGCCGTACGAGACGTGCTCAACGAAGCCGCCCCCGGAATCGCCCAGAATGATCCCGACTGGGATCGCCATCTTGGCGCTCTTCCTCATCAGCCCGAGGAACACGCCGACCCAGATCAACGCGAAGCGCAGGAGCAGCAGTAGTCCGAATGCCGCCGGCGTTTCGGCGGTGCGGCCAGGCGGGCATGCGTGCTGCCCGGCAGCTCACACCACCATCCCATCGGCTCCGTGCCTACCGGCTCCGTGCCCGCCCCAGAACCCGGATCAGGGGAGTGCGGCTTCCTTGGTCGTCCGCCGTCTGTGCAGTGCGCGCAGGGGCGGAAGGGCGGCGACGATCAGGATGACGGCCAGCAGGCTCGCGGCGATCGGCTGGGTCAGGAAGCCCGTGAGATCGCCGTCGAAGGTGCGCATGGAACGCCGGAACGAGGCCTCCAGAATGCCTCCGAGCACGAACGCCAGGACCAGGGGACCGGGCTCGAAACCGACCTTCTTCATGAGGTAGCCCACCGCGCCGAGCCCGATGACGAGGAACATGTCGAAGACGTTGGTGCGCACGGTGTAGACGCCGATCATCGTGACCAGGATCGTCAGCGACGCCAGGATCGCGGGCCGGACCCGTAGCACGCGGACGAAGATGCCGATCAGCGGCAGGCTCATCGCCAGCAGCAGCAGATTGCCGATGTACATGGAGTTGACCACGCCCCAGAACAGGTCGGGCTTCTCCTTCACCAGCAGCGGCCCCGGGGTGATGCCCTGCAGCATCAGCGCGCCGAACATGACGGCCATCGTCGCGTTGGCGGGGATCCCCAGGGAGAGCAGGGGGATGAACGAGGACGTGGCGGCGGCGTTGTTGGCGGTCTCGGGGCCCGCGACCCCCTGGATCGCGCCCTTTCCGAATTCCTCCGGTTTCTTGGTGGCCTTCTTCTCCACGGCGTAGGCCACCATCGAGGACATCGTGGCGCCGCCGCCGGGCAGGATGCCCAGCACGAAACCGATCACTGAACCGCGGGAGATCGCGCCTCTGGACTCGCGCAGATCCGTGCGGGAGGGGTACACCGAGCCGACGGCCTTGGGCCGCCCGCTCCGGCGGCGCAGGGATTCCAGGTTGTGCAGGATCTCGGCCACCCCGAACAGCCCCATGGCGACGATCACGAAGTCGATCCCGTCGAGCAGCTCGTCGCTGCCGAAGGCCAGCCGGGCGGTGCCCTGCAGCGGGTCCTGGCCGACGGTCGCCAGGAGCAGGCCCACCGTGGCCATCAGCAGGCTTTTGGGCACCGACCCGGTGCCCAGCGTCGAGACCATCAGGATGCCGAGCAGGGCCAGCATGGTGTATTCGGCGGGCCCGAAGTCCAGCGCCACCTCGGCGACCAGCGGTGCGACCAGGGTCAGCGCGATGATCGCGACGGTGCCGCCGAGGAAGGAGCCGATCGCCGCGATGCCCAGCGCCGCCCCGCCCCGGCCACGCTTGGCCATCTCGTGGCCGTCGAGCGCGGTCACCACGCTGGAGGCCTCGCCGGGCAGGCGCAGCAGCACCGAGGTGATCGTGCCGCCGTACTGGGCGCCGTAGAAGATCCCGGCCAGCATGATGATCGCCGCGGTCGGCTCGATGTTGTAAGTGATCGGCAGCAGCACGGCGATGGTGGCCGCGGGCCCGAGACCGGGGAGAACGCCCACGAGCATGCCGAGGGTGACCCCCAGCAGGCAGTAGAGCAGGTTCGCGGGCGTGAAGGCGACCCCGAACCCGTCGATCACCGGGGAGAGAAAGTCCATGGTCGGGATTTCCTTTAAAAGTGCGCGAGATGGGGCAGCGACACCCCGAGCGCCGTGATGAACAGCAGGTACACGGCCACCGTGGCGGTGAGCGAGAGCGCGACGGTGACCCGCCACGACTCGCGTCCCAGCACCTTGAGCCACAGCACCAGCAGCGCCACTGTGGGGATCTCGAATCCCACGCGTTCGAACAGCAGGGCGTACCCGGCGAGGGAGAGGACGGCGACGACCACGATGAGCGCGTCGCCGGTGATCTTCTCTTCGGTACCGGTCGGCTGTGACCGGAGCACCTGCACCGCGGCGAACACCACCATGGCCACGCTCACCACGAGCGGCCACATCCCGGGCCCTGGGTCGGCGAGGCCGCCGACTCCCAGCTGCCAGGACAGCACCGCCGCGATCGCGCCGATCACGAGCGGCACCAGCGCCGCGACCACGTTCTGCCGACGCGCGTAGGAGGCGCTCGGCCGAACGGGCCCGTCCTCGTCCCCGTCCGCGACGTCGTCACGCGCAAGTCCCTCGTCCTGCGGCGCGGATTCGCCGGGTGCGCTGGATCCGCCGGGTGCGCCGGGTTCACGGGGTGCGCCGGGTGCGCCGGGTGCGCCCATCACTGCGCCGCGAGGTCGATGCCGAGCGTCTTGGTCATGGCCGCGAAGTCGTCACGGCTCTTGGTGAGCTGCCGGGCGACCTCGGTGCCGTCCACTTCCCAGCGGCCGATGTAGCTCTGCTTGAGCACTTGCCCGTACTCGCCGGAGGCCACCGCCTTGTCGATCGCGCCGGCCAGCTTGTCGCGGACGTCATCGGGCAGCCCGGCGGGCGCCGCGACGAACCGGCGCTGGTCGACGACGATGGCGTGCCCGGACTCGGTGGCGGTCGGCACGTTCGGCAGGGCCTCGACCCGCTTGGTCGCGAACACCACGAGCGGCCGCAGCTTGCCGGCCTCGATGTGCTTGACGACCTCGGCGACATGCATCGCGCCGACATCGACCTTGCCGCCGAGGACCGCGGTCACCAGCGGGCCGCCGCCGTCGAACGGGATCGCGGTCGAGGGCACCTTCGCCTTGCCGAACAGCAGTGCCTGGGAGAGCTGGCTGCCGGTACCGGCGCCGGTGGTGCCGTACCGGACGCGCTTGCTCCCGAGCAGGTCCTTGAGGCTCTTGACCTTCGAGCTCGCGGGCACGGTGAGCACGTAGTCCTCCACGCTCAGGCCCTTGACGAAGGTCATGTCCTCCAGCTTGATGGCGTCGGGATCCTTGACGACCAGGGGACCCACCGCGAACAGGGACTGCGGCATCACCGCGACCCGGTGGCCGTCGGGCTTGCTGGAGAAGACGTCCTTGCCCGCGATCTTGCCGTTGGCACCCGGCTTGTTGACCACGACGGCCTGGCCGCCGAGCGGCTTCTCGATGCTCTTGACCAGGGCTCGCGTGATCAGGTCCGTGCTGCCGCCGGGCTCGGTGGGGACGGTGAACTCCACGGCGCGGCTCGGGTACTTCCCTCCGCCGTCGTCGGAACCGCCGCCCTGCACCGAACAGGCGGACGCAGCGGCCAGGACCAGCGCCGTGCCCGCCGTCAGGAACGCGCCGGCATGGCCATGAGCTTTCCTCGGCAGAACCCTCATCAGTCCTCCAAATCCTTGTTCACCAGCGGGGGTAGGGGGTGGTCGGCTGACGTCCACGTGACTGTTCCGCCGCGGTTGCGACAGGCGACTGTCTCCATATGTGGACGGGCTGCTGAGTATGAGGATCGTTGCTCAGACCTGGTATCATTGTCAATGGACTGAACGGTTAATGAATGCACGAAGAGATGCGAACGGGGTGCGATGACTCGACCCTCTGAGCCCGCAGGCGCCTTGCGTCACACCGCCGAGGCGGCGAAGACGGGCGTACGGGGAGTGAAGTCCGCGGCGCGGGCCGTGGAGCTGCTCGAAGTCCTCGCATCCCGGCAGAACCGGCCGGCCCGCCTCCGGGAGCTCAGCGAGGCCCTCGAAGCGCCCAGGAGCAGTGTCCACGCGCTGCTCCGCACGCTCGCCGAGCGCGGCTGGGTCCGCACCGATCCGACCGGCACCCTCTACAGCGTCGGCATCAGGGCCCTGCTGGCCGGCACCACCTACCTCGACACCGACCCCTACCTTCGGATCGCCCAGCCACATATCAACGATCTCGGGGCGGAACTGAACGAGACGATCCACTTCGGCCGTCTGGACCGGACCGACATCGTCTATCTCGCCACCAGGGAGTCCTCCCGGTACATCCGTCCGTTCAGCCGGGTCGGCCGCCGGCTCCCGGCCTACAGCACCGCGCTGGGCAAGTCTCTGCTGGCCGAACGTCTCGACTCCGGTGTGGACGCCCACGTGCCGCGTCGGCTCACCCCGCTGACCCCCAACACGCTCACCGACTTCGACGCGCTGGTCCGCGACCTGGAACGGACCCGCGAGCGCGGTCACGCCATCGATGACGAGGAGAACTACGCGGGCATCAGGTGCTTCGGCCTGGCGCTGCGCTACACGCACCTGCCGATGGACGCGATCAGTTGCTCGGTGCCCGTCGCGGGCCTCGACGAGACCCGGCAGCAGGAGATCATCGAGGCGATGGAGCGCACCAGGCTGGCCATCGAGCGGATGGCGCCGGTCGACCCCTCCGCCGCCGTCGGCGGCTGACGCCCGACAAGGAGCTCTGTGACCACCACCGACACCATCACCTGGATCCGCCTCTCCTCCGTCCGCCTGCCGCTGGCCACGGCGATCAGTGACGCCAAGGTGCTGACCGGCCGGCAGAAGCCGATGACCGAGGTGGCCCTGCTCTTCGCCGAGATCGCGACGGCCGGCGGACACGAGGGCATCGGCTTCGGATACTCCAAGCGGGCCGGCGGCGCCGGCCAGTACGCGCACGCCAGGGAGATCGCACCCGAACTCCTCGGCGAGGACCCCAACGACATCTCCCGCATCTGGGACAAGCTCGTCTGGGCCGGGGCCTCCGTCGGCCGGAGTGGACTGGCGACCCAGGCGATCGCGGCCATCGACATCGCCCTGTGGGACCTCAAGGCCAAACGAGCCGGCCTGCCGCTGGCAAAACTGCTGGGCGCCCACCGCGATTCCGTACGGTGCTACAACACCTCCGGCGGGTTCCTGCACACTCCCATCGACGAGGTCATCACCAACGCGACGGCCTCGCTGGAACGCGGCATCGGCGGCATCAAGCTCAAGGTCGGCCACCCCGACTCGCGGGTGGACCTCTCCCGGGTCAAGGCCGTCCGCGAAAAGGTCGGCGAGCATGTCCCGCTGATGGTCGACGCGAACCAGCAATGGGACCGGGCCACCGCACAACGCCTCGGCCGGGAACTCGAACAGTTCCACCTAGTGTGGATCGAGGAACCGCTCGACGCCTACGACCACGCGGGCCATGCGGCCCTGGCCGCCTCCCTCGACACCCCGATCGCCACCGGCGAGATGCTCACCAGCGTCGCTGAACACGCCGAACTCATCCGTGCGGGCGCCGCCGACATCCTCCAGCCGGACGCGCCCAGGATCGGCGGCATCACCCCGTTCCTACGCCTGGCCGCGCTCGCCGACCACCACCGCCTTCAGCTCGCCCCCCATTTCGCGATGGAGATCCACCTGCATCTGGCGGCCTGCTACCCGCAGGAACCCTGGGTCGAGCACTTCGAGTGGCTGGAGCCGCTGTTCAACGAACGCCTCGAAATAAGCGACGGCCGCATGATCGTGCCCAGCCGCCCTGGTCTCGGCGTCACCCTGAGCGATCAGGCGGCCGCCTGGACCGTCGACCGCTGCGAATTCGGCGCCAGTACCTGAGCCGTCGACCCGGATCGTGGCCCAGTACCGCCCGCCGGGGCTGGAGCGGCACGCCGGTTTCGCGTCAGCGTGATCGCGGCCACCGCGGTGAGGACGGCCCCCACGATGAACACGCTCCGGTAGCCGTCGGTCGATGACCGTCGTCATCGAGCACTCCGACGATCGCCGAGCCGGACGTCACGAGCCCGACCACGGCCATCGCCACCCGCAGGACGCAGAGCCGGCGTGAGTGGGGGTTGGGGGATTCCGATGGCGGGCGTGAGTTGAGCGGACGTCCGGGCAGCGAGCACGTGCGGGACGCCGGTGTCGGACTACGACCGGCGGTCGGTGCCGCCGTGGGCCAGGCCCGTCTGGTGGGCGATGACGACGAGTTGCGCCCGGCCGCGACCAGGGCCACCATCCGCATTCGCGCGGGGTGAGCACGCCGAGCCGTTCGCGATGGTGCGGCGGGGCGTCGTCCCCGGTGTGGCCAGGAAACGGGCGACCAAGGAGCGGGTCGCGGCGGGGGACAGAAGAGTGTCGCCGTCGGCGATCGTACGCACGGCGTCCAGCAGTCGCCTGTCGCTCCGTTATCCATCCGCTCCTCGATGGTCGTTGCCCCATTAGTTCTCCGCGTCGTGTCCTTGGCGGGCGGGAGGGGCAGTTGGATGGAGACGAGGAAGCCGCCCTCCGGGTGCCTCGCCGAGAGCTTTCCCGGCAGTGCTCTCCGTTCAGCAGTGGTCGGGCGACACCGCGCCCGGCGGAAGCAAGGGTGGTGGTGACAGTGCCCCTCCGCTTCCACCAACCGGCAGATCCTCGGCCGCCCGGTCCCTTGGCAGGGACCGGGCTCGGGTTCAGTGCCGGGCGAACTGGGCCTTGGTCCGCTGGACGAGGTTGGCCTTGAGCTTGATGCCGCGGACGGTGAGTCGTTGGCCGTAGATGTCGGTGATGCGGATCGGCCCGCCGCATCCGGCGCCCTTGGCCGAGAGGAAGTAGTTGTAGTCGGTGCGGGGCAGCTTTCTCCACCGACCGGCGACGCGGACGTGGAGGAGGGCGACCGGGTTGCGGTGGTCGATCACCTGGATGCCGCACCACCATCGGGTGGATCCGGTCTTGTAGCGGACGGCGATCTTGGCTGAGGTCTTCGGGCTGAGGAGCGACCAGGTGATGGGGATGCGGCCGAGCTTGGGAGCGGCGAGTTTGGCGAAGGCCTGCGGGCTGAGGTCGAGCTGGCCCGGCGCGCAGGGGAGGGGGCATTCGTTGGTGATGCGGACGGTGATGGAGCGGCCGTTGGCTGCGCGGACGCGGATGTAGGCTCCGCAGGCCTTGGCCGTCTCGTAGTCGGTGTGGTTCATTGCCGCGATCATGACGGACTTGCTCGGGCCGAACAGGCAAGCGCCGTTGCCGTCTCCGGCGTCGTAGAAGGTGGCGACTCCGCGATGGGCGACGCCAGGTTTGATCCGTCCCGCCAGCGGTGCCCTGTCGGCCGCGGCCCGAGCACCCGCCGCGGACTGGGGCGCTGCGGCAGTGGTCCGGGTCTCCGGGACCGTCATGACCAGGCAGGCCAGAACGGCCACGACAACCGAGGCCGCCAGTGCGGCCAGCCTCAACGTGAATCTGTGTTGCCTTGTGATCTTCATTTCCACCCTGGATCGTGTGAATCGGCGCTGTCCCCCTACTGTCTCTGCGGGCACGTGAAAGGTTGCTGCCGCGACCGGGTCTTGCGGCTGACCCGCCTCAAGCTCACCGCGGTTTGCCACACCGGCTGTCTCGGCATCGGCCACGTCGACGAGTTCGTGCGGTTCCCGCCGACCGACACGCCCTGCGGCTGGAGACCGCCGACTCCGACACGAGCACGAGTGAAGGGCGGCCGCGGGGTCGCGGCCGCCCGGCACGGTCCGCCAATCGTAGGGCCCAGCGCCGGGGTGGAAGTTCCGCACGATCACGGCGGTGCCGGCGCCGTTGACCTCAAGGCACAGCCCGTTCTGGACGTTGCTGATCGTGCCGTTGGCGAGCTTGCGCCGCTGGCGTCCAGGCACCGGCCGGAGGACTCGCTCCGCAGCCGGAACGTGGGCGGAGGCGGCGGTGTGGTCTCGCTGGTGATTGCGCGGGTTGTGAGAGCGGCGCGAGGAAGTCGAACGCGGCCCAGGCGACCGGATACCCCACCCGGCAGCCCGAGTACGTGGTGATGATGTGCGTCAGGCTGCCTGGTGCCCGCTCGAGGTTACGGCCCTGCGATTCTGAAGGGTTGGAAAGAGTGCGTCATATACGATTGAGCCATTGGTGCCTTTGGCTTTGGTCGCTCAAAGGGGATTTGTATGGCCGAGGAAGAGCGGGCGCCGGCTGGTGTCGACATCACCACGCCCAGTGTGGCCCGGGTCTACGACTTCTTCCTTGGAGGCAAGGACAACTTCGCGGTCGACCGGCAGGTTGCGGAGATGGTGCTGACGGTGGCTCCGGATGCTCCGGAGGCCGGCAAGGCCAACCGGGAGTTCCTCAGGCGGGCGGTGCGCTACCTGGTAGAGGAGGCCGGTATCCGGCAGTTCATCGACATCGGCTCCGGCCTGCCCACCGCGGGGAACGTCCACGAGATCGCCCAGGCTTCCGCTCCCGGGGCCAAGGTCGTCTACGTCGACAACGACCCGATCGTGTTGGTGCACGGGCGGGCACTGCTGGCCGCCGACGATTCCACCACCGTCATCCAGGCGGATCTGCGCAATCCGGAGGAGATCCTCGCCCACCCGGTGGTCGAGGAGTTCATCGACTTCGAGCAACCCGTCGGGCTGCTGCTGTTCGCGATCCTGCACCACCTTGGCGACGACGAAGAGCCCGGCAACATCGCGGCCCGACTCGTCCAGGCACTCCCGGCAGGAAGCCACGTGGTCATCTCGCACTTCCACAATCCTGGTGCCGAACGGCCGGAGGTCGCCGCGCAGGCCACCGCTGCCGAGAAGATCTTCAACGAGACGCTGGGCACCGGCCGCTGGCGGACCCGCTCCGAGATCCTTGCTTTCCTCGGCGACCTGGAACTGGTCGAGCCGGGCCTGGTACCACTACCGGAATGGCGCCCCGGGCCCGACGACCACGCCGAGCCGGGCATCACCTACTACACCTTCGTGGGTGCGGTCGGGCGAAAGAACTGATCTCCCGCAGGGCAGCGAGCCGCCGATTCACCTGGACTCGTCTCGCCGGACACGGTGACGGCGGCACCGAGGAATGCGTAGATCTCCTGGTTGACGCCTTGAGGGATGCAGGCGCGCAGGACGTGGCCGCCCAGATGATGGAGTTCAGCTCCAGGTAGTTGCCGGCCGACCTCGTCGGGCGCAGCCGAGTAGGTGCGGCAGGTCCTCGTGGGCCGATGGCGCGCGGGGTAGCGACGTCTTCAAGCCCAGTAGCTGACGAGGGACCGCTCGCGTACCGCCGGTTGGCGTTCAGGTGGTGGTGCAGCGGAGCAAACACGACGCCGGCAGGTGCGTCAAGCTCTTCGTCCGGTGTCTGTGCTCCCGCTGGCAGGGCCCGGACCGTCCTTCCTGGTCAACGTCGCATTCACCGGAAGCGAATGGATGAAAGTTTCATGGCTGGGGACTTCTGTGGGTTTTCACACTGAGGATCCATAGGGCTTCCTCCTGTTGGTGGTGATCGGCAGGGCTCCTGACACGAGTCGACGAGCAGCCATTCCCGCGCTTGGAGCGCGGCGACCGTCGCGCCGCGTCCACCGCGCCCTGGCAGCCGGAGTCCTTGAAGGGAGGCATGCCTTCCACCAGCACGCGGCGGCGCTAGAGCGAATACGCCGCTTCGCCGAAGGCGAAACTGCGCGGACGTGACCGCAACACGCGACTCACCGGGCGATCAGGCGGACCTGCCGGCGGACCGCCGCACTGATCGCTTTGGGCCAGCCCTCGCTTCGGCTTGGGTGCAGGTCCGCCGGTGGTCAGGCAGTCCGCGCCCCGGAGTAACACCGCACAACAGCGGCTCGCAATGGCGGCACCGCGCAACCAGGACGCGTCCGCCGATTGGCGGGAATGGAAGCGTGAAAGGGCTCTTGACCCGGATTGAAGTGCGTGGATACCGTCGCGGAGACCGCCTGGAGAAAGTGCATTTAACACACCCGCTTCCGTATGCAATGCCGGGGCCGGGCACCCGAAGGGACAAAAGGACGCCGGCCATCGCGCCCTGGCAAGGATCAGCCCCGGCCATGACACCGGACGACGAAGGAACTCCCGTGCTGCCCGCTCTCCGCAGATGGATCATCACCGCCGCCGCCGTGCTCCCCGCTTCGACGGCCGCGCTGTCCGGTGCCTACTTCACCGGACAGCAACCGCAAGCCGCCACCAAGGTCGGCGCCGTCTCCCACGCCGCACCCGCGGCCAGGGCGATCGATGCGGCCAACCTGTATGTCGACCCGACGTCCAATCCCGCTCGCTGGGTCGCCGCCAACCCCGGTGACTCGCGGGCCGCACGTATCAAGACGGCCATCGCCGACCAGCCGATCGCCAAATGGTTCGGCAACTGGGACAGCGACGTCACCGCAGCGGTGTCCAACTACGTCGGCAGGGCGCAGCAGACCGGCGCCATACCGATGCTGGTGGCCTACAACGTCCCCGGCCGTGACTGCGGCAGCCACTCTGGCGGCGGCGCGGGCAGCCCGGCGGCCTACCGCACCTGGATCGGGCAGTTCGCCACGGCCATCGGCAGCCGCCAGGCGATCGTCGTGGTGGAACCCGACGCGGTCGCCCAACTCGACTGCCTACCGAACGACACTGAGCGGCAGACTCGACTCGACCTGCTGAAATACGGTGTTCAGCAACTCAAGGCGAAGGCCCCGAATGCCTGGGTCTACCTGGACGCCGCCAACGCCAAATGGATTCCCGCGGCCACCATGGCCCAGCGCCTGCGGGCCGCCGGGATCGCGGACGCACGCGGCTTCTCGGTCAACGTGTCGAACTACTACACCACCGAGGAGTCGGTCGTCTACGCCAAGGCCGTCAACGCCGGGCTCTCCAGCGGCAAGACCTTCGTCGTCGACACCAGCCGCAACGGCAACGGCTCCAACGGCGAATGGTGCAACCCGGCCGGACGCAAGCTCGGCACTCCACCACGCGAGGGAACCGACGCCGAGCTGGAACTGTGGGTGAAGGTCCCCGGTGACTCCGACGGCGACTGCGGGATCGGTGCCGGGATCCCCGCCGGCCAGTTCAGCCCCGACCTGGCCATCCGCCTCATCAACGGCACCCGATAGGGCGTGGGGTGCGGCGGCCACCTCAACCGCCGCCAGAGCCTCGGGACCGAGTTTCCGCGCCCCACAGTTGATGGCCGCCCAGGGGTCTGGAAGCCCACGGTGGCAACTGGCTAGGGGCGACGCCGTGTCGTCGCCAGCGGGCAGGCAAGGGCAAAGAAGGACGACAGGCGAAGGAGCGGACTGCAGTTGCAGCCGGTTCGCCAGCATGAGACTGCTGCGCGGCCAGGTCCCCGAGTCCTCGGTACAAGCCGACCCGCCGAAGCGCTCGACCAGCTCGACCGCGAAGGTCGACGCCGCCACTTGCAGAGCGCAGGGCCGCCAGCGCAACCTCGCCACCGGTTCCGGATTGTCGGTGCCAGCGGGCAGTTGCTGGTCGAGCTGACCAGCACACCTGACCTGGTGAGGGTCGCCTTGGCGTACTGGATGCCGGTGATCAGGCTGGTGGGTCGTCCCAGCGGATCACGATGGTGTGGCGGATGGGCGGCCAGGCCTGCCGGTGACTGCTTCGGTGCCGGCCGGTCTGGATCCGCGCTTTCGGGTATGTCGTGGTGGCCATCATGGTGAGCGCCAGGGTGACCACCAATTCGCGGTGCCGACCAGACGTATGACCGCTGGAACAAGCAGTGCCCGCACCAGGGTGGCGTCGATCAGGACTGCTGCCAGCACGCCTAGGCCGACCATTTTCACCAGCACGATGGACGAACTGGCCATGGCGGCCATCACCAGCGCGAAGACCAGCGCGGCGCTTGTGAACAGCCGGCCGGTGTGTTGCAGTCCAGCGACCACGGCGGCGGGGGTGTCGCGGCGCCGGCGGTGCTCTTCGGTGATACGCGCCAGCAGGAACATCTCGTAGTCCATGGACACTCCGAACGCGACCCCGAACACCACGATCGGAATCACGAGATCCAAGGTGCCGGTGACGGTGAAGTCACCGAGCAGCCATCGCAGCTGACCGTCCTGGAACACCGTGACGAGTATGCCGAACACAGATGCCAGGCTGAGGGTGTTGAGAATCAGCGCCTTCACGCCCAGCACCGGGCTGCCGGTCATCACCATGACCACTCCGATGGTGGCCAGCGCTGTGATCGTCAACATCCAGCACAGCCGCCCGGCCACGAGGTGGCGGGTGTCGGCGAGCTCCGCGCCGGGTCCGCCGACCATGAACGGTCCGGGTGCGGGCACCGCGCGGATGCGCTGGACGACCTCGGCGGCGGCGGCGTCGTAGGCGTCGACCGTGGTCGTAGCCGCCACCCAGGTTCCGGCCGGACAGGCATAACGGGCCGATCGTGCGTCCGGTGGACTGACACGGCGTCCGTCGGCGAAGGTCCCGTTGACTGCCTCGACCTGCGCTATCCCTTGCACGGCCGACAACCGCTGCGGGTAGTCACCGACTCGAGTCTGATGCGGCAGTATCACGGTGAGGGGCATCACCTGTGAGGTGAAGCTTTCGCGGAGCACCTGTCCGGCCTGTGCCGCTTGGGCCTGGGCGGGCAAGATGCGCTCGTCGGCGAGCCCGAACCGAACGTGCAGCAGCGGCGCGGCCAGCATCAGCAGCAGCAGTCCGGTGGCCGCAGTCACCGTGACAGGGCGCCGCATCACTCCCAGGGCGATGCGCGCCCAAACCGGTGAGCCTTCCGCGGCAACGCTGTGTCGTGACCGCCGCCCCGCACTCCAAGGACCGGGGATGGCCAGGCGGTCGATGCGCACGCCCAGCACTGCCAGGGCCGCCGGCAGCACCACCAGCGCGGCGAGGGCCGCCAGCACGGTGACCGCGATCCCCCCCAAGGCGATCGAGCGCACAATTGGCGAGGGAATGACCAACAGCGCCGTCAAGGCGGCCAGCACACTTACCGCCGACAGCGCCATCGCGCGGCCCGTGGTGGCCATTGCGTGCTGCACCGCGGCCGGGACGGAGCGCCCGTGGGCCAGTTCTTCGCGGAACCGGGTCACGATGAACAGGCTGAAGTCCACCGCCAGCGCGAAACCGATCAGCGAGGCGATGTTGAGGGCGTACACCGACACCTGGGTCACCTCGGTCAGCAGCCGCAGTAGCGCCATGGCGCCGACCAGACAGAACACACCCATGGTCAGCGGCACCAGAGCCGCCACCAGACTGCCGAACACCACCAGCAGCACCGCCAGCGTGAGCGGCGCCGCCACCAGCTCAGCCACCAACAAGTCGTGCTCGCTGCGCCGCTGTGTCTCCACGCGTACCTGGGCGTCACCGCCAACCTTCACCGACAGTGGCCCCTGCTTCCCCCCGAGCCGGGGGACCAGTCTCTGAGCGATGTTCAGCCGCTCCTGCAGATCACCCCGCAACCAGACCATTCCCAGCGCCGTGCGCCCATCCACCGACCGCAGCGCACTGTCCTGGTTGTTCCAGTACGACACTGCCGAGCGCACCCCAGGGTCAGCGGCCAACCGTGCGATCATCTGCTGGCCCGCTGCTGCCACCTTCGGCTCGTCGACGCTGCCTGTGGTCTCGGTAGCGACTTCGGCCACCACCAGTAGATCCGGTTTTCCCGCATTGGCGTGGTCGTGCAACCACCGGTCGGCCGCACGTGATTCGGTTTGCTGCGGCAGGTTGTCGCCCATCACCAGCCGGTCATGAACCCCGTTTGCCAGCAACGCTGCCGCCCCCAGCAGCACCAATGATGCTGACAACAACCACCAGCGCCAACGCACCACGATGCGATCAGACCCGTCCATGACACCCTTTCACTCACGAAACATTGAGGCATACGAGGGACTTCACCCCAATTGGGCGGATCTGGGCATCAGCCCACGCCATCCTCAACCTCGAATATCAAGCCAAATGAAGGTAGAAAATAGACACAAGCGCGAAAATCGGCCCATTGTTATATTTGTTTATGTAAACGACTTTCTGATCATCTTAACCTTGCCTTGAGGGACTCCTAATAATAAGCTTGCATTCGTTGTCATCGCATTACGGCTGCGATGGCAACCTGGTGCGGTCACAATGCGTTCAGGAGGGATCCATGCAACTTCGGACCAGCCGTGGTCTGGTCACGGCCACGTGCGCAGGCCTGGCGTTCGCCGGGATAACGGCGACAACCGGTCTGGCGCGGGCGGATAATTGCCAGGATGACCGGGCGTGTGGGGCGTATCACTTCACCGGGATCGACGGAGATGCGAGGAGGCTCTCCAATCCGCGGATCGGCGTGTGCTATCAACTCGGCATCACAACCACCGGCTCCAACCAGACAAACGCTGTGGCACGGGTCTCCGCCGCCCCTAACTGCCGTCTCATCAGTCACGATGTCGAGCCCGGGGACACCCCTATCACCCCGGTCCAGGGCAGCGTGATGTTCCTTCGTTAGTCGCATTCACGCCCCGGAGTACCAGCGATCCGCATTGCTGCCCGGATAGCGCCCAGGAATATGGCGAGATCTGCAAGTCCGTCAACGACGGGACATCAACGGGGAACATCATTGCGGCGCTCATGAAGGCCCTGGTGGCAGTGATGGGGCCAGCCCCCCTGTCCGCCTGGCCAGGGGGCTGGCTCCGACTCGATCGCGGCGGACGAACCACAGTCAGGGCCTTCACGCACAATGCCTCCCAGCCCGTGAATTCCTCACTGGGCGAGGTTCGCGCAGCACCGTGACCGATGCCGCCGTTTCACGCCAGGCGAAGAATACTGTTCACACGAGGGCCCAGACGATCACCGCGCTCGATTATTGACATGACCTGATGTCGAATGTCTCTTCGTGGAGTTGCCGCTGATGCCCGTTGCAGGCGAAGAACGATCGCAGAACCCGATACCACGTCGACTCACTGCAATGGAGCGCGGCTTTCTTCGGTACCAGGCCAGGAATCCTTCGGCTTCGATGCTCATCGGCGGGATGGCAATGGTCTCCGGAGAGGTCCCATCGATCCAGGAGTTCAGGCTTCTGGTCCGGCAGATCGTCACACAGCGGTTTCCTGAGCTTGCTTGCCGTTTGTCCGATGGGCCTCTGCGACGCGCGGAATGGGTCAGCGACAGTCATCTCGACATGACTTCCCTTGTGCACGAAAGGAAATTGCCCGATCAATCGGGCGAAGCAGCACTGCAAGCTGCAGTAAACGAAATGATCTCCACGAGTCTGCCGCCAGAGCGACCGCTTTGGCGCGTCTGGCTCGTTCATGGTCACGCGTCACAGGAGTTCGCTCTCGTCTATATGGGGCATCATGCGCTTCATGACGGCGTCGCGGTGGCCAACGCTGTTCTGAGTGCTCTCGCAGGCCCTGGTAAGGCAATATCCGGGGCTCCTGCACGGCGCCTTCCTGGCAACAGGCAGACACCTCTGCGAACCGCCCTTGGAATAAGCAAGTTCGCCCGAGAATTTCTGCCTTTGGCCCGGCCAGGCGGGTCATCTGGGTTGAGCGGAAAAGTGGAAGTAGTGTGGTCTTCCACCTCATTGGACCGCATCCGTTCGATCGCCCGGGTGCACGATACCACCATAAACGCCGTATACCTTGCCGCCCTCACGGCCGTGCTGCGCGATTGGCCCGAATCGCCCTGGCATGATCTTGCGCCGGATGGGAATGGCGCGCCGCTCTGGGCAATTATTCCCTTTAGCACCAGAACCGCCGCAGAACAAGGAAAACTCGGTCAGCGGGCGCTTGGATTTCGGATGCCTCTGCCCTGCGAGCAGTCCGATCCGCGTGAGCAAGTCAGGATCATCACGGAGCGAATACATCGTCTCATGACCAAGGGCCGTCTCGACATAGCCCACAGTATGAGCAGTAGCATGCCGAACTGGATGGGGCAATTGTTCTTCGATCTCCAATTCAGCACCCGACACGCTCATCTTATCGCTACCAATGTACCCGGTCCCAAAACCGCCATCGAGTGTCTGGGGCGAACGGTGACTGGTGTGGTTCCCATTACTTTTCTGCCTAACGGCCATAGGCTCGGAGCGGCATTCCTGACCTATGGTGGCCAGGCATGTATCAGCTTCGCCGTGGACGCCAGAAGTTCTGACAAAAGTGGACTTGTGCAACTTTGGTCAAAAGCGCTGGATGACCTGAGTGTTTAATCTGCTGCAGAGCCAGGCCGGCCACACCATCCGGGCCATGATTGTGCTGGGTACCCGGCCTGACGCGATCAAACTCGCGCCCGTCATCCGTGCGATGAGCGATTCGCCAATGTTTGATCCGATCATCATCAACAGCGGCCAGCACCGCGAAATGCTCCAGCCCTTGCTCCGCACGCTGGGGCTCAAGCCGCACACAGACCTCATGGTGATGCGTAACCGGCAAGGCCTGTCCGAGTTGACCGGCGCGCTGCTGAACGCTCTCAACACTGCCGTCATCGCCGAGGGCCCTGACCTGGTGGTCGTCCATGGCGACACCACAACGGCGCTGTGCGGAGCCTTGGCAGCCGCCTACGAGCGCATCCCCGTCGCACATGTTGAGGCTGGCCTGCGCACGGGCAGCCTCGCAAGCCCATTCCCTGAAGAGCTGAACCGCCAGATAATCGGTCGCATCGCCCGTTGGCACTTCGCTCCCACCGCCCGCGCCGCCGCACATCTGTACGCCGAAGGCATCCCCGAACGCCAAGTGATCACCACGGGCAACACCGTGATCGACAACCTCCACTGGATGCGCGACCGAAAGAAGGGAAAACCAGCCTTCCGCACTGATCGTCTCCGCATCCTTGTGACCCTCCACCGGCGAGAAACCCAGGGTGTCGGCATGCGCGACCTGGCAAGCGTCCTCCGCCACCTCGCCGACCGCGGTGACAGCGAGGTACTACTGCCACTCCACAAAAGCCCAGCGGTCCGTGAGTCCCTCGTCCCGACCTTGAAAGACCACGTCGGCATTACCGTTTGTGAACCCCTCGACTACCCCGACTTCATCGCTACCCTTGCCAACTGCGATCTGGTGATGACGGACTCAAGCGGTGTCCAAGAGGAGGCCCCGAGTCTGGGCAAACCCGTCCTCATCCTGCGAGCACTCACCGAACGCCCGGAGGCGGTAGAAGCGGGGGTCGCGCGCCTCGTGGGCGTCGAACCGCCTCGCGTCCTGGCCGCTGCGTCCCAACTGCTGGACGACCCTGCCGAACGCACCCGAATGGCCCAGGCTGTCAATCTATTCGGCGACGGCAATGCCGCGCACCGCATCGTCTCCACGCTCATTCAGGACTGGGACTCAGAATCGATGGGACTTGCGCCATAGTCGGGAGATCGAACCGACGCGTCTGGCCAGCGGAGCCCGGTGTTCGAGGAAGAGCGGGACTACGGTCCCAGTTAGCCGGTGAACGTTATCCGAGCGTGGGAAACAGTGGGCCGATTGTGGCTCAGGCTGACCCAGCTCTCGTGCCACACCTGACAAGGCAGCCACCCGCTTTCGTCGCCAATACTCCTCCCTCCTTGGCGAAGTGGCCTTGCCGCACGGCCCGGTCCAGGGCCCAGATCCGATCCGGGATCCAACCGCACCAGCCCCTGGCGGTTCCCCGGCAACCGGCCCGGCCAGCACATCCACTCCACCTACCTGATGAATCACCTGGCAGCACCGGCATCCACCTCCTTGGCAGCCGCCTGGCCGCCCTCAGAGCCCTCGTCATGGAAATGCCACCCGCAGTCGCCGCCCAAGCCATCGGCTACACCGCCGAATGCGCCGAAGACCACGCCACCGCAGCCGGCATCACCTGGGCGAACTACGCCTCCCGCCGACGACTCACACCGCCCAGGGCGGCGTCCCGCACGTCGAAACCTTCGGATCCGCAACCCACAGGACGATAGGAACGCCAGTGATCAAACTCGAAACAGAGATCCCGGACAAGGCCTCGCCCTGGCGAAAGACCTGGCAGCTGCCTGCGGACATCTCAGCGGAGTCGCTGCCAGACATCGACCTTCACTACACCTACTTCGCCTCACCCATCTCGATGAAGATCGACAAACGTGACGTCATCGGTCCCAACACCTACGCCGCGCTCGTCGACTTCATGCTCGTCTTCGCGCACGCGACACGTCGACTCAATGCGGATCAAGATGCTGGGATCAGCTTCACCGAGAACGCCTACCGAATCGCGCTGAAGAAGCTGGGCGACGATGTCACCGTCGAAGCACCTCACCGTGACATCACGATGGCCGTCCCGAAGCGCGCGCTCCTTGAGGAGTTTCAACGGTTTGTCCTTGCCGCCCACTCTCTGGTCCTCCGTGAAGTCCCGGACCTTGCACGTCACCAGCTAATCGCCGCTATGACGGATGGACTCGCTCCCGACCAGGCCCCGTAACAAACGGGTGCGGTCCTCGGAAGACTGCATCAACTCGCGACAGCTCGATTCGCGATGGCGCCAGTATGATCGTCTGCGGGCCCGCTCACCAGGCAGATGCTTTGCGTTCTGGAAGCGTTACGACGTGACGCTTAGACGTGACGGTCGCTGGTCCGGCGGTGATCGCTTTCGCTGAGACCCGGTCGGGTGGCCGTCATTGTGGCGCCAGACCGGGCGGCGGCGTTGTCCTCCCTCCGCCTCCGAGCCGCGGCTGACCTGCACAGACGGGTTGGGAACAGGCACCTAGAGCACCCCGTATGGGCGATTCAGTCGGCGTAGGGGTTGACGAAGAGATGGATGTGCTTGCGGCGGTCGCCGAAGGCGTTCACGGCGGTCATCAGGGCTCGCCAGCCGTCTGGCGTCGCGGGGTATCGGTCGTCGATGAACGAGAATTCGACTTCGCCCCTGCTGTTCACAGACGCGTCGAAGTACGCGCCGATGCCGTGCTCGTCGCGGACGTCCCAGTGGTATCCGGGGGTTTCCCGCACCTCGTACGAGATATCGTCGTCGATCCGGTGGTGCAGCTCGGTGTAGAAGTGGTCTCGGGAGGTGCTGATGAACGAGGGCTTCGGCAGTTCACCGCCGGGGATCGGCGGTAGGGCACCGGCGTCGCGGAGGGCCGCGGT
>NZ_WBMT01000031.1 GCF_008923185.1 Actinomadura rudentiformis
CCGGCTCGCCGCCGAGGGCGCCGACGTGGCGATCTGCGGCCGCGACCCCGGCCGGCTCGCCGACGCCGCGCGCGAGGTCGGCGCGGCCGGGCCGGGCCGGGTGTGGAGCCGCGCCCTCGATCTGACCGACGACGGCGCACCGGAGGCCTGGATCGCCGAGACCGTCCAGGACGCGGGCGCATTGCACGTCGTCGTCACCAACGGAGCCGGGCCGCGCCCCGGCCCGGTCGACTCGTTCACGCCCGCCGACTACCGGACCGCGCTCGACACCGCGTTCATCCCGCACGTCGCGCTCGTGCTGGCCGCGCTGCCGCACCTGCGCGCCGCCGGGTGGGGGCGCATCCTGATGGTCGCCTCGGAGACCGTGCGGCGGCCCATCCCGAAATACGGCCTGTCGAACGCGACGCGGCCCGGCCTCGTCGGCTTCGCCAAGTCGCTGGTGCACGAGCTCGGCCCCGGCGACATCACCGTGAACGTGCTGGCGCCCGGGTACCATCGCACGCCCGCGCTGGAACGGCAGTTCACCGACCCCGGCGCCGCCGTCGCCGAGATCGCCAAGGGGATCCCTCTCGGCCGCGTGGGCGACGCGGACGACTTCGCCGCCGTGGCCGCCTTCCTCGCCTCCGAGCACGCGCGCTTCGTCACCGGCACTGTGCAGCTGGTGGACGGCGGCGCCAACGAAGGCATCCCGTGACCGGAACCACCCCCCCGCCCCTGGACGGGCGCCTTCAGCCGCCCCTACGTCGGAAGGCTGGCCCAGCGCGGCGACGTCCGCCTCGTCATCGCCGCCGGGTCGGCGACCGCGGCCCTAGTCGGGGCGGGCTACGCGGCGGTGGAGGGCGCCGCGGGCATCGCCGCCCTGCTCGTGTTGCGCGTGGTCATGGGCGTCGCGGAGGCCGCCACGTTCACCGCGGGCTCGCTTTGCGGGATCGTCCAGCACCTGGACCCGGCATTGGTGATGCTGGCGCACGAGGGCACCAAGCGCGGACCCCGACGAGCCCACCCGCATCGCTGCGATGGATGGCGGTGACTTCGCCCTCGACGGCTTCCTAACGCCACTTGCCGAGTGGTTGTCGCTCAAGCCCCGGTACTTGCGCGGAAGGGGAGACGGAGGGAGGAGGCCAGGAGGGTGAGGCAAAGGACGGCCATGGCCCACCAGACGGTTTGGTAGGCGTTCAGGGAGTCGCGTGGGGCTCCGGCTAGGAAGGCGGCTAGGGCGGAGAGGCCGAGTACCGCGCCGCAGGCTCGTGAGGTGACTGAGAGGGCCGTCCCGGTGGCCAGGCGCGAGGGTGGTACGTCCGCTAGCGCGGCACCACTCAACGCGGTGGTGAGTACGGCGATGCCTGCTCCGGCGACAAGCAATGCGGGCAGGAGGACTTGAGGGTAGGCAGGGGCTTGGTCTGCGGTGAGGGCGGGGAGGATGACGCTCGCGCCGAGGAGGGCCGCGCCGCCGAGGGCCATCGCGCGGTAGCCGACTCGATGCATCAGGCGGCCTGCCAGCGGGGCCACCAGTACCTGGACGGCGGGCGCGGGGGTGATGGCGAGACCGGCGCGTGCTTCGCTGTAGCCCCACACGCCGGTCAGGAAGAGCACGGCGGCCAGGGGGAATGCGAAGATCACCAGGCCCAGCACGAACATCGCCGCGTTGGGTCGCCGGGTCACGCGCAGGACGTCGAGGTCGACCAGCGGGGCTGGATGGCGGGTCGAGCGGCGGAAGAAGAGGTAGCCCGCGGCCAGTCCGGCGGCCATGGCCAGCGCGGTGCGGATGTCCGTGAGGCCCCAGGCTTGGCCTTGCGCGATCGCCAGGGATGGGAGGCCGATCGCGGCTGCCAGGAGCCCCAGGCCGGGGAGGTCGGGGAGCGCCGGATCGCTGTTCTGGGGGTCGGGTGGGAGCGTGGCGAGGCTGAGCGCGATGGCCGCCGCGCCGACGGGCAGGTGCAGCCAGAAGATGGTGCGCCAGTCCCAGGTCGTGACGAGGATGCCGCTGAGGGTGGGACCCGCGGCGATGGCGACGGACTGGGTCGCGCTCCAGATGCCGATGCCGGTGCCGCGACGTTCCTCGGTGAACCAGGGCAGGATCAAGGCGAGCGCCAGCGGGGTGATCACTCCTCCGCCCGCGCCCTGCACGAGGCGCGCGGCGATCAGCACTCCGGGAGAGGGGGCGATCGCGCAGCCGACCGACGCGGCCACGAAGACGGTGAGCCCGGCCAGGTACACGCGGCGGCGGCCGAAGCGGTCGGCCAGGCCGCCCGCTGGGAGGAGCGCGGCGGTGAAGGCGATCGTGTAGCCGGTGAAGACCCAGGAGAGCCCGGCGAGGTCCGTGCCGGGGAAATCCCTCAGTATCTGCGGGAACGCCACGTTCACCAGATGGACGTCGATCGCCCCGAGGAACACCCCAGCGCAGACCGCCGCGATCGACGGCGATCGCCGCGAGCTCATCCGCCGCCGTACCGGCGCCGCAGTTCCACCTTGCGGATCTTGCCGGTGACGGTCTTCGGCATGCGTTCGACGATCTCCAGGCGCCGGGGCCAGAACCAGTCGTTCACACCGGAGGCCCGCATGTGCTCGTGCAGCTCGTCGAGCGTGAGCGGCTCGCCGGTCGCAAGCACCACGGCGCACACCTCTTCGAGCACTTCGGGGTGAGGGATGCCGACGACCGCGACCTCACGTACCTTCGGATGCCGCCCTAGGACGGCCTCCACCTCGGTGACGGGCACGTTGAGGCTCTTGTACATGATGATGTCCTTGGCGCGGCCCGCGATGCGGATGCCGCCGCGGCCGTCGTCGCGGGCGAGGTCCCCGGTGTCGAACCAGCCGTCGCCGTCCAGCTCCGCCTCGTACAGTTCGTCCCGCCGGAAGTAGCCCAGGCATTGGGCGGGTCCGCGCACCCAGAGCCGACCCGCGCCGTCGTCGCGGCCCTTCAGGGGATCGATCCGCAGTTTCATGCCTTCGATCGGCCGCCCGTCGCTGTGCGCGCCCCAGTCGGGCGGGTCGTCGGGCCGGGTGACCGTGACCGGGCCGTTCTCCGTCATGCCCCACAACGAGTAGGTCGGCAGGCCGAAGACGTCCTGGACCTCGTCCACGATGCGCGGGGGGACCTGGGCCGAGCCGGTCACCACCCAGCGCAGGCTCCGCAGGTCGCGGGGGCGTTCGCGCTGGCCGTCCAGCACGTCCGTCAGGAAGGGCGCGGCGCCGTAGAAGAGCGTGAGGCCGTGCTCCTGGGCGAGGTCGAGAGCGACCCCTCCGTCCCACCTCTCCTGGAAGACCGCGGTGCCCCCGAGCAGCAGCGGGACCATCAGGCCCATCGCGAACCCGGACATGTGCGTGTTGACGTGGGCGACCTCCATGACCAGCCCGGAGTCGAGGCCCATCGCGTCGGCGAATCCGCGTGCGGAGGCGTACAGGGTGTTCTGGCTGTGCAGCACTCCCTTCGGCTCGCCAGTCGTTCCCGAGGTGAAGAGGATGAGGTACGGGTCGTCCGGCGCGAGTTCGACCTCGGACGTGGGGGTCGTGTCGCTGCGCCCTTCGAGGAAGTCCTCGAACGAGGCGGTCTCGGCCGGGCGAGGCTCTCCGGCGACGAGAACGTGCTCCAGATGCGGCAGGTCCAGCCCGGTCACGATCTCGGCCAGCCTGTCACCGTCCCACTCCGCCATGGTGACGCAGACCTTTGCCTCGGTCAGCGCGAGGATGTGCGACAGCTCGTACTGCCGGTAGATCGGCATGAGCGGGCAGAACCTCGCTCCCACCCGGGCGCAGGCCAGAGCGAGCGGGACGAACTCATACCAGTCGGGGAGCTGGACGGCGATGACGTCACCGGGTTCGACCCCGATGTCGAGCAGCCTCGCGGCGTAGCGGTCGGTGTCGGCGAGCAGGTCGGCATAGCTGACAAGGCCGAGGGCGCCGTCGGCCCGATGGCCGATGAGCGCCGTCGCTGCGGGTCGTTCGCGGGCATGCCGGCGCAGGTCGTCGAGGAAGGTCTCCTCCCGCCACCAGCCGTGCCGCCGGTACTCGTGGGACCAGTCGGCCATAAGGCTTCCCTCCAGCCAGGCGCTTTGTGAGCGATGGGGCTGTTTCTCACCTATGATCCACGACACTAACGCGCCGTCCGAATGCTTGCTGGTGGCTCAGGCGCGCAGCGGACAGCGCTTGTGCCGCACAACCGCCAGTAGGGCGGGGCCTGGACGAAGTGTTGCGGGCAAAGTGGCTGGTCAAGCCAGCCACGCGTCGGTACCGATGTCAGTCGATGAGGCGGAAGTTCCCGTTGGTGATGCGCCGGATGGCGGCGAGGTGGTCGTCGGGGTCGTGGTCACGCATCTTCCAATGAGCCTTTCCTGTCGGCAGGGGAATCAGCAGCGGGCGGCGGTGGACAACCAAAACAGATCACCACTGCCAGTGGCCGGCTGCTACTGCTGCACCCTCGCCGCTACCTGCGTAAAACCCTGGTCTGCACCGGCCTGGACCGCCCCCTCACCATTGCCGCCACCGTGCCGACCTGACTCTCGCCGGTGGCGACAGCCTCACCATCACGACAGGCCAGATGATGACCTCACCCGTCCGGTGGCCGCGCCCGGCCTAATTGCCCTCCTCCACGGTCCCTGGCCGTACGGCCCCAACCGTCATCCGCAGCCGACTCATCGCCCTGTGCACCGCAGCCAGCTGTTCACCGCCCAGCCGGTGGAGGAGACGATCAGCCTCCTCCACGCAGCCGGCTAGGGCCCCTTGGCTCGTAAGCCAGCGGCAACGCGGGCGCTGACGGCTATAGCGGATGCTCGATCACCATCGGCAGGGAGGCCCTTGTCACAGGTCATGCCTGAAGTTCAGCCAACTCGGCTGGTCGCATGCAGGAACGTCGTGGGCGCGTGGGTGTGATGCTGCTCGACGTCCCGGGGCGACTCCTGCGGAGCGCCGGGTGGTGGCTGCTTCACAGCCAGGGCTGATCGGGAGATGCGACGCGCGAGCTGGGGACGTGTCCAATCGGGATGCCGTGTGGTGCCGTGCGGGGTGATCAGGTCACGGGAATGTCCACTCGATCACGTCGGATCCCGATGGCAAATGAACGGCAAATGATCTTGAGTCTTGATCGTTGGTGGGTGATCAATGGTTTGAGCTGGGGGAATGTGGAGCGGGCGACGGGAATCGAACCTGCGTAGCCAGTGTGGAAGACCGCCCCTATTTCATGACGCCACGCCCTTGACCTGCGAGAACTCGTACACCACCTCCGTGGACGCAACCCCTCGGTGTCAGGCTTGGGCTGCTACGAGGCCCATCGCGTTCTGTGGGGTGGCGATCTGCGTGACGGAGTGAAAGCCGGTTGCTGTGAGGCGTGCCGCCAGTTCGGCCGGGGTCCAGGGAGTGATGGCGCGGCGGGCCATTCGCCATCGCAGTACAGCCTCGCGTACGCTGCCGGGCTGGTCCGTGCCGGCAAGGACGGTCGCGCTGATCAGCCAGCCTCCAGGCCGAAGCGCGGCCAGGATGCGTGGCAAGGCCTGCGCGGTGGCATGTGGTGCCAGGACGCCGAGCGGCAGCCAGGCCAGATCGTAGGCGGCGGTGTCGGCGAGTTCGGCGACATCCTGGAGCCGTAGGTCGACGCGGTCGCGGACGCCTCGGCGAATCAGGTGGTCCTCGGCCAGACGCAGCGCGCGGGGAGCGATGTCGATGCCGACCGCTCGGGCGGCCGGCGCCCGTGAGATCACCGTGGCGGCGATCGCGCCGATCCCCGTGCCGATGTCGAGAAAGCGCAGGCCGGGGCGGTGCAGGACCTTGCCGACCTCGGGGACGCGGGCCGCCACCAGATCCAGGAACTCGGTCATGCGCTCGCCGGAGGACTCGCCCTGAACGATGAAGGACGCGTCGTCATCTTCTTCGGCGGGACGTCCGTCGGCTGCGTCGGCGGCTTGGCGGAGGATGCCCGCGACCTGGCCGGCGAAGGCGTCCGGCGCGGGCAGTCCGTCCAGGAACGTGCGGCAGGCGGGATGCAGCCGCCAGCCGTCTGGGGTGTGTTCGGCGTATCCGGCGGCGCCCAGTACCGCGCCGTGTTCTTCGCTCAACGAAGGGTCGCGTATTGCGGCGGCCAGGGCGGCGAGCACCCAGGCATCGGTGATCAGCGCATCGATGCGGGTGCGGAGAGCGGGTTCCGGGGTCGCCATGCCGTGAGTCTGGCATCGCCGGAAACCTCGACAAAACGCAGGAGGTATGTTGATCATGGCTAGGCAGCTGTCGGCTGATTGCAGAGGAGTGCGCTTGTGGCTTGTGCAGGCTACGACTGGACCGTCTCCCTTGAGCACGTGAGTAACGCTCCGCTCGAAGCGGACGAGCTCGAACTCGACACCGACGAGGCGACCGAGGGCGTTGCCGCGGTCTGAGTGGATCGCCGCGGCCGGAACGATGCCCGTTCCGGCCGCGGCGGGTACCGGGGTCTGGCCGGGCGCAGGCGAGCGTGAGCTGGCACTGGACGAGGCCGAGCGGCAGGTTCTCGCGGATATTCGCGCGCTGGGCTGGTGGTCCCGCCATCGGCTGCTGGATGAGGACGACCCCACTGCGGTTCAGTGCGAGTTGCGGTCCGCGGACGGCGCCGAGATCCCCTACGGGCTCGGCAGTGGCAAGGGCCCCAAAGCGCAAGCCCGTGTCGGGGCGCATTTCGAAGCGCTGGAGCATGCTTTCAGTGGTCCCGTCGTGCTTGATTCTCTTCCCGTGCGGCTCTGCGATCCCGGCGATCTGCTCGCCGGTCCGCTCGGTGCCGAGCGGGCGGTCCGGGAGCTGGCTGGGCAGGGGAATGCCCGCATCGCGTGCCTGCCGTATCGGGCCCTGGACGGTGGTACTCCGGTGGATGTTCCCCTGGCCTTGTGGGCGCCGTGGTATCCGCTGCCCACCGAGGCGATGGCGCGCGAACGGGCGCGGCTCGGCGACAGCGCCGACTATCGACCGGTGCTCTCCTACACCGTCAACACGGGCTGCGCGATCGGTGCCACTGAGGACGAGGCGCTGCTGCACGCGCTGAACGAGTGGGCCGAACGGGACGCGTTCTCCCTGTTCCTGCTGCGCAGCGTCTACGACGGAGGGGCGATGCCCGCCCGCATACCGTCCGGGGCGGTGCCCGGCTTCCTGAAGGAACGGCTAGATCGTGCGGCTGTGCTGGTGGACGGCCCGGTCGTCCTTCTGGACTTGACCACCGACCTGGGCATCCCCGTGGTGATGGCCTACGCGCCTGAGTCAGGCGGCGGCGCGGCACACCGGTACGGGCTCGGCGCTTCGCTCTCGGGTGAGACAGCCGTGGAACGCGCGGTGACCGAGTTGGTTCAGGGCGAGCTCCTGGCCAGGGTCGTGGCCGAGCACGACAGGGACGCCGCCGCACGGGACCGGCATGCCGATCGCTTGTCCTTCGCGCGTGTGGTGGCCGACCACGACATCGCGGACGCGGTGCGCGACCGGCTCGCTGGCCATCCGCGGCTGCTGGCCTGCGCACACCTGGACTTCGCTGGACGTCTGGACGAAGCCCCGATGACCGGTATGCCTCCGGAGACTGTTCCGCCCGGCACCAGCGTGCCGAGGCAACGCGCCGTCGCCGTAGAACGGATCGCCGCGGCCGGTCACCGCGTCGTGGTGCACAGGCTGCGGGCGCTGGACCACGGCACCACCGTGGTCCAGGTGCAATGCCCCGGCCTGGAACGGTTCCATTTGATCACCAAGGGCCACCTGGCCCTCCCAGGCCCACGGGGCAGGCGGCTCCGCGGACGGTAGACCGGATACCGGCCCGGCTGGGCAGTCTCCAGCGGCTCTTGGGCCAGCCCGGCTAGCCGTGAACTGCGGCCACCCAGCACTCCGCCGGCAGCAAACGACTACGCACACAGGCCTGCCCGCTCCGGCGGTGCCCCCCCGCTTAATGACAGCAACAACGCCGTTATCGCCACACTGACCAGCCAAATCACACAACTCAAACAGCAACATGCCAAAGGTCCAGGGCCTGTGCAGTTCGGGGCGGTGGCCGCCGTCGCTGCCCAGAACTTCTATCGCTCGGGTGAGCCGCCACTCGGTTGATCGCCTGGCTTGCGGGTGTTGAGAATCGAACGTGGACTCAGGGATCAATGCCTCACCAATAATGATCTCGATCATTGTCGCGACGGGCTCCTGCTCCACTACTGAGGGCCAGCCGCTCTCGGGTGCCGCAGTCTTCCGCAGAAGTTGCCTTGTCTCTGTGGCGGTGTGGCGATCTGGTGGGTGCGGCGGCGTGATGTTACGTTCGTGGAGGCGTGCCGGGAAGTCTGGTCGGCGTTTCAGTGTCTGGTCGGCTTCCTGGAGGGGCCATGTCGGACGGCGCCGCGGTGCGCGCGTGTGGGCTGACGAAACGTTTCGGCGGGTTGACCGCGCTCGATGGGCTCGAGTTGAGTGTCGAGCGGGGAGAGGTGTTCGGCTATCTCGGGCCGAACGGTGCAGGCAAGACGACCACGATCAGGTTGCTGCTCGGATTCCTGTTCCCGAGCTCAGGCCGCAGCGAGGTGCTGGACGGGCCGGGCAGCGATCCTGCGATTCGGGCGAGGATCGGCTATCTCCCGGCAGACCTGAAGGTCCCACCTGGATACACCACGAACGACCTCATCGGGTTCTACGGGCGGTTGCGCGGCGGCCACGACCCAGAGTGGGTGGGGGACCTGCTGGACCGGTTCGATCTTGATCCCGGTCGGCGGATCGGTGAGCTCTCGACCGGCAACCGGCGCAAGGTGGGGGTCGTTGCGGCGGTGGCCCACCGGCCGGAACTTCTGATCTTGGACGAACCGACCTCGGGCCTCGATCCGCTACTGCAGCACCAGTTCCAGCTCCTGGTGCGGGAGTTGGCCGCCGACGGCGCGACGGTGTTCCTGTCCAGCCATGTGCTGCCGGAGGTGGAGTTGCTCGCCCGCCGGGTCGCGATCCTGCGGCAGGGCCGGCTGATGACCATCTCGACGATCGACGACCTTCGCCGCCAGGCCCGGCAGCGTCTCGACCTGCACCTGTCCCGGGCACCCGATGCACCGGAGGAGTTTCGGCGGCTGCCCGGCGTCGTCGAGGCGACCGTCGCCGGCCGGACACTCCGGCTGGTCGTTGACGGCTCGGTCGCCGAGGTCGTCCGGGCCGCCGCGCGGCTGGGCGTGGAGAGGATCGTCACCCATGAAGCCGATCTGGACGAGGTGTTCCTGCGCTATTACCAGGAGGAGCGATCGTGAACGTCGCGCTGCGGCTCCTCATGGACCGGCGCCGCTCTCTGGTCTGGTGGAGCGCCGCCATGGCAGGTCTCGTCCTGTTCACGGTGTCTTTGTATCCCTCATTGAGGGACCAGCAGTCGGTCGACGACCTCGTGCGAGAACTCCCGGAGACGTTGCGCACCATGGTGGGCTACCAGCCGGACATCATGCTCACCTCACCGGCCGGATATCTCAACGCCCGGCTGTTCGCCACGCTCGCGCCGATCCTGACGCTCGTGTTCGGCATCGGCGCGGGCGCTCACGCTATCGGCGGAGCCGAAGAGGACGGATTCCTGGAGCCCCTGCTCGCCAACCCGGTCAGCAGGGAACGGGTCGCGATCGAAAGGTATCTGGCCAGTGTTGTGCTCCTGGCTGCGATCGTCACGGTGTTCACCTTTGCGCTGGCTGTGTGCGGACCACTGTTCGGGGCTCTCGACGGAATACCGGCACCCCGGTTGCTCACCGCGTGCGCGACGCTGTTCTGCCTCGCGCTCCTACCGTCCACGCTCGCCTTCACCGTTGGCGCCATCACTGGACGGCGCGGCCCGGCCGTGGCCATCGCCTCCGCATTCGCAACCGTCGGCTACCTACTGCAGAGCCTGGACACCTCATCCAGCCTCAAAGCCGTCTCCCCTTGGCACTGGTACCTGAACGACAACCCACTCGCCCACGGCCCGAGCGCTACCGCGCTCTGGCTGCCGATCCTCGCCTCCGCCGTCCTGTTCGTGTTGGGGGTGGTCGTTTTTCGTCGCCGCGACCTACGCTGAGCCGCCCTACAAATGCCGGAAGAGTCCATGCCCGAAGCCCCTTACCCTTCCCGCTCCCCAGAGCAGGCGCTGCTGCGCGTGCTCGCCGCAGGCGCCGCGCGCGGCCGTGACTGGTTCGAACCGGACGACGGCGAACTCTCCGGTCTCATCGAACAGATCGCCGACCGCGACCCGCTCTGGCTTCTGCGCTGTATCGGCTGGCTCCGCGCCGTCCCAGGTCTGGGACCCGCCGCGATTGTTCTCACCGCCGATCTGGTGCACGCGCGGCTCAAGACCGGCGCCACCGACAACCGCAAACTCATCAGGGCCGTGCTGAAGCACGCCCATGAGCCGGGTCGACTCCTGCTGTATTGGTCTGAGACCTACGGCCGTCCCGTGCCCAAACCGGTGCAACGCGGCGTCGCCGACGCCGTCAAGATCCTCTACACCCCTCAATCGGCAGCCGAACACGATCATCCCGGCCGGGGCCTGCGGTTCGGCGAGGTCCTCACCATCGCCCGGCCCAAACCCGACAATCAGCATCAGGCCGACCTGTTCAGAACCCTCATCGACACCCGCAGCCATTCGCCGGACACTCCGGCACCCGACCTCACCGAGCCCGCCGTCGACCCCGCCGTCATCAAGACGCTCGAACACTCGGCGGCTACCGGCCGCGCACCGTTCGACGTTGCGCTGGATAGCAGTAGCCGTCAGCGGTGAACATTCCGAGCCTCACTATGCCCGCGCGACACTCATCCGATGAAATCCGCCGCCTCCGGGCCAGGTCGCATCCAACGCCGACCAGACTTCCCCTGCACGCCGACACGCGTAGCGTGATGGCAAACCGCCTTAACGCTTTTCGTCGATTCAGAACGGCACGGTCAAGGCACGCCCGCCGGGCGGGAGTCCGAGCGAGGCGCACCTTGCTGCATATCGGCGCCTCCCAGCGCAGCGTGGCCTCGCGCAACGACACGAACGACCAAGACAGACCGATAAGCTCACGGAACGGCGAGATTAATCATTCGGCGTGCTGAGAGCGATGGGGGAATGGGAGTGGGAAAACCCTCGTTCCTGCGGTCGTTGCCGTTCGTCGTGATGCTCCTGATCACGCTGGTGGACGTGCTCGCCGGCCCAGGGGCCGGATTCCTGCCCTTGTTGTCGCTGGGACCCGCCTTTGCCAGCCTGTCGGGCGGTGCCCGCAGGACCGGGTGGATCGGCTTGTCCGCCGTGGGGCTGTGCCTGCTGCTCGCCGTTTACGATCATTTGATCGGTACTCGCCAGAACTTGCTCACCCTGACGTCGATCGCGGGTGTCACGGGCGCCGCGATGCTGGCCTCGGCCCTGCGGGAACGCAAGGAGCGGGAACTGCACGATGTCCGGACGGTCGCCGAAGTCGCCCAGCGAGTGCTCCTACGTCCCGTTCCCCGGCGCATCGGGCCGGTGCACGCCGCCGTCTCCTATATCTCCGCCAGTGCGCAGGCACGGATCGGCGGTGACCTTTACGAGGTGGTCACCACTCCCGTGGGCGCACGCGTGATCGTCGGCGACGTCCAAGGCAAGGGCCTGGATGCGGTCGAGACCGCCGCCGTCGTGCTCGGCGCGTTCCGCGAAGCTGCGTACGACGAACTCGATCTCCCAGGAGTGGCGCTGCGCCTGGAAAGAGCGCTGAGCCGGCAGCTGACCGGAGAGCAGTTCGTCACCGCGGTGCTCGCTGAACTGGGCTCCGATGATCACATCAGCCTGCTCAACTGCGGGCATCCGCCACCCCTGATGGTGACGGCCGACAGCGAGATCCGACTCGTCGAACCGCCCGACCACGCTCCACCACTCGGCTTGATCGGCATGGCCGATGACATTCCGCAGCCGCTGAAGACTCATTTCGGACCCGGCGACCAGCTGCTGCTCTACACCGACGGGGTCATCGAAGCGCGGGACGTGAACAGGAAGTTCTATCCGCTGCTGGAACGGGCTTACCTCCTGCAGGCCGCGGTTCCGGAGGAGGCACTGGCCAAGCTTCAGGATGATCTGGTGGAGCATGTCGGAGGCCCGATCGACGACGACGCCGCCATGCTGCTCCTACGCCGCCGGATCCGCTGAAAGCCAGCCGCGTGACCACCGCTGCGCTCCCGGTTCGCCCAACGGAATGTTCCTGGCGAGCATGATCTCAATCCGAGCCGCGCAGGTGTGGCGTGCGGGTCTCCTGATGGTCCCCGCGCCGGGCACGCCGAGCATTGCATAGTGCAAGAGCTGACCCTAGCGTGAAGCACGCGTGGCCCCACGACTCGAAGCGGGGAAGCGTGGGCCGCTGTGGGTCGGCGTGTTCGCGCCACGAATGCGCCGCCCCGCTCGCAGAAGAGACCGATGGCAGGCCGGGGCGGTGCGGGGCGTCACCGGGGACGCGGCCTACGTGCGGATCGCCTTCCCCGCGTCTTGGCGGCTGAGCCGGAGGATGGGGAGAATCGTCGCCTTTCCCGCTGGTTCCGGAGCAAGCTCCGGAACTTAGAAGCGTGGCTGAAGAAGAGCGATCCTGTGCTGGCGCCGCCTTCGATGACCGCCTGGTAGATCTTGAACGGCAGGAGGAGTAGCCGGGCGGGTGGGGGTCAGGGTTTGCCGGGGTACGGGGTCCAGAGTGCGAGCACGGCGCCGCCGGGGTCGCTGATGGTGACGGCGGTTCCGGCTGGTCCGTCGGTTTTGCCCGCGACCACGGTCGCGCCCAGGGCGGTGGCCTGCTCGACGGCCTTGTCGAGGTCTTCGACCTGGACGTAGGGCACCCAGCGGCCGGTCGCGGCGGTGTCGGCCTCCACGATTGCGGCCCACGGCTGCTCGCCGTCCATGATCCAGCCCAGGTACGGGCCCGAGCCGTCGGCCGGGGCGATGGTCCATCCCAGCAGGTCGCTGTAGAAGGTGCGCACATTGTCCGCGTCGTCGGTGGTCGTGGTGAGGTCGTACCAGGCGAATGGCGATCCCATGCTGATGTCCTCTCTGGTGTTCGGTTGCGAGCGGGTGGATGGGCGGGCCGAGGTCAGTCGGCCGCCGTGGCGGCGGCGTAGTGGCGGCCGGCCAAGCCGTAGGTGAGGAGTGCGAGCATGGCCAGCAGGCCCAGGCCGGTGCCGAGGGCGGCCCAGTCGGTGGCGCCGAGCATGATGGATCGGGTGGCGTCCAGGGTGGGGGTGAAGGGGTTCCAGATGGCGACGGTGGCGTACCAGCCGGGCATGAAGTCGGGTGGCACCCAGAAGGTGGAGAACATGACCACGGGCATGAACAGGGGTTGCAGGCCGAGGACGGCGGCGTGGTTGCGGGTGGCCAGGGCCGAGTAGTAAAAGATGCCGTTCCAGGCGATCGCCAGGGCTACCGCGAGGGAGATGACCGCGATCCCGCCGGGGAGTCCGTTGCGGTTGTCGGCGCCCAGCGTGATGGCGACGAGCAGGACCGCGGTGGCGGGGATGATGGCGCGGGCGGCCTCGAAGCCGATCTTTCCGGCCAGCACGGTGGCGGGGTGGGCCGGGAGAAGGCGGATACGGTCGAGGTAGCCGCTGTCGGCGTCCCGGAGCAGCCCTCCGGCGGTGTAGCCGGCTCCGACGAACACGCTGAGCAGTACGGCTCCGGGCGCGACCCAGTCGATGAAGCGATCGGTGGGCCAGCCGGAGACCTCGGCGATCTGCCCGTACGCCGCCTGGAACAGCACGATGAGGAACACCGAGAGCAGGGTGGGCGCGACGAAGGCCAGGCCGGCGTTGCCTTTCGCCTCCCGGGCGGTGCGGGTGAAGATCAGGCCGGTGTCACGGAGGAAGGTGCGGGCTGCGGTCATGGTCAGCTCCCCGCCAGCCGGCGGCGCAGGGTCAGCGACGCCAGCGCGTGGGTGGCCACGATGATCCCGGCTAGGAGGGCCACGGCGCCCGGGAGCTCACCGGCCCAGGGGTCGCCGGTGAGGGCTTGGCGGCTGGCGTCCACCACGGGACTGACCGGGTTCCACCGGGCGATGGTTTCGGCCCATCCGGGCATGACGCCCAGCGGGACCAGGGCCGTGGACAGGAAGGCCAGGGGCAGGCCCAGCGGTTGCAGTTGGAACGGTGTCTGCGGGTCCGTGGTGCGGATGGCCACCGTGTAGAAGACGCCGGAGTAGGCCATGCCCAGCATTGCCACCAGCATGGTGACCAGTGCGAGGCCGACGATGCCGTTGCGATTGTCACCTCCGAACACAAGGCCGACGCCCAGGACGACCGCGGTGCCCGGCAGCAACCGGACCGCCTCGAACAGCAGCCGGCCGGTCAGATGCGTCCCGGGGCGGGCGCCCAGCAGGCGCAGCCGCTCGAAATAGCCGGATCGCAGGTCGGCGGCCAGGCTCGCGGACGTCGCGCCCGCACCCAGCAGCGCGACGAGCATCACCACACCGGGTATCAGGAAGGCGTCGTAGCCCCCGGCGTGGCTCCTGTCGAGGCCGCCTGCGTCATAGCCGGGCGCGTCGCCGATCCGGTCGAACAGCGCGGTGAAGACCACGGTCATCAGCAGGGCCGGCAGCGCGGGCAGGACGAAATGAGGGCCGGGGTCGCGCAACGCCGCCGTCGCCTGCCGCCGGAAGACCAGACCCACCGCCCGGCCCGCCGTGGCGCCCGGCGCCTCCAGCACGTTCCTCGACTCGTTCATCGACGGTCCTCGCCGCCGGTGCCGTCCGGTGCTCCGTCACTTCCGGATGCTCCGTCACTTCCGGATGCTCCGTCACTTCCGGATGCTCCGTCACTTCCGGATGCTCCGACGCCGATGGCGGTGCCGGTCAGCCGGATGAAGACGTCCTCCAGGCTGGTCTCGGTCACGGCCAGATGGGTGGGGGAGATCCCGGCTCCTTGGATCCTGGCCAGGAGTTCCAGCGCTCGCTCGCCTCCGGTGCCGCTGCTGAGAGTGATGACCGTACGGCCCGAGCCGTCGGTGGCGAGGTGCTCGTCGGCAAGCAGGTCGCCCTTCAGGGTGCTCTCGATCTGGCCGGCGACTCCGTTGTGCGCCACGGTGATGGTCGTGCGGCCGTGGTCGGCCTTGAGCTTGCGCGGGCTTCCCTCGGCCACGATGGCGCCGGCGTCCACGATCGCCAGGCGCCCGGCGAGTTGGTCGGCCTCCTCCAGGTACTGGGTGGTGAGGAAGACGGTGGCGCCCGAGGCCTGGAGCGTGCGGATCTCCTCCCACACCGCCCTGCGGCTCTGCGGGTCGAGCCCCGTGGTGGGCTCGTCGAGGAACAGCACCGGAGGCCTGCTGATCAGGGCGGAGGCGATGTCCAGCCGACGCTTCATGCCTCCGGAGAAGGCGCCGATCCTGACCTCGGCGTCCCGGCTCAGCCCGACCACCTCCAGGACCTCCTCGGCGCGACGCCGGGCCGCGGCCCGGCCCAGGCCGGACAGCCCGGCGACGAAGCGCAGGTGCTCGCCGGCGGTCATGGCCTCATCCAGCGCGGCCTCCTGCATGGTCACGCCGATCAGCCTGCGGACCCGGCGGGCATCGGTGATGTCGGCGCCGCAGATCCGGGCCTGACCCGAGGTGGGCCGGGTGAGGGTGGCAAGCATGCGCACGGTCGTCGTCTTCCCCGAGCCGTTCCGCCCCAGGTACCCGAAGATCTCGCCCTGCTCGACGGTGAAGCTGACGTCGTCGACCGCGACCGCAGGGCCGAATCGCTTGGTCAGATGCGCGACCTCGATGGCCGGTGACCCCTGGCCGGATCCGGGAGCCGGTCCCGCTCCTACCGCATAATTGATAGTGACCACGGCTAAACATGTAGCAGTGGAAACTATCAACGGTCAAGCGATTGCTATCATTTATGAAGTATCTGGAGGGTGGTTCGTGAGCGAGGGATACGAGCAGGGCTGCCCCGTCGCGGTGGCACTGGATGTGATCGGCGACCGCTGGACCTTGCTGCTGCTGCGCGACCTGACGCACGCACCGATGCGCTTCACCGACTTCCAGGCGATCAATCCGAAGATCTCGCCCAACCTGCTCACCAAACGGCTGCGCTCCCTGCAGGACAGCGGGATCGTGGTCAGGCGGCAGCTCCCCCCGCCGGCCGCCACCACCGTGTACGAACTCGAACCGCGCAGCCGCGAGGCGCTCCTGCCGGTACTCAACGCCCTCGGCCGCTTCGGAGCCTTCCTGTTCGAGAACGCGCCCACCGGCCCCAGCGAAGCCCTCCTGCGCCAGATGCGGCTCAACCGGCACTGGGTGCTGGCCAAAGGCGTCGACTTCGAGGCGTGCTACCGCTTCGTCCTCGGCGACCACGACATAGGCCTCACCGTCGGACCGGCCACCTTCGAGCCCAGCGCAACCCCGCCCCAAGCCCCCGACGCCACCATCGTGTCCGACTCGGTCACCCTCACCCGCCTGTTCAACGCCGGCCACACACTGACCGCCGCCGAGGCCGCCGGCGAGCTGAAGATCACCGGCGACCGGGCGGCCGCACTGGCCCTGCTGGAGAAATTCTCCCTCGCCCCTCTGGCGGCCTGATCCACTCGGTGACGTGACCGACGGTGATCCGGCCTCGGCGCCCCTACGACATCGACGCCCTCCAACGCCGTCTCACCGAGCTCGAACAGACCGGGGCCGAAACCTGTGCCCGGGCGCCAGATGCGGCTCGGCGTGGACGGCGCGACGATCCCCGACGGCCTGGAGGAACGGACCGAGCTCTACCGGGAACGTGTGGCCGGCCGGCGACTGCTTGTGGTCCTGGACAACGCGGTGGACGAAGCGCAGGTCCAGCCTCTGGTGCCGGGTGCACCGCGGTGCGCTGTGCTGGTCACGTGCCGGTCTCGCCTGGCCGGCCTGCCCGGCGCCCATCTGGTCGAGGCCAAGGCGCCCGCGCCAAGACCCGCCGACGTGGGCAGGCCCGCGAGGATGTGGTCCTGGAGACGGTCTACTGGGTCGCCGGGACCGCGCGGTTGCTGCCGCGCCTGCTCAAGGGCCGCACTCGCGGGCCGGCGTTCACCGTCCACCGCCGTCCCGGACCGGGTAAAGGTCCTCACGCCGCGCGACACCTGCCCCGACACCGGCTGCCCCCGCCTGCCTGTCCTATGGGAAGGCCCGCGCGCTGCTGGACACCCACACCGCACCGCGCTCGGCGGGCCGGGCACCGGCTGGGACCCGCATGAGCTGCGGCACTCGGCGCAGACCCGTCTGGGCGAGGGCGGCGCGAGCCTGCTGATGCTGCTGGCCAAGTCCCGGCACAAGAAGCCCGAGAACGTGCGCCGCTACTTCCGCCCCTCGCCGGAGGCGATCGTCGAGGTCACCAGTCTGCTGTGTCCCGGCGATCGCCGCCGGTGAGGTACCTGGGCCGATGAGTCCGGAAACCATCCCTTAAAGCGGGACCGGTGCCACAGGCACGCGTGCCTGGCTCAGACCGGAGACAGGAGTGCGGGACAGGGCGGTGCGCAACGCGAAGGTGCCGAGCAAGCCGCCTGCCATGAGCCGCTGGGCGGTCATGGCGCGAGGCCGGGAGGTCAGAAACCCCGACACCCGTGCCGCCCCCAGCATGATCAGAGCGTTCACGGAGATCCCCACGATGATTTGCACACCACCGAGCTGGAGCAGTTGCGCCCAGGCCGGGCCTGCCTGCGGGTCTAGGAACTGGGGCAGTAGGGCAGCGTACATAAGAGCAATCTTGGGGTTGAGCAGGTTGGTCAACAGCCCCATCGAGAACAGGCGGGCGTCGGAGACCGGAGGCAGGTCCTGGGACGGGGCGAAGGGCGAGCGGCCGCCGGGCTTGAGCATGCCCCAGGCGAGGTAGGCCAGGTAGGCGGCTCCGGCAAGCTTGACCGCCGTGAACGCCACCGGCACGGCGGCGAACAACGCGGACAGGCCCGCAGCCGCAGCCAGCAGGTAGAACACGAATCCCACGGCGGTCCCACTGAGACTTACCAGGCCCGCCCTGCGGCCTTGAGTGATCGCGCGGGAGGCGAGGTGGATCATGTTCGGTCCCGGAGTCAGGGCCATGCCAAGCTCGACTAGGGCCACCCCTCCGACTGCGGCCAAAGTGATCACCAGTCAACCTCCTGGTCGTTCGTCGGGTACCAGTGCTCGCAGTGGAGAGTCGCCCGGCTGTGACGCATCTGCAGCGCCTGCCTCGCCTGCTGCAGGATAGGGCCTCGCCGCTCGGCACCTTCATGTACCCACGGAGAGGTCGGCACGGGGGATCGTGCCGTCAGTGTTGGGCTGCCTGGTCTATCACGCTGGGCCCGATCGGCGACACCCGAGAAGAGCAGAACCAGGCGGACTCTAGATCAGGTCCTCCCACCCCCAAGGATCAGCGGCGCTTCCATCAGGCTCACGACCGAACCACTGCCGTCACCAGCACGGGCGATCGTGTCTGAGCGTCGTATTCCTGGCATGGTGGTCCGATGGCGATCACCGCGACCGATTATCAGTGGATCAATGACTACTCCGACCTGGCCGAGGCATACTGCGCGGTCCTGGTTCGAGGGGTGACCGTGCAGGAGTTCCTGCGGGGGATGCGGGCCAAGCCTCTAGGAAACCTCTCCGGGTACACCGAGTTGGAGCAGCGAACCAGGGATGTCTGGGATCAACACTCCGGCAACGAGTACCTGATCGGGACCACCACGGTCCCTGGTGATCAGGGCGAGTGGGTCCTCGGCCTGGAAATCAACGGCTACCTGGGCACCCTTCCTCATCTGGTGGCGCCGCTGTCGAGCGGCACCCGCCTGGTCGCCCACTTCTGCAACGTCAACGCACATGACCAGTTTCTTTGGTACGAGGACGGGACCCTCCGGACGTTCTTCGAACCGCTCTTCCCGACCGACAGAGACGGTTCCACCCCTGACGAGCTCGTGGAACTGATGGCGGAGGTGGGCTTCGATCTACGAGCGGACGAGGAAGAACTCGTCGACTCCTTGACAACTGAGGCCGCATTCGCCCTGGCTGCGCGGTTGACGGGGGTTCACCTCACGCCGGAACTCCTCGGCAGGGCGACCTTCACCGCCGGGCTCGTGCCCTGGAGCGCAACCAAGGATTCTTGAGCGCCCCAGTCAAGCGGCGGTGAGCAGAGAGGTATCCGTGTCGCGGATCATGGTCCGGTAGCCGGATGGGGGTCGGTACGTACGGTGAGCCTGCTGACCGGCGCGATCGTGTTGTTCGGCCTCTTCGCCGTCGTCGAAAGCAGGGCCAAGGCGCCGCTGATTCCGCTGCGGGTCTTCCGCGTACGCGCCTTGGTCGGCGGGAACCTGATGACGCTCCTGGTGGCGATGAGCACCTACGGAGGTGCGCTCATCATGTCCATCTATGCGCAGGAGGTCCTCGGCTACAGCGCTGTCGTGTTCGGCCTGAGCACCGCGATCTACTCGGCGATGTCCATCGTCGGTTCCAACCTCGCAGGACTTCTCACCACCAGGTTCGGCTACAAGAAGGTGGCAGTGCTCGGCGCTGTTCTGCTGAGTGTAGGAACCCTCCTCCTTTCCCGGGTCCCGGTGGACGGCGCGTACTGGACGGATCTACTGCCAGGGCTCGTCGTCTTCGGCGCGGGCATCGGAACCACGGTGGTGGCATCCGCCATCGCAGCCTTGTCGGATGTCGCGCCCAACGAGTCGGGCCTGGCTTCCGGGATCAACAATTCCGTCTTCCAGATCGGCGCCGCATTCGGGATCGCGGTCTGCACGACCGTATCGGTTGCGTACACCGATCCGGCAGCGGCCGACGCTCGCACAGGCCTCAACGAAGGAGTCCAGGCGGCGTTCGGAGCGGTCGCCGTCTTCGCGATCATCTGTCTTGTGATGGCGATCGCGCTGAACATGATGCGGGAGCGCACCAAGAAGCCCGGAGCGGAGGCGCACACCAGTCTGCACAGCTGATGTACGTCCGTCGTTGGCCCTCCACCTCACCAAGGACCTTGAGCATGACGATTCCGTGGGCAGACCTGCCGACTGCCGCAACTGCCGAGACTCTGCCTGTGCTCCTGAAAGGGGCATGGTCCAGGCGAGCGGGAGACACCGAGTGGACCTGCCGCACAATGCTCAGCCATGTAGTGCTCGGCGCGGTCGGTTACGCGGGTTCTCTTCTGGCCCAGCCCCCCGATCGGCCGACGGGCCTGATCTCAGGCACAGACCGCCACGCGTCCATCCACGCCTGTATCGAGGCGGTCGAGGTCGCCGCGACCTTTGTGTCCTTGGCGGTACGCGCGTCGCAACCAGATATCAGGGCTTACCACCCATGGGGTACCTCGGATCCGTCCGGGTTCGCTGCCATGGCCGGCGTCGAGATCCTGGTTCACAGTCACGACCTCACTCGGACCTTGGGCTTTGAGTGGAGTCCGCCCGACGAGCTGTGTGCGCCGATACTCCAACGGCTGTTTCCTGATGCGCCGACCGGGCATACGGCGGGGCAAACGCTGCTGTGGTGCACTGGCCGCGTCGCTTTGCCCGGGATCGTCCAGCTCGGACACGGCCAGTGGCAATGGGACGGCAGGGTCCGCTGAACAGCAGGCTCCCTCATGCGATCGGCTGGGTGCGGCTGCTCCGGCCGATCGGCAACGTGATACGCAACCGACCGCCCGGCAGCAATCGCTGAAATCCAACGGATATGGCCCTCGCCTTGGGGCGCCTCACTTGGCGATCCGCGAGGCTCGTTCCTGGCTGATCAAGGTTGCCGGGCGACAGGGAGCGCCGCGGCGCGCGTCGTGTGGCACGCGCGCCGCAGCGGTTCCCGCAGGTTGAACGGGGCTCGGGCCTCACCCTCTGCGGGCGATGAACGACCTCCTGCAGCACACCCTGCCCCAACGCCGCCCCTACAGCCCACCCGCCAGCTTCTGCAATGCAACCCGCACTTGACCAACCCCTACGACCTGACCCGCCTCGGCATCAACGCCGCTAACCGGCTTCGCTACCGCTACGCCATCCCCTGCCCCGCCACGCCGCCAACACCGACCCCACGCCGCCGTCCAGCTAGCCGAACTGCTGACCGAACGAGGCGGTACCGACGAAAGCGCTCGCCATCCCTCGCAACCACGCCGACAACAGCGACCCGGACCCGGACTCGGCCGCCCGGCTGGTCTACCTACTGGCCGACGAGACGAGTCGGAGGGACTGCGCCTGTTCCGCAGCGCCAGGGCGGTGCCGGCGGTCGCCGCGTGCACGGCGAACGAGACGCCGAGCAGCATCAGCACCTCGAAGATGGGGGCCTGGCAGCCGCTAGGCCCCCGTGAATGAGGTGTCCTTCTGCAAGGCCGCGTCAGGTGGTCTTCTAGAAGACGTTGACCTGCACGTTCCCTTCACCGATCTGCACGCCGGTGTTCCCGCTGAGCCTGACGCGGGCGTTGCGGGTCGTGAGATGATCTCGTCCGTCGTGACGGCGGCCTGCCCGGTGGCGCGGTCGCCCGTGCCCTCGAAGGCCTGGGGGCGCCGTGGATGCGCTGCTGCTCGGTCACTTGGTCCTCCGGTTGTGTCTGGGTCAGTCCTTGGGTGCTGGCTGCGTGTGGGACCGCCCGCGGGTGTGGAGCATTGGCGACTGCGCCATCCGCGGAGGCAGTGTTGCAGCAGGTACGGCACATTGCTGGAAGCGCTTTGACCATTGGTGTGAATCGAGCTGACGCGCCGCCAGACTGGGAGCGACCTATCGTCGACTGATCGGTAATAGGATTATGTCGACCTAGGTTGACAGCGTCTCGGCAGGTTCCAGCGCCTTACCTGGCTAGGAGCGATGTACGGGCCTGCCGGGCCGGTAGCGAGGCGCAGCTTGCCTGTCGGCCTTGCTGTGCCTGCTCGTCTTCATCCCGTTCGCCCCGGCTTCTGCCAGCTTTGCGGCTGCGGCGGCGTTCGACGGAACGCCGGTGGATCATGCGGCGTGAGCCGCCCGGACCGGTGTCGCCCGTGCGGCGCCGCGGCCAGTGAGGCAACCTGCTACGCGTTCCGGCGGTCACCACTCTGAAGGGCACCTTCAGACATGGTCGTTCGCAGTGCGGCGAGTACGCGACCCAGGACCGTGGCGAAGGTGGCGAGGTCGGCGCTGGAGGTGCCGGCGAACAGTCTGGCGATACCGTCGTCGCGGTCCGCGCCCCACCCGGCGGCCAGCGTCTGGCCGCGCGTGGTGAGCGAGACGAGGACCGCGCGCCGGTCGATGGGATGCCTGGTGCGGGCCACGAAGCCAGCCTCTTCCAACGCGTCCACGAGGCCGGTCACGTTGCGCGGAGTGCAGTCGAGTATTTCGCTGAGTTCGCGTTGAGTAAGCCGGCCGTGGCGGTGGAGCAGCCAGATGACCTCGCCTCTGGCAGGAGTCAGGCCGTTGTCGGCCAGGCGGCGGCTCATCAGATCGTTGAGCACCACGGCCAGCTCGAACAGCCGGTCCACGATCTCGGTGTCCTCGACTCGCACGGGTCACTCCAATATAGTGAAGCACACTTCACTATGTGGCTTGCTTCCTAATCCTGCTGGGAACATTACTGGGAGGACACGACGCATGACTAGCAGTCGAGACGCCGCGCCTACACCCAGACGCCCATGGAACGAACGGCCGCTCTGGCAAGTGGGCCTTGTTTCCGCACTGGTCGCGGCGGTGGCCAGTGTCATCGTGTACGCGGTCGCTCGAGCTGCCGGTGTGCCGATGGAGTTGACAGAGGTGTTCGAGGATGAGTTCGCCCGCATGCCGGTGATGAACATGGCCTGGGCAGCCCTCCTGGAGGGAGGGGTGGCCGGTACCGTGCTGGCCATCGCATGCCGGCGATGGACCAGGCGCCCGCGGTCGTACTTCGTGGCACTGGCCATGATCGGCCTCATCGCGTCTTTTGCGCTGCCCATCATCAGCGACGCCAGCACCGCGACCAAAGTTGTCTTGTCCATCAGCCACGTCGTCGTCGCGATCATCATCGTCCCGGCACTGGCGCTGGCCCTTCCGCACGAAACAACACGGCATGACAACGCTGGCGCGGTTAGACGCTGACTCTGTCGGTGTGAAGGCCGAGGGCCAGCCGCCGGGAGTTCAAGGCGCAGAGTAGAAACGTGCGAAACGAGGCGGTGGTGTCGCCTGCTTGGCCCGAGTGAGCCGGAAGCGACCGTTGCTGCCCGCAGTAGCTCTTGTTCAGCCCACGCCAGCCACAACCGCGCGAACTGCTCCATCGCGGTCGCTGACGCTGGTCGGCTGATGCAGTCCTCAGTGCCGCGGGTGTTGAAGACTGGGCGCCGTGTGTCTTCCGAAAGCTTCTTGGTGCTGGCGTACCCATGCAGGCAACCGCAGTTGGTGGCAGATGTCCTGGCTATCGCTGGTGGCGACGTGAGATGGTTCGCTGTTTCCGCGGGCGGACCGGAGCCACCCGACGCCAGCCTTTGGGGCGCGGCCCGGCGATCGACGCCGGGCCGCGGCTCCGCAGAGCATGTTCGTTCAGCCGAACAGCAGTTGCGCCATGTCGTATGCGGCGACGCGACGACCGAGGTCCGCGCCGGCGTGGTTGGACGTCCGGAAGAGCGCGCGGGGCGCGTCCAGTCCCATGGCGGTCAACACCGGCGAGGGCGAGTGGCTGCCGCTGTGGCACGCCGACCCGGTGGAGGCGGCAATCTGCGGTGCCGCGTCCAGGATGTGGTGTCCGAGTGTGCCGTCGATGCTGATATTCAGCGTGTTGGGCAGCCGCAGGTGTTGCGGGCCGTTGAGGTGGACCCGGCCCGGCAGGGCCGCCTGCAGATGCTGGTGCAGGTCCTGGCGTAGAACCGAGATGCGGGCGGGCCGGCCGTCGGCCAGGTCCTGGGCGGCAAGTTCGGCGGCGGTGCCCAGAGCCACGGCCAGGGCGACGTTCTCGGTGCCGGCGCGCAGCCCGCGTTCCTGCCCGCCGCCGGGCACCAGCGCCTCAAGGTGCACGCCGGAGCGTACGTACAGGGCGCCGACGCCCTTGGGGGCATACATCTTGTGGCCGACGACGGTCAGCAGGTCGACGCCCAGCCGCGCCACGTCGACGTCGATTTTGCCGAGGGCTTGGGCGGCGTCGGTGTGCAGCAGTATGCCGTGCTCGCGGGTGATGGCGGACAGTTCGGCGATCGGCTGCAGCGCACCGGTCTCGTTGTTGGCGGTCATGATCGACACCAGCGCGGTCCGTGGCGTGAGCGCGGCGGCCAGGTCGGCCGGTGACACGCGGCCATAGGGGTCCAGTGGCAGGTAGGTGATGGTGGTGCCGTGACGGCGCTGCAACGCCCGGCAGGCCCCCAGCACGGCCGGATGCTCGGTGGCCTGAGTGATCACCTGCATCCTGCCCGGGTCGCGGTGGGACAGGACGGCGCCGAAGATGGCCAGAGCGTCGGCTTCGGAGCCGCTGCCGGTGAACACCACCTCGCCCGGAGTGGCACCGATCAGGGCGGCGACTTGGCCGCGGGCGTGGGCGAGGGCGCGGCGGGGCTTGTCGGCGTAGTGATTGGCACTGGAGGGGTTGCCGAAATGCTCGGCCAGGTAGGGCATCATCGCCTCGGTCACCCGCGGGTCGACCGGCGTGGTGCTGTTGTAGTCCAGATAAACCGGCGCCCCTCGCAACCCGGGCGGCAGGGCTGGGACGGCTAGGGCCGAGACGTCGGTGGTCACGATGGCCCCTCAGTGGCGTGCCCGGCAACGGTGCTGTGTCCGGCCAGGACGGGCAGGCCCGCGCGGCGCCATTCGGGTAGTCCGCCTTGCAGAGGGCGGGCCGTGTAGCCGTGGTCGCGCAGGAGCCGGACGGCGTCGGGGGCATAGACGCAGTAGCGGCCGCGGCAGTAGGCGACGATGTCGGTGCCGGCCGCGACGTGTGCGGTGAGTTCGGTCAGCCGCGCGGCGAGCTGGTCGTGCGGCAGGTTGATGGCGCCGGGGATGTGCCCAGCCGCGTATTCGGCCTGCGGCCGCACATCGAGCACCACGACGTCGCCGTCGTCGATGCGGCGGGCCAGCTCGCCTTGGGCGACGGGTTCGAGTGCTTGCACATCACCCAGGTAGTCGCGGGCGGCGCGTTCGGCTTCGGCCAGGCGTGCGGCAGCGAAGTGCTTGACCTGGTCGACCAGCTCGGCGACGCCGTCGTCGGCCAGCCGGTAGAACACCTTGGCGCCCTCGCGGCGGGCGGCCACCAGGCTGGCCGCGGCCAGCGCCTTGAGCTGCGCGGAGGTGTTGCCGACCTTCATGCCCGCCGCCTGCCCCAGCTCCTCGACGCTGCGTTCCCCCTGGGCCAGCAGGTCCAGCAGCTCCAGCCGGGCCGGATTGGCCAGCGCCTTGCCCACCCGGGCGAACTGCCCGTACAAGGCCGTCTTTCGCTCACGCTCATCACTCAGCGCCGGTGCGCCGATGGTGTCGGATCTGCTGGTTTCGGAAATGGCCATCATGTTCCCCTTCGGTGTCGGCTTGTCGGTGCCCAGGCCGCCGTGGCGTGGTCGGACGTTGCCTTGTGTGGTCAGAAGCTGAGGACTCTGTCGGCTGGAACGGCGACTTCGGCCGCATCCAGCTCGGCGACTGCCTCACCCACCTCCGGTGATCCGGTCCCATCAGGCTGGTCGAGGACCGTGCGCCGCACCGCGCCCATGAAGCGCAACACGCCCGCCTGAGCCTCGCCGCGAGCGGCCAAGGCTGCCGCCAGCCGAACTCCGTTGAAGGAGCGCTCACCCGTATTTGGTGCGTCATTGAGGGTCATCAGCACATTCGTCCCGATCCACTCCTTTCCAATATTCTTTTGAATGTTGTAGATTCCGAGACTAGCACCACCACCTCGCACCGCCAAAGGACCACCAGATGAATGCACCGCAGACCAGATCTCTGGCCAGCCCGATCGTTGACGAGGGGCTGGGCAACAGCGCCTACCTGGTCGATCTGGGCGATGGGCGGGCGCTGGTGGTCGACCCGCCGTGCGATACACGTCGTCTACGGGTCCAGGCCGGACGAGCCGGGCTGCGCATCGCGTTTGTGGCCGACACCCATCTGCATGCCGACTTCCTGTCCGGCGCGCGGCAACTCGCCGCCGATGAGGGGGCGCAGGTGCTGGCTTCGGCCGCGGGCCGGCGGGCGTTCGAGCATCGCGGCCTGGCCGATGAGGACGAGGTCGACCTCGGCGGGCTGAGGTTGCGGGCTCTGGCCACTCCCGGGCATACCGACGAGCATTTGGCGTTCCTGCTGTTGGACGGCGCGCGGCCGGTCGGGGTGTTCACCGGCGGTTCGTTGATCGTCGGTGCCGCCGCGCGCACCGACCTGCTGGGCGCTGAGCGCACCGAAGAGCTGGCCCGTGCCCAGTACGCCTCGCTGCAACGGCTCGCGGCGCTGCCTGACCATGTCGAGGTGTGGCCAACGCACGGCGCCGGGTCGTTCTGCTCGGCCCCGCCCGGCGCGGACCGCACCTCCACCATCGGACGCGAGAAAGCTGCCAACCCGCTGCTGAACGCGCCCGACGCCGACACCTTCACTGCCCGGCTGGTGGGCAACCTGGGCAGCTACCCGGCCTACTTCGACCGGCTGACCGAGGTCAACCGGCAAGGCCCGGCGATCGTGACCGGTCCACCCGTGCTCGCGCCGCTGAACGTCGACCAGGCACGTGCGCTGCTCGCCGACGGCGCGGTGGTGGTGGACGTGCGGCCGGTGGCCGACTTCACCGCGGGTCACATCCCCGGCGCCATCTCCAATCCACTGCGGCCGCAGTTCGGCACCTGGCTGGGCTGGCTCATCGACCCCGACACCCCTGTCGTCATCGTCCGCAACCCCGACCAGGACGCCACTGACCTCAGCTGGCAGGCCCTCACGATCGGGCACCAGAACCTGGCGGGGGAACTGACCGGCGGCATCACCGCCTGGCAGTCCGCCGGACACGCCCTGGCCAGCCTGGGGCTGGTGGACGCCGCCCACCTGGGGGACCGTCCGGTCGTGGACGTGCGCCAAGACGCCGAGTACACCGCCGCGCACGTTCCTGCCGCCGTGCACGTCGAGCTCGGCGCTATACCCGAGCATGCCGCCGGGCTGGAGCGGCGCCCGTATGTGGTGATGTGCGGGCACGGGGAACGCGCCGTCACCGCCGCCAGCCTGCTCGCCCGCGCCGGACACCACGGCCTGGCGGTCCTGGCGGGTGGACCCGACGACTGGGCCAAGGCCACCGGCCACAGCTTGCAGGCGGGCCGGTGACCGCCGCCGCCCTCAAGGCACCCGCGCTGGGCATCCGCGCCAACCTGGCCCAGTTCACCCTGCTGGTCGCGGTCAACGCGCTGGTCGGCGGGATGCTAGGCCAGGAACGCGCCGTGCTGCCTCTGCTGGCCGAGCAGACCTTTCACCTGACGGCCTACACCGCCTCCCTCACCTACATCCTGGCGTTCGGCATCACCAAGGCCGCCGCCAACTACTTCGCCGGAACCTGGTCCGACCGGTACGGACGCAAACCCGTCCTCGTCGCCGGATGGCTCGTCGGCCTGCCCGTCCCGCTCATGCTCATCTTCGCGCCCTCATGGAGCTGGGTCGTGGCCGCCAACGTCCTGCTCGGGATCAACCAGGGCCTGACCTGGTCGGTCACCGTCATCATGAAGATCGATCTGGCCGGGCCGCAGCGGCGCGGCCTGGCCATGGGCCTCAACGAAGCCGCCGGATACCTCGCCGTCGCCGCCACTGCCATGGCCACCGGCTACCTGGCCGCCGGACACGGCCTGCGGCCCGCACCGTTCCTGGTCGGCGCCGCCTACGCCGCCCTCGGCCTGGGCCTGTCCCTCATGGTCGTCCGCGAGACCCGTGGCCACGCCCACCACGAAGCCACCACCACCGCACAACCCACCGGACCCACCCTGACCAGCAGGCAGATCTTCACCCGCACCAGCTTCACCGAGCCCGCCCTGTCCTCAGTCAGCCAAGCCGGACTGGTCAACAACGCCAACGACGGCCTGGCCTGGGGCCTGTTCCCCATCCTGTTCGCCGCCCACGGCCTGACCATCGGCCAAATCGGCGTTCTGGCCTCGCTGCTGCCCGCCGCCTGGGGCGCCGGCCAACTGGCCACCGGCGCCGCCTCCGACTGGTACGGCCGCAAACCCTTCATCGTCGCCGGCATGCTCCTGCAAGCCGCCGCCCTCGCTCTCACCGCCCTGGGCACCACCTTCTGGATATGGGCCATCGCGCTCAGCCTGCTCGGCGCCGGCACCGCCATGGTCTATCCCACCCTGCTGGCCGCCATCGGCGACGTCACCCATCCCACCTGGCGCGCCCGCTCCGTCGGCGTCTACCGCCTCTGGCGCGACGGCGGCTTCGCCGTCGGCGCCCTCCTGTCCGGAGTCATCGCCGACCTGTACGGCATCACCACCGCCATCTGGGTAGTGGCTGCCCTCACCGCCGCCAGCGGCCTGCTCGCCGCGATGCGCATGTACGAAACCCACCCCCGCACCCGAACACACTCCAGGCGCAGTACCCCGTAGCGGAAGTAATTCGCCCACTCGCGCATCATCGGGCTCAAGTCAAGGATCGCTCGGCCAGATCCTGGAGGCGGATTGACCTGCGGGGTCCTCGCCGCCACCTTGTCCTTGATCGCCCAGCCGGCTTGTCGGACCTATGCGGATCGCAGTTCCGCGCGGACGTCGCTTCTCATGCATGGCTGGATCACGAGGAGCCGCCACTGTCATGGAGCTTCCTAAGACCACGGGTTCCGCCGTTTGAGTGCTGCCGCAGAAACCGGGTTCCGGCCTGCTGGCGGACATGAACGCCATGGGTGTGCACGGGTGTTCAGCGGTAACCAGCGCGTAGGCGGCCGTGATCCTGGACGCGCTGAACGAGTACGCCGGGGCTCGGCCGAGTTTCCCGAGACCGGAGACGTCGTGGCCGACCTGACCAGCCAGGTGAACGACGTGGCGGACTTCCTGTCCGGCGACGAGTTCTCGCCCTTCACCCGCAATCTGATCCCCGCGCAGAACGATCCGGAGGTCGCCCAGGTGCTGCTGGAGACGAAGGTGCAGCCGCGCCTCGAGCAGGCTCAGGAGGGGCCGGGTACGCACCGATGTGGATCTCGACGACGTGGTGGACATGCTCTATGGCCCCATCTACCACCGCCTGGTCCTGCACACCCGCCGATCACGAGCGACCGTTATCCGGTTGGCGTTCGAGGCCCTGACGTCAACCGAGTAGACAATGGCGATGCCGACGCTCCTTACCCCGGGGAACGCCCATGTGGCACAGGACACCCCCTCCCCGGCGGGGGCCGCAGGTGATCCGCTCCGGGCGATGGGAAACCCGCGGGTGGCGTCGACGAGTCGAGATCGGCATCGCTGAGGTAAAGGAGCGTCGGCGGCCAGGACCAGGTCGAGCGTGGGATGCAGCCAGAGTTCACCATTGCGCTCGTACCCGTGGTCCTCGGACCGCGACGAGCGCGACCCTTGTTCACACCTCAGGAGTGTAGATCGCGGGCTGAACAGGTGTTTATCTTCCCTGTACGTCCCACCTACGGTGCCGGTATGAGTACATTTGCGCTCATTCACGGCGCCGGCGTCGGCGGAGGCTGGTACTGGCACCTCGTAGAAGCCGAACTCCGATCCCTCGGACACACCACCGTCGCCCCCACATTGTGGACCGGCGACGATATGGACACCTTGTCCGACTATGCCGACGCCGTCGTGGACACCGTCGATACCGTGGAGGAACTTTTCGTTGTTGCACATTCGTTCGGGGGGTTCACCGCGCCCTTGGTTGCTGAACGCCTTCCCACCGCCGGACTGATCTATGTCACCGCCATGGTCCCCCAGTCGGGCGAATCCCCGGCCGACTGGTGGGACAACACCGGTTGGTCGGAGGCGGTCCGAATCCAGGCGACCAAAGATGGTGGCCTCACCGGCAATTCAGACCCATATGTGGGCTACTTCCACGACGTTCCCAAGCATCTGGCCGACCAGGTGTCGAGTAACGAACCCAGCCCGCCCTCTGATACTGCCTACTACGAGCCCTGGCCCCTCGACGCCCATCCGACCACACCGACTCGATACATCGTCTGCACCGAGGACCGCCTGTTCCCCGCAGCCTTCCAGCGCCAACTGGCACACGACCGACTTGGAATCACCCCCGACGAGATCACAAGCGGCCACGCCCCCGCCCTCAGCCGCCCCACCGAACTCGCAGCGATGCTCCACTCATTCACGTCATGACTGCGGCCCGCCGGCGAAGGACTGGCCCGCGCCCCGCAGCTGATCGTGGACACCCATGGAGCGGAAGGCCGCCCTATACCAAGAAGGGGGACTCGCATGTCCGCTGACGACACCAACCACGCGGATGGGGTATCGCCTGTCACGACGTTCCTGGCTGGGGTGGGAACCGCGAGAGCGAGTGTTCCCATGTTCTCGTCGGCGAGTCCGGCGGCCCCGGATACGCCAGCGCGGCTCACATCCTCGAGACCGCGATGGACGAGCTGGCCCACACGCTTGGCATCGATCCGATCGAACTGCGACGACGCAACGAACCAGACGAGGATCCGTCCACCGGGCTGCGGTTCTCCACCCGCCGCCTCCAGGAGTGCTACACAGTCGGCGGGCGCGAGTTCGGCTGGACCAACCGCAACCCGAACCCGGATCCACCCGGGACGGCGACTGGCTCGTCGGCACCGGCATGGCGGCCGCGGTCTGCAACACCGCCAGCGAGACCGCCCGTGCCTTGGTACGCGTCCGCATCGACGGGACCGCACTGGTCCAAGCCGCCACCAGCGACATGGGAACAGGAACCTACACCTCCATGACCCAGGTCGCCGCAGACGAGCTCGGCCTCTGCACCGACAACGTCACCTTTCAACCCGGCGACTCCGACATGCCGGCGAGTCCGCCACACGGCGCCTCAATGACCATGGCCAGCGTCGGATCGGCTGTCCTCGACGGCGCACGCCACGTGCGGCGGTCAGCCATCGAACTCGCGGTGGAAGACCCCCGCTTACCGCTCCACGGCGCCGACGTGGTGGCAAGCCGCGGCAAGCTCCGCCTCGAGAGCGACCCGAGCCGCAACGACAGCCACCGTGCACTTCTCGCCCGCATTGGCCGCGCTCGACTGGAGGCCACCGGCCTGTTCGCGCCGCCGACCGAGGGCAACCCGGTCGGCGTATGCCTACGGCGCGGTCTTCGCAGAGGTAGGCGTCGACCGACGCGGCAAGGCCCTGCTCGAACGCACCACAACGACCACCGCGACGGCCGGACCACCAATGCCAACCTCGCCGGCTACCTCGTCCCCGTCAGCGCCGACGTACGTAATCTGAACCCGATCTTCCTCGAAGGTCGCGATGGCTACGCGGACCCGATCGGCGTCAAGGGGCTCGGCGAAATCGTTCAGGTCGGCGTCGCCCCGCGATCGCCAACGCCGTCTTTCACGCTTCCGGCCGCCGCATCCGCGAGCCACCCATCGCCATCGAGAGCATGCTCTAGCTCCAACCGAGGGAGTGTCGGAATCCACGCTGCGATCGGGGTTGACCTGGCCGGCCACAAGGACGTGCTGGACCTGTGGGTCCCCGCCGGTGGCGGGAAGAGCGCGAAGTTCTGGATGGGCGTGCTGGAAGAAGAGAAACGCCGTTGACACGGATTCCTGACAGACGTTTGGCCTGCTCACGTCCAGGATTGTTCGTTGCATACGTGGCGGGCGGTGTTCACGAGTGCGGTAACTGCGGGTCGGAGCGTCCCGGTTGGGTTGCGCCAGACGAGCTCGATCGGGAACGTGGGCGCGTCCTCGATAGTGAGTAGTCGTAGGTCGCGGTGGGTGGAATGGAGTGCGGTGCGCACCGTGAGCCCGACGCAGCCCTCTGAGTGGACGGCACCTTCCCATGAGTCGTGAAAGCGCGAGCTGACGCGGGTTCGGGGTTCGAACCCGTTTTGCCGGCAGCTTTCGATGACAGCCTTGTCGTAATCCGGGTTGTCACCAGGGATGTCGAGTGCGAACGTCTCGTCTCGCAGTTCGCTGAGCCTGACGCTGTGGCGGCCTGCGACGGGGTGGTTTGCGGCTACCGCGAGCACGGCTGGTTCGTTCTTGAGCCGCAGATGTTCCAGGTCGGCGGGAATGTGTGCAGCGAAGGTCACGGCGACATCGAGGCGTCCGACTTGCAGGGCGGCGAGCAGGGGCACGGCTGAGTCGTGCCGGGTGTGCAGGTGCACGGCCGGGTATCGCTGGTCGAGGGCCGCGAACAGTGGCTCGAGCCCATACCGGGCACCTGTGGACAGGCCGAACTGCAGCTCGCCGGCGATTCCGCTCCCGGCCGCACGGGCGGCGGCGAGGGCGTCGTCGACGGCCTGGAGGGCAGTGCGTGCAGGCTCGACCAGTGCGTTCCCGGCATCGGTCAACTCGACGCGACGCGTCGTTCGATGGAACAAGTCGACGCCGAGCTCGGACTCCAACCGCTGGATCGCGGCGCTCAACGGCTGCTGGGTCATGTGCAGACGGGCCGCCGCTCGGGTGAAGTTCAGTTCCTCGGCGACGGCGATGAAGTACCGTAACTGTCGCAAGTCGGCGTTCACACTCTAGGAGTGTAGATCGCAGCCGAACAGGCGTTTCACTTTTCTCAATGCCTAAATCTACGGTGCCGGTGTGACCCGCACTCCAGCTCTCCGGTTGTTCGCCGTGGTGACGTTCCTATTGGGCATCTGGTGGTTCCGCGTTTGGACGTCCTCGACAGCGCTGGCTTTCACCACACCACCTTCGTGCGGATCCGGGAGCCTGTCTTCTACGGACGTGAAGGTGCCGCCGCAGTCGGAAAGGTGCTCACGTTCCACAGCGTCCGGGAAGCCCTCACGAGCATGAGCTCCATTGATGCCGCCGTCGCTCGACAACGGCTGCGGGACACGCTCCAGACTCACCACACCAGCACCGGGGTCGTCTTCGACTCACACGCATGGCTCATCACCGCTCACCGCACCGACCGGATCCGACCCGCCACGACGGAATGGAACGCACCATGACCGAGCAGACCGTGACCACCGACGGGATAGACCTGTGCTTCGAGACGTTCGGCGACCCAGCCGATGCCACCGTGTTGTTGATAGCCGGCGGAGCACAGTCGATGATCTGGTGGGAGGAGGACTTTTGTGCTCGGCTCGCCGAGGCTGGACGCCATGTCGTTCGCTATGACCACAGGGACACCGGACGGTCGACGAGCTCACCGGCCGGCCGGCCGTCCTACACCGGGGAGGATCTGGCCACCGACCCACTTAGGCTCCTTGACGGCCTAGGCGTTGCCACCGCCCACGTGGTGGGGCTGTCGATGGGCGGCGGCATCGCCCAGTACCTCGCCCTCGAGCATCCCAAGCGGGTGCGCACCTTGTGCCTGGGCTCCACTAGTCCATGGGTCCCTACGCAGCTTGGACGCAGCTTGCCGGGGCCGGCTCCTCAGATCTCGGCGACGTTCACGAACCCCGACCCTGAACCCGACTGGACCGACCGGGACGCAGTCATCGCCTACCGGGTCGACGCCGAACGGCCGTACGCGGGAAGTCTCGGGTTCGACGAGCCGCGCGTCCGGCGGCTCGCAACCCAGGAAGTTGATCGAACCCGAAACATGGCTGCCTCGATGACCAACCACTTCATCCTCGGCGAAGATCCCCTAACCGATGCCCGGCTCGACCAGATCACCGCCCCCACCCTGGTCCTCCATGGCACCACCGATCCGATGTTCCCCATCGAGCATGGTGAAGCCCTCGCCGCAGAGATCGCCGGTGCGCGGTTCCTGCCGCTCCCCGGCGTCGGGCACCAGCAACCCCCACCCGAAGTGTGGGGCTTGGCTATCGCGGCAATCGTGGAACTCACCGAACACAGTTGAGCCAGCCTGCTGAGGCATCCTCAATGATGTGCTCGGCCTCTGGTCAGGGTCGATGCCATGCACAGCTTCGCCACCAACGACGGCTGCCGCCCCGGCGAGTTCAGGTCGATTGTGCGCGCCGAACTCGCGGCGGCGACGTGGAGGTCCGCGACCTTGCGGTGACCGTCGTCGAGCGAGTGCCGAGCGGCAGCGCCCTTCGGGGCGCAGCTCGGACTGGAGTTGCGCGCGAGCAGGTGCGTCGCGGTGGACCAGTGCGGGCACACCAGCGTGCCCGGCGTCTACGCCGCCGGTGATCTCGCGCACGTCGCGGATCTGCCGATGCCAATGCAGTCGGTACTGGCAGCGGCGGCCGCCGGACAGGCCGCCGACGCGACGGTGGTGCGGGACATGGCGATTCCAGCCACCTCCTGAGGACAGACGAAGGAGTATTCAGGCGTCATCGACAGGCCCGTCCATCCAATCGGATGTCGATTCCGAAGTCGTCTGAACGGATGTCCGTAGTCCTGTGCACGCTGATCGTTGGTGAGCGGCCCAGATTGCCGGGCTCGGGCAATCGGGGTGCAACAGGCACGCGTTCTCGAGGTCGGCCCATCCACCCCATGAGCGGTCCGATCCTGGAGCGCGCGCCCAGGCGGGCCTGTCCTGCCGCCCGGAGAGGTTGATCGCCGGAGAACTCCCGGGGCACGCCCATAGGCACATGCAGACGGTCTATGGAGGGAGGTCGACCTGCTCACTTGGTCTCATGCAATGTTGTCTGGGGAGCCGGGCGCAGGCACCAGCCGGTCACTGCGGCGGGCCCCCTGCACCCTCCGAGTGAGCCCAGGGTTAGCGTGGTCGACACTGGCCCATCTTCGGGGCGAAGGTAAAGCAAGAAGAGCGTCAGGAGGGCGAGCGCCGAGGCCAGTGACCACGACCTCCAGCGCCAGGGTAAGGAGCCGAACTGCTGCCAGGCCCGGCCTGAGCACGCCTGCCAGCGAGACGACCGCCACCGCGCCGGTGAACAGAAGCGCTCTTGCGTGCAGGTCATTGACGGCCGCCAACGCCAACATCACCGCCCAGTACCCGCTCTGCACCGCCAGCAGGACACGCACGGCGACCCTCGGCCCGGTCGTCACGGCCGTTCCCAGAGTCGGTGGCGGCCAGGTAGCGGTGCAGGGAGGTTTTGGGATGCCGGTCTCGGCGGCGATGACATCGAAGGAGTCACCCTGGGCGTCCAGCGGGCCACGGTCGCTGCGGCGGCGACGGCGACCAGCACGGCCGCGAGCACCCACCACACGAACGACATGGCGGTGCAGATGAAGGCCATCAGGTGGAAGGCGAACCAGATCAGCCCGAAGCCCAGGCCAGTCCACGCGGCGCGTGCCGTTCCCGGAAGCCGCCCCGGCACACGCGGCGTGTCCCGGACCCGGCAGCGCAACGCGGCCCCGGTCAGCAGCCCCACGAGCGCGAGCACCGCACCGATCGCGACCACGGGCAGGCGGTAGTCCGACCGCAGGAAGGAGATCAGTGTGAAGAGCGCCGTTCCCGCGGCGAACACACCGCCGAAGACCGGCAACATCCGGCGCGACAGCCATGGGGATCGGCTCTGCCGGGGGAAGAGGATGTGCACCACGCCGATGGGGATGAGCACGCTCCAGACGACGTGATATCCGCACACGAGCACGCCCCAGAACCAGTTCACCCCGGCGGCGCGGCCGTACATCACATCACCACCCGGTCCTTGCGGGTTGAAGATCGTCTGTAGGGCGAGGCCCTCCTCGATCAGCGCATAGGCGAGGCCGAGCATGACGATCCCCCACCCGTTGAGCCGTAGGCGTTGCGCGATCTCGCGGATCAGGACGACACCGGCACCGTAGAAGCACAGAATCGAGACCACCCGGAGGGGCTCCGCGAAGTAGCTCAGGCGCAGCGCCGCTCCCACCACCTCGCCCAGCAGGGGGACCATGAGAAACAGCGCCAGCACCGGGGTCATCCGATGCCGACGACCATCCCGGTCTGTGCATGCCCGTTGGCGGCCGGTGGATCGGGTGGCATCTCTCGTTCCCATGCTTCTGGCCCCCGTCGAGGTCGTTGCGTCAGGCGGTGCGGTCGGGTGAGCCTTCCGACCACGGGCAGCCGTGCCGGAGGAAGGCACTGGACAGCCGTCGTGGTTTGAGCCCGCAGTCCTGGCGTGTGAGGTTCTGGCCGTTCCGGTCCAGCAGGATGAGCTGCTTGTCCTCCATGAACGCCCGGCCAATCTCGTTGCACGCGAACTTCCGTTGCTCGCCCTTGCCGGTCAGGACCACGTACTCGGCCGAGACGGTCACCGACAGGGATTCATGCGACGCGATGGTTCCCAGCAGGAACCCGGCCAGTGCGCCCACAACGGCGGCGAGGACGGTAGGCCAAGGGCTGGGGAGCACGAACAGGAGCTTGGTCGGTCCTATTCACGGCCCCAGGTCTGGGTCGTCGCCCATTCCCAGGCCAGTTCGGTGAGTCCGCCGAGGGCCGTCCCGCCTGCGATGCACACCAGCATGATGATCAGGAAGGGTTCGGCGACCACGGTGGCATCGGCCGTGGAGGAGGTCGAACGTCGGCGGGAGCTCATGCCCGCGAGTCTGTCGCAGCCCGCAGGGCCGCGTGTCAGCCGATGGTCGACTCCACGGCGACCAAGGTCTTGTTCAGAAACGCGTAGATCAGTAGTAGACGGGGTTCGGTCGGCCGTGTTCACGCCGAAGAGGTCACTACCGTGGGGCCTTGGGCTGCATCGTTTAGTTGTGGACGGGGTCGTCGCTAGTCAGATCCGAGGCGACCAGCGTGTGCAGCAGGGGCAGCGCCTCGGCACCGGCCGAGGCCGGGACTGCCCGGTAGACGCACAGTGTTTGCTGGTCTCGTGGCCACACGAGGACTTCTGGTTCGAGTTCGAACGTCCCGGCTTGGGGATGGCGGAACGCCTTGCGATCGCTGACACCGGCGTGCACATCGTGCCGTGACCACAGGCGCGCGAATTCGGCCGACACCATGGCCAGTTCGCCGATGAGTCGCGCCAGAACGACGTCGCCGACCCGCTCGACCGACAGCCGGCGCAGGTGGCCGACCGTTTCGGCCGCGACGCCGTTCCAGTCCGGATACAGCCGTCGAGTCTCGGGCAGCAGGAACATCCTGCGAGCCATGTTGCGTTCTCCGGACTCGTGCAGGCCGAGCAGCGCACCGCCGACCGGGGTCCAGGCCAGCGCGTCCATGTGGCGCCCCAAAACGACGGCCGGCAGGTCCGCGAGGTGGTCGAGGACGGTGTGCACGCCGTCCCGCACCGTCTCACGATAAGGCCGGGCCTGCCTGCGTGATGTGGTGCTCGGCTTGCGGCCCAGGGTGCCCAGCCGCCGGAGATGCTCGCGTTCGATGTCATCAAGACGCAGCGCGGCGGCCAGCGCCTCCAGAATCTGCGGCGAGGGCCTGACCCTGCCCTGCTCGATGCGGGTGTAGTAGTCCGGGCTGATTCCGGCCACCAACGCCAACTCCTCGCGCCGCAGCCCCGCGACGCGGCGTACACCCCCTGCGGCCAGGTCAAGATCGGCAGGCTGTGTCCGGGCACGCCGGGCGCGCAGGAAACGGCCTAGCTCAGAGGTCATGTCGACCAGCATGCCCGACGAGCACCGATCGTGGGTGGTTCGATTTGACCTAGGCAACCTCGGCCTCTGGCTGGCCGTGCCGGCCAGGCCCAGACTCCGGGGCATGGCAACGATCTCTCCTGCACCCTTGACCGGACGCGTGGCCCTGGTCACCGGCGCCGCTTCCGGGGATCGGCGCGGCCACCGCCCGCCGACTGGCCGCCGACGGCGCGCGCGTCGCCCTGGTCGCGCGCCGGGCCGACCGGCTGGCGGCCCTGGCCGGCGAGATCGGCGAGCGAGCCCTCGCGGTTCCGGCCGACCTCACCCAGCGCGGCGCCGTCGACAAGATCACCGAGGACGTCACGGCCCGGCTGGGCGCCGTGGACCTGCTGGTCAACAACGCGGCCGTCATGCTGCCCAACCCGATCGCCGACCGGCGCGGCGAAGAATGGCGGCACATGCTCGATCTCAACCTGACCGCTCTGCTGGGCGTTACCCATGCCCTGCTGCCCGGCCTGTTGGCCACGGCGGCCCGCGGCGGGACGGCCGACATCGTCAACCTCTCCAGCACCGGCGCCGACGCCCCCGTCCCTGCGTTCGCCGTCTACGGAGCCACCAAGGCCGCAGTCAGCTACCTGTCGCGGGCGCTTCGGGCCGAACTCGCCCCCACCGGCGTACGCATCACCGACGTCAAACCCGGCGGCGTGGTCACCGAACTGTTCGACCACGCCACCCATTCCGGCATCCGCGAACGGATGATCACTGCAGCCCGAAGCGGGACGCTGCTCAACGCCGAGGACGTGGCCGACGCGATCTGCTACGCGGTAAGCCGTCCCGCCCACGTGTGCCTCTCCCAACTCACGGTCATGCCCCTCACCCAGCCACAGTGACACCAGCACGCCTACGGCCGTCCCAAGCGCATCGTCAGCGGCGGCTCGAACTCGCCAAAGGTCTGCCGCGGGCTGTCGTGGTGGCCCCTCTAGCCGCTCTGCCGGTCTTCGCTTGGATCGAACGCCTGCCGGTCTTGGGGGTGCGCCGAGGTCGGTCGCCAGGCGGCGATCGCCTCTTACGGGTGGGGAGATCCGGGGAAGTAGGCGCAGATCCGCTCGGCCACCTCGCCGAACCGGGTCTTGATCTCGGGCGCCGGGATCGCCCCCTTCTGTTCGCCCTCGGGGCCGGGGCAGCGGCGCCACCGAGACCTCTGGGAGCAGGCCGACCCTGATGACGCGAGGGTGTGCTCACCGGGGTTACCGCCGGATGGCAGGAAAGCGGCCAAAGTTGGCAGTCGGCAGGCTGGTCGGTCTCCGTTCAGGGGGTCAGAGTCGGAGCAGGTTTCTGATTGCCACTGACCGCATGGGAGGCATGCGTATGAACCGCGACTACTAGTTCTTCGTGATGCTCAACAGGCCGACACATGAAGGGCGAACAGGAGGGGTTATGCGGAACCGAGACATGTGAGTTCGTGTCCACGGTCAAGGACGCCCGTTCAGGCGGGCGTCCTTTTCGTCAACAGGTGAGGCGATCGGCGGGCGTCGCCCAGGGGAGCGGTCTTCGGCGTGAGGTTTCGTACCGTGCTCGCGGTCCGGGAGTTTCGTGCCCTGTGGGCCGCGGAACTGCTGTCGCAGGTGGGCGACCAGGTCGCTAGAGTCGCCCTTGCCGTGCTGGTGTACCAGCGGACGTCCTCGGCACTGCTCGCCGGGCTGGCCTTCGCCCTCACCTTTTTACCGTCGCTGCTCGGTGGCGTGTTGCTGGGCGGGCTCGCCGATCGGTATCCGCGTCGCGAGGTCATCGTCGTCCTGGATCTGCTGCGCGCGGCACTGGTGGGCCTGATGGCATTACCGGGCATGCCGTTGGCGGCCCTGTGCGCGCTCCTCGCCCTGGTCACCTTGCTCGGCGGTCCGTTCAAGGCCGCCCAGCTGGCCCTCCTGGCGGATGTGCTGACCGGGGACCGTTATGTCACCGCTCTGGCGCTGCGGCAGATGACCATCCAGTCGGCACAGGTCGCGGGTTTCCTGGCGGGAGGCGCACTCGCCCAGTGGATCAGCCCGTCCGGGGGACTGGCCTTCAACGCCGTCAGCTTCGCCGCCGCGGCAGCGCTGGTCCGGGTCGGTGTGCCCCGTCAGCCGGCCCCAGCGTTCCGTTCCGCAGCCGTCCAGGGCACGGCCCGGGCCGGCGGCGTCGCGATGGTGTGGCGCGACCCCGGATTGCGGTCGCTGACCGCGCTGGGCTGGCTGGCGGGTTTCCACATCGTTCCGGAGGCGATCGCGGCACCGTACGCGGACGCCCTCGGCGACGACACCGCCGTCAGCGTCGGCATTCTCATGGCGAGTGATCCGGTCGGCAGTGTGGCCGGGGCACTGATCCTGGGCCGGTTCGTCCCCGAGACGGTGCGCGGCAAGATCCTGGCACCGTGCGCGCTTCTGGCGGGACTTCCGCTGCTGGTGTGCGCCTTCGGACCGGCCCTGCCGCTGTCGGCGCTGATGTTCGCGATGTCCGGCGCCCTCGCCACCGCGTACCACATTCAGCTCAACGCCGCCTTCGTGGAACGCCTCCACCCCGAGGCCAAGGCACGCGGGCTCGGCGTCCTGGCCTCCGGACTGATCACCGTCCAGGGACTCGGTGCCCTGGGCGGCGGTCTTTTTTCAGACCTGCTCGGCCCTGAACGGGCGATTGCACTGGCTGGCATCTCGGCGATCCTGCTGGGTCTTCGCCCGGCGGCGACCTGGATTCGCGTGTCCGGCGAGCCCCGCACCACCGCCCCCGATCAAGGTCCGTGACGGCCAGGGAGGCATCGACCTCCCAGCAGGGGATCACGAGCCCGTGGCAATCGAGGAACTCAGCCGTCGGGACGGGACAGCCCACGCCGGCCGTCTTCTTGGGTGAAGGAGGCGGCGCCCGTCGCGCGGCCGGATTCCTCGACCGTACGACGGGCCCTGTGGCCGGCTCGGCGCCGGGTCTCAGTCGATGACCTTGATCTTCTTCATGGTCGGCTGGGAGATGACGCGGGCGATGCCGGGGATGCCGATGATCTTGTTGGTCTGGAAGGCCTCGTAGGCGGCGTAGTCGGCGACCAGGACGCGCAGGTAGTAGTCCGGCCGGCCGAACACCCGACGGAACTCGATCACCTCCTCGTATGCGGCGACGGTGGTCTCCAGCTCCTCCAGGGTCTTCAGGTCGCTGATGCTGACCTCGATGGAGACGATGACCTCCATGCCGCTGCCGAGTGCCTCGTGGTTGATGGTCGCCCGGTAGCCGGAGATGATGCCGGCCTCCTCAAGGCGCTTGACCCTGCGCAGAGTCGGAGGCGGCGTGAGGCCGACCCGTTTGGCGAGCTCGACGTTGGTCAGACGACCGTCCTGCCGCAGATGAAACAAAATTTCACGATCAACCGCGTCAGCTTTATATTCATTGCTCACAGAGGCAGTGTAGCGCCATAAATAGCAACCATATTAGGCAGATATCAGCCTAGAATTACCGCAGGCGGCCCGCTGCTTGATGTACCTGTCAGTTCCCGTGATGCACCCTGTCCAATTCCCACAGTCTCCGACCTCAGCCGCGCGGGGCCATGACGCCGGCCAGGAGCGCGGATTGCAGCGCTTCTGGGCACTGACCATGCGCCGCGGACTGGCGTTCCCGACGGGTGTCGCCCCCGGGGCGATGGTCGTTCGCTGAGTCCAGGTCGCTGCCGGCATGAGCGGTGGCCACTGCGCACCCTTACGTGTTCGCACCAGTGTTCCGACTACGTGTTCGCAGCAGTGTTCCGACGAAAGGTGATGATCATGACGGCTTCCGCCGCGCGACAGGTCCAGGAATGGCTGGACGAACGGGCACAGGAAATGACCATGCTCTTGGAGCGGCTGGTGGCCGTGGACTCGGAGAATCCGCCCGGCCGGGCTCTGGGCCGCTGCGCGCAGATTCTGCGCCAGGCCATGGACGACCTCGGCCTGTCCCCGGAGATCATTGAGATTCCCGACGCGCCCGCTGAACTGGAAGAGCCGTGCATCGTACGCGGCGCCGCCGGCGAAGGGGACACGCTGCTGTACTTTCACGGGCACTTCGACGTCGTGCCGGCCCAGGACCGCCGGCAGTTCACCGCGGTGCGCCGCGACGGAAAGATCATCGGCCGGGGCACGGCGGACATGAAGGGCGGCATCGTCAGCATGCTCTACGGCGCCGTGGCCGCCAGGGAACTGGGGCTCCTGCGCGAAGGACGAATCGTCGTTCACCTGGTGTGCGACGAGGAGACCGGCAGCGTCGCCGGCGCCGGCCACCTGCACGATGCGGGGCTGATCGACCCCTCCGCCGTCGCCATGGTCACCGGCGAACCCAGCGGTGGCAGCATCTGGAACGCCGCCCGTGGCGCCATATCCCTCCGCGTGGACATCCACGGCCGTGAGGCCCACGTCGGCCAGGCGAACCGGGGTGTGAACGCCTTCCAGCACATGTTGCACATCGCCCGCCCTGTCGAACGGTACGCAGCCGAGATGGCCGAACGGCACACCGCCTTCCCCATGGACCCCGACGACGCGCCGGGCACGATGCTGGTCGTGGGCGGGCGCTCGGGTGGCGGGTCGAACTTCAATGTCGTGCCCGGATCCGCGTACTTCACCGTGGACGGCCGCTACAACCCGGAAGAAGACCTCGACGGGGAGGCCAAACGCCTCACCGCCCTCATCGAGGAGGCAGCGCATGAGGTCGGCGCCGAGGTATCGGTACAGCTCACCCAGCTACAGCCCTCGGCGAGCACCGAGAGCCGCCATCCCGCCGCCGCCACGCTCGCCCGAGTGGTCAGTGAGGTCGAGGGCGCCGAGGCTCGGTTCGAGATGTGCGCGGGCATCCTGGAGATCCGCTGGTACGCGCAACTCGGCATCCCCGCGTTCGGCTACGGCCCGGGCCGCCTCGACGTTTCCCACGGCCCCGACGAGTACGTCGAAGAGGCAGCGATGTGCCGCGCCGCCGCCGTGTACGCCCTGTACGCGGGCGAGATGCTGTCATGATCCCGGCCGCCCTCGATGCGGCCGCGGCGGCACTGGCTGGATCAGCAGTCCCTTCCGGGCCGCTGATCCAGCAGTCCGGCCCCGGACGCGTGCACGTCGATGGCCGGGCGATGGTGAACATGGCCTCCTGCGACTACCTCGGCCTCGCCCGCCATCCTCACGTCCTGACAGCAGCACACCTTGCCATGGAGGAGTGGGGACTCGGGAGCGCGGCCGGACGCGTCCTGAGCGGCAACACCATCCTGCACGCGCGGCTAGAAGAACGCCTCGCCGCCTGGGTGGGCTGCCAGGAAGCGGTGCTGCACGGCTCGTGCTGGACCGCCAACGCGGCGATCTTCGCCGCGCTCGCCGCCCTCACCGAGCAAGGGAATACCCGCCTGGCGGTCTTCTCCGACCGTCTCAACCACGCGAGCATCATCGACGCCATCCGCGCCCAGCGCCGCGCCGTCGCCCGTATGGTCCTCTATGGCCACGAGGACCTCGACGGTCTGCGGCACCAGCTCGCCCAACCCGCCGACGGCACGGTGAAAGTGATCGTTACGGACGGGGTGTTCAGCATGGAAGGAGATCTGGCTCCCTTGGCCGACCTGTGCGCCCTGGCGGAGGAGTTCGAAGCGCTGCTGATCGTCGACGACTCCCACGGCACCGGAGTGGTCGGTGCCGGCGGCCATGGCACGGCCGAAGCACATGGCGTCCTTGGCCGCGTCGATGTCATCACCGGCACCCTGGGCAAGGCCCTGGGAGGTGCCATCGGCGGCTTCGTCGCCGGCGCACGCCACCTCATGACCGCTGTGCGAACCCTCTCGCGCCCCTACGTGTTCTCCAACAATCCGCCCACCGCCGTCGTCGCCGGTGCGCTGGCCGCCTTGGACATCCTCGAGAGCGATCCGGGGCCCCTGACCGCCCTGCGCACCCGCGTCCGCCGACTCCGGGACGGCATCACGGAGCTGGGATTGCCCACCCACCCCGGCGAACACCCCATCGTCCCCCTCATCGTCGGAGACGAACAGCAGACCCACGCCAGCGCCATCGCAATGGTCACAGCCGACATTTACGTGACCGCTCTGACCTTCCCGGTCGTACCCCGCGGCCAGGCCCGCCTACGCCTGCAGGTCTCCGCCACGCACAGCCAGACCGACATCGACCGCGTCCTCGCCGCGCTCACGCAGGCGCCCCTGACAAGGCCATCCGGATGAGCACCAAACCGGCACCGTCAACTTCGCCGAACTTATGATCACAGCTGCTCTGAGCGTTCGGCCCCATGGCCGGAGTGCCGCACGCTCGCTGACCAAGAACCTAGGAACTTCAGGATGTGATGGGCGTGGACATGGCGGCCCGTACGAGTCTCCTGCCGGCCGGTGAGCGGTTTTCCTCCTGGCTGGAACTGGTCTCGCAGACGGTGGTTCCCGTGGAGGTCGACAGTGACGCCGCCGCCGACTCCAAGGCCACGATCCGGACGGTGGAGCTGGGAGAAGTCACGGTGATGTCGCTGGCCATCCCGCCGGCGCGTGCGCGACGCACCTCCAAACTGATCCGGCGCAGCGATCCCGAGCTGTTCCAGCTTGGACTCAACGTGCAGGGGCCAGCGCAGACCAGCCAGCATGGCCGCACCGTCGCGCTGAACTCGTCGGACATGGTCCTGTTCGACAGCTCACATCCGTTCCACAATGTCTCCGGCAATCATGGCCGCAGCGGGACGGACATGATGGTCCTCTTCCCGCGCAGGCTGCTGCCACTGCCAGAGAGCAAGGTCGGCAAGTTGCTGGTGACCGCACTGCCGGGCCATGACGGGATGGGTGCACTGGTCGCCAGCCATGTACGTGGACTGATCAAGCACTCTGGGCAGTGCAGGCCCGTCGACGCCGCTCGGTTGAGTGCCGTCACCGTGGACCTGATCGCGGCGATGCTCGCCCACCATCTCGACGAGGACAGGGTGTTGCCGGAAGACACCAGCCGACGTGCCCTCCTGGTGCGTGTCCACGCCTTCATCGACCAGCATCTGTCAGACCCCGAACTGTCGCCGCAGACCATCGCGGCCGCGCATCACATCTCGCTGCGGTCCCTGCACCGGCTGTTCCAAACGCAGGACAGCACGATTGCCGGCTGGATCCGGGACCGCAGGTTGGAGCGCTGCAGGTGCGACCTGAGCGACCCCATGCTCGCCGACCGGCCGATCAACGCCATCGCGGCTCGCTGGGGATTCACCAACGCCGCACACTTCACCCGGGCCTTCCAAGCCGCCTACGGGCTCCGGCCCAACGACTACCGCAGACAACAGCAGGTGGCCCAGGTCACCCACATTTGGCGCGCATAGTCAACGGGGTGGCGCTGATCAGCAACACGGCGCCAATGGGGATTTCTATGGTTGACCCGTGTCAAGATCAAGTGAATTGCCGTCCCGGCGTTCGTCACAGCCTCTCTGGGTTCGTTTCACTGGCCTGACGAATACACCGGTGACATCGCCTCATGTGAGCGGCTTGACAAGGTCAACGCCTCGCTTGCGCGAGTAAACCATTGCGCGAGCGCTTGTCGGGCGAGATAGGCGAGCCGACTAGCAATTCCGCAATTCTGTAGTGGCCGCCGAACATGAACAGCTTCGTGGCGCGCGACCGAGGGCCCGCCCTGGCCTGGCTTGCGCACGTCCGGCGGATCGCCGATGCCCATCAAGTTCTCATGCCCTGGCTAATCGCGTTCTCATGCCCTGGCTAACGGTGTCGGACAGCTTGCAGCCCGCCTTGTGGTTCCGGGGCCTCGTCCGATTTGGAGAATCCCAGTGCCCTTCTCAGTAAGGCCGTGATCGTGAGTTTTCGTGGCGTCGTGGCGTACGCGCCGGAAAATATGAGCACCCTGGGGCTGGCGTTGGTCAGCGAGGTGTTCACCGACCGCTCCCACCTGGGACTGCCGGTCTTTGATCTGATGACGGTCACCGAGACACCGGGTTTGGTGCGGACGGATCTGGGGCTGACCCAGCACATCGAATCCGGCCTCGGCAGGCTGTCGGCGGCCGAGCTGGTCGTGCTGCTGCCCGGCGGTGCCAGGCCGCCCGCTCCTTCGCCGGCGGTGGTCGAAGCGATCCAGTCCGCCCATCGCCACGGCGCGATCATCGCCGCCTTCGGCGCCGGCTCGTACCTGCTGGCCGCCACGGGACTGCTCGACGGCCGGCGCGCCACGACGCACTGGAGCCTGACGGCCGGCCTCGCCGCCCGCTTCCCAAAGGTCAAGGTCGTCCACGAACCCCTGTACGTCGACGAGGGTCGCCTGGTGACCGGCGCGGGCGGGGCCGCCGGCCTCGACATGCTCCTGCACCTGCTGCGCCGTGAACACGGCTCCTTGGTCGCCAACACGATCGCACGCGAGCTGGCTCCGTACCGTGATACGAAGGCCGCCCCGTTGAGCTTCGCGTGCCGCCACCGGCACAGGCCGCAGGTTCCCTTCGGCGCCGACCTGCAAAGAGGTCATACGCCAGCCACCAACCAGGGGAGAGATGCCGCAGGTAGCCGAGCTGGGTTGGGTGAACGAAGTGCGGACACCAGGACCGCAATCTGTGCGGATACAGATCTGGCTGGCCTGCCGCCAGGGTGAACTCGCGAACCACGTCGAGCAACTCATCTTCGCCCGGTTGGCTTGGATTCCGGCGGTTGAGGCGTCGGGTCGCCAGTGAGGGCGCTCCGTCGCGGAGTAGGCGGCGCGCTGAATTTGGAGAATGTGACCGAAGCGCTCCGCGTCGGTGGGCTATGCGGTGACTTCCGCGGTGGTCATGATGTCGTTCCCTCGCTGTTGGTGAGGGCGACGGGGAGCTGCGTGCGCTGACGGCGGGCCATCCGGCCCATGAACCGGACGATCAGGCGGCGCGGCAGGACCTTGCTGGCGAGGGCGAGCGGGCGGCCCTTGGTGATCACTGACGGGGGTGGGGAGCGGCGGTCGAGCGTGTCGAGGGCCGTTCTGACGACGTCGGCGGGGGCGGCTCGCTTCGCGCCGTAGTCGGCCGTCTGGCTGCCGGCGGCGTCGTAGAACTCGGTTCGGGTGGCACCGGGGCACACGGCGAGGACGCGTAGACCGGTGTCGTGGTTCTCTTCCCACAGCGCTTCGGTGAAGCTGAGGACGAAGGCCTTGGTGGCGCCGTAGACACTCATGTACGGGGTCGGCTGGAAACCCAGCAGGCTCGCGACGTTGATCAAGACGCCGGTGTCGGTGGAGGTCAGCGGGTCGATGAAGGCGCGGCTGAGGTCGACCAGCGCGCTGACGTTCAGAGCGATCATGCTCTGCAGGCGGTCTGGATCCTCGTCCGTGAACGCGTCGTGGGTACCGAAGCCGGCGTTGTTGACCAGTCCGGTGGCGTGGATGCCGCGGGACTCCAGTTCGGCGCGCAGCGTGCGGCCGGCGTCGGGCAGGCCGAGGTCACGGGCGACGACGGTCACCGTGACGCCGTGGGCGCGGGTGAGTTCGGCGGCCAGGTTCTCCAGCCGGTCCGCCCGGCGGGCGACGAGCACGAGATCCGAGCCGCGGCCGGCCAACTGACGGGCGAATTCGGCACCGAGGCCGGAGCTGGCTCCGGTGACGATCGTGGTCTGGCGGCGGTAATCAATGGTGGTCATGTCATACACTCTAAGCACGGAGTTGCACTCAGTGCAAGTTGCTACATCGTATGGCACTCCGTACCATCAGTGCATGACTCGGAAATCGACACCTCTGCGGGAGCAGACCCGCTCGGTGGTCCGCTCGCTGCTGGCTCGGACCGCCATCGAGCTGTTCGCCGCCAAGGGGTACGACAACACGACACTCGACGAGGTCGCCGCCGCAGCGGGTGTCTCTCGGCGGACCCTTTTCAACTACTTCCGCAACAAGGAAGACCTCGCGCTCAGCGGCCTCGCCGAGCAGGGTGAAGCGATCGCCGCGCGGCTCGCCGAGCGCCCGGCCGAGGAGGACCCCTGGACGTCACTGCGCGCGGCGTTCCAGGTGCTCGAGGACATCGACACCACGCCCGAGCGCCGGCTGGAGATGATCACGCTCTTGTTCGGCAACGAGTCTCTGCGCGCCGGGCACGCCGAGAAGCAGGCCCGCTGGCAAGACCTGCTCGCACCGCTGATCGAGCCGCGACTGCCCGACTCCGACCGCCGCACCCTGCAGGCGCGCGCGATCGCGGCCGCGGCGATCACCTGCCTGCAGCTAGCGAACGAGGAGTGGGCGCGCCTGGGCGGACAGGTCGACCTGTTCGACCTCTACGACACGGCCGTGCAGGCCATCCGGCGTCCCGCCGCACAACCAGAGAAGATGACGTGACCGATCGCCTGCCCGCGGCCGACCTGCCGAACATGGTCGCCGCCCTCCACGCCGAACGCGCCGAGATGCTGAACTTCACCAGCAGCCTCACCGACGACGAATGGACCGCACCCAGCGCCGCAACTGGATGGCGCATCGCCGACGTCGTCGCCCACATCGGTGCCACAGCGCGGAACTTCTACACACCCGCCGGGCTGCGCGCGACCTTCGCTGCCAGCCTCGAACAGCTGAACGAAGACCCCGTCGACCGGCGGCGAAACTGGAGCCGTGCCGATGTGATGGCCGAGTACCAGCGCGCCAGCCGGCGGGCCACCACGCTCCTCGACGTCGTGCGGCGCACGCCCGCCACGCGAGTGCGGGTACGGCTGGCCGAGCTCGGCCGCTACCCCATGGGTGTGATGATCGGCGGCGCACTCGTCTTCGACCATCACACGCACCTGCGCCACGACATGGCCCCAGCGCTCGGCCGGCCCGTGCCGCCCACCGATGCAGGCAGGATGCGCGCGGTCCTGACGTGCGTCGGCGCCACCCTCATCCCCGGACTCAGACGGTCGGCCCGCCGCCGGTGACCCGCCCCCTGCCCCGCCGGCACGAACTCCGGGTGGTCAGGAGGACTCCCGGACGATCAGGTCGGCGGGCGGGCTGGCGGTCGGCTCGGCGAAATGTTCGGGCTTGCCGCCGCCGCGGTGCTCGCGAATGGCAGCGGCGGGCAAGCGGGCCCCGAAAGTTTGTTGGTCGTCGCTCGCCGAGCCGTGATACTCCGGGGGAGGGAGGATGCATGACCGTGTTCGCGTGTGTGCGGTGCGGTGCCGTGCTGACCGCGCCGGTGTCACAGGTTGCCCTTCCCGTACAGGCCCGTCAGATCTATGGCCATGACCTGCTTCCCGCGCTGATGGAGCCGGGGACATACGCGGTGGAGCCGGAGCCTTCCGGGCCGCCATGGCGGCTGTGGAGTGAAGTCGGGGCAGAGGAAGCGGAAGCTCGCGGCGTGTACGCGCCAGTGCACTCCCTTTCATACGGGCCGCCGGGAGCGATCGTGGTCGCACCGGGTGACGTCCGCGGCACCGTTCTCATCCTTGAGCATTGCGACGGCTATTGCATGGGGCTGGACGGTCGGGACGGCCCGAACCTGGCATGCGTACAGTGCGGGCAGGCAGTGGCGACCCGCATCGACGACTGCTCGCTGTGGCAGGCGGTGTGGCTGGCCCCGCAGGCCGTGCGGCGGCTCGCCGGCAACGGCCCCGCTCGCCCTGTGGTCAGCTGGGAGATGCTCCATGCGGAGCCGCTGGAAACACCGCCGGTCGAGCCGTCCGGGGCGTGGAGCCCGGTATGGGCGGCGGCGGTCGGGGCGGCGCTGGCGCGGCTGCTGGCTGCATCGGCCGGTACACCGGTGGCGGTCCCTGACGGGCCGGTAGCCGAGACGTTCCGCCGAGTGCTCGATACCCTGCTCCCGCCGGGGCGGTCGGCGAAGAATGTGGTTCTGGCCGGACCGGGTCTGTCTGCCCACGGCGCCGGCATCGCCTTGGTGCCGCAACATCCACAGACGGGCGAGGTGTGGCCGGTGTCCGGCAGGGCACACGTGGTGCCGTTGGCCGCCGAGGTGTGGATGCATCTGGCCTTCCATCACGACCGGTTGCCTGTTCCGACGTCGGGCGGGATACCCGATGGCGTCTGGCGCGACGATCCGCCGCCGATGCTTCCATCGTGGCCGTTCCGGCCCGACTGGAGGGTTTTCCTCTACACGCTGGCGCGGCTGCCCGAGGTCCGCCAGCCGTGGCTGCGCAGGATCTACGACCAGGTGAAAGACCGCCCATACGCTCCTCCGTTCTGAGCCCCGCGATAGGTAGATCACAGGATCAACGCCTGCGCGGCTTTCGCCATCGCCACCGGCACGAACAACAGCCACTGCCTTGGACACGCCTACTACCGGGAGCGGCATCCAGCTGCCCATGGCAGCAACACGGCGACCGGATGCAACGCCGGCGCGCCCCAGCGGCTTGCTTGAGCCGGATGCGGTTAACGTCGCACGTCCGGTTCGGAGGGGACGGGGCAGCAATGCGCTCCCGCTACCCGGTCAGATCGCTCGCTCGTGTTGTGGCTGAGCACCGCAGTTGGCCACCGGGCACGGTAGATGCCTAATCGGCCGGTGACCCTGCACTTGCCGGAGGCCGGGGATTCGTCGGCGATCGCCGCGATGACGGCTCAGGTCTGCGCTCCGTGCGGTTTCGCGGTGATCAGGTGGCCTTGCCTCGGGCGATGTAGAGGTTCATGTCGGTGAAGTCGAGGGTGATGGTGTAGGGCTTCCAGAAGCTGTGGGAGAAGTGGGCTGGCACATCGAACCCGTACGGGGTGAGCGACCGTTTTGGGTTCATGTAGCAGTAGAAGTCCTTGGCGACGGCGTTGCCGAGGCGGACCTCCTCGGGGTAGCAGGGATAGACGACGACTGGGTGGCTGTGGGCGGCCGTCTCGACCGGGCGGTCGTAGTCGATGCGGATCCGCAGCTGCTTGGCCGTTTCCCCGTGCACGCCCGCGGCGATCTCGCCGGTTCCGCCGAAGTTCACGGCCATCACCCGTGGACCGGAGCCTGCGATGCTGCCCCTGCTGTGGCACATGTGCTCACGGGCCAGCCACAGCGGCAGGGGCTTGGCGCCCGCTCGTTCGGCGTCGGCGCGTGCCTTCCTGGCCGTTTCGGGGGTGCGGCGGCGCAGGATCAGCTGCTGGCCCGCGTAGTCGAACGTGGTCAGCAAGTGATAGAAGACCCACGTGCCGATCATGCCGTCGTGCTCAATGTCGACATCTCCGCCCGACTCCCACTCCGACCAGCTCACGGGAATGTTGCGCAGTTCGATGCCGCCCAGCTTGAACGACTCCAGCACCCCGAGGTACCGCCAGATGACGCCCTTCAAGAAGTCGAGCTTGTGCTTGGTCACGGCACGCAGCCCGACTTCTTTGGCTACTGATGCGGACACGCTTAGCGGCGCGGTGCCGGTGTAGAACGTAAAGCGCTTCAGTGGTCCTCCGTTGACCGAGGCCTCTACCATCGGAAACGGGTCCGTTTGTTTCCATTTCAGCCGTGCGCTGTCGCCATGGATCTGGTACGGCTTGCCGCTGACTGCCGCGAGCCATTTGGCTTCGGTTTCGTTCCCGGCCGCTTGCGCGCATGGTACAGCGAGAGAGAATTTGTCTTGCCGGATATAGCAGTCGGCCAGGAACTGGTTGGCTTGCTTATCAGTGGGTGCCAGCTCGATGGCCATCTTCAGATATTTTTCGGCATCGGGGAACTGGTTGGCCACCAGCCCGACATAGCCGCGCTGGCGGGCCGCGTGCAGGTTTGTGGGGTCTGTTTTCAGAATTTTCTCGTACGCGCGGCCGGCCTGCTCGAACTCCCCGGCCTTGAACAACGCGTCCGCGTCACCGCCGCGGGCTTGCGCCGCGGCAGCCTCGCCCAGCACTGGCGCCGTCGCGGCGGCACCGGCCACCACGGCGGCGCCCCGCAACAGCGAACGCCGGTCCCATTCACCGTCATCAACCACGGCCTTCTCCTTTTCGTGATCGCCTTCCACACGCCACTTTCTAGCGACCAAGAGGTCACAGCACGGTGCGGAAAGCTGTGACCCGGCTGTGACTGGTGGCCAATGGGCGGTTCTTCACCTGACTCTGCAGCCGCATGGGCTCGGCTCCCGAGAGACTGCAGGGAACAGGAGGGCTGGAGCATGGATCTGGACCACAAGGTCGGGGACGTGCTTCAGATCGCCTGCCCCTTTATTGACGCCCGAGTGGCCGACCTGTCCCCGGACTATGTCGTGGTCGAGTGGCCCGGCGCGACCTGCCAGGTCGGCATCCCGCCCACCATCGTGCACGTCATCAGCGTCGACCACTTCGACCCGCCCCTGGAGACCGGCTGGCTGCCTCGCCCGCACACCTTGACCACGGTCCTGCCGGCAGGCCAGAGCCATGCCCCCGACCTTGAAGACCAGGGCATGAGCCTGGACCCTCACGACGACATTCCCATCAGCTTCAAGTTGCTGTTCCGTCCCTACGACTTCCTCCAAGCCGACGACGAAGTAGCCGACGCTGCCGGCGGTGCCTGGCGATTCGCCGGGCCCTTTGACTGGCAGCCCTTCGACGGCGGGCACCCGCACGAACCGGCATGGCCATTGACCCTGCTCACCCGCGAGGGGTCGACCAGACGATGAGGCCGCGCACACGATCGCGCAGGCCACCAAGACCGGCTCACACCAGCAGCACGTCGCTCGCTGGCAGGAACTGACCAACGTGGCACCCGAACGGCCATAGCTTTCCGTTACGCCCACGACAAAGGTGATCTGTGACTCCGGAGTTGAAGTCCGCGCTGAGGATGCTGCGATGCGTTCGCGCGAGGCGGTCCGAGGACTCCGCCGACATTCTGGCGACCGCTGAATGGCGTGAAGCGATCGCTGAGGTCCTGGACGAACTTGCGGTCCATCTGCTCTTTCCAGAAGACCGTGCCCAAGCGGCGCGTGAAGCCGCAGAGGCGAGGGAACAAGCCTCCCGACTGAGGCTCCTTCCTCCTCGTGACCGCAGTTCAAGAGGTAGTTAGTGTGGCGGCCGGGCCAAGTGACGGAGATCCATGACTGCCTGGTGTGGTGCTCGTTCGTGGTGTTGCAGGGCGCCGAGACCGAGACCCTGTGCGACATCGAGTGCAACACCGGCGACGTGCTCGCCATCGGGTGACAAGCGCGGCACGGCGATCCTTTGGATCTGCGCGAGACGGTTGCCGCCTGTGAAAGACGATCCCGCCTGGGCCTCTGCACTCGAGGCTGGCGGGGACTTCCGATCCGCCTCGTGCGTTTGGCCTGGCCATTGCCGAAATCCAAGGCACTCGGGGGGCTTGATTTCATAGTCCCGTGCCACGGCCTCGGCCAACGAAAACGACCGCGGATGGAGGACTGACCAAACTGCAAAGGGGTGAGCGCGACATTGCTTCGCGATTCTCGTGAAGCGGTGCCTTCGGCTTGCTCCGCGATCCGGTGGCGCACTCGCGATGCGTGGCTGGGCGACTGCGGTGCGTCCGAGATTGTTAGGGAAGTTTCAAAAGGGCGAGCGGATCCTGGAGTGGTCCAGGTAGAACAGGTTTCAGTTGGGGCGTGCCGATCCAGCGGGGGAGGCGGCACTCATCCGATCCAGAGCCTTCTGGCTCTGATTCGAGAGGAGCCCCACGCCATGACCCGACTCTCGTCACGCACCATCCGAAGAATCTCGACCGCCGTCACCGTTCCGGCGCTGGCAGCGGGCGCCATGGTCGCCCTGACCGCGGCACCCGCCCACGCCACGATCAAGTGCGGGCCGACCAAGGAGCAGACGTCTCCCGTCGTCGGCCACGTCCTCCTGAAGGCCTGCATCGAGACGGACGGCTATCTCCGCCGGGCCTACATCCAGATGGACTACGCGCGTACCTACGGAGGCACGGACTGGGACAAGTTCATCGTCCATCCGCGCCTTGAGCGGAACGACGCCGACAAGGCGAAGGCTTCCTGCAACTGGACCTCCGACATGAACAGGTACACGACCCTGAAGAAGTACTGCTTCACGCCGTGGACCAACTCGAACGCCATGGGCGGCTGGACGGGCGATGGTTCCTACACCTTCAACTTCAACCTCGACGGACTGGGGGACAAGCACGGATCCCTGGGCGGCTCGCCCAAGGTGAACTGAGCCTCCGCGGCCCGGCGCCGCGGGCCGTGCGCTCACCTTTCTGACCCCTGCCGGGGCCTCTCCTTCCCGGAGGCCCCGGCTATGCGGGTCCCCATGGGTCCCCGATTCATTGAATCAGTCTGTGATCTTGAAGGGCTGGGCCGTCCGGGGCCTGGCCGTTCTAGAGTCCACAGAGGTAACTTGGCGATGTGGTCCTCGACCATCCAGGTCTGGTGCCCGTGCGATGTCACTTCCGCCACCACCTGCAGCCACGACGTCAGGGGAACCCCTCCCCGATCATGCTGCGTGAGGGGGAACCCCTCCCCGGTCATGCTGCGTGAGACCGCGGCGGCGCCCACGGCTCACCGGGCACGCGTAAGGGCAGGCGGGTCGCAATGGCCAGGCCGTGGCGTCGGCCAGCGCTGGCTGCGCTGACCAGGGATGTACTCCGTCCTTGCCTGGGTAGATTCCATCGGCCGCCAGGTGCCGGTAACGGCGTTCGAAGTTGGACGGCCGATGGTGACCGCCCTCCTGGACGCCGACCGCGCCCAGAGCCGCGATGTGCACCGACCATCCCGGTCGCCCTGGTCCCGATCACCCTCGTGCTCGGCGCGCTGCGGTCGCCCCGCTGTTGCTGAGAGGCTGCTCCCGGGGCGGTGGCGGTGATGTGGACGTAGCCGGTCTTGCCGGCCAGGGCCGTCCATCGCGGCAGCCACGTGCGAAGATCGGGTCACGTTTCTACGGTGGCCCCCGGATAACGGTGAGCAGGCTCGTCGCCGCGGATCAGTGGTCGTGGCATGGGGTCTGTCGAGCGTCCCGCATGCCCGGCCCGCCGGCCACCATCAGCGTGTCGATCCGACCGGTGCAGTGCGCAAGGTCATCGGTCGGTTGGACCATCAGAGGACCGCAGCGCGGTCGGCTCAGCGCACTCGTCGTTCAGGGAGACATGCGACGCGTGGGCGGCAGTGGGGACACGTCCCCACACCGTGGTGCCCGCTTCTGGAGCCGAACGGATCTCCAGGCGGCCGTCGATGGCCTCGAGCCGGTCTCGCATGTTGCGGAGTCCGGTGCCGGGCGTGGCGCGCCGCGTGTCGAAGCCGGGTCCGTCGTCCGACACCGAGAACTCCAGAGTGCCGTCGTCGCAGGTCAGCTTCAATCGGGGCGCGTGCGTGCCGGCGTGCTTCGTCGCGTTCTGCAGGGCTTCGAGGCAGCAGAAGTACACCGCCATCTCGACCTCGGGCGCGAATCGCTGTGCGACCAGACCGGGCGTGACGGTCAGCTCCGCCGGGACGGGAAGCCGGCCGGCGTGCGCCTGGAGCGCCCGCACGAGGCCCTGGTCGGCGAGGACCGCGGGGAAGATTCCGCGAGCCAGGTCGCGGAGCGTCTCCAGGGCCGTTCCGATGTCGTGTCCCAGTTCGTCGAGCAGCGCACGGGTCTCGGGCGGCGTCCCGTCGTCCAGGAGGTGGCTGGCCAGGCTGACCTTGGTCGCGATCGCCAGCAGGTGTTGCTGCGCGCCGTCGTGCAGATCGCGTTCCAGACGTCGGCGTTCGGAGTCCTGGGCGGTCACCAGCCGCTTGCGCGACTCCCGCAGTTCGGCGGTGCGGGCGACGTCGCGGAATGCGATCGTGGCGTGCGCGGCCAGGTCCGCGGTCAGGGCGGCGTCCCGCTCGGTGAGCGGGTCGCCGGGCGGCTTGGCCAGCGTGATCGCCCCGAGCAGTTCGCCCCGGTCGCGCACCGCCGCCGTCGCGTCCGCCCATTCAAAGGGCGGAAGGCTGCCTGGCTTGTCGAGGATGAGCGGCTCAGCCGGGTGCGCGGCGGAGACCGGCGGGTGCGCGGCCGCCAGATGGAGGTGATCTCCCACCTTGACCCAGACTTCCGCCCGCGAGGCGCCGGTGGCGTCCGCCAAGGCGCGTGTGAGCGAGGGCAGGAACTCGTCGATCGAAGCCGCGGATGCGAGTCGTTCGGACAGGTGTGACAGCGTTTCGTACGGCGTGGCCTTGACGCCGTGCACGAGCCGGTCGGCGAGGTGCTTCGCGCGCGTGCGGACGCCGCCGAAACCCAGCGCGGCGATGGCCGTCGCCAGCAGCGGCAGCAGCGGCCCACCGTCCGCCCGCGTGCCGATGGCCGATCCGATCCCGGCGACCACCGCGACGTACACCGCCGTGATGAACGCGGCCAACGTCGCATAGACGATCGTCCGGCGCAGGACGGCGTCGATGTCGTACAGCCGATGCTTGGAGATGGCGAACCCGATCGCGATGGGCGTGCACGAACCCAGCACCAGCAGCGCGTTCAACCACGGATCCGGCTGCGCCACGAGCCGGACGAGCTGGACCGTCACCGACGTGGCGCCGAGGGCGATGCTGGCGCCGAACCATTTGAGCTGCTGCCGCTCGTCACCGTGAGCCCGCCGGTACCGGGCCACGCTCGACGCCGCCGCCAGCACGGCGAGCAGGCCGAACGCGCCGCCGGGCACGGTGATGAGCAGCACGTCGCCCAGACCGTCGATCATCGGCCGGAACGTGCGTGGATGCCGGTCGGTCGAGACGATCGCGTAGCACACCGCCGCGGCGGCCAGGTCGGCGGCGGCCAGCCATGCGACGGCGCGCCACAGCCGGGATCGCAGCCGCCCATCGGGGAAGAGCAGCGGCAAGAGGGTGCCCGACGGGAACACCGCGAAGATCCAGACCCAGGTCCCGGCCCAGCTCGCCACCTCCGCACCTGGCAGCGCGCCCGGACGGGTGAACGTGGTGTAGACGGCATAGGACTGGCTGAGCCCCGTCACCACGATCGCGACGCCGATGCAGCTGAGCAGCCAGCCGATCGGGTTCGCCGGGAGCCGCAGCGACACCACCGCGCCGACCGCCGAGAACGCCACCGACATCACCGAAATCCCGATGGGGTAGGCCATTCCGAAGCCGGCCGCGTCCGTGCCGTTGAGGACGGCGAACAGGAAGTTCGCCGACGCCAGGACCACCGTGCCCAGCCACAGCAGGTGTGCGGCCCGCCGCGCCACCCGCTCCAGAATCCGGACCTGCCGCGCCACCCGCTCCGGCGCCCGTTCCAGCGTGCGGACCTGCCGCGCCGCCCGGTTCAGAGTCCTGAGCCGTCGCCCAGGCCGGTCCGGCGTCCTGGCCTGTCGCGCTCCCCGCGTCCCGGCTCGCATTCGGCTCCCCGGCTCGCCGCCCCGGCCTCAGCCGGGGGAGAGCAGTCCCTGGTCGTCCAGGTAGAGCAGGACGGCCTTCACCCGACGGTGCACCACCGGTTCTTCGGCGATGCCGAGCTTGGAGAAGATCGCGTTGATGTGCTTCTCCACCCCGCGCACCGACACCGTCAGCTTCGTCGCGATACGCGCGTTGTTGTTGCCCTCGGCCATCAGGGCGAGGACCTCGTGCTCCCGTTCCGACAGAAGGTTCAGCGGCGAGGCCGCCACCCGGCGCCGCTCAGCCAGCAGCGCGTCCACCACCTTCGGGTCGAGCGCCGACCCGCCCCGTGCCGTCTCCTCCAGCGCGCGGACGAGTTCGTCGACGTGGGTCACCCGCTCCTTGAGCAGGTAGCCGAGGCCCTCGGCGCTCTCGCCCAGCAGGTCGTAGGCGTAGCCGCTCTCGGCGTACTGCGACAGCACCACGACGCCGATCCCGGGATGGTCGCGGCGGATGGCCTTGGCCGCGCGGATCCCCTCGTTCAAGCCCGTCGGCGGCATCCGGATGTCGGTCAGGACGGCATCGGGGCGATGTTCGTCCACGGCGCCCAGCAGTCCCGGCATGTCCTGCGCCGTTCCGACGAGCTCCACGCGGTCAACGCGTCCGAGCAGGGCCGCGACCCCTTCGCGAACGAGATAGTCGTCGTCGGCGAAGACGACCCGCAGTGCCATGGTAGCGATCATATGACCTGCCCGATTTCGTGCTCGCACCACCGTCCACGGGCGGATTCACGCCCGAGGCAGTGATGCCTCCCGGATCGTTCCGTGGCCGCACGCTCCGTACCGTCGACACCGACCGTTACGCGGAGGGCGCAGGTGCGCCGCAGGTGTCCGGAGGGGCTCACTGCGGGCGGGGCCTGCGGCGCCGGCACCCAGCGCCTGTCCGCGCCATCACAACCCAAGGAGGTGTCGACGGGATGACAGTCGGCCTTGTCGGTGTCCACTACCCAGAGCCCGAGTATTTCGACGAGTTCATCTCCCGCGTACACCAGGCCGTCGAGACCATGAGCACCACGCCAGGATGCCTGTCGGCCGCCTGCTGGGTCACGGTCGACGGCGGCGCCATCGTCACAACCGGGCAGTGGGAATCCGAGGAGGCATTAAAGGCGTCCTTCGCCATCGCCGGAGCCGCGGGCGTGGACTTCGCCTACGACGAACGCGAACGTCTCCCTCGTGACGTCTTCCATCTCCGGTCCCTATAAAGCCGACGCGTTGGCAGTGCCGTTGGCAGTGCCGTCATCAGGGGGTTCTGGCGATCAGGGCCAGGTCGCCGGCCACCTTGGCCGGATGTTTTCCGATTGACGTCGTGGGCGGCTTCACGCCGGGCGCGTAACGAGCCACATCCCATTGAGCGGGCCGGAGGTCCAGGAATGAAACTTCAGAAAACCGATCACATTTCCCGCCCCTGGCGGATCCACGAAATCACGAATGATTTCCGGATCGAGGACGTGTGGGCATTGCCGACGCCCGGCGGTCCTGACGACCTCGAACGACTGGTACGCCAGATGACGGAAGGCAAAGACCTGAAGGACATGCCCCTCGTCATCCGCGTGCTCTTCGCGATCCGCTGGAAGCTCGGCGGGCTGCTCGGCCTGGACGGGCCCGGCGCCGCTGTCGGCGCACGTGTGCCGTCACTGCGCGACCGGCTGCCGGCGGATCTCCGCGACATCTCGCGCGGCCCGGACCCCGGCGCGGTTCCGTTCACCTCGCTCTACCTCACCGACGACGAGTGGGCGGCGGAGACCGCCAACCGGACGGTGCACGCGGTGATGCACATCGGCTGGGTCCAGGACGAGTCCGGTGGCCACCGAGGCCAGATGGCCGTGCTGGTGAAGCCGAACGGCCTTCTCGGGAAGCTCTACATGGCCGCGATCGCCCCGTTCCGGTACCTGGTGGTGTACCCGATGCTGATGCGCTCGATCGGACGCGGCTGGCAGTTGCGAGCTGAAGGTCAGAACGTGGACCAACATCAAGTGGGGACCAACATCAAGTGACGCAGTCAACATCAAGCTCGCCAGCCGAGACATGCGGCCGGTGAGAGGAGAGCGGCGATGTCCTATCGCGTTCATGATGAGCGCCAGCGAGTCCTTCGCGTTCCGCCCGAGCGGGTCTGGGACCTGCTGAGCCGCATGGGAACCGACAACGATCCGGTCTACCCCTCCCTGTGGGGATGGGTCCGCTTCCCTGAGGGTCTGTACGAGGAAGCGCCGATGATCCACGACACTGGGGCGGCGCTGGTCAACTGCAAGGTGACCGTTGTCACGCCTAACCGGGAGCTGCGCTTCGGCATGGAGCACGACCCTGACGACGGCCACGGATTCGTCCTGGAGCCGGTGCGGGAGGGCACCCGGATACATCATGTGCTGGACGGCTCGTTCCCCAGCGTCATGCGGGTGGCATGGCCGCTGGTCGGCAAGGTGATTCACGGCGAGACCATCGAGGGAATCTTCGACAATCTTGAACGCGGTCTCACCGGCGAGATCGCCAGCCCGCGCCGCCGTCCCCGCAGAGCCCGGCTGCTGCGAGGCGTCGGCAGGAAGGCCGCCCGGCGTCGCCCGCCCGGAACGGGACGTCCTCCCGCTGCGGGACGCCCACCCGGAACGGGACGTCCTCCCGCTGCGGGACGCCGCGCCGGGGACCGCGAATGATGAGGGCGGACGCCTGGAGTGGCGCCGCGGTCTACTCTCGCGCCGTGCTAAGCGGTTACGACATGGGGGTGCTCGGCGTGGTCTGCAGGCTGGTCTGGCGGTGCCCACCGGAGGTCATGCTGGCCCAGTACGAACGCAACGTCGGACCCCGGCATCTGGAACTCGGCCCAGGCACCGGCTACTTCCTCGACAACTGCGAACAGGCCGCCGGGTCACGCATCAGCCTCGTCGACCTGAACCCCACCGTCTTGGCCACGGCGAGCCGGAGGCTGGCCCGCCACAAACCGGACACGCACCTGCGGAACGTCCTGGAACCCTTGAACCTCGGCGACGCGCGCTTCGACTCGGCAGGGCTCAACCTGTTGCTCCACTGCGTTCCAGGCGCCATCTCGGAAAAGGCCGTGATCTTCGACCGGGTGCTTCCGTACCTGGGAGAAGGGGCGCGCGTATTCGGGAGCACCGTCCTTGCCCGCGGTGTGCGCCACACCCCGTCCTCCACGTTGGCCGCCCGCCTGCTCAACGCCCGCAACGTCTTTCACAATGTCGACGACACAGCCGCCGACCTGGAGGCCGAACTGGGACGGCGCTTCGCCTTCCACCGGATCGCCGTCCAAGGCTCGGTGGCCCTGTTCGAAGCCCGCATCTGACCGCCGCGACGGGCTCGGTGGGCTGGTCGGCCCGTTCCTTCTATAGGTAGCGCAGCCACAGGTACGGCGTGGCGAGGGCGACGGTGACGAATGTGACTACCAGGCCGTATTTGGTGAATTGCCAGAAGCTGATGGGGGTGCCGTTGCGGGCGGCGATGCCCAGGACGACGACGTTGGCGCTGGCGCCGACGGCGGTGGCGTTGCCGCCCAGGTCGGCGCCGAGTGCGAGGGCCCACCACAGGACTTGGGCCTTGTCGTTGCCGCCGTTCTGCTGGACGAGGTCGGCGACGATCGGGCTCATGGTGGCGACGTAGGGGATGTTGTCCACGACCGCCGACAGTCCGGCTGACGCCCACAGCAGCAGCATCGTGGCCAAGCCCAGACGGCCCTCGGTGGCGTCGGCGGCGGCTTGGGAGATCTTGGAGATGACGCCGGTTTCGACCAGGCCTCCGACCATGACGAACAGGCCGGCGAAGAACACCAGGGTCGGCCATTCGACCTCTTCCAGTGCCTGTTCGGTGGTGACCTTGGTGGCGGCGACCAGCAGCCCGGCGCCCAGCAGCGCCACCACCGAGGGTTCGTAGTGCAGCACCGGGTGCAGCACGAACGCCGCCACCACCACCCCGAGGACGAGCAGGCATTGGACCAGCAGCCGCCGGTCGGTGATGGCCTCGCGCTCCTCCAGCGTCATGATCTCTTCAGCCAGTGCCGGGTCGTAGGTGAACGCTGAGCGGAACAGCCAGCGGCACATCAGGCAGAAGACCGCGATGAGCACGATGACGAGCGGCGCCAGATGGATCAGGAAGTCGTTGAACGACAGGTCGCCGCGGCTGGGGGCGGCGATGATGATGTTGGGCGGGTCGCCGACCAGGGTGGCGGTGCCGCCGATGTTGGACGCCATCACCTCGGCGATCAGGTAGGGCGCCACTTTGAGGTTGAGGCGTTCGCAGACCAGGAAGGTGACGGGTGCGATCAGCAGGACGGTGGTGACGTTGTCCAGCAGTGCCGAGGCGACCGCGGTGATGACCACGAGCATCACCATGAGCCGGTAGGGCTTGCCGCGGGCTCGTTTGGCCGCCCAGATCGCCAGGTACTCGAAGACGCCGGTCTGCCGCAGCACCGAGACGATCACCATCATGCCCAGCAGCAGGAAGATGACGTTCCACTCGATCCCCGATTCCTCGGAGAAGAAGGCGTTCTCGGCGTCGGTGATGTGGAAGAGCAGCATCAGCGCCGCTCCACCCAGCGCGACCTTCGTCCGGTCGATCTTCTCGGACGCGATCAAGGCATAAGCGGTCACAAAGATCGCGATGGCGAGGGTGGCAGCCAAGAACACTCCTGTCAGAACGGATTGCGCAGAAGATCGCCGATCAGCCTTCGGGTGCGCCTGCCACCACGCTAGTTCGATCGATCACTGAGAGTTCTCATCGGGGGTGGGCTGTGGGGCCGGGCCGGGACGGCGGACCAGGGTGCGTGCCTTCCCGTACCAGGCGGGCACCTCGTGTTCGTCGTCGAACCCGCGGGCCACGACGACGTCGGTCGAGGAGTGCGCCAGGATCGACAGCACGATGGTCACCGCAACCAGGTGGAAGATCTCATCGGCCGCGGGGATGCCCGATTCCAGCACGAGCAGTCCGTACACGACCGAGGCGAAACCCTTGGGCCCGAACCACATGGCCGCGCCCTGCTCCCGTGCGCTCAGCCCGGACCGCAGGAACGACACCCACAGCGCGACCGGCCTGGCGAGCACCAATGCCAGCACTGCGAACACCCAGCCCGACACACTGACCTCGCCCAGGAACGCCGGCGAGATCAGCGCCCCGAACACCAGCAGCGCGGCGAGCTTGAGCAGCTCGGCGACCAGCTCACCGAACTCCGAGAAGGCCTTGCTGTGCTGGTCTCCGATGGTCGCGACGGTGATGCCGGCGGCGAACGCGGCCAAAAACAGGTTGCCGTGGGTGGCCTTGCCGAGTCCCAGGACGAGCAGGCCGATCGCCACCGCGTTCAGCGGCTCGTACTTGGGTGAGATCGCGAACAGCCGGGTGCGCTCCAGCATGATCGCGGCCCACGGCACCGCCACTCCGATCACCAGACCCAGCGCCAGCTCGCTGCCCAGTTCCCCCAGATGCAGATCGTCGCTGCCTTTGGCGATCGCCAGGAACAGCACGACGAACGGCAGGATCAGGCCGTCGTTCACCCCGGACTCGACGTTCAGCAGGTGCCGCAGCCGCGGCGGCACCCGGTCGTTGCCCACCAGCGCGGCGGCGAACACCGGATCGGTCGGCGTCAGGATCGCCGCGACCAGCAGCGACTCCACCACGCCGAGCCCGGCCACGTAGTAGGCCAGCAACGCCGTCACGCCCAGAGTGAGCGGCAGACCCCAGCCCAGCGCCCGTCCGGGCAGCCGCCAGGCGGACCGCAGATCCTTCCAGCCGGCGTGCATGCCGTCGGCGAACAACACCGCGAACAACGCCAGCTCCGCGAGCCCCGCGACCAGCGAGTCACCCGGGCTCAGCGACAGCACCCCGGTGACGCCGTCCCCGAGCACGAAACCGCCCACCAGGAACAGCGCGGCCGTGGACAGCATGGTGCGATTGGCCAGATTGGACAGCAGGACCGCGAGCAGCAGCAGCCCGGCGAACGCCAGCAACAAGGGTGTCATGGATCTCTTCGGGATCGATCGGCTAGGGACCTGCCGACCAGACTTCCCGGCTCACCTGTCCATGACCTTAACGAGATTCTCACGCCGTTTCCACACGTCAGCTTCGCGGTCAGCCATCCCATGATCACCAGTCTGGGTCGGCGCCGGGAAGGTGCGCGCGCACGAACTGGCCGTCGGCCACCCGACCGTGACCCTGAACGGCAGTGCGCTTGAGGCCGCCCCGCTGCCGGCCGAACACCGGCTCCCGGGACTGATCGTCGTGGACGGCAGATGATGTCCATCGCGTGGGACCTTGTCGCGAGACTGGGCCGTCATCGTTCCTCCTGGGAATCACCAGTGATCCAGTTCCAGCTGGTGATCGTGGTGCGCATCAGACGGGCGGCGGTCGGCAGACGGCTGTCGGTGCTCCAGAACAGGGTGAGCCTGCGGCGGCAGTCGGGGTGGTCGACGGCGATCCAGGCGACGGGGGCACGGGCGGCGATGCGTCGGGCGATGGCGGGGACGAGGCCGATGCCGAGTCCGGCGCTGATCAGCTCCGCGATGGCCGCGGGCTCGTCACCCTCGCAGACGATCTTCGGAACCAGGTCCCTTTCGGCGAAGAGCCGATCGAGAAGCCGGCGTTGCCAGTGCCCCTTGCGGGCGGTGATGAACGGCTGGCCGGCGAGCTCGTCGACGCTCACCGAGGTGCGGCCCGCCAGCGGGTGGTCGAGCGGCGTGGCCAGCCACACCGCCTCATCGGACAGCTGGACCGCCTCCACCTCCTCGGCCCGGATCGGCTGTGACGCGACGCAGAGGTCGATGTCCTGGGCGCGCAGGCGCCGGGCCATCTCCTCGGCCGGCATCTGGTGCAGTTCGATCTCGACGGAGGGATGGGCCCGCTTGAACGCCGCGAGCGGTCCGGTGAGCGCGAGAAAGGTCTCTGACGCCAGCCTCACGGAGCCGAACCCCTCACCGGCCGCCTCGGCGACGGCTCGTCGCCCCGCGTCCAGTTCGCCGAGGGAACGTTCGACGTGACCGCGGAAGAGCTTTCCGGTGTCGTTCAGCCGGAGCCGGCCGGCCCGGTCGAACAGCGGTGTGCCGAGCTCGCTCTCCAGCCGGGCGATGGTGCGGCTCAGGGACGGCTGGGCGATGTGGAGTTCGTCGGCCGCGCGGCTGAGGTGCTCCAGCCGCGCCACCACGAGGAACTGCCTGAGCGTGTTCAGGTCCATGGCCCTCTCACCCCTCACTCGTCATGCCCCGGACATCATAGCGTCATAGCAATATTGATCTTAGACAGAATAACGCCAGAGTCATAACGTCGTGGCTGATCGCGAATCGAGACAGAGTGAGGAGGGCGTTCCATGGTCACCGCAGCCGACAAGATCCGCCCGGCCATTCCGGCCAGATCCGATGTCGCGTGTCGGACGACGCCCTCTGGGTGGGCATTGCGGGCCGTCGTCAGCGCGCACGTAGTTGCGATCTTCGGTCAGCCGGTGTTCGCCGGCGTGTTCCTGAGCGGCGACTACGAGGGGCTGCGCCTGCATGAGGCAGGCGCCAACGTCACCACCTCCGTCGGCTACGTGCAGCTGATCGTGGCAATCGTTGTCTGGGTTCGGCTGCGCCGGGTCTCCCCGTTGCTCGGCACGTTGGCCTTGGTGGCGGCTGAGACGGTCCAGTACTTCGCCGGGATGGAAGGTGCGTTGTGGCTGCACTTCCCGCTGGGTGTGGCGACGATCGCCGCGCTCGTCGTGCAGTTCGTCGGCGTATGGCGCCGGCCCCTCATACGGCGGGACGAAGCCCGGCGTGCGCAGTTGCGGAAGGTGGCAGAGCCGAAGCAGCAGGAGACTGACGATGAGTGAGCACGAGGACGGCCAGTCGGGTGGTGCCCGTGGAATGGCCAGGCGGCAGGCGCTGGGCATCGGCGGAGCGCTCGGGCTGGTGGCGTTCACCGGGCTGACGACCGGGGGCGCACTGGCCCGCCGCCCGCCGCATACCGGCGCCGAACTGCGCAGCGAGGTGCCGCTGCCGCCCCCGTTCCAGGTGCCGTTGCCGATCCCGCCCGTGCTGAAACCAGTCAGCACCTCGGGCGGAGTCGACCGGTACGAGATGACCCAGCGTGAAGCGACCGCGGAGATCCTGCCCGGTGTCAGGACGCCGCTGTGGACGTACGAGGGCACCTTCCCCGGTCCGACGATCGAGTCGCGCCGCCGTCGGCCGGTCACCGTGACGCATCGCAACGAGCTGCCCGTGCCGACCGTCGTGCACCTGCACGGTGGACGGACCCGGGCGGACTCCGACGGGTACCCGACCGACCTCGTTCTGCCTGAGGGCTGGCCGGGCACCGCTGTCGGCGCCGCCCCGGGCATGCGGAACGGCCACGGCGGCCATGACATGAGCGGCCACGGCAGGCATGACATGAGCGGCACGCATGGCATGCACGACCCGCGGGCGGTGGAGACCACACTGACGCGGGACTACACGTTCCCGCTGGACCAGCGGCCGGCGCTGCTGTGGTACCACGACCACCGGATGGACTTCACCGCCCCCGCGATCTGGCGGGGCCTCGCCGGTCTGCACATCGTGCGCGACGACGCCGAGGAGTCACTCTGCCTCCCGGCGGGACGGCGCGAGCTGCCCCTCATGATCGCGGACCGTGCGTTCTCCGCAGACGGCAGCCTCGCCTACCCCGCCCTCGACCCCACCCTGCGCAAGCAGCCGGGTGTCCAGGAGCCCTATCTCGCCGGAGTCCTCGGTGACGTGATCCTGGTCAACGGCGCCCCGTGGCCCGTGCACGAGGTCGACGCGGCCCGGTACAGGCTGCGCGTTCTGAACGCCTCGAACGCCCGGCACTACGAACTCGAAGCGGTCACCGACGACGGACGCCGGCTCGATCTCGTCCAGGTCGGCGCCGACCAGGGCCTGCTCGCGGCTCCCGTCACCCACCGGTTCCTGCCGATCGCACCGGCCGAACGCCATGACGTGGTCGTCGACTTCTCGAGTGTTCCGATCGGCGGTCGCGTCATGGTCGTCAACCGGCTGGGTTCCGGTCGTACCCGCGACGTGATGGCCTTCCGTGTCGCACGCAAGGCCAAGGACGGCAGCCGCGTCGCCCGCGTCCTCTCGACCGATCTGCCGACCTGGCGCCGGTCGGACGCCGTGCGGGTGCGCGAGTTCTCCTTCCGCGCCGGGCGGATGCGCGGCGGCCACGGATGGCTGATCGGCGGGAAGCCGTTCGACCCCGCGCGCACCGACGTCACCGTCCGTCTCGGCGATATCGAGGTGTGGCGGCTGATCGCCGACGTTCACCATCCCGTCCATCTGCATCTGGTCGGTTTCCGGGTGCTCTCGCGCAGCGGCAGGCGACCGTTGCCCCACGACGCGGGTCTCAAGGACACCGTCTCACTGAGGCCGGGTGAAGCAGTGGAGATCATCACACGCTTCGACGCCTACCGCGGCCGCTACCTCTTCCACTGCCACAACGCCGAACACGAGGACATGGGAATGATGGCCAACCTCGAAGTCACCTGACACTTTCGCTCAAGCAAAGAAGGCGGGCGCCTATCGACCGGTCAGCCGGTGAACGAGGTTCTCGGCGTAGGCGCGGGTGAACGTGGTCGGGGACCGTTGATACAGCCAGGCACTGACGCCCGGCCCGGGGCGTTGTTGGCGTGGCCACACGACCGGGTCACCGCGGCTTTCGGTTGGAACGTGAGGGCGGATTCCTGCCAGCGGCGGGGTGGGGGAGTGGGAGAGAGTCGCTGTGTGGAGGGGGTTGCGATGCATGTGGTTCCTGGGTTGAAGGTGTTGTACTTCGGGACGCCCGTGGTGTTGATCAGTTCACGGAACGAGAACGGGACGGCGAACCTGGCGCCGATGTCGTCGGCGTGGTGGCTGGGGCAGCACTGCGTGCTCGGGCTCGGCGGCAGCGGACAGACGACGGCGAACCTGCTGAGGGAGCGGGAGTGCGTGTTGAATCTGCCGTCGTCGGGGATGGTGGAGGCCGTCGACCGCATCGCGATGACGACGGGCCGGCGGGACGTACCTGAGCGCAAGGCGGCGCAGGGGTATCGGTACGTGGCTGACAAGTTCGCGCTGGCGGGGCTGACCGAGCAGGCGTCGGACATGGTGAGCCCGCCGCGGGTGGCGGAGTGCCCGATCCAGATGGAGTGCCGGGTGCTGGCGCACCATCCGGTCGAGGGCCCTTCAGTGAGGGCTGCGGCGATCCATGTCGAGGTGTTGCGGACGCATGTCGAGGAGTCGCTGGTCATTCCGGGAACGCACCATGTGGACCCGCTCGGCTGGGATCCGTTGATCATGAAGTTCTGCGAGTTCTTCGGTGGCGGGGAGAACGTGCACCCTTCAAGACTGGCCGAGGGCTGGAAGATGCCTCATCTGGACGCCGCCCCCTCGTGAGTCCCGGGCCGCCTGACGGGAATGGGGAACGTCATGAAGGAGATGAAACTGCGCAGCGCCGCGTTCCACGAACACACCTTCATCCCGGCCGAGTACGCGCACGACTCAGGGGACGTTTCGCCGCCGCTGGAATGGTCGGGCGTGCCTGAGGAAGCGAGGGAGCTCGTGCTGGTGTGCGAAGATCCGGACGCCCCGAGCGGCACGTTCGTTCATTGGCTGCTGGCCGGGATTCCGCCCGAGTCGAAGGGCCTGGAGGCGGCGCAGCCGCCGTCCGGCGCCGCCGAAGGCCGCAACGGGTACGGAAGCCTCGGCTACGGGGGGCCGCATCCGCCCGTCGGAGACGAGCCGCACCGCTACGTCTTCCGGCTGAGCGCGCTGTCCGAACCCTCCGGCCTGTCGTCTGGGTTCACCGCCGAGGACCTGAACGCCGTGGTCAAGGTCAAGGCCATCGCGACGGGCACGCTGGTCGGCATGTACGGCCGGTGAGCCATAGGGGGGTGCTCGTCACGACCCTGGCCCGGTGGACGGCCGTCGTCACGAACGAAGATCTTCCTTCCGGTGCGTCTCGGCGCCGCCGGCCTGTGCGGTGAGCTGGGTCTTCAGCGTCTCGATGCGGGCGTGCGCGACGGCCAGCTCGTCCTCCAGTGACAGGATGCGCAACGCCGCGGCCAGCGTGTGCCCCTGGTCGAACAGCTCCCGGATCCGCCGGGCGAACGCCAGCTGGCGGCGGCTGTAGCGCCGGTGGCCGCCGTCGGATCGGTGCGGGCTGACCGCGCCGGCGGCGTCCAGGCTGCGCAGGAACGCCTGCTGGACACCGAGCACGTCGGCGGCCTGGCCGGTGGTGTAGCCCGGGTAATCGGGATCCTCCAGCTTGTCGGTCATCGCCATCCGGCCGTCCATCCCGGGGAAGTCCAAGTTGGGGGCTTGACTTTTTCTGCAGCCCGGACTATAGAAAAAGTGTATCGGTCAGTGGCCTGGTGGCGCTAGTAGAGGTTCCAGGGAGTGATCGACGTGGCTCGCCCGACGACAGCCGAGGTGTACGCGAGGTTTGCAGACCTGATCTGCGCCGACCCACGATGGCTGCGCCGCGAGTTCGACGCGCTCATCGCGGCCGGATTTGGCGTACCGCCCCGGCTGCCGTCGTGGCCCGCCCCTCCCGAGAGGCCCTCGAAGCGACCGCGCCCGCCGCGTCCCCGGGCCGCCTCGCCGCACGTGCAGCCGTTCGACGGCGCCCCCGGCAGAAAGATCAGATCCCGCGGGCGCCAGCGCTCCCCGCCTCCGCGGGCGTTCGTCGACGACCCGAAGCCATCCCGGCGCCGTTCGCCGAGCAGAGCACTCCATGACCCTCTCCACACGGAGCCGCTCGGCGGGCGAACGGCGCCGACGACCCTGTGAAGGAGAGCGGAAGCACACGACTCAGTTCGCTGGTCCGGGACCTAGAGGCGCCATCGACCTTCACGGCGCGGTTCCGGATCCAGGCGGGGCTCGAGAGATCGGGCCCCGCCTTTGTCATGAGCGGCGACTGTCATGAACGGCGACGTGGACGTAATATTCTACTACTTCTTGACGTAGCGACTTGAATCTGTAGAGTCTTGTGGGGAGCAGAGAGGACGAGTCGATGACCCTTCTGGCAGGCAAACCCACCTCCGGTGCGGCCGATGACAGGCCTGATGACGCCGATGTTCCTGGTCGGGTCGAGTTCAGGACCGGACCGGCTCGTTACCGCCACTGGCGGCTGTCCTTCGATGGTGCCGTCGCCACTCTCACGATGGATGTCGACGAGGAAGGCGGATTGCTCCCCGGCTACGAGCTCAAGCTGAACTCGTACGACCTCGGCGTGGACATCGAGCTCTACGACGCTGTTCAGCGGTTGCGGTTCGAGCATCCCGAGGTGCGCACGGTGGTGATCACCAGTGGCAAGGAGAAGATCTTCTGTGCCGGCGCGAACATCCGGATGCTGGCGGCCTCGCCGCACGAGTGGAAGGTGAACTTCTGCAAGTTCACCAATGAGACCCGCAACGGCATCGAGGACGCGACCGCCAACTCCGGCCAGACCTACGTGGCGGCGTTGAACGGCACCGCGTCGGGCGGCGGTTACGAGCTCGCGCTGGCGTGCGACCACATCATGCTGGTGGACGACCGTTCCTCGGCGGTGTCGCTGCCTGAGCTGCCGTTGCTGGGCGTGCTGCCGGGCACGGGCGGGTTGACCCGGGTGTCGGACAAGCGGCACGTCCGCCGCGACGTGGCGGACTACTTCTCCACCAAGTCCGATGGAGTCGGCGGGAAGAAGGCCGTCGCCTGGCGGCTGGTGGACGAGATCGTGCCCCGGAGCGTGTGGGAGAAGACGGTCGAGCAGCGCGCCGGCGAGCTCGCCGCGCGTTCGGGCCGTCCCACCGGCGTGCGCGGCATCGAACTGACCCCACTGGCAAAGGAACGCAGCGACGACCGCATCAGATACCGGTATGTCAGCGCGGTTCTGGACCGTGCCCGCGGCCTCGTGGAGATCACCGTGCTGGGGCCGGACGGCGATGCTCCCGGCCGCATCGAGGACGTCCACGAGCAGGGCGCGGACTTCTATACGCTCGCGCTGGCGCGCGAACTGGACGACCTGATCCTCGACCTGCGCACCAACGAGACCGACCTCGGTACCTGGCTGCTGCGCACGCGGGGCGATGCCGGGCACGTTCTGGCCCATGACGCGCTGTTGCTGGACAACGGTGACGACTGGCTGGCCAACGAGATCGTGCTCTACCTCAAGCGCACGCTCAAACGGCTGGACGTCACCAGCCGCAGCCTGATCGCGCTGATCGAGCCGGGCAGCTGCTTCGCCGGATCCCTGCTGGAGCTGGCGCTGGCCGCGGACCGTTCGTTCCAGCTCGCAGGGGTCTTCGAGGAGATCGACCCCGACGCGGAGCCGGCCGCCGTGACGGTCGGGCCGATGAACCTCGGGCCGCTGCCGATGGGCAACGGCCTGACCCGGCTGGGCACCCGGTTCTACGGCGACCACGAGGGCCTGGACGCCGCCGAGGCGGCCCGCGGCGAGCCGCTCCAGGCCGAGGACGCCGAGCGGCTCGGCCTGGTCACCTTCGCTCCCGACGACATCGATTGGGAGGAGGAGGTCCGCATCGCCGTGGAGGAACGGACCAGCTTCAGCCCCGACGCCCTGACCGGCCTCGAAGCCAACTACCGGTTCGCCGGACCGGAGACGCTGGAGACCAAGATCTTCGGCCGCCTCACCGCCTGGCAGAACTGGATCTTCAACCGATCCAACGCCTCCGGCCCCGAGGGGGCGCTGCGCAAATACGGCACCGGCCAGCGCGCCGACTTCGACAAGAAGCGAGTCTGAGCATGACGACCACCGCTGACTACGGCGAGAAGATCCCCAACAACGTCGACCTGCGCGAAGACCGCCGCCTGCAGCGCGCGCTGGAATCCTGGCAGCCCAACTTCCTGTCGTGGTGGGACTCGATGGGTCCGTCCCTGCCCACCCAGGACGTGTACTTGCGAACGGCCGTCAACGTCGGCCGCGAGGGCTGGGCGCATTTCGGGCACGTGGCGATGCGGGACTACCGATGGGGCATCTTCCTGGCCGACCGCAAGGAGGACCGCCGTATCGCGTTCGGCCAGCACAAGGGGGAACCGGTCTGGCAGAAGGTGCCCGGCGAGTACCGGGCCGACCTCCAGCGGCTGATCGTCATTCAGGGCGACACCGAGCCGGCGTCGGTGGAGCAGCAGCGCAACCTGGGTGCCACCGCGCCCAGCCTGTACGACCTGCGCAACCTGTTCCAGGTGAACGTCGAGGAGGGGCGGCACCTGTGGGCGATGGTCTACCTTCTGCACGCCTACTTCGGCCGTGAAGGGCGCGAGGAGGCCGAGGAACTGCTGCACCGCAACTCCGGCAGCGAAGAGTCGCCGCGCATCCTGGGCGCCTTCAACGAGGAGACTCCCGACTGGCTCTCCTTCTTCATGTTCACCTACTTCACCGACCGCGACGGCAAGTACCAGCTCGGCACCCTCAAGGAGTCCGCGTTCGACCCGCTCAGCAGGACGTGCGAGTTCATGCTGAAAGAGGAGTCGCACCACATGTTCGTCGGCACCACCGGCATCGACCGGGTCGTGCAGCGGACGGTGGAGCTGATGCGCGAGCACGACACCGACGACGTCATCGCGCATGGCGGCATCCCGCTCGAGGTGATCCAGAAGTACGTCAACTTCCACTACTCGGTGTCGCTGGACCTGTTCGGCGGCGAGACCTCCACCAACGTCGCCAACTACTTCACCGCGGGGCTCAAGGGCCGCTGGGCCGAGGAGCGCCGTAAGGACGACCACCGGCTCACCGACGACTCGATCATGGTCGATGCGATCGTGGACGGGACGGTGGGGCAGACCGAGGTGGCCGCCCTGGTCGGGCTCAACACCGACCTGCGCCGCGAGTACATCTCCGACTGCCAGAACGGCCTCAACCGCTGGAACCGCATCCTCGAGGAAGCGGGCGTGCCGCAGCGGCTGCGCCTGCCGCACGCGGCGTTCAACCGCAGGGTCGGCGCGTTCACCGGGATCGAGGCCACTCCCGAGGGCGAGATCATTTCGGCCGAGGAGTGGGAGCGGCGCAAGGGCGGCTGGCTGCCCACCGACGTCGACAAGGCGCATGTCCGCTCGCTGATGCAGCCGGTCCACCAGCCCGGGAAGATCGCAGCCTGGATCGCGCCGCCCCGGCAGGGCATCAACGGCAAGCCGTTCGACTACGACTACGTCCACCTCGCCTGAAGCCGGACGGTGACCATGAGCGAGTTCAACGCGAGCGCCTACCTGCTGGACCGTCACGTCGAGCAGGGCGACGGCCACCGCCTGGCCCTGACCGGGATGGCGGGTGACCTGACCTACGCCGAGCTCCACGACCGCGTCCTGCGCACCGCCACCGGCCTCCGCGCGGTCGGGCTGCGCCCTGAGCAGCGCCTGCTGATGTTCATGGCCGACTCGCCCGACTTCGTCACGGTGTTCCTGGCGGCGTTGCGCATAGGCGCCATCCCCGTCCCCGTGTCCACGATGCTGCGCGCCGATGACCTCGCCGAGCTGCTGCGCGACTCGCGCGCCGCGCTGCTGGCGCTGACGGCGGACTTCGCGGCCACCGGGTCCGAGGCCGCCGCGGCCGCACCCGAACTGGCGGGCGTCCTCGCGGGCGACGGCGTCGAGATGGCGACCGATCTGCCGGTGCACGCATTGGCCGACCTGGCCGATGCCGAGCCGGACGGCCACCTGTATCCGACGACCGCGGACTCCCCGGCGTTCTGGCTCTACACCTCGGGGACGACCGGCACTCCCAAAGCTGCCATGCACCGCCACGAGTCCATCCGGGTGGTGTGCGAGACCTACGGCGAGCAGGTGCTCGGGATCCACCGCGACGACCGTTGCCTATCGGCGGCCAAGGCGTTCTTCGCCTACGGCCTGGGCAACTCCATCCTGTTCCCGCTGTCGGCGGGAGCCACCGCGATCCTCGAGCCCGCGCCGTCCCGCCCGGAGTTGCTGGCCGAGCGCGCCCGCGTCCACGGCGCGACGCTGTTCTTCGCCGGGCCGACGTTCTTCGCGAACATGCTGCGCGCCGACCTGCCCGGCGACGCCCTGGGCGGTGTCAGGTTGGCGGCGTCGGCGGGGGAGCCGTTGCCGGCCGCGCTCTACCACCGGTGGACCGGGCACTTCGGCGTCGACATCCTCGACGGCATCGGGATGACCGAGATGCTGCACATCTTCCTGTCCAACCAGGAAGGCGGCGTCCGGCCAGGGACGACAGGCGTACCCGTGCCGGGCTACGAGCTGCGCATCCTGGATGAGGCCGGCAGGGAGGTCGCCCCGGGCACGCCCGGAACGCTCTATGTGCGCGGGCAGTCCACGGCCACCGGCTACTGGTCCCGTTACAAGGCGTCCCAGCAGGTCTTTCAGGGCGAGTGGCTGTGCACCGGTGACACCTATGTGCAGGACACCGATGGCTACTACAGCTGCATGGGCCGCACCGGTGACATGCTCAAGGCCAGCGGCATCTGGGTCTCGCCCGCGGAGGTGGAGTCGCGGCTGCTGGCGCACCCGGCCGTCGATCAGGCCGTGGTCGTCGGCGCCGGCGACGGTGACGGCTTGGAGAAACCCATCGCGTACGTCATCACCGGCGACGCGGTCACCCTTACCGAGGACGAACTGATCGAGTTCTGCCGGGCCGGGCTGCCCTCGTTCAAACGCCCCCGGCGGGTGGTGTTCGTGGACGCCCTGCCCACCACCGCGACCGGCAAGATCCGCCGGGTGGAACTGCGCGCCCACGCCGCCGGACTGCTCGCAGGCGACCGCCAGGAGTCGGTGCCGTCATGACCGACGCCGAACGTGACCTGCTCGTCATCGGCGCGGGTCCGGTGGGCTTGTACGCCGCCTACTACGCCGGGTTCCGGGGCCTGTCCACCGCCGTCGTCGATTCCCTGCCCGAGGCGGGCGGCCAGGTGACGGCGATGTATCCGGAGAAGCCGATCTACGACATCGCCGGTTTCCCCCAGGTGAGGGGGCGCGATCTGGTCGCCGGGCTCCTGGAGCAGGCGCGCCGGTTCGACCCGGCCTTCGTCCTCGGGGAACGGGCTCAGGACCTCGAACGGAACGCCGACGGAACGATCACGGTCACCACCGCCTCGGGCCTCCGCGTCCACTGCCGGGCAGTGATCATCAGTGGTGGCATCGGCACCTTCACCCCGCGCCCGCTCCCCGCCGGAGACGGCTGGCTCGACCGGGGCCTGTCCTACTTCGTCCCCTCCCTGGAGGCGCACGCGGGACAGGACGTGGTGGTCGTCGGTGGCGGGGACAGCGCCTGCGACTGGGCGCTCAGCCTTGAGCCGATCGCCCGCTCGGTCAGGCTGGTCCACCGCCGCACGGCGTTCCGAGCGCATGCGCACAGCGTCGCCCAGCTCATGGCCTCAACCGTGGAAGTGGTCACCGAGGCCCAGGTGACCGCGGTGCGCGGACGCGAGCGTGTCGAGGAGGTGGAGATCACCGGTGCCGACGGCGTCACCGTCCGTCCCGCGCAGGCGATCATCGCCGCGCTCGGCTTCACCGCCAACCTGGGCCCCATCCGCCAGTGGGGGGTCGACGTCAGCGGAAACCGGTACCTGCCGGTCGACACCACGATGTCGACCAGCGTCCCCGGCGTTTTCGCCGCGGGCGACATCACCGACTATCCCGGCAAGGTGCGGCTGATCTCGGTCGGCTTCGGCGAGGCGGCCACGGCCGTGAACAACGCCGCCGTCCTGATCAACCCCGAGGAGCAGCTGTTCCCCGGTCATTCGACGGACGCCGCGCCCACCCCGGCCTGACCGTGTGAGGAGAGCACCATGCCGTACGTCATCGCCGCGTCGTGCATCGACGTGATGGATCGCTCCTGCATCGAGGAGTGCCCGGTCGACTGCATCTACGAAGGGGAGCGCAAGCTCTACATCAACCCCGCCGAGTGCATCGACTGCGGCGCCTGCGAACCGGCATGCCCGGTCTCGGCGATCAGCCAGGACCGCCGGGTGCCGCCGGACCAGAGCCATTTCGTCGCCGACAACGCCCGCTTCTTCGCCGAGCCCCTGCCCGGCCGCGGCGCTCCGCTCGGCATGGCGGGAGGAGCCGGCGTGATCGGCCCGCTCGGCGTCGACACCGAGCTCGTCGCCTCCCATCAAGGCGACTGATGGGCATCTACGCACTCGACGACCTGAGCCCGCGGATCCACCCCGAGGCCTTCGTCCACCCCGACGCGACCGTGATCGGCTCGGTCGAGATCGGGGCTCGCTCCTCGGTGTGGCCGGGCGCGGTGCTGCGCGGCGACTATGGGCACATCACGGTCGGTGAGATGACCTCCGTGCAGGACGGCACCGTCGTGCACACCACCGAGCAGTGGCCGACGCTCATCGGCGATCGCTGCGTCATCGGCCACAATGCCCACCTGGAAGGCTGCGCGATCGGCGACGACTGTCTCGTCGGATCGGGCTCGATCGTGCTCAACCGGGCGGTCGTCGCATCGGGCGGAGCCGTCGGCGCGGCGGCGCTGGTCCCTGAGGACGCCTCCGTACCCGAGGCTCACATCGCCCTCGGCGTGCCCGCCAAGACGAGGCCCGCGCCGTCCGAACTCCGCGATTGGATCTCCGAAGCCGTCGGCCTCTACCAGGAACTCGCCCGGCGCTACAGCAGCGGCCTGCGTCGCCTTGGCTGAACGGACACCGCATCGGCTGAACGGACACATGCAGACCGTCGCCATGGTCGGCGAACGGCCTTTCTAGAGCGGAGAACCCGATGACGCCCGTACTGCAAAGCTACGCGCAGGACACCTGGCAGGACGGCGACGGCCCGGCCAAGCCCCTGCTGGACGCCGCCACCGGCGAACCCGTCGCCCTGCTCCCCGCCACCGGTCCCGACCCTGCCGCGATGCTCGATCACGCCCGCCGGACAGGTGGCCCGGCGCTACGAGCGCTGACCTTCACCCAACGCGCGGCCATCCTCAAAGACCTGAGCAAACACCTTCGGGACCACCTGGACGAGTTCGCCGGACTCAGCACCCGCACCGGTGCCACCCGCCGCGACACCGCAGTCGACGTTGACGGTGGCATCGCCACTCTGGCCGTCTACGCCGGGAAGGCCGCCCGTGAACTGCCCGACGCCGCGATCCTGCCCGATGGTGAGATCGAGCCCCTGGCCAAAGGCGGCACCTTCGCCGGACGCCACATCCTCGCCCCACGGTTGGGGGCCGCGGTGCAGATCAACGCCTACAACTTTCCCGTCTGGGGGATGCTGGAGAAGTTCGCACCCGCATTTCTGGCCGGAATGCCGTCGGTGGTGAAGGCCGCTGGCGAGACCGCCTACCTCACCGAACTCGTGGTCCGGCGCATCGCCGAGTCCGGACTGCTCCCCGAGGGCGCACTGTCCCTGCTGTGCGCCGATCCCGCCGGTCTGCTGGACGCCCTCTCGCCGCAGGACACGCTCTCGTTCACCGGTTCGGCGGCCACCGCCCTCGCCCTGCGCACGCACCCGGTGGTCGCCGGCCAGGCCGTGCCGTTCAACGCCGAAGCCGACTCCCTCAACTGCTCCATCCTCGGCCCCGACGTCACGCCGGACGACCCGGAGTTCGAGCTCTTCGTCGACCAGCTCGTCACCGAGATGACCGTCAAAGCCGGGCAGAAGTGCACTGCGATCCGCCGTGCCTTCATCCCCACCGGGCTGGCCGACGCCACCGCCGCGGCGGTCGCCGAAAGGCTCGGCCGAGTCGTCGTCGGACATCCCGGACATGCCGACGTCGACATGGGGCCCGTCGTCAGCCTGGCCCAGCGCGATGAGGTCCGTGACGCGGTCGCGCGGCTTGCGGCGGACGGCAGAGTCGTTTTCGGCGATCCCGCCCGGGTCGACACCATCGCCGCCGACTCCGAGCGCGGCGCCTTCCTCTCGCCGATCCTGCTGCGTTGCGACGACGTGGAGGCGTCCGCTCCGCATGAGGTCGAGGCGTTCGGACCGGTCAGCACCCTGCTGCCGTACGACGATCTGGAGTCCGTCGCCGACGCCGCGGCAAGGGGACGAGGCAGCCTCGCCGGCTCGATCGTCACCGCCGACCACGAGAGCGCACGTGTCCTGGTGGAGTCCCTGGCGCCGTGGCACGGCCGCCTGCTCGTCCTGAACCGGGACGACGCCGGCGAATCGACCGGCCACGGGGTGGCGATGCCGCAGCTGGTCCACGGTGGGCCGGGACGCGCCGGAGGCGGTGAGGAACTGGGAGGCCTGCGCGCCCTCCATCACTACCTGCGGCGCACCGCCGTGCAAGGGCACTCGGATTTCCTCGCCGGGCTGGCCTGACCCGCCCGTTCGTTCATTCGTCGGCGGTCAGCGCCGTCCAGCGTGCCTGGGCGGCGTCGTGCCATTGCCGGTGCAGGTCCTTGAAGACGTTCGCGGCCCGGATGCCGATCCAGTGCGGGGGGAGGAGCACCAGGGGGAGCTGTGGATCCAGCAGGGGGAACCGCCGCCACAGGTGAACGAGGCGGGTCTGCGCGAGCAGTACCTGGTCACCGGGAGCAGGCCGCATCCCGGCGAACTCCCGGACGAAATCCTCGTACGCGGTCGCCAGCTCACCCAGATGCCATGCGGTCTCGACCATGTCGGACTCCGAGCCGATGCCGCCGAACGGCCCGCAGAAGGACAGCACCTCCGCGTCCAGGCCCAGGCTCTCCACCACCTGCTTGGCCTCGGGCTCCCGGGAGACATGGGGACTGATCCACACCCCGGGTGCCGGGCTGCCCATGCCGGCCCATGTCAGGCCGTTGCGCAGCTGATGGCGCAGGTCTCGCTTGGACTCGGGGACGCTGGCCAGGAGCACCAGCCACCGCCCGTCCCAGGACTCGCGGTCCCGGCCGAACGAGTAGATCCGCTCCGCGCCCTCGGTCAACATTGCACGGCCGTGCTCGGTCAACGCCCAGCGCACCCGGCGGCCCGCGCGCTCGGACATGATCCAGCCGTCGGCGGCCAGCCGGTTCAGGGCCTGGCGGGCCGACTTCTCCTCGACCTCCAGTCCCGCCAGGACGTGCAGCAACGCCGAGGTCCACACCGGCTCGCCGTGCGGCAGCACGTACTCACCGAAGACCGTCAGCAGCAAGGCCTTGGCGCTCCCTCCGCCCGTTCGCTGGCGGCGGCTCATCGATGGGACGCGGATACCCTCTTCGTCGTCGGACACGGCTGGTGGGATGCTCCTCCGCTTTTGGGCGGCCCGAATCGGCCATCGTCCAGGTTACAAGGGGGGAACGGGCAGTCAGTTCAGTGTCCTCGGGCGTTCGCCGACTACTCAGTAGGCGCGAGAGCAGCGCAGGTCGGGGCGGTCTCATGCCATTCCTCCCTCTTCCCGCGCGTGGTGCGCGGCGTCGGCGCGAGTCAGCGCGCGAACCGGTCAGCCGACGCCAAGAAGGGCGTGGGCCCGGTCGCGGTCGGTGCGGAATTCCCTGGTCGAACTGCGGTGAACGATCCGTCCCTTCTGCATCACGGCCACCTCGTCGGCCAGCCGGAAGGCCAGGTGCAGATCCTGTTCGACCAGCACGGAGGCGATGCCCTCGCCGCGCAGGCCTGCCAGCACCTCGGCGACCTGGTCGATGACCGCCGGTGCGAGCCCGTCTGACGGCTCGTCGAGCAGCAGCAGGCGCGGGTCCCTCAACAGCGCCCGCCCGATGGCGAGCATCTGCTGCTCCCCTCCGGAGAGCTGATCGCCACGGTTGCTGCGGCGTTCGGCCAGCCGCGGCATCAGCTCATAGATCCGCGCGACCGTCCAACGACCGGGCTCGCGGCCGGGGCTGCGGCCGCGCTTAAGGCCGTGCTTGTGGCCGGCCGCGATGTGCAGGTTCTCCTCCACCGTGAGGGGCGCGAAGACGCGGCGGCCCTGCGGAACGATCGCAACCCCGTGACGCGCCGCCACGTGGGCGGGCGATCCGGCCAGTTCGCGGCCGTCCACCAGGACGCTGCCGGAATAGGGCTTCACCATGCCCATCACGGTGTGCAGGAAGGTGCTCTTCCCGACGCCGTTACGGCCGAGCAGGGCGACCACCGTCCCGGTGGGCACCGTGAAGTCGACTCCGTCGAGCACCGTGGTCCCGTCGTAGCCCGCCTTCAGATCCCGTACAGCCAGCGAATTCGTCATCAGCGGTCTCCGGCTTCGATGAACAGGTCTTCGGTGCGCGCGGTGCCGAGGTAGGCCTGCTGCACCTGCGGGTCGCCCTGGACGCGCTCCGGCGGTCCTGAGGCCAGGACCCGGCCCAGATGCAGGACGGTGACCCGGTCGGCGAGCCGGAACACCACGTCCAGGTCGTGCTCGACGATGAGCAGGGTCAGGTTGCCGGGCAGCCGCTGTATCAGCTCGACGAACCGTTCGGTTTCGGCCGCCGACATTCCGGCGGTGGGTTCGTCGAACATCACCAGGGTCGGCTGCGCGGCGAGGACCATCGCCACCTCGAGCTGCCTGCGCTCGCCGTGCGACAGCGCGGCGGCCTTCGCGCCGGCCCGGTCGGCCAGCCCGACCGAGTCCAGGTGGCGGTTGGCCTCGGCCTCCGCTCGCCGGAAGCGCCACGCGGCCCGGTCGAAACGATGGGCCACACGGTGAACGCGCTGGACGGCCAGCGCGACGTTGTCCAGCACGGAACAACCCAGGAACAGGCTGGAGTGCTGATACGTGCGCAGCATGCCGCGCCGTGCCCGTTCGGATTCGGGCAGTGAGGTGACGTCGGCGCCTGAGAACAACACCTGTCCACCGGTCGCCCGCAGCGTCCCGGCCACCGTCGCGAACAGCGTGGACTTGCCCGCGCCGTTCGGGCCGATCAGCGCGTGCCGTTCGCCGGGCATGACCTTCAGGTCGACGCCGTCGACGGCGGCGAGGGAACCATAGGAACGGGTCAGGTCTTTCAGTTCCAGCAGGGCGGTCACGACGCGCTCTCCCTCCGGTGGGCTCCGGCCGGCCCGGCCGGTCGGCGGACTCCGGTCGGCGCGGTCAGCCCGGCCAGCCCACGGGGGACCAGGAAGACGACGGCGACGAACAGGCAGCCCAGGACCAGCGGACCGTGACCGCCGACGTAGGCCGACAGGTTGTCGCGGACGAGCAGCACCACGGCCGCCCCCAGGCACGGACCCCACAGGCTCCCTCTGCCCCCGATGACGACGCTGAGGAGGGCGAGCGCCGCGATCTCGAACCCGAGATCGCCGGGCGAGATGAAGCGGGCCTGCGACACCCACAGCGCACCGCCGGCTCCGGCGACTCCGCCCGCCAGACAGAACACACCGAACCTGGCGAGCGTCGGACGGTAGCCCAGAGCGCGCATCCGGGCCTCGTTGTCCCGGACACCGCGGAGCGTCCGCCCGTACGGAGACCGGGCGACCAGCGCCACCGCGGCGAACACGACGATCGCCACCGCCAGCACCCACCAGTACACGAAGCCGGCGGCGATGATCGGTGGACCGCCGAACAGGCTGATCGGCGGCATCCCGCTCAGGCCGTTGCTGCCGCCGACCGCCTTCCAGGTGTCGGCCACCTGGTGAACCGACTCGCCGATCGCGAGCGTGAGCATGAGGAAGACGATGCCGCGCGCCCGCACGGCGACCCAGCCGGTCGCGGCGGCCGCGATCACGCCCGCCGCCAGAGCGGCCACGACCTGTACCGCGGCGTCCGACGTCACGTGCAGACCGGTGAGGACGGCGGTGTAGCCGCCGACTCCGAAGTAGGCCGCCTGGCCCAGCGTGGGCAGGCCCGTGATCCCGGTCAGCAGATCGACGCTGAGAACCAGGACCGCGAAGGCGAGGATCCGCGTCATCGTGGTCACCGGATACGGCCCGAGGACCAGGGGCGCCGCCACCAGCAGGGCGATGACCGGGACGGCGACCAGCGGACCGCGCGGGCCCCGGCGCCGTGCCGGGCCGGCGACGACGTCGCCGTCCTGCCGCTCGTATGAGGACTCGACCTCTGAAGCCGCTGTCATGCGTGCACCGCCGTCCGGTCGGGAAGCAGGCCGGACGGCCGGAGCACCAGCACGACGGCCATCGCAGCGAAGATCATGAACGAGGCGTACTCGGGCAGCAGCGCGGTGCCCAGGGCCTGGACCTGGCCGATCAGGACGGCGCCCAGCAGCGCGCCCCGCACCGATCCCAGACCACCGATCACCACCACGACCAGCGCCAGCAGCAGCACCTTCTCGTCGAGGCCGGGCTGGGCGCCGAGAATCGGCCCGGCCAGCACCCCGCCCACCGCGGCCAGCGCGGCTCCCGCCGCGAAGACGCCGACCAGCACCCGGCCGGTGTTGATGCCCAGTGCCGACACCATGACCCGGTCGGCGACGGTCGCCCGGATCACCGAGCCGAGGCGGCTGCGTTCGACCAGGAAGTAGACCGCCACCGCCAGGACCATCCCGAACGCGATCACCAGCAACCGGTAGACCGGATAGGTCTCGCCGAACACCGTGACGCCGCCGTCGACAGGCGCGGGCGCGGCCACCGAGTGCACGTCATTGCCGAAGCCGACCGCGAGCAGCTCGGCGATCACCAGGGCGACGCCGAGAGTCAGCAAGGCCTGGTCGAGATGATGCGGTGTGGCCCGCGTCAGACCCGCCAGAGCGCCGCCGAGAATGGCCCCGGTCGCGGCGGCGACAAGGACCGCCAACACGAAGACCGCCATCCCGGCGCCGTCACCGACCACGGCCACCGCCACATACGCGCCGGACAGATAGACCGCGCCGTGAGCCAGGTTGAGCACGTCCATCATGCCGAACACCAGCGACAGGCCCAGCGCGATGGCGAACAACAGCGAGCCCATGGCCAGCCCGTTGAGGACGCTCACAAGATAGGTGTCCACGGCGGCGCGCTCAGCCCAGCTCGCGGATCACCGCGTTGACGGTCGTCCCGCCGCTGGAACGGACCTCGCGCAGGTAGTACTTCTGCTGCGCGTCGTGATTGGAGTCGAAGGACCACTGGCCGCGCGGGCTGTCGATCGTCCCGACGCCGGCGAAGGCCTTGATCAGTTCAGTGCCGTCACTGTTCTTGGTGTTGGCCAGCGCCTTGTCCAGAACGGCCGCCGCGTCGTAGGCCTGGACCGTGTAGACCGTCGGCGCCTTCTGGAACGCCTTGCGGTAGTCGGCCACGAACTGCTTGTTGCGCGGAGTGTCGATTTCGGTGGAGTAGTGCAGTGAGGTCTTCACCCCGACCGCGGCCTGGCCTTGGGCGTCCAGCACGCCACCTTCGGTCAGGAAGCCGGTCCCGTACAGCGCCGTCTTGTCGGCGAGCCCGAACTGCTTGTACTGCTTGACGAAGCTCACCGCCTCTGCGCCGGCGTAGAAGCCGTAGACCGCCTTGGCGCCTGAGCCGCGGATCCCCGACAGGTAGGGCTGGAAGTCCTGGGTCTTGCCGAACGGGGTGTACTTCTCGCCGGCGACCTTGCCCCCGGCGGCCTCAAAGGTCTTGCGGAACCCGGCGACCATCTCCCTGCCGGCGGCATAGTCGGCCGCGATGAGGTAGACGCTGCCATCGACCTCCTTGGCGACCGCGGATCCGAGAGGGGCGCCGACCTTTCCGTTGGCGAAGCTGGTCCGCCATATGTATTCGGACTTGCCGGAGCCCGTGATGGCGTCGGCGCCGGCGTTGGCGACGATCAACGGCTTCTTGGATTCGGTGAAGAAGTCGCGGAGACCGAGCGCGGTCGCGGAGTTCACCACCCCGACCACCACGGAGGACTGGTCCTGGGTCACCAGCTTCTGTGCGGCCGGCACCCCGGTCTGCGGCCCTTCACCTTCGTCTGCCGTGACCACCTTCACCGAACGGCCGCCCAGCTTGCCTCCGTGCTGGTCGAGGTAGAGCTGGAAGCCGTTGCGCATGTCCTGGCCGAGCGGCGCGTAGACCCCGGAGAGCGGCACCAGCAGCCCGACCTTGATCTCGCCACCGGATCCGCCCCCACTGGACTGACCCAGGCTCGACCCCGAACAGGCGGACAGCACGAGTGCGCCCAGTGCCAGCGCCGGAACCGTCGCGGCCCGGCGTGATCGGAGAACAACGGAGAGAACGCCCATGGCGACTCCTCAGGAGAACGGCGCGACGCGCTGACAGGTGCGCCCAGAATCTACAGAAACTACACGTCACGTCAAGAGTTTGTATCTAAACCATGGCGACGTCTCGCACGGCAAAACGCGGCGTTCGGCAGCCAGAAGCGCAGAGTGCGCCCCATAGATCGACAAGTAGTCGTCGGAACGGCGTAAAACCATTGACTGTTTGTCAGTGCTTCGCCAGACTGGCGACGAGTGTGTCCTGCCTCACATCAGCGACCCGCCGGCTCCGTGTGATGTCCGCCGGGCTGTCAGGCGTGGAGGGTGGCCTGGCCGGTGGCGCGGACACCGATGCGGTCTCCGGGGCGAGGGGCGACGTGGTCGGTGATCCGGATGTTGACGGGGGTGTCCAGGCCGTCGACGGCGACGGTGACCATGGCGTCGTGGCCGAAGTAGCGGACGTCGGTCACCGAGCCGGAGGGCGTGCTCTCGCCGGGATCGGAGAGGCGGAGTTGCTCGGGGCGGAGCAGGACGGTTCCCTGGCGGGGGGTTTCGGCGGTCGCGCCGGTGGGCGTGCGGATCTCCACGGTGCCGAGGGCCGTGGTGGCCGTGCCGTTCACGACGGTGGCGGGGAGGAGGACGGCGTCGCCGACGAAGCCGGCTATCCAAGGGTCGGCCGGGTGGTCGTAGACGTCCTGGGGAGTGCCGCACTGGGCGATGCGTCCGTCGCGGACGACGGCGACGATGTCCGCTGTGGAGAGGGCTTCCTGCTGGTCGTGGGTGACGAGGAGGGCGGTGGCGCCGATGGCGTGGAGGGCGGCGCGGACGTCGGCGCGCACCCCGGCGCGCAGTGCGCTGTCGAGGGCGTTGAACGGTTCGTCGAGCAGGACCAGTGCGGGTTCGGGGGCCAGGGCGCGGGCCAGGGCGACCCGCTGCTGCTGCCCACCGGACAGTTCGTGGGGCATCCGGTCGCCATAGCCGGCCAGGCCCACGAGGTCGAGCATCTCCTCGGTGCGCTGGCGGCGGGTGGCCCGATCGGTGACGCCGAACGCCACGTTCGCGGCCACACTCAGGTGGGGGAAGAGCGCGCCCTCCTGGGGGACGATGCCGATGCGGCGGCGTTCGGGGGGAACGTGCGTTCCGGGGCCGGTGAGAGTGCGTCCGCCGACGGTGACGGTTCCGGCGCGGGCGCGCAGGAAACCGGCGATGACGCGGATCAGGCTGGTCTTGCCGCAGCCGGAGGGACCGAGCACGGCTGCCAGCGAGCCGCTGGGGACGGTGAGGTCGATCCCGTGCAGCACGGTCGTGTCCGGACCGTACCCCATGGTCAGGCCCTCGATCCGCAGGTCGGTCATGTGCGCCTTCCGAGGAGATACGAGGGGACGGCGGCGAGCAGGATCAGCACCGCGGCGTACGGCGCGGCGTCGGCGTAGGATCCGACGCCCGTCTCCGTCCACAGCCGGGTGGCGAGGGTGTCCATGCCGGTGGGACGCAGCAGCAGGGTCGCCGGCAGTTCCTTCATGCAGACCACGAAGGTCAGGGCGGCGCCCGCCGCCACACCCGGCGCGGCCAGCGGCACCGTCACCTCCCGCAGGACCCTCAGCGGACTCCGGCCGAGGGATCGGGCGACGTCCTCCAGCACGGGTGGGGCTTGGAGGACGGCGGCGCGGGTGGCGGCCACCGCGACCGGCAGGAACAGCACGGCATAGGCGCACACCAGCAGCGGCAGCTCCTGGTAGAGCGGATAGGCGTAGCGGACGGCGAAGAAGACCATCGCGAGGGCCACCGTGATCCCGGGGAGGGCGTGCCCGGCGTAGGCGGCATGCTCCAGCAGGTCGGCGACCCGTCCCCGGTAGCGGGCGGCGACCACACCGACGGGCAGCGCGAGCACGGTGGTGAGGGCCGCGCCGAGAGCGGCCACGGTGAGCGTTACGCCCGCGATGTTGACCAACCCGGCGAGATCCCAGGTGCCGGAATTCCCGACCGTGAGCCAGTAGCCGAGCGTGCCCAGCGGGAAGGCGACCGCGGCGGTGACGACGGCGGCGCACCAGGCCAGCGCGGGGATCACCATCCGCCCGAGCGGTGCGGGGACGATCGGGCGAGCCGTGCCGGTCCCCGTCCTGGAGTGCCCGCGACGCCCTCGGGTGCGCGTCTCCATGGCGACGAGGAGCACGGTCATCACCACCAGGACGATGCTCAGTGCGGCGGCCGGAGTGCGGTCGAAACTGGCCCGGTAGGAGGTGTAGATGCCACGGGTGAACGTGTCATAGCGCATCAGCGACACCGCGCCGAAGTCCGACAGCACGTACAGCGCGACCAGCAACGCGCCGCCGGCCGCGGCCGGACGCAACTGCGGCAAAGTGACGCGGAGGAACGTCCGGACCGGCCCGACGCCAAGGGACCTGGACACCTCCTCGTGCGCGGGGTCGGTCCCCCGCAGGGCGGCGGCGACCGGAAGGTAGACGTACGGATAGCTGACCAACGTCAGCGCGATCGCCGACCCGGTGAAACCCGCCAGTTCCGGCATCGCCGACAGCCACGCGAAGGCAGCCACGTAACTGGGCACGGCCAGCGGCACGGTCGCCACCACCGACCAGACAGCAGCCCCCGGCAGCGCTGTGCGCACGGTCAACCAAGCCAGGGAGATGCCGAGGATCAGGCAGGCCGCCACGACCACAACGGCCAGGCCCAGACTGCGAGCCAGCAGCAGGCCGGTGCCCTCGGTGGCGACCACCCCCCAGGCGAAGCCGGGCCCCCGTTCCATCGAGCGCACGGCAAGGTAGCCGAGCGGCAGTAGAGCGAAGGCACCGGCCAGGCACGCCGGTCCGAGCAGCCCCCAAGGAGCGCGGAGCGTGCTCATGCGAGGTCAGACCATCCCGGCTTCCCGCAGCATCGCCAGGGTCTGTTGCAGAGAATCGAGCTTGCCCAGGTCAACGTTCGGAGCCTTGAGGGACTCCAGGGGCGGCAGACCCGGAACCGTGCTCTTGACGCCGGAGGCGAGCGGATACTCCTTGGTCTCGTCGGAGAAGTAGGTCTGGGCGTCCCTGGAGAGCAGGAAGTCGACGGCCTTCTGCGCCGTCGCGCGGTGCTTGGCGCCCTTGAGCACGCCCACGCCCGCCACGTTGATCAACGCGCCGGGGTCGCCGCCAGGCAGGTAGTGGAGCTTGGCGGTGACGTTGTTCGCGCCCTTCTCGGCGACCTTCTCGTACCAGTAGTAGTGGTTGAGCAGGCCGAGGGCGACCTGCCCCTTGTCGACGGCGTCCAGCAGGGCGAGGTTGTCGTCGTAGGCCTTGACCCCGTTGGCCTTGAGACCCTTGAGCCACTCCCGCGTGGCGTCGTCGCCCTTGAGGACCCGCATTCCGGTGACGAACGCCTGGAAGGACGCGTTGGTCGGCGCGTAGCCGACCTTGTCCTTCCATTCCGGCTTGACCAGGTCGAAGACGCTGTTCGGCGGCCGGGTGACCTGCCTGGGGTCATAGCCCAGCACCCGGACGCGGCCGGAGAGGCCGACCCAGTCGCCCGAGCTGGAACGGAACGACGCGGCCACCTTGTCGAGGGTCGCCTGCGGCAGTTTGTCCAGCCGTCCCTGCTTGGTCAGGGCTCCGAGAGCTCCTGCGTCCTGAGACAGGAACAGGTCGGCCTTGGTCTTGTCGCCCTCCTCCAGAAGCTGCGCCGACAGCTCGGAACTGGAGCCGTAGCGGACCTCCACCTTGGTGTCGACGGCCTTCTCCAGCTTCTCCAGCAACGGCTTGACCAAGCCTTCGTTACGGCCGGAGTAGATGACCAGACCGGCGTCCGACCCGAAGACGCCGCACGCCGTTCCCAGCGGAAGCAGGACGACCATCAAAACGAATACGGAAGTGAAACGCGCCAGCGGGTATCGCATGATCATCCTAGGGATGTGTCCTTCAATCATCTTGGCAGGTAGGTTAGCCTTACTTAAGATACGCCGCGTGAGCAACCCCCACCCGAGCCACAAGGCGGTCCCCTTCGCCCGTGAGCTGGCCGATCACGGCGACCGTGCCGCGGTCATCACCACCGGCGGCGCACTGTCCTACCGCGAGCTCGCCGCCCGGGTGGCCGAGACCGTCCAGCGCCTGGGATCGGAACGGCGCCTGGTCCTGCTGGCCGGCGCCAACACCGTCGACGCCCTCGTCATCTACTTGGCGGCGCTGGCGGGCGGACATCCCCTGCTGCTGGTTCCCCACGACCGTCCCGAATCAACGCGGTCGCTGATCGACATCTACGACCCGGACATCGTGGCGTCCCCCGATGGCGCCCTCGACGAGCGCCGCCAGGTTTCCGCGCACACACTGCATCCAGACCTCGCGCTGCTGCTGAGCACCTCCGGATCCACCGGCTCGCCGAAACTCGTCCGCCTGTCACACGAGAACCTGCAGGCGAACGCGGTCGCCATCGCCGGCTACCTGGGCATCCACGACGGTGACCGTGCCGCCACGACGCTGCCCATGTCCTACTGCTACGGCCTGTCGGTCATCAACAGCCATCTTCTGCGCGGCGCCGGGTTGATCCTCACCGAACTGTCGGTGACCGATACCGGCCTCTGGGAGCTGTTCCACAAGGCGCGGGGCACGACCTTCGCGGGCGTCCCGTACACCTTCGACCTGCTTGACCGGGCCGGTTTCGCCGACATGCACCTTCCCCACCTGCGGTACGTCACCCAGGCGGGCGGCAGGCTGCCCGCCGACCGCGTGACCCGCTACGCCGCACTGGGCCGCCGGCGCGGGTGGGACCTGATCGTCATGTACGGCCAGACCGAGGCGACGGCCCGCATGGCCTACCTCCCGCCGGACCTCGCGGCCTCCCATCCCCACGCGGTGGGCATCCCCGTTCCCGGCGGTTCCTTCCGGCTCGAACCACTGCCGGACTGGCCGGGCCCCGATACCGGCGAACTGGTGTACTCCGGGCCGAACGTGATGCTCGGATACGCCGAGGGCCCCTCCTGCCTGGCTCTGGGCCGGACGGTGGGGGAGTTGCGCACCGGCGACGTCGCCCGGCTCAACTCAGCGGGGCTGTACGAGGTCGTGGGGCGGCGCAACCGATTCGTGAAGGTCTACGGGTTGCGGATCGATCCCCAGCGCGTCGAAGCGGCACTCGCACGCCACGGCCTGACCTCCTGCTGCACCGGCGACGACGAGGGGCTGGTCGTGGCGGTGACAGGTGACGTGGACGCCCGGCACGCCCGGCGGCTGGCGGCGTCCGAATGCGGGCTGCCCGCCCGGGCGGTCGTTGTTCATGTCCTGGCCGAGCTGCCCAGGCTCGGCACGGGAAAGCCCGACTACGAGGCCGTTCGCCGGCTGGCCCGGCCCGAGCCGGTGTCGGTCACGGATCTGTGCCGCCTGTACGCCGAGATTCTGGACCGTTCCGACGTCACCGCCGACAGCAGCTTCGTCAGCCTGGGTGGCGACTCGCTGTCCTATGTGGAGATGTCACTGAGGCTGGAGGAGGCACTGGGCTTCCTGCCGGCCGACTGGCCCACCCGGCGCATCCGCGACCTGCGGCCGCCCTCCGGACGCCCGCGATGGCGGACCGTGGAGACGGGCATCATGCTGCGCGCGGCCGGCATCGTCCTCGTCGTCGGTTCGCACATCGGAATCTTCACGATCCGAGGCGGCGCGCATCTGCTGCTGGCGGTGGCCGGCTACAACTTCGCGCGGTTCCATCTCACCTCGGCCGGCCGGCGCGAACGCCGCAGGCACGTGCTGGGCGCCCTCACCCGGATCGCCGTGCCGAGCGTCGCGTGGCTCGTGCTGATGGCGCCTCTCACCGCCGACTACCACCTGTCCGACGCCCTGCTCTTGGACAGTGCGCTCGGGCGCAACAGCAACTACTGGTTCGTCGAGGTCATCGTCTACATCCTGCTCGCCATGATCGCCTGGCTGAGCGTGCCGGGGCTGGACCGGGCGGAGCGGCGCTTCTCCTTCGGCTTCGCTTTCGGCTTCCTGCTACTCGGACTGGTCGCCCGCTTCGACCTCCTCGGCTTCCGCAGCCTTCTGGACCTGCCATCCGCGATCGTCGCGTTCTGGATGTTCCCGCTCGGCTGGGCCGCGGCGAAGGCCCGCACCCGCTGGCAGCGGTTGCTGGTGACCGCGGCCGCCGTGACCACGGTTCCTGGCTACTTCGGTTCCGGGGAGCTGGTCCGGGAGACCCTCATCATCAGCGGCCTGGCCCTGCTGATCTGGCTGCCCACGCTGCCGAGCCCGGGGCTCCTCAACCGCCTCATCGGTCCGGTGGCCGCCGGTTCCCTGTACATCTACCTGGTCCACTGGCAGGTCTATCCGCTGGTCGAGGGCCATTCCCAGCTTCTGGCCCTGCTCGCCTCGCTGGCCGTCGGAGTCGCGTACGCCGCCCTCGCCACGAAGATCATGCGGCGTTGCCAGACCGTACTGCGGACGACGCCGACGGCCAGGACGTGGGCTCCGCCTTGTCGGCCTTTCTCCTGGGCTGGGGCCATGGAGTGCAGCAGACTGAACCTGGCGACTGCGAGGAACCGGGACGGGCCGTACAGGCGGGAGAGGGATCATCGAGGACGATCGCGGCGTTGAGCTGATGTTGACCGGGCTTCTGGAGGCCAGTCATCTGGCGTCGATCGAGCAGGTGCCCGGTCTGGTCACCCGGTACGCCCGGCAGGCGGGCTTGGACGAGGTGCTGATCTACCTGACCGACGTGCAGCAGACCGTGCTGCGGCTGCTGACCGGCCGCGGCGGGAGCGGCGGGGAGGGCGCCGACTCTGAGATCGCCGAGCTGAAGATCGACGCCACGCTGGCCGGACGCGCCTTCCAGGACGTGCGGATGCTGTCCAAGAACGATCCCGACGGGCGGGTGGAGTACTGGTGGGTGCCGTTGCTGGACGGCACCGAACGCCTGGGAGTGCTGCGCGTGCGCGCCATCGGGACCGGCGCTGAGGACGAGATCACCGGCCGCATGCGTCATCTGGCGTCGCTGGTGGCGTTGATCCTGGTCAGCTGCCGGCCTTACAGCGACTCCTACGCCCGGCTGGTACGCACCCGGCCGATGAACGTGGCCGCCGAGACCCAGTGGAACCTGATGCCGCCGCTGACCTTCGCCAGCCCCAGTGTGGTGATCGGGGCGGCGCTGGAGCCGGCCTACGAGGTCGGCGGGGACGTGTTCGACTATGCCATCGCCGGTGACACCGTGCATCTAGCGATCTTCGACGCGATGGGCCACGACGTGGCCGCGGGGCTGGCGGGCAACCTGGCGATGTCGGCCTGCCGCAACCAGCGCCGCCAGGGCATGGGCCTGGCCGACAACAGCGAGGGCATCGAACGCCTCCTGCTGCGCGAGTTCGGGGAGGACACCCGGTTCGTCACCGCGGTCATGGCCGATCTGGACACCACCACCGGCCTGCTCACCTGGATCAACCGCGGGCACCATCCGCCGGTGGTCATCCGCGGCGGCCGCTGGAGCACCAAACTGCCCTGCCCGCCTGCCCACCCCATGGGCCTGGACCTTGGCCGGCCCGTCACCGTGTGCACCGAGCAACTGGAGCCGGGCGACCGAGTGCTGCTGTACACCGACGGCATCACCGAGGCACGCAACCGCCAAGGCCAGGAGTTCGGCCTGCAACGCTTCATCGACTTCGTCATCCGCCACAATGCCGCCGGCCTCCCAGTGCCCGAAACCCTGCGCCGCCTGATCCGCGCCGTGCTGGCCTATCACGACGACAAACTCCAAGACGACGCCACCGTGCTGCTGGTCGAATGGCACGGTCCGGCTGCCGAGGGACTCGCGGACGACCCGGCCGCGTCTCGCATACCTGGCTGACGATCACCAGCTCCGGTCGCCCCCAATGTGAATGAATGAACGTCCAGGTCAGTCCATAGATTGCTTCCGAGGGCGCTTGTCTCATTACCCTGTGGATAGGGACTTATAGTGTTCGGTTCGATACTCTACGTGAGATTCTCCTGGGGTCGGATCGACGAAAGAGGTCCTGGATCATGCATGGGAATCTCCTTGGCGGCTCTCCAGAGGTCGCCGCTGCGGCGGGGCCGTGGCGGACGCCGGGGCCGACTGGTCTGGGCACGGCCGCGGCCGCGTTCCCCTCGCTGTTCGGCGCCTGCCGTACTGAGCGTGGCTGCCCGCCACTGGCGCTGGCTCCGCAGGTGGCGTACTCGGAGCGATCGTGGGGAGACGGCAGCGCGCCGCTCTTGTACTGCCCGCCGGTCGAACGCGTCGATGACCGGCTCGGCGCCGAGGTCGACGGGCGGTTGCTGACCTGGGCCGCCGAACGGGGCTTCCAGGAGCATGAGCTCGACGGGCTGAGCAAGGCCCAGTTCGGCCGCCTCGCCATGCTCACCCATCCCGACACCGATGATCCCGACGCCCTCCTCGTCGCCGCCCAGCTCAACGCGAGCTGGTGGGCCGCAGACGACTACTACGCCGACGACTCCGCACTCGGCGCCGTGCTGGCCCTGCTGCCCGAACGGCTCACCCTCGCGATGTCGGCGATGGACCCGCCGCCGCCCGCGGGCGAGTTCACGCCCCCGCTGCAGGACGCATTGCGCGACGATCTCGTGCTGCGTATGTTCGTCTCGGCCGTCGAGCACCTCGGCCGGCACGCCACGCCCGCCCAGGTCCAGCGGATCTGCTACTCGACGTTCGCCATGTTCGTGAGCTGGACGGCGTACGCGGCCTGGCGCGAACGCGATGAACACCCGGCCGCCTGGGAGTATCTGGCGGCCCGCCAGCACGACAGCTTCTACACCTCCATGACCCTGATCGACGTGGTCGGAGGGTACGAGCTGCCCGCGAACCTGTTCTACGACCCGAGGGTGCGGCACGCGGCGTTCCGGGCGGGCACCGCGTCCGTCATCGTCAACGACCTGCACTCGGTGGAGAAGGACGCCGCCGACGACAAACCGGTGTGCAATCTGGTGCTGCTGGTGGCGGCCGACCGGGGCTGCTCGCTCCCGGAGGCCGCCGAGATCGCCGTCGCGCTCCACAACGACCTCGTCCGCGGCTTCGAGCGCGACCACCAGGCACTGGCCGCCGTCCCGTCCCCGCAACTCCAGTGGTTCCTGCGGGGACTGAGGGCCTGGATGGGCGGCGGCTTCGAATGGCACGCGACCAACGCCCGTTACGCCTCCGCCACCAGGAAGGACCCCTCATGACAGCCACCGCTCCCACCGAAAGCGTCCTGGCCAGCGCCTACCAGCGTTCGGTCGCCGACTACTGGAACGCCGAACGCGACCCGGTCAACCTCGAACTGGGCAAGGTCTCGGGCACCTACCATCACCACTACGGCATCGGCGAGCCCGACTGGTCGGTCCTGGAGGGCCCGGAGGAGACCCGCGCGGAGCGCCTCACCGCCGAATTGCACCGGCTGGAGACCGCACAGGCTGATCTCCTGCTTGAGCACCTGGGCCCGATTCCGGCCACGGGGCGTCTTCTGGACGCCGGGTCCGGGCGGGGCGGCACGAGTTTCATGGCCAACCTGCGATTCGGCTGCCAGGTGACGGGAGTGTCGATCTCCGAGGAGCAGGTCGCCTTCGCCAACGAGCAGGCCGGACGCCGGGCCGTCGCCGACAAGGTGACCTTCGAGTTCCGCAACATGCTCAACACCGGCTTCGCCACCGGCTCGTTCGACGGCATCTGGAACAACGAGTCCACGATGTACGTCAACCTCGACGAGTTGTTCGCCGAGCACAGCAGGCTCCTGAAGCCCGGTGGCCGCTACGTGTGCATCACCGGCTGCTACAACGACGTGTACGGGCTGCCGTCCAGATCGGTCAGCCAGATCAACACCCATTACATCTGCGACATCCATCCGCGCAGCGCCTATTTCGCAGCGATGGCCGCCCACCAGCTCGTCCCGATCAACGTTATCGACCTGACCCAGGCCACGATCCCTTACTGGCGGCTGCGGGCGCGTTCCCATCTGGCGACCGGCATCGAGGAGGCGTTCCTCAACGCCTACACCGACGGAAGCTTCCACTACCTGCTGATCGCCGCCGACCGTATCTGACCACCACGACCGCGACGGTGGCCTCGCGCCAGACGCCGGCCCGGCCCTGACGACTCCCGCCGACGGCGACTTCGGCGTGCGGCGGGAGCCGGGCCGGCAGGTCTTCGACCTGGGCGAGCCGTACCGGGTCGTTCACCGGCCCGAACTCCGCCGAAGCGGCTACGGATGCCGGCACCCGGCCGTCTCGCGTTCATCAGCATCGCCGGGAACGATGACGGGGGAGTTACCGCCGAGTTCCAAGTGGAGACGTTCCGCGTCCGCGGCCGCCGCGGCCGCGATCTGCCGGCTCTCAGCTGCGGCGGATCAGCTGGCGGCGATGAGGGCGGCGGCGCCCAGTGACTCCACCCAGAAGTAGAACCAGCTCGGGTAGAAGCGTGCGGGCCGGTCCGCCATCCGTCCCACCAATCGCCCAAAGGCCATCCCGGCCAGGGCGATGCCGACCGCGACCACTGCTCCTGGCCGCAGCTCGGCGATGTCGGCTGCGGCGCAGGCCAGGAGGAGGGCGATCGCGACGCCGAACCCGCCGTATACGGCTCGCACCTCCGTCCGGGCCTCCGCGGAGGCGAGGGTGATCCCGAACGGTTTGATCAACGTGGCGGGGGCGATGAGCCCGAAGATCCCCATGCCGAGGAAGAACATGGCCACCAGGCCGATTACTGCGGTGTTCATGACGACGACCTCCGAACGATGTTTGGCATCGCTGGAGAGAATGGATCCATGCACCGTCAGCCCGCTTTCAAGAACGTGCTCCCGGGGGAGAGGGGAGCCGTCTTGTGGCTGTGGCCTGGGCAGGCTCTCTACGCCGGACCCTCACTGGATCTGGACATGCACGCCGGGTCGGTCGCCTGTCTCGCGGTGGGCGTCGACGCTCCGTTCAGCGTACGGGCGGAGGGGGGCCAGGCGATCGCCGCGCGCACGGCCCTCGTGCCGCCGAGGTTGAGCCACCAGCTGGTCGCGGGCGGAGATCAGATGGTTTTCTGCTATCTCGATCCGGCCTCGCGACGCGCCCGCGCCTGCCACGCTGAAATGACCTCTGAAGGCGGCGGGTTCCTGCTCGGACATCGCGCTGAAGAGCGTCTGATCAGGCTTGGCGAGGCCATCGCCGAAAGCGGGGAGGAGTGGCTCCGGACGGCCGCCCCGGTGGCCGCGTCCGCCAGAGCCGACGAACGGATCCGGGCGGCGACACGGCGACTGCTGGACCAGCCCGAGTCCCTGATCTCGGCCGACGAGATGGCTGCTGCGGCCGGACTGTCACGGTCGCGCTTTCTGCACCTCTTCAAGGCCCAGACCGGCACCAGTTTCCGCCGCTATCGGCTGTGGACGAGGATGCTTCGCGCGGCTTCGCTGCTGGACGCCGGGCACGATCTCACCACGATCGCGGCGGAGTCGGGATTCGCAACGCCGTCGCATCTGAGCAGTGCGTTCCACGGCATGTTCGGGCTGACGCCGTCCAGGCTGCTCTCCGCCGGGCTCACTATCCGGATCACTTCTTTCCAGGCCGATCAGTGAGGTAGATCACACCCCTGGGACGCCTGTTCGATGTCACGTTCCGGCCTCCTCGTTGCGTCTCGTTCCCGACGGCCCTTTCCCGGCCGTCGTGAGGCGCCGAGGAGGTGGCATGAGCGCGATCACGGAGGGGAACGCGCCCGGACGGTTCGACCTGACGATGCTCCATGCGGTGTACGGGGCGTTTCGCCGTGACACGGCGCGCCTCGCGGCCGCGTCTGAGGCGGATCGTGCCGTCCTTGGTCCGCCGCGCGATCTTTGGGTTCTTTTCAGGTTCCACTGGCGCGCCCAGCTCGCTGCCGAACGGCGGGCGCTGTGGACGGTGATGCGCGGCCGTGCGGGCGGCACGGTGCTGGACGAGATGGACGAACGGGCCGTCCGGCTCATCCCGTTGCTCGACACGGTCGACGCGGCGCTGCAGCACGGAGACCGGACCGTGCTTACCGGCGGTGTGCCGATGCTCCGAGACGCGGTGCACACCTATCTCGACCATAAGGAAACCCACGTCCTGCCGCTGATCCACGAGACGCTCACGCCCTTCGAGTGGGCCACGTTCGACGTGGAGTTCCGCCGCGAGGTGGGCGTCAGGGGCTTCGGGGTCTTCCTGTCCTGGCTCCTGGACGGCGCCCCCGAGACCACGACCCGGGCTGTCATGCGCCTGATGCCGCCGCCGGTGCGGCTCCTCCACCGGACCGGGTGGCTGCCCCGGCACGCGCACCGCGCGGCATCCCTCTGATCTCGCACGCGACGAAAGGACTTTGAGAATGGCAGGAGCGCAGACGCCGCCGAGGTCACTGGAGGCCACGACGCGGGCCCTGGACGAACGTTTCGGGACGACCGGCTTCGCCCGCAAGGCCATGCGCAAGGCGTTCCCGGACCAGTGGAGCTTCCTGCTCGGCGAGATCGCGATGTACTCGTTCGTGATCCTGCTGCTGACCGGGGTGTTCCTGACGCTGTTCTTCAAGCCGAGCATGCACGAGGTCGTCTACGACGGCTCCTACGCGCCGCTGCGCGGTGTGGAGATGAGCGAGGCGTACGCGTCGTCCCTGAAACTCAGTTTCGACGTCCGTGGAGGGCTGCTGGTGCGGCAGATCCACCACTGGGCGACGCTCGTCTTCATGGGGGCGATCCTCCTTCACCTGCTGCGCAACTTCTTCAGCGGGGCGTTCCGCAAGCCGCGGGAGCTGAACTGGATCATCGGCGTGGTCATGTTCATGCTCGTGATGCTGAACGGCCTGTTCGGCTACTCGCTCCCGGACGACCTGCTCTCGGGCACCGGCATCCGCATCCTGGAGGGCTTTCTCGCGGGGATCCCGGTGATCGGCACGTACCTGGTGATGTTCCTGTTCGGCGGGGAGTTCCCGGGGACCGACATCATCCCGCGGCTGTACATCATCCACGTGCTGCTGATTCCGGGGATCCTCGCCGCGCTGATCCCGCTGCACGCCATCGTGCTGACCTGGCGGCAGACGCACACGATGTACCCGGGACGCGGCGGCTCCAACTCCACCGTCCGCGGTTACCCGTTCTTCCCGACGTTCATAGCCAAGACGACGGCGCTGTTCCTGTGGATCCTTGGCGTCACGACGCTGATGGCCGCGTTCATCCAGATCAACCCGATCTGGCTGTACGGCCCGTACGACCCGGGCGCCATCAGCGCCGGTTCGCAGCCGGACTGGTACATGGGCTGGCTGGAGGGTGCCCTGCGCATCATGCCGGCGTGGGAGATCAGCGCGTGGGGGCACACGCTCACGCTGAGCATCGTGATCCCCGCGCTCGTCGTCCCGGGAGTGCTGTTCACCGGCCTGGCCGTCTACCCGTTCATCGAACGATGGGTCACCGGCGACCACGCGATCCACCATCTGCTGGACCGGCCCCGTGACGTCCCCGCGCGGACCGGCATCGGAGTCGGCGGCGTCGTCTTCTACGGCCTGCTGTGGGCGGCCGGCGGCAACGACGTCCTGGCCCACCAGTTCGACATCCCGCTGTTCTGGACGACGTGGTTCTTCCGCGGCGCGGTGATCCTCGGGCCCGTGCTCGGCTACGTCATCGCCTACCGGATCTGCGTCGGGCTCCAGCGGCGCGACCTCGCCCTCGTACGTCACGGGCTGGAGACAGGTGTCATCCGGCAGGCGCCCGACGGAAAGTTCGCCGAGGTCCACCGGCACCTGCCCGCCGGGAAGACCGCCGCGATCACCGACCCGCGCCCCGCTCCCGCCGTCCCGCTGGACGTGCCGCCCCCGGTGAACGACGTCGAGAGCCCGCAGGCACGCCACCGCCTGACCCGCGTACGTGCGGCCCTCAACCGCCGCTTCCGCGCGGACCTCGCCACCGTGCCGGAGCAGCCGAACGGCGACAAGGCCATAGCCGACCGGGAGACCACCTCAAGCAGCTGACTGTGCAGTGCCGGACAGGGCGGTCGTGATGACCGCCCTGTCCGGCGTTACTTGCGCCAGAACGTTGACCTTCGTGACGCACCCCACATATTCAGGTCAATTCCGATCAATTAAAACGTTTTAATCACCCTCCGATGGCCCCCGCAACGGCCTGCTGGCTGGAAGGCATGGTGCGCATGTCGATTCACGTTCCTCTTCGGCGGTTCCGGCGGGCGGGGGTCAGGCGCCGGTTGGCGGCGCTGGTCGCAGCCCTCGCAGTGTGTCTCGGGGGCCTGCCGGTGCCGGCCCCTGTCGCGGCAGGGGCGCAGGCGGCTGCCCCGATCGCGGTCGGGGGGCTGACCACGAACGGACGCGTCGATCCCCTGGGCATACCCGGTCAGAATCCGGTCTTCGGCTGGATGTCGACGTCCTCGCGGCGCGGTGTCACCCAGTCGGCGTACGAGGTCCAGGTCGGGTCTTCCCCGGGCGCGTCCGATGTCTGGAGACCGGGTCGGGTCGCCTCTGATCGGCAGGTGAACGTCACCTACGACGGCCCGGCGCTCTCATCGGGTACTCGCTACCACTGGCGGGTCCGCGTGTGGGACGGCCAGGGCTCGGCAAGCGCCTGGAGCGCGCCGGCCTGGTTCGAGACCGGATTGCTCTCGGCGGGGGACTGGGGCTCGGCAGCCTGGATCGGCAAGCCGGCCCCCTCGTACGAGAACTGGACCGACTACTCGGCGACACTGAGCTTCAAGCTCACCAACACCGCCTTCGGAACGTTCCTCCGCGCCCAGAACGCCACCAACGCCTACATGTGGCAGATCAACGTCGGAACCACGAGTTCCGATATCCCCAGGCTGGTGCCGCATCTCCGGGTCAACGGCAACTACTCGGTGCTCGGGGCCGTGGATCTGCGGCCCTTCGGCTTCACCCGTGACGCGCTCCTCAAGGGAACGCACACGGTGACCTACACGGTGAGCGGCACCACCATCAAGACCACCCTGGACGATGTCGTCGTCGACACCCGGACGATGACGAATTTCGGCCACGGCCGGGTGGGCGTCCGCACGCACGGAGCCGAGTCGGTGACCGTCAGCTCGTTCAAGGTCACCAAGCCTGACGGCACGGTGCTGGCGGATCCCGACTTCACCGCGAACCCGTTCAACGGAGGGTCGTTCAGCGACCGCCAAGTCACCGTGACCGGGACCACCGACGCGTTCCTCCTGGGGCCGGATGAGAATGGGCCGCTGCTGCGGACGGGCTTCAGGACCGACCCGGGCAAGACCGTCAAGAGTGCACGGGTGTACGCCTCGGCGCACGGTGTCTACGAGCTCTCCCTCAACGGCCGCAAGGTGGGCGACCAGTTCCTGGCGCCGGGCTACACCGAGTACGCCAAGCGCATCCAGTCGCAGACCTATGACGTGACCGGCCTGGTCCGGGAGGGTGGCAACGGGCTCGGCGCCAAGCTGGGCGACGGTTGGTGGGCGGGCAAGATCGGCCTGGAGGGCAAGGGACAGTACGGCCATGACCTGGCCCTCGTCGCGCGGCTGAAGATCACCTATGGCGACGGAAGCGTGCAGTGGGTCGACACCGGTTCCGACTGGAGGTGGGCTCCGGGACCGTTCGTGGCCACCGACAACCAGTTGGGCGAGACCTACGCCGCACGGTTCGAGCAGCCGGGGTGGGACGGCGCGGGCTTCGACGCCTCGTCCTGGAGGCCCGTCGCGATCCGGCCGTCCGACACCGCCAAGCTGTCGCCTCAGCCCGACGAGCCGGTCCGTCAGACGGCGGTCCTCGACACCGTCAAGGTCACCCGGCCGAGCTCCGGTGTGACGATCTACGATCTCGGGCAGAACATGGTGGGTGTCCCGCGCGTGACCCTCACGGGCAAGGCCGGGGAGACCGTCCGGCTCCGGCACGCCGAGGTACTCAACCGCGACGGCACGATGTACACCGCGAACCTCCGCGCCGCCTTGGCCACGGACTACTACACGTTCGCGAAAGACGGCACGATCACCTATCAGCCGACCTTCACCCAGCACGGCTTCCGCTACATCGAGATCACCGGCCTGAGCCAGGCGCCCGAGGCGGCGGATGTGAAGGGCGTCGTGTGGGGCTCCGACCTGCCCAGTACGGGGACGCTGCGCACGTCCAACGCGATGCTGAACCAACTGGTCAGCAACGTCTCCTGGGGTGCGCGAGGCAACTTCTTGTCGATCCCGACCGACACCCCCGCCCGCGACGAGCGGCTGGGCTGGACGGGTGACATCAGCATCTTCGCCCCGACCGCCAGCTACCTCAGCGACATGCGCGCCTTCCTCGGCAAGTGGATGACCGACGTGCGCGATGAGCAGAAGGGCAACGGATCGATCCCTGCCGTCGTCCCGGCCAGCAACGGCGTGTTCGAGGACAGTGGTGTGGGCTGGGAGGACGCCACCATCACCGTGCCCCACGCACTCTGGCGCGCCTATGGGGACGCCCAGGTCGTGCGGGACAACTACGAGACGATGCGCAAGTTCTTCGCCTACGCCCGTGCCAGCGCCGGCGCGGACAACCTGGAGACCGGTCGGACGACGTTCTTCACCGCCGACTGGCTCCACCTCGACGACCCGTCCAACCAGGGTGTCCTTGGTACGGCCATCTGGGCGCAGGACGTGCGGATGATGGCCGAGATGGCCCAGGCCGTCGGCCGCGGCGACGAGGCCAAGGAATACGCCGACCTCTACCAGGCCGTCCGCCGGTCGTTCACGGACGCCTACGTGGCCCAGGACGGCACGGTGCTCGGGAACTCGCAGGCCGGGTACGCCCTCGCCCTCGGCATGGGCCTGGTCACCGACCCCACCCGGAAGCAGAAGGCCGGCCAGAAGTACGTGGCCAAGTTGGCGCAGGCCGACAACCACCTCCGGACCGGCTTCATCGGCACCCCGTGGCTGCTGCCAGCCCTGACCAACATCGGCCGGGCCGACCTCGCCTACACGCTGCTGCTCAAGGAGGACTACCCGTCCTGGGGCTACGAGATCAGGAACGGCGCGACCACGATCTGGGAGCGCTGGAACTCGATCCAGCCGGACGGCTCGTTCGGGCCCGTGGACATGAACTCGTTCAACCACTACGCCTACGGGGCGGTCGCCGACTGGATGTTCCAGAACATCGGTGGCCTGTCGGCGCTCGCGCCCGGATACAAGCGCTCCCGGATCGCGCCTGCGATCGGTGGCGGGCTGACGCAAGGCTCCGGACGCCTCACCACCGTGTACGGCCCGCTGTCGTCGACGTGGAGCACGTCCGACGGGGATCTCGACCTGAAGGTCACCGTGCCGGTGAACACCATCGCCGAGGTGCACGTGCCGGCGAAGACGCGCTGGGCGGTCACCGAAGGCGGCCGGCCGGCGACCGACGCGCCAGGCCTTCGCTTCCTCCGCATGGAGGGCGGGGCAGCGGTGTTCGAAGTCGGATCCGGCTCCTACGCCTTCGGTGTCGACCCCGTTCTCGGCGGGCTCGGGAACGGCGCCGACGCGGTCAAGGAGCTGAGCGACCTGGTCGCGAAGTTCAACGCTCCCGGCGCACCGGCGGCACGTGAGTGGACCCGCCAGGCCCAGGCCTCCGTCAGCGCCGCTCGGAACGCCCATGTCGCCGGTGACGAGAAGGACACGGCCAGAGGGGTGCACCGGGCCCTGGCACGCCTGGGCGACCTCAGCCGCTGGACGGCATTCCAGGTGAGCAAGGGCCACCTGAGCGCCGCCGATGGAAAAGCGGTCGACGCGCTGCACAGCCGCATCGAAGCCGATCTGTCGGCGGTCTCCGGGCTGGTCCTGGGAGCCTCGGCCACGATCGAAATGCCCGTCGGCGAATGGTTCCCGGGCTCGACCATCCCCGTCGCGATCGCGGTCCGGAATGCCGGGAAGAGGAACCTGACGTCGCTCGCCGCGACGCTCAAGGCCGCCTCCGGATGGCAGGTGAGCGAGGCCGGTGACAACCCCGCGCTCGTGAAACCTGGTGAGACGGCACGTCTGCGCTACAACGTGCGGGTGCCCAAGGACGCCGAGCCAGGGCCTGCGCAGCTGGAGGGCACGGTCGGCTATGACTACCGGAAGGGGACCGCGAAACTGCCCGTGGGTGCGTCCGTGGCCGTCGCCGCGCCGGTCGTGGTCACATCTGTCTCCCTTTCGCCGGCCAAGACCGGGCCCGGAGGCGTCCTCACAGCGTCGATCCAGCTCACCAACCGGACGGAGAACGCCGTGACGCGGAGTCTCGGCATCCAGGTGCCGTCGGGCTGGACCGCACCCTCCAGGCAGTCCCACGAGATCGCCGCCAAGGCCACCGTGACGGTGCCCGTCAAGATCGATGTACCCCTCGCCGTCACGCAGGGCGACGCCACCATCGTTGCGGCCACCGGCGCCCTGCCGGAGGAACGCGGCACCGCGACGACCACGGTCGAGCTCGTGAACCCCCCGGCCAACCCTGTCGACTCCGTGGACCTCGGGAACGCGACCTCGGAGACCGCGCACGCACTCACGGCGTCCGCGTCCTCGGGCACCAACACCGAGGCCGGACTGACCAGGCGCTACACCGACAACGGCGCGTCCAACGGGTGGTTCGAGGTCGACCTGAAGGTGCCGGCAGGCCGGGCGTTCGTGATCCGGGCAGTCGAGACCTACAACATGGCGCAGCTCAAGACCTACGACGTGACGCTCGACGGCCATCTCCAGGTGCAACGGCGATTCCAGCGAACTGCGGGTGAAAGCGGGACAGTGACCTACCAGTTCGTGGTGCAACCCTCGGCGGACACCGCGGACGGCCAGGTCCGAATCCGCTTCCAAGACGTCCCGGGCGACTTCGACCCCTCGATCGCCGACATCTGGTCGGTGCCGCTGAACTAACGGCGCTGACACGGTGGCGGCCCAGGGGAGGACCCCTGAGCCGCCACCGTGCGTTCCCGCCCGCGAACTGGTGGAACTTCGCCGAGGATCAAGCTTTCTGAAGTGCGGGGACGGGGCGTTCGCCGGAGCCCCGGACGATCAGTCGGGTGGGGACGGTGATGGTGCGGGCGCGGGAGCGGTCGCCGTCGAGGCGGGCCAGGGCGGCGGTCGCCGCCGTTCTGCCGATCTCCTCGGGGTTCTGGGCGACGACGGTCAGGGCCGGTTCGAGTGCCTCGGCGAGCGGTACGTCGTCGAAGGCGACGACGGCGATGTCCTTCCGTTTGCCGCGGGCGAGTTCGACGATGATTCCCAGTGCCACGATGTTGTTGCCGGCGAAGAGTGCGGTGGGAGGGTCCGCCAGGCCCAGTAGCCGTGATGTGGCGGCGGCGGCCTCGTGCTGGTCGTGGGCGTTGGTGACCAGGGTGCGGTGGTAGGGGAGGCCGGCTTCCTGGAGGGCGGCGCGGTAGCCGGCCAGGCGCTCGCGGCGGGTGTAGAGGTTGGTGGGGAGGTCACCGATGAAGCCGATGCGCCGGTGGCCGTGGGCGATCAGATGGGTGACGCCGTCGTGGGCGCCCGCACGGTTGGTGCTGACGACGCTGTCCGCGGCCAGGCCCACTCCGGGACGGTCGGCGAAGACGATGGGGAGTCCTGCGGCGCGGTGGGCCTTGAGGTAGGAGTGGTCGGCGCCGACGGACGGCACGATCATCAGGATGCTGATGCGGCGGGCGAGGAACTTGTCCGCCAACGCGCGTTCGCGGTCGGGGTCGTCTGCCGAGGAGCCCATCAGGAGGGTCAGGCCGCGATCGCGGACGGTGTCCTCGATGCCACTGGCCACGGTGCCGAAGAAGGGGTTGCCGAGGTCGGGGATGATCAGTCCGATGGTGGTGTCGGGTCCGCCGACGCGGATGTTGCGGGCCATGAGGTTCGGCTGGAAGCCGAGCTTGGCCACGGCGGCGAGGACCTGCTCCCTGGTCCGGGCTGACGCGGGCCCGTCCCCGTTGAGCACGCGGGAGACGGTCTTGGCGCTGACGCCGACTTCTCGGGCGACATCTGCCAGGGTGGGGCGGCGGTTCACGCTATGACAGTACCTCTCCCCGGATCGCGGCCCTGACCTGCTCGGTCTTCCAGCCTCGAGCCGCCGGATCGCATGATGGGCCGACGGCCGGCGAGGGCACATCCTTGACACATCGGCGGAGCGCGCTCATCATCGGGCCAGCCGATGTCAACGATGACATATGTCAACGATGACATCTCTGGGCGCCGTGCACGACGGTGCCTGCAAGGCGTCACTTTTCGGCCGGTCCGTGCCGGGCGGGCCGCAGCACAGGAGAGACCATGAGCTCTGGACGTGTGTCCCGTCATGCCCGCAGACGGATGATCGCCGCAGCGACCGCCTGCGTCCTGTCCGCCACCCCGCTCGCCCCCCATGCCGCCGCTGCCGGCGATGCGCCGTACTCCGAGACCTACCGGCCCCAGTTCCACTTCACGCCGGAAAAGAACTGGATGAACGACCCCAACGGCCTCGTTTACTACAAGGGCGAGTATCACCTCTTCTACCAGTACAACCCCAACGGCAACTCCTGGGGTGACATGTCCTGGGGGCACGCAGTGAGCCCGGACCTCGTGCATTGGAAGGAGTTGCCGCTCGCCCTGTCGCACGACGACAAAGAGATGGTGTTCTCCGGCAGTGCGGTCGTCGACTGGAACAACACCACCGGATTCGGTACGAAGACGAATCCGGCCATGGTGGCCGTGTACACCAGCGCCTACAAGAACGGCGGCAAGCAGGCGCAGTCGCTTGCCTACAGCACCGACCGCGGCCGCACCTGGACCAAGTACGAGGGCAATCCCGTCATCGACATCGGCTCCAAAGAGTTCCGTGACCCCAAGGTCCAGTGGTACGCGCCGACGAAGAGCTGGCTGATGACGGTGTCGCTGTCCACCGAGCACAAGGTCCAGTTCTATTCGTCCAAGGACCTCAAGGACTGGAAGCTGCTCAGCGAGTTCGGGCCGGCCGGTGCCACGGGCGGCGTGTGGGAGTGCCCCGACCTGTTCCCCCTCGCGGTCAACGGGGACAAGAACAACATCAAGTGGGTCCTGGTCGTCAACATCAACCCCGGCGGCATCGCCGGCGGTTCGGCCGCCCAGTACTTCATCGGCGACTTCGACGGCGAGAAGTTCACCGCCGAGGACAAGGGCACCTACACGCCGCCCGCCGGCACGGTCGTGCAGGACTTCGAGAGCACCGACTTCGGGACGTGGACGACCACCGGCACCGCGTTCGGCCAGGGACCGGCGGCCGGGGCGCTGGACGGGCAGGGGGCCGTCGACGGCTTCGACGGCAAGCGCCTTGCCAACAGCTTCCATGGAGGTGACGGCGCCACCGGCACCCTCACCTCGCCTTCCTTCACCGTCGACACGCCCTACCTGAACTTCAAGGTCGGCGGCGGACGGCACCCGCACGAACCCGGAACCGTCATGCAACAGGGACCCCCGCCCGAGGGGACACTCCTCGCCGACTTCGAAGGCGGCAGCTACGGCGACTGGACGAAGACCGGAGACGCCTTCGGCCCGGCACCTGCCGCCGGCACCCTCCCCGGCCAGCAAGAGGTCTCCGGATTCCTGGGCAATGGACTGGTCAACACGTTCCTGAACGGCGACTCCACCACCGGAACCCTCACCTCATCCGAATTCACCATCGACAAGAAACACATCAACTTCCTCATCGGCGGCGGTAACCACCCTGCCGGCTCCGGCAACCCCACCACCGTCGAGCTCCTCGTCAACGGTCAGGTCGTGCGCAGCGCCACCGGAAGGGACGCCGAGGCACTCAACTGGGCTTCGTGGGACGTCAGCGACCTCGCGGGCAGGAAGGCGCGGATCAGGATCGTCGACGACAACACCGGCGGCTGGGGCCACATCAACGTCGACCACATCATGCTGTCCGACACCAAGGCCCAGCCCGTCTCCCAGGAGACGTCCGTCAACCTGATCGTCGACGGCCAGGTCGTCCGCAGCGCCACCGGGTCCAACAGCGAGACCCTGGACTGGGCCTCCTTCGACCTGCGTTCCTACGCCGGCAAGAAGGCCCAGATCCAGATCGTCGACATGAACACCGCGGGCTGGGGCCACATCCTGGCCGACCAGTTCACCGCCGCCGCCACCCCCGCCAAGTCCGTCGTGCAGCGCGCCGACTGGGCCGACTACGGCAAGGACTACTACGCGGCGGTGTCCTGGGAGAACGCACCGGGCGGCAAGCGGTACATGATCGGCTGGATGAACAACTGGGACTACGGCGGCGCCATCCCCACCTCCCCCTGGCGCGGCGCGCAAAGCGTCCCTCGAGAGATGGCCCTGCGCACCGTCGACGGCAAGATCCGGCTCACCAGCAAGCCGGTCAGCAACCTGATGTCCCTCCGGCAGAGGCACCCGGCGACGGCGGCCGGCGTCACCGTCACCAACTCCTCCAAGCCCCTGATCGGCGCTGCGACCACGGGCAAGGCACTCGACATCGAGGCGACCTTCTCCCTCAAGGACGCCGAACGCTTCGGCCTGAAGGTGCGCACCGGCGCCGGAGGCCAGGAGACCGTCATCGGATACGACACCACGACGCACGAGCTGTACGTCGACCGGAGCCGCTCCGGAGCCGTGGACTTCAACAGCACCTTCCCCGGCGTCCAGCGAGCACCGCTGAAGGCGGAGAACGGCAAGGTGAAGCTGCGGATCCTCGTCGACTGGTCGTCGGTCGAGGTGTTCGGCGGCGGCGGCGAAGCGGTGATCACCGACCAGGTCTTCCCCGACCCCGCCAGCCAGGGAGTGCAGATCTTCGCCGAGAACGGCACGGTGAAGCTGGACCGGGCCGATGTCTGGCATCTCGGCTCCTACCGCGACTGATCCCGACCAGAAGCCGAGATCGTGGCGGAGGCCAGGTCCAGGGCGATGTCGGTGATCATGTCTTCCTGCCCTCCGACCAGGTTGCGGGCGCCGACCTGGAGAAGGATCGTCCGGACGTCGAGTCCGTGGTGGGCGGCCGCGGCCTCGGCGTGGCGGAGGAAGCTGGAGTAGACGCCGGCGTAGCCGAGGGTGAGGGTCTCCCGGTCGACCTGGACGGGGCGGTCGCGCAGCGGCCGGACGATGTCGTCGGCGGCGTCCTGGAGGGTGAACAGGTCGCAGCCGTGCTCCCAGCCTTGGAGGTCGGCGACCGCGATGAACGCCTCGATGGGGCAGTTCCCCGCGCCGGCGCCCTGGCCGGCGAGGGAGGCGTCGACGCGAGTGACGCCTTCCTCGACGGCGACCACGGAGTTCGCCACGGACAGCGACAGGTTCTCGTGGGCGTGGATGCCGAGCTGGGTGTCGGAGTCGAGGACGTCGCGGTATGCGCGGATCCGGTCGCGGACGCCGTCCATCGTGAGCCGTCCGCCCGAGTCGGTGACGTAGACGCAGTGCGCCCCGTACGACTCCATCAGCTTGGCCTGGGCAGCGAGCTCCTTGGGCGGCGCCATATGGCTCATCATGAGGAAGCCGGAGACGTCCATGCCGAGGTCGCGGGCCTTGGCGATGTGCTGGGCGGCGATGTCGGCCTCGGTGCAGTGGGTCGCGATCCGGATCGAGCGGACGCCGAGGGCGTGGGCGCGTTCGAGTTCGGCGATGGTGCCGATGCCGGGTAGCAGCAGGGTGGTGAGGACGGCGTTGGTGGTGTTCTGGGCGGCTGCCTCGATCCACTGCCAGTCGGTGTGGCTGCCGGGCCCGTAGGTGAGAGAGCCACCGGCGAGGCCGTCGCCGTGCGCGACCTCGATGGCGTCGACGCCGGCGGCGTCGAGGGCCGCGACGACGCGGCCGACGTCGGCGGGATCGATGCGGTGCCGGATGGCGTGCAGGCCGTCGCGAAGGGTGACGTCCTGGATGTACAGCCTGGTCATGAGCTCACTTCCGTGAGGGCGATGGTCTCAGCGACGCGCAGGGCGGCCGAGGTCATGATGTCGAGGTTGCCGGCGTAGGCGGGCAGGTAGTGCGCGGCGCCCTCCACCTCCAGGAACACCGACACCTTCGTCGTGACCGGTGGGGCGCCGCCGGGCACGAGGGTGTGAACGGGCTCGTCGGTGATCGGGGTGAACTGGACCTGCTGCTTGAGCCGGTAGCCGGGGACGTACTGCGCCACCTCGGCGACCATGCCGGCGACGGAGGCGCGGATCGCGTCATGGTCGGCGTCGCCGATCAGGCAGAAGACGGTGTCGCGCATGATGAGCGGCGGGTCGGCGGGGTTGAGGATGATGATCGCCTTGCCGCGCCCGGCACCGCCGACCGACTCGATGGCGTGGGCGGTGGTCTCGGTGAACTCGTCGATGTTGGCGCGGGTGCCGGGCCCGGCGGACCTGGACGCGATCGAGGCGACGATCTCGGCGTAGGGAACGGGTGTCACCCGGGAGACGGCGGCGACCATGGGGATGGTGGCCTGGCCGCCGCACGTCACCATGTTCAGGTCGGGGGCGCCGAGGTGGTCCTCCAGGTTGACCGGAGGCACGACGAACGGGCCGATCGCGGCGGGCGTCAGGTCGATGAGGGGCGTGCCGTGCGGGGCGAGCTTGGCCGCGTTGGCGATGTGGGCCTTGGCGGACGTGGCGTCGAAGACGATGCCGATCTCGGCGAACCCGTCCATCGCGATCAGGCCGTCCACCCCGGCGGCGGTCGTGGCCACCTTCATCCTCTGGGCGCGGGCGAGCCCGTCCGAGCCGGGGTCGATGCCGGCCATCGCGCCCATCTCCAGCGAGGGCGAGGTCCGCAGCACCTTGATCATCAGGTCGGTGCCGATGTTGCCGGACCCGATGATCGCGACCTTGGTCTTCTTCACGTTCTCTCCTGGGCGCTGAAGACGGCGGTGACCGGCCCGAGTCCGGACAGTTCGGCGTGGACGGTGTCGCCGGGCCCGACCGCGACCATCGGGCCGAGCGCGCCCGACAGCACGACCTCCCCGGCGCGCAGCGGCTCGCCGAGGTCCCGGACGGTCCGGGCCAGCCACGCCAGGGCGGCCAGGGGATCGCCCAGGCACGCGGCGCCGGTGCCTTCGGACACCGGATCGCCGTCCAGGAACATCCGCATGGTCACGTCGCGGGGCTCGAACTCCTTGAGCGTCGAACGCCGGCCGGACAGCACGAACAGGCCGCTGGAGGCGTTGTCGGCGACGGTGTCGGTGATGGTGATGTCCCATCCGGCGATCCGGCTGTCCACGATCTCCAGGGCGGCGACCGCGTGGTCCACGGCGGCGCGGACCTGCCCGTCGTCCAGGTCGCCGTCGTCCAGGTCGGCGCCGAGCACGAACGCGATCTCGGCTTCGGCCTTGGGCTGAAGCAGCCGTCCGCTGGGCACCCGCGCCGCGGCGGAGACGTCCATGTCGTCGAACAGCACCCCGACGTCGGGCTGGTCGACGCCCAGCTGGCGTTGCACGGCCGGGGACGTCAGGCCGATCTTGCGGCCGACTCGCCGGGCTCCCGCAGCCAGCCGGGCCTGCGCCAGGCGGCCCTGGACCGCGTAGGCGGCCCGGACATCGGTGGCGCCGATGAGGTCGCGCACAGGGGCGCAGGGGACACCGGAGGCTCCGGCCTCGGTGAGCCGCCGCGCGGCATCGGTCACAGCCGCACTGGTTTGAGGTGTCCCGCGCGTCTGAGCGGCCGGGAACGTGGGCTCGGTCATCGCGAACCTTCGAAGTCATAGGGGATGGGCCGTTCCCGACTATTGCGACGGCCGACCTGGTGACACACGCCGGCGTTCCGGACAACGGCACGCCGACGGCGGAAACGGCCGGTCAGCGGACTCGTGTGCCGCAGAGCGGAACGACAGGCTTTCCTGTGACCGCCATCACCTTACGTTCCGGGGCAGCAGTCGAATTTCCTTCTCTCCGGAAGCAGGGCAACGAACATGCTGGAAGTGCGGGGCATCAGCGTGCGCTACGGGCAGGGCGCACCCGCGCTGAGATCGCTCCACCTCAGGGCCGGTCCGGGCCAGGTCACCGCGGTCGTCGGCGGCAACGGCGCGGGCAAGTCGACCCTCATGAAGGCCGTCTCGGGCGTTCTGCCCTTCGACGGCGGCCGCCTGGAGGGCGGCGAGATCCTTTTCGACGGGCGACCGGTCCACGGGCTGGGGCCGACGGCCCTGGTCCGGCGCGGCATCGCGCACGTCCCCGAGGGGCGGCGGGTCTTCGCGGACCTGACCGTCGAGGAGAACCTGCGCGCGGGAGCCTCCACTGCGCGCAAGGACGTTCGCGCCTCGCTCGACGAGGCGTACGGGATGTTCGAGGTGCTGGCCGAGCGGCGCAGGCAGCGGGCCGTCCTGCTGTCGGGCGGCGAGCAGCAGATGCTCGCCATCGCCCGCGGCCTGATGAGCAGGCCCCGGCTCCTGCTGCTCGACGAGCCGTCGCTCGGCCTGGCGCCCAAGGTCGTCGAACGGATCGGCGAGATCATCTCGGTGATTCGCGGCAGTGGCACGGCCGTCCTGGTCGTCGAGCAGAACGCGGCCATGGCGCTGGCGGTCGCCGACGACGGCTACGTCCTGGAGCAGGGACGTGTGGTCCTGTCGGGCACCGCCGCCGAGCTGCGGGCGACCGACGAGGTGCAGCAGCTTTACCTGGGCGGCTCCGGGTCGGCCGAGGAACTGCTCCGGTTCGCCGACCGAGCCCCGCTCGCGAGGTGGTCGGCATGACCGCGCTCCGCCTGGAGGGCATCCGGCTGCGGTTCGGCGGGGTCACCGCTCTGGACGGGCTCGGCTTCACCGTGGAGCCGGGCACCGTCCACGCTCTGATCGGCCCGAACGGCGCCGGAAAGTCGTCGTGCTTCAACGTCATCAGCGGGCACTACCGGCCCGAGGCCGGAACGGTCGCGTTCGGCGACGACGATCTGACTCATCTGCCGCCGCATGAGATCGCCCGACGCGGCGTCGGCCGCGCCTTCCAGAACATCGCGTTGTCGGCCCACGAGACCGTGCTGGACAACCTGATGGTCGCCCGCCACCGGTTGACCCGGTCGGGGTTCGTGGCCACCGCGCTCGGCCTGTCACGGGTGCGGCGAGAGGAAAGGCTGCACCAGGCCCGCGTCACCGAGATCGCCGAGTTCGCCGGGCTGGGCGGCAAGCTGGACACCCTCGCCGGCGCCCTGGCCTACGGCGACCGCAAACGGGTCGAGCTGGCCCGCGCCCTGGCCAGTGAACCCGGCATCGTCCTGCTGGACGAGCCCGCCGCCGGCATGCCGTCCCACGAGAAGTGGGACATCGCGCACCTCATCGTCAGCGTCCGCGACGCGCTGGGCATCTCGGTGCTGCTGGTCGAGCACGACATGCCGATGGTGATGGCGATCGCCGACCGGGTCACCGTCCTGGACTTCGGCCGCCGCATCGCCGGCGGCACCCCGGCCGAGGTCCAGAACTCTCCCGAGGTCATCGCCGCCTACCTCGGCTCATCGCATCCGGAGGCGGGCGCCGTGACCGTCTCGCCCGCGCGGGAGGAAACGTCATGAAGATCTTGCAGCTGGTGCTGCTGGGTGTCTCGCTCGGCTCGATCTACTCCCTCATCGCCCTGGGATTCGTCGTGATCTACAAGGGCACCAAGGTCATCAACCTGGCGCACGGGTCGGTGCTCCTGGCCGGCGCCTACGCGGTCGCGGTCCTGTCCCCGCACACCGGGTTCCTGCCCGCCGTCGCCCTGGGCGCAGTGGCGTCCGCGCTGTGCGCCGTGGTGATCCAGCGACTGGTCGCGGCGATGCGGACCCAGAACCATCTCGTGTTGACGATCCTCACGATCGGCGTGGACATCCTGCTGGCCACCGAGCTGTCCCGCCGCATCGGCTCCCGCGTCCTCACCATGGGCGACCCGTGGGGCGGACGGCGCGTGGAGATCCTCGGGACCGTCCTCCCGCAGGCCAGGATCGCCGCGACCGTCGTCGGCATCCTCTTCATCGCGCTGTTCTTCCTGGTCTTCCGCCGCACCGACTTCGGTGTCCGGATGCGCGCCTCGGCCGACGATCCGCGCACCGCCGCGCTGATGGGCATCGACCAGCGCAAAGTCGCACTGACCTCGTGGGCCATCGGCGGTGCCCTCGCCTGCGTCGCCGGAGTGTTCCTCGCGGGGTTCCCCAACCCCGGCCTCGACCACACTTCCGGCCTCATCGCTCTCAACGCGATTCCAGCCATCATCATCGGCGGTCTGGACTCCACCGAAGGAGCCGTCCTGGGCGGGCTCATCGTGGGCGTCACCCAGACGCTCGTCGACGGCAACGCCTCCTCCTTGCACTTCCTCGGCGAGGGGTTCGGCACCGTCGCGCCGTACGTCGTGATGCTCCTCATCCTGCTGTGGCGGCCTTCCGGGCTCATGGGCTCCAAGGAGCTGAACCGTGTCTGAGACGACGACCCTGCGGCGCGCCGGGCAGGCCGCGCCTTCCTCCTCTTCCCGTGCCGGGCGCGCGGCGCTGGTCCGCCGCGCCGCTCCGTGGCTGCTCCTGCTGCCGCTGTGCGCGGTGCCCCTGTACCTGGACGGATCCTGGCTGATCATCGGGATCCTCGGCATGTCCACCGCGGTCGGCGCCATCGGCCTGACCCTGCTGGTGGGTACCGCCGGCCAGCTGTCGCTGGCCCACGCCTTCTTCGTCGCGGTCGGCGCCTACACCTACGCCTACCTGGCAGGGGAGAGCGGACCATCGGCCGCGGGCGGGCTGGGTCTGCCGACTCTTCCGGCCGCGCTGGCCGCCATCGCCGCCGCCGGCCTGGCCGGGCTGCTGTTCAGCCCCGTCGCGGCCCGGGTCGGAGGCCTCTACCTGGGCGTCGCGTCCCTGGCTCTGGTGTTCATCGGCGAGCACGTGCTCAAGAACGCCACGCCTCTCACCGGCGGATACAACGGCCGCGAGGTCGCGACCCTCGCCGTGGGCGGGTTCGAGGTGAACGGCGGCGCCCCCGGCCTGTGGGTGCTGGGCGTCCCCTTCACCGGCCGGGAACGGCTGTGGTACCTGGCGCTGGCGGTCCTGGTCGTCTCGATCGTGGTGGCCGGCCGCATCGTGCGCGGCCGGCCCGGACGCGCCCTGCAGCTGATGCGCGACAACCCTGCCGCGGCGGGCTCGATGGGTGTCCCCGCCCACCGCTACAAGGCGGCGGCGTTCACCGTGTCGTCGGTCTTCGCCGGGGCGGCCGGCGTCCTGACCGCGCTGGCGTTCGAGTTCATCGTCCCGCAGTACTTCACCCTCCACCTGGCCGTGCTGTACCTGGCGATGGCCGTGATCGGCGGGCTCGGATCCGTGCCCGGCGCGGTCGCCGGAGGCCTGTTCGTCACCGCGCTTCCCCTGGTCCTGGACCGCTTCAGCGGCTCGCTGGGTTTCCTTGCGGCGCCCGGCTCGGGCGGCCTCGACGCGGCGATGTTCGCGCGCTTCGTCTTCGGCGCCCTCCTGGTCATCGTCCTGATCGCAGAGCCCGGTGGCCTGGCCGGGCTCTGGCGGCGGCTGCGGCCCTCCCGCCGCTGACCGCCGCCCTTCCACCCCTGACCGCTCCGGCGGCATCCCTTCCTGAAAGGTCCCATCGTGAACATCTCTCCTGTGCTGCGCGGGCTCGTCGTGACGACGGCGCTCGCGCTGGCGGCGACCGCCTGCTCGACCAAGGCCCCCGGCGGCGATGCCTCCGGCGGGGCGGTCAAGACCGGCCAGGGCGTCACCGACGGCACCATCACCCTGGGCGTCCTCAGCGACCTGTCCAACGTGTTCGGGCCGCTCGGCCAGACCCTGGTGCAGGGCAACGAGCTGTACTTCAAGCAGCGCAACGCCAGCGGAGGCATCTGCGGCCGGCAGGTCAAGCTGGAGATCCGCGACCACGCCTACAACGTCCAGACGTCCGTCTCGCAGTTCTCCGAGCTGGAACCGAAGGCACTGGGCTTCGTCCAGCTGCTCGGGTCGCCGATCGTCTCCGCGCTCGCACCGAAGATCGCCTCGACCAGGGCCGTCACCCTGCCCGCCACCTGGTCCACCGACTGGCTGAGCAAGGACGGCCTGGTCATCGTCGGCAGCGCCTACCCGGTCGACATGATCAACGGCATCCAGTACCTCCTCGACGAAAAGAAGATCAAGAAGGGGGACACGCTCGGCCATGTCTACTTCGAGGGCGACTACGGCACCAACGCGCTGAAGGGCTCGCAGTACGCCGCCGAGAAGCTCGGCCTCAAGATCAAGCCGGTGCAGGTGGTGCCGTCCGCCACCGACCTGACCGCCCAGTTCAACGAACTGCGGTCCGGCGGCGACCCCCAGGCGATCCTGGTCAGCGCGGGTCCGCGCCAGACCGCCTCGATCGCCGGGCTCGCGGCCGGCTCGGGTCTGAAGACGCCGATCCTGGCGAACGGGCCCGGGTTCGACCCGGCCCTGCTCGCGACTCCGGTCGGCAAGACCCTGGCCGACAACCTCTACGTCGCGACCTCCTACGAGCCGTTCTCGGGCGGCAGCAAGCAGGCGCAGACCATCGCCACGCAGTACGGCACCGCCTACCCCAACGGCAAGCCCACCAACATGGTCAACTACGGGTACGCCACCGCGGAGGTCATGGGCCAGGCGCTCGACCAGGCGTGCAAGGAGGGCGACCTGACCCGTGACGGCCTCGCCAAGGCGATGCGTTCCCTCAACAAGGTCGAGACCGGCGTCATGCCCGCACTGGACCTGAGCGACGCCGCCAAGTTCCCCTCTACCAGCTCCTACATCAACCGCGTCGACCTCAAGGCCAAGGGCGGTCTCGTCGTGGCCAAGGAGCCGTTCACTTCCGACCTCACCGCCTCCTTCACCGGCTGAGCCGCCTACCGAAAGCCTCAGGCCCGGCCCCGCGATGCGGGGCCGGGCCTGAAGTGCTGTGTTGTGTTTGGAACGTCAGCGGCGCCGGGCGGTCGCGACGGCGAATCCGGCAATCCACTCCGGCACGGGCTCGTAGAAACGGGACGTCATCTCGTACGCGCCGCCGGCGGCGAGCCCGGCGAACGCGGCGATCCAGGTGCGGACCTCGTGCGCCGAGCCACCGCCCTGCTCGCCCATCCACGCGACCGTCCAAGAGTCGAACGCGGCTAGGTCGCCACACTCCAGCAGGTCCAGCAGGTCGTTGTCCCAGCGGGGGTTGATGGGGATCATCTTCGCCGAACCGGCGGCGTAGTCCCGGCCGGCCTGGATGACGCGTTCCTCCCCGCGGGCACGCTGCTCGGCGGTCGGCGGGTGGCCCTCGATCAGCGCGTCGGCGACGCGCGGCGGGGCGCCGTCCAGCACCGGAACCGGCGGGTCGTGCGACAAGCCGCCCGACCCGAGGAACAACACCCGCGTGCCGAGCCCGGCGGCGGCCCGGCCCAGCGCCGTGCCCAGCGCCCTGATCCGGCTGACCGGCCCGAGCGGCGTGGCGACGCCGTTGACGAAGACCGGGACGACCGGCACCCGGTCGATCCCGCCGAACAGCACCTCCAGCGGCTGGGCGAAACCGTGGTCGACGGTCATGCGCGCGGACACCGTCAAGTCCACGTCCTGGTCCAGGACGCTTTCGGCCAGGGCCCTGGCCGCGGCCGAGTCGACCGACAGGGGACCCGATGACGAGCCGAAGTCACCGACCGCATGCGCCTCGGTGGCCAGGCAGAACGGCGGCATCTCCTTGTAGAAGAACCCGTTGTAGTGGTCCGGGGCGAACAGCACGACCAGCTCCGGGTCGAAGTCCCGGACGAAGTCGCGGGCGCCGGAGACCGCGGCCTCCACGCGCTCCAGCACCTCGGGAGCGGGATCGTTCTTGCCGATCAAGGGCGAGTGGGAGAGCCCGACGGCGGCGATGTCCAGGCTGCTCCCGCTGTTCATACTGCTCCCGCTGATGGTCATGAGATTCCCTCGGAGTCGTCCGGACGGATGATGATCTTGCCGGTGACGCTGCCGTCGATCATGAGCTGGAAGCCCTTGTGGATCTCGGTGAGCGGCAGGGCGCGGTCGATGACCGGCCGCACCCCGGTGGCGTCCATCATCCGGAGCAGGGCGACGAGCTCGGCGCGGGTGCACCCGGTCGAACCGAGCACCCGCAGCTGCTGGTAGAAGATCCGGTTGAGATCGGCGAACGGCGCGGGCCCGCTGGTGGCCCCGGCGATCACGATGGCACCGCCCGGCTTGAGCGCCTTCATGGAGTGCGACCAGGTCGCCTCACCGACCGTCTCGATCACCACGTCCACCCGTTCCGGCAGCCGCTCACCGGTCGCCAGCGCGGCGCGGGCACCCCAGGCGAGGGCCTCGGCGCGCTTGGTCTCGCTGCGGCTGGTGGCGTACACGACGGCGCCCGCGGCGGCGGCCAGCTTGATCGCTGCGGAGGCGACGCCGCCGCCGGCCCCCTGCACCAGCACCCGGTCCCCGGCACGGATCTTCGCCTGCGTGAAGAGCATCCGGTAGGCGGTGCCCCAGGCCACCGGCAGGGACGCCGCCTCGTCGAACGACAGCCAGGACGGTTTCGGGACGAGATTGGCGGTGGGCACGGTGATGTACTCGGCGAAGGCGCCGTCGTGCCGTTCCGACAGGAGCGCCCGCCCCGGGTCGAGGGTGACGTCGCCGCCGCCGGCCTCGGAGTCGCCGAGCACCGGATGGACGATCACCTCCCGGCCGTCCTCGTCGAACCCCGCCGCGTCACACCCGAGAACGATCGGGAGCTGCTCGGCCGGATGCCCCACCCCGCGGAGCGTCCACAGATCGTGCATGTTGAGCGATGAGGCCACGACTCTCACCAGGGACCAGCCGGGACGCAGGCCGGGGACGGGCGCGTCCCGCAGCACCAGCCCGGACAGCGGGTCGGTGCTGCTCTGGGAGATGGCGGTTGCTGTCAGCATGACCCGAGCGTGCCGATGACCGGCCCGAGGTCACAGTCCGTGTTCCGTTGTGCGGCACAAGCGCTTTGGGGGGATCGGCCCGGTCGCTTCGATGAGCGGTATGAGCTCCTCAACCGAACCCGCCACGGTCACACCGCGCGGTGCCCTGCGGCGCCCGGCGGAGCTGGCCCGGACCGTCGACGTCAGCGGGCTGGTCGACACCGAGGGCGGCCTGCTGGACCGCGCGGTCTTCACCGACGAGACGGTGTACCGGCAGGAGATGCGCCGGGTCTTCGCGCCGAGCTGGCTCTTCCTGGCGCACACCGACCAGTTCCACCGCCCGGGTGACTTCTTCACCACCTGGATGGGCGAGGACCCGGTGATCGTCACCATGGACAGGAACCGGCGGATCCGGGCCTATCTGAACTCCTGCCGCCACCGCGGCGCCCGCGTCTGCCGGGCGGACTTCGGCACCACCCGCAACTTCACCTGCACCTACCACGGGTGGTCGTTCAATCTGGAGGGCGGCCTGGTCAGCGTGCCCAACCGGGAGGGCTATCCCGACTCGTTCGACACCGGGCAGTGGGGGCTGGTCGAGGTCCCGCACGTGGAGACCTACCGCGGGTTGATCTTCGGCACCTGGAACCCGGCGCCGGTGCCGCTGCGGGAGTCGCTGGGCGACATGGCCTGGTACATGGACGCGATGCTCGACCACGACGAGAAGGGCACCGTGGTCGTCGGCGGCATCCACAAATGGATGCTGGAGGGCAACTGGAAACTCGCGGCCGAGCAGTTCGCCACCGACTGGTACCACGTGAACATGAGCCACGCCTCGGCGCTGATGGTGCTGGCTCCGGCGGGCAAGAAGCCCAAGCAGGAGATCGTCCACCGGGCCGGCCGGCAGTACGTCGGCGCGAACGGGCACGGCGCCGGTTTCCCCGTCCATCCCAAGAACCGGTTCGACGACGGGACGGTCCACGAATGGACGGACTACGACGCGCTGCGCGAACGCCTCGGTGACGCACGGGTGGAGGGGCCGCTGACCAACGGGCACGCGACGGTCTTCCCGAACTTCTCCTACCTGCCGGTCAACGGCTCGATCCGGATCTGGCACCCCAAGGGGCCCGACCGGATGGAGGTGTGGGCGTGGACGATCGTCGACGCGTCCATGCCGGAGGAGATCCGCGAGGCCCAGCGCCTGTACAACCTGCGGACCTTCGGCCCCAGCGGGGTCTTCGAGCAGGACGACGGCGAGAACTGGAGCGAGGTCCAGGGCACCGCCGGCGGCTTCATGGCCAACCGCGTCGCCCTCAACTACCAGATGGGTCTGGGCGGCGAACGTGAGGACGGCCGCCACCCCGGCACGACCAGCGAGCTGTACAGCGACGCCGCGGGCCGGTCCTTCTACGCGCACTGGCGCACCTTGATGAACACCCCCGCCTGGCACGAGGAGCACGCATGAGCCTGGGCATCCGGGTCGCCGCCCTGGACGACATCCCGATCGGCGAGGGCCTCGCCGTGGACAGGAGCGTCACCGGCACCGACGACGACATCGCGCTGCTGCGCGACACCGACGGCACCGTCTGGGCGCTGGACGACACCTGTACGCACGAGACCGCCTCCCTGGCCGAGGGCTGGGTCGAGGACGGCTGCGTCGAATGCCCCCTGCACACCAGCAGGTTCTGTCTCAAGGATGGTGCCGTCCAGGGACTCCCCGCGACCGAGGACGCCCGCCCGCACCGGGTCGAGGTCCGCGACGGCGAGGTCTTTCTGTTCCCCGGAGAGGCCCCCTGACATGGAGCTTCGGCGCACTGATTGCGAGCTTCGGCGAATCGTGATCGTCGGGGGCGGAGTCGCGGGCGTCAGCACCGCCGCCGCCCTGCGGTCCGGCGGTTACGACGGGGAGCTCACCCTTGTGGACGCCGGCGAGTTCCCCTATGACCGGCCCCCGCTGTCCAAGGACTTCCTCACCGGCGTCAAGGACCTCACAGACCTCGCCCTCCAGCCTCCGGATTGGTACGACGCCCAGTCGATCAGGCTGCTCGCCAAGACCATGGTCGCGGCGATCCAGCCTTCCTCGGGGACGGTGGAACTGGCCGGCGGGAAAGTCTTGCAGGCGGATCGGGTGGTCCTGGCGACAGGCGGGGGAGCCGCCCGCCCGCCGATCCCCGGCCTGGACGACCACCGCGTCCACGTCCTGCGGACCGCAGAGGACGCCGAACGTCTGCGCTCAGCGCTGGTTCCCGGGGCGCGTTTGCTGGTGGTGGGAGCGGGTCTGATCGGCGCCGAGACGGCGGCGACCGCGGCAGGCCTGGGCTGCGACGTCGTCCTGGTCGACCCGGTCAGCCCTCCGCTGACCGCCGCCGTCGGGCCGCTGATGGCCTCCTGGCTGCACGAGATGCACACCCGGCGTGGCGTGACGACCGTCCAGGCGACGGTCGAGGCGTTCTCCGCCCACTCCCACGGGCTGGCCGCACAGCTGTCGGGCGAAGACGCGCCGCGAGTGTTCGACGCGGTCGTGCTGGGTGTCGGCATGACTCCCTCGACCGGGTTGGCGGAGGCCGCCGGGCTGGAGTGCGATGGCGGGATCGTGGTCGACGCGGGGCAGACCACCTCGCATCCGGCCGTGCTCGCGGTCGGCGACCCGACCCGCCGGCGGGTGAACGGCCTGCTCATGCGCCGGGCCGAGCACTGGGAGGCCGCCCAGTACGACGGCAAGCGCGCGGCGGCCACGCTGCTCGGCGCCACAGTGCCCCGCCCCGCCGCCTTTTGGTTCTGGACCGACCGGCACGGCGTCCACGTCGAGGTCGTCGGCGAGATGGCGAAGGCGACCAGTGCCGTTGTCCGCGGGGAACCCGCGGAGGGCGGCCGGTTCTCGGTGTTCGGCCTGCTCGACGGGCGCGTGGTCGCCGCAGCGGCGGTCGACGACTCCGCGGCCGTCCGCGCCGCCCGCCGAATGATCGACCGCGGTGTCCCGGCCGACGCCGGCGCACTGGCCGACCCCGCGACCGATCTGCGCGCCCTCCTGCGCCGGCGACCGGAACCCACCGCCGCGGCCGTGCCGTAGAGCTTGAGAAGGGATCGAATGACACCGTGAGCATCACCACCTCCGTGAACGGCCGGCGCAGCCGGGCGGGGCTGCTCGCCGACCGCGACCTGCACTTCGAGGTCGAGCAGTTCTACTTCCGCGAGGCCGAACTCCTCGACGACGGCCGCTACGCCGACTGGCTCGACCTGCTCGCCGACGACCTGGACTACTGGATGCCGACCCGTACCAACCGGCTGCGGCGCCAGCAGGCCTTCGCCGTCGCGGCGCGCGGCGAGGCGGCGTTCTACGACGAGACGAAGGAGAGCCTGGCCTGGCGGATCCGCCGGTTCGACTCCGGCATGGCCTGGGCCGAGGACCCGCCGTCCCGGACCCGCCATCTGATCACCAACGTGGTCGCCCGCCACGTCGACCCCGGCGAGCACTCCGGGTTCACCGAGGACGACCTGCTGGTGAAGTCGGCGTTCCTCGTCTATCGCAACCGGCTGGAACGGGAGGAGAACGTGTTCGCCGGCGGCCGCACCGACGTGCTCCGGAGGACGCCGGACGGGCTGCTGGTCGCGCGCAGGACGATCCTGCTCGACCAGAACGTCCTCATGTCCAAGAACATCTCCACCTTCTTCTGATCTTGATCCCGACTCTCCGATCTCTGACTCTCCGAGGATGCGCTGTGATCGTCACTGGTACCGAACTGCCGACCGCCCAGCACGTGGTGCCGACCTCGCTGGGGGAGATCGCCGTCACCGAGATCGGTGACGGCCCGGTCCTGGTGATGCTGCACGGCGGCGGACCGGGCGCGTCCGGGGTCGGCAACTACCACCAGAACCTGCCGGCGCTGGCGTCCCGGTTCCGGGTGGTGCTGCCCGACCAGCCGGGCTTCGGCGGCAGCTACCGGCCCACCGAGGCCGACCTGGACGCCCGGTCGATCACCGAGATCACCGTGGACGCCCTGTTCCAGGCGCTGGACGCCCTCGGCATCGACACGTTCCACCTGCTCGGGAACAGCCTCGGCGGCGCCGCCGCGATCGCGATGGCGCAGGCCCGCCCCGATCGCGTCGCAGGACTGGTCCTCATGGCGCCCGGCGGCGGCTGGCTGCCCTTCGGCCCCACCCCGACCGAAGGCCAGAAGGAGATGTTCCGCTACTACAACGCCGGCGGCCCGTCGGAGAAGAAGATGGCGGCGTTCATCCGCGCCATGGTCTTCGACCACAAGCAGTTCGGGGAGGACGTCGTGCGGGCCCGGTACGAGGCGTCCCTGGACGAGAGCCACATCGCCTTCTATCACCGGTACAACGCCGCGTTCGCCAAGCGGCACGGCATGGACCCGCTCTGGCGCGACCTCCACAGGATCAAGGCGCCGACCCTGCTGCTGTGGGGGCGCGACGACCGCACCATCACCCTCGACGGTGCCCAGATCATGCTCAAGCAGATCCGGAACGTCCAGCTGCATGTGTTCGGCAACTGCGGCCACTGGGTCCAGTTGGAGCGGCAGCAGGACTTCGAGCGTCTCGTCACCGACTTCCTGGCTGGCCTGTGATGGCGGGCGGGTCTGGCGCTACGGGCTGGCTGGCGGGGTACACGGCCCTCATCACCGGCGGAGGATCCGGCATCGGCCGTGCCGTCGCCCACCGCTTCGTCGCCGAGGGCGCCTCGGTGGCGATCTACGGGCGGGATCCGGAGGCCCTGAGCAAGGCCGTCGCGGACTCGCCCGATCCCGACCGCACACACGCCATCGAGGGCGACGTCCGCGACTCCGAACGGCTGCACGAGGCCGTCGCCGAGACCGTCGACCGGTTCGGCGGGCTCGACACCCTGGTCGCCAACGCCGGCATCTGGGACTACCAGCGCCAGCTCACCCGGCTCACCGGCGCCGAGCTCGCCGCGACGTTCGACGAGCTCTTCGCGGTCAACGTCAAGGGCTACCTGCTGGCCGCCGAGGCCGCCTGGCGCGAGCTGGTGAAGACCCGCGGCAGCATCGTCATGACGCTGTCGAACGCGTCCTTCTACGTCAACGGCGGCGGGCCCGTCTACACCGCCAGCAAGCACGCCTGCCTCGGTCTCATGCGCGAACTCGCGTACGAGCTCGCCCCCAAGGTCAGGGTCAACGGCGTGGCCTGCGGCGGCATGAACACCGACCTGCGCGGCCCGGCGGCGCTCGCCCTCGACGGCCGCTCGATCAGCGCCTCCTTCGCGAGGAAGAAGCCGGATTCGCCGCCGCCGGCCATCCCGCTGCACGACTCCAGCACCGATCCTGCCGACTTCACCGGCTCCTACGTCCTCCTGGCCTCGCGGGAGCAGAGCGGCCCCGTCACCGGCCAGGCCATCTCCGTCGACGGCGGCATAGGGGTGCGGGGTTTCGCCACTCCCGCCGGCGGCGACCACCTCTGAGCCACCTTCTGTGCCACCTTCCGAGCCCAAGGAAACCGCGATGACCACCCCACACCCGGCGAACTCCGGCCTCAACGTCGACATCAACCCCGCCGCCGCGGTCCACCGCCACGCCCTGCTCCGGCCAGACCACGTCATTCTGCGCTACGACGGCGGCGACCTGACCTACGCCGAGCTCGACGACCGCGCCGCCCGGCTGGCGACCGTCCTGGCCGAGACCGGGGTCGGCCGTGGTGATCGCGTCGCCTATCTCGGCCTCAACAGCCCGTCGTTCCTGCTCACCATGCTGGCCGCGTTCCGGCTGGGAGCGATCTTCGTACCGGTGAACTTCCGGCTCGCCGGGCCCGAGCTGAACAGCGTCCTGGCCCGCAGCGGCGCGATCACCCTGGTCTGCGAACAGGGCCACCTGGCCGCCGCGGACACCGCGCGTGAGGGCACGGCGCTGGAACGTCTCCTGCTCGTCGACGACGATCCGGCGATCCCTGCCGAGGGAGACGCGCCGGACGGCTGGGACTTGTGGGCGGACCTGGTGGCCAAGGCTTCTCCGTCCACGGCCTTGGCGGCCCGGGGCTTCGACGACCCGGCGATCCTGATGTTCACGTCCGGGACCACCGGCCTGCCCAAGGGCGTCCTGCTGACCCACGGGAACATCTGGTGGAACTCGGTCAACGTCGACACGATGATCGACACCCGTCGCGGCGACGTCACCCACGCGGTCGCGCCGATCTTCCACGTCGGCGCCCTCAACAGCTTCCTGATGCGGACCCTGGTGCGCGGCGGCACGATCGTCCTGCGCCGTTCCTTCGACCCGGCCCGGACGCTGGCCGACTTCGTCGAGCACGGCGTCAACTCGACGTTCATGGTCCCGGCGATGTTCGCCGCGCTCGCCCGGGTCCCCGGCGCGTTCGAGGCGGACCTCGGGCAGCTGCGGTCGATCGTGGTCGCCGGAGCGCCGGTCCCGCCGTCCCTGATCCAGCAGTACGCCGACCACGGCATCATCCTCCAGCAGGCGTGGGGGCTCACCGAGACCGCGCCGTTCGCCACTCACCTGCCCGCCGAGCTCACCCTCGCCAAGCTCGGGTCGGCCGGGATCGCGATGCCCCACACCGAGGTCCGGGTCGTCGACGTCCAGACCAACACTCCGCTGGAAGCAGGGGCCTCGGGCGAGATCGTGGTGCGAGGGCCCAACGTCACTCCCGGCTACTGGGAGAATCCCGAAGCCACGCGCGCCGCGTTCGATGACGAGGGCTGGTTCCACTCGGGCGACATCGGATACCTCGACGAGGACGGCTACCTCTATATCGTCGACCGGCTCAAGGACATGATCATCAGCGGGGGTGAGAACGTCTACCCCGCCGAGGTCGAACGTGCCCTGGCCGACCTGCCCGGTCTCATCGACGTCGCCGTCGTCGGCGTCCCGGACATCGAATGGGGAGAGAAGGTCGTCGCGGTCGTCTCGCTCGCCCCCGGCGCCGCCCTCACGCTGGAGGAGTTGCGGGTCCATGCCGAGGCCAAGCTCGCCCGCTACAAGCTCCCGCGGGCTCTGCGCATCGTGACCTCGGTGCCCCGCAACGCCTCCGGAAAGCTCGACAAGCTCGCCATCCGCGCCATCGCCGGCCAGGGGGAATGACATGACGGCCGCGCCCCTGTCGCGGCTTCAGGCCTCCGCGCCCTGGACCGGAGAGGTCACCGCGGCGAGCAGGAACCGTGCCACGCTCCGGCTGCGGAGACACGACCGCCTCCATGCGGTCATCGACGTCGAACGTTGTGCCACCGGACGTCTTCGCGGCACCTACCCTGCCGGCGGGCACGACGTCGAGATCGCCATCGCCGCGATCGGCGGGTCCATGATCGACGACGTCGCGTTCAACGGCGCCACGGCGGCCGCCGACGTGCTGCGCCAGGTGGTCACCATGATCTGGAACGCCGACGACCGGTGCCGCAGAATCGTTCTCGCCGTCGCGCCGGAGGATCACGACATTGCGAGTTTCGCCCGGTCCGCGGGATTCCGGCATGGCGTCGACGTCGATGTTCCCGGCGTCGGGACCGTGGACCTGCTCGTCATCGAACCCGCCTGGGCCACCGGCGCCGACCTGGACCTCGACCGGGTGCCCACCGGCTGAACTGCAGCGCTCACAGCCGGGGGAGCCCCTGGTCGGCGTCAGCTGACGAGCGTGCGCGAGGCCGCGGAGGCCGCCCTGCGCGCCCGCAGCACCTCCTGCGCCGCCGCGGCCGCGACACGGCGCAGCTGGGGCGACCGGAGCCGGGGTTCGAACCGTTCCGCCGGTCCGGCGATCGACATCGCCGCGACCGGCCGGCCACCGGGCCCCATGACCGGGACCGCCACGCAGTTGAGGCCCGGCCGCGCCTCGCCGTCGTCGAAGGCGATGCCGTCCTGGCGGATCCGGTCCAGCTCGGCCGCCAGTGCGGAATCATCGGTGATCGTCTGCGGGGTGAAACCGCGCAGGGGCGCCGCCAGCACCTCCGCCGCCGTGGCCGGCTCATACGCCAGCAGCACCTTGCCGACCGCGGTGCAGTGCGCCGGCATGCGCCCGCCGATCCTGGACGGCGCGGGGACGGGCCGGTGCCCGAACAGCTTGGCCAGGTACACCACTTCGGTGCCGTGCAGGACCGCCAGGTGAACGGTCTCCTGAGTCAGCGAGTACAGGTCGGCCAGATAGGGGATGAGCAGGTCGCGTGTCCGGTCGTGCCCAGGCGCGTAGACGTGGCTGCCCAGCTCGTGGAGGCGGCTGCCCAGCCGGTAGTTCCGGCCGACCCGCTCGACCACCTCGTTGCGTTCCAGCATGCCGAGCAGCCGGAAGGCGGTGGACTTGCTCAGCCCCGCCCTGCGGGCCAGCTCGCTGACGCCGACGCCGGAGTTGGCCTGCTCGCCGAAGGACAGCAGCAGGCTGATCGCCTTGTCGATCGCGGCCCGGTCGTCGCGGGCCGGAACGTTCACATGAGGCTTCGTGGCAGGAGGCATGGACTCACCTCAGGGGGCGGGGGTGTCACTTACAATATGCCGAAGTGGCATTTATTAGTGACGATAATGCGGACCCGGAGGCATGCCGTCAAGAGTGACGATGTGTCTATTTAAAGTGACGGAGGCTTGCGTGACGGAGGCGAACCAGCTGGTCGCCCGCAATGTGCGACGTTTCCGGCGAGAGCGCGGCCTGTCTCTCGGCGAGGTCGCCCGGAGGTCCGGCCTGTCCAAGCAGACCCTGTCGAAGATCGAACAAGGGGTGGGCAACCCGACCGTCGACACCCTCGCCCAATTGGGAGGGGCCCTGGACGTCTCGATCCGGCGGTTGATGACCGAATGGGGGACCCCGGTCTTCGTCCAGCGCCAGGGTGACGGCGAGTGGGCCGACGCCGAGGGCTGGTCGGAGCGGCTCCTGGACGAGGTCTACGGTTCGGGCCATGTGCGCACGCTCCTGCTCCGGCTTGAACGCACCAGGGCGACGCCGGAGATCGGCCCGCACACCCCCGGCACCCTGCATCATCTCTACGTGATCACTGGCAAGCTCCGGACCGGTCCGCTGAGCGAGCAGGTCGACCTGAGCGCTGGGGACTTCGTGCGCTTCCCCGGCGACGTCCCGCACCGCCACACCTGCCTGACCGACCGCGTCGTCGCCCACATGGTCACCACCGTTCCCCAGGTCCGCCAGATCGGACCCATCGGACCGATCGAACAGATCGTTCGGAGCCCGAAGGAACCGCCTGAGGAAAGCTGAACCCGGCGGTCGGCCCCCGAGGGTGTGATCAGTTGCGGCCGAAGGCGCGCGGGTTGTCGCCGTAGACGGTCCCGGCTGACAGCGGGGCGCCGCCGAACAGCTGGCTGACGCTCACGAAGTGATAGCCGCGGCTCTTCAGCGTCGTCAGGATCTGGGGTACGGCCGCCACGGACGTGGGATGGATGTCGTGCATCAGGATGATGTCGCCGGGCCTGACCTGGGCGATGGCGGTTCGGGCGACCTTGACTCGGTCACGGTACTTCCAGTCCTGGGTGTCCACGCTCCACAGGATGACCGGACGGGCGGCGCCGGCGCGCACTGCCGCATTCTGCGCCCCGTAAGGGGGACGGAAGAGGGTCGGGGCGCGTCCGATGGATGCCTGGACCGCCTGGTCGGTGCGACCGAGCTGGTCGTGCGCCTGCCGTGTGGACAGCCGGGTCAGGTCGGGGTGGGACCAGCTGTGGTTGCCGATCTCGTGTCCGGCGGCGGCCTCCTGGCGTATCAGGTCGGCGTGGTAGGTGGCGTTCTGCCCGGTCACGAAGAAGGTGGCGCGTGCGCCGTGCCGTGCGAGGGTGGCCAGAAGGCTCGCGGTGTAGGGGCCAGGGCCGTCGTCGAAGGTCAGCGCGACGCATTTGACGTGCAGGCAGTCGACCGCCGGGACGTTCGGTGGACTGGGCGTGGCCGTCGGGGAGGAGGACGGTACGGGGGGAGCACTCAGGTCCAGCCGCTGCTGAGGGTGGAGGGCCTGATCCTGCGCGCGGCGGCCGAAGTCCGACAGCAGCGGCGCCACCTGCGTCCTGGACAGCATGACCCGCTGCGGACCCACCGGTCCCGGCGCGACCGTCCCTCGCGGTATCTCGACGACAAGATCGCCGCCCTGGGTGAAGGCCATGTCCCGCAGTGTGGCAGAGCGGTACTGGGGTGCCAGCGCTTCTCGCACGTCGTTGTCGGTCACACCGGGCCGGCCCGAGAGGGCCTTGCTCAGTGCCGCGACGAGACGGTCGGCCGCCTGTGGGGAGATGAGCGCGGTGGCCGGGACCTCCCGCCGGGTGCGGCCGTCGAACCAGTAGGTGCCGGCACTGACGCCGTCGCCGGCGGCGGGTTGCTGGATGGTGACAAGACGGACTCCGACCACGTCGCCGGACGCGGCCAGGAAGCTGAAGCTGATGTTGAGTTCCGCATGCGAGTCGGAGGTCTGGCAGGCGCCCGTGGAGCCGTCGCCGCCCCTGTTTTCCAGGAGGTCGTCGAGACGGGTTCGCGCCGACCGCCGCAGCGCGAGCGTGAGCGCTTCCGCGCCCGGGACCGCGGGATAGCTGGTCGCCCAGCGGCAGGACGCGGCATTGCCGCTGTCGTTGACGATCCGCAGCCCGGCGATCCATGCCGGGGTCACGGTCCGGATCTTGTGGAGGTCACCGGCTGCGGCCGGCGCGGTCGTGGACGGGGCGGCAGGGCGTGCTCCCGTGCACGCCGACAGCCCCGCCACCGTCACCGCCAGGGCAGCGACGGTCAGGCCGATTCTCATATTTTGGGCACGAATAATGGGGGTCACGATGAAGGAGACGTCAGGTCAACGCGATTGGTTCGGCGCATCGGACAAGGTCACAGCCGGGATGGTGCGGTCAGGCCTTCCCGGGAGGGTTGTTGGTGAGCCGCAGTAGGCGGGCGGTGTACGGCTCCGGCAGGGTGATGCGCAGCGTGTCGTCGTTCGTCCAGCAAGGGGCGGCGTCCACCGGGTAGAGGAGTGACACCGAGGCGGGGGAGAGGGGCACGTCGCAGGTGGGCTCCGTGCTGTCACGGCGCCATACGGCGAGGAACGTCTCGTCGTCGCAGTCGATCGCGAGGGCGAGCCAGCCGTCCCGCCAGCCAGGGATGCCCAGCGGCCAGCGGGGAATTCCATCGGCCAGCGCGCGGCGGTAGGTCCGGTACACCTCGATCGCGGCGGTGACCAGGTCGAGCTGGTGGCCGGAGAGCAGGTCCAGCCGGCCGGAGAGGTGGATCCGGCCGAGCATCGCCGAGACCATGGTGAAGACGATCCGCTCGTCGTCGAAGTCCGGTTGGGGGTAGGCCCACACGGCGCCCTGCTCGGGCGGGACGACGGTCGGCGCGGCGGCGGCGATCGCCGGGATGAGCGTCTCGTCCTGCTGGTCGGTGAGGGACTGCACGGGCACCCGTGAGAGCGTCGCGTGGTCGGCGCGCATTCCTCCGGACGCGCACGCCTCCACGACCAGGCCCGGGTGCCGGTCCTGGAGGCGTTCCAGCCAGCCGAGGTAGGCACGGTTGTGTTCGAGGAGCCGCCGCGGGGAAGTGCCAGGTCATGCGGCGGGGGCGGACTCCTCCTCGTCCCGGGGGAAGAAGGGCAGCTCCAGGTAGACGCTGTCGGCGGCGGCGAGGATCTTGGACGCGTCGCCGACCGGCGGGTGGATGTGCTGGTTGATGCGCTTCTTGACCTCCTTGCCCTCGGCTCCCGAGGCCATCACCCGGCGGTCCCAGCCCCGGGTGAAGATCGCACCGGCGCCGCCCAGGTCCAGGCAGGTGACGTACGGGCCGGGGGTGAAGTCGCGCAGCGGCACGCCGAGCAGGTCGGCCGCCGCGTTGTACCCGGCGACCTTGCCCATTGGGGAGGCGTGCTGGCAGGCCTGCATGACCGTGTGCTCGGCGTCGAACGGCGCCGCGGCGGTGTCCCCGGCGACGAACACCTCGGGAAGGGCGCGCAGACGCCGGTCCACCGGCACCCGGCCGAGGTGGTCGAGCTCGCCGCCGACCTGCCGGGTGAGTTCGCTGGCCCGCATCCCCACGGACCAGACCACCGCGTCCGCCTCGACCCTGGTGCCGTCGGACAGGACGGCGTACCCGTCGCCGACCTCTGTCACCGTCGTGCTGAGACGGCGTTCGACGCCCAAGCTGTCCAGAGCGGCCTCGATCTCCTCGCGCGGGCCCGGCCCGAGTTGGTGCCCGACCACCCGCGAGCGGTCCACCAGTAGCACCCGGCCCCGGGCAGCCAACTCGGTCGCTGCCTCCAGGCCGACGAACCCGGCGCCGACGACCACGGCGGAGTAATCCTCCCGGTCGCGCAGATGGTCGGTGAGCCGCCGGGCCCCGTCCAGAGTGTCGATGTCGAAGAGCCGTTCGGCGCCGGGCAGGCCCTGAGGCCCAGCGAGCTTGCTGCCCGCCGCCAGCACCAGACGGTCGTAGCCGATCTCCGCGCCGTCGGCCACCACGACGCGGCGGCCGGTGTCGATCGTGCTCACCGAGGCCCGCAGGTGGTCGACGCCGATCGGCTCCAGGACCCCGCTGAGCTCCACCTTGGCCAGGTCCGGTTCCGGCTCGTACAAGCGGGGCCGCAGCACCAGGTGCTCGTTCGGCGCGACGAGCGTGATGTGCAGGTCCGCGTCCCGGTTCGCCCGTTCGCGGGCCAGCGCCGCTCCCGCCGCGCTCCACACACCCGCGAAACCGCCTCCGATGATCACAACGTGGGCCATCGTCTCGTCCTCTCTCAGCCTCGCCCCCCAGGAATTGGAGGGGTTCGGCAGGGAGACAAGACGACGGGTTCAGATGTGACCACCGTTGGAGAAACTTCTCGCCGCTGCCGAAACAACCAGCGAGCAGGGGGGAGAGCGCCCGGCGGTCATTGCTGCGGAGTGTCGCCCCGGCGGGGGAGGAACTCCTGCACCTTGGTCTTGACGCCCTCCCTGATGACGCCCCACCGGTCCTCATCACCCTTGATGATCGACTCGGCGGTCGCCTTCATCTGCTCGAACGAGGCGTGCGGCGGGATGGGCGGGACGTCCGGGTCGACGCGCACGTCCAGCAGCGTCGGCCGGTCGGCGTCCAGCGCCGCATCCCAGGCGGGCCCGACCTGCTCGGGCTTCTCCACGGTGATCGCCTTGAAGCCGATGCTCGCGGCGAACGCCGCGTAGTCGCACTCCGGCAGCGTCTGCGACTGCGGGAACTTCGGGGCCCCCTGCATGGCGCGCATCTCCCAGGTGACCTGGTTGAGGTCGTTGTTGTGCAGGACGGCGACCACGAACCGCGGATCCAGCCACTGCTCCCAGTAGTGCCTGATCGTGAGCAGCTCGGCCAGGCCGTTCATCTGCATGGCGCCGTCACCCTCGAAGACGACCACCGGCCGGTCGGGGTGGCCGAACTTGGCGCCGATCCCGTACGGCACACCCGGCCCCATGGTCGCCAGCGTGCCGGACAGCGAGCCGCGCATGTCGCCGCGGAAACGCAGGTTGCGCGCGTACCAGTTGGCGGCCGAGCCGGAGTCGGCGGCCAGGATCGTGTTGTCCGGAAGCCGCGCGGAGGCCTCGTGGAACAGCAGCATCGGGTTGATCGGGTCGGCCTCGACCATCGCCTCCATCTCCACGGTCTCCCACCACCGCGCGACGTTCGACTCGATCTTCTCGCGCCAGTCCCGGTCGCTCTTGCGCTCCAGCAGCGGCATGAGCGCGCGCAGAGTGGCGGCGGCGTCGCCGACCAGGTTGACCTCGTACGGGTAACGCATCCCGATCATCTTGGGGTCGATGTCGATCTGTACGGCCCGTGCCTGGTCCAGGTCCGGCATGAACTGGGTGTACGGGAAGCTGGAGCCCACCGTGAGCAGCGTGTCGCAGTCGTTCATCATCTCGTAGCTCGGCCGCGTGCCCAGCAGCCCGATGGAGCCGGTCACGTAGGGCAGCTCGTCTGACAGCACGTCCTTCCCGAGCAAAGCCTTGGCGACCCCGGCGCCGAGCAGGTCGGCGACCTGCTCCAGCTCGGCGCGCGCGCCGCGCGCCCCTGCGCCTGCCAGGATCGCGACCTTCTTGCCAGAGTTGAGGACGTCCGCGGCGCGCCGGATCGCCTCGTCGTCGGCGGAGATCGCGGGCCAGTCGATGCCCAGACTGGACGGCACCATCTTGAACGCGTGTCCGGGCGGGGTGTACTCCAGCTCCTGCACGTCCGCCGGGATGATCACGGCGGTGGGCGCCTGTTCGGCCAGCGCGACCCGGATGGCCCGGTCCAGCACGTTGGGCAGCTGCTCGGGCACCGTGACCATCTGCACATAGTCGCTGGCCACGTCCTTGTAGAGCGACAGCATGTCGATCTCTTGCTGGTACGAGCCGCCCATCGCGCTCCGGTTGGTCTGGCCTACGATCGCCACCACCGGGACATGGTCCAGCTTGGCGTCGTACAACCCGTTCAGCAGATGGATGCCCCCAGGGCCGGACGTCGCGGCGCACACTCCCACGCGGCCGGTGAACTTGGCGTAGCCCACCGCCTCGAACGCGCTCATCTCCTCATGCCGGGCCTGGACGAACTGCGGGTCGTCACCGGCCCGGCCCCACGCAGCGAGGAGCCCGTTGATGCCGTCCCCGGGATAGCCGAACACCTTCTCGACACCCCATTCGCGCAGCCTCGCCAGCACGTAGTCGCCGACGGTCTTCGACGCCATGAACGGCCTCCTCTCGCCTCGTCACGCCCGCCGCCCATGCGGCGACCACGCGCCCCCCGTACCCGGCGTTCGGCGGACCTACCGCTGATCGGCAGTCAAATCAGGCAAAGGACCGTAAACGAGGCTGTGGCCCTCCTTCGGGAGACCACCGCCCTGGCCGTCAGCGTTTCAGTGCACGGGCGAGCCAGGCGAGGCCCACGGCACCGCTCGCCGCGGCCAGCGTCCGCCGGTGCCGCATCAGCCACAGCTGATGGCTACGGGGATGGGCGTCCTCATCGAACGACCCGTGCGCGCCGAAGTCGTGCGCTCCGCTCCGGTCGGCGGGTTCCCAGAGGTTGGTGGGCCGGCCGGGCTCCTGGCGTTCACCGGTCTGCTGGGATCGGAAGCCGGTGCGCGCCAGATAGCGGTCGACGAGGGCGGGGGCGAACTTGTTGGCGAGCAGGGTGACGACGGTGCTGCCACCGACCCAGTACTCCCGCCGCCCAGGATGTTCGGCGGCGTGCACCAGGGCGCGCGCCGCCACCTCCGGCTGATAGATCGGCGGCACCGGCTGCGCCCGTTCGGGGAGCCGCGACAGCACCCAGTCGAACTGCGGGGTGTTGACCGCCGGCATGTGCACGATCGTCGTCTTCACCCCGCTCCCGGCGTGGAGCAGCTCCGTCCGCAGCGACTCGTGGAAGCCCTGCACCGCGTGCTTGGCGCCGCAGTAGGCCGACTGGAGCGGGATGCCGCGCTTGGCCAGCGCCGAACCGGTCTGGACGATCACTCCGCGATCCCGCGAGAGCATCAGGTCCAGCGCGACCCGTGTCCCGTGGACGAAGCCCAGGTAGGTCACCTCGGTCACCCGCCGGAACTCGGCGGGCTCGATCTCGGTGAACGGCGCGAACACCGAGCTGAACGCCACGTTCACCCAGACGTCCACCGGTCCCAGCTTCTCCTCGGCGCGCCGCCCGGCCTGCCGGACGGCGTCGAAGTCGGCCACGTCCACCGGCAGCACCAGCGCCTCGCCACCGGCGGCCGTGACATCCTCGGCCGCCGCCCGCAGCCCCGCCTCACCGCGCGCCAGCAGCGCCACCTTCGCCCCGCGCGACGCGAACTCCCGCGCCGCCGCCCGCCCGATGCCACCACTGGCACCAGTGATCACAACGACACGACCGTTCATGCTCCCGGCCCGATCCACCAGAACCACCCCCTCGGCTGCATGCGGCCCTACCCAGTTGGCATCGAACATGCAGCCGTTCGCGGCTTTGGCGTCACCGCCCGAGTACGGATGGTTGACTGAGGAACCATGGCGGTGCCGAACACCAGCAGTGGCCGTCGGCGGCCTCGCAAGGACGGAGACCGGCGGGACCGATACCCGCTGCTCGCCGAATGGGTCGTGGCTGACCGCCGCGACCCCGGCCTGGGCCATCGCGCTGCGGCGTGGGTGGATGACTACCTTCGCCATCGCCAGGGCGGCCCCACCTGGTATGCCCTCGCAGAGTACGTCCAGCCTGACCTGGCCCTGATTCCTGATGCCGCCCGCCGGTGGTACGCCAGCCAGCTCGTCAATCGCCTCATGGACCAGGGCTGGCTCGCCGACGGCACCGGCACCGGCCCGCTGGCACCGGGCCCACGCTTCACGGCCTCGCACCAGCCTCCGGCCGAACACACCGAACATGACCAGCCGCAGTGGACTCCCGGCCGCCTGTTCTAAAGCACGGGCCCGGTCAGCGGGGAGCCAGGTCAGCGGGGAGGAGTCGCGCTGTCCGTGTTCTGCTTCTTGGAGACGATCAGGCTGGTCGTGGTGGTGATCGCGAGGACGAGGACGATGAAGCCGAGGGAGACCGGGACGCTGATCTCCGGAACGTGGACCCCGGACTCGTGCAGGGCGTGCAGCACCAGCTTGACACCGATGAAGCCCAGGATGATGGACAGCCCGTAGGACAGGTGGACCAGCCTGCTCAGCAGCCCGCCGATGAGGAAGTACAGCTGGCGCAGGCCCATCAGTGCGAAGGCGTTGGCGGTGAAGACGATGTACGGGTCCTCGGTCAGGCCGTAGATCGCCGGGATGGAGTCGAGGGCGAACAGCACGTCGGTGGAGCCGATCGCCAGCATGACGACCATCATCGGGGTCATCACCCGCTTGCCGTTCTCCAGGACGAACAGCTTGGTGCCGTGGTAGCGGTCGGCCACGCCGAAGCGGCGCTCGACCGCCTTGAGCAGTTTGTTCTCCTGGTAGTCCTCGTGGTGTTCCTCGTGCCGGGCGTCCTGGACGAGCTTCCACGCGGTCCAGATCAGGAAGGCGCCGAAGATGTAGAAGACCCAGGAGAACGTCGAGATGATCGCTGCGCCGGCGGCGATGAACCCCGCGCGCATGACCAGCGCCATGAGAACGCCGATCATCAGCACGCGCGCCTGGTACTGGGACGGCACCGCGAACTTCGCCATGATCAGAACGAACACGAACAGGTTGTCCACGCTGAGCGACTTCTCGGTGATGAACCCCGCGAAGAACTCGCCGGCCGGCTGCCCTCCCTCGAGGAACAGCAGGCCGAGCCCGAAGGCGACGGCCAGGGCGACCCAGATGGCCGACCAGATGCCGGCTTCCTTGATCGACACGTCGTGCGGCTTGCGCCCGATGGCGAAATCAATGGCGATGAGGACGCACAACGCAGCGACCGTCAGTGCCCAGGCGCCAAAAGATACGTTCACTGTTCCTCCGGAGGCGGGTGGGGACAATACTGCCACCACGTGGAACCGCCGCCTCACCAGCCCCTTGGAACGATCCACGTGCTCATGGAACGAGGTCTTCGTTGAACCGTGTGCGGCGCTCGGACGTACAGACCAGTGTTGCTCATGTGTCTCGGTTACCCCGGCCGAGCCGGACACCCCCGGAGAACGCCCTGACTATCCAGCTGAAGCCGATCGAGAAGGTCGCAGACCCCGGTGACGACGGCGCACCGGACGCTCCCCGCACTCCCGGCCGCCTGCGCGTCGCCGTCAGCTGGACGCTCACGGCGCTCGCCGGCGCACTCGTGTTGTTCATCCTGCTCACGCCGATCACGATCAAGCACATCACGCCGGGGGCGTTCGTGCGCGTCCCGGTGGAGGCGATCGCCGGTGCGGGGCTGCTGCTCGTCCTGCGGGGGCGTGCGCGGAAGGTCGCCGCGACGCTGGCCGGTCTGGGCCTGGGCCTGCTGTTGATCTTCAAGATCGTTGACATGGGGTTCCACGAGACGCTGGCCCGCCCGTTCGACCCCGTGCTCGACTGGCCGTTCCTCAGGGCCGGCATGGAGTTCGCCACCAGCACGTTCGGCATGGCCGGCGGGATCGGTGTGATCATCCTGTTCGTCCTGCTGCTCGCCGGCGTGCTGGTCCTCACGACGTTGTCAGTGCGGCGGCTGACCCGCACGTTCGTCGAGCACCGGAAGGCGACGACGGTGTCGGTCGCCGTGGCCGGGACCGCGTGGATCGCCTGCGCCGCGCTCGGCGCGCAGCTCGTCCCCGGCGTGCACGTCGCCGGAATGGGCGCGACCAAGCTGGCGATGAAGCGTGCCTCCAAGGTGCACGACAGCCTGCTGGACGACAGTACGTTCGGCAAGGCAGTTCGTGTCGACGCCTTCCGCGCCACTCCGGGCGATCAGCTCCTGAGGGGCCTGCGCGGCAAGGACGTCATGTTCACGTTCGTCGAGAGCTACGGCCGGACCGTGGCCGAGACGCCTGAGATCCGTGCGCTGGGCGACTCCGCCACGCGCAGGCTCCGTACGGCGGGGTTCGAATCCCGCAGCGCCTTTCTCACGTCCCCCACGGCCGGCGGAGGAAGCTGGCTGGCCCATGCCACGCTGCTCTCCGGCGTATGGGTCAACAATCAGCAGCGCTACAAGAAGCTGGTGTCCGGCGATCGCCTGACTCTCAATCGCGCTTTCCAGCGCGCGGGCTGGCGCAGCGTCGGTGTCATGCCGGGTGTGATGAGGGCTTGGCCAGAGGCCAAGTACTTCGGCTACAACCAGGTGTACGCGTCATGGAACCTGGGATATCGCGGGCCGCGCTTCGGCTGGTCTCCCATGCCCGACCAGTACACCCTGGCGCAGTTCCAGCGCCTGGAACACGGTAAGAAGGGGCACCCACCGTTGATGGCCGAGATTCCCCTGGGCTCCAGCCACGCGCCCTGGGCGCCCATCCCGAAGATGCTCGGATGGGACGAGCTCGGCGACGGCTCCAGCTACAACGCCATTCATGCGGCAAGTCAAAGCAAGGAGGACGTGTGGAAGAGCCCTGACCGGCTCCGCACCGAATACCGGCGTTCCATCGAGTACTCCCTTGAGAGCCTCATCTCCTACGTCGAGAAATACGGCGACGACAAAACGGTGCTGGTCTTCCTCGGCGATCACCAGCCCATTCCGATCGCGACGGGCGGAGCCACGACCCGGGATGTGCCGATCACCATCGTCTCCCGGGACAGGAAGGTGCTGGACCGCGTCTCCTCCGCCATGAAATGGCAGGACGCCTTCGTGCCCGGCGCCGGAGCACCGGTCTGGCCCATGAGCTCCTTCCGCGACCGGTTCCTGAACGCGTTCGCACAGTAGTCCCGGGTCTTACTTCGCCCAGGTGACCGGGAGTTCCCGCAGGCCGCGGACCGCCAGGCCGTCCTTCCAGCGCAGTTCCTCCTTGGGAACGGCCAGGCGCAGGTCCGGGAAGCGCGCCAGCAGCGCGCCGAACGTGACCTGCAGTTCGAGCCGCGCGAGGTGGGCGCCCAGGCAGTGGTGGATGCCGTGCCCGAAGGCCAGGTGCGGGTTTTCCGGCCGGTCGAAGTTCAGGGTGTCGCCGTTGGCGAAGACGCTCTCGTCGCGGCTGGCCACGGTCCGGGCCACCACCACGGTGTCGCCCTTCCTGATGCGCACGCCGCTCAGCTCCACGTCGGCGGTGGCGACCCGTGGCAGGCCGGGCGTCGCGCCCAGGGGGAGCAGTCGCAGCAGTTCCTCGAGGGCGGCGGGGACCAGGTCCGGCTCGGCGACGAGCCGTTCCCAGTGGTGTCGCTGATCGAGCAACGTGTAGGTGAAGTTGGCGATCTGGCTCGCCGTGGTCTCGAAGCCGGCGACCAGCAGCGTCGTGGCCAGGCTGAGCAGTTCCGCCGACGACAGCCCGTCCCCGTCGGCGGGTAGCTTCGCCAGGGCCGACAGCAGGTCCCCGGCGGGGTCGGTGCGCCGCTGTGCGATCAGCTCGCCGAGGTAGGCGTCCAGTTGTGCGGCGGCCTCGGCCATCTGTTCGGGCGTGTGGGCGGAGACCGAGAGCCGGGCGGCCGACCATTCGGTGAACCGGTCACGGTCATCGGCCGGAACGCCGAGCAGTTCACAGATCACCGTCACCGGCAGCGGAAGCGCGAGGTGCTCGACCAGATCGGCCGGGGCACCGTGCGCCGCCATGTCGTCCAGCAGCCCGGCCGCGATCTGCTCGATGCGAGGCCGCATCTGCTGCACTCTCCGATGCGTGAACGCGGACAGCGCGATGCGCCGGACCCGGGTGTGCTCGGGCGGGTCCATATCGGCGATCGAGAGCGCCTTTCCCCTGGCCCCGAAGGGCAGGCCGCCGGCTTGTGCCCGGCTGAACACCGGGTCGGCGAACACCCGGCGGGCGTCCTCCCAGCGAGTCACCAGCCAGGCGTCCACGCCGTTGCGCAGGCGGATCTTGGAGACGGGACGGTTCTCGCGCAGCCAGCCGTAGTGGGGGTCGAGGTCCAGTCGGTCGACCGTGAACTCGTGCTCGGTTTCCATACCCAGATCATGGGCACCGCCGGGACGCCGCCGTCACCCCTGCGGGCCGTATCCGGCCATCCGGGTTGGAGCCATGTTGGGGCCACGTTGGAGCCACGTTGAAGTACGTGTGGGGCTTGAGGCCCACGATGTGGAGCCAGGCGCTTTCGGGAATTTCACGGCGCGTATGTCGGCGGGGAGTACGAAGGGGCCGTTGTCAAAGCGCGCGTCACCGGGGGAGTTTCCGTCGCCTAATCGACTTCCTGGTGAACGCAGGATGACTTGAGCCGGTGGTCCGAGGATGGAAAAGCCGGCGCCGCGGACGTGAATCTCCGAGGCCGGATTGCAGGCTGGTCAGGTGGGCCTCCGCAGTTCGTTGACCACCGGAGTGGAACCACTGGGTGGCTCGGCCCACGCGGCCGCCGGCATGGAGCGCCCTTCCGCGCTGTCCGGTCGTGCCGAGCGCCAGCGATTGAGGACCCGAAACGTCACCTCTGCCCTGGCCACGATGGTTGACGATCTTGCTAGGGTGGCAATCTGCCCAGACTCCCCGCGTGGTGGAAAATTTGCCACATCATTCGTCCGAAGAGGGCAGGTTAATTGGACCTCTCGTCCACCCGAGGTTGTTGAAATTTGCTCGGCTTGGTGGCAAGATCTCTCCCTGCCGGGAATCTGAGAGTTATTCGCGTTGGGGCTGCAATGTGCGAATTTCACGTCGATCAGACTGGCCTGCGGAGCGCGGTAAACGATGACCAGGTCCTCTCTTTGTGGAGGGATGAGTCATGACGGCGTCCGTGGTCGGCCAGATAATCATCGTGCTTCTGGCAATTGTTCCGGGTCTTCATTATGACCAGCTGAGGAGCAGAGCCGCAGGTCCGCGCCCCGTGTCCGCTCTGAATCCGTGCCGCGTGATCCTGGCGGGCGTGCTCATCACGACCGCGACCCTGGTCTTCCTCGGACTGCTCGGTTTGTTCGGCTCCCAGACACTCACCTTTCCGCTCGACAAGGCCGAGGGTTCGGGTGGCTGGGAGAATCCAGAAGAGTTCGCATGGACGATCGTGTCCTTTCTCGCGTTGTCGCTCACGGCGGCGTCACTTGCCGATGCGCTGCTTTCGCGCCTGGAGGCAGAGTCGGCTTCCTCCCAGGGAAGGGCCCGCTCGCGCGCCACGGGAGTCCGTGCACACGTCGATGAGGACGTCGAGCTCGAGGTCCGGCTCAACAGCGGCGACACCTACCGGGGCCTGGTCGCCGGCGTGGCGCCCACCCATGGCCCCCGCAGTTCCTACCTCACCCTGAGGGCCCCGATATTCGAGCTGGACGGTCATGGCAGGCCGCTGCCTCTGGACGCGTTGCACGGAGACCAGCTCGTGCTCTCGACCGAATCGATCATGAGTGTCCTGGTGCGTACGGTCGACCAGAAGCAGGACACGATCCGGTCGCAGCTCCACTCCGGTCAGCCGCGGCACTCGATGGCCCGGCCGAGGGTGACGAGGAGGCCCAGAGCGGCCGTGCGGCGATGCTATGAGAACCGTCGCGACCTGCACTTCCTCTCCCAGCTGCTGTTGCTGGAGATCACGCTCCTCGGATTCGTCGCCCTGCTCTCCGGGTCGTCCTCCACCTGACGGCGAAGAACGCCCCGGGTGCGGCGCCGGGCGGCGGAGGCTTCCCGGGTCAGGCTTGATTGATCGAGTCCTCGGCCGGTATCGGTGAACGCTCGGCCGTGAAGACGTGCACGTAGGGGGAGTGGGGACGTACTGATCCGTCGGCGGCCGCGCGCGCCAGGGCGAGCGCGCCGTCCGCAGAGGTCCCGTGCGGCTGGACGAAGCGGGCGGCGGGCAGCATCATCCGGATCGTGTCCTGGAAGGGCTCCATGAGGAGGCCGGCCGCCTCGAAGAGCCGGCCGCCCCAGGAGAAGAGCGGATCGAGCCCCGACGCGGCGGCCACCGCGGTCTGCCCGAGCTGGCGCCCCGCCTCGTTCCAGATCTGCCGGGCGACCGGATCCCCGGCGCGCGCCGCCTCGGCGACCAGAGGGGTGAACGACGCGAGCAGGTGGGCCGCCGAGTCCGACTCGTGAACGAGCGCCACCAGATCCAGGGGGTGGCCGAAGCGCGCGGTCATGTGGTCACGCAGGGCGGGCGACCCGCCGACCCGGCCGTCGTGCGCCCGCAGGGCGGCGTGCAGGCCCTGCATGCCGATCCAGGCACCGCCGCCGTGGTCACCGAGCAGATACCCCCATCCGTCGGACTGGTTCCAGGTGCCGCCGAGGTCGGTGCCGAGCGTGATGACACCGGTGCCCGCGGCCACGACCACTCCCTGCCGGAATCCGAGCGCACCGACGTGCGTGGTCACCGCGTCACCGGCGACGACGAGCGTGTCCAGGCCGAAACGGTCCCGGAGGCCGCGCCACAGCGTGGCCGGGTCCATGACCAGGCCGGGCAGCCCCGTGATGCCGATCGCCATGCTCGTGAAACGACCGGCGCCGGGAGCCGCCTTCTCGATGACGGCGGCGATCTGCGGCGCGAGCCGTTCGAGGTCGACCCTGCCTTTGTCCCGAGGCACGGGCATGGCGTTCTCCCCGTGCGTGATCGTGCCCGCGTACTCCGCGCGCACTCTGATCCCTCCGCCGCCGACGTCGACCCCAACGAGGCCGGCGTGATCAGGAGGATTGGCGGGGCCGGTCAGGCCGGTCTGGCTCATCGGTCACGCCCGTCCAGCGCGGCCGCTGCCGCGCGGACGCCCGGGTGATCGTGGAGCGCGCTCTTCGCCTGCTCGGGGGAGCAGCCGGTGAGCAGCCGCAGGAGCGCCTCCGGGACATGCCCGTCGGCCTCGGCGAGCGCCGTGGCGCAGGTCGCCGCGTCGAGGCCGGTCGCGTCGGCGAGCAGGCGCAGCGCGCGGTCATCGAGCTTGGCGTTGGTGGCGACGAGGCCGACCATGAGGTTGCCGTACGTGTGGCCGGCCTTGATCATGAGCGCGGTCGAGAACGCGTTCAGGATCACTTTGGTCGCGGTGCCCGCCTTGAGCCGGGTCGAGCCGGTCAGTGCCTCCGGCCCGGTGTCGGCGACGACGCTGATCTGGGCGAGCTCGCGCAACGGCGCCCCCGGGTTGCAGGTGACCAGCACCGTGAGCGCACCGGCGGCCCCGGCCGTGCGGAGCGCGCCGGCGACGTACGGAGTCGTGCCGGACGCGGTGATCCCGACCGCCACGCTGCCGGCGTTGAGGCCCTCGGCGTCGGCGGCGCCCATCGCCTCGGAGTCCTCGCGGTCGATGGAGGAGTCGGCGACGGCGGCCGACCCGCCGGCGAAGTGCGCGGTGAACAGGCCGCGCGGCGCACCGAAGGTCGGAGTGATCTCTGTGGCGTCCAGCACCGCCAGCCGCCCTGACGCACCGGCGCCGAAGTAGTGCACGGTCCCGCCCCGGCCGAGCCGGAGATGCGCTTCGTCCACGGCCTGCGCGAGCGGGCCGGCCGCCGCGCGGACCGCCTCGACCGCATGGGCGTCCTCGTCGACCAGAAGGCGGAGGACGTCGCGGGATCCCAGCGTGTCGATGTCGGTGGTGCGTGGGTTCCGGTGCTCCGTCGGTGGAAGCGCCTGTGTCATCGTGCTCCTCGTCGATCGTGGTCGGACGGACGGATGGGCGAGCCCGCCTGGCCCGCGTACGCGGTGACCGCATAGGCGGTGACCAGGCGGCGCGACTCCGTCGTGAGGTCGCCCAGGTCTGGCGGCGCCGGCGCCGGTCCCTCCCGCAGGAAGACCTCGGTGCGGTCGCGGAGCCGTTCCTGGAGTTCAGCCTCGTGGTCGCCGCCGGGTGTGGCGAGGGCGGCGCCGAGCCCGCGCGCCCACAACTCCCAGCGGTCGCGGTAGTACCCGCCCACGAGCCCGGCCCAGTGCCGTCCGGCGTAGTCGTCGAGCAGGGGACTGGCCGTCGGGCCCCAGGCCGTGATGATGCGGCGGGCGTTCTCCACCAGGACGTCGCGGTCGGCCGCGTTCGTGGCCCACGACAACGCCTTCGACTCCCAGCGCTGGAAGGTGTACTCGCGCCGCGCGGCCAGCATCCGTTCCAGATCGTCGAAGACGCGCAGAAACCGGCCGGCCTCCGGCGGCGCAGTCCGTTCCACGGCCTGCTCGATGACGTCGAGGTAGAGCCGGTCGGCGACCCTGGCCATGAACGCGATGCCCACCTCGGCGAGGTCGTGGCCGAGTGGCCCGTCCACGAGGTCTCGGTGGTGCTCCGCCACCTCGACCATGCGTTCCCATGCCTCCGCCAGCACGGCCGGCCGGTACCAGAGGGCCTGGTCGACCTCGGCCCGCAACTCCGCGACGGCGCCGGGCATCCGCGCGTACGAGGGCTTGGCAGTGATGACGCCGTTGAACTGCTCGGGAAAGATCCGCAGGCCGCGGGCATCGTAGATGCTCTCCACGAGCCCCCGCCAGGCGACTTGCAACGGTGCGGTCCACGCCCCCGGCCCGCCGTAGCGCCGGGTCACGAAGGCGTCGAGCCACGCGTCGACATCGGTGACCGGGTTCCATATCTGGTCGGTCACGAGCTCGAAGAAGACGGGGTTGTTGCGGGTGGCCTCCATGGCCAGGCCGAGCCCGGTGGGCGGGTCGGGCGCCGCCAGCGCGGCCTCGACCGCGGCCGGCACGCCACGAAGATCGGCGACCGGGTCGGTGCGCCCGCCGAAGTTGAGCAGCGCACACCAGAGCCACGGCTTTCCGGCGAACTGGTCGAGGCGCTCCCACTGCGGATCGTGCTCCGCCCACAGATCAGCCACGAGCATCCGGTCGCCGGGGATCGAGCCGAGAAAGGTGGTGACGCGCTCGTCGGTCCAGAAGCCGCGCTGGTAGGAGAACGGCCAGGCCTGCATGACCCAGGCCGCGTCCGGGTCGGCGGCGCGCAGCCCGTTGAGCGTCGCCGCCGCCACGGCTCCCGGGAAGGCCGGGTCGGCGTCGACCGGGATCATCTCGATGAACGGATCGGCGGCGTAGAGGTGATCGGTGCCGAAGAGCGCGATCTGGGCGCTGGTGATCTCGGCGCCGATCCGCACGTACAGCGGATCGGCCGGGTCCAGGACCCAGGTCTCGAACCCCTGCCAGTCGCGGCGCCCTGCCCGCGCCGATGACGCGATCTCACGCGGGACGTGCCCGGTGAAGGCCGGGAGCACGGGCGTCATGCCGAGGGCGCGTTCGCGGTCGAGGATGCGGGCGCCCAGCTCGCGGTGGCTCTCGATCCAGGACGAGGGGAGCGGGCCGGCAAAGCCGTCCAGGCAGCCCATGAACTGGAACGGCAGGTAGCCGGGCCCGCCGAGGAAGTCGCGGATCGCCTCATCGTCGAGGCCGAGGGCGGAGTAGGCGGCCCGCAGGACGGCCTCATGGCCGGTGATGGCGAGCGGCATGGTGATGCCGTGCAGGGCCATCCAGTCGATCTCGCGTTCCCAGTCGGACCAGTCCCAGTACGGCATGGTGTAGCTGAACGTACAGAAGTTGAGGTAGTAGCCCTCTTTGACCCGTGCCGAGCCCCGCCGCAGCGGGCTTTCCGGGAACGACGTCAGCGGCAACGGCAGCACGGTGTCCCAGTCAACGGACAGACCACACCGCTCCCGCAGGTAGTGATGGAGTCCGACGGACGCGCTCACCCCGTCCGTGGCGGCGACGGTGAGCACGCCGCCGCCCGCCTCGTACTCATAGCGGCGGTCCGCTTGGCAACGACGGTGCACTCCGCCGCGGCGGCCGGTGCCGTCGCGAACGTCCGTGCCGCCGAGTGCGACGAGCCGGAGCGACCCCGCGACGGGCCCGAGCACGCGCCGGGCGAGCCCGTGGACGGCACCCGCCCATGGCGGTGGCTGTTCACCGCTGCCGGACGTCATCGCAGGTCACACCCCTTGGCGAATTAGTTCCGTACGGTCCATAATTAATATGCTAGCGTACCGGCCACGGCACGGGTGGTCGACGTCAGGGAGGCGGGCTCATGGAGGATCTGGTCGCCGCCGGCACGCAGTTCATGCGGGAGGTCAACGCCGCCGCGATCCTGCGGAGGCTGCGGACCGAGAGCAACATGAGCGTGTCCGCGCTGGCCAAGGCCGTGGGTCTGTCCCGGCAGGCGGTCACCCGTTCCCTCAACGCGCTGGTCGAGGAGGGCCTGGTCGAGTTCGGCTCCCTGGACCGCGACTCCACCCGGGCGGGGCGGCCCGCGCAGCTCGTCCGGTTCCGGGCGGAGGCGGGCTACGTGCTCGGCCTCTCCATCAGCCCGCAGGACCTGCGCGTCGCGGTCGCCGATCTCGCCGGGACGGTCGCCGCCACCGACGTGGTGCAGCTCGGCGCCGGAGTGGGCGGCGCGGAGGCGGTGGAGGCGCTGCTGGTCACGGCCGGTCGCACGCTGGCCTCCGCCGGCGTCGCGGCCGGCGACGTGTGGTTCGCCTCGGTGGGAACGCCCGGCATAGTCGACCCGGAAGCCGGGATCGTCAAGCTCATCCCGAGCATGCCGGGCCTGGCGGGCGACATCCTCGTCCGCCGCCTGAAGGACGTGCTCAGCTGCCCGATCTACCTCGACAACGACGTCAAACTCGCCACCCAGGGCGAGCGGTGGCGGGGCACCGAGCGGCGCGAGGACTCCCTGGTGATGGTCCACTGGGGCGAACGCGTCGGCGCCGGGATCGTGCTGAACGGCGAGCTGTACCGCGGGGCTTCCAACGACGCGGGCGACGTCGGCTTCCTGGACCTGTTCTGCGACGACCAAGGCGGCCAAGGCGACCAAGGGACGGGCCCCACCGCGGTGCCCGCGCCGCGCCATCCGCACGGGCTCGGCCCGTTCGAGCAACGGGTCGGTGGCGAGGAGATCGTCCGCCTGGCCGTCGCGGCCGCGGAACGCGATGACGACACCGCGTTCCGGGCACGGATCGACGCCGCGGGGGAGCGCGGGTTCGACGCCGTGCTGGACGCCGTCGCCGCCGGCACGCCCGCCGCACTGGCGGCGATCGACGTGGTCGCGCGGCGCTTCGCCAAGGGCGTCAGCGTCATCCGGGCGATCCTCAACCCGCGGCTGGTGGTCATCGGCGGCCCGATGGCCCGGTGCGGCGATCCGCTGCTCGCCGCGGTCCGCGGCCACCTGTCCGGCGAGCCGCTCGACCAGCCCGCGCTGGAGGTCTCGGCGCTCCAGGACGACGCCGTCGTCCACGGCGCGCTGCGCCACTCACTGGACGAGATCGAACGCACCAAGTTCGGCCTGCACCGCTGATCCCCCGATCGGCCGGCACCGGTATCCCGACGAAGGAGAACATCCATGCGTATGACGGCACCAGCCCGCCGCCGAGCGGCGTTCGTCGCGCTCGGCGCCGCGTCGGCGCTCGCCCTGACGGCCTGCGCGGGCAGCAGCAGCCCGGACGCGGGGGCGACGAAGAACATCGACGTGTCGACGACCGTTCCCAGCGAGCCGGTGACGCTCACCATGGCCTACACCGACGACCCGCCGACCAAGGCGCTCATCGCGGGCTTCACCAAGAAGCACCCGAACGTCACGATCAAGCCCCAGCAGACGCAGTTCAAGGACTACGTCAAGTCCATCAAGCTGTCCATGTCGTCGGGTGCGCCGCCGGACATCGCCCAGTACAACCCCGGTGCTATGAACTCCCTCGTTCCGGCCGGCCTGGTGTTGAACCTGGACCAGTGGGCCAAGGCTTACGGCTGGGACACCAAGTTCCCCAAGTCGAGCCTGGAAGTCCTCAGCTCCGACAAGACGGCCAAGCAGTTCGGCACTGGCAGCCTGTACGCCACACCTGGCGCGATGTCCGTGCTGGGCGTGTTCTACAACAAGTCGCTCCTGGCCAAGGCGGGCGTCAAGGAACCACCTCGGACGTTGCCCGAGTTCGAGACCGCGATGCAGAAGGCCAAGGCCGCCGGTCAGGCTCCGTTGAGCGTCGGAGGGCTCGAGGTCGGCGGCTTCCAGGTCTGGAACGCGCTGCTCAACGTCACCGGCGACGTCTCCGCCTACCGTTCCTGGGTGTACGGCCAGCCCAAGGCCACGATCGAGACCCCGGACGCGCGGAAGGCCACCCAGACCCTGATCGACTGGGTGAAGAAGGGGTACATCCCGCCGTCGTCGAACGCCACGGCCGACACCGACGCGCAGGCCGACTTCGCCAACGGCAAGAACACCTTCATCATCACGGGCAACTGGACCGCCGCGATGATGGAGTCCAAGCTGAAGGACAACGTCGGCTTCTTCCTCCTGCCCTCGGCGGCGGGCGGGGCGCCCTCGGTCGCCTCGGGCGCGAGCGTCGCCTACGCCATCTCCTCCAAGACCAAGCACCCGAACGTGGCCGCCGCGTTCCTCGACTACCTCAGCTCGCCCGAAGCGGCGAAGATCCAGTTCGAGACCGGGTTCATGCCCGTCGACCCCAAGGCCGACGTCGGCGCCACGGGCCTGCGCGGGGAGATCGCCGCCGCGTTCGGGCCCGTGTCCCAGAAGAACGGGATCGTCCCGTTCCCCGACTTCGCCTCCCCGGGCATGATCGACAAGCTGACGCCGGGCGTCCAGGGCCTGATCAGCAGCAAGATGACCACCGACGACTTCCTGAGCTCCCTGCAGAAGTCGTGGGACGGACACCATGGCTCATGAGGTGACGGCTCATGGTGTGACCGCGGCGGACTCCC
>NZ_WBMT01000032.1 GCF_008923185.1 Actinomadura rudentiformis
GTGGCTTGAACACACACAACGTTCAAACCAATCGAAACAAGACACACTCTGCTGTGAGAAGTGTTCGCGTCCCTGTGTGGTTCCCAGAAAACAAATTCGGGAACCGCAACAACACAACACGATATTTCTGAGCCTTGGCTCGGACGACAAAGCTTGCCCAGCCCGGTGGTTTCACGGGTTGTGCGTTGGTCGTTCGGTGGTTATGGCGAAGGGGAAACACCCGGTCCCATCCCGAACCCGGAAGTTAAGCCCTTCAGCGCCGATGGTACTGCACGGGAGACTGTGTGGGAGAGTAGGACACCGCCGGACACTTTTTGGTCGAGGGTCGCCCCGGTTAGCCGGGGCGGCCCTCGACGCATGTCTTGGACCTGGCAAAATGGGATTCAGGTCCATGAAGCAACCTAGAACAGTGACGGACGTGATGAGCGCGGAAGAGGACGGCCGCAAGGACGACCGGCGGGGCGACGACGGGGGTCGTGGCAAGCCTGCCCATCGAGGGGGCAAACCCCGCGGCGCATCCGGCGGACAGGGTCCCCGCAAGGGCGGTGGGCCACGCGGCAGCGTGCCTCGGGGTGGTGCTCAGGGCTCGGGTCGCCCCGGTGGCTATCGGCCGTCGGGCGAGCGGGACGGCGGCGCCGGCGGTTCCCGGGACCGTTCGTCCTCCGGTGGCGGCTGGAAGGGACGTCCCGGCAAGCCTGGCGGTCAGCGTGATGACCGAGGTGAGCGGCCTGGGCGTCCGTTCAAGCGTTCTGATGACCGTCGCTCGGGCAGTGAGGAACGCCGGGGTGAGGCTCCGCGAGGTCCGCGAGGCGAGGGTGGCTTCCAGGGACGTCCGAAGGATCGGGATTTCCGTGGACCGGGGCGCGGCCGCGAAGGAGAGCAGCGGTCCGGCGGGTTCCGGAAGGATCGTGACGCCGGTCAGCGCGGGGGCGAGCGTCGTTTCGACGACAGGCGTCCTGGCGACCGCGGCAAGCCCTTCGGCGATCGCGACAGGCCTCGTGGTGCCGGCTCCCGCCCATACGGCGACCGTGACGACAAGCGTGGCTCCAGGCCCTATGTAGATCGCGACGATAAGCGTGGTCCGAGGGCCTACGGTGATCGCGACAGGCGTGGCCCTGGGGGCTCCAGCGATCGCGATGATAAGCGCGGTCCCAGGTCTTATGGCGACCGCGATGATAAGCGCGGTCCCAGGTCTTATGGCGACCGTGACGACAAGCGCGGTCCCAGGTCTTACGGCGACCGTGACGATAAGCGCGGTCCCAAGTCTTATGGCGACCGTGACGACAAGCGCGGTCCCAGGTCTTACGGCGACCGCGATGACAAGCGTGGTCCTGGTTCCTATGGTGATCGCGACAGGCGTGGTCCGGGGGGCTCCAGCGATCGCGATGATAAGCGTGGTCCCAGGTCTTACGGCGACCGTGACGATAAGCGCGGCCCCAAGTCCTATGGGGAACGCGACGATAAGCGTGGTCGTGGGGCTTATGACGATCGCGGTGGCTCCCGGCAGGGTAAGCCGTTCGGTGATCGAGACGAGCGGCGTGGCCGTTCGTTCGAGGACCGGGGTAAGTCTGGTGGCTCCCGCCCGTACGGCGATCGCGACGACAGGGGTGGCGCAAGGCCGGGCCGGTCCTACGGTGACCGTGACGACAGGCGCGGACCGAAGTCGTACGGTGACCGCGACAAGCCCCGTGGTGGCGGCTCGCGTCCGTATGGCGATCGGGACGACCGGCGTGGCTCGCGTCCGGGCAAACCGTTCGGCGACCGTGACAGGCCGCGTGGCGGTGCCGGAGGCCGGGGCAAGCCGTTCGGTGACCGCGACCGTGGCCCGCGCCGTCCTCGTGAGGACGACGGCCGGTCCTATGGGCCGCCGCGCGACCGCGGGAGCCAGCGCGATCGTGAAGGACAGGCCCCTCCGCATGACATCCCGGTCCTGCCCGAGGACGTCACCGGTGAGGAGCTGGACGCGGACGCGCGTGTCGAGCTGCGTACCCTGCCGAAGGACCTCGCTGGACGGGTGGCGCGCCACCTCGTGATGGCCGGGAGGCTTGCCGAGGAGGACCCCGAGGCGGCCTACAAGCATGCCCGGGAAGCACGGCGGCTGGCTTCGCGTGTCGGGCTCGTACGGGAAGCGGCCGGGCTGGCCGCGTACCGCGCGGGCGAATGGGCGGAGGCCCTGGCCGAGCTGCGCGCCGCACGTCGCCTGAGCACCGGCGATGACGCCTACCTGCCGGTGATGGCCGACTGTGAACGCGGTCTGGGACGACCCGAGCGGGCGCTCGATCTGATCAAGTCGCCGGAGGCCAAGAAGCTGGACCAGGCGGGACGCATCGAGTTGCGCATCGTCGAGTCCGGGGCTCGCCGCGACCTGGGGCAGGCCGATGCCGCAGTGGTCACGCTGCAGGTCCCTGAGCTCAAGGACCGGCGGCTGCGCCCGTGGTCGGCGCGGCTGTTCTACGCGTACGCCGACGCGCTCGCCGACGCCGGTCGTATGGAGGATGCGAGCGACTGGTTCGCCAGGGCCGCCGCCGCTGACCGCGACGACGAGACCGACGCCGCCGAACGCTACGCCGAGATCGAAGGCCTCGACATCTTCGACACCGAGGAGGCCGAGGAACTGATCGGCGACGCCGAGCTGCCGGAGACCGAGGACGTTGTGATCCTTCCGGAGCCGGAGACGCCGGATGTGGAGGGCTCGGGGGATGAGGAGCCTTCGGAGGCGGAGGGGCCTTCGGAGGGTGAGGAGCCCTCTGCTGAAGAGCCCGAGGCGCCGACGCCCGATGCCGTTGAGATCGGAGTGCCTGAGATCGCCGACCCCACGGCCATCGCGTTCCAACCCGCCGAGGACGCAGAGGTCCCTGGCGCCGGGTCGGAACAAAGCGAAGACGCGCCGGAGCCTTCGGTGGTCTTCCTCGAACCCAAGACGACCGACGACCCGGGCCAGGAGCCACGCCCACCGGCGGAGTAGATGGAACGCCGTTGCCGGCCAGCCGACCGTGCACGTCCGCAGGACGGATCGTGACTCCAGCGTCGGCTGGCTGGGCTTGCCGTGGGGCTAGGTGGCTCGTCCAGCATCATGGGTAGCTGCTCCAGGATCAGTTGTCCGTGTTGATCGGGTTTGCGGTCGGCCATGCCTTCCGGTGGAACATCTCGGGATCCGTTGCCGGTCAGCTGGCTTCGCCGGGTCCGCCGATGGTGCAGATTGGTGCTCCGGCGCCGGATGGCCGCGTTCACCGGCGGGAGCTGATGAGTCCTCCGGTGCTGTTCGGCGCACCTATCTGTGGGGTCGCTCGGAGCTTTGTGCCGGGTAGCGGATCGTTTGTGTCTGGCACGGTCGGCCGCGTTCATACGCCGGGCGGAGCGGGCTGTTGTCGTTCGAGCACGCCCGTTGGCCATCGGGCTGATCTTGGCCGGTCGGGTTGACGGCCGCGTTGCGGGGTTTGTTGCAGGGGCCTTGACGGGTGCGGCATTTCACCGGATATTCGCATGATCGTGTCGTTCGGGGGCCATCGGAGTCATCCGGTGGTTATGGACTCCATTGGTCGTGTGGAGCCTGTGAGGAGCGCCATGCCCATCGCCCTGAATCGTCGTACGTTCCTGCGTGCCACCGCCGTCGCCGGTGGCACGACCGCCTTCGCGGGTGCCTTGTGGCAGCAGGCTTTCGCCGGGCCCGCCCAGCCGGGACCCGGCCCGTACGGTCCTTTGCTGGCGGCCGACGGCAACGGTGTCCAGTTGCCGGCCGGGTTCACCAGCCGGATCGTGGCGCGGTCGTTGCAGCGCGTCGAGGGAACGCGCCACACCTGGCACGCGGCGCCGGACGGCGGTGCCTGTTACCGCGACGGCGACGGGTGGATCTACGTGAGCAATTCCGAGGTGCCCCTGGTGGGCGGTGCCTCAGCCGTACGTTTTGACGCGACAGGCAAAATCATCTCTGCGTACCGCATCTTGAACGGCACCACGCTCAACTGCGCCGGCGGCGCCACTCCCTGGAACACCTGGCTGTCATGCGAGGAGCACGACTACGGCCTGGTGTACGAGACCGACCCGTACGGGCAGAAGTCGGCGAAGTCGCGTCCGGCCATGGGGCGCTTCAAGCACGAAGCTGCGGCCAGCGACCCGGTGCGGAAAGTCGTGTACCTCACCGAGGACCAGGGGAACGGCTGCTTCTACCGCTTCCGGCCCACAACGTGGGGCGACCTTTCCAGCGGCACGCTCGAAGTGCTGATCGGCACGGGCGTCGGCGCCGTGAGCTGGGCACGGGTCCCCAATCCCGAGATCTGGCTCACCCCCACCCGCGACCAGGTCGCGGGCGCCATGCGTTTCGACGGCGGCGAGGGCTGCCACTACGCGGGCGGGGTCTGCTACTTCACCACGAAGGGCGACAACCGCGTCTGGGCGTACGACGCGGTCAACGAACGGCTCGACCTGGCGTACGACGACGACCTCGTGACCGGCGGGGCCGCCCCGCTGCGCGGCGTCGACAACATCACCAGCGCGGCCTCCGGTGACCTCTACATCGCCGAGGACGGCGACAACATGGAGATCAACCTCATCACGCCCGACGACGTGGTGACCCCGTTCCTCCGCATCCTCGGTCATGACAAGTCCGAGATCACCGGTCCCGCGTTCTCACCGGACGGCACCCGGCTCTACTTCTCGTCTCAGCGCGGCAAGAGCGGCTTCGCCGCCGGTACGGACGGCTACACGTTCGAGGTGACCGGCCCCTTCCGCCGCTGACCGAAGCATCCGCCGCGGCTCGTCATTGACTTGCCGTCTGCCGCCCGACCACTGCTGAACGGCTCGGACCGCTGCGGAGGCCACGCCGCCGTTCGATCGCTCCTGAAACTCGCCATGCTGCCTGCCGGGGCCTGTCCGCTCCGCTGAACGACCCGTTCAGCGCGCGTGGTCAGGCGTGCCGGTCCAAAGCGTGCATGATGCCTGCGACGTTGCTCACCGTGCCGTTGAGGATTTCGTACTTCTCGATGGCCTCCGGGTCGGTGATCTCTTTGGTCATGCGGTAGCGGTCCTTGGTGCGTTCCTGCACCATCGCGGCCGCGTGGTCCAGGTCAAGTCCCTCGTCGCGGGCGTCCTTCACGGCGTCGACCCAGACCCGCAGCTCCTCGGCCGACCGTTCCAGCGTGTCGGTCACCTCCGACACCGGGCCATAGTGCGCGAACAGCAGGCGTTGAGGCTGTAGGGACTGGAACTTGGCGAGCGACCGCAGCGCCGTCTCGAGGTCGAAGTCCGGCGGCGGTGTCGCGGGCCGTACGTCCGCGGTCTCGGGAACGTAGATCCCCGCCGCGTCACCCACGTACAGATCACCGGTCTGCGAGTCCATCAGCCCCACATGGTGCTTGGCGTGCCCCGGGGAGTAGTACGACTCAAGGCGCCGCCCTCCGCCCAGGTCGATCGCGCCAGTGTCCTGCACAGCGCGGATCCTTGCCGCGTCCGTTGGCTTGAGCTCGCCGAAAAGTGTGTCGAGGACGTCCCCGTACACCATGCGTGCGCTGCGCATGAGGCGTTCAGGAGCCGCCAGATGCCGCGCGCCCTTCTCGTGCACGACCACCTCGGCCTGCGGATACATTTCGGCGATGTCGCCGACCCCGCCCGCGTGGTCGAGATGGATGTGCGTGACGACCACGCTCGCCAGGTCCGCCGGTCCCACGCCCAGCTCCGTCAGCGCACGCTGGACCACGGGCGCGGATCCGGCCGTGCCCGGCTCCACCAGGCATGGCCGGTCAGACAGGATCAGGTAACCGGCGGTGATGCCGGCATAGCCCGCCATCCGCGTATCGATCTCGTAGACGTCACCGCCGAGCGGCGTGACCGTGGTCTCGGTGTCCATTGGTAGATCATCGCTCCGCCGTGGCCTGGTTATCCACAGTTTCGGCCTGGTCTTCCGTTCGTGACGGCGCGTGGTCCAGCCTGAACTTCCGGCCGCGACCGCGCGGTAGCAGAGAGGAGTTTTCGTGACCTGTCCACACGTCAACGATGTGACCCTGCTCGGCAAGCTCGCCGAGGACCCCGTCCGCCGCGCCTTACCGAGCGGCCTCGTCGTGGCCTGGCGCCTGATCGTCGACCGTCCCCGCAAGAGCCCCGGCCGCCGCGTGGTCGACGCCCTAGCCTGCGCCACGTACGAGCCGGCCGTGATCGACCAGACCCCCACCTGGCGCACCGGCGACCTCATCGAAGTCCACGGCTCCCTCCGCCGCCGCTTCTGGCGCCCAGACGAGCTAGGCATAGGCCGCTACGAAGTGGAGGTCTACGAGGCCACCCTGGTAGCCGTCGCCCCCGCCCCCAGCCGCCCCCAGCCCACTAGAAGCCGCCACATCCCTAACCAGAGGCGCCAGGCCATAGCCCGAGGCGCCAGCCGCTAACCGGAGGCGCCAGGCCATAGCCGGAGCCCGCAAGCCGTCGAGAGGCGTTTTGGCGACGATGGCGGGGCAGTGGCTGTTAGGTGCGGTCCAGGAGGCGGAGCACTAGGCCGGTGCGGGGCTTGGGGCCGAACGAGGTGGATTTGCGAGGGACTCGTTCGCCTTGCCCTGCCACGGCCAGGACGTCCTCGACCTTGAGCGGGTTGAGGATCACGGCGGTTCCGCCTGTCCGGCGGGCTCGTTCGATTGCGGCGGCGGGGTCGTCGTGGACGACTTCGACGCTGCGCTCGTTCTCGGGGAGGTCCCAGACGCCCTCGATGAGGAGGGTGTCCAGGACTGCGGTGTCCAGGCGGCGCCAGCGTTCCGAATGGCCGGTGGGCATTGTGTCGAGCAGGCGGAGTGGGTCAGGGGCGGTGAGGAGGTGGAATCCGGCGCCTCCCAGGACGAACGCGGGGCCCTCGGCGGCAGCGAGTGCCTCCAGAGCGGCAGGAAGGTCGGGGAGGTCGGTGATCTGGAAGATCTTGGCGGCGCGCGACACGGCCGTGCCCGGCGGGAGGCCGGGCAGTACGCGGTGGATCGCGCCCAGATGCGGGGGATACCGGGTGGAGTCGACCAGGAGGGCGAGCCCGTAGTCCCAGGGGCCGTGGCCGTCCCCCGCAGTGTGGTGGCGAGCCTGCAGCGCGCGGTACGTGGCGTACCGGTGATGCCCGTCGGCGATCAACGCCTGACGGGGGCCGAGGTCCGCCGCCACGCGAGCGTGATGATCGGGATCGGCGGTGCGCCACAACCGGTGGACCAGGCCGTCATCGGACCGGAACTCCACCAGCGGGGGCGTGCCGGTGATCTCGTCGATGATCTCCGCGGCGTCACCGTCGCCTTCGTAGACCAGGAAGATCGGCTCGGGATTGGCGTGCGTGGCCGTCATCAGGTCCAGGCGATTGCGGACCGGCCCCGGATAGACGTTCTCGTGCGGAAGGACGACCCCGTCGCCTTCGGCGCGCAGGCCCAGGGCACCGATGAGGCCGCGCTGAACGGGGAGGTCACCCGAGGCCGCCTCGTAGACGTACAGGGCGGGTTCGGGGTCGACGACCAGCGCGCCGTCGGCGAGCCAGCGCCGAAGGGTCGCCGCGCCCTCCTCGGCGGTCGGGGGAAGGATCAGGCGGACGATGTTGCGCCTGTCGCTGGCCATGAGCCGGGCCACGTCATCGTCATCGATCAGGTCGTACGGCGGCGAGGTCACGGTGGCCAGATCCCCGACGACCTCGGGCGCGAAGCGCACCCCCCGGAACGGGGCCAGCTCCAGCCCGGCGGCCGCGGCCGGCCCGGGGGCGCCGAAGATCCACGCGCTGAACGCCTCGGGATCCAGCCCGGAAGGGAGATCGTCGTTCACTGTGGGCATGCTAACCGGGGGCGGGGGCTCGCGCCGCGCCCGGGTACCGTCGTGAGGGTCGAAGGGGAGGTCCACGTGAGTGTTCAAGGGCCGGGACGGTCAGAGGATTCCCCGGGCGAGAATCCAGGTCCCGCCGCACCTGACGGCGGGGTCTACGAGTGGTATACGAGGGGCCTGGAGCTCCTCAGATCCGGCAGCCCCGCCGCCGCCGTCCAGTTGCTGACCCGCGCGGCCGAGGCCGAGCCGACCTCCCGCAGCGTCCGGGAGGCGCTGGCCCGAGCCCAGTACGGGGCGCGGCTGTTCGACGAGGCGGCGGCGAGCTTCCGCTGGATCGTCGAGGCCGACCCGGCCGAGGACTACGCGCTGTTCGGGCTGGGGTTGTCGCTGAGCCGGATGGGCGAGTTCGAGGCGGCGGTCGAGCACCTCGCGCTCGCGGTCGCGATGCGGCCCGACAACAAGGACTATTCCAAGGCGCTGCGGCATGTCAGGGCCACCTTGGCAGCCCGCAAATGACCTCCTCGTACGATCAGGGCATGGGTCACGACACGATGAAGGGCAGCGACCGGCCGTTGAGCGAGGCGTACGACGTCGCGCTGCTCGACCTCGACGGTGTCGTCTACGTGGGCAACCATCCGGTGCCGGCCGCCGCCGAGTCCCTCGCCAAGGCACGCGCGGCAGGTCAGCGGCTCGCGTTCGTCACCAACAACGCGTCCCGTACGCCGAGCGCGGTCGCGGCGCTCCTGACCCAGGTGGGGGTCCCCGCCACCGCCGAGGACGTCGTCACCTCGGCCCAGGCCGCCGCCCGCCTCCTGGCCGAACGCCTGCCCGCCGGATCCAAGGTGCTGGTCGTGGGTGGCATGGGGTTGCGCCAGGCGCTCTACGCCCGCGGGCTGCGGCCCGTCTCCACGGCGTCCGAACGGCCCGCAGCCGTCGTCCAGGGCTACGACCCCACCCTGTCCTACGGGCTCATCGCCGAAGGCGCCAAGGCCGTGAGCGAGGGAGCGCTCTTCCTGGGCTCCAACGGCGACTTCACGATCCCGGGCCGCGACGGCCCGCCCAAGCCAGGCAACGGCTCCTTGCTGCAGGTCATCCGTACCGCCACCGGCGTCGACCCGATTGTCACGGGCAAGCCCGAGCGGCCGCTCCACCGCGAGTCCATCATCCGCACCGGCGCCCAGCGCCCCCTCGTCGTCGGCGACCGCCTGGACACCGACATCGAGGGTGCCCACAACGGAGACGCCGACAGCCTGCTCGTCTTCACCGGTGTGACCGACCCCCTCACCGCCCTCACCGCCGAACCCCACCACCGCCCGACCTACCTGGCCCCCGACCTGACCGGCCTGCTCGTCCCCCACCCCGCCATACGCACGGACGACAACGGCCACCACTGCGTCGGCTGGACAGCACGATGGCACAACGACCGCATCACGCTCGCCGGCGAGGGCGACCCCTACGACGGTCTACGCGCCCTGGCCGCCGCCGCATGGCGTACCGAAGACCCCGCCCCCCGCGAGGCGGTCACCCCCGCCCTGAACGACCTAAACCTCCACCCCACTCGCTGACCAACCATCGGCGCCAAGTCACCGCCGTGTGGACACCCCACCCCGCGCCGCGTGGGCCGGGATCGGTCTGGCCGAGATCGGCACCTGGGCGTCACTGATCGTTTTCCTTGGAATCATCTGGTGGTCGGGCGCGTGCCAGACCGTGGGGGAGACGGAAGGGGCACTCGGATGGCCAATCGGCGCCGCGTTGGGGTTGTGGTTCTTGGATGCGTCCTGGCCGTGGGGGTGGGACAGCCTGCTTCGGCGGGACGCGGCTTCGACCTGCAGGCGCATCGGGGCGGGCTGGGGCTGGTGGTCGAGAGCACGCTGCCCACGTTCGCCAACGCCCTGGAACTCGGCGTGAGCACGCTGGAGCTGGACGTCCAGATCACCGAGGACGGGCAGGCGGTCGTCACCCATGACCGGCGGATCAGTCCCAGGAAGTGCAAGGACACCGCCCCGGCCACTGCGGGCGATCCGGAGTTCCCGTATGTGGGCAAGTACATCAACACGCTGACGTTGAAGCAGGTCCGGACGATGGACTGCGGATCGCAGACGTTGGCGGAGTTCCCTGGCCAGCGGGCGGTCCCCGGGGCCAAGATGCCGCTGTTGCGCGAGGTTTTCGCACTGGTGCACCGGTACCGGGCGTACGGGGTCAAGCTGAACGTGGAGACCAAGGTCGAAGCGGGCGCACCGAGCGAGACCGCGCCGCGTGAGCAGTTCGTGCAGGTGACGGCCAGGGAGGTGCGCCGGGCGCGGCTCCTGCGGCAGGTCACGATCCAGAGCTTCGACTGGGGCGCGCTGATGCGGATGCGTCAGATCGAACGCCGGTTGCCGCTGGTGGCGTTGACGAACTTTGACTTCTTGCAGGTCGGGCAGCCTGGCAGATCACCGTGGCTCGGAGGCATCGACATCGACGATTTCGGCGGCGATCCGCTGAAGGCGATCAAGACGTTCGGCGCGGCGGCGTTCTCGCCGGTGCACGGGTTCCCGCAGAACGGCAAGGTCACCGACCCCGGCTACCGGCCCTACGTCACCAAGGCCATGGTCGACCAGGCACACCGGATGCGGATCAAGGTGATCCCGTGGACGGTGGACGACACGGCCACCATGAGCAAGCTGATCGACGACGGGGTCGACGGGATCATCACCGACTACCCCGACCGGCTGCGAGTGCTGATGGCCGAACGCGGTTTCAAGCTGCCTCGGCGCTACCATGTACGTTGATGCGCGAACGTGAAAGCCCTGCTCTGGCGGGGCTTTCGCGGTCAGAGCAGCTTGCGGAGTCGTAGCAGGTCGAAGATGCTCGCCTCGATCTTGAGGCGGCCGGAGGCCCAGGCCTTGGCCGGATTGAGCTCGTCGTTCGCGAGCGCGACCAGGTCGTCGCTGTTCACCGTCAACCTGACCTGGGCGGCCTTGGGGTCCGACGTGGACTCGAACTCGTCCAGCCCGCCCGCGTGGATCCTGGTCAGATACGCCACGCCCAGGTCGGGGATCCGGCAGCTGATCGTCCGTTCGACGACGTGCTCGGCGAGCTTGTCCGGATCCACGTCGGCGAGCCGCTCCGCCACCCGGATGAGGGCGGTGCGGCAGTCCTCCTCGTTCGCCATGGTCAGGCCGTTCCCCGTTCTGTCGACAACGATGTCGTGAAGGGACGGTAGCGTTCTAACTGAGCCCGAAGCGACCCGCGGCATGCGATCGAGGGTCTTCTTGGAGGTAAACGTGATGTCTGGCGAGGCTCCGGGGGAGCTGGGCGACGGCGAAATCGACTCCGTCGTGCCGCAGAGCGCCGGTCCGGAGGCGGATTCCGTGGCGGCTGAGGGGCCGCCGGCTGCGCCAGACCTGCCCCACACGGCTGCCCGGGACCTGCCGGGGCCCTATGTGGTGCCTCCGTTCCGCCCAGGTCCGCCGCCGGAGCCGACAGGCGACGCGCGTGTGGACGCGGCGCTCGCACCTCTGGGCGAGCTTGGCGGTACGCAGGTGGCCGACCACGTCGAGATCTTCGAGGGCGTTCACCAGCGGCTGCAGGAGCTGCTGGTCTCCGCCGACGAGGAGGAGCCCGGGCCGCCCGTTCCCCAGCCGCCTGGGGCGGGCATCGCGCCGCCGGGCGGCTTCGGGCGATGAGCCGGCGACGGCTGGATGCCGAGCTGGTCCGGCGCGGGCTGGCCCGGTCGCGGGAGCACGCCGGGCAGCTCATCGCCGACGGGCTGGTCAAGGTCGGCGGGCAGACCGCGGCCAAGGCGGCCACGCAGGTCGAGACCGCCGCGGCGATCGTGGTCGACACGGCCAAGAGCGGGCCGGAGTACGTGTCGCGCGGCGGGCACAAGCTCGCCGGCGCGTTGGAGGCGTTCTCCGACCTCGGAGTTGAGGGGCGGGTCTGCCTTGACGCCGGGGCGTCGACCGGCGGCTTCACCGACGTGCTGCTCCGTGCGGGTGCGGCGCACGTGTACGCGGTCGACGTCGGCTACGGCCAGATCGCCTGGTCCCTTCGCACGGACGAACGTGTCAGCGTCCTCGAACGCGTCAACATCCGTGACCTGACCCCCGAACAGCTGGGGCAGCCCGACGACGCGCCGCCGGACCTGGTGGTCGGCGATCTGTCGTTCATCTCCCTCAAGCTCGTCCTCGGACCGATCAAGGCCTGCGTGGCCCCCGGCGCCGACTACGCGCTCATGGTCAAGCCGCAGTTCGAGGTGGGCAAGGAACGGGTCGGTGCCGGCGGTGTCGTCCGGGATCCCGAGCTGCGTGCCGAGGCCGTACGGGACGTGGCGGCGCACGCGCGGACCCTCGGTTTGGGTGTCAAAGGCGTGACCGCCAGCCCATTGCCCGGTCCATCGGGCAATGTGGAGTACTTCCTGTGGCTGCGCGCGGGCGCGCCGCCCCTGGACGAGCCCGAGCTGAAGAAGGCCATCACGGAGGGGCCCCAGTGAGCACAAGGTCGGTGCTGGTCGTCGCCCACACGGGGCGGCGCGAGGCGGTACGCAGCGCGCAGCTGGTGATCGAGCGGCTCACCGCCGCCGGGATCGGCGTTCGCGTTCTGGTCGGCGAGGCCGAGGACATCGGCTGCGCAGGCGTGCAGGTCATGCCCCCCTCCGCGGCGGCCGCCGCGGACGCGGAGGTCGTCATGGTGCTCGGCGGCGACGGCACGCTGCTGCGCGCCGCCGACATCGCCAAGCCGGCGGGCACGCCGCTGCTCGGCGTCAACCTCGGCCATGTCGGCTTCCTCGCCGAGGCCGAACGCGAGGACCTCACCGCCACGGTCGAACGCGTCGTCACCAAGCGCTACGACGTCGAGGAACGCATGACCATCGACGTCGTGGTGCGCCGCAACGGATCGGTCACGGGCACCACCTGGGCGCTCAACGAGGCCACCGTGGAGAAGGCCGAACGCGAGCGCATGCTGGAGGTCGTCGTTGAGATCGACGGGCGGCCCCTGTCCCACTGGGGGTGCGACGGCGTCGTGTGCGCCACGCCGACCGGATCCACCGCCTACGCCTTCTCCGCCGGGGGCCCGATCGTCTGGCCCGAGGTCGAGGCGATGCTCGTCGTGCCGATCAGCGCCCACGCGCTGTTCGCCCGGCCGATGGTCGTGTCGCCGCGTTCGGTGGTGGCGATGGAGGTGCTGCCGGGCACGCCGCGCGCCGTGCTGTGGTGTGACGGCCGCCGCACGCTCGACGTGCCGCCCGGCGCGCGGATCGAGGTGCGCCGGGGCGCCGAGCCGGTACGGCTCGCACGCCTGCATCTGACCCCGTTCACCGACCGTCTGGTCACCAAGTTCGGCCTGCCGGTCACCGGCTGGCGCGGCCGGGTCCGCCAGGCCGCCGCCGAGGCCGCCCATGCCGTCACCGACGCCGCCGCGACCAACGGCGCAGGGGGTGTGCCGTCCGTCTGTGACGAAACCCCTGCCGTGGGCAAGGAACCCGGACGTGGACAAGAGCGATAATCTCACCAGCGACACAGCGAGGCAGCGAGGCGCGGAACCGGGAACTGTTTGCGAGGGGTTGACGCTGGTGCGTCCGATGGTCGATGAGGTGCGGATCCAGGGCCTCGGCGTGATCGACGAGGCCGTGCTGGACCTGTCACCGGGGTTCAACGTCGTGACCGGCGAGACCGGCGCGGGCAAGACCATGGTGGTCACCAGCCTGGGGCTGATGTTCGGCGGCCGTGCCGATCCGCAGCGAGTGCGGCCGGGCGCGGAGCGCGCGACCGTCGAGGGGCGGATCGTGGTCGATCCCGGCGGCCGGGTGATCGACCGGGTCGAGGAGGCCGGCGGCGAGCTGGACGAGGGCACGCTGATCATCACCCGCTCGGTGTCCGCGGAGGGCCGTTCGCGCGCGTTCCTGGGCGGCCGGTCGGTGCCGGTCAGCCTGCTGATCAACCTCGCCGACGACCTGGTGGCCGTGCACGGGCAGTCCGACCAGCAGCGGCTGCTGCAGGCGGGCCGGCAGCGCGGCGCGCTCGACCGGTACGCCGGGAGCGCCCTCACCAAGCCGATGCGCGCGTACACCACCGCCTACCAGCGGCACCGGCAGGTCACCGCGCTGCTGGAGGAGCTGACCACCCGGGCGCGTGAACGCGCGCAGGAGGCGGACATGCTCCGCTTCGGCCTGGAGGAGATCGAGAAGGTCGATCCCAAGCCGGGTGAGGACGCCGAGCTGGCCGCCGAGGAAGAGCGGCTCGGTCACGCCGACGCCCTGCGCAACGCCGCGACGACGTCGCACGAGGCGCTGCTCGGCGACCCGGCGGCGGCGCTGGAGGCCGCGAACGTCGTGGGCCTGCTCGGCTCGGCCCGCCACGCGCTGGACGCCGTGCGCGACCACGACCCCGCGCTCGCCGCCCTCGCCGACCGCCTGGCGGAGGCCGGTTACCTGGTGTCCGACGTCGGCACGGAGCTGGCCGCGTACGCCGAGTCCGTCGAGGCCGACCCCGCCCGGCTGGCAGCCGTCCAGGAGCGCCGCGCGGAGCTGACCGGGCTCACCCGCAAGTACGGCGAGACCCTCGACCAGGTCCTCGAATGGGCGCGCAAGTCCGCCGCGCGGCTCATCGAGCTGGAGGGCGACGACGACCGCATCGAGGCCCTGCAGGCCGAGGAGGCCGAGCTCATCGAACGGCTGGCCGCCGAGGCGGCGGAGCTGACGGAGGTGCGCACGCGCGCCGCCGAGCGCTTCTCCGAGGCGGTCACCCAGGAGCTCACGGCACTCGCGATGCCGCACGCCCGCGTGGTCGTCTCGGTCACCCGGACGCCGGAGTACGGGCCGCACGGTGCCGACGAGGTCGAGGTACGGCTCGCGCCCCACCCGGGCTCCCAGCCGCTGCCGCTGCACAAGGGCGCGTCCGGCGGTGAGCTGTCGCGCGTCATGCTGGCGATCGAGGTCGTGTTCGCCGGTGCCGACCCGGTGCCGACGTTCGTGTTCGACGAGGTGGACGCCGGCGTGGGAGGCAAGGCCGCGGTCGAGATCGGCCGGCGGCTGGCCCGGCTCGCCCGCAACGCCCAAGTGATCGTCGTCACACACCTGCCGCAGGTGGCCGCGTTCGCCGACCAGCACCTGCTGGTCGAGAAGTCCGACGACGGCCTCGTCACCAGCAGCGGCGTCACCGCACTCGACCGCGAGGGCAGGCTGCGCGAGCTGTCGCGCATGCTCGCCGGCCTGGAGGACTCCGAGCTCGGCCGGGCCCACGCGGAGGAGCTTCTCCAGCTCGCCGCCGAGGAACGCTGACCCACGCGAGGAACCTTGACCCACGCGAGGAACGCTGATCCACGACACGAGCGGACGCTGATCCGGGACAATGATCCAGGATCAATAATCTGGGAACACTGATCCAGGAACACTGATCTGGGAACACCGACCGGGACCGGCCCCAACGGAACGCCCGGGCGGCGGCACTCGTTGATGCGCAAGGAGCACAGTCCGCAAGGCCCGGTAGCGGCCGAACGGTCCAAAGCCACCGAGAGTACACGAACGAACACGCCTTGCCGCTCGTCGTTACAGGTCTCCCCTCTCGCGCTCTGGCAGGATGTCAATCGATGAACGACCCGTCTCCCATCACCGAGCGTCGCGTGCGGATCTCGCCGAGGCTCCAGCGCCGCGTGCGCGCACTGGGCCGTGGCCGGGAGGACGGCCAGCAGGGGATCTGCGCCACGGCGCGGCTCGACCGGCGCACCAAGAACCTCACCAAGCGCCTGGGCGCGGGCGAGGTGGCCGTGATCGACCATGTCGACCTGGACCGCGTGAGCGCCGAGGCGCTGGTGTCGTGCCAGGTGGCCGCCGTGGTCAACGTCGCGCCGAGCATCTCCGGCCGCTACCCCAACCTGGGGCCCCAGATCCTGGTCGAGGCGGGCATCCCGCTGCTGGACGACGTCGGCCCGGAGATCTTCGCCAAGCTCAAGGAGGGCGACCTCGTCCGGATCGAGGACGAGACCGTCTACCGCGGCGACGACGTGATCGCCAAGGGCACCGTGCAGACGCCCGAGACGGTCGAGGAGGCGCTGACCGAGGCCAAGGCGGGCCTGTCCCACCAGCTCGAGGCGTTCGTCGCCAACACGATGGAGTACGTCAAGCGCGAGCGCGACCTGCTCATCGACGGCGTCGGCGTGCCCGAGGTCGACACCCGCATCGAGGGCCGGCACGTGCTGATCGTCGTGCGCGGCTACCACTACCGCGAGGACATCGCCGCCCTCCGCCCGTACATCCGCGAATACCGGCCCGTGCTCATCGGCGTGGACGGCGGCGCGGACGCGCTCATGGAGGCGGGTTACAAGCCTCACATGATCGTCGGCGACATGGACTCGGTCTCCGACGACGCGCTGACCTCGGGCGCGGAGCTCGTCGTACACGCCTACCGGGACGGCCGGGCGCCGGGGCTCAAACGGGTGGAGGACCTCGGCCAGAAGGCCGTCACCTTCCCCGCGACCGCGACCAGCGAGGACATCGCGATGTTGCTCGCCGACGACAAGGGCGCCACGCTCGTCGTCGCGGTCGGTACGCACGCCAACATGGTCGAGTTCCTCGACAAGGGCCGGGCGGGCATGGCGAGCACGTTCCTCACCCGGCTCCGGCTGGGCAGCAAGCTCGTCGACGCCAAGGGTGTGAGCCGCCTCTACCGCAGCCGCATCTCCACCTGGTCGTTGCTCTTCCTGGTGCTCGGCGCGTTCATCGCCATGACCACCGCCGTGATCATGTCGCCGGCCGGGGACGTTCTGCGCCCGCTGCTGGCCGACCGCTGGCACGCCTTCCTCTTCTGGCTGACCGGACTCTTCACGTGATCGATTTCCGTTATCACCTCGTCTCCATTGTCGCGATCTTCCTCGCGCTGGCCCTCGGCATCATCCTGGGCTCGACGACGCTCTCTCAGTCGGTCGCCGACGGCCTGCGCAACCAGGCCAACGACGCCAAGGAGCGCGGCGATCGGCTCCGCGCCGAGAACACGCAGCTGAGCAGGCAGATCAAGGGGGACGGGCAGTTCGCCCAGGCACTCGGCCCGCAGACCGTCGCCGAGCGGCTCAGGGGCCAGTCGGTGGTCTTCGTCGAGACGCCCGGCGCCGCCAGCGACGCGATCGAGCAGCTCAGCGACCTCGTGCAGAAGGCGGGCGCCTCGGTGACCGGCCGGGTGACGCTCCAGACGAAGTTCCTCGACGACAACCAGCAGACCCAGGTCGAGGAGCTCTCCAACCAGCTGAAGCCCGAGGGGGTCACATTCGCGGCGGAGGCCGACGCCTATGACAAGGCCGGTGCGGTCCTGGCCAGCGCGATCGTGACCAAGGACGCGGCCAAGGCGGGCCGGGAGGACACCTCCGGAGGGGCGATCCTCAACGGCTTCAAGCAGCTGGGTTACGTGACCACCAGCGGGAAGCCCGGTCAGCATGCGACACTCGCCGTCGTGATGGCACCCTCCACCCCGTACACGGGCACCGGCGGGGAGACCGACAACCAGGCGTTGCTCTCCCTCACCACCGCGCTCGACGCCGCCGACCGGGGGACCGCCCTCGGCGGTCCCAACACCGCGGCCCAGAAGGGCGGCGGCCTGATCGCCGCACTGCGCGGCTCCGACGCAGAGAAGAACGTCTCCTCCGTCGACGTCACCGACCAGCCCTCGGGCCGGGTCGTGATGATCCTGGCGCTCCAGGAGGAACTGGCGGGCAAGGCCGGCCAGTACGGCGTCGGGCCGGACGCGAGCGGCTACCTGCCCTCGCCCGCGCCCGTCGCGGGGAAGAGCGGGTGACGGCGGTGCGGCGACTGCTCATCGGGACCGCCCTCGGCGCGGCCGCGGGCCGCGCGGCCTACCTTGCGCTGACGCGGCGCCCTCCCGGCATGAACGGGCTGCCCGGCGACGAGGTGTGGGGCCGTACGAACCATCGCGGTGAACCCGTCACCCTGCTGGAGGGGCCCGCGTTCGTCGCCGGAGCGGCGGCGGGCGGCCTGCTCACCCCAGGGCTCGGCGGCCGGATGCGCGCGGCCGTCCTGCTCGCGGGCGCCGGGTCGGGTCTTCTCGGCGGCTATGACGATCTCGCGGGCACGACGTCGTCCCGTGGCTTCAAGGGGCACCTGGCCGCGCTCGCCCGCGGCGAGGTCACCAGCGGCGCCGTGAAGATCCTCGGCATCGGCGCCACCGGTTTGGCGGCCGCTGCGATCGCCGGGTCCGGCGCCCCCAGCCGTCCCGGCCGCGTGCTCGACACCCTGGTGAACGGCGCGATCGTGGCGGGCGGCGCCAACCTCATGAACCTCTTCGACCTGCGCCCAGGCCGGGCGATCAAGGTCGGGCTGCTCACCGGCACGCCGCTGGCGCTGACCTCGTCCGGTGCCGCAGTGGTCGCCGCGCCGCTGGGCGCGGCCGCCGCGCTGCTCCCGGAGGACCTGGGCGAGCGGGCGATGCTCGGCGACACCGGCTCGAACGCCCTGGGTGCGCTGCTCGGCCTCGCCGCGACCCGGCTGGGCCGCGGCCCGCGCCTGGCGGTGCTCGCCGGTCTCGTCGGCCTCAACGGCGCCAGCGAGTTCGTCAGCTTCACCAAGGTGATCAAGCAGACCCCGGCGCTGGACTGGATCGACATGCTCGGCCGCCGCCCGGCCGAGCCGCCGCCCGCCCCCGCCGCCGAAGCCACCGCCGCCCCGGTGGCCGCCGTCTCCGAGCCTGAGCCGGTGCCCGCTGCCGAGCCCGCGTCCGCCGGGCCCGCTGGTGCCGAGCCTGCGTCCGCCGGGCCCGCTGGTGCCGAGCCTGCGTCCGCCGGGCCCGCAGATGCGGAGCCAGCGGCCACGGAGCCTGCGGCCGGCGAACCCGCGCGGCTGCGGCTGGTGGAGCCCGCGGGCGACCCGCGCCTGAGCGACCCGCGCCCTGGCGACCCGCGTGCGGGAGATCCCACGGTCTGACGGTCGCGGCACCTTGTCACCACGTCTCCGTCGTCTCAGCGGCGGCCTCACGCGCGGCATCGCCGGGGCCGCCGTCGTCATCGGGATCATCACCGTGCTGTCCCGGCTGGCGGGTTTCGGCCGTACGTACGCCTTCTCCCAGACGGTCACGACGTCGTGCCTGAGCCAGGCCTACTTCACCGCGACGCAGTTCCCGAGCATCGTCTACGAGATCGTGGCGGGCGGCGCGCTGGCCAGCATGGTCGTTCCCGTGCTCGCGGGCCCGGCCGAACGCGGTGACCGCGAGGCGGTGCGGCGCATCACCTCGGCGCTGCTGACCTGGATCGTCGTGCTGATGGTGCCGCTGTCGCTGCTGATGGCGCTGCTCGCCGGCCCGGTCATGCGGCTGATGGTCGGCGGCGACCTGAGCGGCTGCTCCCGTTCGGGGATCGTCTCCGTCGGCACCGACATGCTGGCGATCATGGCGCCGCAGATGGTGATGTACGGGCTGTCGGTGGTGCTGTACGGCGTCCTGCAGTCGCACCGCCGTTTCGTGGCGCCCGCGCTCGCGCCGCTGATGTCCAGCCTCGTCGTGATCGGCGCCTACCTGGTCTTCGCGCCGCTCGGGCGCGGTTTCGAGAACGACCTTGAGCACTTGCCGCTCTCCGCCGAGCTGGTGTTGTCGATCGGCACCGCGATGGGCGGCGTCGCGATGGCGGTCACGGCGGGTATCGCGGCGTGGCGGCTGCGCTTGGGGCTCCGGCCGACGCTGAGCTTTCCCGACGGCGTCGCCGGCCGGGTGCGGCGGCTCGCCGTCGCCGGGCTCGCCACGGTGGCGGCGCAGCAACTCTCGGCGCTGCTGGTCGTCCGCCTGAGCTATGAGGGCACGGGCGGCGCCCTCGCCAACTACCAGTACGCCTGGGCGATCTATCTGCTGCCGTGGGCGATCCTCGCGGTGCCCATCGCGACCAGCGCGTTCCCGATGCTGTCCGCCCGCGAGAGCGAGGGCGACACCGGCCGCTTCGACCAGATCACGGCCGCGACCACCCGCGCCGTCGTCCTGGTCTCCTGCGCGGGCGCCGCCGCTCTCGTCGCGGTGGCACTGCCGGTCGCCGCGTTGTTCAACCCCGGTCAGCCGCTCCAGCAGGAGGTCCTCAGCCGCGCGGTGTACGCGTTCGCGCCGGGGCTGCTCGGCTACGGCCTGGTCGCCCACCTCGGCCGTGTGCTGTTCGCGTGCCACAGGGGCAGGATGGGCTCGCTCGCCATCGTCGTGGGATGGCTGGTGGTGATGGCCGCCGACCTCGTGCTCGTCCTTTCCGTGGACGAGAAGTGGGTCGTCGCCGCGCTCGGCTTCGGCAACGCGGCGGGGATGACCGTGGCCGGGACACTGCTGCTGGGAACGCTCGTGCGGGCCAGGGGCCGGGCGGCGGTGCAGGGCGTGCCGCGCGCGCTGGCCGCCGGTCTGGCCGGAGGCGGCGCGGGCGGTGCGGCGGGACACGCGACCGCGGCGGCGCTCGGCACCGGGGGCCAGGTCGTGAACGCCGGGGTCGGAGCGCTGGCGGGCCTGGTCGCGGCGGTGGTGTTCCTGGTGGTCGCATTCATGATCGACGGCCGGGATCTGCGGGCCGTACTCACCCGGAAGGTGGCGCGCAATGCCTGACCGCGAAATGTCCGACCGTCCGCTGTCCGAGCAAGCGAGGGCCGGGAAGGGGCTGACCGGCCTGCGGGTCGCGCTCGTGCTGGGGACCAGCGCCGGCGGGGTGGGGCGCCACGTGCTGTCCACGGCCGCCGGGATGGTCGCGGCAGGGGCCCGCGTCCTGGTGTGCGGGCCCGCCGCGACCGAGGAGCTGTTCTCGTTCACCGGGGTGGGCGCCCGGTTCGCCGAGGTCGATCTCGCCGATCGCCCGCGCCCGCTGAACGACGCCAAGGCGGTTCGGAGACTGCGCACGCTGCTGCGCGATGCCGACGTCGTCCACGCGCACGGCCTGCGCGCCGGGGCGCTGGCGGTCGCCGCGAGCGCCCGGATCGCGCCAGGCCCCTTGCGGTTCTCCAAGGGCGGGCCTCCGCTGGTCGTGACCCTCCACAACGCGGTCATCGCCGGTGGCAGGACCGCCGCGGTCTATGGCGCGCTCGAACGGGTCGTCGCGCGCGGCGCGGACGTGGTGCTGGGCGTGTCGCCGGATCTCGAAGACCGGATGCGAGCCCTCGGGGCGCGGTCGGTCGGGCACGCGCTCGTACCCGCGCCGCCTCCCCGGACGCAGCCCGGCCCCGCCGCGCGGGCGGACGTGCGAGCGGAGCTCGGCGTGGGGGAGCGGCCTCTGATCCTCACGGTGGCACGGCTCGCGGACCAGAAGGGGCTTCCCACGCTGCTGGACGCCGCCGCGGCCTGGGGACGCCGCGCGCCTGCCCCGCTGGTCGTGATCGCCGGTGACGGCCCGCTCGAAGCCGAGCTCCAGGCCCGGATCGAGGCCGACGACCTCCCGGTGCGGCTCGTGGGCCGGCGTTCGGACGTTCCGGACCTCCTCGCCGCCTCCGACGTCGCCGTGGTGCCGAGCGTCTGGGAGGGCCAGCCGCTGATCGTCCAGGAGATCCTCCGCGCAGGACGGCCGCTGGTCGCAACCCGTGTCGGCGGGATCCCGACGATGGTCGGGGCGGAAGGGCCGGCGGCGGGCGGTCCGGGATCCGGTGAGCCGTTGCTGCACGGGCCTGAGAGCGACGCCGCGCTGCTGGTGCCGCCGGGGGACGCCCAGGCGCTGGAACGGGCCGTCAGCCGCATCCTGGACGATCCCGCTCTGGCCGTACGGCTCGGGGCGGCGGCGGCCCAGCGGGCGACGGCGCTCCCGACCGAGGCCGACGCCGTCGACCAGCTCACCGGCCTCTATCTCGAACTCCACGCCAAAGCCCCTTAGACGACACCAACGCGGGCAGAGTTCGCGCCTTCCACGGCGAGTTTCGGGTTTTTCGGAAAAAGTTCCCGCAGCCGGGAACGGAAAGATCGCGATCCGCGTTGGAGAGGAGTAGTGGAGGGGAGTATCCCTGCGCGGCGGTCTCGTCAACACGGTCGATCCATATCGACCCGGGGCCGTCGGCCTGCCAGCCCAGGCGGGAGAGACCTCCGGCGCTTCACCATGCCGCCGGAGGTGTCACGTTGAACGTATCGCCATGGGTGTGGGCCCTGACCCTGATCGGGATCCTCGCCATCATCACGGTCGACCTGTTCGTCATCAACAGGGACGAGACCAAGGAGTTCACCACTCGCAGGGCCGCCTTCTGGTCGGTCGTCTACATCGGCCTGGCCGTCGTGTTCGGCATCGGCGTCTGGATCTTCTCGGGCGGTCGCTACGCGGCCGAGTACTTCGGCGGCTTCGTCACCGAGAAGAGCCTCAGCGTCGACAATCTCTTCGTCTTCATGGTGATCCTCGCGAGGTTCGCCGTGCCCAAGCAGGCGCAGCACAAGGTGCTCATGGTCGGCATCGTGATCGCGCTGGTGCTGAGGGGCATCTTCATCGCCGTCGGCGCGGCGGCCATCTCCCAGTTCACCTGGGTCTTCTTCATCTTCGGCGGCATCCTGATCTGGACCGCCATCGGCCTGGTGCGCGGCGACGACGAGGACGAGTTCAAGGAGAACCGCCTGCTCCTGATGGCCAAGCGGTTCATCCCCACGACCGACGCCTACGAGGGCGACAAGATCGTCACCAAGCGGGACGGCCGCCGCATGGTCACGCCGCTGCTCATCGTGATGATCGCGATCGGCTCCACCGACGTGCTGTTCGCGCTGGACTCGATTCCCGCGATCTTCGGCCTGACCACCGAGCCCTACCTGGTCTTCACCGCCAACGCGTTCGCCCTGATGGGACTGGTGCAGCTCTACTTCCTGCTCGGCGGGCTCGCCGAGCGCCTGGTCTATCTCAGCCACGGACTGGCGTTCATCCTCGGCTTCATCGGCGTCAAGCTGGTCTTCCACGCGATGCACGAGTACGGCGTGTCCTGGGCGCCGGAGATCCCGATCTGGCTGTCCCTCGGCGTGATCGGCGGCACCCTCGTCGCGGTGACGGTCGCCAGCCTCGTCTCCCCGAAGCGCCCGGCCAAGGGCGCCGTGGACGACACGGCCGGCAAGCGGGCCCCGGCCCTGGAGTCGGATTCGGTGTGAGAGTAAGGTCACTCCCGCAGGGGACCAGAACGCTGTTCTAGAATTGGGGTCAACAGCGTTCGCGGAGCTGCCCTGGTTCTGGAACGGCAAGCGGGTCTGGGAGAAGGTGACGAATGGCCATCGGGCTGACCGAGGAGCACGAGGCGCTCGCCGATTCTGTTCGGGGGTTCGCCGAGCGCAACATTCCGGCGACCGTGGTGCGCGCCGCACTGGAGGCGGACGAGGAGACCAGGCCGTCGTTCTGGCCGGCCCTGGCCGAACAGGGCCTGCTGGGCCTGCACCTGGAAGAGGAGCACGGCGGGCAGGGCTTCGGGCTGCTCGAACTGGCCGTGGTCGTGGAGGAGCTGGGCCGGGCCGCCGCGCCCGGCCCGTTCCTGCCCACGGTGCTCGCGAGCGCCGTGGTGAACGTCTCCAGCAACGCCAAGGCGCGCGGCGAGCTGCTCCCCCTGCTCGCCGAGGGCGAGAAGACCGCCGCGGTCGCGCTGTCGGGCTCGCTCACCGGCCGCCGCGACGGAGACGCGCTGGTGGTCGGCGGGAGCGCCGCCACGGTGCTCGGCGCCTCGCTCGCCGACGTGATCGTGCTGCCGGTGGCGACCGGCGACGGCGAGCAGTGGGTGGCGGTCGACGCCGCCGACGTGACCGTCACGCCGGTGGAGAGCCTCGACAAGGTGCGCCGCGTCGCCAAAGTGGACGTGGCCGAGATCGCCCTGGCCGCCGACCGCGTCCTGGACGGCGTCACCACCGCGCAGGTCCGCGATCTCGCGGCGGCGCTGTTCGGCGCCGAGGCCGCGGGCCTGACCGGCTGGCTGGTCACGACCGCGGCCGAGTACGCCAAGGTGCGCGAGCAGTTCGGCCGGCCGATCGGCCAGTTCCAGGGCGTCAAGCACAAGGCCGCCCGGATGCTGATCGCGTCCGAGCAGGCCCGCGCCGCCGCCTGGGACGCCGCCCGCGCGCTGGACGAGGGCGCCGAGGAAGCCGGCTTCGCCGCCGCCGTGGCCGCCGTCATCTCCGCCGACGCCGGTGTGCAGACCGCTCGCGACGCCATCCAGATCCTCGGCGGCATCGGCTTCACCTGGGAGCATGATGCGCACATCTACCTGCGCCGGGCGCTGACCCTGCGGGCGCTGCTCGGCGGCTCCAAGGGCTGGGCGGCCAAGGTCGCCGAGCTCGCCCTGGCGGGCGGGCGCCGTCCCGTCGAGCTGGAGCTGGACGACGACACCCAGCCGCTGCGCGAGCGCATCCGCGCCGAGATCGCCGAGCTCGCCGCGATCACTGACAAGAACGAGCGCAACGCCGCGATGGGCGACAACGGCTGGACCGTGCCGCACTTTCCCGAACCGTGGGGACGCGGCGCCGGCCCGGTCGAGCAGATCCTCATCCAGCAGGAGCTCAAGGCCGCCAAGGTCAAGGCCCCCAACCTGGTGATCGGTGCCTGGCTGGTGCCGTCGCTGGTGCGCTACGGCAGCGACGAGCAGAAGGAACGGTTCCTGCGGCCGACGCTGCGCGGCGAGATGGTCTGGTGCCAGCTGTTCAGCGAGCCGGGCGCCGGCTCCGACCTCGCGTCCCTCTCGATGAAGGCCGAGCGCGTCGAGGGCGGCTGGAGGCTCACCGGGCAGAAGATCTGGACGTCGGTCGCGCAGTTCGCCCAGTGGGGCTTCTGCATCGCCCGTACGGATCCGGACGCGCCCAAGCACGACGGCATCACCTACTTCCTGGTCGACATGAAGTCCGAGGGCGTCGACGTACGGCCGCTCAAGGAGCTCACCGGCGAGTCCCTCTTCAACGAGGTGTTCCTCGACGGCGTCTTCGTCCCGGACGACTGTGTCGTGGGCGAGGTCAACCAGGGCTGGCAGGTCACCCGCAACACCCTCAGCAACGAGCGCGTGTCGCTGTCCACGGGCGGCGGCATGGGCATGGGCGTGCCGGAGCTGCTGGCCTTCTTCAAGGACAGGGAGCTGGACGCGGTCGCCACGGCCGAGGTCGGCAAGCTCGTCGCCCAAGGCCAGTCCATCGACCTGCTCGGCCTGCGCACGACGCTCAAGCAGCTGAACGGGGTGGAGCCCGGCGCGGAGGCGAGCGTCCGCAAGCTCCTCGGCGTGCAGTTCAACCAGGACGTGGCCGACTACTGCTGGGCGGCGCAGGGCGAGGCGGCGGCGACCCAGGTGCCGATGGCCGAAACCGGCATCGTCGCCCGCGCGATGTTGTTCAGCAGGGCGATGACCATCTACGGCGGGACGACCGAGGTGCAGCTCAACATCATCGGTGAGCGGCTGCTCGGCCTGCCCCGTGACCCCGAGCCCGGGAAGTAGGGCCCGGGTGGCGGCGCCCCGGCCGGTGGGCTCAGCCGCGCCGGGGACGCAGCGCGTGCGCGACGTTGATCGCCACTATCGAGAACCACACGATGCACAGGGCGCCCATCCCCTCGTTCACCACCGCGATGGCGCTCAGCGGGATGGCCGCCACCAGGGAGACGATGGCGAGCGCGAGGTCGGCGCCGCCGCCGGTGCCCGTCCGCCGCGGCGGGGGCGGCGCGTACGCGGGCGCCGGCGCGGGGCGCGGATGACCGGCCATGCGCGCGTCGAACGTCTGCTCGATCCGGTCGACGACCGACTCGATGAAGGCGTCGTCGTACTCGGGACCCAGCTCGCGCCGGGCGGCGAGTGCCGCGGCGAGGTCGTCCCGGGGCAGGCGTGGAGTCGTCATTCTTCGGTTATAGGCCGCCGATCCGCCCGGTGGCTTCCCTCCTGGGAGCGAAACGTCCAGTACCTCCCAGGGATGAGGGGGCCGGGGAGCTACGCGCCGGTAAACTGCCGACTTCTTCGTCCTTCCTCCCTTATCTCCTCCCGGAGGTCCACGTGAGCGTGCGGACCCGTTCGACCCTGTCCCTGGCCGGCGTGGCGGTGGCCGCCGCTCTCGTCCTCACCGGCTGCGGCGGCGACGACAAGAAAGCCGACACCCCGGGCAAGGCCGACTCCGCGGCGCCCGCGAACCTCGCCCCGCTGCCCAAGGTCGCGCCCGCCGAGGTGAAGCCGCTCGTCGGCCGCTGGGTCGGCACCCGGCAGGACTACTTCCTCTTCAAACCGGACGGCAAGGGTGTCTGGATGAAGGACAAGAACACGCTCTGGAGCGGCCAGGCCATTCCGGAGAGCAAGGGCAAGTTCCGCTTCTCATGGCAGGGCGGTGACCCGAAGAACGCCTCGTACTGGGGCGCGGAAGTCAGCGCGGACGGCAAGAAGATGACCTTCGCCGGCACGAACCAGATCTACACGAAAGCGAAGGCATGAGCCTGAATCCCGACTCCTTCTTCATCTCGCCCGCCGACGTCGAGCGGGAACTCGCCCGAGCGGGGTATCTCGCCGACGACTCGATCGCCACCACCGTGTTCCTGGCGCAGGCGCTCGGCAAGCCGCTGCTGGTGGAGGGGCCGGCCGGGGTGGGCAAGACCGAGCTGGCCAAGGCGGTGGCCCAGGCCGGTGACGCCGAGCTGATCCGGTTGCAGTGCTACGAGGGCCTGGACGAGGCCCGCGCGCTGTACGAGTGGAACTACAAGAAGCAGCTGCTGCGCATCCAGGCGGCGCCGGACGGCCAGGCCTGGGACTCCACGCACGACGACATCTTCACCGACGAGTTCCTCCTCGAACGCCCGTTGCTGGCCGCCATCCGGCGCAGCGGCGCCACGGTCCTGCTCATCGACGAGACCGACAAGGCCGACGTCGAGGTGGAGGGTCTGCTGCTGGAGGTGCTCTCCGACTTCCAGGTGACCATCCCGGAGCTCGGCACGGTCAAGGCGGTGCGCAGGCCGTTCGTGGTCCTCACCTCCAACGCCGCCCGCGAGCTGTCGGAGGCGCTCAAGCGCCGCTGCCTCTATCTGCACCTGGACTACCCCCAGCCGGACCGCGAGCGCGACATCGTGCTCGCGCAGGTCCCGGGCATCGAGGCCGAGCTGGCCGAGCAGCTGGTCCGGACCGTGGGGACGCTCCGCGCCCTGGAGATCAAGAAGGCGCCGTCGATCGCCGAGACCATCGACTGGGCCCGGACGCTGCTCGCCCTCGGGCTGGACGAGCTCGACGAGGCCGCCGTCGCCCGCACGCTCGGCGTCGTCCTCAAGCACGTCTCCGACCAGGAGCGCGCCGCCAAGGAACTGGGCCTCGGAAAACCGAGCCTCAAGAGCTGACGATGACGGCCCCCACTGGCGCGCGGCGCTCGCTCGTCGACCGGCACACCGCCTTCGTCGCGGCCCTCCGCGAGGCGGGCCTGCCGGTGTCGGTCGCCGAGGGCCTGGACGCGGTCCGCGCGATGCAGGTCATCGACCTGGGCGAGCGGGAGACGCTGCGCGCCGCGTACGCCGCCACGCTCGTCAAGCGGCCCGCGCACCGGCAGACCTTCGACACGCTCTTCGACCTCTGGTTCCCCGCGGCGCTGGGCGACGGCGCGGTCCCGCCGGACCGGCCGATCCGGCGGCGCGAATCCGGGGAACGCCGCGTGCCGCCCGCGCTCGACCCCGAGGTCCAGGCCCGGCGCGAGGAGCTCTTCGAGCTGCTGCTCTCCGGTGACGACCCGGGCCTGCGGCAGTTCGCGCGGACGGCCGTGGCGGAGTACGGGCAGACGCCCGGCCAGGAGTCGTGGTTCTCCTCCGGTGTACTCCGCGCCATGTCGGCCGAGACGTTGATGGCCCGGCTGCTCAACTCCGTGCTGACCGGCCAGGACCGTGGTGGCATGGCCGAGCAGGTCGCGCGCCGCACGTTCCGCGACCGGATCTCGCGCTTCGAAGACCTGGTCGCGACCGAGGTCCGGCGGCGGATCGCCGAGGACACCGGGGTGGAACGCACCGCCCGCCTGGCCGTCCGCCCGCCCCTGGAACGGCTCGACTTCGCCTCCGCGAGCCGCGCCGACCTGACCGCGCTGCGCCGTGAGGTCTACCCGCTGGCCCGGCGCCTGGCCTCGCGGCTCACCCAGAAGCACCGGCTCGGACACCGGGGCCGCCTCGACTTCCGCCGGACGGTGCGCGCGTCGCTGGCGACCGGGGGAGTGCCGCTCACCACCCACCACCGGCCCCGCCGCCCGCACAAGCCCGAGCTGGTGATCCTGTGCGACGCCAGCGACTCGGTCTCGGCGTTCGCCCATTTCACGCTCCTGCTGACGTTCGCGCTGCGCGAGCAGTTCAGCAAGGTCCGGGCGTTCGCCTTCATCGACGCGACCGATGAGATCACCAAGTACTTCGCGCCCGGCACCGACGTCGTCGACGCGATGACGCGGATGGCCGCCGAGGCCGATCTGGTCTGGATCACCGGGCGCAGCAACTACGGCCATGCGATCAAGGTGTTCGACGAGAAGTACGCGGACGCCATCACGCCCAAGACCTCGCTCCTCGTCCTCGGCGACGCCCGTTCCAACTACGGCGAGCTCTCCCTGCCGATCCTGCGCCGCATGGTCGATCAGGCCCGGCACGCGTACTGGCTCAATCCCGAGCCCCGCTCCCAGTGGGACACCGGCGACTCGGCCGCCTCCCGGTACGGCGAGCTCCTGCCGATGTACGAATGCCGCAACCTGACGCAGCTCGCCGAATTCATCGAGGAACTCGCCTAGGAACTGGGCGTCAGGACGCGCCCAGGGCCCGGGCGATGAGGTCGGCGACGGCGTCGGGGTCGACGGCCTGGCCGGTGAGCTGGGAGAGGTTCTCCTGGTAGATGAGGACGGCGGCGAACGTGGCGGCGGCGGCCTCCAGGCGGGCCTGGTCGCCGCGGGAGCCGGGCAGGGCGAGCTCGAGCGCGCGCCGGGCCCGGCCGAAGACCTCACTGTTGAGGCGCCCGAGCCGTTCGCCGACGGACGTGTGGGTGTCGGCCTCCCGGAAGAGGATCCGGCGCATGGCCGGGGAGGCGCGCAACGGGAAACGGCGGGCCAGCCGGGAGAGCGTGCCCGCGGGGTCGCCGGGCAGGGCCTCCACGGCCTCCTCGGGCAGCTCCTCGATGAACGTGCGCTCGTCGATCAGGGCGACCAGGACGTCGATCTTCTGCGGGAAGTAGTGGAAGACCAGGCCCTTGGGGACATGGGCGAGCCTGGCGATGCGCGCCGTCGAGCTGGCGTCGTAACCGCGCTCGGCGAACAGGGTCTCGGCCGCGTCCAGGATGCGGGTACGGGCATCGACCTCGTCGTCCTTCTTCGAGGCCCTCATGGTCGGCGCCTCCTGAAAAGGGTCGTGGCCCCGGGCGCGCACGCGCCGGGGACCACCTCGGGGCCTTCGTTCAGGCCGCGGCGGCGCCGCGTGCCCGGGTGGTTCCCCACAGGCCGACGATAGTCGCGACGCCGCCGGCGATCCATGCCGTCCAGGCGAGATCCGTGAGGCCCCGGCGGGCCGGAACACGGAAATAACGGGATAATCTCCACCCTCATGGAGCTCGAAGAGGTGGACGCCGCGGCGGTGCGCCCGCGGCGAAGCCTGTTCGGCCCCCTGTGGCGGCTGTTCGACGGGCGCCCCGAAGACTCGCGCAGCCAGATCGTCCGCCGCGCCCGGCTGCTGGTGACCGTCACCACCGGCCTGGCCAACCTGGTCGGCGCCCTGGTCGTGCTGCTGTTCACCGTCATCGTCCCCAACCCCGACGGACTGGTCTCGGACCGGCTGCGCCTGATCAACTTCGTGGTGTTCGGCGCGTACGTCATCCTGGCCGTGCCGGTCGGCCTGATGCTGGGCGAGCGCTTCTTCCGGCGCGTCCGGCGGCTGGTGGAGACCGACCGCGCGCCCGACAAACGCGAGCGCCTCCTGCTGCTGTACGGGCCGTTGCGCCTGATGGCCGTCCACCTGACGCTGTGGGGCATCGGCACGGTCGGGTGGGTCGTGATCAACGCCCCGTTCCACGGCCTGCTGGCGGTCAAGCTCGGCCTGACGAGCCTGCTGGGCGGCCTGACCACCTGCACCGTCGTCTACCTGCTCACCGAGCGCTTGCTGCGGCGGGCGGTGACCACCGCGCTGCGCACCGGCATGCCGCAGCACACCGGGCTGCCGGGCGTGGTGGCCAGGTCCGTGCTGGCCTGGGCGCTGGGCACGGCCGTGCCCATTCTCGGCCTGATCGTGCTCGCGGTCGGCTCGTTCCTGATCGCCAGGGTGACCGTCCGGGACTTCGCGCTGGCGGTCCTGGCTCTCGGCGGCATCGCGCTCGTCGTCGGCCTCGGCGTCACCTACGGCGCGGCCCGGGCCATCGCCGACCCGGTCGAGTCGGTACGGCTGGGCCTGGCCAAGGTCGAACGCGGCGACCTGGACGTGGAGGTGCCCGTCTACGACGCCAGCGAGGTCGGCCTGCTCCAGGCGGGGTTCAACCACATGGCGTCGGGACTGCGCGAGCACGCCCGGCTCCAGGATCTTTTCGGCCGGCAAGTGGGGGAGGACGTCGCGCGGGTCGCGCTGGAGCGCGGCATCGACCTCGGCGGCGAGCTGCGCGAGGTCGCGGTGATCTTCGTGGACATCGTCGGCTCCACCCGGCTGGCCGCCGACCGGCCGCCCACCGAGGTGGTCAAGCTGCTCAACGACTTCTTCGCCGTCGTGGTCGAGGTGATCGGCCGCCATGGCGGGTGGATCAACAAGTTCGAGGGTGACGCCGCTCTGGCGATCTTCGGTGCGCCGCTGGATCTGGACGGCGCGGAGACCCGGGCACTGGCCGCGGCGCGCGAGCTGGCCGAGCGGCTGCGGGCCGAGATGCCCGGCGTGGAGGCGGGCGTCGGGGTCTCGGCGGGGGAGGCCGTGGCGGGGCACATCGGTGCCGAGGAACGGTTCGAGTACACCGTGATCGGCGACCCCGTGAACGAGGCGGCCCGGCTGACCGACCTCGCCAAGTCGACGGCCGGCCGCGTTCTCGCCGCCGGCGCGGTCGTCGAGTCGGCCGACCCCGACGAGGCGGCGCGGTGGTGGCTCGGCGAGGAGGTCACCCTGCGCGGCCGGGCGGCCGCGACGCGCCTGGCCGAGCCGCGCAAGGAGGCCTGAACGTTCATCGCGTGTCTGGCGCTCGGCGCGTGTCTGCCCGTTCAGCGCGTGTAGAGCGTGGCTCCGTGGAGTTCGGTGTAGAACGGCGACTTGGTGAAGCCGGGGCCGGTCTCCTCGCCGATGTAGATGTCGGCGTGGTGGTCGCCGCCCCATCCAGGCCGGAAGACGTCGGTCACCGTCCACTCATGGGAACGGAACTTCGCGCATGTCGTCGCCTTGATCCGCCGTCCGGCGCCGTTCTTCCCGCAGTCGGTGATGAGGAACCTGCTGCCCCGGGTGAGCACGTCCCGGTCGGCGGCGGCCGTGCTCCACGGGCGCAGCGGCCGGCCCGCCGAGTCGCGGGTCGTGTCGTCCAGCCACCAGCCGACGCTGGACGACCAGTTGAGGTAGCGCCCGCGTTGCGGTCCCGTGGTGATCCGGCCGCTGCCCTCGATCTTCACTGCCTTGATGAAGTCCTCGGGGTACGAGCCGAGCGGCGCCTTCCCCCACTTGCAGTGGAACTCGGTGCAACCCCGCACGGCCTTGGGCTTGCCGCCGTGGAACCGTTCGACCAGCGTGTAGTAGACCGTGATCCGCCAGCGTCCGGGCTTGCCCACCGGCTTGCCGCCGGGTCCGGGCGAGAGCGGCCGCGGAGGTGCGCTCGCGCGCCGCGGATCGGCGACGGGCGCGGACGGGGTCACCAAGGGCGCGGGCTGGTCGGTGACCAGCGGCGGGACGGCGACCGGCGGCGCATCCGCCGAGGCGGAGGAGCCGGAACCGCAGCCCGCCGTCGCAAGGGCACAGGATGCGAGCAGGGCGGCCGGAACGGGCCGTGCTCTGCCCCGCATCGCATCTCCCGTCTCAGCGGCTCACATCCATGCCCCAGGCATCGAGTGTGGACTCTATCCCGTCGATGCGTCCGATGTGTCCGGTTCGGCGATGCCGGAGACGGGCGCGACAGATGGCTCAGTGCCCGCGTGAGATCCATTCCTCCAGATGCGGGGCCTCGTCGCCGATGGTGGTGCTGTCGCCGTGCCCGGTGCGGACCACGGTCTGAGCCGGAAGGCTCAGCAGCCGTTCCCGGATGGACGTGATGATCGTGGGGAAGTCGGAGAACGACCGGCCGGTCGCGCCGGGTCCTCCCTGGAAGAGGGTGTCGCCGGAGAAGACCGTGCCCAGGTCCGCCGCGTAGAGGCACACCGCCCCCGGACTGTGGCCGGGTGTGTGCAGGACTCTGAGCTCCGTCCCGGCGACCGTGATGACCTGCCCGTCGGCCAGCTCGCCGTTCGGGCTCACATCGGGGTGCCGCTGCTTCCAGAGCATGAGGTCGTCGGGGTGCAGGAGCACCGGCGCGCCGGTGCGGGCCGCGAGCGCGGGCGCCGCGTCGATGTGGTCGTCGTGGCCGTGGGTGGAGACGATCGCCAGCAGCTCGCGGCCGCCCACCGCCGCGGCGATGGCGTCGGCGTCGTGCGCGGCGTCGATGACGATCGCCTCGGTGTCGTCGCCGACGATCCAGACGTTGTTGTCGACCTCCCACGTGCCGCCGTCCAGGGAGAACGTGCCGGACGTGACGAGATGCTCGATGCGCGCGTTCGACGCCGTCACAGGACCACCACCGAGCGCAGCACGTCGCCGTGGTGCATCTTTTCGAAGGCGGCCTCGACGCCGTCCAGCGGGATCGTCTCGGACACGAACGCGTCCAGGTCGAGGCGCCCTTGGAGGTAGAGGTCGATGAGCATGGGGAAGTCGCGGCTGGGCAGGCAGTCGCCGTACCAGGAGGACTTGAGCGAGCCGCCGCGGCCGAAGACGTCGAGCAGCGGCAGCTCCAGCTTCATCTCGGGCGTGGGCACGCCGACCAGCACGACCGTGCCGGCCAGGTCGCGGGCGTAGAAGGCCTGCTTGTAGGTCTCGGGACGGCCGACCGCCTCGATGACGACGTCGGCGCCGAACCCGCCGGTCAGCTTCTGGACGGCCTCGGCGACATCGGTGTCCTTGGCGTTGACGGTGTGCGTGGCGCCCAGTCCTGAGGCGGCGGCGAGCTTGCGCTCGTCCAGGTCGATGGCGATGATCTTCGCGGCGCCGGCGAGGCGGGCGCCGAGGACGGCGGCCGAGCCGACCCCGCCGCAGCCGATGACCGCCACGCTGTCTCCGCGGCCCACGTTGCCGGTGTTGATGGCGGCGCCGATCCCTGCCATGACGCCGCAGCCCAGCAGCCCGGCGGCGGCGGGGGAGGCGGCCGGGTCGACCTTGGTGCACTGCCCGGCGGCCACCAGGGTCTTGTCGGCGAACGCGCCGATGCCCAGCGCGGGGGAGAGCTCGGTGCCGTCGGCCAGCGTCATCTTCCGCTCGGCGTTATGGGTGTTGAAGCAGTACCAGGGACGTCCGCGCGTGCAGGCCCGGCACTGCCCGCACACCGCGCGCCAGTTGAGGATCACGAAGTCGCCCGGCGCCACCTCGGTGACGCCCGCGCCCACCGACTCGACGATTCCGGCGGCCTCGTGCCCGAGCAGGAACGGGAACTCGTCGTTGATGCCGCCCTCCCGGTAGTGCAGGTCCGTGTGGCAGACCCCGCAGGCCTGGACCTGCACGACGGCCTCGCCCGGCCCGGGATCGGGAATCGTGATGGTCTCGATCCGCACCGGCTCGCCTTTGCCCGGTGCGATGACTCCGCGTACCTGCTGCGCCATAGCCGCTCCCGTCCTCATGCCGTGGACCATATTCCGTGGACCATGCCCTCCGACCCTATCGACCGGCACGCTCGGGAACGTTCCAATCCCAGGAAGATCCTCGATCAACGTGGCGGGGTCGGGAACGGCTCGCTCTCAGGTAGCACGAACTAGATCACTAGGGCGGGCGATGCGGGTCCGGTGTGCCGCGCAACACGCTTGAGGCACATCGACCACGACCCCTTGAGAGGGATCGACTGAGAGGGACCGACATGGCCCACCCCATGACCCGTTTCACCGCCACCGCACTGATTGCTTCCACCGGTGTCACGCTGGCAGGCGGCGCCGTTGCCGCCGCCTCGGATTCCACCTCGGATCCCGCCGGCGGCAAGCCTGCCGCGACCGCGCCTGCCAGAGGCGAGCTCGTCTCCGCCGAACACCTCCGCGGCATGACGGCCCAAGGTGCGCGCACGTGGCTGGCCAGCGACGGATTCGACGCCAAGGCCGTCCGCTATGGAGTGGACGCGTACAGGTTGGTCTACCGCACCGTTGACACCCGTAACCGGATGACGACCGCCAGCGGCCTTGTCGTGCTGCCCCGCAATGACGCCCGGAGACTGCGGACCGTCTCGTACGGCCACGGCACCACGAGCTACAAGGACGATGCGCCCTCCGTGGCGCCGGATGTCTGGGGCTCCGCGCCCGGCGTGACCTTCGCAGCCGCCGGATTCGCCGCTGTCGTGCCCGACTATCTCGGCCTCGGGCTCGGACCGGGCGTGCACCCGTGGAAGGACGTGCCGTCCGAGACGACCGCCTCGCTGGACATGTTGCGCGCGGCCAAGCAGTTCGTGCCGCGTACGGGCCGGACGCTGGAACGCCAGGTGTTCACCACCGGGTTCTCCCAGGGAGCCTCGGCTGCCCTGGGGCTCGCGCGGGCGCTGCAGGAGGGCCAGGATCCCTGGTTCCGTGTGCGAGCGGTCGCTCCGATCGCGGGCGGGTACGACTTCAAGGGCGCCCAGATCCCGGCCATGCTCCGCGGCGAACTGCACCCGAAGCTGTCGGTCGCGTACAGCTCGTACCTCCTCACTTCCTGGAACCGCCTGCACGGCCTCTACAAGAAGCCCACCGAGGTCTTCCAGGAGCCGTACGCGAGCAAGGTCGAGAAGTACTTCGACGGCACCACGCCAGGGCAGGAGATGCTCCAGGGCCTGCCCGACACGATCGACGAGCTGCTCACGCCGCGCGGGTTCGAGCTGCTGCGCAAGCCGGGCGGCTCGTTCGCCCGGGCGCTGGATGTGGACGGCGAGGTGTGCAAGGCCTGGACGCCGCGCGTCCCGATGCGGCTCTACAAGGTGAGCAAGGACGAGCAGGCGTCGACGCTCAACACCGACCACTGCCGGATCTCACTGAGCGCCCGCGGCGTGAACGTGCCGGTCGTGGACCTCGGCGACCACACCTACGGGGACTTCCGGCACCTGGGCGCCAACGTGGCGGGCACCGCCCGCGTCGTCCGCTGGTTCAGCGGGCTTTCGAAGTAGAACCTGCGCAGGCCCTGGTCCGGCCGTGTCAGCGGGCTTCCGGAGCAGGCCCTTCGGCGTCCGGCACCCCGTCGAAGCGGATGGCCTTCAGACGGTCGGCGGCGGCACGGTCCAGTATCGTGACGCCGTCGGCCGGCGGGACGTTGCCGCTGCGGGCGCGTTCCATCAGCGGCCGCCAGCGGCGGACGTGCCGCGCGAAGACCGAGGTCGTGACGACGCGGCCCCGGGCGACCTGACCTTGGCGCGCGGTGCGCGCGTCCACGTCGAGCAGGATCAGGTGCACCTCGCCGCCGCGCCGCCGCGCCATCCAGGCGAAGCCGCGCAGGATGTGCGGCCAGGTGCCGCGCGTGTGAGCGACGACGGCGTGGCCCTGGGACATCGCCCGGGCGATCCGCCAGACATGGTTGGCCTGCACGAGGGGGACACGGGCCCGGTGCGGCAGGGGACCCAGGAAGCGAGCCCACCAGCTACGGGACTGCCGTGAGTCGATCACCCGGGTGCCGCCGGAGATCACCGGCAGGGTCTCGTCGCCCCGCAGGCCGTACAGCCGGTCGAGCAGGGTGCTCTTCCCCGCGCCGGGCAGCCCGGCGACGAGCACCAGCGATCCGGCCGGATAGTGCAACTCTGTGACCTGCGCGGATGTGGCCCTTTCGTTGAGTTCGCGGATTGTCTCTCCTGGTCTCGGCCCCCGAGGGTCGGCGGTGGTGAGAAAACGAACACCCGGCGCCGGTGGTTCCGGCGGGGAATGCGCCACCGTATCGGAGATCACCGACACGGACGTCCCAACATGCGGAAAACTCCCTTTCATGGTCACTGACGAGGAGGGTATGGGTGCGCTGCGCCTGATCCGCTCCGTACCGCCGTTCCGCCGGCTCTGGACCGCCCGGTCGATCTCCTTCCTCGGCGACTCGCTCAGCCTCGTGGCCCTGATGGTGTACGTGGCCGACACCACAGGCCAGGCGCTCGCGGTCGCGCTCCTGCTGCTCGTCGGCGACTTCGCGCCCGCCCTGCTCGGCCCGCTGACCGGCGTGATCGCCGACCGGTTCGAGCTGCGGCGGGTCATGATCGTCTCTGAGCTGGCGCAGGCCGCCCTGATCGCGGTGATCGCGCTCGGCATCACCGTGTTCCCGCTGCCGCTGATCCTCGCCCTGGTCGCGCTCCGGTCGATCGCCGGGCATATCTTCCAGCCCGCGTCGCGCGCCGTCGTGCCCGCCCTCGTCCGCGACCGTGATCTTGAGGGGGCGAACGCGGCGATCGGCTTCGGCACGAACGGCGGCGAGGCGCTCGGGCCCCTGCTCGCCGCCCTGCTGCTGCCCCTGCTCGACGTACGCGGCGTCCTGCTGATCGACGCGGCGAGCTTCCTTCTCTCCGCCGCCCTCCTGGCGTTCCTGCCCGCCGCCCGGCCATCCGCCCCGGACGAGCCCACCACGATCCTGAACGACGCGATCACCGGGCTCCGGCACATCGTGGCCACTCCGCTGCTGCGCGCCATCGGCCTCGGCTTCATCGCCGTGGTGGCCTGCAACGGGATCGACGACGTCGCGCTGGTCTTCCTGACCAAGGACACCCTCCACGGCGGCGACTCGGCCGTCGGCCTCCTGCTGGCCGCCGTCGGGCTCGGCCTCTTCGCGGGCTACGCCCTGCTCGCCCGCCCTCGCCTGGCCCTCCCCGTACTCCTCCTGGCGGGCTTCGCGATCAGCAGCGCGGGCAACCTCCTCACCGGCTTCGCCTGGGCGGTGGGCGCAGCCTTCGCCGTCCAGGCCACCCGCGGCATCGGCCTTGCCGCGATGGACGTCGCCACCAACACCCTCATCCAGCGCAACGTCCCCGCCCCACTGCTCGGCCGTATCTTCGGCTCCCTCTACGGCGCCGTCGGCGTCGCCGCCGCGCTCTCCTATCTGGGTGGCGGCCTGCTGCTCGACCTCACCAGCCCGCGCACCGCCTTCATCGCCGCCGGAACGGGCGGTCTCCTGGTCACCCTCGCCACCGCCGTCGCCCTGCGCAGGGCCGATGGCCGAATAGGCTCAGAGCCGATCACGTGAGGAGGGCGGATGCAGGCCGTGATGTACGAGGCGTTCGGTGCGCCTCTCGAAGTCCGCGAGGCACCGGACCCCGTGGCCCCGCCGGGCGGGGTGGTGATCGGTGTCGAGGCGACCGGCCTGTGCCGCAGCGACTGGCACGGGTGGCAGGGCCATGACGCGGACATCCAGGTCTTCCCGCACGTGCCCGGGCACGAGCTCGCAGGGACCGTGGCCGAGATCGGGCCGGGCGTCACCGGGTGGAAGCCCGGCGCCCGGGTGACGGTGCCGTTCGTGTGCGCGTGCGGGCGCTGCCGGCCGTGCCTGAACGGCGACCAGCAGATCTGCGAGAACCAGACCCAGCCGGGCTTCACCCACTGGGGTTCGTTCGCGGACTACGTCGTGATCGAGAATGCCGACGTCAACCTCGTCGGGATGCCGGACGAGATGGAGTTCACGACGGCGGCCGGCCTGGGATGCCGGTTCGCCACCGCGTTCCGCGCGGTCATCGCCCAGGGGCGCGTCGCGCCGGGGGAATGGGTCGCCGTCCACGGATGCGGAGGCCTCGGCCTGTCGGCGGTGATGATCGCGACGGCCATCGGCGCCCGGGTCGTCGCGGTGGACATCTCGGCGGCCGCGCTGGAGCTGGCCGCCCGTTTTGGCGCCGCCGCCACCGTCGACGCCTCCGCAGCGGACGCGGCCACGGCGGTGCGGGACATCAGCGGGGGCGGCGTCCAGGTCTCGTTGGACGCCCTGGGCAGCCCGGCGACCGCACGCGCGTCGGTCGCCGGTCTCCGGCGCCGCGGCCGGCACGTCCAAGTAGGACTGCTCCCACCGGCCGCCGGGCAAGCCGACCTCCCCATGGACCTGGTCATCGCCCATGAGTTGGAGATCCTGGGCAGCCACGGAATGGCCGCCCACGCCTACGGCCCGATGATGGAGATGGTGCGCGCGGGCACGCTCCGCCCCGACCTCCTGGTGAGCCGCACGATCGGCCTGAGTGAGGCCCCCGCCGCCCTCACCTCGATGAACACCCCGGGCGTCACGATGATCGTCCCCTGAGACACGCCTCAGTCCGGGGCGCTTCCTCGCAGGATGTACGCGATCACGTCGTCCAGTCCGTGCTCGGTCGCCTCCGGTGGCAACATCCCGCTCGTCGCCAGGTCGGCGTAGCCGTGCAGGGTGGTGAAGACCGGCAGGCCGATGCGTTCCACCGGCCCCTCGCGCACCTCGCCGCGGCGCTGGCCCTCGGCGATCAGCTCGACGGTCTGCGCGGACCATCGCTGGACGGAGGCGCTCAGCGCCTCCGACGCCTCCGGGTCGTGCTTGACCGAGTACATCAGGTCCAGCAGGGCGGCGTTGGCCGTGGCGAATCCCACATAGGCGCGGACCATGGCGTCCAGCCGTTCGGCGAACGACTCACCGATCCCCTCCTGGGAGGCCGCCATGATCTCGCCGAGCCGCTCGAAGCCGGCCAGGGCCAGCGCGTCCAGCAGGGCCTGCTTGTCCTTGAAATGACGGCTCGGCGCGGCATGGCTGACCCCCAGGTCACGGGCGAGCTCGCGCAGCGACAGGGCGGTCGGCCCCTTTTCCCTGAGCGTCTCCTCGGCGCGGGTCAGCAGCGCGGCGCGCAGGTCTCCGTGGTGGTAGGGGCGAGGGCGGGTCGGCATGGGCGCCAGTGTACCGGGATGTGATCAACGTCAACATTGTTGTCATTGACATCATTGTTGTCGATGCCTACATTGGAGTCATGGCTCAGTCATCCAGCAAGTGGAACACCACCGACATCCCCGACCAGTCAGGCCGCACCGCGGTCGTCACCGGCGCCAACAGCGGGCTCGGCATCGCCACCGTCGAGGCGCTGGCGGGCGCGGGCGCCCATGTGGTGCTCGCCGTACGGGATCTCAAGCGCGGCGAGGCGGCCGCGGCGACCGTGCGGGGGAGCGTGGAGGTGCGCCGGCTCGACCTGGCCGACCTCGCGTCCGTACGCGAGTTCGCCGCCGGGTGGCAAGGCGATCTGGATCTGCTCATCAACAACGCCGGTGTCATGAACGTCCCCGAGGCCCGCACCAGGGACGGCTTCGAGATGCAGTTCGGCACCAATCACCTGGGGCACTTCGCCTTGACCAACCTGCTGCTGCCCCACATCACCGACCGCGTGGTCACCGTGTCGTCCGGCGCCCACCGGATGCCGGGCAGTCCGCGCATCCACTTCGACAATCTCGACCTGGCCGGTGAGTACACGCCCATCAAGGCCTACAGCCAGTCCAAGCTGGCCAATCTGCTGTTCACGCTGGAGCTCCAGCGGCGCCTCGCCGAAGCGGGCTCGCCCGTACGCGCCACGGCCGCGCACCCGGGCTGGGCCGCCACCAACCTCCAGGGGCATGACGTCAACGCCATCCGGCGGGTCCTCATGCGGGTCGGCAACAGGTTCATCGCCCAGGACAACCGGGCGGGGGCCCTCCCCACCGTTTATGCCGCCGTTCAGGACCTGCCCGGCGCCAGCTATGTCGGCCCTGACGGCTTGGGTGAGGTGCGCGGCGCCCCGACCCTCGTCGCCCGCTCGGCGGCGGCGAGCGACCCGGCGTCCGCCCGGCGCCTGTGGACCGTGTCCGAGGAACTGACCGGAGTCACCTTCCCCAAGCTGGCTGCGGTGACCGGCGCCTGAGGGGCCGGCCCTGGCCTGGCCCCGTGCTCGCCGAACGCACCGCCTTGGGCCGCTAGGGGGTCTTGTCGCCCGGCGTGTCCGGGGGGTCGAGGGTTGCGGTGATGATCAGCTCGGCCAGGGTTGAGGCGAACCGTTCCGGGGTGACGTCGGCGGGGGAGCGGCCGAAGAACGTCCTGGCCAGGTGATAGCCGGTGATCGCAGAGATGACGACGGCCAGGAGGGCGCGCGGGTCGCCGTGGGCGGGATGGTCGTGCAGGTCCCGGGTGAGGTGGTCGGCCTCCTCGGTGATGCCCTGGTCGAGCAGGGATCGGCCGATCTTCGCCTCCAGATCGGGGAACCTGCCGTGCTCGCGGGCCAGCAGGGTGATCAGCGGCTTGATCCGCTCCATGTAGTCCAGTTGCTCGGTGATGCGGCGGGTGAGGGCCTGCGGCGGGTCGTCGACGGGGCCGCGTTCGAACGTCTCGCGGTGCCGCTGCGCACGTTCCAGCTCGCGTTCGTAGACCTCGCGCACCGCCTCCTCCTTGGAGCGGAAATGGCGATAGAAACTGCCGCTGCCGGGAGAGAGGCCGGCGAGCTCCTCGATGTCCGTGACCGTGGTGCCGCCGAAACCGCGTTCCTGGACCAGCGCCAGGGTCGCGTCGAGGATGCGCTCGCGCGTAGGGGATGCCACCTGAGAAACGTAGCCATTGCCAGTGCAAGAAGGTTCTTGCATACTGAAGCCCCCCTGTGGTGCAAGAAGATTCTTGCGTTCTGGAAGAGAGACCCACCCCCATGACAGGACTCTCTGGCCGGTTCCTCCGGACCGCCGCGGCGGCCTCGCTCGTCGCGGCCGCTCTCGTCGCCGCCCCCGCTCGCGCGGACGTCACCGTCTCCCCCAAACAACAGGCCTGGGTGCTCCGCGACGCCCAGGGCCGGGAGGTGACGCTGCGGGGCTTCAACGTCTCGGGGAGCACCAAGCTCTACGAGAACAGCCTGCTGCCGTTCCGCAGCACCGCCGACGCCGTCAAGTCCGCCCAGGCGATGCGCGACCTGACCGGCGCCAACGTGGTGCGGTTCCTCATCAGCTGGGAGGGAGTCCAGCCCGCACCCGACCGCATCGACTACGCCTACCTCGACAAGGCCATCGCCCAGATCAAGGTCTTCACCGACCGCGGCATCAACGTGCTGCTGGACTACCACCAGGACCTCTACTCGGCCCACCTGTTCAACAAGGGGAGCTGGTACACGGGGGACGGCGCCCCCAAATGGGTGATCCAGGCCGGCGGTTACCCCAAGGAGTCCTGCGGGATCTGCATCCTGTGGGGCCAGAACATGCAGACGAACGGCGCGGTGCGCCAGGCCATGTACGACTTCTGGCGTGACCGCGTCCTGACGACCTCGGCCGGGCCCGTCGGCGTCCAGAGCGCCTACCTGCAGCAGGCCGAGGCGATGATGACGTACGTCAAGCAGAAGCTTCCCCCGGAGTCGTTCAACGCCGTCATCGGCATGGACCCGTTGAACGAGCCGTTCGACGGAGGGCTCGACGGCAAGAAGGGCGTCGACTGGGAGAAGACCCACCTGATGCCCTTCTACCAGCGCTTCCGGTCCGCCATGGACCGGGCAGGCTGGACGTCCAAGCCCGCGTACGTCGAACCCCTCGTCTTCTGGAACACCGCGTTCTTCGAAGAGGGCGGCATGACGACGGTCGGGCCGCTCGGCAGCCGGATGGTGTTCAACACGCACTACTACGACGGCGCGCGCATCACGCTCGACCCTTCGCCGGCCACCGACGGCACCTACGCCGAGTCCATGAACGAGATCCGGCAGCGGGCCGCCTCCCTGAGGACGGCTCCGTTCGTCTCGGAGTTCGGGCACAAGCTGTCGGGCGGCGGCAGTGACCGCACGCCGTGGATGATCCGCTCCATGTACCAGTCGATGGACGCCGGCGTGGCCGGCAAGAACTGGTGGAGCACGCCCGCGTCGAGCGGCGACGTGCTCTCCTCGACCCAGTGGCACTGGGACATCTACAGCGGACGCCACCACGAGCTGATGAACGGCAACCCCGACAAGGTGCAGACCGAAGGCGACGCCTGGAACGACGAGGACCACTCCGTCGTCGCCACCGATGACGCGGGCGCCGTCAAACTCCGTCTCGACCAGCGCGTCCTCGACCGTCTCTACCCGGCGGCCGTCAGCGGCGACTCCATGGCCTTCGCCTACGAGGACCTGGCCCGCTCCGGCTACGGCGGAACGGGACGCGAGCAGCCGTGGCTGATCGCCCCGTCCTCGATGCCCGACCTCTCCGCCCTGGTGCAGAACCGGCAGTACGGCGTGCTCGTCTGGCGGAGCGGATCGTCTGGAGCCCCCACCGAACTGCACCTCCCGCAGTCCTTCACCCCAGCCGCCACCACGGTCGTCAGCGACCTGGCCACCGTGACGGGCCTGCCCGGCTCCGGACCCGTCACGGCCGCGCCCGAGCCCGGCTCCACGACGGCGAAGCGGCTGCGGCTCACCGCCCCGCCGTCCTCCGGCGTCCACGTCGCACTGATCGTCAACACCGGCACCGGGACGCCGCCCACCTCGGCCCAGCTCACCGCGGCCCGCGCCCAGCTCAGCGCCTGGCTGACCCAGAAGTTCCCCGCCTCCTGACGGGAAGTCCGCAGCTCTTTCGCCACCAGGCGCACCGCGCCTGGTGGCGACCACATATGTGGCACCGCGTAATTCTTTGCGAACGAATTGTTTATACCGGCCGACTCTTTCTGTGAGCGAATTACCACGGTCAGCGAGCGTCCGGACGGTGAACCGCACTATGCAGAAATTGCTTAATCTGCCCGTGTGTGTTTGTCGGCGAGCAAAGTTCCCGACCCCGTATGGTCCTATGATCGCCGACTACTCAGTTGGGTGAGTGTGGGCGGGACGGAATTTGACGCTGGAGACGTGTCCGGAAGTGGTGCGGTAGTCGATCATCGCTAGCGGATCTCGGGATCCGATCCGGTTCCCGCCCCCCGCTGCGAAGGGATCCTGATGCGACTTCGATCGATTCTGCTGACCACAGCGTTCGGTCTTACCGCCGATGCCGTGTGGCGCCGGACGCGGGCAGCCCGGCTGCGGCCCCTGCCGCCTTCGGACAAGCCCGTCGCCGAGGACCACCACTTCGTCACCGCCGCCGGCGTCGTGCTGGACGACGAGACCCGCCGGGCCGCCAGCGCGTACGCCACCACCCAGCGGTTGCAGGTGCTCGACCTCGTCCCCGCCGGTCTCGACTGCGCGCGCGCCATGGAACTGGCCCGGCGCGTGGAGCCCGACACCTACCGCGGCGCCCGGCTGGCGCGCGGCGTCGGGGGAGGGCACGCCATCCTCGTGACGGCGGACGTGGCGGAACGCGCAAAGGTCGACCGGTTCGCCGGCCTCAGTGCGGCCGAGCTGGAGGAACTCTCGGTCAAGCTCAAGACGTTTGCGCCCGTCGGCACCGACCTGGCCGTGGCCGAGAGGATCGCTCCGGTGGCCTGCCCGCCCGCGGACCGCCGTGCGATCCTGCGCGGGCGCTGGCCGAGCGACCTGCCCGAATACCTGACCGGCAACCTCCTCGGGTTGGCCCTGCTCAGCAGCGGCGTCGCCTGGGCGTTCGCAAGCCGGCGCAAGGGGGACGCCGCGGCGGCTGCGGCGGTGCTCGCCGCCACCAGCGCACAGCCCTTCCTCGCCACGTTCAGGACACCGCTCCGTCCGCACGACCTGCACGCGTTCTCGCTCACGCGCCCGGTGACGGCGCTGGCCCGCTGGGCCCGCGTCGCCGCCGAGAGGGAAGAGCCCGACCCCGAGCTGCCCCGCCTCCGCCGCGAGTACGCGGCCGAGCTGGCAGAGAAGGCGGACAGCTTCGTTGAGCCGCGCCGCATGGACTGCCCCTGGTGTGGCGGCACGTCCCTGCGCCGGCTCGTCACCAGCGGGGATCACCAGCATCACCGTCCGGGTGTCTTCATCCTCGACAAGTGCCAGGACTGCGGGCACGTCTTCCAGAACCCCCGGCTGAGCTCGGCCGGCCTGGAGTTCCACTACCGCGACTTCTACGACGGCCCCGGCGGCCCGGAGGTCGAACGCGGGTTCCGGCTGGCGGCTCCGCACTACCGGGATCGGGCGCGGATGCTCCGCGGTCACGCCAAGCCCGAGGCGTGGCTGGACGTCGGCGGAGGCCATGGCCACTTCTGCAACGCCGCCCGGGACGTCTGGCCGGAGACGAGGTTCGACGCGCTCGACATGAGCGTGAGCATCAAGGAGGCCGAGGAACGAGGCTGGATCGACGGCGGTCACCTCGGCTTCTTCCCCGACCTGGCCGACAAGCTGGCCGGGGCCTACGACGTGGTCAGCATGCACCACTATCTGGAGCACACCGTCGACCCGTACGCGGAGCTGGACGCCGCGGCCACGGTGCTGCCGCCGGGCGGGCACCTGCTCATCGAGGTCCCCGACCCGGAATGGATCATCGGCCGGGTGGCCGGGCGCTGGTGGCACGCCTGGTTCCAGCCGCAGCATCTGAACTTCGTTCCGCTGGACAACCTCGTCGCCGCCCTGGCGGACCGCGGTCTGGAGACCGTGGCCGTCGAACGCGGGCCGGCGCACCAGCCGGTGGACTTCCTCATGATCGTGATGATGCTGGCGCACCGCGTCGTGCCCGACCCCGCCAAGCCGTGGCAACCCGAGAGGCACGTCCGGCTGCGGCGTGCCCTGCGAACCGGCGTGTACCTGGCCGCGGGCCCCGCCATGTTCGTGGCGGCTTCGGCGGACCAGCTGCTGGCACCGCTGATCAAGCGCGGGCCCCGGTCCAACACCTACCGGGTACTGGCCCGGCGGCTGCCCGCCGAGGGAAATGACTCGGCGGCGGAACGCACTTTGGATGCTGGCTGATGAGTCGCGGGTCAGTCTTTGTCTGAGTCTCGCTAGGAAAGTGTCGAGCGGAAGCAGACCCTGAGGAGCCAGCGACCCTGAGGAGCCAGGGCCGGGCTTGAGAGCCCGGGCCTGGCCTGAGGGGCCAGGGCCAGGACGAAGGAAAGGGCTAGGGGGAGTCAGGGCCAGGGCTTAAGGAGCTAGGGCCAGTCGTAGGTATCGGGGGACGAGCTTCTGGAGGACAGTGTGGTTGCGCACGTTGCCAGGGCAGCCGGGAGCGTCCCGTTGTCGCGGGTGTCGCCCGATCTAGCCGTCCCCCTGCGGCCTTACCTGGAGGCCGCCGCGGCGGAGATCATCCGTGAGATCAAGAGACAGGTGCCCGAGTACGCGCGTCCCAAGGACAGCCGGTACGGGCAACGGATGCGCTGGGCGGCGGAACAGAGCGTGAGCGCGTTCATCGACGCCATCGGCCGGCCCGACCCGCCGTGGGAGGCCGTGTCCGACATCTTCGCGGGCATCGGCGCCTACGAGGCGCGCAAGGGCCGCGGCCTGGAGGGCCTTCAGACCTCGATCCGCGTCGGCGGTCAGGTCGCGTGCCGCCGGTTCATCAAGGACGCCCAGCGCCTGGACTGGCCCCTGGAGACGCTCGGGCAGATCACCGACTCGCTGTTCGTGTTCCTGGAGAAGGTCGCCGGCGCGGCGGGCCACGGCTACGCCCGCGCCGAGCAGGCCATGGCCACCGAGCGCGAGCGGGCCAGGCACCGGCTGCGGGACCTGCTGATCATGGAGCCGCACGCCAGCATGGAGGCGATCAGCGATCTGGCGTACGGGGCGGGCTGGGAGGTGCCCCGGTCCCTCGCGCTCGTGGCGATACGGCGGACGGGCACGCGGCCGGTGCCGGTGTTGTCGCCGCAGATCCTCGCGGACTGGCACGGCCCCGATCCCTACCTGATCGTTCCCGATCCCGAGGGCCCCGGCCAGGAGCGCCTGCTCGCCTCGCTCGCTCGCGGCCACATGGCGGCGATCGGCCCGACGGTGGCCGTCACCCGAGCCGGCATGTCGCTGCGGTGGGCGCGGCACGCGCTGGCGCTGGTCGAACGCGGGGTGTTCTCCGCCAAGGAGCCGGTCCGCTGCGTCGACCACATCCCCACGCTGGCCGGCGCGATGTGCGAGGAACTGATCGACGTCGCGCTGCGCGTCCGGCTGGCGCCGCTGCTCGAACTGCCGCCCCAGCGCCGGGAGCCGCTCGCCCGGACGCTGCTGGTCTACATGGAGAACAGGGACAACGCCGTCGCGGCCGCGGAACAGCTGCTGGTGCACGAGCAAACCGTGCGCTACCGCATCCGGCGGCTGGAGGAGATACTCGGCGATCTGCCGTTCGACTCCGCTCATCGAACGGAGCTGATGCTCCTGCTCCATTCCTGGGTGCGCATCAGCCCACCCGAGGACCCCGTTCTTCCCGCGGGAACACGACAGGACGATGCCCCGTTCGCCGACGCGGCAGCAGGCTAGCGGGCCCATTCCAACGGAGACAGAATGGCTGAGAGGTCCTTTCCGCGATGACGACGGGTCGTCGACCATGACCATGGACGAGGTGGCCGAGCAGTTGCGGGCCGACCTGCAGGCCTGCGCTGTGGAAATCGCACTTGAGATTCAGTTTGTGGTGCCCGAGTACGCGCGTCCGGCCGACAGCGCTTTCAGCCGTCGGCTGCACTGGGTGGTCACGGAGACGGCGCGTTCTTTCATCGATTCACTCGGCCATGCGGAGATGGACTGGAAGCGGCTGTCCGAAATCTACGTGGCGACCGGAATGTACGAGGCGCAGCAGGGCCGGAGCATCGAACGGCTCCACACGGCCATGCGCGTGGGCGGTCAGGTGGCGTGCCGTCGTTTCATCGAGGCCGCCAAACGGCTCGGCTGGCCGTTCTGGACGTTGGGCCAGCTGATCGAGTCGCTGTTCGTGCTGCTGGAGAAGCTCGCCGGAGCCGTTTCCCAGGGGTTCGCCGACGCCAACGAGCGCATCGCCACCGAACGCGAACGTCTCCGTGGCCGGTTGTGCGACGTGCTCGTGTCGGATCCCCCCGGGAGCCGGGAGGCGATCGCCGAGCTGGCCGCCTCCGCAGGATGGCCGGTGCCGCCCGCCATCGCCGTGGTCGCCGTGCGGAAGCCGGCGGATCGGGAGGTGCCCGCTTTGCCGGCCACGGTTTTGGCCGGATGGTACGGTCCCGAGCCCTTCCTGGTCGTGCCCGCGTCCGCCGTCGAGGCCACCGAGGAGGTGCTGGCCCTGTCCTCGGGCGTGCGGGCGGCGATCGGCCCCGCCGTGCCGCCGCACCGGGGCGCGGTCTCGTTCCGCTGGGCGAGGCGGACGCTCGCGCTCATCGACCGCGAGGTGATCGCCGAACGCGGGGTCGCGCGCTGCATGGACCATGTCGCCGCGCACATCGTCGCCCAGGGGGAGGAACTGCTGACCTTCGCGGTGGACGCGCGGCTCGGCCCGCTGGACGAGCTGCCACCGCGCCAGCGGGCCGTGTTCGCGCGCACCCTGCTGGAGTACATGAAGTGCCGGGACAACGCCGTCGACACGGCCGAACGGCTGACGGTGCACGACCAGACCGTTCGCTACCGGATCCGCCGGCTCAGGGAACTGATGGGCGAGGAGATCCACGATCCGGAGCACCGGACGGAACTCCTGCTCATCCTGCATGCAGCCGTGGAGTTCGGCCTCATGTCGACCCGGCCCGCGCGGGCACCCTCGCTCGCCCTCGCAAGCCATCTCGAGTCGCCCGCGACGGGCTAGACGGTCGAGCCGCCCCGCGACGAGCCAGAAGGTCAAGCGGCCCGTTCCCGCGTGCTATGCGGCCACCGCAAAGCGAAGGCGCGCGACTTTATACAAAGCCCTATAGGTGGCCTCGTCATCGGCTCGTAGCTTGCGATGAGAACGCCCGGCCGCTGTGGCGGCGGCGCGTGGGGGACGCCGTCCGATGCGGTGCGGGTCCTGCCCGTTCCCTGATCGGAGGAAACGCGTCTCATGAAACGACTATTGGGATTGCTGGCCGCCGTGGCCCTGCTGTTCGGGATGCTCCCGGCGGCGTCCGCAGCGGCCACGTCCGGTGCGCCGAATGCCAAGGCCGAACCGCGCCCGATGATTTTCGTACACGGTTTCTTTGGCTCCGGCAGCCAGTTCCAAACCCAGGCCAAACGATTTGCGAGTAATGGCTACCCGGCCACGCACATCGAGTTCCTGGAGTACGACTCGACGTTCGCCAACAACACCAGAGAGCAGGTCCACACCGCCCTCGACCAGCGCATCGCCCGGTTGAAGGCCGCCACCGGCGCCGACAAGGTCGACCTCCTGGGGCACTCGCTGGGCACCGCCATCTCCCAGGAGTACCTGAACAGCTCGGCGGCACGCGCGGCGAACGTGGCGCACTACGTCAACATCGACGGCGGGACCGCCACCTCCCTGCCCGGCGGCGTCCCCACCATGGCGATCTGGGGAGAGGGCGGCCAGAGCCGTTCGATCACCGGTGCGACCAACGTGTACCAGCCCAACGAGGCGCACGTGGAGACGACGTCCTCCGTCGCCACGTTCAGGGCGGTCTACAGGTTCTTCACCGGGACGGACCCGCAGACCACCGATGTCGTGCCGGAGTCCGGGCAGATCCAGCTGGGCGGCCGGGCGGTCCTGTTCCCGTACAACGTGGGCGCCACCAACGCGCGGCTTGACGTGTTCACGGTCAATCCGGCCACCGGGCGCCGCACCAGCAGCCAGCCGGTGGCCACGTACCAGCTCTCCGGGGACGGCTCGTTCGGCCCGTTCAACGGCAGCGGCACGGCGCACTACGAATTCCTCATCAGCAGGACCGGCAGCACCCAGGTGCAACACCTGTACTTCCAGCCGTTCCGCCGTACCGACCTGGGCATCAGGCTGCTCACCAGCGAGCCCGGGAGCTTGGTGGACTGGCTCATCGAGCGCAACCAGCGGCACGTCGCCCTTCTCGCCTACCGGAACAAGGAGTGGTGGGGCGACCAGGGCGCCGGCGGCGACACGCTCACCATCAACGGCACCAGCGTGCTGAACGCGACCACCACCCCGCGCAGCAAGCGGGCGATCGGGCTCTTCGCCTACGACTGGAGGTCCGACCGCGCCACCAATACCTCGGTGTCGATCGGGCTGTTCCCCGCGCTCCCGTTCATGAGCGGCGTCGACATCTTCATGCCCTCCGCGAATCCGCCGAACGGCACCGTGACGATGGAGACCCGGCAAAGAGGCGGGAACGGTCAGACCGCAAGAATCGTCGTACCGAACTGGCCGTCGAATTCCAATACCGTCACCGTTTTCTTCGACGACTACACATAGGGTCTTTCGCGAGAACAGCCGCCACCCATCAGGTGGCGGCCGTTCTGCTGCCATAAAGTCGCCTATGGGGCCAATCACCTGACTGAGTGGAATGCCGCCGAATTTTATAGAAAAGCGCGTTTCCGGGGCCTCTGCAAAGGCTGACCATCACAGCACCCGATCGCGGACGCCGTCCGCGAGAAAGAAGGCCCCCCATGCGTTTCTCCCCTCGCGTCGTCACCCGGCGCCGGTTCACCGCCAAGCTCGTCGCCGTGACCTGCGTCGCCGTCGGCGGCGTCGTCATCACCCCGGCCGCCCCCGCCTCTGCCGCGCCCCCCTCTGCGACGCTCGCCTCGGCCGCCGCCCCGTGCACCGACCTCGACGTGGTCAGCGCCCGCGGCACCGGTGAGCCGGGCACCCTCGGCTGGATCGTCGGCGACCCCGTCTACTCCGCGCTCAGGAGCAGGATCCGGAACAGGAGCTTCACGAGCTACCCGGTGAACTACCCGGCCAGCGTGCTCCCGGGCTCGGCCTCCCAGGGCAACACCGATCTCGTCAACCACGTGACGGCCCAAGCCTCGTCCTGCCCGAACCAGAGGTTCATCCTCGTCGGCTACTCCCAGGGCGCCAACGTGGTGGCCAACTCCATCGGGATCAGCAGCGACGGCGCCCTCGTCGGCGGCCCCATCACCAAGACCATCCCCTCCTCGATCCAGCCCCGCGTCGCCGCCATCCTGGTCTTCGGCAATCCCATCAGGGCCATTGGGCGCCGCATCACGGGCACGTACGAGAGCCGTACCCTCGACATCTGCGCGAACGGCGATCCCATCTGCGGCGGGGGCGCCAACATCCTCGCGCACCTGAGCTACGGCGATAACGCCAACCAAGCCGCCAGCTTCGCCGCCGGGAAGGTCTGACCGTCAAGGCGTCTCGGGCTCACACAAGAGTCCCTCCCTCAAGAGTCCGAGACGCCTCTTCCACTCGGCCAGGGGCAGGGAATCAGGTCTCAGCAGAGGGTCGTCTTGTAGCGGCAAGCGACTACGCGGGGGGTTTCCACCGGGCGGCCGGCGTCGATTGAATGCGCGAGGCGGATGAACTGTGCGTGCGACCAGGCCAGTGGGGTGGCGGAGAAGGTGTTCTCGCCCGGTGTGAAGCGCCCTGCCGGTGGGTTGTGGTCCCACACCTGCTCGGCGATGACCTGGCTACCGGAGTCCCTGGCCACCCGGCCCATGGTGTCGAGGTAGCGCTGGGCCGGCCGGCGTGCGGCCAGGGCGTACTCGCCTCGCTCGCCTGTCAGCAGCGGCCAGCCTCGTCCTATCGTTTCCCCGGATCCGGGCGGCACCGGCTCCCACTGGGTGCCGTCCCGCCGTTCGCCATAGCCGTCGAAGCTCGACCGGTGCCAGAACGGGCCGTTCGGCGTCCGGTACATCAGCCGCTCGTCGATCACCCGCAGGGTCGACAGGACGCCGGGGTCCTTGGCGGACTTGACTCCCAGGCGGACCATCTCCAGGAAGCTCGGGTCGACCACCCTGCGCTGGTCGACCAGAGGGCCGCCGTCGGCGATCTGGATCTGCGCGCCGGAGTTCGCGTCGCCGTTGTCGGTGATCCGCAGGTAGTAGGGCTCGCGAGCCAGCGGCCCGTTGCGCGTCAGCGTCCAGCGATCGAGGTCGCGCTGCCACTGGTCGGCCGTGCGCAGATAGCGGGCGGCCAGATCGGGTTCCTTGTTGCGGCGGGCGATGTCGGCCGCGCCGACCAGCCCTGCGATCTCCGCGGCGATGGTGGCGGGCGAGTAGCCGCCGATGTTCTCCCATCGCTCCTGGTCGGTACGGGGTCCCCGGGCGAGGAGGAAGCCGGCGGACCGGCGGACCCGTGTCCACTCGGCTCGCCCGGTCCGGCCGAGCTGGTGGGACAGCACGATGGGGAAGGCCACCTCGTCCATCTGCAGCCCGCCGAAGACCGGCTCGCCGTCGAGCCGCGAGTTCTGCGGGAACGATCCGTCCGGACGCTGCTGCACGGCCCACAGGTGGTCCAGGGCCCGGTTGGCGGCGGCCCGGTCACCGGCCGCGAGCAGCGCCGTCGCGATCTGGTACTGGTCGCGGGACCACACCGCGATGTAGACCGGCAGATGTTGCAGCTCGTTCGCCCAGGCCCAGGGCCGGGAGGGCGCGGCGACGAACCCGCCTCGGAACGTCTTGTCCTCGTGCGCCGCCAGGAACATCACTGAGGCGAGGTAAGCCGGACGCCAGGCCTTGGCCGCCTTGGGGGCGGGGCGGAGGGAGGAAAGGTACTCGTGCCACTCAGCCGAGTAGGCCGACCGTGCCGAGGAAACGCCGCGCCCCAGGGAGGCGCGGGCTGCCGCCAGCGCGGTCTCAGGTCGGCCATCGAACCCCAAGGACAGAGTCAGCTGTTGCGCCCCGCGCAGGCCGGTGAGTTGGGTCCGGCCCATCTGCACCACGTTTCCAGGTTGGGCTGCGCTGTAGGACCAGTCCATGCGGTGGTCCTGCAGATCCGTCCAGCCGTCACTGCGGTCGGCATAGCCGCTGGAGGTCTTGGTGAAGCCAGGGGACGCGAGGACCGCGCTGCTGATCACGCCGTCGGTGGCCACCAGACCACCGCGTCCGGTACGGCCGGTGTCGTCGTTGGCGTTGAGGCCCAGGCCGGCGTCATGCAGGACGTAGACGGAGTACGGCCGGCCCGTGAGCGACTCGAACCGGACGTCGGCCAGCACCGCCGACCGGCCCGGATCGGTCACGTAGGTCTTGGTGATCCGGTATCTGCCGGACTTGGCCGTGTTGACCTGCTGGTAGACCAGGCTGCGCGAGTCGATGAGCCGTACCCGGGACACCGTGTCGCGGTCCTCCCGATCGGTGAACGTGGCGCCGTCCGAAACCACCAGCTGGGTGTCGCGGGTGGCGGGCGTGTCGATGCGCGGGAAGAACACCTCGGTCAGGGCGCCGTTGTTGAGGGTGTACCAGACCTTGCTCTTGGTGTTCTTGGCCGTACCGAAGCCGTCCTTGTCGCCCGCCGCCCAGGTCGCTGCCTTGCCGGGGGCGCCGGGCGCAGCCGCGGCGGGCTGGTCGGCCTGCGCGGCGTTGGGGAGCGCCATCCCGGTGGCCGCCAGGGCCAAGCTCACCACCATCACGCTCGTACGGCTGCGGGGGAGGGCCGGGGAGCGACGGCGCATTGCACTTCCCTCTCTTTGAACGGGAACCCGGTGGCACCCACAATCCTCTGCCGCATCAGAGGTTGCTCAAGGCCATGTCCGCTTCCGGCCGTACTGCGCCCTTTGAGAGGTGAGCGACAGGGCACCGATCACGACGACCTACCGCAGTCGACCCCCAGAGTCATGGGGAGAGGAGGAGCCGTTCTACGTCGGGCAGGGCATGAACGCGCGCTGGAGCCGATTCCGTGTACGCGGCGTCCATGCGCAACCCGATGAAGCACGCCGCCTGAAGACCGCCAAAGTGGGAACGCCGCACCCGGGACGCGTCAGGCGGTTTGGCGGGCCACCCAGTAGTTGACGCGGCCGCCCGCGTGGACGACGCGGTTGACCAGGAAGTCCGTGCCGTTCACGTGCAGGATCCGGGTCTCCTCACGCTCGTTCGTACGCGGGTCGGGGTACGTCCGCGGGTTCTCGAACTGGAAGACCACCTCGGGAGGCGTGCCCCTGAAGAAGGGCGGGAAGTAGTCGAACCGCTGGCCGTCGTTCACCCGCTGGATGACCTGGTACTGGTCGGGCTTACCGGTCACGGTGCGCCGTTGGAACAGCCAGTCGACCACCACCGTGCCACCCTCGCCGGGCGTGCGCGGCGTGGGGGTGCCGGTCAGCTCGTTCTCGCCATCGGCGAAGACCAGCGCCAGCTCCGCGCGCCACGTTCCGGCGGGCATCCAGCCGCTGATCCCGGTGGGCTCGAAGCCCGCCCGCCCCCATTGGTCGCGGTGCGCGCCGAGCAGTTCCTGCTGGGTGGGCAGGTCGGTCTCGGGCTCCCCGTCCCTCACCTGCACGTGGTAGAAGATGAAGCCGTCCCGCCGCATGTTCCTGCAGAGCTGGAAGTGCTGCCCGCCCTTCACACGGTCGCGGCAGTTCGTCACGATCTGGGTTTCGGGAGGCGCGTGGACGCCGACGGAGCCGTAGACCGTGTACTCCTTCGGCGTTCCGTGGAAGACCGGGAAGTAGTTGATGCTGGCCGATCCATCCGGCTCGTGGGCCGTCTGAACCGTCTGGTACTCGGTGCGTCCGTGCACCGTGCGCTGGAAGAGCGTGGAATCGAAGGGCTTGGGCTCCCGGTTGATGATCGGCTCGGTGGTGAACTCGTTCGTTCCCGGGTTGAAGATGTACTGCGGTGCGACCCGGTGCCACATCGAGTGCGGGACCCAGCTGCTCGTGCCCTTCAACGCGAAGTCGGACGGCCCCCACCGGTCGCGGAACACCTCCATCGCCTGGGCCGGGGTGGGAAGCTCCGCGGCTGCGGGTTCCGCTTGGACGGGATCGGCCATCCCTAGGAGCGTGAGAACGGATGTGGTCGAGGCAAGAACCGCACGGAGACCGCGCATGGTCGTGAACCCTCCAGGAGCCGGTGACACCCCCCGCCTTCATAGAAACCACGAATGTCAGCCTCTCTGGGTTCACATGGGCCGGGGGTCGCGAGCATGCCGCAGCCGCTGAACACGCGCCACCCGTGCTCATTCACCACCCGTGCTCATTCACCACCCGTGTCCAGGGCGTCGCCGCTCAGCATCGCCTGCGTCGCTTCTTCGACGATGTCGCGCATGGCGCGTTCGGCGGACGCCGCGTCTCCGGCTTGCACGGCCTGCGCGACTTCGGCGTGCCAGCTGATCGCTTTCGGCTCGGGACGTGAGGGCATCAGATGGTGGTGGGTGCGGCCGGTCAGCACGGAGGCCACGACGTCGCCCAGCACCCCCAGCATCTCGTTGCCGGACGCCTCCAGGAGCGTGCGGTGGAAGACGATGTCGGCGTCGAGGTAGGCCTCCAGGTCCCCCGACCTGCCGTGCACCGCCATCTGCATGACCGCGCCGGTCAGGATGCCGCACTGGGCGGGCGTCGCGCGGCGGGCGGCGAGGGCGGCGGCGACGGGCTCGATGCCGCGGCGCAGCTCGCTCAGTGACCGCAGTTGCTCGTCACGGCCTTCGCCCTCGAGCCGCCAGCCGATGATCTGGGGGTCGAACAGGTTCCAGCCCGCGCGCGGGGCGACGGTGATCCCGACCCGGCGGCGGCTGCTGACCATGCCCATGGCCTCCAGCACCCGGATCGCCTCGCGGATCACCGAACGGGACACCCCGAAGCGGGACTCCAGCTGCTCGATCCGCAGCACCCGGCCCGGCGGGAACTCTCCCGAGGTGATCAGCAGGCCGAGCTGGTCGAGGACGCTGCCGTGCAGCCCGTCGTTGTCCGCCACGGTCCCCAATCATCACACATTTGGGCAGCTTGCGAGGCATTGCGCAGCGAAAGATCTGACTAATGGGCCTTGGTGCTTGTATAGAGAAGATGATTCATGTCACACTCACCCAAACGTCATCTGAAGGGCTCTCAGTGATGTCTCCCACCCCCCATCCCACGCCGGCCGCTCCGCTCCTTGTCGTCATGGGCGTCTCGGGCTCCGGCAAGACGACCTTCGGCGCCACGCTCGGGCGGCGGTTGCGGGTGCCGTTCGCCGACGCCGACGACTTCCACGGCCCGGCCAACATCGCCAAGATGTCGGCCGGCATTCCGCTCGACGACACGGACCGGCTCCCCTGGCTGCGCGCCATCGGCGCCTGGCTCGCCGACCACACCGGGCGCGGCGGCGTGGTCGGCTGTTCGGCGCTCAAGCGCGCATATCGCGACCTGTTGCGGGAATGTGCGCCCGGTGTCGGCTTCGTACACCTGCACGGTCAACGTGACGTCGTGCGGCGGCGTGTGGCGAGCCGCCCCGGTCACTTCATGCCCGCCTCGCTGGTGGATTCGCAGTACCGGACCCTCGAACCCCTCGAACCCGACGAGCGCGGGGTCGTGCTCGACCTCGACGCCTCTCCCGACGACCTCGCGGACACCTACCTCGCCATGACGCACTCCACCATCGGCATCCCGGAGGCCGGCCAATGAATCTCCTCGCCCTCGCACCACCGGAACAGCCCATCGCCGGCGGCGGCCAGCTCGTCCTGGCCGCGCTCCTCGGCATCGGATTGATCGTCGCGCTCATCTCCTGGCTCAAGGTGCACCCGTTCCTGAGCCTGACCCTCGGCTCGCTGACCGTCGGCCTCGTCGCGGGGCTGCCGATGGCCGACACCGTCGGCGCCTTCGGCGACGGGTTCGGCAGCACCGCGGCCAGCGTCGGCGCGCTCATCGCGCTCGGTGCGATGTTCGGGAAACTGCTGGCCGACAGCGGCGGCGCCGACCAGATCGTCGACACCATCGTGGGCCGGGCCGGCCGGCGTTCGCTTCCGTGGGCGATGGCCCTGGTCGGCGCGCTGATCGGCCTGCCGATGTTCTTCGAGATCGGCCTGGTGCTGCTGATGCCGGTGATCTTCCTGGTCGCCCGGCGGTCCGGGCTGTCGCTGATCCAGGTCGGGATACCCGCGCTGGCCGGGCTGTCGGCCATGCACGGGCTGGTGCCCCCGCACCCGGGCCCGCTGGTGGCCATCGACGCGCTCAAAGCCGACCTCGGCGTCACCCTGGGCCTGGGTGTGCTGGTCGCGCTGCCCACCATCGCGTTGTCCGGGCCGCTGTTCGCGCGTTATGCCGCCCGCTGGGTGAACGTGCCCGCGCCGGAGCTGTACGAGACCAGGGAGAAGGTGCCCGCGCAGGCCGGAGACACCGACTCGCAGGCGTCGGGTGGGGACGCGTCCACGGCGGACGCACCCGAACGTTCCCGGCCCTCGTTCCGCCTCACCCTCCTCACGGTGCTGCTGCCCGTCGTGCTCATGATGGGCAAGGCGCTGGCCGACATCTTCGCCGACGAGGGCGCCAGGGTCCGCACCGTGCTCGACAACTTGGGCACTCCGCTGGTGGCGCTGCTCATCGCCGTCATCGTGGCGACGTTCACCCTCGGCCTCGGATCAGGCATGGACCGCGGGCAGATCTCGACGTCGCTGGAGCGATCCCTGCCGCCCATCGCCGGCATCCTGCTCATCGTGGCCGCGGGCGGCGGCTTCAAGCAGACACTGGTCGACACCGGGATCGGCAAGCTCGTCGCCGACTGGGTGGACGACAGCGGCATGTCGGTGCTGCTGCTGGCCTGGGTGGTCGCGGTGCTGATCCGGCTCGCGACGGGGTCGGCGACCGTCGCGACCGTCACGGCGTCGGGCATCATGGCGCCGCTGGTCACCACTCTCGACAGCGGCGAGACCTCGCTGCTGGTGCTCGCCATCGGTGCGGGCTCGCTGTTCTTCTCGCACGTCAACGACGCCGGATTCTGGCTGGTCAAGGAGTACTTCGGGCTGAGCGTCGGGCAGAACATCAAGACCTGGTCGATCATGGAGACGATCATCTCCGTGAGCGGGCTGGTCTTCGTCCTCGCCCTGGGCCTGATCATCTAGACCTGGCCAACTATCGTTGCGGTCATGGTCATCCCGCCGTCGGCGCAGCCCGCCGTCCTGAACGCGGCGCTGCGCGATCAGTTCGAGGTGTTCCTCGAGGAGTATCGATCCGCGATGCACGACAGCCTCAACGGGCTGACAGAGGAGCAGGCGCGCCGGTCGCTGGTGTCGTCCAAGACCACGCTGCTGGGTCTGGTCAAGCACGCCACGTTCGTGGAGAGGGTCTGGTTCGACGAGGCGATCAGATGCCGGTCCCGTGCTGAGATCGGCATTCCCGCGACCCCCGACGAGTCGTTCGATCTCGACGACGGCGACACGATCGCCTCCGTCCAGCGCGCCCACCAGGAGGCCTGCGCGGAGTCCCGGCAGGCCACGGCGGAGCTGGCGCTGGACGACCTCGTCCACGGCAACCGCCGGGGCCCGCTGCCGCTGCGCTGGGTCTACCTCCACATGCTGCGTGAACTGACGCAGCACTGCGGCCATGCCGACATTCTCCGCGAGCAGATCCTCCACGGCATCCCGCACCGCGGCTGATCAGACCCGGACGACCTCCGGGCCCGCGGCGGCGATCCCGGCGGCGAGCTCGGTGTCCAGACCGGTGTCGGTGATGACGACGTCGATCTCGTCGAGCGTCCCGAAGCGCACCAGGTAGTCGTTGCCCATCTTGGTGTGGTCGGCGAGCAGGATCCGTCGCCGGGACGAGGTGATCATGGCGCGCTTGACGGCGGCCTCGGCCTGGTCGGACGTGGTCAGCCCGTGCGGCGCCGAGCAGCCGTTGGTGGCGATGAACGCGACGTCCACCCACAGGTCGGCGAGCGGCCGCAGGACCCAGTCGTCGACGGTCGCCAGCGTGCGGCCGCGGACCCGGCCGCCCAGCATGATGACGTTCAGGTTGGGGCGGGTGGCCAGCGTGGTGGCGTGCGGGGGCGAGTTGACGATGACGGTGAGCTCGCGGTCGGCGGGCATCAGCTGGACCAGGCGGGCGGTGGTCGTCCCTGCGTCGATGATGACCGAGCCGTCGGCGGGCAGCTCGTTCAGCGCGGCCTTGGCGATCCGCTCCTTCTCCTCGGTGAGGACGGCGTCGCGGGCCGCCAGTGCCGGTTCGAAGCCCAGCCGTTCCACCGGGATGGCGCCGCCGTGGACGCGCCGGACCGTCCCGGCGCGCTCGAGCACGGTCAGGTCGCGCCGGATCGTCTCGGTCGTCACGCCGAACTCCTCGGCGAGGGCGACCACGTCGACGCGTCCGTTGGCGCGCGCCTGCCCGAGGATCGCCTGCTGCCGTTCTTCGGCGTACATCGTGTGGTCCGTCCTTGAGGAGGCCGTGTTCGTGTGGGTTCATTCTTGTTCATGTTGGGCTGGCGGCGCTCGTTCAGCCGGGCACTCAGACATGGTCGGGCTCCGCCTCGGCGTCCAGGTCCTGCGAGAGCAGGTCGGCGAGCTCGTCCAGGGCGGCGTCGGCCTGGTCGCCCTCGGCCCGCAGGATGACCTGCGTGCCCTGGGCGGCTCCGAGAGCCAGCACGCTCAGCATGCTGGTGGCCGGGACGGGCGCACGGTCGCCGGCGCCGATGGACACGGCGACGGGCTGCCGCGCGGCGGCCTCGACGAAGATCTTGGCCGGCCGGGCGTGCAGGCCCTGGGCCGAGGCGATGGTGACGATTCGTTCGGGCACGACGTCCTCCGTCTGGGCTCGATGGCTTGATGGTCACGTTCAGGGCTCGATGGTCACTTTGATCGCTTCGCCGCGGGCGACGAGGTGCAGGGCGTCGTGTACGGCGGTGAGCGGGAGACGGTGGGTGATGAGGTCCTCCACCGGGACTCGGCCGGACCCGATCATTTCCAGGGCGCGGGCGTTGTGGGACGGGCTGGAGCCGTTGGCGCCGACGAGGGTCAGCTCGCGGTAGTGCACCAGGTTGGAGTCGCACGCGATGATCGGGTCGTCCTTGGGCAGGCCGCCGAAGAAGCTGATCCGGCCGCCCGTCGCGGCCATCTCGATCGCGGTGAGCTGGGCGGCGCCTGAGGCGGCGGCGGTGATGGCCACGTCGGTGCCGCGGCCCTCGGTGAGATCGCGGACGGCCTCGACCACGTCGGTGTCCTCGGTCGCCCAGATCGCGGCGTCGGGCTTGACGATGGCGGCGGCCTGGTCGAGCCGGTCGCGGTTGACGTCGATCAGGAACACCCGGGCGGCGCCGCGGGCGCGGGCCACCCGCACGTGCAGGCAGCCGACCGGACCGGAGCCGAAGACGACGACGTCGTCGCCGTCGCGAACGTTCGCGAGCTCCTGCCCGTTCAGCACGCAGGCCAGCGGCTCGGCCACGGACGCCTCGGCGAACGAGACGTTGCCGGGAATGCGGTTCACCCCGTCGACGGCCAGGACCTTGGCGGGCACGATCATGTACTCGGCGAACGCGCCGTCGTAGTGGTAGCCCATCGACTCCTGCCGCGCGCACACGGTCATCCGGCCGCGCCGGCATTCGGAGCACTCACCGCAGGGGATGGCGGCGATGATCTGGACGCGGTCACCGGGTTCCCAGCCCGGCGCGTCCCCGGAGACGACCTCGCCGGCGATCTCGTGGCCCATCACGCGCGGCGGCGCGATGTGGTGATGCCCGAACCGGGAGATCTTGACGTCCGTGCCGCAGGTCGAGCAGTTGCGGATGCGCAGCTTGAGCTCGCCGGGCCCGGGCTCCGGCTCGGCGGAGTCCTCCAGGCGGATGTCACCGGGAGCATAGAAACGAGCGACCTTCATAGCGCGGAACCTTCTTCCTCGGGCTCTTTCTCCGGCTCCGGGTCTTCGGCGGGCTGGAGCAGCCGGATGATCTCGTCGGCGGTGGTGGCCTCGCGCAGACCCCGGGCCCGGTCGGGGTCGAGCAGGATCTGTGCGAGCTCGGCGAGGATCGCCATGTGGCCGTCGCCGCGGGCGGCGATGGCGATGGCGAGCGTGACGGGGTGGCCGTCCCAGTCGACCTCGTCCGGGAACCGCAGGACGGCGAGCGCGTCCCGGCGTACCGCGTTCTTGCCGGACGCGGTGCCGTGCGGGATCGCCACCCCCTCGCCGAGGTAGGTGGAGATCGATCGTTCCCGTTCCAGCATGCTGTCGGTGTACGCGCTGGTCACGGCGCCGACCTCGGCGAGCAGCCAGCCGCATTGGCGTACGGCGTCGTCGCGGTCCGCCGCCACGGCGTCGAGCCGGACGGCGCGCGGGTGGAGCAGCGCGGCGGCGGGCTCAGACACTCAGATCGCCGCCGTCCTTGATCGCCTTGATCACTTTGTCGACCGCGGGGTCGCCGAGGTAGACCTCGAACGGGACGACGGGCACGTCCGGCGCGCCGCGGCGGGCGCGCTCGGCCAGCCCGGTGTGGCAGACCACCACGTCGGCGTCGGCCGGGATGGAGTCGACGGGGGTGTGCTCCACCGTGACCGGCTGCTTCTTGAGCGCCCTGCGCAGCTGGCCGGCGAGCATGACGCTGCTGCCCATGCCCGCGTCGCAGGCGATGACGAGTTTGCGGATGTCCTTGCCGTTGATGGTGGTCATGATCGGATCTCCAACGTGGGATAGGTGAGGTGTCTAGGGCGAGGTCGGCTGCGACGCGGGCTCGCTCTTGCCGTCGCCGGCGTCCTTGCTGCCGCCGGCGTCCCTGCCGTCGTCGGTGTCCGTGGTGCCGCCGGTGTCCGCGTCTGCGCCGGTGGGCGCGTCGCCGTCCTCGCTCGGATCGGCGAGTTTGCCGAAGCCGAGCAGCGCGGCGCCGACGCCGAACGAGACGGCGGTCGAGGCGATCACGCCGGTGTAGATGCCGATCCAGTTGCTCGCACCCTTGGGGGTCTGCGCGAGGTAGGCGAAGATGCTGCCGGGGGAGGGCGTGGCGACCAGGCCGGTGTCGAACGCCAGGAAGATCGCCACTCCGGTGGCGCCGCCGGCGATCGCGGCCAGGATCATCCGGGGCTTCATCAGGATGTACGGGAAGTAGATCTCGTGGATGCCGCCGAAGAAATGAATGATCATGGCGGCCGGCGTGGTGGGGCGCAGGCGGCGAGGGCCGAAGAACAGGTAGGCCAGCAGCACGCCGAGGCCTGGGCCGGGGTTCGACTCCAGGGTGAACAGGATGGACTTGCCGTGCTCGGCCGCCTGCTGGACGCCCAGTGGCCCGAGGACGCCGTGGTTGATGGCGTTGTTGAGGAACAACACCTTGGCCGGTTCGATCAGGAGCGAGGCCACCGGGAGCACGTCGTGGTCGATCAGCCAGCTCACCGCGTCGCCGGCCCAGCCGGTGACGGTCCGCACGACCGGGCCGATCGCGGCCCGGCCCACCACCGCCATCGCGCCGGCGATGATGCCCGCGGAGAAGTTGTCGACCAGCATCTCGAACCCGGGCCGCACCCGGCCCTCCAGGAGCCCGTCGAACAGCTTGAGCAGGTACGCGGTCAGCGGGCCGATGATCATCGCGCCGAGGAACATGGGTGCGTCGGCGCCGACCACCACGCCGACCGTGGCGACGGCGCCGACGACCGCGCCGCGCTGGTCGTGCACCATCCGGCCGCCGGTGTAGCCGATCAGGATCGGCAGCAGATACTTGATCATCGGGTCGACGAGCTCGGCGAGTTCCTTGTTGGGCAGCCAGCCGGACTCGATGAACAGCGCGGTGATCAGGCCCCAGGCGATGAACGCGCCGATGTTGGGCATCACCATGCCGGCCAGGTAGCCGCCTACGCGCTGGATGCGCGCCCGTACGCCGTCACCGGTGACTTTGGGTGTGTACGCAGTGGCCATCGGGGCCTCCTGTCGGTCGGGGTGGGGTCGGGAGCATGGGACAAGGGATGGGTGGGCGGACCTAGGCGAGCAGGGGACGGTCCAGGTCGGGTTCTGGGTGGAGTCGTACGTCGTCGCGGTCGATGTCGGAGGGGCCCGGCATGCGGCTGGCGGGCAGCCGGACGGCGGCGGCGCCCCAGGCCAGGCCCTCGGCTAGCGCGCCCGGTCCCCGGGCGCCGGCGGAGAGAAAGCCGGCGAGGAGGGCATCGCCCGCGCCCACCGTGCCCTTCGGCGTGTGCACCGGCGCCGTGCCGGCGATGATCCCGTCGTCGTCGACGAGCAGCGCCCCGTCCGCGCCCAGGCTGACCAGGACGGACCTGGCGCCGAGCGCGCGCAGCTTCTCCGCGGCCTCGACCACGTCGGACAGCCGGTCCAGTGGCCGGCCGACCGCCTCGGTCAGCTCCTCCCGGTTCGGTTTGATCAGGTGGGGGCCGGCGGCGACGGCCGCCATGAGGGCGGGGCCGCTGCTGTCGACGGCCACCCGGATCCCTTCCGGGGCGAAGGCCTTGCACAGCTCGGCGTACAGGCCGTCCGGGACACCGGGCGGAAGGCTTCCGCAGGCGGCCACCCAGCTGGCCTGTTCGGCCTCGGTCACCACGACCTCGGCGACCGCGTCCAGCTCGGCGCGCGACAGCGGCCCGCCCGGCTCGTTCAGCTTGGTGACCACGCCGCCGGGCTCGGCGATGGTCACGTTGGAACGGGTGCGCCCGGCAACCGGCACCGCGTGCGCGGTCAGCCCCTCGGCCAGCAACATCCGGTGCAGCTGGTCGCCGTCGGGACCGCCGACCGGGATCACCGCCACCGAGGGCACCCCGTTGGCCAGCAGGGCGCGCGAGACGTTCACGCCCTTGCCTCCGGGGTCCAGTCGCGCCGACCGGGTGCGGATGACGGCGCCGCGGGTCAGCGCGTCCACCTCGACGGTCCGGTCCAGGCTGGGGTTCAGCGTCAGAGTCACGATCATGCCGGACCCGTCCGGGCTCGGCCCGCACGAAGGCTCTCGCCCCGCCGCTCCCGAGCGTGCATGTTGATTCCCTCCGGCTTGTGTTGATTTACCTGTGTTTACGCCCACATGCTTGGAATGTCAACAGTGAGCTGCACAGAAGCAAGCCGGAGAGAACGAACGCCTCGACCGTGAGTGGCGGCCGAGGCGGTCAAAACAGGAGGCGCTGTGGCGTTCCGGCGCCCAGCGCCCGAGAAGAAGGGCCCTAGAAGAAGGACAGCGTCAACGTGAGCAGCCAGTAGGCGAACCAGCATGCCAGCACGGCGCCGAAGACGATCGAGCCCAACCCGTAGAGGCTGTAGATCAGCTTGACACGGCGAGGGTAGGTCTTCAGCCGCTGCGCGGTGCCGGCGTCACGTTGCCTCGCATGGAGCAGCGCCAGCCGGATGAAGCGGTAGCTCTCCAGGCGGAGATTCTGCATCCCGAGAGCGTGGTTGAGCATGAAGTAGCCGTCGAGCTGCAGGAACGGGATGAGATTGGCGACCGCCGAAAGGCTCCCGAAAAGCAGGAGGGCGGCCGCGGCGTGGCGCAGGGCACTGCCCTCCGGAGCCAGCATCCACAGCGGTGCCGCAGGGAGCATCAGGAGCAGGCTGGCGAAGAGACCGGCGAACGCCGTGCACACGCGGTGCCATCGGCGCCTGAACAGCAGCACGTCATTGACCCGGCAGTAGGGCGCGAGCACCGGAAAGCGCCACAGAATGCCGATCTCTGTCGAGGCGCCGCCGAAACGCGTCGCGGTCAGACCGTGCGCGGCCTCGTGGACGGCCACGCTGAGCCACAGGATCAGCATGACCGCCAGTCCTGCCGCCGGCGCCTCCCACAACTGCCGTGCCTCGCCCGCGAGCGTGCCTGCTTTCACGGCGACCAGCACCTGCAGAGCGGTGACCGCGAGGAGCGCGGGTACCACGAAGTACGCGGAGAACAGGAATCGCAAGAACGGCAGGATCCGCCCGAAGAACCGCTGGGGATCGAACAGCGTCACCCGCGCGTTCAGCAGCGTGCGCCGGTCAGGCGCCGATGCTGGCGCCGGGCCGGCTTCCCCCGGTGCGGCCACCTCTCCGGACCCGGTCAGCAACCGGCGGCCGGCCAGGCTCGTCAGGATCTGCCGCCACTGCTCCTCGCCGAGACGCCGGTCGAACTCCTCGGCGTATTCGAGGCCGATCCGCTTCAGGGGAGTGCGGCCGTCCAGCCGGGTCATGATGAAGTACTCCCGCGGCCCGATCTGGTAGTACTTCGCGGCGGCCGGATCCTTCACGTTGTGCACGAGAGCCGCTCCGCTTCGCACGGCGGGGCCGAGCACGATGTCGCCGCGCAGTTGCGGTCGCGCGGCGTCCATCGCGCTGGCCGCGGTCATCTGCGCTCTCCCTTGCCGCCCGGAACGAGGTCGTCCTCCCGCAGCGACCGGTACAGCAGATATGACAGGTAGGACTCGTCGACCACGTTCGCGCCCAGCCGGTTGTTGGTCATGTGCATGTACGGCGCCAGCAGGATCTGCCGGACCAGCACCGGATCGGTGAGGGTCGCGCTGCGTGCGTCCGCTCCTGCCGGGGCCCAGTACGCGCCTCCGTCGCGGACCGGGAAGACCAGCCGGCCGCGCTCGGCGTGGTCGGTGATCCGGGCGTGCAGCTCCGCGCAGTGCTCTGCCCACGCGTGGCTGAAGCTGGTGAGCCGGGCTCGCCGGCCGGTGGTCAGCGCGGTGAAGATGTCCTCGAAGCGGTGCCGCAGGTCGTCGGCCACCTCGGCGTAGTTGTCGTCGTAGGCGGTGTCGCGCTCACCGTTGCCGAGCTTGAACCAGTCATGCCAGTAGTGGTGATAGCGCTCCATGAAGTCGGCGATGGCCTCCCGGTCACCCAGGAAGGACGTGGACATGATCATCATGAGCTGGGTGGCGAGCCCGAGCGTGGAGGGGCGCAGGTGCAGATTCGCCCGCTCGATGAGCTCCAGCACCAGATCGCTGGAACGCTCGAAATGCCATTCCGCGAGCTCGACGCCGTCCGGCCCGCCGTACTTGCCGTACTCGGGCTCGTAGGGGATGTAGTGGTAGGAGTTGTTGGGCCGCAGCGGCATCGGGCCGTCCTTCCCGTACCGCGCGATCCGTTCCTCCTCGCTGTACTCCAGCCGGAACATGTCGTCATAGAAGCCCGCGAGGAACTCCGAATCGACCTCGTAGAGCGCAGGCCGCCGGGCCAGGAAGGCTTCGATCGCGGTCTCGGCGAGCCGGCGCACCTCGGCCTCGGCCCCTTCGGTGACCGGCTTGAGCCGCAGCCGCACATGAGGGCCTTCGAGCCAGTAGTTGATGAAGAAGTACCGGGCCAGGAGGCCGCGGTCGCGCAGATCGTTGACCAGAGGCGCGACGCATTCGGAGAGCAGAGGTTTCGGATCGCTGGCGTAGAAGATGTGAATGGACTGCCACCGGCCACCACTGGCAGGGGTCCCGGCGCCGACCGTCCCTGCGGTCCCGGTCGTTGTGTTCGTCATCTCGGCCTCCTTGGCGCAGGCCCGCCGAGCCGGCGGTTCGCCCGCGTGATCTCGATGGTCTGCTCGGTGACGAAGGCGCCCTCCTCGGTCTGCAGCCAGAGCTGGTCGAGGTCGGGCAACATCTCCTGCATGACCACCCGCCGGCCCGCCTGCCTGGCGAGCTGGTCGAGAAGGCCGAGGGAGAAGTAGCTGTCGAAGTCCACGTACTGCGGCTTGCGCGGAGCGTTGGCCGCGTGGTCCGCGCCGCCGCCCCGCTCCACCGCGGTGGTGTCGACGGTGGCGAAGACGCGGCTAGGCAGCCCGTTGTCGCGCCGCCAGCGCTGCCAGTCCAGGAACCACGCGGCGTCGGAGCCCGCACTCGCCCGGTCCGGCAGGGAGTCGGGATGCATCTTCCAGGTCTGCCGGGTCAGCACCAGGTCGCGGTAGCGGACGCGCGGGTGGCCTCCGATCGCCGCGCCGAGGAGAGGCTTGTCGACCCCGTGCCACAGATCCAGAGAGGCCATCGTCGTGGGGGAGAACAGCAGCAGACCGCGTTGGACCTCGGGCAGCGCCATGGGGGCGAGGAACCCGAGGTAGACGGGGATGACCTCGGTGTCCAGTCCGGGTGCGCGGAGGCGGACACGATCGCTGTCCTCGTCGTGCTCGATCACCAGGTCACCGATCGCCAGCTGGTCGCCGAGGGGACGGAAACTGGTCTCTCCGGGACACACCAGCTCGTACGAGGTGACCGGGGGATGCAGGTTCAGGTTCGTCGTGTCGTATCCGCCGGTCAGCTCGGCGAACACCGCACCCTCCGGCTGCAGATCGGAGAGGATGTCCCGCACCTGCTCCGCCAGCCCGCCGTCGGCCGCGCCCGGGAAGCAGTGGGCGAACCGGGAGAACAGCAGCGTGAGCCCCGAGTAGGTGCGGTTGAGCACGCCCAGCGGCCGGCCGCCGACGTCGGCCACCTGGAGGAAGAAACTGCGCGGGTCGAAGTCCCCCAGGGACGGTGGCAGCTCCCGCGCCACCGCGTCGACGAACTCCTCATCCAGGACGAGCTCCCGGGCCCCGGCGGGCACCTCGGCGTATGCCCGCCGCATCCGCTCGGTCAGCGTGCGGCGGGCGTCGTCGAGTGCGGTGATCTCAGGAAGCCGCAGCCAGTTCTCCAGCGGCACGTACTCGCCGTCGTCGTCGAAGGCACGGCGGCGCTGGGCGGCCTTGATGTACTGGTCGAAGAAGTCACGGTGGAACTCGTGGATGAAACGCAGGACGTCCTCGCACCGGCCGCCCCGCCCGTAACGGGCCAGGAAGAATCCCTTGAGGTTCAGCCGCTGCGGCAGGGTCATGTCGAACAGGGGCAGGATCCGGGAGAGACCCTGCAGCGATGGCAGCAGCGTGTCCTCCCAGCTGTCGCGATCGGCCACCACCTTCGCGCCGGGATGCGCCACGTCCTCGTAGATCAGCGTCCGCGGCGTGGTGACCTCGTCGAGGCCGAGCTCGTGCTGCGCCTCGACGAACTCGGCGCGCACCGCGTCCACCAGCCGGCGGCGCTCGCCGAGATCGGCGCCGGGGAACCGGCCGAGATGGCCGGCGATCAGATCGAGCCGATCCGCGAGATCCCCGGCCCAGGGGCGGCCGATCCGCGCGATCCGGTCGCGGAAGCCGCGCAGCGGGTCATCGCTGTGGATGTCGACCTGCAGGAGCGGCACCGTCAGCAGGCTCAGCCGCAGCAAGCGGCTCAGGTACAGCTCGATCTCCGCGCGGTCGCGCTGTTCCGGGTCCACCAGCAGCAGCTGCTCGGCGAGCTCGCCGAGCCGGAGCCGGGGATGGCGCTCCAGCAGGTCGAGGACCTCGTTGAGCACGGTGCCGCGAGACAGATAGAACAGGTTCTCGCGCAGGGAGTCGAACGTCACCGCCGCCTCGGCGTCCCCTGCCTGCCGGATCCGGCGCACGTAGCGGATCCGGTCGCTGTCGCCCCGCCATCCCGAGGTGGCCTCCACCGGGAGGTCGGCACGCAACCCCGCGTCGTCGGCGATGACCTCGGCGAGCCGGGCGAGCATCGCGACGTTGATTCGCGGATGGCTGCGGCCCGGCCCGGAGACTCCCTCGGCCGACACCACCGTCCCTGTTCCGGTTTCGAACCGGCCCAGGGCCACCGTGGTGAGGGTGCTGAACGGGCTGGTCTTGCAGGCGCTGCGGTAGACGTACTCCAGCAGGGAGCGCTCGATCCGCCGGGCGCGCTTCCCGAGCGGGCCGGGCGGCGCCTCCAGGTACGCCGAGAGGTAGCGGTCGAGCGACGGGGAGGCGAGGAGCAGCCCGTGCCTCAGCCTCGGGTCCCTGGCCAGCCCTCTCAGGTACTCGCGGCGCTGGCGCACCTCGCCGCCGAGGATCCGCTCGCCCGCGGCCAGCAGCTCCTGGTAGCGGGTCCGCAGCTCCAGCCATTCGCCGGGACCGCCCAGGCCGAGTTCTGCGACCAGGCGTCGCGCCCGGTCGGGTTCGCGGGGCATGCGCCGGTTGAAGATGTCCCGCCGGAGTTCGAGCATGCCGCGCCGCAAGCGTTCGTCATCGGTGCCGCCGACCGCCTCCCCCAGGGCGTCGGCGGCCTCGCCTTTGCTCGTCTCCAGCCGGTCCTCCAGCACGAGGACCTCGGAGGCCCAGCGCGTCGTCTCGGTGAACCGCAGTGGCTGGACCGCGTCGACCGGCAGCCCGCCCAGCCGGAGCATGAACAACGGAGTCAGCAGCAAGCCGTCGGTCTGGGCCGCTTCTGCAGCCGTCCGCTTTTCCGGAGCCGTCCGCACGCTCTCTCTCACTGCCCCAACCTCTCTCGTGCCGGTCTCAGCCGATCCGGTGGTCGATGTTCGGTTCGCCGGGCCGCTCGTTGCCGATCATCAGGAGCAGCAGCGGCCATTCGCCGGTGCCCTCCAGCCCAAGCCGTTCGGCGTACGAGACGTTGTCGAATCCGAGCGCGGCACCGCAGCCGATGCCGAGAGCCGCGCACGCGGTGTAGACCGCCTGCGCGACCGCACCGACCTCGGCGTTGACGTAGCGGTAGCCGCGAGGACCGGCTGCCTCCAACGCCGCCTCGGGCCGTGCGAGCACCACCAGGGCGGCCGCCGCCTGCTCAAGGTTGTAGTTGGGGAGGAAGTAGTTGTGCTGCAGGAACTGCGCCGCGTCGCCCGGCGACACGACACCCAGTTCGTTGCGCGCCGGGTCGTAGGCGTAGCCGCCGCGTGGCATGCCGCCTACGTGGTTGGTGAACACCACCAGGCGGGTGAGCGCCGGCCCGCCGTCGCCGTCCTTGACGTCGGATACCAGCCGTCCACCCGCGGTGCCTGCGGCCAGCACGGCGCTCAGCTCGGCCTGGGTGAGCGGACGGTGCCCGCTGAAGCGGCCGAAGCTGCTGCGCCGTGCCCGCAACGACGCCGGCACAGTGGCCTTCAGCGGCTCGGCGGGGGGCAGCACGAGTCGCCCGCTGTCGCCGTCGAGGCCGCGGCCACTCTCGTGACCGCGGCCGCCGTTGCCATACGGCGGGATCACGGCGGCTGCCAGCGCCAGCTCTTCGGCGGTCGGCCGGGGCCGGTGGTCGGCCACGATCTCCGCGTGGACCTCCTCCACCAGCGGAAAGCGGATCACTCTGCGGGACCGCTCGTTCTCCTGGAGGGTCACCCTCGCCTGCCTTGCCGGTGCCGCGTCCGGTTTCCCGGGGGTACCCGGCTCGGTCCATGGCAGCGGTACGACCGCGAACACGCTCTCCGCGCGGGTCTGCAGGGCGAGCAGCCGGTTGAGCGCGGGTTCGTCGAAATGCAGCATCGGCCGTAGTGCGAGCCCATGGGCCCGGGACCACATCTGCCAGGTGCCGAGAAGGGTTCCCACGTCCATCGTGACCACGTGGTAGCAAAAGCTGTTGTACTTGAACGCGTTCTTCCAGAACTTCAGGCTGACCAGAAGGAACTGATCGGTCGATCCGGCCGCGCCGTCGTCGCCGAGGGTGGCGCGCACCTGGTCCACCACATCGCCGGCGAGCAGGCGCTGCATGGCGTGGTGAGGCGTCGAGTAGTAGTAGACGCCCGGCACCATCGGCCCCCGGGGCCCGCACACCCAGTAGATCTCCGCGGGGTACATGCCCCCGCCGGAGGCGGTCCCGCGCCACCACACCGCGCTGCGGTATCGAGGCAGCATCTCTTCGTCGTTGTTGGCCTGCACGCCCAGCCTGCGCCCAAGCAGCCCGTACGAGTCGCGGAGCATCCCGGCCAGGGTGTCGAGCGTGAAGCGCCCACCGGCCGGCGCCGGCCGCAGTCCGGTGTCCAGCGCGGCGCCTTCGCCGCAGCGCCCGTCCGGCAGCGGGAAGCGCACGGCACCGGGGTACACCTTGTGCCTGCGTGGCTTGTCGGCCCAGTCGGGCTCGAATCCGAACGGCTCCATGGGTTCTCGCCGGCGGCGGACGATCGCGTTGACGTAGTCGTTGACGACGCTCATCGAGGTCTCATTTCGCTGGCCGGGATCAAGGGCAGAGGCAGGGTCAGGGGAACGGGTGCGGCACGAGATGCAGCTCCGACTCGTCGAGCTCGGTGGTCCGCCACCCCGCCCGGCGGAACGCGTCGCGCATCCTGGGCATGTGCAGCGCCCGCTGCCGCCCCCAGCCGAAGTCGATCGGCAGCAGGCCCGGCGCGATGACGCAGGCGCCGCGCACCCCGGCGTCGTGCTGCTCGGGGGAGGTCTGGTCGACCACGATGACGTCGAAGCCGGCGGAGGTCACCTCGCCGACCACGAAGCGCAGGTCGTCGAGCAGATCCAGATGGCGCGGCCGGCGCGCGGCCCAGCCGCGGTAGATCTCCGTCATCGGCCGCGGGGCCGGGTGGTCCAGCAGGAAGTCCATCTGCGCGGCCATCTCCGGCAGCCCGAACAGCCGCGGGTGGTCCGCCAGGGTCACCACCCGGTGGTAGTCGGCCGCCATCGCGCGCAACTCGGCGGTTCCCGCCGCCGAATGGACGTCGAACCCGGGGATCGTGTTGGCGATCTCGCCCAGGGCGGCCTTGACGGCGCTCTCGGGATCCAGGCTTGTCCCGGCACCGACGCAGAGCGTTCCCGGACCCCCGTCCCGCCGGACCCCCACCGCCGTGACGACGGGGACGGAGAACTCGACGCGGGTGTCGAACAGCCGGACGTCGTAACCGCACAGGGCGATCCGGTCGATCATCATGCGGCATCGCGGGTCGGGGATCGAACGGGTGTCGATCTCCGGCAGGCGCGCCTTGCCGTACCAGCTGAGGACGTAGGCGTCGCGCTCGAGGAGTTCGAGCAGGCCGAAGAGGATCGCCTCCTCCCGGCAGCTCCCGACTGCGCACCCGTTCGAGCACTCCTGCACGAACTTGTTGACCGGATCGTCCACGTGGTAGTACGCCAGGATCTCGGGCACGAGCACGGGCCGGTCGTCGCGCAGCGAATGGCCCCACACCCACGGGATCCTCAGGCGCGGGGTGTATCTGACGTGGTACGGGTCCCCTTCGTAGTACTCGTCGGTGTAGACGCCGCACTCCAGCGGGTCGACCGCGTCGGCCGCCAGGTTCTCGTAGGTGTCGACGACGGTTCTGGCCACATGCCGCGGACGCATCCCGGCATGCCGCTCCAGCCCTTCCAGGATGCCGAGGAGCACACTCTCGTCGTAGTTGTAGGCGTGGCCTCCCCAGAACGAGTCGTGCATGTAACCCGTGCCGCGAACGGCGAAGTGCCCGATGGTCGGAGCGGTCGTGGTGCATTCAAGGCGGTGCCGGGCCTGGGGACCCAGGGCGCCACAGACCGGATTGACGTAGGCCTCCACTGCCAACCGGTAGTCCTCGGGCGTCTTCAGGCGGAAGGCGTCCGTGCCGCTCTTGGGCCGCGATCGCAGCGGCTCGACGACGCGGTCAGGGTGGTCCGGCGGGCGGTCGTTGCACAACGGGCAGTCCGAGTCGGCCAGCAACGGGTAACGCCGGATCTGAGCCGTGTCGAGACTGATCTCATAGACGAGGGGATGGCCCGCGGGGTCGGCCGGGCGGCCCGCCGCCACGAGGTCCGCCACCCGCCGGACGCATTCGAGCGCGAACTCGTTGAGGAAGGGCGGTGGGGCGACCGCGTGCACCCGGGCACCGAATTCGAGGACGTCGCGCTCGTCGGTGGAGCGGATGGCCTGCCAGCGCCGCGCCAGGCAGTTGAAGCAGGGGCGCGACCATTTGGTGCCTCTCCTGCTGGTGTACGGCCCGACGATCGCCTTGTCGTCGTGCAGCCGGACCGGGATCAGCACGTCCGCGCCGGGCGGTACGGCGGGCATAGCGGCGGGTTCGGCGAGCGCGTCCGTGACTCCCAGGAAGGCCACGTGCATCTCGGGCCCGTTCTCGCCGGCGAGGGCCTGGAGACGGCGCTGCACCCGTTGCCGCGACTCCTCCAGGGTGAGCCGGGCAGGACGCTCCGCTGTCACTGTCATCCCCGGCTACCCCGGCTCGTGGCCATCAGCACACGAACGGTGACGACGTGGCCATGCCGGACCAGGTCCGCGGTGGCGGTGGGCACCACGAGGGCGTCGAGATCGCGTGCCCGCAGGTCGTCCAGTATCGCGGCCACCGTAGTGGAGCCCGGCCGGGCGGACGCCGGGCCCGGGCTGCGAATCGCCCGCACGTCCAGCGAGGGGAACACCGGATCGCCGAAATCCACCTCGGCCGTCTCGCCGAGTTCCCGTCGCAGCTGCTCGCACGCGATCAGGTCGCGCAGCGCGATCGTCACGGCCTCGTCGCGGGACAGCGCCGCGCCCACCGACCACGGCACGGGCTCGAGGTCGGAACCGGTTGCCCGCGCCAGTACCAGATGTGCGGGGCCGTCCGGGGCGAGGTCGATCAGCTCGGCCGGGTGTTCCAGGTTCCGCGTCGTGCGCACCAGGAAGTCGATCTCTGAGCCGTGCGGCGCCGCGTCGAGAGTGATCGTCCGGGCGACGGCCGGGTCGCCGGCCGCCGTGCGGAGCGCCGCGTAGGCCAGCGCGGACAGCAGGCCCTGCCGGATCGCCTCCGCCGCGGTCGCCCCGGCCCCCGCACCGGCCGCGGTGGGTTCGGCGTACAGCTCCGCGTTCGCCGCCGAGAAGGGGTGAACGGCACCAGTGGGAACCCCGAACTCCCGTCCGTCGAGCAGGGACCTCGCGGTCAGCCAGGGCCCGGCCTGATCGTCATCGACGGAACGGCCGCTCCAGGTCAGCAGCCGATCGAAGGAGACGGAGGCAAGCCCCGGGCGAGCATCCGCCCCGGCCTCGGGAATCGAGCCGGGCCCGGCTCGGCCGACGTAGGCGAGCGCGGCCGCGTGCACCGCGCGGGTGCGTGCCCGCGTCACGTAGTGCAGGTCGGCGGCGGCGATCGAACGAGGCGGCGAGCCCGGGGACGCGGTGGAACCCGCCCTCAGCCGGGTGACCTTCAGGGGGGACTGGTCGATCGACGTGTCGTCGAACACCGTGAACACCCCGGCGTGCTCCGACACCAGCTCCAGGATGGTCGTCAGCTCATCCCGGAGCTGTTCGGGGGCGACCACCACTCCGGCCGCCGCCGCGGGCTTCGCGGGCTCGGTGCTTCCTGCGGGCTCGGCGTGCTCCGTGGACTCGGAGGCCTCATCTGGGTCGCCGGCCTCCTCCGGGTCGGCAGGCTCCAGTTCCTCGGCGGTGGTCCGCCGCGTCCTCGTGTGCGCGTCCTCGATGATCTTCCGCTGCGGGTCGCCGCACGAAGGGCAGCGGGGATGTGGAAGGACCGGCTCGCGTGAGGTCTCCAGGGTCAGCTGGTCCTGCAGGATGACGGCGCCCTCGGTCTCCGCAGGGAGGCAGCCGGTCAGCGTGCGGAACGCCTCGTACCCGAGCATGGTCCCGAACATCGCGGCGACCGGGGCGCTCGGGCGCGCCGTGCCCGCGCCGAGCCCCGGCAGGCCGATGCCCCGCCACAGGGCGGCCATCGATGCCGGGTCCAGGTTGTCGTCCAGCCGCAGCAAGGAGCACGTCCAGCAGGGAGTCGTCCCAGGACGTACAAGCGGTCCGACCGTCAGGCGAGTTCCGATCACTGTCGCGGGCAGCACGATTCCCCTGGCCGGAGGCGCCGAGGCGAGCCGCAGGGCATCGGCGGCCCCCGCTCCCTCGACGGCAGCGATCACCAGGTCGTACGACGCCGGATCCAGTTCCGGGGCGTCTCCGGTCCGCAGCCGGATCTCGGCCTCGCACCCCAGAGCCGTGAGGGCCGTGGCCTCCTCGCGAAGGGCAGCGGCCTCGGCCTCGGTCGCCGTCACATGCACCGTGCGCATCCCGTTGCGCAGAAGGCTCAACGCCGCCGCCATCGCGATGCCGCCCCGGCCGAAGACCAGGACGTCGGCGTCGCGGAACCGGATGAACCGGCCCTGCGCGTCGTCCACATAGTGCTCGACGTAGTTGAGCTGGGGCTGGAAGCGCTCCAGCACCCGGTCTGGCAGGACCGCCGGATCGGCCGGGCCGGCCGGACGGCTGTCGCGGGCGAAGCCCCGTTCGAGCAGCGTTCGCACGAAGTCGACGACCATCGTGCGCTGCGCCTCGTTCAGCCCGCCGGTGAGCTCGGCCACGGTGTTGCGGCCGGTCAGATGTGGGGCCAGCATCGTGGCGAAACGGTATGCGGTGCGCCCATGCACGATGAATCCGTTGTCGCTGTTACGGAAAAGGACGCCGTCACCGGTATCGGCGAAGAGGACATCATGCCGGAGTCTGGGACGCACATCTTGGAGACCATTGCTGGAGAACTCCGCCGCAATACCTGCTCCATTGACCGTCGTTGTTTCCACTGTCGTGGCCTCCTTTGAGGACCGCCCGCAGTTCGCTGTCAAATTGCTGTCACAGGCCCCGCTCGGAAGCGGCCGCCGCGCCTCAGGTGACGCGTTTCAGGTGAACCGGCGCCCCTCGTCCCGCCGGTAGGCCCAGACCGCCAGGGCACCGGTGGCGGCGATCCACACGCCGAGCATGACCATGGCGGTGGGGTTGATCCGGTAGTCCCCGACCGCGGCCCAGACCAGCTCCACGGCGCCCCGGGTCGGCAGATACGGAGCCACCGTCTCCACGAATTCGGGTGCCTCGCCGGGCGGGCCGAGGAGCCCCCCGCCGAAGGCGAGCGGGAAGAACACGATCTGGGTGAGCGCCAGCGCCGCCTTGCCGGGCAGCGAGTAGCCGATCGCCAGGCCCAGCAGGACGAAGGGCACCGCCGCGACGACCAGGGCACCGAGGGTGGCGGCGAGCTCGCCGGGGGAGAGCGTCGCCGGAGTGGCCACCGCGGCGACGATCACCACCGACAGCAGGGACATCGCCATGAAGGCGAACCCGCAGAGGATCCGGCCGGCGAACCGCGGCCAGGGCCCGGCGGGCAGCGTCCGGGTGTAGGCGTCCCAGGGCTGGGCCCGATCCTCGGCGACGCCCACCCCGTACTGGAACAGGAAGCTCATCATGAGGGCGAACGTCACCACCGAGGCCGCGGCCTGCGTGGCCTCCGCCGGGTCGTCCCGGGTGAACGGAACCACGAAGAACACCATCACCGCCACGGGGAAGAACACGTTGCCGATGACGGCGATGGGGATCCGGGCAGTCTCCAGAAACTGGTACTTCGCGTGCGTGGCCACGAGATGCATCGCAGGTTCCTTCCTCCCCCGGCGATCCTCCGGGACTCCTGCAGGCTCAGACCGCCGCCGAGTCGGCGCCGACCGAGGTGGTGATGGACAGGAACGCCTCTTCCAGAGACGTCGTCTTGATCTCCAGATCCGAGAAGGCCACTCCGGTGGCCACCAGATCGCGGACGAGCTGGTCGGCGTCGGCGGTGAGCAGGCTGGCGCGCGCACCCTCGCGCTCCACGCCGAGGAGCCCGGGCAGGGGCGGGACCTCGTCGAGCTGGACGTTCACGCGCCGGACGCCGACCATGGCCCGCACCGATTCGACGGTGTCGTCGGTCAGGATCCGGCCGTCTCCCATGACGATGACCCGCTCGGCCAGCGCCTCGACCTCCTCCAGGTAATGGCTGGTGAGCAGCACCGTCCCGCCGCCGGCGTGGTACGCCTTGATGCTCTGCCACAGGGCGTGCCGGGCCTCCACGTCCAGCCCGGTCGTCGGCTCGTCCAGGAACACCATCCGCGGGCGGCCGGCGAACGCCAGGGCCACGGCGAGCCGTCGCTTCTGCCCACCCGAGAGCCCGCCGGTCTGGCGCCGTTCCAGCCCGTCGAGGCCGAGGCGGCCGAGCAGTTCGTCCCGGTCCTCGGGGTCCGGGAAGTGCGCGGCGACGTAGTCGTAGCACTCGGCGACCCGCAGTGTCGCGGGCAGGCTCGTCTCCTGCGGAGTGACACCGATGGCACGGCGGTTCGCCGGGGAACGCGGATCCCCGCCGAAGAGCTCGACCGTGCCGGCGGTGGGGCGGCGCAGCCCGACCAGCATGTTGATCAAGGTGCTCTTGCCGGCGCCGTTGGGCCCCAGCAGGCCGACCAGCTCTCCCGCGCGGACGTCCACCGAGACCTGGTCGACGGCCACGACCTCGCCATAACGGCGGGTGGCTCCGGAGGCCCGGGCAAGCGTTTCGGCCATGGCAGGCTCCTTCGGTTCTCGACGGCCATCCATTTCCCAAGGAATGTTTTCTTGTAAAACTCCTACGGGGTCAGCCGCTAAACCAAGTAGAACAGCGGCAGCAAATCCGGTCGATACCCCGCATCGCGATTCCAGTGAACTGACAGCGGGTTGAGAGCGAAATGCTAGTGCCACGTCCCAGCGCTGACAGTGGCCGGTGTCATGCTTCCGGACAACGCCGGAAAACTCAGGGAAGGAGCGGTTCATGCGTCAGGAAAAGCAAGACCACACGCTCTCGGTGCTCAAGGACGAGCTGGGCCTCCTGGAGGCTGAGACCTTCGAGATCCGCGACCACAACGACGTCGTGGAGGAGCTCGCCGGCACCACCAGCTGCACCAGCACGACGAGCAGTTGCACCAGCAGCAGCGGCACCAGCTGTTGCGACTAGCCCGCCATAACGGCGAACCGTGCCACGGACGCCTCAACACACAAGGAGCGACGAGGAGCAACGAGGAGCAACGAGGAGCACAGCCGTGAACGAGACCGACGACAGCGGTACTAGATCCCTACTCCTGGAGGACCTCGGCCTGCTGGAGGCCGAGACCTTCGAAGTCCGCGACCACTCCGACGTCGCGGAGGAGCTGGCCGGCACCTGCAGCTGCACCAGCACCACGAGCAGCTGCAGCAGCAGTAGCGGCACCAGCTGCTGCGACTAGGCGGTATCCGGCACCTCGACCCACTGAGACAGAGGAAGGAGCGCCAAGCCGTGAGCGACACCGACGAGGACCGCGGTACCCACACCGTCCTCCAGGCGGAGCTGGGCCTGCTGGAGGCCGAGACCTTCGAGATCAGTGACTACGTCGAGACCATCGAGGAGGTTGCGGGCACCACGAGCTGCACCAGCACATGCAGCAGCTGCAGCAGCAGTAGCAGCACCAGCTGCTCCTGACCTGGCGGCGACCGACGACCGCGGGCAAACGAGAAACGAAATCACTCACGGACCCACGGAAGGGAGTGAAGCGATGAGCGCCGACCTTGTCGATCTCCGGAACGACCTCGAGCTTCTCGAGGCGGAGACCTTTGAGATCCTCGACTACGAGGAGGCCCCCGAAGTGCTGGCGGACTGCTGTAGCACCAGCAGCTGCAGCACCAGCAGCAGCACGACCAGCTGCACCAGCACCGCGAGCTGCGCGTAGGGGAGTGGCTGGCATGGCGCACGCGAAGGACGGCGAGCCGCTGTCGGAGCTGCATGCCGGGATGGCGATGCTCGAAGCGGAGACGTTCGAGATCCATGATCACGTCGAGGCCACCGAAGACCTCCTCGGCTGGACGAGCTGCGATTGCAGCACGAGCACCGGCTCCAGTACGAGCAGCACGAGCACCAGCAGCAGCACCACGAGCTGTACCAGCACCGCAAGCTGTGCGTAGCAGGCCGCCGAGCGGGTCGCCGTGGTACGGCCCGCTCGGCTCACGTCCGCATGCAGGAGAGGTTGAGCGTGGCAACAGCGACCGTGCCGAGGAACGTCCAGAAGACCGTCGACGCCATCTCGTCTCGCGAACAGGACCGGGCGCGTGTCGAGCGGTTCCTCGATGAGCGGGTGACCCTGGCGGGTGGGGAGATCAGGCCACAGGTCGCCGTGCTCGGCGCGTTCGACGTGTTCGACGGTGACCGGAATCGCGCCGACACCCGGTCATATCCGGTGTCATATCCGGTCCATCTGACCCAGAGCGCCGTGCTGTTCGGGCCGTCCGCGTCGGAGCCCGCAGCCGGATCTCCGTGCCCGGAGTGCCTTGCGCGACGCTGGCAGCGATTGCAGAGCACCGAGGAACGGGAGGCCCTGGAGAGCGGCCGTGCCGTCCACGCCGTCGCCGGTTCGCCCTATCTCACCTCCGACGCGCTGGAGATGATGTGGCACCTGTATGCGCGGCTCGCCACCGCGCGGCCACCGGTGAGTGAACGCCTGCCGTTCGTTCACGAGCTGCGGCTGGACTCCCTCGGGGTGCGGCGTTTCAGGCTCATGGCGGACCCGGACTGCCCCTCGTGCGGGCGGTCGCGCCCGGGTGACCGCGAGGCCGCCCGGCTCGACTTCGTCGACCGCGCCAAGCGCGCACCCGACAGTTACCATCTGCGCGCGGCCACTGATGTCCCGCTGCCACTGGACGCGCTGATCAATCCGATCTGCGGGGTGCTGGGGCGGTCGGCCCACTACGACGTGACGAGCCCGACCACCGCGCCGGTCAACGGCCAGATGAAGCTGCGCATCGCGGAGCGCCTCTTCGACGTGCACTGGAGCGGGCACGCGGACTCATACGACGAAAGCCTGGCCTGTGGCGTGTTCGAGGGCCTGGAGCGCTATGCGGGCGGCCAGCGGCGAGGGCTCGACCATGTCGTCGTCGACTCCTACGACAGGCTGGGCTCCGACGCGCTGGACCCCCGCGAATGCGGCCTGTACGACGACGAGGTCTACCGTTCCGACCCCGACTTCACGGCGTTCGCGCCCGACCGGCCGATCTCTTGGGTGTGGGGATACTCGCTCCGGGACGAGCGTCCCGTCCTCGTCCCGGAACGCATCTCGTACTACATGGAGCGGCGCGTCGGTGACGGGGACTTCGTCCACGAATGTTCCAACGGCTGTGCCGGCGGCGGATGCGTGGAGGAGGCCGTCCTGTTCGGCATGCTGGAGTTGATCGAGCGAGACGCCTTCCTGCTCGCCTGGTACGGCAAGGCACGGCTGCCCGAGATCCTCCCCGAGAGCGTCGGCGATCCGGCGGCGCGGATCATGATGGACCGGATGCGGATGCACGGATACGACGTCCGGCTCTTCGACAACCGGGTGGACCTCCCGGTCCCGGTCGTCACGGCCGTCGCCCGGCGCCGCGACGGCGGGCTGGGCACCCTGTGCTTCGCCGCGGGCGCCGGCCTCGATCCCGCGGGAGCGGTGCGCGCCGCCCTCTGCGAGATCGCCTCCTACATCCCTTCGCTGCCTGAACGGGTCAACCGGCTCCGCGACGAGCTCGCCGGGATGGCGGTGGACTTCGCCAAGGTCTCGCACCTGACCCACCACGCGGCCCTGTTCGGCTTGCCGGAGATGGAGCGCCATGCCAGGTTCTTCCTCGCCGAGCGGACCGGCCAGGCGATGACCGACCTCTACCGTGAGTGGGAGCGGTTCCGTCCCCAGACCCTGAATCTCCTCGACGACCTGCGTTTCTGCCGCGACCTGCTCATCGGCGCGGGTTTCGACGTCATCGTGGTCGAGCAGACCTGCCCGGAACAGGCGGCCGCCGGGCTCCGCAACGTCTGCGTGATCGTGCCGGGCCTGCTCCCCATCGACTTCGGTTGGCACAAGCAGCGTGCCCTCCACATGCCGCGCATGCGGACGGCGTTCCGGCGGGCGGGCTGGCGGAGCACGGATCTGGAGGAGGGGGACCTCCATCGGGTTCCGCATCCCTTTCCCTGATCTGGCACCGAGCGCGAGACACGCCACCTTGAGACATGCCACCTCGAGACGTGCTCTAGCGCGCCACCGTGGTGCCGGCGACGCGTGGAGTCTCACCGTCGGCCCTCAGTTCGCGGGCATAGGAGCGCAGGAGCGGCGGCATGGAGAACCGGTCGAGGTCGAGGCCCTGGAGGAGCCCGGCTTCGAACAGTTCCTCCAGGAGCTCCTCGGCGTGCCGCGATCGGGTACCGGTCAGGCGTGCGACGTCCTCGACGCTGAAGACCGGCCCGGTGCGTGCCTCGGCGATGGCGTTGAGCAGGCGCCTGGCTTCCGGGCCGAGCCGTTCCGAGGACAGGTCGAACGCCCGGCGCACCGAGATCCTCGGCCGCCTTCCCACCGACAAACGCCCCAGGGGGTCCGCCGCGATCCAGCTCACGAACTCCCCGAGGCTCTGTCCCGGGCGGCTGGTGAACTTGGCCGCGGCGATCCGCAGCGCCAGCGGCAGGCCGCCGCAGATCTCGGCGAGCGTGACCGCGGCCGCCCGGTTCCGGTCCACCGTCATCCGGCCCAGCAGTCCGGCCAGCAGTTCCAGCGAGCCGTCCACCGGCAGCGCGTCGAGTTGGTGCGAGCGCAGCCGCCACCGGGCCGTCAGCTCGGCCAGGTTCGTCCTGCTCGTCACCAGCACCGCCATGCCGGCGCTCCCCGGCAGCAGCGGCTCGACGTGCCGGGCGTCCACCGCGTCGTCGAGCAGCAGGAGGATGCGCCGGTCCACCAGCGCGGTTCGGAAGGCGGCCTGCCGCTCGGCCTGCCCCTCGGGGATGGCGGGGCGCCGCAGTCCTGCGAAGACCAGCAACTCGCCCAGCAGCTCCTGCGGGGGGCGCGGCCGGCCGCTGTCGTCGCTGAGCCGCAGATACCACTGCCCTTCCGGGAAGAGGTCCGCGACATCGTAGGCGACGCGCAGTGCCAGGGCCGATTTGCCCACTCCGGGGGCTCCGCGGATCACCGTCACCACGGCCGATTCCTGGTCGGCGACGCGGGTCAGCTCGTCGGCGATCCGGGACGCGATCTTGCTGTGCCCGACGAAGCCGCGGTCGGGCGGAGGCAGCCGGCAGGACGGCCCCAGGGACCGTGCCGCCGGGCGCGGCGACACCCGTGCCGGATCGGCGGCCTTGTCGGGTGCCGGGTCGGACACCGGAAGCTCGCCCTTCAGGATGGCCAGTTCCATCCGCTGCAGGCCGGGCCCGGGATCCACGCCGAGCTGCTCCAGCAGGATGCCCTTGATCTTCCGGTACGCGGCCAGGGCCTCGGACTGGCGTCCCGCCCGGTACAGCGCCTCCATCAGCTGCTCCCAGTACCGTTCCCGGTGCGGGTGGGCGGCGGTCAGGCCGTGCAGCTCGGCGGTGAGACTGCGATGGCGGCCGAGGGAGAGCTCGATGTCGATCCGGCGCTCGCAGGCCCCCAGCCACTCCTCGGTCAGCTTCGGGACCTCTTCCCGGTGCAGCACGTCCGAGGGAATGTTGGCCAGGGCGGGGCCACGCCACAGGGCGAGCGCCTCCTGGAGGCGCAGCGACTCCTCCAGATCGCCGGCACCGCGTCTGGCGCGTTCCAGCAGCTGGCGGAAGCGCAGCAGATCCAAGGTCTCCGGGCTCGCCTCCAAGGTGTAGCCGCTCGGCAGCGTCAGGATCGGGTTGCCGGGCACTCCATTGGCGTGCAGGGTCTGGCGTGACCGCATCACGTACGTCTGGAGGCTGGAACGTGGATTGCGCGGAGCGCGCGGGTTCTCCTCGCCCCACACGATCTCGATGAGGCGCTCGTTGGAGAGGAACTCGTTCGCGTGCAGCAGGAGTGCCGCCAGCACGACGCTCGGCTTGGTGGCCGGCAGCGCGAACGTGTGCCTGCCGTTTGCGATCTCCACTGATCCCAGCAGCCTGAATTGCGCGGTCACCATGACTCCCGACCGGACCAGAGTCCAGGGTCCTTGTTCCGAGTGTCCATGACCAAATCGACCAATGGTACTGTCCGAAGGTGGAATATCGGTCGGTTGCCAGGGCCGCTATCCGGTCGCGCCCGTCCCCGAACCCTCGCCGTTGAGGCGCAGCCACAACACCGCGAGCTCCATGCGGCTGGTGCAGCCGCTCTTGGTCAGGACCCGCGTGACGTGCTTCTTCACGGTGCTGACGGAGATGTCCATCAGGTCGGCGATCTGGCCGTTGCTGAGCCCGGCCGCGACGAGCTCGGTGACCTGCGCCTCCCGCGGGGTCAACGGAGGCCGTACGGCCCTGCTGGCGTCGGCGAGGTCTCTGGCCAGCGGGGCCAGGTGCCGGCCGAGCAGTTCCATGATCGCCTGTTGGCGGGCCCCGATCGCGAGGTTCGCAGTCTCCTCGCCGTTCGCCGATGATCCCGTTCGGTCACACCTGAGCGTGGCCGTGCCGGCCCAGCCGAAGTGTTTCGAGAGCGCCCGTTGAAGCCGTTCGCGGAACTCCTCGGTGTCGTGGGCTCCGAGAACGTCGTCCAGTACGCCCAGCATCCCTTTGTAGTCCGCGGGTTCGAGTGGGTCTGCGGGCGAGGGCGGCCCTGTCGGGTCCGCAGGGGCCGATGGCCGACTGTGCCTCTCGAACATGATTCCTTCGTCACGCCTGCTACGCCAGGGCGTGGGCCATGCTCCCGTGGCGGCGGTGCCACCACAACGCGAGTTGGGCCCGCCCGGTGCAGCCCGTCTTCGCCATGGCATGGGTCAGATGCTTCTTGACGGTGTCGACGGTGATATTGAGCCGTTCCGCGATCTGACGATTGGCCATGCCCTGAGCGACCAGGCCCACCACCGCGTACTCGCGTCTGGTCAGTTCCGCGGGCTCCTGACCGGCCTGGACGCGGGCGAGGTGCTCACCCAGCCAGGGAGCGAGATGGCGCTGGAGCCGGTGCAGGATGGCCCGATCGCGCGCGCCGGGACCGGCGTCGCCGGAGAAGTGCACGCAGATGAGCGCCCTCGCCGCCGTTCCGGCGTCGATGATGCCCATCATGGCTCGGGTGGTTCCCTGGTGCCGCGCTGGGTCGTCGCGGAACGTCTGCCTGCCAAGGGGCACCGCGGCGTGCTGGAACACGGCGGAGAAGGGCATCGCGCCCACCGGCATTCGCACGACCAGGGTGTCGCTCCAGCCGAGGTGACGAGCGAGCGCTCCCCGGATCCGGTCGAAGAACGACGGGTGTCCCGCCGCATCCGCGGTGGTCTCCAGGACCCGAAATATCCGCTGGTAGTCGGCTGGTTCCAGGGATTCCGTTGCCATGTTCGCCTCCGGTGGCGGTCCCTCGGAGTGGCGGGTCAACGCGGACCGGGGTCGCCGGAGCCGCAGGTCCCTCTCGGTCGCGCACCAGGCGCGACCACACGGGAGAAATCGCTGAGTGGCTGGGAGCGGATTCGCAAGGTCACTGGGAGCGGATCTTGCAAGGGTGACTGGGAGCGGATATCGAATCGTGGTTTGGTAGAACCGACGGAACACCAACGGTACCCGGGGCTTGCTAACCGGACGCTAACAGGAGCCTTGCGACCACCAGGACGGGCAGGTCACGCTAGGGGCGGCCGGTGACGTTCTGGGCCGCGAGTCGTTCGTCCACCGAATCCCGGCCGGTGTCGTCAGCGGATCGGGCGAACAGGTCGCGTGCCTCCGTCCACGCCTCGCGGGCCGCTGCGAAGTCGTTCGCGGCGGCATGGGCGTCACCGAGCGTACGCAGGGCGCCGGCCAGGTAGGGGAGCCAGCCGCGGGTGCGCCAGACCTGCACCGATCGTTCCAGGCAGGCAATGGCCGCAGGAAGATCCCCTGCCGCCAAGGTCAGCTCGCCCAGCACGGCGAGCGCGTCGGCGAGATGATGGCGGAAGTTGCCGACAAGGCTGTAGGACACCGCCAGTTCGGCGGTCGGCCTTGCCCGGTCGTCTCCGGTCGCGGCATACGTCTTCGCCAGATAGAGCAGCGAGAACGTCTCCAGGTAACGGTCATCGAGCTCGCGTGCGATCACGATCGAGTCGTCCAGCAGTCTCTGGCCGCCCTCGACGTCGCCGCACAGCGCCCGGGCGGCGCCGAGGAACTGCATGACGGTGGCCATGACACGAGGATTGCCGAGGACCTTGGCGTTCTCCAGCGCTCGCTCAAGACAGGGGAGCGCGCGGTCGGGGTGGCGCTCCCCATGCACAACCGCCATGACGTGGTAGGCCCGAACCTGCCCACCCGGATAGCCGGATGTCCGGGAGAGGCGCAGGGACTGCTCCGCCACAGCGAGCGCCTCGCTCTCCGCTCCCTGAGCCGCCAGGCCCCAGACGATCGCCACCATCGCGTCGGCCATCCCGATCGGGTCGTCCAGCTCGGTGAACAGCTGAAGCAGCCGTTCGGCTGACTCGCGCATCGTGACCATCGCGGGTCCGGAGCGTACGGGAGAGGTCCAGGTGGTCACCTCAAGGAGCCCGCGCCGCAGGACCGCCTCGCCCTGCTTGTTGCCCGTCTCCTGGCAGAGTCTCAGGGCCCGCTCGTGCATGTGACGCCAGTCCTCGTACAAACCCCTGACGTCGCAGTACTTCTCCATGGAGGCCGCCAGGTCCCACGCCGCCTCATCCAGCGACAGCTCGCACGCCTGCCGGACCTCGGCCACGAGTGCCGGGCGTTCGGCCGTGAACCAGAGCATCGGATCCTTCAGAAGCTGTGCCGCCTCCGCCGCGGGGAGCGGCCAGCGAGGGGCTGCGCCGTGCATGGCGGCATAGCACGGTCCGGGGACGTGGTCGGCGGCGCGTTCGGCCAGCCAGAGCCACGCCCCGAGGGCGCGCTGCAACGCGGCGGCGCGTTCCGCGGGCGGGCACTCGGCCTCGGCGCGCTCCCGCGCGTACAGCCGGATGAGGTCGTGCATCCGGTACCGGAGCCGGCCTGTCGCGTCGACGTCGACGACGCTCACCAGATGCGCGTCGATCAGCGCCTCGAGATGGTCCTGGGCCTCGGCCGGCGGCACATCGAGCAGGGCGGCGACCGCCCAGGACGCGAAGTCGGGCGCGTACAGCAGGCCCGCCAGGCGGAACGCTCGCCTCGTCGCCGCGGGCAGTGGCCGGTAGCTCATCTCGAAACCGGCTCGCACCTCCAGATCGCCGACCGCCAGCTCGTCCAGGCGGCGCCGCTCCTCATGCAGGAGGCTCGCGAGGTGTGCCAGCGTCCAGGAGGGCCGTCCGAGCAGCCGCGCCGCGGCGATGCGCACGGCCAGCGGGACGTGACCGCAGAGCCGCACGATCTCCGCCGCGGCGTCCGGCTCCGCCGCGACGCGCCGTTCGCCGACGATGCCCGCCAGCAACTCCACGGCCTGCGCCGAGGCGAGGACGTCGAGGTTCAGCAGCGTCGCCCCCTCCAGCCCGGTGAGACGGTGGCGGCTCGTGATGAGCACAGCCGCGTCCGGTGTCCCGGGCAAGAGCGGCCGCACCTGCTCTTCGCTCGCGGCGTTGTCGAGGACGACGAGCATTTTGCGGCCCGCCAGCCGGCTGCGGAACAGGGCGGTGCGCTCCTCAAGGGAGGGCGGCACGCCGGAGCCCGCCGTCCCGAGCGTGCGCAGGAACCTGCCGAGCACCTCGCCCGGCTCGGCCGGGTTCTCCGAGTCGCCGCGCAGGTCGGTGTAGAGCTGGCCGCCGGGGAAGGCGTCGATGAGCCGATGCGCGACGTGCACGGCGAGCGTGGTCTTTCCGATGCCGCCCATGCCGGCGACCATGGCCACGGCGACGGTACGCGGGCGGGTGCCGCCGGTCCCGTCCAGCCGTTCGGCCAGGAGCGCCGCTTCGGCCTCCCGGCCGGTGAAATCGGAGATGCCGGGCGGGAGTTCGGCGGGAACCGGCATGCGCGTCCCCGCGGCACCACCCGGGTGCGCCCCGAGTGGCTGGTTGGCGGACAGGACGCGCAGATGTGCTTCCTGCACTTTCTCGCTCGGCTCGACGCCGAGTTCCTCCCCGAAGCGTTTGCTGAGGTGCCGGAAGGTGTGCAATGCCTCGGCGGGCCGCCCGCTCGCCGCCAGCACATCGATGAGGGCGGCGTGCAGGGGCTCGTCGAACGGGAGTTCGTCGGCCATCACGGTGAGGGAGGTGAGCGCGGCCTCCGGGGTGCCCGCGTACAGCGCCGCGTCGGCGAGGTCCATCACCGCCTCCCGGATCAGGTGTTCGGCCGTCCGGATCAGGCCGTCCGTGCGGTTCAGCTGATCCAGTCCGGTGAGGAGCGGTCCCCGGCGGAGCTCCAGGGCGGACGCCAGCATCCGGGTCCGCGCCTCCGGCTCGGTCAGGGTCCGGGCACGGCCGATGAGGTCGAGGAAACGGTCGAGGTCCACACTTGCGCCCCGCAGGAGGTACCCGTCCGCGTACTCGATCGCGGGTTTCGCCGTTGCCGGCGTGTCCAGCCGTTCCAGCCATTTGCGCAGGCGGGACACGCCGACGTGCACCGACGCCCGGCTCGTCGACTCGGCACGATCGGCCCACACCAGGTGCGCGAGCCGTTCGGCCGACAAGGGCTCCCCACGCGCCAGGACCAGCACGCCGAGCAGCCCTTGGAGGACCTTGGAACCGGGAGGGGGGACGCTCGCGCCGTTCACGCTGACCCGCAGGCGCCCCAGCACCCGGAAGCAGACACCTTGTTCTGACATCTAGGAAACCGCCTTGACCGGCCATACGAACAGGCCGCCCGCCACGGCCAGCGATGCGGCGAGAATGAAGAGCGCTGAGTATCCGCCGAGGGCGACGGCGTTCGCAGCGATGAGCGGTGCGAGCGCGACGGCGCCGCTGCCCGCCATGTTCATCACTCCGAGGTCTTTGCCCCGGTCACGGGCCCGCGGCAGGAGTTCGGTGACCAGGGCCTGGTCGATCGCGAAATAGACGCCGTATCCGGCGCCGAGCATGGCCGCAGCGGCCATGGCGGCGGGCCATACCGGGACCAGGGCCATGGTGACCAGCCCGGTGGCCGACAGCAGCGACGAGACGATCACGAACACCTTGCGGCGGCCGATCCGGTCGGAGAGCCGCCCGGCGATCAGGCTCGCCACGATGAGGCCCGAAGTGAACAGGAGGCTGAGGACGGCGACACCCTCGGCCGCATCAGCCACCCGCACCTTGTCGCGGAGGAAGTAGAGCAGATAGACCGTGGCCAGTGATGTCGCGAGCTGGGCCATGAAGCGTCCAGCCCACGCCCACGCGAAGTCGGGATGCTGCCGGGGCTTCACGTACAGGTCGGCGAGGGAGATTCGGAACGATTGCCGGTCCGCGCTTGGTTCAAGCGAGCCGGGGACATCTTTAGCCAGCAGCGCGTATGGAACGGTGAGGGCCGGGACGAGCATGGCTACCAGGAGGTATCCGGTCGCAGTGTCGACGCTGGAGACCAGCAGCGTTCCGGCGACCAGCCCGAGAGGCTGGGCAAGCCCGGCCACGGCTGACACCATCCCTCTTTGATGGACGGGGATGCGGTCGGGGACAGCCGCGCACAGTGCGACGTGCATGCCGCTGACACTGGCGTGCACGACGATCCAGCACACACCCGCGCCGAGCACCGTCGACTGCCACGGCAGGGCTAACAGCGCGGCCGTGCAGAGCAGTGAGAAGGCCGCGACCCAGGAGCGCCGACGCCCGAACCGCCAGGTGGTGCGGTCGGACAGAGCTCCCGCTACCGGGGACGAGACCACGGCGGCCGCCGCCGCGACACCGGTGACCAGCCCGAGGAGCCACACCTTGTTCGCGGGGTCGATCGACTCGATCTGGCTGGGCAGGAGGATCTGCGCGGAGGCCAGCAGTCCGATCCACATTCCGAGGGTCGCCAGGAAGAGTGCGAGGAGCCACGAGTACGGAAAGCGCACGGGAACGGCTGGAGCCTGGGCGGTCGACGCACCCGCGGCGAAGGGTGTCTTCATGGCGAGTCCCGGGGATCGTGTCCTCGCGACACTATGGGATCTCGGTGTGATCCAGGGGATAACAGCATAGACCGTCGGTCAGATGCACGTCCGCGCGTACCGGACCACGTCGGCTAGCCGGGCCGGCGGCCGGCGATGGCGTGCGCGACGTTGACCACGGCCACGACGATCCAGACCAGGATCACGGCGGGCAGCCCGGCCGCGTCCATGGTCCCGCCGATCACCGCGGTGGCGAGGAAGCCGCCGAACATCGAGGCGAAGACGAGCTCCGGGGACGTTCCCTTCCGCTCGCCCTTGACCGCCTTGCTCTCGGCCAGCCGGGCCTCCACCTGCGCGTCGACCCGGGCCTTGATCCTGTCATCGAGCCGTTCGAGAAAGGACTCGATGATTTCGGGCTCGAAGTCGGACCCGAGCTCCTTCCGCACGGCCAGCGCCGCCCGCAAGTCTTCATCCTCTTCCCGTCCCGCCACGAGACAAGATGTATCGCGTGCTGGGTGCATTGTCTAGATCCTGCCAAGCCACATTTGCGCCATCGGTCTGCCAGTGGCGCGATCGCTCGCTTTCGGGCTCATTTGAGGGCGGCGCCGTAGGCGATGCCGTATCCGACTGGGGCCGTCCCGCACCTGCCCGCGATCGCGGTCGCCTCCAGAGCGAGAGTCCGCACCCCGGTGACCGGGGCCAGCACCGCGGTCGCCGATTTTGGCGTCACGACCCGCTGTGCGATCACTGCCCCGTCCCCTCGCAGGACGACCCGGACCTTCAGCGCCGCCGGGGCTGCCGGGTCGAGCATCAGGACGGTGGACAGGCGCGTGAAGGACCGCCCTAGCCTGAACCTCGTGACGGCAGGCGCTTGCCGGCAGCCCACCCAGAAGCTCGTGCTGTTCGCGGACCTGCGTCCGGCAAGCGTCGCGGTCCGCCGCAGGCCCGTGGGACCGTCAGCGTCCGCTCCGCTGACGACCTCATAAAGCGCGGTGGTGGTTGGCTGAGCGCGCGGGGAGGGACTGGAACGCAAGGGAGGACTGGAACGGGTGGGTGTCGGCTGCGTGGGTGAGGACATCGAACCCATCGGAGTGGGAGTGCGGTAACCGCCGCTCGCGCTGGCCTTCGGCGAAACAGGTGCGGCGGACGGCCGTTCATCAGAGCGGAAACGGGCCTGCGCCACGGTCGCCGCCGCCAACACGACGGTGATGGCGACCCCTACGGCGAATACTTGCCGTCCAGTCGGTTGGCGAGCGGCGGCAGCGAGGAACCTGCCGGATCGGTCGAGAGTGCGCTGGAACGGCCCCTTGCCCTGATGCCGACCTCTCACGGTTCCGATCGCCCCTTTCGCCTCACCAGGCCGCCGAAGCCACCTGAGTCACCTCCTCTAGATAGAACGGCTCCCACCGGCCCAAAGGCTCACCGCTCGAAGGCTTCCGCAGCGCAAAATCCCGTGCCATTGGCGGCAGAGCCACCCGCAGACGTCACATGACATCGCATTCACCCTGGTGAAGCGCAGATTCCCGCGGGCGGCGCGTTGCCCTGATTGTGTCGCGCGCCGCGGTTTCGGCATCGCGCGACTGGTAGGCAGGAAGCGGGCGATGGCGGACGACCCTGTTAGGGGGATCCGGTGGAGCGGACCGCGGCTGGGAGGTTTTGGCATTCCCTTAGCGAGGTCGAGCAGCAAGAACTTCTGGGGCTGGGGCAACGTGCAAGCCATCCGCCGGGAACGGTCCTGTGCCATGAGGATGCCTCCGCGACCGACGTCATGGTGATCCTGGACGGCTGGGCGCAGGTGTGCTGCGGCACGGGTTCCGAGGAACGGATCGTCGCCCTGCGCGGCCCTGGGGACCTCCTCGGGGAGCGCGCCGCTTTGATGGTCCGTTCCCGCTCGGCCACGGTCGTCACGCGCGACGCGGTGGAGATCCTCGTCGTGCCGGCGGAGGGGTTCGCCGGGTTCCTCGAAGAACACCCCAGGGCCGCCGCCCTGCTCGAGCAGCAACTCTACGGGCGGCTCAACGAGGACCGCGTCTCCGGCCCGCTCGAACGAATCGGGTCCCGAGACACCGAATGGACCGGCCAGAATTGCTCGATCTTCTTCACCGACATCGCCTCGTTCAACGATCCAGGACGCACTGACGAGGACAGGCGGATCGTCAAGCGAGTGATGTACGAGGTGCTGAGGGACGCGTTCGCGGAGTCGGGGGTGCAGTGGACCGGCTGCCACCACGAGGACCGCGGCGATGGAGCGCTGCTGGTCGTCCCGCCGACCGTGCCGACCACCCGGCTGGTCGACCCGCTCGTGTCAAAGCTGGCTGTACGGCTGAGGTCGCACAACCGCCGGGCCGGTGACGTCGTCCAGCTCCAGCTGCGAGCCGCCCTGCATGTCGGCCCGGTGACCAGCGAGGAGGAGGGGGTCTCAGGCGAGGCCGTCAGCCAGGCCGCGCGGCTGCTCGACGCGCCGATCCTCAAGTCCGAGCTTGCCCGGACTGGAGCCGATCTCGGCTTCGTCGTCTCCCACTTCGTCTACGACTCGGTCGTCAAGCACGCCCCTGGTTCGGTGGATCCGCTCGCCTACCGCCGCATCAAGGTCCGCGTGAAGGAGGCCAAGACCAAGGCGTGGATCTATCTGAGCGCCGGCGTGGGAAACCGCACCCCGGAACTGCGCGCACGGCCCTCCGTGAGGCCCTCGGCCCCCGCCGGCCCGCTGTTCGAGGGCGACCTGAAGGTGGAGGGCGACCTGGTCATGGGAAACAAGATCATTATTCGCGACTGAGCGCCGGCGCCGCTCAATGATCACCGCCCCAGTGGCGTTCCACCTCCGGCTGGATCGCCCGCCATTTCTCCGGGGAACGGCTCACCGCGAGATTTCGCAGGACGGCGTAGCGGAACATCCATCCGACCGCCTGGTCGTCCACGTCCCACGTGCGCTGATAGGTCTTGATGAATCGATCTGCCGCGCCGAAGCGGTCGCTGGCGGGCTGGCATCTGGACAGGTGCAGGGCCGCCAGAACGGCGTCGTAGAGAAGGCGGTCTTCCTGTGCCCGGTCCCAGTCGATGACCGCGACCACCCCACGGTCCTTGACCAGGACGTTTCCAGGGCTCGGATCCTGGTGCGTGATCCCGACCGGGCCGAGGTCCAGACGCTTCGCCTCCTTGGACAGCTGGTCGAGACCCGCACGCACGACCATCACGTCCTGCTCCACCCGCAGCCGGGCCGTCATGTCGGCGACGAACTCGTCGCGCCTGGTCAGGACGGCCCGGAGTGGCCAATGGTAGGGCGCGAGGCTTTCGGGTGACGGCTGGTCCGGATGCCGATGACCTTGCGCGATCCTATGGATGTCGGCCAGCTTCGCGGCCCAGTCCTCGATGAGTTGCGGGTCACGCCAATCAGGTGACGGGGCGTGGTCGGTGAACGACCTCACGAACCAGTAGTGAGAACGGTGCTCGATCCAAGGAGTCTTGTGGCGGCCGACCGGAGGATGTGCGGGCCGGACCGTCCCGGTGTGCTCGCTCAGGAACGCAGTCAGTGCGAATTGATAGTGGAATGGAACTCTTCGGCTGTCCTTATGGACCTTCGAGAGCACATATTTGCGCCCTCGCCAACGATAAATGAAGTGGAGACTGTGGCATCTCAGCCGGTCTGTGGAGGCAGGCGCGGGATGGTGGTCGTAGTGAGACGCCAGAACCTCGAGCCACGATCGTTCGACCAAGCTGCATCTCCGGCGGCAGGTGCCTGCCACCGATCGTCAGGTCGTCTGTCGAGGTGCAAGGCAGTGGGACCTTGGGCGTCGTCGCCCATGAGTGGGGTCCATGAGAACACAGTGACTGGTGGGCCTGCGGCGGATTTCCGTCAAGACGGCGTAAGACACCGGCGATCAATGGACACCGGCGGTCAATCGCCGCCTTGGCCCTCCTCGATAAGGACGGCCTTGGCGAACGCCTTCTCGGCGGCCTCTCTGTCTCCCTGCTGGGCGCGGATCTCGCCATAGAGCCTCCATGCCTCGCGCTGGCGGCGCTGCTGGCCGAGCTCCTCACCGAGCCGCAAGACCTCCTCTAGGTGAGATGCGGCGTGCTCCAGATCGCCCATGTCGCGAAGAATCCGGGCCAATGCCACCATCGTCGCCATTCTGCCGTGACCGTCGTTGACCTCAGCGGCGATGGCGCAAGATCGGATTGCGGTCCGATGTGCCTTCTCCAGCAGTCCGAGGCGGTGGAAGACCTTGCAGAGAACATCAAGTGAATCGGCTTCGCCGCGCCTGTTTCCGATTTGCCGGCAGAGGCGCAGGGATCGCGTCGCGCCCTTCCTCGCCGCGTTCAGATTGCCGAGATCGCGTTCGACGAGGGCGAGAGCTCTGAGCGCGTCGGCTTCACCGAAACGGTCACCGATCGATCGGCTGATCTTCAGGGCCCGCACGGCGTCCTCACCGGCCGGGTCGTAGGTCTGCAACCGGCGGTAACTGCGGCTCAGGCTCATGAGGGCCTCCGCCTCGCCGTGACGGTCGCCCAGCTCCTGAAGGATGTCGAGGGCTTCCAAGCCGGCCCAGACCGCCTCGCCCTCGCGGCCGATCCTGCGCAGGATGGTCGAGAGGTACACGAGGGCCTCTCCCTCCCCATGGCGATCGGCGATCGACTGGCGGATCTGCAGGGCGGACTCCACGAAGTCGCGCGCCTGCTCGTGCTTTCCCAGCCACATGTGGAGGTGGCCGATGAAGGCGAGGGTCTCGCCTTCGCCATGGCGATCGCCGATCTCACGGCGGAGCTTCAAGGCCTGCTGCGCGTAGTCGAGAGCCGGCGAGGCGCGGCCCCAGGCGTGGTAGATGTGGGCGATGTTGTCGAGGGTTTCGGCCTCGCCGCGTACATCTCCGATCCTGCGTCTGATCTTCAGAGCGGCCTTGGCCCTGAGATAGGCCTCTTCGTATTCGCTCAATCCCTGGTAACCGCGCGCCATGGTGTCGAGGGTCGTGGCCTCGCCGTGCCGGTCCTCGATCTTCTGGCGGATCGCCAGCGCGACCCTCGTGACGGCGAGTGCCTCGCGGTATTCGCTGAGGTGCAGGTGGATGCGTGCGATGTTGTCCAAGGCGACGCCCTCGCCGTAGCTGTCGCGGACCTGGCGGCTGAGCCGGCAAGCCACGTCCGCCTCGGCGAACGCCTCGCGTACTTGACCCATCTCCCGGAAGGCCACTGCGAGGTGGTGATGCATGAAGAACTGGGACGGAATGTGTCCGCGCCGTTCCGCCCCCTCGAGACCGAGGCGATGGACCTCGATGTTCTCGTGACAGTACCTTCGAAGCTCGAAGTAGTCGTACACCGCGTCGGCCAGGCCGATCGTGAGCCCGTCCCACCGCAGCTGCGAGGTCTGGCGGACGATCTCAATGAGATTGCGGTACTCGGCGTTGAACCATTCCAGCTGGCGGGTGCGTTCGGCCGGGTCGACGTCCACCGGCGGCGCGGCGAGCTCCTGGCCGATGGTCCGCCGGTACCGGTCGAGGAAGCGACCCGCCTGCTGGGCCCGGGTCAGGTACCAGGTGGCCAGGCGCTGAAGGGCCGCCTCACGGACCAGGCGATCGTCCTCCGCCTCCGCACGACCCCTCGCATACTCCCTGAGCAGTTCGTGGAGCTGATAGCGGCCTGAGGAGACGGCCTGGACGAGGTTCGAGGCCTCCAGGTCGTTGAGCATGCTGAGGGCGGCATCCGGTGTGACCGCGCAGAGGGCCCCGATCGCCTCAGGAGTGAAGGTCGGACCCTCGACCAGGCCCAGCAACCTGAACGTCGCGACGAGGTCTGGTCTGAGCCCCCGATAGGACAGGTCGAAGGCGGCTCCGACGGCGTCGTCCAGATCCCGGCCCAGGGTGAGGTTGGAGAGCCGGTCTCCCTTCGCCAGCGCCGCCACGGTGTCGGCCACCGACTGCTGCGGCCTCGTCGCGAGGTTCGCCGCGGCGACGCTCAAGGCCAAGGGCAGCCGCGCACAGATCCGGACCAGCTCGGTGGTCGCCTCGGGTTCGGCGTCCATCCGTTCGTGCCCGGCGACCGTGCGAACGAGTTCGACCGCCTCGCTCGCGGGCATCAGGTCCAGCGGAATCATCCGGGCGTGGCCACGTGCGACCAGACCGGCGAGGTCGTCGCGCGCGGTCACGACGACGACGCACGATGAGCTGCCGGGAAGAAGCGGGTACACCTGCTGGGAGCCCGCCGCGTCGTCCAACACGATGAGCAGGTCCTTCTTCGCAAGCTGTGACCTGTAGAGAGCCGTGAGCTCGTCCTCGTCGACGGGGATCCTGCTGGAAGGGACGTTCAGCGCGCGGAGCACCTGCCCGAGCGCCTCGTATGAGGAGAGCGAGGCCCGGTGCGAGTAGCCGCGCAGGTCGATGAAGATGTTCCCGTCCGGGAACCGGTCCGCCATGAGATGGGCCCAGTGCACGGCCAGGGTCGTCTTCCCGACACCGGGCATCCCGGTGATGGCGATGATGAGCGGCGAGAGCGAGTGCTGGTACTTCTCGATCAGGGTGTTCAGCGTGGCGAGGATCTCGGCTCGCCCGGAGAACCCGTGGATGTCGAGCGGGAGCTGCCGTGGGGGAGGCTGAGACGGTTCAGGCGCGGAACCGCCGACGTGGATGATCTTGTCGCGGGCAACCGAATCGCCCGCAAACCTGGCTTTGCCCGGATAGGCCGCCATCTGAGACCCTCGCCTGCCCGTCGGTTTGCCCGAGAACGTACCGTGCTCCCACCACCGAAACCGTGTAGCGCGACACAATTTGCAGGAGCACCGACGTAGCAGGACTCAGCAGTCCAGCCGAATCAACAGCATGGCTGCTGGCCTGCGCTTAGGGGAGTGCTGCGTGCTGCCTCGTTGTTGCTGCGGTGCGTTGGGTTGGCAAAGCCGCTGACGCGCAGGAGGGCTGGAGCCAGGAGGGAAAGGGCTGCCGCGAGTGCCGCGACCGCGAACATGGCTCCGCGCAGGCCCACAACGTCGGCCCATAGTCCGACGTAGACCGGGCCGAAGAGGAATCCGAGGTAGGACACGGTCGTGACGATCGAGGTCGCGCTGCCGCGGCGGGACTCGTCGACGTTCAGGGAGACGACGCTGAGGAGAGTCGGGAAGAGCACTCCGGTCCCGGCGGCGGCCGCCGCGAGACCCAGTGCGGCGATGAGCAGGGTGGGCGCGGTGGCGATGACGGCCGTGCCGGCTGCGGCGGTCGAGGCGCCGGCGAGGAGAACGGTGCGGGCGTGGTCGGGCTTGAGGCCGCCGATGGAGAACCGTGTGATCGCGACCACGCCCGCGAACACGGCGGGGGCGACGGCGCTCGGACCTAGTCCCGTTCGAAGTTCCGCGTGGGCGAAGACTGCGCTCCAACTCTGGTGTGCGTTCTCGCTCGCGAACGCGAGCGCACCCAGCACGCCGATGAGGACGAACGGGGTGATCCTCCGATCGGGCGGTGCCGTCTTGGTGCGATCGTTCCCGTGAACGCTTGCGGGCAGTGTCTTCAGCAGGAAGGCGCAGGCTGCCAGCGAGGCAAGGGCCACGGCTGTGAAGGGGACGGCGAGCGGCTGCGCCGATGCCAGTCCGGTGGCAAGGCTTGCGAGGACCACCAGGGTGGAGAAGACGCCGTGGGCGCGGGTGATGACGGGTCGGCCGGTGATCTTCTCGGCCCGTCCGGCGACCGCGTTCATGGCCACGTCGGCCGCGCCGCTGGTGGCGCCGACGAGGGTCAGCCCGGCGCACAGGCTCGCCAGGTTCATCGCGGTCAGCGCCAGACCGGCCCCGGTGACACCGAGGGTGCCGATGGCCACGGCCGCGACCGTCAGCCCCCATCGATCGAGTGCTCTGCCCGTGAGCAACATCGCGGGAAGAGCGCCCGCGCCTACGAACAGCAGTGCCATGCCGAGCTGGCCGTCCGTGACACCGGCCTGGTGCTGGACCCGTGGTACGGAGGCACCCCACACACCCCAGAACGCGCCGAACGAGGCAAAGGCCACGAACACCGAAATGATCATGTGGCGGGGTCGGCTGGCGGTGGTCATATGTGTAACGATACACAAGCCGCTAGGGTGGACGTCATGAACTCGTCCGCGGGCTCGAAGCGGGTGACCCTCGCCCAGGTGGCAGAGCAGGCCGGCGTGTCGGTCATGACCGCCTCCTACACCTACAACCAGCCGGACCGCGTATCGGAACAGGCCCGGTCGAAGGTGCTCGCCGCCGCGTCACAGCTGGGGTACGCGGGACCTGACCCGAGCGCCCGGTCGCTGCGCCGCGGCAGTACCCGCACGCTCGGTGTCGTGATGGGTGAGCATCTGAGCTACGCGTTCGAAGACCCCGAGGCGGTGTCGTTCCTGGCCGGCATCGCCGATGTCTGCGCGGATCGCGGCTATGGCATGACCATCCTGCCGATCACAGGTGCCGCCGATGACGTCCCGCGGATCACGGCCGCCGCGGTCGATGGGTTCATTGTCTGGACGACATCTGACGACGATCCGGTGTTGGCGGCCGTCCGGGCGATGAAGCGGCCCGCCGTGGTCCACGGCGGCCCTGCCGTCCGCGGGATGGAGCTGGTGAGCATCGACAACCGCGCCGCGGCACGCGCGGTGGGCGCCGTCGCGTTCGCGGGCGCCGGACGTCCGGCCGTGGTGAGCTTTCCGCTCTCCCGAGCTCGGATCAGCACGATCACCAGTGGCGGGGACATCACGGAGGTCCTGTTCCCGGTGACGCGTGAGCGGCTGGAGGGTTACCGGCAAGCAGCTGAGGGCGCCGGCATCGCGTGGCGCGACGTGGTCATCGCCGTATGCGCACGCAATGACGCGGCCGAGGCCGAGCGAGTCGCGGCGACTCTGCTGGCCTCCGCCGAGCCGCCCGACGCGATCGCCGCCATGAGCGACCAGCAAGCGGCTGGGGTCGTCCACGCTGCCCGCGCCGCCGGTCGTGCCATCCCTGACGATCTGGCGGTCACCGGGTGGGACGACGCGGCGGTGGCGGAACGGCTCGGCCTGACAACGGTCGCGCAATCACTGCGCGAGCAGGGCGCGGCATGCGCTCACGCCGCGCTTGGAGAGAAACCGAACGCACAAACCGCGTCGTGGTCCATCGTTCGCAGAGGCAGCACGCGCCAATGACGGCCGAGAGCGGCAGAGGTTTTCTTGGTGGGGCGTTACCGGTCAGTGCCGACCTGCTTGACGGTGCGGCCTGAAGTGACAGGGCCGGTTGTCCGATGTTGTCTGCGGTATTCGTTGGGTGTAAGCCCGTAGGTGCTGCGGAAGGCCCGGGTGAAGTGCGCGGCGTGGGTGAATCCCCAGCGTGCGGCGATGACGTTGATCGGTTGGCCGGCGAGCTGGGGATCGCTCAGGTCGCGCTTGCAGCGCTCGAGTCTGCGAGCGCGGATGCGGCCGGTGACCGTGGTGTCCTGGGCCTGGAACAGGCGGTGCAGGGACCGGGGTGATATGTGGTGGGCGGCCGCGATGGTCTGTGGCGACAGCTCGGGGTCGGACAGGTGCCGGTCGATGAAGGCGTGGATCTGGGCCAGCAGCGCGTGCCGCCGGGTGTCTTCGGGCAGGGCCTTGCCCTGGTCGAGATGGTGCGCGAGCATCGCCGCGATCAGATCCACGGTGACGGTGCCCAGGCGGGCGGCGTCGGCGGGAAGGTATCGATCGGAGTATTTGATCAGGTGGCGCACATGGCTGGTGACCAGCGCGCCGATCCCTTCCCTGCCGGGCAGTGCGGTCATCACCAGCTTGCCGGCTGCGCTGTCGGGCAGTGGCAGCAGCGTGCGGGGGAACAGGACCACCGTTCCCGCACCGCCATCGCCGACGTGGTTGTGGAACGGGTGTGAGCTGTCAAGCAGCACCATGTCCGACGGTTCCGTCGCGGCAGTGAGGCCGTGCCGGCTGTACTGCGCTGAGCCGTGGTCCTGAACCAGGAGTTCGAACAGTTCAGGGTCGTTACGCCGGATCAACTGGGGGGTCCGCTGCGCTTCCAGCGCGGGCAAGGCCACCGACGACACCCGGATCTCCCCTAGTTGCAGGGTCTGGATCCTCGCCCTGATGCCGGCCGTGTCGTCACTGCGAACCTTCACGGGAAGAGTCGTTTGCGAGAGGCGCTCCAGCCAGGGCGAGAACCCCTCGTCCTCCGCCAGTGGCCATGTGACGTCAACCGTCTCCATTCACCTATCCCATCGCCGAGACCCTCACCGCACACGAGCCCCAGTCCGGCGGTCCGCGTGCGGGCCACAAGCAGTGTCCGCCGCCCCTCAGACATAGATCAACGCGCATTCCCTCATCGGTCGATTAGCCCCTGAGCAACCCAGAGCCGGCGCGAGACCTGCGGAGGGGATGGAGCGGTCTGGTCCACCAGGACTTCGGCACCGCCCGGCGCGACCGCCGTCCTGACTCCACATGATCACCTGCGGTGCCATCATGGGTGTGGGAGCGTTGAACGGAGACCACCACACATGATCGACCGTCTTCTGGCCGGCCTCGACCTGGACGTTGAGCTTCGGCTCATCACCGGGACGGGCTTGTGGTCCACAGCAGGGATACCCGAGATCGGCCTGCGCGCGATGAACCTGTCCGACGGCCCCGTCGGCGTTCGCGGGGTGTCGGAGAACGAACGGAATACCTCTGCGAGCCTGCCGTCACCGACGGCGCTGGCGGCCAGCTGGGACGACGGCCTGCTCCGGCGCATCGGTGAGTTCCTGGCGGCGGAGGCCACGGCCAAGGAGGTCGATGTCGTCCTGGGCCCGACCATCAACCTGCATCGGGTGCCGCGTGGTGGCCGCCACTTCGAGTGCTATTCCGAAGATCCCTTGCTGACCGGGCGGCTCGCCGCGGCCTATGTGGACGGCGTCCAGCGGCATGGTGTCGCCGCCTGCCCCAAGCACTTTGTCGCCAACGACTCTGAGACCGAGCGCACCACGGTGGACGTCCGCGTCGACGACCGCACGCTGCGTGAGCTCTACCTCGCCCCGTTCGAGCACGTCGTCCGCGAGAGCCGGCCGTGGTCGATCATGGCCGCCTACAACGGTGTCAACGGCGCCCCCATGACCGAGAATCCGCTTCTCGACGACCCGTTGCGCAGCGAATGGGGTTTCGATGGCGTGGTGGTGTCGGACTGGGGTGCGGTCTACTCCACCACGGCATCCGCCCGCGCCGGCGTCGACCTGGCGATGCCCGGCCCCGAAGCCCGCTGGGGGAGGCCCTTGGCCGAGGCCGTTCGCTCAGGCGCGGTCCCGGCGGAGGCGATCGACCGGAAGGTGCGCCACTTGCTGCTCTTGGCCGAGCGGGTCGGAGCCCTCCAGGATCTGCCCGCCGACCGCCCCCGCCCCGCCGCGCCCGGCCCTGCCGAAATGGCCGCGTTGGCGCGGGAGGCGTGCTCGGCGGGGATGGTGCTGCTGCGCAACCAAGGCGGTGTCCTTCCTCTGGCGGCCGATGCGACGGTGGCCCTCATCGGCCCCGGGTCCCGCGAGCCGCGTATCCAGGGCGGCGGCAGCGCCGCGGTCACCGCCCCGTACACCGTGACGCCCGAGCAGGGGATGCGGGCTGTGTGGGGCGAGCGGCTGGTGCAGGCCGACGGGGTGCGCCTGAACTCTGGACTGCGCCGGCCGGGCAAGGGCGACATCGTCTCGGGCACCCTGACGTGGTTGTCGGCCGACGGCACCGAACTGGCGACCGAGCCCGCCGACACCGCGGCCGTCTTCCGCAGCGCGGCCACCACACCGGCGGGCAGCACCGCCTGCCAACTGCGGGCGACCCTGCGCGCCGCACAGTCGGGCACCTGGCAGCTGGGCGGTTCGGGCACCGGGGACCTGCAGGTACGCCTCAACGAAGGCCCAGTCGTCGCCGAGCACACCGTCACCGACCCCCGGGACCTGATCGCTACCTTCTTCGATCCACCACAAGCGTGCACCAGCATCGATCTCCAGGCCGGGGACCAGGTCACGGTGACCGTCCGCTTCACCTGGCCCGCCAAGCTCCCCATGTTCCGTGCCCACGTGGGGCTGCGCCGGCCCGAACTTCCAGCACAGGAAGAGTTCGACCACGCCGTCCAGGCCGCCCGGAACGCGGATGTGGCCGTGGTGGTGGTCGGGACGACCGAGGCGATCGAGAGCGAGGGCTTTGACCGCGCCGACCTGAACCTGCCCGGCAGGCAGAACGAGCTGGTCACCGCCGTGGCGGCGGCCAACCCCCGCACCGTGGTCGTGGTCAACTCCGGCGCGCCGGTACTGATGCCCTGGCGCGCCGATGTCGCCGCCGTGCTGCTCGGATGGTTCCCCGGCATGGAATTCGGCAACGCCCTGGCCGACGTGCTGTCCGGAGCGGCCGAGCCGGGCGGGCGGCTGCCCACCACCTGGCCGGCCGAGGCCGCCCGGGTGCCGGTCGACGACGTCACACCGGCCGATGGAGTGCTCTCCTACACCGAAGGCCTGCACATCGGACACCGCGCCTACCTACGCGACGGCCTGACCCCTGCCTACTGGTTCGGCGCGGGCACCGGCTACACGCGCTGGGACCACGAGGAATTCACCGTCGAAGGCACCACCGCCCACGTCACGGTGCGCAACACAGGCGACCGGCCGGGCAAGCACGTCGTCCAGCTCTACCTGTCCCGCCCCGGTTCCACGATCGAACGCCCAGCCCGCTGGCTCACCGCCTACACCACGCTGCACGCCGCGCCCGGAGAACGCGTCGAGGTCACCCTCCCGATCGCCGAACGATCCTTCCAACACTGGAACGGCCACAGCTGGGAAACCGAACCCGGCCCATTCACTCTCCACCTCGCCCACTCAGCCGGAGAGATTCTCGGCGAGCTCCCCATACAGCCCTGATGGCCACGACCCGGCAGGCAAGGCCACGATCTCAGGTGGCGACGCGGTCGGATCGATGGCGGTGACCGGCGAGTTCGGGGTCAGTGGCCTCCGCCCGCCAGGTTGAGGCCGGCGACGCCGGCGAGGATGAGAGCGATTGAGGCGATCTTGATGAGGGAGACGCCCTCTCCCAGCGCGATCATGCCCAGAGTGGCGGTGCCGACGGCGCCGATGCCTGTCCAAACGGCATAGGCGGTGCCGACGTCGAGACTCTTGAGGGCGACCGCGAGAAGGCCGAAGCTGAGCGCGCCGGTGACGACGAAGCCGATGCTCGGCAGCAGCACGGAGAATCCATTGCTGTGCTTGAGCGAGAAGGCCATGGCCACCTCGAACAGACCGGCAGCGATGATCATGAGCCAGGCCATGACGGCTCCCTTCCTCAAGGAGCGTCGTCTTCGCAGGCCGGGTACGGCGCATCTCGTCCGGACGGAACCAGCTCGGCCCCGCACCGTCCACAACGAGGGCGAACGCGCGCTCATTCCCGTGTCGGTACAAGCTCCTGGTCAGGTTCCGAGGTCGTCGTCGGGTGTCACGTTCTCCGGGGTGAGTTCCAGGCCGGCTGCGGCTGCCTGTAGATCCAGGAGGATCGCGAAATCCTCGTTGACACGGCCGGATTCCACCATGGCCTGGACGAGCCCTGCCGTCAGTTCCACCGTGGGCATGGGTGCCTGGAGGTCGCGTGCGGCGGAGAGGCCGAGGTCGAAGTCCTTCTGCAGGAGCGGCGGGGTGAACGTGGGTGTGTAGTCCAGGTTGACGAACGCGTTGGTCTTGTAGCGGGTGAACACCGAGCCCAGAACGCTGTTGTTGATGAATTCCAGGAGAGCGTGCCGGGGGACTCCGCCCTTTTCGGCGAGCACGGTGATCTCCGCCAGTGTCTGGGTCAGCACGCCCAGCAGGAGGTTGTGAGCGATCTTTACGAGGCGGGCGACGTCGCCTTCGCCCGCGTACGACACCGACCTGCCCAGATGGCCGAGCAGAGGCGCCACCTTGTCGTAGGCGTCCCGGCGTCCGGAGACGACAAGAGCCAGCCGCCCCGCTCGGACGGCCACGGGGTTACCGCTGACCGGGGCGGCGAGGAACTCGGCCCCGCGTTCGGCGCATTCCCGGCGGACCGAGGCCGACGCCTCCGGGGAGACCGTCGAGCAGTCGACGATCACGCTTGGCACGCGGGACGTGTCGGCGAGGAGGCCGTCTTCGCCCAGGAGCACCTCCTGGAGTGCGGTGTCGTCGGAGACCATGGTGAACACGACGTCCTTGCCGCGCAGGTCGCCGAGCGTTCGTGCCACTGCGGCGCCGTGCTGGCGCAGGGGCTCGGCCTTGGCGGGCGTACGGTTCCAGGCGGTGAGTTCCACCTCGGCGTCGACCAGCCGTTCGGCCATGGCCGTGCCCATGCGTCCGGTACCGATCCAGCCGACGTGCATGCGCGTCCTCCTAACGCGGCCAGGAGGTCTCGGTCTCGTGGACGAACCAGACGCCCACAGCCGGGACGTCCCCCTCGTTGCGGTAACGATGCGGTGTGACCGAGGGGAAGGAGACCGCGTCGCCGGGCTCCAGGCTGTAGGTGTCGAAGCCGAGCGTCAGCGTCAGCTCCCCTTCGATCAGGTAGCCGTGTTCGACGCCTCCGTGCCTCATGAGCTTTCCGGTGCCCGAGGACGATCCGCCCGGCGCGTAGGTGACGAGCAGGAAGTCCACGTCCGTGCCGGGGACGTGGCCGAGCCGCTCCCACGTGACACCTGACTCCAGCTCCAGCACCTCGCGCTCGCCGGGCCGTACGAGCGGCCCCGTGCCCGGCGCCGGCGGGCGGAGTGCCTCGGCCACCGCTCCCGCAGGTGCTGCGGGAACGACAGTGACTGCGGCGGGGGCCGCCTCGGCGGTTTCGGCCGCGTCGAAGACGTCCTCGACGGAGATCTCCAGCGCCTGGGTGATCGCGTAGAGCGTGCTCACGGACGGCAGGCTCTTGCCCGTCTCGATCTGCGAGATCAGGCTCGCGGACACGCCGACGGCGCGCGCCAGGGCGCGCAGGGACAGGCCGCGTTTGCGCCGCTCCTCCCGGATGCGCGCGCCGACGGGCGGGACGTTCATCGGCGGCCTCCTTCCGCCCCGAGTGTACAGCAGTCATGAACACTGGCCGGGAACGTCCACCACTATTGACAGCAGTGTTCAGTGAGACTTCACTCAAAACCACGCTGGGAGGTGACCCGCCATGGCGATCAAGACCTTCGGGCCGAACGCCGTCGACTGGGAAGAACGCGTGGACCTCGATCGGCTCCGGCGCGACCGGCTGGCCAGGCTGCGCGCCGAACTCGCCCGTTCGGACCTCGGCTCGGTGCTCTCGTTCGACTTCGCCAACATCCGCTACATGACGGCCACGCACATCGGCACGTGGGCAATGGACAAGCTGATCCGTTTCGCGCTGCTCACCCGGGAGGGCGACCCGGTCATCTGGGACTTCGGGTCGGCCGCGCGCCACCACCAGATCTACAACCCGTGGCTGGGCGACGGGGCGCGCGCGGGGATCTCCACGCTGCGCGGCGCGTTCCACCCGGAGGCGGGCATCGCCGCCGACGTGGCACGCAAGGTCGCCGCCGTGCTGCGCGAGCACGGCCTGGCCGACGCGCCGCTGGGCGTCGACGTCGTCGAACCGCCGGTGCTGTTCGCGCTGCGGGACGAGGGCATCGAGGTCGTCGACGGGCAGCAGGTGTTCCTGGAGGCCCGCCGCGTCAAGACCCGCGACGAGATCGCGCTGCTCACCCAGGCATGCTCCATGGTGGACGCGGCCTACGAGGAGCTGTACGGGTTCCTGCGCCCCGGCGTCCGCGAGAACGAGTGCGTCGGCCTGGTCAGCAAAGTGCTCTACGACCTGGGCAGCGAGTACGTCGAGGGTGTCAACGCGATCTCGGGCGAACGCTGCTCCCCGCACCCGCACGTCTACAGCGACCGGCTGGTCCGTCCCGGCGACCCGGCGTTCTTCGACATCCTGCACAGCCACCTGGGCTACCGCACCTGCTACTACCGCACGTTCGCGGTCGGCAGCGCGTCGCGGGCGATGCGCGACGCCTACACGCGCTGCCGCGAGTACATGGACGAGGCGATCTCGCTGGTCAAGCCCGGCGCGACCACGGCCGACATCGTGTCGGTCTGGCCGCGCGCGCAGGAGTTCGGGTTCGCCGACGAGACCGCCGCGTTCGCGCTGCAGTACGGCCATGGCGTCGGCCTGTCGATCTGGGAGAAGCCGATCTTCAGCCGGCTCGTCTCGCTGGACCATCCCGAGACGCTGGAGCCGGGGATGGTGTTCGCGCTGGAGACGTACTGGCCCGCGTCCGACGGCTGGTCGGCGGCCAGGATCGAGGAGGAGGTCGTCGTCACGGCCGACGGCTGCGAGGTCATCACCAAGTTCCCCGCCGAGGATCTGCTGGTGGCAGGGCGCCGCTACTGGACCGCCGCCGGCCCTCTCGACACGCTGCGCGAGCCCGAGTCGCACCTCAACCGTCCGAACGAGGGCCCGCACCTCAGCCGTCCGAACGGGGGAGGCCCGCAGTGATCGGGGCGGAGGAACTGCTGGGCCTGTACGAGCAGATGGCGCTCATCCGCCGGACCGAGAAGGCCGCGCACGACCTGTTCATGGCGGGGCTCGTCAAGGGCACGACGCACCTGGCGGCAGGGCAGGAGGCGGTGGCGGTCGGTGCGTCCGCCGCCCTCCGGACCGACGACTACGTGTTCGCCACGTACCGCGGCCACCACCACGCCATGGCCAGGGGCGCGAGCGCCGAAGAATGCCTGGCCGAGCTGATGAGCAAGGCCACCGGGATATGCCGGGCCAAAGGCGGCTCGATGCACCTGACCAAGGCGTCGGCCGGGATGCTCGGCTCGTACGCCATCGTGGGCTCGCATCTCCCGATGGCGGCGGGCGCGGCCTGGTCGGCGAAGCTGCGCGGCACCGGCCAGATCGCGGTGGCGTTCTTCGGCGACGGTGCCACCAACATCGGAGCGTTCCACGAGGCCCTCAACCTGGCGGCGGTGTGGTCGCTGCCCGTGGTGTTCCTCTGCGAGAACAACTTCTACATGGAGTACACGCCGATCGGGCGGGTGACGGCGGTCGCCAACCCGGCGGCCGACCGCGCGCCCGCGTACGGGCTGAAGGGCGAGGTGATCGACGGCAACGACGTGATCGTGGTCGCCGAGGCCGTCTCGCGCGCGGCGGCCCGAGCACGCGACGGCGGCGGCCCGTCGCTGATCGAGGCGCACACCTACCGGCACTACGGGCACAGCCGCACCGATCCCGCCAAGTACCGGCCGGGGGAGGAGGTCGAGCGGTGGCTCAAGCACGACCCGCTCGACATCGCCCGGTCGCGGCTCGAAGCCCTCGGCGTCCCGGCCGGCGCGGTCGCGGAGGCCGACTCACGCGCCCGGGAAACGGTCGAGGCGGCGGTCACGGCCGCCAAGGAGGCACCGGACGCGGATCCCGCCGAGGCGTTCACGGACGTATGGGCCGACGGAGGCGCGGCATGGCGGACGTGATCACCTACCGGGCGGCGGTCGCCGAGGGCATCGCCCGCGAGATGCGCCGCGACCCGGCCGTGGTGTGCCTCGGCGAGGACATCGGCGAGGCCGAGGGCGTCTTCAAGACGACGGTGGGCCTCTACAAGGAATTCGGGCCTGACCGCGTCTGGGACACCCCGATCTCCGAGCAGGCGATCGCCGGCGCCGCCATGGGCGCGGCCATGACCGGGCTGCGCCCCGTCGCCGAGATCATGTTCAGTGACTTCCTGGCCTGCTGCTGGGACTACCTCGCCAACGAGATCCCCAAGGTCAGGTACATGACCGGCGGGCAGGTCACCGTACCGCTGGTGGTGCGGACCGCCAACGGCGGCGGGCTCGGCTTCGGCGCCCAGCACTCGCAGGCCGTGGAGAACTGGGCGCTCACCGTGCCCGGACTGAAGATCGCCGCGCCGTCCACCGCCGCCGACGTCATCGGGCTGATGGCCGCCGCGATCCGCAGCGACGACCCGGTGGTGTTCTTCGAGCACAAGGGCCTGCTGGCGGTCGAGGGACCGCTGCCGCGCGGCGACCATGTCGTCGAGCTGGGCCGGGCGGCCGTGCCGCGTCCCGGCGGCGACCTCACCATCGTCGCGCTCGCCTCCACCGTGCCCACCGCCTTGGCGGCCGCCGACCGGCTCGCGGCGCAGGACGGCGTCCACGCCGAGGTCGTCGACCTGCGCTGTCTCGTGCCGCTCGACATGACCGCCGTGCTGGAGTCGGTCGAGCGCACCTCCCGCCTGCTGATCGTCGAGGAGAACCCGTACCAGGGCGGCTGGGGCGCCACCGTCGCGTCGATCGTCGCCGACGAGGGCTTCGAGCTGCTCGACGCGCCCGTCCGCCGGGTCGCCGCCGCCTGCGTTCCGCTGCCGTTCGCGGACGCCCTGGAGGACGAGGTGATCCCGACCGTCGACAAGGTCACCGAGGCCGCACAGGCCCTCGTCCGCTACTGATCCCCCCTTTTCTGGAGGCGGCCATGACCCCGTCCGCGAAAAACCGCACGCTTCTCCGAGGCGGCCACGTGCTCACCATGGACCCGGCCCTGGGCGACCTGCCGGTCGGGGACGTCCTGATCGAGGGCGACACGATCGCCGCCGTGGACCGGCGGATCGACGCCGACGCCGACGTGGTCGACGTCGGCGGACGCATCGTCATCCCCGGTTTCGTCGACACCCACCGGCACACGTGGGAGGCGGCCATCCGCGGCTGCGCGCCCGATGCCACCCTGGACGACTACTTCGTCGAGGTGCTCGACACCTTCGCGCCCGTCTACGGCCCGGAGGACGTCTACGCGAGCAACCTCGCCGGAGCCCTCGAATGCCTGAACGCCGGCATCACGACGCTCGTCGACTGGTCCCACATCAACAACACACCCGAACATCCCGACGCCGCGATCCGCGGCCTGCAGGAGGCCGGGATACGGGCGCAGTACGCCTACGGGTCCGCCAACACCTCGCTGGCGGATTACTGGTTCGAGAGCAAGCTGGTCATCCCGAAAGACGACGTGGCGCGTATCCGCAGCACGTACTTCTCCTCCGGCGACGGCCTGCTCACCATGGCGCTCGCCACCCGCGGCCCCGGCTTCTGCGTCGACGACGTCGTACGCGCCGAATGGGCCCTCGCGCGCGAGCTGGACATCCCCATCACCGTCCACGTCGGAATGGGTCGCCTGGCCGGACGCTTCGGCATGGTCAAGCAGCTCGACGCACTCGGCCTCCTCGGCGCCGACACGACCTTCATCCACTGCTGCTACTTCTCCGACGAGGAATGGCGGCTGGTCGCCGACAGCGGCGGCACCATCTCCATCGCGCCCCAGGTCGAGCTGCAGATGGGGCACGGCTGGCCGCCCGTCATGAAGGCCATCGAGAACGGGCTGCGGCCCAGCCTGTCCATCGACGTGGTCACCACCGTTCCCGGCGACATGTTCACCCAGATGCGCGCGGCGTTCGGCGCGGAACGCGCACGGGTCAACGCGGCCTGCTGGGAGGCCGACACACCCGTCCCGGATACCATGCTCACCGCCCGCCAGATGCTGGAGATGGCCACCGTCCATGGCGCGCACGTCGCCGGGCTCGAAGATCGCACCGGCTCCCTGACGCCCGGCAAGCAGGCCGACATCGTCGTCCTGGACGCCTCGTCGCTCAACATGGCGCCCGTCCATGACCCGGTCGCCGCCGTCACGCTGTGCGCCGACGTCTCCAACGTGGAGACCGTCATCGTGGGCGGGACCTTCCGCAAGCGCGACGGCCGCCTGCTGGCCGATGTCGACCGGGCGCGCGGCCTCGTCGAGGCGTCCCGCGACCGTCTGGTCGCCGCTGTGGAGAGCAAGGCATGACGGTACGACACGTTGTGCGCCGGGCGGCGGAGGCCGACTTCGCCGCCCGCGCCTCCGGCTGCCGCGTGTGGCCAGCCGTCGGGGAGCAGACCGGCGCCGTGCACACCGGCTTCGCGATCTGCGAACTGCCGCCGGGCGGGACGTTGGCCGCGCACCTGCACTCGTTCGAGGAGTCCTTCTTCGTGCTGGAAGGCTCGGCCGTCCTCACCACACCGGAGGGTTCCGTCCGGCTGACTCCGGGCGACTACGGCATCGTCCCTGTCGGCGTGCCCCACACCTGGCGGAACGACGACGACGTCCTGTGCCGCTGGGCGGAGATGCAGGCGCCGCAGCCCCGATCGCGCTACGACGACGACACGTTCCTGGTGGCCTCGCCTCCGATGCCGATGCCGATGCCGGCGCCGGTTCCGGTGAACGTCCGCGACCCTCGGACGCGCCGCTACGGGCACATCGAACCCGCCAACATGGACCCGGACAAGCAGACCCAGGACGTTCTGGCCGTCTCGGCGAGCATGCGCACCGCCCTGCTCGTCTACAGCGGCATCACCGTCAAGATGATGGTCGACGGCGACCTCGGCGCCCGGCTGTCGACCATGTTCATGGTCCAGTACGACCCCGAGGGGGTGGCGGGCCCGCACGACCACCCGTTCGAGGAGACCTACCTCATCCTCGAGGGCAGCACCGAAGCGGTCTTCGACGGCGAACGCCACCTTCTCGGCCCCGGCGACATCGCCTGGGCGGGCGCCGGATGCGTCCACTCCTTCACCAATGCGGGACCGGGTCGCGTCCGCTGGCTGGAGACGCAGGCACCGCAACCCCCGTCCCGCCACTCCTACAGATTCGTCCGCGACTGGGAACCTCTGCGCACCGAAGGGACAGGGCAATGACCACCATCGTGATCGTCGGCGGCACCTCCGGCATCGGCCACGAGCTCGCCCGCCACTACGCCGCGGAGGGCGCCGACGTCGTCATCACCGGGCGCGACGCATCGCGTGCCGCCACCGCCGCGAAGGAGATCGACGGCGCCCGCGGCGTCGCGTTCGACCTGACCCGACCCGACGAGATCGCGCCCGCGCTCGCCGACGTGGAGCAGGTCGACCACCTCGTGCTCACCGCGATCGACCGCGACCACAACACCGCCGCCGACTACCGTCTCGACGGCGCGCAACGCCTGACGACCCTCAAGCTCGTCGGCTACACCGAGGTCGTGCACGCACTGCTCCCGCGCATGAGCCGCGACGCGTCGATCGTCATCTTCGGAGGACTGGCCAAGGACCGCCCCTACCCGGGCTCCACCACGGTCTCCACCGTGAACGGCGCGGTGATGGGACTCGTCCACACCCTCGCCGTGGAACTGGCGCCGATCCGCGTCAACGCCGTTCACCCCGGCATCGTCGGCGACAGCCCGTTCTGGCGCGACAAGCCCTTGGACGCCATCGTCTCCCGGACCCCGCTCGGCCGTCTCACCACCATGGCGGACGTGGTCGACGCCGTCGCCTTCCTCCTGCGGAACCGCTCGGTCAACGGCGTGAACCTCAGCATCGACGGAGGCTGGCTGCTGACCTAGAACGAACGGGACCCCGCCCGCCGCCCAGAGCGAACGGGATCCCGTCCCGCCGTCGAGATCTGACGGGACCGGCAGCACGATCACGGCATGTTTTCACGATCTTTCAGGCCGGGTGAACCAGGCTCGCGCGACGCACGTGGTGGGGACGTAGGTGGTTGAAAAATACAGAAATAACGCCTGTGACGGTTGTTAAAGAATGAACCTTTTGTTCTCATTGTGATCTCTGACACCTCCCGTTAAGGAGAGTCATGAGAGATCACACAACCCTCCCCTGCCCAAGCGGATCAAGCGGAATCCCCTGGTCAACGCCACTCCTCGACCACCTCTCCCCGGAGGACCGCCGGCTGTTCCGGCGGTTCGGACAGGGGCCGGCGCAGCCCGTCCCGCACACGCGCATCCATCACGCGGTCGAACAATGGGCTGCCGACATCCCGCACGCCGTCGCCGTCGAGCACCGCGACGAGACGATCACCTATGGCGAGCTCGACCGGCGGGCGGGGAGGCTGGCCGTCCTGCTGGCCCGGCACGGCGTCCGGCCCGGCGACAACGTCGCGCTGTTCGTGCGGCGCGGCGTCCCGATGGTGGTCGGCCTGCTGGCCGCGCTGAAGGCGGGCGCCGCGTACGTGCCGCAGGACGTCGGCGTCGCCCCGGAGGCCCAGCTCCGTCATGTCATCGCCACGGCTGGGACCCGGGTGATCCTGACGCAGTCGGACGTCAGCGATCGTGTGCCCGTCCCCGATGGGCACGTGTGCCTTCCCGTCGACCGCCTTCCCGTCGACCGCCTTCCCGTCGACATCGACGACCGTCCGGTCGACGGCGAGCCGCCGGAGCCGAGTCCCGACGACGGCTGCTACGTGCTGTTCACCTCGGGCACCACCGGACGGCCCAACGGCGTCAAGGTGACGCATCGCAACGTCTGCAACATCCTGCTCACCGCGCCGGGCGATCTCGGCATGCGGCCCGGGCAGCGGGTGGGGCAGATCCTCAACATCGCGTTCGACATGGCCGCCTGGGAGATCCTGGGCGCGCTGAGCCACGGCGCGACGGTCGTGATCCGCGGCAAGGACATCGCCGAGACCGTGGAGACCGTGCACGTGGTGATCGCGACTCCCACCATCCTGGCCTCGGTCGACCCGGCCCGGTGCGGCGGTGTCGAGGTGGCGGCCGTGGCGGGGGAGCCGTGCCCGCGCACGCTCGCCGACCGCTGGGCGTCCTTCTGCACGTTCCACAACGCGTGCGGCCCCACCGAGACCACCATCGTCAACACCATGCAGCGGCACGACCCGGCCGCGATCCGCCTGACCATCGGACGTCCCACGCCCAACAACACCGTCTACGTGCTCGACGAGCACCGGCGTCCGCTGCCGATCGGCGAGGTCGGCGAGATGTGGGCCGGAGGCGACTGCGTGTCCGCCGGGTATCTGCGCGATCCCGAGCTGAACGCCGAACGCTACGCCCCCGACCCGTTCCTCGGGGGCGGACGGATGATGTTCCGCACCCGCGACCTCGGCCGCTGGACCCCCGACGGCGAGCTGGAACACCTCGGCCGTACCGACGACCAGGTCAAGATCCGCGGGTTCCGGGTCGAGCTGGACTCGGTCTCGGCCGTCCTGGAGTCGGTGCCGGGATGCGGCCGCGCGGCCACGCTCAAGCTGGACGAGCGGACGCTCGTCTCGTTCGTCGCGCCCGCTCACATCGATCCGGAGGCGGCTCGCCGCGCGGTCGCCGACGCGCTGCCGTACTACTGCGTCCCGGCAGCCGTGCACATGCTGCCGGAACTCCCGATGACCAGCCGGGGCAAGGTCGACAAGGGCGCGCTCCTGCGCCTGGCGACCGCGAGGGCGGAGGTCGCCTCATGACGACCACCCACGCCGACCTCGGGACGAACGTCGAGCTACCACCGCCGGCCTCGCCGCTGCGGCGCGCGTTCAAACATCCGCGCCTGATGCACTACAACCGGCTCGCCGCCCTGGTGCTCGCGGCCAACCTCGTGCCGCTCGCGTACGGGCTGGGCGCGGGCGGGTGGTGGACGCGCGGCGGCGTCGACCTGCGCGCCCTGTCGTACGCGGCGCTGGCGAACGTCGCGCTCGCCGTGATCGTCCGCCAGCAGTACGTCATCAACCTGTTCTTCTGGATCGCCACGCGACCGCCCACCAGCTGGCCGCTGAAGATCCGCTGGACGCTGGGGAAGGTGTACCACTTCGGCGGCATGCACGTCGGCGGCACCGTCGCGGGAACGCTCTGGTTCCTGGCCCTGGTCGGCGGGCTGACCCACCACGCCGCACGCGACCTGGGCGGCGGTGCCACGGCGGGCACACTTGCCGTCTCCTATGCGCTCGTCGGGCTGCTCGCCGCCATGGTCGTCACGGCGTTGCCGCCGTTGCGCGCCAAGCACCACGACGTCTTCGAACGGACGCACCGCTTCGCGGGCTGGGCCGTGCTCGCGCTGTTCTGGGCTCAGACGATCCTGTTCGCGCGGGCCACCGGGCAGGATCTGGCGACGGCGCCGAGCGTGTGGGTCCTGAGTGTGATCACGTTCAGCATCGCGCTGCCGTGGCTGCGGCTGCGGCGGGTGCCGGTCGTCCTCGACCGTCCCTCGTCGCATGTGGTGCTGGCGCACTTCGACCACGGTGTGACCCCCTTCGCCGGATCCTCGACCGCGGTCAGCCGGAACCCGCTGCTGGAATGGCACTCGTTCGCCAACGTTCCCTCGCCGGGCAGGTCGGGGTTCCGCCTCACCATCTCCCGCGCGGGCGACTGGACGGGATCGTTCATCGACGACATGCCCTCGCACGTGTGGGTCAAGGGCATCACCACCGCGGGCGTCGCCAACATCGAGACCCTGTTCACGAAGGTCGTCTACGTGGCCACCGGCAGCGGCATCGGGCCGTGCCTGCCGCATCTGCTCGCCCAGGAGGTGCCCGCCCGGCTGGTGTGGTCGGCGCGGCGGCACCGGGAGACGTTCGGCGACGCGCTCCTCGACGAGATCCTCTCCGTCCAGCCCGACGCGGTGCTGTGGGACACCGCCGACCGCGGCAAGCCCGACATGGTGCGGCTGGCCTACCAGGCGTACGAGGAGTTCGGCGCCGAGGCCGTCATCTGCATCTCCAACAAGAAGCTCACCTGGCAGGTCGTGCAGGGCATGGAACGGCGCGGCATCCCCGCGTTCGGCGCGATCTGGGACTCCTGAGGAACACGGAGGGACACATGAACGTCAAGATCGAACGCGAGGGCCGGGTCGTCACCGCGCGCCTGCACCGTCCCGAGGTGCTCAACGCGCTGAACACCGCGCTCATGGAGGACCTGGTCGGCGCGCTGGCGCCGCTCGACCGCGACCCGGACGTCGGCTGCTTCGTCATCACCGGATCCGAGCGCGCGTTCGCGGCCGGAGCCGACATCAGGGAGATGGCGCCGAAGACGCCGATGGAACTGCTGGAAGAGGACTTCTTCTCCGGCTGGGAGGCGTTCGCCGCGCTGCGCACGCCCAAGCTCGCCGCGGTGGCGGGCCACGCGCTCGGCGGCGGCTGCGAGCTGGCGATGATGTGCGACGTGATCATCGCGGCGGACGACGCCCGGTTCGGCCAGCCCGAGATCCGCCTGGGCGTGATCCCCGGCATCGGCGGCACCCAGCGGCTCACCCGCCTGGTCGGCCGGGCCCGTGCGATGGACATGATCCTCACCGGCCGGACCATCGACGCCGCCGAGGCCGAACGCGCCGGGCTGGTGTCCCGCGTCGTGCCCGCCGGCCGCCTCCGGGCCGAGGCCGCCGAGACGGCCACGACGATCGCCTCGTACAGCAAGCCCGCGGTCCTGGCCGCCCGCGAGGCGGTCAACCGCGCCGAGGAGACCTCCCTGCGGGAGGGCGTGCTGTTCGAACGGCGGCTCTTCCACGCGCTGTTCGCGGGCGACGACCAGACCGAGGGCATGCGCGCCTTCCTGGAAAAGAGGGAGCCGCGTTTCACAGGCCGATGAGACTGACATAAGTGGCAACCCACGAGAACGCCCCCTCGCCGCCGCCCGGCGAGGGGGCACGCCCTCTCCATGAGCGAGCGAGGTGTCGGCCGGCAGGGGTCAGTCGTTGGCGTTGATCCATTTGAGGAGGGTGTCGCGTTCGCCGGGGAGTACGAGGAGGCCCATGCCGTGGGCGTCTCCTGCGACGGTGCGGGCGGTGCAGGGTACGCGCTTGGCTCGGAGCCGTTCGCAGAGCCTCGTCGAGTGGTGGGGTGGGACGAAGTCCTGCTGGGAGTGGATCAGGTACATGGGCGGGTCGTAGGTACTGGCGCGGTTGAAGCTGACCGCGTCGACCCAGCGGTTCCAGCAGGTGGTGTTGGCCTTGTCGGGTGTGCAGCGCAGGAGCAGCATCGAGGTGTCGCGGAGTCTGTGCCGGGTGTTGTCGGCGGTCGCGGTCTGCCCGTCCCAGTAGGCGTGGTAGGGACTGGCGGCGGGGGAGAGGGCGGCGACCGCTTTGACGGTCTTGCGTCCGTCGCCGTAGGTGCCGGTGTTGGTGGCCAGGTGGCCGCCGGCGGAGGTGCCGAGCAGGACGATCCGGCTGGGGTTGAGGGTGTAGGTGGCGGCGCGGGACTTGATCCAGTTGATCGCTGCCAGTACGTCGGAGCGTTGCGCGGGCCAGGGGGCCTGGGTGTTGAACCGGTAGTTGAGGGAGAAGACGGCGTAGCCGCGGTCGGCGAACCAGCGGGCGTGCATGGCCCAGTTGGACTTGTCTCCCTCATACCAGTAACCACCGTGGATCATCAGGATCGCGGGCTGTTTCCAGGTGCGCTTGTAGAAGTAGGCGTCGATTTTCTGCCGCGGGTGGCGGCCGTACGCAAGCCCGTTGTGCTCGATCCGCGTCGCCCGAGCTGCGGCGCGCTGTGTCACCGCGCCGTCGTCGCTGGCGCGCATGGCCGGTATGCGTTCAGCGGGTGTGGTGGGCAGGTCCGCAGCCGCCGGCGGGGTTGCCCGTGCCGCCGTCTTGGCCCGCAGCCAGGCGAGGGTCCGTGTCTTGATCTGGTCGGTCCACAGCGTGCCGCCGCTGCTTGAACCGGGCACGGTCTGGACCCTCACGTCAAGCATGCCTTTGCGTGCGAGGGTGTCGCGTAGCCGTTCGCTGTGTGCCACCGGCACGGTGTCCCCGGCAGAGTGGATGAGGTAGTGCGGCACGGGCCAGGCGGCGGCCATGTCCTGGAGGCGCCCGGTACATCGCGCTTCGGTGAAGCTCGGGGCGCAGTTGGCCAGAACGACCACCTGGTCACGGATCTTCCGCCGATGAGTGTTGGCCCCGGTGGTCTGCGCCGCCTCGTACGCGAACGCGGGATCGGCGATCGGGGACAACCCGATCACGCCTCGCACCTGGCTGCCGACCTGGGTCGCCAGTTGCCCGCCGGCTTGTGAGCCCAGCACGGCGATCCGGTCTGGATGCACCTTGAAGGTCCTGGCCCGGCTTTTGATCCACCTGATCGCGGCGGTGGCATCGTCGCGTTGCGCGGGCCAGGCCGCGTCGGTGTTGAACCGGTGGTCGATCGAGAAGACCGCGAATCCCCGGTTGGCATACCACTGCGCGGCGGATTTCCAGTCGCCTCGCGCGCCGCTGTTCCAGTAGCCGCCGTGGATGATGATCAGTCCTGGTTGCGTGGTACCCGGTTTGGGGTCGTTCCAGTAGGCATCCAGCTTCTGCCGCACATGTGACCCGTAGGCGTAGGTCGCGGAGTGTTTGACCGCAGCCTCCGACAGTGCCATGGGAACGACCACGCTCGCGCCGACCAGTGCCACTCCAAGCACGGCCACCTGCCACGACCTGCGCATCAACCAATAAACCTTTCCTGATCACCGTCAGTGCCGAGACCTCGACGGCCGCCACGCTGTTCCCTCTGGCTTTTCACGTTCTGTAATCAACCCTTGTCGGGCCCGGTGAATGCGAACTCGCCGGCCCTTCCAGGGGAGCCGCAGGTCAAGTGGTTAGGACGCCTACCTGAACGATCCGGAGTACACGAGCCTGTGAGATCTGAATCACAGTGCCAACATGAGTCCGCCGCCGTTGAGGCACAGCGCCTTTACTGCACTCGTTCAGCATGCAGTTCTGGAAGAGTCGCCGTCAGTGCGTAATGCGCGTTGGTATGGAGATTTCTCTGGTCGTGTCAATTTGCATCTGTTTCTCTTAGGAAAATCGTACGGCCCTTTGGCGTTGAGGTCTGCAGTAGGGCCTTAGGGCCCTAGTGGGAGCTTCGTTGCGCTCAGTACGGTCCTGACAGTTGGAGAAAACAGGGCTGTAACAGTGGAGCGCAAGCCAGCTGGCCCTAAAAGAGAAAGGTGGCACATGAAAAAGATGGCGTTGCTCGTCGCGGCGGGCGCCGTGGGAATGGCGGCTACGGGCGGAGGCCTCTGGGCGGTCGCCGATCGGGAGGACACGACGGCGGCGACTGCCTCCGGGAACGGCGGCCTAGCGGGCGGTACGGGCGCCGATGCGGCGACCGGGAGTGGCACCTCCACGACAGCGGGCATGGCTGAGCGTCCCGTCTCCTTCCTTAATTTCCTCCGGGGGAAGGGACCATTCACTCATCAGAGCGACGGGATGTCGGTGTCCATGGGCACTCAGAGCTCCTGTATCCGCGGGGATTCATGGAGGATGGTCGCGATCTTCACGGTCAAGGACGTGACGCGGACCAGCGCCCACATCGTCAAAATCGTCACGAAGTACTCGGCCCCGATTCCTTCGAAGAATGTCTTCCTGGGTGCTCAGAATCTCTGGCAGGACAACGGCAAGCACCTCTTGCGGAATGACGTCGGCAATATCGTGAAGATTCGCGGAGGCCGATCCTTGACGCAGACGATCAGGGTCAACAAGACGGTGAAGTTCTCGGGGGGATACGGCGTTTTCCAGCGCAGGGCAAACATCGGGCAGGGGACCGGCGAGGCAGGCTGGTGCGGAGGACCCGGCGCGATGGAGGTCAGGTTCCGGCCGACGGCGTGACCGGCGCCCGGAACTGAACCCCGGGCCTCCGCTGATCGTGCTCTCTTCCGCCGTCCGTCCTCCGGGCGGCGGAAGTCGTGCCGGGGCTTGTAATGGGAGCGGCTCCGACAGGCTGCGCTGCGCGGTCGCACTGGCTGTTTTCCAAAACGATCGATCCACGCTGCACGATCAGCGCATCAATGACCAGCACATGACGCGCCACCGCCTCGCGCAGTCTCGTCCACCACTGCACCGTCGTTACCCGTGGCTGCCCTCGGTGGGGCAAGTGGATGCTGTCTGAGTTCAGGGTGGTGGCGAGGTGGTGGGTGCCTTCCTCGATTGGTGGGGTGTGATTCTGCTGTAGCCCATCACCAGGGCTGCGGGTCGGCCGTGCGCGGGCCCGGCGCGGTGGTGGGTGAGGATGTCGCGCCGGGCGGCAGTGGCGGCGAGGCGGGTGGTGCCCGTGCCGGCGGGCGGGTTGACCAGGATATGCAGGTCTGCGGAGATGCCGATGGCACGGTAGGTGGGCAGTCTCTGCGGACGAAGCCTCCGCCACAGACGCCGGACCTGCACAGCAAGGCCCTTGCCTCACACAGGTACATCAGCTCAGATGGGGCTCACATGGCATCAATGCTGGGCGACGTCATCCCACATGAGGCAACATTCGAGCGGGCGAATGAGCCCGAGGCGGCGGACACTCTGGTCGGGAGTGCCTTGAACGACGGCGATCGGGAGTTCGTCGAGTACTGGTGTGTGCAGGTCGCAACAATGGACGGGCCCACCCGCTCGTGATAGGTAGCGGAGATGGCGCCGCCTTACCCGTTCAACACCGAGATCTTCGTCAGCGCGGACTTACGAGCTCCAGACCTGGCGGAGCTGGCCGCCCGCCTGCGGAGTGAGTGGTCGGGGCACGACCAGGCGACCGCTCCCGCCGACCGGCCCGCTGCCGAGGCCGCGATCGTTGGCCTGTACCGGCTGATCGGCGTCGAGGAACCACGGCTGGTGTGGATCGACTCGCCCGCGGCCGCCTGCCCGCCAGGCGATGATTTCTGCGAGCCCATGGGCGCGGCGGTCGCGGAGGCGCACGGTGGACCGGCGCCGGGAGGCTGGCTGCTACCCGTACTCAATGGCAATGTCCCGGACGGCGGGTCCGGCCGATGGCGGAGCCTTCCCGGCCGGAAGGGGACGACCCTTTGGTGGCGGGCCAAAGCCCGTCGCCGGGAGGTGTGGGAGCACCGGCTGACCCTCTGGAGGGACCTGGTCGGCTCCTGCGGCGGCTGGTGGCCGTTCGAGCGGGTGTGCGTGGTGTCAGAGCGGCCGATCGAAGTTCACGTCGAGCCCCGGCACGAACGCGGTCAAGCGACGTGCGGCTGCACCGCCGCGACGGCCCGGCAATGCGCTACCGCGACGGCTGGTGCCTGTACGCACTTCACGGGCGGGTGGTCCGGGAGGACATCGCCCAGGGCGAGCGGACCGGGACTCCTCCATCCGGGCCGCGCGCCGATCTCGCCGAGCGGACAGGAACGCCTCCGCACGTGCCGCTCGCCGAGTTGATCGAGCACAACGACGCCCGGGCCATCGCCCGCCTCGTCGGCGGAGACCTCCGCGGAGCCGATCTTCGCGGCGTCCGGTTTCCCCCTCGCACCGATCTCACCCGCGCTGACCTCAGTGGAGCCGATCTGCGCCAGGCGGATCTGTCCGGGGCGGACCTGGCGGGCGACGGCGTGTACCCGAATTTCACCGGCGCCAAGCTCGTCGGAGCCGATCTGCGCGGCGCCGAGCTCGGCATCGTCCCCGACTTCAGCAGGGCGGACCTGACCGACGCCAACCTTGCCGGATTGAACCTCGGCGGTGCGCCCGAGGTTGGCTGTTCGCAGTTCACCGAGGCGAAACTGCTACGCACCATCTTCACCGGCAGCTGTCTGCTGGGTGCGGACTTCACCCGCGCGGATGTGTCCGGCGCGGATTTCGCGGGGGCCAGATTCTGGATCGGCATGGAGCGCGCATCAACCGCCGAGCAGGTGTTCTTGGCGGCGTCCCTGTTCGGCGGAGCCACCTGGGACAGCGCCACGACATGGCCCGACGACCGCCTGGCCGAAGTGTTCAGGCAGGCGTCCTATCCGGCCGCCGAAGGCACGTTCCGCGTATGTGACAAGCCGCGGCCCGGTATCGCCCCACACCCACCAGCAGGCGCCTCGGCGCAACCGGACAACGGCGGTCAAGGCGACGTCTTCGTCGACTTCGGTCGCTAGTGCCACATCAGGCAACGTTCACCCCGTTCGTGCGGCGAGTCCCGCTGTATCTTGACGCCGTGGACTACCTGGTTGCACTTCGGCGTGAACTGGATGCGTTCGGCGCCGTGCTGGATGGCGATTTGTCGGCTCCGGTCGAGCACTGCGGCGATTGGAGGCTGGTGGATCTGGCCGTACACATGGGAGCGGGGAACCTGTGGGTCGTTGCGGCGGTGCAGGAGGGGCGCAGGGACAGGTATGACGAGGACGCCGCACCCCGTGACCGGGCTGCTCTCAAGGCCTGGTACGCCGAGACGGCTGACGCGCTCATGCAGGCCTTGGCGGTTGATCCCTCGACCGAGGCGTGGACGTTCTTCCCGCCTCACACGGTCGGGTTCTGGCGTCGGCGCCGCAGCCAGGAGACGCTGGTACACCGGTGGGACGCCGAGCATGCGCTCGGCTCGACGACGCCGTTGGATCCGGCGCTCGCCGCCGACGGTGTCGCTGAGGTCTTCGACACCATGGCGCCCCGCATGATCTCCAAGGGGGCCGCCGTCCATCCCGAACAGGCCGTGCGGATCACCGCCACCGACTCTGGCCGCTGCTGGACTTACGGGACCGGTGAGCCGATCGCGGAGGTCTCGGGCACTGCCGAGGACTTGCTGCTGATGCTTTGGGGGCGCAAGCCTCGGGATACTGGATCGGTGACCTGGGCTGGGGACCGGGAGGCCGGGTTGGGTGTGCTGGCTGGGCCGCTGGTCCCCTGACGTGGGATCAGGCGACGTTCGCCCTGGCGACGCGTAGCGCCGGTCGCCGGCATTGCTTGGTGGTAGGCGTCGAACGCGATTCCGACGTCGAACGCGGCGGCCAGACCGGCGAAGGTCTCGTTGTGCCGCAACTGCACCAGTACCAGCAGGGCCTGGCGGTGTGCGCGCGGCACCCGCCACCGGCTTTCGATCGCCCGGGGGTGCTCGCGCACCAGCCGGGTCACGAAGCTCAGGGCCGGACGCGACAAATCCAGCGCAGCACGGTACAACAGCGCGTGAAGCTCCTGTGCGGACAGGTAAACCTTGGTCGACCGCCTCTCTAGCAGGAGCTTCACTCTTTGCGGGCGGCGATCGCTCGTCCGCAGCCGGCTCGTGACCTGCGTACTCAGGTTGGAATCAGCTCACTGAGAGCATCCAGATACGGGTCAAGGATCCAGAAGGGAAGAAGAGATGCGCACACTGATCTACACCGCCTTCGTCTCGCTGGACGGCGTCGTCGACTCGCCCGGCGGCGGCTCCTCTGAAAACCACCGCAGTAGCGGATGGACCTTCAAGGACATCGAGTTCCTGCCGGAGGTCTACGAGCTCAAGAGCCGGGAGATGGAGGAGGCCGGGGCGCTGATGTTCGGCCGGACCAGCTACGAGGCGTTCTCGCCGCTGTGGCCCGACATGGCGGAGTTCGCCCCGATCAAGGAGCTGCCCAAGTACGTCCTCTCGACCACCCTCGGCGAGGACGCCCTGGTCGGCAACTGGGGCGAGACCACGATCCTGCGCTCCCTGCAGGACGTCGCCAGGCTCAGGGAGACCGACGGCGGGCCCATTTTCATCCACGGCAGCGCCAGCCTCGCCCGCGGCCTCTCCGACGCGGGCCTGATCGACCGCTACGACCTGCTGCTCTTCCCGGTGCTGCTCGGAGCCGGCAAGCGCATGTTCAGCGACACCGACAAGGAGAAGCAGATGCTGAAGCTGGTCGAGTCCGAGAGCTATCCCAACGGCATCACCAAGCTCGTCTACAACGTCGTCCGCTGAGGGCCGCGCGACGGCTGCCGCGGTGGTCCGGCCGTGGCCGGGCAGGCCGTCGCCACCCTCAAGTCCTGGCGCCTGCTACGCAAAATCCGCAGCTCGCCCACCCGCGTCACCGGCCATCTTCTGCCTGCGCCTGGCCAGCTCAGGATGAAGATGGAAAACGCTCAGTGCACAACCAGCGCGGGCTCACCCGACAGCGGCCGACCGCACGTCTGGCAGTCAACTGCTCATCGAGCCCGGGACCGACCTTCCGGAGCCGCCACCGGTCAGTCTGCGTAGGGGTTGACGAAGAGATGGATGTGCTTGCGGCGGTCGCCGAAGGCGTTCACGGCGGTCATCAGGGCTCGCCAGCCGTCTGGCGTCGCGGGGTATCGGTCGTCGATGAACGAGAATTCGACTTCGCCCCTGCTGTTCACAGACGCGTCGAAGTACGCGCCGATGCCGTGCTCGTCGCGGACGTCCCAGTGGTATCCGGGGGTTTCCCGCACCTCGTACGAGATATCGTCGTCGATCCGGTGGTGCAGCTCGGTGTAGAAGTGGTCTCGGGAGGTGCTGATGAACGAGGGCTTCGGCAGTTCACCGCCGGGGATCGGCGGTAGGGCACCGGCGTCGCGGAGGGCCGCGGTCAGCCGGGCGTCGGCGTCTCCGTCGGGGTCGGGGACGCGGCCTCGTTCCCATTCCTGGATGGAGTAGGGCACGGGGCCGAGGTCACGGCCTACGCGCAGGTCGTACAGCGTGCTCATCAGCAGGTCGATCGAGTGCGGCTTCGGATCGTTCGCGCGGTCCCGCCGCAGTGCCGCCAGCCGTTCGGCCGCCTGGGGGTCTCCTGCGGCGGCGCGGACGCGCAGGAGGGCGAGCGCCCTGTCGATGTCGTCGGCGTTGATGGTCTGGTCGACCATGGCGGCGGCCTCGTCGGGGGACGCGCGGATGATCTCGATGCGGTCCGG
>NZ_WBMT01000033.1 GCF_008923185.1 Actinomadura rudentiformis
CAGCAGGCCGCGCCGCAGCAGGCCGCGCCGCAGCAGGCCGCGCCGCAGCAGGCCGCGCCGCAGCAGGCCGCGCCGCAGCAGGCCTGGCCGCCGCCGGAGGCCGCGGAACGGATCCGCACCCGTAACGAGGAACTCGCCGCCAAGAGCGGCTCGCAGGCCGGTGTCTCACAGACCGGTGGCTCGCAGACCGGGACGTCGATGCGTTCCTGCCTGTTCCTGCATGCCCAGGCGCTCCTCGATGCCGGGCTGACCGGCCAGATGGTCACCGAGGCGGTGTCGCGTGGCAGGTCATGAGGCGTTCGGCGGTCCGGCCGCGCTCGAGGTCGGCGCGCACTGGCATTGGATGGTCGAGAATTGGGCGACGCGCAATAACATCCGCGCCACGACCGGAACATCCTCGATCAGTCTTGAAATCGATCTTCCAAAGGCCGATCGCGTCGTCACGATACGATTCACCACGGCCAGTGGATTGCTCGTCGCGTTCATCACCGACGGCCGTTCCCTCCAGCGAGATCAATTGGCTCTCGCCGCGGCGGCCGCGAACGCGTGGAACACCGAGCAATTGATCCCGATGCTCTCGGTGTGGGACGTCCGCGGGCCACACCCCTTCCTGGCCGGAGTGTGCGTATTGCCGCTGGCCAGCCAGATGAGCCAGCCGATTTTCGACGATCTCGCTGATCATTGGCTGGCGCAGGTGCGGCAGATGTTCACCCGGTGCCATCAGGTATTCAAGCTCTAGGGATTCGCCCCGAATACGGCTGAATGACCGGGCATCTGGTGGCGGTCTTGTCGTACAATCAGGTGCCTTCACGACCCAAAGGGGGCACCATGGGTCAGAGGATCTTCAGCACTGCGATCCGGGGGATCTCTCTCGCAATTCTGATCACGGTGCTGCTGCCGCCCGGGAATGCGGCAGCGACCTCATCAGAGCCCGCCTGCCCGGCAAATGATCCTTACAGCGCACAATTGCCCTGCCTGATGCGGCAGGTCGCGGCCGCGAAGGGAAAGCGGATCACCGCCCCCCTCCCGGCGCCCCTCGCGATCGACAAGGAGATCGCCGACCCGGCTGCCTGGAAGGAGTACGCGCAGGATCTGAAGGGCGGCGACCTCGTGGTATCGGTCCCCGCTCGCGGTCAGAAGGGCGAAGGTCAAGGCCGGGGCCAGGGCGAAGGCCGGGGCCGGGGCCAACCTCAGGTGTCCGAGGAAACCGGGCCTGGCGGGACCGTCCTGCTGATCCTCGCGCGCAAGGAGAATCGCCGCATCTCACCGGACATCACGGTCAGCGCGCTCAGGCCAGAGACCCTCAGGCCGCTGATGGAAGCCGGGCTCTGCGACGACGGCCTCTGCGACGCAGTCAGCAAGAACACCAGCCCGTCAGCGCGGGACCTCATCAAGAACGACCTCGCCACGGACATCGAGGACTCGGGCGGCGGAGGGCCACGGATCCTCTGGTTCCTGGTCGCGTTCGGTGTCGGGCTGGCTCTGCTCGGGTGGCTGCTTCTCATGGTGCGCCGAGGCTCGGGACGCGCACGCCGCCCAGCATTTGCCACCGAGCCCTCCGAGCGCCTCCAGCCCAGGCCCATGTATCACGGCGTCCACCCCGAGCCAGCCGGCCACGCCGGTCCAGCCGGTCCAGCTCAATGGGAGAGCCGCCGCATACCGATGCCGCGCGGCCCCAAGCGCACCGCCACCGTGCGCACCGCACTTCACCCCCAGGGATACGTCGAACTCGACCGCTGCCTCTACCGGGCCGTCTGGGCAGACCTCGTCGCGCCGCCACCGACCTTGGGCGACGACGTCGACGTGGTCGAGGGAACGGGTAAGGACGCCGACATCCTCTTCGCTTTCGCACGCCCGTCACGGACCCGGCCAGGCCCCGGGGCCGGCCCGGGGTCCCGACCTGGTTCTGGACCTGGTTCCGGACCCGGCCGACGGGTCGACCACTGACCGGCAACACGACAGACCGACGACACAACATGGGGAGAACGGGGAGAACAGCACATGCGACGTGACCAGCAACCACGCCCCAAAAGCCCTCCGGCGGACTTCGCTCACATCGAGATCGGCAACAACGCGCAGCGTCTCCCGCTCGTGCTCTGCCTCGACACGTCCCATTCCATGCGAGGGACCCCCATCGAGTCGCTGAACGAGGCGCTCCGTTCCTGGACCCGAGACCTGCGCGACGACGTGAGCCTCAGCGCCAGCGTCGAGATCGCGGTCATCACGTTCGGCGGTCAGTGCGTCAACGCCTGGCAGGGCCCGTACCCGCTGCCGCCCCAGGCAGGGGTCAGCCCGTTCGTGTCGGCCGGAGCCTTCCAGCCGCCGCAGCTCATGGCGTCCGGGGTCACGCTGATGACCGAGGCGCTGGAGCTCGCCATGCAGATCGTGATGGCGCGCAAGCAGGAGCTGCGGCAGTCCGGACTCCAGCACTACCGCCCGCAGATCTGCCTCGTGACCGACGGCATCCCGACCGACCGGAACGGTCACCCGACCGACCGCTGGCGGCGGCTGGTCCCGGTGCTGTCCCACGAGCAGCAAGAACGTCGCTTCCGGCTGTACGCCATCGGCGTCGGCGGCGTCACGTCCCACGGCGCGCAGGTCCTGGAGGCGCTCGCACCCAAGTTCAACGCCCGGCTTGAAGGCTTCCCGTTCCGGGATCTCCTCCAGATGATGTCGGCCAGCGCCAGCGCCGAGCAGAAGGGCGCGGGCGACGAGGTCTTCGAGAAGATCTTCAGCCGCTTCACCCAGCGGCCGGCATGGGAACACTGAGCGGGAGGCCGGGGTCGTGACGAGCGAGAGGCCGGGATCGTGAGCGGGCGCGGCGACGGGATCGTGAACGGACGTGGCGAACGGCGGCGTACGGCATGGCGGGTGCACGGCCTGAGCGTCACGGGATACCGGCACCGGCGCGACGGCGTTCCCTGCCAGGACGCATGGCGCGCCGATGACACCGGACCGGTGACGGTGCTGGCGGTCTCCGACGGCGCGGGCAGCCGCTCCCGTTCCGCCGAGGGATCCAAGATCGCGGTCAAGCTGGCCACTGACCGCTTCGGCCGGCGCGTGTCCGGCCGCCGCACGGAGGCGACGGCGGTGCACGGGCTGCTGCGCGCGGCCTACCGGGAGGTGCGGGACGAGTTCCTGCGCCAGACCGCCGAGGCCCCCGACGACTTCGCCGCGACGCTCACCGTGGTGGTGCTCGCGCCGACCTGGATCGGTCACTTGAGCGTGGGCGACGGCTTCGTCCTCCTGCGCGCCGGAGTCGAGGACGGCGAGCCGCAGTTCCATCTGCTTCCGACCGCGCCGGAGGTCAGCGAGTACAGCAACGAGACCGTGTTCCTGACGTCGTCCGACGCCGAGAAATGGGTGCGTACCGCCTGCGTACGCGACAGCGGCGTCGATGGGGTCCTGCTCTCCACCGACGGTCTCGCCCAGGCCGCGCTGGCGAACTCCCACGGGCGGCCCCAGATACCCAACGCCTCGTTCGCCTCGACCATGTTCGCCTCACTCGAAAACGCGGGAGACGATCCCCACGCCGACACCGAGGCGCTGGCCGCCTTCCTCCGTTCGGACCGGGTGACCGCCGTCAACGCCGACGACAAGACCGTCCTGCGGGCGGTGCGGTCATGACCGGGCCATTGGGAAGCACGCCCGTGACCGGGCCAGCGGTCCTCCTCGACGGCGAACCAGTAAAGCTCGCCGACCGTCCACTCAAAGCCGGTGGTCAGGCGGCGGTGTTCCCCGTCATCTCGAACGAGGGCATCGTCGTCAAGCTCTACCGCGAACCTCCTGGCGCAGACCAGGAGCGCCGCCTCCAGCGGATGCTGACGATGGCGCCCCTAGGGGGCCGTCCTACACACTCGTCCCAGCCGCCAGAACTGGCGTGGCCGACCCAACTGGCCCGTAGCCCGAGCGGTCAGTTTCTGGGATACGCCATGCCGAAGTTCGGCGAGCCAGAGCATGTCCAGTTGGTTGCGCTGTTCGGACGTTCAATGAGACTCCGGCACTTCCCGCAACGCGCTGATTGGCGTTTCCTGCTCGGCATCAGCTGGAACCTCGCCTTCATGGCAGCACGCATGCACCAGGAACACCTGGTCATCGGCGACTTCTCCAGCAACAACGTCGTGGTGGACCGCGACGGCTTTGTGACGTTCCTTGACTGCGACTCCATCGCGTTCACCGATCCGGGGACAAGCGAGTACTTCCCTTGCCTGATGCAGACTGCCGACTACAGCGCGCCTGAACGCCAGAAGGGCAGCCCAGCATCTCCTGCCACAGACGACTTCGCCTTGGCCGTCCTCATCTACCAGCTACTGACCGGCGGCAACCATCCCTTCGGGGGCGTACGCAGGGACAGCGACTCGGAGGCGACCGTTGCGGACAACATCGCCGCAAGCTGTTCCTACGTCGTCTTGCCGCAACAAGTCATCGTCCCTCGCGGCGTCATCGATCCCGTCGTTCTGCCACCGTCACTCCTGGAATTGGCCCGTGAAGCCTTCGGCCCAGGCGTGCTCAACCCCGCCGCGAGGCCCACTGCTCGTGACTGGCTACGCGCCCTCAACGCAGAACGGAGCCGCGTCCAGGTGTGCCCGGATCGTCCAGGCCACACGTACGGCTCGCATCTTCAAAGCTGCCCTTGGTGCACCCACACCGCCGCGACAGGCCAAGACCTCTTCAACGAGATGACCACGGCGCCTTCGCCTGCCTACCCACTCGCACCAGCGCCAGCCGGGGGCCTGCAAACACGAACAGCCCTGATCGCGATCAGCATCACCGTAACGATCCTGGTCGTACTCCTCCTCATAGCCCTGATAGCAAACTCCTGACGCCCGCCCGGCGAACGCCCTCCGGACGCCGCTCCGGACGCCAAGGCTCCCTACGAGCCTTCCGACCGCCAAACACCACGGTGCCGGTCGTAGCGAATCGTCCCCTTGCCAAGGCTCGACAGGTCTGTCGAAACCAGCGCCGCGTACGCCTCGTCCGGCAGGTCGGCTTCCAGTGCGATCTGCAGGCGCGTCACGGGATCTTGCAGAACGAGAACGGGCGCTTCGCCGGCCGCCCCGCGGCGCCCACCGACCGCTTTCCCGACCAAGCCCTTGAGCCCACGCGTGGCCTCGCCCGCCAAGGTCGTGCCGATCCCACTCAGGAACGCGTGCAGCGGCAATGCCGCCAGCACCAGCCACTGCAGATCCCCCGGCCCTCGCCGGACGGGAACGACCCGTACCCGCGGCTCGACCCCGAGTTGAGCGAAGGCCGACGCCACGGCACGTTCCTCGCCCTCCCGGAACTCCGAGCTGACCAGAATCTCGGCCGCGATCCGCCCCTCACCAACCATCGCCGGTGTTCCCCTCCGTGATTCGCCAGATATGCGCGGTGCTGTCGCTTCCGGCGGTGGCCACCCGGTGCCCGTCCCCGCTGAACGTCACCGCACGCAACGAACTGTCGTGGTGAAGCCCGAAAAGCTCTCGCCCATCCCCCGCATCCCACACTCGCGCGACGTTGTCCCAACCCGCAGTGGCCAGCCGTCGCCCATCCGGACTGAACGCCACGGCCCGCACCGAGCTGTCGTGCGCAAGACGCAACAGCTGCTTCCCGCTACCCGCGTCCCACACGCGCACGGACTTATCCTCGCTGGCCGTCGCAATCCGACGCCCATCGGGATTGAACGCAACCCCTGGCACCGAAGCCTCATGCCCCAACTGCACAATCAAACGTCTACTCACCACATCCCACACACGCCCAACCCCATCCTCACTACCGCTGACCAACCGCCTCCCGTCCAGGCTGAATGCGACGCTCCGCGCCGAAGCACCAATCGCAAGGCGCGACAGCTCCTGGCCGTTGACCGGATCCCACAACCGCACCGACTTGTCCTGGCTGGCCGTCGCTACACAACGCCCATCCGGGCTAAAGGCCACACTCGCCACCGAGCCCTCATGGCTCAGCCGCACAACCAAACGTCCACTGGCCACATCCCACACACGCCCAATCCCGTCCTCACTACCTGTGGCCAGCCGTGTCCCATCCGGGCTGAAGGCCACCGAGGTGACGACGTTGAGCCAACCTGGGTGCTTAAACGAATGTGTCTGGCGCCCACTGACCGAATCCCACAATCGCGCCGTACCGTCACTACTTGCTGTGGCGAGCCATTGCCCGTCAGGACTGAACGCGACTCCAATGACGCTCTTGCGATGCCGCACGGTCAGCTCATTTCGGAATCGCCAAGGCGACCGTGCCGAATCCTCGCTGGTGACCGAAGCCCGCGTCTCCGCAAGAGCCGCCCTCGCCGAAACGAACAATCCATCCGGATCCTCCGCAGCCGGATCCAATGCGAGCAGCCGTTCCCTCACTTCCAGAACAGCATCCCAGCGTCCAGCCGCGTGATGCCCTCGTGCCTCCTCGTACAACGATTGCCGCTGCCGAAGCGCACCCTCATCAGGCGCTTCCACCCGAAGCGTGTAGGTCGCCTTCTTCAACAAGGTCTGCGGGCCAGGCGCGCCGTCAGTCGCAAAAATATGGCCGTCATCCGTGGCTCGCAGGTAGAGCACCGGAGTGCCCCACTCCAGCGTGTCCTTCTTGGCCCTCCGCATGGCCCGCCGCGCCCGCATGACACTGGTGTCGACCGGCAGGCCCTTGGCCACGTACTGATAGAACGTCGTCCCGAACGTGATCGCGGCCGGATCGCTGATCCCGAACTGCATGGCCACCACGGCCGGGATCCCCCTGCGCACAGCCGCCCCCGCCGTGCTCGAAAAGACATCCAGAGCACTCATGCCCGGTGTCACAGGCATTCAGCACGACCAACCTCAGCGTCGAATGCTCGCCGAGCAATCGGCTCAGGTCATCCGCGCCAACCGGATCCGTCCCACCCCGCTCGTCCGCCAGCGAAATGGTCCCCTCTCCGCTATCCCGATCCCATCCCCCATGGCCCACAAAATGAAAAACGTGCCAGGGCCCTTGGTCCAGCGCGTCCTCCAGATCCCCATAAGTCTGGCCATCGACCCAGGCCAGCTCGACAAGCCCCCGACGTTCCAGCTCAGCCAGAGCCGCGGCCAGCAGCCGCTGCTCCTCCTTGACTTCCAACGCAGCCTGATCCCCAGGCCGCGCCACCATCCCAAGAATCCGCAGCGGCGCCGCGACGACCAGCGGCTGACGCCCAGCCAGCACATGCGGATATCTCACCACCGGTTGGCTCAGCCCCAGATAGTCATGCCGCACCGGATCGAACAAGAACTCCCACGGCAGCCGAGCCAGCTCCGGCGCCCTGATCCGCAACACGAGCCGCGGCACGGTCCGCTCATGAAGGCTGGCCATGTAGAGCCCGTGCACCCGCCCGGTGAACAGCGCCTCGAAAAGCCGCCGCCCCAATTCCTGCACCGGCTCTTCGTCCCTGGACGCCACCCGCCGCGCGACCGCCGACGAGGCCAGCACGAACCCACTGATCGCCGCGAGCTCGTGGTCCAATTCGTCCACCGGCAACGGCAGCCGCATCGCACTGTCAACGACCTCAGCGGGCGTGCGCACCCTGACCGGATAGATCCCCGCTTCCCCCGGCCCGATCTCGATCTCGAAATTCTGCATGCTCGCCCCTCGGGCGACTACCCCCGCAGCCTAAATTGCGAGCCCTGCCCCGATCGTACGCAATCCCCCAAAAGGCGTCATCAGCTTTGCATTGATCACTCCGCACACTTTGATCGCCCGTACGCTGGCCCTGTGACGAGCATCAATGACCTGGCCGACCGTCTCCGCGCCTTCGCCACGGAACGCGACTGGGAGCAGTTCCATACGCCCAAAAACCTGGCGATGGCCCTGGCCGGCGAAACAGGCGAACTCCTAGCCGAGCTCCAATGGCTGACTCCCGAAGAGTCCTGGAAGGTCATGGACGACCCCGAAGCCGCCGCCCGCCTGAAGGCCGAGTTCGGCGACGTCTTCCTCTACCTGATCCGCCTAGCGGACCTCCTGAACGTCGACCTCCTGGAAGCCGCAGCCACCAAGCTCGACCAGAACGCCCAACGCTACGACGCCGACACCTACCGAGGCTCAGCCCGCAAGGCCCCGCCCCTCTAAAGCTCGCCCCGCACGTAAGTGCGATAACTAGAGATCAGCTGCTCACCGGTCAACTCCAAAGGCCATCGGCTCATCACACCACTACAGCGGTCGACCACCAGCAACGTCCCACCGGCGCAAGGCCGAGCAACAAAGACCTCCTCAAACTCCTCGATCACCAACGGGTCCCACCAAAGAAGACATCAGCCCGCCGCCAAGCCTCCGCCCGATCCACGACCATCGGCCGAACGGAGTAGGCGGCGAAGACGTCCCTCACACTCTTCAGCGTCCGGCACTCAGACGTCCCGCACCCACGGCAGACCAGGCGCCCATACGGATCGCCCCCTGGCCGATGCGCTCCCAAGATCGTGGACAGCGCCGCACTGGATGCCAGAACAAGCCGCCGGCTCTCGCGAACGAAATCCCGGCTACAGACATCAAGCTGCGATTCATCAAGGCCGACCAAGACCCTGTCGATCGCAGCCGGATCAGCCCGCAACGCCCCGGTCATCATCGAGTGAACGCATTGCTGGACGCGTTGCTGCGTCGTCACGATGCCCACTCCCCCGCGAATACGGCAGTGACCGTCCGCCCCTCCTCGTTCCCGTGCCAGCTCCAACTCGCCGCAGTCAGCGCCACGGTCCGCAAACCACGCCCCGATTCATCGAGCTCTTCGGCGTCTCGCGCCACGACCTCGCCCGGACCGCCCTGGTCAGCGACCGAGACCGCGACCCCGTTGGCCCCGCGCATGATCTCGATGGTGAACGTCCCACCATCCTGACCGGACTTCGTGTGCCGGATGGCATTGACGACAAGCTCACCGGCGACCAGCAGCACCTCATCGAGATAAGGACAGCCGTCCAGCAAACAGGCGACGAACCTCCGTACGGCGCGAGCCTGCTCCGGGCCGCCGGGAAAGGATCGCCGCCAGTACAGCGGCACGGGTCCAGCCTCGAAGACCATCGCCGTGGACATGAGCACTCCTCGATGTGCAGATCACGTGGAACCCGGGCCGTTCCGCAGTTCCATCGTCACAAGAGGTTGCCATCAGCTCACGAGAAATAGCCGTTAGATGGCCTTCCAGGCTCGATTCGCACAATCCACTCCGCAACATTCACGCCGCGCACGTCCAGTAACCGCACGTGCAGTACCTGAACGTGCAGAAAAATCTTGACGCAATCGCCTGGCCAGCACCTTTACCGTCGCCATGACCTGATCCGGCCATACCATTGCCCATCAGGCATCAGTTGCAGAAAGTTATTGATCCATACGCACCGTAATCAAGGCTCCGTTCAAGGGAGAACGGCCATGCCAAGCCCCTACGTCCGCCGTCGCCGTCTCGCAGTCGAACTCCGCAAGATCCGCGAGGAGCGCGACATGACCGCAGACGAACTCGCCCGCATCGTCTACCAGTCCCGCACCAAGATCACTCGCCTGGAGACCGGCGCCATCCGCCCGGACCTAGCCGAGATCATGGACCTGCTAGACCGCCTAGGCGTCACGGGTCCGCGATACGACAAGGTCGTCCGCCTAGCGCGAGACGCCGCCCAGAAGGGATGGTGGGATTCCTTCGGCGATTCCATGGGCGCCCGCCAGCGCCTCTACGCCGACCTCGAGTCCGGCGCCGCCACCATCCGGGGTTACAACCAGACCGGCTTCCCTGCGGTCTTGCAGCTGCCCAACTTCATCAAGGCCCTTGTTCAGCTCGACGAGCACCAAGGGCTACTGGACTATCGACCAGACCGGATGGCGGATGCTCGTGCACACCGCCAGCGCCGCCTTCTTCAACCGGACGGTCCCTCATACGAGACCGTGCTTGACGAGTGCGTTGTTCACCGACTGGCCGTGCCACCAGCATTGATGGCTGACCAGCTGAGACACTTGATCGACGTGGTCACAGAGGAGCCGCGTATCTCCATCCGGCTTCTGCTCCACAACGCTCGCGTTCCTGGAGGGCTACTGCCCAAGTCGTCCTTCTTCCTCTACACCTTCGCCGAGCCAGCCGACCCGACGATGGCGGTGATCGATACTGTCGCGACCGACCTTGTGCTTACTGACCGACGCGCCGTGGCTCGGTATACCGAGCACTTCAATCGGCTTCAGGAAGCTGCACTGTCCAAGGCAGACAGCCTCGCCTTCCTCGACCAGGTAGCCGACCGGCTGATAAACGAGGCAGGATCGGAGGCATGACCAAGCACTACACCGGCTGGCGCAAGGCAAGCCACAGCGACCCCAACGGCGAGTGCGTCGAAGTCGCAAAAAGCCCGGACGGCAGCATCGGCCTCCGCGACTCCAAGGCACCAGGCCCCATCGTCGAGCTGACTCGGACCGAATGGATCTCCCTGCTCATGGCGCTAAAACACAGCTGATCGAACATGCGCCATGAACAGTCACGCGAGCTGGCGCAAGTCAAGCCACAGCAACCCCGATGGCGACTGCGTCGAGGCAGCCCAGGCGAACGATGACAACATCGGCACCCGTGACTCCAAGGACGGCGCCGGGCCGATCATCGAGTTCGCTCCTACGGCATGGGCCGCGCTGATCGCGGCCTCCGTCTCCGCTGACCAGGCGAGGCAGGATCGGAGGCATGACCAAGGACTACACCGGCTGGCGCAAATCAAGCCGCAGTGAGCCAAACGGACACTGCGTCGAGGTCGCCCTCGCCGTCGATGGAGCCGCCGGGCTCCGCGACTCTAAGGCGCGGGCCCCAATCGTCGAGCTGACTCGGACCGAATGGACGTCCCTGCTCACGACACTGAAGAACGAGTAATCAAGGCGCACCCATGAGCACCGACGGCACAGGATGGCGCAAGTCAAGCCACAGCGACCCCGATGGCGACTGCGTCGAGGCAGCCCGGGCGAGCGATGGCAGCATCGGCGTCCGCGACTCCAAGGACGGCGCCGGGCCAATCATCAAGTTCACCCCCACAGCATGGGCCGCACTACTAGCGACCCTCCGAACCCGCTGACCACGCGAGGCAGGATCGGAAGCATGACCAAGCACAACACGGGCTGGCGCAAATCAAGCCACAGCGAACCGAACGGCGACTGCGTCGAAGTCGCCCGCGCCGCCAACGACACCTTCGCCCTGCGCGACTCCAAGGCGGCCACTGGCCCGCTCCTAACGCTCACCAACACGCAATGGGCGGCCTTCCTCGCAACTCTCCGCAACCACTGATCCGTCGTACGCGGCCGCTTCTCGCTCGAGCGCCTCGCCAAACGTTCTCAGGCGCAGCTGTCTGAAAGTGTGTTGGCGGGTGCCAGGCACCGGAAACGCTGCACCGCGAGGTCGATGCCCTTCCGCGTTCGTTCGAAGCAATGTCGTCCAGCCTGCGGCGGCACCGGCCATGTCGGTGCCTGGGCACGGCCCCGCGAGCCGGGCACATGGCCTTGGTCCTGATCGTCCGGGCGGAGAGCATCACAGCAGATGGCGCCTCGCGGCCACAAGCCAGGATCCCCCCGAATCGATTCGACGCAGCGTGAACGATTCGCCACAATCTGATCTGGACCGTTGGTACGACCGGCATCACACACCGCCAGAGTCCCGAGATGGAGACAGTCGGTAGGGGTAGGCAAGAACTCACAAGGTGCTCAGGGGAATCGATGGCGTGGTGGAAGAGAAAACCTGTCACTCGCTGCGAACTGTGCAGCACAAAGCTGCCGGCGGGGTCGGTGATTGCGGGCTTCGAACAGGTCTATGTGGCCGACGGGGAGACGAAGCTTATTGAGCTAATCTGTGATGCTTGTTGGCAGCGCCATCTGCCCTTCGCGGCTGAGGCTGATGCCAGATTCCGGCGCGAAAACCCGTTCGAGGAGGTATGCGCCCGGCTCCGGGATGGCGACGCGGAGGTGCGTGGCACCGCGGCACGGCAACTGGCGCGCCTGGGGGACGAGCGAGCGGTGGCCGCCTTGTGCGATGCCTTCGCGCGGGAGGAGTGGCGTTTTCCAGTCGCCGGGGAGATCCTCGACGCGTTGGCCGCGCTGGGCGGTCCCGAGGTGGAGAGCACGCTGATCGCCGAGTTGAACGACGTATCGGCGTGGCACAGGCCGTCCTCCGGCGACCAACCGATGCGATCTCATGCCGACTACATCGCTCGCGCCCTGCTGAAGATGGGCGGGGCGCCACTGCTGTTGCGGGTCCTGTTCGACACGATGGCATCGACGACCCTCCAGCCCGCCATCAGGGCGGGTGCAGCGAGTTACCTGTCCCACATCGCCTACAACTCCGCAGTCGGCTACAGCATGACCGGATGGGGCGACGGGAAAATGACCGCCGTCGACCGCGATTCGATGGTCGAACCCCTGATGCGCGCGCTGCGCGACGAGTCCGCGAGGGTTCGGGAACATGCGGCAAGAGCCTTGGGGCACCTCGGCGACAAGAGGGCGCTGCGGAGCCTCCTCGAGCTGCTCGGCGACGAGAATCGCAGTGTGCGCTATCGCGCGGCGCAGGCGTTGGGCGACCTGCGCGACAAGCGCGCGGCCCCAGCGCTCCGCCAGGCACTGAAGGACGACCGCGAGATCGGCGCGGCGGTCCGGGAGGCGCTGGCCCAGCTGAGGTGAGCTCAAGCTGTTCACCGATCCACTCGTGGTGGAACATGCGGTGAACCTGGTCGCGTTGTACCACAACCTTCCCGGGCGGGCGGGTTGTGCGTGGATGCCGATATGGGAGACCGTCACGGCCACCGCCCGCGAGGTAACGAACGGCGATCGCTGTGGTCGTTCGACCTCCCCCGCAGATTTATGCCGCAGCCCCCTCCTTCACGACGCGGAACCGCAGGTGCGTGACCGCGTTGGAGGCGATCACCTGCGTGCGCTCCAACTCGATGTGCCCCAGGTCGTCCAGCAGCCGGGTTCCGGCGCCCAGCACGACCGGCACCAGGTTGATCTGCAACTCATCCAGCAGCCCCGCGTCCAGGAACTGCCGTCCCGCCTGGGCGCCCATCACGATCACGTCCTTGTCGCCGGCAGCAACCTGGGCGGCCTTGAGCGCGGTCTTGATGCCGTCGGTGACGAAGGTGAACGTCGCGCTCTTCATGACAAGTTCGTCGCGGGCCTGGTGGGTGAGCACGAAGGTCGGCACCGGATACGGGGTGTCCTGCCAATGGGGCAGACCGACGTCGAACGTACGCCTGCCGACCACGACCGCGCCCGCAGAGGCGTTCATCCCGGCGACGACCTCCTTGTCGCGCGGATCGGGCCGGTCGGTGAACATCCACTCGTGCAGCCGCATGCCGCCCTTGCCCATGGGATGCTCCGCGCCGATGTCCGGACCGGCGACGAAGCCGTCCAACGACATGCTCTTGTACAGCACCACGGTGCCCATCGAGACCTCCTGAACGTCGTCCTCAGGAGTTGGACCGCCCGGTCTCCCCAAACTCATCGGCACAGCTGGGAGCGGATTCCACAAGATCCTCCGCAGAATCATGCGAGACAGACGGACCAGCACCAGCAGCGCTTGACGGCCAGGAGCCACAATCCGCCAGCACGAACCGATCCGGAGCCGATGCCTGGAACGAGTTCGGCCACGAACGCACGGACCTTGCAGGACCTCACCCACGTAGCCGCATCCGTATGGGATGAGCACCCAGAGCAGGGATGGCGAGCGCCCTGTCCATTACGCCGTCCTAACCCACCTTGTGCGTGCGTCGCGCAGTAGGGCAGCTGACTTCGAGACGCGCCCTAGACGCAGCCCAGCGCCCCCACCATCGAGCTAAGCCGCCCCCGGGTGGGGAAAGCTCCTGCCGTGACCACCTTGCGCCGACTCGAAGTCCGGCATCGCAACACGAGCGGTGCGTGCCAGCTCGCGCACCCGAAGAACCCGGATCGACCGGTTCCCGGTGGCGATGAGCCCGCGCTGCCGCCACTCCCGCAACTTCTGCTCGACAGCCTCCCGCGTGCAACCGATCAGGCTGGCCAGTTCCGCCTGCGACAGTGGCACCCGAATGGCGCTACCCCCTCGGCCACAGCCTGATCAATGACGATCAAGTCCAGCAGGGCTTTCGCCAGCCGCCACCCGACCGGCTCGTAAGCGATCTGAGCCGCGTGCTGCTGCGTCCACGCCGCACGACGCGCAAGATCGCGAGTGACCGTCTCCCAAGCCGTCGGTTTGCTGTTGAGAAACGACATGAAGGTGACCTGGCTCATCACGACGGCGTCCACGTCGGTGAAGGCCGACGCGGTGCCCAGCGCGTAATCATTCACGGCATCGCCGACTCCGGCGATGTCACCGGGGCCGATGACCGGAAACATCAAGGCCGATCCGCCGGGCGCGGCCACGGTCACCTTGACCAGGCCGGTCCGGACAAGGGCCACCACGAGTGGCCGCCCTTCACCGTAGATCACCTCACCCGGGCCGAAACGCCGGCTGCGGCCGACCCTCATCAGCTCCACCCGCTCGCCTGGCCTCAGCCGGCCGTAGAAGGAATGCTGAGGCCACCACACCGCCACGCCGGCTCACCTGCCCCGGAGAGCTTTGATGATCGGCGGCACGGCTCCCAGCAGCGCGCCGAGCGCGACAAGCACCCCCGCGATCACCTCGGGCTCGTTCGGGCCGAGCCAGAAGATCACAAAGGCTGCCAGCGCAACCACGACCAGCACCACTACCGCGCCGACCCACAGCGCCAGCGGATCGTTCACATGCTTCTGCACCTGCGTGTCCCTTCGTGCCATTCGCCGAGTCCATGCGACGTGCGGGGAAGTCACGAGTCGGCGCCGCCTGTGGAAGTGGAGGCGATCCCGCACCGGGGCCCGGGGGGCTCTCTCGTGATGCACGTCACTGCTGCGGGATCAACGGTAGACGTTGGCCGTCACGCTGAATAGCCGGACGAATACCATGCGGTATACGAAAGTCACTAGCAGTGATCGCCGGTTACCCCGCGCACCGAGGCGCTGGAACATGTGCGAACATGCAGAAAGCCCCCGGGCTTCCACCCCCAGGGGCCCTATCTGCGGCGATGCATCGGACTCGGCGAAGAGACACGACCGCGCCTGTTCACACCGTAGGCCAAACGCTGAGTGAACCCCTCCGACCAAGTTCGGAGTGCACGGACATTTCGTCCAGAGTTACGAAACCGCGACCTTTGCCGCGCGCCTGCCATCCAGTTTCGAAACCGCGGCTGATGCATGTTCGGAGGCCGACGCGTCTCCTCTGCAGACATGCGGTTCATCCAGGAAGAGCCAAGAAACGGCGGCACCGCCGGGTTTCGTCCGCCCCGGTCGGTGACCGCCAGAGAGCTACCGTGTCGCGCACCGTCACCAGGCGACGGGCAAAGCCTTCGGCTGCCGGATGACGCCTGTCCACTGCCAGACGAGGTCCTCAGGCGCCGCGGCAAGACGCAACGCGGGCATTTCCTCCAGGAACAGTTTGAAGGTGACTTGAAGCTCCATGCGGGCCAGTGGAGCGCCAGGGCAAACATGGGCTCCCGACACGAACGCGAGGTGCGGGTTCGGTGACCGCTCAAAGTCAATCCGCTGCGGGTCGGCGAAGACTCGCTCGTCCCGCGCCGCCATGTCATGTGACGGGATCACAAGCTCTCCGGCTCGGACAAGGACACCGCCGAGCTCCACGTCAACGAGGGCGCGCCGTGGCTGCGACGCTCCATAGATGCTGTTCGGAACGACGCGCAGCATCTCCTCGACCGCACCCGGCACCAGATCCGGCTGGCTACAAAGCCGACGGTAAAGCAATGTGCCGTCCTCATCGAGGCTGGTCAGCAGGAGGTAGGCGAACATCACGATGGACGCGGCGGTGCTCTCCCAGCCCGCCACGACCAGGCTCGCGCCGAGCAGAGCAGCCTCCTCCGCGGAGACCCCGGCGGCATCAGCGTTCGTGATGATCACCGACAGCAGGTCGTCGACCGGAGCAGAGCGGCGCGCAGCCATGACCTCGGCCATGTAGCCACACATCGCGTACACGGCCGCCTGGTTCTTCTCGTGAGCACCGGGCCCAGTGGCCATCAAGCCCTGCCCCCATACCCGGAACTTGGAGCGATCCTCCTCAGGGATGCCGAGTTGCCCGCCGATGGTCCCCAGCGTCAACGGCATCGCAAAATCCTCGAACAGGTCCGCCTTGCTGCCGGACGACATCATCCGGCGGAGGACATCAGCCGCGAGGCTCTCCACCATCGGCCGTAGCCGTTCGACCCGCGACGGAGTGAACTCCTTGGCGACCAGCCCGCGGATCCGCCGGTGATGCTCCCCGTCCAGCGCGTTGATGATGGGCGACATCTTCAGGAAAGGCTTGACACCATCCGCCTGGGCCCGGCTGAACACCTCGCCGTTGCGGTACACCTCAAGACATTCCGGCATGCCCGTGACCAGCCACGCCTCAGTATCGGGCTGCCCCGCCGGAAGTGTGACCTTGGCGAGGGGATTGCCCGCCAGCGCAAGGTGCGCCTGGGCGAGATCGAGAGGACCGGAGCCCGACCGATCGAACGGGAAGTGCGGACACTCGGACGCAGAAACACCAGGAGTATCGATCAAAGCCACGTCGGCACCTTCCGAACGGGCTCCTCTGCTGCTGAACAAGAGATCATCAGAGAATGGAAGTTCTGTCAACGGGTGGCTTCGTGAGAATTCAATGGGCGGTGAGCCGCCGTCGACCGGAAGAGCACATCCGTGCTTTATGGTCATATTTGCTCGCCGTTACGCGGGTAGGCAGCGAGGTCCCAGAACAAAGCTCCTCTGCTGCAACTGCCTACTCCGGCGTGGCCGAGCCCTCCAGCAGGAAGCTGACCCCCGTACCTTCAATGTTGACGGAGCCGCCGAACGCTCGCCTCGATCAACCAGTTACCAGCCCCACGGCAGTCCCAGCGCCGACGCCGGCCTGGCGTTCACCTCGCGCACCTTGGGACTGGCTCGGGCCGCCGTGTCCGCTGTCGGCCGCGGCATCGACGTCGCCGTACAGGCACGGTGGAGATGGGAGAGCTTGTCGAGCACTGCACGGTGCTGGATAGCGGGCTGGAGCGTTCCCCCGTGGCGACGAGCCGATACCCGCCAAGCTCTTCCGTCACCACACCTGCCAAGCTACGACAGCCCTCGCCACTCGCGACTTGACCGCCAATGTGACCTGAAATGTCGTTGATCGTCGATAGTCTTTCGCCGTAACCGAGATGCGGACCGCCGGACTTCCACCGATCCCCTGATCACGGACATGTCCCCAATACCGCACGAGATCTTCGTGCTGCCTGGGGGTAGGTCCCGTGACGGTCTTCCGTCGCACCGCGGAAGCGCTGCTGTCTCCGTTGGAACAGCAACTCAGCTCGATCCTTGCCGAGCATCTGAAGATGGCCGCGAACCTCAACGTGTCGGACTCGGAGAAGCGGGCCTGGGACCGAAGCCTCCCCATCCTCGCCCACGACCTCGTTGAGGCCGGGCTCGGCCAGGTCGAGATGCTCATCGAGTACCAGCTGCCCCTGACGAGCAAACGCGCCGACGTAGTCCTCGCCGGAGTAGATCGCCGCACCGGTGGCGACGCATACGTGGTGGTCGAGCTTAAACAATGGAGCCACGCCGAAGTCTGGGAAGACGATGAGCGCCGCGTCCTCGTCCAGAACATGACGGGCAAGCCCAAGCTGCACCCGTCCCTCCAGGCCAAGGGCTACAGCGACTACATCCTGGACTTCCTCTCGGTCCTGGCCGACCACCCGGACGCACTCCACGCCGTCGCCTACCTCCACAACGCGGCGCGCAACGACGTCATCGACCTCTACGACGTGGTCGAGGACAACCGCACGCGTCTCTTCACCCAGACCACCCGCGGCGCGTTCGTCGATTACCTCCGCGACCGATTCGCCCCCGCACCCGGCGCCCCCGCGGCGGACCGCCTCCTCTCCAGCGAGGTGAGGCCCTCCAAGCAGCTCCTCAAGCTCGCCGCCGAAGAGATCAGGAACCGCGAACAGTTCACCCTCCTGGCCGAACAGCGCCTCGCGTACGAAATGGTCCTGCACGCCGTCGACAAGGCTCAGCACGAAGACCTGAAGACCGTCGTCGTCATCACCGGCGGTCCAGGCAGCGGCAAGAGCGTCATCGCCCTCTCCCTCCTGGGCGAACTCTCCCGCCAGGGCCGCTCAGTACTCCACGCCACCGGCTCCAAGTCGTTCACCCAGACCATGCGGCGCTACGTGGCCAAGGGCTCCAGCAAGACCAAGGCCATGTTCAAGTACTTCAACAACTTCATGGAGGCCAAGAAGAACGGCCTCGACGTCCTCATCTGCGACGAGGCTCACCGCATCCGCGAAGTCTCCGCCAACCGCTACACCGCCGCCCGCCTGCGCACCGGCCGCCCTCAGGTGGACGAACTGATCGACGCCGCCCGCGTCCCCGTCTTCCTCCTCGACGAGCACCAGGTCGTACGCCCCGGCGAGATGGGCACCGTCGCCCAGATCCAAGCCCAAGCCGAATCCAAGGGCCTCACCGTCCACCACGTCTCCCTGGACGAGCAATTCCGCTGCGGCGGCAGCCGCAAATACGAAGAGTGGGTCCTGGCCCTCCTAGGCCTAGATGGCGACACCCCCACCCCCTGGGAAGGCGACGACCACTTCGACGTAACCCTCGCCGACTCCCCCTACGACCTGGAAGCCCAGCTCAAAACCCAGCAGTCCCACGGCTATTCCGCCCGCATGACCGCCGGCTTCTGCTGGCCCTGGAGCGACCCCCAGAAGAACCACCTAGGCCAGCCCACCACCCTCGTCTCGGACGTCGTCATCGGCGAGTGGGCCCGCCCTTGGAACGTCAAAGGTGATCGCTCGATCGGCGACGCCCCGCCCAGCGACCTCTGGGCCACCCACGAGGGCGGCTTCGACCAGGTCGGCTGTGTCTACACCGCGCAAGGCTTCGAGTACGACTGGAACGGCGTCATCCTGGGCCCCGACCTCATCTACCGCGACGGCTCTCTGATCACCGTCCGCTCAGCCAGCAAAGACCCCGCCCTCAAACCCAAAACCGTCACAGACACCCAAGCCGACCGCCTGATCCGCAACACCTACAAGGTCCTCCTAACGAGAGGCATGGCCGGCACCATCCTCTACTCCACCGACCCCGAAACCCAGACCTACCTCGCAGGGCTACTCCGAGCCGAACACTGACCAAGCACCCCTGTCGAGATTCCGAAGGAACCTCAGCTTCTTGGGCGGCTTGGCCGATCTGGCTAGGGCCGGTACGAACTCAGGAGGGCCGGGAGCTGGGCAGCTAGGTTCAAGCGTGACTGCACCAATGCCCGATGTGTTCAGGTGTCCTGCTGAGCGTAGGGCGGCACCGAAGCGCGGAGCCGTCGGGCGACGCGCAGCACCTCATCGCGATGCTTGGCTGAGACCAACCAGCCTGGCAGTCTCGGCAACATGCCGTCCGGGTCGGGGCCTGACCTGCGAAGGCGGGCTCCGATGTAGGAGTCCAGCAGATCAAGGTGTTCGAGGTTGTAGGCCCACAGAGTGCGTCTGCGGCAGGTGCTCCGCAGCCACAGCGCGAATCCGGCGTGAGGATCACGCCATGGTCTGGTCAGCACACGCTGCTCGTCTTTGAACATGCCGCAGTTCGGGCAACGCAGACGGCGTTCGAATTCTGGGGAAGCCGTGTTCGGAGGAGCCAGAGCCACCTGTAGGCACGCAAAGGCGTTCAGTTGGCTCGCCACGATCGCGCAGCCATCGCACCTGGGACATCGCACGAGGATCCGATTCGAGAACTGCTGCGCCCAAACGCCAGGATCACGAAACTGGCCAACATCCTGCCGCTGCGCCTGCATGGCCCAAGTGTCGAACGGCCCATTGAAATCGGCAATCCGAATTGGGTGTGGTCGGTCTCGTCGACCTTGACGCGCTGCTTCGTAGCGGGTTCGGGTCTGGGTCTTTGCCCCTCAGTGGCACCCGTTGACAGGGTGATCGCGGTGGCGCCAGCATGATCGACATGCTTCGGCGACTTTCGATCATCGCGGTGACCGCGGCGGTGGCCATACAACCGTTCGCCCACGTCGGCGCGGAAACGCGAATGCCCGCAGCCGGCTCTGCGAAGGCCCCCACGTCAGGAGCCCTGGGCGCGAACTTCAACCAGAACCTGGACGCGCTGGACTATCGCGAGTTGAACGAGGCGCGAGTCAGGTGGGTGCGCGGATTCTTCCCGATGCCGGCGGCCGACCAGGGTGCCCCCGCCAAGCACGTCGCGATCCGCACGATCAGCGACGCGGCCAGGCGTGGCCACGACACGATCCTGAGCCTGAAGTTCCCCTACAACGGCACGTCGTTCCCCAAGCCGGGCAGCCCGAGGATGCGGGCGGAGCTGGTCAGGCTGAACAAGGTGCTGCCGCTGGTCATGGGCAAGGTCGACATTCTGACCATCGGCAACGAGCCGTTCATCGAGAGCAAGCCGGCCGAACGTGACCAGCGGCTCAATGTGTTCTACGAGACCGTCGCCAAGCACGTGATCAGCTTCCGGAGCCAGCGCTGCGGCGTGAAATGCGGCACGGCGCTCTACATGGGCGCGCTCAACCGGATCCACCAGCCGGCCCAGCGCACACCCGCGGTCGCGCGCTGGATGGCCTTCGTACGCAAGACGCCGGAGATCAAGGGTGTGGACATCCACCCGCACGTCCCCGCCTCGCGCGACGCCAAGGCCTTCGTCGACTACATCCTGCCGAAGATGCGCAAGGACCAGAAGTTCCTGGTGACCGAGTTCTCGCTGATGCCGCTCTGGCGCCAGCACATGACCGACTCGGTCCCCGCCTCGTTCACCACCAAGTACGGGTTCCCGAAGGGCACCAAGGTCTGGCAGGTGATCAAGGCCGCCATCGATAAGCCGTTCAGTGAACGGAAGTGGGCCGACTTCCTGGGCGCCTGCCCGTGGTTCGCCAAGCAGTCGGGCTTTCTGCGCGAGCAGATGAAGCTGTACCGCGGCACCGGCCGGCTGGCGGTCGCCACATACGCCTTCAAGCAGGACGACCTGATGGTGAAGAACTGGGGCCCGAAGAAGGACCCGTGGCTGCTCAACAGCGTCTACGCCCGCTACACCGTGCAGCCGCGCGGCGAGCTGTCCGGCCGCAGCCCCTGGTTCCGCTCCTTCCGCGCCCTGCAGTAGGCCCCGACCATGACGGCATCACCGTCCTCACTGAAATCCGCGCTGTCCCTAGCCTGGTCGACGGCTGGCGCTCCACCCGTGCCAGCTCCAGGGCCTTTGGTGTCGAGGCGGAAAGAACTGCTCATCCAAGCGAACGTCTGGCTGCAAGTAGCCACAGATGCGACGGCCGACGCGCGGGTCTTCGCCGCCAACACTGATGCTCTGGCCGACCGCTTTCACGCCTGAACGACCAGGTCATCGACGCTCGGCGTTCGCACTAGCTGGCTGATGCCAAGCGTGAGGCCGAGCAGCACAATCGTCGCATTGACACGTTGGCGGCGGGTCTCCGCGAGGGGGATCGGCATGCTGTCAGCGAATACATGGACATGGTGCTTCGGCGGTCGTACTATCCGCGAGGTTTCCTAACGAGCGCAAAGCCGACGATGTGCCCGAGTCCTCGTTGGGACAGCGAACCCTGGGACCTGCTCAATGCCGGTAGTCCATGGTCATTGGGCTGTTACACGGTGAGGGCGCCGACCCAGAAGATGATCTGGATTATCAGGAGGCTTGCGCCGATGATGCTGAGCGCTCTCGGGAGACGATGCACCAGTCGGACGTTAGCTCGCCTTAGAGACGATGGAGAGACCCGCCCGGCGGGCCTCTTCGACACTCGCATGCAGAGCCTCCTCAATGAGACGTGCTCGTTCGGTCAAGTCGTTGATCTCGGCCAAGGCCAACTCGTCGCGGACCGTGCGGGCCAAGAGCTCGCGGTAGTCGTCGTTGCTTTCGGCCAAAGCTTGGATGGCGCGCAACTCGAGCAGTGCCTCATCAGCGGCACGAGTGCGTGCGGCGTAACCTTCCAACGACTCGATGCGTTTGGCCACTGATTCGGTTGCCAAATGCAATGCCTTTTGCTGCGGTCTCAGTGCCTCGACGACCCTCGGGGTGCTCAGGCCAAGTGATCCCCTCGCTTGCATCGCGCGAAGACGGCTCACCTCCGCAAGCGTCTGGGCGACGTCCCAGAGTTGGCGCGGAAGCGTCACTGTGTTGCGCACCTCGTCCAGCAGTCCTTCGCGATGCACGTGTGAGCCGAACACCGTTGCCACAGCAGTTTGCGCACGTTCCAGCAATACTTGCGCCTGGTCATCCAGGTCCTGGGGCCGGATGTACCGCCCTTGGTACCGACGCATCAGTTTTGGCAGCTGCGGCTCACCCGACAGCGTCAGAACGACCAGGAATGCGATCAGTTGCAGCGGCACCCCGATCACGGTGTTGAAGGCAAGGCCGTAGAGGCCGAAGAACAAGATGGGGCAGAAGACCGCAACCTGGGCCGCGAAGCCCAGGAGCCTGATCCACTTGGTGAACGGCCAGCACGCCAGGGTCGGCAAGTAAACCCACACAGGAGCCTGCGCCAACGCCAGGCCAGCCACCTTCAGTCCACGCCCACCGAATCGCGGCCGGGGAATCGTGATGAACGGCGGCGGCAGCATCCGCTCGTGAGCGACGAGGATCGTTCGCTCAGGCTCGGGGATGTCCGGATCGAATACCACGGGGACCGGATGGACAGGATTCGTCATGGTGTCCCCTCGTAGAGGCGGAACCGGGGCACCCTGCCCTCATCGGCCGCCTGCGATCGACAAGTGTCCACCTTCGCCCTACAGCCTAGGTCTGGCCTTTCCGCTGCGCCTCCGTACGTTCGCTTACGCCAGGCGGTGAGCGGCTTGGGCGGTACGCGGGGTATGTCGCCAGCAAGCCGAGAGCTCCCCATGGAACCTCCCTGAGTCGAGAAGGACGAACTGGCGTCCGTCTGACGCACTACAAGGCGACTTGGTTCGCTTCGTGCCCGCGGCCCCGCTGATGCTTGGCGCGCGGCACCGTGCCAAGGCTCGCATGTGATGCCGACGATGGCGCTGTCCATGCCCAGACGCAGGAAGACATCCGTGGGCAGCACGTCCGGACGGCTGGAACGACGGCTATCCCTTTGGCGCCAGCGGCCTTGGCGGTGGGCGAGGCCTTGAGTGCGGCGCGCCATCATCGCCGGGCGCGTTGAGGCGAGGGACCGCGCTCTCTCCCAGACCTCCGGGCGGTCGCAGATCGGCAGCAGGTTCAGGCGTCCATGGCTTGCCGGGAGGAACGCTGGGGCGCGATGACGGCGCCTGGCAGCGGTCGGGGGTGAAGGCCGTCACTGCCGGGAGCAGGCGGCTATCAGCGGGCGAGTGGAGATCCGAGATCTGCGGGTGGTGGCGCTGTGTGCTGGTCGACGCTGGCGCCGGGGCAAGGCGGCCATGAAGCCGGAAGATCGTTTTCTTGGGCGCCCGATTGACCTGCGGGGCAGCGAACTCTATTCGGCCATCCTGCTCGGCCAGGCCGTCGATCAATTAGCCATTTTAATCGAGCGATAAGTCAGCTGAATTCTTGGGACCTCGTGCCGGGATGGCACTATGGCGGCCGCAAGGCGACAGATCGACCAGCCTCGATCACGATTTGTGTCCGCGCGAATACTTTTTAGTTTTGGGCAACCATTGGGAGCCTCTCGGACATCTATAGATAAGTCATGGAGTTCAGGCGGTCGCGGGTCTGCGTTCCTCATTGGAACGGCTCGCGGCCGCACCCCCGCCTGCCCCGAAGTTGCGCGATAGCTCGCGAATATGTGTCTGGAGGATTCCCATCATCCGTTCTCTTCGTCCGGCGGGTTCCCTCGCTCTCGCCGCCGGAATGCTCCTGCTTGCGGCCGGCGGAACGCAGGCGGCGACGGCCGCTCCTCCCAAGCCGGGTCTCCAACTCCTGGTCGCCTCCAACACGGTTACCCTCAACACCACTCCGAACTCGCCCGGCGTGGAGTTGAGTCTCGGCACGTACCTGGGCGCCACGGGTGCGCCTTTTGAGATCCACGTCAAACGCACGTCGTACGGCGATCCCGTCGTGGCGACGCAGATCATCCGGCAGGGCGGCAAGGTCCGGACACGGACGCTGCCGCGCAGCATGGTCAGTGATTTCCTGGGTCTGAAGAAGTTCCTGCACGTCACGCTGACCGACGCCCGGGGCAAGAAGGTCCTCGAACGCGACCAGGGCGTCTGCCCCGCCGGTGAAGGCGCGCGGACGAAGCCTGGCGGGCCGGCTACGTCCCCGTATCCGGCGGGCTGCTCGGCCAATCCGTTCACGCTCGGGTCGGTCTGGGGAATCCAACGCGACTGGGCCATCGCCGCCGGGGGCGACGAAAGCGAGAAGCCGGTCAAGCTCGCGGCCGGCACGTACACGGCCACCCTTACCGTCAACAAGGCCTATCGGGACCTGTTCGGGATCCCCGCGAAACCAAGGACTGTGAAGGTCACAGTACGCATGAGACCGGACGACGAGCGCCCGCAGCCGCGTAAGTCGGCGCCCACGCTCAGGGCGGCGGCCTCGCGGCCCACCGGACCCAACGTTGTGCCCAAGGGCCCCAAGCCCGACCTGCGTTCCCTGCCGGCATGGAACATCAAGCTCACCGACGGCGAGGGCGGCGGGCACGGCCGCGGCGGCGGGCACGGCCGCGGCGGCGCGCACTCGAAAGCCGCGAAGAAGGATTATCTCGCTTTCAGCGCCAACGTCTGGAATGCGGGCCCATCCCCTCTCGTCGTGGACGGCTTCCGTGTCAAGCAGGGCCTCATGGACGCCTACCAGTACTTCTACGACGCCAAGGGCAAGCAGGTCGGCCACGCCAAGACCGGCACCATGGAGTGGGACGCCCGGGACGGCCACGAGCACTGGCACTTCACCGACTTCGCCAGCTACCGGCTGCTGAAGGCCAACAAGACCGAGGTCGTACGCAGCCAGAAGGAGGCGTTCTGCCTGGCCAACACCGACGCGATCGACTATCTGGTCAAGAACGCCAACTGGAAGCCGGAGAACACCGATCTGCACTCGGCCTGCGGTGACCTGTCATCGTTGTCGGTCCGCGAGGTGCTGGACGTCGGCAGCGGCGACACCTACAACCAGGACCTGCCCGGCCAGTCGTTCGACGTGACGAACCTGCCGAACGGGACCTACTACATCCAGGTGATCGCCAACCCCGACCGCCGGCTCTTCGAGTCCAACCTGAAGAACAACGTCGCGCTCCGCAAGGTCATCCTCGGCGGCACGCCCGGCGCCCGCACGGTGAAGGTGCCGCCCCACCAGCTCGTCAACGCCCCCTGACCGCCCCGGCGGACCCGGCTGGTCACACCACCGGCCGGGTCCGCCCGCCCGCTGGCGCGTGCACAGCTTCCGGCCGTTCACACCATCACCACAAGACCACGTGCCTGCCGAGGCGCCTGTCAGAGCAAAGGCCCTCCGTATGGACGCGCCACGCACGCTGTCATTTTTCCTGCTTGCGCCCGGCTTCGCGGCCGGAGCTGGTTGCGTGGGTGGCGAGCAGGTCGAGGACGAGTGCCACCGGGGGCCAGAGTTTGTGGCCTTGGCGTACGACGGCGTACGAGCGCAACTCCACCCGCGGGCCGGTCAGTGGCAGCAGCCTGATGTCCGGGAGTACGGGCTGGTGGGCTGGGAGCAGTCCGATGCCCAGACCGGCGGTGATCAGATCTTGCACCAGTTCAAGGCTGTCGACGTGGTGAGTGATTCTCGGATGGAATCCGGCCATTGAGGCGAGGATGCCCACGACCTGCTCGTCGGCGCTGCTGCGGGAGTTGACGATCCAGTCTCGGTCGCGGAAGGCTGCGAGCACCTCCGGGGCGTCACCATGGGGTACGGAGGCGGTGCGCGGCACGGCCAGGCTCCAGGGCACCGACCACAAAGGCCTGGTCTCCAGAGTCTGGTCCGCGGTGGCCGGGGCGAGGTTGTAGTCGTACGTCAGGGCGAGGTCGATCTCGTCCGCAGCCAGTAGCGCCAGCGCCTCGGCGGGTTCGTGCTCGCGGATGCGCAGCCGCACTTGGGGATGGTCGGTCGCCAGGTTCGCCGTGACCGGCAGCAGCGAACGGCGTACGGCCGTGGCGAAACCGGCGACCCGTACGGTGCCGGCCGGTTCGGCTCCCGGGTCCAGGTCGAGCCGGGCCGCTTCGACGGCGGCGAGGATCGTCACGGCGTGATGCGCCAGGCGGCGGCCGGCGGGAGTCAACCGGACCCGCCGGCCGTGCGGCTCGATCAAGACCGTGTCCGTTTCCCGGGACAGCGCGGCGATCTGCTGGGACACCGCCGAGGTCGTGGTTCCCAGTTCTTCGGCGACTTCGCGCATCGACCCCAGCCGGGACAGCTCCAGCAGCATGCGCAGGCGACGGACGTCCACCTCCACATCATTCATGAATCGTGAACGGTATGTCCAGTATCCTCGCGTGGACACGAACGTTCGCGTTCCCTTCTACTGGGGTCATGACCACGAGCCTTTCCTCTCCGACCCCTGCCTTGTCCGCCGGCGCAAGACCCGCCGCCGGCATCGGCGCCCTCATGGTGCTGGCCTCCATGATCTGCGTGCAGCTGGGTCTGGCCGTCTCGGTAGGCCTGATCGACCAGCTGGGCGCCGAGGGCGTCGCCTGGCTGCGGCTCGCGTGGGCCGGGATCCTGCTGCTGATCATCGTGAGGCCCCGTCCGTCGGCTTTCAGCCGCGCCGACCTGCTCGCATGCACGGCGCTCGGGGTGGCGACGGGAGGCATGACCCTGTTCTTCATGGCCGCGGTCGAACGGCTGCCCCTGGGCACCGCCGCCGCACTCGAGTTCCTCGGCCCGCTCGGCGTCGCCCTGGTCCGCGGACGCGGCGGGAGCAAACTGTGGCCGCTGCTGGCGGCGGCGGGTGTCCTGCTGCTCACCGAGCCCTGGCACGGCGGAAGCGATCCGGTCGGCGTGGTCTTCGCGCTGGCCGCCGCAGCCTGCTGGGCCGCCTACATCCTGCTGACCCAGCATGTCGGCGACCAGGTCTCCGGGCTCGGCGGACTCGCCGTCTCCATGCCGGTCGCCGCGCTCGTGGCCACCGTCGTCGCCGGCCCCTCGGTCGTGGACCACCTCTCCTTGCCGATTCTCTTGGCCGGGCTCGGCCTGGCCGTACTTCTGCCCGTCGTGCCCTTCGCCCTCGAACTGATCGCTCTGCGCCGGCTCACCACCGCCGCGTTCGGCACGCTGATGTGCCTGGAACCGGCCATCGCCACCGTCATCGGACTGGCCTTCCTCCACCAGATACCCGGCTGGGTCCCCATCGCCGGAATCGCCTTCGTGGTCGCCGCCGGAATCGGCGCCGAACGCACCGGCGCCCGCGCCGACAACCAGCAAGTTCCAGTGGAGGCCGCTAGCGTTCGCCACCCCACTTGCGACAACGCGGCAGCGTGACCTGCTAGATAGACGAGCCAAGGCCCCCGGCCGGACTACAGGGTTGGCTGGCCCTGGACGACTTCCTGCGTATCAAGCCTTGAGCGGTCAAACGGCCTCTGGCCCGCTACGCCCAGGAGGCCTGCGCGTCGGCCGACTCGTCCACACGTTGATGATCAACATCGATGTCTTGACCAGCCCGATCGCCCCTTGACCAGACCGGGTTTGAGAAGCGTCCGCAGGGCTCTGATGGTGGTTACGCTCGTCGGGTGGAGTCAATCGTGGCGGCGGGCGTATGGCTCTATGACGGCGTCGTGCCCACGACGGTCAATGTGGTCATGCTCGACTACGACTTCTGGCACGTCATTGCGGAGGCCAACGGTGATCTTGAACCGGGAGAAGTTCCGCAGTTGAACGAGGAGGGCCGCCTCTACTACCTGAAGTATCTGCCGGCTGGACGGCCTGATGACGGCGGCCGCCCGTTTTGGCCGAGTTCTCAGGGATTCCACACGTTGGCGGAGGCGGTCGCCGCCGCCGAGGCGGCCCTGCCAGGGCCCGTCGTGTGGAAGTAGGCGACGACCGAGGCCGGCCGGGCAAGTCTGTCTGGACCGGCCCCCTGGCTGGCACTCTCACATACGGAAGCGTCGGCTCCACCCGGGACTCGGATGTACTGGAAGTCCCAGATGGAGCCATCGCTATTTCATTGATTCGTGCAATCTAGGTTCGCCGAATGCGCAACCCAGTTGGAGCGTCCTCCTCGGCCGTGCGGCCCATCGGCTGCGTCAGGAAGCGATCTTCTCTCGTCAGTTGCCGCGACGGACGAACGCGTTGTTGAGGACGTCGCGGGTGACGGTTGAGCCGAGCCGATCGCCGTCCACTGAGGCGAAGCGGTAGTGCACCCCGGCCCAGACCCTGGCCTGGAGCAGTTCGGCCGTGGCTTTGGAAAGGCTGTTGTAGCGGCGGGTCGTTCCGGAGTCGGCGCTGTAGGCGCTGAAGGAGACGTTGTCGCGACCGAAGAACTTCCGCAGGCTTGCCGTGGTCGCCGACGTGAAGCAGGCGTGCCCTGACGGGTACTCCGCCGACGGTGCCGTGGTCCGCAGCGGAGTCCAGTCCCGATCTGCCTCGGTGGCCGGATTGCCGTCGGTGTCGGCCAGCGGGATCGCCGTCACCGGGCGCCAGAACCTCCAGAACTTCTTCTCCTGGTAGCAGGCGATCAGCGCGTCGGCGGCGGCCACGTCCACCATGGCGAACATGCGGGCCGTCTGCAGGGTGCCGAGCCGGTGGGTCGTGGCGAGCTGGCGCTTGATCGCCCACTCCACGAGTCGCGGGTCGTCCCACCAGATCGCTGCCTCTTTCTGCTCAGGCGTACGGACCGTGCTGGTGGCCGAGCCGAGAGTCTTGACCTCGTTCAGGTCGCGGGCATAAGCGGCGCTGGCCAGGGCCGGCGGCCCTGGGGCGCGGTAGTCGCCGACGTCGTCGATGACGAACGGCTTGAGGGTGGCGAACCAGGCGCCGGTTTGGAGGAAGCCGGGCGGAGTCGGCCGCCACTGGCCCGGGGCGTTGCCGACGGGCCAGGTCGCATCGGAGAACGCGCCGTCGTTGCGGCGGGCATCGATCATCGCCGCGGCCGCGGCCTCGCCGACCGCGATGCCGCCGCGCTCGGAACGGCCGTCGGGGATCGCGGCGAGTGACTTCTCGTACTGTGCGCGCAGGGAGTCGGCCTGGGCGGGGAAGAGCCAGAGGAGCGTACGGTAGGCCGCGGCGGCCACGGCCGCGGGGGTGGAGTCACCGGGCCGGCTGCGCGGAGCGATCAGGTACGGCTTGAACGGAGTGCCGGCGATCGCGTTGACCGCGTCGTACACGGCGCCCTGCACGATCGCGAAGCTGCGGGCGGACGCGGTCGGTGACTGCCGGGCGACCTCGTAGACGGCGGTCTCGGCGTGGCTATTCCAGGTGATGACGGCGTTGGGTTTTGCGGCCCCCTGGGCTTGTGCCGCAGTCGTCGTAAAACCCGTCGGCACGGTCACAATGAGCGCGGTCATCACCGCCATCCCGCGCATTCTGCGGAATGGTCCAGACTTACGAAGACGATTCGTCATGGGATCCCCATCGGCTGATCGGTGCCCGAGAAAAATCCAGTGTCCAACCACAGCAAGGCCTGAGAAATGAGAAGGACTGACCGGAACCGGCCTGGACAGCAGAGCATTTTCGAGCACAGGATCGCAGCGGCACAGCCGCAACAGTCAGGGGTCATCGCCGACCTTGTCGCGAATCCTGGGATAGATGTCCGGAAGATGCCAGACAACCGGCTCGACGAGATCGTGGAAGCCTTCGCACTCGCTCAGGTCCTCCTGCACCCGACGATGCGTGTCGATCTGTGCTCCGGGTCTCGGGGGCACGTTGCATCACCTGCAGTGACGGTCACCCCGGCGCCCGTAGGATCGGATCCGTTGTCCGCTGATCCGAAGGCCTGGAACATGACCGTCTGGCACGAACAGCAGCACGACCCGATCACCTGGGAGATGTTCCTTGAGATCGACGAGGACATCCGACGGGATCTGGAAATCGTGGACGGGTTCGTCGTTCCCCGCGAACAGCGTGGTCGGGACCACCAGAAGGTGGGAACCCGGCTTTCGCTGGCCTTCGAGCAAGCAGCGATGAACGCGACCGACCCGTTCCCGCTGGAAATCCTCTGGGAGCAACTCGAGGTCGCCCCACGGGTGTGAGCCCGGCTTGGCGAGTGTCAGGAAACGAAGGGGCTGTTCTGATCGTTTGTCGCTACGATGGCCGACCTCGGCGACGGAAGGGCATGTTTTGATCATCTTTGGGCTGCAGGTCGTGTACTTCACGCTGAGCAAGGGGGTCTTCCACTGCCCTGACTGCGGTGGTGATCGGGAGTACCGGCGCCGGCAGGGACGCAACTTCTTCAGCCTGTTCTTCATCCCGGTGATCCCGCTCAACAAGACCGGCGGCGAGTTCGTTCAGTGCAGCACGTGCAAGGGCCGCTGGAACATGGGAGTGCTCGAGGCGCCGACCACCGCCCAGCTCGCCTCGATGCCCGCCCTGCTCATGCGGCTGGCCGCCGCCCAGGTGCTGCGCTCGGGCGATGTCACCCATCCGGGAGCCCGCGAGCACGCCGTCGCCGTCGTTCGGCGGGCAGGCGACCATGCCTTTGACCCCGCGGCGCTGGACTACGACCTGTCCCGCCCGTTCGACCAGATCCGTGTCGAGATCGCGAACGCGGCCGGAGCGCTGGCACCTGAGGCTCGCGAGAACATCCTGGGCGCCGCCGCCGAGATCGCCTTCGCCGACGGCCCGCTCAGCGCCTCGGAAGAGGAGACCCTCGCGGTGATCGGGGCCGACCTCGGTCTCACGCGGGTGCAGGTCACCGGCGTTCTCACGCTCGCCCGGCAATCGACCGGTCGCTGACAGGCGGGAACGTTCTGCGGGTGTTCACGGCTGCCGAACGTCGGCAGTCGGGATCGCGGCGAGCGATCTTCTCCGCGCCGACGATTCCTTGACGGGGGCAAGGGAAGTAAAAGGGATTTCCTAGACTTTCCGGCATGGGTCAAATTTTGGTCGGCACGGCCTCCTGGACCGACAAGACGTTGCTGGAATCGGGTTGGTATCCGCCCACGATCAAGACCGCCGAGGATCGGCTGCGGTATTACGCCACGCAGTTTCCGCTGGTCGAAGTGGACGCGACGTACTATGCGCCGCCCGCCGAGCAGAACGCCTGTCTGTGGCGGGACCGTACACCCGACGGCTTCACGTTCAATATCAAGGCGTTCTCGCTGCTCACGCAGCATCCCACGAAGGTCGCCGCGCTCTACAAGGATCTGCGCGGGTTGGTGCCGGCCAAGCAGTCGGTATATCTCAAGGACGTGCCCGCTCACGTTGCGGAGGAAGTGTGGGAACGGTTCCTGAGCGCGCTGTGGCCGCTGTATGAGGCGCGCAAGCTGGGGGCGGTGCTGTTCCAGTTCCCGCGCTGGTTTCCGTTCGGGGAACGGACCCGGGCCTACATCCTTGAGGTGAAGGAGCGCTGCGCGCCTGTGCGGATCTGCGTGGAGTTCCGGCACCACAGCTGGCTGAACGAGGAGAACGAGGCCGCGACGCTGGAGTTCCTGAGGCGCCATGACGTGCCGTACGTGGGTGTGGACATGCCGCAAGGGCATTCCTCTTCGGTGCCGCCGGTGCTGGATGTGACGTCCGATCTGGCGGTCGTGCGTTTCCATGGGCACAGCGCCCGGTGGGACAGCCGCAACGTCTACGACAAGTTCGCCTATCTCTACAGCGAGGACGAACTGCAGGCATGGGCGCGCCGCATCGAGGAACTGGCTGCGGACGCCGCGACAACGCACGTGATCTTCAACAACTGCTGCGCCGACCATTCTCAGCGCAACGCGGCGCGTATGGCCGCGTTGCTGAACGGCGATCGGCCGTCGGAGGCATGACCGGAAAAGGGTTTCACCTCCGGGCCACCCGATCAGGGTTTGCGGGCAAGACCGCAGATCTGATTGACCTCGGGGGGCAGGCCTTGGGAAGTGAGTTCGGCTCGCCATCGTGAGCAGGAGACGACACCTGGCTCCACCAGCTCCAGGCCGTCGAAGAAGCTAGCGATCTGGGGGATGGTGCGGAAGGTCATCTTGGGTTCGCCATGCTCATTCCAATGGTGCAGGGAGCGGAGCGAGTCCTCGGTATCGACATCCCCGGTGGCGTGAGCGATGGCCAGGTAACTGCCTGAGGGTAGGGCCTGAACGAGTTTGTCCACGATGGCGTGGGCATGGTCGTCGTCAAGCAGGAAATGCACAATGCCCAGCAGCATGAGCGCGATTGGCTGGTCGAAGTCGAGGGTGCCGCTGGCGGCGTCCAGGATGTATTCGGGGTCCCGCAGGTCGGCGTGGACATAATCGCAGGCGCCTTGGGGGGTTGAGGTGAGCAAGGCACGGGCGTGCATCAGCACGAGCGGGTCGTTGTCGACATAGACGATCCGGGCCTCGCCGGCGATGCGCTGGGCGACCTGGTGCGTGTTGTCGTGGGTGGGCAGCCCGGTGCCGATGTCCAGGAACTGCCGGACTCCCGCTTCGCCGACCAGGTACTGGACTGCGCGGCCCAGAAAGGCGCGATCTTGACGGGCGGTCTGCACGATGCCGGGGAACATCGCGGCGATCTGGTCGCCGACCTCGCGATCGATGAGGTAATTGTCCTTGCCGCCCAGCCAGTGGTTCCAGATCCGAGCCGAGTGAGGAACATTCTTATCGATTGGCAACGCCGGGGAATCATCAGTCACGGGAAAACTCCCTTAGTCGGAGCAAGTGGAATCTCATTCTGCCCGATCGCAGCATGGCCCGGCAGTCCTGGCAGCTGTCTGTTTTCCGGTGTTATCAGCGGTGCGTTCCGGATGGGGAGGCTAACGTGAGGGGTGAGAGAGCACGGCACGGCTTCGCACCAAGGCGGCGAACAGGCAATGGATCAGATCTGGACGACACCGAATCATCCCGAGCGTGGTCCGGCCGATTCGCGGCGGCCTGGGCCGATGGTGATGCGCCTGCTGTTGGGGACACGGCTGCGCCTGCTCCGGGAACAGGGCAACGTCTCCGTCGCCAAGGCGGCGGCAGCGATCCGCGGCTCACAGTCCAAGATCAGCCGGATGGAGCGGGGTCACGTCGGCTTCAAGACCCGCGACATCACCGACCTGCTGCCCCTGTACGGCGTGATCGACCCAGCCCGGCGGGAGGAGTTCATGGATCTGGCCCGCCAGACTGATGTACGGGGCTGGTGGCACGACTACAGCGACATCGTCACCAGATCGGCGGAAACCTATCTCGGCCTGGAGCACGGCGCCGCCCTCATCCGGACCTTTGACGGCCACGTGATTCCCGACCTCCTGCAGACCCCCGCCTACGCCCACGCCGCACTCCGGGTACTGCACCCGGCCGCACCGGACGAGGAGGTCGAACGCCGGGTCCGCCTGTTGATGTGCCGTCAACAAGCCCTCACCCATCCGGAGCCGCTCCGGTTGTGGGCTGTCCTGGACGAAGCCTGTCTTCGCCGCCCCCTTGGAGACGCCGCAGGCATGCACGCGCAGGTCCGGCACCTCATCCAGGCCTGCGAACAGCCCAACATCACCATTCAGGTGATTCCGTTCAGCCGCGGCGGCCACGCCGGCCGCTATGGACCGGTCACCACTGTGCGCTTCGACGAACCAGAACTTCCCGACATGGTCTACCTCCAGCAGCTCATCGGCTCCCGTTTCACCGACCAGCAAGCGGAAACCGATCGATACCTGGAGCTGATGAACGAGATCACCTACCAGGCCCTGCCTCCCCAGGCCACCCCGATGCTCCTCAACCAGATCCTCCACGAGGCGGCACAGGCACCTGCGACAACGACGGCCTAGGCGATTCGGGCCGTCACGGAGCCGCACCGCCCCTCCCCTGCCCTCCCCTCGCCGCCCCTCGCCTCCCCTCCCGGGACCAAGCGCATGCAGGACGTGCGCATGGAGGTCATGCCGTTGAGGTGGCCGTAATGAGGCCATCACCACGGGATCCCATTCGCCGTGAGGAACGACAAGCTCTCGTGCCTAGAAGAGCCGCCCTTGACTCCCAGCAAGGGCGGCGTGGATGCGAGATGTCGACGGGGTCAGGGATGGCTCTGCGTTAGTGAGGGTTGGATAGACGGAAAGCATCACCAGTGTGTGGTCGTTAGCCTACGCTTCGTGATTTGTGAGACCTACGCACGGGATCCGCGAGGAGCTGGCAGGCCGCGCCATCGAGCAGCGCACACCTCGGCGGACCTATCTGAGTGACAGCCAGGAGAACGGTCGTTTCCCCATTCCTGCGGTCCGGATCGCGGGAACGGACGATCTGATCGCCGTGATGCGCGGGTCCGGTCTTCATGGGGTGGTGGCGTCACAGATCGAACGGGCTCGCTCGGGCTTCGAGGTGGACGCGGAGGGGAAGCCCACGCTTGAGAGCTTCGCTGAGCTCCTCAGCGTGCTGGACGAAAGTGACCGGGAGGCCGTCCGCCAGTCGGAGGAGAAGACGCGGGCGACGATGCGGTTCTGGGATCTGCTGATCCGGACCGGCATGCTGCACGTCGATCGAACGCGGTCGCTGGCGTGGCCCGGACCTGCGGCGCTCGCGATCACGGGGTCGGATGCCGACGCGGCGCTGGACGCGTGGCAGACGTTCCTCATCGCCATGCTGGATCACTGGAGTCTCTCGGAACGCCAGGACGTCGAGGAGATCGGGCTCTGCACCAATCTGCTCGTCTTCCTGTACACGCAGGACGATCTGGTCATGCATGAACACCTGTCACCGACGCCCGACCCCAAGGCCCGGGAATGCGTTCGTGTCCACGTCGGCCTGCTCACGCACGCAGGTCTTGTCGAGCAGGATGACGTCGGCGTCTGGATCAGCCCGCTGGGGACGTTGGTGTGCCGTGCCATGCTCGAGGAGGCGAGCGGGCTGACGATCCCGGCGGTCGGGTCGTACGCCGGCGCCGACGCGACCACGCTGTTGGAGGCGCTCTCGTCCTACCGCGTCGATCACATCTCGGACGAGGTGCGGGCCTGGTTGTCCGAACGTTCGGTCGAGGCGGGTGCCGCGGAGATCCGGAACGCGCTGCGCGGGGTGGACCCGATCGCTCGTCGTGCGGGGTTCGATCTGCTGGCCGGGACGATGGACGAGGCGTTCGGAAAGGTCGGCAGGCGCGTTCTGCTGGAGCTCGTGGAGGACGATGAGCTCGGTGCGCTGGCCTTCAACTTCCTGACCGCGAAGGAGAAGGAGCAGGCCTCCGTTCCGGACACGGCCGCGAACGCCTGGGCCCTTGTCGACCTGGCGGCGGTCCGCCTTCAGGCCGGCACGCCTGCGGCCGAGATGATCGAACGGCTCGGATACGTCGACCAGGACCCCGAGAAGATGGCCAAACTGATCTCGCTCTTCGGCGACGTCGACCATCCATGGAACGTGCGTGTCCTTGAGGCGATGGTCGCCCACCATCCTCAACCGGAGGTCGCCGAGGCGGCGCGTCTCGCTCTGCATCGCCTCGTTCCCACGGCAGGGTCATCGCTGCCCTAGCGGCGGGACCAACCCTGATCGGCTGGCACCGTTGGACGAGCATTGCTTACTTCCGCACAAGCCCTGCACGCCGCCGGATTCGGCCAGCCAGAGCGGTGACGATCTCGGGAACCCGTGGAGACAATCACCTTAAGCTTTGACAATCGTCGAGCAGAGTGCAGAAGGCGGAACGGATGTCCCCCTCGTCCTGGCTTGTCCCGTCCCGGCCAGGCCCTCCGGATCGCAGCCGCGGCCGGGATCTCACCAGGAACCCTCCGGGCAGCGCTCCCGTCCATCAACCCGGTGAGATGGGGCTGTCCTCCGGCGGACCACTGCGCCAGGGTCACTGGGATGCGATCAGCCCTGCGGTCCGCGACCGCCTGCTCCAGCGAGCCGGGAACATCATCGAGTGGTGGGCCGACGAGGACCAGTCCGCCCCGGACCGCCGTCCATTCGCGGTGGTCTTCGGGGACCGCGGCCTCTTCATCGCCGAGCCGCGCGTCAACACCGAGCACCGCCCCGTTTATGCGCTGTCGTCGTACGAAGTCGACCCCGCGTCGTTCCGGCGGATGACGGTGGACCATCGCCCGCCTCCACACGCCGCCGCCGCGGCGGCGGCAACCGATGACGCAGGCCCGGCGAGTCCCGATCTCGGGATGTCGGCGACTGCGCGCGGGGTGCTGGGCAACCTTCCGCCGAAAGCCCAGGAGCTCCTACAGGCTCCCTTCCTCGCCGGAGAGCGGGTGCTGCGCTACGACTGGTACTACGAAGGCCACGAGCACCACCTGAAAATGTTCATCTTCTATCTCGCCGGCTCCAAGACCGTCACCGTCGCCAACGGCACCAGAATCATCCCCGCAGGGCACACCGCCGACACGGCGCATTGGAACCTCGAATGCCGGCGCGCCACCGTGACGCGCCGCACCGGGAAATGAGCCGCCCGAAGTCGACGGGCCGAGACTGGGGATTGGACGGCCGCGACGCCTACGAGGTGCTCGGCGTCGCCCCGGACGCTTCGACCGCGGAGATCAAGCGTGCGTACCGTCGGCTGGCGCGCACGCACCACCCGGATTCACGAACGAACGACGGCTCGGCGACGGTAGAGATCTTCCATCTCTGCGCCACCGCGTATGGGATTCTCAGCAAGAGCCGCGCCGAATACGACGCGTACCGCACCCGCTGCGCCCAGGCGGAACCAGACGAGTCCGACGAACCATCGTGGGACGAGCCCGAGGTGATCTCCGATCCCTGGGAGACCGCCCAAACGGGAGCCGCACCGCCTCCGCCCATGCCGCAGCCCCCGCCGCCCATGTCGCGGCCGGCACCACCGCCTCCCCGAGTGCCGCCGCACCCACCTTTCCCTCACTACCAACCGATCCCTCCCCGCCGGAAACGTCGTGCGGCGAGCATCATCGGAGTGGGTTGCGCCATCGGGTGGGTCCTGGTGCCCGCCTTCATGCTGGTCTCGTTCCTCATCGGTGCCCTCTCCGAGAAGGAACCCGAGATCGGCGCTGCGGTACCCGAGAAGTTCGCCGGGACGTGGAAGGGCACCTACGGCAAACCCAAGGGTCAGAAGATCAAGGTCACTCTCGCGCTGCGAGCCGGGCGTGTCCGGGGTGAAGTCCTCTACCCGGGCAGGAGTTGCGGGGGGTCGGTGACGCCGACCTCGTACGCCGACGGAGCTCTGTGGCTGCGGGAGCACGCAGCAGACCAGGACCAGGGCTGCGACGACGCCGATATCCGCCTCACGCTCAAGAAGAACAAGCTCCACATCGCCTACCACCATGACGGGGCAAAAAGCCCCAGGACCACCGGCGTCCTGACCCGCGACTCCTGACCACCCACCTGAGGTTGTGATCAGTCAGGGCGACGGAAGCCGGGGAATCTCACGGGACGGGTCATCGATCTCGTGTCAGGCGCCTTGGCGAGCCGCGCGGAGGAGGACTCTCGGGACGCAGGTCACCAGGCTACGAAGCCGCCGTCTACCAGGAGGTCCATGCCGGTGACGAAGGAGGCGGCCTCGCTCAGCAGGAAGACGGTCGGGCCGGCGATCTCGTCCACGGTGGCCATGCGCGCCATGGGGGTTTCGGATTCGAAGCGTTCGACGCGGTCGGCGACTTCGGGACGGAGGTTCATGGGCGTGGCGGTGTAGCCGGGGCTGATGCTGTTGACGCGGACGCCGCGGTCGGCCCATTCGGTCGCGAGGCTCTTCGACAGGTGCATGACGGCGGCCTTGGAGGCGTTGTAGTGCGCCTGGGTGAGGCCGCGGTTGGCAATCGTTCCGGACATCGAGGCGATGTTGACGATGGAGCCGCCGCCGTTGCGCAGCATGGCGCGGCCCTCGGCCTGGCAGGAGAGGAAGACGCCGGTGAGGTTCACGTCGATGACCTTCTGCCACTGGGCGAGGGACATGTCCTCGGCCGGAGCCGCGTTGGCGATCCCGGCGGCGTTGACTGCCAGGCGCAAGGGGCCGAGTGAACGTTCGGCCAGGTCTACGGCCTCTTCCAGGTCGGTGGCTTGGGTGACGTCGCCGTGGAACGCCAGGGCGCGCCGGCCCGCTTTCTCGATGGCCTCGACGGCCACGTCCAGGTCGGCGCCGGGCAGGTCCAGGCAGGCGACGTCGGCGCCCATCTCGGCGAGCGCGATCGCCAGGCGCCGGCCGATGCCCGATCCGGCGCCGGTCACGAGGGCGACGCGGTCGTCGAGGCGGAACGAGGGTGCGGTCACGGGGTGCTCCTGTCGGGTTCGTCGGCGAGGCGCCGGGCCACGCCCAGGTCGGTGATGAGAACGTCGATCCAGCCGCCGCGCAGGGCGGCACGGATGGCGGCGTACTTGCGATGGCCGCCGGCGACGCCGATGCGCCGGGGGATGCCGCGGAACGTGTCGGGCGCGATGCCGATGACGCGTTCGTCCAGGTCGGTGTTCAGCAGGGTGCCGTCCTCGTCGAAGAAGTGCAGGCTGATGTCGCCTACTCCCCCGAGGCGCCGCAGCTCTTCTTGTTCCTCGGCCGAGAAGATGTTGCCGCTCTGGCGCAGCAGCGGGGACGGCTCCAGGCTGCCGATGCCGACGAGCGCGACGGTCAGCCGGTCCCAGGACGCGATGACGTCGGCGACCTTGGGATCGGCGACGATCGCGTCGCGGGCCGCGCGGTTGCCGACGACCCCGGGCGCGGAAATGAAGATCGGCTCGGCACCGGTGATGTCTGCGAGGCGGCCCATCAGGCGCGTGGCCTGCACCTGCACCTTGGGGTCGCCGACGCCGCCGACGAGCTGCACGACCTGCTCCAGGAAGCGTCCGCCGGGTTTGGAACGCATGGCCTCCACGGTGGCGAGCAGCGTCGCGCTCCAGGAGGAGATGCCGACCCGGTCGCCCTCCATCAGGGTGGTCTCCAGGTAGACGGCGGTGGCGGCGCCGAGGGCGGGCAGGACCTCCTCGCCCTCGCCCTCCACGTCGACGATGGCCATGTCACGGAGCCCGTACCTGGTCTGCACCGCCTCCTCCAGATCGGTGAAGACGCCGGCGGGCGGCACGACGATGGTCCGGACGATGCCCAGCTCGACGGCCTGCTTGAGCAATCGGGACACCCGCGGCTGGGAGATGCGCAGCTCTTCGGCGATCTGCGGCTGGCGCATGCCCCGCTCGTGGTACATGCGGGCGACCCGGGTCATCAGGCGCAGCTGCTCGTCGGTGGTCGCCATGCGGGTGGCGCGGCGGATGCTGGTCATCGTGGCCTTTCGGACGGTGGGCCGGCGCGGACGTTCCGGCACTGAGCATCATGCGTTCGGCACTGAGCATCATGCCGTGGCCAGCCGCATGACGGCGGTGTCGGTCGCCTCCGCCCCGGCCAGAACGCCCCGCAGGCGCCCTCGGCTGAGCACCAGGACGCGGTGCGACAGGCCCAGCACCTCGTCGAGGTCGGAGCTGACGACGACCACCGCCATCCCCGAACGGGCGAGATCGGCGATCACCTCGTAGATGGCGGCCCGGGCACCGACGTCGATGCCGCGAGTCGGCTCGTCCAGGATCACGACCTTGGGGCGGCGCGCCAGCCACTTGGCGATGACGACCTTCTGCTGGTTGCCGCCCGAGAGCGTGCGCACCAGCTGGGACGGTCGTCCCTTGATGCCCATCTCGGTGATCGCGGCGCCGGCGGCGGAGGCCACGCCCTGCGGCGTGAGCCAGCCGCGCTTGGCGACGCGGTCCAGGTTGGGCAGCGCGACGTTGTCGCCGATGGACAGGTCGAGAACGGCGCCCTGGTTCTTGCGGTCCTCGGGAACGAGCACGACCCCGGCCTCGATGGCGTCGCGGGGGCCGCGCAGCCGCAGCACGTCGCCCTCCACCGCGACCGTTCCCGCCTTGACCGGGTCGACTCCGGCGACCGCCCGGACGAGTTCGGTGCGGCCGGCCCCCACGATGCCCGCGATCCCGAGGATCTCGCCCTCATGGACGTCGAACGACACGTCCTGGAACGTCCCGTCCGCCGCCGTGAGCCCGTCCACGCGCAGGACGGCGCGTTCGCGCGGCGCCCCGGTGTCGGGGAAGATCCGTTCGATGCTGCGGCCGACCATCTCCTCCACCAGCTGGGCCACCGGCACGTGCGCGGTGTCGTGCGAGGCGACTCGCTGGCCGTCGCGCATCACCACGATGCGGTCGCAGATGCGGGTGATCTCCTCCAGCCGGTGGCTGATGTAGATGAACGCCATGCCCTCGCCTTTGAGTGCCTCGATCCGTTCGAAGAGATGATCGGTCTCGTCGGAGCCGAGCGCGGCGGTGGGTTCGTCCAGGATGAGCAGCCGGGCGTTCAGCGTGAGCGCCTTGGCGATCTCGACCTGCTGCTGTTCGGCGACGCGCAGCGTCCGCACGAGCCGGGTCGGCGGGATGTCCAGCCCCAGCCTTGTGAGCTGCTCGCTGGCCCGCCGGTTCATCTCCGCGCGGTCGATCCTGCCGCCGCGCTGGAGAAGGCGCCCGACGAAGACGTTCTCCGCCACCGACAGATCCGGCAACAGCCGCATCTCCTGGTGGATGAGGCCGATGCCCCGGCCGATCGCCTCGCCGGGCGAGCCCGGGGCGTAGGGCTCGCCGTTCCACGTCATGTCGCCGGTGTCGGACGGGAACGTTCCGGCGATCACGTTGGAGAGCGTCGACTTGCCCGCGCCGTTCTCGCCCAGCAGCGCCACGACCTCCCCCGGCCGGACGTCAAGGTCAATGTGGTCGAGCGCCTGGGTCGCGCCGAAGCGTTTGGACACACCCCGAACGACCAGGCCACGGCTGCCGTTGTCAGTCATTGCACGTTCCTACCGAGTCGGTGCGTTCCTACGGGGTCGTGGCACGTTGGTACGGAGCCGCCGCGCGTTCGTACGGGAGTCATGGCGCGTTCCTACGGGTGGGTGGCGATGTATTCGTCGGCCTTGGCCGTGTCCTTCTTGGTCAGCAGGAACGCGGGCTGCAGCTGCTGCGCAGGCACGGCCTTGCCGTCGATGACGCTGATCGCGGTGTCCACGGCCATCCGGCCCATCTTGCGGGTCTGCTGGACCATGGTGGCGTCGATCGTCCCGGCGCGGACCGCCTTGATCCCGGCCACGTCGCCGTCGAACCCGACGATCGTGTACTTCTTGCCCGTACCGGCGGACTTGACCGCCTGGGCGGCGCCGAGCGCCATCGCGTCGGCCTGGCCCCAGAAGATGTTGATGCCGGGCTTGGCCTGGAGCATGTCCTGTGCGACCGAGAACGCCTTGTCCTGCGCCCACTCGGCGGTCTGCTGCGCGACGACCTTGACCCCGGGCGCGGCTGCGAGCGCCTCACCGAAGCCTTTCTGCCGGTCGACCTGCGGCGTCGTCCCGATCTGGCCCTGGAGGATGGCCAGCTGTCCCTTGCCGCCCACGCTCTTGGTCGTCCACTCGCCGAGGGTCTTGGCGGCGGCGACGCTGTCGGTGGCGATGAACGACTTGCCGGGCTGGTCCGGCGGGTTGCGGTCCACGGTGATGACGGGGATCTTGGCGCGTTCGGCGGCCTTGACCGGCACGCCCGCGGCGGTGGCGCCCGCCGGGATGTAGATGATCGCCTTGACCTGGCGGCTGATGAAGTCCTGGATCTGGTTGACCTGGGTGGCCGAGTCGCCCCGGGCGTCCGCGACGACGACCTCGACGTTCTTGGTCTTGGCCTGCTCCTCGACCGCCTGCTTGATCTGGTTGAAGAAGTCGGCCTGGAGGTTGGCGACGGCGAGACCGATGACGATCTTGCCCTCGCCGGACGAGCCGCCGCGTCCGCAGCCGGCGACGCCCAAGGCGAGCACAGCCGCCATTCCTATGGCCATGGGGGTTTTCATGGGGTGGATACTCCTTCTGCTGGTCAGCCTCGCGGCTTCTGCCAGTGAGCCTCGCGGCCAGCGGGCCTCGGGCTTTGCTAGTGGGTCTCGCGGTTTCGCTAGTGGGCCTCGCGGCGCCGGAGCACGTCGAGCATGACCGCGAGCGCGATCACCGCGCCGATGACGATCTGCTGGACGAACGGGGAGACGCTGAGGAGGTTGAGGCCGTTGCGCAGCACTCCGATGATCAGGACGCCGATCACCGTCCCGGTGACGCGGCCGACGCCGCCGGACAGGCTGGCGCCGCCGATCACCACCGCGGCGATGGTGTCGAGTTCATAGCTCAGGCCCGCGCTGGGCTGGGAGGAGTCGAGCCGCATGGTCATGAAGACACCCGCCAGCCCCGCCAGCAGCCCAGCCACGACGTAGACGAGCGTGGTGGTCTTCTTGACGCTGATGCCCGCCAGCCGCGCCACCTCGGGGCTGCCGCCGATGGCGTAGATCGAGCGGCCGCCGGAGCGGTAGCGCATGTACGCCCAGCCCGCCACGTACAGCAGCACGAGCACGATCGAGGTGACCGTGAAGATGCCCAGGTAGCGCACGGTGGACAGGTTGTCGAACCAGTCGGGGTAGCCGACGATCTGCTGCCCGTCGGTGATCACGTTCGCGACGCCGCGGGCGATCGACAACATCGCCAGGGTCGCGATGAACGGCGGCAGCTTGGCCATGGTGATGCCGAGGCCGGACAGCAGCCCGCACAGGCCGCCGACCGCGATCGCCGTGATCGCGCTGAGCCACAGCGGCCAGCCCGCCTCGTGCGACAGCCAGCCGACGACCATCGTCGCCAGCGCGAGCACCGCGCCCACCGAAAGGTCGATGCCGCCCATGATGATCACGGCGGTCATGCCGAGGGCCAGGATCCCCAGAATGGTGATCTGGTCGACGATGTTGAGCAGGTTCGGTCCGGTCAGGAAGTGCGGCGTCGCGATGAAGAGGGCGACGCACAGGGCCACGAGGCCGAGCGCCGGCCCGCGTGAACCTGTCAGCAGCTGGTCCGCCCATGGAGGTGTTCTCCGGCGCCCCCTGACCGGCGGTGTGTCAACGGCCGACACCGTGTCGTGCGTCGTGCTCATCAGGATCTCCTCGTACTAGCTCATGAACATGCCGCCGTCGACGTTGATCGCCTGACCGGTGATGTAGGCGGCGTCGTCCGAGGCTAGGAAAAGCAGCAGGTTGGCTATGTCGTCGTTGGTTCCGGCGCGGCCGAGCGGGATGTTCGCGACCCATTCGGCCATGAGTTCGCCAGGCTTGTATCCGCCGGGCTTGGACTCGCCGAGCAGGCGGCCCCACTCGCGGTCGTTGTAGTCCCACATGTCGCTGCCGACGATGCCGGGACAGTAGGCGTTGACGGTGATCTGATCCTTGGCGAGTTCCTTGGCCAGGCTCTGGGTGAGGCCGACCACGCCGAACTTGCTGGCCGCGTAATGCGGGGTGTAGATGAAGCCCTGTCTTGCCTGGCCCGAGGCGGCGTTGAGGATGCGTCCGCCTCGCCCGTTCCGCCGCATGATGGCGGCGGCGGCCTGGGCGCAGAGGAACGTGCCGGTGGTGTTGACGTTCAGGACCTTTTGCCAATCGCTGAGGGTGAGGTCCTCCAGGCGGCTGATGGTGATAACGCCCGCGTTGTTGACGAGAACGTCCAGGCTGTCGAGCGCGCTGAAGGCTGCGGCGACGTCGCCGCGGTCGGTGACGTCGGTCTTGACGGCTCGCGCGTTGTGGCTTTTGGCCGTTTCTTCAATGCCGTCGTCCAGGTCGATCATCAGGACGTCGGCCCCCTCCTCAGCGAAGCGCCGAGCGATGCCCAGGCCGATGCCCCGCCCTGCCCCAGTGACGGCCACGGTCTTGCCCTCGAATCTCATGCCGGTGCCCCTCCCTGGTGGCGCGCACGGTTCACGGCGTCGTGCCAGTGGCGGAGGCGGCTTTCGCGTTCGGCCTCGCTGATCTGCGGCGTATGGGTCTCGCGGGTACGCCGCAGGGTTTCCAAGTCGCCTTGGCTCCACAGGCCGTGTGCCAGGCCTGCCAAGTAGGCGGCGCCCAGTGCGGACAGGTCACGGTCCAGAGGACGTTCGACCGTTCTGCCGCTGGTGTCGGCCTGGAGTTGCATCAGGGTCTCGTTGGCCGTCGGGCCGCCGTCCACCAGGAGTTTGGTGATGGGCGCCGACTCTCGTTCGACCGCGCTGAGGACGTCCTCGATCTGGAAGGCGATCGATTCGAGCGCGGCGCGGGCGAGGTGTTCCGCCTTGGTGCCGAACGTGACGCCGCTGATCAGGCCAACCGCCGCGTCGTCCCACCACGGGGCGCCCAGGCCGCTGAACGCCGGGACGATGACGACACCCTCGCTGCTCTCCGCGGCCTGGTCGGCCAGGTCATCCGGCTCGAGTCCCAGGACGCCGGCCAGCCAGGTGAGCGTCGCGCCGGTGGACCTGATGTTGCCTTCGATGGCCCAGGTCGGCTCGCCCACGTCCCAGGCGACCGTCAGGCACATGCCCTGGGGAACGCGGGCCGACGGGGATGCCACGGCCATGACCGAGGAACCCGTGCCGTACGTCGCCTTGACCGTGCCTTCCGTCCAGCCGCAGTGGGCGAAGAGTGCCGCGTGGGAGTCACCGAGCACCGCCGTTACGGGGATGCCGTCCGGCAGGGGCCCGAGTCCTTTGGCGCTGGGGAACGGGCCCTGCGACGAGACGATGGTCGGCAGAACCTCATGTGGGACGTCGAAAAGCTGAGTGAGGCGCTTGTCCCAGGCCCTTTCCCTGACGTCCATGAGCTGGGTGCGGGCCGCGTTTCCCACCTCGATCAGGTGGTCGCCGCCGAGCTTGTGGAGCAGCCAGGAGTCGACCGTTCCGAGACAGAGTTCTCCCGCCTTGGCGCGGCGGCGGTCGGGGTCGTACTCGTCCAGCAACCAGCGGGCCTTGGGAGCCGAGAACATCGGGTCCAGGGGCAGGCCGCTGACCTCCTTGACCATGGCGGCGGCGTCCAGGCCCGCATCATCGCCTGCCGAACGTTGCTCCAGGCTCAGGTCGCCTGCCGTACGGCGGTCCAGCCAGCTCAGCATTGGACCCAGCGGCCGCCCCGTGGAGCGGTCCCAGAGCAGTAGCGATTCTCGCTGCGTGCTGAGGCCGACGACGGCGACATCGCGGGGGTCATGGCCTTCGAGGCAGCTCGCGACCGCCGTCCCGCAGCTCTCCCAAATCTCCTCGGCCGATTGCTCCACCCATCCCGGTCTCGGCGCGGAGAGGGCGACCGGGGCGGAACCATGGGAGACGATGTTCCGCTCGCGATCGACGAGGATCGCCTTGGTGGCGCTCGTTCCCTGGTCAATGGCCAGAACGTAGGGCTTCATGGCTGGAGCAGCTCACGTACGGCGCGGCTTATGCCGTCTGCGGTCAGCCCGAAGTGCTCCAGCAGGAACGAGGCACTTCCCGTGGGCGCGAACTCCCGGTTGATTCCAAGGATCCGCATCGGAACAGGCTCGTTCTGCACGACCACATTCGCGACCGCCGCGCCGAGGCCACCGGTGGTCGTCGCTTCTTCCGCGGTGACGATGCCCTTGGTCTCGCGGGCCGCCCTGAGGACGGCCTCCACATCCATCGGCTCGATGAACGTCATGTTGAGCACACGTACGCCGATGCCTTCGCCGCGCAGGGTCTCCGCCGCCTCCACAGCACGCGAGACGAGCGTCCCGACCGCCATCACCGTGACGTCATCGCCCTCGGTGAGCTGGACGGCCCGTCCTGGCTCGAACGGCGCGTTCTCCGGCGTCACCTCAGGCACTTTGAACCGGGGAATCCGCATGTAAACGGGCTTGCTGTAGCTCGCCGCCCACCGTACGGCCTGCCGCGTCTGCGCCGGATCCGCCGGAACCACCACGGCCAGGTCGGCGATGGCCCGCATCCACGAAAGGTCCTCAATGGAATGATGCGTGGGGCCGAGCTCGCCGTACGCCATGCCCGGGCTCTGGCCGCAGAGCACGACCGGCACCCCGCTGTACGCGGCGTCGGCCTTGATCTGCTCGGTGGCCCTCCCGGTGAGGAACGGCCCGGCGGCGCTGACGAACGGGACGAATCCGCCATTGGCGAGCCCCGCACCGACGCCCACCAGGTCCTGCTCGGCGATCCCCACGTTGATGAGCCGTTCCGGGAAGATCTCCTTGAACTTCACCAGGTTGCTCGACCCGACCGAGTCATTGCAGACGGCGACGACCCGTTCGTCCTCCTTCGCCAGGGCGATGAGCTCCTCCGCGAACGCCTGCCGGCAGTCAAAGGTCTCCCGTACGAGTTCGGCGGTCATCGGCTCAGCTCCTCCAGCGCGGCGTGCACCTGATCACGGCTTGGGACCTTGTGGTGCCACTCCACGCGGTCCTCCATGAACGACACGCCCTTCCCCTTGATCGTGTGCGCGATGACGGCGACGGGCCGGCCGGTGTCCGAGGGCCGGAACGCCTGGAGCAGCTGCGCGTGGTCGTGTCCGTCGGTCTCCCGGACGTCCCATCCGAAGCTGGTCCACTTGTCCGCGAGCGGCTCCAGGGACTTGGTCTCCTCGGTGCCGGCGCCCTGCTGGAACCGGTTCCGGTCCACGATCGCGGTCAGGTTGCCGAGGTCATGATGGGAGGCGGTCATCGCGGCCTCCCAGTTGCTGCCTTCTTGTAGCTCCCCGTCCCCGAGCACCACGAAGGTCCGCCAGTCCTGGCCGGAGAGCTTCCCGGCGATCGCGCACCCGACCGCGACCGGGAATCCGTGCCCCAGGGGCCCGGTGTTGGTCTCCACCCCCGGCACCTTGGTCCGGTTCGGATGCCCGTTGAGCGCCGACAGCGGCGCCATGAACGTCTCCAGCTCGCTCTTGGGGAAGAACCCGCAGTGTGCGAGCGTCGCGTACAGCGATGCGGCGCAGTGGCCCTTGCTGAGCACGAACCGGTCCCTGGTCGCGTTCCGGGGATCCCCGGGGTCCACGTTGAGCACACCCCCGAACAACGTCGCGAGGATGTCGGCGACCGAGAAGTCCCCGCCGATGTGCCCCATCTGAGCCCGATCGATCATGCGCACGACGCTCCGCCGCACCTCTCCCGCGAGCTCCCGCAGCACCTGCGCCTGCTGCCCCACCGGAAGCCCAGGGGTCCGCCCCCGCCGCCCTCGGTAGAGCGCGACTTCGCCCGGATCCGCCGTCAACATGTCCCCACCCTCATCTTGAATATCTATTCACGACTGAATGTAATTCAACGCTAGGACGCGCCGCGAGCGTGTGTCAAGGGTCACTTTCCGTTTCCGGACACCCGCATGTGCTGCGACAACTCGAACCTAACTACAGTCAGGTCCCTTCGATCACACACTGTCACCACGCCCGACGGCGCGCCCCCTGGACGCGGGCGGGCGACACATCGCCAGCGGTTGAGCGTTCCCGGCGGGAAAGACCCGGATGGGGACGGCTCCCCGCCGATGATCTTCGCGGCGTGCCGGTGAGAGCTTTCGCGCACCCGGAGGCGCGCCGCAGCGCTGGCCTGCGGGAGGCGTTGCGGGCGATGGCACTGGCTGGGGGTGGTCGTACGAGTGAGCGCCTGGCTGCCCGTGCGGGTGTCGGCGGGGGCCCGGGATCGTGATCCAAGGTCCACCTTGTCTCATCTGCGTCTTTCGGCGCTGCCCAAAACAGACCCACCCCCAGCGACCGCCACGGCGATACTTCCGACGTGAGAGTCGACCAGATTCCGGGGAGGCAATATGCGTTGGACAAAGCCAGTCGCAATCGTCCCTGTCGCCATGGCCACCACAATTGTGGGGCTGTCCACGCCCGCACAGGCGGCGCCTTACACCTGGGCCCAGTACAAGTGGAGCAACGGGGAACACATCAGCGCCGACATGGAGCTGAGATGGGCCGGCGCCAAGACCGTCAGGGACATCACCATCAACGTCATCGACCGGCGATGCGATGGCCGAGGCCCCTACGCCCACATCATGGTGTGGGACGTGAACGGCAACCACTTCCGAGGCAAGGCGCGTTTCAACAGGAAGGGCTGCAGAGATGGCTGGGCGACGTATTCCGGCCTGCGCTGGGACGCCAGTAACAACATCGATGGTGTGACGATCTCACTCCATCTCGATTCCAACGGAAACGGAAAGCGCGACGACGCCGACCGCCCCAGCGCAGTGGGCTCCTACCTGAACAACCCCTACGCATGACGCGACCAGGCCACACCGTCAAAGTATGACTGGAGGAAGAACGTGCGCAAGATCGGATCTAAGCAAACGGTTTCGATGGGAAGGATGTCGCTCGGCAGTGCGATCTTCCTGGGCATGCTGGCCATCGCAGGCCCGGCCGAAGCCGAAACCGCAGCGGGCTGCTATGGCCCAAAACTGGTGAAGTCCACCGACGGCGGAGCCAACCTCTATTACCAGTGGTGCAAATACACCGGAGATTACCAGATAGAGTACACCCTCTCCGATGCCAAAAAGGACGGCCGCGCGCCGCGACTTTGCGTAGTGCCGGAAAGCCCGTCGTCGGAGGACGAGTGCAACCCGGAGGGGCGAAAGCTACTTCACGTGTCAGCGGGCTACCCGAACAGCAAGACAGGAGAAAGGAAATACACTTCCCGGGCGCAGGCCAAGAAATGGTTCGGGTCATTCTATGTGTGCAACGGCCTCAACCAGTGGGGGCACGTCAAGAACTGTCGGCGCGAGAACGTCGCCTGGTAGCCGTTTCGTCCCCGTTACCGGCCGTCGCCTCCCCTGCTCCGAGGAGCGCGGCGCCGAGCGGCGTGAGCGTGTGGATGACCGCGTTCGTGTCACGACGGCTGGTGATGAGACCGACCTCGCGAAGCACACCGGCGTGCTGGCTTGCCGTTGCCACGGATATGCCCGCGCTGCGGGCGAGTTCGCTGGTCGTGGCTCCCTGCGTGGTGAGGCCCAGCACACTCGCCCGGGTCCGTCCGATCAGGCGTCCCAGCGCCGTGCTGGGAGTCGACCGCGCGTACAAATCAGGCGCGCCCGGACCAAGCGGGCCGGACGCCGGGTGCAGCGGGTAGACGAGGGTCGGCGGCAGAATCGGGTCGGCCAGGGCCACCGGGTGGTACCAGCAGAAGAAGGAGGGGACCAGGATCAGCCCGCGCCCGCCGAGATGAAGGTCCTTGTCGAACGGCTTGGGCACCTCGAGGACCGGAGGCCGCCACCGCATCATCGGCCAGAACCCGGCCAGCTGAGCGTCGATCCCGCCAAGCCGCCGGTGGCGGCCACGACTGGCGTGATCGACCTGCGCGTCGTTACAGATCCGGTCCCAGTACGGGGCGATCGCCGTTCGGAAATAGGCGGCGAGCCCATCGCCGAGTTCGGACAGCATGTCCCGTTCGCCGGCGGCCAGTCGTCCGGCCCAGGACGGTCGCGGCTTTGGCAACTCCAGGCGGTGCAACTCGCGGCTGATCCGCTGCCGGGGAGTGGCGAGCACGGCCTCGATGCCGCTCCCCAGGCCCAGCAGCCCCTCCGGCGGCGTCAGGAAGTCAGGAAAGTACGATGCGTCCGGCGTGAGCGGGAACAGCAGATGCCGCACCGTCTTTGCGAGACCGGCGCGGTGCAGGTCGTCGCGCACCCGCCGCCGCCAGCCGTTAAAAATCGCGGAACCGTAGCTGGCCCGGAGAATCTGCAGGCTCAGCACGGTCTCCCACATGGGGTCGGGGCGATCCGCTAGTTGCAGGCGTACCAGGTCGCCATCAGTGAAGTGGATCCTCAGCATGACGGTTCCCCCGTTTAGGTCCTGTGCTTTTAGGACGGCCACCCCCGGGAAGCGGTTCACCATGGTGTCCTGACTGCGGCACAGCTGCCACTGTCGGTGCCGGAACCCGGTCATCGGCTCTGATCCGCGGCTGAAGTGATGCGTTCGGGCCCTTCGACAAGGGCCATGCACGTTCGAAGCGCAGGCGCTTCTGGGCCCATGATTCCCCGACAGGCCCACTGTGGCCCCGCGGCGGCTCACAGTCCGACGCGGCGGGCGGAGGCGGTGGGGCGGGTGGGCAGTGTCGGTCAGGGACGCCGCGAAGTGGCGATCGGGTTACCGTGACATATAGCCAGAAGCGGACCTTTGACCTCTGTGGGTTTTTCTTCATAAATCGGCCGCGTCTCTCTACCGTTCTCCGCATGCGTACACGACTGATCACGACGGGGGCCGCGGTGTGCGCGGCTGCGACGATGCTGGCGCCGACACCGGCGGAGGCCGCCTCGGCGGTGCAGATCTACAGGGTCTATTACGACTCCCCCGGCAAGGACAACCGGAGCAACGCCAGCCTGAACGGGGAGTGGGTGCAGCTGGTCAACAAGTCTCGTACGGCGCGGCAGCTGAAGGGCTACCGGCTGCGCGACAAGACCGGTTACACGTACACGTTCGGCTCGTTCGTACTGAAGGCGGGCAAGACGGTGACCGTTCACACGGGGAAGGGACGCAACACGGCCGCGCACCGCTACTGGGGTCGGCGGGCCTATGTGTGGAACAACACCGGCGACACCGCCTACCTGCGGTACCCGAACGGGAAGGCCGCCGACTCGTGCTCGTGGGGCAGCAAGGGCGACTGGAAGCGCTGCTGACGGGTTCGTGCGACCGGCCCGGGGAGTGGCGTCTCCCCGGGCCGGTTGTGGGTGCCTATGGGCAGGTCCAGTGGCGGAAATCTCGTGTGCGGCTATAGATGCTGTAGGCCTGCTGGATGTTCCATTCGGGATTGAGCGCCTGGGCCGGAGTGGCGCGGAAGTCCAGGAGCTCCAGGTCTGAGAACTGGAAGAGCCCCCAGTAGCGCACCATGTGCTTATCGGCGATGGTCCAGAACGAATCCAGGTAGGAAAGGCATCGGGCCAATGTCACGGCTTGGCCGGGCGCCTCTTTGAAGACTTCCCGGATGCGGCGTTCGGTCGCTGCGGTGCTCCATTGGGGAGGCGTCACCGGCTTGTCGGCGAGAAGGGCACGCTGGGTCTGCCGGTCGGCGATGCCGGTGGGCGGCAGGCCTGCCAACGCCTGGAACGCCAGGATGCGCTGTTTGGTGAACGGGCCGTACCAAGCGTCCTCTGGAAGGCGAAGGCCCTTCCGCTGGAGGCCGCGCTGGAGTTCCCGAGCGCATTTCCCGTAGGTGTTCAGCCCCATCGAAGCCGGGCACCTGTCCGAGAGCAGCATGCTTTTGCCGGTGTCACCGGCGCTGAGGGCGTTCACTGCACCCGTGGTCCCTACCAGGAGCAGGAGTGCGCTGGCGATCGCCAGGGCACAGAACTTCCGCCGTGACCTTCCGAACATCGACGCCGCCCTCTGGCGCCGGGGTGCGAGTGCGGTTGACAGGCACTGGCGAAGTCCGGGCACGGCAGGCTGCGGCGGTGCGGGCTGCGGCGGGAGAGCGGCGGTCGCCGGTGATGCGGCTATCCGGCGGCGGGCCTCGATCCAGCCCGATATCTGCTCGGGGGTGCAGCCGCACGCGCGGGTGAACGCGGCGATCAGTTCTTCGCGCGGGAGGCCGCGGCGGCGTGGGCTGAGCATCGCCGAGCCGGTGCTGTACGGGAGGACGTCGCCCGCCGAGTCCGCGCGGCGTTCCAGCTCGCGGAAGGACAGCCCTGACCATGCCTTGAGGCGCCGGAGTTGGGCCTTCAGCTCCTCGGTGGTGCTGGCGTCCTTCGGATCCGGGATCGAGGCGCTACCCATCTGCACCTTCCTTGCCAAGCCTGTGACCTGTGTAGACAGCCGCGTGGACGATCGTGCACGTTCATGGTCAGCCACCAGCCTTGCCGACCTCCGTGGGTGGATCAAGGGTCATTCCTGACAGACCACGGCTCCGCTGTGTGAGGACGGCGTATGGCTCCTTTCGGCTCGGACATGGCTCCCGACCCTCATCACGCCACCACCCCGCAGGATCTCGTCGAACAGCTCCGGCTGCTCAAGGCCTGGTCCGGGCTGACCTACCGGCAGTTGCAACGGCAGGCTGCACGTGAGGCCGAGATCCTGCCTTACAGCACGATCGCTTCGGTGCTCCGGCGTACGGCGCTTCCGCGTTTGGAGTTCGTGCGTGTGTACGTCCGGGCGTGCGGTGTGGCGCCTGAGCGGGTCACCGAGTGGGTGACGGCCTGGCGGAGGATCGCGATGGGAGAGGCGGAGCTGTGCCCCGACGCCGGCCGGATCAGCGAGCTGGACCTGCGCCGCCTGGCGGCGTCGACGCTGAGGCTGCGGCGGCTTGAGGACCGGTACGGCGGTGGCGCGGTCGCGGACCAGGCCATCGCCGTTCAGGAGCGGTGGCGTGAGCGGGTGGACGGCGCGCCGGCACGGGCGTTGAGGCTGGTCGCGGAGGACGCGGTCAGCGCGGGAGTGATCTCTTTCTCGGCCGGACGGGACGTGGCGGCGGAACGGCTGGGACGCGCCGGGCTGGAGATGGCGCGGGCGGCGGCGGCCGTCGACGTCGAGATCTATGCGCTGAGTCATCAGGTGGCACGTGAGTGCGAGGCCGGGCGGCTGGGTGGGACGGGACGGCTGGGTGAGGCCGTGGCGATGGCCAGGAGGGCGCAGTCGCTCGGTAAGGGTGTGATGGCGCCGCGCGTCCTGAGCCTGCTCGCCGCGCAGGAGGCGATGTGCCTCGCAGCGGCAGGGGACGGCGCCGGCTTCTGGCGCGCGATGCAGACCGGCTTGGAGTGGTTCGTGCGGGGCACGGATGGCTGCCCCGACTGGTGCGAGTGGTTCGACGAGGGCGGGATGCTGGCCGCCAACGCCGCCGCCAGCGAGGCGTTCCACAGATGGGACGTCGCGGCCGCCTGTTACGAGAAGGCACTTGAGCGGTCGGCTGTTCGGTATGGGCGCGATCGGCTCCGGCATCGGCTGCGGCTGGCCCTGTGCCTGCTGGCCACGGGAGAGGTCGAGCAGGCCTGTCACCACGGTGCGCTGTGCCTGCCGGACGTGGCAGAGGTCGCGGACGTCCGTGTCGATCAGCTGGTGACGGTCCTGCGGCGCGAGCTCAGCGGGATTCGCTGCGCGGCCGCCGCCGACTTCGCCGATCGTTGCGACGATCTCTTCGAGGGCACACCCGAACGGCCCGGAGATGTGGACGGGGTGAGGGATCTGATCATCACGCCCGGTACGAGATCTGCGCGGACGTAGCCCAGGTGCCGGAGTCGCTGCTTACCGACTGCGCTTCACTGGATCCCGGCCCCTGGTCGAACGTCGTCGAGGTGGTAGTTCTCGGCCTGGAGACGGAAGAGCCCGGCGTACGTGCCGTTCAACGCCATGAGGTCGCGGTGGTCACCCCGTTCGACCACCTCACCGCGTTCCAGGACGACGATCTCGTCCGCGTCGCGGACCGTGCCGAGACGGTGTGAGATCAGCAGGCTGGTGCCACCGGCCCGGCGGCGGCGGAGCTGGGCGTGCACCTCGTACTCGGCTTCCGCGTCGAGCCCGGCGCACGGCTCGTCCAGGATGACCAGATCGCGGCCCGTCCTGATGAGCGCCCGCGCCAACGCCAGCCGTTGCCACTGTCCCCCGGACAGCACGACTCCCATTTCAGGATCGGATTCCTCGCCCGCCTCGTCCACGAACAACGTCGACAACAGCGTGTCGTAGCCGCGAGGAAGCCGGGTCAGGGTCCGGTGGATGCCCGCGTTCATCGCCGCGTCCTCGATGCGGAACGGATCGTCCAGCGCGGTGAGATCGCCGAGGGCGATGTTCTCGGCAGCCGTCAGGTCGTACTGCATGAAGTCCTGGAAGACGGCTGCGATGCGGTCGCGCAGTCGCTCCGGATCGATCGTGCGGATGTCCACACCGTCCCAGTAGATGGTGCCGCGCGTTGGCTCGTAGAAGCGGCACAGGAGCTTGACCAGCGTGCTCTTGCCTGCGCCGTTGCGGCCCACCAGCGCCATGGAAGTGCCATGGGGAATGTGCAGATCGACGCCGCGTACGACCCACGGGTGGTCATCGCGATACCTGAACCAGACGTCGCGGAACTCGATCCCCTTCCGCAGCGGAGGCGCGGGATGGGAGGCCTCGGCCACGGGGGCGTCGGGCCCGGCCCGCATCACGGCACAGTGGTGGTCGAAGGCCAGCAACTGCTGATGTGCGTACGCGATGTCCGTGATGAGCGTGGTCAGCGCGTTCTGCACCCCGGCCACCGCCACGATGAAGAGCGACAGGTCACCCGGGGTCAGCGTGCCGCCCTTCGAGCCGAGGACCACGGCCACCAGGCCGCCGCCCGCGACGAGCGCACCCATGAGCGCGAGGCCGCCCTGGGTGAACAGCTCCCGGCGATCGGTACGGCGATGGGCGGCGTCGGCCGTCCGGCGTTCGGCGAGCATCCGGCCGCGCAGGAACGCGCCGGTGCCGTAGAGCCGGCTCTCCTTGGCCGCCTGCGAGTTCGTCAGCAGATGGCTGTAGAAGAACGCGCGGCGTTCGGCGGGACCGATCTTCCAGAGCATCGAGGCGCGCCTGCGCGACAGGAACAGCTCGGCGACCAGGGTCGGGACGGCGGCGGCCAGGACCACGGCCACCATCGGCGGGCTCAGGACCGCGAGGGAGATCATGAAGCCCGTCAGCGTCAGCGCCGCCCGGCCGCCGGTCACGACCCGGCCGACGATCTGGGCGGGAGCGGCGGTGCCCTGGTCGGCCAGCCGCACCCGGTCGATGAAGTGCGGGTCCTCGAAGCGCCGCAGCCCGGTGAACGCGGACACCGCCTGGTAGAGACGGTCGGTCGCCCGCAGGCCGGACCGCCTGGCCACCTCGGTCCGGAGATACTCCTCGGCTTGCGGCACGAACGCCACGACCATGCCCAGCGCCGCCAGGAACACGACGATCCAGACGAGCGTGGAAGTGCCTCCGGCCGCGAGGTTGTCGAGAGCCGCCCTCGTCAGCCAGGCCGCGCCGATCGGTGCCGCCGCGCCTGCGAGCATCAGCGCCACAAGTCCCGCGACCTGCCCCGGAGAAGTACGGAACACGATGCCGGCAGCGCTCAACGCACTGTTCACAAGTTCACGACGCCCAGGCCTGATCGAGCTCGATTCCCGCCGTTGCCGGTCCGGGCCCGCCTCCTGCGCCTGCCGTTTCTCGCCCGCCGTCTGTGCCTGCCGTTTTGCGCTCCGCGCCGGTTTGCGGCGACGCAATTCAGATCACCGCCCGACCGGGGCGCGCGAACCGGCCCGCCTGGCTCTGTCGCGCGACCCGGCCGGTGTCAGTGCCTCGGGCCCGGTGGCCGTCACGCGACCGCCGGGACCGAGCCGGTAGAGGGTGGGGAACGCCTGGACCTGGAACGCGGCGCAGACGGGACCGCTCGTGTCGTCCTCCACCACCACCCGCGCCACGGCCGACAGCTGTGCCGCCAGTTCCCTGCTGCCTGGGCCCGACACGACTGCCAAGGCTTGCGGCTCGCCGTCCATGCCGGCTGCCTCGACGAAGCGGGGCTTCATCTCCTCGCAGGGCGCGCAGCCGGAACTGAGGAAGGCCACCAGTGTCCCGGCCGGAAGGGAATCCCGCGTCACCGGCCGGCCGTCTGTGTCGGCACCTGCGAACTCATCGACGATCGACCCGACCGGGAGGCCGCCGGGAGGTTCGTTCCGGACCCTGAGCAGTTCGGTGTGTTCGCGCAGCCGCCGGATCACGCCGATGGTGAGCAGCAGGTCGATCACGCACAGCAGCCCGACGAGGACGACCAGGGCCACGAGGAAAGCCATCCCGCAACTCCTCACACGGTTGGTTTGTCACGGGAAAGTGTCGAACGGCGCGGTCGTCGAGAAAAGGATTCCTGTGTTCGCGTTTGTTCGAGTGCGTGCGAGGTTGTGCGAAAACGGAATTACGGCGGACGGGGCCTTGCCAAGCGTTGTGCGTCCTTCATATATGTCGAACGACCAATAGATTGGAGCCCGGTATGACACGACTCATCGACCGGATGCTGGAGAGGCTGGTGCCCAGGGCCGAGGCACATGCAGCCTGCGAGCAAAGGTGCTGGACGACACCATGTCCCGGCGGCCTCGTCCACTACTGCTGCATCTACACCGATTGCAGCCGCCGCTGCACTCCCTGCATCTAAGAGGTGCCGAAGGGGGTCCGGAGACTTGCCGGACCCCTTTCTGCTCAGAAGGGAACGCCTTTCGCCCCATCCAGGCGGGTGCCGATGAAAAATGTGCCGGGGACCTTGGCGCCCGTCAGGTCGGCGTTGGTGAGGTCGGCGTCCGTCAGATCGGTGTTCTCAAGGTCGGTGCCGATCAGTTTGGCGCCCGTCAGGTCGGCGCCTCGCAGGTTGCTCCGGGAAAGGTCCGCATAGGAGAGATCCGCGTTGCGGAGGCTGACGTTCGGGAGATGGGCGTCAGTGATGGTCGCGCCGCGGAGATCGGCGTTGGAGAGGTCCAGCTTCTCGCCGAAGATGGCGGTGAGGTCCGCGAAGGGAAGGACGAAGCCGCGGAGGTCCGTGCCGGTTTCGATGGACTCGCTCCGGATGGTGGCCTGGATGCCGTCGTCGCCTTCCGGCCCGTTGTAGAGGGCGACCGGCAGGCCCGCGACGATCAGGACCTGCCAGGTCCAGCCCCGGCCTGCGGCTTCGTTGCCGCCGGTGGCGAGCCAGCGGGCGTGCTCTTGGGCCAGTTCCACGAGCTCGCCTCGTGTGAGCGGATCGCCGGCCTCGGCCATGGCGCGGATCCGTTCAGGGTCCAGCTTGTCTTCTTCGTACTCGGGGGCAGGGGCAGGATCGGCAGCAGGGGCGGCCTGGGGCTCAGGGGCTTCCGGGGGGATCTCGGCGTAGAAGCGGGGCGGCGGTTCCGACGGGAGGCCCACGCGCAGGACGTGGAGCTCGCCGTCCTCCGAGTCGTCGCAGACCGTGGCCACCAGGCAGTCGTCCACCGGGGACCAGGCAAGCTGCGTGACGAAGGTGCCCAGAGTGTGACGCGTGGCCACCTGGTGGTCACGGACGCGGATGATGCGGATCTCGTGATCCTCGTGGTTCGAGTCCGGCGGCGGGCCTCCTACCGCCAGATAGGCGCCGTCGGGGCTTACGGCCAAGGACCACACGCGGGCCGCCACGTTCTCGAAGACGTCGAGGACCTGGCCTGTGGAGGGGTCCAGGGCGTAGACGTCCCGGGTCATTCCGGCGGCGTAGAGCCGGGACTCGTCTCTGGTGAAGTCCACGCACTCGACGGAGAGCTCCTCTGAGGTGACGCCGACATGGCGGGGATCGGCGTTCCCTGCAACGAAGTCCAGTCCGTCGGCGTGGCCGTATTCCACGCGGTAGCGCCCAGAGCGGGAGCGCGCCACGCCATCCTCGGCTGGCACGTCCACCAGCGCGCGTGCATCCACGTCGTACGCCTGCTGCGGGGAATCGCTCGGATCCGTGCCCCGGTACGTGACCACGTGGCGTCCGGGAACCCACATCAGGCGGGGCATGAACGCCCCATCCTCGACCGAGACGCGAGAATGCTCCGTCCAGCCGGCGGTCTCGTACACCACGAGACCACCCTCGTCAGTGCAGCCCGCCAGATAACGGCCGTCATCGGAAAAGGCCAGCTGCTCCAGGGCTTCCGTCCCGAAGGGCGTCAGGGTCGCGGCGGCGTTCCGCAGGTCAGGGATGTGGGGAGCCTCGCCGGAGAGCAGGTGGTCGGCCTTGACCGGATACCACGTGGTGCCCCAGGCGTCGCCCGGCTTCAGGTGCTGCATCCAGCGCTGGTCGGTCACTCGGACGACGTAGTCGGCCTGAACGAGCTTGTCCTCGTCGCGCCAGCGCCCGTCGCGTTCATAGTAGAAGTCGTAGATGCCCTCCCAGTCCGGAGGGTCATTGCGTACGGCCACCCGTTCAACACGTTCGACGAACCAGCGGGCGTTCGCCGCGCACCATTCGTCGTCGATGTCGTCGACGGTGACCACCTTCCCGAGCGGACCGTCCCACCGGGCGGTCTCCCACAGCAGTCCGAAGAAGAAGCCCAGGTCACGCTCGGGCGGGGCGAGGTAGGTCTTGATTGCGACCTCGTAGTAGACGGTGAAGACGCGGAGTTCGAGTTCTCGGCGGGAGGGGTCGACGCTGATGACGCGGGCGCCGAAGATGTCGGTCGACATGGCGGATCAGCTCCAGACCTGGCGGCGGGTGGGGGCGGCGATCAGGTCGCCGACGATCAGGGTCGAGCGTTGCCAGGCGTACGGCATGAAGACGGCGAACGCGACGCCCGCGCGGTGTTCCAGGTCGACGGTCACGGCCTCGACGGATCCGGGGGGAGTCTGCGTCCGGTCCTGCCAGTCGGTCGAACGCCGCATGCTGACGTCCTGGGGGCCGCCGCCCTCGGTGGGATCCTTCATCCGCACGTAGTAGTTGAGAGCCATGCAGCGCAGGTCCGCCGCCTCGGCGACGATCTCCCTGAACATGGTGTTGAGCGCCTTGTCCACGGCCTCGTCGTCGTAGGCGAAGTCGACCTCGTAGTCGGACAGGACAGAGAGGGACCCGGCCGTGTTCATGGATATGCCCGCCGGGGTCAGCATGGTGGAGCCCTGCCCCGGGCGCAGCTTGTTCTCCGCGGCCTGCAACGAGGCTCTGAGGCATTCCTCCATGTCGACGTGCACCTCGGGAGGCAGGCGGCTGCCCAGGAACGACAGGTCGACAGCTTGCAGAGGCTGCGCGAACGTGGCGTCCACGCCTTCGACGGATGCGTGCCAGGAAAACATGATCACGCACCATAGTGGCCACAGGCGGCCACTTCAGGCCTTTCGGGCAACCACAACGTACGGGCAAGGACGTGCTGCCGCCAAGGCGAAGACCTCTCAGTCGCGGTTCTGCCTGCGGTGTGCTCGGTTATGTCATCGCGCTAATGGGTGGAGTGGTGCGCCTTGTACCACTGCTCGCCCACCGGCTTGGCTTCCATGTTCCAGCTCCACGACTCGGTGGGCGTGATGCGGGTGTAGGTGCCTGGGCCGACCATGCCGGTGCGCTCCACAGGCTGGGATGCGCGGCCATAGATGCGGATGCCACGGGCGATGAACGGGTCGAACGACACCATGTCGTCGATGACCAGGGCGACCTTGTCATGGCCTGCCCGGATGTTGCGGATCTTGCGGGTGTGGACCACGGTGGGGCCGCCGCCGATCCAGAAGCCCTCGCCGTCGAACTCGAACGCGACGGGCACCACGTCCGGCTGGCCGTCGGCGTCGATGGTGGCCAGGCGAGCCAATGACTGGGTACGCAGGTAGGCGGCTTCTTCCTCGGTGAACGCCATGGAACCTCCTTCAACGACTCCTCACGTTCTATACGAGGGCCACGACGAACAGGAATGCCCCGTAGCCGTGTTGGGCGGCTACGGGGCATTCGTTGTCGTACGCGGGCTGTGCAGCAAGGGGGTTCGCACAGGCCACGTACGGTCCTGGGGGCCGGCCTAGTGGTGGACGGCCTTTTCGGCGCCGGCTCCGGTGAGGGAACGGACTTCGATCTCGGCGTACTTCTGCGCGTTGTACTCCTTGCTCAGAATCGTGCCGAGCCAGCCGCAGAAGAAGCCGAACGGGATGGAGATGATGCCGGGGTTCTCCAAGGGGAAGAAGGAGAAGTCGGAGTCGGTGAACAGGGCCTTCGGGGTGCCCGAGACCACCGGGGAGAAGATGACCAGGACCACGGCGGAGCCCAGGCCTCCGTAGATGGCCGATACGGCGCCCGCGGTGTTGAACCTCTTCCAGAAGAGGCTGTAGAGGATGGCGGGCAGGTTGCCGGAGGCGGCGACGGCGAAGGCGAGCGCCACCAGGAACGCCACGTTCAGCTTCTGGGCGTAGATGCCGAGGACGATCGCCACCGCGCCGATCACGAAGGCGGAGATGCGGGCGACGCGGACCTCTTCGCGGTCGGTGACGTTGCCCTTCTTGAAGACGTGGGCGTACAGGTCGTGGGCGAACGACGACGAGGAGGCCAAGGTCAGGCCTGCCACGACGGCGAGGATGGTGGCGAAGGCCACGGCGGCGATGATGGCCAGGAGGACCGTGCCGCCGACGTCGCCGAAGACGATCTCTCCGATCCTTTCGGCGAGCTGGGGTGCCGCGGTGTTGCCCGCGGGGTTGGCGGCGGCGATCTCCTTGGTTCCCACGAGGGCGGCGGCGCCGAACCCGAGGACGAGAGTCAGCAGGTAGAACGAGCCGATGATGGCGATGCCCCACAGGACGGACTTACGGGCGTCGCGGGCGGTGGGGACCGTGTAGAAGCGGATCAGGATGTGCGGCAGCCCGGCGGTGCCGAGGACGAGCGCGAGGCCGAGGCTGATCAGGTCGAGTTTGCCGGTGAGGCCTTGGGCTTCGGTGGCGTAGCGCAGGCCGGGTTCCAGGAAGTCGCCGCTCTTGCCGCTCTGGGTCGCGGCGTCGCGCAGCAACGTGGAGAGGTTGAAGCCGAACTTGCCGAGGACGAGGACGGCGGTCAGGGTGGCGCCGCCCATCAGCAGGATCGCCTTGACGATCTGCACCCAGGTGGTGCCCTTCATCCCGCCGACGACGACGTAGACGATCATCAGGATGCCGACGAGCACGATGGTGGCGCCCTTGGCGAACTCGCTCTTGAAACCGAAGAGCAGTGCCACGAGGGCGCCCGCGCCGACCATCTGCGCGAGCAGGTAGAAGATGCTGACCGTGATCGTGGAGACCCCGGCGGCGGTGCGCACGGGACGCGGGCTCATGCGGAACGCCAGCACGTCGGCCATCGTGAACTTGCCGGAGTTGCGCATCAACTCGGCCACGAGCAGGAGGGCGACGAGCCACGCGACCAGGAATCCGATCGAGTAGAGGAAGCCGTCGTAGCCGTAGAGCGCGATCAGACCCGCGATGCCGAGGAAGGAGGCGGCCGACATGTAGTCGCCGCCGATCGCCAGGCCGTTCTGGCCGCCGGAGAACGAGCGCCCGCCGGCGTAGAAGTCGGTGGCGTCCTTGGTGTGGCGGCCGGCCCAGAGGGTGATGGCGAGCGTGCCGGCGACGAAGGTCAGGAAGAGGATGACGGACAGGGTTTCGTGGCTCATGCCGAAATCTCCTCTTCAGCCTTGGCGCGCAGCTCGGCCGCGAGCGGGTCGAGCTTGGCCTCGGCGCGGCGCGAGTACAACCAGGCGATGAGGAACGTGGTCACGAACTGCAGCAAGCCGAAGACCAACGCGATGTTGATGGAGCCGACGACCTTCGTGCCCATGAAGTCGCGCGCCCAGCCGGAGAGCACCACGTACAGCAGGTACCAGGACAGGAAGGCGGCTGTCATCGGGAACGCGAAGGCACGGAACCGGCGCTTCAGCTCCTGGAACTCGGGCGTCGCCTGCACACGTTCGTACGGTGTGCCGCCGGCGTTCGGGTCTTTCTCAAGTGTCACGAGCTCCTCCTCAGACGTGACCGGGGTCACGTCAAAGTAGGAAGCCCCGCACCCGCTTGCGAGGTGCAGCCGCCTGAGGTGCGCTGAGGCGCTGGACGGACGCGCTGACGCGCGGCGTCCGTCGATGAGCGGTCGATTTCCTGCGCCGAACGGAAGATCTTTTCCAGCCGCCCTCGGAGCGCCGGTCCAGCCGCTCTCGGAGCGCTGTTCAGCCGCCCTTGGGGCGCTGGTTCAGCCGCCCTTGGGGCGCCAGGTGCCGCGGTCCACGTCCAGCGATTCGGGGACGTGGAGCCGGACCATGGTGCGCGCCACCCCGGCGGGGACGCTGCGCGGCGTGGCCAGCGAGACACCGATCATCACGGCGAAGGCGATGGGCACCGACCAGGCGGCGGGCTGGGCGAGGAGCGCCCCCGCCAGGCCGCTCGGCGGGCCGCCCGCGATGGTCCAGAGCACGGCGGACCCGGCGAGCCCTCCCCCGGTCACCAGACCGGCGAGCGCCCCCTTGGTCGTGAGCCGCCGCCACCAGATCCCGAGGACGAGAAGCGGGCAGAACGTCGAGGCGGCGACGGCGAACGCCAGGCCCACCACGTCGGCGACCGACAGCGCGCGGGCGGCCAGGGCCAGCACGAGCGGGACGATCAGCGCCAGCACGGTGGCGGCGCGGAACGAGCGCACGCCGCCCCGGAGCAGGTCCTGGCCGATCACCCCCGCCACCGAGACCGTCAGGCCGGACGACGTGGACAGGAAGGCCGCCACGGCGCCGCCGGTGACGAGCGCGCTGAGCAGGTCACCGGCCACCCCGCCGACGAGACGGCCCGGCAGGGTCAGGACGACGGCGTCCGTGCGGCCCGTCATGAGCAGTTCCGGCGCGTAGAGCCTGCCCAGGGCCCCGTACAGCGCAGGCAGGATGTAGAACGCGCCGAGCAGGGACAACACGATCGCCGTGGTCCGCCGTGCCGCCCGCCCGTCGGGGTTGGTGTAGAACCTCACCAGCACGTGCGGCAGGCCCATCGTGCCGAGGAAGGTCGCCAAGATCAGGGAGTACGTGGCGTACAGCGAATGCTCACGCCCTGACAGCGGCATCGCCCATTGCCGGTCGGTCCTCGCCGGGAGGCTCGTGACATGCGGCACGGCGGTGTCCGCGGGGAACGTCACCTCGGTGTCCTTGGAGATGCGGTGATCACCGGCGGTGAGGGCGAGCGAGGCCGTCCGGTACTGACGGCCGTCCACCTTGCCCGTCACCATGACCTCGACCGGGTGCTCGACCCGGACGGTGACGTCGGCGCCCACGGCGACGGTCGTGCGGTCGCTGAACGCGGGCGGCGCGTCCCGGCCGAGCCCGGGCGCCGCGTCGTACCGCCATGCGAGGACGAGGAAGATCAGCGGCACCGCCAGCGCGGTGAGCTTGAGCCAGTACTGGAACGCCTGGACGAGGGTGATGCTGCGCATCCCGCCTGACAGCACGTTCATCATGACGACGACCGCGACCAGCACCCCGCCCGCCCACACGGGGGCGCCCACGACCGTGCGCAGCACCAGCCCGGCGCTCTGGAACTGCGGCATCAGGTACAGCCACCCGATCAGCACCACGAGCACGCTGGTCACGCGCCGCACCGCCATCGACTCCAGGCGGGTCTCGGCGAAGTCGGGCAGGGTGTACGCGCCGGAGCGGCGGAGCGGCGCGGCGACCAGGACGAGCAGCACCAGGTAACCGCCGGTCCAGCCGACCGGCAACCACAACATGTCGGCGCCGTAGGCCATGATCAGCCCGGCGATGCCGAGGAACGAGGCGGCCGACAGGTACTCGCCGCCGATCGCCGACGCGTTGCCGAGCGGCGACACCGACCGCGACGCGACGTAGAAGTCCGAGGTCGTCCGCGAGAAGCGCAGCCCGAACACGCCGATCAGCAGCGTGGCCAGGACGACGAGGGACACCCCGGCGAGCCCGTACGACGCGTTCACGGCCGCTCCCGCCCGGACGACGCGGTCACGAGGGCCTGTCCACCAGGTCGGCGAAGTCGCGTTCGTTGCGTTCGGCGTGCCTCACGTACCACCAGCCGCAGGCGACGAACGCCGGGTAGATCAGCCCGGCCAGCAGCAGCCAGGCGAGCGGGATCCCCAGCGGAGTCGGCTCGCGGAGGCGCGGCACGAGGACGAAGAGCAGTGGCAGGCCGCCGATGCCCGCGCCGACGGTGGCGCAGACCAGCAGCGCCAGCCGCAGCTGGGCGCGCATCAGCGAGCGCATGTACGCCTCGCCCAGCCCGGTCTGCTCGTCGATCTCCTGGGTGACCGGGGGCCGCGGGCGCCGTGCCGCCCTCGTCCGCGGGCCGGTCACCAGCACCCGCCGGCGCTCGGGGACCGGCGCGGGGTCGGCACCGCTGATCGGAGGGCTCATTGGGGGCGCCGCGCGTTGCGGACGAGCCGGTCGCGCAGCTCGCGGGTGTGGCGGCGGCTCACCGGGAGCTCGATGCCGCCGACCTGCACGGTGCAGCGTCCGGACTCGATGCGCAGCTGGTCGATGTGCTGCAACGCGACCAGGTGGCTGCGGTGCACGCGGACGAACCCGGCGGCGCGCCAGCGTTCTTCGAGCGCCGCCAGCGGAATGCGGACCAGGTGGCTGCCCGAGGCGGTGTGCAGGCGCGCGTAGTCGCCCTGTGCCTCGACGTACCAGACCTCGGCGGCGGATACGAAGGTGGTGACGCCGGCGAGCTCGACCGGAACGGATTCGGGGCTCGGCTCGGGATCATGGTCCGCCGCGGCGGGACCGCCGGCGGAAGCGGCATGGCCTGCGGCGGCGGGGGCGGCCGGGGACGGTTCGGCGACCCGGCGGATGGCCTCGGCCAGGCGCTCGGGCCGGACGGGCTTGAGCAGGTAGTCGACGGCCTTGATCTCGAACGCGTCCACGGCGTGGTTCTCGTACGCGGTGACGTAGACGATGCGGGGCGGCCGGGCGAACTGGGCGAGCAGGCGCCCGAGCACCACGCCGTCGAGTCCGGGCATGCGGATGTCCAGGAAGACCGCGTCGATCGGGCGGCCGATGGCCAGCGCCCGGTCCACGTGACGCAGAGCGGCGGCTCCGTCACGTGCCGTCAGCAGATCGCCGACGCGTGGGTCGGCGCGCAGCAGGTAAGCGAGGTCGTCCAGAACGGGCGCCTCGTCGTCCACCGCCAGCACGCGCAGCCCCGATCCCACGCCGCCTCCCCGTGTCGTGAGTCACATTTGCCCACTAAAGGGTGCTTAACCAGGCAAAAGAAGTCAACCGGGAGGTCGTTCCTCCGATCAGGAAGCCTGTGTCTCCGGTGAGGAAACCCGTGCGTCCGGTTAGGAAGCGGTGACGCCCGGCTGGTACTTGGGCACGCGCAGCGTCACCTTGGTCCCCGCTCCCGGCGCCGTCTCGACGGTCAGGCCGCAGGCGTCCCCGTAGACCTGGCGGAGCCGGAGATCGACGTTGGCCAGCCCGATGCCGACCGAGTCGGTCGCCTCGCCGTCCTCTCCCCCGGGTCCCCCAGGGGTCCCCGGCCCGTCCTCCAGGATGCGGCGCAGCCGTTCGGGGTCCATGCCGACCCCGTCGTCCTCCACGCTGATCACGCAGTCCGCCCCGGCGTCGTCGGCGATGATCGTGACGAGCCCCGGGCCGGAGCGGTCCTGCAAGCCGTGCCGCACGGCGTTCTCCACGAGCGGCTGCAGGCACAGGAACGGGACGGCCACGGGCAGCACCTCGGGCGCTATCCGCAGCGTCACCTTCAGCTGCTCGCCGAAGCGGGCCCGCTGCAGCAGCAGGTACCGGTCGATCGACCGCAGCTCCTCGGCGAGCGTCGTGAAGTCCCCGTGCCGCCGGAACGAGTAGCGCGTGAAGTCGGCGAACTCCAGCAGCAGCTCCCGGGCCTGCTCGGGATCGGTGCGGACGAACGAGGCGATCGTGGTCAGCGAGTTGTAGATGAAATGCGGTGAGATCTGGGCCCGCAGAGCCCGGACCTCCGCCTCCATCAGCCGCGTCCGGGAACGATCCAGGTCGGCCAGCTCCAGCTGCGCGTCGACCCACCGGCCGACCTCCTCGACGGCGCGGATCAGCCCGGCCGAGACATCGCCGCCGTAGGCGGCCAGCGTGCCCACCACCCGCTCGTCGGTGGTCAACGGCACGACCACGGCATGCCTGACCAGGCAGTCGAGCTCGTCGCAGCCCACGGTCTCGGGCCCGAGCACGGCGGTGCGGCCGTTGCTCATGGGCCCCGACGCGTGCTCGACGGCGTGCTGCGCGTGGTGGCCGCCGCCCATGCCGTCCCAGGCCAGCAGCCGTTTCCCGTCGGTGATCGCCACCGCCGCCGAGCCGAGGAGTTCGAGCAGATGGCGGGCGGCCTTCTGGGCGCCCTGCTCGGTGAGCCCGGCGCGCAGCGGCGGGGCCGCCATCGAGGCGGTGTGCAGCGTCTGGAACGTGGCGCGGTCGACCGGGCTGCCGAGGTCCCGCCGCCTGCGCGAGGCCGTACGCAGCACCAGCGCCAGCACGGCGGCCAGCGCCACGACGGCGGCCACAGGCATGACCAGGTCCATAGCCGTCACGGTAGCGCCGTCACCAGATCCGTGGCGCGCGGCGATCCGTTGTGATCAATTAGCCGGGTGGTCATCTGGGAAACTTCCGTGCGCAGTGTGACTGGAGTTTCCTGGCGCAGCCACATTCCGCCCTGGGGAGCCAAAGGAGGCGCCTCGTGCCCCCACTGAGATCCATCGCCCGCCCCGCCGCCGTTCTCGGCCTGGCCGGAGTCTTGATCGGCGGCCTCGCCCCGCCCGCCCTGGCGGCGCCGCCCGCCCTCGCGGCCCCGCCCGTCCTGGCGGCGCCACCGCCGCCGGATCCCGCGGCGCCCGGCGTCCGCGACGTCGACCGGCTCCTGCTGCCCGCCGCGAACGCGGCCGGGAACGCCGCCGTGGAGGCACTCGAGACCGACCGCAAGACACGGCCGGTGGCGCCGGGCACGTCGTTGTCCTCCTTCGACAGGCTCGACGGCAAGGGCTGGCTGCGCGGCGACCTGCTGACGGTCGATCTCGGCGCGAAGGTACGGGCCGGCTACCTGTCGCCCGGGAAGGTGTCGGCGGTCGAGCCGCTGTCCAAGCAGGCCGGCAGGTCAGGGGCCATCGCGGGGGTCAACGGCGACTTCTTCGACATCAACGGCACCGGGGCCGCCAACGGCGCGGCCGTGGACGGCGGCACGCTGGTGAAGTCCGCCAAGCCCGGCTGGCCCACCGACACGGCCGGCGTGGCGTCCGACGGGCTCGGCCAGATCGCCGCGATCCTGCTGGACGGCGAGATCACCCTGCCCGGCGAACGCAAGGTGCCGCTCGACCAGTTCAACGCGCACGCCGTGAAGAAGGACGGCATCGGCGCGTTCACCTCGCTCTGGGGGACGGGAAGCCGCGGCCGGTCCGTCGCGGACGGCGCGCAGCGCGTGGCCGAGGTACTCGTGACGGACGGCAAGGTCGTCTCGGTCGGGGACACGCCCGGGTCCGGTGAGATCGCCGCCGACAGCTTCGTCCTGGTCGGCCGGGAGGCGGGCGGCGACACCCTCCGCACGCTCAAGCCCGGAGACCCGGTCGGGCTGGCGTACCGGCCGCGTTCCTCCGGGAAGGCCGCCGGCTTCGCGGTCGGCGGCAACCAGACGCTGATCAAGGATGGGCGGATCCCGGCGCTCACCGATCCGGCGGCGCATCCTCGCACCGCCGCCGGCTTCACCGCCGACGGCCGGACGATGTTGCTCATGACCGTGGACGGCCGCCAGGTCGACAGCCGCGGGGTGACGCTGGCCGAGATGGCCGCGCTGATGAAGGAGGCCGGCGCCCACAACGCGCTCAACCTCGACGGCGGCGGCTCGTCGACGATGCTGGCGCGCGAGCCGGGGCAGGCCCGCGGGCAGGTCGAGAACCAGCCGTCCGACGGCGCCGAACGGCCGACGCCCAACGGGATCGGCCTGTACGCCCAAGGCAGCGGCAAGCTCACCGGATTCTGGGTCGAGCCGGTCGCCGACCCCCCGCAGGCTCCGGGCGTCGGCCCGACCCGGGGTGGGCGCCCCGACCGGGTGTTCCCCGGGCTGACGCGCAAGCTCATCGCGCGCGGCCACGACGAAGCCCAGGGCCCCGTGCAGGCCAAGCCACGCTGGATCGCGAACGGGGCGCAGGGGACGGTCGGCCGCGACGGCACGTTCAGGGGACGCGTCGCCGGCGACATCACCGTCTCAGCAGTCCAGGGCAGGGCACGCGGTCAGGTCCGCCTGACCGTCCTCAACCCGCTCACGCGCATCGGCGCGACCGTCGACCGGGTCACGATCCCCGGTCAGGACGGAGCCGGCGCGTTCGGCGTCGTCGGCTTCGACAAGGAGGGCTTCACCGCCCCGGTCGAGCCGTCCGACACCGCGCTCACCTATGACACCTCGCTCCTGGACATCAAGCCGGGCGACGGCGGCACGTTCACGGCCACACCCCGCAAGGCCTCCGGATCGACGCTGGTGACGATCGAGGTCAAGGGGGCGAAGACCACCCTGCCGATCAGCGTCGGGCTGGAGGAGAAGACGATCGCCGACTTCGGCGACGGGGCGAAGTGGAGGTTCGGCTCGGCGCGAGGCACCGGGAAGGTCGAGCCGGTGGCCGAGGGCCACAACGGCGCCGGGCTGAGGCTGTCGTACGACTTCACACAGTCGACCGCGACCCGCACCGCCTACGCCTACCCGCCGCAGCCCATCGAGGTGCCAGGGCAGCCGCAGGCGCTCGGTGCCCAGGTGTACGGCCACCAAAAGGGCGAGTGGACGGCGTTCACCATCACGGATGCCAACAACCAGACCTACTCGCTCTACGGGCCGTACATCACCTGGGAGGGATGGCGCAGCGTGGAGATGGCGGTGCCGCCGTCCGTCGCCTACCCGATCAAGGTCAACCGCTTCTACACGATCGAGACCGGCGCCGGCCGCCAGTACACGGGCGAGGTGCTGATCGACGACTTCACGGCCAAGGTCCCACCGTCCGTGCAGACACCGCCAGCGAGCCCGGCGCCCGCCGACCCGCTGGTGATCCGGGACGGCACCGCGGCGGACGGGAGCAGGTGGCGGTTCGCGGTGGTGTCCGACGCGCAGTTCGTGGCCGCCGACCCCGACAGCGTCTACGCCGAGCGGGCCCGGCGCACGCTGCGGGAGGCCCTCGCCGCCAAGCCCGACTTCCTGGTCATCAACGGCGACTTCGTCGACACCGGCTACGACGCCGACTTCGCCCTCGCCAAAAAGATCTTGGACGAGGAGCTCGGCGGGAGGCTGCCGTACTACTACGTGCCCGGCAACCACGAGGTCTACGGCTCCGGTGACATCGGGCCCTTCCGCAAGGTGTTCGGGGAGCCGGCGCGCACGTTCGACCACAAGGGCACGCGCTTCGTCCTGCTCGACTCCTCCACCGGGACCTACCGCACCAGCTCGTTCGAGCAGCTGCGGATGCTGAAGAACGCGCTGGACGGAGCGCGCCGCGACCCGTCGATCAGCGCCGTCACGGTGTTCGGCCACCACCCGGCGCGCGATCCGCTGCCGGCCAAGACCAGCCAGCTCGCCGACCGCAAGGAGGCCGCGCTGCTGGAACAGTGGCTGGCGGAGTTCCGGCGCTCGACCGGCAAGGGCGCGGCGGTGGTCAACGCCCACGTCGGCGTCTTCAACGCCTCCCGGGTGGACGGCGTGCACGCGTTCATCAACGGCAACTCGGGCAAGAACCCCGCCGCGCCGGTGACGAACGGCGGGTTCACGGGATGGACGATGTTCGGTGTCGACCCGCTGACGCGCGGCGAGATCGAGCGCACGCGCCTCGCCCCGTTCCTGCCCGCGCCGCAGTGGCTGCGCGCCGAGGTGCTGCCGCACGTGGACGACCTCACGCTCAAGGCACCCGCGTCACTGAAGACAGGCGAGAGCGCCGAGATCCCGGCAGACCTACGGCAGAACGGCCGGGACGTGCCGCTCACCTACCCGATGAGCGCCGACTGGAGCGGCTCGCCGAACCTCCACATCGGCACGCCGAAGACCGCCCGCCCATGGCACGTCGCGACGTTCGACCCGGCCACCGGACGGCTGAAGGCACTCCGCCGCGGAACGGTGACGATCGCGGTGAAGGTGAACGGCATCTCCCGGCAAGCCGCGATCGCCGTGACGGCCGCCGCCAGGAGCCGCCCGGCAGCGTGATCCCCTAGAAGCAGAAGGGCCGCCCTCCGCACGAGGGCGGCCCTTCTCATGAAGGCGGCCCTTCCGGGTGCCGTGGCTTGGATCTCCGCCGGGCTGGTGGACAATCGTGGCCATGCAATTCGCCATTCTGGGGCCGGTCGAGGTTCGGCGGGACGGGCTTCCCGTGGCGGTCGGCGGGCCGCGGGTGCGGGCACTGCTGGCGTTGCTGGCGCTGGACGCCGGCCGCCTGGTGCCCAACGAGCGACTGATCGACGGGCTCTACGGCGAGGAGCCGCCCAGCGGAGCCGCGAACGCTCTCCAGTCCCAGGTCTCGCGGCTGCGGCGGGGGCTGGGTGCGGCGGAGCTCGTCGAAGGGCGGGCCACGGGATATCGCCTCGCTGTCGACCCCGAGGACGTCGACGTTCACCGGTTCGGGCGGCTGGTGAAGGAGGGGCGGAGCGCGCTCGGAGCCGGGGCCCATGCGGCGGCGGCGGAGCTGTTGCGGGAGGCGCTCGGGTTGTGGCGCGGTCCCGCGTTGGCGGATCTGACGGCTCCGTTCGTGGCGGGGCAGGCGGCGCGCCTGGAAGAGCTTCGCATCACGGCCGTCGAGGATCGCGCCGAGGCCGAGCTGGCCTTGGGTGAGTACACGATCGTGCCCTTGTTGCAGGAGATCGTGGCCGGGCATCCGCTGCGGGAGCGGACGCGAGGGCTGCTCATGCGGGCGTTGTACGGGAGCGGCCGGCAGGCTGAGGCGCTCGCCGTGTACGAGGACGTGCGGCAGGTGCTGGCCGAGGAGCTCGGCGCGGATCCCTCGGCGGAGCTGGCCGAGGTGCACCTGGCGATCTTGCGCGGGGACATGGCGCAGCCCCCGGCGGTGCGGTCTGCCTTGCCCGCGCAGCTGACCACGTTCGTCGGGCGTGAGGAGGAGCTCGCGCGGGTCGGGAAGCTGCTCGGCGAAGGGCGGCTGGTCACGCTTCTGGGGCCGGGCGGCACGGGCAAGACGCGGCTGGCGATCGAGGCGGGGGCGCGCGAGCACGGCGAGGTCTGTTTCGTCGATCTCTCCTCGGTGGTGAACGGGGCGGAGCTCCCGCAGGCACTGCTCGGCGCGCTGGGGGTGCGTGAGCACGGGCTCCAGGCGACCGTTCCGGAACAGCACGCGGAGCCGGCCGAACGGCTGGTCGCGGCGGTGAGCGACCGGAGGCTGCTGCTCATCCTCGACAACTGCGAGCAGGTGATCGAGGACGCTGCCAGGCTGGCGCATCGGCTGCTCACCGCGTCTTCCGGGTTGCGCGTGCTCGTGACCAGCCGTGAGGTGCTGGGCGTCACCGGCGAGTCGATCCTGCCGTTGCAGCCGCTGGGCCTTCCGGCTGCGGGAGCCGAGCTGGAGGACGCGCTCGGGTCGCCGGCGCTGCGGCTGTTCGGTGACCGGGCGGCGGCCGTGCGGCCCGGCTTCGCGATCACAGCGGCGAACCTGGAGGCGGTGTCGCGGATCTGCACGGCGCTGGACGGGTTGCCGCTGGCGATCGAGCTCGCGGCGGCGCGGCTCCGGTCGCTGCCGGTCGAGGAGATCGCGGCCCGTCTGGACGACCGGTTCCGGTTGTTGTCGCGGGGCAACCGTACGGCGGCGCCCCGGCACCAGACGCTGCGCGCGGTGGTGGAGTGGAGCTGGGACCTCCTCGAGGAGGACGAACGCGAGCTGGCACGGCGGCTGACGGTCTTCGCGGGCGGGTTCACGCTGGAGGCCGCCGCGCGCGTCTGCGGGCCGTCCCTGTACGAGGTGGACGACCTGCTCGCGGGGCTCACCGACAAGTCGCTCCTGCAGAGTGACGGCGGGCGCTTCCGGATGCTGGAGACCGTGCGGGCGTTCTGCGCCGAACGCCTCACCGAGGCAGGAGAGGAGGACGATCTGCGGCGCGCGCACGCCGTGTACTTCCTCGACCTGGCTGAGCGGGCCGAGCCGCGGCTGCGCGGCGCCGACCAGCTCGACTGGATGGCGCGGCTGGGCGCCGAGGGCGACAACCTGCACGTTGCGCTCCGCTGGGCCGTGCGGGCCGAGCCCGCGACCGCCATGCAGTTCATCGGTGCGCTGTCCTGGTACTGGTGGCTGCGCGGCGTGCGCAGCGAGCTCGGGCCGCCCGCCGCCGAGCTGCTCAGGCACTACGGCACCGAGCCGCCGGAAGGGCTCTCTGAGGAGTACGTGCTGTGCGTGGTGCACGCGGGGGCGAGCGGGGCGCTCGGTGACGCCACGGCGGACTACAAGCGCGCCGCGGAGTCGGTGATGGACTACGCCGGCATGACCACCCTGCCCCGGCGGGTGAGCGTGCTGGTCCTGTGGGCCATGTCCAACCCGATCCCCGACCGCGCGGAGATCGAGGAGCGCCGGCAACACCTGATGATGCGCTCGGACCCCTGGCTGCACGCCCTCGACGGCTTCAGCTCCGGCTATCAATGGATCTTCAGCGGGGAGTTCGAGGCCGCCCGCCCCGTGTTCGAGGAGTCGCTCGCGCGGTTCCGGGCGCTCGGCGACCGCTGGGGCATCGCGAACACGCTGGACGGTCTCGCCATCGTCGCGGAGCTCGACGGCGATCTGGAGCGCTCCCTGGAGTTGCTGGACGAGGCGTTCACCCTGGTCGAGCAGCTCGGCGTGCTGGAGGACATGGTCGACCTCCTGCGGCGGCGCGCGGAGGTGTTCATCCGCGGCGGGGACCTGGCGACCGCGCGGGCCGAGCACGAGCGGGCGGCCGAGCTCGCCGCCCGGTCCGGCTCGCCGCAGAAGGTGCGGACCGCGCGGCTGGGCCTCGGCGATGTCGCGCGCCTCACCGGAGACCTCGCCACCGCGCGCGAGCTCTACGAGGAGGTGCTGGAGGGCTCAGGCGCCGACTGGGGCTGGACAGCCGAGAACGGCGCGCGCGCCCGGCTCGGGCTGGGGTGGCTCGCGGCCGCCGAGGGCGAACTCGGCGCGGCACGGGCGCACTTCCTGGCCACGATCGACAGCGAGTACGAGAACGTCTACGCCCAGACCGTGGCCGAGGCCGTGGCCGGCATGGCCGCGGTCGCCCTCCAGAAGGGCGACCCGGTCCGCGCGGCGACGCTTCTCGGCGGCACCAGGAAAATCCGGGAACTTGCGGAGAGCGCGCACGACATCATCCGCGTCACGGCGGAGGTCCGGGAACGCCTGGGCGACGACGCTTTCGAAGCCGCCCGGGACCACGGAGCGGCGATGACGCCGCAGGAAGTGCTCACCCTCGCCCGCGCCTGACGGCCAGAGGACGGTGCGCGGCAGTGCGTGGACGGTGCGCGGGCGGTCAGCGGGGTCTCCCACGCTGACCGCATGAACCCCTCAACCGCTCGGACGGACACCGTGGCGTTCTCCAACCCCCGCAAGTGGGGCACGTTCGGGATCTGCGTCCTGCTCGTCCTCGTTCCCAACATCGACCTGACCGCCCTCAACCAGGCCGTCCCGCATCTCACCGCCGACCTGCACCCGTCGGCCACCCAGATCCTCTGGATCGCCGACGCCTACGGCTTCGTGCTGGCCGGGCTGCTGATCACGATGGGCGGCGTCGGCGACCGGATCGGGCACAAGAAGATGCTGCTCACCGGCACCGTGCTGTTCGCGGCGGCGTCCGCGGTCACCGCCTACGCCTCCACCGCCGAGATGCTCATCGCCGCGCGGGCGGCGCTCGGAGTGGCCGGCGCCACGATCATGCCGTCGGCGCTCTCGCTGATCCGCCGCGCGTTCACCGACCCGAAGGAACGCACGACGGTGGTCGGCATCTTCTTCGGGATCGGCGGGCTGGCCGTCGGGCTCGGGCCGGTGGTCAGCGGCGCGCTGCTCGACCACTTCTGGTGGGGCTCGGTCTTCCTGATCAATGTCCCGATCATGGCGGTGGTCCTGGCCGCCGGGCCGTTCGTGCTGCCCGAGACGCCCAATCTCGTCACCGGCCGGCTCGACCTGGTCAGCGTGCTGCTGTCCATCACCGGGATCCTCGGCCTGGTGTACGCGGTCAAGGAGGCCGCGGTGGACGGGTTCGGGCAGGCCGGCGTCGGGACCTCCGCGCTCATCGGCGTCGCCGCGCTGGTGGTGTTCGTCCATCGGCAGACCCGGCTGGCCGACCCGCTGATCGACGTCCGGCTGTTCCGGCGCGGCGCGTTCACCGGCGCGGTCAGCACCAACATGTTCGCGATGTTCGCCCTCGTCGCGCAGTCGCTGATCTTCTCGCTCTTCTTCCAGCTCGCGCTGGGCTGGTCGCCGTTGAAGGCGGGCCTGGCCGGGCTGCCGGGGGCGGCCGGAGCGATGATCGGCGGCGCCGCGCTCGCCCCGCCGCTGATCGGCGTGTTCGGCCGTGCCCGCGTCGCCGCCTCCGGGCTGCTGGTCTCGGCCATCAGCTTCTCCGGCTTCGCGCTGGTCGGGCTGGACACCGATTACCTGAGGATGGTGCCGCTGATGATCGTGGGCGGACTCGGCATGGGCATGGCGATGACCGTCACCGCCGACACCGTGCTGGCCTCGGTGCCGAAAGAGCGGTCCGGCGCCGCGTCGGCGATCTCCGAGACCGCGAACGAACTGGGCGCGGCCCTGGGGATGGCCGTCCTCGGCAGCGTGCTGAACGCGGTCTACCGGAGCACCATCGACCTGCCGGCAGGGCTGCCCGCCGCCGCGGAGCACGCCGCCGAGGACTCCCTGGCGGGTGCCGTCGAAGCCGCCGCCGCGCTCCCGGCACAGCTCGCCGCCGAGGTCACCGGCGCCGCCAAGGCCGCGTTCGTGGACGGCATGCACGCGTCGATGCTCTGCAGCGCGGCGTTCGCCGGGCTGGTGGCGGTGAGCGCCCTCATCACCCTCCGGAACGTGCCGAAGGTCATCCCGGAGATCGCCGATGAGGAGCCCGTCCCCGCCACGTCTGGAAAAAGTGATATCACTTTGCTAGATTAATGCCAGATACAAGGAGGAGCGACCATGACCGAACCCGCGCTCGAACCCGCACCGGTGGACATGCCGGCACCGCAGATCAGCGAACGTCTCACCAGCGGGACGAACGGCTGGGTGATGGCCGCGCTCGCCCTGCTCCTGCTCGGGGGCGGCGTGGGGCTCTTCGTCCTCGGCATCGTCATCATCGGGTCCGACGACGACGGCGCCGGTCTCGCCGCCATCGGGGCCGCGATCATCGCCGTGCTCGCGGGCCTCGCGGTGGCGGCGGGGCTGACGCCGGTCGCGCCGAACGAGGCGCGCGTGCTCCAGCTCGTCGGCGCCGGGTACGTGGGGACGCTCCGCGCCGCCGGGCTGCGCTGGGTCAACCCGATCACGCAGCGGCGCCGAGTCTCGACCAGGATCCGCAACCACGAGACCGGGCTGGCCAAGGTCAACGACCTGGACGGCAACCCCATCGAGATCTCCGCGGTGGTGGTGTGGCAGGTGGAGGACACCGCCCGCGCCATCTTCGAGGTGGACGACTTCGTGGAGTTCGTGGCGTTCCAGACCGAGGCCGCGGTGCGGCACATCGCGGGAAGCTTCCCCTACGACTCAGCCGAGCGCATCTCGCTGCGCGAGAACGCCGACGAGATCACCGGGAAGTTGTCCGACGAGCTCGCCGCCCGGGTGGCCTCCGCCGGAGTTAAGATCATCGAGTCCCGGATCACCCGCCTGGCGTACGCGCCGGAGATCGCCCAGGCCATGCTGCGCCGCCAGCAGGCGGGCGCGGTCGTGGCGGCCCGCAAGCAGATCGTCGACGGCGCCGTCGGCATGGTGCACGCCGCCCTGGAGAAGCTCGCCGAGGAGAACGTGATCGACCTCGACGAGGAGCGCAAGGCCACGATGGTCAGCAACCTGCTCGTGGTGCTGTGCGCCGACCGGGACGCCCAGCCGGTGGTCAACGCCGGCTCGCTCTACCACTAGTCCGTGGCTTCTAGTCCGTGGCTTCCGAACGCAAGAAGATCCTGCTGCGGCTCGACCCCGCCGTCCACGACGCGCTGGCCCGATGGGCGGGGGACGAGCTGCGCAGCACCAACGCGCAGATCGAGTTCCTGCTGCGCCGGGCGCTCGCCGACGCCGGGCGGCTGCCCGGCGGGGTCGGGCGGATGCGGCGCCCGGGACGGCCCCCGAAAACGATCGACCCGCCCACGACGGCCGACCCGCCCACGACAATCGACAGTGTCGCTGGCCATGATGAGGACACGGACGAGGAGTAGCTCATGGTCGAGGTGCCCGATTCCCTGCCGGCCAGGATGTTCCTGCTGGCGTACGACGTGACGAAGAAACGCATGACCGCACGGTCACATCTCGGCTACGTCCTGCGCGGCGCGGCGCTGACCGAGCTCTACCTCGACGGCCGGCTCGGCGAGAGGGGCAACAAGCCGTGCGTCGAGACGGCGGGCGACGACCCGTACGGCGTGCTGCGCCAGATCTCCGGCTCGCGCCCGCGTTCGTGGCAGCACTGGGTGCGCAAGGACCATCGGGGGATCGTGCGGACCATCCGGGAGGAGCTCTCCCGGGAAGGCTGGATCCGGGTGGAGCCGTACCGCCGGCTCGGTTTCTTCCCCGCGACCCGCGTCACCGTCCGGGATCCCCGGGTGGTGAAGGCGCTCTGGGGCGGCGCCTCGTCGGCGCTGCGCGGCAAGCCGGTCGCGCACGTCAACAGCTGGGACGCCGCCGCCGTCGCCCTGGCGGCCGCCGGTGGCCTGAAGACCGTCCTCCCCCGCTCCGACCGGCGCCGCCACAAGCGGCGCATCGAAGAGCTCACCGCCCGCAGCGGCCCGGCCGCCAAGGCCGTGCGCAAGGTGATCGAGGCCCAGCAGGCCGCCGCCGCCGGCTGACCCCGCCACCACCGGCCGCTCGGCCCGGCACCGCGGCCGCTGGTTGACCCTGGCAAGGTGACCCTGGCACGGGGGTGTCGCCTCACTCACCCTCCATTGACAGCCGCCGCGCTCCCGGGTGACGCTGGCAAGTGATCTAGAACCGAGCTCTAGAACGTTACGGACGTCGCGCCACCGACCCGGGAGAGTGTGTCCGATGTGGAGGATCCTTCACGTTGGGCAGATGGATTCATGGTGCGGGTGAGCGCGCCGGCCGAGCCCGCCCTCGGCCGGCCTGAGGGGTCCGGCCCGTGGCGCGTGCTCTCGGTCGTCACGCTCGGCACCTTGCTGCTCGTGGTCAACATGACCACGCTCAACATCGCCCTGCCGGTCGTCGTCGGGCACTTCGAGGCGGGCGCGTTCGCGTCGAGCTGGCTGGTCCTCGGCTTCATGCTCGTCCAGACGTCGCTGCTCATGGTGTGCGGGCGGATGTCCGACGTCTTCGGGCGGCGCCACATGTACCTGTTCGGGCTCGCGGTCTTCACGGCGGCGAACCTGCTGGCCGGTTTCGCGCCCACGATCGAGGTGCTGATCGCCCTGCGCGTGCTGGCGGCGTTCGGTGGGGCGGTGCTGCTGGCCAACGGCACGGCGATCATCGCGCACGCGTTCGGGCCCCAGCGGCTCAGCGAGGGGCTCGGCGTCTACTTCGGAGTGCTCACCGCGGCCCCGCTGATCGGCCCGTCGGCGGGCGGCTTCCTGGCCGAGGCCGCGGGCTGGCAGTGGGTGTTCTGGTTCAACGTGCCGATCGGGCTCATCGCCCTGGCCTGGGCCGCACTGTCGCTCCCCCGCGTCCCGCCCGGCGCCCGTGAGCCGATCGACGTGCTCGGCGCCGTCCTGCTGTTCGGCTGGCTCGGCGGGCTGATCCTCACGCTGTCCGAAGGCGGCTCGCACGGCTGGGCCACCCCGGTGTCGCTGTCGGGCGCCGCAGCGTTCGGGCTCCTGCTGCCGGTGTTCGCCGTACGGCAGCGGCGCGCGCGACATCCCCTGGTGGACGTCACGTTGTTCAGCGACCGGCACTTCTCGCTCGCGAACCTCGCCGCGTTCTGCAACAACCTCGGCAGGGTCGGCAGCGTCCTGCTCGTCGCGCTCTTCCTCCAGGCCGTGAACGGGATGACGCCGGCGGAGGCGGGAGTGGCCGTGCTGCCCGGCCCGATCGCCGGGATGGTGGCGGCGCCCATCGGGGGTTTCCTCGGCAGGCGGGTCCACTCCCGCACGATCGCGGCCGCGGGGTCGGCGACCGCGACGACCGGGATGCTCGTCGCGCTGCTCGCGCTGGACGAGGACACGCCCTACACGATGATCGCGCTGTCCCTGATCCTGGTCGCCGTCGGCAGCGGCGTGTTCACGACCGGCAACACCTCCGCGGTGCTGGCAGCGGTCCCGTCCGAACGGCTCGGCGTCGTCAACGGGCTGCGGATGACCCTGCTGAACGTGGGGAACGTGATGGGCGCGGCGCTGTGCCTCATGCTCGCCACGTCGGCGCTCGCCGCGGCCGACCGGCGGCTGCTGTACGGGGGCGCCGCCGCGAGCCTCTCCCCCGGCGAGCTCGGCGACCTGATCACCGGCTACCACCGCGCGTTCACGGTGCTCTTCGTCGCGTCGCTGATCGCCACGTTCGCCTCGCTCACCAACCGCCGCCTCAGCTAGCCGGCTGGGCGGCGTTCAAGGCCAGGACGGCGTCGACGAGCTGGGGGCCGTCGAGGAGCACCTGGTCGTTGTGGTCGGCGCCGGGCACCACGACCTCGCGGACGAGGTGCGTGACCCGCCGTGCGACCTCCCGGCTCTGCCGTGGCGGGACGATCGAGTCGGCGTCCCCGTAGACGACGGCGGCCGGCGCCTCGACCCGCCCGATCTGGTCGGCGACCGGGAACCGGTCCTTGAGCAGCGCCCCGACAGGGAGGAACGGGTAGTGCTCGCGCCCGACCGAGGCCAGGTCGCTGAACGGTGACCGGAGGAGCAGGCCCGCGGGCGGGTGAGTCACCGCGAGGCGGGTGATGACGGCGGCACCGAGGCTCTCGCCGAAGTAGAGCACGCGGCCGGCTCCGAGCTCCTCCGTCAGATAGCCGCGTGCCGCGCGGACGTCCCGGGTGAGGCCGGTCTCGCTGGGACTGCCGGGATTGCCGCCATAACCGCGATAGTCCACCAGGAGGACGGACAGGCCGCGAGACGCCAGTGCCGTGGCCAGTGGCAGGCGGTAGGAGCGGTTGCCCGCGTTGCCGGGCGCCACCAGGACGACCGGGGCGCCGGGCCGTGACGACGGCACGTACCAGGCCTTGAGCGTCAGGCCGTCCTCGGTCCGGTAGGAGACCTCCCGGACACCGGCGGGCACGGGCGGCGCCGCGCGGTCCGGGAAGTAGATCAGCCTGCGCTGCAGCGCCCAGAGTGACGCGATCACCACGATCACCACCACCAGGCCCGCCATCCACGGCTTCGTCCAGCCGGGCACCCTTTCATTAGAACACCTCGGAAGGCCCCGTCACCGGTTCGTAAGAACTTGCGGGCGTCCGGCTCAATAGCCTTGCCCCATGAGGAAGCTCACCCTGTTGCTCGCCGCCACGCTGGCGCTCGCCGCATGCGGCGGATCGGACGACGACGCCCCGAAGGGCGCCGCGACCGTACAGCCGACGCCGTCCGCGGCCTCGTCGAGCGCTGCGGCCCCCGGCTCCGGCACGCCGTCGGGGCGGCTGCGATCGATGCCGGAGCAGTTGAAGTTCGAGGGGACGACGCTGGACGGCAAGCCGTTCACCGGGTCCAACCTGGCCGAGCAGCCGGTGGTGTTCTGGTTCTGGGCTCCGTGGTGCCCCAAGTGCCAGTCGGAGGGCCCGGCCGTCGCGAAGGTGGCCGAGCGTTACAAGGGTCGTGTCTCGTTCGTCGGCATCGCCGGGCTCGACAAGAGCAAGGACCAGATGCAGAAGTTCGTGACCCGGACCGGCACCGGAGGCATCACCCAGCTCGACGATCGCGGCGGCGACCTCTACAAGCACTTCAAGGTCACGTCGCAGTCGTCGTTCCTGTTCATGAAGCGCGACGGGTCGGCCGACCGCGCCTCGGGGCCTCTCGGTGAAGACGAGCTCGAGAAGCACGTGAAGGCCCTCGCGGGCGGCTGACGGACATGGAAACGGTCTCACTCGCTCTGGCGGCCGGGCTCGTCGCGGCGTTCAACCCCTGCGGCTTCGCGCTGCTCCCGTCCTACCTGGCGCTCCTCGTCGCCGCGCCGGGGGCGGGCGGGGTGTGGCGGGCGCTGCGGCTCTCGGCGGGGATGACGGCCGGGTTCGTCACGGTCTTCGGCGCGTTCGGCCTCGTGATCTCCGTGGCGACGACGTCGATCCAGGAGTACCTGCCCTGGGCCACGATCGTGATCGGCCTCGCCCTGACCGTGACGGGCGTGTGGTTGCTGACCGGCCGTGAGCTGCTCGTACGGCTGCCCCGGCTGAACGTGGGCGGCGGCCCGTCGGGGTCGTTGCTCGCGCTGTACGGGTACGGGGCGTCGTACGCGATCGCCTCCCTGTCGTGCACGGTCGCGCCGTTCCTCGCCGTGACCGGGCTCGTCTCGGGAACCGGCGGCATCGTGGAGGGGCTCGCCGCCTTCGTCGCGTACGGCGTCGGCATGGGCCTGGTCGTCGGGTTGCTGGCGATGATGGTGGCGCTGGCCCGCGACGCGGCGGTGACGCGGCTGCGCCGCCTGCTGCCGTACGTGTCGCGGGTGAGCGGCGGTCTCCTGCTGCCGGCCGGGGTCTACATCGTCTACTACGGCTGGTACGAGCTGCGCGTGAACGCGGGCGGCGCCGCGGACGACCCGGTCGTCGGGGCCGCCACCGAGATCCAGGGGGCGTTGTCGGAGCGGCTGGACATGATCGGCATCGGCTGGGTGGCCGCCGCCTTCGCCGTGCTGCTGGTCGTGGCGGTGGCGGGGACGCGCCTGGTCAAGGGGCGATCCGCGAAAAAGACGATGCTCTGACCAGGTTGATCACTCTAGAGTGTTCCGAATGTTCCGCAGGCGGCGGCAGGCAAGCCCCACATCGATCTTCGAGCACATCAGCGCGCACGTTCTGGCAGAGGGGCCGGGACTGCGTGAGGGCGGCGAGTCCCTGCCCGATGACGGCCCCGGCACCATGTGGGCGCCGGGCGCGCAGGACGGCGTGCTGCTCTACCACTGGGGCGGCTCCGCTGAGCCACACGAGGTGGAACGGGTGCGGGAGGCCCTGGCGGCGGCCGTGCGCGGCAGGTCGGCGTACGACGCGCTGATCGAGACCGTTCGCGAGGCGCGCGTGATCTCACTCGTCGACGACCTGCTCGGCTGGGTGCGCGAGTCGGGCCTCGACCCGGAGGCGACCTACCAGTTGGCCTACCGCCTGGCCACGCGGGCACACGACCGTGAGGCGGTGAAGCTGGGCATCGCACTGCTCGGCCTCTACTCCGCCGATCATCATCGCGACGAGCTCATGACGCTGGGCCGCCACGACGAGTTCACGATCTTCGCGCTGGTGGCCCTGGCCAACCGCGAGGGCGACGTCGAGGCCGACCTGTGGGAGCTGGCGCGCAACGTCACCGGCTGGGGCCGCATCCATCTGGTGGAACGGCTGGCCGACACGGGCGACCCCCTGATCCGCGACTGGATCCTGCGCGAGGGTTTCCGCAACGACGTGATGGACCAGTACCTGGCCGGGGTCGCGGTGGCCGCCGGCGACCTGGCGGGACGGCTCGCCGACGCGCCCGACGACGACCTGCTCATCGCCGCGAGCGACCTCTTCGACGTGCTGTGCGACGAGGGCGGGCCGGTCGAGGGCATCTCCGGCTACGACGAGGGTGAGCGGGCCGCCGGGCTCTTCCTCGGGCACATGGCGACACGGGCCGACGACCTGCGGCACTACTTCGCGGTCCGATCCCTGCAGACGTACGCGACGGAGCACTGGCCGCATCTCGCCGACCGGTGCGCCGCGATTCTCCAGCGCCCGCTCTGGGCCGACCTCGCCCGGCTCGGGCTCGGCTCGACCGACGAGGCCGAGTTCTACCGGGCGTCCCGCGCGTGCCGGATGCTGGGCGTCCCGACGCTGGAGGCGCACCTCAGCCGCGTCCGCGACAAGCCGTACGACCTACGGCACTGGCACCTGTGCATGAAGGAGGCCGACTCGGGCACGCTCGGCCAGGTGCTCGACCTGGCGACGGACCTGCTCCCGCTCAACCGGATCGCGACCGGCCCCGCCGAGGAGGACGGTCTCGGCCCGGATTTCGCGCCGCATCGCTGCCTCGACGCGTTCCTGCCCAAGCTCGGCGAGTGGCCGGGGCAGGGCTGGCCGATCGTCGCCGCCGGCCTGGCCAGCCCGGTGGTCCGCAACCGCAACATGGCCATCCGTACCCTCGCCGCCTGGGACGAGGCGGCCTGGCCCGCCGAGGCGCGGGACGCGGTGACCGCCGCCCTCGCCCGCGAGCCGGACGCCGACGTGCGGGAACGCCTCCAACTGCTCCTGGAGGGCCACCCCATCGAATAGCGGCCAGGCGAGCAGCAATCAGACCATGTACTGGTCGTGCCGCCGGTAGATGTCGGCCCATTCCTCGTCGCTGAGCGTGCGGCCGCTCGCGGCGACCTCCGCCAGCTCCTCGAAGTAGCCCTCTCTCGGCGCGCCCGGCGCGAACAGCAGCAGCATCGATGCGGGGCCCTCCGGGTTGCGGAACGCGTGGATGCCGCCCGGCGGGACGAACAGGAAGTCGCCGGGCGCGGCGTTCACCCAGCGGTCGCCGTCGTACAGGCCGACGACCCCGGACAGCACGAAGAACGACTCGGACATCGTCTTGTGGAAGTGCGGTCCGGGCCCGCCGGGCTGCTCACCCATGTCCCACCGGTAGAGGCCGTACTGCCCGCCCGTGGACTCGCCGGTCGCCAGGTAGTGCACGCCGGTGCGGCCGCCGATCACCAGGTCGGGCGCGGAGTCGCCCTTCCAGAGCGTGCCGCTGACCTCTCCCTGGTCGCCGTGGTAGAGCTCCGCCGGGTACGACATCCGATCCTCCTCGTGTCCGCCCCTATTCGATCACGAGCTCGACGGGGATGTTGCCGCGAGTGGCGTTGGAGTAGGGGCAGACCTTGTGCGCCCGCTCGACCAGGTCACGGCCGCCCTCCAGGTCCTCGGGCAGCTCCACGCGCAGCACCACGCTGAGCCCGAAGCCCTCGTCGACGCTGCCGCCGATGCCGACCTCCGCGGTGACCGACACGTCCCTGACGTCCTTGCGCTCGGCACGCGCGACCGCGCCCATCGCGCTGGCGAAGCAGGCCGCGTAACCGGCGGCGAAGAGCTGCTCGGGGTTGGTGCCGTCGCCGCTGCCGCCCATCTCGCGCGGCGGGGCGAGGCGCAGGTCCAGCTTCCCGTCGGAGCTGACGGCCCGGCCGTCGCGTCCGTTGGCGGTGGCGACGGCGGTGTAGTGCACGCTCATGATCTCTCCTCATGTCCGGTTGGCACGAAATTTAACATAGCACAACTTAATTGTGCACAACAGAGTTGTATGATGGAGACATGACCACGGCATCCGAGGAGCTGCTCCGCCTGGACAACCAGGTGTGCTTCGCCCTGCACGCGACCTCGCGCGCCTTCGACGCGACCTACCGCCCGCTTCTCCGCGACCTGGGCCTCACCTATCCGCAGTACCTGGCGATGCTCGCGCTGTGGGAGCACGGCACGCTGACCGTGAAGGAGCTCGGCCTCGCCCTCCGGCTCGACTCGGGCACGCTCTCGCCGCTCCTCAAGCGGCTGGAGGCCGCCGGGCTCGTCCGCCGCGAGCGCAGCCCGCAGGACGAACGGTCGGTGGTCGTCACGCTGACCGCCCAGGGCGAGGCGCTCCGCGAAAAGGCCGTGAACGTGCCACGCCGCATCCTCGCCTCCACCGGCCTGAGCGAGCGGGAGCTGATCGAGCTGCGCCGCTCCCTCGAACGCGTCACCGCCGCGCTGGACGCCGCCACCACCGAAGCGACTCCCCGGCCCTAGCCGCTCCTGGGGTCGCCTCGGTGGTTAAGGGGTTCTCTCCGGGGGACATCGTGGCCAAGAAGTCGGCCAACGGAGTCGGTGTTGCTGTTCAGCCTCGAACTGCAGCTCCCCCGCGACGCGGCGAGTGTGCCGGTGGCACGGGGATTGCTGGCCTCCTCGCTGGAGGCACTCGGCGTCGACGACACCGTCCAGATCGACATCGAGCTCATGCTCACCGAGGCCTGCACCAACGTGATCCGGCACGCCGAGGCCGGCGACGCCTACACGGTGCAGGCGATGATCACCAACACGCACTGCGTCATCAGGGTGCTCGACGCCGGGCAGGGATTCGACACCGAGGCGGCCGGGCAGCCGGACACCGGCCCGGCCCGCGAGCACGGGCGGGGCTTGGTGATCATGAAGTCGCTGGCCGACGACATCCGGTTCCGGGTCTATCCCCGGGAGGGCACGCTGGTGTCCATGGAGAAGGAGCTGCGGTTCAAGGCGGACGCGCTCGGGCCGAGGCTCGCCGGGATGGAGTGCGCGGACCTCGAGCTCGTGAGGGAGCCGGATCCGGGGCTGAAGGAGTTCGCGACCAAGCTGTTCGACCTGGCGCGGACGGGGCAGACCGAACGGCTCATCGCGCACGTCGAGGCCGGCGTCCCCGTCGACCTCGCCGACGACAAGGGCGACACCCTTCTCATGCTGGCCGCCTACCACGGGCGGGCGGACACCGTGCGGGCCCTCGTGGCACGGGGCGCCGATCCGGAACGGCCGAACGACCGGGGGCAGCGCCCACTGGCAGGCGCGGTGTTCAAGAAGGAGGCCGGGGTCGTGCGCGCCCTTCTGGACCTCGGCGCCGATCCGACCGCCGGAGCCCCATCGGCCGTGGACACCGCCCGGATGTTCGGCCACACCGAGTTCCTCGCCTGGTTCGACGAGCCGCGCTAGCCGGCCCCGGTCCGGCCCCGACGAAGGTCAGGGGTGAAGGCTGCCGATCGACCATGATCACGGCTCGCCGGCGGCGGCCAGGCTGGGGCCATGCGATCGAGAACCACCGCGCTCACCGCGCTCATGCTCGCCTTCCCCCTGATCACCGCCTGCGGAGCCGGCGCCGGCGCGACGCGTACGGCGAACGGCACCACGCGCACCCAGCCGGTGTCCTTCGAACTCCCCGCCCCCACCGGGAGGCAGGCCATCGGCACCACCGAGCTCCACCTCGTCGACCAGGCACGCCGCGACCCGTGGGTGAAGGGCAAGGCCCGCGAGCTCATGATCAGCGTCTGGTACCCGGCGCGGGCGAGCACGCTGCCGCGCGCCCCCTACCTGCGCCCCACCGTGGCCAGGCTCGCCGGCCAGGCCGAGGCGTTCGGCATCTTCAAGCCGGGCCAGGTCGACTGGGCGGGCGCCCGGACCCACGCGGCCGAGGCCGCCCCCGCCGACCTGCGGCGCGGCCCGCGCCCTGTCGTGCTGTACTCACCGGGCTTCGGCGTTCCGCGCGCGGTCGGGACCACGGCCGTCGAGGAACTGGTCAGCCGCGGCTACGTCGTGGTGACCATGGACCATACCTACGAGACGTCCCTCGTCGAGTTCCCCACTGGCCGGGTCGAGCAGCAGACGCTCCCGCCGCAGAGCCCCGCGCGGACGCGGACCGCCCTCGACACCCGCGTCGCCGACACCCGCTTCGTCCTGGACCGGCTCGCCGCGCTGCGCGCCGGGCACAACCCGGACGCGGAACGGCGGCGGCTCCCCCGCGGCATCGGCGCGGCGCTCGACCTGTCCCGGATCGGCGCCTTCGGGCACTCGGCGGGCGGGATCCAGGCCGCCGAGGCCATGCGCGTGGACCGCCGGCTCGACGCCGGGATCGATCTTGACGGCACCATGCAGTACGCGCCCGGCGACCTCGTCCAGGTGGCGCGGACGGGCCTCGACCGGCCGTTCATGCTGATGGGCGCCGCCACGGGCGGAGAACTCCAGACCCACCTGACCAATCCGTCCTGGGGGTCGTTCTGGAACAACTCCCGCGGCTGGAAGCGCGACCTCAACGTGCCGCAGGGAAGCCACTACAGCTTCACCGACCTCCAGGCGATCCTGCCCGCCGTCGGACGGCAGACCGAACTCCCCGCCGACAGGGCCAAGGACTTCGTCGGCACCGTGGACGCGGGCAGGATGGTCGCCTCGCAACGCGTGTACGTCACGGCGTTCTTCGACCGCCACCTGCGCCGTCTGCCGCGCCCCGTCCTGAACGGCCCGTCGCCGCAGCACCCGGACTTCCGGTTCATCCGCTGACGATCCCCGGCCGGGACGCTCAATCGTGGGCGGCCAGGTCCTTGGGGCGGCCGTTGGCCACGAGGACCTGGCGCGTCGGGAACGGGATCTCGATGCCCTCGGCCTGGAAGCGGCGGTGCAGGCGCTTGATGAACTCGTGCTTGATCCGGAACTGCTCGCCGAACTCGTTGATCCGCAGGATGGCCGTGAAGTTGATGCTGGAATCGGCGAACGTGTGGAACCGGACGAGGATCTCGGCGTCCTTCACGCCGCCCTCGACCTCGTTCATCACCTCGCCGCCGATCTCGGTCACGACCTTCTCCACGCGCTCCAGGTCGCTGTCGTAGGCGACGCTGGCCTGCACCAGCAGCGACATGTCCTGCGCCGGGCGGTGGAAGTTGGTCAGGATCGACTTCGAGAACTCCGCGTTCGGGATGACCTCGATGTTGTCGGACAGCGTGCGGATCGAGGTGTTGCGCCAGTTGATGTCGACGACGTACCCCTCCTGCCCGCTGCTCAGCTTGATGTAGTCGCCGGGCTCCATGGTCTTGGACGCCAGCACGTGCACGCCCGCGAACAGGTTGGCCAGGGTGTCCTGGAGCGCCAGGGCCACCGCGAGACCACCGACGCCCAGGGCGCCGAGCAGAGGCGTGATCGACACGCCGAGGCTCTGCAGCATCACCAGCATGCCGATGCCGAGGACGATCACCCGGGTGATGTTGCCGAAGATCGTGACGGACGAGTCCGGTCCCTGGCGGGCCAGTGTGACCGAGGTCACAATGCCCGCGATCAGCCGGGCGAGCGCGAACGTGACGCACAGGATGATCGCCGCCGAGAACACCTTGGCGGCGATGTTCTTCGTCTCGGACTCGGGCTTCAGGATCAGCGTCGCGATCCAGCCGCCGCCGGTGAGCGCGACCGGTACCGCCAGGTCGTGCAGCAGCTTGGCGATCAGGTCGTCCCACGCCCAGCGCGTGTCACCGGCCCGGCGGGTCAGCCGCCCCATCGCGATGCGGAGTACGACCGCCAGCACCAGCGCCCCCACCACCACGCTGCCTGCGGCGATGATCTGGCCCCACGACGGCTCGTCCATGAATGGATCTCTCCCTCTCGGTGACACGGCCAATGCCGATAATCACCCGTACACGGCATTACTCCCAACCCCGCCCGATGGTAGTGAACCCTGGCACACCCCGGGCCTAACCCCGGAGACAGCCGATTACGATCACATACATGGAAGGCCTGGGACTGATGCGCCGCTTGGGGGTCTCGGCGCTGGGACTGCCGAACGGACCCCACCGGGTGACGGTACGGCGGGACCTCGAAGTGCCGGTGGCCGACGGGGTGACGCTGCTCGCGGATCACTACGCGCCGACGGACGTCGATCGCGCGCCGACGATTCTCGTCCGTTCGCCGTACGGGCGGCGCGGGCCGTTCGGGCTCATGTGCGGGCAGACGTTCGCCTCGCACGGCTTCCAGGCCGTGGTGCAGAGCGTGCGCGGCGGGTTCGGCTCCGGCGGGGTGTTCGAGCCGCTCGACGAACGCGAGGACGGGCTGGCCACGGTCGAGTGGCTGAAGGCGCAGCCGTGGTTCGGCGGCACGTTCGCGATGCACGGCCCGAGCTATCTCGGCTACGTGCAGTGGGCACTGGCCGCCGATGCCGGGCCCGAGCTGAGGGCGCTGTCCATGCAGGTGACGGCCTCCACGTTCCGTGACGCGGTCAACGTCGGCGGCACGTTCGCGCTGGAGTCGGCCCTGATCTGGGTGGATCTCACGGCGCGCATGAAACACCCGCTGTCGGGCATCACCACCGGCATCATGTCGCCGCGCCGGGCCCGGCGCGCGACGCTGTCCGGCCGCCCGCTGGCCGAGCTCGACTCGGTCGCCACGGGCACCACGCAGCGATTCTTCCAGGACCTGCTCACGAACGGCCCGGACACGCCTTTCTGGGACAAGCGCGACTTCAGCCCGACGGTGTCACAGGTCGAGGCCCCGGTGAACATGACCGGCGGCTGGTACGACATCTTCCTGCCCTGGCAGCTCAAGGACTACGCGGCGCTGCGCGCGGGCGGGCACCACCCGTACCTCACCATCGGGCCGTGGTTCCACGCCGACGCCAAGATGATGCGCGACTCGATCAGCGAGTCGATCCGCTGGTTCCGCGCGCACCTGCTGGACGAGCCCTCCGAACTTCGCGCCGACCCCGTACGGCTGTACGTCACCGGCGCCGGTGAGTGGCGGGACTTCCCGGACTGGCCCGTCCCGGGCATGCGGGAGGAACGCTGGCACCTGCAGCCCGGGGGCGGCCTGTCACCGGACGCGCCGCCCGAGTCCGAACCGGACACCTACCGCTACGATCCCGCGCACCCGACGCCGTTCCTGGGCGGGCCGACGCTGCTCGGGGACACCCGGCCGCAGACCGACCAGCGCCGCCTGGAGCGCCGCCGCGACGTGCTCACGTTCACCTCCGAGGAGCTCACCGAGGACCTGGAGGCCATCGGGCCGGTCTCGGCCGATCTCCACGTCAGATCCAACCGCGAGCACACGGATTTCGTCGTGCGGCTCTGCGACGTCGCGCCCGACGGCACCTCGCTCAACCTCTGCGAGGGCATGCGGCGCCTCGTTCCCGGCCCGCCGGAGCCGGACGGCGACGGCGTCCGGCACGTGGCGGTGGAGCTGTGGCCGATGGGGCACCGGTTCGCGGCGGGCCACCGGATCCGCGTGCAGGTCTGCAGCGGGGCCTATCCGCGCGTGGCGCGCAATACGGGCACCGGAGATCCCATCGGCACGGCCACCGACATGGTGACCGCCGACCAGGAGATCTTCCACGCTCCCGGCCACCCCTCGGCCATCATGCTCCCGGTCCTGCCCGCTGAGCCGCGCTGAGCCGCAGCGAACCGCGCCGGGCGCGCCGGCCCAGCGGGCCGTCAGCTGCCGGCACGGCGGCGGAGGGCCTCCAGCGCCTTGTCGGCGTGCACGTTCATCCGGATCTCGCTCTTGATCACCTCGAGCACCCGGCGGTCGGTGTCGATGACGAACGTCTGGCGCTTGGTCGGCGCGAGCGCGATGCCGCGCTTGACTCCGAACGCGGCGCGGACGGCTCCGTCGGCGTCCGAGAGCAGCGGATAGCCGAAGCTGTGCTTGTCGGCGAACTCCTTCTGCTTGTCCACCGAGTCGGCGCTGATCCCGACCGGGTGCGCCCCGAGATCGGCCAGCTCGGACTTGAGGTCGCGGAAGTGGCAGGCCTCCGCGGTGCACCCGGCGGTCATCGCGGCCGGGTAGAAGAAGAGCACCACGGGCCCCAGCTCCAGCAGGCCGCTCAGCGAGCGCGGCGTGCCGGTCTCGTCGGGCAGTTCGAAGTCGTCGACCACATCACCGGCGTTCATGCCGAGAAGCTATCCCATGGATTCGCTCCGGGCCGTGACGGCCGTCACGCCAGGAGGGCGGCGATCTCGCCGTGGGACCAGGCTCCGCGAGCCCCTGGACGTCCGGCCAGGTAGGCGGCGACGCGTCCGGCCGCCCAGCCGTGCGCCTCGCGCAGGCCGTTGCCGAGCATGGTCAGGTACGGGGCGGTGGGGGCGTTCAGCTCGGCGCGGTCGGCTCCGTGGGGCGAGGTGAACGTGAGCATCGGGTGGCCGCCGGCGGTGCCGACGCGCACCACCGTCTCGTACCGGCCGGGCCCCAGCCGCTGCCTGCCGCCGTCCGCCAGCACCTCCGACAGGTCGGGGTCCTCTCCCACCTCGCGGCGCATCTCCTGGGACATGACGTCGCAGAACTGCTGCCTGGTCAGCAGGTAGGCGCGGGCGGCGGCACGGCCGGGAAGCTCGGGGTCGTAGAAGGCCATGCCGCCGCCCCACGTCAGCGAGGTCAGCGCGAAGTAGATCCCGCCGGGCAGGTCGACGGGCCGCTCGGCGCGGGCCGGGCGGGCGTCCCGGCAGCCGGTGTAGTGCCGGGCGCCGCCCTCCGGACGGCCCCCGGCCAGGTAGCACGCGAACCGCTCACGGAACAGGTTCGAGCCGTACGCCACGTACCACAGGAGATCGGTGTCCACCTGACCCAGGATGCCCGACCGGGCTGCCCGACCGGGATGCCCGCTCAGGACTTCTTCGAGGGGTCGGCGACCCGGGCGAGGAACAGCGGCTCACCGGTCTTGGTGTCGCGGACGAGCATCAGGTACGGACGGTCGAACACGACCTTCGCCCCGGGCTCCGGCGGGGCCGACGTCACCCCGATCCCGGTCCCGGTGGCCGCGGCGGCCTCGGTGCCCTTCTCGTCCACCAGCAGCGTCGCGGCGTGCCGCACGAACTGGATCTTGTCGGCGTCCGGGGAGATGCCCGTCAGGTCCGCCTGATCGCTGAACGCCGCGCCCATGCCGAGGTCGGTCAGCAGCGGCTTCATGTCGGCCTTGGACTTCAGCTTGGCCTTGGGCAGGCTCAACTCGATGTCCGCGGGCTTCAGGGCCCCGGTGACCTCCTGGAGGGTGTCGGCGTCCAGGCCGGGACAGCCGTCCCGGGCGGAGTCGGGGAGCAGGGCGGTCATGCTCAGCCGCCCGCCGGCGTAGGGCAGGTCGACCGCCGTCCAGCCCTTCGTGCGGGCGTATCCGAACATGCCCGCCCGGATCATCATGTCCGTGTCGATCTTCTGCCCCGCCGCGGTGGTGAAGGGGACGGGCTTGGTGCTCGACTTCTTGAACGGCGTCGCCCACTTGGCCTTGAGGTAGACGGCGTCCGTGAGGACCCAGCCGGTGTCCTTGCCGACGGTGCCGCTGGGCAGCAGATCGGCGATCTGGTCGCCGGTGGCCTTCTTGACCGCGTCGTTGATCGTCTGGCGGGCGCCCTCGGGGTCGCCGGTGATGTCCAGGAGCTTCAGCCCGGCGTCGTAGGCCGTGGCGACCTTGTCGAGATAGGCCTGGTCCGGCTTGAACCGCCGGTCGGACCACACCTGGTCGGTGGTGGTGAACGTCACGTCCTTGCCGCCGAAGGCCTTGAACGCCTGGTTACGGGCGTGCAGGCCCGGCACCGGGTCACCGGCCGGCAACGCCAGCGCCCGCGCCATCGCGGCGGCGGTCTGGCCCCGGGCGCCCAGCTGGACCATGCCCAGCCCGCTGGCCAGGCTGCTCGGCGACAGGACCACGTTCGCGGCCGGTTCCTTGCCGCACCACGCCTTGAGCAGCTTGAGCCCGAACGCCGAGTCGGCGGCGGCGTAGGGACGGGGGTCGGCAGCCGGCACCTTGGCGACCGCGCCTCGGAGGGTGCTCGCCTCCTGGCCCTCCGAGCCGCACGCGGCGGCGAGGGACAGGGCGGCGGCGCATCCAAGCGCTGTGCTCGTACGCAGGAATCCCATGGACCTCAGACGGGGGCTTAAAGGTTCGGGTTCCCTATCTCACAGGAACTTTTTCCTCCAGATCGTCCCAAGAAGGTTTTGTGCACCCCAACTTCGGTTAGAGAAGGATCGAGCGGGTGTCTAAGACGACGACACCTCCTGGTTGCCCCTGCGCATATCCGGAGGTCGTGTCGTGTCTCGCCCCCTGAACATAGCCCTCGTCTCCGCATCCACCCTGGAGAGCGACGAGGTCCAGTCGGTTCACGTTCGAGAACTCGCCCGCGCCTTGGGCCGCCCGACCCCGGATGGTCACGCCGACCGCCAGGTCACGTTGCACACCCGCCGCGATGACGAGGCGGCGCGCACGCGGACCCGGCTCAGCCCCGGCGCCACCCTGACCCAGCTGAAGGCCGGGCCGCCCCGCCTTCTGTCTGACGACGAGGTCCTGCCGCACGTGAGCGAGCTGGCCTCCGGCCTGCACCGCCGCTGGTCCACCCCCAACGGCAAGCCCGACCTCGTGCACGCCCACGGCTGGATCGCGGGCCTGGCCGCCACCGCCGCCGCCCGCGACCTGGACGTCCCGATCGTGCAGAGCTACCACGGACTGGGCATGGCCGAGCGGAACGCCGGCAAGCCCGTGCACCCCGCCCGGATCCGCATGGAGAAGGCGATCGGCCGCGGTGCCGACGCGGTCCTGGCGGGCTGCGCCGACGAGGCCGAGAAGCTCGTCCGGATGGGCATCCCGCGCACCCGGATCGGCATCACCCCGTACGGCGTGGACGGCGACCAGTTCACCCAGCTGGGCCCGGCCCTGCCGCGCGGCGACCTGGACCGCCTGGTGGTCCTGTCCACCGATCTGGAGGACGGCGGCACCGCCACCGCGATCCGTTCCCTCGTGCACATCCCGAACGCCGAGCTCGCGATCACCGGTGGCCCGGTCCGCGAGGAGCTGGAGGGCGACGCCGCGGTGCACCGGCTCCGGCTGCTGGCCAAGGAGCTCGGCGTGGACGACCGCGTGATCTTCCTCGGCGGCGTGCCCCGCAAGACCCTGCCGCGGCTGCTGCGCACGGCCAAGCTGGCGCTGTGCCTGTCCCCGTACGGCACCTCGCCGCTCGCGCCGCTCGAGGCGATGGCCTGCGGCGTGCCCGTCGTCGCCACCCCGGTCGGCGGCAGCGCCGACAGCGTGCTCGACGGGATCACCGGCCTGCACGTGCCGCCAGGCCGCCCCACCGCGATCGGCCGGGCCGTCCGCCTCCTGCTCTCGGAGGAGACCACGCTGGCCGGGTACTCGATCGCCGCGGCCGACCGGGCGCACTCCCGCTACTCCTGGGACCGGATCGCCGCCGAGACCGCCCGCGCCTACACGAAGATCGTGGAGAGGTGCCACCCGGTGGAATACTCGGACGAGTGGGAGACCAGCACGACCTGATCGGACGGCGGACCGAGCTCGGTGAGCTCACCGGCGCGCTCGACCGCGCCGCCGCCGGCCAGGCGGGCGTCGTTCTGATCACCGGCGACGCGGGAGTCGGCAAGAGCCGGCTGGTCGCCGAGCTCGCCGCCACCGCCAGGGACCGGGGCGCCGCCGTCCTCATCGGCCTCTGTGCCGAGCTCGGCGAGGGCATGCCGTACCTGCCGCTCACCGACGCCCTGTGGACCGCCACCCGGGACCCGCTCGTCTCCCCCGCCGAACGCCAGGCCCTCCGCGACGCGCTCGACAGCCGGCCGGTGCTCGCCCGCCTCCTCCCGGACGGCGGCGGGCAACCGGCCGGCGGCGCGGCGGACGTGGCCCAGCAGCAGCTGTTCGGCGCCACCCTCGGCCTGCTGGGCGAGCTCTCCGCCGACCGGCCCGTGCTGCTCGTCCTGGAGGACCTCCACTGGGCGGACGCCTCGACCCGGCATCTGCTCACGTTCCTCAGCCGCGTGCTCCAGCGGGAGCGGGTGTGCCTGGTCGGCACCTACCGCTCCGACGACCTGCACCGGCGCCATCCGCTCCGGCCCGTCGTGGCCGAGCTGCTCCGGCTGCCGAACGTGTCGGGGATCGAGCTGCGTCCCTTCGGCCCCGAGGAGACCGCCGACTACCTGGCCGCCCTCGACGGGTCGCCCGGCGGGCCGGGACGCTCCGCCGAGATCGCCCGCCGCGTGTACGACCGTTCCGAGGGCAATCCCTTCTACGCCGCCGAGCTGTTCGCGGCCGCCCAGACGGGCGACGACCTGCCGGCCGTCCTCGCCGACCTTCTGCTGTCACGGCTGGAGCGGCTGTCGGAGGAGGCTCAGCAGGTGGTGCGGGTCGCGGCGGTCGCCGGGCGGCGGGTGGACGACGAGCGGGTCCGGCAGGTCTCGGGCCTGGACGAGGCGGCGGTCGGACGGGCGCTCCGCGAGATCGTGTCCCACCGGCTTCTCGTGCCGGACGGCCCCGACGGCTACGTCTTCCGGCACGCCCTGCTCCGCGAGGCCGCCCTGACCGATCTCCTGCCGGGCGAGGCGACCCGGCTGCACGCCGCGTTCGCCGCCCTGCTCGCCCGTGACGCCTCGGCCGGGGTGCGCGGGGCCGCGGCCGAGCTCGCCCACCATAGCCTCCAGGCCCACGATCTCCCCGGTGCGTTCGCCGCGTCGGTGCGGGCGGGGCAGGAGGCGGAGGAGATGGGCGCTCCCGTCGAGGCGCACGAGCACTACGACCAGGCCCTGTCCCTGTGGGAGGCGGTCCCCGATCCCGAAGCGGCCGCCGGGATGGACCGGATCCAGCTCTCCCTGAGCGCCGTCCGCGCGTCCGGGCGCGCCGGCGACGTCCGCCGCGCCGTCACACGGCTGCGGCGACTCGTGGACCTGGTGGATCCGGCCGACGTGCGAATGGCCGCGCTGGTCCGGGAGAACCTCGCGTACTACCTCGGCGATCTCGACGAGGACGACGAGTCGCTGGCGGTGGCCCGCGCCGCGCTCGATCTGCTCCCGGCGGATCCGCCGACGCCCGAACGCGCCTCCCTCCTGGCAACCTACGTGCGCACGATGCTCTTCAAGGAGCAGCGCTCCGAGATCCCCGAGGTCGCGCAGGAGGCCATCGACGTGGCGCGCGCCTCCGGCGCCGCCGACGCCGAGGCCAGCGCGCTGACCTCGCTCGGCCTCTACCGGGAGTCCAGGGAGGCGGCCTCCGACCTCGCCGAGCTGTTCGTCCGCGCCCGCGACCTGGCGATCGGGGCCGGCAACCTGCAGGTGGCGCTGCGCGCCGCGTTCCACATCGCCCGGACCAAGTTCGACCGCGGCGACCTGGCCGGCGCGGCGGAGGTGGCGGACGAGAGCGTGCGGTTCACCCTCGGCAAGGGCCTTGGCTGGAGCCGCTACGGCACGACGCTGCGCTGCATGCAGTTCCTGATCTACTACACGACCGGCGAGTGGGACGAGGCTGAGCGGCTGGCGGCCGGTTTCGGGATCCGGGTGGGCCGTTCGATCGAGGCGGAGGTCTCCTCGTACGCGCTGTTCCTGGAGGTGGCGCGGGGCAGCGACACGGTCGAGGAGCGGCTGCGCTGGCTGGAGCCGCTCTGGGACGACGACTGGCTGATCAGCTACATCGCCCGGAGTCTCGCGGCCGAGCACGCGCTGTGGCACGGCGACACCGGCACCGCACTCGATCATGTGGCGGGGGCCCTGGTCCACATGGACCCGCACGACACCCCCAACATCCGGGTCGCGGCCACGGCCGTCTGGGCGCACGCCGACCGGGCCGTCCGCGCCCGGGCAGCCGGAGACCACGCCGCCGAGCGGGCCGCCATGGAGCGCGCCGACGAGTTCGTGGAGCTGGCCCGGGGCTCGGCCACCCTCACGCCCGACGGTCAGACCCGCGCCTGGCTCGGAGTGGAGGGCCACGCCTGGCTGGCCCGGGTCGAAGCCGAGCGCGCCCGCGCGTACGGCGACAACGACCCCGCGCTGTGGCGGGCCGTGGTGAAGGCCTTCGACTACGGATTCGTGTACGAAATGGCGCGGTCACGGTGGCGGCTGGCCGAGGCGCTGGTCGAGCGCGGCGAACGTGCGGAGGCCGCGTCCGAATGGGAGAGAGCCGTCCGGGACGCCGAACGGCTCGGCGCGGCGCCCCTCCTCCGGGCCCTCGGCGACCTCGGCGCACGCGCCCGCCTGGGCTCCGCCGGCGCCGTGCCCGCGGACCGTTCCGGGCCGTTCGACGCGCTGACGGTACGGGAGCGCGAAGTCCTCCGGCTCGTCGCGGAAGGGCGGAACAACCGGGAGATCGCGGCGGCGCTGTTCATCTCGCCGAAGACCGCGAGCGTCCACGTCTCCAACATCCTCGCCAAGCTCGGCGTGGCGAGCCGCACCCAGGCCGCCGCCGTCGCCCACCGCGAAGGACTGGCAGGCGGCGCCTGAGCAACCGCTATTTGTCCCAGGCGACCAGGAACTCCGCCAGCGAGATCTTCCCGTCCACGTCGCCGTCGCGTTCGTCCGCGGCCTTGAAGATCGAGTCGAGCTCGGCGGTGGTGACCTCCTCGCCGCGCGCGTTCAGGGCGGCGGCGAACTCCTCGCGGGTGATGTAGCCGTCACCGTCGCGGTCGAACTCCTTGAACGTGGCGGTCGGGTCGAGATCGGCCATGACGAACCTTTCGATGCACACTTACCGGACAAAGCAGCATCGAAGCACGATCTTTGGCCCCGGGAGGCCCGATTCCGTACTACCGCAGGAGGCCGCGACCGGGAGTGAGCGGCAGGTCGAGCGCGGTGAGGAGTCCCGCCTCAGCCTGGACGACGGCCGGCACCGCGTTCACGAGCCGCATCGCGGTGGCCTTCAGCCCGGCGGTGTTGTGGTCACCGTCGGTGCCCAGGAGCTGCAGGTCGAGGGTGTAGTTCGGCTCGCCGCTGACCACCACGCGGTAACAGCCCGCTCCCGCGGGCTGCGGCCAGTCCGGCGCGAGGTCGTCGCGCAGGCGGGTGACGTGTTCGAGCACGATGACCGGGCGCCCGCCGAGCATGCCGCGCACCTCGAAGCGGAGCGCGGCCGCCGTGCCCTTCTCGATGGTGCCGGAGGCGACCTGGAAGGTCTCGGGGGCGGGCAGCCGCACGTGGTGCTCCTCGACCGCGTCCAGCTCCACGCCCAGCCCGGCGGCGAGCTGGCGCACGACGCTGCCCCAGGCCATCGTCAGCACGCCCGGCTGCAGCAACATCGGCACGCCGTCGAGCGACCCGCCGAAGCCCATGATGTCGAAGAGCACCGTGCCCTGGTCGTACGTGGCGTAGTTGAGGATCTCCAGGCAGCGGACCTCCTCGACGCGTTCGCTGATGCCGGTGAGGACGAGCGGGAGCACGTCGTTGGCGAAGCCGGGGTCGATGCCGTTCACGAAGACCGAGGCGTTGCCCTCAGCCGCCGCGTCCCGGACGGGCTGCGACATCTCCGGCGGCACCACGCCCTCGGGGAACTGCAGGAACACCGGGCTGCTGGAGACCACGTTCACGCCCGACCGCAGGATCCGGCAGAGGTCGTCGATGGCCTCCATGATGCGCACGTCGGCCATGGCCGTGTAGACGACGCAGTCGGGGCGCAGCCCGAGCACCTCGGCCTCGTCGCCGGACGCGGCCACGCCGAGGGAACGGCCGAGCCCCGCCAGCTCCCCTGCGTCCTTGCCGACCTTGGCGGGGTTCGACACCCAGACCCCGGCCAGTTCGAGCTCGGGATGCGCGTCGATCCCGGCGAGCGCGTGCCGTCCGACGTTGCCCGTGCTCCACTGCACCACCCGGTACGTCACAGGTCCTCCAGTCCGAGGTCGAGGTTGGGCCGGTCGATGCCGCCGTCGACCTCCAGCACCGAGCCGGTGACGTACGCGCCGGCGGGCGAGGCGAGATAGAGCACGGCGGCCGCCACGTCCTCCGGGTCGCCGACGCGCCGCAGCGGCGTGTTGCCCTCCATCTGCGTGCGGAGCTCGTCGTTGGTCATGACGATGTCCAGTGCGGAGGTGGCCACCGACCCGACCGCGATCGCGTTGACGCGGATCTTCGGTGCAAGGTCGAGCGCGGCCAGCCGCGTGTAGTGGGCGAACGCGGCCTTGGCGCTGCCGTACGCCAGGAAGCCGCGGCCCGCGACGCGTCCCATCACCGACGAGATGTTGACGACGGACCCGCCGGGCGCGCCCGGGTCGGTCTCGCGGGACTTGAGCAGGTGCGGCACGGCCGCCCGGGTGAGCGCGTGGGCGATGCCGACGTTGAACTGGAACGCGTTCTCAAGATGCTCGGGGGTCGTGTCGAGGAACCCGCGCGGCATGGTGCCGCCCACGTTGTTGACCACGATGTCCAGCCGCCCGAACGCGTCGGCCGCGCGGTCGGCCAGCCCGGCCGCGGCGTCGAGATCGGAGAGGTCGGCCGGCACCACGAGCGCTCGCTGTCCCGCCGCCTCGATCTCCGCTGCCACCTTGGCCAACTGTTCCTCGGTGCGGGCTGAGACCACGACGTCGGCACCGGCCTGCGCGAGTGCCACCGCACTCGCCGCGCCGATGCCGCGGCCGGCGCCGGTGACGACGGCGACCCTTCCCTCGACTCGGAACCGATCCAGGATCACGGGCGCCACCTCCGGGCTGCTCGACTGCCCCGCCAGCCTGGCACCGATTAGAACGTGTTGCAATAACTGGGCGCCGCCCAGACCGCCCCGCGCGCCACGACCCGGCGCTCACCGCTGCCGCACCGCCTGGCTCCCCGGGGTCCCGGTCCGCGCGGACAGGGCCATTGCCCGTGGAGCGGACCGGACATCCCCAGATCGCGGCATGGCCCGGAGCGCCGTACGTGAAGAACGCACCGGACCAATCGTGAAGGACACACGGTCAACTGTTGAGAATCCGACTAGTCCTTTCTGGTGGTATTCGAAATTCTCCCTTATGCAGCGACTCGGGAGGCGAATCGATGGACCAGTACGAGCCCTATTGCCTGGCCGACCGGCTTTTTTATGACAAGCTCGGCGAAGACCAGACTGAGGCCTCGGACTTCTCGTTCGTCCATCGCGAAGTGCCCGCGGACTGGGTCCGCATCGAGACCGACACGTGGATGTACTACGGCCTCGCCGGCGGCGATCCGCTGCCGTCCCAGGGCTGGAAGATCCACATCTCGGCCCGGCTGGACGACGCCGAGCGGGCCCTGGGCGTGCTCTGGGACTACTGCCTTCCCCGCGGAATCGCCTTCAAATACCTGCGCGGACAGTCCGCTCTGGTCATGTACAACGCGAAGACGGCTTCACGATCATCCAGTGGAAAACTCGCGACCATTTACCCGCGGGACGTCCATGAGCTGGAACTGGTTCTCAAGGACCTGGACGAACTCCTGCGCGGCGTCGAAGGGCCGTACATCCTGAGCGATCTCCGCTATGGACAGGGACCGCTCTACGTCCGCTACGGCGGTTTCGCCGAGCGTAAGGTCCTCAGCCAGAACGGGGAGCTGGTGCTCGCCCTGGAGGACGGGGAAGGGCGCCTCGTCCCGGACGTCCGCGGGGCGACCTTCAGCGTCCCGGAGTGGACGACCCTCCCCGCGTTCCTCGAACCGCATCTGGCCGCCCGCAACGCCGTCACGACCACGGACCTGCCGTACCAGATCGAGTCGGTGCTGCACTTCTCCAACGGCGGAGGCGTGTACCTGGCACGCGACAAACGCTCGGGCGACCGGGTCGTGCTCAAGGAGGCCCGCCCGCACGCCGGCCTCGACGCCGCGGGCCGCGACGCCGTCACCCGGCTCGAACACGAACGCGACATCCTCGAACGGCTCGCCGGACTGGACTCCGTGCCCGACCTGCACGACTACTTCACGCTCGGCGACCATCACTTCGTCGTCCAGGAATTCGTCGACGGCAACCCGCTGCAGCGGATGCTCGTGCAGCGCTACCCGCTGACCCGCGCCACCTGCACCGAGGAAGAGCTGGCCGAGTACACCGCGTGGGCCGTCGACATGTTGGAACGTGTCGAAACGGCGGTGCGGTCGCTCCACGAACGCGGCGTGGTGTTCGGCGACCTGCATCCCAACAACATCCTGGTGACCCCGGACGACCGGCTGGTCCTGATCGACTACGAGGTCGCCACGCTGGCCGCCGACGAGGCCCGCTCCGCGCTGGCCAACCCGGCCTTCGCGCCGCCGCGCGACCGGACCGGCGTGGCCGCGGACCACTACTCGCTGGCATGCCTGCGGATGGGCCTGTTCGCCCCGCAGACGACGATCATGCTGATGATGCACCGGCAGAAGATCGATCAGCTCGCCGCGCTGATCCGGCGGACGTTCCCGGTGCCCGCGGAGATGATCGACGAGGCGCGCGAGCTCATCCTCGGCGACGAGCCGGACGACGGCGGCGCCATGCGAGACCTGCCGCTGCCGGGCGCGGCGCCCTGGCCGGACGTGCGGGACGCCCTGCGCCGCGCCATCCTGGCCAGCGCCACCCTCGAACGTGACGACCGTCTCTTCCCCGGCGACGTGGCGCAGTTCCAGCCGGGAGGCGGCATCAACATCGCGACCGGTGCGGCGGGCGTCCTCTACGCGCTCTCCGAGACCGGCGACGAACGTTTCCCGATGTGCGAGACCTGGCTGAGCAAGCGTGCGCTGGAGCCGGCGTCGGGGACCAGCCTGGGCTTCTATGACGGGCTGCACGGCGTGGCGTACGTGCTGGAACGGCTCGGCCGGCGGCAGCACGCCCTCGACGTCGTGGACATCACTCTCAAGGAGAAGTGGGAGATTCTCGGCCCCAGCCTGCACAACGGCCTGTCAGGCGTGGGCTTGAACCTCCTCCATCTCAGCGAGCGCACCGGCGAACCGAGCCTCCGCGAGGTCGCCGACAAGATCGTCGACATCTGCGCCGACCGGCTCGGCGGCCCCGAGGACGTACCGGAGATCAGCGGCGGCGACCATCCGCGCGCCGGTCTGCTGCACGGCTCGTGCGGCCCTGCGCTGCTCTTCATGCACGCCTACGAGCGGACCGGCGACGCCGCCCTGCTGGACAAGGCCGCCGACGCGCTGCGCCAGGACCTGCGCCGCTGCATCCGCGCCAAGGACGGCTCGCTGCAGGTCAACCAGGGCTGGCGATACCTGCCGTATCTGGAAGAGGGCTCGGTCGGGCTGGGGCTGGCGGTGGCACGCTACCTCGCCCTCCGCCCCGACGACGCTCACGGGTTCGCCCAAGACCTGGTGGATCTCCGACTCATCGCACGGTCCGGCTACTTCGTCCTGCCGGGGCTCTTCAACGGCCGCGCAGGCATCATCGCCGCGCTGGCCATGGGCCTGCGGCAGGACGAAGACAACGCCGACCAAGACAACACCGACCCCCTGCTGCCTCAGCAGATTCGCGGGCTCCAGTGGCACGCCATGCCGTACGCCGGTGGCCTGGCCTACCCGGGCGACCAGTTGCTGCGGCTCTCCATGGACTTCGCCACCGGCACGGCCGGAGTCCTGTTCGCGCTCCACGCCGCTTCGAACGCGGGGCGCGTGTTCCTCCCCTTCATCAGCCCGCCCGGCGGCGCACAGGCCCTGGCCAAGGAACCTCTGCGCGTGGACACGCCGGACCGGGACAACCCCAGCGAGCGACGGGAGGAGGTGTAAACACATGGCGCTTCTCGACCTTCAGGGTCTTCAGGCACCCGCGACGTCGGACGTGGCGAGCGGTGGCAGCACGCTGACGCTGCTGACCTGCCACTCAGGCAAGCCGAGCAACCTCAGCGCGGCTCTCTGCCACTGAGTGTGAGGGCGTCTCTCAAGGTCGGCAGCTGACCTTGAGATACGCCCTAGGGCGGCACATCCCTGGGCGGCCGTGGTCCCAGCCGGCAACGGCCGCTCAGGGCATTGCCATGCTTCGAGGTCATGTTCATGAAGGAGGACCGTGCGGGCAGCAGACCGATTGGTGGCCAGGACGTTCCGGAGCGGCGGCCCCTGGCTGGGCGTGCTCTTGACGACGGCGATCGGCGGCGCGCTCCTGCAACTGGCCCTGCCCTATGTCATGGGCCGTACGGTCGACAGCCTCGTCGCCGGCGGAGCGGGGGTGGACGGCTGGCTGCTCGCGTGCACGGCCGTCGTCGCCGGGGTGGTGGCCTGCGAGAGCCTTGGGATCTGGGCGACCGGTGCCACCAGCGCGCAGGCGTCGGCCTGGCTGCGCCGATCGTTGCTGAGGCATGTCCTCGGCACCGGTCCGGCGATGACGCGCCGCCTGCCCGAGGGCGACCTGGTGACCAGGCTCGGCATGAACACCGAAGAGGTGGGTCGTGCCCCGGAGGCCCTCATCACCACCGCCGCGCTGCTGCTGCCCACGGCGGGCAGCCTTGTCGCGCTCGCCCTGATCGACGTGTGGCTGCCGTTCACCCTGCTGGCCGGGCTGGTGCTGATCACCCTGGTGTTGCGTGCGTTCCTGCGTGACACCACCACGCTGTCGGCCGGCTACCAGAAGACGCAGGGCGACCTCGCGTCCCGGCTCCTCGACGCGCTCGGCGGGGCACGCACGATCGCCGCCGCCGGGACCGCCGACGCGGAGGCTCGCCGCGTGCTGGAGCCACTGCCGGTGCTGCGCGAGCACGGGATGGGCCTCTGGCGGGCGAACGCACGGGCGGGCGTCCAGGCGGGTCTGGCGATTCCGCTGCTGGAGGTGGCGGTGCTGGCTGTCGGGGGATTGCGGCTCGCGTCCGGTGATCTCAGCGTCGGCGAGCTGTACGCAGCCGCGAGGTATGTCGTGCTGGGCGCGGGGTTCAGCGCCGCCCTCGGCCATGTGGGGCGGCTGGCGAGGGCGCGCGCCGCGGCCGGCCGCGTCGCCGAACTGCTGGCGGGCACGCCGGTCGAGCACGGTGAACGGCCGCTGCCCGCAGGCCCTGGCACCCTGGAGTTCCGCGGTGTGTCGATCGGCCTCGACGGCAAGCCGGTGCTCGACGGTCTCGACCTCGTGCTGCCGGGCGGTACCGCGACGGCCGTGGTGGGACGTTCCGGCACGGGCAAGTCGCTGCTCGCCGCGCTGGCCGGACGGCTGGTGGATCCCGAACGCGGAACGGTGCTGCTGGACGGCGTACCGCTGCGCGATCTGCCCAGGGACGAGTTGCGCCAAGCGATCGGATTCGCGTTCGAAAGGCCGACGTTGATGGGCGGCGCCCTCGACGAGGCGACTCTTGAGGACGCCATCGCCCTGGGGCTTCCCACTCGCGACCCCGAGGTCGTCCACGCCGCGGCCGCGTCCGCCCGCGCCGACACGTTCATACGGCAACTGCCCGACGGCTACGCGACCCGGCTGCAGGACGCTCCCATGTCCGGTGGGGAGAAGCAGCGGATCGGCCTCGCCCGGGCGTTCGCGCAGGGCCGGCGCCTCCTGGTCCTGGACGACGCGACCTCGAGCCTCGACACGGTGACCGAATACCAGGTCGGCGAGGCGCTGACCGGCCGGCTGCGCGGCCGCACCCGGCTCATCGTGGCGCACCGGGTCGGCACCGCCGCCCGCGCCGATCGGGTGGTCTGGCTGGAGGACGGCCGGATCCGCGCGTACGAGCGGCACAGCGTGCTGTGGGCGGACCCGGGTTACCGCGCCGTGTTCCAGGACGGCTTGGACACCGGATGCCTGGAGGCCGGATGACCACCGGCGGCTTCCTGTGGGACGCGCTCCGCCGGGAGCCCCGCATGCTCGTCCGTATCGCCTTCTGGTCCGTGCTGGAGGCGTCGCCCGCGTTCGTCATCGGGCATGCGATCGCGCGGGCGATCGACGACGGGTTCGCGGCGTCCCGGCCGTGGACCGGGATGGCCTGGCTGGCCGTGCTCGGCGCGGCCTGGCTGGTGGCCGCGTTCGGCGCCCGGCAGGTGATGCTGGCCGTCGCCGGGGTCGTCGAGCCGTTCCGCGACCGGCTGCTGAGCCAGATCGTGCACGCGACCCTGCGCCGTACCGCGGCGCCGCTCGAACAGCCGCGCTCGTCGGCGGTCGCCCGTTCCACTCTGCAGGTGGAACTGGCCAGGGACGCCTTCGCGGCGGTCATCTCGGTCGTACGGTCGTTCGCGTTCACGGTGGCGAGCGTGACGCTCGGAATGCTGACCCTGGTCCCGGAGGTCCTCTGGCTGGTACTGCCGCCGTTCTGCGCGGGGGTCGCGCTCTTTCTCCTGTCGCTGCCCGCGCTCGCCCGGCGGCAGCGGCACTTCCTTTTGACGGACGAGCGGAACGTCGAGGTCTTCGCCGACGTGGCCGGCGGGCTGCGCGACATCACGGCCTGCGGCGCCGAAGACCGGGTCGGTGCGACGGCCGAGGCCCGGGTGGCGGAGCAGGCGGCGGCGGGGCGGGCGCTGGCCCGCGTGACCGCGATGCGCACGCTGTCTCTTTCGCTGGGCGGATGGCTGCCGGTGCTGGCGCTGCTGGCCGGAACGCCTTGGCTGCTGCGGCGCGGCGCCGACCCCGGTGTGGTCATCGGGGCGCTGGCGTACGTCACCCAGTCGCTGACCCCCGCGTTCGGCGGGCTGGTCGAGGGCCTCGGGGTCAGCGGCGTCCGGCTGCTGGTGTCGTTGAACAGGATCCTGGAGCAGTCGCGGGTGCCCGCCCTCGGGCCCCGGGCGACGCCCGCCGCCGGGGCCGACGTCACGATCCGCGGCGTGACGTTCGGATACGGGCCGCACGCGGACCCCGTCATCGCCGATCTCGACCTGCGGGTGGACGAGGGGGACCACGTGGCGGTGCTCGGCCCCAGCGGGATCGGCAAGTCCACGCTCGCGGCGCTGATCACCGGGATCGTCGTCCCGGACGCGGGCAGCGTGCTGGTCGGCGGCGTCCCCGCGGACCGGCTCGAACCCGCGGCCCGGGTGCTGATCCCGCAGGAGGCGTACGTGTTCCGCGGCTCGCTGTGGGACAACCTGACCTACCTGGCGCCGGGCTCGTCCGAACGCGCGGTGGGGCAGGCCGTCGAGGCGGTCGGCATGGCCGCGCTGGCCGACCGCCTCGGGGGCCACCGCGCCGAACTCGATCCCGGCTCGCTGTCCGCCGGAGAGCGCCAGCTGATCGCCCTGGCCAGGGCCTACCTGTCCCCCGCCAGGCTCATGATCCTGGACGAGGCGACCTGCCACCTCGACCCGGCGGCGGAGGCGTTGGCGGAGTCCGCCTTCGCCGACCGGGGCACCACGCTCATCGTGGTCGCCCATCGGATCAGCTCCGCCCGCCGTGCCCAGCGGGTGCTGCTCATGGACGGCACCCGGGTCTGGCACGGCACCCATGCCGAGCTGATGCGTGACGCGCCCGGCTATGCCGAGCTGGTCGGGCACTGGCGCGCCGCCGATTTCGACCATGAACGGGAGTCCGTGCAATGAGCCATCCGCCCGCGGAGCGCCAGCCGATCGTCGACGACCTGCACGGTCACCGGGTGCCGGACCCGTACCGGTGGCTGGAGGACCCGTCCAGCCCGCAGACGAACGAGTGGCTGGCGGCGCAGGACGAGCTCTGGCAGACGGCCGCCGGCACGTTGACCGCCAGAGACGAGCTGCGTGCCCGCGGCGCCACCCTGGTCGGCACCGGCATGATCACAGCACCGATGTGGCGGGGGGACAACCGGTTCTTCCTGCGCCGGGCGCCGGGCCAGGAACACGCCGTGCTGCACGTCTCAGCCGGCGACCGGCCCTCTCGCGTGCTCATCGACCCCACCGCGCTGGATCCGACCGGCTTGACCACCCTCGACGCCTGGCAGCCGTGCCAAGACGGCCGGCTGCTGGCCTACCAGCTGTCCACCGGCGGCACCGAGCGGGCCGAGCTGTACGTCATGGACGTCGAGACCGGCAAGGTCGTCGAGGGGCCGATCGACCGCTGCCGGTATTCACCTGTGGCCTGGCTGCCCGACGGGCGAGGGTTCTATTACGTACGGGCCACAGTGACATCCAAGGAAGTCCATCTCCACAGGCTCGGCACTCCGGCGGATCTCGACCCGGTGGTCTTCGGCGCCGACGCGGACGGCCCGGTCTCGTACGGGCTGGGCATCAGTCATGACGGGCGCTGGCTGGCCGTCTCCGCCGTCCCCGGCACCAGCCCCCGCAACGACCTGTGGCTCGCCGACCTGTCGTCCTCACGACCTGAAAAGCCGGATTTCACACCCGTACAGCACGACGTCAACGCCAGAAGCGTGCTGATCGTCAGAGGCGAACGGATGTACGTGGTGACCGATCATCGGGCGCCGCGAGTCCGGATCAGCGTCGCCGACCCCGCCAAGCCGACCCTTCAACGCGAGCTCATCGCGGAGGACCCCGAGGCGGTGCTCACGGACTTCGCGATCCTGGACGGTCTCGACCGGCCCGTGCTCGTCGTCGCCTGGATCCGGAACGCGATCAGCGAGATCACCGTGCACGACCTGGCCACCGGCGAACCGCTCGGCGACGTCCCCTTGCCGGGCCCGGGCTCGATCGGCCCGTTGGCGTCACGTCCCGAAGGCGGCGACACGGTCTGGTTCACCTATACCGACACCGTCACCCCGGAGGCCGTCTGGTCCTACGACGCGCGTACGCAAGAGACCAAACTCTGGGAGGAGTCCCCCGGCAAGGTCGACACACCCGACGTGGAGACCCGGACGCACCAAACCCTCTCCGCAGACGGCTCGCCAGTGCACGTCACCGTCATCGGCCCCGCCGGCGCAGAGGGCCCGCTCCCCACGATCCTGTACGGCTACGGCGGTTTCGGAGTCCCGCTCACACCCTCGTACGCGGCCGACGCCCTCGCCTGGGTCGACGCCGGTGGCCGCCTGGCGATCGCGCGCCTGCGCGGCGGCGGCGAGCAAGGACTCTCGTCCCATCGTGCCGGTGTGCTCGACCGCAAACAGCGTGTCTTCGACGACTTCATCGCCGCTGCGGAAATGCTCATCTCCGAGGAGCTCACCACCTCAGACCGGCTCGCCATCTGGGGTGAGTCCAACGGCGGCCTCCTGGTGGGCGCGGCGCTCACCCAACGGCCCGAGCTCTTCGCCGCCGCGGTCTGCGTGGCGCCGCTGCTCGACATGATCCGGTACGAACGTTCCGGCCTCGGCGCCTCCTGGAGCGGCGAGTACGGCTCCGCCTCGAAGCCCGAGGAGTTCCAATGGCTGTACGCCTACTCCCCGTACCACCACGTGCACCAAGGCGTCGACTACCCCGCCGTCCTCTTCACCGTCTTCGACGGCGACACCAGGGTGGACCCCATGCACGCCCGCAAGATGTGCGCGAACCTCCAGTGGGCCACCTCCGGCTCGCGCCCGATCCTCTTCCGCCGGGAAGCCGGTGTCGGCCACGGCGCCCGCGCGGCCAGCCGATCCCTGGAACTGGCCGCCGACATGCTGGCCTTCGCCGCCGCCCACACCGGCCTGCGAACCTAACCCTCGTCAGGCCACAACCAGCCGCGTTCCTTGGCGATGGCCACGGCCTCAACGCGGGTGCGCGCATCGATCTTGGTCAGAATGCGCGACAGGTAGTTGCTCACCGTTCCGCTGGCCAGGTAGAGCCGCTGGGCGATCTCCCCCACCGTGCAGCCCTCCGCTGCGGCCTTGAGCACCTCGACCTCCCTGGGCGTCAGGGGGCTGTCGGTCTTGCCTTCGCCGAGCTCGGCGAAGGCGACACCGCCATCGATGACCCGCTCGCCGTCGGCGACCCGGCGGATGGCGTCCACCAGGTCCGCCGGGGAGGTGTCCTTGAGCAGGAACCCGTCCGCGCCTGCCGCGACGGCCCGGCGCAGATCACCCGCCCTGCAGCGGTCGGCCATGATGATGACGGCGCAGCCGGGCATCTGGTCGCGCAGCAGCCGGGCCGCTTTGAAGCCGTCCATGTCGGTCAGGTCGATGTCGATGAGCGCCACTTGCGGCGCGCCTCCCCGGGCTGCCGCCACCAGCTTCCCGCCGCATTCCACCGTCGCGGCCACGGAGATATCCGGCTCCCCGTCCAGAAGCGCGACCAGCCCGCTTCTCAAAAGATGCATATCATCGGCGATCAGTACCCGAATCACCTGTATTCCTCATGATCAGGTAGCGGCGATATCGGGTGGTCGCCATGGCGAGTGGACGCCGAACTCACGAAATACACACCCGGAATATGCCGGGCACCGGAAAATCTGCGCTGCATCACGCCGCCTTAACTGGGCTGAGTTGAAGGGGCCACCACTTAGGGTGACGAAAGTCTGTCGGTGCGTCAAACCGGACATCACCTCGCCCGCCATCGCCATGTTGACCATCGAGCAGGCACCCGGCCGACCTGCACCGTCAATTGAAAAGCAGATAGCCGGTTGGCGAACGAATCGCAGGTAAGGCCGGTGGTCAGAAGCAAAGCGGAGGTAAAGAGAGTCCGGCCGATATCGGCCATCCCCAAAGACAGGGGATTCGACCAAACGTTCTAGCGCAGCCCAATAAGACCGTTCGCATAAATACGCAGTGAGGCACGCGCGGTAATGAGGGAGTGTTCATAGCCAGCCGGCTTCTTCGGCTATCCGGATGGCATGGACGCGGTTCCGCGCGCCGATCTTGCGGTTGATGCGCGACAGATGGTTGCGGACGGTGCCGATGGCCAGCAGGAGGGTCTCGGCGATCTGGTCGGCGGACTTGCCCTCGGAGGCGAGCACGAGCACCTCGTGCTCGCGATCGGTCAGCGGGTTCTCCGCGGCACTGAGCTCGGTGAAGGCCAGGTCCGGATCGACGACCCGCTGGCCGCGGGCGACCTTGCGGATCGCCGCGGCCAGGCCGTCGGGCGAGGTGTCCTTGAGCACCAGCCCCTGCGCGTGCGCGGCGGCCGCCCGGCGTACGTCACCGGGCCGGGACCGGGCCGTCATGAGGACCGACAGGCACTCGGGCACCTCGTCGTGAAGCGTGTCCGAGGCGGCGAAGCCGTCCATGTCGAGAAGGTCGACGTCCAGCAACGCCACATCGGGACGGAGTTCGAGCCCGGCCCTGACGACGTCCTTGGCCGAGTCCGTCGCGGCGACGACCTCGAAATCCGACATCTGATCCAACATGGCGACGAGTCCGCACCGGAAGAGCGGCGCCGGATCGCCGATGACCATCCGGATCATCGTGTGTTCCTCCTGGTGGATGCCCGGTTCACCGGGAGTCCGGTGAACGGGCGGGGCGGGGGGCGTAGTCGGGAGCGGGGCGGGAGCGGCTGAGGCATGCGGTCACCTTCGGACGGCAGGGGGCAGTCTCAGAGTGAAGTAAGAAGATTTCACTGCGTCAACATCACAGGTAAATTCTCCCCGGCCGAATACGGGGAATTGTCTCGTCATGAGCACGCCGCCCGACCCGCGACGCGGGTGGGCGGCGTGCGGGCCGGGTGAGATCAGCGGAGGAAGTCGAAGGTGGCGCCGGTGTCCGTGTCACGGGCGGCGCTGTAGGCCACCCAGGCGACGGCGAGGTCTTGCCAGGGCAGGCCGACCGGGGCGTAGACGGTGATCTCGTTGTCCTTCACGCGGCCCGGCACCTGGCCGCGGAGAAGGTCGCGGAGCGTTCCCGCGGCATGCTTGACGTCCAGCCCGGCACCCGCGAGCACACCCATCTCGACGGCCAGTGCGACGTCGTCGACCACCACGCGGGCGCCCTCCAGCAGCTCCGCGCCCAGCTCGGTCTTGCCGGGCTCGTCGGCGCCGAGCGAGGTCACGTGGGTGCCCGCGACCACATCACCGCCGTTCAGCAACGGCCGTCGCGCCCATGTCGCCACGATGACGATCCCGGCGCCCGAAGCCGCGGCCCGCGCGTTCGAGGCGGTCGTCGCGGGGACGCCGAGCCGCATGCCGTGCCGCTTGGCGAACTCGGTGGCCCGCCCCGCATCCAGGTCGTAGACGACGAGTTCGCGCACCTGGCGGAGCCCTGTCAGACCTTTGAGGACCAGGTCGGACTGCGCGCCGGCACCGATGACCGCGACCGTGTCGGCGTCCCGGCGGGCCAGGGCGTGGGTGCCCAGCGCGGCGGCCAGGCCGGTGCGCCAGGCGGTCACGGTGGCGGAGTCGAGCAGGCTGAGCAGCTCCCCGGTGTCCAGGTCGTGCAGGCACACCACGCCGCGCAGAGCGGGGCGGACCCCGGGAAACTTGGCGTTGACCTTCACCGTGTAGGCGGGGACGCCCTTGATCAGGCCGGGGATCAGGGCCGTGGCGGTGCCCGGGCCGGGCAGCGGGGTCACCACCCGCTGCGGCCCCACGTCCCCGCTCTCAGCCGCGAAGCCCCGCCGCAGCGCGTCCAGGCAGTCAGCCGGATCCAGCAGGGACTCCAGCTGGGAGCGGTTCAGCAACAGCGTCACCAGTACATTCTTGCGTCCCGCTCACTCGGCGGTCGAGGAGAAAGATTTCACACCTTGATACTGACCGTTATTAAGCAACGACCCTGGGTCACGCAACGGGCGGGTCCACAACCGCTCGACCGGGCTCCGGCTGGGTCACTGCGGGCGGTGACCGGCGTGGGTCAGGGAGTCCCAGTCGGTGAGCCAATTGCGGCCCTGGTCGTCGACGAACGATCCGGGCGGGGGTTTGGTCTGGTGCTGCCGCAGCCACTCCCCTGGCCGCCGCATCGACGGACGCAGCCGCCCGTCGCTGGGCATGAGCTGCGGCGGGATCGGCGCGGGCATGGCTTGGGGTATCTGTCCCTCGCTCGCCACCTCGGCCTGGTCCTTCTCCTCCGCCATGCCGATGGGGCCCTGGCGCCGCGCGTTGAAGAACTGGTTCACCGCCGGGTGGGTGCTGGACAGGATCATCTCCCGTGGTCCGAACATCACCAGCCCGCGCCGGAAGAGCAGCCCCAGGTTGTCGGGCAGCACCCGGGCCGTCCCGATGTCGTGCGTGACGATGAGGAACGTCGCGCCCATCTCGGTGTTGAGGTCCACGAACAGCTGGTTGAGGTAGGCGGTGCGCACCGGGTCGAGCCCCGAGTCCGGCTCGTCGGCCAGGATGATCTCGGGGTCGAGCACGAGGGCGCGCGCCAGGCCGGCGCGCTTCTTCATCCCGCCGGAGATCTCACCGGGCAGCTTGTCCTCGGCGCCGCTGAGCCCGACCATCTCCATCTTCTCCAGCACGATCCGGCGGATCTCGGACTCGCTCTTCCTGGTGTGCTCGCGCAGCGGGAACGCGATGTTGTCGTAGATGTTCATGGAGCCGAAGAGGGCGCCGTCCTGGAAGAGCACGCCGAACTTGCGGCGCATGTCGTACAGCTCGTTCTCCCGCAGGCGCGGCACGTCGCCGCCGCCGACGTAGACATGGCCGCGGTCGGGGCGCAGCAGGCCCACCAGGTTCTTGAGGAAGACCGACTTGCCGGTGCCGGACGGCCCCAGCAGCGCGGAGATCTCACCGGCGGGGATCGTGAAGGTCACGTCCTCCCAGATGACCTGCCGCCCGAACGACTTCTTGAGCCCTTCCACCCGGATCTCGACGCCCATGGCCACTCCCAGGCGGGGCCTCCGGGGGCGGGATGTCCGCAGCTCTTTCAGCCGGTCCCCCGCCGCTTCGACTGTACGACGGCCATGCCACCGCGACGAGGCCCAGGACCGGTATTGGACATCAGTCCAGCTGGGCGTGTGAGACGGCCCTAGCCGGCGGGGACTTCGAGGGTGCACATGACCTCGCTGAGCACCTCGGACTGGCGCGGCACGAGATAGAAGTGGTCGCCGTGGAGCACGCGCAGCGCGAAACGGCCATCGGTGACCTCGGCCCATCCTGCGGCCTGCGCCTCGGTCACGTGCGGGTCAGCGTCACCGATGACGGCGGTCACCGGGACGGTGAGACGCGTGCCGGGGCGGTGGACGTACTCCTCGATGAGCCGGAAGTCGTTGCGGACGTAGGGCAGGACCAGCTCGCGGAGCTCGGGATCCCGCATGGCCTCCGCATCGGTGCCGCCGAGCTTGACCATCTCGGCGACCACGGCGTCGTCGTCCTTGCCGGTCACCCGGTCGTCACCGCGGTCGTGCGGCGGGCGCGTGCCGGAGGCGAACAGGTGCACGGGCGCGGCGCCGCGCTCCTGCAACAGGCGCGTCACCTCGTATGCGATCACGGCGCCCATGCTGTGGCCGAAGATCGCGGCCGGCCGGTCGAGCAACGGGGCCATGGCGCCCGCGATGAGGCGGGCGAGCTGGTGGGCGTCGGTGACGAACGCGTCGCCGAGCCGGTCGGCCCGGCCGGGGTACTGCACGGCATGCACCTCGACGGCGGGGCTGATCTCCTTGGCCCACGACCGGTAGAAGCCCGCCGAGCCGCCCGCGTGCGGCAGGCAGAACAGCCGCATCGAAGCCCACGGCCGCGTCTCGGCGCAACGGAACCAGGTCACCGGATCAACTCCTCGTCGCATGTGCGGGCAGGGTCGCACGTACGGGCCACGGTACGGGGATCGGCCGGCAGCGGCCACGGTGCGAGGCGCGGATCGGGCACCAGCTTCGACCGGGTCGTCTCGGCGGCGACCTTGAATCCACGGCTCCGGTAGTTGCCCATCGCGTTGGGGTGGTCGAGCGTGCTGGTCCGCAGCCACACCCGGGTGGCCGGTCCCGTGTGCTCGGCCCAGGACTCCCCCCGCTGCCACGCACGGCGAACGCACTGCTCGACGAGGTGCCCCCCGTACCCCTTGCCGACGAACGCGGGGGTCAGCCCCACCAGATGGATCTCGGTGTCGCCGCCGGGTTGCGCCTCGATCTCGAAGAACCCCGCGATCGTGCCCCCCGCCATCACGATCCAGGTGGCCAGCTCGGGCCGGTCCACCCAGGCCCGCCAATCCTCGTGGCTCCAGGGGAACCGGTCGGTCCAGCACACCCGGGCGCCGACGGCGGCGTAGAGGGCGCGGCTGACGTCGGGCGAGGAGACCCTGGAACGGCTGAAGGTCATCTCGATGTCCGGCGGCGGTGCGGCCCTCAGGTCGGCGGCGTCGCACATCTCCATCGCCCACTCGGTGACCGCGGAGATCTCCAGGGCGCTCCCCGGGGCGGGAACCCCGGGATCAGCCACCCATCGCCTCGATGAGGCTCTTCGGGCGCATGTCGGTCCAGTTGTCGTTGACGTAGTCCAGGCAGGCCTGCCGCGTGTCCTCGGTCTTGGCGACCGTCCAGCCCGCGGGCACCTCGGCGAACGACGGCCACAGCGAATGCTGGCCCTCGTCGTTGGTCAGCACCACGTAGGTGCCGTCGGGGTCCTCGAAGGGGTTGGTCATCTGGGGTCCTTCCTATTCGTACAGGGCCTATCCGTACAGTTCGTCGAGCTTGGCGGCCAGGACGGCGCCGATCTCGGCGGCCGGCACGGGTTCCATCAGCAGGTGGTGGTCGACGTCCAGCGGATGGTCCTCGATCCGGCCGTCGACCAGCGGGCCCCAGTTGGCGGGCCCGGTGGGCATCTCGTCCGTGCGTCCCTGGAGCGCGGTGAAGAAGACGAGGTCGCCGCGGAACGGGCCGGGCCGGTACTCCTCGGCGCGGTGCACCCCGTTCTCGTAGTTGCGGTAGACGTTGACCAGGTCGTCCTCGCCGAGCGTGGACAGGGCGTCCTCTCGGTCGGCCAGCACCGCCATGATCTGCGCCAGGTCCGGATTGCCGTCATCGGCGATCATTGTGGCGTCGATGCCGATGGACTCCAGCAGCTCGGGCAGGATCTGGCGCTTCTCGGCCTCCAGGTCCTGGGAGTGGAAGGCGTCGATGAGCGCGAGCAGCGCCACCTCCTCTCCGTCGGCCTGGAGCAGGCAGGCCATCTCGTACGCGATCAGCCCGCCGAGGGACCAGCCCGCCAGGTGGTACGGCCCGGCCGGCTGGACGGCACGGATCTCGGCCACGTAGTCCCGCGCCATCTCCCCGACCGACCCCGGCAGCTCTTCCCGCGTGAACGCGCCGGCCTGCAACCCGTAGATCGGCTGCTCCGGGCTCAGGTGCCGCTGGAACTGCAGGTAGCTCCACGCCAGCCCGCCCGCCGGGTGAACGAAGAACAACGGCGGCCGCGAACCCGCCGGACGGATCGGCAGCAGCACCTCGAACCCGAGCTGCTCCTCCTCACCGCGCCGGGTGAGCGCCTCCACGGTCTGGTACGTGAAGACGTCCCGCGGCGCCAGCTCCAGCCCGGCCTGCCGGGCCCGCGTGACCAGCTTGATCGCGGCGATGCTGTCCCCGCCGAGGTCGAAGAAGCTGACGTCCGCGCCGACCCGTTCGACCTCCAGGACCTGAGCGAACAGCGTGCAGAGCAGCTCCTCCTCAGGCGTCTCGGGGGCGCGTCCCGCGTTCGCCCGCCCGTAGTCGGGTGCGGGCAGCGCCCGCCGGTCGAGCTTGCCGTTGGGGTTCGTCGGGAAGGTGTCCAGGACCACGAACGCCGCCGGAACCATGTACTCCGGCAACCGCGACGCCACCCATCGCCGCAGTTGTTCCGCGAACTGGCGTGGGTCGTCCGGGACGCCGGCGGCGGGGATGACGTACGCGGCGAGCCGCTTGACTCCTGGGCTGTCCTCGCGGGCGACGACCGCCACGTTGGAGACGCCGGGATGGGCGGCGAGCGCGGACTCGATCTCGCCGAGCTCGATGCGGAAACCGCGGATCTTCACCTGGAAGTCGGCCCGGTCGACGTACTCCAGCTGCCCGTCCGGACGCCACCGGACCAGGTCGCCGGTCCGGTACATGCGTTCGCCGGGCGCGCCGAACGGGTCGGCGACATAGCGCTCGGCGGTGAGTCCGGGCCGGTCGAGGTAACCGCGGCCCAGTCCCGCGCCCGCTATGTAGGCCTCGCCCGTCACGCCGGGCGGCACGGGCCGCAGCCCCGCGTCCAGCACGTACAGCCGCATGTCATCGATCGGGCGGCCCAGCACCGGGGACCGCTCGCCCGCCGAGAGCGGCGCGCGCATTCCGGTGACCGTCGTGTAGGTCGTGGCCTCCGTCGGCCCGTAGACATGGCCGACCTCGGTGTCAGGGCAGGCCGCCAGGACCTTCCGCATCGCCGCCGGAGATCCCGCCTCCCCGCCGGTGAGCACCTCCTTGAGCCCGGCGAACGCCGCCGGCCGCTCCTCCGCGACCAGGTTGAACAGCGTCGTGGTGATGAAGAGCCCGGTGACGCCCTCCTCGGCGATGACATGTTCGAGTGCGGCGGCGTCGAGCTGGCCGGGTGGCGCGACGACGGCGCAGCCGCCGGCCAGCGGCCCGACCCACATCTCGTACGTGGAGGCGTCGAACGCGTGCGCCGAGTGGACCAGCACCCGGTCGTGCCCGCCGTTCCGCATCGCGGCGTCGTCCACCAGGTCCACCGCGTCGCGGTGCCGGAGCATCACGCCCTTCGGCAGCCCGGTGGACCCGGAGGTGAACAGGACGAACGCGAGCTGATCGGGCCGGTTGACGACTCCCGGATCGGTGCTCGGCTGGACGGCCAGCTCCGGATCGTCGTCCACGACGATCACGGTGGCCGCCCCCTGCAACTCCGCGGCGCGATCCTTCATCGGGGTGTTGACCAGGAGCACCGGCGCGCCGACCTCGGCGACCGCCCAGGCCATGCGGTCCGGTGGATGGCCGTGGTGGATCGGGGCGTACGCGCCGCCCGCCTTGAGCACGGCGAGCGAGGAGACGATCGCGTCGGCGGAACGTTCGAGGAGCATGGCCACCGGGGTCTCCGGCCGCACGCCGAGACCGATCAGGCGGTGCGCGAGCCGGTTCGCCCGCGCGTCGAGCTCGGCGAACGTGATCGACTGCCCCGCCCAGCGGATCGCCTCGGCGTCGGGGGTCTCCCGGACCCATTCCGCGAAGCGTTCGGTGATGGTGATCCCGGGACGCCTCTCCGTCACGGGACCCTGCCACTCCCGCAGGACCTTGGCTGTCTCGTCCTCCGTGAGGACGTCCACCGAGGCCAGCGGGGCGTCCGGCCGATGGGCGATGGCCTCGAGGATCCGGACCAGCCGCCCGGCCAGCCGTTCCGCGTCCTCAGGCCCGAACAGGTCGGTCCGGTGGTCGACGCGTAGCGACAGCCGGCGCCCGGGCACGGCCGCCAGCGCCAGCGGGTAATGGCTGGCGTCATAGCCGTCGACGTCCGTCAGCGTCAGGCCGCCCAGATCCGTGCCCGCCGCGTCCGGGTCGAACGGGTAGTTCTCCAGCACGGTCATCGTGTCGAAGAGCGTCCCGACCGTCGTGAGCCGCTGGATGTCGGGCAACCCCAGATGGTGGTGGGCCATCAGTTCGGCCTGCTCGCCCTGGAGCCGCGTGAGCGCCTCCGCGACCGTGTCCGCAGGCCGCACCCGCACCCGGATCGGGAGCGTGTTGATGAAGAGCCCGATCATCTGCTCGACGCCCGGCAGGTCCCCGGGGCGCCCAGACACCGCCGCGCCGAACACGACGTCGGTGGTGCCGGTGAGCCGCCCGAGCAGCATGCCCCACGCGAGCTGCATCACCGTGTTGAGCGTGACGCCCTGAGCCCGCGCCCGCGCGTTCAGGTCAGCGGTCAGCTGTTCGCTCAGCCTGAGCCGGACCCGGCCAGGCTCCCCCGTCGCCGCCCTTGCCTCCGGCGCGACGAGGGTGGGCTCCTCCACCCCCGCCAGCGCGCGCCGCCATGCCTCCTCGGCCGCGCCCCGGTCCTGCTTGGCGAGCCAGGCCAGGTAGTTCTTGTACGGGGCGACACGCGGCATCCCCGTGTCATCACCGCCTGCCAGGTAGAGCGCGAAGAGTTCCGTCTGGAGGATCGGCGTCGACCAGCCGTCCAGCAGGATGTGGTGGTTGGTGAACACCATCCGGTGCCGCCCGTCCGCCAGTTTGATCAGGGTGAACCTGAGCAGCGGCGGCCTGGCCATGTCGAACGGCGTCGCCCGGTCCCGATCCGCGACCGCCTTGGCCTGCGCCTCCCGTTCGTCTTCGGGTGACGCGCTCAGATCGACGTCCTGCCAGGGCAACCGGACCTGCCGCTGCACGATCTGGACCGGCGTGCCCTCCTTGCGCTGCCGGAACCCGGCTCGCAGATTGGCGTGCCGCCGCAGCAACGTCGCAGCCGCCGCCTTCAGCGCCGCCACATCGAGCGGCCCTTCCAGATCGAAGACGACCTGCGCCGTGTAGACGTCCTGGCCGCTGTCATGCAGAGCGTGGAAGAACAGCCCTTGCTGCAGCGGCGACAGCGGCAGGATGTCCTCCAGCTGAGACTGCTTCTGCTGCTGCGCCGGTGCCGTCATTCGCCGTCCCATTCGTCGTCGAGCTCTGCGGCCAGTTCGTCGATCTCGTCCTGGCTGACCTCCACGAGGGAGAGGTCCGAGGGGGTGAATCCGCCGACCGGTCCGTCGTCGCCGCCGTCGATGACATGGGCGACGAGGCCGCGCAGGGCCTCGAACCACTTGTCCGCGAGGGCCTCGATGTCTTCTGCGGAGAAGAGGGCGCCCGCCCAGGTCCAGGTCGCGGTGAGCGCCGGGCCGCCAGGGAGGTCGCGGGTGTGGGCGTTCACCTCGATGGCGTGCACGAGGGCCAGGCCGTCGTTCTGGCCGCTGCCGAGGGCGTCACTGTCGGCTTGCGCGGCCGGAGACCAGTCGGCGGCCTCGGGCACGGCGGATCGGCCCAGGTAGTTGAAGGCGATCTGCGGGGTACGGCCCGCGAGGTGTTCGCGGGTGGCGGGGTTGAGATGGCGGAGCAGGCCGTAGCCGATGCCGTTGTCGGGGATCTCCCGGAGCTGCTCCTTGACCCGCTTGAGCGCGGTGCCGACGGCCTGGCCGCCGTCCCGTACCTCGGCCCAGTCGATCGGGCCCGCGTCGAGGCGGACGGGGAAGATCGAGGTGAACCAGCCGGTCGTACGGGACAGGTCCACGCCCGGGACGATCTCCTCGCGGCCGTGGCCCTCCAGATCGATCAGCACCGCCGGGTCGTCGCCGCGGCGCCACTCGGCGACGGCGAGGGCGAGCCCGGTGAGCAGCACGTCGTTGGCACGGCCGTGGAACGCGGCGGGCACGTCGGTGAGCAGCGGCCCGGTGACGTCGGCGGGCAGGTCGACGGTGAGGTGGCGGGCGGTGCCGAACGTGTCGATCGCCGGATCGAGCGCGCGGGCGCCGAGGAGGGGGTCCGGGGTGCTCTGGATGTCGGCCCAGAGGGGGAGTTCGGCGGCCCTGGAGGGTTCTGAGGCTTCGGCCACCAGGCGCTGGGCCCAGCGGCGGAACGAGGTGGGAACCGGCAGGAGCTCTCCCCCGGCCCAGGCGGTGACCAGGTCGGGGAGCAGGATGCGCCAGGAGACGCCGTCCACGACCAGGTGGTGCAGGGTCAGGAGGAGCCGGCCTGATCGTGCCCCCGCATCGAACCAGACGAGCTGCGCCACGATCCCGGCGGACGGGTCGAGGCGTGCCTTCGCGGCGTTCGCCTCATGAGCGAGAACGTCGCGGAGGGCATCGCCGCTCAAGCCCTGGATGTCCACCCGCCGGAGCAGGGACGCGGCGTCGACCGTGCCGGTCTCGGTGACTTCGAACTCGTCACCGTTCACGCGCAGGCGGAGCATGTCGTGGTGGTCGAGGATCGTTTGCAGGGCCGTCGTCAGGCGTTCCATGTCCAGGGCGGGCGGGGCCTGGAGCACCATGCGCTGGCTGTAGTCGGTGACCGGACCCCGCAGGCCGCGGAACCAGTGCATGATCGGCGTCGCCGGGACCGGGCCGGTGCCGGTGCCGGGCGCCTCGGTCTCGATCTCCTCGCCCTCGCCGACCGGGCGGGCGACCGCGGCGAGCTGTTCGACGGTCTGGTGCTGGAAGACATCACGGGGAGAGATGACCAAACCCGATTGGCGTGCCCGCGACACCAGCTGGATCGCGATGATCGAGTCACCGCCCAGATCGAAGAAGCCGTCATCGACGCCAACCCGCTCCAGACCCAGCACCTCAGCAAAGAGCGCGGCAAGAGCCTCCTCGTCGGCCGTGCGAGGAGCGCGTGCGGAGACCTTGGCCGCGAAGTCGGGGGCGGGGAGTGTCTTGCGGTCGAGCTTGCCGTTGGAGGTCAAGGGCAGGGCGTCGAGCCGCACGACCGTCGCGGGGACCATGTGGTCGGGGAGGTCGCGGGCCGCGAAACGCCGGAGCTCCGCCGAGTCGATGCCCGTGCCGGCCGCGTACGCGATCAGGCGGTCGTCACGGATGATGACGGCCACGTCCGAGACGGACTCGTGGCGGGCGAGCACGGATTCGATCTCGCCGAGCTCGATGCGGAAGCCGCGCAGCTGCACCTGCTGATCGGACCGGCCGAGGTATTCCAGGCTGCCGTCGCGACGCCAGCGGCCCAGGTCGCCGGTCCGGTACATGCGCGTGCCGGGCTTGCCGTGCGGATCGGCGACGAAGCGCTCGGCGGTCAGGGCCTGGCGGTTGAGATAGCCACGCGCCAGGCCCGCACCGGCGACGTAGAGCTCGCCCACGACACCGGGCGGCACGGGCTGGAGGCGGTCGTCGAGGACGTAGACCCGCAGGTCGGGAATCCCCGTGCCGATGATGCTGCCAGGCGCGGTCGCGGCATAGGCACGGTCGAGCGCGACGTACGACACGTGCACGGTCGTCTCAGTGATCCCGTACATGTTGACCA
>NZ_WBMT01000034.1 GCF_008923185.1 Actinomadura rudentiformis
ACGGTCTTGGTGATCCCGGCCAGCAGCCCATCCGGCCCGACCAGCGACACTCCTTCAGCCTTGGCCCGCTCGATCAGCTCAGCCGCGAGCTGGACATCCAACCCGCTACCTGTCTCGTCCTCATCGTGGTTGGTCACGCATGATCCTTCCCGGCCGGGGCCTCAGCCCCAGCCTTCCGGATCACCACCCCACCCACACGATCTTTCAGACAGTCCCTCCCATCCTGAAGGACGGGGTCTCCACGATGCAATCATGGAAACTGCATCGAGCTCACGAGCTGGTGTAAGGCCTCCGCGAGCGATGCCAGCGGCGGCGACTGCGTTGAGCTCGCAGCGTGGCGCAAGTCGTCGACAAGCGCTGGCAACGGCGGCGACTGTGTTGAGGTCGCTGACTGGCGCAAGTCTTCGGCGAGTGGCTCGAACGGTGGGGCCTGCGTTGAGGTGGGCGACTCGCGGGGCGTAGTGGCTGTGCGGGACTCGAAGGATCCGGATGGGCCGGTGCTGGCGTTCTCGGCTGGTGCGTTCCAGAGCTTCGTCGAGGACATCAAGGGCGGCAAAATCTGACGCATGTCGCCATACTTGGTGGCGTGTCAGTTGAAGTCGCCGCGTTCAACGTCGGCCGGTCTGTAGCGCAGCTGGCCGTGGGGCGATGGCTCGCGGGGCGTTCTACCAGGGACGCGGCGTCCAAGGATCTCGTTGAGCTCATCAAGCTCGGCTTCCCGGACGAGATCAAGCGGCGGCGAGCGCAGCGGCAGTTCGAGGACATCGCCGACTCGGTCGCCGAAAGGCTGCTGGCGTTCGCCCGGCAGGAGTTCGGCGGCCTGACCGAGGGCGATCGCGAGGCGGTTCTCTTCGCCGTCGTCAGAACGCTCGAGGACGCCGATCTCTCGGACGAGGCGTTCTTCGCAGCCGACGCGGACGCGGTGAAGCTGGCGCGCGGCCTGCGTTCACGACTCTCGGCGTACGCGGCGCGCGGGCAGTTCGGCGAGGCGGGGGCACGGCTGTACAACGTCGTGCTCGATGAGTGCTGCGACTGCCTGGCGAACATCCTCATTCACCTTCCGCAGTTCGAACCACGGGCCTCGGTGGCGATCCTCAACCGGCTGAGCGGGCTTGCCGACCAGGTCAACTCGGTGCTGGTCAGGCTTCCCGTGCGTTCTCTGTCGGCGCCCGAGGGCGATGCCGAGGACGAGGAGTTCACCCGCCGCTATCTGACCGCGCTCAGCCACAATCTGGACACCCTCGAACTGTTCGGCGTCCGCTTCAGCCGGCTCAACCGGCCACGCACCACGCTGAGCGTCGCGTACATCAGCCTCAACGTCACCGAGGAGACCGGCAAGCGCCGCAAGACCGAGCCTGCTTCGATCTCCGACTGGCGAGGCGAGCGTGAAGGTGGTGCGGTGCGGGTGGAGTCCGCGCTCGGCGAGCACCGTCTCATGTTGCTACGCGGCGAGGCCGGTGGCGGCAAGAGCACCTTGCTTCGCTGGTTGGCCGTAACGGCTGCGCGGGGCGCGTTCACCGGCGAGCTGACGGGCTGGAACGGTCGTGTCCCGTTCCTGATCAAATTGCGGAGTCACGCCGACGGCGCCTTGCCCAAGCCGGAGGAGTTCCTCGATGACGTGGCCGGGACGCTGACCGGCATCATGCCGCGCGGCTGGGTGCACAGGCGGCTTGAGTCAGGGCGCGTGCTGCTTCTGGTGGACGGTGTGGACGAGGTCACCGGCGGGCGTCGGCAGGCGGTGCGGCAATGGCTCCAGGAGATCGTCGGCCAGTTCGGTGGCATCCGTGTCATCGTCACATCCCGTCCGGCCGCCGCCGAGGTGGGCTGGCTGAAGAACGAGGGATTCACCACGGCGTTCCTTGAGCAGATGGGTCCAGCCGACATCCGCGCGCTCGTCAAGCATTGGCATGATGCGTTGCGCCACTGCGCGGAGACGCCATGCACACCCGAGCAGTTGCCGTCGTACGAGGCGAAGCTGTTGGCTCGGCTGGAGTCGGCCCCGCATCTCCAGGCCCTCGCGTCCAGCCCATTGCTGGCAGCGATGTTGTGCGCGCTCAATCTGGATTTGGAAACGTTGCCCCGCGATCGCATGGGCCTGTACGCGGCGGCCCTCGACCTGCTGCTCGAGACCCGTGACGCCAAACGCAACGTTCCCAGTGCACGCGAAGTCCAACTGCCCCGCGATCGGAAGATCCGGATCCTGCAGGACGTGGCATGGCATCTGTCGACCAGCGGCCGGGTGGAGCTGCCGAAGCCGATGGTGGAACGGCTGATCGCCGACCGCCTCGCGTCAATGCCGCAGGTGGACGTGAACGCCGCGGACGTCCTGGACATGCTGCTGCAACGCAGTGGCGTGATCCGTGAGCCCGTGCCAGGGCGCATCGACTTCGTGCATCGGACCGTTCAGGAATACCTGGCCGCCAAGCAGGCGGCGAGTCTCGGCGACATGGATCTGCTCATCCGGAACGCGCACCGCGACCAGTGGCGCCAGACCGTCGTCATGGCCGCCGGGCACGCCAATGAACCGCAGTGCCGCGAACTCATCGGCGGTCTCCTCGCCCGGATGGAGGCCGAGCCTCGCCAAGCACGGGCGCTCAAGCTGGTCACCGTGGCCTGCCTGGAAACGCTGCCTTCCGTCCCGGAGGATCTTCGCCAGGGAATCGACCGGTGCCTGGACGACCTGGTCCCGCCACGGAACGAGGCCGCCGCGCGTTCGCTGGCCACGGCCGGGGAGCCGGTGCTGGCCCGGCTGCCGAAGACGCTGGACGGCTTGCCGGTCGCAGCGGCGGCCGCGACCACACGCGCGGCATGGTTGATCAACGGGCCGCAGGCCCTTGACCTCCTCGCTCGGTACGCCGAAGACCCGAGGCTCGACGTTCAACTCGAACTGAACACCGCGTGGGACTACTTCGATCCGGCCGAGTACGCCGAACGTGTGCTGGCAACGACGAGGGAGCATGAAAGCTGGGTCTGGGCCCGGACCCCCGGGCAGGTGAGCGCGCTTGACAGGCTTCCGGCTCGCTCTGAGCTCGGCCTGACTTTGGAGGGCCCTACCGACTTCGCCTTCCTTGCCAAGCATGCCGAGAGTCTCAAAGAGCTCTCCCTCATCTGCAGCGCGGACGTGGATCCTCGGCGGATGCCCCCGCTTCCCGAGCTGAGGCGCCTCAGTCTCATTCGGGAGGGCCTTGCGGACCTGGGGTTCCTCAACGACTATCCGCTGCTGGACACGATCAGCCTTCCGCGGTGTGGGAAGGTCGCAGATTTCTCCCCGCTGAAGCGCTATTCGTCGCTGCTGACTCTCGAACTGGGTCATGCCCGACACCTGACCGATGTGGACATGCTCCCGCCACTCCAGAACGTCAGGTCACTAGGGCTCTGTCGAAGCCGCCTCGCCTGCGACCTCGCTGAGATCACCCACTCCACGCCACACGTTCACACCCTCGACCTGTCCGGATGCCCGTGGGTCTCCGACCTGGAGGCGGTTTCCCACCTGCCGCTCCACACGCTCGCCGTCGAACAGTGCCCGATCCGGGATGTGAGTCCTCTCGCCGGGCTCGACAACCTCGATTTCCTGGACGTGTCGCACACCGAGGTCGCGGATCTGACACCGCTCAGCGGCTTGCCGAACCTGCGGGCCCTGCACATCCGGGGCTGCGGGAAGATCAAGGACCTGAGCCCGCTGGCAGACCTGCCCGCACTCCGGCTGCTCTACATCTCCGGTATGCCACCTGGCATCGACCTGTCCCCTCTTGCAGGGAACCGCCAACTCGTCATCAAGCACCACGCGGGCCAGGAGATGCGCGGCGCCGAAGCGTTCCGCCACCGCATGGAGATCTACTAGGGTCGGCTTCATATGCCACTCGCCCTGATCGCACAGTGGGAGCAGGTGGTGAAAGGAACGTCGCTCATGTACTCGTACGTCTCACACTCGACGTCGTCGAGGATCTCCTCCCAGGCCGAGTCATAGCCGTCGGGCACGGCGAATCCGGGCTCCGCCTTCCAGGCGACCGGTGTGAAGGCCTTTGACCCGGCGCGCGCGTCCGCCGGCGATCGTCGACGGCTACCGCTTGGGATGGATGATTGTGCGGAAGGTCATCGACACTCGCCGCCCACGCGGGACGCGCCCTGTCGCACCAGGGTCGCTCTTGCGCGCGGCGATGGCGTGGCGCCAGGTGAATCGGGCTGGACCGGTCATGACAAGAAGGCTGCCCGGCGCCAGACGCACCGCCAGCTTCAAACCGTCCTCGGGGTGGGTGAAGTCCATGAGGCAGCTGGAGCCCAGGGAGATCGCCGCGACGACCGGGCCGAAGCACGGCACGCAGTCGACATGGGCGCTGATCCCCTGCCCCGGCTGATACTCATTGACGATCACTTGATCCGCTTCCCGGTCCATCAGCCCCTCACCGACCAGGCGGGCTGCCGCTTGCCGTGCCCAAACCGGAAGCGGCGGCGAAGCTGCTGCCACGCTGCGGCGACCGTAGTCATATCGATGGCCGTAGTGCTGTACGCGCCGCTTCAGCTCCGTCGACCACGGCTCGGCGTCGATGTCCGCGAGCAGGGCGTCTGTGACGTCTGGACTGATCCAGTCGGCGATGTAGTGCAGTCCCGGCACCGAGGTGGACGGCGCGGTGTGAGATCCGAAGTCGCTGTCGAAGGGGAGCTGACCGGAAATCTCAGACATGAGCGAACAGTAGCCAGCACCGCCGGCCACGCACGGGCATTCTCGCCATCTTGGACGCACCAACGCGATCATGAACTGGACGGCCTCGAAGCTGGCGCGATGACGTCTCGCCCCTTGCCTGATGCCACAGCGGCGCCGTTCACCCGCATCAAGGTTCGCGTCAGATGAGCCGCAGCCACGAGATCGGCCTGATCCAATGGGTGGACTACCGCACGACCGCCGACCTGCCGATCTTCCCACCGATAGGCACGGCCGTCCCCGGTACCTCTGCCGGTCGGGTCGGTGGGTCAGTTTTCGATGCGGCCGCCGCCTCCGCCGCTGGTAGTGGAGCGGACGCAGCTGAGGAAGTAGGAGTTGGTCAGGCCGCCGATCTCCTTGCTCCTGGTGATCCAGTTCGTCGAGGTGACGCGGCCGACCTCGTTGCCGTTGCCCGAATCGTGCGCACGGCACGTGACCGAGACGCTGAACGTGCTCGGGGCGAACGCAGTGATCAGAATCGCGCCGCGAGTCTCCGGGATCGAGCTGGTGGAACAGCCGTATGCGCCGTACGGGATGCTGCATGTGCGGGCCAACGCCAGCGCCGGTGTCGCGGGGACGACGACGATCGCCGCGGTGACAGCCATTGTGAGAGTCGCGCCGACGAACCCATGACGTACTGACTTCTTCATTTCCGCTCCGGTGGGGTCGGGGCCCTCATGGTTTCCCCGGCGATGACCCCCCACAAGCGCAAACCATGTCCGAGTCCGGCCGCCGGTCAGGTCGTGGTGCGTTCTGCGAGCTGGGACCTCAAGGCGTGGAGTATTGGCGAACGCAAGTCTTGCGGAGGATTGACAGGCTCGGGCCGCTCCGTCAATGTAAGCAAGCGCTTCTTTGGAATGCGGGAGTCGCTCTGCGGCATCGGGGGCAGGCGGAAGGAAGTCGGCGGTGCGAAGACCCCTGGTGTTCGGTGTCGCATTGTCCATCGCGTCGTCCGGCCTCGGTGCATGCTCGGACGCTCCGAGCGGCCCGTGTCGAACGGTCGTCGTCGCCGTGGCCGTTGGGGTGGCCGCTCCACTGCGTACCGCGGCCGCGCGGTTCCAGGGGACCAAGGTGGACGGGCGGTGCGTCTCGGTGCGGATCGAGCCAAGGTCCCCCGCGTCTGTCGCCGAAACCCTGGCAGGCACCGTCGAGGAGCCCGGCGCCCCTCCACCGGACGCGTGGATTCCCGATTCATGGCTCTGGGTGCCGCTGGCACGCAGCGGCAGCACAGGCGCCGCGGCGGTGGCCTCAGTCGAGCCCTCGCTGGCCAGCTCGCCCATCGTCTGGGTGCTCTCGGCGAGCACCGCCCGCAAGTTCAGCGCCCAGGGAATGAAGGCGAGCTGGCGCTCCCTCATGCCCGGCGGAATCCCCGACCCCCGGCAGCGAACGGACGCCGACGCACCACGATTCGTCGTCCCCGAACCGGCCACCTCGACCACGGGAATGGGGCCGCTGCTGGCCCTGCACACCCTCGCCGGAACCGGACAGCGCGGCCTGCTGAACTTCGCGACCGCGATGCTGGCCCTACGCACGATGACGGTCAAGGACCCCGTCGCGGTGCACGCTGCGGTCGGCGACACCGGACGGACCACCATCGGCGTTGCTTCCGAGCAGTCTCTGCTGGAGAACGAGGCGGTCGGCGAACGCAGCCTGGTGCCTGTCTACCCTGCGGAGGGCACGGTCGTGCTCGACTATCCGTATGTCCGCGTCACCCACGACAGAAGCCAGGGCAAGGCCGCCGACGCCTTCGGCAGATTCCTCAGAGAACCGGCCACACGTGAGCTGCTGACCGACGCCGGCTTCCGTACCCCCGAGGGTCAAGCCGGCAGCGCCCTGGACCCCAAACTCGGCTTCACCCCGGCACCGCCCCGGCGAATCCAACTGCCCGACTCCCCCACCGCCGTGAAGATCCGCGACATGTGGAACCGGATGCGGCTGGGCGCCCGCTTGCTCGACGTCCTCGACGTCTCACCGTCCATGCGCCAGCCGGTGCCCGGCACGTCCACCAGCCGTCTGACCGCGCTCAGCCGGCAGATCCAGCAGAGCCTCCAGCTCACTCCCGATTTCGTGGAGATCGGGCTCTGGCAGTTCGCCACCAGGCTCGACGGCACCCGAGACCACCGCGAGGCGGTCCCCATCCGGGCGATGGGATCGGTCGACAACGGCGTCAGCCAGCGCGACCGGTTGATCTCAGCGGTCGCCCGCTCCAAGCCGATCCCCGGAACCTACACCGGCCTGTACGACACGATCCTGGCCGGCTTCCGCGAGGTCAGCCGCAATTACCGGCCCGAGGTCTTCAACGTGGTGACCGTCTTCACCGACGGCGAAGAGAGCGACCCGTACAACGGCATGAAGCTCGACGAGCTGATCCGCACGCTCCGCCAGGAGTACGACCCCGCGCGCCCAGTCAGCATCATCATCGGCGCCTACGGTGACGACATCGACACCCGGCCACTCCAACAAATCGTGAACGTCACCGGCGGCAAGGTCTACTTGTCCAAGGACCCGCAACAAGCGCAGCGCATCTTCGGCGATCTGCTCGTACGCATGCTTTGCACCGGCACCCAGTGCCCGATCACCTAGCGCGCCCGCCGCAACGCCACCAACCAGATCCGCTGAACGCGAGGTCACGTGAGCGCTGCACCGGCTCACCGGTCAACGGTGATCTGCTGGCGGTCACCGGACCTGCCGATAGCCTGTGGCCTGCCACGCACGAACACCCGCGCCGCGCCGCCGTCGCTCAGCACCAGGGTCAGCGGAGCGATGTCGAAGTGTACGGACTCGCCGTGCTTGGCGTACCGGTTGAACAACACCTTGTTCCCCGCTGTGCTGGCGAAGACATGGCAACTGGCCCCGGTGACCGTCACGGTCACCAGCCGCTGGGCCGGGCTGGCCTTCTCAGCCACCGTCTCAGCGGGCGCGCTCGGCGATTCATTCCTGTCCAGCAGGCCCACCGTGAGCACGCCGCCGCCCACGCAGGCGAGCACGGCGACAAGACCGATCGGTATCCCCACAGACATGACATGCCGCTTGGCGTTCACCTTTGCCCGGTGCCGAGCCATAGCCCGGAGGCTACAGCCGACACCCTCACCCGGCCAGAGGCACGTTCAAGCCCCGATCGCCACGATCGAGCCGCCCTGCACAATGCGCGGCCGTGGCGGGTGGGGTGTGATGCGGCTGTCCTGCGTCACGCCACTCAGAGCCGCCCGCAGGCCCGCTAGGTGTGGTGTGGGTCACAGATGAGTCGAGTGGTCTCGACGGCCTTCCTCTGTGACAGCGACGTACGGAGGCGCGATGAGGAAGGTCCGCTGGAGCTCATGGACACTCGCCGTTTCGGTTCTGGAAACGCGCTGCTCACGTACCGGCCAGGGCGAGTGTCAGGTATGTCACATCGACTTGCCCTCAAGTTTGGTTGAGGTTCCATCCTGAGGGGGTGGGACCAGCGCAGAATGTCCGAGGCTCCCGGAATACTCCTGGGACGAGCCGGGTTTAATCGCTCGCAAAGTGTCAGTCACTGCAGTATTTTCCAGTGACACCCCCAACATGATCTTTCACCTCTGGCGCCCGTGTGCCCGAGCCTGACGATTGGAAGTTTCACTTGACCGCCCCAGCATCCCCAAAGGTGGCCGACACTCCACCGGAACCCTCCGGTTCCGGCGGTGGCCTTGATCGTGGCGTGCTCGCGGTGGCCATGGTCGTCGTGCTCGGCGCGATCATGTCCATCCTTGACGTGACCGTCGTCAATGTCGCGATCAACGACCTCGCCAAGGAGTTCAAGACTCCGCTCGCGACCATCCAGTGGGTGGCCACCGGTTACACCCTCGCGCTCGCCACCGTCATCCCGATCACCGGCTGGGCTTCGGCGCGGTTCGGCACCAAGCGCCTCTACATGATCTCGATCACGCTCTTCGTGCTGGGGTCGATGCTGGCCGGCGCGGCCTGGTCGGCCGAGTCGCTCATCGCGTTCCGCGTACTGCAGGGCCTCGGCGGCGGCATGATCATGCCCGCCGGCATGACGATCCTCACCCAGGCCGCGGGCCCGTCCCGGGTCGGCCAGGTGATGAGCGTCGTCGGCATCCCGATGCTGCTCGGCCCGATCATGGGCCCGATCCTCGGCGGCTGGCTGGTCGATGACGTGTCCTGGCGCTGGATCTTCTTCATCAACCTGCCGATCGGCATCATCGCGCTGGTCATGGCCGCGCGGATCCTCAAGCCCGACAGCCCGCAACGCGGCGAGCGCCTGGACTTCTTCGGGCTGCTCCTGCTCTCCCCGGGTCTGGCCTTGCTGATCTACGGTCTGGCCAAGGGCGCGGAGCTGGGCGACTTCACCGAGACCGAGGCGCTCATCCCCACCGTCATCGGCGCCGCGCTGACGGTCGCGTTCGTCTTCCGCGCGCTCAGCGCCGAGAGCCCGCTCATCGACCTGCGCCTGCTCAAGCGCCGTTCGGTGGCCGCCGCTTCGGGCACCATGGTGCTCTTCATGGCGGCGTTCATGGGCGCCATGCTGCTGATGCCGCTGTACTACCAGTCGGTCCGCGGCGAGGGCGCGCTCATGTCCGGCCTCCTGCTCGCTCCGCAGGGGCTCGGCGCGATGGTCACCATGCCGGTGGGCGGCAAGCTCACCGACAAGATCGGCCCCGGCCGGGTCGTCCTGGTCGGCCTGACGGTCGTCGTGTTGTCGGTGGCCGGCTTCGCCGCGCTGCTGCAGGCCGACACCTCCTACTGGAGCCTTGGCGCCGTGCTGTTCGTGATGGGTCTCGGCATGGGCATGACGATGATGCCCACCATGGCCGCGGCCATCCAGACCCTGGTGCACGACGAGGTGCCGCGGGCCAGCACGATGCTCAACATCATCCAGCAGGTGTCGGCGTCCGTGGGCACGGCGATGATCGCGGTGCTGCTCGCCAACCAGCTGAGCGACAGGCTCGGCAGCGGTGGCGGCGGCGAGATCGGCTCGGCGGAGAAGGTCCCGCCGGAGGTCCTCGCCAAGATCGCGCCTCCGATGGCCGACGCCTACCAGCACACCTTCTGGTGGGCCGCGGGGCTGCTGCTCCTGGCGTTCCTGCCGGCGCTCCTGCTGCCGCGCAAGAAGCCGGCCACTTCGGCGGTCGACGCGCCGATGCCGATGCACTAGAAGATCACCGAGCGACCCCGCCAGGGGCGCTCAGCGGCCGAACGCCCCGGTCCAGGGATCAACTCCCCGGCCCGGGGCGTTCGCCGTGTACGGGCCCCTCAGCGCCCTCAGGGCGCTCTCAGACGAGGCACCTCCTACCAGAGCCGCCCCAGGCCCGGCCACCGCCAAACGGGGCCATCCCAGACCGAACCACTCCCGCCAGAGCCGCCTCAGGCACGGCCCGCCCGAGACCAGACCGGGCCACATCACAGGGGCCGCCCCAGACCAGGAGCAGGCTCAGGCCCGAGCCGCCCAAGACCGGGTGCCGCCTCGAACCGGGCTGCCGAGACCACGTGCCGCCTCTGACCGGGTGCCATCTCAGACCGGGTGCCGCCACGGGCGGGAGCGGCCTCAGGCCGGGGTGGGGCGTTGCTCCTGCCAGTACTCGTCCTTGAGGAGGCGTTTGTAGAGCTTGCCTGTGGGGTGGCGGGGTAGTTCGGCGCGGAAGTCGACCGAACGCGGGCATTTGTAGTGGGCCAGATGTTCGCGGCAATACGCGATCAGCTCGGCTTCGAGCGCGGGGCCGCCGTCGTCCATCGACAAAGGCTGGACGACGGCCTTGACGGCCTCGCCCATCTCGGCGTCGGGCACGCCGAACACCGCGACGTCGGCGACCTTGGGATGGACGGCCAGGACGTTCTCGGCCTCCTGCGGGTAGATGTTCACGCCCCCGCTGATGATCATGTACGAGCGCCGGTCGGTGAGGTAGAGGAAGCCGTCCTCGTCGACGTGGCCGACATCGCCGAGGGTGGTCCAGCCGTGCCCCCACGGGTCGCGGGACGCCTCGGTCTTGGCCTTGTCCCCGTGGTACTCGAACGCGGGCCCACCGCCGAAGTAGAGCGTGCCGGACGTCCCCACCGGAAGCTCGTTCCCTTCCTCGTCGCACACATGGATCTCGCCGAGCAGCGGTTTGCCCACCGTGCCCTTGTGGGCGAGCCAGTTATCGGAGTTGGTGTAAACGAAGCAGTTGCCCTCGGTGCCGGCGTAGTACTCGTGCAGCACCGGCCCCCACCACTCGATCATCTGCTCCTTCACCGGCACGGGACACGGCGCCGCGGCATGCACCGCACACCGGAGGCTGGAGAGGTCATACCGGTCCCGTATCTCCCGGGGCAGCTTCAGCATCCGGATGAACATCGTCGGCACCCACTGGCTGTGCGTCACCCCGTACCTCTCGATCGCCGCCAGAGCCTGCTCAGGATCGAACTTCTCCATCACCACCACGGTCGCGCCGAAGCGCTGCATCGTGAGGCAGTAGCGCAGCGGCGCGGCGTGGTAGAGCGGCGCCGGTGACAGGTAGACCGAGTCGCCGTCAGGCTGGAAGAGCAGCGACAACAGCTGGAAGAGCACGCCCGGCGTGCCCATCTCGGCGAGGGAGATCTGCGGTTTGACACCCTTGGGCCGTCCCGTCGTGCCCGAGGAGTAGAGCATGTCCGAGCCTTCGCGTTCCTCTGCGATCGGCGTGACGGGCTGGGCGCCCACCTGCTCCTCGTACGAGAGGAAGCCCGGAGCCGTCCCGTCGAGCATGAGCCGCAGGGGCACGCTGACCGTCCCGGCAGCGGCTTCGAGCGCCTTGCTCGTGATGAACGCCTTGGCCTCGCAGTTGTCGACGATGTACGCGATCTCGTCGGGCTGCAGGCGCGAGCTGATGGCCGTGTAGTAGAGCCCGGAGCGCTGCGCCGCCCAGGCGATGGCGAGGAAGAGCGGATGGTTCTCGAGCATGAACGCGATGTGGTCCCCGGGCCGCAGCCCCTCTGTGTAAAGCAGATGCGCGAGCTGGTTGGAGGCCTCGTTCAGTTCCCGGTAGGTGATGACGCGGCCGGAGCCCGCCATGATGACGGCGGGCTTTTCGGGCGTCTGCTCAGCAATCTGCCCCAGGTGCATGCGACCGCACGGTACCTGGCCCGGCCGCAGAATGGAACGCGATTCGGTTTACTGAGCGTTCAGACGAGCATGTGATCGAAGTCGCCGTCCTTGGCGCCTCCGACGAAGGCCTCGACCTCCTCCCGGGTATAGACGAGGACCGGACCCTGCGGGTACCGGGAGTTGCGCACGGCGATCTCCCCGGTGGGGAGTTCGGCCATCTCAACGCAGTTGCCGCTCGGGTTGCTGCGGCGGCTCTTCTGCCAGACGAGTTCCCAAGCAACGAAGTCCGACAGCTCGTCGTCCATCTGTTTGCCCCCTTTGAAGGCGTCTGCGCCTCCCTCTCGGGAGGCCGCGGATCTCGCCCCACCCGTTGCCATGGTACGAGATGCACGTGCATTCGTTCTTGCATTCGTTCATGCAGACGGTCTTGCATCTGCACGACATGGGGAGCAAGATAGCGAACGCCCGCCACCGACCGACCCGCACGCCCCTGGGGTTTGACAATGATCGTTGACCAGGCAGACGTCGAAACCTTCCCCGCCGACGGTGCGCGGCGCCCATGGCGGCCGCCGGCGCTGGACCATGAGCTCTGGCCGGACACCCATCAGTCCGCCGACCAGACACCCGGCGCCGTACCTGCCGTGACCGTGGCCGTCGTCCCCGGGCTGGCCGGCCGATGGCCGACCCCGCCCGCCGGCGACCCGCGCACCGCCCGGCGCGTTCTGCGCGCCGACGCCACCTCCTCGAAGACCGCGCGCGACTTCACGCTCGCGACCCTCGCCGAGTGGGACCTCACCCACGCCGCGGAGGACATCGTGATCGCGGTCTCCGAACTGGTGACAAATGCGTTGCGCCACGGTCTGCGAGACCTCCCCCAGCCGGCGCCGACCCACCCGATCCAGCTCGTCCTGCTCGGCCACCCCCGCCGGCTGGTCGTCGCCGTGACCGACCCGGGCCCCGGAACCCCCGTGCCGGTGGAGCAGATCCCCGAGCGCTTCGGCGAAGGCGGCCGCGGCCTCCTGGTGGTCGGCGCGATCAGCGGTGCCTGGGGCTGGGCCCCCCTGACGACCGGTGGCAAAGCAGTCTGGGCCGCCTTCGACCTCCGCCCCGCCCAAGCCGCCTGACCAGCGAACACTCCCATACCGCAGGCCACCCGCCCGCGGAAGGTCCCGCACGCCACATCCAGGCAGGCGGGCCCAGGACGGCCACCCCCGCCGTCACACACGCCTGACGCGCCATCCCCGCATGCACCCGCTTACCCACGGACGGTCATGCGCGCCGTCACGCATGCCACGCACATTAAGCGGTACCACCTTGCCGTCAGGCGGGCCGACACACTCGTGCTGTCGCCCTCAGGCACGCATCCGGCCGCGTGGCGTCCACGCGCGCCTGATAGCCGCAGAACGGCCGCAGCCACCGCCATCCAGACACGCAACCCGCTCGCACGTGCCGCCAGATGCGCCGACACAGACAGGCTGCCACCCTCGGTCGTGTGGCGTACACGCACGCCTGGCAGCCGCAGAACGGCCGCACCCCACCGCCACCCAGGCACCCGAGCCGTTACGGACATGCCGTACAGCGGGCCGACACCGCGAAACTGGCACCCTCAGGCCCGCATCCGGTCGCGTGGGTCCACGCGCGCCTGATAGGCGTGGAACGGCCCGCAGCCACCGTCCAGGCACGCGAGCCGTTACCCACGTGCCGTCAGATGGGCGGACACACGCGCGGTGGTGCCCTTAAGCACGCATCCGGTCAGGCAAGCACTCGGTCCAAATGGCGCCTACGCGGCCGGTCTGGTGCGTGCGTCCATGCCACGCGGGCTCCGCGTGGGGCTGGTTCGCAGGGGTCATGCAGATAGAGCGTCGTGCACGCGGCGGTGCAGGTTGGTGGCTTCACCCCGGGGTTCGCGTACGCGCGCCCTGCGTTCGTGGCGGCCAGATCACATCGGCACGTGTGGATGGCGGCCATGGGCGGCGTTTCTCCTGGGCATGCGGCTCCGCTGCTGTTGGAGCTCATGACCTCATGTACGCCACTTTTCCTCCGCCGACGGCTCGCTGGTCGCGGTCGCGGCTGGGGGTGGGAGATTCAGGGACGTGGGATTGCTCCAGGGCGGTCAGGAAGTCTTGGGCCCAGCGGTCCACGTCGTGTTCGATGACGCGTTTGCGCATGGCTCGCATGCGGCGGCCCTGCTCCATGGGGTCGGCGTTCAGAGCGGTGAGGAGGATGCTCTTCAGGCCGTCGATGTCGTACGGGTTGACCTGGAAGGCGCGCTTGAGCTCGGCGGCGGCGCCGGCGAACTCGCTGAGGACGAGGGCGCCGCGCAGGTCGCTCCGGCAGGCCACGTACTCCTTGGCGACGAGGTTCATGCCGTCGCGGAGTGGGGTGACGACCATGACGTCGGCGGCGAGGTAGAGCGCGGCGAGCTCGGATCGGTCGTACGAGCTGTGCAGGTAGTGGACCACGGGGAAGCCCAGTTCGCCGTACTCGCCGTTGATGCGGCCGACCTGCTGCTCGATCTCTTCGCGGAGGAGCTGGTACTGCTCCACGCGTTCGCGGCTGGGCGTGGCGATCTGGACGAAGACGGCCTGGCCCGGCTTGAGGTGGCCGTCGCCGAAGAGCTCGCCGAACGCCTGGAGGCGCTGGGTGATGCCCTTGGTGTAGTCGAGGCGGTCTACGCCGAGGAGGATGGTCGCGTCGCCCAGGTCGGTGCGGATCTCCTCGGCGCGTTCGCGGACGGCGGGCTGGGCGATGAGGTCGTTGAGCTCGTCCACGTCCACGGAGATGGGGAACGCGCGGGCGCGGACGATCCGGTCGTCCCAGAAGACGTCCTGCTTGACGTAGCGCGCGTCGAGTAGGCGGCGGCAGAGGCGGACGAAGTTGGACGCCGCGCCTGGGAGCTGGAAGCCGACCAGGTCGGCTCCCAGGAGGCCTTCGAGGATCTGGCGGCGCCACGGCATCTGCCAGAAGAGCTCCAGGGGCGGGAACGGGATGTGCAGGAAGAAGCCAATGCGGAGATCTGGGCGCAGCTTGCGGAGCATGGCCGGGACCAGCTGGAGCTGGTAGTCCTGGATCCACACGATGGCCTCGGGCGCCGCCACCTTGGCGGCGGCGTCGGCGAAGCGCTGGTTCACGCGTACGTAGGCGTCCCACATCGCGCGGTCGTAGATCGGCGGCGCCACCACGTCGTGGTAGAGCGGCCATAGGGTCGCGTTAGAGAAACCTTCGTAGTAGAGCCGCACGTCCTCTGCCGACTGGGGCACGGGAAACAGGTGCATGCCGTCGGTCTCGAACGGCTCCAGCTCCTCGTCGGCCGCGCCGGACCAGCCGATCCATGTGCCCTGCCTGCTTCGCATGACCGGCGCGATGGCGCTGACGAGGCCACCCGGGCTGCGCCGCCAGCCGTCTTCTTCTCCAGCCCGGTCGACCGGCAGCCGGTTGGCCACCACTACGAACTCACTACCGCCCGACACGCGACCTACTTCCCGAGAAGTCCATTCAATGATCAACATGCCCAGAAAAGGTCATCTGGGAACATCTTGCCATGGCTCGGCCAAGCAGATCGCGACCGGACACGCCGCGGCCGGTGTACGCCTGCGCGCACACCGGCCGGTGACGGGTCAGGCGGCCACCGATTCCCGTTCCCGGCTGCCGCGACCGAAGAGCACGCCGTCCAGGCTGAGGCGGCCCGCGCCGGTGAACGCCAGCGTCAGCGCCGCGGCGCCGAGGATCATCACGAACTCGTAGCCGCCCTTGTCGGCGAAGAAGCCCTTGTCCATGTGCACGTACCAGAACGCGCCGGCCATGTTGACCGCGAGGAGCACCCCGGCGACCGGCACGAGCAGACCGGCGATGAGCGCGATGCCGCCGAGCAGCTCCACCCAGGTCGCGAACGTGGCGGACACGGCGGGGAGCGGGATGCCGATGCCCTCGAACATCTTGGTGACGCCGGCGTGGCCGGTGTCGGTGAGCTTCTGCCAGCCGTGCGCGACGAAGAGGACGCCGAGCGCCACGCGGCCGATCAGCAGGCCGACATCGGGAAGGAACGGGAACTGGCGGGCGGGGAGCATGCACTGCCTCCTGGACTGTTGAAGGTTCAAATCTTGACTCAAGCTATCAGGGATTAGTTCAAATTCAAACCACGCAGTAGAATCGGGCTCGTGAACGATGACGCCCTCAACCCCTCCGAACTCCGCGCCTGGCTCGGGTTCCTCACGGCGTCCCACCTCATGGAGCACGAGGTCGAACGGCAGCTCAAGGCCGACGGCGGCATGTCCCACGGGGAGTTCGAGATCCTGATCAAGCTGCTCACGGCCGACGGCCGGCGCCTGCGCATGTCCGACCTGGCACGGCAGGCGATGATCTCCAAGAGCCGGCTCACGTACCAGGTGACACAGCTCGAACGGGACGGATTCGTCCGCCGCACCGACTGCGACTCCGACCGCCGCGCCGTCTGGGCCGAGCTGACCGTCAAGGGCGAGGAGGCGCTGGCCAAGGTCCGGCCGGGCCACCGCCAGGTCGTGCGCGACAATCTCATCTCGCAGCTCTCTCCCGAGGAAGTGCAGCTGCTGGGAGATCTCATGAACCGGGTCGCCGACCGCCTCCGCGACAGCCGCGACCAGCGATGACCGGCGTGGCAGCACCAGAGATGACCGGCGTGGCGGGACCGTGCGCGACTTCGGGGGGATGATCGACCGCACGCCGGGCGAGGTGCTGCGCCCCGCCTCCGCGCGCGAGATCGCCGACGTCCTGCGCACCGCGCGGACGGACGTGGTCGCGCGTGGCTGCGGGCATTCGACCGGCGGTCAGCCGCTCACGGACGGCGTCGTGCTGGACATGCGCGGGCTCGCGTCCGTCCACGAGGTACGCGGCGATCGCGTCACCGTGGACGCCGGCGCCACCTGGCTCGAACTCCTGGACGCGACGCTGCCGCACGGCCGCACCCCGCCGGTGCTCACCGATCTCCTGGATCTGACCATCGGCGGGACGCTCTCGGCGGGCGGTGTCGGCGGCGCCTCGCACGTCCACGGCACCCAGGCGGCCACCGTGCTCGCCCTCGACGTCGTCACCCCGGACGGCGAGATCGTGTCCTGCTCCCCGTCACGCCGCGCCGAACTGTTCGACGCCGTACGCGCCGGGATGGGCCGCCACGGCATCATCACGCGCGCCACGCTCCGCCTGATCCCCGCGCCCGAACGGGTGCTCTCCTGCAAGGTCGGCTGCTCATCCGCCGCCGAGCTCATCCAGGCACAACGCCGCGTGCGTGCCGACCACATCTCAGGCCAGGTGAAGACGAGCGGCTATGAACTCAAGGCCGTGGTGTACGACGGAACGCACCCTCCCGCAGGCCTGGACCCAGCCGAAGTAGAGGAACTCCCCTACCGGGACTTCGCCGACCGGATGCGCCCGGACGTCGAGGAGCTCAAGGCCATCGGCGAGTGGGACCGCCCGCACCCGTGGGCGACGATGATCCTGCCCGCCGCGCATGCCGCCGCGTTCATCGAGGCGGCCATGCGCGCGACGGCCCCCGAAGACCTGGGGCTGAGCGGCGTCGTCCTGATCAAGCGCTTCACCCCCGGCTGGGTGCCGATGTTGCGTGCGCCGTCCGACTCCGTGCTCTTCGGGCTGCTGCGCACCGCGTCGCCCGGGTGCCGGTCCGCCGCGGAGATGGCGGCGGCCAACCGAGAGCTGCACGAGCACGCCCGTGCACTCGGCGGCGTCCCCTACCCGCCCGCTCCATAACCGGCCGACCCTACGAGGCAGGCTTCCGGTGGCCCTGTTCCGGCCACTTGAAGAGCACGCGGAGCTTGCCGAGGGCCTCGCGGTCACCGGTCACGGCGACCTCGCCGTTCTTGATCGCATCGGCGAGGCCGCGACCGCGGGTGAAGACCTCCAGGAACGTCGCGTCATCGGTCTCGATGACGAGGTCGGGCCGCTGGGCCGGGCCGTGCGCGGTCTCGATCGTGCCGTCGTCGATGTCGGCGTAGAACACCTCGTCGCCGACGCGGAACTCGTACACCACCCGCAGGCCCGCGGCCGCCTCCGCGACGAAGCACGTCCTCAGGCCGAGGACGGCCCAGCCCGGATGGAACACCTCGCCCTCGCGGCGCTCCCCCATCGCCCACTTCATTCCCCACGTCGCCAGCGCCAGAACCGCGGGCGCCAGCTCCTCACCGGCATCGGTGAGGGCGTAGGCGGGGGTACGTGCGGGCGGCGGCAAGGTGATCTTCCTGGCCAGGCCCTCGCGTTCGAGATGCTTCAGCCGCGCCGACAGGAGCCCGGTACCGAGCCCCCGGAGGCTGTTCTGGAGATCGCCGAACCGCCTCGGTCCCGTCATCAGCTCGCGGATGAGGAGCAGCGTCCAGCGTTCGCCGACGATGTCGAGCGTCCGCGCGGTGGCGCAGTACTGGTTGTACGTCCGCTGTTCCACTTCTTCATTCTAATCTGCGGACTTCCGGTTCCTGAATGACCGAAAGACTCATCCCGCGGCCTCCAGCAGACCGTCGGCGACGGGCCGGGGATCGGTCAGCGGCACGTCGTGCGGGGCGTCCAGGCCGATCGCACGGTAGCCGAGGGACACGGCCATCCGCTCGAACGGCAGCACCTGCGGGCGGCAGAAGATCCCGGTGCCCGGGATCGTGCCCACGGCTCCGCTGAGCCGTGTGGCCTCGGTGAACGTCCGCAGGAACTGGGGACGGAGCCGCTCGGCGAGCCACCGTGCGTCCTCGGGGTCGGTGATCCCGAAGCGTTCCGGAGCCGGAGCGGGGATCTCGCCGTCAGGCCCGGCCCACGACCGGATCGCCTCCACGAACCCCTCCGGCGCAAGGTCGAAGAGGCTCATCCCGTCCGCTCCGGCCCACCCCTCGATCATCACGATGTGCTTCACACGGCCGGGCCTGAGGTCGGCGGCCTCCCGGGCCACCAGGGCCCCGTAGCTGTGTCCGGCCAGCACCACGTCGCCGGCCGCGTCGAGCACCGAGACGACCTCGTCGACGTGCGTGCGCAGACCGGCGTCCGCGGCATGCGTGAGGTCCGGCGCGATCGTCTTCGCCCCCTCGCGTTCGAGCAGCGGAACGACGCGATCCCAGGTCCACGGGCCATGCCAGGCGCCATGGACGAGAACGAACGTGGTCATGAAAGGTCTCCTGTGCGTACGAGGGGCAGGACCCGGTCTGCGAACTCTTCGAGAGCGGCGGTGTGGTCGTCGACGGCAAGGCGGATCACCACGTGCCGGGCGCCGGCCTGCGCATAACGCGTGAGCCAGGCCGCGGCGTCATCGGGCGTCCCGGCGAACATCGCCTGGATCGACTCGATGTACTCCAGCGGAGCGTTGTAATAGCGCTCGATGCTCGTCCGCAGCCTCCGCCGTGCCCGTTCGGGTTCGTCGTCGAGGCACAGCGTCGCGTACAGCCCGGGTGTGACTGAACGCTCCGCGTCACCCTGCACGGCGGTCCACTCACCCTGCACGGCGGCCCACTCGCGCCCATAGGTCTGCGGCTCAGGCGGGTAGGGAAGCCAGCCGTCCGCCAGCCGCGCCACCCGCCGCAGGGCGGACTCCCCGGACCCCGCAAGCCAGATCGGCGGCCCACCCGGCCGCGCAGGGCTGGGCGCCAGTGTCACGTCCTCGAACGCGAAGTGCCTGCCCTCGTACGACACGGCCTTCTCGCTCCACAGCAGCCGCATCGCCACGATCGCCTCCTCCAGCCGGCTGATCCGTGATCTGAACCCGATGCCCAGCGCCGCGAACTGACCCTCGGTCGCCGGATTCGGGAAGCCGCCGCCCATCCCGGCGACCAGCCGCCCTTCCGAGATCCGGTCCAGCGTGGCGAGCTGCTGGGCGAGCGGGATCGGGTGGCGCAGCGCCCCCAGGAGCACGGCGGTGCCGAGCGTCACCCGTTCGGTGCCGGCCGCCACGGCGCTCAGCAGCATCAGCGCGTCGGCGCGCGGGCGGGTCACCGGGCTGTCGCCCGCCCAGACCGAGTCCAGGCCCAGTTCCTCCGCGCGCTGCGCCTGCCGGATCAGCGGCGTCACCTCGTGGTCGCCCAGCACGGCCCGGTCGCGCGTCGGCAGAAGGTAGCCGATCCGCAGTCCTGTCATGTCCCCTCCGAAGTGATCACCGAACTCCCTGAACTCTAGACCGCTACTTCCTGATTTTGAAGTCATAAGTTCCAAATAAGGTAGCGCTGCATGACAGTGAGGGCCGCCCCCTTCACCTGACTTCTTCCGGGCTCATTGACAAAATCTCCTTTTACATAAAAACTGATTTGTGCAATGAGAGACGTCCTGTATCTGGATCAGATCGAGCAGGCCGAGACCCTGCTCAAGCCGCAGCGCATCGAGGTGCTGCGGCAGCTCGCCGAGCCGCGCTCGTGCACGGAGGTCGCACAGCGGCTCGACCAGACCCAGCAGCGGGTCTACTACCACGTGAAACGCTTGGTGGAGGCAGGCCTGGTCACCCAGGTCGCCGAGCGCAAGGTCCGCGGCATCCACGAGGGCGTCTACCAGGCGAGCGCCCGCTCGTACTGGCTGTCTCCCCGCTTGGTGGGCCGGATCGGCGGCGGCCTGCGGAGGAAGCAGGACGAGATGAGCCTCGGCTACCTGCTGGACCTCATGGAAGAGGTCCAGTCCGATGTCGCGACGCTCGACCGGACCGCGCCCGAGCTGCCCTCCATCGGCGTCTCCGGCGAGATCCGCGTCCCGGTGGAGCGCCGCCAGGAGTTCCTGGACGACCTCCGCGGCACGCTTCAGGACCTCTTCACCCGATACGGCGGCGCGGAGGGCGACGCCTTCAAACTCGCCGTCGCCTGCTACCCGAAGGGAGAACGACCATGACCACTCCGATGAGGCTCCGCGCGCGGGTCGAAGCGCCGGGCAAGGACGTCCACCAGGCGCTTACCGACGCGGCCGCGATGCGCATATGGCTGGCCGAGAAGGCAGAGGTCGAGCTGCCCACCCGGTACGAGTTCTGGGGCCGCTACACACCCGAGGGCGACGTCCCGCGCCAGCGCCTCCTCCACGTCGACGAGCGGACGTTGCGCTACACGTGGACGCTCGACGGCCAGGACACCACCGTCGAGTTCTCCATCGAGGACGAGGGCCCCGGGTCGTCCATCATCACGCTCTCCCAGACCGACCTGCCCACCCTGCAGGAGTCGATCGCGGGCCACGGCAGCCGGCACGTGATGCACACCTACTGGGCGATGTACATCGCCAACCTGGTCGACCACCTCGAGGGCCGCGAGATCACCATGAGGTGCGACTTCACCATGCCGGAGATGCGCGAGCAAGTCGTCATCGACGCGCCGCGCAGCGCGGTGTACGACTCGCTCATCGACGCCAGCAAGTTCCGCCGCTGGTTCGGCGCCAACATCGACATCGAGCCGCACGTCGGCGGACGCGTGGCCATGGGCGGGTTCGAGCTCGATCCCGACCCGGAGGCGCGCATCCTCGAGATCGAACCTGACCGCAAATGCACCATCCAGTGGGGCCCGGACATGGTGTCCTCCTGGGAGCTCGAGGACTCCGAGGGCAAGACCCGGCTCACGTTCGTGCAGAGCGGCTTCGACGATGGCCGGCCGGACTACGGCTCCTGGCTCGGCTGGATGTCGGGCGTCGCCGAGCTGCGCCGGTTCCACGAGCTGAAGGACTGGCGGCCGATCTGGCTGGAGATCGACGTGGAGGGCATGCCCGAGGGGATGCTCTACAGCGAATCCCGGTGAGGTGCGAATCCCGGTGAGTGCGCGTGTCCCGGTGAGTGCGCATGCGGGTCCTCGTGAGCGCGCCTCCGGCTCAGTCGTTCAGCGGGAGCGCCGCCAGCTCGCCCCTGGAGGCGACTCCTAGCTTCGGGTAGGCCTTGTAGAGGTGGTGTCCGACCGTACGCGGGCTGAGGAAGAGCTGGGCGGCGATGTCGCGGTTGGACAGCCCCTGCGCGGCCAGCCGGACGATCTGCAGCTCCTGCGGCGTCAGCCGGGAGAGCGGGCCGGGGGCCTGGCGGTGCTTGACCGCCAGGCCGGTCGCGTCCAGCTCGCTGTTGGCGCGTTCGGCCCAGGGCCGCGCGTCGATGCGGTCGAACGTCTCCAGCGCGGCCCGCAGGTGCTCGCGCGCCTCCGACTTGCGGCGGGCCCGGCGCAGCCACTCCCCGTAGAGAAGCTCCGTGCGCGCGTGCTCGAACGGCCGGCTGTCCTGCTCGTGCGAGCGCAGGGCGGCGGTGAAGTGCTCGTCGGCCCGGTCGTCGGGCGACAGCAGCGCCCGGCAGCGTTCGGCGAGCGCGTCGATCGGAGGGCGGCCGATCCGCCGGGCCGCGGCCTCGAACCGGGTGAACGGCTCGGCGGCGCGGGCGGGTTCACCGATCCGGACGGCCGCCTCGACCAGATCGGGAACGCTGCGCTCGCTGGCCAGCTGATGGCGCCCGCCGCCCCGGCCGAGGTCTTCGAGCCGCTTCAGTGTCGCCTCGGCCCGGCCACCGCCGAGGTCGAGCAGGGCGAGCGCCCACTCGGCGCGGGAGGCCCCCGGCGAGAAGATCCGGCCCGCGGCCTCCGTCCGGGTCCGCGCCGCCAGGTCGCGACAGCGCTGCTCGTCCCCCTTCACGGCGGCGAGGAAGGCCATGACGCCGTTCGCGAGACTGGACCATCGCCACTGGCCGGTGTCGCGCCCGATGTCGTCGGCTTCGGCTGCGCTGGCCAGCGCGTCGCGGTAGCGGCCGAGGTTGGTCTGGGCGGCGGCCACGTGATACAGCGCCGCCGGCAGCGTCCCGACGTACCCCTTCGCGCGGGCCTCGGCGGTGATCTCGGCCGCCAGTGCGCAGGCCTCGGCGTCCCGGCCGGCCACCAGCTCCAGCCCGGCGATCTCCATGAGGGTGCGGGTATGACCGGCGTAGATCTCGCGCGCCGCGGCGACCACGCCGGCCATCGGCGGCAGCCGGTCCGTGGCGCGCCCGATGACCAGTGAGACGATCCAGTCCTGAAGCTCGCGTACCGGCGTGAGGCGGTCGCCCGGGTCCAGCTTGATCTCGTCGAGCTGCGCGGCGGTCTGGACGGCCATGTCGCGATCTCCGCCGAACCACACGTTGCCGAACGCCTCCATCAACAACGTGATGGCGGCGTGCGGATCGTCCTTCCTGATCCTGGCGACCTCGGCGAGCAGCAGTTCGTGGGAGGCGCGCAGCGCGCCCTCACCGGAGTGGGCCGCCGCCAGCACCAGCACCAGCCGGGCGGCGATCAGCGGATCGTTCACCTGCGGCTGTGCGCGTTCGGCGAGGGAACGGGCGCTGCGGAGCTCGCCGGCCTCGATGGCGGACTCGGCCGCCTGGGTGAGCAGCCGCCCCCGCTCGGCACGGTCGGCGGTCAGCCCGGCCGCCCGTTCGTAGGCGGCGGCCGCCGCGGAGTGCCCGTTGCGTTGCGCGGCCTGGGCGGCGGCGCGGGCCAGCTCGGCGGCCGCGTGCTCGTCGGGCCCGGTGGCGGCGGTGGCCAGATGCCAGGCGCGCCGGTCTGCCTGGTCCGTCCCGGTCAGGGCGTCGGCGAGGGCCCGGTGGACGGCGATGCGGCGGTCCAGCGGGGCGCCCTGGTAGACGGCCGCCCTGACGAGGGGGTGGCGGAACGACAACCGGCGGCCGACCTCGTCGAGGCGGACCAGGCCCGCGTCCAGCGCGGGCGGCAGGTCGTGGAGCTCGGCGACCGGAGCAGACGTCGAGGCGGACTTCGCGGCGGACTTCGCGGCGGACTTCGCGGCGGACTTCGCGGCGGCCAGGACCACGGCGAGCTCGCCGGTGCCGTCGGCGGCGGCCACGAGCAGCAGCGCCCGCGTCGCCGCGGGCAGGCGTGCGACCTGGCCGTGGAACGCGGCCTGGAGCCGGCTGGTCAGCGGCAGCGACGCGCCGGGCGGCAGGCCGGTTTCCACGGGCAAGCCGTTCTCACCGGACACGCCGCCGTCCATGGACAGGCCGCCGTTCAACGACAAGCCGCTGCCTAAGGACAGGCCGCTCTCACTTGCCGTGAGCGCCGCCGGGAGCTCGATCAGCGCGAGCGGGTTGCCCCCGGCCTCGGCGAGCACCCGGTAGCGGACCTCCGGTGACAGCCGTGCGGCCTGGCCGTCGACGAGCGCGGCGGCGTCGGCCGGGCCGAGACCGGACAGCCGCAACTCCGGCAGGCCCGGTGCGGGGAACGGCGTCTCGCCCTCCCGTACCGCGAAGATCACCGCGACGGGCTCGGCCCCCAGCCGCCGGGCGGCGAACAGCAGCGCCTCGGCCGACGGCCGGTCCAGCCACTGCGCGTCGTCGACCAGGCAGAGCAGCGGGGTCTCGTCGGCGAGCTCGGCCAGCAGGGTCAGCACGGCCAGGCCGACGAGCATGCGGTCGGCGGGCACGGCCGGGCCCAGCCCGAAGGCGCCTTCGAGCGCGCGTTGCTGCGGCTCCGGCAGCCGTGCCAGCTTGTGCAGCGCCGGTCTCAGAATCAGATGCAGTCCGGCGAACGGAAGTTGCGCCTCGGACTCGATGCCGAGGCCGCGGAGCACCCGCATGCCCCCCGCGAGCTCGGCGGTGGCGTCGAGGAGCGCCGACTTGCCGATCCCCGGCTCGCCGCGGACGACCAGCACTCCGCTGACGCCGTTCCGGGCGCCGTCGAGAAGGTCGCCGACGACCTGCTGCTCGGTGGTCCTGCCGTACAGCACAGTCGCCTCCTACCTACACCGCGGCCGGTGCCGAGCCGCAATTCCTTATGCGGTGACTGATTCCCGAGAAAGCCATCGTACGTAGCGTTCCGGACATCAGATCGTCGAAGGCGGGAGGCTCCCGATGCGCGACCATCACCGGCTCATCGCCCGGTACGTGGCGACTCGCAACGAGCAGGATCCGGCGGCGCGCGAGGCCGCGATCGCCGAACTCTGGACCGAGGACGGCACCTACGCCGACCCGCTGGGCATCGCGCGCGGCAGGGACGCCGTCGCGGCGGCCATGGCGGCGGCGCAGGCACGCTTCCCCGGTCTGGTCTTCGCGCTGGACGGCCGTGTGGACGTCCATCACGACGCCGCCCGCTTCGCCTGGCGTCTCGGCGTCCCGGACGGTGTCCCCGGCGGTGGCCGCGTGATCGTCGCCGGAACGGACGTCGCCACGTTCACCGGCGACGGCCGCATCCGGGGCGTGCGCAGCTTCCTCGACGACATCCGAGTCGACATCCCCACCTCCCCACCGGAAAGCGAGATCACCATGAGCACCATCCTCGTCCTCGGCGGCACGGGCAAGACCGGCCGGCGCATCATCGACCGGCTCACGGCCCGCGGCCTCGACGTCCGGGCGGGCTCCCGCTCGTCCGACCCTCCGTTCGACTGGGCGGACAGCTCGACGTGGGCCCCGGCCATGCAGGGCGTCGACGCGGTCTACATCTCCTACTACCCGGACCTGGCCGTGCCGGGCGCGACCCAGGCGGTCGGCGAGCTGACGCGGCTGGCGGTCGCGTCGGGCGTGCGCCGCCTGGTCCTGCTCTCCGGCCGGGGCGAAGAGGAGGCCCAGGCCTGTGAACGGATCGTGGCCGCCGCGGGCGTCCAGTGGACGGTCGTGCGGTGTGCCTGGTTCGCACAGAACTTCAGCGAGAACTTCTTCCTCGAATCCGTCCTCGCGGGTGAGGTGGCCCTCCCGTCCGGCGACGTGCCGGAGCCCTTCGTCGACGTCGAGGACATCGCCGACGTCGCCGTGGCCGCGCTCACCGAGGACGGCCACAACGGCGAGATCTACGAGCTGACCGGCCCCCGCGCGCTCACCCTCGCCGAGGCCGTCGCCGAGATCGCCGCGGCGACCGGCCGCCCCATCCGCTTCGTCCCGGTGACCCCCGACGACTTCGCCAAGGCGCTGGCCGCCGAGGGCGTCCCCCAGGAGCTCACCGACTTCCTGGTCTACCTGTTCACCACGGTGCTGACCGGTGCCAACGCGAGCACCGCCGACGGCGTCCAGCGTGCCCTCGGCCGCGAGCCGCGCGACTTCGCCGACTACGTCAAGGAGACGGCCGCCACCGGCATCTGGAACGGAGGCCCGGCATGAAGACCATCTCGCTCGTCGTCCTGGTCCTCTCGACGTTCACCACGGGTCTCATAGCCGGCTTCTTCGCCACGTACACCAACAACGTGATGCCCAGCCTGGGCCGCACCGACGACAGGATGTTCGTCACGACGATGCAGCACATCAACAAGGTCGTCCTGAATCCCTTGTTCCTGCTGTGCTTCACGGGGGCCCTGCTGCTCACCATCGCCGCCACGATCCTGCACCTGGGCGGCGAAGCCCGGCCGGCCCTGCCCTGGATCATCGCGGCCACCGTCCTGTACGCGGCGATGTTCATCATCACCATGGGCGTCAACGTGCCGCTCAACGACAAGCTGAACGCGGCGGGCGACCCCGCCCGCATCACCGACCTCGCGGCCGTGCGCGACGCGTTCGAAGCGAAATGGAACACGTGGAACAACGTCCGGACCCTCACCTCCATGGGCGCGTTCGGCTGCCTCATCTGGGCCCTGGTCGTGCACATCCGCAACACCGTCTGAGCAAGCCGCAACCACCATCGACGTGCGATCGACACCACCGACCGGCAGCCGGGGCCACGCCCCGGCTGTCACACGTCGTGGGCCGTCTGGAACGCCAGCCGCTCCTCCGCACCCGCGGCGATCCGGTCCAGCAGGTCGTCCAGCTTGATGAACGCCTCCCAGGCCGGCTCCCCGGACGCCGCCGCGAGCCGGTCGACGACGAGCTGTTCGAGCTCGGGGACTCGCTTGGCCTTCCAGACCTTGTCGGCCAGCGTGACGAGCAGGTCTTCGATCTCGATCCCCGGCCCGTCCCAGGCGGCGTGCGTGCGGGCGAAACGCGCGAGCCGTTCCTCCACACCGAGGTCGCGCAGCAGGGCGTACCCGACCGGCTCGTGCTCGGCGCCCGGCCCGGAGAGCTCCGCTGGATGCCGGACCTTCCCGATGTCATGGGTGGCGGCGCCGAAGAGCACGGCCTCACCATCGACCACCACCGACGGGTACCGCTCCCCCAGCCAGGTGACGATCTCGCAGGCCACATCGTGCACGGCGCGCAGATGGGCACCCAACCGCGGCGGGGCGCCGAGCTGTTCCAGCAACACCGCAGCGCGTTCGGGAAGAGGCCGGAAGCCAGGTCCGGTCAGCGCGCTGTCCAGGCTCATTTCTGGGCCACTACTTCTGGGCCAGGGATATGACCTCGGCTCCGGAGAGATCTGCCAGGCTCTTGCCGGGCAGGAGGACCTTGGACCTGCGCAGGCCGCTGCCGATGACGACGTCGCCCGCCGCCACCACGGCCTCGTCCACCAGGATCGGCCAGCCTTCTGGGAGCCCCACGGGTGTGATGCCGCCGTATTCCATGCCGGTCAGCGACGTCGCCTCGTCCATGGGCGCGAACGAGACCTTGCGGGCGCCCAGGTGCTTGCGGACGACGCCGTTCACGTCGGCGCGGTCGGTGGCGAGCACCATGCAGGCGGCGTAGGTCACCTCGCCGCCGCGCTTGGCCGCCACGACCACGCAGTTGGCGCTGCTCTCCAGCGGCACCTCATAGCGTTCGCAGAACGCGGCGGTGTCGGCCAGCTCGGGATCGATCGCGGCGACCTTCATCTCGGCCCCGACGGCCGCCGCCACCGGCGTGGCGAGCAGGGCACGCCCCTCCTCCGCCGGGATCCATTCCAGATTGCCGACCATGTCTCTCCTCTCCTCACGTCCACCCTGCCATGCGCCCGCGATCAGCTACCCGGAGGGGCTTCCGTGAGGCGTGTGAGGTCGTAGAGGATCTCGGAGACGGTGGCCGGGTCGAGGTCGCCGAAGCGGCGAGGGCCCTCCCCGCCCGGCTCGTAGTGGCGGGGTCGGTCGGCCAGCCACACGGTCCTGATGCTCTGGTCGGGGTACTCGCCCGCGCGCCCGTATCTCAAGCCCGGCCACAGTTCGACGACGACGTAGTGGTCGGCGGCCCTGCGAGCGATCCAGTCGCCGTCGCTCGCCTCGTTGTCGGCGCTCCATCGGCCTTCCGACAAGCCCTTCGCCTTGCCGTACGGAGCCGTGGCTCCCTCGAACCGCTTCAGGAGACCGCTGTCGCGTTCCTCTGGGGTCAGGGCGAAGGTCGGGCGGCCCAGCTGGGGGAACGGCTGGAGGATCTCGTAGTCGGCGAACAGCTCTGACCAGGTGCCGAGGTCCTCTCCGAGGTGGAGGGGGTGAGCGACCGTGATGCGAGCGGTTTCGGGAGGTTCGAAGGTGGTGTCGTCCACGTCGGCGAAGGTGCGGTCCTCGGCCAGGCGGAACGGGGTGCCGTCGGCCAGCCAGACAAGACGGCGGGTGATGTGCCACATCAAAGGGTGGCCGACGAGATACGTCCGGAACTCCTCCAGGGACCAATGGCGGTGGGTGACCATGGCCTGTTCGAGCTGGCGGATCTGGCCTTCGGCTATCGCCTTCACTTCTTTGCGCAGGGCGGTGAAACGCTTCTTGGTCTCGGGCGCGACCGTGGCGTCGTCGGTGGCGGCGGGCTTGGGCAGATCCTTGCGGTGCTTGCCGTTCTCCTCGATCACGTACGGCTTGAGCTGCTCATCGAAGCCGACCGTGAACGTGCGGGGACCGTAGTCGAGCGTCATGCTGCCATCGGCGTCGAGGCCGAAGTCGGGGACGGCGCGGTCGGCCAACTGGTCGCCGCTGAGGCCGAGGGCGGCGGCGACCTCCTGGATCCGTTCCTGGGCACGTGCTTTGAGCGCCTTGAACTTCATGCGCTGCGAGATCCCGTACAGGTGGAGAAGGGCGACGTCGGAGCCGATCGCGGCGAGGATGTCCAGGCCCGCCACGGCGCGGGCGCTCAGATTCTCCCTGGGCCAGGCCCGGATGAGCGGCGCGAGCCTGCGGACGGTGTCGTCGTCGCCGAGCCAGCCGAGCTGGTGCAGTGCCCAGTTGTCCTTGGACGGTGCGCCTTCGAGCTGCCATCGCTGGAACACGGCCCAGCCGAATTGTGCGAGGGACTGGGGAGCGCACATCTCGCGGACGGTGTCCAGACCGGCGTACACCCTGCCGGGCTTGGACATCGCGAGCATCTCGAGCACATGCCGGGTGGCGGTGTCGGGAAGGACGCGCTCGCGACCTCGCAGGTGGATGGGCGGGAGCAGACCGGGGTCGGCCCAGGCGCCGATCGTGGGCGGGCGGGACGGCAGCAGCTCGAGGGGATCGGTTGCGAGCATTGAGCCGATCGCACCTGCCGCCTCGTCACCGTGCACGCGCGCGGCTTCGATGATCGCCTCGGGACCGTGCGCGGCGGCCAGCAGGCGCAGGGCGTTCTCCGCGTTACGCCGGTCGTCACTCGGCCTGTCGAGGGCGGCGGGGAGCAACAGCGGCACCGCGTCCACGCCGTGCCTCTCGAACCAGCGGCGCGCGACATCCCCGGCCGACTTGAGGCGGCCCAGCCAGTCGGCCATCACCCAGGCCACCTCGGCGTCCAGGAACGGCAGCAGCACCTCGCTGAACGCGGCGGGAGCCGAGTCGGCAACGCTCATCGCGAGGGGTAGCGCGTCCAGCTCGAACCGGCTGATGAGAGGCGGCAGCCACACGTTGGCCTGGGCCACGTCCCACTCCCCCGCCTGGCTGAGGAGTGGCCGGAGGAGCTGCTCTGGAGCGACGGCGAACAGCCCTGCTTTCGCGGCGCCTCCCATGTGCTCGCCGCGGCACCTGGAGATCGGGTCCTGCCAGTCGCCGTCGTACTCGGTCGACCAGTAACGCATGCGCCGGGGGTCGGCCTTGGCCCAGCGCTCCCGTTCGCCTGGCTCCCAGAGCATCCGGGAGTCGCCGGGCTCGGTCAGCCCCTCCAGCACGAACGGCTTGTGCTTGGGCCGCTTGCGTGTCCACGGCGGCTCGACCAGGAGCCGGGGCAGGTCGCCGGCCTCGGCCTCCTCGGTACGGGTGATCGCGGTGATGATCGGCTTGAGGGCGTTCCGGGTCTCCTCCGGGAGCCGGGGCAGCAGGCCGGGATCGCCCAGCAGATGAAGGGTCAGGAGAGTGGTGGCGATCTCGGACGTGTTGGCGAGCGGTGCCAGCAAGCGCGCGGCCCGGACGGGAAACCGCCTCATGGCCTCGCGGACCACGGGCACGACGTTCTTGTCGTCCAGGCGGTCGGCGAGCGCCTGGAACGCCGCGTCCGTGGGCAGCAACGCCAGCGCCTCCAGGACCGGGGAGTCATCGTAGTGCCGTTCCCCTTCCATGACCCTGGCCAGGAGCGACACGACAGCCTCCACCCCGACGCCCTCGACCAGGGAGGCGATGAGGCCGGGGCTCCACCCGATCCAGGTCGGCCGCGCCTCGATACCGATCAGGTCGACCTGGGCGGGCGAGCCCAGCGAGCTGATCAGGTGTTCCTGCATCGACAACTCGTGATGGTTCGCGCAGCACTCGTCGACCCAGTCCTGCTCGGCCGGCACCAGGTAGGAGATCAGCACCTGGTCTTCCGGGGAACGGCGATACTCCGCCAGCCCCTTGACCGCCTCCGCGTATTCCGCGTCGTCGGCCCGGGAAAGGAGGATTCGCAGCTGCCGGGTGAAATCCTCCGGCATCCACCGGGAGCCCCGACGATCGGGCGCTGCGCCGTCGATCCTGTAGCGGATCCCGATGTCGGACGGACCCGGGCGCGACCCGGCCGCGTAGGCCACCACCACGATGACGTTGCCCCGGTCCGGCTCTCTGGGCGGCTCTATGACCTCGATGCGGCGGTATTCGGCGAAGGCGCAGGCGGCAAAGGCGACCCCGTGGTCGGTCACCCATGCGTCCAGCAGGCCCAGGTACTCCTCCTCCTTCCAGAACCACCGTCGCCAAAAGGCGATCACCGCCACGGCCGCCGCGCCGGCGGGATCGGGTGCCCCGTCCAGGTAGGCCCGGACCCGATCAGCCAGATCCTTCTCCGTCTCCGGATGTTCGAGGACGGCTTCGATCGCGTACCGGCACTCCTTGACGCGGTCACGTACCGAAGCGGTCACGGCCGGGTCGATCTCGATGTCGGGGACGTGCCGCCCGCCGCGTCTGGGGTGCGACTCTCGCCACCAGGACTCGGGAAGCACCAGGACGTTCTCGTCAGCAACGTTCATGGCGCACAACCGTAGAAGCGACCACGGACAGAACGCCCTGTGGCGACCAAGGCCTTGCGGCGACTAGGCGCGGGCGAAGCGGTCGCGGTAGGCGGAGGGGGTCAGGCCGGTCTGGCGCCGGAGCTGAACGCGGAGGTTGGCGGTGGTGCCGAGGCCGCTGGCACGGGCCACCGCGTCGAGTCGCAGCTCGCCGTTCTCGATGAGCCTGCACGCCAGCGCCACGCGTTCGGCCGTCAGCCAGGCGAGCGGGGTGGTGCCGACCTCGTACTGGAAGCGCCGGTGCAGGGTGGCGGGGCTGACGGCCGCGCGGGCCGCCAGGTCGGTCACGGTCAGCGGCCGGTCCAGGCGTTCCTGCGCCCAGGCGAGAACGGGCGCGAGCGAGGTGTCGGGGATATCCGGCACGGGCCGTTCGACGAACTGCCGCTGTCCGCCGTCGCGGTGCACGGCGAACACCAGCCGCCGGCTGACCGCGTTCGCGATCTCGGCGCCGTGGTCGCGGCGGATGAGGTGCAGGCCGAGGTCCAGCGCGGCCGCGCTGCCCGCGGCGGTGAGGACGTCGCCGTCATCGACGAAGAGCACGTCCGGTTCGAGCCGTACGGCGGGGAAGCGGGTGCGGAACAGCTCGGCCCAGCGCCAGTGCGTGGTGGCGCGGCGGCCGTCGAGAACACCGGCGGCGGCGAGGCTGAACGCGCCGGTGCAGAAGCTCACCAGGCGGGCGCCGCGGGCGGCGGCGGCCCTGATCGCGTCCAGCACCGGAGGCGAGGGATCATTCGCGGGATCGGGCCGGTTGGGCACGATCAGCGTGTCAGCCCGTTCCGCTGCCTCCAAGCCGGGCACGCCGGACATCGTGAACATCCCGGCGTGCATCACGACCGGGCCGGGAGCGCAGAGCGTGAAGTCGTACCAGGGGCGGTCCAGCTCCGGGCGGCGCAGGCCGAACAGCTCGGTCGCGACACCCAGCTCGAACGGGTTCGAGCCCGCGTCAACGATCATGACGACCTGGTGCGAGGATCCTTGCGGCATATGCGATTCCTAGCACTCACACCACGGCCGCGCCAGTGGGCAGGGTTGATGCGTGAGCAACGAACCGATCGAACTGCAGTCCGCGCTGGCCACGTTCACAGAGCTGTGGAGCCCGCGCATCGTGACCCAGGTGAACGACTACGACGTGCGCATCGCCAAGGTCGCGGGAGACCACGTCTGGCATGCCCATGACGACACCGACGAGTTCTTCCTGGTCCTTGACGGCGAGCTGACCATCGCACTCCGGGAGGATCAGGGTGAACGGGCCGTCACGCTGGCCCGGGGCTCGGTCTTCGTCGTCCCTCGCGGCGTCGAGCACCGGCCGTCCGCCCCAGGCGGCGCCTCGATCCTCATGTTCGAGCCGACGGGCACGCTGAGCGTCGGCGACCGGCACGAGGACGTCCCCGACCACGTGGACGCGACCGTGGGGCACGTCCTCTAGGGGCGCCGGGGTGGGAGGGTGGGGATGGCCAGACGGGGGCGGGCCTGCGGATTGGGCGTGTGGGCGGGATGCGCCTTGAGCTGGTCGAGCGCCACCTCGACGGCCTTGCGCAGCTGGGTGTCGACGTTCCGGGCGTAGTCCTGCGGCGTGATGTCGACCTCGATGTCGGGGTCGGTGCCGTAGTTCTCCACGCGCCAGCCCACGTCGTCGAAGGCGAACGAGAACTCAGGCTGCGTGGTGATCGTCCCGTCGGCCAGTTTGTGGCGCGGCCAGATGCCCACGACGCCGCCCCAGGTGCGGCGCCCGACAAGGGGCCCGAGCTTCCGGAGCTTGAACGCGTGGCAGAAGATGTCGCCGTCAGAGCCCGCGAGCTCGTTCGTCAGGGCCACGATGGGGCCGCGGGGCGACTCCTCGGGGTAGGGCGTCGGCACGCCCCAGCGCGGATAGTCATAGCCGATGCGGTGGCGGGACAGCTTCTCCAGCAGGAGCGCGGAGACGTGCCCGCCGCCGTTGAACCGCACGTCGACGATGAGCGCCTCCCGGTCGAACTCGGCCAGGAAACCCCGGTGGAACTCGGCAAAACCCTCCGGCCCCATGTCGGGTATGTGCAGGTAGCCGACCCGTCCACCGGCCAGCTCGTGGACGAGGGCCCGGTTGCGGTTCACCCAGTCGCGATAGCGGGCCGGGACCTCGTCGGCCAGGGCCTTCACCACGACCGTGCGCAGCTCGGTGCCGCGGAGCACCGTCAGCTGGACCTCCTGGCCGGCTTGGTTGACCAGGCGCTGCCCGGGACTCGCGCCGGGGCCGAGAGGCTGGCCGTTGATGGCGACCACGACGTCGCCGGGGTGGACGTCCACGCCGGGCCGGGTCAGGGGCGAGGTCGCATGGGGATCCCATTCGTCGCCTGTGGCGATCCGCGCGATGCTGTAGAGCCCGTTGCCGGTGACCCAGTCGACGCCGAGCTTGCCCTGCCAGTAGTGCGGCCGTTCGCGGTATTCGCCGCCGCTCTCGTACGCGTGGGACGTGCCCAGCTCGCCGAGCAGCTCCCACAGGAGGTCGGAGAACTCGCCGCGCGTGGAGACCCGGTCCACGAGAGGCAGGTAACGCTCGTAGACGCCGTCCCAGTCGAGCCCCGACATGTCCTGGGACCAGAAGTGCTCCTTCTGGAGCCGCCACGCCTCGCGGAACATCTGCCGCCACTCGGCCTCGGGCAACACCGACACCTTGACCCGGCCGAGGTCGACCCAGCCGGACTCGCGGCTCGGCTCCTTGTCCTCGGGCGGCGGCTCCCCGGCCTCGATCAGGCGCAGCCGGTCGCCGGACTGGTAGAGCAGGGTCTTGCCGTCGCGGCCCAGGCGGAAGTCGGTGACCTCGGAGACCAGCTCCGTGGATTCCTGCTTGTCGAAGTCGTAGCAGTGCAGCGTGCCGGTCTCGGACTCGGCGTACTCGTCCTCCAGGGCACCCTCGACAGGGAACGTCGTGTAGATCACTTTGCCCTTGATGCCCGCGAGACGGTCATAGCGCGCCTCCGGCAGCGGGAACTGGATCAAGCGGGCCGGCAGCTCGTCGAGATCGATGACCATCGGCCCGTCCTTCTCGCCGTTCTCCTCTTTGTCCGCGCCGTGCTGGTCCTTGCCGTCGTCCGGTTTGGAGTCGCCGTCGTCCGGTTTCACGACGGGACGCGGCTCGGCCACGAACGGGGACCCCACGTCGGCGCGGAGGGCGATGGCGTACGGCCGGCTGCCCAGCGGGAACCCCAGGTCGAAGTTGAGCGAGTCGTAGACCGGATTGAAGATCCGTTCACCGATGAAATAGAGATAGCGGCCCTCGGGGTCGAAGGAGGGGCGGAGGTCGCGCCGCACCGGCCGCGTCGCGCTGTGGGACTCGCCGGTCGCGGCCCGGCACACCTTGATGCCGATGGTCTGCGCGCTCACCGGGCAGGCGTACGCGAGCCAGGTCCCGTCGGCCGACCAGGCCAGGTCCACGATCGGGCCGTACGGGCTGGCCTCGACCATGGTGACCACCGGCTCGTCGCCGCCCGCGGGCAGCTCGATGAGCAGGAGCTCGTTGCGGTGGTTGGTGACCGCGAGCCGGTCGGCGCCGGGTGACACCTCCAGCTCCAGCACCCGCCCGGTGTCGGCGCCGTCCAGCCGTACGGTCCCGGGCGAGCCGTCGGTGGACAGGACGACCAGCACCTCCCGGTCGCCGTCGTCGCTCGCCGCCGCGACCAGCCGCCGCTGGTCGTTCAGCCAGGTGAGCAGCCGGTAGCGGACGCCGTCCAGCTCACCGTGCTGCCGGACGGGGCCCTCCCAGCCGGCGAACGAGAACGCCTTGCCGCGCGTGGTGATCGCCATCCCGCTGCCGTCGGGGCTGGGCGTGGCGCTGTCGAGGAACTCCGCCGCGTCGGCGAACTTGCGGTTGAGCTGGCTGCGCGAGCTGCCGAGCCGGACGTGCAGCCGCTGCGGCTCGTCCTCCGCGGGATCGAGCAGGTAGAGGTCGGCGCGGCAGTGGTAGACCAGGCGCCTGCCGTCGCCGGACAGGTTGCGCGCGTAGTAGTCCGCGTGGTCGGTGTGGCGCCGGAGGTCCACTCCGCCGGGCGTGCACGAGTAGACGTTCCCGACGCCCTCGTGATCGGACAGGAAGTAGATCCGCTCACCGGTCCAGCACGGCGAGGCCAGGTTGCCGGGCAGCGCGATGAGCCGCCGGAACTCCCCCGTTCCCGCCGGGTCGATCCACAGATCACCGGCGGTGCCGCCGCGGTAACGTTTCCACCGGGCGGGGTCGGCGGTGTTGCGGCCGAGCACCATGCCGCCGGACGGGCCGTACGAGATGGTGTTGGCGGGTCCGTAGGGCAGCCGTTCGGGCGGGCCGCCCGGCTCGACGCGGTGCAGCCAGCGGAGGCCGTGGAACGGCTGGCCCTCGTCGCTGGCGTAGATGATCCCGCCGGCCGGATCCCAGCCCGTGACGGAGCAGGACACGCCGTGGAACGTGACCCGCCTGCCGGTGCCTCCGGTGGCGGGCATGACGTAGACCTCCGCGGGCCCCTCCTCGCGCCCGACGAACGCCAGTTGCGAACCGTCGGGCGACAGGCGCGGATAGGTCGCGGCGGCGACGCCCGCGGTGAGCCGGAACGCACGTCCGCCCACCGCGGGCACCATCCACAGGTCGTCTTCGCTGACGAAGACGATCACGTCATGGAAGATCGCGGGAAACCGCAGATATCCCGGCACAACCCTCCATCAGAAATCCGGTGGAATCGGTTCACTCGTCGATCGGACGCGACGCGTTCGGCGACTGGTCCGCGTTGGGACGCTGCTGGTTCGCCGACCGCTTGTCCTGCTGCTGCTTCCTGTCCTGCTGCTGCTTGGCGTCCCGGCCGGTCTTGCTGGCCGGTTTGCTGGGCTTACCCGACTTGGATGGCTTGTTCTGGGCCATTGTCCCCCCTTGTAACTCTGCGCCCCGTAATCGGCGCATCACCCTCGGTGATACCCAGAACACCCCGACTCTCACGCGTCACTTCGGACAATCCGGTTTATGCCGCCGCCGCGACGTCCTCGGCCCGCAGGCCGCACCCTATGAGCCGAGATAGCGCAGAACGGCGAGTACACGGCGGCTGTAGCCGCTGGCGTGCGACAGGTCGAGCTTGTCGAAGATGGCGTTGACGTGCTTTTCCACGGCACTCTGCGAGACGTGGAGGTGCGCCGCGATCGACGCGTTGGTGTGTCCCTGCGCCATGTGGTCGAGCACGTCCCGCTCGCGCGGGGTGAGCCGGCTGAGCGGGTCGGCCTTCGAGCTGCGCACGAGCAACTGGCGGACGACCTCCGGGTCGAACGCGGCGCCGCCGTCCCCGACCCGGTCGAGCGCGTCCAGGAACTCGTCGACCTGAGCCACCCGGTCCTTGAGCAGGTAGCCGACGCCGTGCCGCTGCCGGCCGGTGTCGCTGGTGATGAGCTCGGTGGCGTAGCGCTTCTCCACGTACTGCGACAGGACCAGCACCCCGACCTGGGGCCAGCGCCGCCGGATCTCCAGAGCCGCGCGCAGGCCCTCGTCGGTATGGGTGGGCGGCATCCGCACATCGACGACGACCACGTCCGGCGGCGCGGGCTCGACCGCCGCCAGCAGCGCGTCGGCGTCGCCGACCGCCGCCGCGACCTCGTGCCCCTCCTCGGCCAGCAGCCGGACGAGGCCCTCGCGCAGCAACGTCGAGTCCTCGGCGAGCATCACGCGCACGGCAGCTCCGCCCTGATCACCGTCGGCCCGCCGGGCGGGCTGTCGACCCCGAACGTCCCGTCCAGCGCGGCGACCCGGCGGGCCAGCCCGGCCAGACCGCCGCCCGCCGGGTCGGCTCCCCCGTTCCCGTCATCCTCGATCCGCACGTGGATCATCCTCTCGTCCCCGGTGAGCCGGACCGCCACCCGGTCGGCGGCCGAGTGCTTGTTGGCGTTGGTGACGGCCTCGCAGACGATGAAGTAGGCGGCGGTCTCCACCGCGTGCGGCGGCCGTACGGCCAACTCGTAGTCGATCGTCACCGGCACCGGCGAACGTTCGGCGACCGTCTCCAGCGCCGTCTGCAGGCCTTCGCCGTCCAGCGCGGCCGGATAGACGCGCCATGCGACCTCGCGCAGGTCCTCCAGGGCCCGCTGCGACTCCTCGTGCGCCTGCCTCAGCAGTTCCCGCGCCCGTTCCTCGTCGCCGCCCGAGGCCCGCCGGGCCCGCCCGATCAGCATGCCGAGGGCGACGAGGCGCTGCTGCACACCGTCGTGGAGGTCCCGTTCGATCCGGCGCCGCTCGTCGTCCACGGCGTCGATGACCTCGGCCCGGCTCACCGACAGCTGGGCGATCCGCCGCTCGTACGCCTCCAGCGGGCTGGGCCCGAGGCTGCGCCGCGCCACCTTCCGTTCCAGGACGACCACGCCGACCAGCCCCTGGATCGCGATGAAGGCCAGCACCAGGCAGAAGATGGCGGTGTAGGCCACGATCCACGGCTCGGGCGGGATGCCGTCCATGTATTCGCCGGTGATCCACCAGCTCGCCGCCAGCGCGACGACGACGACCGCCCCGTACACCGTCAGGAGCAGGATCACACCGCCGAGCAGCCCGATGGGGACCCGCAGCACCAGATAGGCCAGCGCCCGCACAGCCCCGTAGTCGGCACCTTCCGTATGGCCGAAGAAGACCGACAGCCGCCGCCGCTCCAGCTCGCTCAGCTTCAGCGCGCCATCGGCGACCACCTTGGGAACGGTGCGCTGCCCGCGCGAGAAGGCCAGTGCGTACGCCATGACCGGCGCGGCCACGGCCAGCAGGAACAGCTCGGCCCCGGCGCTCATGGCCCCCAGCAGCAGCCCTGCCGCCGCCCAGGCCAGGCGCGCGACGAAGCCGCGGCGCCGGTCCTGCTGCGCCGCGGCCTCGGTGGGCTCAGCCGACTCGATCACGTTCGAAGTCTCGTTCATGGTCGATGCGGTGGGCGCCCGCCCGCTGCGGCGGAGCGGCCCGTCGTGCCTTCACGATACGTACGACCAGGAAGACCAGCGCCAGCAGGACGGCCACGGCCAGCACACCCTTGGAGTAGACGCCCACGTACTCCTCGACCGTGCGCCAGTTGTCACCGAGACCGTAGCCCGCCATGACGAACGCCGCGTTCCAGATGAAGCTGCCCGCCGTGGTGAGCGCCAGGAACGTCGTCAACCGCATGCGCTCGACGCCCGCCGGGACCGAGATCAGACTCCGGAAGATCGGGATCATCCGCCCGAAGAACACCGCCTTGGCGCCGTGCTTGGCGAACCACGCCTCGGTCCGGTCCAGGTCCGCCACCTTCACCAGCGGCAGCCGCGCCACCAGCGCCCGCACCCGGTCCCGCCCGATCGCCGCGCCGATGCCGTACAGCGCCAGCGCGCCCACCACCGACCCGATCGTCGTCCAGACCAGCGCAGCGATCAGGTTCATGTCCCCCTGCGCCGCCGTGAACCCGGCCAGCGGCAGGATCACCTCGCTGGGCAGGGGCGGGAACAGGTTCTCCAAGGCGATCGCCAGCCCCGCACCCGGTGCGCCGAGCTTCTCCATCAGGTCGGTGGCCCACCCCGCGACGCCCCCGACAGGCTCGGCCTCCGCCGCCATCGCTCGCATCATTTCGATCATGCTTAGACGCTAGAAACCAGGCGGTCCGGCCACCATGCAGCGGGCCGTCGACCTCCCCGGGCGCGCGCCGCAGCCCCACCCTGCGGAAAACCACAGGGTGGGGCGTGAAAGACGACGTCAGGCCGGGATGATGATGACCAGCTTCCCGGTGGCGTCAGATCAGGCGGTGACCGGCTGCGTCAGGTGGGCGGCGCGTTCGCGCTCGTCCTCGAAGGCGATCACTGTGACGGAGCCGCCGGCTGCGCGCGGCACGAGGATCAGGTAGGGGACGCCCGCGCGCTCGGCCAGATAGGTGGTCTCCAGCTCCCCGCGTTCGTACGACCGGGCGCCGGGGAACGTGGCGAGGACGTCGTGGTCGTACGGGAAGGTCTGCCGGTCCATGCGGGCCCTCCGGATGGGTGGTGACTCGGCGACCATCCCCTCACGGACGGGTGTCGCCGTCATGACACGGCGATGAAGCCCCGATCAAGGCTCTCCCAACGGAGAGCCGTGGACGCTCCGGCGAGTTCTAGGCGGTGTTCAGGGCTTCCAGAGGGTCGGTTTCGGGTGGGGTGGTGTCCGGGGAGCGGGCGGTGGTGGACGCGGGGAACCAGAGGATGAACGTGCTGCCGACGCCCTGCTCGGAGAAGAGCCTGACCTGGCCTCCGTGGGACTCGACGATCTGGCGGACGATCGCCAGTCCCAGGCCGGTGCGGCTCTCCCTGGAGCGGCGGGATTCGCTGCCCCGCCAGAAGCGGTCGAAGACGCGGGCCTGGTCGTCGGGGCCCAGGCCGGGGCCCGCGTCCCGCACCGCGATCCACTGCCAGCCGTCCACACGGTCGGCGGCCAGGAGGATGTCGCTCCCGGAGGGGGCCAGCCGGACGGCGTTGGACAGCAGGTTGCCGACGGCCCGGCGGAGCGCGTCGGGATCTCCGATGGTGGCGAGGCCCGGGCGGAGCCGCCGTTCGATGGTGAGCTCGCGGATGCCCGCGATCGAGTCGAACTCCTCGGCGGCCTCGCGGGCGACGGCCGCCAGATCCACGTCGGTGTCGTGCAGCGCGGGGGCGGAGCGGCGGGCGGTGGCGAGCAGGTCCTCGACGAGGCGGGTCATGCGGGTGGTGGCCCGGTCGACCACCTGGACGGCCCGGCGCCGGTCGGACTCGTCGGCGTCGGGGGCGGTGAGCACGGTGTCGAGGTTGGCGCGGATGATCGCCAGGGGGCTGCGCAGCTCGTGGGACGCGTCGTCGATGAGCTGGCGCTGGGCGCGGAACGCGGTGTCCAGGCGGTCGAGCATCGAGTCGATGGTGTCGGCCAGATAGCGCAGCTCGTCCTTGGGCCCCGACAGCTCGATCCGCCGCGACAGGTCGGTGGCCTGGATCTCCTCGGCGGTGCGGGCGATCGCGCGGACGGGTTTGAGCGCGCGGCCGGACAGGATCCAGCCGATCGCCAGGCTGGCCAGGAACATCCCGCCCAGCGTGATCAGCGAGAACTTCTTGATGGTCCGCTGGGTCTTGTAGTTGACCGCCTCCTCGACCTGCCGCACCTTGACGACCTCGACCGGCGACCCGAAGGGCACACGGGTGCCGTCGGACTGCACGACGACCTTCTCGGCCCGGAAGGTCTTGGTGATGGGGTGGGCGTCGGTGCTGCGCTCCACCATGAAGTAGACCCCGCCCAGGACGAACGCGGTGAGCGTGAACAGCAGGGTCGAGTACAGCACGGTGAGCCGGAACCTGATCGTCTGCATGAATCCCGGCAGCGGCGGCTTGATCTTCATGACCTGTCCGGTACGTTCTCCAGGAGGCGGTAGCCGTGCCTGACGACCGTCTCGATGAGCTGTTCCTCGTCCTCGACCGCGAGTTTGCGGCGCAGGGTCCCGACCGTGACCCGGACGGTGTTGGTGAACGGGTCGGCGTTCTCGTCCCAGACGTGTTCGAGCAGGTCCTCCGACGACACGACGTCGCCGGGCCTGCTCATGAGATAGCGCAGCACCGCGAACTCCTTGGGCGTCAGCTGCAGCCGGCGGTCGCCGCGGAACGCCTCGTACCGGCCGGTGTCCAGCCGCAGGTCGCCGACCTGCCAGACGGCCGAACCCGCGGCGCTCTCGCGGCGTAGCAGCGCCCGCACCCGGGCCAGCAGCTCAGGGAACGCGAACGGCTTGACCAGGTAGTCGTCGGCGCCCTCGTCCAGGCCGCGCACGCGGTCGTCGAGCCGGTCCCGGGCGGTGAGCATGAGGATCCGCAGCCCCGGCCCGCTCTCCCCGTTCAGCTCGCCGGCGCGGACCGCGCGGCACAGCTCGAATCCGTCGCCGTCCGGCAGGTTGAGGTCCAGGATCATCAGGTCGTACGAGGCGGCGTAGAGCTTCTCGGACGCCTGCGCGATGTCCAGCGCGATGTCGACCGCGTAGTCGGCCCGGACCAGCCCGTACCGGAGCGCCTCGACGAGGTCCTCCTCGTCCTCCACCACGAGCACTCTCATCCTGTGACGTTACCTTTCTCCCGTTTCGTTCCGCAGGAGGACTCGGCATGGGGGCTCAGCAGGGGCTCAGCGGATGATCCGCTGGGCCCCGTCGACCGCGCGGTCGACGGGGATCGCGAAGCCGATGCCGATCGACCCGCCGCTCCCGCCGCGGCTGAGGGTCGCGATCGCGGTGTTGACGCCGACCACCTCGCCGCGCGCGTTGACCAGCGGCCCGCCGGAGTTGCCGGGGTTGATCGACGCGTCGGTCTGCAGGGCGGTCTGACGATCGCCGTCGCCGAGGCGGACCTCTCGGCTGAGCGCGCTGACGATACCGGACGTCACCGTTCCGGCCAGGCCCAGCGGGGAGCCGAGCGCCAGCACCGGGTCGCCGACCCGGACGTCGGCGGACCGGCCGAAGGCCAGCGGCGGCGGGCTGTCGGACGCGGCGATCGAGAGCACGGCCAGGTCGTTCGCCCGGTCGGCCCCCAGCAGCCGCGCGGTGACCCGGCGGCGGTCGGCGAGCACCACGGTCGCGGTCCCGCCGCCCTCGACGACGTGGGCGTTGGTGAGGATGTGACCGGCGCGGTCGATGACGAAGCCGGAGCCGGTCCCGCGCGAGCTGCCGGAGCGGACCTCGATCGACACCACGCTCGGCTGGACGCGGGCGGCGACGTCGCTGAGATCGCCGGCGCCGTTCGCGGGACCCGCGGTGGACTGCGCGAGAGGGCCCGCTTCACGGTCGCCGGTGAGCAGGCCCCCGGCGGCGCCCGCCACTCCCCCGGTCAGCGCGGCCGCCAGGATCGCCGCGACCATGATCCGGGACGCCCTTCGCGCCGGTGCGCTCTCCGGGACGGGTGGTGGTGCGGGTGCGGGCGAAGTGTCGACGGGCCAGACCGGAGTCGGCGGAGGGGCGACGAAGTCCGGGCCTCGCGGCTCTCCGAGTCCGAATCTTCCGTCGGACGAACCGGCTCGGTGGTTCATGCTGGCTCCTTACACACGTTCACTACGGGAGGCGGGAGAACCACACGAGGGAGGTTCCGGCGGTGGCGCAGGCGAGGATCAGGCCGGCCGCGACGAACCACGCCCACACCTCTCGCTGCTCGACGCGGTAGCCGATGCTGCTGCCGATGTCCTGGTAGACCTGACGCAGCTCGCTTCCGGTGGCGGCCTCGTAGAAGCGGCCGCCCGTGTCCTGCGCGAGGGTCTCCAGCGCGGGCCCGTCCACGGGCACTCTGATCGGCGTCCCCCTCTGGTAGATGACGCCCTCCGCGGTGCCGTACGCGATCGTCGAGACCGGCACCCGGGCGTCGGCCGCCCGGCGAGCGGCCTCGGCGGGGCTGCGCCCGGCGGTGTTGGTGCCGTCGGAGAGCAGGACCACGCGTCCCGGCGGCGCCGCCTCGCCGAACTGGGCGCCGAAGCTCGCGATCGCCTCCAGCGAGGCGATGACGCCCTCGCCGATCGCGGTCCGCGGCCCGAGCGCCAGCCGGTCCACCCCGGCGCGCATGGCCGCGCGGTCGGTGGTCGGCGGCACGGTCACCGTCGCGGTGCCCGAGAACGCGACCAGGCCGACGTTGAAGCGCGCGGGCAGGCCGTCGACGAACGAGCGGGCGGCGCGCTTGGCCGCCGTGAGCCGGTCGGGCTCGACGTCGGTCGCCTCCATCGAGGACGACACGTCCACCGCCACCATGATCGTCGCCTGTTCGCGCGGGACGCGGACGTCGGCCGCGGGCCGGGCGAAACCGGTGACGAACAACCCGAGCATGAGGAGGAACGCGGCGGCGGGCAGATGCCGCCGCCAGCCCGGACGCGCCGGGGCGACCTTCTCCAGGAGGGCGAGGTTGGTGAAGCGGACCGCGTAACGGCTCCGCCGCAGCTGCATCACCACGTACACGCCGAGGAGGAGCAGCAGCGCGATCAGGAACAGCAGCCGGAACGGCGCGAGGAAGCTCAGGCTGCTCATGCCGCGCCTCCGGGCGGTGGTGGGTGGGCCACCGTGGCCAGCCGCCGCTGGATCATGACGTGCTGGACGATGTCGCGCATCCAGTCGCCGTCCGTGTGCAGCCGCAGATGGGCCGCCCCGGACCGGCGCAGGGCCGCCGAGATCGCCGCCCGCTGCTCGGCCGCGGCGACCGCGTACCGCTCGCGCAGGCGGCGGCTCGCCGTCGGGATCTCCCGGCGCCGGCCCGTCTCCGGGTCGACCACCGTGAGGAGCCCGACGTCGGGGAGCGACAGCTCACGTGGATCCACGACCTCGACGGCCAGGACCTGGTGATGCCGGGCCAGCAGCCGCAGCGGCCGTTCCCACGACTCGACCGTCTCCAGGAAGTCGGAGACCACCACGGCCAGCCCCCGGCGGCGCGCCGTCGTCCGGAGCAGGAGGTCGGCGCCCGCGCCGAGGGACGGCGCGCCGTGCCCGCCGGGACGGTTCCGCGGCACCTCCAGCAGGGACCGCAGCAGGCCGAGCAGGTGCGGCCGCCCGGTCCGCGCCGGGACGTGGCGCAGCCCGCTGCCGTGCAGGATCTGGGCGCCGACGCGGTTCCCGCTCCGCTCGGTGAGGTAGGCGACCGCGGCGACGGCGTACACCGCGAGGTCGCGCTTCTCGACCTGGCCGGTGCCGAAGTCCATGCTCGCGGTGGCGTCGACGAGGAGCCAGGTCTCCAGCTCCCGGTCGGCGATCCGGTCCCGGACGTGAGGGACGGTCGTGCGGGCCGTGAGGTTCCAGTCCATCGTCCGGACGTCGTCGCCGGGCAGGTACTCGCGCCCTTCCGCGGCCTCGGTCCCCGGCCCGGGCAGCAGGCCCAGGTGCTCGCCCTGCAGCAGCCCGTCCAGCCGGCGCATGATGATCAGCTCCAGCCGCCGCAGGGCCTGTTCGGGCGCGAGGGAGCGCAGGTCGAGGGCCGTCACGCCGCCGCACCCCCGGCCCGGCGGTCCGGCACGTCAAGATCATGGCCTCCCGTGCCGCCGAGACCGCCCGCGCCCTTGTGGTCACCCATACCGTCGTGGTCACCCGTGCCGTCGGGGCCGGCCGCGGTGTCGTCGTCACGCGGGGCGATCCGGGGCAGCGGGAGGGCGTCGACGACCTTGCCGATGATCGTCCGCGGTGAGATCCCGTCGGCGAGCGCGTCGAACGAGAGGACGAGCCGGTGCGCCATCACGTCCGCGGCGAGATCGCGCACGTCGGCCGGCAACATGTAGTCCCGGCCGCGCAGCAGCGCCAGCGCCCGCCCCGCGGCCACAAGGCCGAGCGTCGCCCGCGGGCTGGCGCCGTACGAGATCAGCCGGGGCAGGTCGGCGATCCCGTGGGCGAGCGGATCGCGGGTCGCGGCGACCAGGCGCACGGCGTACCGCGCCACCTCGTCATGCACGAAGACCCGTTCGGCGGCCTGCCGGAGAGCTGTCACCCGCTCGGTGTCCAGGATCGGTGAGGGCGTCGGCGGGTGCACGCTCATCCGGTAGAGGATCGACAGCTCCTCCGCCTCCGTCGGGTAACCGACGTCGATCTTCATGAGGAACCGGTCGCGCTGGGCCTCGGGGAGCTGGTAGACGCCCTCGGACTCGATCGGGTTCTGCGTGGCGAGGACGAGGAAGGGCGCCGGCACCGGGAACGTGCGCCCGCCGATGCTGACCTGGCGTTCCGCCATGACCTCCAGCAGCGCCGACTGCACCTTGGCGGGGGCCCGGTTGATCTCGTCCGCGAGCACGATGTTGGCCATCACGGGGCCGAGCTCGATGTCGAACCGCTCTGTCGAGGGCCGGTAGATGCGGGTGCCGACGATGTCCGACGGCACCAGGTCGGGGGTGAACTGCAGCCGGGCGAACGAGCCGCCGACCACCGTCGCGAGCGTCTCGGCGGCGAGCGTCTTGGCGACCCCCGGCACGCCCTCCAGCAGGCAGTGCCCGCCGGCCATGACCGCCACGAGCAGCCGCTCGATCATGCGGTCCTGGCCGACGATGACACGCTTGACCTCGAACAGGGCGCGCTCGGCCAGCGCGCCCTCGTCCGCGGGGTGGGGCGAGGTCATCGGCTGTCCGCCGCCGGGCTGCCGGAGCCGGAGCCGCCGCCGCGCTCGGGGCAGTCGTGGCCGTCGGCGTCGGCTCCGGTGACGCCCGTCGCGCCCGCCCCGCCGAGCGCCTCGTCGCCGACGATCTGCAGTTCGACGCCGCCTCCACCGCCGGGATCGGCGAGGGCCGTGCCTCCCATGGCGAGGCCCGCCGCCCCCGCCATCCCGGCCACCACGATCGCGATCTTCGTACGTCCGCTGAGCGTCATGCTCGTTCCTCCATGGTCGTTCGCGCGTCGTTCGCGCCGCCCGGCCTTCCGGGGCGACAGGCACGATCACAACAAGCGGCAGCGAAAGCGGACTTAAGGACGATGGAGCCGCAGCCGCTGGATCAGGTTCGACCTCTGATCGCATGGATTTCGCGTAGGGAGAAATTTCCTCCTGGAGGGCGCACCGCTAACGGGTGATCGAACTGCCGATTCCGCAGGCGAACGGCCAGGTGAGGACGGCGATCTGGGGGTTTCGGACCACTCCGGGCGTACGTCCGCACCCAAAGATTCTTTTCTGATCGACTTTTCCGTTAGGTGCCTTTCCTGTAGTTTCTCAGCGTTTTGTGAAGTGAATTCATGATCGGTCTCCCCTCGCAACAAGATCATGAAAGGACGCCAGGATGGCCACGGCTACGGGCCTCATGGCGGCCGCCCTCCTCGGTCTGCTGGCGCTGCTGGCCGCCCTGGGACGCGGTCGCGGAGGCTCCCCCCGGAATCCGCAGGCACAGTCGGACACGACCGCTCCCGCCACCGTGTCCACCGGTCTCGAACACCCTGAATCGCTCACCGCCGTGCTGGAGCCCGGCGCGGAGGAGTATCTGGCCTGGCTGGCCGATCACTGCTGGCCGGGCGACGAGTATCTGGAGCTCGAGCTGGAGTGGCTCAACGAGCTCGGCGCGCTCGAGGCGCCGGACCTGACCGAGGTGCCGCCCTGCCCGCAGTGCCACCGGCGCCGCGAGGACGTGTGGCCATGCCCGCAGTGCGGCCGGTTGCTGCACTCCTCGTGCGGGCACGGAATGCGGCGGCGGCAGGTGGAGCACCCCTACCGCACGCACGGCACCAACTCCGAGGCCGTGATCGCCGAGTGGATCTGCACCGGCTGCACGTCCGTGGTGGGACTGGACGTCGACCACGGCGACGAGGCGGACGACGACCTGCTTCGTTGATCGTCCGCAAGGCCTGAAGGTAAAGTTTCGGGCGATCCCTTGCATAATTCGGGTGTCCGGATGCAAGCTGCGGTATGTCCTAAATCACAGGACACCCGTGGAGGATCTCGTGCCCGTCCCAGCCAACGCAGTCTGTGTGCACCAGCCGCCCTGTCCGGAGGCCGATGGTTTCGACCGCGAGGCGGCGCGGATGGTGGCCTGCCATCCGGAGCAGGGCTGGAGCCTCCTGTGCAACGGCACCGTGGTCTTCGAGGACACCGGCGAACTGCTGCCCGACGGCCGGATCATCGCCCCGCACCGCCCCACGGCCCCTTCCGCGGCCTGACGCCCGCCTGATCGCCGCAGGGCGGTCAACCGAGGCAGTCGACCAGGGTCCCTGAGAACGATCAAGCCGGTGGTCGACCAGGGGCGATCTTCACTGGAACGCCGTTGAGCCGGGCCATTCCGGCGAGAGGTTCGAGATCGGCCGGGTCCGGAGAGGCGAGCAGGTTGACGTTCGCTCCCCCGGCCGCGTTGGCCACCTGCCAGCCGCCGTCGTGTCCCCAGCCGTGCGGGACCGCGATCGTGCCGGGCGTCATCTCGTCGGTGACCTTGACGGGCAGGACGACGGAGCCGTGCTCCGACGTGACACGGCACGGGGCGCCGTCCTGGAGCCCGTACTCCGCCGCGTCCTTGGGGTTGACCCGCGCCGCGTGCGCACGCTTGCCGCGCATCAGGGCGGGCGCGTTGTGCATCCAAGAGTTGTGCGAACGCAGCTCGCGCATCCCGATCAGCCGCAGCGGATAGTCGTCCGGGGGCGCGGGCGCCGCCGCCAGCCGTTCGATCTCGGCGACGATCTCCGGCGGGGCCACGTGCACCTTCTTGTCCTTGTGCAGGATCCGGCTGCGCAGCGTGCCGGCGCGCTGGTGATCGCCGAGGATGATGCCGTGGGGGTTGGCACGCAGCTTGCGCAGGCTGAGTCCGCCTCGGCGCAGCCCGTACCAGTCGCCGTACGGGCCGGTGCGCAGCAGCGCGTCCACCATCGTGCGCGGTGAAGGCCGTACGCCCATCCTGTACAGGAGACGCTGCGCGCCGACCGAGCCCAACGGCAGCCTCATCCGGCGCGCGAGCGAGTCGATGATCTCCCACTCCTGCCGGGCCTCGCCGCGCGGCGGCACGACCGCCTCGGTCCAGGTGACGTACGGGGTGAGGTGGTTTTGCAGGAAGGGCAGCGGGAAGTCCTCGCGTTCGAGGAACGTGGTGGCCGGCAGCACGTAGTCGGCCTTGCGCCCGGTGTCCGACACGTACAGGTCGATGCAGACAAGCAGGTCGAGCTCGTCCAGCGCCTCGCCCAGAGCGGCGCTGCCGGGCACGGAGTTGAGCGGGTTGCCCGCCGACACGATCAGCGCCCGCATCCGTCCCGTGCCCGGCGCCCGGATCTCCTCGGCCATCACCCCGGCCGGGAACGTGCCGAGCACGTCCGGGTAGCCGCCCACGCGCGACCGGACCGTGCCGTATGTGGCGACCCCCGATCGTTTGGCGATCTCGTCGATCCGGATCGGCGACTGCCCGAAGATCGCCCCGCCCACCCGGTCGAGCCCGCCGGCCACCAGCGTCACCACGTCGATGAGAAAGGCCGTGAGCGTCCCATACCGGCCGAGACACGTACCAGTACGCCCATACACCACCGGCCGCTCTGAGGCCGCCAGAGACCGCGCCAGAGCCCGTACGTCTCCCGCCGCCACCCCGCTGTGCACCGCGGTCTGCTCCGGCGGGAAGTCCTTGACCGCCTCACGCAGCCGCTGGACGCCCCGGGCGCGATCACAGGCCCCCCGGTCCTCCAGCCCCTCCGCGAAGATCACATGCAGCAGCGACAACAACAACCAGGCATCGCCGTCCGGCGCCACCGGCAGATGTTCGAAGGCCGCGGCGGTCTCCGTCCGCCGCGGATCCACCACGACGACCCGCCCGCCCCCGCGCACGATCGCGGCGAGATCCTCCTTGATCCGCGGCGCCGTCACCAGGCTGCCGTGCGAGACCAGCGGGTTCGCCCCGAGCATGACGAGCAGGTCCGTGCGTTTGAGGTCGGGGATCGGCACCAGCAGGGGCGAGCCGTACAGCAGCGCGCTGGCCGCGAAGCGGTTGTTGACGTCCTGCGACCCTGCCGAGTAGAAGTGCCGCGACCCCAGCGCGCCCATGAAGCCGCTCATCCAGAGCGGGTGGCTGTAGGAGAACGAGGCGGGGTTGCCGAAATACCACCCGATCGCGCCGCCCCCGTGCTCCCTGCGGATCCGGTTGAGCCGCGCCGCGATGTCGGCGAGCGCCTCATCCCAGCTCACTCGCTCGAACTCGCCGTCCGCCCGCCGCCGCATCGGATGCAGGACCCGGTCCGGATCGTTCTGGACCTCGGTCATCGCGATGCCCTTGGGGCAGGCGAACCCCTTGGACAGCGGATGCTCCCGGTCAGGCCTGAGCCGTATCAGCTCCCCGCCCTCCACGGTGGCCTCAAGCCCGCACAACGGCTCGCAGATCCGGCAGTAAGTGAACGCTTGCGCCATGCCCCCGATTGTGCCGCATTCTCCCCAGATCTCAAGCAGCACACCTCAGCACCACCCGGCCGGAGGGGGTCAGGCGGCGACTTGGTGGCAGGGGTCGTAGGCGCGGGAGCGGAGGTGGGAGTCGGCGTGGGGATAGGCGTGGCAGACGGTCGTGAGCGCCCAGCGCATGCGGGCCGCGTATTCCTCAGGATGATCGCCGGCCTCCTGAGCCACGTACGCGGCACAGCAGTCGGCGTCGCACACGCGGAGGCGGTCGGCGATGGCCGCGCGCACGCGGGCGTCCGTGGGGTGGTCGGAGGCCTGCAGCCTCGTGGTGAACAGCACCTGTGCCAGGTCCGAAGCGGTCATCGGAGCCATGACGTGCTCCTTCTCGTCCGGCGGTGTGGTCTTCCGCGTTGTCTTCAAACTACGGGCCGCCTCTGACATTTTCGGGCATGATCACGTGGCCGGGCACCCGCCGGCGCCCGCCGATCACCATCGCTCGCCCCCGGTCGGGTAAACGCTCGGGCCGACATCGACCCTCCACCGCATGTCATACACGCGTTCAATGGACCCCACGAGTAGCGTTCAGCTAGTTTGCCCATTACGCAAGGTCCTTACAAAAAATCGTCTCGCGGGAGGGACGGCGTGGCGTGATCTCAGCATTGGTCCTCGGCATGTTCGCCGGCCTGTTCATCATGAGCATGCGGCGGCTGCTCCGGCCTGCCCTCCCTGCGCGTTCCCCGGACGCCGGGGGCGGAGCGCCGGACGATGCGGCGCCGGGTGATGACGGCGGCGGCTACCCCGAGTCGATGACGGCCGAACTCGATCCCGGCGACGAGGAGTATCTCGCGTGGCTGGCCGACAGCCTCTGGCCGGAGGACGAGTATCTCGATCCTGATCATGCCGATGACGAGGAGGGACCCGGCAGCAGCGTGCACGCGTGAGGCGCTCGGAAGAACGTGGAGGAGCGCGGAAGAGTCGGCCACACGCGCCCGTGGCCGACTGCCACATCGGATCAGGGCCGCAGATCGGCCGCGATGATCTTTTCGATGTTCCGTTCGGCGAGCGCCGTGATGGTGACGAACGGATTGACGCTGGTGTTACCGGGGATCAGGGCGCCGTCGATGACGTACAGGCCCGGGTGGCCGTGCAGGCGGCCGTGGTTGTCGGTGGCCTTGTTCAGCACCGCCCCGCCGAGCGGGTGGTACGTCAGATGGTCACCCCAGATCTTGTAGGTGCCGAAGAGGTCGGTCCGGTAGATCGTCCCCTCCTTGGAGTTGATCTTGTCGAAGATCGTCTTGGCCATGTCGATGGCGGGCTGTTTCCAGGCGGTCTGCCAGTTCAGGTCGACCTTGCCGCCGCTCCAGGAGAACTGCCCCCGGTTCGGGTTCTTCGTGATGGACAGGTAGAACGAGGCGTACGTCTCGATGCCAGTAGGCAAGGGCGCGACCTCGGCGAACACTCCGCCCGCAGCCCAGTTGTCGATGCCGGAGCACGGGATCGTTGACTGGAGGGCTCCGGTCGGGTCCCACATGTGGTTGGCGCGGCCGCACATGACGTTGCCGTTGTCGCCCCAGCCCTTGCCGACCTCGCTGTTCAGGTTGGGCAGGGCTCCAGTGGCCTTCAGCTTGACCAGCAGCTTGCTCGTGCCGACACTGCCCGCCGCGAAGAACACCCGGTCCGCGGTGACGGTCTTGGTGGCGGTGACACCGCCGCTGGTGGTGAGCTGCTCGATGACGACCGTGTAGCCGCCACCGCTCGCCGCGGAGACCGAGGTGACCCTGTGCAGCGGCGAGATGTTGACCCTCCCGGTGGCCTTCGCCCGGGCCAGGTACGTGTGCTGCAGGGTCTTCTTGCCGTGGTTGTTGCCGTACAGGATCTCGCCGGCCAGCGCCGACCTGGTGGCCGTGCCGGCCGCCTCCCGCTTCATGTAGTCCCAGTCGTACACGTCGGGCACGAAGACGAACGGGAAGCCGGAACGCTGGGCGTGCTTACGCCCGACCCGTGCGAACTGGTAGCAGTCAGTCGTGTCGAACCAGGCCGGGTCGATGGTGCCGACTCCGAGCCCGGTGTTGGCGCGCGGGTAGTAGACGTTGTACATCTCGTCGGCGTTCACGGACGGGAGGACGGCGCCGAAGTTCTCGCGCCTGGGCGTGACGGCCATGCCGCCGTTGACGAGCGAGCCGCCGCCGACGCCGCGGCCCTGGTAGACGGTGATGCCGCTGAAGTCCTCGGCGTCCAGGATCCCGGTGTACTTGGGGATCTCCCGGTCGATCGGGAAGCCGAGGAAGTTGCTGAGCGGCTGCTTGGTCTTGGTCCGCAGCCAGTAGGACCGGTAGTCGGGGGCGGTCGTGGCACAGAAGATCTTGCCGTCGGAGCCCGGGGTGTCCCAGGCCATGCCCATCTCGATCATGTGCACGTCCACGCCCGCCTGGGCGAGACGCAGTGCGGCCACCGAGCCGCCGTAGCCGGTGCCGATCACGAGCGCCGGGACGTGGGCCCCATTGCCGATCGGGGCCGCAGCCGCGGCCGGAGTGGCGCGCAGCCCGAGGGCCGTCGCACCGAGGATAGAACCAGTTCCAGCGATGAATCTGCGGCGCGAGAAGGCCGCTGTACCACTACTACACGCGGTACCGTCACCCATGTGATTTACCTCACTTTCACCCGGGTGAAACACGTTCTACATGTTCCAGACCCGGTGGGCCACGGTCTACTCAGAGGTAACTTGAGTTCGACCACGCATCCGGAACCCCAGCGTCACAGCGCGTCCACCACCGACGCGCAGCGCGACCACCCGGTGACGTCTTGACAGCGTGATCCCCGCACGAGAAGGTCCCGGCCGTGGAGATCGCCAACCTGACGCCCGCCGAACGCCGCGTGTGGTGGGCCTTTCCGCGCGGCGAGACGGCCGACTTCAGCCGGCCCGGCGACGAGCACGCCGAACACGGGGGCTCATGGGGCCCGGAACGGACCGTCCGCGCGGAGGTGCTGAGGAGGCTCCTGCTCAGCGGCGAGCCCGCCGACGGCGAGATCGCCGCGCTCCGGGTCACGGGCGCGCGCGTCACCGGCACGCTCGACCTGCACAACGCCGACGTCCCGTACGGGATCCGGTTCCATGAGTGCCACTTCGAGTCCGAGCTGATGCTCTACGGCGCGGAGATCCGCCAGCTCAGCCTGTCACGTTCCTACTTCCCCAGCTTGGAGGGCACCGCCCTCAGCGTGACCCGCATAGTGCACTTCTCCAACTGCCGCATACCCGAAAGCCTGCGCCTCGGCGGCGCGCGGTTCGCAGGGGCACTGTTCCTCGACGGAGCGCACATCGGCGACGCGGACTCGCCCCAGGACCAGGTACTCCAGCTCAACCACGCCACCGTTGAGAACGACGTCGTCGCGCCCGGGCTCGTGGTCCACGGGGAGATCCGGCTGAACGGCGCATCCATCACGGGGAGCCTGGTCCTCGATGAGGCCGTGCTCCGGCATCCCGGCGCCACCGTGCTCTACGCCAAGACGCTCAGTGTCGGCACCGACGTGAGCGCCACGCGGTTGCATGCGGTCGGCCGACTCAACCTCCGCGGCCTCCGCGTGGCCGGGCAGATGGACTTCGCGCACGCCAGGCTCGCCAACCCCGGAGGCATGGTGCTGCGGGCCAGCAGCATCGTCGCCGGTGAATTCTGGCTCCGCGAAGCGGCCCCTATCGAAGGCCGCGTGACCCTGCGCCGTTCGCAGTTCGAGCTCCTGCACATCACGCCGGACGCATGGCCCGACTCCGTGCGGTTGGACGGCCTCACCTACGGGACCCTTGACCCGCATCTACCCGCAGAAGAACGCTTGAGGCTCCTGGAACGCGAAGAGGACGGCTACGTCCCGCACAGCTATGAGCAGCTCGCCCTCTCCTACCGCCGCATAGGCGACGATGACGCGGCCCGCACCGTGCAACTCGCCAAACAGCGCCGCCGTCGCGGCACGCTACGAGGGCCGATCAAGCTCTGGGGTCACCTCCAGGACGTAATGGTCGGCTACGGCTACCGCCCCATGCGCGCCGCCGCCTGGCTTCTCGCCCTGATGCTCACCGGCTCTGTCGCTTACGGACTTCACCACCCCAAGCCCCTCAAGCCCGGCGAGGCCCCCGACTTCAACCCGGTTTTCTACACCCTCGACCTCCTCCTCCCGATCATCGACTTCGGCCAGGAGAAGGCATTCAAGCCTCAGGGCGCCCACCAGTGGCTGTCGTACACCCTCATCATCACCGGCTGGATCCTCGCCACCACTATCGCCGCCGGCATCACCCGCGCACTCAGCCGCCAGTAGATCTCGACCGCCGAGAAGGCATCGCGACTGGGTTTTCAGCCCTTGGCGCGCGGGTCTGCCGAATCCAGGGCGGGCAGGTAGCCGAGCTGGTGCCCGCGGGCGGTCGGGTGGTACGAGTCGTCGATCGGAATGGTGACCGCTTGCAGCCAGCGGTGGCCCGAACAGAGCTCATGGCCCGCGAACTCGTCCCTTACGTCGGAGAAGACGAATCGGGCCCTGGAAGCGGCGGCGGCCACGGTGGTGACGAGCGAGTCGGCGCCGCGGTTCAGCGCGGTCCGCTTGCCTCTGGACATCCCCGCACAGTTATCGACGATTTTGTAGAGCCGTGGATAGCCGAGCACCACGACACGGGCCGTCGGCGCTTTGCCGCGGATCGCCCGATAAAGGGCGTCGAGCCGATCCGGCAGGGTGGTCGCCATATATTCCTCTGCATCCGACACCGCCTTCCTGCAATCGCTCTCGGAACGCAGGACACAGGTCTCCATCACCCGCCCGAAGCCCGCGTCGTTGCCGCCCACCGTCACGGTGACGAGCGTCGTGGCAGGGCTCAACACGCCGAGCTGGTTCGCAAGCACTCCGGTCGTCCTGGCGCCCGAACACGCCATGAATTTGAAGGACGTCACGGTCTGCCGGGCCGCCCACAGCCGCGGATAGGCGTACCTGCTCCGCTTGCACGCGCCCGCCTCATAGGCGCCCGCGCCCGTGCCCGACGCGTACGAGTCGCCGAGCGCGACGTAGTGGACTTCGGCGGCCTCCTTGTTGTCGGCGCAGGCGACGGGGCCGGAAACAAAGGCGACCGCCGCGACGGCAGCCGAACAGAGCCGGGGAACGCGCACAGGTACTCCGCAGGAGACGGAAAGAATTGTGTCTCCCTGCTCATACCCGCGACTCCGATAACGGAAGCCTTCAATTGCGGGGATAAATTGCCTCTTTTCGCGCCCGTATGATCATCTTTTAAAGGCGAAGATCCCGAGTCAGGCGATTGGGGACTGGACGGACATGGACGCGCGGCGTTCGCTGGCGTATGTCTGGGGATCGCGGCTTCGGGGAGGCGGTCGTGCGACAACGGACAGGCTCCAGCAGGTCATGGCCGGCCGGCACGTTCCTCAGCCGGCTCAGCGAGCAGAGCCGGGCGAGGCTGCTCGGCCTGGGGCGGTTCCATCCCGTCCCGCCGCAGCGGGAGCTGGTGCGGCAGGGCGAGCCCGGCGGGTCGGTCTGGCTGCTGATCGACGCGCTGGTCAAGGTGAGCGCCCGGGTGGAGAACGGGACTGAGGCCCTGCTCGCGTTGCGGGTGAGCGGTGACCTCATCGGGGAGATGGCCGTCCTCGGCGAGCCGGTGCGTTCCGCGACCGTGACCACCTGCGGCCGTGCGGTCGTGAGCCAGATCAAGGGCGGCGCCTTCGTCGACCTCCTCCAGCACGATCCGGCCGTCGCGCTGACGCTCAACCAGATGACGATCGAACGCCTGCGATGGTCGAATCAGCGGCGCCTCGACTTCGCCGGATACGAGACCAGCCGGTGCCTGGCCCGGGTGATGCTGGCCCTGGCCGGGCGGCACGGCCAGCCGTGCACGGACGGGATCGATCTCGGCATCCCGCTGACCCAGGCCGAACTGGGCGGGCTGGTCGGCGCCAAGGAGGCGACCGTGCAGAAGGCCCTCCGCGAGCTCACCTCCATGGGCCTGGTCACGACCCCGGGCCGGCGGCGAGTGATCATCACCGACGTCGAGGGGCTCCGGACGTTCGCCGATCTGTCCCGCTTGGGACAAGTTACGGCGAACCCGGATTAATCCGGCTTCACCCCTCCGGTCGTCGCCGACGCTGTGCGTCAGGCCGATCACCTGGAGGGAAGATGCACGACCACCCCGTTCCCGAGTACCGCGTCCTGTTCACGGTCGACATCGAGGACTACAGCAGCCGGAACGACGCCGAGCAGCGGACGTTGCAGAGCGCGCTGAGCCAGATGCTCGACGACGCTGCGGACTCGGCCGAGCTGAACCGGCAGGCCTGGGAACGGCAACACGGCGGCGACGGCGTCTACGCGATCCTTCCTGCCGGAACGAACGTGACGCCGCTGATGGACACCTTCGTCCGCGAACTGGACGCCGCGCTCGGCTCGTACAACCGGCGCCGTCACGATGTGGCATGGAGCCGCCTGCGTCTGCGGATGGCCGTCCACATAGGTCCCGTCCATCTGAACGGCGCGATGGGCTGGCCGGGGCAGCACGCGGTCCAGCCTGCACGGCTGCGGGATTCCAAGCCGCTGCGCGCCGCGATGGGCGCACTCTCGGAGGCCGACCTCGGTGTGATCGTGTCGTCGGAGATCTACCGCGACTACATCACCCAGGGCCCTGGCGAGCCCCGGCCGACGCTCTTCCGGCCAGTCCGGGTGGAGATGAAGAAACAGTCGTACACCGCCTATCTCTACGTGCCCCGCTTCAACCTGCACAACATCGAGGCCCTCGCGGCGTACGCCCCGTCCAGCGGAACCGAAGGCGGCGACCCACCGCCCGCCGGACGATCCCCGGCCGCAGCGATACCCGCCGATAGGGCTGGCCACGTCAACGTCGCCTACGGAGCGGGCGATGCGTTTACCGGCGACAAGGTCGGCGGCAACAAGAACACCTCCTACGGGGACCACCACGATGGCTGATGACGAAGCCGCCACTGAGGCAGTCGAGGCGAAGGGCCAGGTACTCGGCCCGCAGGAGCGGCACGAGAACGACGGTCTCCGCACGCCGCCCGAGGCGAAGCTGAGCGCCGCCGAGCAACGCCGGTTCTCCGAACAGCTCCGTGAGCTGCGAACCGGCTTCATAGCCGGAGCAAGCTCACGGAACGCGGCCTATGGTCCCGGCGACGCGTTCACCGGTGACAAAGTCGGAGGCGACAAGAACATCTTCATGGCCGGCGAGAGGCGCGACGGCTGGATCGTCTCCCCCGTCGCCGCGGAACGCAACCGCGACATCAGCGCCCGCTTCGCCGGAACCCCCACCAAGGAATGCCTGATAGGTCTCCTTGACGACAACCTCGTCGCGGTCCTGAAGGGGCCACCCGGCACCGGCCGCAAGACCACCGCCCTCGCCGCGCTCGCGCACCGTCAGGACGAACTCCGCAGCCTCCGCGCCAAGGAGTCCCCCGCGCTCCTGGAGAAGAGCAAGCTGCAACCCGGTCACGGCTACCTGTACGACGCGACCGGAGCCACGTGGACCAAGCGCCTCACCGAGGCGGACATCCTCGGCTGCAGCGAGGTGCTCGCGGCGGTGGGCGCCCGCCTCGTCATCCTGGTGGGCCTGGACTCCGACACCCGGGCGTTGCCAAGCCTCGTCGCGGAACACCTGCAGCCCGACCCCTGGGACGTTCTCAAGCGCCAGCTCCATGACCGGCTGCCGGTCGGGCAGCACGACGTGCAGGCCATCACGGACCAGGTCACGGTGCGCCTGTCCAGCCCCGGCGACGCTCGCGACCTCGCCCTCGCGATCGTGAACGGCCTGCCGAAGGGGCGCACGGTCGGGGAGATCTGCGCCGAGATGCTCGGCCCTCTCCGGCGCGAGGCACGCAAGGTGCTCCGGCAGGAGGAGGACGAGAAGGATCTCGGCCGCCGCGCCTTCGTGATCGCGGGCGCGGTGCTGGACGGCCTGCCGACCGTGCAGGTCTGCCGGGCGGCCTACGACCTCGCCAAACTGCTGTTCAAGGTGGAGAAGCAGGGCAAGCGCGCCCGGCTCGGGCTGCTGCCGTTCGCCGACATGCTCGACGACTGGCTCGGTCACGCCGGCGAGGAACGGTCGTACGTCGTCCAGGAGGTCGACCGGACCCTCTCCTTCCGCGCGGGATTCGCCCCGGCCGTGCTGGACGCGGTCTGGCTCGACTATGTCGTCGCCCACAAGGCCTTGCTCGAATGGCTGACGGGTCTGGCGGAAAACGAGGCCGGCGATCCGGTCACGCGGTTGAAGGTGGCCCAAGCGATCGCGTGGTTCGCCAGGTACGACTTCGAGTTCGTCTACAAGGAGTGCATTCGAAACTGGTCCGAGAGCAGCTCCGAGGCGTTGCACATGGCCGCCGCATGGGCCCTTGAGGCGATCGCAGCCGCATACCCGTCCAGGCATCCCCGCGTCGCGCGGCTCGCCTGGGAGTGGGCCAAGGAACGTAACTTCCGGCTACGGTCGACCGCCGTGCGCCTGTTCGGCACACTGCTCGGCGCGGAGGCCGCCGACGAGGCCCTGCGGGCGCTCTACGCTCTCGCGTGGCGCGATCCTCTCGTCCTTCGTCATGCCGTTCGGGACAGCGTGGTGGAGCTCTTCAGGGACGCCCCCAGCACGGTTCTGCGTGAGCTCCTGGTCTGGAGCAGGTCTCCGAAGCCGTTGCTGCGCCAGCTCGTGGCAGGCGCGCTGGCGCGGATCGCTCTGCTTCCCTACACCGAACGACCAGCAGTGCTGGCCCAGTACGCGGAGGATCCAGCCACCGTGGGCGAACTCTGGCTCCGCGTCCTGACGTCACGTTCCTGCGGCCACGAACCGTGGAACGCCCTTCGCGAGTGGGCCAAGGCAGGGGTCGACTTCGCGGACCTGCGAACCCACCTCTATGCCGAGCCGGCCCTGCGTCCACGGCTGCGTTTCTACGGGCTCGCCCCCACCACCCCTTCGAAGGAGTCGTCAGCATGAGCACCCTGAAAACGGCCTGCACCCATCACGGCCCCGTCCAGAAGGTCCAGCTCCATCCGGCGGCAGGTACCCGGCTGTGGAGGTGGCTTCGCCGGACCGGAGACGAGTCCCGCGCCGTCCACTGGCCGGACACGTTCGACTTCAAGGTCCCCGCGATGGGCGACGGCTACGAGTTCTCCATCAGTGTGCCCTTCACCTGGTGCGTCACCGGCCGGGCGTACCCCGAGGTGCTCGTCGGCCGCGCCCTCGACAACCGGACCGCGCTGCTCGAACGGCTCGTCGCCCGCGTCCGCGGCGTGTCCCGGCTCTTCCCGCCGTTCGAGGCGGGCGACGCCGAGGCCCGCGTCCACCTGGCGATCGGCGAGGTGTTCAACGGCACCCGGCTGGCGTTCGTCTCGGCGGCCGGGGCCGATGGCGACGCCCGCCCGATCGAGCACCGGACCGTGCTCCGGCTCGACAAGCCGGTGCGCAAGGCCCAGCGCGAGGCCTGGAGCAGGCGGCAGGAGGAGACGAACCGGCACGAGCTCGCCAGGCTGCTGGCGTTGCAGTTCGGCGAACGCCGGGAACTGTGGCACGAGTTCCTGCAGAGCGGCCGGAACGACTGGCTCACGCCGTACGCCGTCGCCCTGGCCGACAATCCCGAGTCCGTCGACGAGATCGTCCGGAAGATGACCCAGGATCGCCGGACCCAGGCCAAGGAACTCGCCGACCATGTGGTCAGCACGGCCAGGGCGTACGACAAGATGGACGCCTTCGACCTGATGCTGCACAACGACCGGGTGCTGCGGCATCTGATGGAGCTCATGGGCGTGCCCGGTCTCCCTCCGCCCAACCCGTCGCCCTTCGAGACCGGCAACGAGGCCGGAATGGACGAGGCTAGCGGCGGAGGAGGGTGAGCATCTGGTCGATCTGGGCCGCGCGGGAGCGGGCCACGCGGTCAGCGAGGCCCTTGGCCTCCGGGTTGGTGCCCGCGGCGACCTCGCGACGGGCCATCTGGAGGGCGTCGTCCTGGTGGGCGATCAGCATGTTGAGGAAGTCTCGTTCGAACGCGGCACCGGTGGTCTTGCCGAGGTGTTCGATGGCGGCCTCGCTGGTCATCGGCATGCCGCCGTGCGCGCTGTGGGACCCCGCCGGGGCGGTGGGCGGCCGCCGCCACGAGCGCAGCCAGCCGGCCATCGACCTGATCTCGCTGATCTGGGTCGTTTCGATCGCGGCGGCGAGCGTGCGGACGTCCGGACGGACGTCGGGGCGGGCGGCGCGGTCACGGGCGAGCCGAGCGATGCGGACGCCTTGGCCGTGGTGCGGCACCATCATCTGCAGGAACATCACGTCAGCCGAGTTGAACGTGCCCGGCGGGGTGTGGTCGCCGCAGCTGTTGAGCAGAAGGGCGCCCGGGGGCAGGGCCAGGGCGACGCAGATCGCGATTCTCTTGAGGCCTCGTTTCATCTGAGTCCTTGGTGAGTCGCCCCGGCGCCGGGCCCGCAGGGGGGCGGTCGGCGGGCCCGGCACCGGAGCGGGTTTTCAGGCTGCCTGCCAGAGGGCGGGGGTGTTCGGCGGCTCCCAGCCGGAGATCGCCGTGTGCGGTTGCAGGCAGCGGTAGGTGGTGCCCTGGTAGGTGACCTGGTCGCCGGCCCTGTAGGCGGTGCTGGCGGTCCAGGTGCCGGTGCCGCTCGGCGGCGGTGTGGCGGGTGGCGGGGTGTTCGGCGGTGGCGTGCTGGGCGGTGGGGCGGGCTCGTTGCCGCCGCCGAAGTCGACGTCGGAGCAGGTGTAGAACGCCTCGTTGCTGCCCACCACGCGCTGCCAGATCGAGTAGATCAGGTGGCGGCCGGTCCGGCTCGGGATGTTGATCGTCCAGTTGGTGAACGTGGTGGGGTTCTGGTTGTTGAACGTCTGGATGTGCACCAGGTCCGACCAGCGGAGCGGCTGCGACGGGCTCCAGCCGGCGCGGGTGATGTAGAACTCGAAGTTGCTGTTCGCGTGCGGGGCGCTCGCGTGGTAGGTCAGCCTGAGCGGCCCCGCGGAGATGCGCTTGGCGGGCCAGTCGGTGCGGACGAGGTCGAGGCCACGGTATTTCTCCCGGCCCGCGCTGCACAGCTTGCCGTCGGGGATGAGCTGCCGATGGCGGCCGCCCGCTTCGAGGAGGGAGACCTCGTTCCAGTCGTAGAACGCCTGGGTGCCGCCGGCGGCGACGGCCGCCTTGCACGCGTTGGACTTGGGGTTCTCGGGGCCTTCCTGCTTGCAGACGTACACCCGGCTCGGCGGGTCGGACATGGTGCCGTGGGCGCTGGCCGGGGCTGCGGGGAGCACGACGGCGACGATGGCGGAGACGGGCAGGGTGGCGGTCACCAGAGCGACCTTGGATCTGGTTCGCATGAGGCCTCCTGTCTGGAGCGGGGAGCGATTTCAGGGGAGGGCATTGCGGATTTCAGGGTGTTCCTCGCCTAGGGAAGGGTGTCGAGGAACGGGCCGACGGTGCGGGCGAAGCCGCCGCCGTTGGCGACATCCCAGTTGACGGACCACGTCATCGCGCCGCGGATGTCCGGATACGTCCGTGGCGGCTTGAACGATCCGCAGTTGGTCCCGCGGGCGAGGCAGTTGAGGGCGTTCGTGACGACCGACGGCGCGACGACACCGCCTCCCGCGGCGCCAGCGCCGGCCGGGAGCCCCAGGGAGACCTGGTCGGGCCGCAGCCCGTTCTCCAACTGGATGCACGCCAGCGCCGTGAGGAAGTTGATCGTGCCCTGGCCGTACACCTGCTGGTCGCAGCCGAGCATCGAGCCCGAGTTGTAGTACTGCATGTGGACGACGGTGAGGATGTCCTTGATGTTCAGCGCGAGCTGGAAGTACGAGCCGCTCGTGGACTGCATGTCGATCGTCTGCGGCGCCATCGTGATGATCAGGCCCGCGCCCGCCCTGGCGCGCAGTTCGCGCAGGGCCTGGGCCATGTAGGTCGGGTTGAGGCCGTTCTCCAGGTCGATGTCGACACCGTCGAAGCCGTAGCCCTGCATCAGCCCGTACACGCTGTTCGCGAACGCCGTCGCGGCCGCCGGGCTGCTCACTTGGATCGCCCCGCGCTCGCCGCCGACCGAGAGGATGACCTTCTTGCCGCGGCTGTGGAGCGTCTGGACGTCGGCTTTGAACTGCGCGTCCGTGTAACCGCCGAGCGCGCTCGACAGACCGGGATCGACGCCGAAGACGACCTGGCCCGGCGTCGTGGTCGCCTCGCCGAACGCGATCGCGACAAGGTCGTACTCGGCGTTGGCGTCCGCGAGCCGCAGCTCGGTCGCCGCGTTGACGAAGTTGTGCCAGTAGCCGGTCAGGAAGTGCTTGGGCAGCGGACCGGTCGCGCAGCCGCTGGTGGTGCCGGTGGCCGGCGCGCTCGCGGCCGACTCGCCGGCGGTGTTGTAGGCCTTGACCGTGTAGGTGTGCGTCGAGCAGGACGCCAGTCCGGACACGGTCGCGGTCGTGCCCGTGACGGTCGAACGCAGGCTCGTGCCCTCATAGACGCGATAGCCGGTGACGGTGCCGCTCGCCGCCGACCATGAGAGCGTCAGCGAGGAGTTGGTCCGCGCCGTCACGGCGGGCGTCCCCGGCGCGCCGGGCGCACCTGGCGTGCCGGGGTCCTCACCGGTGCAGGACGCGCCACTGAGAGTGCAGTTCTGCGGCGTTCCGGAGCCGCCGGCGACGAAGCCGAACGAGACGGACGCGCCAGGCGCGATCGTGCCGTTGTACTCGCGGTTGCGGAACGCGGCGTGCTGCCCGGAGGTGGTGAGCAGCGCGTCCCAGTAGGTGCCGAGGCTGGTCCCGGCTGGGAGGTCGAACTCCACCCGCCAGGAGGAGCTCGCGCTTCCGGAGCCGTTGGTGATCGTGTACTTGCCCTCGTACCCGGAGCCCCATTCGGAGGTCTTCGTGAAGGTCGCGGTCGGCGCCGCGGCCGCGGCGCCCCCTGCGGTCACGGCTCCGTAGGAGCCGGGGACCGCCAGGGAGAACAGGAGGAGGGGGACGGCGAGGAGGGTGAGGAGGCGGTGCAAGATCGCTCCAAGGGCCAGGTGGACGGAACGCGGAACTCCCCCGAACCCCGAGACGACTGATCCAATAGGAAGGTTTCCTATGAATTTGATTGAAGGTAACCGCCCCGTCACACCGGGGCAAGGCCTCTCGAAAAGTCCGGAAAACGGCCCGCGCCAACCACCCCAGGTGGCGGACCAAACCACTTCGGGCGACCGGATAATCAGCACAAATTGCCAGCAGGACTCAGCCCTGCTGGCAATTGATGCCACTCCTTACAGGGGAATCGCTAGAGACGCACGGCCAGCTTGGCGTTGAGGCCACCGCTGACATTGCCGGTCATGGTCGCCATCTGGGAGTCATGGCCGTCACCGAAGACCATGTCGTCCTCCAGCGACGTGCGGGCCATCGTGCTCACGCTCTCCGAATATCCGGAGGTCGCGTACACCGCCTTGCAGGTGTCCTCGGGAAAGGCGAGCTGCGATGTCTTGACGCTCTTCGACCCGCGTGTGGCCTCGGCAAGGCTGCTGAAGACCTCGAAATGGATATGCGGCCAGCGGCCCGAGTATGCGGCGGGGAAGATGCTGACGAAGCGCACCACGCCGCTCGCGTCGGCCGCCTGAACGCCGCGCAGGTAGTTCTCCTTGGTAACGGCCTCGGAGTACATCGAGTAGTTGCCGTCGCGGTCGCAGTGCCACACATAAACCGCCGCCCCCTTGGAGGCGGTGCCATTGTCGGTGACGGTGAGCTCGATCGTCAGTGGCACGCCCTGAGCGACCGTCCGGCTCGCGCTGGATCCGAAACTCGACCGGATGTCGCGGCGCACGATGCCGCTCTCCGTGAGGGCGTTCGGCCCGTTCGTGCCGTCCCCGGGGAACGGCCCTGCGGTCTCGTCGGGAATCTCCCCGCCCCCGGTGGCGGCGGTGGTCGTGGTGCCGGCCGTGGCACTCGTTCTCGATCCGCTGCCACCACCGCTCCCGCCATCATCAGCGCAGCCCACGGCGCCGATCAGCACCGCGCCGCCGAGCATGCCGAGCGCCGCCCGCCGGTCCAGCTGCCGCAGCCGGTCTGGCTGCCGGAACCGGTCGAGTTGCCGCAGCCGCGCCAGGTCGAACGCGAGCCCGCGGTCGTGAAGATCATCATGCCGTTCGTTCATGTCGGCCCCCTCGTTCAGTGCGCCATCGGACGCCAGCGTGCCCCAGCGACATGAAAGGCCGATGAAAGAAGTCTTGTGCCAACTTTACTGAGATTCTCAGCGCCCAATGAATGGCCTGGACCGTGGAAACCGATCCGATGATGGGGTCTTGCAGCGCAGCGCGCGGGGGTGCTCCAGGGCTCACCGGCAAGGCTGTGACCTGTGAGTTCTATGATGTGTTCGTTCCAGCGGTGCAGGAGATCGACTTCTGGACCGGGTCAGCCGGAGGCCGCCCGGCCCGGATGCGTCGCGGATCACACCCCTGAGGGCCCCTTCGCGCGTCACATCCGATCACCCTCGCGACGTCTTGTGGGTGACGGACCTTCGACGAAGGAATGTGACCGATGCACAAGCAGAAGACCCCGGCCCAGCGGGCACTGAACGGTCTGAAGGAGCGCATGCGCACACCGGCGGCGCCCGCGTCGTCACGGCGTGCGCGGGCGAGGGACCACTGGTCGTTCCTCTTCGGGGAGATCGCGGTGTACGCGTTCGTGGTGCTCCTGGTGACCGGCGCGTTCCTGACCGTGTTCTTCGAGCCGAGCACGAAGGCGGTCACCTACGACGGCTCGTATGCGCCGTTGCGCGGCGTCCAGGTGAGCGAGGCGTACGAGTCGACGCTCGACCTCAGCTTCGAGGTACGCGGCGGGCTGCTCATGAGGCAGATCCACCACTGGGCGGCACTCGTCTTCATCGCCGCGATCACCCTCCAGCTGCTGCGGATGTTCTTCACGGGCGCTTACCGGCGCCCCCGAGGGCTGAACTGGCTGATCTGGGTGGGTCTGCTCGTGCTCGGCATGGCCGCGGGCGTGACCGGGACGATCCTGCCGGACGACATGTTGTCGGGTGGCAGCCTCGGGCTCATCCAAGGCGTGACGCAGTCGATCCCGGTCTTCGGTACCGACCTGATGGGCCTGCTCTTCGGCGGGGAGTTCCCGGGCGACGACATCATCCCGCGGTTCTACTGGCTGCACGTGCTGGCCATCCCGGCATTGGCGATCGGGCTGTTCGCGCTGCGCCGCCGCCTGGTCCGGCGGCACGGCCACACGCGCTTCCGGATGCCGGCGCGCCGCCTCACCACGTTCCAGACCGCTCACATGGCCGCCCCGAGGGCCACGTCAGTGGCGATGTTCCTCGCGACCTGCGGGGTCCTGACGCTCCTCGGCACGGTCGCGCAGATCAACCCGATCTGGCAATTCGGGCCGTACAAGCCGGGCGACATCACCGCCGGGGCGGTGCCCGGCTGGTACATGGGCTTCCTGGACGGCGCGATCCGGATCATGCCCGGCTGGGAGTTCGGCGTGGCAGGGCATCCGCTCACGCTCGCCGTCCTGGTGCCCGCGCTCATCGTCCCCGGCGCGTTCTTCACCGTCCTCGCGGCCTACCCGGCGCTGGAACGCAGGCTCAGCGGCGACCGCGACATCCACCACTTCCTGGACCGACCGCGTGACGCGGCGACCCGGACGGCCGTGGGCGCGGCGGGCATCACGTTCTACGGCCTGCTGTGGGCCGCCGCAGCCAACGACCAGATCGCGTACAACTTCCATCTGTCGCTATTCGCGGTGACGTGGTTCTTCCGGGTCGCGGTCTTCGTTGGCCCCGTCCTCGCGTTCGCGCTCACCCAGCAGATCTGCCTCTTTCTCACGTCCAGGGAACGGCGGGAGGCCGAGCACGGCCGCGAGACTGGCCGGATCGTGATGAACGTGGACGGCGGATTCAGCGAGATCCACGAACCCGTCCGCGAACTGACCGCCCTCGGCGCCGGGAGCGACTAGGACTCGGGGGCACCCGCCCAGCGGGTGCCCCGCCCCGCGGGTGCCCTTCCGATCAGTCCTTCGGGAGGATGACGCGGTAGACATGCCAGCCCTCGGCCACGACCTCGCCGTCCTCGCCGCGCACCTCCGCCTGGCAGAAGACCGTCGACTTGCCGCGCCTGGTGATCCAGCCCTCGGCGATCAGGTCGGTCTCGCGGGCCGCGCTCAGGTACCGCAGCTGCATGTCGATCGTCAGCATGATCGGTATCTGCTCGTACACCCCGCCGATCGCCGGGACCACCACGGTGTCGATGAGCGTGGCGATCGCACCCCCGTGCACCACCCCGGCGGGCTGGTTGAGGCGTGGCCGGTACGGCAGCCGCATCCGGGCGTAGTCCACGCGGACCTCTTCGACCTTCAGCCCTATCAGGGACCCGAAGTACGACTCGTCGTTGTTGAAGAAGTCGGCGAAGAGCTTGTCGCGCCCGTCGGTGAAGGGCTCGTGGAGATCCGCACGCAAGACGCGTTCCTTTCGGGGGGATACCTCGGAGCAGCCGAGTTGCATGGAGCAACTGATCCGCCATCCGGACTCTACCAGCAGGTAACCCCTGCCCCGCCACCCGTCATGAACCAGACTGGCCCCATGGTCGCAACCCCCCTGACGGGCAGGTCGCGCGAGCTCCGGGCCGTCGACCGGCTCCTCGCCGGCGCTTCGGGCGGCACGGGTGGAGCGCTGGTCCTGCGAGGCGAGCCCGGCATCGGCAAGACCGCGCTCCTCTCGTACGCCGAACGGGCCGCCACCGGCATGCGCGTACTCCAGGTCATCGGCGTCGAGACCGAGGTCGAGCTCCCGTTCGCCGCCCTCCACCAGCTCCTGCTGCCCGTGCTCGACCGGCTGGGCGCACTCCCGGCTCTCCAGGCGGCCGCGCTTCGCGGCGCGTTCGGCATGGAGGAGGCGACGACCCGCGACCGTTTCCTGATCGGGCTGGCCACGTCCAGCCTGCTCACCACGCTCGCGGCCGAGACACCGGTCCTGTGCCTGATCGACAACCTCGAATGGCTGGACCAGCCCTCCGTGGACGCGCTCCTCTTCGCCGCGAGGAGGTCACGTGACGCCCCGGTCGCGATCCTCATTTCGACGCGCGAGGTCCCGCGGCCCTTCGCCGACGCGGGAATCCCCGAGCTCACCCTGTCCCGCCTGAGGCCCGCGGACGCGGCGGCGCTGCTCAAAGAACACGCTCCGTCCCTCCCCTCAGAGATCCGCGACCGCATCCTGAAGGACGCCCTGGGGAACCCCCTCGCCCTGGCGGAGCTGGCCAAGACCACCCGAACCCTGCCGCCCCATCCAGCCGAGACCTTGCCCCTGACCGACCGGCTGATCGAGACCTTCCACCACCACGCCAGGGCGCTGCCCGAGGCCACGCAGGCTCTCCTCCTGGTCCTGGCCGCCGACGACACCGGCGACATCGAACTGGCCGTACGAGCCGTCCGCCAGCTGGGAGTCCACGCCGAACTCCAGGATCTGAAGCACGCCGAAGCCGCCGGCCTCCTCACCCTCGACAACAACAAGGCGGAGTTCTGCCACCCGCTGATCAGATCGGCCGTCTACCAGAGCGCGGCCCACGGCCGCCGCCTGGAGACCCACCACGCCATAGCCGAGGCCCTGGCAGGCGACACGACCGAACGCCGCACCTGGCACCTGGCCGCCTCCGCGACGGGTCCCCGCGAGGACATCGCCCTGGCCATGGAACGCGTAGCCGAGAAAGCCCGAAGCCGCGCGGGCTACGCCGCTGCCGTCTCCGCCTACATCCGCGCCGCCGAGCTGAGCTCCAGCGGTCCACCACGCGCCCGCCGATTCTCTCTGGCCGCCGAGGCGGCCATCGAAGCGGGCCAGCTCCGCAACGCCGGCGGCCTGGCCGACAAGGCCTCCGCCCTCACCACGGACGAGAAGGCCCTGGCCCGCCTGGCACGCATACGTTCAGCCGTCGAGTTCGAGCTGGGCTCCCCCGCCACAGCCGGCCGCATCCTCACCGAGGGCGCGAAGCTGATCGAGACGTCCGACCCGGGCACCGCCGCCCTCATGCTCGCCGCCGCGATCCGCAACGCCTCGTTCGCCTCCGACCCCGCCCTCGCCCGCGACGCCGCCGCCGACCTGAACCGGCTGCCCCTCCCCCGCAACCCGATGTTCGGCGCGCTCACCTCCCTGGCCGACATCCTCGGCGGCGACCACACGGCCGCGGCCGGCCTCAACGACAAGCTCCAGGCGCTCCCCACCGGCCGCCCCCAGGAACGCCTCCTGGCCGCGTCCCTCGCCCTGATCGCGGCCGACGACGCACGCGCCCACGATCTCGCCGCCTCCGTCGTCACCCAGGCCCGCGAACGGGGCATGATCGGCCTCCTCCCCGGAGCTCTGGCGATCCAGGCGCAGGCCGGCCTCCTCCGCGACCGCCACCCGCAGGCCCTGGCCGCCGCCACCGAAGGCCACCGGATCAGCCGGGACCTCGACCAGCCCCACCGCACCGCGCACCTGGGCGCCCTGATCGCCTGGCTGTCCGCCGTCCAAGGCGACGAGGAGCGCTGCACCGCCCTGGCCGCCCGCGCCATCGCCTACGGCGACCACCACGGAGTGGCCACGACCCCCGCCCTGGCCACCTGGGCCCTGGGCGTCCTAGATCTCACCCTCGGCCGCTACGACTCCGCCGTAGAGCACCTGGAAAACCTCCAATCAGGCACCCCCTCCCACCCCATCATCGCCATGTACGCCGCCGTAGACCTGATGGAAGCCTCCGCCAGAGCCGGAGCTCCAGCCACCAAAACACTCCCCGACCTACTCTCCTGGACGGACGTGATAGCCCGCCCCTGGTCATCCGCCATAGCCGCCCGCTGCCGAGCCCTGACAACCCCCGGCCTCGAAGCAGCCGCGCATTACGAAACAGCCCTCAAACACCACGCCTCGAACGACCAACCGTTCCAGCAAGCCCGCACCCAACTCCTCTACGCCGAGTGGCTGGCCCGCCACGACCGCGCGCCCGAAGCCACCCCCCACCTACAAGCCGCTCACGCCACGTTCACCCACCTAGGCGCCCACCCCTGGATCGCCCGCACAAAGGCGCAGTACCCCAAAGCCTGACTTCGGCGGCGGTCAGTTCCGGACGTACTGTCCGTCGACGGCCGCAGCGTCGGCTGCTGGCTTGGCCACCGGAGAAGTCGATGAGGGCTGGCCTCCCGTCTTGGCGCTCGCGCGGCGGGAAGGGCGCATCGGTCCCGCAGGTATAGCACCCTGGTGTGGTGGTTGACGTGGCAGAACTGTTGGACCGGATTTGGCGGACGGACGCGGCCAGCATGCTCGGTGCGCTCAGCCGGCGGCTCGGCGACTTCGACCGGGCCGAAGAGGCGCTGTCGGACGCGCTGGCCGAGGCGCTCAAGCGCTGGCCCGACGAGGGTGTGCCGGAGAGCCCCACCGGTTGGCTGGTCACCACGGGCTGGCGCAAGGCGCTGGACCGGCTGCGCCGCGACGCCGTCGGTCGCGAGAAGGTGGCACAGGTGGCCGCGGAACCGCCGCCGGAACCGGGCGTGGACGATCGGCTGGCCATGCTTTTCGCGTGCTGCCACCCAGACCTCGCCGAGCCGGCCCGGGTCGCGCTGACACTGTACGCCGCCAGCGGCCTGAGCACGGCTGAGATCGCCGCCGCGTTCCTGGTGCCGCTGCCGACGATGGCGCAGCGGCTTTCCCGGGCCAAGCGCCAGCTGCGGGAGCGCGGCATCCGGTTCGAGGTGCCACAGCCGCATGAGTACGCCGACCGGCTACCGGCCGTGCTGGCGGTGATCTACCTGGTGTTCAACGAGGGGTATCTGTCCAGTGGCCGGTCCGCCCAGCGTCGCGAGCTGGCCCGCGAGGGGGTCGAGCTGGCCTGCCAGCTCGCCGCGCTGCTGCCCCGTGAGCCGGAGGCCGCCGGCCTGGCCACGTTGCTGGAGCTGCATCACGCCCGCGCCGCCGCGCGGTTCGACTCGTGGGGCCGCATCGTGCTGCTCGACCAGCAGGACCGGCGGTTGTGGGACAAGGCAGCGATCGAACGTGCGGCGCTGCGGCTGCGGGCGGCGGTGCGCCAGGGCCGGACCGGGCCGTACCAGCTGCAGGCCGGCATCGCCGCGCTCCATGCCCTGGCCCCCTCCTACGAGGCCACCAACTGGGCCGACGTGCGGGCGATGTATGACCGGCTGTACGCGTTGGACCCGTCGCCGGTGGTGCTGCTGAACCGGGCAGTGGCCACGCGGTTCGCGGTGGGCCCGGCCCCGGCGCTGGACGAGGTCGACGCGCTCGGGGACCGGCTTGCCGGTTACCACCTATGGCACGCCGCCCGGGCCGACCTGCTGGCCACGCTCGACCGGCCGGCCGAGGCGCTGACGGCGGCGGAGCAGGCTCTGGAACTGGCGACGAACCCGGCCGAACGGGAGCTGATGTCGCGTCGGGTGGGTGAGCTAAGGCGCCGGCTGTGAGACCGGCGCCCAGCGTCACCGCTATTCGCGGCTCATCACCGGACGGACCTCCAGCCCGCTCATCCCGGCGGTGAGTGGCCAGGTGGCCGCGATCCGCGCGGCCTCCTCGATGTCGTCGCACTCCAGCATGACGACCGCGCCGATGACCTCCTTGAGTTCCAGGTACGGCCCGTCGGTGATCATCGGCTGGCCGTTCGCGTCGGCGCGCACGCTCCTGGCCGTGTCCCGGGGCTGCAGCTCAGCGCCGCCGTCAGCGATCTTGCCGGTCGGCTGCCACCGCTCGTACCACGCGTAGACCAGCTTCATCGCGTCCTGCTCGTCGGCCGGGGACAGCGCGGCCCACTCGCGGTCGTCGCCGAAGATCAGCATCGCGTACTTCATCGTTGCTCCTTGTGGTGGGAAGTGCTGCGTCGTCCATGTGACGAACAGCCGGCACCGGTCCTCGACAACTTCCGCCGAATTCTTTTGCCGAAGAGTTTCAGCCTCGTGCCTGCACGAATCATGGCAACGGGCCGGCGTCTGGCTGGGTTCAGCGCTTGACGACGAAGATGTGCGCGGCGGTCTGGGTGGGGAGTTCGGCGGCCTCTCCGCCGCTGCCGACCATCACGCCGTCGGGCGACGACGTCACACTCACGACCGCGCCGGGTTGCACTCCGGCGTGCCGCAGGGTGCACATCAGCTGGGAGTCGGTCTGGATCGACTCCCCGAAGCACCGTACGACCGCGCTCGCGCCGTTCGGCCCGGGCTTCAGTTCGCTGAGGCTGACCATGCTCTCGTGGAGGAAGCGATCCGCGGTGTGCTTGTCGCCGAGTTCCTCCAGGCCCGGGATCGGGTTGCCGTAGGGCGAGTTTGTCGGGTGCCGCAGCAGTTCCAGGACGTGGCGTTCGACGGCCTCGCTCATCACGTGCTGCCAGCGGGAGGCTTCGGCGTGGACCTGTTCCCACTCCAGCCCGATCACGTCGACGAGCAGGCATTCGGCGAGCCGGTGTTTGCGCATCACGCGTGTGCGATCCACCGGCCCTCCCGCGTCAGCTCCAGGTGCCGGTCACCGGCGACGTGCAGCAGACCATCGCGTTCCATGCGGGCGACTGTCTGACTGACGGTGGGGCCGCTGTGGTTCAAGCGCTCGGCGATGCGGGCGCGCATGGGGACCACGCCTTCCTCCTCGAGCTCCAGGATGGTGCGGAGATACATCTGCGTGGTGTCGATGAGTGCGGACATGCTGCACGTCAGGCGGGGGTTTGGGCGGTGGCGGTCAGGACCGCGCGGCCGAGGATGTGGCCGGCCATGGTGAAGCCGAGGTCGTTGGCGGTCATCGCGTTGTTCCTTTCATGCCGTGCTGTGGGTGATGCTTGCCGCCTTCGACGACGCGGACTTGGCCGGCGCCGCCGACCTCATCGGCCGCAACTGGGAAGGCTCCCGCGCAATGGTCCTGAACTGGCTGAACACCCAATGACCACCGCACAGCCACCGCTGTCGAGCCACGACCACCACCCACCATGGAGGAAGACACAGTGAAGCGCATCGGCATCATCGGAGTAGGCGAGATCGGCCGGGCCATCGTGGTGGGCCTGTGCGACGCGGGCGAGAGGTCCCCCGAGGTGTTCCTGTCCCCTCGGGGAGCCCGCACGGCCGCGGAGCTGTCCTCACGCTACGAGGATGTCCAGGTGTGCGCCGACAACCAGGAGGTGGTGGACCGCTCCGAGGTGGTGATCATCGCCGTACGCCGCCAAGACCGGCAGGAAGCACTCGCCGGCCTGAGGGTGGCCGACGACAAGATCGTGGTCAGCGTGATGGCCGGCGTCGGCATCGACGCCCTGCGCCAGACACTGGCCACCAACGCCCCGCTGGTACGGGCCATCCCCCTGCCCGCCGTACGCGAACGCGCCTCCGTCACCGTGACATACCCGCCGCACCCGGTGGTGGACTCCCTCTTCACGTACCTGGGCGGGGCGCTCCCGGTCGAGGACGAGGCTGCGTTCAACGTCTTCTCCGCACTGACCGGGACGCTGACCACCCACTATTCCTATCTCGCCACGCTCACCTCGTGGGCCACCGGCCACGGCATCGCCTCCGACGACGCAGACCACTACGTCCGCAGCCTCTTCCAAGGCGTCGGCCGCGCCCTGAGCGACCAGACCCGAACCCTGCACCAACTCGCCGCCGACCACGAAACCCCGAACGGAAGCAACGAACGCATCCGCACCACATGGTTCACCACTGCCAGCTCTCAAGCCCTCAACAAGGCCCTCGATGACCTCCTCGCCGATCTCATGGGCCCCGGCAGCGATTAGGAAATTTCCGCCGGATACGGCCCGCGAGCCGCGGAGACACTGTGGCCGCAGTCGGCGCGTGGATGTACTGGATAACCGTCCCTTATCTAGTCGCGTGGACCCGAGTGGAGGGCCTTCTCAGCCGGCTGGCCCGGGACTCCAGGTAGCGTTGCTCGGCGATGCTGGCGGTGGCCTTGACGGCGCGCCGGTAGTGCTCGTACGCCCCGGCCGTGTCGCCGGCCTTCTCCAGCAGATGCGCCCGTACGGACAGCAGCCGGTGATGGCCGGCCATCCGCTCGTCACCGTCCAACGTGGACAGCAGGGCCAGCCCGGCCGGCGGGCCCTCGGTCTCGGCGAGCGCGATCGCCCGGTTGAGGGTGACCATCGGGTTGGGCGCGATCCGTTCCAGGATCAGATAGAGGGCGTGCACCTGCGCCCAGTCGGTGTCCTCGGCCGTGGCCGCGTCGGCGTGCGTGGCGGCGATGGCGGCCTGGAGCAGGTACGGCCCCAGCGCCGGGCCGGCCAGCGCCGCCTTGACCAGTTCGATGCCCTCGTCGATCATTGCGCGGTCCCACGTGGTCCGGTCTTGCTCGCCCAGCGGCACCAGGTCGCCGGCCGCCGTCGTGCGCGCCTCCCGGCGGGCGTGGGTCAGCAGCATCAGCGCGAGCAGCCCGGTCACCTCGCCGTTCTCGGCCAGTTGCGCGTGCACCATCCGGGTCAGCCGGATCGCCTCGTGCGCCAGGTCGGCGCGGTGCAGCTCGCTGCCGGAGGAGGCGGTGTAACCCTCGTTGAAGATCAGGTAGAGCACGTGCAGGACGACCCGTAGCCGCTCCTCGCGCTCCGCGCCGGCCGGCAGGCCGAACGAGCTGCCGGCGGCCCTGATGCGCTGCTTGGCCCGGCTGATCCTGGCCGCCATCGTGGCCTCCGGCACCAGGAACGCGCGGGCGATCTCGGCAGTGGTCAGACCGCCGACCGCCCGCAGCGTCAGCGCGGTCTGGGAGGCTGCGGTCAGCGTCGGATGGCAGCACAGGAACAGCAGGACCAGCGTGTCGTCGGTATCCGGCACCTCGGGCGCCACCTCGGTGGCCGTCGCCGACTCCCGCTCGCGGCGCGCGTGGTCGCTGCGCATCTGGTCGATGAGCCGCCGGGACGCGACGGCCACCAGCCAGCCGCGCGGGCTGTCCGGCACACCCTCGGCCGGCCACTGCACGGCGGCGGCGAGGACTGCCTCCTGTACGGCGTCCTCACACTCCTCGAACTGGCCGTACCGGCGTACCAGCGCGCCGAGGACCCGCGGCGTGAGCTCACGCAGCAGGTCCTCGATGGGTGGAGCCGTCATGCCTCCAATTGTCCGTCAGCGAACATCACCTGCCGCACCTCGACCCCCAGACCCTCGATCGCGGCGTCCGGGATCTGCGCCGCCAGCTCGACCGCCCGCTCCTTGTTCTCGCAGTCGATCAGGTAGAAGCCGCCCAGGTACTCCTTGGCCTCCAGGAAGGGGCCGTCGGTCACCACGGGCTGGCCGTTGCGTACCGACACCACGGCCGCCTGCGACGGGTCGACCAGCCCCTGAGTGGTGATCAGCTCGCCGGACCCCTTCAACGCCTCGATGAACGCGCCGTGGCCCTCGCCGATCGCCGCCTTCTCCTCGTCGGTCAGCGCGTCCAGCACAGCCGGGTTGATGTGCATGCTGATCAGGAACTTCATCTCGCGCCCCTCGTCGTTCGCGGGCCCCAGGCCGGGCCCTTCGACAGGTTGGTCGGACCCGCCCCCGCCGTCTTGACATCCCCGCCAGAACTTTCGCAGAGATTTTTCCCCGTACCGATGTCAAGAAGCCCTCGGCTGCTCCGACCAACCGGCGAAACGTCGAGAGAACAGAGAGCTTCGGATATGCGAATCAATCGGGCGTGGCTGGGAGCGGCCCTCCTCATGCTGCCGACATTGCTCGTCGCGATGGACACGACGGCGCTGCTCCTGGCGCTCCCGCGGCTGAGCGCCGACCTGGGCGCCACCGGCGTCCAGCAGTTGTGGATCAGCGACGGCTACGGATTCCTGGTGGCCGGCATGGTCATCACGATGGGCACGCTCGCCGACCGGATCGGCCGCCGGCGGCTGCTGATCGTCGGCGCGGCGGCGTTCGCGGTGCTGTCGGTCGTGGCCGCCTTCGCGACCAACCCGCTGATGCTGATCGTCGCGCGTGCGCTGCTGGGCGTCGCCGGCGCGACCCTGGCGCCGTCCACCCTCGCCTTGCTCACCAACATGTTCCGTGACGAACGACAGCGCGGGAAGGCCATCGCGATCTGGGCGACCTGCCAGTTCACCGGCGGCGCGCTCGGCCCCGTACTCGCCGGACTCCTGCTCCAGCACTTCTGGTGGGGATCGGTGTTCCTGGCCGCCGTACCGGCGATGGCGTTGCTGGTGCTCGCCGGGCCCGTCCTGCTGCCGGAGTTCCGCAGCGACCAGGCCGGCCGGCTGGACCCGGCCAGCGTCGGGCTGTCGCTCGCGGCGGTGCTCCTGATGGTGTACGGCATCAAGCAGCTGACCGTCGAGAGCGCGCGGACGGTGCCGGCGGTGGCCCTCATCGCCGGCGCGGCCATCGGGGTCCTGTTCGTGCGCCGGCAACTGCGGCTGGCGACGCCGCTGCTGGACCTGCGACTGTTCCGCAACCGCCCGTTCACGGCCATACTCGTCGCGCTGGTCTTCGCCGGCATCGCCATGGCCGGTACGGGCCTGCTGGTGACCCAGTACCTGCAGAGCGTGCTGGGCTTCTCGCCGGTCGCCTCGGCGATGCTGTTCGCACCCATGGGTCTGGGTGTGGCGGTCGGCACCATGGCCGCGCCGGCGCTGGCCCGGCGGATGAAGCAGACGACCGCGATCGCCGGCGGCCTGGCGGGGTCGGCGCTGGGCAGCCTGCTGCTGGTCGGCGTCGGCGGTACGGGCACCCTGCCGCTGGTGATGATCGGCATCGCCGTGCTGGCGCTGGGCACCGGCCCGCTGTTCGCGCTGGGCACCGGCCTGGTCGTCGGGTCGGTACCACCCGAACGCGCCGGCTCGGCGGCGTCGATGTCGGAGACCGGCAACTACTTCGGCGGTTCGCTCGGCTTCGCGCTGCTCGGTGTGGTGGCCGCGGTGGTCTACCGCAGCGAGTCGGACGGCACGTCCGACTCGCTGGCCGGCGCGGTCGCCGCCAGCCGGCACCTACCCGCCGGTCAAGGCGCGGAACTGCTGCACACCGCGCGGGAGGCGTTCACCGCCAGCCTGCACGTCACCGGCGTCGTCGCCGCAGCCATCTTCGCCGGTCTGGCCGTACTGATCCTCACCATGCGCCCGGCAACCCGGACCACCCCGGCAACACTCCCCGACTACGAGGCGACTCGCTCATAGCACGGTCAAAACCCCAGCTTGATCAGCCACCGATCCGAACAAGATCCTCGACCTCAGCGCGGCATCCTCACGTCGGCATACCAGTGCTGGCCTGGCGCACCTGGCGCCGCGGGTGAGTTAGATGCCGGAGGCCATGTAGGCGGCGAGGATGTAGTCGGGTTGGAGAGGTAGGCCGCCCAGATCCCACTGCTCCGTCTTCTCATGGGCGCAAATCTGACGGCGAGGCGCTGCGCCGTTTCAGGTAGATCACCAGCTGCCGTGCCACGCGCAGCGCGACGTCCTGCCCGTGGTCGTCGGCGACCAGCGCGAGCGCCGGCGGCGAGCTGGTCGGCGGTGGACGAGTGCGTCGTAGCCACCCTCCGAGCGGCCGGTTCGTGGCAGAGTAGCGGGATGCCTGGCGCGCGGTACGGGATGGATGCGCCCTACGGCTTCGGCTTCGTGGGCTTGGTCGTGCTGGGGTTCTGGGTGACCGGGCTGGTGATGGCGGTCACCGCCGATCTGGCCGCCGCGCTGCCCGCGCTGGTCTCCGGCACCCTGCTGGCGGGATGCCTGGCCCTGAGCCTGCACGCCACGCTGCGCGGCAAGTTCCTGGTCTGGCGGGACGTGCTGGACGAGCTGGACCTGCGTGGCGACGAACGGCTGCTCGACCTCGGCTGCGGACGCGGCGCCGTCCTGTTGGCCGCCGCCCGGCACCTCCCGCAGGGCCGGGCGGTCGGCGTGGACCTGTGGCGCGGACGGGACCAGTCCGGCAACACCCCGGCGGCGACCCTGCGCAACGCCCGCGCCGAAGGCGTCGCCGACCGCGTCCACGTGCAAGCGGGTGACCTGCGCAGACTCCCGTACGCGGAGGCAAGCTTCGACCTGGTCGTGTCCAGCCTGACGGTGCACACCATCTTCGGCGCGGACGCCCGCGCCCAAGCGATCGCCGAGGCGTACCGGGTGCTGCGGCCGGGCGGCCGCCTGCTGATCGCCGACCTGGCGCGGACCCCCCGCGAGTACGCTGCCGTGCTGGCCCGGCTGAACGCCCAGGACATCCGCGTGCGCGGCCTCGGCTGGCGCGCGTGGTGGGGCAGTCCGTGGGTCCCGACCCGCCTGCTCACCGCCCGCAAACCAGCCACCCCCTGAATCGCCAGGACCACCATCACCGTCATCGCGGTGCCGGCCGCGCTGGCGGCCACCGCCCCCGTTGGTCGCCGACACCATCAGGGGCACCCATTTCACCCCTGGGATTTACGATCCTGGTCTGCGGACATGTCGTCATCAGTTCCCTGGTCAGGACCGGGCTCCGGGCGATTCCGGTCTCCGGATCCTCGACCAGGTGACCGCGCAGCCTCGCAACGACCTGTTCGGCCGAGGCCGCGGCATCGAGATGCGCCTTCAGGGGCGGCGGCGCAGGCCTCCCACAGACGCACCCGGCCGTAACCACGACGGCCACCAGCGGCACGGCCAGAAACCGGCGCGTGATCCATACCTGGCTTTACGCACGCGGCGCCCCCCTGTTAAGGAAATCTCTAACGGCAGCACCGAAATCACGCTCTTCCGCGCCGACCGGCTCGGCCAAGTGGGTCGATCGAGAACTGGTGGACCTTCGCGGCAGGCATCTCGGGTTCCTGTCCCAGCCCGCCGGTTTCGCGCGGCGGTCGACCGAGGCGCTGGCTTCGCCCTCGATTCAGAGGAGGACGAACGCGAGCACGTGGTCGAACTGAGGCGCGGTCGAAGCAAGACCGCTCCCGGCGAGGACGGTACCGCCGGCCGCGTAGGGGCCGGTGAGCGTGTTCTTGCCGGGAGCGGACGCAAGTCCCGACCTCAGAGATGACCAGGTCGAACGCGGCGACGGCCTCGTGAACCGCCCACCGGGAACAACAGGTCCTTTCGGTCGGCGAAGAGGAGCAGGTCGGGTAAACGTACGCCAGGTGATGAGCGGAGGCTTCGTCTCAGGCGGCGACGGATGGGGCATCATGCGGACATGCAACCGATCGTTCGGGCGTTCGAGGAACGCGATCAGGATGCGGTGACAGCTCTTTCGCTTCGAGCGTGGGCGCCGGTGTTCGCCTCGCTTCAGGAAGTGCTGGGCGAGTCCGGTGTCTACTCCCAGATGCATTCTGACTGGCGGGTGGATCAAAAAGAGGCGGTGCGGGCCGCGTGCGGCGCGGAGGGGATGCGCGTCTGGGTCGCCGAGACGGACACGGTCGTCGGTTTCGTCGCAGCCCGTCTTGATCACCGGGAGAGCATGGGCGAGATCTACATGATCGCGGTCGATCCCGACCATCAGCGCAAAGGCATCGGCTCCCTGCTGACGTCGTGCGCGCTTGAGTGGTTCAGGGACAGCGGCATGACGCTGGCGATGGTGGAGACGGGGGGTGACCCGGGGCACGCGCCGGCGCGCCGGACCTATGAGCAGGCCGGATTCGTCCATCTCCCGATCGCCAGGTATTTCAAGAAGCTCTAGCGGAATCCCACCGGACGTACCCTCATCGGCAACGTGTCCGGTTAAGGCCTGGGCGTGGCCGCCTCCATGAGCTGCGCGCCACGATGGTCCTCCGCGTTGCAAGGAGGGCCGGGATGGGCAAGGACGACAGAAGAATCGTCTTCTCCGCGGCCATCGTGCTGTTGGTGATGGCCGTCCTGCCTGCCGGACTACTGCTTGGTCCGCTCCACCTGGGAGAAGGGGAAGCTGCGCGACTCGCGGCTGTGCTCACGTTCATAGGCGTTCTGGTGACCTCGTCCGTATCGCTGATCGGGTTCATGGTGAACCGACAGACCGAGCGCCGGTTGCAGACAGAGCAAGTCGAACAGAGCCGCCAGCTCAGGCTGGACTCGGCGATGCGAGCAGGTCAGCTGATCGCTCCCGCTGACGGGGGCTCATCCGATCCGGCCGCGCTGGCCTCCGGGCTCCTGGCGCTCACCAAGCTCGACAACGCCGATCTCGCCGTGACCTTGCTTGTCGACCTGTGGTCCCCCGAGAACCCGCGCGTTTCCCATGAGACAGCCGTGCTCGTCATCGACGCGGCACTGCGTTCGCGATCGTCCAACGCGCTGCTCATCGCCGCTGAACTGCTGTGCCGCCACTCGACTCGCCTCAACGCCTGCCAGTCCCTGCACTGGCCGAGTGCGGTGGAGGGCTGCTGGGTGCCCGATCTCAGCCCACGAGCCAAGCTGCTGCTGGTCGAGGCCCTGCTGAACATGACTCTGGCCGGGTCGACCAACGAGAGCGCCCTACGCGCGATCGCCGTCCGCCTCTACGGCATCTGGCGCAACGATCCCGAAGATCGCGTACGTGGTTGCATCGGCAAGCTGATCGACTCACTGATCGGCAGGCTTAACGACCTCGGCTACAAGGACTTCATGCAGGGCACCCAACAGGTCATGCTGAGCGAATTGCAGGAGGCTGCCCGGAGCAGGAGCGACAACCCGGACGGCTACCTCGACCGGTTGTCGACCAGATTCGCCGACGAGCTACGCGACTGGGCACAGCAGTGCGAAGGACTACCCACAGAACCCGGATGCCTGGCCACAGCCGACTGACCAAAGACTGCGTGTCGCGATGGGCTATGCACTGAGCATGTACAGATGGTTGCGATCTCCACCGGTCAGGCACGGGCTGGCTCGATTGCGGTGCTCACCCGTGCCCCCTTCAGCAGTAGCCAGAAGCCGAGGCCTACCTCGAAGAAGAAGACCGGCACGAAACGGCCGATCGCGACCACTGCCGCGTCCTCTGCGCCGGGGAAGACGATGAGCGCCAGCGTGAACGTGGTCAGCACCACGTTCGCGAACACGCCCAGGACGGCCAGCGCTCGGGGAACATAGTTCGACTTGAGCAGCAGATAGCTGAAGACAGCGGATCCGAGGCCGATATAGATGAGCCCGAGATTGAACCCGGCGGTGTGCGTGCCGTTGTAGGCGCTCGCCAGCGCCTGCGACTGTTCGGTGCTGAGCGCTCGCAGTTCGCCGGGACCTTCCAGGATCATCAGCGCGGTGAGGAAGTTGAGCGCGTTGAAGCCCATCATGGTCGCCTGGGCCAGCCGCAGGAATGCCCCGAGTGTGGCGAGCCCCTGGCTGATCGGTCTCAGCAGCACGTAGAGCGCCACGGCCAGCACCATGTCGCCCGCGAAGATGAGGATGTCGAAGGCGATGCCGATCCGGAACAGCCGTTCGTTCGCCAGGATGGCGCTCGCCGTCTCGGCGGCGCTGCCGTCCACGATGACCCTGGAGGGGATGTAGATCTGGGAGAAGAACCCGGCGGCCATGAGCAGGAGGAACGTGAATCCTACGACTCTTGCCGCCTTGCGCTGTGATTCGTCGAGAGTGGCGATGCCCATCGCTTCCCTTCCGATGCTGAACCGCGAGAACGCGCGACGCGTCGCGGCGTGTGCGAACGCTTGCGACCCAAAATGAGGCGTACGCCGTACACCTCGGTATCGCCACAATTAGGTATACGCCGTACGCCTGTCAATGGGAATAGAATTGCCACCGACGAGAGGAGATGGCCGCCAATGGCCACACCGGCCGACGCCACCAGGCCTCACCGAGCGCCGCTGAACACGCAGGCGGTCCTGCGCGCCGCCGTCGCCTTGGCCGACGAGAGCGGCGTCGACGCGCTCAGCATGCGCAAGCTGGCTCAGGCGCTGGGGGTTGCGCCGATGGCGCTCTACAAGCACGTGGACGGCAAGGACGAGCTGCTGGACGGCATGATCGAGGTCGTCATCGGCGAGATCGACCCGCCCGAGCCCGGGGTCGAATGGAAGACCGCCATCCGCCGGCGGGTGCTGTCGGCCCGCCAGATGCTGCTGCGTCATCCATGGGCGTCCCAGGTCATCGAGGCGCGCACCAAAGTGCGCCCGACCCCGGCGGTCCTGGCGTACATGGACACGATGATCGAGATCTTCCGCTCCGGGGGCCTGTCGGTCGACCTCACCCACCACGCGCTGCACACCATGGGCAGCCGCCTGCTGGGGTTCTCCCAGGAGCTCTTCAATGAGAGCGGCGGCGACGACCAGGAACCCGACCCGGAGACGTCCCGGGCCATGGCCGAGCAGTATCCCAACATCACCGCGCTGGTCACGGCGATCACCCACGACGAGGGATCCGTCGTGGGCGCGGGTTGCGACGACCAGTTCGAGTTCGAGTTCGCCTTGGACCTGCTGCTGAACGGCCTCGAACGCCTCCACGACGCAGCGTCCTGACCATGAACGACCCCGACGCCCTGCACGTCATGCGCAGGCCCGACACCGACGCCGGAGTGATGGACGGCGAACTCTATATGGCCAGCAGCGGACACTTCCTTTTGCCAGAGTCAGGGCTTGTAAATCCATTGTTGCGAGAAACTCGTTCGGGCATCGCGGCCGCAGATGCCTTTCACCCGAGCTAGGAGGCGGAATGGATCGTGCGCTGCTGGAGTGGCGACTGGAGGCACTCACGGACGGCGACACGTTGCGCCAAGAACGGCTGACGCGGCATCTGCACGACACATTGGAGCAGGCAGCGGGCATCGCGGTCCGTTTCGCCGAAGCCGACGCGCAGCCCGACCCTGGGAGCAAAGGCGCTCTCAGCGGAGACGTGGCGTTGTGGGCGGCCGTCGCCGCCGGCGGTCAGCAGGCCGCGCGCATCATGGTGACCCTGATCCGCGAATGGAGCGCGCAGGAACGCAACCGCCGCGTCAAGATCACCTACCGTGGCGCCTCCATCACGATCTCCGGGAAGCCGGACGAGGCACAGGAACGGCTGATCAAGGAGTTCCTCGACCGCACCGACGGGGAGCGCGGAGACTAGTGTCTCGAACGATCCGCCGGAAAGCGCTGCTCATCGGCATCGAGAACTACGAGGACGCCCGTTTCGCCCCACTGCCCTCAGTCCGGGCCGACGTCTGGCACATGCAGCAGATCCTGGAACACCGCAACATCGGCGCTTTCATGTCGGTGCGGTCCGTCTGCGATCTCACCGCGGACGACATGCGTTACGAGATCAGCGAATTCCTGGACGACTGCGGCGAGGACGAACTGGCCTTGCTCTACGCGTCAGGTCACGGCACACGACTCGTTCAGGCCGGTGGTGAGTTCCACTTCGTCGCCAAGGACACCGACTCCGAACGCGTCGCGGATACCGGCGTCAGTGCCGGCTTCGTCAACGAGCTCCTCGAGCAGTGCGCCGCTCCGCAGAAGGTCGTTCTGATCGATACCTGCCGCAGCGGCGGGTTCGCCGTGGGCCTGCGCACAGCGGACCGGACACGTTCGGGCTCGGCGAAGTCAGGCGAGGAGTCCCCGCTGACCAGTCGCGGGGTGTACGTGCTGTCCTCTTCGCGAGCCGGGGAGAACTCCTACGCCGGTCTGGACACTCCGGAGGGCGCGGAGCCGTCGGCCTTCACCGCGGAGCTCGTCGAAGCCCTGCGCACGGGCAAGGTCGGCCGGGACGGCACGGGTGAGGTCTCCGTCGCCGACCTCTTCGACTACGTGAACCGGCGGATGCGCGCGAACGGAGCCAGGCAGATCCCCGTGAAGTCGGCCCTCGGCGTCGATGACCGCATCGTCATCGCGACCTGTCCCCAGGGCGCCGCGCCTCAGCTCGCACCGCTCAGCAGAAGACCGGCCGTCCAGCGACAAGGCCCCGGCCCCTCCGAACCGCTGAAGGCCCCGAGCGGCCGGGTGACGTGGCCCGATCTGCTCGGGTACTACCGCGGCTGTGTGATGTCGGACGTGGCCGAGCCGCCGTTGATGTCCGTGACCGACCATGATTCGTACGTGTGCCTGACCGGTGCCGAGCGGCTCCTCTCGGGAGATCTCGACGACGATCACTGTGTGCCGGCCCCTCCGCAGGCCACCGACCTGGTCCAAGCGGCGGTGGCGGAGGAGGCCGAGCTCTGGGCGGGCTACCCCGTGGTGGTGACGCATCCTCCTTCGGGCACGGGCCGTCCGGGTACTCCCAGGTTCGCCCCGCTGCTCGTCCGCGCGGTGGAGCCCGTTCACGTCGGCGATGAGATACGCCTGCGGCCATACGGACCCGTTCTGCCTCACCCGCAGCTCGCCAAGGAGCGGCTGGGCGATGAGGACGCCGCGGAGCTCGCCGCGACCTATCAACCCACCTGGCACGCCGGGCAACTCGATCGCATGGCCGTCGACGTGCGGCACCTGCTCATGGACGAGTACGAGCTGCCCTTCGTCCAAGAGCCCCGGCCAGACCAGCTCGCCGAACGCATCGACGTCGACACGCCAGGAGACGGGGCCCGCAACGCCGCCGTGCTCATCTCCGTCCCGCGCAAGATCAGCGCCACCGCCAAGCTCCTCAAAGACCTTGAGGACATCGACCGCAAGCAGGACAGGATCAAGATCACCGCGCTGGCGGCGTTGTCCCCCGATCCAGGAGAACGTCCGGAGCCTCCGCCCGAACGGCAACCACACGACGTACGGCTGGTGACTCCGCTGCCCTGCAACGAGGCCCAGGCGGCGGTCATGGTCTCTGCCATGACCAGGCGGCTCACCGTGGCCACGGGCCCACCGGGAACGGGAAAGAGCCAGCTGGTCGCCAACCTGGTTGCGACCGCCCAGGCCTCCGGCGAAACGGTGCTGGTGGCCTCGACCAACAACCAGGCCGTGGACGAGGTCTGCGGGCGAGCGCACGGACTGGTGGAAGGCAGCCTCGTTCGCACAGGCTCGGCCCAGAATCGCGAGAGTGAGGCGGCCACCCTCGATCTGCTCGCCAAGTTGGGGCCGCCTCAGCACAACGTGGAGACGGCCCGCGCCCAGCTCACGATGGCTGCGGACGTCCTCAAAGGGACCCGCCTGAACCTCGGCGCCATCGCGAGCACCGAGGCGCGGCTACGCCATGCCGGGGCGGCACGCGAAGAGCATGCCGGGGCTCTCGGTCTCCCGGTCTCGGACCTCCACGAACGGCTGGGCTCGCAAGGCCCGTTGGACGTGCTGGCGCGCAAGGCCGAACGTGCCGCATCAGCCCGGTTCCTCGGTGAATGGCGTCGCAGGCGATTCCTCGGTCGCCTCGGCATTGCGGTACCCGGGTCCGGCACGGCTGAAGGGTGCCTCACCGTTGCCCGGTTCCTGCATGCCGAGACCGTCTGGCAGTCGGATCAGGCCCTCGCCGCGGGACACCCGGATGACGGTTCCCTGCTCGCTGAGCTGGACGCGGCCGAGCAGGGCGTCCGAACGGCGTCCACAGCGCTGCTGGACAGCTCCGTGCGCACGTCCGTACGCCGAGGACGCACGCTGATCAACGAGCTGCTCCGGGCCCGTCGGTCGGGCTCGTCCGACTGGCGCGCGGTCAAGCAGGTCCTCACGGCCGTCCGTGGCTGGGCCGTCACGAGCCTGTCCGCACGTCGTTTCCCACCCGAGCCGGCATTGTTCGACCTCGTCATCATCGACGAGGCCAGCCAGTGCGCCATTCCGCACGTCATCCCGCTGCTGTTCCGCGCCCGCCGCGCGCTCATCATCGGCGACGTGATGCAGCTGCCTCACATCGCCACGGTCAGCGCCGAACGCGAAGCGATGATCCGGCGGCAGGCCGGACTGCGCTCGGACTGGCTGGAGAAGACCCGTCTCGGATTCCGCCGGTACTCGGCGTTCCACGCCGCCGAACGCTCCGCGGCGGGCAGCTTCCTGCTGGACGAGCACTTCCGCTGTCATCCAGACATCGCCATGTTCACGAACCAGCAGTTCTACCAGGGGCGGCTGAACGTCCTCACCGATATCCGCAACCGCCCTTCCCTCCCCGGCAAGCAGGCGATCATCTGGTCTGACGTGCCGGGCAGGGCGACCCGGCCCGCGTCCGGCTCGTCGTGGGTCAACAACGACGAACTCCGCAAGGTGCTGGATTCGGTCCGTTACCTGCTCGCCGGCCTGCCACCGGACGCCACCATCGGCGTGGTCACCCCGTTCAAGGCGCAGGCTGACGCCGTCCGCGACCGCGTGGGTCACGACAACGAACGCGTGCGCGTGGGAACGGTGCACACCTTCCAAGGCGGCGAGCGCGACGTCATGATCTTTTCGCTCGTCGCCGGCGACGGAATGCGGGCCGGATCGATCCGCTGGGTCGAGCAGCAGCTCAACCTGTGGAACGTCGCCATCACCCGCGCCCGCTCCCACCTCATCATGGTCGGCGACGCCACCCTGTGGCACGGCCGAGGAGGCATCGCCGCAGATCTGCTGCAGGCGGCGAATGCGGCCGACAAGCTTGGGGGCATGCCTGAGACGACCGACGGACGACAAGAGCTCTCCGATCGGCTCTTCAAGGCCCTCTCCAGCAGGAATCCAGATTCGACCGTGGAGCTCGGCGGCACCGTCAACGGCCATCGGCTCGACGCCCTGGTGCGAAGACCACAGCACAACACAGCGATCCTGCTGGATCCCGGCCCCCCCCAGGACGGCGCTGCCGACCGGCATCTGCGGCTGATGTTGCGGCGCCGAGACCTGCTGAACGGCACCGATGCGGCTCAGACAGCCGAACGCCTTCCCGCATGGCGGCTGTACGAGGGGCTCAGCCGAGGTCGTCCAGCCCACCTTTGACTGGCAGGCGCCACGGACATCGGGGTCGTCGTTCCCTCCCGCCCCGGCCGAGGAGTTCGGCACGGCACTCGGCAGGCCCTGGGCCGCTCATGGGCTCCGGTCGCGGGAGGGGCCGGGTCACTTGGACAGTTGGCAGGTGCCGGTGAAGCGGTGGGAGCGGGCGGTGGGGCCGGAGAAGAAGTCGCTGATGACCTTGATGCCGGTGAACTCGGCGTCGTCGGGGCGGTTGATGACGGACTGGCGGAAGGCGGAGGTGTTGGCGTCGCCGGAGAAGTTTCCGGCGGCGCTCGGGAGCATGCCCTCGTAGTCGACGATCGTGGTCTGCTTGACCGCTTCGAGCAGGCCGTCGCGGGTCAGGTCCTTGTTCTCCGCGGCTTTCTGCAGGACCGCCTTGAGGGGGTAGGACGAGACCCAGCCCGAGGTGAAGTTGTCGTTGGGGTCCACCGAGCCGAGGGCGGCGCGCATGGCGGTGTGGCCCGGGGAGTCGGTGGCGAACGGCTTCCACGGCGCGGTCTGGAGGTAGCGCGACTTCATGGCCGGCGCGGCGGCGTTCTTGAGGAGGGACTTGTCCCAGGTCGGGTTCGTGCCGAAGAACCGGCCGTCGAAGCCGCGTGAGACCGAGTCGCCGACGATGGCCGCGGCGTCGGCGGGGCCGGTGGTGACGATGACCAGATCGGGTTTCTGCGTCATGATCGCATCGACGGCGTCGCCCGGCTGGTTCTGGACGACCTCGATGTCGCTGAAGGTCAGGCCGTGGGCGCGCGCGCCGATCTGGGCTCCTGCCGCCGCGTCGGCGCCGTAGTCCCCCGGGTAGTGCACGGACAGTACTTTCTTGATGCTGGTCCGCTGGGCGATGTAGTCGATGGCGTTCATCGACTCGAAGCAGTAGCTGGCGCCTGATTCGAGGATGACGTCCTCGGCCTCCCACTTGGAGCTCCAGGAGGCGGGCACCGCGATCATCTTGTTCGAACGGAGGTCCGGGAGGATCGCGTCGGTCATGGGCGAGCCCAGCGTCTGGGCCAGGGCGAGCACCTTGCCCTTGATCTCGTTGTGGGCGCGGCGGTGCACCTCGATGTCGTACCTGTTGTCCCGGACGTAGGTGACGACGTCGATGTCGTAGCCCTTGATCCCGCCCTGCTGGTTGACGCGGTGCCAGAACTTCTGCTCGGCGGTGGTCATGGGCGCGCCGAGTGCCTTGAACGGGCCGCTGGTGAGGTCGGAGATGATGCCGAGGTAGATGCAGCCGTTCTTCTTGTTGACCGCGTTCGGGCAGGGCTCCTTGGTGACTCCCGGGCCGACGTGCGCGTCCGACGACCCGGCGCAGCCGGTGAGCGCCGCCGTGACGAGCGCGGCGCCGGCCAGGGCCTTGATCCTAGAGCGCACGGAGTCCATCGATCACTTCCTTGAGTAGACGTTGGTCGGGGAACGCGGCGGTGGACGGGCGGCGGATGGCGACCAGGCGGCGGTCGGACAGGTCGCTCAGCAGGACGCGCACGAGCCCGAGCGGCAGCGCGAGGGCGGCGGCCACGTCCGCGACCGACTGCGGGACGACGCAGAGCTCCAGGATCGCCTCGTCCTCGGGCGTCAGCGTCCGGGGATCCGGCATGGCCACCTCGGCGGTGACGACCACCGCGATGAGGTCCAGCCCCTTGTGCGCGTGCCGTGTCCGTCCCCTGGCCACGGCGAACGGCCGGACGACCGGTCCCGCCGCGTCATCGACCCACAGTTCGTCATCCGGGCCGGCCATGTGTCACCTCGCCGCTCGGCCATCACGCCGCCGCTCATCCATCGTTCGTCGTCCCGTCCTCGGCCGGGGGCCGGCCGGGCTCGGCCCGGCCGCGCTGCCAGCCTTGCTGCATGGCCGTCATGAGCGCCCGGGATCGTTCCGGGGACGGTGGTGTGTCACCGGCCTGTGTCTCGGCCTTGGCGTCCCGGCGGAGCTGGGGGGCGAGGTTCGCCTGCCGCCGGCGGCTCGGGAGCGAGGCCGCGGAGCCCTCGGGCGGGGCGGTGCCGAGCGTCGCCGGATGGGCGACGACGGTGGCGGTCGTGGTCGCGGGAGGCGGCGCGGGGACCGCTTCGGGCGCCTGCGGGCCGCCGGGCAGCGCTCCGGCGGTGGTCTCGGCCAGCAGGTTGCTGGGGATCAGGACGATGGCGAGCACGCCCCCGTACGGCGAGCCGCGCAGCGTGACCTTGATGTCGTGCCGTTCGGCGAGCCGGGTCACCACGGAGAAGCCCAGGCGGGCGCTGTCCTGGAAGTCGAGCACCGAGGGTTTGCGCAGCCGTTCGTTGATCTCGACCAGGGTCTCGGGCGGGATGCCGAGGCCGCGGTCCTCGATCTCGAAGACGAACCCGTGGGCGGCGGGCTGGCCGGTCACCCGCACCATCGTCTCCGACGGCGAGAACGACAGCGCGTTCTCGATCAGTTCGGCGAGCAGGTGGATGACGTCGGCGACGGCCCGGCCGTGGATGGCCAGGCGCGGCATCGCGACCACCTCGACGCGCGTGTAGTCCTCGACCTCGGCGGTCGCGGCGCGGGCCACGTCGATGAGGCGGACGGGCCGGCGCCAGGTCCGCCCGGCGGGCCGCCCCGACAGGATGACCAGGCCCTCGGCGTGGCGGCGCATGCGGGTCGCGATGTGGTCCAGCTCGTACAGCCGTTCCAGCTGGTCGGGGTCCTCCACGTGCCGCTGCATGGTCTCGAGCATGCCGAGCAGCCGCTGCAGGAGCGCCTGGTTGCGGCGGGCCAGGTTGATCAGGATCTCGCCGAGCCGCTGGTGCGCCATCGCCTCGCTGGCGCCCGCCCGCACGACCGCGCGGCGGGCCTCGGTGAACGCCGCGTCGATCTGGTTGATCTCGCTGATCGTGAAGTCGGCGGCGGGCGCGTCGTCGGTGACCTCCTGGCCGGTGCGCGCGAGCTCGCTGATGCGCGGGAGCCGTTCGCTGGTGAACGCGTGCATCGAGGCGGCGACGTTGCGGCTCTCGCGGATCAGCCGGCGGCCGACGCGGAACGCGACGACGAGCGAGATGGCGATCGCGAGCAGCCCCAGGCCGCCCGCCAGCGCGAGCCGGATGAGCACACCGGCCGCCTGGTGGCTGGCCTCGTGCGTGTTGCGGGCGCGCAGGTCCGAGGTGAGGCCGGCGAGCTGCGCGCTGACGGACTCGGTGGTCGTACGCCACTCGCCGGCGTCCACGGGCGGGCGCTTGCCGGTGCGCCCCAGCGTCATCAGGCGGTCCTCGAGCTGCCGGAAGCGCGCGTGCTCCTTGCCCGTGACGATCTGCCGGTAGCGGAGCTGTGCCTCGGGGGGCAGCGACCGCGCGGCCTCCTCGAACATGAAGCGGTGCGCGCCGACCGTCCGCATGAACTGCAGGTACTCGACGTCGGCCAGCTTGCCCGCGGCGAGCGCCCCGGTCACCAGCGCGTCCTCGCGCGCGAGATTCTCACGGGCACGATCCATGGCGACCAGCACACGCGCGTCGCGGACGAGCTCACGATCGTCCGGATACACCTCGTCGAAGATCACCGAGGCCTGGTCGATCATCTCGTTGAAGCGCCCGAGGGTCTGCGTACGGTCGATGTCGTCCTTGTCGACGAACGTGCGCAGGTCGTCGAGCTGCCCGAGCAGCCGCACGACCGTGGCCATCTGCCGCCAGGCGTCGGCCGTGGTGGCGCCGCGGACGTCCCCGTCGCGCGCCGAGGCGCGGAAGACGGCCGCGACGCGGTTGGTCTTGGCGCGTTGCGCGTCCAGCCCGGCCCGGCCGATCGTGGCGTCGTCGCCGAGGTGCGCCACCGACATCCGCCGTTCGTCCTGCAGCGCGGCGATCAGCTCGGTCGTGGGCGTGACCACCTTGCTGTCGAACGTCTCGGCCCGCACCAGCCGCAGGCTGTCCCGGAGCGTGACCGTCGCGGCGTAGGCCCAGAGCACGACCAGCGCCGTGATCGGCGCGATCAGCAGAATGATGATCTTTGTTTGGATCGAATGCGCTCGTCTGGTCATCCGGCCCTCGTGTCCCCGGCGAAAGATCAAAAAGGCGATGTGAGCGGTATGACCTGGATCACATCAGTAGCGGGACATTACTCCCGACCTTTGCGACACGCAGGGAGAATCGAGGTAGGTCGGGCAATTGTTACTTCCCCGACATACTTTGGATCGCCTCCGCGAAGCCCGCCTGACCCGGCCGGTGGACCACCTCGCTCATGACGAGGCCGATGGCGCCCTCCGATCGGCGCGAGTGAGATCCAGTGACTGGGCGATGACCGTTCGCTGGATCTCCGACGTCCCTTCGTAGATGCGCAACGAGCGGATCTGCCGGTAGAGCCGTCCTGTCGGCGAGTCCGCGACCAGTCCCGCCGCGCCGTGGATCTGCACGGCGGCGTCCACGATATCTTGAGCGGCCTCGGTGGCGTAGAGCTTCGCGATGCTCGAATGCCTGGCGAACCGGCGGCGTCCCTCGTCCAGCTCCCAGGCGGCGCGGGCGACGAGCAGCGCGGCGGCGTTGAGCTGGACCTCCATGTCGGCCAGCGTGGCCCGCACGGTCGGCAGGTCGATCAGGCGGCCGTCGTAGATCGGGCGCTGCGCGGCCCGCCCCAGCGCGGCGTCCATGGCTCGGCGGGCGAAGCCCAGCGCGGCGGCCCCCACGGTCATCCGGAAGCGGTCGAGCACCTCCACCGCGACCACGAAGCCGTGGCCGGGACGGCCGAGCACGCTGTCCGCGGGGAGCCTGCACTCCTCGAAGGTCAGGTGCGCGAACGCGCGCGGGGCGATCGTCTGGATGCGGTCATGGACCTGGAGGCCGGGCGTCGTCGCGGGCACGAGGAAGGCCGTCAGGCCGAGGGCGCCCGGGCCTTCGCCGGTACGGGCGATCACGGTGTAGAGGTCGGCGATCCCGCCGTTGGCGACCCAGGCCTTGCTGCCGTTGAGGACGTATCCGTCGCCCGCACGTTCGGCGCGCAGCTGGAGCGCCGCGACGTCCGAGCCGGCCTGCTCCTCGGACAGCGCGAACGCGGCCACCTGCGAGCCGCCGGCCAGACCCGGCAAGTAGCGCACACGCTGCTCGGCCGATGCGTGGCGGAGGATCGGCATCGCGGCGAGGGCCTGGATGGAGAACGCGTAGTCAGCGAGGTCGTCAGCGTAGGCGAGCCCTTCGCGGCGAAGGCAGAGCGATCGAAAGTCCGGGGTCACACTCTTGTCAGGGCTCTCGTTCAGGCCCTCGTTCAGGAAGGCGAACCAGCCGTCCTCGCCGAGCGCCCTGATGATGCTCAGCTCCGTCTTCTCCGGTTCGTCTTCAGCCTCGGCGTCCGTCCAGAGACCGGAGTGCGCCGCGGTCCAGGCGGCGATCTCCCCGGCCAGCGTCCGGTGCCGTTCCTCGTAGAACGGAAGGGACAGGATCTCTTCGTCGAAGGGGAACGTCATCAGATCACCAGTTCCGCTTCGGCGTTCTCGCGCAGCGAGGCGATGAGCTGATGCTCGGTGAAGAAGGCGAACGAGGCGTACCCGCGCCAGATCCGCCGCCATTCCTCCTCTGCGGCGGCGGCCCCGTGATCGCGTTCCACCTCGTCCAGATAGGTCGTGATCACGTCCACGGCCTGGCGCGTGTGGCCGGTCGAGACGTTGTCGATGGACAGATGGGCTTCCTCGTAGGCGATGTCGAAGCCGTGCGCGCCGAGCTTCTCGATCTCGTGCATGCGCAGCTCGCCGAGCCCGTACATCTCGATCGCGAGGTTGTAGCCGAGGATCTCGCAGTAGAACGAGTCCGGGAACAGCCCCAGGCAGAGCTGGTCGATCGCGAAGAAGTAGTGGCTGTCGGGGAGTTCCTCCTGCTCCTTGAACGCGGCGTCCCGGACGTGCGGCAGGTCGATCGACATGCTCTCCAGGACCTGGTGGATCAGCGTGATGTGGTTTTTGCGGACCTCGCCGCGGCCCATCTCGTCGGCATAGATCGCGAACATGAGCTCGTCGCTGCGCCGCAGGTCGTGGCCGGTGTTGCCGCAGCGATGCGCCCACGCGGCCTCGATCAGATTGCCGAGCGCCATCGTCTTCTGGTGGAAGACGACCTGCTCGCGATCGGGGATCTCGGGGAGCGGCTCGTACGGGTTGACGAGCTTGTCCCAGTAGATCGCCTCGACCCTTTCGCGGAGGGCGTCAGGCGTGTAGTCGAACTGGCTCGCGTCGGTGTAGCGGCCCCCGGCGCCGTGGATGAGGAGGACGTCCCCGTCGGCGAACCCCGCGAGAGCGCGCTCCTTGGCCTTGGCCAGGGTGTTCGGGAAGTGCTCGATGTTGACGAGGCGGTAGAGGAACTCGCGGTCGTCGATCTCCGGGAGCTCGGCGTGGACGACATCGGGCGGCGCGCTGGCCTCGGTGGCCGTGCGCCACCGGTCGGCTTGAACGTCGCCGACCCGGTTGACCGGCATCTCGACGGGCGGCAGGTCACCTTCGGCTACCGGCCACCGGCCGCCTCCGGCGGCATGGACCTCCGCGATCCAGGAGGTGAGCACGGCGGACTCGTGCTCATCGAAGATCGCGAACATCGGGCCGCCGAACTTGATCGCGTCCAGGAAACGGCACCCTCCTCCCGGCCGAGGCTTGAGGTAGGGCGTGCGCCGGAAGCGGGTGAGGAAGTCCGCGGCGTCGAAGTCGGAGGCGGCGAAGGTCTCGGTGAGCGGGCGCCCCGCGACGCGGATGTCCCGGTGGAGCCGTCCCGCGAACGGGGCGTGCCGCGCGATGATCTCGGCGACCTGCGCGTCCAGCGACAACCCGGCACGCCAGCGGGCGAGCTCGCCGAGCATGGCCACGTGCTCGCGCTCCAGATCGAGGACGCGGCGCACGGCCGCGAGCAGCCGGGCCCGTTCGGCCGGGCCCTGCGGGGACTCGCGGGTCAGATCGAGGTACTCGGCGAGGACGTCGCGGAGCCTGGCCTCCGGCAGCGGGGCGGCCATGCCGTTGAGGTCGTCGTCGGTGCCGAGGGCGTGGAAGGCGTAGTGGACGCCGACGACCTCGGGCATGAAGCTCGCCGGGAGCCGTCCCAGCGCGACGTAGAAGTTCGCGTGGAGGGTCGTCAACGGGCGTGTCTGCGCCTTGTCGAGGAAATCGGCCGCCGTGAGGGCAGGCAGGTGGACCCCGGCGTTCTCCAGGGCCCGGCGGCGGCGCCGGTGGACGGAACGGCCAGGTTTTCCTTCGCCTCGCAGCTCGAAATGCTGCTGGAAGAGTCGGTTGACGATGACGGACGGCTGCGTCGCGGGCTGGGAGAGCGTGTCGAGCCAGCAGCCGCCGACGAGGCCGATGGGAGCACGCTGGCGCAGCACCGCCTCGCGGAGGCCGGGGGCGAGTTCGGTGAAGGCGTTGAGAACCGGCTGCAGTTCGTCGCGTACGGCTCGCACCTCCGCTGCGATGCCGTCCGCGTCCACGTTCTGACTGCCGGAGATCCCTTCGGGCAGCGGCAGGAAAGCATGCAGGATGCGGCGGGCCGCCAGCAACATCGCCTCCGACTCCTGGTCGCGCAGCAGCCGGTGAAAGGTCGCCTCGGGCCCGGCGTCCAGGAAGGCGCCGGCCTCGGCCGCGGCTCCAGGGCTGAACTCGAACGTCGTCAAGGGCGACGAGGTGAGCAGGTCCGGCAACCGGAAGGTGGGGAGCGACATCGTGAGTCCTCCGATCAAAGGGTGATGTTGCTCAAAGGTGATGTTGCTCAAGGGGTGACGGCGCGGAGCAGGACACCGATGCGCGAGCCGGGAACGCTCGCCGCCAGGAGGTAGTGGCCGCCGGGTGTCAGCGGCTCAGCCGCAGCCCGGTCCACCAGGTTGATGATCGGGTCCGCCGCGAAGCAGTGCCCGATCCGCTCGATGTTGCCGGTGTAGAGCTGCGCGGGCACGAAGCCCGCCTGCATCTCCTTCAACGTGACGATGGGCCGGAAGATGTTGGAGTGGCACAGCCCCGCCACGTCCTCCGCCGTCAGGCCGCGCGGCTTGAGCACCCGCTCGTTCACCTCGCGGGAGAGGTCGGAGTCGATCTCGTTCGACCAGTCGAGCCGGTGGATGTCGTGCACCGCCGCGCACCCCGCCATCTCGAAGACCATCTCGCCATCCGCGCCCGCGCACGCGCCGCTCTCCCGGGCGTCCATCACCAGGCAGCTCGCGGCGCCGTCGCTGAAGAGCGCGAACTTCTCGACCCGGTCGTTCTCCTCGGCGCGGTCGGCGGTGATGACCAGCACCCGCCGGTGCCGGCCGCCGGCGACCATGGCCTCCGCGACCTGGAGGGCGGCGAGGAGGTTCACGCACCGGCCCAGCGTCACGCCGGTGAAGTCGGCGTTGTCCAGCCCGATGCCGGTCATGATCGTCTGTACGAAGTGCCCGTGGTCCCGGGTGTCGGCCGGGAGCCGGGTCGAGCAGAGCACGAGCGCGTCCACGGCGGCCGGGTCGAGCCCGGCGGCGCGCAGGGTCGCCGTCCCGGTCTCGACGGCCATCGCCGCGACGCCCTTCTCGGTCCGGCGGATGTTGCCCCAGCCCCAGAAGCCCGGCTTCGGCAGGATGCGGAACTCCGCGATCCGTTCCGCCAGGTTGGGGATGGTGGCGTGATCCTCGTCGTACTCCCCCAGGACGTAGCGAGGTGCCCGGAGCTGAACGGCCACGCCCGTCATCGCTGGAACCCCGTCATGGCTAGATCACTTCGATGTGTTCGGCGACGGTGAGCGGGCGCAGCACGTCCAGCACCTTGACCGGATCCCGGTCAAGGTAGAAGTGGTCGCCTTCGGGCCAGTGCAGGCGCGCGCCCTCCTGGCTCTCGTGCCGCCAGTCCTCGACGCCCGCGCGGTCGACGTGCGGGTCGTCCCGGCCGCAGATCACCGAGATGGGCACGGTCAGCGGCGGCGCGGCCGCGTAGCGGTAGCCCGCGAAGATCCGCACGTCGTCACGGAGGTCGGCGAGCAGCAGATCCTGTACCTCCCGGTCCGCCGTGCTGAACTCCGCCGGCAACCCCAGGAACTCCGCCGCCGCCTCGGCGAACGCCTGGCCGTGATTGCCGTCGGACCAGGTGATGTACGCGGAGGGGTTGTGACGCGGCGCGGTGCACCCGGACACGACCAGATGCCGCAGGCTTCCGGAGCCGCCATCACCGTCCGCGCTCAGGCGGCGCGCCACCTCGAACGCCATGATCGCGCCCATGCTGTGGCCGAAGAGGAGATACGGCCGGTCACCCGTCTCTGTGATCACTGCCGCGACCGTGTCGGCGATGGCGGCGAGCGAGGCCGGCGGGGGCTCCTCGGCCCGGTGCCAGCGTCCCGGCAGGCAGATCGCCGTGATCTGCGCGTCGGCGCCGAGGAGCGGCTGCCATTCCAGGAAGGCCCGCGGATCACCGCCCGCGGGCGGGAAGCAGTAGACCCGCACCGGAGGCGGTCCCGCCGCCTCCGGTTCCAGCAACCAGCGATCGTCCGCCATCTCCGGCGTCACCTCTGACCCGTCGCCGGAGCGGGCGCGGCATCGGCGTCAGTGGGTGTGCCTGCGGCCGGGGCCGAGGGCACGGCGGCGCGGGAGCGGGGCTTGCTCCGGGAGACCGCCACGCCGGCCAGGCAGAGCAGACCGCCGAGGAAGGCCAGCAGCGTGGGCACCTCGCCGAGGAAGATCCAGGAGATCCCGATCGCGAGTGCGGGCACCGCGTAGGTGGTGGAGCTCAGGCTGCCCGCGCTGAGCTTCGACAGCGCGTACGCCCAGGTGGTGAACGCGAGCGCCGTCGGGAACGCACCCAGATAGATCATGTTCAGCGTCGCCTGCGCCGGGGCGTCCGCCACCTCGTTCACCAGCTGGTAGGAGAACGGCAGCGTAGCGACGGTCGCGACCGCGCAGCCGAAGGTCGTGGCCTGCAAGGGCGTGGCGTGCTTGAGCGCGTACTTCTGGCTCACCACTCCCCCGGCGAACCCGAGCGCCGCGACCAGGCAGAGCAGCACGCCGACCACCGAGGACTCGTCGCCGGAGTCGGCGGTCGCGAACCCGACCACCGCCGCCCCCGCGAACGACACCGCCATCCCGGCCAGCAACCGGGAGGGGAAGCCCTCCTTGAGGAGGTAGCCGCTCAGCAGCGCGATCAGGATGGGGCCGATGCCGATCAGCAGGGCGGCCGTTCCCGCGTCGACCTCCTCCTCACCCCAGTTCAGGGCGACCATGTAGAGGCCGAACCACAGCAGCCCGGAGATCACGATGCCCGGCCAGGCGCCCCTGGGCGGCAGTCCTTCGCGGCGCAGTCCCATGATGGCGGCCAGCACGGCCACGCCGACGAGCAACCGGCCCAGCGCGAGCGCGCCCGGCGAGAAGTGCGGGGCCGCACTGCGGATGGACACGAAGGCCGAAGCCCAGAGCACCATCGTGACGGCGGCGGCCGCGATCGCCGCGCGCGCCGCCCATGCCTCTGACGGGGAGTTCTGAGTCATAGGGCTCTCACCAGTCCTCTGGTCCTCTGTCGTCACGAGTCGCTGCACGTTAACCCCGGGTCGCGGGTCTTCTCCGGGGGTGTGGCAGGAACCTGTAACGCCTGTCAGGTAGTGGCAAGACGCGTTGGACGGCCGCGTCCCCGCGCTTACGTTGCGGCCATGACCACTGCCGCTGAGGACCGCATGGCGAAGATGCGGGACATCGTGTGCGAGATTCTCGAACTTGACCCGGACGAGGTCACCGACGACAGCCTCTTCAAGGAGGACCACGGCGCGGACTCGATGGGGACCATCGAGATCCTGGCGCTGCTGGAGAAGGAGTACGGCGTCGTGATCGACGAGGCCGAACTGATCCGCATGGTCAACCTGAGCGGCGTGTACGCCGTGGTGGCCGAGGTGGCGGGATGGGAGCGGGCGACCGAGCGGGCGTCATGACCCGCCGGGTGGCCGTGACCGGGCTGGGCGTCGTGTCGCCGATCGGCATCGGCGTGGCGGCGTTCACCGGCGGGCTGCGGTCCGGGCGGAGCGGCGCCGCGCCCGCCCGGAGCTTCGACACCACCGGATTCGAGCACGACATCGCGTGCGAGGTGCCCGACTTCGAAGAGCCGGCGGGCGTGGGGCGTACGAGCGCTCTCGCGGTCGCGGCGGCACGGATGGCCGTGGAGCACGCGGGCGCCCCAGACCTGCGGGAGCGGCGCGGACTCGTCGCGATCGGCAGCACCATGGGTGAGTCACGCGATATCGACACGCTCGTCGCCCAGGAACTGGCCGACGGGCCGGCCGGGCTGGACCCGGCGGTCGTCCGGCGGATCAACGCGGGCAGGCTGTCGGTCTCGATCGCCCACGAGCTCGGCCTGACCGACGTCGAGGCGGTCACGATCCCGACGGCCTGCGCGGCCGGCAACTATGCGATCGGCTACGGCTACGACGTCGTACGGGCGGGCGAGGCCGGCTTCGCGCTGTGCGGAGGCGCTGACGCGTTGTGCCGCAAGACGTTCGCGGGTTTCTACCGGCTCGGTGCGATGGCGCCGGAGCGCTGCCAGCCGTTCGACCGTGGCCGCCGCGGCATGCTGACCGGCGAGGGCGCCGGCGTGATGCTCCTGGAAGACCTGGACTCGGCGCGGGAACGAGGCGCGCCGATCCTCGCGGAGGTGCTCGGATACGGGCTCAACTGCGACGCCGCCCATCCGGTCGCGCCCGACGCAGGCAGCGTCGCGCGCTGCATGCGGCTCGCGCTGAAGAACGCCGCGGTCAAGCCCGAGGAGGTCGGCTTCATCTCGGCGCACGGCACCGCGACCAAGGCGAACGACATCGCCGAGGCCCGCGCCGTCAAGGAGGTGTTCGGGGAGGAGAGCCCGCCGCGCACGGTGTCGATGAAGTCGATGCTCGGCCACACCCTGGGCGCCGCGAGCGCCCTGGCCGCGATCGGATGCGTGGTCGCGCTCACCGAGGGCTTCATCCCGCCGACGATCAACCATGTCGAGACCGATCCCGAGTGCGGCCTGGACTGCGTGCCCAACCACGCCGTTCCCGCCGATCTGCGGGTCGTGCAGAACAACGCGCTGGCGTTTGGCGGCAACAACGCGATCCTCCTCCTGGGACGGTACGAAGCGGAGGCGGTGGCGACGTGACCACGATGATCTCGGCCTGGTCGGCGATCTCCCCGTTCGGACTCGACGCGGTCGCCTTCGCGGAGGGCGTCCAGGGTGGCCGGCGGCCCGCGGACTGCGCCGTGCCAGGCTTTGACACCCGCGAGGTGCTCGGGCGGAAGGGCACCCGCACCATGGACCGCGTGACGGCGCTCGCCGTCGCCACCGCGAAGCCGCTGGTCGAGGGACTTGGCGACGAGACGGCTCTTGTCCTCGGCACGAACGTCAGCAGCGTGAAGAGCAGCATGGACTTCGCCCGTGACACGCTCACGGAGGAGAAGCCCTTCTACGTCGACGCGGGGCGGTTCCCGAACGCGGTCCTCAACTGCGCGGCCGCCCAGTGCGCGATCTGGCACACGCTGAAGGGCCCGAACGCGACGGTCTCGGGAGGGCGCGCGACCGGGCTGCTGGCCCTCAACTACGCGCGGCGGCTCCATCGCTCCGGCCGGGCCACCGGCGCCGTGCTCTGCGGGGCGACCGAGGAGTTGACGGAGGAACGGTCCTGGCTGGAGCTGAAGGACGCGTCGTCGCCTCTGAGTGAGGGTTGCGCGATGTTCCTGCTCGAACGGGACGGGCCGGGGCAGGCCGAGGTCTTGGCCGTCGAATTCGGAGTGTGCAGCGACCTCACCCAGGCCGGTGGCGTGCTGCGTCGTTGCGTCGACCGTGCGTTCGCGTCGTCGGACGCGGAGCCCGAAAGCCTCTGGCTCATCGTCGGGTCGGGCGGCGAAGGCGAAGACCTCGACGGCATCCCCGCCAAGCGGCTGTGCGTCACCGACCTGGTCGGTGACACCTTCGCCGCGTCGTCGGCGTTCGGGATCGCCACGGTGCTCGCCCTCGCGGAGGCGGAAAGGCGCGATGGCACGGCGCTGGTGACCGCCGTGGACCGGGACGGGGTCGTCGGGTGCGCGTTGCTGCGCCTCACTGGAGAGGGAACGCGATGAGCGGTGTGGCGCTGGTGAGCGGAGGATCCCGGGGCATCGGGGCCGCGATCGTGCGGCGGCTCGCCGAGGACGGCCACGACGTGGCGTTCTGCTATCGCTCGGGGGCCGAGGCCGCCAGAGAGGTCGAGAAGAAGGCCGCGGAGTCCGGTTCGCGGGTGTTCTCGCAGCAGGCGGACGTCACCGACCCGGGTGCTGTGACCGAGTTGTTCAAGGCCGTACGCGACGAACTGGGGCCCATCGACACCGTGATCACCTCGGCGGGGATCGTCCGCGACCGGCCCCTGGCGATGATGGGCGCGGACGACTGGGGGCAGGTGCTGGACGTCAATCTCAACGGCACGTACAGCGTCTGCCGCGCCGCCGTCTTCGAGATGATGAAACGCAAGTCCGGCTCGATGATCACGCTGTCGTCGGCGGCCGGCGTGCAGGGGAACGCCACGCAGACCAACTACTCGGCGTCCAAGGCGGGGATCATCGGCTTCACCCGCGCGCTCGCCAAGGAGGTCGGCCGTTACGGCATCCGGGCGAACGTCGTCGCACCGGGATTCATCGAGACGGACATGACGTCCGAGCTGCCGGAGTCCGTGCGTGAACAGGCCCTGGCCCGGGTGCCGCTCGGCCGGATGGGACGCCCCGAGGAGGTGGCGGATCTGGTCGGGTTCCTGGCCTCGGACCGCGCTTCCTACATCACCGGGGCCGTCTTCCAGATCGACGGCGGCATACTCGGCTGACCGCCGCTGTCAGCGCCGCGGGAGCTCCCGGCTCCCCGCGCGCTCCCGGCGCCGCGGGGCAGCAGGCCGAGCTCGGCGGCGCGGGCCCCCGCTTGAAAGCGCGACGCCGCCCCGACGTCCCGCATGATGTCCGCGACGTGGCGGCGGTAGGTACGGACTGAGAGGCCGAGCTGCCGGGCCGCGGCGTCGTCCTTGTAACCCGCGCTGAGGAGGGCGAGTATGCGCAGTTGGAGCCCGTCCAAGCCGTCATCCTCGCCCAATCGGCGGTCGTCGGCCGGACTGGCCGACTCCCAGGCACCGGAGAACAGTCCACGCAAGGCACGCAACATCGCCGGGGCACGGACGAGGAGGGCGTGCGGGCCGGTGCGGACGGCTGCGAGCTGCTCGTCCACGAGGACCAGCTCCTGGAGTGCCGTCTCGGCCACCCTGACCTGCACGCCGTACGCCAGCGCCTTGTCGATCAGGCGGGAGCCCCAGGGAGCGCGCACGGCGTCCTTCGCGCAGAGCATGCGGACCCGCACGCCCGCCTTGAGCAGGTTGCCCAGCTCCGGCAGGACCTCGGCCGCCCAACCTCCGGCCGCCATCACCAGGACGAGCTCGTCCCGGGCCGAGGCCGCCAGCGTGCGGAGCGTGTCACCGGCCGGGTCGCTCTCCTCTGTCAGATCGACCAGCGCGGCCGCCGCGAGCCTGCGGCGATGTTCGGACATGGCCGCCTCGACGAGGGTGCGGGCCTGGAGCAGATCCCGTTCCACCTCGTCGAGCGGCGACCTTGCGAGCAGGGGTCGCTCGACCGCCGGTTCGGCACTCATCGCTCGGCCTCCCTCCCTAGCGCAGTGTGAAGACATGGGTCGGGGAACGGGACGGGTCGCCGGGACGGATGTACATCCGTCCCTGGTCGGGACGCATGACCACTGCGGCGACGGTGCGTTCCAGGCGGATGTCGCCGTCGTCCGGAACGCAGATGGGTGGCGAGGACAGAAGGTCGAGGTGCTCCTCGGCATCAGCGGCGGGTGGCACGTCGGCCAGTTTCGTCAAGCAGGTGTCGAGCCGTCGTTGCGAGGAGTTGCGGGCGAAGACGTTCAGCTCGTCGTGCGGGACGAAGTCCGGATGCAGGTAGTGGTTGGTGTGGACGGTCTGGGCGCCTTCCACGACGCGTGTTTCGTCGCCGAGGATCTCGACGTACGCGGCCTTGCCAGGCGAGCAGAGAGTGAGGCTGCGGGAGCTCGTCAGCCGGAGACCGGACAGGAGCTTGAGTGCCTCGTCGACGTCCGCGGCGTTGTCCAGCAGGTGACGGATCGCCAGGTAGGGCGGAAGGCCGGGGCGCCACCGGCCGCCGAGGACGAGGTTGAGGCCGATCGCCAGGCCGCCTGCGTTCATCCCGAGATAGCCGAGCAGCCCGGCGAAACTGAGGAGCAGCGAGCGGCGACCGGAACCGGTGGGCGTCACATCGAGGACTGCGATCTGGTCGTCCAGGTTGCCGTTCAGGTCGACCGTCTGGGCGACGACCTCGCCCGCGCGGGCGTACGTCGTGCAGTCGCCGCGGGTCGGCACTCTGCGGTAGCCCATGACCTCGCGCCGGATCTGCAACAGCGTCGCCTCGTCCGGGGAGATTCCGGCGCCGTCGGCGAGCCCATTGATTTCAGCGGCCAGGTCGGGGGTCTGGTGGGTGATGGCTTCGCGGTGCGCGTTGATCGTAGGGCGTAGCGCTCCGAGCGAGACCGGCTCGTCCAGGAGGTGGTTGAGCCTGCCGAGCGAGTCATCCAGGAAGGCGCGCAGCTGGTGTGAGCGCGCGGCACCGTGCCGGCGACCGAGCTCGGTGGGGTCGCCGGAGAGGTGGATGAGGTCGATCTGCGTCACAGGCGCACCTTCGGGTGGGCGGCCAGTTGCTCCTTCACATTCGGCCATTCCGCGCGCAGCACGCTGTAGAAGACGGCGTCGCGGCGGCGTCCGCCGGGCATGGGGTTGAAGCTGCGGAGCGTTCCCTCTTCGGTGGCGCCGATGTTGCGCAGGCCACGGCGCGCCTGCTCGTTCAGCACGTCGGTCTTGAACTCGACCCGTTCGGCGCCGAGCGTCTCGAACGCGTGCTCCATGAGGAGGTACTTGGCCCAGCGGTTGATGCCCTGGCCCCGGAAGTCCCGGCCGAGCCACGACCAGCCGATCTCGATGCGGCGGTCGGCTTCGGCGAGGTTGCCGAAGCTCATGCTGCCCGCGACACGGCCTGAACGTTTCTCGGTGACCACGAAGACGACGCGGCGCCCGGCGGCGTGATCGGCCAAAGTCGCATCGAAGAACGCTTCGAAGTCCGCGTCGGTCTCCACCCTGCTGACGAAGTACCGCCAGATGTGCGGGTCCATCGCGATCTTGTGGATCTCGGCACGGTCGGTGGGCTCGATCGGCCGCAGCAGGACGTGTTCGTTCTCCAGGGTGGCGGGGGCCAGGTCGGCCCAGCTCTCGGCCTTGCTCATCGGGCGGGCTCACTTTCGGCGGCGTCGGCGGTTTCGGCGGTTTCGGCGGTTTCGGCGGTTTCGGCGTCCGGGGAGAGGAGCGCGGTGACATCGCGCAGCGTACGCATGCGTGCCACGTCGCGTTCGGTGAAGCGGGACAGCGCGACCCCGGTGTCCTCGCAGACGGCGGTGAGGAAGAGGACCTTGTTGAGGGAGGTCAGCCCGTAGTCGCCGGCGAGGTCGCGGTCCAGGTCGAGCGCCTCTGGTGTGATCTGCGGATCGAGCAGCGGCGCGAGGTTACGGCGCGCCGCCTCCTCGATCTTGAGGTGCTCGACCTCAGCATGGTCAGGCATGGATTCCCCTGTCGCTGTCGTGGATCTCGGCGCGGTGGAGATCGAGGATCCGGCTGCGTTTGGGCTTGAACTGCGAGGTGAGCGTGTCGCCCTCGATGCTGAACGGCGGTGACGCGACGACGACCTTGTGGATCCGCTCGTCACGTTCGAGGGTGGCGTTGGTCTGCGCGAGATGGACCGCGATGGCCTCGTGGTCGGGTGGTTCGTGGGATGGGGAGACGACCGCGACGAGCTTGGTCTGGCCGGGGCAGAAGACGACGCATTCGGCGATGGCCGGGCTGGCCTTCATGGCCTCCTCGATGGGGCGCACGACGACCTTCTTGCCGTTGTCGAGAACGATCGTGTCGTCGGCGCGGCCGTGGATGTAGAGGAAACCGTCGTCGTCGATGTGTCCGACGTCGCCCGTGCGGACGGTGCCGTCGGGGGCGAACATGCGCTCTGATTCGCCGGGTTGGGCGTAGGCGTAGCGGGTGTTGACGGGGAAGTCGCTGCGAACGCTGACGGCGTTGGTGTCCGGGTCGATCAGGACGTGCTTGCCGGGGAGAACGCGGCCGACACTGCCTTCGCGGTGGGCGCCGGGGTGGTTCTTGCTGACGATGCACGTCTCGTTCAGGCCGTAGCCCTCGTAGATCGGCAGGCCGGCGGTGGTGAAGAAGCGGAGCATGGCCGCCGACGCGGGCGCGGAACCGGTCCAGAGGTAGCGGATGCGGTCGCCGAAGAGCTTCCGCGCTTCTTGTTCGAGGGGGCGGTTGGATGCTGCGGCCCGGGCCTCGATGTGCTTCTTTGCGGACTCGTAGAAGCCGGGGACTCCCATGACCACGGTCGGCTGTGTTTGCCGCATGGCCAGGAAGGCGGCTTCGTAGGTGCTGACTGTGACGTCGTGGCCGTACCGGAGCGCCGAGTAGATCCAGTAGCGCTGCTGGAGGAGGGAGAGGGGAAGGAAGACGAAGAGGTCGTCGTCCGGCCCGTGCTGGAACATCTCCTGGACGGCTCGGAGGGACGAGTCGATGCTGCCGACGCTGGCGGCGAGGCCTTTGGGACGGCCGGTGCTGCCGGACGTGAACTTGAGCGTCGTTGTGTCGGTGGGTTCGTAGCAGGGCGGTGGCGGCAGAGCGGCTGGGGTCTCGGTTCCGGTTTCGGCGAGGTGGCGGATCTCCTTGGCTGAACGATCCGTGATGAGGTGCTTCAGGTCGTAGCGGGTGAGGAGCTCGTCGCTCGCCTCGAACTTGCCGGGCTCGAAGCCGGCGGTCACGACCCCCAGGCGCAGGGCCGCGAGGTCGAGAAGCACCCATTCGAGGCTGTTGGCCGCGAGGATGCCGATCCTGTCGCCGCGTTCCACGCCCTGGGAGTGGAGGTGGGCGGCCAGACGTCCTGCCTGCGCGTGGAGCTCGGAGAGGTCGATGCTCTCCGAGCCGTCGAGGCCGACGACGCGAAGCCGGTGCCCGGGGGCGGGCGGCCTCGCCACGATCGTGTTGATGACCGACTCCATCACGCCCCCTCCCGTTCGATGTAGGACGCCATCGCACGGACCGTGGCGACCTCGGGGAGGCGGTGCAGCGGGATGGTGATCCCGTAGCGCTTGCGCACGCCGGTCGCGATGGTGGCGGCGGCGATCGAGTCCCCGCCGAGGTCACCGAACGGAAGGTCGGGAGGCACGTCGGCGCGTTCCAGGACCGTCGCCCAGAGCGCGGTGATCTGCTTCTCCAGGTCTGAGGACGGAGCGTCGCCGCCCGCCGCCGTCACCGGCGCGGCGGCGGAGGCCGTCGTGATCAGGCGGCCCCGGTCGACCTTGCCGTTGCGTGTCAGCGGGAGATCCTCATGCCACACGTACGCGGACGGGATCATGTAGTCGGGCAGGTGCAGGCGCAGAGCCTTGGTGAGGTCCGAGTCCGATGGCCGTTCGGCTGTTCCGGCTGTTCCGCCTGCTCCGGCGGTCAGGTGGGCCACGAGGCGGTCGCCGCGCGAGGCCTCCTGGCGTACGACGACGGCCTGGTGAACGCCCTCGATCGCCGCCAGCCGGGTCTCCACCTCGCCCGCCTCGATGCGGTGCCCGTTCACCTTGATCTGGTGGTCGGCGCGCCCGACGATCTCGATCTCGCCGCTGGGCAGATGGCGGCCGAGGTCTCCGGTGCGGTAGAGCCGTTCGTTCAGGCGGTCGTCCCAGGTGAACCGTTCGGCCGTGCGGGCCTCGTCTCGCCAGTAGCCGCGCGCCAGGCCGACCCCGGCCGCGTAGATCTCACCGGTGACCCAGTCGGGCATGTTCTGGCCGCGTTGCGGATCGAGAACGTAGGCACGGTTGCCGGTGTTGGGCCTGCCGTACGGGATGCTCGCGCTGCCGTCGTCTTCGGGGCCTATGGGATGCAGGATGTTCCAGATCGTGGTCTCGGTCGGGCCGCCGAGCGAGACCAGGGTGAGGTCGCCCTTCAGTGCCCGGAGCGCGGCCGGGAGGGCCGGCGGGATACGGTCGCCGCTCATCATGATCAGGCGTAGGGACGCGAGCCGGGGGCCGGAGTCGTCGCTGGTGACCGCCTGGTCGTGGAGGAGCGAGACGATCGCCGGGACCGAGTTCCAGACCGTGACGCCCGCCTTGCCGCACAGCTCCAGCCAGTGGGACGCGTCGATGGCGCGGTCGTGATCGGGCAGCACGATCGCCGCGCCGGCGCTGAGGGCCCCGAACACGTCGTAGACGGACAGGTCGAAGTTGAACGCGCTGATACCGAAGAAGCGATCGTCCGGGCCGATCTGGAATCTGGTGTTGCAGTCGGTCACCACGTTGACGACGCTCCGGTGGCTGACCATGACGCCCTTGGGGTCACCGGTCGTCCCGGAGGTGTAGAGCACATAGGCCAAGTCATCCGGGGATCTGTCGGGTTGTCGTTCGACGTCGGCCTCGGCAGGTGGGGGTGGCTGTGAGGCGTCGAGCGTGAGCGTCTCAGCCGTCGTGGTCGTGGTCGCGTTGGTGAGAACGAGGCGCACGCGGCCGTCTTGGAGCATGTACGTCCGGCGCTGCTCTGGAAGGGCGGCGTCAACGGGGAGGTAGGCCGCCCCGGCCATCACGGTGGCCAGGATTCCGATGATCTGCTCGGGACCTCGCGTCATGACCAGGCCGACGAGCTCGTCCCGTTCGACGCCTCTTTGCCGGAGCCAGGCGGCGCCATGGCGGGCATGCGCGAGGAGTTCACCGTAGGTGAGGGTCTGCCGGGAGGTGATGATCGCGGGAGCGTCGGGGGTTCGTTCGGCCTGGGCCAGGAAGGCGTCGGGGAGCATCTCGTCGGAGGGCTCGACGGCCGTCGCGTTGGCCTCGGCGCGGCGGGCGCGCTGGGCGGGCGGCAGCAGGTCGAACGTGGTCGCCGCCCATGCGTCGGCGTCAAGGAGCCTGCGCAGAAGGGTCTCGTAACCCTGCACGAGGTCGGCAAGGAGGTTCTCGGGGAAGAGGTCGTCTACGCCGTCGATCTGAACGACGAGACCGCCGTGCTGCTCGAACGCGAAGACGTTCACCCAGACCTGCGGCGTCTGGCTGACGGTGTGGACGCGCGGGCCGAAGAGCTCGAACGCCGAGCCGTCGAGATCCTTGTAGGGGTAGCCGATGGCGCTGTTGAACGTGAACGGCATCCGTGCCTGGACAGGGCCGTAGCGCCTGCCGATCTCCCGCATCACCTCGATGCCGGAGAAGTGCCGGTGGTCGAGGTCCCGGCGCAGCCTGGCCTGGATGGCCTGGGCCCTGTCGGCGAAGGCAAGCTCGTGGTCCAGGGCGATCTCAACGAGCAGCGTGTCCGAGAAGGCCCCGATCGTGTCGAGGATGTGGGGGTGGATCGGCGGCCGGTCCGCGACCGTGGTGGTGACGGTGAAATGAGACCCGGCACCCCACGCGGCGAGCGTTTCGGCGTACGCGGCGAGGAGGAGACCGGACGGAGTGAGGCCACGCTGGACGGCGTGTGCTTTCAGGCGCTTCCAGGACGCTTCGTCCAGCCGTACGGTGCGCGGAACGAAGGTGGGTGTGCCGAGCTCGGCCGGGCTCGTCCGGAGCGGAAGATCTGGGTGCGCAGGCAGATCGTCAAGGCGTTCGTACCAGTACGCGCGTGACCGCTCGGCGGGCGGCCGGGTGCGCGCGGTCTCAACGGCCTTGATGTACGCCTCGAATGGGGCGGCCTCGTGCTCGGTGGGCTCGCCGTTGTAGGTGTCCCACCACTCGCGCATGAACAACATCGCGCTGATGCCGTCCATCACCAGGCCGTCGTTGCTGATGTGGAGCACCATCCGGTCGTCGGCGAGGATCGTCACGTCGGCCGCGATGAGGGGCGCGCGGTCGAGCGGCAGCTTGCGGTGTGAGAGCTCGTCGCGAAGTTGGAGGAGGCGGCGCTGCTGCTCCTTCTCCGCCAGATTGCGCAGGTCATGACGAGCAATCTGGACGTGGACGCGGCTTGACGCTTTCTTCTCCTCGATCTGCCCGTCCGCCGTGAACGTGGTGCGCAACATGCCGTGGCGCCGAACGACCGCCGCGAGAGCCGTCTCCAAACGATCGAGGTCCCAATGGCCTTCGAGCTCCTGGTAGACGTGGTTGGCGACGTTTCCCATCTCGAAGATGTCGTCGCGGCCGAGGAGATAGACGCGCTGGAGCTGGGTGAGCGGGAAGCGCCGCTCCTCTGCCTCGGCCACAGCGGCCAGGTGCGAGATGAGCGCGGCCTTGTTGGCCTTGATGCGTCCGATCAGCTCCGGGTCCATGCGTTCACGCGGGCCTTGGAGGCGCAGGTCGGAACCGGTCGCGGTGATGCGCAGCCCACGCGACTCGATCTCCTCCAGAAGACCGGGCGCCGGCGCCTGGATGGGGCTCATATCCGCATCGCCTCCGCTCTGTCGTCCAGCAGGGCGGCCAGCGCGGTCACGTCAGCGGCGCTCATGAGCTCCTCGCCGCTGATGTCGACTCCGAGCTCTTCGAGGATCTGGTACTGCAAGGCGACCGTTTGCAGCGATTCGAGCCCGAGTTCGTTCAGCGGCCGATCGTCCAGTGCCGCCTGCTCGGGGAGTTGGAGTGTCGTCCGGAGTAGGTCTCGAAGCCACGGAAGCAGAGGTGCGTCAGCCCCCGCCGCTTGGGCGCCGACCTTGGGTGCTTCGGCGCCGAAGAAGGTCTGACGGGCGAGGTCTAGTCGGGTTTCCGGAGGCAGGAGGGGTATCTGTTGCGGCCACTCTGTGGGCGCCGCGATGCCGAGTGACGCGGCGAGTCGTTCTGAGAAGCGCGGCATGACGGGTGCCGCACAGTGCGCGAGCAGGTTGGCGGCGGCCAGTTCGAGCGCGATCGCCGTTCGGGTCTGGTCGGCCCATCGGGTGCTTCCTGCGATCGAGCCCTCTTCGCGCGCGAACCGCCGGGCGTCCTCGACAAGGCGGTGCAACTCGCCGGCCGCCCGGTTGAGTGAGAAGCCGTCCGGGCTGAGGCCGCCGGTCACTCCCGTGAGCCGTTCGCCGAGCCGGGCTCGGAAGGCATGGTGCTCAGGGGTCCATGTGCCTGGTGCCGGAGCGAGACCCCCGTACAGCTTGTCGACCCGCGCTCCGAGATCGTTCAGCCAGTGTTGCCAGGTGCCGACCAGGTCGTCACGCAGGGCGGTCTCGTACGCCTCACGCGAGAAGTTGGTGCGGCGGCCTTCGGGACGGGAGCGGGAGAGGAAGAACCGCACCGCGTCCACGGTGTCCGGGCCGAGGATGTCCTTGCCCCAGATCGCGTGGCGCCTGCTGGTCGAGAACTTCTCCCCTTCCAGGAGGTAGAACTCGTTGACGTGGTAGTCGATGTCGGGCGACCACTCGGGATGGGCCAGCCGGTACAGCACCGGATAGAGAATCGCGTGGTAGAAGCTGTTGTCGTAGCCGAAGAAGTGGACGATCTTCCAGTCGGGGGAAGGTGCGTCCGCGTGCCATCCGTTCCGTCCGAGCCGTGCGCCGAGGGACTGGATGCCGTACAGGAAGCCGTACGACATCTCCGGCCATACCCAGATGACCTGCCCGTTCACGCCCGTCTCCACAGGTGGCACGCCCCAGGCGGACGGATGGGTGATGGGCACATCCATCCGCTCTCTCCGGAACAGCCGTTCGGCCAACTCCTTGAGCCGCACGGGAACGCGACCTCTCGCGTGATGCTCGGCGACCGCGTCCGCGAACTCGTGCAGCGGTAGCGAGTAACGAAGCTGAGAGCCTTGCCGGGGCGGCGTATCGGACCGCCCAGAGCGCGGGTCCACGAGATCGGCGCAGAAGTTGGGCTCCCCGCACTCCTCACAGATGTTGCCGCCGGCAGGCGCGCGGCACGTCGGGCAACCCCCAGAGACATCAACCTCGTAGAGATATTCGCCGGTCACAGCGTCGAACAGCGCCTCGTTCGCGGCCGGGTCGACCTTCCCCGACGCGGCCAGCCTGGAAAAGAACGCCTGGAGCCCTTCGCGATAAGCGTCGGCGGTATTGGTCACCGTGTACTGGTCAGGCCGGATGTCCATGAGCGCGAGCGTCTCGGCGATCTCCGCGCTGTAGTGCGCCGCGGTCTCGGCCGGACTACGCCCGTCGCGCCGGGCCCGGTCGACCACATAGCTCTGGTAGTCGTCGCTCCCGGTCAGATGCCAGGCCTCCGCGCCGTTCATCCGCTGGAACCGGACGAACGCGTCGGCGCCGAGGTACGGGCCCGACAGGTGCCCGAGATGCAGATCGCCATTGGGTGTCGGTGGAGTGGAGAAGACGAAGATCGGCTTGCTGGTGCTCATGCATGCCTCCGTCCCGGCGGCGGATTTCAGTGAGGTCGTCAGTGGGGCACGGGTTCCCGTACGGCAGTCATGCCTGGGCGGTCGAACGCGTCGAGCGCCTCTGCGGCGAGTCCTGGTGCCAGCCGTACGCCCGAGCCGGAGCCGCCACGGATGGCGGCGAGCCCCGGATGTTCCGGCGAGGTCGTGACCACCGGCAACCGGTGGTCGGTGTAAAGGTCACAGAAGGCACGGCCCCCTGTGACCGCGGCGGCGGCCATGGGACTGCGCCGGCCCAACGCGGCCCGCCCCTGTCGTAGGTCATCCGCGTTGGGCCGGCCGTCGCAGGCCTCAGGATCGGTGTCCCATTGGTCCCGGTAGAAGCTCACCAGTGCCACACCGGCGGTCAGCGGCACCAGGAAGAGGTCATCGTCAACGAAGTAGACGAGCGGGTCGTCCAGGCTCACCGGCAGCCGGGCATGCAGCGCCGCGATCCTCTTCCGCCGGGCGCCCGGGGCCTCCGGCAGTCCGTCCACCGGCGGTGTCCAGGCCCCGCAGGCCGTCACGACGCGGCGCGCGTTCCACTCGGCATGGTCGGTCCGCAGCCGATAGCCGTCACCGGCCGCCTCGATGCCTTCGACACGCTGCCCGAGCTGGACCTCGGTGCGCCCCGCCGCCTCGATGATCAGGGCCTCCGAGATCGGACGCGCCGCGACGACAAGACCTTCGCCGTCATGGGTGACCACGACTTCGTCCGCTTCGAGCCGCAGATCGGGCATCATCCCGGCGACGCGTTGGCGCTCCCCCGGCGTGGCCGGCCGCAGCGCCGTCCCGACGACACGTTCGCCGAACGCCCTCAGCCCGCTCTCCCGCAGCACGTAGATCATTTGTACGGGCCGAAGGAAGGGGCCCGCGGCACGCTCCCGCAACGCCGCGTACCGTTCGCGACCGGCCAGGACGAGCTCGCGGTGCCGAGCGGTGGCGGCGAGCGGAAAGCTCACACCGGCCGACCATGCCGTGGCCCCCGCACCGATCGCGGACCGCTCCAGCAACAGCACCCGCCAGTCCGGATGCCGCCGCAGAGCCTCGTGCACCACGAACGCCCCGATGACCCCGCCGCCCACCACAGCAAGGTCGGCGCCCGCCGGGCCGGTCATTTGGCCGCCCACCAGACGCTGAACAGGCGCAGCTGTTCGCCGCCCGTGTTGGTGATCTGATGAGGGACCCGGCTGGCGAGGTAGATCATCTCGCCCGGCCCGACGTCCACCCGGGACTCGCCCGACACCACGGTCCCCGATCCCGAGCGGACCATCCAGAGCTCGGCGACATCGTGGACGTCGAGCTCCGACGTCCGTCCGGGCGGCACCTCGAAGCGCGAGGCCTTGAACGGCCACTCGCCCACGGCGGCCTCCTCGATCACCATGCCGCTCTCGTAGAGCTCGGGTGTCCGGTAGCCGATCCTCTCCGGCTCGTTCACAGCGCCTGCACCTCCGGTTCGTGAGCCGCGGGCTCGGCGGCCGGACCGTGCCAAGCGATGGTGGCCTGCTCGTCCTCGATCCGGTACACCGTGCGCCCGTGGATGGAGTTGATGATCCGCGCACTCCGCCAGGAGGCGAGGCTCAGATTGGGGTCCGCGATGCCGTGGCTGGCCTCGGCCGCGTTCTGCACGTACAGCCGCAGGTCTTCGGGCCCGTCCCAGTCCAGCGAGTAGTCCCGCCGCACACGCAGCCGTCCGTCGCCATCGAGCAGGCGCCCTCGCAACGGCTCCAGATACTCCGGGAATTCGGCCCGGTAGCCCGTACAGCAGATGACCACGTCCGCCGCGAGCGTTTCGATCGCTCCAGTGTCGTCGTCCCGCAGCACCACCACGAGCCGCCCGTCGTCCTCGCGCACCAGGTCGACCATCCGCCGGCAGGCCAGCAGCCTGTGCCGGAACCGTGCCGCCATCAGCACGTCGAGCTCGTACAGCCGCCGGTAGATGTCCCGCAGCAGCGACTCGGTGACGCCGTCGCTCGCCATTCGCTGCCGGGCCAGCAGCACGCGCCTGCGGTCTTCCGGCAACCCATGGAAGTGGTCCACGTACGCCGGATGGAACCACTCATTGGTGAATGGCGAGTCGTCCAGTGGCAGAAAACCCACCCGACTCGATATCCAAGTCAACGAAGAGGGTAGGGCATCAACCGAAAGCAAATGATTGACGACCTCCGCCCCGCTCTGCCCGCCGCCGACCACCACGACATCTCGTCCGCCGACAACCGGCGCCGCCTGAATGAGCTCACTGCTGTGCAGCACCGACGACCCCCGCAACTTTGCCGCGAACGGAGGCATGACGGGCGTGCGCCCAGACCCCAGCACGACATTGCGAGTGGCGACCGGCTCGGCGCCGGCACACCGCACCTCGAACATGCCGTCACGCAGATCCACCCGCTCCACGCGATGGCCCCACCGAACGCTCTTCAGCTGATCGGCGGCCCATTGGTAATAGCGCTCGAACTCCTGCCGCGAGCACCGGTCGGCATTGGCGATGAGGAACCGGTAGAGCCGGCCCTCCTGCGCCAGGTAGCCGAGGAACGACAGCGGGTTGCTGGGATCCACCAGCGTCACGAGGTCTTTCAGGAACGAGACCTGCAGCTGAGCACCCGGGACCATGATCCCGCAGTGCCACCGGAACGTCTCCTCGGCTTCGAAGAATCGCGCTTGGAGCTCGAGTGGCTCCGCCAGGGCCGCCAGGCTCAGATTCGACGGTCCCAGCCCGGCGCCGACGACGTCGAACTCCTCCACTGGCCACCCTCCATTCCGCAATTCGTGGTCGCCCGGATACCGAGCGCGTTGAACGCAACTACGAAACAAGGTGGAAACAAACTGCCGAAATGCACTGACCGGTGCATGTCTTTCAACCTCCATGGGAGGGGCACAGGCGCCACTGTTACACGGCTTGCGAGCCCTGAAAAGCCCCCGCCACCACAAAGGCGAGAAACCTCACCAATATCCCCGTCTGCTAATCAAACAATCAACAACTGCTTGTTCAGCACTACTTATGCCCACCCGCCCCGAAAGGCGAATATCCATCACCACGCCAACAAAATGATCAATGCGATGACCTGGGGGTCACCCTGTCTTACCAGATGTCAAGAGGAGGATATTGCCAACGCGATATTATCGAGTGTCAACCATCTCTACCGTCATTTGTGGTGAATCCTGGATATGGCAGCCAGGCGTCCCGGGTGCTACTCGACACCCCCGTCACGCAACCGGACCAAGCCCTCACCCGAGCGATGCCCATCCCGGCCAGAGCCGGCGGTGGCGAGCAGGCTCCCCACCTGCACCGGCCTTGCACTCCCGACGACACGACGCCAAGAAGCCATGAGGCCACACAAACACCCAGCCCACAGCCCATATATATGCGAATAAATATAGATCCTCAACTGATATCAATATTGGACACCAAGCGCGACGTCTGGTCTGCTCTTCCTCCAACAAAAGATCAAGACGAGGGGCACACCATGCAGCAGACCCGTTCCCGGCGGCTCTCAGCCAAGCTGGGAATCTCCATAGCGGTGATCTCCACGGTGTTCACCGGCGCCTGCAGCGCCCAGGGCACCCCCGCCACGCGCAGCGCCGGCAGCACCCAGACCACCGCCCAGGTCAACGTCACCAAGGAGTTGCGCAAGCTCGAAACCGACTACAAGGGACGCATCGGCGCGTTCGCGATCGACACCGGCACAGGCAAGACCGTCTCCTACCGGGCCAACGAACGCTTCCCGGCCGACTCGACCTTCAAGGCACCCCTGTGCGGCGCCATCCTCCAGAAGGCACGCACGTCCGACCCGGGCCTCCTCAACCGGATCCTGAAATGGACCAAGGAGGACGTGGTGCCCAACTCCCCGATCACCACCTGGGGCCGGAGCCCGGTGGGCGGCCTGACCGTGTCGCAGCTGTGCCAGGCGACCGTCACCACCAGCGACAACACAGCCGCCAACCTGCTCCTCAAGCAGATCGGCGGCCCCGCCGGAATGACGCGCTACTACCGTTCGCTGGGCGACAAGGTCGGACGGATGGACCGGTACGAGCCCGAACACAGCTACTGGAAGGTGGGCGACGTCCAGGGCACCATCACGCCCGCGACCATGGCGAGCAACCTCCAGAAGATGACCCTGGGCTCCGCCCTGGCCCCTCAGGACCGGCAGCAACTGCTCGCCTGGATGCGCGGCAACTACACGGGCAACATGCACATCCGAGCCGGGCTCCCCAACAACTGGCTCATCGGCGACAAGACGGGCCACGGCTCGTACTACGGGACCGGCGGAGACATCGCCGTCGTCCAGCCCCCGTCCGGCGCACCCCTGATCCTCGCGATCTACAGCCACCGCAACGCCGAGGACGGCGTCTCCGACCCCAAGATCTTCGGCGCGACCGCCTCTGTCCTCACTCGCGCCCTGGGCAAGACGTCCTAACCCCACCCCAGGCCCCCAGCCGGGCACCCCAGGCGAACGCGCCTGCGGTGCCCGGCCGCCGCCGTCGCACATCTCCCCATGGGCTGCCAAGCCACCCAGCAAAGATCATTCTCGGGGCCGTTGGTTGTGATCTAGTCGGGAGACGATCCGCCTGTGACGTTGATGATCGTGCCTGTCATGTAGCGTGCCCGGTCGGAGGCTGCGAAGGTCGCGACGTTCGCCACCTCGGCCACGGTCAGCGGGCGCTTCAAGTGCCCGCCCGAACCCACCGATTCAAGGAGGTCTTCGAACGGCACGTTCAGCTTCTCGGCGGCCCGGCGCCACATCTGCCGGGTGTGGGAACCCAGTACTTCGGCCGTCTCCGGGATGCCGTTGAGCCGCAGTCCGACGAAGCGCACGCCGTGTGGACCGAGTTCGGCGGCCAGTTGCCGGCTCATGGCCTCCACCGCGGCCCCGGCGATGCCGAATGGCCCCGACAACGCGACGGGCGTCCGGCTCATCGGTGGTGACAGGGACAGGACCGTCCCGGCGCCCGCCGCCATCATGTGCCGCGCCGTGGCCCTGGCGGTCACGAAGTTGGTGCGCGTGTAGGCGGTGATCGGTTCGGCGTAGTCGTCGGCCGACAGCTCTACCAGCGGGATTCCCTGGTTGCCGATGTCGATCCCGACTGCGTTGACGCAGATGTCGATGCTCCCGGCACGGCCCTTGACCTCCGCGGCATGCCGTTCGACCGCGTCCTCGTCGAGCGCATCCACCTGCGCTGCCTCGGCCTTTCCTCCGGCCGCGGCGATGTCGTGTGCCACTTCGTCGAGCCTGGCCCGGCTGAGCCCGGCCAGGAAGACCTTCGCCCCCTCGCGGGCGAAGGCGCGCGCGATCGCGCCGCCGATGGCGCCACCGGCTCCGTGGATCACGGCGTTCTTGGTTTCGAGCAGCATGATCGTCCTTTCTCAGAGCGTGGCGGGCAGGTCGAAGGCCGGGAACAGGCGGGTGCCGAACGTCGCCACCTCAGCCACGGCTCCGCCTTCGATGCGCAGCACCGACAGAGCGAACGCGCTGTATGCAGAGGCACCGGGAGCGCAGATGTAGGTGGCCACCGCCGGCTGCCGGTTTGCCCGCGTGGGCACCAACCGCAACGCCGGGGCGTCAGCACCGTGCAGGATCGGGGCCCACGCCTTGACGATCGTTTCCCGTCCCCGGTACCAGACGGGATCCGTGCCGCCGTGGCCACCGGCTCCGCCCTGGTGACCGGCCCTGGCGTCCTCACGGAGCACGCCGGCGACCGCCTCGTCGTCGGCTCGTTCCAGGGCGTCCATGTAGCGCTTCAGTACGGCCCGTTCCGCGGTGGTCGACGATGCGGCCCACTCCAGCCGGCGCTCCGGCAGCCGGATGCGCATGGTCAGGCGGGCCCTCTGCAGCCCGCTGTTCACCGACGCGACGCTCGTCTGGAGCAGCGCCGCGGTCTCCCCGGCAGGCCAGGCGAGTATGTCCCGCAGGATCAGCACCGCACGCTGCCGCGGCGTCAGGTATTGGATCGCGGCCAGAAACGCCAGTTCGATCGTCTCCTTGGCGACGACCGCGGCGTCCGGTTCGGCGTCCCTCGGCGCGATGCCTTCCAACAGCCGATCCGGGTATGGCTGCAGCCAGGGCACCGCGACCGGGGAAGGGAAGTCGGTGCCCGGATCCTCCGTCTGCGGTGGCCGGGACGGCAGAGCCGGGCGCGGATGGCGCGCCAGGAAGTCCAGGCAGGCGTTGGTCGCGATCCGGTACAACCAGGCGCGGAAGGTGGAAGCGCCCTGGAAGCCGTGCCGGCCCCGCCACGCGCGCAGAAAGGTCTCCTGCACGAGATCCTGCGCCTCGTCGAACGAGCCGACCATCCGATAGCAGTGCACCTGCAGTTCCCGCCGATGGTCCTCGACGAGCTCAGTGAAGACCGCCTCGTCATCCACTGCCGCGTCTTCTCTCCGGTTCACAAAGCACTCCCTCGCGATCGAGCGGTCAAATGTGGCCTGCCCTACTCCATGAGACGAGGCAAGCCGTCAGAACTCATCGCACGGAACGTGGCGAATATTCACTTAAGGTGAACGATGGGTATGCCCGGCGCCACTGGGCCCTGCACCACTGCCGTCTCCGGAGAGTGCGGCCGTCGGCGGCCATCGTTGGCCGTCTGGATGAGATGCGTAGCCCTGTTGCGATATCTGGGGCAATACTCGGCGTATCCACAGCGGCGCGCGCAGCCGTGGCCGCCGCGGTGGCTCTGGGACGGGGTGGCAGAGTGCGAACGCCGATGAGCGATCCCCAGCGGGTGGGCCCGTACCGGATCATCGGCCGGCTGGGGTCGGGCGGTATGGGCTGGGTGTACCTCGGCCGGTCTCCCGGCGGGCTGGACGTGGCGGTGAAGGTCGTACGGCCGGAGTACGCGGAGGATCCGGCTTTCCTCAAGCGATTCAAGCGCGAGGTGAACGCGGCGCGGTCCGTGAGCGGGGCCTTCACCGCGGCGGTCGTGGACGCCGACACCGAGAGCGATCCGCCGTGGCTGGCAACGGAGTACGTGCCCGGCCCGTCGCTGACCGAGGTCGTCCAGACGTCCGGGCCGTTCCAGGAGGCGATGGTGCGGCGCCTGGGCGCGGGTCTCGTGGAGGCCCTGCAGGCCATCCATGCCGCCGGGCTGGTGCATCGGGACCTCAAGCCGTCCAACATCCTGCTCGCCGACAACGGGCCGCGGGTCATCGACTTCGGCATCTCCCTCGCCGATGAGGACACGCGGATGACGCGGGAGGGCCTCATCATCGGCACACCCTCCTACATGTCGCCCGAGCAGATGAGGGGCAAGGAGGTGAGCTGGGCCACGGACGTCTTCTCGCTGGGCGGCGTGCTGGCGTTCGCGGCGACCGGCATGGCGCCGTTCGGCGAAGGGACGAGCGCGATGTACAGGATCGTTCACCAGCCGCCGCCCCTCGACCAGATGCCCCCGGGGCTGCGCGACCTGATCGGGCGGTGTCTCGCCAAGGCCGCGGAGGAGAGGCCGAGCCTGGAGGATCTTCTGGACGAGTTGCTCGTCGCCCCGGCCGGAGTGGCCGGGCCGCAGCAGGCCGGGCCGGAGCAAGCCGCGCCGCAGCAGGCCGCGCCGCAGCAGGCCGCGCCGCAGCAGGCCGCGCCGCAGCAGGCCGCGCCGCAGCAGG
>NZ_WBMT01000035.1 GCF_008923185.1 Actinomadura rudentiformis
GAGGAACCGGCGGCGCCGCCGCCGGTTCTGCCGCCGCCGCCCGCGCCGGTCTCCGAGCCGCCGCCGCCCGTGCCGCCCGCCGCCGCGCCCGAACCGGGCACGCAGATCGCCGAGGCGTACGGCATCCGGTTCCTGTGCGGCGCCGACGACATCGAACGCGTCGTCACCGAGGTGCGGCGCCGCGGCAAGTGGGCCAAGGGGCTGCGCGGCCAGGAGGTCTCCAGCGCCTCGGTGCCCGCGCTGCTGCTCATCGGCGCCGTGTCGTGCGGGCAGCGCCGCCTGGCGCGCATGGTCGCGCGCGCCCTCGCCGAGGTTGAGGTGTCCAGCGGCGAGGTCCACAGCATGCATTCGGAGGAGCTGCGCGAGGACGGACCCGACGGGCTGCGCGGCGCGCTCGACGAGCACGCCGGGCACGTCCTGCTGCTGGAGGCTCTGGACGCCCTCATCCTCGACGACGCGCAAGGCCCCGCCTACGCCGCCGCGATCTACCGTGCGCGGCTGGAGGGCGTCAGCGACACCGCGCTGCTCGGCACCTGCGAACCCGACCGCGTCGGTGAGCTGTCGGCCGCGGCACCCGAGCTGGTCGCCGACCTGCGCGCGGTGCGCCTCCCCGACCTGGGCGCGCCCCGGCCGCGCACGCGCCTTCTCGCGCTCCTGGCTGAGGAACGGCGGCTGCGGCTCGGCCAGGACGCGTGGGAGATCGTGCACCGCGACATGGCCACGCTGCGCGGCCGCGGCCGGCTCACCGGCGCGCGGCTCATCGAGGCCTACCTGGACCGCGCCGCGACGCGCGGTCTCGGCCGCGCGCCGGCGACGCAGGCGATCGGCAGCACGCCGGCGCTGACGCTCAGCGGCGCCGATTTCGACGGCGTCGCCGCGGAACTCTCACCCTCGTGACTCGCTGAAAATGTCGGTGCCGCGGGTCACGATGGTGGGGTGAACCGTGCGGACCGGTTGCTGGCCCTGACCGCCGAGCTGCGGGCCGCGGCGCCCGAGCCGCTGCCCGCCGACGCCCTCGCCGCCCGCCTGCGCGTGAGCACGCGCACGGTGCGGCGTGACCTGGAGCTGCTGACGCACGGCGGCCTGCCGGTGCGGCTCGAGCGCGGCCGCGGCTACGTGCTGCCGCCCGACCAGCCGCCACCGCCGCTGACCGAGGCCGAGTCGCTGGTGGGGCCGGTCCGCGGCACCCTCACCGAGGCCGTGCGCGCCCGCCGCGTCGTCCGCCTGGTCTACACCGACCAGTCCGGCGTGCGCACCTGCCGCGACGTCGAGGCGCACGGCCTGGTCACCGCGCCGCAGGCCGAATACCTCGTCGGCTGGTGCCGCATGCGCGACGGGCCCCGCATGTTCCGCGTCGACCGGATCGGCGCCGCCTATCTCAGCGGCCGCGAGGCGGGCCTGCGCGACCTGGACGACCTGCTGGCCGCGCTGCGCGTCCCGTTCCCCCGCACACCGCCCGAGGAGGGCCCGCGCGGTCCCGCCGGCGCCGAGCGCGCGAGGGCGTGGACGCTCGACCGCCTCCGGCACGTCCGCGGCCGCCTCGCCGACACCATCGCCGAGGTCCGCACCCACCGCGAGGGCGCCGCCGCGCTGCGCGCGGTGCTCGGCCACCTCACCGAGTGGACGCGCTGGCAGGCCGCCGCCGTCCACGCCGCCGCCGAGGGCCTGCCCGCCCCGGCGTTCGAACGCGACCTGCCCTACGAGACGCGCGAGCAGATGATCCAGGATTCGATGGCGCTGCGTTCCCTGGGCGAGCTGGCCCGTGACCTGGAGGGCATCTGCGACGACGTGGCGCGATGGGCCGCCGACTGCGACGACGCGTTCTGGGACGACCCGCTGCCCGACCCCACCGATCCGTCCCGCCGACGTCCCCTCGCCGACCTGCTCGCCGGCTGGCGCGGCCCGCTCGCCCACATCGAGTGGCATCTGGACCGCCTCACCGACGGCTCCCCCGCCGCCGAGCTCGACGCCGACGATGAGGGCGTGTGGGTGGTGGACCGCTGCCCCCTCCAGGCCTGACCTACACCCATGGCCGCGGTGACCTTCGAGTAGAGAGCTCGGCGTGGAGGGCTCGGGGTGGGTCAGGCGGGGGCGCGGCCGTTGCCGTTGGGGGTGTGGAGCAGGCGTGTGAACCAGACGGTTTTGCCTCGGCTTTCGGGGCGGCTGCCGAACTCTGTGGCCAGCGCGCTCACCAGGAGCAGGCCGCGGCCTTGTTCGGACCAGTCGAGCAGTGGCGGTGAGGAGGGGTCGCCGGGGGCGGTGGGGTTGCCGTCGGTGATTTCGCCCACAATACGGAGGCCGTCGAGGTGGAGGCGGAGTCTGACGGGGCCGGTGCCGTGCACGATGGCGTTGGTGATGAGCTCGTCGACCATGAGCACGATGTCGTCGAGGTCGGGTGCGGTCACATGCCATGCGCGGAGGGCGTCGCCGGTGAGCGCGCGTGCCCGGGACGCGGTGCGGGCCTCGGCGGGCAGTTCCCAGGCCGCGTCCCGCTCGTGCGTCATCGGTTCTTGGATCCCGAGCCACTTCGTACTCAATTCCCCGACTCCTCCCGTTGCGGCTTACCGCAGGTCAGCGCCTACCAGGCAGGTGTTGCCGGCATGCCTCGCGCGATGGGGCCCGGCCGTTGGATCCGGCCGGACCGGGAGCTCCCCGTACCGGTGGCGGTCACGTCAGGCGCCGCCGGTGTCGGTCTGCGCATTCCTGCGTCCGTACATTCAGGACGCGGCGCTGCGGGGCCCGGTGCACGGTCATACATAATCCTCACTTTCCGGTCAGGTGATCGTGTGTCGGGTGCCGGGATGGAGCAGGCACTGCGTGGATGCCGTTATGGTGGTGGTGTCGGTGTGGCATGTGTCCCCCGGGCTCTACACAAAGCCTTCGTGGAATACCGCCGGACCGCTTGGTCCGGGCCGGAGCCACGTTGTGCCTTTCGCCGTGAGGCGACCACCACACCGGCCTGACGTCGGAGGCCCCGGCGAGAGGTTCTCTCGCCGGGGCCTCCGGTGTCTCTTACGAGATCGCGGTGAGGATCGCTGAGGCGATCGCCGTCACCACGCCGATCACGGCGACCACGATCGCCGCGATCAGGCGGCTCCTGCGCCGCCGACGGTCCCGGCCGAGTCTCGACAGACGATGGGCCAGCCGCGGGTCGTCCTCACGGAGCTGGATCTCGATCTCGGCGAGGATCCGCTGCTCTTCCATCGACAGCGCCATGCCATACCTCCGGGGGGCGTTCAGGTGCTGTGTTCTTCCCCCGCCATCAAGATCATTATCCGCCTCGGACGGTAATCGTTGCGCCACGACCGGGCGCGCTCTCGTGGTGGAGCCGGTCGAGCGCGGTCACGTAGTAGGTGTAGGCCTTGCCGGGCTTGGCGGTGGGGTCGGTGATGCCGCCGCCGCGGACGCTGGCCAGCAGCGTCGCGGTGTTGACCGCGGCGCAGCCGGGCCGCTTGCCGTCGGCGCGGTAGACCGCGTACGCCGTGGCGCCCTTGGACTCCTGCCACCGCACGCGCACGCCCTCGCCGTCACTGTCCGCCGTCACCGACCGGGCCGGCGCGGGGGCCTTGCCGCCGCGTCCCGGCACCGCGGGCGGGATCGCGGGGCGGGCGTAGTGGTCCTTGCGCAGCCGCTCGGCGAAGCCGCGCTGGTTGGCGGCCATGTCGGTGGCGCTGAAGTACACGTCGCCGCGGACGCCGGGGTAGCGCTGGTTGAGGGTGAGGTGCCGGGACAGCTCGGCGGGGTCGTTCCAGGTGGCGTCCTCGCCGACGCGGTAGCCGGCCTGCCCGATCGTCAGCTGCACCTTGGTGCCGGCGACCTGCTTGGACCACCAGGCGACCAGCCGGGCGTAGTCGGCGCGGGAGTCGCCGATCGGCCAGTACAGCTGCGGCGTGACGTAGTCGATCCATCCGTTGCGGATCCACTTGCGGGTGTCGGCGTACTGGTCAGAGTAGCTCTGCAGCGCCTTGGTCGCCGATCCTTCGGGATCGGAGGTGGAGTTGCGCCACACCCCGAACGGGCTGATCCCGAACCGCACCCACGGCTTGGCCTCGCGGATCTTCTGCGACAGGCCGCGGACCATCACGTCCACGTTCTGCCGCCGCCAGTCGGCCTTGCTCATGCCCTTGCCGTAGGTCTTGAACGTGGCCTGGTCGGGGTAGTCCCGGCCGCCCTCGGGATAGGGGTAGAAGTAGTCGTCGAAGTGCACGGCGTCGATGTCGTACTTGCGCACGACGTCCATCACGGCCTTGGTCGCCAGGTCGCGGACCTGCGGCAGGCCCGGATCGTACCACAGGCCCGTCCCGTACTTGCGCACCCAGTCGGGGTGTTGCCGCGCCGGGCTGCCCGGCGCCAGCTTCTTCGGGTCGCTCTCGCGGCTCACCCGGTAGGGGTTGAACCATGCGTGGAACTCCAGGTTGCGCGCGTGGGCCTCCTTGAGCATGAAGGCGAGCACGTCGTAGCCGGGGTCCTTGCCGGGGGTGCCGGTGAGCCACTTGGACCACGGCTCGTACGGGGAGGGGTAGAACGCGTCGGAGTTGGGCCGGATCTGCACGAACACCGCGTTGAGGTTCATCGCCTTGGCGGTGTCGAGGAGCTTGCGGAACTGCGCCTGCTGCGTGGCGGCGGGCTTCTTGGGGTCCTTGGGCCAGTCGATGCCCGCCACGGTGGCGATCCACATGCCGCGCACCTGCCGCGCCCGCGAGTCGCCCGCCGGTGCCGCGACCGAGCATTCGCCCTTGGCGGCGTCGGGTGCCTGCGCGCGCTCGACCTCGCCCTTGTCCTCGCCCGTTCCGCCGCTCGCCGGAATGCACGCCGACAGCAGAACCGCCGCGGCGGCGGCCGCGGCGGCCTTCGCTCCGATCCCCGAATGCCTCGCCATAGCGGCCCATTGTTACGCACCCGTTGCCATGCTCTGGCCCAAACCATGCACTTGTGTCGTTCCGGACCGCCTGACCGGCCCGGACGCCGCACCCCCGCGCTTGCGATCATCGAACAGATGTTCAAGACTGGCCACACCTGTCACAATCGTGCAGGCGTTCGAAGATCGGGAGGTCGGGATGCGCTGGGATCACCTCCGGCTGGTGGAGGAGGCCGGCGGGCCCGCCCCGCCGCTGATCGAGCGGCGGGCGGTCGCGCGCACCTTCGACACGCCCGGCTTCCGCGGCATGACGTTCTACGAGGTGCAGGCCCGTTCCATCATCAACCAGGTGCCCCCGGCGTCCCGGATGATGTTCCGCTGGACGATCAACCCGTACCGGGGCTGCTCCCACGCCTGCAAATTACTGCTTCGCCCGCAAGACCCATGAGTATCTGGACCTGGACGCGGGGGCGGACTTCGACTCCAAGGTCGTGGTGAAGGTCAACGCGGCCGAGCTGGTGCGGCGTGAACTCGCGGCGCCCAGGTGGCGGGGCGAGCACATCGCGATGGGGACCAACGTCGACTGCTACCAGCGGGCCGAGGGGCGCTACCGGCTGATGCCGGGGATCCTGGCGGCGCTGCGGGACGCGGCCAACCCGTTCTCGATCCTGACCAAAGGCTCGATGATCATGCGTGATCTGCCGGTGCTGCTGGAGGCGGCCGAGCGCACGGACGTGAGCACGATGGTGTCGGTCGGGTCGCTGGACCGGGAGCTGTGGCGGCTGGTGGAGCCCGGCACGCCCGCGCCGCAAAGGCGGCTGGAGGTGTGCGCGGCGCTGAACGAGGCGGGGATCGGCTGTGGGGTACTGATGGGGCCGGTGCTGCCGTATCTGAGTGACTCGCCGCGGGAGCTGGAGGCGGTGGTGCGCGCGGCGGCCGAGGCGGGCGCCACGTCGATCGGCGCGATCACGCTGCATCTGCGGCCGGGGGCGCGCGAGTGGTACCTGTCCTGGCTGCGCGATCATCACCCGGAGCTGGTGGTGCCGTACGCGCGGCTGTACGGCAACGGCGCGTACGCCCCCAAGGCGTTCCAAGATCGCATATCGGTGCGGGTGAAGGAGCTGGCGGCCCGGTACGGGGTCGGCAGGCGCGCGCCGCGGGGGCCGCGAAGGCCTTCCCCGCCGGCGGGTCCGGAGCAGCTCAGCCTCATGTGAACGGCGATGTGGCGGGCGATGTGTTAGCGGCTCTGGCGGCCGTATAAGGCGACCATCAAGATTTTTTCAAACCTCTCGTGGCCGGGGTCACATCTAACAGAGTGTCGCCAACAAGAAGCCACGGAGTGAACGATGAACGCCACCGCAGACCTGAGCCGCATCGCCAGCCACGCGCCGTCGGTCACGGCCGTCATCCCGACGCTGAACGAGGCCGACAACCTTCGATGGCTGCTCCCCCGCCTGACGGGGGTCGACGAGATCGTGATCGTGGACGGTGAGTCCAGCGACGGTTCGGCCGAGGTCGCCGCGTCGCTGCGGCCCGACGCCGTGATCATCAGCCAGCCGCCGCGCGGCAAGGGCCTGGCGCTGCAGGCCGGCTTCGCCGCCGCCACCGGTGACGTGATCGTGATGCTGGACGCCGACGGCAGCATGGACCCGGCTGAGATCCCCGCGTTCGTCGCGCTGGTCGGCCGCGGCTTCGACTTCGTCAAGGGCTCGCGTTACGCCTGCGGCGGCGGCTCGGAGGACCTGACCTTCCTGCGCCGCACCGGCAACAAGTGGCTGACCCGCCTGGCCAACACCCTGTACCGCACCAGCTGGACCGACCTGTGCTACGGCTACGTCGCGATGCACCGCAGCGCGGTGGAGCGCCTCCAGCTCAAGTCGACCGGGTTCGAGATCGAGACCGAGATGTGCGTCAACGCCGTCACCACCGGCCTGCGCATCGCCGAGGTCGCCAGCTTCGAGAGCAACCGGCTGTTCGGTGAGTCGCACCTCAATACCTGGCGCGACGGCTACCGGGTGCTGAAGAAGATGATCAGCAGCCGCGTGCACCCGGTCCGCGACACCGCCGCGCTGCCCGAGCCTGTGGCGCTGCCCGCCGCGGCCGGCGTGGCCGCCTGACAGCTCCGCGACACATCGGCGACACAAAGCCCCGGTCCTCTGGCGGACCGGGGCTTTCGCCGTTTTCACAGGCGCAGGGCGGGACCCTATGGCTGGTCGAGCGCTCGGATTTTCCCTACTCATCAAGCGGGTGTCCGTTCCGGGGTGGTGTCGTTCGTCGGGAGGGCGTGAGACCTGATACGGAGGACCCGTGAAGTACATGTTGCTGATCGCAGGGGACGAGTCCGCGGCCGAGCACGCCGAGGACGGCTGCGGTGGCTGGAGCGAGGAGATGACGGCACGCGGCGTGATCCGCGGCGGCGGCGGGCTGCGGCCGCCCGCGGAGGCGACGACGGTGCGGGTCCGCGACGACCAGGTGCTGCTGACCGACGGCCCGTTCGCCGAGAGCAAGGAGCAGATCGGCGGTTTCTGCCTGATCGAGTGCGCCGACCTGGACGAGGCCATCGAGATCGCCGCCAAGCATCCGGCGGCCGGGTACGGCACGATCGAGATCCGCCCGCTCTGGCCGCAGTGACCGGCGCGCACGAGGTGCACGAGATGCACGGCGCGCACGAGGCGGTCGACCGGGCGTTCCGGGACGAGTGGGGCCAGGTCGTGGCCACGCTCATCGGCGTCACCGGCGACTGGGACCTGGCCGAGGAGTGCGCGCAGGACGCCTTCGCGCAGGCCCTGCAGACCTGGCCGCGCGACGGGGTGCCCGAACGGCCCGGCGCGTGGCTGACGACGGCGGCGCGCAACCGCGCGACCGACCGGCTGCGCCGTGCCGCGGTCGGCGCCGCCAAGCTACGGGAGGTGGCCGCGATGGAACGCGTCCAGGCCGGCGAGCCGGGAAATGACGGGCCGGACCACGACGGCACGGTGCCCGATGACCGGCTGCGGCTGATGTTCACCTGCTGCCACCCGGCGCTGGCCCTGGAGGCGCAGGTGGCGCTGACGTTGCGGACCTTGGCGGGCCTGACCACCGCTGAGATCGCGCGGGCGTTCCTGGTGGGTGAGCACACGATGTCCAAACGCCTGACGCGCGCCAAGCAGAAGATCAGGCACGCCGCCATCCCCTACCGGGTGCCGCCCGCGCATCTGCTGCCCGAGCGGACACCGGCCGTCCTGGCGGTGCTGTATCTGCTGTTCAACGAGGGGTATTCGGCGTCGGCGGGCGCCGATCCGGTGCGGGCGGAGCTGAGCGGGGAGGCGATCCGGCTGGCGCGGGTGCTCACGCGCCTGATGCCCGACGAACCCGAGGCGGTGGGGTTGCTGGCGCTGATGTTGCTGCATGACGCACGACGCTCCGCGCGGTTCGACGCCGCCGGTGATCTGGTGCTGCTGGAGGACCAGGACCGGACCAGGTGGGACGCCGGGGAGATCGGCGAGGGCACGGCGCTGCTGGACGCGGCGCTGAGGCGCGGCAGTCCCGGCCCGTACCAGGTCCAGGCCGCCATCGCCGCCTGCCACGCGGCCGCCACGCGCGCCGGCGACACCGACTGGGCGCAGATCGCCGCGCTGTACGGGGAACTGGTGCGGCTGGCGCCCTCCCCTGTCGTCGAGCTGAACCGGGCCGTCGCGGTCGGCATGGCCGACGGCCCCGCCGCGGCGCTGCCGCTGGTGGAGGCCCTCGACGCGTCGGGGCGGCTGGCGGGCTATCACCTGCTGCCGGCGGTCCGCGCCGACCTGCTGCGCCGCCTGGGCCGCGCCGCCGACGCCGCGGCCGCCTACCGCGACGCCCTCGCCCTGGCGCCCACCGGTGCCGAGCACCGCTATCTACGCCGCCGCCTCGCCGAGGTGACCGAGGAGTCCTGACCGCCGCGATGCTGGGGGTGCGGCTGCTGGGAGGTGTCCGTCTGGCGGCGGGTCGTTCGTCGGTGAGGTGTCAGGCCGCGCCGGGGGCGGCGCGGCACAGGCACTCAGCCAGGAGGCTTGGCATGAACGAGACGGAACTTCGGAGCGAGATCGCTGCGGAACGCAGAGAGCTGGCGGAGCTGCTGGGCGACCTTCCTGCCGGGGAGTGGGACGCGCCTTCGCTGTGCGAGGGGTGGCGGATCCGGGAGGTCGCCGCCCACATCACGATGGCCTACCGGTACTCGGCACCGCGGGTGATCTTCGAGCTGGTCCGGTCCGGCGGGAGTTTCGACCGCATGCTCGACCGGTGTGCGCGCCGCGACGCCGCGTCCATCCCGGCGGACGACCTGCACGCCTCGCTCCGCGACAACACCACGCACCCGTGGAAGCCGCCGGGCGGCGGATACGCGGGCGCGCTCACCCACGACGTGGTGCACGGCCTGGACATGACGATCGCGCTCGGGCTGGAGCGGCGGGTGCCCGAGCGTCGCCTGCGGGTGGTCCTGGAAGGGCTCGCCTCCCCCAAGGGCCTGAAGTACTTCGGCGCCGACCTGGATGGGATCGAGCTGCGCGCCGACGACATGGACTGGTCGTTCGGCTCCGGCGCGCCTGTCACCGGCGCGGCGCAGGACCTGGCGATGGTGCTGTGCGGCCGCCGCCTGCCCGCAGGGCGCCTGAGCGGCGAGCAGAGCGCACGCTTCGCCGCAGTGTAAGCGGTTCAGGCGTGCTCGGCGTCGAGCTCGGTCGGCTCGGCGATCACATCGACCATCGCGCCGTTGCGCAGGACGGTGATCTGCAGTGGCCGCCCGATCGCCTCGGCGAACATCAGCCGCTGCAGGCTCTGGGCCTGGCTGACCGGCACGCCGCCCGCGGTGAGGACCAGGTCACCGCGGCGCAGTCCGGCGCGGGCGGCGGGACTCGCGGGCACCACGTCGGCGACCCGTAGCGCGTCGCGCTGGCCGAGGCGTTCACGCAGGGCCGCCGGGACCGGCACCGGGTTGGCGACCAGGCCGAGGAACGCCCGCCGCACCCGGCCGTCACGCATCAGCGCGCCGATGATCCGGCGGCTGGTGGAGTTGATCGGCACTGCCAGGCCGAGGCCGATCCCGGCGACGGCGGTGTTGATCCCCACGACGTGGCCGCGGGAGTCGGCGAGCGCGCCGCCGGAGTTGCCGGGGTTGAGGGCGGCGTCGGTCTGGATGACGTCCTCGATCACCCGCACGGCGTTGCCGCTGCGGGTGGGCAGGGACCGGCCGAGCGCGCTGACCACCCCGGCGGTGACCGACCCGGCGAGGCCGAGCGGATTGCCGACGGCGACGACCAGCTGCCCCACCACCAGCCCGTCGCTGTCACCGAGGGTGACCGGCCCCGGCGTGTCACCATCGGCGCGTACGACCGCCAGGTCCGACAGGGGGTCGGTGCCGACGACGTTGAACGAGGTGGTGGTGCCGTCGGCGAACGCGGCCTGGCCGCCGCGGGCACCGCCGACGACGTGCGCGTTGGTGAGCAGGAAACCGTCGGCGGTGAACGTCACCGCCGAGCCGGAGCCCTCACGGCCCCGCTGGCGCACGCGCAGGCTCGCCACGCGCGGGGTGAGCTCGCGGGCGACCGCCGACACCGCCTGGGAGTAGGCGTCGAGCGGCTGCGCCTCGGATTCGGCGTCGCGCGGCTCGGGGATCGGTTCAGGGATCATCTCGCCTCCCGATGATTACACCGTTACACGGTAACCGCGGGAGGGTGAATCCGTAATCCCCCTCGGATTCAGCGCAAAGTGGACAGGCCCCCGTCGACGCCGATGACCTGGCCCGTGACGTAGCTCGCCCGCTGGGAGAGCAGGAACACCGCGACCTCGGCGACCTCCCACGCGGTCCCCTGCCGCCCCAGCGGGATCAGCTTGGCAGCCAGGTCACGGCCGGCGTTGCCCGCCGACGCCATCCGGCCCATCACGGTGTCGATCAGGCCGGGCGCGACCACGTTCGCCCGGACGCCGCGCGGTGCACCCTCGGCCGCGACGTGCCGCACCAGCCCCGTCAGCCCCGCCTTGGACGCGTCGTAGGAGGGCGAGCCGCTGCCCGGCTTCGTCCCGGCCAGCGACCCGATGAACACCAGCGAGCCGCCCTCCCCGAGCACCGGCACCGCCGCCTTGGCGATCTGGAACGGGCCACGCAGGTTCACCGCGAGCACGCGGTCCCAATCGGCCGCATCGGTCCCGGCCAGGCCGTGACCGACGCCGATCCCGGCGTTGAAGACCACGCCGTCCAGCCCCCCGAGGACCTCGGCGGCACCGGCGACCATGCGCTCACACGCGTCCGGGTCCGCGGCGTCGCCGGTCAGCACGTGCGCGCGGCCGCCACCGCCGGAGATCATCTCGGCGGTCCCGGCCGCGGCGGCCTCATCGACGTCGGCGCAGGCCACCGCCGCACCCTCGCGCGCCGCCGTCACGGCGATCGCACGGCCATTGCCGGCCGGCGCGCCGGGCTCATCGCTGGGACGGGTGCCGGCACCGACCACGAGGATCCGCCGGCCGGGCAGGAGGGTCTCGGCCATGCCGCAGACGCTAGCGGCGCCGCCGCCGCGCTCCCAGGCCCAAGGCAGGACGGCCGTTCCAGCGCGACGCACCGGCCGCGGCTAGGCTGCCGGGGTGACTGTCAGCGGGGAGCCGGCCACCATCGAACGCGCCCACGGGCGCAGCGGCGAGCTGGTGCTGCGCCGCACCGGCGCGCACACCGACGCCCACTACGAGATCATCAGCAACGGCGTCTTCCTCATGGACACCCGCAACGGCGAGTCCGAACGGCTGCTCGTCCGCGCCGCCGTGGCCGGCCTCACGCCGCCGGTGTCGCTGCTGATCGGTGGGCTGGGCGTCGGGTTCTCCCTCGCCGAGGCCGTCGCGCTGCCCGGCGTGGACGCCGTCACCGTCGTGGAGATCGAACCCGCCGTGATCGGCTGGCACGCCACCCACCTGCGGCCCTTCTCCGCCGCCGCGCTCGACGACCCCCGCGTCCACGTCGCCAACACCGACCTGCTCGATCACCTGCGCGGCCCGGGTCGCCGGTACGACGCGATCTGCCTGGACATCGACAACGGCCCCGATTGGACGGTCACCCCCGCCAACGCCAGCCTGTACGGCGACGACGGCCTCGCCCTGCTCACCGCACGGCTCACCGGGCCCGGCGTGCTGGCCGTGTGGAGCGCCGGCGCCGCCCCCGCCTTCGAGGAACGCCTGCGAGCGCGGTTCGCCGACGTGGAGGCGCTGCCCGTGCCCGTCCCGCGCGGCGAGCCCGACATCGTCTACCTCGCCCGGCGCCCCCTGACCTCCACGCGCCCATGATCTCTACGCGGCACTGATCTCCACGCGTCCATGACCGGTGCGGACAAGAAACACCCCGCCGAAACTGTCACCCGCGTGATCCACCTACACGTTCCGATTCGCTAGGTTTCGCCCAGACACAGTATTTGTGGAGGGTTTTGTGACTACTGCGCAAGCGGCCGGGCGTCCCGTCGTCCTGGGCGACCTGCTCCCCGGCTCCCTGGCCCGCGACGCCGCGCTCGTCGCCGGCTCCGCGGCCTTCGTCGGCCTGGCGGCCCAGATCGCCGTCCCGCTCCCCGGCACCCCCGTACCCGTCACCGGCCAGACCTTCGCGGTGCTCCTGGCCGGCGCCGCGCTCGGCTGGGGCCGCGCCGCGCTCGGCATGGCGCTCTACCTGCTCGCCGGGATCGCCGGTGTGCCCTGGTTCACCGACGGAGAATCCGGCGCCGGCCTGCACACCCTCGGATACATCATCGGGTTCGTCCTGGCCGCCGCCGTCGTGGGGCGCCTGGCCGAACGCGGCGGCGACCGCACCCCCGCCCGCACCATCGGCACGATGCTCCTCGGCACCGCGATCATGTACGCGACCGGCGTCCCCTACCTGATGGCCTCCCTCGGGGTCGACCTCGGCAAGGCGGTCGACCTGGGCCTCACCCCGTTCCTCCTCGGCGACGCCCTCAAGGTCCTGCTGGCCGCCGGGCTGCTGCCCGCCGCCTGGAAACTGGCCGGAACGGGCCGCGGCCACTCCGCCTGACGATCACCCAGGGCGGCCCACCTGGACGTTCCCCCGCCCGTGCCGCATCGGCCCGCACAGCCGACGCGGCACGGGCTCCGCACAGGTTCGGCACGGCCCAGCCGGGGAACGAGTAGAGGCGCTCACGCGCCAGATGTGGCGCAAACCTCACCACGACCGGCCACCCCGGCAGTTTGAACGGGTTCAATTCTCCCGTAGAGTGGCTCGCGTGAAGCTCGCCGTGACCGCACCGGACCGCCTGATCGTCCGCACCGAGCGGGTCGCCGACCCAGGCGACCTCATCTCGCGACTTCCACATCCGACCGCGCTGGCCTGGGTCCGCCACGGCGAAGGCATCGTCGGCTGGGGCGAAGCCGCCCGCCTCACCCTCCCCGGCGGCGAAGACCGCTTCGCCGCCGCCGACCAGTGGCTGCGCGACCTCTTCGGCTCCGCCGACATCCACGACCCCGTCCAAGTCCCCGGCTCCGGGCCCGTCGCCTTCGGCAGCTTCGGCTTCGACCCCAAGTCACCCGACTCGGTCCTCATCGTCCCGCGCTGGATCGTCGGCCGCCGCGACGGCGCCGCCTGGCTCACCACCATAGGCGAGGACGCCGACCCGCTCGCCCTGGTCCACCCGCCCCAGCCCCCCGCCCGCCTCGCCTGGAGCGACGGCACCCTCAGCGCCCCCGCCTGGGAACAAGCCGTCGCCGCCGCCGTCGACCGCATCCGCGACGGCCGCCTCGGCAAGGTCGTCCTCGCCCGCGACCTGCACGCCGAAGCCGCCGAACCCATCGACGCCCGCACCCTCCTGCGCCGCCTCGCCGACCGCTTCCCCGCCTGCTACACCTTCTCCTGCGCCGGCCTCGTCGGCGCCACCCCCGAACTCCTCATCCGCCGCGCCGGCGAACACCTCGACTCCCTGGTCCTGGCCGGCACCACCGCCCGCGGCACCACCCCCGCCGACGACGCCGAACGCGCCACCCGGCTCCGCGCCTCCGCCAAGGACCGCGAGGAACACGCCTACGCCGCCGAAATGGTCCGCGACGCCCTCACGCCACTGTGCGCCGAGCTCACCGTCCCCGACCAGCCCGAGCTGCTCACCCTCGCCAACGTCATGCACCTGGCCTCACCCGTCCACGGCCGCCTCCGCCGCGAACGCTCCGTCCTGGACGTCGTCGCCGCCCTCCACCCCACCCCCGCCGTCGCCGGCACCCCCACCGACACCGCCCTCGACCTCATCCGCGAACTCGAACTGATGGACCGCGGCCGCTACGCCGGCCCCGTCGGCTGGGTCGACGCCCGCGGAGACGGCGAATGGGGCATCGCGCTCCGCTGCGCCGAGCTCGACGGCACCCGCGCCCGCCTCTTCGCCGGCTGCGGCATCGTCGCCGACTCCGACCCCGCCGCCGAACTCGCCGAAGCCCAGACCAAGTTCCGCGTCATGCAGTACGCCCTCGAAGGCTGACCCGCCCCCGGACCTTCTGACCAGAGTGGGTCATGAGGTTGTTGATCTCCATGGCGGCTTGTGAGGCTGGGACCGACACCACCTGCGCCACCCTCGGGGGATCACTCGATGCACCACCGCCGTACCGCCGCCGCCCTGCTCGCCTGGCTCATCGCTCTCAGCACGCTCACGGCAGGACCCGCACAGGCCACGACCGGCCCGCGCCCCCACCAGGCGGAGATCTTCGCCACGAACAACACCGCGATCATCACCGACCCCGACGACCCCCGGCTGAAGACACGACTCACACGGTTCGACCGGCAGGTCCGCCGCATCATCGACGATAACGGCGCCCGGACCCGACGCTCCACCCTGCTCGACGGCGTCTTCTGGTCCAGCGACCTCCAGCAGACCACCTACGAACGATCACGCCGCTTCGACGTCGACCGCACCGACACCCTGGAGCTGCACCACATCGCCGACCTCATCCGCAAGGAGTTCCACCAGGAATCGGTCCTCACCTTCGAGTACCTCCCCCAGGGATCACCGCGCACGGACGCCGTCCGCATCGAAGTCCCCGGACTCGACGTCCGCCGCCTCCACGACGGCCTCGTCGCCGACCCCGCCGCCCGCGACGAGCTCTTCGGCGGCTCGGTCACCCTGCGCGGCCACCTCATCCTCGTCGCCGAACTCGCCGACCTCGCCATCGCCCGCCGGTTCGTCACCGCCATCGGCGGTGACTGGTCCCAGGCGACCGTCCGCTACGGCGACAGCGAATTCGTCGGCTGACCCCCGGCTGACCCGCCTAACGCCCGCTCAACGCCCCGCCTGACAGGTCGGGCACCAGAACAGATTGCGGCCCACCAGCCGCTCGGTGCGCACCTCGGTCCCGCACAGCAGGCACGGCAACCCCGCACGCCGGTACACGTACACCTCACCACCATGATCGTCCACCCGAGGCGGGCGGCCCATCGCCTCCGGCGTATGCTCCGGCCGCACCGTGTCGATCCGGCCCGTCGCCACGCCCTCCCGCATCAACGACACCAGATCAGCCCAGATCGCCCACCACTGCTCAGCCGTGAGAGCACGACCCGGCAGACTCGGATCGATCCCCTGCCGGAACAGCACCTCCGCCCGGTACACATTCCCCGGCCCCGCCACCACCGCCTGATCAAGCAGCAGCGCCGCGATGCTCGTCCGGCTCCGCGAGATCCGCCGCCACGCCCGCTCCGGATCGGCGTCCGCACGCAGCGGATCCGCACCGAGCCGGTCGAGCAGCACCTTCACCTCACCCGGCTCCAGCAGCTCACACGCCGCCGGGCCACGCAGATCGGCGAACTCGGCCGCCCCCGCCAGCCGCAGCCGCACCAGCCCCTTCGGCTCCGGAGCAGGCACCGGCCCGAACGTGTACGTCCCGTACAACCCCAAATGGATGTGCAGCAGCCGCTCATCCTCAAACCGCAGCAGCAGATGCTTCCCGTACGCATCCGCCCCGTCCAGAACCCGCCCGTCCAACTGCCGGGCCCCGTCAGCGAACCGGCCCTGCGGGCTCTCGGCACGCAACGCACGGCCGCCGAACATCCGCAGATGCTCGGCGGCCAAACGATGAATCGTGTGTCCTTCAGGCATTGTGGAACAAGAATAAGCCTCAGGAACGCAGCGGCTCGCCCACCTCGTGCATGTGACCCAGCGCCTCCCGGTACGACTCGATCAGCCCCGTCTCCACGTACGGCAGCCCCACCTGGGCGCAGTGCTCACGCACCAGCGGCTGCACCTTCCGCAGGTTCGGCCGCGGGATGCTCGGGAACAGGTGGTGCTCGATCTGGTAGTTCAACCCGCCCAGCATGTAATCCGTCACCAGGCCACCCCGCACGTTCCGCGACGTCAGCACCTGCCTCCGCAGGTGATCCCACCGAGTGCCGTCAGCGGGCATCTCCATCCCCTTGTGGTTGGGCGCGAACGAGGCGCCCAGATGCACACCGAACAGCGCCTGGTGCAGCACGATGAACGCCACCGCCTGGACCGGCGACAGGAACGTGAACGCCAGCCCAAGGTAGAGGCCCAGGTGCGCCGCCAGCAGACTTCCCTCGATCAGCCTCTCCCGCCGCGGCGCGCCCTTCAGGTACAGAACGCTGCTGACCTTGAGGTTGAACCCCTCCAGCGTCAGCAGCGGGAAGAACAGCCAAGCCTGATGACGGGCCAGGAATCCCAGCACGCCTCGCCGCCCGTCCGCCTGCTCCCGCGTCCATGCCAGCGGCCCCTCCCCGACATCAGGGTCCTTACCGACATGGTTGGGGTTGGCGTGATGCCGGTTGTGCTTGTCGTTCCACCACCCGTACCCCATGCCGAGCATCAGATCGCCCAGGAGCAGACCAAGTAGACGGTTCATCCGATGCGAGGCCGCGATCTGCCGGTGCCCCGCGTCGTGACCGAGGAACCCCGTCCGAGCCGACGCCAGCGCCAGCGGCACAGCGAGCAGCACAGCCCACCATGTGGCGCCCGCCCACGCCACCGCCGCCCAGATCGCCACCGTGGCCGCCACGTTCACCCCGATCGCCCACACGTAGTAGCCTCGCCGTCGCTCCAGCAGCCCGCTGTCACGGACCTGCCGTGACAGCGGCGCGAAATCGCTGCCGGTGCTCCGGCGGGGCGCCGGGGCTTCGAGGGTGGCGGTCATGGGCTCTCCATTCGTGGGGAGGGATGAGATCGTTCGGCTTGCAGGCTACGGAGCTGATGATCAAGCGGTCGCCACGCTGCAGAGCCATCTCCTGTCTGGCTCGCAGGTCTCGGTACCGGCCGGAAAACCGCACGTGACGGGCTTGATCCACCCCTCAGTCTGGTCATCCAGCAGAACGATCACATGGGCGCCAGCACCACGCTGGAGAGGGAGCTGGCACCCGGATCCGGGGTGGTGCCAGCTCCCCCATCAAGACATGACAGACCGGCCATATAGGGTCATAGGTCATGAATGCGCGCTCTCGCTGGATCGATCTGGACGGTGCGGTCAATGTCAGGGATCTGGGCGGACTTCCCACCGCGGACGGCAGGACGACACGGCGAGGGCGGGTGCTACGGTCGGACAACCTGCAGGACCTGACGGTATCCGACGTCAGGATCCTCATCGACCATTACGGCCTCAAGGACGTCATCGATCTGCGCAGCGACGCCGAGGTACGCCTCGAAGGCCCCGGGCCGCTCACCCGCACCCCCTCGGTCACCGTGCACAACCTGTCGCTGTTCGCCGAGGGCGGCCGCCACACCGACGTCGCCGCCGACACCGACGTCGCCGCCGACACCGAGCCCAGCTCCGACACCGAGCCCAGCCGCAACGCAGTGGACATCGACAGCGTGGACATCGACAGGGTGCTCCCCTGGCAGACCCGCCCGGACAACTCACCGGCACAGGACAGGTCGATCAGCCACTACCTCGGCTACCTGGACGACCGGCCCGACTCGATCGTGGCGGCGCTGCGCGTGATGACCAGGCCGGCCGGTTCCGCGCTGGTCCATTGCGCCGCGGGCAAGGACCGCACAGGCGTGGTCTGCGCGTTCGCCCTGGAAGTCGCCGGGGTGACACGTGAGGCCATCGTGGCCGACTACGCCCAGACCGGCGAACGCATCGACGCGATCCTGGCCCGGCTCCGCGCCAGCACCACCTACGCCGACGACCTCGACTCGCGGCCGGCCGACAGCCATGTCCCGCACGCCTTCATCATGGAGAAGTTCCTGACCCGGGTGGACGAGAAATTCGGCGGCTCACTGGAGTGGCTCACCGCCCACGGATGGGCGGCCGAGGACACCGAGGCGCTTCGGGCTCGTTTGCTGGATTGACGTGGTTAGAGTGGGGGGTTTGATCAAACCCCCCGCCTTTACATAGTAAGTTCCTGGTCAGAACGCTTCAGATCCGCAGTGCACGGCAGGCCAGCTGGAGAGCCAACCTCTGCTCCGGGTCCGCCAGATCCACACCGAGCAGCCTGCCCGCTTTCCGAATGCGCTGGGTGACGGCGTTGCGGTGCAGATGCAGGTCCTCCGCCGCCCGCGCCGGCGACCCCTGGTGGTCGAGGTAGGCCTGCAGGGTGCGCAGCAGCGGCTCGGCCCGCTCGGGCCCCAGCGCTTCGATCGGCGCCAGCAGCTCCCGGGCCGAGGCCCGCGCCGTGTCCGACGCGTACCACTCCCCCAGCATGCGGTCCAGGCCCGCCAGATCGTGCGCGGTGACCGGACGGTCCCATCCGCCGCCGCGGGCCAGCGCGGTCCGGGCCTCCCGAGCCGAGGCGCGCAGGCCGAGCGGTCCCCGGTGGGCTCCGCCGACGCCGCAGCGCAGCCCGGCGGCGGGAAACCGGTCGCGCAGCTCTCCCAGCAACCGCTCGGCGTCCCCGACCGCCGAACGCAGCCCGATCCGGCCGGGGTCGCCGGTCTGGGTCCGGATCAACAGCAGGGCGTCGTCGGCGCGCGCCGGATTCCACTGGGCGCCACCCGCCGACCGCAGGCTCTGCAAGGCCGCCCTGCCCGCCACGTCCAGCAGGTCGTACCGTTCGGGTCCCTGCAGCTCCGCCGGCTCCACGCGCAACGCGATGTGCCAGCCGTCCACCGGGAGCCCGACCCCGCGGGCCCGCCCCAGCAACCGCAGCGCCTGGCCCTCGGGAGACACCAGCAGTTCCGACAGCAGCAACATCCGTGACCGTACGGGGGTGTCCTCCGCCGCTCCCCCTGCGGCACGGGCGATCGCCTCCGCGGCCACCCGCATGGACACCGCCACGGCCTCACCGAGGTGTCCGCCGGCGTCGGCCGCCGCGAGCGTCACCTCCCCCTCGGGTCCCTGGGCCACCTCGCCGCGTTCTCCCGGCCTCGGCGGGCGCAGTTCGACCGGGACTCCCAGCGCCTCCTTCAACGCCGCCACCGTGCGTTCGGCATCGCCGCCGGAACGCACGATCCCGTCCAAAGCCGCGGTCAGCCGTGCGAACGCCTCCGCCGCGCCTCCCTCGATCACCCGGGTGAGCACGACCATGAGACCGCCGAGATCCGCGCCGTCGCTGTGCAGCAACGCGACACGCCCCCGTTCGGCGATCCCCTGAGCCGTCCGGGCGACGGGCGGGGCCGCACCGCCGGTCAGCACCAGCCCCGCACCGCCCGCGGCCACGACATCCCGCATCGCCACATCGAGGCGGTACGCGGTGGCCCGGGACGAGGCCGGACCGGTCAGCACGGCCAGCGAGCCAGGCGGCACCGCGGTCAGCGAACGCAGATCCTCGACCAGCGTCACGCCCAGCACCCGCCGCCCGGCCGCCGGACCCGCCAGCAGATCGAGAGATCCAGGACGTCCCGGCGCGGCGAGCAGGTCGGCGATGACGGTGTCCACGTCGGCAGACTATCCCGCCCAAGGTGTGCTAAAGGCACATTGACCAGGCTGAATAGCAGCGCTCAGCACACCAGATCATGGTGGCTCCCGTCCTACGCTGACGCCATGACCCTCCTGGACGGCGGCACGCTTCCCACCTTCGCCCGCGGCTGCGCGGTGCTGGGTTCCGGCGGCGGCGGAGGCGTCGACGTCGTCCTCGCGGCCGCGCTCCAGGCCGTCGCCGACCACGGACCCGTCCCCGTCCTGCAGCCCGAGGACCTCGACGCCACCGCACTGGTCATGCCGTGCGGGGTCATCGGCTCCCCCGCGGTCGGGGCCGAGCGCATCGGCGGCGGAACCGAGGCCCAGGTCCTGCGCGACACCGTCGAACGGCTGCACGGCGCGCCCGTGGCGGCGCTCATGTCCAGTGAGATCGGCGGGTCCAACGGCTGCCACGCCGTGGCCTGGGCAGCCCGCCTCGGCCTGCCGCTCGTGGACGCCGACGCCATGGGCCGGGCGTTCCCCCGGATGAACCAGAACGCCATGGAACTCGCCGGGATCGCGCCCACGCCCTGCGTCCTCACCGACGAGCGCGGCCGCACGGTCGTCCTTGACCATGTCGACGGCCGGTGGCTGGAACGGCTGGCCAGGGGAGTGCTCGAGGCCTTCGGAGGGCAGGCCGCCACCTCCGAGTACGTGCTGCGCGCCGGCCAGGTCCGCACCGCCGCCGTACCCGGCTCGGTGTCGCGGGCGCTGGCCATCGGAACGGCGCTGGCCGACGGCGTTCCCGACGAGTTCTCGAACACGCTCCCGGACGAGCCGGGCGGGGGCCTCGACCGCCTGATCACCGGGAAGATCTCGACCGTCGACCGCACCGGGGCGGGTGCCACCGCCGCCATCGTCGAGGGCCTCGGCCCCGACGCCGGGCGGCTGCTGCGGCTGGAGGCGCAGAGCGAGTACCTCGCCGCCTTCGAGGACGGCCGCCCGCTCATCCTGGTCCCCGACATCATCGCCGTCCTCGACACCCGTACTGCCGCCGCCATCGATGTGGAACGGCTGCGCTACGGGCTCCGCGTCAGCGTGCTCGCCCTCCCCTGCGCGCCGGTCTGGAACACGCCCGAGGGCCGCCGCCTCGGCGGACCGGCCGCCTTCGGCCTGGACGCAGCCGTCACGTCAAGCTCAGCGGTCATGCCGGGCGGGGTCATACCGGAGACGGCCAGATGATCACTGGAATCGAGGTCGGCCCCACCCACACCGACGCCGCCGTCCTCACCGACGCCGCGGTGCCCTGGGCGACGGCCAAGGTGCCGTCCGTTCCAGGCGATCCCGTGGCGTCGGTCCGCCACGCTCTGGCCGCGCTCCCCGAGCACCCCCGCACCCAGGTCGCCGTCGGCCTCCGCGGCCTCGCACAGGCCCTCGACGAACGCCGGGGCCTCGCCAAGGTCGGCGTGCTCCGGATCGGCGGCCCCGCCGCCCAGGCCGTGCGGCCCCTCTTCGGCTGGCCCGCCGGCCTCCGCGACGCCGTCTGCGCAGGCACCGCCATCGTCGAGGGCGGCGGCGGCTTCGACGCCGCCGAATGGACCCCGCTGGACACCGGCGCCGTCGCCGCGTTCGCCGCCGGCCTCGCCAGCCGCGCCGACGCGATCGCCATCACCGGGGTCTTCTCGCCCGTGGACGGAGCGCAGGAACGCCAGGCCGCCGACATCATCCACCGCGAACTCGGCGACGCGGTGCACGTCTCGCTGTCCGGCGAGCTGGGCCCGCTCGGCCTGCTGGAACGCGAGAACACCACCGTCCTGGACGCAGCACTGCACCGCCCGACCGCCGATCTCGCCGACGGTCTGCGCGCAGCCATCGGCGGCACCGCGACGGTCCTGGTCACCCGCGGCGACGGCACCCTGATGGGCCTGGACCACCTGCGGCGGCACCCCGGCCTCGGCCTCGGCGGCGGCCTGGCCGGCACGCTGCGCGGCGCCGCCACCCTCACCGGGCTCGCCGACGCGGTCGTCGCCGACGCCGGCGAACACCGCGTCCGCGTCGCCGCCCTCACCGCGGGATTCCCGCAGCAGGCGCTGGACGCCCAGATCAGCGGCGTCCCCGTCGGCTTCTGGATGCCCGACGTCATCCGGGTCGCCCGCGGCGGCCCGCGCGCCCACCACGACCTCGCTGAGGCCGTCGACCGCATGCAGCCCGCCGCCGGACGCCTCCCCTTGATCGTCGTCGGCGGCGCCGCCGCCGACGTGCCCGCCGCGCTGCCCGGCGTCAGCGAGATCCGCCACCCCGAACACGGCGCCGTCGCGGGAGCCATCGGCGCGGCCTCCAGCCCCGTCGGCGGCCAGGCCGAACGCATCGTCCGCCTTGACCCGCGCACCGGCCTGCAAGCCGCCCTCGACGAGGTGCGGGAGGAAGCCCGCGCCAGCGCCGTACGCGCCGGAGCCGACCCCCGCCGCGTCCAGGTGTCGGAGGTGACGCAGACGCCTCTCCCCTACCTGCCCAGCGTCACCCTGCGGTTGCACGCCCGCGCCTCCGGTCCCGCCCATCCCCTGTAACCCCCGGCCCCAGCCCGAAAGGCCAACCATGTCGAAGACCGGCTCACCCACCGACCAGCCGCCGCCTCCGATACCAGCCACGGCCTCCTCCCGCACCGACGAGGACTACCCGCTCGAACGGGTCCCGCGGTCGGCGCGCTACTCCTGGTTCAACGTCGCGGTCCAGCGGTTCGGCCAGCTGTCGGACCTCACCCAGTTCCTCCTAGGCGCCACCCTGGGCGCGGGCCTGTCGTTCTGGGGCGCCGTCTGGGCGTTCACCCTCGGCTCGGTGATCCTGGAGGTCGTCTGCATCTTCATCGGCATCGCCGGGATGCGCGAGGGACTGTCCACCTCGGTGCTGGCCCGCTGGACCGGGTTCGGCCGGTACGGGTCGACGCTGATCGGCCTGGTCATCGCGGTCTCGCTGTTCGGCTGGTTCGGCGTGCAGACCGCCGTGTTCGCCCAGGGCCTGCACTCGCTGGCGGGCGGCCCGCCGCTGTGGGTCTGGTCGATCATCGCCGGGCTGGGGGTGACGGTGCTGGTGCTCAAGGGATTCCGCGCCATGGGCTGGACCGCGTTCGTCACCGTCCCGGCCTTCCTCGGCCTGGCCGGCTGGGCGATGCACGTGGAGATCTCCAAGCACAGCCTCGGCGACCTGGTCTCCTCGCCGCCGTTCGGCGAACCGATGTCGATCGCGACCGGCGCCACGATCGTCGCCGGGTCCTACATCGTCGGCGCGGTCACCACCCCCGACATGACCCGCTTCAACCGCAACACCGGCGACGTGGTCAAGCAGACCCTCGTCGGCATCTCCCTCGGCGAGTACGTGCTGGGGCTGGCGGGCGTCCTGCTGGCGTACGCGGTCAAGACCTCCGACGTCATCGCCATCATCACCGCGTCCTCCGGCGTCGCCGGCGTCATCATCCTCATCTCCGCCACCACGAAGATCAACAACTGGAACCTCTACTCGGCCGCGCTGGGCCTGATCAACGCCGTCGAGTCGCTGATCGGTGTGCGGCTCAACCGGGTCGCGGTCACGGTCGGCATCGGCGTGCTCGGCAGCCTCGCGGCCGCCGCCGGGATCCTCGACCGGTTCACCGACTTCCTCACCCTGCTCGGCGTCCTCACCCCGCCGATCGCCGGGATCATGGTCGCCGAGTACTTCATCGCCCGCCGCTGGCGCCCCGCCCTGGACGCCTCCCGCGAGCTCGGCAGGCTGCCCGAGACCGAACCCGGCTGGGTCCCCGCCAGCCTCGTGCTCTGGGCCGCCGCCGCGACCATCGGCTGGTTCAGCGAGCACCACCAGTGGTGGGGCATCCCCGCGCTCAACTCGCTGCTGATCGCCGGCGTCGGCTACGTCCTCGCCGCCCGCCTCGGCCTCGTCCGCGGCACCCGGGAACTCCCCGTCGAGCAGCCCGACCACCCCGCTGCGGCCCTGGAGGCCGCGCACGGCGCCACCCCAGCCACCACCCGCCCGTAGAGACCCCACCTCCGGCACATCCACACGGCACATCCACACGGCAAAGGAGCGGAATGCGCATCGGCATCGACGTCGGCGGCACCAACACCGACGCGGTCCTGCTGGACGGGGACACCGTGCTCGCCACGGTCAAGTCCCCCACCACCCCGGACGTCACCGGCGGCGTGATCACGGCGGTCAACGCGGTCCTGGACGGGTCGGGCGCCGCACCCGGCGCCATCACCGCGGTCATGATCGGCACCACCCACTTCGTGAACGCCCTGGTGGAGGGGGAACGGCTCGCACCGACCGCGGCCGTACGGCTCGGCCTGCCCGCCACCGCGGCGCTGCCGCCGATGACCGACTGGCCCGCCCGGCTCCGGGCCGCCCTCGGCCACGAAACCGGCGCCGCCCCCACGTTCCTCTGCCACGGCGGCCACGAGTACGACGGCCGCGAGATCTCCCCACTCGACGAGGACGAACTACGCAAAGCCGCCGCCGGGATCGCCGCGCGCGGCATCCGCTCGGTCGCCGTCTCCTCGGTGTTCTCACCGGTCAGCGCCGACGCCGAGCTCCGCGCCGCGGAGATCTTCGCGGCCGAGCTCGGCGACGCGGTGCACCTCTCGCTGTCCCACGAGATCGGACGGGTCGGCCTCCTCCCCCGCGAGAACGCCACCATCGTCAACGCCGCGCTGCGCGACCTCGCCGTCACCATCGTCGAGGCGTTCGGCGGCGCCCTCACCACAGCCGGGATCACCGCGCCCCTGTTCCTTTCCCAGAACGACGGCACCCTGATGGACGTCGAGCACGCCCGCCGCTACCCCGTCGCCACGTTCGCCTCCGGCCCCACCAACTCCATGCGCGGCGCCGCCTACCTGTCCGGTCTCACCGACTGCGCCGTCATCGATGTCGGCGGCACCACCGCCGACATCGGCATCCTCACCGGCGGCTTCCCCCGCCAGGCCGCCGGTGAGGCCGAGCTCGCCGGCGTCCGCACCAACTTCCGCATCCCCGACGTGCTGTCCCTCGGCATCGGCGGCGGCTCGCTCGCCGACCTGGATCCGCCCTCAATCGGCCCGCGCAGCGTCGGCTACCGGCTCACCGAGGAGGCGCTCGTCTTCGGCGGTGACACGCTCACCGCCACCGACCTCGCCGTCGCGGCCGGCCGCGCCGACATCGGCGACGCCGCCCGCGTCGCGCACCTCGACCCCGATGCCGTCCAGGCCGGACTCCGGCACATCGCCGCACGCCTCGCCGAGACCGTGGACCGCATGCGCACCTCCGCCGAACCGATCCCCGCCGTCGCGGTCGGCGGCGGCAGCATCCTGGTCGGCTCCGAGCTGCCCGGCTTCCCCGACGTACGGCGCCCCGGCCACTTCGCCGTCGCCAACGCCATCGGCGCCGCCATCGCCCAGGTCGGCGGCGAGGTCGACCGCGTCTTCCAGGTCCCCGCCGGCCACCGCGACGCCGTCCTGGACGCCGCCAAGGACGAGGCCGTACGCGCCGCCGAGGACGCCGGCGCCCGCCCCGGCACCGTCACCATCACCGACATCGAAGAGGTCCCCCTCGCCTACCTGCCCGGCGGCGCCACCCGCATCCGGATCAACGCGGTCGGCGACCTGGACCTGCAGCGACTGGAGAGCGCCCATGCGTGAGATCCACCCCGAGCACCTGGACGACATGGCGCGCGGCGCGGGGATCCTCGGCACCGGCGGCGGGGGCGACCCCTACGTCGGCAAGCTGCTGGCCCAGCACGCCATCCGCGAGCACGGCCCGGTGACCGTCGTGGACATCCACGAGGTGCCCCCCGACGCCACCGTCGTCGCCATCTCCGGCATGGGCGCCCCCACCGTGTCACTGGAGAAGATCCCCGCCGGCACCGAGGAGGTCACCGCCCTCCGCGCCCTGGAGAGGTTCCTCGGCCGCCAGGCCACCCACCTCGTGCCCATCGAGGTCGGCGGGCTCAACTCCATGACCCCGTTCATCGCCGCCGCCCGGACCCGGCTGCCCGTGGTCGACGGCGACGCCATGGGCCGCGCCTTCCCCGAGGCCCAGATGGTCCTCCCGGGCCTCATCGGCGTCACCGTCGCCCCGATGGCCGTCGCCGACGACAAGGGCAACACCCTGGTCCTGGAGACGGTCTCCAACCTGTGGTCCGAACGCCTCGCCCGGACGGCGTGCGTCGAGATGGGCTGCTCGGTCTCCTGCGCCGACACGGTCATGCGCGGCGACCAGCTCGCCGACGGCCTCGTCCCCGCCACCCTCACCCTCGCCGAAGACCTCGGACGCACCGTCCGCGAAGCCCGCGCCGCGCACGGCGACCCGGTCGCCGCAGCCGCCCGCCTCCTCGGCGGGGTCCGGCTCCTCACCGGTAAGGTCGCCGACGTCCAGCGCCGCACCTCCGGCGGCTTCGCCCGCGGTCAGGCCCGCCTCGACGGCCTCGGCGGCGACGACGGCCGGTCACTGGAGCTCAGCTTCCAGAACGAGCACCTGCTCGCCCGGCGGGACGGCGAGATCGTGGCGACCACGCCCGACCTGATCTGCGTGCTCGACACCGACAGCGGCGAGCCGGTCACCACTGAGGGCCTGCGTTACGGCCTGCGCGTCACCGTCCTCGGCGTGCCCTGCGACCCCCGCTGGCTGACGCCCGGCGGTCTGGAACTGGCCGGGCCGCGCTACTTCGGCTACGACACCGACCACGTCTCCCTCAACCGCTGAGCAGCGCCCGTTCCAGGTCCTCCCACAGGTCATCGACATCCTCCAGCCGCCGACAGCTGATCTTCCAGGAGTGGGACGGCGGCCCGTTGCTGCCCCCGGCCGCCGCCGTCGCCACCGCAGGCATCTGACGCCCTTGGTGGCAGCGGCGCTCCGCAGCGGCGCCTCCCGCAAAGCGCACCCGCTCAGGCGGGCGGGCCGGTGAGCAGGGCGGAGACCGCCTTCTCCACGCGGGCGGCCCGGCCCGCGTCGGTCCTGGCCTTCAGCACTGGCAGGATCAGCTGGTAGCGGGCGGTCTTGGCCAGAGCCTTGAAACGGGCGGCGGCCTGCGGGCTTGCCTCCAGCGCCGCCGCCAGGTCGGGCGGCACCGTGGCGTTGCGCTGGGCGACATAGGCCGCCTCCCACCGGCCGTCAGCCTGGGCGGCGGCGACCTCCGCCAGTCCTGCGGGCCGCATGCGCCCGGCGGCGGTCAGCGCCTCCACCTTCTCGACGTTCACCCGCGACCACGGGCTGCCCTTGCGGCGGGGTGAATAGCGCTGCAGGTAGAAGTCCTCGTCATAGGCCTTGCGCTGACCGTCGATCCAGCCGTAGCACAACGCGACGTCCAGTGCCTGGGCGATGGTGATGGACGACCCGCCCCCGCCCTTCTTGGCGATCTTCAGCCACACGCCCGCGCCGTCCGCGTGGTGCTCGGCCAGCCAGGACTCCCACTGAGCCTCGTCCTGAAAGTGCATCATGCGCCTCTCTCCCTTCCTCTCTGCCAAAGCTAGGGGTCGTTGAGGAACGTGTGATTCCTCAAACAAGGTGAGCACGCATCTAGCCCGCCGCCTTTACATTGTAATTTGAGAGTTGTAATAAAACAGAGCGGCGACGCCCGAGGGCACGGCGAGATGGTGGCTCAGCGGGTGAGCAGGGCGCGGACGGCCTCGTGGGCGGCCTTGCGCATCTCCGCGTGGAGCACGGCGTTGGCGTCGCGGTCGGTGCGGGCCTCGACGATGCGCAGCCCCTCCCCCGCGATCGCCTTGGGCAGGTCCGCCGCGGCCTCCAGGCGCCGGTACGGGATGCGGTGCGCGGCGGCGATGTGCTCCAGGTCGACCCGGTGCGGCGTGCCGAAGACCCGCTCGAACGGATCGCGCAGCGCCGCCTGCGGCAGCAGCGAGAAGATCCCGCCGCCCTCGTTGTTGACCACGATGATCGCCAGGTCCGGGCGACGGTCGTCAGGACCGAGGATCAGCCCGTTCTGGTCGTGCAGGAACGCCAGGTCGCCGAGCAGCGCGTAGGCGCGGCCGCTGTGCACCAGCGCGGCGCCGATCGCCGTGGAGACCAGCCCGTCGATGCCGCTGGCGCCCCGGTTGGCCATGACGCGGATGCCCCGGCGCGGCCGCATCACCTGATCGAGATCGCGGATCGGCATGCTCGCCGCGGTGAACAACAACGAGCCGCCCGGCAGCCCGGCGACGAGGTCGCGGGCCAGCCGCGGCTCGCTGACCTCGGGGATCGCGTCGAGCACCGCGTCCACCGCGGCGGCGGCGGCCAGGTCGGCGCTGCGCCACGACTTCAGCCACGAGTCGTCACCCGACACCACCGGGATCTCCACGTCCTGGGCGACCTGGGTGGCCGAACGCACGGGATCGGGCCAGCGCGTCAGGTCTGGCGAGAGCACGACGTGCTCCTCGGCGCGGCGCAGCAACGACAGCAGGGGCCGGGAGAGGCCCGGCTTGCCGAGCGTGACGACGACCTCGGGCCGGTGCCGTTCCACGAACTCCGGCACGCCGAGCAGGAAGTGGTGGGAGGACAGCGCGTGGTCGCCGTAGCGGGCGTTGCCGTTCGGCTCGGCCAGCACGGGCCAGCCCGCCATCGAGGCCGCGGCGACATAGCGCTTGACGTTGGTGGCGCCGTCGCCGACGACGAGGACCCCGCGCCGGGTCGGCGGCACGTGCAGCACCGACCCCGGCGTGGCCGCCCGCACCTTGGTCCAGGCCCCCGTCGCGTCACCGTCCAGGGGCTCGCACCAGGTGGCGTCTCCGTCGGGGATCAGCGGCTCGCGGAACGCCGCGTTCAGGTGCACCGGACCCGGGTCGGGCGCGAGCGCCAGACCCCACGCCCGGCTGACCAGCGAACGCCAGTAGGCGACCATGCCGGGCCGGTTCTCCGGCACACCGATCTCGCAGCTCCACCGTGCGGCGGTGCCGTAGATCTTGACCTGGTCGATGGTCTGGTTGGCGCCGGTGTCGCGCAGCTCGGGCGGCCGGTCGGCGGTCAGCACGATCAGCGGAACGTGCGACTCGTGCGCCTCGATGACGGCCGGGTGGAAGTTGGCCGCGGCCGTGCCCGAGGTGCACACGAGCGCGACCGGCCGGCCTGACCGTTTGGCCATGCCGAGCGCCAGGAACGAGGCGGACCGTTCGTCGATGCGCACATGCAGCCGGACCCGCCCGGCCCCGGACGCCTCGTGCAACGCCAGCGCCAGCGGAGCCGACCGCGACCCGGGCGCCAGTACCGCCTCGGTCATGCCGCAGCGCAGCAGCTCGTCGACCAGCACGGTCGCCAGCGCGGTGGCCGGATTCATCGCGCGACTCCGATCACCGGTGGTGCGTCCATCAGGGCCTGGGCGTCGGCCACCCGGCGGCGCCAGCCGGCCTGCAGCTCGTCGTCGGCGGGCTCGAACCGGCGCAGGGCGTCCTCGACCACGTCCGGGCGGCGTACCGGGATCGCGCCGTCCTCGGCGACCAGCGGGTCGCCGACGACATCGCCCTCCAGCAGCGACAGGGTGGCCAGCCCGCACGCGTACGGCAGCTCCGGCAGCGCCGCGGCCAGCGCCAGCCCCGCGGCGAGCCCGATCGAGGTCTCCACCGCGCTCGACACCACCACCGGCAGGCCGCACGCTTCGGCGATCTTCAGGGCGGCACGGACACCGCCGAGCGGCTGCACCTTGAGCACGGCGATGTCGGCGGCCTCGGCCGCCCGGACCTTCAGCGGGTCCTCGGCACGCCGGATCGACTCGTCCGCGGCGACCGGCACGTCCACCAGCCGCCGCACCCTGGCCAGCTCGTCCAGCGTCGCGCAGGGCTGCTCGACGTACTCCAGGCCGAACCGGTCCAGCGCCCGGATCATCCGCACGGCCCGGTCGACGTCCCATGCCCCGTTGACATCCACGCGGATCTTGCCGTCGGGACCGATCGCGTCGCGGACGGCCTCCACCCGGGCCACGTCGTCGGCCTCGTCCTGCCCGCGTTCGGCGACCTTCACCTTGGCGGTGCGGCAGCCCGAGGCCCGCGTCATCCCGGCGGCCGTCTCGGGGCCGACCGCGGGGATCGTCACGTTGACCGGGACGGTCTCGCGCAGCGGCGCGGGCCAGCCGTCGTAGGCGGCCTCACGCGCCGCGGCGAGCCAGCGCGCGGACTCGACGGGGCCGTATTCGGCGAAGGGGGAGAACTCCCCCCAGCCGGCGGGGCCGTGGATCAGCACGCCCTCCCGTTGCGTGATGCCGCGGAACCGCGTCCGCATCGGGATGGAGAAGACCCTCACCCGTTGACCCCCTGCCGTTCACCGTGAGGTTTTTAGTAGTACCACGGGAAACGCGACCAATCGGGGTCACGCTTCTCAAGGAAGGAGTCACGGCCCTCGGCGGCCTCATCGGTCCCGTACGCGAGCCGGGTCGCCTCCCCTGCGAACACCTGCTGCCCGACCAGGCCGTCGTCCACGAGGTTGAAGGCGAACTTGAGCATGCGCTGGGCCGTCGGGCTCTTGCCATTGATCTTGGCACCCCACTCCAGCGCGGTCCTTTCCAGCTCCGCGTGCGGGACGACGGCGTTCACCATGCCCATCTGGTGTGCCGCCTCGGCGTCATAAGTGTCACCCAGGAAGAAGATCTCCCGGGCGAACTTCTGCCCCACCTGCCGGGCCAGATAGGCCGATCCGAACCCGCCGTCGAAGCTGGCCACGTCGGCGTCGGTCTGCTTGAAGCGGGCGTGCTCCCGGCTGGCCAGCGTCAGGTCGCAGACGACGTGGAGGCTGTGGCCCCCGCCCGCGGCCCAGCCCGGCACGACGCAGATGACGACCTTGCCCATGGTCCGGATCAGCCGCTGCACCTCTAGGATGTGGAGCCGCCCCGCCCGGGCCGGGTCGATGCTGTCGGCGGTCTCCCCCTCGGCGTACCTGTAGCCGTCCTTGCCCCGGATCCGCTGGTCGCCGCCGGAGCAGAAGGCCCAGCCGCCGTCCCTGGGCGACGGCCCGTTGCCGGTGAGCAGGACGCAGCCGACATCGCTGGACATCCGCGCGTGGTCCATGGCCCGGTAGAGCTCGTCGACCGTGTGCGGCCGGAAGGCGTTGCGCACCTCGGGCCGGTTGAACGCGATGCGGACGGTGCCCTGGTCGACCGCCCGGTGATAGGTGATGTCGGTGAAGTCGAAGCCCTCGACTTCCTTCCATGCGCCGCTGTCGAACAGCTCCGAGACCATTGGACCCTCTTCCATGTCGCTCGCTCGGCCCCCATTCAACGCCACTGCGATTCGAACGTGTTCAGTGGGGTCGTTTAGGCTGGCCGCATCATGGATCGCCGCCTGCATGCCGTCGTTCTGCCGCCGGGACCGCGCCTGTACGCGGCGCTCGCCGCGGCGCTGGACGGCACCGGCCCGGCGATCTGCCCGATCTCCCCGGACCTCCCCGAGGCGGCGCTCCGGGACCTGCTGGACGCCTTGGCCCCGCACGCGGTCGAGAACGAGGACGGCATCCACCTCCGCCGGGCGGGCGGCGCCCGCCTGGCGGTCACCGGCATCCCCGTGGCGCGGGAGACCGCCGTGCTGATCGCGACGTCCGGCTCCACCGGCACCCCCAAGATCGTCGAGCTACGGGCGGCGGCGCTGCTCGCCTCGGCGGCCGCGACGTTCGACCGGATCGGCGCCGGGCCCGGTGATCGCTGGCTGTGCTGCCTGCCCACTAGCCATATCGCCGGTGTCCAGGTGCTGGTCCGGTCGCTCGCCGCAGGGACCGAGCCGGTGATCCAGCCGCGCTTCGACGTGACGGCGGTGGCCGGCGCCGATGTGGCGCATCTCTCGGTCGTCCCCACCCAGCTCCGCCGGCTCCTGGACGCGGGCGTCGACCTGTCGAAGTTCCGGTCCATCCTGCTGGGCGGCGCCGCCGCTCCCCCGGACCTGCTCGACGCCGCGCGGGAACGCGGCGCGCGGGTGTTCACCACCTACGGCATGAGCGAGACCTCCGGCGGGTGCGTGTACGACGGCGTGCCGCTGGAGGGAGTCCGGACCGGCATCGGGGCGGACGGGCGCATCCGGCTCGCCGGTCCCGTCCTGTTCAGCGGATACCGGCTGCGGCCGCAGCTCACCTCGGCCGTGCGTGACGGGGACTGGTTCGTCACCCAGGACCTCGGCGTGATCGAGGACGGGCTGCTCCGGGTTCGCGGCCGGGCCGACGACGTGATCGTCACGGGCGGGGAGAAGGTCGTCGCGGGCGAGGTCGCCGCGGCCCTGTCCCGCCACCCCCAGGTGGCGGACGTGGCGGTCGTGGGCCGTCCCGATCCCGAGTGGGGACATCGGGTGACCGCCGTGGTCGTGCCCGCCGGCGAGGCACCCGACCTGGACGCGCTTCGCGGCTGGATCCGCGAGGTCATGCCCGCATACGCCGCGCCGCGCGAGCTGGAGCTGGTCGGGGAGATCCCGCTCCTGCCCTCCGGCAAGCCGGATCTGGAGGCACTCCGGCGCCCCGATTCCCGCTGACTCCGGCCCGCCGTGGCAGGCTTGGGCCGGAGGTGCCATGCCCGAGGAGCAGCAGGAGCCCGAGGAGCAGCAGGAGAGCACGCTGACGGTGCTGCTGGCGTTCGGCGCCAACCTGGGCATCGCCATCGCCAAGATCGTCGCAGCGGTGATCACCGGTTCGGCGTCCATGGCGGCGGAGGCGGCGCACTCGATCGCCGACACCTTCAACGAGGTGCTGCTGATCGTGGGGCTGCGCCGCAGCGGCCGCCCCGCCGACCGGCGGCATCCGCTCGGCTACGGCAAGGAGCGCTACATCTGGACGCTCCTCGTCGCCGTTGCGATCTTCGGGATGGGCGCGCTGTTCGCCTTCTACCAGGGCGTCGAGACGCTCCTGGGGCATCCGGGCGAGGAGTCCGACCCGCTGGCCGGCTACATCGTGCTGGCGGTCTCGTTCGCCCTGGAGGCCGTCTCCTGGCAGCAGGCCCTGCGGCAGGTCCGCGCGGACGCCCGGGACGAGGGCCTGCCCATGATCGTCTACATCCGGCGGACCGACGAGCCCACATCGATCAGCGTCCTGCTGGAGGACTCGGCCGCGCTGCTCGGCCTGCTGTTCGCGTTCGCGGGCCTGGGCCTGCACCAGCTCACCGGCTCCGCGATCTGGGACGGCGTCGGCTCGATCATGATCGGGGTGCTGCTGACGGCGGTCGCGCTGATCCTGGGCCGCATCAACCTCAACCTGCTCATCGGCAACCAGGCCGACCCGCGCCTCGTCCACGACGTGCGGGGCCTGCTCGGCGCCGCCCCGGAGATCGAGTGGGTGGTCGACATCGTGACCATGACGGTCGGCGCCGACCGGGTCCTGGTCTGCGCCCGGCTGGACTTCCGCGACACGCTGACCGCGGGTGAGGTCGAACGGGCCTGCGTCCGGATGTCGCACGAGCTGCGGGCGGCCCACGGGGAGATCGACGAGGTGTTCATCGAGCCGGTCCCGCGCGATGATCCCGAACTGCGGGACCGCGTGATCGCCCGCTACGGCCGCATCTCACCCCCTGGACGATCCTGAGGCCATCCCGCCCCGGAATCCCGGTAAACCGGTAAAATCTTCAAGGTTGTGAATCCGGCGGCCCACAAGGGGCTCAGGGCCCCTCACGTGTCCTGCCGGGAGTTTCGGACGCGGTGGCTGGGAACAAGAAGCCCTTCGTGCAGCGTTCCGATAAGTGCGCGCATCACTAGCGAATCACGCCTCCGCGTCGCACCCACACAGTGAAGGGAGAGGGGTGCCCCCATGCCGCGAACCGCTGTAGAGACCCCGCTCACGGAGTTGACGAGCCCGGCGCTCGACGACCTCCTCGAGCGTGGCCGTGCTCAAGGGCGCCTCTCGCTCGACGAGGTACGCAAGGCCTTCGAGGCCGCCGGTATCAGCCCCTCGCAGGGCCGTTCCATCCTCCGCGAGCTCTCGGACGCGGGCATCGGCCTGGCCAGCGAGTCCGAGTCCGCCACGACGCCGCCGGCCAAGGCCGCCAAGGCCAAGACCCGTAAGTCCGGCAAGGCGGCCGCCCCCGCCGCGGACGAGACGGACGTGACAAAGGTCACCAAGTCCCCGGCCGCGAAGCGGGTCACCGCCAAGAAGGCCGCCGGCAAGTCCGCCACCCAGTCCGCCGTTCAGGCCGTCGACGACCGTGAGCCCGCCGCCGCGGAGCTCGACGACGCCGAGGACGGGACCTTCGAGGTGACCGAGGTCGAGGGCGCGCCGCTCGCCGACCTGGATGACCAGTCGACCACCATGGGCGACTCGGTGCACACCTACCTCAAGGCGATCGGGCGGCGCCAGCTGCTCACCGCCGAGCAGGAGGTCGACCTGGCCAAGCGCATCGAGGCCGGGCTCTACGCCGAGCACCTGCTCGAGACGCAGAAGTTCAGCCCGCAGCGCCGCATGGACCTGGAGTGGGTCGCCGCCGACGGCCGCCGTGCCAAGGCCCACATGCTGGAGGCCAACCTGCGCCTGGTGGTGTCGGTCGCCAAGAAGTACTCCGACCGCGGGCTGTCCCTGCTGGACGTGGTCCAGGAGGGCAACCTGGGCCTGATCCGCGCGGTCGAGAAGTTCGACTACTCCAAGGGCTACAAGTTCTCCACCTACGCCATGTGGTGGATCCGCCAGGCGATCCAGCGCGGCTTCGCCGACTCCGCCCGCACGATCCGCCTTCCCGTCCACGTCCTGGAGATGCTGAGCAAGCTGAGCCGGGTCGAGCGGGACATGCACCAGCGGCTGGGCCGCGAGCCCACCCCCGAGGAGCTGGCGGTGGAGCTCGACAAGAGCCCCGAGCAGGTGCGTGAGCTGCTGCGCACCAGCCGGCAGCCGATCAGCCTCGACTCCACCATCGGTGAGGACGGCGAGACCCGCATCGGCGACCTCATCGAGGACACCGACAGCCCCGAGGCCTCCGACCTGGTCGACCGTCAGCTCATGGCCGAGCAGCTGCGCCGCACCCTCGACATCCTCAGCCCGCGCGAGGCCAAGATCATGGCGATGCGGTTCGGGCTGTACGACGGGACGCCGCGGACGCTCGACGAGATCGGCAAGGCGCTCGGGCTGACCCGCGAGCGCATCCGCCAGCTGGAGAAGGAGTCGCTCTCCAAGCTGCGGCACCCCAGCAACGCCCAGCCGCTGCTCGACTTCGCGGTCTGACCGTCTGATCCCTCCCAGCGCGCACACGAACCCCGCCCGGCCCCACGGCCCGGCGGGGTTCGCTGTTCTCCGTACCCGGCCTCGATCCGCACCGTCCGGACGTGGCTCGGTAGCGGGCAGGGCCCGCAAACTCGGTAGTCCTCACCGATGCCGGTGAACGTGGCGGAACCAAGACTGTCGGTGGTCGTGAAAACACCGAGTGAAAGAGGTCAACCATGACCAGCACAACCGACAGCCGCGGGATCCCCGCCGGGGCTCTCGATCACATGCGCGAGACCATGGCGGCCCGCGACGCGGCGCAGGCCGAGCGTCTCGTCACCGCGGGACAGGCCGTTGTGGACCGGTTCGAGGCGGAGCGCCTCCGGATCGTCCCCGCCGAGCTTCAGGAGAAGCTGCGGGCCCACGCGGCCGAGCACCGCCTGGGCGAGGACGCGGATCAGGACGCCCGGCAGCGCCGGGCCGCCCGGCAGCGCGCGTACGCGGCCGAGATCGGCGTCGATCTTGTCGCGCTCGACCGGATGCGGGCCGATTTCGCCGAGCAGGCCGGTGCCGCCACCGCGCTGCCCGGCATGGGCGGGGCGGAGGTCACCGTGGTGCCCGGAGAGGGCCGCGCGATCGAGGAGGGCGACGCCTCCCTGGTCGTCTACGACGGCAACTGGGACCCGGGGCCGGCGTGGGGCTCGTCCCGGCCGGGCGACTTCGCGATCTGGAACCAGGAGAGCTTCTGGGCGCCGACCATCAACCGGGCGGGCAGCCACATCCGGTTCCGGCAGCGGGAGACGGGCAACAACAGCTGGGCCTGGATGTCCTGGCGGAACGGCTACATGCGCCTCTTCACGCTGCCGGCCGCCCGGCCGCTCATCGTCGATGTCGACCTGACGTGCCAGCACAGCCGGTTCTTCATCGACACCGACGACGAGCCGGGCGACTCGGCCTGCCGCGTGGAGCTCTCCCAGTCCGTGCAGGTCGAGGTGTACTCCAGCTGGGCCGACTCGGTACCGCAGGAGACCGTCAGCGGCCTGCTGGCGAGTACCGGGACCACGTCCACGGAGAACTGGCAGGACTTCGAGGCCGTCCCAGCATGGTCGAAGCGCAAGGTCCGCGTCAACTCGCAGCGGACCTACGCGGGCGGGCAGCAGGTGGCTGTCTTCGTGTCGGTGATGAACTTCGCCAACGGGGCACGGCTGAACGACACGCGGCTCACCGCCGGTGTCAACGCCGCCTGGCACATCGACAACATCGTGGTCAGGCCGGTCTTCTGACCGCCCGGCTGCCAGAGGCCTCCGCTCCCCCGCGAGCGGAGGCCTTCGGCGTCGTGTGCGATGCGCCGTCAGTCGCCGCGGCGGAACTCCCAGATGGCCACGGCCGTCAGGATGGGGCCGAGGGCGACGATGATGAGGAGTTCGAGCCAGACGGGGACGACCCAGCCGTTCCAGGTCACGCCGGGGTTGAAGGTCCTCTCCAGCTCCGCCGACACGTCCAGGTGGGCGAAGACGACCTGGCGCAGCGGGTCGACCGCGTACGTCAGCGGGTTGATCCGAGTGAGCACGCTCAGCCAGGTGGGCAGGCCGCTCAGCGGGTAGAGGGCACCCGACAGGAACATCATCGGCATCATCGCCATCTGCATGAGGGCGAAGAACGACTGCATGGTCTTGATCCGCGCGGCCATGATCACGCCGAACCCGGTCAGCGCGAAGGCGCCCAGGAACATGATCCCGATCATCTCCAGAAGCAGCAGCGGGTCGTACGGCACGCCCGCCAGCCCGGCCAGCATCACGATCAGCAGGCCCTGCAGGGTGGCCACCGTGGCGCCGCCGACGCACTTGCCGACGACGATCGCGGACCGGCTGACCGGCGCGACCAGCATCTCGCGCAGAAAGCCGAACTCGCGGTCCCACACGATCGACCCGGCCGAGAACATCGCGGTGAACATCACCGACATCGCGCAGACGCCCGGGAAGATGAACGTCTTGAGGTCGATCTCGCCGGACGGGCCGCCGCTGGCCATGAGGTTGGACAGCCCCGTTCCCATCACCAGGAGCCAGAGCACCGGCTGGACCAGGGTGGAGACGATGCGCATCTTGTCGTGCCAGAACCGGATCAGCTCCCGGTGCAGGACGATCTTCACCACGCGCAGGTCGTGCCGGACACTGCGTTCGGGCACCTGGACGCGGACGACGCTGCCCGCCTCCGCCGGAGCCGGAGTCCCCATGGTCATCTCCTCCCCCGGGCGGCCATCCGCATCCAGTCGTTGGCCGACCCCTCGGCGTCGCGGATCGTGCTGCCGGTGAACGACATGAAAACATCGTCCAGCGACGGCCGCGACACGCTCACCGACCTGATCGGCACCCCCAGCTCGGCGAACAGCCGCGGCACGAAGGCCTCCCCCGAGGGCACCGCGAACGTCACCGCACCCTCGGCGACCTTCGCCTCCAGGCCGAAGCGGTCCCGCAACGCCTCGATCGCCGCCCCGTCGTCGTCGGTGTGGATCTGCACCCGGTCCTTGCCCACCCCCGCCTTGAGCGCCTCGGGCGTGTCCAATGCCACGATCGTGCCCTGGTCCATGATGGCGATGCGGTCGCAGAACTCCGCCTCGTCCATGTAGTGGGTCGTCATGAAGATCGTGATCTCCTCGGCGTCCTTGAGCCGGCGGATGTAGTCCCAGATCGAGGAGCGCGTCTGGGGATCGAGGCCGACCGTGGGCTCGTCCAGGAACAGCACCCGGGGTGAGTGCAGCAGGCCACGGGCGATCTCCAGCCGCCGTTTCATGCCGCCGGAGTAGATCTCCACACGGTCGCCGCGCCGGTCCCACAACCCGACCATCTCCAGCACCTGGCGCATCCGCTCCGGCACCAGCGCTCGCGGCACCCCGTACAGCTCGGCGTGGAAGCGCAGGTTCTGCTCGCCGGTGAGGTAGTTGTCCAGCGTCGGGTCCTGGAAGACGAGCCCGATGTTGCGCCGCACGTCGTCGCGTTCAGAGACGACATCGTGCCCGGCCACCCGCGCGGAGCCGGAGGTGGGCCGCAGCAGGGTGCAGAGCATGTTGATGGTGGTCGACTTGCCGGCGCCGTTGGGCCCGAGGAACCCGAAGATCTCTCCCGCCGCCACCTGGAGCTCGACGCCCCGCACGGCTTCCAGCTCGCCGAATCGTTTGACCAGCCCGTCCACCGCGACAGCGGGTTCCCCGTTCCTCATGATTCTCCCCGCAGGTACTTGGTAATGCCAACATAGGAGAATCCCGGAGTATCAGACACTCATACCTAGGCTGGGGCGGCACCTCATGGGCAAGATCGTTTCTAACTTCTTCATCTCGCTGGACGGCGTGGTCGAGTCGCCCGACCAGTGGCACTTCCCCTACTTCAACGACGAGATGGGTGCCGCGGTCGGCGCGGGCATGGAGACCACCACGGCGTTCCTGATGGGCCGCAAGCTCTATGACGAATGGGCGGCCTACTGGCCGGAGCAGAGCGATGACGAGCCGTTCGCCACGTTCATCAACAACCAGCCGAAGTACGTGGTGTCCAACTCGCTCGACAAGGCCACCTGGAACAACACCACGATCATCTCGGGCGACGTCGCCGCCAAGCTCCGCGAGCTCAAGGAGCAGAGCGAGGGCGACATCGCCATGTCCGGCAGCGCCACCCTCGTCCGCTGGCTGCTCGCCAACGGGCTCCTCGACGAGCTGAACCTGCTGGTCCATCCGATCGCCGTGGGCCACGGCCAGCGGCTCTTCGAGGACACGCCCACGTATCCGCTGCGCCTGGTCGGCAACAAGGTGTTCCAGACCGGCGTCCTGCACTCGATCTACGCACCCGCGGAGACCCCGCCCGCCGAGACCGCGTAGGGCGCCGCCTAGGCCACGGGCACCGCGTCACCGAGCCGCAGGCGGGCCTCGTCGAACCGGTCCAGCACCAGCTGCGCCACCGCGTCGTGGGCCCCGATCGGCAAGCTCGCGACATCCGCGCCCGCCGCTTCGATCCGGTGGTGGAACAGCCCGGGCGCGAGCAGGTACGAGGCCGCCAGGACGCGGTCCGCTCCCTCGCGGCGCCGCTCCTCCACCATCTCGGCCAGCACCGGGCCGTCGGCGGCGACGAAGCCGTACGGCACGGGCCGGCGGAGCCGCCGCGCGAGGATCCGCGCGGCGGCCCGCACGTCGGCGACGCCCGCCGGGTCGGACGATCCGGCCGCGCCCAGCACCACCGCGTCGGTACGCCGCGGCGGCTCCCCGCCGGCCAGGGCGGCCGTCATCCGGTCGATCATCGCGTCCGCGAGCATGCCGTCCGGCCCGAGCGGGCGGGAGGTCACGAGGCCGGGGTGCAGCCGCTCAGCCCGCCCCGGGATGTCGATCAGCGCGTGGTACCCGCGGGCCAGCAGCAGCGGCACCGCGACCACCGGCCCGTCGATGCCGCGCAGCGCGTCCTCCAGCGACGGCGCGGCGATCTCCGCGTACGCCTCCGCCACCCGCAGCCACGGGCGCAGGGCCCGCACCCGGTCGAGCAGCGCGCGTACCGTCGCGGCGCCTGCCGGATCCCTGGTCCCGTGCGCCACGGCCAGCAAGGTCGGATATTCGTCCATCGGCTCACCCACTCATCTCCGCACGAACAGGGTCGATCAGACGCGGGTCGCAGGCGAGGCGGTAGCCGCGCTTCACGACGGTCTCGACGATCCCGGACCGGCCCAGCCCGCGCCGGAGCCGCGCCACCGCCATCTCCACCGCGTGCTCGTCGGCCTGGGGCCGCCCTTCCCGTCCCCACGGCGCCCCGCCGACCATGAGGCGGCTGGGCAGCACCCCGCACAGCTCGGCCCGCGACACCACGTGCCCGGGGCGCCGCGCCAGCGCGCGCAGGATCGCCATCGGGGCGGGCGCGATCGGCTTCAGCTGGCCGTCGAGCACCACCGCGTGCCCGCGCAGCTCCAGCGAGAAACCGCGCACCTCGATCCGCCGTGCCCGCCGTTGCGGCAGGTCGGAGACCAGCGCGCGCACCAGCGCCCCGATCCGGGCCCGTTCGGGCTGGACGGTCGGAACGCCCTTCTCCGTCAGCCGCTGTGCCGTGACCGGCCCGACGCAGGCCGCCACGACGTGCGTGCGCAACGCCTCCAGCAGTGCCTCCTCCAGCCCGTCCTCGGCGGCGACCGCGAGCGTCGCCGCGACCGCCGGTGAGCTGGTGAAGGTGATGGCGTCCACCGTCCCCGCCACCGCCTGCCCGACCAGCCGCCGCAGCGGCGTGGAGTCCTCGGTGCGCGACCACCGGTACACCGGGATCTCGATCACCTCGGCCCCGGCCGCCCGCAACGCGCCGGTGAACTCGGGAAGCTGCTCCCCGTACAGCTGCACGGCGATCCGGGTGCCGGTCAGGTCCTTCTCCAGCAGGTGCTTGAGCACCTCGGCGCAGCTCTCCGACTCCGGCGACCACACCTCCTGCAGGCCGGCCGAACGGATCGCACCGCGCGCCTTGGGGCCGCGCGCCAGCATGTCCACCTGGGACAGCCGCTCGATGAGGGCGTCACGCAGCCCCCAGCCGTCGGCCGTCTCCAGCCAGGCCCGGAAACCGATGCCGGTCGTGACGACCACGTGGTCGAGGGGCCGTTCGATGCAGACGCCGGTGGCGTGCAGCAGGTCGGCGTCGTCCGACAGCGGGATGAGGCGGATCGCCGGCGCGTGCACGACCCGGGCCCCGCGCCGCTCCAGCAGCGCCGCCAGCTCCTCGTGACGGCGGTCGGCGGTCACGCCGACCGCGAAGCCGGCGAGCGGTTCATTCCCGGTGCTCATCAGATCCTCGGTACTCATCGGGCAGCGCCACCTCCACACGGTCGCCCACCGGATTCCGGCGGATCGGGAAGGTGGGCAGCGCCACCTCCGGGTCGGCCAGGCAGACGCCGGTCCGCAGATCGAAGACGTCCTTGAACATGGGCGAGGCGACGGTCGGCGCGCCGGCGCGGCTGCCGAGGATGCCGCGGGAGATCACGTACGCGTTGCTGAACGGATCGAAGTTCGACACCGCGAACAGCTCACCCTCGAAGGTCCGGAAGACCGCCACCTGCAGCCCGCCGACCATGGCGCAGACGCCGCGTTCGGGGATCAGGTCGGGGTAGGAGCAGACGTCCACCCAGCGGCCCGCGGCGGTGGGCACGGCGGTGGTGAGCGCGGCGGCGTCTCGGGTGATCGTCATGTCGGGTGTCGTGGTCATCGGGCGGCCACCTCCAGGCGTGGACCGGTCACCAGGACCGGCTTGATCTGATCGCGTTCCTGCTCGAAGACGATGCTCGGGTCGGGGGTGTCGGGGGCGTTGACGAACGAGACGAAGCGGCTCAGCTTGTCGGGGTCCTCGATCGCGTCGCGCCACTCGTCGGCGTAGGAGCCGACGTGCCGGTCCATCGCCGCGTCCAGCTCGGCGCAGATGCCCAGCCGGTCCTCGATGATCACCTCGCGGAGGTAGTCGAGGCCCCCCTCCAGGCTCTCCAGCCAGCTCGCCGTGCGCTGCAGCCGGTCGGCGGTGCGGATGTAGAACATCAGGAACCGGTCGATGTAGCGGACGAGGGTCTCGTCGTCGAGGTCGGTGGCGAACAGGTCGGCGTGCCGGGGGCGCATACCGCCGTTCCCCGCCACGTAGAGGTTCCAGCCCTTCTCGGTGGCGATGATTCCGAAGTCCTTGCTCTGCGCTTCGGCGCATTCGCGTGCGCAACCCGAGACGGCGGACTTGAGCTTGTGCGGGGCGCGCAGGCCGCGGTAGCGCAGCTCCAGCAGGATCGCCATCGCCACCGAGTCCTGGACCCCGTACCGGCACCAGGTCGAGCCCACGCACGACTTCACCGTGCGCAGGGCCTTGCCGTAGGCGTGGCCCGACTCGAACCCGGCGTCCACCAGCCGCTTCCAGATCCTCGGCAGCTGCTCGACGCGGGCGCCGAACAGGTCGATCCGCTGACCGCCTGTGATCTTGGTGTAGAGGCCGAAGTCGCGGGCGACCTCGCCGATGACGATCAGCTTGTCCGGCGTGATCTCCCCACCCGGGATGCGGGGCACCACCGAGTAGGTGCCGTTCTTCTGCATGTTGGCGAGGAAGTGGTCGTTGGTGTCCTGCAGCGCGGCCTGCTCGCCCTCGAGGATGTGGCCGTTGCCGAGGCTCGCCAGGATCGAGGCCACCACCGGCTTGCAGATGTCGCAGCCGCGCCCGCCCTTGCCGTGCTGGCTGATGAGCTGGGTGAACGTGGTGATCCCGCGGACCCGCACGATGTCGAAGAGCTCGGCGCGGCTGTAGTCGAAGTGCTCGCACAGCGCCCGGCTGACCTCGATGCCGGCCGCCGTGAGCTCGGCGTCCAGGATCTTCTTCACCAGCGGCACGCAGCTGCCGCAGCTCGTCCCGGCCCGGGTGCAGCCCTTCACCCCGCCGACGTCGGTGAGGCCCTCGTCCCGGATGGCGCAGCGGATGTGGTCGGCGTTGACGTTGTTGCAGCTGCAGATGACGGTGGCGCCGGGCAGTTCGCCGCCTGCCGCCTCGGTGCCGCCGAAAAGGGCCTGCTCGGGGGTGCCGGGAAGCTCCGCGCCGATGAACGCACGGAGCGTCGGGTAGGACTCCGCGTCGCCGACCAGGACGCCGCCGAGCAACGTCCGCGCGTCATCGCTGACGATCAGCTTCTTGTAGACCCCCGCCACCGGGTCGGTGTAGGTGACGTCCAGCGCACCCTGCTCGGGCCCGGCGAACGGGTCGCCGAAGCTGGCGACGTCCACGCCCATCAGCTTCAGCTTCGTCGACAGGTCCGCTCCGGTGAAGCACGCGGGGCTCTGGTCGCCCGCGGCGGCTGCCAGGAGCTGGTCCGCGACCACCTCCGCCATGCTGAAACAAGGGGCGACCAGCCCGTACACCTGGCCACCGACCAGGGCGCACTCCCCCACCGCGTAGACGGCCGGGTCGGCGGTCCGGCAGGTCTCGTCGACCACGATCCCGCCGCGTTCGCCCACCGGCAGCCCGCACTCGCGGGCCAGCTCGTCGCGCGGCCGGATGCCGGCCGAGAACACCACGACCCCGGCGTCGATGGCCGAGCCGTCGGCGAGCGCCACCCGCGCGACGGCGCCGGTCTCGCCGGCCTCCAGGCCCGCCATGGGCGTGCCCGCGTGCACCTTCATGTCCAGGCCCTCGATGTGCCGGCGCAACATCGCGCCGCCGCCCTCGTCGAGCTGCCGCGGCATCAGCCAGGGCGCGACCTCGACCACGTGGGTGTCGACGCCGAGACCCTGGAGCGCGCGGGCGGCTTCGAGGCCGAGCAGCCCGCCGCCCACGACGACGCCACCGGCCCCGGGTCTTGACGTTGTAAGGTTCGCGCAGTGTTCGCGGAGCGCCTCGAGATCGTCGATCGTTCGGTAGACGAAGACGCCCGGCAGATCCCTGCCCTCCACCGGCGGCACGAACGGGGCCGAGCCCGTGGCCAGCACCAGCGCGTCGTAGCCGATCTCCCGGCCGTGCTCGGTCCGGATCGTCCGCGCGTCCCGGTCGATGCCGACGACCGGGTCGCCGGTGATCATCTCCACGTCCGCGTCGTGCGCCGGGTAGGCCAGCTCCGCGTCCTCGGTCAGGTAGGAGGTCAGCGCCACCCGGTCGTAGGCGGGCCGGATCTCCTCACCGACGACCGTGATCCGCCAGACGCCCGCGGTGTCCCGCTCGCGCAGGGCCTCCACCAGCCGGTGCCCGGTCGGACCGTGCCCGACGACGACCAACCTCATCCGTCCGCCTCCTCCATCACCCATGCGCCGATCCTCAGCAGGGGCCGTTTCGCGACTGCGTCCCCTTTGTCACCGGCGTGTTAAAAGACGCTCACGTTGAAATCGAATCGTGGTCATCCCGCAATCACCGATCCGGAAATCAGGGGAGTTCTTTCGCACAGCACAAAACCCCGCCGTTCTCGCGGCGGGGTTCGGTGGCGGGAAACAGGTCCCGGGGTTCACCCGACGGGCGCCGACTCCTGCTCATCGAGCCAGGCCACTATGCCCTCCAGGGCATCGCGGCAGCCGCCGCAGCCGGTGCTCGCCCGCGTCTCAGCGGCGACTTCCGCCGCCGAACGTGCCCCTTTCTCCCAGCACGCGCGTATTTGCCCCTTCGAAACGTTGTTGCAGTGGCAGACCGTCGCGGCGTCCGGCATGCGCACCGGTGAATCGGCGGTCTGGACGCCGCCCATCCCGGGGAAGAACAGGCTGAGCCGGTCGGCGGGCAGCGGCGCCGCCCGGTCGTAGAGCTGGGTGAGCGTGCCGGCGGTGCTCGTCTCGCCGAGCAGGATCGCCCCGATGACCCGGTCGTCCTTGATGACGACCTTCTTGTAGGTGCCGCGGCTGGCGTCGGCGAACTGCATGACCTCGACGTCGGGGTCGTCGTCGCCGTGGTGGGTCTCCCCCATCGCCGCCAGTTCCACGCTGGCGGCCTTGAGGCGGGTGATCTGCCGCGCGCCGGTGAACCGCGCATCGGTGTCCGCCCCGGTGAGCACGTCCGCCAGCACCGTCGCCTGCTCCCACGCCGGGGCGACCAGGCCGTAGACCACGTCGCCGTACTGCGAGCATTCCCCGATCGCCCGGACGGCCGGATCGGTGACCGAGGTCAGCGTCTCGTCCACCACGACGCCGCGGTCGATCTCCAGCCCGGCGGCGCGGGCCAGCCCGACCTCCGGCTTCACCCCGCACGCCATGACCACCAGGTCACCGGCCACCACGTCGCCGGAGGCCAGCTCGACCCCGGTGACCCGCGCGCCGTCGGCGCCGGCGCGCAGCCCGGTCACGTTGGCCTCCAGGAGCGCGCGGATCCCCAGGCGGCGGAGGGTCCGCGCCAGCACCTTCCCGGCCCCGGGGTCGAGCTGGCGTTCCATGAGGTGGCCGGCCAGATGCACGACCGTCACCTCCAGCCCGCGTCCGGCGAGCCCGCGCGCGGCCTCGATGCCCAGCAGCCCGCCGCCGACGACCACCGCGGTCCGGGCGGTCGAGGCGACGTCGAGGATCGCGCTGCAGTCGTCCAGGGTCCGGAAGGCGACCGCGCCGGGCGGGAGCCCGCCCTCGGTGCCGGGGATCGGCGGCACGAACGAGGTGCTGCCGGTCGCGATCACGAGGGTCTCGTACGGGGTGACGCTGCCGTCGGACGCGTGCACGGTCTTGGCCTCGCGGTCGATGCGGACGACCTCGACGCCGAGCCGCGCGTCGACGTTGTTGCGCTCGTACCAGGCGGGGTCCACCAGGCCGATCTGGTCCGGCCCCGCGATCCCGGCGAGGACGTTCGACAACAACACCCGGTTGTAGGGCTGCTGCCGCTCCGCGCCGAACACCGTCAGGGGCGTCTCGCGGTCCCGGTCGCGCAGTTCGGTGACGAACCGCGATCCGGCCATCCCGTTGCCGATGACGACGATGCTCACAGCTTCGCTCCGTTCGGTGTCGCTGGTTCGAGGCGTACGGCGCAGACCTTGAACTCCGGCATGCGCGACATGGGGTCGAGTGCGGGGTTGGTGAGCAGGTTCGCCCGCCCTTTCCCCGCCCAGTGGAAGGGGATGAAGACCGTGTCGGACCTGATCGCGTCGGTGAGCCGCGCCCGGACGGTCGCCGTGCCGCGCCGGCTCGCCACCCGCACGTCGGCGCCCTCCTGGATGCCCAGTCGTTCCGCCAGGTCGGGATGCATCTCCACGAACGCCTCCGGCGCCGCCTCGACCAGCGCGCGCACCCTGCGGGTCTGCGCCCCGCTCTGGTACTGGGCGAGGACGCGGCCGGTGGTCAGGTAGACCGGGTAGTCCTGGTCGACGTCCTCGGCGGCGCCGGTGTGCTCGACGGCCGTGAAGCGGGCCCGCCCGTCCGGTGTGGCGAACCGGTCGAGGAACGGCCGCGGCGTCCCGGGATGATCTTCGCTGGGGCACGGCCAGAAGACCCCGCCCTCCGCCTCGATGCGCTCGTAGGTGATGCCGGAGTAGTCGGCCAGCCCGCCCGCGCTCGCCGCGCGCAGCTCGTCGAACACCTCGGCGGGCTCGCAGCTCCACTTGCCCGGCGCGTCCAGCCGGTCGGCGAGCGCGGCGATGATCTCCAGATCGGACCGGACCCCGTCCGGCGGCCGCACGGCCTGGCGGCGGCGGAGCACCCGCCCTTCCAGATTGGTCATCGTGCCGGACTCCTCGGCCCACTGCGCGGTGGGCAGCACGATGTCGGCCCGCTGGGCGGTCTCCGAGAGCACGAAGTCGGCCGCGACCAGCAGGTCCAGGGAGTCGAGACGCTCCTCCACGGCGGTGGCGCGGGGTGCGGACACCACCGGGTTGGAGCCGAAGAGCAACATCGCCTTCGGCCCGCCGTCGGTGCCCAGCGCCGACAGCAGTTCGTAGGCCGAACGCCCGGGACCCGGCAGGGTCTCCGGGTCCACGCCCCAGACACCCGCGACGTGCTCGCGCGCCGCCGGATCGTCGATCTTGCGGTACCCGGGCAGCTGGTCGGCCTTCTGGCCGTGCTCACGGCCGCCCTGGCCGTTGCCCTGCCCGGTGAGGCACCCGTAGCCGGAGCCCTCCCGGCCAGGCAGGCCGAGCGCCAGTGCCAGGTTGATGAACGCGGTCACCATGTCGGTGCCGCGGGCGTGCTGCTCGGCGCCGCGAGCGGTGAGGATCAGGGACCTCCCGCCCCGGGCCAGCAGGCGCACCGTCTCACGCATGTACGGCACCGGCACTCCGGTGATGCGTTCCACCCGGTCGGGCCAGTAGCCGTTCACCACCGTCCGCACGGCCTCGAACCCGTTGGTCCTGGCCGCGATGTACTCCTCGTCCACCAGTCCCTCGGTGAGCGCCAGGTGCAGGAGCCCGTTGGCCAGGGCCAGGTCGGTGCCGGGTGTCGGCTGAAGGTGCAGGCCGGCCTGGCGTGCCGTGGCGGTACGCCGCGGATCGACCACGATCAGCGCGCCGCCGCGGTCCTGCATCTCGGTCAGGTGGCGCATGAAGGGCGGCATGGTCTCGGCGACGTTGCCGCCCACGACGAGGATCGTGTCGGCCTGGCCGAGGTCGGTGATCGGTCCCGGCAGGCCGCGGTCCATGCCGAACGCCCGGTTGGTCGCCGCGGCGGCCGACGACATGCAGAACCGGCCGTTGTAGTCGATCTGCGAGGTGCCCAGCGCGATCCGGGCGAACTTGCCGAGCTGGTAGGCCTTCTCGTTGGTCAGGCCGCCCCCGCCGAAGACCGCGATCGCGTCCTTGCCGTACGCCGCCTGCAACCGCCCGGTCTCGGCGGCGATCCGGTCGAGGGCCTCGTCCCAGCTGCACGGCTCCAGCGGCGCGCCGCGCCGCGCACGCATCAGCGGGGTGGTCAGCCGGTCCGGGACCGTCAGCATCTCCGCCGACGTCCAGCCCTTCTGGCAGAGGCCCCCTCGGTTGGCGGGCACGTCCTCGCGGGGTGTGACCCGGACGGGGCTGCCACCCAGGGTCATGCCACACTGCAGGGCGCAGTAGGGACAGTGCGTCGGGGTCTCGGTCATGTCCCGAGAGTGTTCGGGAGGCATTTCACGGTTGCGTCCCGCTTGTGACCCTGATGTTAAATGCCGCTCACGCGCTTCCGTTCTCCAAGGTCAGACTGGTAGGACGGAGCCGTGGTCCAGGGCGATCACGTGTCGAGCGTTGTCGGCCGCCACCAGGGCCCATTCGTCGCCGCCCGGGCGCATCCCGAACGGATTCGCGGTACCCCTCCGATCTCGCGTACGGAAGTGGTCCCGGTGTCCGGTCGCGCCCCGCGCGGCCCCGGCCGGGACGCCTAACCTCGGACTATGCCCGACCTTGCTTACTATGCCTCACTGCCGCGCACCCGCGGCGCCGCCGCGGCCCTCCTGCTCGACGACCTCGGGCGGGTCCTGCTGGTGAAGCCCACCTACAAGGAGGGCTGGTTCCTGCCCGGCGGGGTCATCGAGGAGGGCGAATCACCCCTGACCGCCTGCGTGCGGGAGTGCCGGGAGGAGCTCGGCTTCGTGCCCCGCCTGGACGGGCTGGTCTGCGTCGACTGGGGATCCCCCCGCGGCGGCGTGGACGCGGTGAACGTGTTCGTCTTCGCCGGTGTGGTCACGGCCGAGCAGGCCGCGGCGATCCGGCTGCCGGCCGACGAGCTGTCCGACCACGTCCTGGTGGCCGTCGAGAAGATCCCCGAGCTCGCCCCGCCGCACATCGCCCGCCGCATGGAGCCCAGCCTGCGCGGCCTCGCCGAGCGCCGGGCGGTCTACCTGGAGGACGGCCGGGAGCCCTCCTTCGTCGCCCTGGGTGACCGCGAAGGATAGAACCCGCGTCAGGCTGGGTAGATCGCGTACGGAAACGACCGGTGGAGAAACGGGGGGGACCGGCGATGGCAGCCTGTGAGGTCTGCGGCAACGACTACGCGATGAGCTTCGAGGTGCACGCGCAGGGGGCGGTGCACACCTTCGACTCGTTCGAGTGCGCGATCACCCGGATGGCGCCGATCTGCGAGCACTGTGAGTGCCGGATCCTCGGCCATGGCGTGGAGGTCGACCGGCGCTGGTACTGCTCGGCGCACTGCGCCCGCAGCGCCGACCCGCGCCGGGCCGAAGCGCTCGTCGATCACGTGTGACCTGCGCTGACCAGGACGACCGGCCCTGCGCGGCCTCACATCACGCGCCGGGCGCCGTGCAGCAGAGTTATCACTGCTGCATTAAACGAAACACATCGACGAAACTCGCGACTTCTAGCGTCGGCTACGCAAAGCGACCGACGAGGAGTCCCGATGACCGTCACGACCGAAGTCACACAGCAAGGCCGCGGGCGGCCGCTGACCCGGCTCAAGGGTCACTGGATCGACGACTGGCGTCCCGAGGAGCCGGAGTTCTGGGCCAACGGCGGCGCCAAGGTCGCCCGCCGCAACCTGATCTTCTCGATCTTCTCCGAGCACATCGGGTTCTCAGTGTGGACGCTGTGGTCCGTGCTGGTGTTGTTCCTGGGTCCGGCCTACGGCATCGACCCGGCCGGGAAGTTCACGCTCACCGCCGTTCCGGCGCTGTTCGGCGCGGTGCTGCGGATCCCCTACACGTTCGCCGTCGCCAAGTTCGGCGGGCGCAACTGGACGATCTTCAGCGCGGCGCTGCTGCTGGTGCCCTCGGTGCTGGCCGCGTTCCTCATCGAGCCGGGCGTCTCGTACTCCACGCTGCTGATCCTCGCGGCGATCGCCGGCGTCGGCGGCGGCAACTTCGCCTCGTCGATGGCCAACATCAACGCCTTCTACCCGCAGCGCCTCAAGGGCTGGGCGCTCGGCATCAACGCCGGCGGCGGCAACCTCGGCGTCGCCGCGGTGCAGCTGGTCGGCCTGCTCGTGCTGGCCACCGCGGGCAAGGACCACCCGGGCCTGGTGGCCGGGATCTACATCCCGCTCATCGTGCTGGCCACGCTCGGCTCGGCGCTCTTCATGGACAACCTGTCACACGCCCGCAACGACAAGCGCGGGATGCGCGACGTGAGCAGGGACCCGCACACCTGGATCATGTCCGTGCTCTACATCGGCACGTTCGGCTCGTTCATCGGCTTCGGCTTCGCGTTCGGCCAGGTGCTGCAGGTGCAGTTCAAGGACGACTTCCCGACGCCGATCGACGCCGCCTACCTGACCTTCCTCGGGCCGCTGCTCGGTTCGCTGATCCGCCCCTTCGGCGGCGCGCTCGCCGACAAGCTGGGCGGCGCGAGAGTGACCTTCTGGAACTTCGTCGCGATGGCGGCCGCCGCGTCCGTGGTCCTGGTCGCCTCGCAGCAGAAGTCGCTGGCGCTGTTCCTCACCGGCTTCATCCTGCTGTTCGTGTTCAGCGGGCTCGGGAACGGCTCGACCTACAAGATGATCCCGGCGATCTTCCGGGCGAAGGCGGAGCTGGGTGTCGCCAACGGCGGCGACCCGGGCGCGGCCGAGGTCGAGTCCCGCAGGCTCGCGGCCGCCCTGATCGGGATCGCGGGAGCGGTCGGCGCGTTCGGCGGCGTGCTGGTCAACGTGGCCTTCCGGCAGTCGTTCCTCACCTACAAGACCGGGGACGGCGCCTACATCGCCTTCATCGCCTTCTACGCGCTGTGCTTCGCGCTGACTTACCTGGTCTACATCCGCACGCACAGCCGGAAGCTGGTCGGAGTCTGATCCCGGGCACGGGTCTGATCCCAGGCACGGTCTGAACTCGAACGACAGCGTGATCCGGTCAAGCGCGCCGGCCGCGCACCCGGCGACGTCCGGGCGCGGCCGGCGCGCCGCGCGTCGCGGGGCCGGACACCGGGGTCTCCTCCAACGGCCAGCCCGGTGACCGGCCCGATGAGCGCAGCACCGCCTCCCAGGCGTCCCCCGGGGCCAGCGGCAGGTGCGGGACGCCCCAGTGCCACGCCGACACGAGCAGCTCGGGGTCGCGCGGCCGGTAGTCGGTCCCGATCGCCCTGGCGAGATCCCAGGCGTGCAGGTGCCATTCCACGCAGGCGGCGCCCGCGTGGTCGCCCACGGTGTACTTGGTGCCGCGATAGATCAGATGGGTGCGGTCCCACATGTCCGGCATGAGGTCGGCGTAGGCGCCGGCCGACACCGTGAACGCCATGATGCGCGACGGCCCGGGCTCGGGGGGCAGGACCGCGAGCTCGGTCGCGTTCTGCCGGGCCTGCTGGCGGATCAGGACCGCGGAGGCCGCGTCCTGGGCGAACAGCTTGGCCAGCCGGCTGTCCGGCGAGTCCTGGAGGTACTCCAGGAAGTTCTCCGCGACGCAGCGGAGGTGACCGGCCAGGTCGGCGGCCAGCCACTCCGTGCACGGGGTCGGCACGCTCCAGTCGCCGACCCCGGCCGCCAGCGACCGGATCGCCTGCACTCCGTCCTGGTAGGACTCGAGTACGCGATGCCGATCAGGCGGCGTGCGCTCCACGTGACTTCCCCCCGGCGTTACGAGCACCGTGACGTTCGTGCGGCCCTGACGCCGGGCGCTCCTGCCACGCCGGCACGGTCCACCCCCGGCGGCCGACGCGGAAAGCCCCCCGGCGATCCCCGAGAAGGTAGATTCTCAGAACTCGGCGGCCGGTGCCACTCGGTGCGGATGCTGTGTCGCGAGGCCGCGACCCCGGCCGGCCGTCAGACGATGGTCGCGGGCCGGACGCGGAAGGCCATCCGGTGCTGCTCGCGCGCGGTCCGCAGGCGGTCCACCTCGCCGGTCAACGGCGTGACGGCCGGGCGCGCCTTGGCCTTGCGGCGGGCGATCTCGGCGGCACGCCTGGTCTTGGCGTCCGCCGACTCCGGGACATAGGTCTTGGTCCCGGCGGCCACCCTCTCGGCGGCCTCGGCGGCCAGCAGCACCTCGGTCAGGGCCTTGTCGAAGGCGATGGCGAGCTCGTGCAGCTCGGCGTCGCGCCCCTCGGTCTCGGCGGCGCGCAGCGCCTTCTCCGCCTCGGCGGCCTCGGCCAGCCGGTCCTTGTAGGTGTCCGCGAGCCGCTGGTCGGCCTCGTACATCTCCATGACTTCCTTGTTCACACGGCGGCCCAGCGGCATGGGGTGGCTCCTTCGAATCCCGGCTTTCCAGATCCAGCTTCGGGTAAGCGTACGCCCAGGCCCCGGCGTGTCGTGGCGCAGGACGCCCAACTCGCGCCCTTTACGCAGTAAGGTCGGGCCATGGTCCGACAGCCAGCGATCAACGCCCAGAACCGCGCGCCCCTCAGCATCGAGCGCATCATCGAGGCCGCACTCCAGATCGTGGACGGCCAGGGGCTCGGCCGCCTCACGATGCGGCGCCTCGGCGACGCCCTGGAGGTGGAGGCGATGGCGATCTACCACCACCTCCCCCGCGGCAAGGAACAGCTCCTGGACGGACTCGTCGCCCACGTCGCCATCGCCCCGGCCGAGACGCGGGGTGCGGCGGGCTGGCGCGAGGCCCTGCGCGACTGGGCCCGCGGCTACCGGGCCCGGCTGCTCGATCACGCCGGGGTGCTGCCCCTGCTGGTCACTCGCCGCAACCCGGCGGCCCTCGCCACCACGACCGCCTCGCTCCAGGAGGTGCTGCGGCTGGGCGCGATCCCCGAAGCGGCGGCCGCCGTCGCCGCGCACACCCTGCTCGGGTACGTCATCGGCCACGCGGCACTGGAGGCGCGCGGCACACCGGACGGCGCCGGCGAGACGGTGGACTGGGACGCCCGGTTCAACGGCGGCCTCGACCTGGTCCTGGCCGCCATCAACCCCTAACGCGCTCACCCTCCACGAGGATCAGGGAGCGAGCAGCCGGTGGCCCGTGCATCTGGCCACAACAGGTCCGGTCCGGCGGGAACTCCACCTCGCGCCCCAGCCGCTCGCGGGCCGACGCCGGGACGACGCGAGGCCGGGCCGCGAATCAGGGTGAACCGTTTGTCCAGCGGACGGCGTGTCGTTCTTCACCCGTAATCGATCAAGGGGAACATAATGAGTGGCACCTCAGGGTGAGGCGGGTCACAGCCATCCGGTACCCCAGTACCAAAGCACAACCGTCCCAACGGGCTATGGCCGCGACAATGCGAACCGCATCACACTGGAGGACGTCATAAGGACGACATGCAAACCGCACCGAAGCTGAAGACCGGAGGCACGCCGATGTGCCCGCACCAGCCACCATGTCCCTCGCCTGACGGACCGAACCGCGACGCCGCCCGCACGATCGTGCACCACCCCGAGCAGGGGTGGAGCCTGCTGTGCAACGGCGTCGTGCTCTTCGAGGACACCGGTGAGCTGCTGCCCGACGGGGAAGTCATCGCACCGCACCGGCCGACGGACCTGATCGCTCCGTCCGCCGCCTGACCTGTCCCACACGGGGGACTAGTCCAAACGGGTGATCATCCTCGGGGGCAAGCTCACCTGCCCGAGCCTCTGGGCCGACCCGCGGCCCAGAGGAGCACGAACCTCCAACCGCACGACCCCTCCATCTCCAAGACCCTCCATCGCCAAGACCCACAGCACCACAGCGGCGCCCGCTCCGAGCGGGCGTCTTTTGCTGCCGGTCAGCGCGTGCCGCTCCAGCGGCGCAGCCACGGCTCCACGGCGGCGCCCACCGCGGCCGGATCCTTCGTGAGGTCGTGCCGCTCGCCGGCCAGCACGACGACCTCCGCGGCGTCCGCCGGATCGGGGACGCCGAACGGGTCGCGGTCGCCGTTCACGACGACGACCTCGACCCCCGCCGAGCGCAGCTCGTCCGCTCGCGACCGCTCCGGGTTGCGCGGCGGGTGCAGCGGGAAGGCCAGCGCGACGACCCCGGCGGCGTCCGCGGCCCGGGCGGTCCGGCACGCCACCCGTGCCCCGTTGCTGCGCCCGCCCTGGACGAGCGGCACGGCGCCGTGGCGGTCCCGCAGCAGCTTGATGACCTCCAGCCAGGCCTCGTCCTGCTTCACCGCGGGCCCGGGCGCGCGGCGGCCCGCCAGCCTGAACGGCTGCATCACGCGCGCGACGGCGCCGCCGAGGGCGAGCGCGACGTCCCGGACGGCCAGCAGATCGGGCGCCTCCACTCCCCCGTTCGACCCGTGCGTCAGCACCAGCAGGAACGAAGGGTCGTCCACCTCGTCCAGGGTGACCTGCGCCGGGCCGTGGGCCGTGTCGATCCGCACGTGACCAACCGTAGCCACTGGGGATCGGTGCGGCAGACTGGCGCCATGGTAAAGATGACGGAAAGTGAATGGCGGGAATTCGTATCAGAGGGGACACGGACCGGGAAGATCGGGCTGACCCGCAAGGACGGCAGCCCTCACGTGACCCCCATCTGGTTCGTCCTGGACGGCCCAGACCTGGTGTTCAACACAGGCAAGGAAAGCCTCAAGGGGCGCATCCTCCGGCGTGAGCCCCGGGTGGTGATCTGCGTGGACGACCAGGAGCCGCCGTTCTCGTTCGTCCTCATCAAGGGAGAGGCCACGCTGTCGGAGGACCTGGACGAGATGCTCACCTGGGCGACGGCCATCGGCGGCCGCTACATGGGTGAGGACCGGGGCAAGGAGTTCGGCGAGCGCAACGCGGTGCCCGGCGAGTACCTCGTGCGGGTGCGGATCGACCAGGTCGTCGCCGAACGTGACGTCGCGAGCTGAACCCTCCCGGATCCCTCAGGCGTCGGGCCAGCCGGGCGGCAGCGACCGGGCGGGCGTGCCCGTCGCCATCCGCAGCCGCTCGGCGAAACTCTCATGCAGGAGCGGGCCCCAGAGATAGTCACTCGGCACCCTGATGGCCCGGCCCAGCAGGTCGTGCGTCTCGGCGGGCGCGGGATCGGCGGCCGGGCCGTCGGCGTACCGGACGGCGAGCAGCGCGTACATGTGGTCGAGGGCGCCGAAGGCCTCGCCCGCCACCGCGGGCAGCGAGCCGTCCGACACCGCCGACTCGACGACCGGCTCCCACCACAGGTCCGCGGGGTCGGCGTCCTCGTCGTCACCGCCGAAGTCGCGGCGGAGGCGTGCCCGCACCTGGCCCGACACGCCGGGGTCGGAGAGGCCGCGGCGCCAGACCTCGCGCGCCTCGTCGCCGCGTCCGCGCAGCGGCAGCGTGCGTGCCAGCAGCTCGGTGGCCAGCGGCCCGACCTCCGGGTCGGCGACGGCGTCATCGTCGCCGAGGGCCGCGCCGAACGCGCCGATGGCCTGGTCGAGGCAGGAGATGCCGAGCGCCACCGCCAGCCGGGCGTAGGCGTACGGTGCGGACTCCCGGTCGATGACCTTCAGGCCCGCGGTCAGGACGCGCTGGGCGCGCACCGGCTCGCCGCGTTCGAGCAGCCGCTGGGCGAGGTCGTGGGCGGCCACCGGTCCGTACTCGGGGTCCCCGGTCCCGATCGCCTCCTCCCAGTGCCCCCGCGCGGTCTCGAAGTCGCCCGCGTCGTCGGCCAGCCGTCCCAGCGCCAGGAAGGCCGGCGGGAGGTAGGCGGGATTGCCGAAGTCGACCACGACCTGCCAGGCGCGCCCGGCCTCCGCGTGCTCGCCGGCTCGTTCGTGGGTGAGCGCCAGGTGGTAGGCGGCCCGGGGCCCGTACTCGGGGTCCGCGGCCTGGATCGCGACCCGGTCGGCCTCCCGCGCCCCCGCCACGTCCCCGGAGTCGTCGAGGACGACGGCCAGCCCGAGCGCGGCCTGCGCCCGCACCGGTGTGTCGCCCAGCGCGAGCACCTCCTGGAACAGCAGGGCGGCCCGGTCGGCCTCGCCGTTCTCGGCGAGCCGCCGGGCCTCCTCGCACAGCCGAGCCGGATCGTCAGGCGTCTTGCTCATGCGGCAGCCTTCTGGGGGTCCGAATGGTCCCCAGAGCCTATCGAGATCGGCCCCTCCCGTCCCGGGACGACACCCGGATCCGGACAAGAACGATCACAGATTCCGAGACGGCGTCACGGTCAGTCCTCGGACGCCACCGGCTCAGTCCTCGAACGCTCCCGGCTCAGTCCTCGAACGCCTCCGGCGGGGGGCAGGAGCACACCAGGTTCCGGTCGCCGTAGGCCTGGTCGATGCGGCGCACCGGCGACCAGTACTTGTCCTCCCGCAGCGCCGGCACCGGGTAGGCGGCCTCCTCGCGGGTGTAGGAGTGCTTCCAGTCCTCGGTGATGAGGCTCGCCGCGGTGTGCGGGGCGTTCTTCAGCGGGTTGTCGTCGCGGTCGAACGTGCCGTCCGCGACCCGCTCGATCTCCCGCCGGATCTCGATCATGGCGTCTGCGAACCGGTCGAGCTCGGCGAGGTCCTCGCTCTCGGTCGGCTCGATCATCAGCGTGCCCGCCACCGGGAACGACAGGGTCGGCGCGTGGAAGCCGTAGTCGATCAGCCGCTTGGCGACGTCCTCGGCGGTGACGCCGGTCTCCTTGGTGATCTTGCGGAGGTCGGCGATGCACTCGTGCGCGACCAGGCCGTTCCGCCCGGTGTAGAGCACCGGGTAGTGCGGGGCGAGCCGCGCGGCCAGGTAGTTGGCGCCGATGATGGCGCTCTCGGTGGCCTCGCGCAGGCCGTCCGGCCCCATCATCGCGATGTAGGTCCACGAGATCGGCAGGATGCCGGCCGACCCCCACGGCGCGGCCGAGATCGGCCCGACCCCCGTCTCCTGAGGCCCGGCCTCGGCGCGCAGCGGGTGGCTGGGCAGGAACGGCACCAGGTGCTCGCGCACGCCGACCGGGCCGACGCCGGGACCGCCGCCGCCGTGCGGGATGCAGAACGTCTTGTGCAGGTTGAGGTGGGAGACGTCGGAGCCGAACTCGCCCGGCCGGGCCAGGCCCACCAGCGCGTTGAGGTTGGCGCCGTCGACGTAGACCTGCCCGCCCGCGTCGTGCACGGCCTTGCAGACGTCCGCGATCGTCTCCTCGAAGACGCCGTGCGTGGAGGGATAGGTCACCATGATCGCGGCAAGCTGCTCGCGATGCTTTTCGATCTTGGCGTGCAGGTCGTCCAGATCGATGTTGCCGTGGTCGTCGCACGTGACCACGACGACCTTCATGCCCGCCATGACGGCGCTGGCGGCGTTGGTGCCGTGCGCCGAGGACGGGATTAGGCAGATGGTCCGGCCCTGGTCGCCGCGGGAGGCGTGGTAGCCGCGGATGGCGAGGAGCCCGGCCAGCTCGCCCTGCGATCCGGCGTTCGGCTGGACCGACACCCGCGCGTAGCCGGTGAGCTCGGCGAGCCAGTCCTCCAGCTCGCCGATCAGCTCCAGGTAGCCCTGGACCTGCTCGACGGGCGCGAACGGGTGGATGTCCGCGAACTCGGGCCAGGTGATCGGTTCCATCTCGGTGGTGGCGTTCAGCTTCATGGTGCAGGAGCCGAGCGGGATCATCGACCGGTCCAGTGCGATGTCCCTGTCCTGCAGTTTGCGCAGGTAGCGCAGCATCGCGGTCTCGGAGCGGTGCGCGTGGAACACCGGGTGGGTGAGGTACGGGCTCTCCCGGCGCAGCCCCTCGGGGATCGCCTGTGCGACCTCCTCCGCCGGTGCCTCGTCCAGGCCGAACGAGGCGAGCACCGCCGCCACGTCAGAGGCGTCGGTGGTCTCGTCACACGCGATCGCGAGGTGGTCGTCGTCGACCAGGCGCAGATTGCGGCCGTTCTCCAGGGCCTTGGCGAGGATCTCGCGGGCCCGCCCGGGAACCCGGGCGAGCACGGTGTCGAAGAAGGCGTCGTGGACGACCTCGGCACCCGCCCGGCGCAGCCCGGCGGCGATCTCGGCGGCGTGCCCGTGCGTGCGTTCGGCGATCGCGGCCAGGCCCTCGGGGCCGTGGTAGACCGCGTACATGCTCGCCATGACGGCGAGGAGCACCTGGGCGGTGCAGATGTTGCTGGTGGCCTTCTCGCGCCGGATGTGCTGCTCGCGGGTCTGCAGCGCCAGCCGGTAGGCGGGGGCGCCGTCGGCGTCGACGGACACGCCGACCAGGCGGCCCGGCAGCTGCCGCTGGATGCCCTCGCGGACGGCCATGTAGCCGGCGTGCGGGCCGCCGAAGCCGTACGGGACGCCGAAGCGCTGCGACGAGCCGACGACGATGTCGGCGCCCGACTCGCCCGGCGGCCGCAGCAGGGTCAGCGCGAGCAGGTCGGCCGCGACGACGACCTGGGCACCGCGCTCGTGGGCGGCGGCGCTGACCGGCTCCAGGTCGCGAACGGCGCCGGAGGCACCCGGGTACTGCAGGAGGACCCCGAAGAAGTCGCCCTCGGGCAGGCCGCCGGACAGGTCGGCGATGACCACCTCGATGCCCAGCGGGACGGCGCGGGTCCGGATCACCTCGATGGTCTGCGGCAGCGCGTCGGTGTCGACCAGGAACGAGCCCGGGTCCTTGCGCTTGGACACCCGGTGCGCGAGGGCCATGGCCTCGGCCGCGGCGGTCCCCTCGTCCAGCAGCGAGGCGTTGGCGACCGGCAGCCCCGTCAGGTCGCTCACCACGGTCTGGAAGTTGAGCAGCGCCTCCAGCCGGCCCTGGGAGATCTCGGGCTGGTACGGGGTGTAGGCGGTGTACCAGCCCGGGTTTTCCAGGACGTTGCGCAGGATGACGCCCGGCGTGTGCGTGCCGTGGTAGCCGAGGCCGATCATGGAGCGGACGACGGTGTTCTTCGCGGCCAGCTCGCGCAGCCGCGCGAGGGCCTGCGGCTCGCTCAGCGCCGCCGGCAGGTCCAGCGGCCGGCCGGTCCGGATGACGGCGGGCACCGCGTCGTCCATCAGCGCCTCGGCGCTCGAATAGCCGATGGCCGCCAGCATCCGGGACTGGTCGTCGGGGGACGGGCCGATGTGCCGGTCGGCGAACGTGGACCGTGGGTGCTGTGGCGACGCCACCGGGGCGAAGTACTGGGCGGTCATAGGGGAATCCTCCTGGGCTGCTGGGGTCGCTCAGGGCCACCATCGGCCCGCGCTGGCCCGATGGCCGGTCTCCCCCTCTGTCATGGGCACCTGAGAGCTTCACCCGCGGAGCGGGGTTTCCCCTTCGGTGAGGCCCGTTCCCTCCATCGAGGGAACGACGCCTGCTTTCCAGAGGTGCCTCGCCCAGCGGTCCTTTTGCCTGAGAGGTTCCGGGGAGGGTTGCCCCTTCGGCGCCCCACGCTGGCGGCGTGGAGTCTCTCCCGCACAGGGTCGACGGCATGTCCTAAGGGGAACTCTATCCAAAGAGGACGGAAACGATCGACGCGGCCCCGCGGTCCGCGGTTGGGGCCCATGATCGGCCGCCAGGGCCGGTCAGTACGATATCCACAGCTCACAGAGCCACGGGCGGCCCGGAGCCGGGGGGCGAGACCAATAGGTAAGTCGGTTGGGGCCGCGCGGGGCAGCACGGCATGCCCCGCTCGACGGGGCGGCGCCTGTTCTGGGACGCTGATCACAGTGAGAGTTCCGGACGGTGGTGCGGCATGACACAGGGCGTGACGCACAGCACGACACAGGGCGCTCCCGAGGCCCGGAGCGAGGCGCCCGAGCCCAAGCAGGGCGCCGCCGTCGGCGTGCCCGTGGACGAGCCGGCCGGCCCCGACCGGATCCGCCGCCCGGTCGACGCCATCCGTTTCCTGGCCTCCGTCGCGGGCCTCGCCGCGATCCTGCTGCTGGTCTCTATCGCCAAGGGCACCACGACCGGCTTGCAGAGCGACATCGTCGGGGGCACCACGCAGGCCCCGCGGTTCCTGCTGACCATGGCCACGCTGGTCTCCAGCTTCGGCGTGCTGGCCGTGCCGGTCGCGTTCGCGATCGAGCGCCTGTTCCACAAGGACGGGGTACGGGTCGCGATCGCCCTGCTGGCCGCGGTGATCGCGTTCGTCCTCACCATCGTCCTGGACGACTGGGTGGTCCCCGCGGCCCCCGGCGGCGTCCTGGACTCCCTCATCTGGGGCGGCACCGACACCGCGCCGGTGCACACCGACATCACCCCGGTCATCGCGTTCGTCACGGCCGTGGGCATGGCCGGCCGGACGCGCTGGCAGGCCGCCACCTGGGCAATGATCGGACTGGCCGCGCTGACCGGGCTGACGGCCCTGTACGCCTCCGTGGCCGCGCTGGCGGCCACGTACTTCCTCGGCCGGGCCATCGGCCACGGCACGCTGTACGCCGTCGGCACGCCCAACCCCCGCCCGCCCGGCACCGCGGTCATGGCCGCCTTGACCAGGCTGGGTTTCACGCCCTTGCGCGCCCGTCGCGTCCCGGCCCCGGCCGACGAGCCCCGGGCCTATGACGTGGCGGTCGAGCAGACCGCCGGCCGCCAGCTGCCCCAGGGCGAATGGCAGCTGCGGGTCACCGTCCTGGACCGCGACCAGCAGACCGCCGGGCTCTTCTACCGGGTGTGGCGCCTAGTCCGGCTCCGCGCCGCGACGCCCCGCCGCGCGCTGCGGTCGCTGCGCCGGTCGCTGGAGCAGGAGTCCCTGATGGCGTACGCGGTCCACGCCGCGAACGCCCGGACGCCCCGCCTGCTCGGCACCTCCGAAGTGGGCACCGAGGCCGCGCTGCTGGCGTACGAGCACGTCTCGGGGCGCACCCTGAACACGCTCGCCGACGACGAGATCACCGACGAGCTCCTGGCCGACATCTGGCGGCAGTTCCAGCGCCTCCAGGCGGGGCGCCTCGCCCACCGCCGCCTGGAGGCCGAGTCCATCCAGATCACCGACGGCCGGGCCCATCTGGTCCATCTGCGCGTCGGCGAGATCGCCGCCGGTGATCTGGCGCTGCGGCTGGACCTGGCCCAGCTCCTCACCACGCTCGCGCTGCGCGTCGGGCCGGAACGCGCGGTCGCGACCGCCTCGCCCATCCTCGGCGACAGCACCCTGGCCGGGGTCGTGCCGATGCTCCAGCGGGTCGCCCTGACCCGCGCCACGCGGGCCGCGCTGCGCCACGACAAGGACCTGCTGACCCGCATCCGCGAGCAGATCCTGCGCCTCAAGCCCGAGAGCGAGGCCCCGCCGATCCGGCTGGAGCGTTTCCGCCCCCGCACGATCGTCAGCATCGTGGCCCTCACCTTCGCGGCCTACATCATCGTCCCCCAGCTCAGCAGCGTTGATCTCGGCAATCTGCTGTCATCGGCCACATGGTGGTGGGCGGCGGCCGGCCTGGCCGCGGCGGCCGCCACCTACGTGGCCGCCGCCTGGATGCTCATCGGCTTCGTGCCCGAGCCGCTCCCGCTCTGGCGCACGGTCCTGGTGCAGCTGGCCGCGTCGTTCGTGAAGCTCGTGGCACCGGCCGCCGTCGCGGGCGTGGCGCTCAACACCCGCTACCTTCAGCGCTCCGGGGTCCGCCCCGGGCCGGCCGTGGCCAGCGTGGGCGCCTCCCAGCTGATGGGCATGGCCACCCACATCCTGCTGCTGATCCTCTTCGGCTTCATCACCGGCTCCACCACGAACGCCACCAAGGATCTGGCGCCGTCCCGGACGATCGTCATCGTGCTGCTGGCGCTCGCGATCATCGCCGGGATCGCGCTCACCATCCCCAAGGTGCGGCGCTTCGTCACCGCCCGGCTGAAGAACATGTTCTCCGGCGTCGTGCCCCGGCTGGTGGACGTGCTCCAGTCGCCCAAGAAGATGTTCACGGGCATGGGCGGCATCATCCTGCTCAGCGCCGCCTTCGTGGCCTGCCTGGACAGCTCCATCCGCGCCTTCGGCGGTGAACTGCCCCTCACCACGGTGATCGTGGTCTTCCTGACCGCCAACGCGGTCGGCTCGGCCGCGCCCACTCCCGGCGGCCTCGGCGCCGTCGAAGGGGCGCTGACCCTGGCGCTGACCCTGGCCGGCCTGACCGCCGAGACGGCGACGTCGGCCGTGCTGCTCTACCGTCTGCTGACGTTGTGGTTCCCGGTGCTCCCGGGCTGGGCCGCGTTCGCCTATCTGCAGCGGAAGGAAGCGATCTAGCCCGTCTTGCGCACCCGCCTGCGGTGCGCGAGCTCGTCGTGCGGGTGGTCGTCGTCATCGTCGGTCGTGGCGCGTTCCCCCGGCAGCTCCGCGAGGCTGCCTTCGACCTCCTGCCAGACCCGCCCGAGGGCGATGCCGAAGACGCCCTGACCGCCCTGGAGCAGATCCACGACCTCGTCGGCCGAGGTGCACTCGTAGACGCTCACACCGTCGCTCATGAGCGTGATCTGGGCCAGATCGTTGACCCCCCGGTCCCGCAGGTGCGTGACCGCGGTCCGGATCTGCTGCAACGACACACCCGTGTCCAGGAGCCGTTTGACGACCTTCAGGACCAGGATGTCGCGGAAGCTGTAGAGCCGCTGGCTGCCCGACCCGTGCGCGGCCCGCACGCTGGGCTCGACGAGCCCGGTGCGCGCCCAGTAGTCCAGCTGCCGGTAGGTGATCCCGGCCGCGGAGCACGCGGTCGGCCCGCGGTAGCCGACATCCTCGGGCGGCGACGACACCTCGGTGTCGAAGAGCAGTCCCTGCTCTCCGGCACGCCGAGACGCCATGTGCCTGTCGGGGGTCGCCTTGCCCTCGCCGCTGCTCACCGCCACGCGGACCTCCGGCTTCTATCAGCCCGCCGCGCTCCGTCAAGGGGGTTTGACGAATTACACCACGGGTGTTCCACCAGCACGGTAGGTGCCGGTCAGGGTGTGGTCAACGTTCGTCGTCGGCGCGTCGCATGCCCGGATGAACCGGCTTCACGTGGGCAAATTGCGCACCCCGCACCCCATGCACTCCTACCCAGGTGATTACCCAGCGGAAACAGGACCCTCACCCGCAATGCAAGATCACTCGGAACCCGGCATGACCTTGCACGCCCCAAAAAGCTTTACCTAACCCGAAGGACCGCTGTTCGGCCTCGGAGGCTAGCCTGCTCGCCCGAAGTCCTCCGGCGAGATGGTGTCGAGGAACTCGCGGAATTTCTCGACCTCGTCCTCCTGCTCGTCGGGGATGGCGACCCCGGCCTCTTCGAGGACGTCCTCGCTGGCGAAGATGGTGGCCCCGGTGCGCAGGGCCAGGGCGATCGAGTCGGACGGGCGCGCGCTCACCTCGACGCCGTTGGAGAACACCAGGTCGGCGAAGAAGATGCCTTCGCGCAACGCGATGATGTTGACCGTGCGCAGTTGGACGCTCAGGGCGTCGAGAACGTCGCGGAAGAGGTCATGGGTGAGCGGGCGCGCCGGCAGCACGCCCTGCTGGGCGAAGGCGATCGCGGTCGCCTCCACCGCCCCGATCCAGATGGGCAGGTACCGATCCCCGTCCGTCTCCTTCAACAGGACGATCGGCTGATTGGAGGGCATCTCGACCCGGACGCCGACGACCTCCATCTGCTTCACTGCGGCTCCCTGCTGGTCCTCGCTGTCTCGATCACCAATTGTCCAGATCGATTTCTGACCGAACCTTGTAGCCAACGTACACCCGACCCCCGACAGGGGGGCGCGCGGACAGCGCGGCAATAACCTCCGGCAAATTCATGATCAGGGGTCAAGGCTTTCACGCAGGCCCGTGGCCAGCAACGCCGCGTGCAGCCGGACCGACAACGCGGCGATCTCACGGGCCGCCTCGGCCGCCTGCTCGTGCGCGCCGGGGCTGCGGCGGCGCAGCTGGGGTGCGATCACCTGTTCGATGAGGCCGACGTGCCGGTCGGCGGCGGCCTTGAGGGGCCGCAGATTACGCACATCGACGCCGAACGAGCCGAGCGCGGCGGCGGCGCGGGCGATCGTGAGAGCCTCGCCGTCATAGTGCGCGCCCGCTCTGGCCACCAGCCCGTAGTCCTCCAGGCTGCTCAGCAGCTCCTCGTCGATCCCGGCGCCGTCGAGGAGCTGGCGCCGGGTGAGGCGCACGGCGGGCTCGGGGGCGCCCGTGTCGGCCGCCACGAGCGTGCGGGGGCGGCGTTCCTGCGCCGGGACATGCCGGGCCGTCTCCAGGGGCGGCAGGGCCTCGCCGCGGTCCTGGGCCTCCAGCCGCTGCTTGATCACCCGCAGTGGCAGATAGTGGTCACGCTGGGCGGTGAGGATGAACCGCAGCCGGTCGACGTCGGCCTCACCGAACTTGCGGTATCCGGAGGGGCTGCGCTGCGGCTCGATCAGCCCCTCCGCCTCCAGGAAGCGGATCTTGGAGATGGTGATGTCGGGGAAGTCGGCCCTGAGCAGGCCCAGAACATCCCCGATCGTCATCAGGGCACGGACTGGCTGCGCGTTCATGGCCCCTCCCCTCGTCCCCGTGGCGGTCCCCCACCCGGCGCGGCGCCCGTCATCCGGCGCGCGGCCGTCCGGTCAGCCGTGCTGCGGATTGGTCAGGAACACCAGCCGGAACTTGCCGATCTGGACCTCGTCGCCGCCCGACAGGCCGGCGGAGTCGATCCGCTGACGGTTGACGTAGGTGCCGTTGAGGCTGCCCACGTCCCGGACCGAGAAGCTGCCGCCCTGCCGGGCGAACTCGGCGTGCCGGCGGGACACGGTCACATCGTCGAGGAAGATGTCACTCTCTGGATGGCGCCCCGCCGACGTGCGCTCCTTGTCGAGCAGGAAGCGGCTCCCGGCGTTGGGCCCGCGCTTGACCACCAGCAGCGCGGTGCCGGGCGGCAGGGCCTCGACGGCGACCTGGTCGGGGCCGACGGGCTCCTCGGCGCTCTGGTCGGCGTCGAGGGCCTCGAAGCCGCCGATCGAGATCGTCGACGTCGACTCGCCCGGCGACTCGCGGTAGGGCGGCGGTGGCTGCTGGGGAGCAGGCGAGGGAGGCGTGGCGGTCCGCGTCAGCGGAGTGCCGCAGTTGGAGCAGAAGCGGGCATCATCCGGGTTGGCGTGACCGCACTGCGTGCAGTAGACGCTCGGCATCGATCGGCTCGGCCTCCTACCATCGGCGTGCCGCGGGCTCCTCGCTCTCGCGAGGGTCGCCTGCGCCACGCGCATCCTTTACCAACCCACGCCGGGGACCCGCCCCCGACCACGGTCCGACTCCCCGCCCATTCACACGACGGTCGCCGCAACTTACGCGGGTATTGCCCGAGGGGTCAACTGGATCGGGGAGCCGACCTCCTCAAGCTACCTTCGATAATGATCGCAGGTCTACGCCGCCGCGCGGACGAGCCTCGATCGCCACCCCCGGTGCCCCTCACCCCGACCGTACCGCGCTGATGGTGAGCCTTGTACGCGGGGTGACGGTCGTGCTCGCCCCGGCGTTCTGGAGCGTCTTGATCACGCCGCCGGGAATGTTGAGCGCCGTCGTCATGGTGTGCGGGTCCCCGATGGCGAGGAACCGGTACGGCGCCCGCAGGATCCGGCCGTCCACCTCGATGCCTCCGGGGGCGTCGAGGAAGTAGGTGTTCACCCCGGCCCGGACCTCGTTGATCTGGATCACTTCGGCGCCCGCGTCGCGCAGCTCCTGCAGCGTGTCGAGGAGGTTGACCGAGCGCACCGCGCCGCGGGGATCGCCGATCAGCAGCTCGATCCCGGGCCCCTCGGCCGGCAGGGTGCCCGCGAGCAGCCCGTACGTGGTCGCTCGCCGCCGTGCCTCCTCCAGGGCCGTCCCGCCCTGGACGTCCCGTTCGAGCTCGGCCTTGGTGCCCTCCAGGTCGCGCAGGTCGCCACGGAGCCGCTCGGACCGCTGGGAGAGGTCGGAAAGGATGCCGACGAGCTCGTCCTGCCGGGCGGTGGCGAACGTGGTGTCCCGCTGGGTGGATCTGACCTGGGTCACCAGCGCGAAGCCCAGCAGCACGCACAGGAGGCCGCCGGCGAGCTGTCCCAGTGTCGTACGGGGACGCAGCAGGTCCAGGAACCCAGGTGTCTCCTCGGGCTCCTGCTTCGCGGAGGTCTCCCGCTCCTCGGGCGCCTGCTCGTCAGGCGTCTGCGGCTCGACGTCGCTCATGCGCCGAAGAGCTTCCGCCGGATGGCCGCCGCGTTGGAGAAGATCCGGATGCCCAGGACCACCACGACGCCGGTGGACAGCTGCGAGCCCACGCCGAGCTGGTCGCCCAGGAAGACGATCAGCGCGGCGATGATGGTGTTGCTGACGAACGAGACCACGAAGACCTTCTCGTCGAAGATCCCCTCCAGCCGCGCCCGGACCCCGCCGAACATGGCGTCCAGCGCGGCCACGATGGCGATCGGCAGGTAGGGCTGCAGCCACAGCGGCACGGTCGGCTCGAACAGCAGGCCCAGCACCACCCCGGCCACCAGGCCGATCAGCGCGATCACGCTCGGCACACCCCTCCCCGGTCCACCCTCTCGCCCGTCCAGGTCATGGACGGCGCGTCCCCTCGCCCCGTGGGCCTTCGCCTCTGGCACCTTCGCCTCTGCCGCCTTCGCCCCGCGGGCGCGCGTGCCGCAGCTGCAGAGCCCCGGCGGCGGGCAGGCGCGCCTCGTCCGTCCGGCGGGTCCCGTACCGGACACCGAACCGGTCCTCCAGCGCCTGCAGGCGCCGGCCGGCCGCGGAGCGGCGCAGGGCACCCTCGATCCGGTCCCGGTCGCCCAGTGCGGTCACCTCGTACGGGCCGGTCAGCGGCCGGTAGTCCACCAGGATCGCCTCGCCGGCGGTCCGGATCGCCGTCGTCGGCGTCAGCCGCTGGCCGTTGATCCCGATCGCCCGGGCCCCGGCCGCCCAGAGGGCGTTGACCAGCACCTGGAGGTCCTGATCATAGACCCGGCCGGCGTCCGCCCGGCGCCGCCCGCCGTCCTGCGGCTCGGCGTCGGCGAGGGTCACGACCAGCGCGGTGCCCTCGACCGGGACGGCCGCGGCGGCCGCGCCGGCGGCGGTGAGGTCCGCGCGGGCCCGCCGCCCGGCCTCGCTACGGGCGAGGGCGGCGACGCGCTGCCGTTCGGTGTCTGCCCGCAGCCGGTCGAGGCGCCGCTGGAGCTCGTCGGACTCGGCGGTCCGGGTGCGGATCTCGCCGATGAGCCGGGAGCGCTGCTGCTGGGCGACCGGTTCGCTGCGCCGGACCTCGGCCACCGCGACCGCGATCAGCAGGCCCACCACGATCAGGACCAGAAGCACGCCGCCGTGGCGGAACCGGCCGCGCCGCGGTTCCCGCTCCCCCGCCGCCTCGCGCCGCGCCGCGGCCTCGGCGTATCCGGGGTCGAGGACCTTGCCGGCGAACAGGTCCGAGAGCAGGGACATGGAGGCGTCCGGGCGCCGCCAGCCCCTGGTGTTCCCGTCCTGCCGTCGCTCGTTCACCGGCCAATCATGACAAGTGCCGCCAAATCCGACGCACGTCAGGGCGGTCCGGCGGGAACCGGGACCGCGGGAAAGGTGACGCGGAACGCGGCCCCGCCGGTCGGCTCGGAACGCGCCGTGGCCGTGCCGCCGTGCGCCTCGGCCACGGCGGCGACGATCGAGAGCCCCAGCCCGGCCCCGCCGTGATCGCGTGTCCGTGCCTCGTCGGCCCGGTAGAAGCGCTCGAACACCTTGGCGCACTGCTCCGCGGCGAGACCCGGGCCGGTGTCGGCCACCTCGACGAAGGCCTGGTCCCCCGTGACGCCCGCGCGGACGGTGGCCGGTGCCCCCGCGGGGGTGTGCCGCCGGACGTTGACGAGGAGGTTCCCGAGCACCTGCCGCAGCCGTTCGGCGTCACCTAGGACGACCACGGGCCCGTCCGCCTCAAGCATGATCGGCCGGTCGGGCTCGACCGCCCCCGCGTCGGCGACCGCGTCGGCGGCGAGGACGGCGAGATCGACCGGTTCGCGTTCCAGCGGGCGGCCCTGGTCGAGGCGTGCCAGGAGCAACATCTCGTCGACCAGCAGGCCCATCCGCTCGGCCTCGGACTCGATCCGGCGCATGGCCTTGGCCAGGTCTCCGGGCCGGTCAGCGGCGCCGCGCCGGAACAGCTCGGCGTACCCGCGGACGGTCGCCACGGGAGTGCGCAGCTCGTGCGAGGCGTCGGCGATGAAGCGCCGCAGGCGGTCCTCGGAGGCCGCGCGCTCCCGGAACGCGGCCTCGATCTGCGCCAGCATCCCGTTGAGCGCGGCCCCGAGCCGGCCGACCTCGGTCTTCGGGCCGGGCGCCTCGACCCGCCGGGAGAGGTCTCCGCCGCCGATGGCGCCCGCGGTCTCGGCGATCTCGTCCAGCGGCCTCAGCGCCCGCCGTATCGCGCGCCAGGCCAGGCACGCGACGCCGCCGAGGACGAGCAGGGTCACCGTGAAGAGCGTCCCGAGCGTGCGCCCGATCAGTTCGTCCTGCTCGGTGGTGCGCATCGCCATCACGAGCGTGCCCTTTCCTCCGGGCAGCCACGCGGCGCGGATCCGCCAGTCGGGCACCCGGTCGCCGAACGGCCCCTCCCACCGGTCCTCGGCGCCGGTCACGCGCGCCTCGATCCGGGTGAACCGCTCGCCGTCGGGATTGCCCTCGTCCGCCTTCCCCGGGCGGACGCCCGCCGGGATCGGCGGCGTCTCGGCGAACGACACGGTCTGCAGGACCCTGCCGTCCGGCCCGCGGATCTGGAGGAACGACGGGAATCCGCCGTACCGGCTCCCGGCCTGCCACAGGCGCGGCAAGTCCTCGGTGGCGGGCGGCAGGGTGAGCCCCTCACCTCGCTCCGCGCGGGCCGCCACGAGGGCCGCCGCCTCCCGGCCGACCGAGGACATCAGCCGGTCGTTGGTCGAGGTCTTCCAGTCGAAGATCGCCGCGATGGTCGAGGCTCCCACGGTGACGAGCCCCAGGGTCAGGAGCACCAGCACGATGAAGATGAGCCGGTGGCGGAGGGACATCAGGCCTCCCTGGGCAAGCGGAGGATGTAGCCGACGCGCGGCACCGTGTGGATCAGGCGGGGGTCGCGGTCGTCGACCTTGCGCCGCAGGTAGCTGACGTAGGTCTGGACGACGCCGTCGCTGCCGCCGAAGTCGTACTCCCAGACGTGGTCGAGGATCTGCCGCTTGGACAGGACCCGGCCGGAGTTCAGCACGAGGTAGCGCAGCAGCTTGAACTCGGTCGGGGTCAGCTCGACCAGGTCACCGCCGCGCCGTACCTCGTAGGTGTCCTCGTCGATCTCCAGGTCGGCGAACACCAGCCGGGAGCGGTCACGGTCGCGCGGCCTGGCCCGGCGCAGGACGGCCCGGATGCGCGCGATCAGCTCCTCCAGGCTGAACGGCTTGGTCACGTAGTCGTCACCGCCGACCGTCAGTCCCTTGATCTTGTCCTCGGTGGCGTCACGGGCGGTCAGGAACACCACCGGCGCCTCGCAGCCGTCGCGCCGCAGCTTGGCGCAGGTCTCCAGGCCGGAGCCGTCCGGGAGCATCACGTCGAGCACGATGAGGTCCGGGGCGAACCGCGCCACCTGCGCCACGGTCTCCGCGCCCGATCCGGCCACGGCCGCCTCGAACCCCTCATAGCGGAGCGCGGTGGCGACCAGATCGGCCAGGTATGTCTCGTCGTCGACCACGAGGATGCGTGTGGGGGCATGTGTCACGCGCTCAGTCTCGCCTCAGGACCGCTTCGAGCGCAGTGTGAGATCCCTTAGAGATCGCTGTGAAGGCCGATTCACAGCGCCGATTCACAGCGCCGATTCACAGCGCCGATTCACAGCGCCGATTCACAGAGATCCCTAAGAGCGTCCACACAGCCACCGAAGACCGGGCCGCTGCACTGAGCCGCATGGAGAGATTCTCTGGCTACGTGCTCCGGCACAAACTTCTCGTCACGCTGCTGTGGCTGGCCGTCACCTGCGCGGGTGCCTTCGCCGTCACGCAGGTCACCGACCGGCTGAAAGAGGACTTCGCACCGCCGGGATCGGCCGCGCGCGACGCCAACGCCGCGATCGCGCGGGTGTACGGCTCGGGCGGCGCGGACAAGCCGCTGATCCCCGTGGTCACCCTGCCCGCCGGGCAGAACGTGGACTCGCCCCAGGCCAAGGCGGCGCTGGGCAAGGCCTTCGACGCCGCCCGCAGCCGGTTGAACGCGCGCGTCGTCTCGTACGCCGACGCCGGGGACCGTCGCCTCGTCGCCACGGACGGCAGGACCACGTTCGGCCTGGTCTTCCCGATCCAGCAGACGCAAGGCGGTGAGAGCGGGGAAGGCGGCGGCAGGGACGGCGAGGGCCCGGACCTGAGCGGTCCGCTCGGCCAGGTGCTGCGGTCGGAGCTTCCGCCAGGCTCCACGGTCGCGGTGACCGGCATGGCGGGACTGGAGGAGGCTGCCGGGAGCGAGGGGCCGAGCGTGCTCGTCGAGACCGTCATCGGCGGCGTCGGCGCGCTGGTCGTGCTCGCCTTCGTCTTCGGCTCGTTCCTCGCCCTGGTGCCCCTCGCCATCGCCGTCGTGTCGATCCTGACCTCGTTCCTGGCGGTGTACGGGATCACCGGCGTGACGGACGTCAACTTCATGGTGCAGTTCGTCGTCGCGCTCATCGGGCTGGGCGTGGCGGTCGACTACTCGCTGCTGCTGGTCACCCGGTGGCGGGAGGAACGCGCCCGGGGGCACGAGGGCGACGCGGCGGTGCGCCGGGCCATGGCCACGGCGGGGCACGCGGTCCTCTTCAGCGCCGCCGCGGTGGCCATCGGGCTGATCGCGATGCTGGTCATGCCGGTGGAGTTCCTGCGCAGCGTCGCGTACGGAGGAATGATCATCCCGACGGTGAGCGCGCTGGCCACGCTCACGCTGCTGCCGGTCGTCCTGGCCACCATCGGGCCCTGGCTGGACCGGCCCAGGCTCCGCAAGGAGGCGGGGGCGAGCCGGGCCTGGACGGCCTGGACCCGCATGGTGGTCCGCTTCAGGTGGGTGGCGGTCCTGGTCTCCACGGCGATCCTCGCCGCCCTGGCGTACGTCGCACTCGGGATGAACCTCGGCGAGCCGCACAGCGGCGCCATGGCCAAGTCCGGCCACGCCTACGAGGGACTGACCGCGCTCCGCCACGGGGGCGTGCCGTCCGGAGTCCTCACACCCGTCGACGTGCTCCTGCCTGCCGGCGCCGATCCGGCGCGCGTCGCCGCCGAACTGCGCGGCCTGCCTGGAGTGCATTCCGTGGTCGCGCCCGAAGGGGACGGCTGGCGGCGTGACGGCTCCGCGCTCGTCACCGTCCTGCCCTCCGGAGAGGGCGGCACCGCCGCCGGCAAGGACACCGTGAAGGCGATCCGCGCCGCCGCGCCGCCGGGCGCCCAGGTGGGCGGCGAGACCGCGGCCGATCTCGACTTCACCGACAAGGTGTACGGCGCGTTCCCGCTCCTGCTGGCGGTCATCGGCCTGCTCACGTTCGTGCTGCTGGCCCGGGCGTTCCGGTCGCTCCTGCTGCCGCTGAAGGCCGTGCTGCTCAATCTGCTGTCGCTGGCGGCGGTCCTCGGCTCGACGGTCCTGGTATGGCAGCAGGGCCACGGCAGCGATCAGATCTGGGGAATCTCGGCGACGGGGTCGATCGCGGTCTTCATCCCGGCGATGGTGTTCGCCTTCCTCTACGGGCTGTCGATGGACTACGAGGTCTTCATCCTCGCCCGGATGCGGGAGGAGTACGACCGCACCGGCTCCACGGAGACGGCCGTCGTCGAGGGCATCGGACGGACCGGGCGGCTGGTGACCAGCGCGGCGCTCATCCTGTTCCTGGCGTTCGCCTCGCTGGCCGCGGCGCCCATCGTCGAGGTGAAGATCTTCGCGACCGGGCTGGGGCTCGGCATCCTGCTCGACGCGACCATCGTCCGCGCGCTCCTGGTCCCGGCGATGGTCGCGCTGTTCGGCAAGTGGAACTGGTGGCTGCCGCCGTGGGCGGCCCGGATCCTGCGGGTGGCACCGTCAGGGGGCCGCCACGACCGCCTTGGACTTGTCGAGCCCGAGGTGGACGGCGAGGCCGGCGAGCACGGTGCCCATCGCGTACCGCTGGACGCGCTGCCAGAGCGGCCGTCGCGCTAGGAACAGCGCGACGGCCCCCGCGCTCAGCACCCAGAGGGCGTTGACCGTCAGCGCCACAAAGACCTGGGTCAGGCCGAGCACGAGGCTTTGCAGCGCGACGTTGCCCCGTTCCGGGTCGACGAACTGGGGCAGCAGCGACACGTACAGGATCGCGATCTTCGGGTTGAGGAGGTTGGTCACCAGGCCCATGGTGAAGAGCCGGCGCGGCGGGTCCACCGGTAGCTCCTTGGGGGCGAACGGGGAGCCGCCGCCCGGCCTCACCGCCTGCCAGGCCATCCACAGCAGGTACCCCGCGCCGGCGACCTTGATCGCCGTATAGAGCGCCGGGACGAGCGTGAAGACCGTGGTGAGCCCGGCGGTGGCCGCGAGCACGTACACCACGAACCCGGCCGCCACCCCGCCCAGCGAGATCATCCCGGCCCGCCGACCCTGTGTGATCGTCCGCGACACCAGATAGATCATGTTGGGACCGGGCGACAACACCATGCCGAGCGCGACCACTGCGATCCCCGCCATTGCACCGAACGAAACCATCACACCTCATCTCGGGATATTGCTCCGACCCTAGACCTCGGAGCCTAGGCGGTGCAATACTGAAAATTGCTCTCGGTGCAATGAAGGGAATGACCACGTGGACGACTACCGGCTCGTCGCGGACGCGGTGGCGGCCGAGATCGCCGCCGGACGGCTCCGCCCGGGTGACCGGCTCGCCCCGCAACGCGAGTTCGCACGCGCACACGGCATCGCCAACTCGACCGCCGCGCGGGTCTACAAGGAGCTCGTCCGGCGCGGCCTGGTGGTCGGCGAGGTCGGCCGCGGCACCTTCGTCCGGTCCGCGGACCGGGCCACCGCGCCCGAGCCCGCGCTCGCCGAGCCCGCACAGGCGCGCGTCGACCTGGAGCTGAACCTGCCGATCGTCCCGGAGCAGGCCGAGTTGCTCGCCGCCGGGCTCCGCCGGTTCCAGCGCCCCGACGTGCTCGCGGCGGCGCTGCGCCCGACCGGGGCCACCGGTACACGGAGCGCCCGGGAGGCCGCCGCCGGGCTGCTCGCCCACGATGGCTGGCGCCCGGACCCCGCGGCGCTGCGGTTCACCGGCAGCGGGCGCCAGGCGATCGCCGCGGCGCTGTCGGCCCTGGTGCCCGCCGGTGAACGGCTGGCCGTCGAGGCGCGCACCTATCCGGTCGTCAAGAGCCTGGCGGCGCGGCTCGGCATCGCCCTGGTGCCCGTCGACGTGGACGAGCACGGGCTGGACCCGGACGCCCTGGCGGCGGCCCACCGCGCAACCCCCGTCCGCGCCGTCTACGTCCAGCCGACCTTGCACAACCCCTCCAGCGCGACGATGCCCGCGAGCCGTCGCGCCGCGCTGGCCGGCGTGCTCCAGCGGCACCACATGCGCGCGATCGAGGACAGGATCTGGGCGTTCCTGCCGGACGAGGCGCCGCCGCCGCTCGCGGCGTTCGCCCCTGCCCACACGATCCTGATCGACAGCCTCTCCAAGCGGCTCACCCCGGGGCTGACCGCCGGTTTCGCCGTCGTGCCGCCGGACATCGCCGACGCCTTCACCTTGGCGGTGCGATCGGGCGCGTGGCTGCCCGCCGGATTCGCGCTCGACGCGGTGACCGGCTGGATCAACGACGGCACGGTCGCCGAGATCAGTGCCCGCAAACGCGCGGACGTGGTGACCCGCCAGGCCATCCTGACCGAGACCCTCGCGGGCTTCCGGCTCCGTACGGACCCGCGGTCGTACTTCTGCTGGTGGGATCTGCCCACGCCGTGGCGCGCCGAGACGTTCGTCGCCGCCGCGGCGCGCCGGGGCATCGCCGTCACGCCCGCGGCCGCGTTCACCGTCGGCAACGGCGGCTCGCCCAACGCGGTGCGCTTCGGCCTGGCCTCTCCCTCGCCCGGGACGCTGGCGCACGCGCTCGGGGTGCTGGGCTCGATCGCCCGCGGCACACCTGACGACGCCGCGGTCGACTAGGGACCGCCGGCCAGGGATCAGGAACCGGCGCGTTCGACCACGGTCGCCCACTCCTCCAGGAGGTCCTGGGCGGCGTCCTCGTCGGGCCCCTCGGCCCACAGGTGGGTGACCGCCTCGGCCGGGTCGGGCAGGACCAGGACCCAGCTGCCGTCGTCCTCGACGACGCGGACTCCGTCGGTGGTGTCGATGGTGCGTTCGCCGGCGGCCTCGACGACGTGGCGCATCACCGAGCCCTTGGCGGCCCACGGCGTCGGGACCGATCGCCGCAGCAGGTGCGCCTCGGGGATGCGCTGGTCGATCTGGGACAGCGTCAGCCGCGTCCGGGCGACCAGGCCGACGAGCCGCACGAACGCGGCGATCCCGTCCACCGTGGTGCTGAACTCGGGCATGACGAACCCGCCGCGGCCGTCACCGGCGAAGATGATGTCGGGGTCGGCGGCCGCCTTGGTGAGCACGTCCTGCGACGTCGAGGTCCACTCCACCCGGACGCCGTGGAACCGGCACACCTGCTCGCCGACGCGGGTCGTGGTGACCGGCAGCGCGACCCGCCCGCCGCGCCGCTCGGCGGCGACCAGGTCGAGCATCACCAGCAGCGCGCGGTCGTCGTTGATGAGCTCGCCGTTCTCGTCGACCAGCGAGATCCGTTCCCCCACCGGGTCGAACCGCACGCCGAACGCGGCGCGCGACGAGGAGACCAGCTCGCCGAGGCGCTGGAGGTCGCGCATCCGCTCGGCGAGCGTCTCGGTTGGATTTGCCTCGTCCAGCCGGTTGTTGCGGGTGAGGACGTCCACGCCGACCCGGCCGAGCAGGGTCGGCAGGACCAGCGCCGCGGTGCCGCCCGCGCAGTCCAGCACGATCTTCAGCTCCGCCTCGCGGACGCCGGTCATGTCCACGCAGCGCAGCAGGTCGCGGGTGTAGGTCTCGACGCTGCGCGCCGGATAGGTCAGCTCGGCGATCTCGCCGGGGAACGCCCGGCGGTACTCCTGGCGGCCGAAGACGCGCTCCAGCTTGCGCTGGGCTCCCAGCGACAGGTCGGCGCCGTCGGCGTCGAGGAAGAGGATGTCGACGCCCTGCGGATCGCCGAGCGTGGTGCGGAGGTAGATGCCGCCCGCGCAGTCCTCCCGGCCGGTCTCGAACCGGGCGGTGGGGAGCGGGGTGGCCTCCAGGTCCTGCACGTTGATGGCGCTGGCGGTGAGGGCGCTGATGACCGCGCGCTTGAGGGTGCGGGCGGCGCGCGAGGCGTCCCGGCCGGTGACGACCATGGTGCCCTTCTTCAGGGTGGTCGCGTACGCGCTGGCCAGCCGCACCGCCAGCTCGGGCGTGATCTCGACGTTGACCAGCCCGGACACGCCGCGCGGGCCGAACAGGTTGCGCTGCCCGCGCGACTCCCAGATCACACTGGTGTTGACGACGGCGCCGGCCTCGATCGTCTTGAACGGGTAGACCTTGACCTCGCTCGACACGTACGCCTCGGCCTCGATCACGCACTCGTCGCCGATGACCGCGCCCTCCTCGACGCGGGCGCCCGCCATGATGTCGGTGTTCTTGCCGATCACGCAGCCGCGCAGATTGGTGGACGGGGCGACGAAGACGTTGTCGTGCACCACGGCGCGGTGCAGGAACGCGCCCTCCTTGACGACCACGTTGCTGCCCAGCACGGTGAACTCGCGCAGCTCGACGCCCGCCTCCACCTTGGCGTAGTCGCCGATGTAGAGCGGGCCCTTGAGGATCGCCTCAGGGTCGACCTCGGCCCCCTCGGCGATCCAGACGCCCGGCATCACCTCGAACGCGTCCAGGTCGACGTCCACCTTGCCGGAGAGCATGTCGGCCTGGGCCTTGAGGTAGCTCTCGTGGGTGCCGACGTCCTCCCAGTAGCAGTCGGCGACGTATCCGTAGAGGGGGGCGCCCTCGGCCAGCAGCTTGGGGAAGACGTCGCCGGACCAGTCGACCGACTCGCCCGCGGCGACGTGGCCGAGGACCTCGGGCTCCATCACGTAGATGCCGGTGTTGACGGTGTCGGAGAAGACCTGGCCCCAGGTCGGCTTCTCCAGGAAGCGCTGGATGCGGCCTTCCTCGTCCACGATGATGATCCCGAACTCCAGCGGGTTGGGCACCCGTTTGAGCCCGATCGTGACCAGCGCGCCGTTCCGCTCGTGGAAGCGCACCATGTCGGTCAGGTCGATGTCGGTGAGCGCGTCGCCGGAGATCACCAGGAACCGGTCGTCACGCAGCGCCTCCTCGGCGTTCTTCACGCTGCCGGCCGTGCCGAGCGGTATCTCCTCGGTGGCGTAGCTCAGCGACATGCCGAGTTCCTCGCCGTCGCCGAAGTAGTTGCGGATCAGCGCCGCCAGGAATTGCACGGTGACGACGGTCTCGGTCAGCCCGTGCCGCTTGAGCAGGCGCAGCACGTGTTCCATGATCGGCCGGTTGATGACGGGGAGCAGTGGCTTGGGCTGGTTGGCGGTCATCGGACGCAGCCGCGTCCCCTCTCCGCCCGCCATCACAACGGCCTTCATCGCGGGGTCTCCGCTCCCTTCCGAGCGCCGGCCGACGGATCGGGAACGGGGGGCGAGGCACGGTCGGCCAGCACCAACTGCCGCACCTGTGTCCAGTAGAGGACGGCCGCCCACCAGTAGAGCGCGGTGCCCCAGATCGCGAACGACCAGCCGACGACCTTCGCCGTGGTGGCCACGGCCCCGTCGTGATCCCCCAGCAGGAGCAGCGGAAACGCGTAGAGCAGGCACATCGTGCCCGCCTTGCCCACGAAGTGCACCGGCAGCGCCCCGCCGTACCCCAGCCGCCGGATGATCGGCACGATCGGTGTGATCACCACCTCCCGGGCGACCAGCAGGACGATCAGCCAGACCGGGATGATCTCCCGGACGGTCAGCCCGATGAGCGTGGCGAGGATGTAGAGCCGGTCGGCGGCCGGGTCCAGCACCGTGCCGAGCCTGCTCGTCTGGTTGAGGGCCCGCGCCAGCTTGCCGTCCAGCCAGTCCGACAGGCCCGCGAAGACCAGCAGGCCCAGCGCCCACCAGTCCGCCTCGACCAGGACCAGCCACAGGAAAAGCGGCACACCCAGCAGCCGCGCGAAGCTCAGGATGTTGGGCACCGTCCAGATCCGGTCCGCCACCTCGCTCGTCCCGGCGCCCGGATCCCTGCCGACCTCAGCGCTCACCGACGCGTGACACCCTTCCTGAGCCCTGCCCGTCCTTGTCGCTGCCCGCCGTCCCCCATCGGCCGACGCCTCCCTCCCTAGTGATCCTGACCCTATCGGTAAGGGTTTGAAAGCCCCCCGATAGCGTCCCGTCATGAGATGGACGCTGCACGGCGAGCGGGCCCTTTACGAGAGCCCCTGGATGGATGTACGGCTGGCCGACGTCGAGCTGCCCGACGGGCGCCGGTTCGACCACCACCTGCTGCGGGTGCGGCCCGCGGCCGGCGTGGTCGCGGTCGACGAGCGGGACCGGGCGCTGCTGATCTGGCGGCACCGGTTCATCACCGACCAGTGGGGATGGGAGATCCCGGGCGGGCGGGTCGAGGCGGGCGAGGAGCCCGCCGAGGCCGCCGCGCGCGAACTGATCGAGGAGACGGGCTGGCGGGCCGGGCCGATCCGGCATCTGCTGGACGTCCGCCCCTCGCCCGGGATCCACGATGGCGTTCATCACATCTTCCGGGCGGACGGCGCGGTACGGATCGGGGAGCCCACCGACGTCGAGGCCGAGCGGATCGAGTGGGTGCCGCTCTCGTCCGTGCGGGAGCTGATCACCGAGGGGCAGATCGGGCAGGCTTCTACCATGGCGGCACTGTTGTACCTCGCCGCCGGAGGCGCCGCGTGACCAGGCCCATCCCGAAAGCCGAACTCCATCTGCACATAGAGGGAACGCTCGAACCCGAGCTCGCGTTCTCCCTCGCCGCGCGGAACGGGATCACCCTGATGTACAGGTCGGCGGACGAGCTGAGGAAGGCCTACGCCTTCGACGACCTGCAGTCGTTCCTGAACCTGTACTACAAGCTGATGGCGGTCCTGCGCACCGAACGTGACTTCGAGGACCTGGCCGACGCCTACCTGGCGCGGGCCGCGGCGCAGGGCGTCCGCCACGCCGAGATCTTCTTCGATCCGCAGGCCCATACGGCGCGCGGCGTGCCGATCGAGACCGTCGTGGCCGGTCTCGGCCGCGCGCTGAAGGCCGCGCCCGCCCGGCACGGCGTCACCACACGCTTGATCATGTGCTTCCTGCGCGACGAGTCCGTGGAATCGGCGCTGGCGACGTTCGAGAGCGCGCGGCCGTGGTTCGGGGACCCGATCATCGGGGTGGGGCTGGACTCGGCGGAGGTCGGCCACCCGCCGTCGAAGTTCCGGGAGGTCTTCGACCGTGCCCGGGAGGCGGGGCTGCGGCGCGTGGCGCACGCGGGCGAGGAGGGGCCGCCGGAGTACGTCTGGGAGGCGCTGGACGTGCTCGGCGCCGAGCGGATCGACCACGGCATCCGCTGCGTCGAGGACGAGCGGCTCTTCCTGCGCCTGATCCGCGAGCAGGTGCCGCTCACCGTCTGCCCGCTGTCGAACGTGCGCCTGCGCTGCGTGGACCACCTCGCCGATCATCCCCTGCCGTACATGCTGGACTCCGGGATGCTGGTGACGGCCAACTCCGATGACCCGTCCTATTTCGGCGGCTACGTGGGCGACGTCTACGACGCGCTGGAGGCCGAGCCCATGCTCATGATCGGCGTGGATGAGCTCCAGCTCCTGGCGGCCAACTCGTTCAGGGCGGCCTTCCTGTCCGACGAGGAGCGCCGGGCCTACCTCAAGGAAGTCGAGAGGCACCGCTGGGTGTGACGGGCTCGGTGTCCGGCAGGGACATCGGCAGGGTGGCGGTCACGGCGAAGCCGCCGTCCGCCCCCCGGCCGGTCTCGACCGTCCCGCCTACGCTGCGGGCCCGCTCGGTCATGCCGACGATGCCGAATCCCTCGCCGGGCCTCTCCCCGGTGCTCTCGCCCGGCCCGCGGCCGTCGTCGGTCACGCTCAGCGTGAGCTCCGTCTCCGTGCGGACGAGGCGGACCTCGACCGTGCGGGCCCCGGCGTGCTTGATGACGTTGGTCAGGGCCTCCTGCACGATCCGGTGCGCGACGATCCCGACTTCGGGGGCGGGCTCTCCTTCGCCCAGGTCGACCAGGCAGGCGTCGAGGCCAGCCGCCCGTGCCGCGTTCACGAGCTCGCCGACGCCGTCCAGCCCGGCCGCCAGCTCGCCCGGCACCCCGGGCGCGTCGGTCCGCCGCAGGATCTGGAGCGTGGCGCGCACCTCGGCGCGCGCGTCCCGGCAGGTCGCGGCGATGGAGTTGAGCGTCCCGGCGAGCTCCGCCCGGTCCAGGGGGCGATCGCCCGCCACCTGGTGCGCGGCCGCCCCGGCCTGCACGCCGATCACCGTGATGGTGTGGGCCAGCAGATCGTGCAGGTCGCGGGCGATGCGGAGGCGCTCCTCGGCGACGCGCCGCAGCGCCTCCTCCTCGCGGGTGCGCTCGGCGGTCTCCGCCCGCTCGAGAATCGCCGCCATCCGCGACCGTTGCACCCGCCACGCCTGGATGCCGATGATCACGGCGATGATCGCTTCCAGCGCGCCGATCTGCTCCAGGAAGCTGCTCCCGCCCGCGCGCATCGCGAACGTGACCGCGCAGATCGTCAGGATCACGCACACCGTCGTGAGGACCGCCCTGACCCTGCGGCCCAGAAAGGCGTACGTGACCAGCGCGAGCACCTCGGCGGGCACGACCGCGTGATGCTGGTAGCCGATCACATGGAAGGGCAGCACGAGCGCGGTGAAGGCGAGCAGCACCGCCCCCGGCCATCGCCGCCGCCACGCCAGCGGCGCGTGAAGGGCGATCAGCAGCAGGGCTCCCCCGGCGTCCAACGGCCGGTCCTCGGGCCACTGCAGCGTCGCCGCCAGCGCGCCTCCCGCAAAAACGGCCGCGAGCAGGCCGTCCACCACTTCCGGCCGCAACCGGCGCACGATCACCACGTTCCATACCGTAACGGAACCTCCCCATGACGTCCCGCCGGGTCGGCCCGGAACGGGCCATACATCACCGGTGGTGGTTGCGGCAATGGGGGGACGGCGGGTTAACGTCGGGCACGACAGATCGCGGGGGCCCGGCGAACCGGGCTGAGATAGCGGCTGAGACGGCCGCTGACCGCTGGAACCTGACCGGGTAATGCCGGCGTAGGGAGAGATCCAGTCGTCATGAACGACACCGCTGTTTCACGTGCCCGCAAGACCTATCTCCAGGGGTCGCGCCCGGACCTGCGGGTCCCCATGCGCGAGGTGCCGCTGACCAACGGCGACACCGTGGTGCTGTACGACACCTCCGGGCCGTACACCGACGCCGCGTACGAGACCGACGTGCGGCGGGGACTGCCCGCGCTGCGCGCGGACTGGATCGCCGAGCGCGGCGACACCGCCGAGTACGAGGGCCGTGCCCTCCGTCCCGAGGACGACGGCCGCAAGTCCACTGACCCCTTGCGCGACCAGGCGGCCTTCCCTGCGCGCAGACCGCGCAAGGGGACGGGAGCGCCGGTGACGCAGCGCGCGTACGCGCGGCGAGGGGAGATCACCCCCGAGATGGAGTACGTGGCGCTGCGCGAGGGCGTCGCCCCCGAGTTCGTCCGCGACGAGCTCGCGGCGGGCCGTGCCGTGCTGCCCGCCAACGTCAACCACCCCGAGATCGAGCCGATGATCATCGGCAAGAACTTCCTGGTGAAGGTCAACGCCAACATCGGCAACTCGGCGGTGGCGTCGTCCATCGAGGACGAGGTGGAGAAGATGACGTGGGCGACCCGCTGGGGCGCCGACACCATCATGGATCTCTCGACGGGCCGCGACATCCACACCACGCGCGAGTGGATCCTGCGCAACTCGCCCGTCCCGGTCGGGACGGTGCCGCTCTACCAGGCTCTGGAGAAGGTCGGCGGCGACCCGGCGGCGCTGAGCTTCGAGGTGTTCCGCGACACCGTGATCGAGCAGGCCGAGCAGGGCGTCGACTACATGACGGTCCACGCCGGGGTGCTGCTCTCGTACGTGCCGCTGACGGCGCGCCGCAAGACCGGCATCGTGTCGCGGGGCGGATCGATCATGGCGGCCTGGTGCCTGGCCCACCACGAGGAGAACTTCCTCTACACCCGTTTCCGGGAGCTCTGCGAGATCTTCGCCTCCTACGACATCACCTGGTCGCTCGGCGACGGGCTGCGCCCCGGCTCCATCTACGACGCCAACGACGAGGCCCAGTTCGCCGAGCTGCGGACGCAGGGCGAGCTGACCAAGATCGCGGCCGAGTACGACAACCAGGTGATGAACGAGGGCCCCGGCCACATCCCCATGCACAAGATCAAGGAGAACGTCGACCGCCAGCAGGAGTGGTGCGACGAGGCCCCGTTCTACACGCTCGGCCCGCTGACCACCGACATCGCGCCCGGCTACGACCACATCACCTCGGCCATCGGCGCCGCGATGATCGGCTGGTACGGCACCGCGATGCTCTGCTACGTCACGCCCAAGGAGCACCTGGGCCTGCCGGACCGCGACGACGTCAAGGCGGGCGTGATCGCCTACAAGATCGCGGCTCACGCGGCCGACCTGGCCAAGGGGCACCCGGGCGCGCAGGCATGGGACGACGCGTTGTCGGACGCCCGGTTCGAGTTCCGCTGGGAGGACCAGTTCGACCTCTCGCTGGACCCGGACACCGCGCGGTCGTTCCACGACGAGACGCTGCCCGCCGCCCCGGCCAAGACCGCGCACTTCTGCTCGATGTGCGGCCCGCACTTCTGCTCGATGAAGATCACGCAGGATGTGCGCCGGTACGCCGACGAGCAGGGTCTCGCCGAGTCCGACGCGCTCGCCGCGGGCATGCGGGCGAAGGCCGCGGAGTTCCAGGCCGCAGGCGGGCAGGTCTATCTCCCGGTGGTGCCCTCCGACGGCTGAGACCCGGCGAGGCGCGCCCAGGCGATCACGTTGCGGGTGTAGCTGCGGCGGGCCCGGTCGAACGACCCGCCGCAGGTGATCAGGCGCAGCCCGGCATGGTCCAGGTCGCCGTACACGCGGGCGGTCGGGAAACGGTCCTTGGGGACGTCCTCAACGGAGGTCACCTTGAACCGCACGGCCCGGCCGTCCGCGCGTACCACCCGCACGGCGTCACCTGGGCGCAGCCGCCCGAGCCGGTAGAAGACGCCCGGCCCGCCCCGCCCGGAGTCCACGTGGCCGAGGAGCACGGCGGGTCCGCGCTCCCCCGGTACCGGGCCGTGCCGGTACCAGCCCACCTCGTGGACCCGGGAGAGCGGCGGCACCTGGACCGTGCCGTCGCGGCGCAGTCCCACCGGCCCGACCGGCGCGGTCACGCCGATCTTTTCGATGACGATGCGGACCGGCTGCGGCGCCCGTGCGGCCGGAGCCTCCGACGCGATCCCGGCCTCACCGGACCGGGCGGGCGGAGCGGCCAGAGCGGCGGGGCGCGGCGGCGGCCCGTACGGCCGGGTGGTCACCCAGGCCACGCCAAGGCCCGCCGTCCCGAGGAGGATCGCGGCACCGACGCCGAAGAGGCGTGACGGCGTCATCGGCGCCCCAGCACCTCGCCGAAGCCGGTCGCCGCCGCGCCCGCCGGCACCTTGCGGGTCTGCTTGGTCCGGCTGGTCACCGGCTCCTTCTCCGGCGCGGGCGGCGCCGGCGGCGCCACCACGGTGAACCGCGCGTCGTCGGCGTACGGGGCCTTCTTCACGAAGGCGCCCGGAGCCTTGCAGGCGGCGCGCACGGTGTAGGACCCCGCCTTGATCGAGGGATCGAGCCGCGGGGTGAACGTCTTGTGCTCCCGGACGGCGGTGGCCTCGGGGAAGGCGGGCGAACTCACCTTCAGGACGGCCTTACCTCCCACGTGGGTCATGCAGCGCACCTTCACGCGCACCGTGTCCCCGGGCTTGACCTTGGACGGGGACACGGTGACGACGGTCGGGCGCGCGTTGCCTGGAAGAGTGGGGCCGTCGGCGTGCGCCGGACCGGCCATCCAGGCGAGAGCCATACCGGCCGCGGCGACGAGCAGGGATGTGCGATGCATGTGTTTCCTCCCGAGAGTGCCCGCAGGGGGCCCAGACCTTCGACGAGAGGAAAACGGACGCCGACCGCCCCTGACCAGGCGCCACACCGCGCCTTGCGTTCCGTTGATCATCTGTTTCCACGGTCGGGAGGTCGCCGCCCTCGCGCCTTCACCGTCCGTCGAGCCTTCACCGTCCGTCGAGCAAGGGGCGCCTGGGGTCCCAGGTGGTGCCGTCGGCGGCGTCACGGCGGCGGCGAGCGATGCCCGACAGGGCCTCCAGCACGACGCGGTTCGCGAGCAGGGAGGTGATGTCGGCGTGGTCGTAGGGCGGCGACACCTCGACGAGGTCGATGCCCACGACCGGCAGCTCGCAGGCGATCCGGCGCACGGAGTCGAGCAGCTGGCGGGCGCTCAGCCCGCCCGGCTCGGGCGTTCCGGTGCCGGGCGCGTGCCCGGGATCGCAGACGTCGATGTCGACGGAGAGAAAGACCCCGTCGCAGCCGTCGGTGGCGATGGCGAACGCCTCGGTCAGGCATTCGGTGAGCCCGCGCTCGACGATCTCGGTCATCTCGTACGAGCGGATGCCCTGCTCGGCCATCCAGCCCAGGATCTCCGGCCCCGGCCAGTAGCCGCGCAGCCCGATCTGGAGGAAGCGGTCGCCGCGCAGCGCCCCGGACTCGATCAGCCTGCGCATCGGCTGGCCGTGCCCGACGAGTGAGCCGAACTCGATGTCGCCGGTGTCCGCGTGGGCATCGAAGTGGATCATCGAGACGCGGCCCTGGCCCAGGTGTCGCGCCACCCCGGCGTGGTCGGGCCAGGCGATCGTGTGGTCGCCGCCGAGGATGAACGGGATCGCTCCGGTCGAGGCCACGGCGTACACGGCCTCCTGCAGATCCCGGACAGACCGTTCGGCGTCGCCCGAGAACATCTCGACGTCGCCCGCGTCGTACACCCGTAGGTCGGCGAGCGCGTCCACCCGCAGGGCCAGCGACGGCCGCGAGCCGTTCTGCGGCAGGTAGCACGACTGCCGGATGTACTGCGGGCCGAACCGGGTGCCCGCCCGGTGCGACGTGCCCCCGTCGAACGGGGCGCCGAGGATCACGACGTCGGCGTCGGCGTAGGTCGCCGGATCGCCCCACTCGCACCGGTCGACGCCGAGGAAGGTGATGTCCGGGCCGAACTGGGTGCCGTAGCGGCTCATGCGATCAAGGATAGCTAGGTGCTGATCGCGTAGAGGCGGACCGCTCCGTCGTCACTGCCGGTGGCCAGCAGGCGGCCGTCGGGGCTGAAGGCGAGGGCGTTGACGACCGCGCTGCCGTGCCTGATGGCCGCCATCGGCTTGCCCGTCCCGGCGTCCCAGAGCCGTACCGTCTCACCGCCTGCCGAGGCCAGCACCCGCGCGCGGGGGCTGAACGCGACGGCCGTGATGCTCTTGTCGTGGCCCGCGAGCGTGGCGAGGGGACGCCGCCGGATCGTGTCGTACAGGCGCACGCTCCCGTCGAACCCGCCCGCGGCGAGGGTGCCGCCGTCGCGGCTGAAGGCCAGGCTGGAGACGACGGCCTTGACCTTGGTGAGCGTGACGCTCTTGCCGGCGACGGTGTTCCAGAGCCGGATGGTGGCGCTGCCCGCGACGGCCAGCCTGCCTTGCCGGCTGAACGCGGTGGTGAAGGTGCTCTCGTACTCCGCGGGGCTGCGCAGGGTCGACAACCAGGACCGGTCGGCCGTGCTCCACAGGCGCACCGCGTCGGTGCCGGCACAGGCGAGCACCTTCCCGTCCGGGCTGAACGCCAGCGAGGCGACGCTGTTGCCCTCCGTGCCGAAGCCGGACTTGCGCCGCTGGGTCGTGGTGTTCCAAAGGATGACCTGGCCGTCGTAGCCGCCGCCGGCAAGAGTGCGGTCGTCGGGGCTGAAGGCGATGCTGAAGACCGTGTACTTCTGCCCGCGCAGGGCTCCGGCCTGCCGTTGCGTGGCGACGTCCCAGAGCCGGACGGCCGAGCCGTCCCCGCCCGCGGCCAGCATGTTCCCGTCATGGCTGAACGAGAGGGTGAGGACGCGGTCCCCGGTGAGCGTGCCGACCAACCGGGGGGCGTCCGCGGCGGGTCCCTTCTGCTCCGGTGGCGCGGGCGTCCTGCCGTCGCGCTGGGAGAGAACGACCAGCAGGGCGAGGACCACCGCGGGCACGATCGACAGGGCGAGGGTCCTGCGCCGCGCCGAAGCCCTCCTCGCGGGGCGGAGCCGCGGTGGTTCGGGACGCGGCACGTCGTCCGGGATCGGGTCGGTGACCGCGATGCGCTGGTCGGTGCCCGTCCGGATGATCGTGGCGCCGGCGTCCGCCCACACGCTCTCGTCCTGCAGCAGGGCTTCGAGCATCGCGATCGTGTCGTCCGCGGTGAGACGTTCGCAGGCGTCGCGGTGGAGCAGCCCGTTGAGCACCGGGGTGAGCGGGCCGGCGAGCCTCGGCGCGGGCGGGTCGGTGGTGAGAATGGAGTAGAGGACGGCGTTGGCGTTGGGCCCGGGGAAGGGCCTGCCCCCCTCGACGGCGTAGTAGAGCGTGGCGCCGAGCGACCACAGGTCGGAGGCGGGCACCGCTTGTTCGCCCCGCGCGCGCTCCGGGGAGGTGTACGCGGGCGCGCCCATCACGACGCCCGTGTGCGTCAGGGAGGGGTCGCCCTGGATGACCGCGATGCCGAAGTCGGTCAGCACCGCGCCGCGTTCGCCGATCAGGACGTTGGCGGGATTGACGTCCCGGTGGACGACGCCCGCCTTGTGGGCCGCATTGAGCGCTCCCACGATCCGCAGGACGATCTCGGCCACCCGCCGGGGCGGCAGCGGGCCCTCGCTCCGGACGACGGCGTTCAGCGACCGGCCGTGGACGAGCTCCATGATGATCCACGGGTCGCCCTCGTGCTCGACGACGTCATAGATCCGCACGGCCGCGGGATGGTCGATCCGGGCGGCGGACCTGGCCTCCCGGAAGGTCCGGCGGCTGCGCTCCTGCCACTGGTCGGTGCCCAGGCTGCCCGCGTGCGAGGCCAGGAACAGCTTCTTCGCCGCCACGTCCCGGCCGAGGCGCTCATGCCGCGCCCGCCATACGACGCCGAACCCGCCGCGGCCGATCTCTGCGACGAGCTGGTACTGACCGGCGACCAGCTGACCGGGGACCTCGGTCATGGGGAGCCCGCCTTCCGGTGACGCGCGACCCATCGAATGCGAGTGCTTCAAGGATCAGGCATTCCGGGGAGTCGACTCAATGGGCCAAGGCGGCATAAATCACGACATTGGTCTTGTAGTGGCCGGTGGTGCGGTCGAACCCGCCCCCACAGGTGATCAGGCGCAGCTGCGGATCGGGGGTCGCCCCGTACACCTCCTTGGTCGGAAAGCCGGTCTTGGCGTACGAACGCACCTCCTCCACCCGGAACGTGACGCTCTTTCCCCTGGCGTCGCCGACCTGCACCGTCGCGCCGCGGCGCAGCGTCCCCAGCCGGGTGAACACCGCGGGGCCCGACTTGGAGTCGACATGGCCGACGACGACGGCGGGACCCGGCCGTCCGGGCCGGACGCCGTCGGCGAACCAGCCCGCCCGCGCCGGGTCCCTGGGTGACTCCAGTTCGCCCTGCCCGCCCATGCGGAGCCGTTCGAGCGTCGAACGAACCCCGATGGAGGGGATGCGGAGTTCCACCGGCTCGCCGATACCGCCGGTGGCCGGATGGCTGGACACCTGCGCGGCCTGCCCGCCCGGCACGGCCGACCAGCCCGGTGTGGGCCCGGCCGCCGTGTTCGCGGTACCGCCGCAACCTACGAGACAGCACAGCATGAGGCAGCACAGCGCGAGCCCGGCGGCCGCGCGGCGCGACTCAGGCACGGCGGCGCGATCTGACGAGCACCATCGTGCCCATGCCGGCGCAGGCCATCACGGCGAGAGCCACAACGGTCCAGACGCCGCGGTCCTCTTCGTCCGCCGGCTCCGCGACATGCCCCGCAAGCCCGCCGAAGCCCGCGTTCACGCCGCCTGTCGGCGTCCGCGAGCCCTGTGCCACGTCGACGAGCGAGACCACGCGAAGCCCGGGCTTCCCGTCGAGGACGACCACGGTGTGCACCGAGCCGGCGCCGAGCGCGACCTTCGCGCCCGCCTCCTCGCCGCCTTCGCCCTCCACGCGCACCCGGGCGGTCCTCGCCGGCACGATCTCGTACGGGGCGACCGACGCGAACTCAAGGCCACTGGCCAGCTTCCGTTCACCGAGGCTGACGTCCACCGTCGGCACCTTGAGCGAGGCGGCGATGACACGGACCGCCGCGCGGCCCGCGGGCAGGTCCACCGAGTCGTTCACGACCTGCAGTTTGATGCCCTTGTAGGGGCCCATCCCCGCGACGGTGTACGCGCCGCCGCCGCGCACCCGCACGACCGCCGACAACACCGGCGGGCTCGTCGCCGCCGCGTTCGCTGGCCGCATCGCGACGGTGTAGGTGCCGCCGTCGAGCCGCTGGTACGGCGAAAGGGCGCCGTAGCCGACGTGTTTGAGGACGAGCCGCTGGTTCTTCCGGTTGAGCGACCCCTTCCCCGCGTACAGGTAGACGTCGACCGCGGGGGTGTCCGGGGACAGGTGCGCGAGGCGTACGTAGCCCTGGGCCGGGGCGGCGCCATCGGAGGCGGCGGCGCCTGGGACCGCGCCGATCCCGGCTGCGGCTGCCGTCAGGACAGCGACCGCGCCCACGCGGGCGAATCGGATGGAACAGCCGGCGCGGCCGGGACGACCGCCTGAGCTGTACGGAGGTGCGAGTGCCAGCATGGGCGCTCCCTGCGGGGCTGAAGGCGGCGGGACGCGGCACCCGTAGGAGCTACAGGGAGCGCCACGTCACGCTCCGGACGGTGCAACATTTCAATCCAATGCACCGTTGAGAGCAATGCGATGAGCCAAAGCGTCACCGGCCACATACGGCCACCACTCGGTTACGGACACGGAGCGTAGAGCCTCCGCGTTCCGCTCCCCGCCGCATGGGCGTCACGATCGCTGAACCGGCAGCCGTAGTCGGCGGCAGCGATGACCTGGGGGTTCCTCAGGTCATCGCCAGCCGGCCGCTGCCCGCGGTGCACCCACCGGCTCAGGTCGTCCCATGCCGCTCCCGCCTCCGCCGCCGAGAACTCACAGTGCTGCGTGCTCCGGATGGCACGCTGTACCAGCAGCTTGGACTGCCCGTGCCGGGAGACGTCCGCGAGGTACGCACGTTCCATGGAGAACGGAACGAACAGGTCACCCAGGTTGTGAAGGCTCAGCACGGGCACATTGGGGACGCCGAAGATCTGAGGCGACTGGGTGAGGAACGGAGAGTAACGGGCGCGCACGTTCTCCGGGCGGACCCGCTGCACGGTGCGGTTGATGTCGACGGGGGTGTTGGGTACGTAGCGGGCGCGGAGGTTCGTCGCCAGTTGGCCGGGATCCTCGGCGACCGTCCCCTCGGCAGGCCCTCCCTGGGAGAACAGGAAGTTCTGCCAGAACGAGAATGCCCTGTCGGCGCCAGGCCGCTGCCCGCCGCTCCGGTTCACGGTGATGGCGCGCAGTTGCCTGCCCAGCGGGTTGGCGATGTCGGTCGCGCCGGGCGGCAGCGTGTCGATGCCGAGCGTCCGCTGGATCTTCGGGACGGTGACGGACAGATAGTCCTGGCCCGGCGGGTAGGCCCGGATGCCCGCGAGGCCCTGGGCGACAAGGTGGTAGTCCAGGAAGAAGTCGAAGAGCGAGTTGTCGCCCATCACCCCGCACATCGGCAGGCCGCCCGCGTAGAAGCGCGGGTACTGCTCCAGCGACCGGCCGGTGATGTGGCCGCCCATCGAGGCGCCGATGATGAACGTCCGGTGAGGCCGTCGCACCAGGCTGCCGAACCGCAGGGCCAGGGCGTGCGTGCTCAGGACTCCCGCGCGCACGTCGTAACCGTTGGCGTAGTACGACGACGCCGCCCAGGCGTACCCCTGGTCCAGAAGCCTCTGGCGCAGGCCGAACGGAGGCGGCGCGACGGTCAGCACCTTGCCCTGGCCCGCGTACCCGTGCGCCCACATGACGAGCTCGCCGTTCCATTGGGGCGGGACCTCGATGTCATAGGCCGCGTGCCGGTGGACCCCTTGCAGCACCCGGGACGGACGGCCGTGCACGGTCGCGGGCGGCAGCGGCGGATTGACGATGGTGTAGCCGGGCAACGGCTGGTCGTCCGGAGTCGACCCACCGGAGGCGACGCCCGGAGGCGCCAGGCCGCCGGCCGCGAGCACCAGTCCGGTGAGAAGAACGAGGAACCTGCGTGGGCGTCGCTGCATGAGGCTCTCCCTTCCTGGAGGTCGGCGGCCGGCGAGCCGGGCTCCCGCACTATTCAGCGTTCAACGCGTTCGACCTTCAACGCCGCGTCGCGATGGTCTGCCCGCAGCGGCTTTTTGTCGAACTTCCCGGTGGTGGTTTTGGGAATTTCGGTAAGAAAGGCCCAGTTCTCTGGAACCTGCCAACGGGCCACCTTGCCGTCGAGAAAACCCGCCAGTTCCGCGGCGGTCGCCGTGCTGCCCGGGCGCAGCACCACGCAGGCGAGCGGACGCTCGTCCCAGCGAGGGTCGGGGACGCCGATGACGGCGGCCTCGAGCACGGCCGGGTGCGCCATGAGGTGGTTCTCCAGCTCGACGGAGGAGATCCACTCACCGCCGGACTTGATGACGTCCTTGGCACGGTCGGTGATCTGGAAGTAGCCGCGCTCGTCGATCGTGCCGACGTCGCCGGTCCGCAGCCATCCGTCGTGGAACTTCTCCGGTGCCGGATCGCGGTGGTACGACCCGGTGATCCACGGCCCGCGCACCTCGATCTCGCCGACGGACGTGCCGTCCCAGGGCAGTTCCGCGCCCGCGTCGTCGACGAGCCGCATCTCCACGCCCGCCGCGACCCGGCCGGACTTCAGCCGCCACTCCAGGTCCTCGGCCGATCCGCGGGGCACCTCGGGCGGCGGGATCGCCATGCCGCCGAGCGGGCTCGTCTCGGTCATCCCCCAGCCTTGGACGATGCGCAACCCATGCCGTTCCTCGAACCGTTCGAGCAGCGCGCGGGGCGCCGCGGCCCCGCCGGACGTGCCCACCCGGAGCGACGACAGGTCGATCTTCTGACCTGTCCCGTGCTCCAGGATGGCGCTCCAGATCGTCGGCACCGCCGAGGCGAAGGTGGTCCGCTCGGCCTTGATGAACCGCGTGAGATGGTCCGGCTGCAAGAACCGGCCAGGCATGTGGAGCGTGGCGCCGGACAGGAACGCCGCGTACGGCAAGCCCCAGGCGTTCACATGGAACATGGGGACGATCGCCAGCACACGGTCGGCCGCGGTGATGCCCTCCAGGGAGGCCGACTGGACCGCCAGCGCGTGCAGGAACGTCGAACGGTGCGAGTACACCACGCCTTTGGGGTCCCCGGTCGTCCCGCTCGTGTAACACATGGAGGCCGCCGCACGTTCGTCCATCTCCGGCCACGCATATCCGGGCGCCTCGGCCTCGACCAGGTCGTCGTAGCGCAGCACGGGAACACCCCGGCCGTTGGCCTCCAGCGCGGACGCGTCTCCCTTGCCGACGACGATGAACGCGTTGACGGTGCGCAGTTCGTCCATGACCCGCGCCAGGAGCGGCACCAGGCTGTCATCGACGATGACGACCTCGTCCTCGGCGTGATTCACGATGCGCGCGAGCTGCTCCGGGAAAAGCCGGATGTTGAGGGTGTGCAGGACCGCCCCCATGGCGGGCACGGCGAAATAGGCCTCCAGGTGTTCCTGGTGATTCCAGCAGAAGGTCGCCACCGCGTCCCCCTCGCGCACGCCCAGCCTGGTGAGCGCGGCGGCGAGCCGTTCGGCGTTCTCCGCGATCCGCGCATAGCCGGTGTGGCGTGCTCCCTCACCCGTCCAGGTGACGCACTCGGCGGCCGCGTGCACACGGGAGCCGTGGCGCAGGATGGCGGCGATCGACAGCGGGAAATCCTGCATGGTGCTGGAAATCATGACCGTTTCTCCGGGGGTGGACGTCATCCGTTGTTCAGCACATACCGACTGGTCGGTACCGTAAGCCTGGGAAAGGGCCGCGTCAATGACGGAATGTTCCCGGTAGGCTGATCGCCGAGAGGCCGGCTGGAGGTGCGGAGTGACGGAGACACAGGCGGGACCGGCAGGACGGGCGGCGCTGCCGATCCCCGACCGGCTGCTCGCCGTGGCGACCCGCATGTTCGCCGAAAAGGGCTACGCCAGCACGTCGGTCCAGGAGATCGTCGACGCTGCGGGCGTCACCAAGGGCGCGATGTACCACTACTTCGGCGCCAAGGACGATCTGCTTTACGAGATCTATCACCGGCTGCTCGCGATGCAGATGAGCCGGCTGGAGCGCATCGCCGACGGGCCGGGCGGTCCCGAGGAGAGGCTGCGCGCGGCCGCTCTCGACGTGCTCGAGACGAGCTTCCTGCACCTGGACGACTTCACCGTCTTCTGGCGTTCCATGCACATGCTCTCCGCCACGCGGCAGCAGGCCGTCCGCGCCGAGCGGCGGCGCTACCACGAACGTTTCCGGGGGCTGGTCGAGGAGGGGCAGCGCGCGGGCGCCTTCCGCACCGAGCCGCCCGCCGATCTCGCCGTGCACTTCTTCTTCGGCGCCGTGCACCAGATCCCCACCTGGTACCACGCGGGCGGACGGCTGAAGGCCGAGGCCATCGCCGCGCACTACGTCGATCTGTTCCTGGACGGTCTCCGCGGCACCGCAGCCGACCGCTGAGCCATGCCGCTGATAAGCCATGCCGCTGATGAGCCATGCCGCTGAGCCCCCATGGAGGTGTCAATGTTCGGGACCCCGATCGAGGTGTCCGGTCCGTTGCGCGCGCCGCGCAACATGCTCAGCGAGCAGACCTACGGCGACCACGCGAGCATCCATGACGAGACGACCGCGCAGCGGCTCGGCGTCGCGGGGGCGGCCATCGAGGGGCCGACGCACTTCAGCCAGTTCGACCCCCTGCTCGCGATGGTGTGGGGGCGCCGCTGGTTCGAGACCGGCTGTCTCAGCGCGCATTTCCAGGCCATCTGCACCGAGGGCGAGGAGACCCGCGCGCTGGTGACAATGGACGGCCCCGCTCCGTCCCGCGCCCACGTGCGCACCGAGAAGACGGACGGCACCGTGGTCCTGTCGGGCACGGCCACCCTCGGCCCCGACGCCGGGCCCACCGCGCTGGACGAACGGCTCGCCAAGAACAGGGCTCCCACCGCCGACCCCGTGATCCACGCCGGCTGGACGCCCGGCCGCAAGGGCGCCAAGCCGGAGCACGTGCGGATGGCGGCCGACACCCACATGGGCGACCTCTATCCGTTCACGCTCCGCCAGAAGCTCGCCTCGATGACCGAGCCCAGTTCCTGGTACGAGTCGGCTGACACTCCCTGGGGCCGCCCGATCGTGCCTTTCGAGATGGTCAGCGTGCTGGCCATGGCGACGTTCGGCGAGTCCGGGCTGACCAAGGCCGAGCCTTCGGTGGGCCTCTTCCTCGACCTGGAGATCCGCATGCTGGCCGGGCCGGTCTTCGTCGACGAGCCGTACATCCTCGAACGCGAGGTCGTCGCCCTCGGTGAGAGCCGCCGCACCGAGTCCGCATGGATCCGCACAACGATCACGGCCGAGACCGATGGGACGCCGGTGGCCGAGGTCCTTCTGCACCAGGGTGTGTTCAAGGAGTCCTACCCGCACTACCCGGCCGGCAGGTAGCCGACAGGCGGCAAGGCCTTCTGCCCGCGCCTCCGGGGGCGTACCGTCTGAGGAGGAGGCCGGGATGAGCGGGATTGGACATCCGGACGTGGACGGGTCGCTCGCCGCCTGGGCACTGGACGCGTGCCCGGCGGACGAGGCTTCCCTCATCTCCGCCCACGTCGCGGACTGCGCGCGCTGCACCGCGGAGGCGACACGCCTGCACGGCGCCACGACGCTGCTCGCGGTGGCGGCCGAGGAGCCGCCGCCCGCGGCGCTCCGCCCGCGAATACTGGCCGCCGCCCGCCGCCTGCGCGCTCCGGGTGCCGCGGTGGGAACGGTGGCGGGCCTCGCCGAGGCCTACGCGGCGCAGGTCGCGCTGATGGACGAGTTGCTGATGTCGCTGAGCCCGGAGGTGTGGCGGACGCCGCTCCAGCGTTACCGCTCGGTGCGGGAGCTGATCGCCCACCTGACCGGCAACGACGCCAGGTTCGCCGCCGACCTCGGATTGCCGCGACCCGTCCGGCACGGCCACCACGACGCCTGGCACGCGCAGGCGCGGGCGGTGGTCCAGGGCGTGTCCGGCGATGTCGCCCTGCTCGAGCGGGAGGCCTCCCTCGCCGGCGCACGGCCGGTCCGGGCCTCCGCGCGCTCCGCGCTCGTCCAGCGGACCTTCGAGACCTGGACGCACGCGGACGACATCCGCGCCGTCGCCGGCCGGCCTTCCGTCCCGCCGCCCGCCGAGCACCTGCGGCTCATCGTCGAGCTCGGGACCGGGCTGCTCCCCCGGGCCCTGCGCGTGCTCGGCCGCGAGCACCCGGGCTCCACCGCGCGCCTGGTGCTCACCGGCCCGGGTTCGGGCGAGTGGGCGGTGCCGCTGGCGCCGGGCGGCGAGCCGGGCCCCCCGGACGTCACCATCACGGCCGACGCCGAGGACTTCTGCCGCCTGCTCGCCGGGCGCCGCAGACCCGGGGACTTCCCGCACCGGGCGGAGGGCGACCCGGCCGTCGTCGCGGACGTGCTGCACGCCGCGTCCACCCTCGGTTGCGACTAGCGCGTCATACGTCCGATCTGCGTTTTAATGTGAGCCCATGGACGCGCTGACCGATCTCCTCGACGGGCCCCGGGCCCGGGGGGCCTTCATGCTGCGGGCCATGCTGGACCCGCCCTGGTCCCTGCGGATCGAGGACGAGGCGCCCCTCTGCCTGATGGCCGTGGTCAAGGGCGAGGCCTGGGTGATCCCGGACGGCGGCGACGCCCTCCGGCTCGGCGCGGGAGACATCGCGATCACCAGCGGGCCGGGGCACTACACGGTCGCCGACGACCGCGGGACACCGCCGCAGGTGGTGATCCACCCCGGTGACAGGTGCACGACGCTCTACGGCGAGCCGCTCCGGGAGAAGATGGCGCTGGGCGTCCGCACCTGGGGCAACAGCGCCGAGGGCGAGTCGGTGCTGCTCATCGGCACGTACCACATGCGCGGCGAGATCACCCAGCGGCTGCTGGCGGCGCTGCCGCCGCTGGTGGTGCTGCCGTCGGACGCCTGGGACAACACCCTCCTCACCTTCCTCGGCCAGGAGATCGGCAAGGACGACCCCGGTCAGGAGGCCGTCCTCGACCGGCTGCTCGACCTGCTCCTGATCTCGTCGCTGCGGGCCTGGTTCGACCGGCCGGGGGCGAACGCGCCGGGCTGGTACAGGGCGCACGGCGACCCGGTCGTCGGTCCGGCGCTCCAGTTGCTCCACGACGACATGGCCCATCCGTGGACGGTCGCCTCGCTCGCCGCGAAGACCGGCGTCTCCCGCGCGGCGCTCGCCCAGCGTTTCGGCAAGCTCGTCGGCGAGCCGCCCATGGCGTACCTCACGGGGCTGCGGCTCGCGCAGGCCGCGGACATGCTGCGCGAGACCGACAGCACCCTGGAGGCGGTGGCCCGCAAGGTCGGCTACAGCAGCGCCTTCGCGCTGAGCACGGCGTTCAAGCGCGTCCGCGGCCTCAGCCCCCAGGAGTACCGCGCACGCGGATCGCTCGAAAGCTGAGTCCTCAGCCGGGGGCGATCGGCCGATCGTCAGCCGCCCAGCCGGGCAGTGCTGCTCGCGGTGCCGCCCGCCTTGGCCTCGAACGCCACGGCCAGGACTCCGCGGTGCGGCAGCGGTGCGGCGAGAACGGTCACGGTCATGAGCCCTGCCCGCCGGACGACGATCTTCTTCCTGCCGAGGATCTTCCCGTCCCAGACGTAGGCGTGGGCCGTGCCCGGGCCGGTCGACCGCAACCGGAACGTCGTCCCGCCGCCGGAGACGGCGGGCCTCCCGGTGATCCGCGCGGTGTCCCACCACGGCGCCGCCCGGCCACCGGCGAGCGGGATCCCCGTCTCGGCCGCCTGGATGATCGAGAGCGGCGAGTTCTGCGACAATGCCGCCTCGGCCGGCATCACCGGAGGTGGGGCCGTGTCCGGCAGGCCCGGCGGCGGGACGTGCCCGGGGAGCGTGGTGAGCCCCCATCGGTACGGATCACCTTGGACACCGCCCCAGGTGGACCAGCCGAGGCGGGTCTGGCCGGTCTTGTCCTGGGTGTCGGAGTCGTAGACGAAGACGTTCAGCGCCATCCGGGCGGGGTCGACCGCGGCCGGGAGCGCCGTGAACGGGATCTTCGTCTCCACCGTGTATCCGGCGTACGGCTGGGAGACGGTGGCGGCGACCTCCATGCCGGGCGCGGTCTCCTTGCCCGGTCCCTGATGGTGGTCCGCGTCGCGTTCGAAGCACGGCTTGCCGTCGGCCATCGCCGGGAAGATGCCGGTCTTGAACGTGGTGGAGGTGTTCTCGGAGTCGCCGCGAGGGTCGACGGCGATCTCCACGGAGTCGGTGCGCCAGTGCCGCTTGCAGTCGTCCGCCCCGAGCACGGTGCCCCGCTTGTCGTCACGCACGTTCACCAGCATGTGCAGAGCGTCGCCGGTCCACGTCACCTTGCCTGTGGCCGAGCAGTCGGCGGACGACTCGCAGGCGCCGCCCTCCCAGACGCGGGAGAGGTCCAGCGTGGGACCGGAGTACTCGCCGGGATCCTCCTTCCCGTCGGTGCGGGGCGCCGTCCCCGCCTTGGGCAGCGCCGCCACCGGCACGAGTTCCAGCGCGGCCTTCCGCACGTCGGGCGGGGCGGAGCCGCTGGTCGTGGTGATCGTGTAGTCGTGGTCTCCGTTCACGCCGCCCTGGTCAGAGGTCGGCAGCGAAGCATCGGTGTTCTCCACCGTGAAGGTCACCGCACCCTTGGCTCCGGCGGCCAGTTCGTACGGTTTGCCGGCGGTGTCGGCGGCGAATCCCGTCGGCAGGTCGAGCTTGACGGTGCCGGATTGAGCGGAGGACGAGGTATTGGTCAGATCGATCCGCACCTTGCGCGACTGGCCGGACCCCAGCGTGAGCACCCGCTTCATCCGGCCGATGAGACCGGGCACTCCGGTCCTCCGCGCCCAGGCGTCGAAGTCGGCGACGCGAGGCAGCGGCTCCTGCTCTCCGGTGACAGCGGGTCCGGATTCAGGCTTGGAAGGTGCGGGTCGTTCACGGCTGTGCACCTCGGTGAAGTAGTCACATCCGATCTCGGCCGGGTCGGCAGGGACATCGGGACGTCCGCCCCAGCCCTGGCTCACGTACACCCGCTGGGCCTCGCGTTCCACCTGCGCCCAGGTCTTCCCGCCGTTGCGCGGCGACGCCCGGCCGCCCCAGACGCCGATGACTCTGGCGCTGGGGTCCGACGGTGTGAAGTCGGTGACGCAGGACGGACCGGTCGGCCCGGTCGCCCCGCCTGTGATCAGGAGCCGTCGCGCGGCCCAGGGACGCGGCGCGTCCTTGGGGCCGGCCTTCGCGTCGGCAGCGGCGAAGTAGGCCTCGATGGCCAGGCGCGCGGCCTCCTGGTGATGTCCGTGCTGCCCGGGCAGCGGCGCCGGCTCCATGGTGACGATCGTCTCCGGCCGGGTCTCGCGTACCAGGCGGACGACCTTTTCCAGCGTGGCTTGGTGGTTCCATGACTTCGCCGCCAGGGGCGCGCTCACCGTGTAGTAGAAGTCGACCTTGTCCAGGTAGTGCACGTCCTTGATGCCCGCCTTGCCGACCGCACGGCGCTCCTCGTCCTCGCGCAGCAGTCCGAGGGGCGGGCCTTCCTCGGTGCCGACCGCGTTGCCGCCGCCCTCCCCGCGCGTGACGGTGAGCACGCCGACCCGGGCCCTGCTGACGTACGGCCCGTCGAACTCGTTCCACTGGCCGTACGTCGACAGGCCACTCGCCTCGTCGTCGGGATGCGCCCCGACGAACAGGACGTCCAGCCGGCCCTTCTCGGATGGGCGCGCCGCGTGCGCCGGGACAGCCGTGAGGGCCGTTCCCGCGAGAACGGCAGCGAGGGCGGCGGGGAGGGCGGCGGCGGGCAGGGCGAGTCTCCTCATGGGGTACTCCTACTCCTTGATGGCCCCCGAGAGCATTCCGGCGATGAACCGCCGTTGCAGGAAGACGTAGACGGCCACGATCGGCGCCGCGATGATGAGCGCCCCGGCCATCAGCTGCGCGTAGTCGGTCTGGTGCGCGCCCTGGAAGAACGACAGCCCGAGCGGGGCGGTGCGCAGCCCCTCGTCGGAGTTGAGGATCACCAGCGGCAGCAGGAACTCGTTCCAGGTCCACATCGAGGTGAGCAGCACCATGGTGAGGATCGCGGGCCCGCCCATCGGGACCAGCACGCGCCACAACGTCGTCCAGCTCGACGCCCCGTCCATCCGGGCCGCCTCGATCAGCGAACGCGGGCAGGCGCGGAAGTAGGCGCGCATCCAGAACGTGCCGAACGCCACCGACTGGGCGATCTGCGGCAGGATCACGCCCGCGTAGGTGTTGTCCAGGTTCAGCGAGCGCAGGTCGAAGTAGAGCGGGATCACGACGGCCTCGGTCGGGATGGTGAGCCCGGCGAGGAACAGCAGGAACAGCACGCCCGACCCGCGCGGCGCCAGCACGCCGAGCGCGTATCCCGCCATGATCGACAGGACCGTCGCGGCGGCGACCGTGGCGGCCGTGACGATGAGGCTGTTGCGCATGTACGTCGCGAAGTGCCCCTCCCGCCACGCCTCCCGGAAGGTCGACAGGTCGAATCCCGGCAGCTGGAAGGCCTGCGCCACAACGGCCACCAGCGGGAACACCGCGATGACCGCGAACACGACGAGGATCGCGTGGTTGAGGACGAGCTCCTGGCGTCCGGTCATGACCAGGCGGGTCACGCGCCCCTCCCCTCGGCCAGGCGGCTGATGCCGGCGGTGAGGAGGAAGATGAGCGCGGCCAGCGTGATGCCGATGGCGCACGCCAGCCCGACCTCACCGGTGTTGAACGCCCGGTTGTAGACCTCGTACGCCGGGACCTTGGTCTCCTCCCCCGGGCCGCCCTTGGTGGTCACGAAGATCAGGTCGAAGTTCCGCAGTGCCGCGGCGACGGTGAGCGTCAGCGCGACCGCGAGCTCCCGGCGCAGCCCCGGCAGCGTGACCGCGAGGAACTCGCGGACCGGGCCCGCCCCGTCGATGCGGGCCGCCTCGTACAGCTCGCGCGGGATCTTCTGCACCCCGGCCAGGAACAGGACCATCGCCAGGCCGATCTCGACCCAGGTGCCGATGAGGCCGACCGCCGGGAGCGCGAAGGTGAAGTCGCCGAGCCAGCCCCGGGACCAGTCCGGCAACCCGAGCCGGTGCAGGCCGCGCAGCACGGAGTTGACCGGGCCGTCCGGGGAGTAGACCCACTGCCAGGCGACCGCCACGGCGACCATCGCCACGACCTGGGGCAGGAACAGCACCGTCCGGAAGAACGCAAGCCCTCTGATCCGGGTCCGCGACACCGCGCCGACGAGGACGAACGCGATCAGGCACGGGATGACCGCGTAGAAGACGATGAGGATCAGGGCGTGCCCGAACGCACCGCGCAGGGACGGGTCCGTCAGCGTCTTGGTGTAGTTGGACAGCCCCGCCCAGGTGCCGGTGCTGATGCCGTCCCACTCGTACAGCGAGAACCAGAAGCCGCGTACGAGAGGCCAAAGCAGGAACGCGGCGTACACCAGCAGAGCGGGCAGCACGTAAAGCCAGCCGATGCTGCGCGGCTCACCGGGAGGTCTGCCACTGCGGGAGTCGTCTTTGGCGGGCGTCACTTCTTCTTGAGGAATTCGGCGTAGTCCTTCTGCGCGTCGCCCAGCGCCTGCTGCGGCGTCGCCTTCCCTGCGAGGAGCCGCTGGAGCGGGCCGCCGAAGGTGTCGGCGAGATTCGGCGTCGCGTAGTCGATGTACGGGGTGATCCCGTCACTCTTGCTCAGCTCCGCCCACGCGGCGGCGATCTCCTTCATCACCGTGCCGTCCGGCTGCCTGGACGGAGGTGCCAGCGCGGGCAGGTTGCCGGTCTCGACGGAGACGTCCATCGCCTCAGGCGAGGTGATGAAGTTGATGTAGGCGGCCGCCACGTCCGGATGTCTGGACTTCGCCGTGATCGAGAACGGCAGGCTCTCCCCGCCCATCGTGACCGGCGCCCCGCCGGCCTGCGCAGGCGGCGGCAGCATGAAGCCGACCTTGTCGCCCAGCTTGTCCTTGAGGTCGGCGGCCCACCATGTGCCGCCGACCATGAAGACGCCCTGGCCCTTGGCGAAGTTGACCGGGGTGTCGTCCCACTTGATGGCGTTGGCGTCCTTGGTGAGGTAGCCCTGCTCGGCCCAGTCGGCCAGCTTCTGCGCCGCCTGGACGTTCGGCTGGTCGGTCCAGGAGCCGCTCTTGCCGAAGACGAGGTTGCGCACCGCCTCCTTGCCCGCCGTCTGGTCCTGGATGACCCCGTACATCTGCATCGCAGGGAGCTTCTCCAGGTTGCCGAACGCCAGCGGCAGCTCCCCCTTGCTCTTGGCGGTGCCGAGCGCCTGCTCGAACTCGGCCCACGTCTTCGGCGGCTGGATCCCGATCTTGGCCAGCTTGTCCTTGTTGTAGTAGATGCCGACGATCTCCCCGTTCAGCGAGACGCCGTAGAGTTTGCCCCCGCCGATGGACGTGCCGTCGGGGGTGACGCTGTTGAGGTCCGTCAGGCCCTTCGGATAGCGCTTCTTCCACCCGTAGACCTGGTCGTAGGAGTCGAGCGGCAGGAGCAGGCCGCCCTTCACGACCTGGCCCATGGCGGCGTAGCCCTGGTTGGCCTGGACGACGTCGGGCGGGTCGTCGCCGGAGAGCGCGAGCCGCAGGGTCTTCTGCAGGTCGGTGAACGACCGCGCCACCCGATTGATCTTGACGTTGGGATATCTGGCCTGGAACCGGGCGTTCAGGGTCTCGATCTGCTTGCGCTGCCCGCCCTGGATCTCCTGATCCCAGACGGTGAGCGTGACGTTGCCCGCCTTGGCGACGTCGGTGCTGACCGCGGCGGGCGCCTTGCTCGCGGGCTTGTCGCCGTCCGAGCCCGGCGCGCACGCCGTGACGAGGCCGAGGCCGAGCACGGCGGCGACCACCGTGCCGAGCGTGCCTCTTCGTCGAGCTCCCCGGCCTCTGCGACCTCTCCGACCGACCGGTTCCAGGACCACGTGCGGCTCCTTTTCAGCAGGTGGGGTCTCCGCCTCCGGAACGGGCTACTTCTCCGGGACGAAGAGGCGGACGTCGTCGATCTGCGCGTCGCCCTCGTAGAAGTTCATGTGGGGGTCGCCGATGATGAAGTGGTCGGGGTACGCCGATCCGGCGGGCCAGGTGTCCTTGTCGACGAGCGTCCCGCCGGGGCCGCTCCAGGTCCACTCCGCGTTGAAGCGGCCGTCGTAGTCCTCGGCCTTCTGGTTGTAGTGCCAGATCGGCTCGCCGTCCTGCACGAACGACCTGGTGTAGCGGAACGTGGCCTGCCCCACGTGGGCGAAGTTGCCCGACATCTCCATGGTGTACGCGCCGTTCCGGCGTTCGATGGCGAACGTGTACGGCTCGGCGGGCAACAGCTCCGGCCGCAGGTCCACCTGGGAGACGATCGCCTTGCCCTTGGCGAAGCCGCACTCGCTCTCCATGAGGTACTCGGTGCCCGGCTGGTTGGCGTAGCGGCGGTCATCGGTCATGAAGATGGCGTTGACACCGTTGCCGGTGCTGGCGCCGTACGGCTCGTACTGCTTGGTCACCGGGTTGCACACGCGAAGACCGGTGCCGGTGTACTTGTAACGGTTGTAGGAGTCCATCGCCACCTTGCGGTGGGTGTGGATGAACACGTTGTTGTGCGGAGCCGGGCGCGCGTAGTCCATGATGCCGAGGTAGTAGAACCCGTTGGCGTCGGTACGCACATCGAACCATGAGCATTCGGGCCTGGAGAAGTCCCCGCCGGACGCCCAGGGATGGTTGGTCTTGCATCCCTCCGGCGAGTAGCCGTTGATCCGGCCGTCCGGGTAGTCCCACGAGCCGCCGCGCTGGCCGCCGAAGTCGAGCCCGCGCAACGTCATCTCGACGCGGTACTCGGCGGGCAGCGGCCTGGACGAGCGGACGAGCACGCCGCCCTTGTGGCTCGGCTCGTCCATGCGCGCGACGCCGTCGCGGGTCACCAGCGTCGGGGGCGCGTCGGGCTTCCCGTCGCCGTCCTCGTCACGGGCGGCGAGCTCGGCGGTGAGCCAGCCGCGGGCCCCGAAGCTGAACGACTTGCGGTAGGTGTTCACCTTCGCCAGCTGCTCGCGGAAGGCGGGACCGCCGACCGTCTCGAAGAAGGCGCCGTCGTTGTCGTAGACGTCCACGTTGTAGGGGCTGGCGGGACCGTCGTCGTCGCGGAACCACGCCGCGTGCCGGTCGTCCACGTGCCGGTTGAACGGCTCCGCCGCGACCAGCCGCCAGCCGCCGGCGTCTGCGCCGGTGCCGGTTCCGCTCCCGGGAGCCGCGTGGGCCGCCGGCGCGGCGACCAGGGCGAGGGGCAGGGTGAGGGCAGCGACGCCTCGGGTGAACGTCTTCATGCCACCGTCTCCATCATGTTCCGTCATCTCCTCACGTGGCGCTGCGAAGATCCAGACGAATCCTTCGCGACGCTAACCCACGCCCCCGCCCGGCACCAGGCACAGATGTTCACAAAAGTGGTATTGACCACTCGGCCGCACTGGCCTTACCGTTGCCGCCAACCGAACGGCACCCGCCAACCGAACGGCACCGCAGGGGGTGAACGGCATGACGACCGCTGGTGACGACGGCGCTGCGAACACCAAAAGGCGGACGGTCCGCCGCGAGCTCCTCGCGATGCTGGACGGCCTCGACGTCGGCGACGCACTGCCGTCGGAGCGCCGGCTGGCCGAGACGCTGGGCGTCTCCCGGCCGACGCTCCGGGCCGCGATCGACGATCTGGTCGCCGACGGCCTGCTCGACCGGCGGCACGGCAGCGGCACGTACGTGGCCGAGCCGCGGATCGCGGTGCCGCTGACCATGACCTCGTTCACCGAGGACATGATCCGGCGCGGGATGAAACCGGGCGGCCGGGTGCTCTCGTTCCGCACCGCGTCGGCCGGCGCCAAGATCGGCCGCCGGCTGTCGGTCTCACCCGTCGAAGAGGTATTTACCATTCGCCGGCTGCGGCTCGCCGACGGCGCGTCGATGGCCATCGAGACCCTCTGCACACCCACCGAACTGCTGCCCGGCCTGCGGAGGGAGGATCTCGAGGGCGGCTCGTTCTACGACCTGCTGCGCTCCCGCGGCATCGTCATCGCCTCCGGTACCGAGACCATCGAGCCGACCGTCACCACCGAGGAGGAGGCCGCCGACCTCGGCGTGCCGGTGCACACGCCCGCCTTCCTCTTCGAACGGGTCACCCGCGACGAGCGCGGCCGGCCCCTGGAGTACGTCCGCTCCGTTTACCGCGGCGACCGCTACCGGCTCGAGCTCGACCTGCGGCCGCCGTCGGCCTGACCACCTGACAGCCGTCATCGACCCCCACCGTTCCACCCGCGCTGACGGGGGCGACAGCGCGCACCTGAATCCCGAGGTGACGCCACTGTGGACATCGTCAAGGACATCCTCACCTTCCTGGCCGACAACGTGTTCGGCCAGGTGCCCATCCTCATCGGCCTGATCACGCTCGCGGGGCTGCTGCTGCAGCGCAAGCGCCTCGAGGACACGCTCGCCGGCGCACTGCGCGCCACGATCGGCGTCGTCATCCTCTTCATCGGCGTCGACGTCTTCGTCGGCGGCCTCACCAGCTTCCAGACCGTGCTCGCGAACGCGATGGGCACCGAGCCGCCGAAGGCCAAGAACACGCTGACCGGCTTCCTCGCCGAGCAGGGCGGCACCGTCGCGCTCGTGATCACGGTGGCGTTCCTCGTCCACGTGCTGATCGTGCGGCTCTTCCCGGCGGCCCGGTACCTCTACCTGACCGGCCATCTGATGTTCTGGATCAGCACGGTCACCGTCGCCTCGCTGGTCACGATCGCCCCCGACGCCGACCAGCTCACCCTGGTCCTGTGCGGCGCGGGCTTCGTCGCCTCCTACTGGACGCTGCAGCCTCTGTGGATGCGGCCCCTGATGCGCAGGGTCATGCCCGACGACCGGTTCGGGTACGCGCACACCAGCTCGCTCGCGTGCCTGGTGACCGGCCTCGCCGCCCGCCCCCTGGGCGACCGCGAGAAGCACGACACCGAGAAGCTCAAGCTCCCGCGCCAGCTGTCGTTCTTCAAGGACATCAACGTCTCCACGGCCCTGGTGATCTCGGCCATCATGCTCGTCGCGGTCGCGCTCGCCGACCAGGCGGTGGTCACCAAGCTGGCCGCCGAGATGGACCCCAAGCTGTCGCCGTGGGTGTGGGGGCTCCTGGTCGGGCTGCGCTTCGCCGGCGGCATCGCGATCCTGCTCTTCGGGGTGCGCATGTTCCTCGCGGAGATCGTCCCGGCGTTCAAGGGCCTCAGCGACAAGGTGATCCCGGGCACCCGCCCGGCGCTCGACGCGCCCACCGTCTTCCCCGTCGCCCCCACGGCGGTGATGCTCGGCTTCGTGTCCGCGACCGCGGTGTTCCTCGCCTGCCTCGGCGTCTTCGCCGCCGCGGGCTGGTTCACCCTCGCACCGCCCATGATCATGCTCTTCTTCGTCGGCGGCGCGGCCGCCCTCTTCGGCAACGTCGTCGCGGGCTGGCGCGGCGCGGTGCTCGGCGGCGTTCTGACCGGCCTCATCCTGGCGATCGGCCAGGCCGTCACCTGGGGCATGTACGAGTCGACCGCGCCCGAGCTGGCCACGCTCGCCGACCCCGACTGGTACGCGATCGCCTGGCTGCTCAAGGGACTCGACCCCGTCGTCGGCGGCGCGTCCGTCTGGGCCGTCCCCGTGGTCGCGCTGGCCGCCACCGTCGCCACCCTGCTCGTCCTCGGCCGCCGCGAGAAGGCCAGAGCCACCCTCGAGGACACGCGCCAGGAGCCAGGGAAACGAGCGGCGACCGGGGAGGACGCAGCCAAGGGTAAAGCTTGACCCCATGTCCGGCGGGCTGCATGAGATGCCCATGAAAGGGCACGTCATCGGGATGGACGAGCACAAAAAGGAATCCCTGGCACACGAGCCGACAGGCCCGCACAGCCAGCGGATCGACGACACCCCCGGATCGGCCGGATCTCCCACAGAGGCGTCGATGCCCAAGGCAGAGGACAACCCGGCAGAGCGTTCCTACGGGCAGGGTTCGGCGCTGCCGTCCGACGACACCGGAATCCGCGACGGCAGCGCGAGGGACGGTGAACAGTCCCGTGGACACGATCGTGAGGAGCGTCCCGAAGGCCGTTCCGGCGAGGGCCGGGGGGCGGCGGAGGACGTTCCCGGATCCCGCCCGCAGGGAGATGAGCTGAGCGGTGAGGACCTGGCCTTCGAATTCGAACCCGGCCCCACCCCGCAACGGCGATCAAAGGGGCAACAGGGCCCGGCCGAGGGCCCTCAGGTCGAGCCGGAAGATTCATAAACCGTCGGCGATTCCTTCAAGTAAAGGAAACAGCACTATGGCATGATGCGGACATATTGCATCGAAAAAAGGAGTCGCGAGTGACCACTGAACCGACCGAGGACGAACTTTTCACCGTCTTCACGCGGGCGGACCTCGGCGGCGACGAGAAGCTCGACCTGATGGAGTTCACGATGGTGCTGGAGAGCCTGGGGCTGTCCTGGGCACGGCACGAAGTGCAGGACCGCTTCGAGAAGACCGACACCAACCATGACGGCTTCATCTCCTACCCGGAACTCCGGGCGCTGCTCGACACCCAGGGGCTGACCGGGCCGCAGCGCGCCTGATCCCTTCCCGCCAACGCCTGACCCGTTCCGCTGACAAGGCCCGCCGGTCTTTACCCGATCCGGCGGGCCTTGTCATTGTGCCGGTGTCATTGCCGTCGTTGCCGTCGTCCGGGCTTATCGCCCGTCATAGGGCCGCGGTTCAGGCCGGACGGCTCAGGCCGGGCGGCCGCGCCACTCGCGGTAGCGGCGCACGAGCGCCGCCGTGGACGGGTCGGGCGCGTCGGCGGGCGGCTCCGGAGAGGTCAGCGCGGGCGCCAGGTCCATGGCCATGACCTTGCCCAGCTCGACCCCCCACTGGTCGAAGGAGTCGATGCCCCAGATCGTGCCCTCGACGAACACGATGTGCTCGTAGAGGGCGACCAGCTGGCCCAGGGTGGCGGGCGTCAGCTTGGGCGCGAGGATGGTGTTGGTGGGGCGGTTGCCCGGCATGACCTTGTGCGAGACGACGGCCGCCGGGGTGCCCTCGGCGGCGATCTCCTCCGCGGTCTTGCCGAAGGCGAGGGCGGAGGTCTGGGCGAGGAGGTTGGCGGTCAGCAGGTCGTGCATGCCCGCGCCGCCGGCGGTGTGGTCCTCGAACGGCTCGGCGAAGCCGATGAAGTCGGCGGGCACCAGCCGGGTGCCCTGGTGGAGCAGCTGGTAGAAGGCGTGCTGGCCGTTGGTGCCGGGCTCGCCCCAGAAGATCTCGCCGGTCTGGGCGACGACGGGGGCGCCGTCGGCGCGCACGGACTTGCCGTTGGACTCCATCGTGAGCTGCTGGAGGTAGGCGGGGAAGCGCGCGAGCCGCTGGCTGTACGGCAGCACGGCACGGGTCTGGGCGCCGAAGAAGTCGTTGTACCAGATGCCGAGCATGCCCATCAGGACCGGCATGTTCTGCTCGAACGGGGCGGTGCGGAAGTGCTCGTCCATGGTGTGGAAGCCCGCGAGCATCTCGCGGAAGCGGTCCGCCCCGATGGCGATCATCAACGACAGGCCGATCGCTCCGTCGAAGGAGTAACGGCCGCCCACCCAGTCCCAGAACCCGAACATGTTGTCGGTGTCGATGCCGAAGTCGGCGACCCGCTGCGCGTTCGTCGACACCGCCACGAAGTGCCGGGACACCGCCTTGTCGTCGCCCAGCGCGGCGACCAGCCACTCGCGGGCGACCTTGGCGTTGGTGAGCGTCTCCAGCGTGCCGAACGTCTTGGAGGCGACGATGAACAAGGTCTGCTCGGGGTCCAGGTCCCGGAGCTTCCCGGAGAGGTCGGCCGGGTCGATGTTGGACACGAACCGGGCGGAGATCCCCGCGTCGGCGTAGTCGCTGAGCGCCTCGTACGCCATCGCCGGGCCGAGGTCGGAGCCGCCGATGCCGATGTTGACCACGGTGCGGATCGGCTTGCCGGTGAAGCCCGTCCACTCCCCCGACCGCACCCGCCCGGAGAAGTCCGCCATCTTGTCCAGCACGGCGTGCACGTCGGCCCCCACGTCCTGGCCGTCCACGTTCAGCCGCGCGTCGCGGGGCAGCCGCAGCGCCGTGTGCAGCACCGCCCGGTCCTCGCTGACGTTGATGTGCTCGCCGGCGAACATCGCGTCGATGCGCTCCCGCAGCCCGGCCCGCACGGCCAGTGCCAGCAGCAACCGCATCGTCTCATCGGTCACCCTGTGCTTGGAGTAGTCCAGGTAGAGGTCGCCCGCGCTCACCGCCATCCGGTCCGCCCGCCCGGGGTCACCGGCGAACAGCTCGCGCAGGTGCGTCCCGGCCAACGTCGGGTGGTGCTCGGCCAGCGCCGACCACTCGGATGATTCGGTGATATCAGCCATAACCCACTCATCTCCCCGCATATCCCGGAGAGCGCCGGTGGCGCTCCCCGGTGGTCCATACCCCGACCTGCGATCATAAAGTGATCGCAGGCCGCCCACCTGCCAACCGCCCGAACGCGCCCCTCCTTCCCGCTCGCGTTCAGAATCGCGGTCAGTTGCGGCGTTGCGGGACGCCCCACGGGTTGTCGTCGCGGAGGGGCGGCGGGAGGAGCTCCTGGGGCATGCCCTGGTAGGTGACCGGGCGCAGGAACCGTTCGATCGCGGCGGTGCCGACCGAGGTGGTCGCGGGCGTGGTCGTCGCGGGGAACGGGCCGCCGTGCTGCATCGCGTGCGTGACGGAGACTCCCGTGGGCCACTGGTTCCAGAGGACGCGCCCGCTGCGGTCGGTGAGCACCGCCGCGAGGGCGGCGAGCTCGGGCGCCTCGCCCTCCTCGCCGTGCAGGGAGGCGGTGAGCTGGCCGGGCATGGACGCCAGCAGCCCGGTGACGTCCGCGAGGTCCTCGTACGTCACCACCATGCCGAGCGGGCCGAAACACTCCTCGCCCGCCACGTCCTTGTCCGCGGCGAAGTCCGCCAGGCCCATCGTGAGCAGGCGTGGCCCGGCACCGTCCGACCAGACCAGCCGCCGCACGCCCGGGCGGCCGGCGAGGGTGTCAGCGGTGGACAGGTAGCCGGCCTCGATGCGGTCGTTCAGCATCGGGGCGGCGCCCACCGCGCCGACCAGCTCGGCGATCCGGTCCACGATGCCGTCACCCGCGGGCACGAAGAGCAGGCCGGGGTTGGTGCAGAACTGGCCGGCGCCGAGCGTGAGCGATCCTACGTAGCCCTTGGCGATCTCCTCACCGCGTGCCTTGGCCGCCTGTGCCGTGACCACGGCGGGATTTACGCTGCCCAGCTCGCCGTAGAACGGGATGGGCACGGGCCGTTCCGCCGCGATGCGGGCCAGTGCCAGTCCGCCGTGCTGCGACCCGGTGAACGCGGCAGCCGTGATCGCCGGGTGGCGGAGCGCCTCGACGCCCTCCTGCTCGCCCTCGATCAGGCCGAAGACGCCCTCCGGCACGACCGCACTGATGATCTCCGCCGTGCGGCGGGACAGCCGTGGATGGCCGGGGTGCGCCTTGACGATGACCGGGCATCCGGCGGCCAGCGCCGAGGCGGTGTCGCCGCCCGCGACGCTGAACGCGAACGGGAAGTTGCTCGCGGCGAAGACCAGCACCGGGCCGACCGCCGTACGGTAACGACGCAGGTCAGGGCGTGGACCGGTGGACCAGTCCGGGTCGGGCCGGTCGATGCGGGCGTCATGGAACTCGCCCTTGCGGACCTCGTCGGCGAAGAGCCTGAGCTGGAACGTGGTGCGGGTCAGCTCCCCGTTCAGCCGGGTCTCCCCCAGATGCGTCTCCTCGTCGGCCAGCGCGACGAGCTCGGCCCGCGCGTCCTCCAGGGCGTCGGCCACCGCCGCCAGCGTCGCGGCCCGAGTGTCGGGCGGCGCCGCGGCCCACGGGCTTGCAGCTGCCGCGGCGGCTGTGGCGGCCTGGTCCGGCGTGGTCATGAGGTGCTCCTTCTGGGCTTGCTTGCGTGTGCGCTTGCTTGCATGTGAGCTGCTTCGTCTGTGCTTACTCTCGACGGGCTCGTCACATGACGCTAGAGGACGAAACCCTCCGGGAAGGGGTCGGCCGGATCGAGCATGTAGTTGGCGGTCCCGGTGATCCAGGCACGTCCGGAGAACTCCGGGACGACGGCGGGAATTCCGCCCACCTCGGCCGTGCCCGTCAGACGGCCGATGAACCGGGTGCCGATGAACGACTCGTTCACGAACTCGGTGTCCAGCGGCAGCTCACCGCGGGCGTGCAGCTGCGCCATCCGCGCGGAGGTGCCGGTGCCGCACGGCGACCGGTCGAACCATCCGGGGTGGATCGCCATCGCGTTGCGCGAGTGCTTGGCGTCCGAGCCGGGCGCCAGGAACTGCACGTGCTTGCAGCCGCCGATCGACGGGTCCACCGGGTGGGCGGGCCGGTTCTGCTCGTTGATCGCCGCCATGATGTCGAGACCGGCCTTGAGAATGTCGTCCTTGCGGGCCCTGTCGAACGGCAGGCCGAGAGGTTCCAGGTCGGTGATGGCGTAGAAGTTGCCTCCGTACGCCATGTCGTACCGGACCTCGCCGAGCCCGGGGACGTCCACCACCGCGTCCTGTTCCAGGCAGAACGAGGGGATGTTGCGCAACGTGACATGTTCCGCCCGCCCGTCGCGCACCGCCACGCGGGCCTCGATCAGCCCGGCCGGGGCGTCGAGCCGCACGATGGTCTCGGGCTCGGCGACCTCGACCATGCCGGTCTCGACCAGGACGGTCGCGACGCCGATGGTGCCGTGCCCGCACATCGGCAGGAAGCCGCTGACCTCGATGTAGACCACGCCCCAGTCGGCATCCGGGTGGATCGGCGGCTGGAGCAGCGCGCCGCTCATCGCCGAATGCCCGCGCGGCTCGTCCATCAGGAAGCGCCGCAGCCCGTCGAGGTGCTCCATCGCGTAACGCCGCCGCTCGGCCATCGTGTCGCCGGGGATGGGCGGGACCCCGCCGGTGACGACCCGGGTCGGCATGCCCTCGGTGTGCGAGTCGACGGCGCTGAGGGTCCGGACCGAGCGCATCAGGCGGCCTTCCGCTTCCCGAGCGCGGTGATCGCGCGGGCCATGTCGGCGGTGACCTGCTCGCGGTGTTCGCGGGTGAGCGGCCCGCGCGGCGGGCGGCAGGGACCGCCGTACCGGCCGACCTGCTCCATGCCGAGCTTGATGGCCTGCACGAACTCGGTGCGCGAGTCCCAGCGGAACGCGGCGACGAGCGGCTCGTACAGCGCCCGCGCCTCCGCCAGCCGGCCAGTGGTCGCCAGCTCGTAGAGCAGCGCCGACTCGGCCGGGAAGACATTGGGGAATCCGGCGAACCAGCCGGTGGCGCCCATCAGCAGGGCCTCCAGGGTCACGTCGTCGGCGCCCGCGACGACCTCCAGCCCGGGGGCCTTCTCCCTGATCTCCAGAACGCGGCGGACGTCACCGGAGAACTCCTTGACCGCGACGATGCCGTCGATCTGCGCGATCTCGGCGAGCAGGTCCGGGGTGAGGTCCACCTTGGTGTCGATGGGGTTGTTGTAGACCATGACCGGCAGGCCGGCCGACGCGACGGCCTCGAAGTGGGCGATGACCTCGCCGCGGTTGGCTCGGTACATCGTCGGCGGCAGGCACAGCACGCCGTCCGCGCCGTCCTCCGCCGCGAGCTCGGCCCAGTGCTTGGCCTGGTGGGCACCGGGGCCGTGCACGCCCACGACGACGACGCCGTCATCCCCGACCGTCTCGACCGCGGTGCGGGCGACCCGGCGGCGTTCCTCGTCGGTCAGCGAGGAGTACTCGCCGAGCGAGCCGTTCGGGCCGACGCCGCGGCAGCCGTTGTCGACCAGCCAGCGGCAGTGCTCGGCGAACCGGTCGTAGTCGACCGCAAGCCCGGCGGGCGCCGAGGCGTCCTCGCGGTACGGCAGCGCCGTCGCGACGATGACGCCGCCGAGACTCTTGATCGTGTCGGTGCTCATGAGCCGCTCTCTTCCTCGTGCGGGGGTCGTGCCAGCTCGCCGAGCCGGATGGGCTGGGCGACGGGTCGGTGGTGCGGGGTGGCGGTGATGCCGCGCCGGGCGAGCAGTTCGGCGACCGTGGGGCCGCAGATGCGGGCCTGGCACGGGCCGAGCCCGGCGCGGGTGCCGAGCCTCACCGCCCGCGCGGAGCCGCTCGCCTGGTCGCCGGCGGCGCGGCAGATCGTGTCGTACGTGGTCTCCTCGCAACGGCACACGACGGTCTCCGGGCGCATCCAGTCGCTCCAGGCCGCCCCGATGGGGTGCGCGGCGGCGAGCCGTCCGGCGAACGCGCGGGCCTGGTCGCGGCGGCGGCGCCGCCGCCGGG
>NZ_WBMT01000036.1 GCF_008923185.1 Actinomadura rudentiformis
GAGCGGCGAGCGCGGCCGAGGCGGCAGCGCCCGCGCTCGCCAGTCCCGCGCCGCGCAGGAAGCCGCGCCGTCCCGTGCCGGTCAGATGGTCGTCGGTCATGAGGAGCCCGTCCCGTCGTGCGTAGGTCGATCGGTCCGACACTGGACGAGATATGAGAATGATTCGTGAACGCCGGGCGTACGTTTCGGCTGGCTCGGCGTGAAGATCATGCTGAGGTGGGCGACCGTGATGTCCATCCACGCCCGATCCCGCTGCGAAGCTCTGTCCCATTAGGATGGCGGCGCCGGCGCTGGGCTTGGACGGAAAGACGAACGGCACGAGTCCTGCCGATTGATCACCCTCGCGTCCGGTGCTGTGGATTCACTGTGGTCGGCGAGAACGTGATCACCCAGAAGATCATGGTGATGGGCGTGTGCATGAATTTCACGACGAAGCCGGGCGCCGCGTGACTGCTGGCGGTGGGGCCATGGGCGACCACGGTGCCAGGGACTCGGCGGCGGCCGAACCGAGCGTTCATCAGCTGCGGTTGTTCCTGGTGTTGAGTGAGGAGCTTCATTTCGGCCGTGCCGCCGGGCGGCTGTTCATCAGCCAGTCCGCGCTCAGCCAGCAGCTCAAGGACATGGAGAAGCGGCTGCGAGTGCGGTTGTTCGAACGCACCAGCCGGACGGTCGAACTCACCACGGCAGGGCGGGCACTGCAGGCAGAAGCCCGCACGGTCGTCGAGGGCATCGACCAGCTACGCCGTACCGCCGACGCCCAACTACGCCAGCTGACCGGCCGGCTCACCGTCGGAACCGTCGGCGCCGAGGCCGCCATGCCCTACACCCGTGCAGTCCTGCAGGAACTCAACCACCAGCACCCCCACATCACCGTGCAGGTCCTCAGCCTCAACCTTGTCGACCACTTCGCCGATCTGATGCAGCAGAAAGTCGACGTGGTATTTCTACGACCTCCCGTGCCTGACGGCATCGAACTGCACCAGCTGGCCATCGAACCCAGAGTGGCCTGCCTCCCGGCCGATGACCCCCTGGCCAACGAGCCACAGATCATGCTGGAACAGCTCGCCGACCGTCCCGTCGTCGACGTTCCCCCACAGGTACCGAGAACGTGGTGGGACTTTTGGGCAGTGGATCCGCGGCCTGACGGCAGCCGAGTCCGCTACGGACCCGTCGTCACCGATCTGGAAGCACTGCTCCACATCGTCGCCCAAGGCAAGGCGATGTCCTTCCTGCCTGCAGCCGCCCGCGACTTCTTCCCCCGGCCCGGCATCCGCTACGTCGACGTTGTCGATCTGTCCCCATCCACCTGCAGCCTGGCCTGGCTCAGCAAGCGCCGCAACGAACCCACCATCACCGCCATCCGTCAGGCTGCCCGAACCCACACCCGGCGACCCGGACCATGAGGTTCCAGCGCGCTGCCGTGCTGTCAACACCGAGAGCAGCAGACGCGCACGCTGCCGGGGCCACTCGTCGTTCAAGCATCCGCTGATCAACCCGGACGTAGGTGGGCGTCGGCGGTACGGCGTCGCCGGCGCGCGGTCCCGCCGCCACCGGGTTCCTGGCGCCAGTGTCCATGGCCGCTCTGCCAGCAACCATAAGCCGTGCATTATCAATCAGGGCGGGTTTTCGATGGCTCGTTTGCTGACAGTCTTACCGCCGCCATGCAAGCTTTTAACGCTGGCCGAATCAGGCCGCCGAAGGGCTGGCGCCTGCCGGGAACACCCCGACTCCAGTCGTGGCGGCCCTGCTGGTGCTGGACAGGTATGCCAGGGCAGAGCACCGCCAGGGGTACCGTGCGATTTGGAGTATCCCAGTGCGATTCTCAGTGAGGCCATGACCATGGGTTTTCGTAGGGTCGTGGCGTATGCGCCGAAGGATGTAAGCACCTTGGGGTTGGCATTGGTCGGTGAGGTGTTCGCCGACCGGTCCGACCTGGGGCTTCCGGCCTTCGATCTGGAGACGGCCACCGAGGTGCCGGGCCCGGTGCGTACGGATCTGGGACTGACGCAACACATCGAATTCGGCCTCGACCGGCTGCCGGAGGCTGGACTGGTCGTGCTACTGCCCGGGAACGAGAGGCCGCTCTATCCGTCGCCGGCGGTCGCCGCCGCGATCCGGGCCGCTCATCACCGGGGTGCCATCATCGTGGCCTTCTGCACCGGGTCGTACCTGCTGGCCGCCACGGGGTTGCTTGATGGCCTGCGCGCCACGACGCATTGGAGTTTGACGGCTGATTTCGCCGCCCGTTTTCCGAAGGTGAAGGTCGTCCCGGGTCCTTTGTACGTCGATGCGGGCTCGCTGGTGACCGGTGCGGGTGGTGCCTCCGGCCTCGACATGTTCCTGCATGTGCTGCGTCGTGAACATGGTTCGCCGGCCGCCAGTGCGATCGCGCGTGAGCTGGTGGCCTCGGCGCATCGCCTCGGTGGTCAGGCCCAGTACACCCCCTATCCGATGCAGGCGGACTCCGGCGACGATCACATCGCGAAGGCGATCGCCTGGGCAGGGCAGAACCTGCACCGATCGCTCTCGGTGGACGATCTGGCGGTCCGGGCGCTGATGAGTTCCCGCACGTTCGCCCGGCGCTTCAAGGCGGTCACCGGCACCACCCCGCACGCCTGGCTCCTCAACCGGCGTCTCGATCGTGCCGAGGAACTCCTCGAGACCACCGACCTGAACATCGAAAAGATCGCCGAGCGGGTCGGCTACCGCAGCGCGACCGTCCTGCGCGAGCAATTCGTCAAGCGCCGCGGCATGCCGCCCCGTGCCTACCGCAACAGCGCCAACCGCCAATTCGCGATGACAAACAATCGGATACACAGAAACGGTCCAGTCGTGGCGGCGGAGCGAAAAATCAAGCTGGCACCTGATCTGGCAACGTAGAGCATTCGTGCCCACCTCGATGGAACAGGCCGGGCTGCCGCGGGCAGCGGCTCGCACCCGCCAGTCCGACGGGGTGCGGCCCCCGGTTTCCAGATACCTGCCGGAACGACCCTGGCCTGGTCGGTTCCTCGAAAATTGTGCCCCACTGGTCGGTCACATCCTCGGGAGGTGGCAGGAAAGAGGAGATCTTTTGGCAGAGCTGCTGCTGGTTTGGTGCCTGCCCGTAATGGCAGTCTCTCCACGCGTGACCGGAGCGTCACGTAGCGACGACTTCCTGTTCGTCGCGCAAGGAGAGGGAGATCGTGTCATGGAGACAGCGAAACGGGGCCGGTCCATCCGGATCATCCGGAGTCGGCCTCCGCAAAGCGGCGACGCCCGGAAAGACCGGCCAGTCTCTCCGGCCCCGAGGACGAACGGGGCTCAGGTCGCCAGGAACTGTTCGGCTTGAAGGCGGTACATGGCGGCGTATCTACCATTCGTGCTCATCAGTGCCGCATGCGTTCCCCGCTCCACCACCTGTCCCGCGTCGAGCACGTAAATCCGGTCGGCGCGGGCGACCGAGGCGAGGCGATGGGTGATCAGGATGACCATCGTGCCGTTCGCGGCCAGTTCGGTGATCTTGTTGAAGACGTCGATCTCGGCTGCGGGGTCCAGCGCGGACGTGGGCTCGTCCACGACCAGGACCGGTGCGCCGCGGTACCAGGCCCGAGCGAGGCCGAGGCGCTGCCACTGGCCACCGGACAGGTTGGTGCCGCCGAAGAACTCCCGGGCCAGCAGCGTGGACCAACCATCGTCGAGGCGGTCCACCACGACGTCGGCGCCGGTGGACCGCGCCGCGTTCGTCAGCCGGCGCCCCTCGGCAGGGCGGTCCGATCGGCCCACCACGATGTTCGCGAGCGCGGTGAACGGCCACTGGACGAAGTCCTGGGACACCAGGGACACCTGTTCCCACAGGGTGTCGCGGTCGAGTTCGGTCGTGGGCACGCCGTTCCACCGGACGCTTCCGGAGGACGGCAGGTAGAGGCCGGTCAGCAGTTTGGCGAGGGTCGACTTGCCGGACCCGTTCTCGCCGACGAGGGCGACCACCTGGCCGCGCTGGATGTCGATGTCGACGCCGTCCAGCGCCGGCGTCCGCGCGCCCGGATAGGTGAAGTGCAGCCCGTGGGTGCTGATCGTCTCCACCGGCGGTATCAGCGGTCGCGCGCGCACGGGGACGGCCTCGGCCCGTGCATGGCCGCAGACCTCGCGCCACTCGATGGTGAGCAGCCCGTCCTGGTACAGCTGCTGGAACTGCATGACGAACCCTGTCAGGCTCATCATGCTGGACCGGATTGCGAACGCGGCGGTGCCGGCGGTCGCGAACGTCGTCCGGCCGTCGATCACCAGCAGCAGCAGCACACCATAGGTCGCGAGTGCGGCCAGCCCGCTCAGCGCACCGGCCAGCGAACGGGTGAACGCCTCTCCGCGCGCCAGCCGGGCCTGCTCATCCGCCGACAGCGTGGCCAGCCGGCGGTAATGCGCCAGCAGAAAGCCCCCCACCCGATGGGCGCGCACCTCCTCGGCGCTTTCGTGGTGGGTCATGAGCTGGGCGAGCAGGTCGACCTGCCGGGCCAGCTCCATCCAACGCTTAGTCGACGCGTGTCGTGCGCCGGCGGTGCGTGCGACCCCCCACGCCCGTGGCGCCAGCGCGACGAAGAGCAGGGGCGTCAGCAACGGGTTCAACGCGACAAGCACCCACAGGGCGGCGAGGATCGACACTGCTCCGCCGCACAGGCCCACGGTGCTCTGGGTCACCCGTGCGGTGGCATCGGCGCCCTGCCGGGCGGTGCTGAGCCGGTTGTGGAAGTCGGCGTCCTCCATCGTGACTTGCTCGACCCGGACGGCCTGCTCCAGCAGGGTCAGCTGGGCCATCTGGGCGATGCGCGGCCCGAGCCGCCCTGAGGCGGCGACGGCCACGGCCTCGCACAGACCCCGGATCGCCATCGCGCCGGCCACGAACGCCGCGACCGGCAGCAGGGAATGGATCTTCTCGTCGGCCGGCGCCGCCGAGAACAGACCGGTGAGCAGCCGTTGCGCTGTGAGATAGGTCGCCGAGGTCGCGACACCCATCACGAGCTGACTCACCGCCACGGCCGCCAGCGCGGCGGGATCGGCGCGGTAGCCGAGCCGGAGGGTGATTCCGATGATGGAGGGCAACTTGCGCAGTGCCGCGCGGGTACTGGCGTCCGCGGAGGAAGGCGGGTCGTACGAGAAGCGAAACCCCCGCCCGAACAACGGATCGGTCTCCGCTGAACGGGTGGGGGCTTGCCGGTGGCTCGCGCGCCTCACCACCGTTTTGTCAGCAAATGCACGGCTTGCCAGTGGCTCCGCAGGTGTGACTGCAGGTGCCGCAGAAGGTGCCCCCCGGCCGCGAGGGGTCGCACGCATAGACACAACCATCGCTGTCGCCGGCCATCCTGACGCCGTCGGCGGGCGCGGCATCGCGGAAGTGAGCCTCCCAGCCGAAGCCCGCGGCGCCCTCCATCCTCGGATCGAGGTCGAATTCACCCATATCAAGAGACCTTTCTGCATGGGAACTTTCCGGCCCGGCTTGGAAATGTCTCCGGCACACTCGCTAAAAGAGCAGTGCCGACCGGGTAACGCCACTCTATCTCGGCCAGTCAGCCCTAAAGCGGTCATTTCGAGGATCCTAGAAATATGCAGGGAATGGCGTGCGCTCGGCCTATTTTGGTCCTGGTCTGAGTCGTTGGGAGGGGGCCATGGCACAGGAGCCGTTGTTCCGTGCACCGGATTTCGCCATTGTGCGGATGTCCGCACTGCCTGCAGGATCCTTGGCGCCGGCACCGCCGGACGACCTTGCCTCGCCAGAGGCGATGCGCCGTTATCTGCGTGAGGTGGCGGCCGATCCCGGTGTGCGCGAGGCCATCGCCGTGTCCAGCGCCGGGCTCGACGGTGCCCTGCACAAGGTCATGTCCGGGGCCGGGATGTCGACAGCCGGGCTGCGGCGGGCCGTGCTGGCGACCACCCGGTATCTGTCCCGGATGACGCATCGGCCCACCCCCTTCGGGCTCATGGCCGGCGTCACCAGGGCACGGTTTGACGCGGAGCCCAAGTTCCGGATCGGTTCCGAACATCGCAAGCATGCACGCGCCGACATGGGCTGGCTCATCAAGGTGATCCGGCCGTGGGAATCCGATCCAGCGGTGCTCGCACGCCTGCGTCTGGTCGCCAACGATCTCTGCTACGTCCGTGGTGACCGGCTCGTACTGCCTCTCGTCCGGCAGGAGACCGGCGAGCGGGCCCCGGATGACCGGGAGCAGACGGTACGGGCGACGCGCGCGGTGCACGCCGTGATGGCCGCGGCGGAACATCCGATCGGCCATGGCGAGCTGGTTGACCGGTTGTGCGGACAGTTCCCGGACGCGCCGCCGGAGGTCGTGCGGCGAATGGTGGCGCAGCTGGTCGAACGCGAGTTCCTGCTCACCGATCTACGCCCTTCGGCCACCACGGACGATCCCCTCCGGCATGTGCTGGAGCTGCTGCCGGAGGAGAGCGCGCTTGCCGGTGTCCGCGACGCGCTGGCGACGTATGCCGCGACCTCTCCAGGACAGGGGAGAGCGGCGTGGCGGGCGGCGACGTCTGCGATGCGCCGCCTGCACGCCGATGACCGGCTGATCCAGGTGGACCTCGGCATGGACGCTGATGTCGTCCTGCCCGACGAGGTGGCGGCCGAACTGGTGGAGGCGGCCACGATCGCCCGGCGGATCCTCCCGTCCCGCTTCGCACCGTTCGATCAGCTGGCCGGCTACCGGGCCGCCTTCATCGAGCACTACGGAACCGGCGTGCTCGTCCCGGTCAAGGAGGTGATCGACCCGGAGACGGGCATCGGGCCGCCGGCCGGCTACCTGCTGCCCCCGGGCCACCGGCGGGACCCTGATCGCCCGGCGTCGGACGGAGAACGGGACACGCTGCTGCTCGGCCTGGTACAGCGTGGTGGCCCGGAGATCGTGCTGGACGACGAGCTGGTCGAGCGGTTGGCCCGATTCGGCGGCGCGGACGAACCCGCCTCCTACGCGGAGGTGTGCGCCGAGCTCGTCGCCGATTCGGAGGACGAGCTGCGAGACGGCGACTTCCAGCTGGTCGCGACCGCGATGAACTTCACCCGGCCCGGCGCGATGGCCGGCCGTTTCCTGCACATCTTGCCCGAGCTCGGCCCTGCAGTGGCGGAGGTCGCCCGCGACGAGGCGGCCCCGGCGACCCCGGCGCAGGTTGTGGGTCCAGTGCTGGATTCCCGCCTTTCCAACGTCGCCCAGGTCCCGCTGCTGGCCGACGACCTGGTGGCAGCCGGCGTGTTCGCTGACCGCCCGGAGGCGCTCGATCTGGACGATCTGCTCATCGGCGCCGACCATGATCGCTTCTTGGTGATCTCCCGGCGGGACGGCCGTGAGCTGGCCCCCATGCCGTTCAACGCGCTGAACCCCCAACTCACCCTGCCGAACGCGGTCCGGCTCCTGATCGAGATCGGTGAGAGCTGCACTCCGCCGTGGCCTCTGTGGAGTTGGGGCGCCGCCGGGGGAATGCCGTACCTGCCGCGTGTGCGGCGGGGCCGGACGATCCTGGCCCCGGCCCGATGGCTCCCCGACTCCCGGCTAACAGAGGAGTCGGATTGGGCCACCTGGGTGCGAGCCTTCGAGCGTTGGCGCGCCGACTGGGCGGTGCCCGACATCGTGTATGCGACCTACACAGACCATCGGGTGCGCCTCGACCTGACCAGCCCTGCGCACCTGCAGATGCTCCGCGCGGACTTGCGTAAACGTCCGGCCACGGTGCTCCAGGAGGCCCCGGCCGGCGGCCGCTACGGTTTCGGATGGGCGCGCGGGCACGCCACAGAGATCGTCGTTCCGATGCGGCCGGTCCGGCGCCGGAAGATCTCGGACACCACTCGACGCCGCACCACCCGGCAGAGCCATCCACCCGGCGGCGAATGGCTGTACCTGAAGGTCTACGCCAGTCCGGGACGGCACGGGGAGCTGCTCGGGCGTCACGTTCCCGCGCTCGTGCGCCGGGCGGCGGCACTCACCGACCGCTGGTTCTTCATGCGCTACCGGGACGAGGAACCCCATTTGCGGCTGCGCTTCCATGGCGAGCCGGCGGCGCTCGGCACGCATCTGCTGCCCGTCGTGCACGGCTGGGCCGCCGACCTGACTGCGGCCAAGCTGATCAGCGGGATCGTCCTCGACACCTACCGCCCCGAGATCGACAGGTACGGCGGCCCAGAGCTGATCGAGGCGGCCGAACGGGCCTTCGGGGCTGACTCCGACAGCGTCCTCGACCAGCTCGCGCTGCGCGCCCACGGACCGCTGGACGTGCCGATGCCGTTGCTGCTCGCGGCCAACCACCTCGATCTGGCGAAACACCTGCACGGCGAAGGGTGGCAGGAGTGGCTGCTGGAGACCTTCCCCAAGGGCCCGCGACACAAGGCGTTCCAGCAACATCGCCGGGAGGCGGTGCGGCTGCTGGATCCGGCGACGGGCTTCGCGGAGCTGGCGTGCCTGCCCGGTGGACAGGCCTTGCTGGAGAGTTGGCGACGCCGAGCCGAGCTGATCACGGCCTACGGCAGGTCGGTCCGCGAGGCTCTGGACGATCCTTCGGACGTCTTCGCGAGCGTGCTGCACATGCACCACAACCGGCTCGCCGGGATCGACCCGTACGCGGAGCAGGACGCCTATGCCATCGCCCGCGGCGCCCTACAAGCCCACCAGGACCGAGAGCGACACCTGAACAGATGACAGCGCAGATCGTTGAAGCCATCGCCGGCAAGCTCGCCGATCCTCAGGAGGTCGCGGCCATCGCTGCCCGCCCGGGGAACGAGCTGGTCCTCCCCACGGCGACGATGAGGCAGTGGGAGACGCACGGGCTGTCGGACTCGTATCCGGCCGTGTCGCTGCTGTTCGCCGAACTCGGCGCCACCGATGCGGCCCAGCGACCCCGTGCGCACGCCCACCTGGCGGCGGGTCTTGCCGCGGACGCACCTCCACCGGTCCCCGCACTGTACGGCGGTGCCATGTCCCTCGGCTTCGCCGCCCACGCGGCGGCCCTCGCATCGGGCGGGTACACGACTCTGCTGTCGCGACTGGACCAGGCCATCGTCGGGCAGGTTCGGCGCTGGGCTCGTGATCGGCGGTCGGCCGGCGCCCCCATCGGTGACTGGAGCGGTTATGACGTCATCACCGGTGGGGCGGGGCTGGGCCGGTATCTGCTGGCCCGCCACGAACGGACGGGTGATGAAGGGGTCGGTGAGGCGCTGCGCGAGACCCTCGACGTACTGGTGAACGTCGCGCTCGCCGCGGACACCAAGGTCGACGGACGGCCGGTGCCCGCCTGGTGGGTCCACCACGGTGTGACGCACGATGACACCGCCGGCCACCTCAACCTCGGTCTGGCGCACGGCCTGGGTGGTCCGCTCGCGCTGCTGGCCGTCGCCTGGCGCGCGGGCGTACGGGTGGACCGGCACGCGGAGGCGGCCGCCGCCATCGTGGCACTGCTCGATGACCGGCAGCTCGAAGATGAAGCTGGTCCCTACTGGCCCTACTGGGTGTTCCTCGACGGGGCCGATGATCCGGCCAGGATCCGTGATGTCTGGTGCTACGGGGCAGCGGGGGTGGGCCGTTCCCTGTACCTGGCGGGTTCGGCTTTCGACGAGAAGGAGTGGCGGGACACCGGCGACGCCGCGGTGCGCGGTGCGCTCACCGGTCCCGCCGAGCACGCCATTCACGATGTCGCGTTGTGCCACGGCTGGGCGGGGTTGCTGCACATCGCCTCCCGGATGGCTCACGACACGGGCGATGCCGCGTACACGGCCGCCGCAGACGGGTTCGCCACTCGGATCGGCGAGGTCTATGACCCGGACGCGCCGTTCGGATTCCGGTACGCCCATCCCACCGCGCCGCACCAGACCGACCGTCCGGGTTTCCTCGAGGGCGCCGCCGGCATCGCCCTCGCCCTGCATTGCCATGGCACCGGTGCGCCGCCCGTGACCGGCTGGGACGCCGCACTGCTCCTCAATTGATACTCGCACTGCTCCCCACTGATATGGAGACCGCCGAATGAGCTGGTCCGACATCTTCGCCGACCCCGCCGACCGTGAGCGCCTGGAATGGGGCCGGGAACACCTGCGCTTCACCGCGTCCACGGCGACCACATCGCTGTTGAGCTTCCAGCGGATCGACGACTGGATCCGATACGGCCAGGTTCGCTATCCGCAGTTCCAGGTGAACATGCCGGAAGGTGGAGTGCCGCCCACGATGTTCACCGAGACACGCCCGTATCTAGCCCTGAGCATGCCCGGCTACCCGGTCACCGCCGCGATCGCCGAACAGCTCCGGCAGGGGGCCACGCTGCGGCTCGTCGGGATCGAGGACTGGTACCGGCCCGTCGCGGAGCTGGCCGACCGGCTCGCCGAGACCGTCGGCGCCGACATCACGACCTACGCCTTCTACACCTCCCCGGGAGACGGCGGGGTCGGTGCGCACTGGGACATGGCGGACGTCTTCGTGCTCCAGGTCGAGGGCACCAAGAAATGGAATCTCTGGGACATTCCGGGGGGCACCGACTGGCAGGACAACCAGACCCTGCACACCGACCAGGACCCCGACCACGTGATCGAACTGACGCCCGGTGACGGCCTCTACATTCCGGCGGGCACCGGTCACCGGGCGTTCGCCGGGCCGGAGGGATCGCTGCACCTGTCGATCGCGGTGTCGGTGACCTCGCACCGCAAGATCGTGCGCACGCTGCTCGAGGAACTGATGACCGCCATTCCGCTGCTGGACCGGCTCCCGGTGGACGGTGACCGGCTCACCCCGATCGCCGCGCTGCTGCGCGAGGTCGCTGAGGCGGCCGACAAGGCCGACCCGGCCAAGCTCCTGACCAAGGCGGACCGGCGTGAACGGCGTATCAGCGAAGCGCCGCTCATCCCGGGGGTGGATCCTGCGGGTCATCGACCGTTCTGACCTGTCCGCCCGGGCCACCGCCGGTGGGCCTGTCGGCTGACCAGGAGGCGAGGGCCCTTACTGGCCTGCGTCCCAGGAATGCCGCGTACCCGACGTTCACGCCACAGCTCACTCAGAGTGATGCTCAGCCTGGTCACAGATCGGCGGGCCCGGGTGACCTGGTCTCCATCAAGGCGCAGACGTGAGGGGACGTAAGAAAGGTGACGCGGAGGTAGGAGGTGAAGCCCGTCCAGACGGTCACTGAACTCAGTATCGGCCAGGTCTTCGATGTGCGCGTGGCGCTCGACCCCTACGCGTCGACGCTGGCTCTGGGGCTCGACGCCCTCAGCCACCATCGTGGTGCTCCAGCACACTGGAAGCGCCGGATCCTCGGTTCGCTGACGGCCCGGAAAGCCTTGGCCATGCATCCGCTCACGGTCGAGGGCCAGTCGGTCGTCCCGGGTTCGGTCAAGCCGCTGAACCCGATCAGCGAGACCCCGGTCCGTGACCAGGTGGAACGACTCCGCGCCATTCCCGGGGAACAGTTGCTCGAGGATCTGGAAATGGCGTTCCCCTCCGGAGTCCTTCCGGCGCACTGGCGCCAGGTCGCGGACCGGCCCGAGGACTGGTTGCACCGCTACGCCGACACCATGGTGGACGTGTGGGAGGCCGTCGAACCCCTCTGGAAACACGCTCTTCCTCTGCTGGAGCGCGAGATAGAACGCATCGGCATCGCCTCCGTGCGGAACGGGCTCGGCACCGTCCTGGCCGGCCTGCATCCCGCCGCCTCGTTCGAGGACAACGTCCTCCGCATCCCCGATCCCGAACCCGCCCGGTTCGATCTCGGGGATCGTCCTCTCGTCCTGGTCCCGATGCTGGTCGGCGAGGATGCGCTGATCTGCGACTTCGACGACCCGGCGGGGGCCTGGATCGCCTATCCGCTGCACGTCGTCCATGACCGGGCGCGCGGCCTCGAAGAACCCGGCTCGCTCGTCGCACTGGTCGGCCCCGTGCGCGCCACGCTGCTGTGTGCCGCGGCGCTGCCGGTCACCATGGGTGAATTGGCCAAGCTGACTCAGCTTGCCCCCAGCGCCGTGACCCATCACTGTGAACGGCTGGTGGCCAGCGGGCTGGTCCACCGCGAGCGGCAAGGCCGCGAGATCCGCATCCACCAGACCGAACGAGGCCGCAAAATCGTCGAGCTCTTCCCTCCAGACCCGCGCACCCTCGCCCCATGACACGTTCCGCTGTCACCAGCGCACCCTGAAATCGAGTTCGCCGTAGCTCAGCCAGCATGTCTCGCCATGCACTGCCGGCGGAACTCGCGCGGCGAAAGGCCGTAGGCACTGCGAAACGCCCGGCTGAAATGGGCGGGACTGGTGAACCCCCACCTGGCCGCGATCATGCTGATCGGGTGGGCGGCGAGCAGAGGTTCGGCCAGGTCTCGTCGGCACCGTTCCAGGCGGCGCTCCCGGATCCAGCCCGTGATGGTGTGCCCGTCCTCATGGAACAGTTTCTGCAGGTGTCGCAGGGAGATGTGGTGCGCCGCGGCTATGGCACCCGGAGTCAGGTGCGGGTCGCCCAGGTTCTCTCCGACGAAGGCGTGAATCTGCGCCATCAGCGCTCGCTGCCTGGTGTGCGGCGGCACCGCCTTCTGGGCGTCCAGCGCGCCGGCGAGGGCTGCGGTCAGCACGTCGAGCGTCAGGTTGGACAGACGGGCGGCGTCGGCCGGGCTGAGTTCGTCCATGTGCCGGGCGAGCTGCAGCAAGAACTGCGACGACAACGCGCCGATGCCCAGCTCGCCCTGGAGCCGGACCGCGCTCAGCCGCCGCAGATCCCGGTCGGGAAAGGGCAGCAACGAGCGCGGAAAACGCAGGAGCAGCAGCCGGTTCGCCGGAAGGTCCGGCGGGCACTCGGCTTGGTAGGGACGTGAGGTGTCATACAGCACGAGATCTCCGACTCCGAGATCCGCACGCCGGCCGCCCTGCTCCATCACGGAGCCACCGCTCACGACGCAGGCGAGCTTGAACACCTCGGGATCGGCCTGACGGATGCGCTTGGGAGTACGGTGAACCGAATGCGGCGTCGCGGTCATCAGCGTCGCCTGCACCGGGCCGAACTCGCTGATGCCGACCCGAGCCTGAAATCGGCTCTCCCACTGCGGCCGGCAGCGTAAGTCATAGGGCACCCAGGTGCTCGACGTTGCCTCGGACCAGAAGGCGAACCGGTCCTTGGCCGGGACTCCCGCCGTACTGACCACGTCCATGAGCCATCACCTTGTGTTCGTCACATCGCCTGCTGAGGTCCGGCCCGTGCCAACGCCCCCTCAACTTGGCGCGCACGGTCAACAACCTGACGCTGCCCGACAACATTCCACGAGTGTCAGCTCCTACGGTTACCTCTCGTGAGGAGAACAGCGCTTTGCCTTCCCGGCGTCCCGGCCCGGCGCCGACTCGGGGATTCCCTTGGACAAGCAGCGGTAGGTGCAGGGCAACGCGGGGCTTTCGCCGAAAAGTGAGCCGCTAGGCACAGCACCTGAGCGGCTCAATGGAATCCCGAAGCGCGTCAATCTCAGTGAGGTCAATCGTGGGCTTTCATGCCGTCGTGGCGTACGCGCCGGAGAATCTGGACACCCTCGGGTTGGCCCTGACCGGCCAAGTGTTCACCGACCGCTCCCACCTGGGACTTCCGGCCTTCGACCTGATGACGGTCACCGAGACACCGGGTTTGGTGCGCACGGATCTGGGGCTGACCCAGCACATCGAAACCGGCCTCGAGAAGCTGCCGGAGGCCGAGCTGGTCGTGCTGCTGCCGGGTGATGAGGGGACCTCGAATCCTTCCCTGGCAGTGATCGAGGCGATCCGGGCCGCCCATCGCCACGGCGCGATCATCGCCGCCTTCGGCGCCGGCTCGTACCTGCTGGCCGCCACGGGACTGCTCGACGGCCGGCGCGCCACGACGCACTGGAGCCTGACGGCCGGCCTCGCCGCCCGCTTCCCGAAGGTCAAGGTCGTCCACGAACCCCTGTACGTCGACGAGGGTCGCCTGGTGACCGGCGCGGGCGGGGCCGCCGGCCTCGACATGCTCCTGCACCTGCTGCGTCGCGACCACGGCTCGGCGGTCGCCAACACGATCGCACGCGAGCTGGTGGTCTCGGCGCATCGCCTCGGCGGGGAGGCGCAGTACATCCCCCATCCCATGCCGGTGCACTCCGGCGACGAACGCATCGCGGCGGCGATCGCCTGGGCGGGCGAGAACCTCCGGCGGTCATTGTCGGTGAACGAACTGGCCGCACGGGCGCTGATGAGCTCCCGCACCTTCGCCCGCCGGTTCAAGGAGAGCACCGGCACCACCCCGCACGCCTGGCTTCTCACTCAGCGCCTCAACCGCGCCGAGGAACTCCTCGAAACAACCGACCTGAGCATCGAAGAGATCGCCGAGCAGGTCGGCTACCGCAACGCCACCGTCCTCCGCGAACTCTTCGTCAAACGCCGCGGCATGCCTCCTCGCACCTACCGCACCATCTTCAACCGCCGAACCACCCAACGGAACACATGCCGCGAACGGCCCCCCTGCGGCGATGGAATGGGAAACTCGATCCCAGCTTGACCAGCCAACAGAAGCCCCCTGGAGCACGGCCACTGTGGTGAGCCGGGTCAGCGAGCGGGCGGCGAGGTGGGTCGCGGCACGTTCGATGGCGGCGCCCAGTATGGCCACCGGCCCCAGTAGGGCGGCTGTGAGGAGTGTGACCACGGCTGCCACCACGGGTTGGGGGTGTGCCAGCCGTACCCGGAAAATGGCGGCGAGGAGTAGCCGGGCCCGGGCGTCCGGCGTTGCTGTGTCCCGTTATTCGACGGTGGCGGCGCGGTGGGACGTTCAGTCAGTGAGATTGAAGTCTTGCCCTTATCGGATGTGTCGAGCACGTGGGGTTTGCTGGCCGGCTGCGGCGCGACCGGCGGTGCCGGCCTCGATTTCGGTGGCTGCTCGGGTTCCTTGGCCGGCGGGGGTGTCGGCTTCGGGATGATGCCGCCCGGTGTCGTGGGCGGTGTTTTCGATGGATAGGTCCGAAGCTCCTGTGCGGAGAGCTGGGAGAGGGGCGGCCGGGTGTGCTCTGCGTCCAGCGACGTCGCGATTCCGTGAAGGGATGCGCCGACTGCGATGGCGAGCAACGCCATTCCGATCCACAGGCCGTACCGGGAGGGCGGCCGGCGAGGGTTGGGTGGCCGGCGGTGTCGTCCCGCGCGCAAATCGAACAAGTAACCCCTAGGGAACATTCGGCCCCATCTCCCGCATTGCCCGCAAGCGACACTTAGGTAAGTAGTTACGCCCCACTGTCGGTGATCGTCAAGAGGATGGCCTGCGATGTGCTTACCGGTGGCGGGCGGACGCCGGACACTCTTGGCGCACCCGGGTTCAGTGCAACAGCCGTAGATCGCGGGTAGTGACCGATGCATCGGGCGGGGGCGAAGAGTGCGAAACCGGATGCCGTCGCAGCAATGAGTCTGCCGGCGCCCACAGGTCTATCTTCCGATCGCGAAAACCAACACATCGGGAGTTAGGCATGGGCATCATCCACATCGAGCTGTTCGCAACCCTGGATCTCGTCGGGCAGGCGCCCGGAGGCCCCGACGAGGATCCGCTGGGGTTCCCGTTCGGCGGCTGGCAGGCGCCCCTGCTGGACGAGGTCACCGGGGCGCAGATCGGTGCCGCGTACGAGGGCACCGACGCTCTCCTGCTCGGTCGGCGGACGTATGACATCTTCGCTGCCTTCTGGCCCTACCAGGAGGGCGGCCAGGACAACGAGATCGCCACGCTCTTCAACAGCGTCCCGAAGTACGTGGCCTCCCGCGGCAAGCCCGACCTCTCGTGGGCCGGGTCCACGCAGCTCGGCCCGGACCTGGCCGGCGCGGTGCGTGAGATCCGTGACCGGCACGAGCACGTGAAGGTCGTCGGGAGCCTGAACCTGGTGCAGACCCTTCTGCGCGAGAAGCTCTTCGACCGTCTCGACCTCTGGGTGCACCCGATCGTGCTGGGCGTCGGGAAGAAGGTGTTCGACGGTGGCGCGGTGCCCACGAACGTCACACTCCTCGAACCGCCGGTAGCGGGTCCGAAAGGCACCGTGTACCTGCGCTACGGGCTCGCCGAGGGCACGCCCGGGACGGGGGACATGAGCGCACCCGATCGCGGCGTCGGGCGTGACGACTGAAGCCGCCCGCGTTGCACGCTGCACGTTGCACGCCCGCGCGCCTGCGCAGTTGCGGGGCGGCCCGGATGCCGTTACCGGCTGGGTGACTTCGGCCGGACCGGCGAAGAGGCGGACGGACGCTTCGCCAAGTGCTTGACGAAACGCTGAGATCGCTTTAACAACCCTGTGCTCTGCTGGGCACAGGGGGATTTCGCCATGCGTAAGACCAGCGGTCTCTTGCCTTGGGGGGACGTGGTCGTTTCCTGGACGGTCATGATCCTTCTGTCCGCCCTCGCGTGGGTGTTCATGGTGGGGCAGGCGCGCGACATGGGCGTCGAACCCGGCACCATGGGCATGGCCCTGCCGCTGTTCCTGCTGCTCTGGCTGGTCATGATGACGGCGATGATGCTGCCGTCCGTGGCGCCCGTGGCGCTGACCTGGGGACGAGCCATCGGGCGACGGTCGGCGGGCCCGGCGCGCGTGGCGCGGACCGTTCAGTTCGTCGGCGGCTACCTGCTGGTCTGGACGGCTTTCGGCCTCCTCGCGTACGGCGGAATGTCGCTGACGGGTGACCTGGTCGAACGCGACCCCGAGATAGGGCGCTGGATCGGGGCCGGCGCGTTCGCGCTGGCCGGGCTCTACCAGCTCGGGCCGTTGAAGAGCATCTGCCTGCGGCACTGCCGTAGCCCCATGGCCCAGCTCCTGCGTTACGCCGGCTTCCGGCCGTGGGCGCGTGATCTGCGGGTCGGCGTCCACCACGGCGGTTACTGCCTCGGCTGCTGCTGGGCCCTCATGGTCGTGCTCATCCCGCTGGGCGTCATGAACGTCGCCGCGATCGCCGCGCTGGCCGCCTTGATCTTTCTGGAGAAGCTGTGGCGCCATGGGGCCGCGCTGTCGCGGGTGGCCGGAATCGTGTTCCTGATCCTCGCCGCCCTGGCCCCCTTCCAGGACTGGCTCCTGCCCGGCCTGATGATGTCGGATATGTCGGAGATGCAATCGGGCGCGTCCTGAGAATCAGAGATCAGATTCACCCCTGGCGGTGCTCAGATTCGCCCGTGTGGTTGCCCTTCCTGCTGTTCCGTGGAGAAGACGTAGTCGCCGCGCTCACCGTACTCGGGCGCGAAGCCCAGGTCGAAGCCGTCGGACTGCCCCTCGGTGCGGCCGATCTCGAATTCGGGCGCGAACCCGAACAGCGCGTTCTTCACCGTTGTCGGGGTCCCATCGGGGCCGGTGAGCGGTTGGTACTGGACATCGCTGAGCCCCTGGATCTCGAACGCCGGCTTGTCCCCGTCCGACAGGGAGATCTGCGCCCGCCGCATGCCCAGGTACTCGCCGAAGAACTGCGACAGCTCGCCGAAGGGCCCGCCCTCGCTGCCCGTCAGGATCCGCTCGACCGCGTCCGCCTGCTCCTCGCCGGCGTCGCTGTCGACCACGAGCCCCAGCTTCCAGTCGCCTGCGGTCAGGTGGGACGGGAAGTAGTTGTAGAACGCGAAGTCGACACCCGACAGATCGACGTCGTCCAGGTATCCCTCCGCGATGTGGAACACCGCGGTGCCCCGGCACTGCTCGTTCCCCTGTGCGTCTCTCGGCTGCGCGTCCATGGCGCACCCGCACACCAGGACGCAGGAGCAACTCGCCAGGTAATTACCGGAAATCGTATACGCCATGATCCCCCCGTTATCCAGGCGTCGCCACACGCCCGCACACGAGCGCCAAGGGGGACACGACACCCGCCGCGACCGCGTCAACGGCGACCTGATCGTTATCGAGGCCCAGGAAACCCAAGCCTCCCTGAATGCCGTCCAATTCACGCTAAGCGCGCTGATTTCCCCATGTAAACACCGCTGACGTAAAGACACTCCACAGCGCAGCACGGCCTTGTTGCAGCAGACGGTCGATCATCTCGCCGACGGCCGCTCCATCAGCCGTACGACTCGGCGGGAGACGCATCAGGGGGTATCGCGGTGGGACGCACTCAGGGAAGCATCGCGGTGAGCCGTACTTCAGGGGAGTATCGCGGTGAGCAGCTCGGCGGCCGTGCGGACATCGGAGTCCAACGGCCTGTCGGGATCGACCGGCGGGATCGCGTCGACCAGGGCGTCGAGGAGTGCGGCACAGCCCGGGGACGTGGGGCGGCGGGCGCCGACGTGCACTGCCTGCCGCAGGCCCACCGCCAGCGAACCGCAGAGCAGGCGCAGGAGGGCCGCCATGTCGTAGGCGCGGAGGGCGGCCTGTGTGCCGAACGGCACCACGTCCTGGTTGTGCAGGTTGGTCGGCAGGCTCTGCATGCCGGCCGGCACGGCGGCGCGGCGGATCTCGGCGACGAACGCGGTCGTGGCGAGCTGTACCCCCTGCATCCCGTGCTGGCGGCCGGGTCCGGCGGCGAGCATCGGGGGCAGGCCTCCATTGCGGGCGGGGTCGACGAGGAGGTCGAGCTGCCGTTCGGCGAGGTTGCCGAGCTGGCCGGTGACCATGGCCAGCATGTCGGAGGCGAACGCGGCCGGCTGCCCGAAGAAGTTGCCGCCGTGCGCGACCAGGTCGTCATCTGGAAAGAACAGCGGGTTGTCGCTCACGCTGGACAGGTCGGCCTCGACGACACCGTCGACGTACCGCAGGGCGTCCTCGGCGGCGCCCAGCAGTTGCGGGGAGCAGCGGATGCTGTAGGGCTCCTGCAGTGCACGTGTGCCGGCCGGGGTCATCCCGGAAAGGGTCTTGCGCATGCCGTCGGCGACGTCGACCGCGCCGGGATGGCCGTACGCGTCGAGGAGGCGCGGATCGAGGAAGCCGGGGTCGCAGCCGAGCAGATCGACCAGCAGACAGGTGAGCGCCTGCGTCGCGCGGTGAGAGGACCGGATGCTGTCCAGGGCCAGGGCGGTCGCGGCGGTGGTGAGGGACGTGCCGTTGACAAGTGCGAGGGCGTCCCGGCCGTCGAGCGTCAACGGGGTCAGCCCGGCGTGCCCGAGCGCCTCGGCCGCGGGCATCCGCTGGCCGTCGGCATACGCGTGTCCCCGGCCACGCAGCGCCTGGGTGGCATAGGCGAGCGGTATCAGGTCTCCGCTCGCGCCGACCGAACCGTAGCGTGGAATCGCCGGGGTGAACGTCGTCGCGAACATCGCGGCAAGCCCGTCGACCACGTGCGCCGAGACCCCGGACTTCCCCTGCGCGAGAGACCACACGCGCACGAGGAGCGCGGCCCGTCCGACTTCATGGGGGAGATCCGGCCCCTGCCCTGCACCGAGGTGGGCCAGGGTGTTGTCACACTGGTCCGTCTCCTCGTCCCGGCCGGGGAACCCGACCAGGGCACCGAAGCCGGTGGTGGCGCCGTAGACCGGACGTTCCTCCTCCTGCAGTACGCCACGGAGGTGGTCACGGCCGCGTTCGACGCGGCTGCGGACGTCCGAGTCGACCACGACGGACACGGGCGCCGCGGCGCGGTGCAGGTCGGCGGAGCGCAGCAAAGCGCCGAGGTTGATGGAGCCTTCTACAGCGGGCATGCCTGGACCATAGAAGCTGAATCTCAGAATCCTCTGAGATTTCGTCGGTAGCTTCCGGCACATGCCGCATGACTACCTGATCATCGGGGCCGGACCGGCGGGGCTGCAGCTCGCCGCATTGTTGGAACGTGACGGACACGACTATGCCGTTCTGGAACGCGGAGCCGGGCCGGGCACCTTCTTCACCCGGTTCCCACGGCACCGCCAACTGATCTCCATCAACAAGGTGCACACCGGGTACCGGGATCCGGAGCTGCGGCTGCGGATGGACTGGAACTCGTTGCTGAGCGACGATCCGGACCTGCTGTTCACCCGCTACAGCGAGCGGTACTTCCCGCAGGCCGACGATCTCGTGCGCTACCTGTCGGACTTCGCCTCGGCGACGGGCGTCCAGGTGCACTACGACACCGAGATCGTCCGGATCAGCCGGGACGACGACGGGTTCACCGCCGTCGACCACCGCGGACGGTCATGGCGGGCCCGGCGGCTGGTCGTGGCCACCGGCGTGTCCCGGCTGTACGTCCCGCCGATCCCCGGCATCGAGACCGCCGAACACTACGACACGTTCGAGACCGCCCCCGCGTCCTTCGCCGACCAGCAGGTCCTGGTGATCGGCAAGGGCAACTCGGGGTTCGAGACCGCAGAGGCGCTCATGGAGAAGGCCGCGGTCATCCACGTCGCCGGGCCGCACTCGGTCAAGATGGCCTGGCAGACGCATTACGTCGGGCACCTGCGCGCGGTGAACAACAACTTCCTCGACACCTACCAGCTGAAGTCCCAGAACTCGGTCCTCGACGGCATCGTGGAAAGCATCGAACGCCAAGGCGACGGCCGCTACCGGGTGATGTTCCGCTACGCCCGCACCGTGGAAGCGCTGCGCGAACTGTTCTACGACCGGGTCATCGTGTGCACCGGCTTCCGGTTCGACGCCTCGGTGTTCGACGACGACTGCCGGCCGGCGCTGGTCATCAACGACCGTTTCCCCGAGCAGACGCCGGCGTACGAGTCGACCACCGTGCCCGGTCTGTACTTCGCCGGCACGCTCACCCAGCAACGCGACTTCAAGAAGTCCACCAGCGGGTTCATCCACGGTTTCCGCTACGGCGTGCGCGCGCTCTACCGGATCCTGATCACGCGCTACCACGGTGAGACCTGGCCGGCCGAAAAGCTCGAACCCGCTCCGGACGTGATCAGTGACGCGATCATCACCCGGGTCAACCGCTCCTCCGCGCTGTGGCAGCAGTTCGGCGTGCTCGGCGACGTGGTCACCGTGGACGGCGCCATCGCGTTGTACCAGGAGGAGGTCCCGGTGGCCTATACCGCCGATGGTGGGCTCGGCGATGCCCGGCACAGGTTCGTCATCACGCTGGAATACGGACCGGATCACGACAAGGGCGACCCGTTCGACATCTCGGTCCCGCGGGTCGTCGAGAACGACGCCGCCAACGCCCACGACGCGAGCTACCTGCACCCGGTGGTGCGGTACTACCGCGACGGCGCGATGGCCGGTGTCCACCACCTCGCGGAGAACCTCGACAACCAGTGGAATCTGCCCGCGGTGCATCAGCAGCCGCTGGCCGTCTTCGTCAAGGAATGTCTCGCCGATGCCGGCTGACCCGTACCCGCGGCCGGTTCTGGATCTGCTTATGGCGGCCGGGAACCGGCCCGTCTTCGAGCACGGTGCCCGCATCGTCACCGGCGAGCAGATGCTCGGCCTCGTCCGGCGGGTCGCGGCCGGGCTGCGCGCCGCGGCCATCGGGCCGGGGGACGGCGTCGCCATGATGCTCGGCGTCACCCCGGAAGCGTTCGCCGCGATGATCGCCGGCCATGTCGTGGGGGCCCGCATCGTGGGTGTGCGGCCCGGAATGCCCGACGGGCAGCTCCGTCATGTGCTCCGGGACATCACTGCGGTCGTGACCGACGCGGCCACCGGACCGGAGCACGCGCCGCGCACGCTGACCGTCTCCGACCTGCTGGCAGCACCTGACGACCCGCTGCGTCTGTCCGGCCGGCCGCATGATGTCGCCCGGCTCCTCTACACCAGCGGCAGCACCGGCGCACCGAAGGCATGCGCGCAGACGTACGCCGCCATGAACGCCGCGTGGACGGCCCGGCCAGAGGCGTGGCCGCCGGCGATCCGGGAACTGGCGTCCCGGCTGCAGCGCTACCTGGTGTTCGGGTCCCTGAGCAGCCAGGTGATGATGGAGTACGGCGTCCTCACGCTTGCCGCGGGCGGAACCATGGTCGTCGCCGACCCGCCGGTGTTCCCCGACGCGATCACCGGACACCGGGCGTCCGCCAGCGTCATCACCGTGCCCCGCCTGTACAAGCTCGTCGCCGCCCAACGTGGCGATCCGGTCGACCTGAGCAGCCTCCGGGCGCTCATGGTGTCGGGGTCGCCGCTGGAGGCGTCCCGGCTCCGCGAGGCACTCGACGTGCTCGGCCCGGTCGTGTTCCACGGCTACGGGCAGACCGAGACCGGCACCATCTCCATGGCCACGCCGTCGGACGTCCCCCCGTCGGTCGGCTTCCCACCCGAGGTCATCGACGTCGAGATCCGGCATACCGACGGCAGTCCGGTCCCGGCCGGTGCCGACGGTGAGCTGTACGTCCGCACACCCGCGCAGGCGATCGGGTACTGGGCCGAGCCGGCGGAGACCGCGGAGGTGTTCATCGACGGATGGGTGCGCACCCGGGACCTCGGTCACTTCGACAAGGAGGGGCGCCTCTACCTGGTCGGGCGGGCGCGGGACGTCATCATCGTCAACGCCGAGCTCCACTACGCCGGCCCGATCGAGCGGGTCCTGGCCACGTCCTCTGACCTCGCAGAGGCGTACGTGATCGGCGCCCCCGACGAGGACACCGGCGAGGCCGTTCACGCATTCGTGGTCCCGGCAGCGAACCGGACTCCCGACCTAGGTGCGCTCCGGACCCTGGTCAGCCGACAGCTAGGCGACGCCTGCGTACCGCTCACCATCACCGTCCTGGACGAGGCACCGCTGGCCCCAAGCGGCAAACCAGACAAGCGCCTCCTGAAACCCGCGATCCCCCAAGCCAAGAACGCCCTCCCATGACAACGACAAGGGCATCCATCAGCTGATGTGGGCCATGAACCCCGCCAAGCTCGATGCGTTCGCGCAGGCCAGGAACCGCTTCGGCGAGAACCGCTGACCCGGGCCGCAACACCGGCACCGGGCGTCCGTTATCGGCGTTGCCTTAGCCGGACTTTGAGGTAGGTCCAGGTGGGGCGGGGGTGGCCGAGGAGCATGCGGAGGGCGCCGAGCGGGTTCGCCGAGGGCTTGGGGTTGATGGAGGCGTAGAGCAGGTTGTGGCTCACGTGCCCGCTCTGGTCGAAGCGCCAGAGTTCGGCGCCGTAGGTGGTCTGGCGGCCGCCGAAGAGCGTGCCCTCCCATGTGTTGACGACGGTGTCGTGCGAGGTCGCGATCAGGGTCTTGGAAATCGTCGCGTCGGCGGCGGCGAACCAGCGGTACAGGGACTCCAGCGCCGGCCGGACGGCATCGGCTCCTTCATGCACGTCGTGGACTCCGTCGCCGATCGTCTCCAGCCGGATCGCCGGCGCGTAGATGGTCATCGGCCATTCGGTGTCGCAGGTGTTGGTCGCGAGTTGTGCGCGGGCGACGAACGCGGCGGGATCGTCGGGGATCGGTGACGTGAGGCCGTCCGTCACCGCCGGGCTCGGCGAATGGAAGCGTTGTGGCTTGTTCATGAGGTCTCTTGCCTTTCATGCCGGGTGGCCGGGTTGGTCGCATTGACGAAGTCGCGTATCAGCTCGGCCAAACGCTCAGGCTGGTCTTCGGGGACGAAGCCGTAGCTGTCGGCGATCGGGGCGATGGTGGCTCTCGGCAGGATCGCGGCGAGCCTTCGGGCGTGCTCGAAAGGGAAGACGCGGTCCTCGGTGGCCCAGGCGAGGAGCACCGGTCGCCGGAATGAGGACAGCCGGGCGGCCGCGTCGAGTGTGTGGGCCGTGCCGATCGCGCGGAGGAAACGGGCGGTGTCGCGTCGCGTGGCGTGGCGGGTCTGCGCCGGTCGCAGCCAGCCGTCGACGATGTGATCGGGGATCGGCCGCTTGGCCAGCAGGCCGTACGTCATCGGCAGGCGCCTGAGCGGATGGGCGCGGAGCGCCTGGACGGCGACGTACAAGGCGCCGGGTACCTTCGCGGTGTACTGAAGCGGCCGGAACATCGGCGGCAAGAAGTTGTCGAACGCGTCACATGGCGTGAGGACCAGCCGGCCGAGCCGCCCGGGGTGTTCCGTGGCGACCATCTGTGCGATCGCCCCGCCGGTGTCGTTGGCGACCAGTGTGACGTCCTGCAGGCCCAGCACGTCGAGGAACCCGGCGACCATCCGCGCCAGACCGCACGGACTGAGATCGGCGCCTGGGCGGACCGGCGCGGTGTGCGCGCCGAGCGGCCAATCCGGAACGATGCACCGGTGCGAGGTCTGCAGTCTCTCGGCGACCTTCCGCCACAGCGTGCCGTTGGACAGCAGACCGTGGACGAACACGATCGGCGGCCCCTGCCCGAGTTCGCGGTAGTTGATCGTGGCGTCCGCAAGCCGCACCTGACGGGACGGGATCTCCTCGAACGCCCTCACTTCGATCGCCGGGCCGCTCGGGCGTCATCGAACCGCCACCGCAGTATGCGCCACCACGATCGTGGTGTCCGCACGGCGGCCGACAACAGGGGCGTCACGTCCGCATAGGTGAACCTTTCGGCGGCGCGCCCGTCGACCAGTCTCACCCGGTCGCACACGTGCACGGTCACCCGGCGTCGGCCGACTTCGGCCTTCAGGCGTAGCGCGATGTAGACCGTGTCACCGCGGTGCGCCCATGACTCGACCGATCCCTGCACGTCGGAGAGAACACCGAAGAGCGGGCGAGCGAACGCCTCGCGGAACGCAGTGGCCCCGACGCCCACGGCGCGGGAGAAGGGGTGGACGAAGCGATAGTCCGGTTGCAGCCATGGCTCGAAATGGTCGGCCAGCGCGTCGCCGTCGGCCGGTGCCCGCCAGCCCTCCGCGAACGCCTCCACGAACAGTCGTGCGCGCTCTCCGGCGCCGTCGCTCACCGCTGCGGGCAGCGCATCGTCTTCGACCAGCATCTTCACCCTTCTCTGCATGACCATCGTGCACTTGACAGACTCGCAGTCTGTTACAGACTCATAGTCGCTCACTATGATGCGGGACTGTGAGTGACGTCAAGTCTGGAAGACGAGAGAGATACGCCGCCCTGACGAGGGCCGCGGTGCTGGACGCCGCCAAAGAGCTCTTCGTGGCCAAGGGCTTCGAGGCGACCTCGGTTGAGGAGATCGCGCGGCTCTCCGAGACGAGCAAGGGCGCGGTCTACCACCACTTCAGCGACAAACGCGAGATCTTCGCCGAGGTGTTCCGGGGCACCCAGCTGGCGGTCATGCAGACCGCGATCGCATCAACTGGGGACTCCGGGCAGCCATGGGACCGTGTCGAGGCCGCGACCCGCGCGTTCCTGCGCAGCTACGTCGCCGACGACGACGCCCGTGCGCTGCTCCGCCAGGCCATCGAGGTTCTGGGCTGGAGCCGTGTCCGTGCTCTCGACGAAGAGACCGCCCTGCCCCTCCTGCGGGCGACCCTTGAGGAGTTCGTGCAGGCCGGCGTGGCTCGTCCGCTTCCGATCGACGCCGCCACCCAACTCCTCTTCAGCCTCTACTGCAACGCCGTCCTGTTCATCGCCGCCGACGATTCCGACGTCGCGGGCGCGTCACGCGACATCGAGACCGTGATCTTTGCGCTGCTTCGCGGGTTGAAGGCCCCGCCGCCCGACAGCACGGAATCCCAGTAGGGCGATCTCGGCCTGACCTGTGTCCCCAGCTGATGGCTCGTTCTGCAGACGAGCAGGACTCGGTGCCCTGTGCGGTGGTCTCCCCTCAGACCTGCTCGGTCCTGAACGGGCGATTGCACGGGTGCGCGTCTCGGCGATCCTGCTAGGCATTCGCCTGGCGGTGCCCTGGGTCTCCGCACGGCGGCGGACTGGCCCCTCGCACGGCGGACTGGGCGTTGATCCGGCGGCGGACTGGACCCGCGTGTTGGGCGAGCTCCGCACCACCGCCCGCGATCACGGTCCGTGACGGCCAGGGGGCGTCAACCTCGCCCGGCAGGGTCACGCACCCGTTGCGGAATCCGGGGAGTCAGCCGTCGGGACGGGACGGCCCACGCCAGCCGTCTCTTGGGGTAAGAGAAGGCGGCGCCCGTCGCCGGCCGGATTCCCCGGCCGTGCGACGGGCGCTGTGGTGGCGGGGTCGGATCAAGGGGTGAGGCCGTAGGCCCGGATCAGGGTCTGGTCCACGGCATTGCCCCGGTCGTCTTTGGCGGTGGCGTGCAGCGACACGTGCTCGCCGTTGTTCGGATGCTGCAAGCTGGCGATCCAGCGGCCATTTTGCTTGGTGAGGTTGACCGGTTGCCAGGTTTTGCCGTCGTCGTAGGAGGCGCGCAGCGTCAGTTTCCGGATGGCGCCGATCGTGGCGCCGGTGGGATGTTCAACGTTCACGGTGAAGTCGTTGCGCGCGCCGGCCTTGGCCCGATTGTGCTCATCGAGACGCATGCCGTAGTACCGCACGGCCAGTAGCGGCAACGCTGCCTCGTCCGCCCGTTCGGAACTGAAGGTCCAGGTGACGTCCTGCGCGGTGGAAAGGTCGGACCAGGGTGTGTTGCGCTGTACCTGTGTGCGCACCTGGTAGGTGGCGCGCTCCGGCGGCACCTCAGCGTGGATCTCACCGGGCACCTCACTGGTGCCGGCAAGCACGCCATCACGGGTCAGCGTGGTGCGCCCGCTCGCATGTGCGAACGAGCCACCTTGATGGCCGGGTTCGGCATCGGTGAGCATGGGCATCGTGACGGCCAGTTCGTCGCCACGCCGAACGCCACCGTCGGCTGCGGCCGGCCCAAAGGGTGCGGTATTCCACGCCCAGGTATGGCGATCGCCGCGGGCGAGCTGCCCCGCCCTGTGGTGAAAGGTGTCGGTGTTGCCGGGGGAGAAGTCACAATCCCGGGTGGTGACACCGAAGGAGCGTTCCCACGAATAGCCGGGAGAGAAGTATTCGGTTCGCGTCGCCGGCAGCGCACCGATGCCGGAGTACCTGCTGATTGACAGCCCCGCTGCGGGCAGGTCGGCGCCGGCGAGGGCGCCGCCACAGGCCGGCCGTCCTGGTGAGGCATGGTTCACCTGCGCGGTGGCGAGGTCGCGGGTACGGGCGTGGAAGGCCAGATCGTCACCGATGGAGCCCGAGCGGCTGAAGGCCAGGTTGTACACATAGGGGCTGCCGGTCTCGTCACCGCCCTTGGTGAACATGGCGACGGCGTTCAGCACCAGGCCGGGTGCCGACCCGGCTGCTGCCACATAGTAACGGCGGGTCATCTCGAAGGCGCTCACGAGATCCTCGTCCGCCACCTTTTGGGTGATGACGAGATAACCTTCGCGCATGCCGGCGTCGGGACGATCCGTCGTCACCGGCGGCTTTCCCCGGCGTGCGTCAAGTACGACCTCGGCTGCCTGGGTGATGTGAACCTGCGGGTCGAACACCAGCGTCGTGGAGACCTCACCGGCTTCCGGCGTCCGCACATTCACATACAGGCTGTAGCGGCCCGCCGGGAGCTCGACTTCGCCGCGCCCGTCGTTGAGGGGCACGCTGAAATGGTCGCCGGTGGCGAGGTCGTCGATGACCACGCGTCTGGCGTTCTCCACACTGGGAGCGTTCCCGGTGCGGTCGAGCACGGAGAACGTGACCCGGTGGGTCGGTTCGCCGCGTCTGCGGGGTGAGGGAGGGTCGGCTGGGGCCGTCGGCATGCCCAGCGCACGCCGCGTTTCCGCGGAGAGCGCTCTGCCGTCCACATCGCCGCGCACGGTCGTACGGTCGAACCGTCCTCCCTGAGCTCGCGCGCTCGGCGCATCTGCCAGCCGGTAACGGTGCAGCGAGTCCGTTCGGGTGACATCGCGTCGCTCGTTCGCATGCGCGGTACGGCCGTCCGTCGCCGACACCGTCACTGCCAGCACAGCTGTGACGGCAACGGCGAGACGGCCGACTCTTAAGGACAAGCTTCCCCTCATGTGCACCTTCCTGCTCGGACACTGATTCCGCCTCACCTCCGGACATGTCCGGCACCACGGGTTTCCCTACACCTGCCCTGCGCCTGTTTCAGCGGGTAGCAAGGTGAGGTCATGGTCGAGCGCTCAATCCAGATGGCTCACGCTGTGGTCAATGGCGATCCCACTAATGCCGGCCCGCCGAGCGGTGTGTTAGGGGCGGCAATCCACGGGCGAGCTGATCATCACAGATCACGCATGGCGATACCGGAGAAAATACTGCCAACTTTCAACGGAATACCGCCAAGTTCGGCGGAAGCCCGTGACCAGAAGTCAAGCCCCAATTTCACTGGGCGACGTCCATGATCAGCCACCTGACCGATGTCGCCACAAAAAAGAAACAGGCCCGACGACACCGAGGCCGGGCTGCAAGTCGTCCGCACGCAGCAACGTCCCACTTCACTTTCGGGCCCTGCAGAGATCGAGTCATTTCTCGCAGGCTGGGAGCCGCTCGCTCCACGCCTTACATGCCTGACCAGAGGGCACTTGGACACACCTGATGAGGTCCGGGTTAAAACTCCGGAACGTCTGGCGTGGGACTGCGCGAAAGTCCTGAACCAAGGCGGAGGGCATCACCTGACCGTCGTCATGGGGAGTGCGGCGAAACCTCGGATGTAGGGGGACTGGCGTCGACGGGCCTGGGAAAGGTCGAGGTCGAAGTCAGCGATCCGTGCAGACAACTCCTCCAGCGTCACTCTGGCCTCGAGCCGGGCCAGAGACGCGCCGAGGCAGAAGTGGGGCCCGTTGCCGAAACTGATCATTGACCCGGTATCCCGGCTCAGGTCATAGCAGTCAGGGTCGGCAAAGACCACCGGGTCACGATTGGCCGCGCCGGGCAGCAGGAGGACGCGCGATCCCTGCGGTACCGCCACCCCGTGGAGCTCGACTTCGCAAGTCAGCGAACGCAGCACCGTTGGCGCCGCAGTGTCGTATCGGAGCGTCTCTTCGACCCATTCGGGCACGTGCCCGGCAAGCGCCTTGGCCTTCTGGTCCGGATGGCGCCAGGCCCAATAGACGGCGTTGCCAAGCAGGTTGGTGGTGGTCTCGTTGCCGGCACCCACCAGCAGGTGCAGGAACGCGACGATCTCTTCATCGGTGAGGCGATCTCCGTCGACTTGCGCGTCAAGCAGGGCTGAGACCAGATCGTCCCGCCGGCGGTTCCGGCGTTCGGCCACCAGCTCGGCGAAATGTCCGACGAGCACCAGCAGAGCATCGAGGCCCTCCTGCGTAACCTCTCGCCCGCCGACTTCGCGATGCAAAGCCACATCCGCCAGGCGACGGACCTCTGCACGGTCAGACGGAGGCACTCCCACAAGTTCAGAGATCACATCAGTAGGGACCTTGGCGGAGACGTCGGCGATGAAGTCGAACTGCTCGTTCGAGAAGGCGTTCTGAATGTGATGGTGGGCAGCCGCCCGGATGTGGGGCTCCAGTTCTGCGACCCGCCTGGGAGTGAACACCCGCGAGACAATGGCGCGCATTCTCGTGTGCCGCGGCGGGTCCATGGCTATGAAGGACAGCGCGCGCTGGGCCGCCGGCCCCCAGACCGAGGACTCCAGCAACGGCCCGTTGGCGCTAGAGAAGCGCATCGGGTCGCGTAGCGCCGCCATGACATCCGCGTGTCGTGACAAGGCCCAGAACTCCAGCTCCTCATTGCGATAGAGCGGCGCTTCCTCGCGCAAGCGCGCGTACACCGGATACGGGTCTGAGTCGATGTCGTAATAGTCGTACGGGCTGAACGTCACATCAGCCATCTGACCTCCCTCAACACACCCGCAAAAGGCACGCGCATGGACGTGGCGCCGCGGCACCTAGACGCTCTTCGCGAATGCCACCCGCCCGAGCACGGGTTGGCTGCGGCCGTGCGCGCGGCCTTGAGTTGGTCCCACGAGTCGAGCGGCACTTAAAACCAGGCCGCCGGTCCCCTTCAGCCCCAGACCTCTTCGGCGGTCTCGACGATGAGGCGGAGTTTGGCCCTTTGCTCGTCGTGGCCGAGTACGTTGCCCTCTTCGGTGGAGGAGAAGCCGCACTGCGGCGAGAGGCAGAGTTGCTCGATCGGCACGTGACGGCTCGCCGCCTCGATGCGGCGCTTCAGGTCGTCCTTGGACTCCAGGGCGCCGCGCTTGGTGGTGACCAGGCCGAGCACGACCGTCTTTCCCTTGGGAACGAAGCGCAGCGGCTCGAACCCGCCCGACCTGTCGTCGTCGTACTCCAGGAAGAACCCGTCGACGTTCAGTTCGCTGAACAGCGCCTCGGCGACGAAGTCGTAGCCGCCTTCCGCGGTCCAGGCGGATCGGAAGTTACCGCGGCACATGTGTGTGGTGACCGCCATCCCGTCCGGTCGCCCGGCGAGTGCGGCGTTGATCTGCCGGATGTAGCGCAGGTGCAGATGCTCGGCGTCGTCGCCGCGTTCGGCGATCATCGCGCGCTGAGCGGGGTCATTGAGGTAGGCGAGGCTGGTGTCGTCGAACTGCAGATAGGTGCACCCGAGTTCGCCGAGACGCCGCACCTGCTCGGCGTAGGCCGCGGCCAGGTCGGCCCAGAACTCCTCGACGTCGGGATAGATGGCCGGATCGATGGACGCCGGGCCGCCACGGTAATGGACCATGTTGGGGGAGGGGATCGTGAGCTTGGGCGTCACACCGGTCCCGGCCGTCAGATCGCGCAGGTAGCCGAAGTCCTCGGCGAAGATGGTCTTCTCCAGGCGGATACGGTCATGTACCCGCAGGGCAGCGGTGGTGAACTCGATGTCGCCGTTCTCGCGGTGAAACTGGACTTTGATCTGCTCGTCGGCCGGGCTGATCCCGCCGAGCCGGTAGATGAAGTCCATGTGCCAAGAGGCGCGGCGGAACTCGCCGTCGGTCGCCGAGCGCAGGCCCACATCGTTCTGCATGGCCACCACCGACCGGATGGCTTCGTCCTCGATGGCGCGCAGTTCCTCGGTCTTGATTCGCCCGGCGGCGTGCTCGGCCCGGGCGTGCCGCAGTTCGGGCGGTCGGAGCAGGCTCCCGACATGGTCGGCGCGGAATGGTGGGGTCAGTCTGGCGGCCATGACGCTCCCTTCATGAGGATCGGATCAGGCGGTGACGCCCGGTGGGGACGACGCGACGGGCAGGAACGGCATGGCGGCGACCGCGTACTCGGGTGTCCCTTTGAGCGTTGTGCAACAGGAGGAGCCGGGTGATCACCGCCGCTCTGTAGCCGTCAGGTGCGAGCCGAGGCGGCGGTCGAACGGGTCGTGCCCAACCAAACCGGCCAGAACCATACGTCCCACGCGCGCCCTCGTCAGCTCACCTGCCCAACACCCTAATACGGGACAATGGAGGCTGGATCAGCAGTAACAGCGCGATACACGCTGCAAGATGCAGACGGACTGCTGCCGGTGGCGACGCCGAACAACTGTCGAGGTGTCCATTCAGAGGGGCGACACCGGCGCCCACTTCGTTGCGGCAGATGGCCGACCACCTCGCCGCGACTGGCTACACCGTGCTCGCGCCGAACGCCTTCTACCGCCACGGGCGAGCACCGTCGTCCCGCTGCACGACCTCTTCGGCGGTGACGACCAAAAAGGCCTCATCGCGATAATGGGGACCCCCGCGGCGGCAGCCGACGCGGACGCCTAGCTGACCTCGCTGTCCGCCCGTCCGTCCCGATGCCGGAGCTGACGCTTAAGGCGCTGAGGGCCCAGCTCGGCGCAGGCGAGCTCCGCAGCGACGTCCTCCGCGCCCCAGCCGACCTCTCGCCGCAGACGAGATTGATCGTCGACGAGATGATCCCGGCAGCCGCCCGAGCCGATCGCCGTGGTCACGGTGGCGGGACGCAGAACCGGCCGACCTGAGCATCGGAGTGCAGACGGGCAGGGAGTGAGACTGACACAGTGCTCGGCAGCGAGATCACAATTCGCACGCAGATCCCATGGGGCAGGGTGGTCGGCCGGACCCACGCGACATCCAGGGCGATCCTCCATAGACCAGGCTGGTCGGCGCGTTGGCGAGTCAACGTTGTTCGATCTTCCGGGGCGAGGTCGGGTGCTGAAATGACCGTGATGTGCAGTTGATGGATGAGCGATCACCGTTGTAGTCGAGCATCACGTGAGCAGCGGCGGCCGACCTACTTGAGCAGTGCACCCAACCGCGTCACACCGAGTGACCGACATCTGTCGCGTTAGGTCTCCGATCTGTCGTCCGCTAATGCCGATGTGCGGACGTTGCAAGAATCCCCATGCGGACACGTGGGTTGTTCCCCACCCTGTCCCCATGTGTGGGTCTGGGCAGTGACGGTGAACTTGTCGTGCGGGCCTCCTACGACCGACGTCATGGTCAGCACCCGCTGCGTCCCTGCCAAGGGCCCATGTCCGCGGCGCCGCCTCGCAGCACCCGGACCCCCCGGCCACCTCGGCAAGCGGCGCATCGGACTGACGTCGCGACGGCCACGACCGGTAACGCGAGTGGCAACCCTGTACGTCGCCACCGCGCCTCGTCATCGCTCCGATCCGGCCTTGAGCGGAGCAGCAATCCCCAGATCGGCTCCCGCCCACGCAAGCGAGCATCATGCGCGTGCGCCTGGATACGACCACCCCGGCCGCCCGGTCCGGAGAGGTCCGTCATCACACCGACAGGACCGTATCCCCACAGCCCGTACCACGATTGTGACTGCTGTCTGGTGTTCGCCCCGGTGCGCTGCCTCGGGCGCTACTGCATGGCGAAACGGATCAGAGCCTGCCGGTCTCCTTGCTTGATCTTGCCGGTCCGGTTCAGCACTTCGAGCTGCCAATCGTTGCCGTTGCGGAAGGCGCGGCAGATGGCGTTGGCATTGTCGGTGCCGAGCAGAGACGGCCAGATGTCGGCCACCTGGGTGCTGTCGCCGCCTGTCGCGTCATAGACCTTGAACGAGACGTTGTTGGCCTTGTCGAACGAACTGCCCTTCTTGAACGCCGCGGCGATGAACACGATTGCCGTGATCGCGGCCGGGACGTCGGCGAACGTGACGAGAACGGTCTCATCATCCCCGGTCGCCGCACCGGTCTGCTCATCGCCGGAATGTCTGACCGAGCCGTTGCCGAGCGGATCCAGGGAATCGAGTCCGGCGAACCGCACCGGCTCCGAGCCCTGCATGAGGACCGCGATCAGATCCAGGTCCACACCCTTCTTACGCCGGGCCTTGCCGAGTATCCCGCCGCTGGACCCGGACGAAGGGTCCCATGCAACCCCGACGGACAGGTGGGTGATACCGCTCAGATCGGCGGCCCCGTCATCCTTCGAAAGCGTGATGGCCATGCGCTCTCTCCCTCTGCTTCTACCCACGATCGACCCTATGCGGTCATGCCGCGGACTGCTCCTCCCTGACGCCATGCCCTATCTGCCGCGCATCCTCATCTGCCGCACGTTGTCCGGTTGCGGGATCGTCAATCGGTCCGCGTGCGGAGGCTCCGCGCCAGGGTGGGGATCATCACCGTCGCAGGGACGAGGTGTAGCCCGAGGAGGGCGGTGGTGGTAGCGGTGTTCGCCCCGGAGAGGAAGGGCAAGATCAACGAGATCACGGTCAGGGACACTGTCGTCCACACGAATCGTTCGGCGGGGCGAGCGCTCCAACGAAGAAGAGCGACGGCAATGACGATGCCCACGACCGAGAAGAAGCCGGTCACCACGGCGAACCCGGACAACGGGATCGACTCGCCACCATCGGGGACCTCGAAGTCGACGCCAACGGCCTGGGCGAGCGCGGCGGCGAGGGTGGTGGTCACCATCGCTGCGAGCGTGGCGATGAAGCCGGTGCCGGCGAGCCCTCGGAGTCGGTGAGTGTGGCCGGCCTGGTCCGATGCCGGGCCTGCGACGCCCCCGGTGTCATTCATGCTGTTCATGTCGTCCTTCATCATTCGGTGACTGGCGTAGGAGTGTGTTGACGGTCATGGCCCTGGGGGTGACGATGCGCACTTTCGCGGTGCGACGGCCGGGGTTCCGCAGGGCGCGGCCGCCGGTGCCGCGGGGCCAGAACCCGGCGTCGCGTCCGAGAGCCGGCCGGGCCCGCCGTCGCACAGCTCCAGCTGCACCACTCCGCCGCGGCCACCGCGACACGGCGCAGCGCGAGCGTCTGCACCGGGGCTACTCCGTGCCGTCCCCCGGCAGGCGGTTCGGCAGCCTGAGCCGCGGGAACTGGTCGTCGCGGAAGGTGAAGATCTCGGTGATCGCCCCGCGGGTGACGCGCAGGACGTCGATCGTCAGCGGCAGGTAGGCGCCCTCCTGCTTCCGCCAGAGGTAGAAGGCGACGGCGGGCTGCCGGTTCACGGAGGTTTGGACAGCGCGCAGGTCCTTCATGCCCTCGAAGCCGTCCTCGACCCAGCTGTTCACCACCGCGTCGCGGCCGACGTACAGGCCCGGCGTGGGCGGCATCGAGCACCGGACGTCCTCCCGCAGCAGTGCGGCGAGGGCGTTGACGTCCGTGGCCACGCTGGCGTCGGTGAAGCGGCGCACCAGCTCGCGCGTTCCGGCGTCCTCCTCGCCGCCGGTCCAGTCCTGCCGCTCGGCGGGCAGGTGCTCCCGCATGCCGGCGCGGGCCCGCTGCAGCGCGCTGTTCACGGAGTTGACGGAGTCCCCGAGGAGCTCCGCGACGTCCTTCGCCGGCCAGCCGAGCACGTCCCGCAGGATCAGCACGGCCCGCGGGCGCGGCGCGAGGTGCTGGACCGCGACCAGGTACGCCAGCTCGATCGTCTCCCGCACGACGGCGACAGTCTCCGGCTCGTTCGCGTCGCCCGCGGGCAGCTCGTCGAGCAGCCGGTCCGGGTAGGGCTGCAGCCACAGCACCTCGCCGCCGGTCGCAGGCTCCGGGCGGCACTTGGCGAGCAGGTCCAGGCAGGCGTTGGTGGCGATCCGGTACAGCCAGGCCCGGACCGTCGAGCGCCCCTCGAAGGTCTCCCGCCGCCGCCATGCACGGAGGAACGTCTCCTGCACGGTGTCCTCGGCGTCCTCGAACGACCCGAGCATCCGGTAGCAGTGCACGTGCAGCTCCCGCCGGTGCCGCTCCGCCAGCCCCGAGAACGCAGGCTCGTCGACCTCGCCCAGACCGCTCACGCCCAGCTCCTCCAGCCGCGTGTCCGCACTCATCACGTGATCCTTCCGCCTCGTCTTGTTCCGTCGTAGGTGTGACGGGTACGGGCGCGAAAACTCATCACCAGGGTCGGTTGGCGCGGCTCGGCAACGCTCTTACGGCCATCGGGCTTCCCCCCGGGTGCCGGGCGGTCAGGGAGCTGGTCTGGAAAGGCGATGCGTCAGCGCATGCCTGCCGCGTCGAGCAGAGCGGTCACCGTGGGTGCGACGAGTCCCGTGAGCTTGTCCGCTCCGATGCCCGCGCGGGCGCTGGTGCCATCGAAGACCAGGCTGAGCTGCCGGGCCAGCAAGTCGGGATCGTCTGCCCCGCCCTGCCCGGCCTCGGCGCGGAAGAAGGCGGTCAGGTTCGCCTTGACCTGATGGGCGACCCGGCTCGCGGGGTGACTCTGATCCTTGAGTTCGATCTGCACGGCCAGGTACCGGCAGCCTCGAAACTCGGGCTCCCCTGCCTGCGATTCCAGCTGCTCGAAGACGTGCAGGATCCGCTCGCGGGGTGACCGGCCGTCGTCCACCGCAGGCAGAAGAGTCGCCACGTAGGCGGCGGCGCGCTCCTTCAGGCTTGTTGCCAGGAGTTCGTCCTTGCTCTCGAACAGCTGGTACATCGAGCGCTTCGACACCCCGGCCGCCTTGCACAGCGCCTCGATACCGATACCGACACCGTCTCGGTAGGTGAGCGTGGCCGCGGCCTCCAGCAGCCGCTCCCTGGGGCTCAGTTTCACTTCGGTGGTCATGACGCGAGGTTAGCCCGAAGCGGACGAAATGAAAACCGATCGGTTTCCGGGTTTCCGGCGGGGTCCGGCGACGATCTCGAGGAAGACCGTCGCCGGGCCTGGTGGTGTGCGCGCCTGGAGTTTCCCGTCAGGGCGACACGCGCCGGGGTCACTCCGAGCCAATGGCCCCCTCTTAGGGACCTGTCGCCATGCCGGGACGGCGGTCTTCTCGGGCGTCGTCTCCATCGGGATGCGGTGCGGCCCTTGCGGTTCGTACCGCCCCAGTACGCCGAGCCGAACAGCACGGCCGCCATCATGACCCGCCCCCGGGTCAGACCCGCGTCGCCCTGGGCGTCGGAGTAAAGGATCGAGCAGGAGACCTCCCTGGGCTTGCGCATGGAAACCGATCGGTTTACTGTGATGGAAACCGATCAGTTTCCCCTTGGGGAGGCGGTCATGACCACATTGAAGGACGATATGCCCAGCCACGAGTCACGTCCCACGATCCACATTCCGGGGACCACCAGCCACACCATCGCCCCGCGCGCAGGACGCCACAGCCGCGAAGGAACGCTGCGCTACCTCAAGGCGGGCACCGGTGCCCCCCTGGTCCTGCTGCACACCGTGCGCACCCAGGCCGAGCACTTCCGCCACCTCATCCCGCTGATCTCGGACCACTACACCGTGTACGCCCTCGATCTGCCGGGAATGGGCTACTCCGAGATCGTGCCCGGCGCGTCGTACGACGAGCCGGCCATGCGCGCGGGCGTCAAGCGGCTCCTCACCGAACTCGACCTGCATGACGTGACGCTGGTCGGGGAGTCCATGGGGGCGGTGCTCGCCCTGACCACCGCGGCCGATCTGCCGGAGCGGGTACGGCGCGTCGTCGCGGTCAACACCTACGACTTCCGCAGCGGGATCGCCCGGTCCAGTCTCCTGGCCCGTGTGGTGGTCAGCGGTGTCCTGACGCCGGGAGTGGGCCCGGTGATCGCGGGGGTGGAGCCCAAGGCCGCCCTCCGCAAGATCCTTCATGGCGGCCTCAGCGACAAGGGCGCGCTGCGGGAGGACTATGTGGACGAGCTCCTCCAGGTGGGCGGCCGCCCCGGCTACCCGACCGTCGCCCGTGCCGTGTACCAGAGCCTGCCCAGCCTCATCGCGGCCCGCTCGCGCTACCCCGAGGTCAAGGCGCCCGTCCACCTCGTCTACGGGGAGAACGACTGGTCCCGGCCTTCGGACCGGCACGCCAACAAGCAGATGCTGCCGGCCGCCGACTTCACGCAGGTGCCGAAGGCCGGTCACTTCATTGCCCTGGAACGGCCCGACGTGCTGGCCGACCTGTTGAACGCGGTGGCGTGACCGCCCCGAGAGCGCCGTACCGGCCTTGACCACCATCGGGATGGACCTCACCGCAGCGGCCGGCAATCTCACCACCGGCATCCTCTCGACGGTCGGCGCTCCGGCCACGGCAGCGCCGAGCCGACCCGGCGCGGGCGGCATCCTCGCCCTCATCCAGCGCGACCACGACGCAGCCGCCGTTGTTGACGTTCCTGTCATGAGACATAGCCGGTCGGAGTGAGCAGAACACGAGCGTCGTCGCGGCGGGATTCACCAGGCTGACGTCCCTGTATCCGCAAGGTTCTCCCGCACGGTTCGTGCAAGCGGCGCTACCGCGAACGCTGGCAGCGGGCCCACGATCTGATCGGCCAAGGTGTGGGCCTGCTCGAATGCGCCCGCCGCCTCGATGCCGCCCTGGACGCCGTCGAACAGTACGCCCGCGTGAAGGAACCCACCGGCAACCGCTGCGCACCCCGTCACAAGCTCACGCTCGTCGACCCCTACGGCCACCGCCCGCGCACCCGCCGCGCGGAAGGGCTGGCCGTCTTCGTCCTTCAACTCCCCTGGGAAATCGCGGAATTGCGTCACACGGGAGCCTCAACCTGCTTACCGCTACATCACCCGCGGGCCACGCCGAGGGCGACAAGCTGGTCACCACCCCGCAGTGTTTCACCCGCCTCCCGCTCACCCGCTCCGGGACCTACGCGACAGGGGCACCGCACTCCTGCGGGAACTCACCGAAGCCTGCCCGGAGGCGAGCGAGCTGGCTCGCCTCAGCAGCGAGTTCGCTCAGCGGCTGACCGCAGCAGGGGGCAATGACTACAAGCTCACCGACTGGATCACCGCGGTTCGCGCCGCCAGGCGCGGGCGTTGTCCGAGCAGATCTCGATCTTCACGCCGACTGCGCGCCGATGCTGAACTTGAGCAGTTCTTCGACGCGGCAGATCTCGGTGATCTTGCCGTCGACAACGCGGATGATGTCGGTGCCGTTGATATCGACCGGGTTGCCGCTGGCGGCGTGCCCGAAGGCGTCTCCGGTGTGGGTCCCGGTCATCTGCCAGTGGAGGACCACCCAGCCGTCGGCAAGCTCCTGCTGGAAAGGATCCGGTGCTGCGTGTCGGTGAAACCGTCGCGGACCGCGGCGATCAGCACTCGCATGCCGTCGATTCCCCAGGTGGTGTCGGCAGCAGGGTTGTGGTCGATCAGATCCTGGGCGAACACCCCGTCCGTCCCGCCGACATTGCCGGTGTCGTAGAACTCAAGGTTGCGCGCGGCGACCCGCAACCCGGTGGTCGTGGCCGAGCGCACGAACTAACGGGGCGCATGCGCGATCTGAAGCACCCTCTGCCGGAACGCCCGTTCCTGACCGTGTTGGCCGGGCCATGGGCGGCGCTGATCGTGCCCGCCTACAACGTGCCCGTCCTGAGATCCGCGCTGCTCTTGAGGACCGCGGAGTCCATGCTCCAGTTCTCCGGCTGGACCCTCTCCCAGAGACTTCCCTTGCCGAGCTCCCTTCCCAATTGGTCTTCGCGACGAAACCACTCTTCAGCGCTTCTGATCCTGTCGGGGTGAATTTCGTCGAGCAGGGCGTAGTCCCTGGTGATGATTCCGTGCTTCCACACATTCCAGAAGCCCGTGAAATTGTCGCGGAAGCTCATGGTGCTCTTGTCGTTGGGATCGGCGTTGTATCCGGCAGGGTGATCAGCAATCCCTCTCAGGTCCGGATTGTTCCAATATGTTTCCAGATCAGTGTCGATGTACTGGGCCGGATGCCCGGTGACCTTCTCGAACGCTGCAGCCATATCGGTGTAGGTCATGTGCTCGATGGCGACTTCGAGGTCCATGCCATTGGCTCGTTCCGGATGGTCGAAGAGCCACCGGACATAGAATCCGCAGTCTTCGAGAGCCACATGCGGAACAGCTCCCTCGCCGAGCGGGACTCGCCACGTGACGACACCGTCCTCGACGGTGGGCGTCATGGGCGTGAGCGGTGAGATGACCATCTCGATGTAGGGACCTGACGTGAAGACCGCTGCTCCCATCCGGTCCCTGTTCTTTTCGTTCTGGAACAGCACCCATTCGGCCATGCGGCCCTTGCCGTCATAGTGACCGGTGCGGAACCTGGAGTCGTAGCCTGATTTCTTCAGGGCGTAGTCGAGGTTTCCATAGACGAAGAACTTGATTCCTTCTTCGATCGCTATCTCATAACTGCGGATGGCCCAGTAGATCTCGGTCTTCTCTCCGGTGTTGAACCCGTCGATGTTAATGAACGCCCCGTCACAGCCGCGAAATCCTTCGCGCAGCACGTCCTCGTCGGCGAATGACCCTTCGAGGATGGAGACGTTGCCGAGTGCGAGGAGAGCCTGGGCCCGGGCGGAGGTGGCATCCCGGGTGAGGACCCGGACGGAGTACTTCTTGTCGGCGACGAGGGCGCGAACGATGGGTATCCCTTGAGCCCCTGTGCCGCCGATGACGAAGATGGTGGAGGTGGCATGAGCAGACATGGTTTTGACTCCGAGGTCGAGTATGCACGCGCCGGGCGCGGCGCGTTCGGGACTGATCTCCGCATCGGCTTGGCGATCAACGGCACCGACCGACTGACGCTGCGCCGATGCCCATGGGTCAAGAGACCCTGAAACCGATCGGTTTCCTCCACGGTACACCGATCGGTTTCCAAGCGGCAAGCACCCAGGTATCCGGTCCTCGACAGTTGACCGTGAGGAGGTGCCTGCGGCTCGGCGCATGGTCGCGCGCCGTATGCGTGGGCGAGCCCTGGTCATGGGGCAGCCACCGCGCAACTCTCCGGGCGGAGAGGCCCGTTCAACGAGAGGACGCGCGCCACGGGTTAGTGAGGAGGCTGGACGTGGAGTTGGCGGTAGCTGTGACTGACCAGCTTCACCAACGAGCGGATTGAGCAACCGACCTTGCTGCGGATTGGACTCGGTGCGTTGGCGAGGTGCGGGTCAGGGCGGAGAGGTGAAGCCAACCGAGCCGCGCGGGATGCCTTTCGGCAGGTCCGCCAGACCAGACGATCAAGCTAGTGGCACGTGTGTGGCACGGGACAGGCGAGATCGCTAGATGTTCGAATGGCCCAGGTCGAGGATCATGCCTCTGGCCTGGGCCTTCTGCGTGGGAGCGGGCGACGGGAATCGAACCCGCGTAGCCAGTTTGGAAGACTGGGGCTCTACCATTGAGCTACGCCCGCTTGGGTCGGGTGTTGGGCCCGATCACCATGCCGTAGCGTACCGGGTTTCCGGGGCGGTTGTGTCGTCAGCCGCGGGCGCTGATGTTGCGGAACTCCACCTCGGCGTCTTCGGTGTAGAGGCCTACCGAGCCCTTGGTGTAGGGGCGTTCGGCGTCGGTGAAGGTTGTGAGGGTGCGGCCGTCGGCGCGGACGGTCATGGTTGCGTTCTTTTGATCTACGCGGATGTCGTACCAGCGTTTGAGGGCGAACGCTGGGAGGCCGGTGGCCAGGAAGCGTTGGCCTCCCGGGTAGGCGGGGTCGCGTTTGCCCAGTTCCCAGCCGTTGGGCTTGAGGGCCAAGTAATAGAAGTGGTCATCGTCGGTGTAGTGCCAGATCACCCAGGCCGATTCCCAGGGGTTGGGGCGGACCTTGCGGAGTTGGGTGACGGTTCGGGCGCGGAGGCGGAAGGTGACGTTCTCGTAGGAGGTCAGGGAGACGATCAAGCCTGCGTGGGTCTCGGTGGGGGACGTTGAGGCTTGGGGGCGCATGGTGATCACGCCCTCGCGGGTGCCGTTGCGGCCGTGGCCGTCGTAGACGGCGCGCCAGGGGCCGTGGACCGTGTCGTCGCGCCACTGGACGAAGTTGGTCTTGCGGTAGTTGGGCACGACGACGACGGCCACGGCGGTGAGGGCGCCCGTCAGCGCGAGGGCCAGGGGCCAGCGGCGGTCCGGCATGCTTCAGTCTAGGGCCGGGACGAAGAGGGCGTCCGGCCGCAGGCAGTCGCGGATGAGGGTCGTGACGATGCGGTTCGAGGCCTTGCCGTCGCCGAACGGGTTGACCGCCCTGGCCATGCCGGCTCGTTCGGCGGGATCGTCGAGGAGACGGGTGGCGGCGGCCAGGACGCGGGTCGATTCGGTGCCGACGAGGCGGGCGACTCCGGCCTCGACCGCCTCGGGCCGTTCGGTGGTGGCGCGCAGGACAAGGACGGGCTTGCCCAAGCTGGGGGCCTCCTCTTGGACACCGCCCGAGTCTGTCAAAACCAGATCGCAGGCCGCCAAGGTCGCGGCGAAGTCCGGGTAGTCGAGGGGCTCGCAGATGGTGATCCCGGGGTGGTCCTTGAGGGTGGGGAGGAGAGATTCGCGGACGGTGGGGCTCTTGTGGAGGGGCAGGAGCACCTCGCAGTCGCCGCGGTCGGCGAGGCGGCGGAGGACGCCGGCGAGTTCGCGCATGCCGGCACCCTGGCTCTCGCGGCGGTGCAGCGTCACGAGGATGCGGAGTCCGTCGGTGCGGAAGGCGGGTTTGCCCTCGTCCTGGCGCAGCATCCAGTGCAAATTGTCGATAACGGTGTTGCCTGTAGTGATCACGTGGCGTTCGGGGACGCCCTCGGCGTGCAGATGCCGGGCGGCGCGGGTGGTCGGGGTGAAGTGCCAGCGGGCGATGCGGCCGATCAGCTGGCGGTTGAGCTCCTCGGGGAAGGGGTTGGCGAGGTTGCCGGTGCGGAGCCCCGCCTCGACGTGCGCGACCGGGATGCGCTCGTACGAGGCGGCCAGCGCGCCGCACAGCGCCGTGGTGGTGTCACCCTGAACGATCACAAGGTCGGGCCGCCGGTCGGCGATGGCCTCGTCGAGCGCGTTCACCAGGCGGGCGGTCAGCTCGGACAGGCGTTGGCGGTTCCGCATGACGGCGAGGTCGGTGCCCGCGTCGATGCCGAGGGTGCGCAGCATCGGCAGGAGCATCTCGCGGTGCTGGCCGCTGTTCACGATGATCGGGTCGAACGCGGGCGAGGCGTTCATCGCGCGCACGACCGGGGCCAGCTTGATCGCCTCGGGCCGGGTGCCGAGGACGACCATCGCCCGGATCGGGCCGTCAGAGAGCAGGTCCAGGGCAGGTTCGATCATGGACATGACATGGCTCCTCTTCGACAGGGGCGGCGGGGAGCGCTGAGACCGCAGGGATCAGGGGCGCGGCGCCGGTCGGGGCCGCGCCGGGGAGCGGCCGCTCACGTTCGAGCGGTCTTGAGCCAGGTGTGCTTGCCGGTGAGGGCGCGTGCCAGGGCCCACCAGCCGGAGACGAACCAGATGTAGCCGTAGATCACGTAGATGTGCCCGAGGAGGAGGGCGAAGGCCCAGCTCACGGGCTCGCGCTTGCGGTAGACGAACGCGTAGGCGGCGGCCATGCCGAACGTCATCAGGTAGAACCAGGGAAGCCACCAGGGCGAGAGCAGGCTGTGCCCCGCCTGGAACGACGCGACGACCGCGTCCCCGATCATGATCATGAACGCGATCGGCAGCAGTGAGGTCAGCAGAAGGAGCGCCGGGCTGGACAGGTGGTAGATCAGGTCGATCGCGGACCGCGCCGGGATCCGGCGCAGGATCAACGGGACCAGCCGGAACGCCTGCAGATGTCCCTGGAACCACCGCGACCGCTGCCGGAGCAGCCGGCCGAGCGTGAGCACGGCCTGCTGGTGAACGGCCGCCGTGGGGCAGAAGCCGTTGATCCAGCCCGCGGCGAGCAGGCGCACTCCCAGGTCGAGATCCTCGGTGAGGCAGTCGCTCCACGCCTTGCCCGGTAGCGACTCGAGCGCGGCGAGCCGCATGAACTGGCCGTTCCCGCCCATTCCGACGCTGCCGAGATGGCGTCGCGCGTTCTGGAATATCTCGCCGTAGACGACGAATTCCATGTCCTGGAGGCGGGCCAGCAGGCGCCGACGACGGTTGTACATGCGGACGCCGACCTGGACGGCCCCGGTTTTCGGATCGTCGAAGAACGGATCGACCTGTTCCACCGCATGGCCGTCGAGGCGGCCGTCCGCGTCCACGACGCAGACGATGATATCGTTCGGGTCTTTGCCTTGGAGCAGATCCGATTTACGGAGCCAGCGCAGGCCCGCATTGAGTGCGGCCCCTTTCCCTTTCCGGGCATCCGGAAATTCACGCGTGTAGAGATGTACGTGTGGTGATGCCATGTCCCGGACGGCCGCCGCCGTTCCGTCATCTGACGCGTCGTCCACGACGAGCACCAGCAGGTCGTCCAGCGGAAGCCGGATAATCCGCGTCAGACTTTCCGTGATCACCCTTTCCTCGTTCAGGCACGCGAGCAGGAAAACATAAGTGCGCGAGCCGGTCGGGGCGATGGGTTTTTCGGTGCGTCGGCGCGACAGCGCAAACATTCCGCTGTTGTACGAGACGGCGAGGATGATGATCGCCAGACTGCCCGCCACCGCGATCCGCCCGGCCGTCGCCGTCCCGAATGTGCTGGTCAGACCGTCGATGATGAGTCCTCCGGACACGGTCATGGACGTTCCCCCGTGGCCCGGTCGTGGGTCGCGTGCCCTGCCGGATCCCCGGTCATCCGCTCCCGGACCCTCATGCAGACCCCGGCGAGGAAAAGGCCAATAGCGGCCACGCAGTAGATGCCGAATCCCATCCCTGTCACCTGCAGGAGAACGCGTGCGACCTTGGCCGCGGGTGTGGCGCCCGGCGGTGCGACGATTCCCGCGAAGATGAGAAATGTGCTGACCGACAACTTGACGTACACCGCACGGTTCCCCCGTTTCAACTGCCCGTCATCGAGCTGGATCCCGCAGGATGCGTAGGCCGTCTACGTCCGATGCAGGACTTCTTCGTAACGCTCTGAATCAGGGCCTCTCGGCTGTTCCGAAGGCACCGTATCCCGAAGTAAAGTCCCTGCAAAGTCGGGGGAGAGTGAACACGCGGTGGCGTTGCTCGGCAAGCCAAGATCGAGATTTGTTTAACCCGAACTTCATGCCTTGTTGGGGCCGCCGACCACATTTCTCATTACCTCGTTCCAGCAAAGGTGGAGGGGCACTTCATGAGGATGAGATGGCGAAGCCGGCGTGCAATGGCGCTGCTGACGGCCCTGGTGGTGATCTTCGCGTTCGGGGTCGTGGCCGGTTCCGGCGCCGGGGCGGCGGCGGACCACCGGGGCGATCGGCGCGGCCTGGCAGGTCCTGACGGCCGTGGCCGAGCCGAGACGATGGTGCGGACGCCGTCGCCCGCGCTCAAGCTCAAGGACTGGGCGAAGCAGCAGATCAGCGCCGACAAGCAACGGCGCAGGAATCCCCGCGCGACCAAGCCGATCCCCGGCCTGAAGATCACCTCGAAGACGGCCGGCCAGACCGGACTGGCCGCGCGCGCCGCAGACACGACCTCAGCGCTGATCCTTTACGACACGACCGGACCATACGGGTTCCTCGGCGAGCTGTACGGGATGGCCACCGCCAACCTGGCCGGGCGCTTCGGCGAGGTCACCGCCAAGCCGGTCTCGCAGTACACCGCCGGCCAGGTCGAACAGCACACCGCGACCATCTACATCGGCTCGACGTACTACGGCGGCGGCATCCCCGACGCCATCCCGGACGCCTTCTACAGCGACGTCGCCACCACCGCCAAACCGGTCATCTGGATCAACGACAACATCTGGACGCTGGCCAACAAGATCGGTATCGCCAACTTCACGGCCAAGTACGGATGGGACCCGACCAACTCCTACTTCGACCCGATCGGAGACGTCACCCGGGTCGACTACAAGACCCAGCCGCTGACCCGTACCGTCCCGGACGGCGGCGACAACGGCGTCCTGCGGCCGTACGTCACCAACCCGTCCCTGGTGACCCCGCTCGCGATCGCCAACGACACCAGCACCACGCCGGCCACGACGTTCCCGTGGGCGCTGCGGTCGTCCAACCTGACGTATCTCGGCGAGATCCCGTACTCCTACGTGAACGAGACCGACCGGATCATCGCCTGGCACGACCTGCTGTTCGACGCGCTCGCGCCGAACACGCCCACCCGGCACCGCGCGATCCTGCGGCTGGAGGACATCAGCCCGAACAGCGATCCCAACCAGCTGATGAACATCGCCCGCTACCTGGCCGGCCAGCGCATCCCGTACGCCTTCCAGGTGATCCCCGTCTACACCGACCCGAACGGCGAGTACAACGACGGTGTGCCTGAGACCGTCACGCTGGCGCAACGGCCACTGGTCGTGAACGCGCTCAAGTACATGCTCGCCAACGGCGGCCGCATCGTCGCCCACGGCTACACGCACCAGTACAAGAACGTGGCCAATCCTTACAACGGCGTCACCGGCGACGACTTCGAGTTCTTCCGGGCGCACGTCAACGTCGACGACTACGTGATCTTCGACGGTCCGGTGCCGGAGGACTCCGAGACCTGGGCCGACGGCAGGATCGCGGCGGGCAAGGCGGAGTACGGGCCGGTCGGGCTGCCGGTGCCGACGATCTGGACGACTCCGCACTATGCCGCGTCGGCGCTGGACTACGGCGTCATCAAGCAGCACTACGCCGCACGCCTGGAGCGCAGCCTCTTCTTCTCAGGCCAGCTCTCCGGCGGGCCGGTCGATGGCCAGCGCTACATCGGCCAGTTCTTCCCGTATCCCGTCCGTGACGTCAACGGCGCGACCGTTCTGCCGGAGAACCTCGGCAACTACGAGCCCGAGTCGCAGAACAACCACCCGGCCCGGTTCCCCGCCGACATCATCCGCGCTGCCCGCTACAACCTGGCCGTCCGCGACGGCTTCGCCAGCACCTTCTACCACCCGTACTACCCGGTGGCCCCCCTGCGCGAGATCGTCCGCGGGATCCGCGACCTCGGCTACACCTTCGTCGACCCCGCGACCCTGATCCCGTGACGCATCGATCCCGTGAACGCATCGGTCCGTGAACGCACCGAACCCGTGAACGCACCGATCTCGTGAACGCATCGATCCCATGAATCCCGTCGATTCCGTGACTCCGTCCGAGAGCCGATAACCGCACATGCACGACTGCTGCTGGTGGCGCCCCGAGCTTCAGCTGGGGCGCCACCAGCGGCGTAGGACTTGTTCGGCGGGTTTTCCATGCGGGCTGTACGAGAGGTCCGGCGGGGTCTCGGCGGCGTCCGGCCAGTCGTCCCACATCCACCAGTGAACGCCCGCCCACCACGGCCGCCCCGCGCAGCTTGCCAGCAGGGCCTCGTAGGCCGCCGCCTGCTCGGCGTTCCCGTTCGACTTGCTCAGATCCCACGCGTACGGCTCGGTCGTCGTCCCGCGCTGGCTCACGTATCCCGCCTCGGTGAACAGAACGGGCCGCCGCCGTTCGGCTGCGAAGCGCCCCACCTTGTCGAGGATCGGCTGCCAGGCGCGGCGCAGCGCGGCGACGTCGGTGGTGGCGTGCGGAGCCAGCGGCCAGTACGCGTCGATGCCGATCAGGTCGACGGCGTCCCAGAACGCGACGTCCTCGAACTCGTCGTAGTTCGCCGCGTACACCAGCGGCCCGCCGAAACGAGCACGCACCGACCGCACCACCGCGAGCCAGTCGGCTCGGTCGCCCGACATCCCGGCCAGCTCGGTCCCCACCGCCAGCTCGGCGACGCCGGTCTCGCGTGCCAGGTCGGCGTAGCGCACGATGAACCGGGTGTACGAGGCGTACCAGCGGGCGCGGTCATCCTTCCGCGGCCGGATCGCCGACCGGTCCTGGTCGCCGGGCAGGTTGACGTGCGGCTTCAGCATCACCTTGAGTCCGGCTCGCCGCGCCAGACCGATGATGTGCCGGAGGCTCGCGTGGCTGGCCGTCTCCTCCGTCGTGTGCAGGTCGGTTGATTGCGGCGAGTCCTGGTACCAGGTCGGATTGAGCTGGATCCAGCGCGCGCCGGTCTTCGCGATCGCCTGGACGTAGGAACGCGCGGCAGGGCTCGCGTAGTCGTCGGTGTTCCACGAGGGCAGGGCGATGCCGCGCCGCTCTTCAGCTCCCACTCGGACCCCCGCCTTCGCTCCCGCCCCCGCCTTCGACCGCGCCTTCGACCCCGGCCCCGCCTTCGATCCCGCGTCGGCGCTCTGGTGACCTGGTCGCGGTGATTTTTTGCCGGATCCGGGCTCCGAGACCGAGCACGCGGCGACGATCCCCAGGATGATCAACAGGCCGGCCGTGCGGCCGCGCTCCCTCCCTCTCACCCGTCCCATTGCAGCATCCGGATATGGCCTAGGCGTAACACTTTCCCGACCCGATCCGGCCACGGCCCGGGGCGACTGTGACTGTCGAGACAGCCGGTGGTACGGGGAGTAGCCGCCACTTGCGTGGCCGACCGTGTCCCAAATACCCCCAGTGGGGCCCGCCGTTTGGGGGCCTACAGATCGGCCCGAGTCGATCTATCGGGACGCCTGTTTCGAGGGTTGTCGCTGGTCCGTGGGGCAACGCGACCTTCCGGTGTGCAACCGGATCTCTGTGGCGTTCGGGAGGCTCGTAGCTGACTGTGGTTGAGCCTAGCCAGCTTCGTAGCTGACTGTGGTCGATCCAAGCCAGGTATTGGAACTGAGTGCCCGGAATATTCCGCTGCCCTTTATTCCGGCGGTGACGGATCGATTTACAAGGCGCCAGAAGGGCTGTTCAGATAGTCAACTTTGGGGGTGTGTACGAGGCATTGGTTTGGCTGTATGTTGCGTTGTGCTCGTCCTCCGGTGGCCACCGCGATCGATTCAAAGCCCGTCCCGGGTAAAGGAGGAACGCTGTGGGCAACGCGACAACAATATCCAACGGTGAGCTTCAAACGTGGCTCATTGACCGGATCGCTTTCTACCTCGACAAGCCGGCCGAAAGCATCGACCCCGCGGTCGAGCTGGCCCGTTACGGCGTCGACTCGGTCTACGCCATCAGCATCATCAGCGACATCGAAGACCACCTCCAGGTGGAGGTCGACCTGGACGAGGCGCGCCGCCGGGAGACGGTGGACTCGCTGACCGACTATCTGCTCGACCTCATAGGCCGATGAACGGCTGGCCCGACGACTACACCGCCCGCCGTCACCTGGTGGTCTTCGGAGACAGCGTCGCCGTGGGGCAGAACGACCCGGACCCGTCCGGAGGCTGGATCGGGTGGGCCGGCCGCCTCGCGGTCCACCTGGACATGCCGCGCGGGCACGTCGCGAACGCGGCGCGGGTGGGTGCGGTCATCGCCGACGTGGTCCGGGACCAGTTGCCCGCGGTCGAGCACCTCAGGCCCGGCCTGGTGGTGATCAACTGCGGCATGAACGACGCGCTCAACGGGTTCCAGAACGCCGACGTCGCGGACCGCCTCGAGGAGGTCTTCGACTGGTCCGCGCGCATGGGCGCGGCGGCCATCGCCGCCCCCGTACCGCACCCCCCGTTGCTCTACCACGGCCTGATGTCCGACTTCAGAAAGAAACGAGTGCATCAACGAATTCACGAGTTCAACGACGCGCTCAGTCGGAGTGCGAAGGCCTCCGGGATGACATTTCTCCCGCCGGAGGCGGTGCCCAGAGTCGACCATCCATCGCTCTGGAGTCCAGATGGAATCCATCTTAATTCCGAAGGGCACGCCTATGTCGCGGAGGTGATCGCGGACATCGCCAGAGACCTGCTCAGCGCGCGAACGATCTGAACCGATGATCGACCCGACGATCCACGCGAACGATCGATTTCGATGACCGGCTTGGCCGATCTTCGAGAGCGATCCGAGCGAACGATCAGAGTTCACGATCCTTTCGTGCGGCGAGCTGAGCGGACGACCTGATCCTCGGGGGACAGTCACCGTCTGGGGTTAGAGATGAAGAGACCATTCTCCTTCGCCCACGTCACCCGCATCGCGCAGTCGACGATGTTCCTGCTGCTCGCGCCGATCCTGCTCGTGCAGGCTCGCCGGACGGCCCGCAACACGCCGCGGCTCGACCCGGCGACCGGTGCCGAGACCGGCGTCACCACCGGCACCGCGCCCGCGTTCCGCCTTCTCGTGATCGGTGAGTCCACGGCCGCGGGAGTGGGCGCCTCGGCGCACGCCGAAGCGTTGCCGGGCTTCCTCGCCGATGCCCTGCGCCATCATCTCCGCCGCAGCGTCGCCTGGTCGGTCAACGGCAAGAACGGCGCCACGGTCCGCAGGGTCATCACCGATCTGGTGCCGGCTTCGAACGGCTTCTCGAACGGCTTCTCCTCGAACGGCTTCTCCTCGAACGGCTTCGGCCCGGACCTCGTGGTGGTCACCGTCGGGATCAACGACCTGATCCGGCGCCGCCCCCTGAAACGCTGGGCCGCCGACCTGTCCGAGCTCATCACCGCTCTGCGCGGCAGGTATCACCATGCCAGCGTGGTCGTCGCGGGGATGCCGCCCGTTCACCGGTTTCCCGCGATCCCGCAGCCGCTGCGCATGATGCTGGGCGCCCAGGCGCGGGCCATGGACAGGATCATGCAGGAGGTCACGCACGCGCACGGCGCCTACCACGTGCCCATGGACGAAGGAATGGCGCGCGACCGCCGGCTCTTCGCCTCCGACGGGTTCCATCCGTCACCGGCCGGCTACCGGGTCTGGGCACGCGACCTGGCCCTGGCCGTCTCCTCGCCTGCGGCGTACCCCCCATGGCCGCCGGCCCCATGGCCTCCACGTTCCACATGGCCCCCACGTCACGTCCATCCGGTGCGTTCGGCGAGCTGAAAAGCGCCGACGTTCCCGCAGCGTCGACGCTCCCTACAGCGCCGACGTTCCCCAAAGTGCCGACGCATCCCCGCAGCGCCGACGCTCCCCCGACAAATGTGCAGGTCTCCCAACGATGCAGCACGCCCACACGACGCGGGCGCCCGAACTGCCAGCGCCTGGAAGGCGCGGGTGCTTCGGAGGGCCGGCGTCCGACCTCTGGCGAGTGCCGGCGCGGTGTCGACGGTGCCGGCACACCCCGAACGGCGTCGCTTCACGCAAAGGAGCAGCGAACGTGACCGTTCCTGGAACATTCCGTGCCGCGGTGGAGTCCAAGGACCTCGCCGCGATCACCGGGACGCTGGACCCCGCCATCGAGTTCCACAGCCCCGTGATGGTGAAGCCCTACGAGGGCCTGGACTCGGTCACCGAGCTGATTCGGGTTCTTCTCGAGGTCTTCGAGGACTTTCACTACACCGACGAACTGGTGGGATCCACCACGGCCGGCCGGCCGAGCCGGTTCGGCCTCCCGCCGGCGCAGGCACTGATCTTCAACGCCCGGGTCATGGGCAAGCACGTGCAGGGACTCGACCTGATCAGGTTCAACGATGCCGGACTCGTCACCGGCCTGACCGTCATGGTCCGGCCTCTGCCCGCGGCGATGACACTCGCGCGGCTCGTCGGAAGGCGGATGGAGCGACACGAGTCCGCCTGACTCAGACCAGCAAGAGGGAGTCGAAAGATGGAAAGCCAGGTCACCGTCCGCGCGAGATCGGGTCGCGCGGCGCTGAGTCCGGCGCACCGGATCGCCGCCGATCTGGACGCCTACCTCGGTGATCCCATGGACGATGGCGCCGCCCCGTTCTCGTACCAGGCCATCGTGGAAGCCGAAGAGCGCGACGAACTGCCGCGCGGGGCGGTCGAGGCGGTAAGGAACTGGGGCTTCCCCGCGTACCTGGTGCCGTGCCATCTCGGCGGGCGCCTGGCGACGTTGGAGGAACTGTTCTTCGTCACCCGCGGCATCTCGCGGCGCAGCGTCACGCTCGCGGTGATGTACGGGTCCGGACTGCTGGCCGTGAACCCCGTGTGGCTGTGGGGTGACGAACGCCAGCAGCGGACCGTCGCCGACGGCGTCCTCGGCGGCGCCCTCGCCTGCTTCGGCGTCTCCGAGGCCGACCACGGCAGCGATGTCATGGCCTGCGAGGCGGAGGCCGAGCGGCAGGAGGGCGAGCTGATCCTGTCCGGCACCAAGTGGCCGGTCGGCAACGCCACCCGGGGGCGCTTCGTCACCACGTACGCGCGCACTGGCTCCCGGGACTTCTCACTCATCCTGGTCGACAAGGACCAGCTCGATCCGGAGACCTGGTTCGTGCTCCCGCCGGTCAGGACGGTGGGGCTGCGCGGGCACGACCTCAGCGGCATCGTGTTCACGGGTGCGCGGCTTCCGGCCGACCGGGTCATCGGGCGGCAGGGGTCCGGCCTCGTCCAGACGCTGAAGACGCTGCAGATCACGCGGACGGCGATCGCGGCGCTGTCGGTCGGCACCATCGACGCGGTGGTGCGGATCGGGATGGAGTACGCGCGCCAGCGCACGCTCTACGGCGCCGACATCTACCAGATCCCGGTGATCCGCGATCACCTGATCAAGGCGCATCTCGACCTGCTCATCGCCGAGTGCGTCGCGATCCCGGTGACCCGCAGCCTGACCGTCGCCCCAGCACGGCTCAGCCTGTGGTCGTCCATCGTCAAGTACTTCGTGCCCGTGCTGGGAGAAGAGGTCGTTGCCAGCATTGGCACGGTCCTGGCGGCACGCGGCTACCTGCGGGAGGGCGTCGCCCACGGCGTCTTCCAGAAGCTCCAGCGCGACCACGCGATCGCGAGCATCTTCGAGGGCACGACGCACGTCAACCTGTCGAACGTCGCCGGGCAACTGCCGTACCTCGTCACCTCTCCCGAGGTCACAGGCGAGGAGGACGAGCTGCTGGCGGACCTCTTCCGCTGGACGCGCATCCCGCCCGCGTGGCGCCCCGACGGCCGGCGGCTCCAGCTCACGAACGAGGGCCTGGACGAGATCGGGCAGCGGTTCGAGGCGACCGCGTACGAAGTCCTCACCGAGGCCAAGGTGCACGCCGCACCGGGCGTGGCGGAGGAACTCGCCGATCTCCTGTCCCGCATCGCCGACCTGCGCGCCGACATGCACGCGGGCGTCCACGAGGCCGAGGGCGACACGACCTCGGTGGCGGCGCTGGGACGGGCACGGCGGTACTGCGAGATCCACGCGATGGTCTCGTGCATGCTGACCTGGCTGCACAACCGGGACGACTTCGGAGGGGCGTTCGCCGACGGGGGCTGGCTCGTGCTCTGCCTGCAGCGCCTCCTGCAACGCGTCCAGCCCGATACCGAGCTGACCGAGGACCATCTGGCCGTGATCGAGGCGGCGATGTTCAAGGGGTTCGGTGAGCGCCGCTGGTTCTCGCTGCTCTCCCTGGCCGCCGAAGACGCGCCCGACCCGCGGGCCGGGGTGTGATCCGCCGTGCGGTCACGCGACGGCCTCGCCGGGGGCGCGGGATTCAGCGGGAGATCCAGCGCGAGATCCAGCGCTCGTTTCAATGCGGGCTTCAGCGGCGGATTCGTCTCCGTCGTACGGGAGAACGCGGCGTCCTACGGCGACCGGCGCTGCTTCACGTTCGTCAGCGAGGAACGCGGACCGGGCCGGACGTACCGGGAGACCGAGCTGGGGTTCGCCGAGCTCGACCGCCGCGCCCGCGCGCTGGCCGCGCGCCTGCAGGCGTACGACCTTCAGGACCGGGCCGTCATGTTGCTCTATCCGGAGGGCCTGGAGTTCGTGACGGCGTTCCTGGGCTGCCTGTACGCCCGCGTCCTCGCCGTACCGGCGCCGCTGCCCGATCTCGACGCCGGCCGTTCGGGGCGTACGCGGCGGATCATCGCGGACGCCGACATCCGCTGGGTCCTCACCGACCGGGCGCATCGCGGACCCCTGGAGAAGTGGCTCGCGGACGCGGGCCTGGCGGGTGACGTCGGGTGCCTGGACACCGAGACCGACGTGGGCGCCCACCCCGGCGACTGGTCGACGCCGGACATCGGCCCTGACACGCTGGCGTTCCTGCAGTACACGTCGGGCTCGACCAGCGAACCCAAGGGCGTGATGGTCTCCCACGGCAACCTGCTCTACAACGCCGAAGAGATCAAGCGCCGCATCCAGGGCTGCCCCGACACGATCGGTACCGGCTGGGTGCCGCACTACCACGACATGGGCCTGGTCGGTCAGTTCCTGCAGCCGCTCTACCTCGGGTGCCGGTACGTGTTCACGTCGCCGATCACGTTCATCAAGCGCCCCGTCCTCTGGCTGGAGCTCGTCACCCGGCACCGCGCGACGATCATGCTGGCGCCGAACTTCGGGTACGAGCTGTGCCTGCGGCGGATCACCGACCGGCAGCTGGAGGGGCTTGAGCTGAGCTCGCTGCGGACGGCCAAGAACGGCGCTGAGCCCGTCCGCGCCGAGACGCTGCGGCGGATGGTCGCACGGTTCGGCCCCGTCGGGTTCCGGCCGGACGTCTGGATGCCCTGCTACGGCATGGCCGAGACGACGCTCCTCATCACCGGAGCCTCGTTCGGCGGCGGCGCCGTCGTCCGTGACTTCGACGCCGACGCCCTGACCCACGACCAGGCAATCCCCCTCGACACCCCACCCGCTACGGATGACCGACCGGCCACCGACGCGGACGACCCTGCGGAACGGGGTGTTCGGCGGCTGGTCGGCAACGGGAGTCCGGTCACGCTGGACGTGCAGATCGTCGGGCCGGAGAGCGGGGTCGTGCGGCCGCCGGGGCGCGTGGGGGAGATCTGGGTGCGTGGCGGCAGTGTCGCCAAGGGGTACTGGAACAGGCCCGATCAGACACGCGAGACGTTCCACGCGTTCACCGCTGACGGGGCCGGGCCGTACCTCCGTACGGGCGATCTCGGCTTCGTCGTGGACGGGGAGCTGTACGTGACCGGGCGCATCAAGGATCTGATCATCGTCAACGGGCGCAACATCCACGCCCACGACCTGGAGGAGGCAGCCCAGGCAGCCAACCCGAAGGCGCGCAACACCGCCGCGTTCTCGATCGACACCGGCGTGGAACAGGTCGTCATCGTGCAGGAGGTGAGCACCGCACCGGGCGGGGAGGCTCCACTGTGCGACCTGGCGGCTCGGACCAAGGCCCGTGTCGCCCGTGCGTTCGACCTGCCGGCGCTCAGCGTCGTGCTCGCCGGACGGGGTGCGATCCGCCGTACGACCAGCGGAAAGATCCAGCGTGGGCTCACTCGGCAGGCCCTGCTGGACGGGAAGATCAACACGCTCGTAACTGATCTTCAACCAGATGTGTCAAAACAAATTAGTCAAAAACGAGACTAGGTATGTCTTTGCCTGATAAAGTCACAGATCACCCGGTGCACAGAGTGGAGAGAAGACGGGCCATGGCGCTACGTCACGCGGTTCTCGCAGCCCTGCTGGACGGCGAGTACAGCGGTTACCAGCTCGCCAAGATCTTTGACCTGTCCGTCTCCAACTACTGGCACGCCGTTCCCCAGCAGCTCTACGCGGAGCTGACCAAACTGGAGTCCGAGGGACTGATCACCGGTCGGCGGATCATCCAGCACGACCGCCCCAACAAGCGGGTGTTCACCGTCACCCAAGCCGGGATCGACGAGTTGGAACGTTTCGCCGCGGTACCCGCCAAGCCGGGGATCATCCGCGAAAACCTCCTGGTCATGGTACAGGCCGTGGACCACATCTCCACGCCCGCCGTGATCGCACAGCTTGAGGACCGTGCTCTGGCCTCCGCCGCCAAGATCGCGATCTTCGAGCGCACTCTCGAGCACCTTCGTGGTGATCTCGACGAGGAGACCTATCTGCGTACCGGTTCTCCAATCGGGCCCTACCTGACGTGTCTGCGTGGGCTCCGATTCGAGCAGGAGAACCGAGAGTGGTTCGAGAGCACTGCCCAACTGCTGCGCGACCGAGCAATCGCGCACGCCGAGGAAGGCAAGCCATCGTGACCCCCGGCCCCACGCCACGCCCGCGCGGGAACCGGTCGCCACGCCCCAGCCGAGGAGGCGTTCATGACGGGCGAACACCGCACGATAGAGCGACCTAGCAACACAGCCGAGCCACACGCCGAGGCGCACGCCGCGCCCATCGCGCCCCGCGTGGCGCACCTGCCCACCGCGCCGTCCGCGGCCGCGGTCAGGGCCCACTCTCCCTCCACGTCCCCCACGGTCACGGCGGCCGCCCCGCCTGCCGTGCTCGCGGTGGCGGAGCCCCCGGAGCTCCAGCCAATGGAACTGCTCGAACCGCAGCAAGTGCTCTTGGGCGAGCTGAACCTGCCGCCGGTGCACGCGTCCGTGCCCCTGGCCCGCGGATTCAGCCGTTCCATCACCACCGGCTGCCAGATCCCGGACGTCCGGGACGACGCCGAAGTGCTCGTCTCCGAACTGGTCACCAACGCCGTGCAGCACGCCGCGGCGTCCGGTGCCACGCTGTGCCTGCGCATGCTCCGCGTCGGTACCCGGCTCCGGATCGAGGTCCACGACCCGAGCCCTGTCCTTCCGCGCGCCGTCCAGGTCAACCTGCTGGAAGAGACCGGCAGGGGATGGTTCCTGGTGGCGATCATCGCGGAACGGCACGGCATCGAGCAGACCTCCGCCGGCAAGTCGGTCTGGTGTGAAGTGCCCGCGTGGCCGTAGCGCCCCGCGTCAGCCCTTCACAGCAAGCCGGCCGGCGGTCCCGCCCTGCCGGTTGACCGGGAGCCCAGGTTCTGGAGCGGAAGAGCATCATGCGCGTTTACATGGCGATGTACGCCGCATCCGACAGACCCCGCAGACGTACAGACCGTCGGCGATAGGGGTGGGGATGCGATGTCTGTGGACTGGTATCGAGCAGACGGAAGACCCGCGACATCGGACGAGGCACAGCGGCTGCTGCTCGACGTGAGATCACGCCTGCTCGCGCAGGACGTCATCCGCGTCGGCCCGGTCGTGGTGGTCGTGTCGACCTGGTTCACCGTGATCGACCAAGGACTCGCGGCGAACGGTCGGCCGCTGTTGTGGCAGACCATCGCCTCCGATCTCACGATGCACGCCGACATCGGCCAGTACACGACGCGGGAGAAGGCGGCCCGCGGGCACGCGGAGGCGGTCGCGATGATCACTGACCGGCTCCGCCGGCTGGTCGCGCGTGCCAACGCGGGGGAGACCTGGTCGGGCGGGCACGAAGGGTGGTCCGCCGCGGGCTGATCCGCCCCGGCGGCGAGACCGCTCGGCCTCGCACGACCCGGCCCCGCACGACCTGACGTGAACGACGCACAACGACGTGCGCCCTCGACTTGAACAACGTACGACAACTTGAACGCCGTACGACGACTTGAACGGCGTACGGCTCGACCTGAACGGCGTACGACGACGTACGACCCGGCTTGAACGACGTACGACCCGGCCTCGAATACCCGACATCGAGAAGAAGGGCGGGCCGAGCCCTGCGGCCCGATCCGACATGAGGGTGAGATCTGATGGGCACCAAGAGCAAGAGCCGGCCGCCCGGCCCGCCCGGGGCGGCCGCCAGGCAGAAGGCACGTGAGAACCCCGGGGGCACGAGGAGGCGAGGCCTGCCGATTCGCCTGCGGATCACGGTGCTGCTGCTCGTGCCGCTGATGTCCCTGGTCGCCCTCTGGGGATTCGCCGCCAACATCACGCTGGGCCCGGCGATCGACAAGTACGACTTCTCCACCACCTACGAGAAGGTCGGCCTGCCCGGCCTCTTCCTCGTCAACCAGCTCCAGCAGGAACGTTCGCTGAGCGTCGTCGCGGTGAGCACCCGGAAGCCCGCGGACAAGCAGAAACTCGGTGCGCAACGCGCCCGCGCGAGCGCCGTGCAGGACGCGTTCCGCAAGTCGGCGTTCTCGCCCGAGGCCACGGACGCGGCGAAGGCCGACACCGGCCAGCGGCTGGCCGAGGCGATGAAGGCCCTGGACCGGCTGCCTGCGCTGCGGGCCAAGGTCGACACGGGGCAGATCGGGACGCTGGAGCTCATCGAGTCCTACGGCAACATCCTCGACCGCGTCATCCTGGTCTTCAGCGGTCTGGTCATCGTCAACGACCTCGACATCTTCGAACAGGGCCGCGCGCTCATCAGCGTGGGCAACGCGCGCGCCTACATGCTGCGCCAGGACGCGCTGATCTCCGCTGCGCTCGCGAAGGGCGGCAGGCTGAGCGACGAGGAGAAGCTCGCCTTCGCGGAGTGGGCGGCCATCGGGCGGCGTGAGTTCCAGGTCGGGCTCGTGGACATGAACGACGACCTCAGGCGCCCGTTGCAGCAGCTCGGGGCGACCCCGAACTTCCAGCGTTACCGGGCCATCGAGGAGGCCGTGATCAACTCGCGCGGCGACCGGCTGCCGCCGGAGGTCGCCGAGTGGTCGGCGACCGTCGCGCCGCTGTCCCAGGCATGGGAGCAGAAGGTCACCCAGGCCAGCCTCGCGCTGAACGAGCTTGCGAAGCCGATCGGCGAGCGGGTCGTCCGCCGTCTCGTCCTTGTCGGTGGCTTCGGCCTGTTCGCGGTGGTGGCGTCCGTGCTCCTGTCGATCTTCGCCGCCCGCAGCCTGTCGCGTGAGCTGCGCGGGTTGCAGCGCGCCGCCCTCCAGCTGGCCGAGGACCGGCTTCCCAACGTCGTCGCCAGGTTGCGCCGCGGTGAGGAGGTGGACGTCGAGGCCGAGGCGCCGCCGCTCATCATCGGCAAGACCAGGGAGGTCTCCCGCGTGGGCGACGCGTTCACCCGCGTCCAGCACACCGCGATCGAGACGGCGGTCCGCGAGTCGTATCTGCGCGAGGGCATCAGCCGCGTCTTCCTCAACGTCGCCTGGCGCAGCCAGTCTCTGCTCCACCGGCAGCTGCGCATGCTGGACGAGATGGAACGCCGCGCCACCGACCCGGACGTGATGGCGGACCTGTTCCGGCTGGACCACCTCACGACCCGTATGCGCCGCCACGCGGAAGGCCTGGTCATCCTCTCCGGTGCCTCACCCGGCCGGGGCTGGAGCAGGCCCGTCCCCGTCGAGGACGTCATGCGCGCCGCCATCGCCGAGGTGGAGGACTACACGCGCGTGGAGGTCGTCGTGCTGTCCGCCGAGGCCGCGCTGATCGGGGAGGCCGTGGCGGACGTCGTCCACCTGCTCGCCGAGCTCATCGAGAACGCCACGGTGTTCTCGCCGGCGCCGACCGAGGTGCTGGTCCGCGGCGAGATGGGGGCGAACGGCTTCGCGGTCGACATCGTGGACCGCGGCATCGGGCTCGACCAGGCCGAGCTGAACGCCCTCAACCTGCGGTTGTCGCGGGCGCCCGAGTTCGACCTGGCCGTCACCGACCGGCTCGGCCTGTTCGTCGTCGCCCGCCTCGCGGGGCGGCACGGGATCCGGGTCGCGCTGCAGCCGTCGGTGTACGGCGGCGTCTCGGCGGTCGTGCTGATCCCGCGTGAGCTCATGGTGGACATCGACCAGCCCGAGGACGAACGCGAATCCGCCATCAACGGCTCCAACGGGGTCGCCGCCGACGGTGTGCCCGCCCCGCGGCAGGCGCCGGACGCGATGCCGAACGGCTCCGGCCCCTCCGGGGGGAACGGCCACACCCCATCGACCGCAGACCAGGGAAACGGTCAGCGGCAGGCACTGCTCAAGTCCAAGGCGATGCTGAACGCTCCGACGCCCTTCGACGCGCCCGCGTCCCCCGTTCAGGGGACGGGAGCGGACGCGCCACCGTCGTTCGGGACCCCCGCACCGCCCGCCGCACCGGATCCGTCCGCGCCGCCCGCCCCGTCGCCTTCACCGGGCTCACCCGAGGCGCCGACCTGGACTTCGAACACACCCGAGGCGCCGACCTGGGCTTCGGACACACCCGCGTGGGGCAACGAGACGCCGACGTGGTCGGCGACCGACACACCGAGGTGGGGCACGGAGGCTCCGACGTGGGCGTCCGAACCCGCCGACCGGCCGTCCCCGTTCTCCTCGCCGGTGTCGTTCGGCGAACCGATGGCCACTCCGCACGCGCAGCCGGGTTCCGGTTCGCGGGCCCCGCTGCCGCGGCGGACCAGGAGAGCCAGCCTGGCGCCGCAGCTGCGCAGCGATGAGCCGTCAGCCGCGTACCAGCCGGACGACACGCTCGTCGCCTGGGAGGAACGTTCGGCCGAGGCGTCCCGGGACCTGTTCGCCGATCTCCAGGCGGGCTGGATGCGCGGCCGGGACGAGGACGAGGGACCGTCCGATTACGCAGAGGGAAGGGGAGGACCGACATCATGACGCAGCAGGGAGTGGGGACCGAACTGAATTGGCTGCTCAACGACCTCGTCGACCGCGTGCCCCAGGTGCGCAAGGTCGTCGTGCTGTCGAGGGACGGCCTGGTGATGGGATCGTCGCGGGACGTGGGCCGCGAGGACTCCGAATACCTGGCCGCGCTGGCGGCCGGCTTCCACAGCCTGGCGATCGGCGCCAAGCCGCAGCTGGACTCCGGTGAGATCCGGCAGACCATCATCGAGATGGACAAGGGACTGTTCTTCGTGGTCCCGGCCGGTGCCAACAGCTGCCTGGCGCTGCTGAGCGAAGTGGGCGCGAACGCCGGTCTCGTCGCGTACGAGATGACCATGCTGGTCAAACGCGTCGGCCGGCAGCTCTCCACGGGGCTGAGACCGCGCGGCCCGGGAACGGAATCCGGGTGAGCGGAGATGGAGCCGAGCGTCTCCGGTGGCCCCCGCGGCCCGGGAAGGGAGCGGTGGATCGACGAGGCCGCCGGTCCCGTGGTCCGGCCGTACGCGATGACACGGGGCCGGACCCGGCCCCGTGGCGAGCCGCTCGACCTCGTCACCATCCTCGTCGCGATCGGCCGCGCGCCCGCTGAGCCCGGCCGCCTCACCCGCGAGCAGCGGCGGATCCTGTGGCTCTGCCGCCGCCCGCACACCATCGCCGACCTGGCCTCCGATCTGGATCTGCCGTTCGGCGTGCTCCGGGTGCTGGCCGGGGACCTCCTCGATTCGGGCCTGGTGGGCATCCAGCGCTGGACCTCGCCCGCCGCCCAGACCGATCAGAACCTGCTCAGGAGGGTTCTCGATGAACTCCGCGCGCTCTGACGAACTGCACGATCCGGTCGACGGCCGGTCCGACGACGAGCACGACGGCCCGCGGGTCGCGCTCAAGATCCTCGTGGCCGGCGGCTTCGGGGTCGGCAAGACGACCCTGGTCGGCGCGGTCAGCGAGATCCGCCCGCTGCGCACCGAGGAGGCCCTCACCGACGTGAGCGTCGGCATCGACGACCTGGAGGGCGTCGCGGCCAAGCGCACGACGACCGTGGCGATGGACTTCGGCCGCATCACGCTGCGGGACGGTGTCGCGATCTACCTGTTCGGGACGCCGGGGCAGGAGCGGTTCTGGTTCATGTGGAACGAGCTGTCGCGCGGTGCGCTGGGCGCCGTGGTGCTGGCCGACACCCGGCGGCTCACGGCCAGCTTCGCCTCGATCGACTACTTCGAGGAGAAGGGCACGCCGTTCGTGGTCGCGGTGAACTGCTTCGACGACGCCGACCGGTACGAGTCGAACGAGATCCGCGGCGCGCTCGACATCGATCCGCACGTCCCCGTCATCCTCTGCGACGCGCGCCGGGCCGACTCGGCCAAGAAGGTGCTCGTCGGCCTCGTCGAACACGCACTGCGACTGGCGGGTGCCGCCCCCGCTGGCCGGTAGAGGCCAGCTTTCGCGTCCCGGAGGCGTCCTGGAGACGCCCCGAGGCGCCCGGAGCCGTTCGGATCCGGGGCGAGGAGGGCGGCGAAAATGCCCGGTTGTGGCCAGCGTCTGGGCGCGAGTGGAGGTCGCGGCCAGAGGCCGGCCCTGCCGGAGGGGCAGACGGTCGTCCGGAGGGTCAGCCGGTCGGCTCCGAGACCGGGGCTCCGGCCGTGGGATCGGTCGCCGGAAGGTCCGGGATCACCCCCGGGAGCTGCGTGTTCTCTTCCGGCGGCTCCAGCGGCGGACGCATGATGACCTCGTTCACGCCGACGTCGTGGCCGGCCTCGCAGCGGACCTCCGCCATGACCGCCTCGCCGCAGTCGGCGTGGACGAGGGCGACCATCCGCCCTTCCTCGCTCTCGAGGTAGATGTCGCCCCATTCCATGAGGCTGACCAGGGTGGGCGCCAGGGCGAGGCCCGCCTTGGTGAGGTGGTACTCGTAGCGGGTTCGCTGTCCGGGTTCCTGGTACGGCTCCTTGCTGAGCAGACCGAAGTTGACCAGATGTCGCAGCCGGTCGGTGACGGCGGATTCGGTCATGCCGAGGTTCCGTACGAAGTCGCCGAAACGGCTCGTACCGAGGTACGCCTCGCTCAGCACCAGCACGGCCGACGGCGGGCCGATCGCCGCAAGTGTCCTGGATACGGGGCAGTTCTGCATCGACCAGGTGGTGCGGTCGGCGAAGTGCCCCTGAAGTGCGATGGTCACCTACGCGATTATACGCGGAAGAACATGCTGACTTGTATTGACCGCAGTCAGCGGGAATCGCTACGCTAGCTAACTATGGGTGATCAAAGTCAGGTGCGTCCGCGAATCGCCCTCGCGGTACTCTCCGTGGCCAGTTTCATGGCCGGGCTTGACCTGTTCATCGTCAACGTGGCGTTCAACGACATCGGCCGTGACTACCCGGGCGAATCCCTGGCCGATCTCTCGTGGGTCCTCAACGGCTACACGATCGTCTTCGCCGCGTTGCTGGTCCCCCTCGGCAGGCTCGCGGACCGCTACAGCCGCAAGACCGGGCTGCTGCTCGGTCTGCTCCTCTTCGTCGCCGCCTCCCAGGCCTGCGCGCTCGCGCCGTCCCTGTGGTGGCTGGTGGCGTTCCGAGTCCTGCAGGCCATCGGCGCCGCAGCTTTGATCCCCACCAGCCTCGGGCTGTTGTTGTCCGTGTTCCCCCCACAGCGGCGCGCCGCCGCAGTACGGATCTGGTCCGCCTCCTCGGCATTGGCGGCCGCGGCGGGTCCGGCTGCGGGCGGCGTGCTGGTTGAAGCCTCGTGGCGTTGGATCTTCGAGGTGAACGTCCCGATCGGGATCGTCGCGGTGTTGCTCGCGCTGCGCTACGTGCCCGACTCCCGGGACGGCGCGTCCGCTCGCGTCCCCGACCTCACGGGAGCCGTGATCTTGACGATCTCCATAGCGTTGCTCGCGCTCGGGCTCGTGAAGATCAATGACTGGCCGGGCGAGCGGACCGCGATCGTGGTGGCCGTGTCCATGCTGACCCTTGGTGCGTTCTGGCTGCGTTCGTCGCGGCACGCCACACCGGTGATCGAGCCGTCGCTGCTCGCGGTGCGCACCTTCGCCTCGTCGAACGCGGCGATCCTGCTCTTCTGCGTCGCGTTCGCCGGCAACCTGCTGATCGGTGTCCTCTGGATGCAAGAGGTCTGGAACTACTCGGCGATCCAGACCGGGCTCGGCGTGGCTCCCGGGCCGCTCATGGTACCGATCTTCGCACTGGTGGCCGGTCGGATGATCGGCGCGAGGATCCCGGTCGGCGTGGTCACGGCTATCGGCTGCGCGCTCTGCGCGGCCGGCATCGGCATCATGGTGACGAGTCTCGGCCCGACCCCGGCGTACGCGTCAGACCTGCTCCCGGGCTGGCTCGTCGGCGGGGCCGGCGTGGGCGTGGCCCTTCCCACCATCCTGTCGTCCGCGGCGGCCGACCTGCCGTCGCACCGCTTCGCGACCGGCAGCGCGGTGGTCAACATGAGCCGGCAGATCGGCAGCGTCATGGGCGTCAGCCTGGCGGTGGCGGTGCTCGGCACCCCGTACGGCTACCTGGACGCGCACGAGTCCTTCGTCGACGCCTGGCTCGTCATCGGCGCCTTCATGATCGTCGCAGCGTTCGCCGCCCTCGGCATGACCCCGCGCCGGGTCGCACCAGGGCACCGGGTGCCCGACAGGGGACCGGCCGTCGTCACCAGCCCCACAAAGCTGACCTGAGCCGAGGCGCCTGCGGGTCAAGCCCCTGCCCGCAGGCGTCCAACCCCGACACCAGACTGGGCCCCAATCTGCCCGGCGGCCTGCCACCTTGGGTGTAGAACGAAGCGGTGAAAGATCCGCTTACGGCTGCTGGTGTCGGCACCATCGTCGAAGTTGGGCACGGTGCCGGACGGGTTGCGGAGGTCGACCCGGCGGGCGGTATGTGGCGGCCGTGCAGGGCGGGATTGTGACGGTCCATGATGCCGATGCCGGGCTGAACCCAGTGATGTCCTGTGCGCTGAACAGGCCGTTCGATCAGCTTGCCGTCCATCCCGGCGGGGAGAGTATTGCAGTGCTCGGCGAGGATCTGACGGTCGAGTTGCGGCGGCCGGATGGCGCGGTGCAACGGCTACCGAGCAACGTGGCCTACCGGGACGGCGCGATGGAAAAGGCCGACGCAGGGCCTCGGACTCTGACTGGGCGCAGCGTGGCTGGATTCAGTTCACGGCCGACGGCAGATACCTGCTCTTTGGGGAAACTGCACCGGGGGAGCCTGCTCGGTTGCATCTGCTGGATGCGGCAACGCTGGCGCGCTTCGCCGGTGACGACACCATGGTCCTGGCCGTCGCCGACGTGGCGGAGGACCGGTTGCGGCTGTACGGGGCGGTGCCCGGCCAGATGTCGTTCGCCGAAGACATCCCCGGCGAACGGGTGATGGGGCTTGCGTTGCCGGATTCCGGTGAGCTGGTGGTGCTCGACTCCGACGAGTGTCTGTCGACCATTCGCTGGCGTGCTCGCAGGAGCCGACGTTCCCCGGGAGGGAGGATCGGTGCCTCGCTCCCGGGCGGGGCTCGGAATTCAGTCGGCGGTACGGGCGGGGCGGGTCCATACCTGTGCCATCAGGACGGCGCCCGCGCCGAACAGCGCGACGCCGAGGGGGACGTGGACGGCGACGGTGCCGTTGGAGCCGACCGCGAACTGGACGCTGGTGAGCACGAACAGCAGCGCAGTGACGGCCAGGTACCGTCCTGATCCGCGGCCTACGCGCCACACCAGGAGCGCGGCGGTGATCTGCAGGATCAGCGCGAACGTGACGACGCCCCCCGTGGTCTGGTGCAACTGGCTGCCGTCCTCGTTGGCCATGAGTTGTCCGGCGGTGATGCCCTGCACCAGCAGCGCGGTGGTCAGGAACGCCGTGGTCGCCTTCATCAGGCCGAAGAACCGGGGAGGCAGGGCCAGCTCCGCGTGAGCCGGGGAGGGCGGCTTGGTCGGTGATGACATGGGATCATTCCTTGGTGTTGCGGTGATGGGTGGGGTGACAGGCGCAAGCCGCGGCCGCGAAGGACACCCACATCTGTCGGCCGGTAATCCCGCGTCCGCGCTCATGGATCGCTCAGCGCCGATTGAGACGAGTGAGTCCCGGCATCAGGACCTCGCCGACCAGGCGGTCAATGTGATCGTCTGCGATCTCCTCACGGCACATCGTGGGGCGGTGCAGATCGTTCGCGCGGCGTCCTGACGAACACGAGACGCCGGCGCCCCGACCCCTGTAACAACCACGGTCATGTGACGTGGACCACCGACCCTGGGTGTTACAGAACAGTGAGGACCGGCGTCTCGTGTGTGGCGGTCCTAAGAGCGAACAGGCAGGAGCCGGACATGAGCGAACAAACGACGGACACAGCCGGGCCGCTCGATCGTGCCGACCGCGTGGATTTGGCCACCGAGGCGTTCGTTGCGCACCGCAGTCTGTTGTTCACCGTTGCCTACGAGATGCTTGGTTCGGCTGCCGATGCCGAAGACGTTCTGCAGGAGACCTGGCTGCGGTGGGTGGGCGTCGAGCTGGCCACCGTGCGGGAGCAGCGTGCCTACCTGGTACGGATCGTCACCCGGCAGGCGCTGGACCGGCTGCGTGCGCTCGGCCGGCGTAAGGAGTCCTATGTCGGGCCGTGGTTGCCCGAGCCGTTGTTGACCGCGCCTGATGTGGCCGAGGACGTCGAGCTCGCCGAAAGCGTGTCGATGGCGATGATGCTGGTGCTGGAGACGCTTCAGCCGATCGAGCGGGCGGTGTTCGTGCTGCGTGAGGTGTTCGATCTGGACTATGACGAGATCGCCGAAGCCGTCGACAAGAGCCCGGCGGCGGTCCGTCAGCTCACTTATCGGGCACGGGCGCACGTCGCCGCGCGCCGGCCACGCGGCGTTGCCTCCCCGGCTCAGACCCGGGCCGCACTCGGGGCCTTCCAGCGCGCGGTGGAAACCGGCGATCTGCAGAGCCTGCTGGACATCCTCGCGCCGGACGTCGTCGCCCTCAGCGACGGTGGCGGAGTCAAACATGCCCTGCTGCGGCCCATCGTGGGCGCCGACAAGGTGGCCCGCCTGCTGACCGTCGGCTGGTGGAAGCGCGACGCCGAAAGGTCGGTCGAGCTGGTACAGGTAAATGGTGGCCCGGGGCTGCTGGTCCGAGTCAATGGGGAGATCGACGGCGTGGTGGCGGTGCGGGTCGAGAAAGGCTACGTCACCGGCGCCTACCACGTGCGCAATCCCGAGAAGCTGTCGCGTGTGGAGCGGGAGACCGCCCTGAGCCGCTGAGCCCCGCACGACCCGCACTCGTGATCACCGGCTCCAAGGACCTCCAAGGACAGGGTACGGCTCCGCATCGGCAAGGTCCTCGCCAGGAAGTACGGCACCCACGTCGATCTGCGCGGCCGGCGAGCGTCGTCGTTTGGACGATGGTGGGTCACATCGGGATGTCGGGCGCGCGGATGATCTGGCCGGCTCCGATGAAGCGGCGCGCGGCTCGCAGGCCCTCCTCGTGCGCGTTCTCGTGGCTGGCGCAGGCGTCCTCGATCAGCCAGGGCGTCAGACCGCGCTCGAACGCGTCGATTGCGGTCTTGAGCACGCAGTACTCGGTGGCGATGCCGCAGAGGTAGAGGTCGGTCCAGCCGCGGTCGCGGACGAGCTGTTCTCCCTCGGTGGTGAAGAGGGTGTAGACCTCCTTGGTGATCACCGTCGCGTGGCCGGCGGCGTCGAGCAGTTCGGGCGCCAGGTCGGTGGCCGGTGGTCCGCGGAAACCGTCCCAGTGCAGCAGCCTCTCGTACGGGCTGCCCGGAGGATTGACGTAGCGGGTCAGGACAAGGCCGCCGGGCCAGCGCCGCACCAGGTCCACGATCACCGGCAGCACGTGCCGCGAGCAGTCACGAAGAAACCCGCGCTGGACATCGACGACGACCAGCGCGGATTTCGCGGTATCGACCATGCTCCCAGTCAACACTCGACGGGCAATGAGACCGGCTGGTTTCGCTGCCGCAGCCAAGAAACGGAAGGGCGGAGCCCGCCGAGACATCAGCCTCGGAGCTCCGCCCACTCTCGCGATGCGTCGGGCTGGCCGGATTCGAACCGGCGACCCCCGCCACCCAAAGGCGGTGCGCTAGCCAAACTGCGCTACAGCCCGTAGCGGCCGTCAGTCTAGCCGCTTCGGGGTACGACTTGCAGTCCGTTAACCCTGCTAGAGATCTTCGAGCCCCTCCCATGAGGCCTGGGCGTCAGTCCGCCGGGCCTTTCTCGTGGGCGGACAGCCAGGCGCCGACGCCTTCCGGAGTGAGGAAGGCGTCGAAGGCCAGTTCGGAGGCGCCGATCAGGGTGGCCTCGGCGCCGAGGGTGGAGGGGAGGACGGCGGCGGGGTGCTCGCGGCGGAAGTCCATCAGGCCGGCCTTGTAGGAGGTCTCCAGGGCCTCGCCGGAGCGGGCGAGGATGTCGACGCCCAGGCCGGAGAGGGTGACGGTCTCCGGGTCGAGGGCGTTGACCAGGGCGCTGATCCCGATGCCGAGGATGCTCGCGGCCTGGTCGATGACGGCCTGCTGGGCGGGGTCGCCGAGGATCTCCAGCGCGCGAGGACGGTCCTGCGGTGGGCGGCCGGTGGCCCGGAGGAGGGCGTTCGCGCCGACCTCCAGGCCCCAGCAGCCGGTCGCGCCGCAGGCGCAGGGCCGGTCGCTGCCAATGAGCGGCATGTGGCCGAACTCCCCGGCGGCTCCGCGTGCCCCCGGGATGGGGTTTCCGTTGAGGATGAGCGTTCCGCCCAAGTCGAACTCGATGTGCAGGTGCAGGCCGAGCCCGCGGGTGCGGAGCGCGCCGCGCCGCGCCTCGGCCAGGCCCGCGAGGGTGGCGTCGTTGTCGAGAAGGACGGGCTGGAGCGCCTCCACGACGTCCACTTCGCGCCAGCCCAGGTGGGGGATGTCGAGCAGGTGGCCGTCGCGGACCGGCCCTGGGGCGGCGACCGCCACACCGATCGGGCGGGGCGCGAGCGCCTGCCGGTGCCGGTGGATCGCGGCGGCGAGCCCGTTGAGCACGTCGGGGGCGGGAGTGCCGGGGTGCGGTTGCTGTTCGAGAACCGTCAGCCGCCCGCCCAGCTCGGTCGTGGCGATCGTCCACACGTCCTCGCGGAGATCGACGGCCAGGGCCAGCGGGCCGTCCGGGTGCGGGCCCGGGATGCCGGTCGGGCGGCCACGGGTGCCCTGACGGGTGATCTCCTCGCGCAGCAGGCGGCCGTTGATCAGCTCGCCCATCAGGACGGCGGCGGTCCCGCGGGAGAGCCCGAGATCCCGGGTGAGCTCGGAACGGGTGGCCTCGGCGCCCCCTCCGTGCACCGCGCGGAGCAACCGCACCAGGTTGTGCAGCCGTAGCTCGCCGCTCGTCGTCGCTCCCGTCACCCGCACGAGGCGATTGTGCCAGCCCCGGGTCGTCGATTATGTTTTAGGCGCGAGCAAATTAGGAGGAATTGTGATCAAGCGCGCCCGACTCGGCGTTTTCGGCTACTTCGGGCTCTGTGGCCTGGTCATCGGCGTGTGGGCGGCGAGCCTGCCCGCCATGGACGAACGGCTCGACCTCGGCACCGGCCGTACCGGCACCGTGCTCCTGCTGGTCTCCCTCGGCGCCCTGGTCTCCATGCAGGGTGCGGGTCGCGTGGCCGACCGCTTTTCGAGCCGCCGGCTCTGCCTGATCTCCGGCCCGCTGCACGCGCTGCTCCTGCTCGGTCCGGCGCTGTCAGGGTCGTACGCGGCGCTGCTGGCGTGGGCGTTCGTGTTCGGGCTCGGGTTCGGGTTGCTTGAAATCGGCATGAACGCGCACGCCGTCGAGGTGGAGGAACGTTACGCCAGGCCGATCATGTCGGCGTTCCACGGCATGTGGAGCCTCGGCGGCGCGGTCGGCGGCCTGGTCACCGCGGCGGCGCTCCGGAGCGGCCTCGGTGTCAGCGCCCTGCTGACGGCGACGGCGCTCGTGGGCGCCGTCCTGTTCCTGCTGCCGGGGCGTTTCCTCCTGCGCGACCGTCTCATGCCCGAGCCCGAAGAGGTCGCGGGCGACGGGCAGGCCGATCGGCGGGTGCCGGTCAAGGGGGCCATCACCCTGCTGGGCATCGTGGTCTTCGCCGGTTCGGTCAGCGAGGGCGCGGCGGTGGACTGGGCCGCCATGCACGCACGCCGGGTCCTGGACGCCGGACCCGAGCTCGCGGCGCTCGCGTTCACCGTCTACTCGGTCGCGATGACCACGATGCGCTTCCTCGGCGACCGGTTGCGCGGCAGGCTGGGCGGCGCCCTCACCCTGCGGCTGGCCGGAAGCCTGGCCGCCGCAGGGTACGTCGTCGTCCTGCTGGCACCCGCGCTCGGCGGTGCCGCGATGGTGTTCGCCTGGACGGGCTGGGTGCTGGTCGGCACCGGCCTCGCGACCATCGTGCCCGTCGCGTTCAGCGCGGTCGGCGCCTCCCAGCAGGCCGCGGGGCGCGCGCTGGCCCTGGTGACCACGTTCGGCTACTGCGGCCTGCTCGCCGGCCCCGCCGTCATCGGCCACCTGGCCGAAGTCACCTCGCTGCGCGCGGCACTCGTCCTGCCCGTCGGCCTGGCGATCTTCGTGGCGCTCGCCGGGCCGGGCGCCCTCACCGCCCTGACCCGGCACCGGTGGACGCCGCGCGCCGAGCCCGTCACCGTCTCGCGCTACTCATGACGTGAAGACCGGCCACCCGTTCGGAAGACCGGCCGCCCGACCAGAAGACCGCGCAACCAGCACGGACGATCCACGCAATCGTGCCGGACGTTCCGTGCGATCGGCATGGGTGATCTGCGCGGCCGGGCCGGACGTCCGTGCGGTCGCAGGGATAATCCGCGCGGCCGGGTCGGGCGTTCCGTGCGGTCGGCTGGGCGGTCGGCGACCAACCGGACGATCCGCGCGACTGGCTGGGCGGTCCGCGACCGGCCGAACGATCGGTGTCGACTGGGCGATCCGCGTTACCGGCCGGACTATTCGCCTTACCGGCTGGACGGTCCGCGTAGCGCGGTGCGGGCCGCGTCCGCTGCCAGCGCTAGCGCCTCGCGTAGTTGCTCCGGCCGCCGGCCGCCCGCCTGCGCGAGCGCGCCTTTGCCGCCGGCGCCGCCGCCCACGATCTGCGCCGCGCTTGTGAGCAGATCGCGGGCGCGCAGGCCGGTGTCGGCGAGGTCGCGGGTGAACGCGCCGACCAGCGTCGCTGTGCCGCCGCTCGACGTGCCGAGGACCACCGCGCCCGGTCCCGGCCGGCGCGCGAGTTCGATCGCCAGCGGCCGCAGCTCCTCCGCGGGCACGTCGCCGAGGAGTTCGGCGACGAGCCACGCCCCATCCACGCGCTCGGAACGGCCCGCGAGACGTTCGGCCGTCGCCGTCCGCTCCGCCTGCCGCAGCCGGTCGAGCTCGCGCTGCGTCTCCGCCAGCGCCGACAGCCGCTGGCGCAGGCGTTCGGGCGCCTGGTCCGGGGGAACGTTCAGCAGCCCGGCGAGCTCGGTCAGCAACTCCTGCTGCCGATCGTGGTGGCGCAGCGCGTCGGCGCCGGTGAGCGCCTCGATCCGGCGCAGGCCGACCCCGATCGAGGACTCGCCGACGACGTGCACCGGCCCCGCCTGCGAACCATGGCCGACATGGGTGCCGCCGCACAGCTCCCGGGACGCGTCACCGATGTCGACGATCCGTACATGGTCGCCGTACTTCTCGCCGAAGAGGGCGATCGCGCCCGCCGCCTCCGCCTCGTCCCGGCTCGCCTCCCAGACCCGGACGTCCGGATCGTCGAGCAGGTAGTCGTTGACCAGCGTCTGCACGGTGGTGAGCTCGCCCGCCCCGACCGCACCGAAATGCGCAAAGTCGAACCGCAGCCGCCCCGGCTCGACCCGCGAACCCCGCTGTGCCGCGTGATCCCCCAGAACGCGGCGCAACATCGCGTGCAGCACATGGGTCGCGCTGTGCGAGCGCGCGGTCGCCGCCCGCCGCTCCGCGTCCACGACCGCCTCCGCCTCCACGCCCGTCCGGACCTCGCCGGCGGTCACACGCGCGCGGTGGACGTGCAGGCCGTCGAGACCGGGCCGGGTGTCGAGGATCTCCAGCGTCCCCGCCGCCGTCGTGACACGGCCGGTGTCGCCGACCTGGCCGCCCGCCTCCGCGTAGAACGGGCTCCGGTCCAGGATCAGCTCGATCTCCTGCCCCTCGACCGCCTCCTCGACCAGGTCGGGTCCGTCCAGCAGCCCGACCACCCGCGCGTCCGCGCGTGTGCCGTCATGTCCGACGAACTCGGTGAGCCCGTGCCGCGCGGCGATCCGGCGGTAGGCGTCCTGGCGGGCCACCGCACCGCCCTTCCGGTCGCGTTCCGCGTCCTTCGCCTGGCGCTGCTGCCGTTCGAGGAGCTCGCCGAACGCGTCCTCGTCCACGGTCAGCCCCGCCGAGCGCGCCGCGTCCACGGTGAGGTCGATCGGGAAGCCGTAGGTGTCGTGCAGCTCGAACGCGGTCCGCCCCGAGAGGCCCGATCCGCTCGTCCGCGCACGTTCGATCGCGCCGTCCAGCAGCCGCGAGCCCTGCCGCAGCGTCCGGTCGAAGCCGTCCTCCTCCGCCGCCACGACCTGCTCGATCAGATCACGCCGCCGTTCCAGCTCGGGCCAGGCCGGACCCAGGTTGTCGATCACGCTGCCGGTCAGCGCCGCCAGCGCCGGCTCCTCGATCCCCAGCACCCGCGCGTGCCGGATCGCCCGCCGCATCAGCCGGCGCAGCACGTATCCCCGGCCGTCCTTGCCGGGCAGCACCCCGTCCGCGATGAGGAACGCCGCCGACCGCGCGTGCTCCGCGACGACCCGGAACGAGACCGACTCCTCGCTCCCGTCACGCCCCGGATACTCGCGGCCGGCCAGCTCCTGCACCAGCCGGAACGTCGGCGCGACGAGATCCGTCTCGCACACGGTGTCGACGTCCTGCAGGATCGCCGCGAGCCGGTCCATGCCCAGCCCGGTGTCGATGTTCCTGGCGGGCAGCTCGCCCACGATGGGATAGCCCTCCTTTGCCGGGCCCTCGCCGCGCAGGTTCTGCATGAAGACGAGATTCCAGATCTCCTGGTAACGCTCGCCGTCCACAGCGGGCCCGCCCTCCCGCCCGAACGACGGCCCCCGGTCATAGTGCAGCTCCGACGAGGGCCCGCACGGCCCGGGAGCGCCCATGGACCAGTAGTTGTCCGCCATGCCGAGCCGCTGGATGCGTTCGTCCGGCACGCCCAGGCGCCGCCACATCCGTTCCGCCTCATCATCGTCCAGATAGACGGTGATCCAGAGGCGATCGGGATCCAGACCGAAGTGCCCGGTGAGCAGCTCCCAAGCCCAGCCGACGGTCTCTTCCTTGAAGTAGTCGCCGAACGAGAAGTTGCCCAGCATCTCGAAGAACGTCGCGTGCCGGGTCGTCCGGCCGACGTTGTCGATGTCCGACATCCGCGCGCACTTCTGCACGGACGTCGCCCGCCTGTACTCGGGCGCGCTCTCGCCGAGCATGTACGGCTTGAACTGGTTCATGCCCGCCGCCGTCAGCAGCAGCGTCGGATCGTTCGGGATCAGCGGGCTGGACGGCACGACCCGGTGGTCGCGCGCGGAGAAGAAGTCGAGAAAGGTCGAACGAATGTCAGGTGATCGCATGGAACGGCCTCACGAGGTCGATGGGATGACGGCGCACACCGCCGAGCCGGGCCGAGAACGACTGCTCGTTCCCCAGCTCGGCGCGGATAGCTCGCCGCCCCACCTCGTGGAAGGCCATCGGATTCCTGCCAGATCTCCCGCTCGTGAACGCGGACCTCCCGGCCCGCCTGGTTCCACGGTAACGCGCCCGCGCCCACGATTCCTTCCCGTTTTCCCTTGCGCCCCAGGCCCTCGTACGATCGATCCAGCATGACCACCGAGCTGGCGATCCTCATCGGCCTGCAGGCGTCGGGGAAGACGACCTTCTACCGGCAGCGGCTCGCGGGTACCCACGTTCACGTCAGCAAGGACAACTTCGGCAAGCGCTCCCGCGGCAAGCAGGCCCGCCAGCTCAGGTTGATCGCGGAGGCCCTAGAAGCCGACAGGAACGTGGCCGTCGACAACACCAACCCCTCACCCGAGGACTGGGCGCCCCTGATCGAGATCGGCCGCGCCCACGGCGCCCGGGTCGTCGCGTACTGGTTCCCGCTGGACGTCGAAGGCACGATGGCCCGCAACGCCCTCCGCCCGCCCGATATCCGGGTGCCGGACGTCGGCATCTATGCGACTCTCGGCCGCATGCGGCGGCCGGGCCCGTCCTCCGGGTTCGACCGGGTCTGGGCCGTGCGCTTCGACGGCGCCGGTGGTTTCGAGGTGACGGATGCGACTGAAGGATCTTGACACCCGGATGCGGGAGCGCGAGTACGTCCACTCGCTGACCCTCCTGCCGGGCGCGTGGACGGTCGTGCGGGTCGACGGCCGTGGCTTCTCCTCCTACACCGCCGGACGCTTCGAGAAGCCGTTCGACCGGCGTTTCTCCGATCTCATGGTCGGCACCGCCGAGACGTTGCTGACCGAGCTCGGCGGGCGGTACGCCTACACCGAGAGCGACGAGATCTCGGTCGTGCTGGATCCCGCGTACGACCTCTTCGGGCGCGAGGTCGAGAAGCTCGTCTCGCTCGGCGAGCATCGCGACCGCCGCGTTCACCCACTCCGCCGGCGAACCGGCCTGCTTCGACAGCCGTGTCTGGATCGGGACCGGCGCCGAGGACTGATCGACTACCTGTCCTGGCGGCAGGCCGACGCGGCCCGTTGCGCGCTCAACGGCTGGTGTTACTGGACGCTCCGCAAGGAGGGCACGTCGCAGCGCCAGGCCACGCGGGCCCTCGAAGGCACTCGCATCTCGGCCAAGAACGAGATGCTCTTCGCCCGCGGCATCAACTTCAACGAGGTCCCGGCGTGGCAGCGCCGTGGTGTCGGGCTCTGGTGGGAGACGTACGAGAAGGCGGGCCGTGATCCCGTGCGGAGCGTGGACGTCACGGCCACGCGGCGGCGAGTCCGGATCGACCGGGAGTTGCCGATGAAGGCGGAGTACCGGGAGCTGGTCGGGCGTCTGATCTGCGACGGGAGCTGAATGTCCGTAATCTGGGCGTTCACGATCTCGGCGAGGGGAGAGTTGTGTCGGACATCATCGGTGACGCGCTGCTGGAGGCCTTCGCGAAGCGTGGGTACGAGGCCGGGCTGCCGGAGCCGACGACGCTCAGCATCGTCCTTCCCGATGGCGCGACGGCGACCACGGACATCTCCGGCTGGCGGCAGTACGCCGGCCGTAACTCCCGGGCGGATTTGCCGAGGCTCGCCGCCGATTTCGCCGACCAGGCGGTCACCGCGTTCGCCCGCGACAACGCCGCGCTCGCCCGCGACAAGCCCGAGCCCGCCCGCGACAAGTCCGAGTCCACCCCCGACAAGCCCGAGATCGAACGCCTCCTGGACGAGGGCAGCCTGCGCCTGCGCCTGTATCCGGAGGACCAGCTGGACGACGAGATGCGCCAGGCACTCGTCACCAGGCCGCTCGCGCCAGGCCTGCTGGAGACGGTCGTGGTCGACTACCCGGACGCGATGATGCCGCTCAACCGCAGCAAGCTGGGCGGCGTCACCGAGGACGCGGTGTTCGGCGCCGCCATCAGGGCCTCGCTGGAGAAGGAGCCGCACTACACCCGCAATGACGAGATCTTCGGTGTCCCGATCATGACCGTCGGCGAGACGCACCGCTACGTCGGGGCCCACCTGCACCTGCTCCACCGCCACGCCGGCCCCGCTCCGTTCGGCGCCCTGGTCGCCGTCCCCATCCCCGAGTACGTGATCGTCCACGTCATCGGCAAGGACAACCACCTCTTCGCGGGGATGGAGGCCATGCAGGCGCTGGCCCGCACCCATGTGGAGAACGGCGAGAAGCCCATCACCTCCCAGGTCTTCTGGTGGCGTCCGGGCCAGTACGAGCGACTCCCCGAGCCGGACGCGTTCGCCAGCGGCCTCGTCCCGGAGCTGCGCCCGGTGGCCATCGAGGTCGACCACGACGACAAGAGCGTCGCCGCCCTGACCGCCGACACGGGCGAGCTCATCGACCTCTGGATGAACGCTTGAGGATCCAGGCGTGATCCGACAGCCGTCTAGGCCGTGGGGGACTGCGCGGGAGTGCCGGATCTGACCTCGTTGAGAACGGTCGTGACGGTGCCGACGACCTCGGGGAGGTTGTCGCGGAGGGCCCTCGCGGCGCGCCGGTGGTCGGGAGAGTCCGGGATCCCGGCTGCCTCCAGGAGCGGGGTGAGGTCGCCGAGCATCTTCTCCAGCCACGCCATCGGGTCGTCGGTGAGGTCGGGGGTGAAGACGCGGCGGCCTGGCTCGTTGTCGCGCATGCCTGGGTGGTGGTGCATGCGGTCCTTGCTGCCGGGGCCGCCCTCGACCGATTCGAGGAAGTCGGCGCGCCACAACGCCTGGTCGACGACGATCCTCTGGGCGGCGTTGCCGGTGCCCCGCCAGGGCTGGGGTTCAACCACGCGAAGCTCGACGCGGACGCCTCGTTCGTGGCCGCCGCGGTCGGGGTCGGGGTCGACGAGGTAGACGTCCTCGACCGTCAGCCCGAGGCTGCCGAAACAGAACACGCGCAACACGGAGTGCTCCTTCCGCCGTCGTGCTTCGGACGATACGGGCCGAACGTGTGAACGTCAGCCCTCGCGGGAGTCATAGCTCTTGCGGGCGAGCGCGATCTCTTCCAGATGCGATTCTGCCCAGTTCATGAGGCTTTGGACCGCGTCGACCAGGGTGTGTCCGAGGGGTGTGAGCGTGTACTCGACGCGGGGCGGGATCACCGGATAGACGGTGCGGGTGACGATGCCGTCGCGTTCCAGCCCGCGAAGTGTGGCGGTGAGCATGCGCTGGCTGATGCCGTCGACCTCGCGCTTGAGCTCGGTGAAGCGCTTGGTGCCCGTGGCGAGCACGGTGATCGTGTAGAGCGACCATTTGTCACCGACGCGGTCGAGGACCCGGTGTGTCTCGCAGAGAGCGGGTTCATGATGCCGGAACGCGCTGACGTCCAAGGTTCCCTCCGTGTGCCCATGGCAGAAACAAGTGCCTTCTTGTGTCCCCGTGATGGGTCTTTGCAGGATGAAGACGGTTCCCCTTTGAGAGTGACACACCGAAGGGAACTCTCTTCCTTCTCATACCTAAGGAGACACCATGACGGTTGAGACTGTCGAGATCCCCGGCTACGTCGCCGGTGACTGGATCCTCGATCCCGCCCACACGGATGTGGGCTTCAAGATCCGGCACATGATGCTCAACAAGGTCCGCGGCCAGTTCACCGGCGTCGAGGGCCGCATCGTGACGGCGGAGAACCCGCTGGAGTCGACCGTGACCGCGACCATCGACCTGGCCACGATCGACACCGGCAACGCCCAGCGCGACGAGCATGTGCGCTCCGCCGACTTCCTCGACGTCGCGACCTACCCGACGATGACCTACCGTTCCACCGGCCTGCGCCCGGACGGCGACGCGTTCCTGTTGGACGGCGAGCTCACGCTGCGGGGCATCACCAAGGAGGTGCCGCTCCGGCTGGAGATCGGCGGTTTCGGGCCGGACCCGTTCCGGCAGGACGACCCGTTCAAGGGTGCGCGGGCGGGCTTCACGGCCACCGGCGAGCTCGACCGCACGGACTTCGGTGTCGGGGACACCGCCACCATCCCGGGCGGCGCGCTGGGCCTCGGCCTGAAGCTGCAGCTCATCCTGGAGATCCAGGCCGTCCTGCAGACCGACTAGGCGCGGCCGGAAGCGCGAACCGTGCCCCCGGCCGCGAAAGCCAGCCCGGCCGCGAAGGGCAAGCCCGGCCACGACCAGGAGACCCGGCCACGACGGAAAGACCAGCTACGACAGGAAGCCGAGCAGCGCGGCGGTGAGCTCGGCCGGCGCGTCTTCCTGGACCAGATGCCCGGCTCCTTCGATGAGGCGGAGCCGGGCGCCTGGGATCGCGGCGGCCAACTCATGGGCCTTGGCGACGGGGATCCATGAGTCGTCGGTGCCCCAGCAGATCAGCACCGGCAGATCGAGCTCCCCGTACCGCCCCTGGATCTCGTCCGTGAAGCGCTGGTCCGCCTGGGCGATCTGACGGTAGAACGCGGGCTGCCCGCTGTCCCCGAGCCACGGCTGGACGAGCGCGTCGAGCGTCGCCGGGTGCAGCCCCGGACCGCTCGCGGACGTCACGTACTCCCGGACGAGCGCACGGTGCAAATGGGAGGGGACCTGTTCGAACACCTCGGCGTTGTCTCCGACGAGCCGGAAGAACGGCGAGCCCCAGGGTGCGAGCGCCACCGGGTCGACCATCGCGAGCCTGCGGTAGCGGGCGCCGTGCAGCAGGTGCGCCCGCAACGCCACGGCGCCGCCGAAGTCGTGGGCCACCACCTGAGGCTCGTCGAGCCTCCAGTGCGCCAGGAGCTCGGCGAACAGGCGCCCCTGAGCACCCAGCGAGACGTCCTGCCCGGCGGCCATCTCGGAAGACCCATAGCCGGGCATGTCCCACACGTACACCCGGCGTCCGTTCGCCAGGGCCTTCGCTATGGCCCGCCACACGTACGACGAGAACGGCGTGCCGTGCAGCAGGACGACCGGTTCGCCGTCACCGAAGGCATCCCACCGGACCTCTCCGGACGCGCTCTGATAGGTCTCGCCGAGTTTCCAGTCCGTCACTGGCCTGCAGCCTCCGCTCACATTGATCATCAGTCCTTCCCGTAACAGCCTGTAGCGGAAGCCGAACATTCCCGTAGAAGGGGATCAAAACCCGGATGCTCCGGCGCTGCATGGTCTGGGACCATCCCATTCGTGAACGCATTAGCAGATTTCGCCGGTGACTTCGAGGCCCACCTGACGGTGGCGACCCGGACCGCCGGCACCGGCGCGCTCGAAGCCTGGGCGGAGTCGCGCGGGCTCAAGTTCATCCACATCGTGCTGGCGTGCGGCCGTAAGCCCTCGCAACCGATGGTGACGCTCCGTACCGCCGGGACGCTGTCCGAAGCGCACGCCCGTACGGCGACCACGGCCGCCGATCTCCGGAAGGCCGGCTTCGCGGTCACCCGCACCAAGATCGAGGCGGCGCCCTGGAACGCGGGCGTGCCGGCCTCCGACGACGAGGCCGCCCCCGGCCGCTACTTCGAGCACCATGTCAAGCTCCTGCTCGACGCGGACGCGGACCTAGCGGCGCTGACGGCCCTGGTCGTCCCGCACGCCGCGCACCTGTCGCACAACGCGCGCCGAGTAAGGGCGGACGGCCGCCAGGAACGCTTCGTCACGCAACGTTGCCGTGGCGTCGGCGCGGACACGGCAGGGGAGCGCCTGAACGCACTGACCACCGCGCTGAACGCGGCGAAACACGAGATCGCGTCCGTCGAACGCGAGTACGTGGTCTTCGACGACGGCGAATCGCTGGACGACGGCTGGATCGACGAAGGGAGGAATGGACGATGAGCTCTACCTGGGACGAGCTGACATGGGGTCCGTGGCCCGGCGACGCGGAGGTGCCGCACGAGGGCCCGGACGCGGTCACGCGCGAGCGGCTCGGACTGCCCGCGACGTTGCGGCCGGTGCCCGGTGCTCTGCAGCGGCCGGTGTTCGACCCGGCGCTGAAGCAATATCCGAAGGCGATGCGCGCCGGGGAGCCGCTGTTCGCGTCGGCGGAGACGGGCGAGCAGTGGTACGCGGCGCGGCGGCGGGCCGTCGACCATGTCCTCGCGGCGATCGCGCAGTCGCGGTGGGCCGAGCATCTCGTGCTGCGCGGAAGTGTCCTGCTGCGCGCGTGGTACGGGGACGCGGCGCGTGAGCCCGGTGACCTGGACTTCGTGGTCGTTCCGCGGTCATGGCAGATGGCCGAGCACCGGACGCGGGAGATGCTCGACGGCATCGCGCAGGCCGCGGAGGCCATGTCCGATGAAGCTCACCTGCCCGATGACGTTCAGTTGAACGCGGCCGGCGCGGTGAGCGAAGACATCTGGACGTACGACCGCGTGCCTGGGAGGCGGCTCGTTCTACCGTGGAAGGCCGAGGGACTTCCGCAGGGGACCGTCCAACTCGACTTCGTCTTCAACGAGCATCTGCCTGCCGAGCCGGAGCTGACGGAGATTCCGCGGTACGACGGCGGCGAGCCTGCTCTCCTCCAAGCCGCGTCGCCGGAGTTGTCGCTGGCCTGGAAGGTGATGTGGCTGCTCGACGACATCTATCCGCAAGGCAAGGACCTGTACGACGCGTGGCTGCTCGCCCAGGACACGCGACTCGGCTACAGGCTCTTGGTGGAGGCGATGGTCGCGGGCGATCCGGCGCGCGTGAGGCACCTGCCCACCCTCGCGGATGTGGGGCGCCTGGAAGTGGACTGGGAGGAGTTCCATAAGGAGTATCCGGGGCTGCCCGGGACGGGTGAGGACTACCACTACCGGCTCACCTCGGCACTGACCCCGACTTTCACCAGCGAGAGCGACCTTCCGGAGCAGGAGTACGTGCGGCGCGCGGAGCTGTTGCGTCCCCGTACCGCCATGTACGAGATCCTCCGGGCGGAGAGGGGCATCGACGGGGCCCTGCGCGCGATCGCGGATGACCGGATCCCCATCGCCGAGGGCGTCGTGATCGCCAATGAGCTGCTCGGGCGCGGCCCGTCGGAGGTCGCGGCGACGCTGGACCAGGTGCTCCGCGCCTATGAGAGCGCGGGTTCGGGATGGATCGGCTACCTGCGGCGCAATCCCGACGAGCAGGCCAAGATCCTGGCCGACCTGCGCGACGGATCCGGCGTCTGACGACGGACCTGGCCTCTGGCGACGGACCTGGCGTCTGACATGGGCGGGCCCCTGACCTGCGCGGTAGGTCAGGGGCCCGAGCCTCAGCTCGACGTGTGTGGGGGTCGCGTCGTCAGCCGAGGCCGTTCTTGAGTGCGGAGATGAGCTCGCCGTTGGCGGTGTCGCCGCTGAGCTCCCAGAAGAACGATCCGGCCAGACCCTGGTTCTTGGCGTAGGTCATCTTGCCGCCGATGCTGGACGGGGTGTCGTAGCTCCACCACTGGTTCCCGCAATGGGCGTACGCGGTGCCGGCGACGGTGCCGTTGGCCGGGCAACGGCCCTTGAGGACCTTGTAGTCCTCGATGCCCTGCTCGTACGTGCCCGGCGCGGCGCCGGAGGCGGTACCGCCCGGCTCCTTCTGCGTGACGCCCTGCCAGCCGCGGCCGTAGAAGCCGATGCCGAGCAACATCTTGTTCGCCGGGACGCCCTTGGACTTGAGCTTCTGGATCGCCGCGTCGCTGTTGAAGCCCTGCTGCGGGATCCCCGGGTAGGAGGTGAGCGGCGAGTGCGGAGCCGTCGGGCCCTGCGCCGCCCAGGCACCGAAGAAGTCGTACGTCATCGGCAGGTACCAGTCGACGTACTGCGCAGCGCCTCCGTAGTCGGCCGCGTCGATCTTGCCGCCGTTCGAACCGTCCGCCGTGATCGCCGCGGTCACCAGGTTGTTCGACCCGAACCTGGCGCGCAGCGCCGACATGAGGTTCTTGAACGAGGAGAAGCCGCTGGTGTCGCAGGTGAGGCCGCAGGCGTTCGGGTACTCCCAGTCGATGTCGATGCCGTCGAACACGTCCGCCCAGCGCGGGTCCTCGACCAGCGAGTAGCAGGAGTCGGCGAACGCGGCGGGGTTGGCCGCGGCCTGGCCGAAGCCGCCGGACCAGGTCCAGCCGCCGAACGACCAGATGACCTTGAGGTGCGGGTGCTTCTTCTTCAGCTTGCGCAGCTGGTTGAAGCTGCCGCGCAGCGGCTGGTCCCAGGTGTCGGCCACTCCGTCGACGCTCTCGCCCGCGGTGTAGGCCTTCTCGTAGTCGGCGAAGCTGTCGCCGATGGTGCAGCGGCCGTTCTGGACGTTGCCGAACGCGTAGTTGATGTGGGTGAGCTTGGCCGCGGAGCCGCTCGTGTCGATGTTCTTGACGTGGTAGGCCCGCTGGTAGACGCCCCACTGGGCGAAGTAGCCGATCACCTTCTTGCCGCCCGGGCCGGGACCGGGGCCCTCCTGCGTCGTGACGCTGACGGCGTTCGAGGCGGGGGAGGTGTTGCCCGCCGCGTCGCGTGCCTTGACGGTGAACGAGTAGGCGGTGCTGGGTGACAGGCCGGAGACCGTGGCGCTCGTGCCGGTCACGGTGTCGGCGAGGGTGCTGCCCCGGTACACGTCGTACGCGGTCACGCCGACGTTGTCGGTGGCGGCGTTCCAGGCCAGTGAGACGCTGCTGGAGGTCTTGCCGGTGGAACGCAGGTTGCCGGGAGCGGCGGGAGCCTGGGTGTCGCCGGAACCGCCGGTGCCGTCGCAGGCGCCGCCGTTGACCTTGCAGCCGGAGATCCAGCCGGCGCCGGAGCCGTTGAAGCCGAAGCTCGCCGACGCTCCCGCCGCGACCGTGCCGTTCCAGCCGACGTTGGTGAACGTGTAGTGGTCACCCGAGACGCTCTTGGCCGCGTCCCAGGTCGAGCCGATGGACGTCCCGGCCGGCAGGTCGAACTCCACCTTCCAGCCGGCGATGGACGCCGTCGTGCCGTTCTTGACCGTGCACTGGCCGCCGAAGCCGGTGCCCCAGTCGGAGGTCTTGGTACAGGTCGCGGTCACCGCCGCCGCCGACGCCTGCGGCGCCGCGACCAGCGAACCGGCCATCATGAGGATCAGTGCGCCGGCCAGCCCGATCGCTCGCCGTCCGCGGGGTCTGGACATGGTTCTCCTTAGTTCACCCCGAACCAACAGAAACCCCGATCGATGGAGCGCTCCATCACTCATAGGAAAGTTTCCTAAGAATTGTGGGGATCGTAACGTCGGCTCCGCATGCCTTCAAGGCCCCGTAACACCGCACTTCACAACGCCCCGCTGGTCCTGTCGGCTGCCTGCGGACGTTCGGCCCTCGACACCCCGATCTCGCGAATCAGGATGTCCGAAACTCCCTCAACACACGTTCCGAAATCCCCTACCACTGGTCTAGAGCGGCGGACTCACCTCGGCTTACCTGTCCGCACGAGGGATCGTGAAGCGATCAGAGGGTGACGGGATAGGAGAGCGTGAGCTCGTCCGCGGGAACGCCGCGGACGCCCCAATTCACCGTGGGCATCTCAATGATCGTGAGCTCCAGATCATCAGGGTGGAGGCCGAGCGCGGGGCAGAGGCGGCCGTAGACCGTCCGGATCAGCTCCCGCCCGGACCTGTGATCTTAGGATCCGCCTGTCAGGGAGCCAGCATCGGGCCGCGGAGCCGCATCCACGCGATCAACTGGGTCTCCTTGACCTTGGCGCGCACCTGGCGGTACCCGTCCAGATCCATGTTCTTGATCACGTTCTCGTAGACGTAGGTCGACGCGAGGACTCCCAGCAGCGCCTCGGTCTCGGCCATCGAGCGCCGGAGCACGCCCGCGTCCAGGAGCCGGGCCGAATGGATCAGCGGATCGCCGGCGGGCCCGCCCTCGTTGGTGGTCAGCGGACCGACGTGCACGGCGGCGCGCAGCCGGATCTGGACGGCGGGCGCCGAGCGACGGTGGTAGGCCTTCAGCAGCGCGTAGAGCACACCGAGAGCCTCGACCACACGCGTCGTCGCGATGCTCGGTGGAGCCACGATGAGCAGTTCATCACCGCTGTGCCGCAGATAGCAGCCGTCCCAAGCGATGCCGACACGCTGGAAGCTCTCCCTCAGCATCCTCAGGTGCATCTCCTGGATGAACAGACGGTCGTCGCTCCTCCTCTTCTCGGAAGCGAAGCCGACGATGTCGGTCCTGAGGATGGTGCAGTGGTGCCCGTCCACATGAGGAAAACCTCCGTCGGCCGTCCTATCCTCGGCACCTGCTGCGCCGGCCGACCCAGGGGTGTCGCTGCCGCCTTCAGAAGGTCCATTTCCGCGTGCCCCTGGGCCTTCGGTCAGGCGGTTGTAGATCTGGCTCTCCACGATCGTGAGCACGTGCGGGTGCGCGCTGATGAAACTCGCGAAGTCCGGAGTCGAGAGCATGAGGGCCTCGACCGTGTCGAGGGCGACCACCGTCGCGGACCGCACGTTGACCTGCAGCGCGGCACGTTCCCCGATCAGCTGGCCCGGGCCGCGCTTGGCGAGCAGCCGCTCGCGCCCGTTCTCGGTGACATAGATCTTGGTCCGGCCGGAGAGGATGATCAGCACGAAGTCGGCGTACTCGCCCTCGCGGAGGAGCGCCGCGCCGAGCGCGAACGTGCGGGGCGTGGCCTTGGACTCCAGTTCGTTCTGCTCGCCCACGCTCAGCGACGCCCAGAAGGTGACGGGGACCCGCGGCTCGTCCGGCCCAGCCGGCTCGATCATGGGGAATCCCGGTCCGAACGAGCCGGCTGCCAGAGCATGCGGCCCGTACACCTGGTAGGCCGACTCCGCTACCGCCCGGCCGTCGCGGACGCCGGCGAGCACTCGGGTCCAGTCGGACCGGGCGAGGAAGGCGGCGGCGCAGAGTAGGACCGCCATCGCGACGGGATCGCCGCGTCCGGCCTGGATGAGGACGAGGGCCTGGATGAGGACGAGCAAGAGCGCGTCCGACGGACCGAGATGCCCCAGCGCCGACCGCATCCCCTGCAACACCGATCCGCGCATGTGAACCGGTGTGCGGATACCGACCGGTGTATTCCGGTGAGGGATACCGGGACGTTCTGGTCCGACGGGCTTGGTGGGACTCTGGACGGCCTCATTGGCCTTTTCTGGAACACGCTTTCGCCTGTGCATGGGGGGAACCTCTGCAAGGGTTCAAATGGTGCGAAATTGACGGTGGCCGGAAGCTGCCAATCCGTCTTCCCAGGTCCGGTGGCCATGCCACCGGCAAGTCGGTTCCCCTCTTGGTAGCCCGTCGCGGGCTGGCTACCATGGGAAAACCGGTATGCACATTCGCCTCGTCAGGCGTTGGATGGTCGGTTAGGGCCGCCTGTCCGTTCCGTTGACCGGAAACCGGCCGGTATGGCGTGCCTGCCAGCACGCCCTGTGGCCGGCCTGACAAAAACGAATGTGTGAACGGTGTGGAGGGTCGCATTCGTCACGCTGATCCCGTGTGTGGATACGTTCGGATCAGTGAGAGACGGGTGCGGCCCTTTTTGCGTGCCGCGAGCGGTGACCGTAGTTCAGGGCCGCCTCCTCGATCGTGTTGCTGCGAGTCGGGACAGGCACGGCCGCCGTCGCCAGATGATCCATCTGGTCTGTGCGGCGAACCGCAGGTTCTGATCCCGATCCAGGTCCGGTTGTTCGGCCGGGCCCGTGGTGAAGATCCACCTAGGAGTGTAGCATGTCACGACATAATAGACTGTTCCCCCATAAATTGGAGGTAGACAATCTGCCACCTGGCATTTTGATGGGTGGCGGTGATGCTGTCTGCCCATGTCAAGTCTGTAAGGCCTCGTTGTAGAGGCGCGTAGGTGTGGACAGGCTGGTCCAGCAGATGACGAAATGCTACCTGGCAAATCGTTACCCGCTCTGGGCGACTACTGGTTTGATGGAAGCTGACTACGGAGGGTGGGTCACGATCATGGCGGTAGACCAAGGTCCGGTTGTGCAGAGTGCGATGCTTCGCAGTGACCTGGTCCGGATCCGCCGGGAAAGATCCCTGACTCAGGAACAGGTGGCCGAACAGCTCGAATGGTCGCCGTCCAAGTTGATCAGGGTCGAGGGCGGCCGGAGTTCCATCACCAAGGTCGATCTCGATGCCCTTCTCGCTCTCTACGGCGTCACGTCCGAGAGCCAGCGGGAGAGACTGCACGCTCTCAACCGTGGAGCGCGAGCCCGAGCCTGGTGGAACGAGTTCAAGAGCGAAAGCCCACCCACCTACCTCAACTACGTGGGCTATGAGGCCGGCGCCGCCTTCATCCGCCAGTTCCAGCCCTCGGTCGTGCCCGGTTTGCTGCAGACGCGGGAGTACTCAGAGGCGCAGACCGCTGCCCTGGTCTCCGAGGCGAAGGTCGGAGCGGCGGTCAATCTCCGGATGCGGCGTCAAGAGGAACTGGCGAAGCGCTCGACGCCACCGCGCCGATACTTCGTAGTGGACGAGGCGGTCATCCGCCGCCATGTCGGCAAGAACCGGGATCCGGCCATCATGCCGGCCCAGCTGCGGCACATCGCCGACATGACCGAGCAGGACGACCGGCTCACCTTCCGGATCGTCCCGTTCGAGGCCGGAGAGCACCCCGGCCTCACCGGCGCCTTCACACTCCTGGAGTTCGACGGCGGCCTGTCGAACATGCTCTATCTCGACACCGGCCGCGAGATCTCCATGGTCATGGGCGATGATCCCGAAGTCGGCAGGTTCGCTGCGGACTTCGAGACGCTCTTGGAGGTGGCGCTGTCCGCGGAGGAGTCGCGGGAGTTGCTGCTGAGCGCGGCCGAGGAGATGTCGTGACAGCCTGATTCGGCCGTAGGCCGGCACATGGCGGTCGGTGGCGCAGCGTTGCGGCGTCATGGCGGCACCAGCGGGCGAAGGTCGGCGCGAGGCGAGCCGGCGCATTGGCAGGGCGTCGCATGATCTTCTGCTGCGTGTAGGCGGTCAATGTTGAACCGTTTACACTTATGGTCGAAATCACCCACAAGGTCGTGGGCCTGTGTGCCCTGCCTGATTCCTGTGGCCGGGGTGTGAACCGGCCTGATTTGCCGGTGGGGCTGGGGCCAACGCGGCGAACGGAGGTCGTGGATGGTTGCCCGGCCGAACTGGTGCTCCACGGTTGTCTGGCGGAAGAGCCGCTTCAGCGCTGGTCAAGGCGATTGTGTCGAAATCGCTCGTCTCGGTGACATTGTGCTGTTCAGGGACTCGCACGACAGGTATGGCGACGTGCTTGCCATCACCCCTGCTGAGTGGGGTCGCCTTGCGGGCCGCATCCAGAGTGACGAGCTGGACGTCACCTGACGCGGGCCGCAGTGTGTGGGCTGAGCTTAGGCTTCGGTGACCCGACGTTATCGTCAACCTATTTATTGTTACCAGTGATGCGCTGTTAGTTCGACGGGCCCTGTTTTGCCAAGGTCACCACGAGTTCTGCTGATATCACTGATTTGTGTCATATGGCGCAATTGATTAGCACTCAGCGTGCTTGACTGGTGACTTTTCACTAACCGCGTGAGTGGCCTGCCGACCTGGTCAGAACGTGCCGAACCATCGGGGCATGTCCAGCTGGAACGGGTCCGGTGGGGTCATCGTGCGCAGGTCCTGTTCCATCGCGCGGACGCGGTCGGCTCCGAGGGTCTTGACCCAGCGTGCCCGGATCTGGTCGAAGATCTCCGCCGCCAGGGTCAGGCTCTCGATGCCGCGCGGGGTGAGGCGGACGATCTTGCGGCGGGCGTCGTGGGGGTCGGTCGCGCGTTCGACGTAGCCCAGCTTCGTCAGCTGGTCGATGGTCTTGCCGGCCGCCTGCTTCGAGACGCCCATCTTGCGGCCCAGTTCGACGGCGGTCACGCCGGGGCCGATCGCCTGGCAGGCGAAGCCGTACATGGGCTTCAGGTCGGGGTGTCCCCGCCGGGCCAGCTCGGCATGGAGCTCGTCGATGATCACGCGGAAGCCGAGCAGCAACCGCAGGGGGAGTTCGAAGCCGGGTGCATCGGGACTTGACATGAAAGACAACCTCGTTAACCATATTGGACAACCACGTTGACGAATATACCAAGGGAGCGCCCGATGACACTGATCCGCAACGCCGAAGCACGCCGCACCGAGACTTCCGCCGCCGTGATGACCACGTTCGCCTCGCCGACCCAGGGCGAGGCGAGCCTGTCGGTCTGGCGGGTCGACAGCGCCGCCGGGTCCGCCGGGCCCGACCACCTCATCGATGCCGAGCAGGTGTGGACGTTCCTGAAGGGGACGGCGACGGTGCGGTTGGACGGCGAGACCCTGTCTGTCGCTGCGGGCGACACCGTGGTGATGCCCGCCGATGTCGTCCGGCAAGTATCGGCTGGGTCGGAGGGCTTCACTGCCGTAGTGGCCGCGCCCGCCGGAGCGCAGGCGTCGATGCCTGGAAGCGCCGACAAGATGCTCCCGCCCTGGATCGCCTGAAGGAGAAACTCATGACCTTGATACTTGCGAAGGACCGCCGCCGAACCGAAACGCCCAACGGTGTCATGACGACCCTTGCCTCGCCCACGCAGGGCGGGGCGGGCACGGTGATGTGGCGGGTGGACATGCTTCCCGGTCGCGAAGGTTCTCTGCACGCCTTTGACGCCGGACAGGTGTGGACGTTCGTCGAGGGCGGCGCGACCGTTCAGCTGGGTGACGAGAAGCTGACCGTCGCGGCGGGGGACAGCCTGGTGATGCACGCCGATGTGACTCGCCAGGTGTTCACCGACCAGGGCTTCGCCGCTGTGGTGGTGGCGCCCGCGGGCGGCCAGGTCTACAACCCGGACGGCAAGGGCCCGGGCGAGGCGTGCGACCTGGCTCCCAGGGGCGACGAACGCGTGGCTCCGCCGTGGGTGCGGTGAGCGCTCACGTGTTGAGATAGGCGAGGACGGCCAGGACGCGGCGGTTGTCCCCTTCGGCCGGCTGCAGGTTGAGCTTGCTGAAGATGTTGTTGGTGTGCTTGCTGATCGCCTTCTCGGTGATGAAGAGCTTGCCGGCGATCGCCGCGTTCGACCGTCCCTCGGCCATCAGCCCCAGCACCTCACGTTCGCGTGGAGTCAGCGTCTGCAGCGGCTCCTCGCGGGCGCGGCGGGTGAGCAGCTGGGCGACCACGTCCGGGTCCAGCGCGGTGCCGCCGCCAGCGACCCGGCGGACCGCGTCCACGAACTGGCTCACATCCGACACCCGGTCCTTGAGCAGGTAGCCGATGCCGCCCGAGCTGTCACTCAGCAGCTCCCGCGCGTACAGCTGCTCGACGTGCTGCGACAGGACGAGCACGGGCAGGCCGGGGATCTCCTTGCGCGCCTCCAGCGCCGCCCGCAGCCCCTCGTCGGTGAACGTCGGCGGCAGGCGAACGTCGACCACGGCCACGTCCGGGCGGTGGGTGGTGAGCGCGCGGAGCAGCGACGGCCCGTTGTCCACGGCCTCGACGACCTCGAACTGGAACGCCTCCAGCAGGCGGATCAGTCCGTCCCTGAGGAGGGCAAGGTCCTCGGCGATGACAACGCGCACGGAAGCTCCATGGTCACGACGGTGGGTCCGCCCTGCGGACTGGTCACCACCATCGTCCCATCGAATGCGGCCAGCCTGCGTTCGATTCCGCGCATCCCGGAACCCGCGTCCAGGTCGGCCCCGCCGAGCCCGTCATCACCGACGATCATCTTGAGCGCGCCGTTGGCATGGTGGATGTCGATCCATGCCCGCTGCGCGCCGCTGTGCTTGGCGATGTTCGCGAGCATCTCGGCGACGGCGAAGTAGGCGGCCGACTCCACCGGCGCCTCCGGCCGGCCCGGCAGGTCGATCTCGACGTCCACGGGCAGCGGCAGCGACAGCGCGAGAGCCCGCACGCCGCCGTCCAGGCCGCGTTCGGCGAGCACCGGCGGATGGATGCCGCGCACCAGGTCACGCAGCTCGGTGAGCGCCGTGCCGCTGGCCTCACGCGCCTCGACGAGCAGCTTCTGTGCGGCCTCGGGGTCGAACTTCATCAGCTGCTCGGCCAGGCCGATGTTCATGCTGAGTGCGACCAGCCGGGCCTGCGCGCCGTCGTGCAGGTCGCGTTCGATCCGGCGCAGCTCGGCCGCCGAGGCGTCCACGGTCTCCGACCGCGTCTCGGTCAGCTCCTGGACGCGCTGCTCCAGCGCGGTGCGCGTGGGCGAGAGCAGCGAACGGTTGAACAGCGCGTGCGCCCGGAGGAGGCGGGGGCCCAGCTGCAGGCCGGCCGCCGTGAGCGCGACACCGCCGACGATCGACCCGACGATGCCGACCGCCCCCCATTCGGACAGCGGCCAGAACGGGCCCCAGCCGTAATCCGCGATCATGGCGACCCACGGAGCGACGAGAACGCCCTCCACCCCGTACACCACCAGGGCGGCCGGCAGCAGCCCGAGCAGGAGCCCGACCGGGACGTTCACCAGCGTCCACAGCACGTCGCGCCACGTCGCCGGGTCGGTGAGCAGCCACTTCAGACGGCGGAACGGATTGGCCGACGAGGGCGGCTCGGGCCGGTACGGCACCGGGATCGCCACCCCCGACCAGGCGGCGCTCCACGCCCGCTGCTGGTTGGCCAGCGCGCGCAGCGCCAGCAGCACCGGCGGCAGCAGGAAGACCCCGACGCCGATCGGGATCAGCGCGAACGACACCACGGAGAGCACGAACAGCGGGATGTTCACGGCCTGCGAGAGTACGACCTGGACCAGGCCGCGCACGCCCGACAGGAACCAGCGGTAGATCAGCCCCTCGGGGGCGCCGCTGTCGTCGCGGTCATTCACTGTTCCCCGCCTCCTTCTCAGCCCGTTCGTGTCCAACTCTGCCGATCGCCTCATTCTGGTCCGTCCACTGCGTCGAGAGGGTGGTGCTAGGTCCTCCATCGGAGGTGAAAAAGGGGAGGTGAAGCCCTACCTCCCAGGGGGACCTGAGGCCAGTGGCCGCCGCGTACCCTGAACCGCTCTCGGACGGTGCCCGTACCGTGCCCGGACCGTCCCGCCGGCTTCGGCGCGACAAGTAGGGCACGTTCCTGGACAATGCACTGGCGATATCCAGGGGAGAGAGCGGGATTCCACTCGTGACAGCGTCCATCAGTCAGACAGGCACCACCGGCGTCGCGCCGGTCCCGATCAGCCGTCGCATCGCCGACGAGCTCGGCGTCCGGGAGGGGCAGGTACAGGTCGCCGTCGACCTGCTCGACGGCGGGTCGACGGTGCCGTTCATCGCCCGCTACCGCAAGGAGGCGACCGGCGCGCTCGACGACGCGCAGCTGCGCGCGCTCGAAGAACGGCTGCGCTACCTGCGTGAGATGGATGAACGGCGCGCGGCGATCCTCGAGTCGATCGAGTCGCAGGGCAAGCTGACCGACGAGCTCCGCGCCCAGATCATGGGGGCGGACTCCAAGGCGCGGCTGGAGGACATCTACCTGCCGTACAAGCCCAAGCGCCGCACCAAGGCCCAGATCGCGCGCGAGGCCGGGCTGGAGCCGCTCGCCGAGCTGCTGCTGAACGACCCGTCGAACGACCCGCAGGCCGCGGCCGCCGGGTACGTGGACGAGGAGAAGAGCGTCGCGGACGCGGCGGCGGCGCTGGAGGGCGCCCGGGCCATCCTGGTCGAACGTTTCGCCGAGGACGCCGACCTCATCGGCATGCTGCGCGAACAGGTGTGGACGCGGGGCCGGATCGTGTCCAAGGTCCGCGAGGGCAAGGAGGAGGCGGGCGCCAAGTTCGCCGACTACTTCGACTTCGCCGAGCCGTTCACCAAGTTGCCCTCGCACCGGATCCTCGCGCTGTTCCGCGGGGAGAAGGAGGAGGTCCTCGACCTCGACCTGGAGCCGGAGCCGGTCGACGAGGCCGACCCCGGCCGGCGCAGCTCGTACGAGGCGGAGATCGCGCGGCGCTTCGCCATTGTCGACCAGGGGCGGCCCGCGGACCGCTGGCTGGGCGAGGCGGTCCGCTGGGCCTGGCGTACGCGGATCCTCGTGCATCTGGGCATCGACCTGCGGACGCGGCTGCGGCAGGAGGCGGAGGACGAGGCGGTCAAGGTGTTCGCCGCCAACCTGCGCGACCTGCTGCTGGCCGCCCCGGCCGGGACGCGGACCACCCTCGGTCTCGACCCCGGCCTGCGCACCGGCGTGAAGGTCGCCGTCGTGGACGCCACCGGCAAGGTCGTCGCCACCGACGCGATCTTCCCACACGAGCCGCGGCGCAAGTGGGACGAGTCGATCGAGACGCTGGCCAAGCTGTGCCGTGAGCACAAGGTGGACCTGGTCGCGATCGGCAACGGGACGGCGTCGCGCGAGACCGACAAGCTCGCGGCCGATCTCATCGCCCGCCACCCGGACCTCAAGCTCACCAAGATCATGGTGTCGGAGGCGGGCGCGTCGGTGTACTCGGCCTCGGCCTTCGCCTCCAAGGAACTGCCCGACCTGGACGTGTCGCTGCGCGGCGCGGTCTCGATCGCGCGGCGGCTCCAGGACCCGCTGGCCGAGCTGGTGAAGATCGACCCCAAGTCCATCGGGGTCGGGCAGTACCAGCACGACCTGTCGGAGGTGAAGCTCTCGCGTTCCCTGGACGCCGTCGTCGAAGACTGCGTGAACGCGGTCGGCGTCGACGTCAACACCGCGTCCACGCCGCTCCTGACCCGGGTGTCGGGCATCGGCGAGAGCCTGGCCGAGAGCATCGTCGCCCACCGTGACGCCAACGGGCCGTTCCGCACGCGTTCCGGTCTCAAGGACGTGGCGCGCCTCGGGCCCAAGGCGTTCGAGCAGTGTGCGGGCTTCCTGCGGATACCCGGCGGCGACGACCCGCTGGACGCGTCCAGCGTGCACCCCGAGTCGTATCCGGTCGTGCGGCGCATCATCGACGCGGCGGGCAGCGACATCAAGGGGCTGATCGGCAACACGGCGGTGCTGCGTTCGCTCAAGCCCGCCGAGTTCGTGGACGACACGTTCGGCCTGCCGACGGTGACCGACATCCTCGCGGAGCTGGAGAAGCCCGGCCGTGACCCGCGGCCCGCGTTCAAGACGGCCACGTTCAAGGAGGGCGTCGACACCCTCGCCGACCTCAAGGCCGGGATGATCCTGGAGGGGGTCGTCACCAACGTCGCGGCGTTCGGCGCGTTCGTGGACGTCGGCGTGCACCAGGACGGGCTCGTCCACATCTCCGCCATGTCGAACAAGTTCGTCGAGGACCCGCGTGACGTCGTCAAGCCCGGCGACATCGTGCGGGTGAAGGTGCTGGACGTCGATCTGCAGCGCAAGCGCATCTCGCTCACGTTGCGGCTGGAGGACGAGGCGCCGCAGGCGGGCGGTGGCGGCCGCGAGCAGTCAGGCGGCGGCGCCGCGCGTCGCGGCGACAACCGTGGCCAGCGCGGCGGTGGCCAGCGCGGCGGTCAGCGCGGT
>NZ_WBMT01000037.1 GCF_008923185.1 Actinomadura rudentiformis
ACAAAGTGCCTGGCCTATAAAGGCACTGGCTTTTAACACGCTGTTGAGTTCTCAAGAAACGGACACCCACCGCACCAGACCACCGCTCCCGCAGCGCCCGGTTCCGGGGCAACCCTTCTAACTTACCGGAATCTTCGCTCCTGTCAACCGATCCAGCTGAATCGATCTTGTCGGAACGCAGCCCACCCGCCGTGCATCGTCACGGACGACAAGAACCGTCCGTAATCGATCTTCGGAGGAGTCCCTCGGGCCGGCCACCTTGCGGCGTCCTGCATCCCGTCTGGGCTGACCACTCCAGAGTACATCGACTCGAAGCAAGCTTCGAACCGTTTATCTGAGTGGCTTCCCCGCCGGGGCCGACCGCCTCTCGGCGTCCTGCATCCCCTCGGGGCATTGGAGACACTAGGTACTCACGAGTCACCCGTCAAATCGAAAGACCTACCCCGCACCGCCGACCAGCAAACCTGCTGGTCAACGACCCGGCCATGCGGTTCGCGCGTCGCGCCGTCCGCCGTGGCGTCCTGCACTGCTCCGCGCTGGTGTCTCTTCAACCCACCTCCTCCGTCACGTATTCCAGCCCCGGCACGCCGTCATGCTTCTGGTCGAACGCATCAGGTGTATGACTCAGAACACGTCCCAACCGTGGCACTGAGCGATCGGTTGGGCGAGCGCTCAGAGTGGCCGACGATTCGGCGGGCTGTCGGAGCTGGCCGCGCACTGCACCGGCCGGTATCAACGCCTGGTGTTGTCCGTCAGTGAACGCGACCAGGGCGCGTCTCAAAGTCGGCGTCCGTGGCGAGCGGCCTGTGCATTGTGTCGCCCGAACCCCACCTCGTGCGTGCATCGTGGGACCGGAGGAGGGGGTCGGGTCGCGTTTGGTCGTCGACCGCTCGCCCGGGCCCCCGCCGAACGCGTAGCTCTGCGGAAGCGGAACACCTCGGGGCGCGGACCCTGCGGAACGCGGAGGTCTGCGGAACGCGGAGGTCTGCGGAACGCGGAGGTCTGCGGAACGCGGAGGTCTGCGGAACGCGGAGGTCTGCGGACGCGGACGCTGCGGAACGCGGAGCGCCGCAGGACACGGAGCGCCGCGGAAGTAGACCCTGCGGAACGCGGAGGGCTGCGGAACGCGGAGGGCTGCGGAACGCGGAGGGCTGCGGAACACGGAGCGCCGCAGAAAGTGGACCCCGCGGAAGCCGGACCCCGCGGAACATGGAGCGCCGCGAAACACGGACCCTGCCGAACGCGGTGCCCTGCGGAACGCGAAGCGCCGCAAGACACAGAACACCGCGGGACACAGGCTCTGAGGAACGCGGAGCGCCGCGGAAAGCTGCCGAACGCGCAGGGCTGTGGGACACGGACCCTGCGGGACGCAAAGCGCTGCGCAAAGCGGATCCCGCGGAACACGGATCCCGCGGAACGCGCAGTGCTGCGGAATACGGACCCCACCGAACGCGGAGCCCTGCGGACGCGGGCTCTGCGAAAGCGGAGCGTTGCGGGAATCGGAACGCCGCGGGACACAGACTCTCTGGAACGCGGAGCGCCGCAGAAAGTGGACCCTGAGGAACACGGACCCCGCGGAACGTGGAGCGCCGCGAAACGCGGAGCCCTGCCGAACGCGGCGCGCCGCCGAACACGGAGCGCCGCTGAAAGTGGACCCCGCGGAACACGGACCCCGCGGAACGTGGAGGGCCGCGAAACGCGGAGCCCTGCGGAACGCTTTTTGGTGGGGTGGTGACCCCGCGGGTGTGTGCCTGGGCGTCGTACAGGAGGGGAGCTGACTTTGAGACGCGCTCTGGTCCTTGGGCCTACGGGTGGCGGCGCGTTCCACGGCCTCGTGTTTCGTGGCTTCACCGTGGAGCCGGAGCGCGACGACATGGGGGCGCGTCCCTTGGATGGGCTCAGCCTGGTGTTCCACATTGAGTGAGATCTGACCGCTGCGTCGTGGCAGCGTTCCGCCTGGTCGTAGCCGTCAGGTTCGACGTGTGCGTTGATGACGCCACCGCTCGTCTGCGGCGACCACCACGGCGAAGTCAGGTGCCGCGTTTCACACCAAGGGCTCGACCTTTCCGCTGATCCAGCCGACAGGCGGCTTTCGCCACGATGACACCAGAGAGCATCGGTCGCCGTTACGCCGCCCAGGGCGCGGCCTTCCGGCTGATCAGGTCGGCGATCCGTCGCTCATCACGGCGGTCGAGGACTTGGCCTCCTGGGGTGGGACCACTCAACCGAATCGAGCGAAGGCCTTCGGGGTGATGTCAGCGCGTGTAAGCGCCGCATCGGTGTCGCGTCAGTGAGGTCGCCGAACGTGGAGCTCGTCGAATCGGAAGAGCGACTGAGGACGGGATATGGACCATGTGATCCGGGCCGAGGGGCTGCGGAAGGCGTTCGGGGCCACCCAAGCGCTTGACGGAGTCGACCTCGCCGTACGCCAAGGCACGGTCCTGGGCGTTCTGGGGCCGAACGGCGCGGGCAAGACCACCGCCGTCCGGGTGCTGGCCACCCTGCTCAAGCCCGATGCCGGGCGGGCCGAGGTGTGCGGGTACGACGTGCTGAACGATCCCGCGCGGGTTCGCGCGATGATCGGGCTGACCGGGCAGTACGCGTCGCTGGACGAGGAGCTGACCGGGACCGAGAACCTCGTCATGATCGGACGGCTTCTGGATCTGAGCCGGAGCGCGGCGCGGGGCCGGGCGGCTGAGCTGCTGGACAGGTTCCGGCTCACGGACGCAGGCGGGCGCGCGGTCAAGACGTACTCCGGCGGTATGCGGCGCCGGCTCGACCTGGCGGCGAGCCTCGTCAACCGGCCGGCGGTCATCTACCTCGACGAGCCGACGACCGGGCTGGACCCGCGCGCCCGCAACGAGGTGTGGGAGACGGTCCGGGATCTGGTCGCGGACGGCGCCACGGTGCTCCTGACCACGCAGTACCTGGAGGAGGCGGACGCGCTCGCCGACCGGATCGCGGTGTTCGACCACGGCCGGGTCGTGGCGGAGGGCACGCCGTCCGAACTCAAGTCGCGGATCGGCCTGCAGACGCTGGCGGTACGGACGGCGGAACTCCACCGGACCGCCCAGCTCGCCGCGATCATCGCGGAGCTCACGGGTGAACGGCCGGACGTGCATGAGGGGACCGGTCTGGTGACGGCGCCCGCGTACGACCCGGCCGTTCTGCCGGCTCTGGTGCGGCGGTTGGACGAGGCGCAGATCGTGGCCGCCGAGCTCGCGCTGCGCATGCCGAGCCTCGACGAGGTCTTCCTCACCCTGACCGGCCAATCCACGACCACAACGGCCAAGGAGCTGGAAAGGACCCCGGCATGACGACTCTCGCCATCCCGCCTCGGCGGATCAGTCCGCGACGGACGCTGCGGCATGGGCTGACGCTGGCCTGGCGCAAGGTCGCCCAGTTGAAGCACTCACCGGAGAAGCTGCTGGACACCACTTTGACGCCGCTGGTTTTCCTGTTGCTGTTCCTGTACGTCTTCGGCGGCGCTCTAGCAGGCGATACGCATTCGTACCTGCAGAAGCTGCTGCCGGGACTGGTCGCCCAGATGACGTTCATCGGCACGATGGGCCTGGGGATAGCCCTGAACGAGGACATTCACAAGGGCGTCTTCGACCGTTTCCGGAGCCTGCCGATCGCGCGTTCGGCACCGTTGATCGGCTCGGTGCTGGGCGAGACGGTCAAGTTCTGCGTGATGATGACGATGCTGGTCGGCTTCGGCATGATCCTGGGGTTCCGGTTCGACAGCGACCCGTTGTCGATCGTGGCGGCGCTGGCGCTGGCGTACGTGTTCTATCTGGCCGTCTGCTGGATCTTCGTGCTGGTCGGGATGCTCGCGCCATCGCCGGACAGCGTGCAGGGCATCGGGTTCATCTTTGTGATGCCGCTGACGTTCGGCAGCAGCGTCCTCATGCCGAACATCGGCACAATGCCGGGCTGGCTTCAGGCCTGGGTCAAGGTCAATCCGGTCACGCATCTGGCCGAGTCGCTGCGTGCGTTGATGATCGGCGGGCCCATGGGCAACCACGTCTGGTACACCCTCGCTTGGGCGGCCGGGATCGTTCTGGTGACGTTTCCGCTGGCTCTGCGTTTGTACGCGCGCCGCACCTAGGGATCACGGCGCGCCGTGCCTAGGGCACCAAGGCGAGGACGCCTTCGCGGGGCATGGCCCGGCCTCGGTCGTACGCCTCCGCGAAGGCCTTTTCACCGAGGGCGCCGATGGCTGCGGACGTGACGCGCTTGGCGTCGATGCTCCAGCGGTCCCTGTAGCCGCGCAGGGAATGGGCGGCGCCCAGCAGTTCGGCGGCGCGTTCGTGGTCGCCGCGCGCGGTGTCCAGCGCCGCCACGCCTTCGATGATCTCGGCGAGCGTGGGGTTGCCGATGAGGACGCTTTCGGCGATGTCACTGAGGGCGCGGGCGTGGAACCGTTCCGCCGATTCGAGGTCGCCTTGCTGTTCGGCCAGGCGGCCCAGATGGCTGAACGTACGGGCGCACACCGAGCGGACGTCGGCTCGGTAGGCACGCGGTTCCACCAGTTCACGTGCCCGTTCGAGCAGGATGCGGGTGGTGGCCAGGTCGCCCTCACGGCGGGCCAGCTCGCTCAGGTTGAGGTAGCCGTTGGCGGCGTCGGCGTATTCGCCGAACCGCTCCATGTCGGCGACAGCGCGTTCGGTTTCGGCACGGGCGCGCACAAGGTCGCCGGTTTCCGCGCGGGCTCGCGCCAGGCTGAGGAGCACGGTGCCGCCCTGCTCGGGACTGACCCCTTCGGCGGCGTAGCCGTACGCTTCCTCGCCGAGTCGTACCGCCTCCTCGGCATCGCCGCGCGCGAGCGCCACCTGCATCGCACCGCTCAGCGCGGTGATCATCCCCCAGCGCTCGCCGATCGCGCGGAAGCCGGCGAGGCCCGCGCCGAGTTCGGCGCCCGCCCGTTCGACATCGCCGCCGTTCGCCGCCATGACGCCGAGCCCCACACGGGCGATCGCGCGGATCCACGGATCAGGGTGGTCGTAGGCGTTGCGCATCCCGCGCTCCGCTGCCGCGAGGTCACCCGTGAGGAACGCTCCCACTCCGCGCGCCAGGATCAGCGCGGGGTGCTGCGGCTCCTCGGGCACCGTGGCCATGATGACTTCCAGGGCCGCCTGCAAGTTCTCCAGAGTCGCAGGGTCGCATGACATCTCGGTGATGAGCGATGCCGCGCACTTCGCCATGGCGTACTGCTCTTCCAGGCCGGGCGGCGCGGTGTCATCGGCGATGTCCATGACCGCGACCGCCCAGGTGCCCGCCTCCATCTCCAGGTCCCGCATGACCCAGAACCACACCAGCGCGGCGACCAGCCGCAGCCCCGTGGTCACGTCGCGGGTTTCGATGATGTGGCGGAACGCGGCGCTGCAGTTGTCGCGTTCGGCGGTCAGCCGGTTCATCCAGAGGAGCTGGTCGGCGCGGCGCAGCTCCGGATCGGCGCGTTCGGCGAGTTCGAGGAAGTACGCGGCGTGCGCGGACCGGATACGGTCGCCTTCCCCTGCCTCCTCCAGCCGCTCCGCCGCGTACACGCGCACGGTCTCCAGCAGCCGGTACCGCACCTCGGCGTGCCCGTCCGCGATGACGAGCGACTTGTCGATCAGCGCGGCGACCACGTCGATGACGTCGTCGGTGAGCCGCCCGGGCGCGCACACCCGTGCGACGCCGTCCGGCGTCGCTCCCCCGGCGAACACCGAAAGCCGCCGCAGCACGGTACGTTCGGCGTCGTCGAGCAGGTCCCAGCTCCAGTCGACGACGGCGCGGAGGGTCCGGTGCCGCGGCAGTGCCGTACGGCTGCCGCCGGTGAGCAGCCGGAAGCGGTCGCCGAGACGGCCCGCGATCTGCGTCGGGGTGAGCGACCGCAGCCTGGCCGCCGCCAGCTCGATGGCGAGCGGAATGCCGTCAAGCTCGCGGCAGATCGCCACCACCTGCGGCGCCGACGCGTCGTCCACCGCGAAGCCGGGGCGGGCCGCGGCGGCACGGTCGGCGAAGAGCCGCACCGACGCGTACCGCATCGCTTCGCCCGCGTCAGAACCGGCCGGTGGCAACGGAAGCGACGGAACGGGGCACAACGCCTCTCCCGTGATGCCGAGGGGCTCGCGGCTCGTCGCCAGCACCCGTACACCGGGAGCGTCGCCGAGCGTGCGGTCCACCAGCGCGGCGACGGCATCGATCAGGTGCTCGCAGTTGTCCAGGACCAAAATCATCTGCTTGCCCGCGAGGAAGTCCGCCAGCCGGTCGGCGGGCCGCACCGTCGAACGGCTCTCGGCCGACCGGACCACGTCGACCACGCCGAGCGCGGCCAGCACCGCCTGGGTGACCTCGCCCGCGTCGCTCACCGAGGCCAGCGGAACGAACCACACCCCGTCCGGCAACTCGGCGACGAACGGAGCCGCCGCCTCGCTCGCCAGCCGGGTCTTGCCCGCGCCGCCCGGCCCGGTCAGGGTGACCAGCCGGCCGTCCCGCAGCAGCTTGCCAACGCGTTCGGACTCCTCCTCCCGCCCGACGAAGCTGGTCAACTGAGAGGGCAGGTTGGTCGTGCGACGCGTCCTATGGCTCGTGCGAGACGTCGTATGGCTCATGCGAGAAGTCGTATGGCTCGTGCGAGACGTTGTGCGGACGTCCGCCGTGGCGGACACGGATGCTCGGGGCGTGACCTGGCCCCTCAGGATGGCGAGGTGCGCGGCGGCCAGTTCGGGTGAGGGGTCCACGCCGAGACGGTCGGCGAGCTGCCGCCGACCGTCCTCGTACAGCTGCAGCGCGTCGGCCTGCCGGCCCGCCGCGTACAGAGCGCGCATGAGCAGGGCGCGGAGCCGTTCGCGGAGCGGATTCGCCTCGGCCAGCGCCTCGAGCTCGGGGACCAGCGGTGCCGCCGGGCGACCGAGCGCCAGCTCCGCGTCGGCCCGGTCCTCGATCGCCGACAGCCGCAGCTCGCCGAGGCGGCTCACCTCCGCCACCGCGAACGCCGCGTCCGCGACGTCGGAGAGCGCGGGACCTCGCCACAGGTCGAGCGCGTCACGCAGCCTCTCCGCACGCGACTCGGGCTCATGCTCCCGTCGGGCCGCCAGGACCGCCCGTTCGAACGCGAAGGCGTCGATCTCCGCGGGCTCGACCGCGAGCCGGTAGCCGGCGGGGCCGTGCCCGACCAGATCCCGGCCCGCCGCACCGCGCAACCGCGAGACCAGTGCCTGCAGCGCACCCGTGCCTCCGGCGGGCGGCGCGCCCTCCCAGAGATCGTCCAGCAGCCGTTCGGCGGACACCGCACGGCCCGCCTCGATCGCCAGCCGGATCAGCAGCGCACGCAACCGGCGGCCGCTGACCTCGACGGCCCGGCCGGCCTCGTCCCGTACCTCCAGCGGGCCCAGGATGCCGATGCGCACCCGGTCATTCTCCCCGACCGGGACACCACCTGAGATCGTTAGGCCATGAACCTGATACCGCGCATCGCCGCCGGCATTGAGATCGTCCCGCTCCTCGACGCGGTCGGGCCCATGGGCGGAGCCCTCCGCCGCCCGCCCGGGGAACTGTTCCCGGGCGGCTCCCCCGAGCTGTGGGAGCGGGTCACGGCCGACGAACCGAAGGCCTTCGGTCCCGATGGCGAGTGGGTCCTGCACTTCTACTGCTACTTGCTGCGCGTTCCAGGCGGTCCGAACATCCTGGTGGACACCGGCCTCGGTCCGCTGGACTCCCCCGCAGCGACGTGGGCTCCCGTTCCCGGTGACCTCGTCGGCGCCCTCACCCGGGCCGGTGTCGCCCCCGGCGAGATCGACACCGTCGTGATCACCCATCTGCACAGTGACCACGCGAGCGGCGCCGTGACCGACGGCAAGCCCGTCTTCCCCAACGCGCGCCACATCTTGCAGAACGATGAGCTCGCCTGGCTGGAACGCACGCGCGAGCCCATCCTCGCCGTGATCCTCGAACCCCTCCGCGAGGCGGGCCTGGTCGACACGATCAGCGGCGATCTCCGGCTGGCCCCGGACGTTCAGCTCATCCGCACCCCCGGCCACACACCGGGCCATCAGTCGATCCTGGTCGGTGACGACGAGATGCTGGTCACCGGGGACATCCTGCATCACCCGGTCCAGCTCGCCGATCCCTCGATCATCTACCTCTACGACGAGGACTCCGAGACCGCACGCGCCACCCGTACCGCTCTGCTGGCGAGGGTCCGCGAACGCGGCGGCACGCTGGCCACCCCGCATCTCCCCTCCCCCTTCAATGTGTGAGTTCGCGAGAGGGGGTAGGTGAGGTTGGGAAGGAGGTGGCCGACCATGCCAAGAGCACAGATCAAGGACGAGAAGAAGTACCAGAAACTCCGCGACAAGGGCGAGAGCAAGGAGAAGGCCGCCCGGATCGCCAACGCCCAGGCCGGGCAGGGCAGCAGCAAGGTCGGACGGAAGGGCGGCAAGAGCCCGTCGTACGACGACTGGACCAAGGAGGACCTGCTCAAGCGGGCCCGTGAGATCGGCATCGAGGGACGTTCGTCGATGAACAAGTCCCAGCTGGTCAAGGCCCTGCGCGACCACTGAGCCGATGAAGCTGGTCTTCGTCCTGGACTGCGCCGATCCCGAGGGCCTGGCCGATTTCTGGGCCGGGGCCCTGGGGTACCGGCGCGGCCCGTTCCATCCGCCCTACGCCCATCTGGTGGATCCGCAAGCGGAGCGTCCCGAGATCCTGCTACAGCAGGTCCCGGAACCAAAGGTCACCAAGAACCGCATGCACGTCGACCTGCGCGTCGACGACATGGACGCGGAGATCGAACGGGTGACCGCGCTCGGCGCCCGGATCGTCCGCGGTCCGTTCGTCGACGAGGGCTGGCCCACCACGGTGATGGCGGATCCGGAGGGCAACGAATTCTGTCTGATCGTCAACCCGGGAAATTCATGACGTCTGTCGTCAACACGGCACGCAAGCACAAGAACGCATACGCGCGAGGCGCGGACCGCCCTCTCGGCTCGTACCTGGGCACGCTGGCCGTCTACGGTCTGAGCGCGGCGGGGCTGGCGTTCCTCGCACGCGGCCGGACCCCGCGCATCACTCTCAGCGATCTGGTCCTGATGACGATCACGACGCACAAGCTCTCGCGGCTGATCGCCAAGGACCCGGTGACGAGCCCGCTGCGCGCTCCGTTCACCCAGTACGAGGGCACATCCGGACCCGCCGAGCTGCACGAGGAGGTACGCGGCCACGGCGCGCGGCACGCCGTTGGCGAGCTGGTGACCTGCCCGTTCTGCCTGTCGCAGTGGGTCGCCACCGCGTACACGGCCGGAATGGTGTTCGCGCCCGACGCCACCCGCCTGGTGGGAACGACCATGACGGCGGTGGCGGGCTCGGACTGGCTCCAGCTCGCCTACGCGCGGCTGCAACAGGCGGTTTGACACAGGCGAGACGGGTAGGGCCAGATTTATGGATTTGTCCTTCCTCAAATCGCTCTACGACCGACCGGGACCGTACGCGTCCGTGTACGCCGATCTCACCAGGACGACCGAGGAGGCGCCGAAGGCACCCGAGCTCCGGTGGCGGGCGCTGCGCGAGACGCTGCACACCCAGGGCACCCCTGAGGACACGCTGCGCGCGATCGATCAGACCGTTCAGGAGGAGCTCGCCGAAAAGCGCTCCGAAGGGCTGGTGGTCTTCGCGGCCGCCGGCGAGGTCGCGCACCTCACCCGCCTGCCCGGCCCGCCCGCCAACGAGCTGGCCCGCGTCTCGCCTCTCCCGCACGTGCTCCCGCTCCTTGCCGAACGCGGCGAACGATTCTCCTACCTCCTGGTCACCGTGGACCGCCGGGGCGGCGAGATCTGCTGCGTCGCACCCGATGGAACCCGCACCACGACCCATGTGGAAGGCGACGAGGAATACCCGATCCGCAAGGTCAAGGCCGGGGACTGGAACCAGTCCCGCTTCCAGCGAGCCGCCGAGAACGTCTGGAAGGCGAACGCCAAGAAGGTCGGCCGGGAGGTGGGCCAGACCGCCAAGCAGTGCGGCGCCGAACTCCTCCTGGTCTCCGGTGACCCGCAGGCCAGAAGCGCACTGATGGAGGAGATCCCCGAGCCGCTCCTGGAGCACACGGTCGAGGCCAAGGACGTCGAAGAGCTTCTGGAGCTGAAGCAGACGGAACGGCTCACTGCCATCGCCGAACGCTACGAACGGGAGCTCGCCCACGGCCAGCGCGCCGTCAAGGGCTTGAGCGCGACCGTGGGCGCCGCGAAGCGCGGGCAGATCGAGACCCTGCTCCTGCCCGACGACCCGCCCGCTCGCGTCTGGGTGGGCCCGAATCCCACCGACATCAGCGTCGACCTGGGCGAGCTACACCGCGCGGGCGTCACCGACCCGGTCGAAGAGCGCGCCGACGCCGCCCTCATCAGGGCCGTCGCCGCCACGGACGGGAACCTCGCCTTCCTCCACCAGTCCAAGATCGGAGCCATCCTCCGCTACACGGACTCCGCCACCCGCCACTAGCAGTTCGAGCTGCCCGGGAACGCCCGGGCAGCTCGAAGACGCGCTGCCGGACATGGATGCGGCCCCTGGCGTCGCCGCCGCTGCCGTAGTGGACTGGTCATTGAGGAGGCAGCCATGTCCATCGACCTCAACCACACGATCGTCCACGCCCGCGACAAGCAGGCCGAAGCCGAGTTCTTCGGGCACATCCTGGGCTTGAAAGTCGGCGCCCCATGGGGCCCGTTCGTCCCGGTCGAAGCCGACAACGGCGTCACGTTCGACTTCATGGACTCGACCGAGGTCCAGGGCCAGCACTACGCCTTCCTGGTCACCGACGAGGAGTTCGACCAGATCTTCGCGCGCATCAAGGAGGCCGGCATCACGTACTGGGCCGACCCCGCCCACCGGAAGCCCGGCGAGATCAACCACCACTACGGCGGCCGCGGCGTCTACTTTGACAGCCCCAACGGCCACAACCTGGAGGCCATCACCTCTCCGTACGCCTAAAACCACAAGAGCCGCTACTAGCGTGTGGGCCTACCCCAAGCTCACGAGCGCGAGGAGCACAAATTCGCGCGGACGGCTGTGCCGGAGTGATGCCGATAGCGTGCGCTTGCTCCTTGCTGGTCTTGGGGTGTGTGCCACCTTGGGATCAGAGGCTGTGTTGCTCCTGGAGGTCGGTTGTGGCCGTGGACGGGGTCGTAAGGCTTGCCAAGAGGTGGAGAGAGGCCGCGGCGTCGGAACCGCCGGGGGCGCTGTAGATCATCATGGTCATGTCAGGGTCGTCGGGGGCGCGCATGGCGACGTAGTCGAGGGCGAGTTCACCGAGTTGGGGGTGGGCGAAGCGTTTGCGGCCGCGGGTCTTGCCGCGGACGTTGTGGTCGGCCCACAGGCGGCGGAAGTCGGCGCTATGCAGGGAAAGTTCGCCGATCAGGGTGGCTAGTTGGGGGTCGTCGGGGTGGCGTCCGGCGTCGAAGCGGAGGTTGGCGACGGTGTCGCGGGCCTTGGTTTCCCAGTCGGGGTAGAGATCGTGGGCCGTTTCGTCGAGGAAGACCAGCCGGGCCATGTTCCGTTCGGCGGTGGGTAGGGCGGGGAAGTCGGCGATCAGGAGCCGGGCCAGTTGGTTCCAGGCCAGGACGTCCAGGCGGCGTCCGATGATGTAGGCGGGGACGGCGGACAGGGCGTCCAGGGCTTGGCGCATCTCGGGCCGGACCTGTTGGGGGCGGCTGGGGCGTTTGCGGGCGGTGCTGGGTTTGGCCAGGTTGTGCAGGTAGGCGCGTTCGTCGGCGTCGAGGCCGAGTGCGCGGGCGACGGCGTCCAGGACGTCGGCGGAGACGTTGCGGGCGCGGCCCTGTTCCAGGCGGGTGTAGTAGTCGACGCTCACTCCGGCCAGCAGCGCCAGTTCCTCCCGGCGCAGGCCCGGCACGCGCCGCTGGCCGCCGAAGTTGGGCGCACCGGTCTGGTCGGGGCTCAGGCGTGCGCGTCGGGTTTTGAGGAACTCGCTGAGCTGCTGTGCACGATCCATGATCCCAGTATCGGTGACGTTCAGCCTGTTCTGCCTGGTCCTGGCAGGCCCAGGCAGGGACGACCCCGGTTGAGCGGAGCTCTGGGTGGCCGGTGGCCGGGACCGCAGGATGGACATCGTTCGCCAGCGAACACACCACCACCCAAGATCAACCGTGGAAGATCAGGAGTTACTGCCGTGTCGAACACCCTCACCATTGTTGCCGGTTTCACCGCCAAGCCCGGTCAGGAGCAGCGCCTGCGGGACGAACTGGAGGCGATGATCGCTCCGTCCCTGGCCGAGGAGGGCTGCCTGGGCTACCAGCCCTATGCTGACCCGGCCCGCCCCGACCGCATGATCATTGTTGAGGAGTGGGTCGACAGCGCCGCGCTCGACTTCCACTTCTCGCTGCCGCACTTCACGCACATCGCCCAGGTCCTGGAGGAGATCCTTGCCGAGCCGTTCACCCTGCGCCGTCTGACTGACATCCCTGCCTGAGGGTCTGCTTCGCAGGCGGCCGCGAGGGCACACGCCATAAGGTGCCCGAACGCAAGCAGGACCCCTCCCCGGGAGGGGAGAGGCCCTGCTTGGACGGATACCGTGAAAGCCCTGCCAGGCGGCCTTGATTCAGCCGTTGTTCTAGTAGGCCTTCTTCGGTGGAGCTATGGGGATTCGAACCCCAGACCTCCTCCATGCCATGGAGGCGCGCTACCAACTGCGCCATAGCCCCGCGCGACCTTCCGGCCGACCAGGAAAAGCTTAGTGCACGCCGACCCCTGCTCGGTACGCGCTATCGCCAGCCAAGCTGCTCGCCCACCTCGTCCGGCGCGTACCCCTGCTGCCCGCCCTCGCCGATCCACACCATCCCATCGGCCTCCGCGACTGCTCCGACCAGGTGTTCCTGCGGCAACCGAGGCTGGACAGCCAGCCGAACTTCCAGATTGGGATCGAACCGGCTCAGCTCATCGATGAGGTCCGCCACTGTGACCTCCCTGCGCGCACCCCTGCGATGTCTGCCCATAACGCAATAAAACCATTCACCCTCCCCTGACCAGCCAGTTTGATCTTGCTTCGATAAAGAGAATTCCGGAAGGGGTGGGGGCGGAGCCCCCGCATCGGGGTTTGGGGCGGAGCCCAATAAGCACTGTCCGAGCGGAGCGAGGGCGATGCCCCTGCCTAGGCGAGGGGCGAAGCCCCACCCAGCGGAGCGGGGTGAAGCCCCCAAAGGGGGCAAGGGGCGGAGCCCCAACGGGGCGCAGCCCCACCCGAGCGGAGCGAGGGGTGAGGGCGGAGCCCTCTGGGGGTGCGGGGGGCGGAGCCCCTGCAGCGGGGATCTGGGGGTCGCCCCCCAGGTAAACATGACGAAGGAGTGGCGGGGAAGCCAGCCCAAAGGGCCTGCGACCACACCACTCCCAAACTCCGAAGTGGAGCTATGGGGATTCGAACCCCAGACCTCCTCCATGCCATGGAGGCGCGCTACCAACTGCGCCATAGCCCCGCAGCTGCGTGGACGTGCATCCCGCAGCGCCTCGCCAGTGTATAGGAAGGCGGGGGTCGTACTCGAATTGATTGCGGGGGGCTCTAGGCGCCGTTGTCGGTGCGGTCGTCGGAGAGGACGGGCTCGGGCAGGGTGCCGGCGTTGTGCTCGACGAGACGCCAGCCGCCGTCGCGCATTTCGGCGAGGACGGACCAGCAGCAGTTGGAGAGGCCGCCGAGGCGTTCCCAGATCTCCTCGGGGAAGCCGAGAAGGTTGGACATGCCGAGGCGCAGCGCGGCGCCGTGGGAAGCCACGACGAGGAGTCCGGTGGGCGGCAGCTCGTCGAGGGCGCGTTCCAGTGCGGTGCCGACGCGCTTGGCGACCTGGGCGCTGGTCTCGCCGCCGGGCGGTTGCCAGCGGGCGTGCTCGGCGGGGAAGCGCTCACGGATCTCGCGGGCGGTGAGGCCCTCCCACTGGCCGCCGTCGCGTTCGATCAGGTCCTTGTCGTGCGCGACCGGCAGCCCGGTGACGTCGGCGAGGGCCTGTGCGGTGTCGGCGGCGCGCTGCAAGGGCGAGGCCAGGATCGCGGTGGGGCGGAGGGCGGCGAGGAGGCGGGCCGCGCGGTGGGCCTGCTCGACGCCGGTCTCGTCCAGCGGGATGTCGGTCTTGCCCTGGAAGCGGCGTTCGACGTTCCAGGCGGTCTGGCCGTGCCGCCAGAGGACCAGGCGGCGCTTGCCGGGCTCGCGCCGGGGGGCGTCACTCACTCGCGCTCCCGACCCTTCGGCCGCGCTGTGCGGAGTGGGCGTTGACGCTCTCCGGAAGCTCCAGGACGGGGCAGTCCTTCCACAGCCGCTCGAGGGCGTAGAAGAGACGGTCCTCCTCGTGCTGGACGTGCACGATGACGTCGGCGTAGTCCAGGAGCACCCAGCGTCCTTCCCGCTCGCCCTCACGGCGGATGGGTTTGGCGCCGGCCTCCTCGCGGAGACGCCTTTCGATCTCGTCGACGATCGCGCGGACCTGGCGGTCGTTGGACGCCGAGCAGAGCACGAACGCGTCGGTGATGACGAGCTGCTCGCTCACGTCGTAGGCAAGAATGTCGTCGGCCAGCTTGTCGCCCGCCGCCTCGGCGGCGATCCGGACCAGCTGTGCGGCCCTGTCGGATGCGGTCACGATGTGTTCGCGATCCTCCCTGTCGGGGACGGTCCCGGTTCTACCCTCTCACGGCTCCCGGACACGGCCCCGTTTTGTCGGCACTTGAACGTTGCGATCCGGATTCGGCCACAACGTGTTCACCATCCAGGGTATGGGCGGAAGGTAAAGGCCGGTAATCAATATGCGCCCTGTTCAGGCTGCGGGATCGCGGTAGAGGCCGCGTTTGTTGATGTACTGAACGATCCCGTCGGGGACCAGGTACCAGATGGGCTCGCCGGCCCGTACCCGGTCGCGGCACTCGGTGGAGGAGATCGACAGCGCGGGCACCTCCATGAGGCTGACCCGGCCGTTCGGCAGGCCCGGGTCGGCCAGCTGGTGGCCGGGCCGGGTGACCCCGATGAACTGCGAGAGCTCGAAGAGCTCGTCGGTGTCGTGCCAGGTCAGCATCTTCGCGAGCGCGTCGGCGCCCGTGATGAAGAACAGGTCGGCGTCCGGCCCGTGCAGGGCCCGCATGTCCCGCAGGGTGTCCACGGTGTACGTGCGGCCGGGCCGGTCGATGTCGATGCGGCTGACGGAGAACGTGGGGTTGGACGCGGTGGCGATCACGGCCATCAGATAGCGGTCCTCGGCCGGCGCGATCTTCTGGTCGGGCTTGTGGGAGGAGATCCCGGTGGGGACGAAGACGACCTCGTCCAGCGAGAAGAAGTGGGCGACCTCGCTGGCGGCCACGAGGTGGCCGTGGTGGATCGGGTCGAACGTGCCGCCCATGATCCCCAACCGCCGCTTTTGCGTCATGCCGACGAGAATAGCCAGCGGCCCGTGATCCGCTACGCCGTGCCCCGCCCGTTGTGTCCGAGGTCACCGGGGCCACCGGCTTCGTCGAGTCAGGCCCGGTACACCGGAAGGGGACCTCAGGCCAGGCCGAGCGGGGACGTCAGGCCAGGCCGGGCAGCGGGGGTTCTCCTCGTTCCCATGTCACGACCCGTACGGCCTTGCCGATCTCCACCCTCGGGATCGTGCCTGCGGGCAGGACCCTCACGTCCGCGTGCAGCCCCAGGTCAGCGCGCAGGTCGGCGACCAGCCGGGCTTGGGGGTCGCCGGGACCGAGGGCCTCGCAGGCCACGATCAGCCGCACCGCCGCCTCCTGGCGCCGGTCCACGACCAGCTGGTAGTGGGGTGCGACGAGGCCGGAGCCCAGCAGGACGCGCTCGACCTCGCTGGGATAGACGTTGACGCCCCTGATCACGAGCATGTCGTCGGCACGGCCGCGGATCTTGCTCATCCGGACGAGGGTCCGGCCGCACGGGCACTCGCCGCGCGTGAGGGAGGCGATGTCACCGGTCCGGTAGCGCAGGAGCGGCAGGGCCTGCTTGGTCGGGGTCGTGAAGACCAGCTCGCCGGGCATCCCTTCGTCTGCGGGTGCACCGGTCTCGGGGTCGATCGTCTCGACGATGAAGTGGTCCTCGTTGACGTGCAGCCCGTTCTGCTCAAGGCACTCGGTCGCCACACCCGGCCCGATGATCTCGGAGAGGCCGTAGATGTCGATCGCCTTGATCGGGAGCACCTTCTCGATCGCGGCCCGCAACTCCTCCGACCACGGCTCGGCGCCGAAGACCCCGGCCCGGAGGGACGTGATGTCCACCCCGGCTTCGGCTGCGGCCTCGCCGAGCCGGAGGGCGTACGCGGGCGTGCAGGTCAGGATGTCGGGCCGCAGGTCGGCGAGCATCCGCACCTGCCGTTCGGTCATCCCGCCCGACATGGGCACCACGGTCGCACCGAGGGCGACCGCGCCCTGGTGGATGCCGATCCCGCCCGTGAACAGCCCGTACCCGTAGGCGTTGTGCACGATGCTGTCGGCGGTCGCGCCCGCGCACGAGAGCGATCGCGCGCACATCGCCGCCCAGAGGTCGAGATCCGCGCGGGTGTACGCGACGAGCGTGGGCCTTCCTCTCGTACCGCTGGACCCGTGCACCGCGACGACCTGTTCCTGAGGAACGGCGAGCATGCCGAACGGGTAGTTGTCCCACAGGTCTTGCTTGACCGTGAACGGCAGCCGGTGCAGATCCGCGAGATGGATGTCCGCGCCACCGGTGACACCCGCGTCCTTGAGGCGGTCGCCCTGCACCCCGCCCGCCGCGATCAGCCTGTCGACCAGGCCCCAGAGCCGGTGGCGCTGCAGCGCCGCCCGCTCGTCCAGCGACATCGCCTCGGCCTTCGGATCGAACATCGCCCCTCCTCGCGCCCCATTGCGCCCCACCCCAGCCACCGTCAGCCCCCACTGACGGTCAGCGTCAGCCCCGGGCTGACGGCCAACGTCAGCACCGACCGACGGCCAGTGACGGTCCCGGCTGACGGCCACAGCGTCAGCCACTGCTGACGGCCGGCGTCGGCCAGGCTGTCGCCCGTGGTTGCCGGAAGTAGAGCGTGTGTAACGCTCCGGGCGCAAGCCCTTCGGGGACCAATGCAGGCCGTTCCTGGTCGGCGCGCCCATGGCGGGAACCCTGGGGGTAGGTGGTTCGTCGGACTTACCATGCCGGACATGACGACGAACACACCGGATCGAGCACGAACGCGCTTCCCGGGCATCAGCTCCCGGGCCTACGAACACCCGGCGGACCGCTCGGCGCTGGTGGCGCTCCGGTCCCTGACGGGGTTCGACACAGTCCTCCGCAAGATGTCCGGCCTCTTCAATGAGCGGGCGTTCCGTCTGATGTTCCTGGGCGGCACCGTGCGGGTCGGCGAGAACCAGTTCCACAATCTGCACGACATGGTCCGGGACGCCTGCTACATCCTCGACCTGCCTGAGGTCCCCGAGGTGTACGTACGGCAGAGCCCGGAGCCGAACGCGATGGCCCTCGGCTCCGACCGCCCGTTCATCGTCATCAACACGGGGCTGATCGACCTGCTCGACGACGAGGAACTGAGGTTCGTCATCGCGCACGAGGTGGGGCACATCCTGTCGGGCCACGCGGTCTACCAGACGATGATGCAGATCCTGCTCTCGCTCGGGAGCCGGCTGGCCTGGCTGCCACTCGGCAATCTCGGCATCGCGGCGATCATCATCGGGCTGAAGGAGTGGTTCCGGAAGGCCGAGCTGTCCTCCGACCGGGCCGGGCTGCTGGCCGGGCAGGACCTGGACGCCGCCAAGCGCACGATGATGAAGCTGGCCGGCGGCACGCGGCTGCAGGAGATGAGCAGCGAGGCGTTCCTTGAGCAGGCGCGCGAGTACGACGCGGCGGGCGACGTGCGCGACGGGCTGCTGAAGTTCCTCAACCTGCTGCCGCAGACGCACCCGTACGCGGTGATGCGCTTCGCCGAGATCGACAAGTGGGCGCACGGCGGCGAGTACGAGCGCATCCTGGCGGGCGACTACCCGCGCCGTGATGACGACGGCAGCGCCTCGGTCACCGACGAGATCCGGAACGCGGCCAAGTCCTACCGGGAGTCGTGGGAGCAGACGGCCGACCCGTTCATCGGCAAGGTCCGCGACGTCGCCGACGCCGCCGCCTCGGCCGCCGGCGGGCTCTTCGACCGCTTCGGCAACCGCCGGGACAACGGCCCCACGAACAGCTCCAACTAGAGCCGCCGGCAAGCCGGACGGCCAGCAAGCCGAGCCGCCGGCAAGCCGGACGGCCGACAAGCTGAGCCGCTAGCGAGCTGGGCGGCCGGCAAACCGAGTGGTCGGCCAACTGGCCACCGGCAAGCTGAGCCCGTCGGCAGGCCAAGCTGCCAGCAAGCTGAGCTGCCGGCAAGCTGAGCCGTCGGCAAGCTGAGCGGTCGGCGAACTCGGCGGTCGGCAAGTCTGAGGGATCAAGCGCGCAGCCCCGCGCTTGATCCCTTTGTTGTTCCACCTGGGCCAGCGGCCGCGCAGGGTGCGTCGCGGGTTAGAACGGGGCGGGGAGAAGGAGTTCGACGTTGCGGTCCTTGCGTTCGCCGCGGCGGTCCTCCTCGCGGTCCTGCCAATCGTTCCCCGCGAGCTCGCGCGACAGGGAGGCCAGGCGGACCGGGTCGCCGATCTTTCCGCCGAACGACTCGGGGCCCGCGGAGTCGAGCACCGTCGCGAAGATCGACAGGGTGCCGTCGCCGTTGTCGGCCAGCTCCACGATGCGGCTCTGCTGAGGGAAGTCGACGTGCGCCGCCGTGTTGACCTCCCAGAAACCGCCGCTTCCGGAGGTCCGGGCGTGCGGGATGACCTCGTTGACGTGCGTGTGCCCGTTCACCCACAGCACCACGTTCGGATAGCGCAGGAGCAGGGCCTTCACCTCGTCACCGAGCACCCGGCCGCCGCCGAGCGGGTTGGCCATCGAGTCGATCGTGTGGTGGCTGAAGAGCACGAACAGACGGTCCTTGACGACCGGGCGCCGTACGACGTTGCCCTTGGCGTCGAAGTAACGGCTGCTGCCCGCCTGGAGCTGCGCCTCCAGCCAGGCGAACTGGTTCCGGTCGAGCGAGCCTTCCGCATAGCCGTTCGGGTTGACCGTGTCGAGCACCAGGCCGCGCACCAAGCCCTTGTCGAACGCGTAGTACGCCGTTCCATCACGCAGGTTGGCCTGGGTGAAGCCGTGGCCTCGCAGTGACGTGCTCGTCGTGAAGTGCTCCCGTACGACCTCGGCACGCGACAACATGCGCCGTTTACGGTCGGGGGTGACCTGGCGGAACAACCCGGTGCCGCCGCTGCCGCGCTGCGTGCTGAGCCGGACGAGCTCGCGGCCGTCGGCGGTACGGAGCATCCGCGCGAGCTGCTCGGCCTGGGCGTCGCTCGCCGGGGCGCCGATCTTGATGCCGCCGGTGGCGAGCCCGGACAGGAGCGGGTTGGGCGGCAGGTTGCCCTGCATGAGCCCGTCGTGGTTGCCGAACACCGCGAGCCACGGCGAGTTGAGCCCGGTCGCCTGGAACGGGCGGCGCGCCGCGTCCAGCAGGCCCCTTACACGCGGGAAGCCGTACTGGGCCAGGGCGACGTCGGGCTTGGCGCCGGGCGGTGGGCCGTCCGGGTGCCAGTAGCGGGTGTCGTACGCGGCCCAGTCCTGCACACCTTCGAAGCGCCGGAGGTCACCGGAGTCGGGGTGGATCCGCCCGCCGTCGAGCAGGTCGATGATCCAGCGGAGCTCGTTGTACTGCACGTTGTCGGCGGCGTCGCCGGTGTTGATGGTGAACGCGAGGCCGAGGCCGGTCGCCGGGCCCCGCCCGACGCGGTTGATCGCGCGGACCATCGCCTCGGCGACCTGGGTCGTGAGGATCTCCTGCGGCCGCCAGGCGCCCTCGACCGGGAGCACGCTCAGCGCGTCCTTGAAGCGGTCGAGGAACTCGACGCGCGCCGGAGACTGCGCGTCGATGATGTGAACGTCGGTCAGATGCCCGAACGCGAGAAGGCCGCGGCGGCGGGCCGCGCGCGTGGGAGCCGCCGTTCCGCCCAGATCGCGGCGGAGCAGGTGCGGCTCGCCCGGTCCGGCGACGATCTTGCGGTAACCGCCGGCGCCGGGACGGCCGAGGAGCAGCGTGCGTTCGAGCGTGGTGCCCGCGACCGGACCGCGCAGCCGGGGGGCGGCGGTCGCGGCGGCGGGACGGGCTGGGAAGGCGGTCAAGCCTGCGGACGCGATCCCCGCGCCGAGGGCGGCGTTCTTCAGAACGCGGCGGCGGCTGATCTCAGCTGTCACAGCCGAGATCAGACCACACCGGTCGACGTGACATCAATAGCCAATTTGTCACACGATGAGTATCGCCAGGTCGCCGCCGCCATGGCCGGTATCGGCGCTCCCGCCGGTCGAGGCGCTCCGGGTGGTTCAGACTCCCTTGAGGTGGCCCTCCCCGACGACCACGTACTTGGTGGAGGTCAGTTCCGGAAGGCCCATCGGACCGCGGGCGTGCAGCTTCTGGGTGGAGATGCCGATCTCCGCGCCGAAGCCGAACTCCTCGCCGTCGGTGAAGCGCGTCGAGGCGTTCACCATGACCGCGGCCGAGTCGACCAGCGCGACGAAGCGCTTGGCGGCGGGCTGGGACGTGGTGACGATGGCCTCGGTGTGCCCGGAGCCGTACGTGCGGATGTGGGCCACGGCGTCTTCGAGGGTGTCGACCACGCGGGCGGCGATGTCGAGCGAGAGGTATTCGGCGTACCAGTCGTCCTCGGTGGCGGTGACGACGTCGTCGCCGTACGAGCGGACACGGTCGTCGCCGTGGACGGTGACGCCCTTGGCGCGGAGGGCCTCCAGCGCACGCGGGACGAAGACGTCCGCGATGTCGGTGTGCACGAGGAACGTCTCGGCGGCGTTGCAGACCGAGGGCCGCTGCGTCTTGGAGTTGACGAGGATGTCGACGGCGAGGTCCACATCGGCGTCGGCGTCCACGTACACCGCGCAGTTGCCGACCCCGGTCTCGATCACCGGCACGGTCGACTCCTCGACCACCGAGTTGATCAGCGAGGCGCCGCCGCGCGGGATGAGCACGTCCACCAGGCCGCGGGCGCGCATGAGGTGCTTGACCGACTCCCGGCTGGTGCCCGGCACGAGCTGGATCGCGTCGGGCGGGACGTCCGTTGAGCGCTGTTGGGGTTCGGCGGGGTGGGATGAACGGAGCGCGTCCTGCATGATGCCGACGAGGGCGGTGTTGGAGTCGAACGCGGAGGACGAACCGCGGAGCATCGCCACGTTCCCGCTCTTGAGGCAGAGGGCGGCGGCGTCGACCGTCACGTTGGGACGGCCTTCGTAGATGATGCCGACGACGCCGAGGGGCACCCGGATCTGGCGGAGCTCCAGACCGTTGGGCAGGACGTTCCCCCGTACGGTCTCCCCCACCGGGTCGGGCAGGGCCGCCACCTGTCGCACGGCGGCGGCGATCGACTCGATGCGCGCGACCGACAGGCTCAGCCGGTCGATCATGTACTCGGACGTGCCGGCCTCGCGTGCCCGCGCCACGTCGCCCTCGTTCGCCTTGACGATCTCGTCGGCGCGGGCGACGAGCGCGTCGGCGATCGTGTGCAGGGCCGCGTCCTTGGTGGCGCGCGGCAGCGGCGCCAGCACGGCGGCGGCCTCCTTGGCCCTGTTGGCCACGCGCAGGAAGGCGGCGCGCTCCTCCTCAGCCTGAGCGTTCGGCTCAGTCCGAGGGGTCGACTCCGCCTGAGCGTTCGACTCACTCATCACCGGCTCCCATCCAGGCCGTCAGGCCCGTGCCTCTTCGTCGGTTGTCAGGACGACGAGGTCATCACGGTGGATGATCTCGCGTTCGTATTCGGGGCCCAGTTCGCGGGCCAGCCAGCGGGTGGAGCGGCCCATCAGGTCCGGGATCTCCCCCGCGTCATAGTTCACCAGGCCGCGGGCGACCACGCGGCCGTCCGTTCCGCAGAGGTCCACGGGGTCGCCGGCGGCGAAGTCGCCCTCCACACCGGTGACCCCGGCGGGAAGGAGAGACTTGCGGCGCTGCACGATGGCCTCCACCGCGCCCGGGTCCAGCACGATACGCCCCTGGCCGGTGGTGGCGTGGGCCAGCCACAGGTGCCGGGTCGACCGGTGCCGCGTGTCCGGGTGGAAGTACGTGCCCACGGGCTCGCCGGCGATCGCGGCGGCAGCGGACGCGGCGTTCGTCAGGACGACCGGGATGCCCGCGATGCGAGCCGCCTCGACCTTGGTGACCATGCCGCCGGTGCCGACCCGGCCGGAGCCGCCCAGCTGGATGCCGCCCAGGTCAGCGGATGTGCGGACCTCGTCGATGCGGCGCGCACCGGGCTGGCGCGGGTCGCCGGTGTAGAGCGCGTCCACGTCCGAGAGAAGGATCAGGGCGTCGGCCCGGGTGAGGTGCGCGACGAGAGCTGCGAGCCGGTCGTTGTCGCCGAACCGGATCTCGTCGGTCGCGACCGCGTCGTTCTCGTTCACGATCGGCAGGACACCGAGGTTGAGCAGCTGCGCCATGCAGCGCTGCGCGTTGCGGTGGTGAACGCGGCGGATCATGTCGTCGGCGGTGAGCAGTACCTGCGCGACGCCCACCCCGTACCGCGCGAACGACGAGGTGTAGCGCGCCACCAGCAGGCCCTGGCCCACGCTCGCCGCAGCCTGCTGGGTCGCCAGGTCCGGTGGCCGCCGGGTCAGCCCGAGCGGCCCGAGCCCGGCGGCGATCGCGCCGGACGACACGAAGATGATCTCGGTGCCGGTGGCGCGCCGCGCGGCCAGCACGTCCACCAGCGCGTCGATGCGGTCGGCGTCGATCCTGCCCTGCGGGGTGGTGAGCGACGAGGAGCCCGCCTTCACCACGATGCGCCGGGCGGTGGCGATCGACTTTCGCGCGTTCATGCTCTCCCTCGGGGTGCGGAGGCACCGGAATCCCGGTGCCCGCCGGTCAGCCGGTCGGCCGTTGGCCCGGCGCGGGAAGCCGGGTGCCCGCCGGTCGGCCCATCTGCCTATCGGAACCCGTCCAGACGGCGGTCGGTGCCGCGCGGGCCGGGCGCGGTCTCGCCCGCGACGATCTCCGGCTCCCAGTCGAAGACGATCGACTCGTCGTTGGTGCCGATGAGAACGGTGGCGCCGGGCTCCGCGCCCGCGTTCGCCAGCGCCTCCTCGACACCGAGCCTGGCCAGCCGGTCGGCGAGGTAGCCCACGGCCTCCTCGTTGTTGAAGTCGGTCTGCCGCAGCCAGCGGACCGGCTTGGCACCGGTGATCAGGTACGTGTTGTCGCCCACGCTCTTGATCTCGAAGTCCACGCCGCCGATCTCCTTGGGCCGGATGACCAGGCGTGTGGGCTCGGGCGCGGGCAGCGAGGCCCGATAGTCCGCGACCATCTCGGCCATGGCGAACGACAGCTCGCGCAGGCCCTCGTGGGCGGCGGCCGAGACCTCGAAGACCCGCAGGCCGCGCTTCTCGAACTCGGGCCGCACCATCTCGGCGAGCTCCCGCGCGTCCGGCACGTCGATCTTGTTGAGCACCACGATGCGCGGCCGGTCCGACAGGGGCCGGTCGCCCAGCACCCGGTCGTACGCCTGCAGCTCCTGTTCGATGACCTCGAAGTCGCTGATCGGGTCACGGCCCGGCTCCAGCGTCGCGCAGTCGAGGACGTGGGCGAGCGTGGACGAGCGTTCGATGTGCCGCAGGAACTCCAGCCCCAGGCCCTTGCCCTCGCTGGCGCCCTCGATCAGCCCCGGCACGTCCGCGACCGTGAACGTGGTGTCGCCCGCGCTGACGACGCCCAGATTAGGGATCAAGGTCGTGAACGGATAGTCGGCGATCTTGGGCTTGGCCGCCGACAACGCCGCGATCAGCGACGACTTGCCCGCACTCGGAAAACCGACCAGCGCCACGTCCGCGACGCTCTTGAGCTCCAGCACGACGTCGGCCTCGTCACCGGGCTCGCCCAGCAACGCGAAACCGGGCGCCTTGCGCTTGGCCGAGGCGAGCGCCGCGTTCCCCAGGCCACCCGCGCCGCCCTTGGCGATCACGAACCGGGTGCCCTCGCCCACCAGGTCGGCGAGGATCTCGCCGTCCGGCGCTTTCACCACGGTCCCGTCAGGCACCGGCAGAACGACATCGTCGCCGTTGGCTCCCGTGCGATGGCTGCCCTGCCCAGGTTTGCCGTTGCCCGCCTTCCGATGGGGCCGCCGGTGATACTCCAGCAGGCTCGCCGCGTTGGAGTCCACGACCAGCGTCACGTCGCCCCCGCGGCCCCCGTTGGCCCCGTCGGGCCCGCCCAGCGGCTTGAACTTCTCCCGGTGGATCGAGGCGCAGCCATTGCCTCCGTTGCCCGCGGCGACATGCAGCACCACCCGGTCCACGAACTGGGCACCCTGTGCTCCTGCTGCCACGGTTTCCTCCCAAACGCCCCGTTCCGGGGCCTCAACCAAAACAAAAGGGGCGGACCCATCCGGTCCGCCCCTTTGTCAACGTCTCTGAACGGCGGACTACTCCGCCGGCGGGACGATGCTCACCGCGTTACGGCCACGGTAACGGCCGAACTCGACCTTGCCCGCGACCAGCGCGAACAGCGTGTCGTCGCCACCGCGGCCCACGTTGAGGCCGGGGTGGAAGTGCGTGCCCCGCTGGCGAACGATGATCTCGCCGGCGTTGACGGCCTGGCCGCCGAACCGCTTGACACCAAGGCGCTTGGCATTGGAGTCGCGACCGTTACGGCTGGACGATGCACCCTTCTTGTGTGCCATCTCCTACGCCTCCTTTACTTCGCAGCCTTGATACCGGTGATCTTGACCTCGGTGTACGGCTGACGGTGACCCATCCGCCGCTTGTACCCGGTCTTGTTCCGGTAGTGCATGATGTTGATCTTCGGGCCCTTGACCGCGCCGAGGATCTCGGCGGTCACCTCGACCTTGGCCAGGTCGCCGGGAGAGCTCACGACCTTGTCGCCGTCGACGAACAGCACGGCCGGGAAAACGACCGTGGAGCCGACCTCACCGGCCAGCTTGTCGACGGTGAGCACGTCGTCGACGGCCACCTTTTCCTGCCTGCCGCCTGCGCGGACAATCGCGTACACCGCGAAACCCTTCGTCTGCGCGCGCTTCCGGTCTGACCCGGTCCCGCGCGTGGTCTTCCAGCCCCCGGATGAGGGCCTACCCCCGGCCGGCGCCAAGAGCGGCACGCCAAAGGAGGCTCCTCCGGCGCTCTCTGCTTTGATCCCGCCACAGCGGGAGATGCTCACCGAGTCATGCCCGCCGGGGCCTCGGTGGCAAGTCAAACGGCGCGCTCACACGCGCCGAAGCCCAAGAATACCGGATCCCCAAGCCACAAAGCCAACCAAGCCAGAGAGCACCCCTCAAGAGCGACCCCAAGGGCACGGCCCTCGCTCCGCGAGGCCCACTCCACCGCCCCAGGCCCCAAGAGCATGGCCCTCGCTCCGCTCGAACAGCCTTATCGGGCCTCCCGCCCCGAGCCCCGAGCTGGGGGCAAGTCCCCAGACCCCCACCCCTTCAGTGGCCCAACCCCTCCGCAAGGCCAGTCCGCAAGGCCAGCGAGGCTCGTACAACTTCGTGGACAGCACGGAGACCCGAAACGCAGCAGAGCCCCAGCACACGGCCAAGGCTCCACGAACTTTGCTACTTAGATCAGACGCTCAGTTCGCCCCGCTTCACGCGGGCGATGAGATCAGCGAAGGTGTCAGCGGGGAGGCTGAGGTGTCCTGCCTCAGGAGCCTTGCTGTCCCGCACTACAACGGCTGAGGCAAGACGGGCCAACTCGACACAGTCTGTGCCCTGGGTTGTGCCGCTGTGGCTGGATTTGCGCCACTTCGTCATTCGTAGATCTCCAACTTGCTAGCGATGATGCGCTGCGAGGAGGCGACGGGCTCGGCCAGCGCCCCGATGCGGTCGTACCTTTTCCCGTACTTGCGCGGAGGCCCTCGTCGTGCCTGGGCTCCTCCAGACCCCCGACTATGCGGGGGCGCTCCTTACGGCTGGCAGGGCCGACGATGTGGAGGCCGCTATGTCTAGCGGAGACGCGACAAGTGTCTCCGGAAAGCGGATGCCCGTCAGGAGATGTCAAGAAGTCGCAGTAGATGGGCGGTGGGTGGGCGGAATGAGGCGCGACATGCGACACAACAGCGGCAATTCTCTTCAAACTCCGCAAGAGCGGGCAGAAGCCCTACGACAGAAGCACCGTGGCCGGTGGATGGTCCTCTGGTCGGTGTATGAGACGCGCTTCATCGCTTATCCAGTGTGGATAGGCGGCGGTCATATGCTCCGGGCAAGGACCGAGGCGGAGTTGGAGCGGCAGATGTCCGAGATCGAGCAAGCGTCGCTGCCGGTTCAGCCGGATCAACCGTGACGGCCGATGACGTTGGACGGGAGTCACAGCGGGCCATGCTGCTGGCAGCCATGGAGGTGGCCAGAGCCGCCTACGAAGAAGCCCTGCTCAAGCACGGTATGTTGCCGTCCACGGTGGCCTTGATCCACACCTACGCGGAGGCCAACCTCGCCGCGCTGGAAGAAGAACCGGACGATCCGATGGTTAGCTTGCTGGACACGGCGACCCCTTTTCCAGACAACGATCGCGACGTACCGGAGCAATCACCGCCATAGACCTCTTCAGGCTTGGCAGAGTGAATTTCGTTCCATGCAGGACACTAAGAACTGCCCATCGAGACCGTCGTGGATAACAAGAAGGAAGAACGCCACAGCTGGGGCGCGGCGCGAGCGGACAGGTGTGGGTTCTCAGCGATGGTTGACGTCGAGCCACGTTCCCAGCGTTGGTGGCGGCCTGCGGGCAGGTGACACACCGATGATGCCGGCGGGATAACCGTTTCCACATCAACGAGCACCATGTGTTGGAGCGGTCCTGGGCGCTCTGACCCTCGCGGCCGCCTTTCACGTTCTTGGTGACCCCTGGCCAACGTCACGAGGATGATCGGCATCGCTCCTGCGGCTCGCCGCAGCTCTGGATTCCTGACCCCGGCGGCTTACCACCGGGCATGTCCGGCCGGTGGTGCCGGGAGTGGCCGCAGACCAGGACCCGGAACGTGATCGGGCTGCTGTTCCAGTCAGCTGAGACCGCCGCCCCGGCCCAGCGGGTTAAGAGGTCGTTCATTTGGTGAGCCGGCGGCAGCAGCTGAGGGTTGCGGCGATGCCGACGAAGGCGGGGAAGTGTTCGGGTTTGCGTTCGTAGCGGCCGTTTCGGCCCGCGTGGGCGACGTGCGTTTGGCCCATCGCCGCCCGAAGCCTGGGCCGCTGCAGACCGGGGACGCGGGTTTCGTACGGCCTGGTTGACGAGCTACCAGGGCACCACCCCGGCGTCTTCGAAGAAGGAGCCGGTTGGGCCGTTGTCGGGCAGGGTGGCCAGGTGGATGGCTATGGCGGCGCCTTGTTGGGCGGTGCGGATGCCGCGGAAGCCGTTGAGGTCGGTTGCGCAGTAGCCGGGGCAGGCGGCGTTGATCAGGATGTTGGTGTCGTGCAGTTCCTTGGCGTACTGGAGGGTCACGGCGTTGAGGAAGGTCTTGGAGGGCGAGTAGGCGGCGGAGATCGGGCCTACGGCCTCCACGCCGGACTGAGAACTCTGGCGGGTGAGAGACCCGACGCTGCTGGACATGTTCACGATTCGCGGTGCGGCGGACCGCCTGAGCAGCGGCAGCATGGCGTTGGTGACGCGGATGACGCCGATCACGTTGGTCTCCACGACCGTTCGCATGGTCGCGGGGTCGACGGTCGTGGGTGTCTGTGGCATCCCACCGGTCACCCCGGCGTTGTTGACCAGCACGTCAAGCCGTCCGAAACGCTCGGAGAACAGGGAGGCTGCGGCAGTGACGCTCTCGTCGGAGGTCACGTCGAGGGGTACCGCGAACGCGTCGACTCCCTCGGCGCGGAGTTTCTCGACGGCCGCCGAGAGCCGCTCCGGGGACCTGGCCCCCACGCCGACGGTGTGGCCAAGGGCGCCGAGTCCGACGGCGATCTCGTATCCGATTCCCTTGTTAGCGCCGGTGATCAGCGTGATCGTCTGTTCGCTCATACCCGAAATCCTGGCCGTACGGCCGAGAGCACTCCAACACCGCCTGGGTAGCGATCAATACCTCGCGGGTATTGATCCCCGGGTACGGTGAGAGCATGGAGACGCGAGAGTTGCGGTACTTCGTCGCCGTCGCCGAGGAACTCCATTTCGGCCGCGCCGCCGAGCGCCTCGGGATCGCCCAGCCGCCCCTCTCGCGGGCGATCAAGCAGCTGGAACGCCGCCTGGGCGTTCAGCTTCTCGAACGTACCAGCCGTACGGTCGAACTCACCGAGGCCGGAAAGGTCCTGCTCAGAGAGGGCCGGGCTGCCCTCGACGCGGTCGACGCCGCCGCCCGCCGCACCCGCCGCGCCGCCGCCGGGGAGCCGAAACTGGTGCTGGTCACCAAGGCCGGGGCGTCGGGTGAACTGCTGCCCAAACTCCTGGACGCCTACGCCGCCGAACCCGGCGCGGTCTCCGTCGAGGTCCTGCTGTGCGGGATCGGGCAGCAGGAGCGGCTGCTCCGCGACGGCCGGGCCGACGTGGGCCTGCTGCACAGGCCGTTCGACTCGACGACCGGCCTGGACATCGAGGAGCTGAGCACCGAGGGCCAGATTCTGGTCCTGCCGAAAGACCATCCCCTCGAAAGCCGTACGGACCTGCGCATGGCCGACATCGCCGGCCTTCCGCTGCCACGCTGGCCGCACAGCGACGGCGGCTACCCCGACGGACCGGGACCCGAGGTGCACGACCACGCCCAGCTCCTGCAGCTGATCGCGCTGGGCAGGGCGGTGGCCCTACTGCCGGAGACCGCCCGGACCCATCTCCGCCGCGACCTGGCCTTCGTGCCGATCCTGGACGCGCCGACCGTCACCACCGTGATCGCCTGGCCGCCGCACAGCCGGTCCCTGGCCCTCGCCGGGCTGATCCAGACGGCCACCCGCCTTTAGAGCTGGACTCATGTGGCGGGGCAGCGGTAGCAGATGAGTGTGCAGGCAATGGCGGCGAAAGCCAGGAAATGGTCGCCTGTGCGTTCGTAGCGGCGGTGCAGGCGGCGGCAGCCGTTCAACCATGCCATCAGGCGTTCTACGACCCAGCGGTATCGGCCGAGCCTGGTGGAGGAGTCGATGCCGAGTCCGGGCGATGCGCGGGGTGATCTCCGCGCTGGCGTAGCCATTGGCGATGCCGGGCGAAGTCGTCGGCTCCTCAGAATCTGCCGCACGCTGGCAACTGGGTACTGTGATCGCCCTCACCGACGACACGGGTCGACTGCTCTGGGTCTCGGCGGCCCGGCCCGGACATACCTCGGAGATCACCGCCTGCCGTCACGACCGGCTCACCGTCAGGCTGCGGGCGGCCGGCCTCGGAGCCGTATCCGACCCGGGATTCGTCGGGCTCGACGACAGCGGTCCCGACGCCGATCCGGCGGTGATCACCGGTTACAACGCCGCCCGGAGCCGAGCCGCCGCCCGCCGCCGAGGGGCGTTTTCTAAACGCCATCCTCTGCGTGAACCAGGCCGGGCTCCCCTGGCGTCACCTCCTGCTCGACCACCCGAACAACGACTCACGGCGTGGTAGGTTATAGGTCGACCACTAACATAGGAGCGAAAATGACGGTCAAGGAAGACGCCGCCCGCCGCGCCGCTGCCCAGCACGCCGTGGCCGAGCACCTGCGCCTCACCGCTGCCGGCCACACCGAGGAGTGGGTGAAGCTGTTCGCCCCGGACGCGGTGCTCGAGTTCCCGTACGCCCCGGCCGGCGTGCCTCAGCGGGTCACAGGGCGAGACGCACTGCGCGCGCACATGAGCAACTTTCCCAAGACCTTTGACGTGGAGTTCGTCGACCTGGTGTTCCACGAGACGGTCGATCCGAGTCTGGTGATCGCCGAATTCCGCTCGAAGGGCACGGCCCTGCCGACCGGCAAGCCGTACGAGCAGACGTGCATCTCCGTCGTCCGGACCGATGGCGACGCGCGGATCATCCACTACCTGGACTACTGGAACCCGCTGGTGGCGATCGAGGCGCTCACCTCCCACGACGTGCCGTCCGACGCCGACCGCAGCGTGGCTTTTGGAGGCTGAGGGGAGCCGTGCTTGACTGACGCCCATGCCTGCCGCCGGTACCAGCACGAAGAGCGACGAACGACGTCGGGCCATCGTGGCCGCCGCGGTCGACTGCTTCGCGCAAAAGGGTTTCTACGGTACGACGACGCACGAGATCGCAGACTGGGTCGGCGTCTCTCAGCCGTATCTCTATCGCCTGTACCCGAACAAGGAAGCACTGTTCGCGGCGGTGGTCGACCACGTGTCCGTCGTCATGACCGACACGCTGGTCACTCACTCGCCGGCGTCGGATGGGGCCAGGCCGGCGCCCGAGGCGGCGTTGGACGCGGCGCGCGGCGCCTACGCCGCGCTCGTCGCGGACCGGAACATCCTGCGTTTCCTCATGCACGCGAACTGTGCCACCGGCGAGCCGCTGGTGGAGCAGGCCGTGCGCCGGTGCTACGCCAAGCAGGTTGACACCGTTCGGCAGCTGCTGGGCGACGACGAGGCCGTGCGGCGCTGGTTCGGCGCCGGAATGCTCGACAACGTGGTCGCCGTGCTGGGTCTGGCCGACATCGATGAGCCGTGGGCGCACGTCCTCACCGCTCGATGACCCGACACTGGCAGGGAAGGGCCCCGCGCGAAGGGCCGGTGTGGGTCTCGTGCGGGGCCGGTTCAGAAAGGGATCAGCGGATTCTGTAAGCGCGGATGATGTCCTGGTCGATGGCGTTGCCCTTGGCGTCCGTGGCGTGGACGCGAATGGAGACGCCCTGGCCGGAGGTCGCCTTGGGCAGGGGGGCGCTGAAGCGGCCGGATCCCAGGGACGTGACCTGCGCCGACTGCCAGGTCTTGCCGTCGTCCAGGGACGTCCAGAGCTTCAGGCTCTTGCCCGCCGGGACGTCGAACGTGGCGGGCTTGCCCGTGGGCTTGCCGAGCAGGTCGAGCGCCAGGTCGTAGTCCACGGTCACCAGTGGGAGGGCCACGCTCTCCTGTCCCGACGGCGCTGCCGAACGGAACGTCCACTTCGTGGAGGTCCGCACCGACACGGGTAGCACGTCGGACGCGTCGTTCTCGTACGTCAGCTCGTAGTTCGCCGCGCGGGTGGGAACGGCGAAGCGGGCAGGACGGTCATGGCTGTCGCCGTCGTACTCGCCGATCTTCTTGCCGTCCGCGCTGAGCGCCATGCGCCTGCCCTTGACGCCGTCGAGAATGCAGTCCCAGCCGTCCGGACGCGCCTGCATGTCGACGAGTGCGATCGTCATCTCGCCCCGCGTACGGGCCGTCTGCGCGGGTTGGCACTGGTTGTCGGTGAGGTTCGGCTGGTTGGCGGGGCCCGGCCTCAGCGGCTGGCGGCCCCAGGTGAGGGTCGTCCTGCTGCCCGGCTTGAACTCGGAGGCCGGAGGGAGATCGACCCACTCGATGGTGCGCGGAGCTCCATAGCCGAACCAGATCGTGCCGGCCGGCGCCAGCAGGTAGTCGGTCCGGGTGGAGCCCGCCGGCACGTCGCTGGACGAGTCGGCCAGCTGCAGCCCCTCGGGCGTGACCCCGACGCGCCGTTCGCGCATGTCCATGGAGGTGTCGCCGTCGAACGCGGCGAACCGCTGCTCCACCTGGGCCATCCGCGCCTGGTCGGCCGGGGTGATCACGGTGGCGGGGTCGCCGGTCGAGAAGGGCTCGATCAGGTCGTACACCTTCCCGGGCGCGGTCAGCCGGTGTCCGCCGTACGCCTTGAGGCTGCCGGTCTGGACGCCGCCCATCGGCTGGACGTACACGGTCTGGCCCTCCGCCATGCCGTTGTAGAGCATCGTGGCCCAGGAGCCCTGCCGGAGCGTCCGGAGGAGGGCGGCCGTCGTCGTGACCTCCTTGGTCTCCAGTCCCTGCACGCTCGCCTTGACAGGCTTCGCCACGGATCCGTCCAGGGTGACCGTGAGGTCCCGGTCGACGAGCACCTCGGGAGTACCGGCTATGGCGCCGCGCATGACCTCACCGTTGCCGTCGGTGTCGTACACCTTGCCCAGCACGCCGTAGCGGCCCGCGGGCACGCGCACCTGGGTCGTCCCCTCGGTGTTGACCTCAGTCCAGTTGCTGTAGATCGCGGCGTTGGCGAGGTTCATGATCTCGGCTTTCGCCGTGGTCTTCCCCTCGGCCGAGTTCGGTAGGGGCTTGGCCACGATGGTGAGGGTGTGGCTCGGTGGCTCGACGTAGAACGTCACGGGCGTGCGGATCGTCACGCCCCCGCCCTTGGCGGTCACCTCCGCTGTGTAGAGGCCAGGGGCCTTGGGTGCCTTGACCTCGAACGCGACATGGTTGCTGCCGCCCGCCGGGATCTCCACCGTCGCGGGCACGGACGCCACTCCGGAGATGATCCTGCCCTCGCGATCGGTGACCTTGACGGACAGGTCGAGCGAGGCCGCGCCCGCCGTGGACCTCCAGCCGATCTTGGCGGACAGCGCCGGGTGCGCGGGGTACGCGGACGTCCCCAGGTGCGGTGCGGCCAGGGCCGCGACGACCGGCGCGGTCACCGCCGTGCCCGCGTTGAGGCGTCCGGAACCCCGTTCGAAGGCGTCGCCGCCGGTGGCCGGGTCGGTGGAGCCGACGAGCGCCGCTTTGATCTGCTGGGGCGTCCAGTCCGGGTGCCTTTGCAGGACGAGTGCCGCGGCGCCCGCGACGTGCGGAGCCGCCATGGACGTGCCCGAGGAGGACGTGTACTCGGCGTCGAGCACGTTGCCCATCCTGGTGCCCTGGGCGCGGGCCGCGATGATGTCGACGCCGGGTGCGACGATCTCGGGCTTGGCGGCGTACCGGCCAGTGCGCGGGCCGCGGCTGGAGAACTCGGCGAGCTTGTCGGACCCGTTGACGGCACCGACCGCGAGGGCCTCGTCGGCCGTCGCCGGGGTGGAGACGGAGGAGATCTCCCCTGCGTTGCCCGCCGCCACGACGAACAGGGTGCCGTGCTTCTGGGTCAGCGTGTTGAGGGCCTCGGCCAGCGGGTCGGTGCCGTCGGACGGGTCGCCACCGAGGCTCATGTTGACGACCTTGGCGCGCGAGGCGGCCCACTCCATGCCCGCGAGCACGCCCGAGTCCGTTCCGTTGCCGTCGTCGTCCAGGACCTTGCCGATCAGCAGTTCGGCGTCCGGGGCGACGCCCTTGCGTTCACCCTTGGCTGCGGCGCCGGTGCCCGCGATGGTCGCGGCGACGTGCGTGCCGTGCCCGAACCGGTCCGCGGTGTCGGGCGACTCGCTGAAGTTCGCCGTCTCGGCGACGCGTCCCCTGAGATCCGGATGGTCCGGATCCACCCCGGTGTCCAGCACGGCGACCCTCGTCCCGCGCCCGGTGGCCCCCGCGCCCCATGCCCGCGGCGCCCCGACCTGCGTCAGGTTGCGGTCGAGCTTCCCCGCCGCCCGCGCACTGCCGGGCGTCACCGCGCCCCGCGCACTGCCGGGCAGGGCGGTCGCCGAGCGGGCACCGGCAGGGAGGGTGGTGGCCTTGAGCTTGCGGTCGAGCCAGATGTGCTTGACGCCGGTGGTCAGCGCGCGAGAGGACGTGCGGAGGCCGGCGAGCGCGTTGCCCAGGTTGGGCGCCTTGGCCCGCGGCTGGCGCACAGCGACCGCGCCGATGCTCGGCAGGGCCCGGGTCTCCCGCAGGTTCCCGCCGAGGGCGGCCTTGGCGCGGGCCGTTCCCGAGCGTTGGACGATCAGCGGCAGCTCGCGGCTGCGCGCGTCGTCGTACCCCTGCTCGATCAGCTCGGTCACATCGAACAGCGCGGGGTCGATCACCTTCCCGACCAGCCCGGTCATGTCGGCGGGCAGCACGACCACGTGGCCGTCGGGCCGGATGCTGGTGCTGAACGTCCGGTTCTTGCGCCCGCTGCCGGGGGTGACCGTCACGAGCGGCAGGCGGCCTTTGACCGGTCGGACCTTCACCATGTCGCCGGTGAGGAGCGTCACGGTCCGCGTGGGTCCGGCCGGGGCGGGCGCCGTGTCGGCACCCGCCGGGAAGGTCGGGCCGAGCGGTACGGCGAGAGCGCCTATGAGGCCCGCGCCGAGCGCGGCGCGGGCGATACGTCTAGGGGGCATTTGATCTCCTTCCACTGCGGTATCACCCGAAGGGATGGATCACGTTCCCCGAGAGGCTCAGCGGGCGCGGGACACGACAGCGCGACTCTCTGCGCGCCGGTAAGGTGAGCGCTAAGATAATTAGGGCTTGCGTGAATATCAAGTAGATGAACGCTCATCTATTTGGAGGTGTCATGGCCGACGCGGTGGCGGCGTTGATCGAGCAGTGGCGACATGAACGGCCCGATGTGGACGTCTCTCCACTCGCCGTGGTGGCCCGGGTCATGCGGATCTCCCGCCTGTGGGACAAGGAGATCAAGGACTTCCTGGCCGGTCATGATCTTGAGCCGGGCGAGTTCGACATGCTGTCCACCCTGCGGCGGTCGGGAGAGCCCTACGAGCTGACCGCCGGCGCGTTCCTCAAGGCCTCATTGGTGACCACCGGAGCGATCACCCTGCGGGTCGACCGGATGGACGCCAAGGGCCTGGTCACCCGAGTGCGCGACGAGGGCGACCGGCGTTCGGTCAAGATCCGGCTCACCCCGCGCGGCCTGGAGGTGATCAACCGGGTGCTTCCGCTGCATCTGGCGAACGAGGCGCGCCTCCTGGAGGCGTTGGACGAAGGGGAGAAGGGGGAACTCGCGTCGATGTTGTGCCGCCTGCTCGAGTCCTACGGGGATACGAGCAACTAAGGACTGTTCCAGCAAACACTGGCATGGTTGAATCTCGGCAGTGCGCCTAGCCCTTCCCCGGGAGCAGCCGATGAGACCAACCGTGTTCGTCGTGTTCGTCCTTGCCGTTGCGAGCCTGTTCGCCGGCCCGAGCGCCTTCGCGGCGGAGCCACGGGAGCTTCGCGGTGCAGCCACTCCGTGGTTGTGGCCGCGCAGCGGGCTGGAGGCCGTCTCGGCCACCGGGCCGGACGATGTCTGGGCTGCCGGCTACCAGGGCTATCAGGGCATCGACTGGTCGGTTCCCGGGTGGGGCGCGGGGACCATCCACGTCCTGCCGCCCAAGGGCGCGGTCGTCCGGTGGAACGGGTGGTCCTGGAAGACGTACGACCTGCCGGGTTTCGGCGGCGACGGAGTGGTCCGGGAGATCAACGCGGTGGCGCCGGACAACGTTTGGGTGACCGGCACACTCCACCCCCACGACAGCAGCAAGCTGGCGCCGTACGTCGCGCGGTGGGACGGGGTCACATGGCATCAAGTGCACAAGCCCGAGAGCGGGTGCTGGCCGAAGAAGCCGGCGGCCGATTCCAGCGGCGCGTGGTTCGCTTGCGGCGGGGGCCTCTACCGGTGGGAGAACGGGCAGTGGAGCAAGCAGGAGGTCGGCGCGCCCAACGGATGCTGCATGGCCGTCGAGAGGATCTCGGTGGTCTCTGACACCTCTGCCTGGGCCGCCTCGACTTGGGGGATCTTGCACTGGGACGGGCAGCGGTGGACCAACGTGCTCAAGGAGGAACAGACGCACTGGATCGACGTCCTGGCGGTCTCTGACACCGATGTATGGGTCAAGGGGAGGTACTCCGGCGGATCCGCCTACACGCAGGTCAGCCGACGCTGGGATGGACAGACGTGGCGTGACGTCCCCCACACGCCGTCCAACGAACAACTGATCAGGACCGGCGACGGCAACCTGTGGGCCCTCCAGACGTACTGGGGCGACCTCTACCGGTTGGACGGCGACACCTGGACGGAGGTGACATTGCCCGTTCCCGCTGACGGCAACGTCACCGGCGGCACGGCCATCCCGGGGAGCCCGGCCCTGTGGCTCGTCGGCAAGTCCAAGAACGTGCCGATCGTGATCAACAACGTGGGCTGATCAAGGGGAGTCGCCGAGGGCTTGGGCCAGCCACTCCAGCGAGCCGGTCGCAAGGGCCTCCTCCGCCAGCCGTTTGGCGGAGGAGGTCTGGAGCCGGGCCAGCGAACTGTCGATCCACGGCTGGGTGTTCCGGTTGCCCTGCTCGCGGTACTCGATGGCCTGGATGAGGCATTCGAGCTTGTCCGCGTCGCGCGCGCAGGCGGCTTCACGGCTCGTCCCACCCTCGTACTCCCCCACCGCCCCAGTGATCATCGTCAGGACCGGCTGCGGCAGGCCGCGCGTCTGGTGCTCGGTGACCTCTTCGTTCGACGCCTTGGTCACGTACGGCCTGGCCAGGTAAGGAAGGTCGGTGAGCCGCGTCTCCTGGCTGTCGTGGAAGAGGCTGAGCATCACCGCGCGGTCGGGATTCGCGCCTTCCATCGCGGCGAGGACACCCGCGATGACCGCCGCACGGAACGAATGATCGGCGATGCTCTCGGGGTCACCGACTCCTGCGACGAGCCACCCGGTGCGCTTGTAGCGCTTGAGAAGCCCGATCTCGTACAGGAATCCCGTCAGCCTCGCCATCTCGCCCGGCATGTCCACCCCGTTCAAGGCGCCGCGAGCCGATCGGCCGCCGAGCTCCACGGCGACGGCTCCGGCAACTCCTCATCGCCGTCATAGTCATCTACGCTGAACCAGCCGCTGTCGTTGAGCCAGCTCTCCAGCCAGTCTTCCAGCGAAGCGGCATCGACGAACCAGGCCTTCGTCCAGTCGCCGTCGATACCGTTCGGCTCGAAGAGCAGGACGGAGGCCCGCTCGTTCTGGCAGTCCACGGCGGCGTACATGCCACAACCCCAGGTGAGGATAGGCAGGACGCCCGCTGGCCAATGCGGATTGCCCCCGTCAGACGACTCGGCGCGTTCTTCCTGATAGATGCCCACCGCTGTGAGCTCACCCGCGTTCAGCGGATAGAGCTGGTAGTCGGGGCCGAAGCCACCGTCGGCGATCTCCACGTACAACCGCGCGAGCAGAGGCGGCAGCGTGAAGCCCAAGGCCTCCTCGGCCGCCGCGACCTCTGCGGCGGAGAGACCTGGAGGCAACTCAGGGGTGGTCTCGCGGGCCTTGGCCGCAACTCGTCGAACGAGAGAATCAAGATCCGTCACACCGCAGATCCTCCCAGCCACCTCCGACGAACGCGCCCGTTCGATCAACTCCGCATCCGTTCACCCGCCCGTGCCCGTCCACCTATGCCTCGACCGGTCGCCCACGCTGCAGCCAATCACCCTCACGCCACCGACACGCCCTGTCGAACGCCCACGCCCCCATCGGGCCGCCGACGCTGCGACCAACCACCCACACCTCCATCGGCCGCCCACCCTGCCGCCGGTCACCCCACCCCGACCATCCACCCACACTGCGGCCGCCCACCCCAGCCTCGATCGGTCGCCCACGCCTCGGGCGATCGCCCCGCCTCGGCCGGTCACCCCGCCCCGGTCGTCCATGCCTCGATCGGTCGTCCTTGCTGCGGCCGGTCGCCCACGCCTCGGCCGGTCACCCCGCCCCGGCCGGTCGCCCCACCTCGGCCGGTCACTCCGCCTCGGCCGGTCGCCCCACCTCGGTCGATCGCTCCCACCTCGGTCGTCCATGCCTCGATCGGTCGTCCTTGCTGCGGCTGGTCGTCCAGGGCACGGCCGGTCAATCGATGCCTCGGTCGCGGACCTGGCGGCGGAGCTCGGCGGCGCTGAAGGGGGTCTCGGCGGCGAGTTCCTCGACACTCGTGCCGGACCGTACAGCTTTGGCCGCGGCGTCGAAGAGCGCGACCCTGGCGTCCTCTTCCTGCTTGCGGGCATCCTCATAACGAGTGGCGGCGAGCTGGAACTCGGCGTCGGCTCGGGATGTGTCGTCTCCAGGCATACACACGACCGTAGCGAACCGACCTCTGCATCAGTTGGACAAGATTATGTAGATCGGTCTAATTTGGGCGCATGGCTGTCAAGGGTGACGAGACGCGGGCACGGCTGATCGACGCCGCGCGCACGCTGGTCGAGGCGCGGGGCTACTTCGGCGTGGGGCTCAACCAGGTGCTCGAAGCCGGCAAGGCTCCCCGCGGCTCGCTCTACCACCACTTCCCCGGCGGCAAGGACCAGCTGACCGCGGAGGCCCTCACCGCCTCCGGCCAGGAGATCGACGCCTTGATCCGGAGCCTCGCGGATGCCGTTCCCGATACGAGAACACTGATCGAGTCGATCCTGGACGCGCTGGCCGACCGGATGGAGGGGGCCGAGTACGCCAAGGGCTGCCCGATCGCCACGGTCGCTCTGGAGGTCGCGGCCACCAACGACTCGCTGCAGAAAGTCTGCGCGGACACCTACGGCGGCTGGCAGCAGGCGCTTGCGGACCGCCTGGTCGCCGATGGCCGCACACATGACCAAGCCGAGGACCTGGCTTGCTCCCTGCTCGCCCTGATCGAGGGGGCGCTCGTCCTGGCCCGCGCCCAGCGCAGTCGAACGCCCATTGACCGGGCACGACGTTCCGCCGTGATCCTGCTCAACGCCTGAGCCCTGCCTCAGCCACGCCGGGCATCCGCATGTCCTCGAAATATGTAGATCGGTCTATTAGGAGACGTCCATGCCTGACCGACCCGACACCTTGGTCGTCGGCGCGACCGGCCTCATCGGCCGGTGGCTGACCGCAGAGCTCCTGGCTCAGGGCCGGTCGGTAGCCGTGACCGTCCGAAACGACCCCGCTCGCGGCGCCGAACTCCGCACTTGGCTGCGTCAGCACGACATCGACGATCAAGCGCTCACCGTCATCACCGCCGACATGATCCAGCCGGGGCTCGGGCTCGCCCAGGAGGACCAAGACCGGCTGAGTTCAGTGCGGGACGTCTTCAACACCGCCGGGGTGTACCGCTTCGGCATGAGCCGTGAAGAGGCCCGGCGGACCAACGTCGACGGGGCCGTGAACGTCGTCCGCTGGGCCGGTGCACGCCCGCACCTGCGACGCCTGATTCACATATCCGGATACCGCGTCGGCACGACAGAGGCCGCCCTGGCCTCCGAGGACCAGCTGACCAGCCTCTACCAGCGCCTCGGCGCGTACGAGGCGTCAAAGCGTGAAGGCGACTCAGCCGTACGGATCATCGCCGCGCGGCAGGGCGTTCCCCTGACCGTGGTCAATCCAGCCACCGTGATCGGGCACTCGGTCACGGGCGAATCCGGGCAGTACATCGGCCTCGCCGAAATGGTCGAGAACCTGTGGGCCGGACGGCTCCCCGCCCTGGCCGGCACCCGGCGCACGTTCGTCCCCGTGGTCACCGTCGATCACCTCGCCCGCTTCCTGGCCGCCGTACCCGAACACGACCATGAGCCCTGCCGCGCGCACTGGCTGCTGGACGACGCCACCCCTCCGCTGCCCGACCTGATCGCGCTCCTGGCCCGGCACCTCGGCGTGCGCGCACCACGCCTGGTCCTGCCGCTCGGCCTCGTACGACGATTGCCCCGCGCGCTCACCCGAGCCGACCCCGAGACGCTGACCTTCCTTTCCGAAGATCGCTACGACACCTCATCCGCCGATGAGCTTGCGGCCGCCGCCGGGCTCAGCCACCCGCCCGTGCAGGACGCCCTGCGCCGCTGGGCCGACCGGCTCGTGGCAGAACGATTCGGCCACACCCGCCCGCCAGTGACCGGGGGATCCAGTCCCCGCTGATCCGCAATGTGCATCGGCGCTGATGCCGAAGACGCCCCGCCGTTCACGAGTGAACGGCGGGGCGTCGTCAAACCGCTACGGCACTACTCAGATCGTCAGTCTTCGGTCGTGCTCTCGGCCTTGGCGCGGGGACGGCGGGTGCGGCTGCGGCGGCGGCCGTTGCTGGCGGCGGTCTCCTCTTCGGCGGGGGCGGCGCCGTTGAGGTCGGCCTCGGCCGAGCCCGGCTCCAGGGTGCCGGGGACGGTCTCGGTGGCCTCGATCGCGGCTTCGGCGGCCTCGGCGGCGGCCTCTTCGGCGGGCTCGTCGGTCTTGGCGAGCTTGTCCTCGACGGCCTTCTCGATGTCGCCCTTGCGCTTGCGGCGGCGGCCGCCCTCCTTGGTGGCCTTGCCGTCCGGCTTGGGCTCGACAGGCGTCAGGTGAACGTGGATGCCGCGGCCGTTGCAGGACTCGCAGGTCTCCGAGAACGCCTCCAGGAGGCCCTGGCCGACGCGCTTGCGGGTCATCTGGACCAGGCCCAGCGAGGTGACCTCGGCGACCTGGTGCTTGGTACGGTCCCGTGACAGGCACTCGACCATGCGGCGCAGGACCAGGTCGCGGTTGCTCTCCAGGACCATGTCGATGAAGTCGATCACGACGATGCCGCCGATGTCGCGCAGGCGGAGCTGGCGGACGATCTCCTCGGCCGCTTCGAGGTTGTTGCGGGTGACCGTCTCCTCGAGGTTGCCGCCCTGGCCGGTGAACTTGCCGGTGTTGACGTCGATGACCGTCATGGCCTCGGTGCGGTCGATGACCAGGGAGCCGCCGGACGGCAGCCACACCTTGCGGTCGAGGGCCTTGGCGATCTGCTCGTCGATCCGGTACGCGCCCAGGACGTCCTGGTCGCCGACCCAGCGTTCGACGCGGTCACCCAGGTGCGGCGCCACGTACTGGACGTAGTCGGAGACCGTGTCCCACGCGTCGGCACCGGCGACGACGAGCTTGGTGAAGTCCTCGTTGAAGATGTCGCGGACGACGCGGATCGTCAGATCGGGCTCGCCGTAGAGCAGGGAGGGCGCCGAAGCGGTCTTGACCTGCTTCTGGATGTTGTCCCACTGGGCGGCCAGGCGGGAGACGTCGCGCGAGAGCTCTTCCTCGGTCGCGCCCTCGGCGGCGGTACGGACGATGACGCCCGCGTTCTCCGGCATGACCTTCTTGAGGATCGACTTGAGCCGGCTGCGCTCCTTGTCGGGCAGCTTGCGGCTGATGCCGGTCATCGAGCCGTCGGGCACGTAGACCAGGTAGCGGCCGGGCAGGGACACCTGGCTGGTCAGGCGGGCGCCCTTGTGCCCGAGCGGGTCCTTGGTGACCTGGACCAGGACGGACTGCCCGGACTTGAGCGCGGACTCGATGCGGCGGGGCTGGCCCTCCAGGCCGGCGACGTCCCAGTTGACCTCGCCCGCGTACAGGACGGCGTTGCGACCCTTGCCGATGTCGACGAACGCCGCCTCCATCGAGGGCAGGACGTTCTGGACCTTGCCGAGGTAGACGTTGCCCACGTAGGACTGGTGCGTCGCGCGGTTGACGTAGTGCTCGACGAGCACGTCGTCCTCGAGAACGGCGATCTGGGTGCGCTCGCCCTCCTGGCGGACCACCATGACGCGCTCGACGGACTCGCGGCGAGCCAGGAACTCGGCCTCGGTGATCACCGGCGGGCGGCGCCGACCCTGCTCGCGGCCCTCGCGGCGGCGCTGCTTCTTGGCCTCCAGGCGGGTGGAACCGCGGACCGACTGCACCTCGTCCTCGGCTGCGCGGGACTCCGCGCTCCGCACCGCCCGGACGTGGGTGACGGTGTTGGGCGGGTCGTCGGGGCCGTCGGCGTCGGTGGTACCGGAGCGGCGGCGCCGGCGGCGCCGGCGGCGGCTGGAGCCACCAGCCGAATCGTCCTCGTCGGTCTCGTCGCCTTCGTCGGCCTGGTCGGCCTCGGCGGCCTGCTCCTCCTTGGCCTCCTTGGCCTCCTGGGCGGCCTTGCGGGAACGGGACGCCCTCGTGCTCTTGGCCGGCTCGGCGCTCTTGGCCGGCTCGGCTTCCTTGGCGTCTTCGGCCTCGGCCTCGTCGGCCGGGCCCTCCTCGTCGCCTTCCCTGCCGGTGCGGCCACGGCCGCGGCCACCCCTGCGGCGGCGACGGCGCGACGGCTTGTCGTCGGACTCGTCGTCCTCGTCGTGCTCGGCCGCGGCCTCGTCGGCCTCGTCCTCGGCCAGGTCGGCGCCCTTGGCCTCGTCCTTCGGCTCGTCCTTGGGCTTGGCCTTGGACCTGGTCTTGGCCGGGACGGCGGCGGGCTCCGGGGCCTGGAAGACGACCATGGGCGGCTGGAAGCTCACCGAGGGCACTCCCCCGGCGGCCTGCTCACCCTCGTCGGCCTCAGCCTCCGGCTGGACGGGCGGGACGACGGGGACCGCGGGAACGACCGGAGCCTCGGCCGCGGCGCTCTTGCGGCGCGTACGGGTCCGGGTGGTCTTGGCCGGCTCCTGCGCCGGGGCGGCGGACTCCGCGGACGGGGTGCCGGCCGCCTGCTCGGCCTGGTCGGCGGCCGCCTCGACAGCCGTCTCGGTGGCAGGCCCAGCGGCAGGCTCCGTTGCCGTCTCGGTGGCCTTGGCCTTGGTGGTCTTCGCGCGGCTCGTCCGGGTGCGGGTGGCCTTCTTGGGCCGCGCGGGCTCGCCGGACGCCGCCTCGTCGGACACGGCCTCATCGGATGCGGCCTCGCCGGGGCCCGCACCGGCGGGTGCCGGAGGTGGTGTCTCCGACGCGGCGGCAGCAGCAGCGGCGGCAGCGGTCGCCGTCGTCGCGGTCGCCGCCGGGGGGGTTTCGTCGATCTCGGGCGGCGGACCGGCAGGGCGGCTGGCCGCGCGGCGGCGCGTCCTTGTGGTCCGCACGCCGGTCGTCGCGTTGGTCGCGTCAGTCGCGTTATCGGTGCCTTCGGCGTTCGCCGAATCGGCTTCGTTATCAAGCATCCGGGCAATCTCCCGTCAGGCTCCCGGGCGCGACCGTCCGTTCCGCCTCGGGCGGATCGGTGCGGTGCGCCGCACGGGAACACTCCGTCAGTCGTCGGCGCCGTCGCGTCCGGGCGGTGGCCCGGCAGCGACGACAAAGTCGTCGGGGGCGCGCCGATCTTTCCCTGCGGGCCGGTTCCGTGGCGGCGCCACGGCTTCAGCCCGTCGATCAGGCGCTGACGGCATCCGCGCTCACGGCTTCGCCGGAGATCGGGAGAGCAGACCCCTGGGCCGCCTCGGCATCATCGCCGGACGGCTGGTCGTTCTCCCGGTCGGAATCCAGCGGATCCGCAAGGCCACCGGTGTCCGCGTCGAGGGGCCCCTGCGCCAGCCTGGTCACCAACGGCGGTGACGGCGGCGCGAGGTCGGCGACCTGGCGCAGTCCGGTGAGGATGTCGTCGGGTCGTACGGCAGGTGTTGTATGCCGAACAACCATTCGAAGTATCGCACAAGGGGCATCGGCCGTCTCCTCGGCACGCCGGTCCAGCTCCAGAGCGGACACGGCGGCACGGACGTCGAAACGGCGTCGTCCCTTTTTCGTGAGGCGTTCCACCTCGATCTCGGCGGCGGCCAAGAAGGCGGCCACGGCCGAGGCGGCGTCGTCGGAGGCGACACCGTCCAGCCGGATCCGCCACTCGGACGCCTCGAGCCGATCCGCCAGCGCGCCCGGCTTGGCCTGGGCTTCGCCGGTGCGCACCGGCCGGACCGTCACGACATCCACGATGTCGAGACCGTCGGGCAGGGCGGCGTCGAGATCGGCCCGTACCCGCGCAGGGTCGCGGGGCTCGGTGAGCCCGATCTCGAGGTACTCGGCCTCACTGGCCACCCCTGTTGCCGCCGCACCCGCATACGAGATCTTGGGGTGCGGAGTGAATCCCGCGCTGAACGCGACAGGAATCCCGGCACGCCGAACGGCGCGTTCCACGGCCCGGGAAATGTCGCGATGGCTCGTGAACCGCAGCCTGCCGCGCTTGGCATAGCGCACGCGCAGGCGCTGGACCACGGGGGCCGGCGCAGGGCCCTCCGGCATGGGAGCCAGGGCACTCGTCCTTCCTACTCGCGTCGAGTCGAAAACGTCTCTCTATAGAGTACGGGCTCCCGGTGGTGCTCATCGCTTTCGCGACCTCGGGCCCTGGGGCCCCGCGCCCGGAACCTCGGGCTCGACTGGGCTTCAGACTACCGAGAGAGGAAGCAGGCGCTTTCCGGTGGGGCCGATCTGGATCTCCGTGCCCATGGTGGGGCAGACGCCGCAGTCGTAGCAGGGAGTCCAGCGGCAGTCCTCGACTTCGGTCTCGTCAACCGCGTCCTGCCAGTCCTGCCAGAGCCACTCGCGGTCCAGCCCGGCGTCCAGGTGGTCCCAGGGGAGCACCTCGACCTCGTCGCGTTCGCGGGTGGTGTACCAGTCGACGTCGACGCCGTGCTCGGCCAGGACCTTGTCGGCGCTTCCCAGCCAGCGCTCGAACGAGAAGTGCTCGCTCCAGCCGTCGAAGCGGCCGCCGTCCTCCCAGACCGCGCGGACGACCTGGCCGACGCGCCGGTCACCGCGCGAGAGCAGGCCCTCGACGATCGACGGCTGGCCGTCGTGGTAGCGCAGGCCGATGGCGCGGCCGTATTCGCGGTCAGTGCGCAGCGCCTCTTTGAGAGCCTTCAGGCGCCGGTCCACGGTCTCGTGGTCGCACTGGGCGGCCCACTGGAACGGGGTGTGCGGCTTGGGCACGAACCCGCCGATGGAGACCGTGCAGCGGATGTCACGGCGGCCGGTGGCGTCGCGGCCCGCCTTGATCACGCGCTTGGCCATGTCGGCGATGGCGAGGACGTCCTCGTCCTCCTCGGTGGGCAGCCCGCACATGAAGTAGAGCTTGACCTGGCGCCAGCCGTTCTCGTACGCGGTGGTCACGGTCCTGATCAGGTCGTCCTCGGTGACCATCTTGTTGATCACCTTGCGCATGCGCTCGGAGCCGCCCTCGGGCGCGAACGTCAGCCCGGACCGGCGCCCGCCGCGCGAGAACTCGTTGGCCAGCGTGATGTTGAACGCGTCGACCCGCGTGGACGGCAGCGACAGCGAGGTGTTGGTGCCCTCGTACCGGTCGGCGAGGTCCTTGGCCACCTCGCCGATCTCGCTGTGGTCGGCGCTGGACAGGCTGAGCAGCCCGACCTCCTGGAAACCGCTCTGCTTGAGGCCCTCGTCGACCATCGCGCCGATCGTGGTGATCGACCGCTCCCGCACCGGGCGCGTGATCATGCCCGCCTGGCAGAACCGGCAGCCGCGTGTGCAGCCCCGGAAGATCTCCACGCTGAACCGTTCGTGCACGGTCTCGGCCAGCGGGACCAGGGGCTTCTTGGGGTACGGCCACTCGTCCAGATCCATGACGGTGTGCTTTTCGACCCGCCAGGGCACGCCGGGCCGGTTGGGCGCGACGCGCTGGATGCGCCCGTCCGGCAGGTAGCTGACGTCGTAGAACTTCGGCACGTACACGCCGCCCGAGGCCGCCAGCCGCATCAGCAGCTCGTCGCGCCCGCCGGGGCGGCCCTCGGCCTTCCACTCGCGGACGACCTCGGTGATCGCCAGCGCGATCTCCTCGCCGTCGCCGAGCACCGCCGCGTCCAGGAAGTCGGCGATCGGCTCGGGGTTGAACGCGGCGTGCCCGCCCGCCAGCACGATCGGGTGCTCGTCGCCGCGGTCGGCGGCCTCCAGCGGGATGCCGGCCAGGTCGAGCGCGGTCAGCAGGTTGGTGTAGCCGAGCTCGGTCGAGAACGAGACGCCCAGCACGTCGAACGCCGCGACCGGGCGGTGCGCGTCGACCGTGAACTGCGGGATGCCCTGCTCCCGCATGATCGCCTCAAGGTCCGGCCAGACGCTGTAGGTCCGTTCGGCGAGGACGCCGGCGCGCTCGTTGAGGATCTCGTAGAGGATCTGCACGCCCTGGTTGGGCAGCCCGACCTCGTAGGCGTCGGGATACATCAGGGCCCAGCGGACTTCGGCCTCGTCCCAGTCCTTGACCTGGGAGTTGAGCTCGCCGCCAACGTACTGAATCGGCTTCTGCACCCGTGGGAGCACCGGCTCCAGGCGCGGGAAGATCGACTCAACTGGCATGGGGAGTCCTCCAAGGAAGGATGTGTGGGATCCGACCAGCGTACCCCCAGCTCGGGTCAGTCGAAGGCCCGGCGGCGGACATGGACGGCCTGGAGCAGCCCCAGCGCGATCATGTTGGCGAACGTGGCGGAGCCGCCGTAGGAGACGAACGGCAGCGGCAAGCCGGTGATCGGCATGATGCCCAGCGTCATGCCGACGTTCTCGAACGTCTGGAAGCCCATCCAGCAGACCACGCCGGTGGCGACCAGCGTGCCGAAGAAGTCGGCGGCCTGCGTCGCGATGCGCAGCCCGCGCCAGAACACCACGCCCAGCAAGATGATGATCACCGCGGCCCCGAGGAAGCCCAGTTCCTCCCCCGCCACGGTGAAGATGAAGTCGGTCTGCTGCTCGGGGACGAAGTGGCCGCCGGTCTGCTCGCCCTGGAAGAGCCCCTTGCCGGTCACGCCGCCCGACCCGACCGCGATCCGGGCCTGCTGGGCGTTGTAGCCCGCGCCGCGCGGGTCGGCCGACGGGTCGATGAACGCCGTGAACCGCGCGAGCTGGTAGGGCTTGAGCAGGCCGAAGAACCACGCCGAGAACGCGGCCAGCGCCGCGCCGCCGACCAGCCCGGTCAGCCAGCGCTTGCGCACGCCCGACACGGCCAGCACGCCGAGCACCGTGGCGCAGAAGACCAGCGTCGTGCCCAGGTCCGGCTGCATCATGATCAGAACGGCCGGGATCCCCGCCAGCCCCAGCGCCAGCAGGATGTCGCGCCGTCCCGGGCCGACCTCGCCGTCGCGCGGCTCGCCGAGGAGCATGGCGAGCAGCACCACCAGGCCGACCTTGGCGAACTCCGACGGCTGGATCTGGAACCCGCCGCCGATCACGATCCACGAGTGCGACCCGTTGATCGTCGAGCCCACGGGCGTCAGCACCAGCACCAGCCCGACGCAGGCGAGCACGTACAGGATCGGCACGTACGCGCGCAGCAGCCGGTAGTCGAGCACGGTCGCGACCCCGCCCAGCACGAAGCCGATGACCAGGTTGAGCAGGTGCCGCTTGAAGAAGGCCTCGGGGTCCTTGCCCTGCTCGGTCAGGAGCTGGAACGTGGCGGACCGCACCAGCAGCGCGCCCACCACTGACAGCGCGAACACGACGAGGATCAGCGTCCAGTCGAGCCTGCGGAGGCTCGCCAGGCGCCGCCGCCAGATGCCGTGGTCGCCGTAGCCGCCGACCGACCCGGCGCCGCCCATCCCGCCGATGCCGCCGATGCCGCCGATGCCGCCGATCATGAGGGCGCCCCGGTGCCGGCCCTGCCCGTGACGCCGCCCGAACCGATTCCCAGCTTGGGCAGGGTCGCGGGCAGCTTGCCGTCCTTGAGGGCAGGCTTCTTGCCGCCCAGGCCGTACATCGCCTCCCAGATCTCCCGTACGGCGGGCGCGGCCAGACCGCCGCCTGTGCCGCCCTGGGAGAACATCGCCACCACCGCGAAGCGGGGCTTGTCGGCCGGGCCGTACGACGCGAACCACGAGGTGTCGTCCTTGCCCCAGACCTCGGCGGTGCCGGTCTTGCCGGCCACGGCGACCTTCTTGAGGTCGAAGCCGGCGAACGCCCCGCGCGCGGTGCCCGACTTGGGCACGTCGGCCAGGCTGTCCCGGATGTACTTGAGCACCTTGGGATCCACCGGAAGGCGCTGCGCCTTCGGCGTGTCGATGCGGCGCGCGACCGAGCCGTCCGGCCGCACGACCGCCTGCGCGATCCGCGGCACGACCAGCCGCCCGCCGTTGGCCACCGCCGCGTACGCCCTGGTCAGCTGGAGTGGAGTGACGAGCATGTCGCCCTGGCCGATGGCGAGGTTGGCCGCGTCACCGGCGCGCCAGGCGAAGCCCTCAAGGCAGTTTTCGGCCGCGATCTTCTTGACGTAGGCGGCGCGTCCCGGGTCCTTGCGTTCGAGGTCGGGGTAGCCCTCCTTGGCGGCCTTGCAGTCGGCGTTCTTGGTGGCGTTCCAGTAGTCGCGCTTCCACTGCCGGTCCGGGATCCGCCCGGGGGTCTCACCCGGCACGTCGATGCCGGTGCGGGAGCCGAAGCCCCACTTGCGGATCATGGTGACCATCGGGTCGGCGGGCTTCTTCTTGGGCTTCATGCCGCCGTCGCGCAGCCACGCCTCGTACGCGAACTTGTAGAAGATCGTGTCGCAGGAGACGACCAGGGCACGGTGCAGGTTCATGCTGCCGTGGGCCTGGCCCTCGAAGTTGCGGAAGGCGCGGCTGCCGACCATGTAGGAGCCGGGACAGCTGTAGGTGCCGTGCAGGTCGTAGCCGTCGGCGATCGCGCCGGTCAGGGTGGCGATCTTGAACGTGGACGCGGGAGCGAACTGGCCCTGGGTCGCCCGCGAGATCAGCGGCTCGCCCTTCTTCTTGCCTAGGAGCCCCTCGTACTCGTCCTCGGAGATGCCGCCGGTCCAGATGGCCGGGTCGTACGTGGGGTAGCTGGCCAGCGCCACGACACGGCCGGTCTGCACGTCCATCACGACCGCGGCGGCGGAGTCGGCCTTCCTGCCCTGGGAGCGCGCGCTTTTGATCCCGTTCTCCAGCGCCTTCTCGGCCGCCTCCTGCACCTTGGCGTCGAGGCTGGTCACCAGGTTGCCGCCGGGGATCGGCGACTTCTCCTGGGCGGTGCCCGTCACCCGGCCCTGGCTGTCGACCAGGACCTTGCGGAAGCCCGGCTCGCCGCGCAGATCGCTGTCATAGGTGGCCTCCAGGCCGTCCCTTCCGATCAGGTCGACGCCGCTGTAGCCGGTGACCTTGAGGCCCTTGCGCTTGTCGAGCTCCTCCTGGGTGATCGGCTGGAGGTAACCGAGGGCCTGGACCGCGGCGGCGCCCTCGGGCTCGGGGTACTCGCGGACGGGCTGGACGGCCGCCGTCACACCGGGGTACTCCTCCTGCCGCTCCATGATCTGCAGCGCGCGCTTGGGGTCGACCCGGTCGTCGACGGGGATCGGCTGGTACGGAGATCCGGGCCAGCAGGGCCGCTTGACCGTGGGCCCGCAGAGCCGGATCCGCTTCTCCAGGTCGGCCCGGGAGGTGCCGAGCGTCCTGGCGAGCCGGTCGAGGACGCCCTTGCCCTTGTCCTTCTGCCGCGCGAGCGCGGTGCGGTCGACCGAGACGACCAGCGCGGTGCGGTTGCGGACCAGCGCCCGCCCCGAGCCGTCGAGGATCATGCCGCGGACGGCGGGCACCACGATGTCGCGGGTGCGGTTCTCGGCGGCGATCTGGCGGTAGTGCGCGCCGTCGAGGACCTGCATCGTCCACAGCCGTCCCATCAGGACCAGCAGCATCGCCCCGACGAGCACGTACAGTACGACGAGCCGGAAGTGGGTCCTGGAGTTCACAGCCGCGTCCCCACTCCGCTCCGGTAGCTCGCGGCGGGCACCACGGAACGATCCCGGGACGGGCGTTCTCCGCGTTCGAAGCGGCGGGTCACGCGTAGCACGGCCCACACCACGAAGGGGCTCGCCATCACGTCGTAGAGGACCTGCAACGGCACGATGCGCGTCACGATCGTCCAGCTCGCGCGCGGGTCGCCGAGCAGCATCCCGGTCGCCGCGTACAGCACGGTCGCGACCAGGGCGCCCGCCGCGACGGCGAAGAACGGCACCAGCGACTGGCGGTCCATCTCGTCGGAGGCCAGCCCGCAGACATGGCCGATCAGGCAGTAGACCAGCGCGTACCGGCCGATCGTGTGGTCGGCGGGCGGGATGATGTCGGCCGCCAGCCCCGCGCAGAACCCGGCCACCAGCCCGGTCAGCGACCCGTTGACCAGCGCCAGCGCCACCACCGTCAGCAGGACCAGGTCGGGCGTCACGCCACCGGGCAGCGGCAGCCGGTTGGCCACCGACACCTGCAGGATCAGCGCGGCAACGATCACGACCGCCGTGAGGACGTTGCGGCCGGCCGGCGACACCTCCGGTGTGTTCAGCACATCAATCCCCCGATGACGGCTTGGTGGACGGCTTCTTGGACGGCTTGCCGTCGCCCGCCGGCTTGCGGTCGCCCGGCTTGCCGCTCGGCGTGGCGGAGGGGGTGGCCGACGGCGTCGGCTTGGGCTTGGGCGGCAGCACCGCGTCGCGCGGATCGGCCTTGGGCGGGGCCACCACCACCGCGACGACGTCGAGGCTGGTGAACTTGGTGAACGGGCGCACGTAGGCGATGCGGTTCAGGTCCCCGACCGGCTGGTCGATCCGTTCGATGACGCCGATCGGCACGCCCGGCACGTACGGCCGCTCCGCCTGGGAGCCGAGCGTCACCAGCCGCTGGCCCACCTTCATCGGCGCGGTGGCGTTGAGCAGCTGGAAACGCAGCGGCGTGCCGCCGCCGTCGCCGAGACCCCGGCGGCCGCGGCCCTGCACGATGCCGATCTCCTGGGAGTCCTCCAGGCGGCTGCCGACCTGCGAGGTCACGTCGGTGGCGAGCAGCACCGTGGCGGTGGCCGGGCCGACCCGGACGACGCGGCCGACCAGGCCGTCGGCGCTCATCACGGTCATCTCCGGCCGGACGCCGCTGCGCGAACCCACGTCGATGGTGACGGTGTCCTCGAAGCCCTGCCCGGCGGAGATCACCTTCGCCGCCGCGATCTTGTAGCCGCCCATCCCGGCCGAGCCCAGCAGCCGGTCGAGCTGCGCGGCGCGGTTCTGGTCGAGCCGGCTCGCGCGCAGCTGCTCGCGGAGCCGCTGGTTTTCGCGTTCGAGCCGGTCGGCGCGGCGCCGTTCACCCGGCGCGTCGGTGAACGCGTCGAAGGTGTTGCCGATCGGCCGCACCACCGCCGCCGACGCACGCTCCACCGGGCCGAACACCGTGGCGCCGACCCCGCGAAGGCCGCGCAGCGGCGAGCTCTCCCCACCGCGATAGTCGACTGTGATCAGCGCGAGCGCCACGACGAGGAGCAAGCCGAGGACCAAGCGGGTCCGTCGGGTGTCCTTCACCCACTGACCTCCCTTTTTCCGTGCGCGAAGGGGGCTGGGCGGTCAGTGTCGCGGCTCGGGGACGAGGACCTGACGCAACGATTCGAAGTCCTCGACGCACTTGCCGGTGCCGAGGACGACCGAGTCGAGCGGGTTGTCGACGAGGTGGATCGGCATGCCGGTCTCCTCGCGCAGCCGCTCGTCGAGGTTCTTGAGCAGGGCTCCGCCCCCGGTGAGGGCGATCCCGCGGTCCATGATGTCGCCGGACAGTTCGGGCGGGCACTTGTCGAGGGTGGTCTTGACCGCGTCCACGATGGCGTTGACCGGCTCCTCGATCGCGCGGCGCACCTCCTCGGAGGAGATCACCACGGTCTTGGGCAGCCCGCTCACCAGGTCGCGGCCGCGGATCTCCGCGTGCGGTTCGTCGTCGCCGCCGGGATAGGCCGACCCGATCGCCATCTTGATCTCCTCCGCGGTGCGCTCCCCGAGCATCAGGGAGTACTCCTTCTTGGAGAACGAGATCACGGCCTGGTCGAGTTCGTCACCACCGACACGCACGGACTGGCTGGTCACGATGCCGCCGAGCGAGATGATGGCGACCTCGGTGGTGCCGCCGCCGATGTCGACCACCATGTTGCCGGTGGGCTCGTACACGGGCAGCCCGGCGCCGATCGCGGCGGCCATGGGCTCCTCGATGATGTAGACCCGGCGGGCGCCGGCCTGGTAGCCGGCCTCCTTGACGGCGCGCTGCTCCACCCCGGTGATGCCGCTGGGCACGGCCACCACGATGCGTGGTTTGGCGAAATGCCGTCGCTTGTGCACCTTTTGGATGAAATAGCGCAACATTCGTTCGGTGACGTCGAAGTCGGCGATGACACCGTCCTTCAGCGGACGTACGGCGACGATGTTGCCGGGAGTGCGGCCGATCATGCGCTTCGCCTCGATGCCCACCGCAACGATCTTGCCTGTATTGGTATTGATCGCTACCACAGAGGGCTCGTTCAGGACGATGCCGCGCCCGCGCACGTACACCAGCGTGTTAGCGGTACCGAGATCGACCGCCATGTCACGGCCAAGAAAAGACAGCTTGTTACCCATGAAGAAAGGGAGCCCTTCATGTTGGCGGGCGTGCAGAGCGGCGTAACCATCGTAACGCGCTGAAGCGGTGCGAGGCAGACACCGCACCGGGGCGTCTTGCCTAAAAATCAGAGGCCTACCAGGCCAGTTTTGGCAAAAACACACGCGGGCCGGATCCATCCGGCCCGCGTGTGTCAGCTTTCCCCGTCCCCCGTCCTCTGAAACTGCCGGACACGTGGACAGGTCGGGACGCTTGTCGGCGCCCCTCAGGGGTGTCAGCCCAGCTCAGGGAAGAACAGCTTGATCTCGCGCGCGGCGGACTCGGGCGAGTCGGAGCCGTGCACGATGTTCTCGCCGATCTCCAGCGCGTGGTCGCCGCGGATGGTGCCGGGCGTGGCCTTGACCGGGTCGGTGGCACCGGCCAGCGCGCGGAAGGCCTCGATCGCCCGCGGGCCCTCGACCACCATCGCGACCAGCGGGCCGCCGGTGATGAACTCGACCAGCTCGCCGAAGAACGGGCGCTCGCGGTGCTCGCCGTAGTGGTCCTCGGCGGTGTCCCGGGACAGCGTGCGCAGCTCCAGCGCCACGATCTTCAGGCCCTTGCGCTCGATGCGGGAGATGACCTCACCGACCACGGCACGGCGGACGCCGTCGGGCTTGACCAGAACAAGAGTGCGCTCGGACACGGATAGTTCTCCTCGTACAGGTGGGATTACGCGAGAAGGTTACCCGGCCCGGCAGCCCGTTTTCGCCCCGATGGCTACGCCTCGCTCGCCGCCTTCGCAGCGGCCTTCGCGGCGGCCTTCGCGGCGGCCTTCTCCGCACGGCGACGGCCCTCGGGACGGGAAGCCCGCTCGCGTGCCGCGGTGACCCGGACACAGGCGGCGACCAGCACGACGGTCAGGACACCGGCCGCGATCACCCAGATGCGGAATCCGGCGGTGAGCCCGTAGAGCTGCTGGGCGCCGTTCTCCGGACGCAGGCGCTGGATCTGGCCCGCCTGGAGCGCGAGCACCAGAAGCTGGCCGACCAGGACGGCCGGGAAGCTCAGCGTCAGGCCGAACAGCGCCGCACCCACACCGGCGTCCCGGAGCGACGCGGCGAGCGCCATGCCGAGACCGGCCCCCAGGGGAACGAGCGGAGCCAGGAGCAGCCAGGGATCCGAGGCGACGTCGGTGGCCAGGCAGACGAGCACCGCCACGATGGCGAGGCCGTGCCCGCCCAGTACCGCCCCGCGCGCGGCGTCCCGTGACATCCGTACGGTGGCGACGGCTCCCAGGAGCGCGGCGAGAGCGGCGGCGCCGAACGGGACGAGATACAGGCGCGGGTCGGCCGCGCCCCGCATCATCGCCGACGCGTTCGCCAGCCCGGCCAGCGGCCCGGCCAGCGGGTAGGTGAGCAGGCCGATGGTCACCATCACGACCGCGCAGCCGAACGGGCTGCCCGTGGCCGTGTCGCGGCTGCCCACCACCGCCAGGCCGAGCAGCGCGGCCATCGCGATGCCGCCGACGACGAGCTGCGCACCCGGCGACCATCCGTAGGTGGTGACGACGGCGAGGAACGCGAACCCGGCGGCGGGGACGGCGGGCAGCAACAACTGGCCGCGTTCGGCCCGCCGTGACGAGGCCAGCCGGCTGCGGCCCCTGAAGATCATGCAGAGGAACGCGGCGGCGAGCGCGGCGGCGGCGATGGCCGGGTACGGCGCGAGCGCCACGCGCCAGTCGGCGGGCGGGACACCGCCGCCAGGGAGCGGCGTCGCATGCAGCGCCAGCGGCATCGCGACGATGAGCGAGGCGGCCAGCATGCCCGCCCAGATCACGGTGAGGAAGCGGCTCCGCCTCTCCGCCACCAGGACGAGAACGGCGGGCAGCACGGCACCGGCACCGGCACCCTGGAACACGCGGCCACCGGCGATCATCGGCACCGTCTCCGCGTACCGCGCCGCGCCGATACCGCCCAGCAGGAGCGCGAACCCGAACACGAGAACGAGGCGCGGCGAGAACCGCCGGGACGCCACGGCGAAGACCGGTACGGCCAGCAGGAGCGCGGGCAGCGCGAGCCCGGCGGCGCGGATCAGGGCCGGCAGGCCCGCGTTGTCGAGGCCGAGGGCGTCACGGGCGGGCACCAGCACGTTCATGCTGGTGTTGGGCAGTGCCAGCGCGATCGCGGGCAACGCGGTGAGCGTCAACATGAAGACGCCCATGGATGCGAACCACTCCCGCACCCGCCACGGCCGCACTTCCGCGCCATCCCCCTCGACGTCCTGATCAGAGGGATGCCGGGTGGACGGATCAGTGCGCTGCTCAGCGGACGAACCTGCGTACGGCTCGGTGGGCGAACCGGTGTCCGATTCAGCGGACGAGCCGGTGGGGAGCGGGTCGCCGGACGAGTCGACAGGCGGACCGGCGGGTGAATCGGGGGACGGATCGGTGGGTGAGTCGGGGAACGGATCGACGGATGAGTCGGGGCGCGGATCGGCGCGCAGGCTGGCGGGTGAGCCGATGCGCGTGCCGGTGGGCCGGGCGAGGGGCTGACCGGCGGGCGGTTCGGTGGTGACCCGGTCCCGGCGGACGGGACGTTCGACCGGGATGGTGAAACCGTCGGGGCGGTCGAAGGTGACGGTGCGGTCGGCGGGGTCGTCGGTCGGGAATTCGCTGGGATCCTCGTGGGGGGACACGGCCTTCTCCTTCAAGAGGGCGTCATCCACCGAGGCACTTCCCGCAAAAGTGCAATGTCCGATTTGTGCGATAAATTAGAATCGCGAATATCGGCGGATGAGTTGAAACGCCGTGCCCGCGAATTTAGCGCGCCTGCGCGCTTTCCGCCTTGCGTCCGAGCCAAATGGACGTTCCCCAAAGCAACCCGAAAAGGGCACCAAGGAAGAACATGGTCGGCACCATGAAACCGGTGGCAATGATCAGCACCTGGAGCCCGCTGCCCGCCGCGACCGCCCACGGGAAGCGCAGCGTCCCGGCCAGCAGGAGGCAGGCCACCGCGAGCCCGCCGCAGACCAGGCCCGCGACCGCGCCGTTCACGTCCAGCACCGAGATCGCGACCGGGATGGCGAGCGCGATCACGATCGCCTCGCAGGTCAGCACCGTCGCCAGCAACCGTCGTGCGGCGTTCATCGGCTCGCTCCGCTCGCGTTCATCGGCTCGCTCCGCTCGCGTTCACTTCGATCCCTCCACCCGCAGCAGGGTCCGCGCGTCGCCGACGGTGACCACCGAGCCGGTGATCAGCACGCCCGCACCCTGGTATTCACCGGTCTCCTCGGCCAGCCCGATCGCCCGGTCGATGGCGTCGTCCAGACGCGGGGACACGTGCACCCTGTCGGCGCCGAAGATGCCCTCGGCGATCTCGGCCAGTTCCTCGGCCGGCAGGGAACGGGGCGAGGAGTTGCGCGTCACGACCAGCTCGGCGAGGACGGGTTCGAGCTGGTCGAGCATGCCGGCGACGTCCTTGTCGGCGAACGCGGCGAAGACGCCGACCAGGCGGTTGAAGTCGAACGCCTCGGTCACGGTGGCGACGCTCGCCTCCATGCCCGCCGGATTGTGCGCCGCGTCGAGCAGCACCGTCGGCCCGGTCCGGACGACCTCCAGCCGGCCGGGCGAACCGGCCTTGGCGAAGCCGCTGCGGACCAGCGCCGGGTCGAGCTGGCCCTCGTCGCCGCCCACGAAGGACTCGCCCGCGGCGATCCGCGTGGTCGCCTCCAGGTTGGCCTCTCCCCTGGTCGGCGCCCCACTGGCGAAGGCCTCCACGGCGGCCAGCGCGCATGCGGCGTTGCTCGCCTGGTGGTCTCCGAACAGCGGCAGGAAGACCTCGTCGTAGACGGCGTGCAGGCCCTGGATGCGCACCATCTGGCCGCCGAACGCGATGTCGCGGTGCACCGCGCCGAACTCGATGCCCTCCCGCGCCGCCACCGCGCCCACCTCGGCGACCCGGCGCAGCAGCACCTCGGCCGCCGCCACCGGCTGCTGCGCCAGGACGACGATCGCGCCGGGCTTGATGATCCCGGCCTTCTCGGCCGCGATCTCCTCGATCGTGTCACCGAGATAGCGGGTGTGGTCCAGGCCGATCGGCGTGATCACGGCCACGGTCCCGTCGGCGACGTTGGTCGCGTCCCAGGCGCCGCCCATGCCGGTCTCGATGATCGCGACGTCCACCGGCGCGTCGGCGAACGCCGCGTACGCCATCGCGGTCAGCACCTCGAAGAACGACAGCCGTGCGCCGTGCTTGTCGTCGATCAGCCGCACGTACGGGAGCACGTCCCGCAGGGTCTCGACGAAGTGCTCCTCGGAGATCGGCTCGCCGTCGATCGCGATCCGCTCGCGGAGGGTGGTCATCTCCGGGCTGGTGTAGAGGCCGGTGCGCAGGCCGCGCTCGCGCAGCAGCGCCTCGATCAGCCGCGCGGTGCTGGTCTTGCCGTTGGTGCCCGCGACGTGGATGACGGGATAGGAGCGCTGAGGCTCCCCCAGCAGGTCCACCAGATCGCGGATCCGGTCAAGGGTGGGATCGATGTCCCATTCGACCCCGCGGCCCATGATCTCGTTGACGGCGTCGCGGTAGTCGAGCGGCTCGTTTACCTGGCTCACGTTGCTCCATGCCTGCGGAAAGTGACCTTTGCAGCCTACTTGCCCTGGGTCCGCGGCCCGGCCGCGACGCCCGGGAAGGCGCCTGTAACCATGGGCAGGTGACGGCCGACGAGGTGTTCTTCCGGGAGTGGCAGGCGCGGGCCGCCGGCGAGACCCGCAGCCTGGCCCGCGCCCGCGCCCTGGCGGAGGTCCTGGGCGTCCTTCCCGCGGGCGTTCCCGTCCTCGTGGTCGTCGGCTCCAAGGGCAAGGGCACCGCGGCGACCTATGCCTCCGCTTGCCTGGCCGCGGCGGGCCTGCGCGTCGGCACGGTGACCAGCCCGGGCCTGCGCGGCAACCGCGACCGCATCCGGGTGAACGGGCAGGCGGTCAGCGAGGCGGAGTTCGCGTCACTTGCCGAACGGCTGGAACGGGCCATCGGCTCCCTGCCGCCGAGGACCGGCGGCTACCTCGCGCCGACGGGTCTCTTCACGTTGTCGGGAGTCGTGCAGGCTCGGGAACGAGGTGCGGACGCCCTCGTGCTGGAAGCGGGCATGGGCGGCCTGGGTGACGAGGTCTCGCTGTTCAGGCCGGAGGTCGTCGCGATCACGCCGATCTTCAGCGAGCACGTCGGCGTCCTCGGCGACACCCCCGCGGCCATCGCCACCGAGAAGGCGGGGGTCGTGGACGCGCTGACCCGGCACGTCGTGTCGGCCCCGCAGACCCCGGCGGTCGCCGAGGCTTTGGAACGGACGGTCGAGGCTCGTACACGCAAGAAGGGGCTGGTGGAGTACGTCGAGATCGCCGATGTCCCCCAGGAACACCTGCCGCCAGGTCTCGTCCAGCGGGCCGCCCAGGTCGGCTGCTCCGCCGCGCTGCGGCTCCTGGAGGGCGAAGGGCTCGCACTTCCGGACGCGGAACGGCTGGAGGCCGTGCTGTCCACGGTCGTCCTGCCCGGCCGCCTTTCGTGGCACCGGGTTCCAGGCGCGGACACCGAGGTGCTGGCCGACTGCGCGATCAATGGCACCGGCGTGGCCATGGCCCTGGTGACCGCCCGGGAGCGGTGGGCCAACATCGACCACGTCGTGCTGTGTTTGCCCGACCACAAGGACCTGGACGGCGCCATCGCCGCACTCGGAGCGCTGCCGGTGACGTTCGTACGGCTGCCGTACGAACGGCTGCGCTTCACCCGGCCGCTCCCCTCGTCCTGGGAGGTGATCGAGGCCGCCGAGCTCACCCCGGATCGCCTGGCCGGCCTGGGGCGTCACGTCGTCGCCCTCGGCACGGTCTACTTCATCGGCCAGATCCTCGATCTCGTCGACGCCGACACCACGCGTCTCTTCACGGCGCCGTAGGGCCGCGAAGCAGATCGCGGGAGGTCATGGGAGGCATGGGTGGCGGGAGGTCATGGGTGGCGCGGGCCCCCATGACCTCCCGTTCAGTAGGCGGATCCGGAGCCTCCCCTCGACCCGTTCGGGCTCCCGGGAAACACCGGGGCTCCGTCACCGTCGCCAAAGCCTCGCTGAGGACCGCCCCTGAAACCACCCTGCTGCCTGTCCGGAACCTGCCACTGACGTGAGAAACCTGACCGGTCAGGGCCGTCATCACCCTCATTGGCGACCGCGACCCCCGTGGCCACGGCTCCGCCGCCGATGAAGACGCCGATGAGGCCGGCCCCGGCCAGCTGGACCGCCCTGTTCTGCACGAACTTGGCGAACCTGCCGTCCTTCCGCACCGTCCCCGTCCCTGGCGCGGCGGCTACGTAGGCGGGCTGCTGGTGCGCATCCCCCTGCGGCGTCTGCGCTGGTTGCCCCTGCGACTGCTCCTGGACCTGCGGCTGCTGCTGGGCCCGCTCCTGAGCCTGCGGCTGCTGCTGCGGTTCCGCAGGCTCAGGCGCGACCTTCTTCTCCTCGCTCATGCTGCCCCCGTTCGTTACTGGCATCGGTATCGCGCGGCTTGTTCGGCCGCAGTTAAAACCGTGCCGTTGGACTATGAGGGCTCCATGCAAGGAATCTGAGAAATGCCTGAATGCCGGACGTTAATCGCCGATACGGCGAGCTCGCCGGGACTGACGACGGCGGAGATGCGCCCATCAGCCCACCGACGCCATGCCGATGAGGAAGACCCTCCGCACCGCCATCGGCTGTCTCCCGCCAAAGTTCGGCATCCGTCGCCTCACCGCCGGGCCTCCCAGGGCCCCGCCGAGGAGGAGCGCCTGCGGCCTGCGGCACGGATTGGAGGCGCGGGGGTGGTTCCGGAGTCGGGGGCGGGTGCTCGCGGGGTCGGGTTCCCTAGGAGGCCTTCTTCTCCAGATCGGGCCGCATCTTGGCCATCAGCACGGCCATGCCGGCGGTGTCGGGCGCCAGAGTCGGCGCGTTGTCGGCGATGATGCCGAACGAGGTCCGGGTCGCCCAGGCGCAGTAGACGTGCACGTCGCTCAGGACCGCGAACGTGCCGCAGAGACCCTGGCCGCCGCCTCGCCCGGGGTTGGCCTTGACGGTGGCGATGACGGTGTTGGGCCGGGACTTCCGGAGGAACGCCTCGGGATCCCCGAGGTCACCCGTACCGCCGTAGAAGACGACGTTCCGGGGGGCCATCGGGACTCCGGCGTAGACGGCCGCGACGTTGCGGGGGCGTTCGGCTCTGGCCGCTCGCACACCCGCTTGGATGAACGGGTAGGCGGCGGTGGTGGCGGCTGACTCAGGGCTCTTGGTCAGGCCGCCCGCCACGGGCACGATCGCGATGGCGCGCGTCAGCTTGGGCGAGGAGCCGGAACCGTCGTCCATCCTGGTGTAGAGGACTCCGGCGGCGATGAGGGCCAGCAGGCAGATCCCGGCGCTCAGGGCGGTACCGATCAGAAGGCCGCCGCGGCCGCGCCGCTTGGGCTGGTACGGCGCGGGCAGCGGGGGGACGGAGTCCTCGACCGGACCATCCGGCACGACCTGCCAGCCGCCTGAGGTGTGGGAGTCTGGCACCCGGTGCTCGGGCAGGGGTGGCGGGGCCTGGATGGGAAGGACAGGCAGCGGGCCGGAGGCGTGTCCGCCATCCATCACGGTCGAGGGCGGACCCGGGATCGGGCCCTCGGCCACGCGCACGTCGGGCGCCGACATCCACCACGGCTCGCCCTCGTAACCTTCGTCGATCTCCCTGTCGCGCGGGCCCTCGGCCGGCTCGTGACGCGGCCTCTCGCCCCGCTCGTCGCGCAGGCCGCCCCGGTGGTCGTCACGCAGGTCATCGCGGACGTCGTCGTGGAGGTCGTCGAGCGAGTCTTCCGGGAAGTCGTCATAGAGGTCCTCGGGCAGATCGTCCGGGAGCAGTTCGAGGTCGGCCGGCACGTCAGGGGCCTCGACGTCGTCGATCATCTGCGGGAGGACCCGCGGTACGTCCAGATCGTCATCAAGGTCGATGTCCTCCGGAGCATCCGGCAGGCCGGGTTCGGCGACCGAATCCGCCATCACACCCCCCACAATCCCGCCCAAAGCGCAGCTGATCAGAGAGATCGTAGCCTGGCCCGCGCGCACACCTGTCCCGTTCTGGGTGGTGTGGCCGAAATGACGCCGACGACCAGGACAGCTGACGTCGAGACATGCCCCAGGGCCCCGGCATCGCTGGCCGCCGGGGCCCTGGCCGGTCGTCGGTCAGCCGGCGGGCAGGGCCGCCAGCTGGGCCTCCAGGCGCTTGATGTCGGCCTCGGCCTGGGCCAGGCGCTCGCGGTTCTTCGCCACGACGGCCTCCGGGGCCTTGGCCATGAACGCCTCGTTCCCGAGCTTCTTGCGTGCCTGGTCGACCTCCTTGCGAGCGGCCGCCAGGTCCTTGTCCAGGCGCTTGCGTTCAGCCGCCACGTCGATGGCGCCGGCGGTGTCGAGCTGGACGGTCACGCCCTCGACAGGGAGCGACGCGGTCGCGGCGAAGCCCTCGCCCGGTGCGGTGAGGCGCGCCAGCGAACGGATGCCCTCCTCGTGACCCGCGAGCGGCGAGCCGCCGAAGTCGAGCGCGGCGGCGACCTTCTGCCCCGGCTTTAGGCCCTGGTCGGAGCGGAACCGGCGGATCTCGGTGACCAGCCGCTGCAGCGACTCGACGACCTCGGTGGCCTCCTTGTCGAGGAGATCGTTGTCGGCGGCGGGCCAGGCGGCCTTGACGAGGGTCTCCGCGCCGGTGAGCGACGTCCAGAGCTCCTCGGTGACGAACGGGGTCACCGGGTGGAGGAGGCGCAGGAGCGTGTCGAGCACCTCACCGAGGACGCGGCGGGTCGCCTCGGCCCGTTCGTCGTCGAACTGGACCTTGGAGAGCTCCACGTACCAGTCGCACACCTCGTCCCAGGCGAAGTGGTAGAGCGTCTCGCAGGCCTTGGCGAACTCGTAGTGCTCCAGCTGGTCGTCCACCTCGGCGACGACCGTCTGGAGCCGCGACAGGATCCAGCGGTCGACGGTCGACAGCTCGGCGGGCGCGGGCATGGGGCCGCGCACGTGCGCGCCGTTCATGAGCGCGAAGCGGGTGGCGTTCCACAGCTTGTTGCAGAAGTTGCGCGAGCCCTGCGCCCACTCCTCCGCGACGGGGACGTCGCCGCCCGGGTTGGCGCCGCGCAGGAGGGTGAAGCGGGTGGCGTCCGCGCCGTAACGCTCGATCCAGTCGAGCGGGTCGACGACGTTGCCGAACGATTTGGACATCTTCTTGCCGTGCTGGTCGCGGACCATGCCGTGGAGGGCGATGGTCTTGAAGGGCTCGACGCCGTCCATGGCGTACAGCCCGAACATCATCATCCGGGCGACCCAGAAGAAGAGGATGTCGTAGCCCGTGACCAGCACGGAGGTCGGGTAGAAACGCCTGAGGTCGGGTGTGTCGTCCGGCCAGCCCAGCGTGGAGAACGGCCACAAGGCCGACGAGAACCAGGTGTCGAGGACGTCGGTGTCCTGCGTCCAGCCGGCGGGCGGCTCCTCGTCGGGACCGGCGCAGAACGTCTCGCCGTCCGGCCCGTACCAGACGGGGATCCGATGGCCCCACCACAGCTGGCGGCTGATGCACCAGTCGTGCATGTTGTCGACCCAGCCGAAGTAGCGCGCGGCCATCTCCGGCGGGTGGATCTCGACGCGGCCGTCGCGGACGGCGTCGCCGGCGGCCTTGGCCAGCGGCTCGACCTTGACGAACCACTGCAGCGAGACGCGCGGCTCGACGACCGTGGCGCAGCGCTGGCAATGGCCGACCGCGTGCTCGTACGGGCGGACCTCCTTGACGATCCGGCCCTCCTCGCGGAGCGCCGCGACGACCGCGGGGCGCGCCTCGAAGCGGTCCAGCCCCTCGAACGGGCCGTGCGCGGTGATGACGCCGCGTTCGTCCATGATCGTGATCGAGGGCAGCGCGTGCCGGCGGCCGATCTCGAAGTCGTTGGGGTCGTGCGCCGGGGTGACCTTGACGCAGCCGGTGCCGAACTCGGGGTCGACGTGCTCGTCGGCCACGACCCGGATGCGGCGGCCGGTCAGCGGCAGCTCGACCTCGGTGCCGACGAGGTGCCTGTAGCGGTCGTCCTCGGGGTGGACCGCCACGGCCGTGTCGCCGAGCATCGTCTCCGCGCGCGTCGTCGCCACCACGATGTCGTCGGAGTAGCGGATCGAGACGAGCTCGCCCTCGCGGTCGGCGTGCTCCACCTCGATGTCCGACAGCGCGGTCAGGCAGCGCGGACACCAGTTGATGATCCGCTCGGCCCGGTAGATCAGGCCGTCGTCGAACAGCCGCTTGAAGATCGTCCGGACGGCGCGGGCGCGGTCGTCGTCCATCGTGAACGCCTCGCGCGACCAGTCGACGCTGTCGCCGAGCCGCTTCATCTGGCCGAGGATGCGGCCGCCGGACTCCGCCTTCCACTGCCAGACGCGCTCGACGAACGCCTCGCGGCCCAGGTCGTGCCGGGACTTGCCCTCTTTGGCCAGCTCACGTTCGACGACGTTCTGGGTGGCGATCCCGGCGTGGTCCATGCCGGGGACCCAGGCCGTCTCGTACCCCTGCATGCGGCGGCGGCGGACCAGCGTGTCCTGGATCGAGTGGTCGAGGGCGTGGCCCATGTGAAGCGAGCCGGTCACGTTGGGCGGCGGGATTACGATGGAGTAGGAGGGAGAGCTCGGGTCCCGAGCAGCGTCGGCGGCGAAATAGCCTGCGGATACCCAGCGTTCGTAGAGCCTGCCCTCGACGTTCGCCGGCTGGTACTGGGTGGGCAGGTCGACATCGGCGGCGCCCTGGCCGCGCTCACTGCTGGGCTGTGTCACGGGCCCAGATTCTACGGGGCGCCGACACGTAGAACATGCCGCCCTTGGGATGCGTCAATAGAAGCAGAACCAGCCGGTGCGGATCCTCCCCCGGACCTCGCGGCGAGATCCGCTCCGGTGGCTGAGGAGATGACATGAGCGGTTGGAACCCGCCGCCGGGGCAAGGCGGTCAGGGCGAGCAGGGTGGTCCCGGTGGCTATGGCCATGGCCAGCAGCCGCCGCAGCAGCCGGGCTACCCGTCGCAACCCCCGCCGTACGGCGGCGGGAATGTTCCCCCTGGCGGCTACCCGCCGGGAGGGGGGCAGCCGGGCGGCTCTGGCGGCCCCGGCGATTACGGGCAGCCCGGTGGGTACGGGCAGCCTGGTGGTTACGGGCAGCCGGGTCAGTACGGACAGCCAGGTGCACATGGGCAGCCCGGCTCCTACGGACAGCAGGGGCAGCCCGGCCCGTACGGGCAACCTGGTCCGCATGGCGCCCCGCCACGCCGCAAGTCGGGCGCAGGCCTGATCATCGGCCTGATCGTCGGCGCGGTCGTGGTGGTCCTGATCGCGGGCGTGGCGGTGTTCATGGCCGTCGGCGGCTCCGGGCCCGACTACACGATCACCACCCCGCAGTCCGTGGCCGGCATGCAGCGCGACTCGGCGACCGAGAACCAGCTGGCGACGAGCATCCGCGCGCTGCGCGGCCAGATGGAGACCGAGACCGAGGGCAAGATCACCTCGTTCCGCTCCGCCTTCTACAAAGACCCGAACGGGACGTCGGCGGGCTCCACGCCCGCCGGGGTGATGTTCATCGGCGGCACCGGTGACCTCGGCAGGAACGTCGACGACTTCATCAAGGGCTTCAAGGAGGCCGCCGGCAAGTCCGGTGCTCCGACGACCGATACCTCGCCCGGGCCGAACGGCGGCAAGGCCGCGTGCAGCCAGATCAGCCAGGCCGGGGTGACGATCTCAGAGTGTGCCTGGGCCACTGAGAGCTCGTTCGGCGTGGTCGTGCCGACCACTCCCAACACCTCGATGGCCGCGACCGCCGACATCATGCGCAAGTTCCGGCAGGACGTCGAGATCGAAAAGTAGCCGAGGTCGAGAAGCAGGAACCACCCAGGCAAGGACCTGCCCGGGCGACCAGCCCGGGCAGGGACCTGCCCGAGAGAGGGCCGGACTAGGACAGAAGTTAAAAAAACTGCTCCGTGAGGCGAAACGCGATGGGCGCCGCGTACGTCCAACGCATCGGAATCCGCCGGGCGAGAATCCCCTTGAATCGCTCGCCCGGCCCGAGAAGGAGCCTTGATATGAGCGGTTGGAACCCCCCGCCCGCGCCCGGTGGCCCGCCCGGGCAGCCCTACGGCTACAGCCCACCGATGGCCTACGGGCCGCCGCCGCGCCGGTCTAACGCGGGCTGCGTGCTGGGCGTGATCCTCGCCGGTGTCGCGGCCGTCGTGCTGCTCGTCGTCGGCGCGGTCGTCGTCGTCGCCATGAACGACCACACCATCAACACCCCGACGGTCGCGGGCGGCCGCAGCCGCGACTTCGCGGCCGAGCTCCGGATGAGCTCGACGATCAGCAGCCAGCGGCGGATCATCCAGCAGGTCAGCGGCTACAAGGTCGACACGGTCAAGTCCGCCGTCTACGGCGTCGGCTCCGACCGCTGGGTCTTCGTCGGCGCGGAGGGCGACTTCGACCCCGACGACCTCGTGAGCAGCTTCCGGCGGGCGGTCGACCGCGAGCTGACCTCCAGCCGGTTCAGCACGCTGACGATACCGATCAGCAACACCGGCGGGGACGGGAAGGCGGCCTGCGTGAGCATCCGCTACATCTCCTCCACCACCTCGGTTCCGTCGGTCTCGACGGCGATGTGCGGCTGGATGACCGACGACACGTTCGGCCTGGTCTACCCGGCGGTGGACAGCTCGACCTCAACCCTCTCGTCAGCCCGCGTCCACACCAGCACCAGCGTGGCCTCCGTCATGCGCAGCCTGCGGGATGACGTCGAAGAGTGACCCCGGACCATGATCAGAATGCGTTTTCCCGTTGCGCTCGGGACACAGGTCACCTGACACCGGGTCACCCCACCGGACAGGGTCGTTTCCGGACGAGCCGCCCCGATCAGGGCGGCCCGAACACCGGCGCGAGGGGAAGGACGGGATGCGAGGGCTACTGGGGCGTGCGGCCTGCGTGGCCGGCGCGTTCACCGCCGGGGCGGTGACGGCGCACCTGGCCAGCATCCCGCACCTCGTACGGCTGACCGCCAACCTCCAGCGATCCCGGGCGCGGATGCTCGCCGCCCACGAGGAGGAGCGCCGCCGCCTCCGCCACAACCTGCACGACGAGCTGGGTCCGACGCTGGCCAGCGTGGCCATGTCGCTCGACGAGGCCAGGATCATGCTCGCCACCGATCCCGGCCGCGTGGACCCGATCCTCTGCGAGATCCGCGACCGCCTCGCCACGACCATCGGGGAGGTCCGCGACCTCGCGCACGGGCTGCGCCCACCGGCGCTGGACGACCTGGGCCTGGTGGGCGCGATCGAATCCCTCGCCGAGGGCGCCTGCGAACGGGTGGACGTCAGGTTCGACGGTGACCCGTCGAACCTGCCCGCCGCCACCGAGGTCGCCGCGTACCACATCGTCGCCGAGGCGCTCACGAACGTCCGCAGGCACTCCAACGCCTGTACCGCGCTCGTCCGCCTGAGCCGCGACACCGAACTCCACCTGATGGTGGCCGACTCGGGCAGGGGCCTGCACAACGGCCAGAGCCCCGACCAGACCAACGGCGCCCGCCCCCGCCCGCGCAGCGGCCGGGGCCTGGCGGCCATGCGCGAATGGGCGGCCGAGGTCGGCGGCGGCTGCACGATCACCTCGCGCGCCGGGGGCGGCACGGTCGTCTCGGCACGGCTTCCCCTCGCCGTGCCGGGTAGCATCGGCCTTCGACCGGCAAAGGCGGACGAACATGAGCGCAGAGGGCATCCGGGTCCTCATCACCGATGATCACCCCGTCTTCCGCCAGGGCCTCAAGGGGCTCCTGACGGCTCTCGGCGTGGAGGTCGTCGCCGAGGCGGAGAACGGCCCCGAAGCCGTGAGGCTCGCCGCCGAACTCCAGCCCGACGTCGTCGTGATGGACCTCCACATGCCCGGGGGCAACGGCATCGAGGCCACCCGCACGATCACCCGCACGAGCCCCCGGATCGGCGTCCTCGTCCTGACCATGTTCCGCGACGACGACTCCGTCTTCGCCGCCATGCGAGCCGGCGCCCGCGGCTACCTGCTCAAGGAGTCCGGCGCCGAGGAGATCGCCCGCGCCGTCAGGGCCGTGGCCGCCGGCGAGGCCATCTACGGCCCCGAGATCGCCCGCCGCGTCCTGGCCTACTTCACCGACATGCCCGACCCCCGCCAGGCCGCCTTCCCCCAGCTCACCGAACGCGAACGCGAAGTCCTCGAACTGATCGCCCAAGGCCGAAGCAACCAGGACATAGCCGCCGCCCTCTTCCTGAGCCAGAAGACGGTCCGCAACCACGTCTCCAACATCTTCATGAAGCTCCACGTAGCCGACCGAGCCCAAGCCATAGTCCTGGCCAGAGAAGCAGGCCTAGGCGGCTCCTGACCGCCGCGGGATGGCGGTCGGCCCCGGTGACGTGCATTGATGGAGATCTCGGGGGCACGACCCCGGTATGGAATCGATAGAGATACGCAGTCCTGCGTTCAACGACCACACGATGATCCCGGCGGAGTACTCCCACCAGGACGGGGACACCCCTCCTCCCCTGGAGTGGCGGGACGTCCCCGAGAACGTCGCCGAGCTCGCCCTCATCTGTGAGGACCCGGACGCGCCGAGCGGCACGTTCACCCATTGGCTGGTCGCCGCGATCCCACCGGACACCAACGGCATCGCCGCCGACCAGGAACCAAAGGCGGCCACCAGCGGGCGCAATGACTACGGGAAGCCCGGATACGGAGGCCCGCACCCGCCCATCGGCGAGACGCACCGCTACTTCTTCCGGCTGTACGGCCTGTCCGAACCATCCGGGCTCACCGAGGGTTTCACCGCCGACGAACTGCGCGCGACGATCCAGGAGAAGGCCGTGGCCAGCGGCACGCTCGTCGGCACCTTCGGCAGGTGAACGATGCCGGATCACCATCGTCAGCCACCCGGCGACGAGCCGCTGACCGCCCGCAGCCCGTTGCGGCTGCGGGCAGTCCTGGCAGGGATCGCCCTAGTGTGGGCGGGCGCCGCAGCGGTCCTCTTCGTCGTCCTAGGCAGCCGGAACGGCGGCGCCCTCAACTGGAGCCTCGCCGTGGTCTGCCTCGTGATCGTGGCCGTGTCAGCGATCGACCTCCTAGTGATCGCCCGCCGCACCCGCTCATGACCACCAGCTCAGCGGGCTCAGGTCCACCGCCAGAAGGGCTCTCAAAGCAAGGCCCTCGCTAACGCTCGGACAGCCTCACGGGGCTCCGCCCCGATGAGGCTGGGGCTCCGCCCCCACCCCAACCCTTCAGCCGCATCCTTCAACAGCATCGAGAACCGATTCCCAGGGATAAGCATCCAGCCGTGTACCCCCGGTCCCTGGAGGATGCGGCTCGAACTCCCCCGGCCCGAACAACACCCGGACCCCCATCGCGCGCAGTTCTCCGATGCTGCGCATGAAGACGGGATTCGCGGCCAGCGCAGAGTTCACGAAGGGCAGCACTGCCGTCCTTACCCCCAGCGGCACCAACTCGGCCAGCAGCCCCAGCGCATAGTTGTCCGCTATGCCGTGCGTCCACTTATTGATCGTGTTATAAGTGGCCGGCGCCACGATGATCGCGTCTGCTTTCGGCAGTCGCCCCGATTCCCCCGGCCTCCTGTACCGACTATGCACCGGATACCCGGTGAGAGCCTCAAGCATGGCGACGTCGACGAAGTCGACGGCGGCGGGAGTAGGGACCACACAGACGCCCCATCCACGTCCATGCGCTGACCTCACCAGCCGATCAACCTGCGGTGCGGGCCCCGCGCCACACACGATCACGTACAAGATCCGGCGCCCATCCACATCGGTCACACGGACAGTCCAGCGTTACCAGCAAGACGCCGCAAGCAGGAGGCGCTCTGAAGGTCATCTTTCGCCTCCCAGAGCTCGGCTATGAGGTCCCGGACGACTGGGCGGCGCCGGACCTCTTGCGGTGCCGTGGCGTCTGCCTGCCACAGCGCACCGACCGCCTCCTCAGTGCTCCCACACTGTTGATGCGCGACCGCCAAGTCGAGCAGATAGTTGACTCTGCGTTCCCGAGGAAGCCGAGCCAGCGCATTTGGGTCTACGGTCACGGCATAGTCCAGCGCCGTTCTCCCGTCGCCCAAACGGACAAGGGCAGACACCCTGTGCAGAGCCACATTCGTCAGGCCGAATGCCGTCATGCGATCGTCGTACTCCGGCCCAAGCCGCCGTGCGATCGCCTCAGCCTTGCGATGCATGACAAGGGCTGCCTCGGCGTCCCCATCACGAGCAGCGGCGATCTCGGCCGCCAACCACACCATGCCGATCAGCGACACCAAATCAGGAGACATATCCTCGATCCCCTGTTCAAGACGATCCGCAGCGTTCGTCAGGAGAAGCATTGCCTGGCGCGGCAAACCAACGGACATCAGAGCGCGCCCCGCACAGCGAACTCCACGAGCAAGTGACATGGGATCGTTTGCGAGTACCGCCGCCGCAACGGCGCGATCGGCTGCGAGCCAGGCCAGATCGCTGGCCCCGAACTTGTGCAGGGTCGAGCTGGCGATCTTGAGGATCGTAACGAGCGAGGAGGCGGCCCTGTTCTGGGACGTTCCGGCAAAGGCCACGACGGCACGTTGTCCCTCGACGAGAAGTCCGGGCAGCGTCCGCCCGACCGTGGAGACATCGGAGGCGAGAAACGCTTCCAGAAGATAGGTAACCTGACCCTGAAGGCGATCAAGATCCGGCGGTTCTTCCCGTACCGCCGGAACGCTCAGAGAGTCGTAGCGGCCGAGAGCCGCCTTGATCGCGAGGACCTCCATAGCATCAGGAAGCCGCTGGGCCCGCTCGGCCTCGGCGTCATCCACCAGCACGCGCCAGTCGATCTGGAGCACATCGGCGACCTGTTCGAGGGTCGGAATCCGTACCAGAAGACGCTCGCCTTGCTCCACCTTCTCGACCCAGCTCACAGAGCGGCCGACCAGGTCAGCGAAGTGCTTGCGTGACATACCGCGCCGCTCACGCCAATACGCGACGCGACGCCCGATCTCTCGGCTCTCACTCATCGAGCAAGACTCCGGCCCTCATGAAATTGTCACCCACACAAATTGTACGGTCACGCTACGTACGGTCCATGAAGAATCGCAGGCGCTGGCGGTTCCGAGGAGCAGATCCGAAGGTCTCCGGGGAGCGCCGTTACAACGCGAGATCCCTCTGACCATGGCAAGGACCGGGAATGATGAGCGTGACGGAGAAGCTCCGCGCCAACGGACGCGAGTTCAGGAAGGGAGTGCTCGCCACTCCTTCTGTGGTGAGCGGCCTGCGTGATCTGACTGAGGCGCATCTCCACAGCTGGGGACTCAGCGAGCATGTCGACATCGCCACGCTGGTCGTCAGTGAACTGGTCACGAACGCGGTCAAGGCAAGCTTCGGCAGCCTGATCGGTTTCCAGGTCGTCCACCTCCCGGATGCCCTGGTGATCGAGGTCTGGGACCCCTCGGAGTCACCGCCGAAGAAGCAGTGTCCCCGTCCCACCGATACGAGAGGCCGCGGCCTCTCCATCGTGGAGGCCGTCGCCCAGGCATGGGGTGTACGCGAGGATCCACCCGAGACAGGCGGCAAGACCGTGTGGGCAGCCCTTGCCCTCGGCTGCCAGGGAAATCCGAGTCCATTGCCGCAGGTTCCTGAAGCTTCGGACGCCCCGAACGGCGAGGACTTGTCGTAGGCACAAATAACCCGTCTGCGCTGAGGGTTCCAAGCGCGGTGACCGGCCGCGCTGACACAGTGAAGGGAACAAGAGTGGGCAAGCACGAGGACCCAGCGGGGAAAAACGGGCACAAGCCTGACAAGCCCATCCCGCCACCGCAGAAGCCCGATGACAAGGGCGATGGGAAGCGAGGGAAGTAGCCGACATGGGTGACGTCGTGCAGCGCATCGAGGCCATGGCGAATCAGCTGGCCGTGGACGGCTGGCTCACTCGGGAAAAGGTGCGGGCAGCGCTGCACGACGTTCCCAGGCATGCGTTCGTCCCTCGAATCGCGTGGACGGGGCAGGGCGACCGCGTGGATCGCGACATTGACCCTGACGGCTGGCTCGATCTCGCTTACGCCCAAGATGCGATCATCACCCAGCTTGATGACGGGGCCTCCGATGCAGCCGCGGGTGCTGGGATGTTCACATCGTCCTGCTCGGCGCCGAGCACAGTTGTATCTCTGCTCGAGTTGCTCAGCGTCGAGCGCGGACACCGGGTCCTGGAAATTGGCACTGGAACTGGATGGACCGCCGGTCTACTGGCACAACTAGCCGGGGAAGACAATGTCGTCAGTGTGGAGATCGACCCGCAAATCGCCGATCAGGCGGCGGACAATCTCCAGGGGGCAGGCCTGTCACCTCGGCTGATCGTCGGAGATGGCATGGACGGGTGGCCTCAGGCGACGCCGTACGACCGCGTGCACGTCACCTGTGGCGTGCGCGTCGTGCCTCATGCGTGGGTCGAACAGACCAGGCCCGGAGGGGTGATCGTGCTGCCCTACTCCCCCGGGTTCGGGTATGGCCATGAGCTAAGGCTTGTGGTGATGCCGGACGGCACCGCTGTGGGCCGCTTTCCGGGTTACGCCTCATACATGATGAGCCGTTCGCAGCGACGACCTGAACTCGCTCTAGGAGACCTAGAGGCGTCACGCTCCAGAACCGCACTCGACCCCCGCACGATCGCCTTTGCGGCCCCCGGGGCTGATCTGGCGATGTCGGCTGTGCTTGGTGAGGTGTTCTCCCAGAGCACTCAATCGGACGGCAGGTACACGTTGTGGCTGTGGTCAACTGACGGCTCTTGGGCCAAGGCAACCTACGAGCAAGGCAAGGACGCCTACGACGTGGAGCAAGCCGGAGACCGCTCCCTGTGGAATGAGGTGGAGGCGGCGTACTTCCAATGGGTCACCTGGCGTGAACCTGGCCGGGACCGCTTCGGAATGACCGTGACGCCGGAAGGGCAGACGATCTGGCTCGACTCACCGGACAACCCGATCCCTAGCTAACGCTGGGTCTGATCGCCCAGGTGTTCTATGCGAAGGGGCGTTGAACTCAATCCCGATCCTTGGGCGAACGAGCTGGCATGGCTGATCGGGCAGTGGGCCGACTCCGGCATTTCATGGGGCTCAACGGAAGAGGTCGGGGGTGTGGGGGCGGAGCCCCCACCGGGGCTTGGGGCGAAGCCCCAATTGGGCTGTCCGAGCGTTAGCGAGGGCGATGCTTTTGGGGGGCAGCTCCCCGACTCGGGTGAGGCTTTGGAGACTTCAGCGGTGGGTGGGGAGGACGCACATTGTGTCCAGTCCCAGGACGTGGTTGAGGCGGCCGAAGGCCAGCCAGGAGCCCAGGCTCATGCTCAGTTCGACGATCTCTTGCTGGGTGTAGTGGGTGGTCATGCGGTCCCAGAAGTCTTCATCGAGGTTGTGGTGGTCCAGGGCGTAGCGTTCGGCGTACTCGGCGGCCAGGCGGGTGCGGTCGTCGAACGCGTCGGTGGTGCGCCAGTTGGTGACTGATTCGGGGAAGCCGTCCTCCACTTTCTGGCCGTCGCGTTCCGTACGCCAGTCGAGGCAGAAGACACAACCGTTGATCTGGGCGATGCGCAGGCGTGCGGCCTCGAACTCGCGGAGGCCGAGGGTCGTGTGGGCGTAGACGGAGAGGGAGAAGTTCGCGGCGGCGGGACCGATGCCGGGGATCATCTCGCCCCAGACGTACTCGATCGGGTCCTTGCCCTCGGGGATGTCGATGTTCATGGTTTCCTTCCGAGCTTGCCGATCGCGGGTCTCAGGGGGACGTCGAGCGCGTCGTAGAGGCCCGGCTCGGCGGCCACGAGCCAGTCGATGGCGCCGACGAGGCGGCCGACGGCCGTGGCGTTGCCGCCCGCAGCCCGGTTGCCGTCCTCGTCGGTGGCCTCGACCGTGACCTCGATGCGCGGGTCGCCCTCGACGATCACGCGATGCGCGCCGTCGCCGTCGGGCGGGGCCGGCCAGTCCGGGGCGCAGGACGGGTGGATGCGGGTGACGTGTTCGATGACGATGCGTGGCTCGCCGTCGATGATCCCCTGGACCTCGAAACGGAGAGCCCCTTGGGTGCCCTTCTCGAACTCGCCCATGGTGGAGGTGCGCACGGTGGTGTCGAGTTCGCGGCGGGCCACGATTTCGCGGATCTCGTCCAGCTCGACGTCCAGGGCTCGGGCAATCAGGCGGATCTGGCCGCCCCAGACCATGGTCGGGATCGTCGGGGCGACCATGGGTGGCTCGTAGTCCATCGGCTGGCCCATGCCGACGATGTAGCGGACCGAGTCCTCCTGGTCGTACGTGGAGTAGTCGAAGATCTCCTGGCAGCGGATCGCATTGATGGTGCCGCCCAGGCCACTGATCAGAACGGGGAGCACGTCGTTGCCCCAGCCCGGGTCGACTCCGGAGACGAAGAGCGAACCACCGCCCTCGGCGATCGCGGCCAGGATCGGATCGCGGAGTTCGGGCGGGGCGTTGCGCTGGTCGTAGAGCGCGTAGAGGGACGGCGTGACGACGACGGCCCCGGCCCTGATCGCCTTGGTGATGTCGGCGACGGCGTCATCGGGACGCAGTTCCCCGGACGCCGCGTACACCACTGCCTGGGGACGAGCGGCGAGCACTGCGTCGACGTCGTCGGTCGCCGCGATGCCGAGCTGGTGGCCGAGCCCGCCGAGATGACCCGCGTCGCGGCCCACTTTGTCCGGGTTGTTGACGAGCACGGCCGCGAGGTCGAGCGCCGGGTGCGCGTGGACGGCGCGGACGGCCAGCCGGCCGACGTTGCCGGTCCCCCAGACAAGCGTGGAAATCATGGGCGGAGCCTAGCAAGCGTTTGGTTGCGATGTGAATAGCGTCACACTTGCCGGTGTAGAGACGATGCGCGTCGGACCTGACGAAGTCGTCGAAGTCGGAGCAGGCAGTCGACGGTCAGGCAAAGGCACCGCGGCCAGGCGGTCGGCGGCTTTCAGGCGACTCGGGCGCAGAGTACGCCCTTGAGGTAGTTGTCCCATGTCCGCGAGCCGGTGGGGCACCTGCTCTCGTAGTAGCCGGTGAATTTGAGGATGTAATTGAAACCCTTCGGGACGGTGCTCTTGCCGCAACCCCATGAGGTCATCAGGCCGTGTCCGGTGATGGCCACCCGGCCCGACGTGCTGCCCTTCTTGCCCAGGAAGCACTCCCCCTGCCTGAACTGCCTCCGCACGCAGAGATAGATGTTGTCCCCGTCATGCGTGGGAGACCTCCACCATGACTCTCCGTCGAGTGCCTCGGCGTCGCACGAGGAGCTCGAGTCCTCGATCCCGAAGACCTTCAGGGAGGCGTCACTCCGGCTGCAGGAGACCGCGTTCGGCATGGTCTTGGTCCACTCAGTGGAGTCATAGGGGTCCTTGTACGCGTCCAGGCAGTCTCCGACCGAGATCTGATCGAACGCCTCATAGGTCGGGTCGGGCGTCGGGCTCGGGCTATACGTACTCCCGCTACCGCTGGTGAAGCTGCTCGTACGGCTAGAGCTCGGAGTCTCACTCGGCGTCTCGGTCGCGGTCGAAGTCCGGGGCGAGCCGGCGCCGGTCTTGCTCGTCACGCCGGACCGGTTGGCGCTGGCCACGGCGATCAACACCACGACCAGCAGGACGCCCACGACACCGGCCACGACACCGACATCGGGCTTGGTCGAGGGCCTCCCCGGCGGCCTGGCCGGAGGCAGGCCCGAGGGCTGGATCGAGGGGCGCTGCCCCTGCGGAGCGCGCCCCTGCTCCGGCTTCTGCTGCTCTGGCGGGCGTTGCTCTGACGGTCGCTGACGCCGCGTCTGCTTCTGCTCGTCCTGCGGAGGGCGGGCCTCCTTCTCCTCGGGCCTCCCCACGAAGACCTCGGTCTCGGCCACCCGCGTGGCGATCATCGTGGTGAACGTCTCGGGCAGCGACATCGCCTCGCCCGCCGCCAACGCGGAACAGCGGTCCAGGAACTCCCCGACCGCAGGCCGGTCATCGGGATCCTTCTCCAGCCCGCCGGCGACCAGGGACCACAGCGACGCCGGGACTCCCGTCAGGTCCGGGTCCTCGTGGCGGACGCGGTAACCGAGGGCATCGGCCGGCCCCTCCCCGAAGGGGTGCCGGCCAGTTGCCGCGAAGGCCAGCACGGCGGCCAGGCAGAACACGTCGCTGGACGTTTCGATGTCGCCGCCCACGTACTGCTCGGGCGACATGTACCCGGGCGTGCCCACCACCACCATGGACACGCTCTGCGAGGGGGCGTCCATCGCGCGGGCGATGCCGAAGTCGATGATCCGCGGCCCGTCCTGGGCCAGCAGCACGTTCCCCGGCTTGAGGTCTCGGTGGATCACGTTCTGGTCGTGGACGGCCCCCAACCCTTCGGCGAGCCCGGCACCGAGCGCCGCGACCGCCACTTCGGGCAACGGGCCGTTCTCGTCGATGGCTTCCTGCAACGACGGCCCGGCGATGTACTCCGTCACCAGCCATGGCGGATCGGCGTCGGTGTCGGCGTCCACCACCTGCGCGGTGTAGAAGCCACCGATGCGCCGTGCCGCCGCGACCTCCTTGGCGAACCGCCGCCGGAACGCCGCGTTGTCAGCGAAGTGCGGGTGGACGACCTTGACCGCGACCAGCCGCCGCCCCTGCGAGCGACCGAGATAGACCTGGCCCATCCCGCCGGTTCCCAGTCGTGCCAGCAATCGGTACGGCCCGATCCGCTCCGGATCACTGGCCCTGAGCGCCCTGAGTGCTGCGCCGGACATTCCACCTACCCGGGGTCAGTCAAACACCACTGTTCACTTGAGCTAAGCGTAGAGGAGGGAGATCATCAAGGTCTGCGTCTTCCGACGCACTTGCCTGAACGCCGCGAAGCTCAAGGACACCGACCAGGCCAGGCGAACCTGACGAACGCGTAACTACCACCGCAGACGTGTCCGGCATGGTCTTGAACGACGCGCACCTGACCACACGGACCCGGCCAACGCGCACCCGACCAGCACGCCCCTGACCAGCACGCATCCGACCGGGACGCCCCCGACCAGCACATACCTGACCGGCACGCAACCGACCAGTGAACCCGGCTAGGTCGTGTCTGACCAACATCCGCCGCCGAGCGGTGGATGTTTGTGTGATGTGTGGTGTGGTGCGTGGTGGTGAGTTGACCGAGCCTGCATGGGTGCGGCTTGAGTCGCTGTTGCCGCAGATGGACGGGCGTGGACGGCCGTGGCGGGATCACTCCCAGGTCATCAACGGGACCTGGTGGCGGCTGCGGACGGGTGCGCCCTGGCGGATATCCCTGAACGGTGCAGGCCTTGGCAGACCTGCTACGAACGATGGAAACGCTGGGACGAGGACGGAACCTGGGCCAGGTTGCTGCAGGCGATCCCGGCCGAGGACGATGCAGTCGGCGGCGTGGAATGGAGCCCCCGACCGGCACGCGCCCGACCAGTACGCACCCGACCGGCATGCGCTCGGCCAGTGGGTGCCTGGGCAGTGCGCATCCGGCCAGAAGGGATATGAGCGGCGCACGACCAGGCAGCGAGCCTGGCCAGGCATGCGAAACGCCCCTCCGGGGAGGGGCGTTTCGTTCGGTTGACTCAGGCCGACTTTTCGCGGGGTTCGCGCTTGGTGCGTTCGCGCGGGACCAGAGTCGGGTTGACGTGCTCCAGGACGGCTTCCCGGGTGATCACGACGCGGGCCACGTCGTGGCGGGACGGGACCTCGTACATCACGGAGAGGAGGACCTCCTCCATGATGGCGCGGAGGCCACGGGCGCCGGTGCCTCGGAGGATGGCCTGGTCGGCGATCGCCTCGAGGGCGTCGTCGGTGAACTCCAGGTCGACCCCGTCCAGCTCGAAGAGCCGGTGGTACTGGCGGACCAGCGCGTTCTTGGGCTCGGTGAGGATGTTGATCAGGGCCTCACGGTCCAGGTTGTGCACGCTGGTGATCACCGGCAGGCGGCCGACGAACTCGGGGATCATGCCGAACTTGAGAAGGTCCTCGGGCATGACGTCGGCGAGCACGTTGACCGACTCGTCGAACTCGGTCTTGGAGCGGATGACCGCGCCGAAGCCCATGCCCTGTTTCCCGACGCGGGATTCGACGATCTTCTCCAGGCCGGCGAAGGCGCCACCGCAGATGAACAGCACGTTGGTGGTGTCGATCTGGATGAACTCCTGGTGGGGGTGCTTGCGGCCGCCCTGGGGCGGGACGCTCGCGGTGGTGCCCTCCAGGATCTTCAGCAGGGCCTGCTGCACGCCCTCACCCGAGACGTCCCGGGTGATCGACGGGTTTTCGCTCTTGCGAGCGATCTTGTCGACCTCGTCGATGTAGATGATCCCGGTCTCGGCCTTCTTGACGTCGTAGTCGGCCGCCTGGATCAACTTCAGCAGGATGTTCTCAACGTCCTCGCCCACATAGCCGGCCTCGGTGAGGGCGGTGGCGTCCGCGATGGCGAACGGGACGTTGAGAAGCTTGGCGAGCGTCTGCGCGAGCAGCGTTTTGCCGGAACCGGTCGGGCCCAGCAGCAGGATGTTGGACTTGGCCAGCTCGACCGCGTCGTCCCTGCTGTTGTCTCCCGACTGGATCCGCTTGTAGTGGTTGTAGACGGCCACCGAAAGAGCTTTTTTGGCCGTTTCCTGCCCGATGACGTAGGAGTCGAGGAAATCAAAGATCTCCCGCGGCTTGGGCAGACTGTCCCACTTGAGGTCGGAGGTCTCGGAGAGCTCCTCCTCGATGATCTCGTTGCAGAGATCGATGCACTCGTCGCAGATGTACACGCCCGGACCCGCGATGAGCTTCTTGACCTGCTTCTGGCTCTTCCCGCAGAACGAGCACTTGAGCAGGTCACCACCGTCGCCGATGCGTGCCACCCAACTGTCTCCTTTTCGTGGGGCCGCCCGCCTGAGAGGATGCGGCGCAGCTCGGTTGCGTCCCGAAGGCTCTCGACGTTGGATTCGACGTTACCGTCTCCAACGGACTTGGTAAGCCCCTCGCCCGGAAGTATGACGACCGGGCTGGGGGTCTCCCTCATCCGGGTTGCCGTCTCAGGACGACACTACCTCGGCCTTGCGCTTCCTGCTGACGAAGACGTCGTCGATCAAACCGTATGCCTTGGCTTCCTCAGCAGTAAGGATCTTGTCACGCTCGATGTCGTGCCGCACCGTGGCCAGATCCTTGCCACTGTGCTTGGCGAGGATGTCCTCAAGGAGCTCCCGGATCCGCATGATCTCGCGGGCCTGGATCTCGATGTCGCTGGACTGCCCGTACGTGCCCTCGGTCGCGGGCTGATGGATCAGGATCCGCGAGTTGGGCAGGGCGGCCCGCTTGCCGGGCGTGCCGGCGGCGAGGAGGACGGCGGCGGCGGAGGCCGCCTGGCCGATGCAGACGGTCTGCACGTCCGGCTTGACGAACTGCATCGTGTCGTAGATCGCCGTCATGGCGGTGAACGAGCCGCCCGGCGAGTTGATGTAGATGCTTATATCGCGGTCCGGGTCGATCGACTCCAGGGTGATCAGCTGGGCCATCACGTCGTTGGCCGACGCGTCGTCGATCTGCACCCCGAGGAAGATGATCCGCTCCTCGAAGAGCTTGTTGTACGGGTTCATCTCCTTGACCCCGTACGTGGTGCGCTCGACGAAGGACGGAATGATGTAGCGGTTGTCGACGGGGGTCGCGCCACCCGCCGTCACCAGGTTGGGCCTGATCAGGTCGCTCACTGTGTGCCTCCGATAAAGATTCAGTCGTCAGGAGACGGGGCCCTCGGAGGGCACCTGGGTCGCGCTCTCCACCACGTGGTCGACGAAGCCGTAGTCCTTGGCCTCGGCGGCGGTGAACCAGCGGTCACGGTCAGAGTCGCGCTCGATCTGGTCCAGCTCCTGGCCCGTGTGGAAGGCGATCTTCTCGGCGAGCGTCTTCTTGACGTACAGCATCTGCTCGGCCTGGATCTTGATGTCCGAGGCCGTGCCGCCGATACCGCCGGACGGCTGGTGCATCATGATCCGCGCGTGCGGCAGGGCGAAGCGCTTGCCGGTCGTGCCCGCGCAGAGCAGGAACTGCCCCATCGAGGCGGCCAGGCCCATGCCGACCGTCACGATGTCGTTCGGGACGTACTGCATGATGTCGTAGATCGCCATGCCGGCGGTGACGGAGCCACCGGGCGAGTTGATGTAGATCGTGATGTCGCGGCGGCCGTCCTCGGCGGACAGCAGGAGCAGCTCGGCGCAGATGCGGTTGGCGATGTCGTCGTCGACCTGCTGGCCGAGCACGACGATCCGCTGCCGCAGCAGGCGCTGGAAAAGCTGCTCACCCAGGGGAAGCAGGGGCGCCTCGGCCACCCGCGCCTGGATCGGCGACGACTCGTCGAAAGTCGGAGGCATGCTCACCGGGTGTTCCTCCGGTCCTTTAATCGGTTCGGATGATTGGACATTAACGCGCTCCCGCCACCGTTTAAGCCGGGAGCCCCGCCTTTTCGCTCGGGGCGTAGCTGTGTTGACTGGCTCTTGCGGCCTCGGACCTTCGCCTGGCGGCTCAGGCCCGAACCGCAAAAGCGGGCGAGCGCGACATCGCTTCGCGATCTTCGCGGGGAGCTTCGCCTGCGGCTCGCTCCCCGCTCAGCGCCGCGCGCTCGCGTGCGGGCCGGGGTTCTCGCAGTCGCTGGTGACGGGGGTCTCGCCGGTCATCACTGGCTCGGCGGGCACCAGCCGCTCGGTCGACACAGCAGCTCGCTGGTCACCGGTAACTCGGTGGTCCCCGTAACTCCGGTCGCCGGAGACTATGCACGCCCCGTCCGCGATTGCGGATAGCAGACGCCCCGCCCGGTGGGGAGCCAGGCACCCACATCCGGGGCACGTATGCAGAAGCCCCGCACCCCTTGGCGGGGTGCGGAGCTTCTGTGGTGATCTCAGGAGGGGCTGAGAGGGCGTCAGGCGTCCTTCTTGTCCTCGTCCCGGGACCCGGCAGGCTCTCCGGCCGCGGCCTCGTCAGCGGCGGCCTCCGGGGCCTCCGTGGTGTCGGCGTCCGCGGCGTCGGCATCCGTGGTGTCGGTGTCCGTGGCGTCGGCGGTCTCGGCCTCTACGGTCTCGCCCGTCTCGCCGTTCAGCTCGCGCCGGACGGCCTCGACGTCGATCACGTTGCCGGCCTCGTCCTTGACCGTGACGTGCTCGACCACGAGGTTGAGGGCCTTGCTGCGCAGCACCTCCGACACGATCGCCGGGAGCTGGTTGTTGTCGGTGAGGTACTGGGCCAGCTGCTGCGGGGCCACGCCCATCTGCATGGCCTGCGTGACCACGTACTCGCTGAGCTCCTCGTTCTCGACGCCCAGCTCCTCCTGCACGGCGAGCTGGTCGAGCACGAAGCCGCCCTTGACGGCCAGCGCGGCGGCGTCGGCCACCTCCTGGTCGAAGTCCTCCTCGGACTTGTCCTCGTCCTTGAGGTAGTCGGCCTTGGTCATGCCGGCCATCTGGAGCTGCTGCTCCAGCTGCTGGTTGCGGCGGCCGATCTCTTCCTCGACGACCTTCTCCGGCAGCGGGATCTCGACCTTCTCGAGGAGGGCCTCGAGGGCCTTGTCACGGGCGTCGGACAGCTGCTGCATCCGGCCCTGGCGGTCGAGGCGGTTCTTCACGTCGTCGCGCAGCTCGCCGATGGTGTCGAACTCGCTGGCCATCTGGGCGAAGTCGTCGTCCAGCTCCGGCATGTTCTTGACCTTGACGCTCTGCACCGTGACGGTGACCTCGGCCTCCTCGCCGGCGCGCTCGCCGCCGACCAGGGTGCTGGTGAACGTCTTGCTCTCGCCGGCCTTCAGGCCGATCAGGGCGTCGTCCAGGCCCTCGATGGCCGACTTGCTGCCGACCTCGTAGGAGTAACCGCTGGTGGAGGCGTCCTCGATGTCCTCGCCGTCGATCGTGGCGGCCAGGTCGACGGTGGCGAAGTCACCCTCCTCGACGGCGCGCTCGACGGTGGTCAGCGAGGCGAACCGCTCGCGCAGGTTGTCGACGGTCTCGTCGATCTGCTCGTCGGTGACCTCGGCGGTCTCGACGGTGACCTCGAGGCCGTCGTAGTCCGGCACCTCGAACTTGGGCCGGATGTCGACCTCGGCGGTGAACGCGAACTGCTCACCGTCGTTGAGCTCGGTCACCTCGACCTCGGGCTGGCCGAGGACGAAGAGCTCCTTCTCCTCGACGGCGCGCCCGTACAGCTCGGGCAGCGCGTCGTTGACCGCCTCCTGCAGGACCGCACCCCGGCCGACGTACTTGTCGATCAGCGGGGCGGGAACCTTGCCGCGGCGGAAGCCCTTGATGCTGACCTGCTGCGAGATCTCCTTGTACGCCTTGTCGAGGTTCGGCTTGAGCTCGTCGAACGGAACCTCGACGGTGAGCTTGACCCTCGTGGGGGTCAGCTCCTCGACATCGGTCTTCACTGGGGTAGGTCTCCTTGGATCCGGCGCTGTCTCGGCCGCGGCGTTCGAGGTTCGACGCGTACTCAGCCAATCAGTCTTGGTCTCGGACGCGGGCACGCCGAAGAACCGGCTCCGCGCCTCGCGCGCCAAGTCTATGGGGTCCGGACGGCGGGTGAGGACATCAGCAGCACAGAAGGCGCAGGGAAAGCCCCCGACGGCCGATCTCCTACCGTGACGCGTGTTGCGTAAGGGTGTGACATAGAGCACGTCAACCCTCATACTCGTGCGGGATGAACGGGATAGTTGCGGCCTTTGGGGCAACCGGGCTTTATTACGTCGGCTTCGCCATCTTCAAGCTCGCCGCGGACCGGATGGAGCCCGTCCGCGGTAACCGGATCCCGCGCACGGTCTGGGTGGTCCTCACCAACTGGATCTTCCTGGTCGGTCTCGCGCTCGTCCTGGGCGGCCTCAGCCTGCAGATCCTCGCGCTGACCAAACTGTCCCTTGGCATCGCCGTCCCGGTCTTCATGTCCGGGGTCGTCCCGCTGATCCTCATCTCGATGATCTTCTTCGGCGAGCGCATGACCGCCCGCGAGTGGCTCAGCCTCGTGCTGATCGGCGCGGCGATGGTGCTGCTCGCACTGTCGATCGGCGACCCGCCCCCGCTGGAGACGGTCGACGTGCCGCTCTGGAAGCTCGGCGTGGTGGTCGGCCCGGCGATCCTGGTGCCGCTGCTGATCATCATCCTGAGCGACTACCGGCCGGACGGGCGGCATGCGCGTCCGATCACGGGCATCGCGTACGGGCTGAGCTCCGGCTTCCCGGTCGGTACCGCCGAGCTCGCCATCAAGGGGTGGAGCGACAACGGCGCCAAGGGCCTGGACATCCTGTCGACCCCGTACCCGTACATCACAGTGCTGTCGGCCGCGCTCGGCTTCGGCATCTTGGTCGCCGCGTTCCAGCGTTGCCGGGTGACGATCGTGGCGACCGTGATGACGGTGAGCGCCAAGACGTACCTGCTGCTCATGGGCACGTTCATGTACGCCGAGCCCTGGCCTAGCGACTTCCAGCACTTCTCGCTACGGCTGGGCGCGCTGGCGCTGGGTGCGATCGCGGTACTGCAGTTCCCGCGCCACGATCCCGTACGCGAGAACGCCGGCTCGGGCTACGAGGAAGTGCCGCCCGCTCAGGATCCCTTCGGCCAAGCCTCACCGGCCGCGCGCGGGCCGCTGCCGCAGGCTCCGCTCGTCCGCGATCCGCTAGCAGGAATCCCGTTCGCGGGCGCCACGCCGTTGTCGTCTCCGACACCACCGCAGTCACCCGTTCAACCGGATGCGCCGGAACCGGGCCAGCCGAACGTGCCACCGCCCCGCCAGCCGAACGTTGCCGAACCACCCGGCCAACCGAACCCGCCGGGTCAAGCAATCGTGCCACCTGACCAGGCCAACCAGCCGCCTGCGCAAGCGGAGGAGAGGCCGACCGGGCGGTATCCCGCCCGGCCGACGCCTCCTCCGCCCGGCCCCTACGAGGGCTAGAAGCGTCTAGCGGCGCTTATCGCGCCCCTTACCGCCGCCCTTGCCTTGGCTGGGAAGGCCCTTGTCGAGGCCTGCCCGCCGCAGTGCGTCCGCCATAGCGCCGCCACCGCCGCCGCCCGAACCGGAGTCGCGGCCACCGCGCCCACCTTGGCCGCCGCCGCGCCCAGCTTGGCCGCCGCCCCGCTGGCCGCCGCCGCCCCGCTGGCCTTGCTGGCCCTGCTGACCGCCGCCGCTCTGAC
>NZ_WBMT01000038.1 GCF_008923185.1 Actinomadura rudentiformis
GCCAGCGGCGGGTCGGCGAGGCCGCACCGGGCCGCCTCGGCCCAGCGGCCGGCCACCGGCTCGGTCGCCGCCTCGGCCACCGCGGCGGCGGCCGGGTCGTCGAGCAGAGCGGTCGCGACCGCCACGGGCACCGGCCAGTACGGCTCGGGCAGGGCGTCGATCATGCGCAGCTCCAGCCAGCCGCGCGGCCGTACCGGCGGGAAGAGCGTGGACAGGTGGTACTCCAAGTCCTCCTGGCCTGGCTCGCCCTTGTCGAGCCACTCCCGGAAGGTCATCCCGGGGTCGGCGAGCCACGCCCCGTCCGGGGTGCGCATGATCATGACCCTGGCGTCCAGCGCGTACCGCGCCCAGGCCTCGGCCGGGTCGTCGCCGACCGGCACGGCGGTACGGCACGGGTCGAGGTCGGTCCAGATGGCCTGCCGGGTGGAGCGCATCCCGGTGCGGTGCCCGGCCCGCAGCGGCGAGTTGGCGAACGCGGCGACCAGCACCGGCCCGAGCGCGTGAGCGAGCCGCCACCGCTGCGCCGCGTCGGCGGGATCGGCGCCGATGTCCACGCACACCTGGACGGACGCGGTCGAGCACATCATCGCCATGCCGGCGTCGGCGAACTCCTGCGCGAAGTAGCCCTTCATGCACTCGTACCGCGGATGGTCGGCCTGGAAGAACGGCGTCCGCACCGGATCGACCCCGTGCCCGTTGAGCGCGAGCCCGGCGGCGGCGAGCGCCTCGGTCACATGCGCCAGGTCCGCGGACAGCCCCTCGTGGAGGGGCGCCAGACCGGGGAAGGGCGCCGAGCTGAGCTCCAGTTGCCCACCCGGCTCGTAGGTGATGTTGCTCCCGTTCGGCGGCGGCTCGGCCGCTTCCATGACCGTCCGTAGCCGGCCGACGGGGACGTGCGCGCCGGGCGCCGCGACGTCCTCGACGAACCATTCCGTCTCCGCGCCGACCGTGCCAGGAGGGCCGTTCTTGAAACAGACGCCGCGTATGTACTGGTGGACGTCATCCTCGGACAACCGGCTCCGGTGCACCCGAACCCCCTCGTTCGACAACAGTTTCGAGTTTCCCTGGTGAACCGGATCAGTAATCAAGTAATCCGGAGCAAATGACATGAACTCCCCGTGAACGTGATCAATCACCTTGCGTTCAGCACGAAGAGTGAGCGATCCTGACGGAACGCGACCGCGCTTCTCAGTTGCGTCCGGGTTCCACTACAGTCCCAATTTCCACCCAATTGCCCCAGACTTGGACACCCACGGAGGTCAGCATGCGCGGGGACCCGGGGAGCCTCTACGACGCGCACGCCGCCCGCCTCTACGCCTACTGCTGGTCCCTGGTCGGCGACGACGCGGCGGCGGCGGTCACCGACACCTTCGCGGCGACGGTCCAGCACCCGCCGCGCGGCGACAGCGTGCTCTGGCTGTACGCCCTCGCGCGGTCGGCCTGCGTCGAGCGCGGTGCCCTCGACCGGGGCTTCGTCCTGACCGCGTCCGGTGACGACCCGCTGCTCCGCGCGGCCGGCACGCTCCGCGCCGACCACCGCGAGGTGCTCCTTCTGGAGGCCGGCGAGTGGCTGGAGATTCCCGACATCGCCCGCGTGGTCGGCATCGCCCCCGACACGGCCCGGCAGCTGCTGAACGTCGCGCGCGCCCGGCTCGAACGGGCCGTGCTCGACCTTCTCATGCGCGGCACCGGATCGCAGAGCCTCGACCTCATCGCCGCCTTCGAGAAGGGCACGCTCCCGCAGCTGCTCGCCCACCGCGCACCCGACCAGCCGCCCGCCTGGCTCCGCGAGCACACTCTCGCCGCGTTCGAGGGGGAGCTGACCGGGCCCCTGCCCGGCATCGTCACCACCAACCCGGTCGTGGTGATCGGATCGGGGACCGAGGCGAAGGGCCGTCCGCGCCGCAAGGTCAAGAGCATCACCGCGGTCGCGGGCATCGCCGCGTCCGCCGCCGCGGCGGCCGGTCTGCTCGTGTCGTGGCCGGCGGCCAAGGGCGGCGGCGCCTCCTCCCTGCTGCCGAGCGGGGGCAGCGGAACCACCGAGTCGACGAGCGACCGCCCGGCCACGAGCCCGAACCAGACGTACACCGACAAACCCGCCCGGGACGGGGACACCGGTAAGGACGGCGGCACAGGCACGCCGGGCCAGGGCTCCGCGCCACTCCCCTCAACTGGCGGCGGCATCCCGACGACCCAGCCGGTCCCCACCAAGCCGGGCACCACCCCGCCGCCGGAGAAGGGCAAGCCCAGCCCGCCGGAAGAGTCGCCCTCACCTCCCGAGGAGACGCCGGCCGTGCCGCCGGAGGAGTCCCCGTCCGAGCCGCCGGCGACCCCGCCGGCCGAGGATCCGGGCACGACCGAGCCGACTCCGACCGAGCCGGCGCCGACCGAGCCCACGGAGAACCCGCCGGCGCCGCCATCGGACGACCCGAGCCCAAGCCCGTCCTCCAACCCGGCCCCGACCCCCGGCGAGGGCTGACACGGGCGCCTGCCTAGGCCTCGGCGAGCGCGGGACTTGGCTGGCGGCGGCGTTCGTGCCGGAAGAGCAGAGCGCCGACGAGGGCGCCGGCGACCATTGCGACGACATGGCCGACCGCGGCGACGTCGAGGGAGAGCAGGCCCGCGAAGAGGAACGGGGCGAGGGCGCACCAGCCGGCGAGCGCCAGCAGGCGCGGCCAGCGACCCGGGCCGTACAGGACGGCGGCGACAAGGGCCGCCGACAGCACGTACGAGGGCCCGACGTCGGGCATGGTGCGGATGGAGTCCGACAGCTGGCCCAGCTCCAAGCGGACGAACGCGATGCCCTGGCTGACCACGGTGCCGAGCACGTGGGCGACGGCGATGAGGAGCATGGTCCGCAGGTTGCCGAAGCGCCGCGCGACCGGGAAGAGCCCGATGGCGGTCACGACCATCAGCACGCCGTGCGCGTCCTCGGCCACGAAGGCCGAGGTCACCATCGTGCCGAGCGGGTTGACCCCGAGATTGGACAGGTTGGTGCTGGCCCAGCCGATCAGGTCGTCGCGGGCTCCCGGGGACAACATCGCTGCCTGCACGAGCCACACCAGGCCGAACACGCCCAGGAACACCAGCGGCACCGGATACCGCCGCAGAAACGTGCCCATCACCCCTGCAGCCTACGAGTCACTGAAGTACATGCGGGGCGATACCCCGAAGGCCCGCCGGAAAACGGCGACGAACGCACTCGGGGTCTCATATCCGACACGACGGGCGACCGTCGCCACCGGGACCCCTTCGGCCAGCAGTTCCAGGGACGCGCGCATGCGGGCCTGCGTCCGCCACCGCCCGAAGCTCAACCCGGTCTCCGCGTCGAACAGCCTCGCCAGGGTCCGGCTGCTCGCCCCGACCTCCCGGCCCCACGCGTCCAGGGTCCGGCCGTCCCTGGGGTCGGCCAGCAGCGCCTCGGCGACCCGGCGTGCCCGCCCGTCGGTGGGCATCGGCACCTCGATCGTCGTGATCTCAACCGGTTCGAGCAGGTCGTACACCACGGCCTCGGCGCGGGCCCGGGCATCGTTCGGCAGCTTCGACGTCGCCAGATGAACGATCAGCTCGCGCAGGAGCGGCGGCACGTTGATGACCGTCGGCTCGTTCCAGCCCACGGGACACGTCTCGGGCCAGAGATACGGGCTCCGCATCATGGCCGAGTCGTGCGCGGACGTCGTGTGCGGCACCCCGGCGGGGATCCACAGGGCCCGGACCGGCGGCAGCACCCATGTCCGGCCGGGCGTCTCGACGGTGACCACGCCCTCCGCCGCCCATGCGAGCTGATGCCACCGGTGCCGGTGCTCCCGGAACCTCCGCCGGGCCGGCATCGGAAAGCTGCCGACCGCCAAACCACCGAGCCCGAGCCCCGCGAACGAGGCGCCCAGCCCGGCAAGATCACCCAAGTGTCCGGATCGCGATATCATGTGTCCTGCCACCTCATATCCGACATCGCTCTCTTGAGCCTAGCGTCGGAATATGCCAATGAACCGGTTTCACCAGTGGTTTTGTCGGTCCACGGCCTGGGCCCGTTGCGTCGAGGGCAGCCTCCTCCCGTGGGTGCTGGACGGCACCGACCTCGGTGACAAGGTCCTGGAGGTGGGCCCGGGATACGGCGTCACGACCCGCATCCTCCAGCGCAAGGTCCCGGAGCTGACCGCGCTGGAGATCGATCCCGCCCTGGCCGAGCGCCTGCGCGCCCACACCACTGCCGACGTGGTGGAGGGCGACGGCACGGACATGCCCTTCCCATCGGAGACCTTCAGCGGAGCGGCCTGTTTCACGATGCTCCACCACGTTCAGTCCGAGGCCCTCCAGGACCGGCTGTTCGCCGAGGTGCACCGCGTCCTGCGTCCCGGCGGCGTCTTCGCGGGCAGCGACAGCCGCGTCAGCGCCGGATTCCGGCTCATCCACCTCTTCGACACGATGGTCGTCGTCGATCCGGACACCCTCGCCCCGCGCCTTGAGACGGCAGGCTTCACGGACGTCAAGGTCTCCACGACCGACCGGGCCCTCCGTTTCCGAGCCCGCAAACCGGCCTAGTCACCCGCGCGGCCGGCGACGCCGCCACCACCAAACGCCCAGGCAGACGGCTGCGATCGCCAGGTACACCGGCCCCTGTACGACCATGAAGGTCTCTCCATCGCCCCACAGCAGGTCCGCTGCGTAGAGCATGAGGGCGAAGGCGCCGAGGACACCGAAGAGGACCGCCCCGCGCAGGAGCAGAGCCCGTGCCATGAACCGGTCCAGCCGCGCCAGGGCACCGTGCCGGCGTCGTCGGGTCAACGTGCGAAAGGGGTTCATGCGGTCGGACCTCGCCGCTCGCCGGAAAACCACGCACGGTGGTGTTACCCAGAAAAGGGCCGGCCACCAGCCCATTGCGGGGCCGGTGGCGGTTGCGGTGTGCCGCTCGGGCGTGGGCGGCCGTGTGGGAGCGGCACACCGCAGGTCTGGTGTCAGAGGGCGGCGGCACCCTCGACCGGGGTCTGGCCGCGCTTGACCAGGAGCGCGGCGAGGATCGCGACCACGGCGACCGCGCCGGCGACGGTCATGGAGGTCTCCCAGCCGTCCATGAACGCCAGGTGGCTGGCGGAGGTGATGGCGTCGGCCGTGTCCGGGGACGTGCCCGGCGGTACGGGGGCGACTCCCTGCGAGACGAGTCCCGCGCCCTGGTCGGTGATCTGCCCCGCGGCCTGGCCGGGGACGCCCGCGTCGGTCAGGCGGCCGTACAGCACGTCGCCGACCTTGGTCGAGAGCAGGGTGCCGAGGACGGAGGTGCCGAGCACGCCGCCGATCTGGGCGGCGGTCTGCTGGAGGCCGCCCGCGACGCCCGCCAGCTGGGGCGGGGCGTTGCCGACGATCGCCTCGGTCCCGGCGACCAGGACGAAGCCGAACGCCAGGCCGATGAGCACGAACCACGGCCACAGCTGGACGTACGGCGCGTCCACGCCGATCCGGGAGAGGCCGAAGAGCGCCGTCGCGGTGAAGGCCATGCCGAGCACGAGCGGCACGCGCGGCCCGAAGCGGCTGGTGAGGGCGCCGGCGATCGGCGAGGCCACGATGAAGACGGCGGTCATCGGCAACATGCGCACGCCCGCGTCGACCGGGCTCATGCCGTGCACCTGCTGCAGGTAGAGCGTGATGAAGAAGATCGTGCCGAACATCCCGAAGAAGCCCAGGACGATCAGTCCGGTCGCGGCGGACAGGGAGGCCGACTTGAACAGGCCGAGCGGGAGCAGCGGGTGTTCGGCCCGCAGCTCGTTCACCACGAAGACCGCGCCGAGGACGATCGCGGCGGCGAACGACCACAGCGGGACGGCATCGCCGAAGCCGTTCTCGCCCGCCTTGATCAGGCCCCAGACGAGGGCGAAGAGCGCGCCGCTCAGCAGCACGACGCCCGGGATGTCGAACGAGCCGCGCGCCTCCTCGTCCTTGGACTCGCGGATCACCCAGAGCCCGACCGCGAGCGCGATCACGCCCAGCGGCGCGTTGAGGAAGAAGACCGACTCCCAGTTGACGTTCTCGACGAGGAGGCCGGCCACGATCGGGCCGCCGGCGATCGAGATGCCGACCGTGGCGCCCCAGATGCCGATGGCGGCGTTGAGCTTGTCGGCGGGGAAGGTGTTGCGCAGGATCGCAAGGCTGGCCGGCTGCAGGAGCGCCCCGGCGAAGCCCTGCACGACGCGCCAGAAGATGACCATCCCGAGGCTGCCCGAGGCTCCGATCAGCACGGACGCGATGGCGAAGCCGATCACACCGGCGATGAAGGTGCCCTTCCGGCCGAACCGGTCGGCGATCTTGCCCGCCGGGATCAGTGTGACGGCGATGGTGAGCATGTAGGCGTTGGTCACCCACTGCAGGCCGGACAGGTCGGCGCCGAGGTCCTTGGCGATCGCAGGGTTGGCGATCGACACGACGGTGGCGTCGAGGCCGACCATCATCACGCCGAGCGCGACGGCGATCAGGGTCAGCCAGGGATGGCCGTGCCCGGCCCGTGACGAGCGGCCGCGGGAGTCGTCCCTGGGCCTCTGTGGTTGTGCGTCGAGCACATCAGTGCCCGCGGATGGGGACATGGAGCTGCCTCCGTAGGACGGCTTGTTCGCTGGGGTGAGCCCCCAAACTGTCATAGAATGACAGTTGTCGTCAAACGCCTACTTTCATGAGAAGACATGATTCAGATCACGACAATATTCACGCTCCGCCAGTTGGCGGAGGATCATCGGGCCGTTACACTTCGCCCATGACCGCGACCGCCCCCGAGGCCCACCCCGCGGGTCCGGACTCCCCGCCCCAGGGCCGGCGCGAACGCAAGAAGCAGCGCACCCGCGAAGCCCTGATCGACGCCGCATTCGAACTCTTCGCCGAGAAGGGCTTCGACGCCACGACGGTGGAGGAGATCGCCGACGCCGTCGACGTCTCGTCCCGGACGTTCTTCCGCTACTTCACCTCGAAGGAAGAGGTCGCCCTGACCTTCCAGGAGGAGCAGCACGAGGCGGTGCTGGCGGCGCTCACCGCCCGGCCGCCGGACGAGCCGGTCGTGACCGCGCTCCGCCGCGCCGTCGTCGGCATCGTCCAGGCCGCCGAACGCGGCGAGAGCGGCTTCGACCCCGAGCGCCTGTCCACCATGATGGACCTCATCCAGACGAGCCCCGCGCTGCTCGCGGGCAGCCTGGAGCACACGCAGAAGAAGCAGGCCTCCCTGACGCGCGTCATCGCCGAGCGCATGGGCGTCGACCCCGCGGCCGACCTGCGCCCGCACGTGGTGGCGGCCACCGCCGCCTGCTCGTTCCGCGCGACCACCGACATGATCCACAACTACCGCAACTCCTGTGACGGCATCCCTCTGTCGGAGGCCCTCGACCGTGCCTTCGCCATCGTCGAGGACGGCCTCAACTTCCCCTCGGTTCCGCCCGCCGACTGATCACGAGGCTTGTACGCTCGTCCACCATGTGCGCGGATCGCCATGAGGTAGACGAATCAGCCATCGCCAAGGCGCTCGGCGCCGTTCCGGACCAGCTGTCAGAGGACACGTCGCGAGCCGAGAACGGCGGACCGTTCGGCATCGAGATGCTCAGCGACATGTTGCTCGACTACGTGGCGGCGCGTTCGGCCGAGATCGACCCGCGGTTCGAGAGCCGCGAGTCCTGGACGGCGCTGAAGAGCGCGGCCGAGCTCGCGGCCGACTACGTCGCGGCGCAGCACACGCCGGTGGGCGAGGTGGCACGGGCCTTCGTCGAATATCTCGGGGTCGGCTTCGGCTTTACCGTCACCGACGAGGAGCGCGTCTACACGAGCGACTGGATCCACGCCTTCCATCTGGCACTGATCTGCCGCGACGGAGCGAAGCTCGTCCGGCTCTACGACCTGCTGCAAGGCCTGCCCGACGGGCCGGAGACCGTCTACGCGCGGGCGCTGGCGATCCGCTGGGCCGATGTCGCCGGTCTTCTCAGCCAGGACGGGGACGAGCCGCACGGCCCCGACGGCTCCCCCGGTCCGGCCCGGACTCCCTATCCCGTGAAGCTCGACGGCGCCCGGTCACCCGGCGACGAGGTCACGCTGCTCCGGGCCCTCGTCCAGGGGGATGCCGCCGGTTTCCAGACGGCTCTGGCCGAGGCGATCGCCAGGCACCGGGAGAAGGCCGGTGCGGGCCGGGTCCGTGACCTGATCGCGTGGGGGCCGCTTGCTCTCGCCGCGCTCGCCCACGAGAGCGGCGTCCCCGTCGAGGTCGAGTCGGGATACCTGCCCGTCCGGCTGGTGACCGAGGCCGGGCCGAGGACGGCGGAGGCCGGCGAGCCGATCCCACGACCCGAGTACTCGCGGCAGGACAACGCCGAGTGGATCGAGCGTCTGGAGGGAAAGGCCGCCGAGGGCCTCACGAGGCTCTTCGGCCCCCGTATCGTCCTTGGCTATCGCTGCTCGGCCTTCCAACGGTTCGCCCAGGACCGGCTCCGGGCGTTCTCCGTCCGTTCGGTCCTCGATCCCGCGGCCGAGGACCCGCGCCAGTGGGCCGATCTGGTCGTGGCGAGCGAGGCCACCTGCGCCGCGTTCCGGCTCGCCGCCGCGCCCAGGGAGAGCGAGGTGGAGGTCACGGTCGCAGGCCGGACCGGATCCGTCCCGGCTCCCGGCCCGAACAGCGACAGCAGCCACTGGAGCTACGCCAAGGCGGTCGCTTTCGCACTCGCCGCCCGGCCGGCGGATGACCTGACGTTCCTCGGCGGCGTGGCCGACGAGGTCTTCGCCAAGAGCAGCGGCGCGGACCCGACGTCCCGGCCTACGCTCTCGCCCTGCGGGCCTTCCTGGCCGGAGGGGACGCCCGGCCCCATCTGGACGCGGCGCTGGCCAAGAAGAGCGGCGATGACCACTGGGAGTGCCTGCGCAACCCGCGCGTCGTCCTGCTCGACCGCCTGGCCGCAGACGATCAGGCGGGCTTCGACAAGGCGATGGCCGAAGCCCTGGACCTTTACCGGCAGTACTACTCGGTGGGCGACCGCGTCGACGACCCCGATGGGCTGATCTGGATCGACGCCCTGGGCCTGGCCTGCGCGGCGTTCGACCGGGGCTGGCAGGTCGGGGTCGAGACCGACTACCTGCCGCGCCGGATCGTCGAGGGCGCTTGGGTGGGGACCGAGCCCGACCTGCGGGTGTTCAGCTGACGCCGAGGACCAGGCCGCTGGTGGGCACGCCGGTCCCGGCGGTCACCAGGACGTTGCGCACGTCCCTGACCTGGTTGACCGCGGTGCCGCGGACCTGCCGTACACCCTCGGCGATGCCGTTCATGCCGTGGATGTACGCCTCACCCAGCTGACCCCCGTGCGGGTTGACCGGAAGCCGCCCGTCGATCTCAATGCCACCGTCCTTGATGAAGTCGCGTGCCTCGCCGTGTCCGCAGAAACCCAGCTCCTCCAGCTGGATAAGGACGAACGGGGTGAAATGGTCGTACAGGATCGCCGTCTGGACGTCCGCCGGGGTCAGTCCCGACTGCTCCCACAGCCGCCGGCCCACGTTGCCCATCGCGGGCAGCGCGGCCAGGTCGCCGCTGTAGTAGCTGAACATCATCATCTGGTCGGGCCCGGTGCCCTGCGCCGCCGCGTTGATGACGACGGGCGGGTTCGGGAGGTCGCGGGCCCGTTCCACGCTGGTCACGACGATGGCCACGCCGCCGTCGGACTCCTGGCAGCAGTCCAGCAGGTGGAGCGGGTCCACGATCCAGCGGGATTCCTGGTGCTCCGCCAGGGTGATCGGCCTCTGGTGGAACCAGGCTTTGGGGTTGGTCGCGGCGTGCCGCCGCATCGCGACCGCGACGCGGCCGAAGTCCTCGCTGGTCGCGCCGTACTCGTGCATGTAGCGGCGGGCCTGCATCGCCACCCAGGCCGCCGGGGTGGCGAAGCCGTACGGCAGGTGCCAGGAGAACTCCAACCCGGTGGAGTCCACCCGCGCCGAACGGTTGGCCTGGCCGAAACGGTGCCCCGATCGTTCGTTGAACGCGCGGTAGCAGACCACCACGTCCGCCTGACCGGTCGCGACGGCCATGGCCGCGTGCGCGACGGTGCCGCAGGCCGCGCCGCCGCCGTACTCCACCCGGGAGAAGAAGCGCAGCTCCGGGATGCCCAGTTCGCGCTGCACGGCGATCTCGGCGTTGGCGTCCGCCGCGAACGTCACCAGCCCGTCCACGTCCGACGGCTTGAGACCGGCGTCGCGGATCGCGTCCAGGCACGCCTCGGCGGCGAGCTGCAGCTCCGACCGGCCGGACTCCTTGGAGAACTCCGTCGCCCCGATCCCGGCGATCGCGGTCTTGCCTACGAGGCTCATCGAGCGCCTCCCTGGCGGCGAAGCCGCTCCTCCGGCGCCGCGGGGGGTGTGGGGGGTCGTCCCCCCACAGGCGGCTCGCTCTCCTTGATCCGTACGGTCGCCGTCACGTGGTCGCCGAGGCTCACCGCGCCGCGCACCTTCAGCGTCGTCGCGTCGACCCGTTCGGTGTGGACGCGGAGGGTGTCCCCGGCGTACGCGGGGACGCCGAGACGCACCGAGATGCTCTCCAGGACCGCGCCGGGCTCGGCTTGGAGTGCCGCGCGCTGGACCAGGCCGATGGACGTGAGGATGTTGAGGAAGATGTCCTTGGTGCCCTGGGCGCGGGCCAGCTCGGTGTCGTGATGGACGGGCGTGAAGTCGCGGGTGGCGAGAGCCGTGGCGATCACGAACGTCGGGGTCAGCGGGATCTCCAGGTCGGCGGGCGGCTCCTCCGCGGCGGCCTCCGGGGCCTCGACGGGAGCGTCGGCGGGGATCCACTGCGGGAGCGTCAGGTCGTCGTCCACGCGCTCGAAGACGACCTGGACCGGCATGCCGATCGACACGTCCTCGGGCGCGCAGCCGTTGACGTTGCCCACGACCCGCACACCCTCGTCGAGGTCGATCACCGCCACGACGTACGGCGGGGTCTTGCCGGGCACGGGCGGATGGTGGTGCACGACGTAGCTGTGCACCTCGCCGCGTCCGCTCGCGACCACGTGGTCACGCTTGACCGAGTGGCACTTCGGGCACATCGGCCCCGGTGGGTGGCGGAGCGCACCGCAGTCGGCGCAGCACTGGATGCGCAGCTCCCCTTCCTTGGCGCCGTCCCAGTAGAACGCGGTGTCCAGCCCGATCGCAGGCTTGATCGGCCCACCTTTGGACTTGGCTCCGCTCCGCTTGCGCGGCTGGAACTTGAGGACGCGGAAGAGCATCTCCGCGACCCGCTGGTCGTTCTCGTCGTACCAGGACTGGTACCAGGTGACGAAGTAGCCCTCGCCCATGGCGGTCTTCTTGGGGCCGACGAGTTCACCGAACCGCATCGTCGACCGGAGCTGCTCGCCGACCTTCACGTACCGGTCGTACGTCTGCTCGCAGTTGGTCGCGACGACACCGGTGTAGCCCGACTCGTTCAGCAGCCGGAGGATCTCGTCGGCGGCTGAGGCTCCCTTCTGCGCGACCAGGCCGGGCATGGACCAGACCTGGATCATCGCGGGCGGCGCGACCTCGGCCCAGTCGCCGGTGTCGCCCAGCGCCTGCGTCCAGTTGCGGATCATCGCGCCGTTCACCGGGTCGAGGCAGGGCGCCCCGGCCCGTTCGCCCACCTCCGCGAGCTCGGCGGCCAGGGCCTGGAGCCGGTCGTGCACGCCGGTCGCGTCATGCACGCCGGTCACCGCGGTGCCCGGGGCAGGCCGAGGCCGATCATGGCGATCAGCTCGCGCTGGATCTCGTTGACGCCGCCGCCGAACGTGAGCACGATCGCGCCCTTCACGCCGTGGTCCAGCCGGTCGATGAACGCCGCCGTCACCGGGTCGCCGGGGTCGCCGTACCGCGCGAGCGTGTCGCCGACGATCCGGCCGACCTCCTGCATGCGCTCCGAACCGTAGATCTTGGTGGCGGACGCGTCCGCGGCGCCCAGCCAGCCGAGGTCCATGTTCGCCGCGACCTGCCAGTTGAGGAACTCGTTCACGCGCAGGTAGGCGTACACCTGCGCCACCGCGCGGCGGACGGCGGGCTCGTTGATGAGCGGCCGGCCGTCACGGCCGGTCGCCGTGCGCGCCCAGCGCTCGAAGCGGTCGTAGGTGTGGCCGATGTTGCCCGCCGGGCCGAGCGTCACGCGTTCGTGGTTGAGCTGGTTGACGATGAGGTCCCAGCCCTTGTTCTCCTCGCCGATGAGCATGTCCACGGGCACGCGTATGTCCTGGTAGTACGTGGAGTTGGTGTGGTGCCGCCCGTCCATGGTCACGATCGGCGTCCAGGAGAAGCCCGGGTCCTTGCAGTCCACGATGAGCATCGAGATGCCCTTGTGCTTCTTGGCGTCCGGGTCGGTGCGCGCGGCGAGCCAGATGTAGTCGCTGTAGTGGGCGCCCGACGTGAAGATCTTTTGCCCGTTGACGACGTAGTGGTCGCCGTCCTTGACCGCGGTGGTCCGCAGCGACGCCAGGTCGGTGCCCGCGCCCGGCTCGCTGTAGCCGATCGCGAAGTGGCACTCGCCGGCGAGGATCTTGGGCAGGAAGAACGACTTCTGCTCGTCCGTGCCGTACTGCAGGATCGTCGGCGCCACCGAGTTGAGCGTGATGATCGGGTAGGGCACCTCGGCGCGGGCGATCTCGTTGGCGAAGATCTGCTGTTCCATCGGGCCGAAGCCGCGCCCGCCGTACTCGGTGGGCAGCGCGACGCCGAGCATGCCGTCGCGGCCGAGGCGCTTGCAGTGCTCCATGTAGTGCTCGCCGAACGGATCGTTCGCGATCTGGTCGCGCTGTTCGGCGCTCAGGCAGTTCCGGAAGTAGTCCCGCAGCTCGGCGCGGAGCTTCTTCTGCTCGTCGGTCAGATCGATGAACACTTACGCCTCCCGAGCGGCGACAAGAACGCCAAGCGTGTCGAGCTGGTCTTCGGCACCGCCGAGCAGATGCCCGTAATGCTTGGCCCAGGCGAAGTACCGGTGCAGCGGATAGGTCACGTCCAGCCCGATCCCGCCGTGCAGGTGCTGGCAGGTGTAGAGCGCCTTGACGACCGGGTCCGCCGCGTTGAACGAGGCGATCGCGAGCACCTCGTCGATATCGGCGGAATCTTCGGCCAGCCGGTACGCGCCTGCCCAGACCGCGACGTCCAGCGCGCGTTTGGCGATGTAGACGTCGCCGATCTGCATGGTCACGGCCTGGAACTGCGCCAGCGGCCGCTCGAACTGCTCGCGCGTCTTCACGTACTCCGTGGTCAGGTTGAGGGCGCCCTCGATCACGCCGGACGACAGCGCCACCGCCCCGGCGACCGCCGACCGCCGCAGCGTCTCCCAGGCCGCGCCGTCCGCGACCCCGCCGAGCAGCGCGTCCGCGCCGACCCGCACGCCGTCCAGCTCGACGCGTGCCAGCGGCTCGGTCGTCGCCGACGGATGCGCCGTGATCGACACGTCTCCCGGCTCGACCAGGAAGACCCCGATGCCTCCCCCCTCGACCTGCGCGGGGACCAGGATGCGGGAGGCCTCCGCCGCGTACGGCACGAAGGTCTTGACCCCGGTCAGGGCGAAGCCGTCGCCGTCGCGACGGGCGGTCGTCGCGACCACCCCGGCCGGGCCGACCTCGCGGTACGCGCCGGTAAGGACGGTCTCGCCCTCGTTCAGCGGGGCGAGGAGTGACTTCTGCTCGGAGGTCCCGTGCCGCGCGATGGGCACCGCGGCCAGCGCGAGCGAGGCGTACGCGGGAACGGGCGCCACGTGCGCGCCGATCTCCCGCAGGATCACAGTCAGCTCGATCGGCCCGAGCCCGGCGCCGCCCTGCTCTTCGGGCAGGCAGATGCCGAGCAGCCCGGCCTGGGCGAGCGCCTTCCAGATCCCCACCTCGTACGGGGCGCCGCTCTTCTCGAACGCCTCAAGGCGCTCCTGCGTCGCCTCACGCGCGAGGAGGTCCGCGGCGAGCCCCTTCAGCTCTTGCTGGGTCTCGTCGAGATTGAAGTCCACTCATTTGCCCCTTTCGAGGAGATGCAGGCGGCCGCGGCGTTCGAACTCGGTCCGGAGCACGGCCACGTCTTCGGGGGTCATCCGGCGATAGGCGAGGTCCCGTCCGGGGCGCCACCACACCGGGTCGTCGGTGCGCCAGCCTTCCTGGACGAGCCGGCGCTTGAGGATCTTGTTGGAGGCGGTCGCGGGCAGGTCCCGCGTGACCCGCACGTACCGGGGCGGCCATTTGGGGCTGAGATCCGCGCGGCCGCGCAGGTACGCGGCGAACGCCTCGGGATCGAAGTCGTCGGTCGCCAGGGCCAGCATCACCTGGTCGCCCGCCGCCGCGTCGGGCACCCCGTACACCGCCAGCTGCCGTACCCCGGGAAGCTCGGCCAGCGCTCGCTCGACCTGGGCGGCGCCGAAGTTCTCGCCGTCCACGCGCAGGCGGTCGGCGGTACGGCCGGCGAAGAACACGTAGCCGTTCTCGTCGGCGTAGGCGTGGTCGCCGCTCCAGAACATGCCCTCCCGCAACCGGTCGGGGGCCTCCTCGTTGTAGTACCCGTCGAAGAGCCCGAGACCGGCGGTGTTGACGAGCTCGCCGATGGCCTCGTCGCCGTTCACCAGCCGCCCGGCCTCATCGAACCGTCCCGGCGGGCACTCCCGGCCGGTCTCGGGGTCGAGCACCTTGATCCCCTCGGTCAGCTTCCCGAGCGCGCCGGGCGGGCCGAACGGGTCGGGCGAGAGCGAGATCGCGGTCTCGGTCGAGCCGTAGCCGTCGATGACGAAGCACCCGAAACGTTCACCGAACGCCTTCTGCTCCAGCGGCGCCGCCTCGTTCCCGAAGGCGAACTTCAGCGGGTTGTCGTTGTCGTCGTCCTTGGCAGGCGTCGCGAGCACGTACGAAAGGGCCTTGCCGACGTAATGGAGGTAGGTGCAGCCATATCGGCGCACGTCGGGGAGCATCCCCGAGGCGGAGAAACGCCCGCGCAGGACCAGCTCGGCACCCGCGGCGAGCGCCGGCGCGTACGCCGCCATGATGGCGCCAGAGTGGAACAGCGGCATCGGGCAGTAGACGACCGATTCGGCGTCCAGCATCCGCCCGGCGAGGTTCTCGCCCGGAACGACGACCTTGCGATGCGTGACGCGGACGGCCCGCGGCTGCCCGGAGGTGCCGGACGTGAAGATCAGCATCAGCAGCGTCTGCCCGGTGATCCCGTCGTCCGCCGGAATCCTGGCCCCTTCGTACGGGAGGAGCGACGCCGCGTACTCCTCGCTCTCGATCCCGAGGACAGGAGCACCGATGGCCGCCGCCAGCTCGGCGTGCCGGGGCTGGGTGACGATCAGGTCGCAGTCGGCGCGACGGGCGTCTCCGGCGAGCTCGGCGGCGCTGCGCGAATGGTTGAGCGCGACGAGCACCGAACCCGACAGGGCGGCCCCGCCGAGCAGGAACACCATCTCGGGGACGTTGTCGAGCAGCACTCCGACATGGACCGGACGATCCTCGGTGCGGCGGGCGTCCATCCAGGCCGCACGGACGGCGCACTCGCGCACCACCTCGCGCCAGGTCCACGTACGGCCGTCATCGGCGCCGCGCAGGCCCGGCCGGTCATCGCCGGCTCGCGCCCTCAGCATGGCTGCCACCGTCATGGCGCAAAAACTAGAACAGATTCTAGTCTGTGTCCAGGGGCGTGATCAGGAGGCGATTCGCCACGCATGTCACGGTTAACTGATCGACTGATGGACCACTTCCACACGGCGATTCAGATAACACGTTCTTGCCAGGGCTGTACGCTAGGGGCAGGAGCACGACGGAAGGCGAGACCGTGACCGCAGAGCCGGCTGCGACCAGCCAGGACGAGGCGGCCGACCAGGCCGCCCAGCAAGGCGTACGCTCGCGCAGCCAGCACCAGAGGCGCAAGCGCATCGTGCAGGCGGCAGCCGCCCTCGCCTCGCGCGGCGGCGTCGAGGCCATGCAGATGCGCACCGTGGCCGAACGGGCCGGAGTCGCGCTGGGTACTCTATACCGCTACTTCCCGTCCAAGATGGACCTGGTCGTCGCGGTCGTCAGCGAGGAGCTGGACCTCCTCGAAGGCAGCATCGACCGCCGCCCGCCGCGCACCAGCAACCCGCCGCAACGCGCGGTCGAGGTGCTGATGCGCGCCACCCGCGGCCTGATGCGCGAGCCGGAGCTGGCCGAGGCCCTCATCCGCTCCCTGCTGCTCTCGGACGTCAAGACCGACTTCGGCGACCGCATGTCCCGGCTGCTCCTGCGCGCCGCCGTCGGCCCCGAGCACGACCTCCCCGCCCACGACGCGCGCCGCGTCCTCATCCGCGCCCTGGCCAGCGTCTGGACCATGGAGATGATCGAGATGCTCCGCGGGCACGCGAGCGCCGACGAGATCCAGGCCAAGCTGGAAATCGCCGCCGCCCGCCTGCTCGAGGACTTCTAGGGCCGTTGCCCCGCCGCGTTCACCACGCCGACCGAGACGATCCGCATGTTGAGTCCGGAAGACCGGATGCCGCACCCTTCTTTCAGCACCTCTGCCGGGTCCTTGACGGCGGTCGACCGCTGCCCGGTGTACCGGTAGGTCCTGGCGTCGAAGAGCACCTCGTTCAACTGCCATCCGTCCTCGTGCCGCCCGAGCGCGATCATGCCGTCCGCATCGTCCACGACCACGCCTGGCACCTTCTTCATCGCCCGGTAGACGGCGGCCTCCAGCTTCGGGGGCAGCAGGTTGGTTCCCAGGATCTCGAGCAGCGAGGTGAAGGCGACCTCCTCCCGGTCGATGCGCGGAATGCATTCCTTGATGCCAGGTGGCGCCGTGGAAGGTTTGTCGCCCAACGGCCCAACGTGCCGGTAGGCCAGCGCGAGCAGCGCGTCAGGATCGGCCGGTAGCCGGGCCAGCCCGGCGTAGTCGGACGGCGGCCAGATCTCATGCGGTGCCCGCGTCTCGTCGACGAAGTGCAGCTTTCCTCCATCGAGGAACGCCGACCGCCTACCGTCGGCCCGCTGCCACTGCTCCTCGATCATCTGCGATTCGCCCGGTCCGTTCTCGCCCCCCAATGGCCAGCGCTGCTTCACCGGCACGTTCCGAAAGTGCGTGTAGATCCACTGGTCCGGTCGCGGCGGCGTCCACGCCCGCCGCTCGGCCGCTCCGGCCGCCCGGTCGAGCACGAAGGCGGCGCTCACCAGCATCGGTCGCGTCCCGGTCACCCCCGGGGGCCCGCCGTCGTCCCGTACTTGCACGGTGGCGACGCCGCCCGCGACCGCCGCCGCAACCAGCACGCCGGTCACCACCGCCCCGATCCGCGCGCGAGTCACCCGCCGCCTGCCGCCGACGTCGAACGCGGTGGCCGGAGCGGTGTCGGCCGGGACTTGCTGCATCGAGGTGGCCGCAGCGCGTTCGAGCAGGGCGGCGCGGGCGGCGGCGCGGACATCGGGGTTGGGCGGCGGGGTGTTGTCCCAGGAGTCGTGCAGGATCTGGAGGTCGTTCATCGGTCGAGGTCCTCTCCGGGGGACGTGGGGTCGGTCTCGCCCAGGGCGGCGCGGAGTTGTTTGCGGGCGCGGTGCATGCGGGATCGGGCAGTGCCGGCGGGGATGCCGAGGGCCTCGCTCGCCTCCTGGAGGGAGAGATCGGCCCAGGCGACCAGGAGGAGGACGTCCCGGTCGCGGTCGGCGATCTCGGCCAGCACGCCCGACAGGAGGGTGCGGGCGGATTCGGCGTCCAGCCGTACGGCGACGCGGTCGGCGTGGCCTTCGGTGACCTCCTCCACGCCGGTGCGGGCGAGGGCGCGGTAGAGGCGGACCTCGGCGCGGTGGTGGCGGGCGATGAGGTTGGACGCGATGCCGTACAGCCAGGGGCGGGCGTCGGGCCTCGCGAGGTCGTAGCGGGCGCGGGCGTCGAAGGCGATGAGGAACGTCTCGGCGGCGACGTCGTCGGCCAGGCTCGCACCGAGCCTGCGCGCCGCATAGCCGTGGATCGCGTCGTAGTAGCGGTCGAAGACGGCGGCGAAGCGCTCCGGATCATCCTGGGAGGCCCGGATGATGTCGGCGTCGGTCCGAGTGGTCACCGTGGCCAAGTCCGGCTCCGTGTGGTCATGATCTGCCTTCCGCAGGGTGATGGTCACCCCTCCTTCGCCGGTGCGGCGTCGAGCGTTCGAGGCCAACGGAAATCAACTGTGAAAAACCACTCGGTGACGATTCGTTGCCGTATTCCGGACGCCCGCATACATTCCCGCCGAAGGGCACCCCCTCCTTCCCTTAACCCCTCAGGAGAGTCACATGGCTCGCACACGCCTCCTGCTTGGGATCGCCGCCTCGGCCGGAATGGTCACGGCTCTGGCGGTCCCGGCGGTAGCGAGTACCAGCTCCCCCACCACGCCGAGCGCCGCGATCGCACCGTCACCGTCGTACGAACGCGCGACCCGGATCCAGAAGAACCTTCGCATGACCCTCGGCAAGAAGTTCGCCGGGGCGTGGGTCTCGGCCGACGGCCGGACCGTCACCGTCGCGTCCACCGACGCCGCCTCCGCCGCCGCGATCCGCAAGGCCGGTGCGACGCCGAAAACCGTCGCCCGGAGCGAGGCCGGTCTCGCCTCCGCGCAGTCGACGCTCAACCGCAAGGCCCGTTCCGCAGCTGGTTCCGTGAGCTCCTGGTACGTGGACGCCAAGACCAACAGCGTCGTCGTCGAGACCCGGTCCGTCGCGGCCGCCAAGAGGTTCGTCCGAGCCAGCGGGGTGGACGAGCAGGCCGTACGGATCGTCAAGTCGAACGCCAAGCCGCGCCCGCTGTACGACATCATCGGCGGCGAGCGCTACTTCACGACGCAGTACGGCTGCTCGGTCGCGTTCTCGGTGACCAACGGCTTCCTCACCGCCGGGCACTGCGGCCCGACGGGCGAGGCCACCCGCGGCTCCAACCAGGTCGCCCAGGGCACGTTCGGCGGCTCGTCATTCCCCGGCGATGACTACGCCTGGGTGAACACCAACAGCCAGTGGACCCCCACGGCCAAGGTCAACAGGTGGAACGGCACGTACGAGACCGTGCGCGGCGCCACCGCCGCCCCCGTCGGCACCCGCGTCTGCCGGTCCGGCGGCACGACCAACTCCCGCCTGTGGTGCGGCACCATCCAGCAGCTCAACGCCACCGTCAACTACGAGGAAGGCGCGGTGCACGGGCTGATCCGCACCAACATCTGCGCCGACCCCGGTGACTCGGGCGGCGCGCTCATCACCGAGACCGGCGGCCAGGCGCAGGGCATCACCTCCGGCGGCTCCGGCACGTGCAACGACGGCCAGGGCAGCGGCGACTCCACCTACTTCCAGCCCGTCGCCGAGCCACTGCAGATCCTCGCCGGTCAGGGACGCCAGCTCATCACCGACGGCGGCGGCAACCCTAGCCCGGGTTACTGCGACGGCTACAGCACCAAGGCCACCAGCTCCATCTCCAGTGGCGCCAACCAGTACCAGCCCAGCTACACGTCCTCGGCCTCCGGCACCCACGGCGGCTGCGTGGACGGACCGGACGGCGTCGACTTCGACCTCTACCTCCAGAAGCAGAACGCCTCCGGCACCTGGTCCACCGTGGCGAGCTCGACCAGCCCCGGCCCGGACGAGAAGGTCAGCTACAACGGCACGGCCGGCACCTACCGCTACCGCGTCCACGCGTACAGCGGCTCTGGCTCCTACACGGTCGGCTACACCAAGCCGTAACCGCGACGAGCCGCCGTACGAATCCGGTCCCCGGCCGCCCCCCTCCTCGGAGCGGCCGGGGACCCCGTATCTCCGCCCGGCTCGCGGGTTCGGTGAGCGATCGCGTCCCGCGCCGGCTCAGCACGATCCATACCGCGGGTCAGCAGATCTCGATGTCCTTCTCGGGCGTTGGGGCGACGGCCGGTGCGGGAAGGCCAGGCTGCACCCACAACAGATAGAAGACCCCTTTGCCGTCGCTGGTGTCGGGTGTGGCCATGCCGTAGTGGCCCGAGCCGGTCATGATGCACCAGGCGAGGTTCTTGTCCTTTGAGTCGTAGTCCTGGAACTTGTTCGTCCATGCCGCGCCCGGCAAGGACCGGCAGGCCGCGATGGTCGGCCGGCCCTTCCCGGTGAATCGCGCGGCCTTGGCCCCGTTCACCAGGTCCATGGACGCCGTGAACGATTTGGCTCGGATATCGCCCGCGCGGGCCTCGGGCGGATCGGCCTGGCCCAGCTGGTGCCGGAACACCTTCGCCGTCTCCAGGTCGCGCGTGCCGGCCAGGTTCTGGTCCACCTTGCCGTGTCGCGCGACCCCGTCGCCGCCCGAAACGTCGGTGACCGAGACCCTCGTCGTGGAGTGTTCCGGGATGACCACCCTGAACTGGCGCTCCTTCACGTAGAAGGCGAACTGCCGGAGTTCTTGCCCGTCAACGTTCATGGTGACCTTGAGTTCCCGGCCAGTCCCGATCTCGAACACCGTCGTCTTCCGCTGACCCTGAATGGTCTGCTCGATCAGGAGCCAGGTCCTGTTGGGCTTTACTTTGTGCTCAATAACGTACTTGGCGAGGGTGTCCACGGTGAACACGCCCAGATTGACCGCCAGGCCGGGGACCGTCTTGGGCAGGACCTCGGGAAGGACAGTGAACACGATCGGCGAATAGATCTCATAGGCTTCGGCGATCGTGGCCACGGTGCATCGCGACCCTGTGTCGCACCCCGCGACCAGGCCGGTCCCGAGGGCAATGGAGGCGGCAATGACGCGTGTGTGTCGGGACATGGTGATCCCCCAGATCATTTTCGATTCCTGGGCCCGATCGCCCGCGAAATGAACTCCCGCATCGGCGGGACATGTCTACTAGATGACGGTCGGCCATCCCAGGTTCGGAAATGGCCGAACCTGTCCACCGAAAAATCTGGATCATGAACGCGGGGCCGGTGTTCCGTCGCTTGGGGGACCGCGACGATCCGCCTGACGGCCGTGCCGCAGCGGAGGCCTGCCGCCATACGCTCCGGCCGTGAACGCGGATTCCCGGCGCGACGGGCTGCTGGATCTCGTGCCTGCTGGTACTGCCCATGGACGCCCTGTCGTGCGCCGCTCCCATGCATGGTGGCCCCGTACGGAGCCGGGGGCGCCTTCCGGACGGCCTCACCACCCCCTGCGCGGCCGCCAAGGTCTCGGACCAGGCCCAGCACCGCATCCGCAGCTGACGCATTCGGTCAGCAGCATGAGCGGACGGCTTTCGGGGGCCGTCCCGGTACGGTGTAGCACTGTGCGCAAGGAGTTTCCCGTGGTTGGTGAGTTTCGCGGCGTCTTCGCGGGCCTCGATCTGGGCGAATTCTGGGACAACCACGACTACGCATTGAGCGCCTATGTGGAGACGCCGCCGTCGAGCGAATCAGTCGCGTCCGTGCAGGCAGAGCTGGGATATCGGTTGCCCGCCTCGTACGTGGGGATGATGTCGTTCCAGAACAGCGGAGTCCCGCGCCGTACTTGCTGCCCTGCGCCGAACCCGACCACCTGGGCCGACGATCATGTGGCTGTGGACGGGATCATGGGGATCGGGCGGAGCAAGCGCTGCTCATTGAGCGGCGAGGCCGGTAGCCGCTTCTGGATCCAGGAGTGGGGATACCCCCCGATCGGCGTGTACTTCGCCACCTGCCCGTCCGCCGGGCATGACATGATCGCGTTCGACTACCGTGGTTGCGGCCCGGACGGCGAGCCCCGCATCGTCCACGTAGATCAGGAGTGGGACTACCAGATCACGGTGCTCGCCCCCGACTTCGCGAGCTTCGTCCGTGCCCTACGCCCGGAAACCGACTACGACCACGTCTGAAACTCCCGGTTCGCGAATGCAGAACAGGTGAGTGCGTTAGGTCAGGGATTCTCGTGATGTGGCCGGTTGAACTCGAGCCTGTTGCTGTTGAGCGGGCTGAGCCCATGGGCGACGCGCGGGGGTGGCGGATGGTCGTCATGGGGATCGGCTGTCGTACCGATGGTCGATGGCGAAGACCGCGAAACCTCGGCTGGCGTACCACTGCGCGGTCGTCGTCCAGTCAGTGCGTTTGCCACCGTTCCATGCCCCACCGTGAATGATCACCAGGCCTGGTTGTGTGGTTCCGGCCTTGGGGTTGTTCCAATAGGCGTCGACCTTTTGCCGCGTGTGCTTGCCATAGGAGTAAGTCGCCACGTGTTTGACCGCGGCCTCGGACAACGCGACAGGGGCCACCGCCCGGCTCCCACCAGTCCCACACCCAGGACCGCAAGCCTCAGATGATTCCTTCTCACCGGAGGTGGCTCCTCTGTCGACTGTCTTCGCGGCATCTCCAGGACCGGTTACGCGTCGTGACAGTCCGGGTCATCGAAGGCGTCTTGATCAACTCAGTTGGACGCCGAGATCAGGCGCCCGGAGTACTCCAGGTCGCGTGACTTGAATCACACGTTCTCAGGGAACTTCACACCTGTCGCTCCCGAAATGATCACGCTACGTTGATCACGTTTTTGCCGCACCTTGACTGCCAGTTGGAGTGCCTGTGTCGGCTCGTAGACGTTCGCGTGTGTCAGGGCGAGGGCCCTTCATCGGGATGCTGGAGCCGACTTGTCGGGCTCGTCGGCTGACAGGCCTGACTTTGGTTCCGGTGCTGGTCGCCGGTTTGCTTCAGGTGGCTGGGTTGGCAGGCGCCCCGGCGGCGAGTGCGGACGACCTCGGCCCCAAGATGGGCGAGGCGGAGGCGCTGGCGGCCGCCCGTAACGGGGGCAAGCAGGTCGAAGTCTTGTCTCGCCGTAGTGAGACCCGTGAGGTGTTCGCGTTGCCCGACGGCAAGTTCGTGGCGCGCGAGCACATGGAGCCGGTCCGGACCCTCAAGGGACGCGAGTGGGTGGAGATCGACACCGACCTGACCAGGACCTCCACGGGAATCAAGCCAAAGGCGTCCACTGTGGACGTGCGGTTCTCGGCGGGCGGGTCCGGGCCGATGGCATCGATGACCCGGGCGGGCAAGACGGTGGCGCTGACATGGCCAGGGGTTCTCCCTGCGCCGGTTCTCGAAGGCGACACGGCGATCTACCAGTCGGTCCTGCCCGATATCGATTTGCGCTTGCGTGCCGATGCCGGCGGGTTTGCCCATGTCCTGGTGGTCAAGACCGCCCAGGCGGCGGCGAACCCTCAGCTCGCCGAGCTGAAACTGGCGCTGTCCGCACCGGGCTTGAAGACGCACGTCGACGCCGAGGGGCAGCAGGCGTTGTCAGACCCGGTGAGTGGCGGCACGGTCTTCGAAGCATCGCTACCCAAGATGTGGGACTCCTCCGAGCCTGAAGATCTGACCGCTCAGGCTGGGGGCGGTTCCCACGCGGCGCCGGCGCAGAAGTCGCCTCGGCCGGTGAGCGCAGCTTTGGCGAAGGAACCGGGCAACAGTTCGCGGGTAGCACGAATGAAGCTCGAAGTCGGTGGCGGCGCAGTGACGCTGCTGCCTGACCGGGCCATGCTGTCGGCTCCGGGCACCAGATTCCCCGTGTACATCGACCCCAGGTGGTACACGCCGAAATCCTCGACGAACCTCATGGTGGCCAGCAACGGATGGCGCGAGTACAACTTCACCGGATCGATGGGGATGGGGCGGTGCCCCATCGATCTCCCGCCTGCGGGTTCGTACTGCACCGAGAATCATGTGAAGCGCTTGTTCTTCCGGGTTCCTACGAGTGCGTTCATCGGCAAGCAAATCCTCCAGGCGGAGTTCGGGGTCACTGAGACCTGGGCGCCCTCATGCGATGGCCGCGCTGTGGAGATCTGGCGTACGAGCGGGTTCGGGCAATCATCGACATGGAACTCCACCAAAGACAATTGGGATGAGAAGCTCGGCTTTCGCGACGTCGCAGCGGGGCATAGCAGCAAGTGCCCCAGCGAAATGGTGCGGTTCAACGTCACGAACGAGGTCAGGGACGGCGCCGCGCAACGCCGCGCGTACACGACGTTCGGGCTCAGGGCCATGAACGAGGACGATCAGTACGCGTGGAAGAAGTTCTGGAGCAACGGCTACCTCCAGGTCCACTACAACACCAAACCTCCGCAGCCCAAGGCCGGCCAGATGTCGATGAGCCCCGGCGGCAACTGCTCAGCGCATCAATGGGGTTCGGAGGCGAAGATCAATCGGGCGCCGATGCTGTATGCCAACAACCTGACCGACCCGGACGCCGCAGGAGTGGAAGGCGAGCAGCTCACCGCGGAGATCGTGGTCAGGTGGACTGACCCGGCCACTCAGGCAGCGAGAGAATGGCGGCCGCCGGGCGGAGCCATCAAGAAATCGGCAGCTCGGGGATCAAAAAGATCGTCCTTCTCGGTGCAGATCCCATCTACCGCTATCCCGCAGAACGTTCTCCTCGGCTGGGATGTACGTGTTCATGACGGCGCTGTGTGGAGCAACTGGGCCTCTACCGGAAGCCCGTCCCAATGCTACTTCGTGTATGACCCACGGGCTCTGCCTGCGCCGGTCATTACTTCAACGGACTACCCGGCGGCGCAGCCCGACGACCCGGACGCACAATCCACACCGGGGGTGGGACGCTACGGCGCCTTCTCTCTCGCCTTCGACACACGGGTGACCAAATACGCCTACGCCGTCAACACAAGCCCCTTGGCATCCGCTGCAAAGGCCAAGCCCGGTGCCACGGCCGTGGTGTCGGCAGCACCGACGCACTCGTTGCTGAACCAGCTCATCGTCCAGGTCTGGGATGACTTCAACAACACCTCCACCGAGGTGTACCAGTTCTGGGTGACCGAAGGCGCCGGCCCCAAAGCGCACTGGAAGATGGATGACGCGGAAGGGACCAATCCACTCGCCGACAGCGCCTCGGAGCCAGGCGCCCCTGCCGCGACACAGGGATCCATCATCTACCAGGCCGAAGGGGCGGTCGGTAAGGCCGTTGGGTTCGGCGGTTCCAGCCACGCGGCCACCTCAGAGAAGGTGTTGGACACCACCAAGAGCTTTGCGGTGTCCGCCTGGGCCCGCCTGACGAGCAAGACCAACACTTCCGTCGTGATCGCTCAGGACGGCATCCGGGGCAGCTCGTTCGCGCTGTACTACTCGGCGAGCGCCGATCGGTGGGTGTTCAACATGCAAGACCCGGCGTCTGACAACCCGGCCCTGATCACCGCCGTTTCACGGGCTGCTCCGGTCCTGGGGCAATGGGTTCATCTGGCGGGGGTCTACGACCATGTGACCAAGCAGATCCACCTGTATGTCAACGGGGCCTGGCAGGCCACCACCTCCCAGCCGAACACCTACAGCGCTGAGGGGCCGGTTCAGATCGGCCGGTTCCACTGGAAGGGTGCTTATGACAAGCAGCACTACTTCATCGGCATGATCGATGATCTCAAGGCCTTTGACCGTGTACTCACCGCCGATGAGATCAACACGATGTCCAAGGTCAAATCACAGATCGCCGGCCTGTGGCACCTCAACACCCAGACCGGCACGACCAGCCCGGACCAGTCACCGATTCAGGTCAAGAACCACCTGAACCTCGCGGGCAGGGCCGCAATCGTTGCAACCCCCGACGCCGCGGTCCGGCCGCCCGAAGGACCCATGGGCGTCCTGGAGTTGCCTGGCGGCGACGCCGACTTCGCCAACGTCCAGGCGCCTGTGATCAACACGGGCGAGAGCTTCACGGTGTCCGCATGGGTCCTGACCGACAAGAAGCCGACGTCATCGCGAACAATCCTTGCCCTTGACGGGGCGAACACCAGCGCGATCGCAGTTCGCTTTGACGCGTCCAAGCAGGACGGCCGCTACGTGCTCGAGATCGCCGACGGCGACAAGGCGAACGCGGCCAAGGCCGTCGTCGAGCACTCCAGCTTCCAGCAAGGACCGTACGGCAACTGGGACCACATCGCAGTCGTCTACAACGGCTACGAGTCAACGATCACCTTGTATGTGAACGGCTACAAGGAAGACAGCGACCTGGCTGACGAGACCGTTTCCTACCGCGACGCAACGCGGGTCTTCGCCCCGACCTCCACGCTGCAGCTCGGCCGCAGCCGCGCCTACCCGGTCGGCCAGAACTGGGGCGGCCAACTCGACGAGGTGTGGGCCCTGCGAGGTGCACTCGACGACGACGAGGTCCTCTCCCTATTCGACCCCACCCAGAAGGACGACTGGAACTAACGCCGGTGCGCGCCCCTGCCCGACTGCGAGCAGGGCACACCGTTCACCCGACGAGCTCTTGATCGAACCCTCTCACCTGCTCCTCCGCTCGCCATTGGGAAGTGGCGAGCGGAGGACCTCGCAGGTGGACGTGCTGGAGGATGTTGTGCGTAGCAGTGGACTGATCCGCCTAGGTGCTGGTCGCGGCGCGCGGTTCCTGGCGGTCGCGATCGCCTTCGCGGTCGGTGGCGGGGTACTCGGTGTGCCTCCCACCCAGGCGTTCGCGGCTGGCTCCTCCAAACCGCGTCAGCCCGAGAGGGTGGTCGACGGTCATGAACTCAAAGCCAAACCGCGCAAGCGCGATGCCTCGGTGACCAATCCCGCTTCGGCTGCGAAGGTGTCCTGGCCGAGACCGGGCACGGCCGATGTCACAGTTCCCGTCGCACAGCAGCGGTCCGCCGGAAGGCCTGCGCGGGCGGGACAATTGCCGGTTTGGGTGACGGCCCCAGGTCACAGCACGTCCGCCGGGCGTTCGGCCAACCCGAGTGCTCAGGTGGCGAGCAAGGTTCAGGTGCGATTGCTGGATCGCGCGGCGGCTCAGCGTGCTGGTATCGATGGATTGTTGCTCACCGTTGGCCGTACGGATGTACCAGCGGACGGGGACCGAACTGCCGCGGAGGCGGGCAAGGTCGGTATCCGGTTGGATTATTCGAGCTTCGGTCAGGCGTTCGGCGGGTCATATGGGTCGCGGTTGCGGCTGGTGCAACTGCCGGCCTGTGTGTTGACGACTCCGGACAAACCCAATTGCCAGACGCCTGCGCCGTTGGCTTCGGCCAACAACACCGAGAATAAGACTCTGTCCGCGGACGTGAACGCGGCTCCGGTCGCGGTTACCTCAGAACCGGACCCCGGCCCTTCGGCAACGAGCACGGCGCAGCGGCGGGCGATGCAGGGCACATCGGCGGCGCCAGGGGGCGGCCAGGCGACGGTGCTGGCTGCGGTGGCTGGTGACTCCAGTGACAAGGGCGACTATAAGGCAACGTCGTTGTCACCGTCCTCGTCGTGGCAGATCAGTCCACAGTCGGGTGATTTCAACTGGTCGTATCCGTTGCGGACGCCTCAGGTGCCAAGTGGCTTGCAGCCGCAGTTGGCGTTGGGTTACTCCTCCTCGACGATTGATGGACGGACGTCGAACACCAGCGGACAGCCCTCATGGGTAGGCGATGGGTTTGATCTGTGGCCGGGTTACATCCAGCGGTCATACAAGGCATGCAAGGACGACGGCGCGCCCAAGGACCCGACGTACGGCACCTACCCGGGTGACCAGTGCTGGGGATACGACAACGCGGTCATGACGCTGGGCGGCAAGGGCGGAGAGCTGGTTCCTGCTGGTGGAGACAAATGGAAGCTGAAGAAGGACGACGGTACGCGGATCGAACGCCTCAACGGTACTGAGGCCAACACCAACAACGGTGACAACGACAACGAGTACTGGAAGGTCACCACGACCGACGGCACCCAGTACTACTTCGGCAAGAACCGCTGGGACAAGGGCTGGGCGGCCGGGAAACCGGAAACCAAGTCCACATGGACCGCGCCCGTCTTCGGTAACAACGACACCGAGCCATGCAACAAGGCATCGGGCTTCGCCGACTCATGGTGCCCGCAGGCCTACCGCTGGAACCTGGACTTCGTCATCGACACCGATGGCAACGCCGTCGTCTACTACTACGGCACCGAGACCAACCACTACGCCCGTAACCTCAAGGAGAAGGACGAGACGCCGTACATCCGAGGCGGATACCTGTTGCGCACCGAGTACGGGGTGCGGGAAAGCAACCCCTATCCCGCCAAGGCTCCTGCTCGGGTGGACTTCGAGGTTTCCGAGCGCTGTATCCGCGAGGTTGCCGCCGACTGTGCTGAGGGCAACATCAAGGATCATCCCGACTACTGGTGGGACGTGCCGTGGGACCTCAACTGTGAAGAAGGCAAGGAGTGCAAGCACCCCAACGGGGCGGCCTCTCCGACGTTCTGGTCGCGCAAGCGCCTGACAGGCGTCACCACCAGCATCATCAAGCCTGACGGATCAGGCTACCGGCCGGTGGACTCCTGGAAGCTCAAGCACGCGTGGGGCATGGCCGACGTGGACCGGCAGCTGCTGCTGGAATCGGTGGTCCACTTTGCTGAAGCGGGCGGCGAACGGGTGGAGATGCCGCCGTTGTCCTTCGTCTACAAGCAGTTGGTCAACCGGGTCGACGAACTCGGCGACAATCTGGGCCCGTTCGTGAAGAACCGGCTCGCCACTGTTTACAACGAGACCGGCGGTGTGCTGGATGTCAGCTACTCCGCCGAGGACTGCACTACCTCGAGTCTTCCGAACCCGGCAGACAATCATCGGCGTTGTTTCCCCGTCTACTGGGTGAATGGCACCAACGCCGACAAACCGGCGCTGGATTGGTTCCACAAGTACGCCGTGACCCAGTCCGTGCAGACCGACCTGACCGGCAAGGCGCCCGACATCGTCACCGACTACGACTATTCGATCGGGCAGCCGGCCTGGCATTTCGATGACGACGACGGCTTGACGCCGGAGAAGTACAAGACGTGGTCGCAGTGGCGCGGCTTCTCCAAGGCCCGCGTCACCGTCCGCAACCCGACCGGTACGGCGTCGCAGTCTGACCACTGGTACATGCAGGGCATGCACGGCGACCGTGCCAGCCCCGACAGCGACGCCAAAAAGAGCGTCGGCATTTCCAACGGCGAGGCGAACGAGCCGGTCTACCCCGACCACGAATCCTTGCAGGGCTTCGAGGTGCGGAGAGTCACCTACGCCAAGCCCGGCGGCAACATCCTGACCAAGACCATCAACTATCCGTGGCACCATCAGACCGCGTCACGGACCCGCTCCTGGGGCACCGTCACCGCCAACCTGACCGGTGTGAGGACCTCCCGCGCCATCACCTCCATCGACAACGGCGGTGACTGGCGGGAGACCAAGACCACCACCAACGACTTCAACACCACCACCGGCACTCCGCTGGAGGTGGACGACTTCGGCGATGTCGCCAAGTCCGATGACGACCGGTGCACGACCACGAACCTGGCCACTGCGAACACGACCGACTGGATCGTGGCGCTACCCAGCCAGGTCCGCACCATCGCCCGCAAGTGCGCCGACAAGGACAACGCCGACCTGTCCAAGGACCTGATCTCCGACCAGCGCACGTACTACGACAACGGTGCGCTCGATGCCGTCCCCACGCGCGGCAACGCGACGCTGGTCGAAAAGCCCAAGTCGGCCACTGCTTCCGCGGTCACCTACATCACAGCCGCCAAGACCAAGTTCGACTCCTACGGACGCTCGATCGAGTCCACCGACTCCACCGGGAAGATCGTCAAGACCGTCTACACCGACCCTCAGGGCCTCACCACCAAGGTCGTCAACACCACCCCACTGGCGAACCCCCAGGATCCCGACAGCTTCCTGGAGACCAGTACCGAGTTCGACCCGGCATGGGCCAGCCCGCTGGTCGAGAGCGACGCGGGCAGCAAGCAGACCAAGTACCAGTACGACGCGCTGGGCCGGGTCACCAAGGTGTGGGGCCCCAACCGCACCACCGGCCAGACTCCCGATCGCGAGTTCGAGTACAAGATCAAACTGAATGAGATCGTGGCGGTCACCACCAAGCGGCTCACCAACACCAGCGGCCAGGAGACCGAGTACGCGCTGCTGGACGGCTGGCTGCGGCCCCGCCAGACCCAGGAGCCGGGCCCCGCGGGCGGCCGGTTGATCACCGACACGTTCTACAACGCCCAGGGCAAGGTCGACCGCAGCTACGACACCTACTACGCCGAGAACGCGCCCTCCACCACCCTGTTCGGCGTCGACAAGGTCGGCGATGTGGAGACCCAGGCGGTCTATGAGTACGACGGCGTGGGCCGTACCACTGCCGCGAGGCTGCTGGTCGGCAACAGCGACGCTCAGGAGAAGTGGGGTACCAGCTACGCCTACGGCGGCAACTACACCACGGTGACCCCGCCTGAGGGCGCCTATCCCTCGACGACCTACGTCGATGCCCGCGGTCAGACCACCGAGTTGCGGCAGTACAAGGGCACAGGCCCCAGCGACTACGCCTCGACGAAGTATGAGTACACGCCCGCCGGACAGCTGGCCAAGCTGACCGCGCATGGCGGTCAGGTCTGGACGCACCACTACGACTTGCGCGGCCGCAAGATCGAAAGCAACGATCCGGACAAGGGGGTCACCAAGTACACCTACGACGATCTGGACCAGCTCACCCAGGTCCAGGACGCCCGCGGCAAGAAGATCGGCTACAGCTACGACGGCCTGGGCCGCAAGACCGGCCTGTTCGATCAGACGACGGCCACCCCCGGCACCAAGCTGGCCGAGTGGACGTACGACACCGTCCGCAGGGGCCTGCCCGCTACCTCGACCCGCTACGACGGCACCGCCACGTACACCACGAAAGTCAACTTTTATGACAATCTGAACCGGCCGACCAGTACCACCACCACCCTCACTGGCCTGCCCGCGACCGAGGGTTCACTGGCACCAACCAATGGTTACACCTTCACCACCAGCTACGGTCTGGATGGCACCGTCCGCACGGCCGGGATGCCCGCCGCAGGCGGGCTGGGCGGCGAAAGTCTAGTCTACACCTACGACGATTACGGCCGTTCGACCACTCTCAAGAGCAACCTGTCGGACTACGTGCTCAAGACCGACTACCTGAACGACGGCAAGCTCATCGGCCAGTTGCTGGGCACCAGCAGCAGCGCCAAGAAGGTCTCCCACTCTTACACCTACGAGCATGGCACCAAGCGTCTGAAGACCGCGACCACCGTCCACGACGGGCAGGCGGGTTTCGACCGCAGCGCCACCTACAGCTACCACGACGCGGGAAACATCAAGCAGGTCATCGATATCTCCCGCTCGGGCACCGACAACCAGTGCTTCCGGTACGACCACTTCCAGCGTCTCACCGACGCCTGGACCCAGAACGTGCCCCCCGATGACACCGCGACCTGCGCCACCGACCCGTCCCAGGCTTCCCTCGGCGGACCGGCCCCCTATCGGGTGAACTACACCTACGACGAGACCGGCAACCGCAAGTCCGAAACCAACTACACCACCACCGGCCAGGTCTCCTCCACCCGCAACTACACCTACGCCAACGGCCCGGGTGTCGACCCCAAATACAAGGGCCACCAGCTCGCCAACCTCACCCAGACCGGTGAGGGCGCGCACAGCGAGACCTACGACTACGACGCGTCCGGCAACACCACCGGCCGCACCACCGCCTCCGGCAAGCAAACCCTCACCTGGGACGTAGAGGGCGAGCTCACCAAGGTCTCCGACACCACCAAGGGCGACACCACCTACGCCTACACGGCCGAAGGTGAACGTCTCATCCGCCGGGACCCCAAGGGCACCACGCTCTATCTGCCCGGCACCGAGATCCACCTGCCCAAGGGCACCACAACGCCCAAGGCGACCCGCTACTACACCCACGACGGCGAGACCATCGCCATGCGCGATGCCTCCGGCGTCACCTTCCTGGTCTCCGACCACCAGGGCACCGCCAGCCAAGAGATCAACGCCGCCACCGGCACCCTTACCCAGCGCCGCTTCACCCCCTTCGGCCAGAACCGTGGAACACCGCTGGGCACCTGGCTGGGCGAAAAGGGCTTCGTAGGCGGCACCATCGACTCCGCCACCGACCTCACCAACCTCGGCGCACGGCAATACGACCCCGCCACCGGCCGCTTCATCTCCGTCGACCCCGTCATCACCCAGGGCGACCCCCAGCAGATGAATGGCTACACCTACGCCAAAAACAACCCCGTCACCCACGCCGATCCCACCGGCCTCATGGTGTGGGAGCCCGCCCCGGCTCCCGGAGGCCCCTCCAGCCCCGGAGAGGGTGGACTCCGCGGCGACTCCCCAGGCGGCGGTGGTGGGGGCGGCGGTACCAACAACGCCTCCACCGGCGGAGGCGGAGGCAGCCCCTGGCAACCACTCAAGAAGCTCGTGAAGCATGGGTGGAACTTCTACGTCGGTGCCGTGATCGGTGGCTCCAAGTCGGGCCTTACAGGACCCGTTGGAGCCGTGTTCCTCATACCAGGGGTCGAGAACAAATTCGCCCGCCTGGTCGGCGCCGACCCGAACTCGAAGATGTACTTCGGCGGCAGCATCGCCCCCGACCTCGCCATGGCGATCATGAGCATCGGCGCCGCCGGCAGAGCCGCCACGACCATCGCCGCCCGCGCCGGACTAGGAGGCGGCCGCTTCGCGATCCCCAAACCCCGTGTAAAGGTGGATCCCCCTGGCGCGTCGGCCGGCGGCAAGGCCGCCGGCGGCGCTAACGGAGGCACCGCTGCTCGCGGTGGCAGCTCGGCCGCACCCCGCGCTGGCAGCTCGGCCGGAGCCGGCTCGAAGGGCGGCACAGCCGCAGGACGCCAACCAGCGGGTAAGCCCAGAGGCGAGGGCTGCAGCTTCCTCGCCGGCACCGCAGTGGTCCTGGCCAACGGCACCAAGAAGGCAATCGACCAGATCAAGGTCGGCGACAAGGTCCTCGCCACCGACCCCGAAACCGGCAAGACCACCGCCCGCCCCGTCATCGACACCATCGTCGGCACCGGCACCAAAACACTCGTACAACTCACCGTCGACACCAGCGCCACCAAGAAGTCAAAGAGCGGCATCCTCATCTCTACCGACAACCACCCCTTCTGGGTTGTCAACAAGAAGCAGTGGCTCGACGCAGGCCAGCTCAAGCCCGGCATGTGGCTCCGCACCAGCGCCGGCACCCACGTCCAAATCACCGCAATCGAGTCCTGGACGAAGCACGAGCAGGTCTACAACCTCACCGTAGAAACCGACCACACGTACTATGTGAACGCCGGTGAAACGCCGGTACTCGTACATAATTGCCCTGCCTCCGCTGGTGGTAAAAAGCCCGGCCTCTTCAAGAGGATTTTCGGGAAGAGTGATCCGCCGGTGCGGCCCGAGCCAAATGCCACCGTGGGCGATCTGCAGGACATCCTCCATGATAACGTTGACGATGCAGGTCGATGGATTCCGGATATGCAGAAGCAGGGCATTCAGCGCTCCCTGGATGATGACGATCTTCTGAGGGCCGTCTTCGAGCCTGATGACCCCTACAGGACTTTTATGGCCGTACACGATGGTGTGATGGTGGAGGGAAATCACCGGATGGCTGAACTGCTCAAACGCGCGGCGGATCCAAGCAATGATCGAATCTTTTTCGATACCAAAATCTATGTTAGATGGTAGACAATTCTAGTGTTCGACATATCCGAGTTCCCCATATCGGGTGTAAGAAGGGTTCGATATGTCAGCCTCCTGCGAATGATGGATTCTGCGGAGAGGCATGGCGGGTTGTCGCATGGGAACAGGCCCTGGCTTGAGTCCCACAGCGACCAGGCTGAACTCTTCTACCTTGTGCGGCTACCCAGGCGAAATCATCGACAATTTGTCAGATGTGCGCTGGTCGTCATAGATAAGCGGAATCGCGGCATCTGGATGAACCTAGATGTTCGCCGGCGCTCTTACTGGCTCCTGCCTCGCATAAGTCGCTCCGAAATGGAGAGCCTGATGCTCAATCTGGCGGTTAGGCTTCCGGTGGTCCGTGCGCCCGAAGACCCAAACATCGAACCTGACATCGATTTCTCCTGACCAGCCGTATCGTCAAGCGATCAGGAGCCAAAGCCTGATAGCGGCCATCGCATCCGCATCGGCCAGGCGGGTCACAGGAATGGCTAGGCGGGCCTGAGTAAGAACACTCTTATTGATACAACAGGAAATGGCCTTGATCGACAGGGTTGTTAAGAACGGTCATCGGAGCTGGGGTTCGACAAGTCCTATAGCGACGAGGGGCTGGTGGTGACTATACCTGAGCCGAACCGGAACACACTCGGAAGTTTCCGCGATTTCTTCTAGCTGATTCGTTGCGCGATGGATGAGAAGACTGGCCGCCTGGCGGGTCATGCTGAAGACAATCCCCACGGAGCGATGCGGCACCTTCAGATTCACACCTTCGACGACTCTCCTTGGGGTGGTAAGATTCTCCGCGTCTTCTGGGAAGGCTGATATTGCGAACTGAAGTGAAGAACCGCCTGGTCATGACCAAGGCGTTGGTATCAGCTCGCCGGAAGGCGAGTTCACCCGATCGTTACGCCTGGGTGTGGGTCTCTCCTCTCCGGGACGGAACTTTCAAAGTCTCAGCTGTCGAAATCCCTCGTCGGCTCGTTGATGAGAACATCTGCTTCTTCGAAGACGATATTGACAGGGTCCATGTCGGGACGGTGTTGAAAATAGCCGATATTGACGAATTGATGGAGAGTCTGGGCGTCGATCCGGACGAGTTGGACGCTCCCTGGCATAATGACTTCCCCCTGTGAGCCGTTACTTCTCATTGGCGTGTGCTTGTCGACGGTGTCATTTCCTCGGAGAGATGAATCCCCCTCGTCGAATTGGGTGAAGGAAGTGGGTTTCCTGACATCATCACCTTCAGCATGAGCGCGCGGGGTCGCTGGCTGACCATTAGTGGCTTTAAGCCACGAACTGGATCCGGCAAGGGGCGTACCCCATCGTTGGAGTTGACCAGCACGGCGGTCTGGGAAAGTGTCGAACGACCAGCCGGCCATGCGACGGGTCCTGACACTCCGCACAACGCAGCCGTACGATCATGAAGCAGCCGCGTGGCCGGATTACGGTCCGCGCGCTCAGGTCTTTTGCGCGAGTCACCTACCAGCCGGATAGGCAGCGGCCACCGAACGGTTCTGAAAAGGCCGAGGATATTGAGGACACGCTGGCCTGAACTGCGCACATCGTTGCGGAGCCTACTGGTCGGCCGCTGACAGTGCCCCATTGGCTGGCGAGCTGTCTGGTGAACCACCCCGGGGCATCCTCGACGGTGGCGGGTACGCCGAACATGCCAGCCGGTATCTGGATCCGCTGCATGTCTCTATGGCGGATTTCGGGTCGGAAGGCTTCGCAGGGATGGCTAAAGCGGGTTTCGCGATTTCTTCAAGCTGATTCGTTGCGCAATGGTCGCTCTGGCCTTGATGGCAGACAGGTCATCGCGTACCCAGGATTCTCTAGGCTGGTCATGATCGGGGTGCGGGCGGACGGCCGCAAGGAACTCATCGCGTTGGCCGACGGGTACCGGGAGTCCACTGAGTCATGGGCCGATCTGCTGCGCGACTGCAGACGCCGTGGGATGCGCGCCCCGGTGCTGGTGGTCGGGGACAGGGCGCTGGGTTCTGGAACGCGCTGCGCGAGGCGTTCTCCCAGGCCAGGAACAGAGGTGCTGGTTTCACAAGATCGCCAACATGTTGGGGGCGATGCCGAAGTCGGCGCATCCGGGGCCAAGAAGCACCTGGCGGAGATCTGGAACGCCAAGGACCCGACCACGCGCTCGCCGCGGTGAAGGCGTTTGAGGCGGCCTACGGCGCCAAGTTCGGCACGGCCGTCGCCAAGGTGGTCGACGATCTGGACGAGTTGCTGGCGTTTCTACGACTTCCCGGCCGAGCACTGGATCCACCTGCGCACGACCAACCCGATCGAGAGCACCTTTGCCACGGTCCGCCACCGCACCAACGTCACCAAAGGGCCCGGGTCACGGGCCGCCGGCCCGGCCATGGCGTTCAATCTCATGGAGTCCGCCCAGACCCGGTGGCGGGCGTCAACGCCCCCACCTTGTCGCCCTCGTCCGTGCAGAAGCGACCTTCACCAACGGCAAGCTGGTCGAACGTCCCGACTGCCGACCAGCAGCCGCCTAAGAACTTGATCCACAGGTCTTGACCATTGCTCCCCCGGGCAGCCGCTGGTCAGTACGTCTCTGCGCCGACGACGTGGCGATCCTGCAGGCGGAGAGCACTCGCCGTACATGCTGGACGCCCGGATCCAAATGACGGTGCAGGAGGGACTGTCTGAAAATCTGTGGGTGGCGTGGTGATCGCTGTTAGTTCAGGGTGATGCGGTCGCCGTAGTGCAGCGAAAGTGCGTTCAACGCGGCCTTCCATCCGCGGGTCGTGCCGGTCACGTTGGT
>NZ_WBMT01000039.1 GCF_008923185.1 Actinomadura rudentiformis
CTTGCATGTGTTAAGCACGCCGCCAGCGTTCGTCCTGAGCCAGGATCAAACTCTCCATCAAGGCCCAACGACAACCCAAACCCCCACAAGGGCCCAGGCCGCCAAACCTCAGAGAAAATCCCAGCAATGCAGCCCCTCGAAAAAGGGGTCGCTTTGCCTCAAAGAAATCCCCACCACAACCCCCCACAAAAAGGGGTCATGGCCACGGGGAGACCAGACACAAAGTGCCTGGCCTATAAAGGCACTGGCTTTTAACACGCTGTTGAGTTCTCAAGAAACGGACACCCACCGTTGAGATTCGCTTTCGCGTTTCCTGTTCGGAGGCGACTCTTTTACTTTATCAGATCCGTCCGGCTTGTCAATTTCCGGTCTTTTCTGATCCACCGTTCCCTGATCCGCTTTCGCGGCCCTTTCCCGGCGGGTGTTGCTATTTCATCAGATCCGGCCGAGTTGTCAAAATCAGCCATTCCGACCCACCGCGATGCGGAGGGCATGGAAAACCACACCCTCATGATCATTCGATGGCTTCCCTGCGGAACGGCCGCCGCGCAGGCGTCACGCTTCCCTCCAGGGACAAGGGGAGAATCTATGCGGTCCGCGCCCGTACGTCAAATCGCGGCCAGCCTCCGTCCAAATCGCGGCCGGCCTCCCGACACGCACTGCGCCGACAACCTGAGTTGCCAGTTCTGGGAACCGCCAGGTGAAATGACCTCATGGAGAACTCCAAAGCGATCGCCAACGCCCTGGCCGAGGTCGGGCCGCGCCTCAAGCGACTCCGAATCGAGCGCGGTGTCACCCTCACCTCGCTCGCGGAGGTGACGGGCATCTCCAAGAGCACACTGTCGCGGCTGGAGTCCGGGCAGCGCCGGCCCAGCCTGGAGTTGCTGCTCCCGATCGCACAGGCCCACCAGGTGCCGCTGGACGAGCTCGTCGGCGCCCCCGAGGTGGGTGACCCGCGCATCCGTCTCACCCCTCGCCAGGCGAACGGCCGGACCATCGTCCCGCTGACGCGGCAGCCGGGAGGCGTGCAGGCATTCAAGATGGTGATCCCGAACGAGCAGTGCGAACCTGACCCGCGCGTGCACGAGGGCTACGAATGGATGTACGTGTTGTCCGGCCGCCTGCGACTCATCCTCGCCGACCACGACATCGTCATGCGGGCGGGCGAGGTCGCGGAGTTCGACACACGCCTTCCGCACTGGTTCGGCAGCACCGGTGAAGGTCCGGTCGAAGTCCTCAGCCTCTTCGGCCCCCAGGGGGAACGCATCCACGTACGCGCACAACCAAAGAGCCGATCGACGGGGTCCGGCGACGCCTGAGCGTGGCTCTGCCAGTTACAAGTACCCGATGGCCGTTGGGACATCTCGGTTCAACGTTGACGCTGAGCCGAGTTCGCCCACTCTCTCTCACGGCTCTCCTTGGCACTCGGAGTGCCACGCACCATCCCGTCTGCTGGTCACCTGGCGGCCCACGTCGTCGGCCCCGTTCTTCCCTCCCAACTGGATCCGGGTAAGCACGTTTTGCCCGGATCAGACCCAGATGATGATCGAGGCCGACCGCTGAGACGCTTCGGTCAAGCGATCCACGTGGCAAGGCGTGGCAGCCGGATTCGTCGAGCCAGGTTGGAACGACGGACTGGGCGTTGACCGATCCTGCGCTATCTCGAAGCTCCTTCGCCGCTGTACGGGACCGGGCAAGCACACCGCCGTGTGCTCAGGCGCCCCATGCATCCGTGCATCTCTCACTAATAGGGCCTGTCTCAAAATGAGGTCAGGAGCCAGTCGTGATGACGGCGATGTGGAGGGCGGCCTCGTAGCGGACGGCGAGCTTGTCATACTGGTGGCCACGGCACGGTGGCGTTTGAGCCGGTTGATGGCGCACTCCACGACGTGCCGCCGCTGGTAATCCAGAGGGCAGAACGCGGGCGGCCGTCCACCATGGCGGCCCTGGTTCTTACAGTGGCGGAGCTGGTCGGCCCTGGGCGGGATCGTGCAGCCGATGCCGCGTCCTCGCAGGTAGACTCGGTTGGCGCGGTGTGCGGGACCCGCTGGTCAGGCGCCAGCCTCGTCGCTGGCCTGGCGTGCGTCATGCGAGACCTGCGCAGACTGGGTGCCACGTGGTGCCGGTCATGCATGGTTGGCGCGGTTGGACGGTGCGGCGTTGCGTTGTGGCCGACTGGCCCGCGGCTACAGCCTGGACGCACTGGCGGAGCGAGTCGGTGGTGGTCTGACCCGCTTCGGCTGGCGCTGCCGGCGGCTTGGCTGATCACGCGAAGGCCGATCTCTTACACCACTCCGCTGGACGTGACCGAGGCGTAGCGCTTGCCCAGATCACAGCGGCTCAAGGGGCGCGAGGCGTTGTCGGAACTTCGTCGAACGGCTTGCGTTCTGACTGGGAGTTGCAGCAGCGCATGGCAACGTTCGGCAGCGCCTGACACAGCGGTCAACGCGTGGCTGGAAGAATGGATCTTGTCTAGAGCGCGGTACAGCGCGGCGCTCACCTGCAGGGAGAACATGCACGTGCCCGACGAGTCCGAAGCACCGGCCACCGACAGAGATCGCCTAGGTCTGCATGCCGACTGCGCCAACTGCTTCGGGCTGTGCTGTGTCGCACTGCCCTTCGCCGCTTCAGCCGACTTCGCGATCGACAAGGACGCCGGGCGGCCATGCCCCAACCTGCAGTCCGACTTCCGCTGCGGCATCCACGCAAACCTGCGGGAGCGAGGATTTCCCGGTTGTACCGTCTTCGACTGCCACGGCGCAGGCCAGAAGGTCTCCCAGATCACCTTCTCTGGACAGGATTGGCGGCGCTCACCCCTTGTCGCACGGCAGATGTTCGAGGTGTTCCCGCTCATGCGGCAGCTCCACGAGTTGCTCTGGTACATGACCGAGGCGCTGGCCCTACCGGCGGCCAGCCCCATCGCCGACGAACTCCGCCAGGCCCTCGACCGGACCGAGCAGCTCACCCACCGCGACGCCGAGACCATCGCCCAGCTCGACATCACTTCGCTCCGCCACGACGTCAACGCCCTTCTTCTCCACGCCAGCGAACTGGTTCGCGCCGAGATCCCCGGCAGCAAGAAGAACCACCGAGGAGCCGACCTCATCGGCGCAAAGCTCCAAGGCGCCGACCTCAGGGGTGCCAACCTTCGCGGGGCCTACCTCATCGCCGCCGACCTCACCAACGCCGACCTGAGAACAGCCGACCTGATCGGCGCGGATCTCCGAGACGCACGACTCGACGGAGCAGACCTCACCGGAAGCATCTTTCTCACCCAACCCCAGCTCAACGCCGCCAAGGGCGACACCGCCACCAAGCTCTCCACCACACTCACCCGTCCCGCTCACTGGTGACCACGACCGGGGATGGGTGTGGCTCGAATTCGGTGACTGTCGATCAAGCAGTGAGTGCGTACTCCTCCTGGTGGCGGGCTTGGTGAACGCGGTGTTCCGGCCAGGCCCCACCTCGCGCCGGTGATCTCCAACCGATCGGCCGGCCCTTGTCCAAGGCCTGGTCGTAGTGCAGGAACTCGCGGTGGCGAGACAGGTGGCGGGCGGCGGTCTCCAGCCCGGACCGCCGGTCGCAGGGAAGGGCTGCGGCCCGGGCGTTCATGTCGTCAATGACCTGGTCGGTGTTGCCGGCCAGCAGGCCAGCGCCCAGATGGCCGCTTGTTGTTCGGCGTCCGGATCGTCGGCGGTGTGCAAGCAGCGTGCACCACGCCAGCAATATTCCAGTGCGTTGATCGGATCACAGACGATATGGATCCTCACGCCGCGGCGGGCAGCCTCGGCACGCAGCAGATCGATCGGTGCGGGTAGCCGCCTTGATCACTTGGCTAGCCGGGGCGATGACCGAACCATGGACCCATTCTGGGCACGATCAGTGCTCTGCGCGCCGGGGAGAGTGCCACTGGGTATCCAGCTGGCTGAGGTGGACGAACAGCCCAGGGGGTTGCCGGGGCCGTGGTGGAAGTCGTTGGCCCCACCCCACCACGCACGGGGAGCCGCAGCCTCACGTCGGCAACTCATCCTGTAGTCGGCCTCTGCCGCTCCGTACGGCGCGCATTGCGTAGATCCCCGCAAGTTAGCGCTCGTCGCTTCCGGCCCGCTTGCGCCACCGCATCACCGCATGACTACGCCCCCGCATCGTCACCGCCCGCCGGGACCAACCACGCAACCGCGGCACCCGGGTGTTCACGGCGCTGCATCGCCCCCGCCAGCATCACGCAGTCTCACCACCAGCCTCCCTGCGGCCTCACCATCAGTCAGGCCCCCCTGCGGCTCTCCAGCAACGCCTCTCACGAGAAGAGCACCACCGACCGCGGACCAGAAGCTGACAACGCAATTGCACTCGCCTGCCCCTCCAACACACCACTAACGCCGAAATCACGATCTCGGAATCGAGCGCGAAGTCGGAGGTGATCACGGTGTGTCCGGTCCCATGACAGCTCCCATCCCGTACACGATCACCGCTTCGGGCCATGCACCCTGCCCGACCAGGTCACTGCCGACGGCGCCTCCCTGAGCCACCACACGAACGGCTGCCACTGGGGTGCCACTGACCGCTACCTGTTCGGGTACGGCAGCATCAGCGGCGGCCGGGAGTGGTCCCTAAGGCTGAATGAAGGTGGAGGGCTCGATCTCAGCAGGCCTGCTGCCAGGCACAACCCCCTGTTCGACTTCGAGCTGTGACGATCACTAACCTGGGAGTGTCATAGCACGCTGTCGCCGCTTGACCAGGGGAGGCCCATGCCGCAGATCACCGTCGAGTACTCCGCTCAGCTGGCTGAGAGATTCGACCGGCGGGCGTTCGCGCTGGCGCTGCACGCGGAGGCGTCCGCACTGATCGACAGCACGCTGAGTAGCTTCAAGACGCGCTTCCACCGCCTCGACGAGGTCGTCATCGGGGCGGGTGCGGAGACCGATGCGATGGTCCATGTCGACCTGGCGATCTTGCCCGGCCGGAGCCCGGAGACCAAGCAGAAGCTGGGACAGACCGCCCTCGACCTCTTGGTGGATCATCTCGGCGACGCCGGCGGGCTTTCCACACAGGCAACGGTCAAAGTACGCGACCTCGAAGGCGGCCACTACCACAAACACGTCCTCCAATGAGGACTTCTCGTGGCCACAGGCGGCCTGTTCAGAGGGTTACGAGAACCAATACACCGGGAGCAACGTCAACATCACTGACGCACTCCCATGCTTCGGAGGTTCACTGCACATGAGCTACAAGACTCCCGGCTACGGCGACTACCCCTCCACTCCGTCGGGACCCCCTCCACCCAACCACCTCGTTTGGGCGATTCTCACCACCCTCTTCTGCTGTCTGCCGGCGGGTATCGCATCGATCGTCTTCTCCACGCAGGTCAACTCCAAGTGGCAGGCCGGCGACTACGCGGGCGCGCAGAAGGCGTCCAACAACGCCAAGACCTGGGCCATCGTCTCCGCGGTCGCCGGGCTGATCTTCGGCCTCATCTACGCGGTGATCCTCGTGGCTGCGTCGAGCAACAGCTGACGGCAGGGGGATAATCCAACTCATGTCGTACGTGCGTCGGCCCGCCTCTTCCCTGAGAGGCGGGCCGGTGTCCAGGTTGGCGAGGCCGATGGGCGTCCTCGTGGCCGCCACCGCCGTCGTCTCATATCTCGCCGTCGTCGACCCGAACGAGAGCGGCCACTATCCGACGTGCCCGTTCCTGGCGCTGACGGGTTACCAGTGTCCGGGCTGCGGTTCGCTCCGCACCATCCACGCTCTGGCGCACGGAAACCTCGGCGAAGCCTTCGGGCTGAACATCTTCGCCGTCGCGATGATCCCCGTGCTGGCCTTCTTCTGGATCCGCTGGACCATCGCCAGCGCCCGCGGCCGCCCGGTACGGACCACACTCGCGGATCCGCGGCTGCTCTGGGGGTTCCTGGCCCTCGTCCTGCTGTTCTGGCTGGTACGCAATCTCCCGTTCGGCTCCTTCCTCGCCGCCTGATCAGGCAGGGTCCGAGTAGGAGGCGGGCCGCTTCTCGAAGTAGGCGCGGACGGCTTCGGCCTGGTTGGGCGAGCCGCGCAGGGCGCCCAGCTCGCGGGACTCTTCGAGGTACTGGCCAGCCAGGTCGCGGTCGGCGGCGCGGTTGAGGAGCCGCTTGGCGGCGCGGACGGCATCCGGGCTGTTGGCTGCGATCTCGCGCGCGAGGTCGGTGGCGGCCTGCCGAGGGTCATCGGCGGTACGGGTCGCGAGGCCGAGCCGGACGGCTTCCTCGCCCAAGACCATACGGCCCGTGAACGTCAGTTCCTTGGCGACGTCCTCCCCGACGAGCCGGATGAGAGCGGCGGTGCCGGTCATGTCGGGGACCAGGCCCCAGCGGATCTCCAGCACCGACAGCTGGGCGCTGGGCGCGACGATGCGGATGTCGGCGCCAAGGGCGATCTGGAGGCCGCCGCCGAGAGCATGGCCGGTGACCGCCGCGATGACGGGTTGGGGTAGCTCGCGCCAGGCGTGTGCCGCCTGCTGGCCAAGGTTGGTGATGCGGCCCGGCTCGCGTTCGGTGATGTCGGTCAGCAGGCGCTTGAAGCGTCCGCCACCCTGCTCGTCGCCGTCGTGCTCGTCGCCGTCCGACCGGGTGTCGGCCATCGCGGCGAAGTTGGCGAAGTCGAGCCCCGCGCAGAACGAGCGCCCTTCTCCAGACAGCACGACCGCGCGGACCGAGGAGTCGGCGGCGATCCGGTCCCCGGCTTCGACGAGCGCTTCGATCGTGGCCATGTCGAGGGCGTTGAGCTTGTCCGGGCGGTTCAGCCGTACGTCGGCAACGCCCTCGTCGACGGCAACGGTCACGCGGTCGGTCATGTCGGGGCCTGCCTCTCCGTCGCGGCTGTCCCGTTCACGATCTCACGGCGTCCGTACATCAACCGGCGCAGCACCACCTCGGCCGGCCCGCGGCGGCCGGCGCGTTCCAGGGCGTACGCCGCGGCCACGGTGACCAGCCAGACGCCGACGGCGAAGAGCGCCATGGTGGCGCTGCTCATGTGGGCGCCCAGCCCGAGCCCCCACGCGGCCAGGATCGGCGAGAAGAGCAGCGAGTGGCCGAGATACGTGGAGAGCGAGCGTTTGCCGACGGCAGCGACCGCCACCACGGGACGGCTCTGGCGTGTCCGGGCCGACATCCGGTGTGCGATGAGCCCGAAGCAGGCCACGTAACCGATGCCGCACGGGATGCCGGTCACCTCCCGCAACTGGGAGAGCACTCCCGTCTCGCTGACGGCGGCACCTGGGACGTCCACCGCTCCGACATGTGCGAGCGCGGCGGGGAGCGCCCCCAGCCAACCAATCGTGATGCCCATGACTGCGGTCCACCGCAGCAGCCGGAGGTGACGCCCGGGCTCTTCGAGGATCCGCCGCCTCGCTGCCCAGAAGCCGAGCAGGAACTGCGGCAGGATGACCGAGACGAGCCCGCCTGCGACAGTCACGAACAGGCCGGTCTCAAGACGGGTGCGTGCCGCGATGAACGGGTTGTCCTCGCCGGAGGCGTAGGCCTCGGTGGAGGGAGGAGTGTCCGTGCTGCCGTAGGCCCCGATGTCGCCCGTGGCCGCCGCCCAAAGCGCGGGACCTGCGAGCAGCAGCGTCAACGCTCCGAAGACCAGGCCCCACACGAGCAGGGTCCGGTCCGCGCGCCGGATGAACAACCAGCCGAGCACGAGGCCGGCGACCCCGTACGCGCCCAGGATGTCACCGGCCATCAGTAGCGTCGCGTGCAGGAGGCCGAAGACGATCAGCCAGAGGCTGCGCCTGCGGAGAATGCTCACCGCGGCGCGTTCCCCGGTGCCTGCGGCCCGCTGCCGCAGGTAGAGCTGCATCATCCCGTAGCCGAAGAGGAACGCGAACAACGGATAAACGCGCAGATCGAGCGTCACGATCATCAGGAACTGCACGGCGCGGTCGACCGGAGACCCCTCGACCGGATGCCAGCCGGACGCCCCATGCCGCGCCGCGTACAGGTAGAAGGCCGTGTTGGACAGGACGATCAGCAGCAACATGAGGCCACGCGCCAGGTCGGGAGCCAACGCCCGCTCCCCCGCCCGCACCGCCCCACGCGCGACCCCCCTCCGGCCCAGCGCCACGCCGGGCCCGCCTCCCTCCGCCCGCCCGAGTCCCCCCGCCTGCCCGCGCCCCTCCGCCTGCCCGTCAACCGTCCACCCGTCCACCACCGACCGGCCGCCTACCACCGACTGCCCATCTGCCACCACCAGGTCGCCTGCCACCGACTGGCCGAGTTCGTCCGCCGGGCAGTCTCCTACCGGCTGGCCGTGTTCTTCGGCTTGTTCGTGTCCTTCTGAACGTGCGGTTCCGTGCATTCCCCTGACGCTAGAAATCGCCTTGCAGCAGGGCATCGTCCCTATGGCTACGGACCGTCAACCTAAGTCGAGCGTTCGTAGCGACTACCAGCCGGTGCGGCGGTGTAGCCACATCAGGGCGATCTCCCCTTGGGCTCGCTGGAACGCCCGCTGGGTGGGCAGCCCTGAAGGAGCAGGCTGGCGGCCAAACCACACGAAATAGCCCGCAAACGCCGCGAGAACGGCCGTCACCGCCGCGTCGCCGGCGCGGCCTGCGGCCGGGTGGGCATCGAAGACCTGCTCGGGTGGCGGGCCGCCTTGCAGCCGGACGCTCGGCAGCATCCCCAGCAGGTCGAACCAAGGCGCCGTGCTGCCCAAGGGTCCAGGCCGGAGGCGTCTTCGCCACCGGCCAGGGCGCGCCAGCCGCGGAAGGCTCCCGCGAAGCGTTCACATGCCGACGGCACCTCGATGGGAGACGGCGTCATCACCTCGGCGAGATCAGTGAGGGCGTCAAGAACGCGGCGCAGCTCGTCCGGATCCCACGGTTGCCGCGGCATATGGCCGTCGATGCCCTCAAGAGAAGCGCCACCCAGCCGTTCTGGTCGAACGAGGTCAGAAAGGACGGCACGGGCGCGGACGTGGGTATCGCGGCAGCCACTCGGCCTCGGCCCGATGCAAGCGGGGGGGTGTCCGCGTTCAGTTCCTCCCCGGCCGCCTTGACGAACACCCGGCGCCCGTCGTCCAGAAGGAGACGCGCACGCCGGCCGCAGGGGGCGGCGAAACCGGATTCCGTCCCGTCAGGGCATGATCCCGACGCCGCCGTCACGCGGCAAGCGCCCTCAAGGCAGGGTCGGCCGGAATTGCAGGGTCTCCCGGAATTCCGCCGGTCGTCCTGCCAGGCCGCGCCGCCCGGCCGAGATGTTGCCTGAGGCCGGGATAGGTCAACGACCAGCGGGGAGGGAAGACGCGAGGAACATCGAGCGGAGAGGACGGCCCGGAACATGGCCGAGTTTCTGAGTGACGTGACCACGTTGCGCGAGCGCGCCCGCGCGGAGATCGACAAGGGTCCCGTGACCGAGGCGTACGACGCGGACGTCCAGCGGGTCATCCAGGTGTGCAACGAGGCCCTCGCCACCGAACTGGTGTGCGTGCTGCGCTACAAGCGTCATGCCTACACCGCGACCGGCATCTACTCCGAGAGCGTGGTGGCCGAGTTCCAGGAGCACGCCGCCGACGAGTACGAGCACGTCGACAAGCTGGCGCACCGGATCACGCAGCTCGGCGGGGAGCCCGACTTCAACCCCGAGATCCTGGCCGGCCGTTCGCACACCCACTACGACGCCAGCCTCGACCTGGTCGAAATGATCAAGGAGGACCTGATCGCCGAACGTGTCGCGATCACGTCCTATACCGAGATCATCCAGTGGCTGGGCAACGGCGACCCCACCACCCGCCGCGTGTTCGAGGACCTGCTGGCCGACGAGGAGGACCACGCGGACGACCTGCGCAGCCTGCTCGAGCGGCTGCCCAAGGACCTCACGTCGTCCTGAAGGCCGGGCCCGCGAATGCGCTTCGACAGCGGCCGTCCTGCACAGGGGCGATCCGGCCGGCCGTTCAGCGCACGGGTCAGAACGGGACCGTACGCGCGCACCGCCGCGCTCACTTCAGCGCCGCCCCAGCGGGTCGGCACCGAGGTCATCGATCGGCTGAACGGCGTGCACGAGGCCGTCCCCTCGTGGAATCTCCTGAGTGGAATCTCCTGATCCGCCTGCACGTCACTCATAGGACTCATGGGGAAGCCCCCGCCTGACCCGACGTCCCTAGGGCTGGGTGTCCACCAAGAGTGTCTGCAGGCCTCGGCCGAAGGAGCCTGAGGTGTCGGCGAGCGTCGATTCGGCCAGGGCGCTTCCGCCCGGCGAGGCGTGAAGCCGGGCGCTCATGAAGAGCCATTCTCCGATGGGGTCCCGGTGCAGTGCGACGGTCAGATCGGTGTTGATGACCAGCCATTTCGCGAAGTCGATCTGGCTGCCGACGCCCGAGGCGCTGTCGGCGAGAACGAGCGTGCGCACCAGGGGCGAGTCGGCCTCACCCGCGACGAGCGGGATCTTCGCGCGTGCCCAGACTTCACCCGGCCCCGGCTGCGAGAAGGAGCCCCGCACGAAGCGCCACTCCATCGAGGACAGATAGCCGTCCAGATGCATGCCGGCCCATCCTTCGAACGCCGCCGACGAGAGCGAGTCGGGCGGGGGCAGGGGCGGGGGCACCGGCGCGTTCTCGATCGGCTCGAGACCCTCCGGCGCGGCCGTGATCCGCCACGCGGTGGCGCGGGCGACGGTCCGCCCCTCGTGAGCCAGCTCGCCTTCGAGGAGGGCGACCCGCTTCCCGGGCCGTACGACGCGCGTCGTGACCCGCAGCGGGGCGACCGGGACCGGCGCGAGGATCTCGACGGTCACCCGTCCCACCCGGCCGCCGCCCGGCCCGGGGCCGTGGCGTTCGAATGCGCGCCCGAGCAGCGCCGACACCGGACCGGCGTGCTGGAATTCCGGCGCCCATGGACCCGCGGTCGCCGAACTGCCGGCGAACCGGTCGTCTCCGAGCGGCTCGTAGAACGCCGCGGCGGGCGGCTCCCCGGTCGCCATCCGACTCCCCTTCCGACGGACCAGAATAATGTTCTAGGCAATCGTAGAACACGTGTCCAGACGCAGCCGGGGACTCAGTTCTCAACAGGTATTTGATCGTTAATTGTCACTCGGATCTATTGTCACCTCCTGCGCATCATGACCAGACTCACCTGTCAGCCGCGTGGTCGCCCGGGCTGCGCACCGTTGCGAGGTGACAGATGACAGCCCTGGTCCACCGCCGTTCGTCCACTCGCCGGCGCCGCTCGTTGGCAACCGGAACGATCGCCGCGACCGTCCTGGGCATCGGCGTCGTCAGCACCGGCCCGGCGCAGGCCGCCCCCAAGCCGCGGCCTGCGGCGGACGGCGCGCGGATCACCAAGACCGCCCGGATCGCGGCGCGCACGTTCGACATCACCATCCAGTCGCCCGCGCTCGGCAGGTCGGTGAAGACCCGCATCCTGGTCCCGGCGGGCTGGAAGCAGAACGCCACCCGCACCTGGCCCGTGCTGTACGCCTACCACGGCGGCCAGGACAACTACACGTCCTGGACCAAGAACACCGACATCGAGTCCTGGGCCGCCGCTTACGGCGTCATCGTCGTCATGCCCGAGGCGTCCAACGGCTCGTACGCCAACTGGTACAACTACGGCAAGGGGGGATCCCCCAGGTGGGACACGTTCCACACCCAGGAGGTCCGCCAGCTCATCGAGCGCAACTACCGGGGCGGCGGCGCGCGGGCGGCGATCGGCAACTCCTCGGGCGGGCAGGGCGCGATCAGCTACGCCGGGCGCCACCCGGGACTCTTCCGGTACGCGGCGTCGCTCAGCGGCGTCCTGTCGATGCGTACGCCGGGCATGCAGGCGATGCTGATGTTCACGAACGCGGGCAACGGGCAGGATCCGTTCGCCATCTGGGGCATCCCGTTCGCCGATGACGCCAACTGGGCGTCATACGACCCGCACGCGCTCGCCGCGAAGCTGCGGGGCACGGGGATCTTCTTCTCGTCCGGCACGACGGGCAGGCCCGGCCCAGGTGACCCCAACGTCGCGCCCTGGGACATCGGCCTGCTGAGCGAGATCGCGGTGGGCGCGAGCAACAACGAGTTCCGCAAGCGGCTCGACGCGGTCGGCGTGCCCTACACCGCGCACATCTACGGCAACGGCCGGCACAACTGGCCCGCGTGGATCCGCGAGGCGAAGTTCATCTGGCCGACCCTGATGAAGTCCCTCGGAGCCGGCAAGAGGGCCTGACCACCGGACCCACCGCCAAACCACCCGCCCCACCGCCTGACCACGGATGCCGGGCGGCGGCATTCCGCGCTCAAATGTATTTGATAAATGCATAAGCGAGCGCTGACACAATGCGCTGACGGGAATATTCGGGACAACCCTCCGCCGTTCCCGAAAGGCCCCCGCATTGGGTCGACGCATCACCCTCACCGCGCTGGTGGGGGCGTTCATCCTGCTCTTCTCCCTCGGCCACACCATCCGTACCTCCGGACCGGTGATGGCAACTTCCGGAGCGACCGTCGTCGACGAGACAATGGTCGCCCCGCGCACACTGGACCTGACCATCGAGTCGCCCGCGATGGGCGGCGAGGAGAAAGTGCGGCTGCTTCTGCCGCCCGGCTGGTCGCGCACCGCCTCGCGCACCTGGCCGACGTTCTGGCTGCTGCACGGCGGCGTCGACGGCTACACCGCCTGGACGCGCGACACCGACGTCGAGCAGCTCACCGCGACGTCCGACGTGCTGGTCGTCATGCCGAACGGCGGCCGCTGCGGCAACTACTCCGACTGGTGGAACCACGGGCAGGGCGGCCCGCCCCGCTGGGAGACGTTCCACATGACCGAGCTCCGGCAGATCCTGGAGCGCGGCTACCGGGCGGGCAGGGCCCGCGTGATCGCCGGCAACTCGATGGGCGGCCTCGGCACCATGCTGTACGCGGCGCGGTTCCCCGGCTCGTTCAGGGCGGCCGTGTCGTTCAGCGGTTACCTGCACACGCTGTACGGCCACCGTCCGGGCAACGACTCCACCGGCTGGGGACCGGCCTTCGCCTGCCCCGGCACCGACTGGCGGCGTGTCTGGGGCGATCCCGACGACCAGGCCGCGATCTGGCACGCCCACAACCCCTACGACCTCGCCGGCCGGCTCAGCGGCGTCCAGTTGCGGGTGACCAGCGGCAACGGGCGGCGCGGGCCCCTCGGCGGGTCGATCCTCACCGACCTGGTGGAGTCCGCGACGTACGACCACGCCCAGGCGTTCAGCGGGCGGCTCCGCAGCCTGGGCATCCCGGTGACGACGCGTTTCTACGACGGCCAGCACGACTGGCCCTACTGGCAGCGCGAACTTCACCTCGCCTATCCCTCACTGCTGGAGGCGCTCAACCGATAGCCGCCTCGCGTGTGATCTCCTGGTCACATGTATGACGCTGTGATCGTTGGCGGTGGCCACAACGGGCTCGTGGCGGCCGCGTACCTGGCTCGGGCGGGCCGCCGGGTGCTGGTCCTGGAACGCCTGGACCATCTCGGCGGCCTGGCCGTGTCCAAACGGGTGTTCCCGGGTGTGGACGCGCGGCTGTCCCGCTACTCGTACCTGGTCAGCCTGCTGCCGTCGCAGGTCGTCGGGGACCTGGGCCTGCGCGTGGAGCTGCGCCGCCGCCGGTTCGCCTCATACACCCCGCTCGGCGACGGCGGCCTGCTGGTCGACAACGACGATCCCGGACGCACCGCAGCCTCGTTCTCCGGCGTCACCGGCGGCGGCAAGGACTTCGAGGCGTGGCGGCGGTTCTATGAGCTGGCCGGGCACGTCGCCCGGCGCGTGGCGCCGACGCTGCTGGAGCCGCTGCGCGACCGTGACGGGCTGCGGCGGCTGGTCGACGACGAGGAGGCCTGGCGCGATCTGTTCGAGCGGCCGATCGGCGAGGTCGTGGCCGAACGGTTCGCGGACGACGTCGTCCGCGGGGTCGTGCTCACCGACTCGTTGATCGGCACGTTCGCCGATCCGGCGGATCCGGGGCTGCTCGCCAACCGGTGCCTGCTCTACCACGTCGTCGGCGACGGGACCGGCGACTGGAACGTGCCCGTCGGCGGCATGGGCGCGCTGACCGCGGACCTGGCCGGCACCGCCCGCGCCGCCGGGGCCGACCTGCGCACCGGCATGGAGGTCGTGGCGATCGACCCGTCCGGGGAGGTGACGTTCCGGGACGAGAACGGCGCGGAGCACGCCGTCAGCGCGAAGTGGATCCTGGCCAACGTGCCCCCGGCCGTCCTGGCCCGCCTCACGGGCGGATCTTCGGCACCGCCGGCCCCCGAGGGCTCGCAGCTGAAGATCAACATGGTGCTGTCACGCCTCCCCCGCCTCCGCGATGCCGCCGTCCGGCCTGACGAGGCGTTCGGCGGCACCTTCCACATCAACGAGGGGCGCGCACAGCTCGCGGTCGCACACGCCGAAGCCGCCGCGGGCCGCATCCCCGCCCTGCCGCCAGCCGAGGTGTACTGCCACTCGCTCACCGATCCTTCGATCCTCGGTCCGGAGCTGCGGTCGGCAGGGGCGCACACCCTCACGCTCTTCGGCCTGTACATGCCCGCCCGCCTGTTCCGTACCGATCCGGCGCGCGCGCGTGAAGAGGCCTTGCGTGCCACGCTCGGCTCGTTCAACGCCGTCCTCGCCGAGCCCATCGAGGACTGCCTGCTGCGCACACCGGACGGCGCGCCCTGCCTTGAGGTGAAGACGCCCGTCGACCTGGAGAACGAGGCCGGCCTGCCGGGCGGTCACATCTTCCACTGCGACCTGTCCTGGCCGTACGCCGAGGACCCGGCCGAGACCGGACGCTGGGGAGTCGAGACGGCGCATCCGCGGGTGCTGCTGTGCGGCGCGGGCGCGCGACGCGGAGGCGGCGTCAGCGGCATCCCGGGACACAACGCCGCCCGCGCCGTCCTCGAAACGGCCTAGCCGCACTCGGAAGGGCTCGAACATGCGCAAGTCAGACCGCTGGTCGTTCATCGCCTTGGCCATCGGCGTGGTTGTGATCTTGGGCGGCGTGCAGGTCTTCGCCATGCTCGACGACCCCCCGGAGCCGTCGCCGGCTCCCAAACTCGGGTTCTGCCCTGACGGCCCCGCCGGAGGGGCCCGGTCCGGCACCGGCTATGAAGAGGTGGCGGCGCCTTACCAGGGGAAGGGACCGCATCCGGTGGAACTGGTCCTGATGCAGGACGACGTTGAACGGATCGAGCTACCCCTCGATTGGAAGCCGGGCCCGGGTGACGGGCCGCCCAAGGTCCAGATAGTGGCCTGCGTGTACCAGGACGTGATCCGCTCCTCCGGGAAGAGGCGGACCTGCCTCTATTCGCGCGTGCCCGGCCATCTGCGGTACCCAACCCAGACCGATCCCTCCAATGCCATCAAGGTCTCGCTGTTGGAGGTCCGGTACGTCTTCCAGGTGTACGAGGCTAAGACCGCTAAGCCGCTCGGCCGGTTCGAGGTGGCAGGGGCGAAGAGCTGCCCCTTCCAATACAGGCTCAATTCCGGTGGCGTGATCGCACAGGAGCCCGACGAAGATGGCGTGCGCAAGGCCCTGCGCCCCTACGTCGAACGCACCCTCAGTCCCCAGCGCTCGCCCACCGGCAGCTGACAGCCCGCCGAGCCCGACCCTGTTCCGAGTCAGGCCTGATCGGCGGCCCGGCGGTGCTCGGAGGCGTGTTCGCCGACGCTGACGATGCCGGTCTCGTAGGCGACGATGACGGCCTGCACCCGATCGCGGAGTCCGAGTTTGCCGAGGATACGGGCGACATGGGTCTTGACGGTCGCCTCGGACAGCTGGAGGCGCCCGGCGAGTTCGCCGTTGCTCAGGCCCCGGGCCAGCAGGCCCAGGACTTCGAGCTCACGCGGGGTCAGGGCGGCGAGATCACGATGGATCGCGGAGGTGTCGGCGTCACGGTGCGCGAAGCGTTCCACCAGGCGGCGCGTGATGGCCGGAGCCAGGAGCGCGTCGCCGGCACGGACCATGCGGACGGCGGCGACGAGCTGTTCGGGCGTGACGTCCTTGAGCAGGAAGCCGCTGGCCCCGGCGGACAGCGCCGCGTAGACGTACCGGTCGAGGTCGAACGTGGTCAGGATGATCACGCGCGGTTCGTCCCGGGCGCCCGTCAGGATGCGCCGGGTCGCCTCCAGCCCGTCCAGCTCCGGCATCCGGATGTCCATCAGGACGACGTCGGGACGGGTGCGGCGGACCGCGTCGACGGCTTCGGCACCGTCGGTCGCCTCGGCCACCACGTCGATGCCGTCCGCCATCAGGATCATCCGGAATCCGGTGCGTACCAGCGTCTGGTCGTCGGCGACCACGACGCGCAGCGGATCGGTCACGCAGCCTCCACGGGGATCAGTGCCCTCACACGGTAGCCGCCGCCGAACCGCCGGCCGGTGTGCAGGGTCCCGCCGTAGACGCCCAGGCGCTCGCGCAGACCGAGCAGGCCGCGGCCGTTCCCCGTGGCCGCGGCCGTGCCCGGCGTGCCGCCGGTATCGGTGATCTCCACCCGCAGGTGGTCCGGGGCGTATTCGACGGTCACCTCAGCGGTCGCGCCGGACGCGTGCTTCACCGTGTTGGTGAGCGCCTCCTGCACCACGCGGTAGGCGGCGAGCTCGACTCCGGGCGGGACGGGACGCGCCTGCCCGATCACGGTCAGCTCGACCGGCAGCCCGCTGTCGCGCACCCGCCCGACCAGGGTCTCCAGGTGGTCGAGGCCCGGTTGGGGCGCCAGGCCGGGGCCGTCGGCGTCCATCGTGAGGAGCCCCATGACGTGCCGCAGTTCCGTCAGTGCCGCGCGGCCGCCCGATTCGACCGCGAGCAGCGCCTCGCCCGCCTGGCCGGTGTCCGTGGCCATGATCTTGCGGGCGGCACCGGCCTGGATGACCATCACGCTGACGTTGTGCGTCACGACGTCGTGCAGCTCGCGGGCGATCCTGGCGCGTTCGTGCTCCACCGCGCGGCGCAGCGCTTCGGCCTGCTCACGTTCCAGCGCGGCCAGCCGGGCACGGCCCTCGTCGGCCCGGAGTTTCCACGTGCGGAGCCCGTTGGCCGTCATGGCGAGCGGAACCAGGATCAGCAACGGCACGTAGTCGTTCGAAACGGTGAGGCTGGCGGCGCTCGCGGACGTGCCGACCAGCACGAACGCCACCGGCAGAGTCGCCAGCGTCAGGACCCGGTAGCGGCTGTACGCGGCGGCGCTGTAGACGGCGATCACGCAGGCGTAGAACGTGAGCTTCGGCAGGTCCTGCGGCGCGAACGCGGTCGCGCCCATCACGATCCACAACACCGCGAGCGGAAAGCGGCGGCGCCACGCGAGGGCCGCGGACGCGACGACCGCCACGGTCACCAACGTGATCGCGCTGTGCGTTCCGGCGGGAGGCACGGCCGCCATCACGCCGTGCGCGTCCGGGCCGCGGCCGTTCGCCTTGTCGATGGCGTATTCGACCGCGGCCGCAGTAAGGATCAGCGCCAGCACGGCGTCGCCCACCTGGCTCAGGCGGCCGGGCCGCCGCGGCGAGCCGGACGGCCGCGTCACGAGCCGCGCCGCCTCCCGCAACCGCTGCCCCGCAGTGCCCACGTTCATCATCGGATCATTCTCACCGCCACGCCGGATCACGGCATCCGTCGCGATGATCACTCCGGGGCCACGGGCTACATCGGCCGCCTACATCTCAAGGATGACGTCCGCCCGCCTCACCCCGGCGCGGTACCCGAAATGCCCCTGGCGGCCGACGTGCGCGCGGCGTCCGCGCCCCTAGCGTCCAGAGCGCCATAGCCGCAGGGCTGCCGATCCGCAGAGCTGCGAGACCAGGACCGAAGGGGACCGACCATGACCATGCCGGTGATCGAGCTGCGCGACGTGAGCCGCGCGTACGACGAAGGGCCGCCCGCGCTCCAGAGGGTGTCGCTGACCGTCCAGGCCGGCGAGGCCGTCGCGATCCTCGGGCCGTCCGGCAGCGGCAAGTCCACCCTGCTCAATCTGGTGGCGGGCCTGGACCGGCCGGACGCCGGAACCGTCACCGTGGACGGCGTGCGCGTCGACGGCCTCGGCGAGGCCGGAGCGGCGCGTTACCGGCGGTCCAAGATCGGCATGGTGTTCCAGTTCTTCAACCTGCTCGACGACCTGACCGTCGCCGACAACGTCGTCCTGCCCGCGCAGCTGGCCGGGACGGCACGCGGCGAGGCGCACCGCCGAGCGTCGGAACTGCTCGAAATCCTCGGCATCGGCCGCCACGCCGGCGCCTATCCCGGTCGCCTGTCCGGGGGTGAACGGCAGCGCGTCGCGGTGGCCCGGGCCCTGATGAACCGCCCACCCCTGCTGCTCGCCGACGAGCCGACCGGCGCGCTGGACACGGCCGCCGGCGAGGACGTCAGCCGGTTGCTGTCCGACCTGAACGCCGACGGCCAGACCATCGTCGTGGTCACCCACGACATCGGGCTGGCCAGGGCCTGCACGCGGCGCACGGTGCAGCTGGTCGACGGCCGGATCGCCGCCGACCTCGCGTCGGAGCCCGTCCGATGAGCGCGCTCGGCCGGGTGGTGCGCTCGGGCGTGGGGCGCCGCCGGGTGCAGACACTGGTGATCGGTCTGGCCACGATGATGGCGGTCGCCGCGTCCGTTCTGGGCGGTTCGCTGCTCGTGGCCTCCGGCGCCCCCTTCGACGCCGCCTTCTCCAAGCAGCACGGCGCACACCTGTCCGTGCAGTTCGACGCCGGCCAGACCACCACCGCGCGGCTGTCTGCCACCGCCCGCGCCCCCGGGGTCGCCGTGGCGTCCGGCCCGTTCCCGACGACCTCGATCACTCCGCGGGCGAGCAGCCTCCCCCTGCCCGGTGGAGGGCCTCCGGGGGCCGGCGGGGGCCGGCGTATGCCGGAGGCCCCGATGACCGTCGTCGGGCGTGCCGACCCCGGCGCCTCCGGGGGCGCCGGTGGGACCGTGGACCGGGTCACGATGACGGCGGGACGCTGGGCGACGCGTCCCGGCGAGATCGTGGTCTCCGCCGACTCCCCGTTCTCCCAGGTCATGGGCCTGCGACTGCAGCTTTCCGATCTGCCCGGCGGCCCTGTGCTGACCGTGGTCGGCGCGGCCCACTCGATCAGCCGCACCGCCGACGCCTGGGTGGCGCCCTCGCAGATCGCCGCGCTCGTACCCCCTGGCAGAGCCGGTGGCTTTCAGATGCTCTACCGCTTCACCTCGGCGGATACCTCCGCGCAGGTCACCGCCGGCCGCAGTGCGGTGACGGCAGGCCTGCCGGTGCGGGCGGTGGCAGGGACGCAGTCGTGGCTCGCCCTCAAGAAGACCGCTGAACGCGACATCGCGCTGTTCGTCCCCTTTCTCGTCGCGTTCGGCATCCTCGGGCTGGTCATGTCGGTGCTCATCGTCGGGAACGTGGTCGCGGGCACCGTCGGCGCAGGGCTGCGCCGGACCGGAATTCTCAAGGCCATCGGGTTCACACCCGCCCAAGTCGTACGTGCCCATGTGGGCCAGGCTCTGCTCCCGGCGGCGGCGGGGACGGCGCTCGGCGTCGTGGCGGGCAATCTGCTCGCCGTCCCGGTGCTGTCCGAGACCGAGGACGCCTACGGCACGACGTCCCTGACCGTCCAGCCCTGGGTGGACGCCACGGTGATCGCCGGAGTGCTCGGCGTGGTGACCGTGACCGCCTGGGCGAGCGCGTGGCGCGCCGGACGGCTGCGCACCGTCGACGCCATCGCCGTCGGGCGCACGCCGCGTCCGGGCCGTGGCCGCCGGGCGGCCGGCCTGGCCGCGCGGCTCCCGCTGCCGCGGCCGGTCG
>NZ_WBMT01000004.1 GCF_008923185.1 Actinomadura rudentiformis
CGCACTACGGGCGGATGTGTCCGATCGAGACGCCTGAGGGGCCGAACATCGGCCTGATCGGGTCGTTGGCGGCGTTCGGGCGGGTCAACCCGTTCGGGTTCGTCGAGACCCCGTACCGCAAGGTCGACAACGGTGTGGTCACCGACCAGATCGACTACCTCACCGCCGATGAAGAGGACCGTTTCGTCGTCGCCCAGGCCAACTCCCTCATGAATGAGGAGGGAGCGTTCGTCGAGCAGAAGGTCCTGGTCCGCAAGAAGGGCGGCGAGGTCGACCTCGTTCCTCCAACGGAGGTCCACTACATGGACGTCTCCGCGCGGCAGATGACCTCGGTCGCGACGGCGATGATCCCGTTCCTGGAGCATGACGACGCCAACCGGGCGCTGATGGGTTCCAACATGCAGCGCCAGGCGGTGCCGTTGCTGCGCAGTGAGGCGCCGCTGGTGGGCACCGGCATGGAATACCGCGCCGCCGTCGACGCCGGTGACGTGATCACCACTGAGAAAGCCGGCGTGGTGGAGGAGGTCTCCGCCGACTACATCTCGGTCATGAACGACGACGGCACGCGGATGACGTATCGCGTGACGAAGTTCAAGCGGTCCAACCAGGGCACCTCGTACAACCAGAAGCCCATCGTCGCTGAAGGCGACCGAGTCGAGGCCAACCAGGTCATCGCCGACGGCCCGTGCACCGACCAGGGCGAGATGGCGCTCGGCAAGAACCTGCTGGTGGCGTTCATGCCGTGGGAGGGCCACAACTACGAAGACGCGATCATCCTTAGCCAGCGGCTGGTGCAGGACGACGTGCTGTCCTCGATTCACATCGAGGAGCACGAGGTCGACGCCCGCGACACCAAGCTGGGGCCTGAGGAGATCACCCGGGACATCCCGAACGTCTCCGAAGAGGTGCTGGCCGATCTCGACGAGCGCGGCATCATCCGCATCGGCGCCGACGTGGCGCCCGGTGACATCCTGGTCGGCAAGGTCACCCCCAAGGGGGAGACCGAGCTGACCCCGGAAGAGCGGCTGCTGCGCGCGATCTTCGGGGAGAAGGCGCGTGAGGTGCGTGACACCTCACTGAAGGTGCCGCACGGCCAGCAGGGCAAGATCATCGGCGTACGGGTGTTCTCCCGCGACGAAGGCGACGAACTCCCGCCCGGTGTCAACGAGCTGGTCCGGGTGTACGTGGCGCAGAAGCGCAAGATCACCGACGGGGACAAGCTCGCGGGCCGGCACGGCAACAAGGGCGTCATCTCCAAGGTGCTGCCGGTAGAGGACATGCCCTTCCTCGAAGACGGCACCCCCGTCGACATCGTCCTCAACCCCCTCGGCGTGCCCGGCCGTATGAACGTCGGCCAGGTACTCGAAACCCACCTCGGCTGGATCGCCGCCCAAGGCTGGGACATCAGCGGGGTGGAGGAGGAGTGGGCCGAACAACTGCGCGCGAACGGCTTCGACCGCGTCGAGCCGCGCACCAACATGGCCACCCCGGTCTTCGACGGTGCCAGCGAAGAGGAGATCACCGGCCTGCTGGAGAGCACCCTCGTCAACCGCGAAGGCGACCGGATGGTGATGCCCAGCGGCAAGGCGCGGCTGTTCGACGGCCGTACCGGCGAGCCCTTCCCCCACCCGATCTCGGTCGGCTACATCTACATCCTCAAACTCCACCACCTGGTCGACGACAAGATCCACGCTCGTTCGACCGGCCCGTACTCCATGATCACCCAGCAGCCGCTCGGCGGTAAGGCCCAGTTCGGCGGCCAGCGCTTCGGTGAGATGGAAGTGTGGGCCCTGGAGGCCTACGGCGCCGCCTACGCCCTCCAGGAGCTGCTGACGATCAAGTCCGACGACGTGCTCGGCCGCGTGAAGGTCTACGAGGCCATCGTCAAGGGCGAGAACATCCCCGAGCCCGGCATTCCCGAGTCCTTCAAGGTCCTCATCAAGGAAATGCAGTCGCTCTGCCTCAACGTCGAGGTGCTCTCCAGCGACGGCATGTCCATCGAGATGCGAGACACCGACGAGGACGTCTTCCGCGCAGCGGAGGAGCTCGGCATCGACCTGTCCCGTCGTCCCAACGAAGGGGCAATGAACATCGACGACATCTGAGGAACGAACTGACCCGGCCCGGGAGCCGTCCGCTGAGACAAGCGGCAGGCTCTCGGGCCGGCGTCATCCACAGCCTGACAGAAACCTGACCGGGAACCTGCCGGGAGCCTGATAGGAAGCGATCAACTCCTGGCCGACGCGTCGCCTCGATCGCGGGTGAGCAGCGGAAGCGGTGCCAGTAGCACCGGGGAAGTCTCCAACCGACTGGGTTGACCTGCGGTCCGGGAGGTCGTCACCACCGGCGGTGCACGGTTGCCTTGCTGCCGGTCACCAGGCTTGCCGGCGGGACGTCCTCGGCCACGACCGCGCCGGCGGCGACCACGGCATCACGGCCAATGCTGACGCCGGGCAGGATCGTGGCACCGGCGCCGATCCACACGTTCTCCGCCACGTCGATGGGCGCGCCGCTAAGCCACCTCCGTCGCTCCTCAGGATCGACCGGGTGACCGACGGTGATGAACGTGGCCTTTGGTCCGACCATCACGCCCTCGCCGAGCCGGATGCCGGCGTAGTCCAGGAACGTGCAGTTCTGGTTGATGAACACTCGCTCGGCGAGTTCCAGGTGAAAGCCGTGGTCGGTGTAGAAGGGCGGATAGATCGTGACTCTCGTCGGCAGCGGCCTGCCGAGGATCTGTTCGAACAGTTCCGTCTTGGCCGCTTCGTCCTCGAAGGGCAGGACGTTCAGGCGGGAGGTGAGCTCGGTGGCCCGCAGGACCCTCTCGGCCATGGCCTGGAATTCGGCGCTGTGGATGCGCATGAGACGGTCGCTGGACATGCAACGGCCCTTTCTGGCGTACGGGTGACTGGGAAGACTTGCGCCCCAGCTGCACGCGCATGCGGCTCTCTCGCGACAACCGATGTGCGGGTCACTGAATCGCACCAGCCGCACCACCACGGGATCAAACAACCGGTTCCTGGCCAGCCACAACGAACAGTTGGGCACGCATAAGCTGGATCAGTGGATACCGAGGCGGTGCGATCGTTCGTCCGTGCGGCCGAGCTCGGACAGCTGCAACACGCGGCCGACGAGCTCGGCGTGACGCAACAGGCCGTGTCGAAGCGGATCGCAACGCTCGAGCGCAAACTCGACGTCCGGTTGTTCACCCGCACCGCCCGAGGGGTCGAGCTGACCCTCGACGGCCAAGCCTTCCTCCCGCACGCCCGGAACATCATCACAGGTGTCGATCGCGCCATCACCGCGATCAGACCGGGCTCGCGGGCCCTTCGGATCGACGTTCTCGGCCTACGATCCGCACAGGCCGTCGTCCTGCACGACTATTGGCGTTCGCATCCCGAAACCGACCTCGACGTGGTGACCCTCAGGGTCAACGACCCGCGCGAGGCGGTCGCCGCCGTCCAGGCAGGCGAGATCGACGCCTCGTTCCGCACCATCACCGACCCGGCCGCGCTGCCGCGCGACGTGCAAATGATCCACGCGTTCGACTCACCGCTGGAGCTCCTCGTCGGCCCGAGGCATCCGCTCGCCTCCGCACGAACACTGACACCATCCCGGCTGCGCAAGCACCGGATATGGGTGCCGGGTATCGCGCCCCGAAGCGAATGGGCAGAGTTCTACGATCAGCTCGTCACCGACTTCGACCTGCGCATCGACGCCGCGGGCCCGAACTTCGGCAACGAGGTTCTTCAAGACACCCTCGCGGACTCCGCAGACGTGGCCACCCTCGTAGGCGCGCGCGACCGGTACATCTGGCCGACGAATTACGACCTACGCCGCATCCCGATCGTGAATCCGACGCTCGCATATCCGCTCTCGCTCATCTTCCCCAGAACGAATCCACATCCAGGACTCCGGGCGATCATCAACCACTTCGGAAGCCTTACACCGCTCCCCGAGCCAGCCTGGCTCCCTTCCTGGGCAACGAAACCGCGCCGCAGCGACGGAGACATCGAATCCGCCAGACGCTAATGGTCCCTTCCCTACGAGCGCACCTCGCAGCGGATACCTGCAGATGCCTCACATCGCTTCTATATCCAGCGGGCCGACCGCAGCTCACCGCCTCCCGGACGGCGCGCAGCGCGACTGGCAGCGTGAGGCCTCAGTGCAGGTCCGGGACCTTCGCGAGCTTGTCCGGGTTGCGGACCACGTCGATTGCGGTGATCCGCCCGGCGTCCATCGTGAACGCGGCGACCGTCAAGACGCCGTCGTCGTCCCGGACCACCAGGCCTGGAGCGCCGTTGACATCGACGATGCGCGCGTTCATCGGGCCCTTGCCGTAGCTGAGCAGCGCGGCGGCCACTCGTGCGGCGCCCCGTACGAGGCGCGGCAGCGTGGCGACCTTGCCGCCCCCGTCAGCGCGCAGCACGATGTCCGGGTCGAGCAGCGCGATGAGCCCCGGCAGATCGCCGTCCTCGCAGGCGGCCGTGAACGCGTTGACCAGCTCCCGCTGTTCGGCTGCCGTGGCGGGCGTTCGCGGCCGTCCGCCCTCGACCTGCCGGCGCGCCCGCGAGGCCAGCTGGCGTACCGCCGCCGTTGAACGGCCGACGGCCTCGGCGATCTCGGGAAAGGGGACGCCGAAGACGTCGTGCAGCACGAACGCGGTGCGTTCGGCGGGGGAGAGCTGCTCCAGGACGACGAGCAGCGCCATGCTCACCGACTCGTCCAGCGTCACCCGGTCGGCCGGGTCATGGGAACGGGCCTCGACCAGCGGCTCCGGCAGCCACGTTCCGACATAGCGCTCCCGGCGCGCACGCGCGCTGCCCAGGGCGTCGAGCGCCAGCCTGCTGACGGTGGTCGTCAGCCAGGCGGCGAGGTCACGGACCGCACCCGGATCGTCGAGGCCCCGGAGCCGCAGCCACGCCTCCTGTACGCAGTCCTCGGCCTCGACCAGCGAGCCCGTCGTCGTGTACGCCACTCGCAGCAGCCGCGACCGGTGGGCCTCGAAGGACCGCGCCAGCATCTCCTCGGCGTCTCGTTCTGATCTTCCCATGCCCTGTTGACGACACAGCCGGTCCAGGTGTGACACGGCTCCCTGCCGGCGGATGTCCGTGTCACACCTCGGACGGCTACGTCGTCAACAGGCTGCCGACACCCAGGCCGACCCGTCCTCGACAGGCGGCCGACGCCCAGGCCGACCCGTCGTCAACAGGCGGCCGACGCCTAGGCCGGCACGTTGCGCGACGCCTAGGCCGGCACGTTGCGCGACGCCTAGGCCGGCACGTTGCGCGACGCCTAGGCCGGCCTGCGGACGCTTGACGAACCTCCGGAAAGAGATCATGACGCTTACCGAGCTGAACCGAGAAGACAGCACCCGTCCACCCGTACAGAAAGGGGTGTTCGCCCGCATCGCGGGTTTCGCCCACCGCCGCAGATGGCTCGCCCTGATCCTCTGGGTGGCGGTCATGGGCGGCGCCTGGACCGTCGCGTCGGTCGCGGGTGACGACTACCGCAACAACTTCACGCTTCCCGGCACCGAGTCGCAACAGGCGGCCGACCTGCTGGCAAAGCATGGCGCTGCCCGCGCCGGGGACACGGTCGAGATCGTCCTGCGCGACGACGGCGGCCTGCGCAAGCCCGGCGTCCAGCAGCGTGTCAAGACCATGCTCGACGACGTCGCCCGACTGCCCAAGGTCGGTCAGGTCCACAGCCCGTACGACGGCGAGGGCGCCATCTCCAAGGACGGCACGATCGGCTACGCCACCGTGGTGCTCGACGTTCCATCGGACGATATGCCGAAAGCCGACACCCAGCGCATCTTCGACGCCGCCCAGCAGGCCGAGGGTGACGGGCTCCAGGCCGAGCTGGGTGGCGACGCGGCCCGGTTGCTCGGAGAGGGCGGGACCGGCGCCGCGGAGGGCGTGGGCCTGCTGGCCGCGCTGGTCATCCTGGTCCTGATGTTCGGGACGGTCATCGCCGCCGGACTGCCCATCATCATCGCCCTGTTCGCCGTCGGGTCGACCATCGGCATCATCGTCGTGGCGTCACACGTGTTCACGATCGCCGACTGGACCCCGCCGGTGATGACCCTCGTCGGCCTCGGCGTCGGGATCGACTACGCGCTGCTGATCTTCGCTCGCTACCGCGCCGAGCTCATGTGCGGCACGGAGCCGGAACAGGCCACCGTGAACGCGATGGACGCCGCGGGCCGTTCGGTGTTCTTCGCAGGCTGCACCGTCATCCTGGCACTGCTCGGCCTCGTCGCCCTCGGCCTCGGTTCGCTGCAGGGCATGGCGCTGTCGGTCGCGCTGACGGTGCTGGTGACCATGCTCGCCGCCCTGACCCTGCTGCCCGCGTTGCTCGGCATCTTCGGCCGCCGCTTCGCCCGCCAGTTCACCCGGCGCGCCGAGCGGCGGCACGCCAAGGGCAAGGCCGCCGAGGGCACCGTCTGGCGCCGGCTCGCGGCCGTGGTGCAGCGGCGACCGCTGGCCGCCCTGCTGACCGCTGCGGTGCTCCTCGGCGCCCTGGTCCTCCCGGCATTCGGAATGCGGCTCGGCTTCTCCGACGCGGGCAGCGACGCGCCCGACACCACCAGCCGGCAGGCCTACGACCTGCTCTCCGAAGGCTTCGGCCCCGGATTCAACGGCCCGCTGCTGGTGGTGACCGACGGAGCCCCGCAGGCCGCCGCCGCAGCGACCCGGGCGCTGAACGGAACCCCGGGCATCCGGGCAGCCGCAGACCCGATGCCCACGCCGGACGGCAAGGCCGCGACCGTCCTGGTCTTCCCGGCCTCCGCGCCGCAGGACAAGGAGACGTCCGACCTCGTCGGCACCCTGCGCGACGACGTCCTGCCGAAGCTGTCCGCGCAGAACGGCGCGCAGTATCTGGTCGGCGGGGCCACGGCCGCCTCCGAGGACTACTCCGGCAAGGTCTCCGACCGGTTGCCGCTGTTCATGGCCATCGTCGTCGGCCTCTCCGTGCTCCTGCTGATGGCGGTCTTCCGCTCGGTGCTCATCCCGCTGAAGGCCGCGCTGCTGAACCTGCTCAGCATCGGCGCCGCGCTCGGCGCGATGAAGCTGGTGTTCCAGGACGGCTTGTTCGGAGTGGAACCCGGCCCGATCGAGGCGTATCTGCCGGTGATGGTCTTCGCCATCGTCTTCGGCCTTTCCATGGACTACGAGATCTTCCTGATCTCGCGGATCCACGAGGAGTGGACGCGTTCCAAGGACGACCCCTCCCACGCCGTACGGGAGGGGCTGGCCCACACCGGCTCGGTGATCACGGCAGCGGGCGCGATCATGATTGTGATCTTCGGCGCGTTCATGCTCAGCCCGCAACGCCTGCTCCAGCAGACCGGCTTCGGCATGGCGGTGGCGATTTTCGTGGACGCGGTCATCATCCGCTGCCTGATCGTTCCAGCGGCGATGGAGCTGATGGGCAGCCGTGCCTGGTGGCTACCGGCACCACTGGCCCGCCTGCTCCCCAAGGTGGAGCTGGAACGGCACTGAACACGCCGCTCCGGACGGATCCGGCCGGTGTTCGCCGATCTCGTGGTGCTCGATGATGACGTATGACCTACTGGGCGGGCGCCTCGGCGAGTGACAGGCTGTTGCCGTCCGGGTCCAGCACCTCGACGTGGCGTACGCCGTTGCTGTAGGTCTCCAGCGGTCCGTGCCCGATGCCGTGCGCGGCGAGGCGGGCCAGGATGTCGTCGAGGTCGGTCACCCCGAATGTGATCATGGCGCCGCCCACCCGCTCGCTGCGCACGTCCCGGTCGTCGACGACGATCCAGGCGTTCTCGCCGACCTGCCAGAGGTGCTCCTCGCCGATGACCTCGTCCGCCGGCCGCCCGAAGAACACCCCGTACCACTCCAGTGCCTTGGTCCGGTCACTCACCGACATGACGCTGTACAAGTCCACTAGGACCTCTCCTCTCAGTCGTTTCGGAGGTTGGACCTTGACCGTGATCGAAACTCATCGGAGGCGGCCCAGCTCTCCGCAAGGTGAGGCCCGCCGACGTTCGTGGCCGGCTTCGAGACGGGTCTAGGGGAGCTGGTCGAGCAGACCTGCGTTGTGGGCGAGGAGGGCGGCTTGCACGCGGTTGCTGACACCGAGGCGGGTGAAGATGCGGTTGATGCGGCTCTTGACGGTCGGGGCGGACAGGCCGAGTTCCGCGCCGATCTCGGCGTTCGACATGCCCTGCGCGACCAGCAGCAACACGTCCGTCTCGCGCTGGGTGAGCACGTCCAAGGGGCTGTCGACGGTGGGCGGCGGGGCGGCGACGAACGTGCGGATGAGGCGCTGCGTCACGGAGGGGGCGAGCATGGCCTCACCTCGTACGACCGTGCGGATGGCGTCGGCGAGGTAGTCCGGGGAGGTGTTCTTGAGGAGGAATCCGCTCGCGCCCGCCCTGAGCGCCGAATGCACGTACTCGTCCAGGTCGAACGTGGTCAGCACGATCACGCGGGGCCGCGGCTCGGGGTGTGGCCAGTCCCGCAGGATGCGTTCGGTGGCCTCCACCCCGGTCGCGCGCGGCATCCGCACGTCCATGACGATGACGTCCGGGCGGTGCGCGAACGCGGCGGCCACGGCCTGTTCGCCATCGGCGGCCAACGCCACGACGCGCAGATCGTCATGGCGGTCGACGACCATCCGCAGTCCGCTGCGGACCATCTCCTGGTCGTCGGCGATCAGCACCCCGATCATGTCCGCTCCGCCGCGGGCAGGACGGCGCTGACTCGCCAGCCGCCTCGGTGCGGGCCCGCTTCAAGGGTCCCGCCATAGAGCGCCGCGCGTTCTCTGAGCCCGATGAGGCCCAGCCCGGAGCCGCCCTCAGCCTGGTGGCCGGGGGCTTGGGGGCCGTTGGTGACGGTGACGGTCAGCGGCATTTCGGTCAGGGAGACCTCGACATCGGTCGGCCCCGCGTGCTTGACCACGTTGGTGAGCGCCTCCTGGATGATCCGGCACACCGAGGTCTCCACGGACGGGCTGAGGTGTTCAGGCAGGCTCACCGGCCCGGTGACGCGGCAGCCGGCCGCCTCCACGACCTTGAGCAGCCGATCCAGATCGGCCAGGGAAGCCCGGGGCTCGATCGCCTCGCCGCCGTCGGCCAGAAGGCCGATGATCCGCCGCATCTCCTCCAGCGCCTGGTCGGCGGTGGCCGCGATCAGCCGGGCCTGCTCGCCTTCGGCGGTACGGGCGGTGATCGCGATCGCGCTCACCTGGCTCGCGATGACGTCGTGCAGGTCACCGGCGAGCCGGGCACGTTCGGTGAGCACCGCGTGGCGGGCCTTGAGCTCCCGCTCGGTGCGCAGCCGCCCGGCCAGCTCGCGCAGCCGCGCGGCGTCCTCGTGGGCGCGGCGCCGCCCGTCTCCGGCGAGCCACACGCATGCGGGGATGCCCAGGAGGAACGCCGTCAGGGCCGTGCCCTCCAGGACGAGCCCGTACACGGGAGCGCCGGATGCCGCTGTGCGCTCCAACTCGGGAACGATCAGCACGGCGCCGACGACCGCGGGGGCGGCCAGGCTGCGGGGCGGGGCCGTCCATCGTGCGACCGAATAGAGCGCGATCATCACGAAGAGCATCGCGATCTGGTTCGTCATGCGATGCCCCACGGTCGGCAGCCACACGCAGTAACCGGCCACGACACCGCCGAACGAGACCCACGGATGGGCGCGCCGCCACGCCAGCGGCAGCGTCGGCAGGCACATCACCGCGCCGACGAGGGCGGCCTGCCCGGCCGCCGGGACGGGACCGGTCGCCAGCCAGCCCCCGACGTGCCACATCGAGCAGCCGGCGGCCAGCGCGGTGTCGGACCGGAACGGATGCTTGGCCATCCCATGATTCTTCAGGGTGCCGTCGGGGCGAAGCGACCAAAGTTGCGCGGCGGTTGGTCCGGCACGGTGACGATCTGCGCGCTGTGCGTCCCTAGCGTCGGGACGACCTGAATCAGCGGGGACGACCCGAATCAGCTGGAGGCGCATTTTGCGAACACCCGACATCGGCCGCCGGAGGTTTCTCGCGGGCACGGCGGCGCTGCCCGTCGGCCTGGCGATGCCCAGACCACCGTCCTCGCCCGCCGACCTGGCGATACCTGGATCGCCGTCCTCGTCCGCCGGCTTGGCGACACCCACAACGAGCGCCGCCCGACGCGCGCTCGACGAACTGGTGGAACGGGACGGTCTGCCCGGGGCGCAGGCTGTCATCACCTACCCAGGAGGACGGAGCAAGGAGATCGTCAGCGGAGCCGGGGACCTTCGCACCGGACGGCCCTTCCCACACCTGGCGCGGGTACGGATCGCCAGCAACACCAAGGCGTTCACCGCGACCACCGTTCTCCAGCTCGTCGCCGAGGGGCGCGTCGTCCTGGACCAGCCGATCTCCCGCTACCTGCCGGAGATCGCGAGCGGCGCCACCGTACGGCAGGTGTTGCGGCAGCAGAGCGGGTTCTACGACTTCGCAAACGATGTCACCGAGCACTCGCGGAGCCGCTACCGCGCCGCTGACCTGGTCGCGGCAGCGCTGCGCCACCCGCCGGAGTTCGAGCCGGGAACGCGCTGGTCGTACAGCAACACCAATTACCTGATCGCCGGGCTCCTCATCGAGAAAGTGACCGGGCGACCGGCCGAGGAGGAGATCACCCGCCGGATCATCCGGCCGCTCGGGCTGCGTCACACCTACTGGCCGCGCTACCCCGAGCAGACCCTGCGGGGCCCGCACGCCCGCGCGTACATGCCGCCCCGACACACCGAGGTGAGGTGGATCAACACCTCCGTCGTGGGGACGGCCGGGGCGCTGGTCTCCACCGGCCACGATCTGAACCGTTTCTTCATCGCGCTACTCGCCGGGCGCCTGCTGCCGCGCGCCGTCCTGGCCGAGATGCGCCGTACGGTGCCCGCCGGTGTGGCCGAGGGCGCGGCGTACGGGCTCGGGCTGATCCGCTTCCCCCTCCCAGGAGGCGGTGCGTTCTGGGGCCACGGCGGAACGATCGAGGGCACGCGCACCCGGGGCGGCGTCACCGGCCAAGGTCTGGCGGTCAACGTCACCGTCAACGAGATAGCCACCGACCCGAACGGGTCGCAGCACGTCGTCGACGCGGCGACCACCATTCTGAGGAGTTGCTGATGCGAATCACCGCGATCGCCGCCGTTCTCACGCTGGGCCTGACCGGCGTGGCAGCCGCCGCCACCGACCCGGTGGTCCCGTTCACCCGCCAGGCCATCGAATGGAAGACCTGCCAGGACGAGGAACTGGCCAAGGCGGGCGCGCGCTGTGCGGACGTCACCGTCCCGCTCGACTACCACAACCCGACCGGCCGAACGATCACCGTGGCGATCTCGCGGCTCGCCGCCACCGGCAAGGGCCGGATCGGAGTCCTGATGCACGGTATGGGCGGCGGTCCAGGCGGACGCGGACTGAACGGCCCGGCGCTCACGTCCGCCGCCATGGGTCCCGGGCTCGCCGCACGGTACGACCTGATCGGCATGGACCCGCGCGGAGTGGGCCGCAGCACTCGGATCAACTGCGGACTGACGGGGGAGTGGCTCCGATCGGCCGGACGCGACCGAGCGGGCTTCCGCCGCACCATCGCCTATGAGAAGGAACAGGTGGCGCGCTGCCAGGAACGGCACGCCGACCTGCTCCCGCACATCACCACCCGGAACACGGCCCGCGACATGGACCTGATCAGGGCCCTCCTGAAGGCGCCGAAGATGTCGTACATCGGCACCTCGTACGGTACGTACCTGGGAGCGGTCTACACCGAGATGTTCCCGTCCAGGGTCGATCGCCTCGTGCTCGACAGTGCGCTTGACCCGGCCCGCTATCCGGTACGGACGTTCCCCGACATCGGCGCGGCCAACGAGCGATACCTCGACGCCTGGGCCTCCTGGACAGCCGGACGGAACGCCGAATACAGGCTCGGTGCCACCCGGCGGAAGGTGCGCGCCACGGTCGAAGGGATCATCGCCCAGGCGGCTCGCCGACCCCTGGAGATCGGCCAGTACCGGGCCGACGAGCACATCATCCCTTCTCTGCTGGCCGGGATCATGTCCGACGACCGTTACTTCGCCGACCAGGCCGGGGTCGTGCGGGAGCTGCACCGAGCCGCGAAGGGCGAACAGTTCGAACCGTCCGACACGTTGAAGGAGTACCTGAGCCCGCCCGACTCCGGTCTCGACAACGCCCTGTCGATGAACGTGGCCATCTTCTGCGGTGACGCGCCCGCGCCGCGCGACCCCGAATGGTACTGGCGCAACATCCAGCGCAGCCGCGCCACCCAGCCGGTGTACGGGCCGCTGGCCAACACGGTGTTCCCCTGTGCGTTCTGGCCGACGGCCCCAGTCGAGGCACCCACCAAAGTCGGCAACAACCATCCGGCGCTGATCGTCCAGTCCACGGGTGACACCCGGACCGTGTACGAGGGCGCCGTCGCCCTGCACCGCACGCTGCCCGCATCCCGCATGGTCACGCTCCGGAACGTTCGCCGCCACGCCCTCTACGGCGTGTACCCCAACCGCTGCGTAACCGAAGCCGTCAACGCCTACCTGGCCTCAGGCACCCTGCCCAAGACCAACGTTACCTGCCAGAGAGAGCCCACCGCGTAGAACACCGAGCCTGGAGAAGTCGGCGACAGGTGCCAGGCGCCAGACGCGTTGGCGCCGGCGATGGACACGTCCTGGCCCGCCTGGCGCCCTGGTCATCCGTCGTCTCTTGCCAGTCCAGCGCTGATCAACATGCGCACGGCCTCGGCGCGGGAGAGGCCATGCCGGTCGGCATACTGGTCGACTTGCGGCAGGAGTTCTCCCAGCCGTACCTGGACCCGGCCGCCGATCTCAGGTCGACCCGGTCCCTTTTCGGTGGGCAGATGGGGAAGCAGCCGCGCGACCGCTTGTTCGTGTCCGTTGCCGACCAACCATTCGACGGCCTGTTCGTCGCCGCTCAGGAACTCCCATCTCGATGAGTCCTGGTCGACGCCGTCGCGGAGCCCGAGGGGAGACCGCTGAAGAACCCAGCGCCCAGACTCGGTATGGAACAAGGTTTCGCGAAACCCTCTCATCTCGCGTTCCCATCGCTCCTGCGCGGTCACGGCCTTGCCTTCTTCGAACACCTCGGCTTCCTCAGGGTTGAACCAGCCCTCCACCTCCGCCTCAGACAGGCCGTTCTCCCCGTACCGGTAGACCATTTGCCTGGCCATGCCGACTACCGCCTCACATGCGCGGATAAACGATGTCGTAAATCTAGGCGGAGACCGTCAGTGGGTCAATAAGCGCTGTCGTTAATCCTCGTGAGGGGTCATCTTTGGGGGCTGTGGCCGACGCTTGCAGGCGCCTGCGGTCACCGCTGACGCGCTCGCTTGAACAGTGTGCGGGCCGTGTACCAGGCGGCGCCGGCGGCCAAAACCGCTGCGCCGGTCAGCACGGCCGAGAGGGGAAGGGCGAACGCCAGGGCCAGGCACCCCACCAGGCCGACCGCGGGGATGAGGCGGATCGGGCGGCCTTCGTCCGGCGCCAGCGTCCAGGCCGAGGCGTTGGCGACGGCGTAGTACGCCAAGACGCCGAAGGACGAGAACCCGATGACACCGCGCAGGTCAGCCGTCGCAGCCAGCACCGCCACCACGGCGCCGACCGCGAGCTCTGCCCGGTGCGGGACGCCGAAACGCGGGTGCACTGCGGCCAGCACGTGCGGCAGGTGACGGTCGCGGGCCATCGCCAACGTGGTACGCGACACGCCCAGGATGAGTGCCAGCAGCGACCCCAACGCGGCGATCGCGGCACCGATCTGGACGACGGGCGCCAGCCCGGGCAGGCCGGCCTCACGGACCACCTCGGCCAGCGGCGCGACCGCCCCGGCCAGACCGTCGCTGCCCAGCACCATCAGCGCCGCCACCGCGACCGCCACGTACACCAGCAGCGTGATCCCCAGCGCCAGCGGGATCGCGCGTGGGATGGTGCGGGCCGGGTCACGGACCTCCTCGCCCAGCGTGGCGATGCGGGCGTACCCGGCGAACGCGAAGAACAGCAGCCCCGCCGCCTGCATGACCCCGCCGAGCGAGGCGTCCGAGCCGATGTCCAGCCGCGCGGCCTCCGCCGAGCCGGAGGAAAGAGCGATGACGACCACGGTGGCCAGCACCGCGAGCACGACGGCGACGATCGCGCGGGTGAGCACGGCCGACTTGTGCACGCCGGCGTAGTTGACCGCCGTCAACGCCACAACGGCGGCCACCGCGACCGCATGCGCCTGCGACGGCCAGGCGTACAGCCCGACGGTCAACGCCATCGCCGCGCACGAGGCGGTCTTGCCGACCACGAACGCCCACCCGGCCAGATAACCCCAGAACTCACCGAGCCGCTCACGTCCGTACACATAGGTGCCGCCCGACTCCGGGTATTTGGCCGCCAGCCGCGCCGACGAGGTCGCGTTGCAGTACGCGACCACCGCGGCCAGTGCCAAGCCGAGCAAGAGCCCCGATCCTGCCGCGCGCGCGGCGGGGGCCAGGGCGGCGAAGATCCCGGCGCCGATCATCGACCCCAGGCCGATCACCACCGCGTCCCCGGTGCCCAGGCGACGTACGAGACCGCCACCGGACGTCAGTGGCGCCTTTCCGGCGACTCCTCCAGGGCGTGATTCAGACGGCGGCATCGCCCACCTTCCGGGCCGATATTCCATCAAATCGGTTTGATGTATCCTCCCGAGCACGGGGTCGCCGAGTCAAGCCGCGCCGCCGTCCGTGCGCCTGGCCGGTCACTTCCTGCGCTGGCGGCTGCTGAGCGGCACCGACCACCCACAATGAGCTGGCCAGGCCCTTTCGCGGTAACTCGACACTGAGCGGCGCGCTAACGTCGGCCACCGTGATGTGCCTGCACGTCGTCGCTGGGATGGCGCGGTGCGAGGCCGGCCAGGCTGAGAGTGATGAGGCGGTCGGCGGCGGTAGGGGACAGGTGCTCGTGCAAAGAGGCGGCGGCGGTCGTGAGGACGGTGATGTCCGCGCCGGTCGCGTCGGGACGCAGCGCACCGGACTCGCGTGCCCGCGTGACGAACCGTTCGCCCACGTCGGCTAGGCGCAGGCATGAGGCGTGCAGCTCTGACGCGTCGTCGTCCAGGCCTTCGGCGAGCAGTGCTGCGAGGATGGCGCCCACGGCCAGATCAACTCAACGAGGCCGCGAGCGTCCACCTCACCGCGATCGACGGTGGTGTCCAGGTCGGCCGCTCAACGGCTTTGCGGAGGTCAGCACCGCAAGAGGAGACATCCAGATTGCCGTGGTCGTGCGCGGGCCACCATGCCTTACTCGTGCTGAGTCCGGCACCGGCCCATCCACGACCCCGCCACCGTTCTGCTTCAAAGCCGTGGGCCGGTAGTCGCGAGGCTGCCTGCGCGCACGAGCCCGGCCAGCGGGGCCGGGCTCGTGCGCGGGATCCTGCATCGATCAGCAACAGCCAGAGCCCACCGCCGCCGGGACGGCCGCCGTGTCGGTCCCCGCGGTCTGGTCATCCGCGCCGGGCGCGGCGCAGCAGACCGAGTCTGTGGCCTTTTCGAGGGTGTCGGCGTCGGCCTTGACCACATACACCTCCCAGGGTTCGTTGCCGGGGCCGGTGACCCACACCTTGTCCTGGACGGCGTAGCAGCAGGCGGTGTCGTTCTCCTCCAGGGTGACCAGCCCCGAGTCCTCGAGTCGCTGGGCGGTGTCGGTGACCTGGCCGGAGTCCTCGACCTCCACGCCCAGGTGGTCCAGCCGGGTGGCCTCCTCGTCCTGACCCTCGATCAGGACGAGCTTGAGCGGCGGTTCGGCGATGGCGAAGTTGGCGTAGCCGTCGCGGACCTTGGCCGGTTCTGCGCCGAACAGCTTGCCGTAGAACTCGATCGAGGCCTGCAGGTCGGGGACTCGCAAGGCCAGTTGCACACGGGACATGAGGAACCTCCTCATCAGGACACCCTGATTCGATGGATGTCTAAACAGCTCCGAGTTTGCGCCCTGATTAGGTATCTGTCAAATTAGAGGCGTGTCGAATCAAGAGGCGTTGGTGATCTCCGCCGCCGGGTGCTGCTCTCCGCTGGTGGCCGAGCCGCTTCCCGAAGGCGAGGCGGTCGAGCTGGCGCGGGTGTTCAAGGCGCTGTCGGACCCCGTGCGGCTGCGGCTGCTGACGTTGATCGGTGCCCATCCGGGCGGCCGCGAGAGCGGTGTGGGCGTGTGCGTGTGCGAGCTGACCGGCGCGTTCGAGGTCACCGCCCCGACGATCTCCCACCATCTGAAGATCCTGCGCGAGGCCGGGCTCATCGCCTCGCAGCGGCGCGGCACCTGGGTGTACTACTGGCTGCTTCCCGCAAGCCTGGACCGCCTGGCCACCTTGCTCGCCGCCCAGTCGGCACCGGCCGGCGTCCCATAACCAGCCAGCCAGGCCCGCACCGCGCGTTGACGAGCGCAGCGCACGCTGGCCGAAATCCTCGCCACCGGCCTGCTGCTGATGGCGGCCGTCGTCGTACCACCCACCTGTCGGTCGACGCCGGAAACACTTGCTGGCCCACAGTCTGGCCACCGCGATGTCGGACCGCGAGCAGCGCGCACTTCACGTCCGTGCAGCTCCTGCATCCCTGCCGGGCTCTTGGCCGGCGCGCTGCAGACCCCCGGCGACGAACCTGCTGTGGAACGCGGGTCAGGCCCAGATGGACTGGGCGAGCGCGGCACCGGTGAACGCGGCCCCCAGGCCCGCGACCACGCTTGCGATCACGTTGGCGGCGGCGAAGAATCCGGCACCGGTCTCGGCCAGCCGCAATGTCTCGTAGGAGAAGGTGGAGTACGTGGTCAGCGCTCCGCAGAACCCGGTGCCGATCAGCAGCTGCACCGAGCCGGAGGCGGCACCGTAGCTGACCGCGCCGGTGAGCACGCCGAGCACCAGACAGCCGGCGAGGTTGACGGTGAACGTGCCCCAGGGGAACACGGTGTCGTGGCGGTCCTGGATCGCGCGGTCGGTCAGATACCGCAGCGGCGCCCCGACCATGCCCCCGGCGATGACCAGCAGCCAGTTCACTTCTTACTCTCCTGCCGGCCGGCGTAGCGGATGACCTCGACCTCGTCGAGGATCACCAGGCCCTCGGTGACCAGCTCGTCGAGTTGCGACAGGAACGCCCGGACGCGTTCCTGGCTGTCGACGATGATGATCGCCACGGGCAGGTCCTCACTGAGCGACAGCAGCCGGGTGGTGTGGATCAGGGAAGAGGCGCCGAACCCCTCGATGCCGCGGAACACGGTGGCGCCTGCCAGACCGGCCTGGTGCGCGCGACGGACGATCTCGCTGTACAGGGGCCGATGGCGGACGGTGTCATGCTCGCCGATGAAGATTGTCACCCGCAGGGCGGTGCCGTGGAGCCGGGTCACGTGCGCCTCCAGGAGATCGAACGGCGGGTGGCGGCCGCCGCCACCCACACCGAGGCCAGGGCGGTCAGCACCGTGACCGCCAGGTAGACCAGGCCGGTTCGGGCATGGCCGCCCGCCACCAGCTGCTGGATGTCGACGGCGTAGGTGGAGAACGTGGTGAAGCCGCCGAGGACGCCGGTGCCGACGAACGGCCGTACCAGCCGGTGCGCAGCCCATATCTCGGTGATGACCACCATGAACACGCCGATCAACGCGCAGCCGACCGCGTTGACCAACAGCGTGGTCCAGGGAAAACCTCCTGCCGAGGCGGGCCACAGCAGCGAGGCGCCATAACGGGCCACCGCCCCCAGGGCACCGCCGACCGCGACCACAGCGATCACCGGCGCCTGCCCGCGGGCGAGCTCACGCCGCTGAGCAGGGACCGACAGATCGACGTCGGGGTCGATGGGTTCGATGATCTGATCGCCGGGGGCAGTCATGGATACGCGTCTCCTACTCGTGCAGCCGCCCGGCCATGCGGGCGTGTGTGATCACAAGTAGGGACTGTTGGCGGCGTCAATGCCGCGGTTCGGGTGCGGCGAGCCCCACCGCCGCGCGGCCGCCCGTTCCGGCTGCCGCCACTCGCCAGAATAACCGATGCCGTTGATCTTCCAGAAACCTCATCTCGTCGGCGAGCTGCTGCAACAGCTTGAGGCGCTGCTCAAGAAGCATGAGAACTACCGCCTCTACCCACCGGCCGGTCAGCCTCTTTTCACCGCGTGGTGAGCGGCCCCACAGGCGACCGACGTACACCGGCGCCCGCAGCGCCTGGAAGGCGACCAGGTGGCCGTACGGATTGGCTGCGTGCGGTTGACGCCTCGTAGGGTGCCGATCATGGCTTGTCGCATTTCCGAACTGATAATTGAATGCCGGGATCCGCAACGGCTGGCGGACTTCTGGTGCGAGGTCCTGGGCTTCATCGTGCTTGGCACTGAGGATGACGGGGGAGTGGAGATCGGGCCGCAGGAAGGGTTCGGCGGGTTGCAGCCGACTCTGATCTTCAGCCCCAACACAGAGCCCAAGACGGGCAAGCTGCGGATGCACTTCGACGTCAACGCCACCGACCGCGATCAGGACGCCGAACTCGAACGCCTCCTGCAACTCGGGGCGCGCCCGGCCGACGTCGGCCAGAGCGGCGAGGAGAGCTGGCACGTCCTGGCCGACCCCGAAGGCAACGAATTCTGCCTCCTGCAATCCCGCCTCAGCTGAGCACTCCCGCCCCGGCAAACGCGCGCTGCTGAAGACCCTGGAGCAGGCCGGTGGGGTGGACGCGCTGGCCGGCGCGCACGAGGCGGTCTCGGCGCACCACGGCAACAACTACTTTCCGCTGCTGGACCAGCACTACCGCTCGCACCGCTCCGCGCTGTTCACCCTGGCCGGCGCGATCGAGCTGGAGGCCACCACGGCCGAGCGCAGCGTGCTGGAGGCGGTGGAGTTCTTGCGCGCGCTGCGCGGCGCCAAGGCCGCGTTCGTGCCCGAGGAGATCACCGTGGAACGGCCCGGCCCTGCCGGCGATCCGGTGAAGGTGCGGCTGCGGATCAACGTGGAAGCCTTCGCCTCCGGGCAGTGGCGCAAGATCCTGCGGGACAAGACCCGGCCCGGGATGCTGGTGCGCCGCCACCTGGAGGTGTGCGTGTTCTCCTACCTGGCGGCCGAGCTGCGCTCGGGCGACATTGCGGTGGCTGGGTCGGACTCCTATGCCAACCTGCACGACCAGCTGATGTCGTGGGAGGAGTGCCGTCCGCTGGTGCCGGCGTTCTGCGCCCAGGCGGGCATCCCGGCCGAGCCGGACGCGCTGACCGCGCACTACCGCGACAAGCTCGCCACCACCGCCGCGGCGGTCGACGCGGGCTATCCGGGCAACACCGATCTGCTGCTGGAGGGCGGGCGGCCGGTGCTGCGCCGCCGCAAGGGCGCCGAACGGCGGCCCGCGGCGCTGGCGCTGGAGGCCGCCATCCACGACCGGCTGCCGCAGCGGGCGCTGCTGGACATCCTCACCCGCACCGCCTACCTGCTGGGCTGGCACCGCCACTTCGGCCCCGCCTCCGGCTCCGACCCCAAGATCCGCAACGCCATGGCCCGGTACGTGCTGACCGCGTTCGCGCACGGCACCCTGCTGGGCCCGACCCAGGTCGCCGCACACATGCGCGGGCAGGTCAGCGTGCACGAGCTGTCACTGGCGGGCAACAAGCACACCACCGCCACCAAAATCGACAAGGCGTCGGTGGACGTCATCAACGCCTTCAACAAGCTCGACGTCGCGAGCGTGTGGGGCGACGGGAAGACGGTCGCGGCCGACGGCTCGCAGATCGACACCTGGGAGAACAACCTGCTGGCCGAGACTTCCATCCGGTACGGCGGGTACGGCGGGATCGCCTACCGGCACGTCTCCAACACCTACATCGCGCTGTTCAGCAGGTTCATCCCGTGCGGGGTATGGGAGGCGGTGTACATCATCGACGGGCTGCTGGCCAACAAGTCCGACATCCAGCCCGACACCATCCATGCCGACACGCAAGGGCAGGCGCTGCCGGTCTTCGGTCTCGGCGCGCTGCTGGGCTTCGACCTGCTGCCGCGTATCCGCAACTGGCACGACCTGATCTTCTACCGGCCGAGCGAGGCGGCCCGCTACGCCCACATCGACTCGCTGTTCGGCGACGAGGTGGTCGACTGGGAACTGATCGAGAACCACTGGCCCGATCTGCTGCGCACCGCGATCTCGATCCGGGAGAACCGGCTGTCGTCGGTGACGCTGCTGCGCCGGCTGGGCAACCACTCCCGCAAGAACCGCCTGTATCGCGCCTTCCGCGAACTCGGCCGCGCGATCCGCACCATCACGCTGCTGCGCTACCTGTCCGAGCCGGAGCTGCGTGAGCAGATCACCCAGGTCACCAACCGCAACGAGGCATTCCACGGCTTCGCCGACTGGCTGATGTTCGGCGGCAGGCTCATCGGCCACAACGACCCCGACCACCAGGAGAAGGTGGTGAAGTTCAACGAGCTGATCGCCAACTGCGTCATCTACTCCACCGCCTGCGACATCACCGACGCCGCCAACGACGTCGCCGCCGAAGGGCAGAGCGTCGACCTGGACGACCTGGCCACCGTCTCGCCCTACATCACCCACACCGTCCGCCGGTTCGGGAACTGGACGCTCAACCTCGCCCCGCCCGACCAGGCCCCGGCCACCCGACTCGATCTCGAACCGCGCGTGCTGTTCGCGCCGAAGACCTGAGGCGCCCTCGCCATCATGGGGTCGCCGTAGTGGCCGGGAAAGATCGGGCGGATATGGCTGGGTAGGCTCCTCGGCTGGGGATCTTCGGTCTTTGGCGGGAGGTACCTGATGGTTGCTCCGGTGTTCACGGACGAGGAACTGGCGGCCTTGCGGCGGTTCCCGTAGATCGGTCGGGACGAGCTGGCTCGGTTCTTCACCCTCACTCCGTCTGATGTGGCGTTCATTGATCCTGGCCGGGGCCGCGGTCCGGCCGATCGGCTTGGGCTCGCGGTGGCCCTGTGTACTCTGCCGTGGCTCGGGTTTGTGCCCGATGACGTGGCGTCCGCGCCGCGGGCGGCGATTACGCGGCTGGCTGAGCAACTTCAGGTCGATTCGGATGCGATCCGCTCGTACGGTCGGCGCGCGAAGACGCGGACGGATCATGTGCGGTCGGCGGCGCAGTATCTGCGGTGGCGGCCGGCGGGCGAGCTGGAGTTGAAGGAGCTGGACGAGTTCCTGCTGGCCCGTGCGATGGAGCATGACTCGCCGACGCTCGTCGGTGTGAGCTGGGTTTGCACCGGTGCTTTAGGTTCCGGGGTCATGTGGGACAAGATGGGGACACGACAAGGAGAGACGATGAGCGAGCTGACCACCACGCAGCCGGCTGGCACACCGACCTGGATCGACCTGGGCATCCCGGATCTCGACCGCGCGATGACCTTCTACGGCGCGTTGTTCGGTTGGGAGTTCGATGTGGGACCGGCGGAGTTCGGCCACTACACCCAGTGCTTGCTACGGGGCAGACCCGTCGCGGCCATCAGGCCGAACCCCGATCCCGACGCCACGGACTTCTGGTGGAACGTCTACTTCGCGACGGATGACTGTGACGCCGCGGCCGCCCGAGCGCGGGACGCGGGCGGCTCGATCATCACCGGTCCGATGGACGTGCTGGACCAGGGCCGGACGGCGATCATCAAGGACACCACCGGTGCGCAGTGTGGACTGTGGCAGGCCGGTGCCCACATCGGCTGCGAGATCGTCAACGAGCCGAACGCCCTGCTCCGCAACGACCTGGTCACCGCGGAATCCGGGCCCGCGCGCGACTTCTACGTCGCGGTCTTCGGCTACACGTTGGATGCCAACCCGGACATGCCTGAGCTCGACTTCACGTTCCTGCGCAGACCGGATGGCCACGAGATCGGCGGCATCGCCGGTGACCCAAAGGCCACGAAGTCCCGTTGGGGGACCTTGTTCCAGGTGGACGACGCCGATGCGGCGGCGCGGCGAGCGGTCGACGCGGGTGGGACCTCGGCCGAGCCCTACGACATGATCTACGGGCGGGTCGCTCACATCACGGACCCGTTCGGCACGGAGTTCGATGTCGGTGCGGTGATGACGAGCTGAACCGGCGGTCAGCTGGCCGAGTGGTCGAGCGAGCTCGTGTGCATGTACGGCACCGGTGAGTACACGATCGCCGATCTCGCCGACGTGTTCACCGTCTCCCGCGCCACCGTGTACCGAACCCTCCAACGCGGCCAACCAACGGCGACGCAGTGACAGTCGCTCACCAGCAGCGATCGTCCATATCCGCCCGATCTTTCCCGAGTACTACGGCGACCCACCCCATCATGTGACAGGGAATGGCCCATTCCCTGTCACGACCACATCCGGTCGCAACCGGCTCAGGCGTTCTCACCTCGGACGTCGTAGGCGGCCCGTACGGTCGAAGCCAACACATTCCCTGTCACATCAGAGGTGCTTCACGGGGCTCATCCAGACACAGCTCGAACTCGACGACTACCACCTCGGCAAGCTGACGAAGAACCAGCAACCCGGTGAGACCCTGGACGCCGCCGCGTCCCGGCTGCTCGTCGACACCCTCGACGACGGTCCCGGTGCCGACGCCCGGGCGCAGATCCGCGGCTGGGCCGAGGAGTACGCCGCAGCGCTGACCGACAGCGCTGACCCGGCCGCAGCCGCGTGGGCCGAGGCGCTGGAATGGTTCGCCAAGCGCACCAAGGGCGGCAGTCTCAGCATGCTGGTCCACCAGGAGTTCGCCGCCCGGTTCGGCGTCGACCCCTATGCCACGGGATCGTCGTCGTGAGCGGACTGTCCTACCACCGGGTGCATGAGCCCTACATCGAGGCGGTGGCCGCGGCGGTGCAGGCGGCCGGTGTTGAGCTGGCCGACTGGGGCGCCGAGACCAACGAGCCGCGCAACGGCTACCTGGAACCGGCCGCACCGGTCGGCCCCGGCCCACAGGTGGAACCGGGCGGACTATGGCTCGGCTGGACCGAGGAACGCGGCTGGTTCTACGGCGAGGTCGGCGACGACGCATCGGGCCAGCTGTCCTACACCGAGGATCTAGGCGGGGGGATCTTGCCCGCGCCCGACGAGGCCGCGACGCGGATCGCGCTGCTCGTCCAAGGCGACGCCGAGGCCCTGGCTGCCCTGGCCAGCGAACGGGACCGAGAGAACCGGTCGTTCACCGATGAGAACGACGGGTTCGAGAACAAGCTTCTCTCCTACCATCCCCTCCAGGCCAGCTACGACAGCGTGGCCGCCTACAACGAGCAGGCCCCACGCCGCCAGCTCCCCCGCCACGCTGACGCGATCCACCAGATCTTTCACAACACCATCGATGACCCCGACGGCACCGAGCACAGGCTCGACTTCGCGCCCGATGGCTTGAGAGCGCACCCCGACACAGTCGGCAACCTGGTGCTCCGACCGTTGACCGGAGACGGCCCGATCACCGTCCTGGCGGTCAACATCACACGCAAGCAGGTCAACAAGCTGATCGATGTCAAGCCCCGCCCGTACACCCTCAAGCGCCTCCGCGCGGAGACCGAAAGACTCGCTCTCCCGACGCCACCTGCCTGATGATCGCCGACGTCGTCCCGCTGGCCAGCACCACCCTGGGCGAAGCCGCCGAGGCGTTCCTGGCCCGCCGCGACCTGGACGCCGACACCATCCGTTCCTATGACCAGACCCTGCGGCGGTTGTGCCGCGAGCTCGGCGACACCGTCCCGCTCGCCCAGGTCACCGCCGAGCAGGCCGCCGGGGTCTTCGCCGCGGCGTGGGACGGCGCGGCGGCCCGGACCTGGAACCGGCACCGATCGGCGCTGCGCTCCTTCACCGCGTGGGCGGCCGGACCCGGCCGCGGCTGGGTCACCACCGACCTCGCCGGGCTCATCGAGCGGCGACCCGAGCAGCGCGACCGGACCCGCGCCGTCGACCGGCACATCGTCACCGCGCTCCTGGACCGCCGGGACGTCGCGCTGAGGGAGAAGACCCTGCGACGGCTGCTGTACGAGAGCGCCGCCCGCGCCGACGAAGTCCTGGCGCTCAACATCGAAGAGCTGGACCTGGACAACAAACGCGGCCGGATCACCGGCAAAGGCGGCACCGTCCGGTGGATCCACTGGCAGTCCGGCACCGCCCGCCTGCTGCCCCGCCTCATCAGCGGCCGCACATCAGGGCCGCTGTTCCTGGCCGATCGCCGACCCGCGCCCGCGCGCACGCCTGCGGCCGCCGACCTGTGCCCGCACACCGGCCGCGGCCGGCTCTCCTACGAGCGCGCCGAGTACCTGTTCAAACAGGACACCAAACAGCACGACCCCCGCCGACGCGGCTTCACCCTCCACCAGCTCCGCCACTCCCGGCTCACCCACCTGGCCGAAGACGGCTGGTCAGCCCCGATGCTGATGGCGCTGTCCGGCCACGAGAACATCCGCAGCCTGGCCATCTACACCAACGTCAGCACCGAAGCCGTCGGCGCAGCCCTCGCCAAGCAGGACCCTGGCCGCCGTCACCGCTGACCTCGGCAAACGTCCCGCCGCGGCCCCTTTCTGGTGTATTCCGGCTGCACCCCTTTCAGCTCGTCCGCGTCGCTGCACGGTGGCGGCCGTCCATGAGCCAGTCCGCCAAGCTGTCACAGAGCCGCAACATGCTGGCTGCGGCGACCTGCGCGCTCTCGTCTCGCGATTCAGGGGCGACATTGAGGCGCTCCAGCGCGCGACGGGCCTCTCCCAGGTCCTGCGACATGCGCGCGCCGAGGTCACCGTCGAGGGCGAACATCGCGATCTCCAGACCGGTGGCGTTGACCAGCCACTCCCGACCCTCGGTGGTCGGAACCGGCACCGCCTCTCCGTCGGCGAGGCGGCACAGCGCCCCGTACATCTCGCCCGCCAGGTGATACATGCGCACCGCCGACGCGCGGGCCTCAGCACGCAGCGCGGTGTGGCGCTCATGCCGCCGTGTCGCCGAGACCACCGCCCAGGCGGTCAACGCCGCCACCAGACCGCCGACCACCGCCGAGATGGTGCCTTGGAGCAGAACACCCCACCAGCCTTGCGGGTCCACCAACCACCCCTCCCTCACACACCGCCGACCCTCGCCGCCTTCGACGCCCGATCCTGGAACCAGGTTCCAGAACCCCGAGTTCCTCGGCCATGGCGATGACGTCGGCAGGGCGGCCTCGGCCAGGCCGCGGCCGCGGTACACCGGCCGGGTACGGATCACGTCCAGAGTGATCGAGGCGGCCGGGCCGGTCCACACCAGGAACAGCTCGACGTGCGGGTGCGCCTGTTGCACCCGTACCGCCCCGGCGCGGAACCGGTCGTACTCCCCACAGATCACACAATGCCCCGACCATCCGCGCGATCAACCGCATGGCCTGGCCTTTCGCTCCTGCGCGAGCGACGTCATGACCTCACGAGTTTCACGACGCTCTTTCAACACCGGGCGATGATGGGTGCCAGCTCGCCGGTTCTGCGTGAGACACCCTCAGTCCAGCCCGCCTCACGCAACCCGTTGAAGTGCCCGTTTGCGATTGCCTGGCGTGGACTGTTTCGTCGTTAGGTGACGCACAGGTGCGACGCGGGCGCGGTACGTCCCCTCCGCCCTGGAGTCTGCGGCGCCGAGTCTGCGGCGAATGCGGCGAGCAGACGACACACGCGAAGCTGGCCGTCAGCCGCACCTATGGCCGGGCCAGACCATGCGCTGGCTCTGTCGTTGAGTAGCGGCACCGTTTGTCGATGAGTTCGGGCACCGACTGGCGATCGACGGGCCCTGAATGTCGATGAGTTTGGCACCACGCAGAGTCACGTAAGGGTGTGTACAGAGCGTGGTCGGGATCGAGGTCGGTGTGATCATTTCAGACTGATGCGGCCGGGGCGTTGGCTACCCTGCCCTCACATGAACTCGACTCCATTTCGTTCACGACGGCTGGTGTTGGGGCGCACCCCTCAGCTAGAGGAGGTCGCGGAACTGGCGGCCGAGCGCAGTTGGCGGCGTGTGGACGAAAGGCACCGCGTGCGGCGCGGTGGAGCGCCTATCGTTGCGCCCCTGACGGAGATGACGAACGCCCCAGGCCCCGGACGGGCGTGCCCGGTTGTCGCCTGAGCACCTGGTCTATGAAGTCGCAGTCGGGACGATCACTTGGAACGCGGCGTACGTGCAGTGCCAGTCCACCGGCCCCGCCAGCAGCCAGCGCGATCACTGGAAGATGCGCGACCGGAAGATGGGGCCAGCTTTCACGCGTGAAACCGGGCCGCTGGGGCCGGTTACTGTTTCGGACCAGCTTCTGGCTGGGCTTCTGCCAGAGGCTTATGGACGACGCCGATGGAGAGTTTGTCTCTGGCGGCGATGGTGCGGATGGATTCTCCACGCCGCTGGCGAGCCAGGATCGCGGCGCGTTTATCGTCGTTGACCCCGGGGCCGCGTCGGCAGCCGACCCGGCCGCGGGGGCAGCGGGTGGCGTCTGCCTCTGCGGTCAGGGCGCTGGCTCGGCATTGCTCCCTCTGCGGGCGACCATGAGGGTCGGTGGGCCGTTAGCGGCGGACGGGCCTGGCCGGATACAGGGCCAGCACCAGGGCCGCGCCGATGGCGCCGCCGACCAGTTGGGCGGTGATGAAGCCGGGCACCGAGGCGGGGGCGATCCCGGCGAAGGTGTCGCTGAACGCGCGGCCGGTGGTGACGGCCGGGTTGGCGAACGAGGTGGAGGAGGTGAACCAGTAGGCGGCGCCGATGTAGGCGCCGACCGCCGGGGCGGCCAGTGCGGTTCGCTCGCTGCGTACCAGCGAGAAGATCAGCATGACCAGTCCGAGGGTGGCGACCGCCTCACCCAGCCACAGGTGCGACTGGGCGCGGTCATGCTGGGCGGTGGTGACGGCCGGCAGGTCGAACATCAGATTGGCGAGCACTGCTCCGCCGATCGCGCCGAGCACCTGTGCTGGGATGTAAGCGGCCGCGTCCCGCAACGGACGGCCCTGCAGCATGCAGTCGACAGCGGTGACGACCGGGTTGAAATGCGCTCCCGATACCGGTCCGAACACCAGGATCAACGCGGCCAACCCGAACGCGGTGGCGATGGAGTTCTCCAGCAACTGGACCCCGACGTCATGCGGGGACAACCGTTCCGCCATGATCCCCGACCCGACGACCACCGTGACCAGCAACGCGGTGCCCAGCGCCTCGGCCAGCGCCCGGCGCGGCAACGACGCCGAACCGGCCTCCACGGCCGGCTGTGCGGCATGCGTGGCGGTTGGGGTGGGGCCGACCGGTGAGGTGGCGGGGTTGGATGGAGCAGTCACGGGCTGCGGCCTTTGCTGGTGAGGAGTACCGGTGGAACGGCTGATGCGCAGGCGCGTTGGTGCGGCGCTTGCAGAGGGGTCAGGCGCGGACGGGGACCTCCAGATCGGCGAGCAACCCGCGGACGCGCTGTTCGATCTCGTCGCGGATGCGCCTGACCGCGGCCACGCCCTGGTCGGCCGGGTCGTCCAGGCTCCAGTCCAGGTAGCGTCTGCCGGGGAAGACCGGGCAGGCGTCGCCGCAGCCCATGGTGACGATGACGTCGGCGGCCTGGACGATCTCGGTCGTCCACGGTTTGGGGTACTCGCCGGTGATGTCGATGCCGCGCTCGCGCATCGCCTCCACCGCAGCTGGGTTGATCTGGTCGCGGGGCGCAGACCCGCCCGACCAGCCGATCGCGCCGTCCCCGGCCAGGTGGTTGAAGAAGCCCAGCGCCATCTGCGACCGCCCGGCGTTGTGCACGCACAAGAACAGCACGATCGGAGTGCCGGTGGTGCCCTCCACGCGGGCGAGGGCGTGCAGGCGCTGGCGGGCGAACCGTTCGGCCAGCAGCGGCAGAGAGTGAGGAACGCTGGCGCGGCCGGCGAACTGCTCAAAACTGGAGTGCAGGAACCGATCGATGGTCTCGGCGTCGAAGGTGCCGGAGAACTCCTCAGCCAGGCTGCGGGCGGCGCTGGCCAAGGCGTGCTGCTGGTCGACGCTCACATCGTCGCGGCGGTAGATCTCGGTCATCGATGCTCCCAACGTCAGCGGTCTGAGGCGACGGCCGCGCCGAGCCGTTCGACACGGTCGGCGAGCTCGGTGAAGGCGTCCTCGAACGCGGCGTCGGTGTCGGCACCGACCGGGTCGGGCACCGACCAGTGCAGCATCGGAACCCGCCTCTGCCTCTCATGGTGCTGATGGCCGAGTTCTTCGTAGGCGTTGTCGCAGACGGCCACGACCAGGTCATCGACGTCGACCACGTCACCGACATGGCGGGTCAGCTGAGGGTCGAGTGTCAGGCCGTGGCGGCGCGCCACCGCGATCGCCCGCCGGTGCACACCCGGGCCGGGACGGGTCCCCGCCGAGGCCGCCGGAACGCGGCTGCGCCGCGTCCACAACGCCGCCGCCAGCTGCGAGCGGGCTGAATTGCGAGTGCACACGAAGACCACCCGCGGCGCCGCCACCACCGGCGTCCATGCCGCCGGTGACAGCGTGGCCAGCACCTGCGGGACGAGCCGTACATACCAACGGCGCCGGTCGGCCTCCGACCGCACCCGGCGTACCAGCCCGGCCTCGGCCAGCACCCGCAGATGGTGCGCCAGCAGATTCGACGGCACCTCCAGCTCGGCACTCAGCTCGCCAGGCGAGGCATCACCCAGCAGCAACGCGTCCACAATCGCCAGCCGCGCCGGCTCACCCAGCGCGGCGTGCACCGCCGCCCGCCGCTCCACACCGCTCATCTCAACCATAATTGACTCAATAATGATTGAGGTAAAACGACCCCGTCAAGTCGTGGAGGTTGTCCATCCCGCGCGGCCACTTCCCGGGGTCGCCGTAGTACTCGGGAAAGATCGGGCGGATATGGCTGACCGCGAAGACGGCACCCGGTATCAGTCAGGGCCGGGTACTTGTCGGCCTGCGGTCAGTCGGCTCGGCCGTCCTGATGGGTGCGGTTCGGGCCCGCTGTGGCTGTGACACAGAATCTGCATTACCTGTCACACTGACCCGAATCGGCCCGCGTCCGCCCAGCTCGCCATCCGCTGCGGCGCAGGCGACTCGGCAACGTTATGTGTCACATCGTCCCTGCGGAGGTCCTCGGTGTCCGGCGTCGCCTTCCCCGGCCGGCCCGGCCTCTCCAGCGCCCGCACCCTCGCGGCCGCCGTCGACCGCTACCTGGACTCCCTCCCCACCGCCACCACCCGCGCCAGCTACGACGACACCCTCGCCCGCCTGATCGACCTCGCCGGCGGCGCCAGCCCCGTCGCCGACTTGACGCCTGAGGACTTCGCCGCGGTGATGGACCTCTGGAACACCGCGGCGGCCGCCACCTGGAACCGGCACCTGTCGGCGCTCACCTCCTTCACCACCTGGGCACAGCGCCAAGCGGTCTTGGAAACCAACCCGGCCCGCCGGCTCCAGCGCCGCAGACCCGCCCGCCTCGGCGACCGCGCCATCCCCCGTGCCCGCCTGGACAAGCTGCTGACCGACGACGCCCACGGGCTGCGCGAGCGGGTGCTGTGGCGAATGCTGTACGAGACTGCCGCGCGTGCCGAAGAGATCCTGAGTTTGGACATCGAGGACCTAGACCCCGAGTTCCGGCGCGCACGTGTGACCTCCAAGGGCGGCGCGATCGAGTACGTGCACTGGGCCACCGGCAGCGGCCGCCTGTCCTACCCCCGCGCCGAATACCTGTTCAAGACCGCCACCGCTGCCCCCGACCCGCACGGCCGCGGCTGGACCCTGCACCAGCTGCGCCACTCCGCGCTGCAGCACCTGGCAGCCGCCGGCCGCACCGCCGCCGAACTCCAGGCCAAATCCCGCCACGCCCACCTGGCCAGCCTCGGCGCCTATGTCCGCCTCGGCGAACACACCTCCGCGGCCGTCACCGCCGACACCGACCCCGCCGCCCGCCGCCGCACCCGCTGACCATCAGTCCCCGCCACCCTGAGCCCCCAGGTAGACCGCCACATCAATACCTACTTTGCGGCTCGCCGTAGCTTCAGGAGTTCTGGGCCTTCTTCCCCGGCCAGCCCGACGGGCACTAGCCGCAGGCCGTCGTCACTTGTGCTCGCCAAGGAAGGCGGGGATCTCGCTGCGGGTCGGGTGGTTCGGCAGGGGTGCGGGCTTGTCCTGAAGGAATGCGGTGATGGTGGCGACGGCTCGTTCGTCGTTGTCGTCGAGGCCGTTCCACATGTGGTGTCCGACTCCGCGCATGAACTGCGTGCGCTGGATGGCGGGGTCATTGGCAAGGATGGCGGTCGCCCACTGGCGGACCTGGGAGGAGCACTCGGCGATCATCAGCATCGCGGGGGTCCGGGAGCGCCTCAGCTGCGGGGCGATGGAGGGTGAGTCCTTGATCGTCTCCTGGACGCGGAGGCTGGCGGCGGGGCTGAAGGAGAAGTTCTGTGCCGTGTCCTCAACCGGGATGCGGTGCGCGTCGCGCGCACAGTAGGCGGACGCGGTGTCGCTGCCGAGGTCGGCGGCGGTGAACGCGTTGCTGCCCTCGGCCTGTCCGATCAGCCCGGTGCCGGGGCTGAGGAGCCCGAATCGCATGAGGGCTGGCGGCCGGTGGTGGCCGGGCGGACAAATGGGCTGTGGATTCGGCAGAGGTGATCTATCTGGTGGTGTGGGGGCGGCCACCTCCACCGACGCACCTCTGGAGGTGAGGGTCGCCGCCCTCCTCATGCTTCTCTACGCCCAACCCGTCAGCCGTCTCACGCGGCTGACCTTCAACGACGTCCATAACCGCGACGGTCAGGTGTTCCTCCAGCTCGGCGATCCACCCACCCGGTCCCCGAACCCTTCGCCAACCTGCTCCTGCAGCAAGCCGCCAACCGCCGGAACATGAACACCGCCACCAACCCGGCCACGCGATGGCTCTTCCCCGGCCAACGCGCCGGCCAGCCACTCAACGCCGCCGGACGCTGCGATCAGCTCCGCGAACACGGCTACCCGACCAGCAAAGCCCGCCCCGCCGCCCTCGGGCTGGTGGCGTCGGGGCCGAAATAGTGCCAGGGGCCCTTGCGCGAGTCAGGGGGCCGGGGCATCATGATCTTGGTCACGTCATGATCGTTTAGCGGATCGGTGCTGTTCAACAGCCCTTTGGGGCGCCTTGCGGCGTGTCCCCGGCGGGTCGCGCGAGCGTGCCGGTCGATGCCGGAACGGTCGTTGCGTGAGTCCGAGTTCCCCCATCGGAAGGACGCCAGATGCGCATCCGTACCGCAGTCGCCACCGTCGGGATCGCCGTGACGGCGGTCGCCGGCCTGAGCGCCCCGGCACAGGCCGCCGCTTGGACGAACGTCGCCAGGTACCCCACCATGTCAAAGTGCACCGACGCTAAGCAGACGTATCAGCGTGAGGGATGGGAAGCGAAGTGCACGGACGGGGGTCCCGCCGTCTACCCCCGGTACCTGCTCTGGATTCGCTAGACACAGGGAGCAGCGGACGCCAGGGAGCGCCGACTCCCCGGCGTTCACCCCTTGTGCGTGGACAGCCCCCACAAACTCGGGAAGGACCCGGTGCGTCCTTCAACCCTGGAGTCACCGATCACCTACATCGCGATTCCTGGCCCAGATGCTGGCGGTACGCCGCACCTCGGTCAGCCAAGTCGCCAGCGCCCTGGCCGACGACGGCTGCATCCGCTACAGCCGCGGCCGCATCACCATCACCGACCACCACCTGCTGCAGACCAACGCCTGCCCCTGCTATCTGGTCATCCGCGACACCTTCACCACCGCCTGCCACGACCTGCGCTAAAGGTGGCCCACGCCGCCAACTGGACGGCCCGCCGAGGTCACGAGCGGTACACGCCGCCCGGCCGCGCGCCGGTTTCCGGTCCGGACGCGGCGGGATAAGACCGGCGCGGCGCGCGGCAGCCATCCGCGTGGGCGCCGTCGCGCTCACCAGGACGGCCATCGGCGCAGGCCAGGCCCATATCCCTTGGATTTCCGGCGATTGCTACCGGGACCCCGACCAGGGCCGGCAGAAGGCGACCGGCCAGGCGGACGAGCGTTGACATAGGGTCCCTCTGAGTTTTAAAACGCTGTTTCAAAACAACGTTATCAGAGCGGGTAAGCTGCTCGTCGTGGGCAGGCCGAGAACGAACGACGACACCGTCAGGGAGCGGCTCGTGGCGTGCGCGACCGAGATGCTCGCCATCCGTCCGCGGGAATCGCTCACGGTCCGGGCCCTGGCCACCGCCGCCGGAACGTCGACGACGGCGGTGTACTCCTTGTTCGGCGGCAAGGACGGCCTGATCGGAGAGGTGCGCAACAGAGCCGTCGCGGGCCTGTTCCAGAACGTGTCGGCAGTGCCGACCTCCGATGACCCTCTCGCCGACCTTTACGCCCTGGCCGCCGCATACCGTCGATGGGGATGCGAACATCGCCACCTCTACACGGTGTTGTTCGGGGGTGTGCAGTCCTTCGACCCGTCGGGCCCAGTCGGCACCAGTGACCCCATCCGACCGCTCCTCGCGGCGATCGATCACGCCTTGGCGGAGTCCGTCCTCGCCGGCGACGTGACGTTCATCGCGCTTTCCATCTGGGTGACCCTGCACGGGCTTGTGACTCTCGAACTGGCTGGCGCCCTCGACGCCGCCACGGCCGAGACCACGTTCCGGTCGACGATCCAAGCGACACTGCGCGGCTGGACGACCCCCGCAGTGTTCAGCAGCCTCCGGCACGCCGACACAGCCCCGTAATAAGGGGCTTCAGCCGCTCTGCCAGATCGCGAGCCGCAGTGGCAAGAGATGGGGTGCCGGTAAGAACCGTGTCATGAGCCCCAAACGGCGTTGATCTTGTTGTGATTTGGCTGGTCGATGCTGGGCGGCTATGACGCACCCCCCGATGCACATCGACGAGTTAGAGCCGGCCGTGGGATGTGGGGCGTGTGGGGGCTGCGCGTTGGCTGTCGGTGGTCCAGGTAAGGATCTACGCCATGAGCTACCAAGACCGCGTCCGCGCACACGTTAGGGAACTGCGTTCCACACCGGATGTCGTCATGCCCACGTGTGAGATCGGATCCGGCACGCCCCGGCAGCTCGCAGCCGACGACGCCGTGCTGATCGGCGCCGCCTGGGGCGACGACGCCGTCGAGGGCGTCCGGGACTACCTGCTCAGCACCGAACGCATCCACGTCGCATGGCACACCGATGACCACTACCTCTACGGGGAGTTCGCTCTCAAAGATCTCCGCAACTGCCTGTCCGGCTGGGGTCTGTCCGATACCGATGAGCGGCTGCCGCCAGACAAACGACAGATCATGGAGTGGGAGCTGAAGACGCTGGAGGAGGCACCGGGATCGGGCCGCCTCACCGCGGTGCGGATGCCTGCCGGCGCCCAGAGCCGGGAGCTGTGGTTCTACGACATGAACCACCAGCGGCTGGAGCTGCTGGAGCTCGACTACCAGTCCTACCTGGACAACCTGCTCCTGATGAAGGGAGCCCCGGGCTGGCAGTATCTGTTCACCCAGGTCGACCTCTGTGACGGGGAGTTCCGGTCCACGGTCAGTCAGCTGGACAGGACGCTGGAGGCCCTCCCCGTGCTCTTCCCCGGCCACGACTACAGCCGTCTGCAGGAACGATACGAAGCTCGCTGTTCCCAGTCGCCGGTGTTTCGCCGTCACAAGGGTCCCTGGACGCTCCACCCATAGCCGCCACACCGTGGCTGTGCGGCCTGGCCCGCCAGCACTGCGATCTGTGGTCTCAAGAGTGAGAAGTGGCCCCACGTTCGCGCGTGTTCTGGCCCCACCTGCCACTCTCCGAGCGGCGGCGGGTATCAGCGGTCCAACACTGTCGGCGGAATGTGCTGGGATACCGTGAATGGATCATCAGTCAGAGATGACCTTCATCCGCAGGGTGTGCGTGGAGTTCCTCGGTGAACACCTGGGTTCTCAGCTGGCCGCGCTGGCCAGACCGGGGTTCGGGCTCAGCCCGGCCGGCGGCCCCCGTCCGGCGGCGGGACGCAGTCGACTGGGCGGCCCGGCCCTCCTGAACCCGGGCACGCCTTGGCCGCGCGACGACGACCTCCCACTCGACCTGTTCGCGGTACTCGACACCGACGAACTCGCGCCGTGGCTCGGGGACGAACTGCCCATCCGGCCAGGTCTGCTCAACTTCTTCGGTATCGACCATCTCCAGGTCTGCCAGATCGTCCCCGCGGACCCCGCGAGAGCCGTCGAGGTCAGGCCACCCGACGATGACTCCTTCGCGATCGTTGCGCTGCGCGCCGAACCGTCCCTGACGCTGCCCGACCCGTGGTGGGGCGCAACGCTGGAGGATTACATCGAAGGCTTCGGCCTCGACCCGGGCCCTGACCTCCCGAACATCTGCGACCCGAGTGAGCAGGTGACCGAATTGTTCGCCGGAGACTTCCCGGGCGAGCACTACCCGACGTCGGGGAACATGGACCAAGCCTTCGGCTGGCCGCCCTCGGTACAGCCGGGTGATCCGCTCCCGGACCTCAGAGGCGAGTACACCCACCTCCTCCGGCTCTCCAGCAACCTCGGCGACTGGGAGTTCGCCGAGGGAGGGTCACTGCACTTCCTCATCCCCAGGCAGGCGCTTCGCGACGGGCACTTCTCAGAGGCGGTCGTCGCTCTGGACGACGGGTAGAGAAGCCAGTTCTGCGTGGGGCCAAGTCCCGCCCGAACATGAATCCGCCTCACCGGGGTGGGGCCACTTCTCGCTGGTAAGTGGGGCCAGAAGTGGCGCGTAGAACCAGATCTGAGTCGTTCAGGGTGGCTCCCCCACTCGCCAACACCGTCCACACCGACTGACGATCTCGGAAGCCACTGACCGACATCCGGCTCCCGTTCTCACCAACGAAGCCACGGCGGCGGCTGACCTCGCCCGGCCCGGCCCTATCAGCTGGCCCAGGGTCAAAACAGGGTGTCGCGGACGCGCAGAGGCCGGTAACCGGTGGGGCCGAGCTGGGCGAGTTCGCCTTCGATGTCGACGTCGATTGAGCCGAAGAAGTTGATGTTCTCGCTGTGCGCGGGTGAGATGTGGGCCAGGACCTGGTCGTCGATGCGGCGGCCGGCCGCGCGCATCGAGGCCACCGCCAGCCCGTAGTACTCGGTCGTCCAGGTCGTATCCGGGGTTGGTGACCAGCGTCAGGCACCAGGCCTGTTCGGTCTGCTGCTCCAGGTGGCGGGCGCGCACCGCGCCCTCGTGGGTGTACAGCAGGTCCCGCTTCAGCGCGTGCAGCGATTCGCCCTTGTTGAGCTGCCGGGAGATCTTGCGCCGGTACGCCGCATCCGACAGGTACCGGGCGGCGTAGATCGTGCGGCGCAGCGCCCCGTACTCCTTCAGCGCCGCGGCCAGCGCGTTCTGCCGGCCCGACGCCGACAGCTTGCCGACCAGCAGCGAGGCGGTGGCGTGCCCGAACTTCAGCGACCCGGCCAGCCGCAGCAAGTCGTCCCAGTGCGCCGCGATCAACGCGGTGTTGGCTCGCCGGGCCAGCAGCGGCCCCGCCAGCGGGAACGCCGCCGACACCTGCGCCTTCGGGCCGGTCCGGTACAGGGTGATCTTGCCCAGGTCCCGGATCCGCGGCGACAATTGGAGGCCGAGCAGGTCGAACAGCGCGAAATTCGCCAGGGTCACCCCGTGGGTATCGGTGGCGTGCTCGGTGATCGGGATGTCAGTGGCGTTGCCGAGGATCTCATCCAGCATGTAGTGCGCCTCCCGCCGGGTCGCCACGATCACCTTGGTGCCGTAGGTGGTGTGCCGGTCGGTCACATGCGTGTACGTCGACAACCCCTCATGGGCGAAATACCTGCTGAGCGCGCGGGCGGTGACGGACTTACCGCGGGTGGGGAACCGCTGGCCGTCCGAGGACGACAACGTGCCCGACCCGAACACCGCCGTCAGCGGCAGCTTTCCGTGGTAGCCGATGAGCGCCAGGTTCGCCGCCCGCAGCGTCTCTTCACGCACGTACCATTCGGCGGTCCAGGCCAGGATGTCGTGGGAGATGCCGCACGCGTCCGCCATCCGGGTCAGCCCGAGGTTGGTGGACTGGGCGATCAGCACCGCGATCAGGTTCCGCTTCAGCTCCGGGCTGCGGGCCTGCTTGCCGCCGGCGTGGGTGAAGCAGCCCAAGAACCCGGTGCGCTTGTCCATCTCGATCAGCAGTGACACGATCGGCGCGAACGGCAGCATCTCGGTCAGCTCGGCCTTGAGCGCGACCGCCTCGGCCGGGACGTCTTCGGCCGACAACGGGGAGATCACCAGATCGCCCCCCTCATCCAGGCGGACCAGGCCGTCGCCCGCAGCTAGGGTCTGCTCCAGCTCGCCCAGCGCCGTGTGCAACTCCTTCTCGACCCGGGCCAGGCCCGCCGCGGCATCGTAGGGCTTGCCCACCAACCGGCAGAACTCCACTCGCTGACCCGCCCACTTGGCGGAGGTGAGCAGGTAGGCGGCCGGGTCGCTGTAGCGGCGCGAGCCGGGCACCCACACATCCCCGACCGCAGCCCATCGCGCAGCGCCAGCAGCACGCACAGCTCCCAGTAGTGCCGGAAGGCGCTGGTGTCGTCGGCCTCGGCCGCGTCCTGCAAATAGCCGCGCCAGCGCGCCGGCACGAATCCCGCAGGCGCGCCCGCAGGAACCTTGCGGGCGCCGCTGGCGTTGAGGTCCCGCAGGATCTCCACCGTCGCCAACAGGTCGGCGGCTGCGGTGCCGCCCGCAAGCGGAACCGCCTCCAGTACCTGCGGAGTGAACTGCCGCAGATACCCATACGAGGCGTCCAGAGCGGCCAGATGCCCGTGGTCGCGGGGCAGCGGCGGCAACGCCGCCGACTGCGCCGCGCGCAGCCGCTTCCACCCGACCAGCTCACCGCGCAGCAGGCCGCCGACCTCCTCATCGGGCACCGCCGGATCAGCGACGACCGCCAAGATCGCGTCCAACAGCGCCTGCCGATCCTCCCCGGTCTTGGCTCGCTCGGCCAGCGCGCCGGCATCCTGCGCTCGGCCTTGCTCTCCCGCGCCGAAACCGCCTGGTCCAACAACTGCACGACCTCGTCCAGCACCTCGGTCGCCGACTGCGCCAGCAGCGTCAACAAGATCGGATAACGGCGCTCGGGATCGCGCCGCTGCAGCGCTTGCGCCGTCAACCGGCGCCCCACCGTGGCCAGGAACCGGCGCCGCTCCGCCGGCAACACCGACAGATCCAGCCGGTGCGCGTCCATCGCGCGCAGGAACTCCAGCTTGGCAATCTCGGCTTTCACCGCCGCCGGCGAGGCCTCCACCGGGCCCTTGCCCAACCCGCTTCACCACCGAAACCGGACCCGGCCGGATCACCTTCGCCGAGATCAGGTACTCGCACGCAAGCGGGAACAGCAGCGTCGGGAGTCATGCTCCATCGCCCGCGCCAGCAGGAACTCATCCAGCTCCTCCAACTCCAGCGCCGTCGCCGCCCGCCACCCCAGGTACTGCGCCGCCAGCCGCAGATGATCCGTGCGAGTCTTGGCCCGCCGCCCATACGCCCCAATCACCTTCGGATCGACCTGAAGCTGCGTGGCCAGCCGCGCAACGGCCGCCAGCGGCGCGGACGCCACATCGTCCGGCACGAACCCCAGCCACGGCAACGTGCACAACGCCACTGCCAGCCCGAGCCGATCCGCAGGGCCCCGCCCCCCGGCCCGGATCCACGAACGCCACGTCCGCCGGGGCCAAGGTGAAAAACCGGAACAGCTCCTCCCTGCCGATCTCAGGGAACCGCCGCAGCCCCTCCAACTCCTCGTCAGTGAACACCGGAGCGACCACCAGCAACCTCCCACCGGAGTCCAAAGACCCCGGTTCGGGAGCCTACGCCGCCATATCCGCCCGATCCTTCCCGAGTACTACGGCGGCCACTTCCCTTCCAGTGCTCTATCGTTTATCGTCGATGAACGATGGATACGCACAAAGGGCCGCTGGACAGGCCCACCGCCACCGAATACGCCTCCTGGTTCAAGGCGCTGGCCGACCCGACCAGGGTCCAGATCGTGTCGCTGCTGGCCCGCCAGGCCCGCCCCATGAACGTCGGCGAGATCGTCGAGGCCGTCCAGGTCGGCCAGTCCACCGTCTCGGCCCATCTGAAGATCCTGGCCGAGGTCCGCTTCGTGCTCGCCGATGCCCGCGGCACCGCCCGCTACTACCGGATCAACGACGCCTGCGTGGATTGTTTCCCCACGGCCGCGGACCTGGTCATGGGCCGCCCCGCACCCGCCACTCCCACCTGCCCTCCGGCGAACGGAGACCCCTCATGACAGACCGGCCCACCCAAGATCGCGTCCCCGACCCGGTGGTGCAGCGCTACTCCGGCCTGGCGCGCCTCGCCCAGGCCGGCGGCACACCCTTGGACTGCGACGCCGACTCGTTCGAACAAGGGTGCTTCGGTGCCGCCGCCTACACCGAGACCGATCCGGTCCCTGAGGCGGCGTTGCGCGCCAGCCTCGGCTGCGGCAACCCCCTCGCCGTCGCCGAGCTCAAGCCGGGCGAGACCGTGCTGGACCTTGGCTCGGGCGGTGGCCTGGACGTACTCCTGTCGGCCCGCCGTGTCGCCCCCGGCGGCACCGCCTACGGCCTGGACGCCAGTGAGGACATGCTGGAACTCGCCCGCGCCAACGCCGCCCAGTCCGGCCTGGAGAACGCGCACTTCCTGCACGGCCGCATCGAGGACATCCCGCTGACCGACGCCAGCGTCGACGTCGTCATCTCCAACTGCGTCATCAATCTGTCGGCCGACAAGTCCCGCGTGTTCGCCGAGACCTTCCGCGTGCTGCGCCCTGGCGGCCGCCTCGGCATCAGCGACGTCATCGCCGACGACGACCTGGAACCCGCACTGCGCGCGGCCGCCGAGCAGCGCGTCGGCTGCGCCCGCGGTACTCTCACCGCCGGCCAATACCGCCACCTGCTCACCGCGACCGGCTTCACCCACATCACCATCACCGCCACCAGCGACGCCGGCGACGGCCTCCACTCGGCGATCGTGCAGGCCGACAAACCGCGATAGCCCGTCGCAGCGGCCACCGAAACCGCGCGACGTCAATGTGTCCGCTGTTCAGTGCGTCACCTATCGCGCCGTGCCTGCGCCGGTGTTCGGGCGCCAGTGACAGGTCTATCAGCGTCCTGACTGGGCCTCCTGCTCCCGAACGTGCCCAGGCCGTGGAACCGCGCCCGCGCCGGTAATGCCCCGCCCCAATCTGGCCTGGTCGGCGCGGGTCACGGCGGGTAGGCGGAGCCGGAGCCCCGGACGCTTTCGGTCCGGGGGGCGCGGGATGAGTCGGGCACTTCTATCTCGACATCGCCCACTGGGCCACAGCCGACCCCGCCCGCTGGGGGCCCTGGGTGGCTCCCTGCCCCATCAGGATTGAGGAGGCGTCCCACACCAAGGACCTCCAGCACCGCAAGGCCCGAACCGATCAACGGACCCGAGAACGGATGCCGGTCCTGCCCGTCCTGGTGGCCGCGCCGACCAGGCCCGGCGAGGCAACACCGAACTGCTCCAGGCCGCCCAGGCCAGCGCCCCGGGCGAGGAATTCACTGGAGCCGGCCAGCAGCTCAGCCGATCGGGTCCTGACCAGCGGCAGCGGCGCGCGGGTCTGGTCTGATGATCCCTCCACAGGAGAGCGGCGCTATCTCACGCAGGAAGAACACCGAGGCTTCTGGACCTGGACCGCAGTCGAGATCCTGCGCCACACCGGCATCCGGATCGAAGAACTGACCGAACTCAGCCACCACAGCTGCGTCCAATACACCCTGACCACCAGGGAACTCATCCCGCTGCTGCACATCGCCCCGTCCAAGACCGACACCGAACGGCTCCTGGTCATCTCCCCAGAACTGGCCGACGTGCTCAGCGCCATCGTCCGCCGAATTCGCGGCAGCGGCGGCGCTGTCCCCTTGGTGATCGCCTACGACAACCAAGAACGCCTGGAGCGGGAGGGTGAGCTGCGTGAGGGGCTCACTGTCGATGAGGCGGTCGACATCCTGGTGGACATGGCCGAGCGAACCGTGTGCCGGACGCCGGACGCCCCAGCTGCACGTAGCCGGGGCGCCTGACGTCGAATCGAACCGGGGGCAGCAGACCGCTACGAGACTGAACGGGCAGCGGGTCGGCACCTTCTCAGGCTTCGCAGCCGCTTTCGGTCTCGGCGGTGCAGGTGTCGAACCCGCTCGCCCCGTTGGCGATGTCCACCCCGCTGCTGCCGTTCAAGATGTCATCCCCGCCGTTGCCGTTCAGGATGTCATCCCCACCGTTGCCGTTGAGCCCGTCCCGGCGGGATCCGCCGTTCAGGGTGTCGATGCCGCTGCCGCCTAGAACGGACGCCTGCAACGAGGTGTTGTTGGTGAACGTGTCATTGCCCCCGATCATGCCCGCGTCGATGAACTGCACGTTCGTCGAGCACGAGACCACGTTCGCCCCAAGGGAGGAGCATCCGGCTCCCGGGGAGATCCCCGAGTCGGAGTCGACCGTGAGCCGCCCCCCGAACTGGAACCCGATGTTGACGGTCTCCCCGGCGGACGTCCCGACGATGAACAGCGTGTTGCCGCTGACATGGACGGACGTGGTCGATGCGGCGTTCGCCGGGATTGCGGTCGCGAGCCCGGCGACGATGATCGCCAGTGCGGTGAGGAGACGTTGGACTACTGGCAGGCCAGTCATGTCGGTGCACCCTTTCATAGGACACTATGTACGGTTAAATTGAGCATGAGGGTTGACCGGACATGCTGTCAAGTCAATATGGAGCGGGCTGCGCCCGCCGACCGTTCGCCAACCGGGGGCAGCTGCGCCGGCGCTACCGCGAGGGCATGGAGGGCCAACTCGGCGGTAGGTGGACGGCGGTCCCCGAAATTGCCCAGCCCCCACCCTTTGGTTAGATGACATGAACATCTGGATGTTTTTATCATCTGAGTTCGTGGAGGTAAGTGCTGGTGGCGACACGGCATCTGTACGTGGTGAGGCATGGCGCGGCCGACCCATTCGGGGAGTTGACCGAGGTCGGGCGGCGGCAGTCGGAGTTGGTGGCCGACCGGCTCGCCTGCCTGCCGATCGACGTGGTGTGGCACTCGCCCCTGCCGCGCGCGGTGCGCTCGGCGCGCATCATCGGCGAGCGCCTGCCGCGCGTTCCCGTACGGGAGGCGGCCGAGCTGGTCGATCATGTGCCTCATGTACCGGAGCGGGTCCCCCCGGCATGGGCCGGGTTCTTCGACGGTTACGACGCCGCGGAGGCGGCGGCAGGCGCACGCCTCGCGGACTCACTGGTCGAACGGTTCGCCCGTCCTGCCGAGAGCGAGACGCACGAGGTCCTGGTGACGCATGCCTATCCGGTGGCCTGGCTGGTGCGGCACGCTCTGGACGCGCCGCCGGTGCGGTGGCTCGGGTTGGACTGCGGGAACGCGGCGGTCACGGCGATCCGTTACCACGACGGTGCGGCGCCGGCGGTGCTGGTGTACAACGACATGGGCCACCTGCCGCCCGGCCTGCGTTGGACGGGGTTCGGACCCGGCGTACGGCCGTGAGGGCGGGGCGGCAGGGGCGAGATAAATCACTCCGGAGGTGCGTGACCGAGCGCGGCGCGGGCCGCGTTGAGGCGCTGGACCTCATCGCGTTCGGTGCGGTTGCCCGACGCCTCGTCCGCCCATGCCAGCAGCCGGTGCAGATGCATGTCGGCGGCATCCGTGGTGATCGGAGGGCTGCCGAGGGCGAGCGTTCCGGTGGTTCCGTCGACGGTGACGACAGTGCCCTCGCCGAGGGTGCGCCCGCCGGCCGTCACCGAGGCGCCGGCGGCGTCGATCGACAGGCCGGTGATGCCGACGACGGCGGGTTTTCCCATCGCCCGCGCGACGACTGCGGCGTGGCTGGCCGGCCCTCCGCGCGCGGTGACGATTCCCGCCACGGCGGCCAGGCCGCGCATGTCGTGCGGGGAGGTCTCCGGACGTACCAGGATGACCGGGCCGTCGGCGGCCATCCGCACCGCCGCATCGGTCGTGGTCGCGACCCTGCCGACCGCGACGCCGGGGCACGCCCCCGCTCCTCGGGCCAGGACGTCGGCCCGCGCAGAGGTTGCGATGCGCGGGGTCCGGGCGTGCTGGAGGTGCCGAGGCGAGACCCTGCGCAGCGCTTCGTGGCGCGTGATCACACACTCGTCGGCCAGGTCGGTCGCGACGCGTACCGCGGCTGCGCCGGTGTACCGGCCGGGCCGGGTCTGCAACAGCCACAGCCGGCCGGCCTGGAAGGTGAACTCGACGTAGCAGGCATCGCGGTAGTGCTTCTCGACCCGGGTGAGGGCGTCGGTCAGGGCGGCCCACACGGCGGGTTCTCGCGCGTGGAGTTCGTCCAGGGGGCGGGTCGGTGATCGGCCCGAGACGACGGCCTCGCCCTGGTGCCCGAACAGGACGTCGCCGAACGGGACGTTCTCGCCGGTGTTGGGGTCGCGGCTGAAGGCGACTCCGGTGCCGCTGCGGTCGTCGCGGTTCCCGAACACCATGGCTTGGACGATCACGGCGGTGCCGAGGTCGTGCGGGATGTCGTGGAGCTCGCGGTAGGTGCGTGCGCGTGGCGCGTCCCATGAGGAGAACACGGCCCCGACTGCCAGCTCCAGCTGCCGGGGCGCGTCATCGGGGAGCGGTTGGCCGCATCGCTGCCGGATGAGCTGCTGGGCCGCCTGGATCTCGTCGGCGAGGCGACCTTCCTCGTCATCGGACGATCGCGCGGCGGCCCGGTCGAGAGCGGCGGACACGCCGCCGTCCGAGATGTCGGTGAGCGCGGAGGCGAAGCCGGACAGCATCCGCAGCCGTGAGTCGAGCGCGAACCGCGCGTCCCCGGTCTCAGCCGCCAGGCCCGCCGTCGCCTCGGACGTGAGGCCCAGGTTGAGGATGGTGTTCATCATGCCGGGCATCGACACGCTCGCCCCTGAGCGGACCGACACGACCAGCGGGGTCCGCGTCGCACCGAACCGCCGTCCCGTCGCCGCCTCCAGGCCCCTCATCGCGGTCACGAGTTCCGCGCCGAGCCCGGCGGGAAGGCTCCCTTCGCGCAGGAAGGCCCGGCAGGCCTCGGTGGTGATGACGAACGCGGCGGGCACCGGTAGTTCCAGCCGGTGCAGTGCCACGAGGCCGTGTGCCTTGGCGCCCAGGATCTCGGCGGATTCCTCGACCTGCGCCGAGATCGGACGGATCCATCTCATCGGGGTATCCCGAGGGTGGCGAGCAGGTCTTCGTGCAGCTCGGCCCACACGGTGTGGTACGAGGCGATGTGGTCGGCCACGTACTCCAGTTGTCCTGAGGCGGCACGGGTGAGGGCGTGGCTGAGGCGGTCCCGGTAGAGGCCGAAGCGGGGCACCGCCGCCGCCAGTTCGGCGCACACCGCTGCGGCTCGCCGGTCCAGGTCGGTGAACCGGCCGAGAACGCGGGCGTCGTAAGAGGAGTCGCTGTGATCGTTGGCGGTCATGACACCGTCGACGGGCCTCAGTTGCCAGGCCGTGCAGAGATCGAGCAGTTCCGGGTTGAGCACCATGAACCGCTCGTACGCCGCGGTCACGGCCGCGCGGGCGCCAGCTGCTTCGAGCTGCTGAGTGATGCGCTGGGCGTCTGCGACGCGGCCGGCGTCCGTCAGCCCCCATGCACCGAACTCGCCGGGCTCATAGGTGACGAGCCCGGCGACCGCGAGATCGATCAGCTCGGACTCGACCGCGGACTCGTCCATGCCGGTGACGGCTGCCAGGCGTGCGGCGCCCGTGTGGCCACAGCAGCGCAAGGCGTGCAGCACCAGCAGGTCGTCGTCGGTCGAAAAGGATCCAGGCGTGGTCATGTTCCTGCTCTCTGTGACCGTGTGGCGTGCGCGGTGGCGACGGCGTGGGCGGCGCCTCGCCCGTGGGCTCGGGCGACGATCACCCCGTCCTGGATCCGCGCTGCGGCCTCGGTCCGGTCGTTGGTGCCGGTCAGACCGATGGCCGACGCCAGCACCGATGCGCGTGTGCGTGCCTGCCGCTGGGCCTGCGTCAGCCTGGACATCACCACTCCATCCCCATCGGCAACATCCTTTAAGATACTCTCACCATCTGAATGATGTCATCATCTGAAAGTGATCGTCGCTCCAGAGACCGGAGGACGGGATCGGGAGAGGAGGACAGGCGCATGGAGGACTACGCGTTCCAGACCGAGGGGCTGGTCAAAAGGTTCGGCACCACCACGGCGCTGGCCGGGGTCGATCTGCACGCTCGTCCCGGAACGGTGCTGGGGTCGACGTCGTCCGGGACGCCGCAGCGGTGCGGCTGCTCATCGGGCTGACCGGGCAATACGCCACGCTCGACGAAGAGCTGACCGGCCTGGGCAACCTCGTGCTGATCGGCCGGTTGCTCGACCTGCAAGCGTGCGGCCGTCCGGCGCGCGGAAGAACTGCTCGACCGATTCGGGCTCGGCGACGCCGCCGCTCGCCCCAGGGACCTGGACCGCCTCGACGAGGCCCGGTCGCCACCTGGACGACGATTACGCCACTGGCCACCACATCTGCCCCTCGGGTACGTCCTTGACGAACACGATCGCGTCACTGCTCGCCAGGTGAGCCGGATCCAGCGGGGAGTAGCCGTACCAGGGGGACTCGCGGGGAGGGGGAGTCACGTCGCGGAGGATTTCGCTTAGCTGCCGGGCGTCGACCACGTATCGGTCTTCCGGGAGCGCGTAGAGGAGTCCTTCGATGGTGTCCGGGGGTGGAGTCTCCACGCCGCGGTGGCGGATCGTGCCGAGGGCCGTGGCCATGAAGGCGTACTCCTCGCCCAGTTGGGCGCTGACGATCGCCCCGGCGCTCCACCATTCCAGCGGAAGGTCGCCCATCCGCATCGAGCTCTTGTCCCGCTGGAGATGCCCGTTGTTCGCGTGCACCAGCGCCGGACCCCGCTCGGCGATGGCCAGCAGGTTGGCGGCCATCATCGAAGCCCGCGCCCCCAGCAGCCCTGCCATGCGGCTCGGTGACGTGTCAGCCATCCAGAAGTGGTAACGCAGCAGCCCTATGGCGGTACGACCGTACAGGCGTGCCCGGTCCCAACCGTCGCGTGAGGACGCCGCGATCAGGTGTGGCGTTTGCGTGTCAAGCAGGGCTACCAGATCGTCGGCGAGCAGCCTCAGCTGTTCGGCCTCGGGGGTCTGTCCCACAGATTCGGACGGGTCCATCATCGCGGCGGGATTGGCCCACCGGTCGTCGGCGCCGAGCAGGCGGTCGAGCGTTTCCGCGGTGCAGGGAAGCAGGTCCGCGTCAACCCTGGCGGTGAGGTAGGCATGGAGTGCAGTGAGAGCCTGCCGAGGGCTGGCGGCGGCGGTGATCTCCAGCGGGCCGTCGAAACCGGCGAAGCGAAGCCGCTCTGATGCGGGCCGGCCGTTGTTGTACGCGCGCATCCACCGCACAAGCTCGCGGTTGGCCGCGGACGCGCCGAACCCGTGGCTGAAGCCGCGTTCCATGGCCTCGTCGAGGGTGCCCGTGCCCGATGTGACGTAGTCGTCCACGACCAGGCCCATCATGCAATCGCTCTCGATCGCGATCGTCCGGTAGCCCTCTCGCTCGACGAGCTGCCGGAAGAGCTCGTTCCGCAGCTCAAGCAGAACGTCCTCGCCGTGAGTGGGCTCACCCAATGCAAGCAACCGCGGCCGAGCCGGGAGCAGCCCCATAACCGAGGCAACGTCGACGACATGGGCGGCGTCTTTGATCGCAGCAGTCATGCCCTCAACGCTATCGTTGAACCAACGATTGAAACTTATTCGCGATATTGGCAGGACAGTGCGGCGAAACCTTCAAAACGGTGAACACCTAAGGCCGGTTGACCTGGCGCGTCGGCACGGGTTGTCCACGCAAGCGATCAGGAACTACGAGGCGGACGGGATCCTTCCGGCCGCCGACCGCACTCCGCATGGCTACCGCACCTACACGCCGCTGCACGCGCAAGCCCTGCGCGCATTCCTCGCCCTCGTGCCCGGGCACGGCCACCAGACGGCCGCGTCGATCATGCAGGCGGTCAACCGCGACGCGACCGAGGACGCACTCCGGCTCATCGACGAAAGTCACGCCCAGCTTCTCGACGACCGCCGCACCTTGCAGGCCGTCGAAGCCGCGCTTCACGACCTCAGTCCCGTACCGCAAGAACGTGGCGACACGTTCGTCGGCCCTTTGGCGAAGAGGCTCGGTATCCGCCCGGCCACCCTGCGCAAATGGGAACGCGCCGGCCTGGTCCACCCGCGCCGCGACCCGCAAACGGGCTACCGGGTCTACAGCGCGGCCGACGTGCGCGACGTCCTGCTCATCCACCAGCTCAGACGAGGCGGCTACCTGCTGGAGCAGATCTCCCCGCTCATCGCCCAAGTCCGCTCCGCCGGAGGCATCGCGCCCCTTGAGTCGACGCTGCGCGACTGGCATGCCCGCCTCTCGGCCCTCAGCCGCGCCATGCTCACCGGCGCCGCCGCACTGGACGCCTACCTCGACTGCCGACAGGAACCGCCCACTTCTCGTGAACGGAAGGGCGGGTCGTGTCCTCTGTGAGCTCCCGCAACCGCGCGATCTTGCGATCCATCTCATCGAGGTCGCTCATCGGCGGCACTCGTCTCCTGCTTGTGAAAGTCTCCTGCTTGTGAAAAGGGCGATGGAGGAGCGGGGCCCGCTCCTCCATCACGTCTGCACGGCACTCGCTGCTAGAACTTAACGGTCCTGGTCCCCGTGGTCTTGCAGAGCGGCCCATAAGCGGCATCCCACTTGCACGCCTTGACCTTGACCTTGAGCGACTTCTTGGAGGTCTTGGCCTTGTAGGAGTAGTTGGCAGTGTCGCCCTTGCCGTCCCACGTACCCCAGTCGTTGTAGCCGATGGTGACCACGGCGTTGCGCCCGTCCGCCTTGTTGTCGTAGATCTTGCCCTTCACGTAGTGGCCGTCCTTGCAGTCCTTGGCATAGATGTTGGCGGCGGCACCCGTACCCGCGCCGATGGTCTTCACATACGTCCACTTGCAGGTGTAGGCCTCGGCGGCAGCCGGCAATGCCACCGCGCTGCCGGCAGCGATCGCGCCGACGAGAAGTGACCGGTTGACCAACCTCTTGATGCGCATGGTGTCCCCTTCTGATGTGTTCGGTCGGTGACCGCGACCGGTTGCGTGTCAACGCCTCGGACCAGTGCCGACCGCATGTGCTCTGGCCCCTGATTGACAGCGCGTGGTGGCCTTGACCAGGCATCCGGCACCGTCGCGGTCGCCGCGCCCGCCCGCCTCCCCGATCGGGTAGTCACAAGAGTTGCGGAGAGCGGTTGGAATCAAGTTGAGAAGTGGATGGGACGCGGGTCAGCTTGGTTTCGCCGGCATCCCTAGGCGTCGCGCATGCGCAGCAGCAGGCCGCCGACTGACAGGGCCGCGATGGCCCACGCGGCGGTCACGCCGAGACCTGCCCAGGGGCTGATGGGCAGGCTGTGGAGATCGGTGGTGGCTTGGACGGCGAGCCCGGCGCTCATCGGCGCGATCTTCTGGAGCAGGCGCTGCCAGTACGGGTCGCTGATGGTCTGGACGAGGATGGGGACGATGTAGAGCAGGCCGAGGACGATCCCGATGCTGGTGGCGGAGTCCCGCATGGCGGTCGCGATACCGAGGCTGAGAAGGGCGATCAGGATCAGGTAGAGGACCGTTCCGACGACCGCGCGCATTGCCGGCCCGTTGGTCAGAGACAGGGCCTGGTCACCGAGGTCGGGCAGGACGAGTCGCCCGGCGAGCACCGACCCGAGGACGGCGACCGTTCCACCGACGGCCACGACGCCGGTGAGAGTGATGGCCTTGGCCGCGAAGGCGATGGCTCGCCGCGGCACCGCCGCCAGGGTGGTGCGGATCATGCCCGAGCCGTACTCGCCGCTGACGATCAGCACTGCGAGGATGGCGACCAGCGCCTGGCCGATGTAGACGCCCATGAGGCTGAGCTTGGTCGTGTCACCGCCGCAGCCACTGGCCGTGCAGTTCACCACCGAGGTCGCCCCGGCGCTCAGGGCCACTGTCGCCGCGACGGTACCGACCAGGAGCCACAGAGGGCTGGGGACGGTCCGTATCTTCGTCCATTCCGCGTGCAATGCCACCCTCATGCGTCCCTCCTGTTGAGAAGGACGGTGGCCACGGCCAGGCTTACCAGCGCATAGCCGGCCAGCACGGCGAACCCGGCCCATGGCGCCAGCGGATAGTAGCCGTAGTACGGCGTGTAGTTGCTCGCGACGTGGTCATACGGCACGAGCGTCTGCTGGACGGCGAAGGCTGCGACCGGTGTCACCGTGGCCAGTCCCTTCGACACGCCCGCGGGTATGAACGGGATGGCGATCAGGATGTAGGGCAGCACGATGGCCACGATGACGGTGGTGACGGCGCCCGCACTGTGCCGGAAGATGGCGCCGACGGACAGGGCCAGGACCGAGGCGGTCGCGAGCAGTGCCGCGGTCCCGAGCGCCACCCGCAGTTCGGTCAAGGACGACACCGGGAAGATGTAGACGCCGTTGCGCCGGGCGAGCCGTTCACCGAGCGGAGTCGCGCAGATCGCACCCACCGACCCGGCGACGAAGGTGACGGCCCACAACACGATCGCCTTGGCCACCAGCACCCGGCTCCGCCTCGGACTCGCAGCCAGGGTGAGGTGGATCATCTTGTTCCGGTACTCCGCAGTGATGAACAGCGCACCCACGACGATCACTGCGATCAGCGCGGCGAACGTGCCGGTGAGGATCTCCCGGAGGTGGGCGCCGGTTGGCAAGCTGTCGCGGACAGCGGGTGCCATATCGCCGGCGCCGGTCACCGTGAACCGGCCGTTGGATTCGGTGAACGAGCCCGACGTGCTCTCCGGGTAGCCGGCGAAGCTGGGGGATTCGGCCCCTACCTGACCGCCTGTCCAGGTGCTCCCGGCCAAGCCGCCCTGGATACGAAGATCGCCGAAGGTGGCCGTGGACACGCTGCCGGCCGTACCCCCGCCGCCCACGGCAGCCGGAGAGGCGACGAACAGCCCGACCTGCGCGGTCGGTCCGAGCCCGCTCACGCGCGTGGTGCCCACCTTGGTCCAGTGCGTGCCGTCGGCGGAGGCATGGCCGGTGATCGTGTCGCCCGAGCGGTCCAGCCGCAGCCAGCGGACAGACGCGGTGGAGACAGGATCGGGGAGACCGGCCGTGTCGTTGACGTAGTTGTCCTGCATCCGTACGCCGTGGCTGCCGGTGGCCATGATCGCTGCGTAGGGCGATCCCTGGCGGGTGCTCTGCTTGATGATGAGCCCGGCCTTTGCCCACGGCACGATGCCGGGCCGGAGATCCCCGGGGCCCTTGGGGATGCTGCTCTTGAGCGCGGAGACGGAGACCGAGATGCTGCCGTTTCCGGCGAGCGGCTGGTGCACGAAGTAGAAGCTGTCGGTGACCGGCCCACCGCCCGGTCCGATCGGCACGGGGGATGAGCCCTTCTGATTGCTACTGACCCCGGCGAGCACGGCGAACAGCACCACCATCAACGCCGCCACCATCATGCCGATCACCCAGCCGAGGGCCGTCCGGAACTTGGTCCATTCCGCGTGCAGCACCTGGAGGAAGCCGTACCGCCCGGCCTTTGGGCTGGGTCGGTGACGCGTAACGGTAGAGGTCACCGTCGTACCTCCGTGGGGGTCGCGGCGCGGAACTCGACCGCCTCGCGGGTGAGGTCCAAGTAGACGTCTTCCAGGGTGGCGCGGTGCGCTGATACCTCAGAGAACGGCACCGCGCTCTCGTTGAGCACCGTCACGATCCGATCCGCAGGCAGGCCGGAAACGGCAATGGTGTCGCGGCCGGTGGCCGCCACGGTGGCGCCGGCACGCGCGAGCACCTTCATCGCGTGCGCCCCGGCCGTGGTACGCAGGGCCACCCGGTTCCCGGACGCGGCGGCGATCAGCTCGGCCACGCCGGCGTCGGCGATGGCCTTGCCACGCCCCACCACGACGAGATGATCGGCTGTGTCCTGCACCTCGCTCATCAGGTGGCTGGAGACCAGCACGGCGCGGCCCTGAGCCGCCAGCGACCGCAGGAAGCCGCGCATCCAGATGATGCCGTCGGGGTCCATGCCGTTGAACGGCTCATCGAGCATGATGATCGGCGGGTCGCCCAGCAGGGCCGCGGCGATCCCGAGCCGCTGCCGCATGCCGAGCGAGTAGCCGCCCGCCTTGCGCCGGGCCGCCGAGGCCAGGCCGACCTCCTCGATCACCTGGTCCACCCGCCGCGCGGCCAAGCCCTGCGAATGCGCCAGCCACAGCAGGTGGTTCCGCCCGCTGCGGCCGGGGTGCAGCGCCGCCGCGTCCAGCAGTGACCCGACATGGGTCAGCGGGTGCCGGAGACTGCGGTACGGCCGGCCATCGATCAGCGCGGTGCCCTCCTCCACCGCGTCGAGGCCGAGGATCACCCGCATCGTGGTGGACTTCCCGGCCCCGTTCGGCCCCAGAAAGCCGGTCACCAGGCCCGGCCGGACGGAAAAGGACATGCCGTCGAGGGCGAGGGTCGGCCCATACCGCTTGCGCAGTCCGGCGACGACGATCCCTGGCGCGCTCATCGCGGCGAGCTCACGGTTCGAAATGGAATCATGCCGACGGTTGTACGCGGCGCCCGGTTCCAGCCCGGTCGCAGCGGCTGCGACCCGGTTGCGACCCTGGGTCTGGCATCGTCGGATCATGGCATCTCAACCCGGCGGCCGCTCCGCACGCCTCGCCCGTACGACAACCGGTGGTGGGCGGCGTTGAGGGTCCTCGTCGTCGAGGACTTCGAGGTCCTCGCCCGCTCCATCGGAACGGGGCTGCGCCACGAGGGCATGGCCGTCGACGTCGTCCTGGACGGAATCGCCGCCCTCGACCGCCTGGCCGTCACCCGCTACGAGGTGGTGATCCTCGACCGCGACCTGCCCGGCGTCCACGGGGACGAGATCTGCCGGCAGCTCGCCCACGGCCGCTGCGAGACCCGTGTACTGATGCTCACCGCCTCCGACACGATCGAGGACCGCGTCGACGGGCTCAGCCTCGGCGCCGACGACTACCTGTCCAAGCCGTTCGCGTTCGCCGAACTCGTCGCCCGCGTCCGTGCTCTGGCCCGCCGCGCCACCCCGCCGGTCCCGCCCACCCTGGCCTGCGGGGACATCACCCTCGATCCGGCCCGCCGCACCGCGTTCCGGGCCGGCCGGCGCCTGGAGCTGAGCCCCAAGGAGTTCTCCCTGCTCGAATGCCTGCTCGCCGCGCCCGGCCTGGTCATTTCCGCTGAGGAGCTGCTCGAACGCGTCTGGGACGAGGCCGCCGACCCGTTCAGCAGCGCCGTCAAGCACACCATGCACCGGTTGCGGGCCAAGCTCGGCGACCCGCCCGTGATCGAGACCATCCGCGAAGGCGGCTACCGCATCGGATCGTCATGACCGCCAGGAGGTCGCTGCAGGCGCGGCTCGCGCTCGCCTACGCGGCGGGCATCTACGCCGCCGGGGTCTTCGTGCTCGTCTTCGTGGGCGTCTCGCTCCTCAGCGTCGATGCGGCCACGCCCAAAGGCCACCCTTCAACCGTGAGCAGCGGAACCGGGCCCGGTATCAGCCTGACCCAGCTCCTCACTGGATCCGCCGTCGCCCTGGTCGTGCTGATCCCCGTCGCCCTGGCTCTCGGCTGGTTCGTCGCCGGCCGGTTCCTGCACCCGCTGCGCGCCATCACCACCACCGCCAAAATCATCTCCGCCGGAGACCTCCACCGCCGCCTCGACCTGGGCGAGCCCACGGACGAGCTGACCGAGCTCGGCCACACGCTCGACGACCTGTTCGCCCGCCTTCAAGCCTCGTTCGACGCCCAACGCCACTTCGTCGCCAACGCCTCCCATGAGCTGCGCACCCCCCTCGCCGGCCTGCGCACCCTCCTCGAAGTCGCCCTTGCCGACCCCGACGCCGACGCCGACACCCTGCGCTCGGCCTGCCAGGAGGCCCTCGCCCTGGGCGAACACCAGGAACGGCTCGTCAGGGCACTGCTCGTCCTCGCCACCAGCGAGCGCGGGATCTCTCGCCGGGACACCCTCGACCTCGCTCAAGTCGTCGAAGGAGTGCTCGCCTCCCGCCGCGACCAAGCAGCGGAAAGAGGCATCAACCTCGCCGAACACCTGTCTCCCGCGGTGACGGCCGGGGACCCGAGACTGCTCGAAAGCCTCGTCGCCAACCTCATCGACAACGCCATCCGCCACAACCACGCAAACGGGCACGTCAAGATCGCCACTCAGACCTCCGGCACGCAGGCGACCCTCACGGTCACCAACAGCGGGCCGGCCATCCCCGACCACCAGATCCAGCGCCTCTTTCAACCCTTCCAAAAACTGGCACCTGATCGTCACGGCCGCCACGACGGCTACGGTCTTGGCCTCGCCATCGTCAACGCCGTCACCCAAGCTCACCACGCCACCCTCACCACGAACGCACCCCCCGAAGGCGGCCTGTCCATAGCCGTACAGTTCGCGCACGCATCCCGTCCAAACCTCCAACCCCAAAAGGGCAACCGGTAGACCGGGGTGGCGGCGTTCGCGTGGGTGCGTGCCTGTACGGGTTCCGCGCCTGTTCGGGTCCGCGCCCATCTGCCGTACCCGGCGCTGGTGGTCGACGGACACTGGAACGTGATCTCCGCGAACCGAGCGAGTGAGGCGCTGTTCGGCCAACTGGTCGGCACCAACCTGGCCCGCCGCTACTTCGCCCACCCCGAGGCCGCCGCGACGATGATCGTGAACTGGCCAGAGGTCGCCTGGGCCGGACTGGCCCGGCTCCATCACCAGCTCGCCCAGGCACCCTTCGATGAAGAACTGCGCGAGCTCGCCGACCTCGCCGAATCGGCGGTCTCCGGTCTTGCCCGCCCGGCGGCACCACCTTCCGAGCTGGTGGTGTGCCCCTGGTTCCGGGCGGGCGAGCAGGTGGTGCGCACGATCGGGATGGTCGCCCGCTTCGACGCGGCCGTCGAGGTCACCCTGGACGAGCTGCGCATCGAGCTGACCTACCCGCAGGACGCGACCGGCCGGTCGCCGTCATTTAGTCAAACTAATCACACTATGAGGCCTACATCATCAGCCTTCATGGTGCATGGAATTCAGCATCGGCGTTGGCAGTAATCAGATGAAATGTGGCGGTCAATCGGATGGTATCGCTGTGCCGGATCCGTGATGATCAGGACAGTCCGTTCGGGTCGCCCGGTGCGGCGATGGCCAACTGCCATGGTCCTGGCTGTGCCCCCCGCCGCTGCGGCCGGAGCTCTCTCAAAGCGCTGGCCTCAATACTGGGCGAACCGCAGACCGGAGGAGACAGGGTGAGCGTCGACCTCGTGATCATCAACGGTGACCAGTGTGCATGCCCGTCTGCCCGCGCGCGCAACCGAAACGAATCCGAACGCCTAACAGACGTCACAGTCCATTGTTCGGTGCCAGATTAGCCGCGGCACAGAGGCAGTTCTAACGTCCTATATGGCCGAACTATGCCGTGCACGGTGGTGCGGCAGCACGTCCCCATGGAAGCTGTATTCCATTCATCGGGAAAGGTGAAGCATGTCGAAAAAGGACGGTACGGAACGGTGGGTGCTCGCTTTCGACGCGTCGTGCGGCACGTGTCGGGACATCTCCCACACTGTGAGTGAAGCCTGCGCCGGTCGGCTGGAAATCCTCCCCCTGACACACCAGGACGTGCATCAATGGCGCACGAGCGTCCTCGGTGACGACCCGGCGCACGCTCCGACCCTTCTGCGGGTCCGCGACGAGGCGCGCGACGTGCGGGCATGGACCGCACACCGCATGGCCGTCCCGCTGATGCGCCACCTGGGTCTGCGGACGACCGTGCGCGTGCTCACCGCGCTGGGCCGCCTGCGAGCACAAGCCAGCCAGCCCAAGGCCGCCAGCGCGCAGTCGCCACGTCCGGGAATGAACCGTAAGCAGTTTCTCGGTCTGGGCGTAGCGGTCGCCGGTGGTGTACTGCTCGGGAAGACGCCCGCGTTCGCACAGGAAGGCCAGACCTCCGCCAAGGCATGGGTCACGGCCAACAGGGGCCGCCTGCCGCAGACATACCAAGCGTTCGGGGAGTACCAGATCCATTTCCGGCGCGAGATTTTCCGTGCCCTGCCGGCACCCACTCGGGCCCGCCTGTGGCGCGAACACATCAAGTACTACCGCGACACGCACAGGTCACTGACGGGTGCCCAGGACAAGGCGCTCAAGCACGTCGAGCGCTTCATCGCCGACGACTCCGTCTTCGAGCTGACCGGCCCCGAACCGGACACCTCGGCCCTGCGCAAGACCGTCACCGACGCCTTCAATGAGACTGAGGCGGCACTCCTGCTGGACGACCTGGGACCGAACGCCAAACTCTCCGGCCCAAAGAGTTCGGCTGCTGATTGCCACTGCAACATGACAGATGACTATTGCGAATTTCCGTACCGATGCAAAAACTGGACGGGCTGCGCATACTCAGAAAGAGGCTGCGGTTCGTTTTGGCTTAAGCCATGTAACGGATACTGCGGGTAATGGCGGCTGGGTAGGTGGACGGGCTGGTGGCGTGGGCCACCAGCCCGTCCAGCCGCCGGTGACTCGTCCCGCGACGGGGCTTACATCTCAAGAACTGGAACTCAGTCTACAAGTGCGCCGCCGGACAGGTTGGCTACTGTTCCGGTCATGGCTCCAGCGCGATCTGAAGCCAGGAACGCGGCCGTCTCGGCTATCTCAGAGAGTGTAGGCAGCCTTTTCAGGAGCGTTCCCTGCGCCAGGCCCCCTTCGAGGAATTCCTGGACCGACTGGCCGACCGACGCTGCGGATTGTTTGAAGAGGTCCGTGGTGTAGGAACCCGCTGCCGGCGCATCGATGACTGCGTGTGGGCGGATGTCGATGACTCGGATGTTGCTGGGTGCCAGCTCCGCGGCCAGAAGCCGAGAGAACGCCTCCTTGCCGGCCGCGCTCACGCCGTGCCCCAGGATGCCGCCTATAGCCAGTTTGGCGCCCGGCTCGGACAAATTCAGGATGACGCCGGGACGCTCGCGACCCATGTGCCGTGCCACGGCTTTGCTCGTGATGAACAGCGTCCGCAGAAAGCCATCGATCGGCCGCATGAACTCCTCCAGCGAGAGGTCCGCCAGCAAAGTCCCTTGGTCGTGCATGACGCTCACGGCGTTGAGGGCGATGTCGATGCTGCCGGCCGTCGCCGCGATCTCATCGGCGTGCTTTTCCACCGCGGGTTGATCGAGAACGTCAACGTGCGCGGTCTCGACCGTTCCGCCTGCGGCGGCGATATCACGCGCAACGGCGTCGAGCTTCGCCTGCGTCCGTCCGACGATGAAGATCCTCGCGCCTTCCCGGGCGAATACCCGTGCGATGGCGCCGCCGATTGCGCCTCCACCTCCGTAGATCACGGCATTCCTATTCTCAAGCAGCAATCCACTCATGTGTCTCTCCTTCAGGTGATTGTTCTTCTGCGGTTGGTTCTGCCGGGTGATTACGCAGGTTCGGGGGTCACGTCTGCTGCCGCTGCGGGCTCTGTGGAGGGCACCATGCCCATGGCGAAAAGGCTGAAGGCCAGCAGCGCCAGCGCCACGAGCACGGCGATCGTGCCTGCGAGGTAGAGCACCAGCAGGGAGGCCACTACGCCGACGGCGCCGACGATCAGGGTGCTGATCAGCGAGCTGGAGACGCCCGTGACGTTCTCCAGGAACGGCACGATGTACGTGAGTGCCGAATACACCGCCGCGAACGCCAGGACGTTCACGACCAGTGCGGCGAGCACCCGCGGCGCGAACGCGTACTTGTCCTGATTGCCCGCGCCGCCTCCCGTACTGGGCATGGACGGGATCAGCATCAGCTTGGCGACCAGTGCAGCCACGCTGAGCACGGCGACCGCGGTGAACGAGCCGCGCCAGCCGAGCGCCTGGCCGGCTCGCGTGCCCAGCGGTACGCCCAGAGCGGTCGACACGAAGAGGCCGTGCAGCGCACCGATGACGGTAGGCATCACGACGAACGGAACGAAACTACTGGTCAGAACCGGGTCCAGGGTGCAGAGGATGACCAGGACGACCGTGCCGATCAGGATCGTCCGCTTGTTCAGCTTGATCGTCAGTGCGGTCAGGATCGGGCCCCCGATGGCCAGGCCCAACGCATATGCGGTCACCAGAACGCCGGCCGCGGGGATGGAGACCTGAAGGTCGTCGGCGATCAGGTTCAGCAAGCCGACCACGAGCAGTTCGCCGCTGCCCAGCACGAACATTCCCAGGAACAGCGTGGCCAGAGCGAAGTTCGCCTTGCCCTGACTTGGCGCTGACGACCGAGTACTCAGCTGCATCATCCTGCTCACCCTCGACGAATTCCCTGGTCGGCCGAGGGGTCGGCCGTCCGAGGCAAACAGTAGCCACAGGTGGGAGTAAATAACAACTAGCTGCTGTTGTAAAAAACAACTGACTGCCATGGTGGTTTAGGATCACGTTGGACGAGGGGAGCGTCATGCCAACCAGCCGTAGCTATCGGGATTCCTGTGGGGTCGCCCGGGCACTCGACGTCGTCGGGGAGCGATGGGCTCTGCTGGTCGTCCGCGAGCTGCTCTTGGTGCCCCAACGTTTCTCAGAGCTGCGGCGCGCTCTGCCCCACGTCAGCTCGAACTTGCTTTCAGACCGACTCCGAGAGCTCGAACACAACGGGGTGATCCGCCGTAGACCGGCACCGGCGGAAGGCCCGCGGGTCTACGAACTGACCGAATGGGGTCGGAAGCTGGAACCGATCGTGCTGGCCATGGGCGACTGGGGGGTCGACGCCCCGCAACCCCCGCCGCCGGCCGCCCTCAGCGCCACCTCCGTGCTGATCTTCCTGCGAGGTGCGGCTCGCCCCGACCCCGCGGCACCTCCAACGACGTGCCGCCTTGAGCTCGACGGTCGGGTTTGGACGGTCCGCCTAGCGTCCGGACGCGTTCAAGTGCAGCCGGGTGAGCCTGCAACGGCAGACGTCTCGCTGCGTGCAGAGCCCAAGACGTTCAGCGCCCTGCTGGCCGATCCCGCCACACTCGCAACCGCGTGCGCCGACGGCAGCGTCGCCGTCGTGGGAGATCTGTCGGCCATCGACCGGCTGCTGCACGCGGTCACCGACCCGTGGCCCTCCGGCGACCAGACGAGCGCCTCTCCAGAAGTGGCCGGTCCCCACACCTCGTAGCTCTCCAGTCCGGCGCAGGTGCGTACAAGCTCGGGAGATTCGCCCAAGCGTCCGTGTTCGTCGACGACTGGGGTGACCGTCGTATTTTGCGGGCCACGGTCTTGTCGAGTTCGGGCCAGGCCTTTGGCGCGGGTGGAGATCTTCTCGTGAAAGCCGCCGGTGACCCCGGCGGCTTTGAGCGAGTCAGGCTGGGGGTCCAGCGACCGGCGGACGGTGGAGGCGTGGGCGTGGCCGATCCGCGCGTGCCCGGCCAGCGCGGCACCCGCGTTGAGGCGAGGTCCTATGAAACACGGGTGCGGGAGGTTCTGGCGGGCCGCTGGTCATCCCGCCAGAACCATCATCCTGCGGCTCTCCGCGCGCCGTCGGCCTGAGTGTTCGCGCCGGCTTCGCCCGTGGTTTGGGCGGCCGGTTCGGACGGGCTGACCTGGGCCAGCAGCGCGTCGAGTGACATTTCCAGAACTCCGGCGACGGCGACGACCGTGAAGAAGGCCGGGGTGGGGATGCGGCCTCTCTCGATCTTTCGCAGCGTCTCCGGGGAGATTCCGGCCTGGAGCGCCACGTCGGTGATGCTGCGCGAACCCCTGGCCTCGCGCAGCAGGTCGCCCAGGCGCTCCCCTCGGAGGCGGTCGGCGATCGACAACGGTTCTCGTACCATGAGCCCAATACTAATACCGGTATAGTTATTGGAATCCAGAAGGAGGCAGAAGTTGATCGAGCTCAAGACCGCCGGTGAGATCGAGACGATGCGCGAGGCCGGCCGGGTCGTCGCGGCGGTGCACGCACAGGTCCGCTCGCACGCGGCCGTCGGGGTGTCCCTGCGGGAGCTCGACGAGCTGGCCCGCCAGATCATGCACGAGGCCGGGGCCGGATCGTCCTTCCTCGGCTACCACCCGACATTCGGCGCCACTCCCTACCCTGGCGTGATCTGCACCTCGGTGAACGAGGTCATGCTGCACGGCCTGCCCACCGGCTACCGGCTCCGTGACGGCGACCTGCTGAGTGTCGACTGCGCCGCCCACATCGACGGCTGGCATGCCGACGCCGCTATCAGCTTCTCCGTCGGACGGGCCCGCCAGCGCGACGGCGAACTGATCGCCACGGCCGAGCGCATGCTGGCCGCCGGAATCAAGCAGGCCGTGCCTGGCGCGCGGCTGGGCGACATCGGAAAGGCCATGTCCGGCATCGGCCGCGCGGCCGGTTACGGCATCCAGAACGACTTCGCCGGCCACGGGATCGGGCGAGCCATGCACGAGGACCCGTTCGTGCCCAACGAGGGCCGTCCCGGGCGCGGGCTGCGACTCCGGCCCGGCCTGGCCATCGCCATCGAGCCCAGCCTGATGGCCGGAGGCACGGACGACTACCAGATGGCCGAGGACGGCTGGTCCCTGTGCAGCGGAGACGGCAGCCGAACGGTCCACGTCGAACACTCGGTGGCAGTCACCGACGACGGACCGGTCATCCTGACCGTCCCCTGACGTTCCATAACCTCGGTGGTAGCCCGGTTGAGAGTGTGTTCGAGGCCAAGGCCGGGCTGGGGATGAGGACGAAGCCCGGCGTCGGGCTGGCGAGGTCGGTGACGGGCCAGTAGGAGGAGCGGTGGCCCTTCGCGCCGCGTCCGGCCGACGGCTTCTGACAGGCTCGGCTGCGGCAGCTTGCCGCCAGCGTGTCGGCGCGGAGCTTCCCTGCTCTGACCGTGCGGGCGGCCACCACGAGTTGGTCGTGGGGCGGACGACGATGCCCGACGCGCCGGCGAGCCCGCGACCGCGACCCCTGCGACTCCGTGACTCCGTGACTCCGCGATCACTGCTATCACTGCGCCAGTGCGGTGCTGCGATGCTCCTGCGGGCTGATGCCGTACACCCGCTTGAACGCCGAGCTGAGGGCGAACCCGCTGCCGTAGCCGACCTGCCGGGCGACGGCGTTCAGCGTGGCGTCGGATTGGCGCAGCAGGTCGGCGGCCAGGGCCAGGCGCCACTCGGTCAGGTAGGTCATCGGCGGCGTGCCGACGGTGTTGCGGAAGCACTCGGCCAGCGTCGCCCGTGACACGCCGACCTCGGCGGCGACCCGCGCCAGCGTCCAGTCGTTCGCCGGGTCCTCGTGGAACAGGCGCAGCGCCTCGCCGGCCACCGGGTGGGTGTGGGCCCGGTACCAGGCCGGGGCCTCGGTCTCGGGCCGGTCGAACCACACCCGCAGCACCGAGATGAGCAGCAGGTCGAGCAGGCGGTCGAGCACGACGCCCTGGGCCGGCCCCTGTTTGGTGGCCTCTCTGGAAAGCACCGGGATGAGCGTCGAGTCCCACGTGTCTTCGGACACGACCAGCACCGGCGGCAGCACGTCGAGCAGGCGCTGGCCGACGGCGCCGACCTCCTCGTACACGCCGAGCATCAGCTGCACCGACCCCTCGGGGTTGCTGCCCCACGTGCGCACCCCCAGCGCCATCCGCTCACGCAGGTCGACGCCCTCGGGCGTGACGCACCGCTGGCCGGGGTGCACGATGACCTGCGGCGGGGTCGCCGTGTCGTCGCTCATCACGTAGGGGTCCGGCCCGCGGACGATGGCGACGTCGCCCGGGCGCAGCCACACCGGCTCGCCGTGGTCGGGCTCGAAGCACGCTTCGCCGCTGAGCATGACGGCGAGGCACAGCGGCGACCCGTCCTGGACCCGGATCGACCATGGGGGGTCCAGCACGATGCGGAGGAGGAAGGCGCCGCTGGCCCGCGGCCCCTCGAGCAACCCTGCGAGTGCGTCCACCCGCCCAGATTAGACGATCGAATATGGATTTCGGCATCTTGGCCATGGACCGTCCAGATGGTGCCGTTTCAGACTGCAGCCATGACAACAAACGAACACACGACGTTGGTCCTCGGTGGTACCGGCCGGGTCGGCCGCCGGGTGGCCCAGAGACTCATCGAGCGCAAGGTGAACGTGCGGGTCGGCTCCCGCACCGGCGAGCCGCACTTCGACTGGGAGGACCCCTCAACCTGGGCCGGCGCCGTCGTCGGCGTCAAGTCGGCCTTCCTGATGTACTACCCCGAGGTCGGGTGGCCCGGCGCCGGCGACGCCATTGCCACCGTGGCCCGGCTGGCGGTCGACGCCGGCGTCGAGCGCCTGGTCCTCCTGTCCGCCCGCAACCAGGACGAGGCCGTCCGGTGCGAGGACGCCGTGAGGAGCCTCCCGGTCGAGTGGACCATTGTCGCCCCGGCCTCGTTCAACCAGAACTTCGACGAGGGCGTGTTCCGCGAGCCGCTGCGCCACGGCGTGCTGGCCCTGCCCGCCGGCGACAACGCCGACCCGTTCGTCGACGCCGGCGACATCGCCGACGTCGCAGTGGCGGCCCTCACCGAGGACGGCCACGCGGGCGAGCGCTACGAGCTGACGGGCCCCCGCCTGTGGACCTTCGCCGAGGGCGTCGCCGAGATCGCCCGGGCGACGGGACGCGAGCTCCGCTACGTACCGATCACACGGGAGCAGTTCGCCGACGCAATCGTTGACGACGGCGCCCCGCGCGAGCTTGCCGAGCCGCTGGCCACGCTCATCTCCGAGTTCTTCGACGGCCGGAACAGCTCGCTGGCCGACGGCGTCGAGCGTGCCCTGAACCGCAAGCCCCGCGACTTCGCGGACTGGGTAGCCGAGATCGCCCCCACCGGCGTGTGGGACGCCGCCTAGTACCCCGGCCGTAGATCGTTGCTGTTGGGACGGGGAGGGAACGGGTGCGGCCACCGTTGAACGTCGTGAGTCGTGTGCACTGACGAAGAGACGGTGGCCGCAGGTCGCAGCACAGAACCACGCCTTCCGGAACCCGCGCGTCCCCGCACACGCGATCGACCGATCGCCGCCCCTGGAATCGGGGGAGTGCGGGGATGGCGGCGGCACGGATCATGAGGCGGGGAGGACGGTGTAGTCGTTGGGGTTGAGGTGCCGGGTGCGGCGCCGGTATTCGGTCATCGAGCCCGGCCAGTTGTTGGTGTTGCGGTGTTCGGTGTCGAGGTACCAGCTGTCGCAGCCGCCGGTGTTCCACACGCTGCGTGCCAGGCGGTGCTGAGTTTCGGCGTCGAAGGCTTCCAGAGTGTTCTCGCGGACGTCCAGAGCCGCAGGTCCGGTGGCCAGGAACCTGGCGGCCTGCACGATGTAGGTGATCTGGCTTTCGAGCATGTGAACGATGGAGCCGGAGCCGACGTTGGTGTTAGGGCCGTACATCAGGAAGAAGTTGGGGAAGTTCGGCACGGTCATGCCCAGGTAGGCGCGGGCGCCGTCCTTCCACACTGTGTTCAGGTCGAGGCCGTGCCGGCCGATGACGCGCATGGGAGCGACGAAGTCCTGGGAGCGGAAGCCGGTGGCCAGGATGATCGTGTCGGTGCGGTGGCTGCGGCCGTCAGCGGTGAGCAGGGCGTCGCTGGCCACTTCGGTGACTGGCGTGGTCTGCAGGTGTACGTGAGGGAGCTGCAGTGCGGTGTAGTAGTCGCTGGAGGTCAGGATGCGTTTGCAGCCGACCTCGTAGTCGGGGGTGAGCCGTTCCCGCAGTCGGCGATCCTTGACCTGGCGGAGGGCGGCATGGCACAGCGCGCGGACGTGTGGGGACAGGATCGGCCGCCATCGCCGTGAGTTGATGAGTACGGGGTTGAGCAGCGCCTCGAACCACACGAACACGCCAAGCCGTGACAGCTTGGACAGCAGGGGTATGCGCTGGTTGAGGCGTTTGCGCCAGGCAGGGTAGACCCGGTCGGGTTTGGGACTGATCCAGTGCGCCTCCAGCTGGAACACCGTCAGCGACGCGGTCTTCGGGGCGATGATCGGGACGAACTGGATGGCGCTGGCGCCGTTGCCGATGACCGCGACGTGCCGTCCGGTGAAGTCCAGGTCGTGGTTCCACTCGGCGGAATGGAAGGCCGGCCCTGGGAAGGCGTCAAGGCCGGGGATCGGTGGCCGGGCGGGGTTGCTCAGTTGCCCGCAGGCGGCCACGAGCAAGTGGAAGCGGTGCTGGGCACCGTCATCGGTGCGGAGCGTCCACTGGCCCGGGGCGTATCTGGCTTCCACAACCTCGGTGCCGAACCGGATGTGCGGATTGATGTCGTATTTGGCGGCGCAGTGCCGCAGGTAGGCGAGGATCTCCGGCTGTTCGGCGAAGCGTCGTGACCAGTCGTGCTTGGGTTCGAACGAGTAGGAGTACAGATGCGAGGGCGCGTCGCAGGCGGCTCCCGGATAGGTGTTGTCGCGCCAGACGCCTCCTAGATCGTCGGCCTTCTCGAAGACGGTGATGTCGGTGAACCCGGCTTGTTTGAGCCGGATCGCCAGGCCGATGCCGCTGAAGCCGCTGCCGACGATGGCGATCGACACATCCCGGCGTCTCATGTCGTCAACTCCCTTGAACGCTGGCTGAGGGCTGGACGGTCGTAGCAGTGGCGTCCTGTACGCGAAGCAGGAGGCCTGGCTCATTTGGGGGCAGGCAGGAGGTCTGCCGAACGGGCTACAGGAGCCGGTGGTTGACGGTGTGCCGTTTGGTGCCTGTGCCGTTGACGACGGCGGTGCTCGGGTCGCGGCGGCGGTGGGTGAGGTCTGCGTGCTGTTCGCGGACCATGCGGCGGATCAAGGCGGTGCGGCGGCGCTGACCCCGACGCTCGCTCAGCCGGGTAGCGGCCGGGATCATGGTGCGAGCCGTCTCCAGGGCGAACACGGCGGCGGCCGTCGCCGCGACGGCGATCTGGTACGGCTTGTCGTTGGGGGTGCCGAGGAAGTCGGCGTTGCGGCGGCCGAGGATCAAGCGGCTGTAGGACATCAGGTAGGTGGTCAGGGCGCGACGTGCGGTGCCGGAACGTTTCAAAAGGCGCGGGAGCAGGAGCGGGGCGGCGGCGTTCATGAGGGCGCGGGCGAGGCGCTGGGAGTCCTGGTCGGGCAGGTATTCGGTGGCCGCCTCCAGCCAGAGCAACCGCCAGGCATCTGCCTCGTTGGCGGGCAGCAGGTCGGGGTGGACGCCCATGAGGTGGCCGACGTAGCGCCACAGGTGCACGACCGCGGCGCGTTCGGCGGGCGAGAACCGCAGCCCGATGGCGCGTGAGCCGAGCAGCATGACCAGGGAGAACAACAGGAGGGTCCCGGTGAGCTGGATCTGGTTGATCGGGGCGTCCCAGGCGTCGTGGTCCCAGTCGTCGCGTTCGTTCATGGCGGCCCGGACCTGGGCGTGCATGATGCGGACGCGCAAAGTGTTCTTGAAACCGGCGTCGTAGCGGCCCAGGGCGCCCGGGGTGGTGACGTCCACCCACCAGCTCGCGGTCTCGGCGAGCCGCCGGGCGGCCATGGTCTCCAGGTCACCGGTGCGCACGAGGGTCTTGTTCGCGCGCGAGGCCAGGTAGCCGCCGTACAGCGAGGCGCACGGCATCACCATGGTCAAGCCCAGCAAGCCGGTCCTGCACACGACGCGGGCGCCACGTTCGAGCAGGTCGGGATCCACCCAATAGGGAACGGCGTCCACCTCGGCGAACAGCGCCACCAACTCCCGTGGCGGATTGTCCAGCGAGTCGATGCCGTTCTGCAGTGCCCGTTCGAACAGCCGACGACCGGTCGATCCGGGCATCCGGGCGATCATCTCCGCCACGTCCGCGGCGAGTGGATCACCGGCGTGGGCGAACGTGCGGAACGCGGCCAGCTGCGAGGGTGTGGCGCGGATGTCACCGGGAGCCAGGAGCCGCAGCGTGATGTTCCAGGGAGGCTTGGTCATCCAGCCGGGATGGGGCAGGCGTGTTTGGAGTGGCATGGCGTGCTCCTAGCAATCGGTCGGTGAGGAGAGACGGCACGGCGGAGCCCACCTCGGCCATGGGCGCCGTGGAGGTGGCCGAGGTGAGTTCGACCGCGCCGTCGCCGTCGCCGTCGCCGTCGCCGGCGGCGGCGGCGGCGATCTTGAAGTAGACCTGTCCGGTGAAATAGATGCCGGTGGAGAGCACGGCGAGGGACTCGAACAGCAGGGACATGGAGAGCCCTCCGGCCGCTCGCGGTCCGGAGCCAGCGCTCCAGTGCTGGCTGCGGACCGCGAGCGGCGGCTTGGGGTCGTGGCCTTGGAAGCGGGACGGGCGGCGGTCGTTTGCGGCGACCGACGTGGCCGCTTCGGGCGACCGACAGGCCTCAGAGCCGGATTGCAGGGTCAGGGCTTGGCGGGGTCATACAGGTCGAAGGCGTTGGCCTCGCCTCTGTTGAAGCGGCGGTCGTCCTCGTCATAGAAGCCCTTGAACTCGTTCGGCAGGTAGAGCTTCTTAAGGGTGGCGCGGCTGCCGCCAACGCCGGCGGCGTCCAGAATCGCGTTGGCGGCCTTGCGGCCGGCTTCGTTGGCGGCCTCCATGGTGGCCAGGTTGATGTCGGCGCGGACGTAGTCGGAGGCCAGGAACAGGTTGGGCAGGGCGGTGGTGGCTTCGGGCCGGTGGTTCCACGAGCTGGGCTTGTTGATCAGCAGTGGTTCGTCGTTGGCGACCTGCGGGGTGCCGTTGCCGGTGATGGCGGGATCGAGGAAGTAGGAGTGGATGTTGAGGTCGTTCAGGACGACCGGGCCCCAGGGGATGGCCTTGCGCAGCTGAGCGACGACCTCTTTGAAGATCTGCTCGCTGGTGCAGTCGCGAGCGGGCTTGCCGTACAGGATGCCTGGCACGTCCCAGGCGGAGATGTCGATCGACAGGCACTCGTTGACGTCGCCCTTGCCGTAGGTGGTGCCGAACTTGTTCTTCCAGAACTGGGCCTGGCTGATGGAGGTGAGCGCCCAGGGCTGGGCGGCGTAGGCGACGTGCCCGCGGGCCAGGTTGATCGGCTGGCGCAGGTAGATCATCAGCCCGTTCATCCAGTCGGTGGTCAGCTCACGCAGAGACCTCAGCGACGGGTCGGCGGCCAGAATGGCGTCGTTGAGCAGCGGAACGGCGCGTTCGACCGGCACGGCCAGCACGTAGTGGTCGGCTTCGATCGCGCCTGGGCCGCCGGGGCCGGTGACCTGGGCGCCGGTGATGCGCTTGTCGGCCACGGTCAGGCCGGTGAGGGTGGCGTTGGATTGGAACGTGACGCCGAGTGAACGCAGGTGGTTCATCCACGGGTCGATGAGCGCCTCGTTGGTGGGGGCGTTCAGCAGCCGGTCGGGGGCCTTGTAGCCGCCCAGGCCGAGCGTGCTGTAGACCCACGCCTCGGCCATCAGGCCCATGGTGTGGGCGTTGGCCTTGTCGGGCTTGGCCGCCACGAGCGTGCCGGTGAACATGTCCACCAGCAGCTCGCGGTAGGGCTTGGACATCTTCTCCGAGTGGACGAACTGGGAGAAGCTCATGTTCTCCCACTGCTTGAGCCGTCGCTGAGGTCCGCTGGTGACGAACGCGATCATCTTCTGCAGGAAGTAGGCGACCTCCCACGCCGGAACGGTCCCGACCACCTTGACCGCAGTGTTGAGGAACGCCAGCAGCGACTCGGGGCTGAGCGTGCCCTCGATGCTTCCGGCTGCGGGCAGCGTGAACTTGGCGCCGTTGTAGAACGCCACGACCTCCTTGCCCGATACCAGGTTGCCCGCCGCGTCACCCCCGCCTGGCAGCGGGATGCGCGCCATGGTGTCGGGCAGGTTCTGGTAGAAGCCGGGGAAGAAGCGGAAGCCGTGCTCGCCAGGCAGATCCTGCCGGCCGCCGGAACCGGTGCCCGGCACAGGCATGCTGCGGCATTTGCCGCCCCAGGCCTTGCGCTCGTAGACGGTGACCTGGAATCCGCGTTCGGCCAGCTCATGGGCCACGGTGAAGCCGCCCATGCCGCCCCCGAACACCGCCACCCGGCGTCCGGCGGTGAACCTTCGGGTGCGCGGCGCCCGCCGCGCGGAGGCGGAGGTGGCGGCGGACGCGGACTGGTTGCCGCCCATGGCCGCGGCGGCGGCCACGGCTCCGGCGGCCGCCAGAGTGCCGGTGACGAATCTGCGGCGGTCCAGGCCGGGGGAGCCTTCGGGGGAGGGGCTCTCGGACGCAGCGGTGCGGTTCGGGGTGGTGCCATCGGGAGTCGTGTCGTCCACGGTTCACTCCTCAGGGATGGGGTGGCGCCCTAACCGACACTTGTGTCGGTTGAGTGATCCCCCACTATGAGGAAGCCGCCGCCGGGCGTCAACCCTGGCGGCGGCTCGATGGAGGCGAAGATTCGCGCGTCGATGACCTTTATCGAACGCGGTTCATTCGTGCAGCTCCGCGTTGCCCAGACCGGTCCACAGCAGCCGCATGGCTCCCTCGACCAGCATTTCCTTCGGCATATGGGGATGGCGCTCCCACCACTGCGCCACGCCGTCCAGCCCGTTGATGATCAGCTCCACCATGGCTTCGGCGATCGGCTCACCCGGATCCACTCCCACCATCCGCATATCGCCCGCGAGCAGGGCGGTCACCGCCCGAGTGCGGGACTCGCGAATCCCCTGCCGGACGGTCCGGATCTCAGGATCGTCCTCGGCGGAGTGGTCGAACAGCAGCTTGCGCGCGGCGGGGCTGGATTGGGCGAAGCCGAAATAGGCATCGATGGTCGACCGCATGCGCTGCTCGGGTGAGCCCGAGCCGGTGATCCGCGCACCCACGTATTCCACCAGCGCGGCGTTCTGCTCCTGCATCACCGCCAGCAGCAGCACCCGCTTGGAGGGGAAGTGGTCGTACAGCACGGTCCGTGCGACGCCGGCGGCCGCAGCGATGTCACCCAGGGACGTGCCGTGATAGCCCTTGTCGGCGAAGACCTTCAAAGCCGTCGACGTGATGACCGCCTTGCGCGCCGGCCCACGCATCCGGGATTTCGGCGGATTCGCCCCCATGCGCCTTGACTCCCTCCCTCGCTGCCCTCACCCTAGCCGACATGGATGTCGGTAACGGTCCTCGATCAGTGGTACGCACCGAGCGACACACCCTCAATGCTGAAGGGCCATCATGGCGAATTTCGGAAGCGCCGAGATCCTCATCATCCTTGCCGTCGTCCTGCTGCTGTTCGGCTCAGCCAAACTCCCACAGCTGGCCCGTTGCACGGCGTGGTCGACGACCGCGTCCAGGTCGTCTCCAAGGAACCCGTCGGCCACTGCCACGCCAGCTGGTTCATGGCGCCGGTGAACATCGTCGCGGCGATGACGACCGGGAGCGGCGTGGTGTCGGGTCTGTGCGGCTCATCGCCAGCAGCCCCTCCAGCAGGTTGGTCTGAGCGGCTCGGCGACGGGCGGCCAAGAGCTCGTTCCCCTGCACCTCGGCGAACAGGACCCGCCCGCGGCGCAGATCTTCGCTGATGAAGCCCAGAACGCTGCGGATCCCGGCGCGCGTGCGCGCCTCGGGTGCGACGCTGGTCCGGGCGCGGCGTTGGTCAGGCGACGCGAGTCGGGATGGGGCCGTGCGCCAGGCCGAGGCGGACCTGGCGGGTGAGATCGTCGGCCAGGATTTCCGGCTGGCCTTTGGCGATCCCGTCGAGCGCCTGGGCGGCGACGTCGGCGGGGTCGGCCTTCGGAACGTCGGGCATACCTGCGGTCATGTCGGTGTCGATGAAGCCGACATGGAGACCCGAGACGCTGATTCCGCGGGGTTCGAGCTCTTCGCGGACCGCGTCGGTCATTGCCCATGCGGCGGCCTTGGCTGCCGCGTACGCCCCAGCCTGAGCCGGGTGCACCCACGAGATCACCGACAGGATGTTCAGGACCGCGCCGCCGCCGTTGCCCTGGATGACCGGCGCGAACGCCCTCGTGACGGCAAGGGGGCCGTAGAAGTTCGTCTCCAGCTCCCGGTGGACCGCCTCGAAGTCACCGGCGATCAGGGGTGTGCCGGTGGAGATCCCGGCATTGTTGATCAAGAGGTTGGCGTCGGTGGCGATCTCAGCGGCGGTCTGGATTGATCCGTGGTCGGTGACGTCGAGTCGGAGCGGGGTGACGCCCGGCAGGTCCAGCTCGTCGGGGCGGCGCACCGCCGCATAGACCGACGCGCCGCGCTCCAGCAGCTGCGTCGCCAGGTGACGCCCCAGGCCGCGGTTGGCGCCCGTGACCACCGCAATCGCGCCGTTCAGTTCCATGTCTGCCTCCTTGGGTGAGGGCCGGTCTCGGCCCCGGATTTAGATTACAAACATAATCTAAGAGGAGAGCATAGGATAGATGACGACCAACATTCAATGAGGGGGCGTCCATGGGTCGCGTGTCACAGGCACAGGCACGGCAGAACCGCGAGCGGGTCGTCGACCAGGCTTCCCGGCTCTTCCGCGAGCAGGGCACCGAGGTCAGCGTCGCCGACCTGATGAAAGCGGCAGGGCTGACCCACGGCGGGTTCTACAAGCAGTTCGCCTCGAAGGAGGCGCTCATCGGTGAGGCGACCGCACACGCCTTCGACGAACACGCCCGCCTGCGTGCCACCGCACTCGAACGGCACCCCGGGAACCGCGCCGCCGCCCAGCGGGCGTTCATCGACGCATACCTCTCGACTGAACACCGCGACAGTGCCGCGGAGGGCTGCCCCGTCGCCGGGCTCGGCGTCGACATCGCCCGCGGCCACGGCGACGCCGAGGCTCGCCGCATCTTCACCGAACAGCTCGGCGACACCGCCGCCTGGTTCGCCGCCGAAGGGGAGGACGGTATCGCCCGGCTGTGCACCATGGTCGGTGCCCTCGTCCTCGCCCGCGCAACCAAAGGCCACGCGCTCTCGGAAGACATCCTCGCCGCTGCACGCGCGGTGTTGACCGACACCAGCAACCAGCCGGCCTCATAGACGGCCCGAGCCTTTCCGCGGAGGTTCTGCCTGGCTGAGGGGCATGGACGTCACGCCGGCGTAGGTCTTCCCAAAATCGATGTACTCGGGATGTCGAGAACGACCGGCGGGCTCCGTCCCAGGGACATCAGCGGCCACGACGGGCCGCCCGCCCGACGGAGGAACGACCATGGACCAGAACGAGATCACCGAGATCCTGAACCGGCCGCTGAGCCAGGAGTTGCTGGCCCGCGACCTGACCCGGTTGGCCTACGTCGCCAAGGACGGCACGCCGCGCAATGTCCCGATCGGATTCACCTGGAACGGTGCGGAGATCGTCATGTGCACCACCACGAACGCCCCGAAGCTGGGATCCCTGCGCGCGAACCCGATGGTCGCCCTGACCATTGACACCGAGGTGCACCCGCCCAAGATCCTGCTCATCCGCGGCCGGGCCGAACTGGACCTGGTCCAGGGCATCCCGGAGGAATACCTCCAGGCGAACGGCACCTACCAGATGACCCCTGAACAGCGGGTCGAATGGGAGGCCGAGGTCCGCTCGCTCTACGACAGCATGGTCCGCATCGTCGTGACCCCGACATGGGCAAAGCTGATCGACTTCGAAACCACCCTGCCGAGCGCGGTCGAGGAGCTGATCCGCCAGCGCCACGAGCGCTGGCAGAAGGAGCAGCAAGCCTGAAATCCGCCGGGAATCGCTCCGGGGGAATGTCGAGAATCCGTACTCCGCTCCGTCGCGCACTGAACGCGGCCACAATGAGCCCTGCACACCAGGGAGATCATGATGGCCAAGTACCTGTTGCTCAAGCACTACCGGGGCGCCCCGGCATCGGTCAACGACGTGCCGATGGACCAGTGGACGCCGGAGGAGATCTCGGCGCACCTCAAGTACATGGAGGATTTCGCGAGCCGCCTGGAGGAGACGGGCGAGTTCGTCGACCACAGGGCGCTCTCCCCGGAGGGCACGTTCGTCCGCTATGACGGTGAGGGACGGCCGCCGATCACCGACGGCCCGTTCGCTGAGACCAAGGACCTGATCGCCGGCTGGACAGTGATCGACGTCGAGACCTACGAACGGGCGCTCGAGCTGGCCGCCGAGCTGTCGGCCGCCCCGGGCGCCGGTGGGAAGCCGGTCCAGGAGTGGCTTGAGGTGCGCCCGCTCCTGACGCCGCCCCCGACCATTACGGAGTGATGGTGGACGAGGCCCTCCTTCGGACCCTCACGCCCACTGTGATCGGCATTCTCGGCCGCCGTGGAGCCGACTTCGCGGCGGCCGAGGACGCCGTACAGGAAGCCCTGGTCGAGGCCGTGCGGGTATGGGCGGATGATCCGCCGCGGGACGCCAAGGGCTGGCTGGTCACGGTGGCCTGGCGCAAGTTCCTCGACGCCGCACGCGCCGACAGCTCCCGGCGGCGGCGCGAGGAGCTCGTCGAGGACGAGCCCGCCCCCGCCCCTTGCCCCGGCGAGGCGGTGGACGACACGCTCCAACTGTATTTTCTGTGCGCGCACCCGTCCCTGACGCCGGCCTCAGCCGTCGCGCTCACGCTGCGCGCGGTCGGCGGCCTGACCACCCGCCAGATCGCGCAGGCCTACCTCGTGCCCGAGGCGACCATGGCCCAGCGCATCAGCCGGGCCAAGCGGACCGTCTCGTCCGTCCGGTTCAACCAGCCCGGTGACGTCGCCACGGTGCTGCGGGTGCTCTACCTCGTCTTCAACGAGGGCTATTCCGGCGACGTCGACCTCGCCGCCGAGGCGATCCGGCTCACCCGCCAGCTGACGGCGATGACCAAGCATGAGGAAGTGGCGGGCCTGCTCGCGCTCATGTTGCTCCACCACGCGCGGCGCCCGGCACGTACCGGCCCCGACGGCAGGCTCGTGCCTCTCGCTGAGCAGAACCGGAGCCTGTGGGACACCTGCATGATCGCCGAAGGCGTGGACATTCTCCAGGCGGCCCTCGCCCGCGACCGGCTCGGCGAATTCCAGGCCCAGGCCGCCATCGCCGCGCTCCACGCCGACGCCCCAACGGTGGAGGAGACCGACTGGGTTCAGATCGTCGAGTGGTACGACGAACTCGTGCGCCTCACCGACAACCCGGTGGCCCGCCTCAACCGGGCCGTCGCGGTCGGCGAGGCCGACGGCCCGCGGGCCGGGCTGGCCGCCCTGGCGGACCTCGACCCCTCGCTGCCCCGCCACACCGCCGCCGCGGCGTACCTGCACGAGCGGGACGGTGACCCGGCGACCGCGGCACGGCTCTACGCCGAAGCCGCCCGGTCGGCGCCCAACCTCGACGAACGCGCCCACCTCACGCGCCAGGCCGCCCGGCTCAACGCGCAACTGCGCGGCGGAACCGCCACCTGACCGGCAACGGATGGTGAGCGCACTACCGCCTCCACGGTGACCCGCTGGAAGGAGACCGGCGACCGGCCCAGCTGGTTGATGCCTGGCTGCGGTTCTGCATCGTTCTGCCAGTCGGCGGACGGTGTGGCGCGGGATGCGGCAGGCGCGTGTTGATGGTCGGTGTGAGCGGTTGCCGATGGCCGGTTCACCATCACCGAGGACTTGCGGGCCCGGCCGCCGACTCCGATCAGCCCCCCGCGAAGGGCACGGCGATGGCCCATGGCTGCGGCTGCGCGGGAAACCCCGGTGACAGCAGAGGTTGAGTCCCCGGGCGCGGCTGCCGGCCACGCTCACCCAAGTTCGGCGATGCCCTAGCCGACCTTGTCCAGGCTGCGGCCGATCAGGTTCTGCGCGAGATGACCATGATGTATTCGCAAGGAGCGTTCGTTCGGTTGGCGAAGCCGTGGTCCGCGTCGGCCTGGAAGAACAGGGAGTCGCCTGTGTTCAGGGTCTCGTTGATCCCGCCGATCGCGACGGTGAGGGTGCCTTCGAGCACTACGAGTTGTTTCTCCGTACCCGGCGGATACGCGGGCAGCAGCCCGGTGGAGACCTGCGCGGGGAGGTAGTGGACGACCATCTCGGCTCCTCCCGCGCCCGGGGCCGCTGACACCATGTGCCGCTCGAAGCCGGTTTCCGGGTCACGGAAAACGGGGCGATCGTTCTTGCGCATGACAACGGCCACACCGGACGCGGCAGCAGCCGGCGCACCGATCAGGTCCGAGAGCGACGCGTCGAGCGCGTGGGCGATCCTGGACGCGACGCCGATGGTCGGGCTCTTCTCACCGCGTTCGACCTTGGACAGCATCGCCCGGCTGACCGACGACTGTGTGGACAACTGCTCCAGCGTCAGGCCCGCCTCCTCGCGGCGTCGCCGCACGTTGCCGCCGAACGCGCCGGCCAGGTCGTCACCGTGCTGGGATTCGGCCGCGTTTCCGTCTTGCTCGATCACCGTGCTCCTCGATCGATGGGTACCTCGCCGCGCACAGTGTAGGGTTTCTCCTAAAGAAGACATGTTCTTCTATTGGAGACACGCGATGTGCGCCCCAACACGACGGAGGTTCCATGCGTTTGATCTCGAGTGGCCAGCACCATGCCACGTTCGAATTCGGCGATCTGCAGGTGATCTCGTTGCGAGACGGGTACATCGACATGCCGCCGACACGGCTCCGCGACGAGGACGGGCGCACGCTCGATGAGCTGCCGGCCGCCGTCCCGCTGGCCGGCGACAACTTGCGGCTGTCGGTCAACGCCTTCTTCGTCACCGACGGCACGCGGTCGGTTCTCATCGACACCGGCGCGTCCAACGCCTGGCACGACCCCACCATGGGATTGATCTACGACGCGCTCGACGAAGCGGGAATCGACCGCGCGCACGTCACCGATGTGGCCATCACCCACAAGCACGAAGACCACGTGAGCGGCCTGATCGCGCCGGACGGTTCAGAGGCGTTCACCAACCTCGAGCGCGTGTGGATCGGCGCGGGCGACACCTCGGTGTTCACGGGGCGGCTCGAGCCGATCCGCGACCGGGTCGTACCCGTGTCGGAGAAGGTCGCGATCAACGACTGGACCACCGCGGTCCCGACACCGGGCCACACACCCGGTCACACCGTCTACGACGTCAGGAGCGGCACCGGCCACCTTCTCGCCTGGGGCGACACCGTTCACGTTCCCACGCTCCAATTCGATCATCCGAACGTGTCCTGGGAGCTCGACGGCAACCAGTCCCAGGCCCGCGCCGCGCGAGCGGCCCTCCTCGAACAACTGACCCGGCCACACCACTTCGTGGCCGGCGCCCACCTCGACTCACCCGGCATCGCCCGCGTAACCCCCTCCGGCGACGGTTATGCGCTGGAATACCTCGCACCACCGATCGGCTGATCGAGCCTGTCGGCTCCGGGGCCTCGCGACGGCGGCCAAGCTCGTACCGGCCCGCTGGTCGCCCACAAACTCGACCACTTGGACGGCCGCCTTTACACCAGCCGCATGCACGACGGCCTCCAGCCCATCCCGGTCGAGGAGTCGAGCCGAGACAACGGGGCGCCTGCCCCACCCCGCCACCCGCCGCCTACGAGCACCTGCTCCCCGACGACACCGCCTCGCTGGAGGCCTGCGGTCGGCGCGACGGCGAGCCCGGCCGTACAGGCCACCGCGAGCCACAGCGTGGGGCGGTGGTCGGTGGCCCGCCCGCCGAGGGCGTTGCCAGCCACGGCCGCGAACCCGAAAACCAGCAGCCACAGGCTCAGCGCCTCGCCACGTACCCCGCCCACCTCGTCGAGGATGGGCCCGATGTACGTCAGCACGGTGAATGCTCCGGCGCTCCACAGCACGGTGACGCCGAGCGCGGCCAAGGCCAGGAACGTGGCGCGCCATCCGAAGGCCCCGCCAATCAGCGTGCCGAGCGGCACTCCGACTGCGGTGGCGACGGCCATGCCCGCGCCGACGGTCGCAAGCGCCCGGCCGCGCTGCTCGGCAGGAACGAGGGCCGGAGCAAACAGTGCCCTCTACAAAGCTATGCGCCGCGCCAGCCCGGCGGGCCGCAGGGGGAGGGCCGCAGGTGAGGGAACGCGCCCTGGCTCCGTTCGCCGGGGTGGTTCAGGACGTGCCCGGTACCGGGCGGGCGAGTCGGATCATGGCGCGGTAGAGGGCGCGGGGAGCGGGCGCCGGGACCAGGGGCGGCAGGTCGGTCCCGGGGGTGGCATAGGCGCGGAGCATCTGACCGACCAGGCGGCGCCAGGTGTCGGGGGCGTCGTCGCCGGTGGCGGCGATGACGCCGGCGTTGGCCATCAGGAGGATGACCAGGTCTTGTGAGGTGAAGTCGTCGCGCAGGTGTCCGCTGGCCTGGGCGCGGGTGATGAGTTCGAGGAACCCGTTGTAGGCCTCGGTGCGCCGAGCTTCGAATGCCCTGGCGGTAGGGAAGGTCATGGTCAGGACGTCGGCGAAGCCCCGGTCGGTGGCCTGCATGGCGCAGACGGCTTCGATGTAGCCGGTGAAGCCGTGCCAGGGGTCGGGATCGGCGAGTGCCTCGGCGACAGCATCGGCGTAGGCGTCCATCCGGTCGGCGAAGACCGCGGCGATCAGCTCCTCGCGGCTGGCGAAGCGGCGGGACAGGGTGGCCTTGCCCACACCTGCCTCGCGGGCGACGGAGGCCATGGACACGCCTAGGCCCTGGGTGGCGTACAGGCGGCGGGCGGCGGCCAGGATGCGGTCGCGGTTGCGTTCGGCATCGGCACGCAGGCCCTGCTCGGGCTGCTGGCCGCGGGTTTCGGCGGAGGTTTCGGCCGGGTCGGCGGGCGCTGTCATGCTGCCACCCTACCCAAGTGGAACAACCTACCCACTTAGTTTGTTACGCTGACATCATGGAAACGGGAAGGCCGTTCCACTTCTGGTAAGGGTGAGTGCTGTGCGTGCTGTAACTCTTCAATCCATCCCCGCGAAACCCGCTGTGACCGAGGTCGAGGCCCCGCGCCCGGAGGCCGGTGAACTGCTGGTCAAGGTGGCCGCCGCTTCGCTGAACGGCATCGATGCCGCCACCGCCGCCGGTTACATGCAGGGGGTGATGGAGCACCGGTTCCCGCTAGTGATCGGCGGGGATTTCGCGGGGACTGTCGAGGCGCTCGGGGAGGGCGTGGACGGCTTCGCGGTGGGCGATGCGGTCTTCGGTGTGGTGATGAAGCCGTTCCTGGGCTCCGGGTCGCTCGCGCAGTACGTCACCGTCCCCGCCGCCTACGGCGTCGCGCCCATCCCCGAGGGGCTGAGCGTGCAGGACGCCGGCGCGCTGGGCCTGGCCGGGACTGCCGCACTGGACAGTGTGAACGCCGTGGCCCTGGCCACAGGCGAGACGGTGCTGATCTCCGGCGCCACCGGCGGCGTCGGTGCGCTGGCCGTGCAGCTCGCCGCGGCTCGCGGCGCCAAGGTGATCGCCACTGCCCGTCCCGGCGCGCAGGCGGCCTTCGTCGCCGCCCTGACCGACGCGGAGGTGCACCTGGTCGACTTCACCGGCGACCTGGACGCCCAGGTCGGTGCGCTCGCCCCCGGCGGGGTCGACGCGGTACTGCACCTGGCCGGCGACGGCGCCCGGCTGGCGGGCCTGCTGCGGCCTGGCGGCAGGATCGCCGCCACCGGCGGTTTCGGCCCCGGCGACACCCGGCGCCAGGACGTCACCGTCCACGCGATGAGGGCCGACCCGAACGCAGCGACCCTCACCGCGCTGGCCGAAGACGCCGCCTCCGGTGCGCTGCGCGTACCCATCACCGCCGTCTACCCGCTGGAGCAGGCCACGGACGCGTTCGCCGCCTTCAGCTCCGGCAAGCTCGGCAAGCTCGCCATCACCTGCTCCTGAGCCATCCCCGCCTCCACCACGAAAAGAGACCTGATCATGCCCGTCATCGCCATCGTCGGCGCCGGCCCCGGCATGGGCCTGGCCATCGCCCGCACCTTCGGCAAACGCGGCTTCGACGTCGCCCTCATCGCCCGTACCAAGGACAAGCTGGACGCCCTCGTCGACCAGCTCGGCCAGGAGGGCATCACGGCCGCCGCGTTCCCCGCCGACGTGATGGACGGCCCTTCCCTCACCGCCGCCCTCGAAGCGGTGACGGCCCGCTTCGGCGGTATCGACGTGCTGGAGTACTCCCCGGCGCCGCACTCGCCGGTGCCCGGCTTCACCCTGGCCGCCCCGAGCGAGGTCACGGTGGAGAACCTGCAGCCGCAGATCGAGTACAACTTCTACGGCGCCGTCACCGCCGCCCGCACCGTGCTGCCCGCCATGCGCAAGGCCAGAGCCGGGACGCTGCTGTTCACCACCGGCGGGGGCTCCATCCACCCCAACCCGATGCTCGGCAACGTCAACGCCGCGGCCGCGGCATTGCGCAACTGGGTGCTCAACCTGCACAACGAACTGGCGGGCAGCGGTGTGCACGCCGCGCACGTGGCGATCAACACCTGGATCGGCGAAGGCGGCCCCGAAGGCATCCCCGCAGCCACCCCCGGGCAGATCGCACCCCTGTACTGGGACCTGTACCAGCACCGCGACCAGCCCGAGGCCGTCTTCAACGGCTGACATCCGCCGTCACATCCGTCCGCCGCCCACGGGCGACCGACACCCGCTTTACCTCTTCCGCCCTTCCCGAAGGATCACCACTTTCCATGAACCTCTTCCTGTGGATCCTGCAGGCCGTCCTCGCGGCCATGTTCGCGACGGCCGGTGTCATGAAGTCCACCCAGCCCAAGGACAAGCTGATCGACAAGCTGCCCTGGGTCGCCGACTTCTCGCCCGCCACCGTCCGCTTCATCGGCGCCGTCGAGTTCGCCGCCGCCCTCGGCCTCATCCTCCCCGCGGTCACCGGCATCGCCCCCGTCCTCACCCCGCTGGCCGCGACCGGCCTGGCGATCACGATGGTCCTCGCCGCGATCACCCACGCCCTCCGCAGGGAACCCTCCGCGATCGCCTTCAACGCCGTCCTGCTGATCCTGGCCGCCGTGGTCGCCTGGGGCCGCTTCGGCTCCTACGCCTTCTGACCCTCCCGCAGCAGCAAGGAGCCCCCCATGCATCTCACCGTCTCCGGCGCACCGGCGGCGATCACCAAACCGACCGACCAGCCCACCGCGGGCCATAACCGATCCGGGTCCCTGGGCCACGACGAGATCGGCTCCGCGATGACCCCTGCGGACATCGCCACATCCCTTCTCTCCCAGCACCCAACACCTGCGACCAGCGGGCCATGCCCGCCTTCAGCAACCGACCCAGAGAGCGGCCACTCTCGAAGGACCAAAAGGAAATCTCAATGTCATTGCACGTGATCGTCGGTGCCGGCGCTGTGGGCATCGCCACGGCGCGGCTGCTGGCCGAACGCGGCGATCAGGTCAAGATCGTGACCCGGAGCGGCGCCGGCCCGGAGCATCCGGCCATCGAACGGATCGCCGCCGACGCCACCGACGCCAAACGGCTGACCACGATCGCCGAGGGCGCCGTAGCGCTCTACAACTGCGCGAACCCCCGCTATGACCGCTGGCTGACCGACTGGCCACCGCTGGCTTCCGCACTCCTGGCCGCCGCGGAGCACACCGGCGCGGTACTCGCCAGCACGGCCACGCTCTACGGCTACGGACCGGTGGCCGGACCCATGACCGAGACCACCCCGCTCGCTGCAACCCATCCCAAACTGCGACTGCGCGCCCAGCTGTGGCGCGATGCGCTCGCCGCCCACGAGGCGGGACGGATCCGCGCCACCGAAGTACGGGCAAGCGACTTCATCCAGGGCACCGGAGTCTTCGGCCTTACCGTCGCCAAACCAGTGCTCGCCGGTAAACGCGCCCTGCTGCCGGTCACTCCCGACCAGCCGCACAGCTTCACCTCAGTCCACGACGTGGCCACCACCCTGATCACCGTCGCCGGTGACGAGCGGGGATGGGGCAAAGCCTGGCACGCCCCCACCAACCCACCCCTGCCCTTGCGCCAGCTCGCCACCAGGTTCGCCGAGATCACCCAGGCGCCGACACCCAAACTGACCACGATCCCCTACCCCGTGCTGTGGACCGCCGGAGTGTTCGCCCCCGTCGTGCGTGAACTGCGCACCACTCGCTACCAATGGGAACGGCCTTTCGTCATGGACTCCGCCGACACCCAAGACACCTTCGGCCTCAAGCCCCAGTCGCTGGACGATGCACTGCGCGAGGCGGCACAACTCATTCAGCAATGACCACCTTGATCGTCAGCTCCACCCGGACCTACGCCGCTCAGACCGACCAGCGGATCCAGGCCGTCGCCACCGTCAGCGCCGTCAACCCGGCACCGAGCTCCTCGCCGAGCCCCAGGTCCGCGACCACCTGCTCGACCAGGCAGCGGTGCTCCGGACCTCCGACGCCCGCGAAGGCAGCGCCGACGCCACCAACCTGCCCCCCGGCACGCAGGCCGAAGCAGACGCCCTCCCTGCGGGAGGCATGTTCCCGAAGAGCTACGGGTACTACCGCACGCCGATCAGACAACACCCCCGTTCTCCCGGCTGGGGTGTGGCCCGTTCCGACCTGATCGCCCCAGCTCGAGCCCTACCGCAACGACAGCCGGCTCGAGCCGCGCCCGATGATCACCGGAAGCAAGGCCGACACCCGCCTCTTCAGCGAAAACGGCGTGGCGCGCGCCGGCGACACCGCGGAGCTGCACGACATCACCGGGGCGACCCACTTCGACCTCTAGGCGCCGAGCGAGTCACCCTGGGCCTTCAGCAGCCGGGCGTACTCGATCTTGTCCTCGGGGTGGGCGATGGGGCGGCCGATCTGTCGGGCGGCCGCTTCGGCGACGATGCGGGCGTGGGCGGCGCGTTCGGCGGTGAAGGTGCGTTCCATCTCGGCGAACAGCGCCAGCAGCAGGAAGGCGATGCGGCCCATGCCCTCGTCGGGGGTGTTGATCGGCAGCGGATCGGCCAACGACCGCACGCCGATCCGCCGAATCGACTGACACCCAGTGACGAACCCGCAGGACAGAAGCGTGCAGAACCGCACGCACGTGATCCTTAGCAACTGGCAGCTCCAGGATAAGCGCCGACTCATTAGGCGTTTCGCGTGTCGCGATAACTGATATGCGTGCCTCTACGCGAAAGAAGGATGGGTTTCGCGGGTGAGCAGCGACATGACCACGGCAGCAGAGGTGTTGAACGCCAAGTAGATGTCAGTAATTGAGCCGAGTGCCGTCGCTGATGCACCATATATGTCAGTGAACGCCGGTGCATCCTCATTCTGGTGGGCGCTTGAACTGGGAAGATATGGCACCGGGGTTCCCTTGTCCGACCGACTGTGATCTTGTGCGCCTGGACGGGTCAGGAGTTCGCCAGGGCGCTATCGCGCCGAGTTTGTCAGTTTTTCGGCGATTGAGTCGTGAGTTTAAAGCATTCGATCCATATTCTCGCGAGCTAGGATCGATAAGGAATAGCCGCTCATTCGCAGAGGCTGCCTCCGGGTAGCGTAACGACGGAGCGCGGCAGGCACCCGAAGAAATAGGTGCCTTGAATTTCTGGCGTGCAGGCTCGGCCCGGGACCTTCCTCATCGGCCTGGTGGCCTGCCCGGCCGTTGCCGCCGCGGCCATGGCCGACCGGTGGCCCGCCGCGACTTGCCGTGAGGGTCGGCGTCTGATGTGTCGCGATGCTTGGCGAGGCCGGCTCGGCGCCCCTGGTCGGCCTAGGTGTCGCCATCGTGACCGTCGTCGGCGGTGGCGGTGAGGGCGGCTTCGGCGTGCAGGGCGCGTTGCAGGTGGGTGGTGGCCTCGGCGCGGGCGGCGTCGCGGTCGGCGGTGAGCGCGTCGATGGTGGCGGTCAGCCTGGCGGTGGTGGTGAGGTGGGTTTCGCGGGCGGTGTCGCGTTCGCGGTGGGCGGCGGCGACCGCCTCGGCGGCGGTGGTGCGTTCCTGCCGGGCTAGTTGTTCGGCGCCGTCGGCCCGGTCGGTGGCGGTCTGGGCGGTCTGCTCGGCCCGGGTCAGGGCTTGGCGGAGTGCGCTGATCTCGGCCTGCTGGGCGGTCAGCCGGTCGGTGGCGTCGGCGAGCCGGCTGCGGGTGGCGGCGAGCTCGCCGGTGCGCTGGTCCAGGTCGGTGCGGGTGCGGGCGTGTGCGTCCTGGGCCTGGGTCAGAGACTGGCGGAGCTGGCGCAGGTCCTGTTCGGCCTCGGCCAGCCGCTGCTCGGTCTGGTCGAGGCGTTGCTGGGTGGTGCGTGCGGCGCCCTCGGCGGCTTGGCGGGCATCGGCCTCGGTGCGGGCGGTCTGGCGGGCAGCCTCGGCGGCGGTGCGGGCGGCGCGGGCGATCTCTTCGGCGGCCAGCGCGCGTTCTTCGGCGTGGTCGCGGGCGGCCTCGGCGGTGTCGGCCTGGAGGCGCGCGGCGTCGGCGTCGACCTCGGCGCTGTGGCGGGCCGTCTCGGCCTCGCGGGCCCGGGTGTCGGCCTGGGCGGCCTGCTGTTCCAGTGCGGTGTTGCGGGCCACGACGGTGTCGACGATCTCTTGCAACCGGTCGGCGGTCTCCCGTTCGCGGTCGGCGCGTTCGCGGGCGGCGGCGGCCATCCCGGTCAGGACGGTGCGCAGCGCGGCCAGCGGCTCGGCGACGGCGGCCGCTGCTGGGCTGCGGTTGGCGGCGTGTGCCTCGGCCTGGCAGTCCTTAATCACATTCTCGTCGGCGTCCAGCTGTGGCGGGCAGTACTCCGGGCGGCGCCCGCGCGCCTTGGGCGGTCGCGGCAGTGCCGTGTCGCAGTACTTGCACCGGCCCCACGGCGCCGCCGGGTCCGCCCCAGGGCGCCGCCCGCCGCGCGTGGCGGGGATTTCGATGTCGACCGGCCGTCCGTGCGCTTGTGTCACCGGTTCCGCGTCGGGCAAGCCGGGGCCGCCAAGATCACTGCTCATGGCCCCATGCTCTCATTTCTTTTCCTCGCAAGTAATGAAATCAGCCTCCTAGATTTCCTGAGGACGAAAAGTAGGCAGCGCATAATCGCGCTTATGCGCATGGAGCGGTGCGCGCCGCCCAACTGCGTCAGGTTGGGGCGTCGGTGCAGTTCGTCACTTTTCTGACCTGCGTGTTCGTCACTTGGTGGCAGTGGATTCGTCACGAGGTGGCAGTGGCAGCACAGCTGCGGTGGGACGCGTCAGGGCGTTGAGCATCGGCTTGGGTATCTTCGGGGTGCCCTCGGTAGGGCGGCTCGGCTGCCCGGCCTGGCGTAGCTTCTTATACTTGAATATAGGAAGTACGCTCTGGGTGTGACTTCCTATATTCCGGTCGACGATGCACGCCAGGGCGCCGAAAACACTTCCTATATTTCGCCGCCATCAGACGGCGGTGCCACTTCACCCAAGCGGCGCCGACGGGGAGCCACCGCCACCCGCGTACCCGAGCGCTACGCCACGGCGTTCGCCACCTACAGCGCCGCGCTGACCAAGCACAGTTTCCCCCTGGACGCCGACACCGTCACCAACTATCTGTCGCGCGTGCGCCAGTATCTGGCCTGGCTGGAGGTCGCGGCGCTGGACGGCGACCCGCTCACCGATCCGGCCGCGCGCGACTGGGCTGCCCGTGACTACCGCGCCCACCTGCTGACGGTGCTCAAACGCAAGCCCGCCACCGTCAACGCGCACCTGACCGCCATCGACGACTTCAACCGCCGCATCGGACTGGGCCCGGCGGCCGCCAAGCGCCTGGGCCTGCCCAACCTGGCACCCCGTGCGCTGGACCAACGCGCCCAGGTCCGCTTCCTGCGCGAGGTTGAACGCAGCCCCGCCCGTGACCGCGCCATGGCCTACACCGCCTTCTACGCCGGTCCGCGCATCCATGAACTGGTCGCCTTGAATGTCGATGATCTGCGCATCTCCGCCCGCAAAGGCGTCTTGATCGTCCGCATGGGAAAGGGCGGCAAGTACCGCGAGATCCCCTTGCATCCCAAGCTCCGCGCCGAACTGCAGACCTGGCTGACCGAACGCGCCGCGCTGCCCGGCTCAGGCGCCGGCACCGGCAGCGCGGCGTTGTTCCTCAACGCCCGCGGTGGCCGACTGTCGGCACGCGCCGCCACCGGCGTACTCAATGGCATCGCCGACCGGGCCGGACTCACGGTCGGCGCCGATGAGGACTTCACCACCCACGTGCTCCGCCACACCCTGGGCACCACCCTGGCCCGGCGCGGCGTGGACGTCGTCACCATCGCCGAACTGCTCGGCCACTCCCTGGAGACCGCCCGCCGCTACACCCTGCCCACTCACGCCGACCGCCAGGCCGCCATCGACAGCCTCACCGTCGACGATTGATCGTCACCCAGCGGTATGGGCCGCGGCTCAACACCGCTGGTCATTGGTCCGTTGGATGCGGGTTCGGGCCCGGACCTGGCCGGTGGCTTTTTGGCCGGGCGTATCCAGCCGCTCGGACCGGGGTCCCAGTAGTCCCGGGGAAATTTTGGTCGGATTTGGCTGACCTGCGCTGACGCGGTCATGCGAGACGGGATCAATCAGCCCGTGGCCGCTGTCTGCTGGTCGTGTTCGCGGAGCATGCGCATCACGGTGGCGGCTGAGGGGTGCTGGCCTTTCTTCTTGCCAGTGGTGATGACGAGCCGGGAGGCGATGTCGCGCAGGCTGTGGTTGTTCTCGCGCAGGTGGAGGGCGACGGCGAGCATGGCGTCGTCGGTGACGGTGGCGCCGCCGATGTTCTTGCCGCGGCTGCGGGCGGACTCGTGGCCTTCCAGGGTGCGGTCACGGATGTACTCGCGTCCCATCCCGGACAGGGCGGCCAGCACGGTGAACACGATTCCGGACGGGTCGTGGGTGCCTTGCAGTTCGCCGGTGAGGAACTCCAGGCCGATGTCGCCTGCCTTGAGTTGCTCGGCCAGCGCCGCGAGTTCGATGCCGAGTCTGAGCCGCTTGTGCTCGTGAACGACAAGGGTGACCGCGACGCCGGAGGCGCGCATCTCGCGGGCGAGGTCGATGGCCTTGTCGAGTTCGGGGCGGCGGGTGGTGCGGGTGGAGATCTTCTCGTGGAAGGTCCGGGTGACGCCCGCGGCCTTGAGTGAGCCGAGCTGGGTGTCCAACTGGCGGAGGGTGGAGGCGCGGGCGTAGCCGATCCGCACGTGCCCAGCCACCTTGCCGCCGGCCGTCGCGGGGCGGGGCAGTTCGGTCCAGTCCGTGCCGGGCTTGCGGATCGGGGGTGTGGGGACGCTCAGGGTTTTAGCGAGGGAGGGCACGAGCCGGAACCGGGCGGTGTGGTACTGGATGGCCACCTTGCCCTTGCCGGTGCGGCACGGTGACCCGGCGGGCGCGGCGCAGCTGGACATCGGGCAGTCGCTTGCTTCCACGCGAAGGAAGTCGTCGTCGCTCACCCCGAGATTGTTTTCATGTGGGTGTTCCACGCGTCTCTTCGTATGCAACGACCCATGAAACGAGATCGGGCTCTGGATGACCTCGGGCTGGCGGGGTGTTTCATAGGTCCTCGCCTATGAAACGTCTGCGACCCCAGTCGCGGATTGTCTGAGCGGTCTCGTCGGTGGGGTCGGAGTCGGCCCAGTCGAGACAGCCGGAAAGGGCAATCTGGGATCTCCTCAGTCGACTGGGTTATCGAGCCATCGGCCGTCCCGCATGACCGTGCGCCCAACGAATTCGCGAAGGCCGTTCCAGACCTGGATGCACCTCGGAACCATGCACGTCCGGCTCCTGACCGGCAGAGACGGCGTGCCGCCGCCCCTCCTGTGGCCGTTGGTCTTCGGTCAGACCGGTTCTTCGAAATGGAAGGACTTGATGAAGCAGTCGCGGGGTTGGCCGATCGCGAAGAGGATGCACTCGATCAGGGACTGGCTGGTGAGCGGGTCTGTGGGTCCGCGGGGTGTGGTGTGCCAGTCCGGCGCGAGTGGGTCTGCGTTGTTGAAGTCGGGTGGATAGAGAGAGATCACGCGTACTCCCTGCGGCCGCAGGCGTTTGGACAGGATTTCGGTGAATCCGGCCTGGGCGTTCTTTGCGCTGTAGAACGCGTCGTGGGCGTTGGAGCGGCTGTGGCCTGCGAGTCCGGCGGTTGAGATCATGGTGATGATGTCGGGTTTGTCGGAGCGCAGGAGCAGGGGCAGGAAGTTCTTGGTGGCCAGGATGGTGCCGGTCGCGCCGGAGGCGAGGGTGTCGATGATGTCGGCGTCCGAGACCGTCAGGAGGTCTTCGCCCTGGAGCCAGCGGGCGCCGTTGTTGACCAGCACGTCGATGTGGTCGGTGGTCTTCGCGACTTGCTGGACGAAGTGGGTGATGGAGGCTGGATCGGTCAGGTCACAGGCGAAGGCGTGGACTCGTGGGTTGCCTCGGTCATGGATCTCGTCGCGGGTGCGTTCGGCTGCCTTGAGCGTTCGTGCGGACAGAATGACCTGGGCGCCGAGGTCAGCGAGCCTGATGGCCAGGGCTCGTCCGAAGTCGCGTCCGGCTGCGGTGACGACGACAGTGTGGTCGTCGAGTCTCATGTGAGGTTTCCTGTTCGTGTGGTCGGCGGCTGTGGCTGAGGTCAGCGGCTTAGATCATCCAATCTCCGGCGGAGGCGCGTTGCCAGGCGACCGCGACGTCGATGTGGACGCCGAGCATGCGGGCCAGCAGGCCGGCGGGAAGTTCGGTGGCGAACTGGAACAGCGCGGTGGAGCGGGCCTGGCAGGGTTGGATGCCGAGGTCCTTGAGACGTTGTCCGTGGTGGGGGCCCCTGCCAGCGGATGGCCGGGGAGAGATGGGTGAGGCGTTCCCGAGCGGCCCATCGGACGAATCGGCCCGCGTGGTGGCCAACGCGTTGGAGTACGACTTGGTATTTCTTGTTGGTGGTCGGGCTGCCGTTGTTACGGGCGTCGATACTGCCGAACCGCGCGGCGCGGCCCGCTGGCGACTTGCCCTAATCAGCCGGTGAAGGAGTCGGGGCCGAAACGGCCCCAGGCCACGAAGGAGGCCATAGCGAGGTAGACGAGATTCAGCGCGACGTATCTGTATTGTTCGTAGCGGGCGTGGGTGATCATGGCGCCGATCATTAGCAGGATCCAGCAGACGGCGGTCACCGGCACCATCACCGGTGCGATGTCGAGCGCGGCCGGCAGGATCAGGCCGGCCGCGGCCGAGATCTCCAGGGCCCCGAGGGTTCGGACGAACCCGGCGCTTGCGTGCATGGTCCATCCCCCACCGGACTTCGCGCCCAACTCGTCCAGTTTGGCCTTGTTCATGAACGCTTTGGTGAGACCACCGAACAGGGCGAGGGCGGCAAGCAGGCCGGCAACGATCCAGAGGGCAAGGTTCATGAGCTTCTCCTTCAGGTGTAGGCGACGCGGGCTCGTCCGCGATCGGGGCCGCGCCGTTCGTTGCCGACGGGCTGCCGAAGGATGCCGTTCGCGGGTATCCGCGCCGGGCTTCCCGATGCCGTAACCGGTCAGGCATCAGTCACCGCCGAACCTGTGCATGTGACACCGCGCCAGCGTCAGGTGCGCCACCGCACGTACTGCTTGCGGCGAGGTCGAGCTGAACATTTCTTCGACGCTGTTGATGAGCATGTCCAGGCCGTAGCGGTCGCTCAGAACCCGACACCTGCACCAGCAGTGGGCCGGCCTCGACAGACAGGCTTGCGATGCCGAGGCTTCGGCTTGGGCGTCGGCCGTGTGTGAACGTTGATCCTTTGCTGCCACCGCGCCGAGCGACCAGCATCGGCACCCTCGATGAGGGCCTTTCAGGCCAGCCCCGATCCGCCTGCCTGCGGATGTCTGTCTCGCGTGTCTGCCCACGCCCAGCGCACGAGTCTCACGGAGAGGACGTGTTGACCAGTGCGGCTACCTGGTCGTCGCCGATGGTTTCATCCGCAGAGTCGTCCACGAGATCGATACCGCCCGCCAACCAGCCGCCATCGATGGTGTAGACGCTGCCGGTGATGAACGATGCACTATCACTGGCAAGGAACGTCACCAGGTTGGCGACATCCTCGCTACGCCCCGGCCGGCGCAATGGAAAGCGGCTGTCGACGTCGAGCTCCTCGCCGATCTTCCGCATCAGATCATTACTGGCGATGTACCCGGGACAGATGGCATTGACCCTGATACCGACCGGCCCCAGCTCCAAGGCAGCCGACTTGACCAAACCCAGCACACCGTGCTTCGACGCCGAGTATGCCGCTGCCCCCCGATTACCGGTGAGCCCGGCCGCCGATGCGGTGACTACAACCGAGCCGCCGCCCACATCGCGCATCGCTCGACCTGCTGCCTGCAGGCCGAGCAGCACACCCCGCAGATTCACCGCCATCGTGCGGTCCCACTCCTCCAGCGGGTAGTCCAGAATGCCGGCCCAATGCCCTGTTCCGGCGTTGAGATGCGCAATGTGCACAGCGCCATAACGGGCGACCGTCTCGCGGACCATCGCATCGTTGTCCTCCTGCGAGGCCACGTCGACCCGCCGCCCGAACGCTTCGCCACCGGCAGCCACGATCCGCTCGGCCGTCCGCTCAACGCGCTCAACGCTCCGCCCTGCGCAGCACACTCGCACGCCCAAGGCCGCCAGCGTCGCCGCGGTCGCCGCGCCGATACCAGACCCCGCCCCGGTCACGACCGCGACCTTTCCTGCCAGCGAATCCATTCCCTGCTTCGTCAAAGTCATTGTTGTTCCTCCCGAACCCGAGCTCTGGTGCCCGTATCCAGCACAAGACGCAGGCGACTCGGTTTCTGTGACACCACACAGACATGACGTGCATCACAGACGGTCCGGTACTGGCAGGGATCGGTGCATCTTGCCCATCCCCGTCGAGCAGTACCGCGGCACCGGCCAGGCATGGTCGTACCGATGAGTCCACGGCGGGCCGTTACGCCCACAGCAGTCCCGACTCGGCCGGGCGCAGCGGGCGCCAGCCTCCGCCGTCCAGCTTGGCGAGTTCGGCCTCCACGTCCACGGTGATGACGCCGAAGAAGTTGATGTTCTCGCTGTGGGCCGGGGAGATGTGCGCCAGGATCTCGTCCGGCACGTCGCGGCCCTGGCCGCGCAGTTGTGATCTCGCTGACGTGCTGGATGCCGGTGTGCAGTGCGATCCGACCGACCGTCCATCGCAATGCCTGGGGAACCGGCCCTCCTGCTCGAAGAACTTCAGCAGCAGACCAAAGCCCAGACGCGTCAGGCCCGTCTTGTTCCCCATCTGCTCCCAGTCGCCGTCCATCAGCGTCCAGGCCGCGATCAGCTCCTCCGGCTCCCACTCCCGACGCATCCCCGCCGCTCCCTTCGCCCGACCGAACCCCGAGAACAGGGCAACACGATCAAACGGGGAATGACGCCTACGCCCCGGTACACGCAATTCGTGACGACCACGAACCGCAACCGTGATCTAGCTCATCGCTACTTTGGGGCTGGGGCCAGTTCCGGGAGCGGAGGGCCTTGAAGTCCCAGAGTTCGCGCGGGCTGACGTGCCTCCACGTCGAACCCAGGGGTCTTCATGCTCTATGGATGGTTCTGGCCCTTGGGTTCGCTGGAACCGGTGAGGCGTCCTTCGACGGTGGCCGGGGTCTGGCGGTCTATCCACCCGGCTCCGGGTGTAGACGCGGTCGGCGGTGCTCCTCGCCGCGAGCGCCTCCTCCAGCATCAGGGTGGAGACTTCAGAGTGATCGTCTTGGCGGCGGTGAGCGGGCGGGCCAGTCCGGTGTCCAGGCGGATCAGCTTCGCACCGGTGGCCAGTTTGGTGCGGCCAGGCACAGTCGGGCAACGGTCCGTTCTTCATCAGGAGGGGATCGTCATCAACATCGACAGGAGAGCCGTCAGACCAACGGGTCTGACGGCCCTGAATCATTCCGCCACGACTACTCGACGTCGACAGGCGCCTGCTAAATCAAGTCTGGGTGGAGAGGTGCTACCCGCCGATCGACCGATAGGGCCCGACGGCTGGAATTGCGGAGCCATTGGCGATGGTTCGGTTAGTGCCACGGCACCCGAAAGCCCATAGTCGCTGGCTGCGGCCCGTGCGGTTGTAGGCTGATCGATAGTTGAGTGCTGTAATCGTGCAATTACCCGCTGCAGTTTCTGTGTATATCTGTATGATGCCCGCGAAATTCTCCCCGGTCCATACACAAATGCGCCTGTCCGGGCAGTCGCGGATGTCCTTGGCCGATGCGGCTGAGAACGGCCTGGGCGCTGGTTCGGCATGTGCCGACGGAACCGCTCCCACGGGCGCAAGCGCCCCGATCATAAAGGCGGCCGGCACCCCGATCCTCGTCACCGTTCTTCGCGTTGACAAATTCGCTCCCCTCGTGCCCGACGTACTTTGGGCTTCGCGTCGTGGTCATCCAGGTCGCTCGCACGGATCGAGCGCCCTAACGCCGACCTGGGCCGGAAAGCCAGCCTCCAAAGGTCCGGCTCACGGCCTGCATCGAGAGCGCCGCGACCCCGGTCCAGATCTTGAACATGGACGTCACGTTAACGAACAAGCCATGCAAAAACTTATCCAAAACTGCCCAGTTGAAGGCGGCAGACGGAGGCAGTGGCCTCCTGGGCCTGGGCGCGGTCGCCATCATCAACGGCATGAACTGGCTCCTGACGGCCCATTTCCAGAAAAAGTTCATCTCGTCGATCGGGCACTCAACGGCCCGGCCGGTCATCTGATGGATCTCGACCTTGTGCCGCAGTTCCAGGACAGAAAGAACGTCTTCAACACCTGGGCACGTGACAACCGCGTGCCCTTGGCCGTGTTCCGCAGCGTCTTGCCGAAGTAGACATCAGCGTCGCCCGGCCCCATCTCCCACAACGGTCGCCCGAACCAGGCCCGCACCTGCTCCAGATGCATCACGTCCGAGGAGATCGTCCCGTCCGACAACCCGGCCGCAGCCCGCGCCAGCACATCGGTCTCCAACTCCTCCAGGGCCGAGGGCGCCGCCGGAGCCCTCGCGACCCGCAAATCCTTCACGACCGCCAGCGCCAACTCCAGCCCCCTCACCTTCACCGAAGCTGCAAGACGAACACAGGCCACGATGAACCTTCAGGGATTCTGAAGACTCTTCAAATACCAGAACCGGCATAGATCCAGGGACTAACCCCTGCTCCAGGGGTTCCTGACGTACGCGAGGGCTCAGGGAACCCAGGGGTTATTCCTCACCTGTGCCGTCAGGCCCCGCTCGGTGACCAGATGAGCGGTTCCCTCGGCCAGCCGGTAGGACAGGCCCGCCACCGCCGCCCGGCCGGCGGCCACCGCGTCGGCGACGACACCCGAGCGCTCCAGCAGCAGATCGACGGTGTGCCGGACATGCTCGGCGATGAAATCGGCATCGCGGGTACGCCCGGCGGCCTGGGCGGCCAGCACGCTGGGCGTCACCCGCTCCACCACATCCCGCACAAACCCCCGCACGCTCGTGCCGTCGGTCACCGCGGCCCGGGCGGCGGCGACCGCACCACAGGAGTCATGGCCCAGCACCACCACCAGCGGGCAGCCCAGAACGTCCACCCCGTACTCGACGCTCCCCAGCACCTCCGGCCCCATCACATGACCCGCCGTGCGCACCACGAACAGGTCGCCCAGCCCGCGGTCGAAGATGACCTCAGCTGCCAGCCGAGAGTCGGAACACCCGAACACCACCGCGAACGGGTTTTGCCCCGGCGCCACTTCGCTGCGGCGGGCCGCGTCCTGATTGGGATGCTCAGGCACCCCGGCCACGAACCGCCGATTACCCGCCAACAGCAGGTCAAAGGCATCACGCACAGTCTGAGGATCAGTCATGCCGGCACACTACGACCCCACCTGCACCTCCTCGGCCACCAGCCACCCAAAAAGGGATCACGACTGATGCCCGATCTCCTACAGGCCCCCGGTTTCTGCCCGGGTGGGGGTGCGACTGGGGCCGAGGGTGCGTCCCGGTAGGCGCTGCGGCCCGAACATCCGCCGGCGCCGGCGTCGGTCACCTATCAGGGCCGGGGGCCTGCGGCGCGGCGGAGCCGGTTGGCGATCGCCCACCCCAGTCCCTCCTACGCCAGGCCCGGCACCCGTACGCGGCTGGTGGAGTGGACCGCGATCGGGCGCCCCAGCGCCGCTTGCAGGTCCTCGCGCGTCACCCCGCCCGGCCGCAGCCCGGTCGGGATCTCGCCCGTGACGTCGACGATGGTCGACTCGACGCCGATCTGGCAGGGGCCGCCGTCCAGCACGAAATCGACCGCATCACCGAGTTCGGCACGGACGTCGCCAGACCATCGCATAGCGATCTTGTCGTACCGGCAGACCGACACCGCCACGCGCCTGGAGCTCTCCGCGGGCCGCCACCCCGCGGAACCCGCTCGATCGACTTTCGTGAACCGATGGCCGACGAACGACGGATGGCGGTGAAGCCCCTGGTCAGGCTTTGCTTGACGGCGTGATCGAGACAAGAGGGCTACAGAAGCGGTACCGCGGGATACTCGCAGTCGATGACCTGTCGTTCACCGCACCGGACGGGCAGGTGACGGGCTTCCTCCGACCTAACGGGGCAGGCAAGACCACGACCATGCGGATCATGCTGGGCTTGGAGCGGGCCACTTGCGGCAGCGCCACGATCGATGGTCGCCCGCTGCGCGAGCACGCCGCTCCGCAACGTGTCGTCGGGGCCGTGCTCGACGCGCGCGGCGCGCCGGCGGGCATGACCGCCCGAGCACACCTGCGGTGGCTCGCCGCCGCAGGCCGCATCCCTGACACGCGCGCCGATGACCTGCTCGAGCAGGTCGGCCTCGCCACGGTGGCCACGCGGCGCATCGGAGCTCTCTCGCTCGGGATGCGCCAGCGCCTGGGGATCGCCGCCGCGCTGCTGGGCGATCCCGGAACGCTGATTCTCGACGAGCCGGTCAACGGGCTCGACCCCGACGGCGTGCGCTGGGTGCGCCACCTGATGCGAAGACTCGCCGCAGAAGGCCGCTGCGTGCTGGTCTCCAGCCACCTCATGGCCGAGATGCAGCAGACCGCCGACCGCATCGCCGTCATCGGCGCAGGAAGGCTCTTGAGTCGGTTCGACATCGGTGACCTGGCCGAGGGCGCCACCCTCGAAGACGCCTACGTCAGGCTCACCGCCGGCGTAGTCCGGTACCGCGCCGGCGCAGCGGAAGGCGACCAGCGGTGAGCACCGCCATGACCGAGCAGGCGAGCACGGTCCCGGGTCCCGCCCACGCCTTGGCCGGCGAATGGCGCAAGATGCGCGCCCTGCCAAGCAACCTGATCGGCGTCGCCGTGATCTTTGTGGCCAGTGTCGGCGTCGGGGCGTTCATGACCCTCGTCGGAGATGGCCCCTCATCGCCGATGCCCAGGCCGAGAACGAGTACGCGGTGATCTTCTACAGCTCAGGACTGATGACGTGGGCCTTCGCCTACCTGGCCGCAAGATCCGCTGGCGCCGTTTGCTGTCGGCCCGGTACAGCAGGTCCACCAGCTCGGCCGGGATGATCCCCTCCACCGGCACCGTCTCGCCGAGCGCGTAGCACTTGGTGCGGTTGGACGCCCCGGCCTTGTACCGCTTGATCAGCGCCAGCGCGTCCATCATCGGCGCGTGCATCGTGTTAGCCGACCCGAACTCCAGCGCCTCGATGATCTGGATCAGACCGGTTCGGTAGTGGCTGGTGTAGGAGGCCTTGAACACCCGCTGCTTGTGCTGCCTGTAGGACGACCCCTTGGCGCGGTACTCGTGCAGCAGTTGCACCAGTGTCTTGTAACCGCCCGGCACCGCCGGGTAGATGACGTCCTCGACCGTCTCCTGCGGTGCCTCCAGCGCGGCCTCGGTCATCTTGAACAGGATGTTCTCCTTGCCCGACACCCGCTTCAGCTCCGCCACGAAATCACCGATGACCTTGGTCTCGGCGCGGGCGTTGATCCGGTGCACCGTCGAGATCAGCAGGTCCACCAGTGTGTCGGTGATCTCCCGCCTGCGGCAGACAGCCGACGGCACCAAGCCGCCGCGAACCCTACGAATCCGGATCAATACTGACCGCACAAGATCAGAGCGGTCATCAGAACCACGAAAGAAGCCCACAACCCCCGGCTGAACAGGGAAACGTCAACGCGTGTACTTCATGACAGCTTCGTTACCGGCAGGCCTTCTTCCTGGATAAACGCGGACTGGGAACTGATCCAGGACAAGCGCCGGGACCACATCCGGCTCGGGTTCGCGGTCCAGCTGACCAGCATGCGGTTCTTGGGCCGGTTCATGCCTGACCCGCGGCAGGTGCCAGCGGAGGTGGCCGAGTACCTGGGCGGAGCAGTTGGAGATCGCTGATCCGTCGTGCTTGAAGTTGTACAGGGAGCGTGACGGCACGGCCCGCACGCCCATGATCATCGCGGGATGCGTCGTCACCGGGCCAGGCCGTCGTGGCCAGATTCGTGTCCTTCTTCACGTGGCTGATTAAGCGACTGATAAGGAATCGATAATCCGGTCGGCTAGATTTCTCATAATTTGAGGCATTCGGAGACGGGGAAAGCATGAGAAAAGCAGTCGTTCCCGCGCTGGGCGTCGCGACCATGGCAGCTGCGCTCGGCGTATCGGGGCCACACGCGTCAGCCGGTCAGGCGCACGCGACCGGTCAGACGCATGTGACAAGCCAGGCCATCGCTGCGAGCAAGAACATCGTGACCCTCACCATCCACTGGGAGCAGCAGAAGAAGGGATATTGGTGTGGTCCGACGGCCGCCCGCATGGCCTTGAAGACCTGGGTCAAGAACCCAGCCTCCCAGTCCACTCTGGCCGACGACATGATCTCGGACTGGCCGCACGACCCGCACACCTCCGACGCCACCAAGGCCACAAAGGCCATGAACAACGCCCTGAGCCGCAGCGGCTTCGGCAAGCCCTACTTCACCCGCGGCTTCAAGAAGAACACCCCCCTGTACAAGAAGCGGGCGCAGCTCTTCAAGGACGTCAGGGTCACCGTCGGCAGCAAGCGCCATGCGATGGTCATCCACATCAGGTCCAACAAGAAGAAGAAGTTTCACCCGAATTATCCCAACAGGTACGTCGGTCACTACGTCACCATCATCGGATTCAACCTGCAGGCCGGCACCATTCTCATTACCGACCCTGCGTCTGGTTACAACAAGGATTGGAGTAAGGTGCCGAAGAGGTACTGGGTCAGCGCGAACAGGCTGGCCACTGCGATGGCCACCGGAAACGACAATCACTACTACTCGACCATGAGCTGAACGGGCACGGCAGCGCCCCGCCGTCTCGGTGGGGCGCTGTGGTCAAAGGCCCTGTTGACCTGAGGACCTGGTAGACGCCGACTGCCTGGACCGCTACCCCGACGGGACACCGCAGCTGCGGATCCCGGCCGGCAAGAGCTACAAGGAGCGGATGGTCCCCATCCACCAGGACGCCGCCGATGCCTTCCAGACGGTCATCGACATGCGCAAGCAGTGCCACGACCGGCCGTTCATCGACGAACGCACCGGCGAGCATATCCGCTACCTGTTCGAGTATCCGCTTCAGAAGGTCAGCAAGGCCGCTGGGCTGGTCGGCCCGACCGGCTGGCGGGGCAAGCAACGCGGCGCCGTCTCGGCGCATAGATTCCGGCACACGGTCGGAACCCAGCTCGCTGAACGCGGTGCGAAGCTCCACACGATCATGAAGATGCTCGGGCACTCCTCGGTCTCCATGGCACTGGTCTATGCCTAGGTCAGCGACCGTGAGGTGCTGCGCGACTACAAGTCCGTGCTCGAACCCGGTGCGGTCATCGCCGGCCCGGCCGCCGACGAGCTGAAGTCCGGAGCCCTGCCCGCCGAGGCCGTCGACTGGTTAAGAGCAACTTCCTCAAGACCGAACTCGAACTCGGTCACTGCCTGCGCCTGCCCGCCGAGGGCCCCTGCGAGTGCGACCTCTACTTGACCTGCGCCAAGTTCGTCACCACCCCCGAGTACGCTCCGCGGCTCCGCGCTCGGCTGGAGGTCGAGCAGCGGCTTGTCCAGGACGCCGATGACCGCGGCTGGACCCGCGAGGCCGAGCGCCACCGCTGCGCCGCCGCGCGCATCGAGAAGTTGCTCGACGATCTCGGTGAACCTATCTACGAGCCGGCGGAGAACACCTCATCGGCCGAACCCGGCTGAGCATGCAGCAAAGATGTAACTATGCAGGCGATCAACGTGGACAAGTTCAACGCCTTGGGCGTCAACTCGGTGGGACTGCATCGGGCGCCCTTTCCGCTGTCAATCAGCGTTGCCGAGTCCGAGGGCATCTGGACCGTCAGCGCCACCGCCGCCCGCGCCTACGACGTCATCGACGTGCTGGCGGCCAGCGCACACAGGACTTCGATGGTCCTCAACGTCGATCAGACCAGCTGGCTTGCCGACGACTACACGCCTTGGCGACTGCGGCGCATCGCCCAGGAGCAAAAAGTCGACGCCACCGCCCACGACATTGGCTGGGCGTCACCGTCGCCGGCCCTCGCCGACGAACTCCTGGTCATAGCCTGGCACGACCTGCGTCGATTCCTCGACGGCTGGAGCCCTCACAACATCGACGTTCTCGATGTCCCTGGACCGCTACCCGAAGTAGATGAACTCGTCCTGGCGATCAACACCCGGGATGCCACCACCAACCTGCTGCCCAGGTCACCCGGATCACAGGTCTACTACTCCGGCCACGACGACTGCTACCTCTACGTCGAGACCATCGACCACGCTCTGCCCGCGCGACTGCTAACTCGGCTCCTTGCCCTTTTCGCGGGCTCCGCCCTTCTCGACGACGACGTAGACACGCTCACCGTCCCTCACCCCGACCAACGCCTCGCGGCGACCCTGCTCCACCGCAGCACCCATTGGATCGGCATCGTCTTGAACAGCGAACCTGGACGCATGGTCACCCTGGCACTCACTCCAACCACCAGGGCCTGGAGGCTGGCCGATCCGGTTCCACCGGAATCTCCACACCAGATCCAGATCACCCTCGATCTTCAAGACGGTACGTGGAGAGTCTCTCCTACAACTACCGACCAGCAGGCCCTTGATTTGTCCACATAAAGTCCGAGCTCGGGTTCGGCATCACCCGGCTGCTCAACATCGATCTGCTGCCCCGCATCAAACGGATCAACAAGGTCCGCCTCTACCGGCCCGCCACCGGCGAGCCCAGCGCCTACCCCAACCTGGCCCCGGCGCTGACCCGGCCGATCAAGTGGGACGTCATCGACCACAACTACGACCAGGTCATCAAGTACGCCACCGCGATCCGCACCCGCACCGCCTCCACCGAAGCGATCCTGTCACGCTTCACCCGCTCGGCCTCCCACCCCGCCTACCAGGCCATGCTGGAGATCGGCCGCGCCCAGCGCACCGCGTTCGTCGCCCGCTACCTGAGCGAACGCGACCTGCAACGCGAGATCGAAGAGGGCCTGAACGTGGTGGAGTCCTGGAACGCCGCCAACGCGGTCATCTACTACGGCAAGGGCGGGGAGGTCTCCACCAACCGGCGCGAGGAAGTCAAAATGGGCGCGCTGTGCCTGCGGATCCTGCAGGCCTCGCTGGTGTACGTCAACGCCCTCATGCTCCAGGACGTCCTGGCCGAGGAAGAGTGGGACGACCGGCTTACCCCGGCTGACCGCCGCGGCCTCACCCCGCTGTTCTGGACCCACGTACGCCCGTACGGGAAGTCCGCCTGGACCTGGGGGCACGCCTGGCAATTGGAGCACCGACCAACCCGCCAGGGGGCCCCGGAGCGGGTGGGCTCGCCACCCTGGTGACGACACGGGAGAGGGCCAGGCCCGGCCAGGCCAGACCTGACCCTCAGTAGTGGTGGGGTGCTGCCCTCAACGGGACAGGCTGCCTACGGCCTCTGCGACCTGGGGGTTTAGCTGCACGACCATCGCGACCGTGGCCAGCAGCTCCAGGCCAGCAGATCCACCGTCACCTGGTTGGGCATGACCTCGCCCGCATACTCGCCCGGCTGCATGCCTAGCGGTGATTCGAATCAGAAGCCCCAGTTGCGGTACTCATAACCGATTGCGATCGCTTGGAGAATCGCCCGGTTGAGACTGTTGTCCCCACGGACCCGCACGTACTTGGATCCGAAGCCGCAGATGGAATCACCCGGCCGGTTGGCACACAGGATCGTGTAGGAAGAACGGTTCCCATCCTGGTATTGGTAGGAAGCCGAGTCGGGGTAGAGGCGGCCAGAGAACGTCCGAGTTTGGCCGTTATCATGGCGGACGACGTACGCAGTCCAGCCAGATTGCCTCGCGGCGAACACGCCTTCGTAGGTTCCGTCTCCGTTGCAGACGGCAGGGAACGGTTTTTCCGAGACGAGATCTCTGCCATCAACGACCAGGCTGTCGAAGTACATCGTAGACCCGGCGCATAGCGCCCGTGCCTCCTGCGGTGCCGCGGCAGCCAGAGCCGTAAGCGTCCCCGAACTGAGTGCCGCGACGCTGAGACTGGCCGCGAGGAGCCTTCTGGTTCCCATGGGTTTCACCCTTCATGTGCCGCTCGTACGGTGCCGAGCAGGGGACTCCAGCGTGTTCCGCGGAAACTGGGGCTGTCTTGAACAAAAGCGAACTGCGGGAAGATCGTGCGCCGACTGTTCACCGAGGTGAAGATCCGCCGCAGGACCGTCCGGGCTGCTGACCGAGCCGCCGCTCACCACCAGGGCTGGCCGGGAGAAGCTGGTGGCGTTGATGTTCGACACCTTCGGTGTCGCGTGCTGCTATCTGTTTAGTCTCTATGAGGCGGGCATCACTATCCACCACACCCGTCTCATCCGATGCCAATCGGAACCGATCCCGCCTTCCGCCTCCCCTTTTGGCCCCCTAAGGTTGTGGTGAAGCCGCCCGGGCACGGCCCGGCCGATCCCCCGGGAAGGGAACACCATGGCCCTGCTCAAGCAGGTCGACTGGAACGGCAACGAGGCCCCCTACACCGCGATGGACCTCGCCCGCCACGAGCAGCGGGTCGCACGGGTCCGGGCGGAGGTCGGTGAGCTCCGGTCCGCGGTGCACGCCATGCGTGCCCAAGGCGGGGCGTTCCTGGACGAGGTCGCCGCCTTCCTGGACCGCGAGACCCAGCTGCTGGAGCGCGCGAACGAGGCCGACGGGACAGTTGACCTGGGCTGGAAGGACGACACCCCGGAGCGGGACGGCTACGTTCCCACCAGCGCGCGCAGCGCCCTGCTCATCACCCGCGCCTTCACCCAACAGACCGGTAAGGCCGCCGACACCGACCGCACCCAAGAAGCCGGGGACGCCGGGCGTGGCTGACTTGGTCTACCTGCGGCACTCCACCGACAAACAGACCGACGCCCGCCAACGGCACGCCCTGGCCGCGCTACTGGCCGCCGGCGCCCCCGTCTATGAGGACCCCGCCACCTCCAGCCGCCAGCTCTCCCTGGACCGCGCGGGCTTCACCGAGCTCCTGCACGAGGCCGCCGTCGGCGACACCATCCGCATCGCCGACGCCGCCCGCCTGTTCCGCTCGGTCGCCGACATCCTCGCCCTGCGACCGGTGCTCATCCGCCGCGGCCTGCACCTGCGGGTCGAGTCCGGACTGCTGTCGGGCATCGACCTGACCTCAGACGACCCCGGCACCAAGATGATGGTCTCGATCCTGGCCTCGGTGCTGGAGTTCCAGCGCGACATGATCAGCGAGAACACCCGCGAAGGCGTCGCCGCCGCCCAGGCCTCCGGCAAGACCCTCGGCCGCCCCGCCGCCATCGACCCCGGCCAGGCGGCCGCCATCGTGACGGCCTACCGGGACGGCACCGCCGTCAAAGCCCTCGCCCGCCGACACCAGGTCGCCCCCAAGACCATCCGCCGCGTCCTGGACGCCGCCCGCGCCCGCGAACTGCCCGACCAACTCGACGCACCCCCGGCCACCCCCAGCTCCCAGCACGGCCTACCCACGGCGGACCAGGACGTCGTACTCGACCTGCCCGGCCTGCTCGCCGAACACCTGCGCACCGCCGGCGACGACGCCGTCCGCCAAGCCCTCGCCGCCGGGCGCACCATCCGCCGCGGGCAGGGCCACACGGTCCGCGTCACCGCCCCGCTCGCCCTGCACCGCGCCGCCCTGCAGCAGAGCGCGGCCCTCGCCGCCGAGGCAGCTGGCCCGGTAGCGCGCAAGGCTCACCGGGCGTACGCCGCACGCATCACAGCCGCCGACCAGCAGCCGCAGCCAGACAACTGACCAGCCAATAGACCCGAGGACACGCAGGTCCGGCCTATGTCTCGCTGGACTCGGCGACTGCTAGCAGGTCTCGTTTGCGGCCCATGACACGACCGTTAACGGCACCCGTACCTCGGTAGACCCCTGGTAGAGGGGCCCGGTCGAGGTGTTCCAGGATCTGCCAGGGTGTGGATGATGCCGCGGATGATGCCGATGGCGTCGGTTTCGATTCGAGCGATCTGCTGGTGGTGGCGGTGCGGCTGAAGCGGTGGTATCGAGGGTGGCCGTAGTTCGTGGTGGGCCAGGTCGCAGATGATCTGGGTCAGGCGGCGGACGGTTTGGGCCAGCCAGGTGCGGCCACAGATCGGGGCGCGTTTGACCCAGAAGAACCGGTCATACAGGTCCTGCTCGGACTGGTTGGGCCCGAGTCCGGGCAGCCGCCCCGAACGCTGCAGCAGTGAGGCGCCGTCGGGCACCAGCCGTTGAGCGATGGCGAAGTGGACCTGCTGGCTGATCTGGTAAGCGGTGATGATCCGGTCGGTCTCGGTAGTGCGGTCAAGCTTGTGCAGCCGGCGCAGAGCGACGCTGACCGTGGGATAGTCAGCGGCCCATTCGGCAGTGAAGGAGGGGTGGCACGCCTGTAGTCGCGGCCGAGCGGTGGCCTCGTACTGTTCGGGGGTGCAGCTGCCGATGTAGAGGAACAGCACGCTGTAGCCCTCCTGCAGTTGCACCGCACGGTCGGCCAGTTCGAGGGTCGGTTCGGTGAGGAACCGGTGCAGAGTGGCGCCCAACTGCTGCCAGAGTGGGAAGGCTGCCTGCTGCCCTGTCCGCAGCCGGTACCACAGCCGGGCGTCGGGATCGGCGGGCGGCGCCAGTCGCTGCATGCCGGCACCGGCGGCCGCCTGTTCCACGAGGTCCAAGTCGTGGTCGATCGGCTGCGGACAGGGCGCCGGCGACGAGCATGACGCCGCGGTGGCGCCCAAGCGCGGCAGGGCACGCGGCAGAACAAGCCGGTCCACGGTCCCCTTCACCGGAGCCGTGGGGATGGGCACGCATCGCATGGGGTTCAGGAGAACCGTCAGTTCTGGGCAGCCGGGTTGGAATTGGTGTAGAAGTCCTCCAGCATCGCCACGAACTGCTCGATGGTGATCGCGCCGTCCCCGTCGCTGTCCAGAGTCTGGAAGAAGTCGGAGTAGTCGGCGGCGTTGAAGCCGACCGCGCACAGTAGCGCGATGAACTCCTGCTTGCTGATCTGGCCGTCGTTGTCGGTGTCTGCGAGGGCGGCGATCGACTTGGCCAGCGGCTGGACGTGGGCGGTGAACGAGCCGGGGCCGAAGGAACGGCGGGCGTATTCGTCGAAACTGATTTTTGCGTCGTGGTCGGAGTCGGCCTCGGCGGCCAGGCCGGCCCAGAACCGCAGATGGCCGTCCAGGACCGCCTGGGCCTTGGCCGACCCCTCCTGCTGTCCCATCACGCGCGTCACCCGGCGGGCCATCCGCTCGAAGTCCGCCCGCTGCAGGTAGCCGTTGGCGTCGCTGTCGAAGACGATGAAGGAGTTCTTGAGTCGAGCCTGGACGTGGGGGTTCATGCGGAGGCTTCTCCCTTGCGTCGGGTGCTTGATGGCAGGCCTGGACGCCTGGACGGCCAGACCTTCTCCGACTCGCTCTCAGCATTCACTGGCCGCATCGCTAACACACACTCAGATACCCGTGCACCTTCGCCATTCGTCACGCTTCGCCGCCAGAACACTATTACGGTACGTAATCGAGCATTAACTGGTGGGAGGTTGCCGAGTTCCCGGGTGAGTGCGGCCCGGCTGCTGTCTCCTTCGGTCGGGATTAGACGGTTATGCGAATTCCCGGGCTCGCTGCCGGGCCGCCGTGCTGACCGCGTTATGCGGGCTCGTCTCGGCGAGTTCGTCGAGCAGTTCCCTCGCGCACGCAGTGCCGATCCTCGCGATCGCTTCGACCGCCTTCACCGCGCGGGCCCGGGCGCCCCGGTCCGCCCAGCCGGGGATCAGGGCGGCCAGGTCGCGAGCCGTACGGTCGTCGCCGAGCCACCCGAGGGCGGGCAGCACCCACGGGTCACCGTGCAGGAACAGCGCCCAGCCGAGGTCGGCGAGCGAGCGCCGGTCACAGGCGTCCCGGACGGCCTCCAGCCGCTCATCCGGCTTCTTCGCCAGCGTGATGAGTCGCTTGGTCGCCGCCTCAGGCAGGGCACGCCCGGTGTCGGCGATCAACACCTGAGGCAGGCCGTCCGGGTCGGCGTAATCGGGAAGCCGGGCGGCCCTGCCCGGCTCGGTCAGCACCGCCGGCACCTGGCTGGCAGGTGCGTCCGGGACGCGGGTCCGGGTGGAGGGTCCCGCCAGTTCGGGGTGGGCCTTGAGATGCAGGTGCAGCAGACCGGCGGCGAGGAGGGCACTGGTCGAGTCGCTCCCGGCCACCTTGGACAACACCCGGACGGCGCGTACCGGGAAGCGTTCCATCGCCGCGCGCAGATGCGTGCGAGCGTGCTCGCGGTCGTAGCGCTCCAGGAGCAGTTCGAACGCCTCGTCGCTCGGCAGCAGCGAGATCAGCTGGACCAGCGGCTCCAGCCAGAGCTTGTAGACCTTGATCCGGTCCCACGCGCTGACCAGCACAGGAGCGATGGCGGGGCCGACGCCGTCGGCCATCGTCGCGCGCAGGCCGAACGAGTACGCCCCGAAGTCAGAGTCCTCCAGGCGCCATTCGCCGAGCAGCTCCAGGTGCCGCGGCGTGCCGATCGAGGCCCACAGCAGACTGCGGTAGGCGCGCTCACCTCCCCATTCGTCGTCGGGCGGCTCGACGCAGCACTCATCGACCCAGTCATGCCGGGTCGGGACCAGGTAGGAGGCGACCATCCGCTGCGCCCGCGTCCGGCGGTGGGCCGACAGCCGTCCCACCGCCCGCTCGTACTCCGCGTCGCTCCCAAAGGCCAGCAGGCCCCGGACGCGCCGCAGGCTCACCGAGTCGACCAGCCGGAGGGAGTCAAGGGGGCTCAGCTCGTTCGACGAGGCGATCGCGGCCAGCTCCGCGAGCGCGCAGGCGGCGAAGGCGGGCCCGCGTTCCACGACCCAGCCATCGGTGAAGATCCGCGTGGTGTCGTACCCCTGGCGCACTCGTTCGACGATCGACAGGATTGCCGCGGCCCCGGCCGGGTCGTCCACGCCGCCGAGATAGTCGCGCGCCTGCGCGACCATCGCCGCATCGCTCTTGCGGTGGGACAGCGCCGACTCGATGGGGCCACGATGATCCTTGATCAGCCTCGCGAGGGCGTCGGCTGCACCGGCGTCGACCGTGTCACCGGGGTCGATCGCGCCCACCGACCTGTCGGTGACGCCGGTCGCCGGGGGCTGTGCGCCACCACGACGCGGGTGCAGGTCTTCTCGCAGCGAGTCCGGCAGGACCAGAAGGTCCTCCTCCGGAGGGAAATGATCATCCATGGCGGAGCACCCTAGTGCTCGTTGAGACATTGCACCGGGGATGCGACCGCCCACCTGAACCGCCGTCCCGAAAGCGCTCGAATACGGGACGGCCTCGAACCCGGGACGGTCGCCCGGGTCGAGGCGTCCCTCAACCCGTCCCGGAACCCACCTCCGGTGATTGTTTCGGGACGGTTGGCGGGACGATCAGGGGATGCAGCCCGCCGCACCAGCCGCGGCCGTCTACACCAACACCGTCCGCATCGGCTACGCCCGCGTCTCCGGACGGATGCAAGATCACCAGATGCAGCTGGACGCCCTGGCCGCAGCCGACTGCCGCGAGGTGATCGTGGAGACCGCCAGCACCCGCGGCGGTCGGCCGAAACTCCGCGTCACCCTGGACACGCTCAGACCAGGCGACACCCTGGTGATCTACAAGCCGGACCGCATCGCCCGGTCAATGAAGGAGCTCCTGGCACCTTGTTCGGCCACACCCACCACGGGTGTGCCAGCCGCCGGTCGGGTGCCGTCCGCGGCGGGCTGTACCACACCGGCAACGTCCTGCCCGGGCCGCCACCCGGCCGGGCGTGCCTTCAGCAGCGCGAGTTCGCCGCGTTGATCGAGAAGGCGCGGACTCCGACAACCGCCTGCCCGGACCGTGGCGTCGGTTCCGGCGCCTCACTGAACATGACTCTCGCTGGTGCTTCCGGTGCATTGTGAACCGCGAGCAATGGTCGACCTTTCACATTTCTCGTCTGGGATGCGGGCTGAAAGCAAGGCGGTCAGTTGCAGGGAAGGGACCGCGGGAGCCCGAACCACGGAAGGACGCTGTTGTCGAAACGGGTCACGGCGCTGATACGACCGCCGGCCAAGGTGAGGACCACGAGCCCCGTCCCACGCCGGATGCCATCGCTGCCCGAGCGCAGATAAGTACCGAATGCCGGTTGGCCGTTCGCGCGCGTAGGCACCAGGTGGTACTTCCGGTTGGCGCTCATGAGCGCGGCGTAGAACCCGGCGACGGCGTCGCGGCCGAGGTACTCAAGCGGCATCGGCGGCATGGAGACGCGAGCGTCGTCGGTGAGCAGGCCGACCAGGGCGTCGACGTCGCCGGATTCGTAGGCCCGGGCGAACTTCGCCACAAGTGCCTCTTCGGCCGGCGAAGCAGGCGCAGGTGGTGAATCGTCCATCCCGCTCGGCGGGATTCGCCGGTGCAGCGTGGCGCGTGCCCGTTTGAGCGCGCTGTGGACCGAATCGACGGAGGAGTCGAGCATGTCGGCGACCTCGGTCGCCGGGTAGCCGAGCACCTCGCGCAAGATCAGGACGGCACGTTGGCGTGCTGGCAGGATCTGCAGCGCAGTGACGAACGCCAGCGAGATGGACTCTTTCTGTTCATAGCGTGCTTCCGGTCCGAGCGGCGCGGCGATCGCGCCGTCGAGGAGAGCGTCAGGGTACGGCTCCAGCCACACGACTTCGCCGAGCCGGCTCGGCTCCGGCGGTTCGATCTTGGGCACATCCCACTCCTTTGCCGGGCGACGGCTGGCCGAGCGAATCGCGTTGAGGCACTGGTTCGTGGCGATCCGGTACAGCCAGGTGCGGATCGAGGCACGCCCGTCGAACCGGTCGAGTGCCCGCCACGCCGCGAGCAGCGTGTCTTGCAAAGCGTCCTCGGCGTCTTGGAACGAGCCGAGCAGCCGGTAGCAATGCATGTGCAACTCCCGGCGATGTGGCTCGGTCAGCTGCCGGAACGCCTCGCCATCGCCGGTCCGCGCCCTCGCGATCAGCTCGCTCGCTGTCACGTCTCATCACCCCACCTGGTGTCAGTTCTTGCCAGCCCTTCTCCGGTACTGACACCGGGCAGGCCGAGAACTGGGCGCGCCACGCCCGCCCAATTCCTCCACAGCGTGGTGTCTGCACCATCGACAGCTCGATTCCACCTCATGAGGAGCACACATGACCCTCACGGACAAGACAGTCCTGGTCACCGGAGCCAACCGCGGCATCGGAAGGGCGCTGGTCGAGGAGGCGCTGAGTAGGGGCGCCGAACGGGTCTACGCCGGCACACGGCAGGCCCTGAATCCTACGGATGAGCGCGTCACGCCCCTGGTCCTGGACCTGACGGATGCCGCCCAGATCAACCTCGCCGCCGAGACCGTTGATTCGCTCGACGTCCTGATCAACAACGCGGGCGTCTACGGCTATGAAGACCTGGCCGATCGAGCTGCCCTCGAACAGCATCTCGCGGTCAACCTCTTCGGCCCCTACGCCGTCACGCAGGCCTTCCTGCCCCGGCTTATCGAGTCACAAGGCGCGATCGTCAACATGCTGTCATTGGCTGCGGTGGCTGCCCTGCCCATCAGCCCTGCGTACTCGATCTCCAAGGCGGCTGCCTTCTCGTTGACGCAGTCGCTGCGTGCCACTCTCGCCGGCCAGAACGTGGACGTCCACGCCGTACTGCCCGGTCCCGTGGACACCGACATGGTGCGCGACCTCGAGATCCCGAAGACGTCACCGCAGTCGGTAGCCGCAGCCATCCTCGACGCGCTGGACAAGGGAGAGGACGAGATCTTCCCCGATCCCTTCTCACAGGCGCTTGCCGATAGCTGGAACAGAGGGGCGGTCAAGGCGCTCGAACGTCAGAACGCGGCGCTCGTCGGCGACGCCCAGAACCAGTAGTGGAAGGGCATACCAATGAGTACGAGTCTGCTGCTCCAGAACAAGACGGCCGTGATCTACGGAGCCGGCGGCGCCATCGGTCACGCCGTCGCCAGAACCTTCGCACGCGAAGGGGCACGCCTCTTTCTCACAGGGCGCACCCTGTCGAAGGCGGAGGTACTGGCCAAGGAGATCGTCGCCGACGGCGGCGTGGCCGAGGCCGCGCAGGTCAACGCGCTCGACGAGAACGCCGTGGCCGAGCACCTCGACACGGTGATCGAGAAGGCGGGCGGCGTCGACATCTCGTTCAACGCCGTCGGGCTCCGCAACACCACGCTGCAGGGCGTTCCGCTGGTCGATCTCGACGTCGAGGAGTTCATGCGACCCGTCAACGAGCACGTGCGCGCCAACTTCTTGACCGCACGCCTTGCCGGCCGGCACATGGTCGCCAACGGCGCGGGCGTGATCATGACCGTGACCTCGCTTCCCTCCCGGATCGCCAATCCCCTCATGGGTGGCGTCGCCTTGGCCATGGCAGCCGAGGAAGCCCTGATCAGGGACCTCTCCGTCGAACTCGCGCCGTACGGCGTACGCGTGGCCGGCGTCCGGACCCAGGCCATGCCCGACAGCGGCACGATCGAAGAGGTCTTCGGCATCCACGCCAAGGCCCACGGGATCACTCGCGAACAGTTCCAGGCCATGGTTGCCGAGCGGACACACCGCAAACGCCTGCCGAGCCTCCAGGAAATGGCCGAGGTCGTCACGTTCATCGCCTCGGACCGGGCCGCCGGTATCGCCGGAACCATGGCCAACATGAGCCTCGGAGCCATCCCCGACTAAGACGCCGGGAGAACCCCATGGGCCTTAGCAGCAACAGACTGACCGCGATGATCGCGGTCACGGACATGACACAGGCGACGGAGTTCTACGAAGGGAAGCTCGGTCTCTCGGCAGCACGGACCGGCGCCGACGGAAGCAAGGTCTACACGTCAGACGGCAGAGAGTCGATGATCGTCTACCCCTCTCCGGACCACGCGGGTAGCTCGACCGCGACCCTGGTGAGCTGGAACGTCGACGACGTCGAGCAGACGGTCGACGAGCTGACCTCGAACGGCGTGACCTTCGAGCAATACGAAGGCGTGCTCGAGAGCGGCTTCGACTACGGGACGGACGAGAAAGGGATCTCACCTCGTGCAGGCGGCGGTAAAGTCGCCTGGTTTAAGGATCCCGACGGGAACATCTTGTCGATCGAGGGTGATCACTAGAGCACGCCCATCACCGTTTGCCCTCGAGTTCGTCATCGCCCGCGTGGTGGCGGGGCTGCGCCGCGGCACCATGCCCCACGTGCTCACATCGTCCGCGTGTCCCTTCAACATCTGCTCGCAAACGCATTCAGGGCGAGCTCGACAATATCGATGACGAGTAGTTCAAGACCTGTGGATCGCCGTGTCATGAGACTTGCTGATCCACAGGTCTTGACCATTCCTCCCAGCAGATTGAGCGGCTGCGGTCGTTCCCTGAGGAGCTGTGCCAGGCCGCCGAGGGAGCCGCGCCGGTGCCCGGCCCCGCGTGCCTGCTTGGGCAGGCCGCCGGGGGTCAGGTGGTTTGGCCGCCGTCGATGACCAGGGCGTGGCCGATGGTGAAGGCGGCGGTGTCCGAGCACAGCCACAGCACGGCCGAGGCGATCTCTTCGGGTGTCCCCATGCGGCCGATGGGTTCCTGGGCGATGACACCGGCGCGGCCCTGGTCGGTGCCGCCGGTGAAGCGGTCCATCATCTGGGTGTCGATGATGCCGGGGCAGATGGCGTTGATGCGGATGCCGGTGTCGGCGTAGTCCAGCGCGGCCGACTTGGTCAGGCCGATGACGCCGTGCTTGGCGGCGGCGTAGGCGGCCTGGCCCTTGAAGCCCTTGACGCCGGCTCCGGAGGAGGTGTTGACGATCGCGCCGCCGCCCTGGTCGAGCATCAGCGGGATCTGGTGCTTCATGCAGGTGAAGACGCCCTTGAGGTTGATGCCCAGGACCCGGTCCCACTCGGCTTGGGTGATGTCGGTGAGGGGATGGACGGGCTGCTCGACGCCGGCGTTGTTGAAGGCGATGTCGATCCGGCCGAATTCGCCGATCGCCGCGTCCAGGGCGGCGCGCACGCTGGTGTCACTGGTGACGTCGCAGGTGACCGCGAGGGCGCGTCCTGCCCGGTCACGGATCATACGGGCGGTGGTGTCGTTGGCGTCGGCGGCGATGTCGGCGACCGTGACGGCGGCGCCCTCTCGGGCGAACGCCAGCGCGGTGGCGCGGCCGATGCCGCTGGCGGCGCCGGTCACCAGTGCGGCCTTGCCGGTGAAGCGGCCACCGGTCGGCTGAGTCATCCACTGCTCCTTGGCGTTCGTGTGCCGTCGTGGGTTGTTTGGAGTTCCCTGGTCAGGCGGTCAGGGCCGGGGGCGCTGCTCGCCCGGCCGGGTCATGGGGCCGGGTCATAGGGCAGGGTCATTGGGCGGTGTAGCCGCCGTCGACGGGGAGCGCGACGCCGGTGACGTAGCTGGCGCCGGGGCTGCACAGCCACAGCACAGCCTGGGCGATCTCCTCGGCGGTGCCGAGCCGGTCGATGGCCTGGCCGGCTTCGGCTTGGCCGCGGTCGAGTTCTCCGCCTGCGACCATGGCGTCGACCATGGGAGTGCTGATGGTGCCGGGGCAGACGGCGTTGACGCGAACGCCGCGCGGGCCGTACTCGAGGGCGGCGCTCTTGGTCAGGCCGATGACGCCGTGCTTGGAGGCGTGGTAGGCGGCGCGGCCGGGGTTGCCGACCAGGCCACCGAGGGAGGAGCAGTTGACGATGGCTCCGCTGCCCTGGTCCCGCATGTGGCGCAGCTGGTGCTTCATGCTCGCCCAGATGCCGCGCAGGTTGACGGCGTTGACGCGATCGAACTGGCCGGCGTCCTCGTCGGCGGCGTCGGTGGGCGGAGCCATGATGCCGGCGTTGTTGTAGGCCATGTCGAGCCGCCCGAAGGTCGCCACGGTGCGGGCGACGGCGACGGCGACCTGGTCTTCGTCGGTGACGTCACAGACCAGGGCGAGGGCCCGGTGGCCGGCGTCGGTGAGTTCCTGCGCGGCGGCGCGGGCGGCGTTGCCGTCGATGTCGGCGAGGCCGACGGCGGCACCGCAGGCGGCGAAGGCGCGGGCGGCGGCCAGGCCCATGCCGGAGGAGGCGCCGGTGACGAAGGCGACCTGGCCGGTGAAGTCGTAGGCGGGGTTCATGAGGTGCCTCTCCTGACGAAGGTGTGCGGTGCGGATCGGGTCAGGGGGCGGTCTGGATGGTGATGCGCTGTGCCTTGGCGAGCTGGGCGGTGTCGGCGTCGATGTGGCCGAGGATCAGCAGGTCGGCGGAGGCGGAGGGGCCGTCCTTGTAGAAGAGGGCGAGGTTGCCCCACGGCGCGAAGTAGGCGATGTCCCCGGCTTTGGCCGCGGCCGGCGCGGGTGCGCCGTCGGTGGTCAGCTTGCGCGGCGGGTAGCCGATCCGCTCGGTGCCGTGGAAGTCCTCCAGGTCCAGGGTGAGCGGGAGCAAGGAGGCCAGGTCACGGGCAGCGGGGCTGCCGTTCAGTGTGGCGTTGACGGGCTGCCCGTCGAGGGTGACACGGATGTCCATTGAGCTGTTCCTCTCAGACGGTGCGGCGGGCGTCCCGCGCGGCGCGGTCGGCCGAGGGGCCGAGGCGGACGGCTCGGCGGACGGCGCCGGTTGGCCGCTGCTGCAGGCCGCCACGGCCACGGCCAGCGCGGTCACGGCGGCGAGACGAAGGGTGGCACGCGGCATGGGCGGTCTGTGTTCCTTCCATCGTGTGAGCGGCTCGGCGTCGTGCTCGCAGAGCCGGGGTCAGGTGGTGGCCGGAGCGGCGGCGTACTCCTGGTCGGTGACGGGGGTCAGCCAGTGCACGACGTCGTGGTCGGCGTCGCTCTCGTTGATGGCCAGGTGGACCATCAGCCGGTTCGGTGCGGCGCCGTGCCAGTGCTCCTCGTCAGCCTCGAACAGCACGCGGTCACCGGGCCGGATGACCTCGACCGGCCCACCCCGGCGCTGGCACAGGCCGATCCCTTCGGTGACGAAGACGGTCTGACCCAGCGGGTGGCGGTGCCAGTGAGTGCGCGCCCCGGGCATGAAGTGCACCAGGCTGGCGCTGACCCGGGACGGGGCGGGCGCCGCGGCCACGGCGTCGATGTAGACGTCGCCGGTGAACCAGTCGGCAGGGCCCTTGGAGGTGTCGATCGAGCTTCGCGTGATCTGCATGGTCGTTCCATTTCCATAGCGTCGTGGGATGAGGCGGCGGGCCGGTGCGCGGGCGGATCAGGGCTGGAGGAGGGCCTTGATGGCGCGGCGCTCGTCCATCGCCCGGTAGCCATCGGCGACCTGATCGAAAGGAAGTATGAGATCGAAGACCTGGCCCCGGGTCGATCCGGCCGGTCGGGATGCGGTCGATCACCGTAACCGTCTTTACCTGCGGTAGGAGCACTACGCCTTCCAGGTAACCGGCTCTTGGCGCGGGCAGCCAGACACCATCAAGGGGTGTACCGGCAGTACACCCCTACAACCGCAGGCAGCACGTACCGTCGAGGGTGGACAACCGTGACGAGGTCCGCGAGTTCCTGACCTCGCGGTGCGCAAAGATCACCCCCGAGCAGGCCGGGCTGCCCTCCGGTTCCCGGCGCCGGGTGCCGGGACTGCGCCGCAGCGAGGTCGCGGCCCTGGCCGACATGAGCGTGGAGTACTACGCCAATCTCGAACGTGGCAACCTCGCCGGCGTCTCCCCGGCCGTCCTGGAAGCCCTCGCCCGCGCCCTGCGGCTCGACTACGCCGAACGCGCCCGCCTGCTGAACTTGGAGGCGAGATGACGGTGACGCGGCTGCGCGACATCCCAGGCATCGGTGTGGACGCCGTCGACGATGCGGCCGACACCGTGGGCGACCCGGCTCGATCTGAACAACGTTGAACGCGGCGCCGTCGACCTCATGGCGGCGCACGACCCGGACCGCGCGTTCAATGGCGGCGGGAATGTCGGCGTACAGCCCGGAGCCGACCCCGGCCAGCAGGGCGGCGCCCCGGGCCCCTGCCTCTTCGGTGTCGGTGACCTCGATGGGGAGTCCCAGGGTGTCGGCCAACAGCTGGCTCCATACCTTGCTGCGGGTGCCTCCGCCGCACAGCCGCGCGGGCTCGGTGATGTCGAACCGCTCCCGGAGCGCGTCCACATGGAATCGGTGGTTGAACGCCACACCCTGGATGACGGCTCTCATCACGTCGTCCCTGGCTCGCCATACGGTGCGTTTGAGGTTCCTGGCAGGGCGCCGCCGACCGGGCACGTCACGTACCGGGCCCTGCGGCCAACCGCATCACGCGGAAATGACCGTCTGATTCCGCAACGGGACTTCACTCTTCAGATGGTCTCCGCCAACATCTGATCTTCAGGAGTCCCGCTGCTTTCTCAGCCGTTGACAAGGCCAAATCCCCTTGGCCACCCGGCCTTGGGAGAAGCCCCGCCGGGCGTCTAAGCTGGCGCCTCGTCACATCCTGCGGCTGGAAGGGACGATGCCGGTGGACGAGGGGGCCGCACCGGTCATGCCGCCGGCCCAACCCGACGGCCCGGCGGCCCTTGATGCGGACCGATCAGAGCCGCCACCGCTGCACGGAGTGGTGCTCAGCGCAGACCCCGCCACCGCTCCCGGCAGCGGCAATGGCACGACCGGTCCGGGGCAGCCGCGAGGCAAGACTGGGCAGGGGCCCGGTGTTGTGCCCGTGACACCGCCGGACGGGACGCTGGCGTGGCCCACCATGCCGCTGGCCGCCGACGCGCTGGCTAAGCTGGACGCTGACCTGGGCCAAGTGCAGGTCGCGCGATCGGGTGGCCGCCGCATCTATCGGCGCCGGATCGAACTGCTGGCCGAGGCATGCACGGCAGAGACCTTCGGGCTGGTGCTGGACTGGCTCAGCAGCACCCGCCGCGCCTCGGTGGCCACCAAACGCAACTACGTCGATGACCTCCGCCGCGTCTGGGCGCCGCTGGCCCGCGAACTCGGCCACGACGCCTTCGCCGTCGGCTGCCTGTCCCGCGAACACGTGCGGATGTGGCGGCTCCGCCAAGAAGGCGCCGGGGTGGCCCAGCGCAGCATCGCCCGCTACGTCGCGTGCCTGTCCTCCCTGCACGTCCACGCGGCCGGACGGCTGGACGCGCCGCTGATCAACCCGGTCACCGAGGACGACCGGCCGCGCATCCCCACCGGCAACACCGCCACCTCCACACCGGTGCTGGAGATCGACCAGGTACGCGCCGTGGCCGCCTGCGCACGCAGCGACCTGGACCTGCTGGTGGTCATGCTGCTGTACACCCTGGCCGGCCGGGTCACCGAGATCTGCGCCGCCGATGTCACCGACCTGGCCGTCGAAGGCGACCGCACCGTCCTGCGCCTGACCCGCAAGGGTGGAAAGCAGCGCGCTCTGCCGCTGCCTGACCGGTGCGCCCGGCTGCTGCGCCGCATGATCGGCGACCGCACGTCCGGGCCGCTGCTACTGGACGCGGCGGGGCGCCGCCTTGACCGGCACGACCTCGACCGGATCAGCACCCGGCTGGGACGCGCCGCCGCCGTCCTGCCCGATCGCGACCTCACCCCGCATGTCTGGCGCGCCTCCCGCATCACCCACATGCTCGACGCCGGTATCCCGCTCGCCGAGGTCCAGGAGTTCGCCGACCACGCCAACCCGGCCACCACCATCGGCTACTGGGAACGCCGCAACCGAGCCCAGCGCGCCACCGCCCATGTCGACCAGGCCATCACCGTCTTCGACGACCTCGACACCGCCCCACACCGGTAACAAGCCGCAAGAGTCCTCCAGCGTGATCGGGGGAGGAGGCACAGGATCATCACATCGTGCCGGCCCCGAGACCCGCTCCAGGCGCGGATGGATCGCAGGGCGCCCCGGTGTCACCGTGCCGTCCGCCGTCGGCGACCCGTTTGATCCCCACGTTCGTGCCCAGCGCGTACAGGACCAGCAGCGGGCGCTTGCGGATCACCTCGCGCGGGGTCGCCTCCCTGGTGGCGACCGTGTGTCAACGGCGCGCCAATCCTGGCTCCTGGAGCGACACCCGGGCCACGTTCGCTCCCGCCGTGGGGCGGAGGCGTGGTCCATCTCGTTCACGGAGCCGTCCACCCCACGATCGATCCACCTGCTCTGCCGAGGACCGCGCCAGGGGTAAGCCGCAGCAGCGTATTGCGGACGGGCTGCCGCCACCCGCCCTCGAGGTCGGCGCCGAATCTTGCCGCGACCGCCGAGAGCCGGGCCAGTTGCTGACACCTGGGCCGGCGGGCCTGATCAAACGTGGCCAGCGCGGTGGCCAGGTCACCTCCGTCGGCAACCGGTGCCCCGATGAGCCGCCCCACGCAGACCCCGTCCTCCAGTGCGGAGGATGCTCCCTGCCCCGAGGTGGGCAGCATGGCGTGGGCGGCGTCCCCCACCATGACGACCCGGCCGCGGGTGTAGGTCGCGAGAGCATCGGGCAGGTGGTGGACGTCGTGCCGCATGAGCCGATCCTCAGGGGTGGCGGCCACCAAGGCCCGGGCCCACGAGGGGTATCCAGCGAAACGCCGGCCCGCCGCGGCCGCCTCGTCCTCGAACACGGCTCCCTGTGCGTGCTGGAAATACCCGTACCAGTAGATCTCCTGCTCGCTGATCCGCACCGCGCCGAACTCTGCGCCAGGCCCCCAGACCTGCACGAGCCGCCCGTCGAAGTCGGTGTCCGCAACGACCGCCCGCCAGCTGGTGCTCCCGCTGTAGCGAGCCCGTATCTCGGGGAACAACCGCTCGCGGACCACACTCTGTACCCCGTCGGCGGCCACGACCAGCCCGGCTTGCCTGGTGTCCGTCCCAGCGGCGCCCCGCCAGCTCACCGTGGCGGCCGCACCGCCAGGATGGCCCGGCTGCAAGTCGGTGACCTCGGCGCCGGTGACCAACTCGACCCCGTCGGCGTCCTCGGCGGCCTGCCACAAAGCGGCATGCAGGCGCCCCCGGTGAACGCCCCAGATCGTGGTGGTCGCCCGTACCCGTGCAGTATCGGGCATCCGTATCAGCCAGCGCCCTGCCGGATCCTGGATGCCCGCACTGACGGTCTGCCACCCCGTGGCCCGCACCGCCTCCCCGACCCCCAGCGCGTCCAAGGCGGCCATCCCGTTACGGGTGATCGCCAATCCCGCTCCGACCTCCCCGAAAGCCGCTGCCCGCTCCAGTACCGTGACCGCCCAGCCCGCCCGGGCCAGCGACACCGCCGACGCGAACCCAGCGATCCCACCCCCCACCACGATCGCCGTCCGCCGCTCCGCCACCGGCCCCGCCTCCTCTTGACCAAGCGCCCGGTACCGGGCGCCGACACCAAAGTACTACGCGTTGTAGTACATGCCGATCCGGGTCCCGGGAAGCAGGAAAGGCCCGGGCATCCTGTCCATCCCCACGGGTCTTCACAAGAGGTCCACGGAGTGCGGCGCGCATCGGGTTGTGATCAATCTGCGGGATTCGCCGCTGTTGCGGAGCCCGGTCGATGGCGGGAACGACGTCGTCGGCGCTGAAGGTGGCCTCCCAGGCCCAGCCCATGAACAGCCGCCGCCAGGCTCGCTCCCAGCGGGCCTGCTGCAGCGGGGTGGCCCACTGCCCGACGTGACGGCGCATGTCCCGCAATCCCGCCAGCCACGGATCCGGGCTCGCCGAGGGAGCGCCCGGGGCGTCGATGACCTCGGCCGCCGGGCACATCGCGGCCAGCAGGTGTTGTGGGCACGACCCATTCCCACCCTTCTCCAGGGCGGCGTCGGCGCGCCGGGCCGCCGGGATCGGGCAGAAGAGCGGTGGGATGTCCAAAGCGGTGTGGGCCTGCCCGCAGGGGCGCGCTGTCGAATCGGTCAACTCGGGCGCCGCATCGTCCCTTGAGTCGGCTTCTCCGCACGCCCGCACGCTTGCCGGCGTCATTTCTGGAGGTCAACGCGACCACCACTGCGGGGCGCGGGAGGCGTTGCGAGGCCTGAAGGCGCCGAGGGGCTACTGGGTCTTCCGCACGTGGGTGGTGTCGGTGTCGAGGAGGGTGCCGTCGGCGCTGGTCGGCGCGATTTCCGGCACAGGGATGCCGTGCTGGTCGACAAGGGTGGAGTGTGTCTCGCCGGGGGCGAAGGCGTGACGTTCTCCCCACTGCCGCAGGGTGAGGATGACGGGGAAGAGGTCGCGGCCGGCGTCGGTGAGCACGTACTCCCGGCGACGGCCCGATGGTGCGGTGCGCTGGGCAAGGAGCCCGTGAGCGGTCAGCTTGCGAAGGCGATCGGTGAGGATGTTGCGGGCGATGCCGGTGCGTCGCTGGAACTCGGTGAACGATCGTGCCCCGTCCATCGCGTCGCGGATGACGAGAAGGCTCCACCTGTCGCCGATGAGGTCCAGTGTGCGCGCGACGGGGCAGTCGGGGTCGGTCCAGTCGGTGCTCGACATGACACCTCGTGATTGGTTGCGGATTGAAACCATCATGCCGTACGGTCCAATTGGTTGCAATCTGCTACTGATTGGGAGTGCGATGGACGTGTGGCGGCGGTGGCTGCTCGCAATGGTGTGCGGTGTCGCTGTGGCGAGCATTTATGCCGCGCAGCCGGTTCTGGAGCCGATGGGACGCGATCTTGGTGTGTCGGCAGAACTGTCTGGGTGGATCGTGGCGATCGGTCAGGTCGGCTACCTGGCAGGGCTGGTGCTGCTGGTGCCGCTCGGCGATGTGGTCGACAGGCGACGGCTCATCGCCGTGCACCTGGCGCTCACCGCAGTGGGCATGATCCTGACGGCCTTGGCGTCAACCGCATGGGTGGCGTTCGTGGGGCTCGCGGCGGCTGGGGTGTTCGCGGTCGTGGTGCAGACCACGGTGGCCTACGTCGCGTCGGTCTCGCCGCCTGCGGAACGCGGTCGGAACATTGGCGTCGTGACCTCGGGCGTTGTGGTCGGCATCCTGGGTGCGCGGGTCGTCACCGGCATACTCGCCGAGACATGGGGCTGGCGGAGCGTCTATGCCGTGCTCGCGGTGGCGTCACTCGGGCTCGCGGCCCTCGTCCTCGCCGTACTGCCGTCAGAGGAGCGCGCCAACCGACACAGGCGGGCCGTCATCTCACTCGGCGGACTGTTCGGGCAGCGCGTCTTCCTGACGCGCGGGCTCATCGCGTTCTTCCTGTTCGCATCGTTCGGAACCCTGTGGAGCGGACTGTCCCTGCCGCTGGCGGACAGGCCGTGGCAGCTGAACGAGAGCCAGATCGGACTGTTCGGCATCGCCGGACTCGCCGGCGCACTCGGCGCGGCACGCGCGGGACGGTGGGCGGACGCAGGACGGGCGGCCTCGGTCACCGGTCTCGCACTCATCCTGCTCATCCTCTCGTGGGCAGCGATAGCGCAGCTGCCGTGGTCACTGTGGCTCCTCATCGCCGGAATCGTGGTTCTCGACTTCGCAGTCCAGGCGGTGCATGTGAGCAACCAGCACCTGCTCACCGCCGCGCATCCGGATCGCACCAGCAGCATCATCGGCGCCTACATGGTCTTCTACTCGCTCGGCTCCGCCCTTGGCGCAGCCGCGACCACCGCCGTCTTCACCACCTACGGCTGGCAGGGCTCCAGCCTCCTCGGGGCCGGATTCGCGGCCTGCGCGCTGGCCGTATGGATCACCCACAGGCGACCGTCCCTCGACAGCGCGAACCTCCGATCCCAGAAACCAGGCACGCACCAGGCGCTGGCGGAAGCGCAAGGAGACGGCACGGCCAAGATCAACCAAATCACTTCCTGATGTGCGTGAACACCTCACGATTGCGATGTGGTGGTTGGAGCCATGCCGACCTGGAGTCGTTCGTGCGGAGGCGACGCCGATCGACACTTCGGAGCGGGTCGTCGACCCAGCCGCCTATGGCTGCGGCGAGTTTGAAAGCTCAGGCTGATCGACCAGCCGGTTGCCGGGTCGGCCAGGGTGGAATCGGTGGTCGAACGGCGTCACCCCGTTGGTGCGGGGGCGGCGACGGTGAAGTCGACCTTGAGTGCGTATCGGTCAGCCACGTAGCAGCTGATCGTGTATTCAAGGGGATCGCCGTGCTGGTCGAGGATGGAACGTGTCTCGACGAGCAGCGGTGTGGTGGGGGAGACGCCCAGTTCGGCGGCGTCGTCGTCTGCGGTGCGGGCAGTGAGAACGGACGAGCCGAGAGTGGGGTTGCGTCCGAGGCGGCGCAGCGTGGCGTGCAGGGAGTCGACCTCCAGGTCGGCGGTGAGCAGCGTGTCGAGGTCGGCGGGAAACGCGGCATGTTCCAGGGCGACAGGCAGGCCGTCAGCGAGCCGGACGCGGCTGATCGCGATCACGTCCTGAGGAGCCCCGGCTGGGTAGAGGTTGGCCCTCTCCTCTGGAGAAGCGGCGCGCCGCGCGGCGTACAGGACGCGGGAGGACGGTGTCCGGCCTGCGGCGAGGGTCTCGTCATGGAAGCTCAGAAGGGTGCCGACCGGGCGGGCGGGCGCGGCCTTGCGGACGAACGTGCCCTTCCCCGGGACGCGTTCGAGGCCGGCAAGGGCGGCGCGGACCGTCATCCTGGCGACGCCGAACTCCTTGGCCAGCTGAGGCTCTGAAGGCAGCAGGTCACCATCGGCGGCGGCGTCCAGCCTCGCCCGCAGCCGCTTCTCGATGCGCTCGTACAGCGGATGCGTCGTGGCCATGAACGCCCCTTGTCAATCGTGCGGTGTCACTGTGATGCTATACGTATAGGCTGTCTAGACAGGCTGCGAAAAGGAGTGCCGTTGTGTCCGTGAGCTCTATCGACGTTCCGCGCTATGACGGCGCACTGCCTTCGGTCCAGGAGGCGGCGAAGATGATCGACCATTCGCTGCTGCGGCCGGACCTGACGTTGGACGAGGTGCGGGCAGGGCTGACGACAGCACGGGAGTACCGCACGGCGTCGGTGTGCGTCCGGCCTTCCGACGTCGGGCTGGCCATAACGGAACTCGCCGGCTCAGAAGTCGCCGTCGGGACGGTCGTGGGTTTCCCGCACGGGAGCAGCAGTACGGCCACGAAGGTCTTCGAGACCGGTGAACTCGTCGCTCTGGGGGCCCAAGAGATCGACATGGTGATCGACATCGGTCGGTTGCGCTCGGGGGACATCGCCTTCGTCCAGGACGAGATCGCCGCCGTCGTGAGGGCAGCGCGTGGGCGCGCAGTGAAAGTGATCTTCGAGAACTGCTACCTGACCGACCGGCAGAAGACCGCCGGGTATGAGGCCGCGGAGAAGGCAGGCGCGGCCTACGTCAAGACCAGCACGGGGTTCGCGGACGGGGGAGCGACGGCCGCCGACATCGCTCTCATGCGGCGCACCGTGTCGGCGGCGGTAAAGGTCAAGGCGGCCGGCGGTGTCCGCACCCTGGACGCTCTCCTCGCCCTCCATGAGCTCGGCGCCACCCGGTTCGGAGCCACCGCCACCGCGACGATCCTCGACGACCTCGCCTCCCGCCTGGCCAACTCCTGACTCGGTGCGGAGTCGTCTCGATTCCGAGCTGACCAGGCCTGAAGGTAAGGCAGCCACCCTCCTGGCAGAATCCTTCTGGCAGCCACCCGGACCGGACTGCCATCGGCAAGCGGTGACGAGCTGAGAACAACAAGATCAGTCGCTCACGCGGCATCGCCTCCCGTTCTGCTGGGCGCACGAAAGCCTGAGGTCAGCGAGGCCTTTGCCGGGTCAGCCCTCGCCTCGGCGACGGTGACGATGGTGGCGAGCAAGGCCAGGACCGCAGCGGGAAGGCCGAGCAGGGTGACCGACAGCCAGTCTTGGGCCGGACCGCCGAGTCCACCACCCAACGCCACGCCCAGGTAGATCGCGGAGGAGTTGAGACCGAGGAGCACTGGTGCTGAGGCGGGCGCAAAGAGGACCAGCCGGTGTTGCTGGACCACCGAGGCCATTCCATCGGTCGCGCCCCAGATGGCAGCCCAGACGCATGCGACAACCAGGTGCCCGACCATGAGTGGGCTGATCGCGAGCAGCACGGCGCTGCCGGCGAGTGCCGCGACCGCGACCCTGAGCGCCGGAAGCCTGTCGGCGAGATGACCGGCGAAGAAGTTGCCGCCGAAGACTCCGACGCCCCAGACGAAAAGGATCATGGTGGCGGCCTGGGGAAACGATCCGGTCGTGGCGCCTTCGGTCACCGCGCCGATGTAGGTGTAGACGGTGTAATGGCCGGCCATCACCAGCAGCGTCACGACCAAGATGGTGAGGACCTTGGGTTGGCGCAGTGGAGCCAGGCGGGCCGTAAGGCTTGTCGCCGGCAGCACGACCTTGGGCAACGCCACCGAGATGCCGATCGCCGCAACGATGCCAAGGGCGGCGACGGCCCAGAGTGTGAGGCGCCAGTCGATACCGCCGATCAAGTTGCCCAGGGGCATGCCCAGCGCGGTCGACAAGGTCAATCCACCGATGACCAGCGCCATGGCACGCCCTCGCCGTTCGGGAGGCGTGATTGCGACGGCTGCGCTCGACGCTGTGGCGGTGATGGTGGCCGCACCGGCTGCGGTGAGAATCCGCGCCGGCAATGCCAGGGTGTAGGTCGGGCTGAGGGCGGTGACGACGTTGCCGACGATGAACACGATCAGTGCGAGCTGCAGCGCCGTCCGGCGGTCCAGTGGGCTCAGCAGCCAACTCAAGACCGGCGCGGCGACGGCCAGCGTCAGTGCGAACACGGTCACCAGCTGGCCGGCTGCCGGGACGCTGACTTCAAGGTCGGCGGCAATGTCGGGCAGAAGACCGGCTATCACGAACGCGTCCGTGCCGACCGCGAAGGTCGCCAGCGCCAGCGGCAGCAACGGTCTCACGAGAGGGCCGGATGCGCTCGGTTCTGCCGGGCCGGGTCCCTCCGGTTTTGGCGGGCCGGATGCCTTCGGTCCTGGCGGGCCGGATGCCTTCGGTCCTGGCGGGCCGGATGCCTCCGGTTCTGGCCCGCTGGTCTCGGTGCGATTCACTGCTGGTCTCCGGCCTGTTGGGACAGGCTGAACTCCACGCCCTGATCATCTGTGCAGTGGGCGTAGGCCCCGGAGGGGATGCTGACCGGATCTTCTGCCGTGCCGCCCAGTTCGCGCACCCGAGCGACGGCGGCGGTGATGTCGTCGACGGCGAAGAAGATGCGCGGGTGCCGTGACGAGTCGTCGTGCGGCGATCCGCCCATGGGCTCGGGCCCCTGGATCATCGAGTAGCCCGGGACGTTGCCCTCGTAGAACGTCCAACCGAACAGCGAGCCCCAGAACCGCCGCGTTGCCCCGATGTCGCTGCTCGGCAGCTCAAAGTATGTGACCTGTCCACTCATGACCGTCCTCCTATGTCAGCTTGCTGACATAGAGCGTATGTCAGAATGCTGACATGGAGCAAGAAGAGACCGTTGGCGACCTTGATCAGTCGGTGGGCTACGTCCTCAAGCAGGTGCAAGCCTCGCTGCACACCGGGATGGATGAGGTGCTGCGTCCACTGGGTCTCACCGTCGCCCAATACGCATGCCTCGAACTGCTCGGCCAGCATCCGGGCCTGTCCAACTCCGAACTCGCCCGCCGTGCCTTCGTCACCCGCCAGTCGATGAACCTCGTACTCCGCCGGCTACAGGAGCGGGGCCTGCTCACCAGGCCTGATCACGCCGCTCATGGGCGGGCGCTGCCGACCGAGCTCACCCGAGCCGGAGAAGCGACGCTACGCAAGGCCAGCGTCGCCGTGCGCGCCGTCGAACAGCAGCTGTTCTCCCCGTTGTCCCCGGCGCAGCAGCGTCGGCTACGCGATGACCTAGCCCGTGTTCTCAAGCGGTCATAGCCACTCGTTGAAGGCTGCGATGCGAATGGTGGCCCGGGAGCGGGCGGCGAGCTTGGCGGCTACGACCCGCTCGCGTTCGAGCCGGGCCGACCAGGTGGGCGAGCCCACGGTCGCCATGCTCAGGTGCTGGGCTTCGGCGGGGTCAAGCGGTCGGCCAGGAAGGCGAGGATCTCGTCCCGGGCCTTGAGCGTGGGATGTCCGTCCTGGTCGACGAGGTGGGCGGTGACCACGCTGTGGGGAGTTTCGACCACGTCCCTGAAGAACGGGGGCGGGTTGGTGTTGGCGGAGCCGCCTGGAAGGACGCGGCCGTCGAAGGCGTCGCCGAGGAGTGACTGATAGGCGGCGAAGCGCTGGCCGGTGCACCAGCGGTCATTGTCGAAGCGGTAGGCGAGAACGGTCAGCCCATCGCGCGCGATGCGGTCTCGGACCGCGCGCGCGTCCTCCTCACTGATCTCGAGTCCGGCTGGGTCGTCCAGTGGCAATGACGGGTGGTTGACCACTGGCGCGATGACGGCCGGCTCGAGCGTCATGGTGAGGGCGAAGTTGCCGGTGAAGCACAGCCCGATCGCGCCGATTCCCGGACCGCCGCATTCGGCGTGGGCTTGGCGCGCCAGCCCGCGCAGCCACGCCGCGACGGGGCTGGTGCCTCCACCGGCGAACGCACGGAACTCGGCACTGACACATGCGCGACGGACGATCTTCTCGCCGCTCTCGGCCGTGGGATAGGCACCGTCGACCCCGAAGAGCGAAGGGACGTAGACGGTGAAACCCGCAGCCCGGATCCAGCGCGCCAGCCGGAGGACGTCAGGGCTGATGCCGGGCATCTCCGGCATCAAGACGACGGCCGGCCCGGAACCCGCGGTGTAGACCGTCTTCATCACCCCGTCCACGTCCACGAGCCGGCGGGAGAAGTCTGTGATCGCGTCGTCAAGGCGTCCATCGGCAGCGCTCATGGTGACAAGCGTGGACCGGCGTGCCGCACGTGGCGATCGGCCAGATCGCCATATATAGGGGTAATCTCGCCAGAGGTGTGGGGAGGCGAGCGTGAGCGCGCTGCGGGTTGGTGTCCTGGCCTATCCAGGCTGCTTCGCGTCCGAGGTGTTCGGCGTACCTGATCTGCTGACGATGGCCACGCACGTGGCCGGCCCAGACCATGCCGGGTACGAGGTGTCGATCGTTTCGCCTCGTCGTCGCGTCGTCGCCTCGGGTGGGTCGGCATTGGCCGTCTCTCCGCTGCGCGAGGTCGACGTCCTTGTCGTGCCGGGATTCGACCTCGCGCCGGGTCTCGACGTGGACGCCAGGCTCACCTCTCTCACCCCCGAAGTCGCCGTGATCCGTTCACACGCAGCCGCGGGCAACGCCGTCGTCTCGATCTGCGTCGGTGCGTTCCTGCTCGCCGAGGCCGGACTGCTCAACCGGCGCCGGGCCACGACGGCATGGCTCCACGCGGACGAGTTGGCTCGACGCTGCCCGGACGCCGATGTCCAACCCGAACGTCTGGTCGTCACCGACACCGGTGTGACGACCACGGCCGCCTTCAGCGCCATGTACGACTTCGCGCTGGAACTGATCCGCGAGCACAGCGGTGCCGGTGTGGCACGGACGACCGCACGGGTGGCGCTCGTCGACGATGCGCGCTCATCCCAGACCCCGTACGTTGACGCTCGACTTCTTCCACAGCCCGGAAACACGTTCTCCCGCAGGGTCATGCGCTGGCTCGACCAGAACCTCGCCGCCCGATACGACCTCGCCGCGCTGTCGGACACGTTCAACGTCAGCACTCGGACGCTGCTGCGGCGGTTCGCAGATGAGACCGGCCAGAGCCCGCTCGAATACCTGCAGTCGTCGCGCATCCGTCGCGCTCGCCACCTCCTTGAGACCACCGACCGAACCGTCGCCAGCATCTCCACCGCGGTCGGGTACAGGGACTCCGGAACCTTCGCCGCTCTCTTCGCCAAGCACACCGGACGACGCCCGAGGGACTACCGCGCAACCTTCCGGCGGGGCACCACGTGAACGGAGACCTTCTCCACGGCCTGCCCGCTGAACGGGGTCATGTGCGCTGGATCGCCGGCGGTCTCGCAGAACGCGCACCACACGAGCTACATCCGGGTCTGCGCGTACGCATGCAGTGCGTCGCGGACGAACGTCGCCCCCGCGGCGTCGTCGTACATGCCGGCGAAGCGGGGGTCGTCGACGTACATGTCCCCCACGCCTTTCACCATCTCGATCGAGCGCTCCCGGTCGCCCTCAGCCGTGGGGGTACCCGGGATCTGGCTCAGCCACTGGACGTGCCGGGCGGCCAGTGACTGAGCCCGTTCCGATGTCGGAGAAATCCCGGCCTTCGCTGCGGCGACCCAAGCGGCGACGAGGTCTTCGGCGGCCTGCTTCCACGCCCGCTGCTGGTCAAGGGTCTTGCCGTGCCACCAGTCGTTGCTCACCTGGTACGCGCGCTCGCCCCAGCGTGAGACCACCTCGTCCTTGTAGCGGTCGTTGAACCCCGACAACATGACGTCCATCCGCGGTTCCGCCCCCGCCTCCAGGGCCTCGAGCGTGTGACGCACGGAGCGGATCTGCCGTTCGATGCGGTCCCGTTCCTCTTCCAGCGCGGCGATGTGGGCGCGAAGCCCGTCGCACGCGTCCACCTCGTCGTCCAGGACCTCGGCGATGGCCTGCAAGCCCATGCCGAGCTGGCGCATGAGCAGGATCCGCTGTAGCCGGGCGACCGCGGTGGGGTTGTAGTAGCGGTACCCGTTCGCGCCGACCCTGGACGGGGCCAGGAGCCCGACGCGGTCGTAATGGCGCAGGGTACGGCTGGTGATGCCGGCCCTCGCCGCGAGCTCCTGGATCGTCCACTCCATCATTCCAGTGTCACCCGCGGCGGAGCGTGGTTGCGATGATCTCCGAGCTGTCGGCGTGCAGGGCCTGTGCCGCCGTCTGCCCGGTCGCCGCCAGATAGGTGTCGACCAGCCGGTTGCCCGCGGCGTACCCGGCGCCCATCGGCAGTCCCACCGGGGTGAGACCGAAGCGCTCGGCGCTGGGGTCGCCGTGCACCCAGGCAGTGAGGTTCTGCATGCCTGTCACGTCAAGCCCGGTGAGCACCTTGGCGAAGATCTCGTCGTCGTGCAGGTGCGGCACGCCGATGCGGGCATGGCCGAGCTCGTCGCCGTAGAGCTGCCGGGCGAAGGCGTCGGCCAAGCCCTCGGAGACGACGTGCTCGCCGACCGTGACGGTCATCGGGTCCCACACCACCCCGCCCGGGCTGAACCGCAGGTTGTGGTGGAGCTCGTGCACGGCGGTGGCCTCCAGCCGCTCCACGTTCTCGGGGAAGGGCCAGAACGTGATGGCGATGTGGCCCGAGATGCCGCCGAACCCGGTCAGTCCTTTGCAGGGACCCATGAAGTGCTCGTCACCCGGATCGCCGAGGACGAACAGCACGGTGATGTCCGGCGCCTCCAGCCCCGGCGTCGCCTCCAGCAGTACGGCGAGGGCGTCGTCGAGCGCGCGTTGCATCCGCTCCCAGGCCCCGGCCGCCGCCAGAGTTTCGAGCGCGTCGAGGCAACGCTCCTCGTCGCGGTCGATGGGGAACCCGGACGTTTCGAGGTGTACGGCCACCAGGTCGACCTCTCCGGGGCTGTAGCGGTACATCCCCTTGTTGGCCTCCAGCATCGAACGCAGCAGGTCAGCGCGGTCCGCGACCGGGGCCAGCAGGATCCGCCTCATGGCGGAGTAGGTGTCAAGAACAGTGATCGACATGGGCCCCGATGCTAGAAGTTGACGCAGCGTCAAGGTCAAACGCGTATTCGTGCCTCGCCATTTACCGACCCACAAGCCCGGAGTCCTGCTCGCGCACGAGCGGCCGGCTACCGCGCCCGCAGTACCTTCGCCGCGCCTGCGACATCCGCAGCAATCGGATGCGTCGTCTGCCGCAGCGCAAAGTGCATCCACCTGCAGGACGACTGGCGGTGCGCCCGGCGACATGATCGGACGACATTCACATCTCTCGGAAACGAGACCCAACGAAAGAGACAAGTGACATGAGCTCATCACCGGCCCGGATGCCAGTCCGACTGCTTGCCGTCACTGGAGCCGTTCTTCTCGGGGCGGTCGGGTTTGCCGCACCGGCGGCCGCAGACGCCTCGATCCAGCCGGTCGCCGCCAGTGCCTACGAAATGAGCGCCGGACGGCTCGGATCCATGGTGGCCAGCGTGCTGGGGCTGATCGGTGTGGTCATCGGTGGGCTGGCCCTGGCCCGCCCCACCAGCCGTTTCGGCACCGGATCCGGCCGACTCGGAGCCACGGTGGCCCTGGCGGCGGGCCTGATCGGCGTCACCCTTGGTGGGCTGGTCCTGGCCACGGCCGACGGTGGTCTCGGCACCGGCAACGGGCTGGGCGGGGCCGTCGTGGCCCTGGTGGTGGGCTTGATCGCTTTGGTCCTCGGTGGCCTGGCTCTGCCCCGCTCCCGCCGCACCAGCTGAACCTATCCCGTCCTCGGCGACCCGCAGGGCCCCTACCTGCTCCCCAGCGGTGACCGCATCTGGTGACTGATCTTTACGTCACCAGCCCGACAGCCGGCACGCCGGTGCGCTCGGAGATGTCATGGTGACGCGTCGCCGCGCCAGATGGCTGAGACGTCGTCGCGTTCGTCGTCGAAAAGGAGGCGGCGGACTTGGAGGCGGTCGCCGGTGACGTTGCGGACGGGGGCGGTCCATGGTCCGTAGCTGGCCGTGGACAGGGTGAGGATGTCGTTGGCGTAGACCTCGACGTGCTCGCCGACGCACAGGATTTTCAGGCGCGATGGCACCTCGGTCGCATGGGCGGCCTGGAGTTGGGCGGCCGGAGAGGCGATCGCCACCTTGGTGCCGTCCACTGTGACGGTCAGATGGCCGCGTAGCTCTACGCGAGCGGATTCGCTCTCGAGTTCGACGTCGATGACCGCGTCGCCGACCGGCTCGTCGGTGACGGGGCCCAGCAGCTGCTCGATCCGCGGCCACCAGCCCAGACGTGGCCCTCGTGGTGTTCGCCGGAGGACTTTGGGCTGGGCGAGCATGCCCCGGCACTCCGGGCCGTCGTCGCGCAGGCCTACCCGGCGGGGAACCGTGTGCAGAACGAGTCGTTCGTGGTCCGGGCCGTCGATCAGCCGGGGCGCGTAGGGGCCGGGTGGGGCGATGGGGCCGAGCGGCTCCCACGGCCCCGTGACCTTCTCGGCCGTCCATGCGGCGATGTGACGCGCGGGGGAGAGGGAGGCCAGCAGCAGCCAGCCCCCGTCGAACGGCTCAAGGACGGGGCACTCGAGCTCGTCGACGTCGCCGGGGATGAGCGGGGACGGATGGATCTCCCAGTGCTCGAGGTCGTCGGAGGTGGCCAGCCCGACACAGCCGGCGCGGTCGAGCGGGTCGTCGGCCGTCCGGGCCGCGGTGAGCATGGTCCAGGTCGCTCCGGGCACCCCGTCGGCGACGACCCATGGGTCGCGCCACGCCTCACCGAGACCCGTCCGGTACCAGCGAGGATCGGGGAGCGCGACCGGCCCGTTTCCGACCCTGCGCCATCCGGTGCCGTCGATGCGGTCGGAGACGGCCAGCCCGATCCCCTGCCTGGGGTCGGGCCGGAGTGACACCCCGGTGTACGCCATCGCGAGACCGGAGCCGTGCGGGAAAGGGTGCATCGTCCACACCGCGGAATCGTCGAAGCCGCCGGGGTGTCCGACCCCGAATGCCGGCCCGAGCGGCTCCCAGGAGATCAGGTCGTGGGACCGGGCCCGCCCGTAGGACGTCTCCATCCGCGTTGCGTCGAACTCCGGCGTCCACGGACCCTGCAGGTGGAGCAGCACGTACGGCGCCGGCCCCAGCACAGCGAAGTCGTTCAGGCACATGCCAGGCGGCGCGTAGCGCACGGATCCCTCCAACGATGACGAGCTGCGTAAGCGCTTGCTCAAGCCGGTAGGTCAGCGAGAAGCCTATTCAGTAGGGATCTTCGCGTCTGTCACTCGCCAGAGTGTGACCCACTGAAGGAAAGATGTGCAAGCGCTTGCACACGCCAACGCCTCCCTGTAGCTTCCGTGGCATGTGCCGCACGTCACAGGGCGGCCCGTTCCGTCGAAGGAGCCCGATGAGCAGCACGCTCGATGACGTCGCCCGGCTGGCAGGAGTGTCACCGGCGACGGTGTCACGGGCACTGCGCGGACTGCCGCGCGTGTCGGAGGTGACCCGTGCCCGGGTGGTGCAGGTCGCCGACGAGCTGGGCTACGTGATCTCTCCCAGCGGCTCGCGGCTGGCCTCGGGACGCACCCACACCGTCGGCGTCGTGGTGCCCTACGTCAACCGCTGGTTCTTCGGCCAAGTGATCACCGGGGTGGAGAGTGTGCTCCGGGCCGCCGGGTTCGATCTGCTGCTCTACAACCTCGGCGGCGACGCCGGTCGCGACCGGTTCTTCGCCGAGATGCCACTGCGCAGGCGGGTGGACGCGGTGATGGTGCTGAGCCTGCCGATAGGTGACGCCGAGGCGGAGGCGTTCCGGGCGCTGCGGGTGCCGATCGGCCTGGTCGGGTCCGCGGTGGAGGGCTTCGCCGGAGTACGGATCGACGACGTCGCCGGCGCCACCGCGGCGATGCGGCACCTCACCCACCTCGGCCATCGTGAGATCGCGCTGATCTCCGGCGGCGCCGACGTGCCCATGCATTTCACCCCGCCGATCGACAGGCGTGGCGCCTACCTGGACGTTCTCGATTCGGTCGGCGTCGAGTACACCCCGGATCTGGAGGCCGCCGGCGATTTCACCATGGCGGGCGGAGAACAGGCGATGGGGGAACTGCTGGGCCGATCCCGCCGGCCCACGGCGGTGTTCGCCCAGTCCGACGAGATGGCCTTCGGCGCGATGCGAACGATCCGGCGGGCCGGGCTCCGGGTGCCGGAGGACATCTCCGTGGTGGGGTTCGACGACCACGACATGGCCGACCTGCTCGATCTGACCACCGTCCGGCAGCCCGTCGTCGAGCAGGGCGCCACGGCCGCGACGATGCTGCTCGACTGGCTGGCGTCGGGAGAGCCGCCCGCCGAGCCGGCCAAGGTCCTGCCCACACGGCTGATCGTCCGGGGGAGCAGCGCACCTCTGGCGGGCGATCCCGAAACGTCACGGCATCACGCCCCCCGACCAGAGGCCTGATCACACACTGCACACACGCCCCGCATCCTTCCAACCCACTGGCACCGCTTACCGCTCTCGCACCGCACGTTCGGCATCACACCCCTCGTGCCACCACATATTCGTCGTGCATTCACCGCGCCCCACGCACCCCCTCGCGCACGCCAGCGCATTGCCGGGGCGGCGGAGAAAGGACACTCAATGACCCTCCGGAAGCTGATACCGATCACCGCCGCGCTTGCCGCGGCTTCTCTCGCGGCCACGGCGTGCGGCGGCTCGGCTGAGCCCGTCGCCGAGGGCGGCTCGGGCACCGGGCCCATCACCGTCTGGGCCAGCCAGGGCCAGGAGAAGGAGGCCGCCGCACTCCAGGACATCGTGACGCGGTTCAACACCGGCCAGACGGCCGTCAAAGCCCAGCTCCGCCTCATCCCGGAGGCCGACTACCCCAAGGCGATCGCGGCCACCCAGGCCAAGGCGCTCCCCGACGTCCTCATGGTCGACGGCCCGACCGCCACCAACCTCGTCTACGACCAGAAGCTCACCGCGCTCGACCCGTTCGTCTCCGCGAAGGTCAGGGCGAACGCCACCGAAGCCATCAAGGCTCAGGGCACGATCGGCGGCAAGCTCTACGTCCTGGGCCAGTTCGAGGCCGGCCTCGGCATCTGGGGCAACAAGAAACTGCTGCAGGCCGCCGGAGTCAAATACCCCACGGGACTGGCGGACGCGTGGACGGCGCCGCAGTTCACCCAGGCCCTGACCGCCCTGGCCGCCAAGGACGACGACGGCAAGGTCCTGGACATCAAGGAGAACTACCCCGTCTTCAACGGCGAGTGGGGCACCTTCGGTTTCTCCCCGATCCTCTACTCGGCCGGCGCGGCCCTCATCCGCAACGGCAAGGCGTCCGGGGCGCTCGACAGTCCCCAGGCGGTCGGCGCCATGAAGACCTTCGCCAGTTGGAAGCGCTACGTCGACGCCAACACCAAGGACGACGCGTTCACCAAAGGCAAGGTCGCTCTGTCATGGGTCGGGCACTGGACCTACCCCGACTACGACAAAGCCCTGAGCAAGGATCTCGTCCTGCTGCCGCTGCCCGACTTCGGTAACGGCGTCAAGAGCGGCCACGGCTCCTGGGCCTGGGGCATCTCCGCCACGAGCAAGAACGCCAAGGCGGCCGGCGCCTTCCTCGACCACCTCCTCGGCGACGGACCGGTCACCCAGATGACCACGGCGAACGGCGCGATCCCCGGCACCAGGACGGCGCTGGCCGCGAGCAAGCTCTACAAGCCCGGCGGTCCCCTCGCCCTCTACTCCGCCCAGCTCGACAAGCCCTGCGGCGACAACGCCGACCGTTCCTGCGCGGTCGTCACCCGTCCGCTCACCGCCGGATACCCCGTCGTGTCCAAGCAGTTCGCCGCGGCGCTCAACGAGATCTACAAGGGCGCCGACCCTCAGGCGCAGCTGACCAAGGCGGCCAAGGCGATCGACACGGACTTCGCCGACAACGACGGCTACGTCCTGCGATGACCCCTCTGGGCCGGGGCGAAGAGAGACACGTCCCACCTCGCGCTCCCGCCCCGGCCTGGGCGCCCACCCACAGGAAGAGATCTCATGAACGCACCTGCGGGATTGAAGACAAGGACCCGGCCAGGCCCCCCACTCCTGGCACGCCGATCGTCCACGCCGCGCCGCCGGCGGTTGCGGTCGGAGACCGGAGCCGCGTGGACCATGGCGACGCCCGCGCTCATCGGGCTGATCGTGTTCGTCGCCGCGCCGTTCGTCCTGGCCATCTGGCTCTCCCTGCACCACGTCAAGCTCGGTTCCCCCCGCCCGCCGAACTTCCTGGAGTTGGAGCAGTACAGGCGCATCCTGCTCGACCCGCAGTTCGCCGGCCAGTTCCGCCGCGCCCTCATCAACAACGGTGTGTTCGCCGGCGTGGTCGTCCCAGTGCAGACCGCCCTGGCGCTCGGCCTGGCGCTGATCCTCAACCGGCCGCTGCGCGCCATGCCCCTGTTCCGCACCTTCGTCTTCATGCCGGTCGTGTTCCCGATGGCGCTGGTCGCGGTCGTCTGGCGGCTCATCTACGATCGGGCCCCCGACGGCGTGCTCAACGACCTCCTGAGCGTCCTGACGTTCGGGCACCTCACCGCCCATGACTGGCTCGGCGATCCGGCCACCGCGCTGCCCGCCATCATGCTGCTGTCGATCTGGCAGGGGGTCGGCTTCCAGATGGTCATCATCCTGGCCGGCCTGCAGAGCATCCCGGCCGAACTGTACGAGGCGGCTCAGATGGACGGTGCGGGCCGCTGGCAACGGTTCCGCGTGGTGACCCTGCCCGGCCTGCGCAACACACTGATCTTCGTCGTGATGGTCACGACCATGCTGTCGTTCCGGCTGTTCGACCAGGTCTACATCCTCACCCAGGGCGGCCCCGGCAACTCCACGACCACCGCGATGTACGAGGCCGTCTCCACCACCTTCGACGGAGGCGACGTCGGACGCGCCGCCGCCATGACCGTCGTGCTGTTCGTCATCGTGCTGGCGCTGACGATCCTCCAGCGCCGCGTTCTGCGGGAAGACCGGGTGATCCAATGACCGCGCACCGCGCCTCACCAGCGCACCGAACGGCCTCCACCGCGTCCACGGCCTCCACGGGGTCCGCCGCGTTCACCGCGGCTACCGCGCGATCGGGCTTCCATCGGCGCGGCTCCAGCCGCCGACGCATGGTCCGTCGCCGTGCGGCGAAGACCGCCGACTACGTCGCGATGACGCTCGGCGGCCTCCTGTTCGCCGCCCCGATCCTCTACATGATCATCGGGAGTCTCAAGCCTGACGGTGAGGTCCTCGGCGGCTTGGGCGGATTCGTCCCCCGGAACCTGTCCTTGGGCAACTACACAGACGTCTTCCGCCGCTTCGACTCCGACGCCACCGGCCATCTCACGGGCTTCTTCGCCACCTCCCTGATCGTCACCACGATCGTGGTCGTCGGCGGCCTGATCATCAATTCGATGGCCGGCTACGCCTTCGCCCGCATGCGCTGGCGGGGCCGCGACCTGACCTACGCCGCCGTGCTCGCGCTGGTGGTCCTGCCCTTCGAGGCGATCGCCGTGCCGCTCTTCTACATGCTCAACGACTACCGCGACACCATCGGCGTGCAAGCGGTGCCCTTCGTCGCCAACGCCTTCTCCATCTACCTGTTCACCACGTTCTTCCGCGGCCTGCCCAAGGAGATCGAGGAGGCGGCGCGCATCGACGGCGCCGGCCCCTGGCGTTGCTACCTGCGCGTCGTCGTCCCGATGAGCAAGCCCGCCTTCGCCACGGTCGCGATCCTCACCTTCCTCACCCAGTGGAGCTCCTTCCTGTGGCCGGTCCTGATGGTCAGCGACCCCTCCGTACGGCCGCTTCCCTTGGCGATCAGCGTGTTCCAGGGGCAGCCACCGTTCCAGTGGGGCGACATCATGGCCTTCGGCGTGCTCATGGTCGCGCCCGTGCTGGTGGTCTTCCTGGCCTTCCAGCGCTGGTTCGTCCGCAGCGTGGCCGCCACCGGAATCAAGGGGTAGACCTGCCACCATGAGGCGCTGCCGGGCTCGGCGTTCAGCTGAGCCCGGTTCCGCAGTCGGCGCGGATCCGGGCGCTCACCGCGTAGGCCTCTCCGATCGGTGCCGAGTCGCTTTCCACGTTCACGCTCAGCCGGTAGTTGTAACTGCCCACGCGCCCCTTGGGGCAGACCTCGGTCACCCTGCCGCCGCCTTGCTCCTGACCGCTCGTCCAGGCGGTCTTTCCCACCCCGCCATACGAGCGCCAGCTGGACCAGCTGTCGCGCTGGATCACATGGTGCTGCCGCATCCGCCCCGGGCGTCCCGAGCACCGGGTCCGGAAGCCGGCGCCCTTGACCTGGGCCCGCGGCTTGGCGCCGCCGACCACGATCTCGCCCGACACCGCGAGCTTCTCGACCGTCGTGGTGCACCACCAGCCGCGCACCTTGGTGATCCGCACGGTGTCGCACTCGTACGAACGGAACGGCGCACGATGATCGGCCACTCGTTCGGCGTCCGGATGCCTGGGTGCCGCTTCGATGTCGCCGACCGTCATCCGTACCGACCCGTCACCCATCTCCTCCGCGCGCCACGGCACCCGCGTCGCGGTGGGCGTGGGCTTCGGCGATGCCGTGCTGGTCCGTTCGGAGCAGGGCTTGGGCGATGCAGGCAACGCCGCGTCGCGCGGTTTCGGCGTCCCGCATCCCGCTACCGCGAGCATGCAGGGCACTATGACGACCGGCCAGCGCATAAGCCGCTCCCTGGTGAGACGTGATCTGATCACGGCTCAGACGATCAGTCGCCGCGAACGGTTCCCGGACGATCACCGTCGGCTACGATGATTCATGACTCCGGAAACCGAACCGTTCCGTCTCGTGAGGGCTCTATGCTCGTCCCATGCCCAACGACAGGACGCCGGACAGCTCCCGGCGCAGCGAACGGTCCCGGCAGGCGATCCTTGAGGCCACCCGGGCGCTGATCTCCGAGGTGGGATACCGGAAGGTCTCGATCGAAGCCATCGCCGCCCGAGCCGGCGTCGGCAAGCAGACGATCTACCGGTGGTGGCCGTCCAAGGGCGCCGTGATCTTCGATTCCTTCCTGGCGCTCAGCGAGAGCGCCGGGGGAGAGGGCATCACGCTGCCGGACACCGGTGACATCGAGGCCGACCTCAGGCTCGTCATGCGGGCGACGGTCGCCGAGTTCGCCGACCCGGCCTTCGAGAAGCCGATCCGAGCGCTCAACGCCGAGATCGTCAACGATCCCGACCTCGCCGCTCAGTACCGCGAGAAGCTGGCCCGTCCCGTGGACGACGCCAAGAAGGCTCGCCTGCGCAGCGCTCAGCAGGCAGGCCAGCTCGCCGCGGACGCCGACCTCGACCTGGTCCTTGAGGTGCTCTACGCCCCGCTCTTCCAACGGTGGTTGCACCGCACGGGCCCGCTCACCCCCGAGTACGCCGACTCCCTCGTCGACATCGCGCTCAGAGCCTTCCGCCCCTGACCGACCCGCCCCGCGACTCACTCCTGCCGCCCCGTGACCTCATCCCGAAGGTCCCCACACCCGCTGCCTAGTTGTATAGATATGGGACACAAAGGGAGGGTTATGGCAGCGCGAGGTCGTCCTACGTTGGAGCAGGTCGCGGCCCGGGCGAAGGTCAGCCGCGGCACCGCATCGCGTGTGATCAACGGCTCCGCCGCGGTGAGCCCGCAGACCCGGGAGGCCGTGCTCCAGGCGATCGACGAGCTCGGCTACGCGCCCAACCACGCAGCCCGCACGCTGGCCGCCCGGCGCACGGGGGTGGTCGCCCTGGTGCTCTCGGAGGAACGCGGCCGCCCGTTCGAGCAGCCGTACTTCGGGGAGATCCTGCGCGGGATCAGCTCCGCCACCGGCGCGGCCGAGCTCAAGCTGATGCTGACCTTCACGCACTCGGCCGCCGACCGCGCACGCCTGGCGCACGACCTGCGGACGCAGCGCGTGGACGGCGTCATGGTGATCTCGCTCCTCCGGCAGGATCCGCTGCCAAGCCTGCTGGCGAGCAGCGGCATTCCCACCGTGCTGGGTGGCCGTCCATTCGACCCCGCCACGGTGCAGGGACGCTACGTCGACGCCGACAACACGGGCGGAGCCCGGCAGGCCACCGAATACTTGATCAAGCAGGATCGCCGGCACATCGCCACCATCGCCGGACCACCGGACACCGCGGTGGGCATCGACCGGCTCACCGGATACCGGCAAGCCCTCTCTGGCGGCTCGGAACGGGTGGCCTACGGCGACTTCAGCGAGACCGGCGGCGCCGCGGCCATGCAGGAGCTACTCGAACGCGAACCATTGCTGGACGCGGTGTTCGCCGCATCCGACAACATGGCCGCCGGTGCGCTTCGCGTGCTGGAACGGAAAGGACGGCGCGTCCCCGACGACGTCGCAGTCATCGGTTTCGAGGACTCGGCCATCGCCCCGCGCACCGAACCGGCGCTCACCACCGTCCACCAGCCCACCGAAGGGATGGGCCGGCGGATGGTCGACATGCTGCTCACCCAGATCCACGACACAGCGGCGATCGGAACCCCGGTCATCTGCGACACCAGCCTCGTCATCCGCGCATCAGCCTGATGCCACCGCCGGGCAAGATCACCGCGTGGAGAACGCCGTTCAAAGAAGGCGGGAAAGTAAAACTCAGTTGCGGTTGATACCCATGTGACCGCCATCCGCGCCATGGAAAGGCACCACATGACAGGGGATCCCCCGCCCCGCTTGGACGAGCGTTTCGACGAGGTCTTCGACGCCTACTTCGCCGAGATCCGCCGATACGCAGCCAAGCGGCTCGGCCCGGACGCCGCCGCCGACGTCGCGGCGCAGACGTTCCTTGAGGCATTCCGGCAACGCCGCCGCTACGACCCTCAGCGCGGGAACGTCCGCACCTGGCTGTACGGCATCGCGACCAAGGTCGTCGGCAGGCACCAGCGGGCCGAGATCCGGGCACTGCGGGCCAGCGCCCGCCTGAGCCCGGGCCGCCACACCGAGGAGCACGCCGAACGGGTCGACTCGCGGGTGAGCGCCCAGGGACTACGAGGCGAACTCGCCGGGGCCATCGCGGCACTGCCGCGCGGGCAACGCGACGTACTGCTGCTCGTGGCCCTGGCCGACCTCAGCCACGACGAGGTCGCGGCGGCGCTGGGGATCTCCTATGGCACGGTCGGATCCCGGCTGAACCGTGCCCGAACCAAGCTGCGCAAGGCGCTGGGCGGGACCAATCCGATGCTCACTTTGGAGGAACAACATGGATGAGGTCCGGATGGTCCGCGACAGCTACGGCGAACCTCCCCGACCCAGCCCCCAGCAGCTGGCCCAGGAGATCGCCCAGGTGAAGGCGATGCTGAACGAGCCGCAGCGCCGTTCGCTGCCCCGGTTCCGGTGGGGCATGGGTGGCCTCGGCGGCCTGGTCGCGGTGGGCGCGGCGGCGGCCGTGGCGATCACGCTGGCCGGGGGAGGGGGTGGCGAGAACACCACGGTCTCGCCGCCCGGCCTGGTGAACCTGGACGCCAAGGGGGCGGTCCTCGCGGCTGCGCAGAAGGCCGAACAGCAGTCGATCGGCAAGTACTGGTACACCGGCACGGTGTCGGGACAGTCTTACGTGATCCGTGCCAAGACCGGGACCTACGCGATCAGCGGTGCGGCCTACGAGTCGTTCAGCTGGAGTGGCGTCAAGTCCGGCATGGGAGATCTGTACTACGGGCGGGACCTTCCCGCCCACCCGCTGACCAAGGAGGATGCGGCGCTGTGGCGCAAGGCCGGCTCGCCGTCGACCTTCCGCGTCCCGGGCGACGGCCGCACCAACACCTACACCACCAAGGTGGCGAAGTGGCGGTCGAGCGGCCCGAACCTCGGCGGGAACCCCCGTGGCGGCGGGGACTTCCTGGGGAAGTCGGCCGAGGAACTGCAGAACCTCCCGACCGATCCGGCCAAGCTCGCCGAGATGTTCCTGAGCGGGGGCGAGCTGGCCAAGGCTTCGCCGAAGAGGCCGATGACGCAGGCCCAGAGAGCCGCGGGCCAGATCTTCAGGGTGTCGGGTCTTCTGAGCACTCCGGTCCCCCCGAAGGTCCGGGCCGGTCTGATGCGGGCACTGGCCTCCCAGCCGGGCATCCACGCGATCGGCCGCGTCACCGATCCGCTGGGACGCACCGGCATCGCGCTGGCCTCCGACGACCGCGCCATCACGGTCACCGGCGAGTTCGGCACGCCGAAGATCGAGCAGGGAACCTACCGTTCCCGCGAAGTGATCGTCTTCGATGAGCGCACCGGCGCGCTGCTGTCCCGGCAGGACACGTTGACCAAGCCCGGTGGACGGTACGCCGAGATGAAGCCGGGCTTCGTCATCGAGTACCAGGCCAGCCGCTCGGCCGGCTGGACCGACACCAAGCCGAAGCCCCCGGCCGAACTCCCGTTCAGCTGACCCACCAGACGGCCTCCACGCCGTCCCGCGCCTCGCCGCTCGCGTTCACCCAAGCTCAAGGCCCCGCCGAAATGTCGGCGGGGCCTCTTGGCAGCTCAGCGGCGAAGTAGATGAGCACTCATTTAATTGACACTCGCGCAACCACTGATTATCTTAGTGCTCATCTAGTCAGTCCTCGTCTATGGAGTGACCATGTCCTACCCCGACCCCCGCTACTTCGGTGAGCATGGCGAGACCAGCGCCACCTTCCGGCCCGCGACCGCCGCGCCCGACTTCGTCTCCAAGCCCGTCACCACCGACGGCCCCACCGTCTCCCAGGGCACCGCCTATCACTACCTGTCCACCACCGTCTCCACCGGTGGTGAGTACGGCCTGTACCGGGTGGACATGGGCCCGGAGCCCGGCGGGCCCAGCACGCACTTCCACAAGTCGATGTCGGAGTCGTTCTTCATCCTGTCCGGGACCATGCGGCTGTTCGACGGCCGGCGCTGGATCAACGCCACATCCGGCGACTACCTGTACGTACCGGTGGGCGGGCTGCACGCCTTCCGCAACGAATCCGGTGAACCCGCCTCCATGCTCATGCTCTTCGCCCCCGGCGCACCCCGGGAGGAGTACTTCGAAGGCGTCACCGAGTTGGGCGGCCTCAGCGAAGAAGAGCGCGCGGAGTTCTTCCTCCGCCACGACAGCTTCTTCGTCTGACCCCGGCCGGCCGAGCACTCCCATGACCTACGTGGCCGTTACCTAAGACTCCTCCACCGGCAACATCCACACCATGGCGAAGGCTGCGGCTCGGGCCGCCGAGAAGGCAGGCACCGACGACACCGTCCCCGACCCGTGACGGTGCCCTTACTGACCACCTCCCAAATCAGCCAGTCCTCCGACCCGAAAGGGATCACCATGACAGCGACAACCGGCGACAGCATTGCCGCCACAGGCCAGGTCACCGTGCTCGGCCTGGGCGACATGGGATCGGCGATCGCCAGAACGTTCGTCGAGCGCGGATACCGCACGACGGTCTGGAACCGGACCGCGAGCAAGAGTGCGCCGCTGGTCGACGCCGGGGCCATCGCGGCCGCGACGGCCGCGGAGGCGGTGGCCGCGAGCCCGCTCGTGGTGGTCTGCCTCCTCGACGGCGCAGCGGTCGACGAGGTGCTGGCCTCGGTCGATGCCGCGGTCGCGGGCAAGGTGCTGGTGAACCTCACCAGCGGCTCTCCCGCCCGGGCGCGGGCGAACGAGCGCTGGGCGAACGAGCGCGGCGCCGACTACCTCGACGGCAAGCTCATGGGAGACCCGCCGTACATCGGCACGCCGAACATCATGATTCCGATCAGCGGCTCCGGCAGCGCCTGGGCCGCCCACGAGCCGGCTCTGAAAGCGCTGGGCAGCGTCGCCTACCACGGCGCGGACGCCGGCTTGGCCGCCGTGGAGTTCATGGCCCAGGTCGCGGTGTCCTACGAGCTGCTCATCGGCTACCTGCACACACTGCGGCTCGTACAGGCAGAGGGCGTCGACGTGGTGCAGTTCGCCGAGCGCGTCGCCGGTTCGATACCCGCTTACCCGCCGTTGCTGACCTCGATGGCACGGGCGGTCAAAAGCGGCGACCACCAGCCGGACCTCGGTTCGCTCAACGTCCAGGCCGCACTGATGAACGACATGATCAGCCATCGCGAATCCGTCGGCGTGGAAGCCATGCGGATGCGGGAGGTCAAGCAACTGATGGACCGCCGGATCGCCGACGGACACGGCGAACAGGGCTTCTCGAGCCTGTTCGAGCTTCTGACGAAGCACAGCCTCTCGTAAAGCCGCCCAGCCCCGGGTCGTGACAGGGAATGGGCTCATTTCCTGTCACGACCGCATCCGGCCGCCGCGAATGGCCCGCACGTGGCCAGCTGGAATGTCACCGACGGCTCGTACGGTCGAAGACGACACGTCTGGTCACCCGGCCGTGCCGACCAGGGAGATCAGCGACCGGCGTCGTAGGCTTCGCGCGCCTTGAGCACCTCGGCGATGTGCTCCTCGGCCCAGTTGCCCAGCGCCTGCAAAGGCGCGTGCAGCGTGTGTCCCAGCGCGGTCAGCTCGTATTCGACTCGGGGTGGCATCTCGGCGTACACGTGCCGTTTGACCAGCCCGTCGCGTTCCAGATCCCGCAGCGTTTCGGTGAGGACCTTCCCGCTGATCCCGTCGACCGCGGTGCGGATGTCACCGAACCGCAGCCTGCCCCGACTGAGGACGATCACCACCATCGCCGTCCATTTGTTGGCGATGCGGGCCAGCGACGTGCGAGACGGACAGGTCTTGGTGAGCACGTTCCAGTCCGGCTGCCAGCCAGACGGTTGTGACATGGGCCACACCCCCAATTAGTTACGTTGAGGTAAATGGTTACCTTTGGTGAGTATAGGGCGCCAGCAGGAAGAACTTACCGAAGGAGATAATTTCGATGACCGAGTCGCCCACCCTCGCTGTCGCCCGCCGGTACGTCCACGCGATGGCCGCCAAGGATTTCGCCGCCGTCGCGGGCCTGTTCGCCGACGACATCGTCTGGCACCAGCCCGGCGACCACCGCTTCTCCGGCACCTACAGCGGCGCCGCCGCGGTCAACGAGGCGATCGGCGGCCAGATGGCCGCGACCGAGGGAACGCTCGACATCGCCATCACCGGCGAGCCCATGATCAACGACGCGCTCGCCGCGTTTCCCGTCCACTTCTCGGCCAAGCGCAACGAAGCGCACATGTCCATGGACGGCATCGACGTGCTGAGGGTCGAGGGCGACAAGATCGCCGAGGTGTGGCTGTTCTCGTCCGACCAGAAGGCCGAGAACGACTTCTGGGACGCCGCCTGAACGTCCAGGCTCCATTTCCCCGGTGGTGCCGCCGGTTCCCTGGTGGTGCCGCCGGGGAAATGGCCGGGCCTCATCGAGGTGGGATTGTCATGATCGGCCTGGCTGAGCCATGATCTTCACCTTGAGTGGGGGAGGGGTGGCCGGTGGCCAAGGAGTTCCGCGACATCGCCGGCAAGGCGGCCAAGGTCGTCGCGCAGCAGGCCCGTCAGCGGGGGATCTTTCTTTCGCTGAGTGACGACGAGATCCAGTCGTTCCTCTCCGGCGTGGTTGAGGCCGGGGAACGGCTGGAGGCCTACGCAGATCTTCGGCCGCATCCCGACTGCCCGAAAGTGCCCCGCAGGCGGCGGGTGCAGGACGGCTTCGGCGGCAAGACGCCGGCCAGGAAGATGGCAGGTGCCGGGGTGGAGATCGCCGCCTTCGCCACGGGGGCCTGGGAGCCTGACAGCAGGGCGCGGCTGGCGCCGGCGCTTCATGGCGGGCTGGACAGCGTGGCGGGGCAGCTTCTCGTTCAGTTCAACCCGGTGACCAGCGGGTGCGAGCATGTCCTCGCTGTGACGAGCCAGCGTTTGATGCTGGTTCGCATTCGCGGCGGGGTCGGCCGGAAACTCGGGCCAGCCATTGTGCCGTGGTGGGTCCAGCGCGCCCAGGTTTCGGCCAGTCGCCGCTACGGCCAGGGGGACCTCGGTCTCGGCTTCGCCGACTCCTCGTGGATCCGGCTGTCCGGCGGCGTCTCGGCTAGAGGTGAAGCCCTCCGCGCCTGCTTTCCCGACGTCCCCGGCCCCTGGCCCGGAGACAAGAAGCGACGCTGACGGTACTTGTCGCCTGGGAACAGCCGACGCGCCGATGCGAACTGACGCTGGCGAATTATTTGCCAACGACACACCTTTGGTTGATCTTGCCCGAGAGCCACACCGGCAAGACCAGAGGCATGAAAGCACGTGTCATGTTCTGTGTGACTTCCGTGGTGTTGGGCGCCTCCATGCTGAGCGCATGCACGGAAGACAAGAAGCTCGCGTCGGACGCGAAGCTGGAGAAGGCCAAGGCTGCCAAGGCCGCGGCCCACGCCAAGCTCTCCAACGCCGCCACCGCCAAGGCGAACGAGGTCGGGGACATCCCGGTGCTGATGTACCACCGGATCGTCGCGAAACCGGCTGTGGCGGATGACCGCACCCCGGCGCAGTTCCGCGCAGAACTGGAGCGGCTGGCCAAGGAGGGATACGTACCGGTCACCGCCGCCGAGTACGTGACGGGACGGATCAACATCCCGGCCGGGCGGCATCCCGTGGTGATCACCCTGGACGACTCCTCGCCCTCGCAGCTCACACTCGCCGCGAACGGCGAGCCGACCCCCGACAGCGCAGCGGGCATCATCCGCGAAGTCGCCAAGCGGTACCCGGGTTTCCGGCCGGTGGCGACCTTCTATGTCATCCGGGACCTGTTTCAGCTTCATGACAGCTCCGACCAGCGCCAGGCGCTGGCGTGGCTGGCGGCCAACGGATTCGAGATCGGCAATCACACCAAGGACCACCTGGACTTGAGCGGCAAGAGCCAGGACCAGGTGACCCAGCAGATCGCTGCGGGGCACGCCCTCATCACCGGGCTGGGCGCCCCGGCACCGATAACGCTGGCCCTGCCGTACGGCAACACGCCCCGGAAGCCGCAGTGGGCCGCAACGGGCCGCGCGGGTTCCACTTCCTACGTCAACAAGGGTGTCTTCCGTGCGGGCTACACACCCGCGCCCTCGCCGTTCGCCGCTCGTTTCGATCCCCTGGCCATCCCGCGCATCAGAGCCGGCAACTCGGGCGGCAATTGCGAACAGTTCTGCTCGCAGGGCTGGCTCGACTCGCTCAAGCAGAACCCAGCCGACCGCTACACCTCCGATGGCGCACCCGACACCATCGCCGTTCCGGCCCACAAGGCCGAGGAGGTCAACAACAAGCTCCGCACCAAAGTGCTGGCCTACAAACCGACCTGACCCACCGGCTTTGAATGCGTAACCAACATGCAGGACGACGTCCAAGCCGAACGGCGCGCTGTCCACGCGAATGAGAAGGGGCCCGGACGCGTCGTCCAGGCCCCTCTCACAAAGACCAGGCGCGACTACTCCATGTTCACGCCCGAGCGGTAACGGCAGCTTCAACGCTCCTCACGGCGTCAGCGGCCTTCTCATGCCCTGCGCGCCTTCTGCCAGGACGGTCGATTGGGTGTCGGAACCCTGCGCGGCCTCGGTCTGCACGGCCCGCGACACGTCCCAGCCGTCCGCCAGCATCAGTGCGGCGGCCAGCAGCATGCCCAACAGCAGCAGCACCACGGCGGAGAAGCGAGGAACAACCAGAGCTCTTCGCATGCGATCCCCCAGGATCGAAACCAGCTCACCGCTGCACTCGAACAAACCAAGCCGATCGCTGGATCGCCTGACCCCGGAACCGGCTGCACGTCCCGTTCGTCGGTATCGGCGGACCATTCGTGATCAACGAGGAGCCGCCGTGCAGCCGGATCATCCCGAAGAACTGTGGAACGAGGCGGCGGCGCACGCGTTGCTGGGCGCCGCCCTCCCGACCGAGCCGATCATCACGTTCGAGGAGGACGGCGGCGGGCTGCGGCGGGTCGAGTTCGGCAGCGGGAGCTGGGGTGTCGCGTGGGTCGAGGGCGGCCGGGCGGTCACCTACGGCTACGACCTCGACTACAGCACCGCCCGACATCAGCTTCCTCCCGTGGACCTGCTCGCGGGCGCGCCGGACTGGTTCCCCTGGGACTACGTCCACGCCGCCCAGAAGGACATGCAACTCGTGTCCTGGGTCTACTGGTGGGATGGAGAGACCTGGGAGCGGGCCGAGTACCCCGGTGACATGAACGGCGGTCCCGACTCGGGTAGCGAGTCGTCTTACGACGGCTACGCGGACGGCTGCGAGGACTGGGACGAGGCGCGCGAGGCCTACGACGCCCTCATGACGGCCGTCAAGGCCCGCGCCGTGGACGCGGCGACGATCGAGGCCCTGTACGCGCCGTTGGAAGAGGACGTGCGCCCGTCCGACCCTGCGGCGACGGTCGCGCGGGTGCTGGAGTTGGCGCGGCGGCTCGGCGCGACGCCCGGAACGCCGCGGCCGCAGCTCCCCGCCGGGACCGGCGAGCCCGCCGGACGGCGCGTGCACATCATGGACCCCGAGCAGGTGGAAGGAGCGATCGCGAAGGCGATGCGGAACGCGTCCGAGCTGGACCGTCCCGCGCCCACCGTCGTACCGGACGAGGTCGCCGCGTGGGTGCGCGCGAACCTGGGCGAGACGTCCATCGAGGTCGCCTACACAGGCTCGGACAGGCACGGTTACGACTACAAGCTCGGCACCGGGTGGGGGAGGATGGCAGACGCCGAGCTGTCCGCGCTGCTGGACGCGTGGCGGGAGCGGGAGGCCGACCCGGAACGCGGCCGGTGGACGCACGCCCGTATCACGGTCACCGCCGACGGGTTCACGGCTGACCGCTCCTACGACCATCTGCCCGCCTGGTGGGAGGGCTTCCGGCTCCACCTCCCCGGGCTGCGCGCGGAGATGGCGTCCCGTGCGCCGCAGTGGCGTCCGTCCTGGAGCGCGCTGCTGGATGACGACCTGGCCCTCAAGGGCGCCCCGCTGGAGCTGGCGTGGCGGCCCGGCGAGCCGTTCCAATCACTGGCTCTCTGACAGGGGCGTTTGATCCCCGGAAAACCGTTTGAGCGCTTCTTTCGCGTTCCTGTAAGTTGCCCGCGGCCCCGTCGTAGCGAGGACAGAGGACAAGACCGCGTGACCCCGCCTGCTCTTTAGACCTGACGCCTTCTTCCGCTCACCTTCAAGCCGACGGTCCCGTTGGCTCTGCCGGGCTGCCCATCTGCGCCCGGCCATACAGCGTCTGAGGCCGCGCGTAATCGGCCTCGTGTCAGGTCTAGAGAGCTCATGTCTTCACAACCTCATACCGTGCTGCCCTGGGTCGTTCGTCGGACCGGGCTGCCTCTGCTGTCGTTGCGGTGCGCGGCCTGCCGGTCGGAGTCGGCCACCACCGGCGAGGGCAGGTTCCGCGTCAACGCCAACGGCAAGCTGCTGGATGTGTGGCTGCTGGTCCGCTGCACCTCCTGCGATCGGACCAGCAAGCTCACCGTGCACGAGCGAGCGCCGGTCAGATCCTTCGATCCGGCCGAACTCGACGGCTACCGCGCCAACGATCCGGAACTGGTGGCCGCCAGGTTGCTGGATCCGCTGCTCGCCCGGCGCAACCGCTTCACCCTGGACTGGGAAGGAGCCTGGCGGCTGGACACCCCGTCGCCATGGCTCGACGAGGGGTGGCCGGTCCAGGTGGAGGTCGTCTTCGACGATCCACTACCGGTGCGCCCGGAACGGCTCATCGCGCAAGGACTCGGCCTCAGCAGGAACCAGGTCATGCGCCGGATCAAGTGCGACATACCGCTGCACCGCACGACGACCGCCGGATTCACCTTCACCGTGATAGCCGGGAACTAGCAGGGAGGTAGCCGCAGCGCGCACCATCCCTCAATACGCCACGCCCTGGGGGCGGCTTCGACTGCGCGGAGCCGCTCCTGGGCGGCAACGGTGCGCGGCGGGGCGGCGTACGTGGATCGAACGGCCGTCATGCCTTCACCGGCGAGGGCTTCCGGAACAGTTCGATCATCGCGGCGTAGCCGTCGCCGCCGTGTCCTTCGGCGATGGCGCGGCCGGCCAGAGTCTTGAAGAACTTCGGTAGCTCGGCGTTGACCCCGAGGCTCTCGCTTTCGTGGGCAAGGAGGTTCATCGCGGCCACGTGGGTGTCGATCGTCGCGTCGGGGGCCGGGTATGAGCCTTCGTCGATCTGCTGCGCGTACCCGGACAGCAAACCGGACATGGTCGCGATGTACTGCTGGGCGAACGGATCGAACGTCGAGGCGTCCACGCCCGCCGTACCGAGCAGGGCTGCACCGTACAGAAAGCCGTTCAGGATGCTCCACACCAAGCTCACCCCGGCCCCGGCGTACAACGAGGCCAGGCCGTGGTCATCGCTGAGGTACATCGCCCCCTCGCCGAGGTTCCGCAGGGACGCTTCGTGCAGCTCGAAGGCCGAGCGTGGGCCGCTGTAGAGGATGAGCGACTCCGCCGTGCCGATCTGCTGCGGGATGGACATGATCGCGCCGGCGAGGCAGCCGGCTCCCCGCTCTGCCGCCCACTCGGCGGTCTCACGCGCCTCCTGCGACGTGCCCGAGGTCAGGTTCACCAGGACCTTGCCGTCAAGGACGTCGGCGATGGATTCGCGAAGCCTGTGAACGGCGTCGTGGTCGGTGACGCAGATGACCACCAGCGGGCTGGCCGCCACGGCGTCCTTTACCGAGTCGGCGAGCTTGGCGCCCTCGGCGACGAGCTGGTCGGCCTTGGCCGCCGTACGGTTCCACACGGTCGTCGGGTGTCCCGCGCGCAGGAACGCTCCGGCCAGCGCCTGCCCCATCAGGCCCAGGCCGATGACCGTCACCGGCGTGAGGCTTTCTTCGCGGCTCCGCATTGTTGACTCCCTCTGAGTTGGAACAGATGGAAGGATCATGAACGTTCACACCCATATGAAGGTCAAGGGGAGGCAGAGATGTTGATCGGGGAGCTGAGCCGGCGCACCGGAGTCCGTACGCATCAGCTGCGCTACTACGAGGCGCAGGGCCTGCTCGAGCCGAACCGCAGCACGGGCGGCTACCGCGAGTACGCCGACGACGCCGTTCTGACCGTGCACCAGATCAGGAAACTGCTCGCAGCCGGGCTGTCGACCGACGACATCGCCCTCATGCTCCCCTGCATGACCGGGCCCGACCCCGAGCTGGAGCCGTGCCCCGAACTTCTGGACGGTCTGCGCGCACGCCTGCGTGGAATCGACGAGCAGATCGACACCCTCGCCCGTTCCCGCCAGGCCCTCGCCAATTACATCGAAACCACCGAGCGGCGTGCGTCGAAGGAGTACGAGCCCTGCGACTCCACCGCCCAGTCGCAACCATCCACCCGCGCTGGGGCCATTGCTCCCTCTGACCATCCAGGACGACGTCGCCGCCCTGATGATCAAGCTCGTCCGGGACGCCTTAGAGGCCCTGCAGACCCCATGACCAGTGCGTCCCCGGCCACCGGCGCTGTCCCAACGCGGTTGGCCCGGCGGGCGCGCTAGCGGCAGGTCGCTCCGCAGTGCGCGCGGGGGCGTCATGGCGGTGTCAATCGTCTGCTCGCTTCCGGGGCCAGCACACATCCGGGTGGTCGCCGTAAGCGCGGTGGCGATCTGGCTGCGCCTTCACTCCCGCCGGTCCCGTCCCCATTGAGCTGTAGGACGAAACTCGCCTTTCGAGCTGCCGGCCCGGACCGCTCGACGTTGCGGGCCGGGCCTGCCAGCGTTCCGCATCTGCAAGGACCATCGTGATCGGCCACGCCATCCGGCATGCTCGACTTCAGATTGCTGACCCTTCCGGTGCGACTGGATCTGCGGCATCACCGCCGGAGGCCGTACAGCCGGCACTCGGTGATCAGGCCGGGGTTCGTTCGCTCCTGCGTTCCCGGTTTCTGGACGAGAGTTCCACGAGACGGACGCAGAGCATGGCCAGGGCAAAGCCGATCAGGCCCTGCGCCAGCAGGCCAGGGAGGAACGGGTAGTCGCCGGATGGCCACTCGTAGAAGTGGAGGATGAGGGGCGCGCCGCCAAGCGCCAGCAGGGCGCAGGCCCGGCGGCCCTGATGGGTGCGCGACAGCACAGCGGTAATGGACACGACGGTCGCGAGCGCGGCTGCCAGTTTCAGCCCGCCCCAGGTATCGGTGAAGGAGATCAGACCGACGACGTCGTCGGTCCTCGTCGGGCCGAGATCCCCCTGGTAGATCAGTGTGAAAAGCGGCGACGAGGTGAGCGCGATCAGGACGGTCGCCATGGCCGCCGCCACGGCGATGCGGCCACGGCCCAGCAGCCGGGCGCCATGGCGCAGTCCCGGGGACGCGATCAACGATGCGGTGGCCAGCATCGCCACCGGTAGCGGGACGCCCGCCAGCGAGGCAGCCAGCGAAGACCACGGACCGTCCGCGAAACCCGTCCCGTACAGCGCCAAGACGACCTGGGCGGTGGTCACCGCGCACGCCGCGAGCGCGGCGGGGCGGCGCGAGCCGCGCCAAGCCAGGAACGCGATGACGGCCCACGCCAGCCAGTACGGGCCGGTGCCAAGGTAGACGACCAGCGTCCGCAGCGGGGGTTCGCCGTCCTCCAGTCGCTCTGCGACGACCAACGACATTTGCGGTGCGTTGACGGCGAACCGCACACCATCGGCCACCAACATCAGCGTCGCCAGGAATCCGGCGATGGCGAGCGCTCCCGGCCAGGCGGACCCGGTGTCGCCGTGGACGGCGCGTCGCAGCCGGATCCGGACAGCCCCGTAGAGCAGGTCGGCCGCGTCGGCGACGGAGGGCCGGGTCTGCCCCGGACGCGCCGCCGACAGCAGGACGTCCAACATCTCCTGCTCGTGCGCCGAACGGTGGTCGGTGGGATACCAGGCCAGTAGGCGACGGTAACGATCCTCGATCGTGCTCAACGAAGTCCCCTCTGAAAGTGTGCGGCGAAGGCCGGAGCGGTGCCGCCACCCCGGCGCGGGAAGGCGGCCAGACGGCGGGCCGCGACCTCCGTGCGGCGGCGCAGCGCGTCGACCTCGGCGGCGAGTGCGGCGGCGCCGTCCTCGGTGAGCCGGTAGTAGCGGCGCAGCCGACCGTCCACGACCTCTTCGCGGTCGGGGGCGATCAGGCCCTCGGCCTGCAGCCGGTCCAGCGCGGCGTACAGCGTGCCGGCGCGCAACCGGGTCCGGCCCGCGGAGATCCGTTCGACATCGGAGATGATCCCGTACCCGTGCTGCGCCCCGTCTGCCAGCGCGGTCAGGATCAGGAACGTCGGCTCCTGCATCGCATTACCCATGTCATCTTTATATATCGACCATCTGACTATCTGCAAGATCAGCGAGACCCGCGGACTCACCAGACAGCCGACCCGTGCAGGCAGGCGTTCACGCGAGATCTGGCGACCAGATCCAGAAGGAAGCCTGGGCGATAACGCACGGCCAGACGACACACAGCGATCGGCCCGGGCAGGCGGCGCACGGCCGCGCACCTCTACCGACACCGCATCCGTGCTGGCGGCGGCGCCCGTGCCCGTGCCTTCGCATCGCTAGGCGACGGTCTCATAGCCAGCCACATCGCGGTCGCCGTCAGGAGATGTTTCGATCCATATTTTGGGCTTTGGTTGAGATGCTCTTGTCGGCGAAGCGGACACAAGACGACATAGGCCCTGGCGGTTACACGGCAACCAGTCGCCAGTGCCCGTCGCGCGCTAGGGAACACGCGCGGGAGTCGGTCCGGTCCTGTCGTCTAACACGGACCCGACCAGAGCAAGACCCCGGCAGTTCACAAGGCTGGACTGCCGGGGTCCTGCCTGCAGCCGCAGTTGCGGACCTATGCGGAACGTGCTGGCGCCGAGTGCCGGGGCGGTGGTCGTTTCAGACGTCAGCGGTGAACAGGGGCGGCGTTGTGCCCTCCAGCAGGCCGGTGCGGGTGGCCATGTCCAGCGCGGCTTTGACCCGTGCCGGGTCGGTGGCGACCTGCGGATTGATGGCGGCCAGCAGGGCGATCACATCGTCGGGGTGGAGCCGGCGGTCCTTGGCCCGGTCGAGGAATCCGGCGACGGTCCGGCCGGCGTCTTCAGTACGAGGATGATCCTCGACCAGCATGATGGTCAGTTCGGCCTCGTCGGCCAGGAAGGACAGGGACGCGTCCAACCCGTCGTCCTCCAGGTCCTCGGGGTAGGGGGCCCGGTGCCATGCTCCGCCGGTGTACCAGTAGACAAAGCCCAAGGCCCGGGCGCGCAGGTCCTCTCGAAGCTGTGGCCAGGACAGCCGATCAGGCAGTCCGGCCAGCAGGTCCACAGGTTCGTCCCCCAGATGCGTGTGGCTGAAGTCGTCCTGTCCGGAGAAGACCGCCTCCTCGTCGGGCGACAGGGTGAGGGTCCACCACCCAGCGCCGCTGGCATCGGAGTTCAGCCCATCAGGTCGCAGCCGGACCACGTTGGCGGACAGCAGCCCCGCGGCGCAGGCAATGGCCGTCGTGGCCGCGCGGGCCCACAGGACCCGAGGCTCCTCCAGATCGCTCGGCTCTCCCGGTGTGTGCATTCCAGCTCCCATGCTCATCGAAGACGAAGGCCCCGCCGGTACCCCGGCGTCGGCCATGATCTTTGATGTGAGGTGCAGGGGCTGGGTTCCGGCCTTCCCATGGGCGGCGCACGGCAGGGCGGTCGGCTTTGGCTGAGGGAGGCGAGCAAGGTGTCCGGGCACGCCCACGTACGGCCAAAGCCGACCGCCTTTACGCGTGGTGCGTCGCGGGTTCGGGTACTGCGACCTCTGCGGGACGGTTGCGGGTCAGGATGAACAACGCCACGGCAAGGCCTAGCACCGCGAAGACGGCGGCCACTCCGAACGCGGCGCGCAGGCCGTCGTTCAAAGCGACCACCGAACCGGAGGGGTCACCGGGCTCGGTCGCCGCGACACGGCCCACCGCGACCGCCACCGAGGTGACCGTGGCGATGCCGAGTGCGCTTCCGATGTTGAACAGCGTGTCGACCAGGCCCGCCGCCAACCCTGATTCCTCCTCCGCGACGCCGGTGAGGGCGGCGATCTGCGCGGCGACGAAGGAGGCGCCCATGCCTGGCCCGAAGACCAGCAGACCCCACACCATGTCAGCGGCGAACGACCCGTTCACGGACACAGGGATCAGCAACAGGCACCCAGCGCCGATCAGCAGCGTGCCGGCGATGGCGATCGGCCGGATGCCCAGCCTGGTGACCAGTGCCTGTCCGGCGAACGCGCCGACGACCGACATCACGGTCATGACCGCGCTCATGAGACCGAACTGCAGTGCCGAATACCGGAGGACCTGCTGCGCGTACAACGTGAGCGGGAACAGCATGCCGTCGACGGCCAAGCCCACCACCAGCATCAGGAGGTTGCCGCCCACCAGGGTGCGGTTGCGGAAGATCCTCAGCGGCACCAGGGGAGCGGTGGATCGGGCCTCCACGAAGACGAACAGTGCCAGGACGGCGAAGGCGGCGACGAGGAGGCCGATGGTCGTGGCGCTGGCCCAGCCCGACTCCGGCGCCTGGATGACGGCGTAGGCGATCAGCAGCGGAGCCACAGTGATCGTGACGGCGCCGACGACGTCGAACTCTCTGGTCGCCGCCCGCTCCCGGCTTTCTCGCAGCAACACCGGGGACAACGCGAGGATGACCACGCCGACCGGGACGTTCAGGTAGAAGATCCACTCCCAGCCCAGCGCGTCGGTGATCAGCCCGCCGAGGAGCAGTCCGGCGGTGGCGCCGACTCCGCCCAAGCCACCCCAGACTCCGAGCGCCTTGTTCCGTTCGGCGCTGTCGGAGAAGGTGGCGACGACGATGGACAGCGCGGTGGGGGCCATGATCGCCGCTGACAGCCCCTGGAGGGACCGGGCCGCGACGAGCACCTCCGCCGACCAGGCGGCACCGCACATGATCGATGACGCGACGAACAGCGCGAGCCCTGCCATGAAGACGCGCCGCCTGCCGAACAGATCGGCCATGCGGCCGAAGAACAACATCAGGCCGGCGAAGGTCAACGCGTAGGCGGTCAGCACCCACTGCACTCCCGTCACCGTGAAGCCCAGGTCCTGCTGCATGGACGGGATCGCCGTGAGGACGATCGTCGCATCCAGGATGACCATGAAGAACGCGGCGCCCAGCAAGGCGAGTGCCTTCCACCGCCGCGGATCCTGCCCGGGCGGGGCGCTGATCGATTCAGGTTGCACGATCTCCTCCGAGTCCTCAAAAGCAACAGATTGATAGTAAATTACAACTAAGAATCTCTGAAGCACAACGACTTAGATGTAATGAGGGACGAACCGGTAGACTGATCCTGTGGCAGGGAAGCGCTCCTACCAGGACGGTTGCGCGGCGGCGCACGCACTCCAGCTCGTCGGAGATCGATGGGCGCTGCTCGTCGTCCGCGAGCTACTGCTCGGCCCCAAGCGGTTCACCGACCTGCGCAACGGTCTGCCGGGCGCGGCACCGAACGTCATCTCCCAGCGGCTACGGGAACTCGAGGCCTCAGGGGTGGTGCGCAGGCGCACCCTCGGCCCCCCGGCCGCCTCCAAGGTCTACGAACTCACCGATTGGGGCCTGGAGCTGGAACCAGTGGTCATCGCCCTCGGCCGCTGGGGCAGCCGTTCCCCCTCGATGCTGCATGACGCCCCACTGAGCGTTGACGCGCTCGTGCTGGCGCTGCGCACCCTGTTCAGCCCCGCGGCGGCGCGCGGGCTCACCGGCAGCATCGGCCTGCGGTTCGGCCTCGACGAGTTCGCCGCTTCGGTGTCGGACGGCCAGTTCCACATCGAACGCGGGGACGCCGCCGCAGCGGACGCGACCATCGTCGGCGACTCGGCGACCGTCAACGAGATTCTCTGGGGCGAACGCGACCTCGACGACGCGGTCAAGGAGGGCGCTCTACAGGTGGAGGGGGACACAGGCCTGGTCCGCCGTTTCCTGGAACTGTTCCCCTTGCCCGAACCTGCAGCGCTTGCAGACTGAGTGCACCGGAGACCGGCTCCGCACAGTCACGTGCTGATACTTGGCGTGGCTTTCCGTTCCGCCGCTACATCCCACAGAGGCCGGGCAGTCTGAGACCACCTCAGTCGACTGGGTTATCTAGCCATCGGCCGTCCCGCATGACCGTGCGCCCAACGAATTCGTGAAAGCCGTTCCAGACCTGGATGCGCCTGGGGTGCAGGCGTAGGTAGACGAACGTGCCCTCCGGGTAGGTACGGGGGTCTGTTGAGACTTTGGCGTAGTGCTCGGCGATGCCGGCGTCGATGTCGGGGACGCCCATAAGCGACGCACTGGTGTCGATCATGATGACGTCGGCGGTGTCGCCGAGAGCGACCCGCGCTTGTGGGTGGGCTTTGATGTTGGCGACAGTGCGGCTCTCAGCAAAGGTCGCGGTATACAGGGCCGAGCCGTCCCAGGCATAGGCCACGGGGATCAGATGCGCACCATGGCCGTCGCTGCCGGTGGCCAGCCACATCTGGAAGCCGGTTTCGAGCCGGTCCCGAGCATAGGCCCGCCGCTCGGACAGGCTGCGCGGGACCGGGATTGAGGCGAGTTCTTCGTCGGCGTGCACGACGATCCTCCTTCACGTGGATGCAAGTTCTCCGCCCTGTTGGGGGCTTTGCCCTCTAGACGAACGGCGCTGCGCGCGCTTCGACACATCGCCGGACCATTCGTCAGCGGGCGCTGCGTCGGCCCGCGGTAACAGGCACAGGCCCATCACATACAGCATGAGCTATCGGTGGCGTTTTCGCTCAAAAATTGAGAGGGTCATCCCGTGATCGATCTTTCCTATATCGGTTCAGGCCCTTATTGCTATTCGAGTTGCCTGGCGATGATGCTGGGCGCCGAAGCGCCGCCGGTCGCGATCATTGAGACGGTGACCGGCAGTCCGTTCGGCATGCAATTGGTCGGCGGCACGCTGCCATTCTTCGATCCCTATGGATGGAACCCCGAGATCGGTGTTGACAAGGCGCTCGCCGCACTCGGTTGGACCGCGGAGACCAGCAGCGGAGGCGCGTCCGACACGGCACTGGAGCGTCTGGCCTCTTATCTGGCCCACGGCCCGGTCATGGCCGGTCCCATCGAGATGGGATATCTGCGTTACCAGCCGGGCAAGACCGGCCCGATAGGCGCAGACCACTACCTCACCGTCCTCGGCATCAACAACGATCAGGTGATCGTGCACGATCCCCAGGGGTATCCCTTCGCCCCCCTCCCGCTCGACGACTTCCTCAAGGCGTGGCAGGCCGACACCGTCGACTTCGGCGAGCCGTACACGATGCGTACGAATTTCACGCGAGCCAGGCTTGTAGGTATCAAAGAAGCCCTTACCACGTCCATTCCTCATGCGGTGAACTGGCTGCGCGTTGATCCCGATCACGCCATGCCGCCGGGAAGTTCAGGCAACGGCGACGCCGCCCTGGCCTTGGCGGCGGCGCTGGAAAGCGGCCGCGATGAGGGGCTGTACGAGCACCTCATCCACTTCGCGATCCGCGTAGGTGCACGACGTGTGACCGACGCGGCCACCTGCCTGCGCGAGATCGAGCGGACCCAAGCGGCGACCGTCATGTTCCGGCAGGCCCAGCTGATCGGGTCCCTCCAGCAGTCGCTGGCCATCGGCGACAACCGCACCGCAGCCCACACCCTGCGCACCCTTGCACCCACCTACGACACCCTCCGAGCCGAACTCCAGCACAACCCCATCCCGCCGCGCCCCAGCACCGAAGACGCCGCCAGCGACCACACCCGCTGACCAGCCCGCAGCTTGCCAGACAGCACCCGACAGACACCGGCCAGATGATCGCTTCCAGCTACTTCGCCCTGGTGCCGCGCCCTTGAGGGCGACCTGAGCCGAACGGCTCGTCGCCGACCAGATCGAATCCTCACCACCCATCTGAGCTTTCGGCCATGACTCGGCAGAACGCCCGGGAGCGCAGCGGCGATCTGCTGGGCGCGGCGACACGGACGGGCTGAGACCGGATCGCCTGGTCGATCTTCGGACGCGGCACCGCGTTCGCGTAGACGGACCGGCGATCCGACCGCATCGCCGGTAGCCTGCCGCGATTGGGAGCACGGCACGGCGATCGCACTGCCGGTTGGCGCGGCGTGCGCGAATTCCGTCAGCATGTAGCGGGCCAAGGCTTCTTTGATTTGGGCCTGAGCCGGCGAACAGTCCAACGGTAGGCGGGTGCGAGCGAGGATGCCTGCGGGGATTGGTCAGGGGGCTACGTAGGCGGCGAGGTGCTGGCCGGTGAGGGTGGATCGGGCGGTGATGAGGTCGGCGGGGGTGCCTTGGAAGATGATCTGGCCGCCGTCGTGGCCGGCGCCGGGGCCCAGGTCGATGATCCAGTCGGCGTGGGCCATGACGGCCTGGTGGTGTTCGATGACGATGACGGATTTGCCGGAGTCGACCAGGCGGTCGAGCAGGGCGAGCAGTTGCTCGACATCGGCCAGGTGCAGGCCGGTGGTCGGCTCGTCCAGGACGTACACCCCGCCTTTCTCACCCAGGTGAGTCGCCAGCTTGAGCCGCTGACGTTCACCACCGGACAGGGTGGTCAGCGGCTGGCCGATCGTGAGGTAGCCCAGCCCGACGTCGGCGAGCCGCTGGAGGACCTTGTGCGCGGCGGGGAGCTTCGCCTCGCCGGAGCCGAAGAACTCCTCGGCTTCGGTCACCGACATCGCGAGCACCTCGGTGATGTCGCGGCCGCCGAAGGTGTACTCCAGCACTGATGCCTGGAACCGCTTGCCCCCGCACTCCTCGCACGTGGTGGAGGCACCGGCCATGATCGCTAGGTCCACATAGATGACGCCGGCGCCGTTGCAGGCGGGGCAGGCGCCCTCGGAGTTGGCGCTGAACAGCGCCGGCTTCACCCCGTTGGCCTTGGCGAACGCCTTACGGATCGGGTCGAGCAATCCGGTGTAGGTCGCCGGGTTGCTGCGCCGCGAGCCCTTGATCGCGCTCTGGTCGATCGACACCACCCCCGCGCCAGCGGGCATCGACCCGTGCACCAGCGAACTCTTACCCGAACCGGCCACACCGGTGATCACGGTCAGCACACCGAGCGGGATGTCGACGTCCACGTCCCGCAGGTTGTGCTTGTTCGCGCCACGGATCTCCAGCGTGCCGGTGGGTGTCCGCACCTTCTCCTTGAGAGACGCCCGGTCGTCGAGGTGGCGGCCGGTGATGGTGTCGCTGGTCCGCAATCCCTCGACGGTGCCCTCGAAGGAGACGGTGCCGCCTGCTGCGCCAGCGCCGGGGCCGAGGTCCACGACGTGGTCGGCGATCGCGATCATTTCTGGTTTGTGCTCGACGACCAGGACGGTGTTGCCCTTGTTGCGCAGGCGGAGCAGCAGGTCGTTCATCCGCTGGATGTCATGCGGGTGCAGCCCGATCGTGGGCTCATCGAAGACATAGGTGACGTCGGTGAGCGGGGAGCCGAGGTGGCGGATCATCTTCACGCGCTGCGCCTCGCCGCCCGACAGGGTGCCGGCGGGCCGGTCGAGGCTGAGATAGCCGAGCCCGATCTCGACGAAGGAGGCGAGGGTGTCGCGCAGCGTTGCGATCAGCGGTGCCGCGGACGGTTCGTCGATGCCGTTGATCCAGACGGCCAGGTCATTGATCTGCATCGCGCAGGCGTCGGCGATGCTGATCCCCCTGATCTTCGACGCGCGGGCCGCCTCGTTCAGACGGGTGCCCTCGCAGTCGGGACAGACGGAGAACGTCGTCGCCCGTTCCACGAACGCGCGGACGTGCGGCTGCAGCGAGTCGATGTCCTTGGACAGCATCGACTTCTGGATCTTCGGGATCAGGCCCTCGTAGGTGAGGTTGACGCCCTCGACCTTGATCTTGGTCGGTTCCTTGTAGAGGAGGTCGTTCAGCTCCTTCTTGGTGAACGTGCGGATCGGCTTGTCGGGGTCGAAGAAGCCGCAGCCGATGAAGATGCGGCCGTACCACCCGTCCATGCTGTAGCCGGGGATGGTGAGCGCGCCCTCCCTGAGGGACTTGCTGTCGTCGTAGAGCTGGGTCAGGTCGATGTCGCTGACCGAGCCCATACCTTCGCAGCGCGGGCACATACCGCCGTGGTAGACGGCGTTGCGCACCACGATCCGTTGCCCCTTGCCCTTGTCGACCTTCATCGACCCGCTCGCCGTACGCGCCGCGACGTTGAACGAGTAGGCGATCGGAGGTCCGGCGTGCGGCTGCCCGAACCGGCTGAACAGGATCCGCAGCATCGCGTTGGCGTCGGTGGCCGTGCCGACCGTGGAACGGGGATTGGCGGCCATCCGCTCCTGGTCGACGATGATCGCGGTCGTCAGCCCGTCCAGGACGTCGACCTCGGGCCGTGCCAGCGTCGGCATGAAGCCCTGCACAAAGGTGCTGTACGTCTCGTTGATCAGCCGCTGTGACTCAGCGGCGATCGTGCCGAACACCAGCGAGCTCTTCCCCGAGCCGGACACGCCGGTGAACACCGTCAGCTGGCGCTTCGGGATCTCGACGCTGACGTCCTTGAGGTTGTTCACGCGCGCCCCGTGCACGCGGATCAAGTCATGGGCTTCGGCACCGTGCGGCTGCGCGTCCGTTCCCGGGGCCCTGCTCACCCGACCGGCACCAATTTCGCGGTCTCCGTCAACCAACCAACGGCCATCGCGCATGAGCTCGCGGTCGGGCAGCTCGTTCTCCTCGCGCCACGCCTGGATGCGGCGCGGGGTAACCCGGAACCAGCGGTACGGCGTGTCCTGCGCACGCGGGTCGAAGCCGGTGCGCGCGGCGAACCGGTCACCGACGTCCTGTGGAAGCGCCCCGATCTCAAGGACCTCGACTTCGCCCTCGATCATGGTCACGTCGCGGGTGGGGCCCAGGCCCAGCCGAACGGTGCGGGAGCCGGCCAGGTTCTTGCCGGTCGGGCTGTTCGCAGGCGTGGCCAGCAGCAGAGCTTCGCCGTCCCAGTCGAAGGACAGCGGCACCATGTACGGCGCGCCGTCCGGCGAGGCGCTGGACACCCAGACATCGATGTCATGGGCGAGTCGATGCTCGGTGTCGCGACGGCGCTGGTCGCCGGAACGGGGGTCGGTGCTCGTCACGGTTGGTCAGCTTAGTTCCCAGATGAGGATCATGCTGATCGGCGGAATCGGGAACGGGACAAGCCCCCTCCGTCGCGTCCGCCGCCGTCAGCGGGACGCCCCGGGCATGGCGTCGCGGCCTGGCCGGTGAGCCGGGTTTCGTCCTCGCTGACGGCTGTCGCCGTGGCGCCCCTGGCGACTTTGGCGATGTCGGCGACCGTCGCTATGCGGGTTCATCGGTTTGCGGGGAGGGTGATGCCGGTTGGGAACGGCGGGCTCGCCAGCAGGCGATTCCGCCGACCAGCAGAAGTGCCAGCCCAGTGCCAACCGGTGCCGCCATCGGCATACCGGTCTGCGGCAATTGTTCGGCGTCCCGGGCGGGCTGCTTGGGCGAGGCCGGGCTCCTCGGGTGGTCGGGCTTGTGCCCTGCGGGCTTGTGCCCTGCGGGCTTGTGCCCTGCGGGCTTGTGCCCTGCGGGCTTGTGCCCTGCGGGCTTGTGCTTTGCGGGCCTGTCCGCTGCTGGCTTGCGCCCTGCGGGCTTGTGTCCGGCTGGCCTGTCCGCTGCGGGCTTATGCGCCTTCGGATTGTGCGCTTCTGACCCGTTCGTCAGCGGCTTGTGTGGCCGGGGCTTTTGCGAGTCCGGCCTATCTGTCCCTGGCTTTTCGGAGGCTGGCTTATCTGCCGCTGGCTTATCTGCCGCTGGCTGATCTGATTCCGGCTTGTTCGGCGCTGGCTTGTCCGGGTCGGATTTGGGTGCTGCCGACTCGGATCGTGTCGACTTGGCGGGGATGATGCGCAAAGTGTGGGTGGCGACCTTACGGCCGTCCGGGTGGGTCAGAACGGCCCGATTGCGCAGTCGGCTGCCGCTCTTGGCGGTCGGCGATACCTGCACGTCGATGCGTACGGTGACCGATCGCCGATAGGCGACCTGGCGCCAACTGCAAGTCACGTCGGACGCCTTCCCGCCCGTCCGGCAGCGGGGCCCGCGCACCTTGGTGACCTTCAACCCAGCGGGTACGTGGTCGGTGAGTTTGACCCTGTAAGCCGGGACCATGCCGACGTTGCGCACCCGCAGCACATAACGGAACCGCTGCCCTGGCCGGGCCGACGACAGCGACGCCTGCTTGCTCAGCGACAGGCGCGGCGCCGTCCGAGGTCCATCGGCCGGCTGCGCCAACGCCGGCATCGCCCCTGTCAGTCCGATCATTCCTGCCGCCGCCAGGCTGGCCATCACTACTTTGGCCGCCTTTGCCGGTCCAGGCGCCTTCCTGAACGGATTGCGTCGTGCCGCCGTGCGCGCGGCCTGGAATGGCCCATGCGCTGGTTCTGCTATGGGCTCCTGCATGCTCCTGGACAGGCAGTCATGCTGCGACTTGGCCATGGTTTCCCCCGGGTGACACTGACGGGCCCCCGCCCGCTTCCGGCGATCACCTCGCTTTGCGGCAAAGCGAACGTCCGGTGGATGAGATGCGGGTAAGCATCTAACAATCGCAAGATCACGTCTGTCTCCAACATGCGCCGGCAAAGTAAAACCTGATCGCTCGCCGGGGCACGCTCGTCACCGAGACCTGCGAGCCAGTCATCTCCCTCAAGATCACTCCAGAGTCCCGCCGGCGATTCCCCATGGCGAGCGATGTGTGGCCGATCGTGCGCCATTCATGCTTTCGCCATGAAACAGACCTTCAAGGGTGTCGGCGTGGCGGTGGCGGCGCTCGCTGTCATGACGGGTGGTGCGAGCGCCGTGTCGGCGCAGCCCGCGCAGGCGCCCCGGGGCGAGCCGTGCCTGCCGGTGCCCGGCGCCGAATGTGGAACCGTGCGGGTCCCGTTGCAACGAGCGCATCCCGAGTTGGGCAGCACCACCGTCGCCTACGCGGTGATCCGTCACCGGGACACGTCCAAGCCCGCCAAGGGGACGGTTGCGATCAATCCGGGCGGCCCGGGTGACTCCGCGATCGCCTACGCCCCGAGGTTCGCCCAGGCGTTCAGCGATCTCTTGAACGATCACGACCTGCTGCTGATCGATCCGCGCGGGGTCAACCGATCCGACCCGATCGACTGCGCGTCCCTCCGTTCCCTTCCCGCGACCCGCGACGGTTTCGTACGGGCGATCGGCGAGTGCGGCCGGTCTCTGGGAACGCGTGCGCGTGGCTACACCTCGGCCGAGATCGCCGACGACTTCGACGCCGTTCGCGCCAAGCTCGGCATCGAGCGGCTGGACCTGCTCGGACAGTCGTACGGCACGTACCTCATGGCGGTCTACGCCCAGCGGCATCCGGATCGGGTGCGTTCGGTGGTGCTCTCAAGCGCCTATCCGCTCGCGTTCGACATGTGGGCGCGCCCGGAAGCCCGAGCGGCTCGCCGGGCCCTGAAGCTGATGTGTGAACGCAGCGGCGACGCGTGCAAGGGCGACCAGGTATTGCGGGACATCGCGCGGCTCGCCGGGCGACTGCGCGAGCGGCCGGTCCTCTACACGATGGAGGGCGACGACAAGCAGCGGCGGCTGGACGACACCTCGCTCGCCTCGATCGTGTTCGGCTCCACCGCGCAGGCTCCCGAGGCCATCGGCGATGTCCCCGCGATGGTCCGCACCGCACTGCGAGGCGACAACACCCTGCTGATCGCCGCCGCCCGGCAGCAGGCCCCGATGAGCGGATCGGCGGCACCTCGTGAGGAGGAGAGGCCCTTCAACCCTCCGCAGGCGGCAGCCGTGATGTGCAATGACTATCCGAAGCTGTGGGACCGTAAGGCGCCCATCTCGACCCGGCTGCGGCAGTTCGCGGCCGGGCGCGCGGCGCTGCCCGAGCAGGCGTACTGGCCGTTCGGAAAGGAAGCCTGGACCAGCTCCATGACCGCTCAGGGCAACGCCTGCATCCGCTGGCCCGACCGCGATGGCCCGGTGCAACCGGTCGACGGCCCGTTCCCCGACGTCCCGGTGCTGGTCGTGTCGGGCGACCTGGACGCCAACACCCCGACCGAGTCGGGACGCCTGGCGGCCCGGCAGTTCCGCCGCTCCACGGTCGTGGAGGTCCCCAACGTGGGCCACGTGCCCGAAAAGGAGCCGAGCGGCTGCGCGGCGGCCATCGAGACCGGCTTCATCCGTGACCTGCGGGTGGGCGACATCTCCTGCCTGGCCAAGATCCCGCCCGTACCCGTCCGATCCTGAAGCCCTCGCGCGCTAGAGGTCGCTCAACCGCGCGGTGACAGGGACGCGTGGAAGCAGGGACGCGTGGAAGCAGGGACGCGTGGAAGCAGGGACGCGTGGGCGCGTGGGCGCGCTGTCGAAACGCTGGTGTGTCTGCTCGCTGCGAAAGTGCAAACGCCCGGTGGCCGAATCCCGGCCGCCGGGCTTGCCGGTCTGTTACTGCGGTCAGGCCCGCGCGTATTGGCGAGGGCCCGTCCGAGCGCTAGGCCGTGTCTGACAATTGATGGTGGCGGAGCCACAAGATGATGCTGGCCAGCAGCACGCCGGGAGGAGGGCCCGCGACGGCGTCCCACTGCCGGCGTACGCGCTCTTCCAGCACACCCAGGTGGCGGCGGCCATCGCGCGGCAGCAGGTCGGTGTCGGCCGGGTGCGGGTCACACCCCTACGGTTTATGTTCGTCATGGGGGTCGTCATGGCCCGCCACATCCTGCCAGCCGGCGGAGTCATTCAGCTCGCGCAGTCAGGCACTAGGCTGCCGCGGCATGTCCGATCTCTACGAATTGCTTATTACAGCTGAGCTTCCGGCGGATCTTTCGGATGCGGAGCTTGCCGAACTGCGCTGGCATCTCGGGCGCGGGCCAGAGCCCAAGGAATTCACCATCGTGACCGACTTTGAGGTCGAGTACGTCGGTGATGGTGATCCTGCCGCGGATGTGGCCGACGACAGTTGGAAGACTCGGCGAGAGCCGCTGATGGCTCGGCGCGGGCCTTCCGACGCGCGGGTCGGCGGGGTGGATTTCTCCGAGCTCGCCCTCCGGCAAGGACGTCACCCGGCCTGGGTCTTGACCTCGCGCCAGGAGATCCACGGCCCCACTCACTGGAACATGTTGATCGAAATGATCCGGTGGTTGGAACGAAGGACGACCAGTCCCTGGGGCGAGGAGGGTCTCAACTTCTATTTGCGCCACTGCGAGGACACCACCCTGAGAGCGGCGAGACTCAATGGCGAAAGGATCGTTTCTCGGGAAGACCCTGGCCAGTTGCTCTGACCTTCCGCATAGGTGGATGGCGGCCAGTCGAGCCCAATGCAACGCAGCTGCCGCAGGCCAGCGTGTCCATGTCCTCGTGCGCGGTCATGAGTGGGCCATGCCCTTTAGGCGGCAGCATTCGCGCGTTAAGGGGCGAAAAAGGTCGGCGGTCGTCAACACGAAGGGGGCCGTGGGGGCGGCAAGGCGCCCCGGGCCGTGGGCCGTGTTCGGGGTTGGGGTGGTGTGTGGGGGACACCGTGGGGGGGGGGCCCCACCCCGGGGGGGGGGGGGGCCCCCCCCCCCCCCCACGGCCCTTGCCCTGTGATCAGGGTTGGCTTCTTGTGAGCGGGTCAGTCGTCGACAACGGAACCGTTGATGCAGTCACCCGACTCGTAGGTCATACCGAGGATGTTGTGGATGGCGGCACCGACGCCGGCGATGTCAATGCCGCGGCAAGTCTGGATGCCGATGATCTGGACGTTGCCACCACCTTTGTGGTGGTCGTCGTATTCGTCTTCGCCACCGGCGTGGGCCGGAGCAGCGCCGAACGTCAACAGCGCGGCGGATCCAGCAAGGCCAGAAATGACCAGCTTCTTGAGCATGAGGCTCTCCATTCACGGTGAGTGCAGTCGAACAACACGCAGGGGGCGGGAGCCTCCCGCGTGCAGGCAATCGCATCCCACCCCTCGCCGGAAGACAAGCACGCCAAACCGAATTTCATCGGCTGTTGATACAACGTGGCAATCCCTTTTCCATAGCGGTCGAAGATAACCTGTTATATTCTGGCTCATTCTAGACAAGGTAGTCAGGTCACTAAAATACGGCCAATGGCGCCCCGCGCTTCTCGCGGCGCATTTCCCCTTCGGCTTGCTTCGATTGAATACTTGCAGTCCCAAGGGGCTTTCTGGCATTAGGCAAGTGGGGGCAAAGGCGCATGGCAACCGCGTTGCACTCCGAGGGCGACCGATAGTTTGGCCTGCGCTCGACGCCGAATGGACCTCGGCGCTGCGACGGGTGGTGAGCGCAGCGAACTTCACGCGTCCCGCCGGGAGGAGCTGCGCTCACCGCTTCTCATGAGCGACCGCGGGGGAGAGCCCGTCCGAGTGTTCACGGCATCGGCAAGCCTTAGTGGCCCTCTTTGACAATGCAGCCGTCAAGAAAGGCCAATCACGCGATTGAGCACCGGAGAACAGCACTCACGGGCTGTTAGCGTCCGTGCCGTCCAGCCGAACGAGGGAGCGTCACCGCTGGTCTGCGAGATCTCGAGGAGTGTGGTCCGATGCCGCTACTGGCGCCGGCGTGTCACGGGGTCGCAGTGCCCCGAGGCCGGCTCCAGCCTGCGCTGATCTCCTGCGCCCGGCGCGTCGTGACAACGGGTTTCCTCGTGGCGGCCGGCTGGCTGGCGGTCGCCGCGCTCGCCGAGCGGGACGCCCATGCGGCCTCCTCGGCACCTGTCGACTGTTCAGGCTCGACCGCTGCGGTGAGCGCGACCACGTCTGCAGCCGCGGCCTGCTCGCGCGGGTCCGTACGGCGAGAGACGCGTGCTCACGTAAAACGCCTCGCCACTGGGCATCACAGCGCGACTGAGGCGGTGGCCGCCTCGGCGAAGGTACGTTCGCGGGCGGGATTGAGCTCTCGCAGCCGGGCAGTGCGGCAAACGGTCGTCCATGAACGAGGGGACGCGAGCCGGACCACGTTGACCAGCGACTCTCTCAAGCGAATCGGGGGGACGCTCGTCGCCGCGGCCGACCGGCTTCAGCGATCGGCCTTGGCCGTCGTGCAGCCACAGGCGTTCAGCGCGACCTCGCTAGAGGTCTCCCCGCCATCGATCGACGGAGTCCTCGCTCTCCCGATGAGGTCGCCTGAGACTCCGTCAGCCTCGTCGGAAGAGCTGCTCAGCAGCGGCGCGGTCAACATCCAGCCCGTTCAGGCGCCCCAAGTCGGAGCAGGCTCTGCGTTGGCGCCTGGCGAGACGATCGCGCCCGGCGAGACGTTCGCCCAGCCCCTGCCCAGGCCGATCCTGCGATCGACCACAGCAGCATCCGATCTGTCGACCAGTACCGACGGTGACTCGGGAGAGCCGACCCAGGTGCCTCCAGCGGCTTCGGGCGGACACCATGTCGGCGGAGCCTCGACCTATGCAGGTCACGGTCCCAGCGCACTCGGGACGCTGGGAGTGACCCGGACCTCCCCAGCACTCGCGCTCGTGACACAACGCATTCGGCTGGCAAAGGCGCCGACCGCCTCCACGCCGGACGTTCCGGTTCCCGCTCCCGTTCCCGAATAGGCGACGCGTCGCTTTCTCGCACGTTCGACGCACACCAGCGATGGTGCTCACGCCATTGCCACCCCGTGCATCCACATCGAAAAAGGAGCAACAAGAATGCGAAACTGGGCCAGAAACTCTGCTCGCGTCGCTCTGGTGACAGCGGGGGTGGCCGCCGGCTCGAGCATCACCGGTGGCGCCACGGACGCGGATACGACCAGCGGTGACGTGAGCGTGCTCGGCGGCAACCAGATCAACGCGCCGATCTCCGTACCGATCAACATCAGTGGAAACTCCGCGGCTCTGCTGGGAATGGCCAAGGCCGAGTCCCTCGGTGGGGCCCACGTCGCCAAGATGGGCGACGGCGGCGGATCGATGAAGACCTCGGGCAGCGTCTCAATGGGAGGCGGGAACCAGCTACGCGCTCCGATCAGCATCCCGATCGACTTCTGCGGCAACGCCCTCGCCATCGCCGGCGTCGCGAAGGCCGCTTGCAAGGGCACGGCCACGGTCACCCACCACGGCGGGGCGGGCCCGGGAGACAAGACCTCGGGAACGGTCAGTGTGCTGGGCGGCAACCAGGCCTACGTTCCCATCGACATCCCTCTCGACGTCTGCGGGAACGCGGCAGCGGTGTTGGGCGTGGCCAAGGCGTTCTGCCGGGGCGGCGCGCACGTGCTGCACGGCTCTCACGATCCGGGCGAGCACGATCACCACAACGGCCCGCCGCCGCCCCACGAGTGCGCGGACCGGGTTTCCGTCCGCGGCCGGGCCAACCCCGATTGCGAAGGAACCAAATCGGCAAAACCGCCGCTGCCGGTCAAAACCAAGGCCAAGACCCCCAAAAGGCCAAAGTTCAAGAAGCCGAAGATCTTGCCGTCCACCAGGCGCATGGCCGGCACGCCCGAGCCGGTGGTCGAGGAGCCACTGCCTCCCATGGCGCAGACCCTGCAAGATCTCATCCGGGCGGCGGGAATCCCCGTCCCGTCCCCGGAGCACGCGGCGGAGTACCGGCCGACCCTCGGAGTGACGAAGGGCCTCCCGGTTCACGTGGCGGGCAATCCTCTCCTGCGCTGAATTACGGAAGGGGGCGGCGCCTTCGAAATGCCGCCCCCTCACAAAGAAAGCTCCGAGCCTAAAATGCACAGACTCCCGTCGCGTTTCCTTTGGATAACACTGCTCACCGTGGCCACGGTCGTAAGCACGCCGCAAGCGGCCAGCACCCACGCTGCCGCACCAGCCATCGCCACTCTCATAATCCCAAAGATCGGCCTCCACGAGAGGATTCGCGAAGGCGTCGGCAAGGCCAAGCTGAGACGCACTATCGGGCACTACCCTGGCACCGCCAAGCCAGGGCAGGTAGGGAACGTGGCGCTACTGGGCCACAGAACCACCGGCCGAGCCCCCTTCCGCAAGCTCAACCGTCTCACCAAAGGAGACTCGATCGTACTCAAGACCAAGTCCCATTCCTTTCGATACGTAGTCCGCCGCATTCGCATCATCTCCCCGTCCCGAACGAACGTCCTTAATCCAACACCCCTCCGTCCGGGCAGAACCCCCAAGGGCCGCTACCTTTCCCTCATCACCTGCCACCCCAAGGGCAGTGACGCAAAGAGACTAGTGGTCATAGCCAAATTGGTAGCGACAAAGACAACCAAGCAATCAAAAAGCTAATGCGGCGGACGTGGGGGTCACCGCGCAGACCAGCTGCTGAGCCAATCAGGAGATCCACCCCTAGGCCCGTCGGCTGCGCCCCGAACCCGAAGGCCATGTGCCACGCGGCCGGTCTCGACCGATGACCCAGCGTCAGCCCTGGCATCCCGCCAGCTCTGAACCTCCGCGCAGGACACTTCGCTGTCTCTTCCACAACGTGGTTCCTTCAGGGACTTAGCCGCTTGTCGCCGGCCGCCAGGAGCCAGGGCCTGAGGGGCGCGGCCAAGTCCCGCGCGAACATCCAACTCACAGGAGTTGGGCCACTGAAAGGCAGGAAGATCGGACCAGAACATGTCCGTAGAACCACGCTGACCGTTGGTGAAAGGAACGCCGCGAATCCACTTCCGGCTGATGCGGGATCGGCGAAAGGCGGCGACTCCGGTGCGCCTGATCGGAGACACTCCGTCAATGAACGTCTCGATCAAGGATTTCAGCCTGTCCCGGTAGCTCTTCGCCGCAAGGGACTTGGTCATGATCGCCGCATTGGCCGTCGCGTTCTGGCCGGTCCAGTCCGGCACCCGTGCCTGCGGGACCGCGTTCAACTCCTCGCATGACACGATTTCGGCGTACCTGGCCGCGCTCCAGGCAGGGCAGCAAACCGAGGCGCGCGACGTCCTCAACTGCGACAAGGGGCGAAAGACGGCCCGCAATTACACGATTCGATGACCTTGGGCGGGGTTCCTGATGCTCGGCGGCTGGGTGGTCGCGGCCAGGAGCCAGCCGCTCCAGGGTTCGCCCGATCCCACCTGACGGCGCGGCCGAAGTCTGTCGTCGAAGGCGTGCTGGTCGAGGTCGACCTTGTCTTGATCCCCCTGCGAGAGGGAGGCTGGCGACCTGGTGTTCGCTGGCAGCCCGTCGACGTTCGCCCCCTCCCTTGAGGTGAACGAAGCAGGCGCTCTCGTGATCGCAGCAGGTACCGAGAGGACCGTCTCCGACACGGACTTGCGCCCGTGGCGCCCGGTGTAGTTGATCGATTGGAATGCCTGTCCTTGCTGCCCGGGGCCCGGCGTTGATCACCGTGGACGGTGTGCCGATGACGGATGGACGTCTTTGCTCGGCATGTAGGGATCGCCTGCCGGGGTGGATGCGGCAGGATGCTCACGCGCTCAGCAGCCGCTCGGGCACCATATCGAGGTTGCCCTGTGAACGCGTGAGCCCCGCGCCTAGCCTGGGAGTTGTCGAGACTCAGGAGGTACGGGGCCTATGCGTGAAAGTGAGACGCGCACCCCGGCAGTGGGCGGCGCACATGGTCGATGATCTGGCCGGTAAGCCGACCGGTGAACGGATCAAGATCCTTCGTGAGCGCAAGGGCCTCTCGCGCCCCACTCTCGCCGGACTGGTCGGCATGTCCGCGTCCTGGCTGAAGGACGTCGAACGCGGCCGACTCCTCCCACCCCGACTCCCCAACCTGGTCAAGCTCGCCGAGGCGCTCGGTGTCGGAGACGTCGCGCTGCTCGCCGGCACGGATATGCACATCGGGGACGCCGCATCCATCCCCATGGCATCGTTCGCCCGCATTCCCCACGAGGCGGTTCCCGCAATCCGCGATGCGATCCGCGCGCCGCTGCTCACCGTCCCGGCTGGCCCCGTCGACGTGCCTGCGCTCGCCAGTCGCACCGCGCACGCCTGGCGACTCTGGCATGGATCCGTGAAGCATCGAACCGACGTTGGCCGGGTCCTGCCCGCGCTCATCCGCGAAGCGCGGTTCGCCGTTCGCGTCACCGAGGTCGACGACCACCGCGACGCGAACGCGGTCCTGGCCGACGTGTATGCCCTCGCGCAGCACGAAATCGTGTGGGCGTCCGAGGCAGAACTGATCTGGGTCGTGGCAGACCGAAGCATGAGCGCCGCCCACGACGCTGACCGGCCAGTGACCCTGGCCGGCGCCGCATGGACGCTCGCGATCGTGCAGCGCTCCATGGGCGACCTGGACGGCGCGATCGAGCTCGTCAGCAAAGCAGCAGGGATCCTGCGCCCGAGACTGGAGGACGGCCCGGTCGAGCTCCAGGCGATGTACGGGGCGCTCCAGCTCCATGCGGCCACGACAAGCGCCCGTGCGGGCCGGGAAGGAGACGCGCTTCGGTACCTCGAAGAAGGGCAGGCGACGGCCGAACGTTTGCCGAGCGGCTATCACCACCCGTGGACGCAGTTCGGCACCTCGAACGTCGCCGTTCACTCGGTGTCCATCGGCGCCGACCTGTCGAAGTCGTCAGCCGCGCGCGACCGCGCCCAGCAGATCGACCCGGACACGATTCCGAGTCGCGAGCGGCGCGCCCGGCTCATGGTGGAGACGGCCCGGTCCTATCACCAGCGCCGGGACTACTCAGCCGCTCTGGACTGGTTGGAACGCGCCTATCCGGTCTGCCATGACTCGGTGCACTACTCACCGCAGGCGCGACAGATGGCTTCTGACGCAGTCGACTACGGCGGCCCAATGATCGATCGGCGGGCCCGGGTCTTCGCAAGGATGCTTGATCTTCCCGTTTAGGGGCGGGCTCACCACCCCGTTCCGCAGCGCGTACTCTCCACCCCATGGCGGTGGGGTGCGGGGTGCATCCATCGCGTCGCCCGATCACGGTGAGTCTGTGTCACATGCCAAAACCGTCACCGGCAATTGATGTCGAGGAGACCAAGGCGGCGTTCCGCCGAGAGTTCTCCGGCTGGTCCATCATCACGACCAGTCGTGACCGCTGGTGGGCGACCCGCAACCCCGAATGCGACCCCAAGACCAGGTGGCTCGTCGACCACTACGTCACAGCGCTGGACGCCGATACGGCCGACGAGCTACGCACCCAGCTTGACAAGCTGTACCGGTGAAGGCCACCGACCACCTGGACGCCGGGCGTGCCAGGGCGTGGTGGCCGGCGTGGTCCGGCCGCGTCGTGCCGTCGCGAGCGCTGCACGTCGTGGCCAGGGATGAAGCCGATCTGAAGCAGGCCTGAAGCCGCCGGCCGCTTGACTGGCCATGTCAGCACCCACAACAGGGGAAGGACATTTCACGATGATCAATTTCACCTGGGCCAAGGCCGCGGCGCTACCAGCGGCGGTGGTCGCAGTGACGTGTGTGTCAGCGCCAGCGCTGGCGGCCGACAACGTGGCCGAGCCCGCCAAGTCGGCGCATGCGGCAACAAGCGCAGGTACCTCCCAAGCCGCGCAGGCGGCGTGCGTGCTGCGCTTCCGCGTCAGCGCGACCGAGGACGTCGGCGCGAGCGGCGACGAGCCCTACCTGAAAGTCAATACGGTCTTCTGGCGTGCCCCCGGTTCCATGGATGACGGCGCAGTCGCGGCCGTCAACAAGACCGTGCATGTAGGTGACGTCGTGCAGGCATGGGAAGCGGACTCACCGGATGCAGACGACTTCATCGGCAGCGACATTGTCACGGCATCGGGCACTTTGTTGGAATTCACCGGCGATGGCGCTGTGTACTCGGCCAGGTACCGGCTCGGCGCTTGCTGAATCCCTGGCCGCACGCCTGCTGCAGGACGGCCCGCGGCTGACTCCGCGCGGTTGGGCCGACGGCCCGGCCACCGGCCGCTGACCAGCACCACGTACACACCGACCGCGAACACCAACCGGCCCGGGACCCCTGACAGGTCCCGGGCCGGTCGCCGTTCAGCGCGTGGTGTTCCGGCCAGCCCTCGGCACAGGCCGAGCCATCGCGTGACGGTATTGCGGATCAAGACGCTGTGAGTTCCTCTGGCTGACGCCGGTGAGAGCGTAGCCGGACCAACCGGACCTGCAGATGATCGAAGCGTGAGGCCGCCGAACGTGGCGAGGTCACTTCGCGCCGAGGAGACGGAACAGGCTGGTGCGGAGCAGCTCGTCTGCCTCCTCGCCGGTCAGACGCCCGGCGTCGCGCTCTTCGCTCGCGGTGTGGGCGAGCTTGATGGTGACCGCGACCAGCCAGTCGGGCGGGAGCCGGTCGTCGAATTCCCCGGTGCGCTGGCCGCGTTGGATGATGCGCTTGAGCCGGTCGGCGACCGCCGTGTGCCGTTCCTGGTCCCCCTGTGGGCTGACGGGCAGCGCGCTGATCTTCTGTAGCAGGACGGGGTGGCGCCCAGCCGTCCGGGCGCCGGCGTCGATCAGCCGCAGCAGCGCGTCCGCGGCCGGTCCCACCTCGAGGTCGGCGGCGTCCATCTCCGCGACGGTCTCCTCGGTGAGCCGGTCGAGGACCGCTGCCAGCAGCCGCTCCCGCGAGGGGAAGTGGGCATAGACGGTCTGGCGGGTCACGCCCGCGGCGGCGGCGATGGCCTCGACACTGGCGTCGGGACGGGTGTTGAGGACCTGGACTGCCGCATCCAGGATGGCCGCCCTGCTGCGCTGGGCGTCGGCGCGGCGATTGCGGGACGAGGTCATCTCTTACACCTTGTCAAAGTTGTTAAGTCCTGCATATCTTACAGCCTGTAAGAGTTTCTGGGAGTCCCAGCCTGATGGGAGTGCCATGCGTCCACTGAACGACATCGATCCCAAGCGGTTCATCGCCGACTTCTTCACCTCCTTCACCGAGGATCTCCTGCGCGACGACGAGGATCCGGCGACGATCATCGACCGCTACCACACGCCGGACATCGTCGAGATCGCCGACGGACACCGGATGGACCGGGACAAGCTCATCGCGCACACCCGCCCGGTGCGCAAGAACCGGCCCAGCAGCCGTATGGAAGTGCACGAAGCACTGGCCAACGGTGACCAGATCGCCGCCCGCTACACGTTGCACGTGCAGCAGCGCAACAAAGAGTTCGCCATCGAGGTGCACTTCTTCGGGCACTTCGCCACCGACGGACGGATGCGCCGGGCGCACATCCTCACCCGCACCCTCCCCGCCGACGGCGTGGCCGACCCGGCACCGTCGGCACCCGACAGGCAGGAGGCATCGGCATCGGCATCGGCATCGGCCACAGAACCGTTGCCGCTGCTGGTTGAAGTCGATGGGCCATTCGGCGGCCGCTAAGCCACCGGCGGAGTCCTCCACCGAATTCCGATCAACGATCTAGTGGGACCGGTTCGGGAACGGCACCTGCGGTACGTGGGGGAGGCGAATCGTGACGAGGAGACCGCCGGTGGGGCGAGGAACGAGGTCGAGGGTGCCGTCGTGTGCTCGGACGATGCTGTGCACGATGGCCAGTCCGAGGCCGACGCCGGCGTGTTCGTCGGTGCGTATGCGTTGTGTTCCGCGTTGGAAGGGTTCGGTGAGAGTCGGTACCAGTTCGGATGGCACCCGATGGCCGGTGTTCTCGACCCACAGCACGCTCGCGTCGTACTGCGATTGAGTGTGGACGGTCACGGTTCCCCCGGTGGGGAAATTGTGGACGATGGCGTTCTGTATGAGGTTGGTCACCATCCGCAGGAGGAGCGCCGCGGAGCCGACGGTCTGTGTCTGCTCGCCGGTGACCTCGAGCGTGATCTGGCGCTGTTCGGCGAGGGGAAGCAGCGTTTCGGCGGCTTGTTCGGCCATGAGGGACAGGTCGACGGGCTCGCGGGTGAAGCTGCCGCGGTCGCCGCGGCTGAGCAGCAGGAGTGCCTCGGTGAGGTCGATCGCCCGCGCGTTGACCCTGCGGAGGCGTTCAATGAGTTCACCATGGTCCTGCTCGGGGTCGTTGCGGGCGACGTCCAGGAGCGTCTTCGAGATCGCCAGCGGGGTGCGCAGTTCGTGGGAGGCGTTCGCGGCGAACCTTTCCTGCTCGGCGACGTGGGATTCGAGTTGCGCGAGCATGGTGTCGAACACGTCGGCGAGCTCGCGGAATTCGTCGTTGGGGCCTTCCAGGCGGATCCGGTGGGACAGCGATCCGTTCGCTGCCATCCGCGCCGCGTCTGCGATCCGTGTGAGTGGTGCGAGCATCCGGCCGGCGAGGATCCATCCTCCCAGCAGGCCGAACACCAGGAGGAAGGCCAGTGCTTGGGCCGCGGGGGGGACGAATGCTTCTTGGAGGTCGTTGCGGTTGGGTACGTGCGGGGGCGCCGGTCCCCTGGGCCAGCTGCCCTCCGGTCCCCTGGGCCAGCTGCCCTGCGGCTCGGTTATGAACGTAACTTCGGGTACGTAGCGCAGCAGGAACACCCACACCACGGCCAGCAGGAGAACGCCGGCGACCAGGAGGAATCCGGCGTAGCTGATGGTGAGTTTCAGTCGGGTGCTGAGCCCTGGGCGCCTATTCATGAGTACCGCCAGGGTGGACGGGGTCAATGCCGGTGTCGATTCGGTAGCCGACGCCGGGCTCCGTGGCGATGAGCCATGGTTGGCCGAGTCGCTTGCCCAGGGCGGAGACGGTGATGCGGACGGCGTTGGTAAACGGGTCGGTGAGCGCGACGTGGCGTCCATCGCGGAAGACCTCCCGGCAGAAGGGATCCAGCCGCAGGACGGCCTCTCGAAGATCGAACGGTTTGGTGAGGTGATCGTCAGCACCGATCCCGAACCCGGACGGAGCGGGAATGTCGCGGTCGAGCACCGCCAGGTCGTAGGAATTGAGGACGAGCAGCTCCCACGCACATTCGCCGTCGCAGGCGATATCGGCCGCGATCGCTTCCAGCCGGAGACCGTCACGAATGGCTTCGGCCAGGTAGGACTCGTCCTCCACGATCAGCACGCGCATACCTGAACCCTAAGCAGCACGACATATCGCCGACATATGCAAACCGAACACGCCCTCCGGCACAGTGACCGCGACCCCCCTCCGCCTTGCGCAACGCCTGCCCGCCCTTCCCAGGCACCGGCTGGGTCATGGCTTCACACGCTCAGATACCGGCTCATGGGTCCGGGCACTGTCCGTGCTCATGGGTCCAGGCGTGGTGGTCGGATCCGCATACATCGGTGGGCGACCGTTGTCGGGACGCCCTTTAGCCATGCCAAGGCTCATTGCCGTAGAACTGACACCGCCCGTACGCGCCGTGCTCAGACAGCCAAGCCGCGGCATCCGGATGCGGTAGCCGGACCGGCTCGGTCGTGCGGTACTCGAAGTGCCACCACTCGTTGTCGTAGACGCGGTAGAGGCCGTACCGTCCGCCGTGCTGTTCGAGCCACCGCGCGCCCTCGGTCGGCCGGACGTCGAGTGCGAGCCCCCGCACGTGGCTGGATTCTTGCGGTGGCAGCACCCGGCGCCGGGCCGCCGATACCGACCCGGTGCGCCGCACCTCTGCGGCGAAGATCCGGTGCTGTTGGGCCGCGTCGCGATATCCCGAGGTCAAACCGATCAGCTGCCCGTCGCGCCAGAACGCCTCGGCCCGCGCCTGGGTGAACGCTGTGAGTGTTTGCGGTGCCAGCCCGCCCAGATCCTCGGCGGGGAAGCGCAGGCTCAACGCCCACTGGCAGGCCAGGAAGCGGGCATGGCCCGGCGCGCGGCAGAAGGCGATCGGCACCAGGAGCACCGCGATAAGCCGAGTGACGACGGCCAGGACGCGCGCTTTGATCGCCAGGCGTGGACGGGCCACAGCTCACCGCCGAAGGGTGAGGTCGTACGCGGGCCCCCGGTCGGCGAGAGCCGGGCAGCGCCCGGGGCGGAGCACCAGTCCGTTAATCGCTGCACAGAGGATCGCCGGACTGCCGAGCGCGATCCTGGACGTAGGACGGGTTGGCGGTGACAGTGATGAGCTGTGGTTCATGCCCCCACTGAAGACGGGGGGCTGTTGCGGTGGCATATGCGTTTTTCGATACGTCCGCGATACACGAAATCCCGGCAGAGAACCGGCGCCAACCGGCAGTGAGAGGGACCCACCGCTGGTGATCGCGACAGCCCGGCTGCTGCAGGCGCTGGACGACTCTTCCAAGGCTTGTTGTTTAGGGTCCTGATCTGCGCGTTTGGTGCGTCCTCGCTAGCGGCTACGCTGCGCCGAGCCGTACCGGGCCCCGGCCTGGTGTGGGCCGCCTCGACGACGCGCTGCCAGGGGCCCTTCCGCTACGGGCCCTGGCAGACATTGGGTCGTTTTTGCCCTGGGCGCGGGTGACCTTGGTGAGCTGGGGGGAACGAATGCTTGGGGCAGTGGGTGTTTGGCGTCACCCCCGTCCCGGTGCGGTCGAACGGGGGCGGCGTGCCCGGCAAAGGGCCTCCAACCTGACGCAGGCGGCACGCCGCCCAGCGGAGAGGGCGGCGCGGTTCAGGAAGCCAAGCAGCCCCGTTCGCACCCCATTTGGCCAGCGCGTTGAGCGCCCTGACGGCAAGGGCGCAGGTGCATGCGCTCGCGACGTTGTGGCCGGGCGCATCTGCAAGCGGCTGGGGTCCGATGGTTCCGCGACCCCTGCCACGCCTGCGCGACACCTGCTACACCTGCTACACCTGTGCGATGCCGGGGTGCCCCGGACACGGGTGGGGAGGCACCTGCCTTGCGCTGGATGCCCATTCCCCAGACTGCTGAATGCGGTGCTCGGCGGGGCCTCCGGTGGTGAGGTGGCCTGGCCGATGAGACGGAGGCCCTGCCCCCTGAGCCGCGTGACACCGTCGGGTGAACGAGTCAGGTCGGCCTCGGTGACCGCGCCGCCGACGCCGAGGCCGAGGCCTCAGGTGCTGCGGCTCCACTGCTGGTCTTGCCAGGCAGGATCGAGTGGGGTGTGGGCGATGTGGTTGGTGTAGTTGGACAGCGTCTTCATCCCCACGCCCAAGATGACGTCCATGACGTGGCGGCGGGTGTATCCGGCGTCCAGGAACGCCTGCACCTCGGCCTCGTCCACCCAGCCCCGGCCAGACACCATGAGCTGGGTGAAGCGCCGCGCCGCCTCCAGCGCGGGATCGTCGAGCGGCTTGCCTGCCCGCAGCGCCTCCACGACGTCGGCCGACACCTTCGACCGCAGGGCCATGGTGGAGTGGGCGGCGACGCAGTATTCGCAGCCGTTCTCCACGCTGGCGGTGATCCACACCACGTGCTTGGCGCGCACTGGCAGCGACGACTTGCCGAACAGTTCGGCGAGTGCGTTGTAGCCGGCAAGCAGCTCCGGCGATTCGGCCATCACCCCGTTGAGCGTGGTGACGAAGCCCATGCGCTTCTTGGCCGCTTCGAGGGAGGGGCGGGCCGCCTCGGGCGCGGTGCTCTCGTCATGAACGGTGAACTCAGCCATCATTTCTCCTCGTTGGGGGATTTAGGCGCGCACAGAGACTGCAGTGCCGCTGTCACGGTCGTTCTCAGATCGGCCGCCGGTGCTCCGGCGCGTGACCGCAGGTTCACCCCGTAGGCCAGCAGCGCCAGCACATCGGCGGCGGGCTGGATCTCCAGGCCGGGCCGCAACTGTCCGCGCGATCGCGCCGTCTCCAGCGCCGAACGCATGGCCGCCCGCAGCTGCGCGTGATGCGCATCCAGCACCTGGCGGACCTCAGCATCGGCGCCGGAGCCAAGGTCAGTCCCGGCGTGGGCATTGGAGACCATGCAGCCCCAGCGGGCGTGCGGGCCTTCGCAGCGGGCCTGGATCAACCGGTCGAAGAACTCGGCGATCGCCGGCAGCCCCTGGCCGTCGGCGGCCAGGGCGTCGAGCACCGGCCGGGATCGCTGATCGACATAGCGGCGCAGCGCCGCCAGGTACAGCTCCTGCTTGCCGCCGAACGTGGCGTACAGGCTGGAGCGGCTCAGGCCGGTGACCGCCACGACCTCACCGATCCCGGTCGCAGCCGCACCGCGCCGCCAGAACAGCTCCACCACCTGGTCCAGCACCCGTTCGGGATCGAAGTGCTTGACGTCCGGCATCAGCCCTCCAGCTATCTTGGAACGACCATTCCAAGATAGTCGGCCTCTCCGCTCCGCCGCAACCACCAGGCACGACCGGTCCGGCAGGCGCTCGCATGACATGGAGCTCCAGTCGCCGGCATGTCGCAGGGGGAGAAGCTTGAAATGCAAACTCACCGTGACTGACCGAATGGTTACTGTCACTTTTCCCTGGTAGGAGACGCGCCGATCGTGGTTTTGCCGTGAGCGGGCTGGGGGAGATCCCGGTTGGCACTCCGTTGTGGAGGGATCCAGTGTGGGTCGCCCAGTCCGACCCCCGCGGCCCACACCTCGACTGGCAGGGCCGGGCCCAGGGACGGGCCGTACCCGGGCGGGTGCCCCTCCCTGGGACCGGCCCGGCCTCGGGCGACGGGACCGGCCCGGCCTCGGGCGACTCCACGTTCGTTCCGACACGTTGAAGGCGCCCCTCCCGTGTGGTTGCCGGGTGGGGCGCCTTGCGTCGTGGTCAGCTGCTGACCGTCTTCTTGTAGAGGCGCGTTGCCAGGGGAACGAAGACGATCAGGATGATGGCGATCCAGAGAAGGGATACCGGGACGGCGTGCTGGAGGGGCCAGGCGTCCGAGGTCTTCATCGCGGTGCTGGTGTTGCCGAAGAGTTCACGTGCCGCCTGGGTGAACGTGGAGACGGGGTTCCACTCCGCGACGAGGCGCAGCGGGCCGGGCAGCTTCGAGGCGTCGATGAAGGCGTTGGAGATGAACATCAGCGGGAACGACACCATGGTGGCGACGTTGTTGAAGCTCTCCGGCGTGCGCAGCGCCAGCGCCACGGTCGCCGTCACCCACGAGAACGCGTAGGCGAACAGCAGCAGCAGTCCGAAGCCCGCCAGGGCCTCCAGCGGCGAGGTGTGCACGCGCCAGCCGACGACCAGGCCCATCAGTGCCATCACCACCAGGGTGCTGATGTTCATCAACAGGTCGCTGACGGTCTGGCCGATGAGCACCGCCGATCGCGCTATCGGCAGCGAACGGAACCGGTCGAAAATGCCCTTCTGCAGGTCGAGGGTGAGCGTATACCCGGTGGTCTGCGCGCCGATGATGACCGACTGGACGAAGATGCCGGGGAGCAGGAACTCCTTGTACGACATCCCCGGCACCTCGATCACACTGCCGAAGACGTAGGCGAACATCAGGACGAACACGATCGGGAACATGACCGCGGCGCCCAGCAGGTCCGGAGACCGCTTGATCTTGATGGCGTTGCGCTTGGCGATGGTGAGCCCATCGATGATCGGGAGGGTGAGCGCGTTCATCGGGTGATCTCCTGGTCCTGCGCGTCGGTGTGCTGCCGGTCCTCGGCCACCCGGTGGCCGGTGAGGGTGAGGTAGACGTCGTCCATGGTGGGCCGCCGCACGCCCGCATCCCGGACCCGGATCCCCTGCTCGGCCAGCCGGCCGAGCGCCTGGCGCAGCGACTCGGGGCCGTCGGTGACCGGCACCGTGACGCTCAGCCCCTCGGCGTCGGTCTGCATGGCGCCGACGGCGAGCCAGGCCAGCGTCTGCCGTGTGATCTCCAGCTCGGTGCGGTCGGTGACGGTCAGCTCGATCCGGTTGCCGCCCACCCGGTCCTTGAGCTGGTCGGCCGTGCCCTGCGCGATCGCGCGGCCCTGGTCGACGACCATGATCTGGTCGGCCAGCCGGTCGGCCTCCTCCATGTACTGGGTGGTCAGCAGCAGCGTGCTGCCGCCCGCGACGAGCTCGGAGATGACATCCCAGAGTTGTGCCCGGGCACGGGGGTCAAGGCCGGTGGTCGGCTCGTCCAGGAACAGCACCGGAGGGTCGGCGACCAGCGCCCCGGCCAGGTCGATGCGGCGCCGCATGCCGCCGGAGTAGCCCTTCACCGGACGGTCGGCGGCGTCGGTGAGGTCGAAGCGTTCCAGCAGCTCGCGGGCGCGCTTCTTGCTGCGCTTGGCGCCCAGGTGGTAGAGCCGCCCGACCATCTCCAGGTTTTCGGCGCCGGTGAGGTGGTCGTCGACGGCGGCGTACTGCCCGGACATCCCGATGAGGGACCGCAACCGCGCGGCGTCCCGGACGATGTCGCAGCCCGCGACCACGGCGCGCCCGGCGTCCGGCTGCAGCAGCGTGGTCAGCACCCGCACCGTCGTCGTCTTGCCTGCGCCGTTCGGCCCGAGCAGGGCCAGCACCGTGCCGGCCGGGACCGACAGCCCCATGCCGTCCAGCGCCGTCACGTTCCCGTACTTCTTGACCAGTCCTTCGGCCACTATCGCGTCTGTCATGGGGGTTCCTCGTTTCGGTACGCAGGGGTGGTCAGGACCGGTGGACGTCGATGTCGCCGTAGTTGGTGCTGGCGTGCACCTCGACGACCGTGTCGGTGGTCTCGGGGCCTTCCGCGGCGGTCAGGGTGTTGCGCACCACGCCGTTCTTGGAGTGCAGGTCCAGCCAGGCGGCCGTGCCCTCGGCGATGCCGACGTCGACCTTGCCGAAGCCGCCCTCCAGGCGGACGGTGCCGCTCACCGCCGCGCCGATCCGGATCCGGCCGTGCGCCGTCTTGGCGGTGAGACCGGCGAGCACGCGGCCGATGGTGATGTCACCGGTGCCCGTCTTCAGCTCCAGGTCGCTGGTCGTCTCACCGAGGTTGATGGCGCCGGTGGAGTTCTTCACGGTGCCGGGGCCGTCGACGGTCCCGAGCCGGATCGTCCCGGTGGAGGCGGTCACCTCGACCGGTCCGGTCACCCGGTCCACGGAGATTTCGCCGTGGGACGCCTTCGCCTCCAGCGGGCCGGTCTCCTCCAGGCGCAGGTCTCCGAGGGAGCTGCGCAGGACGGTCTCGGCGAGCGGACCGGTGGCGATGAAGTCCGCAGCGACCTCGGCCTCGACGCGGGACCTGGCCGGCAGATCAACGATCACGTCGATGGAGCCGCGCCAGGAGCGCAGGTGCGCCAGACCTTTGGGCTTGGGCCCCTTGACCAGCAGCCGTCCGCCGGAGAATTCGACGATCGTCTGCTCGGCGGCCTGCACGCTCGCCTCGCTGGACGGATCGCTCGGGCGCACCTCCACCACGGTGTCGGCGCGGTCGCCGGCGTGGACGCGGACCTGGCCGGTGTAGACCTGGATGTCGGCGGTGATCGGTTCGGGGGTGTCGAAAGCAGGCATGGCGGAGCCCTCCTCATGGGTCCGGTGGAGCTTCCCGGCCTCGGGGCCGGGCGATGAGTGGTGACGAGTGATGGGTCCGGCCGGGTGCTGGCAGGGCCCGGGCCCCGGTTCTGCTAGCGCACCCAGCCGGTGTAGCTGCGCCCGCTCTGGGACTGTTGCGGCCGGTCGGCGGGACGGCTTCCGGCGCCGGACTCGAACGCGGCGGAAATGGCGCGGACCAGCCAGGCGTTGACCGAGATTCCCTGCCGACCGGCCGCCTCCTCCACGCGGAGCTTGAGGTGCTCAGGCAACCGCAGGGTCATCCGCGCCGTGCCACCCTCCTCGGCGGCCGACGGCGCGGCGGGCGCTGATCCGGCGTGCGGCGGCGCGACGTGCGGCGCGGCATGTGCGGCGCCAGGCGGCGACACCGCATCCCATGCGGTCTCCCCCCCGCCGCCGGCCGCGCCACCTGAAGGCGGCCCCGGCTCTGGCGGCGTCACCACGAATGCCGGGTCGCCGCCGCGCAGCCGTACGTCGACCGAGCCCGGCGCCAGATCGCGGGTGATCTCGTCCGCGGCAGCCGACAGCGCCTCCAGCAGCGTGAGCCTGGCGGCCGATTCCAGGGCGCCGGTGAGGCGCTCGGCCAGCGCGCGGGCCTCCGGGCCGCCCGCCTCGGCGGCGACGGCGAGTTCGCGGCGGAGATTCTCGACGTACGGCATCAGATCCATGCGACAACTATGACGTCATGGCGACGTCATGTCAAACACGAGTGACGTCATCTTGCCGCTTACCGACACCAGGCGGCGTCACGGCCCGGCCGACACACATCCTGAACGCCCCTGAGCTGCTCTGAAGCGCGGCCTGTCGCGGCGTCACTCGCTTGTAGACGGTGACGGAAGTGCACTCGCTTGTACGTTGATAGGCGGCATTCGTTTACATTGCGTAGCTGCGGAGAGACTCTATGTCGTTGGCCGTTCTCCGGAAGATCGTCACAGCGAGGAGGTGGCTGTGCGCGGACTGGTCGGCAGCGTGCTTGTCGCATCCGCTTCCTCACCGGGCCTCCCGTCACGAGGGGCTCTACCCCTTGCCGAATGTGCTGGTTAACGGCGTCTGTGGGCCGTAGCTCGGCCGGACGTGGGCAGCTGCCCGGGAGACCCAGTCCGGTCCCGCTCCGGCGTGAGAGGGGTGATGGCGATGGCCAACCGGTTCAGGGTGGAGTATCGGCCTGCGGCTGACCTGCAGGACCACTACCGGTCGATGGAATCCAAGATGTGGAACCACATCCTGATGTTCCTGGTGATCGTGGGGGCGATCGTACTGGTGGCGAATCTGGCCGCCGCCTTCATCAACGAGCGCGGGACCATTTTCCTGCTCGCCGTGGAGATCCTGGCGATCATGGTGCTGATGCTGAACCAGACCTGGACCCGCCTGGACAAGCTGGCGCACGACCAGGACAAGGTGCTGGCCATGCTGCTCGCCATCACCAACCAGCCGCTGGAGACCACGGTCCACACCGAGCCGGCCGAGGGACCGACGAGACCGCACGGCGGCTGATGGTCACGATCGCCGACTCCCAGCGATGAGCAGGTCCACACCGAGCAGGTCGAGACGGACCACGTCCGCATGCACATTCGTGCTGACCGAGCGGCAGCAGGGGGCGGCGGTCAGGTCCGCAAGGAGCGCGTCGAGATTGACGGCGGCCCCCGGCAGCGGCGGCAGGCGGCAAGGACCGTCCGACACCTCGCCACCTCGCCACCGGCCCGGAAGCCGCTGCCGAACGGCCGGGCTTGCGGCCCGGTCGTTCACGCCTTGTTGCGCTCCCTTCGCCGCCGGCTGTGGCGCTGGGGTCGCATCTCCCTGGCCCGGGGTACGGGCATGCTGGCAAATGCCCAACGCCGTACGTGCCCGCTGGCGGGCGTTCACGGCGGCGATGTGGTCGGCGGAGACAGCGAGCCCGCACCGACGGCAGCAGAAGATGTCCCGATCGGCACGGTTGATCCTCATCCCGCAAGTACCGGCGGGCGGCGTTCACCGGCGATCCTGCAGCCGAGGTGATCGGGCTGCCCTCGCCCAAGGAATCCCCGTGGCGCTCGCGTCGGTGAGTCCGCTGAGTGCGAGGCAGGCACGTTTGGTCAGGCCGTCCGGTGGGTGAGCCGCTGCCAGCGGACCCCAATAGGCTGGCCGATATGGACCAGTCCGAGCGGACGATGCTGATGCGCACCTCGCTGACAGGTTTGTCGGTAGGTGACGCGTTCGGCGACCAGTTCTTCCTTCACGCCAATCGCCACCTGACGGCGACGGATGACCCTCCACCGCCCTGGGAGTGGAGCGATGACACGGAAATGGCCTGCTCGGTCGTCTCCTGCCTGGAGGCCAACGGGCGCATCGACCAGGATGCTCTCGCTACCGCCTTCGCCATGCGCCTCGACATGGGGCGTCGCTATGGGGCCGGAGCACTCGAACTCCTTGAACGCATCCGTGATGGACACCCGTGGCGGGCTGCCTCTGTCGAATCGTTCGGTGGCAACGGGTCGTTCGGAAACGGCGCCGCCATGCGCGTCGCCCCCTTGGGGGCGTACTTCAACGGCGACCCTGAACGTGCAGCCGGCGAAGCCACCCTTCAAGCCGAGATCACACACTCCCACAGCGAAGGAATCGCCGGCGCGGTGGCTGTGGCCGTCGCCGCCTCCATCGCCATCGACTGCACCGCCGAAGCCCTGCTCGAAACCGCACTCGAACACACCCCTGGTACCTACGTCCGGCGCGGCCTTGAGCAAGCCCGCAAGCTCCCGGACGCCACCCCGGAGCGAGCTGCGCACGTGCTTGGAAACGGCTCCCGGATCACTGCCCAGGACACCGTGCCCTTTGCGCTCTGGGTGGCCGCTCGGCACCTCAATGACTATCCAGCCGCAATCCGTGCCTGCGTCGCAGCCGGCGGCGACATGGACACCACCGCCGCGATCGTCGGCGGCGTCGTTGCCATCAGAACCGGCATCGACGACATCCCCGCCGCATGGATCGACTCCCGAGAACCGCTACCTCGTTGGTTGGCGGCTGCGCCAGACCCTGCCTGATCCCGTCACATGATTTCGGCCTCATGACGGGTCGGACGGGTCGGCGCGCAGAATGGCACGCGGTTGCCTCTGCAGCGGGGCGAAGGCTCTTTCGGCTGCGCCCAGCAGAGTGGCATGTCGAAGTGACGGTGTCTTCATGGCCGGGGTGACGGAGCTGGCCGGCGGCACGTAGCAGCGCACGCGAGTGGGCGTACATTTCCAGGCAGCCGCGCGCACCGCACGGGCATTGCAGTCCCCCTGGCTCGACGATGATGTGGCCGGCTTCCAAGGCGTGGCCGCCCCCGGTGAGCGGTATGCCCGCGTCGATGAACCCGCCGACGACGCCAACGCGGTCGCTGCTCAGGGCGAGCATGCTCGCGGCGCCGCGTCCAGCCCCTAACGGAACTCGGCCACGTCTTGCACGGCCGGTTCCTCGCGCTGGACGGCCGGTCCGTCGCGCTGCACGGCGGCTCCGTCGCCTGACCATGCTGCTCTGACGCCCTACATGGCCGCTCCGGCGCCTTACGAGGCCTCTCTGTTGGCCGGCGGCGACGTGAATGCAACGTTCAGGTGCGCCTGCGGGTTTGTCGCTGACCGCGTCGCCAGCACCAGCGCGCGTAGAGCTCTAGCGACCAGCGTCGTGCGAATCCGAACACGCGCGGAGGGCTGAGGCTGGACTCCTTGTCACGGGTGGGCACGGATTCTCCTGGTGGCCGAGGGAGCGGTGGGAGGCGTGGCTCCGGCATTGGCTCGGGCGGAGGCGGAGCCCTTCTGCGACCTACGAGAGACATCCATGCAGGTCTCCCCGGTTTCTTGCACCAGGAACCCCCGGAGAGGAGCCCAAGCCACCTGCACGGCCTGCGACGGTTCCCTTCGAGGCCGGCGCGGGCAGCCGCGGCGTTCAGTTCGACAGCCGGCGCCGGGATGCACCGCGCGGTGGAACGCGAATCGGCTGGTGTACGGAGCTGAGTGGCTGGATCTTTCCGCGTGGTTCGTGGGAGCGGAGCCATCACGTCTGCTCGGGACTGCCGAGCGGGACGGACCGGCGCGTGCTCGGCAGGGTGGGCTCGGGCGGCAAGGAGAGGCACTCGTTTGAGTGGATGAGGCGTGGGGCGGCGGCTTGGTTACTTCGTTGCCACGCTCTTGTCGGGTTGAACGGGCGGGACGGCGGCCTTCGGTGGGGCCGACCTGCGGGGTTTGACCAGGTTGTCGGCGATGCGTTGGGCGGCGTAGGAGCTGCCGTGAACGAAGCGCATCACCGGGCCGAAACTCGCTGCGGCTGTGAGGCCGGCGAAGTAGAGGCCGGGGACGGAGCTTTCGAAGTTGCGTGACAGCGCGGGCGATCGGTGCCGCAGCCGCAGGCGCCGGCGGAGGTCCGGGTCCAGGATGGTGATCTTTTCGATGTCGGGGACGTAGCCGGTCGCGGCGATGATGTGGTCGGTCTGGGACAGGTGGATGCCGCCGTGGGTGGTGACGGTCGAGAAGCGGACTCTGCCGTTGTTGGTGCCGGCTTCGACGATGCGTTCGCCCAGGCGGAGTGTGACGCCGTGGCCCATGCGTTCCCTCAGCCACCAGGCTCCGGCCGGGCCCAGCGTGTTCTTCACGATCCTTTGGCGCGTCCGGTCGGGCAGGGCGCGAGTGGTGGCGGGGTGTTCTGACCAGAGCCAGGTGCGCCAGCCGTGTCCGAGGCCGGATTGGGGGCCGCGGAGGGCTTTGCTGGTCCACGACGGGTCGGGCAAGGGGATCGCGTTCCAGGCCAGGTGGTCCTTGCGGGAGAGGACGGTCGGTCGTGCCCCAGCCTCGGCCAGCAGGACCGCGGTTTCCAGGGCCGATTGCCCAGCGCCGACGATCGTGACGTCGCGGTCGGCGAAGCGGCTGAGATCGTGGTGCTCGGCGCTGTGCGTGACGAGCTCACGGGGCAAGGCGCTCAACTGTGCGGGCACGTGGGCGAACTGGCGCACACCGATGGCGATGACGACGGTCAGGGTGCGGACTTCCTCGCCGGTGCTCAAGGTCACGGTGAAGCCGGGATCGGCGGCCTGGACGTGCTGGACCTGCACCTTCTCAATTCCGCGGACCGCGTGTTCGGCGAACCATTCGCCGTAGGCGATGAACTGTCTCAGCGGAATGGGCTGGCCCATCGGCCAGCCGGGGTGCCTATCAGTGAACGAGCTGCCAGGTGCGGGTGAGCTGAGATTGGACGCGAACGGCTCGGAATTCAGGAGCATGCCGGCGGGCATGTGGCGTTGCCAGAAGTCCATCGGTGTCCCGATGACGCGGACGCTGAGCCCGTGTGCCTGTGCGTGCGCCGCGATCGACAGGCCGTAGGGTCCCGCCCCGACGATGAGGGTGTCGATGAGTGAGTCGTTCACGAGGTTCCTTCCTGGAATGCCGGGATGTACGCGTCAACGGCGGCGGCGGCCCGGTCGCGCGCTTGTCAGGGCGCCGGCCAGGCTGAGCTTTCCCATGACGAAGAACGGACGGGGGTCGTCGGCTGCCCACCAGGCCAATTCGTCGGCTCGGCGACCTCGGCGGATCTTGCTGAGGGGGCGCGTGAACGAGGCGAGCGCGTGCTGCGCGTACTGGTTCTCCACGATCAGCGTCCGTCCCGGCGCCGGGCGCGGCCGCGGTACGGCGCGTCCCGACTGGTCCAGGTGCAGGGCCCGGACGAGGTCGAGACACTGGCGATCCTGGAAGAGCCGGAACTGCGCGCCGAGCCGGGGGTTGAAGTCCAGCAGGTGGTAGGTGCCCCCCTTGTCCGGGTCGGAACGATCGGTTCTCTCGGTGTCGAGGCGGAAGTCCAGGTCGACCAGACCGGTGTAGCCCAGCGTGCTGACGATCTCGTGCGCGAGCCGTTCCAGGCGGGGATTGAGCACCCATTCTCCGGCGACGGTATGGCCGGCGTGGGCGGGCCTGGCCACGTGCTTGCGGCCGGTGCCGCCGAACAGGCATCGGGAGGACGCGTCGAAGTAGCCGTGAAAGAACCAGTCACCTCCCGCGGACGGGATGCGGCGCTGCAGGATCAAGGGACCGGCCGCCTGGTTCGCCGGGTCATGTGCCCTGCCCAGCAGACGTTGCGCCTGCTGGAGCGACGTCACCAGCGTGGTGCTGCGCAGTCCGGTCGGCAGCAGCCACGGCCGGGCCCACTTGGCGATCAGTGGGAGGCCGAGCATGCCGACGGCTTGGCGGAGCTCGGCGCCGGTGGCGGGAATCCGGCTGGGTGGCATGGCGATGCCGTTCCGCTGCCCGGCCTCCAGCAGCGTCGCCTTGTCGGCGACCATGCGGGGGGTGCCGGGCCACTGCGGCGGGAAGACGAAGCTGGTCTTCAACTCGCCGGCGTTCTCGGCGATGTAGATCGCACCGGCGTCGTCCAGCGCAATCAGCAGGGTGGGGCGGCCGATCCGCTCGGCGATGCCCTCCAAGTACCTGGCCAGCGAGCCTCCCAGGTGGGGAGGCGGGCCCCAGCCGTGGCAGCGGTGCAGGTATCTCGAGGTGCCGGCGGGCGTGATGCCGGGTTCGAGGATGGCATGGACCTCGATCCCGGCCCGGCCCAGTGACCTGATGGCCGCCAGAGTGCCGTGATGCAACGGATAGCGACTGGTGCGCAACAGCAGAACGGGCAGCCGGCAGTCGAGTTCGGGCTCGGCCAACTGCGGGAAATCACGCCCCATGGGACATCCGGTCAATTCTCCTATGTCTGCACATATGCGAGGTCTGCACATATGCGAGGCTCTTATAGAGCGGGCAAAGTATTTTCACGGCACCGGGGTGCGCCAGTTCGGCGCAACGTCCGCCGGGCATACGGTACGCATGGCGGCTCACCACATACGCCCCGCCTCTGCGCGATTCTACCGAGGGGCGGAAGCAACAACTCCTGAGTTTCCTTAAAAGTGGTGCCGCTTGTGCTTCAATTTTTGTTGCGACGGCGATCAGCCCGTGCGTCACAACGGACGCGTCAACAAGCAGGGCCCGCATTCCAGCCGCCTCTGCCCCTCCTCCGCTGAGGGCATTTCTGGGGCTCAGGCGGCGAAGGGATCGCGAGAATACTCGAGTTTCAGAAATGACTCGGCTCCCCGGTCAAAGGCGGACATACCTATCTCCCCGGAGAGAACTGGAGGGGGGATCGAAGGCTCGCCAGAGATCGTCAACCGGTGGGTGCGGTGACGGGTCCGGGACGGGTCCAGGACCCGTCCCGCCTGCTCGTCATCAGCGTGCCGCTGGTCGCGCCGAACGGGGCGAATCTGCCCGATGCCGTCGAGGCGCCCTTCTTGCGCGCTGGGCATCCGGCAGATTCGACAGGCACTTCCGGCGGCTCGCCGAGCGCCTGGCAAAGGCCGGAGTGCCGGATTCGATCATCATTCCCGGTTGGGAAATGAACGGCACCACCTACAGTGGCCGCTGCCGTCCGATATGGCGCCCGATCGTCCATACGATGGATCGGTCTTCCGGTGCACGGTTCCGTTTCGACCTCAACGCGACTCGCGGCCTCGATGTAATACCTTGGACGAAATGTCAGCCTGGGGCTGACGTCGTGGACATCATGCTCAGGCAGTTATGGCCAGCCTCTCGGGCAATCCTCCGCGGATTTCATCAAGGAGCCGCACGGCTATCCCGGCTGCTTGGGCCGCCGGAGTTGAGTCAGCGGTGCCGACAAACACTGCGATGTCACGGTGCACCGGCAGATGCTGCGCCTATAGCAGCAGTTGTCGTTCGGCTCCGGCACGGTCCCAGCCGATGATGACGCGCAGAACCCTGGTCATCGGCGCATGTTCCAACGCAGGTGATGGCGGGCCACCTTGGCCTGCAGCCGCAACTGGCGGTCCTTTTCGCCGATGCAGGTACGGGGGATGGCGTGGGGACCGGGGTGCTCACCCCAGATGGCGCAGCCGTACTCGTACCCGGCTTCCCTGACCGCGGTGATGACGCGGCGTGTGACGTGCCCGTGGGGGTAGGCGAAGCCGGGGACACGCCGGTCCAGCATTTCCTCCAGGGTTGCCCGGCTCTGTTTGAGTTCCTGCTCGAGCTGGTCGTCCTCAAGCGACGGCAGTGACAGATGCTGGGCTCCGTGCGAACCGACCTCCATTCCACAGCGCACCACGGCCCGGAGCTGGGCCTCGTTCATCAGTGGTTTGCGTGGGCCCCCGTCCCAGGCGCTGGCTTCGCCGATACGCGCGCTGACCATGAAGACGGTCGCGGTGAATCCATAGCGCGCCAGGATCGGAACGGCGTGCCCGAAGAAGTCGGCGTATCCGTCGTCGAACGTGAGGCCGACCAGCCTGCGGGCCTGACCGGCCTGCTGGGCGTGAAGCAGCTCGATCATGCTCACTCCACGGAGGCCCTTGCTCCTGAGCCAGCTCATCTGCCGCTCGAAACGGCCGGGCGACACCGTGATCAGATGCGGGTCGTGCGCCCGGTTGTTCACAGAGTGGTACATCAGGACCAGCGGCATCCGTGCGTACGGCGTGCGTTCGGTGGCTTTCTTCATCGGCCCCCCATGGGTCTTGGTCGGAACGGAGACAACGGAGCACGCGCAGGTTGTCGAGGGGAGACCAGGTGGTGCCGACCAGGGCCAGCACCGCGGCGAAGACGGCGCTCACGACAGCGAGGTTGGTGACAAGGAGCGGGATGGCGGCGCTGTGGGGGCTGAGGAGTGCCGTGGCCCCCGAGGCGGCGGTGCCAGCGCACACTGCGGCGGCGGCCGCTTGGCGACGTCCCCGCCCACCGCACGCAAGAGATCTGGATCCAGCCAGTACGCAAGCCGGCCAATAGCAAGGCAGCCAGTAGCAGGCCGGCCAATGGCAAGGCGGCCAATGGCAGGCCCGCCGCCAGAGTGATGCCGATGGCGTTGGCGGTGGCCAGGGCGGCTGCTCCGGTGACGGCGGTGAGAGCACCCCCGAGCACGGTGGTGACGGCAGGGCCGAGAGCAACTGCCGCCGCCAGCCGCCGCCCTGGCTTCCCCTGCGCGAAGTAGGCGTACGCGCAGACGCCGAGTGTGGCCTGCCCCATAGGCCAAGGCAGTAGATCTCCAGCAGCGTCGCGGTACGTGTGGTGTCGGCCGCAGTGAACCGTCCAAGCCCGGACAACAACTGGTGATCACGTGGGCCGACCCGATGCGGTAGGCGGTGGCGACCAGCCGGAGAGCGCTGACGATCACCAGATCGGCTTCGACACGGGATTTCGCCTGCCCGGAGTCATCTCCCGCACTGGCCCGCGCCAGGCGCGGAAAGGTGACCGTGACCACGAGCAGCGACAGCACCATCGGGAACTGCGCGTCCTCCTGGGTGTGGTTGAGGCGCGAGATCGAGCCAGCGGCCAGGCTTGAGCCGACGAACCATTCGGCAAACGTCTGCGCCTGGCGGACCACGGTGTAGGCGACGACAGGAATGACACCGCCCCAAGCAAGAGCAGCGGCCCCGGCGGCGCTCGCGGCAGTACCGACGGCCGCAGGCGACAGGGCCGAATTCACGGCGTACGAACGCGCAGCGACCGCTTCTACAGGACTGGGAACATCCAGATCCGTGGAACAGCCGGCCGGACAGCCTGGACGCACAGGTGCGCCAGGTCCGGCGAGCTCCACTGAACGGGCAGTAGCAGATTGGGGGATGGGCTTCGCGAGGTCAGGAGCGGTCTTGGCCAAGCGGGCAGGGGAGGCGGGAGGAGTCTGGCGCAGCTGTGTCAGGAATGCCGGCAGTCGTATGGCGACCATCAGCACGCCACGAGCAGCGGAAGCGTCATTGGCAGGAGGCTGGAGGCGGCGGCTATGTCGAAGGTGCGTTTGGTCAGCCGCGCCAGGGGCCGCTGAAGTCTGAGGCCCAATCGTCTCGCGCTGAGCCGCCATGCAGAGCCGGGCAGCGACATCGCGTTCCTGCTGGGGGAGGCCGTCGCAAACCAGCACCGCGACCTCGATGTTGCCGATGTCCAGGACCTGCGCCAGGTCCGTGACAGTACCCAGAACCGGCCGGTGTGAGGTTGGTCCATCACTTGTGTCGCCGGCGAGGACCTGTCCGACGAAAGTCAGCCTGGCCTGTCGATGCTGGAGCAGCCGCTGAATGGTTGGGCCCGCATTCCTGCCGGAGCCAATCACAATGGCGGTTCGCGATGAGGACCGGCGGCTGCGATAGGTGCCGAGCGCGACGTGGAACGCACCACGTCCCGTACCGGCCAGCGCGCTGCACACCACCGACATCGCGAGCCAGTTCGCCGATCCGTCCGGGCGATCCGAAGGCAGGAACGCGGTGATCAACACGACCACGACGAAGGGCCCGGCCGCCATCGCCACCAGTTCCTGCCTCGGAGCCGAGACCCGGCGTGGCCGGTACCCGCCGACCGCCGCAGGCAGGCAGATCAGTGTCGCGGCGGCGGTCCACGCCTGAAGCCCCGCGCCACCGTTGACGCTCACGGATACGGCCATCGCGGAGCCATCGATCAGCGCCATCACCGTGCGGAAGCACACTGGCCGCACGCCGGGCTGTGGCGGACGCTCCGCGCCGGATCGTGAACGCGAGACCGCCGACACCTCATCTGTCAGCGGGGGAGACGGCCCTTCGGCTGCGGCGACCGGGCTGGTGCCCTGGGCATTCACTTCGGGTCGCACTCCCTACGAAACCGCATTGCGATCGGCGAGCGGCCGACACCAATCTCAGAACACATCTACGGGCCCGCTTAACGCCGCGCCCCGACCGACACCGTTAGCGGATCCCGACGCGCTTCCCAGCATGCCAGCATCTTCGGCATAGAACCCCGTCGCTTTAATCAACATGTCCGAACGCTTGACGATCATGCGTCGGGTCACGCCCACAGGAGCATCGAATCGGGCGCGTCGAAGGCCGACACAGGGGGTCGATACAAAAGCGGCGTTCTGGGAATAACGGAGCGATCTGTTATAGGAGAGCGGCGCGCGAGTTCAGCTCAGTGCAATGGTTTCCCTAGTTCTGCGCATAACGCTCCAGCTGAGGTTTTGGGAGGTGCCCAGCGTGCTACTCATACCTTTGTCCGGCCGTTCATCACGGGATAAGCGGCCGGCCGCAGTGACTGCAGTCAACAGCGAAGGAGAAAAGACGATGATGAAGCGACTGGCGGCCACCGGAATGCTGACCCTAGGCGCCGGTGCGGTGCTGATGGGCTCGACCCCGGCCATGGCGAGCGACGACGAAGGCAACAAGAACGCCTCGATCGTCGGAGTTCAGACCTGCCGCGGCGTCGAAGTCAACATCCTCATCGCGTCCATCCACAACATCCTCGGCCAGACCTACGAGCAGGGCGACTGCGCCAACGGCTCCAACGTCGAAGACAGTGGCTACAAGCACGACGGCAACGACGGCAACGGTAACCACTTCAACAAGCACGACTTCCACAAGCACGGCTGGGGCCACCACCACGACCACCACTGATCGAACGCAACACGAAAAGGGAGCGGGGCGTCACCTCGGTGGCGCCCCCTCCCCTTTTTCTTTGTGCCGGCGACTCCGAGAAGCTCACCCTAAGCCTGACCCGAAGGTGGCGTCCGGCTCATCAGTGGCAATCACCGAACCCGGAGCGATCTGACCCGTTATAGGAGATCGGTGCGCGAGTTCAGCTCAGTGCAATGGTTTCCCTAGTTCTGCGCATAACGCTCCGGCTGAGGTTTTCCGAGGTGCCCAGCGTGTTACTCATAACTTTGTCAGGCCGTTCATCACGGGATAAGCGGCCGAGCGAAATGACTGCAGTCAACAGCGAAGGAGAAAGACGATGATGAAGCGACTGGCGGCCACCGGAATGCTGACCCTAGGCGCCGGTGCGGTGCTGATGGGCTCGACCCCGGCCATGGCGAGCGACGACGAAGGCAACAAGAACGCCTCGATCGTCGGAGTTCAGACCTGCCGCGGCGTCGAAGTCAACATCCTCATTCTGGCCATCCACAACATCCTCGGCCAGACCTACGAGCAGGGCGACTGCGCCAACGGCTCCAACGTCGAAGACAGTGGCTACAAGCACGGCGGCAACGACGGCAACGGTAACCACTTCAACAAGCACGACTTCCACAAGCACGGCTGGGGCCACGACCACGACCACCACTGATCGAACGCAACACGAAAAGGGAGCGGGGCGTCACTTCGGTGGCGCCCCCTTCCCTTTTTTGGTGTCAAGCGGCTCCGAGAAGCCGGCCCTAGGGCTGACCGCAGGTGGCGTCCGGCTCATCACTCGCAAGCACCGGTCCGGAGCGATCTGACCCGTTATAGGAGATCGACGTGCGAGTTCAGCTTAGTGCAATGGTTTCCCTAGTTCTGCACATACCGTCCCAGCTGAGGTTTTGCGAGGGGTCCTGCGTGTAATTCATACCTTTGTCAGGCCGTTTATCACGGTAAGCGGCCGAACACAGTGACTGCAGTCAACAGCGAAGGAGAAAAGACGATGATGAAGCGACTGGCGGCCACCGGAATGCTGACCCTAGGCGCCGGTGCGGTGCTGATGGGCTCGACCCCGGCCATGGCGAGCGACGACGAAGGCAACAAGAACGCCTCGATCGTCGGAGTTCAGACCTGCCGCGGCGTCGAAATCGCCCTCATCGGCTTGGCCATCCACAACATCCTCGGCCAGACCTACGAGCAGGGCGACTGCATCAACGGCTCCACCGTCGAAGACAGTGGCTACAAGCACGGCGGCAACGACGGCAACGGTCACCACTCCGACAAGCACGGCTGGGGCCACGACCACGACTGATCGAACGCAACACGGAAAAGGAGCGGGGCGTCACTGCGGTGGCGCCTCCTCCCTTTTCCTGCGCCAAGCGGATCCGAGAAACTGCCCCTCACCGATTGTCTCAATCGTCCCGGGTGTCAGGATTCACATAGAAGAGGCCAAGCGCCAGGATTTTCCAGAAATGTCAGTCGTTCGGATATTCCGGCCAGGCCCCCAGCGGCCGTTCCTGCCGAACGTAGTCCTGGTACTCATCAAGCAGGACACCTTGATTGACCCAGCGGTCATGGCGGGCACCCAGCAGGCGCTCAGCGACCTCAAGCGCGTCCTCCGCCGAGTCCGTCTCCGCGACGGTGCGGCCGCCAAATTCGTCGCGAGAGCCCGGGTCAAGCGGCAGCGGCAGCCCAGAGGCGGTGAACTCGAAGTCATCGGCCGGGTAGAAGCCGGGGAACTCATCGAACGGCACGGTGGCCGAGACGAGATCCTCCACCTCGTAAAGCCGCACTCTGATCCGCTCGAACCTGCCCGCCGGCAGGATGGTCGCGTACCGCAGTCCCCTCCGCCCCTCCACGTCGAACGAGCCCAGAAACTGGCCGATCTCCCGCCCCCGGCCAACAGCCCCGGACGCGAAAACACTCGTGAGATGACGCACGGGCACGACCCTAGAACGCCCTGCGGGCCAGGCACTACACCATCCCGATCGTTCCACCAGGGGCCGTTAGCGCCCTTGCCGATTCAGGCGCGCAGGCCTTGTGCCACCGCGCCACCACCGATTCAGCACGCCGACCCCGCGCCGCCACGCCTTCCCGATTCGACGCGCAGGCCCCGCGCTGCTGCCACATTGCCGATTCGACGCCCAAGCCCCGTGCCGCAGCGGCACCACCGATTCAGCGCACAGGCCCGCGCCGCCACGCCTTCCCGATCCGAGGCGCAGGCCCCGCGCTGCTGCCACATTGCCGATTCGACGCGCTGGCCGTGTGCCGCCGCGCGCTTTCCGATTGGGCGCGCAGGCCTTGTGCCACCGCGCCACCACCGATTCAGCACGCCAGCCCCGCGCCGCCACGCCTTCCCGATTCGACGCGCAGGCCCTGCGCCGCCGCGCCGCCCCCGATTCAGCGCGATGGCTCTGCGTCACCGCGCCAATGCCGATTGGGTGTAGCTCTCCTTGAGGGGCCGGCGCTGGTGTTTCAGTGCAGGCCGTCCTGTTCGCGTACCACGTTGGTGAACCTGCCGGTTCGCAGCGCGCTCGGAGGGACCATCACGCGCTCGAATCCGTTGTCATCCCACAGGTCACCGGAGAGGGTGAGCAGGTGTGCGTACCCGTCCGCCCTACTCCCGATCGAGCTGTCGATGTGGGGCCAGCCGAACGCCTGGCTGTCCCCGAGGGTGAATCCCTGCTCGTCTCGACAGTAGAAGTGCCACTCCTCGCGGAGCGGACCTTGCACGAATTGTTCGACTGGAGACTCCCAGTGGTCCTCGTCGAAGTCGGGTTCGGCGCGATAATCGAACGTCGCCAAGACGGGGTCGCCCGTATCGTATTCCCCCGAAACCGCCGGCAACGTCATGATCGGTGCGGCGTGCAGCCGGACCATGCTCAAGGCCTCTGCCAATGGCGGCGCTGGCACCTCCACGGCGCGCGCCGCGTCCGCACAGACGATCGTGCACTCCTCGGAGATGCCTGCGACCGAGCTGAAGACGTTGACCAGGCCGAGCCGGGTGGGCATTTGGTCGCCGAGCCACGGGGTCAGCTCCTGGGTATCCAGCACGGCGAGCAGGCTGAGCGGGGTTCCCGCCGTGGTCTGCGGCCATGGTGTTCCCGGCTCTAGAAGCGCTGGTCCCCCTGCCTGGCATCGGCCGGTCGGCGGCCGATCGGGGCTGGCGGGCTTGAGCGCGAAGCCCGGCTGGGCCAGAGCGGCCATCTGCGGGCCGAGGCGCTCCCCCAGCAGCTCAATGCATAGTTCACGGATTCTGGTGATGGCGCTCTGTTGATCCATGGGCCGATTTCAGCAGACGATCCCGACGATTTCCCGATCTTCAACCGAGCGCACGGGGCGATGCCCGCACGTGCCAGGACCGTCAGCGCCTGGATCTGGACGGGTGCAACTTGGCCTCGGTGGCCCGGCGATCAAACGGTGAGCTCGTACTCTTTCTGGTCGTGGGCGTGGTGTTCACGGTGGAGGTGGTAGGCCCAGTATTGATCCAGGTCGCCGTTGCTGGTCACGCCGCGAAGTTTCAAGATTGCCTCGGCTCCGGCCAGGCCCCAGCGGGTGCCGGTGATTTCCAGCGTGTTGCCGACCAGATGCCTGGCTGTGCCCTCGACCGCTCCGGTGGCGATCGGCCAGCCTTTGGCCAGCGCCTGGTCGTAACGCAGGAACTCGCGGTGGCCAGACAGGTAGCGGACGGCGGCCTCCAGCCCGCCGCGCTGGTCGTTGGGAACGGCGGCGGCTCGGGTTCTCGGTGATGACCGGTTGGTGTTGCCGGCCAGCAGGCCCAGCGCCCAGGCGGCCACTTGTCGTTCGGCGTCGGGGTCGTCGGCGGTGTGCAGGCAGCGAGCCCCGCGCCAGCAGTATTCGATCACGTGGATCAGATCACAGACGATGTGGATGGTCACGCTGCAGCGAGTGGCCTCGGTCTGGAGCAGGTGGGTCTGGTGCGGGTCCCCGCCGCATCACCTCGGGTTCCGCTTCGGGCTCCCGCTCGGCCTCGGCCAGCACGGCATCGGCGTCTTCACTGCCCTCCACGGGCTCGGCAATCCAGGTCTGCTCACCCAAGAGTTTCCGTATCGTCCTCTGGTGTCGGCGTACATCCGAATGTGCACTAGTCGGTACCGTCGAACGTGCACCACTCTTCCGGCTCTTGAAGCCGGTGGGTTCCTGCGGTCTGTGGGACCGGGGGACGCCCTCGCAGGCGGCGGCCTTCTGGTGGGCGGCCACGGCGGGAGCGACGACCATCAAGGTCGGCTTAAGTACGTGAGTTGTTACCGATAGGTATCCCCTCGGTTCACTCGCTGCGTCGAGTTGGGTGACCCACTCGTGCACCGCTTCGGATTTCCGGCCAGTCACCCGCACCAGTCATGTGACAGATGCCCAGGTCAAGCGGTTGTCCGTAGCGTCTTGGTCATGAGGGTCGTAACGCGAGTGAGGGGATTGTCATGATTTTGGTTACCGGGGCCACCGGCAAGGTCGGTCGGCAGGTCGTTGTGCAGCTGCGGGAGGCGGGGGTCGAGGTGCGGGCTCTGGTGCGTGACCCGCAGGCGGCCGCGCTGCCTGCGGGGGTGGAGTTGGCGCGTGGCGATCTCACGGATGCGACGTCGGTCCAGCGGGCGGTCGAGGGCGTGGACGCGGTCTTCCTGGTGTGGCCGCTGGTGACCGCGGATGGGGCCTACGACGTGGTCGCGGCGGCGGGCAAGCACGCCCGCAGGATCGTCTATCTGTCGGCGTTCGGCGTCCCTGACGACGATTCGGTCGAGCCGGAGCCGGGGATCCTGGGCTTTCACACCGTCATCGAGCGGGCGATTCGGGGGTCGGGTCTGGAGTGGACGTTGCTGCGCGCCGGCGGGATGGCCGGAAACACGCTGGGGTGGGCCGAGCAGGTCCGCGGCGGGGACGTGGTGCGCGGGGCGCATGCCCGGGCCACCCGTTCGCTGATCCACGAGGCCGACATCGCGGCCATCGCGGTGCGGGCGCTGACCACTGACGAGCTGGTGGGCGCCGCGCCGCACCTGACCGGGCCGCAGGCGCTCACGCAGGCCGAGCAGGTGCATACGATCGGCGACGTGCTGGGCCGGGGGATCGAGTTCGAGGAGCTCGGCGAGGCGGAGGCGGTGGCGGCGTATGAGGCCGAGGGGCTGCCGCCGGAGTTCGCGCGGGGCATCGTGGCGGCGCACGGGGCGATGGTGACCGAGCCGGAGACGGTCTCGCCGGCCGTCGAGCAGATCACCGGGCGGCCGGGGCGGACCTACCGGGAGTGGGTGGCCGACCACGTGGCGGACTTCAGCTGACGGCGGGAAGCACTCAGTCGGCCAGCTCTGCCACCGACTGCCGCCTGTGTCGATGCGGCCCAAGCCCACCCTGTCGATGACATCGATCATGAGTGTCTGGTAGCGCCGGTGCGGGCCAGGGCCTTGTCCATCAACCGCTGTTCCCCGGGTGTGGCCACCGCGTAGCGAGCCCGCTGCATGTACGCGGGCGCGCACCACCGCGTCGTTCGCGGTGAGCCATACGGCGGCCACGCCCGGGACTTGCCGCCATGCGACGCGGACGGGCCAGAGCTCCGAAGCCCTCTAGGACCAAGATGGAGTTACCCTTCGCCGTATGGAACGCCCTGGTCTTCGTCGGCGGGCTGGATGGGGAGTTCGGTGATCTTCTCCACGTGCACGATCTGCGGACAGGGAGCTCCGGCAGTCTCTTGCTGCTCTGGCGGAGCCGGAGCCTGACCGGATGGCTGCGAACGCCTCCGGCCGTCGGAACGGACGGCACCGCCTTCGCGTGGTCTGGAAGCGAACCGCGCTTCCGGCGGCTTTGACGCGTTCGAGATGCGCAGCGGGAAACGCGTGTTCGACCGCCACGGATTTGGAGGCGGGGGCCTGCACCGCGATGATCCCGTCAACGCATGCCGTGCTGGCCGGTGGTCTGGTGTGGCTGCCGGTCGCATGGGGCGAGGCTGTGGCCATCGTGGGGTTGGATCCGCTGGCTTGCGGGGGCCGTCGCGATAGCAGACGGAACGATGTATTTCGGATCTCTGGCCGTTCCCTTTGGACGGCATCTGAGGCGTGATCTATGGGGCCACCAGGAGCGGCACCGTTCTGGCCGTCGATGCCGCGACCGGAGAGCTGCGGTGGATTCTCGACCTTGCCGGCAGGATCCCGTGTACGAGGAGAACGGCCTGGCAACGGAATTCTCTACGTCCGCACGAGCACCGGCGTTGTGGCATTGCGTTGACGGGGCGGCTACGGGCGAGAGCCGTACAGCGCTATCAATCCCCGGTAGTCGCCGAGGCCGAGAGTGGCTGGGCCGTCATCGCAGGGCTTCATCGTCGGCGCCATGGTGAGACTGCTGTGCTTTTTCCCTCGAACGTGCTTAAGGCCCAGTACGTGCAGCATCTCGTGCACGACGGCTGACGTCGCGTTGAAGCTTCCGGCCGGGCAGGCCGACACGGCATTGCTGTCTGCACGATCTGCTCTGGAGGGGACCCACCAATCCTTACCGTGGTTCTGGAGGGCGATGTCGCCTTCGATGATGTTCCGCCAGGTCTGCCAGGTGCACGAGAGGGCCAGGGTGCCCGTCTCAATGTCCGTCATGTTCGCCCAGCCGATGGCGTTCGTTCCGTCACGTTTGGAGCATGCGCCGGCGTTGATATTCGGTGCGGACGTGGTTGTTCCGGCAAACCTTTCACGAATGTTCGGCTGCGGCTCGAAGTGCCTCTTGGTCGTGCAGTCTGTGGACGCCGTCACCGCGCGTGTTACACCGTCCGTGACAACTGATTTCTCATTCGGAACTCCGGTGACATCCGGCCCTTTAGCGAACTTCCACTCAATGGTGCCCCCTTTCTTCCAGGAGCTGAGACCTGCGGAAAATGAGCTGTCGCGGCACGCCCCCTCCGGGACCGAGGAGTTCCAGGGCCTGCCGTTCACATAGCCAAGGCTCTGCTGGTCAATGCTGATCGTCCGCTGGTCGGGTGTGACCCGGACGGTCAGTGCCGAGCCCCCGTTGGCCTGCAACGCGTGCGCCGTCACCGCGACGACATCGCTGCCGCGTGGCGGGACTTCGACCCGTACCCCGTGCTGACCCTGGATGACTCGGCTGCGCAGGTCGCACTCGCCCATGTTCACCGACGAAGGCAGCGATTGTGCGTCAAGTGGCCCGCCTCCTTTGCACCACGAAGGCGCCAGATTGGCGGCCGCGACCGATCCGGCGGCGATACTGGCGACCGGCACCGAGGACAGGAAGCCCAGGCCGACAATTGCGACAAAGCACGTGGCCTGGCGCTGTGACAGCTGCAGTAGGGGTGAGGTCACAAGGTTCCCTTCCTGACATATTTCGCTGGCTGATCGCCCGGAGACGGGCCGGTCTCGGGGTTGTATCCCCCGTCGACTCGAGTGCGGAAGGCATTGATCAGGAAAGGTTTGGCAAGTACCGTTGCGGTGCGGGCAGGCATCAGAAACGGCCGTATGCCCCTCACCAAAGGGTAAGAGTGTAGGAAAAATCGGGAACAGGTACCGCCAAGAATGTGTTTCCGGGCTTTCAGCAGGAGACACAGTGGTGACCGTACAGTTTCCTCCGCGTGAGATCGGGATGACTCATGTCTAGGCCGTGGTATGTCGTCGAACCGCGTCAACGTCGCTCGATCGCCGGTCATCGACGAACCGAAATGTCTCGCCGGCTTAAGCTTGAATATGAAGAAGGCAAGACGATGCGGGAGTTGGCCGCCAAGGAGGGAATCACTGAGGGCATGGTTCGCAGACTGCTCCAGGAAGCGGGAACCCAGATACGTCCGAGAGGCGGCGCTCAGCGTTCAGGCCGGAAATGAGGACGGCGCGAGCGCTGCTCCGTTCCTCCCCGGCGATGAGATCGCGAGCGCCGGGCGGCGCCAAGACAAGCGGCGATCCATGCACCGGCTCATGACCGCCGCACGTCCCACTGTGCTGCTGACCGCCATGCTGGTGATCAGCGGTATCGCGGCTCCCATGGACGGGAGCCAGGCGGCCGCCCACAATCCCGTCCTGGTCGTGGGGGGCATCCGTGCCGAGCAGAAAATGCTGGACAAAATGGTCTCGGGGCTCAAATCGCGAGGTTTCCGCGCCTACTCCGTTCAGCTCGCGGGAAGCCCCAGCGGGTCAGCGGCGCTCACGGCGTCCGCTCGAACCGTGGCCGGCAAGGCGGCGGCGATCCGCAAGAAGACCGGCGCCGACCGGGTCGATGTCGTCGGGCACTCGATGGGCGGGCTGGCGCTACGGCACTACATCAAGGCTCTCGGCGGCCACCGGCACGTCAGCACGTACATCAGCGTGGGAACGCCTCACGCGGGGGACTGGCTGGGCCTGCTCTGTGCGGCCACGGCGCAGGGCTGCCGCGATCTACTGCCGTCGTCGAAATTCCTCAAGCGACTGAACGCTCCGCCACCGATTCCCCCTGGCGTACGGGCCTTCCATCTCTTCAGCGACCAAGGGACCGGAGAGAAGACCTCGTTGCCCACTGCGACAAACCTACGAATTCAAGCGTTCTGTCCTGGCCGCAGAGTCGAACATGCCGCAGAACTAGCTGACGGCGCGGTTCAGGATCTGGTCGTCTCGATTCTTCATGGCGGCCCGCCCGCGACCACCTGTCCCACCTGAAGACCGATCGAACGCCTGCCTTCACGCACGGCGGAGGCCCCAGGATCTGACCAATGGGATTGGGCAGATACCCGGGGCGCTCGGCGGAGCTCCGCATCCGGCCTGTCCTCCACGACTGCGGATGCGGGGCCCCTTCATTTCACCGCGAAAATCGAACTGTTCACCGTATGCTCACGCCATTAACGCCGCACAACCACAAAAGGTGCATGCGCCCGGCTAGGGCACCCACATAGGGTGCCACGGAGCTCGCCATCGTGTCCTCTTACGCGCCGGAACTTCATTGGCCCGGCCCGATATGGGGTTCGCAGCCCAGCCGGCCGATCCCTTCACAGTCAGCTCTGACTGTGAGATGCTGCCGCTCACAGTCAGCACTGACGGTGAAGGGCGTGGGGATGACCAAGCGGGATGCCCAGCGCGAAGCGACGCGGCAACGGCTGGTGGACGCCGCGGTGGAGTCGCTGATCGAGGAGGGGTACGCGGCGAGCACCACGCTGGCGGTGCAGCGCCGCGCCGGGGTGAGCCGTGGGGCGTTGCTGCACCACTTCCCCACCCGGGAGGAGCTGTTCGGTGCCGCGATCGGGCAGCTGGTCGAACGCAACGAGCAGGCCGTACGGCGAGAACTGGCCCAGGCGCCCGCCGACCCGGACCCCGTCGCCCGAGGCCTCCAGGTGCTGCGGAGCGCCTTCGCCAGCCCTTCCTTCGGCGCCGAGCTGGAACTTTGGGCGGCGGCCCGGACGAGCAAGGAGCTGCGCGCGGTCCTGCGCCGTGCGGAAGGCGCCGCCCGGCGCGACCTCTACCGGGTCATCGGCGAGGTGCTCGGCCCTGAGGTGACCGGCTCTCCCGCCTACCCGATGGTCGCGGACCTGACCGTCCAGCTGCTGCGCGGGATGGCCATCTCGGACGTGCTCTACCGCGAGGCCGCCGATCAGGAACCGCTGCTGGAGCAATGGGCGACCGTCACCCGGATGATCCTCGCCGCCCGCCCGTGATCCTCGCGGCCCACCCGTGATCCCGCGGCACAGACGACCCCCAGGAGGGATGCAGTGATGAACGACGTACCGCCGGAGACCGTGCTCTATGAGGTCAGAGACCGCAAGGCCTACCTCACCCTGAACAGGCCCGAGCGGCTGAACGCGATCAACCACCGGCTGGCACGCGAACTGCCGCAGGCCGTCGAGCGGGCCAATGAGGATCCGAACGTCCATGTGATCGTGCTGCAGGGCGCCGGGCGGGCCTTCTGCTCGGGATACGACCTCAAGGAGTACGCGGAGGCGGGCGTCGACACCCAGGGCCCGGTGTGGGATCCGATCAAGGACTACCGCATGATGAAGCGCAACACCGACGACTACTTCTCGCTCTGGCGTTCGCTGAAGCCGACGATCGCCAAGGTGCACGGCCACGCGGTCGCCGGCGGCAGCGACATCGCCCTCTCCTGCGATCAGGTGATCATGGCGGACGACGCGCGGATCGGGTACATGCCGTCGCGGGTGTGGGGCTGCCCGACGACGGCGATGTGGGTCTACCGCCTCGGTGCCGAACGAGCCAAGCGGATGTTGTTCACCGGCGACACCATCGACGGGCGCCAGGCCGCCGACTGGGGACTGGTCCTGGAGTCGGTCCCGGCGGACGAGCTCGACGCCGCCGTGGAGACCCTGGCCGACCGGATCGCCGGGGTGCCGATCAACCAGCTCGTCATGCAGAAGCTGATGATCAACCAGGCGTACGACAACATGGGCCTGCAGGGCACCCAGGTCCTGGCCACCCTGTTCGACGGCATCACCCGGCATTCACCCGAGGGCCGCTGGTTCCAGGGGTTCGCCGCCGAGCACGGCTTCCACGAAGCCGTCAAATGGCGCGACTCGGGCCGCTGGATCCCCGAGGGCGGCGGCCCCATCCCCACCAAGAACGACCTGGAGCACTGAGGCCATGGCCCCCCGTCTCGCCCGTTCACACTGGCCTGCCGACACGTCCCACCCCGTTCTGGAGCTCACCCCCGGCGACGTCCTGCGCCAGGCGACCGCCGCCGCACCCGGCCGGATCGCGCTGGCCGAAGCTGCCACACCCGGCAATCTCCCACCCGGCAACCTTCCGCCCGGCAACGCCTCACCCAACAACGGCAGTACCGGTCGCACATGGACCTACAGCGAGCTGCTGGCCGACGCCCATCGGGCCGCGACCTGGTTGAACGAGCGGTTCGCGCCAGGGGAGCGCGTCGCGGTCTGGGCACCCAACATCCCTGAATGGGTGATCCTTCAGTACGGCGCGGCCATGGCAGGTCTGGTCCTGGTCACAGCCAACCCGGCGCTGCGCGAGACCGAACTGGAGTACGTGCTCACCCAGTCCCGTTCGGTCGGCATCGCCTACATCGACGCGTTCCGCGGCACCGACATGGCGGCGATCGTCGACCGCGTGCGGCCCCGGCGTCCCGAACTCCGCGAGGCCATCCATCTGGCCGGCTGGCATGCCGAGCTCACCAAGACCCAGCCGGGCCCGCTGCCGGCGGTCCAAGCCGGAGACCCCGCCCAGATCCAGTACACCTCCGGCACCACCGGATTCCCCAAGGGCGCGCTGCTGCACCATCGGGGGCTGGTGACGAACGCGTCCCTGGTCGCGGCCAGGGCGGGCTTTCCCGAAGGCGGTGTCTGGGCGACCGCGCTCCCGCTGTTCCACACCGCTGGCTGCGGTCTCTCAGTGCTGGGCGCCGCGGTGAGCCGGGGCACCCTCGTACTCGCACAGTCGTTCCAGCCTGACCTGGTGCTGCAGGCGATCCAGGACTGGCGGGCCGACCTGTATGCCGGCGTACCGGCGATGCTTGCCGGGCTGCTGGCTCACCCCGGCTTCGACACCTACGACCTGAGCTCTTGCGCCACGGTCATGTCAGGCGGCGACACCGTACCCGCGCCCCTGGTCCAGGAGGTCGAACGGCGCTTCGGAGCCCGCTTCTCAACCGTGTACGGCCAAACCGAACTGAGCCCCATCATCGCCCAGACCAGCCCGGACGACACCGCACAGGACAAGTGCACCACCACCGGCCGCCCGCTGCCGCAGGTCGAGGTGAAGGTCGCCGACCCGGTCACCGGGGCGGTGCTGCCGGTGGGCGAGACCGGCGAGATCCTGGCCCGCGGGTACCAGGTCATGGTCGGCTATTTCGACGCACCCGAGGCGACCGCCGCCACCGTCACCCCCGACGGCTGGCTGCACACCGGCGACCTCGCGACCATGGACGAACGCGGCTACCTGACCATCACCGGCCGCCTGAAAGACATGATCATCCGAGGTGGGGAGAACATCTATCCCCGCGAGATCGAGGCGGCCCTGTCCGACCACCCCGCCGTCGCCGCCGCGCTCGTCCTCGGCGTACCCGACAGCGACTGGGGCGAACAGGTCGCCGCCATCATCAAACCCGCCGATCCGGCCCGGCCGCCCACGGCCAGCCAGCTGCACGACCACGTCCGCAGCCGTCTCGCCCCGCACAAGACCCCTCGGCACTGGTACCTCGCCCAGCAGTTCCCGGTCAACGCCATGGGCAAGATCCAGAAGTTCGCCCTCCGCGACCGCCTGGCCGACCTCACCCCCCTCGCCTAACCCGGTCGTGACCACGCCGATCTCCCGACGACGCCGGCCTGTGCCGGATGTCTCGCAGTAGCTGCGTGGCTTGTAGTGATCGCGTGACGCGTAACAGCCGCGTCGCTCTAGCGATCAAACAACCTCGGTCCTTTACTTTGTAGATTCGTTAGTTCGCTTACGCCCGGCTTGCGGCTGGCCGTTTGCTGATCGTCGAAGAATCGGCGTGCGAGGTGCGGAAGGTGCGGCGGTAGGTGTCGGGTGGCACGCCGACCGTGCGGTTGAAGTGCCGGCGCAGCGTCGTGCCGGTGCCCATGCCGGTGGCCGCCGCGATCGCCTCGACACTGTCGTCGGTCATCTCCAGCAGTTCCTGGGCGCGGCGGATGCGCTGGGTCAGCAGCCATTGCAGCGGGGTCGTGCCGGTCACCGACCTGAAGTGGCGGCCCAGGTTGCGCGAGCTCATGGCCGCCTGGCGGGCCAGGTCCTCCACGGTCAGCGGATGGTCCAGCCGTTCGATCGCCCATGGGAACAGCTCCGCGAGCGGATTGTTCTCTTGCGCGGGCACCGGCGAGGTGACGAACTGGGCCTGGCCACCGGCCCGGTGCGGCGGTACGACCAGGCGGCGCGCGACCGCGTTCGCGACCGCCGAACCGTGGTCGAGGCGGACGAGGTGCAGGCACAGGTCCAGCGCGGCGGCCTTGCCGGCCGAGGTGAGGACACTGCCGTTGTCCACGTAGAGCACGTCCGGATCGACTTCCACGCGGGGATAGCGTTCGGCCAGCACATCGGTGTGCGCCCAGTGCGTGGTCGCGCACAGCCCGTCGAGTAGACCTGCGGCGGCCAGTACGAATGCGCCCGTGCAGAGGGCCGCCACGCGTGCACCCGCCTGATGGGCCGCGCGCAACGCGTCGATGAGGTCACCGGGCGGGTCCGCGTCGACATCGGCCCACGCCGGCACGATCACGGTGTCGGCGTTCGACAGCCGGTCGAGCCCGTGGTCGGGTTCCAGCCGGAACCTGCCGGCCTGTATGGCGCCCGGCCCGCAGCCGATGAGGCGGTACCAGGGGACGGTCACGCCGTCCGGGGCGGTGCCGAAGACCTCGAAGGCCACCGACAGTTCGAAGTGCAGCATCCCGTCGGTGACGGCGACCGCGACAGTATCCATGTCCGGAATTGTACGACGCATGGCGTTCCAGACACTCGTGCGGGGCCGGCTGCCGCCGCCATGATCTCTTCAGCGGATCAAACCGAGCACAACGGGAGACAATGATGGGATCGGGTCAGGCAGTCGCGGTCTTCGGCGCGTACGGGCACACCGGGCGCTTCGTGGTGGCGGAGCTGCAGGATCGCGGGTTCGTCCCGGTCCTGGCCGGCCGCGACGCCGGGAAGCTGGAAGAGCTGGCGGAGTCCTTTCCGGGGCTCGACGTCCGGCCCGCGTCGGCCGACGATCCGGCGTCGCTCGACCGCGCGCTGGCCGGCACGGCGGCGGTGATCAACACCGCCGGGCCCTTCGCCGCGACCGCCGCCCCGGTGATCGAGGCGGCCCTGCGCGCCGGCATCCCGTACGTGGACGTGGCGGCCGAGATCGAGGCCAACGCCGACACGTTCGCGCACTTCGCGGACCGCGCCCGCGCCGAAGGGGCCGTGGTCGTCCCCGCGATGGCGTTCTTCGGCGGTCTCGGCGACCTGCTGGCCACCGCCGCGATGGGAGACTGGACGGCCGCCGACGAGACGCACGTCGCGTACGCGCTGAGCAGCTGGCTGCCCACCGCAGGGACGCGCGCCTCGGGCACGGTCTCCCGGGAACGGCGGGACGGCCGGCGGGTTCGCTTCACCAACGGAAAGCTGGACTATCACGAGGACGCTCTCCCGTCCCTGAAGTGGACGTTCCCCGAGCCGGTGGGCGTGCGGTCCGTGATCGGAGAGTTCAGCATGGCCGACGTCGTCACGATCCCCAGCCACCTGGCGGTGCCCGAGGTGCGCTCGTACATGACGGTCGAGGCGGTCGAGGACCTGTCGGCCCCCGACACGCCGGCGCCGGCGGCGGCCGACGAGCGCGGGCGCTCCGACCAGACGTTCCTCATCGACGTCGTGGTGCGTTCCGGCGACGCGGAACGGCGCGCCACGGCGAGCGGCCAGGACATCTACGCCATCACCGCACCGCTCGCGGTGGAGGCCGTCCACCGCATCCTCACCGGTCAGACCAGGACGACCGGGGTCGCCTCCGCTGGGGAGATCTTCGACGCGGCCGACTTCCTCCGCGCGCTGTCCGCTCACCTCTCGTTCGAACTGCGCCAGTAACCGCCGTCGAAGATCGCGGCCTCGGCTCCGTCCTGCTGGACGGAGCCGAGGCCGTGTTTTGAACGTCAGGCACACCTGTCGCCGTCAGCCTCGGACGCATCCTCGGGCCGAACGCAGAGGGAGGTGCGAGTCGATCAGGCGGCGGGGGAGCGGTGGGCAGCCTGCCGCCAAGACGCAGGATCCCTTTCTTGATGTTCCCGTGACTGGCCGGTGGGAGCGGCTATGCCGGCACTGTTGCAGGATTCGTGGTGTCTCTCTGGTGAGAAGCGTCTCCTCGGTACCCCGTCTGTTGGATCTACTGCTGGTGAGTGCAAGACATGGACGGGGTGCCGTGTGGGCGGGCCCCGGCCATGCCTTGCCGCGGGCCCGCCCAGGTCGACGCCGCGCACACCATGAGCTTCGGTGCTCGCTCAGGCCGGCGGCAGCGTCGCATCGCGCATGCCCGCCCTCTTCCGTACTGATTTGGATCACTCTTCAAGGCGCCCGTAGCTCCTAACATTACGGAGTGTGAGGGTGTAACTTCGATGTGTGTTTCCCGCGTCAAACCCGGCCGACGTCGTCCACGAAGGCTGCGAGGCGGCTGAGCTCGCCGCGACGGCCAGCGAGATACTGAACGTGCTGGATCACCCGCCGCTTGGCGCCAGTCCCGCGCTGCTGGCGCTCCGCTGGCAGCGTGCAGCGCACAGCTGCCGGGAGCTGGCCAACCGGGAGATATTGCGCGACACCGGCACTGACACCGCAGCGGCCGAACGCCGCCGCCAGCTCGCCGAGATCGCGGTTCGGCTCGCCGTCAACGCCGAGTGGGCCGCTGTCGTCTGCCGCACCCACACCGCGCCCCTGGACGGACTCGACGCCAATGCGGCCAAGGCCTGGACGGCAGCCCACGGGGTTCTGCACCACACCGTGACCGGCGTTCTGTCCCTGTTGCCCAACCTGCACTACACCGAGTCCTAGAGCGTCCCCGTAGTCCTAGAAGAGCGTCCCCGCTGTCCTAGAAGAGCGTCCTCGCACACCGGTTTGCGCCAATACGTCCTACGTGACCTTGGCCAACGAGGGTGGCCGAGCCAATGGCGTTAACGCTTGGAGTCAGGGGGTAGGGCAGCGGCAAGCCAGGCTCAATCGGAAAGGAAGAGCAATGGATCCGGCACGTCAGGAGACCGGTGAAATCACCGGAACCAAGGACAAGGACTACAACCTGATCTGGTTCGTCGAGCAGTGCCTGAGCAACGTGGTGCGGCTGGAGACCTACATCTCCGACGCCGACCGAGCCGGCGACACCGAACTGGCCGGCTTCTTCCGCCGCGCCCAGGGCGAGAGCCGGAAGGGCGCCGAGCAGGGCAAGGAGCTCCTGCGGAAGCGACTGACCAGCTGACCGACCCCCTCGCCTCGACCTGAGCCAGGCGACTTCCGGCGCCGTAGGACCCGTCGTGCATCTGGGCAGAGGAGATGGGGCGGCCGCGTTACGACTCCTCGGGTGCGAGGCCGCTGCGCCGGGCGAGCACTTTGGTCCCCGGTCCATAGGCGGCGCCTGGACCGGGCAGCGCCGTCACGTCGGAGGCGGCGACCGGTTCCCCGCACCGTCGGAGGTGATGGTCGCCGAGGGTGCCCCCGACACCGAGGCGGCCAGGTCCATCTCGTGGCTGGTGGTCAACGAGATCGATGCCTGGTTCGTGGGCGGCCGGCAGCTGCCCGCCGGGGAGAAGCCGAAATACGTGGTGCGGGTGGGGGTCCCGGCCGGTTCGATGAACGACGACAAACGCCATGACATCGTGCGGCGCGTCACGCGGGTGCTCGCGGACGCCGACACGGATCCGGAACGGCTCACCCAGGCCAACGCCGCGTGGGTGCACATCAACGAGATTCCGGAGGGCAACTGGGGAGCAGGCGGGGAGATCGTGCGCATCGAGGACATCGCGGCCTTCGTGACCAGCGGTTAGCCTCGAAGTCTCGTGAGATCGGCTGGGTCGCGTGACGACCCGGCCGATTGTTGTTTCAGCGGCTGGTCAGCCTGGCCGATGCGGTCGATCTCGGCGAAGTTCCAGGCTGTGGACGGGTTGCATGTTATATGCAACACTCGCCGAGAACGCGGTCGGACTCCTGAAAGGCGGCGACGATGACCTCGAACCACCCCCAGCCCGGTCAGTCCGAGACTGTCTTCACCTACGGTTCACCCGCGTTGAAGTTCGGGGTCGGAGCCTGCGACGAGATCGGTTTCGATCTGTCGCGGCTCGGCGTGCACCGCGTCCTGGTGGTGACCGATGCCGGGATCGCCGCCACCGGGCATCCCCAGCGGATCGCCGAGCAGATGGCCAAGTACGGCATCGAGGCGCACGTCTTCGACGGCGTCCATGTCGAGCCCACCGACGACAGCCTGAACGAGGCGGTCGAGCACGCCCGCGAATCCGGCCCATGGGACGCGTTCGTCGCGGTCGGCGGCGGGTCCAGCATCGACACCGCCAAGGCCGTCAACCTGCTCACCACCAACCCCGGCGGCCTGATGGACTACATCAACGCCCCGGTGGGAGCCGCCAAGCCGCCGTCCCATCCGCTCAAGCCGCTGGTGGCCGTGCCGACCACCACCGGCACGGGCGCGGAGAGCACCACCATCTGCGTCCTGGACGTGCTCGCGCTGAAGGTCAAGACCGGGATCAGCCACGCCTGGCTGCGCCCGACCATGGCCGTGGTCGACCCGGCGCTGACGATCACCCAGCCGCCCGAGGTGACCGCGTCGGCGGGCATGGACATCCTGTCGCACGCGCTGGAGAGCTACACGGCACGGCCGTACACCTCCTACGAGCGCAAGGCGCCGGAGCAACGGGTGCCCTACTGCGGAGCCAACCCGATCTCGGACATGTGGTCGGAGCAGGGCCTGCGGCTGCTGGCCCGCTCGTTCCGTACCGCCGTCCGAAACCCGGACGACCTCCAGGCCCGCACCGACATGGCACTGGCCGCCACCATGGCGGGGCTGGGTTTCGGCAACGCGGGCGTGCACATCCCGCACGCCAACGGCTATCCCATCGCGGGCCGCGTCAGGGACTACCACCCGCCTGGTTACCCCGAGGGCGAGCCGATGGTGCCGCATGGCATGTCGGTGTCGCTGACCGCGCCGGAGGCGTTCCGGTTCACCTTCACCGCCCATCCCGAACGGCACGTGCGGGCCGCCGAGCTGCTCGCCCCCCACCTCGACCGGCCGGATGCCGCTGAGGAGCACCTACCTGCGGCGCTCATGGACCTGATGCGCGACATCGGCATCCCGAACGGAGTCGGCGGCGTCGGCTACCTGGAATCGGACGTGCCCGACCTGGTGAACGGCACGATGAAGCAGCAGCGGCTGCTGACGACCTCGCCCCGGCCGGTGACCGAGGACGACATCGCGCAGATCTTCACCCGTTCGCTGTCGTTGTGGTGAGGCGTCCATGGCAGTCCGGCGGCGGCACGTGATCTTGCTGACGGAGAGCCGATGACCGTTCCCGACGAGATCCTGCGAGCGCTGCGCAAGGCGGGCTTGGCCGATGCGGACATCTCCAGCCGCCGCCGCGCCGAGTACTCCAGCGACGCCTCGCTTTACCGGGTGCTGCCCAGTGTCGTGGCGTTCCCCCGTTCGGCCGACGAGGTGGCGGCGGCGCTGGAGGTGTGCCGGTCGCTGGGTGTCGCGCTGACGGCGCGCGGCGCGGGGACCTCGATCGCCGGGAACGCCGTGGGCGAGGGCGTGGTGCTGGACTTCTCCCGGCACCTGGGCCAGATCCGGGGTATCGACCCCGGGTCTGGAACCGCCGAGGTGGAGCCCGGTGTCGTGCTGGACGGCCTGCAGCGGGCGGCGGCTCCCCACGGGCTGCGGTTCGGCCCCGACCCGTCCACCCACAGCCGGTGCACGATCGGCGGGATGATCGGCAACAACGCGTGCGGTTCGCGCGCGCTGGGCTTCGGCCGTACGAGCGACAACGTCGTCGAGCTCGACGTGCTGGCCGGGACGGGCGAGCGCCTGGCCGCGCGGCGCGGTGCCGACGTGGGTTCCTCGGCTGCGCTCACCGCGCTGGACGGGGTCGTCCGGGCCGACCTGGCCACGATCCGCACCGAGCTGGGGCGGTTCGGACGGCAGATCTCGGGCTACTCGCTGGAACACCTGCTGCCCGAGCGTGGTTTCGATCCCGCCCGGGCATTGGTGGGCACCGAGGGCACTCTGGGCCTGCTGCTGGGCGCCACCGTGAAGCTGGTGCCCATACCGGCCGACCCGGTGCTGGTGGTGCTGGGCTATCCCGACATGGCCTCGGCGGCGGACGCGGTACCGCACGTTCTGCCCCACCGGCCGATCGCCGCAGAAGGACTGGACGCGCGCATCGTGGACGTCGTACGCCGGCTGCGCCGCAACGCCCCCGTCCCCGACCTGCCCCGGGGAGGCGGCTGGCTGTTGGTGGAGCTGCCGGGCGGGGACCAGGGCGTGGACCCGGCCGCGCTGGCGTCCGACGCCGACGCCATCGATCACCGGGTCGTCGCCGATCCGGCGGAGGCGGCCGCGCTGTGGCGGATCCGCGAGGACGGCGCGGGCCTGGCGGCCAGGCCCCACGACGGGCGCATGTCGTACGCCGGCTGGGAGGACGCCGCCGTGCCGCCCGAACGGCTCGGCGCCTACCTGCGCGACTTCGAGGCGTTGCTGGCCGAACGGGGCCTGGCCGGGACGCCGTACGGGCACTTCGGCGACGGCTGCGTGCACGTCCGCATCGACTTTCCCCTCGACCGGCAGGGCGGTACGCGAGTCTTCCGTGAATTCCTCACCGACGCGGCCAGGCTGGTGGCGTCGCACGGCGGCTCGATGTCCGGGGAGCACGGCGACGGGCGGGCCCGCGGCGAGCTGCTGCCGATCATGTACTCCTCGGCGGCGTTGCGGCTCTTCGAGCGGGTCAAGGCGGTGTTCGACCCCGATGACGTGCTCAACCCCGGGGTGATCGTACGGCCGCGGCCGGTGGACGCCGACCTGCGGGTGCCTGCCGCCACCCTGCGCGTCGCTGATGGCAACCTTCGGGGGCCTGCTGCCAACCTGCGGGGCTCTGCTGCCAACCTACGGGGGCCGGCCACCGCTTCGGGGCGGCGCGGCCTGGCGTTCGCCTACGGCGACGACGCGGGCGACTTCACAGCCGCCGTCCACCGGTGCACCGGGGTCGGCAAATGCCGCGCGGACCTGACCGGGGCCGGCGGCGTCATGTGCCCGTCCTACCTGGCCACCAAGGACGAGAAGGACTCCACCCGTGGGCGCGCCCGCGTTCTCCAGGAGATGGCCAACGGCGAGCTGGTGCGCGGCTGGCGATCCCCGGAGGTGCACGACGCGCTGGATCTGTGCCTGGCCTGCAAGGGCTGCTCGTCCGACTGCCCGACCGGCGTCGACATGGCCGCCTACAAGGCGGAGGTCCTCTACCAGTCCTACCGGCACCGGCTGCGGCCGATGTCGCACTATGTGCTGGGCGGCCTTCCCCGGTGGGTACGGCTGGCCGCGCGGGCGCCGCGCCTCACAAACCGGATGATGTACGGCCCGCTGGCCGGACCTGGCAAACGCCTGGCCGGGGTGGACCACCGACGCGATTTCCCACGCGTGGCGTCCCAGACGTTCCGCCGCTGGTTCCGCGACCACCCCGTGGCGCCCGGCGACCCGGTGCTGCTGTGGATCGACACCTTCACCGACCACTTCAGCCCCCAGGTCGCCATCGCGGCGGTGCGAGTTCTTGAGGACGCCGGATTCTCGATACGGATCCCCCAGCGGGGGCTGTGCTGCGGGCTCACCTACATCTCCACCGGCAGGCTCGGCACGGCCCGCAAGCTGCTGCGCCGCTCGGTGAACGCCCTGGCGCCGCACGCCGAGGCCGGTACACCGATCGTCGGCCTGGAACCCTCCTGCATCGCGGTGTTCCGTTCCGACGCCCGCGAACTGCTGAACGTCCCGTCGGACGCCCCGTCCCTGCCGGACGTCTACACCCTCGCGGAGCTGCTCTCAGAGCGGCCCGGCTGGACGCCGCCGCCGCTGGACGGGGTGACCGCCGTCGCCCAGCCTCACTGCCACCACCACGCCGTCATGGGCTGGGACGCCGACCGTGCCCTGCTGGAAAGCGCCGGCGCGTCGGTCCAGCCGGTCGGCGGCTGCTGCGGACTCGCCGGAAACTTCGGCGCCGAAAAGGGCCACTACGACGTCAGCGTGGCGGTGGCCGAGACCGCCCTGCTGCCCGCCGTCCGGGCTGCCGATGCCGACGCCACCGTCCTGGCCGACGGGTTCTCCTGCCGCACCCAGCTGGCGGCCCTGGCCGGCCGGGACGGCCTTCACCTGGCCGAACTCCTGGCCGAGCCCTTGAGGCGATGATCTGACGTGCGCGAGATCGTTGGTACGTACAACCTGAACAGGCAGGTGGCCGAGGTGCTCAGGGAGGCCATCCAGACCGGGGAACTGCGTCCGGGCGAGCTCTACTCGGTCAGCCGCCTGGCCGACCAGATGAAGATCTCCCGCACCCCTGTGCGCGAGGCGCTGCTGGGGCTGGCCGACACCGGAATGGTCCGCATCGAGCGCAACCGCGGCTTCCGCGTCATCCGGCGCGATCCCCGCCACATCGCCGAGGTCTTTCACATGCGGCTGCTCCTGGAGGTCCCCGCCACCCGGCTGGCCGCGCGGCACGCCGGTCCCGAACTGCTGGACGCGCTGCGCCACGAGCTGGCGCAGATGCGTGCCGCCGCCACCGACCACGACGAGGTCCGTTTCATGCGGCACGACCGGCGGTTCCACGAGCTGGTGCTCGGCTCGGGCGGCAACGCGCTGCTGACCACCACGGTCGGCGGCCTGCGCGACACGATCACCACGGTCGGGGCGTCCACTGTCGATCAGACCCGGTCCCTGGCCGACATCGCCACCGAACACGAACCGATCATGACGGCCCTGGCCTCCGCGAACGAGGACGCCGCAGCCGAAGCCATGCGCAGCCACATAGCGCACACCGCCGAGCTGCTCCTGAGCCAGGTCTCCGCCGAGAACCAGACCCCCGTCACCGCCGCGGACACCGAACTGATCCGCGACGCCTCCCCGTAGGGGGTCGGGCAGGCCGTACGGCATTGCCCGGACATCGTGGACCGAGTGCCGCTCGGGGTTCGGTAGGGTCACCGATCATGGCGAATCGGTCGTTCCTGTTCGTCGGCGACCATGAGGGGATCAACCCCGGCTGGGAGTCCGGGATCCCCGACATCCAGCAGAAGGTGCTCGCCGAGGACGTCTATTGCGTGCCGTTGCTGTGGCTGGCGATGTTCCGGCCTGCGGATCTGGTGACCACGACGTTCCCTCCAGAAGACGATGACGACGAGGAAGGTCCGGTCGAGGCCACCGCGCCGCTCGCCCCGAAGGAGCGCGCACTCGCCCAGCTCGACGCGGCCCTGCCGGCACTGCACTCGATCTTCCAAGGGGCCGGACGGCTGGACGAGCACGCCGGTCTTCTGCGCCAAGGCGTGCAGTCCATGCTGGGCCGGTTCGTGACGATCGAGCTCTACGAGATCGCAGTGTTGATCGATGAAGAGAAGTACTACCGGGACCTGCGGACCGCGCTGGGCAGTCTGGACGAACCCGGCGACCTCGCAGAGGATCGGGCCCGCCTGACGGATCTGGCGCAGCTGCGCGAGGGACGGCCGTTCCCACCGGCACGGCTCGTTGTCGACGGCCTCGACGCGCCGGAAGACGACTTGTGGAACCACACCCGACTGCTGGGCGCAAGCTTTCTCCGGCCGGTGCCCTGGGAGGCCGCCGCGGACACGCCAGCCTGACCAGAAGCGTCCCACCGGACGCGGTGGCCATGGCGGCGCGAGGCTCCAGTAGTCCGCCCTCTGCGGTGCCACCCTCTGCAGGTGCCACCCTCTGCAGGTGCCACCCTCTGCAGGGGGCCACCCTCTGTAGGGGGCATCTTTTCCTTGCTCGTGGTGAGGGGGTTCAGGGGCCGGGCTTTTTGCGGGCGGCAGCGACGATCTCTTCCAAGGCCAGGGCGTGAGCTTGGAACGCGGCGCGGCCATGCGGGGTGAGGCGGATTCGGGTGCTGCGTTGCCCGTGGAGGCGTTCCTTGCGCACGTCCACGTAGCCCGCGTCGTTCAGGGCGCTGATCTGTTTGGACAACGCCGAATCGCTGGTGCCCAGATGGTCGCGCAGCACGCGGAACTCCACCCAATCGGTCGGCGCCAGCATCGCCAGGATCGACAGGCGGGCTGGGACGTGGATGAACTCGTCGAAGTGTGCGCCGGTCATCGGCGCAGGCTGGCCTGACGGGCTCGGTGCATCGGCTTCGCCAGCAGGAGCGTCAGAGCGGCCAAGCACGCTCCCGTAAGCGTCGCGGGCAGGGGAACGTCAAGTTGGTTGAAGCCCCAGGCGCCCACGATGAGAACGGTGAGCATCAGCAAGATGTAGGCAATGTTCAACGCGGTGGTGCGGGCAGTGCGCCGCAGCCGGATGCCCATGCGCCGTTCGGCCGCTTCATCCAGGGCCAACTGCAAGAGGATGTACGCCCCCCAGACGACTTCGAAGCCGACACCGTCACCATCAGGGTCCAGATCGCCGGCCGCGCCCAAGGCAAAGATGCAGATGGCCTCGCCCACGGGGTGCCACCAGGGGAGACGGGCTTTGCGCACCACCTGCTGGCTGCGCGCGTGGATGTCCTGCAGGGCGAGCTGTGCTTCCTGGGGGTTCATGAGCGCTCCCGACGCAGAGTTACTTTCCTGTGAGGAAAGTACCACCAACTTTCCTCACAGGAAAGTAACTGCGGCAACGCGCCACGTTCGGACGGGCGGCGGCTTGCTACCGCACGTCTGCTTGGTGCGGGGCGGGTACGTGTCGGCGGGCTAGGTGATGTTGAAGTGGAGGATCCGGTGTTTGGCGATGCTGTGGACTTCTGCGGCATATCCGGAAACGTGACTGGCCAACCACACCAGGAGTTCGTTCTGAACGGGAGCGGCATCGCCCCACATGCCGTAAAAGCGGTGCCTGGTCGTGCAGATAGGGCGCAGAGTCCCCGCTAGAACTGAATGCCAGACGGCCGCGGCCGCAGCTGGATTATTCCCTGCCCGGTATCCGGTGATGGCGACGATGCCGTTGACCCGGAGCAGGAAACGCGCCGTATCGATGCGGGTCAGCAGTTCACTGTAGGTCCCGGTCGCGGTGAAATGCACAAATCTGAATCGCTTGGTGCTCTGGTTTCGGAGCGTCTTCCAGTCGGTCACCTCCAAATCTGGAGACAGGTAGTTTTCCCCATCCCGGCAGAAGCGCGACGCCCCTACCGTTTCAGGCCCGAGCTCCAGCAGGTCACCTTCCGGGCAGCAGGTATTGGCCTGCCCCAGAAACCAGGCGGCCAGGGTCTCTTCACGGGTGCTCGGGATCGCCTCGCTGTTGGTCAGGATCTCTTCACAGGTGGACGGAATCGTTGCATCGATGTTTCCCATTGGCTCAGCTTTCAATCGCTGGCAGGAACCGGTGTCGCTGGCACTTCGCGCAGCGATTCCTGTTGCTTTTTGAGTTTCTTGGTCCAAGGACCGCTCAGGTAGCGCGCCGCTCCCATGATCACTGCGTCCTGCGGACAAGCGTTCACGTGTACGGGTAGATCCAGTCGCTGGCGCAGCAAGGTCGGCAACCTCGGTGCCAGCGCTCCTCCACCGGACAGCACCAAGCCGTGGATCAGCAGTTGCCGGGTCAGTTCAGGGTTGCAGGAATTACGCAGCTCCTCCAAAGCCTCAACAATTCGATCGATCACCTGCGTGGAGGCAGTAGCGATTTCTCCGGCCGTGACCGTGTGGACCGTCGGCTTCCCGGAGTCGAGATTCTGGCCGCAGATCTCCAGAGGCTCATGGTCCCCGGCCTCTACGACCAGCGTCTCTGCCTGCACTCTTGACCGTTCGGCCGCCTCCATGCTCAGGACGAGGCGGTACTCCCGCAAGGCCCATGCGGCCACTGCCTGGTCGAGCCGCAGGCCTCCTACGGGCAAGGTCTGGTGGGCCCAAACTCTCCCTTTGGCGACGATCGCCATTTTGGTGGAATTTCCGCCCAGGTCCGCCACCATCCGTGCCGCGATACCGGCGCCTTCGGCCTGGTGCCCAAGTGCGGCGGCCAAACCATGGTCGACTGGCACGACCTGACGTGCTCCCGCCCGCGAAATCACTTGTTCCAGGGCTCGCCGTTCCATCTTCGCAGCACCTGAAGGGACCGCCACTGCCACCCGCGGCCGCAGCCGGCCTCGCCCTGGATGCGCTGACTTCAGCAACCACCGCACCAGCGCGACTGCCGCTCCGTATTCAGTTACCGTCCCATTCCAGACCGGCCTGACGAGCTCCACATCTCGCCAACCCAGTTCATCGCCCTTCAGCGCGTCCCGTCCTACGACAAGGGCCCGTCCGGTGGCGCGACTGACCATCACCACCGAAGGCGCGCAAATGCGCACCTGCCGTTCGGGCACGAAGATACGCGAGTAGACGGTGCCCAGATCCAGCGCGGTATCTGCGTTGACGACCGCTGAAAGCAATCCCATGGAAGACCCTTAGGTGATCTTGTTCATTCGCATACCGTAAATTACTCGATCTTGAGCCTCCACGAACCCATCACCTGGCAAAAAGATCATCAAGCGCGACCGTAAAGGAGTTGATGTATTTTCTCTGTCCCGACCGCGCGAATTCAGGCGGAAATCATCCATTTGAAGGTAACTGACTGCCCCGGCTGGCGGAACCAATACCGGAGCGGTACGGATCCTGCCCCGCCCCGCACGCCCGCACACCCGGCTTGCGGCACGCCCGCTACATCGCCCCCGGGTCGTGGGAAAAGCACACTCTGGAGAGGAGGCGAAGGGGGCGACCGGGTGGGAGAGGCGGTTCCAGCGACTCGTCCACTGGGATGCCGGTCCAGTCGATGGACGTGGTCCCGGTGTCCTCGTCAAGGCGGGCGTTCAGGTCGTACATGGTGATGGGGTCGCCGGGGCGGTGGATGTACAGGGCCAGTTCCGCGCCCTCATCGTCCAGGTCTTCACCGGTCAGGTAATCGGGTCGGGAGCCGACATTGGAGCCAGCGCCAAGGACGGTGGTCAGGTGCGTGCGGACCTCGGCGACGGAGGTGAACAGGAAGAGCGCGTCCTCCCATTCGTTGTTGTTGATCCAGTAGGCGCAGCGCATGAGGACAAAGGCGTGGCGGGGGTGGCTCATCTCGCTCTGAGGTGCCTTGGCGGGCGGAGCGTGAAGGTAGGAGAGTGCGGAACGGGCGCAATGGTCGTCCGGGGCACGACGCAGGGCTTCCTGGTAGGCGGCGATGGCGGAGTCTCGGTCACCCGTCCAGGTGTGGGCATGGCCTAGGTAGAGGGGCACGAGGGCGTCGTGAGGATCCGCGTCGAGGGCGGCTTCTGCGGCAAGAACGGATTGCTCAGCAAGCGGACGGCTCACGCCCTCGTTGTCGTGCTCTCCCAACCCGTTGAGCAGCGTTCCGTCGTCATCGTCGAAATCGCAGCACACGTCGGACAGCACCACGTGCCGTAGGGCGAACGTCGCGGCCACCGTACGCAGGATCGCGAGGGTGGCGGCGGCCTCGGTGTCGTCGTGCGGCCCTTGTTCGGCCTGATCGCAGTGGTGGCGGGCCTGGGCGATCAGATCGGGGACTGCTGCTTCGCCGCTGAACTGCCGAAGCAGGAACTCGCATTCGGCGAGCGACCGCGCGGCCTTCAGCAGGTGGATATGCGGATCTTGTACGGGCATGGGCCGAAAGTCTGCCATCGCAGCCCGTGCGATTCCCGATCGACGTTAAGGCTCAGCGTCATGGTCATCGGGCCGCTGGGAAGGAGACGGGCGCTCAGCCACGGTTGCTGTGGGCGCCTCGGTGGCGGGCGCGGTATTGCGACGGCGGGATTCCGTACCGCCGTGTGAAGGCGACACGGAGGGTTTCAGTCGAGGCCAGCCCACATCGTGTGGCCACCTCGGCCAGCGGTAGTGAGGTGCTGACGATGAGGTGGGCGGCCGCTGCGACGCGGACTTCGCGGACGAAGCGGCCTGGCGTTTGGCCCATGTGCGTCAGGAACAGCCGGGTCAGGTGGCGTGGGGTGACCCCGGCGATCGCGGCCAGCGCGACGGTGCTGACGTCGCCGGCGAGGTTGGCGTTGACGTGGTCGACCACGCGCCGTACGGCGTCGTGGCCGGGCGGCGGCGCGGCCGTGAACATGCTCATCTGCGCCTGGTTGCCAGGGCGCTGCAGATAGGTCACCAGCATCCGGGAGACCTGCCGAGCGAGTTCGACGCCGTGGTCCTCCTCGATGAACGCCAGCGTCAGGTCCAGGGCACTGGTGATGCCCGCCGCGGTGGAAATCTTCCCGTCCCGGATGAAGATCGGCCCAGGGTCGACGTCGACGCCGGGGTATCGGGCGGCGAACGTGTCGGCGAAACTCCAGTGGGTCGTCGCCCGCTTGCCGTCGAGCAGCCCCGCCGCGGCCAGGACGTAGGCCCCGGTGCACACCGACGCCACCCGCCGGCTGATCCTGGCCAGCCGCTGTACGTGGGCGACGATGACCGGGTTGGCGGCGGCCTCGGCGTGGCCGAACCCACCAGAGACGATCAACGTGTCGAGCGGACCGGTAAGTCGTTCGAGCGCATGCGTGCTGTGCAGCAGCATCCCGGGTCGGCAAGAGATCGCATGTTGTCCCGGGCTGACCATCATGACCTGGTACGGGGTCCGCAGCCTGCCGAGACCGTTCGCCATGTCCAGGCTCGTCGTGACACACGCGATGTCGAGCAGCTCGGCGTTCTCGTAGCCGACGACCGCGACCGGGCGACAGTCCACAGCCCGAGGCTAGAGCGAAAGGACCGGCATCGCCGAATTTCGGACATCTCTCACCGCGATGGTGGTGCACCATGCGGACGTCGATCACGGTGTGGCAATGGCAGATTCTGCTCGCGCCACCGACCCGCCCGGCATCCCGAACGTCACAGGGCGGCCTGGGTGGCTGCGCGCGGCGTCCGCGGTGGGACGGCGCTGGCCGACCTGGCTGGCGCTCGCCTGGGCGGCCATCAGCCTTGCTGACGTCAGTGACGGCCTGGAGTACATGGTCCTGTTCGTCCTGCCCGCCACGGGCTACCTGTTCCTCGCGGTGGTCGACCTGCCCCGCATCACCTGGGCGGTAGGGCTCGCGGCGATGGCGACCGTCGTGGTCCTGCGCATGCTCGACATCAACCCGTGGCCTGCCCTGGCGGTCGCCGTGGTCACCCTGGCGGCTGTCGGCCTGATCAACGGCCAGCTGCGCAAGCCCGGCCTGTACGCGCTGCAGTCACCGGGTGCGCTCGCCTTCATGGCGTTCGGCCTGCTGGTGTTGGCGGTCCCCACCACGGTCGGCGGCTATCTGGTGGCGGCCGGGCTGCTGGGCCACGCCACTTGGGATGCCGTCCACTGGCGGGCTGACAAAATCGTCAGCCGCTCGTTCGCCGAGTGGTGCGGAGTGCTCGACCTGGTACTCGGCGTGGGCCTGCTGGTCGTGCTCCTGCTGCGTTGACGAGCGCCGCCCGAGCGCCGCCCCTCTGCTCAGTCGCCGAACAGGCAGGCTCGCCCCTTCGGTGAGCAGAAGACGTCTTCCGCGTCGTGCCCAACCCCAGGCACACGAACCAGCCGGTGCTTGTACTCCCGCCTACCCGCCTTGAATTCCAGGTAGCGGTGATAGTTCAGACCGCGGTCCAGCCTCGCTGTGCCCTGCGCAGTGGCGGCCGGATGGACTTCCAGCAGCGCCGCCTCGGGATCATCGTCTTTCTCGCCCAGCAGGTAGACGACGTCCCGGGACAGGTACTGGTCGAGATAGCGATCGGCGGTCTCCGCCACATATTTCGGACGCTCACCGCTGAACCCGTAGCGCCATTCATCGACGCTCGTATCCATTTCCGCGAATCCGTCTCCCAAGGGCCTAAGGCGATCGAAATACAGGTAGGTTGACGGGTTTGCTATCACGAATCTCACCTGCCCCGCTTTCCTCCCCGGCTCCCGGCCGACCGCCGCGTATCGGTTGACGAATTGTCCCCCAGCCGAATTTCCTGCGATGGTCACTCGCTGGATGCCCGGAAGCTCCAGCAGCTTCCGGAGGATGACGTCCATGACCTCGAACGAGCTGATCTCTCCCAACCCGCTCTTCCAACCCTCGGGCTCCCAGCTCAGCAACGTGTCGCGCTCGGCCAGACCGTGGACATCGATGCCGGTGAGGAACTGAGGAGCGATGACCTGCGGAGGACGAGGCCGACCGGCTGCGGCCTTCTTGATGATCCGATAATAGTCGTGGGCGTTACGCAACGCCCCGTGCACGATGACCACGGCCTCGTTGCACTCGGGCAGTTCCGCACCCAGCCGCACGTCACCAAAAAATGGCAATTCGCGCTGGTCAACGCGCAGACGCAGATTTCCGATCTCCTCGATGACCTGCTCTTGCATAGCGGCCTGGTTCGCGAACACTGTCATCATCCTAACTTTGCCAGCAAACCCCGCCGCCTTGAGGACGTTTCCTTATCATCACACCAGCATCAAAGGCACATCTATACACCGAAGCGAGCACTACGTCACGCATCCATCACAAACAGGCATGTGAAACTCATCATAGGGGTTGGTGACATACCAATGGCCCCCACGATGGGTTTTTGAGGTTCATTACCGGACATACCTCCCTCGGTCATTCCGGAAGGAGGCCTCAATGCGCCGGTCGCTCCACAAGGACATCGCCGACCAGTTGCGTGGCAGGATCAACTCAGGGACCTACCAACCAGGTGAGCGCCTGCCCACCGAACCCGAGCTCGAAGCAGAGTTCAACGCCTCGAGAAACACCGTCCGGCTCGCTGTGTCCGCCCTCGCACACGAGGGACTGATCGAGCTGCGGCCAGGACACGGGATGTTCGTCCCTAAAGGACCACTGCCCTTCCTGGTGTTCCTTTCGCGCGAGGAGGGTGGCGAGGGAGTCCATCCAGGTCTGGACTCCTACCGCTCCGGTGTGCGCGCGGCGGGCCGCAAGCCGGGTATCCAGAACTTCGAAGCGCACATCGAGTACCCGAGCCGGGAGGTCGCGGGATGGCTCGAGATCGACGAGGACACCCCGGTCGTGGTGCGAAGCTCCCAGCGGTTCATTGATGAACGGCCGTACTCATTGCAGCGTTCGTACTACTCGATGGAACTCGTACGCGGCAGTGAGATCGATGGCCGGGAGAAGATCAGCCGAGGCGCGATCAAGGTGCTGGCCGAGTTGGGTCATCCACAGTCCGGTTATCGGGACGAACTGACCGCAAGAATGCCCACTCCGGAGGAGCGGGCGTTCTTCATGCTGGGCCCGGGAGTACCGGTCGTCGTCGTGTATCGGATCGCCTACACCAATGCCGAGCGGCCCATCCGCCTGACGGTCACCATCTACGCAGCAGATCGGAACCGGCCATGCTACGAGGTCGGCAACGTGCCGGAGAGGCGCACACCAGAGGACCAGATCTCCATAGTGGGCTGACAGGGAACGGGCCGATGAGCGCCTCGACCGCACTGACCCTTCACCGCGGGCTGATCGCAGTGGACATCGTCGCGTTCGGCAGCCGACGTGATCCGGACGTCCAACTCCATCTGCGCGGTGCCGTCCATCAGATCACTGAACGGGCCTGTCGCCTGGCAGGAGTCTGTTGGGACGGCTCTCACCATGAAGATCGGGGAGACGGGCTGTTCGTGATCGTGGAGCCGGACACCAGCGTGACGACCCTCCTGACCCGTGTGGTCCCGGAACTGCTGCGTGGGGTTCGCCGGCACAACAAGCTGTCTTCGAGGACGGCGCAGATCCGGCTACGCGTGGCCGTCCACGCGGGCTTTGTTCGCCTGGACGACCACGGCGCGGCGGGACTTGCGCTAATCGAGCTGTTTCGCCTGCTGGACGCGCCTGCCTTCCGGGCGGTTCTTAACGAATCGGCTTCGGACTTCGCCGTGGCGGTGTCGGACTACCTGTTCGACGAGGTCGTCCGGCACAGCGGTGAACTGGCCGCCGAGTTCCGTGCGATTCCCGTTGAGCTCAAAGAGACCGACATGCGCGGCTGGGTCTGGCTTCCACCGATGCCGGCCGAACCTCACGATCTGCCGGTCACCGATCGGAGCAGGGCCGGCTACGGCTCCCCGGGGATCGCCATCTCCGAACTTTCACCGGAAGATCGCGATCTTGTACTCGCCGTGCTCTCGCCCCTTGTGGACTACCTACAAGGGCGAAGGGGCAGGTCCCGCGGTCCTCGGCCAATCACCTGAAGGCTGGACGGGGCGAGCTAGCTGTCGCCTCGATGCCGGAAGGCTCGCGTTCACGCTCGGGTGTGCTGCGCTGCCAGCCGACGGGGTTCCGGTGTGGGAAACCCCGTCGGCATGGCCGCTGCGACCGTGCACCGCGCTGCCGCTGAAGCGGCTTCGATCTGGGCGCACATCACGGCAGGCGAAGTGACTGCACTTCGGGCGATACCCCCGCTGAACGCACGGCACCGGCTGACTGTGCCAAGAAGGCGTCCGTGAATCTTTACTCCTGCCGCGCAGCCGCCCCGCGGCTCGCAAGGGGTCAGGAGGCGCACAGGGTGTTGTCGATGAGGGTGGCGGAGGTCTTGAGCTGCTGGATCGGGGACTGGTCCGGCCCCAGGCGGCTGGTGTAGAAGACGGTGGTGGTCCTGCGGCCATCGGGGGTTACGGCGTTGTCGGTGACGTAGTTCCAGCCACCTCCGCCGTGGAACCACACCCAGTCACCACAGGCCAGGCGGCGCTTCATCAGGCCCAAGCCATATCCGGCGTCGCGCCAGATTTCCTGGAACGGCTTAGCCGAGCGGGTGCGCTGCATCTGCCTCAGTTGGGCCGGGCGTAGCAGGCGGCCACCCAGGAGTGCTTGGAAGAACGTGTTGACGTCCCCGGTCGTGCTGATGAGAGACCCGTCCGGGTGACCCGAGGCGACGGTGGACACGTCTATCTCCGGGCCGCCGGGAACGAGCCGCCTGTAGGCGGTCATGTTGGGCTGGGGCAGGTGGGCGGACGTGCCCGGGATGAGGGTGTGCCGCAGGCCGAGGGGCTCGATGATCCGTTCATGGACCTCCTGCTGCCAGGGGCGGCCGGACGCCTTCTCGATGATCATCCCGACCAGGATGTAGTTGGTGTTGGAGTAGGCCCAGTTGCGGCCCGGTTTGAACGCCGGGCGGTGCTGCATCGCCATCGCGACCAGTCGCTCCGGTGAATAGGTGCGGAAACGTTCGCGCCGGAAGTCCTCGGGCGTGCGGGCCTTCTCCAACGGCACGTCGTCAAGGTAATCGGGCAGCCCGCTGGTGTGGCCGAGCAGATGCCGCACGGTGATCTTGGTGCCGTCGTTGTCGTTGCCCCGTACCACGCCGGGCAGCCAGCGTTCGACGGTGTCGGTCAGGGCGAGCTTGCCCTCGCCGGCGAGCTGCAGGGCGACAGTGGCGACGAACGTCTTGGTGGTGCTCCCGATCCGGTAGTAGGAGTCGGGGTGGACGGGGGCGCCGGTCTTCAGGTCGGCGACGCCGCTGCGGGCGACCGCCCGGCCGCCGGGCGTCCGCACCTCCGCGAGCACTCCGGCGGCACCGGTCTCTCTCAGCGCGTCGGCGTCGCGCTGCAACTGGGTCGGCGTGCCCTCGGTGTTGAGGGCGAACGCCGCCGTTCCCGACAGGGCTGCGATCAACCCCGCGAGCGGCGGCACCAGGACGGACTGACGGAGCGATTTCTTCGATGTCTTGGTCATGCCCCGGACGCTAGGTCCGCTGGCGGACGGGCACGATACCGCCCGCTGCCGGGAGCGGGTACAGCCTGCTGTAGTGCGCCCATCGGCCGTCAGGCCCCAGAATCAGGGGGATCGGCCAAGGAGGGGCAGCATGCGCGGACGGTGGGCCGCCTCCCTGCGCGGGTCGGCTTACCTGCTCAGCGCGCTGCCGTCGGCCGTACTGGTGCTGCCGCTCTCGGGCTTGGCGAGCTGGCACCGGCGTCGCGCCGGCCGCTTGCTCGGCGTTCCCGCGCCGGCCGTACGCCAGGGAGAAGGCTCCTGGTGGCGACGTCTCAAGACCGATCCAGCCACACGCCGCGAAGCTCTGTGGCCGCTGGTGCACCTCGCCATCGCTCTGCCCGTGGGTCTCCTCACGTTGGTCTGCCTGGGCAACATCCCGGTGGCCCTGACGCTCATGACGCTGTGGTGGGCGATCCCCGGCCACACCCCGCCGAACCTGCTGGGAGACATCCCGGTGGACGGCTGGGACGTCGCGCTGACCGTGGCGCCGGCGCAGGTGCTGGGCCTCACCGCGTTCGCCCTGTGGTTCGTGCCACCGATGGCCCGTGCCCACGCCCGCGCCTGCCTCGCCATGCTGTCGCCCACGTCCGCCGAACGGCTCGCCGAGCGCGTCGAGGTCCTCACCCGAACGCGGGAAGAAGCCGTCGGGGCCCATGGCGCAGAGCTACGCCGGATCGAACGGGATCTGCACGACGGGGTGCAGGCCCGCCTGGTGGCCGTCACGATGAGGCTGGGTCTGGCCCGCGAATCCCTCGCCGACGGCCCGGACGGCGCGGCCGAGCTGGTGGGGGAGGCGCACGACGGAGTGGAGGAGGCGATGGCGGAGCTGCGTGGCGTGATCCGGACGATCTACCCTCCGATCCTGGCGGACCGGGGCCTGTCGGGTGCCATGTCGGCTCTGGCCGCCCGTTCCGCCGTGCCTGTCGACCTGCGCGTCGGCGATCTGGGCCCGCTACCGGCGGCGGTCGAGACGGTGGCCTATTTCGTGGTCACCGAGGCACTGACCAACACGGCCAAGCACGGCCGCGCCACCCGGGCCGAGGTCTGCCTCGACCGCAGCGGCGACCAGCTGAACGTCGAGATCCGCGACGACGGGATCGGCGGCGCCGACGAGCAGCGTGGCACCGGCATCGCCGGGCTGCGCCGCCGCGTCCTCGCTCTGGACGGCACCGTCCAGCTCACCAGCCCCGTCGGCGGGCCGACAACGATCAGGGTGGAGCTGCCGTGCAGGTCGTGATCGCCGAAGACAACGTGCTGCTGGCCGGCGGGCTGGAGCTGCTCCTGACCGCCAAGGGCTTCCAGATCTGCGCGGTCACCGGCGACGCACCTGGCCTGCTCGCGGCCATCGACGAGCACCGCCCCGACGTCACAATCGTCGACGTCCGCCTGCCCCCGACGTTCCGCGACGAGGGCATCCGCGCCGCCCTGGAGGCCCGGCGCCGCCACGACGGCCTGCCGGTGCTCGTGTTGTCGCAGTACGTCGAGCGGGAGTACGCGGGCGAACTGCTCTCCGACGGCCGCGGCGGCATCGGCTACCTGCTCAAGGACCGGATCGGCCGGGTGGGGGAGTTCGTCAACGCGGTCCGCCGGGTCGCCGCCGGCGGCACCGCCATGGACCCCGAGGTCATCGCCCAGCTCCTCGTCCGCCGCGTCGACGACCCCATCTCCACCCTCACCCCGCGCGAGCATCAGGTGCTCGCCCTGATGGCCGAGGGGCACGACAACACCGCCATCGGAGAACGGCTGGCCATCACGCACAACGCCGTCCACAAACACATCGGCAACATCTTCGCCAAGCTCGACCTGTCCCCGGACGACCGCGGCCACCGCCGCGTCCTAGCCGTCCTCACCTACCTCAACCGCAACCAATCCCAATAACCTCGCCACCTCCGCTTCCGCGCCACGTTCACGCTCGCGCATGGTTCACGGGCGCGAGCGTAAGCCGATCGAGGTGGCCTGCGAATCCGACGTTGGTCGCGGCCTCTCCATCCCGAAGTCTAGATATTTCGACACCTGAGGATGGGCGCGCGATCGACGATCAGCCGACGCGCGGCCGCCTCGCCCGAGCTCAGGGTTGGGACGAAGCCCATCGACCCGGCCGGGAGGCAGTGTGGGGATCTTGAGGACGCGCGCGGCGGCAGGCACGGTGACGGCGGCGCTGGTGATCGGTGTGACGGCGGCGACGGTGCCGTCATCGGCTTCGGTGCAGCCCGGGCAGTTGTACGTCGCGCCATGGGGAAAGGACACCTGGCCGGGCACCGTCAACCAGCCGTTCGCCACGGCGGAACGCGCGCAGAAGGCCGTACGGGCACGGACCGCGCGGATGGCGTCGGACATCGTGGTCAACTTCCGCGTCGGGACGTACCGGCTCAAGGCCTCGCTCAATCTGACGGAGGCCGAGGGCGACTCGGGGCGCAATGGCCATCGGGTGATCTACCAGGCGTACGGCTACGGGACGCCGCGCCAGGAGAAGGTGACCATCAGCGGTGGCCGGCAGGTCACCGGCTGGCAGCCCGACCGGCAGTTGAAGGGCTACTGGCGCGCCGACGTCGGCGGGCTCGACACCCGCCAGCTCTACGTCAACGACAAACGGGCCACGCGTCTCGTACGAGGCAACTCGGGGCTGGCCGGCAAGCTGAAGCTCACGGAGAACGGCTACACCACCACGAGCGCGATCCCGAAGACCTGGAGCAAGCCGCGCGACATCGAGTTCGTCTACCGGTACGGCTACCTTGAGGGCCGCTGCGGCGTGGCCGGCATCTCAAGCAACTCCAAGCGGACCACGATCACCATGGATCAGCCCTGCTGGCAGCTGGCACGGGGTCTGTACGGCGCGGACGCGCTCAAAGAGTGGTTCGAGGTGGAGAACTCCACCAGCTTCCCGCACAAGCCTGGCAGCTGGTACCTCGACCGTTCCCGGCCCGGCCGGCATGTGCTGCTCTACCGGCCGCGACCGGGGGAGGACATGCGCCGCGTCCAGGCGATCGTCCCCGTCGTGCAGACTCTTGTCAGCGGTACGGGACGGCCGGGCCGCCCCCTGCACGACGTCGCGTTCAAGGGCCTGACGTTCGCTCACGCCACCTGGCTGGAGCCCAGCCAGCCCGCCGGATTCCCCGCCGCGTGGAGCATGTACGTGCGGCCGGGCAACGGCGAGGACGGCACGCTGCTGACGGTGCCGGGCAACATCGCCTTCCGCACCACTGAACGGATCACCGTCGAGGGCAATCGCTTCGTCCACCTGGGCGCGCAGGCCCTGGAGTTCTCCAAGAACAGCTCGTACAACGTCATCAACGGCAACGTCATCACCGACGTGTCCGACGGCGGCATCCTGATGGGCGTGGTCGTGCCCGACCTGAAGGGGATCAACCGCGGCAACCGGATCACCAACAACTGGATCCACGGCACCGGAGCGGACTACCGCGCGTCGTCCGCGATCTGGGACACCGCGACCCAGGAAACGACCATCGCGCACAACCAGGTCAACGACGTCCCGTACACCGGCATCCTGTCCGGCCCGAGCGACGACCTGCGGGACATCATGCGCGGCAACCGCATCCTCAACAACCGGGTGTTCCGGACCAACCGGCTTCTGGCCGACGGCGGCGGGATCTACCTCCGCGGGGAGCAGGGCAAGTCGTTCACGGACGGAGCGGTCATCAGCGGCAACGCCGTCACCGACAGTAAGTTCACGCCCGAATGGAACGTCGGGATCTACACCGACGACAGCTCCAACTGGATGACCGTGGACCGCAACGTCGTCCACGACTATGTGGCGTCCATCGGCGGTTGCAGTGAGGAGTGGGGCAACCGGCCCGTGCAGAACGTCCGGTATCGCGGGAACTTCTGGGACGACGCCGTACCGGAATGGCTGAAGCGCCGGGAGTTCCCCGGCGCCTGGCCGCCGGCCGACGAGCAGAACCCCGAGCAAGGCTGCGGCGACCCGCACAAGCTGGAGTTCGCCGGCAACACGCTGCTGCCCGCCGCCAACCCAGGCCAGGCGTGCGCCGGCAACCCAGGCTGCGCCGCGATCGTCCGCAACGCCGGCCTGCTCCCGCCCTACCGCCACCTCCTGAGCACGCCCTGATCGAACGGCGGGCAGCGGGTCGGGCAGGCGGCGTTCGCGGGCGGGTTCTCCCAGGGCGGCGACGAAGTCTTCGAACCCCCGACCGGCTGGTGATCTGCAGGCTGCGCACCGCAACCATCACGGCTGAACGCGCCGCGGGCACTCGCACCTAGACAGGTAATTAGCTAATTGCCATAATATCCGGGTGCTGGACGTGGACCTGATGAAGGCGCTGGCCAACGACAAGCGCCTGCTGATCTTGGAGTGGTTGCGTGATCCGGAGCGGCACTTTCCCCCGCAACGCGACGGTGACCTGGTTCGAGACGGGGTCTGCTCGCTGTTCATCGCCCAGAAGCTGGGGGTGAGCCAGCCGACCTGCGGCGAGCATCTGCGGGTGCTGGCGCAGGCGGGCCTGGTGCGCGGCAAGAAGATCAAGCAGTGGGTGTTCTACCAGCGTGACGAGGACCGGATCGCGCGGGCGAAGGAGTTGCTGAGTGGTGAGTGGTGAGATGAACGGCGGCGTGACAGCGCCCACGGCGGGACTGTACGAGCGGCTGATTGCGGACCTGGAGGCCGCCGGAGCGCGCTACCGCCTGATCGACCATCCACCCGAAGGACGCACCGAGGTGGTCAGCGCGCTGCGCGGGCACGACGTCGCGCAGGCCGCCAAGTGCCTGATCACCATGGTCAAGATCGGCAAGAAGCAGACCCGGTATGCGCTGGCCGTGGTGCCCGGCGACGCTCGGCTGGACCTGCAGGCGGTCAAGGACCTGCTGGCGGGGACCTATGTGACCTTCGCCAGCCGGGAAAAGGCCGAGGAACTGGCCGGCAGCGTGAGCGGCACCGTGCTGCCGTTCAGCTACCACCCCCAACTGGAGGTGATCGCCGATCCGGCGCTGCAACAGGTGCCGGAGCTGTTCTTCAACGCCGCCCGGCTGGACCGCTCGATCGCCCTGGCCACCGACGACTACCTGCGCCTGGCCGCACCACGCCTGGCTCCCATCACCACCCCCGGCTGAACCACACGACCGGCCGTTCCACCCAGCTTCCGCTGACGTAGGGAAGCCGCGCGTTCACCAGCGGAGAGGAAATCTTACGGCTCTGGGACGGCTGCACGCCGCCGCGTGCAGGGCCTGCTCGCCGATCTTAGATTTCGGGCATGCGATCTTCCCTTGCGGCCAGCCGGGCCGCCCGCCGCTGGAGCCTGGCCGCCTGTGCCGTCACCGCAGCCGTCCCCCTGATCGTCGCCGCGCCCGCGCACGCCGGCGAGCCCCCCACGCTCGCGTCCCTCTCGGTGTCGCCGAGCACCATCACCGCAGGCCACGAGGCAATCCAAACCGTCACCCTGAACGAGCCCGCGCCCGCGGGCGGCACGAAAGTGATCGTGTACCCGCAGGGGCCCTACACCGACTGGACCTACTTCCAGGCCACCCGCCACGAGGTCACCGTGCCCGAGGGCAGGACCAGCGTGGGCATCCCCATCAGGGTGCAGTCCGATGACACCACCACGACCAGCCGCCTCATCGCCTTCGCCGGAAACTCCAGGGCCGAGACCACGGTCACCGTCGTCCCTCAGAATCCAAGCGAGCAGGCCGTGACCTCCTTCACGACGCAGACGCAGAAAGGGACGAACGCGGTCCTGCAGGGCTCGCCTGTCACAGGGAAGGTCGAACTGAAGTCCCCGGCGCCGATCGGCGGGCTGGCGGTGGACATCCGCACCGACCCCAACCCCAACCTCAGTGACCTCCAGACGCCGTACTACGTCGTGATCCCGGCCGGAGCCACGAGCGCGACGTTCACCATGACTCCGCTCAACTACGACAGGCCGGAACTCAACACCGTCACGGCCGACGTCGGCGGCGCCGGCCAGTCCGTGGACATCACCAGCGTGCCGAAGAAGTTCACGGTCGGCGCCATCGCCCCGGTGCGCCAGTCCGGCGGCCACGGCGTGGTCGGCCTCGGCGAATGGTGGCACCCCTTCGGCGCGAAGATCGAGCTGACCAGCGACAATGCCAAGGTGAGCGTGCCGCCCACGGTGCAGATCCCCGCCGACCAGATCCACGCGAAATTCAAGATCGACGTCGCGGCCGGCGCCGAGCCCGGCACCACGGCCAACATCACCGCCAAGTGGGTGCTGGGGCCGACCGCCCCAGTGACGACCCAGATCACCGTCGGGAACTGACCAGCCGGAGAGAGAGGGCAGGCTCGCCGTACCAACGCCGCCCCTCTCCTCACCGAAGCCGCACCCAGCGAACACCTGCTTGACCGCCGACACCAGCGCGCGACCGGAGACGCCCACCAGTTCGGCGATCGAGGTGGCCGAGCGGCCGGGGGAACAGGTCGCGGGCGGCTTCCGACGCGAGCGCGACGAACGATGCGCGTCAGCCCACCGACACCTGGGCAGAGACATCTGGTCCGGGAGCGTCAGTACTGATTGTGAGGTCGTAGATCCCGACATTCTGGCCCTGGACCTGGATTTCGACGTCGGCGTTCGCCTCGGCGAGGCCAGGGGCCCCGGTCAGCGCGGTGGTGGCCAGTGCTGTGACGGTGATGGCAAGCAGACGAGCGATGCGGCGCATGAGAACCTTCCAGGGGCAGCAGCCTTGCCTTGCTTCCTGATAGTAGTTCGTCCGTAATGCTCTGTAACGATCGCGTGGGCGACATTCATGTCTCGGAGCCGGATCAGCCGTCCATTCCCGGGTGGTCTGATGCGGGTGGGCCAGGTGGCTACCAGCCTCCGCCGGGCGTGACTCTGCGAGCATGGCGGCATGGACAGAGACGCGGTCGAAAGGTGGGTTGCCGGGTACGAGCGAGCGTGGCGCACACCCGGCGCTGAGCCTCTCGCCGAGCTGTTCTCGCCGGATGTGTCGTACCTGCCGTCGCCGTGGGCGGACCCAATCGTGGGTCTGTCCCGGCTCGGGCCGTGGTGGGACGCCGAGCGCGACGGTCCCGACGAGCCGTTCACGATGACGAGCGAGGTCGTGGCCGTCGACGGCGACACGGCGGTGGTGCGGATCGAGGTCGCCTACCAGCACGACGCGCACTGGCGCGACCTATGGATCCTGCGTTTCGACGCCGACGGCCGCTGTGCCCGGTTCGAGGAATGGCCGTTCGCCCCGGACCAGCCCGACGGGCACTAGCCCGACGTGCGTGGCTTGCGGGCGAGGAGACGACCGTGCTGGAACCTCTCGTTCTCACCCGGCTCGCGGCGCATCCTGCCGACCTCTGTGAGCCCGGCCCTGGACGCCAGGTCCGCGACGTGGTCGATGGAGAGCCGGTAGGCGCGGGAGACCTTGTGGTCGAACGGCTCGGCCGGGTGCGGCGAGTCGTCACCGGTCGCGAAGAACCCGACGAGCAGGTGACCGCCCGGCGCGAGCACCCGTGCGAACTCAGCAAAGATCACCGGCAGGTCGTCCGGAGAGGTGTGGATGATGGAGTACCAGGAGAGAACGCCGCCCAGCGCGCCGTCCGCGATGTCCAGCGCGAGCATCGAACCCTCGTCGAACCGCAGGTCCGGGTACTCCTGGCGGGCCAGCTCGATCATCGCCGGCGACGCGTCGACACCGAAGGCGGTCACACCGAGGGAGGCCAGGCGCGCCGTGACGCCGCCGGGGCCGCATCCGAGGTCGGCCACCGGTCCGGCGTCCGCGGCTCGTACGAACTCGGCGAACGCGGCGACCATGGCGCTGTCCAGCGGCAGGCCTTCGACTGAGTCGCGGAACAACTCGGCGTAGAGGGTGGCGACGTCGTCGTAGGCCGCCCGGGTGGTGTCCAGGGAGGATGAAGAGTCGATCATGGTTGACGACCCTAGTCCGGCAGGTCGCCATCGGTGATCCGGCCCCGAGCGGCTTCAGATTTGCCTGACTCCGGCGTCGTCGGGCGTGCTGCTCGGTGCGCGTCGTTCACGGCGTTCAGCAGTTCGTCGATGTCCTCGGGTGTGGTGCGGTGGCTGATGACGCAGGCGCGCAGTGCCGCGCGGCCGTTCAGGCGTACGGGGCTGATCCAGGCGCGTCCGCTCTGCACGACGGATCGCGCCAGCGCGCTGTGGCGCTCCCACGACTCGCCCGCTGAGAGGGCTTCGGCCTCGGGGTCGGCGAAGCAGACCACCGGGAGCGGGGTGTCGTTGGTGATCAGCCAGCCGGAGTCCACCAGGCGGCGGCGGAGGACATCGGCCAGTTCGGCATCGCGTTCCAGCTGCTCGGCATAACCGGAGCGTCCCGCGACGGCAAGGCTGAGGAACAGCTTCAGCCCCATGAACCGGCGCGACCATTGCTGGCTGGAGGTGTACGGGTCGACGGTGTCGGGGATGTCGGTCGGCATGTACGAGGTGGAGACGCGGAAGGTCTCCGCCAGCCCCTCGCCGTCGGTGCACAGCAGGGCACCGGCTCCCATCGGCACGCTCAGCCACTTGTGCGCGTCCACGGTGATGGAGTGCGCCTGTTCGATCCCGGTCAACGCTCCCCGCAGCCGATCTGAGAGGGCGGCCGCACCGCCGTACGCGGCGTCGACATGAAAGCGGATGCCGAACTCCCTGCACAGTTCGGCGAGCTCAGGCAGCGGGTCGATGACACCGGCCCCTGTAGTGCCGGCCGTCCCGACCACCATGAACGGATGGTCACCGGCGTCGCGATCCGCGTCCAGCTGGGCTTTCAGCCGTTCGAGGTCCATGCGCAGCCCGGCATCGACCGGGACGAGCCGTACCGCGTCCCGCCCGATGCCGGTGGCGTGCGCGATCTTCAGCCAGGCCAGATGGCTTTCCGACGACGCGTACAGCACGGGCCGGCCGGGCAACGCCCTCAGCCCGGCCGTGCCGTACTCCGGCCACATCCTGGTCAACGCCAGCAGCACGGCGGTCAGGTTCGCCTCCGCGCCGCCGCTCGTGAACGACCCGGCAACCTGGCCAGCCGCATATCCCATGCGCCCGCCGAGGAAGCGCAGGAGATGATTCTCGATCTCCACTGCCGCCGGTGCGTGCGACCACGCCGCCATCTGCGGGTTGAACGCGGCGGCAAGGGTCTCACCGACGACACCCAGCAGCGTCGGCGTCGGGTTGAACAAGCCGAAATACCGGGGATGGGTCGTGTGCACGGTGCATTCGCGCAGTAGCGCCACGAGTTCGTCGATCACGACATCGGGCTCGGCGGGCTCGCCGAAGTCGTACGCACCGACCGCGGATCTCAACCTGCCGAGGTCCACCGGTGCGCTCACGGGCCGCGCGGCGATCTGCTCTCCTTCGGTGCGGAGAACGTCCATGACTCGCCGCCACAGCCATTCCGTCGGCCCGGTTGCCGGGTCGAACGAGTCCCGGCCCAGCGGGAAGGTCCGTTCGGTGATCGCGACATCTGCGTCATTTCCCATGAGGCCATGCTCGCGGCCCGGCACCGGACGCCCAAGTGGCAGAAACGACTATGATCGCTAAAATAGTGACATGGCTTCCCGCACGGTCGCCGTGGCCGTCACCGACGGGGTGCCGATCTTCGAACTCGCCATCCCGTGCGAGGTGTTCGGCTACAGGCGCCCGGATCTGACCGACTCCTGGTACGACTTCCGGGTGTGCGTTCCGGCAGGTGAACGGCCCCGCACCGCCGCCGGTTTCGCCCCGGAGACCGCACATGGCCTGGACGCGCTGGTCGAGGCCGACACCGTCGTGATCCCTGCCTGCCGCGACGTCCACGACGACCAGCCGGCCGAACTCGTCGCGGCCGTCCGTGCGGCCCATGACAACGGGGCCCGGATCGTCTCCTTGTGCTCCGGCGCGTTCGTGCTGGCGGCCGCCGGCGTTCTCGACGGGCGGCCGGCCACCACCCACTGGATGCATGCCGACCTGCTCGCCCGCCGCTACCCGAAGGTCCTCGTCGACGCGTCCGTGCTCTACATCGACGACGGCGACGTCCTCACCAGCGCGGGAACCGCCGCCGGACTCGATCTGTGCCTGCACATCGTCCGCAGCGACTATGGCGCCGCCATCGCGAACGCGCTCGCCAAGCGTCTGGTCATGCCCGCGCATCGGCCCGGAGGCCAAGCTCAGTACATCGACGGGGGCAACGTCGTCACCGACATGAACCAACTCGCTCCGTTGCTGGATTGGGCGCGCCGACGGCTGGACCAGCCCCTGACGGTCTCAGCCCTCGCGGAACAGGCCAATGTCACCACGCGCACTCTCATCCGCCGCTTCCACACCGTGACCGGCACAACGCCGATGAACTGGCTGCGGAACATCCGGGTCGAGCACGCCCGCGAACTCCTGGAGACCACCGACCTGCCCATCGACCGGATCGCCGAACGTTCTGGGCTGGGCAGCTCCGCCAACCTCCGCCACCACTTCACCCGAACGGTCGGCGTCCCCCCGAGTACCTACCGCAAGGCCTTCTCCGCTGGCTGACTGCAGGCAAACGCCTGGGCGTTCGATCCGGTGATCCTGGGCCGCGGCGGGCCGATCTCCCACCCGGGCACACCAAGGACCTCCGGCTGGTCTCTGTGGAACAGCGACCAACGGGCGTGGTATCCCTCACCTATGGCCGAGCCTGACCGCCGGGGCGGGCCGGTGAACCGGAGCAGACCGGTGGACCCGGGGCGGACCGGTGACCCGGGCGGACCGGTGAGCTGGGCGGACCGGTGACCCGGGCGGACCGGTGAGCTGGGCGGACCGGTGAGCTGGGCGGACCGGTGAGCTGGGCGGACCGGTGAACGCGGCGCCCCGCGCGGTCGGTGAACGCGACGCCGCGTGTTCGGTGACGGCCGTCCGCATTCGGCATGGAGGGAGCACGCTGTGATCGAGGTTGATGTCACCGATGGGATCGGGGTCGTACGGCTGGCGCACGGCAAGGTCAACGCCTTGGACCTGGAGCTGTGCCGGGCGATCGAGGCGACGCTGCGCGACCTGGACAGCGGAGAGGTGAGGGCCGTCGTGCTCACCGGCTCGGGGCGTGCGTTCTCGGCCGGGGTCGATCTGGAACGCATCGTCAAAGGCGGCGCCGACTATGTGACCGACTACCTGCCTGCGCTGGTCGGAGCGTTCCAGGCGGTCTTCGACGTGGGCAAGCCCGCGGTGGCCGCGGTCAACGGCCACGCGATCGCCGGTGGCTGCGTTCTGGCCGCGGCCTGCGACCATCGCGTCATGGCCGCCGGAACGGGGACGATCGGCGTGCCCGAGCTGTATGTGGGGGTGCCGTTCCCGGCGGTGGCCTTGGAGATCATGGAGTACGCGCTGGGGCCGGTCGCCGCGCGGCGGGCGATCCTGGGCGGGCGCAACCTCGCGGCCGCCGAGGCGCTGGCGTTCGGCCTCGTCGACGAGGTGGCCGAGCCGGAGGACCTGCTCGAACGTGCCCTGGTCGTGGCCGACCGGCTGGCCACGGCCATTCCCGCCGACGTCTTCCGCCACACCAAGCGGCAGCTGCACGGCGACGCGAGCCAGCGGCTCGACGCCGATGCGATGACGTCGCGTTTGTGGCAGAAAGCGGCGGCCGACGGCCGGATCCGGGCCTTCATGGACCGTACCGTCGGCTCCCGCCGGCGCCCCTAGTGCGGCGCCTACGTCACGTCGCATACTGCGGACGCCCCGCGGGCCGGTAGACCTGGAGCGTCACGCCCTTTTGGGTGGTTCGCGATTCGACCAGGTCGAGCGCGATGTCCGGGCCGGCGTCGGGGAACAGCCGCGTGCCCTGGCCGACGACCACGGGATAGGTGAGCAGGGTGATCTCGTCGACGAGGTCGTTCTCGAGCAGCCAGCGGACCAGGGCGCCGCTGCCGTGCACCTGCAGCTCGCCTCCCGGCTTGGCCTTCAGGTCTGCGATGGCGGCCGCGAGGTCGTCGGAGAGGACGGTGGTGTTCGACCATTTCGGATCGGTGAGCGTGGTCGATGCGACGTACTTGGGCTTGGTGTTCAAGGGGCCTGCGATGGGGTTGCTGCCCGGATCCGCCATCGCTCCCCAGGAGCCGGCGAAGATCTCGTACGTCCGCCGGCCGAACAGGAACGCGTCGGCGCGCTGGTAGATCTGGTTGGTGAACGTCGAGGCCTCGTCGTCGAGCAAGAAGAGCGGCAGGGCCCATCCGCCGCGCTCGAATCCGCCCCGGCGGTCCTCGTCCGTCCCGCCAAGTCCCTGCATGACGCCGTCGACGGAGACGTTCGTGATGGTGATGAGCTTCATGATCGTGATTCCTTTTCTCGTTCGGTGGTCAGGTGTCCGGCGTCAGGCGCGCCCGTCGCGTCCGCAGGAAGGTTCGTTCGGTGTCGTTGGTGGCCAGGGCGATCGCCTCGTCGTAGGCGGCGATGGCGTCGGCGGTGCGGCCGAGGCGGGTGAGCAGGTCCGCGCGGGTGGCGGGCAGCAGGTGGTAGCCCGGCAGGTCCAGGTCGTCGATGGCGGCCAGCGCCTGCGCCGGTCCGTGCACCTCGGCGATGGCGACCGCGCGGTTGAGCGCCACGATCGGCGTCGGGGTGTGCTGGAACAGCTGTTCGTAGAGCGCCAGCACCTGCGTCCAGTCGGTCGCCGGCCCGTCGGTGTGCACGGCGTTGATCGCGGCCTGCAACTGGTACGGCCCCGGCTGAGCACGGCGCAGGCAGCGGCGTACCAGCTCATGGCCCTCAGCGATCAGCTCCCGGTTCCACAGCGACCGGTCCTGCTCGGTGAGCACGACCAGTTCTCCTGAAGGACCCACCCGCGCGGGCCGCCGGGCCTCGGTGAGCAGGAGCAGCGCCAGCAGCCCGAGGACCTCCGGCTCGTCGGGCATCAGCTCGGCGAGGGCCCTGGCCAGGCGGACGGCCTCCAGGCACAGGTCCGTCCGCAGCAGCTCTCCGGACGTGGAGGTGTATCCCTCGTTGAAGACCAGGTAGAGCACGGTGAGCACCGATGCCAGCCGATCGGGGAGCTCGGCGGCGTTCGGCACCCGGTAGGGGATGCCGGCGTCGCGGATCTTCTTCTTCGCGCGCACGATCCGCTGGGAGACGGTCGCCTCCGGCACCAGGTAGGCCCGCGCGATCTCCGCCACCTCCAGCCCGCCGAGCAGGCGCAGGGTGAGGGCGGTCTGCGCGAGCGGCGACAGCGCCGGGTGGCAGCAGGTGAAGATCATACGGAGCTGGTCGTCGCGCACCGGTCCCACCTCCTGTGGCTCGTCGGGTTGGTGCAGGAGCAGCGCTTGGGCGTGGCGGGCCTCGCGGGTGGATTCCCGGCGCAGGCGGTCGATCGCGCGGTTGCGGGCGGTGGTCACGATCCACGCGCCGGGATTGGGCGGCGTCTCGTCCCACTTCTGAAGGGCCACCGCGAACGCGTCCTGCACCGCCTCCTCGGCCAGGCCGATGTCACCGAGGATGCGCGTCAGCGTGGCCACGCAACGGCCGTACTCCGCCCGGTAGACGCTGTCCAGGTCCATCCGTGCTCACTTCCACTGCGCGTCTTGGAACGGGCGCACCTCGATCGGGGACCCACAGGCCAGCGCGCACTTGTCGGCCCACGCCAGCGCCTGGTCGAGGTCGTCGCACTGGATCACCCAGAAACCGCCGAGCTGCTCCTTGGTCTCGGCGAACGGGCCGTCGGTCATCGTGGTCGTGCCGTCGCCGGGGCGGACGACGGTGGTGGCGTGCGAGGGCAGCAGGCCCCCGACGAACACCCACGAACCAGCCGACCGCATCTCGTCGGTCACCCTGGACGTCCGGGCCATCTGCGCCTGCAAGTCCTCGTCGGACTCCGGCGTGCTTTCGTCGAACTGGACGGCGAGCAGGTACTTCTTCATGGCGAACTCCTAGGACAGGGTCAGGCGACGGGCGATGGCCGGGATCACGATCGCGGCGGCGACCAGGTGCGTCAACATCAGCAGCATCTTCGTGGCCGCAGAGGCGTCCGCGAGCACATCCGGCACCAGTGACAGCGCGGTGAGCACGAACGTGGTGCGGACGAACGCCGCGCGCGGCCGGCGGGCCATGCGGGCCAGGACCAAGGCCAGCACCAGGCCCATCCCCGAAAAGATGGCGGTCAGCACGGCGAAGCCGGACAGCGGGATCGGCGTGCCGTTGACAGCGAGACTGATCCCGGCGGCCTCACCCGCCGCAGCGACGGCCGCGGTCGCCGCGGCAGCGACACCTGCGGCGATCAGCCCACCAGCGATCAGCGACTTCACGGAAGCGTTAGTGGTGGCGGCATGAGCGGTGGCGGTGGTGATCGCGGCGCTAGTGGTGGTCGTGGCGGACATCGTGGCCTCCGGTGCATGGCGACCGGCTCATTGCCGGTCTCTCACCTTGGCTACGAACGCACTCGACGCCAATCGACACCCCAGCAGAAAAAACCAGAAGACATGCTCGCCCCGCCCGCGTCCGGGAAAGTAGGGCCTACTCCACCAGCGATCCGGCTCGGCGGGGGTCCAGCGCCGCCCGATTTCTAAGACACAGGCGCGTGGTGATCTGGGGGTGGTGCGGCGGATGCTTCGGCCATGGCGTTCAGGAGCGCTTGGGCGGCGTCACGGGCTTGGCGGGCCGGCTCGGGCGTGTGGTGGACGGCGGCCAGGATCGTCGCGCCACTGATCAGAATGTGCAACTGGGCGGCCAGGGCCTCGGAGGCGGGCATCTCGGCAGTCAGGAGGCGCAGGTGGTCGCGGATGGCGGTCATGTGGTCGCTCACCGCTTGGGCGACCGATTCGGAGTCCTCGCCGAGTTCGCCGAAGGCGTTGTTGAACGCGCACCCCCGGAACTCCGGCTGCTGGTACCACTCGTACAGCCAGTCGAAGACCGCGAGGACGCTCGCTTGCGGGGTGGGCCGGCCGGCGGTGTAGGCGCGCAGCGCGGCGCGCGCTCGCTCATCGCGGCGGCGCAGGTATGCCTCCACCAGGGCGGCCTTTGAGGGAAAAGCTCGGTAGAGGCGTTTGAGGGGAATCTGCGCGGCGTCGCGGATGCGGTCCATGCCCACCGCCTGGATGCCATGGGCGTAGAACAGGGCATCGGCGGCGTCCAATACCTGAACGCGGTCGATCTCGGCGGGGTTGGTGTCCATCTCCGGCCATCTTCCACATCTTCTTGAAAACGAGCGTTCTCAATCCTACGTTGCATCACTGAGAACGAGCGTTCTCGCCACGGGCGGCGCCTCGGGGGAAGGGATTCTGCTTCATGCTGCGCATTCACTTCACGGGGGAGGATCTAGCCCGGACGCGACTGGCCACGGGCCCGCAACCGATGTGGGAGCTGTTGCTCAGCCTGCACAAACTCGCCGACGCCGATGGACGGATGGTGTTCGATGGCTGGCGACGGCGCGTCCGGGCCGTGATGGGAGCGGGGCTGCCCGCGTCGGCGAGATGGCTGCCGCATCTTGCGCCACCGGTCGGCTACTCTCCGGACTTCCTGACTCCCGCGCGGCAGGCGGGCGACCTGGGCACGGGCCTGGAACTGGTGCTGGCGACGCCGCGACGGCGCATCCGCGACGATCTGGCCACACTGGCGGCCCAGCGACCTCTGCGCGGCCCCGTCGCCGAACTGGCGGACGGATCCCCGAAGGCGCTGCACGGGCTTGGGCAAGCGCTGCGCGACTACCACGCCCACGCGCTCGCCCCGTTCTGGAATCGCATCCGGACCAGCGTGCACGCCGACCTCACCACGCGGGGGAAGACCTTCCTTCACGCGGGGATCGAGGCGGTCCTGACAGGTTTGCACCCCAAAGCGCGGTGGACCCCGCCCGTGCTGGAACTGCCCTACAGCACCGATCGCGACATCCATTTGGACGGCCGCGGGGTGCGCCTGCTTCCGTCCTTCTTCTGCTGGGGGCGACCCTTCACCTTCCGCGACGCCGGCCTTTCCCCGGTCATCGCCTACCCCATCGAGCACGACCTCACCTGGCTCGACACGTCTCGGCCAGGAGACCCCAAACGTCCACTGGCCGCGCTGCTCGGCCGGACTCGCACCATGGTCCTGACCGCACTGGCCACCCACGGCGGCTGCACCACCACCGAACTCGCCGGCCGCACCGGGATCTCCCTCGCCTCGGCGAGCCAGCACACCAGCGTCCTCCGCGACGCCGGTCTCATCTCGACCGTCCGCCGGGGAGGACACGTCGTGCACTCCCTCCGCCCGGCCGGCGCCTCATTGATCAACGCTCCCGCAAAGCACTGACGGCCGGCCCGGGCCGGCCGCGACGGGGGAGCGCCGTCTCCCGCGCGCCGAGCCACCGGTGCAATGTGTCACGGCACAGGCCCCGGTATAGGGCCCCGCTTTCCGGCTCTTAGGGCCCATGGACCCTAGAGATGCCCCGCCTTTCTGCGTAGTTTCCCTTTGCATCAGAAGGGACGCCATCGCGAGAAAGGAGGGTCAATGACACATCTTAAGCGCACGACGGTGCTGCTGCTGACCGGAGCCACTTTGGCCGGAACGGCTGGATACGCCGTTTACGAAGTGCAGAACTCCACCAGGAAGGCCACCGTGAAACCGGTGGCCGCGCCGGCTGCACAGGCCCCTGCCGCCAGGTGCAACATCAGCTTTGGAACACCCACCAAGAAGGTCAAGCACTACGAAGTGGAGAACGGCAAGTTCTACAGCGGAACTCGCATCTTCTCGTTCGCCAGCGCCTGCCCTGGCGCCAAGGTCCGGCTCCAGCGCAAGCGCGCGTGGGGATGGCAGCTCGTCGGCAAGACCTTCGTCATCCCACGCAACAAGGCGGCGATCCTCGACCTCAAGTGCAAGAAGGCCGGGCAGCGCGACCTCTACCACTACCGCACCATCGAGACCATCGGCGGCCTCACCCCCGTCTGGGCGGACAAGGGCCCAGCGACAGCACGCCGGATCAGCTGCTAGATCCCCTCCCGAGAAGGCACCCCCCATGAAGGTTCGAATCATCTCGATATCGGCCGTCGCGGCGGCCGGGGCTCTGGCGACGACGGCGTTCGTCTCTGGCATCGTCACCGAGCCTGACACCAAGAAGGCCTCGCCGGTCTCCAACAGCGCATCGCAGCAGTCCATGGCGCCGGCGGCACAGGCACCGCCCAAGGCGCGCGCCATTCACACCCGATACTGGAATGTCGAGGCTGGAAAGCCGAAGTTCGTCCTGCGCTACGGCAATACTAAATACGGATACCGGCACATCAAGCGCAAGCACGGCTTCACCGGGGCCATGGCGCGATGCATCAAGAAGGCGTTCCAGGCAGGAAATGTATCCAAGCATGGCAGCACGTACACCTACCTGATCCCCGCCAAGGGCAAGAACGAGTACGGGCGGCCGGCCCTCTTCAAGGTCATCTATTTCTTCGGGGACAAGAACCTCGGGATCATCACGGCCTATTCCGAACACCGGACCGGCAGGGCCACCGGCCGCGACGACAAATGCATCTGACTCGTGGCTCCTAGGCCGCGACCGGCCGGGCAAGGCCGGTCGCGGCCACCGCCAGGCCCACCGTTTTGAACGTGGTCGGGGGGGAGTTGTGCCTACCCCGTCAGTGGATTCAGACCCACTGACCGGCTGCGGCTCCGTTCCTAGGTTGAGATCACCTGGAATGAGGAGCCTGGATGTCTGAGCACACGAGAAGGAACGTTCTGCGGGGTGGCCTGGCCGCGACGGCGGCGGGCATCGCCGTTCCCGCGCTGGGGATGGGTTCCGCCGAGGCGGCCCCGAACGCAGCGGCCTGCCCACCGCCTCCCGGCCCGGCCAAGGTCGGACGGGGTGAACCGCGTTACCCGTCCCTGGCGTCCCGTGGCTACAACCGGCGGTTCGTCGGCAACCCCGAGCATGTATGGGTGGTCGGCACGACCGAGCACGTCGTCCGAGCCGTCCAGGACGCGGTCGACAGCGGCAAGAGAATCACGGTCCGCAGCGGCGGCCACGGCTTCGAGAACTTCGTCGCCGACCCCGCCGTGCAAGTCGTCGTCGACACCTCCGCCATGACCGCTGTCTACTACGACCCTCACCGGCGCGCGTTCGCCGTGGAGGCGGGCGCCTTGCTCGGGGATGTGTACCGCAGGCTCTACCTCGGGTGGGGCGTGACGATCCCCGCTGGATGGTGTCCCAGCGTGGGCGCCGGTGGACACGTTGTGGGAGGCGGCTTCGGGCCACTGTCGCGGTCGATGGGCCTGGCCGTCGACCACCTCCATGCGGTCGAGGTCGTCGTGGTGGACCGCAGGGGCAGAGCACGCAGCGTCGTGGCCACCCGCGAGCCGTCGGACCCGAACCGGGACCTGTGGTGGGCGCACACCGGCGGCGGAGGCGGCAGCTTCGGCATCGTCACCCGGTACTGGTTCCGTACGCCCGGCGCACTTGGCGACGATCCTTCCCGTCTGCTGCCCGCGCCGCCCCCCGGCATGCTGAGCTTCACGATCTCGTGGGACTGGTCCAAATTCACCGAGACCTCCTTCGCGCGGCTCGTGCGCAACCACGGCGCATGGGTGGAACGCAACAGCGCCCCGGGCTCCCCTTCCACCAAGCTCTACAGCGAGCTCCAACTCAACCGCCGCCTGGCCGGAACGATCGGCATGATCGGCCAGGTGCCCGCAGGGTCCGAACGGCTCCTGGACGAGCATCTGGCGGCGATCAATGACGGCGTCCCCGTCACCCCCGTCCGCCAGGTGAGGTCCCAAGCCTGGCTCGCCTCGGCGCTGGCCGGCTCGCCGGGTGATCCCGGCCCCGTCTACCGGTTGCAGGTCAAGTCGGGTTACCTGCGCCGCCGCCTGACCGACCGGCAGATCGGTGTCCTGCACCACCACCTCACCCGGACCGACTACGACCATCCGGGCGGCAGCCTGAGCCTCTACACGTTCGGCGGCCAGGTCAACACCCTCGCCCCCGACGCCACGGCGGCCCCCCACCGCGACACGATCATGAAGATGTTCTTCGCCAACGGCTGGGAGAATCCCGCCGACGACGCCCGGCACCTCACCTGGCTGAGGGAGCTCTACCGCGACCTGTTCGCCGACACCGGCGGCGTCCCCGCCGACGGCGCGTTCATCAACTACCCCGACACCGATCTGGCCGACCCGGCCTGGAACACCGGAGCCCCCTGGCACGCCCTCTATTTCAAGGACAACTACGCCCGCCTGCAGCAGATCAAGGCCACATGGGACCCCCGCAACCTCTTCCACCACGCCCTCTCCATCAAGCCCCCAAGAGCCCGATGACCATGCGCACCCGCTGAGGGGGCACCGCCAGGTGCGGTGCCCCGCCTGAAGTTCTTTCTGTGGTGATGTCGATTGGCGTCGAGCCCGTTCGTAGCCAGGGTGAGAGACCAGCAACCCGAGGAGAGTGCCATGACCGCTACCTACACCTTCGACGTCTTTTCCAGCGTCGACGGCTTCGGCGCTGCCGGCGGCAACTGGGGCGGCTACTGGGGGAAGCAAGGCCCCGAGCTGCTCAAGCACCGCCTCGCCTTGTACGAGCAGGAGCAGCGGATGCTCTTCGGGGCCGACACCTATCGGGCGTTCGCGCAGATGCTGACCTCAAGCACCGAGGAGTCAGGCGTCCGTGACCCATGGGTCACCCGAATGATGAGCCTGCCGGCAACGGTGGTGTCGACCACACTCCAAGGACCCCTCGACTGGCCGGATGCGACCCTGGTGAGCGGCGACGCCGTCGACGTCGTCTCCCGGCTCAAGGAGGAGTCGGACGTGCCGTTGCGCTCGCACGGCAGCCTGTCGCTGAACCGGGCGCTCATGGCCGCCGGTCTGGTCGACCGCGTCCAGCTGACGATCTTCCCCGTGATCACCGGTCGGACAGGGCTGGACCCGGTCTTCCACGGAGCGGCCGACTTCGACCTTCAGCTGATCGAAAGCCGGACACTCGACGGCCACACCCAGGAACTCATCTACCAGCCCACCCTGCACGCCTGAGTCCGGGCGAAGCGGACACTCCCTGTCCTATTCCCCTGCGACTGTCGTCTCGTGCCAGACAACGACAAGAATGCGCCAGGAGGCCGGCCTCCACTGCCTGGGCGGCGCCGGCACGCCACCGGTCACAACCGCGCGAGGGGAGTTGCGGCATGACTTCGCGGAACGTTCTCGACACGCGGGCGCTCAACCGTGCGACGCTCGCCCGGCAGTTGCTGCTCGATCGTGCCGACATGCCGGTCGTCGACGCCGTCGCGCATCTGTGCGGCCTGCAGGCGCAGGAACCGCAGGAACCGTTCGTCGGGCTCTGGTCCCGGCTGCGCGCGTTCGACCCTGCGGTGCTCTCGGACCTGCTGAACGGGCGGAGCGTGGTACGGATGCACCTCATGCGCCGGACCGTTCACCTGGTCACCGCCAAGGACGCGCTGGCCTGGCGAGCCCGCCACGACGCCATGCTGCGCCAGCGCGTACTCGGGGTCTACCGCCGCGAGCTCGACGGGTTGGACCTGGACGAGCTGGCGGCGGCAGGCCGGGCGATCATGGCTGACGACGAGCCCCGTTCGATGGGCGAGCTCGGCCGGGCGCTGGCTGAGCGCTGGCCTGCGGCGGGGCCGCGGGCGCTGGGGGAGATGCTGTTCGGCGCCCTCATCCCGGTCGTGCAGATGCCACCGCGCGGGCTGTGGCGAACGAAAGGGGGAGTACGCAACGTCCTGCTCTCCTCGTGGCTGGGACGTGAGATCGACCCACCGGCCCCGCAGGGCTCCGATCCGGTCGGCGAGGCGCTGGTGCGGCGCTACCTTGCCGCGTTCGGCCCAGCCGCCTCGGCCGACCTGCGAGCCTGGTGCGGCCTGGCCGGACTGCCGAACGCGGTGGCCGCGGTACGCGAGGAGCTCATCACCTTCCGCGACGAGCGCGGCCGGGAACTGCTGGACCTCCCCGACGCGCCGCGTCCCGACCCTGACACACCCGCCCCGGTACGGTTCCTGCCGGCGTTCGACAACGCGATCCTCGGCTATCACGACCGCAGCCGGATCATCGATGACGCCCACCGCGGCCTGTCGGTCACCGGCGCGCGCGTCGTCCTGGTTGACGGCAGGGTGGCCGCGACCTGGGACGTCAAGGAAGGCACCGTGGTCGTCACCCCGCTGCGCGGCTTCTCCCGAGCCGAACGCACCGCCGTCGCCGATCAGGGACAGGCGCTGGCATCGTTCCTCTCCGACAACGACAGCCACGACGTCCAGATCGCCTGATGAAGGTCGCGGCAAGAGGCCACCACGCAAGCGTTCGACATGGCTACAAGATGGGCCTTACGAGCCACACAAGGAAATGCCGTAGGCACGTGGTGTAGTCGTTGGCGCCTCGCCGTCGCGATCAGAATGCTCCGAAGGTGGTCCACCGGACCGTCCGGATCGGGCGCATCCCTCGGCCCCGAGTGTTCACTCAGGGGACGAATGCCTACGGGCGGGTGACGAGCCGACGAACAGTGCGTTCAAGATCTTTTGCTGGAATGGCCCGCTGGTTCAAGATCAGCAACGGACGGACCATGATCCACTCCAGTCAGAAGGAGAACCATGAAGAAGCTCCTCAGGACCGCCGTGGTGGGCGCCGGCGTTGCGACGGCGTGCCTGACGCTCGCGCAGCCCGCGCTGGCCAACTCGTTCTCGAAGGCGGTCGGCGACGGCACCGTCAGCTACAAGGACGATACGGACCAGTTCTGCGCGCACGCCTACAACACCGAGGGCCTGCGTTCGGTGACGGTGAAGCTGACCCCGGTCAACGGGTCCGGCCCGAGCCACCACTGGACGGACAAGAACGTCAACTACTCCAGCGGCGGCACCTCCGGCCCCACGTGCCGGAGCCTGGCCACCGCCTACGAGGACACCCAGTACCGCGCCCAGATCTGGTCGTACTGGGGTGAGCGGGGCACCACGGTCAGCCGCGGAACCGTCACGTTCAACAGCTGAACGCGCAGTAGCGAACCGCGCCTTCAGTGAGCAAGAAAACTCCCCGCATACCGCTGCTCGGTATGCGGGGAGTTTCGATGAGCAGACAGCTCGCGCCGCCAGGATGCGACGTGAGATCAGGTCCGGCTCAGCCGACGTCCTCGCCGGCGGCCGGGCCGTGGAGCTGCGTGAGATCTCCGACGACCTCGGTGAGCTCCTCGATGTCGGCGCAGTAGGCCAGCAGGGCGCCGTTGCGAGTGACCAGATAAAGCTGCTGGCCTTTGCGTGCGTCCGGGCACCAGTTGCGCGCCAGGGTCAGCTGGACGTCATCGAGAGTGATCACGTCGACCCGCAGGCCGTCCGGTCCGATCAGGTAACGCCCGTGGCCCATGGGGAGAGTGTCCTCCTTTTGGCGCATTCGGGATAGATGCGAAAAACGGCGACCAGCGGGCGTACGCGGCCGCTCTTCAGGAGCGGCCGGCGTGCAGCGCTTCGTGAGCCCACAGGTGTCGTGGCTGAGTGTGCAGCCGCCAGTAGTGCTCGGCGATGTCGTCGGGGTCGAAGTCGGTGCCGGGGGCGACCGGACCGGCGACGGTGACGCTCGCGACGTGCACTCCAGAAGATCCGTACTGCTGGTCGAGCAGCGTGACAAGGGTTCGCACGCCTGCCTTGCCCAGCGAGAGACTCACATACTGCGGCTTGGGCTCGGGCATGCCGCCTGTGATGAGGAACGTTCCGCTGCCGCGTGCCGCCATGGCCGGCGCAAGGTGAGCTGCGGCGTTGAGGGCGCCGACGACGTTGACCGCCCATGCCTCCATGTGGCCGCGCACCGACAGCTCGCCCGGCGCGTCCGCCTGGATGAGTGCGGCGTTGTAAACAGCGACATCTGGCACGCCGTGCTCGCTGATGGCCTTGTCGAGTGCGGCGTTCAACTCTGCCTGGTCGGTGGCGTCCGCCTTCAGCGTGACGGCCGGAACACCGCTGGGAGCGACCGCGCCGGCCACGGCACGCAGCGTCTGCTCGCTCCGTGCGATCAGCGCGATCGGCAGCCCCTCCCCGGCGAACCGGCGGGCCACCGCCTGGCCGATTCCCGGACCCACACCAATGATCACTGCACCCGGCATCGAAGGCTCCTCACATCTCATCGTCAGCGATACTGGGGACGGTAAGGCGTCACATCGATGTGAAGGTCAAGGCATGCGAATCGGTGATCTGGCTCACCAGACCGGGGTGAGCAGGCGGCTCTTGCGCTACTACGAGGAGCAGGGGCTGCTCACGCCGGTCCGGCTCGACAACGGCTACCGCGAGTACGCCAAGGCGGACGTCGCAACGGTGCGCCACATCCGGGCCATGCTCGCCGCCGGGCTTTCCACTTCGGTCATCGCCAGAGTCGTGCATTGCGTGCACGACTCTGACGTGCTGAGGGTGCCTGCCGGCTGCCCGACCTTCATCGAGGAGTTGCGGCGCGAACGCGCCCACATCACCGAGACGATCAACCACCTCGAGAGTTCCCAGCGAATGCTGGACGCCCTTCTCGACACGGCCCCCCAGGAGGCCGAAAGCGCGCTACCCGAGCCCGCCACCTGATCAGCTCCATGCCCGCGCAACGGACCGCCCAGGATCGGGCCGGCGGCGATGCGGGTCAGCAGGAACGGCGCAATCCATCGCCAGCCGGGACGCCTGGTGTGATCGTGCAACGGGACGCGCGTCCGGGCGCAACCCGTCAGGCGTCGGCGAGAAGGATCGCGGGATTCTCGACGCAGTCAGCCACGTAGCGCAGGAAGCCGCCGGCGGTGCCGCCGTCGCAGACCCGATGGTCGAACGTGAGGGACAGCTGGGTGATCTTGCGTGCCGTGACCGCGCCGTCGATCACCCAGGGGCGGTCGATGATGCGGCCCACGCCGAGGAGGGCCGCCTCGGGATGGTTGATGATCGGCGTTGATCCGTCCACGCCGAAGACGCCGTAGTTGTTGAGCGTGAACGTTCCGCCGGTCAGTGCCTGAGGTGGCAGCCCGCCCGAGCGCGCCAGTCCCGTGAGCCGGGTGAGTTCGGCGGCGAGCTGCGCGGTCGTCATCAGGTGCGCGTCCCGGACCACCGGCACGACCAGGCCGCGGTCGGTCTGCGCGGCGAAGCCGAGATTGACGTGCCCGTACCGAACGATCTCTGCGCGGCCGGTGTCGACCGAGGAGTTCAGCTCGGGGAACCGCCGCAGGCCGTCCACGCAGATGCGGGCCAGCATGGCGAGCAACCCGATGCCCAGGTCGGGGCGAGCCTGCTGGAGGGCGTTCTTCGCGTCGAGCAGGCGGGTGGCATCGACGTCCACCCAGGTCGTGGCGTCGGGAATCTCGCTGCGGCTGCGGCTCAACTTGTCGGCCACCGCACGGCGAAGCCCGCGCAGCGGGATGCGTTCGGTTGTCTCGGAAGGCCTGAGCGGCGTCGCGGGTGCCACGGGCGGCGTGCGCATGTCGGCGATCGCCTGCTCGACGTCGCGGCGCAAGATCACTCCGCGCGGCCCGGTGGGACGGATGGCGGCGAGGTCCACCCCATGCTCCCGGGCGACCCTTCGGACAAGCGGAGAGATCACGCGAGGTGGGTGGCTCGGCTCGGCTTCAACGGAGGACGAGGAGGACTGCGGCGCAGGCACGGCAGCGTCCCGACCGAAGTCCTGCACGTCGACCGCCTGATGCCCGCCGGCTTGCCTGTCAACGGCGCGCACATCGGCGGCCTGCCGGTCAGCGGCGTGCTGGTCGGGGGTCTGCCGGGTGGCGGCGGTCTTGTCGCTGGTGGGGACGCGGGAGCTGCGGCGGCGCTTGCGTCGGCCGGAGGTGTGGCCGGTGCCGTAGCCGATCAGGACGTTGCCGGAGCCTGCCTGTTCCTCTTCGCGGTACCGGGCTGCGGCGGGATCGATGTCTGGAGCCGCTGCGGGGGCGGGCTCATTGGCGGCGACTTCGATCAGGGGTTCGCCCACTGCCAGTACGGCGCCCGTGTCGGCGTGCAGCTTCATGACCGTTCCGGCGTAGGGGACAGGCACCTCGACCACGGCCTTGGCGGTCTCGACGTCCACGACGATCTGGTCGATCTCGACGGTGTCGCCGACGGCGACCTTCCATTCGATGATCTCGGCTTCGGTCAGGCCCTCGCCGAGGTCGGGCAGGCGGAACACCTGCCGTGCGGTAGCTATGGTCATGATGCCTCCCGGGCCAGGTGGAGGACGTCGGGCTCGTCGTCGAACTGGAGCCGGTCGACCGTGTCGAGGATCCGGTCGACGTCCGGCAGGTGCGAGTGCTCGAGCTTCGGGGGCGGGTAGGGGATGTCGAATCCCGTGACGCGCAGCACCGGAGCCGCCAGCGAGTGAAAGCAGCGTTCCTGCACGCGCGCCGCGATCTCCGCGCCCACTCCGGCGAACCCCTGGGCCTCCTGCACCACCACGCAGCGGCCCGTCTTGCGCACCGACGACACGACGGTCTCATCGTCGAACGGGACGATCGTGCGCAGGTCCACCACCTCCAGGGAGATGCCGTCCCCGGCCGCCGCCTCGGCCGCCTGGAGGGCCACCGGGACACTGGGGCCGTAGGCGACCAGCGTTGCGTCGCGGCCCTCGCGCCGTACCGCCGCTCGACCAAAGCTCGAAGCGCGCCGATCGCCGGGAGTGGCCTCGTCCTTGGACCAGTACAGCCGCTTGGGCTCCATGAAGATCACCGGGTCGGGGTCGTCGATGGCGTCGCGCAGCAGCCAGTACGCGTCGTCCACGGTCGCCGGGGTGACGACCTTCAGGCCCGGCGTGTGGGCGTAGTAGGCCTCGCTGGAGTCACAGTGGTGCTCGACGCCGCCGATGCCACCCGCGTACGGGATGCGGATCACCAGCGGCAGCGGCACGCGGCCGCGGGTGCGGTTGCGCATCTTGGCCACGTGCGAGGCGATCTGCTCGAACGCCGGATAGGCGAACGCGTCGAACTGCATCTCGACCACCGGCCGGAAGCCGCCCATCGCCATGCCCACGGCGAGTCCGACGATCCCCGACTCGGCCAGCGGGGTGTCGAAGCACCGGTCCTCGCCGAACTCCTTGGTCAGCCCGTCGGTGATGCGGAAGACGCCGCCCAGCGGGCCCACGTCCTCGCCGAAGATCAACACGCGCTCGTCCTCGCGCAACGCGTCCCGCAGCGCCGCGTTCAGTGCCTGCGCCATCGTCATCGCGGTCATGTCAGTCCTCCAGCTCGGACGCCAGCTGTGCCCGCTGCTCGCGCAACTGCGGCGTGGCGTCGGCGAAGACGTGGTCGAACAGCTCAAGCGGGTCGGTCTCCAGGTCGAGATTCATCTCGTCGCGCAGACGGGAGGCGAACGCTTCGGCGGCATCGTGCGCGGCGGCGATGTCCTCCGTGCCGAGCAGGCTCCGTCCGCGGAGATAGGTCTCCAGGCGGGGGAGAGGGTCGGCCGATTCCCAGCGTTCGACCTCGTCGTCCTCCCGGTACCGGGTGGCGTCGTCGGCGTTGGTGTGGGCGTCCATGCGGTACGTGTGCGCCTCCACCAGGAACGGGCCGCCTCCCGTTCGGGCGTGCCGCACGGCCTCGGTGAGGACGGACAGAACCGCGACGAGGTCGTTGCCGTCCACCTGCTCGGAACGGATGCCGTAACCGATCCCCTTGTAGGCCAGCGCGGGAGCCGCGGTCTGCTTGGCCAGCGGCACCGAGATCGCGTACTTGTTGTTCTGCACGAAGAACACGACCGGGGCACGCAGAACACCGGCGTAGTTGAGCGCCTCGTGGAAGTCGCCCTCACTCGTGCCGCCGTCGCCGATGAAGGCCATCACGACGGAGTCCTCGCCCTTGCGGCGCAGGGCCTCGGCCATGCCGACCGCGTGGATGGTCTGGGTGGCCAGCGGCGTGCACTGAGGCGCCACCCGCGTGGTCGCAGGGTCGTAACCGCAGTGCCAGCCACCGCGCAGCAGCGTGAGCACCTCGACGGGATCGACGCCGCGGGAGACCAGGGCCACCGAGTCCCGGTAGGTCGGGAACAGCCAGTCGTCCTCGCGGAGCGCGAGCACGCCGGCGATCTGGCAGGCCTCCTGCCCGCGGCTGGACGGGTAGACCGCGAGTCTGCCCTGCTTGGTCAGCGCGGTCGCCTGCCGGTCGAAGCGGCGGCCCAGGACCATCCGGCGGTACGCCTCCACCAGTTGCTCGTCCGCCGGCGCCGCGTAGCCCTCGGGCGGCTCGACGGCCGTGCCGTCCTCCGCGACGAAACGCACCGGAACGACTGCGGGAAGAAGATCGTCGACCGTCTGGTCATGGGTCCCCACGGGCATGGCGGCGCTCGCTTTCTTTGGACGCTTGACAGGCAAAGCGTCCTCACTGGCGACCATCCGTTCAAGACACCGGGCACAATGGGCGACAAATAGCTCAGCTCCATACCCTGAGGAGGCCAAATGTCGGAGGACGGGGCTGTAACGGGGGGACGGCTGGGACATTCTGCCGACCGGCTGGACGGGGTGGACCGCGCGATCATCGCCGAGTTGCTGCGCGACGGCCGGATCTCGGTCCGGGCCCTCGCCGAACGGGTCCACATCTCCCGCGCCAACGCCTACGCGCGCCTCACCCGCCTGATGGACGACGGAGTGATCACCGGCTTCACCGCCGAGCTCGCGCCGCAGAAGGCAGGCCTCGGCACCAGCGCATACGTCTCGATCACCATCGAGCAGAACTCCTGGCGCGCAGTGACAGCCAGACTCCAGGAGATCCCCTACATCGAGCACTTCGCGATGGTCGGCGGCGACTACGACGTGCTGGTCCTCGTCAGGGCCCCGGACAACGAGGCGCTCAGGCACGTGGTGCTGGAACGCATCCAGGACATCCCCGGAATCCGCGGCACCCGCACGTGGCTGGTCTTCGAAGAAGCCCGCGGCCGAGGCGCCGACTGGGGAGCGGGCCAGGGCTGAAACCCTCCGGGCATGCCGGCAGCGGGACGCCTCTAATGTGGGGCGGCATGAATGATCATCCCCCGCCGCTTCCCGACGAGGACACCCTCGTCATCCCGAAGGGCTGGCGCCGCCGCATCCACCCCCGCCGCGGCGGCTCCCCCGGCCCCAAGATCACGATCGACGCGGACGCCGAGAAGACCGTCCACCTCCGTCTGGAGCAGGGCCGGGTCCAGGTCGAGACCGCCCTCCTCCACGACGGTACCGATCCGGAGCTGGTCAAGCACGCGCGCGCCTATCTGGCCGATGAGCCCGATCCGCTCGGCGCGGCCGTGGTGGCGGAGGCGGCGAGCTGGGGCACGCCGCGCGAGACGGCCGTGGAGTTCGTGGACGCCTGGACGCAGGTCCATGGCTTGCCGTTCGCGGCATGCGCGGTACTCGAGTGGTACGGCCTGGAGAGGGGCACGAACGCCTCGCATCGGCCCGACCACGTGAAGTTCGCCCCCGTCTCGGCGCGGTGGAGTCACAGCTTCGATGTGCCGGACGGTGCTGCCCGCGTTAGGGCGCTGCTGGCGGCCGCGGCCCAAGAGGATTACGACGCGGCCGTGGAACGGCTGGCGGGGCTCCGCCGCATCCCCCGGCAGCGGCTCCTTGCCGCGTTCCTCGTGCCGACCCGGCAGGACTGGGTGGCCGAGTGCTGCGCCAACCCGCCGGAAGAGCGCGCGCGGATCCCGTTGCTGACCTCGCTGGGCGCGGCCGAGCAGGTCGAAATCTTGGGCTCCTGGATGAGGGTCACGCTGCCCGACGCGTTCCACCCCGAGGTCCTCAACTCGCTCGCCGAAGGAGTCGGCGTCGCCTGCACGCCGCTGATGGCCGACGCGCTGGGCCGGATGATGGACTCCGCGCCACGCCGCAAAGCCCTGCTGGAGGTGCTGAGCGTACTGCCGTCCGATGAGGCGTTCGCCGCACTCGTGGCGCGCCGCGACGACCGCCCGCAGGTCAACGCCGCGCTCGCCAAGGCGATGGACCGCTTTCCGGTGCGCGCCATGCGCGAGCTGGCCGCCGCCGGGGCCACCGAACTGCTGGACGAGCACGTTCAGCACCATCGGGAGCTGGCTACGGCGGCCCTGCCCGTTCTGCCTGGGGAAGCCCGTGCCCAGGTGGAACGCATTCTCGGCACGACCGCCCGCGTTCGGGTGGCCGGCCCGGACGAATTGCCATCCCTGCTGGTGGAGCCGCCGTGGGCGCGGGCTGAGAAGAAGCCGAAGCCGCTCGTCATCGACGGCCTCACCGTCCCGGATCTGCGCGAGGTTCGATGGGCGGACGGTGAACGCGAGCGTTGGTGGTGGTGGGAGCGTCGGCTGCCTCAGCCGCGCGAATGGGCTGGCGGCGTGGAGCACCACGACTACCGCTGGGACGCCGTCCCGCAACGCGCGCCCATGAAGGTGTGGGAGGAGCGGGTCGCCGCTCTCGCGGCCAAGCAGTTCACCAGCGGCCGCAGCCAGCTCGGTGTGCTGACGATGGCTCCCGACACACTCGTCCGGCCGCTGCTGGCGGACTTCGAGCTCGACGACCGCAACGGGTCCGCACCCCGTGATCCGGAAGAGTGGCTCAAGGTCGTGCTCGCCCGGTTCGAGCTCGACGCCCTGCACATCGCCCTGACATACGCCAGGAAGCGTCCGGGACCCGTCGGAGAGCTGCTTGTCCCGTTCTTGGACGCCGAGGTGGCGACGGTGATGGCCGACTGGCTGTCACGGGTCAAGACGGCCCGCAAGCATGCGACGGCCTGGTTCGCACGGCACGGTGGCGACGCCGCGCGGCTCCTGGTACCGAGCGCGCTGGGCAAGCGCGGGAAGCAACGCACCGCCGCCGAGTTCGCGCTTCATCACCTCGCCCGTGAAATCGGCCGCGACGCTGTCGTGGAGGCTGCCCGAACGCACGGTGAAGCGGCGGCCCAGGCGGTCGGACAGCTCTTGCAGAAGGACCAGGCGAGCCTCACACCGCCCAAGCTCCCGAAGCTTCCTGCCTGGGCCGATCCGGCGACGCTTCCGCAGGTGCTCCGGCACGGCCGCGAGAGCGCGCTCCCGGACACCGCCGTCGCGCTCCCGGACACCGCCGTCGCGCACGTCCTCACGATCCTGGCGCTGTCGACGCCCGAAAAACCGGACCCGGGCATCGAGATCGTCCGGGAGGCGTGCGACGCTGCTTCGCTGGCCGCGTTCGTCTCGGCCCTGTTCGAACGCTGGCACGGACACGGCGAGGCGGCCGCGGACGCGTGGGCGCTGACCGCGCTCGGCTGGTTCGGCGACGATGAGGCGGCCCGGCGCCTCGCGCCTCTCATCCACACCTGGCCGGGACACGGCGGGCACGCCAAGGCGGTCAAGGGTGTGAACGTGCTCGCGCGGATCGGGTCGGAGAGCGCGCTGACCTTGCTCGACGGCGTTGCCCGGCGGGCGAAGTTCGCCGCCCTGCAGGGGGAGGCGTACCAGAAGCTCCACGAGGTGGCCGACCGGATGCAGCTGAGCACCGCGCAGCTGAGCGATCGCCTCGTTCCGCGTTTGGGGCTGGATCCGGACGGGAGCATGGAGCTCGACTTCGGGCCGCGTCGCTTCACGGTCGGGTTCGACGAGCAGCTCCGGCCGTTCGTCATGCACCAGGACGGCACGCGGCTCAAGGCGCTCCCGAAGCCGGGGGCCAAGGACGACCCGGAGCTCGCGCCCGCCGCGCACGCGACGTTCGGCCGGCTGAAGAAGGAGGTGCGCACGATCGCCGCCGACCAGCTGCGGCGGCTGGAATGGGCGATGGTGACCGGGCGGACCTGGCAGCTCGCCGAGTTCCGGAGGCACCTGGTCGAGCACCCGCTCGTCTGGCACCTCGTGCGGCGGCTCGTCTGGCTCGCGGACGGGAGCGCGTTCCGCCTGGCCGAGGATCGGACGTTCGCCGATGTGAACGACGAGACATTGACGCCGCCGGAGGCGGCGCACATCCGCCTGGCTCACCCGGTGTTGCTGGGGGACGCACTGACCGAGTGGGCGGAGACCTTCGCCGACTACGAGATCATCCAGCCGTTCCCGCAGCTCGCGCGGCCCGTGTTCGCGCTGGCCGAGGAGGAACGGAGCGGTCGGCTCGCCCGCTTCGAGGGCCGCGTCGTGCCGGTCGGCGCGCTGCTCGGCCTGGAACGACGCGGCTGGGAGCGCGGCATGCCGGAGGACGGGGGAGTCGAACCCAGGATCTTCCGGCCCTTCCGCGGCGGCTCGGTGGTCATCGACCTCGATCCCGGGATCTACAGCGGTTCGGTGCAGGCGCTCCCCGATCAGCGGCTCGTGTCCATCACCTACGACGGAGAACTGGACCCGGTCTCGGCCTCCGAGATCCTCGCCGACCTCACCCACCTGACGGAAGGCGCCCAGTGAAAACGTTCCCAGTGAACAAGTAGGACACCCAGGTCGTGCCGTCCCGTGGGTGCGGCGATCCACCCGCGCCGCGCCGAAACGGACGGCCGCCGGGGCGCGGGTGGTGCCGTCCTCTCAGGAGTCGGAGGCAGGCCAGGTTTTGGCCACGAGGGTCAGCACGTCGTAGGTGGCTACTGGCTGGGCTTCCTGGTTGGTCACCACGGCGTCCCAGCGGACTTCGCCGTAGTCGGCGTTGGTGCGCGGGGTGATCTGCTTGACCGTCAGGGTGACCTGAATGGTGTCGCCGGCCTTGACCGGGGTGACGAAGCGGAGGCCGTCGACGCCGAAGTTGGCGAGGACCGGTCCGGGCGCCGGGTCAACGAAGAGCCCGGCGGCCAGGGACACGACCAGGTATCCGTGGGCGACGATACCGCCGAAGAGGGGGTTGCGCGCGGCGGCCTCGGCGTCGGTGTGCGCGTAGAAGGTGTCTCCGGTGAAGTCGGCGAAGTGCTCGATGTCGTCCAGCGTCACCGTGCGGGTTGCGGAGGTGATGGTGTCGCCTATGCGCAGGTCCGCCAGGGACTTGCGGAACGGGTGGACGTCGGACGGGAGGTGTTTGGATCCTGTCGTCCATCGGCCGGTGACGGCGGTGAGCTGGTCAGGGGACGCCTGGACGGCGGTGCGCTGCATGTGGTGCAGGACTCCGCGTATGCCGCCGAGCTCTTCGCCGCCGCCGGCACGGCCGGGGCCGCCGTGGACGAGGACGGGCAGCGGGGAGCCGTGGCCGGTGGACTCCTGGGCGTCGTCCCGGTCGAGTACGAGGACGCGGCCGTGCCAGGGCGCCAGGCCGAGCACGATCGTGCGGGCGACGTCGGGGTCGTGGGTGACGACGGAGGCGGCCAGGCTGCCCTTGCCGCGGGCCGCGAGGGCGATCGCCGAGTCGAGGCCGTCGTAGGTGAGCACGGTGCTCACGGGGCCGAACGGCTCCACGTCGTGCGGCTCGGTGGCGCCGGGACGTGCATGGAGCACGAGAGGGGTCATGAACGCGCCGCGTTCGGGGTCGCCGTCGAGCAGGGTCGCGTTCTGGTCGCCGAAGACGATCTCGGCGCTGGAGCGGAGGGCTTCGACGGCCTTGGTCACCTCGTCGCGCTGGCCGAGGCTCGCGAGCGCGCCCATCCGCACGTCGGGGTTGCGCGGGTCGCCGACGGTCACCTTCGCGAGGCGTGCGGAGAGGGCCTCGATGACGGGGTCCGCCATCGGCTCAGGCACGAGCACGCGGCGGATGGCGGTGCACTTCTGGCCCGCCTTGACCGTCATCTCGGTGGCGACGCCCTTGATGAACAGGTCGAATTCCGGGTCGCCCGGCTGGACGTCCGGTCCGAGGATGGAGCAGTTGAGCGAGTCGGCCTCCACGCCGAGGACGACGCCGCCGTCCAGCACGTTCGGGTGGCGGCGCAGGATGCCCGCGGTGTGCGCCGAGCCGGTGAAGGCGACGCTGTCCTGGATGGTCAGCGCGTCGAGCAGGCCGGACGCGCCGCCGGCGAGCAGCTGGAGGGTGCCCTCCGGCAGGATCTGCGACTCGATGATCTGCCGGACGGCGAGCTCGGTGAGGTAGGCGGTCTGGCTCGCGGGCTTGACGATCGTCGGCAGGCCGGCGAGGAACGCCGGGGCGAGCTTTTCGAGCATCCCCCAGACGGGGAAGTTGAAGGCGTTGATCTGGACCGCGACGCCTGGCCGTGACGCGTAGATGTGCTGGCCGACGAAAGTGCCGCCCTTGCCCAGGCGTTCCAGGCTGCCGTCGAGGACGATCGTGTCGTTCGGCAGCTCGCGTGCGCCCTTGCTCGCGTAGCTGAACAGCGTGCCGATGCCGCCGTCGACGTCGACCATCGTGTCGCGCGAGGTTGCGCCGGTACGGACGGACAGCGCGTAGAGCTCGTCTTTGCGGGTGAGCAGGTGCTTGGCGAGCGCCTTGAGCAGCGCTGCCCGCTCGTGGAAGGTCAGAGCCCGCAGCGCGGGGCCACCGGCTTGGCGCGCGTGGGCGACCATGGCCGCGACGTCCAGGCCGTGGCTCGAGATGCGCGCGACCTCCTCACCCGTCGCGGCGTCCAGCAGGGGCTCGCCCTCGTCCGCGGCGCGGAACCATCGTCCGGCGGCATAGCTCTCCAGCATGGGACTCACGCTGTCTCCTCTCCGAGGGGCCCGTCGTCGTGACCCCCGGTGGTGCTCTCCGACATCCGTCCACGGCACCACTTGCGCGGAGGTGCCGGCTCGTGCCACGTTATTACTGATCGATCGGTAAGTAAATACGTCGACGTGCGGAGGGACCCAGTGACGACGACGGTGGAGCCGGAGCCGCAGGAACGGCTCCAGGCCGCGTTCGACGCGACGATCGCGCGCCACGACCGCATCGAGCCCCGGGACTGGATGCCCGAGGCCTACCGCCGCACGCTCGTACGCCAGATCGCCCAGCACGCCCATTCGGAGATCATCGGCATGCAGCCGGAGGGCAACTGGATCAGCCGCGCGCCCTCCCTGCGCCGCAAGGCGATCCTGCTGGCCAAGGTGCAGGACGAGGCCGGGCACGGGCTGTACCTGTACTCCGCGTGCGAGACCCTCGGCGTCTCCCGCGCCGAACTGACCGACCTGCTGCTCACGGGCAGGCAGAAGTACTCGTCGATCTTCAACTACCCGACGCTGTCCTACGCCGACGTCGGCACGATCGGCTGGCTCGTCGACGGCGCCGCGATCTGCAACCAGGTGCCGCTGTGCCGCACCTCCTACGGACCGTACGGCCGCGCCATGATCCGCATCTGCAAGGAGGAGTCGTTCCATCAGCGGCAGGGCTACGAGCTGCTGATGACGATGATGCGCGGCACCGACGCCCAGCGCGCCATGGTCCAGGAGTCGGTCGACCGGTTCTGGTGGCCGTCGCTGATGATGTTCGGCCCGCCGGACGAGCGTTCCCCCAACAGCGGGCAGTCGATGGCGTGGGGGATCAAGCGCAACTCCAACGACGAGCTGCGCCAGCGGTTCGTCGACATGAGCGTCCCGCAGGCCGAGGCGCTCGGGGTGACGCTGCCCGACCCCGAACTGCGCTGGAACGAGGAACGCGGCCACTACGACTTCGGCGAGCCGGACTGGGAGGAGTTCGCCGCGGTCATCAGCGGCAACGGCCCCTGCAACGCCCAGCGCCTGGCCCACCGGCGCGCCGCGCACGAGGACGGCGCCTGGGTACGCGAGGCGGCCTCAGCGTTCGCGGCCCGTTCGACCGAGGAGGAGGTCCGATGACGAACGGTGATCGCAGGGAATGGCCGTTGTACGAGGTGTTCGTGCGCGGCAAGCGGGGGCTCAACCACGTCCATGTCGGGTCGCTGCACGCTCCGGACGACGCGATGGCGCTGCGGCACGCGCGTGACGTCTACACGCGTCGCAACGAGGGCGTGAGCATCTGGGTCGTGCGGGCCGACGCCATCACGGCGTCCAGCCCGGACGAGAAGGACCCGCTGTTCGCGCCGAACGGCGACAAGGTCTACCGGCACCCGACGTTCTACGAGATCCCTGAGAACGTGCCCCACATGTGACCGCCGCGCGCCCGCCCGCCCCACCGCATGATCGGAGACCAGGACCACCATGAGCGACGACCACGGCAGCGTCTACGACGGCCTGCTCGGCGGGGATTCCTCCCAGTGGGCGTTCGGCACCGACTTCGAGGACCCGCTGGCCGGCGTCGACACCACGGTGCCCGAGGGAACCGACGCCGCCCTGCTCGCCGAGTACTGCCTCATGCTCGGCGACGACGCCTTGATCATGTCCCAGCGCCTGTCGGAGTGGTGCAGCCGGGCACCGGATCTCGAAGACGACATCGCACTGGCGAACATGGCCCTTGACCTGCTCGGACAGGCGCGCCTGCTGCTGACGCGGGCCGCGGCCGCGGACCCTGGCGTGGTCCCTGCCCTCCCCGAGGGCTCACCCGTGCCCGCGGAGGACGCGCTCGCCTTCTTCCGCGAAGCCGGGGAGTTTCGCAACGTACGCCTCGTCGAGGTGCCGAACGGCGACTTCGCGCACGTCGTCGTCCGCCTGCTGTTGTTCTCGGTGGCGCGGCTCGCGTTGCTGGAACGGCTGCAGGGGAGCACCGACGCAGTACTGGCGGCGGTGGCGGCCAAGGGCGTCAAGGAGGTCGCCTACCACCGCGACTGGGCCGGACGCTGGTTCCTCACCCTCGCGCAGGGCACCGAGGAATCGCGCCGCAGGCTCCTGGGCGCACTGGAGGCGCTGTGGCCGTTCTATCCCGAGCTTGCCAGGACGCATCCGGTTGATCAGGCACTTGCCGAGAGCGGTGCCGGCGTCGACTCGTCCTCGTACCGCGACGAGATGGACGCCGTCCTCGATCAGGTCTTCGCCGTCAGCGGCATAGACCGCCCGGAAGGCGCGCCACTGGCGGGAGTCAGAGGCCGAATGGGCCGCGACGGCCTGCACACCGAATCACTCAGCCGCCTGCTCGCCGAGATGCAGGTAGTCGCCCGAGCCCACCCGAGCGGTCGCTGGTGACCACGCAGGAGAAGGCGGTGGTGGCCGCGCAGGAGAAGGCGGTGGGGACCGTGCAGGAGAAGGCGGTGGTGGCCGTGCAGGAGCAGGCGGTGGTGGCCGTGCAGGGGCGGGCTGCTGAGGTGGCGGCGCAGGTTCGTGATCCTGAGATGCCGATGCTCACGCTTGCCGACCTCGGCGTGCTGCGTGACGTCGTCGTACGGCCGGAGCCGGAGGGCGAGGACAGGGTCATCGTGTCGATCACGCCGACCTACACGGGCTGCCCGGCCCTGGCCACCATGCGCGACGACCTGGTCAGCCGTCTGAACGACGCCGGGTTCCCGCGCGTCGAGGTACGCGTCGTCCTCACGCCGCCCTGGTCCACCGACTGGATCTCCGAGCGCGGCCGGGCCGCGCTGCGCGAGGCCGGTGTGTCGCCGCCGGGACCGGCGCCCCGCCCGCCGGGGCCGGTGGCGCTCACGCTCGGGCAGACCCGGCGTGCCGCGCCTGCCTGCCCGCGCTGCGGCTCGGCGGCGACCCGTCTCACGTCGGAGTTCGGCGCCACCGCGTGCAAGGCCCTCTATTCCTGCACCGAGTGCCTTGAACCGTTCGAGCACGTCAAGGAGATCTGAGTTGACCACGTCCGCGCCCGCTCCCGCGCCGTCCCGGTCGGCCGTGTTCCACCCGCTGACGGTCACGGCGGTGGACCGGCTGTGCGAGGACGCTGCCGCGATCACCTTCGCCGTGCCCGCCGAACTGCGCGAGGCCTACGCTTTCCGCGCCGGCCAGTCGCTCACCCTCCGCCGCGTCCTGGATGGCCGGGAGCACCGCCGGTCCTATTCGATCTGCGCACCCGCCGGTGACGCACTGCGCATCGGCGTCCGCGAGATCCCGGGCGGCCTGTTCTCCTCGTGGCTCGTGAACGAGGTCGTGCCCGGCACGCGGATCGAGGTGCAGCCCCCGACCGGCGCCTGGCAGGCCGCCCCCGAGCTCGGCGAACGCCACCTGTGCATCGCCGCGGGATCGGGCATCACCCCGATGTTGTCGGTCGCGTCCACGGTCCTGACTCATCCAGGGGCGCAGGTGTCGCTGCTGTACGGCAACCGGACGGGTCGGACGGTGATGTTCACCGAGGAGCTCGGCGACCTCAAGAACAGGTATGGGCCCCGGCTCCAGGTGGTGCATGTGCTCTCCCGTGAGCCGCGCGACGTGGAGCTGTTCTCCGGGCGGCTCGACGCGGACAAGCTTCGGCGGCTGCTCACCGGCCTCGTCCCCGCGGAGGTCTTCGATCACGTCTGGCTGTGCGGCCCGTTCCAGATGGTCCAGGACGCACGGACGGTGCTCACCGACCTCGGCGTTCCTGCCGGCCGCGTCCATGTTGAGCTGTTCTATGTCGACGCGCCGCCGCCTCAGCCCCGGCGTGCCGCCGACGCGCCCCCGTCCGGCGCGACGACCGAGTTGACCACGGTGCTGGACGGCCGCCGCGTGACCTCGACGGTGTCCCGCGAGAAGACGATCCTCGACGGCGCCCTGACGTCGCGTTCCGACATGCCGTTCGCATGCAAGGGTGGCGTCTGCGGCACATGCCGTGCCATCGTCCGCGAGGGTGAGGCCGACATGCGCCGCAACTACGCGCTCGAACAGGACGAGATCGACGGTGGATTCGTCCTCACCTGCCAGTCGTTCCCGGCGGGCGATCACGTCACCGTCGACTACGACGCCTGATTCCGACCCTCGATCGCAGGAGCCTTTCCGTGACCGAAGCCTTCGTCGTGTCCGGTGCCCGGACGCCGATCGCACTCGCCGGCAGTGCCCCGCTGGTGGAACGCCCATGACCGCCGACACGAACCTGATCATCGAGGAGGGCCCGGACCGGGTCGTGTGGCGGCTCAACCGGCCTGAGGCCCGCAACGCGATCGACCGTGAGATGGTCCGCGCGCTCCACCAGGCGTGCGCCGCGGTCGAGGAGGAGCCGCGCGTCGTTCTCCTCACCGGGGAGGGCCCGGCCTTCGCGGCGGGAGCCGACATCGCCCAGCTCCGCGAGAGGCGCCGGGACGACGCGCTCCAGGGCATCAACTCCAGGATCTTCGACCGGATCCACCGGCTGCCCATGCCGACCGTGGCGCTCGTCGACGGTTACGCGCTGGGCGGCGGGGCCGAGCTGGCCTACGCCTGCGACTTCCGCATCGGCACCCCGCACACGAAGATCGGCAACCCCGAGACCGACCTGGGCATCCTCGCTGCGGCCGGTGCCGCCTGGCGCCTCGCCGACCTCGTCGGAGAGCCCCTGGCCAAGGAGATCCTGCTCGCGGGCCGCGTGCTCTCGGCGGACGAGGCGCAGGCCGTACGCCTGCTCAACGAAGTCGTGGAGCCGGACGACCTGCTCGCGGCCGGGCACCGGCTCGCCGACCGCATCACCGCGCGGGCGCCGCTGGCGACCCGGTTGACCAAGGCGGTGTTCCACGCCCCCAGGGACGCCCACCCTTTCGTGGACGAGCTCGCGCAGGCGGTGCTGTTCGAGACCGCCGACAAGCACGACCGCATGACGGCATTCCTCAACCGCCGCAAGCAATCATGACCACCACACCCTGCCAAGGTGAGTGAGAGTCGAGGCCGGCTTGCGGGACCCGAGCTCAAGGTCTTCAGGGCCGGGTGTTCGAGCTGGTGAGGCCGTCGAAGGCGACGGCGGCGATCGCGTCGGCGACCGTGGCGGGCGTGAACGCGCCGTGCGGGCGGTACCACTCGACCAGCGAGTTGACCATGCCGAAGAGCAGCCGGCTCACCAGTGTCGGCGCCAGGTCGGCGCGCAGGGCTCCCTCCGCCACCGCGGCCGCGACCAGCTCGGCGAGCCGCTCGTCGAGCCATCGCCGGCGTTCGAGGGCGGCCAGCTCGACCGCACTGTTGCCGCGCACGCGCAGCAGGAGTGTCACCGAGGGCTGGTGAGCCACCAGCACCTCGACGCTGCGCCGCACCACCTCGCGCAGCCGTTCGTACGCGGTCGCCCCCTCCTGCCGCCGCGACGCCTCGTCCACCACGGCCGTGAGCTCGTCGAGAGCGTCGTCGAGAGCCGCCTTGAGCAGCTCCTCCTTGCTCGTGAAGTGGTGGTAGATCGCCGGCTTGGTCACACCGAGCACCTTGGCCAGGTCACCCATGCTCGTGGCGTCGTACCCCCTGCGGTTGAACAGGTCCACCGCGGTGTGCAGGATCGTCGCCTGGTCGTAGCCGGGACGGCCGCGACGGCGGGGCGGAGTCGGTTCGGCGGTGGTCACGGGGTGCAGGATCTCACGCCCCCTTCCCCCACCCCCTGTCGCCGCACTCCCGGTCGGTGAACTCTGGCTCCCCGAACCGCACGGTCCTCCACGTCGTACTCAAGCGCGGCAACGAGCTTTCCCCGAACTTCAGGGAGTGATCGGGTTGTCCGGTGAATCGAGCCAGATCGATTGACCCTCGGGGGCCACGCAGAGGCCGAACCTGTCCCGTGTCGGGCTACCCCAGGACACCCACCGTAGGAAGGCGCCATGGAGTTCGTCCCACAGGTCCTGTGAGCCGGCCTGGGTGACCGAGAACCGCTTGTGGTCAGAGGCGTAGTGGACATGGGCGTCAGAGTCACCGGACCACAGCCATAGATCAAACGAGCCGTCGTCGTCGGTTGCGTGGTTGCCGTAGACACCGGGAAGCATCCCCGACACCACCACATCCAGCCCGGTAGAAGCGCGGACGACTCGCCGGGGGTCAAGGTCGGTCGAGGAACGGCGGCCGTCGCGCATGGCGACCGGGACGGGCGGACGCTGGGACCTCAGCATCATGAATGCGCATCCCCCGTGGAAACGCCCGATGGCCGTGCCGTCCCCGACCACGGTCAACACGGCACGGTGGCCCCCTTCCCATCCGGGCATCCACGGGAAGACGATCAATCCACCGGGGCGAGTCTGCTCCACCCATGCATGCGGCACCTCACGCACGCCCACGATCACATGGACCCGGTCATAGGGTGCCCTGTCGGCCCACCCCTCAGCACCGTCCCCGACGGCTAGCAGGGGCGAGCGTCCCGCGCTCCTGAGGTTGTCGGACGCGGACGCCATGACCGACGCGTCCACCTCGATGCTGGTCACGTTGCCGTCACCCAGCCGGTACGCCAGAAGGCCCGCCGTCCAGCCGGTGCCGGTGCCGATCTCCAGCACCTCATCAGCGTCGTAGGGATCAAGCAATTCCAAGAACGCCGCCACGATGCCCGGAGCAGACAGCGAGGAGGTAGAGGCACCCTCGCCAGTAGCGGCGTCGGTGGCGCCATCATCTGTTTGGGTGATGATCGCGGCGTCGGCGTAGGCCGCCGCCATCCACTGGTCCGGATCGGCCGCCCGATCTATGGCGTAGCCGGGTCTGTCCTCAGGAGCGCACCACGCCCGGGCAGGAACGAAGAGGTGCCGGGGCACGGCCTCAACCGCACCCCGCCACCCATCGCCAAACTCGCTCATGAGAGACGAGATGCGCTCAGCCGAGCTCACTTGCCCCTCTCATGCTTGCCGCCCTTGTCGGGACGGTCACCGTTCTGATTTGGCTGATCGGCTCCACCGGCTTGTCCCAGCACGACGGTTGCCGCGCTCGAAGCCTCCGGACGGACGGTCACGGGGTGTTGTGACCCACTCGAGAATGCCCGCCGTCCAGTGAGACGATCTTCATGTCGGCCACCCTGATGGGGGAGCGGGCGGCCGATGCACCGATCGCGTCAGGCGTTGGCCCGCAGTCTGCTGCGAACGGGCCTGAACGCGAGCCATCTTGGCTTCCAGCTCTTGGGCTGTGGCCGCTTCGACCAGTCCGCTGTCGTCAATCGCCCACCACGAGCCCGTGGCGCCGCCGTGCCACACCTGCACGCCCAGCTTGGATTCCAGGATGCGGGCCTGGTCGGCGTGCGGCCTGGACGGCTGGAAGAATCCGGGCTGAGGCCGGGGCTGGCCGGTTGGCGGTTGCACAGCCGGGGTGCGGATCACTGGGGGCTGCTCGGTGAGCCGGATCGCCTGGTCGGCAGCGCGAGCCGGGTCGTTCCCGGGCGCCAGCTCCGCACCGTCGAAGGTGAAGTAGTACAGAGGCCCGCCCTCCAGAAGCGGGTGGGGCTGCACGGTGACGGCCGTGCCGACCTGTTCCATCCCGAGGCGCAGCACGTTCAGGCGGGGTGGGTTCAGATCTGGCTGGTAGCGGGCGACGGTCTCCCGGCCGCGTGCGTTGACGGCGACTGCGAGGCGGTCGAGGTGGCAAATGACGATGTCGTGGTGGGTGGTCATGACTGGGTTCCCGTCAGGCTCGCGGCTGTGCGCCGGTGGAGGCTGGCGACGAGGTCTGCGGCCAGCGGGTCGAGCTCGGTGACGGGCCGCACGTACTGGAAGATCGCTCGGCCCAGGAGCGGCCGGGCCCGGTACCACGACAGGGCACCGTCGCCGTGCCGAGGCCACACGTGCACCCGCAGCCCGACCGGGACTGGGCCGGGCATGACCTGGGCACCGACCGACATCTGGAGCGGGTCCCGCCGGCTGCGGGTGGCCTTGGCCGTGACGCCCTGATAGGCGTTGAGCCGCCGCGCCAGCCGCAACGCGTACTCGTGGCCGATCTCGGCTTGGGCGGGGGAGAGGCGGAAAGGATGGGTGGGTGCGTCAGGCCTCGCGGCCTTCCCGCCTGGAGTCTGCTGTGGTGGGCGGCTACGACGCATCCGTTGTCGACCTCGGGTGGCTGTCCGGTTGCGTTCGTGGTCGCAGGGTTGGATGGTCGCCACGCTGATCAGGCCGCCTCGCTGACGGTCAGGACAGCCAGGATCTTGTTTTCGGCGGCTTCCAGGTCATCGGCAGCTGCGAGTGTGTCGTGCCACGACCAGTGCAGCCAAAGGCGGCCTTCCTGGTCATGGCTTGCATACAGCGTCTCGGTGAGGAGGCTCTCGCCAGAGCCGTTACTGATTTCGGTGTTCTTTAGATGCAGAGTCGGAGGCGTGCCCTTGAGGTCTGGCTCGGCCTTCATCGGGACACCACCAAATGCGACCCTGGAACTGCCTCTGTTGGAGAAGGCGGAAGAGGTGAGAGTGGATCGTCGTTCCTTCAATGGCAGCGTCCTGGCTGTGGCTGCGGGCGCCGTGCTCCCCCGGCCCCTGCAAAGTCCCGCACGAGTCGGTACCTCGCAGGTCAAGTACTTGGAGGCGTGCGTCACCGAATTGTGGACACGCGATTGGAACGTGGGCGGCGGCGCACTGCTGCGTCAAGCCGTCCAGCTGTTCGGTCATGCGCGCGAGATGTTCGACGAAGCTGACTACTCCGAACTGGTGGGCGCTCAACTCTTGACAGCCGGGGCAAACCTGGGCGTTTGCGGATCATTCATCGCCTTCGACGCCGGTGACCTGGCGTTGGCGCGGAGGCTGTCCCAGGAAGCCGGCCTGCTCGCTGAAAGCACCCACGACCCAGTACTGCACGCACACGCTTACGTCACCATGGCACTGCAATCGACAGCACTGGCCAGGCTCAGCGGGCGGCGCGGACCCGCCCGCGAGGCTGTCCGGTTTCTCGATCAGGCCGCCGACGTTGCCAGGCATGAGCCTTCGCCCAAGCTGCACGCGCTGATCCATATGCGCCGCGCCACTGCGGTCGCGCTGCTTGATGACAGCCCCGCTGTGACCCGGGCCATCACGTCCGCGCGGCGCGAACTTGACCGAGGCCCCCACGCCAGCGACCGGCCGTGGTTCGCGTTCGTCACCGGCACCGAAATCACCGGCCATGAGGCACGGGCGCTTGCCGATCGCGCCTCGATCACCGGCGACCGCAGTCATGTTGAAGCATCTGCTGAGCTGTACGCGAAGGTCCTGGAAGATCCGACGCTGCTGCCTCGCAATCACGCCTTCTACTCGGCGCTCCTGGCTGCGGTCCGGTTGCAGGCCGGCGATATCAGGGGTGCCGTGGAGAGCGGCGAGCGGGCGCTGTCGGCGCTGGAAGGGACAGTGTTCTCTGTCCGGACCCTCAACACCCTGCGGCCGGTGCGTGCTGAGGTCGATGACGAGGAGTTCGCTGGGCGGTTCGACTTGCTGGCCAAGTCCCTGGTCGTCCAGTAGCGTCCCGGCATGGCTGATCACCAGAAGGTGAGCTTCCGCCGGTTCGATGCGACCGGCGCCCGCCAGCTCCGTGACACCGTTGAGCTCATCTACCGAGACGCCTACGCTGACGCGATCGCCTCCGGTGATCCGTTCGACTCGGTCGAGCAGTTCATGCACCGGTTCGACGCCTACACCGCACCCGAACGCGGATTTGAGCTGGTCGTTGCGTACACCACCGATGGTGAACCGGTGGGGCAGAGTTGGGGCTGGCCCCTTGGTGAACGTTCGGCCTGGTGGAACGGCCTGGACGAGGAACCCGAGCCCGGCTTCACGCAAGAGGATGGGCATCGCACTTTCGCCCTATCAGAAATCATGGTGCGACGGTCATGGACGGGCCAGGGCGTCGCGCACGCCCTTCACGATGAACTCCTGGCCGGCCGTACCGAACAACGCGCCACACTGCTGGTGGAGCAGGACAACCACAACGCCTACCGCGCATACCGCTCGTGGGGCTGGAAGAAAGTCGGCCGTCTCCACCCTGGATGGGCCGACGCGCCCTGGTTCGACGTACTGATGCTTCCACTGCCGGTCGCACCGCATGATGTTGCGTGAAGCACGTTGATCCCTGGCTGCGCCGGACGACGTCCGCCAGTGTCCTCAACCGGCCCGTCGCGGTATCCACGACCCACGCGCGGAACGCCCGTTAACTGCGGTTATGTTCCGGTGCTGCCGGGGGCTGGCTAGGTTCGGGATGGTGATCATGGGTGGGTGCATGTGAGGAGGGCTTGGGCGGTGATCGAACGGTGGCAGGCCATGGCCGTCGATGGTCGTGAGTTCGAGGCGTGGGACGAGATCACCCGCCATGCCGAAGACCTGCCGGAACACGAAGTGCGGGCGCTGATCGAGAGCTTGGAGGGTTGGCCCGGTCGGCGCCCGATGCCGTACCGGTGGTGGCAGCGGCGTTCCGAGGGGCTGCTGTGCTTTCTGCTGGCTGATCACCGTGTGCTGTACGCGGATTTCGAAACGCTCGCCATGAACGGGTACGCCCCTGAGGCGTACGAGGAGTTCTACGGCGCTCCGGCTGTTGATGAGGAAGGCTTCTTCAGCGATTTCAACGCCGTCGGGGCCAGCCCGGACCTGCGCTGGACGGCTCTCGTCTCCGCGGCCGAGGGCAACAGTTCGAGCGGCGGGCTGGAGGTGTTCGACGCCGAGACGGGAACGTGGGAGACCGACGGCGTCCAGGTAGATGACCACTTCATCGGCTGGGGCGAGGACGTGGTCGTCAGCCCGGACGGCTCCCTCATCGCGGCCGCGGGCAGGTTCGACCAGCAGGTGATCGTCTGGCGCGTGCCGGGGCCGGAGCGGCTGTGGGCGGCAGGTTCGTGGCGAACGGAAACCGGGGGAGCGGGGTACTCGCACATCGGCTTCAGCGGTGACGGGAAGCTGATCGTGGCCGTGAGCTCGGCCACTCCCTTGGACGAATCCGCAGAACGGCACGTCGTCGTGGCCGACGCCGAAACCGGTGACGTCACGTTCACCACGACCATGGTCGTCGCGGGTCGTGCCGTGCTGGACCACTCCGGCACCCGGCTCGCCATCGTCGGCCCGGACGGTGACGTGCTGATTCACCGGCTGCCCGGCGGGGAGGTCATGGCCCGGCACCGTACGTCCCTGTCCGGTGTCAGCGCGCTCGCGCTCTCACCGGAGGGTGACGCGGTCGCCGTCGGCGGGGACGGCGGCATGGACGTGTTCGGACGGTCCACTGGACGCGTTTCGAACGAGGGAACGTGCAAGGCCATGACGTGGTCACCGGACGGGCCGCGCGCCCTGTTCACCTCGGAGGACGCGGCTAGGGTGATCGACGGCCGGGGCCGCGTGTTGTGGAATCGCCCGATGGAGGAGCCGAACCTCCTCCTGGCCACGTTCACTCCTGGCGGCGACACCATGGTGACGGTCGAGACGTACCCCGCCGAGATCACCGCCTGGTTCCTGGACCGTGGTGTACGAGACGAGGCCCCCGGTTGACGAGCCCGCCCAGAATCCGCGTCGCCGCCTACGTGATCAGGCTTCGCGCTCTCCCTGAGCTCCTGGTCTTCGACCACATCGGCATGCCGCGGGCAGGCACCCAGATCCCCGCGGGCGGTGCTCATCCCGGCGAGGAACTGGAACAAGCCGTCCTGCGGGAGGTCGCCGAGGAAACCGGCCTACTCATCCCGTCCGTGGTCCGGCGGATCATCGTGGAGGACAAACCCCATCCCGACACCGGGCAGCCGCGCAGGACCACCTACTTCCACCTTGAGGCGCCTGCGACCACGGCCGATGCGTGGCACCACACCGTTCGCGGCGATGGGGGCGACGCAGGACTGACGTTCGCCTGCCGTTTCGTGCCACTGCCGCTGGAACGTCCGCTGGCAGACGCCCAAGACGCATGGCTGGGCCATATTGATCCACTCTGGACAACCCTGGTCTGAACCGAACTTGCCCCGTTTCGTTACAAATCTGTACACAAGCCTCAACCGTCACTGCCGTAACGTCGCCTGGCTCGCCCCACATTTCGGGCGTATCACCCATCTTCAGCCAGGAGGTTGTGCGTTGCGGCGTACCTTGATCAGTGCTGCCTGCGCCGTCGTCACCGCGACGACCGTGCTGGCGGTCCCCGCCTCGGCCTTGCCGAACCAGACTTCCGGCCAAGCCTCGGAGTACGTCGTCCTCTACAAGGACGGCGTCTCGCTCGCCAAGGCCCGTGCCGCTGTGAAGGCGGCCGGAGGCACGATCGTCCGCGAGAACACCGACGTGGGCGTGGCGACCGTTCGTTCCACCAACACCGGATTCGCGGCGCAGGCCCGGCGGCAGGGCGCTCTGGACGGCGCGGCCACCAACCGCGTCATCGGCCGGGCTCCCAAGGCCGCGAAGGTCACCAAGCAGTTCGCCGTAGAGAAGGAGGGCCGGGGCCAGACCACCGGCGCCACGACCGCCAGGACCAGCAAGAAGGCCGAGGAGCCTCTCGCCGACCTGCAGTGGGACATGAAGCAGATCCGCGCCACGGCCAAGGGTTCGTACAAGGTCGAGCCCGGTGACAAGCGTGTCCTCGTCGGCGTCATCGACACCGGCATCGACGGCTCCCACCCCGACATCAGGCCCAACTTCAACCGGGCACTGAGCCGCAACTTCACCACCGACATCCCGGCCGACGCCAACGGCGATGAAGTCGACGGTCCCTGCGCCGACGAGCCGGACAAGTCCTGCAACGACCCGGCGGACGTGGACGAGAACGAGCACGGCACCCACGTCGCCTCGACGATCGCCTCGCCTCGCAACCGCCTCGGCATGGCCGGCGTCGCCCCCAACGTGTCGCTGGTCAACCTGCGCGCGGGGCAGGACTCCGGCTACTTCTTCCTGCAGCCCTCGGTGGACGCGCTCACCTTCGCGGGCAAGCACGGCATCGACGTGGTCAACATGAGCTACTACATCGACCCGTGGCTGTTCAACTGCACGAACAACCCCGCCGACTCCCCGGCCGACCAGGCCGAACAGCAGACGATCATCAAGGCGACGAACCGGGCGCTGGACTTCGCGCACCGGCACGGCGTCACCCTGGTCGCCGCCGCGGGCAACGAGGCGATCGACTACACCAAGACCAACACCGACGAGACCAGCCCGGACTTCGCCTCCGAGCCCGGCGAGAAGCCCTACACGCGCACCATCCCGACGAGCTGCCTGTCCCTGCCCGGAGAAGGCAAGCACGTCATCCCGGTCTCCTCGACCGGCATCAGCAAGCGCAAGGCCTACTACTCCAGCTACGGAAAGGGCTACATCGCGGTCGCGGCGCCCGGTGGCGACAAGTACGACACCGCCGACCAGAAGCTCAACGACAAAGCCGGAATCTGGGCCGCCTATCCTGAGTCGCTCGCCCGCGAGCGGGGTGAGCTGAACGCCGACGGCACGCCCAACACGCCGCGGGTCGTGCGCAGTTGCAAGGCCGGCGTCTGCGCGTACTACCAGTCGATCCAGGGCACCTCGATGGCCTCACCGCATGCGGCGGGCGTCGCGGCGCTGATCGTCAGCAGGTACGGCAAGCGCGACCGGTCCAACGGCGGGCTCACCCTGGCCCCGGCGGCCGTCCGGTCGATCCTGACCGGCACCGCGACCGCGACCCCGTGCCCGCCGACCGGCTCGTACACCTACACCCGGTACGTCAAGCAGCCCGACGGCTCGTTCCGGAAAGTCGTGACCACCCACGCCTGTGAGGGCTCGAAGAGCTACAACGGGTTCTACGGCAAGGGCATCGTCGACGCGTTCAACGCTGTCAAGCGCTGATCACGGCGGTTCTTGCTCATGTACGTGGCCCCCGACCCGCGCGGTCGGGGGCCACGTTATTCCGGCCGCGCAGCAACCCGACGGCTCCATGGCGTCTCCGAGGCATGGAAGCTGAAACGGTCACCGCACCAGATCGGGGCAGGCGTTCTCGGTCAGCTGGCGCACCAGGGCGCGGGCCAGGACGTCGTCGGCGTCGCTGTGCTGGCTCAGATAGGTGAGCGCCTCGCTGATCTCCTCCGCGGTCAGCTGCGACAACGTTTTCTGCGTCCAGCCAGGTCGTTCCTGCTCGTCATCGATCATGACATCCCCCTTTGTCGCCCTGAAATCTACCGGCTTGTCGACTGGCATTTCCTCCTGATTTGGCACAACCACCGTGGTCTGGCTCACCTGCATCGAGCGCTCACACGGCGACTTTGCACCCGTGGCCATGCAGGCCGCGCAGGTCGGAGTGGTGGGGGGAGGCTGGGCAGGTCGCCGGTGGGGGAGGCGTGGTCGAGGTGGCTGGGTTCTGTCGCGGGGGCGATGGTGACGTAGTCCATGGCGACGCTGGCGTTGGCGCGGTGGTACGGGCACAGTCGTTCTCATGGACATCCGGGGCCAGGGGGCCGTGGACCTCCTGGTCGCACTGCACGAGGTGACAGAGCGCTTCGGTGCGTACGGGTACGACCAGTCCCTGAAGCATCCCTCGGTTCATTGGGAACTGCTCGCTTTCCGGTACGGCAGTACCAAGCCGATGGCTCGCGTGGGCTGCTCGTTCTCGTTGCGGAACGATCCGGAAGGCATGCAACGTGAGGTCACGCTCGTGGTGGACGTGACGGTCAAGGATTCCGGCTTCGTCATCGAAGGCGCGACCGAGATCGACGAGCCGCTGGAGGTGGGAGGGGAGGCCAACGTACGGGACCTCATCACCCTGCCGACCGTTCAGACAACCGACCTGGACGAGTGCCTCGCAGCCCTGCGAGACCATGCCCGCCGACTGTGCTCGACGGCCACGTTGCTGGACGATCTAGGCGTCCCCCGCGGCGGCAGAGCACCTTTCGGAATCCCGCGGAAGCCGGACCCGGGCAAGCGGCCGGACGGATGATCGACCCCGGGGCTGTGCGACGGCGGCGGTGGATGAGGTCACTGACGGCGGAGTACGGCCGCAAGGGGCTGTGAGCCTGATCACCGGTCGTTGGTTTTGTGGTGTTCGTGCTGGTCGATGCGACTTCCGGGTCGGTGGCGTCGACTTACGAAATTGGGCTGCGCGGTGGTGTCGATTTTTCTGTGGCCCGATTGTCCTTGAAGGAGACCATCAACACCCGAGGAGGACGCGATGAAGTACCTGCTGCTGATCACCCATGGCGATCCGGAGGCGTGGGACCGCCTGTCGCCGGAGGAGCAGGAGGCGCTCCCGACCGCTTACCAGGCGATCGAGCAGACCCCGGGTGTGACGCCCGGGCGGTGGATGCAGCCGCCGGACACGGCCACCACGGTGCGGGTGCGGGACGGCAAGACGCTGACGACCGACGGCCCGTTCGTGGAGATGAAGGAGGCGCTCGGCGGCTACCTGTTCTACGAAGCCGACGACCTCGACGCGGCGATCGAGCTGGCTTCTCGCATCCCGGCGGCCCGAATCGGCGCGGTCGAGATACGCCCGCTGAACGAATGACCGACTCCCTGGAAGAAGTCTTCCGTGCGCAGTGGGGGCGTGTCCTCGCTGCGCTGATCGGCTTCCTCGGCGACTTCGACCTCGCCGAGGAGGCCGCGCAGGAGGCCTTCACGATCGCCGCCGACCGCTGGCCGCGGGACGGGACGCCGTCCAACCCGGGCGCCTGGCTGATCACGACGGCCCGGAACCGGGCGATCAACCGCATCCGCCGTGATCAGACGCTGGCCGGCAAGACCCGGCTGCTGGAGGTGCAGCAGGCCTGGGAGGACGAGATGGGCCAGTTGGACGACGTGGTGTTTCCCGATGAGCGACTCGAGCTCATCTTCACCTGCTGTCACCCCGCGCTCGCGTTGGAGGCGCAGGTCGCCCTGACCTTGCGCGCGCTCGGAGGGCTGAGCACGGACGAGATCGCACACGCGTTCCTGGTACCGGAGCCGACGATGGCCCAGCGGCTGGTGCGGGCCAAACGGAAGGTCAAGGCCTCCGGGATCCCCTTCCGCGTGCCCGCCGACCACCTGCTGCCCGACCGGCTGGCCGCGGTGCTCGCGGTGGTCTACCTGATCTTCAACGAGGGGTACACGGGCCGGGTGGATCTCGCCGGCGAGGCGATCCGGCTCGGACGTGCCCTGGTCGAGCTCATGCCCGACGAGGCCGAGGCTCACGGCCTCCTGGCCCTCATGCTGCTGCACGACTCCCGTCGCCACGCACGCTTCCGCGACGACGAGCTGATCCTGCTCGCCGACCAGGACCGTTCACTGTGGGACGCCACCGAGATCACCGACGGCCGCCGCCTGCTGGCCCGAGCCCTGGCGCTGCACGGCAGCGGCCCGTACGTCATCCAGGCGGCGATCGCCTCGTTGCACACCGAGCAGCCCACCGACTGGCCACAGATCGCCGCGCTCTACGGCGAACTCGCCCGGCTCACCGCCTCGCCGGTGGTCGACCTGAACCGCGCCATCGCCATCGCCGAGACCCACGGTCCCCAAGCCGGCCTGGACATCATCGACCGGCTCGCCCTTCAGGACTTCCACTACCTGCACGCCGCCCGCGGCGAACTACTACGCCGCGCCGGCCGAGTCCCCGAAGCCCGCACCGCCTACGAGCGCGCTCTGGCCCTCGTTCGGAACGACGCCGAACGGCGCCTCCTCCAACGACAGCTGAGCCAGCTCAACAAGCAATGACCCCGGGCGTCTGCTCATGGCGCATCTGCCGGGCCGATCGTCATGGACGGACACTTTCGAGTTCTGTTGTCCCTGCAGTCGGGGTCGGCCGGAGTAAGGCAGAGACGGAAGATCCGCAGCGCGGCGGGTGCGGTTTTCCACAGGACGGACGGGCGGTCGTCCCCATGGTCGCGACAGGCGCGGCTCCGTAGCGTCCACCCATGATCAAATTTTCCCGATGGACGGCGTTCGCGGTGTCCGGCGCTACGGCGGCGGCCCTTGCGGCGGCCCTGGCCGTCTTCGCCGCTCCTGACGAGCGAACGGCGCAGCCCCAGTCGAGCCGCACCCGTTCGTCCCAGGACGGTTTCCAGGAGACGTTGAACGATCTGGTGAAAACCAAGGCGGCCACGGCCGTCCTGCTTCGCGTGCGAACCGCGGGCGGCGGCGAGTGGTCCGGCGCGGCGGGCGTGTCTGACGTCCGAACGGGACGGCCCGCCGATCCAGCCGGGTACTTCCGAATCGGCAGCGTCACCAAGACGTTCGCGGCAACCGTTCTCCTGCAGCTCGTCGATGAAGGACGGCTGCGGCTCGACGACCCTGTGGCCAAGCACCTGCCCGGCGTCGTCCCAGACGGGGAGCACATCACGGTGCGGCAGGTCCTCCAGCACACCAGTCTGCTCCGCGACTACATGAGCGACCCGGGATGGTCCACCAACCGCTGGCGTGGGGCGGAACGGTTCCGCAGTTACAAGCCCGACCGGCTCCTCGCGCAGGCGTTCCGCATCCCCGCCCAGAATCCCCCGGACATCACCTGGAAGTACTCCAACACCAACTACGTGGTCGTGGGGCGGTTGATCGAGCGGCTGACCGGGCGACCCTACGGGAAGGAGGTGGAACGACGCGTCCTGCGACCGCTCCGGCTGACCCAGACGATCGTTCCCGGCGACCGCCCCGGGCTCCCCCGTCCGCACGCGCACGGCTACGCGCTGCTGCCGGACGGGCGGACCGTGGACGCCACCCGCATGAACCCCTCCCTCGACTGGGCGGCGGGCGAGATGATCTCCACCACCCGGGACCTCGGCCGGTTCCTCGACGGACTGCTCGGCGGGCGGCTGCTGTCCCCCTCGGCGCTCGCCGCGATGCGCACCGTACGGCCCACCGACGCCGGGTTCGCGTACGGGCTCGGCCTCCAGGAGTACGCGCTGCCCTGCGGCAAGCGCATGATCGGGCACAGCGGTCAGCTCATCGGCTACACGACCTACGCGCTCCGTTCCGACGACGGACGGCAGATGAACCTGTCGGTCAACCTCGGCTCCGCACCGCCGTCGGCAGACAAGCTGTATGCCCTTGCAGGCAAGGTGTTCTGCTGACGGTCACCCCGACCCGGCGAGGAGGACATCAGCCCCCACGCGTTCAGAATCAAGATCGAGCGCCAGCGCTATCGCGGCAGCGCAATCACTATCTTCAACACCCGCTGAGTGAAGTGATCGTTTCCGAATCGTGCTGCGCTGCGTTTGTCCGAGTGGATTGCGGCTGCCAGGCTTCGGTGCCGTGGATCATGACCAGTTCTGGCAGTTGATCGGTGAAGCTCGGGCCGCGGCGGCAGAGCAGGACTCAGACAGCGTGGCCGAGCGCGCCACGCAGCTCCTGGCCGAGCTTCCTGCCGACAAGATCGTGGGGGCGGAGCAGGTTCTGAGGGATCTGCTGGCTGAGTCGTACCTGTGTGACCTGTGGGGTGCCGCCTACCTGATCAACGGCGGTGCGTCCGACGACGGCTTTGAGTACTTCCGCGGCTGGTTGATCAGCGAGGGACGTGAGGTCTTCGAGCGAGCCGTCGCCGATCCAGACTCCCTGGCCGACGTTCCCGCAGTACGGCGGGCGGCAGCGGTGGGGCAGGATCTGGACGGCGAGCCGATCCTGGGCATCGCCTGGACCGCCTACCACCGGAGGACGGGCGAACAACTCCCCTCCAATGCCGCCACGATCAGCTACCCCTCGATCACTTTCGGCTGGGACTTCGAAGACCACGACGAGAGAAGCCGACGGCTGCCCCGGTTGTCCCAGCTGAAACGAGGGCAAGCACCGACTTGAGCCCCTGGCCGCTGTGCTGGCTCGGTGGATTCCCCGTGACCAGGCGCTCCACCCACGGAATGCGCGATTGAGGACGCTGCCGCGAGTCACAAAACAGTGGGGGCGGCCGACTGGGGAGGCGGAGCTCGCCGTTCACGGAAGCTGCCGGAATATGAGATGCGGCCGGTGCTGTACGTGCTACCCATGGTCGGCCAATTGAAGGCGCGGCGCGTCCGCACACAAAGAATCCCAGGAGGACTTCATCGTCCGACCTGGGATTTGTCGCAGTGGCTAACAGCGAGGAGCCTTGGTGGCGGTCACTCGCCGGGTGATTCGGGGCCGGTCAGGCGGTTCCAGGTCGCGACGGTGACGACGTCCTGAACGGGCAGGCCATAAGTGGTCTGGAACTTGTGCAGGCTCGTGCGCGTCTTGGGGCCGAAGTAGCCGGTGATCGGCAGATCCTTGGCACCGGTCATGTCCCGGTAGACGTTCAGCGCGACCTGCAGTGCCTTCACGCAGTCGTTGCGGTCGCTGTACTTGACCTGGGCCCGGCTGGCCATCGAGGTCCAGGTGTAGGCGCCGACCTTGCCGTCAGGGCTGAGGCCGTACCTGCTCTGGTAGGTCTTCACCGCCGCCTGGGTCTTGGGACCGAAGTGCGAGGGCACGTCCACCTTGATGTTCTTGCAGTTGAGCAGCCACTGCACGGTACGAACCTGCTCGTTGGTCTGGCCGCGCTGCAGGACGGGCCAGTAGGGGCCGCTCGGACTGGTCTGGGTGGCGGTGTCAGCAGAGGCCGGACCGGCCAGGGTGGCGCCACCGGCGACCAGGGCACCCGCGGTGAGGCCGACGACCGTAGCGCGTTTGATGTTCACTCAGGGTTCCTTTCGTTCACATTCTGTGGTTGTCCTGAGTTAGATGCCGACGAGGGCAGAGAGGTTGGCGCGGAATTCGAACGGCCTGCGCGACGGAACGTTCATTAGCCGAGCAGCCATTGCACGGTCCGTACCTGGTCGGCGCTCTGGCCGGGGGACAGGCTGGGCCTGGAAGGGCCGATCGGGCTGTCCTGATTAGTGGCGTCGGCCAAGGCGGCGCCCCCGACCATCAGCGCCGCCCCGGTAAGACCGACGACTGCAAAGCGTTTTACGTTCACAATGGGATTCCTTGCCTTCACGTTCTGTGGCTTGTCCTGGTTAGATGCCGACCAGCTCGTGGAGGTTTGGCCAGGTCAATCGGGTTTACGTGACCTTGGTGGACGGTTCTGGTCCGCTGGCGGCCGCACCCAGTCCCGTGGACGACACCACCGCCAAGCTCGTGGTTGCCGAGCCCGGCGAGCCTGCGGACGCGAGCGCGGTCCATGTGATCGCCAGCCGCTGGCCCGCCGGGTCCAGGTGATCACGGGCTGCTGGCCGGCCGGTGCTGTCGGCGTAGGCCAAGGACATGAGCCAGTCACGCCGCTATCCCAGCGATCTGCTCGATGACCACTGGGCGCTGATCGGACCCACGTTGACCGCCAGGCGCGCCACCCGCCGCCCGCCGCCCGTACCGCCAGCGGCCAAGATCATTTCCCCGGCGGACGGCCAACGATTGCCCGCTGATCGTCCCCACGGGCGGCCACTTCCGTTCCCCCTCCCTGGTGACGACCACGCTCGATGCCCACTCGGGGCGTCGGTGCTGGGCCTGTCCGGTTGATCATTTGTCGGTCCAGAGGAGGGTGACGGCTGCTTAAATCGTGATGCGGTGGCTCTGAGGCTCGTCGCTGCACGCTGAAGGGCCTCTGGTTTCGACGAAGGAGATCCTTGTCCATCCACCCCTTCTATGGCGTGCGGGTGCTCGCCCTGGCACCCGACCGGCTGCGTGTGAGCTTTCGGATCTTCGTTGTCGACTATGACGTCGGCCGCCGGTGGCATGCCGAACTGCCGGGAGACCCCGGTTTCTTCCTTCAGCTGTTGTGGGAGAGCGCGGACGACCGCGGGGGTCCACTCGGTGGTGTGTTCACCTGGCGGGAGCTCGACGACGACGGCTGGCTTGCTGTGAACACCCGGTGGTTCGTCCAAAGCGTCGAACGCGTCGCCATCCGCAACCATCCGCCGTCCGATGAGAAGTGGGGCCACATCCACGCTCTCCAGGAGAGAATGCACGAACGAGACGACGGCTGGCCGGATGAGGACCGTCTCGTGCAGGCCGACTACGAAGTGCAGGTCACCGACCCGCGCTGGCTGGAGCATCTTTGGCCCGGTCTGAGCTGGGCGACCGGGTGGTACCCGGACCCGACCCACCGGTTGCGCGCCGAGGATGCCCCGCACGTACCGGATCTCACGAAACCGGAGGCCGTCCTCACTCCGTTCGCCGACTCCGACCATTCCGACGACATCGTGGTGCTGGCCTTCTCCGACGACGGCCGCTTTCTCGCCGTCACCAGCGAGGACGGCGAGTTGGCCGTCTACGACACGGCAGACCGGTCCCAGCGTCTCGGTGTGACACCCGTCTCGGCCGGCCGGGACATCATGTGGGTGCCCGGGCGGCATGTGGTCACGCTCAAGGAGGACGATAACGACGAGGTTCATCCGTGGGCCTACGATCTCGACGCCGACACCAAGATCGACATTCCGGTGGAGACGGGCCGCGCACGCTCGCGCACCGGCCGCTTCCGGGTCGAGTACGGCGTCGGCGACCGGATGGACTTCGTCTCCGGGCCGTCCACGCCCGATCGTACGGTGCGGCTCGATGACGGATCCGCCGACCGGGTCACGCGCGTGACCTTCAGCGCGGACGAGACCCGGATGTTCGTCGCCCACGGCTCGAAGGTGCACGTGATCGAGCCCGCCACCGGCCAGATCCTGGACACCATCACCGTGCCGGGCGACTGGCTGAACGCGGTGGCGGCGAGCCCGGACGGCGCGTACCTGGCCGTGGCGACCGAGGACTGGAACGATGAGCGCAAGAGCACACCGGACATCTACCGTGTCGCCGACCGTGAGCTCATCATGCGGCGCCCGACCAAGGACCCCATGCAGGCTGGGATAAGTGCCCAGGCCCTCGCCTGGTCGCCCGACGGCGCCCGGCTGGCGGTCATCGTCGAGAACCAGATCCATCTCTTCCGCGTAGGCCTGCCTGACGAGCCACCAGTCGGTCTCAGGCTCTCGGCGCCGTGATGGGCTCGACGCGGGCACGGCGACGAGACCGGTAGCGAGCCCGCCGGGGGATGGGTGACCGCCTACGTTGCTCCGCCGGACGCACCTTTGGCTGGTTCAGGGTGCACCGCCGCCTTGTCCGCGACTACGAAGCCCTGCCCACCCGCTCCGAAGCCATGATCCACATCGCAATGATCGACCTCATGAGCCGCCGCCTCACCGGCGAAACCACCCCACATGGCGCGGCACCTGACCCGAAAATCAAACCAACTCCGCGGGACCAAATGCCCTGTCAGCGTTCAGGACAGCGCTCGCCTCGGTTTGCTGCAGCCGATGCCTTGATCGGAACGCGGAGCGCAGTAGGGAATATCCGCGTAGCGGGGGAGCAGGCTGATCGGCGGCTCCAGGCCGCGCCCTGCTGAGCGTGGGCCGGGACGGCGGTGGACTGGACGAGGTCAAGCGGCGGGCAATGGCCAGCCTCCGCTCGCAGGAGTTTGGCCAGCGTCGTGCGTCTGCATGGTCGCCCGTGGATCGTGCACTCATGCCGCGCTCACGGCAGCAAGTGCAACCAGGCTGATCGATCGCGTAGGTCCTGCGGCCAGTGGCACGTCGGCACGCGACACGAGACCGGCGGCCGTGGCCGGTCTCAGCCTGAGTAGGCGCGCGGGCATTGCGCCAAGGCGTGACTGACGTCGTCTCGCTGGCCGAGCTGGTTGTGGAACAGACCTGAATCTAGTCGCGTGTATCAATGGCCGGACGCTGGCACTTCATTGTCTGACTATTTCAACCCGCGAATACAAACACGGGAATGGGGATAGATGCGATGCATGCTAGGACGAAACGACAGAGACAGGGAAGATCACTTGAGTGACAGTTTTGTATCCATTTGAATAGGTATCGCATCGTGATGTGTCGATCTAGCGTGTGCAACTGATTGTCAGCACTGCTGCATGGGAGCCCGGATGAGACTCTTTCTCGGTTTCACCGAAATATGCCAGGCGGCGGGGGAGTATTTCGGACACGGCAAATACCGTGTCGACGATCACGAGAGTGTCGGCAGGTTCACCCACGGCGACCAGCGGCGACCAGCGGAGTCACATCGACGTCGAACCAGGTCGCGAGAGCCGCTTCGGCCGGAGGGTCGCTTACTGATTCCTTGTTCTGGCGCTCCTGCAGGTGCTTCTAGAGAAGATGCATCGCCTGGGCCAGGCCGTGTACACATTCAATTACGGACTGGAGCGTCTGCGCTCCCCAGGAAGCCGAGACTTCGAGAGCCGCCAATTGCTGTCGGTCACGCCCTTTGTGCATTCAGTTCGTACCGTGGACCGCGTCGCCGTCGAGATATATGGCCATTCAAGACCCTGCCTGTGTCGCAGATTGATCCACCGGCTCGGCCCCTGACCCATACCAATGTTGCTCGTTCCGAACGTGTGCTTTGCGGAGAGTGATGGACAGGTCCAGAGTCGCGCTGGCAACTGACGCGGAGCGCGGCATCGATGCGGCTATGGCACACCTGCTGCCCGCCGACCGAGCTGTCGTCGCGGTGGTCGGTCTGGACGAGGAGAATGCGAGGCAGCTCTGGTCAATCGACGTAGAGGCGCAACGGTGCGACGTGGCCGACGTCGATCGGGTACGCGATGTCATCGACCAGATCGCAGCGATGTACGACCCGGCATTCGGCGCTGGCCCGTTCGGACAACCTGACCTACGAGATGAACGACGCGGCCTGGGACACCGTGCTCACGGAAGGCCATCTTCCTGGCCAGCCGAGTCGCGCCGCGTGCACATCATGCCCATTCGGTGCCCGTACAGGTGCGGGCGGTGCAGACGTGTCGTGCCCGTACGGGACGGACGCAGCGCAGGCCGTGTCGTGCCCACGCGGGCCAAGCGAATTGTGTCCACGCGGTCCGGACGGCTCGTACCCACACGGTGCAGGCATGCCGTGCCGTTCGGGACCGAGGCACTGTGCCCACACTGTGCGGGTGCGTGCCGGTTGTGCCCGCACGTTGCAGCCGGGGTTGTGTCCACGCGGTGGGGCCGGGTTGTGTCCACGCGGTGCGGCGCGACTGGGCCCGCACGGTGTGGGCGGATTGTGTGCCTGCCCGGCGCCTCGGCTGGCAGGCGCAAGTGAACAAACGTGGCGGCCAGCGGGCATCGACGCCCCGATGGCGAAGCTCGTCCATGAGCTTGGCCGGCTCGGCACCACCGGCAACGCGGTGGCGCCGGAATTCGCCTCCACGGTGATGACGGACACCTCGATCCGTATGTCCGGCTGGGCAGGGTCGCCCAGCCAGCGGACATCGCGGCAGTAATCGTCTTCTTGGCCGGCGACGACGCCGGTTGCCTGATCGGCCACTCCATCCACGTCAACAACGGCGCCACTGAAGCCGCCGCGTTGAGGAGAACCATGTCCACGCCTGTGGTCGAGATCGGACCACGACCCCTGACCCGTGAGCAAATCATCGCGGTAGCCCGCGACAACGCCGAAGTCCACCTGTCCGAAGCCGCGCTGCGCGCCCTGGGGATGGGCCGGATGCAACTGGAGGCCCTGGCCGCAGCGGGGCTGCCTGCATACGGGCTGACCACCGGCGTGGGGGCGCTGATGAGTGAGCGTGTCGACCGGCATCAGATGGCCGAGATCCAGCAGGCCCTGGTCGACTCACACGCGGCGGGCGTCGGCGCGGAGGTCGAGGCCGAAACCGTGCGGGCCATGGCGGTGCTCCGGCTCCGGACGCTGGCCACTGGACGTACCGGAGTCCGCCCCATCATCGCCCGCGCGCTGGCGGGGCTCCTCAATGCGGGCTTGGTCCCGATCGTCAACGAATACGGCTCGCTGGGGTGCTCGGGTGACCTGGCCCCGTTGGCGGCCGTGGCCGCGGCTCTCACCGGCCGCGGTCGTGTGCTGGTCCAACGTGAGCCTGGTCCTGCGTCGGCTCGGCTAGCAGAACGCGAGCCACGCCCCGCGTCCACTGCGCCAGAAGAGCATAAGCCGCCCAACGCACGCTCTGCCCACGCAAGGCGTCAGCCGCACGGCGCCCCACTGGCAGAGCATGAGCCGCAAGCCGCGCCCGGTGCGCTGGCAGGGCGTGATGCGGCCAGTGTGTCCGTCCAGACGGCAGGACTTGAATCGCACAGTGCAACCGCTCCGTATTCACGGCATGACGCGCCCAACCCGGCCGCTGGGACGGCACAGCGTCAACCACACGGCGCGACCGCTCAATACACGGAGCATGAGGCGCCCAGCGCGTCAGTTGGGACGGCAAGGCATGAGCCGTCCGGCAGCTCCGCGAAGGTAGAGCGTGAGGTGCCTGGCGCTTGCTCTGCGTACTCAGAGCATGAGGCGTCCGGCGCGTCCATTGGGACGGCAGGGCGTGAGGTACCCGGCGCATCCATTGGGACGGCAGAACGTGAGGCGCCCCGTAGCTTCGCTGCGAACGGAGAGCGTGAGTTGCCCGGCGCGGCCGCTGGGACGGCAGAGCATGAGCCGCACGGCGCCACCGGTCCGCACGCGAAGCGTGAGGTGACTGGCGCATCCCTTGGGATGGCAAGTCGCGAGGCCTCCGGTGGCTCCGCTGCGAACGTAGAGCGTGAGGCGCCCGAGGCCGCCGCAGGGACGGCAGAGCATGAGCCGCCCGGTGTGACCACTGCGTACGCAGGGCGCGAGGCGTCTGGTGTGGGTGGGCGGGTGCGGCCTGCTGCACAAGCGTTGCGCGAGGCGGGGTTGACGCCGGTTCGGCTGGCGCAGAAAGAGGCGCTGGCGTTGATCAACGGGACCGAGGGCATGCTCGGCATGCTTGTGCTGTCCACGGCCGATCTGGGGGCGCTGCTGGACGTTGCGGATCTGACCGCGGCGCTCAGCTTGCAGGCCCTGCGGGGTTCGGATCGGCCGTTCGCTGGGGAGCTGCAGGAATTGCGCCCGCATCCTGGGCAGAGCCGTGCCGCGGCCCATCTGCGCGACCTCCTGGCCGGATCGGAGCTGCTGCGCGTTCATGACGACGGGTCCCAGGATCCGTACTGCCTGCGCTGCGTGCCCCAGGTGCACGGCGCCGTGCGGGACGCCCTGGCGTACGCGTCCGGAGTGGCCGATCGCGAGCTTGCGGCCTGCGTGGACAATCCGGTGCTGCTGGAGGGGCGGCTGGAGTCCAACGGCAACTTCCACGGCGCGCCGCTCGCGCATGCCATGGACTTCCTGGCGATCGTCGTCGCGGACCTGGCCGTCATGGCCGAACGCCGCACCGACCGGATGCTGGACCGCACGCGATCCCAGGGACTGCCGCCTTTCCTGGCGGCTCGGCCCGGTGTGGACTCCGGCTACATGATCGCGCACTACACGCAGGTGTCGCTGGTCGCCGATCTCAAGCGCCTGGCCGTTCCGGCCTCGGTCGACTCCACGCCCACGTCCGCGGGACAGGAAGACCACGTCTCGCTGGGCTGGTCGGCAGGCCGCAAACTACGGCGGGCTCTGGAGCTACTGCGGGCGGTGCTCGGGATCGAGTTCGTCACCGCCGCGCGCGCCGTGGACCTGCGGGCGCCCGACCGGCCCGCGCCGGCGTGCCAGGCCGCGATCGACCTGCTGCGGACCAAGGTTCCCGGGCCCGGGCCCGACCGTCATCTCGCCCCCGACCTCGCCGCCGCCATCGAACTGATCACCTCACCCGCCCTGCTCGAGATCGTCAACCGACCGGTCGCCGACCTCCTCGAAGAAAGGCCCACCCATGTCTGAGCGAATCCTTGTCATCGGCGGCGGACCCGCCGGAAGCACAGCCGCGGCGCTGCTCGCCCGCGCCGGACGCGACGTTCTGCTCCTGGAACGCGCCGTCTTCCCCCGCTACCACATCGGGGAGTCCCTGCTGCTGTCGTGCGTGCCGGTGCTCCACGCGTCCGGCGCGTACGAGCGTGTGGCCCGGCACGGATTCCAGGTCAAGAGGGGCAGCGTCTTCCGATGGGGCACCGACGCCTGGGTGATCGACTGGCCCGCGATGGTGCACCCGGACGCGCACTCCTGGCAGGTCCACCGCGCCGAGTTCGACCACGAGCTGCTGCGGAACGCGGCCGACCAGGGTGCGAAAATCGTTGAAGGCGCCACCGTGAAGAGGGTCATCTTCGAGGACGGCCGGCCCGTCGCCGCCGAATGGGTGCACCGCGACGACCCGGCGAACGTCCGCGTCACCGAGTTCGATTTCCTGGTGGACGCGTCCGGCCGCACCGGCGTTCTGACCAAGGGGCACTTCGACAACCGCCAGCAGCACGACGTCTTCCAGAACGTCGCCACCTGGGCGTACTGGAAGGATGCCGAGATCTTGCCCGGATCGCCGGAAGGGTCGGTCAACTCGATCTCGACGCGCGGCGGGTGGTTCTGGGTGATTCCGCTAGCGGGCGGCGAACTCAGCCTCGGCCACGTCACGCACAAAGACATCTTCGCCGAGGAACGCCCCAAGTTCGCCTCGCTGCAGGAGTACTACCTGCACCAGATCAAGTCCTGCGAGACGCTCAACCCGATCGTTCAGGGCGCTTCGCAGATCGGCGACGTCCGCGCCGAGCAGGACTACTCGTACGTGGCCGACTCGTTCAGCGGGCCGGGGTACATCGCGATCGGCGACGCGGCGTGTTTCCTGGACCCGCTGCTGTCGACCGGGGTGCACCTCGCCCTTTACAGCGCGCTGACCGGCGCGGCGGCGGTCAACTCTACGCTGAACGGCGAGCTGTCCGAGCAGGAGGCACTGGCCTTCTTCGAGTACGCCTACCGGCGCGCCTACGCACGCCTCATCACGCTGGTCTCCCATCTCTACCAGCGGTACGACGGCAAGGACTCCTATTTTTGGCAGGCCCAGCGGCTGCACCTGGCCGAGCACGACGACCGGCCGCCGATCCACTCGTTCATGGAGATCACCGCCGGGACCACCGACATGCGCGAGGTCGCCGACGTCAACACCCGGATCATGACCGACACGCTGATCGTCGAAGCCGACCAGGCCCAGCGGACCGCCGGTGAGCACCGAGTGTCCGGCACCCTCGGCGTCGACATGCAGCCGCTGCGGGACCTGTGGGCCGACCCGTCCGACCCGAGCCGGCTCTCCGCCGACCTGGACGGCGTCTACGTCACCACCCACCCCGTCCTCGGACTGGCCCGCGCTTCGAACGGCCGCCCCCCTAACGCCAACGGCGCGACCGCCGACAGTGCGCCCACCAACGGTGCGCCCGCCAACGGTGCGGCCACTGACAGTGCGACCACCAACGGCGCAACCGCCGACGGTGCGACCACCGACAGTCCGACCACCAACGGTGCAGCCATCGACGGTGCGACCGTCCGCGTCTCGGATGCCAGCGGCGCGGAAGATGCGAAGACGTGAGCGACGTCAATGACATCCGCAACTGCCAGCGGAGCGTTGTCCCCAAGGCGGCAGGCACCACGCCATGGGCCCCGCGACCTGCGTGGCCCCGCGACCTGCGTGGCCCCGCGACCTGCTTGGCCGCGCCACCTCCGTGGCACAGCCACCGCCGAGAGCTCCACTCTGCGGTGGGCTCCATCATCGCCGTCGGCCTCGCCATGGCATGGGCTCCGGCATTGCTTTTGGGCCCGCTATCGCCTGGGCCCCGCTATTGCCGCCGACCCCGCCATGCAGTGGCCCCAGCGATTGCCTTGGCTCCACCAGTGCAGGAGTTGGCCTCTGCAGTGTCAGGTCGTCCGAGGTGGACTGGAGCGACCGCAATGATGACGTGATCGGTCCACGTTAAGCGTTTGTGCCCGGCCAGCGACCAGATTCTCCGGCGAGCTGCTGCCTTGGTTGATTGCAGGGAAGACGTGGCTTCGCTGCGACGAGTTGCAGTGCGTCCATCTTGGTGGGCGTCGGCGAACTGGAGGAGAACGGCTTCTGGCCGGGCACCGGCGCGATTCCCGCGGACAGAGGATGTGGCGGCTGTCCGCGGGGTGGAGGACGTGGCAGCGTCCGCAGATGGAGGACGTGGCGGCTATCCGCGGGGTGGAGGACGTGGCAGCGTCCGCAGATGGAGGATGTGGCGGCTGTCTGCGGACGGAGAACGTGGCGGCTGTCCTTTGTACGGTCAGCGGCGGCGCAGTGACGGGTTGAGTAGCGATGGGGGAGTGTCGTACTTCTCGTGCGCGGCCAGGTCGACACCGGGAGCGACGATCGCGTCTATCGCGTCGAGCACGTCGGTGGAGAGCACGGTGTCAGCGGCGGCGAGCTGCGAGTGCAGGTGGTCCAGCGTTCGGGGGCCGATGATGGCGCTGGTCACGACGGGGTGGGCGGTCACGAATCCGAGCGCGAGCTGGATCATGGTCAGGCCGGCTTCGTCGGCGACCTTGGCCAGCTGCTCGACCGCGTCGAGCCTGGCCCGGTTGGCGGGGATGGTCATGTCGAAGCGCTGCGGCATGATCTTCGAACGGCTGGTGGTGATCTCCTTGCCTTCGCGGATCGCGCCCGACAGCCAGCCCGAGGCCAGCGGGCTCCACACCAGCACACCGAGCCCGTACTCCTGGGTCACGGGCAGCACGTGGGCTTCGATACCGCGTTGCAGGATCGAGTAGCTGGGCTGTTCGGTGACGTAACGGCTCAGGTGATGCTCGCGTGCGGCCCACTGGGCTTGCACGATGCGGTACGCCGGGAAGGTCGAGGAGCCGAAGTAACGGATCTTCCCGGCGCGCTGCAGGTCGGTCAACGCCGACAGCGTCTCCTCGTCACTGGTGTTCGGGTCCCACCGGTGGATCTGGTAGAGGTCAACGTGATCGACACCGAGACGGCGCAGGCTGTTGTCCAGCTCGGTGACCAGCCAGCGGCGCGAACTGCCCTGGTGGTTGCGCTCATCGCCCATGGGCATGTTCGCCTTCGTGGCCAGGACGATGTCGTCCCGGCGGCCGGCGATGGCCTTGCCCACCATCTCCTCCGACTCGCCGTCGCTGTACATGTCGGCGGTGTCGATGACGTTGATCCCGCCCTCGAGCGCGGCATCGACGATGGCGGTGGCCTCGTCCTGTGTGGTGCGTCCGATCGTGCCGAAGTTCATCGCGCCGAGCGCGAGGGAGCTGATCTGAACACCGGTGCGACCCAAGGTGCGGTATTGCATGACCGTTCCTCCGTTGAGGCATGGGTTGGTTGACGAGCCGCCGCTCTGACATCATGAGCAAGCGGAACCCCGCTCCGGATACAATACGGAACGTCGCTCCGCTTTGGCAAGCTCGACAGCGGAGGGAGCAGTGCGGTGAACGACAGCGGGGAGGCAGGGCGCGCAGCCCGGTCCAAGCGGGCGGACGCCCGGCGGAACGAGAAGACACTGCTCGACGCGGCCGCCGCGGTCTTCGTCACCTCAGGCGTGGAAGCGCCGGTACGCGACATCGCGGCCAAGGCCGGCGTCGGGATGGGCACGATCTATCGCCACTTCCCGACTCGAGCGGATCTCATCATCGCCGTCTACCGGCACCAGGTCGAGGCGTGCGCCGAGGCCGGTCCCGCCTTGCTGGCGACCAGCGCGACGCCGCACGCCGCGCTGGGGCAATGGATCAACCTCTTCGTTGACTTCCTGGTCACCAAGCACGGGCTCGCCGCCGTACTGCAGTCCGACAACGCCGGCTTCGACACGCTGCACGCCTACTTCCTCGACCGCCTCGTGCCCGTTTGCACCCAGCTGCTCGACGCCGCCGCCGCCAGCGGCGAAATCAGATCCGACTTGAAGGCCTACGAGCTCATGCGCGGCATCGGGAACCTCTGCATAGGCGCGGACAGCGATCCCAATTACGACGCACGTCGACTGGTCGAGCTGCTCATCGCAGGACTACGCCAACCACAATGAAGCGACCGGCGCCGAGCCGCGAGCTGGGCGAGTGTGGCCAATGAAATGACGCCAGTGGTGATGTTCCAGGCGGCCCGCCGAACGGTTGTCGTCGCACGTAGATGAATTGCGTTTGCCCAAGGTGGCTGTACGGGGTCAGCTCCAGATCCCCCGGGGCTGGTCGGATCGTGCGCGGCCAACATTGAGCCGGTTCATGGGTGGTTTCACCTTCGATGAGTGGCCCCAGGACCATCGTGAGGTTGCGGTGGGTGGAGACGCCGGCCTTGGCCGCCGCCCTTTACCTGTCAGGTCATCGCGCTCCTTACGTCGGCACTGCCAAGATCAACGCGTACCGAGCTGAACCGATCGGAAGGACACCCATGACCGCCTACGTCATCGCTCATATCCAGGACGCCGCCCCGCACGCGGAGATCGCCGAGTACGTCGAACGCCTCCCTGCCACCCTCGAGCCGTACGGCGGCCGCTACCTCGTACACGCCGCCCAGCACGAGGTGAAGGAGGGCACCTGGCCCGGATCCGTCGTGATGATCGGCTTTCCCGGGATCGCCGAGGCGCAGGCCTGGTGGGACTCACCCGCCTACCGGCAGATCGCACCGCTACGCTCACGGCACTTGGAGGGCGACATCATCATGGTCGAAGGCGTCCCCGAGGACTACGCCCCGACCGCCGCCGTCAAAGCGATACGGGACGCCCTGCCCAGCGAGTAGCCCTCAGCCGGGCCGGACACGCCAGCATCGAGCCCCCACCACCTTGCGGATGCAGGAGAGTGTCGCGGCCTGGTCAGGGCGACGGCTCTGGTCAGCCTCCGTGGGCGGTGATGGCGTAGCCCTCGGGTTCAGAGAAGGTGAACGTGCGGCCGAACGGGCCGTTCTGGGGTGGGCTGAGGATAGGCACATCGGCGGCGGCGAGCCGATCGTGCAGCTGCTGGGCGTCAGCGGTACGGAACCACAAGGCCACCCCAAGGCCAGGCCGAGCGACGTCATCGAGGTCCACGCCCGGCAGCGGCTCCCGAACGGCGAACGGGATCGGTGAGGTGGTGAACACCACCGCTCCGGGAGGGGAGGCCGGCGACTTGCGCAGCCCGAGGTGCTCCTCGCAGAAGGCGGCCGCCGCCCTCACGCGGTCACGCGAGTCAGTGCAGCGTGCCATCGTGCTCACCGACCAGGCCCTAGCCCAGTTGCACACGGGTGGACCTGGCGCCCCGGAGGAGTCGGCCCGCCAACTGCACGAGTGTGTTGATCTCACCGCCGCGGCGCGAGGCCGGGTACCCGCACAACGCCTTCGACAGGCGCGGCTGGAGCTGCGGCCATGGCGCAGCGAAGGATTCGTCGCCGACCTCGACGACCACATCCACACTGCGCTGATCGGAATCTGAGATAGCAGCGCGGCTGGCCCGCGTTGGGGCTGGCCGTTCACTGCCTTCGGTCAGTGTGCTGGGGTCACGTCGGCGGTGACTGGCACGTCGGGCATGGCGGTGTTGGTGACGACGGCGAGGTGGTGCCCGTTGCGAGTGGGCAGCCACTGGGCGCCGACCAGGGGGATGAGCGCGATGTTCGGTGTGGGGCCACGGGACCAGTCCAGGGTTCCGGCGATGGTGGCCAGGCGGGTTTGGGCGATTGCCTGGGCGACAGCGCGATGGTCGGTGACGTCGGAGGCAGTGCACAGGGCGTGGTGGGCGACTTCGACAAGGGCGTAAGCCAGGCCCAGGGGCTGTGACCAAGGTTTGCCGGTGGCGTCTTGGTAGGCGTTGGCCAGTTCAGCGGTGGTGGTGCCGTCCAGCGATGAACGGTGCGGGTGGGTGGGCGTCCAGTACGCCAGGGTGGCCACGCGTGCGGCGGAGAGCTCGTCGGTGTGGGGATAGGTCAGCCAGCGTGAGCATGTGATGAGGCGGGGGAGCAGCCCGGCTTGGTGTGCCTGGCGATGAAACAGCGTCAGGTCGGCGGCGGTGGCGGCGCTGGTGATGACGTCGACGTCGTTGCGGCGCAGGTGGGCGATGTGCGAGCCGAAGTCGGTGGCGGGCTCGCGATACCCGCCCGGGTCGATCAGGGTGGCGCGCGGGGCGGCGGCCGGCACGAAGCCGTGGTGGGGATGACGCAGAAGCTGGCCTTGCAGGTCGTCGTTCCACAGGCAGCCGACCCTCTGTATGCCGCCGAGGCGTTCCCAGATGTCGGCGAACACGTTGGCGATGTCGTCCAGCCCCCACGCGAAGTGGAACGTCCACGCGAACTCGCGCCGCAGTTCGCCGCCGCGCGAGTACATGTAGGCCTGCCACGGAAAGGTGGTCGAGATGCACGGAACACCGAGGGTCTCGCAGGTGTCAGCGACCGCAGGCAGGACCTTCGTGCCCGCCATGGTGATCACCACGTCGGCCTGGTCGTGCTCGACCAGGTCGCGTACCGCCTGGCGGGCATGGACCGGATCCGACCGGCTGTCGCGGGTGGCGAAGCAGAGCTGGTAGCTGCGGCCGCCATTGCGAAGCTGCGAACGGCGCGACGCCAGCTTGTCGACCACGAATGACAGCGGAGCGCCGAGCGCGGCCAATCGCCCGGTCTGCGGCACGACGGCCCCGATGCACAGCCGCGATTTCGACGCCACCATGACCTCCATGAGCGGTCCACCCGGGGGCCTGGGTTCGTATGGCTCGCCTCAGGCCCCCGGGAGGCTTATTTGTCCTTGGTGATGCAGGTGGTTTGGCTCAGCACCGAGACCGTCTCGTTGCCACAGTTGTTGCTGTGACCGGAGGCGTTCCGAGCGAACAGGAGGTTGGACAGCACACCGCCGCTGGGACCTGCGTGATCACCCTCTTTGTGAGCGCCGTGTTTGTCTGTTGTGACGCAGGTGCGGTCTTTGAGGACCGACACCTTGCCAGTGCCGCACAAGTTGGCGTGTCCGGAGGAGTTGCGTCCTGAAAGGTTGGACAGCAGGCCGCCGGCTCCTCCGTCGCCGTCCCCGGAACCCGGGCTGGCCATGGCGGCCCCGACGGGGGCCGCCAGCACCCAGCCGGCCGTGGCTGCGAGCACGGCGACTCTTCGTATCGTGTGCATTTCCATCCTTGAAGATCGGAAGATTTCCCATGCCTCAGCAAAGGGAAGGTATGGCTACGCATAGTAGTGAGTCATGTGCTCTGCGTGCGCGGTAATGAAACTCTTGATCTCATAGGAAGGACGAGTGCTTCGCCGTCGAAGGTGAGCTGATCCACGAGGGGGAGGAAGCGCGCGGTGCCCGACCGGGTGCCTTGGACCGGACCCTCGCCCACCGCGGCTGGATCAGGATCGACGACCAGGCGGCGGGATCGGATGGAGCCACAAGCGCCTGTGGTCGCGGTTCCGGGCACAGATCCGGACTGCCTCCCGAGCGCTCCGCGAAACTGGTCCGCTTCGACCACGCCGTTCACCGTCTCGCTGCAGGCGGACGCGCGGCCGAGGTCGCGGCGCAGGCCGGCAACGTCGACCAGTCCATCTCATCGGGAGGTTGCGGCGTTCGCCGGAGGGACTCCGGCGACCAGACCAAGAGCCCGTGGTTGGCGGTGGACGACATCGCCTGGACGGGACGCCCATCACGCTCGATCTCGCTGAGCCGATGCCCGCTGCCTGCCGCCCGCCTGGGACCTCGACCACTTACGGCCTAGCCGCGTGTGGCCTGGCGAAACGCGATGTTTGCCCCAAGCATCCCGGGGTCATTAATCCGGACAGCACCGGGTTTCGGGGAGCGCGGGGGCCGCGCCGGCTCGGGTGCACGGGGGGCAAGTGCGATGAGAGTCATGCTGAGGGCGCAGCTGGACACCCAGGTCTCGAACCAAGCGCTCAAGAGCGGCAAACTGCAAGAGGTCATGGAGTCGATGATGGAACGGCTCAAGCCCGAGGCGGCCTACTTCGGCCCCAGCGAGGGCGGACGTTCCTGCACCTTCGTGTTCGACATGCAGGACAGCTCAGCGCTGCCGACACTCGCGGAGCCGCTTTTCCAGGAACTCGGCGCAAAGGTCGAGGTCCAGCCCGTGATGAACCCGGAAGACCTGCAGAAGGGCCTCGCTGGCTTGCAGCGTTCCTGAACAAGCACCGGGTGCGAGAGGAGCAGGCCCGACCGGCCCGGACCCGGTCCGGTCGGGTGCGAGGGCGACCGCCACCGGGCCGGGCGACCGCGATGCGCTAACGGCCCACTGCGCCGCGGTCGATCACCACGACGCACCCCAAGATCATCCCAGCGAGACTGATCTGAGCCGAGCCCCGGCGAGCGCAGGCCGTCCGATCACGGCCCGGCGGCCGCTCCCGATACCCAGAAACCTTCGTACAACACGACCGTCTGCTCGTGGTCCCCGTCGCGGAACGCCTTCGCTGGGAGCACGAAATGCAGGTAACCGCCGTCGCCAAGGTCGTAGTGCCCGATAGTGATGATGTGGCGATACGGCTCGCCGGATGCCGCGGCCCCAGCTCCGCCCCTGGTCGGCGGCGGGTCGCCATCGCCTTTGGCCGAGCATCGCCGCGGCCCGGTGTCAGCGGCTTCACCGATCAGAAATCCTTCGCCACGTCGTCAGTTCTGGTAGCCCCTCGCCACACGCGGAAGGATTGACGACCATGACCGACGGCAGACTGCTAGGCGCCGACAAGGCCGCGTTCATCGCGGCGGCCCGCTCAAATGACACAGCACAGTTCGCGCTCATCACGGAGCGCTACCGGCGTGAGCTGCAGGTGCACTGCTACCGGATGCTCGCGAACTACGAGGACGCCCAGGACATGACGCAGGAGACGTTCCTGCGGGCGTGGAACAAGCGGGATTCGTTCAAGGGCCAGGCTGCGCTGCGGACCTGGCTGTACCGGATCGCGACGAACGCCTGCCTCGACTTCCTGGAGAAGCGCAACGACCGCACACCCGTGCCTGCCGAGCTGCCGGACGCGGGCTCGGAATTGCACTACCTGCAGCCCTACCCGGACCGGATGCTCCCGGAGGATCCGCAGGACTCGGTGGTGGCGCGGGAGACGATCGAGCTGGCGTTCATCGTCGCCGTCCAGCACCTGCCGCCGCGGCAGCGGGCGGTGTTCATCCTGCGCGACGTCCTCGGCTGGCCGGCGTCGAAGGCCGCCGATGCCCTGGAGCTGACCGTCGCATCGGTGACCAGCGCACTGCAGCGGGCGCGCGTGACGATACGCGAGCAGCTGCCCGACCGCCTCGACTGGCGGAGCCCCGCCACGCACGAGCTGTCGGATGACGAGCGCGGCGTGGTGAAGTCGTACATCGACGCCCATGAGCGCAACGACCTCGACGGGCTGATGGCCCTGCTGCGCGACGACCTGCGCTTCGCGATGCTGCCCGACCCGGGCACCGTGATCGTCACGGCCAAGGACGCGGTGGACGGCTGGGTCTCCAACGGGCTCTTCCAGCGCGGCAAGGACGACTGGCGCTGCATCGCCACGACGGTCAACCGCATGCCCGCCGCCGCACTGTACCTTCGCACCCCCGACGACCCGGAACACCGTTTGTTCACCATCGCGGTCCTGCACATCGTCGACGGGAAGATCGCCGAGCTCACCGGATTCGACGCCACCGACAAACCATGGCTGGGCCTGCCCGCGACGCTGTGATCAGCCAAGTCCCCATCGTCGACGAGTCCAGCGCACGGGCCCGGCGTCACCGAAGTCACCGCGGAATGAGCACCCCGACCAGCTGAACACCACCGCCCCGCCGGCGTTGCCGGCGGGGCAGCGAGCCGAGCATTTGGCCGTGCTCATCGCCTCGTCTCGTATCGGGTCAGCACCACGCCGCCGGGAAATGCCCGCGTCTCGACCAGGTTCAGGTTCACCCAGCTGTCCAGCGTGGTGAAGAACGGCGTGCCGCCGCCCACCAGGACCGGATGGGTGACGATCGCGTACTCGTCGATCAGCCCGGCCCGCATGGCCGCCCCGGCGAGCGTCGCGCCGCCGATGTCCATCGGGCCGCCGTCCTCGGCCTTGAGCCGGGTGATCTCGGCGACCGCGTCGCCGGTGACCAGGCGGGTGTTCCAGTCGACCTTGTCGATCGTCGATGAGAACACCACCTTCGGCATGTCCCGCCAGAGGCGCGCGAACGCGATCTCCGCCGGGGTGGCGTTGGGCCGCTGGTCGCCGGTCGGCCAGTGGGAGCTCATCGCCTCCCACAGCTTGCGCCCGTACAGCGACAGTTCGCTCGCCCGCATCTGGTCGTACCACCACTGGAACAGCTCGGCGCTCGGCGACGAGTCCGGTCCCTCCCCGCCACTCCAGCCGATGTCGTCGCCGGTCGCGGCGATGTAGCCGTTCAGGGTCACGTTCATGCCGAAGATCAGTTTCCGCATCGTGCCAGCCTCCCTCGAGTCGATCTCACACGTACAGACGGGCGCGGCGCGGAAACCTCATCGGTGCGCGATCTGCGTCCGCAGGTGGTCCTCCCGTTCCGGACTCAGCACGGCGTACTCGGCGGGCTCGAACACCACCGACCGGATCTCGGTTTCACCCTCGCAAACGCCTGGTCACACAGCTACAGCGCCAGGCCCTCTCACCGCGCTGGAGGTCGCCAAGCAGGGGAGCAGCGGAATACGCCAGAAAGGGATCACCGGGGCACGTTGTAGCTGGTTGGAGCGGGGACGCAAGGACGCCCGAGCGTTCGGCTCGGGCGTCGGGGGTGCGGTGCTGGAGTGGGTTTAGCTGGCGAGCGGCGGCTAGGGCGTTGCCCCGTCAGACGTTCGCGGACAGGCCTGGTCCGGGGCCTCTGCGGCTTGGGTCAGGTGCTCGGCCTGGCGGACGGGCATTCACCATCGCTCCCAGTGCAGGACCTGGTCGCGTGGGATGCGGGGCGCGGGTTTGAAGTCGGTGCCGATCGTGTAGGCGAGCGGGATGAACGCGGCGAGCATGACCTCGTTGTAGGGGACGCCCAGTGTGGCGGCGAGTTCGTGTTCGAGGGGTCCTTGGGCGGTGGTCCATGTGGTGCCGAGGCCGCGGGCGCGGGCGGTGAGCATGAAGCTCCAGGTCGCTGGCAGGATGGATCCCCAATTCGCCCCTCTCACCACCAGTGAACGCGCCCAGCTCGCTGCCCTGGTCAGCAAGCTCATGCAGCTCTGATCCCAGGGGGCGCGGACTACGCGTTGGTCAGCTCTGATCGTCCTCCGGACCGTGAATGACGCGGTGGAGGGTGGAGCGTCCGACGCAGGGGTGCGGCGGTGTTCACTCCCCCCCAGTCCATGAGCATGCTCAATAACGTGATCGCGCCCCTGCGAGTCGTTGCTCATTCCATGATCGACAGCCGTGTTCAATTGGCTGATCACCTACAGCGGCGCCGAGCCGCGACCTCCGGACTGCCGCTGAGCGACCGCCGACACGCAGAGGTGATCGGAGTTATCGGGTGGCCCCTGCCAGTCCCTGAACTGCGTCGATCACGCTGTCCACCACCTCGGTCAGCGGCTTGGACGCATCGATGATCGTCGCGCCGCGGCTTTGGTAGATCGCTGGCATCCGAGGGTTCCACGTCAGGGCCGCTGCGAGCTCTTCGGGATGTTGACCGAATGGGTTCGTAGTGCGGGTCGCGAGCCGGTGGCGGAGGGTGTCCTCGTCGATCACCAGGCACACGATGAGGTCGAAAAGATCGAGGACGTCTGCTTCGTTCTCCGCCGACCCACACAGGAACGCGATTCGGAAACGAGACTTCTCGACGAGGGTCTCAACGCGCTCACGGACGATCGCCCACCCGTATCGATCGAGCCAGCCCCCAGGAACCGGATACGGAGGATCCACCACAACCGCGCCCGTAGCTCGATCGATCCAGCGACTGAAGCCGTCCTCGTCGGCGTCGAGAGCAACGTGGCCACGCGCTCGCAACACCCCGCAGACCGTGGACTTACCAGTCCCTGAATTGCCCGTCACCCACACCAACGCCACGCCGCAAGCGTAGACATGACCACCCCGGGATAGGTGCTGTGACCGCGTAGGCCGTGCCCGCGGTCGTGCCGGAACTGCGCGGAGAGCATCCCGGGGGTGGATGCGCCGCAGCGGTGTTTTGCAGTGATGCGTGCGGCCGGCACGCTCGGGTCGGCGTTGCCCAAGGCGCTCATCGACGGTACCGACGTGCTGGTGAATGTGATCTCCTCGGCGCTGAGCCGCGATCGTGAACCAGACGAGACGGTCCACTGACGGCCGTTCTGGTCGCCGATCCACCCCGAGCACGGCGTGGTGGCGCTGCCGCCCGCGGCGATGCTCGGTCATTTCCACCGCACCGGGCTGCCGCTGCCGGAGACGCTGCTGGGCCTCGGCAAGATCATCAAGGTGCGGGCGGTCGGCGTCGACGAACGGTTTCCGATCTGCAGGCCGCCCTGGATCACGCCTGGGCCACGTTGGTCCCGCCCTATGTCGCGCTGGACCTGGCCGCGGTGAGCTTTTGTGACTCTTTTGGCGTGAACGTCCTGTTGTGTGGCTGGAAACGTGCCTCTGGCCTGTGCGGTGAGCTGATTCTGGCAGACGGCCGACCCACAGCCTGGAATTACCGGCAATACCAGTCGATTAGATTGACATAATCATTCTTATCGACCAATCTTCGATGTCTGCTACGCAGCCCCACATCTCGATCCGTGCCGCGGCCTATGTCTGGTTGCCAGCCGTGTAGCTCACCAAGAGGTCAGCCAACTCCTTCGGGTGACTCAGCGCGACGCAGTGACAACCCGGGATCTCGTCGGGGTCGATGCCCAGCCGTTCTGGCGCCAGCCGCCGGAAGAAGTCGGCCGGAAAGAACAGGTCGTCCTTGCACAGCACGAATTTCGTCGTCACATCCGGCCATGCATCAAGCGGCCACGGCGAATCGTAGGCAGTTGACGACTCTCCGCGTTCCTTGCTCAACGCCTCCTCGGCGAGGGCACGAGGCACGCCGTTGTAATAACAGATGAACGGGTCGGCGTTGCCGGTCCTGCCGCCGTCCAACTCGGCCTGCTCTCGTACGGCCTGGCCATAACCGGTATTGGTCCACCAATCTGCCGCGGACTCTCCTGGGGACGGAATCATCGCGGCGAGCAGAACAAGTACGTCCACCGGAAGCCGATCGGCCACCAGCGGTGCGGTGAAGCCACCGTACGAATGACCTACAACGACCAGATCCTGCCGATCGCCTACTGCCTTGACCACCGTGTCCGCATAGTCATTCAGGCTCGCGGAGTCGTCGTCACACGGCAGGTCAGGCGCGACCACATCATGCCCGCGCGAACGCAGTTCGGCCTCCACCAGATGCCAGTACCAACCAACATCCCCGCTGCCGTGAATCAGTGCGAAGGTAGCCATGTCCGCACCATAGGGCAGATCGCATCAACGTTCCCGGCCCGCTCGGAAAAATGTCGCACAGGTACGGCAGAACGAGCCGATGCACAACCAGCTGGAAAATTCAATCCATCTCCAGGGCGGCGCCGAACGATCTAAATGGGCGCTGCGGTGCTTGTCGACGAGACCGCATTGCTGGTCGCGGTGACCCGGGCGAAACAATCCGGTGTGCCTGGACTCGCAGTACTGCGCGGCCCATCACTCGCGGTGTTGCGCCCTCCAGACGATTCCCGCGCCGACCTGGGCACATGCGACACGGCTCCTTGCCGGCTGGGCTCCAGGCACCCGGGGTGGCTCGGCCAAAGCGCAGTTACACCCGCTGCAAGCCTGGATGGATTCGGTTAACAGCCCACGCGTTCAGAATCGTCATCATAGGTCGCGAGTTCCGAGAATGTAAGCCGCCGTAAGCGCAACGCCACGGTCTTCGTCGTGTGCCAGATCTGCGAGGGCACGAGAGGTGGTGATTCCCGGGATATCCGCGAGCGCCTGGGTCAGCCGTCGACGTGCAGACGACTCAATGGTGCCGCGGGCAAGGCGCTCAACGAGGCTGGTGGCGATCTGGTCCGCCAACGCGGGACGGCTGGCCAGCGCGCTCAGTGTGTCGGCTGCATCGACGTCATTCGCCTCCTGGACGACCATATCGATGAGCGTCGGGATCGCATCGGCCACTCCACGTACCCCGAGCGCCAGCGCCGCATACCTGCGGACCACGACGTCGGAGCCGGCGAGGGCGTCCTGCAGGAGTTCGGTCGCTTGACCGCCCGAGATCTCAGCGATGGCCTGGACAGCACGTTTCCGTACCTCGGCTTCTGGCGAGCCGAGGCCCTCCGCCAGCAGGTCCAATGCGCCATCACCCAGCTGCGCCAAGGCCCATTGAAGGGCTCCGGCGACGTTCGGGTCCGCCTCGTTCAGCACCGCCTCGACAAGTGCTTCCACCGGCACCGGAACCTCTGCGACCGAGGACAAGGCCGCGCGCTGACGCTGCCCAGCGCTCTTTGACCCCAACGCCCGCAGAAGTGCCACGACCTGAAGGACGTCCTCCCAACCGCCGGGTTCCGCGGCACCGATCCGACGCAGTCGCGTGAGCAGCTCGGTCTCATGTGCGATGCGGTCGCGCGTCTGGCGGATGAGGTCGTCGACGAGCTCTGCGGGTGTGAAGCCGGGATCATCGAGCGCACGCCTGACTTCACGCAGCGACAGCCCCAACGACCGCAGGCTCTCGATATGGAAGATCCGCCGTATGTCCTCGCTGGAGTACTCCCGATAGCCGGCGTCGGTACGACCCGTTGGCCGCACGAGGCCGAGCGAGTCGTAATGCCTGAGCATGCGGGCGCTGACCCCGGAACGCCGTGCCACATCACCGATCAACACTGCCCATCACCCCTCCTGGCTCGTGCCAAGGGCCACGACGCGCTTGGCCTCCTCGATCGCGAACTCGAATCCGGCATCCGGGTCGCGCAACAGCCGTTCCGTGGCGATCGCATGCGCACGCACGCGCGCGTCGGGATGGGTCATCGCAGCACGCAGAGTCGGCACAATCACCTCGCCGAGCGCGATCAGCGCCCGGCTGAGGCTCAGCTGCGTCTCACGCTCGCCGCGCCCGAGCTGCGTCGACAACACTGCGGCCAACTCGGGCTCTTCACCTTCGGGCACGAGCACGACCGCTGCCCGCCAAGCACTCCGCGCCACCTCATCGTCCGCGTCGGACAAAAGCGCCCGTGTGATCGCCGGCCACGCTCGCCGATCCCCGATCTTGGACAGGGTGTGCAACGCCTGGCTTCGTGCCTGCGCACGCTGAGACCGGACCTCGTCGAGGAGCCTCGGTACCGTCATTGATGCCGGGTAGCGGGTGAGTGCCCACGTGAGCATGTCGCGCACGTAGAAGTCGGGTTCGATCGCGCAACGTTCAACGAGCGTGTCGATGAGCCGCGGGTCAGGGGTCGTGCCGACCACCAGCGCCGCCCGCAGGCGCACTGACGAACGACCGTCCTCCAGCCCCTCAAGAGCTCGCGTCATGCCCAGGTCCTGTTCCGGCATGGTCATCGGGGACCACCTCCTTGACCACAGCGAAGACCTTGTCACAGTGTCAAGGTCAAGCAGGATCACGCCGCGAGACACCAGGCGAAGCGCGAGGGCCGAAAACAGAAGGAACGTCCCGCATCACATTCGCTGAGCCAGGCACCGGTCACACGGCCGCTCGCATCACCTTCGCCGGGTCGTCATCAGATCGGCTGAGCCAGGACGGCCACGCCCCGGCCCAGTTCGCCGATCATAGATTCGATACCATACAGAATTCTGCTATCTGTCGGACGATCCTTCCAAGGCACTGTTCGTGCTGCTCGTCCTCTCGATGTCATCTCAGGAGCGATACGTCGTCGCATCATGCTGATGCTGCGTCATGCTGAGCCCAGGGGAAGTCGGTCCATGCGGCGGTCAGTGGTGACAAATGAGCGCGGCAGCGATGCGGATGAAAGCGTCCCTTGCGGCGACGCCTGGCTGGTTCCACCAGCGTCAACCGGCCCCACCTTCTGACGGGCACTGGCTCCACCCCGGTGAGACGGATTCCTGTTCGTAGGAGACCTGGCCCCACCCCCTGGAGTCCGGCGGAGCTGGCGAACGGGGCGGTGGGGCTGGGCACTGACCACGCTCACCATCGGGGACCTCGCCGGCGCGTATGGGCGCGGAATCCCTTGCTTGCTTTGTCTGGTCTAGCCCCCGAACAATCGCTAGATTTGATCGTGGATCATCATCTGCCCCGCGGCCTTCGGGGTGGTGTGCGTATGGCCTCAGAGGCGAACATGGCTGCTGACCCTTTCAGACGCGAGTACCGGGCAAACCTCGGAACGTTCGCCATGGCCTTCTTGATGGGTTTCTTCTTTCTGGTCGTGGCCATCGTCGTGTTGCGGGGAGAGAACAATGCCGCGGTCAAGATCCTCATGTCCGGACTGCTGGTCGGAATCATCGTCCTTTACCTGGGGACCAGCATGTGGACGCGAACCTGCGTGTCGCGAGACCGCATCGTGAAGCGCGGACTGTTCCGGACCATCGCGACACCATGGCAGGCAATCCAGGGCATCGAGATCAGGCGTGGAACCAGGCGCTCGTGGGTTGTGATCTACGACTATCAGGGCCGAGAGATCGACCTACCGCACCTGGACGCCAGCGAGACCGACATCGAGAAGGAGGTCCGCGCCCTGCGTGAGATCTGGGAGAAGCGACGGGGCCCGCACTGGAAACCGATCTTCGATACCGCCAGGGCCGCTCGCCGAGACTGGCCGGGGGGATGGTGAGACCGGGCATCCCGGCCTTTCCTCGCCGGCACCAACCTGCCGTCGTCGTCGGGTCGCAGGTCAGCCTTGAGCACCCGGAGCCAGAAGAGGACATACGACGATGACGGGGGTGAGCGGTAGCCGTCCTCAGCGACGAGATGGGGCCAGGTCGCACTGGTGACCATGAGAGCTGAGAACAACAAGTGGGGCCGGAAGTCGCTGGAGATGGAGCCACTTCCCGTCCGTATAACCAGACTGTGTAATCGTGCGTTATCTGGTAGAGCTCCCCATCACGGATCAGGTAGCCCCGGCAGCGACCGACGTAACCAAGGGCGAGCTCAGGCCCTGACCAGCGGATTGCCGTGACCCATACCCTCGCGTCGGTGTATCGCCGGTCGTGCCGCTTGAGCCGCCCCAGTCGTTCATGTGCCTGAACTATTGCCCACTCCACGCTCTCCAGGAACGGCGATTGCCAGCTCGGCCCGTCCTCGTTCAGAACCTCCTCGGACGGCTGGACATCGAGGCGGGCCATTGTCTCAACGACTTCTGCCGCAGCAATGTCACCGCCGCGGCCGTGTCCGGTAGCGATGACCTGTAGCCATCGTCCCGCGTAGACGGCGTCCAGGTTGACCTGGGACGCGGGTCTGATCTGTGAGCCGACGGCAACGCTGATGCCCATGCCCTTTGACGCTACAAGCCCCGATCGGGCGCCAAGGCTGATGTTGCCGGGAACGGCCACGCCGATCGAGATTGTCGATCATACGTTCGATACCAGACAGAACGGTGATTCTGTCTGGTATCTGAGGTGAGTCTTCGAGTCGGCTCCCTTCCTGGGCGGCTCCATCGTCCGCGCTCAGCCCTGGCCCCTGGTGTTCGAGTGCCGGTACGCCGCGTGGTGGCCAGCAGCTGCCGTCCCGAGGCTTAGCCGCCCGCGAGAGGCTCATCACGATGTCCAGTCGGCCCTGCCTGTACCGGGGCGGCGGGACCTCGTCATGTCCCGTCACCCCGCAAATCTGTGCGGGTGCGGCTCTGTGTGGGTCCGGGCTCTGTGCGGCCGGTCCGGCTCTGTGCGGCCGTGGTGATCCGCGGGTCGCGACGGGTGAGGCGATATCCGCTCTCCCTCGGGGTGTCGGTCACGGATCGTGGGTGTGGAATCGGAGGGCGCCCAGGGTTGTGGCGGCGGCGGCGTATGCGGTGAGGACGGTGAGGCCAGTTGATGGGCTGATGAGCTGGGCCTCGAGATTCTTGGTGGTCTGTAGGGCAAGTCCGGCGGTCGTCGGTGCGTACTTCTCGAGCAGGTGTCCGTTGGGGAGGAGGCGGGCGAGGATGGGTAGCAGGAAGAGCAGCCCGAGCACGGTTGTCACCGCGGCGGCGATGTTGCGGAGGAGGGCGCCGATCCCCAGGCTGACCAGGGTGATGAGCGCGAGGTAGAGGACGGTGGCGAGGGCGGCCCGCCAGGTCGTCGCGTCGGCGGGCGGCACGGGCAGTCCCGAGCCGGGCAGAAGCGCGCGGGCGATGATCAGGCAACCCGCCACGCTCAGCAGGCCTGCGGCCAGGGCGACGGCGGTCACGGTGACCGCCTTGGTGGTGAGGACGCGCAGTCGGCGGGGGACGGCGGTCAGTGTCGGTCCGATCAGGCCGGTGCCGTATTCCCCGGTGACGGTGAGAGCAGCCGCCACGACGACCGGGACTTGGCCTAGTTGGACGCCAGAGAGTGTGAGCCTGACGGTGTCGCAGGTTTCGGCGGTCGGGCAGACAGTCGTACCCGGCTCCGCTGTCGCGGCGACCACGGCGCTCGCCGCCAGCGTCAACGCCACGGCCAGCCAGGGGGCGAGGGCCGTGCTCGGTACAGTGCGCCATTTGGTCCACTCGGCGCGGAGTGCGCGTCTCATGGGTCCCTCCTGCGCATGAGCACGCAGCCTCCTGCAAACGCGAACGCCGCGTACGCGCAGAGAAGCGTGAAGCCGGTCCAGGTACGTCCGGCCCACGGCAGCAGGAACGCGTCGTCGGTTTCCTTGATCTGCTGGATCGAGAGCCCCGCCAGGGGCCCGAGGCGCTGCGGCCATGGGCCGCCGGCCATGGGTGTCACCAGAACCGGTGCCATGGCGAGAACGATGGTCGTGGTCACGGCGGCAGCGGTGTGTCGAAGGATCGCCCCGACGCCGAGGGCGAGCACCGCGCCGAGCGTCAGGAACGCGGCCGTGCCGACGAGGACTCGCAGCACCGTGGGATCCGCGAGCGATGGATCCGGGTAGGTCGGAGGGCGGAAGCCCTGGAGGCGCAGGAGCGGCTGCGTGATCAGAAAAGCGGCCAGGCCGGCGACCAGCGTGGTGGTGAAGACGGTCGCCGCGAGCACGACCGCTTTGGCGGCGAGCACCTGGACACGTCCTGGTCGTGCGGCGAAGGTCGTCCGGATGAGCCCATGCTCGTACTCGGCGGTGACGAACGCCGAGCCCAGGGCCAGCAGGGGAAGCAGGCCCGCGATGCTGCCCGCCACTGCCGCGATGACCCTGCTGCCGTCGTCGGCTTGGCCGATGATGTCCCCGGCTGGGGTGGTCACGGTGACGGCGGTGGGCTCGATACCGAGCGGTGGTGGCGGTTCCGGTGATCCCGCTCCCCCTATGTCATCGGTACGCCATGGCGGTCCAGGGGCGGTGACGCTGACGTTGTCGAAGACGGCTGTGCCGGGGCGGGTCCGCATGAGAACCGGCCGCATTGGTACGGCGCGCTCCGCCCCCGGTGAGGTTGCGAAAAGCCCCATCTCCACGGTTGAGGGCAGTCCGGTCATGGTGACCGTCCCGACGGGACGCCAGACGCTTCCGTCGGTGGACGTGTAACCAGTGATGACCGTGCCGGCGCGGGTGAGCTTGAGCCAGTGCGGGGCCTTGTGGTCGCTACCGGCGATGTCGGTGGTGAAGCGGGCCTGGAGCCTGATCCCGTGGCCGCGGGTGACTGCCAGCACGGCGTACGGGGCTCCGGCGGTGGCGCTCTCCTTGATCATGACACCCGCCATGGCCCAGGGATGGTCGGCGCGCTGCCCGGCCACCCGGGCCACGATGGAGCCGTCGCCGGTGAGCGGCCGGTGCGTGAATCGGAACCGGTCCACGTACGGGGCCTGGTCGTACGTCCCCGGGCTGCCCGACGAGATCAGAACGGCGAACAGCACCATCAGCCCCGCGGCACCGAGCAACGTCCCGAGATAGACCGGCACCGACCGGAACTTGGTCCACTCGGCACGCATGACGTCGGGGAAACCGTCCATCATGTGCCGTCCTCCGTCGCCGTGTACTCGGTGGCGTCACGAGTGAGCCGCAGGTATGCCTCCTCGAGCGAGATCTGCTCCAGGCCGTGCCGTTCGCCGGACGCTTGGGTCTGGGCGCCGGGTGCCTGCGCTCGTTCGCCGGACGCCTGGGCCCGGCCGCCGGACGCCTGGGCCCGGCCGCCGGACGCCTGGGCCCGCAGATCGCGGACGCTGGTGTCGGCGAGCAGGCGGCCGCGGCCGATCACGATGAGGTGGTCGGCGGTATCTTCCAGCTCGCTCATCAGGTGGCTTGACACCAGCACGGCGCGGCCTTGGGCGGCCAGCCCGCGCAGCAGTCCGCAGATCCACCGGATGCCCTCCGGGTCGAGACCGTTCACCGGCTCGTCGAACATCAGCACCGGCGCGTCCCCGAGCAGGGCGGCGGCGATGCCCAGGCGCTGCTTCATCCCGAGCGAGAAGGCGCCCGCCCGTCGCCGTGCCACCGTGGCCAGCCCTACCTGATCGAGAACCTCGTCCACCCGCCGCGCCGGGATGCCGTTGCTGTGCGCCATCCACAGCAGGTGGTCGCAGGCGCGGCGGGCGGGGTGGAGGGCGTTCGCGTCCAGCAGCGCGCCCACGTGCCGCAGAGGTGTGCGCAGGCCGCGGTAGGGGCGGCCACCGACGAGCGCGCGTCCCTCGTCCGGCGTGTCCAGGCCGAGGATCATCCGCATCGTCGTTGACTTGCCCGCGCCGTTGGGCCCGACGAACCCGGTCACCCGGCCTGGGACGACGGTGAAGGTCAGATCGTTGACAGCGAGCGTTCGTCCATAGTGTTTGCGCAGGCCATGGGTCTCGATGGTGGCCGCGGTGGGGCGTTCGATCAGGTTCACGGTGCCATCCAAGCCGCACCTTCCGCCCGGCACAGGAGGCCGCGCACCCATCGTGAAGGGAGGGCTGGCCCCCATGCCACCACCGGTCTGACTTCCTAGGATGATGGCCATGACGGCGTCCGGCTCCGGCGAGGTCACGGCGGTCACCGTGGCCGAGAGGATCCGTCGCCGCCCGCTGCGTTTCCTGGTGTCCTCCTGGCCGCTGCGGACGCTGGCGTACGTGGTCTCCGGCGTGGTGAGCGGCTTGGCCACGCTGGTCTGGCTGCCGGTCGCGATGCTGCTAGGCGCATTCGCCCTGACTCCGCTGCTCATCGCGCCGCTGGTGACGGTCGAACGGCAACGCGTGCGGCTGCTGGGCGGCCCGGCGCTGCCCGATCCCCACCGCACGCCGGACCGCTCCGGTCTGTCCGCCCGGCTGCGCGCGCGATACGCCGAGGCCATCACCTGGCGAGAGCTCGCCTACACGGTGCTGAACGGTACCGTCCTGCTGCTGGTCGACTTGGCCGCGCTGGTCGTGGGCCTTGCCCCGGCCTTGCTGTTTCTCAGCGGAGCGGTGAGCTTTGTGGAATCCGGCCCGGGGACGGCCACAGCGGGCTCTCCCGACCACGTCTCCGGCACGGCGTTCATCGGCGTAGGCGCGGCGCTCGCCGTCGTCGCGGCCGCGATCCTCCTTGCCTGCACGACCGCTGCCGCGGCGGTGGCCCGCGCCGAACTCGCCCGCCTCCTGCTGTCGGCCGAGGACGAGACGCGCATCCGCACCCTGACCATGTCGCGGGCCAGGCTGATCGACGCCTTCGAGGTGGAGCGGCGGCGCATCGAGCGCGATCTGCACGACGGCGCGCAGCAGCGCCTGCTGCGCCTCGGCATGACCCTGGTCACCGCGCAGCTGGAGCTGGACAAAGATCCAGAGGCCGCCCGCTCCCTCATCGCCACCGCCGCTGACGAGGCGAAGGCGACCCTTACCGAGCTGCGGGAACTCGTGCGCGGCATCCACCCCAGGGTGCTCACCGACCTGGGGCTGCCGCCCGCCGTCGCCGAACTGGCCGTCCGGTCACCGCTCCCGGTGACCGTCGCCCTGGAGGTGCCCCAGCGTCTGCCCGCTCCGGTGGAGTCGGCGGCGTACTTCGTCGTCGCTGAGGCACTGACCAACGCGGCCAAGCATGCCCACGCCGAACGCGTCGAGGTGACAGGCGCGGTCACCGGCGGAACGCTGTACGTGGAGATCCACGACGACGGCGTCGGCGGCGCCGATCCCACTCGGGGCAGCGGGCTGAGCGGACTCGCCGACCGGGTCGACGCGCTCGACGGGACCCTGGTGTTGGCCAGCCCGCCCGGCGGGCCCACGGTGGTGCGGCTGGAGGTGCCGTGCTCCGCATAGCCCTGGCCGACGACGCCGTTCTCCTGCGCGAGGGCCTGGTCGCCCTGCTGGTCCGTTTCGGCCACCAGGTCGTCGCCTCCGTGGGTGACACCGACGCGCTGATGAACGCCGTCGCCCTGCACGAGCCGGACGTCGTCGTCACCGACGTGCGCATGCCGCCGGACTTCACCGACGAGGGACTGCGTGCCGCCGTCGCGCTGCGTGCCGAGCGTCCGCGCCTGCCGGTGTTGGTCCTCAGCCAGTACGTGGCGACTGCGTACGCCGCCACGCTGCTGGAGTCCACCCGCTCCGGCGGCGTCGGATACCTGCTGAAGGACCGGATTCTGGAGGTGCGCGACTTCGTCGAGGGCGTCGAACGGGTCGCCTTCGGCGGCTGCGTCGTCGACCCGGAGGTCGTCCGGCACCTGATCGCCCGCCGTGACGACCCCCTGGCCCGCCTGACCCCTCGCGAACGCGAGGTCCTCGCGCTGATGGCCGAAGGCCGCTCGAACACCGCCATCACCCGACAGCTGATGGTCAGCGAGAAGGTGATCGGTAAGCACATCAGCTCGATCTTCACCAAGCTCGACCTGCCGCCCGACACCACCGACGACCACCGCCGCGTCCGCGCGGTGCTGACCTACCTCCGCGCCTGACCGATCGAGCCTCCGCGCCTCACCGATCGAGCGGATGTCCGGTCGTGGGCTCGGAGAAGCCGGCGCCGTGCGGATCGGCGCCGCTGATGTCGTTGTCAGGGCGCGGCCACCGGCCGCCCGGCGCCCATGACGGTGGCCATCCATCGGCTGACCTGGGCCGCGCCCCCGCGCCCCCGCGCAGCCGGTCGGGGCCGCCGGGTGGCGGGACGCCACACCCTCCCCCGCCGCCTCCCCCGTAGCGCCCACCACACCGCTAGCCAGCGCTGATCTCCACCGTGATAGGCATGTCGGGCCGCCTTCGCGCCGCTGGGCGGTACCGCGGGGAATCCTTTCTGTCTACGTCTACGTCTACGTCTACGCCCAGCCCACGCGCCAGCACGCGTTGGGCCGGGACGAAGACGTAGATAAGGCTGGAGGGTGGGCCGGTGTTCGGGGCGCCACCAGCGTGTCGCTTGTTGGTGGTCGCGGGCGGCAGGCCGCGCGCGGGTGATGTGGCCGCGCCAGGTGATGTGGCCGCGCCGGGTGATGTGGCTGCGCGGCCCGGCCGGGAGAAGGTTATGGCTCCTTGCGGTTCCGGCGGCGGTCACGCCAGGCGAAGAAGGCCTGGGAGATCCTGATCACGAGGGAGTGGTCTCCGCCACCGTGGAGTGATTGGGTGCCGATGAAGTCCGCGTTCGCGTTGTGACGCCGTTCAAACTCGGCGTTGGACTGACCGGGAAGACGCTTCTGTGGTGCGGTCATCGGTCCCCCATCGGGTTGTCGCGGATCTTGCTCGTCCGGGACGGTTGTGATCTTCGTTCTGCTTCGACGGCTTATTGAGGCTGCCGGTTTCCCCGGCAGGCGGCGAGGCGGCGCACTCGTGATGAGCGTCCCGCAGTCGTGCGGTGGGGAGATCGATCACTTCGGTAGCGCGGGCCTTGCGGCCGTCACCTCGACAGAGAAGCTGCTGCCAGTGATCGAGGCTGGCGACTTCCGCGACGTGACCTTTACCGCCGCCTACTTCCTCGACGTGACCTTCACCTGGGCGCTTACTTCATGGGCGCGGCCTTTAGCGAGACTGTCGGCGGCGCGACTTTACTGAGGGTGATTTCCGTCGGGTGGCGGTGGAGGGGCGACGCGCGTTGTGGGTCTGTTGGGTACTGGGCTGAGCCGAGGTGTCGGTCGTAGGTTCAGGCTTGGCCGGTATTCTCCACCGGCTCAGGCGCGCCTGTTCACCGCGGCGAGGGCGGCGTCGATGATCTTGCTGAGGTAGGGCCCGTCGGGAAGCGGGAGGTGGGCCACCAGGCGGTGCCAGATGGGGCCGTACAGCAGGTCCAGGGCCACGTCCACATCGGCTTCGGCGGCCAGTTCGCCCTGCTGTTGGGCCTTGCGCATGCGTTCTTTGAACGAGTCGATGCGCGGCTTGAAGAGGCTGCCGTGCACCTGGCCGGCGAGTTGCGAATCCTGCAGGCCTTCGGCGAGCACCCCGAGTATGGCTGATCGGATGCCCGCGTCGGTGAGCAGGCTGAGAGTCCCGGACATCTGCTGGTGGAGGTCGGCAGCGAGGTCGCCGGTGTCCGAGAAGCCGGTCGGCTGGAGTGCGGCCTCATCGATGGCCTCCAGCATGACCGCCCCCTTGGACGGCCACCATCGGTAGATCGTTTTCTTGCTCACGCCCGCGCGGGCGGCGATGCCCTCCACGGTCACCTGCGCGTATCCCTGTTCGGCACACAGGTCGAGAGCCGCTTTGAGCGTGGCGCGGTGGCTTCTCTCACTGCGGCGTTGGGGGTTCGGCGACTCCTGCACAGATCGACCCTAACAGAAACGGAACGTGTCGTGTTGACAGGCGGGACAAGCGCGGGACATACTCCCGCTCGATGACACGGAACGTGTCGTGTCTTTGCTTCCTCGAGAGGGCTTGGCATGAAGGTCCTGGTGACGAACGCCTCCGGCGCCTTTGGCAGGCAGCTGGTCCCCCGGCTGATCACGGCCGGGCATACCGTCCTCCGCACCGCCCTGGATGTCCTGGACGCCGCAGCCGTGCGGGAGGCGGTGCAGCGCACCCGGTCCGAGGTCATCGTGCATCAGGCGACCGCGCTGTGCGGCAACCCCGGTCTGAGCAAGGCCGACGAGACGAGCCGGATGCACCGCGAGGGCACCGACAACCTGCTGGCCGCGGCCAAGGAATCCGGCGTTCGGCGCTTCGTCCTGCAGAGCTACGCCGTCGACACGTACGCGAGCAGGAGGGAGGATGATCCGCTCGGCACGGCGGCGTCCCTGGTGGCCACGATCCGCTACGTCGAGCAGGCCGTCGCCTCCGCCGAGGGCATCGAGGGGCTGGTGTTGCGCTACGGCGACTTCTACGGTCCCGGGACATCACTCCAGCTCGGCGAGGAGTATCTCGAGATGGTCAGGAAGCGGCGCTTTCCGATCACCTGGAGGAGCTCCTTCATTCATGTCGCCGATGCGGCACGGGCCACCGTGGCGGCGGTGGAACGGGGCGCGCCGGGCATCTACGACATCGTCGAAGACGGCCCCGTACCGAAGTCGGAGTGGCTGCCCGTGCTGGCCAGGGCGGCGCGCGCGAAGCCACCGCGCCGGGTGCCGCCGTGGCTGGGCGGCGAATCCGTCACGGGGTTGTTCACAGAGAACCGGGATGCCTCGAACGCCAAGGCCAAACGGGAATTGGGCTGGGAACCGCAGGCCGCGTCGTGGCGCGACGGATTCACGCAAATGCTTCAACCCTGAGCCACCGGCTCCGTGACCAGCGCCGACTTCGGTCGAAATCCCCCGCCTTTCAGCGAATGGCCAGCTATGAGCGAGCGCAGCGCACTAACAACGGATACAGCCGAGCCACTTATGCGTCGCGACCCCATGACCTCCGCCACCGAGGCGTTCGCCGCCAACCACAAAACCGGCCCCCTCGTCTCTCGCTGAGCTCACCGGTCTCGCTTGAGCTCAGCGCTGGCTCTCGCCGTGGGACGACCGATGAGGGTCGGCGCGTACGTGCACGCGCATCCCCTGCATGCCGAACAGGATGAGAAGCTCGACCGCGCCGCCGTCGGCGCTGCCCAGCCAGTGCGGCAACGACGTGTCGAACTCGGCTGCCTCACCGGGCGGCAAGATCAGGTCGCGCTCGCCGAGCACCAGTCGCAGGCGTCCGTTGAGCACGTACAGCCATTCGAAGCCGTCGTGAGTCTGCGGGGTCGGTTCGAGCGGTTCCGGCCGCGCGGGGATGATCATCTTGAACGCATGCACGCCGCCTGGCCGCCGGGACAACGGGATGAAAGTCATCCCGAACCGCCGGATCGGCTTGAGATGGATCCGGGGGTCGCCGGTGCGCGGGGCGCCGACGAGGTCGTCCAGCGGTACGTCGTAGATACGGGCCAGCGGCAGCAGCAACTCCAGAGTCGCCCGGCGCTGCCCGCTCTCCAGCCGGGACAGCGTGCTTTCGGATACACCGGTCGTCGCCGCGAGGTCGGCGAGGGTGATGCCGCGATCGCGACGCAGAGCACGCAGCCTCGGCCCCACTGCGTCAAGCACGTCTTCTGTCGTGGGGTCCACGAGGCCATCTTGCCGGAACAGCAAGATTTCGTGCCAGATCGTGGTGGCCTGGCAAGACTGAGCGCCTCCCGACAGAAGGAGTCTTGATGAGCAGCACCGATGCGGTCACGTTCTGGGACGACATCCACGCAGCCCGAACGGCGGCCATCGACCCGCAGCCGAACGTTCGCCTCACCGAGACGGTCATAGGCTTGCCGCCCGGCGACGCGTTGGACCTCGGATGCGGCAACGGCGGCGACGCGCTGTGGCTCGCCGGCCAGGGGTGGCACGTCACAGCCGCCGACATCTCAGCGGTGGCGCTCGAACGGCTCGCCGCTCTCGCGCGCTCGGTCGGCCTGGGCGACCGCGTCATCACCGCGCGGTACGACCTGCACGAGTCTTTCCCACGGGGCGGATTCGACCTCATCTGCGCCCACTACCTGCACACGCCCTTCGACCTGGACAGAGCAACCGCCCTGCGCTCGGCCGCGTACGCACTGCGCCCCGGCGGGCGGTTGCTGGTCGTCGACCACGGCTCGACCGCGCCGTGGTCGTGGAACCAAGATCCCGGCATCCGGTATCCGAGCCCGCAGGAGGTCGCCGCAGGCATCGATCTGGACGCGGCGACATGGACGGTCGAACGGGCCGACGCACCCCGCCGGATCGCGACCGGACCAGACGGGAGCACCGCTGAGATCACCGACCACGTCCTGCTCATCCGCCGCACTGTCTGACACGGCGTCCAGCGCCGCTCCCACCACAGGAAGGGGGACCACTGTGTCCAGGACCACGCGCCGCAACCGCCGCGACACCCCGCCTCCCCGGACCGGAGGCAGCGAGACCGAGATCCTGCGCGGATTCCTCGACTACCTCCGGACCTCGATGGCCACGAAGGTCGACGGTGCGCCCGAACCGCAGGTGCGGACAGCCGCAGTGCCCTCGGGCACGAACCTGCTCGGCCTGCTCAACCACCTGACTTTCGTAGAACGCTCGATCTTCCTCGGAGACAACGTCACCGACTGGCAAGCAACGTTCCGGGCCGCACCAGCCGACAGCGTGGCCGATGTCGTCTCCCGCTACCGAGACACGGTCGAGCGCGCCAACGACGTTCTGGACGGGTGCACCGATCTCGGCGCACCCGTCCCCCGACCACAGCCGGGCCGCCCTGCCCCCAGCGTCCGCTGGGCACTCACCCACATGATCGAAGAGACCGGCCGCCACGCGGGCCACGCGGACATCCTCCGCGAACTGATCGACGGCACGACCGGCCGCTGACACCTCTCACTGCAGCTCCCCCGGCACATGCCTGACGTCAGTCAGACGGAGATCTCCCGGCTGTCACCCTCACGATCGACCAGTTGACCGCGACACTGGCCAACGCGCTGGACGTGAAAAGCGTGGCGCCGTCCCACACCTGGCAGCACGCGACGTTACGAAAGGCCTGGTTGAACTGCGCGGGGCCGCCGCCCCACCAGTACGCGATCGCGCCGCCCCGCAGCGCAGGCCGTCCGGGCACCTGCGCGCGCCGCTGACCTCGCAGAGGCGGTCAAGTGTCGGGCCAGGCACGCGGGGGCGGCACCCTTGATGCGACTGTTTCTGGGGGTGGATCTTCAGCCCAGGGCTGCCAGCTCTCTTTTCCACCTGTCCGGGTCACGGGATTCGCCGGGCGCGTTCACCTCGGCGTAGCGCACCATCCCTGCCTTGTCGACCAGGAACGTGCCGCGTACGGCCATTCCGCGGTCGCGGTCGAACACGCCGTAACGAGTGGCGATCTCGCCGTGCGGCCAGTAGTCCGACAGGAGCGGGAACTGGTAACCCTCGTCCAGGGCCCAGGCTTTCAGCGCGAACACATGGTCGGCCGAGACCCCGAGAACCTGGGCGTTGTCGTTCTGGAAGCTGCCAATCGCATCTCGTACGGCGCACAACTCGCCGGTACAGATGCCAGAGAAGGCAAACGGATAGAAGACGACGAGCACATTGCGTTGGCCCCGGAAAGACGAGAGCGTCACCTGCTGGTTGTTCTGGTCCGGCAGGGTGAAGTCTGGAGCCTCGGTACCAACCTCGGGGGGTGCCATGCGCATATCTCCTTGGTCCGCGCCCACGTCGGCCTTTCGGGGACGCCAGGCGCGATCCTATGCCCAAGATCCAGGCGACAACGCGACCGCGGCCGCTGCCAGGACGGCGGCGGCCGCGGTGAGCGGAATCGGTCAGGACTCGAGCGCGCTGACCTGCCGGTACGGCCAGCCGTAGTTCTCCAGGTTGTACTTTCCGTAGTTGTAGAAGGCCTGCATCCTTCCACACCCTCGCGGTCCCAGAGGGCGTGCTCATATACGCAGTAGTTGCCGTCGTAGCAATGAGCGCGAGCGTACGTGGAAACGTCGCCATGACGCTTGGGGACCGGGAACGTCATGACGGTTCCGGGCCACTCGATCTGGTAGATCAGAACAGAGCGTCCGCCGTTGAGGTCGCGTGGGCCAATTGCCGAGAACCGGTGATCAGATTGGCAGCGTTCCGGCGAAGTTCGGTAGTCCCCGGACCGGCGGCCTACGCCATGACACCCTGGGTCCCGCGTCACGCCCGGCGCGAAGTTGGGGCGGGCTCGGCTCGGTTCGGTCCGGAGACGCTACGCGAGTTGGCCGGTCCGCTGAGGATTCATTTGTCGCGTGGACGTCGGCGTTCCTTGAGATGGGCGGCTAGGAGTGCGGCCGTGTAGTCGGCCATGAAGCGCGGCACGCGCAGCGTGAGCAGGGTCCGGTGAACGGCTGAAGCCAGAGCCGGCCACTTGTCAGGGTCATCCTGATGACGCTGCGTGCGCGCGGCCATGGCACCTCTCTCCCCAGGAACGAACCTCCCTGAATTCAACCGTCTCAAGCCGCGCGCGATTTCAGCAGAGTCTTACGAGGTGTGAACGTTTTCCGCAGCGGTCCCAGACGCCTCGAAGGCGCGGGACGTGAGCCTGGAGTCCTGCGGGCACCGATCGGTGCCGGACCGAGTCAGTAGATCACGCCGATGGCGCGACAGATGTGGTCGGTGGCACAGGTCGGGCACCGCAGAGGCAGATCGGATGGTTCGGCCGAGTCGGCGATCGCCCGGAAGCCAAGGGGCGGGCCGGCGCCTGATTCCGGCGACAATGGAAGTCCGGCCGACATCCAGAACATTGCCGCAGGGGGATGCCTGGCGCCGCGAAGCGCATCAGACGCGTACTAGCTGGGGCTCTGGGCTCGCAGTGGCGCCAGCGCCCTCGACCAGGCGACCAGTTGGTCGAGCATCTCGGTCAGCGCCTCCTCCTGATGTGGCATCGGGCGAAGGTGCTGGTAGCCCTCAAAGTCGGTGTGCAGCCCGAGCCCGACCTGGGCCGACACGTCGGCGATCTGGAGCTCGCCCATCATCGACCGGAGCTGCTCGACGGCCCGCGTGCCGCCGAACGCGCCATAGCCGACGAAACCGGCCGCCTTGTTGGTCCATTCGGCGTACAGGTAGTCGATCGCGTTCTTCAGCGCGGCCGGAGGCGCGTGGTTGTACTCGGGCGTGACGAACACATAGCCGTCGAAGCGATCGACGATCTGCGACCAGGTCCTGGTATGCGGCCGGGTGTAACGGGCCATCAGCGGCGTGAACGGTTCGTCGAACATGGGCAGATCGATCTCAGCGAGGTCGACGATCTCAAACTCGGCGTCCTCGCGCCTGGACGCCAGATCGTGCACCCAGCGGCCGACATCGCCACCCTTTCGAGGGATGCCGACGACTTCCCCGTGGTGACCGGGCCGAGTGCTGCCGACGATGATGGCGATCTTGATGGTCATCGGGTTTTGCCTTCCGTGTCGTATCACAGTCCTGAACGACATTACGGCGACAGCACGAGACGGAAAATGCATCGACGTCTCATCTTTTCCATCGAACGTCTCGCTGCATAGACTTCTCGTGTGGACGTATTGAGTGACGTCATCTCGAGCATGCGCATCGGACGACCTGGCTTCGCGCGTGCCGAGCTGCGCTCGCCGTGGGGGATGCGGTTTCCGCCGAGCCCCGGCACCGCAGGGTTCACCGTGGTCCTGCGCGGGTCGTGCTGGCTGCTGGTCGACGGCGCGGAACCGGTCGCCGTCGGCCCGAGCGACGTGATCTTCGTTCCGCGCGGGGACGGCCACGGTCTGGCCGATGACCCGGCCACGCCGCTGGTCGAGGCCACCCGTCCGCCGGAGCCACCGGCCGGGCACCACGCCGACGTGGTCACGCTCTGCGGCGGCTACCGGCTCGACCCGAACCGGACCCACCCGCTGCTCCAGGACGTTCCCGCGGTGCTCCACCTGCCCGCGCACGTCGGCCGGCACGACGACCTGCGCGCCACAGTCGGCGCGCTCGGCCGCGAGCTCGACAAGGCTCGCCCTGGCGGCGCGGCACTCGTCCCGCTCTTGCTCGACATGCTGCTGCTGTACGTGCTGCGTGCCTGGTTCGAGGACCAGCCGCGTCGCCCCGGCGGCACGGGCTGGGCGGCAGCGTTGGCCGATCCATCGATCAGCTTGGCGCTGCACGCCATCCACCGGGATCCGGCCCACGGATGGACCGTCCAGTCGCTCGCCGACGAGGCCGGGCTCTCCCGAGCAGCGTTCGCCCGCCGCTTCACCGCCGCGACCCGTCAGCCACCGCTGGCCTATCTGACCTGGTGGCGGCTGACCACCGCGGCGAGCATGCTCCGTGCCGGCGACGCCTCGCTGGAACAGGTGGCCTCCAGCGTGGGCTATTCCTCCCAGTTCGCCCTCGCCAACGCGTTCAAGCGAGAGTACGGCGTCGCCCCCGGACGATTCCGCCGCGCGGCACGGACATGACATATGCATCCCCTGGCGCGTGTTGACCGCGCGTGGTGACCGGGGGTGTCGCTGAGTTCGAGCACCACCGTGCCGAACTTTGATCGCGGCGCGTCTCCGTAACTCCCACGCACACGTGCCGGGCATCCGGTGTGGCGCGCCCCGGGAACCGCGGGATGAGTGATCACGTCCTACCCCAGGACACGGGGAGGCACGATGGGCGGGCAGCGGGCATGGACTGCTGAGGTGTCGAAGGCCTTTTGGCGGATCATCGGGCGCCCCGGCGTCGAGGTAACGCTCATGGTGGTGACCTTTGGCGTGTTGGCCACCGTTGCGGGCACGCTCGCCTTTGACATGGTCCAGTTTGAGCGGAAGGGCGTCGAGGCTGACGGCATCGTTGTCGAGCAGCGAAGAAAGGGCATCGACGTGGTGTTCACGACCGCAGCAGGGCAGCGTGTCCGGGCCTCCATCAAAGAGGTCGACTGGGAGGGGTCGGAGCTACCGAAGGTCGGCGCCAAGGTCCGGATCCAGTACTGGCCGTCCCACCCGGCACAGGGCGCAATCGATGCACGGGGGTATGACAGAAGGATCTTTGGCGTGGTCCTTTTCGGGGGTTTTGCTGTGGCGTTCGGGATCTGGGCCTGCCTGACCCAATACCGCTCAAGAAAACGCTCAGCACAGCCCAGGAAGTCGCGGCCGAGCTGAAGCCCAATCACCCGGCCAACGCCGTGGTGCCCGAACTCACAGACACTGATCTTTGTCGTGGAGTCGTAGGCCGGTGCCCCAAGTGAACGACAAACGGTGCCCGTCCTCATGCCCAAAGCCACTCGGAGCTGGTCGTGTGGAGCATGCCATAGGTGGCGGGTACAGCGGCGGCAGCGGGTTGCGTTCGAGGCCATGATCGGGCGATGCTGGGCCGACCCCGCAGCGACAGCACTGTGGGTGAGACATGGACGTGATCAGCACAGCCGAGGTCCCGGCGGGTGAACGGTTCGCCTTCTGGCGTGAGGTGAGCTCGAAGACCGGGGCGCCCTTCGATTTACGTTGCGAACGGCAGTTGGAGAGCCGCTTCCAGGCTCAAGTCGGGATCAGCGAGTTCGGCCCCGTACAGGCGACACTGACGACCACGATGCCGCACGTGGTGCACCGCACGCACAAGCTCATCCGCCGGGCCGATCCTGAAGCGTTCTGGCTGGGCTGCATGGTGCGCGGCGGCGGCACGATGGAGCAAGGCGACCAGCGCGCGAACCTCTGCGGCGGCTGAGCGCGGTCCGCATCCCGGGTGCCGGGGTATCGGGGCGCTGACCTCGGCGTTCTTGCTCCAGCTCGCGCGGCAGTTGGACGAACTCAGCCTGTCAGACACCGCCCGGCTGTCGACCCTGACGCTGGATGTGCTCACCGCCGCGCTGGCTGATGCGCTCGAGGCTCAGAACGCGGTGCCGCCTCACACCAGGCGGCGCGCGCTGATGGCCCGAATCCACGCGTTCATCCGCGAGAACCTGGGCGATGCGCACTGACGAACATCTGACCCTCGTCGATCCGTACAGAAGCCCTCGGGGCAGTGACCCGGTCTCCCGGCCGGCGCCGCCCCGATGGCGCTGTGCACTCCTCCGCCTGCGAATGCGCCGACCCCGAAAGCGACGCCCAGTTGAACTCGCGGTCACAGATTTCCCGGCGTCAGCCGATTACCGCCTGGCTGCCTGTCCTTGCTGCGGGGCAGCGGGCGCTAGAGAGCTGACCAGGTCTGCGGCAGTGGCCGGGATTGATGCTGTTCCTCGGGCCTGGGGGCCGGTCGTCGTGGGTGGTGTTCCGGTGACCGATGGGCGTTGTTGCCATCGGCACGGTCTTCAGCTCAGGACGTTCTCGATCGTCGACAGCGCGAAGGCCACCGTGGAGTCGGCGGACATGGCGGTGCCGCGGCGGGTTGCCGCAGTGAACTTCTCGGAGCCCAGCGCGTTCCTGAGGAGACCGGCGGCCTCGGCCATGCCGTCGGCGTCCGCGCCGTAGGCGTCAGTGTTCGCGGCGCCCAGCGCACCCAGCAGTGTGGCCGCCTCCTCGTACGCGCCCATACCCACCAGGAGTTGCAGGAGGTTGCGCAGCGTCGTCCATTGGTGGTGCCAGACCTGCATGCGGTGCCAGCGGTTCACGGCGTGACGGAACGTCCGCAGGGCATCGGCCGGTCGTCCCGAACGCATGAGCAGCGCGGCAAGACCGACGTGGGCGACGTTCCCCACGAACGCGCTGTTGATCGACTCCGCGATGGCGATCACGTCCTGGTAGCGCTTGCGCGCCTCGTCGGGATCGCTGTGGGACAGCACCTCCGCCTGGGTGTACAGGGCCCACGCCATCGCATTCGGGTTGCCCATTCCCTTCGCGACGCGGAGTTGCTCATCGGCGATCGCGAGGCCGCCCGCCGGGTCGCCGGAGTACGTCCGGGCCAGTCCTTGGAACAGGAGCGCATTGAATTCGTACGGGGCGTCGCCATGGGCTCGGGCCGCCTGGAACATTTTCTCGGCGTGAGCGAAACAGTCGTCGAGGCGTCCCTCGTACAGCGCGACGGTGATTACTACCTTGAGCTGAGGAAACCGCTGTCGTTCGGGCAGGCCGGGGACACCCGCGAGCGCCGGCTCGGTCAGCGCGCGCGCACGCTCCAGTTCGCCTCGAAGAGTCAGCCCCTCCCCCACCGCCCCGCAGACGAGCGGGTAAAGGGGGTGGGTGTCAGCGCCGGGGAGTTGCAGGGCGGTCTCCCCCCAGGAGACCACCTCGTCCTGGAGCTGGCGGATCGAATAGGTGTGAAGCCCGGTGGACAGCCGGAGGGCAAGGCCGGTGTCCTTGTGCTCCACGGCCCACCGATGGGCGGCGCGCAGGTTGTCGAGGTCCGCATCGACCGCGGTCGTCCAACGGCCCTCGTGCGGTCCCCAGACGCCACGTTCGATTTCCTCGGCAAACCGGACGTAGTAGGCCGCGTGAGCGCTGTGGACCGCATGGAATTCGCCGCGTCCCTCCAGGAGTTCGCGGCCGTACGCGCGGAGCGTTTCCAGCATCGAGTAGCGGACCCGCCCAGCTGTCGAACCCGCCACGACCAGGGAGCTGTCCACCAGCGCGGTGAGCACATCAAGCAGCGATGGCTCCTCGCAGACCTGCTCGGCCGCGTCCAAGGTGAAGCCTCCGGCGAACACCGACAGCCTGGCGAACAGGCGTTGCTCCGCCGGGCTCAGCAGCGCGTAAGACCAGTCGACGACCGCGCGAAGCGTCCTGTGCCGCGGCGCCACCGTCTGCCTGGCCGTGGTGAGCAGGCCGAAACGGTCACCGCTGCGGGCGACCAGGTCCGCCGGGTTGAGGGACCGGAGCCGCGCGGCCGCCAGTTCGATGCCGAGGGGCAGCCCGTCGACCCTGCGGCACAACTCGCCGATGTGGGCGAGGTTGTCGCCGTTCAGGTCGAGATCGGGCCGAACCGCTCGGGCGCGGTCGACGAACAGCCGTACGGCGGGTGAGCCGGCCGCCTCGGCGTGGGGCGGCGGTACGGGCAGTGGCGCCGTCGGCCAGATGCGTTCACCGGACACACCGAGACCCACCCGGCTCGTTGCGAGCAGCGTCACGTGGGGGCAGCGCCGGACGACGTCCTCCAGCAGTCGTGTCACATCCTCGAGAACGTGTTCGCAGTTGTCGACCACCAGCAGCAGCCGTCTCGGCGCGAGGAAGGCGACCAGCGACTGCTCGACGCTACAAGTCGGCTGTTGCCTCGCCCCGGTCGCCGCAGCCATTGCGTGCACGACCGCCGCACCGTCGTTGACAGGCGCCAGTTCACACCACCACACACCGTCTGGGTAGTGCTCGGCCGCATGGTCCGCGGCCTGCAAGGCCAGCCGCGTCTTCCCCACGCCGCCGGGGCCGGTCAGCGTCAGGAGACGGCACTCGCGCAAGGCCGCGACCACGGCTGTGACGTCCTGCTCCCGACCGACGAGGCTCGACGGCTCGCCTGGCAGCGTGCCGTGGAAGCGCGGCGGCGTGGGCACCGCCTCAGCGGACGGCATCAACACCGCCCCGCCGTTCGGCATCGCCATCCCCTCGCCGGACGGCATCGGCACCTCACCAGCGGGCGGCGTGTGCATCCCCTCGCCGGAGGCTGTCGGCACCTCGCCCGTGGACGATGTCGACACCTCGCCCGTGGACGGCATCGACACCTCGCCGGTAGGCGCGGTCGACACCTCGCCAGTGGACGGGGCCGGCACCTCGCCAGTGGACGGCATCAGCACCTCGCCCGTGGACGGCATCAGCACCTCGCTGGCGGGCGAGGTCGACACCTTGCCAGTGGGCGGGATCGACACTTCGCCGGTGGGTGAGGTCGGCACTTCGCCGGTGGCTGAGGTCGGCATCTCCTCCGCATGCGAGGTCGACGCCTTTTGGCCGGGCGGGGGCGCCTGGATGGGACGTGGGGTCCAGTCCAGTTCGGGGTCTTGGCGGAGGATGGCGGTTTCGAGATTTCGCAATGCCGCCGAAGGCTCCACGCCGAGTTCATCGCCGAGTTGCCGGCGGAATTCGCGGAAGACCGCCAGTGCCTCGGCGTGCCGGCCGCAGCGGTACAGGGCGAGCATCAGCTGGGCACGTGGCCGTTCACGCAGCGGATGCCGCGAAGCGTAGGCCTCGATCGCTCCGGACAGATCACTGTGGCGGCCGAGGGCGAGGCAGGTGTCGAACCGCTCCTCGACCGCGGCCAGGCGCAGCTCCTCCAGCCGCCCCGCCTCCGATCTGGCGAACTCGGCGTCCGCGAATTCGGCATAGGCGGGTCCGCGCCACAGGGCGAGCGCTTCGTCCAGCAACGCGAGCGCCGCTTCCGGCCTGGCGTCGGCGACGCGGCGTGCTTCGTCGAAGAGTCGCTCGAACCGGCCGGCGTCGATCTGCCCCGGACTGATCTGGAGCAGGTAGCCAGGGGGACGGGTGATCAGCACCTCGTCGCCTTCGGCATGGAGCAGTCCGCGCAGCCGCGAGATGAAGGTGTACAGGGAGGCCGACATGGCGGGCGGGTCGTCGCCCCAGACCTCGGCGATCAGGCGGTCGTTCGAGACGACCGTGCCGGTGTGGACGAGCAGGGCCGCCAGCAGTTGCCGCTGCCTCTTGCTGCCGATCGTCACGTCGCGGTCACCGCACCGGACTTTCAGGGATCCCAGTATCCCGAACTCCACGGCTCACCTCCCTGGCGCGTCGACGTCGGCTGTCGGCCGGCTGAAAGCGAGCTGAAGTCGAGCCGCAAGGCGGTCTGTCCATCGTTGGGTCCGCAAGCGATTCATCCTCACACCGCCACAAACAGGAGGCAAGACGACAATGCACTCTGCGGAAGCGTTGTTCGACAAGCAAGTGGACCCAGCCGACGTCGAAGCGTTCTTGGGTCGTGTCGTGGGCGACACCAGCGCGTGGGTGGCCACGACCATGGCGATGATCGGAGACCGGCTCGGCCTCTGGCAGGCGCTCGCGGACACGCGGGCCACGACCAGTGCGGAGCTGGCCGAACGGACGGGCACCGTCGAGCGGTACGTCCGGGAGTGGCTCTCCTCGATGGCCGCCCACGGCTACCTGACCTACGACCCGGACACCGGGCGCTTCGCCCTCCCGGCTGAACACGTGCCGGTGCTCGCCGCCGAGGGACCGGCGTTCTTCGGTGGCTTCCACCACGCTCTTTACGGACTGGCGAGCATGCTCGGGCCGGTGGTCGAGGCCTTCCGCCACGGCGGTGGCGTGCCGCTGACCGCCTACACCGAGGACTGGTGGCATGGGCTCGAACGGGCCACCAGCAGCTGGTTCGACCATCTGCTGCCGGAGGTGTGGCTGCCTGCGATGCCCGAGTTGGATCTGGCGCTGCGGCGCGGTGCGGACGTGGCCGATGTCGGCTGCGGTCGCGGCCGTGCCCTGATCCGGCTGGCGGAGGCCTATCCGGCCGGCCGCTACGTCGGCTTCGACGTGCACGAGGAGTCGATCGCCGCCGCCCGCGCGAACGCGGAGGCCGCGGGCGTCGCCGACCGGATCAGCTTCGAGTGCCTCGACGTGACCGCCGGCATCCCCGGCGACTACGACATCATCACGACGTTCGATGTCATCCACGACGCCGTCGATCCGCTCGGCATGCTGCGAGTGATCCGTTCCGCGCTGCGCCCCGACGGCCACTACGTCTGCCTGGACATCAACGCCAGCCACCGCCTGCAGGACAACACCGGACCGCTCAGCGCCTACTTCTACGGCGTGAGCGTGCTGTTCTGCCTCACCACCTCGCTGGCGCAGGGCGGGGAGGGCCTGGGCACCTGCGGGTTCAACGAGCACACCGCACGCCGGATGTGCGCGGAGGCCGGGTTCGGCACGGTACGCCGGGTCGACGTGGACAACCCGTTCAACATCCTCTACGACATCACGATCTGAGCCATCGCATGGGGACGGGCCGTCAAGGCGCGTCCCCATGCGATCGCGGGAAGGAAGTCACCGTCATGACCATTGGCGACATGGCCGGGTTCGGCACCCTGCTCGGTATCTGGGCGCATCCTGACGACGAGGTGCACCTGTCGGCCGGCCTGATGGCGTCGGCCCGGGACGCCGGCCAACGGGTCGTCTGCGTGACGGCCACCCTCGGCGAACACGGCACCTCCGACCCCGGCCAGTGGCCGCCCGCACGCCTCGCCGAGGTCCGCGCCGCCGAACTGAGCGCCTCCCTGGCGGTCATCGGCGTCAGCGAGCACCACCAGCTGGGGCTTCCCGACGGCGGCTGCGCCGACCAGCCGTTCGACGCGGTCGTCGACAAGCTCGCCGCGATCATCGACGAGGTACGGCCGGACACCATCGTCACCTTCGGGCCCGACGGCTTCACGGGCCACAGCGATCATCAGACCGTCTCACACTGGGCGACCGAGGCCCGCTCACGCACCGCCCCCGCGGCCCGTCTGCTCTACGCCACGACTACCGCGGAGCAAATCGACGCCTGGCAGCACGTGTACGACCGGCTCAACGTCTTCCTCGCCGATGGACTCCCCCTCCGCATCCCGTCCAGCACGGTGGACGTGCAACTGCGGCTCGGAGAGGACTTGGCGGATCGCAAACTGGCGGCCCTGCGGGCACAGGCCAGCCAGACGGCGGATCTGATCGCGATGCTCGGCGAGGACACCATGCGCCGCTGGTGCTGCTCGACGGAGTCGTTCATCGACGCCGAATCCGCCGCCACGAACGCCACATGGGGCACCTGGCGCCCCCCCGGCAACCCATAACCCCACGCGGCCTGCACCGTAGTTGGTTGAGTACCTATGGCTGCGGCCTGCCCCGTGGTGAGTGAGTGAGCATGGCTAGAGCAGTCCGCCGGTGGCGCTGATGGTTTGGCCGGTGATCCAGCCGGAGTCGGGCCCGGCCAGGAAGGCGACGACGCCGGCGATGTCCTCGCCGGTGCCGAGACGTCCGAGGATGGTGTTGCGCGCGGCGCGTGCCAGGAGCCGAGGGGGAAGCGACTCCCGCAGCATCGCCGTGTCGGTCGCGCCGGGGGCGACACAGTTCACCGTGATGCCTCGGGCACCGAGCTCCAGTGCCGCCACGGCGGTGAACTGCTCGACGGCGGCTTTGGACGCGGCGTACACCGCGTTGCCCGGCGTCGGGCGGCGGACCGACACCGATGACAGGTTCACCACGCGCCCGCCGTCCTGTAGCCGTTCGGCCGCGTGCTGCAATGCCAGGAAGGTGCCCTTGGCGTTGACCGCCATCATGGTGTCGAAGTCGTCCTCGCTCGCCTCGCTCAGACGCCCACGCGGCAGCCAGACGGCGGCGTTGTTGACCAGCACGTCGAGCGGGCCGAGCAGGCTCTCGGCCTCCCGGAAAAGGTCGCCGACCTCCGCGGCCACGGCGACGTCGGCCCGCAGCGCGTGTGCTCCCGTGGCCGCCGCGACCTCGTCGGCCGCCTCCTTGTCCTGGCGGTAGCCGAAGACGACGTCCGCGCCGTCGCCGGTGAGCCGCTCCACGATCGCCCGGCCGATACCCCGGGAGCCCCCTGTCACCAGGGCCTTCCTGCCGTTCAGTGCTCCCATGGCACTCCCCTGCGATCGCTTATGGTGACTGTTAAACTACAAACGGTAATCTACGTGATCATCTGTCCGGTCCGGGCATGGAGGGACACCTTGGGGGATCGGCGGTTGAGCCGGGACGAGGTGCACGCGGTACTGGTCACGGCGGTGCGGGAGATGCGGCCCGCGCTCGCGGGGACCTCGCTCAGCGGTGACGAGCATCTCATCGCCGAACTGGGGATCGATTCGGTCGACCGGGTGGAGCTCCTGATCGCGCTGGAGGAGGCCTTCGAGGTGGAGGACGAGGTCGATCCGCGCATCTTCATGACCCCGATGACGATCAACGATCTGGTCGACCAGATCGTGGTCGCAGAGCCGGCGGTGCGCGAATGAACGCCGGCGACGGCTTCCCGCCCGGTGCCCGGGAAGAGCGCAGGGTGTACCTGCGCGGCACGGCGCTGGCCGAACGCTTCTTCCACGCCAAGGACGAGGAACTCTCGCATGCCGACGGCTGGGATGTGATCTTCGGCGATCGTTTCGGCCGGGGCGTCCTGAATCTCGACGGCGTCCAGCACCGTGCCTGCCGCAAGGCCCTGCTGCCGTTGCTGGGACGGGCCGCCGCATCCGCGCACGAGCGGCGTATCAACGACACCCTCGACCGGGTCATGCCGACGCTGCCCCTCGGTACGCCGTTCGACCTGCACTCCTTCACCACGCCGCTGGTCTTCGAGATCGCGGCGGGCGCGTTCGCCGGCCTGTCGCCCTCCGAGGCCCACGAGATGTTCGAGCTCTACAACGTGCTCCGCATCCGAGACGTCGAACTCGGGACGACGGACGGCGACCGGGACGTACGCCGCATCGCGCGGGCGCGCCGCCGCATGCGCGCGCTGCTGTTGACCGCCGTCGAACGGCTCGCCGATGTCGACGGGCCCGTTCGCCGCCTGCGGGCACTGCCCCATCCGCCGCCGGACGAAGCGATCGCCGGGAACATCGCCATTCTGATCCTCGCCGGGTACGAGACCACCGGCTACCTCACCGCCAGGCTGTTGTGGCTGCTGGCCCGCCACCCCGCCGAACAGGACGCGATACGCCGCGAGAGCGGTGACCGGATGGCACTGCCGGCAGAGCGGCGAGAGTCCGCCCCGCTCCTGGACGAGTCCGCTCCGCTCCTGGACGCGGCCGCTTCGCTCCTGGACAAGTCCGCTCCGCTCCTGGACGCGGCCTTCGCCGAAGCCGCCCGCCTGCACCCTCCGCTCAAGTACCTGCCCCGCCGGGCACTCACCGACCTTGCGTTCAATGGGACGCGGTTGCCCGCCGGGAGCGAAGTGTTCTACGCGATCGGCGAAACCCAGCGCGATCCCGACCTCTTCCACGAGCCGCACGAGTTCCGGCCACGACGGTTCCGCGACGGCGCGCACGACCGGCTTGCGTGGACACCTTTCAGCGCGGGACGGCGCGTCTGCGCCGGCATCCATCTCGGCACCCTGGGGACCAAACTGATCACTGTCAGGCTGCTGCAGGAGCTCCGGCTGAGTGCCCCGCCCGGCCCGTACATCGGCGACGTCTGCCGCAACGGCGCGACCGTCGAGCCCGAGAGCCCCCTCACGGTCGTGTTCCACCAGGTGCACCGGTGAGCGCGGCCGCCCTGGACGCGGCGACGCTGGCCGAGGCCGTGCGGCTCCTGGACCCCGGCGTCTCAGTGACGTTCCCGAGCACCGGCCACAGCTTGACCGCCGCCGACCTCGACGCGGCGTCCGCACGCTTCGCCCATGGGCTGCTGGCGCACGGTGCGGGCCCCGGCGACATCGTTGGCATCCTTGCCCCGACCGGCCCGCACGCCCTGATCGCCCTGCTGGGCACCGTGCGCGCGGGAGCAGCGGCGAGCATGTTCCCCATGCCCGCCGGAGCCCCCGGCGTGGTGGCCGAACGGCTCGCCCCGTCCATCCAGGTGGCGGGGATACGGCACCTGGTCACCCACCCCGACGCGGTGGAGCTCGCGGCCGAGTTGACGGCGCGCCGCCCCGGGCTGGCCATCCTGGGCACCGATCTGGACGCACCGGGCAGCGGGGCGCTGCCCGCCGTGGCCCCCGACGCCCTGGCGGTGGTGCAGTTCACCTCGGGCAGCACCAGCAGGCCCAAGGGCGTCAAGCTGCCGCACTCCACGGTGATGAACGGGCTGCGGGCGATCGTCTGGTCCAGCGCCATCACGCGACGGGACACCATCGTGTCGTGGGTGCCGCACTTCCACGACATGGGCCTGTTCGGCCCGCTGGCCGTGCTGCTCGCCGGTGGCACCGCCCAGCTGCTCTCGCCGCTGGCCTTCGTCCGCCGGCCCGCCGCCGTCCTGCGGCTGATGTCAGAGGCCGGCGGGACCATGCTGACCGGCCCCGACTTCTCCTACCGGCGCCTGGCGACCGCCGACCTGCCGCCTGACCTCGATCTGTCCCGATGGCGGCTGGCCTACAACGGCGCCGAGCCGGTACGGGCGAAGACCGTCACCGGCTTCACCGAGCGCATCGCCACTGCAGGTGTGCCCGCCTCGGTGATGTATCCGGTGTACGGGATGGCCGAGGCCACGCTCGCCATCGCCTTTCCCGAACCCGGCACCGCCCCCAAGATCGTTCATGTGGACCGGTCCCTGCTGGCCGACGAACGGCGCGCCGTCCAGGTCGCCTCCGACCACCCGAGGGCCAAGACACTGGTCTCCGTCGGACGTCCCGTGCACGGCCTCCGGATGCGACTGATGGACGGCATCGAGGTCTCGCCGGGACGCCTCGGCGAGATCGAGATCAGCGGGCCCGCGGTGACCCCCGGCTACCTGGACGACCCGTCCGCCACGGCCCAGGCATTCGACGGACCCTGGCTGCGCACCGGCGACCTGGGGTTCCGCCTCGGCGACGACCTCTTCGTCACCGGCCGCCGCAAAGAAATGATCATCGTGCGGGGACAGAACCACTTCCCCGAGGACATTGAGGACATCGCCCGCCGCCAGCCCGGTGTCCACCTCGAACGGTGCGTCGCGTTCGCCGACGCCGATGCCGAGCGGCTGACCGTCGTCGCCGAGATCGCGCCACGCACCGACCCGGCCACCCTGACGGCCCGGATCAGAGTGTCGGTCGCCGACCACCTCGGACTGTCCGCGATCGACGTCCACACCGTCCGTCCCGGCTGGCTGCCACGCACCACCAGCGGCAAGTGGCAGCGGGACCTGACGCGCAGACGCATCGCACAGCGAGGCTGAAACAGTACGCGCCCTCCCGGTCGACCCGGGAGGGCGCGTGCTCGCCCTGGATGCTCAGAACTCGCCGAACAGGAAGTTGCCGCCGGCTTCCGGGTCCTCGCTGGAGAAGAACTCCTCGATCGCCTGCACCAGCTCCGATTCGCTGATCTTGCCGTCGCCGTCGAGGTCGAGCTTGGCCATCGCCGCCTGGTGGTCCTTCGCGCCCATGTTCAGCGCGCGATGCACCTTGGACAGTTCTTGGTCGTCCAGCATCCCGTCACCATCGACGTCGGCCAGGTCGATGATCGCCTTGGCCACCGGCCCGATGGCCGCGCGGTAGTCCGACTTGCGGTCGGACTGGAGGTGCTTGACGTACTCCTCTCGCGACACCGCGCCGTCGGAGTCGACGTCCATGTCGCTCCGCATCTGCTCCCAGAGCCCTTGGTACGCGTTGTCCAGGGCCTCCAGTTTGGGCTCCGCCGACGGTTCGGGGAACTCTTTCCTCATCAGCGAGACGATCAGAGCGAAGTCGCTCTGATCGATCTTCCCGTCGCCGTTGACATCGATCAGGTCAAAGTGCCGACCGATCTTACGGCTCAGCAGATTGGTGGCCATGGCCCTCCTCGGACATGGGTGGACACGCAGAGCAATCAGCATCTCACCTAGAGTGCTCACCGTGGAGTGACATCGCAGAGACGCAAAGAATCAGGCCCCTCCCCAGTCGCCGCGCCAAGCCAAGCCAAGCCACGCCAAGGATGAAGGCCGCCAGCAACGGCACCGCCACCTTGAAGAACCATCCATCGACCATCGCGCACCCAACATGAGGGACGAGGCGCGGCAGCGCGGTCTGGGACGTCTCACTCACGTGCGGCGACGAGGGACACCGGGACCGGGCGGGTCGCGGCGAGCGTGGTGAGCAGGTTGGCGACCGTGGTGATCACGAACGTGCTCACGACCAGCCAGCCGATCAGCCCCCAGGGGACGGCGAGGATTCGCACGCCGCCGGGACCGTCACGGAAACCCGCCAGCGCGGCCGCCGCGACAAGGCCGCCGAGAGCCAGCCCGATGAAGGCCACCGCCGCCGACTCGACCAGGGCCGTCCGCACCACCTGCGAGCGGGTCAGCCCCGTCACCCGCGCGACGGCGAACTCCGCGCGCCGCTCCGCGCCCGCGATCACGATGGCGTTCACCACCGCCACCGCCGCGTAGAGCCCGGACATCCCCATCAGGACGGCCAAGATCCCCACGTTGCCGCGCTGCTGGGCGTCCACACGCCCCCGGGCCCACGCCGCGAGCGTCCGGACCTCGCCTATCCCGGCCGCCCGGACGCGGTCGGCCACCGCCCGCGGGTCGGTGCCCGGTGCCACCTGGACGAGCGTTTCGGTCCGGGTGTCCGCCGTCAGCGCCGGGGGGATCAGGTCGCGCGGCACCAGGAAGGTCTCGCTGTTGTTCTCCAGCGTCTCACGCATGAGCGCGACGATCCGCAGCTTGACCCGCCGGTCGCCGATCCGGGCGGTGACGGCCGACCCGACGCGGAGGCCTTCCCCGGCGAGCCCGGGACCGACGGCGATCGTCCGGCCGCGCAGGTCGGCCAGTGAGCCCCGGCGCGGTTTCGGGCGGTGGGTGCGCCCGTAGGCGGCGGGATCGACGGCGACGATCCCGGAGTGGTGCGTCCGGCGCCACGAACGCCCCTCCTCACGGTGCTGCGCCGTCACCGAGACCTCCAGCGGGGTCTGCGGTGAGGCCACGGCCACGCCTGGGAGCGCGGCGATCCGGGCCGCGTCCGCCCCGGAGGATTCCACCACGAGATCGGCAGCGGTGTTCCGCTTCAGGTCCTCGCCGGTGGCCCGGGCCAGCGACCCCAGCGCGCCGGTGAGGCCGACGAGCAGCGCCACCAGCACGATCAGGGGCGCGGCGGTGGAGGCGCTGCGCCGGACGCCGTCGCGCAGGTTGGCCTGCGCCAGTTCGCCGAGCGGGCTCGTCCGCAGCACGAGGCCGACCAGCCGGCCTGTGAGCGGCACGACGAGGGGGCTCAGCCGGCTCAGTCCGACCGCGCCGAGGATCGACACCGCCATCGCGATGAGCAGCGCGCCCAGCAGATCCGCCGACTGCCCCGCGGCGACGAGCGGTGCGGCGCAGGCCAGGGCGGACAGGCCGACCAGCCAGCGGCCGACCGTCATGACCCGCGCGGCGGACGGCGCGTCCCGCAGCGCGTCGAGGGGGTGCGTCCGGGCCGCCCGCCATGCGGCCGTGAGCACTCCCGCCACGGCGACGGCGACCCCGAAGCCGAACGACCAGGGCAGCACGGCGAACGACCATACGGCCGTGAACCCGTCCGGGAGGAAGCCGAGGCGCACCAGCAACGACGACTGCGCCCAGGTCGCCGGGGCGGCCAGCACGGCACCGAACGCAGACCCCACCAGGCCGAGCAGGACCGCCTCGGCGAGGAGCAGACCCACGAGCTGCGGGCGGCTCCCGCCGAGCATCCGCAACAGCGCCAGCTCGCGTCGCCGCTGTGCCACCGTGAACGCGAACGTGGAGCCCACGATGAACACGGCGAGGAACAACGCCAGCGGGACGACCATCCCCAGCAGGGTCGCCGCCCCGACGTAGCCCTCGCGGATGTGCTCGGCCTCGCGGCCTGACGCGCCCGCCGGGATCTCCGGCTCGCCGGTGGACATCAGCACCACCAGCGACGACTGCACCAGCGCCACGCCCAACGCCACCGTCAGGATGGCCCCGGTGAAGAGCCGCCAGCGGTCCCGCAGGGTGCTCAGCGACAACCCCGGCACGGTTCAGCCCTCCAATCGCGCGAGCCGGTCGGCGACCTGCGGCGCCGACGGCCGGACCAGTCGGTCCACGATCCGCCCGTCACGCAGGAACACCACCGCGTCCGCGGCGGCCGCCACCACGGGATCGTGGGTGACCATCACGACGCATTGCCCCGACGACTCGACCATGTCGCGCATGAGGCCGAGCACCGTCCGCGCCGATCCCGAGTCCAGCGCGCCGGTCGGCTCGTCGGCGAACAGCACGGCGGGCCGCGCCGCCATCGCCCGCGCGATCGCCACGCGCTGCTGCTGGCCGCCGGACATCTCCCGGGGACGGTGCCGCAGGCGATCCTCCAGTCCCACCTGCGCCAGCGCGGCCCGCACGTCCTTGCGCGACGGGCGCCGGCGCGCGAGCTTGAGCGGGAGCGCGACGTTCTGCTCGGCTGTCAGGGACGCCACGAGGTTGAAGTTCTGGAAGACGAAGCCGACCGTGCCGCGCCGGAGCCTGGTGAGCGTGACCTCCGGGGCGCGGGTGATGTCCTCACCGGCCAGGATCACCTGGCCGGACGTCACCCGGTCCAGGCCCGCCGCGCAGTGCAGCAGTGTGGACTTCCCCGAGCCCGACGGGCCCATCACGGCGGTCCAGGTCCCGGCCGGGAAGCCGATGGCGACGTCGCGCAGGGCGTGGATCCGCGCGGCTCCCGTCCCGTATGTCCTGGTCGCCCCGAACAGTTCCACCATGTTGCCGGTCGGGGTCGCGGCCGTCGCGGCAGCCGGGGAGGTATGCGTATGCATGCACCGATCACACCCGCCGTGACGCCCCGGACGGATCAAGGCCGTCCACCAACTTCGAGGTAGGGCTGCCCCTACCCAGGGTCCGCGACGGCGGTCGATTAGCGTACGACTGTGTCGATCAAGGGTCCGCGCACCGCGCTGGAGGCGGTCGGGCAACGCCGCTTCCTGCTCGGCGCGTGGCCGTGGCGGTCGGTCGCCTACCTGGTCAGCGGCGCGTGCGTCGCGTTCGCAGCCGCGACGCCGCTCGTCCTCGCGGGCTGGCAGCTGGGCGTCGCCGTCGCGCAGGGTCCGTTGACGCGGTCGGTGTTCCTCGTCGCGGTCGGCGTCGCCGTGGTGGCCCTGGCCGGTCCGCCGGTGGCGATCCCGCTGGCCGAGCTGGAACGGTGGCGGCTGCGGCTGGTGGACGCGCGACCGGTCCGGTCCGGTCACCGTGCGCTCGGCGAGGCCGACGCGCCGCGCCGGCTGCGGACCCGCTACACCGAATCCGCGACCTGGCGGGAGTTCGCGTACGCGTGCGTTCTGGTCACCGTCATGCCTGTGGTGGCCGTCGTGCTGGGGCTCGTCCTTCTGTGGATCGCGGCGTCGCTGGTGAGTCCGCTGCTGGTGCAGGGCAGCGGTCCGGTGGCGCTCGGTCCTACCAGCGTCGGTTCCGTCGGCGAGGCGCTGCCGTATGCGCTGGTGAGCCTTGCTCTGCTGCCTGCTCTGCCCTATCTGGCGGCGGTGCTGGCGGGGGGCCAGGCAGCGCTCGCCCGTGTGCTCCTGCAGGGCCCGTCCGGCGAGCGGCTGCGCGCCGAACTGGTCGAGGTGTCGCGTTCCCGCGCCCGGCTCGTGGACGCGTTCGAGGCCGAACGCCGCCGCATCGAGCGCGACCTGCACGACGGCGCGCAGCAGCGTCTGATCAGCCTGACCCTGCAGATCGGCATGGCGCGGCTGGACGTGGCGCCCGGCTCCCCGGCCGCTGAGAGCCTGGCGACGGCGCACGCGCAGGCCAAGGGGCTTATGGACGAGCTGCGCGAGCTGATCCGCGGCATCCACCCGCGCGTGCTGACCGACCGGGGCCTCGCCGCGGCGCTCGGCGAGCTGGGCGACCAGGCGGCGCTGCCCGTGACCGTGGACGCCGACCTGCCCGGCCGGTTCCCCGCGCAGGCGGAGGCGACCGCGTACTTCGCCGCCGTCGAAGCGCTGAACAACGCCGCCAAGCACAGCGGCGCGAGACGGGTTCGCGTGGCGGCGCGGCACCGCGGCGGTCTGCTGACAGTCGAGGTCGAGGACGACGGCCGGGGTGGCGCCGAGGTCCGGGACGGCGGCGGGCTGACCGGGCTCGCGGACCGGGCCGCGGTGATCGACGGCAGAATGTTCCTGTCCAGCCCGCGGGGCGGGCCGACCCTTCTGCGGTTGGAGATACCGTGCAGCACGACCGACCCGTCCGCGTAGTCCTCGCCGAGGACGGCGTGCTGCTCCGCGAGGGCCTGGCCGGGCTGCTGGGCCGGTTCGGGTTCGAGGTCGCCGCCGCCGTCGGCGACGCCGAGGCGCTCAAGGACGCCGTCGCCGAGCACTGCCCCGACCTGGTGGTCACCGACATCCGCATGCCGCCCGGCCACTCCGATGAGGGCCTGCGCGCGGCGGTCGAGCTGCGCCGCGAGCGCCCGGACCTGGCCGTCGTCGCGCTCAGCCAGTACGTGGAGTTGAGCTACGCCGCCGACCTGCTGGACTCCGGCGACGGCCGGCGCGTCGGCTACCTGCTCAAGGACCGCGTGGTGGACGTCGAGGACTTCGTCGCCGCGCTGCGCCAGGTCGTGGACGGCCGCACCGTCGTGGACCCCAAGGTCGTCCGGCAGCTCTTCAACCGCCGGCGGGACCCCCTCGCCGAGCTGTCCCCGCGCGAGCGGGAGGTGCTGGCGCTGATCGCCGAGGGGAGGTCCAACGGGGCCATCGCCAGGGAGCTGGTCGTGTCGGACGCGACCGTGGAGAAGCACATCGGAAACATCCTGGCGAAACTCCATCTGCCGCCGACCGAGGACGGGCACCGCCGGGTGCTGGCCGTCCTGGCCTACCTCCGCGGGGCCGCGACCGGCCCCGGGCCGGGTGGGCAGGGCTGACCCGCAGCGGTGTTCCCCGATTTGTGCCGTCTCCTGGGCCGGCACCGGTGCCGGCACCGGTGCCGAACGATCATCGCTGCAGCTCGGGCCGGTACGGGTGCGGCTGGCTACACGACCGTGGCCCCCGTGGCGGCGGGGTGTCAGCGGACGCGGGACTGTTGGGGTACTTGGGCTGGATTGCGGGTGCGGGTCAGGTATTGCGGTACGGGGGTGGAGTCGCCGCCGGTGTCGCGGACCAGGCCGTAGCGGATGATCCCTGCGCCGTCGGGAGGGGTGCCGATGTCGGCGACGATCTCGGTGTGGGTTACCGGCTTGGTGAAGATGTTGTAGTCGGTTTCGCTGCTCTCGTTCTGGTTGAGGGTGACGGATCCGCTGAGGTGGTAGTACTCGTTCTGCCACATCTGCTGGGCGCCGGGCGGCAGCCTCGCGGTGCCGGTTCTCAGGCCCATCCAGGTCCGGGACGTGCCGGGTTGCCGGTCGTCGAGCCGCCGGCCGCCTCCGGATGCGACGTGGAAGAGCTTCCCGGTCAGGGCGGTCCAGGTCGGCATGACGACCTGGCCACCGTTCATCACCTGCCAGCGGACCAACAGGTAGCCGCGGCCACGGAACGTGACGTTCTCCCCACGGTGCTTCAGGTCGGCCTTGTCCCCCGTGGACAGTGTCATCCCTGTTTCGCGGCGGCGTGGCAGCGGGCCCGGTCGGCGGCGGGGGTCGGGTGCCCGGTCGACCGTGTCGACCACGCTGCCGTACAGCGAGATCCGGCGGGGGCTGGGCGCCGGCGGGGTCAGCGCCGCGCGTGGCTCGGCGCTTTCCGGTGCGGGAAGCGTGGGGCCGAGAGGGAGGGCGGCCGGGGGCGGCGGCGGGTTCGCCAGTTCTTCAAACACGTACGCGCTGCCCCCCGCCACGGCCACCCCGCCTGCCAGTGTCACCGCCGCCATCGGCTTGGCCAGCATGGCCGTCGCCTGAGCCATGAGCCCGGCTGGAGCGGCAGCGGCAGGGGCCTTGACGAGCGTGCCGAGAGCGAAGCCGACCGGGAGCGGTACCAGAGCGAGCCCGGCCAGCAGCCGCTCGGCCGGGAGCGTCGCCCGCTGGGTGCCGCAGGTCGGACAGGAGCGGACGTGCCGGGCCAGGCGTTTGCGCCACAGCGAGTCCGGGTGCCCGTCCCAGCTGCCGGTGATCTCCGCCAGCTCGCGGCAACCGCCTTCCAGCGCCCGGACGATGCCGCGCGCGGTCTCCAGCCGAGACTTCATCCGCTGAACGCGTACAGCCACATGCTGCCGCGTCAACCCCAGCGCGGAGGCGAGCTCCGGGCGGGTCAGCTCGCCCGCCAGCTCCAGGCACCACAGCGAGAACACCTGCCGGTCGGCGTCGTCGAGCCAGCGGACCGACTCGGCGACCTCGCGCCGCTCCCCCTCCAGCTGGAGCCGCAGGATGGTCAGCTCGGCGAAATCCGGTCCGGCCGGCTCCACGGCGAGCTCCTCGCCATTGTGCCGCCGGCGGTGCACCCGGTCGCGGACCTGCCGCACCGCGATGGCGACCAGCCACGGCCGGTAGCGGGCCGGATCCCGGAGCCCGCCCAGGTTGCCGATGACGCGGATCATCGTTTCCTGGACGACGTCGTCGGTGTCCCCGTGGCCGTTCAGCGCCCGGCCGACGATGTTGTAGACCAGCGGGAGGCTGCGCACGACGAGTTCGTCGAGCGCCTGCCTGTCGCCGGCCCGGGCCGCCTCGACCGTTCGCTGATCGATCAATGCTCGGCCCACATCAGGATCGGGAAGCATGGCTCACTTCGCGTAGAGCAGTGTCCCGAAGCCCAGCTGGTCGAAGCCTCCGCTGTTGGGTCCGTAGTCACCACCGCCCCCCTCGGGCCGCCCCTTCTCGGCGATGGCCGAGATGTAGGGCACGGACAGGCGGCGACGCCGTGCGTAGTGGTAGTGGATCATGTCCCATACCGGGCGCGTCTGGCCACGTCCGTAATCAGAGATCACGGTCTGCTGCCGGAAGGCGCACTTCTGACCAGTCCCCCACGTGTAGGTGGTGAACGGTACGTCATAGCCAAGGTTGTACTTGGCCACGTACTGGGCGGCCTTCATGAAGCGGTTGTCGTCGTACCCGTACAGGTCGTCGCCTTGGCTCCAGGCCATTTCGCAGATCGCGCCCATCTGCCCCATGCCCATGACGGTGTGCCCCTGGTCCCGGCCTGACTCCTGCCATTGCGCGAGGCCCTGGTCCTTGTACACGAACGGGATGGCGTTGGCGATCGCGCCGTTGCCCTTGCCGTTCTTGAAGTAGTCGATCGCCTGCTCGTACTTGGCGGTGTCGTCGCAGAGGATCCCGATGGCCATGACCGACGCCATGTTGCACAGGTCCCAGTTGGCCCAGTAGTTGGTGATGCAGGCGCCGTTGTGCTCGGTCAGGAACTGGTTGTTGAGCGGGTAGAAGACGTTGACCATCATGTCGCGGAAGGCGTCGAGGTTGAAGCCGGGGTAGCCGCGCATCAGCTCACCCGCGGCGGCGAACTGCCATCCGTAGATGCCCGCCGCCAGGAACCGGTCGGCGTTCCCGGTGACCTGGGTCAACGTGGACGACCACGCGTTCAGGATGTCGCGGGCGCAGTCGGCGTGCGCGGTCTGACCGCTCACCCTCCACCGAATGGCGTTCTGGTAGGCGGCGTGGATGTCGTTGTAAAGGATCGTGTAGTTCTGGCCCGTGCCGCCGCGGACGACCGTGGCCCGCGGGCGGGCAGTCCAGGTGGACGCCGAGTGGCGGTTGGCGATCAGCCGTTCCCAGCCCGACAGCCATGGCTGCGACCCGGCTTTCACCCGGACTCTCGCGCGGTTGAGTTCCCCGAACGCATGGAGCCCCCCAGGGTGAACGAAACCGGCGCCGGCGGCCTTCGAGGCAGCGGGAGCGGCCTTGGAAGCCGTTCCGGCGGTCCTTGAAGCCGTGCCGGCCCGTTCGGAACCGCGGACGAGCAGCGGCGCGGCCGCTCCCCCGACGGCGAGCGCCCCGCCGATCCCGAGCAGGCGACGGCGACTGATCTGTGACATATGGGGCTCCTGAGCCGGATGGAATACGAACGTTTAGGAGACCGAGGGAGCAGTCCGGCGATAACACTTTTTTCGGACTGGACATGCTAGGCGACGTCCTTGCGCAGGTCAGCGCCACCCCAGCAGTTGCCGGCGTCACCGGCACGTAACAGACCGTCGAACCGCGATCACTCGTCGAGCGCGGCCAGCAGCAAGTGGGCGCCCGCCGTCAGCTCCGCGGGCTCGGCCGGGGAGAAACTGAACCGCATCCAACCGGAGGGTTCGACGAGCATCACGTCCAGAAACAGGTCTCCTTCTTCGTAGCCGACGATGAACTGCGCATGGCTCACACCGCTGTGCGGATTGTGCCCCAAGGACCCCTCACGCTCGCCCTCACCGGCCTCGATGACGCCCAGAATCGCCTCGGCGAAGTCCCGAACCTCGGCGGCACTGATGTACGCCGCCCAGAACTTGATCGCTTCGACCACCCAGCGTCCCGATGGGCGGTGCAGCGAGAAATGCAGGATCAGGAGGAAACCCGGATCGACCTCTAATACAGGGCCCTCGAACTCCGCAACGAACTCCGCGGCCGACACCAGTTGCTCCAGGTCGACCTCACCACCATCGCCGAACACCGGCCCGAGAGTAGTCGACGCCTCAATCGACGCCTCAGCCGCCAGAAGGCCGCCCCCGTCACCCACCGACGTCACCTGGACGCGGGCACGCCCTACAATTCCGTAGGTGATCGCCTACGATGATCGTGATGCGTTCGAGGGACCGGACACCTCACACCTGTCCCCACGCCAGCAGCAGATCCTGGTCACGATCCGGGACTGGGTGGTCAAGCACGGATATCCCCCCAGCACACGCCAGATCGGCGACGCGGTCGGCCTGCGGTCGACGTCGTCGGTCTCCCGGCATCTGGCGAGCCTGGAAGAGCAGGGATTCCTGCGCCGGGGCGCCTCGATGTCCCGGCCGATCGACGTACGGATGTTCCTGCGCGAGCAGCGGGCCGCCGAGCCCGCCGACGCCATGGTGACCGTGCCCGTGGTCGGCCACATCGCCGCCGGCACCCCCATCGCCGCCGAAGAACACGTTGATGACCTGCTGTCACTCCCCCGCGAGTTCACCGGGCGCGGCACCGTCTTCGCCCTGCGCGTCCGCGGCGATTCGATGATCGACGCAGCGATCTGCGACGGCGACGTCGTCGTTGTCCGCCAGCAGCCGGACGCCCATTCGGGCCAGATCGTCGCCGCGATGATCGATGACGAGGCCACCGTCAAGGTGTACCAGCGCCGCAACGGCCACGTTCACCTCGAACCCCGCAACCCGGCCTACGACGTCATCGACGGCGACAACGCCGTCATCCTGGGCGTCGTCGTCTCCGTGCTCCGCAGCGTCTAACCAGCTCCGCAGCCCTTATTACCGGCAGGACCGACTTCCGGCGCGGGTCCGGCCATCGGCGCGGCAACGTCCAGGCCGGGCCGCGTGGGGTTCCGGTGCGGGCCGGCCTGGACGTTGAGGGCCTTCGGGATCAGGTGAGGTCGAACCGGTCGAGGTTCATGACCTTGTCCCAGGCGGCGACGAAGTCCTGGACGAACTTCTCCCTCGCATCGGCGCTGGCGTAGACCTCCGCGACCGCGCGCAGTTCGGAGTTCGAGCCGAAGACGAGGTCGACGCGGCTGCCGGTCCACCTGACGTTGCCCGAGGCGTCACGGCCCTCGAAGGTCTCCGAGTCCTCGGACGTCGGCTTCCACACCGTGCCCATGTCGAGCAGGTTCACGAAGAAGTCGTTGGTCAGCGCCCCGGGGCGGTCGGTGAACACGCCCAGGGACGACTGCCCGTGGTTCGCGCCCAGGACGCGCATACCACCGACGAGGACCGTCATCTCGGGTGCGCTCAGAGTGAGCAGGTTCGCCCGGTCGATCAGCAGGAACTCGCCCGGCAGCAGGTTGCCCTTCATGAGGTAGTTGCGGAACCCGTCATGCGTCGGCTCCATCACCTCGAACGACTCCACGTCGGTCATCTCCTGCGACGCGTCGGTGCGTCCAGGCGTGAAGGGCACCTCGATGTCGTGCCCGGCGTCCTTGGCGGCCTTCTCGACGGCGGCACATCCGCCGAGCACGATCAGGTCGGCCAGGGAGATCCGCTTGCCGCCGGTCTGCTCGGCGTTGAACGCCTCCTGGATCTGCTCCAGGGTCCGTAGGACGCTCGCCAGCTCGTTGGGGTTGTTGACCTCCCAGTTCCGCTGGGGTTCGAGCCGGATGCGCGCGCCGTTGGCGCCGCCGCGCTTGTCGCTGCCACGGAACGAGGCGGCCGACGCCCACGCGGTGGTGACCAGCTGGGAGATCGACAGGCCGGAGTCGAGGAGCCGGGTCTTGAGGGCGGCGACGTCCCCGGCGTCGACGAGCTCGTGGTCCACCGCCGGGACGGGGTCCTGCCAGATCAGCGTCTCGGTCGGGACCTCAGGTCCGAGGTAGCGCTGGATCGGGCCCATGTCGCGGTGGGTCAGCTTGAACCAGGCGCGGGCGAACGCGTCCGCGAGCTCCTCGGGATTGTCCTTGAAACGCCGCGAGATCGGCTCGTAGATCGGGTCGTACCGCAGCGAGAGGTCGGTCGTCAGCATCCCCGGCTGACGGTTCAGCGTGCCGTCCTCGGGGTCGGGCACGGTGTCGGCTCCGGCGCCGCCCTTCGGCCGCCACTGGTGTGCCCCCGAGGGGCTCTCGGTCAGCTCCCACTCGTAGCCGAAGAGCGTCTCGAAGTAGCTGTTGTCCCAGGTGGTCGGGGTGTGCGTCCAGGTGATCTCGATGCCGCTGGTGTGGGAGTCCCGGCCCTTGCCGGTGCCGTACGAGCTCTTCCAGCCCAGGCCCTGATCCTCCAGCGGGGCGCCCTCCGGCTCGGGGCCGATGGCGTCCGCCGGGGCGGCGCCGTGCGTCTTGCCGAACGTGTGGCCGCCGGCGATCAGCGCGACCGTCTCCTCGTCGTTCATCGCCATGCGCTTGAACGTCTCGCGGATGTCGCGGGCCGCGGCAAGCGGGTCAGGGTTGCCGTTCGGGCCCTCGGGATTGACGTAGATGAGGCCCATCTGCACCGCGGCCAGGGGCTTCTCGAGATCCCGTTCACCGCTGTAGCGCTCGTCGTCGAGCCAGGCGGTCTCGGGACCCCAGAAGACGTCCTCGTCGGCCTCCCAGGCGTCCTCGCGGCCACCGCCGAAGCCGAACGTCTTGAAGCCCATCGTCTCCAGGGCGACGTTGCCGGCCAGGATCATCAGGTCGGCCCACGAGATCTTCCGGCCGTACTTCTGCTTGACCGGCCACAGCACGCGCCGGGCCTTGTCGAGGCTGGCATTGTCCGGCCAGCTGTTGAGGGGCGCGAACCGCTGCTGGCCCGCCCCGGCACCGCCACGGCCGTCACTGACGCGGTAGGTGCCCGCGCTGTGCCACGCCATCCGGATGATCAGTGGCCCGTAGTGCCCGAAGTCGGCCGGCCACCAGTCCTGCGAGTCCGTGAGCGCGTGCGCGATGTCCTGCTTCACGGCGGTGAGGTCGAGGCTGTTGAACGCCTCGGCGTAGTTGAAGTCCGCGCCCAAGGGATTGGCCTTGGGGTGGTGCTTGGCAAGAAGCTTCAGGTTGAGCTGGTCCGGCCACCAGGCGCGGTTACCGCCACCCTGGGTGGGGTGAGGAGCGCGCTTGCCCGTGACCGGGCAGCCGCCTGCACCCTCCGCTGGGGTCGGGGTAACGGTCTCGTTGTTCTCGGACATGAGTTTCCCTCCAGGCGAGCAGGGTCATTCAGGAACTCTCGCGAGTGGAACAGTCGGGGCACAGGCCCCAGTAGACGACCTCGGCCTCGTCGATCGAGAAACCGTGATCGTCGGACGCGTCCAGGCAGGGCGCCTCCCCGACCGCGCAGTCGACATCGACGATGGCACCGCATGACCGGCACACCAGATGATGGTGGTTGTCCCCGGTCCGCGTCTCGTAACGCGCCACGGAACCGGACGGCTGGATCCGCCGTACCAGCCCGGCGGCCGTCAGAGTGTGCAGCGAGTCGTACACGGCCTGATGGGACACCTTCGGCAGCTCCCTGCGCACGGCACCGATGATCGAGTCGGTGTCGGCATGCGGATGCGCGTGTACCGCGCTGAGCACCGCCAGCCGGGGACGGGTCACGCGCAAAGCGGCGCCGCGCAGCATCCGCTGGAAATCCAGAGGTGCGACCACGTTCCACAGCCTGCGTCACATTCTGGAGTCAGTCAAGACAAGGCGGCGATCCACTTCCCGCGCCGCAGAGCTCCGGCACCCATAGAGCCCGGCCCTGCTCACAACGCAGCACACCTGCAGCTCGATCACTCGTGGGGGCGCCAGGGCGTCGATCGGGCCCTCACGAGAGGACACGACACAACCTCGTGTCTCGCATGACCACTCTTCGTAGCCGGTGGTTCGCGTCGCCACCGGCGTCGGCACGGCTGATGTTCGCCAGCGACTGCTCCGGTGGCGCCGGCGCCAGTGGAGAGGGCCTCCAGGACGGATTCGGCAGCCGCGCCAAGAACCGCGCCGCCCACTTCTTCACGTTCTACATCTTCGCCGGACGGGAGCTGACCAACCGCCTCGGCGTCCGGCGTCACCGCGCAGGGAAACCGCTCGCCTAACGTCCCGCCCCAGCGTGCTCCCCCAAGCTCACCACCGAACACGCCACGGCCTGCCCCGCGCACCGCAGCCTGCCCAGACGCCAAACCGGCGGTGGCGGGCGAAACGGTTCCAGGGGCATGAAGCACTAGTCTTCGGGTGGGAGGCGGCATGGGGGAGGGGGGTCGATGAGCAGCGACATCGCCGATTCGGACGACGGCAGCCCTCGTCCGCCGACCATGGCGGACATCGCGGCGCATCTCGGCGTTTCCCGGCAGCTGGTCTCCCTGGTGATGCGGGACGCTCCGGGCGCCAGCAAGGAGACCCGGCGGCGTGTCCGGGAGGCCGCGGAGGAGCTCGGCTTCCGGCCGCACATCGGCGCCAGCTCGCTGCGGCGAGCCCGCAGCATGGACCTCGGCGTCGTCTTCGCCCCGGCTCACTCGACCGAGCCCGAGATCATCGAGCACATCTATCCGGCCGCCGCGGCACTCGGGTACAACGTGATCTTGAGTGCGCAGACCGCCACGCGTTCCACGAACCAGGCGGCCGAGGAGCTTCTCGGCCACCGGTGCGCCGCCCTGATAGCCATCGGCCCCGACCATGAGATCCTGCGCGCGGTCGCCCAGCGGAGTCCGGTGCCAGTGGTCGGCGTGGGTTCCGGGCGGCGCAATCCCTACTACGACTTCGTACGTTCCGAAGGTGACAAGGGCATCGCCAAGGCGGTGACCCACCTGGTCGAGCTCGGGCATCAGCAGATCGTCTATGTGGATCCGGCGGCCATGCCCTCGGCGGCCCTACGGCGGCGCGGCTACGAACGGACGATGAGCCGGCTCGGGCTGGCCACCGACGTGCTGGACATGACAGGCGACTACACCAAGGGCGACTATTTCGAGGAAGTGGGATCGGCAGCCGCGCGCTCGCTCCTTCAGCGTGGCAGTCTGCCGACGGCCGTGGTCGCGCCTAACGACAACACGGCCGTCGGCCTGCTCCAGATCCTGTGCCGCAACGGGGTGCGGGTTCCAGAGGACGTGTCGATCACAGGGTTCGACGACGCACCGATCGCGCGTCTTTCCTCGGTGGACCTGACCACCGTCCGGCAGGATCCCGAGCTCATGGGAGTCGCGGCAGTGGACGCTGCCGTCCGCCGGGTCAAGGACACCGAGCTGAAACCCGGCGGGACCGTGGTGGAGACCTCTCTCGTCGTACGCGGCAGCACCGCCGCTCCCTTCGAACCCCGATAGCCCGACGCGGCGGAGCCGTACCGGACTGCGACATCCGTCCCGGTCACATTGTCTGCGGGCGGAGCAGCAGGGAATGGAGACGGCGCAGTTCAACCGAGGGCTCGGTGCCCAGCTCATCGGCGAGGAGGCGGCGCAGCCGTTCATAACTGGCCAGCCCCTCCGCCGGCCGGCGGCAGCGGCCGAGCGCGACGAGCAGGCGTGCCCACAACGATTCGCGCAGCGGGTGCAGTTCGGTCAGCCGTTTCAACTCCGGGACCAGCTCATGGTGACATCCCTCTGACAGGTCCAGGTCGATCCGCCGCTCCACCGCGCTGAGATAGGCCTCGACCAGGTACGCCGACTCCGCCGTACGTAGCAAGTCCGAATCGATGCTCTCGTACGGCGACCCCCGCCACAGCGCCAACGCCTCCCCGAGCAACAGGCGTTCCTGCGCCGCGTCCTGCGCGCGGGCCGCTTCGTTCAGCATCCGCTGAAACCGCAGCACATCGACCCGATCGGGATCGATGTCCAGCCGATAACCTTCGGGCAGAGACCGGACCACCTGCGAGCCAAGCGCCCGGCGGAGCCGGGTGACCAGCGTCTGAACGCTGCGCCTGACGTTGACCGGCAAATCCTCTCCCCACAAGGCCAGTGCCAGCCGCTGCATCGGAACGGTGTCTCCCGCCGACATCGCCAGCACGGCCAGCAGTGTCCGCACCCGACCATTGGCAAGGTGGATCGAAACCCCGTCCCGCCGCACCTCCAGCGGCCCCAGCATGGCAACGGTGACTCCCGTGTCGTTCACGCGCTCGCCATCAGCCATCGGCATCCATCCGGAAAAGGGAGTACGTCTCCGCTCGAAGCAAAGGGAGTAGATGCCTGATCTGATCTTGGGCTATGTCACCTTGACTGTTTTCGGATGCCCTTAACTGACAGTCCGTTGGCTCAAAGAGCGCTGGTTGCATGTTTTTCATTCCTTTATCAGGTCGTCTGGCGATGCCTGTCGGCGGCATCCCTGATCGAGGCTCGCCGCCACCCCACCACAGGGGCAAGGCAGTGATCAGGACGCGTCGCAAATCCTGGGAAAGCTGTCTCGTTTGACGGCGGCCCCTCATTCGACGAACTCGCGACCTCAGGGGTCATGTTGACCCGATGTGCATCCGACTCTGACGGCTTCGGTTGACCTCGCTCGATAGAGAGTGCAGGTCATGGCCGGGCCTGTCGTTACGGGTGAGCGCAGACCTCTTTTGTGCGTGCGCTCCATGTCCACCCCGGTAGGCGGCAATGATCGACGCGATGGTGTGGGAGGCACGGCAGGCGGCGCGCGCGCCGTTTCCATCGAGCTGCGCCGCCGGGGCCGATGGCTTCGCCGTGGTGCTGGACGAGGGTGACGACCTGCCAGGGTTGAGCCAGCACAAATGCGACTATCATTCCAATATCGCGATTGATTCCGAATAAGGAATGATTTAGATGGACGGGCTGGCGCCGGCAGTGGCGCTGTTCCACTGCCTCGCTGACCCGATGTGGTTGTCGATCGCGCAGCGGCTCGCGTGGGCGGCTCGCGTGCGGTGAGGCTCGCGTGGTGGATCTGACACGGGAGCTGGGGCTGGCACAGTCGAGCATGTCCAAGCATCTGGCCTGCCTGCGCGGCTGCAAGCTGGTGGACTACCGCGCCGAGGGCCGCCAGTCGTTCTACTTAATCGCCACACCCGGAGCTGCTGGACCTGCTGCGCTCGGCCGAACGGTTGCTGGCGGCCACCGACCGGCCCGTGGCGTTGTGCCCGACCTACGGCGCGGACGCCGAGCAGGAGGTTCGGTCGTAACGGCGTTGACGTCGGGCCCGTCGTCTGCGCGACGGGCCGTTCTGGCGCGGCGGACCGCCACCATCACCAACAACGTGATCGAGGCGATCGTCGCGATCACCGCCGGGACGATCGCTTCCTCGGGTGCGCTGGTGGCGTTCGGGCTGGACTCGGTCATCGAAGTCGCCTCGGCAGCCGCCGTCGCCTGGCAGTTCTCCGCGCGACCCGCATGTGGTCGAACGGCGGGCGCTGCGGATCATCGCGGTGTCGTTCTTCGCCCTGGCCGCCTATGTCACCTTCGACTCGGTCCGCACCCTGCTGGGCGCGGGCGAGGCCGAGCCTTCCACGGCCGGGCTGGTGCTGGCCGCGCTCAGCCTGGCGATCATGCCGGGGTTGTCGTACGCGCAGCGCCGGGCGGGCCGCGAGCTGGGGTCGGCGAGCGCGGTGGCCGATTCCAAGCAGACGCTGCTGTGCACCTACCTGTCAGCGGTGCTGCTGGTCGGCCTGGCGGTCAACGGTTCATCAGCCCTACGGAAGGTCACCCTCCGTTTCGAGTTCGGCGATCAAACGCCGACAGTTTGCGTCGTCAAGCGCCATTCCACCTCCGAACCCGTCCAGGATCCCTCGGGATACATCTGCCACAACGAAAACCTCTTCATATTTACTGAGGTTTTCTCTGATCATCTGCCGCCACTCCAAGTCGATCAGTTCGGGAAAACTGACGTTTTCGAGATGTGCGCCGGTGATCTTATCCACAAGAGTCAATCCGTCGGCGCCGGCATGCATCACACGGTAAACCCTGAACCGCCCTCGCACTGCACCGTTCATCACACCATCATCACACAATCGTACCGACGTGCAAGAGGGAGGTCCTACAGGTTGAGCCCATTCCGAGGCCGTCGAGCGGTACGCTCCGTGGCCGTTGTTCTGACGGTGTCATTGTTCACCGAAACCCCATCTACCCACGATGTACCGTCAGGGACAACTGTCACGCTTCTGGCTGCTTCCTCGGAAGTGACACTGCTCCGCCATGAATCCCATAGTCGCAACTCAGATATATCGAGCGAATGGCAAAGGCACCTCTAGAAAACTTCCGCAGGGCGTGGTCATTGACTTCTCAGGACTCTCCAATTTTCTTCATCTGACCATGACCGACCGACCGCAGCATGTGTTCATCATGAACCGGCCTGAAGACTAACGAAACTGCCTGTCAGATCTAGCGCGAGTTTGTGCCGGGCGGTGCCGTCAGCGATTGAGCTGAGGGCGGCAGCAGCTTGGGTGAAGGGCTGCGCGATCGGGGTGCGCGGAACGAGAAGCCCGTCGGCGTACCAGTCCAGGCATTGCCGCAATGCGCGCATGGCGGTCGCGATGTCACGGCTCGCGTATCCGGCGATGTCCTCACCGGTGATCGTGATGTTTCGCACGAGTACGTCGAGCAGGCTGATGGTGGGGATGGTGCCGCTCGCGAACCCGGTGGTGACGAGCCGCCCCTCCCAGGCCAGGCCGTCGAGAAGCTCGGCGGTGAGGTCGCCGCCCACGAGGTCCAAGGCCAGGTCGGCGCCTCGTCCGCCGGTCAGATCTCGAATCCCCTGGGCGAGGTTCTTGGGTGGCAGGACGTGGTCGGCCGCCGTCGGTGGGAGGGTGCCGGCACGGTCGACTGCGATGACCTGGGCACCAACGGCGCGGGCGACCTGAAGTGCCGCCTCCCCCACATTGCCAGTGGCTCCAGTGACCACGACCGTCTCGCCTCTCTGGAGTTGGCCTCGATGCAGCAGCGAGACGTGCGCGGTGGCGTACGAGACGGGGAACGCGGCGGCGGTCAAGTCGTCCATGCCGTCGGGAATGGGCAGCACATGAGCCGCGTTCACGACGAGCTGGTCTGTGTACGCACCCCAACTGACCAAAGCGATGACCCGTTGACCGACGGCAAGCGTGGTCACGTCAGGGGCGACCTCGGCAACGATGCCGGCCAGTTCGAAGCCGGGCACGACCAGATCCGGGACGGGTATCTGGAAGTCGCCAGAGAGCTGAACGAGTTCGGCGAAGTTCAGCCCCACGGCGTTGACGGTGACGCGGACCTGTCCCGCGCTCAGAGTGGGGTCTGGCAACTCGCGCAACTGGAGCTGGTCGGGACCGCCGGGCTGGCGGGCGGCAAGGACGCGCATATCTGGGTTTCTCCTCAGTCAGGCGGCGTACGACGGGTACGCCGCAGCACCTCCTCGACGCTAACGAGCCGATAGGTACCGACAGGTACCTTGCTCACCATGAGTTCCTTTGACCGGCCCGGCGACGTGTTCCTCGCGGACTGCCCCGCCAGGCTCGCCGTCGAGATCATCGCCGACAAGTGGTCGGTCGTGACCATCTACGCCCTGGGCAACGGCCCGCGTCGCCATGGCGAGCTCAAGGCCCTCATCGGCGGCATCAGCTCCAAGATGCTGACCCAGACGCTCCGCCGGCTCCAGCACCACGGGCTTGTGCAGCGCCGCGCGTTCGCCGAGGTACCACCCCGCGTCGAATACGCCCTCACCGAACTCGGGCAGACGGTCCTTGAGCCGGTCAGCGTGCTCAGCCGATGGGCCGAGCAGAACGGCGACGCCATCCTCGCCGCCCAAGACAACGATCAGAGCGGATGACAAGCCCCGCCCACAAGCCCTGAGGCTCACTCCCTGGTTGCAGAGTGGCCGGTGTAACTAATATAACTGGTTACATGGCACTGAGTTGGAAGCTCGTCATCGACAGCGCGAACGCGGCCACCCTCGCGGACTTCTGGGCTGCGGCCCTGGAGTACGAGGTCGAGGACCCCAGCGCGCTCATCGAGCAGCTGCTGGCTGCGGGCCACATCGGCCAGGAGGCGGTCGTCGAGCACCGCGGCCGCAAGATCTTCCGCGGGTACGCCGCGATCCGCCATCCCGAGGACCCGTTCGACCAGACCAGCGGCATCGGCCGCGGCCGGCGGCTGCTCTTCCAGGATGTGCCCGAGGGCAAGTCCGGCAAGAACCGCCTGCACATCGACATCCACAGCGAGCCCGGCGGCCTCGACAAGCTCGTGGCCCGGCTCGAAGGCCTGGGCGCGACCCGCGTCAACGAGGTCGACCAGGGCCCCGCCGGGCACTGGTGGGTCATGCGGGACCCCGAAGGCAACGAGTTCTGCGCGACGTAGGCCCGATGGAGACATCACCCCTTCAGTGATTCGCCCCCTCCCAACGGCACCGGTCACGCAGGTACCGCCCGGTGCTTCTTCTAGCGCGGCGCCAGCGGACTCGCCTCAACGGCTGCCCTTCGGGTGGCCTACGGCCGTACCGGCTGGCCCCGACCCTGCCAGCGCACACGGGAGGCCATGGTCCCTTCACCTTGCAGGCTCACTCGCACGGCCAGCCGCAGACCCCGCATGAACCCAACAGCAGCACCGGCTCCACATGTGCGTCCAGCAGCCCGGTAGTCGCCACTCCCACACTCCCGCTGATATCGACCACCACGTCCAGTTCCGGACCGAAGTACCGCCGATGCTTGCGCGGCCTGTAGACCGGGGTGGTCAAGCCGCGTGTGGCCCACGACCGCAGCATCTCCGCGCCGACTCCCCCGATTTGCGCCGTTTCGCCCGGCCTCATCCACGGCCCGCTGTTCACGTCGCAGTGCAGCACAGCAACCCAGCCCCGCCGCACACCCACATCGTCACCTGGCATCGGCCTAGAAGGGGCGTTTGTCGGGGTCGGCCGCCAGGTAGGTCACCGAAGCCACGAACATGGCCGCCAGCACCGCAGCGGGACGCACGTCTGTCCAGGCCGGGGCGCGAGCGTCACCGGCCACCTTCAACGTCATCACCTTGATCAGCCACGGCCGCAGCCGCCGATCGGGGCACCCTGCGCGTACGTATCGCTTGGCCACCGCCGTAGGCGACAGCCCCGACACCCGCGCCACCTCCGCCACACCCCGGCCGCCTTCCCTCCCAACAGCCGGCGCGCCACCGCCCCGAAGGTGTCCCCAAGTCCTGCAATCGCTTCCAGCGCCGGGTACATCGCCTTTGTCTGCTCCTCCCACATGGCCCGTATGAGTTCACGCAACGCCACTTCGACCGCCAACCCCAACTCCACCGACCGCACCGGATCACTCACCAGCGCTCTCCATCCCGCCTGCGGTCCGGCTTGCTCTGAGCGCACCCGCCGCAGGATCACCCCGGCAACCTCCGTGACGTCCTGGACCCCGCCCAGGACGCGACACGGGGCGCCGTCCGGTCGGGGCTCGCAGAAGTACAACGGGCCGTCCTAAGGGTGCGCGTGACACGCGACCTTCACACGCTGCTCGACCGTCAGCCCGTGAACGCTGATCCCGGTGTACTCCACATGGACGCCACCGTCCCGCCTGAGCGTGTCCCCCAGCGCTTCCAAGCCCTTCCGCTCAAAACTCATGGCTCATCCCTCCTTGGAGGCTGCGCTCAGTCAGCTCAACGGCCGGATCACGGTTGACTTGGTTGTGCAGCATGGGATGTGTCCCCTTCGCGACTGGTGGGCACTGATCACGGCCGCGTGGGCTGACCTTCTGCCGTCGGGATTCAGTACTTGATGCGTGCCCAGACCCATTTGCCATGGGGCCGGGTGCGGGTGGTGCCGCATTCGGAGGCAAGGGCCAGCACGAGCGGGAGACCCCATCCGCCGTTGTTGTCGAAGTTCTGTGGAGATAGGTCGAGGTCTTCGGGCTCCAGCTCGACCACAGGCCGGGCCTGCGGCATGGCGTCGGAGGAATCCCACACCCCCAGCAGCACCGCGCCGGGCAGGAGTGTGAAGCGGATGCGGATCTGGCTGTCGGGGGTTTCAGCGCATGCGTTAACGATCAGCTCGTCAGCGATCAAGAAGGTGTCTGCGGCGATGTGCGGCAGCCGCCAGTCCGCGAGGCGCATTCGATCCGCCTACGCACCTCGGCCGCAACGGTCCCGGCCGCGATGCACGTCATGTCCAATTCGTTGGGGGTCACGGTCTGGCTGCCCATCTCATCCCGCTCTCAGCCGTCGTCTGTCACGCACGAATTCCGCTGTCCGGCTGCCAGACTGCGCCAGATCGAGTTACTTTCGCTACGTTCCGGAAAGACTGGAAATATCTGAAGGAGAGGCCATGCCGGGCACGAGTCCTGTCGATCCGAACAGCTCGCTATATGCATGGTTGGCTCATGACCTGCGTTTCTACCGGGAGAAGCATCGCCTGTCACAGGCTCAGCTCGGCAAGATCATCGGCCGCTCATATTCCAGCCTTTCCAACTGCGAGGCGAACCGGCGAAAGATCACGCAGAAAGAGGCCAAGATCCTCGATGAGCTATGGGACACCGGTGGCCACTTTCAGCGGCTGCTCATGTTCGCGAGGCTGTCTCATGATCCGGATTGGTTCAGGCAGCACGTGGAGTACGAGGCCAAGGCAATCATGCTCAAGATCTTTGAGCTGTCGTTCATTCCGGGGCTGCTTCAGACGCCCGAGTACGCCAGGGCGAATCTGGCTGAGGGAGGTCACAAGGATGTGGAGGCCGCCGTGGATGCACGCATGGCGCGGCAGGCAATCTTGACCCGGACCGATCCGCCGTTGCTGTGGATCGTGATGGACGAGGCGGTGCTGCACCGGATGGTGGGCGGCGCTGCGACCATGAGGGGGCAACTGGGGCGGCTCCTGGAAGTGGGCGAGTTGCCGAACGTCACGATCCGGCTCGTGCCCTGGAGCGCTGGCGCGTATGCGGGTCAGGACGGCGCGTTCAAGGTGCTCTCGTTGGAAAGTGAGGACGTGGCCTATGTGGAAGCTCCCGGTGGAGGGAGACTGGTACAGGACGGCCCAGAGATCAGGTCCTTTGGAGTACGGTACGACCGGATTGGGATGAAAGCCCTGCCTGACGACCTCTCGCGGGGTCGGATCGTCGATGCGATGGAGAGCATGAAATGAATGCCCCTGTCCGGGTATGGCGCAAGAGCAGCCACAGCAGCACGCAGGGCGGAGACTGTGTGGAAGTCGCCAACCTTGGTGGCAACATCGGCCTCCGTGATAGCAAGGCGCCCGAGGACGGTCACGTGACCATCCCTGTCGAGAGCTTCGCAGCACTCATGACCCGAGTGAAGCGCAATGAGTTGAATCTCTGAGGCTGTCCAAATCCGATGTGAGCCCCGGCTGCGGCCGGGGCTTCTCCGTTCCCGGGAGCGCCCAATAACACGGTGGATGACCGTCAGGAACGGGAAGCCTCGGCCCGAAGGGGTCGATCGTGTCCGTTCTGCTCGCCGTTCCTGCTCGGCCACCGGCGCGGCGGTTGCCCAGGCAGCGCCCACGTTTTTTGTGCCTGTGTCTTATCCCGGTGTGTGAGGCCCGGAGGCTGAGGACGCGGCCGCCGCCCCAGCCGTGGGACGCTGAGCGGCCGGACCGCCGACACCTCTCGGGTACCCCGAACCCTCACCGGAACAGTGCCGGAACACAGAAGGCGCGGAGCGAACCGTTCTCCTCAGCCCTGTTGCACCGCGTACTGCGCGATGCCATTGCCGAACGACCAGTTCTCCGGCAGTACTTCCACAAGATTGATGAACACGTCTTCGGGGCGCACGCCGGGGTTCGCCTGCAAGAGTTCGACGATGCGCAGGTAGAGCGCCTGCTTCTGGGCGAGGCCGCGCGTGTTGCTGGCGGTGATTCGGATGATGACCGCTTCGTCGCTCCGTTCGACGCCGTAGTAGGTGGGGCTGACGCTGAAGGTGCTGCTGTCGTGCTCGGTGATCGTCATGAAGCGGTCGTCTTCCGGCACGTCGAAGGTCTCACGCATGGCGCGGTAGACGCCCTCGAAGAGGGCTTGGTGGTACTCGGCGGGCTTGCCTCGCCGCAACGACACTTGGACCAGGGGCATGGTCTGACTCCGTTCCTCGGGACGGTTCGCAGCGTAGCCATCACTTGATCATTAAAAAAAAGTCATCTTAGGATATTTCAGTCATTAAATATTCCAATGATCGGTGTGACGATGAAGATGCTCGCCCTGGACGCTGTGCAGGCCTTCGTGCTGACCGCCGAGATGAAGAGCTTCACGCGCGCGGCGGAGGCGATGGACTCCACGCAGTCCGCCGTGAGCCTGAAGATCAAGCGGCTGGAGGACTCCTTGGGCCGCCGCTTGCTGGACCGTACGCCCCGCCTGGTCCGCCTGTCGCAAGACGGCGCCGCCTTCCTCGGGCCCGCACGTGAACTGCTGGCCGCCCACGCGGGCGCGCTGGGCTCGTTCGGCGTCCAGCGGCAACGCCTGTCGATCGGCATAAGCCACCATGTCGTCGGCGCCGAACTGCCCCACCTCCTGCGCCAGATAGGACGAGCAGAGCCAGAGCTGACGCTGGAGGTGAGCATCGCCAGCTCATGGGAGCTCCTTGACCTGTTCGACAGCGGTGCGCTGGACGCGGCCATCGTGCTGCGCCACGAGGGCCGCCACACCGACGGTGAAGTCCTGATGGAGGAGTCCTTCGGCTGGATGGCCTCATCCGACTTCGAACACCGCTCCGGCGAGCCTCTGCGCCTCGCCCTGCAGGCCGAGTCATGCCATGTGCACGAGATGGCGGTGACCGCGCTGAACGAAGCGGGCATCGCCTGGCAAGAGGTGTTCGTGGGCGGCGGCATCGCGACCATCGGTGCGGCCGCGGCAGCAGGCTTGGCCGTGGCGGCGCTCAGCCCGCGCGTGGCCCCGCCCGGCACCATGGACATGGGCGAATCGCTCGGCCTCCCCCCGCTGCCCACCCGCAGCGTCGTCCTGAAAGCACGCCCGTCCGAGCCGGCCGCTCGCAGGGCGCTGCGCACCCTCGCCTCCGCCCTGCGCGCCACAGCGGGACACTGATCGCCACCACCGCGAGGTTGTGGGGATCAGGTCCTGCCCAATGCCGCGCCGTCGGACCGGGAACCTGCCTGGTCCGGCTATCTGGAACCGAACCGCCGCAGCGGCCGAGCCGCAGTTGGGACCAAACGCCCTGTTTAGTGATGGCCGCTGCGCATGTCCAGGAGCTGGAGGTTGAGGCGGTCGAGGTGGTCGGGGTCGGCTACGAGGTCGATCGCAGTGACCTTTCCGTCGGTGATGGTGAAGTCGAAAACGACGCGGGGGCGTCCGGCGGGGCCCCAGGCGAGTCCGGGTGCGCCGTCGATGAGGACGGGGCGAGCGGCCTTGGCGCGTCCGGCGAAGCTGCGGGCAACGGCCTGTGCGCCGTGAGCCGGGATCGCGCCCCACTGCGCGGATGTGGAGTCGACGCGCAGCACGGCATCGGGTGCCAGTAGCGCGACCAGCGCGTCGAATTGGCCGCCTCGTGAGGCGGCCAGGAAAGCCGCGACGATCTGGCGGTGGCGAGCGGCGTCGGATTCGCCGGAGGCCGTGGCTCCCTGCACCCGGCGGCGGGCGCGGCTGGCGAGCTGGCGGGTGGCGGCCGGGGTGCGCTCCACGATCGGGGCGATCTCCTCGAACGGCACCGCGAACATGTCATGCAGCACGAACGCCAGCCGTTCGGCCGGGTTCAACGTGTCCAGCACCACCAGCAGCGCCAGCCCAAGTGAGTCGGCCAGCTCCGCCTGGTGCTCGGGGTCGGCTTGATCGGCGGCTTGACCGGTCTCGTGGCCGTCCCACGGTTCCTCGCAGCGGGTGGTACGAGCGCGCAGGAGGTTAAGCGACACGCGCGCGACCACTGTGGTGAGCCACCCGGCGAGGTTGTCCAGCCCGGTGGTGTCGGTACGGCTGAGCCGGAGCCACGTCTCCTGCACGGCATCGTCGGCCTCGCTCGCCGAGCCCAGCACCCGCAAGGCCACCGCGCGCAGGCGGGGACGATGCTCCTCGAACCGCGCCGCCAGAAGCTCCTCTTCGTTCACCGGTCTCCCCTCCCACCGTGTCACCTGACTGACCCGCGAAACCAGGCCGATGTGACAGATCCCGGTCGGTCACATCTGGGGCGGGAGGCGGGTCAGTCAGGTGACCGGGGTGCGGTGCCCCGGCGTCGTTTCGAAGGAGAACGTGATGGAAGCTCGCATGACGAACCCGGCGCACGTGCTGTCGGAGAGCGTCTCGGGGATCCAGACGATGGTCAAGGCGATCCACTCCGGTGGCGCGCCGAAGGAACTGCTGGAGTTGACGGCTCTAAGGGCCAGTCAGATCAATGGATGCAGCGCGTGCGTGTACGGCCATGTGCAGAACTTGAAAAAGGCCGGAGAGAGCGACGAGCGAGTGGGCAACGTGGCGGCCTGGCGAGAGGCGCCGTTCTACAGTGACTCCGAACGGGCCGCACTGGCCTTGGCCGAGGCGATGACGCGGCTGGCAGACCGCAGCGGTGACGCGGTACCGGACGAGCTGTGGGACAGGGTCGCCGACCACTTCGACGAGAAGCAGCTGTCGGCCATCATCCTCACCATCGCAATGACCAACATGTTCAACCGGCTCAACGCCACAACCCGGGAACCCGCCGGTCGGACCTGGGACTGACACTGCGTTCGCAGGACGGTGTGCGGCAGCGGTCCGGAGGGTTTGGTGCGGCCGGGAAGGGGATGGGGCCCGCCGCTTGCAGTGGCGGGCCCCAGGTCGATGCCGGGTACCGGCGGCGAGGTCAAGCAGTGGGCATCGTTACTTGCGACCGGCCCGTGCGGGCGATGCCGCGACCGGGATGTTGAGCATGGCTCGGTCGTTGGCGTAGTTGTTGTCCACTGGCGTGTTCTCCGCAGCGTCGATGTCGGCGTTCACGGTCAGCCGCTCGCCTGACTGGAGCGCCGTGACGCCTGTGAGCTTGACGTCCTTGGCCTCGCCTGACAGCTGAGGGATCGTGCATTCGAACAAGTCGCTCGGGGTGGTGATGATCCTGCAGGTCCCGCCCTCGACCTCGATCCGCGCGTCGCCGAGTGGCACGCTCGTCCTGATCCGTACGCGCGAGTCGGCCTTCGGCAGGGGGCCGTGGTTGACCGCCTTCGCCACGAGGGTCACCGGCTTGCCCGCGAGGATCGGATTGGGCTCGGCGCCGAGCTGCACGCCCAGATCCGCGTGGTTGCCCGGCACCTTCACGTAGACCGTCTTCTGGTTGTCGTTGGGCCTGTCGAATTCGTCGTTGGCGGCAGTGACTTCGGCCCAGGCTTCGAGGACCTCGCCGCTGATCTTCGGGGTCGCCTTGGCCTGGAAGGTGAATTCGCGGGAGCCGCCCACGGGCAGGTCACCTGCGTCACATTCGACGGTGCGGTCATACGTGCAGCCGTCCGGTACGGAGACTGACTCGATGCCGTAGTCCCTGTTCAGCCTGTGGACGTTCAACCTGGTCCGGCGGGCCTTGCCCGGCCCGGCGTTGGTGACGACGGCGCGGTACGTCAGAACGGGCTCATTCGGAAGGTCGGAGGCCGGCACCGAATCGGGAGTGACCGACATGGCCAGGCCCAGGTCGGCACGGTGCTCGACCTCGGTCGTCTCGGTCACGGTGTTGTTGGCGGGGTTGGGGTCCGACGGCGGATCCTCACCGGTGAACTCGGCGGTGAAGGAGGTCGAGAGCGTCGAGCCCGCGGCGTCCTCACTCACGGTGCCCGACATATTCACCTGGAAATGCTGGACGAAGGGGCACCGGAAACCCTCGCTGGTCCGGGTGCACGACTCGGCCGAGGTGCCGGAGACGGAAGGGTTCACCAGCTGCGGACCCGGCTTGATGATGAAGGCCGCCGGCGCGTTGGTCAACGGTCCGTTGTTGATCGCTCTCACGCCGTAGCTCATCTCCGCACCGGGAGCGACCGACTCCCGGGAGGAGGTGAGGTCGACCTCGAGATCGGCGGTGTTGTCGACGACGTTCGGTCCCATGTTCTCGGAGTAGCCACCGCCGGGATTGCGGTCGACGTTGTCGGCCCACGCGACCAGGGTGGCACCCAGGTGGTCTCCGACCTTGGCCCGGACGACCCTGGTGCGGACCTTCACGGTCTTGATCTCATCGGTGGGCACCGTGCCGAACGCACATCTGACGACACGGCCGCGAACCCCGCATTGGCTCGGTGACACCGATTCGACCGTGACGCCTCGCGGAAGCGTCAGCCTGGCGACCGTGTTATAGGCCTCGGGCGTTGTTTCCCAGCCGCGATAGTGGAAGGACGCCTCGTAGGTGACCACGGGCTTTGGCCGACCGGGTGAGGGTGCCCGAAGCACGGGCGGATCGTAGGAGATCTGTGCGTCCATCTGGAATAGGGCTTCAGCGGCCGCCGGCGCGCTGAGACCCATGCACGAAATGGCCACCATAAGTGAGAGGGCAATCAGTTGCCGTGACCGTCTTCTCACACCACGCAGATTCATGCAGCATCCTCCTTGAATGCGCTTTCAGCCCTGGCCGGTTGATGCAGGGCCGCCAGCCCTGGCCCGGTGATGCAGGGCGCCAGCCTGGCCGCCCATTGCAGGGCTGCCAGACTGGACGTCCGATGCAGGGCCGATGGTCGTCTGACCTGGTCGTCAGCTGATCGACAGGATCCGGATCTGCCCGTTGTTGCAGACCGGGCCGAAGTCCCACGGGGTGCGGATGTCCATGGGTTCGGTCTCGTTGGTGGGAGGGTCGACGTCCAGCGTTGCGGGAGCGGGCTGGCACGGATCGGGTTCGCCGGCCTTGGGAACGGTGGTCCAGCTGATCCTGAGCCTGGCGGAGCTGAGGTACTCCACCGGCACAAGCTTGGGCTTTCCGGACGGGCGGACGACGCGGGTCGGGAGGGGATTTCCTTCTGCGTCGAGCAATTTCAGCCCGACGTTCCAGTTGAGCTCGCAGTCATTGTCCGAGGTGTTGCGGAGATAAAGGTCGGCGTATTGCGTTCCGACCGCCGCTCCTCGCAACTGGACGCTCGCACTGAGGTATTCCGTACGGCACCAGTTCGGCTCTTCGGACGCTCGGGCGCCGTCGGCCAGTGCCATCTGTCCGATGAACGCGACAGAGACCCCTAACGCGCCGATGCCGGCCGCACGGCGTGCGCCGGCATCGAGGCTCCTCTTCTTTGACATCTTCACTCCTTGGGTGATGGGTGTTGCCACTAACAACTCCATATTGCGGGCCGTAGTGCGAGAAAGCCCGCTGCTTTTTGGTTTACATTCACTCTGCACAAGGCCGTGACCGGCCACGCTGTGATCTGGGCGGTGGCCACGAACGTCTGTTGATCTCCCCGTTCCGAACGGGACGCCGATCTACGCTCTGACCAGGAAGAACACTCCAGGGTGAGGTCAGGGGCAGCGAGCCGCGCCATGCACCGGATGCGAGTTCGCGGGTGGCCGGACGGGATCCAAGGGCGGCATCAGGCAATTCAGTGGTGGCTGGATCTGGCCATCCCCAACCGCCGATCTATGCGGTGACCTGCCGTAGAGCGACCGACAATCCCCTGCACTTGCCGACGCCGCAGTTGACTAGTGCGCTGCGCTGGCCCGCGCCCCGACAGCCACGATCAGCGCCGCCAGGGTTGCTGTAGAGGCATATTGCAGAAAGAACATTCGTACGCCACTGTGCTGGCGCTAGGAGCGGGAAGTAGCTGTTGCGGCGGAAGAGGCATGGGATAGTCACTCATGCCTGTGACCAACCCGTGGCTTTCCGGCCCGCCCCCGAAGAAGCGGCTCGATCGAGAACGTCTGGAAGAACGCATACTCAACCCTCTGTCGTCGCAGAACATGTGTGTGCTCGCGACGGCGGGCCCTGAGGGGCCGCTGGCGACTCCGGTGCGGTACTTCCATCTCGACTTCGCGCTGATGTTCACCGCGGCGGCGCGTTCACCGAAGATGCGCAACATCGCCGCGGACCCCGGATATCGGTGGGTCTGTTCGCTCCGCTGGTCGGGCAGGCCAGCAGCCGAGGCGCACAGGTCTTCGGTCAGGCTCGTGTGTTGTCGGAGGACGATCCGGACTTCGGGCACTACTGGCCGGCCATCCGCTGGCAGTCCGATCACGTCGAGCGTTCACGTTCACTCGACGAACCGCCTTCGGGGCCCGTTGTCGTGATCGAGGCAGAGCGGATCGTCTATACCGAGCACTGGCTGCGGCGCGAGGGTTTCGCGCCGCGCCAGTTCTGGACCAGGTCGGCCCCATAGTCAGCACACCCTGCGGATGGGACGTCCACGAGGACTGCATCGCACGGGGCCGCATCGCACGGGGGCGGACGGCTGGGCGAGCGGCTCAGTGACCCTGGTGCTTGGCGCGCGGCAGCCCGAAGCCCTCGCGCGGGCGTGTGGCCGGGGTGGTGGGATCAGGTGCGCTTGCGGCCCTTGTGGGGGCCGGTTCTGGTCGCCGGGGATGATCTGCCGACGGGTGGTGTCGGCCTGGTCTTGGATGGTGGTCAGGATGTGCGCGGGGAGGTGCCGGGCGCGCCGCGACTGCTGGCGACTCCGTGACGTAGCAAGCTCAAGGCCACGGGCGGAAAGGGCACCGAGAAGATGAACGGAACGCCTGCGATGCACCGGGCGATCGTCTGTGTTGATGTGGAGGGGTTCGGGGACCGGCGCCGCACTCACCCGCACCAGATCACGATCCGGAAAGGCCTTTACTGCGCCCTCGACACCGCGTTCACCCGCTCGGGGATCGACTGGCAAGGCTGCTATCACGAGGATCGGGGGGACGGGGTACTGATCCTCATCTCTTCCGAGGTGCCCAAGAACCTCATAGTGACCGATGTCCTCGGCGAGTTGGCGTCGGCGCTGGCCGAGCATAACCAAGCCCATGACCGGCAGGCGCGGATCCGGCTCCGGCTGGCGCTGCACGCCGGGGAGGTCTGTCGCGATGAGCACGGCGTGACCGGCACCGCCATCAATATGTCCTTTCGGCTGCTGGGAGCCGAGCCGCTCAAGGATGCGCTGGCCGGCTCAGCCGGCGTGCTCGCGGTGATCGCCTCATCGTGGTTTTACGAGGAAGTCATCCGGCATGCCCCGGCCAGCGCCCCCGCCTCTTACCGGCACGTACAGGTCGCGGTCAAAGAGACCAAAGCGTTGGCATGGGTCTGTTTGCCCGATGATCCGTATCCACCCGCGGAGGACGCGGCACTACCGCCGACGCCGAGGGCGGCCGTGCCCCGGCAGTTGCCCGCTGCTGTTTCGGGCTTCGCCGGGCGCGCCGCCCAAATGCAGACGCTGACCGGTCTGCTGGACGAAGCCGCCGAGCTGGGGGACACGGTGGTGATCTCGGCGATCGACGGCACCGCCGGCATCGGCAAGACCACGCTGGCGGTGCACTGGGCGCGTCAGGTCGCCGACCAGTTCCCTGACGGGCAGCTGTATGTCAACCTGCGCGGCTTCGACCCCACCGGGACGCCGATGGCAACGGCGGAGGCGGTGCGGGGATTTCTGGACGCCTTTCAGGTGCCACCCGAGCAGATCCCGGTCAGCCTTGATGCCCAGGCCGCCCTGTATCGCAGCCTGCTGGCCTACCGCAGGATGCTGGTGGTGCTGGATAACGCCCGCGACGCCGACCAAGTCCGCCCTCTTTTGCCCGGTGGACCGGGCTGCATGGTGGTGGTGACCAGCCGCAACCGGCTCACCAGCCTCATCACCGACCAGGGCGCCCACCTGCTGACCTTGGACCTGCTCACCACCGCCGAGGCCCGGCAGCTGCTGACCCGCCGCCTCGGCCCAAGTCGGGTCGCGGCCGAAGCCCACGCGGCCGGAGAGATCATCACCCGGTGTGCGAGGCTGCCGTTGGCGCTGGCCATCGTGGCCGCTCGCGCCACCGCACATCCCACCTTCCCGCTCGCGTCACTCGCCCACGAATTGCGCCAGGCTCAAGGCGGCCTGGAAGCCTTCGACGGCGGTGACCACTCCACGCAGGTGCGGGCGGTGTTCTCCTGGTCCTACAAGCAACTCACCGCTTCGGCCGCCCGCATGTTCCGGCTGCTGGGCCTGCACCCCGGACCAGACCTCAGCGTGCCCGCCGCAGCCAGCCTGGCCGGCGTCTCCTTGGCGCAGGCGCGCTCGTCACTAGCCGAGCTGGCCCGGGCCCACGTGGTCCGCGAGCACACCCCGGGCCGATTCACCTTCCACGATCTGCTGCGCGCCTACGCCACCGAACAAGCCCACACCCACGACAGCGAAACCGAACGACGCACGGCGCTGCACCGGATACTGGACCACTACCTGCACACCGCGCACGCCGCGGCCATCCGCGTGCACGCGCGTTGGGAGCCGCTAGTACTGCCTCCACCCGCCATCGGAGTGACACCGCAGCAATTCGGCGACTACGGGCAAGCCTGGGCCTGGTTCGACACCGAATACCCGGTGCTGTTGGCGGCCATCCAGCTCGCAGTGTCCACCGGGTGCAACGTCCACGCTTGGCAACTTCCTTGGACCCTGATGGAATTCTTCGACCAGCAGGGACACTGGCATGACTGCGCCGCTATGCAGCAGATCGCGTTGACCACCGCACGGCAGCGCTCTGATCGGCGAGGGCAAGCCCATGCCCACCGCGGCCTCAGCCGCGCCTACCCCTGGCTGGACCGCCACACTGAGGCCCACTCCCACCTCCAGCAGGCCCTGCACCTGTTCGAGGAACTCGACGACCAGATCAGCCAAGCCAACACCCACACCGAACTCGCCGTAGTGTTCGAACATCAGGACCGTGCGCAAGACGGACTCCCCCACGCCCAAAAGGCCCTCGCCCTGGCTCGTGCCGCCGGTGACGGCCGCGCAGAAGGACGGGCTCTCAACAACGTCGGCTGGCACCATGCGTTGCTCGGGGACCTCGAACAAGCCCTCACCTACTGCCAGCAATCCCTCATTCTGCGGCAGAACCTAGGTGACCACCGCGGTGAATGCCGCACATTGCACAGCCTCGGCTTCATCCACCACCAGATGGGACACCACCAGCAGGCCATCACCTACTTCCAGCAGGCCCTCACCCGGGGGCGGGAACTTGGCCACCGTCACAGTCAAGCCGTCGCTCTCAACCATCTCGGCGACGCCTACTACGCCGCCGGGAACATCTCTGCGGCCCGTGATTGCTGGCACCAAGTCCTGGACATCCTTGACCACCTTGTCTCTCTCCCCAGCCCTGGCCTGGGTGCCGGCTACCCCGATGCAGACGAGGTCCGCGCAAAGTTGGACTAACTCGACACCCCGCCGCTGCTCCTCGGCTCTCAAGTCCGATCGGATAGGCCGAAACCGCTGCGGCACCTTCGCCATGCCGTCGCGCTGCTGCGCGAACGTCCCCATCAGCAAGCTTGGGCCGAGGCGTGGTTCGATGAGAACCGGTCACGCTTTGCAGTCAGGACATGTTCGCCACGTTCGTCGAAGCGGCGGAGGTTGAGGACGTGCCGCAGGGCAGCGACGTCTTTCTCAGCGTCATCGAGACGATCGGCACCCAGGCCGTGCCGCTGCCCCGCGACTTGTTAACGGGCCGCCGTCGACCGCGTCCTGGATCGAGCACCCGGCCGCGCGGGGACTCTTGAGATCGGATACAAGACAGCACATGAAGATCCGAAGGAGTCGCAATGTGGAACCGGGATCAGATCCTGACCAGGCTCGCTGAGTTGCGCGGCGCCGACCCGGACTTGCAGGCCTTCGGCGCCGACACCCACCAGTACCGCCTGAACCCGCCGCTGCCCGAAGCCGACCTGGTGTCTTTCGAAACCCGGCACGGTATCCGCCTGCCCGGCGAATATCGGGACTTCCTCCAGCAGATCGGCAACGGCGGCGCCGGACCGTACTACGGCCTGTTCCCCCTCGACGGCTACCCAGCACGCGACGCGCTGCCCAGCGAGCACCCCAACTTCCTGCGCACCCCGTTCCCGCACACCCGATCCTGGAACCCGCCCTACGACACACCCGGCTACGAAGACGACGACCACACCACCGGATCACTACCGATCTCCCACGAAGGCTGCGGCTACATCGTCAGACTCGTCGTCACCGGACCCGAACGCGGCAATCTATGGCAAGACGCCCGATGCAGCGACGCGGGCATCCATCCCCTGTGCACCAGTTTCCACCCCTGGTACAACGCCTGGCTCACCACAAGACGAGCAACCTGAATCATTGGCAAGGTCACCTGAGGCTTTCCCAGTCCTGCCGGTGGGCTGCACGCTCGTCGGCGCTTCCAGGGGACGAACGGCCACGGGCTTTCCAGGGTCTCCGATCTCCGCTCCTTGGCTGTGCCGCAGCGCACAGGCGACCAGCAGGTCGCGGGCGGCGTCGCGATCGGCGCGGCCCGCCGGAGCAACCATGATCATCACCGGCAGGCCGCCCAGGTCCACGGCCAGATGTCGCTTGCGGCCGTTGATCTTCTTGGCACCGTCATAGCCGCGGGTGGCCTTACTGACGCGTCACCGACTGCGGCATCGGATCCTCGTGTCATCAGATGTCATCTGCCGCACGGCGTCAGCGTCGGTCTACTGGCTACTGGACCGCTTGGGGCTACGACGTCGAGGGAGATCGGCGACGAACCGAGCGCGGCTGGACGCCCTCGCTTTCCGCCGCACATCAGACCGTGATCTACCGCGCCCCGGACGGTCTCCGTCCATGGCGCATAGAGGCGATGGGTCTCCTCGGGCTCCCGCTTCCGCCATGCCAGGTACGCCGGGTCGTTCGGCAGGTAGATGTCACACAGCAGCTCCAGCTTTCGCCTCCGCCAACATGCACATGTACCGCACGTTCGCGGAGCGGAGCCCCGCTGCGATCCGGTTAGTGATGTTGCGGCAAGGGCTCGGCCGTTGAGAGGCCGAGCCCTTGCCGTTGCCGCTGCCGTTCGGCGGCGTTTTAGCGGGTTACTTGATGGGCTTGAGCTTCGAGTGGCGGATCAGCGGCGCATCGCAGTAGCCGCCGGTGCCCTTGTCGAAGTCGAACCAGAAGTTGATGGCGTTCTCGCCGATGGCGCCCTTACCGATGGAGGACGACTGGATCCGCTTGCCCTTGTGCCACTTGTTGTCTTCGATGGCCTTCCATCCCGTGTAACCCGGGCCACCGGACAGGCGCCAGCGGTTGCCGCCCTCGTGAACGGCGAGCAGTGCCTTGACGCTCGAGTTCTTGTGGTTGCCCTTCGTCTTCTGGATGGCGTAACCCCATTCGACGACCGTTACCAGCGGGCGCTTCTTGGTGGGCTTGCCGTCGGTCTTGATGTAACCCTTCCCCCAGCGGCCCTTCGCCGTGCACTTCGTGTAGGCGATGTGCGTGGCCTTGCGGGCCTTCGCCACGGTGACCTTGCCGGTCTCCACCTCGACGGCGGTCGGAGCGGCGGAGGCAGCTGGGGCGACGGCCATGAGGCCCGCCGTGGCGAACCCGGCGGCGGCGAGCGGCATGAGCTTCTTCAGCGACACGTGCGTTCTCTCCTTGAGAGGGTATGTGGAACGGGCCGGAGATAATCACCGCTTATCCATGGGGATTGCGCTGATCAACGGCTGCTCGATTATCGAGATCAAGTTCCATCACCCATAGGCCCCTGGGCACTATTCGCTGATGTGACGCTCGCCACCATTTCTTGCCATTCGCTGCAAATTAACTATCGGTTCATTCGGAATTTCCTCGCGACTATTGTTTAGGGGTAGTGGGCCGCTGGCCGGGGCGGTCTACGATGCCGGCTGCGAGACGGACCGACTGGCTTTCGATGGTGCCCTTTTTGTAGGTCATGTCTCCGTCGGTGTGGTCCTTGGTGACGGTGGTGCGGTGTCCCCGGTAGGCGTAGGTTGACGCGTCCAGCAGCACCTCGTCGTTCAGCCAGCCCTCGACGGGGACGGCGATGGACAGAGCCGGATGGCCTAGGAGGTCCACGGCTTGTTTGTTCAGCTTCACGCCGGAGGTCTTCGCGAGGGCCTGGTAGATGGCGGATTCCAAGTCAGGAGGCAGCACGTTGTTTGCCAGAGTCGCCCTGAGCATCTGGAATGCGCTGTCGTCCCCTGGGCCGGACGCTTTGCGGTACCACGCCAGCAATGCATCCGGGTCACGCGGCAGTTTGGACAGCGTCGCGTAGTCCTGAGGCGGCATCGCGCCGCCGGTGGGCGCGACCGCCAGTTTGCCCCCGTCGATCATGGCCATGCTCTTGCCGTCGGCCCGGGTCCATATCGGCTCGACCGTCGTCTTCGGCCGCGACTTAGGGGTCCACACCCCGGTCTTCTGCGGGTTGCCGACACGCTGATACCGGGTCTCCTCGAACACCCACTGATCGGGCCGAGGCGCAACGAACGGACGGTGCCGCGCGGCGATCGCGGCCCTGTTCAGCACCTCCTGGGCATTGGCCGCGGGCCCGGCTGGGATACCCGGGATGGCCGGGCGGGGCCTGCCGTGCTCGTCGGTGCCGCCCATGTTCTGGACCACGGTCGTCGCGGTCGCAATCGCGACCGCCAGGCCGCCCACGGCGACCAACCGTACCGACCACGACCTGCGCCGGCGCGGTGTGCTGGAGGAGGTGATCCTGGCGCGCGTGGCGCGGCCGAGGCCGTCCTGTGCGGAGCCCGCCAGGCTGCCCGGGGGGATCGGGTTGGTGGAAGCGAGCATCTCGCGGACTTCCTGGATGTCGTTCATGTCTGCGGGCTCCTGTGCATCGTGGGGACGGGGACGGGTGGTACTGCGGCGTCGTGATCTGCGGCGTCGAGTTCGGCGAGCGCATCCGCCAGTCGGCGCCGGGCACGGCTCAGGCGAACCGAGAAGGTCTTCTCCGAGCACCCGGCGACGATCGCTGCCTCCTTGGCGGCGAGCCCTTCCCAGCCGACCAGTTCCAGAGCCTCACGGTCACGAGGGGAAAGGCTTCGCAGCGCCGAGCCGATGCGTCCGCCCTCCGCAATCCCGTGGGCCACGTCGGGGGCCGGCTGCCGCAGACCGCTGTGGTCCCTCAGGCGTCCCCACAACCGGCCGCGCCGCCGGTGGCCCCGCGCCTCGTTCGCCAGCACGTTCCGGGCCACGTGCAGCAGCCAGGGGAACGGGCGGTCGGTCGGTATGTGTTTGCGCCGCCGCCAGGCGATAAGGAAGGTCTCGGCGGCGATGTCACGTGCAGTCTCGTGATCGACGCGACGTGCCGCATAACTCAGCACATCGTCGTAATAGTCGCCGTAGTAGTAATCCCACGACGTGGCGAACTCGTCATCAGGCTCCGGCACACCCGGCTCCTCTCGTCTGCCTCAGTGTCACAGCGAGATGTCCGGCACCTCCGGGTTCCCTACACGACATTCGTGACTTTTCGGCCTGTAGGGAATCCGGCGGTGCCGGACATCTCGTCGGCGACCATCTCGAATCAATGCCTTAGAGGAGTCGCCTCGTGCGATGGAAATCCAGACCGTTCCTCGCCATGCCCATGTCAGCGGTGCTCGCCGCCTCGGTGGTGCCCGCCGTCGACGCGGCGGCAAGCGCGGAACGGCCGGGAAAGGTTTCAGCTCTCGGCCTCGCACCCGCTCCGGTCGCCGCCACCCGTACGATCACATTGATCACCGGTGACCGGGTGCAGGTCCGCAACGGTTCCGTGAGCGTGCTGCCCGGGCCTGGCCGAGCGAACGTCGGGTTCCTGCAACAGCAGGCCGGGTCGCACGTCGTCGTTCTGCCGATGGACGCCGCGCCGCTGGTGACCAAGGGGCGGCTGGACCGGCGCCTGTTCGACGTGGGCCGGTTGCTGAATTCCGGCTATGACGACGCCCGCGCAGCCGCGCTCCCGCTGTCGGTCACCGGCTCCGCAGCGGCCCGGCTGCCGGGGATCAAGACGACAGGACGGGACTCCGTCTCCCTGGCCAAGAAGTCCGCAACCCCGTTCTGGCACGCCCTGAGGGCCACCCCGGGTGACGTCAAGGTCCGGCTTGCCGGCGTGGTCCCGTCGAGCCCGAAGCGGCGGCAGGGCCAGCCCGGTGCACAGGCCGAGCACGGCGTGAAGGTCGATCTGCTGGATCGCAACGGTCGCCCGCCCAGCTCTGATGAGGTGGGAGAGTGGTCGGCCTACAGCCTTGACGACCCGTGGGGCATTTACGGAGGTCGTCCAGGTGAGACGCTGCAGCTCCCGGCCGGACGCTACATGGTGGCCGGCTTCATCAGCACCGACCGGCCCGGGAACGCGAATCCGGCGGTCGCCGGGATGGTCGACACCGAGGTGGTGGTCGACCGGGACCGCACGATCACGTTCGACGCCCGCAAGGCCCGCCGGGTCGAGGTGAACGCCGACCGGCCCTCGGCGCGGAAGACGTCCTGGATCGTCGGCCTGCTGGCCAAGGCCGCGCCCAACCCGGACTACACCTACTTCCGGTGGAATGTGAACATGCCGTTCGGCGCACAGATGTACGCCTCGGCCACCGCCCCGTCCCCGCGCTTCGCATTCACCGCCCAGGCCACCTACCAGGAGCCGCTGCTACGCCTCGAAACCGGCGGCGCCCAGCCGTTCCCGGTCGACGTCCACTACTCCGACCTCGGCTACGGTGACGGTCCGCGGCTGGAGGGCACCAACCGGCTCTCGGCGGTGTACGGAGGTTCCGGCACTCCCGGCGAGCTGCACGATGTCGCCGGCAAGCTGGTGGTGCTCGACCTGCCACCCGCCGACGACCTCCAGACCCCCGAGCGGGTACGCAACGTGGCAGAGGCTGGTGGCCGGGCGGTGCTGCTCGTCCGTGACACCGTGGGACCAGACCTCGAGGGCGAGCTGGCGCTGCCGACGGCCGTCACGCTTGTCCCCGAGGGCGCACGCCTGCGAGACCTGGCCAAGACCGGTCCCGTACCGGTGACCACCCATGGCATCAAGGTCAGCCCGTACCAGTACAACCTCTACTACCCGACCGTCGGGCGGCTGCCTGCACGTCCGGTCTACACGGCACGCGAACAGGACCTGGCCGCCGTGCGGGTGCGTTACCGGGGCGCGGGCGGCGACCTGCCCAGCAGTTTGCTGACCGAGACGGTCGGGTTCGGCAACACGTCCGGCGGATGGTTCGTGCCGGTTCCCGCGCCGACCACCCGGACCGAGTACTTCTCGACCGGGTCCCGCTTCACCCGCGTGGTCATAAACCCCTACGACGACGGCCGGCCGCTCATCCAGACCGAGACCCGCACCTACCGGCCCGGTGAGCGGCGAGAGGAGACGATGTACAAGGGCGTGATGGGCCCGTCGTTCGCGACGCCGCCACGCGACGAGGACCGCCCGGGCCGCCCGGCGTGGGCATACCGCGAGGGCGACAGGGTGGACGTGGCGATCCAGGCGTTCAGCGACACCGAGCCCGGACACTACGGCCACGGCGAACCCTACGCGCCGGGCTGCACCACAGGCTCAGCTCGTCTCTTGCGGGACGGCAAGCCGGTCGGCGAAAGCGACCTTCCCGCCGCCGGCGCGTTCACCGCTCCCCCGGAGGCCGGCGCCTACCGTCTGGACATCGAAGCAGCCTGCGACCACCCGGACTGGAAGCTGTCGACAAGGGTGACCTCCTCATGGACGTTCCGCTCCGCGCACGCCTCACGTCCCACGGCCCTGCCGCTCATGGCGGTCCGGTTCCTGCCTGAGCTGGATGACGTGAACCAGGCCCCGGCCGGGAAGCCCTTCACGTTCCCGGTCCGCGTCGAGCACCAGCCCGGGTCGACGTCCGCGCGGGTCACGTCCCTCACGATCGAGTCCTCCACCGACGAGGGTCAGCAGTGGCAGCCGGTCCGGATCCGCCAGTCCGGAGACCACTGGGTCGCCGAACTGCACAACCCGCCCAAGGGCAAGGTGTCGCTGAGGGCCACCGCCAAGGACGCCAGCGGCAACACCGTCACCCAGACGATCGAGAACGCCTACGCCGTCACGTCCTGACCCGGAGGCGACTCCCCGCCGCCCTCGTACGGCACCCGCACCGTACGGGGGCGGCACCTGCTGGCAACCACAAATGCGGTGGCGCGGCCGGCACCTCACCGCCGACTTGTCCAACACCACGCGTATCCCAGCGCGTGGTGTTGGACACACGGGACTTCCGGGGACGGCTCGGGGGCCTCCCCGCCAAGGTCCTCCGAGGTGTCGCCCATCAGCCCGTCCGATTCGTGCTCACCCTGCCGGTCAAGGCGGCGTACAAAGTCTGCCAAGTGCTGCAGGAGATCCACCAGATATCCCGTTCCTGAGGGAACGTGTCGCGCCCTGGGATTAGCGGCGCTTTCGGCCATTGATCTGGGCGGTGACGCTGGGGATGGGTTTCCAACGCGGACCGCGACGCTTCTCCCAGAGCTCGCGCAGGATCTGGACCTCGTCCGCGACCAGGACGTTCGAGCTGTTGAGCTGGGGCAGCCTGAGCTTGCGGCCCTCGTAGTCGTAGATGACCGCGATCTCAGCGCTGCCCGACTGGGTGATCTTGATGTCCTGGATGCCCTGCCAGGGCGTGGAGGTGCGCCGCACCATGCCGCGGGTCACGATGCCGTCCCGTGACACGTAGGTCCCCGAGCGCCGAGCGGCCCACAGGAAGAGGACGAAGCCGCCAATCATCAACGAGGGCAGAATCACCTTGAGGGCTGTGGAATTGTCGTCGCTGGTCCCGGCGACGAACGCTCCTATGGCAATGAGAATGCCCATCGGAATCCCGGCTATAAGAAACATCTGCGACGGCAGCCGATACTCGAGCTCAAATCGGCCATCGACGTCGCTCATGATTCCTCCTTCGGACGAGGTGGGCGCTCGCGAACAACCGCCCGGCGCCGCTGATCGTCCCCCTGTCCCGGATCCATGGGGTCGATGGGCGTATCCAGGCAAGACGGGTGAGCCTGATCATGACAGACCACGCAAAGGACGGCACCGTGGCAAGACTGCCAAATTTCGACGATTTACTGCCAGCCTCGACACCAAAACCCGCACACTATGAAGATCCACAGCGAACACTTCGTTGCAGACCGGTCTTTCCAGCCACGGACACTCAGCACGCCGTCACCGCTAGAGCGCTCAATCGGCGACCATTAAACCGATCGAAAATTTGTGCACGGCCTCGTGGAGGCGGCAACCCGCCTCCACGAGGCCATCGGTGGCCACAGTGAATTTCAGGCGCGGAACATCAGGCCCTGGTTCGTTCCTCTTGGAGTCGATACTGCGATCGCGCTTGTGGGCGCTGTTAAGCGGTGCTGCTGGAGGCGTTCTGGACGGTGTAGTTCAACACGACGACGCCCGACCGGCGGGCGTGCGTGCTGACCAGGGTCAGTGGTGTCTTTGGGTTTTCGACGAACGGCCCCAGAGGCTGGCCCACGACGATGGGGTGCACCGCGAAGCGGAGCCGGTCGAGCAGGCCGTGCTCCAGCAGGGTGTGCGACAGCATCCCGTGGCCGAAGACGACCAGGTCCCCGCCGCTCTCCTCCTTCAGTTTGCGCACCTCGGCGACCACGTCGCCATCGACGACGACTGAGTTGTTCCACTCGGTCCGCTGCAGCTTGGAGGAGAACACGTACTTGCGGATGCCGTTGATCGCGTCGGCGAAGTCGCCCTTCTGACCCGGCCAGCGCCAGGACAGGTCCTCGTAGGTGCCGCGGCCCATGAGCATTGCGTCGCACCCCTGCAGGAGCTCGAACGCCTCGGTGAGGAACTCGTCGTTGAAGTAGTCCAGGGCCCAGGACCCGGGGTCGTTCACCACCCCGTCCAGGCTGATAAGCGTCGACTCGATGATCTTGCGCATGTGTTGTCCTCTCAGGTTCCAGGGATGTACACGGCCCGTGCCGGGCACCGGCCATAGGAGTGGTTCGGGCGTCAGCTGGACGCAGGCGGCCACAGGTGGACCTGATCCGCGGCGATGCGCACTGCCACCCGCTCGGCGCCGGGTTCGGGCGGCGGTTCCCCGCCGTCCATGTACCGGTCGAACATCTCGCGCAGCAGCGCCTTGTCCGGGTCGTCGGTGATCGTCACCGTCCCGCGGATCTCCACGTACGCGAACGTGTGCGCCGACACCAACAGGCTCACGCGAGGATCGCGCTCCATGTTGCGGGTCTTCAGCCGTCCCCTGATCGTGCTGAACACCACCGCGTCGCCCTCGCGTTTGACGAAGATGACCGACGACTGCGGGCTTCCGTCGGCGTTGGTGGTCGCCAGGATCGCAGTGTGCTTCCCGTCGATCAGATTCCGAGCGGTGGCGGCCAAGGGAACGGCCATAAAGGTCTCCTCCACGGTCGAGGTGCAAGAGCGGGCGCGGTGGACGTTCCGCCCGCAGAGCGGACCGGCTCAGGTGGGCCGGATTCCTTCATGTAGACCCGGCAAGCGATCAGGAGGGAGCGCGCCGCCCGGTGGGTATGACCCACGACACATGGCGGGTGGCCAGGCGCGGCCGGCGGTCTTGAGGGAGTCGAGTCGAGTGCCCAGTGACTGGCGAACGGTGGAGGCGCGGCGCACATGTCCGATCGGTTCCGCCTTCTACCGCCTCACGGCCCCGCCGCGGTGTAGACGTTCTCGCTCGGGTCGGTGTTCTTGTCATGTGGTTCGGGTGTGCCGGTCAGGACGTCACGTCGCGCGCCATCGCGGCGCTCACCTCGCTCTCCTGCGCCTGGTATCGGATCAGGGCGTGGTTGCCGCCGGTGGGGAGTTGATACAGGTGGTACCAGCGCAGGGAGCCAGCGGCCGGCCGGGAATTCAGGGCGGAAGTTCGAAGCAGTGGCGGCCGATGTCGCCCCTATTGGCAAGCCGCTGAAATCGACTGGTCAACGCCCTCGGCACGGGCTCGGTGGACCGCCACACCGACGTCGTACGGCGAGTGCGGTTTGCGCGCCCTTGCCTGGTCATCACTGCGGCCCATGCATTTGCCGGGTCGGGCAATCCCTAGCCCGGCGGGCTTCTGGGCAGGGTGAGATTTACGAGTCGCAGCAGTGGCGTGACCTCGTTCGGCTGCGCCGCGTTCGCGATCGGATTGATCGAGAGTACGCGCAGCCGTTGGGCGTAGAGTCTCCGGCGCTCGGACGCGCAGGGCCGGTTAGAGCTGCCCTAGAAATCCAGGATCGCCCACGCCGAGGCGTTCACCGAACTCCCTGCTCAAGCCCAGCAGCTCGGCCATGGGCACCCGGCGTCGGCTGGTCGCGTTCAGGTCCTGCTGAGCCTCGGCCGACCACAGGAACGGCACGACCGAGATCCCCTCCGACGCTGTCACTTCGGCGACCTCCTCACGCCAACCTGACCAGCGCAGAGCGGCGTAGAAGTCCTCCAGCCCGCCCGACAGCAACCACGCCAGCCAGGCTGAATGCCCGATCTTCAAGGCCTCCCACTTCAAGGAATCCGGGGCGAAGTAGACCATCTGGCCAGGCGCCCCGGGACGGCCGACGGCGTCGGCGCCGTTCAACGCGAAGACACCGCCAAGGACGTCGTGCGCCACAACCAGTCCGCCCGCTGGCTGCCAGGTCGGTTCGAATCGCTGCGGGAAACCGTTGACCTGCGCCAACCCGGGCAGGTCCGCATCAGCCGCCGGGCTTCCGTAGACCCGCAGCCAGCCGTCGTCCAGCAACAGTCCACCCGTATGCCAAACCACGGCACCCAGCATTGAACGCACGGTGATCTGCAGTTGTTGCAGGCAGCGCCCTCCGTGCTCAGGCTCGACCGGCAGAACGTCCACCGGCACCACGCTCTCGGAGATTTCCTCCAGCATCACCGGCCACGCCGGATCATCAACGTCGATCAGTTCGCTCAGCTCTCGCACCTGCTCGATCTTCCACCATCGGCTCTGCGCATGTTTCGCGAATGCTGATCTTGGTGAGCGGAGTTGGACGTCACGACAGCGATTTCGGCTGGCCGATCGCGTGCCCGGGTTGGCAGGCTTATGGTCATGGACTCCCAGCTCAATGACGTTGCGAGCCACGCCTGGCTCGGCCCTCCGATCGATGCCCGCCCCCTGTTCGCGCCTGGACACGCGGCGTTGATGGCCACGCTTCGCGGTTTGGAGCCCGCCGACTGGCGCAAGGAGGCGGTGCCGGGCTGGACCGTACGTGATCTCACCGCCCACATTCTCGGCGACTTCTATGGACGCCTTGCCCGCCACCGCGACGGGCACCAGGAAGGACCCGACCCCGCGCCGGGCGAGACCCTGGAGGCGTTCATCCACCGCATCAACCAGGAATGGGTCGACGCCAACCGCCGCGTGAGCCCGGCCGCGCTCATCGACACCGTCGATCTGGTCGGCGGGCAGATCGTCCGTTTCTTCGAGTCGACCGACCTCAACGCGCTGAGGTGGGGCGTGTCCTGGGCCGGCATCGATCCGGCGCCGATGTGGCTGGACAGCGCCCGCGAGTTGACCGAGTACTGGACCCACCGCCAGCAGATCCGTCACGCCATCGGCCAGCACACCGACCCGGAGCCGCGGTTTCTGGCCGTGGTCCTGGACACGTTCATGCGGGCACTGCCCCACACCCTGCGCAACACCGACGCACCCGTCGGCACGCAGGTCCGGATGCACATCGCCGGCCCCGCGGGTGGCACCTGGACCGTCACCGCCACCGAGCCGAGGTGGTCCCTGGCCGAACCGGACACCGGGCAGCCCGCCGCCGTCCTCCATCTGGACGCCGAGACCGCCTGGCGCCTGTGCACCCGAGGCATCCAGCCCGACACCGCCCTCGCCCGCGCCCGCATCGAAGGCGACCGTGACCTCGCCGAAGCGACCTGCCAGATCGTGTCCATCATTTACTGACGTGGTCAGCCTGGGGCCTTGCGGCTGAGGTGTTCCCAGGCTTGGTACAGCTGGGTCCGGGCCCGGTCCAGCTCTTGGACCTGGTCGTATGACTGGCTGCCGAGAATGAGTCGCCGGGGTGGATCCGGCAGGGACGCCAGTTCCATGATGACCGGAGCGGCAGTGCTCGGGTCCGGGCCGGCCTCATCGCCCCACATCTCTTCCATGTGGGTGCGCAGGGCCTTGTAGTGCGGGAGAGGTTCGGTCGCAGTGGTGCCCGCAGTGAACAGGCCGGTGGCATATCCACCCATCTCCACGATAGTGACCTTGATGCCGAACGGCTCGACCTCCATCGCCAGCGCCTCACTGACCGAGTCGAGCGCCGTCTTGCCCGCACCATAGAAGCCGACGGTCGCCATCCCGCCACCGGCGCCCATCGAGGTGATCTGCAAGATGCGGCCCGACCCCTGCGTGCGCATGTGGGGCACCACGGCTTGGGCCACCCACACGGCGCCGAAGAAATTCACGTCGAGATGGGCCCGGATCTGCTCCTCGGTCGCCTCCTCCACCATCCCGTACAGCAGCCCGCCGGCGTTGTTGACCACGATGTCGAGCCTGCCGAAGGCGGCCGCCGCCCGTTCAACTCCGTCGAACACCGCCTGCCGGTCGGAGACGTCCAGCGCCAGCCGGACGAGAGCGTCCGGGTGTTCAGCGGCCAGATCGGCGAGCGGCTCAACGTTGCGGGCGGCGGCCACGACGCGATCTCCGGCAGCAAGAGCCGCCTCGGTGAACGCCCTCCCCAGGCCACGGGAAGCTCCCGTGATGAACCACACTCTGGCAGTCGTCAATCAACCCACCTCCTCAACACGAGACGAGACGTCTCGTGTTGAGGAGTCTGTGCGACCGGGCCCGCCCTTGTCAAGCCGAACCGTTCCGTCTCGCGAGCTCTCGCCAAGTCCGAGCCGCCACCACCTCCGGTAGCTGATGACGGGATGGCCCTGTGTCAGAGCCGATCCTTCGCTATCACCCCGACCCGCTGGCCACCGGTTCTGCGGTGCGCAGCGACCACGTCTGCAACGTCTGTGGCATGCATCGACAGACCCGCTATCAACCCAGTCTTGAGGAACCAGCGTCGGCGGTCGTTGCCTGCAGGAGATCGGTGATGCGGATGAACCCGTCCGTGCCGTGGCCCATCCCGATGACGCGGCGGGCCAGGCCCTCGGCGGCCCGCATGACACCGGCGTCGATCCCGTGGGCCTCGGAGGTGTGGATGATGTGGGCCATGGACGACGCCGCCGAGGTGATCGGGTTGCCCTCACCGGAGAAGTCGCCGTTGTCGACGCCCTCCGCGAGCCCCTCGAAGATCGGCGGCAGGATCGAGCCGATGCCCTTGGCGAACGGGGCCAGTTCGCGAGCAGAGACCCCCTCCGCCCTCGCCACGGCCAGGGCGTGCGCGTAGCCCGCCATCGCGGTCCAGAAGATGTCCAGCAGCGCGATGTCGTATGCGGCGGCCCGGCCGATGTCCTCGCCCAGATAAGTGTGGGTGCCGCCCAGCGCCTTCAGCATCGGGAGGTGCCTTTGGTAGAGATCCTCCGGGCCGCTGTGGATGAACACCGCGTCCGGCGTTCCAATGCTGTCGAACGGCGTCATGATCGAGCCGTCCAGATACCGGATGCCGTGGTCGGCGGCCCATGAGGCGGTGTCGCGGGCCCGTCCGGGCGTGTCGGCGGTCAGGTTCACCACCGAGCGCCCCTTGAGCGCGTCGGCGACCGCCTCGCGCCGCAGCACCGAGTCCGCCGCGTCGTAGTTCACCACGCACACCACGGTCAGGTCGCTCGCCGCGACCGCCTCCTCGGCCGACCGGGCACGGATCGCGCCGCGTTCGACCAGCTCGTTGTCCCGGCCCGGTGTCCGGTTCCAGACGGTGGTCCGCAGACCGGAGTCCACGAACGCGCCCGCCAAAGCCCTTCCCATCGGCCCCAGACCGATCACGGTGACGGCAGACTGTTCAGACATGGTTAAACCCTCACAAATCAACACGTAGGACATCGATGACGCGCAAGCTCGCTCAGAACACGAACGTCTGCGGAGTGACCGCCGCGATCGCCGTGATCGACGGCAAATGGAAGACCGCCTTGCTCTGGCTGCTGGAAGACCGCCCGCACCGCCCGGGCGAACTGCGCCGGCGGCTGCCGGGTCTCACCGAGAAAGTGCTGACTCAGGCACTCCGCGAAATGGAGAACGACGGCCTGGTGCACCGCGAGGTGCACGACGGGCTACCGCTGAAGACGGTGTATTCCCTGACCCAGTTCGGCCGCGACCTCTCCGAGGCGCTGGCTCCCCTTTCCGACTGGGGCCACCGCCGCTTGGAGAAACTCGCTGAGGCTCAGCCGGCTTCCTGAACGCGCGCCACCTCCGTTCCGAACGGCCCGTTTGACCGTCCACCACCAGCCTCTCCCCACCACAGTGCCCAGCCAAGTACCCACAAATAAGTGGGTATCGCCCCGCCGCCCTAGGATGATCACATGACCGCTCTCGGCGCCGTGTTCCGTCCTCAACTGCCTCCCGAACGACTGCGAGACGTGGCCACCGCCGCGGACGACGCGGGCCTCGAACAGCTCTGGCTGTGGGAGGACTGCTTCTTCGAGAGTGGCATCGCCTCGGCGGCAGCGGCGCTGGCGTGGACACAGCGGTTGCGCGTCGGCGTCGGGCTTCTGCCGGTGCCTCTGCGGAACGCGGCGCTGGCCTCGATGGAGGCGGCCACCTTGTATCGGCTGTTTCCAGAACGGGTCGTGCTGGCGGTCGGTCACGGCGTCCAGGACTGGATGGGCCAGGTCGGTGCGCGGGTGGAGTCACCGCTGACCCTTTTGCGCGAGCATCTGGACGCGATGCGCGCGTTGCTGCGTGGTGAGCGCGTCACCACCGATGGCCGCTACGTCAAGCTCGACAATGTCGCGCTCGACTGGCCGCCGACCGCGGCGGCTCCCGTGTTCGCCGGGGCGATGGGGCCACGCACGCTCCGGCTGACCGGCGAGTGCGCGGACGGCACGATTCTCACCGCCGACACCGCTCCCGAGGCAGTACGGGAGGCCTGCCGCCTCGTCGAGGAGGGACGCGCGGCGGGCGGGCGCACGGACCACCACGAGGTCGTGGTGTATCTGCTGGCCGCGACCGGCCCGGGCGCTGACGAACGCCTCCAGAGCGAACCCGACGTGAGGAATGACCCGCCCTTCACCGTGGCCGGGGACGCCGAGGCGATCGCCGAGGCCGTGCGGCGGCTGGCGGACGCGGGCGCCGACACCGTCGTCCTGCAGCCCACGGCCGACGAACCCGACCCTGTGGGCTTCGTCCGTTTCGCCGCCGAAAAGGTCCGCCCCCTCGTTCCCTGACTGCGATCCGTGGTGGTGATCTCTCACCGCGCGGCTTCGTGAAGACCTATCGTCTGCGTCGCCGATCGTGCGTGATGGGGTGAAGGCCGGCTCGTCAGCCGGATCTCAGGCGGGGATGCGGGCGCGTAGCGCCTGTACGGACCAATCCAGTGCCGGTGAGGCCTCTTCGGGAGCCGACCAGCTGTTGACCAGGCAGAGCAGCTGCATGTACCGCTGCCTGCGGGGATCGTTTGCTCGTTCCAGCCGAGCCAGCAGGCGTTGGAGGAGATCGTTGTCGTCGACGTTTGCGGCGTGGCCGACCAGGCGCGCATAGTGGGCTGTCATCTCCGCGACAACCGCATCGGCTTGAGGCGATTGCGGGGCGACGCCGCCGGCCTGGGCCGGATGGGCTTGGGCGCATACTGCCGCGACCAGGTCCCGGCTGGGTCCTGCGGTCGGGCTGGAGGCGCGTTCGGCCGCGTGGTCTTGGACCATCCGCCGCAGGGAGGCACGGAAGTCGGAGTCTTGCAGGATCTCGGCGAGTTCCACCCACGCCTGGATCTGGACGGTGTCGGGGCTGTCGGGCAGCTCGGGGGTCATCGAGCGGCTGATGCCCGCAAAGTGCGGATCGGCGTCGAGCTCCTTGAAGACGGAGCCCAGGGAGTCGCCGACCAGACGTCGGCGTTCGTCCTCGGAAAGCCTGGCCAGCCTGCTCATGAGTTCCATCTCCTCGGGGGTGACTCCGTGCCTGGCCGCCATGGTCAGGACGGCATGTCTGAGCTGCAGGACATTGATCTGCGCCGCCAGAGCCTCGGCGTGTGCCGCCGCGACCTCGGCAAGGGAGGACTCCCCGTCCATGACCTTGCCGATCGTGGCGAGGTTCAGCCCTAGGCCGCGCAACGTGCGCACGAATTCCAGGCGTGCCAGGGCCGCGACGTCGTAGAGGCGGTGGCCGGCGGGGTTGCGGCCGGTGGGCGCCACGATTCCGCGATCGGAGTAGAACCGGATGGTCTTGACCGTCAGACCGGTCTTCTGGGCCAGGTCGCCGATCGAGTAGAGGATGTCGCGATCCATGCCCCCACCCTCGCGCCTCCCCTTGGGGGAGGCGCAAGCTCGCCCACGGGATCCTCGAACCAAGCCCAGCCGGGCGGTGCGCGAGGTGCCGGCGCACGCACATGGGACGGCCGGTCGTCGGCTTAACTCAGTAGCGATCACCGATCCGCGCACTGGTGCTCTGAGGCGAGAGTCGAGCCAGCACAGGCAGCCGCCCCGCCGGAGGTGTTTGCCGGATTCCAGAAGGCGCAGCCAAGGGCGAACACCACGACCCGTGTCGACGTGATGTGACGTCTGAAAGCGGGACCCTCTACGCCGACTGACCCGACCCACAGACTGAGAACAGGAGAATCCCTGATGCGATACAACGATTCCGGGGGCGACGGCCGGCCGCTGGTCATGGTCCACGCGGGCGTGTTCGCCGACTGGTTCGTCCCACTCGAGCGCGAGCCGGCCGTCGCCGACCTGCGCCGGATCCGCGTGACCCGCACGGGGTACGCCGACCCTGCACCCGCCGAGCCGCTGTCGGTGGCTGACCACACCGCTGAGTGCGCGGATCTGTTGCGCCGTCTGGGGATCGGGCGGGCGCGAGTGCTCGCGCACTCCTCCGGCACCGTCGTCGCACTGCAACTGGCGCTCGACCACCCGGAGCTGGTCGGCGAGCTCCTCCTGGTCGAGCCGCCGCTGATCGACCCGCTCCTGCCACCGGAGGACCGGGCGAGCGTCGCCGCCGTGATCGGCCCTGCCCTGGGCGCGGCGATGGGCGCCGCCGCCCAGGGTGACCTGCGCACCGCCTTCGACACCTTCCTGGCCGCGGTGTGCGGACCCGAGCACCGGACCGTGATCGAGTCCGCGCTCGGCCGAGTCGGCCTGGAACGCGCCGAACGCGACTGCGGCTACTGCTTCACCGGCGAGGTGCCCGCGCTCGCCGCGTGGCACTTCGACGAGGAGCTGGCGCGCCGGATCCAGCAGCCGGTCCATCTCGTCGCCGGCGGCGACAGCCCGCCCTCCACGCACCGGCTGGTTGACAACCTCGCCAGGATGTTGCCCGACGCCCGCACCACCGTCGTCCCCGGTCACAACCACCTCCTCCCCCTCACGGCCCCTGCCCTCCTGGCCGATCTGGTCCAGATCCCGGCCGTCACGGCCTGACCGCGGCCGCGCCGCAGTCTTCACACGGCGGCTCGTCGGGGCGGGCGTTTGGGGCGGGGTGGGGCACGCCCGGGCACGCCCTGAGACGAACATCTGGCCCTGCGGGCATGGCGGATCGCAGGCAAAGAGAAATCGCAGGCATAGAGAAGCGGCCCCGGCCCGGTGGGCGCCTGGCGGCCCGGCAGCGGTGGTGTCTTTGAGCGTGGCATTGGAGGGACGTGCGGCGATCTGGCACTGTTCGGGTCGAGGTGCTGGAGGGGATCTGTCGATGGTCGATGCTCAGGGTCGGACCGCCGCGTGGAAGGGCCGGCCGCTGGTGGCGGCCGGGTGGGTCGGGCTTCCGCTCGTCCTCTTCCTTCTGCTGGGAACGGAGGACACGGCGGGCTGGTGGCGGTGGCCGGTGGCCGCGCTCGGCTACGGGTGCTTTGTGTGCGTGGCCGTCGGCATGGTCCGGCTGTCACGCCGCCATGGCGGCCAAGGAACGGGCACGCTGATGGTCGCTCTCTTCGCGGCGTTCCCCGTATTGGTTCTGCTCGGCACGATCACGCCGGCGCGGGCAGAACGGGTGGAGTCGTGCCAGGTGTCGGCGTTGAAACCCACGCGAGAGCTGTGGCTTCAGCAGGAATACCAGGTCGCTTGCCCATCGGGAAAGCGCCAGGTGGTCTACAGGCCGAGTTCGCGCAAGAAGATGTCCGATCGGGACCGGCAACTTCACGCCGTCGGCGCAAAGGTCTGGGTCTCGCACTCCAAAGATGACCCGAACGGCAAGGCCACGTTCGTCCAAGGCCCTGGCAGCAGGCGCCTCGGTACCGTTCTCGCGATCCTCTTCATTGTCGGCCTGCTGTCAGCCGTTGGAATCTGGCGCGGCCTTGTCAGACCGAGGGGTCGCGTTCCCGAGTGACGTCGGCCAGCGGTGATCTAGGACGGTGGCCGGTGGACGGCCAGGGCTTCGTCGATTGCGGCCTCGGCCTGGGCCCGGTCGATGCCCGCGCCGAGCGCGATCTCCGACACCAGCACCGCGCGTGCGGTGTTGAGCATGGGTGCCTCCCAGTGCTCGATTTCCCGGGTGTACTGCCGTGCTGTGCCGTTCTGCCGCGCGGTCAGGTTCCGTACGACCATCGCCACCTCGCGGGCGCTCAGCACGGCGGGCATCTGCTCGATGTAGGCGTCCGCCGTGATCTCACCGATCATGGTCGCGTACGTTTCCCGTACCGAACCCCACGATGTGGGCTCGCGGTCCGGCAGCGGACTCGCCAGGACAGCCAGCACCCCCGGCACGCCGCCAGAGCCGAGCGCCTCCGACAGCAGCCCCAGGCAGTCGTGGTCGTACAGGATCTCCAGGATCTCGTCCGGGTCTGCGCTGTCGAACGGGAAACCGAGCACCACCCGGGTCCACGTCTTACCAGCACTCTCTGTTCTCGTGATCGCCCGGACGATCGTCGCGCCGCATGTCCCGAAGACCACCGCGTCACCAGCCGCGTACTTCATGATCACTCCTCGGGGTCGGCGCGCAGCGCCACCGTACCCATGCCGATCGCCCGGCGGCCAATGACCGGTGCCGCGCCCGGGCCGTACGCCATGGCGTCTCCTGCGACCCATGGCTGCACGACCACAGCCGACGACTGCGCTCTACGGGCCGCGATCCGTTCCCGACCAGGAACGGATCGCGTGCCGGTCACCTCAACCGGCTGATGTTCCCGAGGGCTTGAGGTCGTAGGTGAGGAGCAGGGCGCCTGAGGCGAACCGGCGCGTGTCGGTGAGCTGGAGATCGGCCTTGGGGTACGTACCGTCGAACAACCTGGTTCCGCCACCGAGCAGGACGGGGTTGACGACGAGCCGCAGCTGGTCCAGAACGCCGAGGCGGACGGCGGAGGTGGCGGCCTGGCCGCCGGCGAAGAGCGCGAGGTCGCGGTCGCTCCGGCGCTTGAGGTCCTTGAGGGCGCCGGCCGGGTCGTCTCCGAGCAGGTGGGAGTTGTGCCACTCCGTGCCGCGGAGCGTACGGGACAGGACGTACTTGGGCAGCTCGTGCATCCGGCGCCGCTGCGTTGTTGAGACCTCGTCCCCGGCAGTCGGCCAGTACGCGGCGAGCTGCTCGAAGGCCGTCCGGCCGAAGACCATCCCGTCGATCGACTCCAGCAGGTCATCGATGTGGCGCTGGAACTCCTCGTCGGCGAACGCCCAGTCGATGTCGCCCGCCGGGTCGGTGATGTAGCCGTCGAGCGACACGTTGATGTGCAGGAAAAGGCGTCCCATGGGATCCCCTCAAAGTGGCAGGTTCACTTCTTGATCGCATGTTCAAGAAGTCGATGGCCGGTACGTTACACTTCTTGAACGTCCTGTCAAGAAGTCATACGATTGCTTCATGCCACGAACCGGCCGACCGCGATCGTTCGACCAAGACCAGGTCGTCGAGGGAGCGTTGGAGCTCTTCTGGCGACGCGGCTACACGGCCACCTCGCTCCGCGACCTCAAAGGCGAGCTCGGAATCTTGCCGGGCAGCCTCTATGCCGCCTACGGCGACAAGCACGCGCTCTTCCTGCGCGCGCTGCAGCGGTACGTGGACGCGTCTCGCGAGCAGGCGGCCGAGGTCGCCGTCGAGGGGCCCGTCCTGCCGCGCATCCGCGAGCTTCTCCTGAGCGTCCTGGAGGCTGCGCAAACGACACCTGGACGCGGCTGCATGCTCGGCAATACCGCGGCCGAGTTGCTCCCCGAGGACCAAGCGGCGCAACAGCTGGTCCATGGTGGCTTCGGCGCGCTGGAGAACGGCCTGGAGCAGGCCCTCAAGGCAGCACAGCGATCCGGCGAGGTCCGCCCCGATATCGATTGCGGAGCCCAAGCGCGACTATTGCTCGCGCTCATGCAGGGCCTTCACATCCTCGCGCGAGCCGAAGCCGATCCCCCTCGCCTCACGGACGCCATCGACGCGGCCCTCGCCGCGTTGACCGTCCAGCACGAAACAGATCACTCGGCCCGGCCATCGCGCTGAGGAGTGTGTGATTGGTCCGGGTTGTTCACGCATTCTCTCTCACTTGTTCGGACCTGGTTCATCCCCCGCCGCGACCCTCATGTCGATCTTGAAACCAAGATCCATTCCCGTTCGAAGGAGATCGCATGTCGCACTCCACCTGGGCGGCCGTCGCGGCGGCCACCATCGCGGCAGCCGGCGTGGTCGGCGCCGCCCCGCAGGCGTCCGCCTCCTCGGCGTCTCGAGTCGGAGCGTCCTCGTCTGCCGGATCCGTCACGACAATGGCCGCCGGGGCCCGTTACCGCGGCGAGGTCATGTGCAAGGCGAAGGGCCGCTGGGCCAAGGGCTACGTCGAGACCTACGGCAGGCCCACCGGATCGGGCGCTTTCACCCGCGTTCTCGAGTGGGGGTGGGCCATCCAGAAGACGTCCGGCAACCACAGCAACAGCACTGTCTACGCCTACAAAGTCATCAACGAGGGTGGTTCAAACTGGCGGTGGAGCGGAGGGCCCGGCTACAAGGGCGACGCGGTCGAGGACAGCCGGTTCCACAAGGGCAAGATGATCAACAACACCACGATCGGTTATGGCCCTCCCTATGGGGAGCACGCGATCGTCTTCACCTTCGTTCTCGACAAGGGTACGGGCGGCGAGTGCAACGCCTGGCTGCGGGTCCCGAACCTGAAGTGGAAGGGATGACGGTGCCGCAATTCCGCTGAGGGCGGCTCCAAGGATGTGGCGGCCTGCCGTTGGAGCGGGACGGCAGGCCGCCATGGACGGGACGGCCTGCCCTGACCGGATTGGCGATGCCCCGTCGTGACGGACGACGCTGTCAGGCGTAGTCGTCGATGTAGATGGAATTCATGTGGGTGTCCGACGGCCAGTTGGGGATCCTCAACCGGTCGGTCTGGCCGTCGGCGGCGCGTTGCCGGGTCTCCAGGGTCACCGTTCCGGTCGCGGAGGCGGGCATGTAGTGGTCGGCGCCGGAGATGAAGGGCAGGACCGGGAACAGCCCGACGGTGGTGTTCAGGTTGGTCCGGCGATCGGAGCGCCAGTCGTACATGAAGATGCCGCACGCCCGCTTCGTGCGCGGTGTGATGGTGGCGTTCAGGACGTTGGTGCCGTTGAGAGCCAGCGTGTCGTTGTCGGCGCCCTGGTCGCCCCACCATTCCTTGTTGCGGTAGACCAGCATCGCGACGTGGTTCCTGTTGCGCTCGACGAGCCAGTCCAGCGGACCGCCCGGGTCGCCGCTCAGCAGCCGGACTTGCAGATCGGTGCGGCGGAACGGCTGGTAGTAGTGGTGATGGACCTGGTTGGTGCCGTTCTTGGACATCACGAACTCGTAGTGAACGTCCCCCCGTCCCTTGAACGGGCCGAACGACCCGTCACCGGAGCCACCGAACTGGTAGGTCGCGACCGGCTGCGCGCTGGTCCGGCGTCCGGTGGCCGGGTCGAACGGGTAGATGTCCACCCGGGCGTCCCTGAGCCCGGTGTTGAACGGGAAGTACACGGCACGGCCGGCGATCTGGATCTCACCTGACTCGGGGGTGACGCCGGTGGTGGCCGGTTCCTCGCCGGTGAAGAACGTGTAGGCGGCCTTGAAGGTGGCGACCGAGGACGTGGTCTGCACGTGCGACTCGCCGGAGTGGTAGAGGTTGGTCGCGCCCTCGATCTTGCGATCCGTACTGCCCTCTCCCCAAATCGCCAGTGTGGGCACGGGCGGGGATTCGGCGCCGGCGGTCGAACCGCCGTCGATGTTGACGTAGTGCGCGACGTTGGCCGCCCGTTCCGCCGAGCTCTTCAGGTACTGCTGGGACACCAGGGTGCCGAGCGAGTGACCGAGCAGCTCGACCTTGTCGGCGCCGGTGGCGGCCTTCAGCCGGGCGATGCGCTGGTCGAGCCCGGCATGGACCTGCTCCATCGTGTTGTTGACGAACAGGGAGTCATAGTCATGGGTCTCGACGTGGGTGGCCGGATAGCCGTTGCTGGCGAACCGCTTGGCCTGGGTCTGGAACTGGCTGCCTGACCCGGACCCGCCATGCACGAAGATGACCGGCCGCAGAGTGGCACGGGCGTTCGCCGTGGCCATGGCCGGGAAGATTCCGAGTAGCAGGACCGCCGCTGCCATCAAAGCGAAGAGTTTGCGTATCCGCTTCATGCGGGTCGTTCCTCCGATCCAGTCGATGCGCTGGTCAGGGCACGCCCCCGTCGGGACCTCCAGACCACGGCTTGCGGGAGGCCCTCGTTCCCGCCGCAACTATGAACGGTGCGCGGGAGTTTCCCTAGCAGTCAGGGCAGCTATCCGAACGGCCGGATTTATCGGAAACCGCGGCACACCGGATGCCGGGTGCTGCTTCACTTCTCTGCTCGATCGATGCCCCGGGCGTCGACCCCAGCGAGGGACGGCTTTCCCGCGGCGGCGTTCCCGCGCGGCGTTCCCGCGCGGCGTCGCGCATCGCAAGCGCTGGACCTGCCGTTCACTCAGGGCCACGCTGCGGATTGTCGGTCGACGCTCAATGAGCACGACATTCTTCGAGCGTAAACTTGCCGGAAGATGGCGTTCGGTGACAGACGGGGAGCCCATCATGGATCGCCCGAGCGGGATCGACCGCAGGACGCTCGCCCGCCACATCGGCGCCGACGTCGACCGGGTGGCGCCACTGCTCGCCCGGATACTGCTGGTCCGCGCGATCGGTGACATCCTCGGCGGCCGCGACCGGGAGGCCCTCTGGGTCGCAGTGGACGTGATCTCCGACTGTGAAGGCGGCGGGGAGTTCGCGGTGGCGGGAGCGACCACACGGGCCCTGGCCGGCGCTCTGGCCCCCGCTCACGATGTCGACCGCGACCTCACCACCGCGGTCACCGCGGTCAAGCAGCTGAACTGGACCTTGAAAGCGGAAAAGAACGCGTACGCCCGCTACAGCGTGGTCACCGATCCCGACAACAGTTACATCGACCCGGAGCAGTCCGACGAAACGTGGACGCGGTGGCAAGAGTACAAACGCGGCGTCGATGATGCCGTCGGCGGTCTTCCCGCGGACCTGGGGCGTGGCGAAGTCCAATCGCTGCTGCTGGATCGGGCCATTGACCGTGTCTTTGAACGTGGCTTGCTCTACTCGATCCGGTACGTGTTCGCCGGGGAACCCGAAGGTATGTGGCGATGCCAGGTTGCCAAGATTCTGCTCGATGCGGCACGCGTCGGGCTGATCCGCGGCCGTGCGGGCACCGTCGAGAGCCTGGCCGATGACGTCCACGCCGGGCGGCGGGCGCTCGTCGAGGCGACGTCGAGCGCGTGGGCGCGGGAAGCCGCGAACCACCTGGTAGAGATCGCGGTGCCGGTGGCCACCAGGGAGGAACCGCTCACCGCCGACAAGGTCACCGCGATCCGGCTGGCGGCGCTGTGCCTGGCCCACGAATCCCAGGCTGCCCGGATGACCGCGGCCGGCGACGCGTTCCGCGATGTCGTCGTCGGGATCACCTTGATGGAGCGGGACACCGCCGCCGGGACGACGAGGAACGGCGGCACGACTCCGGCCTCAACTCCGGGTGGAGCCGGATGACGCCGTCCACATGACGGCGCGGGTCGCCCCGGCCTCGTTGGTGCTGATGCCGACGACCTGGCCGCGGTCGTTGATGTCGGTCGGCCGGCTGCTCTTCCCGCCGAGGGTGCCCAGGTCGGTCATCCGGCCGCGCTCCCAGAGGAACGCGTGCTCCTCACCGTCAGCGGTCTCGCTCCAGCCGACCACCTGGCCGCGATTGTTGATCGCCGTGACGGAGGCCTTCGCGCCGCCGAGGGTTCCCAGGTCGATAAGCCTGCCCCGGTCCCACATGACTGGGCGCATCTCCCTGTACGTGGGTCCGCTGAGGGCGATGAACTGGCCACGGTCGTTGATGCTCCTGTGCCAGGCCGGGAAGTCGAACGCGGGTCCGAGGGCGGCGAGCTCGGTCATCCGGCCGCGCTTCCAGATGAACACGAAGGACCGCTCCTCGGTGTCGGACGTCCACCCGACGACCTGACCGCGGTCGTTGATGTCGACGGTGAAGGCCATCCGGTCTCCGGGGCCGAGGATCCGCGTCATCGTTCCCTTGTCCCAGACGAAGCCGAACTCCGTTGGCTCGGGTCCCGTCATGGAAAGGTAGGCGCCGGTGACCTGCCCTCGGTTGTTGATCGCCCGTCCGACGGCGGCGCTCTTGCCAGGCTCGGAGATCTCGGTGAACGACCCGCCGTTCCACACCCCGGCACGGAAGGGGAACAACATCATCTCGAGGTAGACCAGCGCCTGGCCGCGATCGTTGAGATCGGTGCCGCCACCGGGACCCCAGGCCGTGAGTTGAGTGATCTCGCCCCGGCGATTCCAGAGGGCGGGATTGCCCTGGTGGCGACCGAGGACCTGCCCGCGGTCATTGATCTCCACGGGGGCGGCGCCCTGGGCGAGCACGGTCGCCGTGTACCCGTTGCCGCTGCGGTCCCACCGAATGGCCTGTCCGTTCGGCTGGGCGGACCCCACGACCTGCCCGACCTCGTTGATCGCCTGGGCGGAGGACGTGGTGGCGCCCTCCATGGGCAACTCCCTGATCGCGAACCTGGCCGGCTTGGCCGCGACCGGCTCGGCCGCGGCAGGCTCGGCCAGCGCAGGCTCAGCCGCGAGGGAGAATCCCATGAGCGCGGATGTCAGCAGGACGGCCACTCGGCTGTGTCGCATGGCGAGCCCTCCAGGGCCTCCACGGGAAAAGGACCCCGAGCATAATTCGGGCACGCCCCCGCCCTCTTGTCGCCGTTCTGACAAAGCCCGCGCATCCATCGAGCGCCCAGCGATGTAACGCTCTCAACCCCGAAGTACGACCGCCGACGCGAATTCACCGGCCCGCAGGATCAGTGCTGAAACCTGTCGTAACAGACCCAGGCCATAGGGGAATTCGCCTCTTCGGTCAGGAACCGGCCTTGGCCATGCGGGCCAGCCATTCGCGGACGGTGGCACGCTGCTCGGCGTTGAAGTCGGCTTCCAGGTCGTTCTCCTTGGAATGAACCGACGGCCTGGCGGCCTCCAGCCGTGTGCGTCCAAGGGCGGTGAGGTGGATCTCCTGGATGCGGCGATCCTTTGGGTGAGGGCGGCGTTCCACCATTCCGGCGCGCTCCATCCCGGCCAGCAGCTCGTTGGCGGACTGCCGGGCGCTGGCCACCGCGCGGGCAACGTCGGCGACCGAGGCACCGGGCTGCTCGTCCAGCACGAGAAGCGTCGCGTACTGCGCCACGGACAGGCCGTGCGCGGCGAGCGCGTCGTCCATGACCGACCGCATGTTCAGCCACGCCTGGCGTACGAGGAAGCTCAGGCAGATCTCGTCGTCACTCATCTCACGTCCCCTAGTTGACAGGTTCCTGACGAACCTTGAATACTCGACAGGAACCTGACAATCCTACCGGGAGCGAGACATGACAGTTGCCGTGGTCACCGGCGCCAGCAGCGGAATCGGCGCCGCGGTCGCCCGTCATCTGGCCGATCGCGGCCTGACCGTGCTCGGGGTGGCCCGCCGCGCCGCAGAGCTCCACAAGATCGGGACCGACATCCAGAGCCCGGGCGCCTTCGAACCGGTCGTCGCCGACCTCACCACCGACGCCAGCATGGCCGCCGTGGCCGCCGCGGTCGCCGGACGTCCGGTCACGGCCCTGGTCCACTCCGCCGGCATCGACCACGTGCGCGAGATCGCCTCGACCACCCGAACCGAACTCGAGGCGCTCTGGAACATCAACATCTCCGCACCGATCCTGCTCACCCGAGCCCTGCTGGACGTCCTGGCCGATGGCGCCGGCGTCGTCTTCATCGGCAGCACGGCCGCAGCGCGCGGCATCGACCGGCACGCCGCGTACGGGGCCAGCAAGGCGGCGCTCCACGGCCTCACCGTCAACCTGGCCGTCGACCTGGCGCCCCGGGTGCGGGTCAACTGCGTGAGCCCGGGCGGCACACGTACGCCGATGACCGCCGCCTACATCGCGGCCTACCAGCAAGGAGCCGATCCCGAACGCGTCGACCGGGAACTGGCGATCGAACGCGGCCGAATGCTGCTCGGCGGCCTGGCCGAGCCCAAAGATGTGGCGCTCACCGTCGGGCACGTCGCCCTGGATGCCACTGCCATGACCGGCACCGTCGTCCACGTCGACGGCGGCTTCACCGCCCGCTGATCTGCCGGCGGGTCGGTGGCCCTCGCGATGTCGTAGGGCTGGCGTAGGTTCCACCGCATGAGGTGGGAGGAACACCTGGACTGCCCGCCCATGGTGCAACTGTCGGGCAGTCCGTCGCAGCCGGTCTACCTGCTGGCCTGGATCCGATCTGACGCCGACCCCACGTGGCGTGCGGTGGTCACCTATATCCAGCAGCACGATGACCAGCCACCCGAACGCGTGGTCGTCGACGTCGCCGGTGACCGGCTTTCGACGCTGATGCCGCCGGCCGCGTACGCCAACGTGCCACGGCTGCACCTCAACGCCAGCGGCGCGGTGCAACCCTGGCAGCGACCACCGGTATCGGACTCGTAGGCGAGCGTGCCGCCTGGGGATCCGCAGGAGGGCGGGCGGCGGCCGCCGAGCGGGTCACGATCGCTGCGGCGCCGTCACGGGATCTCTTCGATGCGGACGCCGGGCAGGGCGCGGTAGGCGTCGGGGGTGGCGGTGAGCACGGGCCAGCGGCGCCAGCGGGCCGACCAGGCGGCCTGGACGGTGTCCACGCTGATGTCGGGCGCGGTGGCGGCGAGGAGTCCGGTCTGCTGGGCGATGACGTCGTCCATGTCGTCGATGTGGACGACCTGCATTCCCGGAAGGCGTTCCAGCACGGGCCGGGCATGGTCGGGGACGAGTTGCCACGCGCGGGCGAGCCCGGCTGCGGGGATGACGATCGTGGCGTGCTGGGCGATGGAGGCGCGCAGCCTGGCCCGCACGTACACGGTCTTGCCCGTGGCCAGGTCCTGCAGAGCGGTCGCGTCGAAGACGTGACCGGTGATCACGCCACGTCCCGGTCGCGCCGTGCCTCGGTCATGCGTTCGACGAGGGCCTGTTCCTCGGGGCTGGGCGGGCCGAACAGCTCGTCCACGGTGGAGGCGTCCTGGAGATAGGCCAGCTGGAGCCGAGCACCCTCGGCCAGGAAACCCGACACCGAGGCGATCTTCTTGTCCTCGACCAGCGCCTGCAAGGTGTCGGCCAGCTCGTCGGGAAGCGTGATGTTGAGTCGCCGCATGGCGTCCACAATACACACTCCTCCTCCTCGGAGTGTGTATTGCAGCCCCGTCGCTGGGCGCGTCAGGGCTCCAGACCGGTGAGGTCGATGCGGGCCAGGCGGCCGGGGTCGGAGAGGATGTCGATCTCGATGATCTTCCCGTCGGCGACGGTGAAGCTCATGATCGAGATGAGGTCGCCGTCGATGGTGTTGACCAGGCCGGCGGTTCCGTTGACCACGGCGGGCCGGGCGGTCGAGACGGTGGCCATGCGGTGGAAGACGGCGACCTGCCCGGCCACCACGCGGGCGCCGCGCAGGACGGTCATGCCGTCGGCGCTGTCGCCGCGCAAGACCACGTCGGGGTGGAGGATGGCCAGCAGGTCGTCGAAGCTGCCACTGCGTGCGGCGGTCATGAAGGCGTCCACCAGGCGGCGTTGAATGGCCGGGTCGGGATCCGGCTTGGGGACGGCGCCCTGGACGTGCCGGCGAGCGCGGCTGGCGAGCTTGCGGGTCGCGACGGGTGTGCGTTCCATGATCGGGGCGATCTCGTCGAACGGCAGGCCGAACATGTCGTGCAGAACGAAGGCCAGCCGTTCGGCGGGACTGAGCGATTCCAGCACCACCAGCAGGGCCAGCCCGACCGAGTCGGACAGCAGCGCCTCCCGTTCGGGATCGGCACCCTCCTCACGGCTGACGACCGGGTCCGGCAGGTGCGGCTCCAGCGGGCTCTCCCGGCGGAGCCGACGGGTGCGCAGCATGTCCAGGCTGACCCGGCCGACCACCGTGGTGAGCCAGCCGCCGAGGTTGTCGATGGTGTCGTCGGCGCGGGCGAGCCGGAGCCAGGCCTCCTGAACGGCGTCGTCGGCGTCGCTCAGCGAACCGAGCATCTGGTACGCGACCGCCCTCAGACGTGGCCGGTGCTCCTCGAACCGCACGGCCAGGAAGTCACGCTCGTTCATGCTCGCCCCTCTCCTCGGCCGGCGCCTCCATGACGCAGCCGGTTGACGCCTCCATGACGCACGGGACCCGCGCGATGTGACCGCTTCGAGCATGTGACCCAAGTCACGGTCACACTTTCCGGCGCCGACGCGTCATGGCTCCGTTCCACCCGAATCTGACGAACGGAGCGGTAAATGATCGAGGTGAACGGGACCACGGCGGACGGTTTCGAGACGGTGCGCGAGGAGTTCGCCGCCGTGGCCGAGGAGGCAGGTGCCCAGCTTGAGGCAGGTGCCCAACTTGTGGCCTATGTCCGCGGCCGGAAGGTGGTGGATCTCTGGGCGGGCGACCGGATCACCGGTGACAGCCTGACCGGTGTCTACTCCTCCACCAAGGGCGCGGCGGTCCTGGTGACGGCGCTGCTGGTACAGGACGGGGAGCTGGAGCTGGACGAGCCCATCGTCCGGCACTGGCCTGAGTTCGGGGTCGGTGGCAAGGACCGCGTCACTCTGCGGGACGTCTTGGCCCACCGGTCCGGCGTGATCGGCGCCGACGGCGGGCTGAGCGCCGCGGAGCTGGCCGACGACCGGCTGATCGCGGAACGCCTCGCGGGTCAGCGGCCGTACTGGCGACCGGGCACGGCCTACGGCTACGGCGGTTTCGTCACGTTCGCGATCGTGGGCGAGGTGATCCGGCGCGTCACCGGCCGCACGCTCCAGGAACACTTCGACGACCGAGTCCGCGCCGTGTACGGGCTGGACCTGTACCTCGGCTTGCCGGAGGAACTGGAAGGTCGATACCGGGACATTTTGCCGGGGTTGGCCACCCCTGAAGAGCAGGCCGCCTTCTGGGCCACCGTGCCCGGCCCGCATAGCCTCCTCGGGATCGCCTACGGCCTCAACTCCGCACCGCCGCTGGACCAAGTGGCCTTCGCCAACACCCGCCAGGTGCGCGCGCTGGGCCAGGCATCGGCCGGTGGCGTGGGCAACGCCCGTGGTCTGGCGGGGATGTACGCGGCCGCGGTCTCCGGCCTGGACGGCCAGGCTCCGCTGCTCAAGCCCGGCACCCTCGCCGAGTTCGGCCAGCTCCACTCGACCGGCGGGGACCTGATCCGGGGTGCCGAGGGCAGCTACCTCCTCGGCTTCGAAGCCAAGGGCCTGCGCTACCCGTTCCTGAGCGCGCGGTCGTTCGGCCACGGCGGCTCAGCGGGCTCAGAGTCCTTCGCCGATCCGGTCAGCGGCATCGCCTTCGGCTACACCCGGCGCCGCTTCTCGTTCAACTGGACCTACCCCGAGCACGACCGGCTCGCCTCCGCAGTCCACCACGCCGCGACAGCCGTTCAGCAGGCGAACTCGACCGACCGGCACGCGGACTCGACCGGCCAGCAGACGGGCCCGGCCGACCAGCGCGCGGCCATCGCTTCTTGAGGAGATCGTGATGACCTCACACCTTGAACCACGTGCACCCAGGAGCGGGCTGGCACTGCTGGTGATCGCCGCCGCGCAGTTGCTGATCGTGATGGACGGCACCATCGTGACCGTCGGCCTGCCCGTCATCGGGACGGGACTGGGCATCGCCGAGGCCGACCTGAACTGGGTCCTGACCTCCTACGCACTGGCGTTCGGCGGGATGTTGCTGGCCGGAGGCCGCGCCGGTGACCTGTTCGGACGCCGCAGGCTGTTCCGGGCCGGACTGGTGGTGTTCCTGGTCGCGTCCCTGCTGGGCGGCGTGGCGCAGGACGGCACCGTGCTGATCGCCGCGCGGGTGCTGCAGGGCGTGGGCGGCGCGATCGTCGCCCCGGCCGCACTGTCCCTGCTGGCCGACACCTTCCCTGCCGGTCCCGCGCGCAACAAGGCACTGGGCGTGTACGGGGCGATGGGCGGGCTCGGTTCGGTGGTGGGCCTGCTGTTGGGTGGCGCCCTCACCGAATACCTGGGCTGGCGATGGATCATGTTCGTGAACGTTCCGTTCGCCCTCCTCGTGCTCGCCGGAACCGTCGCGGTGGTCCCCGGCACCCGGCAGCGCGGCGGCATCGACCTGCCCGGCGCGGTCACCGTCACCCTCGCGCTCGGCTCGCTGGTGTACGCGATCAACCGCGCCGGATCCGAGGGCCTGACCGACGGGCTCACCCTGGCCTTCGGCGCTGCCGCGCTGGTCCTGGCCGTGGCGTTCACCGCCATCCAGCGCGGCGTCCGCGACCCGATGCTCCCGTCCGCCGTCCTGGCCGACCGCGGCAGGCTCGGCGCCAACCTGGTCATGCTGCTCATGGGCGCGGGCCAGCTGGCCACGTTCTACTTCCTCACCCTCTACATGCAGTCGATCAAGAACTACTCCCCCATGCTCACCGGGCTGGCCTACCTGCCGTTCGCGATCGGCATCGGCATCGGCTCCGGCGTGGTCGGCCCTCGGCTCCAGGCTCGCGCGTCCGCACGGATCGTCCTGGCGACCGGTATGACCGTGGCCGCCGTAGCGATGGCCTGGTTCAGCCTCCTCAGCCCGGACCAGAACGCACTGGTCACGCTGCTGCCAGCCCAGCTCGTCGGAGGAATCGGCCTGGGCATCGGCTTCGTGGCGGCCACCATCAGCGGCGTTCAGGGCGTCGCCCCGCAGGACTCGGGGATCGCCGCAGGTCTCGTCAACACCAGCATGCAGATCGGTGGCGCGCTGGGCCTGGCGACCCTGTCGAGCATCGCCGTCAACGCCACCGGCGGCCAGCCTCCCGGAACGGCGATTCCAGAGGCGCTCACCAGCGGCTACACCACCGGCCTTCTCGGCGCAGGCGCGTTCTACCTGGCCGCCATCCTCGCCGCCGTCATCCTCGTGCGGCCGCGCCCAGCAAGCCAGCCCGAAAGGGCGCCCGCCACCCAAGAGACAACCCGTCTGTAATCGACCAGAGAGGAAACCCATCATGACCACGACCGAGCACGACGGCCGCCAGTCCCGGCTGCCCAACCCCGCAACCTTCGTCCCCGAGCTGGGAGAGATCGGCGGAGCCCTGTTCAAAGCCACCGGGAACGGATCGATTCCGCAGACCACGATCAGCCTGATGCAGCTGCGCGCCGGCCAGATCGTCGGCAACACCTATTTGACCGTTCTGCACACCGGCAACCTGCGCAAGGCCGGAGAGTCCGAGGAGCGCATCACCGCCGTGGCCTCTTGGCAGGACGCGCCCTACTTCACCGCTGCCGAACGCGTCGCGCTGGCACTGGTGGAGGCCGTCCTCACCGCCAACCCGCACGGCGAGCGCGTCCCCGACCAGTTGTACGCGCAGGCCACCGAGCACTACAACGACAAGGCGCTGACCACGCTTGCCATGGCGATCGGCCAGGTCTGCTTCTTCATCCCCCTCGCCGTCATAGGCAAGCCACTCCCGGGCGTCTCCCCCGCCCAGCAATGGAGAGAGTGACCCCACCAGCTCAAGGATCGTAGGTTCAAGTCCTGAGCAGACACATCTCCGCCCAGCACAGAGGCCGTTCTTGAGATGGCCTGAGGCTGGCTGGACGAGATCCCGTCCGATCGTCTTGATCGGACGGGATCTCGTGGTCCATGGGAAACGATCAACCGTTCGCTGGAAAAGCGATCTCCGAACGTGAACGTCGCCCCGTCAGACTGACTTGCGAACACCCCAACCCATCACTGCAAACTTGGCCTGTTTTGCTGGCGATCCCGCTAGCGTGCCGTTCGCTGGATCTCTTCAGGACACCTCGGAGAAGCCATGGCCGAGACGCGACCAAATCCCGAACCAAGTTCGGGACCGCTGCACGTTCAAAACAGAAGAACCGCAAGGCTGCACCCCTGGCTGCTGATTCTGTTCGTGCTCAACTTCGCCACCCTGATCCTGGCCGGAGTACTCTCCAACACGGTATTCGCCGATCCAGGGCCAATCATCAGCCTCATCTGGTGGGCGTGGCTGCTCCAACTGATCGCATCTGGGGCCTTCCTTATCTGGAGGCTGTCGCGTCCCCCTCGGCTTTATATCGGTCCAGAAGGGATCAAATTCAGCAACGGTCGCCTACAGGTCGCTTACAACTGGAGCGAGATCGCGTTCGTGACCATCGCCACCAGAAGGCATCTCTTTGGGCACAGGCCCACAGTGTGTCTGCGGTCACTCGATAATCTCGGTCCAGAGGTCGTGTTCGCCCAACATCTTTCCGGCAGCCCCAGCACGCTGCCCTTCCGCGACCAAGCAACCGGTTGGATCGTGGTCTGCAACATCGATCAGTTCGGGCTGCCAGCCGCGCACGTCCAGGAGGCGCTCGCACACTATGCCGGTCCGCGCATGCGTACCGGTGGCTGATGCTGTCCCCATGGTGCCATTGCGTGGAACGGACGAGACGATCGGCTGTACGCGACCCGGGTACCGCGGACGGGATGGCACGCTGGGAGCGTCCGTACAAGTTGGAGTGGCGCCGCATGTTTGCGGGGCTGTCAGCTGTCGGGCCAGACTCCGGCGATGTCGATCTCGTCTGCTGAGAGCCGGTAGAACAGCACGATCAGCTTGGTCCTGATGATGAAGGTGTCGGGGATCTCCGGGTCGGGTTCGGCGTCCTGCGGGCAGGGGTCGGCCATCAGGCCACCGGCGACCCGCTGGGCGTCCTTGAACATCTCGGTGGGAAGTTCCTGAAGCTGATCCCAGGCGGCGGCGAGCCAGCGGACGCTGCGCGGCACTATGCGGCGCCTTGGCCGCGTGCCTTGCGGGCGTCGCGGGCCGCGCGGTCGGCGTCGCTGGCCTCGATCATTTCCTCTGCGCTGGTGAAGGTCCGCAGTGGGGCGCCGGCATCGAGCTCGGTGAGCCGCTGACGGACGGTGCGGCGCATCTCTTCCTCGCGCAGGCGCTGGTATTCGTCGTATTGCTGGGGGGAGATGACGACGGCGGCGTCCTTGCCCCGGTCAGTGAGGGTGGTGGCCTGCTGGGCGTAGCGGGCCCGGCCGATGACGTCGGCCAGATGACCGCGCGCCTCACTGATCTTCATCCGATCCATGTACCTAAAGTACTTCATGTACATGAAGCCTGCTGGATGTCTTCGTGACGCCGAGACCCGGTGAGCCTGTCGAATTGAGCGTACGACCAGGCAAGACTGAAGGGATTGCATTGTGCTTGTTGCCTTTTCCGTGACTCCGCTGGGTGCCGGCGAGGACGTGGGTGAACTCGTAGCCGAGGCCGTACGTGTGGTCAGAGCCAGCGGACTGCCTAACCGCACCGACGCCATGTTCACGACTGTCGAGGGCGAGTGGGATGAGGTGATGGCCGTGATCAAGCGTGCGGCCGAGGCGGTCGCCGAACGGTCCCCTCGGGTGAGCCTGCTGATCAAGGCGGACATCCGTCCCGGCGTGACGGACGCGATGACGTCGAAGGTGGAGACGGTGGAGCGCTACCTGTCTGAGGACTAGGCGCCACTCGCTCACGTCGGCCGCCCAGCCGCTTGCTAAGCGGACCATGGTCCGGTAACGTCTCAGAGGACTTATCCGGACCATGGTCCGATTATCTGGAGGTAGCGACATGACCGCGCTCATCACCCGCGACGAACTGAAGGCCGCGATCGACGAGGGCACCGTGACAGTGGTCGATGCCCTCGGTGGCGAGTACCACGCCAAGCAGCACCTGCCCGGCGCCATCGCCTTGGTCCTGGCCGACGTGGACGAGCAGGCCCCTGTCGTGTTGCCCTATCGCGATGCCGCGATCGTCACCTACTGCTCCAACCCCGCGTGCTCCAACAGCGGGCAGGTCGCCGATCGGCTCACCGCTCTGGGCTACACCAACGTCCGCGCGTACCGCGAGGGCATCGAGGACTGGGTAGCCGCCGGCCACCCCACCGAGACCGCCTGACCCACGGGAGCGCGGCTGGGCAGCGTCTCAGCCGCGGGCCGGTCCTGCTAGGGCAAGGAATTCTTGGCGGGAGCGTGCATCGTGGCGGAGCAGGCCGTGCATGGTGGACGTCACGGTGGCCGATCCGGACGCGCGTACGCCCCGCATGGACATGCACAGGTGCTCGGCCTCAATGACGACGCCGACGCCCTTGGGAGCCAGGTGCTCGTCCAGCCAGTCGGCGACCTGCTTGGTCAGCCGTTCTTGGACCTGCAGGTCACGAGCGAACAGTTCGACCACGCGAGCCAGCTTCGACAAGCCAAGGATGCGCTCGCCGGGCAGGTAACCGACATGGGCGACGCCATGGAACGGCAGCAGATGGTGCTCGCACAGCGACTGCACCGGGATGTTCTTGGCCAGGACGAGCTCGTCGTAGCCTTCCTCGTTGGGAAACGTGGTCAGATTGAACTCGCGCGGGGTGAGCAGTTCGGCGTAGGCGGCGGCCACCCGCCGGGGTGTGTCGGCGAGATGCTCGCTCGCCGGGTCCTGGCCGAGGGCCATCAGCAGGTCGGCGACGGCGACCTGCGCGGCCTGCATGTCCATGCCGCCGACCACCCCCAGCCGCCGGTGCCGGGTGCCCGGCACCGGCGGCTGGGGGTCGGGTTCGGCGACGCTCATGCCACCGACCCGCGTTCCCGCTGAACGGACCTGTAGCGGACGGCCAGCCGGGACAGGGCGACCGCACCGGCCAGCAGCCCGGCGTCGCGCAAGGCCACGTCGTAGAAGTCCGGGATCGTCAGCAGGTTGACGATGATCCCGGCCAGCCACGCGGCGACCAGCAGGCCACCGAACCGCGGCGCCACCGCCACGACGATCCCGGCGACGATCTCGACCACGCCGACGGCGTACATGGCCTGCTGCGCGGTGCCCGGAACCAGGTCGTTGATCCACGGCGCCAGGTAGCTCGGCCAGTCGGCGAGCAGGCCGGTGAACTTGTCGAGCCCGAACACCACGGGCGCCACGCTGAACACCACGCGCAGCACCAGGTAGGCCTGGTAGCCCGGATCACTCAGCACGTCACGATCAGGTGCTCGCACGGACAGATGTGTGGTCATCGCGTCCTCCCTGTGTAACGACAACTCGTGTTAACGTTAGAACGTTGAGAGGATTTCTTCAAGAGAAATGGTTTTTAGAGATGGACGAGTCGCTGACCTCGCGTGTCTCGGCGGTGGCCGCGCTCGATGAGCCGACCCGGCGCAGGCTCTACGACTTCGTGGTGCGGCAACCGGCCCCTGTCACCCGCGACGCCGCCGCCGAGGCGCTGGGGTTGTCGCGCAGCACGGTGGTGTTCCACCTGGACCGGCTCGTCGGCCAGGGATTGCTGGAAGTGGTCTCCGAGCGCCGCACAGGCGGGCCCGGCGCCGGCCGCCCGTCCAAGCTGTACCGGCGCGCCGACCAGCAGATCGCGGTGTCGCTGCCCGACCGGCAGTACGAACTGGCCGGGCAGTTGCTGGCCACCGCCGTTCAGGAGGCCGACGCCACCGGCCGGTCACCGCGAACGATCCTGGAACGGCTCGCCCGCCAACTGGGTCAGGACATCGGCCGCGCCTCGCGTGACGCCCACCACGTGATGGAGGTGTTGGAGGACTTCGGATTCGAGCCACGCCGCCTCGACACCGAGATCATCCTGGGCAACTGCCCGTTCCACACCCTGGCGCAACAGCACACCGACCTGGTGTGCGGCATGAACCTGAGCCTGCTCACCGGACTGCTCGACGAACTGAACGCGACCGATCTGACCGCCCGCCTGCAACCCCAGCCCGGCCACTGCTGTGTCCGCCTCCAGCAGCAGGCCAACCCTTGACCAAAATGGAACGCCTGTCCGACGCAGTCGGCCATCAGCGTCCGAGGAGTGCGCGCAGGAAGAACGCGACGTTGGCTGGGCGTTCGCCCAGGCGCCGCATGAAGTACGGGTACCACTCGGTGCCGTAGGGAAGGTACACGCGTAGCCGCAGGCCTTGGTCCGCCAAGAGCTCCTGCAGCCGCGGGCGGACCCCGAAGAGCATCTGGAACTCGTAGTCCTTCGGCGTGCGCCCGGCCTCCTCGGCGAGGCGCGCGGCGATGGCGATCAGGCGTGCGTCGTGCGTGGCGACCATCGGATAGCCCTTCCCACGCATCAGGATCTTCAGGCAGCGCACGTACGAGACGTCCACCTGCGATTTGTCTTGATAGGCGACCGACGCCGGCTCGTCGTAGGCACCCTTGCAGAGCCGGATCCTTGAGCCCAGGGCCGAGAAGTCGGCGCAGTCGGCCTCCGTCCGCTTGAGATAGGACTGGAGAACGACTCCGGTGCCGGGGAAGTCGGCCAGCAGCGAGCGGACGATCTCCAGCGTGGAGTCGGTGGTCGTGTGATCCTCCATATCGACGGTGACCGTCGTCCCGGCCGCCGTCGCCGCTTCGCAGATACGCCGCGTGTTCTCGAGAGCGATCTTGTCCCCGTCCACCGGCAGGGCCTGGCCGAGAGCGGAGAGTTTCACCGAGACCTCCGCCGTGTCGGCCAGGCATTCGTCGTGGAGCCGCCGCAGCAGCATGCGGTAGGCCTCGACCGTGTGCTCCGCACGGGTGTGATCGAGTATTTCCTCGCCGAGATGGTCCAGCGAGATCAGCCGATCGCCGGCGAGATCGCGGACGACGCGTATGGCGTCGTCCACACCGGGACCGGCGATGAACCGGTCCACGACCGGCCGCATCACGGGAGTGCCTTCGACGACGGCCCGGCATGCGGACGAGCGGGACGCGGCGATCAATCCGGAGCGGAGCATGCCTGCTCCCCCTTTCTACAGCTGGTGGGGGTACCCCGAGGTGACGGGCGGACAGAAGTTCTCCTTGATCACCCGTGGGCTCGTCCAGCGCAGGAGGTTGTAGATCGAGCCGGCCTTGTCGTTGGTGCCGGAGGCCCGCGCCCCGCCGAACGGCTGCTGTCCCACGACCGCACCGGTGGGCTTGTCGTTGACGTAGAAGTTGCCGGCGGCGAACCGCAGCACCTCGCTCGCCCGCCGTACCGCGGCGCGGTCGTCGGCGATCACCGCGCCGGTCAGGCCGTACGGCGTGCCCTGGTCGACCTGGTGCAGCACCCGCTCGTAGTCCGCGTCGTCGTAGACGTGCACGGCGAGAACGGGCCCGAAGAATTCCGTGGTGAACACCTCGTGCGCCGGATCGTCGCCGACGATCACCGTCGGCCGCACGAAGAAGCCCACCGAGTCGTCGGCCGTTCCCCCGGCGACGACGTCCACGTCGGACGATTCCCGTGCCGCCTGGAGCACGCCGGCGAGCCGGTCGAAGGCGCGCCGGTCGATCACCGCACCCAGGAAGTTGCGGAAATCGGTGACGTCGCCCATCGGCAGCGAGTCCACCTCGGACAGCAGGTCGTCCTTCAGCCGCCCCCACACAGAGCGCGGGACGAAGGCGCGAGAGGCGGCCGAGCATTTCTGGCCCTGGAAGTCGAAGGCGCCGCGGACCAGGGCGGTGCGCAGCACGTCCACGTTCGCGGAGGCATGGGCCACCACGAAGTCCTTGCCGCCGGTTTCGCCCACCAGGCGCGGGTAACCGCGGTACTTCGCGATGTTCTGGCCCACGGTCGACCAGAGGTGCTGGAACGTCTTCGTGGACCCGGTGAAGTGGATTCCCGCGAGGTCGGGGTCGGCGAGCACCACGTCGGACACCGCGAGCCCGTCCCCGGTGACCAGGTTGATCACCCCGGGGGGCAGGCCGGCCTCCTCCAGCAGGCGCATGGTCAGGTGCGCCGCCAGTCCCTGCGTCGGCGACGGCTTCCAGATCACGGTGTTGCCCATGAGCGCGGGCGCGGTGGGCAGGTTTCCGGCGATGGCGGTGAAGTTGAACGGGGTGATCGCGTAGACGAAGCCCTCGAGCGGACGGTAGTCGAGGCGATTCCAGGTGCCGGGTGCGCTGAGCGGCTGTTCGGCGTGGATCGTGCGTGCGTAGTGCACGTTGAACCGCCAGAAGTCGGCGAGCTCGCACGCCGCGTCGATCTCGGCCTGGATGGCCGTCTTCGACTGTCCGAGCATGGTGGCCGCGTTGAGCCTGTCCCGCCAGGGCCCGGAGAGCAGGTCGGCCGCGCGCAGCAGGATCGCGGCGCGATCGTCGAATGGGGTGCGGCGCCAGTCCTCCGCCGCCGCCAGCGCGGCGGCGACGGCCGCCTTGGCGTCGTCGGGGGTCGCGTTGGCCATGGTGCCGAGCGTGTGGGCGTGGTCGTGCGGCTGCACCACGTCGATGCGGTCGCCGCCGGCCATCCGCTGCTCGCCGCCGATCGTGCAGGTCAGCTCGTGCTGGTGGCCGGCGAGCGCGGCCAGTGTCGTGGCCAGGCTCGCCCGTTGGGGTGAGTCCGGCGTGTACTCCCGCACGGGTTCGTTGCGGGGAGCGGGCGGATGAGTCGTGGCGTCCATGCGCATGAAGGTAAGGAAGCGCTGACCATTCGCGGATCGGACGATCGGCTACAGTTCGGGCGTGCTCCTTGTTCGATCGGACAACCCATGCTGAACGATGATCGATTGCCCAGCGGCGATCGATTGCCCAGCGGCGATCGGTCGCGAGGCGATGATCGATTGCTGAGCGACGATCGCCTGCTCAGCGACGATCACCTGCTGAGCGACGATCTCTTGCCGAGCGAGCCCTGGACGACGTTGCGGCAGTTGCTGGTCGCGGTCGGCGAGCCGCTGATGGAGCTGGACGCCGGCAGCCTCGACGTCACGGTCCGCGGCGTCGCGCTCCTTGACCCCGATGACGATCTGAGCAGTTGCCCCGGGGAGCTGGTGCTGGTCATCGGCGCGCGCGGCCGGGAAGCCGCCCGATACGTCCGCATGGCGGCGCGGGCCGGCGCGTCCGCGGTCGCCGTCAAGGCCGCAGGCAGGGCGGATGACCTGGGCGCCGTCGCGGAGGACGCCGGGGTGGCGCTGCTCACCGTGCAGCCACAGGTGCGGTGGGATCAGCTGCAGGCGCTGGTCCGTGAAGTGCTCGAAGGCGCGAGGCTGGCCGCCGAGTCCGATGTCGAGCACGGTGACCTGTTCACGCTGGCGCAGACCGTCGCCGTGCTTGCCGGAGGCGCGGTGAGCATCGAGGACACGGGCAGCCGGGTGCTCGCCTACTCGCGTTCCGACAACGAGATCGACGAGATGCGCAGGTTGTCGATCCTTGGCTGGGAAGGGCCGAAGCAATACCTGGCGCTGCTGCGCGAGTGGGGTGTGTTCCACCGGCTGCGGTCCAGCGAGAACGTGGTGCGTGTCGACGAGCGGCCCGAACTGGGCATCCGGCGGCGCCTGGCCATCGGGATCCGCGCGGGCGAACGGCATCTCGGCACGATCTGGGTGCAGGAGGGCGACCGGCCCTTCGCCGAGCATGCCGAGAGCGCTCTGCTCGGTGCTGCGCGGATCGCCGCCGTGCACCTGCTACGGCGGCGCGGCTCGCCTGGCGTCCGATCGCCGCAGGATCTGGTGGTCGGCCTGCTCGAAGGGCGGATCAGCGCCGACCTGGTCGCCGGGCAGCTCGGCCTCGATCCGTCCGCGTCGGCGATCGTGCTCGCCTTCGCGCCGCGTGAGGTCGAGCATGACCGCTCCGAGCACGAGCTGCGCCAGCTGGAGACCGGCAACGTCGTATCCGTGCACGCGACGTCCTACCGCCGCGGCGCGCTCGTCGGCACGCTCGGCTCACGGGTGTACGCCGTGCTGCCCGAGGTGCCGACCGGTGCGGCGGAACCGGCGTTGACGGCGCTCGCCGAGCACGTCATAGCCGTCCTCGGGCGGGCCGGCACGCGGGCCCAGGCGGCCATCGGGTCGCCCGTGCCCACCCTCGCCGAGGTCGTCATGTCCCGCTCGGAAGCCGACAGGGTGCTCGACACGATGGCCCGCACACCGGACCGGGACATGGCGACGATCGGCGATCTTCGTTCGGAGGTGCTGCTCGCGGAGACGCTGGCCCTGCTGGAGGCCAACCCGGATCTCCGTGACCCGGCGGTCACCGCCCTGGTCGAGCACGACGCCGCGCACGGCACGGAACTCGTGACCTCGCTGCTGGCCTATCTCGACGCGCTGGGCGACGTCCGGGCCGCGGCAGACCGGCTCCACATCCACCCGAACACACTGCGGTACCGGATCCGCCGCGCCACGGCGGTCACCGGCCTCGACCTCGCGGATCCTGGGGGGCGCCTCTTCTGCCACCTCCAACTCATGCTCGTCACCCGCTCGTCCGGCCCATAGGACCCGCGCGGTCCTATGGGCCGGTCCGAGCGGCGACACGTCGCCGTCCGGTCAGTGACCTTGCCGATGGCCGGTCGGGTCAGCGATCGGCGTCGATGTCCCGTCGGCGATTGGCGAGCAATGACCTGCGCCGTCCGTAGGCGAAATAGAAGAGGATCCCGGCGGCGAACCAGAAGGAGAAGCGCAGCCAGGTCTCCGCTGTCAGGAAGGTGATCAGCCAGAGGGAGAACACCACGCCGATGATGGGCACCACCGGCATCCCCGGGCAGCGGAACTCGCGCGGCAGGTCCGGCCTGCGGTAGCGGAGCACGATGACCGCGACGCAGACCACCACGAACGCGAGCAGAATCCCGATGTTGGTGAGCTCGGCGGCCTCACCGATCGGCAGCAACCCCGCGATCACCGCCGAAGCGCAGCCCAGGATCCAGGTGATCCGCGTCGGTGCCTTCTTGGTCGGGTGCGTCTTGCCCAGCCAGCCCGGCAACAGGCCGTCGCGGCTCATCGAGAAGCCGACCCTGGCCGCCCCCATCAGGAAGGTGAAGAGCACGGTGAGGATGCCGAGGATGGCGCCCACGGCGATGATCGCGCCCAGCCACCCCATGCCGGCCGAGTCGAACGCGCTGGAGAACGCGGCCTCACTGTCGATCTTCGTGTAGTTGACCATGCCGGTGAGGACGAGGCAGGCCAGGACGTAGAGCACCATGGAGATGCCCAGCGAGTACATGATCGCCTTGGGCATGTGCTTGCGGGAGTCCACGGACTCCTCGGCGGCGGTGCTCATCGCGTCGTATCCGAACACCGCGAAGAACACCGTCGCGGCGCCGGTCATCGCCCCGGACCAGCCGAAGGGCGCGAAGGGCTGGTAGTTGCCGGCGTGGATGTGGAACGCGCCAACCGTGATCACCAGGAGCACCACGCCGATCTTGAGGTACACCAGCAGGGTCTCGAACCGCGCCGCACCGCGCATGCCCTGGTTGAGGATGTAGGCGACCAGCAGGCACAGCAGCATCGCGAACAGATTGACCTTGTACGAGCCCGGAGCGACTCCCTCCGGCTCCGTGCCCGGGGCTCCCAGCATCCAGTTCGGCAGTGAGATGTGCATGAAGCCGAGCAGATCGTTGAAGTAGCCGGAGATCCCGATGGCCACGACCGCGACGATCGCGGTGTACTCCAGCAGCAGGTCCCAGCCGATGGCCCAGCCGACGATCTCTCCGAGCACCACATAGCCATAGGTGTAGGCCGATCCGGCGCGCGGGATGAGTCCGGCGAACTCGGCGTACGAGAACGCGGCGGCCGCGCTGGCGATGCCGGCGATCAGGAACGAGATCAGCACCGCGGGCCCGGCCGTATCGTGGGCGACGGCTCCGGCGAGAGAGAAGATCCCCGCACCGATGATGCCGCCGATCCCGATGGCGGTGAGCTGCCACAGGCCGAGCGTGCGTTGCAGCCCGTTCGACTCCACATCGTCGTCGATGAGCTCGATCGGTTTCCGGCGCAAGACTCCCGTACGGGGCTTGGGCAATGTCGAAGACATGCGTCTCCTCTCGAAGGCGGCCAGTCGGCGGGGTCCGAAACGCCCGATCGACGGGGACGATGTCGGACGACGTTAGCCAGGTCACAGAGGCTTCGATGTGTTCAGCTGGTCAACGTTGCCCTCGCCAACTTGACCGATCGGACAAACGACACCCGTCCCACGGCCGCAAAAGCCTCCACCGAGGCGCCATCGGACCCACGGCCGGGAGCGAGCCCGGGCCGCGCCCGTACGAGTTTCCGGGGTGAAATGCTCGTCCGTTGGCGGACATGTGGTGGTCGTCCGGTCCGTACGGCGAGAGGAAAGCACACGTGTCAGCCATTCCGGAGGCTTCACATCCACCTGATGAACGGAGACGCCGCTTCGAGCAGGTCTATGCCGCCCACCGGGGCAAGATCCTCGCCTACGCGCTGCGCCGCACGGCCGATCCGCAGGACGCGGCCGACATCCTCGCCGAGACCTTCCTGATCGCTTGGCGGAAGCTGGACGACGTGCCGCGCGGCGAGGAGGCCCGGCTCTGGTTGTACGGCGTCGCGCGCCGCGTACTGGCCAACCATCATCGGGGCGAACGCCGCCGGTCGGCACTGGTCGGTGACCTGGCCGGGCAGCTGCGAATCGATCTCGCGATGCACCGCCCGCCCCAGCAGGAGGGCGAACTGGCCGCGATCGCGGCGGCGTTCGGCGAACTCTCCGAGGACGACCGGGAGCTGCTGTCCCTGGTCGGCTGGGAGGGCCTCGACCACGGCGAGATCGCGGCCGTGCTGGGCTGCTCGCGCAACGCGGTGCGGATCCGGCTGTATCGGGCCCGCCGCCGGTTCGCCCGCGGACTCGACCTGCACGGAGCCCACGCCCCGCGCAACCACGCACTGTCGGCAGCGGTCATCAACGGAGAACGCTCATGAACCACGACATCGACACCCTCACCAACCGCATCAACCCGGTCACCGACGCCCGCGCCGCCGAACTGCTCACCGACGAAACGGCCGCCGACCTTGCCAGGCGGATCACCACCGCCACCGCCGAGGCCGACGAACTCCCCGCCACCCCGGCTCGGACCCGCGGCCGGCGCAGACTGACCATCGGGCTGCCCCTGCTGGCCACGGGCGTGGCCGGCGCGGTGGTCGCCGTCTCGCTCGTCACGCAGTCCGAGGACTCCGGTGGGCCCGTCCGGCTCACGCCGACGCAGGCCACGCAGGGACAGATCAAGCTGGCCTCCGCGCTCAGCTTCACCCGGAAGGACCGCTACCTCGATGTGCGCGTCCGCGACCCGTACGCCGACCCCAAGCGGTACAGGGCGGAGTTCGCCCAGCACGGCCTGAACGTCAGCCTGAGCCTGGTGCCCGTCTCGCCTTCGATGGTGGGCACCGTCGTGATGCAGGACACCAGCGAGGGGACGCGTCCCGGCGACATCACCGACCTGCGCGTCAAGGGTGCCTGCGAGGTGCCCAGCGGCGGGAACGACTGCACGGTGGGTGTGCGGATCCGGACCGGCTACAAGGGCAGCGCCGCCATCGTCTTCGGCCGCGCCGCGCGCCGCGGTGAGAAGTACGAGAGCACCGCTCAGCCGGACGCGCGCGGAGAGGCCATGCACGGGATGGTGTACCGCAAGCGGCATGTGTCACAGGTGCTGGCCGCGCTGAAGAAGCGGGACATCACCGTCCCCGAGTACCGCGTCATGGTGGGCAACGAAAGCCAGGTCCGCTATCCGGGGCAGGTCCCGGGGAACTGGTACGTCCACAGCGCCGTCCCGTGGGCGGACGGTCAGGTGATGCTCTTCGTCGGCCCCAAGCCCACCGAGGCGCAGCGGCCGAACTCCTCACCGCCGGGGGTCCCGGTCCAGCCCAGCTCCCCGCCGCAGGTCACCCCCAGCGCGACCCCCACGACCTGATCGTCGAGACCGGCCCGCCGGACGCCCCGTTCCCCCGCCTGGGAACGGGGCGTCCGGCATTGAAATGATCTTCCAGACCCGGACATGTCCTCCGTGTGGCCGGCGCGATCCGCCGGCCGTTTCCATGGAGGGAGATCCCTTGACCAAGAAGAAGACACTCGCCTTGACCGCGACAGCGGTCGCAGCCGTCACCGCGGGCGCGGTGGGGGCCGCGGTGCTGAGCGGTCCGGACCAGGTGAGCGCGGGTCGGGCGGCGGGCCATGCCGCGGCGGCCGATCGAGCTGCGGCACAGGCCTCCACGCAGACGCCGCAAAGCCTCCGTGACCGCTATCCGCACGGCCTTCGGCATGACGCGGTGACCAAGGGCGTGCAACGCCCGGCGAAGGCTCGGCGGCTGAGCGCCCAGGCAGGCGTCCAGGTCACGCTCGATGTGCTCGATCGGCATGGCAAGCCCGCCGCGAGCCAGACGCTCGTGGAGTTCTACCCGCTGACCGGTGACGACCCGTTCTACACCGACCTGCAGAACGGCCACGCCGAAGGTGAGCTTCCAGCGGGCCAGTACGCCGTGCTGACCCGCGTCGCCACGGCCGAGCAGGACGGCACGACGTCGTCGGCCCTGGTCTACCGGCCCAAGGTGGCGATCACCAAAGCCGCCAAGCTCGTGCTCGACGCACGCGAGGCCAAGCCCATCGCGGCAACGGTCGATCGCGCCGATGCCAGACTCCTGTCCGGCGAAGTACGCGTCGTGCAGAAGATCGCGGGCCGGCCTGTCGTCACATCGTCGATGATGGAGCTCAAGGACGCCTACATCACGCCGACCGGGTCCACGCCGGGCCTGGCCCTCGACCTTCAGGCCGTCTTCACGCGCAAGGGCGCCGAGACCGGCAGCCCGTACGTCTACAACATCGTGAATCGGCAGGCGGGCGGGGTGCCGCAGAAGCCAGGCCTGCACGTGCGCACCAAGGATCTGGCTGCGGTGAGGACCGCGTACGGCACCGAGGGGCGTCCGGTCTGCGTCGGCGGTCACGCCTCGCCGCTCTGGACGGAGGGCGGTATCAGAATCGGCTTCTACACCGGCGTGGGTGCGGGCCCCATCGCTCGTACCGAGTACTACTCGCCCGGCATCACGTGGGACATCGACTGGATGAACACCACGCCGGACTGCGGCTTCGAATTCGACACGACGGAGGTGTGGAGAAGCGAGGAGCGCTTCCCGAAGGCGGGCTCGTACCAGCGTCGCCTCACCCCTGCCCCATTCGGCCCGCGCAACGGGGTCGTCATCTGGAACGAGAACGAGGGCGGCGAGCCGGCACTGGCGATCGGCACGCACTCGACGGGCGCGGGCACGAGCGTCATGGCACCGTACCCCGGGGCGACCGGCACCTCGGTCCTGCGTGAGGCGAGCGGAAAGATCGTCTACACCTACGACCAGCCCGGCGCCGCCTGGAACTGGCCCGTACCCAAGCCGGGAAAGTACAGCCTCACAGTGGACGAGGAGCGCGCCGCCCCGTTCTCGCCCCTCGCTGTCCGCCAGCACGTCGTGTGGCACTTCGCCGTACGGGACGACAAAGTCATCAAGCTGCCGTCCCTCACCTACCGCACTCCGCTCGACGCCCAGTCGAGGGCCAAGGCGGGGGCTCGCCAGCAAGTGACCATGACGACCGCCCGTACGGGCACCGCCGCCCCGAAGCTGTGGGCCTCCTCCGATGACGGCAAGACCTGGAAGGCCGTCACGGTGACCCGCAACGGCAACGCATGGGTGGCGACCCTGACCAACCCGAAGGTCGGCTTTGTCTCCCTGCGGGCGGCCGTCGCCGGGGTCATCGACCAGACCGTGATCCGGGCCTACGCCGTTCACGGATAAAGAGCCCCACTCCGTTCACGGATAAGGAGCCCACGCCGTTCACCGATAAGGAGCCCCGCGCCGTTCACAGGCGGGGAAGCGGGCGAGGATCTCGGGCTTGAGCAGGCTCTTGGCTCGACGTACGGGATCCTCGCCGCGCCGGCGAACGGGCTGTGATTTCGCGGGCTCTGTCAGCGGACGTCGACGTGGTCGTCGGTCGACTTCTGCGCGTCATAGTGACCAGCGCGGCGATGCACGCGGCCACCGTGGACGCTGCGGCGACCGTGCGAATAGAGGACATGTTCTCCCATTCGTCGAAGGCGTCGGATAATCCTTCCACGAAGATCGCAGCGCCCAGGTGACCGATTCCGGTCACTCAGCAGGGGCGACTGCGAAAGAAATTATTCGTGCGACTTTTGTCGGCGGCATGCCCTACGATCGGGCGACTCGTTTCCGATCATGAAGGCGGTTTTATGCGCCGTATCACCGTCGGTGTTGTTCTGCTTACACCGGCCATGCTTGTGGCCCCCGTTCCCGCCGCGTCGGCGGAGATCAAGGGGCTCAGAATCACGCTTGACCCGATCCCGCGCACCGCGCCCGGCTCGCAGGCCGTACTGTCGGGCAAGCTCGAAAAACTGGAAGACGGGGTCTGGAAGCCGGGTGACAACTTCATCGGTCTCGGCTACGAGGCCGACGCGGTCTCCCATTCCATGACCGGTGGTCTCGGGATCTACGGCGACGATGGCCGGTTCTCGACGACGTTCGACTTCGTTCGCACCACGAAGTTCAAGGTGCAGGCGTCGGCGGACGGCAAGACCGCCGAGGCCAGGATCACTGCCCTGCCCACGGTGTTGCGCCCGTTGACGGTGACGATGAGCAAATTCTCCCTCACCAAGACCGGCCTGCTTTCGGTGAACGGCAGGGCCAACCACATTCCGTGGGGCGGCCTCGAATTCCAGCACGCCTTCCGGGGAAGCAGCACCTGGAAGACCATCAAAAGGTTCCCGGCTCGACACTCGACGGTCAGCCTGAAGAACTACTACTACGGAAAGTCAGGCTCGTTCCGCCTGTACTACAAGGGCGACACCGACTTCAAGCCTGCTGTTAGCGGCACCAAGAAGGTGTTGCGCTGGAACACCCGCATCACTGCCAAGTTCTCGCCACGCAAGCTGCGCGTGGGCAACAAGGTAAGAGCAACCGGCACGCTACTGCGCTACTCCCCCTCCAAGCGCAAGCACGTTCCGTTCGCGGGCCGCAACGTACAGCTTGTCTTCCGCTGCAAGGGCGAGAGGACCTGGTACAACGGCGGCTGGGCAAAGGTCGACAGGAAGGGCCGCTTCTCGCGGTACTCCAAGACCTACTGCGACTCCTATTGGGCGGTCGTGTTCTGGGGGACTTCCAGCACTTGGGCGTCGGATACTCCCAACACGTTCATCAATACCTACGGCCGCCTGCGTTCGCTTGGCGTCCGCACGGCATCGCCCGGTGCGGTGGACCGGCCATTGCTCGCCGGCACTCCGTCCGGGACCGGGACCTCTCTGGGCTGACCACGACCAAGGAGCCGGCGTGCGCGGAGTGCGCACGCCGGCTCCCGGCATGGTCAGCGGGCGGTGAAGAAGACTGAATCCTGGGTGTTGGGTTCGGGGCCATCGGGCCTGGCGTAGCCGACACCGAGCATGGTCGCGGTGCCCGGGACGTTCGCCATCGCGTCCAGGCCGACGTGTTGTCCGGCGGGACCCGGGATCCGGGTGACGGTCCAGCGGCCTGCGCGGTAGTTCGCCAGCCTGTCGCCACCGACATTCATCCAGAGGCCGCCGCGGCCGTCGGTGGTCAGACCCGAGAGGTTGGAATGCACCTTCGGACCCGTGAGCCTGCGCCACTTGGAGCCGTTCCAATGCAGGACGATGGGACGGAACTCCTCGTCGTCATCGACCATCCAGCTGTAGGAGCCGACGGCGTAGACGTTCCGGGACGACAACGCAAGGACGCTGCCGAGGTGCAACGTGGAGCCCTTCGGCATCTGGATCCGCGGTAGGGCCGTGGGCTTCCAGGAGGAGCCGTTCCATCGCACGGCCACTGCCCCACCGCCGCTGGCCTTGGTGCCGACGGCCCATCCGCTCTTGCCGGACGAGAAACTCAATGAGTACAGCCGGCCCGCTGCGGGAACTCGCATGCTCCGCCACTTGCGGCCGTTCCAGTTACGCAACTGGCCGCGGCCGGAGTGTTCGCTGACGGACAGCCATACGTTCTTCGAGGAGATCACCTCCGCGTCCCAGGTGTAGACCTCTCCTCTTTCGACCACGGATGTCTTCCACGACTTGCCATTCCAGTGGAACGACTTGAGCACCGATGAGTAGTCACCGCCGAACGCCCAGACGTTCTTGTCCGAGGTGGCGTCCATCTCCTCCAGCGTGTGGTTCACATGCGCAGGCAGCTTGACCCGGCGCCAGGCGCTGCCGTTCCAGCGGTACAGGAGCGGCGGCCCCTGCCAGACTCCGCCGGCCGCCCAGGCGCTCTTGCGTCCGGTGACCGCCAGGGCACCGAGGCTGTCGTCCCCCGCGACGTTGGTGCGCGTGCTGAACTTCCACTTCTGTGGCGCCGACTTGGGAGCCGCCTCCGCCACACCGGCCGTCATGACCCCAGCCGGTAGAAACAGCGCCGAAAGCGCCGCCAGCCCCCGCAGTTTCATCGAACACCTTTCCCTGGAACGAAACATTCACTTGCATGACGTGCCAAGTAATCCCGGCGTTGTCACTGTGCGTGTCCTGATGCGGACAACCGAAATCCGGCTCGCTCGGTAAACGAAGGTTGAAGACAAAGCGTCCGAGCCTGCCGGTGATCTGTTTCGAGGCCGGGGCTCACTCTGCCTTTGCGGCTTCCAGGATCGGGACGCCGGCGGCGCGCCAGGCCGGTAGGAGAGTGCGGTAGTGCGCGGATTTCCCGCTGTCGTGCGCTCATTGCCCTGTCCACCTTGGGCGTGACGGCGCACGCTATGCGCCTCCCCGATTCTTCTTCAGAGGAGGAGGAATTTCGTGATGCGTCGAATCCTGGTCGTGTGCGTGCTACTCCTCGCATCCTGTGTCGCGGTCGTTCCGGCAGAGGCCGCCACCGCCCCGCCTCCGCCGCCGCCTCCGCCTCCGCCCCGCGCCAACAGCTCCGCCAGGCCCGTGTACTTCGTGCCGGGCTTCAGCTCGGCGAGCTCTCACGGCGACCTCTGGGACGGTCAGTGGAAGCCGGTCTACGAGGCGATGAAGCGCTGGGGCTGGAGCGGCAGTCCGCACGTCGTGTGCTTCTACACCAACGCGTCCGGCTGTAACACCCGCATTGAGTCCGGCACATACGCCGTGGACCTGAGATGGCTGGGAAGCCGACTGGCCTGGAACATCTACAGCTCCTTCACCAAGTACGGGGTGTACGTCGACGTCATGGCTCACTCGATGGGCGGTCTCATCGTTCGCGCCGCGGTCACCGGAGTGAAGAAGAAGCACCCGGACTTCCCGTCCCATCTCTACATCGAGGACGTGGCAACGCTCGGTACCCCGCACAGCGCCCCACCGCTCGCGACGTACTGCACCGGCCTCACGGGAAGCCAGCAGTGCAACGATATGCAGGAGGGATCGGCGTTCCGGCAGTGGCTGCTGGAGAACCCGAACACCGGCTACAACTACGGACCCGACTGGACACTGATCGGAAGCGATGCCGACACCGTCGTGCCGAGGTCCGCGGCGCACGGCATGGACGCCGGCCACTACGTCCGCTACCACGCGAGCGCCGGCATCGACCACGGCGAGCTGGTCTCGCTCACCAGCGGTGCCTATTCGCAGTCGTACTGGAACTACTACGACGACAAGTGGTACACCGACTCGACCGGAGCCGTGCCTACCAGAGCCGCCAGGAACGCCCTCTACTACTGGAAGGACTGGTAGCCCGCTCCTGGAAGGGCCGATAGTCCGCTACGTGTGGCTAGGCGCTCTTTTCCTTGATGAGCTGGTCCAGCCCCGCGAGTATCCGGTTCAGCCCGAAGGCCCAGCCGTTGTCGGGCGGCGCGTCGTGGACGTCGTCCACTGCACTGAGGATGTGCCGGAAGCGGTCTTCCTGCTCGCGCAGCAGTTCGCTGATCTCGGTGCGGGCGCGACGTTCGCTGGTCCATGGCTGGGTGCCTGCGTTGGCCGCTGCATGGGTGTGGCGAATGTGGCCGCTCACCAGGAAAACGGCGTCGATGCGTTCGGCGCCGGTGAGAGGTGTGTCCGCGAACGCGCTCAGGGCGCTCTCCGTCCAGCCGATCTCGCGGGGGCCGATGGCTCGGTCGCCGGTGGTGGCGGTGGGCAGCCACGGGTGGTCCTGCCAGGTCGCGCGCACGAGCTCGGCCCAGCGTTCGATGCGCGGGCGCCAGCCGCCGTCGATGTGGGTGATGTCCGGAGGTTCGCCGACGGCCGTTTCGATCATGACGGCCACGAGCTCGGCCTTGCTGGACACATGACGGTAGAGCGCCATCTTCGTGACGTCGAGGCTCGCCGCGACCCGCTGCATGGAGACGGCCTCGATGCCGTCGGCGTCCGCGATGGCGACCGCGGTGGTGGCTATCCGGCCCACGGTGAGGGCGAGACGGGGCTTGCTGGCCGGACGTGCGTGCAGTGCCCAGAGCAGCGCGACGTTCTTCCGGTCGCCGTTGCCTGTCCCCGCCATCCGTCTCCGTCCACGCCGTGTTTGGGCCTTGCTCTCGTTCAATCGCCGTGTCTACAGTACGCAGGGTGTCTCTTGGATACAAACCTTCCTGAGGTAACAGACAAGCGTGAGCGGAGACCTCGCTTATCGGCCCTGGAGGCCCTGCACATGAACTGGACCATCGAAGTCGTCTCGGTGCCCGTATCGGATGTCGACCGGGCCAAGACGTTCTACGCCGACCAGCTCGGCTTCGCCGTCGACCACGACACCTCGGTCAGTGACGACGTGCGCTTCGTCCAGCTCACCCCACGCGGGTCGGGCTGTTCAGTGGTGCTCAGCAACAGCCACGAGGGCATGTCGCCCGGCTCGCTCAGGGGCGTGCAACTGGTGGTGAACGACATCAAGGCCGCGCGTGCCGAGCTGGTGGAACGCGGCGTGGACGTCTCCGAGATCATTGTCTACGCCGAGGAAGGGCAGCGTCCGGCACGCGACGGCGACGACCTGAACAACGTGGGGTTCTGCCGATTCAGCGACCCCGACGGCAACAGCTGGGCCATCCAGCAGATCACAGCTCGCGACTGAGCGAGGATCCGGCTCCACTACCGGGGTCAACCCGTGCACGGGGTCCGGCTCTGCTGCGAAAATGGGGAGTACCCCCGTAAATGCAGGGCTGCTAGCGGTAGTGCCGGGCAAGCCGGGGGCGGAAGATCATATGCGTCATGCCGATCAGAACTCGACGCAACCTACTCCAAGGCCTCGTAGCCGCCGGCGTGCTGGTGGCCATTCCACAACCTGCGAGCGCCGATGGCAGGACGACGGTGGTCGGTGCCATTGAGGCGCACGCTCACCCACTGCTCAGCACCGAGCCGACCGGCGGCATGAACGATCTGCACTCGCTCGGAAAGATGCTGGACGGGGCGACCGTGGTGGGTCTGGGCGAGGCGACTCACAATTCACGCGAGTTCTTCACCATGAAGCACAGGGTCTTCCGATACCTGGTGGAGAACAAGGGCTTCAAGGCGTTCAGCCAGGAAGTGCATGTGGCCGCCGGTCTTCGCATCAACGACTACGTGGTGAAGGGCACGGGCGACATACGGCAGATCATGAACGAGGAGTTCCAGGGCGGCACGCGCTTGTGGAACACGCGCGAATACCTCGACCTCTTCCAGTGGATGCGCGCCTACAACGCACGGCACGCCACCAAGCTGCAGTACGTCGGAAACGACATCGACTATCCGGGCATGGAACTATTCGTTCGGGTCGAGAGATACGTACGCAGCCACCATCCCGACCTGTTGCCGACGGTGCAAGAGCACTACAGCGGTCTGCGGCCTAACGCCGGTATGGACACCTGGATGCAGGCCTATCCGCAGAAGCCGCTTGCCGAACGCAAGGCATCCTTTGCCAACGCCACGCAGGTCATGAAGCTCCTGCGCGAACGCGGAGCCGACGGCGCCATCGTTCAATACGCCAAGTTCATCGCCCAGGTCGCCGGGATCTACTCGTACGACCTTGCCGACCAGGCGGACCTGCTGCGGGCCGTCCAGCATCGCGAGCAGGCGATGGCCGACAACACGATCTGGTGGAACGAGCACACGGGAGGCAAGACGCTGCTGTCAGCCCACAACGGGCACGTCGCGTACGGCAACTCGAGACCGGAATACCCGTACCGGATCCAGGGCGACCTGATCAGGGAGCAGATAGGGCGACGCTATGTGAACATCGGCTTCACGTTCGACCACGGCTCGTTCAACGCCTTTGACCCCGATACCGGCGTGTTGCGTCCAGTCACAGTGGGATCTGCAGAGAAAGGCGGGAACGAGCCCACGCTCGACAAGGTGCGGTACCGCGACTACATGCTGGATATGCGCACCGTCCCGGAGCCGGCCCGTAGCTGGTTGCGGCAGGCTCGGCCGACTCGCGAAATCGGGTCCGACTATCCGGACTCGACCAGGCCTGTAGCCCTGGGCACGTTCTACGACGTCCTCATCCACCTACATCGCGTTCGAGCCGCCACCCTCCTTTGACCGTCCAATTGTGCAGCGGCCAGGCCACTTTCTGGGGGCCTGGCCGCCTGCCTGCGGTCACCTGCCTGCGGTCAAAGGCAGCCTTCGAACTCCGGGACCTCGATGACCGACAGATCCAGTCCCGATCCCTTGAACCACTTGTGCATGAGCTTGGTCATCGTGCCGTCCTGGTACATCTGCGTGATGGCCTTGTTGACGGCCTCGCAGCCGTCGGGGTCGCCGCGCCGCATGCCGATCCCGGTGCGCTGTTCCCCGAACCGCGCGTTCAGCAGCCGGAAGTCCTGGCCCTGCCGCAGTTTGATCCCCGCCAGGATGGTGTCGTTGGTCGTGATGGCGTCGATGCTCCGGCTCCGCAGCATGGCCGCGCACTGGTCGTAGTCCTGCGCGGACACCTGCTCGGCGGCGACGCCCCGTTCCTTGGTCACCTGGTCGGCCGCCCCGGCTCCCTTGACGGCACAGATCTTGCGTCCCTTGAGGTCACGCACGCCGCGTATAGCACGTTCGCCAGCACGCACGAGGATGTCCTGGTACGAGGGGTAGTAGGGTCCCGCGAACGTCAGGCGAAGCTTCCAGTCGGGCCGAACCCAGAACGTGAGCACCAGGTCGGCGCGCCGTTCCAGCAGCAGCCGCTCACGGTCGGCGGCGAACGACTGGACGAACTCCACCCGCTTGCCGAGCCGCTCCCCCACCTGCCGGGCGACGTCCACGTCGAACCCTTCGAACGCGCCGTCCGGACGTTTCAGCCCGATCCCCGGAAGGTCAGGCCGGACCCCGGCGACCAGCGTGTCCTTGTCCATGATCGACGGCTCTCCCGCCTCCCCGCACCCGGCGAGCCCCACGCTCGCCACCAGTGCCAGACCGACCATCGCTTTGGACGCAACCCTCATCGGTCCCCTTCCCGTCCCGCACAGCTGACCGGCACCCATAGCGTCGATCATCACAAAACCGGTGTCGAGATCCTTCCCGAGAAAGGGGCGAGGCGCCAGAGATCGGCCACGCCCACTGCGGCATTCCTGCCATATTCCACTAATGTCGCGGGATGCCGATGACGCCTTTGGCTGTGGTCGATGCCGCTGCGGCGTTCGCCGTCGCCGGTACGGACGCGGACGCCTTCGCCGTTTTCGGCAGCGAAGCGGCGGTCGGTTCCGGCTGTACGGTGCTCATTGCCGACTCCGGTGACGACCTGAAGCTCAGCGGGGTTCGCAGCCGCGACACGTTCGCTTTGCTGGAGCCGATGCCCGGAATGGTCGCCACGCGACTCTGGGATGCCCATCCGCGGCCGATCCACCTGTTCGGCCGGCTGCCCGAAGGCATGATCTATCTCGGCACCGGCCGCCTGTCACGCGGTGGCCCGAACCGCGAATCACCGCAAGAGATCCATGAGTGCCTCCTGCGGCTGGACTCGCCCCTGGACTTTCAGGTGCTCGACCGGGTCCGTCCACCGACCCCGCCGACCCACGTTCCAGGCGTTCAGTGGCTGGATCTGGTGCGCAGCGACCCCACCGCCGCACTGCGGCAGTTCGTCCAAGGCTGGCACCCTCGCACAGCCGATCACGAGCGAACTGCGGCCCCGCCCTCACTCGCGGTTCCGGCGGCCCTGGACGAGCTGTACCGGCTAGCCGAAGGCCGCCATCACCTGCTGGGAGTGCAAAACTCCATCCACCGCCCAGCCGACCTATCTCTGGACGACCAGGGCCGGCTGCGGTTCGGCTACGAGAATCAAGGCGGCTTCTACTGGGCGCTCGACCCCGCCGAAGACGATCCCACCGTCTGGACCGTCGAGCCTCCCGACCATGCCTTCGCCGAACGCGAACCACTCAGCGGCTTCCTCCTGCAGTTCACGCTGTCCGAAGCCGTCATGAGCGCGCCCTACCAGGCCTGGAGCGGCCACATCCCCACCCCGATGGCCGAACCGCTCACCACCATCCTGGCGCGAGTGCCGCTCAAGACCTGGATGTGGTCCTGGTATTCGGCGTCCTTCTACGTCGCCCCTGGCCTGGTCGCAGAGATCACCGAGACCGAGGAGCAGAGCTGGATACGGATGGGCGCAACCCACCGCAGCGTCCTGCGGCCCTTGGCCGACCTGCACATTCAGTGGTCGACCTTCGACGGATGAACGACGCGGCGAACTGACAACGCGCTCGCTGTGTCGGCGGGATTGCTGTAAATGACAAATGGCCACGGCTTATTCGCTCAGTTGGACGCGTAGTACGGCGCTGGCGTCGTAGCGACACTTCGGCCGAATCCCCCACCCCGAGCGGAAGGAGCCGCGTCATGCGGTCCGTCACTCACAGATCCGGCCGGCGAATCCTGACGGGCGCCGCCGCCATGGCCTTGGCCGCCGGAGGCGTCGCCACCGTCACCGCAGTGCCCGCCGCCGCGGCCGAGTGCAAGGCGGTCAGCGTCATCTCCGCCCGCGGCACCTGGGAACCGCAGGAGGGAAGCTGGCTGCAGAAGCCGATGGGCGACCTGATCCTGCAGAAGTTCCCCGGTCAGGCCAAGTACACCGAGCTGACCTATCCGGCCCAGCCCTCGTTCAACACCAGCGCACCGGTGGGCGTCGGCAACCTGATCAGTACCCTCAACTCCGAAACGCAGGCGTGCCCGAACCAGAAGTACATCCTGCTGGGCTACTCGCAGGGCGCGGGCGTGGTCGGTGACGCTCTGGCCGCTACCTCCGCCCGCATCTGGGGCGCGGACAAGGGCACGGTCAGCTCCGCCGCCAGCAGCAGGATCGCCGCGATCGTGATGTTCGGTGACATCCGCTTCCGGGCGGGCGAGCCGTACAACGTCGGCACCTTCGAACCCGGCAAGCAGTCGGGCAACCCCCCGCCCCGCCCCCTGGGCGCGCTCAGCACCTACAGCTCCCGCATCCAGAACTACTGCGTGCGCGACGACTTCGTCTGCCAGGGCAGCACCGGCAACTTCATCGCCCACCTCGCCTACTTCACCAATGGAATGCCGACCCAAGGCGTGAACTTCGCCGTGGCCAAGGTCCAGGGCGGCTAAGGAAATGTCGTGGGCGTCCTCCTGAGGACGCCCACGACACAAGCCCTCGCTAGACGCCTCCACCAGACAGCACCTCGATCTCACCGGACGTGGTCAGCAGCAGCCGTGGGACACCTGCGTAAGCGGCGGGAGCTTCCATCGGACGAAGTCCCCGCGCTTCGGCTGTGATGACCAGCCGCTGGTGGTTCGTCCTGTCTCCACTGACCCGCGTCCAGGTGACGACACCGCGCCACTCCCCTGTCTTCTCGTGCTTGACCCAGGCGAGCAGATAACCATGCGCCTGAACGCCCGACAGCCAGACGAGCGGCGGGCAGTAGAGGTGTTCTTCGAACCGCACGGATCAGTCGACCAGCCCGATGAGCCGCCAGGTCATGGACGCCTCGTCCAATGCCAGCTCGGCTTGCCCAGAGCCCGCGGCGCTGGAAGCCTCAACCAGCCAGTGGCGGATCGGCTGGGATCCCCCGTCGGCCAGGGACACCTCCTCGCGCCACCAGTCACGGGTGGTGACCCAGTAGTCCAGCACCGGCCCGGCCCTGTAGACCCGACGCCGCCACGTCCATCGGAGTGGCCTGCCGATTCGATCGGTCTCGACACCCGTAATGCGCTCGTTGTAAACCCTCACCGCCGCATCATGTCGAACATACGTTCGAAGTGCCACTCTACTGCAGATTCGCCACCATGTGACTCACCCGGCGCCGCTCACTTGCAACGGCCGTGAGAGCAGGAATGGCAGCACTCGGGGCAGGACCTCGTCGGGGCGCCGGATGGCGCCACCGTGGTCGGCGTCCGCGATGGAGAAGAACTCAATGCCCTGAGCGTGGGCGAAGTCACGCATGGGGTCATGCCAGGGATCGGCCGTACCGGCGTACATCAGCGTCGGCACGCCAGAGGCAGCCAACCCGCCGCCCAGACAGCTCGAACGCGCCATCGCAGGCGTCAGCCGCCGGATGCTGACCCTCAACCTCCGCAGCCTCGAACGCAACGGCCTGATCACCCGGACCGTTCACCCGACCGCGCCGCCGAGCGTGGAGTACGCCATCACCCCGCTGGCCGCGCAGATCCGCGATCCCCTGGAGGCCCTCGCGGACTGGGCCCGCCACGCCGCCCCGGACCTGCTCGCGGCCCGGCGCGCCTACGACGACCGCGGCTGACAAACGACGAGAACACCGACGCCACCAGCCGACGAGTACCCCACCAGCGCGGACGGTTTCAGCCCTCAGGCCGGGGGCTTGGACTTGAGGCCGCTGCCGCACAGCGGCGCCACGGCGGCGGGAAGACCGTCGGGTCGGGGCGTGGTGGTGACGAGGCCCGCTTGGATGGCGGCCCAGCACACCGCGGAAGTGGGTTCGACATAGAGGCCGGCGCGGGCCAGGGATGCGTGGGCGGCGCGCACTTGATCGTCGGTGACGGTGATGATGGTGCCGCCGGTGGCCCGCACGGCGGTGAGGATCTGCGGGCCGCGGGCGGGTCTGGCAATGGCGATGCCCTCGGCCACGGTGGGTCTGGCGATGGCGATGCCCTCGTCTGTGGTGCCGTGCAAGGTGATGTCGGCCGGTGCCGGCTGGCCTTCGGCGAAGGCAGTGGCCAGCGGCGCGCAGGCGGCGGCCTGGACCGCGACGATGCGCGGAAGCCGGTCGATGAGCCCTTGGTCGAGCAGTTCGACGCAGCCGAGGTAGGCGCCGAGCACCAGAGTGCCGTTGCCGACAGGCAGCACGAGGGTTTCGGGCATCCTGCCGCCGAGCTGTTCCCACAGCTCAAGGGCATAGGTCTTGGTGCCGTGGAGGAAGAACGGGTGGTGGACGTGGCTGGCGTAGAAGACGCCCGGCTCGTCGGCGGCGAGGGCTGCGGCCCGGGCGGTGTCTTCGCGGGTCCCGGGGATCTGGTGAACGGTGGCACCGTAGGCGCGTAGTTGCGCGACCTTGCCGGGTGAGGTGCCCTCGGGGACGTAGACGTCGCAGGCGATGCCGGCGCGGGCGGCATAGGCGGCGATGGCCGTTCCGGCGTTGCCGCTGCTGTCGGCCATGAGGCGGGTGACGCCGAGGCGGGCGGCGAGGGCGGCGAGCATGACTGCGCCGCGGTCCTTGAACGACCCGGTCGGCATGAGGTGGTCGACCTTGAGCTGCACGCCGGGCTGCCCAGGGGCGGTGACCAGAGGCGTCACGCCCTCGCCCATGGTGATGTCGTCTGGTTCGCCGATCGGCAGGGCTTCGGCGTAGCGCCACAGGCTGGGCCGGCGGGCGGCCAGGTCAGCGGTCTTCGGCATGACCGGGGTGAACCCGACCAGGTCGAGCACGCCGCCGCAGCTCGCGCACCGCCACGCCAAGTCATCCAGCAGGTGGGTGTGGCCGCACGCGGAGCACCGTAGCGCCATGGTGTCCAGTGTCCCGGTGGTGTGACTCATGGGGTCTCTTCCGTACCGGCTGTGGCGTGGAGAAGGGCATCGGCGACGAAGAGGTCTTGCAGGGCGATGCCGGAGCTGTCGAACACGGTGATCTCCTGCTCGCTGCGACGTCCCTCGGCTTGCCCGGTCAGAACGTCGCCAATGGCGACCACCTGGAGGGTGCCGTCGTGGACGAGGTCGGCGACATGCTGCAGCTCCCCGATGCGCACGGACTGAGCCGGCAGATCGCAGAACAGCCGCGCCGTCCTGAGCAGGTCGCGGGGTAGTTCCTGCTTACCGTGGGCATCGGAGCCCATGCTGGCGATGTGGGTGCCGGGGCGCACCCACGCGGCGTCGAACAGCGGCGCGGTGGCGGTGGTCGCGGTGACGACGATGTCCGCGGCACGGCATGCCTGCTCGGCGTCGGTGAGCTGGCCGGCGAGGCCTCGCTCGGCCAGCTTGTCCAGGAAGTGTTCGCCGCGCTGCCGGCTGCGGGCGACGACATGGATGGTCGTGATGGGCCGCACCCGGGAGAGCGCGGTGCATTCGTAGAGGGCCTGGTGCCCGGCGCCGAAGATGGTCAGCGTGGCGGCGTCGGTACGCGCCAGGACGCTGGCGGCGACTGCGTCGGCGGCTGCGGTGCGGTAGGCGTTGACGACACCGGCCTCGACGACCGCGCCGATGCGGCCGTGGTCCTGGTCGAACAGCAGGACCAGGGAGTTGTGCCGGGCGAGACCCTTGTCGGCGTTGCCCGGCCAATAGCTGCCGATCTTGACCCCGGCGAGCTGTGCCGAGGTGGCGGACTTCACCGTGAACCGGTTTTCCCGCTGCGATCCGTGGCCGAGGACGGCCGGGAACACGTCGGCCTGCGGACCAGCGGCGGCGATCAAGGCGTCGCGCACGGCCGTGAAGGCGAGTTCCTCGGTGACCAGGGCAGCCGATCGTTCCTCGGGCAGAAACTGCATGACGGTGGTCACCATCCTCTGATGCGCGGCCACACGGCCGTGACGGTGCGGGAACCGGGTTCGGTCACGTGGTAGCGGTCGTATTGGGCCGCGGTGGCGCAGGCGTGGTTGGGCAGGATCCGCACGCGGGTACCGACCGGCAGGTCGGGCAGGGCGGCGGTGCTACCTGGGCGGATCGCCAGGACGCCATGCTCCTGGCTCGCGTCGACCATCAGCAGGTCCTCGTAGAGATCGCCGTCGAGGTCGGCGACGAGGCCGTAGCCCTGGTCCACTCGCTGGCGTGCGGTACCGCGGTCGCGGGAGGTCGCCATCCAGCCTCCGTCGGTGAGGATCCACCCCTTGTCCGGGCGGTGACCGATCACCGTCGTGACCACCGTCATCGCCAGGTCGGCAGTGGAGCACACACCGATGCCGGCCATCACGAGGTCGAAGAAGACGAAGTTGCCCGCCCGCACCTCGGTGACACCGGTGAGGTCCGTGGCGAAGTGAGCCGTCGGCGTCGACCCGACGCTGACCACGGGCGCATCATGACCGGCCGCCCGCAACGCCTCGGCGGCCTGCACCGCACAGCGCCGCTCGTTCTCAGCGGCAGCGCGCAGCTCTTCGACACCGTCGGCGTGGTAAGACTCGCCGGCATGCACGAGCACGCCCCGCACAATGGCGCCTCCGTCAACGAGTGTCCGCGCGATGTCGAGCAGGACCGGGTCGTCGGGTCGCACCCCGCCGCGGTGGCCGTCGCAGTCAACTTCGATCAGAGCGGGAATGCCCGTGCCTTCGGCGGCGAGCGCGGCGGCCTGCTCCACGCTGTCCAGCAACACCGCCAGGTCCACGCCTCGCTGCCGTAGCGCGGTCACCCGGCGCAGCTTCTGCGGCACGATCCCGACTGCGTAAACGATGTCGCGGTAGCCGACGTCAGCGAACGCCTCAGCCTCAGCCAGCGTCGAGACCGTGATCGGCCCCGGCCCCCCGTCATACAGCAGCGCAGCCACATCTACGGATTTGGCCGTTTTGACATGCGCCCGCAGCGTGACCCCCAACCCGTCCAAATGCGCGCGCAACCGACCGATGTTCGCCGTCACCGTTGCTGGATCTATCGCCAGAAACGGGGTGTACGGATCGTCCAGCGTCCCCTGCCCCTGCGGCCATCCCCACTCGTTCATCAGTTCCCTCACTACTCGCCGACCCCACCCGCCGAGCCGCCCCCGCTCACCGTGCCGCCACCGCTGGCCGCATCGGCACCGCTCGCCTTGTGGCCGCCGCTGACCGTGTCGGCACCGCTGACCGTGTCGCCATCGCTCACCGTGTCGCCATCGCTCACCGTGTCGCCACCGCTCACCGTGTCGCCACCGCTCACCGCGCCGCCACCGCTCGCCTTGTCGGCTCCGCTGACCGTGTCGGCACCGCTCACCGTGTCGGCGCCGCTCACCGTGTCGGCGCCGTTCGCCGTGTCTGCGCCGATCGACTCGTTGGCGCCGATCGTCGTGACGGGGCTGCGTGCGGTGTCGGGGCGCTCCTGGGGTGGCGATGGCCTCTTGCGGCATTCGGCCAGATCGGCGTACACGGCCGAGCGGGACACACCGAGTCGTTCGGCGATCCGGGGCACCGCGTTGCGGACAGTGAAGACACCACGCCGATCCAAGACCTGAAGCAGCGCCAGCCGCTCCCCTCGGCTCAAAGCGCCCACCGGCTTGCCACGAGACACCTCTTCGGCCCGGATCAGCGCGTCCACGACGTCATCGAAGTCGTCACTGAACGTGGTGGCCGGTATCTGTACGGGCAATGTCCCGGCCAGTGCCGTCAACAAGTCGCTCGCCTGCCGCAAAACCGAGACGTCGACATTGACGCACAGGGCACCGAACACCTGGCCCGCGCCATCGCGCAGCGGCATGGTGGAGGACTTGATGATCCGCCCATCCGGGGTACGCGTCATGTAGTTGATGTCGTTCTGCGCCGCATCACCCTGGGCGAGCACGGCCAAGCCGATCTCGCTCAGCGCACTGCCGACCTTGCGGCCGGTCACCGCGCCGGACACCGCCACGACCGACTGCTCACCCCGCCGGTAGTCGTGCAGCACGACCTCACACGTCGGTCCGAACGTCCCCGCCAGGCCGTCGATGACCGGCATCAACGCCGACAAGATCACGTCCGCACTGTCGTCGGCCACCGCACGGTCCCTTTCGTCCGTCTCCTACCAGGGACCCTATCAGTAGTTTTAGTCCAGAGTCTGGACGAAAGATCCAACCCACACCGACGGTTTCCGGAGCGTGCACAACTCCGGCTCACTCAGAGCGAGGACCACCGATGATCGTGTCGGAGGGATTCGTGCGCCCCTCGTAGGGCCGATAGATCGTGCGTGAGATGGGAAAGCCAGCCCGCTTCACCGCCCAGAGGGCGTCCTCGGCCTTCTGCTGCCGCCCCGCTATCCAGAAGATGTAGTCCCGGGCGTCGCGCATCTGGAAGCACAGCCCAAAGGTCCTGAAGAACCTCTTGCACACGTAGACCTTGGCCACTTCCGCCTGCAGGATCACGTGCGCCTTACCCATCGCATGGATGGTCGCGCCTTCATCGTCCAGGACGAAAGAGGCGGGGCGAACGGCGGCGTTCCCGCCGAACAATTTCACCGGAACCTCGGCCTCACCGCTCCACGAACCACCCACCAGCAGATCCCTTCGTCGTCCGACATACCTCGGACGCCCCGTAAGGATCTTTGGATCCGCTAGCCCCATCGGCTCTGGTAGAGGTGTCGGTCATGTCTGTTCATCTCACTCGTATGTCAGAGTTCGCGGGCCTGCCGGTCGTTGACGTCACACCGTTCGGCATCGATGACAAGCAGGGGGCGTTGGATCGGTCGCCGGCAGGGGTGGCCTGGCGGGTGAGGACGGTGGATTACGAGGAATTCGAGCGGGCCTTTGTCAGGTTCTTGGACGAGGTCGACTCCGCCACGGTGACCGCCCTGCTCTTTGGTGAGTGGGAGAACGGCGGCGAGGCCGACCCGGTGGGCCTGCTCAAGGCCGCCGCCGGACGGTTCCCGAACCTGCGCTCGCTGTTCCTCGGTGATGCCGACGTTTGGGACGAGTGGCGGATCTCGTGCGTCGAGTACACCGACATCACCCCGCTGCTGGAGGCGTTCCCGCTGCTGGAGCGCTTCGGGCTGCGCGGCGGCGAGGGATACGGCCAGTTCCCAGTGCGGCTGGAGCCGTTCCGACACAGGCACCTGCGAGAACTCCGGTTCGAGTCGACCGGGCTGCCGGCGCAGGTGGTACGTGCGGTGGCCGGCAGTGACCTCCCCAAGCTCGAACATCTGGAGTTGTGGTTCGGCACAACCGCCTACGGCGGCGACGCCACCGTCGCGGACCTGGCGCCGATCTGGTCGGGTGAGCTGTTGCCGTCCCTGCGGCACCTGGGATTGCAGAACGCCGAGATCCAGGACGAGATCGCCGCCGCCGTGGCGGGAGCGCCGGTGGTGGCCAGGCTGGAGTCACTGGCGTTGTCGCTGGGCACGCTCACGGACGAAGGTGCGGAGGCGCTGCTGTCCGGCCAGCCGCTGACCCACCTGCGTTCACTCGACCTGCGTCACCACTATCTGAGCGGTTCGATGATGAAGCGGATCGAGAAGGCCCTGCCCGGCGTCAAGGTCGATCTTGACGACCAGCAGGACGGCGGCGCTTTCCGTTGGACCGCCGTCGCAGACGGAGATTGACGGAGGCCGTAAAAGCACAACGTGGTCATGCCCACAACGCGGCCAGGCACATCGCGTGGGGTCTCACTCCCCTAGGCGGCTCAGCGCCTGCATGGCCTCACGCTCTACTCGTGAAAGATCACCAAGGATGGTGCCCGCCCGCACGAGGCACTGCGAGTCGCCCGATTCACCGGCTTTTGTGATCAGTGCTGCGACTTCTGTCCACAGGGCGGCTGCCTCGGCGTAGAGCCCGTGGCCAGTACGCAAGTGGCTGCTGTCGAGCACTTGGGTGCATTCGGCGAGGAAGTCGCGGTAGAGGTTGCGGAACAGGGCGCCGCCGGTCCCGGCCTTCTCCATCAAGAGGGCAGCCTGTGGCAGGTCCCGCTGCGGGGCGTCGGTGCGCTGGAGCCATGTGCGTACGAGCTTGCCGGCCTTCTCAATGCCTCGGTGGCCGAGGTTGGCGATGGGCGGGTTGAGGAAGGCGTCGGCACAGGCGGTGATGGCGGGAACGATCTGCTCCTGCGGAGAGGGCAGGCTCCCTGGAACGGTGAGGGTGAAGGACCGGTGCTTGGCGGCCATCGGGCCACGTGCGGCCCTGGCCTGGGCGAGGCTGGTCAGGCTGGTGGACACCGCTCCGCCTTGCTGGTCGGTGTCGACCAGCAAGGCGTCGCGGTGGTCGTAGCCGTACATGGCGACGACATGACCACCGAAGTGCACCTTGGACCCGAAGTAGTCCAGGTAGTAGCTGTCGAGCTGCAGTCCGACGGGGCGACCGGCGTCGATGGAGGCCGTCACGTTCTCCCATGCCCGGCGGGGCGAGGTGGTCTCCTGGACCAGGAGCTCCAGGTCGAGCCTGGTCGCCAGGTTTCTGGTGAGGTCGAACGGCTTGATTCGGCCCCCGAGGAAGGGGAAGTCCAAGTTCTTGCCGTCCCAGTAGATGAAGGACAGGCCGGAGCCGAGGCCGAAGAGCATGGGCTCGGACAGATCGAGACCTTGGTGCCGCAGCAGCACCCCCAGCGCCGTCGTCTCGCAGTGCTGCATACCGCGGGCATCAATGCCGCTGACCGTGGTCACGCCATGCCCTCCTTGACGTGGAGCCGGCGTCCACGCGCGGAATCGCGCACGAAGCGCCGATGGAAATCGTTCTGCACGCCACCATGGTGGACTCTCCCACTGTGGGAAAGTCCACCGCTGCGCGCAGCGGGCGGTCAGCGTCTGAGCCTGACGATTGGTAGCGGCCCACAAGCGAGCTCCGGCCCTGCCCGGTCTTCTCGTGGTGGGATCTTCATCGGAACGAGGGTGCTTGGAGGCCCTGGGTCACCAGGTCTTGCCGGCCTGCTCGCGGACGGCGTGGTTAAGCCGGTTGAAGAAGTTGGTCAACGCGATGTCCAGGATGATCGCGGATAGCTGCTTCTGGTCGAAATGGGCGGCGGCTGCGTCCCAGATATCGTCGGTCACGCCTGGCGCGCCATCCTGGATCCGGGTGGCGGCTTCGGCCAGTGCGAGCGCTGCCCGCTCCGCCTCGGTGAAGAAGGGCGTCTCGCGCCAGGCGACCACGTTGTGCAGGCGCTCGTCGGTCTCTCCGTGCTTCTTCGCCGACGCCACCCCGGCAAATACGCACGGGCTGCACCCGTTGACCTGGCTGGCCCGCAAGTGGACCAACTCGATCACGAGAGGGTCGACGCCACCGGCGTGGACCGCCTTGTTGAGATGCTGGATCGCCGTCATCACGTCGGGACTCACCGGGCCGTTCATGCGTGCTTGCATCGATCTTGCTCCCTATCGGTTACCTGTGCCCGTCCGGGGCCGTCATCACCTATGACGGAACAGATCCGAGGAAGGTAACGACATGCCCGACACCAGCCCGGCAGTGGCCGAGACGTTCCAGGACCAGCGCGACCGGCTGCGCGCGGTCGCCTACCGCATGCTCGGATCGCACGCCGACGCCGAGGACGTGGTCCAGGAGGCCTGGCTGCGGCTCTCCCGCCAGGACACCGCGACCATCCACAACCTCGCCGGCTGGCTGACGACGGTGGTCGGACGGATCAGCCTGGATGTCCTGCGATCCCGCCAGGCCCGCCCTGAAGCGTCCTACGATGACCGGCTGCCCGAATTCGTGGTGACGGTCGACGACGGCCCTGCGCCCGAGGACGAGGTGGCGCTCGCCGACTCCGTGGGGCTCGCGCTGCTCGTCGTCCTGGAGTCGCTCGGGCCGAGCGAGCGGCTGGCGTTCGTGCTGCACGACCTGTTCGGGGTGCCGTTCAACGAGATCGGCCAGATCCTCGGCAAGTCGACCGCCGCCACCAAGATGCTCGCCAGCCGCGCGCGCAGGAAGGTGCAGGGGACCGAACGGCAGCCGGTCACCGGACAGGAGCAGCGAGAGGTGGTCGATGCCTTCCGCGCGGCCGTGGCCAGTGGCGACTTCGAACGCCTACTGCGCGTGCTCGACCCGGACGTGAAACTGACCGTCGACACCCCCGGCGGCGTGGTCGTCACCCTCGGCGCCACCAAGGTCGCCACCGGCGCGCAGATGTTCTCCCGCGCAGCCGCGCGGCAGCGCACGGTGCTCGTCAACGGCCTGCCCGGGTTCCTCTCCTGGCGCGAGAACGGAACCCCGCTCTCGCTCATCGCGTTCACCGTCGCCAACGGCCGGATCGCCGCCATCACAGCCGTGGCCGACCCGACCAAACTCGCGTCCATGGACCTGCCGGATCCGGCGTGAACCACCGCCGGGTGCATGCGCCACTCGTTGTACGGCCGAGCTCGCGAGCGCTGGCGACAGCGCCGCCCGAACGAGTCAGCAGGCTAATCACGATGTCGCGGACGACCGCAGGCCACTCCAGCGCGTGGTGCCCGTCAGGTTGCTGTCCCGCCCTGGGCAGCGGGGAAGCTGCGGCCCGTCCAAGCTCAGCAGACCGCCTGCCGCCTTAGCTGCGCTACCACTTATGATTGCGCGATGTCGCTCACAGTGCGCTGGACTCGGCTGCTGATGGTGGTATTGGCAGCCGGCTTTGCAGGAGCGGCCTACGCAATCCGCGCCACGATGGACGGGCCCATCGAACAGTACTCAGGCGCCGCCTTGTCCGCGGCCATCGTCTACACGCTAGTGATCGTCATATGGCCGCCGATTTCACCACTACCCGCCGGCAGCACCGCGATCGCATACTGCTGGTTCATCGAGTTCGCACAGCTCACCCCCATACCGGCGGCACTCTCCCAACGCAGCTGGTTCGCGCGCCAGCTGCTAGGCGCCCAGTTCGACCTCATTGATGTTGCCTGGTACCCCGTCGGCGTCATCCCATTGGTCGCCGCGCATTGGTTCATCCGAGGCCGCACACGTTCTCGAACAGACCCGACACCCGCCCTCACATCGTGATCTGGAAGAGCGGTAGGGGATTTTCATGAACACTGGTATTCGTGGAAGCAGGACGCGTGGCTAAATGCCGCGTCGGTGGTCGATGACGCGATCGCGGTATTCCTGGAACGCCCGCCATCCCGCCGTGTCCCCGTCCGACAGGAACTCTCCTGAAGACACGTCAAGGGCCCGGCAGCCGAGGATTCGAGCGGTCTCGACAACGATCGGCACCACGTCGTCGCCGCCTCCACGGACATGGAGCATCACCGACTCCACCGGGTCATCGCTGCCGATGTTCACTTCGATCGACCAGTTTTCCGACTCCATACGGCCCCACGTCGGATCGGACAGGTCGATCAGAGGCACATGTCGCCGCAGCCGATCCAGTACGTCCCGCAACGAGCCAATCGGCCCCGGGTCGAAATCCTTGGGCAATTCATCGACACCGACGACCTCGCCGGGAGCCTTCAACACCAGCACATCCCAGCTCACAGCCACCTCCGCATCGACTCCACCGAAACCTATGACACGCCCTGGTGTCGTCGGATTGCGGACCCGAGTCATAGTGTCGACGCATGGAGCAGCATCCCCTCGTTCGTGAGGTCTTCCCCGACCTGGTCGCCGAGCTGGTAGCCCTCTTGGAGGACGAGGGCGAGAACATGCTGGCCATCAGCGCGTGGGATCTCCGCTTGGTCGCCGAGTGCGGTTGCGGTGACGACTTCTGCCAGAGTTTCCTTACCGAAGATCACCCGCGAGGCCAGCCGTTCGGTCCCGGCCACCGATGTGTTCCTTTGATGCCTTCAGAAGGAATGCTCATCCTCGATGTCGTGGACGAAAGGATCATGTACGTCGAAGTGCTCAACCGTCCACCAATGCGTGACCACCGCGTACAACAGCAGTGACCCCGGCTCCGGCGGCGGGCTCCAGGCGGTCACGTGTAGGTGACGCGGTAACGCAGATGCGTGACGTCCCTGCCCTCCAGAACGGTGATCGGCCCCTCGAGCACGACCGGCGCGTTCTGGAGATGGTCGAAGAACGGCGTGCCGCCGCCGAGCAGCACCGGGACGAGGTCGACGAAGATCTCGTCGAGGAGCCGGGCCTCCAGGCACTGGCGCGCGATCGTGCCGCCGTTGACCCCGACGTCCAGATCGCCCGCGATCTCCTTGGCCCGCTCGACCGCGGCCTCGATGCCGTCGTGGACGAAGACGAAAGCCTCGTTCTCCGGCTCCCAGCCGTCGGGCACGGTGTGGGTGAGGACGACCGTCTTCCTGCCCAGCGGGTGCCGGCCGCCCCAGCCACTGGTGAAGTCGAACAGCTTGCGGCCGACGATCAGCGCCCCGAGCTCGGCCATCCGTTCGCTGAAGTAGTCATGGCTCACCTTGGTCATCATCATCGTCATGTTCGGGTCGGCGGTCTTCATCGGGACGTCGCCGTTGCCGTTCCATTTGAAAAGATGCTCGAAGCCCGTCTCGCCCGGTCCCGCGATGTAGCCGTCCAGCGACATGCTGGCCCCGGTGCTCACCTTTCCCATGGCCGCGCTCCTCTCGTCCTGCCTGATTGTGAGCGTTGAGACCATCCATCCCCGGAAAACTCATCGCCGGACAGGCGAGCCCGCTGAGGCAGCCCGCGTGACGACATCACGTGGTCCGCCACACGCCTCATCCGCAGTTGGCCCTCCAGAAGGCATCGTGCAGTAAGTTCTAATCTCGCCACTCTCCGTATCCTTTCATGTCGCGAGAGTAGGCAATCACCTGTCGAGACGAGGGGAACCGGCCGACTCGGCCACCCGTGCAGGGGCAGTAGCCGACCGCCCGGGCCGCGCCGACCTGGCGTCGTCCCCGCAGTCCCGCGTCGAGAACGGAAGGCCATGGGAAGAACCAGTCTCGGACCTGTCATCAAGGACGTACTCGGTGCTCCGGCGGTCCAGGCCGAGACTGCGAGGCTCGCCGCCCAACTGGGTCTGTCAACCGGTGACGCCGAAGAGAAGCTCAAGGCCCACCTGCGGCTCTTGGTCCCGTCACAGGAGGAGCGGGCCATGCGGCTGCTGCACGCGATTTCGCATCCGGTGGTGTGCTGCTGGAATCTGCAAGCGGAACGTTCCGCGGCAGCCGTGCTCCACCGCCTTTCCGCACGTCACCCGTTGGTCTTCCTGCCCGCACACCGCTGCTACGCCGATCCGATGGTCCTGGCCACGACCCTTCGGGCGGTCGGTCTCCCGCCGACCATCCGGTTCACCGGGGACACCATGGCGTTCTGGCCTATCGGACATCTGGGTCGTCGCGCGGGTTCGGTGTTCATCCGGCGGAACCTGGCCGGGGATCCCCTGTACGCGCTGGCCGTCCGCAGCTATCTCAGGTACGCGGTGCGTCAGGGCCACAACCTGGAGTGGTATCCCGAGGGCGGCCGCTCGCGGACTGGCCGGCTGCGTCCGTTCCAGCACGGCCTGATCCGCGACCTGGTCGATGTGCTGGACGAGAGCCCGTCCGGTGATGCGTACGTGGTGCCGGTGACCATCGCCTACGAGCTCCTCCCCGATGTCGAGAGGCTCGTCGCCGAGGACGCCGGATTCATCAAGAGCGCCCGTGGGATGCGCTGGCTGATCGATCAATGCCGGACCAGCCGGCGGTTGCGCGGCGGGCGAGCGTGGATCAGCTTCGGCACACCGTTCTCAATCCGGGAATGCACCGGCCTCCCCCAAGCCCAGCGGAGCGCCGATGTGCCAGGCACGAGCCGTGAGGCGACCGCAACGCAGGCCAGCGGGTGGAGGGCCACCCATGCCGTGGGCGCCGAACTGGCACGCCGGTTGCAGGCCTCGACCCCGGTGACCCCGGGTTGCCTGCTCATCCTGCTCCTGAACGGGGGCCACCGCGAGCCGCGCGATGTGTGGCAGATCATGCGTGAACTCAAGCCGCTCATGGCGTTCATCAGCGACCGCGCGATCCCCGCGGTGAATATGCGTTCACTCACCTCACAGGGTGAGGTCCAGCGGACGCTGGGCCGGCTGATACGCGCCGGTGCCATCACCGCCGAAACCCCTAAGCCCACCTCTCCCCGCCGCTACCGGATCGGCCCCGAGCAGGCCCACCTGGCCGCGTTCTACCAGGAACAGGCGGTCCATTGGTTCGTACCGCGCGCCGTCGCCGAGCTCGTGCTGGCCACCGCCGCCAACAGCACGGTGGCCACGGTCGAGTCACGAGCACTACGCCTGCACGGCGTGCTCGACGGTCTGGTCCCGCTGTCTGAGCCGACGGCATTCCTGGAGGCGCTCCACCGCGAGCTGGCCGCGATGGGCTGGACGGATGGAGAGGTGGACGCCGTCGTGGCGCCCAACTCCCCCACCCGGCTGCTGGCCGCCCAGCCGTTCCTGCTGGCCCACCGCGTGCTCGGCGCCCCACTGGAGGCGGCGCTCGCAGCGGCCAATGCCCTGGCCAGGAACGACGTGCAGGCGAGAGACCCGCAGGCAACAGATCTGCAGGCGAGAGACCCGCAGATGGAAGCCCCGCAGGCGGGAGCCCTGCAGCTTCCGCCCGGGCAGGGAGCGCTCAGCGGGCGCTGGCCCGAATCACGGTCACGAGAACGATGGCGCGCCGCGACCGTCGCCGCCGACAAGGCCACCACCAGCGAGAAAACCGCGATCACCGACAAGGCAGACCCCTGCGGGGAAAGACGGCGAGCCTACGCCGCCGAACTGGCCGTCCTCGTCCACGGCCTTGACCTGACCGCCGATCTCGACGCCCGCGCCACCGATGGCGCACCGGCGCCCCTGCCCCTCGCCGACAGCAAGCTCGCGGCCAGCAGCAGCCACGACGCAAGCAGTAACGACGAAGGGCAGGCGAATCCATAACCATCCGAGGCGGTTCACCAGGCCCGAGTGGCGGCACGCCGTCCGCCCAGCGGCCTACCGTGCACCCGGCTGCTTACCGTCCCGTTGTTTCTGCTGATGCGGTGTTGCGGATGGCGGCGCCTGTCGGCTGCGGCGGTGTGGGCATGGCAGCCGGTCGTTTGGCTGGGATGCCGAGTGCCACGAGCATGCCGATGAACGCGAGTGCCGACACTGCGCCCATCGCCGCTGCGAAGCCCTCACTGAACTCCTCGGGTGACGCGTAGCCACCCACGCTCGCGAAGACGGCGACCGCGACGGCGACGCCGAACACCCCGCCGAAGATTCGCAGCATCATGAACGCGCCGGATGCCTGGCCGATCTCCTGCGGCTGCACCGCCCCGACGACCGACTTCTGGGCCGCGGGCATGGCCATGGTGAGTCCGATCCCGCCGATGATCAGCGCGGGCAGCAGTTCGAGATAGCCGGTGTCGGTGTCGGCGACCATGGCGAGCCAGCCCGTTCCGATCGTCTGCAGCAGCAGGCCGCCGACCACGAACACCCGCTCGCCATACCGGTCGGCCAGCGCGCCGGCGATCGGTGCGCACACCATCAGCGTCGCGGTCCACGGCATCAGCCGCAGGCCGGCACCGAGCGGCCCCTCACCGTGCACGGTCTGGAAGTACTGCGCGAGGAAGAACAACGTCCCGTACAGCGAAGCGAACACGGTGAAGTTCGCCGGGTTGGCCGTGGCGAAGGCCCTCACCCGGAAGAACCGCATCGGCAACATCGGCGCCTTCGTACGTTGCTCCCAGAGCACGAACGCGACCACCAGCGCGACGCCGAGCACCAGTGCGCCCAGCACTTCGGCGCTGCTCCAGCCCGCTGCGTTCCCGCGGACCAGACCCCAGACGATGCCGAACGCGCCCAGGGTCACGAGCACGACCCCTCCCAGGTCGAACCGGTTGTTCGGGCCGACGCTCTCGTCCACGCGCCGCGCCGTGAGCATGATCACGATCAGACCGAGCGGCAGGTTCAGCCAGAAGATCCACTGCCAGGCCAGCCCCTCGGCGATGACGCCGCCGACGAACGGGCCGCCGAACGTCGCCAGACCGGTGATGCCGAGGTACAGCCCCATCGCCTTGCCCCGCTGCCGCGGCGGGAACATCGCACTGATCAAGGTGAGCGACAGCGGCAGCACCATCGCGGCACCGACACCCTGCAGCGCCCGGGACGCGATCAGCGATCCGATGTTCGGGGACAACGCGCAGGCGACCGACGCGACGGTGAAGACCGCCAGACCGCCGACGAACATCCGGCGGCGCCCGAACCGATCGCCCAGTGCCGCTCCGGTCAGCAGCAGCACCGCGAACGTCAGGTTGTACGCGTTGACCGTCCACTCAAGTGCTTCGAGCGAGGCCGTCAGATCCTGCCGGATCGTGCTCAGCGCCGTGGTCACGACCAGGCTGTCCAGGGCCATCATGAACGACGCCAAGGAAGCAAGGGCCAACACCCATGCCTGTTTGGGCGTCATCCGCCCCTTCTCATTACTCATTACGTCGGCGTTCAACCGTTCATCCTTTCCGGTGGTCTCTCTCACATGGATGGACACCACCGGTCCGGGAAACTGGTCGCTGCCGGCGCCGCCAAGCCGCTGCGCGCCAAGATGCGCGCCACGCTGCGGCCCCACACGGCCCTCACGCTGGGGTGCCACGCTCCGGTGCCACGCTCCGGCCTTCTTCCCTGGACCAGGATTCGGTGTGGATTGGGTTGGGGCGGTGATTCGCCCGGGGCGGTGCTGCCAAGGTGCCGGTGAGGATCGCTGGAGTTGACCTGTCGAAGAGAGGAAGCAAATGGACGGTTCCCTTCGCGTGGCGGGCCTGCTCCTGGCCACCGCCGTGGCCACCACGGCACTACCAGCGGCACTACCAGGCGTCGCTGTCGCGGCCGCCGTTCCCACCGCACACGTCAGCACGCCCGCCAGCACGCCCGCCCCCGGCCATGCCGCCGGTCACACCCCCGGCCATGCCAGCACGCACGCCACCGGCCAAGCCGTCGGCCATGCCGCCGCTCACACCACCGCTCACACCACTGGCCATGCCACCGGTCATGACGCCGGTCACGCCGGGGGCAATGCCGTCGGCCAGGCCGGGTCCGACCGGCCACTGGCCCGCCTGCTCGCCAGGTTCACCCGCCTCGATCCGCTGCAGAGGCTCGGGATCCTGAAGAAGATGAACGCCAAGTACCCCGGCATCGGCGCCGTCCTCGACAAGCTTCAGTCGATCTCCGTGACGGGCCTGCTGGGCCAGTCCATCCCGGAGTCGCCCGAAAACAAATCGGTCACCACCCTGCTGAACGACCCCGGCTACAAGGACACTGCGGACGACTTCAGGGCGCAGCCCAATCACGAAGCGGCGCTATCGGTCCTGAAAGAGTCGATGGACTAGGGCGCGTATCGACACGCCCTGACGGGGCACGCGCCACGGCCTCACCGACCGGGATCAGTGAGCCCCATGCACTGCCAGGTCACCGGGTGGTGGATTCCCGGATCACCAGCTCGGGCTGGAAGAGGATCTCCTGGTGGGCGTGGTCGGCGGGGTTGTCGCACTCCTCGAGGAGGAGTTCGGCGGCGATCCGTCCGAGCTGGTAGGTCGGCTGGCGGATCGAGGTGAGCTGAACGGCCGAAGCCGTCGTGAACTCGATGTCGTCATAGCCCATCAGCAGGACCCGTTCGGGCACGCGGACGCCCTGTTGCAGGAGGGCCCGCAGGACTCCCATGGCGAGCAGGTCGTTGGCGCAGAAGATCGCGTCGGGGAGTTCGGCGAGCAGGTGTTCGGCGGCCTCCTGGCCCGAACGGGGGGTCAGGTCGGACGCCTCGACCTCGCGCAGCGCCGCGCCGGGGACCTGCCTGACCGCCTTGAGCGCGCCCGCACGGCGGTCGGCGCACTGGCGGATCGTCAGCGGCCCGGACACGTACGCGATGTCGCGTGCCCCTTGCTCCAGCAGGTGGGCGACGGCCGTGTGGCCGCCGGCGATGTCGTCGACGCTGACCGAGCACTGCTGCGCGCGGGTGGCGGCGTGGTCGAGCATGACGGTCCCGATGCCGCGTTCGTGCAGCAGTTTGAGCCGGTCACGGCCGTCCTGCACCGGGGTCACCAGGACGCCCCGGACGCCCTGTTCGGCGAGCATCCGCACGTTCCTGTCCTCGCGTTCGACCGAGGTCGCGGAGCTGCAGACGATCACCGCGTAGCCGCGTTCGCTCATCAGGTCCTCCACGCCCGCGGCCAGCGAGGTGAAGAACGGGTTGGCCAGGTCGTGGACCATCAGGCCGACGAGCTTGCCCTGACCCGCTCTGAGGCTGGAGGCCGATCCGTTGCGGACGAAGCCGAGCTCGCTGATGACCTGCATGACGCGCGCACGGGTGCCGGCCGCGACGCGTTCGGGCCGGTTCAGAACGTTGGAGACCGTTCCGGGTGAGACCCCCGCGGCGAGCGCGACCTCCTTGATGCCGATCGTCCCGTCGCGTTGGCCGGGATCACTGCTCGCCATGGGCCCTCGCTGGCTGTACGTGGGTGAACGGGTGAAGCATGCCACACGCCCGGCAGGTAAGTAAAACGTGTCAATCCGTTATGTCTCTTTGACTTCCAGGTCTTGACGGGTGTCTGAGCTCACATCTACTGTCCACACCACATTCAGAGTTAAAACGATTTTTACCCAGGGGACCCACAGATGAGACCAGGAGGCCGCAGGTGAGCGAGCCGCAGGTGAGCGATCCGACGCCCGTGCTGGCGCTTGCCGACGTGAGCAAGTCGTTCGGCGCGGTCCAGGCTCTGCGCGGGGTCCGCCTGAGCCTGTTCGCGGGCGAGATCCACGCACTGGCCGGGGAGAACGGGGCGGGCAAGTCCACGCTGGTGAAGACCTTCGCCGGCGTGCACCGCCCCGACGACGGCCAGGTCCTGCTGAACGGCGAGCCGGTGGTCTTCCACAGCCCGGCCGACGCCCAGCATGCCGGGGTCGCGGTGATCTACCAGGAGCCCACGCTGTTCCCCGACCTCACGGTCGCGGAGAACATCTTCATGGGCCGCCAGCCGCGCGGCGCGTTCGGCCGGCTCGACCGGGGCGCGATGAACGCCGCCGCCGAGGAGCTCTTCGCCCGGCTCGGTGTGGTGCTCGATCCCGCAGGCCCCGCGCGCGGCCTGTCGATCGCCGACCAGCAGGTCGTCGAGATCGCCAAGGCGATCTCCCGCGACGCCAAGATCCTGATCATGGACGAGCCGACGGCGGCGCTGACGGGCCGCGAGGTCGAGCGCCTGTTCGCCGTGGCCCGCACGCTGGCGTCCCATGGTTGTGCGCTGCTGTTCATCTCGCACCGGCTGGAGGAGATCTTCTCGCTCTGCCAGCGCGTGACGATCCTGCGGGACGGCGCCTGGATCGCCACCGAGAGCGTCTCCGACCTCACCGAGGACGACCTCGTCCAGCGCATGGTCGGCCGCGAGCTGACCGAGCTCTACCCGAAGGTGGCGGTCGATCCGGGCGAGGTCGCTTTGGAGGTGTCCCGGCTGACCCGCGAGGGCGTCTTCACCGACGTCTCGTTCAACGTGCGGCGCGGCGAGATCGTCGCGCTCGCCGGGCTGGTCGGCGCGGGCCGTTCCGAGGTCGCCCGGGCGATCTTCGGCGTCGACCGGTGGGACGCCGGGTCGGTGGCGGTCGAGGGCAAGCCGCTGCGCGCGGGCTCGCCGACCACCGCGATGGCCGCCGGGGTCGCGCTGGTGCCCGAAGACCGGCGCCAGCAGGGCCTGGTGATGGAGCTGTCGATCGAGCGGAACATGGCGGTCACCGGGATGAAGCGGCTGCGGCGCGGCCCGATCATCCGCGGCTCGGCCGAACGCGCCCTCGCCTCCGACTGGGCCACGCGCCTCCAGCTCAAGTACTCCCGCCTGTCGGACGCCGTGGGCGTCCTGTCCGGCGGCAACCAGCAGAAGGTCGTCCTCGGCAAGTGGCTGTCGACTGACCCGAAGGTTCTGATCATCGACGAACCGACCCGGGGCATCGACGTCGGGACCAAGGCGGAGGTTCACCGCCTGCTGTCCAACCTGGCCGCCGAGGGCCTGGCCGTTCTGATGATCTCGTCCGACCTGCCCGAGGTGCTCGGCATGGCCGACCGGATCCTCGTCATGCACGAGGGACGGCTGACCGCCGAGATCGCCCGGGCCGACGCCACCGAGGAGAAGGTCATGGCCGCCGCCACCGGACGCGGGGAGGCCGCCGCGTGAACGGCACGAGCGCGAAGGACACCAGCGCGAACGGCGCCGACGCGAACGGCAAGAGCGGGGACGGTAACGGCAAGGGCGGGAACGGCGCGAGCGCGAGCGGCACGCGAGTGAACGGCACGCGCATGAACGGCACCCTGGAACGCCTGGGCCGGATCCGGGAGCTCGGCATCGTCGGCGCGACGGTCCTGCTGTTCGTCGTCACCGGCCTGGCCAACTCCGGGTTCCTCTCGATCGACAGCTTCCGCGACATCCTGCTCAACGCCTCGATCATCGGACTGCTGGCCATCGGCCAGGCCATGGTGATCATCACCCGGAACGTGGACCTGTCGGTCAGCTCGACCACCGGCCTGTCCGCGTTCCTGGCGGGTGTGCTGCTGGCCGACCACAAGGGCCTGCCGGTGATCGTGGTGGCCCTCGCGTGCATCGCGATGGGGGCGGCATGGGGGCTCCTCAACGGTGCCCTGGTCGCCTACTTCCGGATCCCGGCGCTGGTGGCGACGCTCGGCACGCTGTACGTGATCCGCGGCGTCGACTACTGGTTCGCGGGCGGCCGCCAGGTCAACGCGGCCGACATGCCGTCGGGCTTCCTGTCCCTCGGCACCGCGAAGATCGTCGGGGTGCCGGTGCTGCCGCTGATCACCCTGGCGGTGCTGGCCGCCGTCGGCTGGGGGCTCGCGAACCTCCGGTCGGGCCGCGAGCTGTACGCGATCGGCTCGAACCCGGACGCGGCGATCCTCGCCGGCGTGCCCGTCACCCGGCGCCTGCTGACGGTGTTCGTGCTGAACGGAGCGATCGCGGGCCTCGCCGGCGTGCTGTGGGCGGCCCGGTTCGGCACGCTCGACGCCACCGTGGCCACCGGCAAGGAGCTCGACGTGGTCGCCGCAGCCGTCGTCGGCGGCGTGGCGATCTCCGGCGGCGTCGGCAGCGCCTGGGGCGCGGCGCTCGGCGCACTGCTGCTGACCTCGATCAGCAGCGCCCTGGCCGTGCTGAAGGTCGACTCGCTCGCCCAGTACGCCATCAACGGCGCGCTACTGCTCGCCGCGATCGTCCTGGACCGGCTGCTCGCACTGCGGCTCGCCGCCCGGTTGCGCAAGAAGAGCCGCGAACGGTCCGTCGAGACCACCCCATTGGCCGCGGAGGCAACCCGATGAACATCGAGACCACCCCGAAGGTCGCGGAGGTGACCCGATGAGCGACGTGAAGAACAGGCTGATGTCGTGGGAGAGCGCGCTGCTGGTGCTGCTGATCGGCTCCTGGTCGGTCGCCTCCCTCACCGTGGAGGGCTTCTCCGGCACGTCGAACATGTCGTTCCTCCTGCTGGACGTCTCGGAGATCGCGCTCATGGCGATCCCGCTGACCCTCGTCGTCATCACCGGTGAGATCGACCTGTCGGTCGCCTCGACGCTCGGCCTGACCAGCGCGATCATCGGCACGCTCTGGGACGCGGGACTCACCATCGAGTCGATCTTCGTGATCGCGCTCCTCGTCGGCGCCGTCTGCGGCCTGGTCAACGGGCTGCTGGTGACCCGGCTCGGGCTCCCCTCGCTGGCCGTCACGATCGGCACCCTCGCCCTGTACCGAGGGCTGGCGTACGTGGTGCTCGGGGACAAGGCCGTGGCCGACTTCCCGCAGGTCTACACCGGCTGGGCGACCGGCTCCATCGGCCCGATCCCGAAGCCGATCCTGCTGGTCGCGGTCCTCGCCGTGATCGCCGGAGTGATCCTGCACGCCACCCCGCTCGGCCGGTCGGTCTTCGCGCTCGGCTACAACCAGGAGGCAGCCTACTTCGCCGGGATCCGGGTGAAGCGGATCAAGCTCTGGTTGTTCGTCGCGTCCGGCGTGTTCGCCTCCCTGGCCGGGATCGTCTACACCCTGCGCTACTCCAGCGCCCGCGCCGACAACGGCACCGGCCTGGAACTGGCCGTGGTCGCGGCCGTGCTGCTCGGCGGGGTGTCGTTCTTCGGCGGCCGCGGCACGCTCCCGGGCGTCCTCACCGGCGTCCTGGTCTTCGGCGTGCTGCGCAACGCGCTCATCCTCGCCGACGTGTCCAACGAGGTCCTCAACTTCGTGACCGGCCTGCTGCTCATCTCCTCGGTACTCGCTCCCAACCTCGCCACGCTCGTCCGGAATCGCAGGTCCCGGACGGTCACACCACCACCACTCATGGAAGGAACGTCCGTCTAATGTCCCTCTTGCCAAAGCTCACGGCACTGGCCGTGGCGAGCGTGCTGCTCACCGCCTGTGGCGGAACCACGAAGGACGACGCGAAGACCGAGGCCCCGGCGGCGGGCGGCGGCGCCAGCGCCAACCCCAACGCGCCGCTCAAGTCCGGGCTGAAGATCGCCTTCCTGCCCAAGCAGATCAACAACCCGTACTTCACGATCGCGAACAAGGGCGGCGCCGACGCCGTCAAGGCGTTCAAGGGTGAGAGCAAGGAGGTCGGCCCGTCCGACGCCAGCGCCTCCAGCCAGGTGTCGTACATCAACACGCTGACCCAGCAGAAGCAGGACGTCATCGTCATCTCCGCCAACGACTCCAACGCGGTCGTCCCGGCGCTCAAGAACGCCCGTAACGCGGGCATCAAGGTCGTCACCTACGACTCCGACGCCGCCGTCGCGGGCCGTGACGTCTTCATCAACCAGGCCAGCGCCGAGGACATCGGCCGCACCGAGGTCCAGCTGCTCGCCAAGCAGATCGGCAACAAGGGCAAGATCGCGGTTCTGTCGGCGACGCCGAACGCCACGAACCAGAACACCTGGATCGAGTTCATGAAGGACGAGCTCAAGAAGCCCGAGTACAAGGACATGGAGCTCGTCAAGGTCGCCTACGGCAACGACGACGACCAGAAGTCGTTCACCGAGACCCAGGGCCTGCTCAAGTCCTACCCGGACCTCAAGGGCATCATCTCGCCGACCACCGTCGGCATCGCCGCAGCGGCCCGGTACCTGTCCGGCTCGCCGCACAAGGGCAAGGTCGCGCTGACCGGCCTCGGCACGCCCAACCAGATGCGCAAGTTCGTCAAGGACGGCACGGTCAAGGAGTTCGAGCTCTGGAACCCCGCCGACCTCGGCTACCTGGCCGCCTACGCGGGCGGCGCGCTGGCCTCCGGGCAGATCACCGGCAAGGAGGGCGAGACGTTCGAGGCCGGCAAGCTCGGCAAGAAGACCGTCGGCAAGGACGGGGTCGTCATCCTCGGCCCGCCCACCGTCTTCAACACCGGGAACATCGACCAGTTCGACTTCTAGGCCCGCACTGGACACCTGACGTCGAAGACACCTGACACTGAAGGCTCCCATGCGACGGGTTTGTTTTCTCCTGAAGGTCCGCCAAGACCGGCTTGAGGAATACCGAAGGGCTCACGAGCGCGTCTGGCCCGAGATGCTGGACGCGCTCCGTGAGACCGGCTGGCGGAACTACTCCCTCTTCCTGCGCGACGACGGCCTGCTCGTCGGTTATCTGGAGACCGACGACTTCGACGCCGCGCTCGCCGGGATGGCCGCCACCGACGTCAATGCCCGCTGGCAGCACGAGATGGCTCCCTATTTCGAGGACCTGGAAGGCGCCGCCCCCGACACCGGGATGGTGCCGCTCACCGAGGTCTTCCACCTTGACTAGAAGCGCTGATTCGGGGATGAGAGACGATGACTGACAGCACCCCCCCGCCGGGGATCGCGACCGAGCCCGGCACCACCTCCGCGCCGGGCGGCATCGCCGGCCTGGACGATCTGATGATCGAGACGCCCTCGTGGGCGTACGGCAACTCCGGCACGCGTTTCAAGGTCTTCGCGCAGCGGGGGGTGCCCCGCGACCCGTACGAGAAGATCGCCGACGCGGCGCAGGTGCACGCGTTCACCGGGGCCGCCCCGACCGTCGCCCTCCACATCCCGTGGGACAAGGTCGACGACTACGCCGCGCTCGCGGAGTACGCGCGCTCGCTCGGGGTCGGGCTCGGGGCGATCAACGCGAACGTCTTCCAGGACGACGACTACATGCTCGGCTCGGTGACCAACCCCGACCCCGGCGTGCGGCGCAAGGCGACCGACCATTTGCTCGAGTGCGTCGACATCATGGACGCCACCGGGTCGCGCGACCTGAAGTTGTGGTTCTCGGACGGGACGAACTACCCCGGCCAGGACGACATCCGCACCCGTCAGGACCGCCTGGCGGACGCTCTCGCCGAGGTGTACGAACGGCTCGGCCAGCACCAGCGGATGTTGCTGGAGTACAAGCTGTTCGAGCCGAGCTTCTACACGATGGACGTGCCGGACTGGGGCACCTCGTTCGCGCACTGCGTCGCGCTCGGGCCCAAGGCGGTCGTCTGCGTCGACACCGGCCACCACGCGCCGGGGACCAATATCGAGTTCATCGTCGCGATGTTGCTGCGCGCGGGGAAGCTCGGGGCGTTCGACTTCAACTCCCGCTTCTACGCCGACGACGACCTGATGGTCGGCTCGGCCGACCCGTTCCAGCTGTTCCGGATCATGCACGAGGTGGTGCGCGGCGGCGGGCTCGACCCGGCAACCGCGGTGGCCTTCATGCTGGACCAGTGCCACAACATCGAGCCGAAGATCCAGGGCCAGATCCGCTCGGTGATGAACGTCCAGGAGGCCACGGCCAAGGCGCTGCTCGTCGACGCCCCCGCGCTGAAGGCGGCGCAGGACGCGGGTGACGTGCTCGGCGCCAACGCCGTGCTCATGGACGCCTACAACACCGATGTCCGCCCCCTGCTCGTGCAATGGCGCGAGGACAAGGGACTGGCGGGCGACCCGATCGCCGCGTACAAGGCGTCGGGCTACTTCGAGAAGATCGTCGCCGAACGCGTCGGCGGCACCCAGGCCGGATGGGGGGCCTGAACGACCATGAGCATCGTCGAAGAACTCCTGAACCGCAGCCACACGCTCGGATCGGACCCGCGCAACACCAACTACGCCGGAGGCAACACCTCCGCGAAGGGCGCCGAGACCGACCCGGTCACCGGCGAGCCCGTGGAGCTGATGTGGGTCAAGGGCTCGGGCGGTGACCTCGGCACGCTGACCGCCGCGGGCCTGGCCGTGCTGCGGCTGGACCGGCTGCGGGCCCTCGTGGACGTCTACCCCGGGGTGGACCGCGAGGACGAGATGGTCGCTGCCTTCGACTTCTGCGCGCACGGGAAGGGCGGGGCGGCACCGTCGATCGACACCGCCATGCACGGGCTGGTCGAGGCCGAGCACGTGGACCACCTCCACCCCGACAGCGGCATCGCGATCGCGACGGCGGCCGACGGCGAGGCGCTGACTCAGACGATCTTCGGGGACCGGGTCGTGTGGGTACCGTGGCGGCGCCCGGGCTTCCAGCTCGGACTGGACATCGCGAAGATCAAGGCGGAGAACCCGCAGGCGATCGGCGTGATCCTCGGCGGCCACGGCATCACCGCCTGGGGTCAGACCTCGGCCGAATGCCAGGCCAACTCCCTGGAGATCATCCGCACGGCCGAGACGTATCTGGCCGAGCACGGACGTCCCGAGCCGTTCGGCCCGGTGATCTCCGGCTACGAGCCGCTGCCCGAGGCCGAACGGCACGTCCGGGCCGCAGAGCTGTTCCCGTTGCTGCGCGGCCTGGCGTCCACGGACCGTCACCAGGTCGGCCACTACACAGACAGCGACGCTGTCCTGGACTTCGTCTCCCGCGCCGAGCACCCCAGACTGGCCGCCCTCGGCACGTCCTGCCCGGACCACTTCCTGCGTACGAAGGTCGCGCCGCTCGTTCTCGACCTGCCGACCTCCGCACCGCTCGACCAGGTCCGCAACAGGCTGGGCGAGCTGCACGCCGCCTACCGGGCGGAATACGAGGCGTACTACCAGCGCCACGCCACCCCCGACTCGCCCGCGATGCGCGGCGCCGACCCGGCGATCGTGCTGGTTCCGGGCGTGGGGATGTTCTCGTTCGGCGCGAACAAGCAGACCGCCCGCGTGGCCGGCGAGTTCTACGTGAATGCGATCAACGTGATGCGCGGCGCCGAGTCGGTCTCGTCCTACCGGCCCATCGACGAGGCCGAGAAGTTCCGGATCGAGTACTGGTCGCTGGAGGAGGCCAAGCTCCAGCGCATGCCGAAGCCCAAGCCGCTCGCGACCCGCGTCGCATTCGTGACGGGCGGCGGATCGGGCATCGGCGCGGCCACCGCGCGGCGCCTCGCGGCCGAGGGCGCGTGCGTGGTCGTCGCCGACCGCGACCTCACGTCCGCGGAGAAGGTCGCGGCCGAGCTCGGCGGGTCCGACGTGGCGATCGCGGTGGCAGCCGACGTCACCAGCGAGGACGACATCCGCGCAGGCCTGGCGACCGCCGTCCTGGCCTTCGGCGGAGTGGACCTCATCGTGAACAACGCCGGCCTGTCCCTCTCGAAACCCCTTCTCGAAACCACCGTCGCCGACTGGGACCTCCAGCACGACGTCATGGCCCGCGGCTCGTTCCTGGTCTCCCGGGAGACCGCCAAGATCATGATCGATCAGGCGATGGGCGGCGACATCGTCTACATCTCGTCCAAGAACTCGATCTTCGCGGGCCCCAACAACGTGGCCTACAGCGCCGCCAAGGCCGACCAGGCCCACCAGGTCCGCCTGCTCGCCGCCGAACTCGGGGAACACGGCATCCGCGTCAACGGCATCAACCCGGACGGCGTCGTCCGCGGCTCGGGCATCTTCGCCTCCGGCTGGGGCGCCAACCGCGCCGCGGTCTACGGCGTCGAGGAGGAGAAGCTAGGCGAGTTCTATGCCCAACGGACACTTCTCAAGCGCGAGGTGCTCCCTGAGCACGTGGCCAACGCGGTCTTCGCACTGACCGGCGGCGACCTCACGCACACCACCGGCCTCCACGTCCCAGTAGACGCCGGAGTCGCGGCCGCCTTCCTGCGCTGATGAAGATCGCACTCTTCGTCACCTGTGTGAACGACACGCTGTACCCACAAACGGGGAAGGCCGTCGTCTCCATCCTGGAGCGCCTAGGGCACGAGGTGGACTTCCCGCTAACCCAAACCTGCTGCGGGCAGATGCACCTCAACAGCGGCTACCCCCACCAGGCACTCCCCTTGGTGGAAGCGTTCACGACAACCTTCGAGGGCTACGACGCCATCGTGGTCCCATCCGGCTCCTGCGCCGCGATGGTCCGTGACTGGCACAGCACCGTCGCCCACGAAGCCGGACGAGAAGACCTGGCCCAACGCGCAAAGTCGCTTGCCCCGCGCGTCCATGAGTTCTCCGAGCTTCTCGTGGACGTTCTGGGCGTCACCGACGTGGGCGCCGTCTTCCCGCATCGGGTCACCTACCACCCGACCTGCCACGGGCTGCGGATGCTGAAGCTCGGCGACCGCCCGCAACAGCTGCTGAGGGAGGTCGACGGCCTGGAGCTGGTCGACCTCCCCGACGCAACCGAGTGCTGCGGCTTCGGCGGCACGTTCGCCCTCAAGAACGCGGACGTGTCAGCGGCCATGTGCGCCGACAAGGTCGCCGCCGTCAAACAGACCCGAGCCGAGGTGCTCTGCGCCGTGGACAACTCCTGCCTCATGCACATAGGCGGCACGCTCTCCCGCCAACGCAGCGGCGTCCGCGTCATGCACCTGGCCGAAATCCTGGCGAGCACAGCATGACCAACAAACCCGACCCAAACAGCACGAGCAACCTGGGTGGCGTGGGTGGCGGGAGGATGCCTACTTACGTTGGGATGCCCTCGTTTCCTAAGGCGGCTCGGGAGGCGGTTGCTGACAGTAGGTTGCGGGCCAATCTTGCTCACGCCACGGGGACGATCCGGGAACGGCGGCAGCGGGCTGTTGACGAACTGCCGGATTGGGCGGAGCTGAGGGAGGCGGCGCGGCAGATCAAGGACCACACGCTGCGGCATCTCGACCATTACTTGATGATGCTGGAGGAGAAGGTCACCGCCGCCGGTGGGACGGTGCACTGGGCACGCGATGCGGATGAGGCGAACGCCATCGTCGCTCGGCTGGTGGAAGAGACCGGCGAGCGGGAGGTGGTCAAGGTCAAGTCCATGGCCACGCAGGAGATCGGGCTGAACGAGGCGCTCGCCGAGCGTGGCATCACCGCGTACGAGACCGACCTCGCCGAGCTCATCGTCCAGCTCGGTGACGATCGGCCGTCGCACATTCTCGTTCCCGCGATCCATAAGAACCGGGCCGAGATCCGCGAGATCTTCCAGCGGAAAATGCCGTCGGCGCCGGCCGACCTCACCGACGATCCCGCTGTGCTCGCCGAGGCGGCGAGGCGGCATCTGCGGGCCAAGTTCCTGTCGGCCAAGGTCGCGGTCTCTGGCGCGAACTTCGCGATCGCCGAAACCGGCACCGTCCTGGTGGTCGAGTCGGAGGGCAACGGGCGGATGTGCCTGACCCTTCCGGACACACTCATCACCGTCATGGGCATCGAGAAGCTCCTGCCGACCGCTCGCGATCTTGAGGTGTTCCTGCAGGTGCTCCCCCGTTCCTCCACTGCGGAACGCATGAATCCCTACACCTCGGCCTGGACCGGGGTGCATGCCGGAGACGGGCCGTCGGCGTTCCATCTGGTGCTGCTCGACAACGGGCGGACCGCCATCAACGCCGACCCCGTGGGCCGCGAGGCCCTGCGTTGCATCCGCTGCTCGGCGTGCCTGAACGTCTGTCCCGTCTACGCGCGCGCCGGCGGGCACGCCTATGGCTCGCCCTATCCCGGGCCCATCGGCGCGATCTTGTCTCCCCAGATTCGGGGCATCGGCTCTGACGTCGACGCCTCACTCCCCTTCGCGTCGTCCCTGTGCGGAGCGTGTTACGAGGTGTGCCCCGTCGCCATCGACATTCCTCGCATCCTCGTCCACCTGCGGGCCCGGGCACCCAAGAAGGCGCCCGAACGGCTGGCGATGACGGCCGCCGCGTGGAGCCTCCGTACTCCCAAGCGGTTGGCCGCCCTGCAGCGAGCCGCCGCGCGGGGACGGCGGTTCGCCCGTCATGCCCGGATGCCGAGGAGCTGGACGGACACGCGTGACCTACCCGTCCCGCCCGCCCAGTCGTTCCGCCAATGGTGGAAGGAAGGCCGATGACCAGCGCACGCCAAGCCATCCTGGGCAGGCTCCGCAGTTCCGGCGATCCGGCAGCCGAGTACGAGCAGATCGCCCGCGACTACCTGATCCGCCATCACGAGCAGGACCTCCGCGAGCTGTTGGCCGAACGGCTCGCCGACTACCGCGCGATCGTCCACGACGCACCGGTCAGCGAACTGCCCACAGCGCTGCGCGAAGGACCGTACGTGATACCGCCCGACCTCCCGGCCGAGTGGACCGCCGGACTCGCGGACCGCGTGGTCACCGAGCCGTACGACCTGGAGGCCGTCGGCGGGGTGATCACCGGCTGCGCCGTCGCGATCGCCGAGACCGGAACGATCGTGCTGGACCACGGGCCCCGTCAGGGACGCCGGGCACTGACCCTCGTTCCCGACCATCACCTGATCGTCGTCACACCCGACCAGATCGCCGCCGACGTGCCGGAAGCGCTGGCACGTCTCGACCTGACACGCCCCCTGACGTTCATCTCGGGGCCCTCGGCCACCAGTGACATCGAGCTGTCCCGGGTCGAGGGAGTCCACGGACCCCGCACGCTGGAGGTATTCCTCGTTTGACGTCCGCGCCCTCCTGTAGGAGGGGGCTCCTAGCCCTCGCGGGCTGGGGTTTTCTGCTTCATCGACGACTGCCCGCCCGGAGTGCTCCGTTGAGGTCTTACACCGTCTCCACAGACAGCGGCCGCCCGTCCGGCGGCCAGCAGGTTGCGTGCTGCGTTCACGTCCCGGTCATGGGTCGCGCCGCAGCCGCTACACGTCCATTCACGGACGTTCAGCGGCATCGCTTCGGCGCGGGTGCCGCAGGCCGAGCACAGTTTGGTGGAAGGGAACCAGCGGTCCACCACCACCAGGTCACGGCCGTACCAGGCGCACTTGTACTCCAGCATGATCCTGAAATCGCTCCAGGCCGCGTCGCTGATGGCGCGGGCCAGAGCGTGGTTGTTGACCATGTTGCGGACGGTCAGGTCCTCGATCACGAGCGTTTGGTTCTCACGCAGGAGTCGAGTAGTCAGCTTGTGCAGGAAGTCCCGCCGCCGGTCGGCGATCCGGGCGTGGATGCGGGCCACCTTCCGGCGGGCCTTGTCCCGATTCGCCGAGCCCTTGGCCTTGCGGGCCAACTCCCGCTGCGCGCGGGCCAGGCGTTCCCGGTCGCGGCGCTCGTGCCGGGGATTGGTGACCTACTCCCCGCTCGACAGGGTCACCAGGCTGGTGATCCCGGCGTCGATCCCGACCGCCGCGCCTGTGACGGGCAGCGGTTTCACCGTCGCGTCCTGGCACAGCAGGGACACAAACCAGCGCCCGGCACCGTCACGGGACACCGTCACCGTCGAAGGCTCGGCACCCTCGGGCAGCGACCGGGACCACACGATGTCCAAAGGTGCGGCCATCTTGGCCAGCGTCAGCCGCCCGTCGCGGAACCTGAACCCCGAGCGGGTGTATTCCGCGCTGGCCCGGGCCTTCTTGCGGGACTTGAACCGCGGATACCTCGCCCGCTTGTCCCAGAACGCCGCGAACGCGCCCTGCAGATGCCGCAAAGCCTGCTGCAACGGCACACTGGACACCTCACCCAAGTGGGCCAGTTCCTCGGTCTTTTTCCACGCCGTCAACATCGCCGAGGTGGCGTTGTAGTTGACCCGCTCGGCCCGCAGCGTCCACGCCTCGGTCCGGGCCTGAAGTGCCAGGTTGTAGACCTTCCGCACGCAACCGAACGTGCGCGACAGCTCGGCCGCCTGCTCATCAGTCGGGTAGAAGCGGTACTTGAACGCCCGCTTCACATGCTCGTTCTGCACAACTCACCCGTTATCAAGATTGTTTGCGAGACCCTGCGAGCAGTGGGAAGCCGACGATCATGCGCCCTGGCGGTGCATCGTCTTCACCTGCCCTGCTCCGCAGGCGTCCGTTCCCTCACCCGCCTGAAGGCGGGAATCTCCATGGAGGAACCCCGATGACCACGTTCGCCGCGGTTGATCTTGGCGCGTCCAGCGGACGCGTCATCACGGCGGACGTCGGGCCCGACAGGCTCGACATCACCGAGGTGCACCGCTTCGCCAACCGGCCTGCCCGCGTCAACGGGACCCTGCACTGGGACGTGCTGGGCCTGTACCGCGACATCGTCGACGGGCTCACACGGATCGAGTCCGACCGCCTGGCTTCGGTCGGCATCGACTCATGGGCCGTCGACTACGGGCTCCTCGATCAGGAGGGCCGGCTGCTCGGCAACCCCGTCCACTACCGCGACGAACGTACCGCCGCAGTGATCGACAAGGTGCACGCGCGCGTATCCGCTGAGCGGCTCTACCAAATCAATGGTCTGCAGTTTCTCCCGTTCAACACCCTCTATCAGTTGGCGGCCGAGCCGTTCCTGGCCCAGGCGGACACGTTCCTGCTGATTCCCGATCTGATCTCCTTCTGGCTCACCGGTGAACGAGGGGCGGAATGGACCAACGCCTCCACCACCGGGCTCTGGCAAGCCCGTACCGGAGGCTGGTCGGATGAGCTCATCGGCGCTCTCGGCCTCCCGCGCAAGATCTTCCCGGACCTGCGAGTACCGGGTAGCCCCGCGGGGAGGCTTGTGGATCTCGGCCGACTCACGGGCACCCCCGTAACAACCGTCGCGTCCCATGACACTGCGTCGGCGATCGCCGCGATCCCCGTCACCGACCCGAAGTTCGCCTACATCTCATGCGGCACCTGGTCGCTGGCCGGAGTCGAGGTCGACGCACCGATTTTGAGTGAGGAGGGACGAGCCGCCAACTTCACCAATGAGGCTGGTGTCGACGGCACCGTCCGGTACTTGCGCAACATCATGGGGCTCTGGCTGCTCACCGAATCACTGCGTACCTGGAACCTTGCTGCTTCCGATCTGCCTGCCCTTCTCGAGCGCGCGGCCGAGGTACCGGCCCTGCGCCGCGTCATCGATCCCAACGATCCGTCGTTCGTGTCACCGGGCGACATCCCCGCCCGTATCGCCTCCTACTGCGAGCGCACCCACCAGCCGGTGCCGCACACCCGCGCCGAATACGTCCGCTGCATCCTGGACAGCCTCGCCCTCGGTCACCGGACCGTGATCCGCCAAGCGGCACAGCTGTCCGGGCACGAGGTCGAGGTCGTTCACCTCGTCGGAGGCGGTTCCCACAACCCCCTCCTCTGCCAGCTCACCGCCGATGCCCTCGGCCTGCCCGTCATCGCCGGGCCCGCCGAGGCCACCGCCTTGGGCAACATCGGCGTGCAGGCACGGGCGGCCGGGCTGATCGGAGACCTGAGTGAGCTGCGCGCGCTCATGGCTCGAACTCAGCCCCTGCGCCGCTACGAGCCCACAGGCTCGCTGACATCCTGGGAGAACGCCGCGAAAACCCTGGCAAGCAGGACGAACGAACTGGCTTAAGACTTATCTGGGTTGGGGATGCTCGCCGTCGCTGGCAATGGAGTCGCCCAACGGTGGGTTCACCAGTTCCTCCGGCGGATGCCCTGGTCTTCAGGCCGGGAAGGAATCCAGACCCCGGTAGGGGGCGGCCCGGGCCGAGCCGGAGGAGGTGGGTGTCGAACGCGACGTGCTCCACACGCACCGCCCGTACGGGTGCCCAGCGCGACAGCCGGTCCACCCACGAGACGGTGGTGTCCACGCGGTGCTTGAAGGACGGTGCCAGCCACCTCTGTGGCCGGGCCAGATTGTCGAACCGGGCGGCCGGTAACACAGGTTCCTCCTTGATGCGTGTTGGCTTGGGCTGGTCAAACAAGGCCCACCCCGACCAGCGGGGCCGGCCCCGGCCTGCAGACCGGGGAGCGTTTGACCAAAGGGGCATCGATTTCGGGTCCTGAACGGCGACCCGATGATCCTCACCAGTCGGTGAGTCATGTGTCTGGGTGTTCGGCCGGGAGGCATCGATCACGACGGCCCAGTGGCGGCCGGGCCATTCGTGGGCGGATACCTCAACCAGCGGCCCAAACGTCCACGCGCATGTCCACACGCTGTCCGCTGCCGCGTCATCGACCTGCTGTCTCTGCGGGGGCGGGGTTGGAGCTCGAGGGGGTGGAGGTGTTTCGGGCCGGTTGACACATCAAGGCGAGCAAGGCGTCGGTGTCGGCGCTCGGCCGACCAGGGGGTGAGGGCGTCTGCGATCTCCTCCGTGGTGAGCTATGACAGGACTTTGCATGCCCGGGCGGGTTGTTGATGTTCTCGCTCCTGGAGCATACCCCTTCTCGTGGCTCTCTGTAACCCACTTGCTACCGAACGACATTCTTCGGTCGTTTCGAATGCCTTCGACTTTGCCGACACTTGAGCCGCCCCGAGGAGACGGAAGCGGCGCAGCACGCAAGAAGTGCCTGGTCACTCCATGATCAAAGGAAGATCTACCGGACAAGCCTTGCGACACCACACAACACGGGCTTATCACTGATAGTGAAAGATCAAGCACATACAGTGGTCGGGCGGGCATTACGCAGCGTCTACCGCTGCGACACAGAGGAGAGCAGTGTGAACACCAGGCACCTTCTTGCGGGTTCAGTCGCGACAGCCGGGATTCTCGCCAGTGTCCTTGCCACGACGTCTCCCGCCCAAGCGAGCACGGTCAGGCCCGTCACATCCACCGTGAGCCAAGTCGGCTGCTGGGACAACGGGTGCGAGCACCATCATCACGACCGCGATCATGACCGTGATCATGACGGGGACGAAGTTAACTGCTTTGGCCTGCTTCTGTTGCTCGCCTGCAACTGACAGCGACCAGCGCAGACCAGAAGCCCGGACGGGAAGCTTCACTCTTCCCGTCCGGGCTTCGGGGTTCGCGCGGTGTGGGTCAAGCCGGCAAAGTCCAGCTTCAACCGGGCCTGCTATCCGGCGGGCGGCGGCTTCTCCACTCCACTCAGAGGATCGCCCTGTCGCGTTCCACCCGAGTCGTATCCCTCCGTGGCGCTGCCCATGCCGGGAACGACTCTCTCCCTGGGCTGGCTTTCCGCTCCGGAACTCGCCCCCGGGCCTCGATCCATTGGAGTACCGGCCTCCAGTTTCCAACCGCCTCCCTTGCAGTCTTCGGGAAGCGAGGGAAACGGATCGCCCTTGACGTCGCCAATCCAACGGTGGCCACAGCCGGAATCGCATTCGTAGATCGCGCTCCGCTCGACCTTCTCCCCCGGGCGAAAAACCTTGTCATCAGCCATGGTCAGCGCTCACCTCGCCCAAGCGTCCGTCGAACGGACCACTCCTCATGCGCGTTCAGCGTCCTCACGTGCCGTCTGCCCTGCATTGCGCGGCTGGACTCTGCCATCTCTCCCCCTCCGTATCGATGGCATCTGCACTGCTGGGGTCCCCTACCCGTCAATCGCCAGCCATACCTTTGGCGACTGCCGGGCTCCCAGCCGACCACCTCCACCGGCTGTTCGACCTCCGGCTCGGCTTCCCGCTTTCCGCCGTCGTCCTCACTCACCGGCACAGGCTCAGCGGCAGGCAGGGCCGACTCGCCCAGAATCTCCTCCACCGCCTACAACCACGGTGGAAGCCAGCCCCCGATCAAACGGCCCAGACACGAACACCGAGCCCAACCGTTCCCAGGAGGCGAGCTACCCCTTCCTAGTTTGTGTTCGCGGTAGCGCATTGCTGGCGAAATTGGCGTGGTGAGAGGCCGTACGCATTGCGGAATGCCTTGGCTGAAGTGAGTGGTGTGGGGTTGGTGAATCCTCATCGGGCTGCGATGCGTTGATGGGGCGAGGGCCGAGTGGGGGTCGGCCAGGTCGCGGGGGGGGCGACCAGGTCGCGGGGGCTGGCCAGGTGAGGGGCGGGCGGCCAGGTGAGGGGCGGGCGGCCAGGTGAGGGGCGGGCGGCCAGGTGAGGGGCGGGCGGCCAGGTGAGGGGCGGGCGGCCAGGTGAGGAGCGGGCGGGCGACCAGGTCGCGGTGGCGCCGGACGTTCCTGCAGCTCAGTGCCGTACTGAAGAACGTTGCTCGCTGACTTGCTGCGTCAGGATGCGCAGCGCGTCGGCGGAGCTCGCGTCGTTCGGGGTGAAGATCTCAAGCCGGTGGTCGGGGCTGTCGGGCTGGAGCCACACCTGGTAGTCGACGCTGACGGCTCCGACGGTGGGGTGTTGTACGTGCATGGTCCCAACGGTGCAATCGGCGACGTCACCGGTGGCCCATAGTTTCGCGAAGTCGTCGCTGCGCATCGTGAGTTCGCCGATCAGTTCGGCCAGGCGCGCGTCCGTGGGATATCGGCCGGCGGTGAGCCGCAGGTGGGCGACGTGGATCTGGGCAAGTTCATGCCAGTTGCGGTACAGCTCGCGGATGAGGGGATCCAGGAAGAACATCCGCGGGATGGACGGGCGGCGTGCCGGGTCTCGTGGCGCGTCGAACGCGACGTGTTCGGCGGCGAGTGCGTGTCCGGTGCGGTTCCAGGCGAGAACGTCTCCGCGTCGGCCGAGCACGCGCGCCGGCGTTGACTCACCGAGGGACGTCAGGAGCGCGAGAACTCGTGGGTGAGGCTCTTCCTGGCTCGGTTCGGACAGGCTGGGCATGGCGGACTGCCGAGCGAGATTGTGAAGATGAACGGTCTCGACCTGGTCAAGCTGGAGCGCCCGGGCCAGCGCGTCCAGGACCTGCTCCGAAGCGGTCTCGGCCTGCCCCTGCTCCAGCCGGGTGTAGTACCCGGCACTCACGCCGGCGAGCTGCGCGAGCTCCTCACGCCGTAGGCCTGGGACGCGGCGGGACGTTCCGTACGTGCGCAGGCCGATGTCAGCCGGTGTGATTCGATCACGGCGGCTCTTCAGGAACGCTCCAAGACTCTCCACGAGTCGAGCCTAGATCGCCCGGCCAGAGGAGTGCCTGCACCTGCTGGGTGTACCCACGACAAGGGCATGGTTGCCCAGCGCGTGGTGCTGCACCGTCGTGAACATGTCCCAACAGCGTGCACAATCCCCAAGCCTGCGGGCCTGGCTCGGGCTCGTGGTGGTCCTCGGCCCGGTCCTTCTCGTTTCCATGGACGGGTCGATCCTGTTCCTGGCGATGCCCCGGATCAGCCAGGCGGTCAGCCCGACGGCCGATCAGGCCCTGTGGATCCTGGACATCTACGGCTTCGCGGTCGGTTCCCTGCTGATCGCGTTCGGCAACATCGGTGACCGCTACGGTCGCCTGAAGCTGCTCATGATCGGCGCGACGGTGTTCGGCATCGGATCCGCCGGTGCGGCGTTCGCGCCGAACGCCGAGTTGCTCATCGCCTTCCGGGGGCTCATGGGAGTGGCCGGCGCCACTCTTCTGCCATCGGCGCTGGCGGTGTTGAGCGAACTGTTCCCCGACCCGCGACGCCGGGCGCAGGCCATCGGCATCTTCGCAGCCGGGTTCGCAGCGGGCTTCGCGATCGGCCCGGTCGTGGGCGGCGCGCTGCTGGAACGGCTGTGGTGGGGCTCGGTCTTCCTGGTCAACATTCCCGTGATCGGGCTGTTCCTGCTGCTCGCCCCGGTCCTTCTCCGTGATGTGCGCGCCACCCGGCCAGGTGGCGTCGACGTGCCAAGTGTCGTCCTCTCGGCCGGCGGCCTGCTGCTCGCCATCTACGGAATCAAGCACGCTGCCGCCGAAGGCCTGTCGATCGTCCCGGTCGCGACGGCGGTCGCCGGGAGCTGCCTCCTGGTCTGGTTCGCGCGGCGACAGCGGCGCCTCGAGCACCCGCTGATCGAGTTCTCTCTGTTTCGGGACCGCGTCTTCACGATTGCGATCATCACCGGTCTGCTGCCGTTGGCCGCGTGGTCGGCGACCGCGTATCTGGCGGGCATCTACCTGCAGTCCATCCTCGGCACGACCGTCTTGTACGCGGCGTTCCTGGCGCTCCCTGGGGCGGCGGTCCTCACCACCACCTGCATCATCACTCCGGCAGTGGTCGGCCGCATCGGCAAAAGGACGGCGCTCATCGTCTGCCATTTCTCCATCGCGGCTGGTCTGCTGCTCTTGCTCCCCACCGGCGTCACCGGCGGGATCGGCTGGTACATCGCCTCGACTGCGGTCGCCGGCGTCGGGTACGGAATCTCGTTCAGCCTCGTCGCCGACACGGCCGTCGCGGCAGTGCCCACGGAACGAGCGGGCTCGGCGGGCGCGATCGCTGAGACCAGCAACGAACTCGGCAACGCCCTCGGGATCGCGCTTCTCGGTTCGCTCGCGGCGCTGATCTTCCGTATCCAGGGACCTGACCTCGCCCCCACCTTGGACGAGACACTTCAACTGCCTGACCTCGCGCCCGCAGTGGTCGCGGAGGCGAGAGCAGCCTTCATCACCGGCCTGCACACAGTCGCAGCCGTGGCCGGCCTGCTCCACGCAGCTCTCGGCATCCTCGCCCTGCGCTGGCTGCCCAGATCTGAGTTCGGCGCGTACGACCCTGACGCCACGCCCATGCCGCAAGTGGGCCGAGCGGAAGAGCGCGTTGGATGACTCACGCCAGGGCACTCTCTCCCCCATAGGATCATCACTATGGGTAGTGACTCGGGCTCATGCCGTAACGCCGCTGAGGACTCAGAGTCGGGCTTGAGTTCGTCGTCCTTGGACTTCCGCGCCGCGGTGACGTCTGCCGTCGGAGCGCTCGTTGCCGCAGTCCTGCTGCTCCAGCTGGCCTTCTGCGCGTCGTCCATCGGGGCTCTCCGCGCCCCGTCCTCGCATGGGATCCGCACCGCCGTCGTCGCCCCCGAGCAGGCGCGGGATCGGATTCTCGCCATGCTCAACGGCCTGCACGGCACCCCCGTGCAGGCCGTCGCGGTCAAGGACGAGGCGACCGCGCGTTCCCAGATTGAGCGCCGAGAGGTCGACGTCGCGTTCGTCATGGATCCCGCCGAGAAGACCGACACCCTGCTCATCGCCATGGCCATCGGCCCCGCCGAAACCGACGTCGCCGCCCAACTGGCCATCTTCCTAGAAGAGGACTTCGACCGGCAGATCAAGGTCGTCGACATCAGCCCACCGGCAAACGGCGACTGGCCCGGGCCGTCCTCACCCGACCACGTAGCAAGTTGACCAGCATCCGCCACGCAACAGCCGACCGGCATACGCGCCACGCACAGGCCCACCGACGTACGCGGCGCCACAGGGTCGACCGGCATCCCCGCCAGGCACAGGCCTAACGACATACGCCGGTCACAGATTGACCGGTGTCCGCCACACCCAGGTTGACCGGTGTCCACCGCGCCACAAGTCGGCCGGCATCCGCTACGGCATAGAGCGGCCGGCATACGCGCACAGGTTGACCGGCATACGCCGCACACAGAACGACCGGCATCAGCCACGCACGAGATGACCGACGTCCACCCCGCCACAAGTCAACCGGCATGCGCCACCCACAGGGCGACCAGCGTCCGCCACGCCGAAGGTCGACCGGCATCACTCTCGAGTCGGCCAGCGTCACGTACAAGTTGACCGGCGGCCGCTACACACAGGTGGACTGGAATATGCCACGCATAGATTGACCGGCGTCCGCTGCGCATGGGTTGTCCGATGCGCAGCGGACGTCGGACGTGGTACCACTGCGGACGGTCAGATCAGCGAAGTTTTGACGGGACTGCCGGCAAGGGCCGCCAGCCGGGGCGGACGGCTCCGACATAGCGCTCGCGGTAGTAGCCCCTCAACCTGTCGACGCTTACGCGCCGTCCCGGCCGTGGCGCGTGGATGAATCTCGAAGCGCCCAGGTACATGCCCACGTGCCCGAGCCGGTTGAAGAACACAAGGTCACCGGGCATGAGCCGGTGCCGGCTGACACGATGCCGGACCCTCCTGTACTGGTCCGCGGCCACTCGCGGGATCGACACTCCGGCGCGCCGCCAAGCCTGCTGAACGAGCCCGGAGCAGTCAAAGCCCCGCGGGCCCGTGCCGCCCCAGATATACGGCCGTCCTTTCTGTGCAAGAGCGAACTCGATCGCCCGGTCGGCGCGGCGTCGCCATTGCGTTTCCATCCGCGTCCGCCGCCGGTGTACTGACTGCTGTAGGGAAGTCAATAACCGGGCGTTCGTCTGATGCCAGCCGAACTGCGAACGGCGGTGTTGCCAGCCACCCCATGCGCGGGTGCGGTGGGACCTCTTATGGTCGTGTGCCGCGCTTCGCCGGCTGGATGTCTGAGCGTCCCTGTCTGGGCCATTGGCCTCTCGGGCTGCCGGCACCCGCTCTTTATCGGCCTGGACATATTCGACTGCTTCTGCGGCCGCTGGGGCCAGTGAAAGCGCCACTGTCGCCGCACAGCATGCGGCCGTTGACGAAACGAACATCTCCGTTCACCTCCAACGGTGAAGATCGACATGGCATGCCTTACCCAGGACTTTCAAATCACACTCGCCAAATCCACGAGAAAGTTCGTTCAAGAAGCCCGGCCGCTTCCCCACCCGTCCGGCTTTGTCCGAATAGCAGGCGGCCAAATCACGGTCGCCGCGGCCGAGTCACGCGCGGACCACTCAATGCCGGGCCACTTCTACCTCGCGTTCAGAAGCACCATCCGCAGCGCCGTGAGTGTTATGACGCGACAGATAAGACGCCGACCGAGCGTCCAGTGAGCCGGTTTTCACTCCACCACCGACTCGGTTCTGCAAGTGATGAGGGCCGCACTCACTGCCCTTCTGGCGGGCCTGCGGTGGGCCGGCGCAGCCTTGATCAACTGCTCTCGTAGCGGTCATGGAACGGCAGGTCACCGGCTCCATCGCAGGCCTGAGCACCCGCCCGATCCGACTGCCGCCCCTGGGCACGCCGACGTCTGGCGGGCCACCGCAGACGGGCACGCTTCCACTTGATGGATTGCGATATGACGACCTTTAGAGAAGGGCCCATTTACTTTTGCGGGGAGTACGGCAAACTCGGCGCACTTTAACCTCGCCGTGCGAGCAGGAAGGTCGGAGGAGTCCGGCGGCCTCGTCGGCTTGGATCTACTCGCCAGTGCGGCAGGGTGCAGTGTCGGAGAAGACCCTGATTTGTCCCATTCCTACTTGAACGGGTACGACTATGGCAGTCACCTCAGCGACCGACACCCACATCATTGCTTCAATCCGTCAACGTACTCGAAGTACTACTTTTTCGACATAGACGCGCCGAAACCTCGCCTAGCAGATCGAGTGGACGAAGGCGAATATCGGCGTGGATGTACGGAGGGCCATTCAGGTCATCCAAGTGATCCGTAGCCGAGTCGAATCGGCACGGCGACGTCCGATGCGCCACTCACGCTGCTGAGCCCGCAACGGCGCTGCTCACAAATGTGGTTGGCCGCCCGGGAGGATCGATAACCCATCCCCATGGCCTCACAATGCAACTCCATACCAAAATATAGCCCACGGTCACGTCAAGACTACGATAAGTAGTTGGGCATGACCGTATATCTCATCGCCGCCGCCTCGGCCGTCGGCTTGGTGATCATCGCCGCTCTGCTGGTCCGGCGGCTCCGTTCCGTCACTGACGACGAGCTGCCCAGCGGAGCGACCACCGGACACACCGGTTCCATGCTTTCGGCGCTGTTCCTGCTGGCCTTCGCCATTGCGATCGTCGTCCCGTGGACGACCACCGACGCGGCCCGGGTCAACACCTACGCCGAGAGCCAGGCAATCGTGGAGGGCGCCTGGTCGGCCGCGGAACTGCCCACAGCCCAGAGCGCTCACGTCCGGACCGAGTTGCTCGACTATGCCCAGTTCGTCCGTACCAAGGAGTGGCGGCTGATGGCCGACGGCAAACTCAGTCCGGACGGCTGGACCCGGCTGGAACGGCTGCGCCGCGAGGTCGCCGCGTTCCCCGCCAAGGGCCGCGACGCGAAGGACGACCAGGCCGCGGTCCTGGACGACATCGCCGACATCACCTCCGCACGGCGGCAGCGGGCCATGGACGCCAAGACCAGCCCGCCTCCGGGCCTGCTGATCGTCACATTGCTCACCGGACTGATCGTCCTGCTCTTCCCGTTCCTGGCCGGCGCACGTCCACGTGGCATGAGCCTCCTGCCGCTGGCTCTGATGGCCGCCCTGCTGGGCATCGGCATGTATCTCTGCGTCGACATCTCACGCGCGTTCACCGGCGCGCTGGCCGTCAAGCCTGACGCCTTCACCGCTGTCATGGACGAACTCCACCGCATCCCCGGGAGCGGCTGACCATGCCCGTCACCCTGGTCGCGGCGCTCAGTGCCAGCATGTTCGCCGGACTGGGCTCCTCCGCCATGATCGTCGATCCGGAGCCGCCGGGAGTCACAGTCTGCGTGGACATTGAGGTCACCGTCTCGATGGAGGCGGACTCCGACGTCTGCGTCAGCGTCAACCGCACCCGCTGCTGCCGTCCCCCAGCCGCTCCCCCTCCGCCTCCTCCCCCGGAGCCCACCCCTTCCCCACCGGCCGAGGTCCCTGCACCGCCACCTCCGCCTCCGCCACCTCCGCCGCCGAAACCAACTCCTTCCCCGCGCCCTCCGCGTCCGGCGGCAGCTTTGGTCCCCATCCCGACCCCGCCGGTCAAGGTCGCCACTCCCCGGCGACCGGCGCCCAAGGCGAAGCCCGCCCCACCTCGCCTCAAACGTGAGCGAGCCGAGCCACCCCAACGCCGGAGACCGCTGGCCGCACCTCTGGTCGTCGTGGTCCTGGCAGTCGCCATCAGCGCCGCGAGCGCCATGGCCTTCGCCCGCTAGACGTCCTGCCATGAACGTTGGTGACGGCGACTCACGGGTCGATGATCTGTAACAGGAGAACCTCCTGGCGGGTGTGTCACCGCAACAAGCAACCCGCACCAGAAGGTCCCTGGTGGTCCGCGCTAACGCCAAACTTCACTCCGCGCGGACGGTTGGAGCTGGCACTTCGGGGGGTTGATCGCTGGCCGCTTCGCTGCGCTGGCGGGGCGCACACCGTCCCGGTTGCGATCCGAACCTCGCGACCCGCGGCCCGCAGACCGCGGCCCATCGACCTGGACCGCGATCACACTGATGGCCCGCCGACTCACCCGCGACCGGCCGCGACCAGCGGCGGCCGCGACCAGCGACCAGCCGCGACCAGCGACCAGCCGCGACCGGCCGCGGTCTCAGCCTTCAGTCCCCTGGCCAACACCGACGTAGGAACATCGACGACGGACAAGTCCCAGACGATCAGCGACGCTCCGATCTGGCCTCACCTGGAGCTGAGTCGCGTCGCTTGCGCCTCGGTGTTGGAGTCGCCAGCCACGGGGGTGGACGCCGCTGGGTGGATGGCGTCCAGGGCAGTTCTGGGGCGGCACCGGGGGCGTCGGTGGTTCGTGCTTGCTCCGGCAGTCGGCTTTAGGTCGGGTGGGTTGTTTCGAAGATCACTGTGCCGTTGGCGTCGTAGGCCTTGATCTCCATCGACTGTTGCATCGCGCGGGCCTTGGTTCCGGCGGGGCTGACAGTGCCGGCGAGGAACCAGGAGCCCGAGATCGTGGCGGTGATCGGTGGCTCCTTGCCGAAGCGCACCGTGATCTTTGTGGCCTCGGGTGTCACCCGGCCTGCGGCGTGGAATTCGTAGGACTTCACGTGCCCGCCCGGGCCGTAGGCGGTGACGTTGCCGCCGGTGTCCAGCGGAACCACTGATGCGTCGGGTGCCCACGGGTCCCTTCCGGGGCCGGTGCCCCACAGATGTGCGATCTGGCGGCGCTGCCGGTTGGCGGGGGACGCCTTGCCGTCCTTATCGATCAGGCACGTGCGGTAGCCCTTGGAGCTGCCCAGGAACACCAGCCGCCCGTCCTTCACGGGATGGGTGGCCAGGAGCCGGAAGTCCCGTGCCCGGTGTCCCTCGGTCGGCGGACCGGTGAGCCCGGGGAACGTGGGGTCGCCGTTCATGCATGCCCGTACGGCGGCGCGGCTTACGGCCGAGTCCGGCGGCAAGACCTTGTCGAGACCGCCCTGCACTCCGCTCGGCCCCGCCTGCACCTTCTCCCCGTCCACAGCCGGGAGCACCATGACCGGCACCGCTATCGCCGCCGCGGTCGCCACCACCAGCGCTGTGCTTGCGGTGACCCGGCGGCGGACCCGGCAGCGGGCCGCGCTGCGCAGCGCCCGCCCGGCCATGTCGTCCACCGGCCGCGCCCGGTTCGCCAGCTGACTCAAGGCGTCTTCGACCAGGTCGTTCGTCATGACAGCTCCTCGATAGGCGCGAGGTCGGCGGTGAGGCCGGGCACGAGTTCACGCAGCCGCGCGATCGCCTTGTGCGTCTGGCTGCGGACGGTGCCCACCGAACATCCGAGGATCTCGGCGACCTCGACCTCGGGAAGATCTTCCAGGTAGCGCAGGACGAGCACGGCGCGTTTGCGTGGAGGCAGGCACAACAGCGCGCTTTCCAGCGACAGCCGCAGATCAACATCACCGCTCTCATCACGCACGGCGATCTCAGGCGGATCCCCCGTGGTCTGCTCACGCGCACGCCGCCAGCGGCTGACCTGCTCGTTGTACATCGCCCGGCGAACGTAGGCTTCGGGGTTATCGCGCACATGGCGCCAGCGCAGGATGGTCTTGGTGAGCGCCGACTGCAGCAGGTCCTCGGCGGCATGCTGGTCGCCGGTAAGCGCGTAGGCAGTCCGGATCAGGCTCGTGGAGCGTGCCTCGATGAATGCGGTAATACTCTCGCGGGCCTCTCGTCTCAACGGGGGCCTCCCTCACCGGCGTCACCCATAAAGACGCAGAAAGGCCCCATCACTATGCCGCCTCAGCCAAGATTTCCGCACCGGCCGGTGGACGCCGGACGACCTTCCTGGTGCGGAGCGCGCGTCGGCGGTGACCTTCCTCCATCAAGAGAGATCAAGTGGTTCATCAGCCAACCCACCTGGCGTGCCGAGACGAACCCGCTGTCAAGAGCCGGTGACCGGGTGGAGGATGTAGTTCGGGTCGCGATCTGGTCGCTCTGGCTCGATTCTCCAGTCGAAGATGCGTAGGCCGACGAGGTGATCGAGGCCGGGTGCAGGAACTCTCACGTACTCGATGAACGCGGGGCGATATCCCTGGAAAGGCGTGCCGGTCTCCACGGCTGTAGCCAGCGCCTCGAAGAACGCGGTCAGGCTGGTCGCCCACAGTTTGGCCTCGACAGCGCCCGACCCCATCCCGAACTCGTACACCTGCCCGTAGGTCGGCCCGGGCCGGTGGTCGACGAACGCGAACCCACCGTCGTTGGGCTCGGCGAACGGAACCCATTGGTCGGCGTGGGCTTCGACGGGTTCTTCCGCATCGAAGTAAGGGCGCGAGGATTCGTAGTGACTCACCAGCGTGTCCCGAGTCCAGACGATGCGCTGAACGGTGCTTAACCGGTGCCCCAACGGCAAGAAATCGCCGTACGGATGACTGCCGGACTGCGTGCCATCGTGCAGCCGTAGCAGCGCCTTCAAATCGGGATGCAGGACAACGCCGTACGCCTCCTCGACAGCGGCGATCTGTTCCTCACTCGCCGGAGGACGCAGCACGGCATGGTCGTCAGGGGCACGTTCGGCAAGCCACCCGGCGAAACGTCCCCAAGCGCGGTTGAACGGTTCAGCGTCCATCTATCGGCCATCCGTGATGAGAGCGGCAAGACCCACCATAGTGACCGGCCAGGCCCAGAGTTGTGTTCTGCGGCGCTGGATCCGAGGGCCATCTGGCGGTCTCAAAACCTCGCGCAGGCGGGTCGGACGTTCCATGGTGCTGGCGTGTGGCGGCCTATTGGGCCAAGGGGGCGTCGCCGTTGTGGGCTACTTCCCGCAGGACGGATCGTACGAGCTCGGCGTAGCGGTGAACGTTCTGCCTGGCAACTGTCGTATCGGGGTGGACGGCGGTGAAGGTGGTGCGGTGCCAGTCCCGGTTGATCCAAATGAAGACCTCGTCGAATTCGCTGTGCCCGGCGATCACCTGGAAGCGGGCCGCCTCGAAGTCCTTCGAGGCGGGGGCGCGGCGGAGGTCGATGTAGGAGGTCATCGGCACCACTGAACGGGGGTCGCTCAGCAGATTCATCTTCTCGGCGAGTATCTGGGCGATCCAGTGAAACGGGATGTCGTTCAGCTTGGCGGCCCTGAGAATCGCCAGCTGAGCCTTCGGCAGGAGGTCACCGAAGCGACGATGTCCCGCGACAGGGAACTGCACCGGGACGAGATTGGTGAACCACCCCTGGGCGACCAGCCATCGGGGTTCGGTGCGGGTGTGGAGGGTCATCAGCCCGCGGTAGTCGTCCTCACCGGCGAGCCGCTGGTTCGCGATGCCGAGAGTGGCGAGGAGGCCGCCGGAGAACCTCGCGCCGGCACGCAGGCAAGCGGCGTTGAACGCGTCGGCCTCAGCTGCGTCGAACAACTCCATCGTGTACGACACGCCCGGGGCTCGCCCTCCCGGTGGAAGTCCCAGGTCGAGAGGGAAGCCCGGAGGGGTACCGCCGCACGCCTGCGCGAACTTCAGCCACGTTCCCACGGCGGACGAGTCGCTGGAGATCTCGGAGGCCCGTGCCACCTCCGACGCGCAGTAGTCGACGTAGCTGCCGACCTCAGGAAGGCCGGCGCTCGTTCCGGCGAGCTCGGCCTCGTACAGATCGCGCACCTCGCGGAAGATCTGGATCAAGGAATAGCCGTCGGTGTGCGTGTGGTCGACGGCGAACAACATGGTGGCCGAGTCCGCTCGTTCGATCCCCGCCACGACGAAGGGCGGCCAGGTCAGGGGGTCGATGCGCGAGTCGAACTGCTCCTGCAGGCGGTCCCGGATGTCGGCGCCGGCGTCGAAGGTGCCCAGGACCGCCGGGCGGAGGCTGAAGTCCGCAGGACGGATGGCGTATCGCTGCGGCCGCCCGTCGTCCAACTGGAACCAGGTGAGCAGGGTCGGATGTCTGCGTACCCAGCTCTCCAGTGCTGCCGCCATGGCCGTGGCGTCCAGACGTCCAGGCAGATCGAATACGGCCGTCAGCCAAGAGGAGGGCCTTACTCCGCCTGCCATGTTGGCCTGGTGCCAGCCGATGTGGAACTTCTGGGAGTACGAGGGCGGCGAGGGGTCCAGTGAGGCGGCCGCCACCATGGCCGCCGCGTCCGCACCGGCCGTCCACTCGACGAGGCGGCCTGGTCGGGGCGTGAAGTCGTCCATCGAGCTCAGGCGCACTGCACGGCCTTCATGGGATCACGTTCCTCGAGGTTCCTTCGCGTGCGCCTGACCGAGTGATCGTGGTTGTTGCGTCGCCACGATCAGCCTGTGAAACTATACGCAATCATCCTGACACTCATAGTGACTGCATTGGGATTCTCGCCCTGTCGCAGCAGTTCAAACAATCGCGGAGGAAGGCGTGTTCGCCGAGCTGAAGACATTGCTCGTTCAGAACCTGAAGCTGGATGAGCGCATGGTCATGCCGGAGTCACTGCTGGAGGACGCGGGCATCGACTCCCTCGCCCTGGTCGAGCTCGGCCTGCTGGTCGAGCAGCACCTCGGGATCACGTTCACCGAGGAGGAACTCGTCAGGACCGCGTCCCTGACGGTCGGGCAGTTCTCCGATCTCCTCGCGGCACGGCGTCAGAAGCTGCAGGAAGTCACGCCTTGAGCCGTTCCCGGGCCGCCATCACCGGCGTTGGCCTGCTCACTCCCGCCGGGATCGGCACCAAGGCCAGCTGGGAGACCGTCCGCAACGGCACCAAGACCATGGCGGCGGTCGACCCGTCGCTCTGGCAGATTCCCGCTGCACTCAGCTGCCGGGTCCCAGGCTTCGACGGCGAGGCCTTCCTCGACCCCGTACTGGCGCGGAGGACGGATCGGTTCACCCAGTTCGCCCTGGTGGCGGCGCGGGAAGCGGTGGCCGACGCGGGACTCGATCCAGCGGACTGGGACGGCGCCCGGGTCGGTGTCGTCCTCGGCAACACTGCCGGTGGCATGGAGACCGTCGAGGAACAATGCTCCATCCTCGAGAAGGAGGGTGCCCGTTATGTCTCCCCGCTCCTCCTGCCCAAGATGCTTCCGAACATGGTCGCCGGCCAGCTCTCGACCCTCCTCGGCGCCACCGGACCCGGCATGGTCGTCGCCACAGCCTGCTCTTCCGGGACCACGGCCATCGGCGTGGCCCGCGACCTCCTGGCCGCGGACCGCTACGACATCGTCCTGACGGGAGCCACGGAGGCACTCGTCACCCCGGCCATCATCGCGGGGTTCGCGCGGCTGGGTGCCCTCTCTCATCGAGACCACGATCCGGCCGGATCATCCCGTCCGTTCGACAGGGGCCGTGACGGCTTCGTCTGCGCGGAAGGCGCAGGTGTGCTCGTGCTGGAACGCGAAGCCGACGCACGGGCACGGGGTGTCACGCCTCATGCGTTCGTGACGGGATTCGGTGCCAGCTCGGACGCCCACCATGTCACCCGTCCCCACCCCGACGGGCAGGGCACGCAAGCCGCCATCAACGCAGCCCTCCGCGACGCGGACGCGATCCCGGAAGACATCGGCTACGTCAACGCCCACGGCACCTCCACCCCGGTCAACGACCGCCTCGAAGCCGCGCTGCTGGCCAAGAACCTGCCGCACGGTCCGCCGATCAGCTCCACCAAGGGAGTCACCGGCCACCTCCTCGGGGCGGCCGGAGCGATAGAGGCAGCCTTCACGGCGCTGGCCCTGCGGGAGCAGGTCGTTCCTCCCAACGTCAACCTCACCGACCCAGAGCCGGCGGACCTCAAGCTCCCCACCTTCCCCGAACGACACTCGTTCGACCTGGCCCTGAGCCTCTCGGCAGCGTTCGGCGGCCAGAACGCCGTACTCGCCATCGCCCGCCACTGAAGCAGCCCTCCGCCGCAGTTGGAGTTGCGGCTGCCGTTGCCGGCGCAGTTGTAGTTGCCAGCGCAGTAGCCGTTGCAGTGGCAGCGCGGCAAAGAGCACGCCGATAGCCGTGAAGTCCCGCCTCGATGGAGCGTGAGGAGGCTCTGACCTCTCACCTACGGAGGAGGGACAGGTGGATGGAAGCGCCAGTCCATGAGGATGACGTAGGTGAGGTCGCCTGTGTCGAACACCGCGTAGGGACGGCCGAGCAGGTGCGCAGCTCGGTCTCCGAGCTGCTTGAACAAGCCGCGTTCCTCGTGCGTGTGAAGACGGGCAACGACACGGCCCTCTCTGCGGAGCTGTTCGGCATATGCCTTGATGATGTCCGCGAAGTCATCGAAGAAGAGGTCACTGTCCATCGAGCAGGTTCCAGGGCACGGCAGCAGTACCAAAGAGAAGTGTGCCCGGTGGAGCCCCAGTCGTACCCAAACCCACGCCACATTGCCTGCGGCCTGGGGAGTATCGAGGGGCAGACACCGCACGCACGCATGCCGACCGGAGCCCCGTCGTCTCCTAGCTGATCAGCGACAGGGACAACCGACCTTCGCGTGACTGCACGTCGGCCAGCTCGTGTCTCGAATTCGCGCAGTGGGCCAGCTGGCTTCGAGACACGCCTTAGCTGGTCGCGAAGCCAAGCGCTCCGCCACCGCTCGGCCACCGCTGCGACAATGCAGTGGAGGCCAGTCCCCCGACCAGACGGCCGTCCACGTCTGGCCAGCTCACGGCATCCCTTGTATCCCGACAAGAAGTCCTTCGCCACCATCAAACGGGAATTGCTCGACGCTGCCGTCTGGCCCAGCCGGGCCGCTGCCCGCACCACGATCTTCGATTACATCAAGAACTGGTACAACTTGCACCGGCTGCACAGCAACCTCGGCTACCGCAGCCCCGTCAACTACGAGGCCACCCGCGCAGCCTGACCATCACACCGATGGTGTCGGGACTGTCTGAAAATCTGTGGGTGGCGTGGTGATCGCTGTTAGTTCAGGGTGATGCGGTCGCCGTAGTGCAGCGAAAGTGCGTTCAACGCGGCCTTCCATCCGCGGGTCGTGCCGGTCACGTTGGT
>NZ_WBMT01000040.1 GCF_008923185.1 Actinomadura rudentiformis
CCCGTGGCCGGCGCGGCGACCGGCGCGCCCCGCCCGCAGCGCGCCACCGCTCCGGAGGGCGCCAAGCCCGACTCCGCCGGAGAGAAGACCGGCGGGTGGCGCCTGTCCAAGAAGCTCGTCGTCACCCCGCTCCTGCCCGTCACCGCGCTGGTGATCGCCGTCGGCGTCGTGGCGTACGCGGGGAGCACCTCGCAGATCTCCCTCAACTTCGGCGGCGGCGCCCACGAGCCCGTCGACCCCAAGGACGGCCAGGTCTCCGAACGCGGTGAGGGCGGCCGGACCAGCCGCGCCGCGCGGGCGTCGGGACTCATCGTGGCGTTCCGCCCGGGGGCCCCGACTCCGACCGGGTTCCGGGGCACCGTCACCATCGGCAACAAGGGCAGCAGGCCGGTGAACGACTGGGCGATCGCGTTCAAGATCCCGAACGTCACGTTCGTCTCCGCGACCGGGGGGACCGTCGTGGAGACCGGGCAGCGGCTCTACGTGCGCAAGGCGCCCGGCACCCCGGCGCTGGCCCCCGGCCAGCGCGTACGGATCGCCTACGTGGCCAACGGCGTCCTGCAGGCGCCCTCCGAATGCATGATCAATAAACAGCGTTGCGTCCGGGTTTGACCTGGTTTACGGCCGTCTACAGTTGGCACCATGACGCAGACCCCTCCCCTCGTGCTGACCATCGCAGGCTCGGACTCCGGCGGAGGCGCGGGGATCCAGGCGGACCTGAAGACGATGCTGGCCCTCGGCACGCATGGCATGAGCGTCATCGCGGCCGTGACCGCCCAGAACTCCCTCGGCGTCCAGGGCTACTGGGAGCTGCCCCCCGAGGCCGTCCGCGCCCAGCTCGACTCGGTGCTCGGCGACATCGGCGTCCAGGCGGTCAAGACCGGCATGCTCGCCTCCACCGCACTCGTCGAGACCGTCGCGGAACGGCTCGCGACCGTGGACGTGCCCGTGATCATCGACCCCGTCGGCGTCTCCAAGCACGGTGACTCGCTGCTGGCCCCCGACGCCGTCGCCGCCATCCGTTCGGCCCTGCTCCCGGTCGCCACCGTCGTGACCCCCAACCTCTACGAGGTCGAGCAGCTCACCGGCGTCAAGGTCGTGGACGAGCCGGGCCTGCGCGAGGCGGCCGAGGCGCTCAAGGCCCTCGGCCCCGACTGGGTGCTGATCAAGGGCGGCCACCTGCCCGGCGACCCGACCGACCTGCTCTTCGACGGCACGACCGAGCACCGCTTCACCGCGCCGCGCTACGACAACCGCCACACCCACGGCACAGGCTGCACCCTCGCCTCAGGCATCGCCTCGTACCTCGCCCGAGGCGAGGACATCCCCACCGCCGTCGCCAAGGCCAAGGAGTACGTCACAGGCGCGATCGCCGCCGGCTTCCCCCTGGGCGCCGGCATAGGCCCCGTAGACCACGCCTGGCGGATCCGCGAGCACTGATCGCCTGAGCGTCCGGGAACGCAAAAGCCGGCTCACCAGACCTGGTGAGCCGACTGAGGCTTGGTTGCGACCGTCAGACGGTCGGCTTGACGACCTTGCCCGCCTTGATGCAGGACGTGCAGGCGTTGATCCGCTTGGTGCCACCGTTCACGACGGCGCGCACACGCTGGATGTTGGGGTTCCAGCGGCGCGGGGTGCGGCGGTGCGAGTGGGAGACACTCATGCCGAAACCGGGTCCCTTGCCGCAGACGTCGCAGACGGAAGCCACGGGAAACTCCAAAGTGGGTGTCGGTGCTCTGAACGGAACGCTCCCGGCCGGAGAGGCCGCTCGGAGCGCTCGCTGAAGGCGCCTCGGAGGAGGCGCATGGATCAGACTAGCCGACCCCGCGCCCGGTAGGCGAATCGGCGAGGGGATTCAGCCTGCGGTTCCCGGGTGCGATCGGTTCCCAAAGGGGCACTTCACGCGATACAGAATTATCTCGGACATGGCGGAGAGGGGCACGCGTTGATTGACGTCCTCGACGGGGCGGCGGTACGGCAGTGGTGCAGGCTCGCGGCCGAGGCCCTCGGCCGCACCCGGGCGGAGATCGACGCGCTCAACGTCTTCCCGGTGCCCGACGGGGACACGGGGACCAACCTGCACCTGACCGTGCTGGCGGCTGCGGAGGCCGCCGAGGCGCTCCCCGGGGACGCCGGCGCCGCCGACACCTGGCGGGCGCTGGCGCAGGGGGCGCTCCTGGGAGCCCGGGGCAACTCCGGGGTGATCCTGAGCCAGGTGTTCCGCGGGCTCGCCGAGATCATGGGACGGCCGGGGATCCGGGTGGACGCGGAGGTCTTCGCCGAGGCCCTGGAGTACGCCTCGGTGCTGGCCCGCAACGCGGTCGAGCACCCGGTCGAGGGGACGATCCTCAGCGTGCTCCAGGAGGCGTCCACCGCCACCGGCACCAATGACGGCCTCTCCGGAGCCGCACGCGCCGCCGCGGCCGGGGCTCGCCAGTCGCTGCGCAAGACCACCGGCCAGCTCGACGTCCTGGCCCGCAGCGGCGTGGTGGACGCGGGCGCCGCCGGCCTCTGCGTGGTCCTGGAGGCGCTCGCCGCCGTGATCACCGAGGAGTTCCCCGAACGGTACGAGGTCCCCGCCCGAACCCACGGCGAGCCCGCCGTACGGGAGGAGCCGGAGACGACGGGCCCCGGCTACGAGGTCATGTACCTGCTCGACGCACCCGACGACGCCATCCCCGATCTCCGCGAGTCCCTGGACGGCCTCGGAGACTCCCTCGTCGTCGTCGGCGGTGACGGCCTCTGGAACATCCACGTTCACGTCGACGACGCCGGAGCGGCCATCGAGGCGGGCCTCGCGGCGGGCCGCCCGCACCGCATCCGCGTCACCTACCTGCACATGATCACCGAGGACCAGCCGCACGCGCCCCATGTCGGCCGGGCCGTGGTCGCGGTCACCGCCGCCGACGGGCTGGCGGCGATCTTCGAGGGCTGCGGCGCCCGGGTGGTACGCCGCGCCTCCGGCACGGTCCCGCCGATGGCCGTCCTGGCCGAGGCGATCCTGGCGGCCGGGGACGAGGTGGCGGTGCTGCCGAACGAGCCCGAGGTCCTCGCCCTGGCCGAGGCCGCCGCCGAACGTGCCCGCGACGCCGGCGCCCGGATCGCCGTCGTGCCGACCAAGGCGTCCGTCCAGGGACTGGCCGCCCTCGCGGTCCACGACCCGCTGCGCCGCTTCGCCGACGACGTGATCGCCATGACGCGCGCCGCCGGCGCCACCAGGTTCGGTCACCTGGAGGTCGCCGTGGAGGAGGCGTTCACCAGTGTGGGCCTCTGCCAGCCCGGCGACGTGCTCGGCCTGATCGACGGCGACGTCGCCATGATCGGCTCCGATCTGGCCGAGGTGGCCCGCCAGTGCGTGGACCGCATGTTGTCCGCCGGCGGCGAGCTGGTGACCCTCATCGCCGGCGCCCACGCGCCCGAGGGACTCGCCGCGGCCCTCGAGGACCACCTCCGGGACGTCCGCCCGGACGTCGAGGTCGGCGTCTACGACGGCGCCCAGGAGCTCTACCCCCTGCTCATCGGCGTGGAGTGAATCCCTGTCCCCCCGATGGGCTAGAAAAGACAGGTGGCCAAACTCGACGAGCCGTTGCGCAAGGTCCTCGGGGACAAGACCGCCAAGGTTCTGGCGAGCGGCCTCGACCTGCACACGGTCGGGGACCTGCTGCACCACTACCCCCGCCGGTACGCCCACCGCGGTGAGCTGACGCCGCTGGGCAGCCTGGCCGACGGCGAGCACGTGACCGTGATGGCCGAGGTCGTCAAGGTCCAGGGCCGCACCCTCACCCGCAGCCCCGGCTACGTCCTGGAGATCACCGTCACCGACGGCACCGGCGAGCTCAAGCTGAGCTTCTTCGGCCGCAAGGGCTCGTACAAGCCCGAAAAGGAGCTCTCCCCGGGCACCCGCGGCCTGTTCGCCGGCAAGATCAGCACCTACCGCCCGCGCAGCGGCAGGGCCGTCCGCCAGCTCACCCACCCCCAGTACAAGCCGATCCACGCCCGCGAGGACGCCGCGGCCGCCCAGGAGTGGGCCGACGAGATCATCCCGATCTACCCGGCCACCAAGGGCCTCGACATCGACGCGATCACCAAGTCCGTCGGCCTGGTCCTCGACCAGCTCGAACTCGGCGACGACCCGATGCCCCGCCTCACCCTCAAGCGTCACGGCATGATCGGCCTGCGCGACGCGTACGAGGGCATCCACCGCCCCAAGGACTGGGAGGAGCTCGGCCGCGCCCGCAAACGCCTCAAGTGGGACGAGGCGTTCGTCCTCCAGATCGCCCTGGCCCAGCGGCGCCTGGCCGCCGCGGCCCTGCCCGCCAAGGCCCGCCCCGCGATCGAGGGCGGCCTCCTGGACGAGTTCGACGCCCGCCTCCCCTTCGAACTGACCAAGGGTCAGCGCGAAGTAGGCCGCGAGATCGCCGAAGACCTCTCCCTCGAACACCCCATGCACCGCCTCCTCCAAGGCGACGTCGGAGCCGGCAAAACGATTGTCGCGTTGCGGGCGATGTTGCAGGTGGTGGACGGGGGTGGGCAGGCGGCCTTGCTGGCGCCCACCGAGGTGCTGGCGCAGCAGCACTACCGGTCGATCACCGGGATGCTCGGGGAGCTCGCGCAGGCGGGGCAGCTGGGAGGAGCCGACAACGCGACCAAGGTCGCGCTGCTCACCGGTTCGCAGGGGGCCAAGGTGCGCAAGGCCGCGCTGCTGGACGCGGCGTCGGGGGCGGCGGGCATCGTGGTGGGGACGCACGCCCTGTTGCAGGACCAGGTGCAGTTCGCCGACCTGGGGCTGGTGGTCGTGGACGAGCAGCACCGCTTCGGGGTCGAGCAGCGGGACGCGTTGCGGGAGAAGGTGACCGGCGGGCGGCCCCACGTGCTGGTCATGACCGCCACGCCGATTCCCCGGACGGTCGCGATGACGGTGTTCGGCGACCTGGAGACGTCGGTGCTGGCGCAGTTGCCGGCGGGGCGCTCGGAGATCCGGACGCATGTGGTGCCGCCGGAGAAGCCCGCGTTCCTGGCGCGGACGTGGGAGCGCATCAAGGAGGAGGCGGCCGCCGGGCGCCAGATCTACATCGTCTGCCCGCGGATCGGCGAGCAGGAGGGCGACGAGGGCGACGCGATCGAGGAGGACGGGGAGCGGCGGTCCCCGCTGGGGATCATGGAGGTGCTGCCCAAGCTGGAGGTCCTGCTGGCGGGGCTGCGGCTTGGCGTGCTGCACGGCAAGCTCCATCCGGACGAGAAGGACGCGGTGATGCGCCGGTTCTCGGCGGGGGAGTTGGACGTGCTCCTGGCGACGACCGTGATCGAGGTGGGCGTGGACGTGCCCAACGCCACCGTGATGGTGATCATGGACGCGGACCGGTTCGGGGTGTCGCAGCTGCACCAGTTGCGCGGCCGGGTCGGCCGGGGGACGTTGCCGGGCCTGTGCCTGCTGGTGACGGACGCGGAGGCGGGGAGCAGGTCGCGGGAACGGCTGGACGCGGTGGCCTCCACGACGGACGGGTTCAAGCTGTCGCGGCTCGACCTGGAGCAGCGCCGGGAGGGCGATGTGCTCGGGGCGACCCAGGCCGGGCGTTCGTCCAGCCTGAGGCTCCTGACGTTGCAGCGGGACGAGGAGGTCATCCGGCATGCCCGCGATGAAGCCACGCTGCTGGTCGAGGCCGATCCCGACCTGGAGGCCAACCCCGGTCTCGCGGCCGAGCTGGCCTCCCTCCTGGACGAGGAGCGCGCGGACTACCTCGAAAAGGCCTGAGGTGCGCCCCGGCAGGAAGGCAATTCCTATATAACAGATTGACATTATAGGAAATATCGGCGAGCATGAGCTTGTGAACCCGAGAGAGCCCCTGACCGCTCGCCGGCACGTCGATCTCCGACGGCAGGCCAGCGCGCTGTGTTCCTGCGGCTGATCCCCGACCCGACCGGATCAGACGGCCAGCAGGAGGCCTCATCATGACGATCACCCACACCACCACGCCCACCGGGATCATCGAACTGCGCGGGATCGTTCACCCCGAGGTGAGCGACATCGAGCCCTATCTCCGAGCCCCCGAGCCCGAGCTGCGCGGCGCCGCGCTCAGCGTGCTCATCGACAACGCCAACGGCGGCGACGGCCCACGCGGCCTCGGCGACACGCTCGCCTGGGCGCTCGCGGACGAGGACGAGCAGGTGCGCCGCCTCGCGGCCGAGGCGCTTCGCGACCTGCCCGAGGTCTACTTCGGCGACGAAGGGGTCCGAGGACTTCTGCTGGCGTCCTCGCACGGCCGCGACAGGCTGGTCCGCGAGGTCGCCACCGCGCTGCTCGCCGTACTCACCGAAGGGGCGGGCGAGCTGTACGAGCAGGGACTGCACGACGGCGAGGCGAACGTACGCGTTCAGGCGGTCCTCGGCCTCGTCGCGCTGCGCGCGGCCGGTGCGGTGGCCGAGGCCGCCGACGACCCCTCCCGCGAGGTCCGGGTGGCCGTCGCGGAAGGGCTGGCCCGGCTCGCGGTCCCCGCCGGCCTGCCCGTCCTCGACCACTTGCTCGCCGACCACGACCCGGTGGTACGGCTGGCGGCGCTGGACGCGGCCGCCGAGCTCGGCCTGCCCGAGCCGCTGGAGGGCCGCGTCATCACCTCGATCGCGCACGCCGCCTGGCAGGTGCGCAAGAGAGCCGCCCTGGCGCTGGCGCAGGCCACTCCGGACGTCGCCGTCCAGCCGCTGCTGCACGCCCTGCGCGACCGCATCGTCGATGTGCGCCGGGCCGCGGTCCAGTCCCTGGAGCAGTGGGCCTCGGAACGTCCCGAGGTCGTCACGGCCCTCACCGAGGCGCTGGCAGACCCTGACCCCGGAGTGCGAACCCAGGCGCGCTGGGCACTCGCCTGAGCCGCCGGTCGTCAAAGAGACGTGGGCGGGATGTTCCGGGGTGGGGCATCCCGCCCGCCCGATCACGGCCCGACCGCACGCCCCGCCATAATCAAGGGAGACCGAGCGAGCTCGTCCATTGATGGGGTGGGGGCTGGAGGACGGTGACCAGGGTCATCGCGGGAAGCGCAGGAGGACGCTGGCTGGCGGTCCCGCCGGGCCGGGACACCCGGCCGACCAGCGACCGCGCCCGGGAGGGCCTGTTCTCGACCGTCCTGGCGTTGCTGGGCCCGCTCGACGGGCTGCGCGTGGCCGACCTGTTCGCCGGGTCCGGCGCGGTCGGCCTGGAGGCGCTCTCGCGGGGAGCGGCGCACGCCCTGCTCGTCGAGTCGCATCCGCGCGCGTTCAAGGTCGTCCGGGAGAACGCGGCGGCCCTCGGCCTGCCCGGCGCGCGACCGGTGGCCGACAAGGTGGAACGCGTCGTCCGGCGCCCCCCGGACGAGCCGTACGACCTGGTCTTCGCCGACCCCCCGTACGCGCTGACCGACGCGGCCGTGACCGATCTGCTCATCGACCTGCGCGACAACGGCTGGTACACGCCGGACGCCCTGGTCGTCGTCGAACGCTCGGTGCGCGGCCCGGCGCTCGAATGGCCGGATGGCTACACCGCCGAACGCGACCGCCGCTACGGTGAGGCCCTCTTCTGGTACGGCCGCGCCGACGGCTGAACCCGGTCCCGGCCGGGCCAATTCCGCAAGATCGCCGGGCAGGGCGTGTCCGGTATGTGAGAGTGTGCTGGTCGCTGTGGGAGCGTGCGCGCCTACCATGGGCTCGCGCTACTTCGGGGGGTATGACCTGCATGGACAAGGCTGTGGGCCGTACCTGGATCGTGGCTCTGCTGATGGTCCTGGCCCTGATGGTGAACGTGACGTACGTCCAGGGCTTCGAGAACGAGAAGCTGCGCGACGATCCTCACAACGCGCGGCAGTTCCAGGATCGCAACAAGATCGAGCGGGGTGCCATCGTGGCCGGCGGCCGGAAGCTGGCCTGGTCGGAGAAGGACGGCGACTCCAAGAACTACCTCCGCCGCTATTGGAACAGCGAGGTCTTCTCCCCGGTCACCGGCTACTTCTCGGTCTTCTCACAGAGCGCCCTGGAGAACGCCGAGAACCACTTCCTCGACGGCACCGACCCACGCCTGGTCACCAGCACCTTCCTGGACAAGCTCCTCGGCAAGAAGACCCCGGGCGGCACGGTGGAGACCACGATCAACGTGAAGGCGCAGCAGGTCGCGTACGAGGCGCTCCGGTCCAGCGGCGCCCGCCGGGGTGCCGCGGTCGCGCTGGACACCAGGACCGGCGCGATCATGGTGATGGCCTCCACCCCGTCCTACGACGCCAACGCGGTGTCGACGCTGGACGCCAAGGCCGCGACGGCCAGATTCAAGCAGCTCAACGACGATCCGCTGAAACCGCTGCTCAACAAGGCGATGAACGAGGTCTTCCCGCCCGGCTCCACGTTCAAGACCGTGGTCGCCGCGGCAGGGCTGACCGCGGGCGGCACCGAGGACTCCCGGGTCAAGGCCGGGCGCAGCTACCGGCCGCCGGGCGCGGGCCAGGCCATCAACAACGACGCGGATGACATCGGCGGCCAGTGCGACCTGTCCGCCATCCCGCTGATCGACTCGTTCGCCCAGTCCTGCAACACCACGTTCGCCTACTTGGGCGCGGAGAAGCCAGGCAACGAGGCGGTCAGCGACCAGGCCGCGGGCTTCGGCTTCTACGACAAGATCGACGTCGCCGAGGGGAAGATGACCAGCGCGGCCAGCTCGTTCCCCAAGACCGACCAGCCGGCGCTGAGCGCGCTCGGCTCGATCGGGCAGGGCAGCACGATCGCCACCCCGCTGCAGATGGCCCTCGTCACCGCCGGGGTGGTGAACGGCGGCAAGGTCATGCGCCCCTATCTGGTCGACAAGCTGCGCGCGCCCGACGGCTCGGTCGTCAGCGACGCGAAGCCGAGGACGCTGAGCCGGCCGCTCACCGCCGCGCGGGCCGCGCAGTTGCGGGACATGATGAAGGCCGTGATCCGCTCAGGCACCGGCAAGAGCCTGCAAGGGTCGTCGATCGTCGGCGGCAAGACCGGGACCGCCGACGTCGAGGCGAAGTCCTACAACGACCGGTGGTTCATCGGCTACGGCCCCCGATCCGATCCGCGGTACGCGGTCGCGGTGATGACCGAGGCCGAGGGGTATGGAATCAAGTCAGGACCGATCGCCGCGGAGATCGTCGACGCGCTCGCCGGCTGATCCCCGCCCCGCTCGGCGCCCGGGTGGAAGCCCGATGCGGGGTGACCGAATCCGATTTGGTACGGTCGCGCCGCAGGCCGCCACCTGCACAGAAGGCCAGACTCCCTTCCCTCGGCAGTCTCGCAACGGATGGAGCCACCTCGTGCGCCGTGTCGTTTGTCCGGGCTCGTTCGACCCCGTCACCAATGGGCACCTCGACATCATCAGCCGGGCCTCCCGCCTCTTCGACGAGGTGGTCGTCGCCGTGCTGATCAACAAGACCAAGCAGGGGCTCTTCACCATCGAGGAGCGCATCGCGATGCTCGAAGAGGTCACCAGGGAGTACGGCAACGTCAAGATCGACAGCTGGCACGGCCTGCTCGTGGACTTCTGCCGGCAGAACGACATCCCCATGATCGTCAAGGGGCTGCGGGCGGTCAGCGACTACGAGTACGAGCTGCAGATGGCCCAGATGAACCACCGGATGGCGGGCGTGGAGACCATGTTCATGTCCACCAACCCCCTCTACTCCTACCTCTCCTCCAGCCTCATGAAGGAGATCGTGAAGTACGGCGGCGACGTCTCCGGCCTGATCCCCGACCTCGTCCACGAACGCCTCGTGGAGCGCCTCCAGCAAGGCTGAGAGCCGGCTGGCGAGCGCAGCTCGTCCGTTGGAAGGGTGGCTGGGTGGGGGCTGCGGGAAGGCAAGTTGGGTCGGCGGGCCTCCGTTCGGTACCCTGGGGAGTCGGCCAGGAACGACGGCCGCAATTCGCCATGCCTCACGAAAGCAGGATTCCGCTGTCTCGCCTCGATCCCAACGCGCCGCTCGTGCTCGACACCCGAGCTCTCAGCAGGCAACCCGGGTCGTCCCGCGAGCAGACCCTGAACGTGCCGGCACCGGAGAATTTCGGCGTCGAGATGGTGGGCGTGCCCGAGGGCGCCGAGCTCGAACTGGATCTCCGGTTCGAGTCGGTGCTGGAGGGCGTGCTCGTCACGGGCACGGCGTGGGTCCCCCTGGAGGGGGAGTGCGCGCGCTGCCTCGACCCGATCGCCTCGACCTTCGAGGCGGACTTCCAGGAGCTCTTCGTCTATCCTGACACCCGCTCCGGCGGGAACGCGGACGACGACGAGCTCCGCCTTGAGGACGATCTGATCGACCTCGAGCCGGTGCTCCGGGACGCGGTGCTGCTCGCACTGCCGCTGTCCCCGCTGTGCCGGGACGACTGTCCCGGCCTGTGTTCGGAGTGCGGGGTACGGCTGGCGGATGCCGGTCCGGACCACCACCATGACGCCGCCGACCCCCGGTGGGCGGCGCTGCAAGGCATCACAGACCTACGAGAAAGAAAGCAGGAGGGCTGACCAGTGGCCGTCCCGAAGCGGAAGAAGTCGCGCAGCAACACGCGGCACCGGCGTGCGCAGTGGAAGACCGCGGCGCCGACCCTGGTCGAGTGCCCGACCTGCCGTGACCAGAAGCTGCCCCACACCGCGTGCGCGTCGTGCGGCACCTACGACCGGCGCCAGGTCATCGCGCCGTCGGCTTGACCTTTGAGCCTCGGGGGGCGGCTTCGCGTGCAGGCGCGGCTGCCCTCCGAGGTGCGTGAACCGACCATCCGGCGAGTGACGCCCACGCGTGCGACCGGCACCGGGGTCGGCGCCCGAGGCCGTGGTGCACGCCGGGAATGATCAACCGGCGCGCACCTCGTCTTCGCGGACCCTCCCTCGTGCCGCGCTTCCGCGTAGGCACCGCCGTCACACGCCGTAGCGGCCACCACACCGAGTGGTATGAGCCCTGCGAGGAGGGCCTGTGAGCGGCAAGACCCATGACCCCGCGCCGGACCGCGCGGAGCTGACGCGCGCGCTGGGCGTCGAGATGACCGGCGACCTGCTCGAACGCGCGCTCACCCATCGTTCCTACGCGTACGAGAACGGCGGGCTGCCCACCAACGAGCGCCTGGAGTTCCTGGGCGACTCGGTGCTCGGCCTGGTGGTCACCGACACGCTCTTCCGCGATCACCCCGATCTTCCCGAGGGCCAGCTCGCCAAGCTGCGGGCCGCGGTGGTCAACATGCGCGCCCTCGCCGGCGTCGCGCGCGGGCTGGGTGTTGGCGCGCACATCCGCCTCGGCCGGGGCGAAGAGGGCACGGGCGGCCGCGACAAGGCCTCGATCCTCGCCGACACCCTGGAGGCGCTGATCGGTGCGGTCTATCTCGACCGCGGGCTGGGGGAGGCCTCCGCCCTGGTGCACCGGCTGTTCGACGCGCTGATCACCCGTTCCGCCGGGCTCGGCGCCGGGCTGGACTGGAAGACCTCGCTGCAGGAGCTGACGGCGGTGGAGGAGCTCGGCGTGCCCGAGTACCACGTCGCCGAGAGCGGCCCCGACCACCAGAAGACCTTCCGTGCCTCGGTGCGGGTGGGCGGCAGCACGTACGGCTCGGGTGAGGGGCGCAGCAAGAAGGAGGCCGAGCAGCACGCCGCCGAGGCCGCCTGGAACGCCATCCGCGAGATCGTCGTGGCCCGGGAGGCCGGAGAGGCCGCGCGGAGCGCCGACGCACGACCCAACGGGCACAGCGCGGAGGCGGCGGGAAACGCGGGCGACGCCGGTCCCGCTGCTCAACGGCCGTAACCTGGGTCCCATGGCTGACACCTCCCGACTGCGCTACCGGATGATCACCGGCCCGGACGACGTTGAGTTCTGCGAACGCATCAGCTCGCTCCTCGACAAGGGATACGAGCTGTACGGCTCACCCACGATGAGCTTCGACACCGCCCGCGAGCAGGTGATCGTCGGGCAGGCCCTCGTGCTCCCGGACGGGGGTGGGGGCACCGATGCCTGAGCTGCCCGAGGTCGAGGTCGTCCGCCGGGGCCTGGAGAGCTGGGTGACCGGCCGGACGACCGACGTGGTCGAGGTCCTGCACCCGCGTGCCGTCCGTAGGCACACGGCGGGCGCGGACGACTTCGCCGGCCTCCTGACCGGCCGCACGGTCGTCGCCCCGCGCCGCCGCGGCAAGTACATGTGGCTGCCGCTGACCGAGGCCGGGCGGCCGGAGGACAGGCCCGTGGAGGCGCTCCTGGCGCACCTTGGGATGAGCGGGCAGCTGCTGGTCGGCGACCCCGGCCGGGAACGCGAGAAGCATCTGCGGGTCCGGATCACGTTCACCGACGGCGAGCACGACCTGCGTTTCGTCGACCAGCGGACGTTCGGGCACCTGATGATGACCGATCTGGTCCCCGACCCCCTCACCTCCGGCTCCCTCGGCCCCGGAGACCTGGTCCCCGAGCCGATCGCGCACATCGCCGCCGACCCCCTGGAGGACGCGTTCGACGATGACGCGTTCTTCCGCGCGCTGCGGCGGCGCCGCACCGGCATCAAGCGGGCGCTGCTCGACCAGTCGCTCATCAGCGGGGTCGGCAACATCTACGCCGACGAGGCCCTGTGGCGCGCGAAGCTGCACTGGGCCCGGCCCACCGAGACGCTCACCCGCGCCGAGGTGTCCCGCGTCCTCACCGCCGCGCGCGAGGTCATGTCGGCGGCCCTCAACGTCGGCGGCACCTCGTTCGACAGCCTTTACGTCAACGTGAACGGGGAGAGCGGCTACTTCGACCGCTCGCTGGACGCCTACGGGCGCCGCGACGAGCCGTGCCGCCGGTGCGGGACGGCGATCCGGCGCGACGTGTTCATGAACCGCTCGTCCTACAGCTGCCCGGCATGCCAGCCGCGCCCGCGCCGGGCGCGCTACTAGAGCCGCGCCACGGGACCGTGCCACCAGGGACGACCACTACCACCAGGGGCCATGATGGACGACGAGAGCGTACGGCTGACCGCCTGGGCCCGCGGGCGCGTCCAGGGCGTGGGCTTCCGCTGGTGGGTGCGGGCCCGGGCGCTGGAGCTCGGGCTGGTCGGCAGCGCGACCAACCTGCGGGACGGCAGAGTCGAGGTGGTGGCCGAAGGGCCCCGTTCGTCCTGTGAGCGGTTGCTGGAGCTTCTGCGTGGTCCGGGTACCCCGGGACGGGTCGCCGGCGTCACCGAACGCTGGAGCGAGCCGCGCGGCGGGCTCCCCGGTTTTCAGGAGAGGTGACCGGGTAGGGTTTTCCGGTTTGTACCTGCTAAACTAGTGACGACAGGTTGTTACCGGCCTGTGATGTCCATCTTGACCAGGACACCGGCCGGTGCGACTCTAGACGATACGCGCACCAGCTTCATTTGCTCTTTGTGCGCGATCCCTGCTGGTTACTCAGCGTGGAGGACCCTTAGTCATGGCGAAGGCTCTACTCGGCCACGTCGGCGGTCCCGACCCCCGGATGGTCGCGGAGATGCGGCGTCTTCAGCGACGCGTACGTGATCTGGAGGCCGAGCTCGTACGGCTTCAGGCAGAGAACGACGCGCTGGCGACGGCGCCCGACGACGACATCGTGTCGCTCGGAGTGAAGGATCGCGAACCGGCGCTGACCTAGTCGGCGTCTTCTCGGGCTGGAAGGGCGGAGTCCGGTCGCAAGCCGCAGCTTGCTCCCCCGCCCCCCAGCCCTTTGTATTGCCCGGATCATTTGCCCGGTTTTATTTGCCGGCGCCGTAACTCCTGATCTGGGCCTCACCTCGCCCCCACCTCTTCCGCCGGGCGGTCCGTCCGCTCCGGCTCTCCTGCGTTCGCCGTCACGCTCCGCGAGCATGGCGCCGAACGCGGGATCGGTGTCGTTGATTCGCCATCAAACTAGGCGGAAAAGGTCACATTGATCTTTTTCGTAACCGCAGGTTAGAGGTTCCTTACCTGCGAGGGATGCCGGGCGAGGAAACCTCACGTGGCCATGCGCCGTACGCACTGTCCCCGCAGGCGTCAGGCGCCGTACGCGACGTCCCCCGCAGGCATCACGCGCCGCGCGCACGTGGCATGCGCCGCACATGGCACGCGCCGCAGGCATCAGGCGCGCGCGTGGAGGGCACCGTGTGCGCTGTTGCGCGTCACCGAGCGCCGTCCTGTGATCGATTTGGTGGCCCCGGCACCTGTTTCGGGGGCTCAGTACACGCAAACGGGCAGATCATGGCACATTGGGAGGTGCACGAACGCGCAGAAGGCCGCCGAGCGAAGCTCGTCGAATGACGGTGGCGGGTGAGGGCTGGAGGGCGGCCGGCCCCCCGGATGCCGCAGATGCCGGGTCCCCGGGGCCCTGACCGGTATCGTTCGACAAGCTCCCAGGCATGTCACCGGGCGCGACAGGGGGCCGGTCCTCCTGTGCACAAGAGGAACGGCACAAGAGGAACAGGCCGTGGTTCAGGGATGGCCTTGACCCCGCATGATCCCCTGGAGGAGGACACAGGCGCGTGTATTTGAAGAGCCTGACGTTGCGCGGCTTCAAGTCCTTCGCGTCCTCGACCACGCTGAAGTTCGAGCCGGGGATCACCTGTGTCGTCGGGCCCAACGGATCCGGCAAGTCCAACGTGGTCGACGCGCTGTCCTGGGTGATGGGGGAGCAGGGCGCCAAGTCGCTGCGCGGCGGCAAGATGGAGGACGTCATCTTCGCCGGCACCGCGACCCGGCCGCCGCTGGGCCGCGCGGAGGTCGTGCTCACCATCGACAACACCGACGGCGCCCTGCCGATCGACTACTCCGAGGTGACGATCAGCCGGCTGATGTTCCGGTCGGGCCAGAGCGAGTACGCGATCAACGGCGACTCCTGCCGGCTGCTCGACATCCAGGAGCTGCTCTCGGACTCCGGCATCGGCCGTGAGATGCACGTCATCATCGGCCAGGGCCAGCTCGACCGCGTGCTGCACTCGGGGCCCGAGGGGCGGCGGGCCGTCATCGAAGAGGCGGCGGGCGTCCTCAAGCACCGCAAGCGCAAGGAGAAGGCGCTCCGCAAGCTGGACGCGATGCAGGCCAATCTCACGCGTGTGCAGGACCTCACCGGCGAGCTGCGCCGGCAGCTGAAGCCGCTCGGCAAGCAGGCCGAGATCGCCCGGCGGGCCGCCGTCATCCAGGCCGACCTGCGCGACGCGCGGCTGCGGCTGCTGGCCGACGACCTGGTGACGCTGACGACCAAGCTCGACCAGGAGGCCGCCGACGAGGCCGCCATCCGGGAGCGCCGCGCCGAGACCGAGCGTGCCCTGGCCGGCGCGCAGGAGCGCGAGGCCGGGCTGGAGGCCGAGGAGGCCGCCGAGGCGCCCAAGCTGGCGCAGGTGCAGGACACCTGGTTCCAGCTGTCGGCGCTGAAGGAGCGGCTGCGCGGGATCGCCGACCTGGCCGCCGAACGGCATCGCAACGCCGCCGAGGCGCGCGAGGAGGAGCGGCGCGGGCGCGACCCCGAGGACATGGAACGCGAGGCGGTCGCCGTCCGCGAGCAGGAGGAGATGCTCCGCGCCGCGCTGGAGGAGGCCCAGGAAGGTCTCGCCGGGGCGGTGGAGGAACGGTCCGTCGCCGAGGACGCTCTCGCGCAGGAGGAACGCCGCCTGCAGTCGGCCGCGCGGGCGGCCGCCGACCGCCGTGAGGAGCTGGCGCGGCTGCGCGGCCGGGTGGACGCGTTGCGCAGCAAGGCGCAGGCGGGCGAGTCGGAGATCGGGCGTCTTGCCGAGGCCCGGGCCGAGGCGGAGCAGCGTGCCGGGGCGGCGCAGGCCGAGTTCGAGGCGTACGAGGCGGAGGTCGTCGAGGACCCGGAGCTCGCCGCTGAGCACGAGGTGGCCCAGGAGAGCCTCGCCGCCGCGAAGGAGGCGGTGGAGGCCGCCCGCGCGGGTGTCGAAGGGCCGCGTGAGGAGCTGAAGGCCGCGCGGGCGGCCGTCACCGCCGCCCGTACCGCCGACCAGGCCGCGCAGAAGAGCGTCGCCGCGCTCCAGGCGCGGATCGAGGCGCTCAACCTGACCCTCGCAAGCGCCGCCGACGGGGGAGAGGCCCTGCTTTCGGCGGGCACCGACGGCTCGCTGGAAGGCGTGCTCGGCACGGTCGCCTCGCTGCTGACCGTCCGGCCCGGCTACGAGACGGCGATCGCGGCGGCACTGGGCAACGCGGCCGAGGCCATCGCGGTGGGCTCGGTCGACACGGCCGAGGCCGCCCTGGCGCTGCTGCGCGCGCGTGACGCCGGACGGGCGGGCGTCCTGGTGGGCGGCGGGCCCGAGGGCATGATCGCCCGGGTCGCGGGGGTCGACTACGCGATCGACGCGGTGACCGTCCCCGACGTCGTACGGCCCGCGCTGGAGCATCTGCTGCGCGATGTCGCGGTGGTGGACGACCTGCCTGCGGCGGGCGAGCTCGTCCGGCGGGAGCCGGGGTTGCGCGCCGTGACGCGGGACGGCGATCTGTTCGGGGCGCATTGGGCGCTGGGCGGTGCCGCGGGCGGTGCGCAGAGCCTGCTCCAGATGCGGGCGACGCTCGATCAGGCCGCTCAGGATCTGGCCGCCGCCGAGACCGGTGCCGAACGCGGCGCCGAGGACCTGGCCGCGGCGATCGAGGCCGAGCACACGGCGCAGGCCGCGCTGGACGCCGCGCAGGCCGCGGTCAACCAGGCGCAGTCAGGTGTCAACCAGGCCCAGTCCGAGCTCGACCGGGTGCGGGGCCGGCTGCGCGAGTTCGAGACGAAGGCCGCCCAGGAGGCCAAGCACGCGGCGCGGCTGGAGGCAGGCGTGCGCGCCGCGCGCGGTGAGCTCGAACGGCTCACCAAGGCGCTCGACGCCGCCAACGAGTCGCTCGAACGGGACGTCCACGCGGCCGAGGAGCTCGCCGTCCGGCTCGCCGAGGCGGAGGAGGCCGCCGAGGTCGCCGACGACCTTGGCAACGAGACCGACGCCCGGGACGAGCTCGGCGAGCGCTGCCGCAACCTGCGCGCCGTCGAGATGGAGGCCCGGCTGTCGGTGCGTACCGCCGAGGAGCGGGTCCAGGCCATCGCCGGACGTGCGGACGCCCTCGAACGCGGCGCCCGCCGCGAGCGCGAGGAGCGCGCACGCGCGGCCCGGCGGCGGGCGCGGCGCGAACGCCAGGCAAAGATCGCCGAGGCCGTCCTCAAGGGGTCGCGGACCGCGCTGGACCGGATCGAGATCTCGCTCATGGCGGCGGTCGCCCAGCGGGAGGCGGCCGAGCGGGCCCGTGCCGCGCGCGACGCCGAGCTCAAGGTGGTGCGGTCGCAGGTGCGGGAGCTGTCCGGCACGCTGGAGCGCCTGGTCAACGTCGTGCACGGCAGCGAGGTCGCGCGCGCCGAGCAGCGGCTTCGGCTGGAGCAGCTCGAACAGCGCGCGCTGGAGGAGTTCGGGCTGGAAATCGAGGCGCTGGTGTCGGAGTACGGGCCCGAGGTGCCCGTGCCGCCCGGGCCTGAGGCGGCGGAGGACGCACAGCCCGTTCCGTACAAGCGGGTCGAGCAGGAGAAGCGCGCCAAGGCCGCCGAACGCCAGCTCAACCAGCTGGGCAAGGTCAACCCGCTGGCGCTGGAGGAGTTCGCGGCGCTGGAGGAGCGGCACGCGTTCCTGACCTCGCAGCTGGAAGACCTCAAGAAGACCCGGCGCGACCTGCTGACCGTGGTCAAGGAGGTCGACGACCGGGTCCAGCAGGTGTTCGCCGCCGCCTACGACGACACCGCGCGGGAGTTCGAGCGGATCTTCGCGCGGCTGTTCCCGGGCGGCGAGGGCAGCCTCTCGCTCACCGAGCCGGAGGACATGCTCGCGACCGGCGTCGAGGTCTCGGCGCGGCCGCCGGGCAAGAAGGTCAAACGGCTGTCGCTGCTCTCCGGCGGAGAGCGGTCGCTGGTCGCGATCGCGTTCCTGGTCGCGGTGTTCAAGGCGCGGCCGTCGCCGTTCTACGTGCTCGACGAGGTCGAGGCGGCGCTGGACGACACCAACACGCAGCGGCTCCTGACGGTGTTCGAGGAGCTGCGCGAGTCGTCCCAGCTGATCATCATCACCCACCAGAAGCGCACGATGGAGGGCGCCGACGCGTTGTACGGCGTCAGCATGCGCGGCGACGGCGTCACCCAGGTCGTGAGCCAGCGGCTGCGGGAGCACGAGACCGTCTGACGTCGGCGGGCCGGCTGCTGTGCCGCGCCGGCGGTGGGCCTGGCCGTTGCGCGGCGCAAGCGGCAGGTCAGCTGTTGCGCGGCGCCAGCGCCGGGGTGAACGTGTAACCCCGCACCGCCGCATGAGCGCACGGGGTGTGGAGGGCGTGCCGCGTGCTGTGCGGACTCAATTCGGCCGTGTCGATGCCGATGCACATCCCCTTCGAACGGGTGGCGACGGGCGACAACCGGAAGACGGGCCTCGTGGCCGGCTGCTCGCCGGGGACCGGTTCGAGGACGAACCGCTGGCGTACCTCTCTCTTGTCGCAGGGCTTCACGTGCAGGCGGGCACGCTCCGCCGGGGAGGCGAGGGTGGTGCACCAGAAGGCCGTCGGGCTCGTCCGGACCTTGATGAGGTAGGTCCGGAGGTCGATCGACTGGAGCCAGATGCGTTGCAGCTTGTCCTCGGCGTCGCACCGGTGCTGCGACACGGTCGGCTCACCCTCGTTGTCCTGGAGGACGGCGACGCAGTTGCCGTGCGGCTGGCCGGTGACCGGCTTGACCGTGTACCAGCCGTCCGGCGGCGGGGTCGGCGTGGGAGCCGGGCTCGCCGGGGCGGGCTTGCGGCCGGAGCCGGGGTTGCGGTTCGCGGCGACCACCAGAGACACGATGATCACGACGATGGTGAAGAACGCGGGCGCGGCCACGAGGAGGGACACCGTGCGGCCGCTGGGGCCCTTGCCGGAACCGGGGCGGGAGGCACGCGTGGCGCGTCGTCTACCTGGCATGGAGTTGATCTCTGGCGGGCATGGCTCAGGAGGGGTTGCTGCTACTGGTCGGGGCCTTGACCGGGGTGAAGATGTAACCGACCACGCCTGCCTGGCCGCAGTTGGTGTGGATGGTGTGCGCGGTGGCGGGGTGATCGACCTTGACGCCGACGCACATCCCGTTCTGCCGCGTGGACGACGCCTGCAACCGGTAGACCTGGCGCCCGTGCGCGGTCGACCCCGTTCCCGACAGCGTGAAGCTCTGCCGCAGGTCGCCGGACACGCAGGGGCGCAGGAGGATGCGGGCTCCGGGTTCGCGCGCGGCGAGGGTCGCACACCAGATCTTGTCCCACATGTTGAACGCCTTGATCGCGACCGCGCCGCCGCCGAGGGGCTGGAGCCGCACGCGCTGGAGCGGATCCTCGGGCGCGCAGCGGTCCTGGCCCACGTTCGGCTCGTACGAGTCGTTGGGGAGGATCGACAGGCAGTCGTCCATCTCCGACCGCGCCGTGACCATCGGGTTGGCCACGTACCAGCCGTCCGGCGGTGGGGGGATCGACGGGAGATCGGCGGCCTTGGTCGTCCCCGCCTTGCGTCCGGGACCGTCGCCGGCCGCCGCATAGAGGGACGCCGCGACCACCGCGATCGTGATGAGGGCGGGCGCGGCGACGAGGAGCGAGGCCGAGCGCCGGCCGC
>NZ_WBMT01000041.1 GCF_008923185.1 Actinomadura rudentiformis
ACGGTCTTGGTGATCCCGGCCAGCAGCCCATCCGGCCCGACCAGCGACACTCCTTCAGCCTTGGCCCGCTCGATCAGCTCAGCCGCGAGCTGGACATCCAACCCGCTACCTGTCTCGTCCTCATCGTGGTTGGTCACGCATGATCCTTCCCGGCCGGGGCCTCAGCCCCAGCCTTCCGGATCACCACCCCACCCACACGATCTTTCAGACAGTCCCTGCCGTCCTGCGAGGGCAGGCCGTTCGGCACCAGTGCCAGGCAGACGTCCTCACCGCAGCGTGGGCGTCCACGCTGGGCCGTACTGTCGTTGTCACATGAGGTTCGACGGCACCGGCGATGGGCCGGTGCCGTCCTGGCTGCACCCCCTCTTATGTGCTGTTCTCAGATGCGCTGGCGGTCCGGCTCCCTACTCGATGTCGCCGGAACGTCATGGCCGGTGGCATAGCGGTAGGACGCCTTGATAACGGTCTGGGCGATCTGCAGTTCCTCGTCGGTGCGGGGGCCATAGAGCATCACCACGTTGATGGTGGGCGAGTAGAGCGGGTGGCGCTCACCCCAGCCTTTGGTGATGAGTTCGTGCTGGTCTTGTTTTGACAGGGCCAGGTGCAGGCTGCCGTCGGTGTGGACATGGACGAACTCAGCGTTCAAGCGGGGCGGCAGCAGCACCGTGTTGGGCGGAGGGAGCGTGCCGTCCAGGAAGAAGGCCAGTGACCCCGGCTCGGAGATCTCGCTGGGGCGGATGACCGCTCCGTCCAGGTGGTCGGTCATCCACTGCTTGAGCCGCTCTCGCACGTCGTCTGGGCTGTGCTGGCTGAGCTGGACGTGCGGTACCGAAGGGCCGGTTTGGGGACGGTCACCGATGCGGGCGGGAAGGTTGAGCACGGTCATGATGTCGTTTCCTCTTTCTGCCGGGCGTTTCCCGGAGATAGGGAAGCTAACATCCTGGATATATTAGGTTCCTAGAAGATAGTGGCTCTCCTTTGAGGACCGAGAGAGGCGGTGCGATGCGCAAGCCCGACGAAGCGGTCGAGGCGTGTCCGATCAGCCCGGTCGTGGATCTGGTGTTCAGCCGCTGGTCGACGCCGATCCTGTGGGTGCTCAAAGAACACGGTCGGCAGCGGTTCGTGGAGATCCAGCGACGCCTGTCCGACATCACGCCGAAAGTGCTCACACAGCGGCTGCGGCAACTGGAGCGCGACGGCCTCATCACACGCTCCTATTACGCGGAGATCCCACCCCGGGTGGAGTACGAGATCAGCGACCTGGGGCGGACACTCAGCCCTGTTTTCGCAGTGCTCACCGAGTGGTCCGACGCCCACCTGGCAAGCGTGGAGGACGCCCGCCACGCCTACGACGAGGCCAACGGCTAAGGCGCATCTCGACGTCGGCGCCCATGGCGAGCGCCGACTGCACGATCACTACCGCGGTGGAGTGCGCCGGGCCAAACTCGCCGCGCTGCACCTGCTCACGATCCGCTGACACCAGGACGCCGACCAGGAGAGCCGCAACGCCGCGCTCCAGACGGCTCTTCACCACTAGGGCCACGCAGACAAAGCACTGCCCCTGCAGGGAAGCCCGCTCTGCCTCGCCGAGCCCGGAGACGCCGACCGCCGGCCCGACTAGCGTGCGAGCCTGCTGCGCGCCATCGGCCTGCTTGAGAGCGACGCGCGGTCCCTCCGTCACGAACCCTTGAGATCGACGCCCGGTCCCTCGGTCACGAACCCCCGAATCTCCCTTGCGTCCTTCAGGCCTCGTCTGCGTGCGGCTGGGACTCCTCGCAAGGGGTGCCGTCCGGGAGGAACTCGTGCTTGTGGAGGATGCGGCGTCTGGTGCGGCGCTCCAGCAGCGGGGCCACCACGAAGAGCAGAACGGCACAAAGGCCGATCAACAACCACCAACCGTCTCCATACGGGAGGGGGAGAGGGAGAGGCGAGTCTCCAGTGATGAGGCTCATCACCGTCCATGTGGCCAGCATGAACAACCAGCTGTAGGCGAAACCGCTCGCGAAAGAACGGGCGAAGTGCCAGCGGCCAAGCACGTCGTCGCGGACCCACATGCGGTAGCGATAGGGGACGCGTTTGTCTATCAGGCGGTAGGCCAGCCAGTGATGTAGCGGAGGACGTGCGCGCCATCGGGTGATGAGCCCTCCGCGAACGACATCCCAGGAGACGCCTAGCGAAGGAATGTCGCGCCCAGGCTCGGCTGCGTCCAGCAGAGTGCCGATCAGTTCTTCCGCGCGCGCTTTGCGGTAGCTGGGAGGGTAAGCCCGCAACAGCGTGCGGCAACGACGCTCATAGAGGCTGCTCATGCCATTCCAGGTGAGGTCCGGGGGCGCGAGCCCGAGTCGATCAGTCGTCGCCGGGCCTTGGCCGCCAGGGCCGCCAAGCGTTCGGTCTCGGCATCAAGCGCTTCGCGGCCGGCGCCGGTGAGCGCGTAGTACCGGCGGAAGCGGCCATCCACGACCTCTTCGTGGTCGAGCACGACCAGGCCGTCGTCGGCCAGCCGGTCCAGGGCACCGTAAAGCGTTCCGGCGCCGAGCTTGACGCGCCCCTCGGAGAGTTCACGTACGGCGGCGATGATGCCGTACCCGTACAGCGGCTCGGGTGCGAGCGCGAGCAGGACCAGGTAGCTCTGCTCCCGCAAGGTCTTGATTGCCATGACAGATATATATCGTTCACCGACATATGACGCAAGAGTGAATCAGCACAGACCCTCGAGCCAGCCGTTCGCGAACGGACCCTCCAGCGGAGGCACACGCATGCCCGCAGTTCCCGCTTGGGCCGCCCGCATGATGCTCGAACCGGGACTGGCCACGGCAGGGCTGAAGGACACCTCCAGCAGGCGCATCCGCCGCGCCAATAGCGCCCCGGCGCACTGCTCACGCGCCAATAACGCCCGGCGCAGGGCTCATCTGCACGGATGACGCGCCCGGCCGGACTCCGAAGCCGCCGTAGACCCCATCGGGGCCTTTCACACCAGCCCGACCTTCACAGACAAGGCTCTGTCGTGTCGTCCGCGGTACGCGGCGGCCAGCAGGGCAGGGGCAGGCGGCAACTCCTGGTCCTTGAGCACACCGAGGATCCACATCACCGCTGGATCGCGTCAGTCAAGTCCTACTTCTGGCTCGTATTGCGGGTGCGAACACGACACGGTCTGAAGACGTCAATGAGCAGGGTGCGAGACGCTGACGTCAGATGTTGGCTCGCAAAGCGCCCTCCGGAGCGCGCAGCAGGCCTTCCGGTAGATAGCCGGACCTGACGCCCAACTCCCACCCGTGCACCTGGACAGCCAGCGCGGCCAGAGCGATCGTGGCGACCGGCAGCAGGCTTCGGGGGACCGCATCGGCTGCTGCGCTCTCGCGGTGCTGGACCAGGCGCCCGGCCAGGGCCCGTTCGAAGGCCGGCTGGTCGTCCTCCAGGAGCACGCGGAGCAGTTGCTGATCTGGCGTCAGCGTACCGAGGGCATCCAATCGCCGAGCCGCCTCCACGCGCTCTTCGACGTCTGGCTTGCGCAGAGTCACAGAGGGCCAGTCCCGAGGCAGGTGCCCGCGTGCATTGGTCAGGTAGCCGCACAGCACATCCATCTCCGCGAGGCCTGGCGGATCCGACAGTGACTCCAGCGGCGAGTCCGGCACCCCGTTGCGGATCGCGGGCGCATAGTCGTTGCGCAGCAGCAGACCGATCACCCGGTCCCGCTCCCACACCGCGCCACTGAGCAGGCACATCGCGAACGCGTCCAGCCAGGTCTTCGTGGTGGGCGCCTGGTCCACGGCGTTCGCGAAACTGAAGCCCTCAAAATCGTCGCTGCTGAGCGTCTTGTCGATGAGCGGGAAGGAGATCTCAAAGTCGCCGTCGGGGAAGGTACCGAGATCCAGCACCCCGAGCGCGCACTCGGCCGCGGTGCGCAGAACCATGCGTGAGGGGACGGTACTGAGCGTGGGGTCCTCAAAGGTACGAGCGGCGACATGGTCGAGGAGTTCGTCGCGCATCTCCTGAAGAGACTTCAGGGACAGACCGCCATAGCGCAGCCATTTCCAGCGGCCCAACGTCCGCCCGCTGATGTCCTCCAGCGCTTGGGTGATCCGCTGCTCACGGACGCTGTGGCACATCACTTCCTGCACGCTGTCGTCCCTTCATTGATCCTTCTGGCAAGCGGTGAGTACGCTACCGACCTTTTGTGCGCGCCGGTCCTGGTCGGGCGTGATGTTGATTGAGGCGGGACGGCCGGGGAGCCGGCCCGCAGAGGCCGCATGCTCCCCGCAACTGCCGCCCCGCCCTGCATGCGCCGACGTCATCTCGCCACAAGATCTCTTCCGACTGCGACATCTTCAACGGCTGGACGGACACAGTGCCGGCGCTCCTGCACCCACGAAAGGGCCAGGTTGTGACACAGGCTCTTGGACTTAGGCACTATTCGGATCCGTGAGCGGGCGTCGGCCGCACAGCCTGACCTGAGAGCCTGACCTGTGAGAGCAGGACGCCTGCCGTTGATCGATCTGCACACCGTCTTCCCGGCCACCCGGTGCGGCGGCGGGTGACGACGGCGACAGCGATGGCGCTGTGTGCGCAGTACGGATAGCCGCGAGGAGGCAGTGCCTCCACCCTGGACAGGGCGTTATCAGCTTCTTCGTCGCGCGGTGATCCCATGACCGATGAAGAGAACGATGCCAAGAATGCCGAGGCCCGCCCCGGCGTAGCCGACGAGCGCTCCCCGGGCTTCGCTCTGTTTCTCTTCCTCGTAGCTGTGCGTACCGCCGCCGACTGCGCTCACGCACCACTGATCGGGTCTCATCGGGCTTCCGTCGCACTCGACGGCGTCGCCGTTGATGACGGCCTCAGCGTTGATGTTGAACATGGCCAGGCCGAAGATGACCAGAGCACCGGCCAGGATCTTGAGCCATGGCCACCGTGAGCCGCGCATGTAAAGAGCCTAACGGCGTATGGCCTGCCTACGGCAGTCGCAGACAGGCGGATTGATCGCATCTCGCACGACCACCCTCTAGCCCTTCGGCACGGCACGGCCGACGTGGACATCGACGACACGGCCGACGTGGAAATCCTCGTTCAGCCGCCGTCACCATCCCCTCGCGGTCGGCAACAAGCAGGTGTCGGCGATCTGGTCACGCACCCTGGCTGCTCGAACTCAATCTGAGCCATCTCGCTCGCCGACACCCCGCCCCGCCTGACCCGTGCGTTGTGCCCGGACATCCTCAACGAGGTCGTGAATCGACTTGCTCCTGACACCGAGGCTGTCCCATCGCCCCGCCTACCCCAGAACGCACACGACACCAACGATGCGATGAAGTTGACTTGGACCTGCGAGTGGGGATCCGAGCCCCGCCCTCCAGGCTGGATCCGACGCGCGGGCTCTTCCGCTGCCTGACTGCACCGACCCTGCAGACCAGGAGGCGCCACCCCGCACCACTAACACCGCAGGTCAGCCCCTGTGAAACACCACCAGGGACGTCTCACTCCATGGCTCCACCCAGGCCTGGCACCCGCGACCACGCCCTTGTCTCTGCTCGTTTGAACACCCCCGCGCAAGATCACACACCAATCCCGCTTACACCGATCTCGCGACACGCCCTCGCGGTCGTGGCATGCCACTGGGTGAGCCGCCAGGATGGCCCGCATGGTTGCCAGCGCTGAACTCACGCACGGGAAGGGTCCACGTCCCAATCGGCGTCCGCACCGTCTCCTGCAAGGCCGGGTCCAGCCCGGCATCAAGGAGAGGGCCGAGCGGGGTGCCGCGGCTCGGGGCGTCTCGATCACCCGCTACCTGGAACTGCTGATCGAAGCCGACGAACTCGCCGACGCAGCCGGGAACGGCGACATGGAACTGCGGTTGCGCACGGCCTGATGACCCACCCGACCCCTCGACACGACGACCGCGGCCCGCGCGGCGAAGGAGAACGATGAGAACCCCGTAAAAGCCAGAAGGCCCCCGCGCCGCTTGCTTGCCGGCTACCGCGCGAAGGCCTTCCCCTGAACATCCCTGACCACCACCTACACCGTCCGGCGCTGCCTCGTGGGGGCAATCCCAGGCCGTGCTGGCCGGTGCTCCGTGGTGTCGGGGCGTCCAATGACGTCCGGAGTGCATCATAGAACATCAACCGCTGGTGAGTCCCGCATGCCCCACTTCGGGTGTGGCGCACAAAAATTGCGGCAGAGATCTCGCCGATAATCCGACCCTCGCGGAGCCCATGGCCCGCGCGTTCGGCGTACGCGCTGAACAGGCCCGCAACGACGCGCGGGCATCGGACGGCCGCCAGGCGCCGGCCGTAGTCGCCGTGTCGCACGACGGCGCCCCGCGACACGAACATCGTCGGCCTGCGTCAGGTCGCGGCGACGATTTCGACGGCTCGTTCCCCGGGCTGTGGACAGGTCGGCGCGCCTTGCCCCATCAGACACGCCAGAGGTCTACGATCCCACCTAGGTCGCTGAGTCCCGCTGCGAGGGGGCGAAGTGCCCTGAAAACCAGTGACGGCGGCTCTCCGGCCATCGGATTGAGGGCCCGATGGCCAGAGAAACGCCGCCGCTGCTGGCGAGACCGAGCGTTCCTGGCAGTCCGCTCAAGGTCTCGTCACCCCATCGGTGAATTCCCATCCCAACCGAGGAGGCTGTCTTGAGGGTACCGAATGCCGGGACCCGGTTGATGGCAGACACGCCAGTAGACCTTGCGCGTCCCAAAACGGTCGATTGCGTCGGGGTGCTGTTCAGCGGCTTTGCTCTGCCTGAACCTGGCGATGTAGCGCGCCTTGCACCCGGCGCTGGACTGGCCCGTACCGGCCACACGACTTACCGCGCTCCAGGCGGACTCACCGCCGAGCTCGGGGCCCTGGACTCTCGCGTCCCCGCTGGGAGGCCCCTGAAATGACGAAAGCGCCCCAGTGGGGCGCCCTCGGACCCAGATAACTTCACATTGGTCCTGACCTGATTCCCGGTGGCGGCCGGTAACGAATCGGGCTCAGACCTCTTACCAACGTCGGAGCTGACAATAGCAAGTAGTCCGACGGCTGGCCAGTCACGCCATCCCCTGATTTGCGATGGCCCAGGTCGGCTCGTCCTCGACGTGCCCGGAATCGTCATTCCCCGGGATCAGCCGTTCACACTCCGTAACGAGGCGGAGCAAGTGTGGCGGGTCATGGCGCCGGTGCCGGCGGGAAACCTTCGGGTTTCGCCGGATGGCGGCAGAAGCCTTCCCAACTGCGGTAACTTCCGCATGCGCGGGTCGGTGCCGTCCCCCGAGCTGCGCGATGTCGCCGAACTGATCGGCCACGCCCGCCCGACGTTCCCCCACGGAAACCGCAGGCCAGCCGCCAGTTCCAAGCCGAGCGAATTCCCGCAGCATCACACCACCGCCCCAAAGCAGTGGAACGCGCCGCAGCATCCGCTACCAAAGATGCCGCGCCCTGCGCAGAAGAACGCGGGGCGTCATGCACTCCCAAACGTCGCGCACCGCCCTCCGCTGGGCCTGACGCAACCCGCCCCGAACGTAGCGCACCGTGACCCACAGAACCCGCCGCAGTGTGAGTTCCAACACATCGAATGCTCTACACCGTTGGGCGTGGCGCAACCCACGCCGCCAGACGCAACGCGACACGTCCTGCCAACCACAGCGCACCGCGCCCCACCAACCGCGACGCCCTATCCACTGCCGAACACGGCGCCCCGCGCACTGCCGGACACGGCGCCCCGCGCACTGCCGGACACGGCGCCCCGCGCACTGCCGGACACGGCGCCCCGCGCACTGCCGGACACGGCAGGTCGCGCACTGCGGAACACGGCGCCCTCTGCCCTGCCGAACGCGACGCGCCGTGAGCAGCCAGCCGCAGCACACCATGCCCGGTCTGCGGAGGGTCAGCGTGCGCTCCCTGACGTAACCCGCAATGTCCTGCGAACCGCAGCGCCCCGCCCACTGCCGACCGTGCGCCGCCCCCTGCCGAACGAGGCGGGCCGCGCCCTGCGGAACACGGTGCACTCTGCTCTGCCGGACGTGGCGCGCCGCAGGACATGGCTCGTGACGCGCCATGTCTTGCGGACCACGACGCACCGTGCGCTGCGGAGCGTGACTCGCTGTGCCCTGCCGGACGTGGCGGGCCGCACGCTGAGGATGACGGTGCGTGTGCCTTTGAACCTGGCGGGGCGGGCGCCATGGAAGATGGCGCGGCGAGCGTTGTCTGGCACGGCGCAGCGTTCGTTCGCCGACGTGGCGTGGCTCGGGCTGTCGGACGGGGCATGGCCTGCGCTGCCAGCCGTGGCGGTGCGGGCGCCATGGAAGATGGCGCGGCGAGCGTTGCCGGGCGTGGCCAGCCTTGCGCTGCTGCGGCGCGTGGCGCTGCGTGCCCTGGCGGACGTGGCGCTGCGTGGGGCGTTGGGCGTGGCGCAGCGTTCGTTCGCCGACGTGGTGCGGGGGGCGGCCGTCTGTCGCGAGGTCGCCGCTGCCGGCTGCGGCGTGGGAATCGCTGCGGAGTCGCGGAACGAGCTCGGCTCGCCGGACGAATCGTTCATCCGACCTGTCTCGGTCCGCCCCTGGACCTTCACAGACAAGGCTCTGTCGTGCCGTCCGCGGTAGCCCGGGCGGCCGGCAGGCGGCAGCTCCCAGCCGCTGCGCACACCGCGGATCCGAGGGCGGGGGGCCTGGCAGACCCTGCCTCGGCTGCCGATGCCGCCGAAACGTGGCGCGCCATCCCTCGCCTCCTGGCCGCCGAACCGTACGGACGCCGTTCCCCCGACGGCGGCGCCAACTTCCCTCAAGGACGGCGGCTGGCGGTCCGGCTCGGCGAAGACTTCCCGCGCGAACCGGTCACCATCTCCATCTACGCCCCAGACGGCACCGGAAGGTTGCTGGCAGGTGACTTCGACATCGGCAAGGCTCACCAGGCCGGGGCTGCCGATCCGGCCGCGATGGTGGCCGCCGAAGCCGCCGACTTCGCCGCGCTCGTCGCCAGATGTGGCGGCCGCGTCGTGCATGACATCTCGCCATCGCAGGGACGCCACGTTTACCTCAAGCTTCGCCAGGCAGTTCCGTTCGAGGATCTGCGTCGCGTAGCCGAAGCTCTTGCTGCCCGTTACGTCACCTTCGACGCAGGTCCGATGCGTTCGCCCAAGGGACAGATCCGGGTCGCGGGCTGCCCTTACAAGCGTTCCATGCGCGCCGACGGCCAGGCCCGCACCGGCCCGCTCATCGGCTACATGGCGCTCACCATGCCCCTCGCCGACGCCGTCGACATCCTGCGCCACCCATGCGGCCTCAACGTTTGGGAGCGGCTGCAACGCGAGCTCACCGCCGAGCTGACCACACGCGAACCCGCACTGTCCTTGGCAGCGCCGGGCCCCTGTCACATCGACACCGACGGCCGTCCCTGGCTCCCGCTGAACGGCGGCCGGCGGCCGCTTCCCGCGCGGCTGGCCGAACTCGCCGAGACAGGCGCCTGGCAGGCCTCTCACCTTCAGCCCAAAGCCATGCCGTACGCCTCCCCCTCTGAGGCTCGATACGCCGTCATGCGTTCGCTCGCCTCGGGCGGCTGGCGGCTGGCTGAAGTGCTGGCTGAGATGCGCCCAGGCGGCGCATGGCCGGGCCTGGAAGCGCTGCTGGGCAAACGCTCCCTCGCCCAGCGCCGGGCTGTTGTCCGATTTGACTGGGATCGAGCCGTGAAGGAGGCCGTAACGCACCGGCGTGCCCCTAAGTCGCACACTAGCTCTAACTACACACCCCCCCAGGGAGGGGCAGGGCTTGAGGAGCGCTGGCCCGTTCCTCGCATGATCATCGATACCCCGGTTACGTCACCAGGCAACTACGCTGAGCTGCAGATTTGGACGACAGCGGTATGGCTGGCCGAGCATGATCCTGTACGTTGTAAAGGATGGGGTCGGCGTGCTCCATCAGTCCGGTTGGTCCTGCGAGCCCTTGCTCTGGCCTCTCGACTCACCGGAGCGAGCACCACCGCGTTCGGTGTGAGGTCGCTTTCCCTGATGTCGGGGCTGTCGTGGCGGACTGTGGCTACGGTCCTGGCTGAGCTGCGCGACGAACGCGATCCTCTGGTCGTCCTCGTTCGCCGTGCCGTCGAACGAGACGCGGACGTCTACATGTTGCGCGTTCCTCATGCCTACCGGGGTCAGGCTACGCGCCACGTCTGGGAAGCCGGCAGGATCGAGACGGGACACCCGGCGTTTCTGGAGTTGGGTCCGGTCTGTGCGCTGCTGTACGAGTCGCTCAGCGCCTGCCCGGCCCGGCCCGTCGACCTCCAACGCCGTGCCGTCCTGTCTGACTCAGCGGTCAGCAAGGCCCTGGTCACGCTGGCGTCCTACGGCTTGGCCGAACGCAATCCTGAGGGCTGGCAGCGCGGTCCCGCAACCTTGGACGAAGTCGCGAGCAAGCTGGACGCGCACACGCTGTTCGCCGAACGAGTCGCCCTCTACCGAAAACATCGCGCGGAATGGCACGCCTTCCTCGGCGTCATGGGTGACCCGGCGGAGTGGCCCTCCACCGCCGAGATTGCCGACTCCTTGGCCGCGGACCCCTCCAACGACGTCGACGTGGGCCCGGTCGACGTGCCCGATACCCCGGCGGCCCTGCTTGACGCCGCGACTCCTCCAGAGCCCGTCAGCACCGTTGAGGATCCGTTCGATGCGGTCGTGGCCATGGTGCTGAACGAGCTCGGCGGGCGCGTTATCCGTACTACGCATGCCGGTACATCTCGCCCACGTCCAACCCTTCGAGCAGGTCCCAGCCCGTGAGCCGAGGTCGAAGAACCAGCGGAGGTCCGCCTCCAGGTGTTCTCCGACGACTCACAGCCCGGCATCACCGTTGCGGCCGCATTCGACGGCGGCCGCGCGGTGCCTCGCCATGCCACATTTCCGTGGGCGAGTGCGCGCTTGAGAACATTCATCTCTGCGACGCCGCGTCGTCTCGACGTGTGGCGTGGCACAGGGGCCCGGCGGAGGTGCCGAACGCGCTCTGCAGTGAGCCGAGGAGCCTTCACGCGTACGCCAGCACCACCACGGCCAGTACGACGAACAACATGAGGCGTTGCCGCCTGCCCGTCTGCGGCAATCGTCGGCGCCAGATCTCCCGCCGAAGGGCCGTTTCTCGGGATGCGCTTCGTTCTCACAGGGCGCCTGCTTTCGACGGGCTGCTGCCTGCCGAAAGGCCGTCGGCCTCTAGAAAGCCGACGGCCGTCTCACGCGGGCGAAGCCCCAGGTGCAGGGCCGGTCAGGACGTTGGTCGCTTGGCCTGCTTGAGGTCGACCTCCGCGAACCGAAGCGGGTTGTCCTCCAGGTAGGCCTCCACGGCCGCCGAGACGAGCTGGCTTACACTCTCTGCGCCGTACTCGACGACGAACCGTTCGAGAACGTCCCGTTCGGCGGGGGTCGCCTGGATTGACCAGAGGCTACGGGCACCACCCTCGTCGGCCCAGTGCCGGGGGCGGCGACGGGTGGAACGGCTGGGGAACGCACTGTCCGCCGGCCGGGGATCCACCCGGCGGGCCTCGACCAGGGCACGCAGGGTATTGGCGCGCCGTGCTTCGTCGACGGCGTCGTACGCGATCTGCGCGTTGGACAGGCCCTCGGCCTTGGCAAGCCTGGCGGCGGTCTTCCGGGCCCAGGACTTCAGGTAGATCTGAACCTGGCTGGTGGTCTCTTCGGCGACATCGTCCAGCTCGTCAGTCCGCACCTCGGCCGGTTCGGCGGGCTTGGCACGGCGCCGACGCGGACGTCCGCCGGCTCGCTGAGCAGGCGTCTCTTCCGGCCCGGCGGTCGGCGGGGACGGAGCCGGCACCGAGCGACTCGGCGGCGGCGGAGCTGGAGTGCGGGGGGCAGGGGTGGCGCGGGGGGCCGGCGGCGGAACTGGTGCGGGTGCGGGCGCCGGTGCGGGCGCGGGCTCGGCCGGTGCGGGCTCGGGTGCAGCAGGGGGATCGTCGACCGTGCCCAGGAACGCGAACGGGTCTGAGCTGTCCCCCGCCTTCGCTGAGCCTCCGAAGATGTCGGAAAGACCGTTCGTCATGCCTGCGCACTCCGCTGCTCAGACTGCGCGATGACCATCAGCAGCTCTTTAGCGAGGTTGAGGTAGTCGGTGGCGAGTCCGTCCAACGCCGCGGACATCGGCCGGGGGTTGAGGCCAGACCGCTTCGCCGTCCAGTAGTTCGGCTGCTGTTCGGCGAAGTCCTTGAGCTCGTGTACGAGCATCCCCATCTCGCGGCAGTCGACCGCGACCCGCTCGGCGTGCCGGATGTGCTGCTGGAACAGCGGGGACTTGTCTTCGCCGCCGAACAGATCGGCGACGCTCTTGCGGACCTTGCCGTGGATGGCCTTGGCGTTGGTGCCGGTCGCGAAGAGGACCGCGCCCAGCAGTTGCATGGTGGGGTTGATCTGGCGCATCTGCTGGAAACGCTGGGCGACCAGCTCCATGCCGTCGAGGCTGCCGTCGTCGGACTTGGTCGGGATCATCACCCAGCGCGCCGCGGCGAGTGCGAGGTTGTCCAGGACGGGCGACTCGGGCGGGCAGTCGATCACGATCAGCTGGTACTCGTGCGCGATCGGAGCGATGGCGGCGGCCAGCTTCAGGTACGCCTCGTGGAAGTCGCCCCGGGTCAGCAGCATCGTGATGGTCAGGGTCAGGTCTTCGAGCTTGGACCCGCCGACCGCGACATCGAGGTTGGGCCGGACGTCAGCGGCGACCTGGAGAGCAGTGCCCTCGACGATGGCACTGCGTAGAGCCGCACCTTGGTCGTCCTGGGGCGTCCGGCGAATACCGAAGTCACGGCTGAGGTTGCCCTGCCGGTTGAGGTCGATCGCCAGGGTCCGACGACCCGTCGCCGCCACCTGTCCCGCCAAGTTGGCCGTGATAGAGGTCTTGCCCACACCGCCCTTTTCGTTGATGGCGGCGACCACTCGACGGAGCGCGACTGCGCGGCTTCGATGGTCCTTCACCCAGTCCGTTGTGACTGTCATGGCCCCAGCGATTCTCTCGTGCCCGGATTGCTCTGGCCTCTCTTCCTAGCAGAGGCCCAGTTGGCCCCTCAAGCATCTGAGTGCCCGTGTCGCGGTGACAGCGCCCTTCCGATCCCGATGTCCTGTTTTCCATGGCTCGCGCGCTCCGGCTCGCTGCCCCTCCTCCTGGCAAGCCACTCCCCCGGTCTTCGTCTCGTGCTCCTTAACCTGCTCCCTTCGCCCTCGGCACCCCTTGGCTGACTCCTGCTGCCGTTGGGCCGCCGTTCCCTTGCAGGCTTGATGAACCACTCCCCCACTTGATGACTCGTTTGGTGGGCTAATCCCTCCTCTGAGCAGTCACCCCCCTACCTGGGCAGTCACTCCCCCTCTTGGCGAGTCCCCCTCTTAGGCATCTGATCTGTCGTCCTGCTCTGCCCTCTGTCTGCTGCACTCTCTGTTGCGGTGCGGCTCTATGGATCCTGTACTTCTTTCCTTCCCTCCCGGCTCTTCCCTCCTTGCTACCGCTTGCTCGTGGTCACCCCCCAGTGGGGGAGTGCCCGTCTCTTCGCTTGCTCATGGCATTGTTCGCACGCCTCCTCACCCAATTAGCCCCGCCCTCTTTCATCCTCACCATCCTTGGGCCCTCGCACTGCGTGCCTGACTCGGCGTCCTCTCACTGAGCTATGCGGTGCTTCCATCAATCGTTCATCCCCGCTATCGCCCAACTGGACTACGAGTGGAAGTACCTTTGCTCCACTCGTTGAGTTAGTCCTTCCCTGCATCACTTTCATCCTCATTTTGACTCTCACCGTCACGATCGAGTGGGCAACCGATGTCTTCATCAGTTTCATGTCCGTTGACTGATTCCTGTACCGAAGCCGTGGTCTTACCGGTGGCAGAGTCGTATGCATCCGCTATGTGTCCATCACTGCCATACGCCAGGCGACTACTGGTTGCCCTGTCTACTGCACTACTGGCTATCGCATCAGTGGTCATGTCATTGCCTCTATCGGTAGGACTATCGGTGCTGACCTGCGACTTTTAACTTCCCTGCCACTCGAACCGGATGACAGGCCGGTGCATCCGGCGGGCCTCGGCCTCCGGTGCGTCGCGACGATGGGGGAGAGGCGGCGGTCGAACGAGTCGCGGTCGAGGCAGTACTCGACAGCGTTGCGGCCTTCGATTGCTTGCTAGGAGGCGCCTAACGACGCTGAAGGTGCTAGGACAGGTGCGACGCCTTCGCTGCTGACAATCCTTCTTCCTCTGCTGCACATGCGGGTCGCAGCGCTTTCCGGGCAAGTACATCAAGAGCCTGAGGTCATCAGGTCTGCACCATAGAACTCTGCCCGAGGTCATCGGAGCTGCAACTATGAAGCTCCGCCTGAGCCTTCTCCCCTGTTCCCGTGCAGTGTCAGCTCTTCCATAGAAAGCTGTGCTCGTGAGCGTGCGTACGGCTCTGAAGGCGTTCTCTGAGCCTGTGCCTGAGAACCAGCTGCGTCAGAAGCGTTCCTTGGTCCGAAGGCAAGCGCATAGAGCTGCCAGTGGCCAGACACTCCACAGCCGCCCCGCTACAACCGCGAGGATGCGCTCTGCCTACAACGTGCGTGCTGCCTCAAGTGCAGCCTGGGCTTCTGGTGTTCGGGCCGGAGGGACGCCGAGCGTGCCGGCGAGCTCAACTATCTGGTCGATGGCGCAACGGAGCTGGACCGACAGGCTGGCCGCAGTCAGATCCGTGAATTCACTCGAACGCATGGTGAGCTCAATGCCTTCGGCCCATTCGTCGGCGTCCTCGTTGGTGGTGAGGTCTTCCCACTCTTCGAGCAGCTTGTGGGCAACGGCCTTGAGGTGAGTCAGCGCCACGTCCGGTGTAGGGGCAACGTCCTCGACAGCATCTGCTGGGACGGCCAGCCGCGCAGCAGCAACTTCCCTGGTCAGAGCCTTAATGCGGTCATGAGTACCCTGCCGGGAATGGATCCCGGTCGCCTCGCTCAGCCTCGGTGTCTTGATGCCGTCGGCCTTCGCTGTCAGCAGGGCACGGAGCATGAGCCGGTCCAACTGGTGCTGGGCCATGCGTATGAGCCTGATGGCGTCCAGTACATCCGCCTGGGCTTCAGACCTCGGAAGGGCGTCACGGTGGTCGAGTGCCCATGCGGCGAAAGCCATCAGGTCCTCCGGCGCCGGATGCGTCGCCAGCTGCGGATCCTCCTGGTGGCGAGCCTGGATCGCCTCGATAACGTCTGTCGCCTTGAGCTCTCGAGGCAGGGGAGTCGCCTTCCGCATAGTGGTCATCTTGCCAAACCGTCAGCATCTTGCTGACGGTTTGCGATGAGCGACACGCTCCCGACTGTGCCGGGTCCGAATCGACGACCGAAGAGCGCTGATGTGAACGACGACGTCCACGACGTCGCTAGTGCTATTAGCCCAGGTCAAACGGCCTTCGGAGCAGATTGGCCGCCCGCTACGAGCGTTGGCCACAGCCTCTGCGACCCAGAGTTCGTTGAGTCGAGACATCCGGCCTCGCAGGAACGGACCTCGCAGGAACGGACCTTGCAGGAACGGACCTCGTGGGGGTGCGGTGCTGTGACGATCTGGCACGGCAGGTCTGACGGGTTTGTGGCTCGAACTTGGTGGTCGTGTCACTAAATGGCTGCGTTGGTGCTGCGGGCACGCATTACCGCGTCCACATGACCTACATGACGGAGCGCTAGGCAGATGGTCCTCAGGGGAGCAGGCGGGTGCGCTGGCGGCACCAAGTGCCGCCCAAGGCATACGCGTCGCCGCCATCGACTGCCACACACTCACCCGCCTGTCGAGCACAAACGATGGCCGAGACCGACGTTCAGCTCAGACTGACCCGCTAGAACGCACCCAGGGAACGAATGGGACAAACAAGCAGTAATTGTCTCAAAATTCGAGGCTCTGAAGTGGCCGCTGCGCGACGAACGTGGCAGACCGCATGTCTGGGGCTTCGCTGCCATAGAAGGGGCCTGTGTGATGCGCTGAGGGCTATACGGGGCCACTGGCCTTGACCTTACTTTGCAAGGCGGGCCGTCTGACCTGGTCATGAATGGCCGCAAGGAGGGCAGCGCCTTGTTCCCCCCTCAAGGCAGAGGTCCGGCGCCGCTCACGTTCACCGAACACCTGCATCGGGGAGTCCGCGTCCTGCCAGCGGGCCGGCGTGCCGGTGATCGAGGTTGACGCGCACCACACCTCGCAGATGTGCCCGCGCTGCGATCACACCACCAAGTCCAACCGTCCCACTTGCGACCACTTCCAATGCCGACACTGCGGGCTCGCCGGCCCCGCCGACCACATCGCCGCCATGAACGTCCACGACCGCGCAGGCACGGGCTGGGTGTTCGTCAACACACCCGTACCACACAGGGTCCTGACACCTCTGCGCGCTGGTAGATACGACCCGTCACCGACCCACCGTCAGGTGAGCTTGTTCCGCTTTGACGGACACCATGGGACTGTCTGAAAGATCGTGTGGGTGGGGTGGTGATCCGGAAGGCTGGGGCTGAGGCCCCGGCCGGGAAGGATCATGCGTGACCAACGACGATGAGGACGAGACAGGTAGCGGGTTGGATGTCCAGCTCGCGGCTGAGCTGATCGAGCGGGCCAAGGCTGAAGGAGTGTCGCTGGTCGGGCCGGATGGGCTGCTGGCCGGGATCACCAAGACCGT
>NZ_WBMT01000042.1 GCF_008923185.1 Actinomadura rudentiformis
GTGGCTTGAACACACACAACGTTCAAACCAATCGAAACAAGACACACTCTGCTGTGAGAAGTGTTCGCGTCCCTGTGTGGTTCCCAGAAAACAAACGGGAACCGCGACAACAACAAAATACCGAGCCAGGCTCGGACGACAAGCTTGCCGGCCCCTGTTTTGGGGTTGTGCGTTGGTCGTTCGGTGGTTATGGCGAAGGGGAAACACCCGGTCCCATCCCGAACCCGGAAGTTAAGCCCTTCAGCGCCGATGGTACTGCACGGGAGACTGTGTGGGAGAGTAGGACACCGCCGGACACGTATTAGGAAAGGCCCCGCCGTGAGGCGGGGCCTTTCTCATTTTATGCAGCCGATCAGATGTCTTCGCCGGCCAGAACGGCGTCGGCGTCTACGATCCGGTAGGCGTAGCCCTGTTCGGCCAGGAAGCGCTGCCGGTGGGCCGCGTAGTCCTGGTCCAGGGTGTCCCGGGCCACTACGGCATAGAAGCGGGCTCCGTGCCCTGAAGCCTTGGGGCGCAGCAGCCGCCCGAGTCGCTGGGCCTCTTCCTGCCGGGAGCCGTACGCTCCCGAGACCTGAACGGCGACGGATGCCTCCGGCAAGTCGATCGAGAAGTTGGCGACCTTCGACACGACCAGGACGTCGATCTCTCCCGACCTGAAGGCGTCGAAGAGCCGTTCACGTTCTCGCACTCGCGTCTCGCCCTTGATGACCGGGGCGTCCAGCAGCTCGCCGAGTTCGTCCAGCTGGTCGATGTACTGCCCGATGACCAGGGTCGGTTCGCCGCGATGGCGGTCCACGAGGGCCTGGACGAGCTTGGTCTTGGTGTCGGTCGTCGCGCAGAAGCGGTAGCGCTCCTCCGGCTCCGCCGTCGCGTACGCCAGGCGCTCGGAGTCGGTCAGGGTCACCCGTACCTCGACGCAGTCGGCCGGGGCGATCCAGCCTTGCGCCTCCATGTCCTTCCAGGGGGCGTCGTACCGCTTCGGCCCGATGAGCGAGAACACATCGCCCTCGCGCCCGTCCTCACGGACGAGCGTCGCCGTGAGGCCCAGCCGGCGCCGGGCCTGCAGGTCGGCGGTCATGCGGAAGATCGGCGCGGGCAGCAGGTGCACCTCGTCGTAGACGACCAGGCCCCAGTCGCGGGCGTCGAACAGCTCCAGGTGCGAGTACACGCCCTTCCGGCGAGTCGTCATGATCTGGTACGTGGCGATCGTGACCGGCCGGATCTCCTTCTTCGTGCCGGTGTACTCGCCGATCTCTTCCTCGGTCAGCGACGTGCGCTTGATCAGCTCCTGTTTCCACTGGTGCGCCGACACCGTGTTGGTGACCAGGATCAACGTGGTGGCCTGCGCCTGGGCCATGGCGGCCGCGCCGACGATGGTCTTGCCCGCGCCACACGGGAGGACCACGACGCCTGATCCGCCGTGCCAGAAGGCGTCCGAGGCTTCCTTCTGGTACGAGCGGAGGACCCAGCCCTGCTCGTCCAGCGAGATCGGGTGCGCTTCGCCGTCCACGTACCCGGCGGCGTCCTCTGCGGGCCAGCCCAGCTTCAGCAGCGCCTGCTTCAGCGCGCCGCGCTCGCTCGGGTGCACGACCACGGTGTCGTCGCCCACCCGGTCGCCGAGCATGCCTTTGATCTTCTTGGCTCGCAGGACCTCTTCCAGGACCGAGCGGTCGGTGGAGGACAGGACGAGGCCGTACGTGGGGTGCTTCTCCAGCCTCAGCCGTCCGTACCGCGCCATCGTGTCGGCCACGTCGACCAGCAGCGCGTGCGGCACGGGGTACCGGGAGAATTTGAGCAGTGTGTCGACCACCTGCTCGGCGTCATGCCCGGCGGCGCGGGCGTTCCAGAGAGCGAGCGGGGTCACGCGGTAGGTGTGGATGTGCTCGGGGGCACGCTCCAGCTCGGCGAACGGGGCGATCTCCTTGCGGCACGCGTCGGCCAGCTCGTGGTCGACCTCGAGGAGCAGGGTCTTGTCGGACTGGACGATGAGCGGACCGTCGGTCACAGGAAGGAACCCCCGGTTGGGACTGGAAGATGATGTGCGCCTGCTGCACGGTACCTGAGCGTTGCCCACTGATACCGGGCCTCGGCCAGGCTGCCCGGATACCGGCTCGCGGCCGGGTGGCCCGGCCTGAACTCCAACAGCCGCGGCCCGCCTTCTCTTCCCGAGCCCCCGACCCCGAGTCCCCGACCCCGAGTCCCCGACCCCCGGGCCCTCCAGCCCCCGGAGCCCCCCGAGCTCCTCCCAGGCCCGCTTCCGCCTCAGCCGATCAGATGTTGCCGCTCGACGAGTCGGCTTCAGAGACGATCACCGCGAAGTAGACCACCAAAATGATCAGACCGATCACGAGGGAGACGGCGAAGATCACCCAGCTCCAGGTGATGAGCTTGCGGGCGGCATTGGGGTCGGTGCGGACCTTGGACATGGCCATCGCGGACGTGATGATCCCCGCGATCCCGAACACCCCGCAGCAGAATAGGGTGACGATGATGTTGGCGATGAGGGCCCCGATGGCCGAGCCCTCGCTGGCCGGTGGCCCGTGCACACCGGGCGGGCCGTAGCCGTACGACCCCTGTGTCTGGCTGTACTGCCCGTAGGGATCCCAGCCGGACTGCCCTGCCCCGCCCTGGCCGTACGGGTTCTGCGGCTGCCCGTACGGGTCGTTCCACCCCGGCGGTTGCCCTCCGTAGCCGCTCATCGGCAACCTCCCCGCACCGATCGGACCGGGCCTGCCCCGCATGAATCCCACATGAATCGCACGCTACTCGCCCGGTGTCTCATTTCATTGGACTGAGGAGGTTATCTGTTGGTTCCTGTTCATTGCGGACCGGTCTGGCATTCTTGATCAAAGGACCTGATGCCTAGGAGCGAGGGACCGATCATGACCCTGGCGATGAACGCGGCCGAGCGGGAGCGCTTCCTGGCCGACCTGCACGTGGGGATCCTCAGCGTCACCGCGGAGGACGGCGCGGCGCCGCTGGCCGTGCCGGTGTGGTACCTGTACGAGCCGGGCGGCGAGATCTCCTTCGTCACCGGCCAGGACAGCCGCAAGATGTCCCTGATCCGCAAGGCCGGGCGCGTCAGCCTGGTGGTCCAGAACGAGCAGTTGCCCTACGGATACGTCTCCGTGGAAGGCGCCGTCACCGCCGTCGAGCAAGCTCACCCGGAGGAACGCCGCACTCTTGCCGAGCGCTACCTCGGCGCTGAAGGCGCCGCCCAGTACCTGGAATCCACCAAGGACGTAGCCCACACCATGGTTGTCGTTCGTGTACGCCCTGAGCGCTGGCTGACCCGCGACTACAGCAAGATGTGAACCTGGGTGGTTGACGGCCGCCGGCCCGGCGGCTGCGGCTCATTCGTCCGTGGCTGGATCGGCGGAGTCTACTTCGGCCACGCCGGTTATGCGGTGGAGGGCGAAACGCTGGACCGCGGCACGGGTGGCGTCATAGCCGGTCAGGAAGCCGCCTTCGATTCTCACGGGCTCGACAATGCGGCTGGAGGCCTGGCCTTGCTGGTCCAGGTAGCCGATCCACATGCGGGCGCCGCGTTCGACCGCGTCTCGGAGGTGCTCGATGGTGGCCATGGCGGGGGAACGGGGCGGCTCGCCGGAAGGGGCCTCGGCGCGCAGGCGGGCCTGCTCGGCGCCGTGGCGGGTGGCCTCGTCGCCCGCGCGCAGTGCCCGTACGGCGGCGGAGATCATGGCGGTGTCGGCGTTGGCTTCGGGTCGGAGCCGGACGATCTCGGTGCTCGGCAGCGGTTCCGCACGGTGCGCGTCCGGGCGGGTCACGATCACGCCGCCGCCGGGGGCCTCGGCCACCGGGGCCAAGCCCATGGTGCGGAGGGCGTCGATGAGTTCCTGGCGGGGCAGCGCCGAGGCGAGCACGGTCGGGGCCAGCCGGAAAAGGCGCAGGGTGCCGGAGCGGCGATCGGCGAGGATCTCGTCCAGGGTGGCGGGGGAGTCGGTGCGGACGTACGAGGTGAGGCTGCCGACGCGGACGTGGCCGTGGCGCCGGGCGACGTCCTCGATCAGGTAGCTGAGGGGCTGGGGGAGAGGCGTCGCCGAGTGCCGGGTCAGGAAATCGATCAGGTCGGCGCCCGTCCGGCCCGCGTCCAGGGCGCGCCGGACCGAGTCGGGGGTGAAGCGGTAGACCGTGGCGCCGCCGGTGGACTCGACGTCGGCGCAGAGCGCGAGCTCGCGAGCAAGGTCGGTGACCAGCGGGCCGGGGGCGACGGCGGTCAGGTCCGCCTGGATGAGGACCTGATCGACCGGAGCCGGGAGGTGCTTCTCAAGGCGCGGCCCGGGGTCGCCGCCGTCGAGGAGATCACGGGTGTACGGGACGACCTGGCCGAAGCCTGTGAGGCCCAGCGCGGCGGCCTCGCGCAGTGTCCAGCCGACCAGGCGGTCGCGAAGTGGGCCGCTGCGGCGGGGCTGTAGCCACGTCAGGCGCGTACTGATGGCCTCCGCGGTGGGGGCCTCGCCGGTCGCCTCGGCCAGGACTTCGAGCGTGGTGCGCCGGATGGCCGGGGCTCCGCCTCGGACCATCCCCTCGCTGAGCGCGTTGATCAGCCGGTCGCGATCGTCGCGCTCACCGGCGAGACCGGCGGCGCGGTCGGTGCGCAGCCAGCCGCGCGCCAGCTCGGTCCACCGGCCGGCGATGTCGCGCAGCAGCCACAGGTCGTACGCGGGGGTCGGCAGCCATTCACCGTCCAGATCCCCGCTGCGGGTCAGCAGGCCCGCCGCGTACGCGACCTCGACCAGGAGCGCCGCCCGCCACTCCTCGACGTCCAGCAGCGTGGCGGCGGCACGCAGGTCGCGTACCGCCAGCCCGCCGCTGCGCAGCACGGCGGGCGGCTCGACGCCCCAGCGTTCGAGGAGTTCCTCGGTCTGGCGGACGGCGGTGAACGCCTCGCCTGCGGCGGCCCGGACCGCCAGGTCTTCCGGCCGTTTGGCGGCGGAGCCCCCGGTCAGCGGGGGCGGCTGCGGGCTGACGTCGCGGAAGAGGCGACCGCCGCGCAGATGGAGGGCCACCTCCCGGGGGAGGGTCACCGTGCGGTCGTCCTCGGCGGCGAGGAGGCCGCGGGCCAGCAGGCGTTCGATGGGGGTCTCGGCGGTCTTCACGCGTACCGGGCGGCGGGCGTCGTTGACGCGTCCGACCGGGGGTCCCCAGGCGAGCTGCTCCAGGGCCGCCCGTGCCTCGGGGCCGGCGTCGGCGATCAGGGGCTCGGGATCGGCCAGGATCGCCGCCAGGCGCTGCAGGAGCCGCGCGGCGTCCGCGAAGCCCCGCGGTTCCTCGCCCTCCAGATCCGTGATCAGCGTGGTGAGGCGTTCGAGGGGATAGGCGGTGAAGACCTCCTGCGCCGGCGGGCCCAAGCCGGCTGGATGCGGCAACGCCTGCCGTACGCCCGGAGCCGGGTTGGCCGTTCCATTCCCCCAGGCCAGGCCGTAACGGCGCAGGCGTTCAAGGGCGGCGTCCGTTTCCTGGGGCGTGGCGTTCAGCGCGGCTGGCAGGGCCGACTGCTGGGGCGTGGCGCTCTGCCCGGATGCGCCCGTCGGTGTGGACGCGCCGGACTGAACGAGCAGGGCCTCCAGGACGGCCAGCGAGAAACGGTCGAGCCGATCGAGGGCACGGGAGATCGCGGCGGGCGTGGCGGCGCGGGCGGCGAGCGCGGTGAGATCGGCGGGAACGGGGGCGACCAGTTCTGGCCGGGCGGACAGGAGCGCACGCAGCTCGTCATCGCTGCGTGCGCGCAGCCAGTCCGCGTACGTGTCCATCCCGCTCCAAACTTAATGTGGCGTGCCCAGTGCTTCGGCGGGCACTATCAGCGTAGGAGGCGGGGGGCCTCCCTGGGCGCACTGCCGGAGCGAGGTGGCGCTATGGCCGAGGTTGCCGAGCAGTTGATCCTTGAGTATCTCGGGAAGGTCGCCGACGCCGCCCATGGCGAGCTCAGTTCGCAGGAACGGCTCGACTTCTGCAGCCGGCTGCGCCGGCGAATCGAAGAACATCGGCGCGGTAGCAATGATCCCAGGCAGGTCCGGCAGGTCCTCGCGCGGTTCGGCGATCCGAAGTACCTGGTGGCGCGGGAGCGGCGCCGGCTGGACGAGATCCGCGCGGCGACGGCCTCGGCGGCCCTGGGAGACGGCCAGGTCAGAACCCTGGAGGAGGAGTCCAAGGACCAGGGTTCAAAGGACCAGGGCTTTACGGAACAGGGCTCTACGGGCCAGGGCTCTACGGAAGGGGGCTCTGCGGATCAGGGCTCTGCGGAAGAGGGCTCTGCGAACAAGGCCCCATCGCGGCTGGGACGCCCGCCGCGCAGGGCGCGCGCCCCGGTGCGCACCGTCCGCCGCGATGGCCGGACGACCCGTCGCTTCACCTGGAGCCCCTCCGGCGCTGCTCGGCTGCGTCGCGAGTTGCGAAAGGAGAACAGTCGCGGTCCGTTCGCCCGCCTCATGAACGCGCTGCGCGAAGGCTGGCGCTCCTCCTTCCGCCGAAGAAGAACCGGCTGACGGTCGTTCAGGAAGAGGCGGCGGTCGACCTCTCCAGGTTGACCAGGCCCAGGCCGAGACGCGCCCAGCTGGCCACGAAGCGCTTTTCGTCTATGCGAGTCGGGGGCTCGTACATGGACTCGTTGGCCAGCCAGTAATTGACCACGGCGCCGCCCAGGATGGAGGCGATGGCGGGCCAGTCCTCGTCGATGCCCTCGAACTCGGGCTGGGCGGACAGCCACGTGGCGATGCCGTCGTACAGCGGGTTGACGATCCCCTCACGCATCTCCGCCACCAGGTGCGGGAACTGGTCGAGGTCGCGGAACAGCACCCGGATCAGGTCCTGCTCCTCGCGCATCTTCGCCAGCCCGGCCTGGCAGGTCATCTTGAGCCGGATTTCGAGCGGCCGGTCCTCGTACGCGACCGCCTGGTCCAGCACCTCGCTGACCTGCTGCCGGGTACGGTCGATGTGCTCGCGGATGGCGGAGGCGAGCACTTCCTCCTTGGAACGGAAGTGGCGGTAGAGGCCACCCGCGCCGGGGGACAGACCGGCGGCCGCCTCGATCTCCGCGACCGAAGTCGCGGCGTAGCCCCGGTCGGCGAACAGCCGGAGCGATTCGGCCACGATCCGCTCGCGCGTAGATGTCGTCATGTTCTGTAATTCCTCCGCAAGAACACTAAGGCATGTTCGACCAGGAGTCCTTGCTCCTCGCGAGGCACGCCCGAATTCGTGATCTGTCTCGCACCGGCGGACGGGCTACTAGAGTTCGTTTCTCCGTGCCCTGTCGCCGTAGGGGCGTTGCCGGAAGGATCGACGATGCCTGAATTCCTCGCCGAGGACTTCGTGATCCCCACCCTGGTCGCCGGGCCGCGGTTCCAGATCCGCCCCATCACCGTGCACGACGTGGTCAAGGACTACGGCGCGATCGTGGGCAGCATGGACCGCCTTCGTGATCAGTTCGGGCCCGAATGGGGGTGGCCCTCGCCGGAGTTCACCTTCGAGCAGGCACTGATCGACGTGGCCTGGCTCCAGAAGGAGGGCCAGCTCCGGCGATCGTTCAGCTACGTGGTGACCACACCGGACGAGGAACGCCAGCTGGGGCGCATCCACGTGGCCCCCTCCGACGAGCCCGACGCGGACGCCGTCGTGGTGTTCTGGGTGCGCTCCGACCAGGACGATCCCACCCTGGAGAAGGAGTTGGAGGAGTTCGCCCGCGAATGGGTCACCACCGCCTGGCCCTTCGAGGTCGTCCGCTTCCCCGGCCGCGAACTCAGCTGAGGCGTCAGGCGAGGCGGCGCCGGCAGAGGCGGCCTGACGGGACGCGGCATCAGGCGAGGCGGCGGACCAGGGACGTCAGGATGCGGCCGGCTATCAGGTAGACGAGGGCGGCAAGGCCGTAGTTGACGGCTACTTCGCCCTTGTGGTCGTCGGGCTGGAAGACGTCCTTGAACTGCCAGGCGAGATCGTCCGCCCAGTCGCCGACCGTGTTGACCAGGTCGTTGGCGGTGTTGGCCTCGAACGCCACGAAGACGATGTGCACAGCGAGGATCAGCACGACGACCGTGGTGACGAGGGAGACGAACCAGGCGACCGCGTTCACGGCGCGCCTGCGGGCCATGGTCATGGCTTCGGCGCGCGGGCGCCGTACGCGGTGGGAGGTTCCGGTGGTCGTGGGACCGGCCACCTTGGTCTCGCCCGTGGTCGGAGTGCGATCGTTGTCGTCTGCCATGACGCCTCCCTGTGAGCCAGGCGGGGTCGTTCGAGCCCCGGGGGCAGGGGTGGATATTCGGGTTGCGTGTTTTTCCTGGTAGCGCGGTTTACTGCTGCCGGGGTGGGTATATCCGGATCACGAAACGCCGTTTCGGACGGCCAGGAGAACCAGTTCTGGTCATGCAAAACCGGAACGGTCGTGACGCGCACAGATTCCCGCGCCCTCCTACTCGGATCCCGTCGCATCGCCACTACCAGGGGGGCGCGGGTGCGCGTCCAGGTCAGGCCCCACATCGGGGGTACGGAGGCATTGGCGGGCACGGAGGCACAGGGCCGGGCTCGGGCCCGAAGCCGTGTCATCTCCGTCATACCTATCCCTTTACCCTGTGGGACGTGCTGGACCTAGATTCTCGCGGTGCCGATGTCCCCGCGGTCGCGGTGGGGTTCGATCTCGACCTGACGCTGGCCGACACGCGCGCCGGCATCAGCGCCGTGTACGACGCCCTGGCCGCCGAGACCGGCGTTCCGATCGACACCCGGCTGGTGGTGACCAGGATCGGCCCGCCGCTGGAGACCGAGCTCGGCTACTGGTTCCCGCCCGCCGAGGTCCCGGCCATGGCCGCGCGCTACCGGGCGATCTACGCCGACATCGCGATCCCGGCGACCGTGGTGATGCCGGGCGCCGTCGCGGCGATCGACGCCGTCCGGGCGCGCGGCGGGCGGACGATCGTGGTCTCCGGCAAGAACCAGAAGGACACCGAACGGACCGTGCGCTATCTCGGCCTGGCCGTCGACGAGGTGGTGGGCGGGGTGTTCGGCGCCGACAAAGGCGTGGCCCTGCGCCGGTTCGGGGCCGGTGCGTACGTCGGCGATCACACCGGCGACGTGGACGCCGCACGGGCCGCCGCCGCGGTGGCGGTCGGGGTCGCCACCGGCTCGTTCGACAGCGCGGCCTTGACGGCGTACGGCGCCGACATCGTGCTTCCCGATCTGCTGGCGTTCCCCGGATGGCTCGGCGGGTTCCCAGCCGCCGAGCAGGGTCACCGGTCGGTGCGATGACGGCCGATAGTGGCCGCTGCCTGCAATCTTCCTGCGATGATCTGTTCCGGCCGAATATCCGGATGCCATGGCCGCCGGTCACCTGTAGCTTCTGTCCGTTGGCTCGCAGCTGTCTCCAGCCGTCGCTCGTGTGTTCATCGCCTCGCGGCCGGGCGCTAATCTTGGGGCCAATTCAGGACGAGAGTTGAACGAGGTCCCCCGTGCCGACTGGCAAGGTCAAGTGGTACGACGCCGACAAGGGTTTCGGCTTCCTCACCCGCGATGACGGCGGTGAGGTCTTCGTGCACTCTTCTGCGCTCCCCGGCGGCGTGACGGCGCTCAAGCCGGGGCAGCGCGTGGAGTTCGGCGTGGTCGAGGGCCGGCGCGGCCAGCAGGCGCTCCAGGTGCGCGCGCTCGACACGCTGCCGTCGGTCGAGAAGGCGGTGGCCAAGGCCCGCCGCAAGAAGCCCGACGAGATGGTGCTGATCACTGAGGATCTCATCAAGCTGCTCGACGGCATCTCCAACACCTACCGCCGCGGCAAACACCCGGCGCCCGCCGAGGCGAAGAAGATCGCCACCGTGCTCCGCGCGGTCGCCGACGACCTTCACTCCTAGCACGCACACTCCTGACGCGCACACTCCTGACGCGCACACTCCTGACGCGCACACTCCTGACGCGCACACGGACGCCGTACCCTCCGCCCCGTCGGTCAGGAGGTCGGTCGGTCAAGGGGGCCGGGCGGTCAGGAGGTGCGGCGGGCCGGGGTCGCCGACGCGTCGTCCAGGCTGAGCCGCGAGCGCAGGGGACGACCGCCGGTGCGGTGGACCAGGAGGGCGCCGAAGGCCAGGGACAGGACGCCGGCGACGATCGCGAGAGCCAGCCGCCCGTCGGCGACGATCGACATGCCGAGGCCCAGCAGGCCGCCGATGACCCAGACGAGCTGGTGCAGGGTCTCGGAGACGGCGAACGTGGAGGAACGGACCTCCTCGCCGATCTCGCGCTGCACGACGGCGTCCAGGGAGAGCTTGCCGAGCGACTGGCCGAGCCCGGCGGCGAGGGCGACCGCCAGGGCCGCCACGAGGCCGAAGAAGGCGGCGCTGACCGCGGTGACGGCGGTGACGAACGCGAGGGTGCCGAAGACGATGATCCGGGGCGCCCGGGCCTTCATCCAGGCGCCCAGGGCCGTACCTGCCAGGCCGCCGGCTCCGGCGGCCGCCGCCAGGAGACCCAGCGCCACGTTCGCCGAGACCTGGTCGAAGCGTTCCTGCCGCAGGAGGAACGCCAGGTAGAGGATGAGGAAGCCCGAGAAGGCCCGCAGGATCGCGTTCGCCTCCATCGCCTCGGCCACGGCCGGGCCTACGCGGGGGAACGTCCGCCAGCGGCGTTTCTGCGCGGGGGGCGAGTCCTCCGGGGCGGGGGCGGGCGCGGTTTCGGGGGAGTCGACGTGGTTCGGGAGACGCATGCTGAAGATCACGCCCGCCAGGAAGACCAGCATGGCGATGCGGAGCAGCCAGTCCGGGCCGATGAGCACGGCGAGGCCCGCCGCCACCGGTGCGGCGATGGACGCCGCGATGAGCCCGGCGAACGAGGCGCGCGCATTGGCGGTGACCAGCGTGATCTGGTCGGGCAGGACCCGTGGTGTGACGGCCGCGCGCAGCACGCCGAACGCCTTGGACAACACGAGCACGCCGAACGCGGCGGGCAGGAAGGTCACCGCGTCGTTGTTGGAGACCGCTCCCGCCATGCCCCAGCACAGCAGGCCGCGGGCCACGAACGTCCCCGCGATCGCATACCGCCGGGCGTGCCGCATCCGGTCGAGCGCCGGGCCGATGAGGGGCGCGACGAGGGCGAACGGGGCCATCGTGACCAGCAGGTAGAGGGCCACCTGGCCGCGGGCCTGGTTGACGTCCAGCCCGAAGAACAATGTGCCGGCCAGGGCCACCGCGACGAGGGCGTCACCGGTGGAGTTGACGGCGGCCGCCTCGATGAGGCTGCCGAGGCCGCTGCGGCCCGCGCCGTCGGCGTGCGTGGCGCGGCGAGTGAGCCTGCCGGTGGACCGGGCGGCGCCGCCGACCCGCCGGGCGGCCC
>NZ_WBMT01000043.1 GCF_008923185.1 Actinomadura rudentiformis
GCACCCGCCTGCGCAGGTGCCGGGAATGCGGGTCGGCTGGGCGAGCGACCCCGCTTTCGGTCCAGTCGACCGCGACGTGACCAGCACCGTCGTGGCCGCAGCCGAGGCGTTGCGCGACCTGGGATGTGTCGTCGAAGCCGCACCGTTGGAGGAACTGGCGAGCGTGGACGCCACCGCGCTGAGCACCGTGTTGTTCACCGCGGAGGTCGTGCCGTACTTCCGCCAGGCCGTCGCCGGACGCCAGTCGCAGGTGCACACGCTCATTAAGCGGACGATCGCCGCACCGGAGGCCACGACGGCCGACTACGTCGCCGCGCTGCAGCAGGTCGAGGCTCTCAGCGCCCTGTTCGCCCGATACTTCGAACGCTACGACGCGCTGCTGTGCCCGGTCTGCCCCGTCCCCTCCCAGCCGCATGCCCGATCGAAGTTCCAGGTCGGGGACGTGACCGTCCCGGCACGGGGCATCATGCGGGCGACCGTGCCGTTCAACCTCACCGGTCTGCCCGCGCTGTCACTGCCGTTCGGGACCAGCACCGACGGGTTGCCGATCGGGGTCCAACTCGTCTCCCGCCCGTACGCCGAGGCGACCATCCTCACCCTGGGCGCCGCACTCGAGGCCGTCAGCCCAGTCCGCCACAAGCACCCCAACCTCCACTGACGCGCCCTATACGCCCCCGCGCAGGCCAGAGAACGCCGCCCCAGACCATGATCGCGCTACGCCCGACGCGCGAGTCCGCGCCGATGAGTCCGCCGTCGGTCGATGGTCATAGTCGGTGACGTCGAAAGAGAGACGCAGCCTGCCAGCGCCACCGCCTTCAGCGACCGTTCCAGCAGACCGGCGACGTCGATGACGCGGTCGCCGATGCGCGCCGTATTCCTTCTGCGTGAGCTGCGATTAGATCGTCACTACCACCTTGCCGCGCGGATGCCCTTCCGTCAGATGGCGGACGGCATCCGCTGCCTCCTCCAACGGGTAGGTCCGGTCAATGGCGGGTGTGAGCTCGCCCTTGTCCGCCATCTCCTTCAGCGCCATCAGGTCGTCCTGCTTGGTGACCGCGAGCAGCCACGCCAGCCGCTGGCCGGTGAAGGGCCCGAGCGCCAGGGCCTGGACGTTCCTTCCCATGCCGAGCCACTTCCCGCCCTCCTCGCCGCCGACGAGCACCAGCGTGCCCTTCGGGGCGAGCATGCGGCGCAGCGAGGACAGCGGGCGGTTGCCCGCGCCGTCGAGGATGAGGTCGTAGCGGCCGTCGCCGGTGATGTCTCCGAGCGTGTAGTCGATGACCTCGGTGGCGCCGAGCGAGCGGAGCAGGTCATCCTTGCCCGGGCCGCAGACTCCGGTCACCTCGGCGCCGAAGTGGGCGGCGAGCTGGACGGCGAAGGTGCCCACGCCCCCGGACGCCCCGATCACCAGCACCTTCTGGCCCTTGCCCAGCCTTCCCTTGTCCCGTACCGCCTGCAGCGCGGTCACGCCGGAGATGGGGATCGCGGCGGCCTGTTCGAAGCTCATCGTCGCGGGCTTGGGTGCGATCTTGGACTCCTTGGCGACGGTGTACTCGGCGAACGAGCCGGGACCGACGCCGAACACCTCGTCGCCCGGTTCGAAGCGCGTGACCTTCGAACCGACCGCTGCGACCACCCCGGCGACGTCCCAGCCGCGGACACGCTGCCTCGGCCGCCGCAGCCCCATGCCCAGCCGCACCATGTAAGGAATGCCGGTCATCAGATGCCAGACGTCCGGCCCGACACCGGCCGCGTGCACCCGGATCAGAACCTCGGTGTCGCGCGGCTCAGGACGGTCGATGTCGCTGAGCCGGAGTACATCTGCCGAGCCGTAGGTGTCCTGAATGATCGCCCTCATAGCGGGAGTGCACATCAGAACGGCCCCCTCCGCAATGGGAAAGGACCAGACAGTTCATGAACTCTCGGGCGTCACGCATGACGACGGACTGACGGGCGGTCTCAGCTCACCCCGTGCCGGTCGTCCGATGGGCCGGTCAGCTCTGTCCAGGCGGCGGTCAGCCGGGCAATCACCTCGGTCAGCACGCCCGGGGGGAAGGTGTATGGCAGGCGCAGGTAGCTGTCGTGGGCGCCGCTGGCGTCCATGTTGGCCACTGGGACGACTTCGACACCGTGCCGCAGCGCCACCTGGGCGAACGTGCGCGCCCGGACGGGACACGCCAGGTTGCCGGACCACGCGGGTGCCGCTGCCGCGCCGGCTGTCGACGATCCCGAGCCCGCGCAGCTCGTCGTAGGCGTTCACCACGGTCGCCCGGCTGACCGCCAGCACCGAGGCCAGACCGCGTTCGGACGGCAGCCGCTCGTCGGGGTACAGCGACCCGTCTTGTACGGCTCGCTGGAGGGCGCGGGCGAGCTTGCGGTACAGCGGACCCGGCCCGTTCATCCAATCGCCCAGGATCTCCGCCAATTCGCCCGGATCGCAAAAGCGGTCCACCTGCGGCCTGATTGGCCCGGGTTCGCCAGCGTTCATGGCGTCAGGCTAGCCGCAGAGCCGCAACCGGCAGCCGACCTCAGAGAACAGGACAGGCCATGACCACCCTTCTCGCCTTCGCCGCGGCGTCCATCGCGCTCATCGTGATCCCCGGTCCGAACGGGATCTACATCATGACCCGCAGCGCCGCCCAGGGGTACCGGGCGGGCCTGGTCTCGGCGCTCGGTGTCGAGACCGGCACGCTGGTGCACATCGTGTTCGCGGTGCTCGGCGTCTCCGCGCTCATCGCGGCCTCGCCCGTCGCGTTCAGCGTCCTGAAGTTCGCCGGCGTCGGCTACCTGCTCTACCTGGCCGCGCGCACCGTGCTGCGGACGTCCGGACCGGACCTGGGGGCCGGGGTCAAGCCGGTCCCGCTTCGGCGCACCGCTACGGCTACGCCGTCGGCGGCATCTACCTGACCCTGGCCGCCTACGCCGTGGCCGCCTGAGAACCTGGAGGAATCACCATGACGACACCGATCCGGCTCTACATGTCCATGTCACTCGACGGCTTCATCGCCGGCCCCGACGACAGGCCCGGGCAGGAACTCGGCCGCAACGGCGGGCGACTGTTCAACTGGCTCGACCACCGGCTGTCGCCCGGGCCCAGCGGGCAGGTCTACGCTGAGGCCCTGGCGACCGGGGCCATTATCTCGGGGCGTCGCACGTTCGAGCTCGCCGGCCGCTGGCAGGGCGACCACCACGACGGCGTACCAATCCACGTGCTCACCCACCATCCCGACGACGACGTGCCATCGGACAACACCAGGTTCTTCACCGACGTCGTCGCCTGTGCGGACGAGGCCCGCGCCGCATCGGGCGACCGCGCCGTGATGGTGCACGGCGCGGGAGCGGCCCAGGCGCTGCTCCAGGCGAACCAGCTCGACGAGCTGGAGATCCATCTCGTTCCGGTCCTGCTGGGAGCGGGCCGCAGGCTCTTCGGATCCGGCGACTCCGAGCACGTCGAACTGGAGCTCGTCCGCCAACTCCAAGGCGAAGGCGTAATCCACCTGCGCTATCGAGTCTTGAAGTAGGTTCGACCGGCGGAGTTGGCAGGTCAGGGGGCATCGCGAAGAGGTCCAGCAGCGGATGGTCGTCACTGCTCCGCGAGAGAAGCACCCAGGCCTATAGAGGCGTCGAATCCACGAGCGGGACCGAACGGATCGCCGAACGCGGTGGGAGCGGGCGGGAGCGGCACGTCCGCGGGCAGCAGGCTGAAGCGTTCGCATCGGCCGCCAGCTCGGTCAGTGGCTTCGGTTCCGGCCCGTTCGCCGGGGGGCCACGGACATCGCCCTTCCCGTTCAGCACGACCCGGTAGATCGCCGGGTAGTCGACCCTGTTGCCGTTGACGGTGGTCTGGTTGTGCGCGCCATACATGACCACATTCCGGCCGACGGCGATGCGGGTCGGCCGGAACCCGAACGAGGGGACGAGTCTCAACGATGCGCGGATCGAGTTCTCGATGTTCGCCCGTCCCTGAACGGGGATGGTGGCGGCCTCCCACAGGGTCGCGTTCTGGTCCCACATCTCCCCGTAGACAGCGACCCGCCTGTCCAGGTCCGCCGCATCAGGCGTCTCAGGGGTGGTGTAGGTGGGCATCGCCCCAAACCGCGTCTGCCGGTCGATGAACGTCTGGGCAGCGAGTGTGATAGCGCCCTCGGTCACCGGCGGGTCATCCGCCTGAGCCGGGACGGCAAGAACCACTGGGACGGCGGCCATGATGACGGCCGTGAGGGCCCTGATCGGGCGCATGGTCACTGGCACTCCTCGCAGGTGAGATCGGTCATGCAAAAGACGATCATCAGCCTGCCGGACAGACCATTGAAGACCGATTACGTGACAGGTAATCCACCTCGACACATCCCACGAGCTCTGGCCTATGCACACAACCGTTGCGCAATGACCTCATCTACCCAGCCCACAAGGTCCCGGCAGAAGAGCTACACCCTAACTACTGCACGACTCCGAAGCGTTCGCCACCAAGGCGGTCACGGTAGCCCGCGCCCGCCGCGAAGAGCGACGCACTGGACCGGGAACTGCGCGACCTACGCGAGCGGCACGTGCGCAGTGAACAGACGACCACGCAGCTGAGCTCGACCAACGCGTTCCTCGCCGCGGAACTGGACCGCGTACGCAGTATTGACGTGCGGAAAGAGGGTCAAAGTCGCCCGTTCCCGCCGACGCATCTTCGGGTTGCCTCCCAGGCCCTGGAGGGACGTCTGATGCGTCGGAGACTGCCAGTTAGCGTTGAGCTCGGCACAGCACCACGGACCGGTTGCGTGGTGCACCTCGCCGATGAGTCTGGTGTCGGTCGATGGTCATAGTTGGCGACGGCCGGCGGACCAGCAAGGAGCAGCACATGGTGATCATCGCAGGGCAGATCGTTGTCGATCCTCAACAGCGTGAGTCCTATCTGGCAGGCTGTGTGAGCGTGGTGGAACTGGCCCGCCGCACCTCGGGCTGTCTCGACTTCGCCATCACCGCGGACCTGGTGGATGCCGGGCGCATCAACATCTTCGAGCGGTGGGAGTCGCAGGATGCCGTCGAGGCGTTCCGAGGCGATGGCCCCAGCGATGAGCAAGGCACCGCGATACTTGCCGCCGCGGTTGCCGAATACGACGTCGCGACGGTGCGCTCACTGAGCGAATCGTGACTGGCGATTGGCGCGCTCACGCCAGGGCACCGCTCCACGGTGTACGGCTTGCTGGTCGCCGTCGCGCTGGCGGCCGCGGCGTCTGCCGGCGGTTTGGCGGGTTCCACGCTGGTGAAGTCACCCGCCCAGGTCGCCGCCGAGGCCGCGCCGCCGCCCGCCTCTGTGTTGACGGCACCGGTGGTGCGCAAGGTGCTGACGACCTCGCTGGTCATGCGGGGGTCGTTCAGCACCGGCCGCCGGTTCACCTTCACGCCTGGGTCGGTGGCCGCAACCCGCAACGGACCGGGCGCCAACGTGCTGGTCATCACCGACCTGCGCACCCGCGAGGGCGCGTCCGTGCCGCCGGGCCGGGTGCTGCTGGAGGTGTCCGAACGCCCCGTTTACGCCCTGCCCGGCAGGTTCCCCGCCTATCGCGACCTGATGCCGGGGCAGACCGGCAAGGACGTCGCCCAGCTGCGATCCGGCCTGGCGCGACTCGGCTATGCCAGCCACGACCGGCCGGGCTACTTCGGTCCCGGCACCGAACGCGCCGTCACCCTGTTCTACCGTGCACTGGGATATCCGGTCCCGGTCACCGGAGGCGGTGCTGGGCAGGATTCGGGCGGCGGGGCCACGCCCCGGTTGAACGCAGCGCCTTCCCCGTCCTCGACGGACAGGCCCGGCCCGCGGCCCACGCCGCGGCCCCGGCCGATGGTGCCCAGGTCCGAGGTCGCGTTCCTGCCGGAGCTGCCGGCCCGCGTGGTCAAGCTGTCGGCCCGGGTGGGCGACACCGTTCCCGACGAGCTCATCACGTTCACCACCGGAGGTCTCTCGCTCATCGCCAAGCTTCCCCCAGAGAACGCCGGTCTGGTGAAGGCCGGTATGAAAGCGGAGGTCACCGCTGAGACGACGGGTTTCGACGGCTCCGGCACCGTCTCCTCCGTCAGCGGCAGGATCCGCGGGCAGCGCGAGGGCGAGACCCCGTATCTGCCGGTGCGGATCGACGGCGACGAACCGTGGCGGGCGGACCTGCTGGAGGAGGACGTGCGCGTCACCATCACCACCGCCAGCAGCGAGAAGGCGGTGCTGGCGGTTCCCGAAGCAGCGATCACCTCCACGGCCGACGGCCGCACGACGGTCACCGTTCGTACCGCCGCCCAGCGGGAGCGGCTGGTCGAGGTCCGCACCGGGGCGTCGGCGGGCGGCATGGTGGAGGTCTCCCCGGTCGGCGGCGAGCTCGGACCGGGCGATCTGGTGGTGACGGGCAGGTGACGTCCGGGCCCGCCACCGAGCGCCCGCCGACCGCCCCGGCGGTGATCCGGCTGCGCGGGGTGTCGCGCACCTATCCAGGGCCGCCCGAGGTGACCGCGCTGCGTCCGGCCGACCTCGTCGTGGCACGCGGCGATTACGTCGCAGTCGTCGGCCCCTCCGGCTCGGGCAAATCCACGCTGCTCAACCTGCTCGGGCTGCTGGACAGGCCGAGCACCGGCAGCTACGACCTCGACGGCGTCGACGTGGGGGCGCTGGCCGAACGCGACCGCACCGCGCTGCGCGGCAGCCGGATCGGCTTTGTCTTCCAGACCTTCCACCTGCTGCCGCACCGGACCGCGGCCGAGAACGTCATGCTCGCCCAGGTCTACAACGGCACCGCGCGGGCGCGGCGCCGGCCGGCCGCGGTCGCCGCGCTGTCGCAGGTCGGCCTCGGCCACCGGATCGACTCGCTGCCCACCACACTTTCGGGCGGGGAGTGCCAGCGGGTCGCGATCGCGCGGGCACTGGTCAACGCCCCGGCGCTGCTGCTGTGCGACGAGCCGACCGGCAACCTCGACTCGGGCAACGCGGCCCGCCTGCTCGACCTGCTCGACGCCCTGAACGCCGGCGGGCTCACCCTGGTGGTCATCACCCATGCCGCAGAGGTGGCCGACCGCGCCCAGCGAGTGATCAGCATCAAGGACGGGACCCTCTCCAAAGCCCGTACGCGGGAGGAGCGATGAGGATGCGGCCTCGCCGGGTGGTCCCTGAGCGGTCGGTCCTGGGGCCGGTCGACCTGGCCGCCGAGGCGCTCGCGGGCATGCTGCAGCGGCCCGGCCGCTCTCTGCTCACCATGCTGGGCACCGTCCTGGGCGTCGGCGCCTTCGTCGCGGTGCTGGGACTGACCTCGACCGCCACCGGGCAGATCGGTGCGCGCTTCGACGCCCTGCGCAACACGACCGTTGTGGTGAACGACGCGGGCACGAGCCGGGAACCTGGGCCGGTGGGCTTCCCGTCGGACGCCGACGCCCGCATCACGGCGCTGAACGGCGCGACGTCCGCCGGTGTCTGGTGGATGGTGCCACTGCGCCGCCCGATCATTGGCGCCACGGCCACCGTGACCGCCGGCTCGCACGCCAACGCCGGCGACGTACCCGTACTGGCCGCCTCCCCCGGCCTGTTCGCGGTGACCGCGCCGGCCATGCGCAGCGGAACCCTCTTCAACCGCTCGCACGAGCACCGCCGCGCGCAGGTGGCGGTGCTCGGGGCGGCGGCCGCCCGCCAGCTCGGCATCGCCCAGCTGAACGCGCAACCCGCGGTGTTCATCAACGGCCTGCCCTTCACCATCGTCGGAATCATCGACGACGTCGCCCGCGTACCGGACCTGCTGATGGGCATCACCGTGCCGCGGAGCACCGCCGAGCGGCTGTTCCCCCCGCCCGACCCTGGCAGCCGCCCGGCCCAGATGGTGATCCAGACCGAGCGGGGCGCCGCGCAGCTCGTCGCCCGCCAGGCGCCGGTGGCCCTGCGCCCGGACGCGCCGGCCCGGCTGCGTGCCGTCCCGCCGCCCGATCCACGCAGCCTGCGCGACGAGGTCGACACCGACCTGGCAGGCCTGTTCCTAGCGCTGGCCGGAATCAGCCTGGTCATCGGCGCGGTCGGGATCGCCAACACCACCCTGGTCGCGGTGCTGGAACGGGTCCAGGAGATCGGCCTGCGCCGGTCCCTGGGCGCCCGGCCACGGCATGTCGCCGTCCAGTTCCTCACCGAATCCACGGCGCTGGGTCTGCTGGGCGGCCTCATCGGCACCGCGGCAGGGGTCGGCGCGGTGCTGGCGGTGGCGATCGTCAGACAGTGGACAGCGATCCTGGAACCCGCCGCCGTCCTACCCGGCCCGGTGATCGGAGCGCTCGTCGGCATGGTCGCCGGAGCGTATCCGGCGATACGCGCCGCGCGGATCGAGCCGCTGGAGGCACTCAGGCGCTAGGGCCAAGACGCCAGCCCGATCGCCGAGCCGCGGTGTCCGCCCGGACACCCGGAACCGTAAGGGGGAGGGGAGGCCCCGGTCCTCATCGCATCAGATGATGTAAGAACCGACTTGGCGGCGTTCTTTGGAGGACAGCAACTCCAACGGCAGCAGCGGGATCGCCTCTTGGTTGGCCGCCAGGTAGCAAAGCAGCACCAGCGCGCTGC
>NZ_WBMT01000044.1 GCF_008923185.1 Actinomadura rudentiformis
GCACCCGCCTGCGCAGGTGCCGGGAATGCGGGTCGGCTGGGCGAGCGACCCCGCTTTCGGTCCAGTCGACCGCGACGTGACCAGCACCGTCGTGGCCGCAGCCGAGGCGTTGCGCGACCTGGGATGTTCCACGCCGAAGGACACACCGTCGCCGGCTGGATCCGTGAACGCCGCCTGGAGCAGTGCCGACGGAACCTAGCCGACCCCCGCCTGGCTGCCCGCTCGATCCACGCCATCGCAGCCCGCTGGGGCTTCACCAGCCCCGCACACTTCAGCCAGGCCTTCCGCACCGCCTACGGCCTCTCACCCCGCCAGTTCCGCCACCAATGCTCGACAGTGCATCCAGACTAAAGACCTGTGCACTCACACATAACGACAGGTCCGGCTTCGGCTTGCACTCTCTGTTGAGGAGATCAACCGAAGCGAGGAGTACGTTGCGTGGCTGCACGATTCCGGCACGATCTCGGACGTTCGGGCGAGCGACCGGTTCCCGGGGCAAGGGCATGAGGCGGTGCGGCCTGACGGTCGTCGGCGTCGCCGCCGGTATCGCTCTCGGTGTTACGGCCGGGTGGGGGCGTCGGCAACCGAACGGACGCCGCCGAGGATGCACCGGCCTCCGGCGATCGGCCGATGGCCGCCATCGATGACGAGTTGCTCCACCGTGCCCCGGAGCGGCTGATCGCCCGCTGCATGGCCCGGCACGGCTTCGCCTACACCGAGCTGTCGCCGCCATCGTCGACGGAGCCGGTCTTCCGCTACGTGCTCGACGACGTCAGGTGGGCCCGCAAGCACGGGTACGGAACCCTGCTGGGCAGACCCGTCGTGGGGGGCAAGGACACCAACGTCGGCAACCTGGAGAAGCTGACACCCCCAACTGCAGAACGCCTGGCACCGGACGCTCATGGGATCCGGACGTCAGCTCACCGTCGACCTTCCCAACCTAGGCCGGATCTCGGCGCCCGACAACGGCTGCACCGCCGAAGCGCGACGCGCCCTCTACGGGGACCTCGCTGGCTGGTAGCGGGTGCGACGGATCGTCGACCACTTCGGCAGCTACACCGCCGGCCAGGTGAGCAGAGCCTCGGAGTACCGGACCGGGCTCGCCGCCTGGGCCACGTGTGTGCGCAAGCGCGGGTACGCCGCGTCCTCTCCGCACGAACTGCGCAAGCTCGTCACTCCAGGGGCGCCGGAGTCCGCGGGGACGCAGGCCGGGACACGAGAGATCGCCGTGGCCGTGACCGAGGCGGAGTGTGCCGTCTCCACCGGATTTCCCAGACTGTCGACGCTCTGGAGCGCCGATACCGACCGGAAGCCGAAGGGAGGTTGCACGCGAGCTCGACGCACTGAATTCCTTCGAGCGAAAAGCCGTTCCACGTGCCAGGAAGACCCTGGCCGGCGGTTGACACCGCAGCACCGTTCGACCGCAGACAGCCGAAAGGACACTCTCATGATCAAGGCTCTCAAGGCCCTGGCCATCGGCCTGCCCATCGTGGCGACGACACTTGTGGCGGCTCCGGGCACAGCCAGCGCCGACCTGAACCAATGCCCCCGGGGCTCCTTCTGCGCCTGGAGGGCGACAACTTTCAGGGCGGCTATGTCCGCTGGACCCAAGGTACGAACGACCCGGACTGGTGGGACAACGGTATCCACGACGACGCCGAATCCATCTTCAACAACGTCGCCTCGAGCACCAGCCCCAGTGTCCGCGACAACGTTATGACCTTCAAAGACATCAACTGTGGGAGGTTCGGTGTCTGCGTCAACCCCGGCGAGACCTACGACGCCGGGATGAACGACAACGACTACGACTCCCACCAGTGGGTTGCCGGGTGCTGACGGACCGACCAGGCCGTCGACGCGGGTCGCATGCTCCGCCCGCGTAGGGCCCACGACAGACGCCCACGGCTGGGACTTGAGAGCCTCGCAAATCCGGGCCCATCCGGCGACGTGCTGACGTGCCGCGACCATCTGCTCGGGAATGGTGCCCTCGAAGGTCTGCATCTCATACCGAGTCCGGGCGTGTCCCCAGATACCTTGGACAGCACTCACCGCACATCCGGATGGAGACTCAGGATCGCCCCGAGCACCCGGCCAGCGGGAGCGAGCACTGCCCTGTGGATCGTCGGGGTGGTGGGGCTTGTCAGTGGGCTTCGGTGTTCGGCGGGTCGAGTTCGCTTACCCAACCGCGGTGTTGCCGGCCTTTGATGTTGGCGACCACCGGGCGTGAAGGTCTGTTCATCGATGCCGGCACGGCCATCTCGTACGACGGAACGGTAGATGTCTTCGGATACCACCAGCACCAGCGGGGCGGCCGTCAGCCGCAGCGCTTGCTTCAACTGCGCGGCCTCCAGGAGCCGGGGAGCCACATCCACCGCTTCGCCGAAGCATCCTCGGTGGTCTAGTGGACCTGTCCGGCATGGACCACCACGCGGAGCCGGAATCGATGGTCGGGCGCTGGGCGTTGTGACGGGCCAGCAGCCTCCCGAGTTTGGGAACTGCCTTGGCCAGCGGACGCACCTGGAGTGCTTGATCGATCCGATGGATGAGCGTGAGTGCTCCGTCCCCCGCGGTCGAGGAACGGGTCGTGTTCCTCGGCGGCAGGCGACCATGACCTCGCGTCCCTCAACCGCGGGTCCATCTGTATCCAGGGCAGCTACGCGATGTCGCCGTGGATCTGGTACGGCTTACCGCGGACTGCCCCAAACCATTGGGCGTAGACGTCGTCGCCGGCCGCTTGCCATCGCGGCACGGAAAGAGCGAACTTGCCCTGCCAGATGTAGCAGTTAGCGAGGACTGCTACGAACCATCGGCCAGGTCCGCAGCACCGCGACCAGTGCGCCCTTTAGGAGAGGCGGCAGGCAGGCACGTCGGGACGGGACGTCGAGCGGTTGAAGACCTCCTTGGACGTGACCTCGTGCTCGTCCTTGGTGATCACGCTCTTGCCGAGGATCTTGTCCAGGACGCTCTTGACCGGGGCGCTCACGTTCACACCGACGCCGCCCGCGAGGAGCACGCTGGTCTGGACGTTGCGGCAGTCGGTCAGGCCGAGATTGGACCCTTTGGTGATCCCATTGCTGATGGTGACGGCCCCGTACGGACCGGACGCCGCCACCGGCAGGCCCATCAGGACGGCGAAGCGCGCCTGGAACGCCAGCACGAAGCCGTTGGCGCCGACGGAGATGCCCTTGATCGAGTCGACCATGCTCTGCTTGACGGTGACCTGGGGCAGCCGGACGCTGTGACCGTCGTAGCCCAGGTCGCCGGTGAACGCCCAGGAACCCACGGCCTCCAGCGTGGAGTTCTTCGCGCTGAACGCGGGCTTGATGATCATTTTGAACTTCTCGCTCAGCGTGAACGGGAACCCGCCGATGATGACCGGCTGCTGCAGCTCGATCGGGACCTCCAACCGTGCCCCCTTGTTGTCCGACAGTCCGTTGAGCGCGCCTGCGGTGAGCTTGACGCTGGCCACCTTCAGGCCCGAGATGCTGAACGAGGCGTTGGGCTTGATCCCGTTCTCGATGGGGGTGTCGGTCTTGACGCGCAGGTTCTCGGTGCTGAGCTGGATGTCGATGCCCACCTTGAGCCCGGTCGTCGGCTCGAAGTTCGCCTTGACGCCGAGCGCCGTGCTGCCCCGGCGGTAGAGGGTCATGAGCCAGTCACCGACCCGCGTCGCCGCGTTGTCGCCCAAGGTGGGCGGCGGCATCGGCGCCCCAGCGGCCACCGCGGCAGGGCCTGCGGCGGGCGCGGCCGCTGGCACTCCTGCGGGCGCGTCGGCGGGTGCTTCGACGGCCGGGGCGGCCAGGCGGATCGTCGGCACTGTGAGCGCGACCGCCTCGGCGGTGCGGCCTTCGTCGTCGGGCGGTCCGAGGGCTGTTGGGCCTGGAGAGGCGGGCGCGGGAGCCGTCGGCTGCGGCGCGGGCACTGGCGCGGTCGCTGTGGAGGTCGGGGTCGGCACAGGCTCCGATCGACCGGCATCGGTCACAGCACCGGGAGCCTCGGGTACGGACTGGAACGCCATGCGCCCGATGTCGATGGGCTGGTCCAGAGTGATACGGCCTTTCTTGAAGACCTCGGTGATCTGCACGGGCGCGAGTGTGAGGGCCAGGTCCGAGCCCGCCCGTACGGCCTTGGTCACCCGCCCGATGGCCCGGCCGGTGATCACCACGACCTTGCCGACCTGCGCTCCTGAGGCTCCCTGCGCGCCGCCGTCGATCGTCCAAGTGAGTCCGTCGCCGCTGGCCGAACGGATCGTCTTGGCCCCGCCGCTGACGACCACGACGTCCGGCTGGTAGGTGAACGAGGTCTTCCCCTCAGGCCCGTGCCCATAGGCGACGACCGCCTTGTCGGACGGAAGGCCCGGTCCGCCGCCGCCCCCGGACTTGCCGACCCCCGGTAGATCCAGTCCGCATGCTCCCGTCAGCAGTGCAGCCCCCACAAGAAGGTACGCCTGACGCCGGATCCCAGCCCCCGTGACCATCGGCGGCCCCCTCGCGCTACCCCGATTTCATGCAGTATGCGGCGGAAGGCCGACGATCACAAGAGGTGGCATGACAGTGACCCTCCGCGATCTTCCCCCGGTCTGGTGATCGTTCGGCTCGACGTGGGCCCGATCGACGCCCCGATGCCTGGCGCGTTCACCTGCAGGCGGTGGAACTGTGCCGCCGCGCCGCCGTCATGCCCGCCGAGACCAGGCACCAGCTGGCGATCTTGGAGACGGGCGCCGGCGCTCAGGTGATCCTCACCTGGGAGACGCGGCCCTCCGTCCAGTGGCACCGTGCCGGATGCGGCAAGTCCAACCGCCACGACACCCGCACCGAAGGCGAGGCAACATGGACCGGCTGTGGGGAGTGCTGTCGGAGGAGCCACCGCGGGTGTTCTAAGTCGTCTGGTGGGATCCCGAACACAAGGTCTGCCCGTAGCTACTACTCCGGATCGAGGCCGGGCGGGACATCGTCTGGAGATAGGTGGGGCCGTCCGCGTGAGCGCGGGCGGCCGCCAGGAGGTTGTCCCGGCTGGGCGTGAGGGCGTGCTCGCCGTCGAACAGGGTGGCGGTGAGCTGCTCGGCCACGGGCTCCTCGAACCTGCGAGCCGCGCTGTAGATGACCTCGGCGGTCAGGCGGATGGCCAGCCTGGCAATGACGCTGGCGGGGGCGGGAGCGTCGATCCACCGTCGAGGCTTAGACAGGCCAGAGCGCACGGGCGTGCTGCAACCGCTGGTCGGCGGTCTTCATGTAAGCGTCGAACCAGGCGGCCATGTGCGCGAGCGCTCGTTCTGCGGGTTCGCCAGCCAGCAATGCCTGGTATCCCGGGCGCCCGCAGGGTCCTGGAAACCAGCATCCGCTGGTGGAAGGTCCGCTTCCGGCCTCCACTGGATCACCATTCCGGGAGTGATCGGCGGGACATAGGGCGGGGCTAGGCCTGCACGGACGATCGCGAGCGCGCGCTGGTGGCCGCAGCGGTCCCGGGCGTATTTCACGGCCCAGAAGTAGCGTCCGCCGGAGTGAGCTCTCCGGGCGTTCTGGTACGGCGAGCTGTAAAGCTTGCGGAGTCCCTCGTCGGCGCTGACCGCCCACCACAGCGCTTCGGCGAGGGAAACGAGGGCGTGCTCGGGCGGGGCATCCGCGTCGCGGGTGAACCGGGCATGTGCGCGGTTGAATCCGTGGAGGGCGGTGACGATACCGAATTCTGGGTCGTCTGTGGTGACGGCGGCCATGCCTGGGCATTGTTGCTGTGGATGCGGATGGTCCGCACCCGGTTTAGAACGGCGTGGTCACAGCCGGTCGAGAACCTTCTTCGTGGCTTCGAATTCCTCGTCGGTGATGATGTCGACGTCGCGGAGTTCGCCGAGTTCGCGCAGGGCTTCTGCCTGCCGGTGCGGCAGCACCTCGAAGCTGAACTCCGCACTCAGTTGCCTGTGCGGCTGGGACACCGCTGCTCACTTACTCGTGGGAGGCGGCGATGAAGATGCAGTGCTGGCTGGTGAACTCGGCGGTGACTTTGTGGTCTTCGTGCTGGCCGCTGGCAGGACAGGCGGCCGCATCCGCCGCGCGAGAGCGCCAACCTGACCCGCCTTCCACAAATGTCAGCAACCCCACATCGTTGGCGTCTCAGCACCCCGCGCGGCCTGAAAGGTCACGGCCACCGTCGCCGCTCCACCTGAGACTGCTCAATAGCACGGCGCTGGGTCGCTGTGCGGTTCGTGGGACCAGATTGCCGACCGGACCGGTGTTGTGCTGCTGACCTGGAGCGATTCGGCTCGGGAAGCCGGGCAGAAGAACGCTCATCGCATCTGGACACAAAGAATCCCAGGTGAGGACCTCATTGTCCGACCTGGGATCTGTTCGCGATGGTTACCGGCGCGGAGCCTTAAGCGGTCATTCGCCGGGTGATTCGGGGCCGGTCAGGCGGTTCCAGGTCGCGACGGTGACGTGGTCCTGGACGGGCAGGTAGAAGGTCTTCTGGAACTTGTGCAGGCTCAATCGCGTCTTCGGCCCGAAGTAGCCGGTGATCGGCAGGTCCTGGGCACCGGTCGAGTGCCGGAAGGCGTTCAGTGCGACCTGCAGTGCCTTCACGCAGTCGTTGCGGTCGCTGTACTTGACCTGGGCCCGGCTGGCCATCGAGGTCCAGGTGTAGGCGCCGACCTTGCCGTCAGGGCTGAGGCCGTACCTGCTCTGGTAGGTCTTCACCGCCGCCTGGGTCTTGGGACCGAAGTGCGAGGGCACGTCCACCTTGATGTTCTTGCAGTTGAGCAGCCACTGCACGGTCCGTACGTGCTCGCTGGTCTGGCCGCGCTGCAGGACGGGCCAGTAAGGACCCTTCGGGCTGGTCTGGGTGGCGGTGTCGGCCGAGGCCGGACCGGCCAGCGTTGCGCCACCGGCGACGACGGCGGCTGTGGTGAGCCCGACGACTGCGAGACGCTTAACGTTCACGATGTGACCTCTCCTTCACACTCTGTTTAATGTCCTGGTTAGAGGTCGGAGAGTGAGAAGAAGTTGGCCACTGGCCGTGTACGGCCACCGGCGAACCAATACCTTCGCAACTGCGTCTCGCAGGTTGATTGACCTGCGGCTACGAGACCCGCAGCCGCCTTCCTCAGCCTTTTCGCTCTCGTCGACGTCGAGTGCTCAGCAAGCGCCGCAGGGCCGGAAGCTCTGTGGCGGCTGCCTGGCGGGCGAGGCGGCGGGTCATCAAGGTCACCGCGGCGATCACCGCAAAGCCCCACAAGCCAGTGTTGCAACCACAGGTTGAACTCGCGCGGTACTGCAGCAAGGACTTCGAGCAGGCCTGCCGCCGGCTCGGGATCACCCGCTCGCGCGGCGTGGTGGGGACTAACGCCGACAACGCCGCCGCCGAAGCGTTCAACGCGACTCTCAAACGCGAAACGTTGCAGGGCGCATCCGGCTGGGCACCGGCCCGCCCGTCTGGCGGTCTTCAGGTGGATCACCAGATACAACACCAGAAGGAGACATTCACGTCTCGGCCAGATCTCACCGATCAACTACGAGAAAACCGCAGGTAGTCTCACTACCGCTACCTGAAATCGGTGTCCACGTTCCGGGGAAGCCCCCGCAGCCGGATCTGGTGCGAATCGCCGTCGACCAGCACCACCCAGGTCCGGGCGTGGCTGGGGTCGCGAGACTCTGCCTGATCGAGCGCGGCACCGATCACCGTGCACCACCCCCCAGGTCATCGGATCGACAGGGGCAACAGTCATGCGGGCTCGAAGGCCAGCGGCCCCTATTGCAGGACCACGAAGATTGGTGTGATGACCCCGGTGTCCGCCCGGACACCGCAACCGGTACGGGGAGCGGAGGCCCCGCTCCTCATCGCATCAGATGATGTAAGAACCGACTTGGCGGCGTTCTTTGGAGGACAGCAACTCCAACGGCAGCAGCGGGATCGCCTCTTGGTTGGCCGCCAGGTAGCAAAGCAGCACCAGCGCGCTGC
>NZ_WBMT01000045.1 GCF_008923185.1 Actinomadura rudentiformis
CGGCCGGCGCCGCCACCGCCCGCCCGGCCGCGGCCGGCGGGTGCGCGGCTGGCTCTACGTGCTGCCCGCGCTCGCGGTGTACCTGGGGTTCGCCATCTGGCCGGCGCTGAACACGCTGCGCCTGTCGTTCTTCACCTGGGACGGCATCCTGGCGCCGACCTGGGCGGGCCTCGACAACTACGTCAAGATCTTCCAGGAGCAGGCGCTGTACGAGGCCGTCCTGCACGGCCTGGTGCTGATCGTCTTCTTCTCGTTCCTCCCCATCGTGGCCGGGCTGCTCATGACGGCCCTGCTGATGGGCAAGGTCCGCCGGGGCATGACGTTCTTCCGGGTCGTGTTCTTCCTGCCCCAGGTACTGCCGCTCGTCGCCGTCGGCGTCACCTGGCGGTGGCTCTACAGCGAGTCGGGCGTCGTCAACCAGTTCCTCGACCTGGTCGGCCTGGGTTCGATCACCCGGGCCTGGCTGGGCGACTACGACCTGGCACTGATCGCGCTCGGGTTCATCGGAACCTGGGCGATGAGCGGGCTGTGCATGATGCTCTTCCTCGCCGGGGCCCAGAAGATCGACCCGGCCCTCTACGAGGCGGCCACGCTGGACGGCGCCGGATCGTTCAGCCAGTTCCTCCATGTCACTCTGCCCGGCGTCCGCAAAGAGATCACCATCGCCGGGGTCATCACCACCATCGCCGCGCTGGCCAGCTTCGACCTCGTCTACGTCACCACGAACGGCGGACCGGCAGGGCAGACCAACGTGCCCGCCCTGCTGGTCTACCGGCTGGCCTTCAGCGAGGGCGACATCGGCGGCGCCAGCGCGCTGGCCGTCGTGCTGACCGTCATCGTCGTCGCCATCGTCGGCCTCATCCGCCGCTTCACCAGGGAGGCGACATGACCACGCGCGGGGGACTCACCGTCCGGTACGGCCTGCTCATCCTCCTGGCGGGCATGATCCTGGTGCCGTTCCTCGGCATCATCCTGGCCGCCCTGCACCCCGCCGGCTCGCCGATCAGCGGGCTGAGCATCCCGGACCACTGGTCCTGGGGCAACTTCAGCCGTGCGTGGGAACGCGGCAACTTCACCGACCTGATGCGCTCCAGCGCCCTGATCACGTTCTGCGTCGTGCCGCTGGCGGTCGTCCTCGCCACCCTCGCGGCGTACGGGCTGACGATCCTCAAGGTCTGGGGCGGCCGGACATTGTCGGCCGGGTTCGTCCTCGGTCTCACGCTCCCGGTCGAGCTCGTCGTGGTCGCGCTCTACTTCAACCTGCGTGAGGTCGGCCTCACCAACTCCTATCTCGGCGTCATCCTGGCCGAGGCGGCGCTGTTCATGCCGTTCGGCGTCTACTGGATGCAGGCGCACTTCTCCAGCGTGCCCGACGAACTCGTCGAGGCGGCGCGCATCGACGGGGCGAGGGACCTCATCGTGCTGGCCCGTGTGCTGCTGCCGATCTCCTGGCCCGCGATCACCACGCTCTCGGTCCTGTACTTCATGTGGTCCTGGAACCAGTTCCTCCTGGTCCTGGTCATGATGCAGGATCCCGCCCGGCGCAACGCGCCGACCGGCCTGGGCTTCTTCGTCGGCCAGTACTCCACGGACATCCCTCTACTGTCCGCCGCGTGCCTGATAGTGATCGCCCCGATCGTCGCGGTGTACCTCACGTTCCAGCGCAGCTTCGTCAACGGCATCACCCAGGGCGCCATCAAGGGATAGCGGCCGCCTCCGCCCAACCGCGACGATCGCCAACGCGGCCAGGACGGCACTGACCCAGATGGCGCTCCGGTGATCGCCCGTGGTCTCGGACGCGATTCCGGCGAGCAGCGGCCCGGCGAACGCGCCGACGTTCAACGCGACGGTGGCGAACGACCCGTTCAGCGAGGGCGCGTCGGACGCGGTGTGCATGACCCGGCTGATGAGCGCCGAGCCGATACCGAACGACAACCCACCCTGGACGACCGCCAGAGTGAAGAGCGGGACTGCGTGAGCGCTGGTCAGAGCCAGCGCCGCCCAGCCACCGGCCAGAACGCACACGGCAAGGACCAGCCCCCGCCGGACGCCGGAACGGCCCGCCGCGACCACGCCGGCGAAGGCCCCCGCGCCGAAGGCGGCGAGCAACCCCGGCACCGCGCGCTCGGGCAGGTGGGCGACGTCGGTGGCGATGACGGCCAGGTACGCGAAGGTCGCAAAGGTCGCTCCGTTGACCACGGCGGCGAGCACCATCGCCCGCCGTACCGGCCGTGACCTCAACGCGCGCGCTTCCTGCCGGACCGAGACGTCCTTACCGGCCGCATCAGCGGGTGCGGACCGGAAGACCAGCGCCAGCGCGGGCAGGCACAGAGCTCCGACCGCCCAGAAGACCGATCGCCAACCGGCCACGTCTCCCAGCAGCGCGCCCGCCGGCACACCGGCCACGCAGGAGAGCGTCACCCCTGACACCAGGACCGCAGTGGCCCGACCTTGTTTTTCCGGCGCGACCATCCCTGTGGCGACGGACATGGCGACCGCCAGGAATCCGGCATTGACGATCGCGGCCAGGGCTCGCGTCGCGAACAGCACCATGAAGTCCGTTGTGACCGCACCGATGACATGCACGACGACGAATGCGGCCAGGAAGGTCGCGAGCGCGCGGCGGCGTGGCCATCGCGCGCTCAGCGCGGCCATCACCGGCGCCCCGACGATCATCCCGATGGCGTACGCGGACGTCAGGCTCGCGGCGGCGCCCACCGAGACCGACAGGTCCCGGGCGATGCCCGGCACGAGACCGGACACCATGAACTCGGAGGTTCCCTGGGCGAAGACTGCAAGGCCCAGGACATAGATGAACACAGGCAAGGATCGACTCCAGCGTCGACGGAACACGGGACACGTGTCCGGTCACCGGAAGCGAGATCGATCCAAGAAAGCCCGGTCGATTTACCGGGTCAGACAATCCGCCGCCGGGCGACCGGCGGCTCGGTTCTGTCCGACTCTGGGCTCACCACCCGAGCCACACTACTCACGTCTCACACAACCCCTCAAATGAATTAGCGGCCGGACGGGACCATGAAGTCCGGCGTCAGGCGTCCTTCTCCGCCTTGGCCTCCGGCCCGGTGCGGCTCAGCCGCGGACTGTCACCGCGCAAGGCGCCCGCGTCGGCCATCGCGGGCAACGGCCAGATCGGCGGGGTGCTGCTGCGCTCGCGCAGGCTGCTCTCTGCTGGGGTGCCGCTTTGCCTCCGGCTGTAGGCCAGTGCCAGCAGGGTGATGATCCATCCAAGGGTCCAGGCGAGGGCGCCGCCCGTCTGCTGGTCCTGGGCCGGTGTTGCTCCCCATGTACGGCCGAGGCCCGAGAACCAGTCTCCGGCCAGGACGTCGCCGGAGCTTATGAACGCGATGCCGAAGAACGCGTGGCACACCATCAGCAGCAACAGCGACGAACGAGCGGAGGCCCGGGATCCCGAAGGGGCGCCTATCCCCGACCAGAAGCACAGGCCGCTGAACACGAAGAAGGCCATGGCCAGCGAATGAACGGCGTGATTGCGCAGCGACGTTTCGAACAACGAGGAGAAGTAGAAGCCATAGAGGCTGCCGATGAAGAGCGCCATTGCCACCAGAGGATGTGCGAACATCCGCGCCGCCCGGCTCTCCAAAAGGGCGAGGATCAGCTCACGGGGCGTCCGGCCGGCGGCCGTGGGGCCGCTGCGCAGTGCGCGCATCGCGAGCGTGATGGGCGCGCCGAGCACCAGGAGAATCGGCACGATCATGCTCAGTGCCATGTGCTGAACGATGTGCGCGCTGAAGAGCACCATGCTGAAGCGGGCCAGCCCGCCGCACGTCACGGCGAACAGCCCGGCGAGCCCCGAGAACCATGCCACCGTGCGGGCGAGCGGCCACGGTGTGCCGTTGCGCCGCAACCGGACCACTCCGGCGGCGTACAGGACGGCCCCGGTGACGATGAGCGGCAGGAAGAGCGCGTCGATCCGCCAGTCCAGCACGTACGACTGGATGCTCCCGGAGTCGGGAAGCGGGAAGCCGAGCCGCAACGTGACCGCGTTGAGCGTTCCCTGCGGCACCTCGGGCGGCGGTGTACGGGACAGGCCGGTGGCCAAGGACATGGTCGCGGCCATGGCCAGGAGCTCGATCGCGGCGATCCGGAGGAAGACCCGCGTGCGCCGTTCGGTACGCAGGGAGGGGATGCTCCGGCGCCTGTGCCACCAGCCCAGAGCGCCCATCCCGATGAGCGCCGCCGTCTTGCCGACGATGAGCGTTCCGTATCGGGAGTCCAGGTTGATGCCGCCAAGGCGCACCCACGCGTTGGCCAGGCCACTGGCGCCGACGGCCACGAAGCAGACGAGGGCAAGGACGCTGTAGCGCGGCACGATGTACGGCAGCTCGCCGCGCGTCGACCGCGACATCGCCACCAGGACCACCAGACCGCCCACCCACAAGGCCGCGCCGGCGATGTGCGCAGCGAGGCTGAACACGGCGAGGGCATGGTCGTCGCTGCCGGCCGCGTGGCCGGTGAAGATGGGCGGCAGGAGGCCCGCGACGGCGAGAACGAGCAGGTAACCGGAGCCGCCCGCCGTCCGCGGCAGGTGCGCGGCGATCGAGATCACCGCGGCGACGGCCGTGACCGCGAGCAGAGCCCGCCCCTGGGGGAGTTCGATGAGGAACGTGCGCAGCATGTTCCCCGAGATCCCGGTCGCGACCGGCACGCCGAACAGATCGGAGATCGAGAAGACGATCAGGGCGAGGGCGGACATCGCCCAGGCGATCGCGCTCACCGCCGCCCCCCGAAGGCACCGCTGCCCCAGCGCGGACAGCTTGCCGTCCTGGTCCGGCAGGAACACCGCCGTCATCAGCAGCCAGCCCACGGTGACGGTTCCGGCCGCGTTCATCGCGAGCTTGGTGAGGGAGAGCCCGCCCTTGGTGAACGCCCCGGCCTGCGTGAGCTCCGGCACCGCCGCCGCGCTGAACGCGCCGCCGAACCGGATGACCACGGCCAGGATCACCAGCGCGACCGCCGCCATGCCGAGCCAGAGCATCCGCAGGTCGCTCAACGGCGCGGGCCCGCTGACGGGTCTGCTGACGGGCTTGCTTTCAGCAACCATTGGGCTGGGCCCTCCTCCTGGCGACCGGCGCCCGGGCACGACGAACCCGGCCCGGTGATCACAGGTACGGAAACCGGCGGCGCTTCGTTCAACCGCTGTTCGTGCGAACTCGGACGGGAGCGTCCTACTCGGTGCGGAGGGCGGTGGCGGTACGGGTCCGGGCTGCCCAGCCCGCAGGCAGGAGCGCCCCCAGAACGCCGATCACCAGGCCTCCAAGCGTGAGCAAGGTCAGCTCGGGGGCGTGGTAGACGGCCACGATGGAGTCGGGGAACCTGAGGCCGGCTCCGGCACCCATCGCGGGCATGACCCAGCGGTGCAGGGCGACACCGAGAGGCACGCCGACGGCGCCCCCGGCCAGCCCGGTCACGACCACCGAGGTGATGACCATCGCGATGGTCTGCCTGGGCGTCATGCCGAGTGCCTTGTGGATCCCGAGTTCCTGGATGCGCTCGCGGGTGTCGAGCACGACGCCGTTGAGCACCCCGAGGGCGGCGACGGTGACGAGCATCAGCGTGAGGAGCGCGGAGAGCGTGTTCAGCGTGACGACCATGTCGCTGCCGCCCGCGTCCCGGCCTGTGTGGGCCGTCACGCCCAGCGGGCGCAGCCGCGCGTTCAGCGTGTCGGTGTAGGCGGTCAGGTCCGTGCCGGGCTTCACCGCGATGTGATGGCTTGCGGGCTTCAGATCCGGCTCGGCGGCCCTGAGGGTCGCGGCGTCGGTGAAGACCTGCATGCCGTCGTTCCGGGTGTCGAAGACCTCGCCGACGATCCGGACCGGGACGGCCTTGCCGCGGTCGTCGAGGGTGACCGTGTCCCCGACCTGCGTCCCGGTGACGGTGAGGAACGGGGTCGGCACCACGGCTTCCCCCGGTTTGCTGATCCAGCGGCCAGAGACCATCCGGTAGCCGCCCCAGGAGGCGTCGCCGGTGAACGCGACGACGGTGACGGAACCCGCGACCCCGGCCACGGCCGCCTGTGTCCTGGCGGTGCCGTACTGCGCACGAGTCCCGGGCTGTGCGTTGATCGCTGCGGTGATCGCCGCTGCGGCGGTGGTGGAGGGGGCCTGGGCGCCGCGCTCCTCCAGCCGCGGTCCGACGACCCCAATGGTGACGTCGGCGGTGTCGTGGGCCCTGGCGGACATCACCTCGCTCAGTGACAGGCCCAGGCCGACGGTGAACGTGACGGCGATGGTGCCGAACACGACCGCCGACCCCATGGCCAGCGCACGGGCGGGCCGCGCGAACGGCCGGGCCAGGCCGAGGCCGACCGGCCGCGGCAGCGGGAGCCGCGCGGCCAGGCCGGCCGCCCGGC
>NZ_WBMT01000046.1 GCF_008923185.1 Actinomadura rudentiformis
GTGTCCGGCGGTGTCCTACTCTCCCACACAGTCTCCCGTGCAGTACCATCGGCGCTGAAGGGCTTAACTTCCGGGTTCGGGATGGGACCGGGTGTTTCCCCTTCGCCATAACCACCGAACGACCAACGCACAACCCCAAAAACAGGGGCCGGCAAGCTTGTCGTCCGAGCCTGGCTCGGTATTTTGTTGTGTCACGGTTCCCGATTTGTTTTCTGGGAACCACACAGGGACGCGAACATCGTGCAGCGATTGGTTTGAACGTTGTGTGTGTTCAAGCCACTCGGCCTATTAGTACCAGTCGACTCCACACGTTACCGCGCTTCCATCTCTGGCCTATCAACCCAGTGGTCTAGCTGGGGGCCTTACAACCCACATGGGGTTGGGAGAACTCATCTTGAGGCAGGCTTCCCGCTTAGATGCTTTCAGCGGTTATCCCTGCCGAACGTAGCCAACCAGCCGTGCCCCTGGCGGGACAACTGGCACACCAGAGGTTCGTCCGTCCCGGTCCTCTCGTACTAGGGACAGATCCTCTCAATTCTCCTACGCGCGCAGCGGATAGGGACCGAACTGTCTCGCGACGTTCTAAACCCAGCTCGCGTGCCGCTTTAATGGGCGAACAGCCCAACCCTTGGGACCTACTCCAGCCCCAGGATGCGACGAGCCGACATCGAGGTGCCAAACCATCCCGTCGATATGGACTCTTGGGGAAGATCAGCCTGTTATCCCCGGGGTACCTTTTAGCCGTTGAGCGACACCACTTCCACACGTCGGTGCCGGATCACTAGGCCCTGCTTTCGCACCTGCTCGACATGTCTGTCTCACAGTCAAGCTCCCTTGTGCCCTTGCACTCGCCACCTGATTGCCAACCAGGCTGAGGGAACCTTTGGGCGCCTCCGTTACTCTTTGGGAGGCAACCGCCCCAGTTAAACTACCCACCAGGCACTGTCCCCCACCCAGATCCATGGGTGCGGGTTAGACGCTCAAAACGACCAGAGTGGTATTTCACCAATGACTCCACCGACACTGGCGTGCCGGCTTCACAGTCTCCCACCTATCCTACACAAGACGCTCCAAACGCCAATGCCAAGCTATAGTGAAGGTCCCGGGGTCTTTCCGTCCTGCTGCGCGAAACGAGCATCTTTACTCGTACTGCAATTTCGCCGGGCCTGTGGTTGAGACAGCGGGGAAGTCGTTACGCCATTCGTGCAGGTCGGAACTTACCCGACAAGGAATTTCGCTACCTTAGGATGGTTATAGTTACCACCGCCGTTTACCGGCGCTTAGATTCTCAGCTTCGAGGAAACAAGTCCCTCTAACCGGTCCTCTTAACGTTCCGGCACCGGGCAGGCGTCAGTCCGTATACAGCGTCTTACGACTTAGCACGGACCTGTGTTTTTAGTAAACAGTCGCTTCCCCCTGGCCTCTGCGACCACCCCCAGCTCAGACAGCACGTGTCCTCACCAGACGTGGTCCCCCTTCTCCCAAAGTTACGGGGGCAATTTGCCGAGTTCCTTAACCACAGTTCACCCGATCGCCTTGGTATTCTCTACCTGACCACCTGAGTCGGTTTGGGGTACGGGCCGCCAGTACACTCGCTAGAGGCTTTTCTCGGCAGCATGGGATCACTCACTTCACCTAAAACGGCTCGGCATCA
>NZ_WBMT01000048.1 GCF_008923185.1 Actinomadura rudentiformis
CGCGTCTCCTTCGCGCGCATCAAGGAGCCGCTCGAAGTCCCGGACCTCCTTGCTCTGCAGACCAACTCGTTTGATTGGCTGCTGGGTAATGAGAGGTGGAAGGCCCGGGTCGAGGCGGCCCAGAAGGCCGGAAGTAGAAGTGTCCCGACGCAGTCGGGTCTGGAAGAGATCTTTGAAGAGATCAGTCCCATTGAGGACTTCTCGGGGACGATGTCCCTGTCGTTCCGGGATCACCGGTTCGAGCCGCCCAAGTACTCCGTGGAGGAGTGCAAGGACAAGGACATGACCTACTCCGCCCCGATGTTCGTGACGGCGGAGTTCATCAACAACACCACTGGTGAGATCAAGAGCCAGACGGTGTTCATGGGTGATTTCCCGCTCATGACGCCGAAGGGGACGTTCATCATCAACGGCACCGAGCGGGTGGTCGTCTCGCAGCTGGTGCGGTCTCCTGGTGTGTACTTCGATCGGGCGCTGGACAAGGCCTCGGACAAGGACATCTATGGGTGTCGGGTGATTCCGAGCCGGGGTGCCTGGCTGGAGTTCGAGGTCGACAAGCGCGACAACGTGGGTGTGCGTATCGATCGCAAGCGCAAGCAGCCGGTGACGGTGTTGCTGAAGGCGCTGGGGTGGGATGAGGCGCGGATCCGCGAGCATTTCGGCGGGTATGAGTCGATCAACGTGACGCTGGAGAAGGATCACACCTCCGGTCAGGATGATGCGTTGCTGGACATCTACCGCAAGCTGCGGCCGGGTGAGCCGCCGACCAAGGAGTCGGCGCAGACGCTGCTGGAGAATCTGTACTTCAATCCCAAGCGGTATGACGTGGCCAAGGTCGGCCGCTACAAGATCAACAAGAAGCTCGGGCTGGACCTGGACATGAACCAGGGCACCCTCACCGAAGACGACATCGTCGGGACCATCGAGTACCTCGTCCGGCTGCACGCCGGCGAGGAGGAGGCCACCGTCGGGTCCGCCCCGGTGCCGATCGAGGTCGACGACATCGATCACTTCGGTAATCGTCGTCTGCGGACGGTGGGTGAGCTGATCCAGAATCAGGTGCGTCTGGGTCTGGCGCGGATGGAGCGGGTCGTCCGGGAGCGGATGACCACGCAGGACGTCGAGGCGATCACGCCGCAGACTCTGATCAACATCCGCCCGGTCGTGGCTTCGATCAAGGAGTTCTTCGGCACCTCGCAGCTGTCGCAGTTCATGGACCAGACCAACCCCCTCGCGGGTCTGACGCACAAGCGGCGTCTCTCCGCGCTGGGCCCGGGTGGTCTGTCGCGTGAGCGGGCGGGCATGGAGGTGCGTGACGTTCACCCCTCGCACTACGGGCGGATGTGTCCGATCGAGACGCCTGAGGGGCCGAACATCGGCCTGATCGGGTCGTTGGCGGCGTTCGGGCGGGTCAACCCGTTCGGGTTCGTCGAGACCCCGTACCGCAAGGTCGA
>NZ_WBMT01000049.1 GCF_008923185.1 Actinomadura rudentiformis
GGGACTGTCTGAAAGATCGTGTGGGTGGGGTGGTGATCCGGAAGGCTGGGGCTGAGGCCCCGGCCGGGAAGGATCATGCGTGACCAACGACGATGAGGACGAGACAGGTAGCGGGTTGGATGTCCAGCTCGCGGCTGAGCTGATCGAGCGGGCCAAGGCTGAAGGAGTGTCGCTGGTCGGGCCGGATGGGCTGCTGGCCGGGATCACCAAGACCGTGCTGCAGGCCGCGCTCGAGGCGGAGATGACCGAGCATCTGGGGTATGACAAGGGTGAACGTCCTGCTCAAGCGAGGGGTAATCACCGTAACGGCACCTCGCCCAAGACGGTGTCGACCGAGGTCGGCCCGGTGCAGATCCAGGTGCCGCGGGACCGGTCGGGTGGGTTCGAACCACAGATCGTGCCCAAGCACGCCCGTCGGATCGAGGGCTTCGACGAATCGATCATCTCGCTGTATGCCAAGGGCCTGACCACCGGCGAGATCAAGGCGCATCTGGCCGAGATCTACCAGGTCGAGGTCTCCCGCGATCTGATCTCCCGGGTCACCGACAAGGTGGTCGAGGAGATGGAGGCCTGGCGGGCCCGGCCGCTGGACAGCGTGTATCCGGTGCTGCTGATCGATGCGATCTATGTGAAGATCCGCGAAGGTCAAGTGGCCAACCGTCCGATCTATGTGGCGTTGGGCATCAGCTGCTCCGGTGAACGTGACGTGCTGGGCATGTGGGTCGGCACCGGCGGTGAGGGCGCCAAACACTGGATGACGGTGCTGGCCGAACTGCGCAACCGCGGCATCGCTGATGTGTGCATCGCCTGCTGCGACGGCCTGAAGGGACTGCCCGAGGCGATCGAGGAGATCTGGCCGCAGGCCACCGTCCAGCAGTGCGTGGTGCACCTGGTGCGATCGTCGCTGCGGTATGCCTCCAAAGCGCACTGGAGCCGGCTCACCAAAGATCTGCGCGAGATCTACACGGCCCCGACCGAGGCAGCTGCCGAACAGCGGTTCGCCCAGTTCGCCGACGACTGGGGCGACCGCTATCCGGCGGTGATCCGGCTCTGGCGCGACGCCTGGCCGACGTTCACCCCGTTCCTGGCGTTCCCGGCCGAGATCCGCAAGGTCATCTACACCACCAACGCGATCGAGTCGTTGAACGCCCGGTTCCGCCAAGCGACCCGGCGCCGCGGGCACTTTCCCACCGAGCAGGCCGCACTCAAGGTGCTCTACCTGGTCATCTGCAACCCGCTCAAAGGCCGCACCAACGTGACCGGCACGACCCGCGGATGGAAGGCCGCGTTGAACGCACTTTCGCTGCACTACGGCGACCGCATCACCCTGAACTAACAGCGATCACCACGCCACCCACAGATTTTCAGACAGTCCC
>NZ_WBMT01000005.1 GCF_008923185.1 Actinomadura rudentiformis
GCCGCGGCGGGCCGGGCCGGCGGTATCGGCCGCGGTGCCCGTCCCGCCCGGCGCGCGGCGACGGACCCGTTCGGCGCCCTCCGGCCGCGGGCCGTGCAGAGGCGGGATGTCCTCCAGCCGCAACGTCTCAGTGTCGGCGACGGTCATCGAGTCACCTCTGTGTCTCCCATCAGGTCTGTGTCACCCAACAGCTCTGTCCCCCGACAGCTCGCGCAATGCCTCGGCCGAACCCACCGGCTCGGCGGCGCGCACCCGGCCGCCCGCGTCGACGAGGACGGCGAACGGCGTGGCCGGGACCGCGTAGTCCTCGAAGAGCCCGTCCCGCTCGTTCGCCAGCACCGTGATCCCCGGTGTCTCGGGTGCGGCACCCGCGAAGATCGCATGTACGGGGCGTCCCAGCGACCTGGCGGCGTCGAGCACCTCCACGCAGACACCGCAGTCCACGTCCAGGAACAGCAGCAGGCCGGGCCCGAGCCGGTCGAACCCGGGCGCCCGGGTGCCCGCCGCGGGGCCGAGCGGGCTTGGCCCAGCCGATCCCGGCAGACCCTGGCTCAGTGCGTGCACCTGCCGCACGAGCCCGGCGACGACCAGCGCGAGCAGCACGATCGCCACCCACGAGAGCAACAGGGCGCTGTTCTGGAAGCTCACTGGTCCGCGCCTCCTACGTAGATCATGGCCTCCGGCAGGATCGATGCGATCACCGTGAACACCAGCCCCGCGAAGGAGCCGATGAAGATCTGGAAGGGCTGGAGCTCCTCTACCGGGCCGTACACGGCCCCGGCCACCGCGATGAGGCCCAGCAACGCCGCGCGTACCGTGACCCAGCCCGTCATCGGCGTCTCGATCCCCGCGCACCCGCAGGGCACCCCGGGCGGCCTGCGCCACCTGACGTAGGCCGAATACAGCCCGTAGACGGCCAGCAGCGCCGCCGCGGTCGCCATCCCGGCCCGCAGGAGCCCGGGCTCCCACCAGATGAGGGCGACGATCATCTCGCCGAGCAGCAGGGCCTCCGTCACGCCCACCAGCCTCGCGACCCCGACGACCATGGCGCCGGGGACCGTGCGGTGCGCGCGCAGCGCGGTGACGAGCACGCCGGGCCGCGCGACGTGCCCGGCCAGCGAGCCCAGCAGCACGAGCGGAACGGTCACCAGGGCGACCACGGCCAGCAGATCGTTCATCAGCGGACCGCCTCGACCGACAGCCCGGCCAGCCGCCGGGGCACATCGCGGACCTGCTCCTCGTCCGGCAGCACGGTGACCAGCAGGGAGCGCGTGGCCAGCAGGAAGTAGGGCCCCTGGCCGTCGACCTCGTCGCGGAAGAGCTCGCCCCCCGCCACCAGCGCGCCGCGCCACTTCGGCAGCCGCCGGCGGGTCGTCGCGGTCAGCGCGGTGATCTCCAGCAGACCCACGTCCGGGATCTCCTTGACCAGCTCGGCGGGCTCGGGCCGGCGCACGCGCCGGCCGCGCGGCACCGCCACCACGCCGTCCTCGTGCTCGGTCAGGCGCAGCCCGTCGAAGAACGCCACCGCGTCGGCCGGGCGCCCGTGGTAGAGGTGCGTGAAGACCGCGTGCCGGCGCCCTTCCCAGACGGCCGCGAGCACCTGGTCGGCGACCCGGGTGTCGGGATCGCTCAGCCGCGTCCGGCCGATCCTGAGGCGCCCGCCCTGGAGCCTGAACTCCTGGTCGAACCCGCCGACCGCGATGTCCGCCGCCCACGCGCGGGCGTCCGCGCGCGTGCCGCTGGAGATCTCGTGCAGCCGGTCGCCTGCGGCGATCTTGGCCACCGAGGTGTACGGGCGGGAGAGATCGTGCAAACCGGACATTCGAACCCGGATGCCGTCGAGTGATCGGTGAGTGACCTGGCGTGGCATCGCGGCGCCCCTTCGTACACGATGTACGAGCAGTGACACAAGTGACGCTACGCGCTCCAGTGCCTCCGGACCGCTAAACATGCCGCATCCGGTCACCTTTGACGAACGGGTAAGGTCACGGCGTGAACGACGCGTGTTCCGCCGCACCCGCGGGGGCGTCCGGACTCGCCCACGGCGGCGTTTTCGCCCCGGCGGCGGACGGGGCTCTCGGTATGGTCGGTTGGCTCCGCCGGCGGCGTGATCCCAGCCGCGCGGGCCGGCCGTGCAGCCGGCTCGTGAAGTCAACCTGAGCAGTCAACCTGAGCAGTCAACCCGAGCAGTCAGCCCGTGAGGTGAGCCCGTGAGCAAGGTGGATGTGCTGATCAAGCGCCTCGACCCGCAATTGCCTGTACCGTCGTACGCGCATGCCGGTGACGCGGGCGCGGATCTGGTCACCGCCGTCGACGTCGAACTCCCGCCGGGAGAGCGCGCGGTGGTCCCGACCGGGGTCTCGATCGCGCTGCCGGACGGCTATGCCGCTTTCATTCACCCCCGGTCCGGTTTGGGCGCTAGGTTTGGGGTGACCATTGTCAATGCACCCGGTACGGTCGATGCCGGCTATCGGGGTGAGATCAAGGTGACCCTGCTGAACACCGACCCCCGCGCCACGGTCAGGCTGCGGCGCGGCGATCGCATCGCGCAGATGGTCGTGCAGCGCGTGGAGCAGGCGGTGTTCCACGAGGTCGCCGAGCTTCCCGGATCGGCCCGCGGAGTCGATGGGTTCGGCTCCACAGGGGGGTTCGCGGATAATGAGCACAGGGAAGAAGGAGCGTGAGTCGTGGCTTTTGGACGTCGCCGGCAGGCTGAGGAGCCCGCTAAGGAGCCCGAGCTGACCGACGAGCAGGCGGACGAGACCGCCGAGGCCGAGGCTGGGGCTTCCGAGAGCACCGCGCCGGGTGACGGCGGTCCGTGGGACTCCGAGGAGTCCTACCCCGAGTTGCAGCGTCTGGACTTCGGGTGCATGCAGGTACCGGTCGCGCCCGGCCTTGGTTTCCAGGTCAACTTCGAGGCCACCGAGGTCGACGAGGAGGGCAACCCCCTCGACGGCCGGCCCGTCGCCGTCCTGGTGCAGTACGAGGAGAGCGCCATGCAGCTGCAGGCGTTCGCCGCTCCCAAGCGCAGCGGGATCTGGGAGGACGTCCGGCGCGAGACCGCCAAGGACATCGAGGAAGAGGCGCAGGGGCAGACCCAGGACGGTGAGGGCCCGTTCGGTCCCGAGCTCATCGCCATGGTCCCCGCAGCGCTGACCGAAGAGGTCCTCGCGGAGATGCCGGACGAGGTCAAGGAGCAGATCCCGGCCGAGTTCATCGAGCAGGGCTGGGCGCCGCAGCTGATCCGCTTCATCGGGGTGGACGGCCCGCGCTGGTTCCTCCAGGCCGTGGTGCAGGGCGCCGCGATCGAGGACGAGGAGCAGTGGCAGGTCCTGGAGGACGTCTTCCGCAACATCGTCGTGGTCCGCGGCGAGTCGCCGATGCCGCCCCGCGACCTGCTGCCGCTGGAGATCCCCAAGGAGTTCTCCGAGGCGGGCGAGGAGGAGGAAGAAGGAGCCGTCGAGACCTTCAACCCCTTCGAACGCGGCCCGGAGATCACCGAGGTCCGCTGAGCCGGACCGGCCGGAACGGCTTCCACGGCCCGTCGCGATCCCGCGGCGGGCCGTGATCATTTGTCCCGACCTGCGCGCGGCCGCCCACGGAAAAGTGGGCGGCCTTTCGCATGTTGTGGGTGGAGTGGGAAGGATGAGACCATAACCACCTATAGCCGATAGCCGGTTACGGGGGTCTCCCAATGTCCGCGACGCTGCGAGCCGGGGCGCGACGTGCCCTCCCGGTCGTTCCGGCGACCTTCGCGCTCGGTGTCTCGTTCGGCGTGCTGGCCGGGCCCGTCATCGGAGGCGTCGCCGCCGTGGTCATGTCCGCGATCGTCTTCGCGGGCGGTGCGCAGTTCGCCGCGGTCGCGGTGCTGGCCGGCGGCGGCGGGGCGTTCGCCGCGACGGGCGCCGGGCTGCTGATGAACGCGCGGTTCCTGCCGATGGGCTTCGGATTCGCGCCCGCGTTCCGGGGGCGCCGGCTCTGGCGGGCCGTGCAGGGGCAGGCGATCGTGGACGCGGGTCTCGTGCTGGCCCGCAAGGACGACGGCACCTATGACCGGAAACTGCTCTTCGGCTCCACCGCCTTCCAGGGCGTCGGATGGGTCAGCGGCACGGCGCTGGGCGTGCTCGTGGGGAACACGCTGCCCGATCCGGACGTGTTCGGGATCGACGCGATCTTCCCTGCGTTCTACATCGCCCTGCTCGGCGGGGAACTGCGCGGCACCCGGGCGCGGATCGCCGCCCTGCTGGCAGTGGGGATCGTCCTCGCGGGCGCATCCGTCCTGCCGCCGGGCGTGCCGGTGATCGCGGCGTCCGCCGTCGCGCTGATCGGTCTCATCCCCGAACGTGAACGTGACGAGGCGTCCGAGCCGGAGAAGGAGAAGGCGACGAAATGACCGTCTGGCTGACCATCGGGCTCCTGGCCGTGGGCACGTTCGTCATCAAGGGGGCGGGTCCGGCGGCGCTGGGACGTCGCGAACTACCGGGATGGGCGCTGCCCGTGATCGCACTGCTGCCCGCGGTGCTGCTGTCGGCCCTGGTGGCCTATGACACGTTCGGCGGCGCCGAGGGCTTTCACGTGGACGCCAAGCTGGCCGGGGTGGGTGCCGCCATCGCCGCGGTCGCGCTCAAGGCCCCGATGACCGTCGTCCTGATCGCCGCCGCCGTGGTCACCGCCCTGACCCGGCTGATAGTGGCCTAAGTCACCTTTGGGCCTTGCCGGGCGGCCCCGGCGGGTGGTCAATCGAGCCATGTCGAAGCGCACCCGTAAACGCCGTGCCCGCAAGCGCAACAAGGCCAACAAGGGTCGGCGGCCGACCGCCCGGCACTGACGTCAGAGCTCGATGAGCTCGAACTGGATCGCGTGGGTCACGCCGTCCACCTGCCCCGAGGCCATGTCGGTGAGGGAGGCCGCCGGGTCGAACTCGGCGCCCAGGTTGTCGAAGTAGACCTTGTGGGCCTGGAGGGAGGCGATGCCCGCGTCCAGGTGGCCGGTGACGTCCACGTAGTGCGTGGCCTGCGGTGAGCCGCCGAACAGGGCGAACCGCACGCCCTGCCACGGCTCCAGCTCCAGGTCGCGGAACACCCAGCGGTTGGCCGCGTCCCGTACGGCGTCGGCCACCGCGAGCCCCATGGCCCGGTGGTCGGCCATGTTGAAGCCCACGCCGCCGGGCCAGGTCTCGCGGAAGTTCAGCGAGATCACCACCTCCGGCCTGTGGCGCCGGATCGCGCGGGCGATCTCGCGCCGCAGCGGCAGCCCGTACTCCAGCATGCCGTCGGCGAGGTCGAGGAACTCGACCGTGTCGACGCCGACCTGCCGGGCCGCCTCGATCTGCTCCTGGGTACGGATGGCGCGCACGTCCTCGGGGTCCATGGAGTCGATCCCGGCCTCGCCGCGCGTCGCCAGCACCTCGACCACCGTCTTGCCCTGCGCGGTCCACTTGGCGACCGCCGCCGACGCCCCGTACTCCAGATCGTCGGGATGGGCCACGATCGCCAGCGCTCGCCGCCAGTCCTCCGGTACCGCTTCCATGGCCCCATTCTTGCTGATCTTGCGACCGTTGCCACATTCCTGGAAGCGCCGCTCCCCGTCGATGACGGCGGTGGTCTTCAGGTTTCCCCGAGAGGGTGACGAGCACCAGGTGTTCCGGCCGGCGCCCGAAGACCTGGGCGTCATCCAGGCCGCGCGGCTGGAGCGAGGTGCCTGTTGCATGGCGCCGGCGATAGCGTGGAGTGCCGGGGCGACCACTGATGTCGGTTCACAGGTCGGGGACAGGCTGTGGCAGGAGTGGAGTCGTTCAGGATTGGGGGCGGCGGGGTGCGGTGTTGTGTGAGACCCTTTTCGGAGGCTGCTCTCGCAGGTGGGGTCGGGAGGATTCGGAGAGGCCGCCATGAATGAGCACGCTCAGGCACTCGCGCTTTCTGACCTCGGTCAGGCCCTGCTGGCGTGTCTCGACGGTCGTCTGGCGGACACGGCCTTGGCCATCTCGAAGCATCAGCTGCTGGAGATCGCCCATGAGTGCCGTGAGATAGCCCAGCGCGTCATCCTGCACAGCGCGGGGGCGACGCCGTCAGCATGGGAACGCAGGCACCTCCTCGCCGAGATGGCGCTGAGGCTCGCGCTCAACATCGAGTACGCGGCCGAGGGGTGCACCACCTGCTTCCCGGCGCAGGGCGGCACCGTGACCTGCGACGCCGTGGCCTGCGCCACCACTCGTGACGCCCTCCGCAACACCACGATCATCGTGGTGTCGGTGCTCAACGCCACTCGCTTCGCCGAGGATCGCCGCCGGGCCCATCTGGTCGAGCGGCCCTTTTCCCGGCTGCCTGCCCTGTCCTGAGGCGCCGCGCCGGCTGACCTAGAGTGCGCGGCCCAGAAGGTCGACGAGCTGGGCGATGCGCTCCTCATCGCGGCGGTAGTGCGTCCACTTCCCGATGCGGGTGGAGCGGACCAGCCCGGCACGTTGCAGCGATGCCATGTAGGCGGAGACGGTCGACTGCGCGAGCCCGGTCTTGGCCTGGATGTGGCTGACGCACACGCCGACCTCGTGCGGGTCCGCGATCCCCTCATGTACCGGGAAATGGGCCTCAGGGTCGCGCAACCACTGGAGGAGCTGGAGCCGCACGGGGTTGGCGAGCGCCTTGAACGCCTCAAGCAGCTGCTCGGAGACGTCCTGCGAGGGCCCGGTCTGTGTCGTCATAGGTGGAATCGAGTCTACGACGGTGTGGTGAATGTCGCCGACCGGCTGATCTCGTCCGTGACGCGGCTCCGCGGAACGAAGGTGGGGTTTTGCCTACCTCGGTTGGCGTGGTGGGTCCCTGTGCCCTGCTTTTCCCCGCTCATAACTTCGTACCTGACGGCGCGAGAGGCGCTCAAACGGCTCGGAGGTATGGGATGTTCAGGCGAAAGGCAGAGGAGCGCACTGGTTCACCGGAGGCGCTCCGGCTGGAGTCGGTGCGCAGGGTCTACGGTGCCGAGGGCAACCAGGTGAACGCGCTGGACGGCGTTTCGCTGTCCCTGCCCAAGGGGTCGTTCACCGCTGTCATGGGCCCGTCCGGTTCGGGCAAGAGCACGTTCCTGCACTGTGCGGCGGGCCTGGACCAGCCGACCGGCGGCCGGGTGTTCGTGGACGGCGAGGAGTTGGCCGGACGGAACGAGGCGGCGCTGACCAAGTTCCGCCGGGAGCGGATCGGCTTCGTCTTCCAGCAGTTCAACCTGTTGCCGGCACTGACGGTCATGCAGAACGTGACGTTGCCGCTGAAGCTGGCCGGGAGGAAGGCCGACCCCGAGCAGGCGCGTGCGGTGCTGGCACGTGTGGGGCTCGGGGAGCGGCTGCACCACCGGCCGTCGGAGTTGTCGGGCGGGCAGCAGCAGCGGGTGGCGATCGCGCGGGCGCTGGTGACGCGGCCGAGCGTGCTCTTCGGCGACGAGCCGACCGGGGCGCTCGACACGCGGAGCGCGCGCGACGTGCTGGCGCTCCTCCAGGAGGCCGTGCGCATGTACGGGCAGACCGTCGTCATGGTGACCCACGACCCGGTGGCGGCCTCGTACGCCGACTCGGTGCTCTTCCTCGCCGACGGCCGGATCGTCGGCCGGATGACCGCGCCGACCGCCGAGGCGGTCGCCGAGCGCATGACCCACCTGTCCGACGAGATCATCCCGGCGGTGGCGTGACATGTTCGGGCTGGCTCTGCGAACCCTGCGGTTCCGTGCGGGCGGCTTCGCCGCCGCCTTCCTGTCGATGTTCCTCGGCGCGTCGATCCTGATGACGTTCGGCTCGATGTACGACACCGCGGTGCTCGGCGGCGCGTCGGGCACCGGGCAGGAGACGATGGTCACGATGGCGAGCGTGGTCGGCGGCTGGGGACTGCTGCTGGTCGTCTTCGCCGTCGCGTCCACGCTGACCCTGTCGGTCCGGCAGCGGGCCGAGGAGATCGCCCTGCTGAAGAGCGTCGGCGCGACGCCGCGGCAGCTGCGCCGGATGATCGTCGGTGAGGCGGCGGTGCTGGCGATGGCGGCGGTCGCGTGCGCGGTCATGCCGGCCGCGCTGGCGGGCCGCGGCCTGCTGGAGCTGCTGATCTCGACCGGGCAGGTGAACGCGGACGTCTCGTATGTGTTCGGACCGCTCGCGGTCCCGATGGGGCTGGTCATCACGTTCGTCGCCGCCACCGGCGCGGCCCTGCTCGCGGTGCGGCGGACCGCGCGGATGCGGGTGACCGAGTCGATCGCGGACGCCGCCACCGATCAGGGCCGGATGAGCAAGAAGCGCATCGCCGGTGCGGTCCTGTTCCTCCTCCTCGGGCTCGACCTGGCGATCGTCACCGCGACCGCGATGCGCAACGAGGGCAGCGACGCGATGTCCACCGCCGGGCAGGCCAGCATCTACGCCGCCATCGGCATGGCGCTGCTCGGCCCGATCATGATCCGCCGGGTCGTCGCCGTGCTGGCGGGGACGGTGGAACGGCTGGGCGGTGTGACTGGCTACCTCGCGGTGTGCAACCTTCGCCGGCGGACGGGCCAGCTGGCCGGGGCGCTCACGCCGATCGTCCTGTTCACGGCCATCGCGACGGGCACGCTCTACATGCAGAGCACGGAGAACGCCGCGCTGGAGGCGGCGGGGCTGGCCAAGAGCGTGGAGCAGAAGAACATCGAGACGCTCAACCTCGTGGTCATCGGGATGATCGTGGTCTTCGCGGCGATCATGCTGGTGAACACGCTGCTCGCGGCCACCACGTACCGCGGCAGGGAGTTCGGCCAGCAGCGCCTCGCGGGCTCCACCCGCCGGCAGGTGCTGGGCATGGTGGCGCTGGAAGGCGCGGTCCTGACGGTGACCGGCGTGCTGCTGGGAACGGTCGCGGCGCTCTTCACGATCCTCCCCTACGCCAGCGTCCGGCTCGGCTCGGCACTGCCCGAAGGCAGCCCGGTCGTGTACGCCGGGGTGACCGCGCTGGCGGTGGTCCTCACCCTGGGCACGGCCCTTGGCGCGGCCCGCCGCGCGGTCCGTAGCCCCGCGGTGGCGGCGGTGACGGTCTGAGCGGCATCACGGAGATCGGATCAGAGCAGATCAGATCGGAGCAGATCAATCGGAGCGGGGCGGCTGCGGCCGCCCCGCTCCGTCGTGCGGTCAGGCGGAGTCTTCCTTGCGTTCCGCATGTTCCCGGGGTCGGGGACGCTCGTTGTCTTCGGGATGTCCCTGGTGCTCGGCGCCGAGCCGGTACCGCCGCCGATGCTCCTGCCAGCGCTCGATCATGCGGGCCGATTCGGCTCGCATGAACCGGTAGAACTCCAGGGTCTCGCGGACCCGCTGCCCGCCCGGCCGCTGGGGATCGAGCATCTGGGCGCCCTCGGTCAGGAACTCCTCGCTCCGGCGGAGCACGGGCTCGCGCTGCCTCAGGATCGCCGACCAGACATCGTCGTCGTAGACCCGGTAGTGATCGACGCGATCGCCGGGGCGGCGCTCGCGGCCGAGCAGCCCGACCTGCACGAGATAGCGGACGGCGCTGGAGATCGCGGCCGAGCTGACCCGCAGGCCGGCGGCGAGCTCGGCGGCGGTGTAGGTCTCGGCGTCGTCGGCGAGCACGAAGGCGAAGACGCGGGCCGGCATGCGCGGTATGCCGCTCTCGTTCAGCACGATCGCGAAGCGCTCGACGAACCGCAGCAGCGCCTCGTCGTACGGGTCTGACGGCGTCGTCACGCGGCGCCTCCGGGGCCGATCGAGCTGAACATCGAGTTGAGCGAGGTCACGAAATCCTATCAACTCAATGAAGTTCAGAAGCTTCACGACAACGTGAAGATCCTGGAACGGCTCCGGGGCCCCGGGCCCCACTCGCCCGCAGGCGGCGGCGCGGGCGAGTGGGGAATCCAAGGTCAGCCGGTGGCGAAGCGGGCCAGGCTGGTCGAGATGAGCTCGGGCTTGCCGCCGTTCTGCACCGCGGCGGCGGTCAGCACGTCGAGGTGCTGGTAACCCGGGGCGATCACGTCGCCCGGTTGCGGATCGGTGAAGCCGATCCCGTCACCGCCCTCCAGATTGATGGTCGGGTTGGCCTTGATGCCGCCGTCGTGCACGGCCGGGTCGGCGATCCCGGGGGCGGCGGCCAGGGCGATATCGGTGACGATCTTGGTGGGGAAGTAGTCCTCGGTGAAGTCCAGCGGGTGCTCGGACAGGCTGCGGGCCAGCTCGGCGATGTCGGTGACCTCGGTCTCGGGTGTGGTGAAGAGGGTGCCGTCCTTGGACTTGTACGGGAGTCCGGCGACGTCGTCGTAGTTGCGCCAGGTGTAGAGCGGGCCGTTCGGCTCGTCGGGGATGGCCTTGTTCTCCGTGCCGAGCAGGTTGCGCAGGAACGGAAGCCCGGCCTTGGCGAGGTCGTTCGGCACAGGGAAGTCCTTGTCCACGATCCGGCCGCCGTCGAAGAAGCCGACGCTGGTCTGAATGAACGCCAGCGGCTCGGAGTCGTCGTCCATCAGCGCGCCGAGCGCGGCCGCATTGGTGAACGCGAAGTCCTGTATTTTCGGCGAACCCTTGATGAAGGTCGCCAGGTCCTTGGAGAACAGCAGCCGGTAGGTGGTGTCGGTGTTGAAGCTCTCCGGGATGTAGGTCGCCAGATCGGACCGCCCGCCGGGGGCGAGCCGGGCGGCCAGGCCGGCGATCGACAGCAGGTTCATGGTCTCGGAGTTGATGACCGCCGGGGCCGAGAGCGTGCGCGGGACGATCCCGTTCTCCAACCCGGTCCGCACCGCGTCCGCTCCGAACTTGATCAAAGGGATCAGCTCCGCCGGGACCTGCCCTTCCAGCCCCGGCAGGCCCGTCTGGATACGGGTGTCCAGTGCGAAATAGCCGGAGCACTGGTTGTACCCCGCGTCGGCGGTGGTGGAGCGGTCGCCGTCGAAGTCCCACTTGGAGAAGAAGCCGGTGAGAACGCCGCCCAGTGAGTGCCCGCCGCACATCATCAGGCGCTTGCGCTGCGCCTGGTCAGGGATCTCGGCCGCCATCAGGTCGTACTGGTCGCGGATCGTCTGCGCCAAACCGACGTTCTGCAGGAACGTCACCTGGTCGTTGCTCTGGTATCCGGCGAACGTGCGCCCGTCGATCGGCTTCTTCCGGTAGTAGTAGTCGACCGCGAGGTGGGCGTCGCCCGCGGCGAGACCTGCCAGGACGCCGGTGTTGTCCTCCAGGCAGTTGGAACGCCGGTCCAGTGCCCAGAACTCGACGTACTTCCCACCCTTGGCCGCCTGCGCGATGGTGTTGCGCGCGACGCTGTTGAACGCCCCGGCGCCCTCCAGGACACCCGGCTGTGCCACCAGGATCCGGTCTGCCCGTGCGGACGCGGCCGGCCCGTCCTTGTGGCGGAACCGCAGGTAGGAGAGCCAGTCGCAGGCCTCCGGGCGTGGTCCTGCCGAGGCGGGCAGCGGGATCTTCAACCGGACGGCGGACTCGGTGACCTCGGTGACCGGCGAACTGGAGGTGACGGGGGTCTCGACCCGTTCCGCGGCATTGGCCGCCCCGGCGGCCGCGGTCGCGGGCACGGCGGACGCGGGCGCGGCTCCCGTCGTGACGACCAGCGCGACGGCGGCGGCCAGGGGGATCGGTCTTCTCATGGGACGCCTTTCAGAAGTACGGAAATGTACTAATGGGCGGAGCCATGGTGGCGGGAATGAACGGTGTGCGATAGCCGTGATGGAACAGAAACGCAGGGGCGTTCTTAGCACCGGGGTTCAGATTCCGGCATACTTCTTGTCCCGGGGGTTTATGGGGTGATGCCGGTGCGGGGCGCGAACGGCGATCGTCAGCGAATGCCGGAAATCCTCGACGCGGTCGAGCGCGCCGAGCCGCCCACCGACCCTGAGCTGGGCCTGACCATCCGCCACGACCCCGCCGACGTCCACGATCCGGGCACCGCGGACCGGCCAGGCTCCGAGGAAGACGAGATCGGCACCGCCGCGCAGCGGCCACCGCCCGGCGTCGCCCACTCCAGCGCCGTCATGGCGATCGGCACGGTCTTCTCCCGCGCCACGGGCTTCCTCCGCACGGTCACGATCACTGCGGCGCTGGGCACGGCGCTGCTCGGCGACGCCTACCGGGCCGCCGAGATGATCCCCTACACGGTCTACGAGCTCCTGCTCGGCGGCCTGCTGGCCAGCGTCTTCGTCCCGTTCCTCGTCAAGCGGCGCAAGCGGGACGAGGACGGGGGCGACGCGACCGAGCAGCGGCTCCTTACAGCCGTCCTCCTCGCGCTGCTCGTGCTCACGGTGGCGGCCGTCCTCTCCGCCGACTGGCTGATCACGTTGTACGCGGGGGAGTACGAGGGGCGGCAGCGCGACGTCGCGGTGCTGCTCACCCGGCTCCTGCTGATCCAGATCTTCTTCATCGGAGTGAGCGGCGTCAGCAGCACGATGCTGAACGTCCGGCACCGCTTCGGCGCGGCGATGTGGGCGCCGGTCGCCAACAACCTCATCACGATGGCGGCGGCCCTGTTCTACCTGTGGCTCGCCGGGGCGGGCCGGACCGCCGAGACCGTCACCGACGGCCAGCTGACCGTGCTCGCACTGGGTTCGGCGTTCGGCACGATCGTGCAGAGCCTGATCCTCGCGTGGACGCTCTGGACCGCGGGGTTCCGCTGGCGGCCGCGGCTCGACCTGCGCGGGTCGGGCTTCGGCGAGGCGGCGCGCACCGCCGGCTGGATGATGGTGTACGTGGTCGTCGTGCAGGCCGGGGTGCTCGTGACGACGAACGTGGCGACGCGGGCAGGAGACCGCGCCGCCGAGGCCGCCGGGCATCCGGTGGAGGGCAGCGGGCTGACGGTCTACCAGACCGCTCTCGTCGTCTTCCAGCTGCCTTACGCGGTCATCGCGGTCTCGGTCATCACGGCGCTCCTGCCCCGGATGAGTTCCCACGTCGCCGAGGGCCGTAAGGACCTCGTCCGTGCGGACCTCTCCAGGGGTTTCCGCCTGGCCAGCGCGCTTCTGGTGCCGCTGTCGCTCGGCATGCTGGCCTTCGGCGTGCCCGGCGCCGTCGCGATCTTCTCCCACGGCAGCACGACCCCGGACGGCGCCCGCCGGATCGGCCTGATCCTCATGGTGTTCGCCGTGATGGTGCTGCCGTTCACGTTCCACCAGCTGCTGATGCGCGTCTTCTACGCCCTTGGCGACAGCCGGACACCCGGCCTGATCGCCGTCCCGGCCGGGATCGCCCAGGTCGTCATCGCCTTCCTGCTCCTGGCCTTCGTCCCGGCCCGGCAGGTGGTGCTCGGCCTGCCCCTCTCGTACGGCGTCTTCTACCTGGTCGGCGGTCTGGGCGCGGCCTTGGTCCTCCGCCGCAGGCTCGGCGGCATGGACGGCCGCCGGATCCTGCGCACCCTGATCCGGCTGCACCTGGCCGCCCTGCCCGCCCTGGTGTTCGCGGCCGCCACCGTCCTCGCCATCAGCCAGGTCCCGGGCGAGCTGCTCTCCGCGATCCTGGCCCTGCTCATCGGCGGGATCGGCGGCGGCCTCATCTACATCCTCACCGCGCGGCTCATGAAGATCGTCGAACTCGCCTACTTCTACGACCTCGTCCGTGCCCGCCTCCCCGGCCGCGGCTAGCCGGCCCGCTCGCGGGGGCCATGGCGGTGGAATCCGGGGTGGATTCATGGTGTTCGATATCGCCATGACCAACTTGAGCAGCGAGGTGCTGCGTTACACGGCCTTCGCGACCGACCCCGCCGGCGGCAACCCGGCCGGGATCGTCCTGGACGCCTCCGCACTCGACGACGCGGCCATGCTCGCGATCGCGGCGGATCTGGGCTATTCGGAGAGCGCGTTCCTCACCGCGCCGCCCGAGGGCCTCGGGGAGCCGGGCCGGGCCTTCACCATCCGCTACTTCAGCCCCAAGGCCGAGGTCTCGTTCTGCGGCCACGCCACCGTCGCCACCGCGGTCGCTCTCGCAGAACGGATCGGCCCCGGTGCTCTCACGTTCGCCACCCAGGCCGGCACCGTCCCCGTCGAGGTGGTCGAGGTCGACGGCGTTCTCCAGGCGACCCTCACCAGTGTCGAGCCGCACTTGGACGAGGTGACCGATCTCTCCGAGGCGCTGGACATCCTGCGCTGGGGCAAGGACGATCTCGACGCCGCCTTCCCGCCCCGCATCGCCTACGCCGGGGCCCGCCACCTGGTCCTGGCCGCCGCCACCCGGGAGCGGCTGGCCGACCTTGACTACGACTTCGACCGCCTCACCGCGTACATGACCAGGCATGACCTGACCACCGTCCAGCTGGTGTGGCGCGAGTCCGAGCACGTCTTCCACGTGCGCGACCCGTTCCCCGTCGGCGGTGTGGTGGAGGACCCCGCCACCGGCGCCGCGGCGGCCGCGTTCGGCGCGTACCTCCGGGAGCTCGGCATGGTCGACTCCGCCGCCACGCTCACGCTCCACCAGGGCGAGGACATGGGCCGCCCCGGACTCCTCACGGTGGAACTCCGCGACGGCGACCCCCGGGTCCACGTCTCGGGTGCCGCCGTGTCCCTCTCCTAGAACGCGTGTCCCTCTCCTGGAACGCGTGCCGATCTCCTAGGCCCGCCAGGAGCGGACGAGCTCGTCGAGCGCGGCCTGGTCGAAGTCGACGCCGCGCTCGGCGAGCAGGCCTGCGACCGTCTCGCCGTCGCCGTCGTGCCGGGCGAGCAGCCGGTAGACGGCGTAGGGGAACCAGTGGTTCGCGCTGATCCGCCGGACCTCGGCCTCGTCACACAGGTGGCCCTTGCTCGTGAGGTCGGCCAGCGTCGCCGCGACGTCGCCGTGGTGGCGCTCCAGAGCCTCGATCACGACGCCGCGCAGCGCGTCCGGATCGAGCTGAGGGACGGCTGCCTCCGGCAGAACGGCCACTTCGCGTGCGCCGTTCGTGCTGCTCATGACAGCAGAAGGAGCCAGGACGGGCTCCTTGAGCGTAGCCGGAGCGGGCTTGGCGACCTTGACAGGGCTCGGCTCAGCGGCCGCGGTCGCGCCGTTCAACGGACCCGTGCCGTTGACGGACGGAGCGCTTTCGGGCTGGGGTGCTCTTGTCTCGGGCACGGTTGCCGGTTCGGCGGGCGCGCTCGTGCCGGCGGCGGCTTTCTGGGGCGGGGCGGCGGCGCCTGGCCCAAGGGCCGGTTCTGGGCGGGCGCGCACCTGGAACAACGGGCCGGTGTTCCGGATCGGGGTGAGGGTGACCTGGTGCAGGGCCACCGCACGGATGTCCGAACTGTCGCGCTTGGGCTCAGGCTCGGGCTCCTCGTCCGCGACGTACCGATGGAGCGTCCGCAGCAGGACGAAGAGCCCGAGCATCGAGACGATGGGCGGGACGGCGGCGGTGGCCTGGTAGGAGAAGGCGCGCTCGCCGACGTGGCCGACGTTGAAGATCAAGCTGGCCGTCCACCCCGCGAGGGCGATCGACAGTGGCAGGCCGAAGTCCAGCCAGCTCAGCAGCCTGCGGCGCTGGAGGACGAAGGCGTCGATGGCCAGCAGGAACAACCCCAGCTCGCCGACGATGATGAAGAGGTCGACGAGCAGTGGGAACGACTCCGCCTTCCAGCCGCGGAGACCGTGTTCCAGTGCCCAGTGGTAGAGGCCGGCGTAGGACTGGGCGAAGCCTCCGGCGGTCGCGGTCAGGACCGCGGCGGCCATGAACGCTATGGCTGACCAACGCGTGATGGTCTGCGCTCGGCTGTCGGCCTTCATGTGGCGTTTTCCCCCTCTTTGCCTCACCAAGCTCGGGCGATCGATGGGGGAGACTACCTATTCCTGTGCCGTCTCCGGGGCCTTTCGTTATTACGACCTGCACACGGTTATCCGGGCTCGCGGGAGATTTGTATGACGGGGCCCGGTAATTGTCTATTTTGCAACCAATTGAGCGAGATTGTGGAGTTGTTCGTCCGTGGGCGTCATGGGGTCGTTCCAGAAGACATGGTCGGCATCCAGCGCTTCCAGGTCGGTTGCGACCTGTTCGGGCGATCCGGTGAGCGGTGCGCGTTCGTCGAGGGGCTTGGCGGTGACGCTCCCGTTGACCTGGAGGGCGATGGGCAGGGAGGCCGGGTCGTGGCCGGCGGCCTCCGCGGCGCGGCGGAACGTGGCGACCGTCTCGCGGATGGCGTCGAAGTCGAAGATGACGAGGGTCAACCCGGCGCCGAGCCGCGCGGCGCGCTCGACCGCGGCCGGCACGGCTGCGCCGATCAACAGGGTCGGGCCGCCGGGCCGTACCGGCTTGGGGCCGATCTCGGACTCGGGGATCTGGTAGTGGCGGCCGTCGAAGCGCACCGGGTCGGGTCCCCAGACGGCGCGCATGGCCATGATGTGCTCCTCGAAGCCCGCGCCGCGCCGGCTCATGGGCACGCCCGCGGCGGTGAACTCCTGTTCCATCCAGCCCTGCCCGATGCCCGCGACGAGGCGGCCGCCGCTGAGCCGGTCGATCGTGGCGATCCGGCGGGCGAGGATGATGGGATTCTGGAAGAGCGAGACGAGCACGCTGGTGCCGAGCGTGACGCGGGTGGTGCGGGCCGCGACGTACGCGAGCGTGTCCAGGGGGTCGTAGACACTGCCGAATGCTTCGGGCGGGTCCATGACAGGGCCGCCCGGACCGCCCATCGCGATCGGCACGGTCGGCCGCAGCAGGCGTTCCCAGGCCCAGACCGAGTCCAGCCCGATCCGTTCGGCCTCTTCGGCGGTACGCGCGATGGCCTCGGGGGATGTGTCGTGCCCGGCGATCGGCAGGTGCAGGCCCAGCTTCATGTCGCCCTCCTTGGCGATGAGGTGGCGCGGGGAGATCCGCATTGGTGAGACTCCCTGATCGAGCGAAACTCATCGGCGGCCGCGTGAAAAGATGTGACGCGCACCTCGTTGCAAGCAAGTACTTACTTTGCCAGGCTGGGTCCCGCATCGACCCCATGCGTCACGGAAGTGAGGCCCGATGGCAGCGACGGGCGCGGCCACCCGCCGCCACGCGGTTCCCGAGATCCCCGAGATCGCCCGCGAGAGCGTCAACGGTTTCGCGCTCGCGGCCGCCAACGCCAACGTGATCATGCAGCTGTCACGGTTGCCGATCGGCCGCGGCGTGGCCGAGAGCAAGGTCGACAGCGGCCGGGTGGACAAGCATCCGATCAAGCGGCTCCGGACGACCCTGAGCTACATCATGATCGCCATGCAGGGCACCGAGGCGGAGCGCGAGGCGATGCGCCTGGAGGTCGACAAGGCCCACCGCCAGGTGCGCTCGGGCCCGGACGCGCCGGTCAAGTACAACGCGTTCAGCCGGGACCTCCAGCTGTGGGTGGCCGCCTGCCTGTTCTGGGGCACCGAGGACATCTACATCAAGCTGTACGGGCAGCCCAGCGCCCAGATGAGGGACGAGTTCTACCGGTACGGCGCACGGTTCGGCACCACGCTCCAGGTCACCGGCGACATGTGGCCGGCCGACCGCGCCGCGTTCGAGGAGTACTGGCGGGAAGGTCTCACGCAGCTGCGTATGGACGAGGTCACACGCAAGTACCTGCTGGACCTCACCGACATGGCCTTTCTCCCGGCCCCGGTGCGGAGGGTCTTCGGGTCGTTCAACCGGTTTCTGACCCTGGGCTTCCTGCCGCAGGAGTTCCGGGACGAGCTCGGCGTGACGTGGACGGACCGTGACCAGGCCCGCTTCGACACGTACGTCCGTACGACGGCCCGGGTCAACAGAGTGCTCCCGCGTCCGGTACGTGAGTTTCCCTGGAACATCTACCTCTGGGACGTGCGACGCCGTATCCGCAAGGGCCGCCCGATCGTCTGACCGGCTCAGCCTGCTCGCTGGACGGGTGCTGGGCGTTCGAGGGCGCTGCCCGCCACCCACCGGCTCCACGGAAGCTGCCAGAAACCCCAGCCGTTGGTCCACTCCAGAGGCCGGTCGGTGCCGGTCACGGTGATGACGTCGCCGCGGAGCGACTGGGTGTAGAACCACCGGGCGAAGGGCGGCGGCGCGTTCACGCATCCGTGGCTGACGTTCTCGCGTCCCTGCGAGGAGATCGACCATGGCGCCGAGTGCACGTACTCGCCGCTGCTGGAGATCTGCACCGCGTGGCGCACCTTGAGCTTGTAGTAGCGCGGGTCCTTGGGATCGGTGACGCCCATCCACCCGGACGTCATGATGACGGGGTCGCCCTTGCCCATCGCCAGATGCACCCCGCTGGTGGTGGTGTAGGCGCGCCGCCCGCCCTTGCCCGCGCTGATGCCGGCCTTGCGCACGACCACGCCGTTGACACGGACGGACATGCGGTGCCGGCGTACGTCGACGGTGCTGATGCGGGCCGCGCCCACGTGGAAGCCGCTGGTGTACGGGCCGCCCGTCGCCGAGGGGGCCCCGTAGACCCCGGGTGCCGCGCGCACGCCGGTCGTGTGCGCGACCAGGGTCACCCGCTGGCCTGCGGGCCAGTAGCGGCGGGGTCTGAAGACGACCTGCCGCTCGCTGACCCAGTTCCAGGCTCCCGTCACGCGTTTGCTCATCCGGAGTTCGAGGGATCGTTCGACGGCGGCCCGGTCGCTGATCGTCCGGTCGAACGTCACGATGAGCGGCATGCCGACGCCGACCTGCTCGCCGGATCGCGGCGTGACATCGCTGATCGCGAACGTGGCGTCCGGGCGGAGCGTGCGGAACCGGCTGACCGCCGTCGTGGGCTCGCCCGCGTCGTCCGTCCCGGTGGTGGTGACGGTGTAGAGGGTCCCGGGACGGAGCGCCCAGCGCGTCCGCCACGTTCGCCGGTCGCGGGAGAGCCTGCCGGGCTCGGCGGTCCGGGTGCCCTTCGCGCGGACCACCACCGTGCCGAGCGTGCCGCGGTCGGTGGTGACGGTGACGCCCCGCTCCGGCCGCACCTGCCTTGCGCCGTCGACCGGCGCGATCCGGATGGTGTCCGGCCGCCGCGTCTGGGTGGGCGCCTCCTCGGGTGCCAGCGCCGGCGGGGTGCCGGGGCGTTCCCTGCCGACCCCGCAGGCGACGAGTGAGACGCCCGCGGCGGTGAGTGCCACGGTGCCCGCCGCGGCGACCGCGGCGAGGCGCCGCCGCCCGGATTTCCGCTGGCTGTGCCTGCGACGCATCGAGTTCCTCGCAACGTGATAGCTCGACTACCGACTGTGACTGCCTCTGGCAAAGTAGACGCCCACCGGTCGCCGCGTGGCGGGCTTGGGAAATTGAGATGTCTCGATTGGGCGTCACGGGCATGGGGCGCCTGTTCGAGGGTCTGACCCCCGCAGGTACGTTCAGCGACCATGACCGTGATGCGTTCGCTCGTGCTGTTCGCGCTGGCCGCCCTGGCCGAGATCGGCGGCGCCTGGCTGGTCTGGCAGGGGGTGCGTGAGCACCGCGGCGTGTGGTTCATCGCCGCTGGGGTGCTGGCGCTCGGAGCCTACGGTTTCGTCGCGACGTTCCAGCCGGACGCGAACTTCGGCCGCGTCCTCGCCGCGTACGGCGGCGTCTTCGTCGCGGGCTCGCTGGCCTGGGGGATGCTGGTGGACGGTTTCCGGCCCGACCGCTGGGACGTCGCCGGTGCCGTCGTGTGCCTGCTCGGGGTGCTTGTGATCATGTACGCGCCGCGCGGCTGACGGACCTCACATCCCGTAATGCTGGCGCTGAACGGACTTGGGATGATTCGTTCATTGCCGGGCGGTTCGTTTAGCTTGGGGATGCCTTAGTCTTCGAATCATGGACGAGGTGCAGGCGGGCCCGTCACCCGAGACCGGTGACGGTTCCGAGCCCGAGCAAGAGCGCGGTGGCCTGCGGCGTTTCCTGCGCCGTATGGCGTCGAGCAAGGCCGAGCTGGAGGCGGAAGACCTCCAGAAGGCCTCCGGTGAGGAGGGGGCGACCCCCATCACCGCCTGCGCCGCTCGCAAGCGGCACTGCGTCGCGGGTACGCTACGGACCGTGACCCTGCGCCCCCGGGGTGGTGCGCCGGCTCTCGAGGCCGAGCTCTCCGACGGCACCGACGTGATCAACCTGGTGTGGCTGGGCCGGCGCAAGATCGCCGGGATCGACCCGGGCCGCCGGCTGCGCGCCGAGGGGCTGGTGAGCGTGCAGGACGGGCGCAAGGTCATGTTCAACCCCCGCTACGAGCTGCGTGGCGGCTCCTGACACGACGCCTTCGGCGCGCGCAGGGGCGGGGGCCGAAGCAGCGCGAGAGGCTCAGGTGAGAGAACTGGAGACCAACGGCGTGGGCGCTGAGACGAACCGATCGGCGGCCGGCGACGCCGCGCTCACGGCCGAGGAGGCAGCGGTCAAGACCGGTGAGGCGGCGGCCGAGACCGGCGACGCCGCACCGTCCCCTGCCGATGCGCATGAGACGGTTGAGGCCGCGGTGCGGGCGCAGCTGTCCAAGGCACTGGGCGGAGTCCGCGGCGTCATCGAGGCGGCCGTGCCGACGGCGGGCTTCACCCTCTCTTACGTGATCAGTGACCAGCTCAGGCTGTCGCTGATCATCGCTGTCGCCGCCGCCGTGGTGCTGCTGGCCGTCCGGGTGGCGCAGAAGTCCAACCCGCAGTTCGTGATCAACAGCCTGTTCGGCATCGCGATCGCCGCGTTCTTCGCCATGCGCTCCGGCAAGGCCGAGGACGCCTTCCTGCCCGGCATCCTCTACAACTCGGGCTACGCGGTCGCCATGATCTTCTCGATCGTGGTCCGCTGGCCGGTGGTGGGCTTCATCATCGGCTCGGTCACCGGCGACCCGACCGCCTGGCGCAACGACCCCGGGATCGTCAAGCTCTGCTCCCGCCTCACCTGGTTGCTCGTCCTGCCGTGCGTCGTGCGCGTGGTGGTCCAGTACCCCCTCTACCTGGCCGGTCAGGTCGGCTGGCTGGGCGCCAGCAAGATCTTCATGGGCTGGCCGCTCCAGGTCGCCGCGTTCGCCGGCATGGCCTGGCTCCTCGCCCGGGGGCGGACGCCCATCACCGCGGCGCGCACATCCGCCCCCGCCTCCTGAACGGCCACTCATGGCCGTACCGGGCCACAGTTAAAGCCTTTTCTTTTGTGGTCACAACGGGATAAAGTCGTATCAGGTGTGCCGGGAAGTCTGGTCGGCAAGGCGTTTCAGCTGCGACCAGGAGACCCGATGAGGCCACGCACAACAGTAGCGGCCCCAGGTTGCCGCATTTCGTCTCCCTCCGCTGCACCGCGTCGAGGGGACCCTCCTGATCGCCAGGCGTGACGGCCGTTCCGGCCGCACGCCTGCATTGTATTCCATCGGCTGCATTTCATCGGCTGATGTGCGTCCGCACATCGGTTGAATCACCGTGCGGTTCATTTATTCCACGCATTTTCCGAGGGCTTTTCGTGCTGCCCTGAAGAGAGCGGTGTTGAGACGTGAACACATTGGAGCGATGCGCGGGTCCAGCCTGCCTGGGCACGATCGACGAGGGTTACTGCGATGTCTGTGGCGCCGCGGCGGCTTCGGTTCCGGTGGCCGCCAGGGTGTCGGTGGGGTCCAGGGTCTCCTCCCCATGGCGGCCGGGGTGGCGGGGGTCGGGGAGGGCCGCGAGCGGCTCCGGCCTGGCTCATGGGCCGCCGTACGTCTCCTCCCGGGATCCGGCGGCCGTGGTGATGGCCGGCCCGGAGGTCCCGGAGGGCAAGCGGCACTGCAGCCGCTGCGACCTGCCGGTGGGCCGGAGCTCGGCCGGCCGGCCGAGCCGGACCGAGGGATTCTGCCCCCAGTGCGGGAAGGCGTACTCCTTCACGCCCAAGCTGCAGCCCGGTGACGTGGTCGCCGCGCAGTACGAGGTGCTGGGGTGCCTCGCGCACGGGGGCCTCGGCTGGATCTACCTGGCCGTCGACAGGAGTGTCAGCGACCGCTGGGTCGTGCTCAAGGGGCTGCTGGACTCCGGCGACGCCGACGCGATGCACGCCGCCGTCGCCGAACGCGGTTTCCTGGCCGCCGTGCAGCACCCCAATATCGTCGAGATCTACAACTTCGTGGAGCACTTCGGCGCCGGCTACATCGTCATGGAGTACGTGGACGGCCGCTCGCTGAAGGACCTTGTGCTGGAGCGCCGCGCGACCACCGGAGAGTCGCTGCCACCGGCCCAGGTGCTCGCCCACGGCCTCGACGTCCTCCGGGCGCTCGGCCACCTCCACGACCAGGGCCTGCTCTACTGCGACTTCAAGCCCGACAACGCGCTGCAGACCGCGGACCGGCTCCGCCTCATCGACCTCGGCGGCGTCCGGCACATCGACGACCAGCACAGCCCGATCTTCGGGACGACCGGGTTCCAGGCGCCCGAGATCGCCGAGTCCGGGCCCTCCATCGGATCGGACCTCTACACGGTCGCCCGGACCATGGCGGTACTGAGCTTCGAGTTCCACGGATACACCGGCCGGTACAGGTACTCCCTGCCGGGCCGGGACAAGGTGCCGGTGCTGGCGCGGTACGAGTCGTTCGACCGCCTTCTGCGCAGGGCGACCCACGGAGACCGGCGCGAGCGGTTCGCCTCCGCGGCCGAGATGGCCGAGCAGGCCGCCGGGGTGCTGCGCGAGGTGCTGGCCGCCGAAGACGGCCGGCCGCGACCGGCCCGGTCGTCGCTGTTCGAGGAGGAGACCCGCACCGCGGGCACGCGCGGCGGTCTCCGCCCTGCGCCGGACGAGATGGCCGTCACGCTGCCCTGGCCGCGCGTCGATCCCGGGGATCAGGCTGCCGACCACCTCGCAGGGCTGGATGACATCGGCCCTGCCGAGGTCATCCGTGAACTGGACGGCCTGCCGATCGACTCGGTGGAGGTCGGGCTGCGCCGGGCACGCGCACACATCGAACTGGGTGAGCTCGCCACGGCCCGGTCGACGCTGGCCAGCCATCCCGCGGGCTGGCGTACGGCCTGGTATCTCGGGCTTGCCGCGCTGGCCGACGACGACCCCGAGGCCGCCTCCCGCGAGTTCGACCGCGTGTACGGATGGTTCCCGGGTGAGACGGCGCCCAAGCTGGCGTTGGCCTACTGTGCGGAGCTGAAGGGCGACCTGGAGACAGCGAAGCGTTATCACCTGCGGGTCTGGCGGACCGAACGCGCCCATGCTGGGGCAGTGTTCGGGTTGGCGCGCGTCAAGGTCGCCCAAGGGGACCGGGCGGGTGCCGTCGACGTGCTGGCCTCGGTGCCCCGCACCTTCAGCTGCCATGTCGACGCGCAGGTCGGTGCCGTTCTCGCCGCACTACGCGGTCGCGACCCTGATGACCTCCCGCTGGTCGAACTACTGGCCGCGGCCGGGCGTCTCGACCTCCTCGACCTGTCGGCCGAACGCCGTAACCGGCTGGCGGCGCTGGTCCTGGAGGCGGCGCTGGGGCAGGTGCTGGCCGGTCGCCCGGTGGCGCTCGACCCCCGGCGCGGAACCCTCCGCCGCTCCCTCGCCGCCCTGGTCGCGGCGGGCGAAGAGGCCCTCGGCGCCGTGCTGGACGAGCGTGACCTGCGGCTCGCGCTGGAGCACACCTACCGGGGGCTGGCCGCGACGGCGGACGGTCCGGCCGAACGGCGCATGTTGATCGACTGCGCCAACGCCGTACGGCCGAGGTCGCTGACATGACGTCCGCCGGCCGTACAGGCCAGGAACCCGTCATCACGCCCGCCGACCCGGACGCCGTCGGCCTGCCGGCGCAGGCGACGGCGCGGACACCCGCCGCGCGGCGGCCACGCGGCTGGAGCACGCCCGCGCGGATCCGGGGCCTGGCCCTCGTGGCCATGCTCCTGGCGGTCGTGTCGGGTCTCGTCGCCATGGCCGGAACGGCCGAACTCCGCCACGGCTTCAGGGAGACCGGTCACAGGTCGGGACGGCAGCTGACCGCCGCTTCCGAGCTGTACTCCGTGCTCGCCGACCTGGACGCCCATGCCGCCGAAGTCCTGCTGGCCGGTGGCGAGACCGCCATGAGCGAGCAGCGCCGGGCCGCACTGGAGACCTACGAGCGGCGGCGCGTTCAAACGGCCGACAAGCTGTACCAGGCGGTCGCGGTGGCGGGGGACTCGCCGGGTGCCTCCATGCTCATGCGCCGGTTGCTCCACGACTTCGGCCGTTACCAGGCCCTCGTCGCCGAGGCCATGGTCCTCGATGGGCAACGGCCGCATCCCGCTGGCGAGGCACCCGGCACGGCGCTGGCCCGCTACCGGGAGGCCGCTGATCTGATGAGGCACTCGATCCTCGCCTCCGCCGAGCGGCTCACCGAGATCAACGCCGCCCGCGTCGGCCGCGCCCACAAGGACGGCCAGGACACGGCGCGGTGGATGACCGGGGCCGCCGTGACGGTGGGGGTGACGCTGTGCGGGGTGCTGGTCTTCCTCCAGATCCAGCTCTCCCGGCGGCTGCGCCGGCGCTTCAACCCGGGGCTCGCCGGGGCGACGGCAGCCGCACTGGTCTCCCTCACCGTGACCGTGGGCATGTTCACGACGGCGGCCGGGAGCCTGCGGACCGCCGAGAAGGACGCGTTCGGCTCCGTGCTCGTCCTCTCCAGGTCCCACGGGGTCAGCCATGACGCCAACGCCGACGAGAGCCGGGGTCTCCTCGACCCGGCACGCCGGGAGGAGTACGAGAGGGCGTTCCTGGCCAAATACCGGCAGCTCGACGGGCTCCTCGGCGCCGCCTGGCGCAACGTCACCTTTCCCGGTGAACGCGAGCGGGCCGAGGCGGCCCTGTCGGCCTTGCGCGAGTTCAGGAGCGGGCATTGGGCGATGGCGCGGCCGCCGGCCACCCGCCCGGAGGAGGCGGTCAGGCTCAACGCGAGCCGGGCGGCGGGCGACCCGGGGGACGACTTCGACCGGTACATCGAGTCGCTGGAGGAGCTCCTGCTGATCAACCAGCGGCATCTCGACCGGTCCGTCGCGGACGGGGAACGGGCGCTTGACGGCCGGTCCCTTGTCCCACCCGCCGCGACGGCGCTGATGGTCGGCCTGATCTACGCGGGCGTTCGCCCGCGCCTGGCCGAATACCGCTAGCGGGCGCTGAGGAGCTCGGCCAGCTCGTCCTCCACGTCCTGGCTGGCCACGAACATGAGCTCGTCGCCGGGCTCCAGGGTGTCGTCGCCGGTGGGGACCAGGACGCGGCCCTCGCGCAGGATGGCCACGAGGGCGGTGTCGCGGGGCCAGTCGATCGATGCCACCCGTTCGCCGCCCAGGGGCGCGTCCTCGGGGAGGGTGAGCTCGACCAGGTTGGCCTCGCCCTGCCGGAACGTCATCAGCCGCACCAGGTCACCGACGCTGACGGCCTCCTCGACGAGGGCGGACAGGAGACGCGGGGTCGACACGGCCACGTCGACGCCCCACGACTCGTTGAAGAGCCACTCGTTCTTGGGGTGGTTGATGCGGGCCACCACGCGCGGCACGCCGTACTCGGTCTTGGCCAGCAGGGAGACGACCAGGTTGACCTTGTCGTCGCCAGAGGAGGCGACGACGACCTGGCACCGCTCCAGGGCGGCGTCGTCCAGCGAGGCGATCTCGCAGGCGTCGGCGAGCAGCCATTCCGCGCGGGGGACCATCTCGACCTTGATGGCCTTGGGGCTCTTGTCGATGAGGAGCACCTCGTGGCCGTTCTCCAGCAGTTCCTGCGCGATGGAACGCCCGACGGCACCGGCCCCGGCGATCGCGACCCGCATCAGTGGTTCTCCTCGATCTTGGTGGCCACGGCGTTGTGGATGCGTTCCACGTCGTCGGCGCGGGCCATGATGTGCACGACGTCGCCGTCCTGGATGACCGAGTCGGCGTGCGGGACGAGGGCCTCGCCCATGCGCGACAGGAACGCCACCCGCGTGCCGGCGGCCTCTTCCAGGCGGGCGACCTTCTCGCCCACCCAGATCGAGCTGGTCTCCAGCTCGGCGAGCACGATCTCGCCGGTGGGGTCGCGCCACAGCGGCTCGGCGCCCTCGGGGAGCAGCCGCCGCAGGATCTGGTCGGCCGTCCAGCGGACGGTGGCCACCGTGGGGATGCCCAGGCGCTGGTAGACCTCGGCGCGGCGGGGGTCGTAGATGCGGGCGACCACGTTGTCGACGCCGAACGTCTCGCGGGCGACGCGGGCGGAGATGATGTTGGAGTTGTCGCCGCTGCTCACGGCCACGAAGGCGGACGCCTGCTCGATGCCGGCCTCGGCGATGACGTCCCGGTCGAACCCGAACCCGGTGATCCGGCGGCCCTTGAACCCGCCGCGGAGCCGGCGGAAGGCCTCGGGGCTCTGGTCGATGATGGCCACCGAATGGCCCTTGTCCTCAAGGATGTGGGCGAGCGTCGAGCCGACGCGCCCACAGCCCATGATCACGATATGCACGGCCAATCCTTCTCTCGACCAAGCCCGAGGATGTCTGCCACAGATCCCTGCCGGGCTGCAAAACTACACATCCGCCCAGGCAAGTACTACCCAAGCGGCAACGAGTCCAGGCCCTGGGAGGTTTCCAGCACGCCCCGCGAGACGGGTGGGTGTGCGGATGAGCCGTCGGCGTGAAGGACTAGAGTCTCGTTCGTGTCGAAGGCTTCCGACCTCGTTAAACGGCTTCTGCTCGGCCGTGCGCTTCGCAGCGCCCAGCAGCACGAGCAGCTCCTCCCCAAGCGGATCGCCCTCCCGGTCTTCGCCAGCGACGCACTGTCGTCGGTCGCGTACGCACCGCAAGAGATCTTGATCACGCTCGGCATCGCCGGGCTGGCCGCCTACCAGTACACGCCGTGGGTCGCGGCCGCCGTCGTGGTGATCCTGCTGACCGTCGTCGCCTCGTACCGGCAGAACGTCCGCGCCTACAAGAGCGGCGGCGGCGACTTCGAGGTCGCCACCGTGAACCTGGGCGGCAACTGGGGCGTGGTCGTCGCCAGCGCCCTGCTGGTCGACTACGTCCTCACCGTGGCCGTGTCGATCTCGTCGGCGGCCGACAACCTGGGCGCCTTCGTGGGCTTCGTGGACGAGCACAAGGTCGCGTCCGCCATCGCGATGGTGACCATCCTGACCGTCCTCAACCTGCGCGGTCTGAAGGAGGCGGGCACCGCCTTCGCGATCCCGACCTATCTCTTCATGTTCGGCATCTTCAGCATGCTGATCTGGGGCTTCACCCGCATGGCCTTCGGCACGGAACTGAAGGCCGAGACCGCCGGCCTGGAGGTGCGCGGCGAGGAGATGGGAGTCGGCGGCATCGCGCTGGCCTTCCTGCTGATGCGCGCGTTCGCCTCCGGGTGCGCGGCGCTGACGGGCGTCGAGGCGATCAGTAACGGCGTGCCCGCGTTCAAGAAGCCCAAGGGGCAGAACGCGGCGACCACGCTGCTCATGCTCGGTGTCATCGCCATGACGATGTTCGGCGGTGTCACCGCCATGGCCTACATCACCGACGCCAAGTTCGGCGATCCCGGGCACGGCAGCAGGTTGATCGACCCGAACACCGGCCAGGACGTCTCGGAGCAGGACCCGGTGGTGGCGCAGGTCGCGCACACGGTGTTCAGCAACTTCACGCCGATGTTCGGCTTCGTGACGCTCATGACCGCCCTGATCCTGGTGCTGGCCGCCAACACCGCGTACAACGGCTTCCCGGTGCTCGGCTCGGTGCTGGCCCAGAACCGCTACCTGCCCCGCCAGCTCCACACGCGCGGCGACCGGCTGGCGTTCAGCAACGGCATCATCATCCTGGCCACGGCGGCAGGGGCGCTGATCTACGCGTACGGGGCGGACGTCTCCAAGCTGATCCAGCTCTACATCGTGGGCGTGTTCGTCTCGTTCACCGTCAGCCAGACCGGCATGGTCCGCCACTGGAACCGTCTGCTCAAGACCGAGATGGACGTGGTCCGGCGGCGCGAGATGCACCGGGCCCGGGCGATCAACGCGTTCGGCCTGTTCATGACCGGCACGGTCCTGATCGTCGTGCTGATCACCAAGTTCACGCACGGCGCGTACATCGTCTGCATCGCGATGCCGATCCTGTTCCTGCTGATGAAGGGCATCCGGCGGCACTACGACCGGGTCGCCGAGGAACTGGTGCCGTCCGGCGAGGACGTGGCGCTGCCCGCCCGCAACCACGGCATCGTCCTCGTCTCCAAGATCCACAAGCCGACGCTGCGGGCGCTGGCGTACGCGCGGGCCACCCGGCCGTCCACCCTGGAGGCGGTCACGGTCGCCGTGGACGCCGAGGAGTCGCAGCGGCTCCAGCACGAGTGGGACGCCCTCGACGTCCCGGTGCCGCTCAAGATCCTCGACTCCCCGTACCGGGAGATCACCCGGCCGGTCCTCGACTACGTCAAGGGCGTGCGCCGCAAGAGCCCGCGCGACGTGGTGACCGTCTTCATCCCCGAGTACGTGGTGGGCCACTGGTGGGAGCACCTGCTGCACAACCAGAGCGCCCTGCGGCTCAAGGGCAGGCTGCTCTTCCAGCCCGGCGTGATGGTCACCAGCGTGGCCTGGCAGCTGCAGTCCTCCGACCGCCTCAAGGGCCGCATGGAGCCGCCCGGCCCCGGCGCGTCCCGCCGCCCTCCGCGCCTGACCCTCGAGGATGAGGAAGCACGCGCTGGTGGCGGTATCGTTTCGGAACGTGACTGATCCCGGATCTGAAGACCGACACCCCGCCGAGTTCCTCGAGCTCGAGGTCGGCAACGTCGCCAATGGCGGCTTCTGCGTGGCCCGCCACGAGGGCCGGGTGGTGTTCGTGCGGCACGCCCTGCCGGGCGAGCGGGTCCGGGCACGGGTCACCGACCGCACCAAGAACTTCCTGCGCGCCGACGCGATCGAGATCATCGAGCCGTCGCAGGACCGGGTGGAGCCGCCCTGCCCGTTCGCCGGCCCCGGCCGTTGCGGCGGCTGCGACTGGCAGCACGCCTCCCTGCCCGCCCAGCGCCGGCTGAAGGCCGCCGTGGTCGCCGAGCAGCTCGAACGCGTCGCCGGGATCACCCGTACCGTCCTGGTCGAGGAGGTGCCGCAGCCGGTCGAGGACGAGGCGTTCGTCCGCGGTCCGGGCCTGGGCTGGCGCACCCGCGTGCAGTTCACGGTGTCCGAGGGGGCCGTCGGCCTCCGCAAGCACCGTTCCCACGACATCGAGCCGGTCGACGAGTGCCTCATCGCCCACCCGGGCGTGGAGCTGATGGGCATCGAGCGGCACCGCTGGCCCGGCGCGTCCTCGGTCGAGGGCATCGTCTCGGCCTCCACCGGCGACCGCCTCGTCGTTCTCCGTGAACGCGGCCGCAAGCGTGCCCGCGTGCCCCGCCTGGAGGTGCCCGTCCGCCTGGTCCGGGGCAAGCCCGAGCCCGGCAAGTCCCTCCCGTACGTCCGCGAAGAGGTCTCGGGCCGGATGTTCCAGGTCAGCGGCAGCGGCTTCTGGCAGGTGCACCCGGGGGCCGCCAGGCTGCTGTACGACGCGGTGCTGGAGGCACTGGAGCCCAAGCCGGGCGAGATCGCGCTCGACCTCTACTGCGGCGTCGGCCTCTTCGCCGCGGGCCTGGCTGAACGGGTGGGCCGGGACGGCCTCGTCGTCGGCGTCGAGTCCGACGCCCAAGCCGTTCGCGACGCCAAGTTCAACCTCCGTGACCTGCCCAACGTCGCCATCGAGCGCGGTCCGGTCGAGGAGATCCTGGGCGACCTGGAGTTCGGCCGCGCCGACGGCTCCGACCGTACGCAGAGCAAGCGCGGCGGCACCGGCCACCAGGGCGGGGCGCGAGTGCGCGGCGCGGACATCGTCGTCCTCGACCCGCCCCGTTCGGGCGCGGGCAAGGAGGTCGTGGACCGCATCGCCAAGCTCGCCGGCCGAAAGATCGCCTACGTCTCCTGCGACCCCGCCACGCTGGCCCGCGACCTGGCCTACTTCAGCGAACGCGGCTGGACCCTGGAGACCCTCCGCGCCTTCGACGCCTTCCCCATGACCCAGCACGTGGAGTGCCTGGCGACGCTCGTCCGCGGCTAGCCGAGGTGCGGCCTCTCGGGGTGCGGCCGGTCAGTGGTGAAGGCCGCGCTTGCCGGGTGTCCAGAACGGCTTGACCCGGATCTGCCTGCGCTCCCACCCGCGGTCGCGTACCAGGTGGTCGCGGATCGCCTGGCAGGTCCGGGCCTCACCCGCGAGGTAGGCCGCGCCGGGCTCGGCGGGCAGATCGAGCCCGGCCACGGCGGTCAGCAACGTCTGCGATGACACCGCCGGGGCGCCGCGCCGGTGGACGCGGCGCAGCTCGTGCGGGCCGGGCACGGGCACCTCGTCTTCGGCCGACTCGCTCTCCAGCACTCCATAGACCCGCGCGTCCGGGCTCAGCAAGCCCAAGATCGGGCCGAACGCGGCTGCTGCGGTCTCCTCGCCGGCGAACAAGTGGTACGGGGCGTCCTCGCGGATAGTGAAGTCGCCCAGTGGACCCCAGAACGTCACCGGATCGCCCGCAGTGGCCTCCCGGACCCAGCGCAGGCCGATGCCGTCGCCCTCGTAGAGATGGGCGCGGATCTCGAACGTGCCCTCGGAGTGGTCCCAGATCGAGTAGGTGCGCAGGGTTTCGCCAGGGCGGACGATCCCGTACAGCGACAGCGGGTCATTGATCTCGATCCTGAAGTGTTGTCCTGGCGTGAATGTCATCGCGCGGAGGGCGTCGGAGGCGATGACGATCCGCTTCATGGTCGGCGTGACCAGTCCGGTGTGCACCACCGTGCCCATGGATTTGTGCTTGCCGAAGACGCGTTCCAGCGGGTTGGGCATGATCCGTCCTCTGTGGGGCAACTTGTTCCATACTTTCGGCACAGGATGCCCCACAGATGACTTTCGGGGCAAGTTGTTCCACAGATGTACACTCGTGCGGGTGACCGATCCCCGTGCGGAGCGCAGCCGCGCCGCCGCCCTGGCCGCCGCGCGCGAGCTGCTGGCCGAGCAGGGCTGGGCGGCGGTGACCCATGTCGCGGTCGCCGGCCGCAGCGGTGTCGGCCGTACGACGCTCTACCGCCACTGGCCCGACTCGTCGGCGCTGCTCCGGGACGCCATCACGTTGGAGATCTCCACGTTCCATCGGCCTCCCACGGGCGTGCTCCGCGACGATCTGATCCGCGAGCTCGACGGGATCCGGGAAATGTTCAGCGACCCGATGACCGACAGGGGGTTGCGCGCGATCTTCGAACGGGCCGCGGTGGACCCGGAGTTCGCGCGGCTGCGAGACGCGCTCTTCCTGCAGGGGTCGAGCGTCATCAGGGCGATCCTCGATGCTGCGAGGGCTCGCGGGGAGCTTCCCTCCGACCTGGACGAGGATCTCGCCGTGGCGCAACTCGGTGGGCCGGTGCTCTTCCGCCAGCTGGCCTCCGACCGGCCTCTCACCGCCGACCAGGTCACGCGCCTGGTCGACGGATTCCTGGCCGCGTACACCTGAGTGCTACTTGCGGGCCTTGGCGCGGTCGTGAGACCAGCCGGCCAGCAGGACGCCGGCGACGGTCGCGGCCACGTGGACGGTCAGGCTCGCCGCGAAGCCACCGGGGAGCCAGCCGAGCAGCCCCGCGTTGTCGTGGTCGACCAGCTGCCGGATCGTGCCCTGCGCACCGACTACGAGCAGCACCATGCCGATGATCCGCAGCACGTCGAACTTCATGGGAGCCCCTTCGTCGTTTAGCAATGCGTTTGCATTGTAATAGGATGGGATCCCTGATGCAATGCGGACGCATTGCATGGCCGGGAGGGTGCATGCCGAAGGTCGTCGATCATGAGGCGCGCCGCCGGCGTCTCGCCGAGGCGGTCTGGGCCCTGACGGTCCGGGACGGACTGGAGGGCGTGACCCTCCGGAAGGTCGCCGCAGAGGCCGGGGTCTCGATGGGCCAGGTGCAGCACTATTACGGCAGCATGGAGAAACTGGTCGGCGACGCCGTCGCCCGCGCTGTCCATGCCCTCAACGCCAAGATCGAGTCGTCCATCCAGGAGGCGGCCGTTCGGGCGGGCGGGACGGCGAGTGCTGAGACCATGCTGCGCTCCTGCCTGCATGCGATGCTCGCGCGCGACGAGGAGAGCCTGCGCCTTCTCCGGCTGTCCGTCGCCGTGCTCGGGAAGGCCGTCTCCGATCCGGCCATGGCAGGCGTCCTGGCGCCAGGCGACGATGAGCTTCTCTCGTTCACCGCCGGTCTCATCAACGATGCCCGCGCCGAGCGCGGCACGCCCGCCCGGGGCGACGCCCGGCTCGACGCCGACATCTGCTGGAGCCTGGCCGTCAGCCTCGGTGTCGACATCGCGATCGGCCACCGGGCCCGGGACGAGGCCGGACGGCTCCTGGACTACCACCTGGAGAACGTCCTGGGCTGAGGGTCAGGCGGTGACGCGGATCTTCGACTGCTTGTGGTCGTTGGCCTCCCAGTCCTCCATGAACGTGGCGTCGAGCTTGTGCTTGGCGGCCAGGGTGACCAGCGTCTCCGTCCGGTAGTAGAAGTCCTCACGCAGCACCTGGTGCTCCTTGCCCTCGGTGCGGTTGAACGTGAAGTCGAAGAACCCGCCCGGCGCCAGCACCCGTCCGATGTTGGCGAAGCACTCGTCGATGACGTCCAGCGGCGAATGGGAGAAGACGCTGTGCGCGTGCACGACGTTGAAATGCGCCGCGGGCAGGAACTCCAGCTGCAGATCGCGCACGGGCGTCAGATGCGGCAGCTTGTCCTGGAGGTCATAACGGACGAGCGTGTCCTCGGCTGCGAAGAGGATGTCAGGGGAGATGTCGATCCCGTAGTAGTTCCCGGCATCCAGGTGGTCGATGAACAGCCGCCCCGCACGCAGGTTGCCGCACCCGATCTCCAGCATCCGGTCGCCCGGCTTGAGCCCGTGCTTGACCAGGTAGTCGAACTGCAGCTCGCCCAGTGCCAGCCAGCGCTTCTCCGACGGCGTCCCGACCGCGCCGAACGGCGTGCGGGAGGCGTCCGAACGCATGACGGCGCGGTAATAACCCACGTGGTCACGCGTCTTCATCCTCAGCCACGCGTCCCGCGCGAGGCGACGTGCGTACGGCGGGACCCTCCGGGGATTCCGTGCCGCATACCGGACCTTGTGCGTGAGGCTCGCACGATTCTTTGAGGCCATCGCCCCAGTGAAGACCCACCGCCCCCGCCAGGCAAGGCTCAAACATTAAAGGTCGTTCAGAACGCCCCGTCGATCAAGAAACCGCAGATCAAGATCGTAAAACGCCGCCCGCCTTGTCGGGACAGGGCCGGGTTTCAGCGGCCCAGGAACGCGATGAGGATGCCCACCGCGACGGAGGCCATGGTCGCGATGAGGGAGAGGAGTGCGAGGGTGTGCCGGAATCGGTTGTCGAGGTGTGCGCGGGTCACCTGCTCGCGTTCGGCGGCGCTGAGCCGGGCCTCCAGCTCCTCGATGAGCCTGGCATGGTCGTCGGCCCGGCGTTCGTGAAGCTCGTTCCGCTGGTACAGCAGCGCGATCTGGCCCTCCTGGTTGGCCAGCCGGACGTCGATGCCGCGGCGGAGTTCTGCGATGGCGAGCTCGACGGTGAACGCTCCGTCCTCGGTCACGGGGACCACTTTCCTTTCGGGGTGCCTCCTCCACAATAGGTACCTATCAGTAATCCTTCAAGGCACAACCGGTAAGATTTGGAAAATTCAAGGAAGGTAATATTCGACCTCTCGTTACTGGATGTTCCTTAATGTTTCCGTCATGCTGGTCGCATGGCTGGAGAGCTGGACAGGGAGCGGATCGCCAAGTACGTGGTGGCGCGTCGTGGATCGCTCGGCCTGACCCAGGAGCAGCTGGCCGAGCGTGCCGGGGTCACGGTCAAGACGATCTACAACCTGGAGGCGGGGGAGCGGTGGCCGCAGGCCCGGACGCGCAGCGCCATCGAAAGCGCGCTCGAGTGGCGGTCCGGAGATCTCGTGCGCATCGGTGAGGGCTTGGAGCCGGCGCGGCAGGAAGCCGACATGACGGTGGTGCTGCGAGAGTTGGAGGAGCTCAACGCCTACTTCGCCGACCTGCAGGCCGACTCGGGGGACAAGCGGCGGATGGCGCTGGCCTTCCTGCGCGCCCTCTATGGCGAGCCCGACGGACGCTGAACCGTTCTCGAAGTCTGAAAGATTTCCGACTCTGACTGGTTGTTGCGCCCACTGACTAGCGGGCACACTGGTTGTGCTCATCCAGGTCAAGAGTGCTCGCGAAGGAGGGGCCGCAGATGCGCGCACCACGACGCGCGGCCTGTCTCTTGCTCGGGTTCGTGGCGGCCGCCGTCGTCGCGTACGCCGGTCGTACCGGGTCCCTCGCGATCGCCATCGACGCGGCCCTGACCCTCGCCGTCGTCGCGTTCGGCCTCGGAGCCGTGCGCGTGTCCCGGGAGATCCGCGAGCAGCAGCGCCGCATCATGCGTCAGCTCGACATCCAGACCCGGGTCGTCCACAACGCCGCCCGCCTCGCCGCCGAATGCCGGGACGAGCCGACCGAGCGGGGCACTTGACCGAGATCAGTGTCACTGCTTCCGCGCGGAAGGGCGTTTGATCGGGCCCCGTCGTCACGCCGTGCGGGCGCGCGTACGAGGATGGGGCCCATGCGTCTTCGGATCTTCACTGAGCCCCAGCAGGGGGCTAGCTACGAGACATTGCTGTCGGTGGCCAAGGCCACGGAGGACCTGGGGTTCGACGCCTTCTTCAGGTCCGACCACTACCTCAAGATGGGCGACGTGTCCGGCGACCCCGGGCCGACGGACGCCTGGATCACGCTGGCCGCGCTGGCCCGCGAGACCAGCCGCATCCGGCTCGGCACGCTGATGACGGCGGCCACGTTCCGGCTGCCGGGCCCGCTGGCCATCGCGGTCGCGCAGGTCGACCGGATGAGCGCCGGCCGCGTCGACTTCGGGGTCGGCACCGGATGGTTCGAGGAGGAGCACACCGCGTACGGCATCCCGTTCCCGAGCCTGAACGAGCGGTTCGAGCGGCTTGAGGAGCAACTGGAGATCATCACCGGGCTCTGGCGGACGCCGCGTGAGGCGACGTACGACTTCGAGGGCAAGTACTACCGGGTGGCCGATTCGCCCGCGCTGCCCAAGCCCGCGCAGGACGGCGGCCCGCCGGTGGTCATCGGAGGCTTCGGTGCCAAGCGCACGCCGCGGCTGGCCGCCCGGTACGCCGACGAGTACAACCTGCCGTTCCACAAGCTCGGTGACACGGAGCTGGCGTTCGAGCGGGTCCGGAAGGCCTGCGAGGAGGCCGGCCGCACCAAGCCCATGGTCTACTCCGCCGCGCAGGTGGTCTGCTGCGGCCGCGACGAGGCGGAGCTCAAGCGCCGCGCCGACGCCATCGGCCGCGACCTGACGGAGCTGCGCGAGAACGGACTGGCCGGCACGCCCGCCGAGCTGGTCGACAAGATCGGCAAGTTCGGTGAGCTCGGTGCCGAGTGCCTCTATCTCCAGGTGCTCGACCTGCACGATCTCAACCACCTGGAGTTGCTGGCCTTCGAGGTCCTCAACCGCCTCTGAACGGCGAGTCCCGCACCCGGGACCTTCCGGGTGCGGGGCTCGTACGGGCCCTAGTGCGTGGGCTCCTGGTCGGGGCGGGGGTGCTTCGGCAGCAGGAACGTGACGGCGAAGCTCAGCGCGAGCATGCCGGCCACGACCCAGAGCGTCACGTTCATGGCGTGCTCGAACGTCGCGCCGGACGCCGCGAGGTGGTCGCCGAGCAGGTTGAAGAAGAGCGTGCCGAGCACCGCGGCGCCGAGGGCGCTGCCGAGCTGCTGGACGGAGGTCAGCGTGCCTCCGGCGGCGCCGGTCTCGTGCGGCTCGACGCCGGCGAGGACGGTGTCGAAGAACGGGGCCATCAGCAGGCCCATGCCGATCCCGGTGACGACGAGCGCGGGGGCGAGCTGCCATGGAGTGACGCCCACCCCGGCGGCGTGCAGGGTCGCGGCGATGCCGAGGACGCCGCCGGTCATGATGACCGTGCCGCCGTGGATGACCTTCCGGCCGAAGCGGGCCACCGCCTGGGCGAGACCGAACCCGACGATCATGCCTGCGGACCACGGGATCTGCGCCATGCCCGCCTTGAACGGCGAGTAGCCCAGGCCCAGCTGTGTGTAGAGCCCGAACACCAGGGCGAAGCCGGTCATGCCGGAGAAGAACACGATCCCGACGGCCAGGCCGCCGCTGAAGCCGCGCTTGCGGAACAGGCTCGGCATCACCAGGGGGTCGCCCCCGGCGCGCTGCTTGCGAAGCTCGTACCAGATGAAGACGGCGAACACCGCGGCCGAGCCGGCCATCATGGCGAACGTCCAGGCGGGCCAGCCGAGCTCACGGCCCTGCACGAGCGGGTAGACGAGCAACCCGGCGCCGGTCGCGGCCAGCGCTGCGCCGACCAGGTCGAGCCGGCTGGCGTGCCGGGCCTTCGACTCGGGCAGGAACTTCAGCCCGGCCAGCAGCGCGGCGATGCCCACCGGCAGGTTGATCAGGAAGATCATGCGCCAGCCGGTGCCGAAGAGGTCGGCGTCGATCAGCCAGCCGGCCAGCACCGGGCCGCCCACCGACGACAGGCCCATGACCGGTCCGAACGCGCCGAACGCCGCGCCCATCTCCTTCGGCGGGAACATCTCCTTGATCATGCCGAGGCCCTGCGGCAACATCACGGCGCCGAACAGGCCCTGCAACACCCGGGAGCCGACCAGCATCTCGGGTGACACCGCCAGGCCGCACAGCAGCGACCCGGCCGTGAAGCCCGCGGCGCCGATCAGGAACATGCGCTTGCGCCCGTACAGGTCGCCGAGCCGGCCGCCGGTGATGAGGCCGACCGCCATGGCCAGCGTGTAACCGGCGGCGAGCCACTGGATCATGCCCGCCGACCCGCCGATGTCGGCGCGGATCGTCGGGGCGGCGATCGTGGTGATCAGCGCGTCCACCAGATCGAGGATCTCGCCGGCCAGGATCACGAAGAGGGCGACCCAGCGCCAGCGGTAGGGCGCGTGTGCGGGCCCCGCTTCGGGGCCCGCGTCGAGGGTGGTGGCCATCGGTGCACTCCAAGGTAGAACGTCGTTCGTCCTTACGAACACTGTTCTATGAAGGAACGGTGTTCGTGTCAAGTACGATGTTCGTGACGAGGACGCAGTCGAGGAGAAGCCGGAGGCCGGTACGCATGGCAACGGTCGATCAGGGCCAGGACGCGGAGATCCCCGCGCCACCGTGGCGCAAGCGTCGCCGCAGCACACCGGCGAAGGCCAAGCAGCCGCTCAGCCAGGATCTGATCGTCGACACCGCCCTCCGGATCCTCGACGCGGAGGGGCTCGACGCGGTGAGCATGCGCCGGGTCGCCCAGGAGCTCGACACCGGGCCCGCCTCGCTCTACGCGCACGTGTCGAACAAGGAGGAGCTCCTGGAGCTCCTGCTCGACCGGGTGTCAGGTGAGATGCGCCTGCCCGAGCCGGACCCCGAGCGCTGGCGCGAGCAGATCAAGGAGGTCGCCCACGAGATCCACCGGGTGCTGAGCGCGCACGCCGACATCGCCCGGGTGCCGCTCGGCATGATCCCGACCGGTCCCAACGCGCTGCGCATCAACGAGCGGGTGATGACCATCATGCTGGCGGGCGGGGTCCCGCCGCGGATCGCGGCCTGGGCGGTCGACCGCTTCTACCTCTACATCAACTCCGACGCCTACGAGGGCTCGATCCATGTGACCAAGCAGCGGGCCAGCGGTCTGGAGCCCGCGGAGTACATCGCGAGATTCCTCGGCCAGGTCCGCGAGTACTTCACCAGCCTGCCCGCCGACCGTTTCCCGGTGACCGTGCGGCACGCGCCCGAGCTCATGTCCGGCGACGGCGGCGAGCGGTTCGAGTTCGGACTGGAGCTGATGATCCGCGGGCTGGAGTCGTACGTGGAGGGCTCCAAGGAGGCTTAGTGGAGGGCTCCAGGGAGGCCTAGCCGAAGACGCGGTCGAACGCGGCGTGGCGCGGGGCGCCCGCGGCGGTGTCCCAGACGGCGAAGACGACGTGCTCGAACCGCCCGGCGAACTCGCCGGTGCCGGCGCGCAGCGGCTCGGCGAAGGCCTCGGCGACCTCGGCGGGGTCGTTGCGGAAGACCCCACAGCCCCACGCGCCCAGGACCAGCCGCCGGTGCCCGTGCTGGACGGCCACCGCGAGCACCTTGCGCGCTCGCAGGCGCAGGACCTCGGGGATGCGGGCGGCCTGGCGTTCGTCGCGGATCGCTCCGCGATTGGGTGCCGGCGAAGTCAGGAAGGCCACGTCGTACGGCTCGTCCAGCAACCGGCCCGCGTCGTCACGGAACACCGGGACGGCGGGGGAGTAGATCATGTGGTCGCTGTAGAGCAGGTCGCGCTGCGCGCGGTGGAAGTCATAGAACTCGCGGGCCGCACGCAGCGACGCGTACAGCGCCGACGATCGGGCCAGGCCCTCCTCCTGGGCGTGCGCACCGTTCAGGAACCCGCCGCCCGGGTTCTTCGCGGAGGCGAAGTTGAGCGCCAGCGGCACCGAGCCCGGTGCGCAGAGCCGCCGCGCGGCCGCCAGCGTCGTCTCGCCGGTGACCTCGACACGGGTCTCCAGGCCCGGTGACTCCGGGAGCCCCGCCAGCAGGGCGTCCAGCTCGTCCGGCCGGTGCAGGACGGTGCCGCGAACGGTCGCTTCCACGGCGCGGGCGATGGTGACCGTGCCGCCGGAGGGCGCCACGTAGTCGCCGCGGTCGAGGATGCTCACGGTCTCTTGGGCGGTCTGCCGCCTGGGGTGTCTGCTCATCTCACGCAGAGTCTCCCGTCCGGGCGCGGCACGTGACAACGCGATATCGCCACCAGTCCGATATGCCGGATATTGCTGCACGGGTGGGGCCGGTGGTGTAGGAGTGGTGTCTTTGCTCCCCCGAAAGAAGATCAAGAGAAATGCCTGAATACTCATCCCTACGCCGCGTTCAGTACCTGGGCCTCGCCGTCGTCCTCGCCGTGTCGTCGCTCGGGGCCGGCGCCTGCAAGCCGGGGAAGAAGAAGAGAAAGTCCAAGTCCGGCGGGGTCACGACCTCGCAGACGTCGCCCGCGCCCACGTCGCCGGGGACCGCTCCGGTCCAGGACAACGGACTGGCGAACAAGCCGCCGAAGGTCATCCTCACCCAGGTCGCCACGGCTCTGCGCGGTGCCACCTCTCTGCACGCCAAGGGCACCATGAAGGACGGGCGTGACAGGATCGCCTTCGACATGACGTTCACCAAGCAGGGCGCCGCCAAGGGCAAGGTCCGCGGACCGATCCTGCGCAAGAACGTGACCGTCGAGGTCATCCTCGTCAACGGCAAGGCCTACCTTCGCGGCCGCCAGCTCTGGCTGGCCGCCGGCGGGCAGGCCGCGGCCCGGCGGATGGGCTCCAAGTGGATGGTCGTGCCCGGCAGGCAGAACCCGGGCGGCGGCAACCTCAGCATGGCCGGGTTCGCGAAGTCCCTCAGGCCGAGCGGCCGGGTGGTCAAGCTGCCGCCGGCGATGCTCCGCGGGCAGCGGGTGATCCGGCTGATGGACATGGCCGACCGCTCGGTGCTCTTCGTCGCCACCACCGGTAAGCCCTACCCGATGCGCATCGCGGAGAAGGGCGGGAGGCAGTTCATGGACTTCGACAACTTCGACGCGCCCGTCACGATCACCAGGCCACTGAACGTGGTGACTCGCCCTTAACAGAAGATTTACGGCATCCGGCGGCGGGCGCATGTTGCGAAATGATCAAATGGGCGCGTCTTTCTGGCATGCTTTCCAGCGATATGCAGCCCCCACGTTCCCGCCAGGGCCGGCGCCGGCGCCGGCCCGACCCCCCACGGCGGCACCCCGCGCCCCCGCCGGCGGCGTTCGACTCGTACGAGCAGGGTTCGTACGAGCACGACCCCCACGGCGCCGGCCACCCCGGTGCCGGCCACCCCGGTGCCGGCCACCCCGGTGCCGGTCAGCCCGGCGCCGGTCAGGGCCGCGGCCCGTACCCGCCCGGTACGAACGCGTCCGATCTGTACGGACCCGATCCGTACGGTGACCCGCCCCGCCGCCCGGATCCCTACCAGGGGTCCAGCGGGATGGGGCAGGACCTCGACCGGGCGTTCGTCGGCGCGTCGCGCAGCCGCCGGTTGTTCCGCGCCATGGTGGTGATCGTCGTCGGGCTGATCCTGCTGGCCGGGATCGGCGCGCTCGGTTTCCTCTTCTTCAGCCCGCCCGGCAAGGGCGGCGATGCCGTGCCGCGCAACGACCCCGGGCCGAAGAACAGCCCCCAGGCACACGTCGACGCGGCCCCGGGCACCCCGCCCGTCGTCACGCCGCGGCGACCGCTCTTCATCCCGGCCCGCGGCACCGGACGCTTCATCCGCCCGTCGGCGGGCACAAGCCGCGTGTACGGGCGCGGCAAGGTGCTGCGCTACATGGTCGAGGTGGAGGGCGGCATCCGCCAGCAGCCCCTGGCCTTCGCGCGGAGCGTGGAGAAGATCCTGGCCGACCCGCGCGGCTGGACGGCCGGGGGCCGCTGGGGTTTCAAGCGCGTGGACTCCGGCACGTACGACTTCGTGGTGCGGCTGGCCTCGCCTGGAACGGTCGACAAACTGTGCGGAGCGTACGGCCTGGAGACCAACGGGCAGGTCAACTGCAGCGGCGGCAAACAGGTCGTGGTCAATCTCCGGCGCTGGCTTCTGCTCACCACGTACTACAGGCAGCAGCCGGACCACTATCACGCGCTCGTCATCAACCACGAGGTCGGCCACAGGCTGGGCTACAACCACATGACCTGCCCCAAGAAGGGCCGTCTCGCGCCCGTCATGCAGCAGCAGATCTTCGGTCTGAAGGGTTGCCGGGCCAACGGCTGGCCGTACGACCAGCGCGGCCGTTTCGTCACCGGCCCCGCAGTCCCCTAGGACGGTCTCCAGGCTGTCTCTACGACGTCTGCCAGGACGTTCTCGAACGGCTCCGGGCCGTTCCAGCGGAAATGCGTTGGGGGGCGGCGGCCCGGTCCGCCATCCTTGAGACGTGCTTCTGACGATCACGACAACGCTGTCCCCTGCGACGGACCTGGGCTTCCTGCTGCACAAGCACCCCGACCGGGTCCAGTCGTTCGACCAGGCCTTCGGCACCGCGCACGTCTTCTACCCGGACGCCGGCGCGGACCGCTGCACGGTCGCGCTGCTCCTCGACGTCGACCCGGTCAAGCTGGTGCGCACGCGCAGCAAGGGAACACCCGACTTCTCCCTCGGCCAGTACGTGAACGACCGGCCCTACGCGGCGTCGTCGCTGCTGGCGTCGGCGATGGCCAACGTCTTCCGCACCGCGATGCGCGGCCGCTGCGACCTGCGCCCCGAGCTCGCGGGGACGGCGCTCCCCTTGGAGATCACACTGCCCGCGCTGCCCTGCCGGGGCGGCCCCCAGCGCGCCGAACGCTACTTCGCGCCGCTCGGCTGGCAGGTCACCGCGACCCGCGTGCCGCTCGACCCGGAGTTCGAGGCCTGGGGCGACTCACGCTACGTCTCGCTGACGCTGACGGGTGAGCTCACGCTCTCCGACGCCCTCAACCAGCTGTACGTGCTGCTGCCGGTGCTGGACGACGCCAAGCACTACTGGATCGCGCCCGACGAGGTCGACAAGCTGATCCGCGCCGGCGAGGGCTGGCTGGCCGCGCATCCGGACCGGGCCGACATCACCCGCCGCTACCTGGCCAACCGGCGCGGGCTCGTCCGCACCGCGCTCGGCCGGCTCGCCGACGCCGACGACGCGCCCGAGGACGCACTCGACCGTGACCCGATCGAGGAGGAGCCGCCCGCGGTCGACCCCACGGCGGCCGAGCCGGGCACCGCGCCGGAGGCGGAGTCCGCGGCCGCCGCGCCGCCGGTGCCGCTCGCCGAACGGCGCATCCAGGCCGTGCTGGAGACGCTGCACGCGCAGCAGGCGCCGCGCGTCATCGATTTGGGCTGCGGCTCGGGCAAGCTGGTCGCGCGGCTCAAGCAGGACGCCTACTTCCAGCGGATCGCGGGCGTGGACGTGTCCGATCGTGCTCTCCAGGGCGCCCGCCGCCGCGGGCAGCCCGACGACTCCTTCGAGGGTGCCCGCCGCCGCGGCCGGCCCGATGACGCCTCGCCTGACCGGCCGTCGCGGGTGGAGGTGTTCCAGGGCGCCCTGACGTACTCCGACGAACGTTTCCGCGGCTACGACGCGGCCGTGCTGATGGAGGTCATCGAGCACATCGACCCGCCGCGGCTGCCCGCCGTGGAACGGGTGGTCTTCGGCGACGCCAAGCCGCGCGTGGTGGTCGTCACCACGCCCAACTCCGAGTACAACGTGCGGTACGAGGGTCTGGCACCGGGGGCCATGCGCCACCCCGACCACCGCTTCGAATGGACCCGCGCCGAGTTTCGCCGCTGGGCCGAGCGCGTCGCCGCCGAGCACGGCTACCAGGTCCGCTACGTGCCCGTGGGCGACGACGACCCTGAGGTCGGCGCCCCCACCCAGCTGGGAGTGTTCACCCGATGACCGAGATGACGGACACCCGGATCCGGGTGCCTGAGATGGGGCTTGTCGTTCTCGTCGGCGTGTCCGGCTCCGGCAAGTCGCACTTCGCCCGTAAGCACTTCAAGCCGAGCCAGGTGGTGTCCTCGGACTACTGCCGGTTCGTGGTGGCCGACGACGAGAACGACCAGAGCGCGACCGGCGACGCGTTCGACCTGCTGCACTACATCGTCCGCAAACGGCTGCGGCGCGGTCTGCTGACCGTCGTGGACGCCACGAACGTGCAGCAGAAGGCTCGCCAGTCGCTGCTCCAGATCGCCAAGGACCACGACGTGCTGTCCGTGGCGATCGTCCTGGACGTGCCCGAGCACGTCGCCGCCGAACGCAACGCCGCTCGCCCCGAGCGCGACCTGCCCGACCATGTGATCCCGCGGCAGCGTCGCGAGCTGCGGCGCGGCCTGCGGTCGCTGGGCCGCGAGTTCAAGCGGTCGTACGTGCTGTCCGGCGTGGACGAGATCGACGCCGCGACGATCACGTACGAGAAGGCGTGGACGGACAAGCGCGAGATCACCGGGCCGTTCGACATCATCGGTGACGTCCACGGCTGCCGCGCCGAGCTGGAGGAGCTGCTCGGCGAGCTCGGCTACGAGATCGAGCGCGACGCGCTCGGCCGAGCCGCGGGGGCGAACCACCCCGGCGGCCGCACCGCCGTCTTCGTCGGCGACCTGGTCGACCGCGGGCCGGACACGCCGGGGGTCCTGCGCCTGGTCATGGGCATGGTCGAGGCGGGCCAGGCGCTGTGCGTCTCCGGCAACCACGAGAACAAGCTCGTCAAGGCCCTGCGCGGCCGGAAGGTGCGCGTCGCGCACGGCCTGGCCGAGTCGCTCGACCAGCTGGCCGCCGAGCCGGACGACTTCCGCGACCGGGCCCTGCGGTTCATGGACGGCCTCATCAGCCACTACGTCCTGGACGAGGGACGCCTGGTGGTCGCGCACGCGGGGCTGAAGGAGGACTACCACGGGCGTGCCTCGGGACGCGTCCGCTCGTTCGCCCTCTACGGCGACACGACCGGGGAGACCGACGAGTACGGGCTGCCGGTGCGTTATCCGTGGGCCAACGACTACCGCGGCAAGGCGATGGTCGTGTACGGGCACACGCCCGTTCCCGAGCCGGAGTGGATCAACAACACGATCTGCCTGGACACCGGCGTGGTGTTCGGCGGGAAGCTGACCGCCCTCCGCTATCCGGAGCGCGAGCTGGCCGCCGTGCCCGCCAAGCAGGTCTGGTACGAGCCGACGCGGCCGCTCGTGCCCACCCCGGCGATGAGGGCGGGCGGGCACCGCGAGTCCGACGTTCTGAAGATCGAGGATGTGCTGGGGAACGAGGGTGTCGAGACGACCCTGATGGGACGGGTCTCGGTCCGCCACGAGAACGCGCTCGCGGCGCTGGAGGTGATGAGCCGGTTCGCGGTGGACCCGCGCTGGCTGGTCTACCTGCCGCCGACCATGGCGCCGCCCGCGACCTCGCCCCTGCCCGGCCACCTGGAGCACCCGGCCGAGGCGTTCGCCGCGTACCGCGAGCAGGGCCTGGACCGCGTGATCTGCGAGGAGAAGCACATGGGGTCGCGGGCCGTCGTGGTCGTGACGCGCGACGCCGAGGTCGCGGCCGCCCGCTTCGGGGTGACCGACGGCACCACCGGTGCGATCTTCACCCGTACGGGCCGTGCGTTCTTCCGCGACCCCGCCCGGACCGCCGAGGTCCTCGACCGTGTCCGGACGGCCATCACCGGCGCCGGGCTCTGGGACGAGCTGGAGACGGGCTGGCTCGTGTTGGACTGCGAGCTGCTGCCGTGGTCGGCCAAGGCCATGGACCTGATCCGGACCCAGTACGCGGCGACGGGCGCGGCGGCCCGCGCCGCGCTGCCGATGGCGTCCGGCGCGCTCGCCCGCGCCGCCGCCCGCGGCCTGGACGTCGGCGGCCTTCGGGAGCGCATCGACCGGAGGGCCGCGAACGCGACGCTGTTCCGCGACGCGTACGCCCGGTACTGCTGGCAGGTGGACGGACTGACCGGGCTGAAGCTCGCGCCGTTCCAGGTGCTGGCGGGAGAACGGCGCACGTGGGCCACGTTCCGCGAGCACGACTGGCACATGGACATCGCCGCGCGGCTCGTCAAGGCCGACCAGTCCGGGCTGCTCACCGGCACCGGCTCCATGGTGGTCGACCTGGGCTCGGAGGCGTCGGTGGCCGCCGCCACCGGATGGTGGACGGAGCAGACGGAGGCCGGGGGAGAGGGCATGGTGGTCAAACCACTGGGCCCGCTCCCCGAGGACCGGAAGGTGCAGCCCGGCATCAAGTGCCGCGGCCGCGAGTATCTGCGCATCATCTACGGACCGGACTACGCCGAGCCGGAGAACCTCGACCGGCTCCGCAACCGGTCGCTGGGCCGCAAGCGCTCGCTTGCGATGCGCGAGTACGCGCTCGGCCTGGCGGCGCTCGACCGTCTCACGGCGGGCGAGCCGCTGTGGCGCGTCCACCAGGCGGTCTTCGCCGTCCTCGCACTCGAATCCGAGCCCGTGGACCCGCGCCTGTAGATCGGCGTATGAAGAACGGCCTGGTGGTTGCGTCGTGGCGGTCGCTTCTCTGCGGTGACGGCAGAGGAGCGACCGCCCGCGTCCGTCAGGTGGTGAAGAGCATGTGGAAGACGCTCCCGTGGTGGGGGCGGTGGTGCGGGGCACCGTGGTGATGGTGGTGGACCGCCGCCGCAGGCGCTCCCCAGGCGGGGGCAGCAGGAGCAGCGGGGGGCGGCGCCTGGAAGTTGGCGGCCATGTTGCTGAGGGCCTCGAGCTCGCCGTAGTCGAGGAAGATGCCCCGGCAGTTGTCACATTGCTCGATGTGGACGCCGTTGCGGGTGTACGTCCGCATCACGCCACGACACTTAGGGCAGTGCATGCCTTCTTGTCCTTCCGGTATGGAATCCCCAGGTAGAGGCTAAATCTAGAGCAGTCCTCACGTCACGTCATGCCGGGATTCCCGCGGTGGAGATTCTGCGGCAGGCATCGACGAGCGCGATTTCCGGCTCTTCGAGCGGTCGGTCGCCCTCCCACGCGGATATGACGCACGTGGCGGCGATTTGGATCACGAGAGTTCGGGCGGGTATGTCCAGGGCCGCCCACGGGTCCCCGGCGACCGGCACGGCGGGCCCTCCCTCCGCGCGGTAGGCCCCCAGCAGGCGTTCCCAGTCCTCGGGCGGGAGCACGCCCGCCGAGAAGAGCGCGGCGGGCCGGGCGAGATCCCACGCCGGATCGCCCACTCCGAGGTCTTCCACGTCGATGAGCCGCCAGGCTCCGGAGGCGTCCCGGACCATCTGCCCCAGATGCCAGTCGCCATGGATGAGGCACCGGGCGCCGTCTTCGGGCTCCGCGGTCTCGCCGCGAATCCAGGAGGGAAGTGTGGCGAAAGCGCGACGGATCTCGGCCGCAGACGGACCGTCCTCCAGCCGGGAGACAAGGCGCGCGACCCGGGCCGGCCGTCCCCAGCCCGGTGCGCCCACGGGCACGGCACCGGAATGGAGCGTGGCGAGCAACCGCCCGCCGTCCTCCCACGGCAGCGGGCCCGCAGGGTCCACCGGCGTCCCGTACGGCCAGACCGTCACCACCCGGCCCTCGATCTCACGGCGGGGTCCCAGGGGCGGGAGCAGCAGATCCGGCAGGCCGGCGGCGACCTCCATGCGCCGCTGGAGCAGAGGGCCGCCGTCGCGGTCCGGCTGGTGCGCCTTGACGACCACGTCGCCGACCCGGACGACCAGCACCGAATGCCGGTCGTACACCACCTCGGCCTCGGCCTGGACGCCCGCCGGCCCGGCCGTGGTCCGGCCGAGGTCGGCGAGCGAGGCGAGCAGGGTGGAGGGCACGCGATCAGTTAACCATCCGCCGGGCGGCCTTCCGCCCTACCGGTCGTAGACCTCCATCTCCCAGAGCGAGTAGCCGTACGTGGTCGCCCGTTTGAGGCCGTACATGCGGACCCAGCGGGCGTTCACCGGGCTGAACGACACCCAGTCGTCGCCGCCGTTGCCTCCCGTCACGGTGCGCACGGTCGTCCACACGCCGCCGCCGGTGGAGGTCTGCACCCGGTAATCGCGGCCGTAGGCGGCCTCCCACTTCAGGTTCGCGAAGCCGACCGTCTTGACGGTGCCCAGGTCCACCTCGATCCACTGCGTGTCGGTCCGCTTGCTGGACCATCGGGTCGTCATGCTCCCGTCGACGGCCTTGGGCCCTTCGAACCCGGCCTTCTCGACGCTGGAGGTCTTGGTCGGGCGTTTCAGCGCCAGGTTGGTCTTCAGCCGGTAGTTCGCCGTGAGGGTGGTGGCGGTCGCCGGTGCCACGATGTTGTGGGCCGACGCGCCGCCGTCGGACCAGCCGGCGAATTCATAACCCTTGCGGGCGACGATCTGTGTCGCGGTCGGCGCCGAGACCGACAGCGTGGAGCCGGCGATCACGGTGCTGGTGAACGGGGTGGCCCTGGTCGTCTGCAGCAGGGTCAGCGGGATCCCCGCCGGGTTGGCGGCGAGCGTGAGCTGCGTCGTCCTGGGCTGCAACATCACGCTCTTGGTGTCGGTCAGCCCTCTGGAGTCGGTCGCGGTGAGCCGCAGCTCGATCCGGGAGGGGTACTCGTGGTCGGGCGCGACGAACGATCCGCTCTCGCCGTTCTGCCCGGTGACGGTGTGCTGGTGGCAGTCGCTCGGGCAGTGATGCATGATCATCTGCCAGCTGAGCGACCCGCCGGTGAGGGCGCCGTCCTCGGCGTCGGTGCCCCCACCGGAGAAGTCGATCCGATCGCCGACCTGCCAGGTCAGGTCGGCGTTCGGCGCCGTGATCGTGGCTGTCGGCGGGGTGGAGCCGGCCACGATCGGCTGGGTCGAGGTGTCGGCCGCGCCGCGCGCGTCGGTGACCCGCAGGCCGACCGGGTACGTCCCCTCGGCCGTGTAGGTGTGGCTGGGCCTGGGGTCGGTCGAGTCGTCGTAGGCGCCGTCGCCGTCCAGATCCCACGCGTACGTGAGCGGCAGATCCCCGTCGGCGTCGCTGGACGTGGTGCCGTCGAAGGTGACGGTCAGCGGCAGCGCGCCGCTGGTGACGGTGGACTTGATCGCCGCCACCGGCAGGTTGTTGACGCCGTTGTAGACGTAGCGGACGATCCGGCCGCCCATGATGTCGGCGCCGAAGATGTCGCCGTTCGGGCCCGCCTGGAGTTCGACGATGCCGCCCGCGCCGGTGGCGAACGTCTCGATCTTGGTCTTGTCGGGCAGCCCGTTCGTGCCGGGCTTCATCGCCCACACGCACTTGCGCGCGTAGTCGGTGAAGAACAGGGCGCCCCTGTACTGCGCCGGATAGGTGGTGCCCGCGTAGAACGCGACCCCGCTCGTCGAGGAGCTCCCGGTGCCGCACGTCTCGTTCGGCACGACTTTGGCGCCGTGATGGTAGGCGTAGTACGGGGCGGTGACGGCCGCGGCACCCGCGCTGTAGAGGTTCTCGCAGATGTTGAGGTTGGCGGCGTCGTAAGCGGACTGACGCGGTGTGCTCTCGTAGCAGGGCCACCCGAAGTTCCGCATGGTGCCGAACGGCTCGGTCAGGCGGTTGATCTCTTCCCACGTCGTGTAGCCGACGTCGCCCAGCCAGACCTCGTTCGTGCCGGGCCGGAGGGTGAAGCGGAAGGGGTTGCGCAGGCCGTACGCGATGATGCGCCGCATGTTCGGGCCGCCGTTGGGCAGCGGGTTGCCCGCCACGCCCTCACCGGTGTCGGGGTTGACGCGGATGATCGTGCCGTCCAGCGTGGCCGGGTCGCCGGTGGTGCGCAGGTCCTGCGAGCGCAGCGCGCCGCCCTGGCCGGTGGGCGCGGTGAGCGCGGTGCCGGCGGGGCTGGGCGGATCGCCGCAGGCGTTGTTCTTCTGGCCCCAGTCGGCGTAGTTGAAGCTGGCGCCGTCGCCGCCGCCCGCGTAGAGCATGCCGTCCTTGCCGAACGCCAGCGAGCCGATGGAGTGGCTGGAGAACTGCTGGCACCAGTCCTCGATCAGCACCCGCTCGCTGACCGGCCCGGCCTGCGCCGCGCTGGACAGAGCGGCGCGCGCCTGGACGGCCGGGCTCAGGACCGAGATGCGCCCGGCCACGACACAGCCCTCGTTGTTGGCGCCAGGCGGATCCGGGCAGTTGTCGTTGGAGCCGTCCGAGGACGGCCAGCGGGGGAAGTTCCCGCCCATGACGCCGTTGTAGGTGTACATCACGTACACCCGGGGGTCGGCCGGGAACTTCGGGTGAAGCGCCATGCCGAGCATGCCGCGGTCCCACCCGTTGAACGTCTGCTGCCGCAGGTCGGCGAAGATCTCGGGCTCGGTGTCGGCGAGCGAGTCGAAGACCTTGATGATCCCGCTCTTCTCGGCCACGAAGACCCGGCCGTCCGGCGAGAACTCCACGTTGGTGGGCGTCGTCACCTTGCCCTTGAAGAGTTCCTTCTCCTGGAAGTTGGCCGGCAGTGCCGCGGCCCGCGCGGTCGCGCCGGCGGGCTGCCGCCAGGCGACGACTGCCAGCAGCGTGGCGGCCAGCGCCGCGACGAGCAGTCCCGCGAGAAAGGGATGGTGGTTTCGAATGAATCCGGGTGAAGTGCGTGCTCCCACGGACGGCCCCCTTCTGTGCCCCGTACAGAGGCCAGCGATGTGGCGCTCTTCACAGAAGATGAATCAACTCTGGGGCTGAAGGGACTGCTGGACCTGTACTGGCCAGGCGTTCATCCACAATCGGTCACCGTGTCAACCGATAAGCGTGATCACGCGACGGGCTCTCGTTTCCCGCCGTCCCAGCCGCCACCGGGTCGTCGCCGCGGGCAGCGTCGACGAGCGCGTCGAGCTCGGCGGCCATCCGCTCAGGTCAGGACCGTGGCGACGGCTGGGACGCCCCTTCGCGGAGTTCGTGGCGGATCACCTTGCCGGCCAGGTTGCGGGGCAGGTCGGTGCAGGGGATGAACGCGGTCGGGACCTTGTAGTGGCTGAGGAAACGTTCGCAGTGGCGGTGCAGTTCGTCGGCCGAGAACGGGTAGGCGGGATGCTCGACGACGTAGGCGACGGCCCGTTCGCCCCGGCGCTCGTCGCGGGCGCTCACCACGGCGCAGTCGAAGACCGCGGGATGGCGGCGCAGCACCTCCTCGACCTCGGACGGGAAGACGCTGAAGCCGCTCACCTTGATCACGTCGCGGCGGCGCTCCAGGACCGTGACGAAGCCGATCTCGTCCATGACCGCGATGTCGCCGGTGCGGAGCCAGCCCTTGGAGAGCGCCTGCGCCGTCGCGAGTGGTGCGTTCCAGTAGCCGGCGAAGACCTGCGGGCCTCGCACCACGAGCTCGCCCGGCTCGCCGTACGGCAGCACCCTGGTCGGCTCGTCCGGGTCGACGATGAGCGCGTCGGTCATCGGCAGCGGGACACCCATGGTGGTGTTGCGGGCACCGCCGCCCAGCGGGTTGGCCAGTACGGCGGGCGACGCCTCGGTCAGCCCGTAGGCCTGGATGAGCCGGTCGCCGCCCAGCACCTCCAGCCGGTCGGCCGTGGCCGGGGGAAGCTCGCTGCCGCCGGAGATGAAGATCCGTACCGAGTCGAGGTCGCCGGGGTCCAGCCGCGGGCTGTCCAGGACGTTGTCGTACAACCTCGGCACCCCGGGGAAGATCGTCGGCCGGTGCCGGCGCAGTGCCTTGACCACATGGTCGCTGTTGTAGCGCGGCAGCAACACCACCGTGCCTGCCCGCATCACCGGCGCGATCATGCAGATGACCAGGCCGAACGAGTGGAAGAGCGGCAGGACCGCGAGGGTCACCTCCCCGCCGTCCCGGCCTGCGGTGTCCCAGGCCTGCTGCTGGTAGGCGTTGGCGATGAGGTTGCGGTGGGTCAGCATGGCGCCCTTGTGCTCCCCGCCGGTGCCGCCCGTGTACTGGATGGCGGCGAGGTGCTTGGCGGGGTCGAGCCGGTACTGCCGTACGCGGCGCTGCGAGGGCCGCTGCATCTCGGCGAACCGCAGGAGCCCGGCGTCGGACGGCACCTCGGTGGTGAGCTTGGCCCGCCGCTCCCGCATCTGCACGAGCGGTAGCCGGAGCGCGAGCCGCTTCAGCGGCGGGAGGAAGTCGAGGAGGGAGGTGACGACGACGTGCTCCACGGCGACCTTGTCGCCGATCGCGTCGAGAGTGGCGTAGGAACGATCCAGGACGACGGCCACCCGCGCCTCGCAGTCGGCGAGCTGGTGCCGCATCTCCTCCTCGGTGTAGAGGGGGTTGTGGGGCACCGGGATGGCGCCGCGCCGCAGCGTGCCGAAGAAGGCGATCACGAACTGCGGGCAGTTGGGCAGGATGAGCGCGACCCGGTCGCCGGGCTGGACGCCGAGCCGGTGCAGCCCCGCCGCGAACCGGTTGACCGCCGTGCGCAACTGCCGGTACCGAATGCGGCGGCCGAAGAAGACCAGCGCGGTGTTGCGCGGCCGTCGCCGGGCCGCGTCGTCCAGCAGCCGGGTGACCGGGATGTCCGGGATATCGAGCTCGGCTGGCACACCGGGCTCGTACCAGCGCAGCCACGGACGAGGGATTTGTGACGACGGCCACATAGGCGTGGATTCAACCATGGATAGGTGTCGCTAGGGTTTCGGCATGGCCGACGAGCAGACGATCAGGCAGCTGTCCTCGCGTGTCGTGTACGAAAATCGCTGGATGTCCGTGCGCGAGGACGAGGTCGAACGCCTCGACGGCTCGCGTGGCATCTACGGGATCGTCGACAAGGCCGACTTCGCGCTCGTCATACCCGCCGAAGGTGACGGTTTCCATCTGGTCGAAGAGTACCGCTATCCGATCGGGCGCCGGACGTGGAATTTCCCGCAGGGCTCCTATCCCGACCGCAAGGTGGCCGAGGATCCGGAAGAGCTCGCCCGGCATGAGCTGGCAGAGGAGACCGGGCTGCGCGCCGCGTCCCTGACCCTGCTCGGTTACCTGCACGGCTCGCATGGCAGCAGCAACCAGGGCTTCCATGTCTTCCTGGCCACCGGCCTCACCCAGGGCGAGACCGACCGGGAGCTCGAGGAGCAGGACATGCGGCAGCGCTTCGTCACCCGGGCGGAGTTCAAGCGCTACGTGCGAGACGGTCTCATCACCGACGACTCGACGGTGGCCGCCTACGCCCTCCTGCTCCTGCACGAAGAAGAGTGACGGCCGTACGAAGGGTGCTCCCAGCCCGACCGGCGGCGGGGCCGCGGTCATTTGTCGCTGAGGACCAGGTCCAGCAGGCCGGGGAAACGGGCCTCCAGGTCGTCGCGGCGCAGGGTGATGTAGAGGTTGCGTCCCTCGGGACGCTGGAAGATGACGCCGCTCTCGCGTAGGACTCGCCAGTGGCCGGTGAGCGTCGACTTGGGCGCGCCCACGTCGATGTTGCCGCACCATGTCTCCTCGCCCGAGGCGATCTCCTGAACGATCCTGTGCCGGAGCGGGTGGCCGAGGGCGTGCATCACGTCCACGAGCTGGATCTCGTCGCGCGCAGGGTGCAGGAGGGCGGCCATGTGTACCACTGTACGGGATGGTCGTACTTTCGGTTGCGTGATTGTACGTAAGTCTCGTACGGTCGAACTGTTCGAGCTTCCCGGACAATCGTAACGAAACGAGGGGACACTCATGCCCGCAGCGCGTTCGCGCACGGGCTGGGCTCTGGCGCTTCTGGCGTTCGCCCAGCTCATCATCGCCCTGGACTTCAACATCGTGTACGTGGCGCTGCCGGAGATCGGCCGGGAGCTGAGCTTCTCCGACCAGGGCCTGCAATGGGTCGTCAGCGCCTACGCGGTGGTCTTCGGCGGCTTCCTGCTGCTGGGCGGGCGTGCCTCCGACCTGCTGGGCCGCCGCCGGATGTTCGCCTTGGCCCTGTCGCTCTACGCCGGGTCCTCGCTGGCCGGCGGGCTGGCCGAGGGCCCGGGGTTGCTGATCGCGGCCCGCGCCGTGCAGGGGCTCGGCGGCGCCCTGCTCTTCCCGGCCACGCTGTCACTGATCAACACCACGTTCGCCGAGGGCCGCGAGCGCAACCGCGCGCTGGCGATCTGGGGCGGGGCCGGTGCCAGCGGGCTGTCGCTGGGCTCGCTGCTCGGCGGAGTGCTGACCGACGCGTTCGGCTGGGAGTCGGTCTTCTACGTCAACGTGCCGCTGGCGGGCGCCGCCGCGCTGCTCGCCTTCGTGCTCCTCGCCCGTGACGGGCGGCGCGAGCAGGGTCGCGGCTTCGACCTGCCCGGCGCGCTGACCGTGACCGCGGGCGTGACGCTCTTCGTCTTCGCGCTGGTGCAGGGCCCCGAGACCGGCTGGACCGCGCCGGAGATCCTCGCCGCGTTCGGTGCAACCGCCGTGCTGCTCGCGGTGTTCGCATGGATCGAGGGGCGGGCCGCTGACCCGCTGATGCCGCTGCGGTTGTTCACCAACCGGAGCCTGAGCGCGGGGATGGCGATCACGTTCACCTTCATGGGCACGTTCGGCGCGCTGCCCTACTTCCTGACCATCTACCTGCAGAGCGTGCACGCCTACAGCCCGCTCGCCACCGGCCTGGCGTTCCTGGTGCCGTCGCTCGCGATCGCGGCGGGCACGCAGATCGGAGAACGCCTGGTCGGCCGGATCGGACTGCGCGCGACCCTGCTCGGCGGGTTGCTCGTGGGCGCCCCCGGAACCGCGCTGATCGCGTACGCCATCACCGCGGACGGGTCGTACGCCGCGCTGCTGCCCGGGATCCTCATCTCCGGGCTCGGCCAGGGCGTCACGTGGACCGGCATGTGGATCGCGGCCGCGTCCGGCGTCGACGCGGGCGAGCAGGGCGTCGCCTCCGGCATGGCCTCCACCGCCCAGCAGGTCGGTGGCGCCGTCGGCCTCGCGATCCTCGTCGCGCTCACCAACTCGGGCCTGGACGGGCTCAGCGGCGAGGCGCTGCGCGCCGAACTCGCCGGAGGCATCCAGACGGCGACGTACGTGGCGGCCGCAGGCATACTCCTCGGCGCGCTCATCACCCTCGGCCTGAAGAAGCAAGCACGCGCTCCCGAGCCCGACCGCGCGCCCCTAGCCCCCGAACCCGTCCTCGTCGAGGACTGACAGCCCCGACCGGCAGGCCCCGAGTGACAGCGACAACTACAGCGAAGACTGGTGGGAGGACGAACGTGGATTTTGAGGTGGCCGTTGTGGGCGGCGGACCGGTGGGGATGTTGCTCGCATACGAGCTTGTCCTGCAAGGTGTACGGCCCGTCGTGCTGGAACGGCTGCCTGAGCCCACGTTCCAATCCAAGGCCGGCACCCTGCACGCTCGTACGGCGCAGACCCTCGATCGGCGTGGCCTGCTCGATGACGTGGGCGGCTTCCAAGGCACGCGCCTCGCACGGCACGCACCGCGCGGTCCGGTGCCGTTCCACTTCGCCGGGCTCTTCGACCTCGATCTCGCCAAGCTCAATCTGGAAGGCCCGGCCATTGTGGGCGCTCCGCAGGCTTGGGCCGAGCATGTCTTCGCCGAGCACGCCGCGTACCGCGGAGCGGAGATACGGCGCGGCCACGAGGTGGTCGGCCTTGCGGATCACGGTGGTCACGTCACGCTCGTGGTCGAAGGGCCGGACGGCCCGTACGAGCTGGACGTCTCGTACGCCGTCGGAACGGATGGCGCGCGGAGTGCGGTGCGCAGGCTCGCGGGCATCCCCTTCGTGGGAAGCGGTGCGACAGTGGCCGCGCTGATGGGCGACGTCCGGCTGCTCGACCCGTACGACGTCCCGCCGGGCTGGCATCGCACTCCGCGCGGCTGGGTCATGCTGATGGTGAATCCGCATGGCCTCAGCCGCGTGTTCACGTACGACTTCCGGGCGCCCCATCCAGACCGCCGCGCGCCCGTCACGCTGGACGAGTTGCGCGACACGATCGAGTACATCGCGGGCATGCCCATCCGGATGGACCAGCCGCAATGGCTGACACGGTTCGGCGACGCGGCCCTCCAGGCGGAGACGTACCGCAAGGGGCGAGTGCTACTGGCGGGCGATGCCGCTCATGTGCACTTCCCAGCAGGTGGCCAGGGCGTCAACACCGGCATGCAGGACGCGGTCAACCTGGGCTGGAAGCTCGCCGCGACCGTTCAGGGTCAAGCCCCGCACGACCTGCTGGACACCTATCACTCCGAACGCCATCCGGTGGGCGCGCGCGTCCTCTGGAACACGCGTGCCCAGGTGGCCCTCATGAATCCCGACCCGGCCGTCACCCCGCTGCGCGAGCTCTTCACCGAGCTCATGCATCTCGACCAGGTCAACGAGTATCTCGGCGGCATGATCAGCGGCCTGGACATCGTCTACGACGTCGGTCGCCCGGACGACCCGCTCGCGGGGCGGCTCGCGCCCGACATGGAGTTGAAGAACGACCGGGGCGCCTTCCGGCTGGTCGAGCTGCTGCACGCCGGACGCCCCGTACTCCTCGACCTCACCGACGACCTCCGCGAGGCGGCCGGTCCCTGGTCGGATCGGGTGGACCTGATCGCCGCCGCCAGCGCGGAGAGCATCGGTGCGACCAATCTCCTCATCCGCCCGGACGGCTACATCGCGTGGAGCGGGGAGGATCCGGAAACGCTCCGTACGACCCTCACTCGCTGGTTCGGCCCCGCTCAGCCCACGTTCGCACGTCCGCGGGGTTGAGCATGCGGCCGGTGGCGAGCGAACGACGCCGGTGAGGACGCCGGGGAGCTGACCACGAGCGGAAACCTAGCGTGTCCAACGGACAGGATGGCTACCGGATCCCGAGGTCAGCCAGGTGCCGTCGCCCAGAGGCTCGATGTCATAGGCGCTTTCCGAGTGAGCGTCGAAGGCCCCCAGCACTCCGCCCGTTCGTAGGTCGACCCGATAGTGGCGGTGCCACTCCTCCTCGTCCTCGGTTTCGCCCCCGACGGTGACGATCGCGGTATCGGCGTCCAGATAACCGCCGCTCCACTGAAAGAAGATCTCCTCGGGATCGTGCCCGAAGACCTCCATGGACAACTCCAGAATCACGTCGCCGCTCGGGTAGGAGTGGAAGGCGACATCAGACTGGTCGTGGTAAACCGTCATGAACTGGCGGCCGTCCGGGGCGAGATCGATGAGGCAGCGGTCCTCCCACGGATATTTGAGCAATTCCAAGCCGTCACCAACGCCGCGGAATATGTGCACACCATCCTGGCCTTCCCCGACGTCCAACAAGATGTCGACCCCGTTGGGATGCCGATGGTGCTCACCGCCATGGCCGACAGTGCCCAGCTCGGCCTGCGCGATGACCTCACCCGAATCGGCGCTGAGAACCACCCATCGGTCCTGGTCGGCGCGGTTGGCCATGCCATCGGGCCGGTAGACCCATACGGTCTTGCCGTCGAGGGAGAACTCGCAGCCAGGCCAGTGCCCGTACTTCTCGTTCGACCGGGGAAGCAGGTCGTACCGCCACACCTCGCCACCGTCACGACCGAGGCACACCACCACATGCTGCGTGGCGTACACGACACGGCTCAGATCCGGCGCAACGGCATGCCCAGCCACCTCGTCGCCCGGCCGCACCTCGAACCGCGCCGCCGGCTCAAGCGCCCCCTCGGACGCCACGTCGAGGTCATAGACACAGACGCTCGCATCCCGGACGCGAGTAAGAAGCCGCCTCACCCGCGAACGCCCCTGACCAGCATGGCCACCACTCCCTGACGTGATCGAACCGCATCAATGGCTGGATCGTAGATCAGTACGGCCGCTAACGTCCTGGACATGGCGGTTCGTCCCACTGACCACTGGCGGAAGTATGTCGCGGAGGAAGACCGGCAGGTCGCGTCAGGCGAACTCGATGCCGCATGGTGGGACTCTGGGCGTGGATTCTTCTGCTACCACCGATGTCGAAGAGGTGTCGGCGCGACCACTTCCCATGGCCCTTGATGCGCAAGAAAGTTCAATACCGCCGGGAGTTGGCCGCGCATGATTCGGTGCATGGCGACGATTTACAAGGAGATCCTGCTCGACGCGGCACCCGAGGTGGTGTGGGACGCGCTGAAGGACTATGGGGCGCTGCACGAGAGGCTCGTGGTCGGGTTCGTGACCGACGCGCGCATGGAGGGGGATGACCGGGTCGTCACGTTCTTCAACGGGATGGTGGCTCGGGAACGGCTCGTGGGGATGGACGAGGGGGCCAGGCGGCTCGCCTATTCGGTGACCGAGTCGCCGACGGGGTTCACGCACCACATGGCTTCGGCGCAGGTGTTCGCCGAGGGGGAGGGGACGCGGTTCGTTTGGATCACTGATTGTTTGCCGGATGGGGTGGCGGGGGCCGTCGACGACTTCATGGGCCGGGGGCTGCTGGCCCTCAAGGAGACGCTGGCCCCCGGCCCATGACGTCAGCTACGGGTCGTGAAGGCCTGGTGGAACGTCTGGTTCACGGTGTTGCCGTCGGTGTCCTGGGCTTGGAAGCGGAGAGAGACGGTCTTCGAGGCAGGCAGGGTGGTGTTGGCCGTGAAGGACTTGGCGTCCTTTCTGGTCGTGGTGATCTGCTGCCAGGTCGTTCCTCCGTCGTAGGAGATGGACGCCTGGAGGCCTGACAGGTTGGGATCCGGGGCGCCTGGCTGGTGGTGGCTGCTGATGGTCATGGTGAACGCGCCGGGGGCGGCTTTGTTCGTCAGGTCTAGCGGGATGTCGTAGTCGAGAAGGAGGGCCGGGGTGGGCGCGCAGTCGGCCTTGCCGTCTCCGCAGACATAGCCTGCGGGCACGTTGGGCGCGCTCGGCTTGCCCGATGTGAAGCCCCATGTCGTGTCGACCTTGTAGCCCTCGTACCCGAGCAGTTCGGATGTGTAGACCAGGCGCAGGTCATAGCGGGCAGAGGTTTCGGGGAGGTCGTAGACGGTCACCGGTCCCTCTTTGCGCCCCGGGACTTCGGTGCCGTCGCGGGTGAGCGTGCTGGTGACGACCTTTCCGTCCGGCCAGGGCAGCAGGTCCTCGAGCAGGAGCGGGTGCATGAACTCGGTGTGGCCCTCTCCGGAGACCAGGTGCGGCGCTGGGTAGAGAGTGTTGCCGCGCCGGGCGGCGAACAGCGGCGTCAGGCCCGGGCCGCCGAGCCCGGGTGCGGGCTGGTTGGTCCGCGCCAGCTGGCCGAGCCGGATGGGGGTACGGGCCCGAGATTCTTTGCGGGCCGTCGAGCCGGTGAAGACGTCCCAGCGTGACCAGGTGGGGGAGAAGAACCAGGCCTTGTCGCCGTCGGGGATCACCATGCGCTGCCATCGCAGGTCGCTGTCCACCGGGAAGGCCTCCAGCCGCCTGACCGGGGCCCAGGACGAAAGTGAGGCGGTGAAGAGTCCCTGGACGTGGTCGTGCGGCCACGCCGAGTTGGCCGTGAGATAGAGCCTGTCCTCGGCGGTCGGGTAGTGCGTTTCGACCACCGTCATGGTGCCGGGTGTCATGGTGATGCTCGGGTCGGCGGGGACCTGGCCCCTCCAGTACTTGGCCGGGTTGTACACCCATCCGGGCCGGGGCTGGCTGCTCAACCTGACTTGGGTGGGCCGGGAGCCGATCGCCTGCTGGAGACGGAGGCCGTCGGCCCTGGTGACTCCGGCGACCACGGCCTTCTCGCCGCCGTACAGCACCTCGATGCCCGTCTCGTAGCCGTCCCGTGAGTCGAACACGATGGCGCCTTTGGCGCCGGCGTCGGCGAGCCGCTGCCCGAGGGCCTGGCCCTCCTCGACGTTGTAGGTGTCACGCTGGATCAAGACCAGGTTGCCCTGTACGGGCACCTTGGCCAGCTCCGCGGCACTGCCGTCCCCTGCGTACACCATCGTGACGTCCCCGATGCCGGCAGGGAACATCTCCAGCTTCGGGTTCAGAGCGGACGTCCGTTCCCGGTCGTGCGCGAGGTAGCGGGCTTCTATCCGGGTCTGCCCCACTTCCAGGACGACCTGCGGCGCGATGCGCTGGCTCATGAAGCCTGTCGTGAACGTGCCGTCGGTCACCGGCTGCGGGGTGGGCAGCACGTGGACCTTGGTGGGCCTGTAGTAGATCACGGCCCCGTCCTGCTTCGGCACGGCGCGGGGTGCGCGGACCCAGTTGACCGTCGCGGCCGCGTCGTAGCCGGTCGCCGGGGTGGTGACGTTGATCGGCCGCATCTGCCGGGCGTCGAAGGTGACGGTCGTGTCGTCCCTGACCTCCACCTGGGGCTGGACGGCCAGCATCGACTCGGGCTTGATGCCGCTGCGGGCGTGGGCGTCGGTCGCGGGGCCTTCGAGGACGAAGGTGTAGGAACCGGCGGGGAGCTCCAGCGTCCCGCCGCCGGTGAGCAGGTATTCGGTCCAGTCCTGGGTCGGGTCGTCGTTGGAGCCGACGGTCAGGGTGCGCGGCACGCTGTCGAGGGGAGTGCCGTCGCGGTCGAACGTCTGGAACGTGACCTTGCGCAGGGGGCCGGTCTGTTCCAGGCCCACGGCCGTTCGGACCGCCTGCGCTCCGGCCGTCGCGGTGACGGCGCCGGTGTAGAGGCCGCGTGCGCCGGCCGCGATCTTGAGCGTGAGGGTGGCCTGGCCGGTCTGACCGGCGGCGATGGTCAGGCTCGACGTGGACAGCCGGGCCGAGTCGGCGGGCAGCGGCTTGCCGTCCGGGCCGTTGACGGCGGCGGCCAGGTCGAGGGTCACAGGGGTGGTACCGGTGTTGCCGTAGGTGATCGTCTTGCTGACCTCCTGGGCCTGGTCGGGCGCCAGTTTGCCGAAGCTCAGGCTGGGCGGGTCGGCGGTCACCGTTTGCTCGATGACCTTGCCGGCTTGCAGCCTTCCGGAGCCGACCTGGAACGAGCCGGCGCCGACGTCCTTGGCCGAGGCAATGAGAGCGGCCTTGAGCTGGGGACCTTTCCAGGTGGGATGCCGCTGCTTGAGGATCGCGGCGGCCCCGGCCACGTGCGGCGTGGCCATCGACGTGCCGCTGGCCGAGGTGTAGAGGTCGTCGACGGGTGCCCCCATCGACGTGCCGGAGGCGCGAGCGGCGACGATGTCCACGCCGGGTGCCGCGATGTCGGGCTTGAGGGCACCGTCGGTCTTGCGCGGGCCGCGCGAGGAGAACGCCGCGAGCCTGTCGCCCTTGTCGACCGCCGCGACGGTCAGCGCCTCGTCAGCGGTGCCGGGGGAGTCCAGCGTCCTGGCGTTCGATCCGCTGTTGCCGGCCGCGATCACGAAGAGGGCACCGGTGGACCGGGACAGGTCGTTCACGGCCTGGTCCAGGATCTCCGTGGTAGCGCTCGGTGTGGCGCCGAGGCTCATGCTCACGATGTCGGCCTTGTTCTCCTCGGTGGCCCAGCGCATCGCGTCGATGATCCCGGACAGCTGGCCGCTGCCGTCCTTGCCGAGCACCTTTCCGATGATCAGCTTGGCGCCCGGTGCCACGCCTTTGCGCGCCGGAGTGCTGCCCTTGCCCTGACTCGTGATGGTCGAGGCGACGTGCGTGCCGTGGCCGTGCTCGTCCAGGATGGACGGCTCGCCGGGGACGAAGCTCTTCCACGCGATCGACGTGCCGTTGGTGTCCGGATGCGCCTGGATGCCGGTGTCGAGGACGGCGACCTTCACGTCCTTGCCGTCGAACCCGGCCTGCCAGGCCTGCGGTGCGCCGACCTGCGGCACGCTCTGGTCGAGCGTCGCCCGGACCCGAACGTCCAGGAACAGCCGCTGCGCGTTCGCCTTCAATCCGGGTCTCGCACTCGTTCTGGCGGGTGCGAGCGCGGACCAGAGCGCGCCGGGCTTCGTGCGGTCGACTTTCAGGGCGACCGCGTCAACGGTGTCGAGGACTCTGCCGGGTGTGCTGCCGGGGAGTGCGTCCGCCCGGCTCTGCAAGGTTCCGGACGAGAGGCGGGTCCCCTTCTTCCCGTAGCTCACGATGACCGGAAGGGGTTTGCCGGCGCCGGCGAGCCCTTCGTTCACGAGCCTGGTGAGGTTGAAGAGTTCCTTGTCGACCTGCTTGGCCGTCACCAGCGGCTGGGCGTCGCTCGGTACGACGTACCGGTCGGCGCCGTTCCGGGTGACGCTGTAACTGATCCCTGGCCTGCCCTTGAGCAGCACGACCGAGTCCCGCTCCTTGCCGTACAGGACCGTGTCACCGGTGATGAGCGAGACCGTCTTCCCGGACGGGGCAGGACGGCTCTTCGGGGCGGCGGCGCCGGCCGGCGCGGCGCCCGACGGCGGAGCGGCCGCCAGGGTCAGCGGAAGGGTGATCGCCACGGCGGCGCCGAACACGGCCCGCCACTTTCTGTGCGGCCTGCGAATACTGGCCACCAGACCTCCTGCGAAATAGGGGCAAACAAAAGCCCGATTTCATGCACGAGAAAGTCTGGGTCCCGGCGTCGCGGAAGATCAACTTTTGGTGCTGGCCTCTTGTGGTCGGAAGGGGGTGGAGCGACATCGCAGCAGCTCAGGAATCTATCCGTGGCCAAATGAAAGTCTGGTGCAAGGATCCATAACTAGGTGACAGATGAATACCGGCAGCGCCGGATAAAATCGCGCGCCATGCTCGTGCAGCTCGTGCCGAGCCATTTCCGATGAGCATTTCTCATTGCTCAATGAGAAATGCTCATCGGACGGCCGTTGCCTGCGAGAGGTCAGGCGAGCCCGGCGATGGCACGGAAACGTTCTACGAGCGGGTTGGGCTCCTCGGCACGCCACACCAGATGCTGCGTCGTGGAGGTCCCCTCCAGGACGCGGGTGGCCACCCCCGCGCGGCGCAGCGCACGGTGTGAGTCGGCGATCACGGTGCCGCCGAAACCGGCGGCGACGAGGGCGAGGAGCGTCTGCGCGCTGCGGCCCTCCGCTCCGATGCGCGGCACGACCCCGGCCTGGTGGCAGAGCGCGATGATCTCGTCGTACGAGCGGGTGGACACCTCGCGCGGCCACAACACCAGCGGGATCTCGCCGAGCACCGTGAGCGGGGCGGGCTCGGCGGTACGGGCGAGCGCGTGCCCGGCGGGCAGGAAGAGGGTGAGCGGCTCGCGCCACCACACGCGGGTGGACAGCCGGGCGTCGCGCACCGGAAGCCGCTGGACGGCGAGGTCGTAGCGGCCGTCCAGGACCCCCTGGGACATGTCGGCGTCGCTGAAGCTCTCCTCCAGCCGCAGGTCCACGCCGGGCAGTTCGGTGCGGACCCGGCCGAGCGTTTCGCAGAGAGGCCCGTTGATGCCCGACCCGGCGAACGTGATGGTGAGGCGGCCGGTCATCCCCTGCGCCGCGAGGCGTACATCGTCGAGCGCCGCCTCTGCCTCGGCCAGCACCGTGGTGGCGCGGCGCACCAAGGCATGCCCCGCCACGGTCGGCACGAGGCCACGGCCCTTGCGAGCGAACAGATCGACGCTCAGGCGCCTCTCCAGGTCTCGTAGCTGGCGGCTCAGGGTCGGCTGGGTCAGGTGCAGGCGCCGGGCGGCGCCGCTGATCGTCCCCTCCTCAGCGATCGCGACCACGTACGCGAGCATGCGAAGCTCCATCTATACCTCCAAGGCATACCAGTCATAGCTTCCCATGCCTGTAGAGCAAGACAGCTTCATGAATGGGCAAGACTTGACACATCGAGCAGAGATCGACCGAACCGACTCACCGACAGGGAGGACCGCCATGACCGCCATGACCGCTACTGACACCGTGAACGCCTTCTTCGAGGCCTTCGGCGCCCGTGACATCGACCGGCTGCTCGCACTCATCACGCCGGACGCGACCTGGACGATCCCCGGTGATCCCGCGCTGGTGCCGTGGGTCGGCCGCCGCACCGGCCACGACGAGATCCGGGTCTTCTTCACCGAGCTGTTCAAGGCGGCCGAGCCGCTCGCGTTCGAGGTTCAGAACATGGTCGAGATAGGCGACCAGGTGCTGATCCCGGGCCGTTTCGCGTACCGCTTCCAGCCTTCGGGACTGGTCCTCGACGACGAGTTCGTCATGCGCTTCACGGTGACCGACGACGGCCGCGTACGCGCGTACCAGATCTTCGAGGACTCGCTCGCCCTGGCCCGCGTCTACCTCGGCGAGGCCGTGTCGGCGTAGATGGCGGGCTTGCGGTCGTGCCAGGGCACGGCCTGCTCCAGTTGAGCGGCGACCCGCAGAAGCAGGTCCTCCCTACCCTGGGCGGCGACCAGTTGCACGCCGATCGGCAGGCCCTCGCGGCTCTGGCCGAGCGGCAGGCTGATCGCCGGGTTGCCGGAGACGTTGAACGGCGCGGTGAACGGCCCGTACTCGAAGATGTGCCGCAACCAGGAGCGCGTCGAGTACTTCGGATCGTTGTAGTCGAGCGTGCCGTGCCGCGCCGGGAGCCGTCCCAGCGTCGGCGTCACCAGCAGGTCGTGATCCTCGAAGAACAGGCCGACGGGCCGGGTCACCTGATGTTGCGCGTCGACCGCGGCCATCATGTCGAGCGCCGTGAACGACTCGGTCTCGGCGATCACCTGGCGCGTGACGGCCTCCAGCAAGGCCGGGTCGGGTCTCCTGGGCGCCCTCAGCAGCGCGGCGCCGGCCGCGATGAAGCCGAGCATCATCGCCTCGACCAGCAGATCGGGATCGACGGCGGGGCTTGCCTCGGTCACCGTGTGCCCGATCCAGTCCAGCACCTTGCCCGCGTTCACCGCGACGGCCGCGACCTGCGGATCGACGGCCACGCCTGACCATGCGGCCGTGGTGAGCGCGACGCGCAGCCTGCCGGGATCGGCGCGGAGCTCGTCGGTGTACGGGCGGGACGGGGGTGGCGCCGCGTACTTCTCGCCCACGGGCGGCGCGCCGATGGCGTCGAGGAGGTGCGCGGCGTCGCGAACGGTACGCGTGACGGCGAACTCGGCGGAGTGCCCGAACGCGGCCTCGCCGATCAGGGGCCCGCAGGGTATGCGCCCGCGGCTCGGCTTCAGGCCGACGAGCCCGCAGGCGGCCGCCGGAACGCGGATCGACCCGGCACCGTCGTTGGCGTGCGCGAGCGGCACCGCCCCGGCCGCGACGAGCGCGGCCGCCCCGCCGCTCGACCCGCCGACGCCGCGCTCCAGGTCCCATGGGTTACGGGTCAACCCGTACCGCACGGATTCGGTCGCAAAGCTGAGCGCCATCTCCGGAGTCGTCGTCTGGCCCAGCGTGACGAGCCCTGCGGCGCGGAAGCGAGACATGAGCTCGTGGTCGACCCCGGCGACGGCACCGCGGATGGCGCGGCTGCCGATGGCGAACGGGACGCCCCGCGCGAACGGCTGGCTGTCCTTGATCAAGAACGGCACGCCCGCCAGCGGCCCGGCCGGATCGTGGGCGAGCGCGGGCTCGAAGAGCGGCAGCGCCAGCGCGTTGAGATCGGCGTTCACCAGCTCGATCGCGCGGCGCGCCGCCGCCTCGACCTCGGCCGCGCCCACGGCGCCCGACCGGATCAGCTGTCGCAGGCCTACCGCGTCCTGACCTGCGTATTCATGTGGTTCCACGGCTTGGTCTCCCCCGGGTGACTGTGCTCAGCGTCGCGCATGACCTTCCGGGGAAGCGAGCCAATTTCTCCGCCGGCTTCAGTTTCTCCGCCGGCTTCAGCCGGCGAGCTTGAAGGCCAGCTCGGTCTCCCACTTGCCCATGTCGGGCTGCTCGGCCGGGTCGGAGTGGTAGAGCTCCAGGCGGCAGGCCCAGTGCTCGCCCTCGTCGTCCTCGGACATGTCCCAGGTGAGACCCTGCTCGGCCGCCCAGCCGAGCAGGTCGGTGGTGACGCCGGCGAGCTGGTCGGGATGGCCGACATGGGTCACGGACGCGTACCGCCCCGGGGGCAGGACGCCGGCGTAGATGTCGCCCTCGCCCTCCACCGGCGCCGCGACGGGCACGCCCGCCTCCACCTCGCCGTCCTGCTCGCCGCCGATCGTGACGTACCGGAAGAACGGGGCGCCGGCCGGCTGGATCCCGCGGGCGGCGAGCCAGCCGATGATCTCCGGCAGGCGGTCGGCGATCACCGGGAACTCCGTCCAGGCGATCCACCGCTTGACGGCCACGTACGGCTGCTCCGCGCGTTCCTTGATCTCAGGTGTGTCGATGCTCATACGCCGATAGACCCGCCGCCCGGGTGAAACTCATCGTTCCCCGGCTCATAGTTCGATCTGTTCACCCGGCTTTGGCAGGTGCAGGAGACCGGCCAGCCCGGCTTTCTGGAAGGCCGCCACCAGGGTGTCGGCGCCCTGGCTGAAGTGTTCCCACTGCTCGAAGTGCAGGGGGACGACGTGGCGGGCGCCGAGGATCTTCGCGGCCTCGGCCGCACCCTCGCTCGGCAGGGTGAGGAAGGCGTCGCCGAGCAGTGGTGTCTGCGCGCCGCCCGCGAAGAGCACGGCGACGGCGATGTCGCCGATCCGGTCCGCGATGCGCTGGACGACGTCCAGCGAGGCGTTGTCACCGCTCACGTAGACGGTCGGCACGCCCTCCCCGGCCAGGACGAACCCGGTGACCTCACCGGTCCACTGCTCGGTGCCGTCGGGGCCGTGCTGCGCCGGGACGCCGATGACGCGGAGCATCCTGCCGTCCGGGCGGGGCAGCTCCACCTCGTCCCAGTTGGGCAGCGTGCGGACGGGGTCGCCGACGCGTTCGCGCGCCGAGGCGGTGGAGAGCACGAGCGGGGCGGACGCCAGGTACGCGCGGCCCTGGGTGTCCAGGTTGTCGGGATGCTGGTCGTGCGACAGCAGCACCGCGTCCACGGTCCCGATCTCGGCAGGGCCGAACGCCGGTCCGGCGGTCTTGACCAGCGCGCGGTCGCCGATCGGATACTCGCCGGGCCCGTCGAACGTCGGGTCGACCACGAACCGCAGCCCGCCGAGCTCGAGGACCGCGGTCGGCCCGCCCACGTACCTGATCTTGAATGCGGCCATCGTGTCCCGCCCCTCCCACGTCGTCCCGCTGCGCACAACACGATCTCCGGTCCGGCGATTCCGGGGCAAGCCGCTGTGGTGGAATCGTCGAGGCTGATGAGAGGAGCCGTAGATGATCGCGAGAATCTGGAGCGCCATCGCCACGGAGAAGGGCGCGGAGGCCTATCGGAGCCACTTCGAGGGGTCGGTCGTACCGAGCCTGCGGAGCGTCCCCGGCCATCGCGGCGCCTATCTGATGGAACGGGACAGCGAGGGGTCGGTCGAGATCGAGGTCGTCACACTCTGGGAGTCGATGGCGGCGATCCGCGCCTTCGCCGGGTCGGACGTGGACACGGCGGTGGTCGAACCGGCGGCCCGCGCGGCGCTCACCGGTTTCGACGACACCGTCACCCATTTCACTGTGGCGGTCGACACCGTCCAGTGACGCGCACGCTGGGGCGTATGGCGGGGCGTACGGTGGCGGCGGCCAAGAGCGCGAGTGCGCCGCCGAACCACATGACGCCGGGCAGGGCGATGTCGGCGATTCGGCCGCCGGTCAGCGCGCCCAGCGCGATGGCCACGTTGAACGCGGACACGAATACCGCCGACGCCGCCTCTGGCGAGGCCGCCCCCGACTTGAGGAGCCAGGTCTGCGTGGTGACCGAGACCCCGCCGTAGGCGAGCCCCCACACCACCAGCAGCACGATCGCGCCAGGCGGCACCGTCCCGGCGACCGGAACCAGCAGGACCACCATCCCGAGCAGCGCGGCGATCAGGAACAGCGTCCGGCGGGGCCTCCGGGCGGCGGCCACCCCCGCCGCGAAGTTACCGATGACGCCGGCGGCCCCGTACACCAGCAGGAGCCCGCCGATCAGTCCGGCGCCGATGCCCGAGATCTGCTCCAGCGCGGGCCGTACATAGGTGTAGGCGGCGAAGTGCCCGGTGACCAGCAGCAACGTCACCACCAGCCCGGTCCGGGCCCGGCGGTCGCGCAGCAGCCGGGGCACCTCGCCCACCCGGAACGGCGCGTTCGGCGGCAGCGGGGGCAGCAGCAGGGCGAGCCCGGTCAGCACCGCGAGCGCCAGGACGCCCATCGCCGCGAACGCGCTCCGCCAGCCCGCCAGTTCGCCGGCGAAGGCCCCGGCGGGGACGCCGAGCACCGAGGCGACCGCCACCCCGCTGAAAATCGTCGAGGTGGCCGCGCCGACCGAGCGTTCCGGTACGAGGCGCACGGCCAGCCCGGCCGCGATCGCCCAGAACCCCCCGATGCTGAGCCCGACCAGGATCCGGGAGGCCAGCAGCACCTCAAATCCGGGCGCCGCCGCCGACAGCAGATTCGCCGCGGCCAACAGCGCCATCAAGGCGCACAACACAAGCCGCCGGTCGAGCCTGCCCGTGCAGAGGGTCACCGCCGGGGCGGCAACGGCCGCGACGAGCCCGGGCAGGGACATCGTCAGGCCTGCGATGCCGCCGGACACCCCCATCTCCGCCCCCATCGGGGTGAGCAGGCCGACCGGGAGCATCTCGGTGGTGACGATCGAGAACGTGCCGAGGGCGACGGCGCCGACGGCGGACCAGGAACGAAAAGACATGAGTCAAGCCTTTGATCAGACCTGACCGGGAACAATGACGAAGTGCCCATCCTTGGATTAACCAGGCTTATCAATCTCAGGGGGAACCGTGCTCGACCTGCGAGAGCTGGAGTGTTTCCTGATCCTCAGCGAGGAACTGCATTTCGGCCGCACCGCCGAGCGCCTCTACGTCAGCCAGGGCCGGGCCAGCCAGCTCATCCGGTCGCTGGAACGGCGGATCGGGGCCCGTCTGTTCGAACGCACGAGCCGCCGCGTTCGCCTGACCCCGCTCGGCGAACGGCTCCTGAGCGACCTGCGCCCCGCCTACGACTCCCTGCACGGCGCCGTCGAGGGCGCCCGCGCCGCCGCCCGCGGCGTCGAGGGAACGCTCCGCGTCGGTTTCCTCTCCGGCACCACGCACGAACGCGTGACCGGCATGATCGGTGCCTTCCAGGCGGACCATCCGGACTGCGAGATCCGGCTCGCCGAGATCCCGCTGTCCGACCCGTTCGGCGCCCTCCGCCGCGGTGAGCTCGACGTCGCCATCGTCATGCTCCCCGTCGTCGAGCCCGATCTCACCAGCGGCCCGCCGTTCTCCAAAGAACCCCAGACCCTCGTCGTCTCGACCCGCCACCCCTTCGCGGGCCGACCCTCGATGGACGCCGAGGAACTCGCCGAGTGCCGGCTCCTCGACCTCAGCCCTCCCGCCCCGGCCTACTGGCGCGAGCTCACCGCCCCGACGAGGACCCCGGACGGGCTCCCCGTCCCGCGAGGCCCCCAGGTCTCGACGCTGCAGGAGGCGCTGACCCTGATCGCCGCCGGCGCGGGCGCCATGATCTTCTGTGCGCCGACCGTGCGCACCCAGGCCCGTACCGACATCACCTACGTCCCGGTGAACGGCATCCCGGACTCCTCCCTCGGCCTCGTCTGGCGCAAGGACGACGAGACCGCGCTCCTCCGCGCCTTCAGCGAGGCCATCACCTGAGGGGCCGGTCGCCCCAATGTGGCCACGGGGAGGGCGTTCAGCGGCGCGCACGACGGCATAACGTTGAGAGCACCCCCAGTCGCAGGGAGTGACCATGGCTGCGGACATCGAGCACGTCGTCGTCCTCGCTCTGGAGAACCGCTCGTTCGACCACATGCTCGGATTCGTCGCGCATCCGGACCCCTTGTTCGACGGGCTGCTGGAGGGCGGGCCGTACGTCAACCCGGGCACCAGGCGCGGGGAGACGATCCCGGCGACGGCTGACGCGAAGAGGGTGCTGCCGATCGATCCGGACCATTCGCACCAGGCGATGCTGGAGCAGCTCAAGGGCAACGCCGGATTCGTGCGGTCGTACGAGAAGAGGGGACGCGGGAAGCCGCCCGGCGCCTGGGGCGGGTTGCTCGGGCCGGTCGTCAACCTCGCCGGCCGCCTCCGGCAAGGACGCACCGTGGAAAAGATCAAGGGCAGGGGGCCGCTCATCATGCGGTGCCAGCCACCTGAGAACGTGCCGGTGCTGGGCACGCTGGCCACGCAGTTCGGCACGTTCAGCAAGTGGTTCTGCTCGGTCCCCGGCGAGACCTGGCCCAACCGCAACTTCCTGCACGCCGCGACGTCCGACGGCGACACCGAGATCCAGCCGCGCTTCTACACCAATACGACGATCTTCGAGGTGCTGGAGCGGGCCGGGGCGGACTGGCACGTCTACTTCGACGACATCCCGCAGGTGATGGCGTTCGTGAAGCTGTGGACCGAGCCCCGGCGCCTGGCCAACTGGTACGCGATGGAGGAGTTCGCGCGGCATGTCGAGAACGGGACGTTGCCCGCGTACTCCTTCCTCGAACCCAACCACCGGCCTCCCGTGCGGCTGGCGGCCGGGCACCCGAGCAACAGCCAGCACCCGGGCAACGCCCTGGTCGCCGACGACGAGTACGACACCTTCACGAACGACGGGACCGGCGACTTCGCGCGGGCGGAGGCGCTCCTCGCCCACGTGTACGAGGTGCTGCGCGCGCATCGGGAGGTCTTCGACAAGACCGTCCTGCTGGTGACGTACGACGAGACCGGCGGGTTCTACGACCACGTACCCGCCGCGCAGGGCATGGCCGACCCAGGTCGCGCCCCGACCCCGCTGACCGGGCTCCTCCGTTTCCTCCTCCATCGCAAGAGCGCCGCGTTCGACTTCACCATGACCGGCGGCCGCGTCCCCGCGGTGGTCGTCTCCCCGTTCGTTTCACCTGGCTCAATCGGACCAGAGACCCGTGACCACGCGAGTGTGCCTGCGACACTGCGCGCGCTTTTCGCGCCTACGGCAGAGCCGCTGACAGCCAGGGACGCGGCGGCCGCCCGGTTCGACACGTTGCTGACCCTGGCCGAGCCACGCCGGGACCTCCCCGACTTGTCGGAATACACCGCACCAATGTCATTGGCAGCACCGGCCGGGGCGAATCAGGATGTGCCCGAGCACTACGCGCCCTACGTTCAGCTTGCGGACAGGGTGGCCGGGATGCTGAGCCAGGTGAACTTGGCCGGCGTCTCCGACCATCCCTCCCGTGAACGCGCCGACGAGCTCCGCACCGCGTTCCTCAACGCCGCCGAGCTGGCGCGTGCCGAACTCTAGAGCGCGTTCTCGGCCGCCTCGTGCAGCACCGGCCAGAGCTCCACCGCGCGGACCGAGGCGAACGGCGGATATGGAGTGAATGATCGCCGGCACCTAAGGCCTCCTGAGCGGTTCCTTAAGCGGGTCCTAAGGGGATACCGGTGGGGCGGTTACGGTGCGAGATTCATCGCGTGGCACTCCGATACGGCAAGAGCGCAGTCGACGAGACCGTCCCGCAGACGTACGTCCCCGGGGTGGCGACCGCTGGTCTCCGCCCCGCGGTCGTCGCACGGGCGTACCGGTCACTCGCCCCTGTCCACCGCGAGATCCTCACGGAGACGGTCTTCCGTGAGCGCTCGGTGAACGAGGCCGCGGCGTTGCTGGGACTTTCGGTGGACGAGGTCAAGGTCCGCGTCTACCACGCCCTGCGCGCCTTGCGGGACGCCGTTGGTTAGTGCGGGTTCGGACGCCGCCCACGCCGAAGTCCAGGTGGCGGCCGGGAACGGTCCAGACCCGTCCCGTACGATCGATCAAGTGACGCACGCGGTGTACATCGCGGCCAGTGACGCCGCCACCAAGAAGGCCGCGATCGCGGTGGGGATGACCGAGCTGCTCTCGCGCCGGGTCGGGCGGGTCGGGGTCTTCCGGCCTGTCGTACGGGCCGGGCGCCCAGATCATCTGGTGGAGACGCTGCGGTCCCGCTTCCGCCTCGCCCACACCGCCACGGGTGTGACGTACGAGGACGTGCACGCCGACGCGCGGAGGGCCACGGCGGACATCGTCGCTCGTTACCGGGGCCTCGCCGACCAGGTCGACGCCGTGGTCATTGTCGGCACTGACTACACCGATGTGGGGGCGCCGACGGAGTTCGGGTTCAACGCCAAGCTCGCCGCTCATCTCGGCGCTCCGCTGCTCCTGGTGGTGAACGGGCGTGGCCGCACGCCGGCGGAGAACGGCGTCGCCGTCGAGCTGGCGCTGACCGAGATCAAGGCCGAGCACGCCACGGAGCTGGCCACCGTCGTCACTCGCGTAGATGCCGCTGACGTTCCGGCGGTGGCACGGCCTGAGCAACTCTTGTTCGCGCTGCCCGAAGTGCCGCGGCTGTCGGCGCCTACCGTGCGCGACCTGATGGAGGCGTGCGACGGGCAGTTGCTGCTCGGCGAGGAACGGCTGCTCGGCCGCGAGGTCGGCGCCATCCTGGTCGGCGCGATGTCGCTGCCCAACATCCTCACCCGCCTGACCGAGGGCGCCGTGATCATCATTCCGTCCGACCGTGCCGCCGGGCTGCTGCCCGGGCTGCTCGGCGCGCACACCGCGCCCACGTTCCCCGCGCTGTCGGGGATCGTGATGAGCGGCGGGATGGAGCTCCCCGAGCCGGTCGCCCAGCTGCTGGACGGCATGTCGGCCCGGCTCCCGGTGGTCATCACCGAGGAGGACACGTTCGAGACCGCCATCGACCTGTCGAAGGTCGAGGGCAGGTTCACCCCGGAGGCGGACGGGAAGGTCGAGACGGCGCTCGGGCTGTTCGACGAGTACGTGGACGGCGACGCGTTGCTCGACCGGCTGCAGGTGAGCAAGACCGCGGTCACGCCGCTGATGTTCGAGTACGACCTGCTCGAACGAGCCCGCGCCGCCCGCCGTCACATCGTTCTGCCGGAAGGTGAGGACGAACGCATTCTGCGAGCGGCCGATCTCCTGCTGCGCCGTGGCGTCGCGGAGCTGACCCTGCTCGGGAACGCCGCCGAGATCGAACGCCGCGCCGCGATGCTCGGGCTGGACGTCAGCGGCGCCCATGTGGTGAGCCCGTTCGACCCGGCGCTGCGCGAACGTTTCGCCGAGGAGTACGCCCGCGTCCGCGCCCACAAGGGCGTCAACCTGGACCTGGCCCGCGACACGGTCACCGACCTGTCGTACTTCGGCACGTTGATGGTGCAGCTTGGTCTGGCCGACGGGATGGTGTCGGGCGCCGCGCACACCACCGCTCACACGATCCGGCCCGCGTTCGAGATCATCAAGACCGAGCCCGGCACCGAGCTCGTGTCCAGCGTCTTCTTCATGTGCCTGCCCGACCGGGTGCTCGTCTACGGCGACTGCGCGATCAACCCCGAGCCCGGCGCCGAACAGCTCGCCGCCATCGCCATCTCCGCCGCCGCGACCGCCGCCCGGTTCGGCGTGGAGCCCCGGGTGGCGATGCTGTCGTACTCCACCGGCGACTCCGGCCACGGCGGCGACGTCGACAAGGTCCGCGCGGCCACCGCCCTCGTCCGCGAACGCCGCCCCGACCTGCTGATCGAGGGGCCGATCCAGTACGACGCGGCGATCGATCCCGGTGTCGCCCAGACCAAGCTCCCCGGCAATCCGGTCGCGGGCCGCGCCACCGTCTTCATCGTTCCCGACCTCAACACGGGCAACAACCTCTACAAGGCGGTCCAGCGCAGCGCCGGGGCCGTCGCCGTCGGGCCGGTCCTGCAGGGGCTGCGCAAGCCCGTCAACGACCTCTCCCGCGGCGCCACCGTCCAGGACATCGTCAACACGGTGGCCATCACCGCCATCCAGGGGGAACTGCCGTGAACGTCCTGGTCCTCAACTGCGGCTCGTCCTCGATCAAGTACCAGCTCCTCGACGGCACGCGCACCCTCGCGTCCGGCCTGCTGGAACGCATCGGCGAAGAGGCCGGCACCCTCACCCACGACTCGTCCAAGACCGAAGACCACTACCCCGACCACGAAACGGGCCTGCGCGCCATCCTCAGGGCCTTCGAAGACCACGGCCCGTCCCTGAGCGGCGTCGTCGCCGTTGGCCACCGCGTCGTCCACGGCGGCGACCGCTTCAGCGATCCCGTCCTGATCGACGACTCGGTCGAAAAGGCCATCGAAGAACTCACGCCCCTCGCGCCGCTCCACAACCCCGCCAACCTCGAAGGCATCCGAGTGGCCCGCGGCGCGTTCCCCGGCCTGCCGCACGTCGCGGTCTTCGACACCGCCTTCCACCAGACGCTGCCGCCCCACGCCCACACCTACGCCGTCCCCCGCTCATGGGCCGACCTGGGCGTACGCCGCTACGGCTTCCACGGAACGTCCTGCGCCTACGTCTCCCGTCGCGCCGCCGCACTTCTCGAGAACCCGCACCCCAACACGATCGTTCTGCACCTGGGCAACGGCGCCAGCGCGACCGCCGTCTCCGGAGGCCGCTCCGTCGAGACGTCCATGGGCCTCACGCCCCTGGAAGGCCTCGTGATGGGCTCACGTTCCGGCGACGTCGACCCGGCCCTCCCGGCCTACCTGTCCCGCGTCGCCGGCCTGAGCCTCCTGGAGATCGACGCCGCCCTCAACAAGCACAGCGGCATGGTCGGCCTGGCCGGCGCGGGCGACCTTCGCGAAGTGTGGCGCCGAGCCGACGCCGGCGACGCCCAGGCCGCGGCCGCCCTGGACGTCTACTGCCACCGCATCCGCAAGTACGTCGGCGCGTACTATGCCGTCCTGGGCAGCGTGGACGCCATCGTCTTCACCGCCGGCGTAGGCGAGAACGACTCCCGCATCCGCTCCCGAGCCCTCGCCGGCCTCGACCGCCTGGGAATCGAGATCGACCCCGTCCGCAACGAATCCCCGTCCCGCGACGAACGAGTCATCTCACCCCCCGACGCCGACGTGACAGTCCTGGTGATCCCCACCAACGAAGAACTGGAAATAGCCACCCAGGCCCTGGCCGTGACCAACCCCGGCTAGCTCGCAGGCAATCGCAATTTGTGATCGAAACAAGCAGAAAGAATCGTTTTTCATGTCGGCTGTGCCGCTCTAGCGTGAGCGTCATGACCAAATATGTCGCGCCACGCTTCCCCGGCCCGGGCGCAGACCATCAGATTCTTGCTGGACGTGACCACGAAGGCCGACGGGCATGAGCACGCTGCGTTCGGCGCTCTGGCTGCCGCCCTTCGACGAACTCGCCGATCCTCGGACGGTCGTCCGCCTGGCCGCGGAGGCCGAGGCGGCAGGCTGGCATGGCGTCTTCCTGTGGGATCACCTGTTCTGGCGGGCGCCCGTCCAGCAAGTGGCCGACCCCTGGATCACGCTGGCGGCGGTCGCCGCGACCACCGAACACCTGCGGTTCGGCCCGATGGTCACGCCCCTTGCCCGCCGCCGGCCCGCGAAGGTCGCCAAAGAGACCGCCACCCTGGACGTGCTCAGCAACGGCCGCCTCACCCTGGGCGTCGGGCTGGGCAGTGACCGCTTCGCCGGCGAACTGTCCAAGACCGGCGAGCAACTCGACGACCGGGAGCGGGGCCAGATGCTTGACGAGTCGCTGGAGATCCTCACCGCCGCCTGGTCCGGTGAACCGGTGCATCACCACGGCCGGCACACCACCGTCGACGGCGTCCGGTTCCTCCCACGACCAGTCCAACGTCCCGGCGTGCCGGTCTGGGCCGCGGGATTTCCCCGGAACATCAAACCGCTACGCCGGGCCGCCCTCTACGACGGGTTCTTCCCCATCAACCTCGACCACCCGGACCACGTTGCCGAAGTCGTCACCACCATCAACCCCCTCCGTCCGAATCCGGCCATGCCGTACGACATCGCCATCGCCCTCCCACCCGGCACTGATCTGGCGCCTTACGCCAAGGCCGGTGCCACCTGGTGGCTGACGGAGTTCGACCCGGACGAGCTGACCCTCGACGCGGTCCGCGGCGTCCTCCGCGACGGCCCGGCAGCCGGTTAGATCTACCCAAACGTGGGGGACTGCTGGGGCCCGTTTTGACTACCGAGCGTAAGAATCTGTCGCGTACCGTAGCCTTCCCCCAGAAGTGAGGCGATGCGATGAGGTTCCCCACCCGCCTGGCCGTGCTCGGCGTCAGCGGTGCCGCGCTGGCGTTCACGGCCTGCCTGGTGCCCGCTGCCGCGGCAGAGCAACGCGCGACGTGGCGCGACACCGGCGCCCGGTTCTACTGGTACGAGAGCTGCCGTGAGGCCGGCGAGGCCGGCGTCCGGAACGAGGGCTGGCAGGCCTGGGACTGCAAGGGCAGTTCCGCGCCCTGGTCGAAGTACCAGCTCTGGTCCCTGAAGTAGGTCGGAAGGGCCGCGCCGCATTTTCCCGCGGCGCGGCCCCCGTATAAATGCGTTGCCTTCAAGGAACCGCTTTGGCAGAGTGAAAGTCGAACGCAGCAGACCGGAGAGGAGCACATCATGCGAATGCATAGTCGTCTCTCTGGGCCCGGGAGCAGCCGCCGAACGTGACGTTCGCGCCTGCCGCCCGTGTCCACACGGGCGGTTTTTCTTTTCCCCGGAGGGTTGGCCGAGAGGTAAGGCAGCGGCTTGCTAAGCCGTCGTCAGGGTCACCCCCTGCGTGAGTTCGATCCTCACACCCTCCGCGCCGGGTACGGAGGCTGGTGCTTCCGGTGGCTTCATATCCCACATCAGGCAGGTTCGATTCCTGCACCCGGTACGTCTCCGTGGCGCAGTGGAAAGCGCGTCGGGTTGCGGACCCGAAGGGCGCAGGTTCGAATCCTGCCGGAGACACGGCGTTCGTGGTGTGGTGGTCTGCACGCCAGGTTGTGGTCCTGGAGGTTCCGGTTCGATACCGGGCGATCGCCCTAGGTGAGTTGCTCGAAGTACGCCTTTTGCGCGGGGTAGTAGTCGTCGAAATTGGGCTGGGGAGTGCCTTCGCGAGACGATACGAGCATGTCCAAGTAGTACTCCCAGCCCGGGCCCGTCTCGCCGATTCCCTCTGTGGTGGTGAGATGCTGGATGAGTTTCAGCTCAGTGACGCCGTTCTGGTGCGTGAGGAGGAGTTCCAGGCGCCAATGCCCTGCTTCGTCGTCGGCGGTGACCAGTAGGCGTTCGGGGGGTTCGCAGACGTCGATGCGCATGTCGCTCCATGGCTCGCCCTCTTCGAAGAGCAAGCGGACTTTTACGGTGCGGCCGGGACCGGCGTCGCCTTCCCAATGGCCGAACCAACGGGCCGTTCGCTGGGGCTCGGTGACGCTGGCCCAGACGTCGTCGATAGGGGCCTTGAACGTGCGGGTGAACACGAGGTCGTTGCCATTGAGCCGGGCGGTGGGTTTCATGCGGTGTTCTCCTTTGGTGTGGAGCGCTCCCGGGTGGTGCGCCGGACTTCGGTCTCCAGCGCGTCCAGGCGGTGTTGCCAGCCGGCGGGGGAGCGCAGGAAGGTGATCCACTCGGCGAGGTCCGTGAGCGGCGCGGGGTCGAGTGTGTAGAGGCGCTGCCTGCCGACGAGTTCGTCGTGGACGAGGCCGCTCTCGCGCAGGATCCGGAGGTGGCGGCTGATCGCCGGGCGGCTGATCGTGAACCGCGACGCGATGTCGCTGACCGTCCGGGGCTGCCCGTGGAGCAGCGCCAGGATCTCCCGGCGTACGGGATCCGCGATCGCGTTCACCACCTCCTCCATGGGCTAAAGCGTAACCCAGAGGTTACGCGTTTGGACAGGCCGGTGTGTCCGGATGCGGCCAGCGAGGCCGGTGGGATGCGTTCTTGCACGGTTGCGAGGTTCGACTTACGGTCCATTTGTTGAGTGGGGCAACGTATTACGGTTCCCGAGCTCCAAGCGGAGGCGACGATGCACCGCAGACCACCCCGGATCCTCGCGGTAGGCCTGACGACGACGTTCTTGCTGGGCGGTGGTGCCGTTGCGGGAGTTCCCGCAGCGAACGCGGCCACCTACATGGACACGAAGAAGCCGGTGCGGGAACGGGTCGAGGCGCTGCTCAAGAGGATGAGCCTGGACGAGAAGATCGGCCAGATGACGCAGCCCGAACGGGGGGCCGTCACAGGAGACGACATCACCCGGTACAGGATCGGCTCGGTCCTGTCGGGCGGCGGGTCCACGCCGACACCCAACACTCCGGTCGCGTGGGCCGACATGACCGATGGGTTCCAGCGGCAGGCCCTGGCGACGCCGCTGAAGGTGCCCCTCATCTACGGCGTGGACGCGGTGCACGGGCACAACAACGTGGTCGGTGCGACGATCTTCCCGCACAACATCGGGCTCGGTGCGACGCGCGATCCCGGGCTCGTGCGGAAGATCGGGCGGGCCACCGCGGAGGAGGTCACCGGGACGGGCCCCGACTGGACGTTCGCGCCCTGCGTGTGCGTGGCGCGCAACGACCGGTGGGGACGCACGTACGAGTCGTTCGGCGAGGTGCCCGAGCTGCCGTCGGCGATGTCGACGATCGTGGACGGGTTCCAGGGGCGGCGGCTCGACGGGCCTGCCTCCATCTTGGCGACCGCCAAGCACTACGTGGGTGACGGCGGGACGACGGGGGGCGTCGACCAGGGCGACACGCAGATCTCCGAGGCCGAGCTGCGGCGGATCCACCTGCCGCCGTTCCGGGCCGCCGTGCGGCGGGGCGTGGGGTCGGTGATGATCTCGTTCAACTCGTGGAACGGCGTCAAGCTGCACGGCCACCGGTACCTCATCACCGACGTGCTCAAGCGGGAGCTGGGCTTCTCCGGGTTCGTGATCTCCGACTGGAACGGCATCGACCAGATCGACGGGCAGCCCGGATTCACCCCCGCCGAGGTCACCACGGCCATCAACGCCGGGCTCGACATGATCATGGTGCCGAACGACTGGAAGCGGTTCATCGACACGCTGCGCGCCGAGGTGCAGGCGGGACGGGTCCCGATGGCCCGCATCGACGACGCCAACCGGCGCATCCTCACCAAGAAGTTCGAGCTCGGGCTGTTCGAGCGGCCGTTCGCCGACCGGCGCTACCTCGCCACGGTCGGCAGCGCCGAGCACCGCGCGCTCGCGCGGCACGCGGCGGCCAAGTCGCAGGTGCTGCTGAAGAACGAGCGCGGTGTGCTGCCGCTCAAGCGGAACAACAACAAGATCTTCGTGGCGGGCAAGAGCGCCGACGACATCGGCAACCAGACCGGCGGCTGGACCATCACATGGCAGGGCTCGTCCGGCGACATCACGCCGGGGACCACGATCCTGCAGGGCATCCGCCAGAACGCCGGGCGGAACACGACGGTCACGTACGACAAGGAAGGCGACGGCATCGACCGTTCCTACAAGGCGGCGATCGCGGTCGTCGGCGAACTCCCGTACGCGGAGTTCATGGGCGACCGGCCCGGCGCGATGGGGCTCGACGAGGCGGATCTGGCGACCATCGCCAAGCTGCGGGCGTCCGGCGTGCCGGTCATCGTGGTCCTGGTGTCAGGGCGGCCGCTGGACATCGCCGCCGAGCTGCCGAAGTGGAACGCGCTGCTGGAGGCCTGGTTGCCGGGCACCGAGGGACGCGGAGTCGCGGACGTGCTCTTCGGTCTCACGCGGCCGACCGGCAAGCTCCCGGTGACGTGGATGAGGAGCGCCGACCAGCAGCCCATCAACCGGGGTGACGGCAAGGCTCCGCTGTTCCCGTTCGGCTACGGCCTTACTTACCGGCGATGAGCCTGTCCTCCGGGCGATACCCGTCCTACCGGCGATAGCGGAGAGGGACCCCGCCTTGCCATACGCGGTGGCACGGCGGGGCTTCCCCGTCAGCGGAAGGCGGCCTCCCCCGTCAGCGCACGGCCGATGACCAGCGTGTGCACCTCGCTGGTGCCTTCGTACGTGAGCACCGACTCCAGGTTGTTGGCGTGCCGGATCACGGGATATTCGAGCGTGATCCCGTTGGCTCCCAGGATCGTGCGGCACTGGCGGGCGATGTCGAGGGCCTCGCGCACGTTGTTGAGCTTGCCCAGGCTGACCCGTTCGGGCGGGAGCTCGCCGGCGTCCTTGAGCCGTCCCAGGTGGAGCGCGAGCAGCATGCCCTTGCCCAGCTCCAGCGTCATGTCGGCCAGCTTCTGCTGGGTGAGCTGGTACGAGGCGAGCGAACGGGTGAACACCTCGCGTCCGGCGGCGTACGAGAGCGCGGTCTCCAGGCAGTCGCGGGCCGCGCCGAGGGCGCCGAAGATGATGCCGAAGCGCGCCTCGTTGAGGCAGCCGAGCGGGCCGGACAGCCCGCGCGCCTCGGGCAACATCGCGTCGGCCGGCAGCCGGACGCCGTCGAGCACGAGCTCGCTGGTCACGCTGGCGCGCAGCGACAGCTTCTTCTTGATCTCCGGGGCGGAGAAGCCCGGCGTGTCCGTGGGCACCAGGAAGCCGCGCACGCCCTCGTCGGTCCGCGCCCAGACGACCGCCACGTCGGCCACCGAGCCGTTGGTGATCCACATCTTGGTGCCGCTGAGCACCCAGTCGGTGCCCTGGCGCTTGGCGGTCGTCCGCATCGAGCCGGGATCGGAACCCGCGTCCGGCTCGGTGAGCCCGAAGCAGCCGATCGTGTCGCCGGCGGCCATGCCGGGGAGCCACTGCTGCTTCTGCTCCTCCGACCCGTACTTCCAGATCGCGTACATGGCGAGGGAACCCTGCACCGACACCAGGCTGCGCAGGCCGGAGTCGACGGCCTCCAGTTCGAGGCAGGCGAGCCCGTACGACACGGCGTTGGTGCCCGCGCAGCCGTAACCCTCCAGGTGCATGCCCAGCACGCCGAGCTCGCCGAGCCGTTTGGCCAGGTCCCGCGCGGGGATCTGGCCTTCCTCGAACCAGTCCGCGACGTGCGGGCGCAGCTCGCGCTCGCCCATGGTGCGGACGGTGCGCTGGATCTCCAGCTCCTCGTCGGACAGCAGACCGTCGATCGCGAAGAGCTCGAACGGGTGGACGGACGACGCCATCGGAGCCTCCCAGGCTTTTTGGATCCAGTATCCGATATTAGGATCTCTGATGACCGCACGTCGACCGTAGGGAGGGGCCGGATGGGATCGCTGGACGGCATCGTCATCGCCGACTTCAGCCGCGTGCTGGCGGGGCCGTACGCGACCATGCTGCTCGCCGACCTCGGCGCCGACGTGATCAAGATCGAACGACCCGGCAGCGGCGACGACACCCGCGCCTGGGGCCCGCCCCACGCCGCCGGCGAGGCGACCTACTTCCTGGCCGTCAACCGCAACAAACGGTCGATCACCCTCGACCTGCGCGACGGGCACGACCGGGCGACCGCGCACGCCATCGTGGCCCGCGCCGACGTCCTGATCGAGAACTTCCGGCCCGGCACGATGGACCGGCTCGGCTTCGGCTACGAGGAGCTGCGGAAGGCCGATCCCGGGCTCGTCTACTGCTCGGTGACCGGCTTCGGCGCGGCCGAGGGGTCCCATCTCGCCGGTTACGACCTGCTCGTGCAGGCCATGGGCGGTCTGATGAGCGTGACCGGCGAGCCCGGCGGCGACGGCACCAAGGCGGGCGTCGCGCTGGTCGACGTGATCACCGGCCTGCACGCCGGGCTCGGCATCCTCGCCGCGCTCCGGCACCGGGACCGGACGGGGGAGGGCCAGCGGATCGAGGTCGCCCTGCTCACCTCGCTGCTGTCCGCGCTCACCAACCAGGCGTCGGCGTACGTGGCGGCCGGGGTCGTGCCGCGGGCCATGGGCAACGGCCATCCGAGCGTCGCGCCGTACGAGGTGTTCACCGCCAAGGACCGGCCCCTCGTGCTGGCCGCCGGCAACGATCGGCAGTTCCGCGTGCTGTGCGATCGGCTCGGCCTTCCCGGGCTCGCCGATGACGAGCGCTTCGCCACCAACTCGGTGCGGGTCGCCCACCGGGAGGAGCTGGTGGCCGCGTTGTCAGGGCCGCTCGCCGCCAGGACGGCGGACGAGTGGTTCGCCGAGCTGACCGAGGCCGGCGTGCCGTGCGGGCCGATCAACGACCTGGCCGCCGCGTTCGACCTGGCGGGCCGGCTCGGCCTGGACGCCGCGGTCGCGCTCGCCGATCCCCGCAGGGACGAGCCCGTCGGCCAGGTCGCCAACCCGATCACGATGAGCGCCACGCCGCCGGTCTACCGGACGGCACCGCCGAGGCTGGGCGAGGATACCGGCGACGTGCTCGCCGAACTCGAAGGGCGGCTGCGGTGAGCATCGATGGGACGAACGCGGCTGGGACGAGCACGGCTGGGACGAGCACGGATCGCCGGCCCCGGCGGCCGCCGACCGCGCAGCAGTTCGTGCTGGCCGAGCTGCGTCGCGCGATCACCACCGGCGAGCTGAAGCCCGGCGCGCCGATCCGCCAGGACGCCCTGGCCGAACGGCTCGACGTGAGCCGGGTGCCGCTGCGCGAGGCGCTGAAGATCCTCGAAGGTGAGGGCCTGGTCGAGCACCAGGCGCACCGGGGTTACTTCGTCGCCGTGCTGTCCATGGCCGACCTGCGGGAGATCTATCGCATCCGCGCGTTGCTGGAGGCGGAGGCCGTCCGCGTCGCCGCCCCCCATCTGACGCCCGAGGTCCTCGCCGCGCTGGAGGCCGCCCAGGACGAGGTCGAACGGGCGGGGGAGGCCGGGGACGTCACCGCCATGGCCGCGGCCAACCGGCGCTTCCACTTCATGCTCTTCGAACGTTCGGGCATGCCGCGCCTCGTCCGTCTGATCACGACCCTCTGGGACTCGACCGACGCCTACCGGTCGCTCTACTACGGCGGCACGCCCAACCGGGAACGCGTCGTCCACGAGCACCGGGCCGTGCTCGCAGCCCTGCGCGACGGCGATATCGACGCTGCCGTCGCCTGGCTCGACCGCCACCGCGCCCACGCGGTGAGCACGCTTCAGGAAGTCCTGGGATGAACACGCCCAGCCGCCGTACGGTCCTCAGGTTCGCCGCCGCCCTGCCCGTCCTGCCTGCTTTGGCCGTCGTGCCCGGATGCTCGCGCGGTTCGGAGCGGCACAGGCTCACGCTGGCCAGCGGGCCGGTGAACGGGCCGTACGCGATCTTCGGCAAACGGCTGGCGGACGTGCTGGAGCGGCGCGGGGACGGGATCACCTTGCACGTCCGCTCCACGTCGGCGAGCGTGGAGAATCTGCGCCTGCTCGGCTCAGGACAGGCCGACTTGGCCATGGGCCTTGGAGACAGCGCGGCGGACGCCGTCGTGGGGCTCGGCCCGTTCTCCTCTCCGCAACCGGTGACGGCGCTGGCGCGGGTCTACCTCAACTACACCCACCTCGTCGTGGCCGCCGGGTCGCCCGTGCGCAAGGCGGCGGACCTGGCCGGGCGCAAAGTGTCGCTGGGCGCGGACGGGTCCGGGACGGCCGTCGTCGGCGAGCGTGTCCTGAACGCCGCGCGCCTCTCCACGCCGGTGCGGGCAAGCCGCCTCGGCCTGGATGAGTCGGTCGAGGCGCTCGCGAACGGGGAGGTCGAGGCGTTCTTCTGGTCCGGCGGCGTCCCGACGAGCGCCATCGCCGGGCTGACCGGGCGCATGCCGATCCGGCTGGTTCCGCTCGACGGGCTCGCCGCGGAGCTCAGCCGGGCGCACGGGCCGACCTACGTCAGCGTCTCGGTGCCCGCCGGGACGTACGGGCAGCGCGCCGAGGTGCCCACGGTCGGCGTTCCCAGCTACCTGATGGCGCGGCCAGGCCTGTCGAGCACGGTGGCGTACGAGGTGACGCGGGCGATGTTCGAGTCGAGGGACAGCCTCCCGGGGCCGGAGAGCCCGGGCGCCTACCTGGACGAGCGGTACGCCATCGGCACGGGCACGGTGCCCCTCCATCCGGGCGCCGTGCGCTACTACCGTTCCGTTTACGGCTGATCGGCCTCTGGTCCCTCTACTGCTGATCAGCCAGCGGCAGGCGGAGCTCCACGATCAGCCCATGGGGGTCGGCGGGGAGCAGTGCCAGGCTTCCGTCCGCAGAGCGGGCGAGCTCGTCGGCGATGGCCAGGCCCAGCCCGCTGCCCTCCACGTTGCCGTGCCGGGGCGAACGCCAGAAGCGGTTGCGGGCGGCCGCCAGCTCCTCGGGATCGAGCCCCGGACCGTCATCGGTCACGCGCAGCACCGCGGACTGCCCGTCGGCCGACAAGCCGACGGCGACGGCGCCCCCGCCGGGCGCGAACTTGATCGCGTTGTCGATCGCGATGTCGGCGATGCGGCCCGCGGTCTCCGGCGGGCAGACAGCCACCAGCCGCGATGGCAGTTCCGCACCCAACGTCACGTCGCGGGCGGACGCCACCTCCTCCCACGCGGCGAGCCGGGGGCGCAATTCGGCCACCAGATCGACAGGCTCTGCGACCGCGGGCGTCCCCGCCTCGATCCGGGCGAGCGCCAGCAGGTCGTCGAGCAGCACGCCGAGCCGGTCCATTTCCTCCATCGCGCGCTCGTACTCCTCGGTGCCCGCCGTGCCCAGGTGCGGATGGAGGTTCTCCAGCCGGAGCGACAGCACTGCCAGCGGTGTCCGCAGCTCGTGGGACGCGTCGGCGACGAAGGCCCGTTGCCGTTCCAGCGCGGCCGCGACGGCGTCGGCCATCGCGTTGAAGCGGACCTCCAGCCGCCGCAGCTCGGACGGCCCGGGGCCGGTGGCCGTCGTCCGGGCCGTCATCCGTCCCGCGGCGATCGCCTCGGTGGCGGCGTCGAGCTCGGCGACGGGGCGCAGCGCCCAGCGGGTCAGCCGCCGGGCGGCCACGGCGGCGACGGTGAACGCGAGGGCCGCGGCGGCCGCCAGCGCGCCCCAGACCACCGCGATGTCCCGGCGGGCCGCAGCCGTCGGGGCCGCGAGCAGTACCGTGCCCGTGACCTGCGCGTCGCGGCCCGCGGGTTCGGCCACCACGACCCGGTCGGGGCCGAACGGCGTGACCAGCGGGAGCCGCTCGGTGGTCCGGCCCGCCAGCGCGCGGCGGGTCGCGGCCCCGGCGCCCGGGCCCGGCGCCGCCGCCCCCGCGCGGATGAGCACCGCCCGGGTGTTGTCGCGCACCTCCACGGTCGTTCCGTAGAGCGAGGCGTAACGCCGGACTTCGGACAGCACGGAGGTGTCGCCCTCGCGGACGGCCTGGTCGGTCAGCTCCGCCATGTGGGTGGCGTCGGCTCGCCGGTCCAGCAGCAGCTCGCCGGTGCGCTGCTGCGCGTACGCCAGGCCCAGCGGCACGGCCAGAGCCAGCAGCAGCCCGCCGATGAGCGCCAGGTAGGTGATCAGAAGCCGGCGCCGCATCAGCCCTCGATGCCGAGCCGGTAACCGGCCCCGCGCAGCGTGCGCACCAGCTCCGGGCGGCCGGTCTTGGCCCGGATCCCGCGAATGTGCACGTCCAGCGAACGGGACGCGGCCAGGAACGCGTCGCCCCAGACGGCGTCCAGGATCTCCTCCCGGCTCCGGACGACACCGGGCTCGCGGGCGAGCATCGCCAGGACGTCGAACTCCCGCCGGGTCAGCGTGACCGCCGTGCCGGCCACGTCCACCGTCCGGGCGCGCAGATCGATCAGCACGTCGCCGACCGTGACCGCCGCGGCGGACGCCTCTCCCGGGCCGGGCCCGGCGCCGGACCCGCCGCGCGGAAGGCGGCGGGCCACGGCGTCCATCCGGGCCAGCAGTTCCATGATCCGGAACGGCTTGGTGAGGTAGTCGTCGGCGCCGGCCCGCAGGCCCTGGAGGACGGTGCGCTCCTCGGTCCGCGCGGTCAGCACGATCACCGGGACGGCCGACACGCGGCGCAGCCGCCGGAGCATGTCCAGCCCGTCCATGTCGGGGAGCCCGAGGTCCAGCAGCACGAAGTCGGCGCCGTCCTTGAGCCGGAGCCCGTCGTCCGCCCGGGTCACCCGGTCGACGCGGTGGCCGCGTTCGGTGAGGGCGGTGCCGAGGGCGTCGGCCAGCCGGTCGTCGTCCTCGACCAGTAGCACCCGCATGGCGACCTTTCCTCGGCTGGATCCACCCTGGCCCCCTGGGTAAGGGTAGGGCCCGGGGGCCCAAGGTGGATCCTGGCAGGTCATGCCCGTGCGAGCCGCTTGTCCCCGGACGGTTCGGCCGCCTCCTTCTCGGCGCGCGACAGGGCGGCGTCACGCGTCTCGCGCATTGTGAAGTAGACGATGAGCGAGACCGCCGCACAGGCCGACACGTACCAGTAGTAGCCGGACTCGGCACCCGCCTTCTTGAACCACAGCGCGACGTACTCCGCCGTGCCGCCGAACATCGCGTTCGCGATCGCGTACGGCAGCGCCACGCCGAGCGCCCGCACGTGGGTGGGGAACAACTCCGCCTTCACGACGGCGTTGATCGAGGTGTAGCCCGTGATGATCACGAGCCCGGACAGCATCAGCAGCAGGGCCGGGACGAAGCCGTCCACATCCTGCAGCGCCGTCATGATCGGAACGGTGCCGAGCATGGAGCCGATGCCGAACGTGATCAGCAGCGGCCGTCGGCCGATCCGGTCCGACAGCGCCCCGGCCAGCGGCTGCAGCAGCATGAAGATCGTCAGCGCGCAGAAGCTCACCAGCGTGGCGTCGTTCTTGCTCATGCCCGCGGTGTTGGACAGGTACTTGGTGAGGTACGTCGTGTAGGTGTAGTACGCCACCGTGCCGCCCATGGTCAGGGCGATCACCAGCGCGAACTCCCGCCGGTGCGCGAACAGGCCGCGCAGGGTGCCGCGCTCGGCCGCCGTGGCGGTCGCCGTGCCCTCGTTCTGCTCCTCTTCGTACACCTCCGTCTCCAGCAGGTTACGGCGCAGGTAGAAGACCACCGCGGCGCCGAGCGCACCCACGATGAACGGGATGCGCCATCCCCACGACTGCAGGGTGTCCTCCGACATCGTGCGCTGGAGGATGATCTGCAGGCCGAGGCCGCACAGCTGGCCCGCCGTCATCGACACGTACTGGAAGCTGGACGAGAATCCGCGCTTGCCGGGAGCCGACGCCTCGGTGAGGTACGTGGCGCTCGCCGCGTACTCGCCGCCGACGGAGAGCCCCTGGAGCAGCCGCGCCACCAGCAGGACGGCGGCGCCGAAGTACCCGACCTGCCCGTACGTCGGCGCGATCGCGATGAGCAGCGCGCTGACCGACATCAGCGTCACCGTCGCGGTGAGGGCGGCCTTGCGGCCCTTGCGATCGCCCAGCCGGCCCAGCAGCCAGCCGCCCACCGGCCGCATGAAGAAGCCGACCGCGAAGATGCCCATCGTGTTGAGCAGCTGCGCGGTGGAGTTGCCCTTGGGGAAGAAGGCCGAGGCGAAGTAGATGGCGAAGCTGGAGTAGACGAACCAGTCGTACCACTCGACGAGGTTGCCGATCGAACCCCCGATGAGCGCCTTCCATGGGCTCCGCGCCGGTTTCGGACGGTCGTTCGCGGTACCGGAGAGCGTCGTCGTCACCGGGCACCTCCTGGTGTTCTCGGGGTGGGCTGAAGTGACCTGCGTCACCACAAGTCACCGCAGCTTCACCGAGGTCAGAAGGCGCTTACAAGCGCAGGCGGCCATATCTAACCTGCGCTTAACACTCACGGACCCGATGTTCGTCAACGAACTTGTCAAGCTCTGTCAGGTGTCCGGATGAGGTCACCGGCCGGTTACTCAATGTGGCAGGTGTTCACGCATGATGGTCTGCGTTCGGAAGTTATCCACCAGGGAGGGACCCCGACGTGAAGAAGATCATCGTGCACCGCACGGGCACCGTCACGATGAGGGGGCCGGCCAGCGCCAAGCACTTCGGCTGACCGGGATCTTCGAGACCGGCTCCCGCGGCGCGTGGTTGGGCCGCGCCGCGGGAGCCTTTCCTTCCGCCCCTGGAGGCCGTTCCGTGCTACTGGAGGATCCTGCGTGAACCGCGATCGTGTTGTCAGGATCAGCGCCGACCGCCGGTTGCGAGGCCCCTACACGGCCGGCAGCGCCCTGCTGCACATGCTCGTTCCCGAGGCGCTCGAGGCCTGGCCGGGGCCGGTGGCCGAGCACGACATCGAGATCCGCGCGGTCGCTCCTGACCTGCGCGACCGTGTGCACGCCCGGCGGCAGCCGATCTCCGCACACCGGCCCCGGGCCGAACGCATCCTGGTGCCCGCGCCCCGCCGGACGCTGCGCATCGCCAACGGCATCGCCGAGTTCGTCCGGGACCACCTCTCCCGCACCGGCCCGCTGACCGTCGAGCTGCTGGACTACGCCGAGGCGGATCCGGCCGACCGCGAGCTCGTCGCCGTGCTCTGCCGCCGGGTCCCGCGCGAGCTGCTCACGATGGACACGCTGCGGCGCACCGGCGCCCGGCGCGGCGGCCCGGAGCCGACCCCGGCAGGGCACGATCTGCGAGCGGACGAGCTGGTCGCGCAGGGGCTGATCGGCCCGCGGCTGGGCGCGGTGCCGCGGCACCGGGAATGTGGGACCGATCCACGGCGCGCGGCCGAGGCTTACCATTTCGCCACTCAGTGGTGCCTGGAGCAAGGCTGCCATCACGCCGTGGCCGAACTCGGGTTGCGCGGACTCACTCTCGCGGACCCGGATGCCGCGCCGGAGACCTGGTGGGGCCTGGTGCACGACACCGCCATCGCGCTCGGTGCGCTGGGCCGTGAAGACGAGGCCGAACAGGTCCTGATGGAGGCCCGGGTACAGACCACCTCCCCGCTCTGGCACTCGACGATCGCCTACACGCTGGCGATGCACACCACCCGGCACCATGATCCGGCGCGCCGGGACCTCGACGCCGCGCTCGGCTGGGTCAACACCGGCATCGCGCTGTGCGGCCTCCTGCCCGATCGAGCCGAGCGCGCGGTCAAGCTCGGCTTCGACCTCAACGGCAGGGCACTGATCGAGGCACGCCGCGGCCATCCCGACCGCGCGCTCCGCCTGGTTCAGGAGGCCATCGACATGGCCGACCGTGACCTGCCGGGCGACGTCCAGCCGGTCCACAAGATGGTGCTGCGCGCCAACCGGGCGCAGCTGTACGAGATGCTCGGGCAGACCGCCGACGCCCTGCGGGAGTGGGACGCGGTCATCGCCGCCGACCCCGCGTACCCCGACTACTACATCGACCGCGGAAACCTGCTCTACAAGCTCGGCCGCGTGGGCGCCGCGGTCGCCGACTACGAGACGGCGATGGAGACGGGCCTGCCGTTCCCCGAGCCCTACTTCAACCGCTCGCAGGCCCGGTTCGCCGCGGGCGACCTCACCGGGGCGCTCGCCGACCTCGACCACGCGCTCGAGCTCGACCCCGCGTTCGCCGACGCGTACCCCAACCGCGCCGGGATCCTGGCCGCGCTCGACCGTTACGAGGAGGCGCGGGCCGCCTGTGACGCGGGACTGGCCCTCACACCGGACGACCCGTACCTCCGCTGCGTGCTCGGCCAGGTGGAGACCGCGGCGGGCCACCACGACCGGGCGCGCGACGCCTTTGACCGGGCCATCGCCCTGGACGCGTCGATGGCCACCGCGTGGGCGTGCCGGGGCGAGCTCGCGTTCACGACGGGCGATCTCTCCGGCGCCGTGCAGGATCTGAGCCGGGCGCTGGAGCTCACCGACGAGGCGGCGGCCGAGACCCCGGCGTTGTTGTTCAACCGCGCCATGGCATTGCGCGCCACCGGCCGGGAGAACGAGGCGCTGGCCGATCTGGAACGAGCGGGCAAACTGGCGCCGGGCGATGAGGAGATTCAGCGGGAGCTGACGCGATAACGGTCATCGTGCGGTTCTCCTGGACATTTCCACTCGCTGTCAAGGTATTCAGTTTCGACCGTTTCCGGCCATGCACTACCCATGATCGAACGAGCTCTCTACGGTTCCTGTGGGGGCAACCCAGACGACAGAAACGAGGGGAAATGAGAACGATCCAGAGGTTCGCCATCGGTGCGTGCACGGGCATCGTGGCGCTCACGTCGTTCGCCGGAACCGCGAGCGCGGGCACGGGCGCCGACACGGTCACCGTCCGGTCGGAATCCGCCGCCGCTCCCAAGATCATCAAGTGCCGGGCGGTCGCGCACAATCCGCACTACTCGCACCATGCGCACGCCGCGGACAAGCACCGGGTGAACATCGTCGGAACGGTGAAGTGCGACAAGAAGGTCGCCAAGCTCCGCATCAAGGTCGTTCTCTACAAGGGCAAGAGCAAGAACAGGCTGTACAAGTACAAGGAAAGCGCCTGGAAGACCAACTACGGGAAGTCTTCCATCAACCACAACGCCGCCCGCCGGTGTGTGAAGAAGCAGTACTACAAGGGCGTCGCATTCGTACAGGTCGTATTCCCGCCCGGTTACAAGCCCCCGGCGGGCTCGGCCAAGCCCTGGAGCAAGACGGTCTACATCAGCGCCTGCAAGAAGCAGGGCAGCTAGGCGCATCCATAAAGCACATAGAAAGGCCCTCCCCTATCCGGGAAGGGCCTTTCGAATGGTCAGCCTGCCTCGATCGTGAACGCTTCCAGCCGCTCGCCGGCGACCAGCTCACGGATCAGCTCGGCGCTGCCGCCCACGTACGTTGAGTCCAGGTCGATGTCGGTCGCCACGCACCAGGCCCGGTCGTCAGGCCAGAAGAGATTCGGCGACTGGGGGAAGAAGAAGTAGCTCTCGGTCGCCGCCCCCAGCCCGTACGCCGCCTCCAGCGGGCCGGTCAGCAGGTAATAGTCGCGCGTCGGCAGATGGATCAGGGGAGCGTCCCGCAGCCGGCCCTCGAACGTCAGTCGAAGCCGATCCTGGTCCGGCCCGGGTGCCGGCTCATCTCCCTCGCTCGCGGCGACGACGATCGACGAGGTCTGGTCGTCCTCGTCGTCCAGCCAGCCGAATCCGTCCCACAGGCAGAACCAGCACCGCTCAGGTGTCTTGGTATGCCTGGCGAGCACCTCGCCCAACTGTGGCAGCACGTCGAGCGGGAAGGACCCGGCGTTCGGGGGCTCTTCCCACGGCCTGGCTCCCGTTCCGCCTTCAGGGCCGGGCGCCGAGATCTCCTCGAAGTCCGAACGCGCGTGCAGGTCGCGCCCCGCCCACTCGGCCACCTCCGCCCACTGGACGTACCGCTCCGACTGATCAAGCGCCGGATGCAGAACGCGGGCGTAGGCCTCGAAGACCTCGGGCATCTCCCACTCCCCGACGCCCTGTTCGAGCCATCGGGCCGGAGCAAGATCGGTGACCAGACGCGCCCGCGCGGACGTGTTCTTCGTGTCGGATCCCATGGACCGCCCCTCGTCGACACAAAAAGCCTATACAGACCTCTGGACACCCAGCGTCGCCGTCCAGTGGCAGAGGCGGCGGCGGGCCGTGCGCCCACCGCGTTCGGTCAGATGAACCTTCGCAGGTCAGCGCCTGTCTAACCAGGTGCGCACATCTGCGGGGGGATGGCATGGCACGAGTGTCCAAACTCGACACTGCACGGCGGGTCCAGATCTTCACGGTCCACGCGGTGACCGTCTTCTTCGGCCTGGCGGTGGCCGCCGAGAAGCTCGTCTTGACCGCCCGGGCCGACCAGGCCTACGTGGTGCGGTCCTGGATCACCGGAATCCTGCTGATCGTCGTCTATGGCTTCTTCTGGCGGTTCCACCGTGCCGCGTTCCGGAGGGATCCCCGGCCGACCCGGGATCTGATCATCGCCGGGATCGTCGCCTTCGCGGCGTTCGGCGTTCAGCCGCTCGGCGGCGAGTTCGCCCCCGTCATCTGGGCCATGGGATTCGTCCTGTTCGTCTCTCTCCGCACGGGCGTGGTCCTGGTCCTGCTGGTCGTGGCCTCGTGCCTGTCCTACCTCGCGTTCGCGTACGACGAGGCGCGGACCCTGGGGATGGTGCTGCACAACGTCTTCTCCATGGGCGGCTACACGGCCGTCACGTGCGGGCTGATGGTGTCATTGCGGTGGTTGTGGGCCGTGACACAGGAGTTTCATGCGGGGCAGGAGGCCAAGGCGAAGCTCGCCGTCTCGGAGGAAAGGCTCCGCTTCGCCCGCGACCTGCACGACCTCCTCGGTCACGGCCTCGGCGTGATCAGCCTGAAGAGCGAGCTGGCGGCGAAGGTCGGCGACCGGGACCCCGGCCAGGCGGCCGCGGAGATGCGCGAGGTACGGCGGCTGGCCCAGGACGCGCTCACGGAGGTGCGCGCGGCGGTGCGCGGATACCGCAGGCTCGACCTCGGCGAGGAGCTGGCCAGCGTCTGTGCCGTCCTGGAGGCGGCCGGCATCCGGTGCACGCTGAACGCGCACTTCGACGGGCTTCCTCCGGAACGGTGCACGCTGCTGGCCTGGGCGGTGCGCGAGGGGGCCACCAACGTCCTCAAGCACAGTTCGGCGACGCACTGCGACATCACCATCGAGAAAGGGGTGCTTGAGATCCGCAACGACGGCATCGACGGCGAGGGCATCGACGGCGTGGCCGGCCGTCCCGGGAACGGCCTGTCCGGGCTGTCGGAACGGATGGCCTCCGCAGGGGGATCGTTCACCGCCGTTCCCACGGAGACCGGGGAGTTCCTGCTGCGAGCGGCGGTGCCGGCATGATCCGCGTGCTGCTCGCCGAGGACGAGCACCTGGTGCGGGAGGCGCTGGCCGCCCTGCTGAACCTGGAGGACGACATCGAGGTGGTCGCGCAGGTCGGCAGCGGCGACCTGGTCGTGGCCGCCGTCGCCGAACACCGGCCTGACGTCGCCGTGCTGGACATCGAGATGCCCGGCCTGGACGGGCTCAGCGCCGCCGAACGCGTCTCCGGGCAGTGCCGGGTCGTGATCCTCACCAGCCTCGGCCGCCCCGGCTATCTGCGCCGCGCGATGGAGGCGGGAGCCGGCGGCTTCCTCGGCAAGGCCTCCTCCTCGGACGAGCTGGCCGCCGCGATCCGCAAGGTCGACGCGGGCGGCCGCCATCTGGACGCCGAGCTCGCCGCCGAGGCGATGGCCGCGGGGGACAACCCCCTCACCGACCGGGAACGCGACGTGCTCCGGCTGGCCGCCGACGGCGCGAGCCTCGGCCGGATCGCCGCCGAACTCCATCTCGCCGAGGGCACCGTGCGCAACTACCTGTCCAGCGCCATGACGAAGCTGGGCGGCCAGAATCGCCTCGAAGCGATCCTGACCGCCCAGCGCATGGGTTGGCTCTAGCGCCCGCTCAGGCATCGCGCCGGTTCGCCAGGAACAGCGCAGCCGCGAACAGCGCCACCACCCATGCGACGAGGATCGCCATCCCGCCCATGGGGCTGTCCATCCACGTAGCGGGGTCCTTCGCGGCCGGGGGCTGCATCGCCCCGAGCGCACCGCCCGGCAGGAACGGGAGGATCTTCTCCTCGACGGAATCGGGGGCGAAGCCGAGCACCATCTGCGGCAGCAACAGCCCGCCGATCGCGAGCGTGATGGCCCCGGCGGTGTGCCGCACCAGGGCGCCGACGGCCATCGCGAGCAGGCTCACGAGCCCGACGGCCAGCGCGACGCGCGCCAGCCCCCAGAACACCCCGGGATCGGTGATGGACACGCCGATGTCCTTGGTCGCGAAGAGGGCCTGCCCGATGGCGAACGACAGGAAGACCATCAACGCCCCTGCCCCCAGAGCCACGGCGCCCACGACGCAGGCCTTGGCGCTCAACAGCATCGAACGGCCGGGCACCGCCGACAGCGAGATCCGTATCTGCCCGCTGGCGTACTCCGAGGTGACGACCAGGACACCGAAGACCATCATCGTGATCAGGGTGATGAGCAGGCCGCCGGTCGAGGCCGGCACCGCCTCGAAGTCCGCGCGCTCCTCGGGCTTGAGGTCGTTCCAGATCGCCACCGTGCCCCAGGCGGTCAGCGCGCTCACGCCGATTCCGGCGAGCACCGCGACGAACAGCGTCCAGTACGTGGAGCGGACGGACCGGGTCTTGGTCAGCTCGCCCCGGAGCGCGCGGCTCAGGCTCGTGTGCAGGTATCCGAGCCGTCCCTGGTCGAACGTGGTCGCGGTCATCGGGTGCCTCCCTGAGCCTCGTACGCGGCCTGTCCCCTGTGGTCGCCATGTGTCCTGTGGTCGGTCTGTGACTGGTGGTGGACCTGTGCCTTGTACTCGACACGGTCGGCGGTGAGTTCCATGAACGCCTCCTCCAGCGACGACTGGGGGGAGAGCTCGTGCACCGGCAGCCGGTGCTCGGCTGCGAGCGTGGCGATCTGAGCGATCTCCATGCGCGTCACCCGGAGCTCCTCCGGGCCGCCCGTGACGTTCGCCCCGGCTTCGGTCAGCAGGGCCGACAGCCGGGCGTGCTCCGGGGTGCGGACCCGGATGTAGCGCTGCGAGCTGCGCTCGACCAGTTCCTTGGTGCCACAGTCGGCGACGAGCTCGCCGCGCGCGATCACGATCATGTGGTCGGCGGTGTACTCCATCTCGCTCATCAGGTGGCTGGAGACCAGCACCGTCCGTCCCTCGTCGGCGCAGGCCCGCAGCAGGGTGCGGATCCAGCGGACCCCCTCCGGGTCGAGCCCGTTGACGGGCTCGTCGAACATCAGCACGCCCGGGTCGCCCAGCAGCGCGGCGGCGATGCCCAGCCGCTGCGACATACCGAGCGAGAAGCCCTTGACGCGCTTGCGGCCAACGCTCGCCAGCCCGGTCAGCTCCAGCACCTCGTCCACGCGCCGCTGCGGGAAGCCGTTGCTGTGTGCGAGCGCCAGCAGATGGGCGCGTGCGGAACGGCCGCCGTGGAACGCGCGGGCGTCGAGCATGCATCCGACCTCGCGCAGCGGGGTCCGCAATTGCCGGTAGGGCCGGCCGTTCACCGTCGCCGTGCCGTGGGTCGGCCGGTCCAGGCCCATGATCAGGCGCATCGTGGTGGTCTTCCCGGCGCCGTTGGGTCCCAGGAAGCCGGTCACGACGCCGGGCCTCACCTGGAACGACAGCCCGTTCACCGCCCGGGTCTTCCCGTAGTGCTTGGTCAGCTCGGTTATCTCGATCACTGTGATCCCTCCCGAGGAGATTCCGATTGCCTGGTTCGAGAGTCCCCTCGGGCGGCGGATCGCGGGTAGTGGCCGCAGTCACTGACCGTTCGTGACAGCTGTCATACGCGGGCCGGGTGGAATCCACGCCGCGCCGATGACTCTGATGACTACTGCCGGGCAGCCGATCAAATCACGCTTTTTGGTATGAAACCGACAAACAAGACAAGCAAGAAGGCCGGGCAGGCGGTCGGCATCGTCATGGTCACGGCGTTGGTCTCAGCCGGCTGTTCGTTGATCGGCTCCGACGACGGCGCCGATGCGAAGAGGCCCCCGGCCGCCGCGCTCGAACAGTTCTACACACAGAAGATCAGCTGGAAGGACTGCGGCCAGGGCTTCCAGTGCGGGACGCTGAAGGTCCCCCTCGACTACTCCAAGCCCGGCGGGGAGAAGATCGACATCGCGGTCAACCGCCTGCGCGCTTCGGATGAGCGGCAGGGTTCGGTGCTCCTCAACCCCGGCGGCCCCGGCGCGTCGGGCCTCGAGGCCGCGAGGGGTTCCGGTCCGGCCATGGACAGGCAGCTCCGGGAACGGTTCGACATCGTCGGCTTCGACCCGCGCGGCGTCGGGAAGTCGACGCCCGTCAGCTGCCCTTCGGGCTCCACCGGCGACGGGGCGACCGCAGGGACCACGAGCGGCACTGGCGCCACCGACACCACAGGCACCACCGACACCGACGTCCAGCTCGACACCGAGACCCGCCTGGAGCTTCAAGCCGCGCGGCTGACCGCCGCCGCGTGCCAGAAGACCTCGGCTCGGCTGCTGCCGCATGTCGGCACGGTGAACGCCGCGCGCGACATGGATGTGCTGCGTGCCGTCCTGGGAGACCGTCGCCTGAACTACGTGGGCTGGTCGTACGGCAGTGAGCTCGGCGCCACGTACGCCAACATGTTCCCGGACCGGATCCGGACCATGGTCTTGGACGGCGCGACCGACCTGTCACAGGGATACCTGCAGCAACAGATGGCCCAGGCCAAGGGGCGCGAGGCCACGCTGCGAGCGTTCGTCGCGGACTGCCTCAAGATCGCCGACTGCCCGCTGAAGTCCGCCGGAACGGTCGAAGCGGGGGTCAAGCGGATCACCGAGCTGCGCGAAAGCGCGGATCTGAACCCCCTGTCCAACTCCACCACGGACGGCACTTCGCTGGACGGCTTCGCTGTCACCAACGCCATCGGCGCCGCCCTCTATGACAAGGCGAATTGGCCATTGCTCAGCGAGGCGCTGACCTCGGCGATAACAAACCGCGACGGCACCGCCCTCTACCAGTTCCTCATCGACACCGAGGGCCTGATCGGGATCGGGCAGTACGAGGCGGTCACCTGCGCCGACCATCCGCGCTTCGACCGTGCGACCGCGCTCCAGGCCGCGGAGAACGCCAAGCGGGAAGCGCCGAACTTCTCCGACGCCCTGGTGAAGACGGCATGGATGACCTGCGAGTCCTGGGCGGCTCCCGCCACCAAGAAGGTTCCCGTGCCGCGCGCCGAGGGGTCCGCGCCGATCCTCGTCGTCGGCACGGCGAACGACCCGGCGACGCCGTACGAGGCGTCCAAGGCGCTCGTCAAGCAGCTGGACAACGCCAGGCTGATCAGCTACGACGGCTCAGGGCACAGCGCCTATCTGAAGGCCGGCTCCAACTGCATCAACGACCGTGTCCACAGGTACCTCATCGAGACCGAGCTCCCCAAGGAGGGCCTCCACTGCCCAGCGATCTGACCGGGTTCCATAGCGCGGCGCCAGTGGACATCGGCCACTGGCGCCGAACCATGAGCGGGCGGTCATGGCTACCAGAGGCAGGCGTCGCGGGCGGTGGATGAATCGAGGGCCGGGTCGTAGGTGAGCATCGCCAGCTCCAGCCGCCGCAGTGCGGGGCCTGGATCGAGCCCGAGCTCGTCGGCGAGCAGCGTGCGGCCCGCACGGCAGACGTCGAGTGCGTCGGCGACGCGGCCGGTGCGGTAGAGCGCCAGCATGAGCTGGATCCGTAGGCGTTCCCGGAACGGATGCGCCGCGACAAGGCCGCGTAGTTCGCCGGTGAGCGCCGCGTGCCGCCCCAAGGCGAGCTCGGTGTCGAAGAGGTCTTCCAGTACCTCGAGCCGCATCTCAGCCAGGCGGATCGCTTCGGCGTGGACCGTGGCGATGTGGTCCTGGCCCTCGTACGGCTCGCCGCGCCAGAGGCCGAGCGCGGATCGCAGCAGGTCTGCTCCCTTCTGCGGGTGGCCGGCCGTGATCGCCTCCCGGCCTTGCCGGACCCGTTCGTGGAAGAGGCAGGAGTCCAGGTCTCCTCGATCGAGGAGCAGGGCGTATCCCGGGGGCCTGTGGAGCAGACCGGCTCCGTGCAGCGTCCTGCGCAACCGGTGAATGTGGATCTGCAAGGACTTCATAGCCGATCGCGGAGCGGCGGTTCCCCACAGGCACTCGATCAGGCGTTCGGCGGAGACCGTCGCGCCGTCCGTGCAGAGCAGTGCGGCCAGGAGGTCCCGTTGCTTCGGCGGCAGCTTCACCAACGCCGCGCCCTCACGAACCTCAAGCGGCCCCAGTACGTGGAATCTCATCGGTCGAACCCCCGTGTCGTCATGAACGGATCGCCGGTTCCGCGCGGGTTGGCAACCGTTTTCCCGTGGACATGCCCCGGCGGTGATCGGCCCTCTAAGGTTTAGATCGTTTCGGGATTTGTCCGTCATGGGTGGGCGCGAGCGCCGGACAACGGGGGTGACGTGGGAAGACCGGAGCGACCGCTGGATCCGCACGCCGGTCCCGTCGAACGGCTCGCCTGGGAGCTGCGACGGCTCCGCGAGGAGGCGGGGCGCCCGAGCTATCGGGAGCTGGCCCAGCGCGCACACTTCGCGCGCAGCAGCCTCGCCGAGGCCGCCACCGGTCTGCGGCTCCCGACGCTGGAGGCCACGCTCGCGTACGCGACCGCCTGCGGTGCGGACCCCGCGGAGTGGGAGAGACGCTGGCGCGAGACCGAGGCCGAGCTGGCCCACACCCGGCGGCGGTGCCCCTACCCGGGCCTCACGCCGTTCGGCGGTGACGACGCCGATCTGTTCTTCGGCCGTACCGCCCTCGTGGAGGATCTGCGCAAGGCCGTCGAACGGGCCCGGCTCATCGCCGTCTTCGGGGCGTCCGGCAGCGGCAAGTCGTCGCTTCTGCTGGCCGGTCTGGTTCCGGCGCTGGCCGCGGAAGGGACTCCCACGGCGGTCATGACCCCGGGCGGCCATCCCGCCACCGAGCTCGCCCGTCACCTGGAGTCGCTGGGCGCGGAGGGCGGTTCGTCGCGCGAGAAGGCGGCCGCCGTTCTGGTCGTCGACCAGTTCGAGGAGATCTTCGCGCCCTGCGTCGGCCAGGAGGAACGGTCCGAGTTCCTCGCCGCGCTGGTCGCCGCGACCACCGGCGAGGAACAGGTCACGGTGGTCCTCGGCGTCCGCTCGGACTTCTACGGGCACTGCGCCGCCGAGCCGGCGCTGGCCGCGGCCCTCCCGGACGGCGTACAGCTGCCGGTCGGGCCGATGTCGCAGGAGGATCTGCGCGCCATCGTCGTCGAGCCGGCCGCCCGGGTCGGGTTGAGCGTCGAGCCGGACCTGGTCGCCACCGTCATCGCTGAGGCTGTCGGCCGGCCTGGGGCGCTGCCGCTCGTCGCGCACGCGCTTCGGGAGACCTGGCGACGGCAGCGCGGCGACACGTTGCGGCTGGCCGACTACGAAGCCGCCGGGGGCGTCGGTGGAGCGATCGCCAAGACCGCCGAGTCGGTCTACGAGGAGCTCGACGAGCCACGGCGCGAGATCGCCCGCAACGTGTTCCTGAGGTTGACGGTCCTGGGCGAGGATACCGAGGACACCCGCCGCAGGATCGACCGCGACGAGCTGACCGGCCTTGCCGACCCCGGCGAGATCGACACAGTGCTGGAGGCACTGGCAGGCGCGCGACTCGTCGTCATGGACGAGGGCATCCTGGACGTTTCGCACGAAGCCCTGATCGACGCCTGGCCGCGGTTGCGGGAGTGGCTCGACAAGGACCGCGAGGCACTGCGACGCCGTCAGTGGCTGACCCATGCCGCCGCCGACTGGGACCGCAACGCGCGGGATCCGGAGCTCCTGTTCCGGGGCTCCCGGCTGGCCGAGTGGGACGACGGCGATTTCGCTGGGCTCAACGAGGTGGAGCAGGCGTTCCTCGCCGCGGGCAGGCTGGCAGAGACGGAGCGCGTCGTCGCCGCCCGCCGTCGGCGACGCCAGAGGACGGGCGGCCTGGGGCTCGTCGCGATGGTGGTCGCCGTGCTGGTGGTGATCGCTCTGGTCCAGGCGGACCGCGGCGCCGATGACCGTGACCGCGCGTTCTCCCGCAAGCTTGCCACCGAGGCGCGGCGGCAGCTCACCATCGACCCGTCGCTGGCGCTCCTGCTGGCGACCAAGGCTTACGAGACCGCGCCCACGGCCGAGGCCGACAGCGTGCTCCGCCAGGCCGTCCTCGACTCGCGACTGCGCTGGAGCAGCGCGACCGGGCTGCAGATCGCGCGGGGCATGGCGGCCAGCGCCGACGGGACCACGATCGCGGTGTGGGGTGACGGGCGCGAGCCCGGGACGACGGTGCAGCTCTGGCGCTGGAACGGCGGTGCCCTGGCCAAGGACGGCCCGGACCTGGCCCCGCGGCAGACCGTGACCGGTGTGGCGGTCAGCGCGGACGGGCGGCGCCTCGCCATCGCAGGAAAGATCGTCGGCGGGGCCCACGCGGTCACCGTGTGGGAACTTGCCGGAGAACGGAGACGCACGAAGGTATTGAGCGTGGGCGGATCCGGCACGCTCGGCGCCGCGTTCTCACCAGATGGCCGCCTTGCCGGATTCCAGGGGCGTGTCCTGAAGATCTGGGACCTTGACGGAACGAGGAAGACAGCTGACCTCCGGGCCTTGGGGCCGTTCCAGTCGGTGGCCTTCAGCTCTGACGGTGACCGTATGGTGACCGGGGGCCTCGGGCTGCCGGCGCGCCTGTGGGACGTGACCGGCCCACGTCTCAAGGGCCTCCAGACCGCCGTCAGCGGGTCGCCGGAGAAGGTGGCCCTCAGCCCTGACGGCATCTGGGCCGCATCGGCCGAACTGCAAACCGCGTACCTGCGCACCGCGCGAGGCTGGCCGGCGCGAGAGGAATGGAAGCCCCAAGGGCAGTTGCGCGGCCATGGCGACACGGTGGGCGATGTGGTGTTCAGTAAGGACAGCGGACGGCTGGCGACGTTCGCCAACGACCGGACGGTGCGGGTGTGGTCGACCGGAAGCACGCTCGACCCCTTCGTCTTGAGGATGCCGACGGAGAGTGCCAGAGGCGTGGCGTTCGCGCCCGACGGCCGGTCGCTGGCGGGTGTGTCCGGTGACGGCACACTGAACGTCTGGAACCTCGATGCCGGTGCGTCGCCCGTGACGAGCACGCTCGGCGCGCATTCCGGCCGGTACGGCCGGTCGATCAGCGCGGATGGCCGCTACGTGGCAGGCCTCGCCGCAGATGGTGATGACACGGTCGTGGTGTGGGACACCGTCCGCGGCGGTGCGCCGATCCTGGACCGGCGGCTGGCCCGGGGGGAAGCGCAGGCGGTGGCGCTCAGTCCCGACGGCCGCAAGGTCATCGCCGCGGGGAGGGGCCCGACCCGCATGTGGGATCTGCCCTCGGGCGGCGAGCCCATGGTCCTGCCGAGCAGGGGCGGGAGCGAACTCGTGTTCAGCCGGGACGGCCGGTCGCTGGCCGTCGCGGCGACCGCCGGCCCCAAGGTGTGGCGGCTTCCCGACCAAGGCCCGCCGGCCGAGGTCACCGGTTGGCGGCGTGCGAAAGAGGCCAGCAGCCATGTGGGCGGGCTCGCGTTCAGCCCCGATGGCAGTCGGCTGGCCGGAGGCCGCGAGGACAACTCCGTCTGGGTCTGGGATCTGACGCCAGGGAAGGAGCCGCAGATTCTGCGTGGCTCCCGCAGGAAAGTGGATGAACTGGCGTTCAGCCCCGATGGCCGCCTTCTCGCGGGCGCGGCGGACGACGGCGACGTCTGGATCTGGGACCTGGCCGAGCGAGGCGCGGTCCGCAGGGTTCTGAAGGGCGACGGAACGGACCTCGTCCTGGGGCGCCAGCTGGCGTTCAGCCCGGACGGGAACTGGCTCGCCACCACCGAACCCGCAGGCGGGCTGCGCCTGTGGCCGGTCGACGGTGGTGCCGACCCCTTGGTGTTCAGCGGGATCGGCACCACCGTCGGGCTGCTGGCGTTCGACGGGAAGAAGGTCGTCGCCGCGCTCACAGGTGACGTCGGTCCGAGCGGCGCCGTTCTCTGGCAGCCGCCCGCGCGCGTCCGGATGTGGGAGTGCGAGGTGTGCGGGCCTGGTGACCAGGTGCTCGGCTTGGCCCGCCGACGCGCAATCCGGGCCTTCACTCCTGAGGAACGGCGCCTCTATCTGGAGCGCTGAAGGCGGTTCAGGTACCGAGGTCCACCCAGAACGCGTCGTGGTCGGTGTAAGGCATGTGGGCGTGGTTGTGTCCCTTGATGGGAAGGCCCTTGTAAACGATCGCGTGCTGGACGTCGTTGTCACTCTTGCGGACGAACGCCGACGGAACGCATTGCTGGACCTTGTCCTTGTTGTAGCGCAGGTTGAGGTCGCCGATCAGGAACATCTTGTGGCTTCCAGCGAAGTCCCGTCCCCGGCGCATCGCCTCCTTGCATTGCCTGAGTGCTGTCTTCTTCGACTTGTTGGTGAGGTGGGTCGTGCAGGCGACCATGCTGGCGGTGTGGCGGCAGCCGATGGTACGGCGTTCACCCTTGGAAGACTGAGCGGTCAATACCCTGTAGAAGAGACGCTTGGCGCTTTCCTTGGTGAGAACCGCGTTGCCGAAGACCTGTTTGTTCTTGCATCTGACGTATCCCTTCTTGTTTTCTCTCTGTGTGGGGAAGAAGGAGTAGCGGAACTTGGTCGCCTTAGCGATCCTTGCGGGGTCGTTGCGGCAGACCTCATTAAGTGTGACGACCCAGGGCTTGCGCTTCTTGATCTGGGCGATGGCGGAGTTCACCGCCAATCCGCCGCTATAGCACCCGGCTCCACCGCCGTTGCAGAGGTTCATCTGCAGGACTCTGCGGTCAGCGCCCAGCGTGGTGGCATCGTCTTTCGCGGCCGGTGCCGGGCTTGCGATGGGCGCCGCCGATTTGGCCGGCGTCGAGGGGGAGGCCTCAGCCATTCCCGCGGTTCCGAGCACCAGCAGCGGGCTGATGGCCGCAACAGCGAGAGTAGTTGGTTTCACGTGATTTTCTCCTCACCTGGAAGGGGCGAGGAGAACGCTAGAAAGAAGCGGTTGCGAAGTGGTTGCTGATGGCCGCGGTTGTGGGCCGCGGCCATCACTACGGACGAGTGGTCAGCGGGTGAAGATGCCGAGGGCGTCGTAGACGTGCCAGGAGCCGATCTTCTTGTCGATGGTCAGCACGTTCTCACCGGCCTTCAGGGCGGAGGCCGGGACGGGGAGCTCCACATAGGACGGCTTGAGGGGGGTGCCGGGAACGGTGGCGTCGCCCTCCAGAGAGCCCCGGCTGGCGCCGCGTTCCAGCTGCACCTCGCTGATCTGCGTGCCGTTGACGGCGAGCGTGACCGCTCCGGCGAGGGAGGCGTGCGTGTCCAGCAGCCAGATCGCCAGCCAGGTTTCGGCGGTCGGAACGGCGTCCAGGGCGAAGCGGAAGGTGGCTCGGCTGGGCTTGTTGCCGGCCCAGGCGTCGGACGGGCCGGGCTGGATGTAGGACCAGTCGCTCTCGGGCTTGCTCGTGCCGAACGTGTAGTCCACACCGTTCGGGAACTTGGTGCGGTACTGCGCCGACAGGTTGGGGGCGAGCGCCATTTCCAGGCTCTTGTGGTCGAACGACCCCACGGTGGCGATCGGCTTGCCGGAGACGACGACCGATTCGGTGCTGTGGCCGGAGACCTCGGCCGAGGGGCGGCTGCGGTTGCCTGCGGCGTCCACCACCACGATCCGGTAGTGCCAGTCCTGGCGGTTGCCGCCCATGCGGTCGTGCGCGAACGAGGCGTAGATGGTCTTGGCGATGAGCGTGTCCGGGCCGATCTTGAAGCCCGGAGTGCGGGCGCCGTAGACGGCGTAGTGGTCGACGAACGGCTTGTACGGGTCGCCCTCCCAGCTCAGCCGGATCCGGCCGACCTCGCCCTTGGCGCGGAGCCGTCGGACGGGACGCGGACCGGCCGCGGCGGAGGCCTCGGCGGGGAGGACGGCGAGAGGCGCCGCGGTGACGGCGGTGGCGGCGAGGCCGAGGGCGGTGCGGCGTGCCAGTGGCCGGTTCTGCTCAGTCATCTCATACCTCTCGCATCAGGCCGGGCTTGCCGGCCTCGGTGACGAAGCGGGCCGCGGTCGTGACCGGGCCACCGGGACGGCTGACGAATTCGACGCGGCGGAAGTCCGAGGTGAGTGTCGTCGGCGTCATGCGGGCGGTGACGTAGCCGCGGCGGGCGTTGTAGTACTTGACGTGCGGGTTGGCCAGCCACAGCTTGGCGAAGCTGTCGGTCTCGGCGCCGTCGCCGTCGGAGCCGACCGAGCTGCAGACCAGCTCGGTGCCGATGGCGGGGGAGTCGGGGTTCTTCCAGTCGGCCTTGAGTTCGGCGGCGACGGCGCGGTGGATGTCGCCCGACAGGACCACCGGGTTGGCGATCTTGTGTTTGCGGAAGGCGTTCCACAGGCGGTCGCGGTTGGCCGGGAAGCCGTCCCACATGTCGTTGCTGTAGAGCTGTCCCGGACCGGTGTCGCGGTCGATCTCGGCCATGACGACGCCGGTGGCGAGGATGTTCCAGGTGGCGTTCGACTTGCCGAGGCCGTCGTACAGCCACTTTTCTTGTTTCGCGCCCAGCATCGTGCGCTTGGGGTCGTGCCGCTCGGGTGAGTTGTCGATCACGGCGCCCGCCGGGTAGATGTCGCGGTACTGCCGGTTGTCGAGCATGTCGATCTGGGCGAGGCGGCCCCACGTGAAGCGCTGGTAGAGCGCGAGGTCGGGGCCGTGCGGCTTGACGGTGCTGCGCAGCGGGAGGTTCTCGTAGAACGCGCGGTACGCGACGGCGCGGCGGCGCAGGAAGTCGGCGGGCGGGATGCCCGTCTCCGACCACTCGTCGGCGTAGTTGTTCTGGACCTCGTGGTCGTCGGTGGTGAACACCCACGGCGCGGAGGCGTGGGCGGCCTGCAGGTGGGCGTCGGTCTTGAAGAGGGAGTAGCGCAGGCGGTACTGCTCCAGCGTCACGATCTCCGTGCCGTGTTCGGGGCCCAGCGGCAGCGGCTCCTGGCGCCACCAGTTGTTCTTGGTGATGCCGTACTCGTAGATGTAGTCGCCCAGGAAGAAGACCAGGTCGAGGTCCTGCTTGGCCATGTCCTCGTACGCGGTGAAGTGCCCGTGGTACCACGCGGCGCACGACGCCGAGCCGAAGCGCAGCTCGGTGGGCATGGAGCGGGGGTGAGGCGCGGTGCGGGTGCGGCCGACCGGGCTGATCTCGTTGCCGACGCGGAAGCGGTAGAAGTACTCGCGGCCCGGCCGCAGCCCGTGCACCTCGGCGTGCACAGAGTGCGCCAGCTCCGGGGTGGCGAGGGCCTGGCCCCGCTTGACCACCTTGGTGAACGCCTCGTCCTCGGCGACCTCGTACCGCACGGTGTAAGGGCGGAGCGGCATGCCGCCGTGGCCGTCGGCCTCGATCGGCTTGGGTGCGAGGCGGGTCCACAGGACGAAGCCGTCGGGCCACGGGTCGCCGGAGGCGACGCCGAGACCGAACGGATCGCCCGGAATCTTGCCGCCGGCGTTCTCCTCGGCGGCGGCATGGCCGGTGCCGAGTGCGAACGCGGCGGTGCTGACGCCGGTCATCGCCAGGAAGGAGCGGCGCCCGGGGGCGGGCAGGGGTGATCTCATGCGCGGTACTCCAGAGGGGATTGGGCCCGATGGTGAGCAGACTGGAGGGAACGATGAAACGGGAGGTGAAGCCGGACCTAGCAGAAGATGATCACTTGAGGCCGCCGGAGGTGAGCCCGGCGACGATGCGGCGCTGGAAGATGAGGACGACGGCCACCAGCGGCACGGTCACGATGACCCCGGCCGCCATCTGGGTGCCGAACGGCTGGTCGAAGCCGTGCTGGCCGGTGAACTGGGCCACGATCACGTTGGCGGTCTTGGTGGACTGCTCGTTGACCATGCTCACCGCGATCATGTACTCGTTCCACGCCACCACGAACGTGATGATCGCCGTGGTGAAGACGCCCGGTGCGGCCAGCGGCAGGATGACGCGCCGGAACGCCTGGCCCGCCGTGCAGCCGTCCACCATCGCCGCCTGCTCCAGCTCGAACGGGAGCTGCCGGAAGAAGACGGTCAGGTTCCAGACGGCGAGCGGCAGCGCGAACGACAGGTTGGGCACGATCATCGCCTGGTAGGTGTTGATCCAGCCGATGTCGGTGAACAGCCGCAGCAGCGGGACGATGAGCAGGCTGACCGGGAACATCGAGGTGGACACGATCAGCGCCAGCACCAGCCGCTTGAAGCGGAACTCCAGCCGGGCCAGCGCGTACGCGGCCGACACCCCGACGATCAGCGTGAGCACGGTGGTCAGCCCGGCCACGATGAGGCTGTTGCCGAGTGCCCGGACGAAGCCGTTGTCCGCGTCGAACACCGCCCGGTAGTTCTCCAGCGACCACGGTCGCGGCAGCGGGGACATGTCGAGGATGTCGTTGGTGCGGCGGAGGCTGGAGACGATCATCCAGTAGAAGGGCGCCAGGCAGAACACCACCACGGCGATCATGGTCAGCGGGTCGGTGAGCCGCTTCAGCCCGCGCGGGCCACCGCGGCCGCTCATCTCGCGGGTGGTCATTTTGCGGTGCCCCTTCCGAATCGGGCTGTACGTCGGGGGGTGTGGGGGGTTGTCCCCCCTCGGGGGACAAAGTCGGCGCCCAGCAGCCGGACGAAGACGTACGCGGCGAGGATGATGTAGAGGAACAGGGCGATCGCGGAGGCCGCCGCCGGGCCGAACCGCAGGTTCATCGCCTCGTCCCAGGCCAGCTGGGACAGCGTCTCCACCGACGGCTTGCGGGTGCCGATGAGGACCTGCGGCACGTCGAACATGCGGAGCGAGTCCAGCATCCGGAACATCACCGCGACCAGCAGCGCCGGCTTGACCATCGGCAGCGTGATGCTCCAGAACCGCTGCCACGCGTTCGCCCCGTCCACCCGCGCCGCCTCGTACACCTCCTGCGGGATGATCTGCAGTCCCGCCAGGACGAGCAGGGCGACGAACGGCGCGGTCTTCCACGTGTCGGCCAGGATCACCGCGTACTTGGCCGCCGCGCCGTCGGCCGTCCAGAGCACCTCACGGCCGAGCACCGCGTTGGCCACGCCGTCCGCCGAGAAGATCCACCGCCACAGCAGCGCGGAGATGGCGGTGGGGATCGCCCACGGCACCAGCACGCTCGCCCGGAACAGCGCCCTGCCCCGGAACGCCCGGTGCATCAGCAGCGCCATGCCGAGCCCGAGGATGGTCTCGAGCACGACGGTCGTGACGGTGAAGAACGAGGTGTTCCAGAGCGCGTTCAGGAACCGGTCGCCGGTCTCGCCCCGGAAGAGATCGGCGTAGTTCCTCACCCCGCTGAACCGCGTGCCCTCGACCACCAGGCCGTCCGCGTCGAGTTCCTCGCTGGTGGTGTGCAGCGAGTCCCAGACGGCCACCGCGATCGGGAACGCGATCACGACGCCGAGCACGGCGAGGGTGGGCGACAGCAGGGCGGCGGCCAGCCGCCCCTGGCCGTCCGCCCGGCGAGATCGTCCCCTGCCGGACCGTCCCTTGCCGGACCGCCCGCGGCCGGTGGGAGTCGGCCCGCCAGGGGACGCCGCCGGCGGCGACCCGGCGGGTGCGTGTCCGGTGCTCGTGTGGCTCAACGTGACTCCTGTGATCCGCGTCCGGTGACTGGTCCGCGCCGGGTCAGTCGGTCAGGCCGGACAGCGCCGTCTGCAGGTCGGTCGAGGCCTGGTCGACGGTCTTCTTGCCGGTGATGGCGGCGGTGACGTTGTCCTGGATCGCCGCGCTGACCTCGCTGTACTTCACCGCGACCGGGCGCGGCTTGGCGGCTTGGAGGCTCTTCTTCAGCACGGGGAGGTACGGGTAGAGCTTGACCATCGCGGGGTCGTCGTACAGCGCCGTGCGCGACAGCGGGAACGACTGCTCCTTGCCGTACTCCCGCTGCGTCTCCAGGCTCACGATGTAGGTGATGAAGTCACGCGCGGTGGCCTGGTGCTTGGAGAACGCCGACACCGACAGGTTGTTGCCGCCGAGCGTCCCCGACCCCGGGCCGTCCTTGCCCGGCAGCGGGACGACGTCGAACTTGCCGTTCACCTTGGACGAGCCGTCCTTGGCCGAGGCCATCGCGTACACGTACGCCCAGTTGCGGTGGAAGACGAGCTTGCCGTCCTGGAACGCGCGGCGGCCCTCCTCTTCCTTGAGCGTCACGCCCTTGGACGGGATGGTGCCCTGCTTGAAGCCGTCCACCAGGAACTGCAGCCCCGCCTTGGCTTGCGGCGTCGTCACCTGCGGCTTCCCGGAGGCGTCGAAGACCTGGCCGCCCGCGGACTGGACCGCCTCGGAGAAGTTGACGGTCAGGCCCTCGTACTTGTCGTACTGGCCCGCGAAGCAGTCGACGCCCTTGCCCTCGGGGGTCTTCTTCACCTTGGCGCAGGCGTCGGTGAGCTCCGTCCAGGTCGTGGGCGGGCTCTTCACCCCGGCGGCCTTCAGCAGGTCGGTCCGGTAGTAGAGGATGCCGGTGCCGGTCAGCCAGGGCGCCGCGTACAGCTTGCCGCGGTACTTGCCCGTCTCCAGCGCGGCCGGCACGAACGTGGACGGGTCGAGCTTGGACTCGTCCAGCGGCAGGACCCAGCGGCGCGCCGCGAACTCGGCCGTCCACACCGCGTCCAGCCGGATCACGTCGTACGCGTTGGACTTGATCTGCGCGTTCTGGACCAGCTGCTGCCGGGTCTGGTCACCGTCCTCCGGCAGCTCGATGATCCGGACCTTCTCGTTAGGGTGCGCCGTGTTCCACTTGCCGACGAGCATCTGGATGGTGCCGGTCAGGTCCTTGCCGGTGGCGAACGTGATCGGGCCGCGCGCGTCGTTCGTCGCCGTGGACGAGGAGCCCTTGTCGTCGCTCCCGGATCCACATGCGCTGAGGGCCAGCGTCAGGGCGATCGCGGTAGCCGCGGTGCCCGTGAGGGTCATGGTGTTCATTGGGCCGTGCCTTTCGCGGGGGATGTGGAGGAAGGGGAGGAGGAGGTCGGGGGGGAGGAGGTCACGTCGACTACGGTGCCGGAATGGCGTGCGCGTTCGGCCGCCCAGACCACCCGGTGGGCGGCCAGGCTCTCGCGCGCGTCGGAGGGCAGGAGGGAGGGGTCTCCGGTGGCGATCGCCGCGATGAACGCGTCGGCGAGGGCGTCGTCGGCGTCGTCGTGGCGGCCGTCCGGCGAGCGGTGGTGGTCGGCCGTCTCGAAGATCTCCTCCTCGCCGGTGACGAAGTCGCGCAGGGTCAGCCGCGCGCCGTCGCCCTCGATGAAGCCCGCCGTGCCGAAGATCCGGGTCTGGCGCTGGACGTACGGGGAGAACGCCGTCATGGTGAACGCCCCCGTCGCCCCGGACGGGAACTCCATGTTGACGACCTGGTGGTCGACCACGTCGTTGTCACCGGCGTACACGCACCGCCCGTAGGGTCCCTCGCGCAGCGCGGTGCGCACCCCGGCCTCGGTGTGGTCGGTGGTGACCACGCTCAGCGGCCACGCCCGCAGGTCGGGGTCGTCCAGGCAGGACAGGTAGAGCCGCGTGGCCGAGTACGGGCAGGTCGGCTCGACCTTGCAGTCCAGGCAGCGGTCGGCGGCGCCGGCCGGCCGGTTCTCCGGCCGGAAGTGTGAGAGCCGGCCGAACGAGGAGACCCGGGCCGGGACCTCGCCCATCACATGGATGATCCAGTCGATGTCGTGGCACGACTTGGTCATCAGCATCGGGCCGGACTCGTCCTCGCGCCGCCAGTTGCCGCGCACGTACGAGTGGGCCTGGTGCCACCACCCGACGGGCTCCAGATGCTGGATGCTGATCGGGGTCCCGATCCGCCCCGCCGCGATCAATTCCCTGATCACGGCCGTGTAGGGCGTATAACGGAGCACGTGACAGACCGCGAGCGTGGAGCCGTTCCGCTCGACGGCCTCCAGGATCGCGGCCGCGTCGGCCTCGTTGGTGGCCATCGGCTTCTCCAGCAGGATGTGGTAGCCGAGATCGGCGAACCGGACCGCCGGCTCGGCGTGCTCGGCGTCCTGCGTCGCGATGATCATTCCGTCCGCCAGCCGTCCGGCGGCGGCGAGGTCGCGCCAGTCGGCGAACACCCGCTCCGGCGGGATGCGGTGTTCGGCGGCGAACCGCTCGCGCCGCACCGGGTCCGGTTCGGCCACCGCGACCACGGTCGCGCTGTGCCCGCCAGAGGGGGGAGGAGCCCCCACGCCCCCCGGCGTGGCTCCGCCGCGAGCGGAGGTGGCCAGGGCGCGGCGCGCGTACGTGGCGCCCCGGATCCCGGCCCCCGCCACGGCGAGCGTGACCCCCGATGCATCCATCGCGTCGTGCCTCCTGACCTGCGCGAGTATTTACGAAAGTTCATTTCGTAAGTAGGTTGCGCAATAATGTTCCCGTACCCCCTATCCATGTCAAGAGGTCCCGTGTCCGAAGTTCCACTGCATGGGGGAGACCCGTCGGTGCTCCGGCGGCTCAACTCCGTGGCCACGCTGCGCGCGCTGCGCGGTGGCGGTGAGCCCACGCTGTCCGAGCTGGCCAAGCAGGTCGGGCTGTCGCGGCCCACCACCGAGGGTGTGCTCGGCGAGCTGGTGGAACGCGGGCTGGTCGAGGAGGTGCCGCCGCGTTCGGGCGCCGGCCTGGGCCGTCCCGCGCGGCGCTACCGGTTCCGCGCCGAAGCCGGCTACGCGCTCGGCATGGAGATCGAGTCGCACCGGGCCCGGATCTTCGTCGCCGATCTGGACGGCGAGGTCGTCGGCGGCCACAGCGTGGAGCTGGACGTGGACTGGGAACCGCCCGAACGGCTCGCGGCGGTCCGCGCCGCGGTGAAGACCTGCCTGGCCCGGGCCGGCATCGAACGCTCGGCGCTGTGGGCGGTGGCCGCCGGGACCCCGGGCGTGATCGCTCCGGACGGCACCGTGGCGATCTGCACGGTCGTGCCCGGCTGGCAGGGGCTGCACCTCGCGCGCGAGCTCGGCCGGTCGTTCTCCTGCCCGGTGTACGTGGAGAACGATGCCAACCTGGCCACCGTCGCCGAACGCTGGCGCGGCGTGGCCAAGGACGTCGATGACGTGATCTACGTGCTGGCCCAGCTGCACACCGGCATGGGCGCGATCATCAACGGGCGCCTGCACCGGGGGCGCTGGGGTGCGGCCGGTGAGGTCGGCATGCTGCCCGAGCTGGGCCTGCGCGACACCACGGCCGCGCTGTCCGGCGCGATGTCGCCGCTGGACGCGGGCGCCGGCGAGGGCGGCGGGGAGAGCTCCGGCGGGGGCTCCGGCGGAGGCCGGGACGCCGGCGCCGAACGGGTGCTGGACGCGGCCATGCGCGGAGACCCCGAGGCGGTCGCGCTGGTGGAGCGGCTCGCCGCCCGCATGGCGCGCGGCATCGCCGCCATGGCGCTCGCGCTGGACCCGGAGATGATCGTCGTCGGTGGCGAGCTCACCCACACCGGGGACCGGCTCGTGGAGGAACTGCGGCGGCACGTCCGCCCGCTGTGCCTCGGCCCCACCCGGATCGAGGCCTCGACGCTGGGCGACGAGGCGGTCGGGCTCGGCGCCGTGCGCCTCGCCCTGGACCAGATCGACGAACGGCTCTTCAGCATCGAGACGGCCTCCTAGGGCGTGTCCCGGCACGCCCCAGGGATCGCGTCAGCCCAATAGGATCAGGGGCCCCACATCGTTGACGGCGACGCCTTGTCGATCTAGCGTCCCAGGAGTACTTCTTCACCACAACAGTCGGAACCTGTGCCGGGTGCAGTCAGGGGGCGCGCCCACCCACTGAGGAGGCGCGCAGTAATGGCGCTACGTCCCCCCTTCCACTCCCTGACCGTTTGCCTGGCTGTCCTCGTCGCCGTGGCCTCGCTGGCCTGGCCGCGTTCCGTCTCGGCGGCGCCGTGGTCTGGTGCGGCATCTGCTCCGCCGTCCGACGTCTACACCTACCTCGACGACCCGCAGATGGTGGCCGAGGGGCAGGAACCCGCGCACGCCATGCTCCGGCCGAGCGAGCGGCGATGGTCGCGGACGCTGGACGGGGAATGGCGGCTCCAGATGGCCGAACGACCCGGTGAGGTGCCCGCCGGGTTCTACCGCAAGGGTTACGACACGTCCCGGTGGCCCAAGGTGAAGGTCCCGCACACCTGGCAGAGCGACCGCATTGACCATCCGGTCTTCCGCAACATCCCGACCGAGGTCTGGCCGGACAATCCGCCGAAGACCCCGCGCGACATCAACCCGACCGGCGCCTACGTCAAGCGCCTGGACGTGCCGGACGGCTGGGGCGACCGGCGCACGGTCCTCCGCTTCGAAGGCGTGACCAGCGCCTACTTCGTCTGGGTGAACGGGGAGTACGTCGGCTACGACCAGGGCGGCTACACGCCCGCCGAATTCGACGTCAGCGCTCACGTGCGCGAGGGTGCCAACACGGTCGCGGTGCAGGTCCACCGGTGGAGCGCCGGCTCGTACCTCGAAGACGTCGACCAGTGGCGCTACAGCGGCATCTTCCGTTCGGTGTGGGCGTACTCCACTCCCAAGACGTTCGTGCGCGACGCGTACATCACGACCGATCTGGACGCCTCGTACCGCGACGCCACCCTCAACGCCGATCTGACCCTCGCCAGCGCGCAGGGCGCCGCGCGGGTCGAACAGGGTGGCGAGCACACCGTCCGTGCCACCCTGCTCGACCCGCGTGGCAAGCCGGTGCGGCGCTTCGCGGGCAAGGTCGACGTCACCGGCGACACGGCGAGCCTGCGGCTGTCCACGCCGGTCGCGAACCCGGCCAAGTGGTCGGACGAGACCCCGAACCTCTATCGGCTGGCCCTCGAACTGGTCGCTCCCGGCGGCCGCGTCACCCAGACCACGAGCGAGACCGTCGGCTTCCGCGAGATCGAGATCCGGGACCGGCAGCTGCTCGCCAACGGGAAGCGCATCCTGATCAAGGGGGTCAACCGCGCCGAGACCGACCCCGACACCGGGCGGCACCAGACCAGGGAGCGGCAGGAGTCCGACGTCGCGCTGATGAAGCGGCTCAACGTCAACGCGGTCCGCACCTCGCACTACCCGTCCGACCCCTACCTCTACGAGCTGGCCGACCGCCGCGGGCTGTGGGTCGACGACGAGGTCGACATCGAGACCCACAACCTGGAGAACTGCGGCCTGCCCGCGGGCCATCCCCGGGACTGCCTCGCCGACCGGCCCGAGTGGCAGAAGGCGTTCCTCGAACGGTTCCAGGCGATGGTCGCGCGCGACAAGAACCACCCCAGCGTCTTCCTGTGGGACACCGGCAACGAGGCGGGCCTCGGCATCGCGCACACCAAGATGGCCGAATGGGCACGGGCCGCCGACCCGACCCGGCCGCTCTACCACCAGTCGAACTCGCCGGACGGCGACGCCCCGTTCGCCCACGTCTGGGGGCCGCGCTACCCGACCCCGGCGCGCCTGGCGGCGCAGGCCCTCACCACCTCCAAGCCGATCATCATGGGGGAGTACGCCCATGCGATGGGCAACAGCCTCGGCAACTTCCGTGAGTTCTGGGAGGTCGTCCGCAAGTACCCGCAGGTCCAGGGCGGCTTCATCTGGGACTGGGCCGAGGCCAACATGCGGCATCCGATCATCACCACCCCCGACTCCTCACCCAGCAAGATCAAGAGTTGGCTGCAGGGGTTGCCGAAGACGGTGGACGGCCATCGCGGTAAGGCCCTGTACTTCTCCGGGCTGGACGACTTCGTGGAGGTCTACCGGGACCGGCGGCTCGACATCACCGGCGACCAGGTCACGCTGGACTCGTGGGTGAAGCCCGCGAAGCCCTGGACGGGCGACTTCACGATCGTCACCAAGGGCGACAAGCAGTACGGCCTCAAGATGTCGAACGAGACCACGCTGGAGTTCTTCATCTACAGCGGCGGCACCTGGCGGACCGTTCGGGCGCCGGTGCCCGCCAACTGGCACGACACGTGGCACCGGGTGACCGGGGTCTACGACGGCCGCGCGGTGCGGCTGTACGTGGACGGCAAGGAGGCCGCGAACGTCCCCTACAGCGGCACCATCGCCTGGTCGTCCGCGGACGTCAACGTGGCCCGCAACTCCGAGATCATGCAGGACAACTACAGCGGCCGCATGGCCCACGGCTCGATCGACGACGTCCGGATCTACAGCCGCGCGCTGACCGCCGCCGAGCTCGGCGCCGGCGCCGATCCCACCAAGGACGCGGTGCTGGCGCTCGACTTCGACGACTTCGAGCGGAAGGGGTCCTTCCTGTCCAACGGCCAGAGCCTGTCCGGCGTGGACGGCCTGGTCGGCTCGGACCGCTACCTCCAGCCTGAGCTGGCGCAGCTGTCCTGGGTGCAGTCACCGATCCGCGTCACCCGTACGGGCGAGCAGGTCTCCGTCGCCAGCGAGCGTGCGTTCGACGGAACCGGCGACCTCAAGCTGCGCTGGCGCTACACCGAAGGCCGCCGCACGCTGCGGTCGGGCAGCCTGCCGCTCAAGCTGGAACCGGGCGGCTCGGCGCCGGCGCCGGTGCCGCCGCCTCCCGCGAATCCGTCCGGCAACGAGCGGTGGCTCACGGTCGAGGCGGTGCTGGCGAAGCGGACCTGGTACGGCCCGGCCGGGCACGTGGTCGGCTTCGGGCAGTTCCCGGCCGGCGGGACGGCGGTGCCGGGGATTCAGGTGCCGTCGAAGGGGAAGGTGGAGACGACGCAGAACGGCAAGGAGATCGTCGTGTCCGGCCCCGACTTCCGGTACGTGTTCGACCGGGCCAAGGGCACGCTCAGCTCGATGCGCCACAAGGGCGTCGAGCTGCTGCGCACGGGTCCGGAGCTGGACGTGTGGCGCCCGCCGATCAGCAACGAGACCTACACCTGGGGCCGCGCCGAGGGCGAGGACTGGCGCCTGGTGGGGCTGGACCGGCTCGTCACCACACCCACGTCGATCACGGTCACCCCGGGCGACAAGGCCACGATCGGGATCACCAGCAGGGCATCGGCGCCCGGTTACGCCGACGCGTGGCTCGACCAGACCACGACGTACGTGGTGGACGGCTCAGGGCAGATCGAGCTGAGCCACCGGGTCAGCCCGCAGGGACGTGTCCGTGCCGTTCCGTACCTGGCGCGGGTGGGCTTCACGCTGAAGATGCCCGACACGTTCAAACGCTTCTCGTGGTACGGGCGCGGACCTGTGGAGAACTACAACGACCGCAAGGACGGCACTCCCATGGGCGTCTGGTCGTCGTCCGTGGACGACCAGTACGTCTCGTACTACCAGCCTCAGGATTACGGCAACCACGACGACGTTCGCTGGGCCACGCTCACGAACGCCCGCGGCAACGGTCTCCTCGTAGGCGGTGACCTGGAGGTCAGCGTCACCCCGTACGACGACCTGGACCGCGCCCTCTATCCGTTCGCCCGCGTACGCAATCCCGGGTGGAACACCTTCCACGTCAACCACGCCGTCACCGGCGTCGGGGACACTCCCAACCCCGTACGCCCCGAATACCAGGTCCGGCAGGACCGCGACCACGCCTACTCCGTTGTGATCCGGCCCGTGACCCGGGACTCCGCCCCCCGCTGAAGATTCGAGGACCGATATGAGGCTCCGCGCGCTCATCCTCGGAGTTGCCCTGACCGTCACACCCCTGTCCGCAGCCTCGGCCGTCGACGCCGCCTCGGCGGCCGAGCCCGAATTCGACTTCACCAAACCCGACGTGGTCGCCACCGGCCTCGTCGTGCCCTGGGGCTTGGCGTTCCTGCCGGACGGCAGTGCCCTGGTGTCCGAACGCACGAGTGCCCGCATCCTCCGCCTGGCCCCCGGCTCCCCACCCACAGAGGTCGCCCGGCTCACCGGCGTCCAGCCGGCGGGCGAAGGGGGCCTCCTAGGCCTGGCGGTCAGCCCGACCTACGCCCAGGACGGTTACGTCTACGCGTACTACACGGCCGCGAACGACAACCGGATCGTCCGCTTCAAGCTCGCAGCCACACCCAGCCAAGAGGTCGTCCGCTCTGGCATCCCCAAGGCGTCCATCCACAATGGCGGGCGCATTCACTTCGGCCCTGACGGGATGCTCTACGCCGGAACGGGCGACGCGGCGCAGACCGCCAACGCCCAGAACCCTTCTAGCCTCGGCGGGAAGATTCTCCGGATGCGCCCCGACGGCTCCGCGCCGCCGGACAACCCCAACGCGTCCTCCGTCGTCTACACGCTCGGGCATCGCAACGTCCAAGGCTTCGGCTGGGGCGGCGGCCATATGTACGCCACGGAATTCGGTCAGAACACCTGGGACGAGGTCAACCACATCACAGCCGGAGCCAACTACGGCTGGCCCAATGTGGAAGGGAAAGGCGGCGAGCCCACTTACCGCGATCCCATCGTCACCTGGACCACCGCCCAAGCCTCACCCAGTGGGGGCACCGTCGCAGGCGACACGTTCTACGCCGCCGCCCTGCGCGGCACCCGCCTGTGGCAAGTCCCGCTGAACGGCACCGGCGGAACGTCCGGCACACCCACCGCAGCACTCACCGGCACCTACGGTCGCCTACGCGAGGTGGCCGTGGGACCCGACGGCCATCTCTGGATCGCCACCAGCAACCGCGACGGCCGAGGCAACCCCACCTCTGCCGACGACCGGGTGATCCGCTTCCCGCAGGTCGGCCGTTAGACGGCGTAGTTGCGCAGGACGGCAAGTGCCTGCGCGCCGTGGGGCCCGGTCGCCTCCAGCCTGGAGGCGGCCGGAGCCAGGCGCCGTGCGCCGACGCGGCAGAAGTCGCCGGCAGGCCCGGTGATTCTGGAAGGCGCGTCGGGATCGCCGAACGACCAGGTCTCGCCGTCGGGTGAGGTGAGCTCGACCCGCACGGGACCGCCTTCGATCCCCTCGGCATCGAAGGCATAGGGCAGCGTGCGGTGGCCGAGCCAGGCGATATGGCGCAGGCGAGCCGTGTCGGGATAGGGGATGCCGAGCGCGTCGGTGATGTCGTGCGCGTGCGTCCAGTGCTCGGCGATGCGGGTGGTGGCCAGCGCCGCCGCGGACATGCGGTTGGTGATCCAGCGCAGCCGCGTGCCCGGCGGAAGCCCGGCCAGCGCGTCCGGAATGCCGAAGGCGGCGGTGCGCCAGCGGGCCAGGATCTCGGCGGGGGAGGTGTCGCGCTGAGCGGCGACGATATCGGCCGCCCTGGCGTCGACCTCGCCGGGCCGGATGGCGCTGAAGACCTCCTCGTCGCCCGCGATCGACGCGGCGGCGAGCTCGTCGGTCTGGGAGAGATGCAGGACGACGTCGGCGACCGTCCACCCCTCGGCCGCCGACGGGTGCGACCACTGCTCGGGCGAGAGCGCGGTGAGAACGGCGTCGAGCGCTTCGTACTCGGCCCGGAGATCCGCGAAGACATCCATCACGGGGCCGACGTTACCGAATCAGATTCTGCTTGGGAATGCGTTGTGCCCGCCGCCCTACACCGGCGGCGGGCACACGCGCCTTCTCGTCGTCAGGCGACGATGAGGAGCGGCTGCTCCAGGAGCTCGACCAGGCGGGCCAGGAACTTGGCACCGGTCGCGCCGTCGATGGCGCGGTGGTCGAACGAGGCGGTCACGGACATGCGCTTGCCCGGGACGATCTGGCCGTCGCGGACGACCGGCTCGTCGCGGACGGCGCCCACGGCGAGGATGGCCGACTCCGGTGGGTTGATGACCGCCGAGAAGGAGTCGATGCCGAACATGCCGAGGTTGCTGACGCTGAACGTGCCGCCGCTCATCTCGTTCGCGCCGAGCTTGCCGTCGCGGGCCTTGGCGGCCAGCGCGCGGGTCTCCGCGCCGATCTCCGCCACGCCCTTGCGGTCGGTGTCGCGGATGACCGGGACCAGCAGGCCGCCGTCCACGGCGACCGCGACGCCGACGTGCACCCGCTTGTGGAAGAGCAGGTTCTCCTCGGTGAACGAGACGTTGATCTCCGGGTGCTCGCGCAGCGCGGTGGCACAGGCCTTGACGATCAGGTCGTTCACGCTGATCTTCACGGGGGCGAGCGCCTCGTTCAGCGTCGCCCGGAACGCCACCAGCGCCTCGGCGTCCACGTCGCGGGTCAGGTAGAAGTGCGGCGCGTTCCGCTTGCTCTCGGTGAGCCTGCGGGCGGCGACCTTGCGGAACCGGTTGAGCGGGACCGCCTCGGTGTCCTCGTCCACCTGCGGCATGACCGTCTTCGCGGGGGCCGCAGCCGGAGCCGCCGGAGCGGGTGCGGCTGCGGGGACGTCGCGGATCGCGGCCTCGATGTCGGCGCGGACGATGCGGCCGCCGGGGCCGGTGCCGGTGATCGTCGTCAGGTCGAGGCCGTGGTCGCGGGCCAGCCTGCGCGCGAGCGGCGACGACGGCGGACGGGAAACGGGTGCCCCGGCCGAGCCGTTCTGTGCCGGGACGGCCGCAGGCGGAGCGGTCGTGGCCGGGGTCGCGGGAACCGGAGTGGCGGCCGGAGGCGTGGCCGGAGTGGCGGCCGGAGGCACAGCCGGCTCGGGCTTGGCCTCCGGAGCCGGGGCGGGCGCGGGGGCTGAGGGCGCGGCGGCGCCCTTGGGGGCGATGACGGCGATCGGCGCGCCGATCGCGGCGGTCTCGCCCTCGGCGACGAGGATCTTCTCGAGCACGCCGGCCTCGTACGCCTCGTACTCCATGACCGCCTTGTCGGTCTCGATGTCGACGATGACGTCGCCGATCGCGACCTCGTCACCCGGCTGCTTCTGCCAGGAGCTGATGACGCCCTCCTCCATCGTGTCGGAGAGGCGGGGCATGAGGATCTCTGTCATCGGACGGTCTCCTGCAGGCGGCGGCCACGCGCGCGGAGCGTCTCGCGCACGGCGGTGATCAGTGAATCGGCGGAGGGCAGGGCGGCCAGCTCCAGCGGCTTGGAGTAGGGCAGCGGCACCTCGGCCATGGCCACGCGGCGCACCGGGGCGTCGAGCCAGTCGAAGGCGCCCTCCTGGATGCTGGCGGCGATCTCGGCGCCGATGCCGTACGTCAGCCAGTCGTCCTCGGCGACCACGGCGCAGCCGGTGCGGCGGACGGAGTCGACGACGGTCTGCCGGTCGAGCGGGCGCAGGCTCCGCAGGTCCACGACCTCGGCGGAGATGCCCTCGGCGGCCAGCGTCTCGGCCACCTCGGTGGCGACATGCGCCATCCGTGAATACGCGACGATCGTGATGTCCGTCCCGGGACGGGTGACGGCGGCCCTGCCGATGACGGCGGGCTCGATGTCGGGGATGTCCGCGGGAAGCTCGCCCTTGGTGTTGTAGAGCGCGAGGTTCTCCAGGAACAGCACAGGGTCGTCGTCGCGGATCGCGGCCTTGAGCATGGCGGACGCCTCGGCGGGCGTGCTCGGCGCCAGGACCTTCAGGCCGGGGATGAACGAGTAGAACAGCTCGACGTTCTGCGAGTGCGTGGCGCCCAGCTGCTGGCCGCCGCCGCCCGGGGTGCGGATGACCATGGGCACGCTGGCCTGGCCGCCGAACATCCCGTAGATCTTCGCCGCGTGGTTGACGATCTGGTCGAGCGCCAGCAGCGAGAAGTTGATCGTCATGATCTCCACGACCGGCCGCAGCCCGAGCATCGCGGCGCCGATCGCGGCACCGACGAAGCCCTCTTCGGCGATCGGAGTGTCCCTCACCCGCCGCGGTCCGAACTCCTTCAGCAGCCCTTCGGTGATCTTGTACGAGCCCTCGAAGACGCCGATCTCCTCGCCCAGGAGGAAGACGTTCTCGTCGCGGAGCATCTCGGCGCGCAGGGTCTCCCGGAGGGCCTGGCGGTAACTCGTCGTTGCCATGGGTCGCCCTCCTCAGGCCTGGAATACCGGGTCGGCGGGAAGGCGGCGCAGCTCGCCCTCGACCGGCGTCGCGTAGGTGTAGTCGAAGAGCGTCGACACGTCCGGGTGCGGGCTCTGGTCGGCGAACGCGGCGGCGTCCTCGACCTCGGCGGTCACCTCGGCGTCGAGCTTCTCGTGGTCCTCAAGGTTGAGGACCCCGGCCTCCTCCAGCTCCAGCGCCATGCGCGCAAGCGGATCGGCGGCCTTCAGGGCCTCCTTCTCCTCCTTGGAGCGGTAGCGCGCGGGGTCCACGACCGAGTGACCCTTGAGCCGAAGGCTCGTGGCCTCCAGCAGATAGGGCTTGCTCTCCTTGCGGGCGCGCTCCACGGCGAGCTTGGCGGCCTCGTGCACGGCGACCACGTCATTGCCGTCCACCCGGGCGCTCTCCATCCGGTAGGCCGAGCCCCGCCGCCAGAGCTCGGGCTCCGCAGCGGAGTTCTCCACGGTCGTGCCCATGCCGAGCCCGTTGTTGATGATCACAAAGACGACCGGCAGATTCCAAAGAGCGGCCATGTTGAGCGACTCATGGAACGCCCCGATGGCGGCCGTTCCCTCGCCCATGTGGCACATCACCACGTCGTCGCCACCCTTGTACGAAACAGCCAGAGCAGCCCCGGTGGCCAAGGGCAGCTGCCCGCCGACGATCCCGTATCCACCGAGCAGCCGGGCCTCGGCGTCGAACATGTGCATCGACCCGCCCCAGCCCTTGGAGACACCGGTCGAACGCCCGTACAGCTCGGCCATCACCCGTCGCGGCTCGATGCCCTTGGACAAGGCATAGCCGTGCTCGCGGTAGTTGGTGAACAAATAGTCCGTGGGCCGCAGCGCCGACATCAGCCCCACGACGGTCGCCTCTTCACCCAGATTCAGATGGCAGTAGCCGCCGATCTTGGCCTCGGTGTAGGCCCGCGCCGCGCGTTCCTCGAAACGGCGGATCAGCAACATCTGCCGGTAGTAGGCGACAAGGGTCGCGGCATCGGTCGTGCGCCTGGCCGGGGTGCGGGCCTTGCGGGCCCGGGCCGGCTTGGCCTTGGTGGTCTCAGCCATCGCGTTCTTCTTCCGTGCGAGGGTGCGTGGCGCGGGGTCGCCGCCCACTAACCGATCATCATTGATCAATGATCGATCATTTAGGAGTCTACCAAGCCACGTCAAGGTTCACTTACGTCCACCGTCTGACCCGCACCTCTACGATGGTCAGCGTGAACGCCGCGACCGACGACGCTCCTTTGCTGCGCGCAGGACTCTCCCACCAGATCCGCGAGTTCATCGTGGACGGGATCTCCACGGGCCGCTGGGCACCCGGCGAGCGCATCGTCGAACGCCGCATCGCGACCGAGCTCGGAGTCAGCCAGGGCCCGGTCCGGGAGGCCCTCCGCCAGCTCGAGGCCCTCCGGCTGATCGAGTCGCTGCCCAACCGCGGCGCCCGCGTCCGCGCGTTCACCGAAAAGGACCTGGCCGAGATCTTCCCGGTCCGCGCCGGCCTGGAGCGCACCGCCGTCGAACTGGCCCTCCCTCACCTGGCCGACTGCCTCGACGCCCTGGAGGCCCAGAACCAGCGCCTCGCCGAAGCCGCCGAGACCGAAGATCTCCAAGCCCAGATGCGCCTGTCGATCGACTTCCACCGCGAGATCGTCGAGGCCTCGGGCAACCGCCTGCTGACGTCGGTCTGGGAGTCGCTCGGCATCGAGCTCTGGACAACGCTCTCCCTGCGCATCCACAGAACCGAGATCTACTCCAAATCGGCCGAGCACGCCCAGCTCATCGAGGCCTTCCGCCGCAACGACCCTGCTGCCCCCCAACTCCTCCACGACCACGTCATGAACTACGCCCCATGATCGGCGCGCCTGCACCCTCTTAGCCCGTCCCTTGACCGCCCTCATGGGCCCCTGTACGGTTTGGCCGATTTCAAGATCACTGTCCGATATTTCGGACAGCGCCGGGCCGTCGAGAGGACCGAAGTGAGTGCCCGTTCCAGAGCCTGGCTGCTGTTCCTCTCGATGCTGTCCGTGGCCCTGCTGGCGGCACCCGTGGCAGTCGCCGAAACACCGCCGTCCCGGGCCGTCTCCGGCACCACCCTCGACGGCCGCCTGAACGAGGCCGCCAAAGCGCTCACGGTCTGGGACGCCCACGACGTCCGCGGCAACATCACCCTGCCGGACAGGGGCCTCCACGGCGCCCGGATCTCCTGGAAGTCCACCGATCCCTCGACCGTCACCCGGACCGGCGAGGTGCGCCGGCCCGCGCATGGGAAGCGCCCCGCCACCGCGACCCTCACAGCGACCGTCAAGCTCGGGCACCGCCAGACCATGCGGCGCTTCGACCTCACGGTGCGCCCGCTGCCGAAGAAGCGGCCGCTGAAGGGCTACTTCTTTCCCTACTTCGCCGGGGAGAAGTACGCCGACGGCGAGCAGGTCTTCTTCGCCGCCAGCCGCGGCAACGACCCGCTGCGCTGGGACGACCTGAACGGCGGCACGTCGGTCCTGACCTCGACGCAGGGCGAGAAGGGCCTACGCGACCCGTTCATCATCCGTTCCCCCGAGGGCGACAAGTTCTACCTCATCGCCACCGACCTGAAGATCCACGGTGGCCCGGGGTGGGATCATGCGACGAGGCACGGCAGCAGGCACATCGAGATCTGGGAGTCCACCGACCTGGTCCGCTGGTCCGAGCAGCGCCACGTGCGGGTTTCCGACGACACCGCCGGCATGACCTGGGCACCCGAGGCGACCTACGACAAGAGGCTCGGCGCCTACGTCGTCTACTGGGCATCGAACCTCTACAGCGCCGACGACCCGGACCACCAGGGCACCGTCAACACCCGCCTGATGTACGCGACCACCCGCGACTTCCGCACCTTCTCCAAGCCTCGCGTATGGAAGGACACCGGCGCGAACAGCATCGACGCCACCGTCGTCCGCGACGGGGACTACTTCTACCGCATCAGCACGGACGACGGCGTCATCGGCTCCTGCACCGCCGACCTCGTCCTCGAGCGCTCCAAGTCCCTGACCGCGGTCGACCTCCCCGACACCAGGCCGCGGAACTGGCAGCTGGTGGACGACTGCATCAGGACCGACTTCGGTCTGGGCTGGCTGGAAGGCCCGACGGTCTTCAAGTCGAACACCGAAGACCGCTGGTACGCCTTCATGGACGAGTCCTCTGGCCGCGGATACATCCCGTTCACCACCCGCGAACTGGACAAGCCCAGCTGGAGCATCCCGGACGACTACGACCTGCCCTCCCGGCCCCGGCACGGCACGGTCCTGCCGATCACCAAGGCCGAACTCGACCGCGTCCGAGCCGCCTTCCCGCCCGCCAACTGAAGCGCCCTAGCCAGGAGCCACCAGGCATCGAACTCAGCCGACACCGGCGGTCTGTCGCTCGGGCTCGATCACGGCCACGACGCGTTCCTGGCCTCGCGGGTAGGGCATGCCGGTGTACTTCGTGGCCAGCTGGTCGATGATCTCCCACCCCGCGTCGCCCTCGATCCATTCGACGACGCGGCCACGGATGACGACGGGCTCGAACGGGTTGTCGACGGGTGCGATGGACAGCGCCATCCTGGGATCGCGGCGCAGGTTGCGGGCCTTGCGCATGCCCGGACCGGTGAAGAAGACGATTCGGTCGCCGCGGGTGCCGACGTACACGGGAGTGGTGTGGGGCGAGCCGTCGGGGAGGACGGTGGCGAGGTGAGCGATCGAGGTGCCGTCGAGTACGCGGCGTACGTTCGGGTCAAGCATGGGTCTGCTCCTTCAGGGGTTGTCGGCGCGCCACAGTGAACTCGGCTGGATCAGGCACGCGTGCGACATTAGGAGCGGCGTGACGACGGAGTCTTGAACGAATCGCGCAGAGTCAGACTCGTAGCGGCCTGCCTGGTCGGCGTACCCCGCGTCAACCGCCAGTCCCGCCATGCCGTCCGCACCACGCTGACCAGAGGACATGGGGCCGGCCTGCGCCAGCGCGAGGAAGCCCTGGAACCGCAACGTCCGCTGGAGGACCTTGGGGCTCACCCCGACCGCGTGCAGGCAGCGGCGGCGCAGCTGGCTCGCGGAGAGCGCCAGGTGGGTGGCCAGGGTGTCGATGTTGACCGGGTTCCAGGGCATCAGCGCTTTGACGGCTTCGCCCACCAGCGGATCCACGCATGGGACGCTTCGGAATTCCTGCACGAGGTGGGCCTGCACGAGCATGAGCGCCCGCTCGGGCGTCCTGGCCTGAGCCATCGCCTCCACGAGGCGGTCCCCCGAAGCTCCCCACAGCTCCGCCAGGGCCAGGCGCTGGTCCACCAGGTCGTCGAGCACCGTCGGAAGGGGCGGCGCGGTCCCTGGCCGGAACCGCACCCCCACGATGGTGGTGTGCGCCGGAATGACCTCGATCTCCGGACCGGTCAGCGGACCGGCCAGCTGGGGACGGCCACCGATCGGAAAGTGGATCTCGACCCCGCCCGTGGGCAGGTGCCGTTGCACGTACGCCGTCTCACCGGTGCGCTGGATCCAGACTGCCCGCACCATCCCCGCTAATTCCGGCAACGGCGGATGCTCAACGTAAGTCTCCATTACGGTCACCCTCGCACTGAAGTGCCTGAGCGGAATCGACGTCAAGGCCCTCCAGCCTCCAACAGAACCCTCACAGCGTCCTAGCTGACTGGCGTCGCCCGGTTCAGCGCCGGCGGGCTCACCGGGGACTTCCTCTCCAGGTAGCGCCAGAGGGCGTCGCCACCGTTGTAGAGGCTGCGGTCCTGCTTCTTCGCGTTGAACAGGGCGGTGAAGCCGGGGGTGGCGTGCTTGGCGAAAAAGTTATTCGCCAGGGTGGCGATCCGGTAGGTGGCGTGCGGCTTGACCGGCCGGTTGCCGATCCGGATGGAGGCGGGGGCGATCCGCTGGCCGACCGGTTTCGTCGGGTCGTAGGTGTAGCGGACGTTGCCGGAGACGGCCATCTGCCGGTATTTGACCGACCCGTCGGCGGCCTGCTGCCACTGGCTTTCCAGCAGCGTGTCGAGTTGTGCACCGGTGATGTCGCCGCGGACCAGGCCGACGCCGATGCCGCTGTCGTAGACGGTGCCCAGGGCGACTTCGGAGAAGAGCACCCGGCCCGGGGCGTCGGCGGGGTTGGCCGGGTCGGCGGTGTGCCGGATGTCGCGGCGGAGGATGCCCGGCATCGCGACCGCGAGGTCGGCCCGCCCGTCCCGGTTGGCCGCCCGGTGGAAGGCGTCGGCGGTGACGTTGTACAGGGTCGATTCGGCGCTGTCGTTCGGTGCCCGGGTCAGGTCGGCGGTGACCTTCGCCACCGGAGTGTTGCCCCGGGGCACCATCTGCCGCCGCCAGTATTCGGCGATCCGCAGTGTCTGCGGGTCGGGCGGAACGTTCTTGGTGTTGGCGTGGTTGACCGAGGCGGTCCGGTCCCGCAGCACCTCACCGGTGCGCCGGTCGAGCTGGAGGTTGATCTCGTTGATCAGCCGGCCGTGGTTGGCCGCCTCCACCACGGGCCGAGGGTTGCCGGCAGGGTCGGGGAGCATGCAGTTGACCAGCGCGTGCCAGTGCCCGGTGACGATCGCGTCGACGTCCGGGGTGATCCGGGCGTTGAAGTCCACCACGGGGCCGGACGGGTTGACGCACTCGTTGTAGCCCGCTCCGGACTGCTGGGAGAAGCCCTCGTGGATGACCGCCACGATGGCACGTACGCCCCGCTTGCGCAGGAGCGCGGCGTACTTGTTGACCGCCTCGGACTCGTCGAGGAAGTCGAAGCCCTTCGGCGTGTAGGACATCTGCTCCTGCGAGGTCAGCGCGGTGGTGGCGAACACGAAGCCGACGGGGAGCCGGCCGCCGCGCCCGTCGTCGACGTACTCCACGTGGTACGGCGGCAGCGCCGGCTTCCTGGTGCGCTCGTGGACCAGGTTGCCGGAGTGGTAGCCGTAGTCAGCGCCACGGAATCGCCGGCCGGTCGAGTCGGTGAAGCACAGGTCGTCGTCGGGACGCCCCTGGCAGGTGCCGTCGATCATGTGGCGCAGGAACGTGAAGCCCCGGTCCATCTCGTGGTTGCCGGCCGTCGAGAAGTCCAGCCCGATCGAGTTCAGATACTCGATCGTCGGCTCGTTCCAGAACCAGCCGGTCTCGTTCGGCCAGCCGGTGAAGTCGTCTCCGGCGGAGAACAGGATCGAGTTCCGCTTGCCGGCGCGGAGCCGCTTGAGATGGGTGGTCAGGTACGCGCCGCCACCGACCTGCTGTGCGGGCTCCCCGGACCGCGCCCCGGGCACCGTGGTGGTGTACTCACCGAAGTAGCCGTGCAGATCGGTGATCGACAGCAACTGCACCGGCACCCCGGCGGCCGTCGGCTGTGCCGTGCCTGCCGCTGAGGGGGCCGCGAGGGACAGGGTGAGACCGGCGGTGACCGCCGCGACCAGGGCGGAAGATCTCCGGCGCAGGGCCATGCCGGTTCGCGGTGCGTCGTACATTCAGCATGGCTCCTGAACTCGCCGAAGTGGATCTTGCTCCGGTGAGCTTGTCGATCATCGCCGAACGCCTGGTGAACGACAGATAGGGGCGACCTGGCCAAATGGTTTACGGACGTCCTCAGGCAGGGGCTCCACGACCACGGTGATGAGGACTTCGGGTGACCCAATGGCGGTCGGTGGGCTGGTGAAGGTCAGCGCGTGGGCGTGGTCCGGCTCACTCCTTGACCGCGTTGAGCATGTCCCGCACCCGAGTGACCTCCCACGGAGGGTCTTCGACGGGCCAGTTCGCATTGAGTTCCTCAAGCAAGGCGCGATGGTCCTCGATGACCTCATCCCACATCAGGCCCCATGCCGCTGCGGCCTGCACTTCTAGCTCGGGGCAGCGCGTTGCTCGCACTAGCGCGTCCACGGAGTTGGTTCCTGGTGACTCGTCCAGCAGTTCCAGTGCCCTGACGCGGTCATGCAGCGGCACGTTCTTGTCGCACGCGACGTTCCCAAGCGCTTCGACGAGCCGTAGGTCCGCCTCCTCAGCCTCCTCGAACACCGCTTGCACCGTGTCGAGGGCCTGGGAACGGATCAGGTCGCTCGCGGCGGTCTCCACCACCTCCGCGACGAGAGACGGCTCCGCGGCGACGCGCAGCGCCGCCAGTGCGCTGAGGTGAAGGGCATCGGGCCCGTAGTGGCTGCTGAGCTCGGCCGGTGAGGGTGGTTGCCGCAGCATGTCGCGGATGCGATCGAGGACCATTGCCCTGTCGGGCTCTCGCGCCTCCTCGCCGCCGCGCTTCGCCGCGCCGTCGGGGCTCCACCAGTGGTCGAGGGCGATGCCCAGGGCTGCCTGGTCGTCACTTTCGAGCAGCGTGCGAAGCGCCTGGTGGTACGACTCGTCCACCGTTGGTGCCCTCAGCCTCTTGTGGGCCCGATGCAGCTCCGGGTCCGCCAGCCGGTGGCCTTCCCAATGGACGCTGTGCGGCTTGCCGAAGATCAGCTCAATGGGGTCCTCGCCCCAGGGATGCTGCGGAGGCCGGTCGCCCCAGCTCTCGGCGACCTCCTCCAGGATGGCGCGATGCCGATCCAGGCCGCCCGTCCTGACCAGGTAGTAGGACGCGTGGGCCTGCACCTTTGGCTCACCCTCGCGGAGTGCTCGGAGGAGAAGGTCATCCGCGTCGGCACCGAGGGTGTCGGCCAGGACGCGGATCGCCGTCTCCTTCGTGATGTAGAAGCCGACGGTAGGGTCGAGAATCAGGTCACCCAGGGCGGTGACCAACCTTCCGTCCTTCGCCTGGTCGAGGACGCCGTAGGCCGTCCAGATGGCCTCCTTGCGCACCGCGTCCGAGTCCGTGCGGGTGAGAACGTCCAGCAGGAGGTCGGCGTCGGCTGGCTCGGCGTGCTGCGTCCCGATCATGTTCAGGGCGCTCACCTCGGCGAGGGACATCGGCCGCCGGAGCACCTCACGAGCGCGGGCCAGCACCTCGGGCATGTAGGCCTCGGCACGTTCCTCGTCCTCCAGGACGTAACGCAGCCCTTCCGAGGACTCGTAGTGGTCGAGCGCGATGCCCACGGCGACCGGGTCCTCGCTGCGGAGCAGGGTGGCGAAGGCTTTCAGACATCCCTCGTCGGTGAGCGGGAACCTCAGTTCGTCATGGGCCTTCCGGAGTACGGGGTCGTCCAGCTCGGTGTCTTTCCAGTAGGTGCTGTGGAAGCCTTCGAGCGCTTCGCGAATGTGCTTGGCTTCCCAACCCGCGTCCTCCGGCCAGGACTCCGCGAGCTGTTTGACGCGGTCGCGGTGAACGCGGAGCCGCAGAGGCGTCGCGAGGCAACCCGCCGCGTGCACCTGGAGTTCCAGTTCGGATGACTCACTGAGACGGACGAGGAGGTCCTCGGCCTCCGGGAGATCGAGACCCTCCAGGGGGTGCAGGGCGTCCTTGCGCTCCCGTACGTCAAGGTCCTCGTCCAGCGCCATGGCGGTGATCAGCGCCAGCAGCCGCCGGTTCGGCTCTTCGCCCTTCGCGAGGGCGGTGCCGGCCGCGAGAAGCGCCATCTCCCGCACCTCGGCGTCCGGGACGCCTTCGAGGACGTCGGCGATCAGGTCCGCGTCCTCTTCTTCGGCGAGATGCAACATCGCGGTGAGAGCGCTCGCGTGGCTGCGGCCGGACGGAGGTTGCCCGAGGAGGTCTCGGGCGGCGAAGAGCACCTCGTTGGCCACGGGCCAGTATGGGTTGTCCACACCCCACCTGGTGTCCGCCTGCGCCGACTGGTAGTCGTCCAGAGCCTCGCGGACGACGTCGATGTCGTCGCTCTCCAGCCGAGCGCTGAACTCGCCGAGGCGGGACTTCTCGTCGTCGCTCACGAGACCTCCTTCGTGATCATCGCTTCAGGCTGGCAGAGCCGCTCGTGCCCTGTCTCCGCGATTTCCGATCACGCGGGCTCGGTCAGGGCTCGCGATGGTACGTCTGGAGGAGCTGTGCCTGGGCGGTGTTGAGGTAGTCGTTCAGCTCACGTTCGGCGGCCTCCAGCTCGCCGCGCTGCACCAGGGTCACCAGCTTCCGGTTGCGTTCCAGGTAGGGCGCGTGGAAGTCGCGCGGTGAGGCCATCTGGTGGAACGCCAGGCGCAGCTCGGCCAGCAGGTGGCGCACCATCTCGTCCACCCGGGAGCTGCCGCACAGCGCCGCGATCGCCTTGTGGAACTGCAGGTCGGCGGTGGCTACCTCTGGCCAGTCGCCGGCTGCGGCGGCCTTTTCGCCTGCGGTGACTGCCGCGTCCAGGCGTGCGAGTGCCTCGGGTGTGGCGGCGGGCACGTTGCGCAGGCCTTCGCCTTCGAGGATCCGGCGGGCGCGGTAGATGTCGGTGACGTCTTCGGGAGTCAGCGTGCGCACGAAGACGCCTCGGTTGAACTCGTGCACCAGCAGGCGTTCCTTGACGAGCATGCGGAACGCCTCGCGCAGGGTGTTGCGTGAGACGCCGGCGGCCTTGCCCAGCTCTTCTTCGGGGAGGCGTGCGCCCGGCACGAGGAGGCCTGCGGTGATCTGGTCGCGGAGCAGGTCGGCCACGCGCGCCGCCGTGCTCGATCGGTCGAGGTCGTCCCGGGCCGCCGCGATCCTGCTGAGCCATGCCTCCGGCGCCGCCGTCATCGTTCCCCCTTCATGCCGCACCGTCAGCGTAGCCCCGTTCGGCCGAGAATGTATCAACAAGGGGATTGAAGGATTGTTGAACAATCTCTACCCTGTGCGAAAGGCCGCAACTCTCCACCAAGGGGCAGCCATGACGGACGGAATCACCAAGGAACAGGTCAAGCCGCCTTCGGCCGCGCCGCGCGCTGCGCTCATCGGCGCGATGTTCCTGATGGCCACCAGCGCCATCGGCCCGGGATTCATCACCCAGACGACCGTCTTCACCGCCAAGCTGGGCGCCGCCATGGCGTTCGCGATCCTGGTGTCGGTGCTCGTCGACATCGCCATCCAGATGAACGTGTGGCGCGTGGTCGGTGTGTCCGGCCGCCGCGCTCAGGACCTCGGCAACAGCGTGCTGCCCGGGGCCGGCTACCTGCTCGCCGCGCTCGACGTCTTCGGCGGCATCGTCTTCAACATCGGCAACGTGGCCGGCTGCGCGCTGGGCCTGAACGCGCTGCTCGGGCTGGACGTCAAGATCGGCGGTACCGTCTCGGCCGCGTTCGCGATCGCGATCTTCTTGATCCGGCGGGCCGGGGTGGCCATGGACCGGATCGTGATCGGGCTCGGCATCGTGATGATCCTGATGACGCTGTACGTGGCGATCGTGTCCGGCCCGCCGCTCGGTGATGCGCTCACCCAGACCGTGCTGCCGGAAGAGGTCGACTTCCTCGTCATCACGACGCTGATCGGCGGCACCGTGGGCGGCTACATCGTCTACGCCGGCGCGCACCGCATGATCGAGTCCGGCGTCCGGGGTGAGGAGAACGTCAAGGAGATCACCCGCAGCTCCATCAACGGCATCCTGATCACGGCGATGATGCGGGTGCTGCTGTTCCTGGCGGTGCTCGGCGTGGTGGCGGGCGGCGTGAAGCTGGCCGCAGCCAACCCCGCGCCGTCCGCCTTCGAGCACGCGGGCGGGGAGGCCGGGCTGCGCGTCTTCGGCCTCATCATGTGGTCGGCGGCCATCACCTCGGTGATCGGCGCCTCGTACACCTCCGTGTCGTTCCTGGTGTCGTTCTCCTCCTGGATCGAACGCAACCGCAACTGGCTGGTGGTCGCGTTCATCGTGGTGTCCACCGCCATCTACCTGGCCATCGGCAAGACGCCCGTCACGCTTCTGATCCTGGCGGGCGCGCTCAACGGCCTGATCCTGCCGGTCGGACTCGGCCTGATCCTGTGGGTGGCCGCCCGCCGCCGCGACCTGCTCGGCGGCTACCGCTACCCGAACTGGCTGCTCTCGCTGGGCGTGCTCGCGTGGGGCGTCTCGCTCTTCGTGGGCTGGAAGGCGCTGACCGGCATCGCCGATCTGTGGAACTGACCCTCCGGAGGAGACATCGACATGCGCATCGACCTGAACGCCGACCTCGGCGAGGCCTTCGGCCGCTGGGAACTCGGTGACGACGACGCCCTGCTGGACGTGGTGAGCAGCGCCAACGTGGCGTGCGGCTTCCACGCGGGCGACCCGACCGTGCTCCGGCGCACCTGCAACCTGGCGGCCCGGCGCGGTGTGGCGATCGGCGCCCACACCGGCTACCGCGACCTGGCGGGCTTCGGGCGGCGCTTTGTGGACGTGCCGCCGACCGAGCTTGCGAACGACGTGCTCTACCAGCTCGGCGCGCTCCGGCAGTTCGCCGACGTCGCGGGCACGAGGGTGAGCTACATCAAGCCGCACGGCGCGCTCTACAACGCCATCGTGCACGACGAGCGGCAAGCCGAGGCCGTCGTGGACGCGGTGCTCGACTTCGATTCCAACCTGACCGCGCTCGGCTTGCCCGGCTCGGCCTGGCTCCGCCTGGCGGCGGAGGCGGGATTGCCGGTGATGCACGAGGTGTTCGCCGACCGTGCCTACACACCCGAGGGCAGGCTGGTCTCCCGCCGGGAACCGGGCGCGGTGCTGCACGACCCCGTCGAGGTGGCCGAACGCTGCGTGCGCATGGCCACCGAGGGCGAGATCGTCGCGATCGACGGCACCGTCATCCCGGTCCGGGCAGATTCCATCTGCGTGCACGGCGACACCCAGGGCGCGGTCGAACTGGCCCGGGCCGTACGCACCGGGCTGAACGAGGCGGGCGTCACCGTCGCCGCGTTCGCCATGGCACCGGTCTGAGAATGCGGATCCTGCCCAACGGAGACGCAGCCCTCCTTGTCGAACTGCCGGGCCTCGACGAGATGCTCGGCCTGTATGCGGCGCTCGCCGCCGCGCCGCCGCCCGGCGTTGTGGACCTCGTTCCGGCCGCCCGCACAGTCACGCTCCTGTTGGACCCGGGTGCGGACCGGGCGGCCATCACCACCGCGGTCCGCGCGGCCCGCGGACGTCCCTCGGGGGCGGCGTCCGCGGGCACGATCGAGATCCCGGTCGTCTATGACGGTGAGGATCTCCACGACGTGGCCGAGCTGACCGGCCGCACGCCCGACGACGTCATCTCGGCCCACGTCACCACCCCGTGGCGGGTGGCGTTCACCGGTTTCGCACCGGGCTTCGGTTACCTCATCGGAGGTGACCTGAACGTGCCGCGCCGCCGGACCCCGCGCGTCCGCGTTCCCGCCGGGTCGGTCGCCCTCGCGGGTGAGTTCACGGGTGTCTACCCCGTGGACTCGCCCGGCGGCTGGCAGCTGATCGGCCGTACCAACGCCGTGCTCTGGGACCTGGACCGTGACCCGCCCGCCCTGCTCCGTCCTGGCACGCAGGTGCGCTTCGTGTCCGCATGACCCTCGAAGTGATCGCGCCGGGTCCGTTCACCACGATCCAAGATCTAGGCCGCCCCGGCCATGCCGCGCTCGGCGTCGGTGCCTCAGGCGCGGCCGACCCCGCCGCTCTCCGCCTGGCCAACCGGGCCCTGGGCAACCCCGCATCGTCAGCCGCCCTGGAGGTCACCCTTGGCGGTCTCACACTCCACTCTCACATCGCGGTCTACGCGGTCGTGACAGGCGCCCCGGCCTCCATCGCCGTGAACGGCCGCACCGAACCCCCGTACGCCCCGTTCTTCATCCCGAAGGGCGCGGCGATCACCCTGGCCGCACCGCCCACCGGCCTGCGCAGCTATCTGGCCGTACGCGGCGGCATCGAGACACCGCCCGTCCTCGGCTCCCGCTCCACCGACACGCTCGCCAGACTCGGGACCCCGCTCACCCCGGGAATGATCCTCCCCGTGGGCCCGCCCCCGGCCACCTCCCTGAGCGTCGACGTGCTTCCCGTCCCGCCCCCGCCCGCCGGAGACCTCCATCTCCGCGTCCTCCCCGGCCCGCGCGCAGACTGGTTCACCGAGGACGCCCTCCGCACGCTGCTCTCCGAGCCCTACGAGGTGACCACCCAGATCGACCGCGTGGGCATGCGCCTGACCGGCCCACCCCTGGCCCGCGCCCGCACGGACGAGCTTCCCAGCGAGGGCATGGTCACCGGCGCCCTCCAGGTCCCACCCTCAGGAACGCCCGTGCTCTTCCTGGCGGACCACCCACTGACCGGCGGCTATCCGGTCATAGCGGTCGTCGAGACTCCCGACATTGGCCGCGCCGCCCAAGCTCGCCCAGGCCAGCGCGTCCGCTTCCACACCTAGCGTGTGAAGCACTCGCGGTGCATTTGCCGCAGCTGCTCCGCGAACTCCTCGACCGGCCCCTCCACCACGACATGCGGCGCGACTTCCTGCACCGGCAGCGGCCGTACGGGCGGCGCACCCACACCGATCTCCGCAAGCCACCCCACCAGCTGCGCCGACGACGCCGCGTACACGATCCGCCCAAGACCGACCCACCCATGCGCCGCCGCGCACATCGGGCAGTGCTCACCGGACGTGAAGACAGTCGCCTTCGCACGTTCCTCAGGCGTCATGTTCGCCGCCGCCCACCGTGCCAACTCGAACTCCGGATGCCGCGTCCGATCCCCGTCCGCGACCCGGTTACGGTCCTCCGCCAGCCGCTCACCAGCCCCCGAGACCAGCACCGACCCGAACGGCTCGTCCCCAGCGGCGAGCGCCTCCCCAGCCAGCTCGACCGCCCGCCGCAAATGCCCCATCTCAACTTCAGAGATCATGCAATTCAGGCTAGGCCCAACCCGGTCGATCAGCCGATCCAGGTAACGTCCACGACCCGAACGATCTCCATGGAGTCGAGGACCAAGAATGTGACGAATCCGTGCTCACCGAAATCAGCCCGGCGCACCTGCGGATCGTCGGTTGCCATGGACGTCAGCGGGTCGTAAGGGTTCTCGCACACGTCGGCCATGGCCTGAGCCAACGCGCCGAGCGCTTCCGTTGGAAATCCGCCGAGCTGCCCGAGGACCCGCTCGGACAGATCTGGTTTGTAGCTCACGTCCGGCGAGCGATCTCGGCGGCGATCGCCGCGTCGAGTGGGACGGTATCGCCGACGCCGTTCTTGGCGTCTTCAATCGCCTCGTAGTAGCCAGGTTGATTGGTGGCGACCACGGCCAGGCTCCAGCGGTGGAGAAGCCGCTTCAACTTCTTGTACTCGCCCAGATCGTCGCGGGCCGCAGCCGCAGCCGCCTTGTACTGACGCAGGAACTCAGGGCGTTCGCGCTGCGGCAAGCTCCGCATGATCACTTGAGGATCCTGCGGATCTTCTTGGCGGACGGGCTGGGCGCTCATGAGGCAAGTGTAAGTCCGGGTACCGACGACGTCGTTGGTCTGGGCGAGAATTGGCTGGTGGGGGGCCTCAGGCGGCGAGGGTGTAGGTGTCTCGGGTTATTGCGGTGCGGGTGCGGCGGGCTTGCAGGGACATGGTCAGCAGCATTGCGGTGGCCAGGAGGGCGGCGGCCACCAGGCCGTCGAGCCAGTAGTGGTTGGCGGTGATGACGACCACGAAGACGGTGACGGGGGCGTGCATGGCGATGAGCCAGCGCCAGCGGCTGGAGGAGACGCGCAGGACGGCGAGGGAGACGAGAAGGGCCCAGCCGACGTGCAGGGACGGCATGGCGGCGTACTGGTTGGCGATGCCGTCGGCGGCTGCGGGGTAGGCCGAGGGGCCGACCGTGAGCATGGTGTCCGTCATCCCCAGGCCGGCGAGGCGAGGCGGGGCCAGGGGGAAGAGGACGTGGACGGCCATGCCTGCGGCGGTGAGGACCACGAGTTCGGTGCGGATCCGCTTGTAGTGGGCGCGGTGCCGGGTCCACAGCCAGATGAGGAGGGCCGCGGTGCCGGGAAAGTGCACGCCGACGTAGTAGAGGTTGGAGAGGAATGCGGTGTGCTCCCACTGGAGGACGAGCTTCTGGAGCGCTTGTTCGTTGGGGAGGCGCAAAGTGCGTTCCAGGTCCCAAAGCCAGGTGGCGTTCGTCATGGCTTGTGCCACGCCGCTCTCGACCAGCTGGCGGCCCCATTTGTACGCGGCGAACAGTACGAGCAGGAGCGTCACCTCGGTGAGGAGGGGGTGCACAAACCGGGTGGATCGCGGGATCGTAAAGTTCGCCATGTCTCTCGTCCTCCGTGTTCAGCCGATGAACACAACCTTGATCGAACCAGGTGCCTCGGACATTGGGCCCAGCCCGCCGGATGGAGGAGGTTGGGTCCAGGTACAGGGGTGGGGGTAGCTCCACCCTGTTGTGTCCTGGGTCACGGCATGACTAGGGTCGAAGCGCTTCGACAGATCGGAGATGCCAATGCTCGTCGCGGGGGTCGACTCGTCCACGCAGTCGACGAAGGTCGTGCTCTGCCGGGCCGAGGACGGTGTGATCGTCGCGTCGGCGTCGGCACCGCATCCGGACGGCACCGAATGCGATCCCCGGCACTGGTGGGATGCGCTCGGCCAGGCCAGGGAGCTGCTCGAACGCGCGGACGCGGTCGGCGTGGCCGCGCAGCAGCACGGGATGGTCGCGCTGGACGACGGCGGGGCCGTGGTGAGGCCCGCGTTGCTGTGGAACGACACACGGTCGGCGCCGCAGGCCCTCTCTCTGCGGGAGGAGTTCGGCGGGCCCCGGGCGTGGGCCGAACGGGTGGGCCTCGTGCCGGTCGCCTCGTTCACCGTGACCAAGCTGCGCTGGATGGCCGAGAACGAGCCGGAGAACGCGCGGCGCACGGCGGCGGTGCTCCTTCCACACGACTGGCTGACGTGGATGCTCGGCGCCGCCGAATACGTGACCGACCGTGGTGACGCCTCCGGTACGGGGTACTGGTCGCCTGCGGGCTATCTGCCGGACCTGGTGCGTGGAGCGCTCGGGCACGAGCCTCAACTGCCGCGGGTCGCGGCGCCCGGCGAGGCGGTGGGGGAGACCGAGTGGGGTGCCTTGCTCGCGCCGGGTACGGGGGACAACATGGGTGCGGCGCTCGGGCTGGGCTTGCGGGACGGGGACGTGGTGGTGTCGATCGGGACCTCGGGGACGGCCTTCGCGGTCGCCGAGAAGCCCGCCGCCGACCCGGGCGGCTTCGTGGCCGGCTTCGCCGACGCGACCGGGCGCTACCTGCCGCTGGTGTGCACGCTCAACGCCGCGCGGGTGCTGTCGTCGGCCGCCGAGCTGATCGGCACGGATCTCGACGGGCTCTCGGCGGCGGCGCTGGCGGCCGAGCCCGGCGCGGGCGGGCTGACGATGCTTCCGTATCTGGACGGCGAACGGACTCCTGATCGGCCTGACGCGACCGGCGTGCTGACCGGGCTGACCACGGCGAACGCGACGCGGGAGAACCTCGCGCGGGCCGCGGTCGAGGCGTTGCTGTGCTCGCTGGCCGATGCCGTCGATCATCTTGCCGCCCAGGGGGTACGGCCGCGCCGCACGTTGCTGATCGGCGGCGGCGCCCGTTCCGAGGCGGTCCGCACGCTGGCCCCCGCGATCTTCGGCACGCCCGTCATCGTTCCCGAGCCCGCCGAGTACGTGGCGCTCGGCGCCGCCCGGCAGGCCGCCTGGGTGCTGGCCGGAACGGCGGAGCCGCCGGACTGGCCGGAGGCACCCTCGACCCATCACACCGCCGACCCGTCGGACGCGTCCGACGTCCGGGTCCGGTACGCCGCATTGCGCGACACACCCATCTAAGGAGAAGCCCGTGAACGACTACACACCGCGGCCGGAGGACAAGTTCTCATTCGGCATCTGGACGGTGGGCTGGCAGGGGGTCGACGTGTTCGGCCCCGGCACCCGTGAGCCGATGCCCGCCGAGCGGGCGGTGCGCAAGCTGGCCGAGCTCGGCGCGTACGGCGTCAACTTCCACGACAACGACGTCTTCGCCTTCGAGGCGTCGGCGGCCGAACGCGACGAGCGGATCGCGGCCTTCCGCAAGGCGCTGGACGAGACCGGGCTGGCCGTCACCACGGCCACCACCAACCTCTTCTCGCATCCGATCTTCAAGGACGGCGCGTTCACCTCCAACGACCGCGACGTACGGCGTTTCGCGCTGCGCAAGGTGATGGACAATCTCGACCTGGCCGCCGAGCTGGGCGCGGAGATCTATGTGTGCTGGGGTGGCCGGGAGGGCGCCGAGTCCGGCGCCTCGAAGGACGTCCGGGTCGCTCTGGACCGTTACAAAGAGGCCTTCGACGTCCTCGGGCAGTACGTCTCCGATCAGGGGTACGCCCTGCGGTTCGCGATCGAGCCCAAGCCGAACGAGCCGCGCGGCGACATCCTGCTGCCGACGGTCGGCCACGCGCTGGCGTTCATCGAACGGCTCGAACGGCCCGAGCTCGTCGGCGTCAACCCCGAGGTCGGGCACGAGGAGATGGCGGGCCTCAACTACGCGCACGGCCTCGCCCAGGCGTTGTGGCAGGGCAAGCTCTACCACATCGACCTCAACGGCCAGAACGGCCCGCGCTACGACCAGGACCTGCGCTTCGGCGCGGGCAACGCCCGGGGCGCGTTCTGGGTGGTGGACCTCATCGACGGCAGCGACTACGACGGGCCGATCCACTTCGACTTCAAGCCGCCGCGCACCGAGGACGACGAGGGTGTCTGGGAGTCGGCGCGGGCCTGCATGCGCAACTGGCTGATCCTGCGCGAGAAGGTCCGGGCGTTCCGCGCCGATCCCGAGGTCGCCGACGCGCTGCGCGCCGCGCGGGTGGACGAGCTGGCCACACCGACCCTCGGCGACGGGGAAGGCTGGCAGGCGGTCCGCGACTTCACCCCGGACGTGGACGCGCTCGCCGCCCGTGGAGCCGCCTTCGAGCGTCTTGACCAGCTCGCATTGGAGCACCTCTACGGCGTGCGCTGACCCCGCGAGCTTGTGGGTAAGCGCTTTCTCTCCTAGGCTTCGGTAGGAGGGAAAGCGCTTACCAAGCCTCGGCGCCCCTCGGTGCACTGAGGCGCACGATCCGCGGGAGAGACGATGTCTGCACGTACCATCGGCGTGGTCATGAACGGCGTGACCGGCCGCATGGGCCACCGCCAGCACCTGGTCCGCTCGGTCCTGGCGATCAACTCGGCGGGCGGCGTCGCCCTCGCGGGCGGCGGGCGGGTGCTGCTGAAGCCCGTGCTCGTCGGCCGGAACGAGGCGAAGCTCCGCGAGCTGGCCGCCGCCCATGACATCGACGACTGGACGACCGACCTCGGTGCGGCGCTCGCCGACCCCGCCAACGAGATCTACTTCGACGCGCAGGTCACCTCCGCCCGCGTCGGCGCCGTCGTCCAGGCGATCGAGGCAGGCAAGCACGTCTACGCGGAGAAGCCGACGGCCGAATCGCTGGAGGACGCGATCACTGTGACCAAGGTGGCGCGGGCGGCCGGCGTGAAGAACGGCGTCGTCCAGGACAAGCTCTTCCTGCCCGGTCTGCGCAAGCTGCGGCGCCTGGTCGAGGGCGGATTCTTCGGCGAGATCCTGTCGGTGCGGGGCGAGTTCGGCTACTGGGTCTTCGAGGGCGACTGGCAGGACGCGCAGCGGCCGAGCTGGAACTACCGTGCGGCCGACGGCGGCGGCATCGTGCTGGACATGTTCCCGCACTGGCACTACGTCATGGAGAACCTCTTCGGCACCGTGGAGGCCGTGACCGCCCGCGCGGTGACCCACGTGCCGCGGCGGTGGGACGAGGCCGGCGAGCCCTACGAGGCCACGGCCGACGACGCGGCGTACGGCATCTTCGAGCTCTCCGGCGGCATCGTCGCGCAGATCAACTCGTCGTGGGCGACCCGCGTCTTCCGCGACGAGCTGGTGGAGTTCCAGGTGGACGGCACCGAGGGCAGCGCCGTCGCCGGCCTGCGCCGCTGCCGTGTCCAGCACCGTTCGATGACGCCCAAGCCCGTCTGGAATCCCGACCTGCCCGCCACCGAACCGTTCCGCGGCCAGTGGCAGGAGGTGCCCGACAACGCCGAGTTCGACAACGGTTTCAAGGTCCAGTGGGAGATGTTCATCCGGCACGTCGTGGAGGACGCGCCCTTCCCGTACGACTTCGCCGCGGGCGCGCGCGGCGTGCAGCTCGCCGAGGCGGGCCTGCTCTCGTCCGCCGAGGGGCGCCGCGTGGAGCTCACCCCGATCGACTTCGGCACGGAGGCATGATGATTTCACGCGAACATCGCCGGCCACGCCGCACGACGGTGTCGACACCGGCGGCCAAGGGGCGCGGGCTCCGGCTTCCCACGGCCGAGGGCGGCCTGGAGGAGTACGTGACCGCCGAGCCGCGCGCCTGGGAGCACCAGGGCGCGCAGCCTGCGCGGCGCATCGCCTACGCGGCCGCGCACGTCGTGGCCGACCCCCTCGCCGACAACGGCCCTGGCATGCCCGCCACCGTCGACTGGGACGCCACGCTGCGGTTCCGGCGGCACCTGTGGTCGTATGGGCTGCGCGTCGCCGACGCCATGGACACCGCCCAGCGCAACATGGGGCTGGACTGGCCGGCCACCCAGGAGCTGATCCGCCGGAGCGCGGCGGAGGCCAAGCACTTCGGGGAGCCGTCCGAGCTGGTCTCCTGCGGGGCGGGCACCGACCATGCCCCGGACGCCGCCACCCTCGACGCCGTCACCGCCGCGTACGAGGAACAGCTCGCCACGGTCCGGGACGCGGGCGCCGGGGTGATCATCATGGCCAGCCGCCAGCTGGCGCGGGTCGCCCGCGGGCCGGAGGACTACCAGGAGGTGTACGGGCGGCTCCTCAGGCAGGCCGACCGGCCGGTGATCCTGCACTGGCTGGGGGAGATGTTCGACCCCAACCTCGCCGGTTACTGGGGTTCCCCGGACCTGGACGAGGCGTGCGAGCACTTCCTCGACCTGGCCCGCGCGCACGCGGACAAGATCGATGGGGTGAAGGTGTCGCTGCTGGACGCCGACCGGGAAGTGCGGCTGCGGGCCGCGCTGCCCGAGGGGGTCCGGCTCTACACCGGCGACGACTTCAACTACCCCGAGCTCATCGCGGGCGGCAGCGACGCGCTGCTCGGCATCTTCGACGCGATCGCCCCCGCGGCCGCCGTGGCGCTGCGCGCGCTCGACGCGGGCCGCACCGACCTCTACGAGGAGGCCTTCGGGCCCACCGTGCCGCTGGCCCGCAAGATCTTCGAGGCGCCGACGTACCACTACAAGACCGGCATCGTCTTCCTGGCCTGGCTGAACGGCCACCAGGAGGCGTTCTCGATGGTCAACGGAGCGCAGAGCGCCCGGTCGATCACGCACCTCGCCGAGGTGTTCAAGCTTGCGGACGCCGCGAGTCTCCTGGCCGATCCGGAGCTCGCGGTGGCCCGCATGAGCGCCCTTCTCATGACGTACGGGGTGGAGTAATGAACAGGCTGTCGCTCAACCAGTGGACGACCCGCCGCTGGTCGGTGCCGGAGGCGGTGGAGGGCTGCCGCAAGCACGGCATCGAGGCGATCGGGCTCTGGCGGGAGCCCGTCGCCGAGTACGGGCTGGCCGAAACCGTCCGGCTCGTCCGGGACGCGGGCCTGCGCGTCTCGTCGCTGTGCCGCGGGGGATTCTTCACGGGCGGAACCTGGCTGCGCGACAACCGGGCGGCGATCGACGAGGCGGCGGAGCTGGACGCGGCGTGCCTGGTGCTCGTCGTGGGCGGGCTGCCCGGCGTGGTGCCGGGCGAGCCGCCCGGGCTCCGCACGTCCCGGGACCTCGCTGCCGCCCGGACCCACGTCGCCGAGGCACTGGAGTCGCTGGTGCCGTACGCGGAGGAACGGGGCGTACGGCTCGCGCTGGAGCCCCTGCATCCGATGTACTGCGCGGACCGGGCGGTGCTGTCCACGCTGAAACAGGCGCTGGACCTCGCCGAGCCCTACCCGGCCGAACGGGTCGGGGTCGTCGTGGACACGTTCCACGTCTGGTGGGATCCCGAGGTCTTCGACCAGATCGCCCGGGCAGGCGACCGGATCGCGAGCTACCAGGTCTGCGACCAGCTCACCCCGCTGCCCGCGGACGTCCTGCTCGCCCGCGCCATGATGGGCGACGGCGTCATCGACTTCGCGCCGCTCTCCGCGGCGGTGGCCGCCGCGGGTTACACCGGCGACATCGAGGTCGAGATCTTCAATGCCGACGTCTGGGCCGCCGACCCCGATGGTGTGGTGGAGACCATGAAGCGCCGCTACGCCGAACTCGTCCTGCCCCAGGACTGATCAGAGCGGCTGGGTGCTGGCGCGCAGCACGACCTCGCCCTCGATGCGCTCGGTGGCGGGGTCGCTCTTGTCACCGAGCGCGAGCTCCAGCGCCCGTTCGCCCATCTCGGCCAGCGGCAGGCGGACCGTGGTCAGCGCCGGCACCTGGTCGCGCAGGGTGGCGATGTCGTCGAAGCCGGCGACCGACAGGGCACCGGGGACGTCCACGCCCCGCTCGCGCAGCGCGGCCAGGGCGCCGACCGCCATCACGTCGTTGACCGCGAAGGTGCAGGTGACGTCGTCCAGGCCGGCGTCGACGAGTGCGTTGGCGGCGTCGTACCCGCCATCCCGGTCGAAGCCGCCGGGGACCACTCGCGGCGCCGGGAGGCCGAGCTCGGCGAGCGCGTCGGCGAACCCTCCCACCCGGTCGGTGGCGGTGAGCAGCTCCGGCGGGCCGCCGAGGACGGCGAACGACCGGTGTCCGAGGTCGGCGAGCGCGCGCGCCAGCGCCGCAGCGCCCTCGCGGTTCGCCGGGGCCACCGTGTTGACGCCGAGCAGATCCTGCCCGATGCACGAGACACGTCCGCCGCCCTCGCGATAGCGGTCGAGCTCGGCGGAGAGCCGCCCGGTGACGGCCTCGTCGGAGATGCGTGATCCGGCCAGCACGATCGCCCTGACCCGCTGCGTGCGCAGGGTGGAGACCAGCTGCATCTCCCGCCGGGGGTCGCGGTGCGTGGCACCGATCATCACGGTCAGGCCGTGCCGGTCGGCGGCCCGCATCGCGCCCTCGGCCAGGGCGGCGAAGTAGGGGTCGGTGAGGGCGTGCACGATCAGCCCGATGACGTTGCTGGAGCCGCGGGCCAGGGTCTGCGCGGTGACGTCGGCCTCGTAGCCGAGCTCCGCGGCGGACGCCTCGACCCGTTGCCGCAACTCGGCCCCGACCTGCCGGTTGCTGCCGTTCAGTACGCGTGAGGCGGTGGCGAGGGATACCCCCGCGTGCCGCGCCACGTCCTCGAGCGTGATCACTGGTTCCCCCCGGCCCCTTGGAAGGCGCTTTCACGGTCATGGTGCCGTAATGGCCGGTCACGGCTCAACTCGTGACCCCGCCGGTGAAAGGACTGAGCCGGTGAAAGGACTGAAAGGCCCGTTCACACCCGGGAGTGCCGGGTTTACCGTCCGGGGCGAGAGATCGATCCAGGGGCCGCGACAGAGGAGGACATGGTGAGACTGCGGCGACGGACCGCGTGCGCCGTCGGATTGGCGGCCCTGCTGGGGCTCGGGCTGAGCCCCGCGCCGGCATCGGCGCACGGCGCGATGATGATGGCCGGCAGCCGGACGTACCTGTGCTGGAAGGACGGCCTCAGCCCGACGGGTGAGATCAAGCCCAACAACCCGGCCTGCAAGGCGGCGGTGGCGCAGAGCGGCACCACCTCCCTCTACAACTGGTTCGCCGTGCTGCGTTCGGACGGCGCGGGACGCACGCGCGGGTTCATCCCGGACGGGAAGCTGTGCAGCGGCGACGCCAAGGTCTACGACTTCGGCGGGTACGACCTGGCCCGCGACGACTGGCCGCTCACCCACCTGACCTCCGGCAAGGAGATCCAGTTCCGGTACAACAAGTGGGCGGCCCACCCCGGCTCGTTCCGCCTCTACATCACCAAGGACAGCTGGAGCCCGACCCGGGCGCTGACCTGGAACGACCTGGAAGAGCAGCCGTTCGACACCGTCACCGACCCCCCGAGCGTCGGCTCGCCCGGCAACGAGGCCTCCTACTACTACTGGAACGCTCAACTGCCGTCGGGCAAGAGCGGCCGGCACCTCATCTACTCGGTGTGGCAGCGCTCCGACAGCGCGGAGACCTTCTACAACTGCTCCGACGTCGTCTTCGACGGAGGGAACGGCGAAGTGACCGGCGTCGGCCCCGGGACCGGCCCGACACCCACCACGACGCCCACGCAGCAGCCCGGCGCGGTGTGCAGGGCGGAGCAGAGGACGATCAGTTCCTGGAACGGCGGCCACCAGGGAGAGGTGAAGGTGACCAACACCGGCACCGTCCCGTTCGGCGGCTGGGCCGTGCACTGGACGTTCGCCGGAGGCGAGACCGTCGACACCCTCTGGAGCGGCACCCACACACAGACCGGGGCGGATGTGGAGGTCAAGAACGCCACCTGGAACGGCGCTCTCCCGGTCGGCGGCTCCACCACGTTCGGCTACGTGGTCAGGTCCTCGGGAGCAGCCAGCGAGATCACTCCTCACTGCATGACGTCCTGACCGTTGACGTCTGCCCCTTTCCGAGGGCACGCGGCGCCTCCCGCGTGCCCTCGGTCCCGTTCCGAAAGATCGAAGATCGGAGATCGGCGAACTGCGGATGAGCCCCCGTGCGCCGGGCATAAGGTCCCCGTATGGTGAGCCCTGGCGATTCTCTCGGCACGCGCTACCGGCTGGTCGGACCACTCGGCCACGGGGGCATGGCGACCGTCTGGCGCGCGCTCGATGTCGTGCTGGACCGCCCCGTCGCGGTCAAGATTCCGCGGGAGGACTGGCCGGACGAGTTCAGGCGGCGCTTCCGCGAGGAGGCGAAGGCCGCCGCACGGCTGAATCATCCCAACATCACCGGCGTTCACGACTACGGCGAGGAAGACCAGCCGTACGTGGTGATGGAGCTGCTCGAAGGCGAGAGCCTCTCCGCCCGGCTGGCGGAGGGGGCGCTGCCCTGGCAGGAGGTCGCGGGCATCGGCGCGCAGCTCGCCGACGCGCTCGCGGCGGCGCATGCGCTCCAGGTGGTGCATCGCGACATCAAGCCCGCGAACGTCTTCCTCACGCCGACCGGGATCAAGATCCTCGACTTCGGCATCGCCTTCATCTCGGCGGCGGCGGCGGAGGCCGACGGCCTTCTCCTCGGCACGCCGGGCTACATCGCCCCCGAACTGCAGGCCGGGGAGGAGCCCACCCCGAGCGCGGACGTCTACTCTCTCGGCGTGACCCTGCTGGCGGCGCTCGCCGGCCGGACGGCTGTGAGCGCCGAGGAGCTTCCGGCGCTGGACGTCCCCGAGCCGATGGCCAGGCTCCTCCAGAGCTGCTTGGAAGAGGCGCCGGAGGAGCGCCCGTCCGCCGTCGAGGTCGCGGCCGGCCTGCGGCGTGCCGCGGGGCTGCCGGACGTCGTCGCCCCCGGGCGACGCCCCGCCCGGGCGAGCGATGTTCCGGCGAGCGACGTTCCGGCGGGCGACCTCGACCCGACACCACGACCGGGCCACACGACCAAGGTCCTGGACGAGCCCGAGCGGGTCCCCCTGCGCGAGGCCGAGCCGGCCTCCGAGCCGGGGTTGCCTCGCGGGCGGGCACTGCTGATCGCCAGCGGCGTCATCGTCGCGCTCGGCCCGCTGGCCCTGCTGATCAGCCATCTTCCGGGCACCGGCGGCGACGGCTCCTCCGCTGCGCCTCCAGGGGTCTCCCGGACGCCCCAGAAGGCCGTGACACAGTGTGCGGTGGCCTACTCGGTCAACGGGCAGTGGCCGGGCGGCTTCCAGGTCGAGGTGCGGGTCACCAACCTTGGCGGCTCGCCCATCGACGGCTGGCGGCTCGCGTGGACGTTCCCGGGCGGACAGCGAATCACCCAGCTCTGGAACGGGGGACGGGAGCAGGTGGGCAACGAGGTGACGGTGACCGCCGCCGATTGGAACCGGACCATCCAGCCGCGCGGGACGGCCCAGTTCGGCTTTCTCGGACAGGATGACGACGGCGCCCACCGCAAGCCCGCGAGGTTCACGCTGAACGGCACCGAGTGCCGCGTGACGGCGTGACCGCGTGGCCTACCTCCCTCTGGCCGCTCAGCGGATACTGATCGCCCGTTCGCCGTACGGGACGAGCCGTACGGGACCCGTCAGGCCGTACGGCTGGCGGGCGGCGCGGCCGTAGACGCCGGGGTCGGAGACGCGCAGCCGGTTGTTGAGGGTGGTCGCCACCTCGATCTCGATCGTGTTGGTGCCGCGCCGCAGGTACGGGCTGATGTCGACGACGGGCGCGAAGAGGTTCACGGGCGGCAGCCGGCGTCCGTTGACCGTGACCCGGCAGGTGTCGAACACCTCGCCCAGTTCCAGATAGGCGCCGGACCAGGACGCGTCCAGATCGACGGTCGTGATGTAGCGCCCGATGCCCGAGACGTCGGCCAGCTCCGGGATGTCAGGCCAGGCTTTGAGGCCGTCCAGCGCCAGCTCGTGGTGGACGATCTCGGTCTCTGCCGCGGTGGCGCCGGGACGGAAGTCCTCCACCTTGAGCCGCCAGCGGGCCGGGGCCAGCGGCGCGGGCAGCGGGCCGATCACGGTGCGGACGGTCCGGCCGGTCGAGAGACTCGTCGTGAACGTCCCGGCGGCGGTGGACCGGACCACCGGGCGCCCTCCCGCGTACCGGATCTCGGGGGCGTCGGTAGCGGTGGCGTGGGGGGCGGTGGCGTGAGGGGCGGCACGCCCCGGGCGTGCCAGCACGATGATCGTCGCCTCGGCGGGACGCAGGGCGACGCGGAGGGTGACCCGGTCGCCGTCGGCCCTGTACACGGCGACGCGTTCCAGCTCGCCGGTCCACGGGTCCAGCCGGTGGGGCACCGCGCGCCGATCGGTGCGGGTCAGCGTGACGTCGTGGTCGACGGCCGCGACCGGCGGCTTGACCGTCTCGGCGTGCTTGCCGTTGACCAGGTAGTAGTGGTCGGCGTAGTGGTGGTCCGCGCCGCGCACGACCCGGTGCGCGTTGAGCAGGGTCGAGCTCGCCGCATACCGGACGTCGGGTGTGACTCCGAGCGCGGCGAAGGCACCCGGCACGTCGGCCTCGGCGGCGACCTGGCGGACGGTGGGCCGGGCGAACAGCTCGGCGAGGACGGCTCGGAGCCGCTCGTTCTCGCCCTCTGCGGGCACACCGGGAACGGTGGCGCCGGACCAGTCGCCGAGGAAGACCAGCGGCAACCCCGCCTTGGTGAGCTGGAGGAGCCGCCGCGCGGTGGCCAGCGGGAGGGTGCGTTCCATCCCGGTGAACCGGTCACCCTCGATGAAGATCGCCTTGTAGGCGGGTCCACGGGGGGCCAGGCGGCCCCCGGAGACGGTCGCACTCGGCAGATCGAGCAGCGGGGCGCTGATGAACTGGTGCGTCCAGCCGAGCGGGACGCCGGCCGCGGTCACCCAGGCCGCGCCGATGCCGGTCTTGGTGTAGCCCTTCTGTCGGAAGACCGCGATGTCGACGCGGTTCCGCCCGGCCTGCATGGTCTGGTGGACACGGCCCAGGTACGCGGCGATGTCGGGCGCGTGCCGCCAGGTCGGCTGGCGTGGTCCCCACGACTCGGAGTAGCCGACGGTGCCGTTGTAGGGGGTGAACGCGGCGAAGCCGGGCCACGCGACTCCCGGCGCGGTCGCGTAGGAGAAGCCGTGCAGGACGGTCTGGTTGAGCCCGGCGGCGTAGGCGCCTCCCATGGTGCGCAGAAGTTTCTTCCACGTGGTGTTGTAGGCCCCGCCCTGGTACGCCCCCGCCTCGCAGGACAGGACGGTGCGTCCCGCCATGTCACGGCCGCCGGCGAGCGCACGGTAGTCGTCGAGGTTCCGGAAACCGAGCGACTCGCCCTCGGGGACGTCGACGATCGAGGCGCTCTCGATCGCGTCGGTCTCCAGGCCGTACGGCTGGGCGCGCATCTCCAGGCCGAGGGAGTGGGCCCACTTCGTCAGGGCCCTGAAGTGGTGCTCGTTGAACAGGTCGGAGACGGTCAGCCAGAAGTCGTGCCGGACCTGTGCGGTGATCTTCGCCTCGTAGGCGTGCACGGCGTTCTCGTTCTTGCGCACGATCACCGGGAGGTAGGGCCACAACGCGTAGCCGCGGCGCTTCTCGAACTCGGCGGGAAGGTCAGGGGTCCAGTTGAGGGCCTTGGTCTCCAGTTCGATGGAGTCCTCGAAGAGCGCCCCTCCCACCTGCCGGAGCAGGCGGCGGATCTTCGGGGTGAGCAGCCTGGACTCCCAGAAGTCCGTCACGGCCTTCGTCCCCGCCGCGCTGAAGTGGTCGACCACGACACAGTCGGGGGCGGAGTGCGGGCCGGACTCCGGCCGCTGCCCGCTGCCACGACGCCAGTACGACAGCAGGACCCAGTCGCCGCCGGGCGTGCCGCCGGACCCGCCGTCGCCGGGCGCGGTCCATTCGATCGCGCCGTCCCGGACCTGCACGGTGAGATCCTGCCAGGAGGTACGGGAGAGCCCCGTCTCCTTGCGGGTGGAGTTCGCGGTGTCGATCCGTACCGCGTGCACGGCCTCCAGCCGCCGCGCGGTCACCCCTGCCGCGGGCGCGCTGACCGGCTCGGGCACCGGGCCGTTGTAGGTCTGGCCCGCGGTCACGGTCACGGTCCCGTACGCGAGTTTGTGGATCGCCGCCGGGCTGTCGGGTGTGAGTGTGGGGACGGCGGCGGGCCAGGCGGGCCCGATCGTCAGGTCGACCGTGATGCCGCGCCGCTTCGCCTGGTCCAGCGCCGCCTCGACGCCGGCGTTCCAGGCCGATCCGCCCCAGCCGTGCCCCGCCGGGTCGAGAACGGACTTGTCGCGGATGCTGTGGTGCACGGCCACGATCTCCGCGCCGCCGAACCCGGCGTCGGCGATCTGGTCGATCTCCCGCCGGATCTCGCGGGGGTCGACCAGCCCGTCCGGCCACCACCAGCGGAAACGGGGCCGGAAGACGGCGCCCGGCCGGATGGGGCCGGCGGGCGCGAACGTCCGCGCCCCGGCCTGCGCCGGAAGAGCCTGTGCCGCAAGGCCCTGCCCCGGAAGGGCGGGGGCCAGTAGCGCCCCCGCCCCCGCGGCGGTGCCGATCTGCAGCACCCGTCTACGGCTGAGGTCGGTCAAGGTCGTACCTCCACGAGCTTCGATGTGCGCCGACATCGTGAAAACGTTTTAACTCCTGCTCGCGGAGGACCCTAGATGTGAGCCAGAGCACGCGTCAAGAGCTCCTTCGTCGCCGCCAGGCAGTCTTGACACGTTTTAATCGGTCCGGCAGGGCCTCACCTGTAAGTGATGTCCGGGGCGGAGTAGAGGCAGTGCTTGCCGTCCGCACCGCTGCCGGTCTTCTTCGGCTCCTTGCCGGAGCTGTTGCCGGTGAACCGGTCGCAGATCGCGATCTTCTTCTTGGCGTCGCCGTAGATGGTGATGCCGCGCAGCGTGGCGGTGTCGCCGTAGTTGGTGTTGACGCCGACGACAGCCGCGCCGGGCGCCCTGACGGTGATCTGGTCGAGCACGATGGTGCGCTTGTACTGCTTGGAGCAGTTGCCGCAGGAACGGACGAGCTTGCCGAAGTTCTCCACCTGGAAATTGGAGACCGTGAGCTTGCCCGCGCCGTTGAACTGGAACACCTTGTCGGAGGCCTTGCGGGCGCCCCCGCCCTGGACGAGGTAGGTGGACGAGGCGGACTTGCCCTTGAAGCTGGCCGCGTCCTCGCCCACGTCCTCCCACCAGACGTTCTGGAGAGTGCAGGTGCCCTGGCAGTGCACGCCGTCCGCGGCCGGGGCACCAATGATCACGTTCTTCAGCACGGCGCCATCGGCGAGCTTGAACAGGGGGTCCTGGCCCTCGTCCTGGCCGCCGCCGCCCAGCTTGCCGGTGCCGTAGAAGCGCTTGAGGCCGCCGTCGTAGGTGCCCTTGACCGGGATCGTGGCATCGACGGGCCATGGCCCCTTCGCTGCCGGCCACGAACTGGGTGCGGCAGCCACCTTCGCCGTGGCCGCCTTGACCGCGGTCGCCTGCCGGGGCGCGTCAGCCCCGCAGCCCGCGGTCGCGAGGGCCGGCCCGGCTGCGAGGACGGTCACGATCCACCGGCCCGCCGCTCGTTTGGTCACCATGCGTTTCCTTCCGTTCGTTCCGGGGTTTCGTGGCCCTAGTCGCTTCGGTGGCACCGGAAGGTTGCCGTCTGAACGAGATTGAAAGCATTGGTTGACGCGGATCCAGTCGATCTCTAGCGTGATGAGGTAAGCGCTTTCCGGAGGGGAGGTCACATGGCCGGCCATGTCCTGGCGGACGGGATCGTCCGCATCGAGGGCGCCGTGGACGTTGAACGCCGCTCTTTGAATGTCGAACAGGGTGAAGGCTTCGTGCGGCCGTGGCGGTTGCCGGTCGACGACCTGCCCCTGCACCATCCGGATCTGGTCGACAAGGCGGCGGGCCCTTGCGGAGTGCGGCTGTGCTTCTGTACGGCGGCCACCCGCATCGCCGTGGACGTCGAACCCGTGCCGGCGCCGGACTGCGATCCCGCGCTCATGGTCTGGTACGACCTGGTGGTGGACGGCGAGCTGTACACCACGCACGCGGGCGGCCTTGAACGCGAGTCCCTGGAGTTCGAAGGGCTGCCGGACGGCACCAAGGACATCGAGCTGTGGCTGCCGCACGTGCCGGGGGTCAGGATCGGCGCGGTCCACGGGCTGGACGGAGCCATCGAGCCGCCCGGGCCGGACGGGCGGCCCCGCTGGATCGTCTACGGCAGCAGCATCACGCACGGACTGGAGGCGACGCCGTCGTGCACCTGGCCCGCGGTCGCGGCGCGGCTGCTCGGCCGCCACCTCACCAACCTGGGGTACGCGGGGCAGTGCCATCTGGATCCGCTGGTGGCCCGTATGATCGCGGAGCTTCCGGCCGACCACATCACGCTCAAGCTCGGCATCAACATCCACAACAAGGCGTCGTTGCGGGAACGCACCTTCGCCCCGCTCGTGCACGGCTTCCTCGCCACGCTCCGCGACCACCGGCCGGACATCCCGATCACCGTGGTGTCGCCGATCATCAGCCCGGAGCGGGAGACCACCGCCTACACCCGTGCCGACCGCCCCGACGGCGTTTTCGAGGCCGAGGGCGATCTCACCCTGCAGATGATCCGCGACCTGCTCGCGGAGGCCGTGGCGCTGCGCCGGGCCCGGGGCGACCGCTCGCTCGCCTATCTGGACGGGCGTGAGCTGCTGGGCAAGGACGACGCCGCCCGCCTACCGGACGGGCTGCACCCCGACGCGCTCGGTCTGCGGCTGATGGGCGAGCGCTACGCAGCCCTGGCCAGGGATCAGAAATGACCGGAGAGCGTGGCCTGCTTCTCTCCCGCGGTGGCGGTCACGGTGAAGGTGTCCTTGCGGGGGTCGTGACCGGCTCCCCGGTTGTACTGGGCCGCCAGGGTGTGCGAGCCCACCGGCACCGACCGGCCCGCGCGCAGCGTCCACCGGTAGACGACGTCGTCCCCGGCGTTCCCGGTGGAGATCTCGAAGTCGCTGGCGGGCAGTGTCAGCCACGATCCGGTGGGGGACACCTTCCCGGTCCGGGCGATCCGGATCGTCACGGCGAGCCGGTCCAGCGGCTGCCGCACGTTCAGGACGATGTTGTGCTGCGCCCAGTAGGCCGAGCTGTTCGGGTCGAGCGACGCCGTGGCCGCCACGGCGCCGTCGGAGTTGACCGGTGTGCGGGTCGACTTGGATGTGGGGCTGGAGGCAGGTGACGACGACGATGACGTGGTCGTACCGCCCGGTCCGGGCTTGGGGCTGCCGCCCTCCGTGGGCGTGGCGGCACCCGGCGATGACGGTTTCGTCCGGGGTGTGCCGGTGCCTTCCGCCACCGGTACCACGGGGGTCCGGTCCGGGCCGGTGAGCCGCATGGCGACGGCGGACCCGATCACCGCCGCGGTGGCGACCGCCGCCGCGGCCACCCGCAGGGCGACCCTGCGGCGCCGCCGGGCACTGCCGCCGTGCGGTTCGGCCATGGCCGACTCCACGCGAGCCCACATGACCTCCTCGCTGGGATCGTGCCGTTCGGATTCGGAACGCAGCAGGTCCCGCCATCGGTCGAAGCTCCCAGGCGTGGGCTCGTGCTCCGGCGCAGGCCCGTTCTCCAGCGCGGGCTCGTGCTCCGGCGTGGGCTCGTGCTCCCCGTTGCGCCCCCGCATCACGTGCCCTCCTTCGGTTGCTCGTCCCCCTGCGCGGCGCGGGTGATGATTTCCTCGACTGCGCCGCCGTGCCCCCGCAACAGCTTCTCCAATTCGGCGACTCCCCGCGAGGTCTGGCTCTTCACGGTCCCCACGGAGATGCCGAGGACGCGGGCGGTCTCCTGCTCTGACAGGTCGAAGGCCAGCCGCAGCACGACGCAGGCCCGCTTGCGCTCGGGCAGCCGCTGGAGCGCGGCCCGGACGTCGACCACGGCGGAGACGTCGGGGCCGTAGGTGTGCTCGTCCGCCGACGCGCCGAGAAGGGAGAACTTGTCGCGCTCACGCACCAGGGTACGGATCCGGGAGCTGGAGAGATTGACGACCATCCGCCGTACGTAGGCGAGCGGCTGGTCGGCGTCCCGCACACGGTCCCACCGGTGCCAGGCGGCCGCGAGCGCGTCGGCGGCCAGGTCGTCGGCGGCGTCGGGATCGCCGAGCATGAGGTAGGCGAGCCGGGCCAGTTCACGGTGGTGCTGTTTGAAGAAACGGTGGAACTCCGCACGGGCGGCCTCGTCCCGCGACCTCAATGGGAGCGCTCCCCGTTCTGTTGCGGCCCCACTGTCACTGCCTTCATTGGGATTGCCTCGGGTGCTGATCCGCACCGGAGGACGAGGGTAACAGCGAGCATCGGATGTGTCGTCAGAAAGCGGGCCGAAGTCCCATCTTTCACCCTGGACCTGGCCGTCCAGGGACGATCCGCCCAGGATGTGAGTGCTCGCCATGCCGGATAGTCGCCCCGGGGTTCCGAAAAGGTTGCCGTGGTGGACGGGCCATGCGGTGGGAGCGTTCCCATGACATCCGCGCAGGTCGCATGGAGTTTCCGCAGGTGATCTCCACCTCCCTATTGTGCGCTGGATCACCTCCGGTCTACGATCCTGGCAATCGAAGCGCTTCGACAATCCCTGCCGGGGGTCGGGGAGCGCGGCGCGGGGGACACGACCACCCCAGAAGGAAGTCCCATGTTGCAGAGGAATCCCCATGTTCAGAGGTAAGGGCACGGCCCTGCTCGCGGTGCTCACCGCGGGGGCGATGGCGCTGACCGCCTGTGGCGGAGGCGACGACGACGGCGGCTCGGGCGGCAAGGAACTGCGGCTCTGGCACTACGAGACACCCGACAGCGCCATGGGCGTGGCCTGGAGCCAGGCCATCAAGGAGTTCGAGGCGACCCACCCGGGCGTGAAGGTCAAGTTCGAGGAGAAGGGCTTCGAACAGATCCAGAAGACGGCGCCCATGGTCCTCAACTCCAAGGACGCCCCGGACGTGCTGGAGTACAACAAGGGCAACGCGACGACCGGCCTCCTGTCCAAGCAGGGTCTGCTCACCGACATCTCGTCCGAGGTGACCAAGCGCGGCTGGGACAAGCTGCTGAGCCCCAACGTGCAGGTGACGGCCAAGTACGACGCCAAGGGCACCATGGGCGGCGACAAGTGGTTCGGCATTCCCAACTACGCCGAATACCTGCTCGTCTACTACAACGAGGACCTGTTCAAGAAGAACGGCATCAAGGTCCCCACCACCTTCGCGGAGTTCACGTCCGCGTTGGACAAGTTCGTCGCCAAGGGCGTCACCCCGCTGGCCAACTCGGGTGCGGAGTACATGGCGCACCAGTACCTCTACCAGCTCGCGCTGACCAAGGCCGACCGCCCCTGGGTGGACGCCTTCCAGCGCTACACCGCCAAGGCGGACCTCAAGGACGCCGCCTGGACGTACGGGGCGACCACCTTCGCCGACTGGGTGAAGAAGGGCTACATCGCCAAGAACTCGGTCAGCACCAAGGCCGAGGACGCCGGCCTGGCGTTCATGGGCGGCAAGTTCCCCATCATGTTCTCAGGCAGCTGGTGGTTCGGCCGGGTGAAGTCGGACGCCAAGTTCAACTGGAGCATCTCCAACTGGCCCGAGGCGAAGATGAGCCCGGGATCGGGTGGCAACCACTGGGTCGTGCCCAAGGGCTCCAAGAACAAGGAACTCGCCTATGACTTCATCGACATCACGATGAAGAAGGGCATCCAGAACGCGCTCGGCAACGCCGGCGGCATCCCGGTCGCGGCGGACGCCTCGGCGATCACCGACGCCAAGACCAAGAAGCTGATCGAGGGCTTCACCACCCTCTCGACCAGCGACGGGCTGGGCTTCTACTCTGACTGGCCGGTCACCGGCTTCTACGACAAGTGGGTGTCGGAGACGCAGAAGCTCATCAACGGCAGCGCCACGCCCGACAAGGTGCTGGGCACGCTGCAGCAGGCCTACGACAGCGGTCTTCCCAAGTGACCACTGCGACGACGAAGGCGGCAGCCCGGACGGGTCGGGGGCGGCGGGAACGGCTGGCCTACCTGCCGTACCTGATCCCCGGGCTGCTGCTTTTCACCGGTGTCATCGGGGTGCCGTTCCTGATGAACATCTATACGAGCCTCACCGAGTGGCAGGGAGTGGGCACGCCCAAGTGGATCGGGCTGGCCAACTACTCGGAGCTGTTCAAGGACGGCGAGTTCTGGGCCTCGTTCCAGCACAACGCTCTGATCATCGTCGGCATGGCGATCATCCCGACCGCCCTCGGGCTCGTGCTGGCCGCCCTGCTGACCGACCTGATCGACCGTCACTTCGGCCCGCGCGTGGCCAGCGTGCTGCGGGCCTGCATCTACATGCCGCAGGTGTTGCCGATCGTCATCGGCGGCATCGTGTGGAGCTGGCTGCTGGCTCCCGACAACGGCGCCGTCAACGAGTTGCTGAAGGCGGTGGGCCTGGGCTCGCTGGCGCATGACTGGCTCGGCGACCCGAACACCGCGCTCTACAGCGTCGTGGGGGTCATGGTCTGGATCCAGGTCGGCTTCCCGCTGGTGGTGTTCATGTCGGGGCTGCAGCGGGTCGAGCCCTCGCTCTACGAGGCCGCCGAGATCGACGGAGCCTCGTGGGCGCGGCGCTTCTGGCACGTGACGGTGCCGCAGATCCGGCCGGAGATCTTCGTGGTGCTGCTGTGGACCACCATCGCCGCGCTGAAGGTGTTCGGTCCGATCTACGTCCTCACCAAGGGCGGCCCGGGCGGGGCGACCAACGTCCCGTCGTACTACTCGTACACGAACTTCTTCGACAAGACCGACGTCGGCTACGGCTCGGCGATCGCCACCGTGCTGACCCTGATCATCGTCGCGCTCACGGTGGTGTTCCTGCGCTTCCAGGGTCGTGATCTGGAGGAGGACCGGTGACCGCGATCACCGCCAAGCGAACCTCGGAGCGGGCCGCGCGCCCGCGCCGGCGGCGCCGCCGCGGACCCTCGGCCTACGCGGTCCTCGTCGGGCTGGCGGCGCTGGCCGGGATCATGCTGATCCCGTTCGTCGTGGTCGTCTTCAACGCCCTGAAGACGCCCGAGGAGTACACCGAGGACGGCCCGCTGGCACCGCCCGGCGGCCTCCATTTCGACAGCATCACCGACTTCTGGGAACGGGTCGGCTTCGGCCAGGTCCTGCTCAACAGCGCGCTGATCAGCGGCTCGGTCGCGATCCTCGCGGTGCTGCTGTCGGTGTTCAACGCCTACGCCCTCGGCATCGGCCGGGTGAAGGGCCGCATGTGGGTGCTGGCGCTGCTGCTGCTGGCCAACACGCTGCCGCAGGAGGCGCTGGTCTACCCCCTGTACTACCTGGCCAAGCAGGTCGACCTGTACGACACCCGGATCGCCGTGATCATCGTCTTCACGGTCATCCAGAGCGCGTTCGGCACCTATCTGCTGTCCTCGGTGCTCGGGACGTTCCCCAAGCCTCTCCTGGAGGCGGCGCGCATCGACGGCGCGAACCGCTGGCAGATCCTGTGGCGCATCGTCGTGCCGAGCGTGCGGCCGACGCTTTCGGTGCTGATGGTGTTCTTCTTCATCTGGACCTGGAACGAGTTCCTCATCCCGCTGGTCTTCCTGGTGTCGCAGGACAACCAGACGGTCTCGGTGGCACTGGGCGTGCTCCAGGGGCAGCGGATGATGGACGCCACGATGTCGAGCGCGGCGTCGCTGCTCGGGCTCATCCCGACCGTCGTCTTCTTCCTGATCTTCCAGCGCACCCTGGCGCGCGGACTCACTGCGGGAGCGATCAAGTAAATGAAGTTCAGTGACGGCTACTGGATGATGCGCGAGGGCGTGCACGCCGTGTACCCGGCCGAGGCCTTCGACTGCGTGACCGGGCCCGGCTCGTTCACCGTGCACGCGCCGGCCGAGCGGATCCGCCACCGCGGCGACCTGCTCAAGGGGCCGGTCGTCACGCTCTCGTGCACGTCTCCCATGCCCGACGTCATCGGCGTCACCATCACGCACTTCGCGGGAGAGCGGCAGCCCCGGCCGGAGTTCGAGCTCCTCGCCGACGGGGCAAGCGTGGCGACCGCCGAGCTGGACGACGAGGCGGTGACGCTGACCTCGGGCGCGCTGTCCGTACGGGTCAACCGCGGCGAGGAGTGGCGGGTCGACTTCCTGGCCGAGGGGCGCCGGCTCACCGGCAGCGGGTTCAAGGCGATGGCCGTCATCGACACCGATGACGACCGCCACTACGTGCGCGAGCAGCTCGACCTCGGCGTGGACCACCACGTGTACGGGCTGGGCGAACGGTTCGGGCCGCTGGCCAAGAACGGCCAGGTCGTGGACGTCTGGAACGCCGACGGCGGCACCAACAGCGACCAGGCCTACAAGAACGTCCCGTTCTTCCTCACCGATGGCGGATACGGCGTGTTCGTCGACCACCCGGGGCGTGTGTCGTTCGAGGTGGCGTCCGAGGTGGTGACCCGGACGCAGTTCAGCGTCGAGGGACAGTCACTCCGGTACTTCTTCATCTACGGGCCGACACCCAAGGATATCCTGCGCAAGTACACCGCGCTGACGGGCCGCCCGGCGCGCCTGCCGGACTGGTCGTACGGGCTGTGGCTGTCGACGTCGTTCACCACCTCCTACGACGAGGAGACGGTCTCGTCGTTCATCGACGGGATGGCCGAACGCGACCTGCCGCTGAGCGTCTTCCACTTCGACTGCTTCTGGATGCGCGAGTACAACTGGTGCGACTTCGAGTGGGATCCGCGGGTGTTCCCGGATCCGCCCGGGATGCTGCGCCGGCTGAAGGAGCGCGGCCTGCGGATCTGCCTGTGGATCAACCCGTACATCGGGCAGCGCTCGCCGTTGTTCGCCGAGGGGAAGGCCCGCGGCTACCTGCTGAAGCGCCCGAACGGCGACGTGTGGCAGTGGGACAAGTGGCAGCCGGGATGCGCGGTGGTCGACTTCACCAACCCCGAGGCCCGCGAGTGGTACGTGGCCAAGCTGGACGCGCTGCTCGACATGGGCGTCGACAGCTTCAAGACCGACTTCGGCGAACGCATCCCGACCGATGTCGTCTACTACGACGGCTCCGACCCGGAGCGTGCGCACAACTACTACACCTACCTCTACAACCAGGCCGTGTTCGAGCTGCTGCGCAAGAGGCGCGGCGAGGGCGAGGCCGTCGTCTTCGCACGCTCGGCCACGGTCGGGTCCCAGCGCTTCCCGGTGCACTGGGGCGGCGACTGCGAGTCGACGTTCGAGGCGATGGGGGAGAGCCTGCGCGGCGGGCTGTCGCTGGGTTTGTCGGGCTTCGGCTACTGGAGCCATGACATCGGCGGCTTCGAGGGGACGCCCGATCCGGCGCTCTTCAAGCGGTGGATCGCGTTCGGCATGTTGTCCTCGCACAGCCGCCTGCACGGCAGCCACTCCTACCGGGTGCCGTGGGCGTTCGACGAGGAGTCGGTGGACGTGCTGCGGACGTTCACCCGGCTCAAGATGCGGCTGATGCCCTACCTGTCCGGCGCCGCGCGGCAGGCGTACGAGGGTGGGACGCCGATGATGCGCGCGATGGTGCTCGAGTTCCCGGGCGACCCGGCCTGCACCCATCTGGAACGGCAGTACATGCTCGGCGACGACCTGCTCGTGGCCCCCGTGCTCGACGCGAGCGGGGAGGTGTCGTACTACGTGCCCGACGGCGTCTGGACGCACTACCTCACCGGCGAGCAGGTGCGCGGCGGCCGGTGGGTGCGGGAGCGGCACGGCTTCGAGAGCGTGCCGCTGCTCGTCCGGCCCGGCGCGGTGATCCCCGAGGGCGCCGTCGAGGACAGGCCCGACTACGACCATGCCGAGGGCGTGACGCTGCGGGTGTACGAGCCGGTCGACGGCGCCGCCGTGACCACCGAGATCCCCGCCCCGGACGGGACCACCGCCGCGTCGTTCACCACCTCCCGGAACGGCGCGGTGGTCCGGGTCACGGCTGCGGGTGCGGCCGGTTGGAACGTTCTGCTGGTCGGAGTCCGCTCGGTGTCCGGGGTGTCGGGCGGCGACGCCGAGGCGCACGAACAGGGCACCGTGATCCGCGCGACCGGCGACACGGTCGAGATCACACTGCCCGAGGAGGGCTGATGGGGTTCCCGGAAGGCTTTCTGTGGGGCGCGGCGACCGCCGCGTACCAGATCGAGGGCGCGGCGAACGAGGACGGGCGCGCGCCGTCGATCTGGGACACGTTCAGCCATACGCCCGGGCGCGTACTGGCCGGCGACACCGGTGACGTGGCGGCCGACCACTACCGGCGGTGGCCCGAGGATCTCGCGTCGATGGCCGAGCTGGGGCTCAACGCGTACCGCTTCTCGATCTCATGGTCGCGCGTGCTGCCCGAGGGCACGCACGGGCCGCTCAACCGCAAGGGCGTCGACTTCTACTCGCGGCTCATCGACGGGCTGCTGGAGCACGGCATCGCACCGGTCGCCACCCTTTACCACTGGGACCTGCCGCAGGACCTGGAGGACGCGGGCGGCTGGCCGGTGCGCGACACCGCGTTCCGCTTCGCCGAGTACGCCGAACGGATCGGGCGCGAACTCGGCGACCGCGTGCGGATGTGGACGACGCTGAACGAGCCGTGGTGCTCGGCGTTCCTCGGCTACGCGTCCGGGGTGCACGCCCCGGGCCGCACCGACCCGGCCGCCGCGCTCGCCGCCGCCCACCACCTCAACCTCGGGCACGGCCTGGCGGTGCGCGCTCTCCGCGGCGTCGTGTCGCCGGACGCCCGGCACTCGGTCACGCTCAACCTGCACCACCTGCGGGGCGACCCGGAGGCCGTGCGGCGGGTGGACGCGGTGGCCAACCGGATCTTCCTCGGCCCGATGCTGGGCACCGGCTACCCCGCCGACCTCCTGGAGGACACCGCGCCGATCACCGACTGGTCGTTCGTCCGTGACGGGGACGCGGGGACCTGCGCCCCGCTGATCGACGTCCTCGGCGTGAACTACTACCAGCCGACCCTGGTCTCGCTGGGGCCCTCCTCCGCCGAGCCCGGGGCCGACGGGCACGCGGTCAGCGAGGCCACCCCGTTCGTCGGCTGCGAGGACGTCGCGTTCCTGCCGCAAGAGGGGGAGCACACCGCGATGGGCTGGGTCGTCGACGCGACGGGCCTGGACGAGATGTTGCTCCGGCTGCACCGCGACCATCCCGGGCTGCCCCTGATGGTCACCGAGAACGGCGCTGCGTTCGACGACACCGTGGACGGCGACGGCCGGGTACGGGACGAGCGGCGCATCGCCTACCTGCGCGACCATGTCGCGGCGGCCGAACGGGCGCTCGACGCCGGAGTGGACCTGCGGGGCTACTTCGCCTGGTCGCTGATGGACAACTTCGAATGGTCCTACGGGTACTCCAGGCGGTTCGGCATCATCCACGTCGACTATGCGACGGGCACGCGCACCTGGAAGGACAGCGCGTTCTGGTATCGCGACCTGATCGCCACGGGCGGGCCCGGCCGCGTCCCGAGTCAGGAAGCCGGAAGCCGGTGAACCAGAAGCCGGTGAACCAGAAGCCGGTGAGCGGGGAGCCGGGACGGAAGCCGGGGAGGCGGGACCTCTCCGGTCCCGCCGCCGTCGGCGCTCTGGCGATCGCGGCCTTCTGCTACGGCTCCACCGAGACCCTCCCGATCGGCCTGCTGCAACTCGTCGCCGCGGACCTGCAGACTTCGCAGACCGCGGTCGGCCTGCTGGTGACCGGCTACGGGCTGATGGTCGCGGTGGTGTCGGTGCCGCTCACCCTGGTGGTGGGCAAGGTGGACCGGCGCCGGCTCATGCTCGTCGTGCTGGCGGTCTTCGTCGTGGCGACCGGGGTGACGGCCGTCGCGGACTCCTACTGGGTGCTGCTCGCGGCCCGGATCACCACGGCGCTCGCGCACGCGGTGTTCTGGCCGGTGGCGGTGGTGGTGGCAGCCGGCCTGCTGGCCCCGGAGATCCGGGGGAGGGCGGCGGCGTTCGTCTTCACCGGAGGGTCGCTGGCGGTGGTGCTCGGCGTTCCGGCCGGCACCTGGCTGGGGCAGCAGGTGGGCTGGCGGTGGTCGTTCGCGGTGCTGAGCGTGCTCGGCACGCTCGCCCTGGCCGCGACGGCCGCGTTGCTGCCGTCCACGCCGCCGGGGGAGAGCCATGCCGACACCGCCACCGCTCCGGACCGCCGCCGCTATCTGCTCCTGGTCGCGGTGACGGTGCTCACGGTGGCCGGCACGTTCACGTTCTTCACCTACATCACCGCCTTCCTCACCGAGGTGAGCGGCGTTCCGGAACACGCGATCAGTGTTCTCCTGCTGGTGAACGGGGTGGCGGACATCATCGGGCTGGCCTGTGCGGGAGCGCTGGTCGACCGCGGGCCGCGGGCGATGCTCGGGGTCGCCGCCGCGATGCTGACGGCGGCGCTCGCGATGCTGTACGTGGCGGGCACGACCCCCGTCATGGCGGGAGTGGCCCTCGCGCTGCTCGGGCTGGGCCTGCCCGCGCTGGCCACCGCGATGCAGGCGCGGGTGCTGGAGACGGCGCCGGGCGGTACCGACGTCGCCTCGGCGGGCACCTCGGCCGCGTTCAATCTCGGCATCGGCGGCGGGGCGCTCCTCGGCGGTCTCCTGCTGCCGGTCACGGGCGCACGGTCGACGGCTCTCGCGGGCGCCCTACTGACCGGGGCGGCGCTCGCCATCATGCTCGGTGAGCCCGCGATCGCAAGGCGTTCAGGCCGGCAGAAATTACGTGCCAGATGGCAGGGATATTCTGGCTGAACGGCATTGTGTCAGCGATGTGACACACTTATCATTCACATAATCGAAACGCTTCAAATAGGGACGGTCCGTGGTCAAGATCACTGACGTGGCGCGGCACGCCGGAGTGTCGCCGAGCACGGTCTCCTATGTGCTGAGCGGTAAGCGCTCCATCTCCGCGGAGACCGTCCGCCGGGTGCGGGCCAGCATCCGGGAGCTCGGCTACCGGCCGCACGCGGGGGCCCGCGCGCTGGCCAGCAGCCGGTCCAACGTGCTCGCACTGGTGATCCCGCTGCGCACCGGCATCCACGTGCCCGTCATCATGCAGTTCGCCGTCTCGGTCGTCACCACCGCGCGGCGGCACGACCACGACGTGCTGCTCCTCACCCAGGAGGAGGGCGAGGAGGGCGTGCGCCGCGTGGCCGACAGCGCCCTGGTGGACGCGGTGATAGTGATGGACGTGCAGCTGCACGACGAGCGCCTGCCCATGCTGCGCTCGCTGGACCGGCCCTCCGTGCTCATCGGCTTCCCCGCCGAAACAGAGGACCTGACCTGCATCGACCTGGATTTCCGGGCGGCCGGTGAGGCGTGCCTGGAGCATCTGGCCGGCCTGGGACACCGCGCGGTCGGCCTGATCGGCTCGCCGCCGGAGGTGTACGAACGGGGGACCGGTTACGCCCAGCGCACCTCCGAGGGGTTCCTGGCCGCGGCGGAGCGCCACGGCGTCGCGGGCACTGTGCACCCGTGCGAGGCCACCGTCGAGGCGGCCCGCGCGCTGGTCGACCGGCTGCTCGCCGAGCAACCGGAGCTGACCGCGGTGGTGATCCACAACGAGTCGGTCCTGGCCCCGCTCGTCAAGGCGTTCCAGGACGCGGGACGGCGCGTGCCCGAGGATCTGTCCGTGGTCGCGATCTGCCCGGACGATCTGGCTGAACACGCTGAGCTGCCGCTGAGCTCGGTCGCCATCCCGGCCGAGGAGGTGGGGCGCCGGTCCGTGGAGCTGCTCATGGCCAAGCTCGACGGCGAGGAGGTGCCGCCGGCCACGCTGCTGCCGCCGCGGCTGACCGCACGGGCCAGCACCGCACGCGTCGGCACGGCACACGCCGGCACCGCCGACACGGCACGTGCCGACACGGCACGCGCCGGCACCGCGGGCACCGCACGCGCCGGCACCGCGCCCGCGAACTGACGAGGAGATATTCGCTGCAGACCTTGTTCGGACATTAATCGAAGCGCTTCGATTTAGTGCGGGGGTGCACCTCGAGGCGCGTGGAACAACTGAATAAGAAAGACCAACACCTCGGGGGCGGGGGCCAATCCGTTAAGTGCAGCAGCTTCGACGATGAGGAGAATCGTTGTGGCATCCACCCGTTCACCCGGCCGGTTCAGACGGCCGCTGATCCCCTTGCTGTCCGTGGCCCTGGCGGCCTCGGTCGGCCTCGCCACTCCCGCCACCGCGCGGGAGAGCCTGCCCTTCCAGAACCCGGCGCTCTCGCTCGACACGCGGGTCGCCGACCTGCTCGGGCGGCTGACGCTCGACGAGAAGATCTCGCTGCTCCACCAGTACCAGCCGGCGATCCCGCGGCTGGGCATCAAGGCGTTCAAGACCGGCACCGAGGCCGTGCACGGTCTCGCGTGGACCAGCTGGGGCGACCAGAAGATCGACGCCGACAAGGGCACGGTCTTCCCGCAGGCCGTCGGGCTCGCCAGCACCTGGGACCCGAACCTGATCAAGCAGGTCGGCAAGACGACCGGCGTGGAGGCCCGCGGCTACCACTCCACCAACGACGAGCGGATGTACTGGGGCCTCAACCTGTGGGCGCCGGTGACCAACCTGCTGCGCGACCCCCGGTGGGGCCGCAACGAGGAGGGGTACTCCGAGGACACCACGCTCACCGCCGCGATCGCCAACGCGTACGGCAAGGGCATGCAGGGCGACAACCCCAAGTACCTGCTCACCGCGCCGACGCTCAAGCACTACCTCGGCAACAACAATGAGACCCTTCGCTCGACCACGGACGTGCAGCTGCGCGAGCGGGTGCTGAACGAGTACGACCGCCAGGCGTTCAAGCCGATCCTTGCCGCCGATGGCGCGACCGGCGTGATGTCGGCGTACAACCTCATCAACGGGCGGCCCAACGCGGTCAACCCCGACCTCGCCGGGCTCGTGCGGTCCTGGACGAAGAAGGACCTCTTCAACGTCACCGACGCGGGGTTGCCCGACAGCCTGGCCGGCTCCGGCACCGACCCGCGGTGGAACACCAACTACTACCCCGACTTCACCCAGGGCGACGCGGCGATCCTCAAGGCCGGAAACGACAGCTTCACCGCCAACAACCGGGACGCCTCGGTCACGGTCACGGCGATCAAGGACGCGCTGGCCAAGGGTCTGATCAAGGTCGCCGACATCGACGCGGCGGTCAAGCGCGCCCTGTCGATCCGGGTGCGGCTCGGCGAGTTCGACCCGGACGGCGGCCCGTACGGGAAGATCGACACCTCGGTGCTCAACACCGACGCGAGCAAGCGCCTCAACCGCCGCACCGCCGCCGAGGCGATGGTGCTGCTGAAGAACTCCGGCAAGGCCCTGCCGCTGGCGAAGGGCTCCGCGAAGAAGGTCGCCGTCGTCGGGCCTCTCGCCGACGTCGTCTACACCGACTGGTACTCCGGCCAGATGCCGTACAAGGTCACGCCGGTGGACGGCATCAAGGCCAAGCTCGGCCCCGGTGCCACGGTCACCGGCGTGCGCGGTGACGACCGGATCGCGCTCAAGGACGTCAAGAGCGGCAAGTACGTCACCGGCGGTTCCGGCGCCTCCGGCGCCGCGCTCTCGCTGAGCGACACCGCGCCCGCGGCGACCTCGCAGTTCGACGTCACCGACTGGGGCGACGGGATCGTCACGTTGCGGAACGCGGCCAACGGCAAGTACGTCGGCTGGAACTGGTCGAGCTTCGTCAACGACCAGGTCGAGCCGAACGGGTGGTTCGTCCAGCAGCAGTTCGCGGTGGAGAAGCAGTCCGACGGCAACGTCAAGCTGCGGTACGCGGGCTATGAGACCCACGAGACGTGGTTCAGCTCGGGCAACTACGTCGCCATCGGCGACGACGGCAAGCTGAAGCTCGGCACCAAGGACGCCGCCGCCGTCTTCGCCCAGGAGACGCTGGTCAAGGGCGCCGACGAGGTGGTCAAAGCGGCCAAGGGAGCCGACCAGGTCGTCTTCCTGGCGGGCAGCAACCCGACGATCAACGGCCGTGAGAACTACGACCGGCCCTCCACCGAGCTGCCCGCCGGGCAGCGGGCGCTGATCCAGGCCGCGCTCAAGGCCAACCCCAAGACCACCCTGGTCCTGGAGAACAGCTACCCGACCGCGATCACCTGGGAGCAGAAGAACGTTCCGGCGATCGTGTGGACCTCGCACGCCGGAGCCGAGACCGGCAACGCCCTCGCCGACGTGCTCTATGGCGACGTCGACCCGTCCGGCCACCTGACCCAGACCTGGTACCGGTCCGACCGGGAACTGCCGAGCATCTTCGACTACGACATCATCAAGTCGAACCGGACGTACCTCTACTACAAGGGCAAGCCGCTCTACCCGTTCGGCCACGGACTGTCGTACAGCACGTTCCGGTACGGGCGCCCGCAGGTCTCCGGGTCGGGTGCGAACGTGACCGTGAGCGTGCCCGTCACCAACACCGGCAAGGTCGCGGGCTCGGACGTCGTCCAGCTCTACACGCACCAGCGGGCCTCGCGCGTCAAGCAGCCGCTCAAGCAGCTGCGCGCCTTCCAGAAGGTGCACCTGGCCGCGGGCAAGACCACGACCGTGCGGCTGACCTTCGCCAAGGCCGACCTGGCGCACTGGGACGTGACGCGCGGCAAGGAGATCGTCGAGTCGTCCACCTATGACCTGCTGGTCGGCGCCTCGGCGGGCGACATCCGGCAGCGCGCCTCGATCAAGGTCAACGGGGAGCGCGTCCCGGCCCGCGACCTGAGCAAGGCCACGCTCGCGGTGAACTTCGACGACTACTCGAAGGTGAAGCTGGTCGACGAGTCCAAGGCGAGCGGAACGGCCGTCGGCGGCGTGGCCGGCGCGTGGATCTCGTTCGCCGACGCCGACCTGCGTTCCGGCCCCACCGGCATCAAGGCGCGGGTGGCCAAGGCGGGCGCGGGCACCGCGACGATCCAGGTCCGCGCCGGCGGGCCGGGCGGCCGGCTGCTCGGCACGCTGACCGTGCCGTCCACCGGTGACAAGTACACCTACCAGGACATCACGGGCAAGATCGCGCAGGCCTCGGGACGCACGGACGTCTACCTCGTCTTCGGCGGTGACGTGCGGCTGAGCTCCTTCTCCTTCACCAAGTAACGGACAGCGCCCCGCCTCCGCCTCCGCTGAGCGGTGGGGGCGGGGCGCCACCACCCCCATCTCGAGGCCGTGCGAGAGCCCGGAGACTCCTCCATGCGCGCGCCCGTGCCCTGATCCCGGCGCCGGGCGCCGGGCGCCGTCTGCTGGCGCCAGGCGCCGCGTGCCCCTCCAGTCCTGCTCGGCGACGCGACCGTCTCCGCCATCACCGCCATCCGATCTGCGGAAGGACGCCCACGATGCGACCAACCCTTAGAAGAGGCAGCACCGGCAAGGACAGCATTCGAAGAAGAGGTCCCCAGGGCCGGGGCTTCCGCAGGACGCTCGCGTTCCTGTTCGCGACGCTCATGGTGGCCGCCACGTTCTGGGCACCGGGTTCCCCTGCGGGGGCGGAGGCGGGGCCGGAAGCGGGGGCGGACAGGGCCGTCGCCGCTCCCAAGATCACCTATGACAAGTACTCGCTCATGGTCGACGGCAAGCGGGTGCTGTTGTGGTCGGGGGAGTTCCACTACTTCCGGCTGCCGAGCCAGGCGCTCTGGCGGGACACCCTGGAGAGGATCAAGGCCGCCGGCTTCAACGGCGTCTCGCTCTACTTCCACTGGGGCTACCACTCACCCAAGCAAGGGGTGTACGACTTCACCGGCGTCCGGGACGTCGACCGGCTGCTGCGGATGACCGAGGAACTGGGCCTGTACGTCGTCGCCCGGCCCGGCCCGTACATCAACGCCGAGACGACGGGCGGCGGCCTGCCCGCCTGGCTCAAGAACGTGCCGGGACGTGCTCGTTCCAGCGATCCCGGCTACACCGCGGCCTACCGCGAATGGCTCGACCGCATCAACCCGATCATTGTCCGCCACCAGGCGACCCGTGGCGGCTCGGTCATCGCCTACAACGCCGAGAACGAATACGCCGTCAACACCGACCGTGCCTACATGGCCGACATCTCGGCCAGAGCGCGCGCGGCCGGGATCGACGTGCCCATCACGCACAACCAGTGTTGCGACGCCGCCGACTGGACCACCGACTGGTCCACAGGTCAGGGCGCCGTGGACATCCTCGGCGTGGACGACTATCCGCAGGCGTTCAACTGCCCTGACCCGCGTACGTGGGGCACCTGGGGCACGGGCGTCACCGAACGCAGGAGCAGGGAGGCGCCCGTCTACGCCGCCGAATACCAGGCAGGCGCGATCGACCTGAACGACGCGGGCTATGAGAAGTGCCGGGAGCTGACCGGCCCGGACTACATGAAGGTCTATTACAAGTCCAACCTCGTCACCAGCGGCGCCACCATGTTCGGCTACTACATGGCGTACGGCGGAACGTCGTGGGGCTGGCTGCCCCAGCCGAATGACGTCTACACCTCCTACGACTACGGCGCCGCCATCACCGAGAACCGGCAGCTGACCACCAAGTACGACGAGTTCAAGCGGCAGGGGCTCTTCCTCACCACGGCGGCGCCGCTGACCAAGACAGACCCCGCGTCCGCCCCCGCGTCCAGCAACGCCGCCGTGCACACCGAGGCTCGCGCCAACCCGGACACAGGCACCCAGGTCGTGCTCGTCCGTCACGCCGACCGCACCACCGACGCCGACGAGTCCGCCACCCTCACCTGGACGGCGCCCGACGGCTCGTACACCGTGCCGGTCCGGGTCAAGGGCCGCGACGCCAAGCTTCTGCTCGCGGGCTACGACATGGGCGGCCAGCGCCTGGCGGTGAGCACCTCCGAACTGCTCACGCACACCGAGTCGGGCGGCCGGGACGTCGCCGTGCTCTACGGCAAGGAGGGAACGCAAGGCACCACCGTCCTCCGCTACGCCACGCGCCCGACGGTCAAGGTGCTCTCCGGCTCCGTCCAGACCTCGTACGCCAACGGCAACCTCACGCTGGGCTATGACCACCAGGGCCTCGCCCGCGTGCTCATCAGCGACGGCGGCCGCCGCCCGCTCCTGCTCCTGCTCGGCACCGACGCCGAGGCGGCGAAGTTCTGGCGGGCCGACGACGTCCTCGTCCGCGGCACCTCCCTCGTCCGCTCGGCGAAGGGCCAGAGCACCATCCACCTGCGCGCCGACCTGGCCAAGGCGGGGGACGTAGAGGTGTTCGCCCCAGCCAGGGGTCTCACCCTCAACGGCAAGCGGATCACCGCCCGCCGCACCCCGAGCGGCTCGCTCCTGGCGCATGCGGCAGGTCCCAAAGCCGTCCGCCTACCCGAGTTGACCCGGTGGCGGAGCGCCGAGGGAGCTCCCGAGGCCAAGCCAGGCTTCGACGACTCCCGGTGGACCGTGGCCGACAAGACCACCACGGTGAGCCCGATCAAGCCGAAGACGCTGCCCGTCCTGTACGCCGATGACTACGGCTACCACCACGGGCACGTCTGGTATCGCGGGCGCTTCACGTCCGACGGCCAGGAGAAGACCGTCGACCTCAACGCCATCACTGGCCGGAAGGGCATCTACCAGGTCTGGCTCAACGGCCGTTATCTGGGTTCGGCCGCCGGAGGAGTCCAGGCCGACGCCGGTGACGCGTCCACCCCGCCCAACCCCGACCCCGGGCCGGGTCACTTCACGATCCCGTCCGGCCTGCTCAAGGCCGGGCAACCCGCGACCCTCGCCGTTCTCGTCGGCAACATGGGCCACAACGACGACTGGACCGCCGAGGACGTCCGCCAGAAGCAGCCGCGCGGCCTCGTCGGCGCGTCGGTCGGCGACGCGGCCATCACCTGGAAGATCCAGGGCGCCCGTGCCACCGACCCCGTCCGAGGTCCCCTCAACAACGGTGGCCTCATAGGCGAGCGCCTCGGCTGGACCCTCCCCGGCTACTCCGACCGCACGTGGCGTCCAGCGCAGTCCACCATCACCCCGGGCTCGTCCTGGCTCCGCACCACGTTCAACCTGGACCTGCCGAAGGATCAGGACGTTCCCCTGACCCTGCGCTTCCCACAGGGCAGCGGAAAGTACCGCGTCATCCTCTTCCTGAACGGCTGGAACATGGGCCAGTACCTCTCCACCGGCCCGCAGCGGGACTTCGCACTGCCCGCCGGCATCCTCCGTGAGCGCGGCCGCAACACCCTGGCTCTCGCCGTCATCGCCGAGGAGAACGCCACCATCGGCAAGCCCACTCTCGTCCCCGTCGCCAACCACCGAGGCGGTGCACGATGAGTCTCCACCGCAGAACGTTCCTCGGAGCAGGCGCCGCTCTTCCCCTGCTCGCAGCCACGCCCGCATCCGCGTCCTACTCCATGGGCAACCGCTACCGCCTCCAGAAGCGCTTTGTCGACTGGCGCTTCGGCATGTTCCTGCACTTCAACATGGGCACCTACCACGACGCGGAGTGGGTCGAGCCCGACCAAGACCCACGTTCGTTCAACCCGACCCATCTCGACTGCGGCCAGTGGGCGGATGCGGCCAAGGCCGCAGGCATGAAGTTCGGCGTGCTCACGGCCAAGCACCACGACGGCTTCTGCCTGTGGCCCACCAAGAAGACCACCTACAAGGCCCAACGCGACATCGTGCGCGAATACGTCGACGCCTTCCGGTCCCGAGGTCTCACGCCCTGCCTCTACTTCTCGATCTGGGACCGCACCAACGGCGTCGGCCCCAAGGGCTTCGACGACCGCCCGCCGATCACCCGCGAAGCCATCGACTTCGTCAAGGCCCAGCTCACCGAACTGCTCACGGGCTACGGCCCCATCCCCCTGCTGATCCTCGACGGCTGGGCCTGGCACTGGGCGTTCAACCACAAGACGATCCCCTGGCACGAGATCCGCGAGCACATCTCCTCGCTCCAACCCAACTGCCTGGTCCTGGACCTCAACGGCCTCGCCGTGCCGTGGCACTCGGACCTGCTCTTCATCGAGGAGACCAAGGGCGGCGTCTTCTGCCCGCCGGGCAACACCTACGCCGCGTCCCAAGGCCAGACGATCGCCCCCGCAGGCTGGTTCTGGCACCCCTCCACACCGACCAACCTGCTCACGCCCCAACAAATCGTCGAAGGCCACCTAGCCAAACTCGAACCCCGCTACTGCACGTTCATCCTCAACTGCCCGCCCAACCCGCAAGGCCTCCTGGACGACACAGTCGTCCAAACCCTCCATGAAGTAGGCCGCCAGTGGCGCCCTGCCAAACGCCCACCGCTCCCACGCCAACCCGACGTGGTGAAGCACCCCCTGACCCCCACGTCCGCGACCGCGACAACCGGCGAGGCCGCCAACGCCATCGACGGCCACAGCGACTTCGGCTGGAACGGCCAAGCCGACCAGACCCTCTGGACAACCTCCGAGGGGCCGCAGTCCATCACCATCGACCTGGGCAAGGTCTTCACTGGCGTAGACATCCTGACCTACCTCCCGCGCCAGGACACCGCTAAGGACTTCGTCCTAGAAGACTTCGTGACCACGGGCAACATCACGTCCTACCGGATATCCGCGAGCACCAACGGCAAGACGTTCCGCCCCCTGACCCAAGGCACGTGGCCGCTAGACCACACCCTCAAGGAAGCGCGCTTCCGCCCGACGATCGCCCGCTACCTGCGCCTGGAAACCCAGGGCCCGGCCATAGCCAGCGAAATAGGCTGCGGCGGCCTCAGAGCCAAACCCCGCCCCCTCCGTTAACCCACAGCGGGCGCCCGGCTCATCCGGGCGCCCGCCTTGGCGAGGTCTACGAGCACGTCGTCGCGGTCCTAGCGCATCTACATGCCTCCCATCTGGTGGTGGTTTGCCCGCGTCATGTCACCGTGCAGGGGGTGCCGTTGAGGGTGAAGGTGGTCGGGCGGGTGAATGCGCCCGTGTAGGTGCCCTGGAAGCCGAAGGACCGGCTGCCGTTGGGCGGGATCGACGCGTTGTGGTCAACGGGGCGGGCCGTCACGGCGCCGGTGGCCGGGGTGACGGTGGCGTTCCAGGCGTTGGTGATCGTTTGCCCGGGCGGCAGGGTGAATGCCAGGGACCAGCCGTTGACCGGGGATGTGGGGGAGATGGTCACGTCCGCCGTGAAGCCTCCTGACCAGGTGTTCGTGGTGTAGGCGACCTTGCAGGTCGGGGGTGGGTTCTCACTTCCGTTCTCCACGGCGGCGGAGAAGGAGTTCACAGCCAGTCCGGTGCCGTTCTGCCACGGCTCGAAACCGGCTTGCACGCTCGTCAGGTACCAGCTGGCATTGGCCAGGCCGTGGCTGATCGCCTGGTCGACGAAGTCCATGACGTCGAAGCTCCAGCTGCCGATCGCCGCCGGGGCCACGAAGGAGATCACGTCGTTGCCGCCGTTGTTGCCGGTCCAGATCTCCCAGCTCCGGCCGCCGACGGTGGCGGTGCCGACCGGCCTGCCGATGGGCTGGATCGGCCCCACCCGGTTGAACCAGATCATGATCTCGGTCTTGTTGACGCCGTCCCGTTTCGGTGTCGGGTCGAGCCAGATGTCGTAGGAGGCGTTGTAGATCGAGTCGCCGGTGTAGGTGTAGGAGATGCTGCTGTTCAGCCTCCCGATCGTGCTGATCTGCGCGGGCAGGGGGCTGCCCGGCGAGCAGTTGGTGTAATGGCAGCCGATGAAGATCGATGGATAGGACTTCGGCGGGCCGTTGGTCGGCACCGAGCCGTCGGCCCGGACGATCCGGAAGCCGGACCCGGTGGTCTCGATGCACTGTGTGGCGGACGTTCCCCAGCGGTTGTTCTGTACTACGTACTTGTCCTGGATGGCGCTGCCCCACTGTTCGCAGAGCTGGACGTCGGCCTGGGCAGGCGCCGCGACCGTGAGCGATGCCATGGCCAGGATCACCACGACGAACAGCCGGTGGAGCGTGCTTGTTCTGTTCACTCGCTCCCTCCGCTCACTCGTTGAAGAGGCGGGCGTAGTCGGCCATGGCCATGGCGATGTCTGCCTGCGCCCAGAAGCGGTGATACTTGAAGGCGGGCGGTGTGGAGCTGGCGCCGGTGGCGTAGGCCCAGACCCGGTTGTAGTCGGGGTCGCTCTTGAGGAACGAGCGGATGGACATGAACGTCGAGCTGGAGTTGATCGGGTCGCCGTTGGGCATCGTCCCGGTCCAGCCAGGGGGCACGTAGACCGGGTCCTTGACGCGGCTGTAGTCGGCCTTCGTTTCCGAGACCGAGATTCCCTTGGTGTCCTGGTGCTTCCAGAGCGCGTCGAGGAGGTTCTTGGCCGTCTGCTTGGCCTGGGCATGGTTGGCTCTGGCTGCGTAGGCGGTCAGGGTGCGGGCCAGGGCGGCTGTGGTGCCGACGTCGTCGGTGTGGTCGGCGACGGTGACGTGCAGGCCGGTGTTGGCCGGCGGCATGCCGGACGTACCGGACCAGTTGGCGTCCGGCTGGCCGCTCCAGCGGAGCGTGGAGGGCACTCGGTAGGCACCCGTGGCGGGGTCGGCGGTGGTCTGCGGCAACACCCAGGAGACCCACTTGTCGAGGATCGACTTGGCGTTCGCGTCACCGGTGACCTGGTAGTACTCGGCGACCCGCTGCATCGACCACACCTGGAACCCGAACCACTGGTTGCTGGGCGGGTCGTGGTAGACGGGCTGCCAGTCGTAGGCCATGCCGAAGAACTTCGTCAGGCCCGCGGGTGGGGCGCTGTAGCTGCCGTCCCAGCTGTTGGTCACGCCGCCGGCAATGGCGCCCTCGGCGGACTGCAGCCACTTGTAGAGCTGCAGCTGGCGGGTGAGGCTCGCCTGCCAGTCGGCCTTCGCGGTCGAGCCCTTGGGCGCGAGCGCCGGGTCGTTCACCAGAGCGTACGCGGCCATCGGGTTCTGGTAGCCGAAGTGCGAGGCGCCGTCGCCGATGCGCCACGACCAGCCGCCGCTGGTGCTCAGCGAGCCGCCCCAGGCGTAGTACCAGGAGAGGAGGTAGTGCGCGCTGTCCTTGCCGGTCGCGCCGGGGCACGTCGCGGCGGGGTAGCAGTTGCCGATCTTCTTGAAGTACTTGTCGAAGAAGGCGTAGCGCAGGTAGTCGCCCATCTTGCCGGCCTTGCCCACGGTCGCGGAGACGTCGCCGGCCTTGCCCTGCTCCTTGGCCCAGAGGTTCGCCCAGTACGCGGCCTGGACGGCACGCGCGTCGGCGTCCGGGGCGTTGGTGAACTTCCACTGCTTGGCGTAGCTGGCGTCCTTGATGAACAGGTCCAGGTAGCCGTTGGGACCGCCGTACTTGAACGCGTCGCACGTCGGCTGCGGGATCGTCTCGAAGACCGACTCCTGCGGGCCGCGCTGGTAGGTGTTGATGTACGAGGGGCCATCCGCGCTCGGGCCGTTCTCGCATCCGCCGCCGGGAGTGTTGCCGTACCCGTAGACGTTGTCCACGTCCTGCAGCCAGTGCATGCCGTAGATGTCGTCGGTCCCGTACGCGGACTTGAGCTCACCCGCGATCGGGTCCTGGCCTACCGGGATGCTGCCGTCGATTTGCGATGGATAGGAGGTCACCTGGGGGTGCTCAGCCGCGTAGGTGGCGGGCTTGCTCGCCTGGTACGAGGCGTTGGTGGGCTGGTCGGCGTGAGTGGGGATCATGTACTTCTCCATCAGCGCCCATGAGGCGTTGAAGGGCCCCCAGTCCTTGCTGACCTTGCCGTACATCGCCTCCAGCCAGATGAGGTAGCTGTAGGCCTCGGAGGTCGTCTCGTGGCCGTGGTCGGGGGCCTCCACCATGAACGTCTCGACCGAGTGGTACGGGATGCCCTCAGGGCTGAAGTAGCCGTTCGCCGGGTTCTTGATCTTGTTGTACTGGTCGATGAAGCGCTGCTCGTAGACGCCGCCCGTCCCGTCGATCTGCCGGACGGTCACCTTGGCCGCGGTGTACCCGGTGGCCGTCGAGGTGAAGGTGGCCTCCCCGCTGCCGGTCGCGGCCGCGGTGATCTCCACGTCCTGCTCGGCGGACCAGTTCTGGGGCGTGAAGGTGAGCGTCGCCCCGGCGGTGACCGACAGGCTGGTGACGCCCGCGGTCCGGGCCGTCGTCACGGTCACGTTCGCCGTGGGCGCCTCGGAGAGCTTGACGCCGTAGGTCGCCTTGGCACCGGACGCGAGGCTGAAGGAGGCCGGGCTCGTCACGATGCTCGCGCCCTGGGTGACCGTGATGCCGACAGGCGCGGACTCCGCGGTCGCGCCCGTGCTGTCGGTGACCTTGGCGTAGAGCGAGTGGTTCCCCGCCGCGGCCGGCGACCAGGACAGGGTGTACGGGGCGGTGGTGTCACCGGGGGCGAGCAGGCCGTCCTGGTTGTAGAACTCCACCTTGCTGACCGTCGCCCCTGAACCGGCGGCGGCCGTGGCGGCGAGCGGCACCGTGCCGCCCACCGAGTAGGTGGCGCCGGCGGCCGGGCTGGTCAGCGCGACGGTCGGCTGCGTCGAGGTCTGGTTGCAGCGGACGCCGTTGAACGTGAAGACGGCCGGGTCGTCGTTGGATCCGCTGTAGTTGAACTGCGCGCCGACGTTCACGGTGGCGCCGGAGGCGAGCGTCTTGTTCCAGGTCTCGTTCTCGACCGTCACCTGCCGGCCGGACTGCGACCACTTGCCGCTCCAGCCGTTCACGAGGGTCTGGTTGCCCGAGTAGGAGTAGGTCAGCTTCCAGCCGTCGACCGCGTCACCCTGGTTGGTGATGTCGAGGCTCGCGGTGAAGCCGGTGCTCCACGCGTTCTTCGTATAGACGACCTTGCACGCCACCGCCGCCTGGGCGGGGGACGCGGCGACGGCCGCCAGGCCGCCGCACAACAAGGTCAGCAGCACGCTCATCGCCGTGAACGCGCGCCATCGATGCCGTCTTCTCACCGGGATTCCTTTCATCGGGTGCCCTGGACAGGGCGATTGGGGACAGAGAGGGACCAGGAAGGTCGTGCCGGCAGGTCGGCGAACGCACGGTGTGTCGGTCGCTGTGTCGGCCGCCGCGTCAGGCGCCGCATCGTGCGAAGCGTTCGATGCGGCGCCAGACGGAGCGTCGGGCGGAGGCCGGAGTGCCAGGCGCGGTGCCGGCCGGTGGGCCGGGCGAGGCGCCGGGCGGGCGTCAGGCGGTGTGCCGGGCGGGCGTCAGGCGGTGTGCCGGGCGGGCGTCAGGCGGTGTGCCGGGCGGGCGTCAGGCGGAGTCGCGAATGATCAATTTGGTTTTGAGCACGACGCCGCGATCGGTGGTGATCCGACCCGCGATACGGGCGCGCAACTCGCGGACGAGCCGCGCGCCCAGTTCCTCCACCGGCTGCCGCACCGTCGTCAGCCGGGGAAGCGTGCGCTGGGCGATCGGGGCGTCGTCGAAGCCGACGACGGCGACGTCGTCGGGCACCCGGCGACCGGCCCGGCGCAGCGCGCGCAGGGCCCCGGTGGCCATCAGGTCGGACGCGGCCAGCACCGCGTCGAGGTCGGGCCGCCGGTCCAGCAGCCGGTCCATCGCGTGCTCGCCGGAGAGCGGGCCGAAGTCACCGTGCCCGACCATCCCGGTCACGTCCATCCCGGCCTCCCGCGCGGCCCCCCGATAGCCGGCCAGCCGGTCGGCGCCCGCGCCCATGTCCGCCGGGCCCGCGATGGTGGCGATGCGGGAGCGGCCGGTCGCGAGCAGATGGCGGACCGCCGCCCGCGCACCTCCGAGGTTGTCGACGTCGACGTACGGCAGGGCCGGATCGCCCAGCGGCCGTCCGGCCAGGACCACCGGGGCGCCCGCGGTCGCGTGCACCAGCGCCGCGGGATGGTCACGGTGTGAGCCGATCAGCAGAACGCCCGCCACATCCCCGCCGCGGAGGTAGTCCGTGGTCACCCGCCACTCGTCGGGCTTGCCCACCATGAGGATGGCCAGCGGGGCCCGGCCGTCGAGCTCCCGCCGGACGCCCCACAGCAGGCGGGAGTAGAACGGGTCGGCGAACACGCGGGCGCTGTCCTCGCAGAGCACCGCCGCGATCGCTCCGGAAGGGACCGTGCCGAGCGCGGGCTGGCGGCGCCGGACGTAGCCGAGGAGTTCCACCGCCTTCTCGACCCGTAGGCGTGCTTGGTGGCTGACCCTGGCTGAGCCGGTGAGGACGCGGGACGCGGTCGCCGGAGAGACACCGGCGAGCTCGGCGACGTGCGCGAGCGTGGGGGGCCTGCTATCGGTGATCGCCTGGCCCGCGGTGATCGCCTGTCCTGCGGTGATCGGCTGGCTCGCAGCGATCGCCTGGCTCGCAGCGATCGCCTGATCCGCGGGAATCGGCCGGTCCGCGGGAATCGGCTGGTCCGCGGGAATCGGCTGAGTTGCGCTGATCGGTCGGCTTGCGTGGATCGGCTGGCTTACGCGGATTGGCCGACTTGCGCGGATCGTGACGGCCGGGTCGGTGGACGGTTCGAGGATCGTCACGCTGGCACTCCCTTCGGGGTGCTCCGGCCGTCGGGATCGGCCGGAGGAGGGGAGTAGTGGGAGCGCTCCCAAGAATCCGTTCATGAGCGGAGACTGTCAAGAGCCGTAACGGGACTTGTGAAAAGCCGTGGAACGACTCTTTCCGCTCGGCGCCGGCGCGTTCTACGTTCACGTCGCAATCAGGAGTGGGAGCGCTCCCAAAGCACCGTCGACGCACAGGAGGTTCGATGCAGCCCTTGCCGAGGTCGGCGGTGCCGACGGTGGTGGTGGTCGTGGCGGCCGCATCGCTGCTCGCGTCCGGCTGTGGCGGGTCGGCCGACCCGCAACAGCGGGCCGCCACGACACGCTTCCCACACGACGCGCCCACCCTGCTCGCCGCAGGCACCGGCAACCTCGAGGGCTCCGCCTCGTTCCGGCTGACCACGCGGATCGCCATGCCCGCTGAGAAGGGGCGCGCGGCGTACCGGCTGGACATGTCGGGTGTCTGGGACGCCCGGCAGCAGGCAGGGCGGATGGACGGCGTGCTCAAGGGCGCGCGCGCCACGGTCTTGTCGATCGGCGGCACCGAATACGTCTCGGTGCCGCCGAACATCCGTAAGCGCACCGGCCGGACCTGGCTTCGGGCGGCCCGCGGCACCCGCACGTTCGCCGACTTCCCCGACGTTCACCGGCTCGCCATGGTGCTGCGCACCGCCGAGCGGCCGTCGGTGACCGCCGAGGCGGGCGCGACCTGGCATGTGCGCGGCACGATCGCCCGGACCGTCGCGCTGCGGAAGATCCCCGATCCGGCGGTACGGGCGTTCGCGTCCGCGCTGCCCGCCACGACCGGCTTCGACCTGTGGACCGACGACGCCGGCCGCCCGAACCGCATCCGCCTCACCCCGGCCGGCGACGCCAAGAAGATCACGGGGACCGTCGAGCTGTCGGACTTCGGTGCCCGCCCGAACGTCCAGGAGCCCACCGGCGCGCAGATTCTCGACTCCCTCCCCACGACCAAGCGCGACTGAAGGTGAAGGACGTCATGAGACCGTTCTCTGCCCGCACCGCGTCCTCCCGCACCGCGGCGGCCGCCTCGCTGGCCGGGGTCCTCTGCCTGGCGAGTTCCCTCGTCACCGGACTCGGCTCGCTCGGCGCCGCCGCCCATGCCGAGGTGTCCTGCAAGGTCGACTACACCAAGAACGACTGGGGCTCGGGCTTCACCGCCGCCATCGGCATCACCAACCAGGGCACGGCGGCGCTCAACGGCTGGGAACTGACGTACTCCTACACCGGGAACCAGAAGCTCACCAATGGCTGGAACGGGCAATGGTCCCAGTCGGGCGCGACCGTCACCGTCGGCAGCGAGGGCTGGAACGGCACGGTGGCCGCCGGGGCGACGGTCCAGGTCGGAGCCAACTTCACCTACAGCGGCACCAACACCGACCCGGCCACGTTCAGCGTCAACGGCACCACCTGCGGCGGAACGCCCCCGACCGATCCACCCACAGGCCCCGCGCCCAAGCTCAAGGTCTCCGGCAACACGTTCGTCGACGCGAACGGCAAGACCGTCGTCCTGCGTGGCGTCAACCGTTCAGGCGGCGAGTTCGCCTGCGTCCAGAACAACGGCTTCTGGGACGGCCCGATGGACGCCGCCTCCGTGGCCGCCATCAAGACCTGGCGTGTCAACACAGTCCGAGTGCCGCTCAACTCCGACTGCTGGCTCGGACTACCGAACGTCAACGCCGCCTACAGGGGCACGGCGTACCAGAACGCAGTCAAGAACTACGTCGGCCTACTGCTGGAGAACGGCATCACACCCATCCTCGAACTGCACTGGAGCAATGGCCTCTGGACGGGCTACAACAGCCACTGCGCCACGGCCAACGCCGAGTGCCAGAAACCTATGCCCGACGCGCAACACTCACCGGAGTTCTGGAAACAGGTCGCGAACACCTTCAAGGGCGACACCGCCGTCGTCTTCGACGTCTTCAACGAGCCGTACCCCAACAACCTCCAGGTCATGGACTACAACCAGTCCTGGAAGTGCTGGCGCGACGGCGGCGACGCGTGCCCAGGCCTGACCTACGAGGCGGCCGGGATGCAGGACCTGCTGGACGCCGTACGCGGCACCGGTGCCGCCAACGTCGTCCTGATCCCTGGCACCAGCTACTCGAACGACCTCAGCCAGTGGCTCGCCAACAAGCCGTCCGACCCCACCGGGAACATGGCCGCGGCCTGGCACTCCTACAACTTCAACTACTGCAAGGACGCCACCTGCTGGGACCAGCAGCTCGCACCGCTCGCCGCGCAGGTGCCGCTCGTCGCCGGTGAGATCGGCGAGAACACCTGCGCTCACTCCTACATCGACACGCTCATGGCCTGGCTCGACAGGCACGGCGCGTCGTACCTCGGCTGGACGTGGAACACCTGGAACTGCGCCAGCGGCCCCTCCCTGATCAGCTCGTACGACGGCACGCCCACGCCGTACGGCGCGGGACTGCGCGAGCACCTCCGATCCCTTCGCTGACCGGAGCACCGAGGCCGCTTGGCTCCCACTACGGACGGCCCCGGTGCCCGGCTCTGCTCTTCAGTCGCCCCACCACCCCCGAAAGGTTGCCGAACCGCATGACACAAGTACCGAAAAGCTCGCCATCGAAGAGTCCCCGTGGGTCGTGGCTGCGCGCGGCCGCGGCCGGCGCGGCGTCGTTGCTGCTCGCCGGCGGGGCCGTCGCGCTCACCTCGGCCCAGGCGGGCGCCGCCGCCGGATGCAAGGTCGACTACACCGTCAACCAGTGGAGCACCGGCTTCACCGCGAGCGTGGCGCTCACCAACCTCGGTGACACGCTCAACGGATGGACCCTGGAGTGGGACTTCGCCGGAGACCAGAAGGTGACGAGCGGCTGGAACGCCACGTTCACCCAGTCCGGCAAGCACGTCACCGTGAAGAACGCAGACTGGAACGCCACGCTCGCGACCGGGGCGTCGGCCAACCCCGGATTCCAGGCCACCTTCTCGGGCACCAATGACAAACCCGCGCAGTTCAAGCTGAACGGCGTGGTGTGCACCGGCACCACGGGCCCGACCGACCCGCCCACCGATCCGCCGGGCAACCGGGTGGACAACCCGTACGCGGGCGCCAAGGCGTACGTGAACCCCGAGTGGGCCGCCAAGGCGACGGCCGAGCCGGGCGGAAGCCGGATCGCCGATCAGCCCACCGGCGTCTGGCTCGACCGCACCGCGGCGATCCAGGGCGTGAACGGCGGCATGGGCCTGCGCGCCCATCTCGACCGGGCCGTCGCACAGGGCGCCGGCCTGATCCAGCTCGTCGTCTACAACCTTCCTGGCCGTGACTGCTCCGCGCTCGCGTCCAACGGTGAACTGAAGGCCGACGAGATCGACAAGTACAAGACGCAGTTCATCGACCCGATCGCCGCGATCCTCAAGGACGCCAAGTACGCGAACCTGCGCATCGTCACGGTGGTCGAGATCGACTCGCTGCCCAACCTGATCACCAATGTGTCGCCGCGGCCGACGTACACCCCCAACTGCGACATCATGAAGGCGAACGGCAACTACCAGAAGGGCATCGCGTACGCCCTCAACAAGCTCGGCGCCATCCCGAACGTCTACAACTACATCGACATCGGCCACCACGGCTGGATCGGCTGGGACGACAACTTCGGCCCGACCGCCGACCTGCTCGCCCAGGTGGCGCGGGACTCGGGCGCGATGTCGAACGTGCACGGCTTCATCACCAACACCGCCAACTACGGCGCCACGAAGGAGCCGTACTTCACCATCAACGACGTGGTGGGCAGCACCTCCGTCCGCGAGTCCGACTGGGTCGACTGGAACCGCTACGTGGACGAGACGTCCTACGCCCTCGGCATGCGCCAGCGACTCGCCCAGTCCTTCGGCAACAACATCGGCATGCTGATCGACACCAGCCGCAACGGCTGGGGCGGCGCCGCCCGGCCCACCGGCCCCGGCCCGCGGACCTCGGTCGACGACTACGTCAACGGCGGCCGGACCGACCGCCGCATCCACCTGGGCAACTGGTGCAACCAGTCCGGCGCCGGCCTCGGCGAACGACCCAAGGCGGCACCTGAGGCGGGCATCGACGCCTACGTCTGGATGAAGCCCCCGGGCGAGTCCGACGGTGCCAGCAAGGAGATCCAGAACGAGGAAGGCAAGGGCTTCGACCGCATGTGCGACCCGACGTACGAGGGCAACGCGCGCAACAACTACAACATGAGCGGTGCCCTAGGTGACGCGCCGCTGTCCGGCCACTGGTTCTCCGCCCAGTTCCAGGAGCTGATGCGGAACGCCAACCCGCCGCTCAACTGACGCTCCATGTAGCAGGCCGCCCAGGAATGTCCCTGGGCGGCCCGCTCATTTGCCTTAGCCCATCACGCGCCGAACGCGCCAGCCGACGGTCGTCGTACCGCGCTGGCCGCAGTGCCTCCTGCTCGCCTTGCGTTAAGGCATCAGACATTGGAGGTGCTGATCCTGCAGGGAGCAGTCGTCAGGACTTCCGTGGTTTGGAACGTGTCCCACGGGGGCGTCGTTATGCTCGCCTCGTGGGCGAGATCGTGGTGGTGCGCGATGGCTCTGGGCCGGAGATCCTGCTTGTGCATGGCGGTGCCGGCCCTCGGACGACGTGGGGCGCTTTGGCTCCGCTGGCCGATCGGTGGACGCTGGCATACGTCCATCGCCGTGGCTATCCGCCGAGTCCACCACCGCAGAAGAGTCAGGACTTCGAGGTGGACGCCCTGGACCTTGCACCACTGCTCATCGAACGCCCGCACGTTGTCGCCCACTCCTACGGCGTCCTCGGGACGTTGATCGCGGCCGCTGCCGCCCCGGGCAGCGTGCGCTCGCTCACCCTGATCGAGCCACCGCTCAACTACCTAGTCCCTGACGATCCCGAGGTGGCGCGGCTCGCGCGCATCGGCGATGGGGTCCTCACCCACGGCATGGACATGGACCCGACCGAGTTGCGGGAGTTCCTCCACCTGGCGGGCGCACCCATCGGCGACGGCCCGCTCCCCGAGCACGTCGTCGCCAGCGTTCGGCGGGCGCACGGTGGTCGGCCGCCCAGCGAAGCGCGCCCAAAGCTCGACGCGATCCGTGACGCCGGCGTCCCAGTGCTCGTCGCCTCCGGAGACCACACGGCCGCGCTTGAGCGGATCTGCGACGCTCTTGCTGATGCGCTCGGCGGCGAGCGCAGCGTTCATCCGGGCGCTGGTCACTTCGTCGCGGCAGCACCGGGCTTCGCCGAACGGCTTGAGACCTTCCTGCACAAGAGCGTCACGTAGCGAGCTCCTCCCAGCACGGTGGCAACGAGGATAAGAATCGCAGCGAACAACTAGCGTTCGTAGCAGACGGTGAGCCGGGCGACGGTGCCTTCGATCTTCCAGCGGTAGCCCCCGAGGCGTTCGCCGGTTTCGATGACCCGCCGCGCGATGGTCTGATGCCAGCCTGGCGCGCCAGTTGCTGAAAGGCCCGGCAGTCGTGAACCTTGGCCGCAGAGCCGCCGTGAGGGACTTCCGCCCTGATCGTGGACACCGGTTGCCATGCGGTGTTTGTAGACCTTCAGCCATCCGTTGCGTCCGCGCGGCGCTCTTGGTGGGACCTGGGGTTCCGGGCGGACGGCACGTTTGTGGAACGCCGTCCCGGACCGGCCGCGCGGGGGACGCGGGTGATGGAGATGGGATGCGAGCAGGGTTGAGGTCACCTTGGGGCGCTGTTCTGGATCAATCCTGGATGGCTGACCGGCTCATGATTGCGAAGGGGCGCTCTCTGAGTTCGGCGATGACAACGCGTTAGTCGGTGGTGCAGGTCGGGGTGATCGATGCGGTTGCGCCGCTGGCTACGAAGCCGAATGTTGTTGTGCCGTTGGCGGGGAGGGAGCCGTTCCAGGACTCGTTGGCCGCGGTCACGGTCGAGCCCTGCTGGGTCAGTTTGGCGCTCCAGTGCTGGGTGACCTTCTGGTCGCCCGGGAACGTCCAGCCGACCTTCCAGCTCTTGGTCGGTGTGGTGCTGGTGACCGTCACTTCGCCCTGGTGGCCGCCCTGCCATGAGCTGGTCGTCTTGTAGGTGGCGGTGCAGCTGGAGGGTGGATCGGTCGGTGTGGTGCTCGTGTCGCCGTAGATGATGCCTCGGCCGTTCGTGCCGAGGTAGACGCGGCCGTAGACACGTGGGTCGCCGGTCAGGGCCTCGCCCATGTTCCCGTATTGGTGCTGGTCGTCGTTCACACGTACCCAGGTGGCGCCGGCGTCGTCGGAGCGGAACAGGCCGGTGACGTTGTTGATTGTGGCGACGGCGTAGAGGGCCTGGTAGGTGCGGCCGGGGGCGGGCTTGCCGAATCCCACGTTTACGGCTTTGGACACGTTCGGGAGCTTGGTGAACGTGGCGCCCGAGTCGGTGGAGCGGAAGAGTCCTGTTTCACCGGCCAGCCATATGTCGCCTTCCTTGCCGGGTAGTGCTTTGAAGTGCACTCCGGTCGTGGGTAGGCCTGTGGCGGCGGGTGTGAAGCTCTGGCCGCCGTTGGTGCTCACGTAGAAACGTCCGTTGGAGAACGCGTAGAACTTGCTGGCGTTGACTCTGTCCGACTCGATGATGGCGTTGGCGGGGACGCCGGAGGAGGGGCTCCAGGTTGTGCCGAAGCCGGTGGAATGGACGACCTGCTGTCCGGAGTCGCCCGGTGCCCAGACGAAACGGGAGCCGTCTGCTGCGGCTGCGACGGTGCCTCCCTGGTTGACGCCGCTTGGTTCGGTGCCCTGGAACCAGTTGGCCCCGCCGTCGGTCGAGAACGCGACGTGGCTGTCGTTCGGCCGGTCGGAGTCGGTGAAGTTGCCCGTCCGCACCAGGATGTTGGGATTGGCCTCGGCGTAGTCCAGGCTGGTGGTGCTGGTGAAGACGGGTTGCGTGAACATTGTGGCGGGGACCGTGGTGAGGTCGGGGTGGCGGAAGCCGCCTATGTCGCCCAGGGCGCTGACCAGGGGCGCTCCGGAGGGCGGGCTGATCAGGTCCAGGACGGCTGTTTCTTCGAGGCCTTTCACCATGGGTTTGATGGTGATTTTGCCGCCCGCGTCCCATTGGGAGAGATTCTCGGAGCCGTAGATCGTTGCCCCGGTCCCGTACATCAGGCGGTCGGAGTCGAAGGGGTCGATCTCGACTGATTCGTTCATCCAGCCCAGCTTGGGGGTGACCTCGGGCGGTGACGGGTTGGCGCCGAACGTCAGCCACGGCACGGACGAGATGTCGTGGGTGTAGCGGAAGCTGCGGTTGGGGTAGCCGTTCCAGTCCCAGATGCGCGTCCAGGTCGCGCCGCCGTCGGTGCTGCGGAAGAGGATCATGTCGGGCCACCAGGACACCTGTGTCGCGACCATGAGGGTGCCGGGTCGCCGGCGGTCGACGGTCAGCCCGCTGTAGCCGAAGTAGTCGTCGGAACTGCTCGACGGGATCGGGCTGATCTGCGTCCATCCGCCGGTCTTGGTGTCGTACTTCCAGACGTCGCCCTTGGCGCCGGTGTAGGGGCCGCCGGTGTCGCTCGTGGCGATGTAGAGGGAGTCCCCGGCCAGCACGCCCTTGTGGGCGATGTAGCCGGTCGGCTGGCCGGCGAGGCGGGTCCAGGTCGCGCCCGCGTCGGTGCTCCGGTAGACGGTGTTCGCCTTGTCGGCTACGCCGGCGTAGATGGTCTTCGTGGGGGTGCCGGACGTGCCGGTGCTCTCGTCGAACGTCACCCATACGACGCCGGGGCGGTGGCTGCCATAGCCGTTCGGGTCGCTCGGGTCCTCGGCGTAGTCGCCGGGGTTGGTGAACGAGGAGACCTTGGACCAGGTCGCGCCGCGGTCGGTGCTCTTCCAGAGACCGTTGCCTTCGGGGGCGCCGAGGTAGAGCACCCGGTTGTCGTTCGGGTCGACCGCGAGCCGTTCGCCCATGCCGCGGCCCGGCATGTTGCCGCCGAGCTTGAACGGGAGTTCGGTGGCCTGCCAGGTCTTCCCTCGGTCGGCGGAGCGCAGGATCGCCCCTTTGTTGGGGTCCCAGGAGTTGGTGTACATCCCGGCGGCCACGTAGACCCGGTCGGCGTCCACGGGGTCGGCGGCCATGCTGACCACGCCGTTATAGCCCCACTTGTCCCAGCCCACCCAGTCGAGGAGCGGGATCCATGTCTTGCCCGCCTGGTCCCAGCGGTACGCGCCGCCGATGTCGGTGCGGGCGTAGATGAGGTTCTTCTCCTTGCGGCTGAAGACGATCCCGGGCACGAAGCCGCCGCCGTCGATCCGGACGTTCTTCCAGGAGTACGACTCGGCTGCCACTGCCTGTACCGGGGCGGCCGGTACCAGGGCCGCCGCGGTGATGGCCAGCCCGGCCGTGATGCCACCGGCGAGCGCTCTTCGCATGGACGGTTCCTCCTCGTACTGCGACTGGCCGGAGGATGGTCGAATCGCTTCGATGAGGCAAGGGTGAGGCCGGTCCGGATGGCGGTTTTCAGCGGCTGTGGGTGTTGGGGGCGGGTGTGAGCTGCGTCAACGTCCCGTTCCGGCGAATGAACGCGTGAAAGTCGTCACAGCGGCATGTACTCGAACCACGCGAAGTCTGCGACCCCATCGGCTGGGTGGCCCTGCGAACTGGCGTACATCCCGAGGTAGGCACCGGTGAAACCGCCGGCGACCTCGGAACTGAGCAGCCGCCCGTCGACCGGGTCGCCCAGTGACTGCCAGCGGCCGGGTTCCACGGCGTAGCGCATCTGGTACGACTGGCCGCGCGCCTCGACGCCCAGGTAGACGCGGCCCGGCGGCGCCGGCTGTTCGGCCAGTACCGTGTCGATGCCCTGCTCGCGCCGTACGACCTGCAATCCGTTCGAGCCGAGCACATGCCGAACGTGGAAGTCCTCGTTCTGGACCAGCGCCAGGCCCGCGCACGCGTGCTCGTCGGCAGGGACGAAGTCCAGCGCGGTGAACGCGGCGAAGTCCCGGTGTTGCTGCCGCCGCCCCACAAAGGAGGGGCAGTCGGTGTCCGCCAGGCTCTCCGGGCGGACCCGCAGCCGCAGATGTCCTGGGCGTTCGGTCAAGGTCCACCAGTGTTTGCGTGGGGTCCGCCGCACATTCCAGCACGGGGCGAGGTCCGGTGCGTCGAAGTGGTCGCACGAGGGTTCCGCAGGCCACCTGTGCTCGGGCAGGTCGGGCATGGCGTGGAGCGGCTCAACGGGCCCGGCCACCGGCCAGCCGTCCTCCCATCGGACGGGGGTCAGGAACGTCTCACGGCCCAGGTTGGCGAAGTATCCGCCGTACGGGCGGACGGCCAGGAGCACCATCCACCATTCCCCGCGGGCCGTCTCCACCAGGTCGGCGTGACCGGTCGCCATGATCGGTTGGTCGAGGCCGAGGTGCCGGTGGGTGAGCACGGGGTTGCGCGGGTCGCCCTCGTACGGTCCGGTGACCCGGTCGGCGCGGGCGGCGATGACGGCGTGATCCTCGGCGGTGCCTCCCTCGGCGGTGATCAGGAGGTAACGGCCGCCGATCTTGTAGAGGTGGGGCGCCTCTGACCAGATCGCGCCCCGCACCGCCCCGTCCCAGATCACGTGCTCCTCGCCGGTCAGCCGCATGCCCGCCGGATCGAACTCGCGCAGCCAGATCTCGGTGTGCCCCTTGTACCGGCCGGTGAGCCGGGTGGCGGTGAGCCAGGCGCGGCCGTCGTCGTCGAAGAACAACGAGGGATCGAAGCCCTCGCCCTCCAGACGGTGCGGCTCCGACCAGGGCCCGGCGGGGTCGGTGGCCGTCACCACGAAGTGCCCGGACCACCGCGTGCCGTCCACGAGCGTGCAGACCACGAAGAACGTGCCGTCGTGGTGGCGGATGGCGGGCGCGTACAACCCGCCGGACGCCCGCACCCCGTCGAGCGGCAGCTGTTCCGGCCGGTCCAGGACGTGGCCCAGCGGGCGCCAGTGCACCAGGTCCCGGCTGTGAAAGATCGGCAGACCGGGGAACCACTCGAACGACGACGTGACCAGGTAGAAGTCGTCACCGACCCGGCAGATCGATGGGTCCGGATGGCAGCCGGGCAGGACGGGGTTCTCGAACGGCGGGTTCTCGAACGGCGGCTTGCCGGGCATCAGAGCTGCGCGATGTGGACGGGGACGGTGAGGACCCGGTCGTCGCCCGGCTCCCGCACCGGTCCTTCCAGGGTGAACGCGCCGCGCAGCACCAGGTCCTCGTCCGCGCTGGAGCCGCCGACCGCCACCTCGATGACGCCGGGTTCCACGATGCGGCGCATCGCGGGCCCGGTGAAGGACGTGCGGTCGGCGTGCACCTCGAACTCGACCCGGGCGGACCGGCCGGGTTCCAGCCGGACCCGGGCCCAGCCCGCCAGCCACCGGGCCGGGCGCACCACCGACGCGACCGGATCGGACAGGTAGAGCTGGACCACCTCGGTGCCCGCGCGGTCTCCGGTGTTGGTGACGGTCAAGGAGATGTGCACGACGCCATCGGTAGGCGCCGCGGGATCGACGCGCAGCTCGTCGTAGGAGAAGCCGGTCCAGGTCAGGCCATGGCCGAACGGGTAGAGCGGCGTCGGGTCGACCGTGCTCCAGTCGTGGGGGCCTTCCATCCGGGAGCGCAGGTGGCCGCCGGCCGGATCGTCCGCGTGGCGCGGGAGGTTCATCGGGAGCCGGCCGGACGGCTCGGCCCGGCCGGACAGGATCCCGGCGATCGCGGGACCGCCCTCCTCACCGGGGAAGAACGCCTGGACCACCGCGCCGGCCCGCTCCGCGAGTCCGCCCATCGCGTAGGGGCGGCCGGATATCAGCACGATCACGGTGGGCGTGCCCGTGGCCAGCACCGCCTCGGCGAGCTCACGCTGGCGGCCGGGAAGCGCGAGGGACGCGGTGTCGCAGCCCTCGCCGGAGGTGCCTCGCCCGAACAAGCCCGCGCGGTCCCCGAGGGCGAGCACGCACACCTCGGCCTCCTGCGCGGCCCGTACGGCTGCGGCGATGTCGGAGTCCTGCTCTACCAGCAGGCTCGAAAGCTCCACCTTGATGTCTGCGTCGGGCATCTCCGCGCGGAGCGCCTCCGCCAGGGACGGCACGTGGACGCCCGGAGGTGCCTCGGGATGCTGGGGGCCCACATGGTTGGGGAAGGAGTAGCACCCCGTCATGGCGAGCGGGTCGTCGGCGAGCGGCCCCGCAAGGGCGATTCGCCGGGCCCGCAGGGGCAGGCCGCCGTCCCGTCCGCCCCGCAGGGGGAGGACGCCGTCGTTGGCGAGCAGCACCACGGATTCCTCGGCGAGGCGGCGGGCCAGCCTCCGGTGCTCGGGCGGGTCCAGCAGGGCCTCCGGCTCCGCGGTCGCCGCGAATCGTTCCGCCTCGTCCAGTTCGGCGCGCCAGCCGCCGTCGAGCAGGCCGAGCTCGGCCTTCATCGTGAGCACGCGGGCGGCCGCCCGGTCCAGCAGGTCCTCCGGGACGGCGCCGCCGCGCACCGCGGCGACGAGGGGCTCGCCGTAGCACCGTGTGGTGGGGAGCTCGACGTCGAGCCCGGCGCGGAGCGCGGCGGCGCCGGCCTCGGCACGGGATCCGGCGATCCCGTGCCGGCTTTGGAGGAACGAGACCCCGAAGTAGTCGGCGACCACCGTTCCGGTGAAGCCCAGCGTGTCGCGCAGCAGGCCGGTGAGCAGCCGTTCGTCGGCCGTGGCGGGCACGCCGTCCATGTCGGTGTAGGAAGGCATGACCGACCGTGCGCCGCCCTCGCGCAGCGCCAGCACGAAGGGCTCCATGACGACGTCGGCCAGCTCCCGGGGGCCCATCGCGGCGGGGGCCATGTTGCGGGCGCCGCGTGAGGACGAATAGCCGGCGAAGTGCTTGAGCGTCGCCACGATGCCCGAGCGCTCCAGCCCGCGGACGTAGGCGGTGCCGATCACGCCGACCAGGTAGGGGTCCTCGGCGACGCACTCCTCCGTACGCCCCCAGCGGGGGTCGCGGGCCACGTCCAGTACGGGGGCCAGCCCCTGGTGCACGCCCAGCCGGCGCATGTTCGCCCCGATCGCGGCGGCCATCTCCTCGATGAGCTCGGCGTCGAAGGAGGCGCCCCACGCCGGTGGGCTGGGGAAGACGGTCGCGCGCCAGGTCATGAAGCCCGTCAGGCACTCCTCGTGCACGATCGCAGGGAGGCCGAACCGGCTCGCGGCCGAGATCTGCTCCTGGAGATCACGCAGCCGGGCGACGCCGTCGGCGGGGGAGACCGGTGCGGTGCCGAACACCCGGGTGAGCTGGCCGAGCCCGTGCTTGGCCAGCTCGTCCAGGGCGGGCGCGTCCTCGCCGCTGTCGTCCTCCATCGGCGCGACCGGGGCGCCGGCCGCCGCGGTCATCGCCCAGAACGAGGAGAGCTGTCCCGCCTTCTCCTCGACGGTCATGCGGGCGATCAGGTCGGCGACCCGGTCGGCCACGGGAAGGCTGGGGTCACGCCACGGCTCGGCTGCGTCCGTCATGGGATCCTCCGGGGGATGCGGGCGGGCTGGGGGGAGACGGGACGATGGCAGGCGGCGCGGTGGAGTGCCGGATGCGCAGGTCGGTGGAGAGCTCGATCCGGGGCGTCAGCAGCGGCTGCCCGTCCAGCAGCTGGAGCAGTGTCCGCGCGGCGACCCGGCCCATCTCCTCCAGCGGCTGGCGCACCGTGGTGAGGGGCGGGGAGAGCCATTCGCACATTGGCAGATCGTCGAAGCCGACGACGCTGAGGTCTTCGGGAACGCGCAGCCCGGCCTGCCGCGCCGCCTGGTAGGCGCCCATGGCCTGCTGGTCGCTGCCCGCGAAGATCGCGGTCGGCGGATCGGGGAGCGCCAGCAGTTCCCGGGTCCGGGCGAAGCCGCCCTCGTGCCGGAAGTCGCCGTAACGGATCAGGTCCCGGTCGACCTCGACTCCGGCCCGTTCCAGCGCACTCCGGTATCCGTCCACCCGCGCCTGGGTGCACAACATGTCGGCAGGGCCGCCGATCATCCCGATCCGGCGGTGGCCCAGTGCGAGCAGATGGTCGGTGGCCGCCGTCCCGCCCGCCCAGTTGGTCGCGCCGATGCTGGCGATGTCGCGGTCGGGCAGGTTGACGGGGTCGATCAGCACCAGCGCCACCCCGGCGCGCTCCAGCTGCGCGCGCTGCTGCGCCGTCATCCGGGAGGTCACCAGGATCACGCCGTCGCTGTGGTGCAGGACCGGCAGGTTCTGCCAGCTCGGCGGGCGCGCGTCGTCCTCATGGACCTGGGAGACGACCACGCCGGTGCCGTGGACGGCGCACTCGGCCTCCACCCCGCGGAGGATCTCCACCGCCCAGGGGCTGTCGAGCCCGGCCAGCACCAGGTCCACCAGGCCCGAGCGCCGGGACCGCCGGGCGCCGCCCGGCGCGAGGTAGTTGTGCGAGCGCAGCAACTCCTCCACCCGCTCGCGGGTCCCCGGGGCGACATCGGTCCGCCCGTTGAGCACCTTGGACACCGTGGCGGGCGACACCCCCGCCTCCGCCGCGATCACCGCGAGCGTGGGGCGCGACGGCCGGTCGCTCATGGCCCTCCTTCGGCTGTTGAGCACGACGTCGTGTGAGCGTGACGTCTCGTGAGCATGACGACAGCGAACAGTATCGCAATGTTTCGAAGCCTCACACCCGTCCAGATGGGGACATAACTGAGGTCTTGACCCAGAGAATGCGCCTTCTTAGAGTTCCGGCACAGGGATGTTTCCGAGAATTTTCGAAACATTTTCGGCAGTGACTCCGCTATCAATCCACCTGTCACCGGCAACCTGTCACCGGCACAGCCCACCCCGTCAGGAGGCCCCATGGGCACCGAACCTCTCTCCCGCCGCTCGTTCCTCGCCGCCGCCGGGCTGGCAGGCATCTCCGTGCCCGTTCTCGGCGCCTGCGGTGGCGACTCCGACGACTCGGGCGGCTCAGGCAAGAAGGTCACCATCGAGTGGTGGAACATCGCCACCACCGAGCCGGGCCGGACGTTGTGGCCGCAGGCAGCCAAGGCGTACGAGGCCGCGCACCCCAACGTGCAGATCAAGATGACCTCGTTGGAGAACGACGCGTACAAGTCCAAGATGACCGCGCAGACCGCCTCGGGGAAGCTGCCGGACATCTTCCACACCTGGGGTGGCGGCGTGCTGGAGCAGCAGGTCGAGGCGGGCCTGGTCAAGGACATCACCGGAGGCGTCGCACCCTGGATCGGCAACCTGTCCCCGATCTCCGTGCAGCCTTACCAGCTCGGCGGGAAGACCTACGCGGTCCCGTACGACATCGGCATGGTCGGGTTCTGGTACAACAAGGCGCTGTTCGCCAAGGCCGGGATCAAGGCTCCGCCCGCCACGTGGGCCGAGCTCCTCGATGCCGTCCGGAAGCTCAAGAGTGCCGGTGTCACCCCGATCGCGCTGGCGGGCAAGGAGAAGTGGCCCGGCCACTACTACTGGTCCTACCTGGCCATTCGCATCGGCGGCGTGGCCGCGCTCAAGCAGGCCGCCGAGACCAAGGACTTCAGCGGCGCGCCCTTCGTGCAGGCCGGTCAGCGCCTCAAGGAGCTCGTCGACCTGGCCCCGTTCCAGAACGGCTTCCAGGGTGCCAGCTACCCGACGACCGACGGGCAGGCCGCCCAGATGTCCAACGGCAAGACGGCCATGGAGCTGATGGGCCAATGGGCTCCGAACGTGCAGAAGGAGATGGGCAAGGGCCTCGGTGACGACCTCGGCTTCTTCCCGTTCCCCACCGTCGCGGGAGGCAGCGGCGCCGCGACCGAGGTCTTCGGTGGCGGCGGCGGGAACGCGCTCAGCAAGGACGCCCCCGCCGAGGCGCTCGACTTCCTCAAGTTCTTCGCCTCGGTCGAGAACGACCGCAAGCGCGTGGCCTCCAAGGCGTTCCTGCCGATCGCCAAGGGCGCCGAGAGCGCGATCACCGACCCCAACCTCAAGACCGTGTCGCAGACGCTGAACAACGCGACCGGATTCCAGCTCTTCCTCGACCAGGCGTTCCCGCCCGCCGTCGGCCAGGAGGTCAACGACCAGGTCGCCGCGCTCGTCGCGAGCAAGGCCACCCCCGAGCAGGTCGCGCAGGCGATCACCAAGACCGCCAAGAGCCAGTAGCCGGCCGATGGCACACTCGGCTTTCAAGAACTCGGCCGTCAAGGACTCAGCCCTCGAGAAGCGGCCTGCCGGGAAGGCGACGGCGGCGGGTCCCGCGGGCGGGGGCCCGCGTGGCCGCACGGCCCGCCGCCGCCGTCTCGTCGACTCGGTGACGATCGCGGCGTTCCTGTCACCGGCCATGCTGCTGTTCGCCCTGCTGGTGCTGGTGCCGATCCTCTACGCCCTGTACACCAGCCTGTTCAAGTGGGGCGGCTTCGGTGCCCCGGAGAACTTCGTCGGCCTGGAGAACTTCAGGACGCTGTTCAAGGACGAGGTCTTCCTCGGCGACCTGTGGCGGGGCTTTGTCCTGATCGCGCTGTCGGTGGGGATCCAGCTTCCGTTCGCGCTGTCCATGGCCGTGCTGCTCAACCAGAAGCTGCGCGGCCGCGCGTTCTACCGGCTGCTGTTCTTCGCGCCGTACGTGCTGTCCGAAGTGATCACCGGTGTGCTCTTCACAATGATCTTCGCGCCGGACTCCGGGCTCGCCGACCACGCGCTGGATCTGGTGGGGCTGGGCGATCTCGGGATCACCTGGTTCGCCGACTCCTCGACCGTCCTGGTCACCCTGTTCCTGGTCATGACGTGGAAGTACTTCGGCTTCCACATGATCCTCTACATGGCCGGGCTGCAGAGCATTCCGCGGGACGTGCTGGAGGCCGCCGCGATCGACGGCGCGAGTGCCTGGCAGCGGTTCCGTCACGTCACGCTGCCGCTGCTCGGGCCGACGATCCGGATCAGCGTCTTCCTGTCCATCATCGGGGCGATCCAGCTCTTCGACCTGGTGTGGGTGATCACCGCGGGTGGTCCGGTGCACGCCTCCGAGACGATGGCGATCACGATGTTCCAGTTCGGTTTCAAGCGCTACCAGGTCGGCTACGCCAGCGCGATCAGCGTCGTGATGTTCCTGATCTGCTTTGTCTTCGCCCTCGTCTACCAGCGCTACGTCCTGCGGCGCGATCTCGAGGGCGCCGTCACCAGCATGCGAGGCCGCCGATGACGCTCTCCCCTCCCCGCCGCCCGCCACGCCACCGCGCGGACCGTCCCGGTGGCCGCCCGGCAGGCCGCCTTACGGGCCGCACCGCCGCCAGGGTCCGCGGCCTGTCGATGCACGCGCTCATCTGGATCGTCGGCGCGCTCATCGTCGTGCCGCTGCTGTACGGCCTGCTGTCCGGCTTCAAGAGCACCAGCGAGCTGTCCACCAACCCCTTCGGCCTGCCGGAGGACTGGGTCCCGGAGAACTACACCGGCCTGCTGGGCTCCGGCTCGTTCTGGCGGCAGATCTTCAACAGCACGTTCATCGCGGCGGCGACCGCGCTGGTGACCGTCGCGGTGTCGGCGCTGGCGGCGTACGTCTTCGCGCGCTTCGCCTTCCGCGGCCGGGAGCTGGTGTTCACGTTCTTCACGATCGGGCTGATGTTCCCGTTCGCCGTGGCGGTCCTGCCCCTGTTCCTCATGCTCCGGGCCCTCGACCTGCTGGACAACCCGCTGGGGGTGATCCTGCCGCAGGCGGCGTTCGGCCTGCCGATGACGATCATCATCCTGCGCGGGTTCTTCCGGACGATCCCCGGCGAGCTGGAAGAGGCGGCCATCATCGACGGCTGCAGCGCGTTCGGCTTCTTCTGGCGCATCCTGCTGCCGATGGCGCGGCCCGCGCTGGCCACGGTCTCGGTGCTGGCGATCGTGACGAGCTGGAACAACTTCTTCCTGCCGCTGCTGGTGTTCACCGAACCGGACTGGTGGACCATCCCGGTCGGCGTGCAGCAGTTCAAGGGGCAGTACGCGGAGGACACCGCCCGCATCCTGGCCTACGTCGTGCTCGCCATGGCGCCCGCGCTGGCCTTCTACTCCGTTGCCGAACGCCAGCTCATCGGCGGCCTCACCGCCGGCGCGACGAAGGGCTGACGCGATGAAGACGCAGGCTGACTTGATGAAGACGCAGGGCTGACCCGATGAAGAGGCGACCGATGGAACGGAGGAACGCATGCTGAAGCGCTGGACGATCCCCATGCTCACCGTCGTGCTCTGCGGGGGAACGCTGCCCGCCCAGGCCGCCGCGACCACGGCGACCACCGCGGCCGACACCACCACCGGAAGAGTCGATTTCTCGGCGCGAGCGCAGACGATCGACGGCTTCGGGTTCTCGCAGGCGTTCCAGCGCGCCGCGGTGATGCGCGGTGCCCGTGGCCTGCCGCCCGCCAAGCAGCGTGAGGTCCTCGACCTGCTGCTCAGCCGCCAGAAGGGAGCCGGCCTCTCGATCCTGAGGCTGGGCATCGGATCGTCGGCGGACGACGTGTACGACCACATGCGCTCGATCCAGCCGGTCGATCCGGGCGGCCCGGACGCCCCGCCGAAGTACGTCTGGGACGGTGACGACGGCGGCCAGGTCTGGCTCGCGAAGGAGGCCAAGGCGTACGGCGTCAAGCGTTTCTACGCCGATGCCTGGAGTGCCCCTGGCTACATGAAGGACAACGGCACCGACAGCAACGGCGGCACGCTGTGCGGCTTGGCAGGAACGAACTGCGCAAGCGGCGACTGGCGGCGTGCCTATGCGAACTACCTCGTGCAGTACGCGAAGTTCTACCGCAAGGAGGGCATCGCGATCACCGACCTCGGGTTCACGAACGAACCCGACCTGACGGTCTCGTACGCCTCGATGCGGTTCACTCCGGCCCAGGCGGTCGAGTTCACCAAGGTGCTCGGCCCCGTCGTCCGGCGATCCGGGCTGCCGATGAGGCTCGCCTGCTGCGACGTGGCCGGCTGGAAGGAGCAGCGGCCCTACACCGAGGCGATCGAGGCCGATCCGCAGGCACGGCGCTGGATCGCCACCTACACCGGCCACCCGTACGTCAGCCCGGTGACCGAGCCGCAACCGGTGGCCGACCAGCGGCGGCGTCACGTGTGGATGTCGGAGTGGTCGCCCAACGGGACCACCTGGAACGAGAACTGGGACGACGGCAGCGGGTACGACGGGTTCACCGTGGCCGAGGACGTCCACCGCACGCTGACCACCGGGAACGCCAACGCCTACGTCTACTGGTTCGGGGCGTCGCTCGGCACGACCCGCGGCCTGATCCAGCTCGACGGCGAGAACTACCGGGTCTCCAAGCGCCTGTGGGCTGTTGCCGCCTACAGCCGGTTCATCCGGCCCGGCGCGGCCCGGGTCGCCGCCTCCGTCGCCGACCCGGCACTGAAGATCTCCGCCTTCCGCAACCGCGACGGCTCCCGGGTCGTGCAGATCCTCAACTCCGGCACCACGGCCACCCGGGCCGACCTGTCCATCGGCCGGGCCGGGCGGGCGGCCGCCTATCTCACCGACACGGCGCACTCGCTGGAGCGCACCGGCGCGGTCACGACCGGACCCGGCGGGCGGCTGACCGCGCGCCTGGCACCACGGTCGCTCACCACGATCGTGCTGGACGGGGCCCGGTGACGTCACGGCCGGCCCGGCCGGCACGGGTGGCCCTGGTGGGGACCGGCGGCATCGCCGGGATCTGCCACCTGCCCGCGCTGCGCGCCGAACGGGACCGGGCCGAGCTCGTCGCGGTCATGGACGTGGACGGCGGCCGGGCCAAGGCGTTCGCGGCCGAGCACGGCGTCCCCGCCGTTCACGACGATCTCGACCGCATGCTGGCGGAGTCGGCGCCCGATCTCGTGCACATCTGCACCCCGCCCAGCGTGCACGCACGGCAGGTGGTGGCCTGCCTGGCGGCGGGCGCCTGGGTGTGGTGCGAGAAGCCGCCGTGCCGGTCGCTGGCCGAGTACGACTCGATCACCGCGGCCGAGAGCGAGGGCGGTCCGTACGCCGCGTTCGTCTTCCAGCACCGGTTCGGATCCGGCGCGGTCCGGCTGCGCGAGCTGATCGCCGCCGGGGAGCTGGGCAGGCCGCTGGTCGCGCAGTGCGTGACCGCCTGGTACCGCGACCACGCGTACTTCGAGGTCCCGTGGCGTGGCCGGTGGGACACCGAAGGCGGCGGGCCCACGATGGGGCACGGCATCCATCAGATGGACCTGATGCTGGCGACGCTGGGTGAATGGTCCGAAGTGCGTGCCATGGCCGGTCGCACGGACCGCCGGGTCGAGACCGAGGACGTGTCCCTGGCCATGGTGAGGTTCGCCTCCGGTGTCATGGCGAGTGTGGTCAACAGCGTGGTGTCGCCGCGCGAGGAGAGTTATCTGCGCTTCGACTTCACCGACGCGTCCGTGGAGCTCCGGCACCTGTACGGCTACGGCGACGCCGACTGGACCTACACCCCGGCCCCGCACGTCGCGGCCGACCGGGCCGGGATCTGGCCGGTGACGATCCGGGAGACGCCCAGTTCGCACACCGCCCAGCTGGCTGCGCTGCTCGACGCGTACGAACGCGGCGAGCGGCCCTCCACCAGCGGTGACGGCGCCAGGCGGACGCTGGAGCTCGTCGCGGCGCTCTACAAGTCGGCGTTCACCGGGCAGCCGGTCACCCGCGGCGAGATCGGGCCGGACGACCCCTTCTACCACCGGATGCACGGCGACGTGCCCGGATGGGCCCCGGAGGTCCCGTGATGACGCTGCGGCTCGACCGTTCCGATGACGCGGTCTCGGTCTGTGCGGGGGAGGTGGAGATCCTCCGGTACGTGCACCGGCCCGTGATGGATCCGTTCGAGGGACCCAAGCCCTACCTGCATCCGGTCCGTACCCTCGCCGGGGACGTGGTGACGGCTTACCGGCCGCACGACCATCGCTGGCACAAGGGCATCCAGATGACCGCCTCGCACGTCTCCGGGCAGAACTTCTGGGGCGGCGGCAGCTACGTGCGCGACCAGGGCTACGTGGACCTGCCGAACGTGGGCACCATGCGGCACGAGGAGTTCGTCGAGGCCGCCTCACACGACGACGGTGACCGGGTCCAGCTCGTCGAGCGGCTGAGCTGGCACACCCAGGGCGGCGAGCACTGGGTGGACGAGACGCGCTCTCTCACGGTCAGCGATGTCGAGCGCGGGTCGGTTGCCGGAGCCGCGTCGTACTCCCTGCGTTTCGCCACCTCGCTGCGCAACGTACGCGGTGAACCGCTGGTGTTCGGCAGTCCCGCGACCAACGGCCGGGAGCTGGCGGGATACACAGGACTGTTCTGGCGAGGCTCGCGTGCGTTCACCGATGGCCAGGTCATCGCCGCCGACGGGCAGGGCGGCCCGGAGATGATGGGGCGGCGTGCCCGCTGGCTCGCCTACGTCGGCCGCCATGACGAGGTTGACCGGAGTTCCACGCTGCTGTTCATCGACGGCCCAGAGGGCAAGGCGGAGCCCGCCGACTGGTTTGTGCGGACCACGCCGTTCGCCGCGGTGAATCCCTCGTTCGCCTTCCACCGTGAGCTCACCCTCGCGCCAGGGGAGACCCTCGACCTCACGTACCGGATCGTGGTCGCTGACGGTGCCTGGGACCGGGACCGGCTGGAGACCTACGTGGAGGCGCACCCATGGTGAGCACCTTCCCCGGCGGCGTCGGCGTGTCCGGGCTTTCGGTGTACGACTGGCCCACCGCCGACGGGCTCTGTGGCGGCTCCCCGCACATCCATCTGGCCTGCGCGGAGGCCTACGTCGTGGTCGGCGGAGCCGGGCGGGTACAGACCCTCACCCGGAGCGGGTCCGCCGAGATCCCGCTGGAGGCCGGGGCCGTCGTGTGGTTCACGCCGGGCACGATCCACCGGCTGATCAACGACGACGGTGCGCTGCGCATCGTCGTCATCATGCAGAACGGCGGCCTGCCCGAGGCGGGCGACGCGGTCTTCACGTTCCCCGCCGCCACGCTCGCCGACGTGGAGGCCTACCACCGGGCCGCCGCGCTCGCCGACGGCACCCACGTGCACGCCACCGGTGAGGACGCCGCGCGCCGCCGCCGTGACCTGGCGATCGAGGGATTCCTTGAGCTGCGGCGTGCGACCGAGGCGGGCGATCCGGCGGCGCTGGAGGACTTCTACCGGATGGCGGTCCGGCTGAAGGCCGCCCGGTTCGCCGAGTGGGAGGAACGCTGGCGCTCGGGCGCGCTCGCCACCGCCGAAGCCACAGGCGCGCAGCTCACCGCATTGCGGCGCGGCGACCACAGCCATCTTGGACGCGCCGTGGTGCGCATCGGCCAGACTCCCGAACCCGCCGGTCCCAGGCTCGGGATGTGCGGGCGTCTTGACCTCTACGACCTGGGAGGGGACGGCTGACCCGTGGCCGCCGGAGAACAACGGCCCCGTTCTCCGGCGGCCACGTTCAACTTTGTCCTACTCCGCGGAGGGGAGCTCCGCGGAGGGGAAGCGGAAGACGGTCGCCGACTCGTGCACCTCGCCGGGCCGCAGCACCGTGGACGGGAAGGCGGGCTGGTTGGGGGAGTCAGGGAAGTGCTGGGTCTCCAGGCAGAAACCGGCGCCCTGACGGTAGGTCCGCCCGCTGGTGCCCACGATGGAGCCGGTGAGGAAGTTGCCGGAGTAGAACTGCACGCCCGGCTGCGTAGTGAGCACCTCCATCACGCGGCCAGAAGCCGGGTCCTCGGCTCGGGCCGCGAACACCGGCTCGGTGTCGCGTGAGCCGTTGAAGACGAAGTTGTGGTCGTAGCCCCCGCCGATGAGCAACTGGGGGTGCGCCTCGCGGATCCGTGCCCCGATGGGCTGCGGCTTCCGGAAGTCGAACGGCGTGCCGTCCACGGGGGCGAGCTCCCCGGTGGGGATCTGGTTCTCGTCGACCGGGGTGTAGCGGTCGGCGTCCAGGGTGAGGAGCTGGTCGTAGACGTCTCCGGAGTCCTCGCCGGCGAGGTTGAAGTAGGAGTGGTTGGTCAGGTTGACGACGGTGGGGCGGTCGGTCGTGGCCCGGTAACCGATGTGGAGCGCGTCGCCGTCGAGGGAGTAGGTCACCTCGGCGCGCAGCGTGCCCGGGTAGCCCTCCTCGCCGTCGGCGCTGACATAGGCGAGCGTCAGCGAGGTGGCGTTCGCGCTGGTCACTTCCCAGATCTTCTTGTCGAATCCGTGCTCGCCGCCGTGCAGGCTGTTGGTGCCGTTGTTGCGCGGCAGCCGGTACTCCCGGCCGTCGAGCTCGAAGCTCCCGCCCGCGATCCGGTTGCCGTAGCGGCCGACGACCGCGCCGAAGAACCGGCTCTTGGTCAGGTAGTCGTCAAGGGTCGAGCACCCGAGGACGATGTTGGCCCGCTCGCCGTGCCGGTCCGGAACCTCCAGCGTCTGCAGCACGCAGCCGTAGGTGAGGACCCGGACACGCAGGCCATGGCGGTTCTCCAGGGTGTAACGATCCACGGTCGCGCCGTCGGGCGTGACACCGAACTGTTCGATCATCAGGTGACCTCGCGTGGCAGTCGGATGGGTGCCGCGGTCGAGTCGCGGACGACCAGCGTCGTCTGCAGGCTGGTCACGGCCGGTCCCACGTCCGTGGTGCCGACCAGCTGGAGCAGCATGTCCACGGCCGTGCGGCCGGCGGCGATGGTCGGCATCGCCACCGTCGTGAGCTTGGGGCGGTTGAGCCGCCCCTGCATGATGTCGTCGATGCCGATGACGCTGATGTCGGCGGGCACCTGCACGCCGAGTTCCTCCAGCCCCTCGACGAGCCCTATCGCCACCAGGTCGTTGTAGGCGAGCACCCCGGTGACCTCCGCGGCCAGCACCTCCGCGGCGGCGATCTGGCCGCCCTGCTCGGTGGGGGAGTTGGGGCCGATGACGGTCAGGTCCGCGGCGCCGTCGGCGGCCGCCGCGGCCGCCGCGTCGTGGATCAGGCGGCTGTTCGAGGAGCCCGGCGGCCCCGACAACAGTCCGAGCCTGCGGTGTCCCAGGGCCACCAGGTGCTCGATCGCCTGCTGGGCGCCGTGACCGACGTCCATGAGCACCGCCGGGAGCCCTTTGACGTGGCGGTTTATCACGACGAAGGGCACGTCCTCGCGCAGCCGGTCGATCGTGCGGTTGGACAGGCGCGGGCTGCACAGCAGCACCCCGTCCACCTGCTTGGCCAGGGCCTGGATCAGCTCCTCCTCGACCCGCGGGTCCTCGTCGGTGTCGGCGACGAAGACGTGGTAGTCACGCTGGCGGGCGTGCGACTGGGCGGCCTTGATCAGCGGTGGGAAGAACGGGTTGGCGATGTCGGCGACGATGAGGCCGATGTTGTGCGTGCGGCCCGTGGTGAGGGCGCGGGCGGCCCGGTTGGGCCTGTAGCCGAGCTGTTCGGCGACCGCCAGGACACGGTTGCGGGTCTCGGGGTTGACCAGGTGGGGCGCCGAAAAGGTGCGCGACACCGTGGAGACGTGCACACCGCAGGCCTGGGCGACGTCACGGATCGTTACGGCCACGGTGTTTCCTCTCCTTGGGGCGGGGCCATTATGCAACCGATTGCAGCTTGTGCAAAGCCCTTCCGGGAACGGTTGCGGACGGTGATGGCCTGCGGCTACTCGTGCTCGTAGCGCCTGAGCTGGAGGAAAAGGTCACGGTTGGATCTACCTCTTGACGTTTCCGGCAGATGACGTCATGGTTTCCTGCAACCGGTTGCCGTGTGATGAGACACACAGTTCATCGCTGGCATTCCACCGACCCCGATGTCCCGACGAAGCCGCCCGTCGCACCGGAGAGTAAGCGCTTTCCGAAGGTGGGCCCGCCGACGAGTGAGAGGAGGTGCCCGTGGCGACCGCCGAGGTGAGCGGGATCCGGCGCAAACGCCGTCGATCGAATCGCGGGCCCCGAACGCCCTACGCGCTGATCGCACCCGCCGTGCTGCTGATGCTGGGCTTCCTGGTCTACCCGATGGCCAGCATCTTCTACTACAGCCTGCAGCACTACAACGTCACCAAGCCATGGGACAACGGGTTCGCCGGGCTGGACAACTTCCGGCAGATGTTCGGCGACGACCTGTTCTGGCAGAGCCTCGGCTTCAGCGCCAAATGGGTCGCGGCGACGGTCGGGTTCCAGCTGCTGCTGGGGCTGGGCCTGGCGCTCCTGGTGAACGAGTCGTTCGTGGGCCGGGCGCTGTCCCGGGCCCTGGTGTTCTCACCGTGGGCGGTCTCCGGCGTTCTCACCACCAGCATCTGGGTACTGCTCTACAACCCGACCACGGGGTTCACCAAGTACCTGGCCGACCTGGGACTGGTGCAGCACGGCTCCTCCCCGCTGGCCGATCCGAGCGCGGTGTTCCCCGCCGCCGTCCTCACAGAGCTGTGGCGTGGAGTGCCGTTCTTCGCCATCCTCCTGCTCGCCGACCTGCAGAGCATCCCCAAGGACCTGTACGAGGCGTCGTCGGTGGACGGGGCGTCGCGGCTGCGCCGCTTCTGGCACATCACGCTCCCGCACCTGCGGGACGCCATCGTCCTCTCGACCCTGCTGCGCGCGGTCTGGGAGTTCAACAACGTGGACCTGCTCTACACGCTCACGAACGGCGGGCCCGCGAACCAGACCACCACGCTGCCGCTCTACGTCGCGCACAAGGCGACGGTGGCGCACGAGTTCGGGTACGGCTCGGCGCTCACCGCTGCGGCGTTCTTCATCCTGCTCTTCTGCTCCATCCTCTACCTGCGCCTCAGCAAGTTCGGCGGTGATCGCAAATGACCCGGTTGACGACCAAGACGGCCGGCGGCCAGGCGGATGCCGAGGCACCGGACCCCGCGGCGGCTCCGCCACGCCCCCCGGCCGCCCGCCGGCGGGCGGCCGTCAAGCGGCGGCGGAACGATGAGAACGTCCGCAAGTGGGAGATCTGGCTGCCGCTGGGCCTCTACCTGCTGTTCACGCTCATCCCGTTCTACTGGATGTTGCTCTACGCGTTCCGGCCCAACGGGACGACGGGCCTGGCCCCCTGGCCGCTGACCCTGGACCACCTGCGGCACGTGTGGACCGACATCGGCTTCGGCACCTACTTCGCCAACAGCGTCAAGGTCGGCGTCATCTCGATGTTCGCCACGACCTTCGTCGCACTCGCCGGCGGGTACGGGCTCGCGCGCTACGACTTCCGCGGCAGGAAGACCTTCATGCTCGCGATGTTGTGCACGCAGTTCATCCCCGGCGCGCTGATGCTGGTCCCGCTCTTCGAGATCTTCAAGAAGCTCGAACTGGTCAACAGCCTCTGGAGCGTGATCGTCGCCGAGACGGTCTTCCAGCTGCCGCTCTCGCTCATCCTGATCAGCGGCTTCATCAGGAACGTGCCGATGGAGCTGGAGGAGGCTGCCTGGGTCGACGGCGCCTCGCGGCTGCGCGGGTTCCTGGTCACGGTGCTGCCGCTGCTGCGTCCCGGGCTGATCGCGGTGAGCTCCTTCGCCTTCATCCACAGCTGGAACCACTTCCTCTTCGCCCTGATGTTCCTCAGCGACCAGGAGAAGTACACCGTGCCCGTCGGCCTCAGCTACACCATCGGCGAGTCCGGGAGCGATCTGGGCTCGCTGGCGGCCGGCGGCGTGGTCGCCGCGCTGCCGGTCATCGTGATCTTCGCGCTGATCCAGCGCTACCTGGTCAAGGGCCTGAGCGCCGGGGCGGTGAAGGGATGAGCGGTGCAGGGACGAGCGGGCCGCTGGAGCCCGGCAGCCGGGTCCTCGTCACCGGAAGTGCCGGACGGTTCGGCCGCAGCGTGGTCGCGGAGCTGGTGGCGGCCGGACACGAGGTCATCGGGATCGACCCGGCGCCCGGGACGCCGGTCGGCTGCGCGAGCGTGCTCCCGGCCGACCTCACCGACCTGGGTGAGGCGTACGGGGTGCTGTCCCGCTTCCGGCCGTCGGCCGTGGTGCACCTGGCGGCCATCGCGACCCCGTTCAGCCGCACTGACGCCGTGACCTACCGCACCAACACCCAGCTCGCCTTCAACGTGTGCGAGTCCGCGGTGCACAGCGGGGTACGGCGGGTGGTCGTGGCCAGCAGCCCGACCGTCATCGGCTACGGCGCGCCGCACGGCTGGAGCCCCTCCTACCTGCCCATCGACGAAGACCACCCGGCCGAGCCCTGGAACGCCTACAGCCTTTCCAAGCTGGCTGCCGAACAGACGATGCGGACGTTCGCCAAGGCCGCGGGCGACCGGATCAAGTTCGCCGCCGTCCGGCCGTGCTTCGTCGTCGCGCCTGAGGAGTGGAAGGGCGCTCCCACGCAGAGCGGCCATTCCATCGCCGAACGGCTGGATCGGCCCGAGTTGGGCGGGGTGTCCCTGTTCAACTACATCGACGCGCGCGACGCGGCGGAGATGCTGCGCGTCCTGCTGGACGCGATGCCGGAGCTGCCCAACGGCGAGGTCTTCTTCGCGAGCGCGGCCGACGCGCTGGCCCGCGAACCCCTCGCGGAGTTGTTGCCCCGGATCCTTCCCTCGACCGCGCCGCAGGCGGCCGCCCTGTCCGGGACCGCACCGGCGTTCAGCAGCGCGAAGGCGGAGCGGCTGCTCGGCTGGCGGCCCGAGCGCAGCTGGCGGACCGAACTTTCCACGGAGATCTGATGCAGCTCAGCGGAGTCCTCTTTTTCCCGGTGACGCCCTTCGCCCTGGAGGGCGGCGTGCACGCCGACGTGCTGGCCGAGCACATCAGGACCGGCCTGACGCACGGGCCCGGCGGGGTCTTCGTCGCATGCGGCACCGGGGAGTTCCCCTCGCTCTCCATCGCCGAGCATGAGGTCGCGGTCCGTACCGCCGTCGAGGCCACCGGCGGCGCGGTCCCGGTGATCGCCGGTGCGGGCGGGCCGCTCGGCGCCGCGCTGGAGCAGGCCCGCCAGGCCGCGGCGGCCGGGGCGGACGGCCTGCTCCTCATGCCGCCGTACCTGGCGCAGGGGCCGGCCGAGGGGCTGCGATCCTACGTGACCGCCGTCGCCGAGGCGGCCGGCCTGCCGGTGATCCTCTACCAGCGCGGCGGGGTGGTGCTCGACCCGGCCAGCGCCGTCGCACTGGCCCGGATCCCGGGCGTGACCGGCCTGAAGGACGGCAACGGCGACATCGACCGCATGGCGCGCATCGTGCTGGCGATCCGGCGCGAGATCGGCCCGGACTTCACGTTCTTCAACGGCCTGCCCACCGCAGAGCTCACCCAGCCCGCCTACCGCGCCATCGGCGTGGGCCTCTACTCCTCGGCGGCCTTCTGTTTCGTGCCGGAGGTGGCCGCCGCCTTCTGCGAGGCCCTCGACGGAGGGGGTTCCGCGCTCGCGGAACGGCTCATCACCGACTTCTACGCCCCGCTGGTGGAACTGCGCAGCAAGGTACCCGGATACGCGGTGTCACTGGTCAAGGCCGCCGTCCGGCTGCGCGGACTGGACACGGGCCCGGTGCGGGCACCGCTGGTCGAACCCGCGCCCGAGCACCTCGCCGAGCTGGAACGGCTGACGAAGGCCGGACTCGCCATGGTCGGGGCGGCACCGTGACAGCCAACACCGTGTCCTCCAACACAGGGACGGCCAACACAGGGACGGTCATCGCCGAGGTGCGCAGCACCGTGCACCGAGTCCCCATGCCCCGGCCATGGAATCCTTCCCGGCCGCACATCGATCTGGTGGTCACCGCGGTGACGACCGGCGACGGGCGGACCGGCACGGGGTTCTCCTGGGCGCCGAACGTCGGCGGCCGGGCGGTGCACGCGCTGCTGGAGAGCGATGTGCGCGAGGCCGCGCTCGGGCTGCCCGCGCACCCGGCCGTCGCGTACGACCGGCTCTGGTGGCACCTGCACGAGGCGGGCCGCGGCGGGCTGACCACGATGGCGCTGGCCGCCGTGGACCTGGCGTTGTGGGACCTGTCCGCGGCGGCCGGCCTGACCGCCGCCGTCGGCCGGCGGCACGAGGCCGTGCCGGTCTACGGCAGCGGCGTCAACCGGCACTACTCGCTGGACGAGATCATCGCCCAGGCCGAGCGGTGGTCCGAGGCCGAAACGCGGGCCGTGAAGATCAAGGTCGGCGGCCGTGACCTGCCGGAGGACCTCGAGCGGGTCGAGGCCGTGCGGCAGGTGATGGGGCCTGACGTGCGGCTGATGCTGGACGCCAACCAGCTCTGGGACCTGCCGGGTGCGCTGCGGGCCGTCGAAGCGCTTCGCCGGTTCGACCCCTGCTGGATCGAGGAGCCCCTCCCCGCCGACGACGTCCAGGCCTACGCCCGGCTGCGGGCGGACGCCGCGGGGGTCCCCATCGCGCTCGGCGAGAACACCCACACGCCCTGGCAGTTCCGCGACCTGCTCACCGCCGGGGCCTGCGACATCCTCCAGCCCAACGTGGTCCGGGTCGGCGGGATCACCCCGTTCCTGCGGATCGTCGAACTGGCCCGCACGTTCGGCGTCCCGGTGTACCCGCACCTGCTTCCCGACATCTCCGGGCAGCTGGCCTGCTGCCTGCCGCTCCCGGCGATGGTCGAGGACGTCGAGGACGCGTCGTTCGCCGCGCTCGGGCTGCTCACCGAGCCCTACCCGGTGCGGATCGAGGACGGGCTGCTGCGCCCCGGCGACCATCCGGGGCTCGGCCTGCGCTTCGACGAGGACCGGCTGAAGAGCACGCGGATCTGACCGAGGGAGAGACCCGATGGAGACCCCGATGGACCCGGTGAACGTGGTGCTCGTCGGTGGCCACGGCCACGGCCGCTGGCACCTGGACAACCTGCGCCGCCTGACCGGCACCGGCCTGGTCCGGCTGGCCGGGATCTGCGACCTCAGCCCGGTGGGCGCCGAGGCGCTCGCGGGCCTGGGCGAGCCGGAGCAGGGCCCGGACCTCGCCGCGCTGCTGGATCGGACGGGAGCGGAGATCGCCATCGTGGCGACGCCGATCCACACCCACGAGGACCTGACGCTCGCGGCGGTGGCGAGCGGAGCCCACGTGCTGCTGGAGAAGCCGCCCGCCGCGACGTACGCCGGGTTCGAGCGGACGCTGGCCGGAGTGCGGGAGGCGGGCCGAGCCTGCCAGGTGGGTTTCCAGAGCCTGGGTTCGGCTGCGATCCCGGCAATCCGGACGCTGGTGGACGAGGGCGCGATCGGCCGCGTGCGCGGCATCGGAGTGGCCGGAGCCTGGTTCCGGGACTCCTCCTACTTCGCGCGGTCGCCGTGGGCCGGGCGGCGCCGGGTGGACGGCACCGACGTGGTGGACGGCGCGCTCACCAACCCGTTCGCGCACGCCCTGGCCACGGCGCTCGCCATCGACGGCAGCGAAGGGCCCGGCAGCGTGGGTGACGGGGGGGGTGACATCGAGGTCGAACTCTTCCACGCGTTCCCGATCGAGAGTGATGACACCGGCTGCCTGCGGATGACCACGGCCCGGGGCACCGTCGTTTCCGTCGCAGTGAGCCTGTGCGCCCCCAAGCGCAACGAGCCGTACGTGGTCGTTCACGGCGAGCGGGGCCGCATCACGTTCACCTACACGCTGGACCGGGTCGTGCTGGAGCGGGACGGCGTCACTGAGACGTTGGACCACTCCCGGACCGACCTGCTGGAAAACCTGGTCGCGCACGTGCGCGGCACGGCGGACCTGCTCGTGCCGCTGCACCGGACCGCGGCCTTCATGCGCGCGGTGGAGGCCGTGCGCGTGGCCGCAGAGCCGCTGCCGATCCCCGAGGAGGCACAGGAGGTGACCGTCGTGGACGGGGTCACGCGCCGGGTCCTTCCCGGCATCGAGGACCAGGTCGCCGCGAGCGCGGAGCGGCTCGCACTGTTCTCCGAACTCGACCTCCCCTGGGCGACCCGGAAGGAGCTCGCGTGAGCGATCGCACCGAGTTGAGCGACCCCGTCGAACTGAGCGACCCTGTTGAACTGAGCGTCGGCGGGCGGCCCGTGGCCAGGTACGTCACGCGGTCGTACCTGGCAGCGGGCCTCGCGCCCCGGCCCTACCTGCATCCCGTCCGGACGCTGGGCGGCACCGAGGTCACCGAGCTGTCGCCCGAGGACCATCCCCACCATCTGGGGGTCTGCGTCGCCATCGCGGACGTGAGCGGCCGCAACTTCTGGGGCGGGCGGACCTACGTCCGCGATCGCGGGCCCGTCTGGCGGGACGACCACGGCCTCCAGCGGCATCTCGGCTGGACGCGCCGCGCGGCTGGGGAGTTCCGCGAGTCGCTGGCCTGGATCGACCGGGAGAACGCGGTGGTGCTCCGCGAGCAGCGGGAGGCCACGGCGGTCCCCGTGGGCGACCACTGGGCGCTCGACCTCACCTTCCGGCTGACCAACGTGCTCGGCACGCCACTGCAGCTCGGCAGTAGCGCCACCAAGGGACGCGCCGGCGCGGGCTATGGCGGTTTCTTCTGGCGGGCGCCCGGGACGTCCACGGACATCAGGGTGTTCAGCGCCGAAGCGGAGGGCGAGGAGAAGGTGCACGGCGCCGTGACCGGTTGGGTCGCCATGAGCGGCACCGGCGCCCGCGCCATCGGTGCCGAGGGGAGCCCTGCCGAGAAGACATGGACGCTGGCCTTCGCGGGCGGCGACGAGACCACCCGGCGTGACCCGTGGTTCGTCAGGGCCTCCGAGTATCCCGGGGTCGGCTCCGCGCTCGCCTGGGAACACGTGCTGGAAGTGCCGCCCGGGGGAGTGGTGGAGCGCCGCGTGGTCACGATCGTCGCCGACGGCGTGCTGTCGCCCTCCGACATCGAGGCAGGGCTGGAGGACCTATGGGCCCGCTGAGCGCCGCCGCCCCTCCCTGGGTCGCGGACCTGGGCGACGGCCACTACCGCAACCCGGTGCTCAACGCCGACTGGTCCGACCCCGACGTCGTCCGGGTCGGCGCCGACTACTACATGACGGCCTCCAGCTTCCACCGGGTGCCCGGCTTGCCGATCCTGCACTCCCGCGACCTGGTCAACTGGACGATCATCGGGCACGCGCTGCCCACGCCCGAACCGGAGCAGGCCTACGCCCGCCCCCGGTGGGGATGCGGCGTCTGGGCCCCGGCGATCCGCCACCACGCCGGACTGTTCTGGATCTTCTATCCCGATCCCGACCACGGGCTGTACATGGTGACGGCCGAGAACCCGGCCGGGCCGTGGAGCCGCCCGCACCTTCTCAAGGCCGGCCGGGGACTCATCGATCCGTGCCCGCTGTGGGACGCGGACGGCACGGCCTACCTCGTGCACGCCTGGGCCAAGAGCCGTGCCGGGTTCAACAACCGGCTCACCCTACACCGGATGAGCCCGGACGCGCGGCGGCTGCTCGACGCGGGCACCGTCGTCGTGGACGGCGACCTCATCCCGGGCTGCCGCACGCTGGAGGGCCCCAAGATCTACCGGCACGGCGGCGAGTACTGGATCTTCGCACCCGCCGGGGGCGTGGAGCACGGCTGGCAGTCGGTGTTCCGCGCCGGCGAGCCCTTCGGACCGTACGAGCACCGCATCGTGCTCGCGCAGGGCGACACCGAGATCAACGGGCCGCACCAGGGGGCCTGGGTCGACACCCCCGGCGGCGAGCACTGGTTCCTGCACTTCCAGGACCGCGGCGCGTACGGCCGCGTCGTTCACCTGCAGCCCATGCGGTGGCGGCCGGACGACGGCTGGCCCGTCCTCGGCTCGAACGGGGCGCCCGTGCTCGGCCACCGCAAGCCGGACACCGGCTGGACGGGACCGGCGTCCGCGCCCGCGACGAGCGACGACTTCACCGGCGCGGCCCCCGGAGCGCAGTGGGGCTGGCACGGCCTTCCCGACCCGGCGTGGTGGTCGCTGCGGGAGCCGGGCCTGCTGCGGCTGGCCTGCCGCCAGGACACCGCGTCCGGAGACCTGCGTGCGTTGCCCAACGTGCTCGCCCAGCGGCTGCCCGCCACCACGTTCACCGCCACCACGAGCGTGACGCTCGTGGGCGCCTCGCCGGGCGCTCGTGCCGGGCTGACCGTGATCGGCGATTCCTACGCCTGGGTCGGCCTGGAGGAGACCGGTGACGGGCCGTCCCTGGTGCATCGTGTCGCCCCCGCCGTCGACGAGCCGGAGGATGACGCGTCCGCGCGGCGGCCGCTGCCCCCGGGCACGACGACCGTACGGCTGATGGTCCAGGTGAGCGCGGATGCCCGGGTGACGTTCCGGGCGGATCGCGGAGCCGGATGGGAGCCGCTCGGCGGGGAGTTCACCGCCACGCCCGGACGCTGGGTCGGGGCGTCGGTCGGCCTCTTCGCCACTGCGCCTGAGAAAAGGGCGCTCGAAGGGCGCGGGCCCGCTGGTCACGCCCTGTTCGGCGCCTTCGAAGTCTTGGGAGAGGAGAGGGGATGACCGCACGACAGGTCGGCTGAGGGCTCAGCGAGCACGAGCCCGGCGAACCACATCGGGGATCACCACAGGCCGGCGCGGCACCATGCCGCGTCATTCAGGAAAGGTAAGAACGACGATGTCACGACGCGGCCCCCTGCCCGGACTCCGGTCCCGGCTCACGGCAGCCTCGGCGATCGCCGTCGGCGCCTGTCTCGCCCTCACCGGGTGCGGCGGCTCCGGCGAGTCGTCCGGCGGCGACTCCGAGATCACCTTCTGGGACAGCAACGCCAGCGCCTCCGGTACGCCGGTCTGGCAGCACATCATCAGCGAGTTCCAGAAGAGCAACCCCAAGATCAAGGTCAAGTACGTCTCGTTCCCCATCGCGCAGGCGCAGGCGAAGTACGACACCGCGATCGCGTCCGGCGGCACCCCCGACGTGGGCCTGATGTCCACCTCGCTGCTGGCGAACGTGGCGGGTCAGCAGGCCCTGGAGCCGCTCGACGACCGGCTGGCGGGCAGCTCGCTCAACGGCAAGCTGTCGCCCAAGCTGCTGGAACTGGTGAAGGCGGCCGGCCCCGACGGCAAGCTCTACGAGCTGCCGCAGACGACCAACACCGGCATCCTGTGGTACCGGTCGGACTGGTTCAAGGAGAAGAACGTCAAGCCCCCGTTGACCTGGGCCGACTTCTACACCGCCGCCGACAAGCTCACCGACTCCGGCAACAACAGGTTCGGCTTCACCATCCGCGGCGGCGCCGGGTCGATCGCCCAGATCCTGGAGTTCGCCTACGCCCAGTCGGGGATCTCGCAGTTCTGGGATGCCTCCGGCAAGACCACCGTCAACGCCCCCCAGAACGTCGCGGCCGTCGAGAAGGTCGTGGCGCTCTACAAGAAGAACACTCCGAGCGCTGACGTCAACAACGACTACCTGAAGATGAACGCCCAGTTCGACGGCGGCTCCATCGCCATGATGCAGCACAACCTGGGGTCGTACGTCGACCACCAGAAGGCGTTGAAGGGCAAGTTCGCCGGCACCACCGTGCCGCCGTCGCCCGACGGCTCGCACGTGCTGCTGTCCAGCCCGGTGGGCGGCCTGTCGGTGTTCAAGAAGAGCAAGAAGAAGGACGCGGGCTGGAAGTTCGCCGAGTTCGTCTCCAGCAAGGCGATGAGCGACTACTGGAACTCCAAGGTGGGCCAGATCCCGGCGAACGTCGACTCGGCGAACGAGGCCTGGGTCAAGGAGAACCCGACGCTCGAGAGCGCGGTCAAGGTCGTCAGCGACCCGAAGACCAAGATCGTTCAGATGCCGTACTACCTGCCGGAGTTCAACGCCATCACCAAGGCCGACAGCGAGCCGCTCTACCAGAAGGTCCTGCTCGGCCAGATGACCGTCAAGGAGTTCCTGGACCAGCTGGCCGGCAAGCTCAACGAGGCCCAGACCAAGTACAAGGAGCGCAAGGGCGGATGACCCTCTCGTCCACGGGAGACCCGGGCGCGGCGGCGCGGCGGGTGGCCATCGTCGGCACCGGAGCCCGGGCCCAGATGTTCACCCGCGCGCTCGCCGAGCGCGATCACACCGAGGTCGTCGCCCTCAGCGACGTCAGCCCCACCCGGATGGCCGTGCACAACCGCATCCTCACGCGGGAGCACGGCAGGCCGGCCGCGGCGCAGTGGGATCCCGGCGACATCGACCGCATGCTCCGGGCGGAACGTGTCGACACCCTCGTGGTGTGCACCGTGGACGCGCTGCACGCCCGCCACATCCTGGCGGGCCTGGACGCCGGCTGCCGGGTGATCACCGAGAAGCCGATGGTGACCACGGCCGAGCAGGCCCGCCAGGTGCTCGACGCCGCCGACCGGACCGGCGGCGACCTGGCGGTGACCTTCAACTACCGGTTCAACCCGCTGCACGGCGCGGTGCGTGAACTGCTGGCCGCCGGTGAGATCGGGGACGTGCTGTCGGTGCACTTCGAGTGGATGCTCGATGTGCGCCACGGCGCCGACTACTTCCGGCGCTGGCACCGCGACCGGCGCAACAGCGGCGGGCTGATGGTCCACAAGTCAGGCCACCACTTCGACCTGGTCAACTGGTGGCTCGGCGCGGAACCCGTCACGGTGTACGGCGTCGGCAGGCTTGCCTTCTACGGGGCCCGCAACGGCACGCGCACCGGGCTGCGCCGCGACTACGAACGTGCCCACGGCAGCCCCGCCGCGGCGGACGACCCGTTCGCGCTGCGGCTCGACGCCAACCCCGAGCTCCGCGACCTCTATCTGCAAGCCGAGGGAGACGACGGCTACGTCCGTGACCGCAACGTCTTCGACGGCGACATCTCGATCGAGGACGACATGGCCGTGCTGATCACCTATGACACCGGTGCCAGCATGACCTACCACCTCACCGCGTACGCGCCGTGGGAGGGCTACCGCATCGCCTTCAACGGCACTCGCGGCCGGATCGAACTGGAGGTGGAGGAGAACATCTGGGCGGGACCGGCCACCGCGGCGAGCAGTGCCACCGGCAGCGTCACCAGCGGGGCCGTCCTGCACGGGGACGCGGAGGCGGAGAACGCCGGGTCGTACCGGCTCCGTGTCCGTCCGATGTGGGCGCCGCCACGGGACGTCGAGGTCGAGTTCAGCCACGGCGGTCACGGCGGCGGCGACGTCCGCATGCTCGCCGCGCTCTTCGATCCGGGGGCACCCGGCGCGGAGACGCTCGCGACCCCCCGCGACGGCGTGCACGCGCTGCTCACCGGCCTGGCCGCCGGCCAGTCCTTCTCCACCGGCCTCCCAGTGCAGGTCAAGAGCCTGCTGTAGGGGCCACGTCCGCAGGCAGACCCCCACCCCCCTGAGGAACGTCATGCGCAAGAGATCGTGCTTCACCACGGCGCTGGCCGGGACGGCCGTCGCCCTCACCGCGCTACCGTCGGCCCCAGCCACAGCCGCAGCCACGGCTCCGGGCTTCGCCGGACGGGACATCGGCCGCCAGACCCTTCCCGCCGGAGACGGCTGGGGCTCGTACTCCACCGGGACCACCGGCGGGGCGGCGGCCACCCAGGAGAACGTCTTCGTCGTCCGCGACCGCAACGCCCTGGCCAGGGCGGTCGCCGGGAACACACCGAAGATCGTGTACGTGAAGGGTGCGTTCGACGCCAACGTCGACGACCAAGGAAAGCCGCTGACCTGCGCGGACTATGCGGCTGACGGCTACAGCCTGGACGCCTTCCTCAAGGCCTACGACCCCGCCACCTGGGGCAGGGCCGACCCCTCCGGGCCGCTGGAGGACGCCCGCGCCGCCTCGCAGGCCAGGCAGGACGCCCGGGTGAAGATCAACGTAGGCTCCAACACCACGATCGTCGGGCTCGGCAGGGCGACGATCAAGGGTGCCAACCTCATGCTGAGGGGCGTCGACAACGTCATCATCCGCAACCTGGACCTGCGCGACGCCCACGACTGCTTCCCCGCGTGGGACCCGACCGACGGCGCCAACGGCGCCTGGAACTCCGAGTACGACAACATCACGCTCTCGGGCGCCACGCACGTGTGGCTCGACCACACCACGCTCAGCGACGCCGGCAACCCTGACAGCGCCCAGCCGAGGTACTTCGGCGAGCCCTACCAGGTGCACGACGGGCTCTTCGACGTCATCAACGCCTCCGACTTCGTGACCGCGTCCTGGAACCGTTTCCGTGACCACGACAAGACCTCGCTGATCGGCAACAGCGACTCCAAGACGACCGACGCCGGGCACCTGCGGGTGACGTTCCACCACAACGAGTTCAGGAACCTCGGCCAGCGGGTGCCCCGCGTCCGCTACGGCCAGGTCGACGTCTACAACAACCACTTCGCGCAGACGGCGGCGGACGGCTACTCCTACAGCCTCGGCGTCGGGGTCAAGTCCGCGATCGTCGCCGAGCACAACGCCTTCACCTTGCCGGCGACGATCAAGCCCGCCCAGGTCATCAAGTACTGGAAGGGCACCGCGATCCGTACCGGCGGCAACCTCGTCAACGGTGCGCCGGTGGACCTCCTGGCCGCCCACAACGAGGCGTACGACCCCGACCTGTCCGGCGACGTGGGCTGGACGCCGTCGCTCCGCACGACGGTGCACCGGCCGGAAGCGGTGCCGCGCCTGGTCGCAGCCTTCGCCGGCGCGGGCAGGCTCGGCTGGCATTCTCTCCGCTGACCCGATCCCCCGACGATCGGGACGGAGAACGACCAGTACGCTGCTGTCGTGGAACAGCGGATTCTGGGCAGGACCGGGCGCGAGGTCGGTGTCGTGGGCCTCGGCGCCTGGCAGCTCGGCGCCGACTGGGGCCAGGTGAGTGAACGCGACGCGGTCGCGACCCTGGCCTCGGCGGTCGACGCCGGGGTGACCTTCATCGACACGGCCGACGTCTACGGTGACGGCCGCAGCGAGGAGATCGTCGGCCGGTTCGCCGCACGGACCCCAGGGCTCACGGTGGCCACCAAGATGGGCCGCCGCCTGGAGCAGGTCCCCGAGAACTACGTCATGGCCAACTTCCGTGCCTGGAACGAGCGGTCCCGCGCCAAGCTGGGCATGGACACCCTCGATCTGGTCCAGCTCCACTGCCCGCCGACGCCCGTCTACTCCAGCGACGCCGTCTACGACGCCCTCGACACCCTGGTCGCGGAGCAGAAGATCGCCGCGTACGGCGTGAGCGTGGAGACCTGCGACCAGGCGCTGACCGCGATCGCCCGGCCGGGCGTCGCCACGGTCCAGATCATCCTCAACATGTTCCGGCTCAAGCCGCTGGAGCAGGTGCTGCCCGCCGCCCGCGCCGCCGGTGTCGGCATCATCGCGCGTGTGCCGCTGGCCAGCGGGCTGCTCTCAGGGCGTTACGACGAGCACACCACCTTCGCCGCCGACGATCACCGCAACTACAACCGGCGCGGGGAGGCCTTCGACGTGGGCGAGACCTTCTCCGGCGTCGACTTCGCCACAGGTCTGGAGGCGGTGCGCCGGCTGGTCCCGCTGGCACCCGAAGGGGCGACGACGGCCCAGTTCGCTCTGCGCTGGATCCTGGACCAGCCCGGTGTGAGCGTGGTGATCCCGGGTGCGCGCAATCCGGCCCAGGCGACGGCCAACGCCGCAGCCGCCGCGCTGCCTCCGCTCCCGGAGGCCACCTTGGAGAAGGTCCACGCCGTCTACGACGAGCTGATCCGCCCTCAGGTCCATCACAAGTGGTGACCACTGGCCGGATGCGGGTCAGTTCTCCGTAGAGACGGCCTCCACAGGTATGCGTGCTCGGCAAGAGTGGCCGCCCGCCCCAGGGGCCGACGGGGCGGGCGGCGAACCGCCCGGGTTGAGAGCGGATCCCCGGGGATGGTTCCGTAGGGCAAGTCGTCCGGCGCCGCGGGAAGGTTGCCGGTGAAGATCGGTTTTCTGGACCGGTTTTCTGCGGCGCTTTCTCTACCGGCACGGCCCTTCACAGCGCCTGCGGGGCGGGTTATCGTCGAGGCGATATGGGAGCGCTCCCATATCTGGGGCCGATCCGCATTTCCACGCGCAGAAAGGCGTATCGATGCTCCCACCCCATCCCTCGATGTTCCCGCCCCATCTCTCCAGGCTCCTTCTCGCTCTCGTCTCCGCGTTCGTCGTGCTGGCGGCCCTCGCCGTTCCGCCCGCACAGGCCGCGGAGCCGACACTCGGCGAGCTCGCCGCGGCCAAGGGCCGGTACTTCGGTTCGGCCACCGACAACCCCGAGCTGACCGACGCCCCCTACGTCGCGATCCTGGGGAGCGAATTCAACTCGATCACACCCGGCAACTCGCTGAAGTGGGAGGCCACCGAACCACAACGAGGGCAGTTCACCTTCGCCAAGGGCGACGAGGTCGTCGCACTGGGACAGCGGAACGGCCAGATGGTGCGCGGGCACACCCTCGTCTGGCACAGCCAGCTACCGGATTGGGTGTCGAACGGCGGCTTCCCCGCCGCCGAGCTGCGCTCGATCCTGCGGAACCACGTCACCACCGTGGCCTCCCACTACAAGGGCAAGGTCGCGCACTGGGACGTGGTCAACGAGCCGTTCAACGAGGACGGCACGTTCCGTGACTCGGTCTTCTACAGGACGCTCGGCGAGAGCTACATCGCCGACGCGCTGCGCGCCGCCCGCGCGGCCGACCCCGGTGCCAAGCTCTACATCAACGACTACAACACCGACGGGCTCGGAGCGAAGAGCGACGGCATGTACAACCTGGTGAAGTCGCTCAAGGCGCAGGGCGTTCCGATCGACGGCGTCGGATTCCAGGGACACCTGGCGCTGCAGTACGGCTTCCCCAACAGGATGCAGGAGAACCTGCAGCGCTTCGCCGATCTCGGCGTGGACGTGGCCATCACCGAACTGGACATCCGCATGATCCTCCCGGCGGACGCCACCAAGCTCGCCACGCAGGCCACCTGGTACTCCGACGTCACCAAGGCGTGCCTGGCGGTCTCCCGCTGCGTCGGGATCACGGTGTGGGACTACACCGACAAGTACTCGTGGATCCCTGGTGTCTTCCCCGGGGAGGGCGCCGCGCTTCCGTACGACGAGAACCTCCGGCCCAAGCCCGCCTATGCCGCGCTCCGTACGGCACTCGGCGGGAAGCCGGGCGATCCCACCTCCTGCAAGGTCGCCTACAAGGTGGCCAGCCAGTGGAACACCGGCTTCACCGGCTCCGTCACCATCACCAACACCGGCTCCGGCGCCATCAACGGCTGGAACCTGAAGTTCTCCTTCCCCGGCGACCAGAAGGTCACCCACGGCTGGAACGCGGGCTGGGCGCAGTCCGGTGCGGCCGTGACGGCGACGAACGCGTCGTGGAACGGGACGCTCGCCGCCGGCGCCTCGACGACCATCGGCTTCAACGGCTCGTACACCGGCACCAACACCGCACCTGGCGCCTTCACCCTGAACGACCAGAACTGCACCGCAGGCTGACGGGAGCGACCCTCTGACAGGAACGACCCGCTGCCGCCGCGAGAGCGGTCGGCAGCGGGTCGCCTCGCCTCGGCTGAGTCAGGCCGATTCGCGCAGGACCAGGTGCGTCTCCAGGATGACGACGGGATCGGTCACCCGTTCGCCGCGGATGCGGGCGATCAGGAGCCGGGCCATCTCCCTGCCCATGTTCTCGACCGACTGGTGCACCGTGGTCAGCGGCGGGTCGGCGAGCGGCGCCCGGGCGGAGTCCTCGAAACCGATGACCGCGACGTCGTCCGGGATCCGCAGGCCCGCCTTGTGGAGCACCTGCATGGCGCCCAGCGCCATCGGGTCGTCGGCGGCGAAGACGGCGTCCATGTCGGGTGCCCGGTCCAGCAGCTCCGCCGCGGCCGTGACCCCGCTGCCCTCGCTGAAGTCGCCGTAGGCGACCAGTTCGGGCACCCCCGCCGCCGCGAGCGCGTCGCGGTAGCCGGCGAGCCGGTCCACGCCCACCCCCATGTCCTGCGGACCGGCGATGGCCGCGATCCTGCGCCGCCCCTTTTCGAGGAGGTACTCGGTCGCGAGACGCGCGCCCTTGCGGTTGTCGACGTCCACATAGCTCACCGGGGACAGCCCCGGCGGGCAGCCGCCGAGCACCGTCGGCACGCCGCTGGCCTCCAGCTTGGCGGGCAGCGGGTCGTCGCCGTGCAACGAGGTCAGCAGCACCCCGTCCACGTGCTGCCCGGTCAGGTAGTGCTCCAGGCGGGCGTACTCGTCGGGTGACTGGGCCAGCGCGAGCAGCAACTGCAGCCCGGTGGCGTTCAGCTCCGAACTGATCCCGCGGATGATGCCGGCGAAGTACGGCTCGTCGAACAGCCGCTGCTCCGACTCGGCCACCACGAGCGCCACGGTGTCGGTGCGCCGCGTCACCAGGGTGCGGGCGGCCCGGTTCGGCACGTAGCCGAGCTCGTCGATCGCCTGCAGCACGGCCTCGCGAGCCTGCGCGCTCACCCGCGGCGAGCCGTTGATGACCCGCGAGACCGTGCCCCGGCCTACGCCGGCCCGGGCCGCCACTTCCTCCAGGGTGGGGCGCGCCTGCCGCGCGCGCCGCATCGTCATCGGCCCCTCATCGTGTCGTTCCGGCCCTTTCATCGGGCGCGGCCCGTCAACGGTGATCCGGCAATCCGCCCTGCCGGATCACTGCCGCGTACCAGCGCGCGCTGTCCTTGGGCACCCGGCGCTGCGTGGCGTAGTCGACGTGGACCAGGCCGAACCGCTTCGAGTACCCCCATGCCCATTCGAAATTATCCAGCAACGACCACGTGAAATAGCCCTGCAGCGGAACGCCCTCGGCGATGGCGGTGTGGCAGGCGCGCAGATGGGCGTCCAGGTAGGCGATGCGTTCACCGTCGTTGACGGTGCCGTCGGTGAGGGCCTCGTCGTAGCCGGCGCCGTTCTCGGTGATGTAGAGCGAGACGGGCGGGTACTCGCGGTGGAGCCGGGTCAGGACCTCATGGAGGCCGCTTTCGTCGATCTCCCAGCCCATGCCGGTGACCGGCCGCCCGCCGTCCACGAACCGCACGCGGTCGCTGCCCACCCAGGGGGAGTGGGAGGAGAACGGCGACGACACCGCCTGGGTCGCGTCGCCCGGGGTGCCGCTCACGGTGAAGCGCGAGTAGTAGTTGATCCCGAGCTGGTCGATGGGCTGGTTGATCGTCGCCAGGTCGCCCTCCTTGATGGCGACGTCGAAGTCGAGCCCCTCCAGGTCGGTCAGCACGTCCGCGGGGTAGGCGCCGCGCAGGAGCGGGTCGAGGAAGAAACGGTTCTGCATCCCGTCGATGCGGCGGGCCGCGTCGAGGTCGGCCTCCAGCTGGCTGGCCGGCGAGATCGCGTACAGGTTGACGGCGGCGCCGAACCGGTTGTCCGGGTGGCGGGCGCGCATGGCCTCCACCGCCAGCCCGTGACCGAGCATCAGGTGGTGGGCGGCGCGCAGGGACGCGGCCGGCTCCCGCCGTCCGGGCGCGTGCTCGCCGGACGCGTACCCGAGGAACGCGGCGCACCACGGCTCGTTGATGGTCATCCACTGCCGCACCCGGTCCCCGAGGGCGGCCCCGACCTGCCCGGCGTAGTCGGCGAACCGGTAGGCGGTGTCGCGTTCGGGCCAGCCCCCCGCGTCCTCCAGCTCTTGCGGCAGGTCCCAGTGGTAGAGCGTGGGCCAGGGTTCGATCCCCGCCTCCAGCAGGGCGTCCACCAGCCGCTGGTAGAAGTCGATGCCCGCCTGGTTCAGCTTGCCCGCGCCGGACGGCTGGACCCGCGGCCACGAGATCGAGAACCGGTAGGCGGTGAGACCCAGGTCGGCCATGAGCGCCACGTCGTCGCGGAACCGGTGGTAGTGGTCGACGGCCACGTCACCGTTCTCGCCGTTCAGGACCTTGCCGGGCGTGCGGCAGAAGGTGTCCCAGATCGACGGTCCGCGGCCGTCCTCGGCGGCGGCGCCCTCGATCTGGTAGGCCGCGGTGGCGGCTCCCCAGCGGAACCCCGCGGGGAAAGCGGCGACCGGCGACGCGCTGTTGCTGTGCTGTACTGAGGTCACGCCTTGATCGCACCTTCCATGATTCCGCCGATGATCTGGCGGCCGAACACGACGAACACGATGAGGAGCGGGAGGATCGCGATGGTCGTCCCGGCGAACATCAGCGTGTAGTCCTTGAAGTAGGCGTTGGCCAGGTTGTTGATGGACAACTGCACGGTGGGGTTGTCGGGCGTCAGCACCGCCAGCGGCCACATGAACTCGTTCCAGGTCTGCATGAACGTGAACAGCCCGAGCACGCCCGCCGCGGGCCGCAACGCGGGCAGGACGACCCGCCAGTAGATGCCGAACGTCGTGCAGCCGTCGACGCGGGCCGCCTCGATCAGCTCGTCGGGCACCGCCTGGTCGGCGTACTGCCGCATCATGAACACGCCGAACCCGGTGACCAGGAACGGCACGATGACCGCCTGCAGCTGGTTCTGCCAGCCCAGCTCCACCATGATCATGTAGAGCGGGACGATGCCCATCTGCACCGGGATCATCATCGTGGCGATGATCGTCAGCAGCAGCCCGTTCTTGCCGCGGAAGCGCAGCTTGGCGAACGCGAAACCGGCCAGCGAGGCGAAGAACACCGTCGAGATCGTCACCGCGCCGGAGGCGATGAACGAGTTGATCAGGCCCTTGGCGAAGTAGACGTCCTCGGTGCCGAACAGGCGGCTCACGTTGTCGCCGAACTTTCCGCCCGGCAGGACCGGCGGCGGCACATCCGAGACGACGTCGTTCGTGCGCGTCGCCACGACGATCATCCAGTAGATCGGGAAGAGGGACAGCACCAGCGCCGCCATCAGCGTGATGTAGGTGAGCGGGCTGGCGTCCCAGAGGCCGCGCAGGCGACGCGCCGGGGTCCGCCCGGACCGGCCGCGCGTGGGGAGCGTGCGCGTGGTCATTTGGTCCCTCCGGTGCGCCGCACGAACAGGAAGTTGAGCAGGGAGAAGACGATGATGAGGAGGAAGAGCGCCCAGGCGACGGTGGCGCCGTAGCCGTACCGGTCATGGCCGAACGCGTTGTCGAACATGTACATCGTCACGGTCTGGAACTGGTGGACCGGGCCGCCGTCCATGCGGTTGGGGGTGCCGACGCTGAACAACACCGGCTCGGTGAACAGCTGCAGCCCGCCGATGGTGGAGATGATCACCGTGAAGATGATCGTGGGCCGCAACATCGGCACGGTGATCTGCCAGAACTGCCGGATCCGGGAGGCCCCGTCGATCGACGCCGCCTCGTACAGGTCCTTGGGGATCGCCTGCATGGCGGCCAGGTAGATGAGCGCGTTGTAGCCGATCCAGCGCCAGTTGACCATCGCCGAGATCGCCACCCACGACCAGCCGCGGTTCCCCTGCCAGTCGATCGCGCCGATGCCGACCAGGTCCAGGCCCCAGTTGACGAATCCGAAGTCACGGTCGAAGAGCTGGGTGAACACGATCGCGACGGCGGCGGTCGAGGTGATGAGCGGCGCGACCATCCCGATGCGGAACAGCGTGGGCGACCGCATCCGCCGGTTGAGCGCGTTCGCGAGGAAGAGCGCCAGCAGCAGCTGCGGAACAGTCGACAGCACGAAGATGCCGATCGTGTTGACCACGGCGTGCCAGAAGTCCTCGTCGCCGAGGAGATAGCTGTAGTTGTCGAGGCCGACCCACTTGCGCGTCCCGGAGGCGAGCCCCCAGTCGTGCAGGGAGACCCAGAGCGTGTAGAGGAGCGGGAACGCACCGAAGACCAGGAAGACCAGGTAGAACGGCGAGATGAAGATATAAGGGGAGGCCTTCAGGTCGAACCGGGCCAGGCGGGATCGCCATGACCGGCGCGGGTCCTGCGGCTCTGCGGCCTTCGGCGGGCCGCCGTTCCGGGTGGGGCGAAGGTCCACGCTCATACGCCCTCCTTTCGACGTGTCGGGTTCGACGTGTGGGGGTGACGTGTGGGGGCGGCGGTGGGGCCGGATCGTCCTGCTCGATCACGGCACCACCGCCGCGGCTTGGATGTGCCTGGGGAGGTCCCCGGCGGATTTCCCTTGCGGAGGAACTACCTGGCGGCCTTCTTGGCGGCCTCGACCGCCTTGGCCCAGGCCTCCTCGGGCTTGATCTTGCCCTGGCCGACCGCGATCAGGACGTTCTCGACCGCCGACCGCACGTCCTCGTTCTTCGGGCCGAGGTAGACGGGCTTCACCTGGGCGGCCATGTCGCCGAAGATCTTGCCGACCGGGGCGTCACTGAAGTAGGCGCTCTTGCTGCCGGACACCGTCGGGTCCTGGGCCGCCTGCGGCGACGAGGGGAAGACGTTCTTGTCCTTGTAGGCGGCCGCCTGCCCCTGCGGGTTGGTCAGGAACTTGGCGAGGTCGGCTGCCTCCTTGGGGTGCTTGGTCTGCTTGGGCACCGCCAGCCACGAGCCGCCCCAGTAGCCGCTGCCACCCGGGACCGCCGCGACGTCCCACTTGCCCTTGCCGAAGCCCGCGGAGAACTCCTCGATGCCGCCGAGCATCCAGGACGGGCACGGGATCGTGGCGAACGTGTCGCGCTTGAGCGCCGTCTGCCACGGCGGCGTGAAGATCGACATGTCCGAGGTCATCTTGGCCTGCTCGAACTTCAGCGCCGTGTCGAACGCGGTCTTGATGGCCGGGTTGGTGTCGAAGACCAGGTTGTTGCTCTTGTCGAAGAAGCTGTAGCCCGGTCCGGCACCGGAGTTCTGCAGCACGGTCGTACGGAAGATCGCGGTCGGTCCGTCGAGCCACTTGCTCCCGGACACCTTGCCCGTGAACTTCTGCCCGGCCTGGAAGTAGGCGTCCCAGGTCGGCCAGAGCTTGGAGACCTCGTCCCGCTCGGTCGGGAGGCCCGCCTTCTTGAACAGGTCCTTCCGGTAGCACATGCCGAGCGGCCCGATGTCAGTGCCGAGGCCGACGAGGTGCTGCCCGTCCGGGCTGACGCCCATCTGCCACTTCCAGGGCAGGAAGTTGTTCTGCAGCGACCGGCCGCCGTGGTCGAAGAGGTTGACGAACTTGTTCTTCTGCTGCATGTAGAGCGGGAGGATGCCCTCTTCGAGCGCGACGATGTCGCCGGCGCCGCTGTTGGTCGCGATCCACTGCTGGATACGCGGCTTGTAGTTGTCGAGCGTGTCGACCTTGCGCTGCTTGATCTTGACGTTCGGGTGCGCCGCCTCGTACTGCTTGTAGAGCTGGTCGTAACCGAACTCGCCGAAAATGTCGACGGTCAGCTCGATGTTGCCGCCCGCCTTGTCGCCGCCGTCGTCGTCGCCACCGCAGCCGGCCGCCGCCACCGCCAGCAGCCCGGCCAGTACGGTGGCGATCCCTGTTGTCAGCCCGCGTCTCATTCCCCGGACCCCTCTCGCCTCGATCACTTGTGGGAGCGCTCCCACGAAGGAAAGACCGTGAGCCATGTCACTGTCAAGTTGTCGCAACGCAACCGTTACTTACCGGTCGCGCCCCACCGGGGATCCGGCGCAGGGATCAGAGGAGCCGTCAGCGGGAGGCGGCGGCCACGGGCGCGGGCGCGGTGGAACGGCGAACGACGAGCTCAGGCCGGTGGAGCAGTTCGGCGCGCGGTGCCCGGGTGCCCCCGATCTCCTCCAGCAGGTTGGCCACCGCCGCCAGTCCCATCTCACGGACCGGCTGGCGGACGGTGGTCAGCGGCGGATCGAGAAAGGCGGTCATCGGTGAGTCGTCGAAGCCGACGACCGAGACGTCCTCGGGCACCCGCAGTCCCCGCTGCCGCACGCCCCGGATCGCGCCGATGGCGATGATGTCGCTGCCGCAGCAGATCGCGGTGGCGCCGCGGTCGATGAGCTCCTGCGCCGCGGCCTGGCCGCCCTCCACGGTGAACAGGGTGTTGACGATGAGGTCGTCCACGTCGGTGGCGCCCAGCTGCTCCTGCATGCCGCGGCGGAATCCCTCGGTCTTGCGGATCGAGGGCACGAACCGTGACTGGCCGGCCGCCAGGCCGATGCGGCGGTGCCCGAGCGCGGCGAGGTGCGCGACGGCCATCTCCAGCGAGACGGTGTCGTCGTTGGAGATGAACGGACCGCGGATCTCGGACCGGAAGCCGTTGATCAGCACGATCGGCAGGCCGCGGTCGATCAGGCGGGTGTAGCGCGACGGATCGGACTGGGAGTCGGCGTGCTCGCCGTTGACGAAGATGATGCCTGCGACTCCGCGTTCGAGCAGCAGCTCGGTGTAGTCGTCCTCGCGGATGCCGCCGGGCGTCATCGTGCACAACACCGCCGCGTAGCCCGACAACGCCAGCGCGTTCTCGATGACCTGCGCGAACGCCGGGAAGATCGGATTGCTGAGCTCGGGCACGATCAGGCCGATCAGCCCGGCCCGCTGCGACCGCAGCCGGGCCGGGCGCTCGTAGCCCAGGACGTCGAGCGTGGTGAGCACCGCCTGCCGGGTCCCCGCCGCCACGCCCGGCTTGCCGTTGAGCACCCGGCTCACGGTCGCCTCGCTGACCCCCGCGTGGGCCGCGATATCGGCCAGGCGCATCGTCATGGGCATTAACTTACCTTTCCCGTTCGCTGTCTCCCCGGTCACTGACCGGGCACTTTCACTGACCGGACATGGCCTCGCACCAGACGGCGGTGTCGGGCGGCAGGACGAGGCGGTCACCGTCCGGGCGGACCGGCGCGCTCGCCAGGAGTGGCCGGCCGTACGCGGGCACGCGCACCGTGTCCTGGCCGAGGTTGACCGCGCAGACCAGCCGCCGCCCGCCCGTGCCCTCGCTTGCGCCCGTGCCGTCCGCGGCCGTGCCGCGTTCGAAGACCAGCGCGCCATCGGGGGCGGGGAGCCAGCGCAGCGTTCCGTCGCCGAGCGCGGGGTGCTCCCGCCTGATCCGCAGCGCCGCCCGGTAGAGCGCGAGCATCGACTCCGGGTCGGCCTCCTGCCGTTCCACCGTGAGGTCTCGCCAGCCCTCGGGCATGGGCAGCCAGCTGGAGCCCGGCCCGAAGCCGAACGGCGGCGCGTCGCCCGACCAGGGGAGCGGCACCCGGCATCCGTCGCGTCCCGACTCGGGATCGCGGCCGCGCTGCGGGTCCTGGAGGTACTCCTCGGGCAGGTCGAGTACTTCGGCGAGCCCCAGTTCCTCGCCCTGGTAGACGTACGCCGAGCCGGGCAGCGCCAGCATCAGCAGCGCGGCGGCACGGGCCCGCCGGACGCCGACCTCGCCGTCGCCGTACCGGGTGACGTGCCGCTTGACATCGTGGTTGGACAACACCCAGGTGCTGGGGGCGCCGACCCGGTCGACCGTGCGCAGCGACTCCTCGATGACGGCGCGCTTGTCGCGGGCGCTCCAGTCTGCGGTCAGGTAGTGGAAGTTGAACGCCTGGTGCAGTTCGTCCGGCCGCACGTAGTCGGCCAGGCGTTCCTGCGTCGGCGCCCACGCCTCCGCCACGCCGATCCGTTCGCCCTCGTAGGAGTCCAGCAGCCGCCGCCACCCGCGGTGGATGTCGTGCACGCCGTCCTGGTCGAAGTACGGCAGCACCTCCCGGCCCAGCATGGAGATCTGGTCGGTGTAGCCGAGGTCGGGCAGGCCGGGCGCCTTGACCATGCCGTGCGCGACGTCGATGCGGAAACCGTCCACGCCCAGGTCGAGCCAGAACCGCAGCACGTCGTCGAACTCGCGGTGGACCTCGGGATTCTCCCAGTTGAGATCGGGCTGCTCGGGGGCGAAGAGGTGCAGGTACCACTGGCCGTCGGGCACCCGGGTCCAGGCGGGTCCGCCGAAGACCGACTCCCAGTCGTTGGGCGGTTCGGCGCCGTCCGGCCCGCGCCCGTCGCGGAAGACGTACCGTGCCCGCTCCGGCCCGCCCGGCGCCGCCTCCAGCGCCTCCTGGAACCAGGCGTGCATGTCGGAACTGTGATTGGGCACCACGTCCACGATGATCCGCATGCCGTGCTCGTGAACGTCGCGCACCAGCGCCCGCGCGTCGTTCAGCGAGCCGAAGATCGGGTCCACGTCCCGGTAGTCGGCGACGTCGTAGCCGAAGTCGGCCATCGGCGACGTGTAGAACGGCGTGAGCCAGAGCGCGTCCACACCCAGCTCGGCGAGATAGGGCAGCCGGCTGCGGATGCCCGCCAGGTCGCCGATGCCGTCGCCGTCGGAGTCGGCGAAGCTGCGGACGTAGACCTGGTAGATCACCGCGTCCCGCCACCACCGGGTACCCGTGGCGGGCACGGCGGCGGTCGTGGACACGGTCGTGCTGTGCTGTGTCATCGGGTCCTTTCAGGACTTGGAGGCGCCGGCGGTCAGGCCGGTCACCAGGTGCCGCTGCACGGCGAGGAACACCGCGCCGGCCGGGATCGTGATGAGGACCGCCGCCGCGGTCAGCCAGCCCCACTCGGCGCGGGTCTGGCTCACGAACTGCTGCAGGCCGGGCGCGAGCGTGTAGTGGTCGTCGCCGGTCATGAACGCCGTCGCGTAGGCGACCTCGCCCCAGGCGGTGATGAACGAGTAGAACGCGGCGACGGCCAGGCCCGGCTTGGCCAGCGGCAGGATCAGCCGGAAGAACGCGCCGAACGGGGTCAGCCCGTCGATCTGCCCGGCCTGGTCGATCTCCGTCGGGATCGTGTCGAAGTAGCCCTTCATCATCCAGGCGCTGAACGGCACCGCCACGGTCAGGTAGGCGACGACCAGGCCCGGATACTGGTTGATCAGGCCGAGCCTGCCCAGCAGATTGTAGAGCGGCACGATCAGGACGGCGACCGGGAACATCTGGGTGACCAGCAACAACCACAGGATCGTACGGAGCCCGGCGAACCGGAACCGGCTGATCGCGTACCCGGTGGACGCCGCGATCAGCACCCCGATCACCATCGTCATGCCCGCCACCAGCACCGAGTTGAGCAGCCAGCGCGGGAACGAGGTCTCGGTCAGCACGTAGCGGTAGTTGTCCAGCGTCGGCTGGTCGAAGAACCGCACGTCGCTGGAGATCCAGGCGCCCTTGGGCTTGAACGAGGTCAGCGCCAGCCACGCCAGCGGGATCAGCGAGATCGCGCTGGCCGTGAGCAGAGCGGCATGCAGCCCGACGGAGGCGACCACGCTGCGCTTTTTCCCCTCACGGAGCTTTTTCCCATCACGGGTGCTCATCCCCAGACCTCCCCGTGCTTGCGGAGCGAGCGGCGGTAGGCCCAGGCCATGATGACCAGCAGGGCGAGGATCACCAGGCCGTTGGCGGCGGCGCCGCTGTAGTCCCGGATCCCGGTGAAGGCGTCCCGGTACGCGGCCGTCACCAGGATCTCGGTGGCGCTGTCGGGACCGCCCCGGGTGAGCAGGAAGATCACCGGGAACTGGTTGAACGTCCAGATCGTGCCGATGAGGATCACGGTCTGGCTGACCGGCCGCAACATCGGCAGCGTGATGTTGCGGAACTGCTGCCACGCCGACGCGCCGTCCACGCGGGACGCCTCGTACAGCTCGCCCGGGATCGACTGCAGCCCGCCCAGCAGCGCCACCATGTTGAACGCCACGCCGAGCCACACGTTCACCGTGATGACCGAGATCTTGGCCATCGTCGGATCGTCCAGCCAGTTCACCGCGGGGAGCCCGGCCGCCCGCAACATGCCGTTGGCCAGGCCGAAGTCGTGGTTGAGCAGGTAGCGCCAGATGAACGTGGACACGAACGCCGGCGCGGCCCACGGCAACACCAGGAGCATCCGGTAGACGCCCCGGAACCGCACGCGCCGGTTGAGCAGCATCGCCAACCCGAGCCCGATGCTCACGTGCAGGAAGACGCAGGCCAGGGTCCACAGCGCGGTCCAGCCGAGCCGGAGCCAGAACGTGTCGTCCTGCATGATCTGCAGGTAGTTGTCCAGGCCGACGAACGAGTAGGTGGCCGGGATCTCGTTCATCCCGATCGTCCGGCCCACGTTCGCCTCGTTAGCGTCGGTCAGCGACAGGTAGACGCCGCGGACCAGGGGGTACCCGACGAGTACCCCCATGACGATGGCCACCGGGGCCACCATGGTCCACGCGTACCAGTGCGCCGAGGTCCAGCGCTTCCTGGTGAAGGGGCGCATCAGCCCCAGCCCTTGAGAAGGCCGCGGTACTTGCCGTCCACCGTCTTGGCGGCGCCCGCGGCGTCGGTGTTGCCGCTCACCATGCCCTGGTAGGCCTGCACGAGGGGCTCGAACAGCTGGCCGCCCTCGGGGATCCACGCCCGCGGCACGGCGGTGTCGACGATCGGCTTCCAGGTGTTGACCAGCTCGCTGTTCTTGACCTCCGGCACGGCGTAGGCGGACGTGCGCGTCGGCAGCAGCCCCAGCTTGCCGGCGATCTTCGCCTGGCTCTCGGTGGAGGCCATGAAACGCACGAAGGCGTACGAGGCGTCCAGGTTCTTGGAGCCGGCGTAGACGGTGTAGTCATGCCCGCCGGTCGGCGCCGCCGCCTTCGCCGAACCCGCCGGCACCGGCGCCACGCCGAGGTTGGCCTTGTCCTTGAACGCCGAGCCCTTGAGCGCGTCGGTCGCCGACCACGGGCCGTTGTAGATCATCGCGGTCCTGCCCTCCTTGAGGGCGGTGATGGCCGCGGTGTAGCTGTCGGTGATGGCGGGCTTGGGAGCGGCGCCCGACGTCATCAGGTCCTCCACGACCTTGAGCCCGGCCACGCTCTGCGGGGAGTTGATCGTGATCTTCTTGCTGCCCGCGTCCACCAGGTCGCCGCCCTCGCCGTAGATGAACGGCAGCAGGAAGTAGGCGTCCACGTTCAGCGTCAGCCCGGTCTTGCCCGTCTTGGACTTGACGTCCAGCGCGGTCTGCTTGAGCTCGGCGATGGTCTTGGGCGGGGTGTCGTGCCCGGCCTTCTTGAGCAGGTCCTTGTTGTAGAGCAGGCCGAGCGAGTCGGTCACCTGCGGCACGCCCCACGTCTTGCCGTTGTACTTCACGCTCCCCGCCGGCGCGGCGAGGAAGTCGTCGGGCTTGTCGAGCGCGTACGTTCCGTCCAGCGGCGCGAGGTAGCCCAGCGAGGCGAACTCGGTCATCCAGCCGACATCGGTGCGCAGCACGTCGGGCGCGCCCGACCCGCTCTGCGCGGCGGTCTTGAACTTGTTCTGCGCCTCGCCGAACGGCACGTTGATGTAGTTGACCGTGACCTTCGGGTGCTTGGCCTTGAACTCGGCGATGAGCTCCTTGAACGCGGGGCCCTCCACCGCCGCGTCCGAGGTGTCCCAGTAGGTCACCGTGCCGCTGACGGTCGCCGGGTCGATGGACGTGCCGGACTGGGGCTTGTCGCCACCGCCGCCGCAGGCGGCAAGAGCGAACGCAAGACAGGCGGCAATGCCTGCCAGGGGGGTGCGCCGCATCGTTCCTCCTTGTCAAGGGGCCGGTGACCGGCCCGTCGGGTGGAGGACGGTAGCAACGCCCTTGCAAACCGGTAAATCCCTTGCAGAAACTTTCAGAAAGATCGTGCTCATTCTGTTATCAAGATCACACACGCGTGCAGCCTGAAAGAACGGGTGCAGCCCGAAGAAACGGCCCTGCAGGCCGGAGTGCCGGTGTGGCTCAGGGAGTGGGAAGGGTGGCGTCCACGGCCTCGGGGGTGAGGATGTGGTCGAGGACCATCGCGGCGCAGCCGCTGAGGCCGGCGCGGTCGCCGAGGCGGCTGGGCTCGATGCGGAGACGCCGGGTCGCCAGGGCGGTGGCGCGCTGGTAGACGACCTCGCGGACGCCCGCGATCAGGGGCTCGTAGGCGCCGGTGAGGTCGCCGCCGAGGACGACGACGGCGGGGTTGAGGAGGTTGACGGCCGCGGCGATGACCTCGCCGATGCGGCGGCCGGCATCGCGGACGAGGGCGACCGTCGCGGGGTCTCCGTCGCGGGCGAGGGCGGAGAACGCGGCGAGGTCGGAGGCGCCTGAGCGCGCGAGGAGGGCGGCGCCGCCCGCGACGGCCTCGACGCAGTCGAGGTTGCCGCAGCGGCAGGCGGTGCCGTCGCCGTCCTGGACGGGGATGTGGCCGATCTCCCCGGCGGCGCCCAGCGCGCCGCGCTGGATCCGGCCGCCGGTGATGAGGCCGGCGCCGATGCCGGTGGAGACCTTGACGAACAGGAGGTCGCCGAGCTCGGGGTAGGCCGCGCGGTGCTCGCCGAGGGCCGCGATGTTGACCTCGTTGTCCAGGAACGCCGGGACGCCGAAACGGTCGTCGATGGCGGGACGGATGGGGGTGCCGTCCCATTCCGCGGCGGCGAACTCGACCGTGCCGGGGATGCCGATGCCCGCGCCCCGGACGGTGGCGGAAGGCAGACCGGCCTTGGTCAGGAGTTCGTCCCACTGGTCGAGAAGGGCGGGGAGCGTGCGGGTCGATTGCTGCTCGAACGGAGCCTGGAGGAGGACCTCGCCGGAAAGGTCGCAGATGGCGGCCTGGCCTCGGGACTTGCCCAGGTTGGCGACGAGGACGGTGCCGCCGGCGGCGTTGAACTCCAGCCGGGCCGGTGGGCGGCCGCCGGTGGAGGGGCCGTCGGCGCGTTCGACCAGGAGGCCGCCCGCGATCAGCTCGTTCACCCGGAGGGCGATGGCGGGGCGGGACAGGCCGGTGAGCCTGGCCAGCTCGGCGCGGGTGTCGACGCCCTCCTCGCGGATCAGCCGGAGCACGTCGCCGCTGGTGGACGGGCGGCGCATCCGATCAGTGAAGCACGGGCGACTTCGGCATGTCGAGCCGATCAAGTTCATGACTTAGGTAAGTTTTCCTTCGTAAGTGGGTTGTTTCGATGGCGTAAGTGCCGGTAGTTTTCTGGTACATGAGCCTTCATCCGGTGGTCGAGCAGGTCACACGGCGTATCTCCGAGCGCAGCGCCGATCGGCGGGCGTCGTATCTGGCGCGGATCCAGAACGCGCGGACCACCGGTCCCGCCCGGGGCGGCCTGGGGTGCGCCAATCTCGCGCACGGGTTCGCGGCGTGCGGGCCGCTGGAGAAGCTCCAGCTCCGCGGGAACGTGACGCCGAACGTGGCGATCGTGTCCTCGTACAACGACATGCTCTCGGCGCACCAGCCGCTCAAGGACTACCCGGACATCCTCAAGGCGGCCATCGCCGACGCGGGCGGCACGGCGCAGTTCGCCGGGGGAGTGCCCGCCATGTGCGACGGCATCACCCAGGGGCGCGCCGGGATGGAGCTGTCGCTCTTCAGCCGGGATGTCGTGGCCATGGCGACCGCGGTCGCGCTGTCGCACGACATGTTCGACGCGGCGCTGCTGCTCGGGGTGTGCGACAAGATCGTGCCCGGGCTGGTGATCGGGGCGCTGTCGTTCGGCCATCTGCCGGTGATCCTCGTGCCCGCCGGGCCGATGCACTCCGGGTTGCCGAACGCGGAGAAGGCCAAGGTCCGCAAGCGCTACGCGGCGGGCGAGGCCGATCGGGACGAGCTCCTGGCCGCGGAGGCCGCCTCGTACCACTCGGCGGGCACCTGCACGTTCTACGGGACGGCCAACTCCAACCAGCTCCTGATGGAGGTCATGGGCCTGCACCTGCCGGGCGCCAGCTTCGTCCCGCCGGGCACCGAGCTGCGGCAGGCGCTCACGGCCGAGGCGGGACGGCGGGTGCTGGAGCTCACCGACCTGCGGGGCGAGGCCTACACCCCGATCGGCGAGCTGCTGGACGAGCGGGCCTTCGTGAACGGCGTGGTGGCCCTGCTCGCCACCGGCGGCTCCACCAACCACACGCTCCACCTGGTCGCCATGGCCGCCGCCGCGGGCATCGAGCTGACCTGGGACGACTTCGACGAACTGTCGGCGGTCACGCCGCTGCTCACCCGGCTCTATCCCAACGGCACCGCCGACATCAATCACTTCCACGCCGCGGGCGGCACCGCGTTCCTGATCGGGGAGCTGCTGGACGCCGGGCTGCTGCATGAGGACGCGCGTACGGTCGGGGGCGGTGACCTTGCCGCCTACCGGGAGGCTCCGGCGCTGGGCGAGCAGGGCCTCGTCTGGCAGCACGCGCCGCGCCTGTCGGGTGACACCGCCGTGCTGCGCCCGGTGCGCGAGCCGTTCGACGAGCACGGCGGCCTGCACACGGTCGACGGCAACCTCGGCCGCGCCGTCGTCAAGGTGTCGGCCGTACCGGAGGAGTGCCGCCTGATTGAGGCCCCCGCCCGGGTCTTTGAGACACAGGAACAACTGCAGGAGGCGTTCGCCGCGGGCGAGCTGGAACGGGACATGGTCGCGGTGGTCCGCTACCAGGGTCCGCGTGCCAACGGCATGCCCGAGCTGCACCGGCTCACCCCGCCGCTGGCGGTGCTCCAGGACCGCGGCCACAAGGTCGCGCTCGTGACCGACGGACGGATGTCGGGTGCGTCGGGCGCGGTGCCCGCCGCCATCCACGTCTCCCCGGAGGCGGCCGCGGGCGGGCCCCTCGCCAGGGTCCGCGACGGCGATGTCATCAGGCTGGACGCCGACAAGGGACTGCTGGAGGTTCTGGTGCCGGATGAGGAGTTCGCCGAACGGGCGCCCAGCGGGCGCGCGCCCGCCGAGGACGAGTGGACGGGCACCGGCCGGGAGCTCTTCCACGCGTTCCGCCAGGCCGTCGGCCCGGCCGAGCGCGGCGCCGGAGTCTTCGGATGAGCCCCGCCGGATCCGCGCACGGCGCCGCGCATCCCTGGCTGGTCGCCGACGTCGGCGGCACCAACGCCCGCTTCGCGCTGGTGGAGGAGCCGGGCGCGGCGCCGAGCCGCATCGGCACGCTCGCCAGCCGTGACCACGCCGGGCTGGCGGAGGCCGCCGCGACCTACCTCGCCGAGCACGCTGAGGGGACTCAGCCGGGCGCGGCCTGCCTCGCGGTCGCCGGGCCGGTGGTCGGCGGGCGTTTCCGGCTCACCAACGCGGACTGGGAGCCGGACACCGCCGAACGGGTGGGAGCCCACCTCGGCCTGGCCCATGTCGAAGTGCTCAACGACTTCGAGGCGCTCGCCCTGTCCCTGCCGCATATCGGTGAGGCCGACCTCCGCCCCGTGGGCGGACGGGACCTGCCGATCCGGGACGGCTCGGCGCCGCTGTCGGTGCTGGGGCCCGGGACCGGGCTCGGCATGGCGGGACTGATCCCCACGCCCGGCGGATGGGTGCCGCTGCCCGGCGAGGGCGGCCAGGTGGACGTGCCCGCCGGCACCGACCGCGAGGTCGAGGTCATGCGGCTGCTCCGCGCCGAGCAGGGCGCGGCGAACGCCGAGTTCCTGCTGTCCGGAGACGGACTGGCCCGGCTCTACCGGCTGCTCGCGACGGTCCACGGCGACCGGGTCGAACCCCTCACGGCCGCCGAGATCTGCGTCCGGCGCGACAAGCTCTGCGTCGAGACGATCGAGATGTTCTGCGCGCTGCTGGGTGCGTTCGCGGGCAACGCGGCCCTCACCTTGGGCGCGCGAGGCGGCGTCTACCTGGGCGGCGGTATCCTCCCGCGGATCGCCGACGTGCTCGAATCCAGCGATTTCCGGCGGCGCTTCGAGGCCAAGCCCCGGGTGGAGGAGTACGTTCGAGCCATCCCCACCGCGCTGATCGTCCATCCGAATCCCGCGCTCGTCGGTGCCACCGCCCGCCTGGCGCAGACCCTCGCCACCTCGCCCCTGGAGTACGTGTGAACGCAGACCAGCTGCTCGATCTCGCCCCGGTCATCCCGGTCGTCGTGCTGGACGACGCCGACACCGCCGTGCCGCTGGCGCGCGCGCTCGTGGCGGGAGGCCTGCCGGTCATCGAGGTCACGCTGCGCACGCCCGCCGGGCTCGCCGCGATCGAGCGGATCGCCGCCGAGGTGCCGGACGCGGTCATCGGTGCCGGCACGATCGTGAGCCCCGAGGACGCGGAGAACGCGAAGAAGGCGGGTTCGCGCTTCCTGGTCAGCCCCGGTTGCACTCCCGCCCTGCGCGAGGCGATGGCCGCCACCGGCCTGCCGTTCCTGCCGGGCGTCTCCTCGGCCTCCGAGGCCATGGCGCTGCTGGAGCACGGCATCACGGTCATGAAGTTCTTCCCCGCCGAGGCGGCGGGCGGCCTGCCCTACCTGAAGGCGCTCGGCGGCCCGCTCCCGCAGATCCGGTTCTGCCCGACCGGCGGCATCACGATCGACACCGCACCCCGCTACCTGCGCCTGCCGAATGTGGGCTGCGTTGGCGGCTCCTGGCTGACGCCCTCCGACGCCCTGCGCGCCGGTGCCTGGGACAAGATCGAGGCCCTGGCCCAGGCCGCCGCCGCCCTGCGTCCGGCCCCCTGATCTGCGGCGGGTCGGCCTGACGAGTTGGCGCCCGGCAGGCCGATCCGCCGCATCCGCCCCGCATGTCACATTCGCGAGCCTCCTCCCGTCTCCAGGTCACAGACCTGAGGAGGAATCGCGATGAGCACCCCGACACTGGAGACCTTGGCCGAGCAACGCACGGTCCTGCTCACCACGTTCAAGCGGGACGGCACCCCGGTCGGCACACCGGTGAACGTCGTCGTGAAGGACGGCCGGGCCTACTTCCGTACGTATGACAAGGCTTGGAAGGCCAAGCGCCTGCGTAACAACCCGAACGTCGAGGTGGCGCACAGTAGTTACCTGGGGAAGACCAGCAGTGACGCGGTGAAGGGCCACGTGCGGCTGCTCAGCGACGCCGAGGCCAAGCCCGTCCGGCGCCTGCTCGCCCGCAAGCACCCGATCCAGCAGGGGATCGCCGTGCCGGTCCTGCACAAGCTGAAGCGCTACAAGACGCTGCACTACGAACTCATCCTCGACTGATGATCCATCTGTGCCCGATAGTGGGGGCCGGAGGTGGGACGCATGGGCGAGACGTTGCTGTGCGGTGGGCTGGTCTGGCAGCCGGGACTGGACGTGGAGAGCGCGGACATCCTGATCCGGGACGGCGTCATCGCCGCGGTCGGGGCCGGGACGGACGACTCCCCGGACGCGGCGGTCATCGACATCCCCGGGCGGCTCGTCCTGCCGGGGCTGGTCGAGGCGCACTGCCACCTCGACAAGACGCTCTACGGCGGCCCGTGGGTGCCGCACTCGGCCGGTGAGCCGCTGGCCGAACGCATCGCCAACGACCGGAACAGGCGTGGAGAGCTCGGCATCCCGGACGTCGACCGCATCACCGCGCTGCTGGAACGGATGGTCGCCGCGGGCACCTCGTACGTGCGTTCCCACACCGACGTCGATCCGGAGGTCGGGCTCCGGGGGGTCGAGGCGGTGCGGGCCGCGGCGGCACGGCTGGACGGGCGCGTCACCGTCGAGCAGGTCGCGTTCCCTCAACACGGCGTGCTCGTCAATCCCGGCACCGCCGAGCTGCTGGAAGAGGCGCTCAAGGGCGGGGTCGAGACGATCGGCGGCATCGACCCCGCCGGGTTCGACCGCGATCCGGTCGGCCAGCTCGATCTGATCTTCGGGTTGGCCGAACGGTACGGCGCCGGGATCGACATCCATCTGCACGACGGCGGCACGCTCGGCGCGTTCGAGTTCGAGCTGATCATCGAGCGGACCGAGGCGGCCGGGCTGGGCGGCCGGGTCGCGATCAGCCATGGCTACGCCCTGCCGCAGATCGACGCCGCGCCGCGCGAGCGGCTGATCGAACGGCTCGCGGCGGCGGGCGTCTCGCTGGTCACCGGTGCCGTCTACGACTTCCCCGTGCCGCCGGTGAAGAAGCTGCGCGCCGCCGGGGCGAACGTCGCGTGCGGCCATGACGGCATCCGTGACCTGTGGGGCCCGTTCGGCAGCGGCGACATGCTGGAACGGGCGATGCACCTGGCCTACCGCAACACGTTCCGGCGCGACGACGACATCGAGCTGGCGCTGGAGGCCGCCACGCACGGCGGTGCCCGGCTGCTCGGCCTGGGCGCCTACGGGATCGTCCCCGGCGCCCCGGCCGACCTCGTCGTGGTGCAGGCGGAGACGCCGGCGGCGGCCGTCGTCACCCGGCCGGTCCGTGACCTCGTCCTGAAGAACGGCCGGGTGGTCGCCCGCGACGGCGAACTCGTCCCCGCATCTTGATCACTGTCCTGCTTGATCACACTGTCCTGCTTGATCACGCCGCCTTGACGGCGTCGAGGACGTTGAGCCGGGCGGCCCGGCGGGCGGGCCAGACGGCGGCGAGCACCCCGATGACGGCCGCCACGGGGACGTAGAGCAGGAGCCGCCCGACGGGTACGGCGAGCTCGGTCACCCCGTCCTCGGCCATGGCGTTCTGGACGGTGACGCCGAAGACGACCCCGATGGCCAGGCCGAGCAGCGCGCCGAAGATCGAGATGATGACCGCCTCGTACCGGATCATCCGGCGCAGCTGGCGCCGCTGCAGCCCGACCGCGCGCAGCAGGCCGATCTCGCGGGTCCGCTCGACGACCGACAGCGCGAGCGTGTTGACGATGCCGAGGGCGGCGATGACCACCGACAGCACCAGGAGCGCCAGGATCAGCTGGAGGAAAAGGTCGATGTCCCCGGCCGCGTCGGCCTTGATGGTCTCCCGGTCCTTCACTTCGAGGTTGGGCCATGGGGCGAGAGCCGATTCCAGGCCGCGCCGGGTCGCGGCGGCGTCCGCGCCGGGGGCGAGGGTGAGGTCGATCCGGTCGATCGTCGCGTCGGGGGCGTGCGGGCGGTACGCGGCGTAGTCGATGATCATTTCTGGGGCGGGGTGGGAGATCGCCTTCTGGGCGGCGTAGACGCCGGCGACGCGGAACGCGGCCTTGGCGCCGTCCTGGAACTCTCCCTGCACCGTGGTGCCGACCTTCCACCGGTTCGCGTCTGCGGTCGTCCGGCTGACGAGGAGATCGGTGCCCTTGACGGCCGGTGTCCCCTCGTTCACCACGAGCCGGAAATGGCCGGTCAGCTCCTGCGGTCGTCCGGCTGTCGCCGTCTGCACCTTCCCGTCCAGCTTGATCTGGGCCGACCGGATCGCGACCGCGGTCCGTACGCCCGGTGCCGTGGCCACGGCCGTGAGCGCCGCGGGCCCGACCGGGGTGACCTGGCTGCGCCCGACGACGCGGTAGTCGGCGGTCAGGCCCGCCTCCAGTTGTTCGTCCACGGTGGTGGACATCGACTGGGTGATGACCGAGACCGTGCCGATCAGGGCCAGGCCGATCATGAGGGCCGAGGCGGTCGCGGCGGTCTGCCGGGGGTTGCGCAGCGCGTTCTGCCGGGACATCCTGCCGACAGCGCCGCCGAAGCGCGCCAGCGGCCAGCCGACGGCCCAGACCAGCGGGCGGCTGATGATCGGGCTCAGCGTCGTGACCCCCACGAAGAACGCCATGGCGCCGCCGCCCGCGAGAGAGAGCGCGATCTTGCCATTCCCGGCGACCAGCCCGGCGGCCATCCCGGCCGTGCCCACCGCGATCGCGGCGCCGCCGGTGAGTGTGCGGACGCGCAGGGAACGTGCGGGCGTCCCGCTCTCCTCGCGGAGGGCGGCCACGGGTGGGATCTTCGCCGCGCGCCGTGCCGGGACGTACGCGGCGGCCAGCGTGACGGGGAGCCCGACCGAATAGGCGGCGATGACGGCCGAGGCGGGCACGACCGGGGTGCCGAACGGCAGTGCCTCACCAGCGACAAGCGACATCAGCTCGGCCAGCCCGAGTGCCAGGCCGCCGCCCGCGAGGAGCCCCACCGTCGCGCCGATCAGGCCGACCCCGGCGGCCTCACCGAGCACCACGCGGGTGACCTGGGAACGGCCCGCCCCGACCGCGCGCAGCAGCGCCATCTCCCGGGTGCGCTGGGCCACCAGCATCGAGAACGTGTTGAAGATGATGAACGAGCCGACGAACACCGCGATCGCGGCGAAGACCATGAGCAGCGTCCGCAGCATCGTGAGGATCTCCCGGAGCGGCTCGGCCAGCTCGTCGATGGCCTGCCGCCCGGTGATGGCCTCCAGCCCGTTCGGCAACGTCCCGGCGACCGCCTCGCGCACCCGCTCCTGGGAGACGCCGTCGGCGGCGTGCACGGTGATCCGCGTATAGCCGGGCCGTTCCATGAGCAGCCGCTGCGCCGTCCTCGGCTCGAACGCCGTGGCCGTCAGCGCGTTGGAGATCTCGCTGTCGCCGTACCGGAGGACGCCGGTCACGGTGAAGGTCTTGCTGCCGGACGCGAGCGCCACAGGTACCCGGTCGCCGACCGTGTAGTGGGCGGCGCGGGCGGTGGCGGCATCGATCACGATCTCGTCCGGCCGCCGGGGCGCCGTCCCGGACTCCAGGCGCATGAGGGACAGGTCCGGATCGGCGTTCCAGTCCATCCCGACCTGCGGCTCCGGCCCGACGATCTTGCCGTTGCGGTCGACGACGGCGGCGAACCCGCTGACCTCCCCGCGGGCCTTCGCGACGCCGTCCGCCTTGCGCACCGCCGTCAGGACCGAGGCGTCCAGCGGGCGTTCCCGGTCCCGTGCGCCCAGTTCGTCGCCGAACGCCTTCTTCGCCCGCACGACCGTGTCCGTGCCCCGGCCGAGGTCGTCGAAGGCGCTGTCGAACGAGCGGCCGAGCGTGGCCGCGAAGATCAGCGTGCCCGAGACGAACGCGACCCCGGCCACCACCGCGACCGCTGTCAGCGCCAGCCGTGCCTTGTGCGCGATCAAACTCCGGAGCGCCAGCCTTGACATCATCATGCGTCGATTCGAGCGCGGGCACCGCGCCGCGCGGCAGCGGGCAACGGATGGACCCGCACCGACGGTCGTCGCGTCCGGAAGCGACTTTCGTAGGGTGGCAGCCGCCGTCCCGGTGCGTACGGTGTTGCTTGTGCAACCAAGCCTCCCGGCCCGGCCGGTCCGCGCCGTGGTGTCCGACGCCCTGGTGGTCGCGTTCGCCGTGGCGGGCAGCCTCCTGACGGCGCTGGACGACAGGTCGATCCTGCGGCCCTATCACGGCGTGACCGGGCTCGTGCTCCTGCTGGCCGGCCTGTCCCTGTTCTTCCGCCGCCGGGCGCCGCTCACGGTCATCTGGATCACCATCGCGATCCCGGCCGTGGTGCTGGTCGTCGAGCTTCTGGCCCGGGGAACGCTGCTGTACACCCAGGGCGACATCGATGTGGAGTCGATCTCGCTGTGGCCGCCGGGCGCGATCTTCGCCGCGTACGCCGTCACCGCGTTTCCCAAGGCGGACCAGCCGGCCTGGCTCCGGGCATTGCCGATCGCCACCCTGACCCTCGTCCTCGTGGCCACCCCGAGGGTGATCCCCGACGCGGCCATTCATCCGATCGCCGGTCAGAGCACCGACTCCGACAGCGCGATGGCCTTCCGCGGCGCCGTCCTGGTCATCGGCGGCGCGCTGCTCGGCATGTACGTGTCGGCCCGCCGCCGGGTGCTCGACGGGCTGCGGGAGCGCGCCGAACGGGCGGCCGAGCAGGCCCGGGCGGAGGAACGGGCCCGGCTCGCCGCCGAGATGCACGACGTCGTGGCCCATCGCGTGACGCTGATGGTCCTGCAGGCGGGCGCCCTGCGCGTCCGCGCCCGCGACGACGAGACACGCCAGGCGGCCGAGGAGATGCGCGGCACCGGCGCCAAGGCCCTGGAAGAGCTGCGCGACGTGATCGGCCTCCTCCGCCGCACCGACGAGGGCCCGGACGACGAGGCCGGGGAGCACGGACCCCTGCCGGACCTGTCCACACTGATCGCGGAGTCGGGCTCGGTCGGCGTGCCGGTGGACCTGGACGAGCAGGGCGATCCGCCCCTGGCCTCCCCGGTCGTCGGGCGCACCGCGTACCGCATCGTGCAGGAGGCCCTCACCAACGTGCGCAAGCACGCCCCCGGCGCCCGCGTCCGTGTGAAGATCCGTTACCGTGCCGACGGCGTGCGCCTCACCGTCCTCAACTCGGCGCCGTCCCGGCCCGCCGACGGCGACCTCGCCGCCAGCGGCTCCGGCACCGGCCTGACCGGACTGGGGCAGCGGGTGGACCTGATCGGCGGCACGTTCACCGCCGATCCCACCCCCGACGGCGGCTTCCGGGTGGACGCTTCTCTCCCCGCCTTCGTCCCGACGCCCGCGCCAGAGGCCGTCACGTGAGCATCCGGGTCCTGCTGGTCGACGACGAACGCATGGTCTGCGCGCACCTGCGGACCATCCTCAGCGCGGCGGACGACATCGAGGTCGTGGACGAGGCCTATGACGGCGCCGCCGCGGTCGAGTCCGTCCTCCGGCACGGCCCGGACGTCGTGCTCATGGACCTCCGCATGCCCGGCGTGGACGGCCTGACCGCGATCGGCCGCATCGCCGCCCTCGGCAGCACCCGAGGGGGGACGACCCCCCACCCCGCCGTCGTCGCCCTCACCACGTTCGACGCCGACCACTACGTGCTCCGCGCGCTGCGCGCCGGTGCCGCCGGGTTCCTGCTGAAGTCCACGCCACCCGAGGATCTGATCGAACTCGTCCGCGTCGCCGCCGACGGGCACACGGTCATGTCGGCCGCCGCGACCCGCCGGCTGGTCGCCTCCGCCGCCGCCCGTTCCCTGGAACAGGATCGCCATCGCGCACGGATCGGTGATCTCACCGAACGCGAGACCGAGGTGCTGGCATGTCTGGGCGAGGGCCTGTCCAACGCCCAGATCGCGCGGCGCCTCCATCTCAGTGAGGCGACCGTCAAGGGCTACGTCTCCCGCCTTCTCGACAAGCTGGGCTGCGCCAACCGCACCCAGGCCGGTCTCCTCGCCCACGAGGCCGGCCTCTGACCGGTGGGCGGGCCCCGCGTTCAGTGGGTGGCGAGGGCGCGGGCCACGGTCTCGGCCAGCTGGGCCGCGTCGGCGACGCAGCGGTAGTCGACGTACTCGGGGAGGTCGGTGGGCAGGTGGTAGTTCGGGACGAGCCTCTGGTCGTCGACGGAGACGAGGCAGGCGGTGGGATAGCCGTGGCGGTGCGGGACCAGCGCGTCGCTGCTGCCACGTGACCGGACGCCGCGCCGGACCTCGATGTCCTGCTCCAGGGCACAACGGGCGATCATGTCGCCGAAGGCGGCGTCGTACGGCTCGACGCGCAACGGGCCCTCGCCGTCGAGGAGGACGAGGTTGCCGGAGCCCACGGTGTCGAGGTTGAGGAACCAGGTGCTCTCGCGGGGGAGATCGGGGAAGTAGTGGTGGGCGAACCCCCGTACCCCCTCCTGGAGCGCCTCCTCGGCGCCCGCCGAGAAGAGGATCACTCGCAGTCCGGGGATCGGGCGGCGGGCCAGCGACTCGGCCAGCGCGATCAGCGCGGCGACACCGCTCAGGTTGTCGTTGGCGCCGGGCACGGCCTTGCGCGAGCCGATGTCGGCCATCGCGGCGACGGTGAGGGCGCTGAGCACGGTGCCGGTGCGGCGGAGGGCGCCGGAACGGGTGGCGCTGCCGAACGCGACCAGCGCGGGCCCGGCCACCACGGGCCACCAGATGGGGGGATTCTCGGTCATCCGCTCGACCGCGCGCGGGAAACGTCGCGCGTACCAGCGGGCCAGGCTCTGGTCGAAGACGGTGCCCGAGGGCGCGGCGTCGTGGTGCGCCATGATGACGAGCGTCCGGTGCGGCGCCTGGCGCTGGGCGCGTGGCGGCGTCAGGTCGGCGACGACGTTGCAGGCGGTACGGCGCGGGCTCAGCACGATGCGCGCCAGCTGGCGGCCGTAGGTGATCTCGTCGGCCAGGGCGGCGGTCAGGATCGTGGCCCCGAGCGTGCCGGTCCAGCGGAGGCGCCCGCCGGCCAGGCCCGCGAGCGTCGAGAGCGCGGCGAGGGCTCCGACGGGCCAGGTGTACGAGCCGTACGCGGGGACTTCCTGGACCTGGGCCGAGTGGCCCAGCGCGCTGAGGCGGTCGGCGATGAGGTGCGCCGCCTCGCGTTCGCCCGGCGAGCAGGGAGGCCGTTCGATGGCGGCGAGCCGCTCGATCGTGGCGCGCAGGGTCTCCTCAGCCGGCCGGGCCACCGGCGAGACCGGATGAAGGAATCGCTCGGAGGGCATACCTACGACGTTTTCACGAACCTCCGGTAACGGTCCATGAGTGCTGCGTGGCGACCGCGGGACCGCGCTCGGGGGTCGTGGTCCCGCGGCCGGGTCAGCGGACCCCGGGGCCGGTGAATCCGCCTGGTGATCGGTGGATCCGGACCGTCGTCCGCGTCATCTGCGCTGGGCGCGGCGATAGGTCGCCGCCAGCATGATCGCCCGGACGATCCAGACCAGCAGGGCGAGCTGGAACACTGCGAAGAACGCGGTGGCCGGACCGGCGGTGAACGTGACGATCAGGAAAACGCCGAGCAGGATCGGGAACGCCGGGAAACCGGGCCGGCGGCGGCCCGCCCAGGCCGGGTGGTGCCGGTCCCAGGCGGGCGGGCCGTGCTGGAAGGCGGGATGCCAGTGGGCGTACGGATGGTCGCCGCGGTTGGGGTGCCCGCGGTGAGGGTGCCCGGCGAGAACGGCCTCGGGAAGGCCGTTCTGGCCGGGTAGGTCGCGCACGATGGCGCGCAGATCGCCCCCGGTCTTGGCGGCGAGGGCGGCGTCCAGGCGTTCGTCGAGCTCGGCCTGGTCCAGCCGCCCCGCCGCGAAGTGGTCGTGCAGGGCGGAGGTCACCGCGTCCCGTTCGGCGTCGCCGATACGGATCTCGTCGGGACGTGTCACCACTACTCCTCGGATGCGTCGGGTGTGTCGCTGTGTGGTGTGTCGCTGTGTGGTGTGTCGTCGAGGTCGTCCTCGGCGAGGATGCGGTAGAGCCTGCGGCGGGTGTCGGCGAGCACGGTCTTGGCCTGGGCGACCTGCTCGGGCGAGCCGGAGTGCACGATCTGCATGACCGCGGCCCCCGTCTGCGCGGCCTGCTTGAAGAGGTCGGGCACACCCTCGCCGAAGTCGGGCGTCATCTCCGCCCATGGCTCGTACAGCTCGTCGGCGTGCTCGTCGACGTACGCGCGGCCCTCGTCGGTGAGACGGAACGTCTTGCGGCCCTCGCCCTCCTCGCCGACGATGAGCCCCTCGTCGGCCAGTTGCTGGAGCGCCGGGTAGACCGCGCCGGGGCTCGGCTTCCAGGCGCCGTGGCTGCGGGTGTTGATCTCTTGGATGATCTGGTAGCCGTTCCGCGGCTCCTCGGCGAGCAGCGCCAGGATCGCCGCGCGCACGTTCCCCTTGCGCGCCTTCTGGCCCTTGGCCCAAGGCCCGCCGCCGCGTCCCCACGGGCCGCGTCCCCAAGGGCCGCCGCCACCGGGCGGCCCCCACGGGCCCGGGCCGCCGCCGAACAGGAAACCGAAGTCGGGCATGCCGTGCCTCGACCGGGGACCGCAACCGTGCTGGTGGTGGCGGCTCGCGTGGGCCGCGGCCTTGGCGCCCAGGGCGGCCGCGGCGAAGGCCCAGCGGAGGTCGGGGCCGTGGTGCGTCGCGCTCATGTTCTTCACAGCCTTCCGAGATCTTTCTTTGATCTCTCGCGATACGACAACGATATATCGGAAACGGTAAAGGGCGCTAGATGGTTCCCGGCCCGCGAGGGGAAGATCGGCCTACGTGTGAGTAACTTGATATCGAGATAAATCGGCGATAGCTTGACGTCGAGAGAAATCCTGGCGAAGTTAGGCGAACCTGAGTCCTGAGCAGGGTCCGGACTAGGGCAGGATTCAGTGGGGATGAATCCCCGCCCTGGGCCTTTTCCGGCGTGATTCACCCATGCCGGCTGAGCCGGGAGCAGGATCGACAAGTCAGCGAAGAACGCCGTGCGCTCACGTCTCGGACCGGACGTGCGGCGTTGACGGAGGAGGAGTCCGTGTCCGCGAACAGCTTCGGCAGCCGTAACACGCTGCGGGTGGGCGACAAGTCGTACGAGATCTACCGGCTGGACGCAGTCGAGGGCTCGGCCCGTCTCCCGTACAGCCTCAAGGTTCTCCTGGAGAACCTGCTGCGCACCGAGGACGGCGCCAACGTCACCGCCGGCCACATCCGCACGCTCGCCGGCTGGGATGCGAACGCCCAGCCGAGCCACGAGATCCAGTTCACCCCGGCCCGCGTGATCATGCAGGACTTCACCGGCGTGCCGTGCGTGGTGGACCTGGCGACCATGCGCGAGGCGGTGCGCGACCTCGGCGGCGACCCGGCGAGGATCAACCCGCTCGCCCCGGCCGAGATGGTCATCGACCACTCCGTCATCGTCGACTACTTCGGCTCGCCGGACGCGTTCGAGCGCAACGTCCAGGTCGAGTACGAGCGCAACAAGGAGCGCTACCAGTTCCTGCGCTGGGGCCAGACCGCGTTCGACCAGTTCAAGGTCGTCCCGCCCGGCACCGGCATCGTCCACCAGGTCAACATCGAGCACCTCGCCCGCGTCGTCTTCGACCGCGACGGCGTCGCCTACCCCGACTCCTGCGTCGGCACCGACTCCCACACCACCATGGAGAACGGCATCGGCGTCCTCGGCTGGGGCGTCGGCGGCATCGAGGCCGAGGCGGCCATGCTCGGCCAGCCGATCTCCATGCTCATCCCGCGGGTCGTCGGCTTCAAGCTGACCGGCGAGCTCAACCCCGGCACCACCGCCACCGACCTGGTGCTCACCATCACCGAGATGCTGCGCAAGCACGGCGTCGTCGGCAAGTTCGTCGAGTTCTACGGCGAGGGCGTGGCCGCGCTGCCGCTGGCCAACCGTGCCACCATCGGCAACATGAGCCCCGAGTTCGGCTCCACCTGCGCCATCTTCCCGATCGACGGGGAGACCCTGTCCTACCTGCGCCTCACCGGCCGCAGCGAGGAGCAGATCGCGCTGGTCGAGGCGTACGCCAAGGAGCAGGGCATGTGGCTCGACCCGTCGGTCGAGCCGGAGTTCTCCGAGTACCTCGAGCTCGACCTGACGACGGTCGTCCCGTCGCTGGCCGGCCCCAAGCGCCCGCAGGACCGCATCTCCCTGTCGGCCGCCAAGGAGACCTGGCGCCGCGACGTCAAGAACTACGCCTCCAGCATCCAGGGCCCCGTCGACGAGGCGTCCGACGAGTCGTTCCCGGCCTCGGACTCCCCGGCCATCAGCCACGACGGCAACGGCGACAAGCCGCGCGAGACCGTCACCGGCAACGGCGGCCGCCCGCACAACCCGGTCACGGTGACCATGGAGGACGGCAGCAGCTTCGAGCTGGACCACGGCCACGTCGCCGTCGCCGCCATCACGTCCTGCACCAACACCTCCAACCCGTACGTCATGGTCGGCGCCGGCCTGCTGGCCAAGAACGCCGTCGAGAAGGGCCTCACCCGCAAGCCCTGGGTGAAGACCTCCCTCGCCCCCGGCTCCCAGGCCGTCACCGACTACCTCGAGCGCGCGGGCCTCACCCCGTACCTCGACAAGATCGGCTACAACCTGGTCGGCTACGGCTGCACCACCTGCATCGGCAACACCGGACCGCTCCAGCCCGAGATCTCCAAGGCGGTCAACGACAACGACCTGGCCGTCACCTCGGTCCTGTCGGGCAACCGCAACTTCGAGGGCCGCATCAGCCCCGACGTGAAGATGAACTACCTGGCCTCGCCGCCGCTGGTCATCGCCTACGCGCTCGCGGGCACGATGGACATCGACATCCTCAACGACCCGATCGCCGAGGGCACCGACGGCCCGGTCTACCTCAAGGACATCTGGCCCAACCCCGACGACGTCGCCGCGATCGTCGAGTCGTCGATCGGCCAGGAGATGTTCACCAAGAACTACGCCGACGTCTTCAAGGGCGACGAGCGCTGGCGCGGCCTCGACATTCCCACCGGCAACACCTTCGAGTGGGACCCGTCCTCCACGTACGTGCGCAAGGCCCCGTACTTCGACGGCATGGAGATGGAGCCCGCCCCGGTCACCGACATCCACGGCGCCCGGGTGCTGGCCAAGCTGGGCGACTCGGTCACGACCGACCACATCTCCCCGGCCGGTTCCATCAAGGTCGGCACGCCCGCCGCGCAGTACCTGGAGGAGCACGGCGTCGCGGTCAAGGACTTCAACTCCTACGGTTCCCGCCGGGGCAACCACGAGGTCATGATCCGCGGCACGTTCGCCAACATCCGGCTGCGCAACCAGCTCCTGGACGACGTCGAGGGCGGCTACACCCGCGACTTCACCCAGGAGGGCGCGCCGCAGTCGTTCATCTACGACGCCGCGCAGAACTACGCCGCCCAGGGCACCCCGCTCGTGGTCATCGCGGGCAAGGAGTACGGCTCCGGCTCGTCCCGTGACTGGGCCGCCAAGGGCACCGCCCTCCTCGGCGTCCGCGCCGTCATCGCCGAGTCGTACGAGCGCATCCACCGCTCGAACCTCATCGGCATGGGCGTCCTGCCCCTGCAGTTCAAGGACGGGGAGAGCACCGAGTCCCTGGGCCTCACCGGCACCGAGACCTTCGAGGTCATCGGTGTCGAGAAGCTGAACGAGGGCGAGGTCCCCCGCGAGGTGACGGTCAAGGCGGACGGCAAGGAGTTCCAGGCCGTCGTCCGCATCGACACCCCGGGTGAGGCGGACTACTACCGCAACGGCGGCATCATGCAGTACGTGCTCCGCAACCTGCTGCGCAAGTAAGCAGAACCTGAGAAGGGCCGCCTCCCCGTCAGACGGGGAGGCGGCCCTTTTCGCCGGTTCAGTGGTCGGTGGCCAACCGGACGCCGAAGCCGATGAAGGCCAGCCCGGTGATCTGCTGGAAGCGGCGCTTGACCGCGGGGCGGGCCAGCGTACGCCGTGCGGCGCTGGCCGCGAAGACGAGCAGCGCACACCACACGAGGCCCTCCGCCACGTGGATCAGCGCGAAGAGCAGGCTCGTCCACAACATCGGGGCGCCGTCCGGGACGAACTGCGGCAGCAGGCTCATGTAGAACACGCCGATCTTCGGGTTGAGCAGGTTCGTGACGAAGCCCGTGCGGAGGGCTCCTGCCCCGGAGACCGCGGGAAGCTCCTCCTCGACCGTGCGGCGGCGCGTCTGCCACAGAGCCTGGACGCCCAGCCAGAACAAATAGCAGGCACCGGCGATGCGTACGACGTTGAAGGCCACTTCGGACGCCGCGAGCAATGCAGTAAGGCCCAGCGCACCGGCGATGGCCCAGACGAAGCACCCCCCGGCGATGCCGGTCGCGGCCAGGTAACCGATCCGGCGGCCGCTGGTCACCGTGGTGCGCAGCACCAGCATGGTGTCCAGTCCGGGCGTGATCGTGACCAGGGCGGCGACGGCGGCGAACGCCAGGCAGGCGGTGAGCATGGCACTCATCCTATGAATGCGGGAAGTCCCACCGGAAATAGGGAGATGTAACGTTCCAAACCGTTATGCCAGATCTTGAGTTCCTCGTCCTCGGTGGCCTGGCCGCCCTGCTCGGCGCGATCGTCCAGAGCAGCGTCGGCCTCGGCGTCGGCCTGGTGGCCGCGCCGGTCGTCACCATGCTCTTCCCGTCCCTGATGCCCGGGTCGATCCTGGTGGCGGCCACCGTGCTGCCCCTGGCGACGCTGGCCCAGGAGGTGAAGCACGCGGACCTGCGGGGTCTCGGCTGGGCCTTCAGCGGCCGCGTGGTCGGCACGCCGGTCGGCGTCTGGGTGGTCGTGGCCGTGCCCACGCGTGCCCTGGGCATGGTGGTCGGCGCGGTGGTGCTGGCCGCCCTCGGCGCGAGCGCATGGTCGGCGAACGTGCCGCGCAACCCCGGCACGCTGGCCACCGCGGGCTTGATCGCGGGGGCGACCGGCACCGCGTCCTCGATCGGCGGCCCGCCCATCGCGCTGCTCTACCAGAAGGAGAGCGGCCCTCGGGTCCGCGCCACGCTCGCCGTCTTCTTCACGATCGGCGCTCTCATGTCGCTCCTCACCCTGGCAGCTGTGGACCAACTCCCCCTACGCCAAGTAACAGCCGGCCTAGCCCTGACCCCGTTCGTCCTAGTGGGCTTTCTCCTGGCCGGCCCAATACGGCGCTACCTGGACGATGGCCGCATGCGGACCGCAATCCTCATCGTGGTGGGCACATCAGCAGTAGCCCTGATCGTGCGTAGCCTGATCTGAGCTCGGTCACGCGCGGACCGAGAGCGCGTGCTGGAACACGTTGCGCGGGTCCCAGCGGCGCTTGACCCGTTGAAGACGCGCGTAGCCGTCGCCGTAGTAGAGCGTGTGCCACGGAACGTTCGAGTCGTTCCACCGTGGGTCGGCCAGGTCGACGTCGGGATAGTTGATGAACGTGCCGTCAACCGGGACACCGCCGCTCGCCGCGTAGACCTCCCGGTAGAACTCACGGATCCACGCGAGGTGCCGGGCGTCCTCGGCCGCGTCCTCCCAACCCGTCAGAAAACCGACCTTGAAGATCGAGTCCCGGTGCGCCGCGGCGGTCGCCCCCGGCGCCACCGCGTTGACCTGGCCGCCGTAGGTGTTGATGAAGAAGTGCCCGTGCGGATGGTCGAAGTCGGAGCGGGTCAGGTGCCGGTACGCGATGGCGGCTTGCTCGTCGGTGAAGCGCCGCCGCAGGTACCCGGACTTGATCTTGATCCGGTAGAACGGCCCGGGGCCGCCGCCGAAGCCGTGCCGTGTCGCGTGGAGCCACGTCATGGTGGACGTCCGCGGCTGGGGACGAACGTCCATCCCCCGCGCGAGAGCACCCAGCAAATCGTCCAGCACCCGCTCTCCGCCGCTGTCCTTGAGCACCTGTCCCGTCAGGGTGACGTTCTCGCTGGGTTTGCTGGTGAAGCCGAACTCGCCGTAGAGGACCCCCATCGGCGAGCCCGGAGCCGAGTTGCGCTCCCCCCACTCCCCGTAGTTGCGCAGCAGCCGCACGAAGGTCTCCTGGTCGAGCTTCGCCCACGGCCAGTCCACAGAGAAGGTCAGAACACTGCCAGGGGGCCTTGGCAGTGCCGCTTGGGCTCCCGGGGACCGGAACCAGTAGCGCGTGACCACGCCGAAGTTGCCGCCGCCTCCTCCCGTGTGGGCCCACCACAGGTCACGGTTGGGATCGGAGGCCTCCCGCGTGGCGACGACGCTCTGTGCCTTCCCCGCCCTGTCCACCACGACCACTTCCACCGCGTAGAGATGGTCCACGGATAGGCCGTCCCGCCGGCACAGCACCCCGTAACCGCCGCCCGCGATGTGCCCGCCCACCCCGACATCGGGATGGGTGCCCCCGGGGATGGTCACGCCCCACCCCACGTACAACCGGCGGTAGACCTCGCCCAGGGTGGCGCCCGCCTCGACCATGAACGCCTTGCGCCGCCGGTCGTAGTCGACAGCCGTCATCCCGGACAGGTCGATGAGCACCCGCACCGAGGGATCGTCGACGAAGTTCTCGAAGCAGTGACCGCCGCCGCGGACGGCCAGCCGCCGGCCCGTGCGCACCGCGCTCTGGACGGCCCGTACGACATCCTCGGTGGACGTGGCCACCCGGATCTCCTCAGGCCTCCCCTCGAAGCGCCGGTTGTACCCGCGGAGCACCAACGATCGATAACGGGGATCGCCGGGGCCGATCGTGACCGGCTCGGTCGTGACGTCCAGTTGCCCGGCCAGCGGTACGGATGCGACGGCGATGCCGCCGCTGCGCAGAACAGTCCTGCGAGTGACCACGCGTGCCCTCCTCATGTGGAGCCGCCCACGCACCGACGCTAAGCACACGTGATCACCGGCACCAGGGAGCTTCCACCCCCCACAGGGTGGAGGAAACCCCACATACTCTGATCTGATGCGCCCCACGAAGGCCGATCTGGAGGCCGCCCGCGACCGCGTGATCCCCGATGTCCTCCCGGCCGACAACGAGCCGCTGCGCGTCCTCTTCTGCGGGATCAACCCGGGCCTCTACTCGGGCGCGACCGGCCACCATTTCGCCCGCCCGGGCAACCGCTTCTGGCCCGCGCTCTACAAATCAGGCTTCACGGACCGCCTGCTGAGCCCGAACGAGCAGGATCTCCTCCCCGCCTTCGGCCTCGGCATCACCAACCTGGCCCCCCGCACCACCGCCCGCGCCGACGAGCTCACCGACGAGGAGCTCCGCGAGGGCGGCGAACGCCTCCTCAAGCTGGTCGAGCGCTACCAACCCGCCTACCTGGCCGTGGCAGGCGTGACCGCCTACCGCACCGCCTTCGGCAAGCCCCGCACCCAGATAGGCCCCCAACCCGAAAAGATCGGCCCGTCCGACCTCTGGGTGCTCCCCAACCCGAGCGGCCTCAACGCCAGCTGGACCCTCGACAAGATCGCCGCCGAGTTCGCCCGCCTCCGCACCGCCGCCGAGCTCAGAACTCCGTAAGCGTCCCCGGATCAAACCTCACCGAGATCGCCTTGTCCGCCAAGGCCTCGGCCGTGAACGTCGCCCCTGCGGCCACCACGGGTCCTGCCTGGTAGACGTCGACGCCGTCAGCCAGCGTCAGGACCTGCACCCTCGGCTGGGGCGAGTATTCGACGAGCCAGTATTGCGGGATGCCCAGGGCGGCGTACTCCCTGACCTTCCGTACCCGATCGGTGCGTTCGCTCCCGCTGCCCGGCGAGATGACCTCCACCGCCATCAGCACGTCGCGCCCCGGGATGGTGATCGGGCTGCAATCCACGATGGACGCGCGTGCAACCTCCGTCGGCACCATGAAGCCATCCGGCTTCCGGATGCCCGCCGGGGTGCTGATCTCTCACTCACCACCGGCGATGAAGACGGAGGCGTCAGCGGTCACAGCGGCGGCATTGAGGATGTCCCGAAGCTTGCTGGCAGCCCAGCTGTGCGGTGCGCTCGTGGACAGCTCCACCAGCCACCCGTCCTCAAGCTCGAGGCCCCTTGCCGTCGTCCTCGCGGAGGTGAAGGTCCTCGACCGTGTACGGTCCGAAGTCGGTGTGTGACTCCATCGACACCGACCGTAGTCGTTGGCTAACCCGCTGGGCGGTGGTTCTGGTCAGTCTTGTTGGACCAGGCGGGCGGCTTCGGCTTCGAGCATGGCTTGGACCTCGATGACGAGGGTGGGCTTGGGCTCCCAGATGTCGGGGCGGCCGAGGGCCACGATGGGGCGGGGGAGGGCGCGGACGGAGGTCAGGCGCCAGTGGTAGGCGCCCGGGTCGGCCCAGGGGCCGCAGTCGCACGGCTCGTCGCGGATGGCGGCGGAGCAGACGTCGGTGAGCTCGGCGATGGCGATGACGGCGCCGATCGTGGCGAGCGGGTCGCGGGGGTCCCAGCCGGCGGCCTGGATGTGAGGGGAGTCGCAGGCCTTGAGGTCGACGCGCATGGAGGCGTGGATCAGGAGCGGCCCGCGGTAGGCGGTGGGCAGGCTCTGGTTGGAGACGGCCTTGACGCCTCTCGCGATCCCGAACGCCCATGGCTGCTGAACGCTGATCGCCTGCACGCGGTCACCTCCCGTTCTCCATCTTGGCCGGACCTGTCGAAGCCTGCTGCCCGTTCACCGCCGGAGCGATCCCTACTGGAGCGCCAGACAGCCGTAACCGTTCAGCAAGATGAAAGGTCAACGATATGCACACGGAACGGATGGGCAAAAGGTTCAAAGAGTGATTTCTCATAAGAGGGGGGCTGGACGCAAATCGGCGCGCCGCCTCAGGCGCGCACGAGGCGTGCGTAGGCGATGACGTTGTCCGAATAATGACCCCTCGTGGTGTCGAATGTGCCACCGCACGTGACCAGCCGGAGCGCCGCGTAGTCGAGGTCCTCGGCGTAGATCTTCTCACCGGGAAAGGAGTCCTTGGACACGTTCTCGACCTTCTGCACGGCGAACGTCGCGGTCGTGCCGTCGCGGCGGGTGACCTGGACGCGGTCGCCGGGACGCAGGTCCCTGAGCCGGTGGAACACCGCGCGCTTCCCGCGGGCGTCCACATGGCCGAGGATCACCGAGGGACCGCCCTCGCCGGGCGTCGGCCCGTTCTTCCACCAGCCCGCCAGGTTGGGCTGTGTGAGCGGCGGTTCCTGGATGCGGCCGTTGGACTGGAGGCCGAGCTCGGAGACCGGCGCCGTGACGCCCAGCTTGGGAATCTTGATCGTGGCGGGCAGCGAGCGGGGGAGCGGCTTGGCGAAGCTCACGGCCGGGCGTTTGCCGGAGCCGGGGTCGATGGGGCCGCCGCCGTAGTTGTCCCCGCCGCAGGCGGTGAGGCCGAGGGCGAGGGCGAGCAGGGCTGCCTTACGCACGTTCAGGCGCTCTCCTCCGGCGGTGCAGCACGTAGGCGAGGGCGAGCGCACCGGCCGCGGCCAACGTGTAGTCGGGGCCGTCCTGGGTGTTCGCCAGAGAGCCGTCACCGGTGTTGGGTGAGCCCTGGGGGATGTCCTGGTCGCCGGGATCGACGTCCTTCTGCCCGGGCCGGGTGCTGAACGTGACGGAGCCGTATCCGCGGCACTCGACGCGGACCTTGACGATCGAGGGCAGGCTCGACTCGAAGCGCGCGGTGGCCTTGTGCTCGTCCTTGCCCACCTGGGAGAAGCGCGGCTCGGACACGAAGGAGGCGGACGTCGCCCGCACCGAGCTGGGGCAGGTGACACGGATGCCTAGCCTGCCGCCGGGCGTGACCGTGCGGGTGGACAGCTCGACGTCGCCGTAGCCGAACCTGAAGCCCTCACCTGGGGGCGGCTCCGGGCGTGGCCTGCCCGGAGGGCTCGGCGGTGCCGGTGGGATCTTGTCGGGCGGCGTGACCCACAGCGGGAACGTCTGGAATCCCCGACCGGTCAAGCAGCCGAAACGGGTCAGGTAGGAGTTGCCGGACTTGAGGCCGCGCAGGGTGCCGCCGATGCCGGTCCAGGCCTCGCCCGACCTTTCGAACGAGCCGGGCTCGCCCTCGGCGAACACCTCGTTCGTGCCCGCCAGGCGCGGCTCGCCGGCGCAGCCGGTGATGCGCACCCAGAGGTTGTCTCCCGGGGTGAACCGTTTGGGGCTGTACGTGGCCTGTGGCTTGTCGATCGGGGCGGCGAACGCGCTCGGACCGGGGATCGCGAGGGCCGCCAGGGCGGCACCGGAGAAGGCGCCGGCGGCGAATCGGCTGTTGCCCATGAGGTTCAAACCACCTCGGGGTTATTGGGGAGCCTGTCAATTGAATGCGGATTGTAACGATCTGTGAGCCTGTTGTGCGTGTCACGTGATGGCCGGATCAGGTCACCCCTTCAGTGCACCCGCCATCAGGCCTCGCATGAAGAACCTGCCGAGCACGATGTAGACCACCAGAGTCGGCAGCGACGCCAGCAGTGCCGAGGCCATCTGCTGGTTGTACTGGACGGCGACCGCGCCTGACCCCGCGGTGTTGTTGAGCAGTACCGTGACCGGCCAGCTCTCCTGCGAGCCCAGGAAGACCGCGAACAGGAAGTCGTTCCACATCGACGTGAACTGCCAGATCAGCACGACCGCGAACGCGGGACCCGACACCGGCAGCACGATCGAACGGTAGGTGCGGAGCATCCCGGCGCCGTCGACCCGGGCCGCCTCGATCAGCTCGTTCGGGATCGTGACGTAGTAGTTCCGGAAGATCAGCGTGCAGATCGGGATGCCGTACACCACGTGCGCCAGCACCAGCCCGCGGATGCTGCCGACCAGCTCCAGATCGGTGAGCAGGCCCTGCAGCGGGATCATCACGGCCTGGTACGGGATGAACATCCCGAACAGGAACAGCGTGAAGACCGCGTCCGCTCCCGGGAAACGCCACTTCGACAGCACGTAGCCGTTGAGCGAGCCGAGCACCGCCGAGATGAGCGCACCCGGGACGGAGATCTTGAAGCTGTTCTCCAGACCCGGCCGGAGGGTGTCCCAGGCCGACCGCCAGCCGTCCAGGCTCCAGTCCTTCGGCAGGCTCCACGCGGTGGACGGATCGGCCTCCTGCAGCGACTTGAAGCTGGTCACGACCAGCACGTACACCGGGATCAGGAAGACCACCACGAATGCCAGCAGCACGGCGAACCGGATCATCCGCATGCCGCCGGGGCCGAGGAGCGGAACGCGCCGCCGCGGGCGGGTGGCGGCCGTGGTCGTCGCGGTCATCGCTCACGCTCCGCCCGTACGGACCACACGAGGTAGGGGATCACCAGCAGCCCCACCGCGACCAGCAGGTACGTGGCGATGGTCGCGCCGTTGGCCGGGTCACCCCGGTCGAACACCTCGACATAGGTGGCCACCGCCGGCACGTACGTGATGATCTGCTTGCCCGCGATCGCCATGATGAGGTCGAACACCTTCAGCGAGATGTGGCCCAGGATGATCAGCGCCGACAGCGTGACCGGCCGCAGCTGGGGGAGCACCACGTACCGGTAGACCTTCCACTCGGAGGCGCCGTCGACCCGCGCCGCCTCCCGCAGGTCCTCGGGCACGCCGCGGAAGCCCGCCAGGTAGAGCGCCATCACGTACCCCGACATCTGCCAGATCGCCGGCAGCGCCATCGCGGCCATGCCGAGCCGGGGGTTCTGCCACCAGTCGTTGCCGAGCGCGCCGAGCCCGAGCTTGTTGAACAGCTGGTTGAGCCCGACCGCGCGCTCGGGCGGCGCCGGGTTCATCAGCCACCGCCAGACGACGCCGCTCGCGATGAACGACACCGCCATCGGGAAGAGATAGATCGCCCGAAAGCCGGCCTCGGCCTTGATGCCCTTCTCCATCAGGAACGCCAGGAAGAAGCCCAGCACCAGGGCTCCGATCACGAAGACGGCGGTGAAGAGCAGCGCGTGCCGCACCGCGCCGGGCCAGCTCGGCACGTCCCACAGGTCGACGAAGTTCTTGCCCTTGTCGAACCCGTACGGGGACACCATGTCGTGCTTGCCGCTGACCGCGACCCGGGTGTTCCAGAAGATCAGCCCGTACACGAACAGGCCGATCGCCACGATGGACGGCGAGAGCAGCAGCAGCCCCGGCAGCCAGCGCGGCGCACGGCGGCGCCATGCGCGCCGCCCGCGCCGCCCGCGGCCCTCGATCGACTCGCGGGCCACGGGCGGCGTGACGTCCGGGCTCGTCACTGCGTGTTGTTGTTCTTGGCGGCGGTGACCAGCGCGCTCTGCAGCTTGGCCACGTCCTTGTTCTGGAGGAAGAGGCCGACCGCGGTGTCGATGTCGGCGTGCCACCGCTTGCTGGAGTAGACGCCGTGCCAGAACGAGCCGGCCAGCTTGATGCCCGGCTTGTTCCACTCGTTCAGCGCGTACTCCAGGTAGCCCTTGTAGAGGCTCTTGTCGGCGTCCTTACGGGCGGGGATGGAGCCCTTCTTCGGGTTGAAGAGGTCCTGGCCCTCCTTGCTGCCCGCGACCTTCAGCCACGCGAGGGCGCCGCCGCGGTGCGGTGCGCCCTTGGGCAGGGTGAAGCTGTCGGACAGCCACATGTACGTGCCGTCAGTGCCGGGGGAGGCGGCGTACTTGAAGTCGGTGCCGTCCTTCTTGCCGAGCCCGTTGGGCGCGGAGCCGGTGAAGTAGCCGTAGGCCCAGTCGCCCATGATGTTGAACGCGGCCTTGCCGTCCACGACCGCCTTCGACGCGCCCTGCCAGTCGGTGGAGGCGGCCTCGGCCGTCGTGTACTTCATGATCTCGGCGAAGTCCGTCAGCGCCTTGGTCACGGCGGCGCTGCCCCAGTCGGCGCCCGGCTTCCAGAGCGCGTTGTAGGCGTCGGTGCCGAGGTCGCCGAGCAGCACGCTCTCCAGCAGGTGGTTCGCGGTCCACTGGGCGCCCAGCGACAGCGGGACCTTGCCGGTCTTGTCCTTGACCGCCTTGAGCGCCGTGATGAACTCGGCGACCGACTTGGGCGGGCCCGACAGCCCGGCGTCCTTCAGGATCCCGGGGTTGTACCACAGCATGTTCGAGCGGTGGATGTTCACCGGCACCGAGTAGATCTTGCCCTGGTAGGAGATCTGCTCCAGCAGTTGCTGCGGGTAGGCCTGGCGCAGGTTGTTCTCATCGTAGAACGCGTCGAGCGACTCGATCTGCCCCTGCTTGATGTAGTCGAGGAGCTCCGCGCCCGCGTGGCCCTGGAACGAGTCCGGGGGCTTGCGGTTCTGGAGGCGGCTGGCCAGCACGGCCTGCGCCTGCGTGCCGGAGCCGCCCGCGATGGCGGCGTTGACGAACTTGGTCCCCGGGTTCTTCTTCTCGAAGTCGGCCTTCATGGCGTTCAGGCCGTCCGCCTCGCCCGGGCCGGTCCACCAGGAGAAGACCTCGACCTGCGAGGTGTCTCCGCCGCCCTTGCCGCCGTCGTCGTCATCACCACCGCCGCAACCGGAGATCAGCAGCGCTCCGCCGACCGCCACCGCGGCGAGTGTCTTCCATCGGATATGGACCTGAGGTACGTGCATCGTCCGTCCTCCCTCATCCGACCAATCCACCCCGCCCGACCCTCCGGCCGGATCAGCCGCACTAACAAGCGTCCGTTCGGTGGGCGCGCCGGGTCAACACCGGCGAGCGAACCGAAATCGTCCGGTTATAAGCCTGGTGAGAGCGTATCCAGGGGTGGCGTCCCGGCCCGGGGGGCACGCCGATGGAGATCGCCAGGTGAGGGCGGGTGAGATCACCAGGTGAGGGCCGGTGGGAGGTCGCCGGTGCCCGCGTCGGGCCAGCCGAGCGGGGGGCCGAGCGGAGCGAGCTCGGCGAGCTGCAGCCGGTACCAGGGCGAGGAGTCGGGGTGCCGGACGAGCTCCAGGCACTCGTCCCACGACCGCCACTCGGCCTCGGCCACCTCCGCGGGATCGAGTCCGGGGCGGGGCTCGGCCTCCGCCGTGACCGCCCGTACGACGGGGCAGCGCTCGTACTCGACGACGCCGTCCGAGGCCGTCGCCCGGTAGCGGAAGCGTGGCAGCACCGACGTGATCGTGTCGGCCGTCACGCCCAGCTCGGTCTCCAGGCGCCGCAGCACCGCCGCGCGCAGTCCCTCGCCGGGGCCGGGGTGGCCGCAGCAGCTGCCCGTCCACACCCCCGGGAAGGTCCGCTTGTCCAGCGCGCGCCGGGTGATCAGCACCCGGCCGTTCGGGTCGACCAGATAGCAGGAAAAGGCCAGGTGATAAGGGGTATCGCGATGGTGACTCTCCGCTTTCGGGGCGGTACCAATTGCTTCGTCGGCCTCGTTGAGCAGGACTATCTCCTCGGCACCCATGGCTCTACAGATACCGCACTCAGGGCCTGTGGAGATTCGGTGTAGAGAAACTCGGGAGGCCTTGCCCCAAGGCCCATCGTTGGCAAAGCGGGACTAAACTCGGCAAGACCCGGGGGGAGCCTGGGGCACGCGTCCCCGACGGAGCAACCTGAAGGGGGAAGGGGAGGTAGGTGGGGTGAGCTTGCTGGAGTCGATCACGGGTCCGGAGGACCTCAAGCGACTGGACGCCACGCAGTTGCCGCAGCTCGCGAGGGAGATCCGGGAGTTCATGGTGGACGCGGTCTCCAAGACCGGCGGTCACCTGGGCCCCAGCCTGGGGGTGGTCGAGCTCACCATGGCCCTGCACCGGGTCTTCGCCTCGCCGCACGACAAGATCCTCTTCGACACCGGGCACCAGGCGTACGTGCACAAGATGCTCACCGGCCGGCACGACTGGGCGCTGCTGCGCCAGCGCGGCGGCCTGTCGGGCTACCCGAGCCAGTCCGAGTCCGAGCACGACCTGATCGAGAACTCCCACGCCTCCACCGCCCTGTCGTACGCCGACGGGCTGGCCAAGGCCTATCAGCTGCGCGGCGAGTCGCGCAGTGTCGTCGCCGTCGTCGGCGACGGCGCGCTGACCGGCGGCATGTGCTGGGAGGCGCTCAACAACATCGCGGCGGGCAAGGACCGCCCGGTCATCATCGTGGTGAACGACAACGGCCGGTCCTACTCCCCGACGATCGGCGGGCTGGCCAGCCATCTGGCCAACCTGCGGGTGACGCAGGGCTACGAGCACGCGCTCGACCTCATCAAGAAGACCGTGCCGAGGGCCCCGATCGTGGGCAATCTCACCTACGAGGCGCTGCACGGCATCAAGAAGGGCCTCAAGGACGTCCTGCAGCCGCAGGCCATGTTCGAGGACCTCGGCATGAAGTACGTCGGACCCATCGACGGCCATGACGAGGAGGCCGTCGAGCGCGCCCTCCGCAAGGCCCGCGGGTTCGGCGGCCCGGTGATCGTGCACTGCATCACCCAGAAGGGCCGCGGCTACGCCCCCGCCGAGAACCACGAGGAAGACTGCTTCCACGGCCCCGGCGCGTTCGACCCGGTCACCGGCGAGATCAAGGCCAAGGGCGGCGGCCCGAGCTGGACCAAGGTGTTCGGCGAGGAGATGCTCGCCATCGGCGGCGAGCGCCGCGACGTCGTCGGCATCACCGCCGCCATGCTCCACCCGGTCGGCCTGGCGCCGTTCGCCGACGCGTTCCCCGACCGCATCTACGACGTCGGCATCGCCGAGCAGCACGCCGCCACCTCCGCCGCCGGCCTGGCGATGGGCGGGCTGCACCCGGTGGTCGCGCTCTACGCGACGTTCCTCAACCGCGCGTTCGACCAGGTGCTGATGGACGTCGCGCTGCACAAGCTGCCGGTGACGTTCGCCCTCGACCGGTCCGGCGTGACCGGCAACGACGGCGCCAGCCACAACGGCATGTGGGACCTGTCGATCCTGCAGCTGGTCCCCGGCCTGCGCCTGGCCGTCCCGCGTGACGGCGCCCGGCTGCGCGAGCTGCTGCGCGACTGCGTGGCGATCTCCGACGGCCCGACCGCGATCCGCTACCCCAAGGGCCCGGTCGGCGCCGACATCGAGGGCATCGACACCGTCGGCGGGATGGACGTGCTCGCCCGCCATGACGGCGCCAACGGCGCCCGGGTCCTCATCGTGAGCGTCGGCCCCATGGCCGCCGCCGCGGTCGCCGCCGCCGACCGGCTGCAGGCCCAGGGCATCGGCGTCACGGTCGTCGACCCGCGCTGGGTCAAGCCGCTCGACCCCGCCCTGGCCGGGCTGGTCGCCGAGCACAGCCTGGTCGCCGTGGTCGAGGACAACGGCCGCACCGGCGGCGTGGGCGACGCCGTGGGGCGTCTCCTGCGCGACGCCGCCGTCGACATCCCGCTGCGCACCTTCGGCATCCCGCAGGAGTTCCTCGACCACGCCTCGCGCGGCGAGATCCTCACCGACATCGGCCTGAACGAGCAGGACCTCGCCCGCGACATCACCGAGGCCTTCGCCAAGGTGACCAACATCGAGGCCCCGCACCCGGCCCCCGCCGACTGAGCACCCGCTCCGCCGGAGACCGTCTGAGCCGCTCGTCACGGCGGCGGGCTCAGACGCCTTCGGCGGAGTGGAGTTGCCAGAAGTGGGTGATGGACGCCGTGGGCGTGCCGAGCTCGCGACCGGAATAGGTCCAGCGGCCGGTCAGGCGCCACGGCCGGCCGGCGCCGTCGCGGACGAAGATCTGGAGCGGGAACGTCACGTCGTGGGCCCTGATGACGCCCGCCGGATCGACGGCAGCCGCCAGCTCGGGCTCGCCTTCGCAGCGCACTCCCATCACCTGCGTGCCTGCGTCCTGGCGCAGCAGGCCCCGCGTCAGGTCGTAGACGAGTACGGAGACGTAGTCCGGACCGAGCCACCGCAGATCGGGCAGCATGCCGGGCGGGGGGAATCCGTACAGTTCTGGACCGCCGGTCACACGCGCACCGTAGCGCTCCGATCACACTCCCGTCACTACTTCCGCACGGCATGTCTCGCTCTTTCGGGAGTTTGCCGCGATTGGCCCGGAAGATTGTGCGATTCGGAAGGACACGCCGGGGTAAAGCGACTCTTCGGCGGTTTCGACCCGCTCGTTCCGGCTTTTCAGGACGGGTGACAGGCCTTTCGCATTGCTTCCCAGTGGGCCAGTTTGACCCTTTCGCCCCGGGCGAGTGAACGCGCCAGTTCGATCTCGGCGGCATCCAGATTGAGCCAGTCGGCGTAGGTGACGATCGGCAGGCCGCGGGACTCCAGCAGCTCCTCGATCTTGTGGGCGGGGGGCTCCTCCCGGCCCGAGAGGTCGGCGAGCAGGTGCCGCACGGTCTCGGCGGCGTCGGCCTTGTTGGTGCCGACGACGCCGGTCGGGCCGCGCTTGATCCAGCCCGCCACGTACTCGCGGGGGATCTGCGCGCCGTCGGGCCCGATGATGCGGCCGCCCTCGTTCGGCACCACGTACGAACGTTCGTCGAACGGCACGCCCTCCAGCGCGACGCTCTGGTAGCCGACAGAGCGGAGCACCATGCCGACCGGGAGCGTCTCGTACTCCCCGGTGCCCGCCACGCGGCCCGTCTCGTCCAGACGCGTGCGTTCCAGGCGCAGCGCCTCCACCCGGCCGGTGCCGGTGATCTCCTTGGGGGCGAGCCAGAATCGCACGTCGATCCGTCGCGGCCGGTCACCTGCGGGCTCCCCGGTCCAGCCGTTCAGCACCTTGATGTTGCCGCGCACGTGCCGGTCGTTCTCGGCGACCTCGGCGCTCGCCGGATCGAGCTCCATGTCCTCGGGCCGCACGTGGATCTCGGCGTTGGGCAGATCGCCGAGCTCGCGCGCCTCCTTGGTCGTGAACTTGGCCTGCGCCGGCCCGCGTCGCCCGATCATGTGGATGCGGCGCACCCGGCTCTTGGACAGCGCCTCCAGCACGTGCTCGGGAACGTCGGTCTCGCGCAGCTCGTCGGCGGTCTTGGCCAGGATCCGCACGACGTCGACGGCGACGTTGCCGACGCCGATGACGGCGACCTCCTCGACCGACAGGTCGAACGCGTGGTCGGCGGCGTCGGGGTGGCCGCAGTACCAGTTGACGAAGTCGGTGGCGGCGACGCTGCCGGGCAGGTCCTCGCCGGGGATGCCCAGATGCCGGTCGACCATGGCGCCGGTCGAGTAGATCACCGCGTCGTAGCAGTCGAGGAGGTCGGTGCGGGTCACGTCACGGCCCAGCTCCACGCAGCCGAAGAACCGCACGTCCGCGGTCTCCAGCACGCGCTGCAGATAGCGGGCGATCGACTTGATCGACTTGTGGTCCGGGGCGACCCCGTATCTGACCAGCCCGTACGGCGTCGGCAGCCGGTCGAAGACGTCGACCTTCACCTCGCCGTCCGTCTGCTTCACCAGGGCCTCGGCGGCGTAGAGGCCCGCCGGTCCCGATCCGATCACCGCAACCTGCAGAGGAGCTGCCATGGGCGCCATTGTGCCCAGGCGAGCGGCAAAAGGACACAGGGAACCGGATCATCGGGGCCCGTGTCGTACGCCGTCCGGGGTCAGGGAGCCTTCGCGCCGGCCCGGTCGAGGCCGAGGCGGCTGTGGCGGCGGCCGTACCCGAAGTAGATCAGGACGCCGACCGCCATCCAGGCCAGGAACCGCAGCCAGGTGTCCACCGGCAGGTTGAGCATCACGAAGAGACAGGCCAGCACCGACAGGATCGGGGTCAGCGGCACCATCGGAGTACGGAACGCGCGGGGCAGCTCGGGCCTGGTGCGCCGCAGGATCACCACGCCGACCGACACGACCACGAAGGCGAAGAGCGTGCCGATGTTGACCAGCTCGGCCAGCTTGGACAGCGGGATGAATCCGGCGAGCGCCGCCACGATCACGCCCATGATGATCGTCGAACGGTACGGCGTGCCGAACCTGGGGTGGACGGCCGACAACCAGGGCGGCATGAGACCGTCGCGGCTCATCGCGAAGAAGACGCGGCTCTGGCCGAGCAGGAGGATCAGCACCACGGTCGTGAGCCCGACGACGGCGCCGATGCTGATGACGGTGGCGAACCCCGAACGTCCCGCGGCCTTGAACGCGTCGGCCAGCGGCGCGTCGGTGCTGAGCTGCTTGTAGTTCTGCATGCCCACGACGACCAGGGACACCGCCGCGTACAGCGTGGCGGTGATGGCGAGCGACCCGATGAGGCCGATCGGCATGTCGCGCTGCGGGCGCCGGGACTCCTCGGCCGCTGTGGCGACGATGTCGAAGCCGATGTAGGCGAAGAACACCAGCGCGACGGCGGCGAAGATGCCGAGCCACCCGAAGCTCACCGGCGTGATGCCGAACAGCACCTGCATGAGCGGTGCGTGCATCCCCTCCACCGAGGGGGTGGACTGCGACGGCGGGATGAACGGCGTGTAGTTGTCGGCCTTGATGAAGAACAGGCCCGCGATGATCACCAGCAGCACGATCGAGACCTTGATCGCCACGACCGCCGCGTTCACCCGAGAAGTGATCTTGATGCCGAGCACGAGCACCGCGGTGACCGCCAGGACCAGCAGGATCGCCGGGATGTTGACGGTGCCGCCCTCGCCCGGCGGATTGCTGATGGACGCGGGCAGCGTGATGCCCATGTCGTCCAGCAGTGAGGCGGCGTAGCCCGCCCAGCCGACCGACACCACGGCGGCGCCGAGGGCCAGCTCCAGGATCAGGTCCCAGCCGATGATCCAGGCGGGGAACTCGCCGAGCGTCGCGTACGAGAACGTGTAGGCGGAGCCCGCCACCGGCACGGTCGAGGCGAACTCGGCGTAGCAGAGCGCGGCGAGGCCGCAGACGACGGCGGCGAGGATGAACGAGATGGCGACCGCCGGTCCGGCCTTGTCCTTGGCCACCTGCCCGGTGAGCACGAAGATGCCGGTGCCGATGATCACGCCGACGCCGAAGATGACCAGGTCGAGCGCCGACAGATCGCGGCGGAGCCGGTGGCCCGGCTCCTCGGTGTCCTGGATCGACTGCTCGACGGACTTGGTGCGAAACAGGCTCACCGTTCTTGACCCTTCACGCCGGGTGACACGACCGGGAGGATCATCACCGGTTCCGCACGGCCGAAACACGCCGCAGTCGGTCAAACCGCAGGAAGCACGCAAAGAGGCGCCCCGAAAAGCTCGGGACGCCTCCTCCTCCCGCCATGCGGCAGGCCGGCGCGGTTCAGCGCGGCGTGCTGGCGACGCCCGGCTCCAGGAAGCGGGTGCCGTTGACCTTCTCCGCGACGCCGCTGCGGTCCAGGTACGGCGTGATGCCGCCCAGGTGGAACGGCCAGCCGGCACCGAGGATCATGCACAGGTCGATGTCCTGCGCGGCCTGCACCACGCCCTCGTCGAGCATGAGCTTGATCTCCCCGGCGAGCGCGTCGAGGGCGCGCTCCAGCACCTGCTCCTCGGTCGACGGGCTCGTGCCGCCGCCGAAGATCGCTTGAGCGTCACTGTCGATGGTGAAGTCGGGCAGGTAGACGCCCTTCTTCCCGGCCGCGACGAACTTGGCGAACTTCTCCGAGAGCGGGAAACGGTCGGGGAAGGCGCCGTGCAGCGTCTCGTTCACGTGCAGCGCGATCGCCGGGCCGACCAGGCCCATCAGCACGAACGGCGGCATCGGCAGGCCCAGCGGCGCGGCGGCCCGCTCGGCCACCTCGATCGGGGTGCCCTCGTCCACCGTCTGGATGATCTCGGCCATCAGGCGCAGCAGGATGCGGTTGACCACGAACGCCGGGGCGTCCTTGACCAGCACGCAGGACTTCTTCAGCTGCTTGCCGACAGCGAACGCGGTGGCCAGCGCCGCGTCGTCGGTCCGCTCGCCGCGCACGATCTCCAGCAGCGGCAGCACCGCGACCGGGTTGAAGAAGTGGAAGCCCACGACCCGCTCGGGGTGCTTGAGGTGCGCGCCCATCTCCGACACCGACAGCGAGGAGGTGTTGGTCGCCAGGACGCACTCGGGGGAGACGTACTCCTCCAGCTCGGCGAACACCTTCTGCTTGACGGACATCTCCTCGAAGACCGCCTCGATGACGAAGTCGGCGTCGGCGAAGGCGTCCTTGGTGAGGGAGCCGCTGATCAGGCCCTTGAGGCGGTTGGCCTTGTCGGCCGACACCCGGCCCTTGGCGAGCAGCTTGTCGATCTCGCCGTGGGTGTAGGCGACGCCCTTGTCGAGGCGTTCCTGGTCGAGGTCGGTCAGCACCACCGGCACCTCGAGGCGGCGGGCGAACAGCAGCGCCAGCTGCCCGGCCATCAGGCCCGCGCCGACGACGCCGACCTTGGTGACCTTGCGGGCGAGGCTCTTGTCCGGTGCGCCGGCGGGCCGCTTGGCGCGCTTCTGGGTCAGGTCGAACGCGTACAGGCCGGCGCGCAGCTCGTCGCTCATGATGAGGTCGGCGAGCGCCTCGTCCTCAGCGGCGAAGCCCTCGTCGCGCGTACGGTCCTTGGCGGCGGCCACGAGGTCCAGCGCGCGAACGTAGGACGGCGCGGCGCCGTGCAGCTTGCCCTCGATGTTCCAGCGGGCGAGCGCGACCGCGTCGTCCCAGGCCTTGCCCTTGTCGACCTCGGGGCGCCTGACCTCCAGCGCGCCGGTGAGCACGCGGGCGGTCCAGGCGAGCGACTCCTCCAGGAAGTCGGCCGGCTCGAAGATCGCGTCGGCGATGCCCAGGTCGTACGCCTGCTTGCCCTTGAGCATGCGGTTCTGCGCGAGCGGGTTGTCGATGACGACCTTGAGGGCCTTCTCCGCGCCGATGAGGTTCGGCAGCAGGTAGGTGCCGCCCCAGCCGGGCACGAGCCCGAGGAACGTCTCCGGCAGCGCCAGTGCGGGCACGCCCGAGGAGATGGTGCGGTACGAGCAGTGCAGCGCGATCTCGACGCCGCCGCCCATCGCCGCGCCGTTCACGTACGCGAACGACGGGACGTCGAGCTCGCCGAGGCGGCGGAAGACGTCGTGGCCGAGCTTGCCGATGGCGAGGGCGTCCTCGCGCTTCTGGACCAGCGGCACACCCTTGAGGTCGGCGCCGACCGCGAAGATGAACGGCTTGCCGGTCACGCCGACGGCCACGATGTCGTCGCGGGCGGCGACGGCGTCGATGGCCTCGTTCAGCTCGGTCAGTCCGTTCGGGCCGAAGGTGTTGGGCTTGGTGTGGTCGAAGCCGTTGTCGAGCGTGATCAGCGCCAGCGTGCCCGCCCCGTAAGGGAGCGCGACGTCGCGTACCCGCGCGTGCGTGACGACCTCGTCCGCGAAGATGTCCTTGATGTCCGTGCCAGTCTGCGTGCTCACTTGGCGCCTTCCCAGTTCACGTTCTCCCAGAGGACGGTGCCGCCCATGCCCATGCCGACGCACATCGTGGTGAGGCCGTAGCGGACGTCGGTGCGCTCCTCGAACTGCCGCGACAGCTGGTTCATCAGGCGCACGCCCGAGGAGGCCAGCGGGTGGCCGAACGCGATCGCGCCGCCCCACTGGTTCACGCGCGGGTCGTCGTCAGCGATCTTGAAGTGCTCCAGGAACGCGAGCACCTGGACGGCGAACGCCTCGTTGATCTCGATGAGGCCGATGTCGTCCATGGTCAGGGAGTTGCGGGCCAGCAGCTTCTCGGTGGCGGGCACCGGGCCGACGCCCATGACCTCGGGCTCCACCCCGGCGAACGAGAAGTCGATCAGGCGCATCTTCGGGGTGAGGCCGAGCTCGGCGGCCACGTCCTCAGCGACCATCAGGCAGGCGGTGGCGCCGTCGTTGAGACCGGCGGCGTTGCCCGCGGTCACGTTGCCGTGCACGCGGAACGGGGTCTTCAGCTTGGCCAGGTCCTCCAGCGTCGTGCCGGGGCGCGGCGGCTCGTCCTCGGTGGCCAGCCCCCAGCCCTTCTCGCCCGAGCGGATCGCGGTCGGCACCAGGTCCGGCTGGATCTTGCCGGCGGCGTACGCGTCGGCGACCTTCTGCTGGCTGCGCACCGCGTAGGCGTCGGCGCGCTCCTTGGTGATCTGCGGGAACCGGTCGTGCAGGTTCTCCGCGGTCGAGCCCATGACCAGCGCGGACGGGTCGACGAGCTTGTCGGCCAGGAACCGCGGGTTGGGGTCGATGCCCTCGCCCATCGGGTGCCGGCCCATGTGCTCGACGCCGCCCGCGATGGCCACGTCGTACGAGCCGAAGGAGATGCCCGCGCCGGTGGTGGTGACGGCGGTCATCGCGCCCGCACACATGCGGTCGACGGCGTAACCCGGGACCGACTTGGGCAGGCCCGCCAGCACGGCGGCGGACCGGCCGATGGTCAGGCCCTGGTCGCCGGTCTGGGTGGTGGCGGCGATCGCGACCTCGTCGACCCGTTCGGGCGGCAGCGACGGGTTGCGGCGCATCAGCTCGCGGATGGCGCGGACGACCATGTCGTCGGCGCGGGTCTCCGCGTACAGGCCCTTGGGGCCCGCCTTGCCGAACGGTGTACGGACACCGTCGACGAACACGACGTCGCGTGCGGTACGGGGCACGGGTCGCCCTCCTTGCTGGCTGACGGACGGACTGCTGGTTGACGGACGGACTACCACCGATGCTACTCGTTGGTAACCGCTCATACTACTCGTCAGTAACCACTGACACGTGGCCGGGGGGCAGGCGCGCTCTTGTTCGCCCACGGGCCCGTAGGTACCGTGACCGGAAGGTCATAGTTCCCTGTGGGGGGACGACCCTGAAGCAAGGCAGCCCCCCCGGCCGGCTCCGCCGGTTTCGGGGAGGAGGAAGCGGTGGCGCACGTCAGGCCCGCCTATCGCCCCGGGCCGCTGCAGCGTATCGGGCACATCCGGGATCTCGCGGCGTTGCTGACGCGCACCGGCCTGCTGCTCAGCGGCTCGCCGCAGCGCCTGTTCCACCAGTTCGGCCTGCTCCGGCTGTGGGGCACGACATTGGCCGGCGTGGTCGTCTCCGGTGCGGCCCGCAGCCCGGACCGTCCCGCCGTCATCGACGAAGAGGGCATCCTGACGTTCGCCGAGCTCGACGACCGCACCACCCGCCTCGCGGTGGGGCTGCCCCTGGAGGGCCCGCGGCCACGCGTCGGTGTGCTCTGCCGCAACCATCGCGGCATGGTCGAGACGCTGGTCGCCTGCAGCAAGCGCGGCGTCGAGGTCGTGCTGCTCAACACGGGGTTCGGGGCCGGGCAGCTGCGCAACGTGCTGACCGAGCTGCGGATGGACCTGGTGGTCGCCGACGCCGAGTTCGCGCCGCTGCTGGCCGCCTTGCCGCAGTCCCTCCGGCGCGTGGTCGTATGGGCCGACCGGCCCGGTGATCCGGCCGGGGCCGGCCGGACGATCGAGCAGATCGTGTACGCCAGCCCGGCGCCCGAGCTGCGGCCGCCGCAGATCAACAGCCGGACGATCGTGCTCAGCTCCGGCACCACGGGCCGCCCCAAGGGCGCCCGCCGGCCGCCGCGCCCCGGCCTGTGGCCGCTGGCCTCGATGACCTCGCGCATCCCGCTGCGCGCCCGCCAGACGATGATCGTCGAGGCGCCGCTCTTCCACACGTGGGGGTACGCGGCGCTGCAGATGGCGTGGGGCCTGCGTGCTCCGGTGGTGCTGCGCCGCAGGTTCGACGCCGAGGGGACGCTGCGCGCGATCGCCGGGCACCGCGACGTCGTCGTCTTCGCGGTGCCGGTCATGATCCAGCGCATCATGGACCTGCCCGAACGGGTCCGGGGGAGGTACGACACGTCCTCACTGCGGATCGTCGCGCTCTCGGGCGCGGCGCTGCCCGGGGAACTGGCCACCCGTTTCATGGACGCGTTCGGCGACGTCCTCTACAACGTCTACGGGTCCACCGAGGCGTCCTGGGTGTCGATCGCGACGCCGCGCGACCTGCGCGCCGACCCGCGCACGGCAGGGCGGCCTCCCCGCAACACGCGCCTGGTCATCCTGGACGACCGGGACCGCCCGGCCGCGCGTTCCACGATCGGACGGATCTTCGCGGCCAACGAGCTGCTGTTCGAGGGGTACACGGGCGGCGAGCCGACCGAGGTACGGGACGGCCTGATGTCGACCGGCGACCTCGGCCACGTCGACCACCGCGGGCTGCTGTTCGTGGACGGCCGGGCCGACGACCTGGTGGTGTCGGGCGGGGAGAACGTGGTGCCGCGCGACGTGGAGGACGCCCTCCTCAAGCTGCCCGGCGTGCACGAGGTCGCGGTCGTCGGGGTGCCCGACGACGAGTGGGGCCAGCGCCTCGCCGCCTACATCGTGACCCGGCCCGGCGCGGACCTCGACCCCGAGGACGTCCGTTCGTACGTGCACACCCAGGTCGCACGCTACGCGGTGCCGCGCGACGTGCACTTCCTGGCCGAACTGCCTCGCAACGCGACAGGCAAGGTCGTCCACCGCTGGCTGACCGCCGCCCCCCGCACCGCCACCCCCATCATCCCTACCGCCGTCCCTCCTCCGCCCTCAACCGAAGACTCACCCCCCGCCAAGCCCCCGACCCGCGCCGGCCGTCAGGTGAGCGAGGAGGAGATGGGCCTGGAAGGGCGGGTGAGCTGGCCTTCCGCCTGGCCGCCACCGCCCGTTTCCGAGGCGATGCCGCTCGCGGCTCCTTACGTCACCGAGCCTGCGGAAGAGCGGCCGCAGGGGCCGCAGGCAGCCGCACAGTGATCGCGAGCCCGCCGTCCGGGCGGGACACCGTGTCGAGCGTGCCGCCGTGGGCGCGCACCACCGCGCGCACGATCGACAGGCCGAGCCCGGCGCCGTCGGCCGACCCGATCCGGTCGGCGCCCAGCCGGCGGAACGGTTCGTAGATCGTGGCGAGCTCGTACGAGGGGACCGGCCGGCCGGTGTTCTCCACCCGCAGCATCACCTGATCTCGCCGCCGCCACGTTCTGACCCAGACCTGACCGCCGGGCACGTTGTACTTCAGCGCGTTCTCCAGCAGGTTGACCGCGCACCGTTCCAGCAACACCGGATCGCCGACGGTCGTCGCGGGCGCGACCTCCACGGTCACATCCACGTCCGTCTCGCCCGCGAGCTCGTCCAGGTGGTCGACCGCGCTGCGCACCACGTCCTCGAGCGGCGTCGGCGTCGGCGCGTTCAGCTCCCGTTCGGAACGCGCCAGCAGCAGCAGACCGTTGATCAGCCGTTCGTGCCGCGCCGTGTTGCCCAGCAGCACATCGGCCAAAGCCTTGGTCTCCGGTGGGTTCTTGCGGCTCGCGATGGCCACTTCCAGCACCGTCCGGTTGATGGTCAGCGGTGTGCGCAGCTCGTGCGACGCGTTCGCCACGAAACGCCGCTGGGCGTCGAACGCGCGGTGCAGCCGGTCCAGCATCCGGTCGAACGTGTCCGCCAGATCCTTGATCTCGTCCTGCGGACCGGTCAGTGCGATCCGTTCATGCAGGTTGCTCTCCGACAGGCGCTGCGCGGTCGCCGTCACCGTATGGATCGGCCGCAGCGTCCGCCCCGCCACCAGGTAACCGATCCCGATGCCGGCAAGTCCCAGGAAGAGCAGCGTGACCATCGTGCTCTGCAACATCTGCTCCAGCACCTCCTGCTTCTGCTCCTGGAGACGCTTGGCGACCTCCGCCTGGATCTCGCCGCGCGCGGTGGCGAGCCGCTCGAATTGCTGTGCGCGCGGCAACTGGTCCAGCCCCTGGAGGGACCGGATCGCCGGGGTCTTCTCCGTCTGGAACCTGACGTCGAACCGCTTGTCCATGGCCTTGACCGTCTGCAGGTACGTCACGCCGACCAGGATCGCGGAGGTGACCAGGAACAACGATCCGTACACCAGCGTCAGCCGGGCCCGCACACTCAGGCGCGTCACAGCCGGTACCCCGAGCCCGTCACCGTCTCGATGACCGCCGGCTCACCCAGCTTCTTGCGCAGCGTGGCCATCGTCACCCGCACGATGTTGCTGAACGGATCGATGTTCTCGTCCCAGGCCCGGTCGAGCAGGCGCTCCGCGCTCACCACGCCCCCGCCGGCCCGTAGCAGCTCCTCCAGCACGGTGAACTCCTTCTTGGTGAGCTTGAGCTCCCGCCCGTCCCGTTCGACCGTGTGGCGGTACGGATCGAGCCTGATCCCGGCCTTCTCCAGGACCGGTGGCACCGGCGGCGCCGACCGGCGCGACAACGCCCGGACCCGTGCGACCAGCTCGCTGAAGACGAACGGCTTGGGGAGGTAGTCGTCGGCGCCCATGAGGAGCCCGTCCACCCGTTCCTCGACCTCACCGGCGGCCGTCAGCATCAGGATCCGCCCGGCGCCCTGCGCGGCCACCAGCTCCCGGCAGACGTCGTCACCGTGCACGGTGGGCAGGTCGCGGTCCAGCACGATCACGTCGTACTCGATGTACGCGGCCCGTTCCAGGGCGACGTCCCCGTCGTACACCACGTCCACGGCCATCGCCTCTTCGCGCAGCCCGTCCGCGATCGTGTCCGCGAGCAACCGCTCGTCCTCGACGATCAACACCCGCATGCCTGCCACACCCCCTGCCGGAGCATGCCGCCACACTCCCGCCAGGAGCATGCCGGTCAGGGCGTTAAACCCCGATAAGCCGGTGGTCAGCCGTTCCCTTTCCGGCCGGGGGAGTCATGCGCGCGACGTTACGTCCGGGGGAGGCGCGCGCCATTGAGGATGTGGCGGATGGCCCGTGCGTACTCGTCACGGACGCGGGTCTTCTCGTCTGGGGGCGCCTCGGCCAGAGCCATCCCGGCGGCGCCGAGGATGTGGAAGGTGATGTGGGACACCGGTTCGAGCGGTAGGTCGGGCATGTCGCCGCTCTCCATCAAGGACTGGATCGTCTGCTCGATGAGGCCGTAGGCGTACTTCTCCTCGCATTCGCGCCAGCGCCGCCAGCCGAGCGCGATGGGGGCCTCCTGCCACACGATGCGCCCGTAGACGGGGTCGCACGAGCCGTCGAGGAACTGCCGCACGGCGCTCATCGCGGCTTGCCAGGGGTCGGTCTCACCTGCGGCCACTTCGGTGACCCGGCGGATCATCTCGGACTCCAGTTCGTGGAACACGGCCTCGAACAGGGCGGTCTTGTTGGGGAAGTGGTGGTAGACCGCGCCGCGGGTCGCCCGGATGTCGGTGGCGACGTCCTCCAGGGACGTCTTGGCGAAGCCGTGCTCGGCGAACCGGCGGGTGGCCGCGTCGAGCAGGGCGGCCCGGGTCTCGTCCGAGTACTGCTCACGCCTGCTCTTGACAGGTGACATGCAAGGAGTATACGAACATACACAGCGTATGTCTCCAACTCGAAGTAGGTATTCACTATGTCGTGGAGCCGGGCACACCGCCGCCACCAGCTGGTTCACCAGGTGCTGGCGGACATCGCGGGCGACGGCCGGCCGGAGCTTCCGGAACGGCGACGAGCGGAGGTGGAGGCCGAGTTCGGCGGTCTCGAAGGATTCCTGCTGGAGCTCCAACTGCGGTGGTACCGGGCCTTCGACGCACGCCTGGACGCCCTGCTCGAAGACTGGCCGCCGGATCTGCCGGCCGCGCTCGACAAGCTGTGGCTCGACCTCTCGGGCACCATGCCCACCGCCAGGTTCGTGCTGGACGCACACCTCCACCATCAGGCGCTGGCGCCCCTGCACGCTCGGCACCAGCTGCTGCTGCACGCCGCGACCGGCGTCTACCGGAAGCCGGACGACTGGCCCCGGCTCGCGACGACACCGTCGCATGTGGGCACCACCACCAGTTCGGTGATGTCGTCCGCGCGCTCGCAACGCCTGATCCAGCCATGCAGATGGATCTCCGCTTTCTGAGGGGAGCACCCGATGGCAGAGACGGAAACGTTGTTCAACCCGTTCGAGCCCGGCTTCACCGCCGACCCGTATCCGGCGTACCGCCTGCTGCGCGAGGACGACCCGGTGCAGGAGCACCCGCTGGGCTTCTGGTTCCTGAGCGATCACGAGGACGTCGTCGCGCTGCTGCGCGCCGGGCACTCGGTCGACGCGCGGCTGACGACCGTCGAGGGCGCGGCGCAGGAGCATTTCGCGCAGCTGGAACGGGACGGCCTCGACGTGATCAACATGTCCATGCTCGACCGGGACCCGCCCGACCACACGCGCCTGCGTTCCCTGGTGTCCAAGGTGTTCACGCCGCGTTCGATCGCCGCGCTCGAACCCGAGATCACGGGCCTCGTCGACGCCTCACTCGACCGGATCGCAGCGGCGGGCCAGGCCGACCTGGTCGAGGAGCTGGCGTTCCCGTTGCCCTTCGCGGTCATCTCGAACATGCTGGGCATGCCGCCCACCGACCACGTCCGCATCCGCCGGCTGAGCGGCAAGCTCGTCCGTTCCCTGGAACCGGTCTTCGACCCGGACGTCCTCAAGGAGATCTCCGACGCCGGTGCGGAGCTGACGGCGATCACCCGGGAGCTCATCGAGTGGAAGCGCGCCGACCCCGCGGACGATCTGCTCAGCGCGCTCATCGCCGCCGAGGACAGGGGTGACCGGCTCAATGACGACGAACTCGTCGCCCAGGTCATCCTTCTCTACGTCGCGGGCCACGAGACGACCGTCAACCTGATCGCGAACGGCACGATCGCGCTGCTGCGCCACCCGGACCAGCTCACGCTGCTCCGCGACCGTCCGGAGCTGGCGGGCAACGCCGTGGAGGAGTTCCTGCGGTACGACAGCCCGGTGCAGCAGACCAGGCGCATCACCCTCAAACCGCATGTCGCCCACGGCCGCGAGATCCCGGCCGGGGCCTTCGTCATCGCCTGCCTGGCCTCGGCCAACCGGGACGAGAAGTTCTGGGGACCCGATGCCGACACGCTCCGGATCGACCGCGAGAACGCCCGGCAGCACGTGGCCTTCAGCGTCGGCCCGCACCACTGCCTGGGCGCCGCACTGGCCCGCCTGGAGGGCCGCGTCGCGTTCGAACGCCTCGTACAGCGCTTCCCGGACCTGGCCTTCGCAGGCGAGGTCGAGTGGAACGGCCGCATCAACCTACGCGGCCCCGCCACCCTCCCCATCAAGGTCTAAGGGAGGATCGAGTCCACATACCCGCCGTCGACCCGCAGCGCGCCACCCGTCGTGGCGGACGCAAAAGACGAGCTGAGGTACACCACCATGTTGGCGATCTCTTCGGGCTCGATCAGGCGCTGCACAAGGGATTGCGGCCGGTGCGCCCGCATGAACTCCCGCTGCGCCTGCTCCCACGGCAGGTCACGGTCGACCAGCTGGTAGACGAAGTCCTCGACCCCGCCCGTGTGCGTGGGTCCCGCGATGACCGAGTTGACCGTGACGCCCGTCCCCGCGGCCTCCTTGGCGAACCCCCGGGAGACCGCCAGCAACGCCGTCTTGGACATGCCGTAGTGGATCATCTCCGTCGGGATCGCCACCGCGGAGTCGCTGGCGACGTACTGGATCCGCCCCCATCGCCGTTCCGCCATCCCAGGGAGATACGCCCTCGTCAGCCGAACCGCCGCCAGCACGTTCACCTCGAAGAACCGCCGCCACTCCGCATCGGTGATCTCCAGCGCCGGCCGGGACTCGAAGACGCCCAGATTGTTGACCAGGACGTCGACGTCCGGCAGCGCGTCCACGAGCCGGCGCGCTCCCTCCTCCGTCGCGAGATCGGCCGCGACCGGCACCACCTGGGCCCCCGGAACCTCGGCCCCCAGACGTCCGGCCGCCTCTTCCGTGCCCTCCTCGCCGCGCCCGTTGACAGCCACCCGGGCCCCCGCCCGCGCCAGCCCGGTGGCGATCGCCGCGCCGATGCCCTGCGTGGACCCGGTCACCAAGGCCGTCTTCCCCGAAAGATCGATCAACATACCCCAGCCCTTCCCCACCCCGGCCGGGCCTACCCGGATCGCCCAAGGGACCGCCGAACGGCCTGGCACGAACTCCACGAAGTTGGCGGGATCCAGTCCGCGTCCGCTCTGTCAACTCTGGTGCGTTCCATGAGACCGCTTCCGGTCTCTTGAGTCTCAAGTCTCCGAAGGCGGCCGAACGGGCGGGCATTGTTGTCTCGTCGTGAGGGCGGGGTGACCGATTGTTCCCCTGCTCTCTAGGGATGAAGGAGGTGCCGTAGTGGTCTCAGAGGACAGGCCCACGCCCCGCCATGCCGCGACTCCTGCCGACTTCGTCGCGGCCATGCGGCATTTGAAGACCTGGGCGGGATTGAGCTTTCGGCAGTTGGAAAGGCGCGCAGCCCAATTCGGGGAGGCATTGCCACGTACAACCGTGACCTCGGCATTGGCACGTGACCGCGTACCGCAGGAACATCTGGTCACCGCGTTCGCCCGAGCCTGCGGTTGCGGCGAAGCCGAAGTAGAGGAGTGGGCAGCAGCCCGCCGGCGCGTAGCCGTAGCAGAAGCGACCCCGCCCCCTCCAGAAGCCGAGCCAGAAAAGACGACGCCACCAGTGACCGTTCAACAGAACGGCCTAGCCAGAAAGCTGTGGCGCGGACGCCTGGTGGTCGAGCTGGTAGCACTCGCGGTGCTGATCGCCGTGGTTGTGACCCTCAACAACTCCTCAGATGGTCCGGCGCAGCGGCAACCGTTGTCAGCCGAGAGTGCCCAGCCGACGCCTCCCGCAGCCCTTCGCCTCCCACCCCCAACCGAGGCTCAGTTGCGCAGGCCCCCGGCCGCTCCGCCCGGCGCGCCCACGGTGCTCTACGTCGGAGACTCGATCGCCGCCGAGACCTCCAGCGCGTTGACCTACTTCGTCCACCGCAGCGGCAAGGCCAGAGTCGTCTCTTCTACCCGTAAGCAGGCCGCACTGTGCGACTACCTGCGCCCGGATCGCCTGCCCGCCCTGATAGCACGGACGAAACCACGCCTGGTATTGCTGCAGTTCTGGGGCCACAGCTCGACCACCACCGGCTGCACGGGCAGCGGAGGCCCCGGCAGCGACGAGTACTTCACCCGCTACCTCTCCGCCGCCCGGCAGGCCGCTCAGCAGATCGGCCAGGAGGCCAAACGCCTCGGCATCCCTCGCCCCCGCATCGTCTGGATCCTCCAAGGCCCGGACCGTGCTCGCCCGGACCGCGTCCGCCGCCTGAACGAGGAGGTCTACCAGCCCGTCGCCGACGAATTCGGCGACCTCGTCTCCGACGCCGGCCATCAGATCAGCCTGGCGGCCAACGTCTACGAGGTGGTCCGCGACGGCCGCTACCGCTGGACGGCCTTCCTGCCCTGCGACGAAACCGAGCGCCGCTACGGCCTCTGCAGCCACCCACGCGCGTTCGGCGGCGTCACCCAACTGCACCCCGACCACGACTCCCGCCAGCTCTGCCGCAGCACCAGCACCATCCGCGACCGCTGCACAGTCAACTCCCCCGGAGTGATCCGCTACACCACAGTGATCGCCCAGACCGTGACCGGGACGCTGTGAGCGCCCACCCCGGGATGGGTGCCTAAATCAGCCCACAACGGCGCGAGTGAAGTGCGCCCCGAGGCGTCCCGCCTATCCGGCCCAGCACGCGACAGCCCCGGCTCGGTGTCCGCATTCTTTCGGTGTCCCACTGAGCACGCCGGCGAACGAGCCGTCAGGCGATGTCAGTGACGGCCTAGTAGCAGCGGCATCCATACTGCGATGTTGCCGATGACTACCAGAATCATGGAGCACTGCAGGAACGAGTGCTTGCGCCAGATAATCCTGGAGAGTGCAATCAATTGCGTGCTCAGGACGAGTTTGTTGGGTTGACCGTGTCCGCTCTCTAGGGCGTTCACCAAATCCGCCGGATCCCAACGCCGCAGATGCCCGAAGTATACGTAGTTGCGGCGCCAGTTCCGTCGCGCCTCTCGGCGATTGAGCTGCGGGAAAACCGCCGACCCCGCAAGGATGATCGCACATACCAGCAGCACAATGCCGATTCGGAAAGTCCAGACCTCCAAGCCCGTAAGCCGGCTGAGCCGCTTCCCAGACCCCGCGAAGACAACGATCATGCTCAGCATCGCGGTTTCGAGCGTGAGGATCACAGAGGCCTTCGCGTCCACTTTGGCGGTCCAGTCATGCAACGCCTGGTGAACACGCCACGCGTAGGTCTCGAATGCCTCCTGCTCGGGCTCGGACCGCTGGTCGTGTCGATCTGAGGTCTGGTGATCCGACGCAGTCATCTTCCCTCCGCTGCAGTGGCTCCACTCCCTAAGACGTCGCGGCGCGGCCGGGAGGATTCAGCGGTACGAGGATGTGTCCGTCAGGTAGTCACCTGAGACAGAAGATCGTCACCACTCGATACGTGCCCGCCATCCCCAGCCGGGCTAATGCGGGTTTAACCCCTTGGCTTGTCGAATTGCTTCTCGCTGGGGTGTGTGGCCTTGGCGGAGGGGAGCGATCGGATGTTGGTGCGGGTGTTGGGGCTGGTCGGGGTCGGGCTGGTTTTGGGGGCTTGCGGGAGTGACGGAGGGGGTGGAGTGGCTTCGGCTGGGGGAACGAAGGCTGTTTCGGCTTCGCCTTCTCGGTCGCTGTCGCCGGAGGAGGCGGAGCTCAAGTTCGCCCAGTGCATGCGGCAGAACGGGATCAACGTTCCGGATCCGAAGCCGGGGACCGACAAGCGGGACATACGGCTGGGCGGTAAGGGGGTGGACAGGAGCAAGCTCGAGGCGGCCATGAAGAAGTGCCGGCCGTTCCTTGAGGCGGGCGGGAAGATGCCCGATCTGAAGGATCCCAAGGTGAGGGATGCGGCGACGAAGTTCGCGCAGTGCATGCGGCAGAACGGAATCAACATGCCGGACCCGGGGGCTGACGGGTCCATGAAGATCCCGCTCGGGGAGGGCATCAGCCGGGAGAGGGCGGACAAGGCCCGGGAGGCCTGCAGGCACCTCATGCCGAATGGAGGACGCAGGTGAAGGGGGCGGTGGCGGTTGTGGCCGTTGTTGTGCTCGCGGGCGGCGGGCTTGCGTTCGGGCTTAGTCGGGGGGACGGGTCTGAGGCCACGGCTGAGGAGCAGGCGCTGGGGACTGCGCAGATCACTCGGGGCGATCTGGTGGATAGCGAGAAGGTCGACGGGACGCTCACTTATGAGGGTGAGCGTGTTGTGTCGGTGGGGGTGACGGGGACCGTTACGGCGGCTCCGGAGGAAGGGCGCGTTGTGCAGCGGGGGAAGACGCTGCTCAAGGTGAACGGGAAACCGGTCACGCTTTTTTATGGGGGTGAGCCGATGTATCGGGTTCTGAAGGAGGGGGTGGAAGGGAGTGATGTTGAGCAGTTGGAGAGGAATTTGGAGGTACTCGGGTATGGCGGGCTGACTGTCGATCGAGAGTTCACGGGGGCTACGGCGGCGGCTGTCGAAGAGTGGCAGGACGATCGGGGGCTGGAGGTCTCGGGGGTCGTTGATGTCGGGCAGGTTGTCTTCCTGCCGGGGGCGGCTCGGGTCAAGGACGTGAAGGCGGGGGAGGGCGCGCGGGCCGTGGCGGGGCAGGCCGTGATGACGGTTACCGGGGTGCGGCGGGTCGTTCATGTGGACCTTGAGGCCGAGAAGCAGGATCTTGCGCGGAAGGGTGCGCGGGTGGAGGTCGAGCTGCCGGACGGGAACGTGGTGCGGGGGCGGATCTCCAAGGTGGGGAACGTCGCGGAGAAGACGGGATCGGAGCAGAACGCCACGACCACTGTGGACGTGGAGATCGGGCTTGAGAAGGGTGCCAAGACGGGGCGGCTCGATCAGGCGCCGGTGACGGTGGAGTTGGAGAGTGAGCGGACGAAGGGTGTGCTGTCGGTGCCTGTGGAGGCGCTGCTCGCTCTGAAGGAGGGCGGCTTCGGGGTCGAGGTGGTGGACGGGACGCGGCGGGTGGTCGCCGTTACCACTGGGGCTTTTGGGGGCGGGCGCGTGGAGGTTCGCGGTGCCGGGCTCAAGGAGGGCATGAAGGTCGGGGTACCGGTCTCATGACCATTGTTGAGCTTCTAGGTGTGACCAAGGAATATCCGGGGGTGGCCGCTCTCAAGGGCGTCGATTTGGTCGTGGAGCGGGGTGAGCTCGTTGCGATCGTGGGGCCGTCGGGGTCGGGCAAGTCCACGTTGCTGCACATGATCGGGACGCTGGACCGGCCCAGTGCGGGTGTGGTTCGTATTGCCGGGCACGAAGTCGCCGAGTTGAGCGATCGGGAATTGTCGGCCTTGCGGGCTCGGCATATTGGATTTGTGTTCCAGCAGTTTCACCTGGCGGATGGCGTCAGCGCGCTTGACAATGTCGCCGATGGGCTTCTGTATTCGGGTGTTCCGCTGAAGGAGCGGAGGGCACGGGCTGCGGCGGCCTTGGAGCGGGTCGGGTTGGGAGCTCGGGTGCGGCACCGGCCGAATGAGCTGTCCGGTGGTGAGCGGCAGCGGGTCGCCATTGCGCGGGCTGTGGTGGGCGAGCCGGATCTGTTGCTGGCGGACGAGCCCACGGGGAATCTGGACTCGGCGGCGGGCGAGGGTGTGCTGGAGTTGCTGGGTGGGCTGCATCGGGGTGGGACGACCGTTGCGGTCATCACGCACGACATGGAGATCGCGGCGTGGGCGCCGCGACGGGTGCGGGTGCGGGACGGGCTGATCGTCGCGGACGAGTCCGAACGGGTGTACGCGTCATGAGCGGGCTGGCGCCGGCGCGGCTGGACGGGCGGGACGTGGTGCGGGTCGGGTTGGGCGGTCTGAGGGCCAGGCCCACTCGGGTGGTGTTGTCGGCGCTCGGGATCGCCATCGGCATCGCCACGATGGTGTCGGTCATCGGGATCTCGTCGTCGAGCAAGGAGGAACTGCTGCGGCGCATCGACCGGCTCGGCACCAATTTGTTGACGGTTTCGCCGGGCGACACGCTTTTCGGGGAGAACGCGAAGTTGCCTGAGCAGGCGCCAGAGATGGTCGCGCGGATCGGACCTGTGACGCATGTGGCGGCGACGGGCACGGTGGACGCGTCGATGCGCCGGACCGACCGGATCGCCGAAGAGGTGACGAGCGGCATCGCCGTCCAAGCGGCGTCGGGGGATCTGCTGGGCACGCTGAACGTGTCGGTGCGCACGGGGACGTGGTTGAACGCGGGGACGGGGCGTTATCCGGCGGTGGTCCTGGGGTCGGAGGCTGCACGGCGGATGGGCTTCGACCGGGCCGGCAGCCAGGTGTGGATCGGCGGCCGGTGGTTCAGTGTGATCGGGATCCTGCGTCCGGCCGAGCTGGCGCCGGAGATCGACCGTTCGGCACTGGTGGGCTGGGACGCCGCCGAGAAGTACCTGGGCTTCGACCGGCATCCGACGACGATCTACGAGAGGTCGGCGGACGCCGCCGTGCCGGATGTGCGTGAGGTCCTCGCGCGGACGGTCAACCCGGAGAATCCAGAGGAGGTCGAGGTCAGCCGCCCGTCGGACGCGCTGGAGGCCAAGGCGGCCGCAGCCGGGGCGTTCACCAATTTGTTGCTGGGGTTGGGCGCGGTGGCTCTGCTGGTGGGTGGAGTGGGGGTCGCCAACACGATGGTGATCTCGGTGCTCGAACGGCGGCGCGAGATCGGGTTGCGGCGGTCCCTGGGGGCCACGAGGGGGCAGGTGCGAGTCCAGTTCCTGGCGGAGTCGCTGCTGCTGTCGGCGTTCGGCGGGATCGTGGGGGTGGTGCTCGGCACCGTCGTCACCGTGGGGTTCGCCCTCTACCGAGGCTGGCCGCCGGTCGTGCCCTCCTGGTCTCTCGGCGGGGCGCTGGTGGCCACTCTCGCCATCGGCACGGTGGCCGGTTTGTACCCCGCGATGCGCGCCGCCCGCCTGGCTCCGACCGCCGCACTGGCCACCGTCTGACGGTTGCGGAGGTCATGGGTGGTTGGGGGTGGTTGTCAGGAGTGCGGTGGCGCAAGGGATGAGGGCGGGTGGGGAGCAAGATCGAAACAGTTGAGGCGCGATTGGTGGTGCGCTCGGCCGAGGTGCGCTCGCCGGGGTAGATTTTTGCCCAACGACGACCGTTTCCCCGGGGGAGGTGCTTCCGCCGTCATGCCCGTGCCACGTCCGCTTCGCGACCGCTGCCGAGAGTTCCTGGGCATCGAGGACGAGATCCGCTACATCTTCCCCGCGTTCAGTTACGGGGGCGGTGCGGGATTCATCTTCGTGGTCACCGACAGCCAGGTCGCGGTGATCTCGACCGGGGCGCTCAGCCGGACCAAGCCCAAGAGCGTCTGGGGCAGTTATCCCCGCGGCACCCGGATCGGGCCGGTGGAGACGGGGACGGGGGCGTCGTTCGAGTTCTCGGGTGCCTCGTTCGAGGTCGACGACGAGTACGTGGCGGTGATCAACGCGGCGGACGCGGAGGTCTTCGCGCGGGACAGCCTGCCCCGGGATCCGCTTCCAGATCTCTGACGTTCAGCGGATGGTCCCGGCCGGGCTCGTCGAACCCCGGTGGTCAGAGGTCGCCTTTGCACTCCAGTCGTACGAAGGCCTTGGCCAGCGGCTTGGCCACCAGGTTGATCTGCCAGGGCCTGGCCCCCAGCTCGCGGAGCACGTCGGCGATCGCCTCGGGCGTGAGGTCGTCCGGCGGTGACCACGAGAGGCGGCGGACGGAGTCGGGCTGCAGGAGGTTCTCTGTCGGCATCGTGTGCTCGTCCGCGAGGGCGGCGACGACGGCCTTGGCGGCGGCGAGGCGCTTGGCCGCCTCAGGGTCGCGTTCGGCCCAGCGGTGGGCGGGCGGCGGGCCGTCGCCTGGCAGGTTGGACTCCGGGAGGGCCCGGTCGGGCAGGCCTCGGGCCTTGGAGACCGCGCGCAGCCAGGCGGTCTGGTGGCGGCGGGCGCCGCGGCCCCGCATGGTGGGCAGGGCCTGCAGCTCGGTGGGGGTCTTGGGCGAACTGAGCGCCAGCTCGACGATCGCCGCGTCCTGGAGCACCCGGCCGGGGGAGAGATCGCGTTCCTGGGCGATCTTGTCGCGGGTCATCCAGACCTCGCGTACGACCGCCAGGGCGCGGCGGTTGCGGACGCGGTGGATGCCGGACGTACGGCGCCAGGGGTCGGTGCGTGGCGGTTTGGGCGGCGTGGTGAGGATCGCCGCGAACTCCTCCAGCGCCCAGTCCAGCTTGCCGGAGGCCGTCAGCTCGGCGTAGAGCGCGTCACGGAGTTCGACGAGGAGCTCGACGTCCAGCACCGCGTACCGCAGCCAGTCTTCGGGAAGCGGCCGCGTCGACCAGTCGGCCGCGGAGTAGCCCTTTTCCAGAACGTAGCCGAGCACGTTCTCGACCATCGAGCCCAGCCCGACCCGCGGATGGCCGAGGAGGCGCCCGGCCAGCTCGGTATCGAACAGGCGGTTCGGCACGATGCCGACCTCGGCCAGGCAGGGAAGATCCTGGTTGGCGGCGTGGAGCACCATCTCGGTGTCGGCGAGCACGTCGCCCAGCTCGGACAGATCCGGCAGCGCGACGGGGTCGATCAGGGCGCTGCCCGCGCCGCGGCGGCGCAGCTGGATGAGGTACGCGCGCTGCCCGTAGCGGTAGCCGGAGGCGCGTTCGGCGTCCACGGCGACCGGCCCGGTCCCGGCGGCGAACGCGTCAATGACACGTTCCAGATCCGCGACGGTCTCGATCACAGGCGGCACGCCGTCGCGCGGCTCCAGGAGAGGGACGGCCGCCTCCACGGCCTCGTCGGCCGCCACGACCTCGTCCGCCGGCACGATCTCGTCGGCCGCCACGGCCTCGTCCGCCGGCACGGGCTCGGCTCCGGCCACGGCCACGGCCTCGCCGGCGGAGCCGCCGGCCTTGCCGCGCCGGCCGTCGGGCTTGCCACCGGGGCCGTCGGGCTTGCCTGCGGGGCCGCTGGTCGTGCCTGCGGGGGGCGCGGCCGGACCGCCGGCCGCCCCGGCCTCGCCGGGAGCCGTCGGGCGGCCGGCGGCGGGCCCGGCACCACCCGGGGCCGCCCGGGCGGGCGGGGGCGGCTGGGTGTCGGACACTGCTGAGATCTCCGTGCTCTCGCCGGCCGCCTCGGCTTCGGACGCTCTGCTACCCACGTCCCCTACCGTACGTCGCTCAATTCACCGTTCCGCCCTTGCGGTCCGGCAGAGCGCTGATCCCGGTGGGCGGCAGGCCCGCCGTGGTGCACATGACCTCGCACCAGGCGGCCACGTGACCGGTGAGATCTTCGCCGGTCGGGGACCATGACGCGCGCAACTCCAGTTCGGTCGTGGAGGGCTCGTCGCTCTTGTCGCCGAAGCTCTCCGACACCGCTCGGGTGATCGTTCCGGAGACACCGGCGTACCCGGCGGGCTCCAGCGCCTCCAGCAGCCAGCTCCAGGCGACCGAGCCGATCAGCTCGTCGGCGGCGATCTCCGGCTCCAGATCGGCCCGGATGTACGCCACGATCCTGAACTCGCCGGTCCAGCCGCTGCGGCCCTCCGGGTCGTACAGCACGATCAGGCGGCCCATGGCGACCTCGGAGTCGTCCTCGCGGTAGACGCTGCCGGCTATGGCGGCGGCGTACGGCGCGAGCCGCTGGGGTGCGGGCATGTCCTCCAGTTCGAGTTCGGGGCGGAGGGAGGGGCCATCGAGGATCGCCTGCAGCGTGTCGAGGACCCGCTGGAACGGGGGAGGGGTCATGCCAGGACCGGCCATGTGGCGAGCGTAGGTCGCGGGGCGCGCGGAGCCGGGCGGCGCCACGCCGGGTTTCCCGACGGTGCCCGTCTTTCCGGGCGGTCCGAGGACGAGGGGGCGCATGGTGCCGGTCGGGCAGCCGAGGCCGTCACGGCCGGCCGGGCCGCCGGGCAGAGTCGCGGGGAATGGGGGCGGAGAAGGTGACACGGCTCAGGTTTCGGTTCGTGGGTCACGCCGTTCAGGCGGCCCGCTCGGCGGGGGATGAGGCGTCGTTCGCCCCGGCATGCTCAAGCGTCGCGGGCGAGGCCACCGGGAGACCGATCAGCATCGCCGTGCCGCATTCCGTGCAGATCCGCTCGGGGCATTCGGCGCCGTGCCCGTCCTCGCAGGGTGGCTGCTCGAACAGGCGTTCATCACCGCAGGTGGAACAGTACAAGGGGGACCTCCCTCGGCTATGACACGGATCACGTTCGCATGAGCCAGGGACAGAATGCGGGACTTCGCTCGGCGTGTCCGGAACTTCTGTGCCCCAGGCCGCTTCCGGCCCCACACCACACTCACGTCCATTACGCCCCTTGGACCACATCTCCGCAGCAGACTCCCAAGCTCTCCCAGATCCACTCCCAAACCGCGCACAGACTATGTACGCCCGGGCTGTACCTTGGCCCTTCCTCACCCTGGTGTGTGGCGGCCGTTGGTTCGTGGGACCATCGGCACGTGGCTGTTGACGTTGCTGGTTCGAATGAAGCCTCCGGTCCGGAGGAGAGCGCCTTCGTACGGGCGTGCCGCCGCTTGCCGGTGCCGCACACCCCCGTCTGGTACATGCGGCAGGCGGGCCGCTCGCTGCCCGAGTACCTGCGGGTGCGCGAGGGCGTTCCGATGCTGGAGGCCTGCGCCCGGCCGGACATGATCGTCGAGATCACGCTGCAGCCCGTGCGGCGGTACGGGGTGGACGCGGCGATCTTCTTCAGCGACATCGTCGTGCCGCTCAGGGCCATCGGCGTGGACCTCGACATCAAGCCCGGCGTCGGCCCGGTGATCGCCGACCCGATCCGGGACAAGGCGGCCGTGGAGCGGCTGCGCCGGCTGACCCCCGATGACGTGCCGTTCACCACCGAGGCCATCCAGGGGCTGGTGGGCGAGCTGGGCTCGACGCCGTTGATCGGCTTTGCGGGGGCCCCGTTCACGCTCGCCTCGTACCTCATCGAGGGCGGGCCGTCCAAGAACCACGACCACACCAAGGCCATGATGTACGGCGAGCCCGAACTGTGGGCCGAGCTCATGGACCGGCTGGCCGACATGACGATCGACTATCTCAAGGTCCAGATCGAGGCGGGCGCGAGCGCGATCCAGCTGTTCGACTCGTGGGTGGGGGCGGTCGGCCCGCAGGACTACCGGGAGTCGGTCCTGCCGCACAGCCGCAAGATCTTCGACGCGATCGAGTCCTTGGGCGTCCCGCGGATCCACTTCGGCGTGGGGACGGGCGAACTGCTGGGCCTGATGGGCGAGGCCGGTGCCGATGTCGTCGGCGTCGACTGGCGGGTCCCCCTGGACGAGGCCGTGCATCGCGTGGAGCCGGGCAAGGCCCTCCAGGGCAACCTCGATCCGGCGATCCTGTTCGCGCCGTGGGAGGTCGTCGAGCAGCGGGCCCGCGACGTCCTGGCCCGCGGCCGTACGGCTGAGGGGCACATCTTCAACCTCGGCCACGGCGTGCTGCCGTCCACCGACCCCGACGTGCTGGCCCGCCTCACCGACCTGGTCCACGAGGTCTCCGCCAAGGGCTGAGCCGCCGGTGAACGTCCTGGGTCGGCCGTTGGTCATGACGCGTCAGCCGTTGGTCATGACGATGGGGCCGCCGATGCTGCCGCTGCCCATGATCCAGACCTTGTCGGACGTGGGGACGGCTGCGAGTTGCAGCATGTGCACGTTGGACTGACCCGAGACCGCCGGAGTCTGCAGCCTCTCCCACCGCTGCCCGTCATATCGCAGCAGGGCGGGCCGGTTGGGCGTGTCGGTGGCGTGCCCGCTGATCCACAGGGCGCCCGTGCCGTCCCGCTCGATCTCGCCGAGTTCGTTGATCCCGCTGGTCGGAACGGCGGCCCGGGTCCAGGTGGCGCCGTCCCAGTGAAGCACCATCGGCGTACCCGGCGGGTCGGTCCTGGTGTGGTCGGTGCCCACCGCCCAGACGTCGTTCGCGCTGAGCGCGTAAGCGCCAGTGATGGACGCGTATTCGCCCTGGATCGGCGGCAGTGGCGCTGAATGCCACCCGGTGCCGTTCCAGTGCTTGGCGATGGGCCTGCCGGGTGCCGCGCTGGTGTCGCCGAAGATCCAGACGTCGTCCTGCGTACGGGCGTGGATCGCGTGCGTTCGCACTCCTGGCGGGGGATAGGCGCTCCACGAGTCGCCCGAACGCCGGAAGACCCGGGCGTCGCCGCCGACCTCGGCTGTGAGCAGGAGACCGGCTGGCGTGGCCCATAGATCGGCTCCCCGGACGCCTTCCGGGGGCGCCACGGGGTCGAATCCGGTTCCGGTGAAGCGCGCCAGATATACCCCGGAGTAGGTGCCGTTCGCGTAGCGCGGGCCGCTCACCCAGACGTCGTCCGGCGCGACGGCCGCGACGCTCGAGATCGAGCCGTTGCCGCTCCAACCGCGAAGGGGATGCTCCTGCCAGGCGGTCCCGTTCCACCGTCGCACGACCGGACTGCCCGGAACGGTCGTGCCGGTGCCCGGAATCGGCCCGGGGATGACCAGTTCGCCCTGCGTACCGCTGATCCAGACGCTGTCCGCTGCCGCCGCTGAAACGTCGTACAGGTAGTTGTTCGGCCAGAACCACGGCAGTCGCATCCTGCGCAAGTCACCCTCGGCCTGCGTGGCGTGGGTGACGGGCGCCGGTGCGGCGTGTGCCGGAGGCGTGAGGGTCATGCCGATCAGGAGTGCACATGCGCCTGCGGTGAGGAGCCTTTTCGGGCGGTCGGACGTCGCACGGGTCATGCGCGCCAGTATTTACTGGCATGATCCTCTCGTCCAGTGGGGGTGCCCTGTTGCCGGGTTCCGGCGGGCATCTGGGATCGTGGATGTCATGACCACCTCTGGGAGATCCGTCGATGCCGCGCGGGGCGGGGCGCATGTCGTTGTGGTCGGAGGTGGTGTCGCAGGCCTGGCGGCCGCCCGGTTTCTGAGCCGTGGCGGCGTGCGGGTGACCGTGCTGGAAGGCTCGCCGCTGGTCGGCGGCAAGCTTCGCATCAGCGAGATCGCGGGGCTGCCGGTGGACGAGGGCGCCGAGTCCATGCTGGCCCGCCGCCCGGAGGGGCTCGATCTCGTACGCGACCTCGGCCACGGGGACGAACTGGTCAACCCCGGTACGACCTCCGCCGCGATCCTCAGTCACGGGGCGTTGCGCACGATGCCGGCCGGGCAGGTGATGGGTGTTCCCTCCGACCTGCGCGCGCTCGCGGCGTCGCAGGTGCTCTCTCCGGTGGGGCTGGCGCGCGTCCCGCTCGACCTCGTCCTGCCCGAGACGCCGCGCGGCACCGATGTCTCGGTGGCCGACTACGTCGGCGCGCGCCTGGGGCGCGAGGTCGTCGACCGGCTGGTCGAGCCGCTGCTGGGCGGGGTGTACGCCGGGCGCACCGAGGAGCTCTCCTTCGAGTCGACGCTGCCCGCCGTCGCGACGGCCGCCCGCGCGCACCGTTCGCTGATCTCGGCGGCGCGCGGCGTGCGGGACGCGGCGCCCAAGGACGCCGGTCCGATCTTCGCGACCCTGCCCGATGGGCTGGGAACGCTGCCGCGGCTGTTGAGCGAGGCGATCGTCGCCGATGGTGGAACGATCCGTACGAGCACGATGGTCCGCGAACTGCGACGCCGGCCCGGCGGCTGGCGGCTGACGCTCGGCTCGGCCCGCGCGCCCGAGGCCATGGACGCCGATGGCGTGATCATCGCGGTCCCCGCCACCCCGGCGGCCCGGCTGCTGGCCGGGGACGTGCCGGCGGCGACCCGGGAGCTGCAACGGATCGAGTACGCGAGCATGGCGATCGTCACACTCGCGTACGCCGTCTCCGCGTTCCCCCGCCTGCCGCGCGGTTCGGGGTACCTCGTGCCCGCCGTGGAGGGACGCGAGGTCAAGGCCGTCACGTTCAGCTCGGTGAAGTGGCCGCACCTGCGCGACAAGGCACCGGGGATCATCGCCGTCCGGTGCTCCATCGGCCGCTTCGGCGAGGAGCACACCCTGCAGCGCGCCGACGACGACCTGAAGGCGGCGGCGATGACCGAGCTGGCCGCCACCTGCGGTGTCTCGGAGCTGCCGCTGGAGACGCGGGTGACACGCTGGGGCGGCGGCCTGCCGCAGTACAACGTGGGCCACGCCGACCGGGTCGCCCGCATCCGGGCGGCGGTCGCCGGGCAACCCGGCCTGGCCGTGGCGGGCGCCGCGTATGACGGACTGGGCATCCCGGCCTGCATCGCCACCGCGCGCGCTGCGGCGGCCCGGGTGCTGGAGCATCTCGACAGTCGGGGAGAATTGAGCCATGGCAGCGACGGAGCAGGGGCAGGAGCCTCAGGCACAGGTGGCGGAGAACGCGGAGAACGCGGCGGGCCAGGCGCCGCAGCCGGCGGGTAAGCCGAAGGCGCGCGATCTCAACCAGGTCATCCGCTACACGATGTGGTCGGTCTTCCGGGTCAGGAACGCCGGCGAGATCCAGGAGCGGGACGCCGCCGAGGTTCAGGACCTGCTCGACCAGGCGGCGCAGAAGGACGTGGTCACGCGCGGCCTCTACGACGTGTCCGGTCTGCGGGCCGACGCGGACTACATGTTCTGGTGGCACGCGCCGACCTCCGACGACCTGCAGGAGATCTACAGCCGGTTCCGCCGGACCGCCGTCGGCCGCGCCAGCGAGCCGGTCTGGTCGCAGATGGCCCTGCACCGGCCTGCCGAGTTCAACAAGAGCCACATCCCGGCGTTCCTGGCGGAGGAGGAAGCGCGGGACTACGTCTGCGTCTACCCGTTCGTCCGCTCGTACGAGTGGTACCTCCTGCCGGACGAGGAGCGCCGCGCCATGCTCGCCGAGCACGGGAAGATGGCCCGCGGCTACCCGGACGTACGGGCCAACACGGTGTCCTCGTTCGCGCTGGGCGACTACGAGTGGATGCTGGCGTTCGAGGCCGACGAGCTGCACCGCATCGTCGACCTGATGCGCCACCTCCGCGGCTCGACGGCCCGCCGCCACGTCCGCGAGGAGATCCCGTTCTACACCGGCCGCCGCAAGCCGATCACCGAGCTCCTCAAGACTCTTCCGTGATCACAGGGGCGCTCCGGTAACCACAGGACCCCTCCGCAGGCACTGGGACGTACGGTCCAGGTTGTCCAATCTGGGGGGAACGGAAGGCAAAGTGCCAGTAAGGTGCTGGCCGTGACCAAAGCTCCCCCAAAACACGCGCGTGGCAGGCATGCCAAGCCGCCCTCCGAGTTCGCCGTTCGCTGGGATCGCATGATCAAGAACGCCATGGGGGAGCCCGGGCGGCGCAGGCTGGTCGTGGTCGGCACCGGCACGGCCTCGGTGGCGCTGCTCGGCGTCGCCGGGCTCGCCGGTCTCTCGGCGGCGACGGGTGACGATCGCACGCCCCGGGCCGCCGTCGCGGCGCAGCGGAGCAACACCTCCTCGCCCAGCCCGAGCACCAGTGCGGAGAAGGTCGCCGCCGACCCCGACGAGGTCCCGGACGCGATGCCGTTCTTCGAGTCCAAGGACCCCGACAAGAAGATCGTCAAGTACGTCACGGACGTGCGCCGCAGCGGTACGTTCCTGCGCGTCTACACCGACCTCGACGAGGGTGACGAGAACTCGGCCCCCGCCAAGTCCCTGTGCGAGTGGACCACCCAGTTCCTGCGCGAGACCGGTGACAGCGCCCCGCGCGTGTTCATCCACGGCAAGAGCGAGGGCAACGGCATGGTGGTCCTGGCCAACAAGCAGAGCGACAAGGACGACTGCGGCGTCGACGAGACCCGCTGACGGGGCCGGGGGGACCGCCGGCTCAGGGGCCGCTGGCTCCGTGGCTTCCTTCGACGGCCCCGCCGGGAGGCATTCCTCCCCAGCCCCCGTAGACGCCCCCCCGGTCGTCGTAGCCTCGGCCACCTCCCGGTTTCGGAAGTTTGATCGGAAACTCCTGCTCCGGCGGGAGCGCCGCCAGGGCGTCGCGGAGAGGGCCCTCGGGCAGCGCCGTGACTCCCTCGGCGGCGAACTGCTTCACGAGCTCATCGGGCGGGGTCTCGGCGAGACGTCGGCGCTCCTCCTCGCCCGCCGGCGACGGCCCGACCCATCCGCGGAACGACCGGCGCAACAGCTTCTTCTTGAGCAACGTCCCCGCGCATTGGCGGACCGCCGCTGAGTCGACGGTGGTGCGCAGGACCAGCTTCAACGGCAGGCCGCTACTGGGAATCTTGTCGAGAACGGCCCTCTCGACAAGATGAAGACTTGCGCGTCTCACAATGACCAGGCGGTATGGGGCCTCGTCGGAGATCTGGGCCCTGCCGTCGGCGCAGAGGGCGACCAGCGCGGCGCGTGCCGCCCGGTCCGGGCCGCCGCAGAGATAGGAGATTTCGTACGCATCGAGCTCGGCGGCCATGGCGTCCTTTCGGATCGGAAGAGCCTTCCGTTCGATTGGACGGCTCATCCCGCGACGCGGTTGGCGCAGCAGACTCAATCCGGCCGTTTACTCTGCGGGCTCCAGGGTCAGGCTGATGCTGTTGATGCAGTAGCGGTCGTCAGTCGGGGTCTGGTAGCCCTCGCCGTGGAACACGTGCCCGAGGTGGGAGTCGCAGGTGGCGCAACGGACCTCGGTGCGGACCATGCCCAGTGACCGGTCCTCGATCAGGGTGACCGCCTCGGACTTGGACGGCTCGAAGAAGCTCGGCCAGCCGCAGTGCGAGTCGAACTTGGTGTCCGAACGGAACAGCTCGGTGCCGCAGGCCCGGCAGCGGTAGACCCCGACGGTCTTGGTGTCGGTGTACTCCCCGGTGAAGGGACGTTCGGTGCCCGCCTCGCGGAGCACGTGGTACTCCTCGGGGCTCAGCTGGGCCCGCCATTCCTCATCACTCTTGTGGATCTTCTCCATGCCTTCGACGTTACCTCGCGGGTGCCGGAGCGCGCGGCGCGGGGAATGTGACGTCGGCGGCCGTTCAAGGACGGGGACGTGATCATGTCGGACCCGTGGGTTAACGTGCGTGTATGGCCTCGCCGTTCATCGAGATCCCGGTAGGGGATCGGCTCGTCAAAGTGTCTAATCCTGACAAAGTGCTCTTTCCAGAACATGGCTATACCAAGCGCCAGATGGTGGAGTACTTCATCGCGGTCGGGGACGGCATCCTCCGCGCCACGCGCAACCGTCCCACCACGCTCGAACGGTGGCCCGGCGGCGTCTTCGAGGGCGCCAAGCTCGCCACCCGGGTCGACTACGCGCGCGGCCAGGCGGGCATGGGCGCCGGGAAGTCCGACGCCTTCTACCAAAAGCGCATTCCCAAGGGCGCGCCCGACTGGGTGCAGACGGCGCGGATCGAGTTCCCGAGCGGCCGGTCCGCGGACGAGGTCTGCCCGACCGAGGTGGCCGTGATCGCCTGGGCCGCCAACCTGGGCACGCTGACGTTCCACCCCTGGCCGGTGCGCCGCGATGACGTCGACCACCCGGACGAGCTGCGCATCGACTTCGATCCGCAACCCGGCACCGACTTCAACGACGCGGTCAAGGTCGCGCTCGGCCCGGCCCGCGACCTGCTGGACGAGCTCGGCTACACCGGTTTCACCAAGACCTCCGGCAAGGGCGGCCTGCACGTCTACGTGCGGATCGAGCCGCGCTGGACGTTCACCAACGTGCGCCGCGCCGCGCTGGCGTTCGGCCGCGAGGTGGAACGCCGCATCCCCGAGCTGGTCACCACCAAATGGTGGAAGGAGGAACGCGGCGAGCAGGTCTTCATCGACTTCAACCAGAACGCGCGCGACCGCACGATCGCCTCGGCCTACAGCATCCGGCCGCTCCCGCACGCGCCCGTCTCCGCGCCCGTGACCTGGGAGGAGCTCCCGGACGTCGAGCCCGAGGACTTCACCATCGCCACCATGCCCGCCCGCTTCGCCGAGCTGGGCGACCTGCACGCCGCCATCGACGACCGGTCGTTCTCGCTGGAGCCGCTCCTGGAGATGGCCGATCGCGACGAGAAGGACCACGGCCTCGGCGACGCCCCGTACCCGCCCAACTATCCGAAGATGGCCGGCGAGCCCAAGCGCGTTCAGCCGAGCAAGGCCCGCAAGGACACCTGACGCCCGCAGGACACCTGACGCCCGCAGGACGGCTGACGCGCGCAAGGACGGCTGACGGCGCGGGGCCCCGGCAGGAGCCAGGGCCCCAGGTCGAAGGTCCGGTCAGCGGCCGCGTTGGAGGCGTGCCTGCATGGCGGGGGTGATCTGGGTGCTGTAGATGCCGCGGCCGAAGGTGGCCGCGAAGAGGCGGCCGGACACGGCGTTGAACTCGATGTCGTTCACCGGCGCCAGCGGAAGGTGGCCCAGGCGCAGCCAGAAGCGGCCGGACGGGGCGCCTGCGTAGACGCCGACGTCGGTGGCCACGAACAGGATCCCGGCCGGGCCGATGACGATGTCGTTCACCGGTGCCTCGGGCAGGGTTCCAGTGACGTCCCGCCAGTTGGCGCCGCCGTCGGTGGTGAGCAGCACGTGGCCGCCGGTGCCCTGCGCGCGATAACCCGAGAGCGTGGCGAACGCGCGCCGGGCGTTCCGCGGATCGACCGCCACGCGGGTCACCCACGGCTGGTCCTTCAGCAGGAGGCGCCAGCTCTGGCCGCCGTCCGTCGTGGCCGAGACGCGGCCGTCGTCGGAGCCGACCAGGATCGACCGCGGGTCGGTGGCGCTCGGCGCGATCGTGGTGAGGGTGCCGAACGGGTACACCTCGTCGCGTCCCGGGCCGCCGGTCAGGTCGGGGCTCACGGGCGTGTAGTCCAGCCCGTTGGTCGAACGGTAGAGCCGGTTGCTGCCGAAGTAGACGGTGCCGGTCGCGCCGGGCTGCAGGACGACCGGGCTGAGCCAGTTGTACCGGTCCTCCTCGGCCAGGCCGCGGAACGGCACGAGGGTGTCACCGCCGTCGGTCGAACGCGAGCAGAAGCCGAACTGGTAGCAGCTGTAGACGATGTTCTGGTCGGCGGGGTCGATGACGTTGGCCTCGCCGTCGCCGCCCTGGAACTCGTTCCAGCGCGGGCCGCCCCAGGTGCGCAGCGACCCGTTGTCCTGCGTTCCGCCGGCGATGCGGGTGGCGTCCTGCGCGCTGACGGTCAGCGTGTAGAACTGGGTGAACGGGTGGTTCACGGCCATCTGCCAGGTGCCGCTGCGGCCGTTGGCGTCGGAGCGGTAGACGCCGCCGTCGTTGCCCTCGTACACGCGGCCCGGCACCTTGGGGTCCCAGGCGATCGCATGGTGGTCGACGTGCATGCCCTCGTTGGACGTCCAGCTCTTGCCGCCGTTGGTGGACTCGAAGAGCGAGGCGGAGGGGATGAGCACGCGTTCGGGGTCGGCCGGGTCGATCCAGACGTAGCCGGTCCACCAGTACGGCACGTTGCCGGGCGGCAGCGCCGCCGTCGCGAACGAGTCGCCGCCGTCGTCGGAGACGTAGAAGCCCTTGTGGTTGCCGAACTGCCCGTACGTCGAGGTCAGCACGTAGACCCGGTCCGGGCGTGAGGGCGCGATGCCGACGCCGATCCGGCCCAGCCGCGGGTCGCTGCGCAGCGCGATGTCGTCACCGGGCGTCGGCGCGGTCACGTTGTCGAGGCGCGTCCAGGACGCACCGCCGTCGAGCGAGCGATAGAGGCCCGAGCCGACACCGCCGTAGCGGCGCAGGTCGGGTTCGCGGCGCCGGTCCCACAGCGTGGCGAAGAGGCGCTTGGGATTCGCCGGGTCGATGGCCAGGCCACTGGCGCCGGTCGTGGCGTTCGGCACGTCCAGGCTGCGCGTCCAGCTTCGGCCGCCGTTGGAGGAGACGTAGACGCCGCGTTCACCGCCCGGCCGGAACAGCGAGCCGGTCGCCGCGACGTAGATCCGCTTGGGGTTCGCCGGGTCGACGGCGATGAGCGAGATCGTGGCCGACCGGCGGAGGCCGATGTTCTTCCACGTCCGGCCGCCGTCGGTGGACTTGTAGATCCCGTCCCCCTCATATGTGATCGAGCCGCCGCCCGGGTTGGACTCGCCCGTGCCGACGTAGATCGCGCCGTCGGAGCTGGTGGCGACCGCGCCGATGGCCTGCGGATACGACTCGGGCCAGATCGCGGTGAGCGTGCGGCCCCGGTCCGTGCTCTTCCACATGCCGCCGCTCGCCGCCGCGACGTAGACGGTGTCCGCCCGGCGAGGGTCGACCGCGATGCCGGTGACCCGTCCGCCGATGTTGTCGGGTCCTTCCGAACGCCACCGGACGCCGATGCCGGGCTTCTGCCTCGCCGCGGCACCGGCCTGGATCAGCGCGCGTTCAGGCAGCCCCAGGCCGCCCGAGGTGTCCTGCAGGGCCTTGAACTCGCCCGGTGCCGCCGGCCCCAGGCGCGGGGGTACCCGATCCGCCTGCGCCGCGGTGGGGGCGGCGAGTGTCGAGGACGTGAGAACGGCCGTGAGACCCAGCGCGAGCGCGGCGCGCCGGACAGGGGAACGTGAGGGGAACGGCATGAGGGGTGCCTCCAGGGATCGTGTTCGATCGCCTCCGGCACCACTCGTAACCCGGCGCCCTCGCGCCGTACATCCACAGCTGTTCACGAACTTCCGTGCGTTTCGCCCCAATTGTCGCGAAGTCTGCTGCTGATCGCCGTGCCCGGCGGGTCCCCCTGGCCAAGGCTGGCCGCCCACAAGCCGCACATGGCAGGGCCGCCGAATGGCAGGGCCGCCGCCCCTGGCGGGGACGGCGGCCCTGGGTCGGGACGGGTTACTTCAGTTCACGGGATTGGACGGGAATGTTGACCTTGGTCGGGCCGCGCCACGCGGACTTGGTCTGCGGGGCGGCGAGGGCGGACGCACCCGAGCCGCTGAAGACGACCGGGACGGTGATGCTGCTGCCCGCGAGGTCCACCGTGACCTGCGCGCCTGTGGCGGTCTCCGCGAGGTAGTCGGTGTCGGTGCCCGCGATGACCAGGGCCAGGCGGTGCCCCTTCTTGAACACGTAGTCCTGCGGGAGGGTCTGCCACTTCACGCGGTGGAACTTGCCCGGCGTGAGCGGGGTCGGGTTGGTCAGGGACAGGCGGTTCTGGGCGTCGATCCAGCCGCGCGCCACGACGTTGACCGGGCTCGTGACCGTGCGGATCGGCGTCTTCTTGTAGCAGGCGTCGTCGGCCGGGATGCTCTCACCCCAGCAGTCCTCGGCGGGCAGCTCGTCCAAGCCGCCGCGGGCGCCGAGGTAGTCAACGCGGGCGTCGGTGCCGTAGTCCACCAGCATCGCGGTGAGGTTGCTGGTCGGCTTGTCGAGCTTGACCTTGAGGTCGGCGACCGGGGTGCCCGACAGTCGGGCGTTGCCCGGCAGCGGCTGCGACACGTACGCCAGGCGGTACGGCTTGGCCGTCGTCGGGTCGGCGACCAGGTCGGCCTCGGACGCCTCGGTGTCGGTGAACGAGGCGGTGCTGCCCTTGGGCGCGGCCTTCAGCCCGAGCGAGCCGCCCGTGCCGGGCCGGAGCGCGACCTTGCGGCTGCGTGCGGCCGGCCAGTCCGGCTCCTTGATCCACTGACCCGGTGCGACCTCGACATCGGCCTTGGGGGTGCGATGGACACCGTTGTTGATCTTGAAGAGCTCGCTGTCGAACCAGCGGTGGAGCACCGGCACCCAGGTCTCGCGGCGGAAGTCGAACGGGTCGGTGTGGCCGTACTGGCCGACCCAGATCTTGCGCTTGACGCCCTGCTTCTTTAGCCCGTCCCACCAGCGCGAGAAGTGCACCGGCTGCACGTTGAGGTCGTTCACCGTGTGGATGACGAAGACGCTGGCGCGGACCTTGCGGACGTCGCCGTACGTGCCGTGCCGGTAGTTGCTGTTGGCGAAGAACTTGTTGTAGTTGCCGGTCGCGTCGTCCTCGCCGACGTGCAGCGCCTGGCGGACGGCCTCGCACTTGGCGTCGGGATCGTTGTCGACCACCTTGGCCAGGTAGTCGTGGTAGTTGTTGGCGAACTTGGCGCCGTTGCTGCGGATGTACTCGTACCAGCTGCTGATCGCCGAGATCGGCACGATGGTCGACAGGCCCTTGACGCCCGTGGCCGCCACGCCGTTGGCCAGGGTGCCGTCGTACGACTTTCCGATCATGCCGGAACGGCCGTTGTGCCAGCTCGCCTTGACCTTCTTGCCGTCGGCGCCGTACGCGGTGCCGCGCCCGTTCAGCCAGTCGATGACGGCCTTGCCGCCCGCGATGTCCTGCACCTGGCCGGTGCCGGGACACCCGTCGGACTTGGTCGTGCCGATCATGTCGATGGCGAGGTAGGCGTACCCGCGCGGCACGAAGTAGTTGTCATAGAACAGCGGGAACTTGAGGGGATTGCCCGCCGCGTCGTAGGTCTTCTTCTCGGCCTCGTTGCCGCGGCCGAGGTTGTCGAAGTACGGGCTGTTGTCGATGATGACCGGTGACTTCAGCCCCTTCTGCGTCTCCTTGGGCCGAACGATGTCGACCCGGACCCTGTCGCGCTTGCCGTCGCCGTCGCTGTCGAGCGACGACTCGACGTACACGTACTCGCGGATCGCGTCCTTGTACGAGAAGACCGGCTGTGTGACGCCGCCCTTCACCACGATCTTGGGCGCCGCGGCCTGGGCGTCGGCGACGCCGCCCGCGCCGATCAACGCCGTACCGGACAGGACGGCGATCGCGATCGTTTGCGGGGTTCGTCTCAGGGATCTCCTGGGCAACCCGCACCTCCGGAGGGGAATCGAAAGGTTGATCTCTACGGAGGCACAGGTTCCTCGCTGACAGGCGCCAGGTAAATATCCAGGCTCCAGTAACTCTGGCCGGGTTTGGTCACTTGTTGCCGTTGCGGTTCCGGGTGGACCCCTATGCCGGTTCCGCCCTGTCTGTTTTGGGTGGGTACGGGTGGTTGTCGGGTGTCCGGGCACCCAGCGAAGGTCTCGAGTCGATCAGGAGGAACGATGGGCTGGGGTTACCGAAAATCAATCAAGATGGGTCCATTCCGGATCAATCTGTCCAAGTCGGGCGTCGGACACAGCGTCGGCGGACGCGGCGCCCGCTACACCCGCACGGCGGACGGCCGCCGGGAGATGACGTTCCGCATCCCCGGCACCGGCCTGTCCTGGCGTCGCCCGATGGGCCGCCGCTCGGACCGCCGCCGCCCCCGCCGCCGTCGCGGCTGACCACCACCCCGGCCGCCGTCGACCCGCTGCGCGGGTCGACGGCGGCCTTGCTGTGCCGGGCAGGCGCTACGATCTTGCTCTTCCGATCCACCCCCCGCCGATGGAGGTCGTGTTGCGTCGTAGCCTTCTGCCCGTTATCGGACTGGCCCTGGGTCTCGCCGTCGCCGGGTGCGGAGGCGACGACAAGCCCGCCGCGTCCGCCACGTCCGGGACTCCCAAGGCGGCGGGGTCCGGTGGCGTGGCGCCCCAGAGTCCAGAGGCCGAGCCCGCTCCGAAGGGCGCTCCGGCACTGCAGGGCCTCGCCAAGAAGATCAGCCAGGCCGGGCTCGGCTGCACGGCGCCCAGGGCCGGCCAGGTGGCCGGCGGCACCAAGGTCAGCTGCACGGTGAAGGGCGAGCAGACCAACATCGAGCTCTACAGCTCCGCGGCCGGCTATGAGGCGGCCCGCACGATGATCAAGGGCACGGGTGCCAAGGTCTGCAGCGTGACCGACGATATGACCTGGCTGGTCACACCGGAGAGCAAGGAGGTGGCGACCGCCATCCAGGGGGCGGTCGGCGGCAAGGTCGTCTGCACCTGAGATCCGCCGCACCCGGGTCCTTTTTGGTGCTGTTCGTCCGGTCCGTACAGTGGTGGCGTGGAAATCACGCGGATGCTGCCCGAGCATGCCGACGAGGTGCTGGCCATCTTCCAGGCCGGGATCGACAGCGGGAATGCGACGTTCGAGACCACCTGCCCGGCGTGGGAGAAGTTCTCGGCGGGCAAGCTGGCCGACCACCGTTTCGTGGCCCGGGACGCCGATCGCGTCCTCGGCTGGGCGGCGCTCTCACCGATCTCCGACCGTCCCGTGTACGCCGGGGTCGCGGAGGTGTCGATCTACATCCACCCCGAGGCGCAGGGCCGTGGCGCGGGCCGCGCGCTGCTCGGCGCCCTGATCGACTCCAGCGAGCGCGGCGGTCTCTGGACCCTGCAGGCGGGCATCTTCCCGGAGAACGCCGCCAGCATCCGGCTTCACGAGTCCCTGGGCTTCCGGCTGGTCGGCGTGCGCGAACACCTGGGCCGCCACGACTTCGGCGGCCGGTCGGTCTGGCGCGACGTGGTCCTCCTGGAACGCCGCAGCGACATCGTCGTCTAGGGTCACGCCGCGCCGAAGCGGCATCTGGCAGGGTCAGAACTCGAACAGACCGGCCTTCTCGCGCGTGTACGCGAGCACCGAGTCGTTGCCGTAACCGCTGTCCTTGGTGCCTTCGAGCGGGAACATCACCTTGCGGTACGTGTTGACCCAGACCGTCCCGGTGTCCAGCCGGCGGAACATGCGCTGGGCCGTGCCCAGATCGCGGGTCCACACCCCGGCGGCCAGCCCGTAGACCGAGTCGTTGGCGAGGGCGACCGCCTCCTCCTCGGTGTCGAACGGGAGCACCACGGCGACGGGGCCGAAGATCTCCTCCTGGCAGACGCGCAGCGAGTTGTCGGACGTGGCGAACAGCGTCGGCTCGACCCAGTAGCCGCCCGCGTGCGCCTCGTCCACGAGCTCGGCGCCGAACCGGCCGCCGAAGACCAGCTCCGCGCCCTCCTTCGCGCCGATCTCCAGGTACGAGGTGACGCGCTCGTACTGCTCCGCCGACACGATGGGGCCCATCGTGGTGTCGGGCGAGAGGGTGTCGCCGAGCCGGACACCCGCGGCGATCTCCTTCATCCGGTAGATCATCTCGTCGTACACCGGGCGCTGGATGAGGATGCGCGAGCCGCCGTAGCAGATCTGGCCCGCATTGGCGGTGAAGATCGCCTGGGTGGTGACGCCCGGGGCCGCCCTGTCCAGATCGGCGTCGGCGAAGACGATGTTGGGCGATTTGCCGCCGAGCTCCAGCGCGAGCGGTTTGAGCGACTCGGCGGAGGCACGGGTGATGATCTGCGCGGTGCCGACGGAGCCGGTGAGGCTGACCTTGTTGACCCCCCGGCTGCGCACCATCGGATCGGCGACCTCCTCGCCGAGGCCGGACACGATGTTGAGGACGCCGGGCGGCAGCACCTCCCGCAGCAGCTCGCCCACCCGGAGCGAGGACACCGTGGCCTGCTCCGCGGGCTTGATGATGACGGTGTTGCCCGCCGCCAGCGCGAACGCGGCCTTGGCCGAGAGCGTGGAGATGGGGGAGTTCCACGGGATGATCCCGAGGACGACGCCGTACGGCTCGCGCCGCGTGAGGCCCTGGCTGCCCGGGCCGAAGTCGACGCTGCGGCCCTCGACCGCGGCGGCGCATTCGGCGGCGGCGTTGGTCCACAGATACGTCATGCCGGGCAGGTCGCGCTTGGCGGTCTCGGTGATGAGCCTGCCGTTGTCGATCGTCTCCAGCTCGGCCAGTTCCTTGGCGTTCTTGGCGAACACCTCGGCGACCTTGCGCAGGTAGTGCGCCCGCCCGGCGGCGGGCATGCCCGACCACTTGGGGAACGCGGCGCGGGCGGCCTCGACGGCGGCGGCCGCGTCCGCGGCGCCGGAGCGCGGGATCGTCGCCCAGACCTCGCCGGTCGCCGGATTGACCGAGTCCAGCGTGCGGCCGTCCGCGGCGGGCCGCAGCTCGCCGCCGATCAGGTTGGAGTAGTCCCGGACCTCTGTCATCGCCGTCCCCTCTGCCTACGGTCGTACGGCGACCAAGCGTACGCTTGGTCAACCCTCGAACGGAAGCCCGGGGCGGTCCAGGTCACGCCAGGTCGGTATTGCGCGGACGATCAGCCATTCCCTACTATCCCGATCAAGTTAACTAAATTAGTAGGGAAAGTAGGGTTTTATCGTGGCTGAAGATCAGGGCGCCCCGGGGGTCACCCGGCGCGGTGCGGGGGCGGCCCTCGGCACGGTGGCGGCCGCCACGGCAGCGGGCACTGTGGCGGGCGTGGCACTCGGTGCGGGCACGTCCGACGCCTCCGCCTCGGACTCGACGCTCGAACGGCGGTTCCGTGCGAACCCGCAGGCCACGTCCGCCAGACGCCCCAACTTCCTGGTCATCCTCGGCGACGACCTCGGCTGGGCGGACCTTGGCTGCTATGGATCGCCGCACATCCGCACCCCCAATCTGGACCGGCTGGCACGGCAGGGTGTGCGCTTCACCGACGCCTACTCGGCGGCTGCGGTCTGCTCGCCCACGCGGTTCGGGCTCTACACCGGGCGCTATCCGGGACGGCTTCGCGGCGGGCTGGAAGAGCCGATCGCCCGTCCCGACAAACTGCACGGCATCCCGCCGGGCCATCCGACACTCGCCTCGCTCCTGAAGGACTCCGGCTACGCCACCGCGATGTTCGGCAAGTGGCACTGCGGCTTCCTGCCCTGGTACAGCCCCGTCAAGTCCGGCTGGGACACCTTCTTCGGCAATCTCTCCGGCGCCGTCGACTACTACTCCAAAGTCACCAGCACCGGCGTGGACCTCTTCGAGGGGGAGGTGCCGGTCGAGGACCTCGGCTACTACACCGACACCATCGCCGCCCGCGCCGCCGACTTCGTCCGCGAACGGCGTGACCACGACGATCCCTGGCTTCTGAACCTCAACTTCACGACGCCCCACTGGCCCTGGGAGGCGCCGGGGGACCGCGAGGTGAGCGCTCAGATCACCGCGCGCGTGAAGGCCGGCGACAGCCGGGCGCTCTGGCACGAGGACGGAGGGTCGCTCGACACGTACCGCGCGATGGTCGAGAGCCTGGACGCGGCGGTCGGCCGCGTGCTGCGCGCACTCCGCGAGACCGGGCAGGAACGAGACACGTTCGTGTTGTTCTCCAGCGACAACGGCGGCGAGCGCTTCTCCCATCAGTGGCCGCTGTCCGGCCAGAAGGCGAGCCTGAACGAGGGCGGCATCCGGGTGCCCAACATCCTGCGCTGGCCGGCCCGCGTCCGTCCGCGCCAGGTCAGCCGCGTCCCCGTCATCACCCAGGACTGGACCGCGACGATCCTGGAGGTGGCCGGGACGAAGCCCGCCGCCGGCTTTCCGCTCGACGGGCACAGCCTCGCCTCGTACCTCCTCCGCGGAACACGCGAACCGCAACACGACCTGTTTTGGCGCACCAAGTCCTCGCGGGCGCTGCGACGCGGCCGCTGGAAGTACCTGAGTGGCCCGGTGGAAGGCGGCGGGGCCACGACCGAGCGCCTGTACGACCTCACGATCGACCCGCGCGAACAGGCCAACCTCGCCCTCCGCGATCCCGAGGTGCTCAAGCGGTTGAAGGCCCGCTGGGAGGAGATCGACAAGGAGCTTCTGCCGTACGCGTCCTGACTGCAGACTGATGGCCGGGCTCTCCCTTGCGATGGAGAGCCCGGCCATGCCGTGCCAATGCTTCGGCGGCGCGCGCGGCGGGTGTTACGGGCGCGCGGTCTCGTTCTCGATGGTCTCCTGGATGATGTCGCGGTCCGACTTCGTTCGGGCCTTGGGCGCGGCGTACGGCCGCAGGTAGGTCTGCTTGACGCCGGGCACGCGATCCTCGATGACGAAGGTCGCCTTGACCGACGCGGCGGCGCCGGGCGTGCGCACGGTCGGCAGCGTCGTGAAGTCGGCCTTCATCTCCTGCTTGTCGATCCTGGTCAGCACGTAGCCGCGCTGGTTGTTGTAGAACCTCAGATGAGGGTTGATCGTGAGGAACGGGTGGCTTGCCGGGTCGGAGTCGGCGCCGTCACCGCCGCTGGTGATCGAGCTGCAGACGAGCTCGGAGCCGACCACCGCGGAGTCCGGGTCGTCGTAGTTCGCCTTGAGATCGCTGGCCCAGTGCGCGTGCACGTCACCCGTGAGCACGACGGCGTTGCGCACCTCGGCGTCCAGCCAGCCCTTGGTGATGCGGTCACGGGACGCCACGTACCCGTCCCAGGCGTCCATGCTGGTCTTCTTCACCGGCCCGGCCGTGTTGTCGCGCTGGGCGAAGAACACCTGCTGGCCGAGCACGTCCCAGCGGGCGCCCGACCGGCGGAAGCCGTCCAGCAGCCACTTCTCCTGCGCGGCGCCCGTGATGGACCGCGCCGGGTCGGACGCGGCCGCGCAGTCCTTGTACCCGTCGCCGCAGGCCTGGTCGTCGCGGAACTGCCGCGTGTCGAGCATGTGGAAATTGGCCAGGCGGCCCCAGCGGACCCGCCGGTAGAGCTGCATGTCGTAACCCTTGGGCACGGAGCTGCGGCGCAGCGGCATGTTCTCGTAGTACGCCTGGAACGCCGCTGCGCGGCGCTCGCGGAAGGCGGCCGGGTCGGGTGTGTCGGAGCCGGCCTCGGGCACCTCGTCGGCCCAGTTGTTCTCCACCTCGTGGTCGTCGAAGACCACCAGCCATGGCGCGGCGGCGTGCGCGGCCTGCAGGTCGAGGTCGGACTTGTACTGGGCGTGCCTCTGCCGGTAGTCGGCGAGCGTGACGGTCTCCGGGCCCTCGTGGTCGCGGACGTTGCCGCCCGGGACGTTGTAGACGCCCTTCTTGTACTCGTACTGGTAGTCGCCCAGGTGCAGGATCAGGTCGGGCTGCTCCTCGGCCAGGCGCCGGTAGGCGGTGAAATAGCCATGCTCGAACTGCGAGCAGGAGACGAACGCCATCGCCAGCGCCGGGCCGAACGAGTCGGCGCGCGGCGCCGTCCGGGTGAGGCCGACCGGGGAGAGATGGCCGGCGACGCGGAAGCGGTACCAGTACTCCCGGCCCGGACGCAGCCCGCGCAGCTCGACGTGCACGCTGTGGGCCGAGCCAGGACGCGCGGCGGCGACTCCGCGGCGGACGATGCGGCGGAAGCGCGCGTCCGAGGAGACCTGCCACTCCACCGGATAGGTCTTGTCCGGCATTCCGCCGAGGCCGTCCTCGGCGAGCGGGTTCAGTGCGAGCCGCGTCCACAGCACGAAGCCCTCGGAGTCGGGGTCGCCGGAGGCGACGCCCAGGGTGAACGGGTCGGTGGGGAGAGTTCCAGGGCGGCCGAAGGCGGCATGGGCGGTGCCGGGAACGCCGGTCACGGCCGCGGCGGTGCCGACCGCCAGGCCTGAGGTGACGAGGAAGGATCTCCGGTTGAGCGCGCGTGGTGCGTCAGCCATGGGGGGCCTTTCAAGGGGATGCCAGGGCAAATCGCCCGACAGCCTCATGGCGGTCCATGGCCGCTGAACACCGCGCAGATGACGTCCAGTCCAACAGAAACGATCAATTGGACGAGAGGGGAGAGGGGTGCTCAGAAACGAAGAAAAGGCCCGCGCGACAGCGGACCATGAGGATGGTAATCTGACAACTTGCGTCAAAGAGGACGCACAACACCGATCCTATGAATAGGAGTGTAGCCGAGGTATGGAGACCCGTCAAGCCGACGATGTCAAGTCCCCAGAGGCCGCACTGCGAGAGGAACAGGACTACGTCAGCCGCGTCTACGACCGGCTCGACCGGGAGCGCGCCGAGGCCGAGCGGACCCTGCGCGAGGGACCGGCGTCCACGGGAGGGGGCGGGGTGTTCCAGGCCAGGCTCGAACGCGCCGTCGCCACCGACGAGGCGGCCCGGCACCTCGACCGGCTGACCGGCGTGGAGCGCGGGCTGTGCTTCGGCCGTATCGACCACCGGGCCGACGGCGATGGGCGCGGTGACACGTTCTACATCGGCCGGATCGGGCTGCGCGACGAGCACCGCGAGCCGCTGCTGATCGACTGGCGGGCCACCGCCGCCCGGCCGTTCTACACCGCGACGCCCACCTCTCCGGGCACGCTGGCCCGCCGCCGCCATCTGCACCTCCGCCTCCGCGAGGTGGTCCGGCTCGACGACGAGGTGTTCGACCTGGACGGGCTGACCGCGGCCGACCAGAGCACGATCGTCGGCGAGGCGGCGCTGCTGGCCACGCTGCGCCGCGGCCGCACCGGCCGGATGTCCGACGTCGTCGCGACGATCCAGGAGGAGCAGGACCAGGTGATCCGTGCCGGGCTGCCCGGCGTCCTGGTCGTGCAGGGCGGCCCCGGCACCGGCAAGACGGTCGCCGCGCTGCACCGCGCCGCCTACCTCCTCTACACCCACCGCGACGTGCTCGAACGCCGCGGCGTGCTGGTCGTCGGCCCGAACGCGACGTTCCTGCGCTACATCGAGCAGGTGCTGCCCGGTCTCGGCGAGACCGACGTGGCGCTGGCCACGGTCGGCGAGCTCTTCCCGGGAGTGCGGGCCACCGCGGCCGAGAGCCCTGAGATCGCCGTCCTCAAGGGCGACCTGAGGATGGCGAGCCTGGTCGACGCCGCGGTCAGGGACCGGCAGCGCGCGCCGGAGGAGGGCGTCGAGGTCGAGTCGGACGGGATGGACCTGCGCGTCGACCCTGCGACGACGCTGGAGATCCGCGACCGCGCCCGCGCGCTGCGCGCGCCGCACAACCGGCAGCGCCGGCTCTTCGTGCACGAGATGTTGCAGGCTCTCGCGGTGAACCGCGCCGAGCAGTACGACCAGATGACCGACGAGCCGCTCCAGGAGATCCTCGATTCCGGCAACGTCCCCCAGTGGCTCCAGGAGCTCCTCGACGAGGCCGAGGAGCAGCCCCTTCTCGACGGGGCCGAGCTGAAGCTGGCCAAGGAGGCCCTCTGGCAGGAGCCCGCCGTCCGCGAGACGATCGACGGCCTGTGGCCGGAGCTGACACCACAGCAACTGCTCACCGATCTGTTCGGCGACCCGGAGGCCTTGCGGCGCGTCGGTCCTGAGGCGGGCCTGTCCCCGGCCGAGCAGGCCGCCCTCGTACGCCCGGCCGGCACCGAGTGGACGGTGTCGGACGTGCCGTTGCTGGACGAGGCCGCCGAGCTCCTGGGCGCCCTCGACGACTCGGCCGAACGGGCCCGCCGCCGCGCCGTCGAGCGGGAGCGGGAGGCCGAGGAGCTTTACGCGCGCGAGGTCATCCAGTCCACCGGGATCGAGCAGACCGGCATCCCCGAGATCGACCAGCTCGACGTGCGCGAACTGGCCGAACGGCACGTTGAGGACGCGCTCGAACTGGCCGAACGCCAGCACGACGACGGCCTCCGGCTCACCACCGCGCAGCGCGCCGCGTCCGACCGCGAATGGGCGTACGGGCACGTCATCGTGGACGAGGCGCAGGAGCTGTCGGAGATGGCCTGGCGGACGGTCATGCGCAAGGTGCCGACGCGGTCCCTCACGGTGGTGGGCGACATCGCCCAGACCGGCAACCCCGCGGGCGCCCGCTCGTGGGGCCAGATGCTCGACCGGTACGTGTCCGGCCGCTGGCGGGAGCAGCGCCTGATGGTCAACTACCGGACGCCCGCCGCCATCATGAAGGTCGCCGCGGACGTGCTGGCCACCGTCGCACCCGACCAGATTCCGCCCGAGCCGGTCCGCGACGACGGCCCGCCGCCGGTGGCCGTGCGGTTGCCCGCCGGCCGGATCACCGCCGAGTTGCCGGACCTGGTGGCGGCCGAGCTGGCGGAGATCGAAACCGGCGGCGCGGGCGAGGGCCGTCTCGCTGTGATCGCCTCAGGGGCGGCGCACGGCGCGGTGCGCGCGGCTCTTCCCGGCGCGGAGGCGGGCGCGACGCCGGAGGCACTGGACTCCCCCGTCGTGGTGCTCACCGCCGAGGAGTCCAAGGGCCTGGAGTTCGATTCGGTGATCGTCGTGGATCCGCACGGCGTGCTGGCCGAGTCGCCGCGCGGCGGCCAGGACCTCTACGTGGCGATCACCCGGGCCACGCGGCGGCTGACCGTCGTCCACCACGACGAACTGCCGGCCCTCCTCTCGGCGATCGCGTAGCTCAGTCCCAGAGGGCAACGGCAAGCCCGTGTCCTCGTGTACGGCCGCGCGATGGACGGCCAGCGGCCGCGACGTCCTGGACGGCGGTGCCGGTGGAGTCGAACACCACGATCTCCGCCGCGTCCCGCCGTCCGGGCCGGGCACCCTTCACCACCTGCCGCAGCTCTGCCCGCATTGTTTCCTTCAGGAACCTGCGCCGCCCGCGAAGATGTCGTCCAGGTCGTAGGCGACCGGCACCTCCAGCTGCTCGTACGTGCACGACTTGGGCGTACGGTCCGTCCGCCACCGCCGGAACCGCGCGGTGTGCCGGAACCGGTTGCCCTCCATCGCCTCGTACGCCACCTCGACGACCAGCTCAGGCCGCAGGGCCACCCAGGACAGATCCTTCTTGCCGGTCCAGCGGGAGATCGCCCCTGGCATGCGGTCGACGGTCGCCTCGCTCTGCTGTGCCCATTCCCCCCACGGATGCTCGGACAGATCCTCCAGCAGATAGGGCTTCAGCTCGTCGACCAGCTCCTCGCGGCGCTTCATCGTGAACGACGCCGCCACGCCCACATGCTGCAGATGGCCCTCGTCGTTGTAGATCCCCAGCAGCAGCGACCCCACGATGGGCCCCGACTTGTGCCAGCGGAAGCCCGCCACCACGCAGTCGGCGGTCCGCTCGTGCTTGACCTTCCACAGGACTCGCTTATCCGGCTCGTAGGGCGTGTCGCGCGGCTTGGCGATCACTCCGTCCAGGCCCGCGCCCTCGAACTCGTCGAACCACTTCAGCGCCAGCTCGTAGGAATCCGAGGCCGGCGTCACATGGACCGGCGCCTTGACCCCCGCCAGCGTGTCGACCAGCCGCTGGCGCCGTTCGCCCAGCGGGGTCTCCATCAGCGACTCGTCGCCCAGGGCGAGCAGGTCGAACGCGATGAACGAGGCGGGAGTCTCCTCCGACAGCAGCTTGACCCGCGACGCCGCCGGATGGATCCGCTGCTGGAGACTGTCGAAATCAAGCCGCGAACCCTTCCGCAGCACGATCTCACCGTCCACCACGCACCGCTCGGGCAGCTCCCGCTTGGCCGCCTCGACCAGCTCGGGGAAGTACCGGGTCAGCGGCTTCTCGCCGCGGCTGGACAGCTCCACCTCGTCCCCATCGCGGAACACGATGCAACGAAAGCCGTCCCACTTGGGCTCGTACAGCACATCGCCCTTGGGCATGGTCTTGACCGCCTTGGCCAGCATCGGCGCCAGCGGCGGACTGATCGGCAGCTCCATCTCCCCATATTCCCCCACGCCACCGACAGAGCGAAACGCCGGTCCGCCCCTCCCGTCCCTGTCGAATCCTTCGTCTAATGTGCAGGTCATGCGCCGATTGCTGCCCGATCCCGCCACCGGTGTCGACCCGTACGAGGCGTACGGGGACGCGCCCGGCCTCCGGATCGGCATGGTGATGAGCGCCGACGGCTCGGTGACCGATACCGAGGGATGGACCGACGGCCTCGGGGGAGAGGCCGACTTCAGGGTCTTCCGGACCCTCCGCGCCCTGGCCGACGCGATCCTCGTCGGGGCGGCGACCGTGCGGACCGGCCGGCTCGGCCCCGCCCGCCTCCGATCCGACCTGCGCGAGCGCCGGGGCGGCCCGCCCGCCCCCATCGTCGTCGTGTCCCGCAGCCTCGACCTCGACTGGACGCTGCCGCTCTTCACCGAGGCCGAGACGCCCACGATCGTGGTCACCACCGGTGCGGCCGCCCCTGCCGTGCCCTCCGGCATCCAGGTCGTCGCCGCAGGTCAAGAAGACCTGGACCTGCCCGCGGCGATCCGCGAGCTCCGCGAGACCCTCGGCCTTGAACGCCTGCTCTGCGAGGGCGGCCCGGCCTTGGCGACTTCACTGATCCGGGAGGGCCTGGTGGACGAGCTCTGCCTCAACATCGCCCCGACACTGCTGGGCACCACCCGTCTCCTCGGCGAGCTTCCGGCCCCCATGGACCTCGCCCTGACCGCCCTCTACGAGGACGAGGCCGTTCTCTTCCTCCGCTACGTCTTGCAGTAGCGCATGAAGAGGTAACCCTCCTCCTCGAGCACCTGCCCTAGCTTCATGTTCGACGGCGCCGCCAGCGTCGTCCCGTTCAGGATGCGCGAGGCCATCCCCGAAAGCATCATCGGGCTCAACGTCAGGCACAGCTCGTCGAGCACCCCGGCCTCCACCATCTGAGCGAGCACATGGGGCCCGCCCTCGCACAGCAGCCGCCGGTGCCCCCGCGCCTCCAGCTGCTTGACGGCCATCGCGAAGTCGACCGCGTGCTCGCCCGCGATGATCACGTCGGCCACCTCCTGTGCCAGCTGGAGCCGGTCGGCGGGCGCGTCCTCGACCGTCAGCAGGATGGTCGGCGGGTCGGCGTCGGTGAACAGCGGCCCGCCCAGGTCGAGCTCGAGCCGCCGGGACACGATGGCCAGCGGCGGCACGGCCGTCCGCCCGGCCCGCAGCTCCTCCCACCCCGGCCCGGGAGCGACGGGGCCGTACCCCTCGACGCGGGCCGTCCCCGCTCCGGCGATCACCACGTCCGCGAGCCCGCGCATGAGGGAGAACAACTGCCGGTCGGCCTCGTTGCCGAGCCCCCCGCTGCGCCCTTCCAGCGACCACGCCGCCCCGTCCAGCGTGGAGATCATGTTGGCCCGCAACCACGCCCCCTCCGCTGGATACGCATAGGCCTCGGCCAGGTCGACCGGGCCGGAAGCCACAGAATCAGAATTGGAAGCAGGAGAGAGCCGCTGCATCATCCACCCCCCACGTCTCGGATGCGAGTTCGATTTCCACCCTAGACAGGTGCTTTGCCCTGGAAGTCCGGCGTGCATGCACCCGTGCGGGGAGCGGTGGCCGATAACGGTCTGTGTCCTCATATTCACGAATCGGTCATGGTGGGGTTGAGTCAGGGCGACAATCAGGACAGGGAACGCACCGCACCGAAGGGAGCGGGGGTGGAGTTCGTCGCGCTTGCCGCCTGGGTCCTGAGCACCGTCGTGGGGATCCAGCTGCTGATGATCTGGACGCGGACGGGGGGACTGCGACGGCAGGCGACGAAGGTGACGCGCTTCCCGACGCTGGTGGTGGTCGGTCACCCGCTCGCGGCCGTGGTGGGCCTCGTCGTGTGGATCGCGTATCTGGTCACCGATGAGGCCGGTTATGCCTGGGGTGCGTTCGGGGCCTTGCTGGTGGTGATCCTCCAGGGCTTCCTGCTCTTCACGCGCTGGCTGGTGGGCCGGGGCGGGCGGCACGCCAGGGGAGCGGAGCAGGACTTCCCCGCGACCGCCGTGCTGGTCCACGGCGTCGTCGCGGTCGCGACGTTCGTTCTGGTCTTCCTCACCGCCATCGAGGTGAGCCGCAGTTAGACACGCCGGAGGGCGATCAGATGCGGCGGAGGGCGATCAGGGAGCGGCTGGCCACGTCGATCTGGTCCTGCGCCTTGAGGCGTTCGCGCTCGCCCAGCGTGGTGGGCGCGGCGGTGTCGAGGGCGTACTCCCAGCGTTCGCCGTACTCCGGACCGGGCAGCGTGAACTCCACGTACTCCGAGTGCGCGTTGATGAGCAGGAGGAACGAGTCGTCGGTGATGCGGCGGCCGCGCGGGTCGGGCTCGGTGATGGCCTCGCCGTTGAGGAAGACCCCGAGCGACTTGGCGAAGCCCACCGTCCAGTCGTCGTCGGTCATCGTGACGCCCGCCGGTGTCAGCCAGGCGATGTCGGCGGGGCCGCCGTTCAGCGGGCCGCCCTTGAAGAAGCGGCGCCGGCGGAAGATCGGATGGTCCTTGCGGAGCTGGGCGAGCGAGCGGACGAACTCCAGGTCCTCATGCCGGACGTTGTGCCAGTCGATCCACGACAGCTCGTTGTCCTGGCAGTAGGCGTTGTTGTTGCCGCGCTGGGTGCGGCCGAGCTCGTCGCCGTGGGACAACATCGGCACACCCTGCGCCAGGAAGAGCGTCGCCAGGAAGTTGCGGCGCTGGCGGGCCCGGAGCTCGAGTATCGCGGGATCGTCGGTGGGCCCCTCGTAACCGCAGTTCCAGGAGCGGTTGTCGTCGGTGCCGTCCCGGTTGGCCTCGCCGTTGGCGTCGTTGTGCTTGCGGTTGTACGCGACGATGTCGTTCAGCGTGAAGCCGTCGTGGCAGGTCACGAAGTTGATGGAGGCCCACGGGCGCCGTGCGCTGTGCTCGTACAGATCGCTCGACCCCGTCAGCCGGGACGCGAACTCCGGCATCGTCGCGGGCTGCCCCCGCCAGAAGTCGCGGACGGTGTCGCGGTATTTGCCGTTCCACTCGGTCCACTGCGGCGGGAAGTTGCCCACCTGGTAGCCGCCCTCGCCGACGTCCCACGGCTCGGCGATCAGCTTGACCTGCGAGACCACCGGATCCTGCTGGACCAGGTCGAAGAACGCCGACAACCGGTCGACGTCGTGCAGCTCGCGCGCCAGCGCCGACGCCAGGTCGAACCGGAACCCGTCCACGTGCATCTCCAGGATCCAGTAACGCAGCGAGTCCATGATGAGCTGGAGCGCGTGCGGGCTGCGCACGTTGAGCGAGTTGCCGCAGCCCGTGTAGTCGAGGTGGTAGCGCTTGTCGTCGTCGCGCAGCCGGTAGTACGAGGCGTTGTCGATGCCGCGGAACGACAGCGTCGGCCCCAGATGGTCGCCCTCGGCGGTGTGGTTGTAGACGACGTCGAGGATGACCTCGATCCCCGCCTCGTGGAGTGTGCGGACCATCGCCTTGAACTCCAGGACCTGCTTCCCCCGTTCGCCCGAGGCGCTGTAGGCGTTGTGCGGGGCCAGGAAGCCGATGGTGTTGTAACCCCAGTAGTTGGTCAGGCCGCGCGCGACCATCGCGTGCTCGGGGATGTGCTGGTGGACGGGCATCAGCTCGACCGCGGTCACGCCGAGATCGAGGAAATGGTCGATCATGACCGGGTGCGCCAGGCCCGCGTAGGTGCCGCGCTGCTCCTCCGGGATGGCGGGGTGGAGCTTGGTGAGGCCCTTGACGTGCGCCTCGTAGATCACCGTGTCGTGGTACGGGGTCCGCGGCGGCCGGTCGTCGGACCAGTCGAAGAACGGGTTGATCACGACGTTCTTCGGCATGTAGGGGCCGCTGTCGGCGTCGTTGAGGGTGTCCGGGTCGCCGAAGTGGTAGGAGAACAGCGACTCGTGCCACTGCACGCCGCCCTCCACGGCCTTGCCGTACGGGTCGAGCAGCAGCTTGGCGGGGTTGCAACGGTGGCCGTCGCGCGGCTCGAACGGCCCGTGCACGCGGTAGCCGTAGCGCTGGCCCGGGCCGATGCCGGGCATGTACCCGTGCCAGAGATATCCGTCGACCTCGGGCAGCTCGTACCGTTCCTCGCGTCCCGCGTCGTCGAACAGGCACAGCTCGACCTTGTGGGCGACCTCGGAGAACAGCGCGAAGTTGGTGCCCGTGCCGTCCCAGGTGGCGCCCAGCGGATACGGCTCGCCAGGCCAGACCTCCGGCATCGTTCCCACTCCCTGACCGTTGAGTGTGTGGCCCGTCGATTGTTGCGTACCCGCCAGGGTTTCGCGGCCACAGAACGAGATCGAGGTGTTACCCGTTGATCCGGATCTCTCACTCGTCCTTACGCATGTCCTTCCATACGACCCTCCATACGACCTCGTCGCCCGACCGGCTGGCGGTCGGATGGAGCCCGAGCTTGCGGGCCACGGCGGCGGAGGGCTCGTTGCCGGGATGCACGGCGGCGGTGATCTCCCGGACGGCGTGATCGCGAAGCCAGCGGAGCATGGCGGCGGCCGCCTCGGTGGCGAAGCCGAAGCCCTGGTAGGGCATCCCGATGACCCAGGCGACGTCCGCCCGCAGCGCGGGCGTGCCTGGCGCCTCGCGGGTGCCTGGCGCCTCGGGGCTGCCTGACGCCTCGCGAGCGCCCGACGCCTCAGGAGTCCCTGCTGTCCCCGGAGTGACCGTCGCCTGGACGTAGCCGACGGCCCGCCGGTCGCGGCGGCGGCGGACGATCCAGGTGAGCCACCATTCCTGGTGGAACGGAGCCGGGCCGGCGACCAGGTGCTCGTAGCGGGCCCGCAGCTCGGCGGCGGTCAGCGGCTCGCCGCCCATGAAGTCATGAAGGCGGGGATCACCGAGCACCTCGGCCATCTCGTCGGCGTCGTGGACGGCCGGCGGCTCCAGGATGAGGCGCTGGGTCTCGATGATCTCGGCGATGGGCCCGAACACCCGCCGACCCTACGCCGGGCGGGGCTCACAGGTGCCGGGTCCACGCCCCCTCGGGGTGTTGCCGCGGGTTGAGCCACAACCAGGGCTGCGAGTGGCGGAAGATCAGCTCGGTGCCGGGCTGCCACAGGTACAGCCCCTGGTCATCGGGCCACACGACCTGCAGAAAGGGCAGCGGGGGCCGGCGGTAGAACGACAGCGCCCCCTTGAACATGCCGTCGTACCAGCGCGGGTCGACCGTCCGGAAGGCGGCGGTCTGGCCGCGCACCACGTCCTCCCGGCGGCCGCCGTCCTCGGGCGCGTCCCCCTCGGCGGTCTGCTGGCCGAGCGTGTTGAGGATGGCCTCCATCTCGTAGATGTCGCCGCCGAACATCGCCAGCTCGGAGGAGCGGAAGCTGTGCCAGAGCCCGATCGTGTACGCCCAGCCGGGGCCCTCGGCGTCGCCGGGGACCAGGACGACGCTCCACCCGTACTGGCTGACGTGCACGATCGTACGGAGCTCGAAATTGTCGAGGCGGTCGCGGTCACCGTAGTCGTGATCGATGATGCAGTGACACCCGGGGCGGCCGTCGGACATGACCTTCAGCTTACGATCATTGTGTGGCGACATCTCACCCCGGAAGGCTAGCCGCCGAGCGTCTCTGGACGCTCGGCGAGTGAGGCGAAATGGTCACCGGGTGAGTGGAGGAGACGCCGTTCGGTGAGATCCAGCAGGCCGCAGACGCTCGTGATCTCGGCCGCCACCGTGCCGTCCGTCCGGCGGATCTCCTGCTCGATCCGGAACGTCTTGCCGTCGCCGAAGACGAACCTGCAGGTGACGTCCACCTCGTCGCCGCCGCGCAGCTCCCGGCGGAACTTGAGGTTGGTCTCAAGTGTGACGGGGCCCACGCCGGTGGCCAGCAGCTTGTCTCCGGGCAGCCCGGCGGCGCGCAGGCACTCCCAGCGCGCATGCTCGGCGTACTGCATGTAGACCGCCTGGTTGAGGTGGCCCTGGGTGTCGAGTTCGTAGGCGCGAACGGCGACACGGGTCGCGAAGGTCATGGCAATCCGATCACGGGTCGGGGCGTCGGTCGATCGTACGCGCGGGGTGTGACAGAGCCGGCCCGAGCCGTGCTCGGCGGATCGGCGAAGCCGTCATGAGGGCGCGGTTCGCGGGTACGGGTCCTCCCGGAGGCGGGCGCTGTGGGAGGCGCGATGTTGATCGGCACGTCCGGATGGCAGTACGCCGACTGGCGCGGGGTGCTCTACCCCAGCGGGCTGGCCCAGCGGCGGTGGCTGGAGCGGTACGCGGAGAGCTTCACCACGGTCGAGAACAACAACGCCTTCTACCGCCTGCCCAAGAGGGAGACGTTCGAGAGCTGGCGGGACCGTACGCCGGACGGCTTCGTGATGGCCGTGAAAGCCAGCCGTTTCCTCACGCACATGAAGCGGCTGCGGGAGCCGGAGGAGCCGGTGGCCCGGCTGATGAGCGTCGCCGAGGGGCTCGGTCCCAAGCTGGGGCCGATCCTGCTCCAGCTGCCTCCGACGTTGCAGGCCGAGCCGGAGCGCCTCGCCGCCTGCCTGCGGTGCTTTCCCGATCGGATCCGGGTGGCGGTGGAGCCGCGGCATCCCTCGTGGTGGTCCGACGAGGTGCGTTCCGTACTCGAACGGCACCGCGCCGCGCTGTGCTGGGCCGATCGGCACAGCCGCCCGCTGACCCCGCTGTGGCGGACCACGGACTGGCTGTACGTGCGGTTCCACGAGGGCGCGGCCCAGCCCTGGCCCACGTACGGTGACCAGGCCCTCGCCACATGGGTGAGCCGCATCAACGAGGCCGAGTACGACGAGGCCTACGTCTACTTCAACAACGACCCGACCGGCGCGGCCGTCCGCAACGCGGTCCGGTTCGCCGAGCTGGCCGGCCAGACTTTGGCCCTGCAAGCCTGAGCGGCCCTGCAAGCCTGAGCGCTGCGTGGCCCTCGGGCACTACCGGGGCAGGGTCAGGGCCACCGGCGTGCCCTTCGAGGCGGCCTTCGCGCATGACCTGACGCTGCGCGATGATCTGATCATCGCGTTCACTCAGGTCACCGACACGGCCGAATGGCCCGGAACGTCACGCGGCCCGGCGGCGCGAGCGGCGGCGGGAGGGCGACAGCAGACTGGCGAGCACCCGGAAGGGGAGGGTGATGACGTTGACGAGGGTTGAGATGATGGCTTGAAGTGCGGCGCTGATGCGGCGCATTGTAGGTTCCTCCTTTTGGTTACGCCCATCCCATACCCGCCGTCCGTTTTCTACACTTCGGTAAACGTTGAGACCTGGCACGATATGTGCCGCCATGCCGGTACCCGGTTTCCACCGGTGCACAGATGAGGATCCACGACATCGACGACCACGAAGCGGTCCCCACGGGGACGGAGAGCGCCCAGCCTGAGCAGGCCTCGGACGCGATCGACAATGCCTGGAACGCGATCGAAAAGACCAGGGACGAGGACGGCGTCGTCACCGGGACGGTCGTCGAGGCCGTCAAGGGCGGCCTGGTCCTCGACATCGGCGTGCGCGGCTTCATGCCGTCCGCTCTGGTGGAACTGCGGCGGGTCCGTGATCTGCGGCCGTACGTCGGCCGGGTGCTCGAGGCCAAGGTCACCGAACTGGACAGGAGCCGCGAGAAGGTGGTGCTGTCCCGCCGGGCCTACCTGGAACAGACGCGGGGTGAGGCCCGCCAGAGCTTCCTTGACAGCCTCGAGAAGGGACAGGTCCGTAAGGGCGTGGTCTCCTCGGTGGTCAACTTCGGTGCCTTCGTGGACCTCGGCGGCGCGGACGGCCTGGTCCACGTGTCGGAGCTGTCCTGGAAGCATGTCGATCACCCGTCCGAGGTGGTCGAGGTCGGCCAGGAGGTCACGGTCGAGGTCCGGGGCGTGGACATGGAGCGCCAGCGCGTCTCGCTCTCGCTGAGGGCCACACTGGAAGATCCGTGGCAGTGGTTCGCCCGGACCCACCAGGTCGGGCAGTTCGTGCCGGGCCGCGTCACCAAGCTGATGCCGTTCGGCGCGTTCGTGCAGGTCGGAGACGGCATCGAGGGCCTGGCGCACATCTCCGAGCTGTCCGAGGGCCGGGTGGAGACCCCCGAGGAGGTCGTCCGGGTCAACGACGAGATCTTCGTGAAGATCGTCGACATCGATCCCGGGCGGCGCCGTGTCAGCCTGTCGCTCAAGCAGGCGAACGAGGCGGACACGCGCGACGAGTACTTCGATCCGACCCTCTACGGCATGCCCGCCGAGTACGACGACCAGGGCAACTACAAGTACCCGGAGGGCTTCGACGCCGAGACCGGTGAATGGCTTGAGGGCTTCGACGAGCAGCGTGACACCTGGGAGCAGCAATACGCCGAGGCCTGGGCGCGGTTCGAGCACCACCGCAGGCTGATCGAGGGCTCCGGCGAGGCCGGGGGGAGCTGAGCGGCGACAAGGCCCCAGCCGTGCCAACGGGGGCATGGCACGACCGAGGCCTTGCCTGGCGGGGGCCGGTCTGTGAGGAAACCCTGGCCCTCCCCAGCACTTGAAGTCTCCCCCCGGCCGGGCCATCGATCAATACGCCCAGGCCGGATGGCGGGTTGTGGCCGATTTTTCGACGACCCGCGGTGAGCAGGCGGGGACCGAGGGGCGGGCTGGACGCGTGGGACCGTCCGCCTACCCCGGTGGTCTTGAACGCCGCCTACCCGGCGGTCTTGAACGGGGTCGGGGGTGGCGGGCCGGCCAGGAGGCGGCGGGTGGTCTCCAGGCCCCACGCGTCGAGGTCGAGGATGCGGTCCGACGACGCGCGCAGCCCGCCGAAGCGCTCGACCGTGCGCGCCCAGGCCTCCCGTTCCTCCATGGCGGGCCGCGCGACCAGGCAGTCCGGGTCGTTCACCCAGAAACGGCCGTGCTGCCAGGCCCGGGCCACGGTCGTCGCGGTGGCGGCGAGCTGGGAGGGCCGGGACATGTCACCGGACGGCGGACGCACGGTGAGGCCGATGTCCGGCCCGACCCGCATCGCGTCCACCAGGCCGACACTGGGCAGGATGGGCGCGCCGCAGCCGAGCAGGTAGGCGTCCGGCCCGATCGCCTCCCGGATCACCTCGAGCCCGTGCCGGTAGGCGGCCGGGCCGGGCATGTCCGTGCTGCGCCGCCCGTCGAGCGCGCCCGCGTAGAGGAAGTCCACCTTGAAGTAGTCGAAGCCGAGGCCGCGCAGGCGGGTGAAGACCTCCCGCAGGTAGGCCTCCGCACCCGGGTGCGTGACGTCGAGGGCGCGCAGGCTCTGGCCCCAGTTCCGGCCGGCGTCGCCCATCAGCCATTCGGGGTGGTCGCGGGCGAGGGTGCTGTGCTCGCCGGCGAGGAACGGGGCGACCCACACCCCGCACCGGTGGCCGACGTCGCGGATGCGGGCCGCCAGCCCGGGCAGATCGGCGAACGGGCGGGACGTGGCCAGCCAGTCGCCGATCCCGGCCTGCCAGCCGTCGTCGATCTGCACGACGTCGACCGGCAACCCGCGGTCGGCGATCGCGGCCACGTTCTCCATCACGTCCGCGGCGGTGACCCCGCCGAAGTAGTGGTACCAGGAGCACCAGACCGTGGGCGGCCTGCGGGGCACGTTCCCCCACGCGAAGGTGTCCGCCCAGCCCGCGAGGGCCGACTCGATGGTGCCGGAGTGGCCGATCTCCTCGACGTCGCCGTCGCCGTCGGTGTCGGCGTCGGTTTCGATGGCGAGCCGGTCGCCGTCGAGGACGGCCCGGATCGACGGGACTTCGACCCGGCCGTCACGCGCCGCGTACAGGCGCACCGGAGAACCGTCGCCCGGATCGACCGCGAGCAGGCCTTCGCCCTGGAAGCCGCGGGCGGGGCCGGGGCGGCCAGGCCGCCAGCACATCGTCTGCATGACGCCGGGCCGGAGGCGCGGCCGCTCGCTCGTCGCCGTCACGGGATAGGTGGCGGACGGGCTCCAGCTCTGCCATCCGTGTTCGTACACGCGCCCGCGATCGGCGTCGACGGGCACCTCGGCGATGCGGTTCATCCCTTCGTCGCCCCTCCCGTCAGTCCCTTGACGAAGTGCCGTTGCAACAGCAGATAGAGGATCAGCACCGGGAGAGTGGCCAGGAACATCATCGCGAAGACGCCGCCGAAGTCGGCCTGGTACTGGCCGATGGAGCGGTAGACGCCGGTGGTGACCGTGGTGCCCTGGCCGGGCCCGAGGATGATCAGCGGATTGAGGAAGTCGTTCCAGATCCATACCCCGAGGAAGATCAGCACACTCGCGGTGGCGGGCCGCAGCAGCGGGAAGACGACCTGCCAGAAGACCGTCCACCGCCCGGCGCCGTCGATCGCCGCGGCCTCCTCCAGCTCCACCGGGATGGAACGCATGAACCCTGCGAACACGAACACGCCGAACGGCACGTAATACCCCACGTTGAAGAGCACCAGGCCCTGGACGGTCGTCATGAGGTGGAACGTGGCGAGCACCCGGGTGATGGGCAGCAGGATCACCTGCGGCGGGATCATCAGCCCGCACAGGAGCAGCAGCATGACCAGCCGTGACCAGCGGCCGCCAGAACGCACCAGGTAGTGGCCGAGCATCGCCGACAGCACGGTGAGGATCACCACCGAGAGCCCGGTGACGATGAGGCTGTTGGTGAGGCTCACCCAGAAGAGCCGGTCAGGGCGGCTCAGCACCGCCTGGAGGTTGTCCAGGGTGGGTGGAACGGGCAGGGACGCCGGTTCCCTGGCGATCCGCGGCCCCTCCTTGATGACGTTGACGCACGCCACGTACAGCGGAACGAAGAAGATCGTGCCGACCGCGAGCGCCGTGAGCGGCCTTGCCCACGGCGCCCGTTCGCCGCGCATCGCGGTCACAGCTGCACCTCGCGTCGTTGCAGGATCTTGAGGGCGACCGCGCAGGCGACGGCGATGATGACCAGCATCACGATCGCCATGGCCGACGCGTAGCCCTGCCGGTTGGCCACGAAGCCGGTCTGGATCACGTTGTAGGCGACCGTGGCGGTGGTGCCGGTGCCCGGCCCGCCCTTGGTGATGACCTGGACGTGGTCGTACACCTTGAACGCCGAGATCAGCATCACCACGGTGTTGATGGTCAGCGCCGGGGCCAGCATCGGCCAGGTGATGTGCCGGAACCGCGACACCGGCCCGGCGCCGTCGATCGCGGCCGCCTCCTGGAGGTCCTGCGGCACGCCCTGCAGGCCGGCCAGGTAGACGACGACGCAGAAGCCGAGCATCTGCCAGGACAGGATGATCCCGAGCGAGTAGAGCGCGTACGCGGGGTCGGAGAGCCAGCCCGGCGGCCCGGCGACGCCGAGCCCGCGCAGCGCCTGGTTGATCAGCCCGTCGTCGGCCATGAGCCGGATCCAGATGATGCTCACCACGACGGTGCTGAGGACGACCGGCGTGAAGAAGACGGTCCGCAGCGCGTTGTAGAACCAGCCCCGCCGGTCCAGCACCACCGCGATCGCCAGACCGAGGACGTTGGGCACCACGACCACGATCACGGTGAGGATGGTCGTGACCCGCAGCGAGAGCAGGAACTCCGGATCCTGCATCAGCAGCCGGTAGTTGCGGAGCCCGACGAACCGGGTCGGCGGGCCGAACGGGTTGTAGTTGGTGAGGCTGTAGCCGAAGCTCACGACGATCGGCGCCAGCACGAAGCACACGTACACCGTGATCCCCGGCGCCCCGAACGTGAGGAAGTGCCACAGCCCCGGCCAGACCGGACGGCGGGTCCGCGCTCCCCGGGACACTCAGGATCCCTTGGCCCACTCGCCGTCCAGGAACCTCGCGACCTGTTCCGGCGTGCGGCGGCCGGTGACCAGGTCCTGCGCGGCGGAGTCCCACTTCTCCACCACGCCCGCGGGCATGCCGTCGTCGCCGGCCTCGAACCCGAAGGCGGGCACGACGGCGTTCGCCCGGACGCCCTGCTGGTAGAGGTCATAGCCGGTCTTGAAGACGGGGCCCGCGTTCGCCGGTGGCGTGTAGCCCTTGATCGCGGGGAAGAGCCCGTCGTTCGCGGTGGAGGTGTCGAGGTTGGTCTTGTCGAGCTGGAAGCCCAAGGCGAACTTCTTGGCCGCGTCGAGGTTCTTGGCCTTGGCGCTGACCAGCAGGCCGCCGCCGGTGAACGCGGGCACGACCAGCTTCCCGTCGTCGGACGGCCAGAAGAACTGGCCGATCTCGAACGTCGGCTTGGTCTCGGGGTTGTCGGCCGCCGCCGCGAACCAGTTGCCCATCGCGTACATCGCGCCCTTGCCGTCCATGAACGCCTGCTGCGTCGCCGCGTAGTCACGTGACAGGTCGCGCTTGTCGATGTAGCCCTTGGCCGCCAGGTCGGCGAGCTTGCGGGCGCCGCTGACGAACGCGGGGTCGGTGAACTTCACCTTGTCCGCGCGCCGGTCGTGCATCCACCTCGGGTTCTTGGCGTAGACCTCGGTGCCGAGGATCCCGGCCCACGTCGGGCCGAGCGCGTCATGGCCGCCGCCGACGACCAGCGGCGTGATGCCCTTGCCCTTGAGCTTGGCGCACGCGTCGAGGAACTCCGCGTAGGTCCTGGGCGGGGCCGTGACGCCCGCCTTCGTGAAGAGGCTCTTGTTGTAGTACACGACGGGGATCGTCTGCGTATTGGCCGGCAGCTGGTAGATCTTGCCGCCGACCGCGCCGTTGCCGGGGTTGGTGAAGTCCTTCAGCTCGCCCGGCTGCCACGCGTACAGGTTGCCGCTCTCGGCGAACCCCGCAGGCGACACCGCGACCATCACGTCGGGGAACTGCCCGGAGGTGAGAAGCTGCTTGGCGTACGCGGTCCGGTCCTGGGTGGGCGCGACGAGCTTCTTCACCTTGATGTCGGGGTGTTTGGACGTGACGCGCCTGATGTTCGCGTCCCAGACCTGCGGGGTGAGGTTCGGCGTCTCGAAGACGAGGAACGTGATCTCTTTCGACCCCGAGCCGGACGCGCCGCCCGAGCCGTCCTTGACCGAGCAGCCGCCCGCGCCGAGCGCCGCCGCGCCGAGCGCCAGGCACAGCGCCGCCGATAGCGTGGATGTCCAGGCCCCCGGACGTCTTCTCATGCCGGGTCCTCCCTCTCGCATCGTGAGCGGATGGAACTGGGTGGCCGGTAGGCGCATTAGATCCGACCTCTATGGGTCTGTCAACGGGGATCGGTCGGCGCTGTGGCAGTCTCGGGCGTGATACATCGGATCTATTGGGGGAGCGAGCATGGCAGTCACCGATGAGGCGATCGAACGGATCAAGGAGATGATCGTCTCCGGGGCGCTGCGTCCCGGCGACCGGCTGCCGCGCGAGGCCGATCTGGCGGCCCAGCTCGGCCTGTCGCGCAACTCGCTGCGCGAGGCGGTCCGCGCGCTGTCCCTGATGCGGGTGCTCGACGTGCGGCAGGGCGACGGCACGTACGTCACCAGCCTGGAGCCGAACCTGCTGCTCGACGCGCTGAGCTTCGTCGTCGAGGTCCACCACGACACGACCGTGCTGGAGTTCTTCGAGGTGCGGAGGCTGCTGGAGCCGCACGCGGTCGCGATGGCGGCCCTGCGCATGACCGACGAGCAGGTGGGGGACCTGCGCGCCCATCTGGACCGGGTCGGCGCCGACTCGTCCGCCGATGACCTGGTGGCGAACGACCTGGAGTTCCACCGCCGCATCGCCGAGGCGTCGGGCAATTCGGTCCTGTGCTCCCTCCTGGAGAACCTGTCGGGCCCCACCATGCGCGGCCGGATCTGGCGGGGGCTCACACAGGAGGGCGCCTGGGGGCGGACGCACGCCGAGCACCAGGCCATCCTCGACGCGATCGCCGACCGGCAGCCCGACGTGGCGCGAGGCTGGGCGACCGTCCACGTGGCAGGCGTCGAGCAGTGGCTGCGCCGCTCCCTGCTCGACTCTTGAGCCCTGTCAACTGCCGAGCCCTATTGACCACTGGGCCCTATTGACTCGTACCACAAACGTTTTCATACTCCCGGGCATGGGTGCCTCCGAGGACGGCGCCCGGGCGACGATCCGGGCGGTGGCGGCTCTGGCCGGTGTCTCCCCGTCCACGGTCTCGCGCACGCTCAACAACCCCGAGCTCGTCAACGCCGAGACCCGGCGCCGCGTGCTCGAATGCGCCGAACGGCTCGGCTACCAGCCCAACCGCGCGGCGCAGTCCCTCGTCCTGGGCCGCACGATGAGCGTCGGCCTGATCGTCCCCGACATCGCCAACCCCTTCTTCGCCCCGTTCATCAAGGGCGTGGAGGCCTACTTCCGGCAGACCGGCTACGCGGTCTTCCTCGCCGACACCGACGAGGACGGCGCCACGGAGGTGCGCCTCGCCGAGGCCATGGTGGAACGCGCGGACGGGCTGATCCTGTGCTCGCCGCGCATGTCGGGCATGCGGGTGCGGTCGATCGCGGCCAAGCTCCCCGTCGTGCTGGCCCACCGGCTCAGCCGCACGGTGCCGTCGATCTCGATGGACGTCCAGCCGGGCATCGAGCAGGCGGTGACCCATATCCACGCCCTGGGGCACCGGCGGTGCGCCTACCTGTCCGGCCCGCGCGACTCGTGGTCCAACCGGCAGCGGCGCAAGGCCCTGCATGACAGGTGTGCGGAGCGCGGCATCGAGCTGGTCGTCCTCGGCCCGTACGAACCCCGCTTCACCGGCGGTTACCGTGCCGCCGACGAAGTGCTGGCCGCGGACGTCACCGCGGTCTTCGCCTACAACGATCTCGTCGCGCTCGGCGTGCGGTCCCGGCTGGAGGGCCGCGGCGTGCGCGTACCCGGCGAGATCAGCGTGGTGGGCTTCGACGACATCCCGATGGCGTCGATGACCTCGCCACCCCTCACCACCGTGGCGGTCCCGGTCCCGGCCGTGGCCAGGGGCGCCGCCGCGATGCTGCTCGCGCGACTCGTCGGTGGGGCGCCGGGGGCGCCGCCACCTCCGCCGGCACCAGAGCTGGCGACCCGTCTCGTCATCCGGAGCACCACCGGGCCGACGTAAGAGCCGGCTCGTCCAGGAGGACCACCCCCATGAGATCTCCGCGCATCTCCGCCCCCTCCGCCACCTCCGCCACCTCCGCCACCTCAGTCTCTTCCGCCCGTTCCGCCGTTTCCCTCGCCGCCGCGGGCTGCCTGCTCGCCGGGCTGGTCTCGTGCGGCTCCCCGGACTCGGGGGCCAAGCCGGCCGCCGAGCCCGCGGCCGCCGACGTCAAGCTCCCCGGCAAGCAGGTCACGCTGAACGTCATCGACGTGGCCGGCAACCTGCAGCTCACCCAGCAGATCTTCGAGAACTACAAGGCGAAGAACCCCAAACTCGTCAAGAACATCACCTACACCAAGGTCACCGCTCCGGAGCTGGCCGGGAAGGTCAAGGCTCAGCAGGACGCGGGACGGCTGGACATCGACCTGGTGCTGACCGGCACCGACGGGCTGTCGGCCGGGCTGGAGCAGAACCTGTGGGTCGACCTGCTCGGCAAGTACGCCGACAAGCTCCCCGACGTCAACAGCCTCTACCAGCCGCCCGCCGCCAAGATGCAGGAGCTCGCCCATGGCAAGGGTGTCGTCGTGACCTACTACCCGTCGGGTCCGCTCATCGAGTACAACCCCAAGACCGTGCCCGACCCGCCGAAGACGGCGCAGGAGCTCCTCGCGTGGGCCAAGGCGCACCCCAAGAAGCTGATGTACGCGAGGCCAGCCAACTCCGGACCCGGCCGTACGTGGCTGATGGGACTGCCCTACATCCTCAAGGACTCCAACCCCAAGGACCCCGTCAATGGCTGGTCCAAGACCTGGGCGTACCTCAAGGAGCTGGACAAGTACGTCGAGTACTACCCGACGGGCACTTCGCAGACCATGAAGGAGCTCGGCGAAGGGTCGCGCGACATCATCCTCACCACCACCGGCTGGGACATCAACCCGCGCGTCCTGCAGCAGGTGCCCAAGGAGATGAAGACGCAGTCGCTGAAGGGCTTCTCGTGGGTCACCGACGCCCACTACATGGTCGTCCCGAAGGGCATCTCGGGGGAGAAGCTCGGCCTGCTCGCCGACATCATGAAGTTCGCCCTCACTCCGGAGCAGCAGGCGATCACCTATGACAAGGGTTACTTCTATCCCGGGCCCGCGGTGAACGGCGTGCCGGTGACGATGGCGCCGCCCGCGAGCCAGCAGGTCATCAGGGAGTTCGGCCGGCCTGAGTACGAGAAGCTCATCGCGGACAACCCGAAGGTCCCGCCGCTGGAGGCCAAGGACATGGTCGCCGCCTTCGATAAATGGGACAAGGAGGTCGGCGGCCAGAAGGTGAAGAAGTCATGACGCCGGAGACCGTCATGGCGGGCGAGCGGCGCGCCGCGTTCGACCATCTGCGGCTGGAGGGCGTGACCCGGCGCTTCGGTTCGGCGGTGGCGCTCAGCGAGCTCGACCTGCGGATCGAGGGGGGCGAGTTCCTGGCCCTCCTCGGCCCCTCGGGCTGCGGCAAGTCCACCGCCCTCAACTGCCTCGCCGGGCTGCTCCCGCTGTCGGCCGGCTCGATCTGGCTCGACGGCGAACGGATCGACGGGCTGCCGCCGGAGCGCCGTGGGTTCGGGATGGTGTTCCAGAACTACGCGCTCTTCCCGCATCTGTCGGTCCGCCGCAACGTCGCGTTCGGGCTCTCGGTGCGGCGGGTCGGCAAGGCCGAGATCAGGCGCCGGGTGGACGAGGCGCTCGCCCTGGTCGAGCTCACCGAGCACGCCGGAAAGCTGCCCGGCCAGCTGTCGGGCGGGCAGCAGCAGCGGGTGGCGATCGCCCGCGCGGTCGTGCTGCGGCCGCGGCTGGTGCTCATGGACGAGCCGCTGTCCAACCTCGACGCCAAGCTGCGTGTCCAGATGCGGACCGAGATCCGGCGGATGCACCAGGACCTCGGACTGACCACGGTGTACGTGACGCACGACCAGGAGGAGGCGCTCGCCCTCGCCGACCGGCTCGTGGTCCTGCGTGCCGGGAAGGTCGAGCAGATAGGCACGCCCGAGGAGGTCTACACCTACCCGTCCAGCACGTACATCGCCGGCTTCATGGGCTACCGCAACCTGCTGGGGCTTCCAGCCGTGACGACGGAGAACGGCCGGGTCGTGGTGGGGGAGGGCGCGTTCCGGCTGACCGGTGTCCCGCAGGAGCGGGTCTCCGGGCCGCGCGCGGTCGCCGCGGTCAGGCCGGAGGACTTCCGGCGTGCCGGGCCGGGCGATCGGAACACCCTCGACGTGCGTGTGGAGGTGTCGGAGTTCCACGGCCGGGAGGTCGCCGCCGAAGGGGTCACCGAGGGCGGGCACGTCATCCACTTCCGGCTGCCGGAACGGGTCGCGCCGGGGGAGCGGATCGAGCTCGCGGTGCCCGTGGAACGCGTGCTGGTGTTCGCGGGCACCGGAGCTGGCACCAGAGCTGGCACCGGAGCTCGGACCGGCGAGGCCGCCGGTCCCGCGGACGCGGCCGGGCCGGAGGAGGCGTGATGGCGGTCGACACCGAACGCACGACCCCCGGAACCCCGCGAGCACCACGGCGGACCGGAGGTCTCCGGCACCGGCTGGCGGAACGCGGTGTCGACCGGGTGCTGCTCCTGCTGGTGCCCGCGCTCCTGGTCGTGATCCTGCTGTTCCTCTACCCGATGATGTACGGGGTCGGGCTCTCCCTGCAGCCGCAGAAGGGCGGCGGGATGCTCGCCAACTACCGCGCGTTCTTCGACGACCCGTACCAGCGCGACACCATCTGGAAGACGTTGCGGCTCGCGCTCCCCGCCGCGCTGATCAACGTGGGCGTCTCGGTGCCGATCGCGTACCGGCTGCGCGGCAGGTTCCGGGGGCGGCGGGCGCTGACGGCGATCCTCGTGCTGCCGGTCACGCTCGGGACGGTTCTGGTCGCCGACGGGCTGCTGCGCTACCTCGGGCCGAAGGGCTGGTTCAACCGGATCCTGCTGGACCTCGGCCTGGTCGACCAGCCGGTCCGGCTGATCTACAACTACTGGGGCGTGCTGTTCTCGCTGATCATCACCGGCTTCCCGTTCGCGTTCCTGCTCGTGCTGGCCTACATGTCGGGCATCGACCCGACCCTGGAACGGGCGGCGGCCACGCTCGGCGCGGGGCCGTGGCAGCGGATGCGGCGCATCCTGCTCCCGCTGCTGGCGCCGGGGCTCGCGACGACGTTCGTGCTGGCCTTCGTGCTCGCCTTCTCGGTCTTCCCGTCGGCCAACCTCGTCGGTGAACCGGCGGACGAGACGCGCGTGATGGCCATCGCGGCCTACCAGTCGGCGTTCGAGAAGTACGACTACTCGATGGCGTCGACGATCGCCGTGCTGATGGGCGCGTTCGAGCTGCTGGTCATCTCGGTCACGCTCCTGGTGCGCGGCCGTCTCTACACCGGGCCGTCGGCGGGAGGCAAAGGCGCATGAGCATCGCCCGTTCCCACCCCGCGTCCCGCGCCGCATCCCACCGGCGCGGCCTGCCCGCAGGGCGCCTGGGCAGCTGGATCACCTGGGGCTGCGTCGCGTTCTTCCTGTTCAACCTGGCCGCGCTGATCCTGTCGGTCGTGGTCAACTCCTTCGGCACCAGCTGGTTCGCCGGCTGGCTGCCGCAGGGCTTCACCACCGCGTGGTACTCCGACGCGTGGTCGGAATTCGCGCTGGGTGAGGTGCTGCAGACCACGCTCGCCGTGACGCTCGCCGTGGTGGCGCTGTCGCTGCTCCTCGGGGTGCCCGCCGCGTACGCCCTCGCCCGCCGCGACTTCCCGGGCAAGCGCGTGGTGCTGTTGCTGCTCCTGCTCCCGGTGCTGCTCCCGCCCATCACGTACGGCATCCCGCTCGCGACCGTGCTCTACAAGTTCCATCTGGCCGGGACGATGACCGGTGTGGTCGCTGCGAACCTCGTGCCGGCGCTGCCGTTCGTGGTGCTGGTGATGACGCCGTTCGTCGAGCAGATCGACACCAATGTCGAGTCGGCTGCCCGGATGTGCGGCGCGCGGACCCGGCAGGTGTTCACCCGTGTGCTGGTGCCGCTCCTGCTGCCCGGCATCCTGGCCGCCGGCATCCTCGTTCTCGTCCGTACCGTCGCGATGTTCGAGCTGACCTTCCTGGTCGCCGACGCCGACAGCCAGACCCTCATCGTGGCGCTCTACAGCGCCGCGTTCACCCCGGGCATCCGCGCGGCGCAGGCCATCGACGCCATGGCCGTGATCTACATGGCGCTGTCGGCGGTGCTGCTGATCATCGCGCTGGTGTTCGTCAACCCGACACAGATCGTGACCCAGGTGAGGGAGGCGACCGCCGAATGAGCGCCGTGAGATTCGACTACTGGGGCGAGCGGGTGCTGGTGACCGGCGCCGCCGGGCTGATCGGGCGCGCGCTGGTGGCCCGCTTCACCGAATGCGGCGCCGACGTCGTGGCCGTGGACTGCGACGCCGACGGGCTCAAGGCCTTCAGGCACGTGCCGAGGGTCACCACGGTGGCCGGTGACCTGTCCCGGGAGGAGGTCGCCGATGACGTCTTCGCCCGCCTGCACCGGGCGGGCGGCCTCGACGTGCTGGTCAACAACGCCGCGATCACGGAGGTCAGGACCCCGTTCATCGACATCGGCACGGCCCTGTGGGACGAGATGGTCGCCGCCAATCTGCGGTCGGCCTATCTCCTGTCGGTCCGCGCGGCCCGTTACTGGCGGGACGCGGGGCGCGGCGGCGTCATCATCACCATGTCGTCGCCGGGCGGCTCGCGGGCCCACGAGAACCAGGCCGCCTACGACGTGACCAAGGCGGCCCTGGAGGCCCTGTCCCGCGCGATCGCCGTCGAGCTCGGCGGCCAGGGCGTCCGTGCCAACTGCATCGCCCCGGCGAGCGTCGTCGGAGAGGTCCGGCCCGCCACCGACCTCCCTTCGGGCCGGACGACGGCGCCCGAGGAGGTGGCCGACGCCGCCCTCTTCCTCGCCTCGCCCGCCGCCGCGCAGCTCAACGGGCACGTGCTCCGGGTGGACGGCGGCCTGCACGCCCGCCTGCGCACCGATCCGTCTCAGGAGCAGCAGCGAGAAGGCAGGGAGCAACAGCGAGACGCAAGGGAGCAGCAGCGAGACGGTGGCCGGCCCGCATGATCACCGATCTGAGCAGCACGCTCCACCGGGTCCCGATGATCCGCCCGTGGAGCCCGGAGATGACGCACATCCACGTCATCGTCACTGTGCTGACCACGGACGACGAGCGCTCCGGCACGGGCTTCTCGTGGGCGCCGTGGGTGGGCGGCCGGGCGGTCCACGCTCTGCTCGAATCCGATATCAAGGACGCCGTGGTGGGCCTGCCCGCCCACCCTGGAGTGGTCTACGACAGGCTCTGGTGGCATCTGCACGAGGCGGGCCGGGGCGGGCTGGTCACCACCGCCCTGGCGGCCGTGGACCTCGCCCTCTGGGATCTGAGCGCCACCGACGGCCTGGTCCGGACGCTCGGCCGGCGCCGTGAGGCCGTCGAGGTCTACGGCAGCGGCGTCAACCGGCACTACACCCTCCAGGAGCTGGTCGCCCAGGCCGAACGCTGGGCCGGGCAGGGCTACACCGCGGTCAAGATCAAGGTAGGCCTGGACGACCTGTCCGACGACGTCGAACGCGTCGCCGCCGTCCGCGATGTGATCGGGCCGGGCGCCAAGCTCATGCTGGACGCCAACCAGCGCTGGGACCTGCCCCGGGCCCTGCGCGCCATCGAGGCGTTCCGCCCGTACGACCCGTACCTCGTCGAAGAGCCGCTGCCGGCCGCCGACGTCCACGCCTACGCCCGGCTCCGCGCGAGCGTGGACGTCCCGATCGCCCTGGGCGAGAACACCTACACGCCCTACGAGTTCCGCGACCTCCTCGTCGCGGGCGCGTGCGACATCGTCCAGCCCAACGTCATCCGCGTTGGCGGCATCACCCCGTTCCTGCGCGTCGCCGAGCTGGCCCGCACCTTCGACGTCCCGGCGTTCCCGCACCTGCTCCCGGACATCTCGGGCCAGCTCGCCTGCTGCCTCCCGATGCCCACCATGGTCGAGGACGTCGAGGACGCGTCGTTCGCCGCGCTGGGCCTGCTGCGGGAGCCGCATCCGGTTCAGATCGCCGACGGCATGCTCACCCCCGGCGACCACCGGGGTCTGGGGCTCGCCTTCGACTGCGCACGCCTGGCCGAAACCCAGCACTCCTGATCCGTGTGAAACGATCTTGTCGTTGCCTCAGATGGATCTGTGGAGGTGCGGCACGATGAGTCAAATGCAGGTCCTGGAACGGGTGGAGGGCACCGTCACCGTGGTGACGCTGGCCGGGGACCTGGCCCTCGGGAGCGCCGAAGAGGTCCGCGACCGGCTGGCCGGGCTGGTGCGCGGCGCGGTCGGCGAGGGGCGCCGTGATCTGCTGCTGGACCTGGCCGGCGTGGACTTCATGGACTCGATGGGGTTGCGCGTGCTCATCCACGTGTTCCGCCGGGTCCAGGAGGCGGGCGGCCGCATGGCGCTGAGCGCGGTGCAGCCACGCGCCGGCCGGGCCCTCGACGTCACCGGCCTGAACGCCTCTCTGGACATCTACTCCACCACCGAGGAGGCCCTTACGGCCCTCCGCCGCCCCGCCGGACGTTAGATCAGGCCCTTTTCGGTCAGGTACCTCGGCGAACGCTGTTTCCCAACCGGGGCATTGGTGGGCGCTATGGGGCAAGCTGACCGGATAACGGACCTGTGGGGCATCCGGACACCGTACGGGCCGGGGAAGGATTGGCCGGTCCGCGTGGACGCGTTCCTGCGCCAAGGCATCACCCCTGAGCAGGTCGAGCGGTGGGTGCCCACGGCCTCGATCCTGCACTCCAGCGGCGACGCGCTGGACATCGCCGTCAAGGACGGCCGGATGGTGGGGGTGCGCGGCCGGGCGGGCGATCGGGTCAACCATGGACGGCTCGGGCCGAAGGACCTGTACGGCTGGCAGGCGGGTGCGTCCCCCGACCGGCTGACCCGCCCCCTGATCCGTGTCCGCGGCGAGCTGGTGGAGACGGACTGGGACACCGCGATGGACCAGGTCGTCCGGCGCTCCACGGCACTGCTGGACGAGCGCGGGCCCGGCTCGATCGGCTTCTACACGACCGGCCAGCTGTTCCTGGATCAACGCCAACATCAAGCAGATGAGCCCCCAGGCCCTCCTGCTGGGCTGAGTTCGGCCCCGAGGCCACGGCCTCAGCCGGGGAACGCGGGGGAGGGCAGGCCCTGGCCCGCGTTGGGGACGACGAACAACGATCCGGCGTGGGAGTCGTCGGGCGGGGCACCGGTCGTGGCGGTGGTGACGTAAAGGTCGCGCAGATCCGGACCGCCGAAGGCGCACGCGGTGGTCTGGCGGGCGGGGATCTCGACGGTGCGGTCGAGGGCCCCGGCGGGGGTGTAGCGCAGGATCCGGCCGCCGCTCCACAGGGCGACCCAGACGCAGCCGTCAGCGTCCACGGTGAGGCCGTCCGGCAGGCCGGGGACATGGACGAACGGGCGGAACACCGGATCGGGGACGTCAGAGCCGGCACGACCGGAGCCCGGCAAGCCATGGTCGAGGACGTCGATCCGGCGGGTCGGGGTGTCCACGTAGTACATCAGGCTGTGGTCCGGGCTCCAGGCGATGCCGTTGCTGACGGTGACGTCGGAGCGGATCGTCGTGACGGTGCCGTCCGCGGTGACGCGGCGGAGCTTGCCGCCGCCGGGGGCCTCGTCGTAGCGCATGGTGCCCGCCCACAGCGCGCCGTCGGGGGCGACGGCCGCGTCGTTGGCCCGGCAGCCGTCCTCGGGGTGGTGAGCGAGCCAGTGGAACGTGCCGTCCGGGTCGTAGAGGCCGACGCCGTCACGCAGGTTGGCCACCAGGCCGCCGCCCGCCCGCGGCTTGGCGGCGCCGACGTGCTGGTCGGCGCTGAAGACGTCGTCCGAACCCGTGCCCGGATCGTAGGTGTGGATCTCGGAAGCGAGCACGTCCACCCACAGGAGCCTCCGGGTCGCGGGGTCCCAGGTGGGGCCTTCACCGAGCTGTGCCTGTGCGGGGAGGGCGATGTCCCATTTCATGAGGTGTCTCCGAAAGGGCGGGCGGCTGGGCCGCCCGCCCTGGACGGGTCAGCGGGCGGAGAAGGCGTAGGTCGTGGTGGTGTTGTAGGTCTTACCGGGCCGCAGCGTCGTCGACGGGAAGTTGGGCTTGTTGGGCGAGTCGGGGAAGTGCTGGGTCTCCAGGCAGAAGCCGTCACCCTGACGGTAGGCGCGACCGCTCGTCCCGACCAGACGGCCGGTCAGGAAGTTGCCGGAGTAGAACTGCAGGCCCGGCTCGGTCGTCAGCACGTCCATGATCCGGCCGCTGCGCGGCTCGGTGACGCGGGCGGCGTGCCGGCCGTTCAGGACCCAGTTGTGGTCGTAGCCGCGTCCCCGCACCATCTGCGGGTGGTTCGAGCGGATGCGCTGGCCGATCTTGTGCGGCTTGGTGAAGTCGAGCGGCGTGCCCGCGACGGGGGCGAGCTTGCCGGTCGGGATGAGGCCGGTGTCAACGGGGGTGTAGCGCTTGGCGTTGATGCGCATCGAGTGGTCGTAGACGCCGCCGGAGCCCTCACCGGCCAGGTTGAAGTAGGTGTGGTTGGTCAGGTTGACCACGGTGGGCTTGTCGGTGGTCGCCTTGTAGCCGATGCGCAGCTCGTTGCGCGGGGTGAGGGTGTAGGTGACGGCGGTGGTGAGGTTGCCGGGGTAGCCCTCCTCGCCGTCGGGGCTGACGCGGGTGAGGCGGAGGGAGACCTCGCGGCCCTTCTTGATCGGCTGGGCCTTCCAGACCCGCTTGTCGAAGCCGTTGTTGCCGCCGTGCAGGCTGTTGACGCCGTCGTTGGCGGGCACCTTGTAGGTCTTGCCGTCAAGGGTGAAGCTCGCCTTGCCGATGCGGTTGCCGAACCGCCCGATGATGGCGCCGAAGTAGGGGTTCTCGGTGGCGTAGGCCTCGCTGAGGTAACCGGCGAGCGACTTGAAGCCCAGCGCGACGTTGCCGCTGCGGCCACGCCGGTCAGGGACGTCCAGCGACTGCACGATGCCGCCGTAGGTGAGGATGCGCACCCGCATCCCCCGGCCGTTCGACAGCGTGTAGCGCTCGATCTTGGTGCCCGAGGGGAGGGCGCCGAAGGCCTCCTTGGAGATCTTGGGGGCGGCGGACGGGGCGGCCGCGGCGGAGACGGCCGCGGCCGGGACGAGGGCCGTCGCGGTGAGCACGGCGGCGGAGGTGGCCACGGGTCGGGTGAGTTTCATGAACGGCCTTTCAGGGGTGCGGGCAAGAGCCGGACAGGAACGTTCTGATAGACGACAGGGACTAGGAAACGGCGGATCGCGGCCGTGCCGACCGAGGTGTGGGACGGCGCGGTGGTCGCGGGCCAGGGACCGCCGTGGTGCATGGCGGCGGTGACCGCGACGCCCGTCGGCCAGCCGTTGAAGACGATGCGGCCCGCGCGGTCGCGGACCTTGTCCAGGAGGGCGTCGGCGAGCCGGTCGTCCTCCGGCTCGGCGTGGACGGTGGCCGTCAGCGAGCCGGGCATGGCGCTGGCGGCGGCGAGCAGTTCCTCCTCGGTGTCGTATTCCACGATGAGCGTGGCCGGGCCGAAGTGCTCCTCCCACAACTCCGGCGTCAGCTCGCTCGCAGGGACGGAGAACACGGCCGGGGCGGGGTCGCCGTCGGACCGCCGCCCGGCCAGCAGTGACACCCCCGGACGTTCGGCCAGGTCGTCCAGGCCTTCGGCGAAGGCGTCCTGGATGCCGCTCGTCAGGAGGGGGCGCGGTGTGATCTCTTCGGCGAGGCGGTTCAGGGTGTCCCCGAAACCGTGCCCCGCCGGAAGGAACAGCAGGCCCGGCTTGGTGCAGAGCTGGCCGCTGCTGTTGGTGAACGACGCCGTGAAGCCACGGGCGATCTCGTCGGCACGTTCACGCACCGCCGACGGCGTGACGAACACCGGGTTGACGCTGCCCAGCTCGCCGTAGAACGGGATCGGGTCCGGACGGCCGCTCGCGAGGTCGTACAGCGCCCGCCCGCCCCGGGTCGAGCCGGTGAAGGCCGCCGCCTTGATCGCGGGGTGCTGGACCAGCGCGCGGCCGGCCTCGAACCCCTCGACCATCGCGAACGTGCCCTCCGGGGCCTTGACCGGTGCCTCGTTCAGCGCGTCCCGCACCAGCTCGGCCGTCCGCCGGGACGTCCGCGGGTGGCCCGGGTGCGCCTTGACGACCACCGGGCAACCGGCGGCGAGGGCGGTGGCCGTGTCGCCGCCCGCGACGGAGAAGGCGAACGGGAAGTTGCTCGCCGCGTACACGGCGACCGGTCCGATGGGCCGGTTGAGCCGGTACAGGGCCGGGTCGCCCTCCTCGATCACGATGTCCAGGAAGCCGCCGTCCTCGACGACGTCGGCGAACAGCCGGAGCTGCCCGGTCGTGCGGGACATCTCACCGGTGAGACGGTCGGCCGCGAGGCCGGTCTCCTCGGCGGCCAGGGCGATCAGCTCGCCGGTGGCCTCGTCGAGCCGGTCGGCGATGCCGCGCAGGAACGCGGCCCGCGCGGTCAGCGGCACGGCGGTGAGGTCGCCGAACTCGGCGGCGGCGTGGCCCGCCGCGGCGCAGGCGTCGTCGACCTGGGCCACGGTGTGGTCGGTCATGGTGTCCTTCCGGATGAATGGGGCGATCGCTACGGTGTGCAGAGACGCCCTAGCGGAGCAGCGGGGCCCCGGAGCGGCGCTTGGTCCAGATGTCGAAGGCGACGGCGGCCAGCAGGACCAGGCCCTTCACGAGCATCACGCGCTCGCTCGGTGCGCCGATCAGGGACATGCCGTTGTTGATGACAGCCATGATCAGACCGCCGGTGATCGCGCCGACCACCTTGCCCACGCCGCCCTGCACGGCCGCCCCGCCGATGAACGCGGCGGCGATGGCGTCGAGCTCGAACGCGTTGCCCGCGGTGGGGCCCGCCTGGTTGAGGCGGCCGGCGAAGATGACCCCGGCGAGGGCGCTCAGCACGCCCATGTTGACGAACAGCCAGAAGACCACCGACTTGGCCTTGACGCCCGACAGCACGGCCGACTGCAGGTTGCCGCCCACCGCGTAGATGTGGCGGCCGAAGACCGTCCGGCCCGTCAGCAGCGAGTACCCGAGCACGAGCGCGGCCAGCAGGACCAGCACCCAGGGCAGGTTGTGGAAGCGGGCGAGCTGCACGGTGACCGCCATGATGAGGGCGCCCGCCGCGACGATCTTGCCGATGAAGACCGGCAGCGGGTCGACCGTCTGCCCGTACCCCCGGCGTGCCTGCCGGGTGCGCCACTGGGTGACCGCCAGCGCCGCGATCGAGGCGGCCGCGGCGAGCAGGCTGAACAGGTCGGCGCCGCCGAGCGGCCCCAGTGCGACATTGCCGAGGTAGCCCCCGGTGAACCCGTTCGACAGCGTGCGGACCGAGTCGGGGAACGGGCCGATGCCCTGGTTGCCGAGCACCGTCAGGGTCAGCGCGCGGAACAGCAGCATCCCCGCGAGCGTGACGATGAACGACGGGATGCCGAAGTAGGCCGTCCAGTAGCCCTGCCATGCGCCGATCGCCGCCCCGGCGACCAGCGTCAGCACCAGGGCCAGCGCCCATGGGATGTCATGGTTGACCATCAGCACGGCCGCGATGGCGCCGGTGACGCCGACGACCGAGCCCACCGACAGGTCGATATGGCCGGAGATGATGATCAAGATCATCCCGATCGCCAGGATCAGGATGTAGGAGTTCTGCACGATGATGTTGGAGATGTTCTGCGGCTGGAGGAGGTCTCCTCCGGTGAGAACCGAGAACAGCACGACGATCAGTGCGAACGCGACATAGATGCCGCTCTGCCGGAGGTTGAACGACAGCCGCGGCGATGGCGCGGGCCGGCGCGGCCCGGCCGCGGCGGATTTCGCCGCGGCAGTGTTCGCGGAGGTGGCGGTGTCACTCATCCGGCCTGCTCCTTGGTGATGGTGTCGACGGGGTTGGCTGTGTCGGAGGGGTTGGCTGTGTCGGCGCCGTTGGCGCCGTTGGTGGTGAGGTCCATGGTCATGTGGTGCATGAGGCGCTCCTGGGTGGCGTCCGCGCGGTCGACCTCACCGGTGATCCGGCCGGCCGCCATGGTGTAGATGCGGTCGCACATGCCCAGCAGCTCCGGCAGCTCCGAGGAGATGAGCAGGATCGCCTTCCCCTCGGCAGCCAGCCGGTTGATGATCGAATAGATTTCGTACTTGGCGCCCACGTCGATGCCGCGGGTGGGCTCGTCCAGGATCAGCACGTCCGGATCGGTGAAGATCCATTTGGCCAGCACGACCTTCTGCTGGTTGCCGCCGCTGAGCTTGCCGGTCACCGCGAGCACGTCGGGCGCCTTGATGTTCATGCTGGTGCGGTACTCCTCGGCCACCTGGTACTCGCGGTGGTCGTGCACCCAGCCGAGCCGGGCCAGCCTGGACAGGCCCGCGCTCGCGACGTTGAGCTTGATGTTCTGGATCAGGTTGAGGCCGTACCGTTTGCGGTCCTCGGTCGCGTAGGCGAGACCGTGCCGGATCGCCGCCCCGACCGAACGTGCCTCGATCGCCTTGCCGTCCTTGTAGAGGCGACCGGAGGCCCCGGTGCCGTAGGAACGGCCGAACACGCTCATGGCCAGTTCGGTCCGGCCGGCGCCCATCAGCCCGGCCAGCCCGACGATCTCGCCGCGGCGCAGCCGGAGGTTCGCCCCCGACACCACCGGGCGGTCGGGCTGGGACGGGCTGTGCACCGTCCAGTCCTCGATCCGCAGCACCTCCGAGCCGATCTCCGGCTCCCGCGGGGGATAGCGGTGCTCCAGGTCGCGGCCGACCATGCCGGAGATGATCCGCTCCTCGGTGACGCCGCCGGTCGACGGATCGAGGGTCTCGATCATCCGGCCGTCACGCAGGATGCTGATCGTGTCGGCGACCGCCAGCACCTCGTTGAGCTTGTGCGAGATGATCACCGAGGTGATGCCCTCGTCCCGGAGCCCGCGGATGAGGTCCAGCAGGTGCGCCGAGTCCTCGTCGTTGAGCGCCGCGGTCGGCTCGTCGAGGATCAGCAGGCGCACCCGCTTGGACAGCGCCTTGGCGATCTCGACGAGCTGCTGCTTGCCCACGCCGAGGTCGGCGATCGGCGTGACCGGGTTCGCCGGCAACCCGACCCGTTCCAGCAGCCGACCGGCCTCGTGATTGGTGCGGTTCCAGTCGACCACGCCGCGCTTGGCCTGTTCGTTGCCGAGGAAGATGTTCTCGGCGATCGACAGCTGCGGGCACAGCGCGAGCTCCTGGTGGATGATGACGATCCCGCGGGCCTCGCTGTCGCGGATGCCGGCGAACCGGCACGGCTCGCCGTCGAAGCGGATCTCGCCTTCGTACGAGCCGTGCGGGTACACCCCCGACAAAACCTTCATCAGCGTCGACTTGCCCGCGCCGTTCTCCCCGCAGATCGCGTGGATCTCGCCGCGCCGCACCGACAGTGAGACGTCTTCGAGGGCCTTGACGCCGGGGAACGTCTTGGTGATCCCGGACATCGTGAGAATGTCGTCAACCATGATGATCAGCCGAGCTGCGCTTGGGTGTAGTAGCCGCTGTCGAGCAGGACCGACTTGACGTTGGACTTCTCAACGATCACCGGCTGCAGCAGCTGCGACGGGACGACCTTCTTGCCGTTGTCGTAGTCCTTGGTGTTGTTGACCGCGGGCTTGCCGCCCTTGAGCACGGTGTCGGCCATCTTCACCGTCTCGGCGGCGAGCTGGCGCGTGTCCTTGAAGATGGTGGAGTACTGCTCACCGGCGTTGATCGACTTGACCGAGGCCAGCTCCGCGTCCTGCCCGGTCACGATCGGGTACGGCTGGGAGCCGGTGCCGTAGCCGTTGCTCTTGAGGGCCGACAGGATGCCGATGGACAGGCCGTCGTAGGGCGACAGCACGCCGTCGACCTTCGCGCCGCCGCGGTAGGTCTTGGTGAGCAGGTCCTCCATGCGCTTCTGGGCGGTGGCCGGGTCCCAGCGCAGGATGGCGATCGTCTTGAAGTCCTTCTGGCCGCTCTTGACGACGATGGTGCCCTTGTCGATGTAGGGCTTGAGCACCGACATCGCGCCGTTGAAGAAGAACGTGGCGTTGTTGTCGTCCGGGGAGCCCGCGAAGAGCTCGACGTTGAACGGGCCCTTGGCCTTGCCCTCGGAGCCGTCGGCGTTCTTCAGCTTGAGCCCGACCAGCAGTGAGGTCGCCTGCTGCACGCCGACCTTGAAGTTGTCGAACGTGGCGTAGTAGTCGACGTTCGGGCTGTTGCGGATCAGCCGGTCGTAAGCGATCACCGGGATCTTGCTGTCGGCGGCCTGCTGGAGCTGGGTCGTCAGGGTGGTGCCGTCGATGGAGGCGACGATCAGCAGCTTGGCGCCCTTGGTGATCTGGTTCTCGATCTGGCTGACCTGGGTGGGGATGTCGTTCTCGGCGTACTGCAGGTCGACCTTGTAGCCGAGCTTCTCCAGGCTGGACTTGACGTTGTTGCCGTCGCTGATCCAGCGTTCGGACGACTTGGTCGGCATGGTGACGCCGATCAGCGCGCCCTTGGCGTCGCCCGCCTGGGGCTTCTTGTCGATGTCCTTCTCGGCGGAGCCGCACGCGGCCGCCGCCATGGTGAGGGCGAGGGCGGTGACCGCCGTCGTGAGACGCCCGAGTTTCATGTCGTTCTCCTTGGGGTGGGTGTTTCTCAGGTGGTGAGGGCGGCCGCTTCGGCGAGCGGGAACCGCCGAAGCGGGCCAGGGGTTCGTGAACCGAGTGGGGACATCCCGCCGTCGGCGCCGAGCCGGGCGAGAAGATCGAGGACGAGCCGGCCGCGCCGGACACGCTCACGGCCGCTTTCCACGGCCAGCGCGTTCAGATGACGGCCCATCGGGTAGATCGGCGCCGCGTTGCGCAGGCCGAACTTCAGGTAGATCGGGGCGCCGCAGCGGATCAGCTCCGCCGCCTCGTACATCCGCACGAAGCCGCCGAGGTCGTCGGGTGTCTCCACGTAGAAGTCCATGGGAGCAGTGCTGACCGCGCGGATCTCGGCGATCTGGGCGAGGGTGAGGTCACTGGGCACGTTCAGCGAGTCGCCGCCGAGCTGTTCCCACACCGCGTAGGAGGCGGGGTTGACCGGCCCGACCAGCGCCGAGACCTTGAACGTGGTGTCGGCGGGCAGGCGGCCGGCGGCGCGCATCTTGTGCAGCGTCCACAACACGCCCTCGTCCGCGACGAGCAGGCATCGCACCCCGAGCGCGGTGGCGCGCTCCGCTTCCTCCACGCACTGCGCGAGCTGGTCGCGGCCCCGGGCGCGCGGCCCGGACGCCAGGTAGGCGCGGCCGCCGGCGCCCGGGTCCCAGGTCCCGCGCGGGCCGAGGAACAGGCACAGCTCGATGTCGTTCTCGTCGCAGGCCGCGACCATCTGGATGATCTCGGCGTCGGTCAGCATCCACACGCCACTGCCCTGGCTGATGCGGTGCAGCGGCACCGCCAGCCGGGCACTCTCGGCGAGGACGGCCTCCAGCACGGCCGGTCCCTCGCAGGACGGCAGCTCGGTCCGCCACGTTCCACCGTCGGGGAAGGCGTGCGCGGAGGACGGGACCGTCTCGGCGCTGGGCGGGAAGCCGAGATCTTCCAGAGCGTGCTCGCCGGGCCGGCGGGCCGCCGGGCGGTGGGCGTACGCATTGGCGGCGTACGAATCGGATGCCAACGCGTCGGCTCCATCGGGCCGGTCGTTGATGGGTGTGGAAGTCATGAAGTCCTCGATCATGCGTCGGATGAGTCTGCTGTCGGGTCAGTCGAGGTCAGGGCGGAGCAGGACCTTGCCCGCGTCCGCGGAGCCGCTCAGGCTCAGCGCGGCCTCGAACTCGGCGAGTGGCAGCTCATGGGTGATCAATGAGGCGGGCCGGAGCACCCCGGAGTCGAACGCGCGTACCGCGTAAGCCCAGTCCGCCGGGCCCGCGCCGAAGACCGTATGCAGCCTAAGGGCACGTGTGACCAGCAGAGACGTGGAGACGGCGTCGGCGGGGTCGGCCGGGATCCCGGTGACCGCCACCCGGCCGCCGCGGCGCGTCAGCGCCACTGCCGCGTGCGCGGTGCCGGGGGCGCCCGCGGTCTCCACCACGACGTCGAAGGTGCCCTCGGCGGCCTCGCCCGGGCGCAGGAACTCGGTCGCGCCCGCCTCGATCGCGGTCTCGCCGCGTTCGGACCGCGGGTCGATCGCCACCAGCCGCGCGGGGGACGCGGCGGACAGCAGTTGCAGCGTCAACATCCCGAGGGTGCCCGCGCCGACCACCGCCGCCGACTCTCCCGGCCGCAGCGAGACCTGCCGGACCACGGCGGCGATCACGGCGGCCGGCTCCAGCAGCGCCGCCGCCCGCAGGTCCGCGCCCGGCGCCAGGACGTGCAGCATGCGCGCGGGCAGCAGCAGGTGGTCGGCGAATGCGCCGGGCCGGGTGAACCCGGTCTCGTCGTAACCGGCCAGGCACAGGTTGGGGGAGCCGTCCCGGCACGGACCGCAGACCAGGCAGCCGCGGAACCCCTCGCCGACCACCAGGGCCCCCACCATGGCGGGGTCCGCCTGGGGGCCGACCGCGGCGACCGTGCCCGACCATTCGTGGCCCGGCACGATCGGGTACTTGGCGAAGTCGGCCGGGCGGGTCCCGTCGTAGAGCTCGCGGTCGCTGCCGCACAGTCCCGCGGCGGCGACCCGGACGAGCGCCTCGCCCGGACCCGGCTCCGGCGGGTCTTCCGGCACCAGCTGGAAACGGCCCGGCTCGGGTACCAGCAGCGCGCGGCTCACTTGCCGGTTCCGCGGCGCAGGTGCCAGTCCTCGGCGAAAAGGTCGAAGTCCGCATTCTGCTGCGGGAACTCCGCGGCCGCGTCCAGGTCGAGATGGACGCCCAGGCCGGGCTCCTCCGGAAGCCCGAAGTAGCCGTCCACGACCTCGGGCAGGCCGGTGGCGACCCCCTTGATCGCGGCGTCGGCGAAGTCGTTGAAGTGTTCGAGGATCTTGAAGTTGGGCACGCACACCCCCAGATGGAGCGAGGCGGCGGTGAGCACCGGACCGCCCACGTTGTGCGGGGCGACCTGGATGAAGTGGGTCTCGGCGGTGGCCGCCAGCTTGCGGACCTCGCTGATGCCGCCGCTGTGCCCGACGTCGGGCTGGATGATGTCGGCGGCCTGGAGCTCGAACAGCTCGCGGAACTCGATCCGGTCGTGGATGCGCTCGCCGGTCGCGATCGGCAGATCGGTGTGCTCGGAGACCTTGGCGAGGGCCTTGAGGTTCTCCGGCGGGACGGGCTCTTCGAGCCAGGCCGGGGCGTACGGCGCGAGCAGCCCGGCCAGCCGGATCGCAGTGGCGGGGGAGAACCGGCCGTGCATCTCGACCAGCAGTTCCCGCTCGGGCCCGATCGCGTCGCGGACCGCCTCCACCAGGCTGATCGAACGCATCGTCTCGGCATGGTCGAGCTCCATCTGGCCCGCGCCGAACGGGTCGAGCTTGAGCGCCTGGTAACCGCGCTCGACGACCCGCGTGGCGGCGGCGTGGAACTCCTCCGGGGTGCGGTCGACGGTGTACCAGCCGTTGGCGTAGGCCTTGACCCGGTCGCGCACCTTCCCGCCGAGCAGCCGCCACACCGGCTGGCCGAGGGCCTTGCCGACGATGTCCCAGCACGCCATCTCCACGCACGCGATCCCGGACATGACGATCTCGCCGGCACGGCCGTAGTCGCCGTACTTCATCCGGTGGACCAGGTCCTCGATGTTGAACGGGTCGCTGCCGACGACATGCCGGCGCTCGGCCTCGGCCAGGTAACCCCGCAGGGCCTCGGTGTGACCGAGCATCCTGGTCTCGCCGACACCGGTCAGGCCCTCGTCGGTGTGAACGGTCACGAACGTGAGGTTCCGCCAGGGCGTTCCCACGACGTGCGTGTCGATCTTGGTGATGCGCACGAGCTGTTTCCTTACCTAACTAGCATTAGCTTTGGTTAGCGCTAACATTCCGGCGCGCCGGATACGGGTGCGATCTCGTGGGTGGTCAGGTGCGCGGTCTGGGAGCGGTGCTCTCCCGGACCACCAGTTCAGGCTCGGCGGTGCGCCGGGGAGCCCCCGTCGCGCCGTCGAGGCGTTCGAGCAACATCTGGAAGGCGTACCGTCCGACCTCGCCGAACGGCTGGCGGACGGTGGTCAGCGGTGGTGCGAAGTAGGGCGCCTCGGGCACGTCGTCGAAGCCCGCCACGCTCACGTCGTCGGGGACCCGCCGGCCCGCCTCGCGCAGCGCGCGCAGCAGGCCCAGCGCCATCGGATCGTTGGCGGCGAACACCGCCGTCACCGCGGGGTCGGCGGCCAGCAGCCGGCCCTGCTCGTAACCGGACCGGGCACTCCAGTCGCCGATCAGCGGGGTCGGGGCCTCCCGGCCGGCCAGCGCCTCCCGCCAGCCCGCGACGCGCGCCGCGGCGTCCACCCAGTCGGACGGCCCGGCCAGGTGCCACACGGTCTCGTGCCCGAGATCCAGAAGATGGCGGGTGACCCGCGCCGCGCCCGCGTGGTGGTCCACGGCGGCCACCGGAAACTGGACGTCGTCGGCGGCCCGGACCGCCACCACGGGAAAGTCGCGCGGCAGCCTGCGCAGTTCGTCCACCGCCGACAGATGGGGAGCGATGATGATGACACCGTCGACCGACTGTGAACGGAGCCGGTTCACGCCGTCCTCGATCGCTCCCCGGTTCAACGTGTCCAGGCTGGTGATCGTGGTGGTGTACTCCGCGCTGCGCGCGGCCTGCTCGATCCCGTACAGGGTCGAGGCCGGCCCGTACAGGGTGGTGTCGAAGCTGACCACGCCGAGGACCCCGGAGCGGCCGGTCGCCAGGACGCGCGCCGCGGAGTTGGGCCGGTAGTCCAGCTCCCGCATGGCGGCCAGCACCTTGTCACGGGTCTTCGGCCGGACCTTCTCGGGGCTGTTGAGCACACGGGACACCGTCATCGCCGAGACGCCCGCGAGCGCGGCGACGTCCTCCATCACCGCGCCGCGCGAACGCCCGGCGGGGGCAGGTGCGGCGGTGCTCAATGTGATCTCCTACACACTCGTAACGTTGCCGAAATGTTTGCGCTAACGCCCAGTGCCTGTCAACACCTGACGTGGAGATTTTGATAGCGCAAACATTTGGTGATCTTCAGGCCGGACCGCCCACTGCCGCTCTGACCAGCAGATTCGCATGATCACAAGCTTTGAAGGTTACGGGAATGTTATGCGCTAACGCCGAGAGTGGCGGCCCGTCTGAGCAGGGCCCCTATCAGAGATCTGTTGGCTGTGGGGGGCCGGTTCCGGCCGCCCCGGGCAGTCGTCTGCCGGGGGTGTGCGGGGCATGTCTCCCCGTGAGTCATCCACGTCGGAAAGAGGTTCTTGTGTTTGTTAGCCATCCTCCATAGCGGGCGTCGCCGGCGACTACGAGAGCCTCACCACCAGTGAGGAGATCAAACGCATGTCCGACGCACCACTGCCCGTCGTCGCCGAGGTGAAGGGTCACATCGCCGCCATCGCCTTCGGTATCGCCACCGTCGGCCCCGGCATCGCGATCGGCCTGATCTTCGGGATGGGCGTCCTTGCCATCGCCAGGCAGCCGGAGCTCACCGCGACGATCCGCCAGACCATGATTCTGGGGTTCTCGCTGGCCGAGGCGCTGGCCCTCATCGCCTTCGTCGTACCGTTCGTGTACGCGAGGCTCGACTGAACACTGTTCGACTGAAACACCTGTAACTCCAGAAACACCTGTAACAGGGCCCGAGGCCTGACCCACAAGGCAGGGCAGCACCAAAGACGCGCACCGTCGCCCCTTCAAGGGGGCGACGGTTTCCGGCGGACTTCACAGCCGATGACTGAGAGCGCGACAGCTCCGCTTGGCGAACGGGTGAGGGACTGTCAGACCGGCTCCTTATGCTGTGGAGATGGACGAACAGCAGCCCCAAAAGGCGTTCTCCAAGCGAACCCGCACCAAGGAAGGTCGCACGTACTACGACAACGTCTACGCGGCATCGCTCGAAGAGGCGTACGAGTTGTACGGCGAGAGCTACATGGAGGGCGCCGAAGTCGACATCGTTCCGGCCGGTGCTTGGGACCTGGCCATGGGTGACCGTGGGCTGAGTTAGCTCCTCAGACCGACGTCGAGGCCCCTCACGCGAAGGAGGAGCCTCGATCAGGCGTTGTCAGCAGTACAGGTTGTTGCCTTGGGGCGCGCCCAGGATCTGCGTGAAGCGCTGGTAGGCGTTCACCCGGCTCTGCACTGTGGCCGGATTCCTGCCGTCACATTCCAGGGCGCCGTTGATGCTGCGGATCGTCTCGCCGAATCCGCGGCCGTTGACCATCGCGCTGTGACCGCTCATGGTGCCGGGGCCGCTCTGCGTCATCCAGTACCAGAGGGCGGTCTTCCACGAGACAGCGGCATCCCGTTCCACCAGCCACGGGTCGTTCAGCAGGTTGAGGCCGAGGGTGTCGCCCGCGGCCTTGTAGTTGAAGTTCCAGCTGAGCTGGATGGGGCCGCGCCCGTAGTACGCGGCTTGGCCCGCAGGGCATCCGTAGGGCTGGCTGCGGTCGCAGTAGTGCGGGTAGTTGGAGGTGTTCTGCTCCACGATGTGGACCAGCCCGCCGGTCTCGTGGTTGACGTTGGCCAGGAAGGCTGCCGCCTCCTGCTTCCTGACGGTGTCGCTGCCGGTCTTGGCGAACGCGGGGAAGGCGTTCATCGCGGAGGTCAGGCCGTTGTAGGTGTAGAACGAATTCCGGCTCGGGAACATCTGGTCGAACTGCGCCTGGCTCACCACGAAGCCGCCGGGGCCAGGGTCGGTCGTGCCGCCGCCGCAGGTGCCCTGGTCGGCCCACACGTCGGCGCTGCCGGGCGTCTCGTTCTGCGTCCACCACTTCGCCGACCAGTTGTGCCCGTTGTGGGACACCACCGCGCCGCCGTGGTAGGCGGTGGAGGCGTTCCACCGCGTCGCGCAGGCCGCCGCCTCCGCCGCCGTCGACAGGACGGCCGGGAGCAGGCCTGCCAGCAGCGTCACCGCCGCGAGCAGTACCACCATCCGTCGCATCCGATCGCTCCTTCCCGAGATGATTCTTAGGAAAGTTTCCTAAGAATTGGCGCGATCGTGACATGCCGTATCCCGCGCGGCAAGACCCAACTCCCGCCGAAAAACCTGGTCGACAGAGCCACCTCGACTGGTATCGGCAGCCTTTTTTGAACCCCGGAGCCGTTCCGTGCGTATCGGTGTTCAGGTGCGGATCTCGGTCGAGTCCGGATCCCTTGGTTGCGGATCGGTGGATCGCTGGTGGCTCGTGTCGCGTGACAATCCCGAAAATGGCCTGGTCGCCCAGTGGAGTCGTTTCCTGGACGCGCTGGAGACGGCGTGCGTGACATGCGGGGGCCAAGGCGACGTGACGAGCCGTTCCTGGAGGGCGTGGTACGAGCGCGCGGAGGAACTCGCCCGGGTCGCCGAGGCAGCCCGCCGCGCCGCCGGACTGCGCCCTGGAGGGGGCGGAAACGGCTTCCGGGCGGCGGCTCCCACGGACACGGCGGTCGGGGCGCCGTCGATCGTCGCGGCGGTCGAGCGCGCGATGAACGAGCATGACGCGGCGCAACCAGCGGGTTCCCGCCAGGTGCCGTGCCATGACTGCGGGGGCACCGGGCGCGCGCTGAGCCCGGTGGGTGTGCGGCTGGCCGAGATCCTGGCGCACCACGGCTTCGTCCGTGTGGAGGAGCCCGAACGAGGATTCCCGAACACGAGAGGATTCCCGAACACGAAAGGATGACGGTCCTCCCGGACATGGTCTCTGTGACAGTGAGCCCCGACCACTGGGAGACCGACATGGCGAGGAACCTGAATGGGTGAGGACCCTGCGCACCGCTTCGAAGCGGTCTACCGGCAGACCTATCGCCCCATCCTCGGCTTCGTTCTGCGCCGCTGCGGTTCGGCGGAGGACGCGGCCGACATCGTCGCTGAGACGTTCGTTACGGCATGGCGGCGGATCGACGACCTGCCCGAAGGCGATGACGCGCGCCTGTGGCTCTATGGCGTGGCACGCCGCGTCATCGCCAACCACAAACGCGGGCAGCAGCGCCACCAGAAGAAGACCGCCGTGCTCTCTGCCGAACTGGCTGTCCAGCCGGCGGTCGCGCACGCCGACACGTACCGGACCTCACCGGCAGTGGAGGTCTTCCAGACCTTGCCGGAGGGTGATCGGGAGGTCCTTGCCCTGATGGCCTGGGAGGGCCTGGACCACGGCGAGATCGCCAAGGTCCTGGACTGCTCTCGGAACGCCGTGGCCATCAGGCTGCATCGTGCCCGCAGGCGGTTCGCACGGGCGCTGGACGCCGCCGGCATCACAGATTTTCAAGGCGCGGACTCGATTCGCCCCGAGGCTGAAGGGAGCCGTTGCTGATGACTTCCCGTATCGATGCGTTGCTGACGAGCACCGCCGCTCTGCGCGACCACGAGCTCGGCTGCGACGCGTCCGACGAAGGAGCCCAGGTCCTGCTGAAGGCGATCATTGCCGAGCCCCCGGTCGCCCCGTCGACCGGACGGCCACGGTCCAGGCGGCGCCGCGCGATCGTGGCAGGAGGGCTGGCCCTGGCCACCGTGCCGCTGCTGGGCTTCTCCTACCTCCACGTCGAGTCCGAGTACGTCGACCGGCTGCCGACCGAGAACGCACTCGTTCACGGGAAGGCGGGGCGCGACGAGTACTGGCTGGTGCCGTCCTTCCACAAGGACACCTGCCAGAGGCCGGAATCCGGGGTGGAGCTGGTCTCCAAGAGGCGAAACATCCTCGGAGCCGAATGGGACACCGCCGGGGTCGGCCAGCGACGGAGCGGCTGCCCCGCAGGTGAAGTCACGTTTGATCGTGCGGGTGAGGCCGATCTCCTGGCCACGCGTCTAGGCAATCGGAACGACCCGGAGAGAGCCTGGGCCGTCATCGGCGCTTTCCATCCCGACGTTCGCACCGTCCGGGTCATCACATCTGGCAAGCCCCGGTCCGCCTCAACGCTCCCTCGCGCTGACAATCCGAACGGACCCCGCTACATCGCCCTCACACTGCCGGCATCCACCACCTTTGCCAGCCTCACGTATCTCGACGAGCGAGGCAGGCAGATCCCCGGCGGCACGCGGCAGCTCATCCTGCGAACACCCCCGGATTGATCACCGCCGTCGGTGTGGCCGACCGGCCACACCGACGGCGCTAGAGCACCTCGAAGACCTTGTAGGCGACGCCGCCGTCCACCAGGTAGCCGGACGCGACGCACACGACGTCGTTCAGCCACGTGTACTGCTCCGCGCCCGTCTCGAAGAACACGGTGGTCCGGAAGTAGTACCGCGAGGGATCGACCTCTTCGGGCTTGCCGGTCCGTACCTCCGCGGGCCTGACCCACCGCCCGCCGTACGTCATGTAGATCGGCGCGCCGTCGTCCGTGCGCAGGATCAGCCGGACGTCCAGATGCATGGTCCCGTCGGCCCGGAACAACGTCCAGTCACCACCGCCCGGCAGCACCTCGCCGCGCAGCTTCGGCCCCTCGAAGGTCCCGCCCTTGGCGCCGAACATGATGCGCCGGCCGAACGGCCCGTCGCCCACGTCCACCGGGGTCTGCAGATCGACGACGATGTCGAACAGGAAGCCGGTCTTGATCTCGTCGACGTCCTTCACCCGGGAGTCCATCACCGCACCGCCAGCACCTTGTCCGTGGAGACACCCGACTGTGAACAGAGCGCCGCCAGATCGAAGAAGAACCGTTCACTCACGATCAGGTCGTCCTTGAAGGTGAACGTGATGAAGACCGGCAGCTCGGCCCGCCGCCCGTTGGGGGTCACTCCGTAGGCCGGCCCGGTCATGGTCATCCGTACCGTTCCCCAGCACACCAGCGTCTCGCCGTCGGACGCGTGGCCCTCCAGCTCGACCTCGTAGTCCGGAAAGACCGCGAAGAACCCGGTCAGCGCCCTGGCGTTCTCCTCCGTCCCCCTCGCCACCGACCCGAAGGCGGGGGCCTCCAGCACCATCTCCTCGTGCAGCAGCTTCATCGCCGCCGGAACGTCCTGCCTGCTCTTCGCCTCGGCCAGCGCCTGCGCCAGCCCGAACATGCGATCACTGTCCATGCAACAAAACATACGGTCGTACGTACGTATACTGCAAGGGTGCGAAGAGATGACTCGATGACCGACGGAAGACTCCTGCGCGGCGCCCGATCCAGGCAGGCCATCACGCGCCACGCCGTGGACGTCGCCTCCCTGGAGGGCCTCAACGGCCTCAGCCTCGGCCGCCTCGCCACCGACCTTGGCCTGAGCAAGAGCGGCATCCAGACTCTCTTCCGGACCAAGGAGAACCTCCACCTGGCCACCATCGACACGGCGGCCAGGGAGTTCTACGAAGCGGTCGTGGCGCCCGCCCTCCCCGCACCCGAAGGCCTGGCCCGTCTCAGCGCCCTGATAGACCGCTGGATCGTCTACGCCGAGACGCCACTCTTCGAAGGCGGCTGCTTCTGGGCCGCCAACCTCCCCGACTTCGACAGCCGACCAGGTCCCGTCCGCGACGCCCTGGTGAACCAGCACAACAGCTGGCGCACCCTCCTCTCGACAGAGCTGACCCACGCCATCAAAGCCGGGGAGCTGGCCGCGAAAGACCCTGAAATGACCGCCTTCCACATCGACGCAGTCCTCATGGCGACCAACACGGCCCTACGCCTGAACACCCCCAAGGCAACGGCCACGGCACGCCGCATCATCAATTCCGTTGTGACCTCATAGCCCCGGATTCAGAGCCGGTCATGCGGCGCCGAGGTCGTATTACAGCCAAGGGCAAGGTGTACGTCGCCTATGCCCGGCGGACGGATGCTTACTGCGCGCATGAGGTCCAGGCGTCGGCGTGAAGCGCTCCAGCCGGTGTCACGATGCCGTCAGGGCCGGTCCGAGCAGGAAGCGGTCGGCCTCGTCGAGCGTTCGCGGTTGCTCGGGTGTCACCTTCAGGACGTGGTGCCGGTAGTTGCGGATCTCCAGCACGCTACCGGCGTCCGCCTGCGGCATGAGCCGTAGCGCCCGTTCCACCATTGCCCGCGGGTAGACCTTGAACGTCTTCTCCCGCAACGACGTGCGGCCGCCCATGTCCTCGAAGCCGTCCGCCCGCCGCAGGTCGAACTTCAGGTCGATGACGGGGAACGGCTCGCGGTCCCACGTGGTGGAGGGCATCGAGTTGCGCCCCTGGATCCGTGCCTCGACGAACGTCTCGGTGTCCTCGTCGCCGATCTCGCAGTCGCGGATCGGGAAGACCCTGCCGAGCCTGCCCCCATAGTTCACGGCCGTCAGCGAGGGCCCGCAGAACAGCACGTGGTCGAACGGGCCGATCGGCGCGGGTAGCGGCACCTTGTGGTGAGAGCGGCCGTCGAAGGCCAGCCCGACGCGCGGCCGGACGAAGTCCAGGAAGGCCGACACCATCGCCTCGTCGTGACCGGGCTTCTTCACCACCAGGGACAGGCCCCGGCCCGCGTCCTCGCCGAGGATGCAGTAGTCGTAGAACGGCCCGGGCCCGGCCATGCGGTCGTGGAATCTCACGACCACGCCTGCGTGCCCGGCGACCGGCTCGTACTTGTCGCCGTACCTGATCACCTCGAGCAGCCGGACGTCCGCCTCGGTATCGGGCTCCGCTTTCGCCTGTGGCCCGGGCGCGACCTCGACGTACCCGGCCCGCTCCTTCTCGCTGATCTTCATGGTGACGTGGCGGAGCGCGTGCGCCTCGTCGTCGAGCGTCATGCTCGACCCGCGCATGGCGCCGCCGGCCACGCCCCAGCCCATGTGGCAGCGGATGCCGTCCAGGGTGATGTGCCAGCGTCGGACGACGCCCTTGTCGTTCTTCTCGAAATACCGTGTCTCCGCCATGACCCCGCACCCTCCCTGCCGTCCGGAAAGCCGCATGATCCCACGCACGCTGCTCACCGGCTCGGCTGACCGCCAGCGGTCCTCGAGCTAGATGATCGCGTCGTAGGCGGCCAGGACGATGCTCAACGCCCTGTCATAGCCGCCGTCCCACAGCACCTGGTTCATCACGTACGACACCGTCATGCGGTGGTCGAAGTCGACGAGCACCAGCGAACCGCCCCATCCGCCCCATGAGCAGGTGTGGTTCTCGATGCGGTAGCCCATGCCCCAGCGGACCGGTATGCCCAGGATGCGGTCCTCTCCGCTGTACTGCTCCTCGAAGACGCGCTCGCAGCCGGCTTCCGACAAGAGGCGTGCGCCCCCGCTTGCCAGCACCGACTGCACGGCGCCGACCGAGCGGGCGTTGCCGAAACCTCCGATGGCCGGTATTCCGGCACGCCGCCAGGCTGAGGTGTTGGCGTCGGACACCCCGACCGGGAAACCCTCCGGCTTGTCCCCCTGGGGATCGGCGATCAGCGGAGCGACACGATGGTCGTGCTCGGCGGGCAGGCCGATGTGGAAATCGGCGCCCAACGGCCCGGCCACCTCCTCGGCGAAGAACGCGCCCAGGCCGCGTCCGGTGACGCGACGGACGACCTCGCCCACGAGGAAGCCGAACGTGATCGAGTGGTAGCCCGCCTCGGTACCCGGCTCCCATTGCGGGGCCTGCGCGGCCAGCAGTCCGGTGACGGCCTGGGAATCGTAAAGGTCCGCGGCCGTGACCGGCTTGTCCCAGGTCGGAAGGCCCGCGGTGTGCCCGAGCAGGTGCCTGACCCGCACATCCTGTTTGCCCGCGGCCGCGAACTCCGGCCAGTAGCGTGCGACCGGCGCGTCCAAGTCGAGCTCGCCGCGATCGGCGAGGATCAGCGCGCACAGGGCCGTCATCGTCTTGGTCGTGGACCAGACGCTGGTGATGGTGTCGCGCTCCCACGGGATGCCGGCGGCCGTATCGACGTAGCCACCCCAGATGTCGACCACCGGCTCGCCGTCCATGTGGACCGCCGCCGAAGCGCCCACATCCTCGGCGTCCAGTGAGGCCGCCAACGCCTCAGCCACCTTGCTGAACCGGCCGTCACAGCTCCCCTGGATCTGCGCCACGGGGCGCAACGTACCCGCGGCCAGACGGCCGAGCCACTCATTTTCCGGGTGGCCGCAGACGTTCCGCGCGCTTGCGGATTGACGGAGAGATCTGGAATGAGTTCTGAGCATATTTCGATGAAGGTCCGCTGTCCCGGCCGTGACGGGCCGGGACGGCGGGGCCGGTGTCAGGGCAGGTCGGGCTGCTCGTTCGTCCAGCCGATCTTCGTGACGGTCTCGGAGCCCAGCACGACGCCGTCCTTGGCCCGGTAGGTCTGCGTGCCCAGCGGAAGTCCGGTGGACGGATCGATGATGGTTCTGTTCCTGATGCTCTTGCTGCCGTCGGCGCCCATGGTGACGGCGTGGCCCTTGCGTCCCAGGGAGTCGGTCACTTCCCCCGCTGAACGGACGCCGGGCGTCGCAGCCAGCATCTCGTAGGCGGCCGCCATGACCGCCGGCGAGACCGGCAGTTCCAGGATCAGGCCAGTGCCGGCCTCGTAGGTGATGGTGTCGAGCATCTTTCCGGCGCCCGGGAGACGGCGTTTGATCTGTGCGCGCAGTTTCTTCGGGTCGGCCGGCAGGCGCCGCACCTGGTCCATGGTGATCTCATAGTTGCCCAGACTCCCGACGATCCCCGGGCGCCTGATTCCCGGAGTGCCCCGTTCGGCTTTCCGTGGACCGGCCGTGGTGGTGGCGACCTGTTCCTTGCACAGGTTTTCGGCCCCGTTGTTCTCGGCCTTCCTGCAGAAGGCGCCAGAGCGGAGCTTGAGGCGCCATGAAGCCGGGGAGCCGTCGGCCTTCCAGGCGGCGCGGTCGGTGTCGGTGGCAGGCGCCCAGCCCAGATCCTGGAAGATCACCCAGCTCTCATCCGCAGGTGAGATCCATACCTCCTTGGCCACGGACCTCTGGATCCAGTAGCCCTTGCCGGGGACCCGGACCTTGTTCGAGCTCATAGTCGTTGCGATCCGGTAGTACGCCCCGTTCGCCGGCTGGTTGCGTGCCGAGGAGGCGGCGGCGAGCAGGACCGCGTCCGCGGAGAGCACGACCTGCCGCGGGGTGCTCGTGGTCGGCGGGCTGTTGGGCTCATGCGGGGCCGGTGTGCCGAGATTGGCGATCACGATGGTCACGGCGGCGGTCAGGCCGAGCGCTCCTGCCAGCCACGGTGTGCGCCGGCGCCGGGTCACCGGGCCATGGCCGTGGATCGTGCGCTGGAGCCGGTGCCTTCCGTCATCGCGGACCTCCTGCGCGGCTCTCGGCTTGGCCAGTAGCTCCTTCAGTGACTGGAGTTCGTTCATCGTTCGGTGCCTTCCAATGCGGTACGGAGTTTCCCCCTGGCTCGGCTGAGCCGGGAGCCGACGGTCCCGTAAGGGATGTCGAGCGCTGCGGCGATCTCCTCATGGCTGAGCTCGGCCAGTGCCGCGAGCAGCACGACGTCGCGTTCCTTCGCGGTGAGTCCGGCAAGGGCCTTGGCCAGCGCCGGTTGCAGGCGCTGCGCGCTCACCGACGCGACGACCCGGCCCTCATGACTGTCGGTGTCCGGCTCCGGTGCGGCTCGTGCCAGCGCCCGGTAGTGCCGCGCCTCGGCCCGCCGATGCCGTGCCACCAGATTCGTCGCGATTCCGAACAGCCACGACCTGAGGTTTCCGCGCTCCGGGTCGAACCGTTCCCTGCACCGGAACGCCTCGGTGAACACCTCCGCAACGAGATCGTCGGCGGCCTGGGAGTCCAGGCGCCCCGCCACGTAGGCGTAGATCTGGTCGAAGTACCGGTCGTAGACGGCCGGGAACGCCTCAAGATCTTCGGGAAGCGTGAGCTCGCCCGTGTCCTCAAGATCTGTGGACAAACTCCACCCCTCTCCTTGACTGCGTCGTTCACGGGGTACTTCGCCGATCCCCCGATCGGCTTTCGCTCCCTGGGACGACAAACGTCCCACCGACGGTTGGATCCTGTCGGTGGGACGTGAGTTATCCGATGAACGTGAGTGGTCGACCAATTAGCGGACGTAGAGGGTGCCGCAAGGCCATTTCATTCGCGGGGGATCAGGAGTGTGCGAGCAGCGGTTCGGTGCTTTCGGCGTCTCCGGTGTCCTCTTCGGCGACGGGCTGGGTCCCGGGGCGTGAGGCGTTCATCAGGGCGGCGACGATCAGCGCGCCGACCACGATGATTCCCGCGGCCCAGGCGCTGGCGGCCGCGAAGCCTTCCACCACCGCCTGCCTGGCGATGGCCGGGCTCCTGCCCTGCGAGGCGTGCGAGGCCAGGTAGTCCACGGTCGCGCTGGTGGCGATGGTGTTGAGCAGCGCGGTGCCGATCGAGCTGCCGATCTGCTGCGCGGTGTTGAAGCTGGCCGAGGCGATGCCCGAGTCGTTCTCATCGACGCCGTGCGTGGCGCAGTTGAGGGCCACCGGCATGATCATGCCAGCCCCGAAGCCGAGCAGGAGCTGCGCGACCAGCACGCCGCTCGCGTAGGTGGTGTCGGCCTCCAGAGTGAGCATCCACGCCATGCCCAAGGAGCTGATGAGCATGCCGGGCACGATCAGCACCCGCGGTGGGACCTTGGGCAGCAGCCGGGTCGTGAGCCCGCCGGCCGACAGCAGGACCGCCGTGGTCATCGGGAGGAACGCCACGCCCGTCTTGACCGGCGAGTATCCCATGACGACCTGCATGTAGTAGGTCATGAAGAGGAACGCGCCGAACATTCCGATGACGGCCAGTCCCACGGCCAGGTAGGCGCCACCGCGGTTGCGGTCGGCGATCACGCGCAGCGGCAACAGCGGCTGCGACACCCGGCTCTCGACGAAGGTGAACGCGGCGAGCAGCACCGCGCCGGCGGCCAGCAGGCCGATGACCGTCACCGAGCCCCAGCCGTCGGACTCGGCCTGGCTCGTGCCGTACACGATCGCGACCAGCCCGCTGGTCACCAGCAGCACGCCGGGGATGTCGAACCGGGCCTTGCCCTCGCTCCGCGACTCGGTCAGCACCGCGTACCCGCCGATCGCCGCGATCAGGGCGATCGGGATGTTGACGTACATGCACCAGCGCCAGTCCAGGTATTCGGTCAGCGCACCGCCGATCAGCAGCCCGATCGCACCGCCGGCGGCAGCGATGCCGCCCCAGATCCCGAACGCCTTGGCACGGTCCTTCGGGTGGGTGAACGTCACGGTCAGCAGCGACAGCGCGGACGGCCCGAGCAGGGCACCGAACGCGCCCTGGAGGGCGCGGGCGGTCAGCAACGTCTCGAAGTTGGTCGCCGCGCCGCCGAGTGTCGACGCGGCGGCGAAGCCGAGCAGCGCGATCAGGAAGGTCCGCTTGCGGCCGGTGTAGTCGGCGATCCGGCCGCCGAGCAGCAGCAGGCTGCCGAACGCCAGCGTGTACGCGGTGATGATCCACTGCCGGTCGCCGTCGGAGATCCCCAGATCCCGCTGGAGCGACGGCAGCGCGATGTTCACGACGGTGACGTCCAGGATGATCATGAGCTGGCCCAGCCCGATGAAGAGCAGCGCGGCCCAGCGGCGCGAGGCGGCCGGCGGGGCCTGCGCCTTCGTGGTTGCCATGACTTCGTCCTCACTCGTGGAGTTGCGTGCCGGGCGGATCGTTCGCGCGGCGCTGACGACCACGAGACGCGGCCGATCCGATCCCTGTGACAGTGCGGTCATGTGACGTGCACCACCGACTGCGGATGTCACAAAGCCGTGGGCACCGGCGTCTTGTGCGTGAGCGCGTTGACGGCGAAGAGGCAGGAGCCAGGCATGAGCGAGCGAACAACGGGCACGACCGAGCCGCTTGCCGGTGGCGGCCGCATGGACTCCGCCACCGAGGCGTTCGTCGCTCACCGAAACCTGCTTTTCACCGTTGCCTACGAGATGCTCGGTTCGGCCGCAGACGCCGAAGACGTGCTGCAGGAGACCTGGCTGCGGTGGGTGGGCGTCGATCTGGCCACGGTGCGGGACCAGCGCGCATACCTGGTGCGGATCGCCACTCGCCAAGCGCTCGACCGGCTGCGGACGCTCGCCCGGCGCAAGGAGTCCTACGTCGGCCCCTGGTTGCCCGAGCCGCTGTTGACCGCGCCGGATGTCGCCGAGGACGTCGAGCTGGCCGAGAGCGTCTCGATGTCCATGATGCTGGTGCTGGAGACCCTCGGGCCGACCGAACGGGCGGTGTTCGTGCTGCGCGAGGTGTTCGAACTCGGGTATGACGAGATCGCAGAAGCCGTGGACAAGAGCCCGGCCACGGTCCGCCAGATCGCCCACCGGGCACGGGCGCACGTCGCCGAGCGACGACCGCGCGGCATCGCCTCCCCAGGCGAGACCCGGGCCGCGCTCCAGGCCTTCCAGCGGGCGGTCGATACGGGCGACCTGCAGAGCCTGTTCGACATCCTCGCGCCGGACGTCGTCGCCCTGGGCGACGGTGGCGGCGTCAAGCAGGCCATCCCGCGGCCCATCGTGGGGGCCGGCAAGGTGGTGCGTCTCTTCGCCGCCGGTTTGAACGCGGCCGACGGTGCGGTATCGGTCGAACCGGTCCAGGTCAACGGCGGCCCGGCCCTGCTCCTGCGGCTCGACGGGGAAGTCGAGGGCATCGTGGCGATGCGGATCGAGGACGGCTTGATCACCGGCCTCTACGTCGTACGCAATCCGGAGAAGCTGGCGCGCGTGGATCGGGAGACCACACTGAGCCGCTGAGTCCCAGGGGATCGGACGCCCGCCGATCTCCTGAACGTGCCCCCAGCCGCCCCGTGGCTGAGCGGATTGTCGGCAAAGACGGCAGAAAGTGCCGTGCGACTCGGCATCGATGAGGTGTGCGACCGGAAACGGCGGGGCATAACCTGGATTTTGTCGGCCGTACGAGTTCGCGCACGGTGACCCGCGAACCGGGGCCGGCGTGAGGCGTGTATGACTACGGCGACTTCCAGCACGCGTCGGCCAGGGCGTCTACCGGCCGAGGTGACGAGCTTCGTCGGGCGCCGGCGCGAGATCGCCGACGTCCGCCAGATGCTGACCAGATCCCGGATGGTGACGCTCACCGGCCCGGGCGGCGTCGGCAAGACCAGGCTGGCCTCGCGGGTGGCGGCCGACGTGCAGCGGGCGTTCCCGGACGGGGTGTGGCTGGTCGAACTCGCCGCCCTGCAGAACCCGGAGCTGCTGGTCCAGACCGTGATCGACACCCTGGAGATCCAGGACCGCACGTCCCGGTCGCCGATACGGGTGCTCGTCGACCATCTGCAGGGCAGGCGGGCGCTGCTGATCTTGGACAACTGCGAGCACCTGCTCGGTGAGACCGCCATGCTGGCCGGGGAGCTGCTGCGCGCCGCGCCCGACCTGCGCATCCTCGCCACCAGCAGGCAGGCGCTCGGCATCGTGGGCGAGCAGACGATGGGCGTGCCGCCGATGCCGCTGCCGGACTCCGGGAGGCAGGACCCGGCAGACGTGCTCGCCGGGGCGGACGCGGTGCAGCTGTTCACCGACCGGGCGGTCGCGGTGCTGCCCGGCTTCACGCTGAACGACGCCAACCGCGGCGTGGTCGAACGCATCGTCCGCCGCCTCGACGGCATCCCGCTCGGCATCGAACTGGCCGCCGTGCGGCTCCGGGTGCTGTCCATCGAACAGCTGAACGACCGGCTCGACGACCGGTTCCGCCTGCTGTCGGCCGGGTCGCGGACGGTCATGCCCCGCCACCAGACGCTGCGGGCGCTGATCGACTGGAGCCACACTCTGTGCACCGAGCAGGAACGCCTGCTGTGGGCGCGGGCCTCGGTGTTCGCGGACGGCCTCGACCTGGACGCGGCCGAGGCGGTCTGCGCCGGTGACGGCATCGACCGCGACGAGATCATCGACCTGGTGGCCGGGCTGGTGGACAAGTCGGTCTTCACCCGGGAGGAGCAGGCGGGCGGCGTCCGGTACCGCCTGCTGGAGACCATCCGCCAGTACGGCCTCGACCGGCTCCGGGAGTCCGGGGACGAGGACAGGCTCCGGGGCAGGCATCGCGACTACTACCGGGACCTGGCCGTTCATGCCCAGGAGGAGTGGTTCGGCCCCGACCAGGTGACCTGGTTCGAGCGGCTGCGCAGCGAGCACGGCAACCTGCGCACCGCCCTCGACTTCTGCTTCGCCACGCCGGGCGAGCACGCACAGGCCCTGATCATGACCACGGCGCTGCGCTACTACTGGATCGCGGCGGGTTTCCTGCGCGAGGGGCGGACCTGGGTGGAGCGCGGGCTCGCCTCCTCGCAGGCCGCCCCCGACGACGTCCGTGCCCTGGCCCTGTGCATGCTGACCAGGCTGGCGATCCTGCAGAACGACTTCGCCGCGGCGGAGTCGGGGCTGAAGGAGAGCCGCGTCCTGGCCGAGCGGCTCGGCGACGGATCGATCATCGCGCAGGTCCGATATGTGTCGGGATTGGCCGCCCTGTTCCAGGGGAGGCTGCCGGAGGCCCTGAAGCTGCTCGCCGAGGCGACGTACGACTGGTACGGCGAGATCGGCGACGAGATGGGCGTCGTCAACTCGATGATGTACCTGGCCATCGCCCATTCGTTCCTCGGCGATTCCGACACGGCCGTCACGTTGTTCGAGGAATGCCTGCGCAGGTGCGAGGCGCGGAGCGAGAACTGGTTCACCTCGTACGCCAAGTGCGTCTACGGGCTGGAGGTGTGGCGGCAGGGTGACCCGGCGCGGGCGATCGAGCTGGAGCACGAGAGCATCCGGCTCAAGGAGCCGTTCAACGACGGGCTGGGCACCGCGCTGTGCGTGGAGATCCTGGCCTGGATCGCGGCCGGCGAGGACGACTGCGAACGTGCCGCCCTGCTGCTCGGAGCCCTCGGCCCCATGTGGCGGTCCGTCGGCGGATCACTGTTCCACTACCTGCGGGCGTTCCATGAGGACTGCGAGCGGCGGGCGCGAGACGGCCTCGGCGCCAGGAAGTTCGACTCGATCATGGCCAAGGGCGCCGGGCTCGACCTGCGGCAGGCGGTGGCGGTGGCCCTGGGGGAGAAGGCGCCGGTGGACGAGACGTCCGGGACGGCCGTCGCGGAGTCGCCGCTGACGCCCCGGGAGCTTGAGACCGCCCGCCTCGTCGCACAGGGGCTGACCAACAAGGAGATCGCGGCGGCACTGGTGATCTCCAGGCGGACCGCCGAGGGCCACATCGAGCACATCATGAACAAACTCGGCTTCAAGTCCCGTACCCAGATCGCGGTCTATATCGGACAGCTGGACCGGGCCCTGGACGGCGACGGCGCTTCCACCGGCGAGGTCTGACGGCGGGCGGCCCCGGGGGGAACGGGGGACAGGGGGCAGGGCCGCCCGGCCGGTCATGGGGGGCGAGACACCGGGACCGTCACCAGCGGTGACCTGACGGCCCCGGTGTCTCGTCGGGGAGAGTGGCTTTGGAGGCCTCCGATCGGTGCTCGCCGCAGGCCGAACGGAGGCCCGGTTCTGGTGGACGCTCAGGATCCGCCCGCTCAGGATCCGCCGCTCAGTACGGCAACATCCGTCCCGAGGGGGTCCGCCGGTCGAGCTCGACCTCGGCGGGCCGCTTCGGCCGCTTGGTGATCTGGATCCTTTGCATCGCGTGACTCTCCTTGGTCGCGTCCCGTGCTTCCGGGGTCTGTCAGGCGGCCTTCGCGTAGCTACGGCCGGCGCGCTGGACGGGGACGCTGCGTCCGTCGGGCAGCAGTTCGCCGCCGTCCTCGAAGATCACGATGCCGTTGCAGAGCAGGCCCCATCCCTGCTCCGGGTGGAACGCCACGAGCCGGGCCGCGTCATGATCAGGCGCGTGTGCTGCCGGGCATTCGGGCTGATGCTGACACATGGCTCTCGTACCTCGATCCTCGCCGTGGACGGCGTGGTTCTTTGGACGCTTCAAGCATGCGCCGGCGAGCCATACCCATGGGACCGGGAGAACCCCCGTATGCATACCCATTCCACGTACGTAGGTATGGACCCGCAGCGGGCATGGGGGTCCGACCAGGGCGTTTTCCAGCTCATGCACGTGCAACCGGAGCGTGCCAGGGCATAAAGTGGCTGTGTTCGATGCGGTCCAGACGCGTGGTGATCGTGGCGCGAGGCATGTATGGCTGTAGCGGCATCGAGCGCCTCGAGACGGCGGCAGGTGTCCAGGCTCCCGGCCGAGGTGACGAGTTTCGTGGGACGCCGGCACGAGGTTGCCGAGGTCCGGCGCATGCTCTCCACCTCGCGGACGGTGACCCTGATGGGCGTGGGGGGCGTCGGCAAGACCAGGCTCGCCATCCGGGTCGCGACGATCATGGAGCGGTCCTTCGCCGACGGCGTGTGGCTGGTCCAGCTGGCCGATCTGGAAAAGCCGGAGCTGCTCGTCCCGACGGTCCTGGAGAGCATGGAGATCCGGGATCACTCGAACCGGCCGCCGATGGACGTCCTGATCGAACATCTGGCCGGCAGGCAGGCCCTGCTCGTCCTGGACAACTGCGAGCACCTGCTGCACGAGTGCGCCGTCCTGGCGGAGACGCTGCTGCGCGCCACCCCTGACCTGCGGATTCTGGCCACCAGCCGGCATGTGCTGGGAATCGCCGGCGAGCAGACGTTCCCCGTGCCGACGCTGCCGGTGCCGGACTCGGGGTCCCACGGCGCGGCGGCCTCGGACGCGGTGCAGCTGTTCACCGAGCGCGCCCAAGCCGTCCTGCCCGAGTTCGAACTCACCGAGGACAACCGGGAGGCGGTGGAGCTGATCTGCCGGCGGCTCGACGGCCTCCCGTTGGGCATCGAGCTGGCGGCCGTGCGGCTGCGGGTGCTGTCGGTCTGGCAGCTGCTGGACCGGCTGGACGACCGTTTCCGGCTGCTGACCACCGGGTCACGGGCGGTCCTGCCCCGCCACCAGACGCTGCGGGCGCTGATCGACTGGAGCCATGCCCTGTGCACCGAGCAGGAACGCCTGCTGTGGGCGCGCGCCTCGGTCTTCAGCGGCGGCCTTGACCTGGAGGCGGCCGAGGCGGTCTGCGCGGGCGACGGGATCGCCCGGGAGGACGTCGTCGACCTGGTCATCGGCCTGGTGGAGAAGTCGATCCTGACCAGGGAGGAGCACCCGGCCACGGTCCGGTACCGGCTGCTGGAGACCATCCGCCAGTACGGCCGCGAGCGCCTCGCCGATTCCGGCCAGTCGGAGGAGCTCGTGCGGCGCCACCGCGACTACTACCGGCGGCTGGCGGCCGAGGCCCGCCGCCGGCTGTTCGGCCCCGACCAGGTCGGCTGGCTCGCCCGGCTGCAGCTTGAGCACGCCAACCTGCGTACTGCGCTGGCCAACTGCTTCGCCAGGCCGGAGGACGCGCCGGTCGGCGCGGGCATGGCCGCCGACCTGCTCTACCACTGGATCACCAGTTACTACCTGGTCGAGGGGCGCCGCTGGCTGGACCGTGCCCTGGCGACCTGTACCGAACGCGGCGAGGTCCGGGCCCGGGCGCTGTGGGCCGACAGCTGGCTCGCCATCATCCAGGCCGAGCCGGCGAAGGCCGGGGAGATGCTGGAGGAGAGCAAGGCCATCGGCGAGGAACTGGAGCTGGAGTCGGTCCTCGGCTACGTGGCCGTGTTCTCGGGGATGATCGCCATGTACGCGCAGGAGCCCGAAAAGGCGATCGCGCTCTACGAGGAGGCCGTGGCCCGCCACCGCTCCACCGGGGACCCGGTGGGCCTGGCGCTGGCGCTCATCCGGCTCTCCCTCGCCCACTCCTTCCTCGGCGACTCGGCGCGCGCCATCGCCGTCGGCGAAGAGGGCATCGCCGTCTGCGAGGCCCACGGGGAGGGCTGGCACAAGGCGTACGCCCAGATGGCCCTGGGGATCGAGATCTGGCGGCAGGGCGACGTGCGGCGCGCGACCGAGATGGAGCAGGAGAGCCTGCGGTTCAACCGCTCCCTCGACGACCCGCTCGGCATCGGGGTGAACCTGGAGGTACTGGCCTGGATCGCGGCCACCGAGGAGCAGTACCCGAGGGCGGCCCGGCTGCTGGGGATCGTGGAGACCGCCTGGAAGGCGATCGGCGCTCCGCTGTCCGGATACGGGCACCTGGTGCACTTCCACGACGAGTGCGAGGCCCGGACCCGCGAGGCCCTCGGCCCGGCGGCGTTCGACGAGGACCTCCAGTGGGGCGCGGGTCTGCCGTACGACGACGCGCTCGCCTACGCCCTGGAGGAACGGACGGCGGCGGCCGCCGCGACACGGCCGGGCGCCGGATCCAGGCCGGGCGCGGCCCCCTCACCGCTGACCCCGCGGGAGACCGAGATCGCCGGGCTGGTCGCGCGGGGGATGAGCAACAAGGAGATCGCGGCGGCGGCGGTGATCGCGCAGCGCACCGTCGAGGGTCACATCGAACACATCATGAACAAGCTCGGTTTTCGTTCCCGCGCCCAGATCGCCGCGTGGGTGGGAGACCGGCCCTCCCAGGATGAATCTCCCCGTTCCGCCTCCCAGAGCCGGCAGGCGAAGACTCGGAAGGCGCGGCGGCCCCCCGGACGCCCAGGGGACGAGGCGCCACGCGAGTGATGGTCCGAGGGTGTGATGAGCGAACGTGCGACTGAGGAAACGAGCCGATGAGCCGAGGGTGATCAGCCGAGGGCGATGAGCCGAAATGACTGCTTATAACGAAATGATGGCGAACGGACGGCCGGTCGGCCTGTCCGAGCTCATCGGGCGCGGGCCGGAGATGGCCGAACTGCGCCGGATGTTGCCGAAGGCGCGGCTGCTGACGCTGACCGGTGCGGGCGGGGTCGGCAAGACCCGGCTGGCCCGGCGGGCCGCGCGCACCCTGCGGGGGTGGTTCCCCGGTGGGGTGGAGTTCGTGGAGCTGGCCACCCTGGAGGACGGCGCCCTCCTCGAATCGGCCGTCGCATCGGCCCTCCGGCTCCGCCACAGCGGCCGGCAGGCCATGCCCGTCCTGGTGCACCATCTGGCCGACAAGCGCATGCTGCTCATCCTAGACAACTGCGAGCACCTGCTGGAGGCGTGCGCCGACCTGGTGGACCGGCTGCTGCACGGCGCCCCGCGGCTGCGGATCCTCGTCACCAGCCGGCAGCGGCTGGGTGTGCCGGGCGAGCACGTCCTGGCCGTGCCCGAGCTCCCCGTCCCGCCGGCCGGTGCGACCGTCGGCGACATCGCGCGGAGCGAAGCGGTGCGCCTGTTCGCCGAACGGGCGGCCGAGGTGCGGCCGGGATTCGTCGTGGACGCGGCGAACGCCCCCGCCGTCGCCCGGCTGTCCCAGCGCCTGGAGGGCCTCCCGCTGGCCATCGAGCTGGCTGCGGCGCGGCTGCGCACGATGCCCCTGGACGAGCTCGTGCGCAAGCTCGATGATCGCTTCGATGTGCTGGCGCGGCGTGACCCGTCCCAGGTCGGAGGCTCGGCGCCGCCGCACCACGAGACACTGCGCGCGACCATGGACTGGAGCTACGGGCTGTGCTCGCCCGGGGAACGGCTCATGTGGGCGCGGCTGTCGATCTTCCCCGGCGGGGTGGACCTGGACACCGCCGAGGCGGTGTGCGCGGGCGGCGGGATCGCGCCCGAGGACGTGTTCGAGCTGCTCACCGGGCTGCTCGACAAGTCCATCCTGTCCACGGAACGAAGTGATCACGAGGTCCGCTTCAGCATGCTGGACAGCATCCGGGCCTACGGCCGCGAGCAGCTGACGTACGGCGCCGAGCGGGCATCGGGCGGCGAGCGGGCACCGTACGACGAGCAGGCCCTGTACGAGCGCTATCGCGACCACTACCTGCGCCTGGCCACCGGAAACCGGATCGACGCGCTGGCGCCGAACCAGCTCGACCGCATCCGGACGGTTCGGACGGAGCTTCCCAACCTGCGCGTGGCGCTCGACCTGTGCTTCAAGCGCGGCGACCCCTCGGCGGGGCTGGAGATCGCGTTCGCGCTGTGGGGGCACTTCCTCCTCAGCGGCGCGATCAGCGAGGGACGGTACTGGGCGGAACGCGGCCTGGCGCTGGGGCCGCAGACCGGCACCACCCGCGCGAAGGCCCTCTGGGCCGCCGCCCTGTTCGCCCTCCACCAGGACGATCTCCCTGCGGCGACGCAGCGGGCGGACGAGTGCCGGACGCTCGCGGAACGGACCGGGGACGCGACGGCCTCCGCGTTCGCCGTCGAGACCTCCGGCATGATCGCGCTGGCGACGGGGGACAGCAGGCGCGGGTTCGAGCTGATGCGGGAGGCGCGGGCCCGCCTCCAGGCCGTCGGGGATCTTCCCGCCGTCGGGATCAACCTGTACTACTCGGCGTCGGTCGGCGTGACCGAGAGCCCGGAGGTGTCCGCCGCCCTCGGCAGGGAGCTCCTCGCCCTGACCGAGGCCCATGAAGCCCCGCTCTTCCAGGCGTACGCGCTGCTCGCGCTGGGGTTCGCCGCCTGGCGGCAGGGCGATTCGGGCACGTGCGAGGTCAGGATGCGCCGGGCGGTCCGGACCCTCGGCATCGCCAGCGACCGCTGGGGCCTGCTCATGTGCCTGGAGGCCCTTGCCTGGACCGCCTGCATGAACGGGCGGCACGAACGGTCGGCGCGGCTGATGGGCGCGACCGGGCGGCTGTGGCAGACCCTCGACACCCCGCCGGTCGAGTTGCAGATCCTCGCGGACTCGCACCGGGACTGCGAGGCCGCGGCGCGCCGGGTACTGGGACCCCAGGCGTACGCCACGACCCACCACGCCGGGGCGCGGCTCGAACTGGACCGCGCGGTCGCCTACGCGCTCGAGGACGGGGGAGAGTCACTCGGCTGAGCAATTGGCCGGCGGGCGGCCCAGCCGAGGATCGAGCGTGTGGCGACCGCGCGGGGCTCTCAGGCCGGCGAGGCGGGATCCGCGGGCCAGTTCCCGACCGTGTGCACCCAGCCGTCTGCGTGCACAAGGCGGGCCGGCAGCCCCACGGACCTCAGCCAGTCGACGGCGTCATGTCCGGAGGCGAGCGCGGCCGTCCCGGCCGTGCCGGCGTCGACGCAGCTCCCGGCCGTGACCGAGACCGAGCGCCAGGGGCCGCGCGCATGGTGGCCCGGGCGCGGGTCGACGGCGTGCGGGACGCCCCGTCCGCCCGCCGGCGTGCGCTGCGGCGCGGTCAGATTCCGGGTGGCCAGGCCGCCCGGGACTCGCAGTACGACGTCCTGGCTGAACGCGACCTCGCGGTGGCCGTTGGTCGCTCGCGCCGGCCAGCCCGTGGTCGGAACCGGTCCGGCCACCGCGACATTCCGGGCAATGGACACCAGGACCCCGCATCCTGCCTGGCCGGTGGCGAGCTCCGCGGCCCGGTCGGCGGCGAACGCCGTCGCCATGGGCCACAGGTCCAGGGCCGTCCCCGGAGGCAGCGTCACGGTGCCCTGCGGCTCGTCGATCACGATCGACCGCCAGGCTCCGCGCGGGCCGCTCGCGATGGGATCGGCCAGGCCCCCGGTCACCTCCGCCGCGTGCAGGGCCGTCCAGAGCAACGCGTGCAACGTGGCGCCCACCGGGACGGGCCGGCCGGCCCCCGCGTGGACCCGGGCAAGATCGGAATCCTCGCGGTGCACGCCGCAGGCGGCGTCGATGTCGGCGATCACCTGGTCGACGGCCCGCCGCGCGGCGCTGAGCCGATCGGGGTCGGTCACCATCAGCGTGGCGACCTCGCCCCAGAGCGGAAAACGCTCCGTTCCGAACGTCGCCCTGCCGGCCTCGAGCGGCTCCATAGGGAAGGTCTCCGCCTCGGCATGGAAAGGATCAGTCAACAACGTCCATCCCCCTTGGGTTGTCGCCGGTCATATCGATCAAGGGCATTGAGCGAAAAGTCTTCTATGCGACGCCCACGGGCTCGGCGGCCCGGGGAGCCGGAACGGCCCGGCCGTCGGGCAGCAGTTCGCCGCTGTCATCGAAGATCACGACCCCGTTGCAGAGCAGGCCCCACCCCTGTTCGGGGTGGTAGGCGACGAGGCGGGCCGCGTCGTGGTCGGGAGCGCTGGCGGACGGGCAGGCTGGCTGGTGCTGGCACATGGTTCGGACCTTCGGTTGACGCCGGGTGCGTAAAGCTCGGCTTTCAACGAGCCTGCCTCCGGCGCCCTCCGAGGCGGGAGGGGGTAAACCCCCATATCGCCACCTATCCGTTACCCACCCCGTAGGTCGCGGCCTTGGTGAGCAGGCGGGTGCGGTCTTGCCAGGCCCGTTCCCATTGGCGGGTCAGTGCCGGGTAGATGATCAGGTAGCGGAACGGTGCGATGAAGGCCATGTAGAGTCGTCCGAACAGCCCGTTCGGTTTGACCAGGGCTGCCATGCGCAGTTCGTATCCGCCGTCGCCGGTCGGCACCCAGCCCAGGTGCATGATGTCGTGGACGGTCTTGTTGGCCAACTCGCGGGCGGCCTCGTTGCCGAGCTGGTACACCTCGGTGAACGGGTCGGTGCAGGGGGTGGCGTCGTTCGCGGTCTGCGCGAGGTCGCACGGGAGGCGGTCGCGCAGCGAGACAACGCGCCTGCCCAGACCCGCCTGGGGGTTGTCCCAGCCGAGCAGGGCGCCGAGCTTCCAGCGCACCGCGAACAGGAACCGGGTCGCGGCGGGTTCCTTGCGAGTGTCATAGGCCGCCTTCAGCGCGTCGAGCATCACGGGGAAGTCGTCGGGTCCGGCGCCGGGGGCACGGAAGGACCACACGTCCTCGATCCGGAAGTCGCGGGTGAACTCGTGGATCCGCCACGGCTGTGCGGTGTGGGCGGCTTTGGGGATTCGCATCTGTCATTCCTTCCGGGCCATCGTCGGCGAAACCACTAGTTTCGGAACCATTGGTTTCGATACTTATGGTTCCGTATGATGGGCGCATGTCCGCTCGAAAGCAAGCCCGAAACCAGGGAGGCCGTCCCCGGGACGGTCGCGTCGATGGCGCCATCGCCTCCGCCGTGCTGGACCTGCTGGCCGAGGTGGGGTACGCCCGGCTCACGATGGGGGAGGTGGCCGCGCGTGCCGGCGTGGGCAAGGCGGCGATCTACCGGCGCCACGCCACCAAGCAAGAGATGATCTTTGACGTCCTCGTGCAGGGCCAGTTCCTGGCCGTGGCGCCCGACCGCGGATCGCTCCGCGCCGACCTGGCCGCCGTGCTCGCCGAGATCGCGGACAGCATGGCCTCACCCCCGCCGGGGACGGTCCCCGGCCTGCTGGCCGATATCCACGCCGACCCCGCGCTGCTTGACCGGTTCGACGCGAAGTACCTCGACGCCCAGCGCCGGACCCTCACCGAGATCCTGGACCGCGCGGTCGCACGCGGCGAGCTCACCACCGGCCCCGACCCGGCCGTCCTCAACGCCCTGCTGGTCGGCCCCATCTTCGCCTGGCTGTTCCTGCTGTCCGAATCCCCGGACCAGCTCCCCGCACTGACCTCCGCACTTGTCGACGCGGCACTCGCCATCACCAGTCCCCGGCCGGCTGCCGCCCCAGACGATTCCGACAGTGAAGTGGCGACGTAGTGCGAGGTTCACCGGGCGGTCAGCGCGAGGTACCCGTCCTCCAAGGCGGGCTCCACCGGCCGCGCCTGCGGCGCCGGCGACGCGGGCGCCACGACCCGGTACCGCATGCCGCCCTCGTGGGGCAGTGCGGACACGACCGTGCCTTCGGCCGGCGGCGGCCCGTCGGTGACGACCGACCACACCCGGCCCCGCGCGCGGTGGGTCAGCTCCTCGACCGTGCCGCGGAAGATGAGCCGGCCCCGGGAGAGCACCGCCACCTCGCGGCAGGTCTGCGCGACGTCGTCGACGATGTGCGTGCTCAGCAGCACGGTGCGCCGGCCGGCGAACTGGGCCAGCAAGGTGCGGAAGCGGATCCGCTCCTCCGGGTCGAGTCCCGCGGTCGGCTCGTCCACGATCAGCAGTTGCGGGTCGGCGAGCAACGCCTGAGCGATGCCGACCCGTTGCCGCATCCCGCCGGAGAAGCCGCGCAGCCGGCGGTCGGCGTCCCCCGTGAGAGCGACCACCTCGAGCAGTTCCCCGATGCGCCGCCGGCGCGCCGTACGGTCGTCCATGCCCTTGAGCAGCGCGAGATAGTCCAGGAACTGGCGTGCCGTCAGGTCGGGGTAGACGCCGAGGTCCTGCGGCAGGTAGCCGAGGCCGCGCTGCACGGCCGTGCGCCCGGCGCCCGTGCTCAGGTCGTGCCCGCCCACGGTGACCCGGCCGGACGTCGGCTGGACCAAGCCGGCGAGGATGCGCATCAGCGTGGTCTTGCCGGCGCCGTTCGCGCCGAGCAGCCCGAACATGCCGGTGGGCACGACCAGGTCCAGGCCGTCGAGGGCGGCCACCCCGCCACGGTACGTCTTCGTCAGGCCGGAGATCTCGATCCGCATCGGTGTCCTCTGTTCGTCGTCGTTCGGGTGGCGTCAGGCTCGGCGGGCTCGTACCGCGTGGCCCCCGGCGAGCGCGGCGGCCGCGAGCACCAGCAGCACCGCGATGGACAGCCAGGCGGTCGCCGGCGTCGGGTCCGGCCGCAGGACGTTCAGCGTGGCGCCGGGCACCGGGCCGGCCAGGGTGTCGTCGCCGTCGATGCCGTGGAAGTCGAGCAGCGCGTCGAGCGGGTAGCCGCCGAGCGGGTGGATGAGGGTCCGCGCGAGCGTCGGCATCATGTCCGGCGCGACCACGTTGCCCCAGAGCCAGTAGCCGACGAAGATCACGCGGAACAGCGGAGCGGGCATGATCAGGGGCACCGTCAGCGCGAAGGCGGCGACGAACAGCAGACCCGGCACGATCACCACGGCGCAGGTGGCCAGCGCCCAGCCGAGCGCGTGCGGGGCGCCGGTGTGCACCGCGTACGCCGCGGCGAGGCCGAAGTACACCGCCAGGATCGGTACGGCCGTCGCGGCCCCCGCACCGAGGTACTTGCCGGCGAGCCGGGCACCCGGCCGCGCGGGCGTGGCGTCCAGGATCGGCGCCACGCGCAGCCCGTCGTCACGGATGAGCCGATCGGCGAGCAGGCAGCCGTACCCGATCGACAACAGCGCGTGCACCTGGACCGCCAGGCCGACGACGGCGGACCTGGCCTCGGCCGGCCGCTCGCCGGGGTCGAACAGGTCACGCAGCAGGCTGCCGCCGATCAGCAGGAACAGCGCGACGGTCAGCGCGGGCACGATCCATACCGACCGTTTGCGGAACTGCATGCGGAACTCGTACCTCAGGCTCGCGCCGAGCGTGCTCGCGGTCTGGCCGGTCATTCTTCCTCCTCGCCTATGAGCCGTTCCGAGCGCGCCAGCAGGACCAGCGTCAGCGCGACGAGCGTGGCCGCCGTGCCGAGCAGCGCCAGCCGGTTCCCGGTCCAGTCGCCGGGCACCGCGCCGCGGGTCGTGGCGAACAGGTAGAGCAGCCTTCCCGGCAGGTGCTGCTGCGCCGGTTCGGCGAAGAACTGCTGGATCGTCCAGAGCGTGGTGACCAGCGCACCGGCCGCCGCCGGGCTGCGGAACACGGCGCCGGCCGCGAAGCCCACGGCGCCCAGGCCGACGGTCGGCGCCGCCCAGGTGAGCTGCCCGGCGAACGGCCCGTGGTTGGCCGGCCAGCGCGCCCACCAGCCGGTCGCGATCAGTACGGCCGCAGTCAGCCCGGCGACCATCGCGGCCCATGCCAGCGTCACCGCCATGCGCCGCAGCAGCGTGACGCGGTACGGCGTGGGCGCGGCGAGCTGCAGTTCCACGGCGGGATCCCGCCCCACCAGCGAGGCGCAGCCGACACCGGCGGCGAGCGGAACCGCCATCTCCAGGGCGCCGAGCAGGATGCGGGCCGTCGTCGTGTCGCCCGGCTGCGGGTTGGCGAACGCGGCCGAGACGCCCAGTGTGACGGCGATCGGCGGACCGAGCAGGGCCGCCCATCCCGCCCGGCGCGCCTCGTACCACCAGAGCGTCATTGGTCTCACGTCTGATGGGTAGCGCGCCGGCCGCCGTGCGGTTCACCGCCGAACGGACCAATGCGCCCGGCCATCACCACGGCGGCGACCCCGAACACGGCGCTCACGGCAAGGACCGCCGCGTTCGTGGACCAGGCGTCCAGGATGAACCTCGTCGGCCAGTCGTCGCGGACGAGCACGCCGCCCGCCAGCACTCGTACCGCCCACAGCCCGACGGCTGCGCCGAGCGCGACGTCCGGACCGAACCGGACGGCGACCAGCAGGCTGACCGAGGACAGCAGCGCCATCGGACCGAGCCAGGCGGCGATCAGCGCGTGCAGGCTCGCCGCCCCGTCCGGCGCGGCGGCGGCCAGCACGGCGGAGGCCGCCACCGCGAGCACCAGGTCGTACCCGAACACCAGCGCGAGGCGTACCAGCAGCAACAGCGGTCCCGCCGTCGGGGTGGCGGCGACCAGTTCGGTGGCCGGGTCGCGTCGTGACCGGTACGTGCCGGCGACACCCGCCGCAGCCACGATCGGGGCGACCAGCGCGAGCACCATGTCGGCGCCGGTCTCGGGACGCGCGGCGGCCGTCGTCTGAACCAGGACGACGGCCACGCCGAGCGCCATCACCAGCGCCGAGGCGACGGGCACGGCCAGCCGGATCAGCCGGGCCTCGGCGACGACCAGCGCGGCGGCGTACCGCAGGCGTCTCGTCCAGGGACCGTCACCCGGTGGGCCGGCGGGCTCCTCGATCGCGCTCCGGATCAGCACGGCCCGCACCATCCGCGCGGCGTCCGGTGCCGCGGCGTCCGGTGCCGCGGCGTCCGGTGCCGCGTCGACCGGGGCCGCGTCGACCGGGGCCGCGTCGACCGGGGCAACGGCGTCCGCAATCGCCCGCCAGGCGGTGAGGTCCGCGCGGCAGCGCGCGCAGTCCGCCAGGTGTGCGCGGACCCGGTCACGGTCTGCACCACTCAGCGAGCCGGCGGCGTACGCGGGCAGCATCTCGTTCATTCGGGCACCTCCTGAGCGGTGAGCGCGGCGGCGACGGCGGCCCGGGCGTGATGCAGCCGGCTCTTCACCGTGCCGACGGGAATCGCGAGCACCTCGGCGACGTCGGCGAGCGGCAGGCCGGCCACGAACACCAGGGCGATCACGTCGCGGTGGTGGTCGGGCAGCCGGCCGACGGCGGCGGCCACCGGTGTGCCGCCCGCCGCCGCGATCGCCACCTCGTCGGGGCCGGCGCCCTGGTCGGGCCGATCGGGCAGGGGGACGCCGATGGTCTCCGGGCCGGACCGGCCGCGCAACCGGTTGTGCGCCTGGCGGCGGGCGACCCCGAACAGCCATGTGGTCGCCTTCGAGCGGCCCTCGAAGGCGGCGGCCGACCGCCAGACCGCCAGCATCGTGTCCTGGAGGATCTCCTCGGCGGCCATCCGGTCGCCGGCCAGCTGGTACAGGTAGCCGAACAGCGCGCCCGCGTGCCGCTCGTAGAGCCGGGTCAGCGCGGACGCGTCGCCGGCGGCGACCGAGCGCAACAGCGCCTCGTCGCTGCCCGCCTCGGGCCGCGCCATCCGCACACCTCCTCCGTCTGAAGGTAGGTAGCGAGCCGAGGGGCGAACGGTTCACCGAGCCTGGGCTCACCGCGCCTTCGGTGGCCGCGTTCGCGCCTGAAGCGATGATGACGTGAAACGCCGTCTCCGGAACGCCCGGAGGCTCAGGCGTCGCCCACTGCCCTGGGGTCGCTCGCCTCGTCGCCGAGGCTGAGCAGCAGGGTGCGCAGGGTCGCGGCGAGGTCGTCCTGTTGGTGCTGGTCGAGTGCGGCGAGGATGCGTCGTGAGTTGTCCAGGTGGGCTGCGACGGCGCGGTCGATGAGCTCGCGGCCGGCAGGTGTGAGAGCGACGATGACGGTGCGCCGGTTGGCGGGGTCGACGTCGCGGGTGACGTAGCCCTTGGCGACGAGCCGGTCGAGCCGGTTGGTGATGGCGCCCGCGGTCTTCATCGAGTGGCGGGCCAGCGCGCCGGCGGTCATGCCGTCGGGCGGGCCGGCGCGGCGGAGGGTGCCGAGGACGTCGAACTCGCCCATCTGCAGCCCGAACTCGCTGAAGAGCGTTTGGAACTCGCGCTCGGCGATCCGGGTCAGCCGGGAGAGGCGGCCGAGGACCTGCACAGGGGTCGCGTCAAGGTCGGGCCGGGCGCGAGCCCACTGCTCCACGATGAGGTCGACGGCATCACGTGCCACGAGCACTCCTCAAGGTTGAACTGTTTGACGTCAACGTATCACCGGGCATACGGTCGGCAACGTTGAAGATTTCAACGTTGAAAGGTTGGCTTACATGGGCACCGTGTCGCATGCCGCGCCCGCCCCGCTCGCGCCCGCCGGCGGCACTGTGGGACTGACCGCGTTGACCGCGGCCGCTCCGGTCAGCTGGGGCACCACGTACCTGGTCACCACCGAGTTCCTGCCACCCGGCCACCCGCTGGTGTCCGGGGTGATCCGCGCACTGCCGGCGGGGCTGATCCTGCTCGCCATCACGCGCCGGCTGCCGCACGGCACGTGGCTGTGGCGCTCGTTGCTGCTCGGCACCCTCAACATCGGTGCGCTCTTCGCCCTGCTGTTCGTCGCCGCCTACCGGCTGCCGGGCGGCGTCGCGGCGACCCTCACCGCCGCCCTGCCGTTGTTCGTCATCGGCCTGGCCTTCCTGCTGCTCGGTGAGCAGCCCACGCGCTGGCGGCTCGGCTGGGCCCTGATCGGCGTGGTGGGCGTCGGGCTGATGGTCCTGCGCGGCCAGTTCGCCTTCGACCTGCTCGGCATCCTGGCCGGCCTCGCAGCCGCCGGCGTGCTGGCCGGTGGGATCGTGTTGACCAAACGCTGGGGACGCCCGGAGGGCGCCGGCGCGGCGACCATCGCCGGCTGGCAGCTCACCGCCGGCGGTCTCGTGCTCGTTCCGCTCGCCCTTGCGTTCGAGGGGCTTCCGCCCGGGCTGGATCTTCGTGCGGTCGGCGGCTACGCGTGGCTGTCCGTTGTGGCCGCCCTGCTTTCCTTCCCGATCTGGTTCCACGGCATCGGCCGGCTGCCCGTGGTCGCCGCGGCGTTCCTCGCTCTGCTGTCACCGACGGTCGCCACGATCCTGGGCTGGCTGTTCCTCGGTGAATCCCTGACGCCGTTGCAGGGCGTCGGGTTCGTTCTCGCGCTGACCGCCATCGCCGCCGCTCAGCTGACCCCCGACGTCCTCCGCAGCCTGGCCCGTGTCCCCGCCGCCACCAAAGGAGAATGATCATGGCGCGTACCGTACTGATCACCGGAGCCACCGGCACCGTGTCCACCGCGCTGATGAACGCGCTGGAAGGCGCCGACGTCGACCTGCGAGCCCTGGTCCGCGACCAATCCAAAGCAAAGCGCCTGCGTGAGCAGGGCGCCGCGGTTTTCGTCGGGGACCTTGATGACCCCGGGTCGCTGCCGCCCGCCTTTGAGGGTGTGCAGGACGTGTGGCTGCTCACCCCGAACGGTCCGCGTGCTCCGGAGAACAGCATGAACGCCGTGTGGGCGGCACGCCAGGCCGGTGTGGACCGCATCGTGCGGTTGTCGGTCGTCGGCGCGGCCCACGACGCGCCGACCCGCAGTGGCAGGCTGCACGCCCTGTCGGATCAGGAGCTCCAACGATCCGGCCTGGGCTGGACGATCCTGCGCCCGCACTGGTTCATGCAGAACCTGCTGAACGAAGCCGCCGACATCGCCGCCACCGGCACCTTCTCGCTGAACATGGCCGCAGCCCGCCTGGGCATGATCGACGCACGCGACATCGCCGACACCGCCGCCCGCGTGCTGCTGGAGGACCCCGGCCGCCACCACGGCCAGATCTACACCCTCACCGGCCCCCGCGCACTGACGTTCGACCACGTCGCCCACCACCTGGCAGCCGCCCTCGACAGGCCCATCAGCTACCTGCCGGTCAGCGACGACGCCAAGCGCAAGACCCTGCTCGGCTACGGCTTGCCGGCCTGGACCATCGACATGCTCCAGGAATACGCACAGGCCTATGTGTCCGGCTGGGGAGACTTCACCACCGACACCGTCACCGACCTCCTGGGCCACCCACCACGCGACATCGCCGACTTCGCCCACGACCACACCGAAGCGTTCACCCCAGCCAACGACAACTGAAACCGCCGCCCGCAGCCACGCACCCGCGTCAAGGAGAGCGCCTCATGCGACCTCAGAGAACATCCGCCGTGCTCGTGCTCGGGCTGGTCGCCGCGATGGCCGCACCGGCCCAGGCGTCCGCCGACCACCAAGCCCGCGGCCACCGCCCCGAGGCGACGGTGTTCCCGACCACGATCGGGCTTCCGAACGGGTTCCGCCCCGAGGGCATCGCGATCGGACCCGGCCCGGTCGCCTTCGTCGGCTCCCGGGCCGACGGTTCGATCTACCGCGCCGACCTGCGCACCGGACGGGGCGCGATCGTCAGCCGAGGACCCGGCACACCGGCCCTCGGGCTGAAGACCGACTCGCGCGGACGGCTGTTCGTGGCGGGCGGTGAGGGCGGTGACGCACGGGTCATCGACATCCGCACCGGCCGGGTGCTGGCCTCCTACCGGCTGGCCACCGGTCCGGCGTTCGTCAACGACGTCACCCTCACCCAGGGCGCGGCGTGGTTCACCGACTCCACCAACCCGGTGCTCTACAAGCTGCCGCTACGCGGGGGACGGCTACCCGCCGCCGCAACGCGAATCCCGCTCACGGGCGACCTGGCGTACGGCACCGGCTTCAATGCCAACGGCATCACACCAACCCCCGACGGCCGAGGCCTGATCATCGTCCAGTCCAACACCGGCCGGCTGTTCCGTGTCAGCCGGACCGGTACGACCCGCCGGGTGAACCTGCACGGCGAGTCACTGCCCAACGGCGACGGCCTTCTGCTGCACGGCCGCACGTTGTACGCAGTGCAGAACCGCGACAACACCGTGGCCGTCCTGCGGTTGAACGCGGCAGGGACCAGCGGCCGTGTCGTACGGCGGGCGACTGACACCCGGTTCGACGTACCGACGACCGTGGCCGCCGTCGGCTCCCGGCTGTACCTCCCCAACGCCCGCTTCACCACACCGCCGACCTCGAAGACCCCGTACAACGCCGTTTCCATCCCCCGCCCGGATTCTGCGCGAGTTCACAACGATGATCTATAGGCGAGCGGGTCGCCAGGGCCCGTCGGGAGGTGTTCGGGCAGGTGCGCCCGGCGGCCACCCTGGTGGAGGTGATGGCGAGATATCAGCGGACATCGGCGTTCACACCGCTGGCTCCGGATGGTGACCACCAGCACCATTGATCACATGAGCGCTGTTCTCTCCATCGCCCTGGCCGCACCTGGCGACACGGTCGCCCATTTCTCCACCGTCAGCTGTGGCTGCTGACGGGCGCCCGACCGAGGCGTACACGATCCGTCCGGTCCAGCCAGAAGACCTCGCGGAGCTGGCGCTGCTGTGTGCCGCACACGCCGAGTTCGAGCGCGCGGCGCCGCCACTCCACGACCTCGCCGACCGCCTGCGGCCGGCATTGTTCGCGCCACAACCCCGGCTGTGGTGCCTGGTCGTCTGCGCGGCGGACGAGCTCGTGGGCTACCTCTCCTACACGCTCGAATTCTCCACATGGCAGGCAGCGGAATTCCTCCACATGGACTGCGTCTTCCTCACCGAGGCTTACCGTGGCCGCGGTCTGGGAGCCGAACTGCTGGACCACCTGCGCGGCATCGCTCGGCAAATCGGCGTGACACAGATCCAATGGCAAACCCCCTCCTGGAACAACGATGCCATCCGGTTCTACGACAGATCCGGCGCGCACGGCGAGCCCAAGATCCGCTACACCCTCCGCGAAACCTGACGTCCAGCGCCCCGAACGACCCCTGCGACGCCCAAGACCCCTAGGCAATCAAGGCAGGCGGTTTCTGGTGGCTGTTGGCACTTGCAATGGACTGGCACCTGCCTTGTAGCCGCGTGCGCACATGTCTACATATGTTGGCCAGAACACCATCTGCAAGGGAGGAGCGCAGTGTCCGACACCCACAAGAGACAGCGCCCGCACGGGCACCCTCACGGCCACGGCCATGCGCACGGGCACGGTCATGGACGGGACGCCGGGGCGGTCCGGTCGCTGCTGGGTCGGGTCCGGCATCTGCTCACACCGCACAGCCACGACAGCGCGGACAAGACCGATGAGGCGTTGGAGTCCAGCGGGCGCGGGCTGCGCGTGCTCGGGTTGTCGTTCGGGATCTTGATGATCACGGCGGCGATCCAGGCAGTGATCGTGGTGTTCTCGGGGTCGGTCGCGTTGCTGGGAGACACGCTGCACAACGTGGCGGACGCGTTGACGGCGGTGCCCTTGGCCATCGCGTTCCTGATCGGGCGGCGGGCGGCCACGCGGCGGTTCACCTACGGGTACGGGCGGGCGGAGGATCTCGCTGGCCTGGTCATCGTGGTGATCATTGCTGGGTCGGCGGCGCTGGCCGGGTACGAGGCGTTCCGGCGCCTGGTCGATCCGCAGGATGTTCGCGCGCTGTGGTGGGTCGCCGCCGCGGCCGTGGTCGGCTTTCTGGGGAACGAGTGGGTGGCGCGCTATCGGATCAAGGCGGGCCGGGAGATCGGCTCGGCGGCGCTGGTCGCCGACGGGCTCCATGCTCGCACCGACGGCTTCACCTCACTGGCGGTCCTGGCCGGTGCGGCCGGGGCCGCGCTCGGGTATCCGATCGCCGATCCGATCATCGGGCTGCTCATCACGGTGGCGATCTGTTTCGTGCTGCGGGATGCGATCAGGGAGATCTATCACCGGCTGATGGACGCGGTGGATCCCGCGCTGGTCGCCGAGGCCGAGCAGATCCTGGCTCAGGTGGACGGCGTCCGGCGGGTCGGCCGTGTGCGGTTGCGCTGGGTCGGTCATGCGCTGCGTGCCGAGACCGACATCGTGCTGGCGCCGGATCTGTCGTTGGCGCAGGCGCATGCCGTGGCGGTGGACGCCGAGCACAGGCTCATTCATGACCTGCCCCGCCTGCGCGCGGCCACGGTGCATACCGATCCTGACAGTCATGACGGAACTGACCACCATGCCGTGCTGCACGGGCATCACACCGTCTGATGGCAGGCCTCAGCCGGTGGAGTTGATGAGGGTCTTCAGCATGAGGGCGGAGATGCCGGGTTCGAGCGGCTCCTCGACATACTTGGCCGCGCGGGAAGGTGAAGACGTGTGCATGAGCTGTGTCTCCTACCATGCAGAACGTGCCTCGCATCTCCGGAAGCCCTGACCAGCATCGCACCGCCACCCGGAAGAAGATCCTTGTTGCGGTCCGGGACGTGATGGCCTCCGACGGGGTGGACAAGCTGACGATGGCCGAGGTTGCGGGACGGGCGGGGTTGCACCGCAGCGTTGTCTACAACTACTTCCCGGATGTCAGGGCGTTGCTGATCGCCCATGCGCGGTACGAGACCGAACGGTTCATGGACGAGCTGACCGGGGCGCTGGGCTCTGCCGCGACGGCGACCGAGCAGATCGTCGCCTACGTTCACCAGCAGCTCGCCGACTTCGCGGCCTACCCACAGCCCGCCGGGCCCGAGCTCGCCACCCTGCTTGGACCCGACGGCTACCGGGAGATGCATGCGCACGTTCAGCCTCTCGGCATGCTCCTCACTGACATCATCCGGGCAGGGGTGGAGGCGGGGGAGTTCGCACCGAGTGATCCGGCGGCCACCGCCAACCTCGTTCATGCGTGCCTGGGGGCGGAACGGTTTCCGCTCGGGCAGGGCCACCGTGACCTTGAGGAGACGACCGAACGGGTCACCACCTTCGTCCTGCGCAGCCTCGGTGCCGAGACCAACGGCGGACGATCGGATGTGTAGCGACCGTTCCATCGGTGTCAGATGCCGGAGTAGGAGTGCTCGGCGGCGAGCCCACGGCTGGTCATCTGGCCGAGGTGCAGTAGCCAGCCGACGAGGGTGAGCGACACCGCGCCGCGCGCCAAGAGCCGGGCGGCGGGCATCGGCGGGCATGGTGCGAGGTCCTCCTTGGTCACTGATCGAGGGCCTTGCGGTAACTGCGGGCGGCGACAGCGAGGCAGCAGGCGCCGAAGGCGGCTGATCCGGCCAGACGGGTGGCGATCCCCGGCCAGCCCGGCGTGCTCGTCAGAGCGCTGGCGAGTGCGTCGATGTCGTAGGTGAGTGGCAGCGCGGCTCTGACCGGACGCAGCACGGACGGCCAGGAGGCGGGCGGGATCACGCCCAGCATGAGCACGAGCGTGAACCCCAGTTGGCCGGCCAGCGTGGCGATCTCCGGACGGGAGGGCATCAGCCCGCACAACGCACCGATCCCGCTGAACGTGATGCCGCACGTCACCGTCGTGACGACCAACATCCAGCCGTGGGTGACCGGCAGATCGAACAGGGCCGTCCCGATCGCCGCCGTGACGACCGCACCCGGAATCGCGAACGTGACGTACCCGCTCGACAGTCCCAGCACGACCGCGGCTGGCCGGATCGGGAGGCTGCCGTAGTAGTCGAGCCCACCGCCGGATTTGAGCGCCCCGAACCGCTGGGCGAGCAGGTTGAGGGCCAGGAACGCCACCACGCCCAGGGCCGCTCCGGCGACGATCGTGGCCCGTGACTCCTCGGCAGCCGTTCCACCGGTGCCGTGCAGCAGCACGACGATGCCCACCGACTGCAGCGTGCCGACTACGGCCATCGCACCGCCGCCCGCCTTGGCCCGGCTGAGCTGCGCACTGTAGATGGCCGCAACCGCGACCGCGAGCGGTGTCGGGCCGCTCCGTCCAGCGACGCTCACTGCTCCTCACCCGCCAGCAGCACGTCCTCCAGTGAAGGCGTGCGGAGCGTGAAATCGTCGAGCGCCGCGAACGCCGGCCCGTCCAAGAGTTCCGACAGCAGACCCCGGGCCTCAGCGCTCGGCAACCGCAACGACCAGCGCCGTCCCGACATCACCGCGCGAGCGGTGATCGCCTCCGGCAGTGGTTCCGGCGGAACATCCCGCCACGCCAGATCCAGCCGCACGTCGTCACCGAGTTCGGCCTTCAGCCCACCCGGAGTGTCGTAGCCCGCCATCCGGCCGCCGCGCAGCACAAGCACTCGATCGAGCACGGTCTCCGCCTCGGCCACGTTGTGCGTGACCAGCACGATGGCGACCCCGGCATCACGACGGCGCCGCAGCGCGCCCCACACCCGGTGCCGGGTGTCGACGTCCAGCCCGGTCGTCGGCTCGTCCAGCACCAGAACCCGGCGGTCGCCCGCCAGCGCGGTCGCCACTTCCGCCAGGCGCCGCTGCCCACCCGACAGCCGCCCGATCCGGCGGTCGGCGAGCGGAGTGAGAGCGAGCTCGTCCAGCAACCGCGCGGCCTCGCCGCGCGCCTGCTTCCGCCGGATCCCACGAAGCCGGGCGGTCGTCTCCACTGCCACCCGAACGCTCATGTCCGACAGGGCGCTCTCGGCCTGGGGCAGATAAGCGACATGTTCGGCCGCCTTCCGCGGTTCCTGACCGATCTCAGTGCCGAGCAGCCGCACGGTTCCGGCATCTGGCCGGAGCAACCCGACCAGGTGCCGCACCAACGTGGACTTGCCGGCGCCATTACGCCCCAGCACGCCGAACACCTCGCCCGCCCGAACCTCGAAGCCCACCCCGTCCAGCGCCCGCGCGGCATCACCATAGCTCTTGCCCAGACCGGCGACCTCATAGAGGGGACAGTCGTCGGCCTTCACCGCATCAAAAGTCGCGCCGGCCGCCGTGGCGTACTGGCTCACTGGCATGATCACCTCCATCGACAAACTGATACTACGGGTTGTAGTAGCACTTTGTCGGCATCTTCTCGGCTTTGGTTCTTTGGGGCTCGGGTGAGCGGAAGGCTCGCCGTCACAGAGTTGGTCGCCGAGTCCAGGGGACGATGTCCGAGTTCGGCCTACTTTGGGCCAGATTCGCGCTCGTTGTCGATCACTATGAGTGTGGACAACGCCGACGTACCTCGCCCGCCCCGGTGACGACCTGCCGCTGGAGTGCGCCAGCCGGCGAACGTGCCGTTCAGCACAGGTTCGGTCCAGAGACGGAGTCGCTCGGCACGATCAAACAGGACGGTCGAGGTGCGGTGCGCAGTGCTCCGGAGACGGACGGAGCCGTGGGAGGGACGCCCGGGATCGGAGCATCCGGTGGTCACTCACCGCACGGCTCGCCTGCCGAGCAGTTCCCCAGCCAACGCCGCAGTCAGACCACGCAGTTCCTCGCGCACCGCCGGGCCAGGCCACGACTCGGTCAACGTCCATCGGCGAGCACCGGCGACCTCGCAGTCGATCGCCACAATCACATCGCCGCTCGCCGCCCGAGTAAGCCGGCGCGGTGCGGAATGATCCAGCAACACCCCGGCGGCGTCATCGGCCAACAGAGCCACCGCATGCTCGCTGACCTGCTCTTGCGGCTCCAGCCCGGCTGAGCTCGCCTGCCAACCTGCGCCGGCGGCGACCTCGAACAGCGCTGCTGTCACCCGGCTCTTACCCGCCCCATGCGGACAGACGAACACCACCGTGTGTGCCACCACGCCCCTCCAACGTTCGGCAACAAACGTCCCGCCCAATGTAACCGTGGTTGCACTGATGTACCGACTGTCGATCCCCTGGCGGAGACGGCCCCGGTTTGGCAGGGGGTGATGGAGGCGTGCAACCATGGTTACATGCCCTGTGATACGGCGGTCCCGCACATCGACGATGTGGTGGTCGTGCTGATCGCCGCTGCCGGGCTGTCCAGAGTGGCGCGCGTGCTCGGTGTGGGTGAGCGGTGCGAGTGACCCCACCACCATCCGCGCAGGCGGCCGGGCAGCACGGTCCTGGGGAATGGGTGTTGTTGTCCTACCGGCTGCCGCGCGAGCCTTCGACGCCGCGCATCAGTGTGTGGCGCAAGCTCAAGAGGCTGGGGGTCGCGCAGATCTCCGACGGGCTGGTGGCGCTGCCCGCTGATGCGCGCACCCGTGAGCACCTTGAGTGGATCGCCGATGAGGTGACCGACGCCGGCGGCAACGCCACCATCTGGTTCGCTCGCCCCGCCACCCTCGCCCAAGAGCGCGAGCTGGCCGCGCAGATGGCGGCCGCCCGCGCCGCCGAGTACGCCGCCGTCGCGGCCCGGGCCGGCCAAGCCGCCGAGGCCACCGAACCCGGCTCGGCGGCCGCACTGGCGGCGCTGCGGCGGCTGCGGGCTGAGCTGCGCCGGATCGCGCGGCGCGACTACTTCCCGCCCGCCGAACGCCAGCACGCCCGTGCCGCAGTCGAGGCCCTGACCACCGGCACCCCAGCCGGCGACGCGGCCGCCGAGCCCTCCCCACCAGTCCCCACATCCCAGGAGACGCCACAACCATGAGATGGGCGACCCGTGCCGGGATCCATATCGACCGTGCCGCGTGCGCATGGTTGATCCGCCGTCACCTCGACGAATCGGCCGAATTCGTCTTCGTCACCGATCCCGCCGAGGTGCCTGATGGCGCGACCCCGTTCGACATGCGCGGAGCCGAGCTTGGACACCACGGCGCCGACTGCAGTTTCGAGACCATCTTGCGTCGCTACGACATGGCCGATCCGGTGCTGTGGCGGATCGCCGAGATCGTGCACGAGGCCGACCTGGACGACGAACGCTACGACGCCCCTGAGGCGGTGGGATTCGACGTCGCACTGCGCGGACTGTCGATGGTCTGCGACGACGACCGCGTCATCGAGCTCACCAGACCGCTGTTCGACGGGCTGTACGAATACCTCCGCCGCGCCACGCTCCTGGGACGAGACCCTGCATGACGACCGAGCCGACATCCTCCACATCGCCGGTGCCCGGTTCGGCGACCGGGCCTGAGGGCACTGCCGACGTGGTGCCCTTCCGGCACGCCGTACGGGCCTGGTTCGCCGTCTCACTGCAGACCTTCGGTGGCCCCGCCGGGCAGATCGCCGTCATGCAACGCACCCTGGTGGAGGAGCGCCGCTGGATCGGCCAGCAACGCTTCAACCACGCCTTGTCGTACTGCATGCTGCTGCCCGGCCCCGAGGCCCAGCAACTGGCGATCTACGTGGGCTGGCTGCTCAACGGGACCCGAGGTGGCCTGGTGGCGGGCACCTTGTTCGTCCTGCCTGGTGTGCTGGCTCTGCTCGCGTTGTCCGCGATCTATGTCGGCTGGGGCACCACCACTCTGATCACCGGCCTGTTCGCCGGTCTGGCCCCGGCCGTGCTCGCCATCGTCGCCCAGGCCGTCATGCGCGTCGGGCGCCGTTCCCTCACCCATCCCGTCCTGATCGTGCTGGCGGTCGCCTCGTTCGCCGCGCTCGCGGTGTTCGCCGTCCCGTTTCCCGTCGTCATCGCCGCGGCTGCTCTGGCCGGATGGTTGCTGGCCCGCGCCCGCCCGCACATCTTCACCCTCAAGAAAGGCCACGGCAGTGACGATGGCCCGCCACCGCTGATCTCCGACGACGCCCTGCACCACGAACCTCCCAGCTGGCGCCGAGCCCTCAAGGTCCTGGCGGTCGGGCTGGTGGCCTGGGGCATTCCGCTGGCCATCGTGGCCGCGGCGACCGGCGCTGGCAGCGTGTTCACCACCCAGGGTCTGTACTTCTCCGGTGCCGCCCTGGTCACCTTCGGCGGCGCGTATGCCGTGCTCGCCTACGTCGCCCAAAGCGCCGTGCACACCTACGGCTGGCTCAACCCCGGCGAAATGGTCCGTGGTTTGGCCCTGGCCGAGACCACCCCTGGCCCTCTCATCATGGTCGTGCAGTTCGTCGCGTTCGTCGGCGCCTACCGCGACCCGGGCGACCTCGACCCGTGGACCGCCGCCCTGCTCGGTGCGCTGCTGACCACCTGGGTCACGTTCGTGCCCTGCTTCGTGTTCATCTTCCTCGGCGCCCCATCGGTCGAACGGCTCCGCGGCAACAAGTCGATCTCAGCAGCCCTCACCGGCATCACCGCCGCCGTCGTCGGCGTCATCGCCAACCTCGCCCTCTACTTCGCCGTCCACACCCTCTTCCGCACGACCGACGACCGCGACTGGGGGCCCGTTCACCTCCAGGTCCCCGACCTGACCACCTGGCGCCCGACGGCATTGGCCATCACGCTCGCCGCCCTGCTCATGATCTTCCGGCTCCGGTGGAGTGTGCTGCGCACCCTCGGTGCCTGCGCCGCCCTGGGCCTGGTCACCACACTTGTGTGGTGACCGTCCGGGGAAGCACTCCTGGTGGCGACGAGGATCGTCGACAGCAGCAGTGCGGCGGCGCCTCCCGCGAGCAGGGACAGGAGCAGCACGTCGGACTGCCACTGGTGCGGGTGCGCGTACGGCTTGGGGACCTGGATCATCGCACTGCGCCAGCTCGGAATGCCCCTGCGTGAAATCGCCCAGACCCTCGACGGGGACGTCAACGACCTTGCCGACAAGATCAAAGCCGAGGTCCATCGGGAGACCGATCCAGCCGACCAGGCGGCACAAGCCCTCACCCGTCAATGGGACGGGGCGATGCACGAGATGACCGGCGGCGACAGGCGCATGGTGTCGGCGATCCACGCAAAGATCGGCGGCAAGGGACCGGAGGCCGCCACCAACGGCATCCTGGACACCGAAGTTCGCCGGGGACGGTGTGGTGTCGGCCCGGGGTTTGCGACGTAGGGGCGGTCTCACCTGCGGGAGGCCGCCCCCGCGCTTGTCAGTACTCGTTGTCCGGTGGGTGGATCAGTTGAGGACTTGGAAGGTGAAGGAGACGTTGCCTGAGGTCTTGGTGGTCGTGGTCCCGGCGAGGGTTCCGGTCACCTTGAAGGTCACCGTGTAGGTGCCAGCGGTGTTGAACGCCCAGTTGGCGTGGGAGTGAGCCTTGGCGGAGACGAGCTGGGTCTTCGGACCCGCGCTGCGGCTGTGGAACCTGACGGTGGGGTTGCCGAGGGTGGTGGTGTAAATGCTGAACTGGCCGCCGGTCACGCTCACCAATTCGAAGGTGAGCTGGTTATTGGTGAAGACGCCGGTGGCCACGTCGTTGGCATTCCAGCCCGCCCACAGCAGCCCGGCGACCTGGTTCTGCGGTAGCACCCAGACGGTCGAGCCCGCAGCGCCCAGGAAGCTCCACTGAGAGCCGCCGGGCACAGTGATCTTGGCTGCGGCCGGGACTTGGAGGACGACGTCGGCGGGACTGCGTTCTACCGCGGTACCCGTGGTCTCGTCACGGACCTGGACGGCGAGGTTGCCGGAGGCGTAGTTGACGTCGATGACGTCGACGTGCCCGCTGGTCAGGGTGACAGCCGCGCTGGCGGGTGCGGCGGTGGCCAGCAGTGCGACGACTGTGGCGACGAGCGCGACGACGGCCCGGGCTCCGAGCATGGCCGTGCTCCTACGGGTCGAAGGGATGTGAGGCGTCATTTCCGTTCACCCGACCTTGAAGAGGTAGGTCACCGGTTCCGAGGCGACCCGCTGACTGCCGCCGGTGAGCTGAGCGGTCACCTGGAACGTCAGCCAGTAGGTCCCGGGCGCGGAGAACGCCCAGCTGGCGTGCTTGTGGCCGCCGACGGACAGGGCCGTGGCGTCGGGCAGGCCGTCGCCGGAGTTGACCAGGACGTCGGGCGCGCCGGCGGCGCCTTCGGTGAAGATGCTGAACCGGCCTGGGCCACGGACGTTCCTGAGCTTGAGGGTGACCGAGTCGGCGGAGAAGACGCCCGAGGACAACTCCTCGGTGCTGACGCCGGGCCAGAGCAGACCAGGGTCATCGACCTCCGGAAGCACCCAGACGGGTGCCCCTGGCTTGCCGAGGAAGGCGTACGCGGAGCCGTCGGGCACGGTCGTGCGCGACTCGGGAAGGGCCCGGAAGAGGACCTCGCCGGGTTCCCTGGTCACGTCCGGCTCGACGGTCTCGTCGTGGACGTGCACCTCGAGCGCGCCGTTTTCGTACTCGATGTCGATCACGTCCACATGGCCGGTGTCCAAGGTGACGCGCCCGCCGGCGTGGGCGGGCACCGCGCTGATGAGCGCCGCCGCGAGCACGGCCGAGATCAGCGAGAGCGCAGAGCGTGGCTGCACTGTGAGGACTCCTTCGGAGGGGTGAGAGCGCGGGGTGCGCCCGAATGGAGTGAACGATAATCATTTTCACTCACTCGCGGCTGGCCGAAGTCGGACAGGTCGGGCACCTTGATCGACAATAACGAAAATAGTAATCATTTTCATGTGGTCGTTGCCGCTCGACTCTCAGGGCCGACCTGGGCCGCCACAGGAACCGCCGTCATCGATCACAAGGAGCGCCTCTGATGCGACGCACCATGCCGGGGCGCCGCTTGTTGCTGGGAATCGCGGGCCTGGCGACGCTCGCCCTGCTCGCCGCGGTGCCGGCGGTGCCTGTACTCGCCACTCCCGCAGAACCGTCCGCCCCCCAAACGAGACGGGTCATCAACGACATCCACGCCGACCTGTTGGACCCGGTGTACGAGGGCGGCGCTCTACGGGTGCGCACGCGCATCGGCGCCACCGGCTCCTTTGAGATCGAGGACCCGGGCAACGTGGTCGTCCAGCTCAAGGACAATGCCGACTCCAAGCTGCCGGTCCCCGAAGGAACGGACTTCGCCTTCCTCGGTGCGCCGGGAAGCCCGGTGTGGGTGGCGCCGGAGCTCGAGGTCCCGGGGCTGATCTGGCCGGGCTGGTCCACCGAGAACCTGCCGCATGACATCTTCGAGTTCGGCGCCCGCACGGTCGAGCTCACGCTGATCGGATTCACCGGGCCAGGGGTGCTGGAGATCTTCAACGTCGACGGGGCCGGTCTCCCGGTGCGGCTGTTCAGCTCGGCGGACGCCCAGTTCAAGACCTTCAAGGAGTCCGTCGGCACGCACCACCATGTGAACTGGGCGTTCAGCGCTCTGGGCGCCTACTCGTTGACGTTCGAGGTGGCGGCGACCGACAAGAACGGCACCAGGCACGTCGCCGCCCCCGTGACGCTGAACTGGTACGTGGGCGGCACGATCGCGGGCGACGTGCCCCCCGAACTGGTCACCCCCACTCCCACGACAACTCCGACGGTCACTCCGACCGTGACCCCGACGACCTCACCGACGGTCACGCCGACGACCTCGCCCACGACCAGTCCGACACGTAACACGACGCCTGGACCACGGCCGACAACGCCGGGCCCCCCTCGTCCGAGCGCCAGTCCCTCGGCCACGCGGTCGCCGGGCGGCGGTGGTGGCGGTGGCGGTGGCGGTGGTGGCTCTGGAGGTGGGGGCAGTGGGGACGCCGCGGGGAGCGCCAAATGCGCGACCCCGACGCCCTCCGGCTCAGGTGGTGGCGACGGCGATGGTGATGGCGACGGCGGCGGGAGCCCTTCGACCGAGAAGGTGGTGTTGGACGACGGCCACGTCGACTACGCCGCCCGTGTGATGGGCGGCGGGTTGCAGTCGGCGGTGAAGGACGGCACGCAGGCCGGCCGGACGACGTGGCGGGAGCCCTCCGCGGTCGTGTTCCACCTCAAGGCGGAGGCCGCCACGCAGGTGCCGGCGGGGTTCGGCTTCCTGGGGAGCCCGGGGTCGAGGATCTGGCAGATCCCGCAAACCCAGAAGGCGGGCGTCCCCTGGCTCGGCTGGAACACCGAAGAGCTGCGAAGCTCTCAGGTCAAGGGCGACATCTCCTGGTCGCTGGACAAGGTGGAGGGCCCGGGGACCCTGGCCGTCTATGAGTACAGCACGTTCGGCCAACCGAGGATCATCTTCAACAGCGGGGACGGGATGCCCGATACCTACGGCATCCGGCTGGGCACACATGCGCACGGCAACTGGGCCTTCACCAAGGAAGGCATCTACAAGGCCACCTTCACCCACACCGCGACGCTGGCATCGGGCGCCAAGTCCAGTGACACCGAGGTGGTCACATTCGCGGTCGGCAACGTGGACCCCAGATCGGCTCAGGCATCGGGGGCCTCACCGCAGTCGGCCGGGCTGCGGCCGCTGACGGCCCGGAGGGCCGCGTCGAGCACACCCATGAGCGCGGCATCGAGCACGCCGACGAGCACGCCGACGAGCACGGCCACCACGAGCACCTCGCCGAGCCCGTCGCCGAGCCGGGCGGTGAGCGGCCCCAACGCCTGCCGCACGGGCAAGCTGCCCTTCACCGGATCCGCGCTCCTGGTTCCGGCCGGGCTGGGCGCGGCCCTGCTGGCGGCCGGCGGGACGACCGTCGGCCTCACTTTCGTCCGGCGCCGCCGGACCGGCACGCCGACCGATGTGTGACGTGATCGTTCCTGGCGGAGAGGTAGGGAGGCCCATGCACGTCCTTCATCGGGCCGCACGAGCGGGCGCAGCGATCGTGGCCCTGATCGTGCTGGCGACGGGGTGCGCGGGTGGCCGCGACCGGGCCGGCGGCGGGGCCCTCGGGGTGGTCACGACCACCGAGATCCTGGCCGACCTGGTCAAGAACGTGGGCGGTGACCGGGTGCGCGTCGACTCGATCGTGCCCCCGGGCGGCGATCCGCACTCCTACGAGCCGGCGCCCGCTGACGCGGCCAAGGTCTCGAAGGCGGATGCGACGTTCACCAACCACCTGCTGCTCGAAGAACACTCACTGATCAAGACCATCGACTCCAACGTCCGCAAGGGCGTGCCGAACGTTTCACTGGCCGAGGCCGCCGAATCGTACGGCGCCAACGTCATCCCGTTGGTGGAGAACATCGGCCTCGACGTCATCTGGCTCGGCCTGGCTGTTCGCGGCGAGGGCACCGGGCGGGGGGCGACACGGTCGTCGGACGTTGAGCTCGCGGCGACCGACCTGGAAGGCCCCGGTGAGCTGGCGGTCTACCTCACCGAGGCGCTCGGCCAGCCCAAGGTGTACTTCAACTCTGCCGACGGGCTGGACGCCAAGGATGTCGTCGCGTTGCCGCCCGCCGCGCACACGCACGTCAACTGGGCGTTCTCCAAGCCCGGCGTCTACCGGCTGACATTGGAGGCCAAGCTGCGCAACGCCAACACAGCACCGGTCCCCATGGGCAAGGGCACGTTCACCTTCGCCGTCGGCGTCGATCCCCGCACGATCGGCGGAGCCGACAAGGCGACGATCCTCGACGACGGTCACACCGACCTGGCGGTGGATCTGGACGGCGCCGAGCTGTACGCCTGGACCGACATCGGACGGCCGGGGGCGCGATCCCCCGGAGGCGCCGCCGCGGCTCAGCGCAAGGTGCCGGTCAAGGACGTCATCATCGACGTGCCGAACCGGGCTCTGGAGAAGGTCCCTGACGATCGCGCGTTCTCGTTCCTGGGCAAGCCCGGTGCACAGGTCCACCAGCTGCCGCAGGCGGTGATCGGCAAGCACGTGCACGGTGAGATCGACCCCCACCTGTGGGAGGACGTCCGCAACGCCAAGGCCTACGTCCAGCTCATCCGCGACACACTGCGCAAACGCGACCCCGGCCACGCCGCCGACTACGACCGGAACGCCCGCGCGTACCTGGCCGACCTCGACAAGCTCGATGCCTTCGTCCGCGCACAGGTCGCGCAGATCCCGGCCGATCGGCGGCAACTCATCACCACACACGACGCGTTCGGCTACCTCGCCCAGGCGTACTCCATGACCGTCGCCGGATTCGTCGTGCCCAACCCCGCCCAGGAACCCAGCGCCGAGCAGGTCGCCAAGCTCACCCAGACCATCCGCAACCTGCGGGTTCCCGCGGTCTTCATGGAACCGGGCCTCGCGCGGCGCTCGGCGGTGCTCACCCAGGTGGCCAAGGACCAGGGTGTCAAGGTCTGCAAGCTCTACGGCGACGCCTTCGACGACGCCGCACGCAACTACGTCGCCATGATGCGGCACAACGCCACCGAACTGCGCAAATGCCTGGGAGACGCCTGATGTCCAACCTGAGGCCCAGGACGGCAGCCGGCTGGACCGGCCTGCTCGCGGCGCTCGCCGCCGCCGTCATGTCCTTCTTGCCGGCGGTGGACGCGGCGGCGCGGGTCACGCCGTCGCTCCACCCCTCGGTCCAGGCGGCGGCGCGGGTCACGCCGTCGCCCTCCCCCTCGGTCCAGGCCGGGGAACGGACCGTCACCGGACGGACAGTGATCGCAGACGGGCACGTCGACATCGGGCCGCGCTTCCTCGACGGCAAGTGGACCGTGCAGGTCCGCGACGACACCGTACGCCCGCCGGTGTGGCGGAACGTGGAGGACGTCGTCCTGCACACCGTGGACGCGGCCAAGGTCAAGGTCCCCGAAGGCAGCCAGTTCTCCTTTCTCGGCAAGCCGGGGACCGAGGTGTGGGTCCTGCCGCAGGTGCAGCAGCAAGGCGTGCTCTGGCCCGGCTGGAACACCCAGGACCCGCAGGTCGCCTCCACCATCAACCGCGAGGTGACCTGGTCATTGCGCGGGGTCACCGGCCCTGGACGCTTCGCGTTGTTCGTCAACGGCGACTTCGGCGCTCCGAAGGTCCTTTTCGACGGTTCGCGGCCCTATCCGCAGCAGATGGGCATCGATCTGAACACCCACGCGCACGGCAACTGGGTGTTCTCGGCGCCGGGCACCTACTTGCTGGACATCGACATCAGCGGACGGACCCTGGACGGCAGGCAGGTCAACGACCGGCGCCTGCTGCGCATCTTCGTCGGCGCAGGATCTCCCGACGCGGCGTTCAGCGTCCCGGCGCCGGCGGGTTTCGTCGCCGGTGGCACGACCCCCGGTACTGGACGCGCCGAATCCGGCCAGGGCTTCCCCGGATGGGCCTGGCTGATCATCGGCGTCGCGGGGGCGGCGGTCGTGGTCGCCATCACCATCACGGTCATGGCGCGGAGGCCCTCCCGCCGCGCGGCTGCGGCGGCCGGAAAGGAGGCCTGAATGTCCAGGACCACCTCGGGCCCGAACGCTGACTCGAACGCGGAACTCGCCGTGGCCGATCAGTCCCCGGCCTTGCCGGCTCTTGACGTCGAAGACCTGGCCGTGGAGCTGGGCGGACGCCGTGTCCTGACCGACGTGCGCATGCGTGTCACCGTCGGTGAGCTCGTGGGACTGATCGGCCCGAACGGCGCCGGCAAGACCACCCTGCTACGCGCCGCCCTGGGCCTGATCTCCACGGTCTCCGGCCGGATACGGATCGAAGGCGTACCGCCCGCGGCGGCCCGCGGCACCGTCGGCTACGTACCGCAGCGCCACGAGTTCGCCTGGGACTTCCCGATCTCGGTGGAAAGAGCCGTGATGAGCGGCCGGATCCACCATCTCGGCCGGTTCCGCCGCGCCGGGCGGGACGACCGGTCCGCCGTCACAGAGGCGCTGGAACGCGTCGACATGGCGGATCTGCGCAGGCGGCCCATCGGGGAACTGTCCGGTGGACAACGCCAACGGGTGCTGGTGGCCCGCGCGCTGGCACTGCGGCCACGGCTGCTCTTGCTGGACGAGCCGTTCACCGGCCTGGACGTGCCCACCCAGGAACTGCTCATCGAACTGCTCCAGCGGCTGCGCGAGGACAAGGCGGTACTGATGACCACCCACGACCTGCAGGGTGCGGCCCTCACCTGCGGACGGCTGTGCCTGCTCAACGAGACCGTGATCGCCGACGGGCCACCCTCGGAGCTGCGCGACCCCGCAGTCTGGCTGCGCGCCTTCGGCGGAGCCCGCAACGGCCGCTTCCTGGAGTTCCTGGAGGCGTCCGCGTGAGCGCGCTGGCCGACTTCCTGGCCGGGCCCTGGGAGCATGTCTTCATGCGGCGCGCCTTCCTGGTCGCGGCCATGTGCGGCATCGTCTGTGGCGTGATCGGCTGCCATGTCGTGCTGCGCGGCATGGCCTTCATCGGCGACGCGGTGGCCCACTCGGCCTTCCCCGGTGTCGCCGTGGCCTTCGTATTCCACTGGAACCTCACCCTCGGCGGCGCGGTAGCAGGCCTGCTGACCGCGCTGCTGGTGGCGGTGTTCGCCCAGAACCGGCGGCTCAAAGAGGACAGTGTCATCGGGGTCTTCTTCGCCGCCGCGTTCGGCTTGGGCATCGTCATTCTGAGCACCGCGCCCGGCTACAGCGGCTCACTGGAGTCATTCCTGTTCGGCCAGATCCTCGGCATCAGCGACGCAGACGTCCTGACGGTGGCGCTGACCGGCGCCGGGCTACTGCTGCTGGTGCTCCTGCTGCACCGGCAACTGGTCACCGTAGGCCTGGACCGCGAGACCGCCCGCGCCGCCGGCCTGCCGGTGTTCGGCCTCGACCTGGCGCTGTACTCGATGGTGACGGTCGCGATCGTGATCTCCATCCAGGCGGTCGGCAACATCCTGGTGCTCGCGCTGCTGATCACACCGGCCGCCTGCGCCCGGCTGCTCACCGACCGGCTCGGCGTGATGATGATCCTCGGCCCGGTGCTGGGGCGGCTGCCTCCCTGATCGGCCTGTACCTCTCCTACACCTGCAACCTGGCCTCGGGCGGAATGATCGTGCTCGTCGTGACCGCGATGTTCCTGGTCTGCTGGTGCGCCGCCCCACGCCACGGCCTGATCGCCCGCCTGCGCACCACCCGCGGGCGGCGGCACACGATGACGGACGACACACCGCCGCGCGAGATCCCCGACCCCGTGGCCATCGGCGGCTGACCCTCAAGGCTTTCCCTGTGATGACTGGCGCTGTCATCGGTTCGGCCGGGTGTCGACATGCGGGCCATCTGGAAGATCGAGGAAGGGGGCGAAGGGGTCGTCGCCGATGGCGGAGGCCTCAGGGACCGTCAGGCAGGAGTCGAGGAGCACGTGGATCTCCCGGCGGTCCAGCTCGGGACCGGTGAAGACCAGGTGCTGGACACGGTCGCCGGTGCCGGGAGACCAGTCGAGGGCCGCGGCCAGCCGGCGGGCGGGCGGCACCATCTCCCATGCGGCGTCGGGGAGGGCGGCCAGCCAGGGGCCGGCGTCCTCGATCGTGACGATGCCGGCGACCGCATCCCAGGCGATCATGCGGTCGGGGCGGTTGGCGAGCCAGAACCGGCCACGGCTGCGTACCGACTCGGTGGCCAGGACGTCCAGGGCGTCGAAGAACCGTTCCGGATGCAGCGGGCGGGTCCGCCGCCAGACGACAGTGTGCGCGGCGGGGGTGTGTGACTCGCCTGGCAGTTGCGCGGTGGCCGGATCGACCATGGTCGCGAGCTCCTCGGTGCACAATGCGGAGCCGGTGAGCGTGGGAAGGGGCTGCCCGGGCGAGATGACCGGAGTCATGGGGACGAGATGGCCGAGGATCTCACGGCACAGGTCGACGGCCTCCTCCTCGGCCTGCGGCAGTGGCAGGGGGATCACCTCGGGCAGAACGAGGGTGGTGGCGTACTCGATCTGCCGGGCCAGGACTTCGGCGAAGTGACGTTCATCACCGGCGGCGGCCGGTTTGCCCGCCTCGGCCAGCGTCTCGCCGCGGCAGATGTCAATGGGGGCCAGTTCGGGGTCGACGGCGGCCAGCACGGCGGTGAGCCGCAGATCGTCACGCAGATCGGGGTGGTCGAGGGCTTCGGCCACGGTCCTGGGCTCGACGGAGTCCCACAGATCCACGACGAGCAGGCCGGTGTGAGGGCCGTGCATCAGGAGCTGGGGGATGAGGTCCTCACGGACGGTGCACGTCGTGCATCCGTGCGCGAGGCGGACCTGCGCTCGTTGCCTGGTCCCGCCGGCGTCGCGGACGATCCTGACGGCCTCCCCGTCGGTGATCCGGCGCAGTTCGTGATGGATCGCCACGGAGCCGGGGTGCTCGCGCAGCAACCGGTCGACGACGGCGGTGCGGGCGGGACCGTGCAGCCCGGCCACAAGCACCACGGGAACGGACATCGGACCTCCCAGGCAGAAAATGAAAACCGTTTCCGTTATCATGCCATGGGTCGAGAGGAGATCCGATGGCTCGCAACGAGCTAATTCACCCTGACCACCATCCGGTGGTCTTCCGCGCCGGCCGTGCCCGCACGCTCGACACCGCCGGCCGCGTCGAGCGCTTCAAGCAGCGCTACGGGGGGCGCTGATGGCTGCGCGGTGCCAGCTGACCGGTGCCGAGCCGAAGTTCGGCAAGAAGGTGTCGCATTCGCACCGGCGCACCTCGCGCCGGTTCAACCCCAACATCCAGTCCAAGCGTTACTGGCTGCCGAGCGAGGGCCGATACGTGCGGCTGCGCCTGTCGGCCCGCGGCATCAAGACGATTGACAAGATCGGCATCGAGGCGGCCGTGGCGCGCATCCGTGCCCAGGGGGAGAAGGTCTGATGGCCAAGAAGAGCAAGATCGCCGCCAATGAGCGCCGCAAGGCGACCGTGCAGCGCCACGCCGCCCGCCGCGCGGAGCTCAAACGCCTGATCAACAGCCCGCACACCGCCGAGGAGATCCGTGCGGCGGCCGTCGCGGAGCTGCGCCGCCAGCCACGCGATGCCAGCGCCACCCGCGTGCGCAACCGGGACGCCGTCGACGGCCGCGCCCGAGGCCACCTGCGCAAGTTCGGCCTCTCCCGGGTCCGCTTCCGGGAGATGGCACACCGCGGCGAACTGCCCGGCGTCACCAAATCCAGCTGGTAAGGAGAACGAACCGTCATGGCCGTGCCCAAGCGAAAGAAATCCCGATCCAACACCCGGCATCGCCGTTCCCAGTGGAAGGCGCAGGCTGCTGACCTGGTCCCCATCACCGTCGAGGGCCGCGAGGTGCTGGTGCCGCGCCGCCTTGTCCGCGCCTACCAGACCGGGCTCATCCGCGCCTGACCTCTTGCTGGGATGACCAGCGTGGACAGTCCCCACGCCGTTTCAGTGACCGACCAGCCGTTCACCGCGGTGGTCTGCCAGGCGGGTCCGTGTCGTCCGCACGGGTCCGGTCCGGATTTCATGCCATGGCTGGCCGCCGTCGTCAGGCAATGCCCGCAAGGCGTGCTCGTCCGCACCGGCTGCCTGCTTCGTGCGCCGCGCTGCCAGGCAGGTGCGGCGCACGACAGCGGCTGCTATCTACTGGTCCAACCCTGCGACACCGCTCGACAGCCGTACGGTGCGGCGATTGCTGTTGGACCGGTCGTCAGCCGAGATGACGTCCAGACCGTCGAGGCTTGGCTGGCAGATGGTGATCTGGACGCCGATCGACTCGATCCGCGGCTTCGCGTCCGGTGGCAGCCCGCCTGACGCAGTGGCTCACACGCCCGACGGCCGCGGGCGTACTCCACATGGCTCGCCTGCCGGATCGCCCGGTGACCAACGGTTGTCCGAGGCTGGCCGGATATCTGGCTCAGAGGCGGGCCCGGGAGTCCAATCGGCGGGCAGCCGGGCTCGGTGCAGGCCAGCTGCTGAGTCACCGCCGTGTCGTCGTCCAGCCCGAGAGCGGCGCACGGTCTGCTTCAGTGCGAGCGTCTGCGGCCGTCGCCGGGGTGGGCTGGCTCCTAGCGGCATGACGATCCTTCCTCGTGGCCGGCGGGCCGGCAGGCGGCACAGATCCCGGCGAGTTCGACGGTGTGCTCGACCGCGGCGAATCCGGTGGCCTTGGCCACGTGGTCGGCCCATGCCTCCACCGCCTCGGAGTCCACCGGTCGGCTGCGGCTGCACGATCGGCAGATCAGATAGTGGCGGTGCCCGTCGGCGGGGCGCGGCCGGTACAGCCGCTCGCCGCACCTGACAGGAAGGGTGCCGGGACCACTCCTCGCACAAGCGCCCGTGACCATCGCAGCCATGTGGCCAATGGATAGTGGATTGCCAGGTGTTAATGTGTTTGTGATGGGAGCGTTCCGCAGCTCCTTCTGTCAGTTGAGAGCTGTAGTGACGCCCGCGACGAGTGCAGAATTCCTTCGCGGCAAGGAGTCTGGCAGTGAGTACTGAGACCGAGCACCGTACGCACAGCGATCACCAGCACGTTCACGGCGAGGGATGCGGCCATGCGGCGTTCCCGCACAACGATCACCTCGACTACCTGCATGACGGCCACATCCACCGCGTACACGATGACCATGTCGACGAATGCGCCCTGGCCGGCCACGTGGTGCACGAGGCCCATGAGCATCAGCACGGGCACGGCTGTGGCCACGTCGCCGTCCCTCACGGTGACCATGTCGACTACCTGCACGACGGGCATCGCCACGCGGCACACAACGGGCACTGGGACGACCACTGACCCTTCGTGCCGCTGAGAGGGACCGCTAGCCGGGCAGCCTGCCCCGCCCCTCGCGAACGCGAAAAGCATTTCACCTGAAAATGTATGCCGGTGAATAGAGTTTCCTCCCCGAGGAGCGACTCGCTAGGGGCGCTGCCAAGCCTGGATATCTGCGGGTGCCGCCGGGTGGGGAACCAGCCCGGCGGCCGAGAGCTCTTGCGCGAGAAGCTCATCGGAGATCACGTAGCAGTCGAAATCCGCAGTCTCCGTGCGTACCAGATCGTTGCCTGCCCAGGTGCGGTAGGTCATCAGCCAGCGGATCCGGTCCTGGTCGATGACGTCGGCGCGGGCGACGGTGTCATAGCGGTGCCGTCCGAGGACGCCGCCGGGCACGATTGCTTCCGGAACGGCGGTCGCCTTCTGCGGGAACTGGGTCTCCATGATGAGCGTCCCGCCGGGACGCAGGGCGCCGGCCCACTTGCGCCACAAGCGTGCGCGGTCATCCGGGCCGAAGTGCATGATGAGGTTGAAGAGGACGACGGCATCGAGCTCGACATCGAGTTCCGCGGTGAGGGCGTCGTCGGGAAGCACCGTCACGTTCGCCTCGGGCAATCGTGCCAGCCGTGTCATCAGGGCTGCGCGCATGATGCGCGCGGGTTCGATGGCGAAGATCTCGGCCTTGGGGCCGAGCAGGCGGGCCAGGGCTTCGGTGAAGATTCCCGTGCCAGGGCCGATTTCGGCGACGGCACGCGCGTTCGGCAGCAGCGTCTGAAGAGCGCCTTCCAGCGTCGCCCGTACCGGAGCCGGGAAGATCAGGTCGTAGTACGGCGCGTTGACGGCGTATCCGAGCCCGTGTTCGGCGCGTGCTGTCTCGTTCATCGGGGTCCTTTCGCGGAGGTCGGAGACGACCGAGGTGGCGGTGTTCGGAAGGTCCTGCTCCGGCAGCCCCCACAGGTGCCGTAGACCTCCTCGGCCAGGAAGTCGGTCACCCGCCCGCCGCCGGCGGGGCCGCGAAGCGCGGGTAGCTCCGCTTCCAAGACCTGCCCGCAGGTCCGGCAGATGAGGTGGATGTGGCGGTGTTCGCCGCATTTCAGGTAGACGGTCTCGCCGCCGCGTTCGAAGGCGTGCACAAGATCGGTCTGGCTGAGCGTCGCGAGCGCGCGGTAGACCGTCGTCAAACCGATCTTCACGCCATGGGCGCGTAGCTCCACATGGATCTCGTTCGCGCTCCGTGGGACGGTCTGCCTGGCCAGCGCCTCCAGTACCAACAGCCGGCGCGCCGTCGCGGGGATGCCCCAAGCCCGAAGGTCGCGGGTGTCCTCAGACGCGGTGGACCGCTCGTCAACGCCCATGATCCAGTCCGGCTACCGCGGGCCGATCGCGGGGCTCACTTTCTCCCGCCCGCCTTCCTGGCTGAGGGTGGGGAGCCGTAGGGGAGCAGTGCCATCTCGCGCGCGTTCTTGATCGCTCTGGCCAGCTGCTTTTGCTGCTGGGGGGTCACGCCCGTGACGCGGCGGCTGCGGACTTTGCCGCGGTCGGAGATGAACCGCCGCAGCAGGTCCACGTCCTTGTAATCGACATAGGTGATGCCGTGCAGCGGGTTCGGCTTGTGGCGCCGCTCGGGGCGCCGCTCGGGGCGGCGGTGCCGGGACATGGTCACTGGCACGTTCCTTTCGGGCTCTCGTCGATGTTGGACCTGTCGTGAGGCGAGGGTGGGCGGCCGGCGACGCAGTGGGCGCGGACGATCGCCCGCCGACCTTTCATGGTGAGATGATAGCGATAATCGTTTTCATCTGCAGGGTCCGGCCCCGGCGTTCGACGAGTGTACAAAGGCAATGAAAACGATTATCATCCCGAGGCACTGCCTGCGGGAACGCCTGGGTGAGGCGACTTCCACCGGCGTGCGACCGCTCCAGAACGAAAGAGACCCCCGATCATGCGCACTCTGAACCGCCTCCTGCGGCATGCCGTCGTGCTCGCCATCGCCGGCGCCGTGCTGTCCGCTTGTGGCGGAGACTCCGCTGACGAAGGTCCCGGTGCGGGCGCGGGCGCCAAGAGCGGTGCGGCCACGAGCCTGGCTCCCGTCTCACCGGTCGCCGACGCCGACAGCATCACCGACGTGCGGGGTCAGAAGGTCGCGCCCAAGCGCACACCCGAACGCATCGTCTGCCTTGTCGCCCTCTGCGACGACATGCTGACCGAGCTCGGCATGGTGCCGACCGCGACCAACTCCCTGCTCCTGGCCCATCCGCAGTTCCTCGGCAAGGAGAAGGCCAAGCAGGTCGCGGTCATCCCAGGGGGATTCATCAGCCCTGAGGTAGAGGCGATCCTGTCCCACAAGCCCGATCTGGTCATCGGGCTTGAGGACACCCACGGCAAGCTCGCCCCGGCGCTGCGGGGCGCCACCACGTTCTGGGCCGTGCAGCCCACCAAATGGCAGGACAGCGTCGCCTACCTGCGCGACCTGGCCGCGCTGACCCGCCGGGGAGACAAGGCGGTCGCCGCCGAACAGCGACTGCGCGACAAGCTGGCCCGCGCCGAGAAGGCCAAGAGCGGCAAGACCGCGCTGATCGTGTTCGGCAGCGACGAGAACTTCGGTGTGGCCTCGCCGGGCAGGGACGTGGCCGCCGGGATGTTCCCCCAGATCTCCGACTATCCATGGAAGGACCGGGGCATCGAGGGCACCTACAGCCTGGAGGAGATCCTGGCCAAGGACGTCGACGTGCTCTTCGTCGAGACGATCGCGTTCGGGGCACCCGGCAAGAAGCTGTCGGAGAAGATGGCCGGGAGCAACCCCCTGTGGTCGCAGATCCCGGCGGTCAAGAACGGCAAAGTGATCGAGGTCGACCCGGAGGTGTGGGCCAAGGGCCGCGGCACCCGGTCCCTCGGCATCGTCCTGGACGAGGCGACGGCCGCACTGCGATGAGCCGGACGGTCGCTCTGGCGGCGGGGCTGCTGGTCGCGGCGGTGCTCTGCGCGCTCTGCCTCGGCACGCCCAACATCCCGCCGTACCGGCTGGCCGCCCTGGCGCCCGGCGGTCCGGCGGACGGGCTTGAGGCTCTGGTGGTCCGGGAGATCCGGCTGCCGCGGCTGCTGCTGGCCCTGGTCGCTGGCGCCTGCCTCGGTGCGGCCGGCCTCGTCATGCAGGAGGCGTTGCGCAACCCCTTGGCCGTGCCGGAGATGCTCGGCGTCTCCTCGGGCGCGGCCCTGGGCGTCGCCGCTCCGCTGGTCCTCACGCTCGCGCTGCCCGGCTGGGCGTATCCGATGCTCGCCCTGGCGGGGGCCGCGCTGGGCGGGGTGGTGACGCTGGTCGCGGCCGGGTTCGGCCGCAGCCCGTCGGCGGTGCTGCTCACCGGGGCGGCAGTGGCGGCCGCCTTCCAGGCCGCGCTGCTGGTGCTGATGCTCATGGCCGACCAGCTCGATCTCCAGGTGATCTTCCGTTACCTGCTGGGCAGCCTGTCCGGCCGTACCTGGCAGGCCTGGCAGGGCGTCTGGCCGTGGCTGCTGGCGGCCGTGCCGCTGCTGGTGTTGTGCGTCCCGATGCTGGCCGTGCTGCGGCTCGGCGACGAGGACGCCGCCGCCCTCGGGCTCCGGGTGCGGCATGCGCGGCTGGGCGCGCTGGCCGTCGCCGTGCTGCTCATCGCCCCGGTGGTCGCGGTCTGCGGCCCGATCGCCTGGGTCGGTTTCCTCGCCCCGCACCTGGCACGGCGGCTGCGCCCGGAGGCCGACGTGGTGCGCTGGCTGCCCTGGGCGGTGGTGTGGGGGGCGGTGGTCACCGTATGGGCCGACCAGGCTGCCCGGCTGGCGCTCAAGCCGGTGGAGACCCCGGTCGGGGCCTGGACCGCGCTGGTCGGAATACCCCTGGGGGTGGCGCTCCTGCGCGGCCTCCGGACCCCGAGGGTGGCGCTGCGGCGCGGCCTGCGTACCGAGCCGAGAGGGGTGCCCGATGACGCTCACTGAGCGCGCGCCTACCGCGGCTCCTGAGCCGGAACGGTCCACGCCACGTTGGCGACGGCCCGTGCTCGTCCTGGGTGCGCTGCTGCTCGCCGTCCCGCTGGCGGCCATGCTCGACCTCGTCGCGGGACGGGCTCTGTCGATCGGCGAGACGTGGCAGGCACTCACCGGCGGCGCGGCGGACTCGACGGCGCACCACCTGGTCTGGCAGGTCCGGCTGCCCAGGGTGCTGGTGGCGCTCGGCGCCGGAGCCGCGCTCGGCCTCGCGGGTCTGATCCTCCAGGCGGCCCTGCGCAACCCGCTGGCGGCGCCCGAGGTCACCGGCGTCACCCCTGGCGCGGTGCTCGGCGCGGTCGCCGCCACCGGAGCGGGCCTGGCCGACTGGGCGTCACCGGCCGCCGTCATGCTCGCCGCGGTCGGCGGCGGCCTCGGAGGAGCGGGCCTGCTGTGGCTGCTGACCGGCCGCAGACACGCCGACCCGGCCGGGATCGCGGTGCACGGCGTACTCGTTTCGGCGGCCCTCGGTGGGCTGACGGCGGTGACCCTGCTGGCTGCGCCGGGTGAGATCGGCAGCGTCGTGCAGTGGATGGTCGGTACCACCGAGGCACGCACCTGGCAGCACTGGACACTGCTTTGGCCCTGGGCCTTGGGCTGGGGCGTTCTGGCTTGCCTGACCGCCGGTCCCCTCATGTTGCTGCGCTGCGGCGAGGACGTGGCCGAGGCGGCGGGCCTGGCCCCGGCCAGGGCACGCGGGTTGGCGCTGCTGTGCGCGGTGGCCCTGACTGCGGGAGCGGTGGCCTCGGTGGGGGCCCTCGGATTCATCGGACTCGTCGTGCCGCATGCCGCGCTGGCCCTGTTCGGGGCCGACCTGCGCGTCGCGCTGCCCGGGGCGGCGCTCGCCGGCGCCGTCGCGGTGTGCGGAGCCGACGCCGCAGCCCAGCTGATGTCGCGGGCGGTCAATGCCTGGGGAGCCGAGCAGCTCAGCGTCCCGGTCGGCGCCGTCACCACCTTCGTGGGCGCCGGCGTGCTCCTGGTGGTCGCCCGCCGGCATGCCGTCGAACCGTGATCCGTCCTTTCCGAACGAGGAGTGCACCGACCGTGTCAGAGCTGATCGGCGATCCCGAGTCCGCGACCACCGATTCGGCCGCGGACGCTCCCACCCCCGGGCCTGCGGCCGCACTGGACGTGGACCGGGTGAGCTTCGGCTATCCCGGCCGGCGGGTGCTCGACCGGGTGAGCCTTCGGGTCCGGCCCGGCGAGTTCGTCGCCCTGGTGGGCCTGAACGGCTGCGGCAAGAGCACCCTGCTCCGCCTTGCCGCTGGCGTGCTACGTCCGGAGTCGGGACGGGTGTCGGTGGACGGTGCCGACATGGCCCGGACCTCACGCCGCGAGGCGGCCCGCAAGGTCGCTTTGCTCCATCAGGCAGCCCCCGCCGTGCCGGGGCTGACCGTACGCCAGCTCGTCCGGCAGGGCCGCTACGCAGCGCGAGGTCCGCTGGGCATGCTCCGCGTCGGCGATGACGAGGTGACCGTCCGGGCGATGCGGGACGTCGGCGTCGACGCTTGGGCGGACCGGCCGGTGGACGCGCTGTCGGGCGGCGAACGGCAGCGCGTGCGCCTCGCCCTGGCACTGGCCCAGGACACACCCGTCCTGCTGCTCGACGAGCCGACCACCTACCTGGATCTGCGGCACCAGCTGGAAGTGCTGCAACTGGTGGGACGGCTCCGCGACGAGCGGCGGCTCACGGTCCTGATGGTCCTGCACGATCTCGACCTGGCCGCTCGCTTCGCCGAACGTCTGGTGGCATTGCGGGACGGGCACGTGGCCGCGGAGGGCCCGCCGGACAGTGTGGTGACGCCCGGACTGCTTCGGGAGGTGTTCGGCATCGAGGGACGGGTCGGCCGCGATCCCGAGCGCGGCTGGCCGGTCTGCTATCCCGATCGGCCCCTCCGCCTCCCTTGAACACCCTTTCCCCATCCCTCCTTATCCCGGGAGCGACCGCCGATGATGCTTCACCCCGAGCTGTTGCGTGCGGCCCGTACCGCTCCGGCTCCTCTGGTGCGCGCCACCGGCCTGCTGATCGCGGTCACCTGCGCCCATGCCGCCCAGGCAGTGCTGCTCGCCATGGCCCTCGCCGCCCTGGTCCGTGGCCGTACCGACCGGCTGCCGGTGCTGCTCGGTGCGGTCGCCGCGGTGCTGCTCCTGCGCACGCTCCTCACCTGGCGGCAGCGAATCACCGCCGCCGACGCCGGAGCACGGATCCGGTCGGAGCTGCGCGACGAACTGCTCGTCCAGCTCAGCCGTCTCGGGCCGGCGCACCTCGGGACCGCCAGGGCCGGGGCGCTGCGCGCCACCGTGGTCGACGGTGTCGAGGGCGTCAACACCTACCTGTCGCGCTACCTGCCGCAGTTCGCCGCGGTGTGCCTGGTCACACCCGCGCTGCTGGTGGCGATCGCCGTCATCCACGCGCAAGCGGCCGCCGTCCTCACCGTGGCGGTCGTGCTGGCGCTCCTTGTCCCGCGGTTGTGGGACCGCGCGCTGGCGGAGCGCGGCAGAGAGCACTGGGACAGCTACGAAGACCTGGCCGCCGACTACCTGGAAGCGTTGCAGCAGATGCCCACCCTGCGCGCGACCGGAGCCGTCCTGCGCAAGCGCGCGTCCCTCGAAGAACGGTCACAGCACCTGCACAGGGCCACTGTCGCCAAGCTGCGTGTCTCGCTGGTCGACACCGGCCTCACCGACCTGGCCATCCAGGCCGGCACCCTCCTCGCCGTCCTGCTGGCCTGCCTGTCGGCCGCCACCGGCCGGGCCACGGGCGCCGAGTCCTACCTGCTGCTGATGCTCGCCTCCGAGTGCTTCCGGCCACTGCGCGACCTGTCCAGGGAATGGCACGCCGGATACGTGGGCGTCTCCGCCGCCGACGGAATTGCGGCGCTGCGCACCGCCCGGCCCCTCGTGCCGGACACCGGGACGCTCACACATCCAGTGTCGGAGCCGCCCGCCGTCTCGTTCGTCAACGTCCGTTTCAGCTATCCGGGCGCCGACCGTCCCGCCCTCGACGGCATCGACTTCCACTGTCCCGCGGGCCGCACCACCGCGCTGGTCGGACCGTCCGGAGCGGGCAAGTCCACACTCCTGGCACTCCTGCAACGCCACCACGACCCTGACGGCGGAGCGATCTTGCTGGACGGCGTCGACCTCCGCGAACTGTCGCTGACCGCGCTGCGCCGTTCCGTCGCCGTGGTCTCCCAGGACGTCCATCTCTTCGCCGCATCCATCGCCGACAACCTGCGGCTGGCCGATCCCGACGCCGACGACGGGCGGCTCTTCGCCGCTTGCCGCGACGCCGGGATCCACCACGAGATCGCCGCGTTCCCCGACGGGTACGCGACCGTACTGGGAGAACGCGGCGCCACCTTGTCGGGCGGCCAGCGCCAGCGCCTGGCCCTGGCCCGCGCGCTGCTCAGCGACGCCCCGCTCCTGCTGCTCGACGAGGCCACCAGCGCGGTGGACGAACGGCGAGAACACGAGATCACCGAAATGCTGCTCCGGGCCGCGGGGGACCGGACCTGTCTGATCGTCGCCCATCGGCTGGCCGCCGTCCGGCACGCCGACCAGATCGTGGTCCTGGACCACGGCCGCGTCGACGCGGTCGGTGACCACCACACCCTGGTCGGCACGGGCGGCACCTACACGGCGCTGGCCACCGCCGACCTGAGCCACGGAGAGACCGGATGAGCGGCCGCTCGCACGCCCTGCGCGGACTCCTTCCCGCCCTGCGGCCGCACCGCCGGATGGTCCTGCGCACGATGGTCGCGTGCCTGACCGACCAGGTCGCGCTCATCGTCCTGGTCACCTGGTCGGCACACAGCGTCGGACGAGCCGTCATCGACGGAGCCGCACCCGGCCTCCCCACCGTCTGCGCCCTCGCCGGGCTGGTCCTCCTCCGTGCCGTCGCGACCTGGCGGCAGATGGACCTGTCGCACGACCTGGCGTATCGGGTGCTCGCAGAGCTGCGGGTGCGCATCTACGACGGCCTCTCCCGCAGCGCCCCCGCCCGCATCGCCGGGCGGCGCAGCGGGGACCTGGCGGCGACCGCGATGAACGACATCGAGAAGCTGGAGTTCTTCTACGCCCACGCCACCGCCCAACTGGTGGCCTCCGGCGTGGTCGTCGGCTCCGGGACGATCGCGCTCGGCGTGCTCGACCCCTGGCTGGCCCTCGCCGTCCTGCCCACGGCCGTCGCTCTGATGGCGCATCCGTTCCTGGGAGACCGCGGCCGAACCGCCCGCGGGGAAGAGGTCCGTACAGCCACGGCCCGCCTGTCGGCCGACGCTGTCGAGACCGTCGACGGCATGCGCGAACTCCTTGCCCGCGACGCCTTCGACCGGCACCGCCGGCGACTTGTCGACGCCGGCCACCGGCTCGCCCTGGCCCAGCGCGCGGAGGCCCGTCACGACGGCGCCTTCACCGCCGTCCAAGATGTCCTGGTGGCGCTGGCCCTGATCGCCGTGGTCACCGCCGTCACAGGCAAGGACACCTGGGCTCCGGCCGCACTGGCGCTGGCGGTCTCGATTCTTGCCCCGGTGGCCGCCTCCGCGGACGCCCTGCGCCAAGCCGGCAGCCTGCGTGCCGCCGCCGCACGGGTGAAGGCCGCGACCACCGCCCCGCCGACCGCGCCGCCCCCTCGGCGACCGCGGCCGCTTCCTGACGGACCGCTCGGTGTCCACCTACGCAACGTCCATTTCTCCTACGGCGACACCCCCGTGCTGCGCGGCCTGGACCTCACCGTCCCCCCGGGCAGCACCATTGCACTGGCCGGAGCCTCCGGCGCAGGCAAGACGACACTGGCCCACCTCATGGCCCGCTTCTGGGATCCCACCGAAGGCACGGTGGAACTCACCAACGTCCACGAAGCCGTCGACCTGAGGGATCTGACAGACGACGACCTGCGCTCTGCCGTCGCCCTCGTCGGCCAGGACGCCGCCCTGTTCCACGGAACGCTCCGCGACAACCTGCGCATGGCCGCTCCCCAGGCCACCGCCGAACGCCTCGACCACATCATCGAACAGTGCGGCGTGGACCGGATCGCCGCCACCCTTCCCAACGGTCTGGAAAGCATCGTCGGAGAACGCGGCGCAACCCTCTCCGGCGGCCAACGAGCCCGCGTCGCCCTCGCCCGAGCCCTCTTGACCGACCCCAGAGTGCTGATCCTCGACGAAGCCACCGCCCACATCGACACGGTCGGCGACGCCGAACTCGCCCGCCGCCTTGGTGCACGCGACACCACCACGATCGTCATCGCCCACCGTCCAGCCACCATCCGCCGCGCTGACCAGATCGCCGTCATCGAAAGCGGCCGGATCGTCGAAGAAGGCACCTGGGCCACCCTCACCGCAGCCCCCAGCGCACTGACCCGCCTGCTGACCCGAACCTCAAGCGAAAGCCGAAGCTGAACGACACCCTCACAAGAGCCGACACCCGGCGCAGCGTCGAGGAGTCTCTGGCTCACAGGCATCTCTTCGCCTTCATGGCTCAGGCGGTTTTGGGGATCCAGATGGCTGGAGGCCGGTTGGTCAACCGATCCAGCGCGCCGCTGCGCCGAGCTGGCGGCACAGCTGCGGCTGATCGGGGCGCCGCCCCGCCGTACCCGGGCACGACGGTGCCACCCCGACTGCGCGCACTCGGCATCACCGGAGATGGAGGTGCTCGACTTGGTCGCCCAAGGGCTGGGCAACGCGCAGATCACAGCACGCCTGCATCTGTCCGTATGAGCCGTGAAAACGCACGTCAGCCGACTCCTGACCAAAACCGGAACGGCCAATCGAACCCAGTTGCGTGCGTTCGCGCCCAGCCAACATCAGTAGCCCGCACGGATGTGCCCGACCGAGCAGTCCGGCGACTATGGGGGCATGACCACACAACCCTCGTCACAGGCGCAGCGGTTTCCGCGAACGTCGCGCTATCACCAGGACTGGATTCGCTCCAGCGTCAGCGGCGGAGCCAACTCACTGTGGCTGACCGAATGGCTGACCGAGGCGATGCACCTGCGGCCCGGAATGCGGTCCTGGATCTCGGGTGCGGCCGCGGGGCGTCGTCGATCTTCCTGCACCAGGAGTTCGATGTGCAGGTGTGGGCCACCGACCTGTGGTTCAGCGCCGACGAACGCCTAACACGCATCCGCGACACCGGTACCGAAAACGCCGTCTTCCCGATCCACGCCGACGCCCGGGCGCTGCCGTTCGCCGCCGGCTTCTTCGACGCCATCCTCAGCATCGACTCGTTCGTCTACTACGGCACCGATGACCTTTATCTGAACTATCTCGCCCGCTTCGTCAAACCCGGGGGCCAGATCGGGATCGCCGGTGCCGGGCTCGTCCAGGAGATCGACGGTCCTGTCCCAGACCATCTCAAGGCGTGGTGGGAGCCGAGCATGGCCTGCCTGCACTCGGCCGGCTGGTGGCGACAACACTGGGAACGCAGCACCATCGCCCACGTCGAGGTGGCCGACACCATGACCGACGGCTGGAAACACTGGCTGGAATGGCAGCACACCGTCGCCCCCGGCAACCGGGCAGAGATCGACGCCCTCGCCACCGACCAGGGACGCCACCTCGGCTACGTTCGCGCAGTTGCTCGCCGTCGACCCGAGGTCACCCTCGATGAGCCCATCACATCGATTCCGGTGACGTACACCAAGCACCCCTTGCATCACAGTTGAAGCATTCGGAATGCGCGAGGTCGAATCGTCTTCGCCGAGTGCAAGGCTGCATCGGAGGAGCCACGAGTACCCCTTTCCCTGATCGCCCTCCGGCCACGGTTCCAACCTGCCCAGGTCCCGCCTCGGCGACCGTGCGCCGACCTGCCGCAGACACTGACTGGAGCCCGGATCTTGTCGGCCTCGACGACCGGCCGTCAGACGCGGTCGGGCCGACTCACCTGGTGGTGAGGCCCACCGACGCGATCACGATCACCGCCTCTGGCCGGGCGCGGGACGGCCCGCGTCGCAGAGCACGTCGTCGACGATCCGGTGGTCATCGCCTGCAGCGTCTGGTGGTCCTCGACGCGCTTGCCCGCCGCGACGCTGATGGACAGGGCCACGCTGCGCGTGCCTGAGATCCGGCTGACGAGCTTTGGGCTCGAAGGCCACGATGTGGCTGTTGGCGCACCTTGGTCGGAAGACCTCTTCCGCACATCCCCAGGTCCCAGCAGTTCAGATCGTCCTTGAGCGCGAGCTACACCCAGCTGCGTTCCGCCCTGGACGCGGCACTCTGGGATCGCGTTACCGAGCCGGACAACCATGCCGAGCAGTTAGGCGGCACACTCAAGGCCCGCGATGTTGTACGCGCGGCAGCTCAAGTCGCCGCCGGAGCAGAGGTCAGGGCTCAGGTCGAGGGAGCAGCTCAGGCAGGGAGCAGGCAGGTGTCGACGACCCAGCCGGTGATGCCTCTGGAAGTGATCTTGGAGTAGTGGTTGTCGCGCGCGCCGCAGGCGGTGTAGGTAGTGCCCGCCTTGAAGTCGAAGCTGCAGGAGACGGCACCCTTGAGCATCAGCCCCAAGGTGGTGCTGTTGGTCGGCGAAACGCGGATCTTCAGATTCTCCTTCGCCTTGACCTTGGAGATCGGGCAGGACGCCGCCGACTGGACCTGGGCGGCAGAGGCCGGACCTGCGAGTCCCACTCCTGCGAGAGCAAAGGCGGCCAGCGCTGCGGAGGTACTGAGAACTCTTTTCACGATGGATCCTTCCGTTCCCCAGAAGGACCCCACCAGTGCTGCCCGGCCCTCCGCGTCGGACACTAGCAGTTGATGATCATTTGAGTGAAGAGTCGGGAAGGTGCGGCTTTTCTGTAAGGACCCAGTTGAGCTGGGCAGGTTGCTCACTGAGAACGAGCCGCACGCTTCGCGGATGGCCCAACTACACCAACACCACAGGCGACCCCAGGGCACCATCTCCGCGTCATCCTCATTGAGACAGGACAGTGGCTGTCCCTCGCCAGTGAATCCGCGGCATTGCCATCGAAGGCCAGGCATCCGTAGGCATTTGTCAGCGAACTTGAGGCATTGATCGGCTGGTGTCGCTCCGGTCGAGTGACTTCATCACCGAACTGTTGGGGAGTCATTGATGCCTGGGCACCGTTTGATCGCGGTGTGCGTCAGGATCGAGGACGCCGGGATCGCACGGTGCGGTTCCGGTTCCAGATTGCCGAGGTCGACATGCCGCTCCAGGAGGGTGATGAGGTCCGGGAGATCCTTGCCATGCTCTGTTCCCCGGCACCGGCGATCGAGCGATCATGGCGGGCGTGCTCAGCGGGCAGCCGCCGGGTGATCTGCGGATGCTACTGCCGGGCCGGCGGTCGAAGTCGGGCGGCCGGTGCCGGGCGACCACAATGATTGCACCGCGTTCCGCGACTCGGGTGCCGACCGAGCCTGCCATGGCGTCAACGTGATGGCCGAGGGCGGCTATCAAGGAAATGCGCAGGTCATCATGCCCTACCGGTGCCCCCGGCGACGGTGGCGAGCTGCCCGCCTCGCAGATCGAGCTCAACACTGGTCACAAGCGGGTCCGCGCCCGTGTCGAGCATGCCTTCGCGCACATGAAATGGTGGAACATCCTGCGCGGACTGCCGTCGCAAACGCGACGCGTCTACCACGCCACCGGCGGGCATCGGCCTCATGCGGAACCTGGCCAATGGCCGGCTGACCCTGCCTCCAAGACTCCTGCCGCGCACGGCCGCCTCCTCCTACCGTTCTTGCCAAGCCCTGCGTGCCTGGAGCGTCCATTGACCGTCATCGCGAGGTTTCTCGACCGCCACCTGGCCGCGGATGCCAAGTACGGCGGACGGATGGACCTGAATGAGTGTCCGCCGCTGCCTCCGGCGCTCGATCGGCATCTGCGTTCCTGCGCCCGGCATTCGGCCGCCCAGCCTCACGCTAACCAGGAGATCCGGGCCCGCTGCACCCAACGCCCGGTGTTTATTGGGCTGCTGGCGTACGTGTACGCCGGGATGCCCGGCTACCGGCCCTTGTGGCAGCCGATCTTCACCCAGAGTGGTGCCCCCTCTGATCCGGTCGCCGACCTGCTGCTGGAGCGGTGGCGCGGCGAGGAACGCCTGGCTCGCGAGGCCATCGAGGAAGCGGGCCCGGACTTCGACTGGCGGGAAGTGGACCGCCAAGACGGCCAGGGCCTGGTCATCGACGGGTTCGGTCGCCCTCTCTGGGAGGCCGCCGTCTATCCCGAGGACGGTTACACGATCTCCCGCTACGGGCCAGGCCGTGTCCTCCGCGAGCTGGCGGCACGGCGCGAGATGCTGGCGAGCCTCGATCTGTCTGCCGAGGCTGACCAGACCATCCTCGGCCTCCTCGCCGAGCCATATGCAGGATAGTGACCAGAAGGCGCGTGACCGATCGGGCTCGGGACGGTGGTGACACAGGCGTCGAGGAGTTCGCTTTGTGCCATTGAGGGAATCCCATCCTGCCTTGCTGGTCGCAGGCTGGTTGCGGACCAGATGGCGCGCTCGTTCTGGACCGTGTGCTGGTTCGGCCTATTCTTGCTGGTCACAGCGACCGCACCCGGTCCGATGGACCCGGGCGAGCTGGACGGTCCTGCGACGCTGCCTGGCCCACTGCCAGACCCAGCACACCGACGACCCTCACCTCATGGTCACCCGAGGCACCAAGGCCGGGAAGGCTCCGGCTTGATCGCGCATGTCAGCCACGTCCTGGACCTGTGCGGCATCTCGGCCTCGCGTGCTGCGCTCCATCCGCATGGTCGACACCATGGACCCCGAACCCGTCGCTGCAGCCTTCGGGATGAACCCCGAAGGCGTCACGATCTAAATCGCCGACCGCATCGACGAAGGTCGTCTGCCAGAAAGAGACCACCGGCCAGTCGACCTCAACTCGCGATTGAGGCAGGCAACAGAGACTGAGGATGGATGAGTCAGTACTTCCAAGTCAGCGGTCGTGTTCTATGGAACCCCTCGATGGGTGTTTCCCACCTATTCGTGCGCGCCGCAGAATCCTTCGCCCTGCACGTTGATCTCCCGTCCGGCCTCGGGCCCATGCAAGCGGACGAGTGTGAGATCAACATGGAGACGTTCACGCTGTTCATCGACGCCCTGATTCGCGAGTACGCCCGTTCGAACCACGTGATTCTCCGATCGCTCATGGAGGGCTTTCTCGCCACCGGAATGGCCCTGGTGGAACGCGGTGGCGGCGAGCCGCCGACGGTGAGGTCGTCCAGCGAGGACCCGAGCATCAAAGCCTTGCAAGAGCTCAGCCGCCGCCACGAGAGCGCGATGGCCTGGTGACCGCACTCGAATCTGTGCAGTTCCGGCACCGCCTCACACGCGTTCGCGGGAACATGTGCGCTATGCCGAAGCTGTCGTTGGAGGCGATGGCGTCAACGGCCAGCTCGTCCTCCCCGTTGGGACCAGATCTGTAGCGCAGTGCTGGTGCTGCGCGGTGAGTTGGACATGGCCACCGTGCCGGTGCTGCACCCGCACCTCGACGACACGCTGCACGCCGCAGCGCAGCAGGCCGCACCGCCCAGGATCGCGCTGAATCCATTGTTGTGTGACTCCTCCGGGCTGAACCTGCCGATCCGCGCCTGGAAACAGATCACCGCCAAGGGCGCGGACGGCTCCTGCTGATCCAACCCCGCCACCCCCTGCGCCAGACCCTGACCTGCACCGGCCTGGGCCCCTACCTCACCATCGCCGCCACCGTGCCAGCCTGACAGCTCACACCGCCCCCGCTACGGGAAACTCCTGCAGGCGGTACCCACCGGCCGCCCGCACCGCTCCTGCGGGGACGCCTGCAGGCAGTGTGCCCTACCGCTTCGGGCGCGCCGCCCAAGCGGACCGGGCAGTGGTTTTCGCACATGTTGACGTTCTGGCTCCCCGCGCCCTCATGTTGATTGGGAAGGTGGTTGCTGTCGTCCGTGGCGAATCAGGTGACCAGACCGGTCAGGAATCGAGAAGCGCTGGCTACCGATCCGCACCTAGCGTGATTGCCCGTGGACATCACCGTCCACGCGAGCTCCCGCTGGATCATGGTGGGCCTGGCCGGCCATCGGTGTCGCGGGACGGATGGGACCGACTGGAGGTAGCCGATGACACAGCACCAGCAGGCCGGCAGTCGCGGAGGGCGCAAGTCCGGGACGCCGGGGGCGTTTTCACGGTGGATGCAGCACCGGATGAACGCCCGTGTGAACCGCAAGATCCGTCGTGGTCGCGGCACGTTCATGGGCATGGACGTACTGATCCTGAACACGGTGGGGCGCCGAAGCGGGCAGCCGCGGGAAACGCCTGTGGCGTGGTTCGCCGACGGCCAGGACGCCCGGCTGATCGTCGGATCGGGCGGTGAGAGCCGGCACCCGGACTGGTACGTCAATTTGATGGCGAATCCTGATCGGGCGTCGATTGAGTTGCCCGGCCGTGCCGCCGTGCCTGTAACGGTGCACCGGCTTGAGGGCGCCGACCGTGAGCAGGCGTGGCAGCGCATCGCCGCCGCCCAGCCTCGCATCGCGAAGTACCAGAGCAAAACCGACCGGGAATACCCGGTGGTCCGACTCACCCTGCGGTGAATGCCCCCGGCTGGCTGGGCCTTCGTCGTCGCCGCGCACACGCCGGAAGATCTCGTGCGGCCCATCGAACCCGATGTCGGCAAAGGCGATCTTCCTGGCGAGCTTGGGCGCTGCCTCGGCGCCGCGGGTGGCGAGGGACCGACGATCCGGAAGGGAAGCACGCTCCCGACCAACTGACCGGCCGGGGCCGCCGCGACGAGCCCCGGCCGCCACCCGGGCCGCTCGGTGCCATGACCCCGGCCAACACCTACACCCGCTGGTGGGGGCTTAGGTCTGTGGCGCGAATTAGTTTCTAACCCGCCACCTCATCGTCCCTAACTGTGGGCTGAACTGGGGAAGTTAGGTGAGTTGGCCGTCCCGCCCGCCTGAGCGGTCGCACGGGCCGGGGTGAGGCGGCCGTCGGGCGCCTGCTCCGGTCTAAAGCGCCTGTCTGAGAAAGCTGATAAAGCGGACTGGTGATCTGGGTGAGTCGGCACGCTGCCTGGAAGGGTGAGAGGGAAGGTCGCGCGGCGCTTGTGTCCGGGATGGGCAGCCGCTGTCTGTGCGGGCTTGCAAGGGTGCGGTGTTTTGCAGTTCGGCGTGCCGGGCGAGGCATTGGGCTGGGCGGTGTGGAGGCAGCGGGCGGTGCTGCGGGTGGTGGATCCTTCGCGGGAGAGCCGGGCGGTCTGCCCCGAATGCGGGACGGTGTGGGTGGTGGGGGTCGACCACAAGCGGGGAGCGATCTCTTGTTCGCGGCGGTGCAAGACCAGGGCGCGGCGTCGGCGTCAGGCGGCGGCCGCGTAAGCCGTTCGATCTGGGGGCACGGTGCCCGATCCAGTCCCCATAGGCCGCCACCACCAATGACCAGGGACTCCGCGTCATCTGTGGTCTCCAAGGAATGTGGGGATGTCGGCGCGGGTCGGGTAGTTCGGAAGTGGTGCGGGCTTGTTTCGGAGGAACGCGGTGATGACGGCGGCGGCCCGTTCGTTGTTGCCGTCGAGGCCGTTCCACATGCGGTGTCCGACGCCGGGCATGTACTGGGTGCGCTGGATGGCGGGGTCGCCGGCGAGGATGGCGGTCGCCCATTGACGGACCTGTGAGGAGCATTCGGCGATCATCAGCATGGCCGGGGTGCGGGAGCGGCTCAGGTGTGGGGCGATCGAGGGTGAGTCCTTGACGGTCTGCTGGATGTGGAGGCTTGCGGCGGGGTTGAAGGAGAAGTTCTGTGCCGTGTCCTCGGTGGGGATGCGGTGCGCGTCCTGCGCGCAGTAGGCGGATGCGGTGTCGCTGCTTAGATCGGCGGCCCTGAAGGCGTTGGCGCCTTCGGCCTGTTCGATCAGGCCGGTGTCGGGTTTGAGGACGCCGAGTTGCATGAGTCCGAGCGCGACGGCGTATCGGGGGACGCGCGTTGCTCGTGGTCCGGTCATGGCCGGTGCGAGGCCACGTGCGGAGGGTCGTCCCTTGTGCCCTCTGGTCCGCGTGGTGGGCCCGTCCATCGGTCCGGGCTCGGCGATGATCGCCCGGTGAACGCGGGCTGCGGTGTGCGGGGCGGCCAGAGTCCGGGTGAGCACGATCGCGCCCGAGGAGAACCCGAGAACGTCGGCCCGGCCCTTGCCCAGGCGGTCGACGAAGGCGGCCAGGTCGCTGACGGATCTGGAGATGGCGTACTGGTTCAGCGGAAGCAGGTCGCTTCGTCCGCCGCCGGCGTGCTCGTAGGCGTAGACGTCGTGGCCCTGTCGTGACAGCAGTTGCAGGAATCGGTGGTCGAGCACGGAGATGCCACGGACAGGTCCGCCAGGGAGGTACACCAGGGGTGTGGGGTGCCGGGTGACGCCGGGGGCGGGCGGGTAGTGGTACACCGCGACCCGGCTTCCGGTGGCCAGACTCCAATGTTGCGTCGCCACGAACGACAGGGCCGGCGGGGGGCGCCGCTGCGTGGGCACGGAGGGGATACAGACCGATGCCGTCATCGCTGCGGCGGCGACCACCGACAGGAACGGTCTGAGGCGGCTCCGCCAGGTACGGCGGCGTCCGCGCCACAAGGCGGCTGCGGTTCCGACCGCGAGGGTGATGAGCCATGCGGCGAGCCCCGAGCCCGCTCCGTCCGTCAGGACGATCAGAACGAGAAACAGGCCGACCAACCCCACGACTGCAGCCGTGGTCAGGATCAGGCGGCCTGTGATGCGGAGTAGATGGCTGAGAGGTTTCGGCATCACGGTCCCTGCGCTAGTTTCCAAACGTTGTTTCAAAACAACGTTATCAGACTGGACTAGGCTTGTGATCATGGGTAGGCCGAGAACGAACGACGACACCGTGAAGGAACGCCTCATAGAGACCGCGACCCAGATGTGCGCCACCCGTCCGGCCGAGTCGATCACCATCCGCGCCCTGGCCACTGCCGCCGGGACCGCGACCGCGGCGGTGTACTCACTGTTCGGCGGTAAGGACGCACTGATCGGCGAAGTCCGCAACAGAGCGGTCGCCGGGTTGTTCCAGGAGGTGTCGGGAGTGCCGGCCTCCGACGACCCCCTCGCCGACCTCTACGCGCTCGCCGTCGCGTACCGGCGCTGGGGGCGCGAGCACAGCCACCTCTACACGGTGTTGTTCGGTGGCGTGCAGCGCTTCGACCCGTCGGGCGAGGTGGGGACCAGCGACCCCGTCCGGCCGCTCATCGAGGCGATCGAACGCGGTTTGTCGGCGTCCGTGCTCTTCGGAGACACGACATCCATCGCCCTCTCGATTTGGGTCACCCTGCACGGACTCGTGACCCTCGAACTCGCCGGGGCGTTCGACACCGCCACGGCCGAGACCGCGTTCGAATCCACAATCCTCGCTACTCTGCGCGGCTGGACGATCCGGCCGATCTGACCAACGCCGAGATACCTGAGGCCCTGGATCGTCTCGCCGAAGTAGAACGCCTAAGACGCGGTCACCGAGGTCCTCCGTGGCGCCGAATGCTGACGGTCGTGCGTGGTGAGATCGGGCCGTCCTGGGAGGCCGAAGCACGCATCTATGTCGACCGCGATCATCCAGGCTCCCGCCATGGGCAGGACCAGGTCGCCATGTGGCCGGACATCGAGGAGGCGTACCACGTGCCTTTGGAGGCGGCCCGCGCGCTGGCCCAAGCGGCTCGATGGCTCTTCGACCAGGCGACCAGCCATCCGCTGGAGCATTGGGTGATCCTGAATCCAGGCCATGGCAGCCCCTGACGGCCTTGCGAAGAATGCGGCGGCATAGTCGGCGTCGAACCGGTCCATGCCCGGCTCGTTCAGGAAATCGTGGTACTCGCTCGTCCTGAGGTCACGGAATCGGGCGGCGAGTTCGGCGCCCATCTGCCGCGCTCGGGAGATCGTCACGGTTGCTGCGTCGGGGCATGGTCGGTCAAGGAGTCGCGTTATCTCCAGCTCCCCCGCCTTCGGTCAACGAGTCGACAATCCGGCTCATTGGTGGTGGCAGGCCTGGTCGAGGTCGGTGCTCCAACTCGATCACGAAGCTGACCTCTTGTGGTTCGACATAGGCGATCAACCCCGGAGAGGTCGACCCCTCGAACATCATCGTCAGTCCACGAAAGGGCGCGTTCGGGTCGCGGCCGAAGTGAACGGCCAGCTGGCGCATCGTCTCGTCGGCTTCCTGCAGAGCACTCAAGACCTGGTCTTCATCGGGCAAGTCCGGGAACAGCCAATGCAGATTGCCCTCTGCCCACGGAACCCACTCCATGCTCGCAGCATCCCACCGGCCGATGGTCACTGACAGGTTCGTCACCAGGCTTTCGCGCCGAGGGTCGTACCCGTTCGCAAGGGTTATGGGCCGCGGGGTCGCCCGGGCCCATGACCTCAACCCACCGGCCGCAATCCCGCAGTGACCTGCGGGGCGACGTGAGGGGCTGTTAACTAACTCACGCTCGCGGGTTTCCGTCGTTCGGTCCCGCGGCTTGTCGAGGACCCAGGACGCGGAGCCATCGCCACCCTCGCGGTCCGGTTCTGGCTCCGCGTCCTGGTCAACTCACGGGGTTGCTGCCTGCGGGCGTCACCTCAACGCACGCCACCCCGTGCCGGGGCGGCTAGCAGCGGACGACGCGGAGCGTGTCGCCGGGGTAGCGGATCTTGGAACGCTTGCTCTTGAGTGTCTGGCCGGGCTTGATGCGCTGGCACGAACTGTCGGGCGCCTTACGCCACACGAACTTGATCCGGTAGGACTTGCGGCAGGTGTTCTTGGCGTACCCGGTCCGGGTGATGTGTCCGGCGTCCTTCCACACCTTGACGCACCGGGGCAGCGGCGGATGCGCCGCCACCGCCGGCGACGCAGCCGACTGCGCGGTCGGCTGCGCGGGAGCGGACGCGGCGGCGTGCCCGGCGCCCGGCGCCAGCGGCACGAGCAACCCGGCCGCCACGGCCGCGCCGATCAGCTTGGCTGTGCTCATCGAGATTCCTTTCGGACCATGCCGTCGCGCTTGTCACGAACGGCGGTCCCGCCAGTGCAGTGCCTTGCCGACCTGGCCGGGAAGCCGGTCACCCGGCCGGGACAGTCCGGCCCACCCAGACCCGGACGGCCAACCACGCCTCACATAGCTCGCCGTCAACCATCCACCAGGCGCTGGCCGAGCACCCGCGACCCCCTCGCTCGCCGGCACCGCCATGCCTGTGACTTGCAGTGTTTCGTGTCGTCTGATCTGCGTCGCTTCTTGTCATGCCAGCAGCGAGCGCAACGCGGGAATGATGGGACGGAACGTCAGCTCTGTCCGGTCTACGGAACCGCATCACCCCAGGTCAACTCTCCCGAGGTCGTTCCGGTCCCACGCGCCGCGCGGCCGTCCACAGCTGAAACCGGCGCGCGAAGTCAGGCCAATTCCCCAATCAGAGTCACGCCGGCTCGCTGTTTTGGCACTCAACGGGTGACAGACGGCAAGCTGCGGGGTTCCTCGCGGGTGGCCGGGCGAAGGAAGCAGTCGACCCGGCTTTGATCACGGCAGCGGTGGTGGCAACGGCCGCTGGCGTCATCACCACATGGCTGCGCGTCCGCGGCCGAGTTCAGGTTCATCGCGCTATGGGCTACTCGGTCGACGACGCCGCGCAGGCCATGGGGGTGCCGGCGGGGACGGTCAAGAGCCGAACCGCGCGGACGCGGCTGGCGCCGCTTCTTATCCGCTCTCGGGAACGCCGCGGGGACATCGAAGACGCGACGTCCACGCCGATTCCGCCTCACTCACCGGGCAGTGGTCCGCCGCCGAAACCTGGCCCCTGACGACACCAAACGATGCAGGAATTACGACACGGAGCAATGCAAGCCACACCATGCCATGGCGACGAAAACCGCTGCCCATTCCGTCGCCGCCGCGACCAAACCAATCCCCGGCCCCGGCGTCCGCAGGTTGGCTCGAACCACCTTCGCGTCGTTGGACGGCGCCGCCTGCCTGCACTGTTGGGCGGATCGGCCAATGCCACATTGGCGGCGCGGCATCTGTTGACGGTTTGTCTACGTCCACCTCACGCGTCTGCGCGCATTGGGGTGACGTGCACGTAGACGAAGACGTAGACAACTCCCGGACAGTGTCTTCCGCGCGGCTCTGGCCTGACGTCACCAAGGTCAGCGGAGCGCGGCCAGTCAGGCGATCCACACAAGAGCCCGACCGTCAACGCTTGGCTTGTCGTCTTAACCTGCCGCCTTGCCCGAGGTGATGGACGTGGACGTAGCGTGGGGCTGTATGAAGGTCGGGCGATTTCATGTGCGAGAAGTGGCCCCCTTCAGCGAGTTCTGGCCCCATTGCCGATCTTCGGCGCTCCATGGTCACCAGCGTAAATTGGCCTCACCCCGTTGGACGGGAGATGCCTGACGAGGCCACCGGCAGGGCGTCTTCGAACCTAGCGATCACTTGAGGCGGTGCAGGCGGACCTACGATGTCTGCGGAGGCTCCAGGGCGAGCAATCCGGTCGCGGTCTGAACGAACAGAAGTCCCGCGCCGGACACGAGGCGGGGCGGCTCTTCGGTGACGCCCTCACCCCATTCGCGTTCGACCGACGCACCGGGCGGCTCGTCCACCACATGTGACCAGCGGGTGGCGCCGCTCGCGACGTCGTGGCCGAGCACGGTCCCGTCACGAGTGAAGGTGTGGACCACATCGTCCGCCACCACCGGCGCGCCCACCGGCAGATCCGGTAGCGGCTGGCTCCAGGCGACGGCCGATCGCGCGACGTCCACGGCGGTCAGTTCGACGGCCAGGGAAGATGCGCCGGTGTCGAACGCGGTGAGGTAGTCCGCGGGCGCGTCCGTCTCGGCCGTGACGACGAACACCAGGTCTCCCGCCACGGCGACGGCACAGCACGGCCCGCCCATCGCCGGCCCCACGGCCCGGCGGAACGAAAGCTCGCCCGTGCGCAGGTCATACCCGGCCAACTCGCACCGGGACCATTCCTCCTCGTCATCCCATGTCGAGCCACGGACGGCCGCGACCCAGACACGTCCGTGTGCGGCGACCGGATGGAACGGGGGGATGGCTACCGGCTCGCTTTCCGCGTCTTCGAAGTCGTCGGACTCCACCGACCACAGTGACCGTCCGGTGGCGGCGTCGAAGGCGCGCAGCCCGCCGGTGGACACATTGCCCTCGTACCTGTCTGCGGCGACCACCACTCCTTCGGCGACCGCCACCGGCGCGTTGAGCACGTGCTCGCCGGTTGTGAAGATCTCTGCCATGGACGGTATGTCCGCAGCGCCGAGCCTCCCGCTCCGCTGGAGCAACAGGACGTCGCCGTGAACCTGCACCGGCCTGCCGTTCAGCTCGGAGAACGCGCCGTCCGCGATCTCTCCGGTCTGCCGATCGTGCGACCAGAGGTCACCGTCGCTCTCGACGAACACCCAGCGGCCTCCGGCGGCGACTCCGGCCGCCGCCGCGTCATGCCGGTGCCGCCAGCGCTCGCAGCCGGACGCGGCGTCCAGCGCGTGCAGCACGCCCTCGGCATCGGTGACCAGCACCGTGTCGCCCGCCAGCACCGGCCCCAGGGTGAGCCTGGTGTTCTCGCCGAACCGCCACCGCACCCGCACCCGGCTGGAACCGTGAACTCCTGTATTGGCCATGGCGCCGATACGGCTCCTTTCGCGCTTCACCCCGACCGTGTTGGCCTGGCTGTAAGGATCACCGAATGCTTCCGATCGCGCAAAAGGGTCAGAACGCTCAGCTCCAGGTGCGTGGGGCCTAATCCCACGCGAACATGGATGTGCTTCACCGGAGTGGGGCCGCTGCTCTTATATAAGTCGGCCAGAACATGTCCGTAAGAACCAGTCGGGCGGTATCCACGTTTGGTGGACGTGTTTCCGGGACCCATGTCACATCGGTGTGGTGTGGCATGGTCGAGTGCACTAGAGCTTGAGTTCGGCGACGGCTTTGGGTTTGGTGCCCGCGGGGATGTCGTAGACGAGGACGAGGGTCGTTCTCGCGCCGGGGTTGAGGTCGTTGACCTTGCCGCGGCCGACCAGGACGGTCTGACCGAACGTCTGGTCCCATTCGGGTGCGTACTCTGAGGCGTCGGCGGTGTGCAGCGACAGATGCGCTGGCGGATGCGTCGGATGCTTGGTGATGTTGCGCAGCGCCAGCCGGACCAGTAGGTATCGGCCCTTGGGCTTGGTCGTGCCGTTCTGCGGATCGGTGAGCGTGGTGGCCCACGACACGCCGAGGACCGAGGCCTTGAAGTCACTGAGTGGGGACTCCAGAGTGCCGTTGTTCTCGACCAGGCTTGGGGACGGGGTTGGCCTGCTGCTCCCTGGGGAGGTCTGACCCGGAGGGGTCACGTGGGGTCCTGCCGTCTCCGGAGCCGAGCAACCCAGGGCGGTGGCTAGGACAAGGACGGCCGCGGCCATGCGCATCACACAGGGAGTGTCGCAGCCGCACCGCATGCCCGGTAGCGGTGCGTCGCTCCATGATCTGCAGAGCCGGTAAAGCAGCACCGGCTCTCGACAGTGGCTGGACGAGGTCGGTGGCTCTCTATCTCGCCGACATGACGTCACGATGACCGATCCGCAAGTCAGGTGGCGGGATGGCGACTCGGTTCCTGTCGGATGAGCAGATTGAGCCGCCTTCCGATCGTTCCGAGCTCAGCACCCGGCACCGCAGATTGACTGCCCGAGCGGTTGGATCGCCTGGGTGGGTTTCGGCTGTATGCGCTCGTCACCTTGAACGAGGGGGTTGCGGGTTCAGCGGGAGCGTTGGGTGATGAGGAGTTCCAGGCTGTCGAGGATGCGTTGGAGGCCGAACTCGCGGCTGCTGCCCGGGGACGGGGTCCCGGCGGCTGTGATCGCGGCGGTCAGCGCGGGAAAGCGGCCGGCCGGGTCATCGAGCAGGGCGTTGATGGCGGGGTCGAGCCGCCGCTCGGCTGTCCATGGCTGGGTGCCGGCTGCTGTGCTCGACCGGGTGTTGCGGACGTGGCCGCTGAGCAGGAGAACGGCGTCCAGTTGTTCGGCACCGCTCAGCCCGGTCCCGGCCAGCGCGGCGACCGCGGCCTCGGTCCAGCCGACCTCTCTTGGGCCCATGATCCTGTCGCCGACGGTGGCGCCCGGCAGCCACGGGTGGCGGTCTCAGGTCGCCCACGGCCAACTCGATCATGATGGCGAGCAGCTCGTCCTTCCCCTTGACATGGCGGTAGAGCGCCATTTTGGTGAAGTCGAGTTCGGCGGCCACCCGCTCATGGAGATCCCGGCGAGTCCTTCGGCGTCGGCGATGTCCATCGCGGCCTGGGCGATGCGGTCAACGCTGAGCACAGGCTTGGGTCCGCGGCTCGGTGGTCGCCGTAGCCCCCACAGCAACTCACCTGTGCGGTCCAAATCGCGCCTCCAGAACGTCGGGCTTGTCGCCGTTCGCAAACTGTGTCTAATATACACAGCGTCCAGCGGACACTGTTTTACCGAGGACGCCACCAATGAAACGGAGCCCGCCATGACCGAGGACACTGGATCGCAGCGCACTGTCATCGCCGACGCTGTCGTGTCGATCGATGGGTACAGCAGCACCGGACCTGATGACGACATGAGCTGGGCCATGGAGCACTCATGAGCTCACAGAGTGAGGTCTTCTATGAGGGGATCTGGCGCGGCGCGAGCACAGCGATCGTGGGCCGGACCAATTGGGAGGGCTTCACCTCCGTATGGCCTGGGCTGACCAAGGACCCCGAGCAGTTCGGCCCGAACCCGTGATCTGGGCAACTGGCTCGCCACCGTCGAGAAGGTGGTGTTCTCCACGACGCTGCAGCAAGCCGATCTGGAGAAGACGGAATGGACCAACGCCCAGGTGGCCCGGGACCCCGAAGCAGAGGTGCGGTCACTCAAGGCCGCCCCGGGCCGGGACATTCTCGTCCTGAACAGCGCCAGCATCATCCAAGCGCTCCTCAAGGCAGACCTGGTCGACGAGCTCTACCTGACGGTGGTGCCCGTGACCCTCGGCGGTGGCCTGCGTCTGCTCCCCAACGATCACGCATCCGCATGGCGACTCGCCGGAACCACCACCATCCCCACAACGGGTGCGGTCACGCTGCACTACGGTCGCCCCTGAAAACCACGCAAGTCGGCTTCACAAGCTGATCGCCGCTGATGCGACCGAGGGGCCTCGACGGCGGCCAGGGTCCACGGTCGCGGCCAGGGCCCGCGGCGGCGGCCAGGGCCCGCGGACGCGCCGGTGGCCGTCCAGGATGGTCAGCTGGCGTGGTCGAGGTCGAGCCCCGGCATGGGCCCGGGGGCGAGCTGTTGACTCATGTTCACCTCGAACTTCCCGTACAGGTTCAGGTGGGGACCAGAACAGGGCGGAAAGTCCGCGGCGGTCGGCGTCGGTGAACACCATGAACCGCAAACCAGATCGCAGAAGGCGACCAATGATCGCAGGAGGAGACCAATGAACGACACCGAGCCGCAGACCGCGGGCGGGAAGGTGCTCTGGCACTTCACGATGTCACTGGACGGCTTCGTGGCAGGGCCGAACCACGAGATGGACTGGATGACCGGGACGGCCAGGCCGGGCCTGGCGGATGAATACGTCCAGACCACGGGTGCTGTCCTGGGAGGGCGGGACGGATGGGACGCCATGCCTGGCGCTCGCCCCTACGGCGGCGACTGGAAAGGACCGGTGTTCGTGCTCACCCACCACCCCGAGGACGCCACGCCCGCCGACGACGTCACGTTCCTGAACTGCGGGCCGGCCGAGGCGGTGCGGATCGGGCTGGAGGCGGCCGGCGGCAAGAACCTCGAGGTGTTCTCGCCCACCATCGGCCGTCAGCTTCTCGAACTGGGACTGATCGACGAGATCGACCTGCACATCGCACCGGTCCTGCTCGGCCAGGGCGTACGGCTGTATGACAACCCCGGCAGTGAGCCGATCCGCCTCCACCGCGTCGGCGAAGACGACCCCACGTCGGTCGTCAACGTACGGTACCGACCCAGCCTGCGCACCGGCACGGATTCATGACGGACGAGATCACACTGCCCGACGCCGAAGAGTTGTGGGCGGAGACGGCGGCGTTGGCGGTGCTGCCGGCGCTCACCCCAGCCATGGAACCGATGGGGTTCGGGTTGGTGAACGGTGGACTGCGGAGCGGGGACGTCGGTAACGGCTGGTGGGGGATGTCGTGAGTTGAGGGCGGCTGGGCGGTCGTGTACTGGTTCGCGCGATATTCGGGCACCTCAACGCGAGGTGAGCCAGCTACGGATCTCGTCCATGAGGGGGACGGGCGCATCATGGTGGACCAGGTGACCGGCGTCGTCGATCAACGAGAGCTCGGCGGCGGGGATCAAGCTCTGCAATCGCCGGGCGACGTCGAGGGGGATCCAAGTGTCGCGGGCGCCCCACAGAATCCGTACCGGGATGTCGATGCGGCCCAGCTGTTGCTCGTTCTCTTCGAGGAAACGCTCGTCATAGTCGGCGATCTGCCGATAGAAGGCCAGCTGGCCGCCCTCTCCGGTCCACGGCTGCACCAGGGCGTCGAGATCTTCATCGCGCAGCCGGCGGTGGCTCGCGCCCTGAATATAGGCCCGCACGATGGCGGTATGGATATAGCCCGGCAGCTGCCCCAGGACGTCAGGATGGTCCTGCACGAACCTGAAGAACGGAGAGCCGCTGGGCGGGATGGCGACGACGTCGACGAGCATGAGCGAGGCGTAATCGACGCCCAGGCTCAGATGCGTGCGCAGGGACACAGCGCCGCCGAAGTCGTGGGCGATCACGTGCGGCCGGTCCAGGCCCCAGTGCGCAAGCAGCGCCGCGAACGCATCGGCCTGCGAGCCGAAATCGACGGGATGCCCTTCCAGCTTGGAGGAGCGTCCGTATCCGGGCATGTCCCAAAGGTGGACGGTGAAGTCGCGGCTCAGGCCCTGGCGAACGGCTGCCACAGCAGCGATGAGAACGGCGTGCCATGGCAGAACACCACGGCTGGACCAGCACCTGTGCGCCCCCAGGCGATCTGCCTTCCACACCACTCGAAACGCTCTGTCAGCTCCATGACGTGCAATGTTAGTGATCGCCGAACCACGTCCTTTGGATCGCAGGCTTCTAGGTCAAGGCCGCGGGCGGCGTCCGCACCTGGACGCTGGCTCTACGCGCAGGTCTTGGCCCCCCTACCAACTTGGGTTCTCAGGGTGATCGCAAACCTGACCCGTGGGGGTGTTGCCATGACCGAGGCGCGTCGAGCACGGAAGATGGGGCCACTTCTCGGATCTCCGCGCGGTTCCTGTCAGAGGACGAGCGGATCGTCATCGCCGAGATGCTTCACGCCAACAACTCGCTACGCGCGATCGCCAAGAAGCTCGGCCGCGCCCCCTCCACGATCAGCCGGGAAGTGCGCCGGAACCGCGACCCACGCACCGGCAAGTACAGCCCGTTCCACGCTCAGCGTCGCGCGGCTGTACGACGAGCGCGGTCCAAGGACGGAAAGATCCGGCGTGACCCGGAGCTGCAGACGTTCATCCAGCAAGGCCTCAACCGGCGCTGAAGCCCGGAGCAGATCAGCCAGGCGCTACGCATCGCTTTCCGACGAGCCGGACCCGGCACCTGGCACACGAAACCATCTACCAGGCGATCTACCTACCGCACCGCGGCGGCCTGGAGCGACAGCCCAACTCGCCAGCGGCCCGCTGGCGTCGATGACCGCCAGGTGCCCGGACACTGGGAGGGGGATCTCATCGTTGGCCAGGGCAGCCGGTCGGCCATCGGCACCCTGGTCGAGCGCACCACCCGGTACGTCACGTTCCTCCATCTGCCCCACGGACGCACAGCCGAGCACGCGCGCTCCTGCACGCCTTCGCCGACTTGCCCGCCGACCTCGCCCGCTCGCTGACCTCGGATCAGGGCACCGACACGACGAGTCCACTCGCACCACGGGCATCCCGGTCTACTTCTGCGATCGGCCAACCCCTGGCAACGCGGCTCGAACGAGAACACGCACGGATTGCTCCGCCAATACCGCCCGAAGGGCACCGACCCGTCAGTCCACACCGCCGAAGACCTCGCCGTCGCGGCCGAGCCCAACAACCGCCCCCGCAAGGTCCTCCACTGGCAAACCCCGCTGAGCTCGTCGCAACAGTCGAATGACCGCGTGTTGCGTCAGTTCCTGGAATCCGCCCACCACACCTTCTTCCGTCGTGGCGACGTCATCGACCTGGATGCCCTTCAGGTGAGGGAACAGCAGATCGACACCACAGGGTTCCTGCCCCTGCAGGCATGCAGCACGACGACCTCGCGGCCGCTGATTGATGATCAGTTCCTGGATGAGCAGATTCAGCCTCGTCCGCCCAGGGGCGTGTGGTGCACGCGGACCTTCCGGTGGCTGATCCGCCAGCCTTGCGGGGTGCGCAGGACGGTGTCCTCGTATGTCACGCTCCCGGTGGTGCCGTCGGCGTTGACGCCGATCCCCTTGGACAGCGCGTGCACCCGGCCCTCGGCGGCCTCGGTGAGGACGACGTTGGTGACGTGGTGGCCGACCGGATTGAGCTCGCCCAAGGCACGTCCTGTGGCGGCGCAGGCCGCGACGCCCAGCAAGGGCTCCTGTCCGAACTCGGACACGTCGTAGACGACGTCGGAAGTGAACAGTTCGTCCAGCCGATCCAGCTCCCCGCTGTCGCATAGGTGGCCGTGCATGGAGATCAGTTCGGTGATCGCGGTGCGGTCGTCGGCGGTGAACGCCATCGCTCCTCCTGGGACGGCCCGGCAGGTGCTCGCCCTCGCCGGGAAAGAAACGGGGAACTCCCCGGTTATTGCCTCCCGGTAAGCTAAACGGGGAAATCCCCGCTTGGCAACCCAGGGAGGCAGGGATGACGGCCCCCTCCGGACGGGCACGCCGCGCGGACGCCGAGCGGAACGCCCGGCTGCTGAAAGCGGCGGCCAGGGCGCTCTTCGACGAGCGCGGCCCGGACGTCGCCTTGGACGAGATCGCCCGGAGGGCGGGCGTCGGCAACGCGACCCTCTACCGGCACTACCCGACCCGCAGTGACCTGCTCATGGCGGTCTACGCCGACGAGGTCGCCGCGCTCTGCGACCAAGGCGCTGCTCTGATGTGTGAACCGGCTTCCGGTGAGGCGTTCTTCACCTGGCTGGAAACCTTCGCCGTCCACGTAGCGACCAGGCGGACGCTGGCCTTCGCCGGCACGCAGGGCGACGGCGAACGGCGCACCGAGCTGTTCGACCGCTGGCACGCCTCGCTGACCTCGACCGCGGAGAAGCTGCTCGCCAAAGCCCAAGAGGCGGGCGCCGTCCGCACGGACCTCACCGTTGCCGAGGTGCTGGCCCTCGCGAACGCGGTCGCGGTCTCACAAACCGATGCCAACCGGGTGCGCCGCCTACTGGAGATCCTTCGCCACGGCCTCAGCGGATCAACTGCGCCCGGCTGAGCCACTGGACGGCGTTTGGCCCACGACCGGGCCGGAGCAGGGATGCAGCCTTGGCCACCGTCCGCCGACAGCAACCAACGGCAAACACTCCCCGTTACTACTCCACCGACTTTGAGCCAGAACCAGGCTCAGACTCACTTACGAAGGCTGGCAGCCTGCGGCACGCATCCAGGACTCCGAGCCGGACCCGTTCTCGGCTCTGAGCGGCGGCCAGGGCGACTTCGGAGTGGTGAACTGAATGGAGATCGATCTGATGCCGGTCACCACGCTCTACGGCGGGGAGTCCAGTCCACCGGGCTCAGGGCATGCTCACGGCGATGCACGGCGGCGCGGTCACCCTCGCCGAGGCGTATCCGGGCAGGGTGATCCTCGGGCTCGGCGGGGCCGGCGGCGACCGTCCCCTGACCCGGCTGCAGGACTATCTGGACGAAATGGACAAGGCCGCCAGCCGGATCCTGCCCGACGTGCGCTACCCCCGGGTGCTCGCCGCACTGGGGCCCAGGGCACACCGGCTCGCCCGCGAGCGCGCAGAGGGAGTGCATCCCTTCATGCAGCCGGTCGAGCACACCGAGGTTGCCCGCAAAGCACTGGGACCTGAAGGACTACTGATCCCGCACCAGACTCTCGTCCTGGGCACCAACGCGACCTCGTCCCGAGGACAGATGCGCGCCCTCCTAGCCCAGGGGATGAGAAATATCGAGACCCCGTACACCAGGAATTACCGCCGGCTCGGGTACGGAGACGACGACCTGGCAGACGACCGCAGCGATCGCCTCATCGACGCCACCCTGGCATGGGGAGACGAGAAGGCCATCGCCACGCGCCTCCACGAACACCTGGAGGCCGGCGCCGACCACGTGCTCCTCCATCCCCTGGCACCCGACCTGAAATCAACGGTCGACCAGCTGGAACGACTGGCTCCCCAGTTGAACCAGCAGGGCCACGCCCATCACCGTCCTGACTGGAGTCGCGCCGCTCGGTCCGGGCTGATGGCGTCCTCCGCCGTCGCTCGCGCCGGCCAGATCGACATCGTCACAGTGCGACCTTCGACATGCCACTCTGCTGGGCGCAGCCGAAAGAGCCTTCGCCCCGCTGCTGAGGCAACCGCGTACCATTCTGCGCACCGACCCGTCCGACCCGTCATGAGGCCGAAATCATGTGACGGGATCGCCTCGGGACCGGTGTCAGAGTTGCCGAGATGGTCAGCGTCCCGGCAGGGATCTACACCGAGCAGGCGGAACGCTTTCTTCGTCCGCGACCTCTGACCACGCTCCAGCCCCTGACCGCACTGGTCGGCCGCTTCAATCACGCACCCTGGCCGACCAGGTCAGGCGCCTGGGCATCCCTGGAACCTCCGGACGCGTCGCCGACCTGCGCCAGCTCATCCTCCAGAGCCCCGCGCCCATGATCGCCCAGGCCCCCGAATTGGCGCACGCGGCAGCGGCGTGGCTTTATCCGTTCCGTTCTCGTACAGGTCAGGTCAGAATCCGCCAGCGCTCGGCGGTCTCGTCGTCGGAGGGGAAGAACGCTTCGACGCGCAATTCCTGGGCGGTGACGTCCACGGGTGTGCCGATGCTGGACACGACCGAGAAGAACCGCAGGCGATCGTCGCCGAGGCGGAAGTGCACGTCGATGACCGGGACCAGCGGCGCGAGCGCCGGTGCCGCCGCGGTGAGCGCCTCGACCTCGGGCCGCGCCCGCAGCTCCTGGACGAGCTCGGCGGTCGCCAGGTCGAGCACCCCGCCCACCGCTTCGCGCCGGGCGCGCTCCAGCAGCGCGGGCGCGACCTGGTCCCAGTTGGCGATGCCGTCGCGGACCGGGCCCGGTTCCAGGATCAGGCGCAGCACGTTGACGCCGTCGGGGATCGGGTCGGGAGCCATCAGCTCACCGAACAGACGCGCCGCGCCGCGGTTGGCGCGCAGCAGGTCCCAGCCGCGGTCCAGCACGATGGCGGGAAACGGGTCGTGCTGTTGCAGCATCCGCCCGACGGCCATGGTGACCCGGTCGAGGGCTGGATCGTCGAGGCTGCGATGCGGGAACAGCGGAGCGAAGCCGGCCGCCAGGAGCAGGCCGTTGCGGTCGCGCAGCGGGACGTCGAGCGCGCCGGCCAGGCGGAGCACCATCTCCCGGCTCGGGTTCGACCGGCCGGTCTCCAGGAAGCTCATGTGGCGCGGGGTGGTCATCGCGGCCGACGCGAGATCGAGCTGGCTCATCGCCCGTACGCGGCGCCAGTAGCGAACCAGGGTGCCGAAAGAGACCTCGGTCATCGTCGCGGACATGAGCCGACCCTACGGCCGCGCGTGAGCCGCGGCGCTTCCCTCCGGGGGAATCGTGGCCGAGCGCGGGGCGGGAGAGGGTCTGTGCATCACCACTCGTTACCAAGGAGCTCCGATGCACCTCCCGATCCTCACCTCCGATTCCGTGCCGGCCGCGTCCCGGCCGATCCTCGACGGGATCGCGGCCGACCTCGGTTTCGTCCCGAACTTCGCGGCCGCGATCGCGGCCAGCCCGACGCTCCTGGCGGGCTTCGACGGGCTGCGCCGCGCCGTCGGCGGTGACTCCTTCGACCCGGTGCACCGGGAGATCGCGGGAGTCGCCGTCGGGGTCGCTGTCGACAACGCCTACGGCGTCGCCTTCCACTCCACGGTTCTCAGCGGTCTGGGCGTGGACCAGGAGGACATCAAGGCGATGCGGGATGGGACCGAGCCCCGCGGGGAAGTCCAGGCGGCCGTCTACGCCTTCGCCAGGGCGCTGGTGGTCGAGCGCGGCGCGGTGCCGCAGGAGGTGGTACGGCGAGCCTTCGATGCCGGGTTGCAGCCGGCCGACCTGCTGCAACTGGTCACCGAGTGCGCCTTCGCGACCCTGGTCGGCCTCGTCGACAACCTCGCCGGCCGCATCGAACTGGACGAGCTCCTGCGCCCGCAGGCGTGGAAGTAGCCGGAATCCCCGTGCACGATGCCGCGGTCGCACGTCACCACGGCGGGCCGGCCGGGCCGACGAACGGTGAACCACTGGCGCTGACCCATGTGAGCCAGCACCACGACGCCGACGATGTGTCAGCTCGTGCTTTGGTGCGTCAGCTGACGCGGCACGCCTCCGTGGCCTAATGATTCACTTAGGCGGCGAACTCCTCGAAAGTCCGGTTGCCACCAGGTGAAGCCAGCTGCCTGATCAACCGATGAAGAGATGCCTGCAGAGGCCGAACGGGGTGTCCGTCAGGTGTTCTGTGAGGACGTCTTGCGTCGTGCGGGGCGTCCCGGGGAGGTGGGACGGTGCCGTTGGGCGTTCCTGCTGCGCGGGGCGGCCCCGGCAGGGGTACTGCGATGTGCCCGCGTGCGGTCTGTCGTCGCCAGGGACGTTCCGGCGGCGGTGTGGGCAGGGGTACGGGCGCCGGTGATGCGGGCCAGCTCGGTGTCGCCCGGGCGCACGCTGGTGGTGTGCGGAACGATGCCGGCGGTGGTCATCAGGCGGTTCATGTCGCCGCGCTGGGAGGGCAGGACGAGGGTGACCACGGTGCCGGGCCGTCCGGCGCGGGCGGTGCGGCCGCCGCGGTGCAGGTAGTCCTTGTGGTCGGCGGGCGGGTCGACGTTGACGACGAGGTCCAGGTCGTCGATGTGGATGCCGCGGGCCGCGACGTCGGTGGCGACCAGGACGTCGACCTCACCCGAGCGGAAACCGTTCAGGACGCGGTTGCGCTGGGACTGGGACTTGCCGCCGTGCAGCGCGCCGGCGCGGAGGCCCTGGGAAGCCAGCTTGCGGACGAGCCGGTCGGCGCCGTGCTTCATGGCGACGAACATGATGACCCTGCCGTCGCGGGCGGCGATGTGCGCGGTGGTGTCGTGCTTGTCGGCGTCCGCGACGTGGAGCAGGTGGTGCTCCATGGTGGTGACCGCTCCGGCCGAGGGGTCGACCGAGTGGGTCACCGGGTCGTTGAGGAAGCGGCGTACCAGCCGATCGATGTTGCGGTCGAGCGTCGCGGAGAACATCATCTGCTGACCGCCGGGCGCGACCTGCTCGAGGAGGCCGGTGACCTGGGGGAGGAAGCCCATGTCGGCCATCTGGTCGGCTTCGTCCAGCACGGTGATCGCCACCTTGTCCAGCCGGCAGTGACCGCGGTCGATCAGGTCCACGAGGCGGCCGGGGGTGGCGACCAGGATCTCGGTGCCGCGTTTGAGCGCGTTCGCCTGGCGGGGCAGTGACATGCCCCCGACCACCGTGGTCAGCCGCAACCTGACGGCGTCGGCGTAAGGGGTGAGGGCCTCGGTGACCTGCTGGGCGAGCTCCCGGGTCGGAACGAGGACCAGGGCGAGAGGCCGTCGAGGTTCAGCGCGGCTGCCCGCGGTGCGGGCGAGCAGCGGAAGACCGAAGGCGAGGGTCTTGCCCGAGCCGGTGCGGCCGCGGCCGAGGACGTCACGGCCGTTCAGCGTGTTCGGCAGGGTCGCGGCCTGGATGGGGAACGGGGTGGTCACCCCATGCCGGGCCAGCGTCGTCAGCAGGGCCGACGGCATGTCCAGGTCGGAGAACGCCGAGACCGGGGGAAGAGACGGCGTTGAGGATCTCGGAAGCGCGAAATCGCCGCTCGGAGACGTGCGTTGATCGTTACCTCGGGGTGAGCGACCGTGTGCGGGCCGCCGGGTGCTGCGGGACATGGCAGTGGAACCTTCCTCGAAACGGCGCGTTTCGAGGAGTGCTCCAGGGCTCGCAGAGGCGAGCGGAGGATTTCGCAAGAACGAACCGGAAGACGGCGGGCGACAGGAATGCGGCCCGGCCGGGTGAACACGGCAGCGATCGTGGTGACGGTGCCGGTGGATCAGGCGACGTACGCGGCGGGCCGGCTCAGACCAGGCCCGCCGCGACGCCGTCAGTTCGGAGCTCAGGCGGGAACGATGTTCTCCGCCTGGAGGCCCTTCTGGCCCTGGGTGATGTCGAACGTCACCTTCTGGCCTTCCTGGAGCTCGCGGAAGCCCGAGGCGGCGATGTTGGAGTAGTGGGCGAAGACGTCGGCGCCGCCGCCGTCCTGCTCGATGAAGCCGAAGCCCTTTTCGCCGTTGAACCACTTGACGGTACCGGTGGCCATGATGATCTCCTTCTGGTCGATCCCGGCCGTACACCGTGCACGGCCGGGTGCCGCGATGGGCCCATCCGGAAGATCCAGAGCAACAAAAAGGCGCCTGAGGTTGAACCGTCAGGCGCGCACAAAATGTCTATGGGAACCGCAACTGGTCCCTACTCTAGCAGGTGCCGATCGCCATCGAGACCGCGTACGGGCTGCGCTGCGCGCCCTGGCCCGCCTACGGCTGGGCGATTCCGTTAGAATCCGTCATATGAACACGTCCGGATGCCAGGTGAGGATGCCCCGCTCACGGGGCCGCTGACGCTGCACGGACGATCGTTTCCGAGGCCCTGTTCACGGGGCCTCGATTGGTGTCTGCGGTCGGAGCCCCGGTCCACCGGGAGGTTCCCATGGCCACACCGCACACCTACATCACCACCACGATCCCCTACGTCAACGCACGGCCCCACCTGGGGTTCGCGCTGGAACTCGTCCAGGCGGACGTGCTGGCTCGTCACCATCGCCGCCGCGGTGAGCGCGTCCGTCTCCAGACCGGCACCGACGACAACTCGCTCAAGAACGTGCTGGCCGCCGAAGCCGCGGGCGTCGAGGTCTCCACGTTCGTCGACGACAACGCGGCCGCGTTCGTCGCCCTGGCCGGACCGCTGTCGTTGTCGGTCGACGATGTGATCCGCACCAGCCGGGACCCCCGGCACCGAACCGGGGTCGAGCGGTTCTGGCGGGCCTGCGCGGCCTCCGGCGACCTCTACCGCAGACACTATGAAGGTCTGTACTGCGTGGGCTGTGAGCAGTTCTACAGCCCCGCCGAACTCCGCGACGGTCGCTGCCTCGAGCACGGCACCGTCCCCCAGCAGGTGTCGGAGGAGAACTGGTTCTTCCGCCTCTCCCGCTACGCCGACCGGCTCCACCACCTCATCGCCACCGGTGAGCTGCGCATCGAACCCGCCGAACGCCGCAACGAAGTCCTGGCGTTCATCGCCGGCGGGCTGGAGGACTTCTCCATCTCCCGATCCGCCGCGCGGGCCCACGGCTGGGGCATCCCCGTGCCCGACGACCCGAGCCAAGTGATCTATGTCTGGTGGGATGCGCTGGGCAACTACCTCACCGCCCTGGGCTACGGCACCGCAAGCCAGGACCACCAGCGCTGGTGGACCGGAGCCCAACGCCGCGTCCACCTGCTGGGCAAGGGCGTCCTCCGTTTCCATGCCGTCTACTGGCCCGCCATGCTGCTCTCGGCCGGACAGCCACTGCCGACCGACATCCTGGTGCACGGCTACCTCACCGCCGACGGCCGCAAGATCAGTAAATCCAGCGGCGTCACCGTCGACCCGGTCGCGCTCGCCGAGCAGTACGGCACCGACGCCGTCCGCTGGTGGCTGCTACGCGAAGTGCCCCGCGTCGGAGACGCCGACTTCACCCTCGACCGCCTCGTCCACCGCGCCAACGACGAACTCGCCAACGGCCTGGGCAACCTCGTCAACCGCGTCATCACCATGATCCATCGCTACCGCAACGGACAGGTCCCCACCGGGACCCAACAGGCCCACGGAAGTAACGAGCTGGAAGAGGCGATCCGCCAGGCACCCGGGCTCATCGACGCCTCGCTGACCGCCTTCGACTTCCGCCGCGCCACCACGGCAGTCTGGAACATCGTCGATGCGGCCAACCGCCATATCAATTTCGTTCGCCCCTGGGAACTGGCCAAGGCCGAACGCGCAGGCGACGAAGACGCCAGCGGCCAGCTGGACGCCGTACTGGCCACACTCCTGCGAACCTGCCAGCAGGCCGCAGACCACCTGGAGCCCTTCCTACCCGACGCCGCGAGCCGCATCGCCCATCAATGCACACCCCACACCGGGCAACTCCCCAATCCCTCACCCACCTTCCACCGGCTGACCGCACCCACATCAGACACTCCGGCCGGGCCAGAGCAGTAAGTCCTCCATCGGCCGGTGACAGAAAGCATGACTATGTGCGAACTAAGGCGCCTCGGCTCACCAGCGGGCATCAACGCGGATACCTGCGCCGCCAACTGAGGCGCTCAGCCTCCAGCTGAAGCCGCCAAATCACACAGCTAGCGGGACCGCATTGCTGCGCCCCTGCCCCTCGTTCCCGCTAAGGGCTTCCCGCCGCGTGCTGTGCGCATGACGGCATGGAGCGGGACATCCCCTCAGATCTCTAGGAAGCGCCCGCCGTCGTCAGACGGGCTCTTCCTTCGGGCGGCCCGCTGCGGGAGATGCAACCCGCCGACGCCGATTCCTACTTCGGCAAGGTGCTGCGAGAAGCCAAGCCCTCCACCCGCACCGGCCCGAGCGGCCGCGGTGACGGTGTACTTCCAGTTCCTGGAGCTGCGGCTACGGCGGCGTGACGGTCCTGCACGCTCGCGGCGGTGACCAGCACCACCAGCGACAACCCAGGCAGTCGACCATCAGGTGCCGCTTGCGGCCTGCCACCTTCTTGCCCGCGCACCACCCGCGGCTGCCGCCGCCCTCGACGCGCGCGTCACCTCCACCGCCGATGATCCTGAGCAGGTGGGGCGGCTCGACGGGGAGGCTGGCGTGGCAGGGGGACGGCGAAGGTCATCGGGATCCTGAGACAGGGGCCGTTCGTCTTCAACCAGTGGCGCGCCGACAACGCGGACGAGGAACTCGATCTTTCCGGCGCCGATTTGCGCGGATTGGACCTCGACAAGATGGTCTTTGCCGGCGCCGACCTCGCCGGCGCGGATCTGTCGCGAGCCTCCGCACGCGGCGCTGTCTTCTCCGGTGCCGACCTGACCGGTGCCGATCTGAACCTACGCGGATGCGACCTGAGCACGCTCGATCTCAAACGCTCCAGCCTGGACAGTGCGATCACCAACGCCGCCGTGGCATCGCCTGGTGTTGGCGGGCGATCGCCGCCACTGAGGAGTGGCACTTCGCAGCCGACCGCGGCGACCCGGCAACGATGAGGCAGGCCGGCATGCCCGCCTTCGAGTGCGGCAGACTCAGCGACGCCGGGTGCCGCGCTCATCCGCCAGCTGAACGAGATGCCATGGTCGCCGCGCACCGCCGGGAAAACCTTGTATGGCAAGGGCGAAGGTCCGGCTGTGCCTGCTGGCAACCACCGCGACGGCACGTCGGCCAAGACCGGGTCGGCTCGGTGCAGGTCCAGTTGCTGCGCGATTGCGCCGGTGAAGTTGAGGTTTGTGGTGGTGTTTATTGCCAGCGGAAGAATTTGGCTGCGGCTGCGGCGAAGATGATGGCGTATGCGGTCAGCATCGCTAGCGCGACGGGGGCTGGCCACTGGCCGGTCGTACTGTCTTGCAGTGCCTGGACGGCGGCGCCCAGGGGGGTGAAGTCGCTGATCTGCCGCAGCACGTGAGGCATGGTTGCTTTGGGGATCCAAAGGCCGGCGAAGAACATCATGGGGAAGAAAAGGACGGCTCCGATCGCGCCTGCCGCGCGGCCGCTGGGGGCCAGCGCGGCGACCAGCAGGCCGAGGGAGAGCATCGCGGTGGCGGTCAGCATGAGTGCGAGCAGGAAGGCGAGGCCGTTGCCGGGCAGGGGCACGTGGAAGGCCAGGTGGCCGGTGGTGATGATTGCGGCCGTCGCGGTGAGGATGAGGGCAAGGTTGGCGGTTAGTTGGGCGGCGAGCACGCGGGCCGGCCCGACGGGGGTGGTGGCAAGGCGCCGCAGGATTCTCCGCTCGCGGTAGGTGGCCAGCGCGGTGGGCATGCCTTGGACGGCGAAGGCCGTGGCGGCGAAGGCGATCAGGATCGGCTGGTAGGTGTCGATCAGGCGCAGGCCGCCGAGGTCGGCCTGCGTGGCGGATGAGGCCAGCCCCATGACAATCAGGAGAATGACCGGGAATGCGGCGCTCCAGAACAGGGTGATCGGTTCACGCAGCAGGAGTTTGGCTTCGGTGATCATGAGCTTGCCGAGCGCCGACCTGGGCCGGGCGGGATCGGGATGGGCGGCGGTGGGCACGGCTGGGGACAGGACTGGCGGCACGGCTGGACTCTCCTGGTGTTGAGGGCTGCTGGAGCGTTGTGGTCACGGCTGCTGGCCGGTGAGCGCGACGAAGGCGTCCTCAAGGCTGGTGCGTTCCACCCGTAGTCGTTCGGCGACGATGTTGTCGCGGGCCAGAGCGGCGGTCACGGCGCCGAGCAGGTTGGTGGTGCCTGTGACGATGACCTCGTCGGCGGTGCGGGTGAGGCGGGTGACTTCGGGCAGCGTGGTCAGCAACTGGTCGGCCAGCGGCGCGGAGGGCCGGAATCGCAGCCGTTGTTCGGTGTTGACGCGGTCGGTGAGCCCGGTTGGGCTGTCGAGGGCGGCGACCCGGCCGGAATGGATCAGGGCCAGGCGGTCGCACAGCCGTTCGGCTTCGTCCATGAAGTGGGTGACCAGCAGGATCGTCACGCCCTGGTCGCGGATGGTGCGGATCAATGCCCAGGTGTCGCGTCGCGCGTGCGGGTCAAGCCCAGTGGTGAGTTCGTCCAGCACTGCGACTTCGGGGCGTCCGATGAGCGCCAGCGCGATCGACAGCCGCTGCTTTTGCCCGCCGGACAGCTTGCGGTAGCGGGTTTTGCGCTGGTCGGCCAGGCCGAGGGCCTCCAGCAGCGCCGTGTGGTCTGCCGGGTGGCGGTAGAAGGAGCGGTACAGGTCGATGGCCTCAGCGACGGTGAGCTTGTCGGGCAGCTCGGCTTCTTGCAGTTGGACGCCGAGCCGCTGGCGTAGCTGGGCGCGGTCACGCTCGGGGTTCAGGCCGAGGACTCGGATGCGGCCGCGGTCGGGTCGGCGGAGGCCTTCGATGCACTCCACGGTGGTGGTCTTGCCGGCGCCGTTAGGGCCGACGATGCCGAAGATCTCGCCGTCGTCCACGGTGAAGGACACCTCCTCGACCGCGACCTTCGCGCCGTACCGTTTGTGCAACTGGTCGACCTCGATGACGGGCATCGGCGCCTGTCCCTTCTTTGTCGCCATGTGTTTGGCTGGTCGGTTCAGGTGCGGTCGGCGATGACGTCCAGCCGCAGCGTGAGGTGCCGGGCGGCCAGTCCTCGGTACCTGGTGATCCCGAACGCGTGGCGGTCGACCCGCGCTGTGGCGTGCAGGCGAATTCGGGTCTCGCCGGCGTGGACGTCGTCGATGTGCACTTGGATCGGGCGGCTCATGCCGCGTACCGACAGGTCACCGTGAAGCACCCAGTGGCCGTCGGTCTGGCCAAGCCGGCTTGAGGTGAAAGTGATGTCGGGATGGTCGGCGGTGGCCAGTAGTCGGGGAGATCGGATCGAGGCGTCCCGGTTGGGGTTGCCGGTCTGGACGCTCGCGGCGGAGATCGCCGCTCGGGTCCACGATTCCTGCGTCGGGTCGGCGACGTGGATATGGCCGTCGTGGAGGTGGAAGCTGCCCTGCACGGCGGCCAGGCCGAACAAGTGCCGGGTGGTGAAGGCGACCGCGGAGGATTCGGGGTCGATGCGGTAGTCGCCGGCTGCGGGAACGCCGACGCTGGTCGGTCCGGGAACGGACGGTTCAGTGGCTTCGGTGGGGGGGTGATCGCGGTTGAACGTCATGCCACGCAGCATCGCCGTCGCGGCACAGATGCCGCATCGGCCGCGTGGTCGCCACAACCCCGCCCGGGGTCGGGGGGTGGGCAGACTTTAGTCGGTGTTGGCGCCGACGCCGCCGGCCGATGTCGCTGGGTGCACAGCGCTGCAGACAGAAGCCGTTCGTCACCGGGCCCCTGGCGCTGACCATGATGTCCGTATGCGCGCCGTCCGCGCCGATCGCGATCGCTGCTCGATCGACTTGTCGGGCAGCAACGCGTCCAGGGTGCGGGGTCCCAGCGGCGCGTCGACGCCGAGCCGCTGCATGATCTCGATCGCCGAGGTACGTCGCAGGAGCCCAACCAGAAGGCGGGTCGGTTCGCCGGTACTGGTCGGCCAGCGGCCTGATCAAGGCCGCCGGCGCCTCGACCGGCTCGACGTCCCGGCCAGGCCGACAACGGTTGCGCGTGCCGCAGCTGACAGGTGCCATCCACACCCCGTCCGCGTGTGGCTCACGATGGCGTGTTGAGTGCTTCGGCGGGTTCCTGGTAGGCGCGGGGTCAGGGCCTCATCCAGACGGCGTGCGAGCTCCGCAGCCGACAGCCTGGCCTGCTGGCCGTCCTGATCGACCGCGGAGGAGGAGGAGGCGCCGCTGCTGCTCGGGCGACCTCGAATGCTCACCCGGCCGGCGCCCGTCGGTGCCGGTCAGGTGGTGTCGTTGTTGATGGGGCGGGGGCCGAGGTCGCGTGCGGTTTGGACGAAGGCGCGTAGTGGTGGGGACTGGTTCGTGGTGGGCCAGACCAGAGCCCATTCGGTGAGCGGGGCGTCTCGGATGGGCACGTACGCGACCCCGGGGTGGGTGTAGTAGCGGCCGACGTGGGCGTTGAGGGGACTGACGATCTGTCCGGCCGCGATGAGCGCGAGCACCTCGTGGAAGGTCCGCGCCGTCGAGCCGCGCGGGATGAGACGACCGCCGGGCGTGTGCTTGGGCAGCATGGCCTCGATCCAGTAGTCCGGTGTCCGGGTTCCGGGATTGAGGAGCGTACGGCCGCCGAGATCCTCCATCGAGACCGACTCGCGTGACGCGAGGTCGGAGCCCTCGGCGACCCCCAGCACGCGGCCTTCGGTCAGCACGACCGGTCCGGCGGTCAGATCCGGTTCCCGGACCGGCAGCCACATCAGCTGCACATCGACCTCACCGGAGCGCAGGCGGGCGAACGGCTCGCTGAAGTGGAACTCGGTGATCTCCACCTCGCAGTCCGGGTGGCGGGCGCGAAACGCCTCGATGACGGGCCGCGACTCGTGTCCCAGCGCGCCCATCACGCCCAGCCGCAGGGTGCCGTGGACACTCGATGCGGCGGCGGTGGCGCGGGCCAGGCCGCTCTGGATCAGGTCGTAGGCCTGTTGGAGGTCGTCGCGCAGCCGCCGCCCGATCTTGCTCTCCGGGCAGTCTGAGATCAGCGAGGTGGCAGCAAAACGCTGGCGGTATGGCTTGCCGGCCGTCGGGGAAGACTTGGCGCGCACTGGTGGTTCGGTGGCTGTTGCGTTGCGTTGCGTGGCGCTTTGGCGCGGGCGGCGCACCTGCTGGGCCGCGCCGAGTCCGAACGGGAGCAACTTAGACCGGGAACTCGAAGCCGCGCTGGCCGCCTACCTTCCGGCCTGACAGCCTCGGCGAGGGTTGTGGGCCATGACGGGCGTGGCTGGGGTCGGGCATCTACCGTTGCCCGGGCGGCAAGACGCGCTCCAACACCACCGCCAGCGTGCCGTACCGGCCGGTCTACCGGTGCCTGGGCACCGGCGCCCACGGACACGTCACCGCCCCGCGGTCGTGCTTCAGGTCACCGGGATGCTATCGCCGCACCGAGTCACCTCCAGTAGTTGCGGGTGTACGCCGTCAGCTCGCTGACGGCCGCACCATCGATCTCGACTGCGCTTTCTTCCAGGCCGGCGGCAGGCCATTCAACGATGAGCTTGAACGGCTCGGAGGGGGGCAGCGGCCAAAGCCACAGCCAGTAACGCATGCTCACGTACTCGTGCTCATCGGTCGAGAGATCTTCGGCGTGCCTCCACAGGCCGAGGATCGGCGGCCTGGGCTCCTCGTCATCATCGGAGAACCGCAGGTCCACCGGACAGTCGACGGTGGTCGCGCGGCTCCCGTCGCGAAATAGCACTCCCAGCCGGAGGCTCCGCTTCGCGGCGTTCGTATACTCGGCCCGCTCGCAGCCGCTGTTCATGGAGCTGCGGATCGCCTTCCATTGACGCGCGCTCGCGTCGGCACGCCTGGCCACCGCGTAGATGTCCAGCATTCCCCCCTCGGGGTGCACAATGATCTCGCGCAAGGCCACCGCCGCCCCCTCGTTGGCACCGAGCACCAGGTTGAGCGGGAGGATCGCGCCCATCACCGTGTCGTCCGGCCCACGCCAGCTCGGACGTGCAACCTCGTCCTCGTCCTCGGGCACGCTGTTGAAGAACCCCATCGACTACCCCTATTCAGTGATCATCGAACACAGGTAGGACGTTCAGTTGATCTCAACGGTTGCCCCGACCACGGCGGATGCGGCCGTATCTGCGACGACGAACCGTCCCGCCGGTCTGGCTGTGCCTGAACTGCATCGCCCCCGTGATGCTGGCGCCTCAGATTGCCTGCCCCGTCCGCAACCACCGGGCGGGCCTTCCGCTGTCGATGCTCACATCGTCGCTGCCGCCGGGGTCCTCGGCGCCACTATCCATACCAACCTGGACCGGGTGCGGGAGCGGCCGGGTGGATCGAGGCCGCGGTCGACACCGGACGGCTCACCATGAGCGAGGGGTTCTCCGCGTTGTTGAGGGCGAGTGAGCGGGCGATGGCCTGACCTTCACCGACCCCCGGCTGTGCGCGGCCATCGTCGACCGGCTCACCTTCGGCGGCAACATCATCGAAACCGGCACCGACTCCTATCGGCTCGCCCAAACCCGGGCCCGAACCGAACAACGTGTCGCAGGCTGACCCCAACCCTCAGCGGCAGGCGCGTTCAGCGCGATCGACCCGTGCTTGTGCGGTGTCTGTGGTTGGCGGTGCTGGATCAGGGGTTGGCGGTGCTGAATCAGGGCGTAGCCTCGTGGCCAGGTGGTGAAGTCCACCGGCTGATCGTCCGCCAGGGTCGCCCGCAGTCTCGCTTCCTCCTCCGGGGACATGCCCTCTGGCGGCCACGGGCGCGGACGTCCACGGGCCCAGGCGGACACTCCGAGCGCAAGGACCGTCCCGCACCGGTCAGCAGAACGCACGCCGTCAGGGCTGGCGAGGCGCGGCGAGTGCGAACCATGACCCGGCCGCAGCGCATACGAGCGCCGCCAGCAGCAGCGCGGTCGCCGGTCCGGTCACCGTGCCCAGTCCTACGACGGCGCCCATGGTGGCGACGCCGAGTGTGGCGCCGGCCTGGCGGACGGCGTTGAGCAGCCCTGAGGCCGCGCCGGCGGTCCCGGCCGGGGCGGCGCTGATGATGGCCGAGACCAGCACGGGCAGCACGAACGACACTCCGAGACCTGCCAGCAGAAGCCCACAGGCCAGCCAGACGTACCCGGCTCGGGCCCAGATCATCCAGCCGAGCATGGCGCCGCCCAGTGCCAGCAGCGTCATCCCGGTCAGGATGGGCGGCCTGGGACCGACCCGGGCCGCGATGCGGCCGACCAGCGGCGGGTTGAGCACGAACGGCAAGGTCAGCGGCAGGAACGCCAGCCCGGTTGCGGCGGCGCTGAGATGGCGGTCGGTCTGCAGCAGCAGCGGCAGGACGAACAGGCTTCCGTTGAGCGCGAAGTTCACAGCTGCGCCGGCGGCGAGCCCAGCCCGCACGCCGCGGCTGCGTAGCAGGTCCGGGTCGAGCGCTGGGGCCGCGCTGCGCCGTTCCAGGACCGCGAACACCACCGCTGCGAGCACCATGGCCGCGCCTGATCCGGCCGCGTGCCCCCAGGCCCGCGCGCCGACCGCGACCAGGGCGTCGGTCAGCAGGGCCAGCACCAGCATCGCAGCCACCTGCGCGGCCCAGTCGATCCGCCGGTCGCCACGCGGGCACCTCACCCACCGTCCCGCGGACAGGGCCAGCACCAGCATCGCGATCGGCACGTTGATCAGGAAAATGGCGCGCCATCCGGCCGCATCGACCAGCGCGCCGCCGGCCAGCGGGCCGGCCGCCACCGCGGCGCCGCTGATGGCCGCCCAGGCCGCCACGGCGCGGCCGCGCTCGGACGGTTCCGGGTAGAGCCGCGTGATCATTGCCATCGACGACGGAACGCAGGCCGCCCCGGCGGCCCCGAGCACCGCCCGCAGCGCGATCAGCAGAGCCAGCGTCGGGGCCAGGGCAGACAGCAGCGACCCGACCCCGAAGACCAGCACACCGGCGCGGAAAACCCGGCGGGCGCCGTACCGGTCGGCGATGGCCCCGGCCGACAGCAGCAGTGCGCCGAACACCACCGTGTAGCCGGTGGTCGCCCACTGCAGCCCGGCGACGGATGTGTGCAGCGAGGTCGCAAGGTCCGGTTCGGCCACCGACAGCACGGTCATGTCCAGCAGCACCATGAAGTAGCCCAGCGAGATGCCCACCAGTGCCAGCAGCCGAGGACCGGAACGCACCGTGGGTTGTCCCACAACGGACGGAGATTGTGCGAGTGTCATGCGCATCACTGTCTGCGAGGCGGTCCGGCCTGCTCCACCGGCGCTTCCGCACACTGCGTTCGGAATTCCCGAACGCCCTCGGCCGGTTGGAGCGTACATGGAACTGCGCCAGTTGCGGATCTTCGAGGCCGTGGTCCGGCATCGGACGGTGACCGGCGCCGCCGTGGCCCTGGACATGGCACCCTCCAGCGTCTCGGCGCAGATCCGCGCCCTGGAGCGGTCGCTGGGCGTGGCGCTGTTCGAGCGGACGGCCAAGGGCATGCACCTGACCGGGCACGGCGAACGGACGCTCAGCTGGTCCCGCCGCCTACTGGACCAAGCCGAGCAGGCACGCCGCGAGATCACCGGCCAAGCGCAGCGGCTGCGGCTAGGCGCGCTGGAGACCCTCGCCGCCACCTACGTCCCGCAGGTCCTCGCCCGACTCAACCAGCGCCGGCCCGGCATCCAGGCCCAGGTCCTGCCCGCCGCCCGGCGCGATGACCTGCTCACCGACGTGGCCGCCGGGCGGCTGGAGGCGGTACTGCTGCTGGACACCGGCGACGCTCTGGGAGACCTCGGTTTCCCGGCCCCGCCCGCCCCGCTGACCTTCCTGGACATCGACACCGTCCCGCTCGCCCTGGTCGCCGCCCCCGACCACCGGCTGCGTGAGCGCACCAGCCTGTCTCCCAACGAACTGTCCGGTGAACGGCTGCTGGTCAACGTCCCCAGCTGCTCGTTCTACATGGCCGCCGACAAGGCCCTCGGTCGCGAGCTGGAACGCGTGCCCGTCGGCGGCGTCCAGGTGATGCGGGCCTGGGCCGAGCAGGGCCTGGGCATCGCGCTGCTACCAGAGTTCGCGGCATCGACCGCGCTGCGTTCCGGCGCCCTCACCAGGCTCGACCTGTCCGTGCCGACGCTGAGTCTGCGGCTGGTCTGGCGAGGTGACCGCGAAGCTCTGCCCGGGCTCCGCGACCTCCTCTACGCCACCGTCCCAACCTCCCCCTGACGATCGAACCCTCCACGACCCCACCCAGATCACCCTGCAGACCGACGAACTCGACGACGCCCAGTCCTTCTCCTGGGATGCCGCCGCGGCCAACTTGCCCGCCGGCACACGAGCTCGGATCGCCGCCGCCCGCATCGCGCAAGAACGGCCGCACCATCTACCTGCCCACGGCCTTCGACATCAGCTGACCAACGCCGACCAGCGGGCGCTGGCTCAGGAACTCCAGGCGGCGGCCGCGACGGATCGAGCGGGTCGCGCGCCGCCTGCGAAGCTGCTCGCCAGCCCGGCGACAGCTGGGAGGACTGGTGGCCGGCCAGCGGAGCAGACGCGCCGACTTCGACTGGGAGCCGGGACATGAGGCAGGAGGCGCCCGTTGATGACCGCGCTTGACCGTTCTGCAGGTGGATGGGGGCCGTTCACCGCAGGCGAGCTGACGTTGCGGCCCTTCACCGGCGCTGACGTCGCCTGGGTGTTCCAGGTGTCGGCCCACGACCCGGTGATGCACCGGTTCGTGAACCTGCCAGCCCCCTACCAGATGGGCCACGCGGAGCACTTTGTGCGACGCGCCATCACCGGCTGGGAGTCCCGTCAGCGCGCCGAGTTCGTCGTCGAGCACACCGGGCAGCGGGTCGGCCGGGTCGCGCTGGGTCTGCGCCCGGAAGTTCACACCGCCGAGATCGGCTACTGGGTCCCCGCGCAGCATCGCCGCCGGGGCATCGCCACCCGAGCCGTGCGCACGGTGTGCCGCTGGGGATTCGACGTCCTGGACATCGACCTGATCACCTGGCACGCCGAGGCCGGCAACACCGCCTCCCGCACGGTGGCCGAACGAGCAGGGTTCCTGGTGGAAGCGACCCTCCGCAAACGGCTGATCCACCAAGGAGAACGGATGGACGCCTGGGTCGGGTCGCTGCTCCCCCAAGAGCTGTCAGACGGCGACGGGGTTCTCCCACACCTGGCAGCCCGTTCCGCCCGGGACCCGAGGACCCCATGACAACGTCGCGTCTGGTCGCCCACGCGGCGCGAGTGTCGGCGCCCCTGCGGGGCAATCCCGCGTTTCGGCGGTACTGGCTGGCGGGCCTGATGTCGTCGGCCGGGACAGCGGTGGCGACCGGCGCGGTCGCCGCCGCTGTCCTCCACCAGGGCGGCGGCGCAGGCCAGATTACTGACGGAAGGTACTTATTCCGACCATGCACTATCCCTTGCCTCGGCAAGGGACCTGATGTTGGCCATCGCGGAGGTGACACCGGTTCGGCGGTTGGTCAGTCATGCAGGGCTTCCTCGGTGCCGGTGCATTGGGCCGGGACGGGGCGGCGTGCGGGTGGGTCGGGGTGGCGGCGCAGCGCGCGGATCAGTAGCGGCAGGCCGATCGCGGCGGGCAGGAACCAGGAGGTGATGTCCGGGAGCAGTTTCTAGAGCGGGAGGCGGGGGCCGTTGTCGACGTAGAAGGCGGTCAGCATGGTGATGTAGGAGATGGCCATGTGCGTCGCGTTACCTCGGCCCGCACGACGGCCTATTGTCCGCTCAGCCTGTGATGTGCTCGGCTCGGACGCGAGTCTGGGCGAGTCTGCAAGAGGGGGTTGCCGTAGTACTCGGGAACGATCGGGCGGATAGGCCTTACGCGGAGGCTGGGTGCAGGGATTGACCGCGGTCATGGCCCTTTGGGGCAGGTGTCGGCGATGGCGGTGTGGATGCGGTCGCGGGCGGTGTCGGCTGTGCATAGGCCGGTGAGGACGTAGTAGGCGAGTCCTTCGGCCAGGGCGGTCAGGCTGAGGGCGGCGGGGTAGGGATCGGCGACGCCGTCGCGGTGGAGGAGCTCGGTGATCTGCTGGTGGAAGCGGGTGTAGTCGGCGTGCAGCCGGGTGGCGATGGCGGGGTCGGTGAGTGCCAGGGCGGTGAAGGACTGGCGGATCCGCATGTGCGTCTCGGTGGGGGCGTCGTAGGGGATCAGCTCGGTGAGCACCACGGTCAGCACCTGGCGCGGGGCGGCGTCCTGGCCGGTCTTGGCGGCGATCCGGGCGGCTGACAGGGCGTTGGCGCGGTCGAAGGCCGCTTCCATCAGCTGCTGTTTGGTGGGGAAGTAGTGCTGAACGCGTCCGGCGGAAGCGCCGGCGGCGTCGGCGACGCGGGTCTGGGAGACACCGGTCAGGCCGTGCTCGGCGACGACGGCAAGGACGGCGTCGGCGATGTGGGTGGCGCGCTGGTCGTGGTCGGCGCCCGGGCCGCGGGTGCGTCGGCTCATCGCTCTCCCTTTTTCCGTTTCGGTTCCCGGCTGCGCCCCATACGACGTGGGCGGGCTGCTGCGTCGGCACGGCACTGATTGACCTGGGTGTTCGTGGTCGCTTACCATCGATCCTAGCAAATCAATGTGATCACATTGATTTGCTGGGTAGGTGGTGGTCATGACCGGACGCGAGATCGACCAGCAGCGTAGCCTCGCGGCGGCGGACGGTAGGCGCTCGGCGTGTGCGGCGGGGATCTTGGCGTTGGTGTGCGCGGCGCAGTTCATGGTGGTCCTGGATGTGTCGGTGGTGAACGTGGCGCTGCCGTCCATCAAGCGCTCGTTGGACTTCTCTGCGGCGGCTCTGCCGTGGGTCGCAACGTCTTACGCGCTGGCGTTCGGCGGCTTTCTGTTGCTGGGCGGGCGGCTGGCGGATCTATACGGGCATCGGCGGGTGTTCGTTGCGGGGCTGGCGGTGTTCACCGCGGCGAGTCTGGCCGGAGGGCTGGCCACGACGGCGGGCCTGCTGATCGGTGCGCGGGCGGTGCAGGGGCTGGGTGCGGCGGTGCTGGCGCCGGTCACCTTGACGGTGCTGACGGTGACGTTCCCCGAGGGCGCGGCGCGCACGCGGGCGCTGGCGATCTGGACGGCGGTCAGCCTGGCCGGCGGCGCGGCCGGGAACCTGGTCGGCGGCGCACTGACGGAGTATCTGAGCTGGCGATCCATCCTGCTGGTGAACGTGCCGATCGGGGTGACGGCGCTGGCGGCGGCGCGGCTGCTACCCGGCGGCACGGTACCTGGGCGGGCTGGCCGGCTGGACGTGCCGGGCGCGGTGCTGGCCACCCTGGGCCTGGTCGCCATCACCTACGCCCTGTCGCCGAGTGAGAGTCGCCCGGGTGCGGTGACGGCGGCGTTGTGGGCGGCCGGGACGTTGGCGGTGGCCGCCTTCGCGGTGGTGGAGGCGCGGCTGGCGGCCTGGCCGCTGCTGCCGCCGCGGCTGCTGCGCAGACGGGCGGTCTGGCTGGGCAACGGGGTGATGTTGCTGGCCGGGGCGGCGTTCCAGGTGCCGATGTGGTACTTCCTCACCCTGTACATGCAGAACGTGCTGAACTTGGACGCGCTGCAGACCGGGCTAGGGTTCCTGCCGCACACCGTGCTGACCCTGCTGATCGGGCTGCGGGTCACCCCCCGGCTGATGCGGCACGTGGACACCCGCGTGCTGATCGTGGCCGGGGTGTGGATCGCCGCCGCCGGGTTCGCCTGGCAGAGCCAGATCACCGCCGACGACACCTACTGGAGCGGGGTGCTGGGGCCGGCGGTGCTGATGTCGGTGGGCGGCGCGCTGTTCAACACCCCGCTCACCAGCATTGTGACCTCCGGCGTGCATGCGGCCGATGCGGGCGTCGCCTCGGGTCTGATGAACACCGCCAAGCAGGTCGGCGGCGCAGTCGGCCTGGCAGCCCTGGTCGCCCTCACCACCGCACCCGCTTCAGGTGCCGCCTCGGTCGAGGCGGCACTGGCCGCCCAGTATGGCCAGGCGTTCGCGCTGACCGCAGGCGTGCTGATGGTGGTCGGCGCACTGGCCTTCGCGCTGCCGCCGCGCCGTGACGACACCGGTACCGCTAGGCCCCGGTTCGCCGGCCCGGCTCGATCGCCGGGGTCAGGGATGCAGGAGTAGTAGCGGCTCGAATCGCTGGACGGTGGGGGAGCGCAACCCGGGCCAGGTGTGGGCGCGTTGCCAGTCGGGGTCGTCGGCCAGCTGCGGCGGGCCGGTGGGTGATGGCGGCCTGGTGGGCGTCGGCGCTGGCCCACAGCGCGTAGGTGAGTACCTGGGTGCCGCCCAGGCTGAGGTAGAAGTGCGCGGCGATCGGTTCTGGTCGCGTGCACGCCGCGGTGGGCGAATGTGCTGCGGTAGCGGCGGCAGGTCAGCACTCCGGTCCGCTCGATTGCGGGGACTGCCGCGTCGACCTGGCGTTTCCAGGACAGGTCTTGGCGACGGCGTCGGCGGTCGACAGGTGCAGCAGGGTGGTGCCGTCGTCGGCGGCCAGGATGCCGTAGCAGCGCAGGGCGGGTCCGGGCCAGGGCCGGGCTTGCCACGCGGTCTGGATCGCGGCGGCGGTGCGTGCTGCCGGTCGGGGGTGCCGACCTTCCAGGTGCCGAACATCGCGAACGCGACGCCGGCGGGGTCTGGCGATGCGCCTCGGCGTTCACCAGGCGACCTCCTCACGCGCGGTGCCGTCCGGCGATCACCATGATGGAACCTCACCTGCGGTTGAGGCCACCTGGTGCTGTGGCCGGTCAGTCCTGAGCGGCGGGGCGGGACGTGGCCGGGGCGGCGTGCTGCAGGCGGTTGTGCAGGGCGGCGAAGTCTTCGGCGCGTTCCAGTTGCACGCGCAGCTTGTCCACCTGCCGGGCGACGGCCTGCTGGTAGCCGCGTAGCCGCTCCAGCAGCGCCGCCCGCTCTTCGTCGGGAAGGTCGTCGGCGCCGAGGCGGTCGGTGATCTCCAGCAGGTCGCGCGTTCAATGCCGCAGAGCCAGTGCGGCATGCCGCTGCTGGTCATCGCTGGGAATCATGACGGCGGCAGGCTCGTGCGACGTTCATTGCTGGAACCGGTATCCCATCCCGGGTTCGGTGAGCAGGTGGCGTGGGTGGGCTGGGTCGGGTTCGAGTTTTCGGCGTAGTTGGGCCATGTACTGGCGTAGGTAGTGGGTTTCTTTGATGTAGCTGGGTCCCCAGACGGTGGTGAGGAGCTGCTGTTGGCTGATGAGTTTGCCGGGGTTGCGGAGCAACATTTCCAGCAGGTGCCATTCGGTGGGGGTGAATCGGACGCTTTCGCCGTCCGCGTCGGCGGCGGTCTTGTCGGCCAGGTCGATGGTGCAGCCGCCGATGGTGACGGTGCGGGTGGTGTCGTCGTTTCCGGCGCGGCGCGTGACGGCGCGGATACGGGCGACGAGTTCGTCGATGTTGAAAGGTTTGGTGACGTAGTCGTCGGCGCCGGCTTCGAGGGCTTCGACCTTGTCGCGGCTGCCAGCTCGGCCGGACAGCACGATGATCGGGACTTTGGTCCAGCCGCGCAGCCCGTGGATCACCTCCACGCCGTCGATGTCGGGCAGGCCGAGGTCCAGGACGACGAGGTCGGGGTGGAAGTCGCCCGCGGCACGCAGGGCGGTGGTTCCGTCCGGAGCGGTCTCGACGTCGAAGTCGCGGGCGCGCAGGTTGATGCGCAGAGCGCGCAGCAGCTGGGGTTCGTCGTCGACGACCAGCACTCGGATCATGATGCGGCTCCGTTCGGTGCGTGCACGGACAGGGCGACGATCATGGTGAGGCCGCCGCCGGGGGTGTCTTCGGGGATGAGTTCGCCGCCCATGGCCTCGATGAGGCCGCGCGAGAGGGCGAGTCCGAGACCGACGCCGGTGTGGTTATCGCGGTCGTCGAGCCGTTGGAAGGGTTGGAAGACGCGGTCGCGGTCGGCGGCGGGGATGCCGGGGCCTCGGTCGGCGATCCGCAGCTCGACCCGGTCCTGGTGGGCGCCGGCGGTGACGAGCACGTTTGTGCCGGTCGGGCTGTAGCGCAGCGCATTGGAGATCAAATTGACCAGAACACGCTCCAGCAGCGCGGGATCGGCGTGGATTTCGGGTAGATCGGCGGGGATGTCCACGGTCACGTGTTGGCGTGCCTGGTCGCCGAGGTCGTCCACGGCGCGGGGAACGATCTCATCGAGGGCGAGCGGTTGCGCCATCATGCCGAGGGCGCCGGCCTGCAGCCGGCTCATGTCGAGCAGGTTGGCGACGAGCCGGTCGAGCCGTTCGAGGGATTGCCGCGCGGTGTCGACGAGTTCGGCCCGTTCCTCGTCCGTCCAATCGATCGCGGTGTTGTGAAGGCTGTCGACGGCGGCCATGGCACTGGCGAGTGGAGTGCGCAGGTCGTGGCTGACGGCGCTGAGCAGGGCGGTGCGCATCTTGTCGACGGCTTCCAGGGGGCGGGCCCGTTCGGCTTCGGCTTCCAGGCGCTGCTGGCGCAGCGCGGTGGCGGCTTGGACGGCGAAGGCTTCCAGGATGCGGCGGTCTCTGGCCGGGAGGGTGCGTCCACGGAGCGCGAGCGCGAGGTCGTCGCCGACGGGGATGGTGGTGTCGCCCTCTTCGGGGGTGGTGCAGGGTCTGCCGCCGGTGGTGGCGACGATCCGCCAGTCGTCGGGGTCCCGCTGGGTGTCGGGGGTGACAGGCTGGTCAGCGGGGTGCTCCAGCAGGGTGACGGAGGTGAGTGCGAAGGTTTCGCGGAGCCGTGCGAGGAGGGTGTCGAGGGCTCGTTCGCCGCGCAGCACGTTCCCGGCGAGGGTGGACAGGACTTCGGCTTCGGCACCGAGTTCGGCGGCCTCGCGGGAGCGTCTGGCGGCCCGGTCGACGACGGCGCTGACCGCGATGCCGACCAGGACGAACACCGCCAGGGCGACCAGGTTCTCCTGTTCGGTGATGGTCCACTGGTGGTAGGGCGGGGTGAAGTACCAGTTGAGGAGCAGGAAGGCGGCGACTGCGGTGAACAGGGCGGGCCACAGCCCGCCGAGTAGTGCGATGCCGACCACGGCCGCGAGGAAGAACAGGATGTCGCTGGGCAGGCTGAAGTCTTCACGCACCTGGGTGAGGGCGTAGGTGAGCAGCGGCAGCCCGGCCGCGGACAGCGCGAATGCGCCGAGCCGACGGCCAAGTGTGACACCGCGGTCGCGGGTGGGGCGGCGGATGCCTTGGCGGGCCTGGTCGTGGGTGACCATGTGCACGTCGATGGAGCCGGACAGGGCGGTGGTGGTGACGCCGATGCCCGGCCGCAGCAACTGAGCGAGGGGACGGCGCCGGGAGACGCCCAGGACGAGCTGGGTGGCGTTGACGGCACGGGCGAACTCGAGCAGGGCTTTGGGGACGTCGTCGCCGACGACCTGGTGGTAGGTGCCGCCGAGCCCCTCGATGATCTCCCGCTGCTTGGCCAGGTCGGCGGGGCGGGCTCCGGTCAGCCCGTCCCCTCGGGCGACGTGGACGGCGAGGAGGTCGGCGCCTTTGGTGCGGGCCGCGATCCGGGTGGCGCGGCGGATCAGGGTCTCGCCTTCTTGGCCGCCGGTGAGGGCGACGACGATGCGTTCGCGGGCTTCCCAGGTGCCGCCGATGCCGTGGTCGGTCCGGTACCGGTCGAGCTGCTCGTCGACCTTCCCGGCCAGCCACAGCAGCGCGAGCTCGCGCAGCGCGGTCAGATTGCCGACCCGGAAGTAGTTCGACAGGGCGGCGTCGACCTTCTCGGGGGCGTAGATGTTGCCGTGCGCCATCCTTCTGCGGAGCGCCTCGGGTGCCATGTCGACCAGTTCGACCTGGTCGGCGCGGCGTACGACCTCGTCGGGGATGGTCTCGCGCTGGGTGATCCCGGTGATGCGTTCGACGACGTCGTTGAGGGACTCCAAGTGCTGGATGTTCACCGTGGAGATCACGTCGATGCCCGCGTCCAGCAGCCGCTCGACGTCCTGCCAGCGTTTGGCGTTGAGGCTCCCAGGAACGTTGGTGTGCGCGAGCTCGTCGACCAACGCGACCTGCGGGGAGCGGGCCAGGACCGCGTCGGCGTCGAGTTCGGTGAACCGCGCGCCCCGATAGGTCATCTGACGGCGCGGGATGATCTCCATGCCGTCCAGGAGTTCCGCTGTGCGCGGCCTGCCATGAGTCTCCACATAGCCGACGACCACGTCGGTGCCGCGTTCGAGACGGCGGCGGCCTTCGCCGAGCATGGCGTAGGTCTTGCCCACGCCGGGGGCAGCCCCCAGGTAAATGCGAAGCTGCCCCCTACGCATGATCAGTTCCCTTTCAGCCCTTGTACGGGGCGGTCTTGTCCAGGTCGATGTTCAGTTCCAGCACGATCACCGACGGCTCGCCCATGAACCCGGCAGCCCGGCCGGTGGTGTGCTTGTCGATCAGGGCGGTGACTTGGCCGACCGGGATGCTCCGGGTCTGCGCGATCCGGTTGACCTGCAGTTTCGCGTATTCGACGGAGATGTGCGGGTCAAGACCCGAGCCGCTGGCGGTCACCGCGTCGGCCGGGACGACCGGCCTGGCGGGGGCCTGGCCGCGGACCGGCACGACCTGACCGGTGCTGTAGTCCTCACCGTAGGTGTTGCACTCGACCTTGACCCCCTTGTAGGTGGCCAGGAACGGGGTCGCCGGGCAGGCCTCGTTGAGGCTGATCACCCGGGTCGGCTTGGATACGACACCGGCCGCATCGCGCGGGCCGAGCACCGACAGGACCGCGCCGACGCCGGACGGCGTGCAGTAGGGGCGGGCCCCGCTCACGCCCTCCAGCTCCCCGATCGCCTTGCTGCGGGTGCACACCGTGGACAGCAGGCTGGTCTTGGCGTTCTCATCCTCTTTCCCGGCCTTGACCAGCGCCGGGTCGGGCAGGGTGTCCACGGTGTCCTCCGGGCCCAGGTTGCTGGCCGAGGTGGAGGTCGGGTCATAGCCGTCGCCAGCGCTGGAGGGGCGCGACTGGAAGTACTGCTTGAGCGGGTTCCCGTCCTTGTCAGTGAAGTTCTGGCCGATCAGCGAGCTGCCGACACCCTTGCCGTTCGCACTGACAAGGGAACCGTTGGCCTTGTCCTTGAGGCCTGGCAGCTGGGCGACCGCGGTGATCACCAGCGGGTAGAGGGCGCCGCAGATCACGGTGAAGACGAGCAGCGCCCGCAGCGCGGCGACGTGCTGGCGGAGCCAGCCAGGAAGTGTGCCCATGGTCAGAGTCCCGGTGTGAACTGGATGAGGAGGTCGATGAGTTTGATCCCGATGAAGGGGGCGATCACGCCGCCCAGCCCGTACAGGTAGAGGTTGCGGCTCAGCAGCTTTGAGGCCGAGCTGGGTTTGTACTGGACGCCGCGCAGCGCCAGCGGGATCAACGCGATGATGACCAGGGCGTTGAAGATGACGGCGGACAGGATCGCCGACTGCGGGCTGGACAGCCGCATGATGTTCAACGCGTCGAGCCCCGGATAGAGGGTCACGAACAGCGCCGGGATGATCGCGAAGTACTTGGCGATGTCGTTGGCGATCGAGAACGTGGTCAGCGCACCGCGTGTGATCAGGAGCTGCTTGCCGATCTCAACGATCTCGATCAGCTTGGTCGGATCCGAGTCGAGGTCGACCATGTTCCCAGCCTCCTTGGCCGCGGAAGTTCCGGTGTTCATGGCCACGCCGACGTCGGCCTGGGCAAGCGCGGGTGCGTCGTTGGTGCCGTCGCCGGTCATGGCGACGAGCCGCCCGCCTTCCTGCTCCTTCTTGATGAAGGCCATCTTGTCTTCGGGTTTGGCCTCGGCGAGGAAGTCGTCGACGCCTGCTTCTGCGGCGATGGCCTTGGCGGTCATCGGGTTGTCGCCGGTCACCATGATCGTGCGGATGCCCATGGCGCGCATGTGGTCGAACCGCTCACGCATGCCGGCCTTGACGACGTCCTTGAGATGGATGACGCCCAGCACACGCGCTTGGCCGTTGCTGACCTCGCCGACGACCAGCGGGGTGCCGCCGGAGGCCGAGATGCCGTCGACGGCGTCTCCGAGCGCTGGGGAGACGACGCCGCCGTGGTCGCGGACCCAGCCGGCGACCGCGGACGCGGCGCCCTTGCGGAGCTGACGGCCGTCGAGGTCGACCCCGGACATGCGGGTCTGCGCGGCGAACGGGATCCACTGCGCGTGGGCGAGCTCGCCGGGGTGCCGTTCCCGCAGCCCGTAGGCCTGCTTGGCGTAGACGACGATGGAGCGGCCCTCGGGGGTCTCGTCGGCCAGCGACGACAACTGTGCCGCGTCGGCGAGCTGGTCTTGGGTGGTGGTGCCGACCGGGAGGAACGCCGAGGCCTGCCGGTTGCCCAGGGTGATGGTTCCGGTCTTGTCGAGCAGCAGGGTGTTGACATCGCCGGCGGCCTCGACCGCGCGTCCCGACATGGCCAGGACGTTGCGCTGGACCAGGCGGTCCATGCCCGCGATGCCGATCGCCGACAGCAGCGCCCCGATCGTGGTCGGGATCAGGCAGACGAGCAGCGACACCATGACGATGCCGGTCACGCCGTTGCCGTCCAGGGCGGTGGTGTCGAGCACGCCGGGGTTGTTCGCCTTCGCGAAGATTGCGAATGGCTGCATGGTGACGGTCGCGACCAGGAAGATGATCGTCAACGCGGACAGCAGGATGTTGAGCGCGATCTCATTCGGGGTCTTCTGCCGGGCCGCGCCCTCGACCAGGGCGATCATTGCGTCGATGAACGACTCGCCCGGCTTCTGGGTGATGCGCACGACGATCCGGTCAGACAGCACCTTGGTGCCGCCGGTGACCGCGGACCGGTCGCCGCCGGACTCGCGGATCACGGGCGCGGACTCGCCAGTGATCGCCGACTCGTCCACGCTGGCGATGCCCTCGATGACGTCGCCGTCGCCGGGGATGATCTGTCCGGCCTCGACGACCACGATGTCGCCCTGCTGCAGCTGGGCGGCCGGGACGTCTTCCTCGCTCAGGTCGGCGCCGGGCTTCCAGCCGAGCAGGCGGCGGGCAGTGGTGTCCTTCTTGGCGTTGCGGAGCGTGTCGGCTTGAGCCTTGCCGCGCCCCTCCGCGACCGCTTCGGCGAGGTTGGCGAATACGACCGTGAGCCACAACCACACGGCGATGAGGACCGAGAACGCGGACAGGTCACGGGCGGCGAGGATGGTGGTCCAGACGGCGCCGATCTCGACGATCAGCATGACGGGGTTGCGCCACATGACCCTGGGGTCGAGCTTGCGGACCGCCGCCGGCAGTGAGCCGGCCAGCATCCCGGGGTCGAGCAGGCCGCCCGTGGCGCGGCGCGGCTTCGGCGGCTGCGGTGCGGCCGGGGCGTGCTGAAGGGTCGGGGTGGACATTAGTGGATCCCTTCTGCCAGCGGGCCGAGGGCGAGCGCCGGGAAGAACGTCAGGGCCACCAAGACGAGGGTGAGGCCGACGACCATGCCGATGAACTGCGGCCGGTGCGTCGGCAGCGTCCCCACCGATTCCGGGACCGGAGCCTGCTTCGCGAGCGAGCCCGCAAGGGCAAGGACGAGAATGATCGGCAGGAACCGGCCGAACGCCATGCACAAGCCGAGCGCGGTGTCGTAGAACGGCGTGTTCACGGTGATCCCGGCGAACGCCGACCCGTTGTTGTTCGACGCGCTGGTGAAGGCGTACAGGACTTCGGAGAACCCGTGCGGGCCGCTGTTCAGCATCGAGGCGCGGGTCTTGGCGAACGCCATCGCGATCGCCGAACCGATCAGCACCAAAGCGGGGGTGACCAGGAAGTACAGCGACGCCAGCTTGATCTCCCGCGGGCCGATCTTCTTCCCCAGAAACTCCGGGGTCCGGCCGACCATCAGCCCGGCGACGAACACCGTGATGACCGCGAGGATGAGCATGCCGTACAGGCCGGAGCCGACTCCGCCGGGCGCGACTTCGCCGAGCATCATGTTCAGCAGCAGTACCGCCCCGCCCAGCGAGGTGTAGGAGTCGTGGAAGGAGTTCACCGAACCGGTCGACGTCAGCGTGGTGGAGGCGGCGAACATCGCTGAGTCCACGATCCCGAACCGCTGCTCGGTGCCCTCGCTCGCCGCGGCGACCGCCTCGGGCACGGTGCCGTGGTGGGCGACCTGAGCCGCGGTGGTCGCGGTGATCGACACGATGGCCAGGACGGCCATCACGGCGACGATCGCATACCCCTGCCGCTTCTGGCCGACGAGCCGGCCGAAGGTGCGCGGCAGCGAGAAGGAGATCACCAGCAGCAGGAAGATCTCGACCCAGTTCGTCCAGGCGGTCGGGTTCTCGAACGGGTGGGCGGAGTTGGCGTTGTAGTAGCCGCCGCCGTTGGTGCCCAGGTCCTTGATCGCCTCTTGGGAGGCGACGGCGCCGCCGGTGATGGTCTGCTGGCCGCCGGTCAGCGTGGTGACCGCGTGCGGGTCGGTGAAGTTCTGCACGACCCCGCCGGCGATCAGCACGATTGCGCCGAGGACGGCGATCGGCAGCAGGATCCGCAGCGTGGCCCGGGTCAGATCCACCCAGAAGTTGCCGAGGTCCTCGGTCTTCCTGCGGGCGAAGCCGCGCACGAACGCGATCGCGACCGCCATGCCGACGGCCGCAGACACGAAGTTCTGCACGGCCAGGCCGCTCATCTGCACCAGGTAGCCCATCGTGGACTCACCCGAATACGCCTGCCAGTTCGTGTTCGTCACGAAGCTGACGGCGGTGTTCCAGGCCACATGGTCGGGCACCGGGGCGAAGCCCAGGGACAAGAACAGCTTGTCCTGCAGCCGCTGGAACCCGTACAGGACCAGCACCGAGATCAGCGAGAACGCCAGCACACTCTTGGCGTACACGCTCCACTTCTGCTCGGCCTCGGGATCCACCCCGATCACCTTGTAGATGCCGCGTTCCAGCCTGTTGTGCTTCCTGGCGGAAAAGACGCGGTACATGTAGTCGCCCAGTGGCACGTGCACCAGGGCGAGCGCAACAAGCAGGGAGACGATGAACACGATCCCCGCGGTCGTGGAGCTCATCAGAACTTCTCCGGGAGCAGGAGGGCGACCACCAGGAACACGATCAGGCCGACAGCCAGAACCAGGCCGATGATGTTGTCGGGGCTCACAGGCGTCCGACCGCCTTCACGACGAGGCCGAGCACCGCGAACACCGCGATGGTCAGCGCTATGAGAACGAGGTCAGCCATGACTCGATTTCCTTGATCAGCCCGGATTCCGGGCGGGTGAGTACGTTCCTGATCAGCCAATGCGCCGACCCCGCCGGCACCGCCAAGATCAGCATTCCCAGCCGGAGCAGATCGATCGCTCCGTGCCAGGACGGCTCACCGGCCTCTTCCCCGAGGAATCCCAGGTAGAAGGACCAGGCGACCACGGCCGTCAGGACGGCGGCGGGCAGGTTGCGGACAACGGCGGCGAACACGCCGAGGACGGTTGCGAGGGCAGCCAGCTGGCCGCCGGGAGGCGGGGTGACGGCCGAGGCCAGCACGCAGCCGCCGGCCGATGCCGCGAAACCAATGGCCAGGACGATGCCTAGCAGACAATCCCCCCCACCACGGTGCTTCGATCGACATGACAGCCCTTTCCTCAGCCGCCGCCCGTGCGGCGCCGAAGGAAAGAAAACACCCTCGTTTCCGGCATTTGACGCGTCTTGACGCTTTCCATACGGCCACGCCCGTGCTTTTCACGCCGTCCATACGCGCAGCATCCCGGGCACCATGATCAACAACGGTTCTGGCGCTCAGAGCAGCGGCTCCACCAGCGGAAGACGGCGTCAAGAACGCGTCAAGATCAAGCTGCCAGACGACGATCTGACGATCGAGGTTGTCCGAACGCTCCTTGAGGTTCCCCAGATGATCGCCGCGGTGACGACTCGTCATCGGCATAGGCGACATCGATGATGCTCATGCCGGAGCCGCCTGGGTCGCGCTGGCCGAGACCGCACGAACGAGATTGGCGAGGATCCAGCAGCATCGACTCAGCAGCGCGACTACCGTTGCCTCGCCCACATCGAGCGATTCCGCTCAGGCTTGGGGCCGGCTAAGCCAGTTGCGGTAGCTGTCTGCGGCTGGTGGGGAGGTGAGGGTGATGGTTTGGCCGACGCTTTGTGCCTGGGCGATCGTTTCGCTTGCTTCGAGCTTGCCCAGAAGCGTACGCAGGAACTTCCCGCTAGACCTTGGGGGTGGCTCGTTCGATGATGGGGGAGAGGTCGAGGCCGGGTGGGAGGGTGCCGTAGGCGTGGCCCCAGTCGCCGGCCAGGCGGGTGGCGCAGAAGGCGTCGGCGACTGCGGGGTGGCCGTGTTTGACCAGGAGGGATGCCTGGAGGGTCAGGGCCAGGTGTTCGACTACTCGGCGGGCTCGGATCTCGATCGTTTCCAGGTCGGTGAGGGAGTCCTTGGCTTGCTGGACGGCCCTGTCCAGGCAGTGGTCGGCGCCGGAGGCTGAGGCGATCTCGTCGAAGAAGACGTCGATGACGTGGGGTTCTTTGAGCATGGCGCGCAGGACGTCCAGCGCGGCGACGTTCCCAGAGCCTTCCCAGATTCCGTTCAGGGGGGATTCGCGGAAGAGGCGGGGCATGCCGGACTCTTCTACGTAGCCGTTGCCGCCGAGGCATTCGAGGGCCTCGGCGGCGTGGGCCGGTGCGCGCTTGCAGACCCAGTACTTCGTGACCGCGAGGGCCAGGCGCTTGAAGGCGGTCTCGGACTCGTCGCCGCGTACGGAACGGTCGGTGGCGCCCGCCAGGCGCATCATGACCGTGGTGGCGGCCTCGGACTCGACGGCGAGGTCGGCCAGGACGTTGCGCATCAGGGGCTGGTCGACGAGGTACTTGCCGAACGCCTGGCGGTGGACGGCATGATGCGTCGCGGTGACCAGGCCATGGCGCATGCCGGAGGCGGCGCCGATCACGCAGTCCAGACGGGTCATGTTGACCATCTCGATGATGGTGCGGACGCCGCGGCCCTCGTCGCCCACGCGGTGGGCGACGGCGTTCTCGTACTCGATCTCGGACGAGGCGTTGGAGTGGTTGCCGAGCTTGTCCTTCAGGCGCATCAGCCGGAGGGAGTTGAGCGAGCCGTCGGGGAGGACGCGGGGAACCAGGAAGCAGGTCACGCCGGCGTCGGTCTGGGCGAGGGTCAGGAAGACGTCGCACATCGGGGCGCTCGTGAACCACTTGTGCCCGACGAGGCGGTAGGTGCCGTCGGAAGTGGGCGTCGCCCGGGTGGTGTTGGCGCGGACGTCGCTGCCGCCCTGCTTCTCGGTCATCGACATGCCCGCGAGGAGGGCGGTCTTGGTGAGGGGTGCGCGGAGACCGTAGTCGTAGGTGCTCTCGGTGAGGAGGGGCTCGTACTGGGCGGCCAGGTCGGGGTTCTGGCGGAGTGCCGGGACGGAGGCGTACGTCATGGAGATCGGGCAGCCGTGACCGGCGTCGGCCCGCCAGGTGTAGAACTTGGCGGTGCGGGCGACGTGGGCGCCGGGGCGGGATGAGGCCCAGGGGGCGCCGTGCAGGCCGTGGGTGACGGCAACGTTCATGAGCTCGTGCCAGGCCGGGTGGAACTCGACCTCGTCGATGCGGTGTCCGTAGCGGTCGTGGGTCCGCAGGACGGGTTTGTGCTCGTTGGCCAGGCGGCCCCATTCCTGGGCCTCGTGGGTGCCGGAGAGGCGGCCCAGCTCGTGGATCTCGGCGGCCGCCCACCCCGCGCCCTCGCGCTGGAGCCCGTCCAGGAGGGCCGGTTCGTCCGCGGTGTCGTAGTCGACGAGCGGGGGGACCTGGTTGAACACCTCGTGCGTCATGGCCATACCTTACAGAATCTCATCAACTGAAGGAAAAGTGTAGTGCGACCTGTATACGGAGCATCCTCCTGAAGACCCGGGGTGATCTCGTCCGCGGGTCGGATTGCCCGGCCACGCTGGGGGCATACCTTCGAAGTCATGAGTCAGCCCAGCCCGCAGCCGGGTAAGCCGTCGTCCCGGCTCACGCCGCAGGAGCCGGATCCGGCGATGGAGCGCCCGCGCGCCACGCCCGAGTCAGTCCGTGCCTCCGACGCCGAACGGGAGGCGGTGGTCGAGCGGTTGCGGGTGGCCTCGGTGGAGGGACGGCTGACGTTCGAGGAGCTGACGACGCGGACGGGGGCGGCCTATTCGGCCGTGACCAGGGGCGATCTGGAGACGATCACTGCGGACCTGCCGGGCATGGGGGCGCCGGGCGCCGCGCCCGCGCCGCTGCAGGTTCAGCGCCGGTTCAGCGCGATCATGGGTGACTGCAAGGAACGTCTCTCCGGGCGCATCGACGCCGAGCTCACCGCGCTCGCGGTGATGGGCGACGTCGTGCTCGACCTGCGCGGCGCCCAGGTGCCGACGGGTGAGGTCACCGTCGTCGCCACCGCGGTGATGGGCGATGTGAAGGTCATCGTGCCGGACGGGGTGACGGTCGATCTGAGCGGCTACGCGTTCATGGGCGACCGCAAGGTGCAGGTGCGCGAGGCGGCGCCGGGGCCACGGGTCCCGGTGGTCCGGGTGCGGGCACAGGCGATCATGGGCGATGTGAAGATCGTGGACGACGAGCACCACGCGCCCGTGCGGCGGGCCCTCACGAACTGGTGGGAAGATCGCAAGGGCCCGCACAAGTAAGGCGTGTCCCGCCGCTCAGGAGGGGGACTTCCGGTTGTACGCGGTGCGCGCGCCGAGCCAGGCGGTGTAGACGGCGGCGCCGACCAGCCCGGCCTTGCGGGTCTTCCGGGTGGTCAGGGCGAGGCCGAGCGCGAGTTCCGTGGCGCCGTTGCGCTTGATCCACGCGTCGGTGTCGTTCGGGAACGCCAGCTTGGAAACGGGCTCGAACGCCTTCGGGGCGGCGAAGTGGGCGGCACCGGTGACGGCCAGGGCGATCCCGGCGGCACGAACAAGAGCCATGAGGTCATTCCTTTCGGTTGTCAGCCATGGAGAATTCGTAGTCGTCCAGGTCGAAGCTCCGGCTCCGGCGCCAAACGTACAACCCGGACTGCGGCCGGACGTACGGGGAGTCCCCGTGCCGGTCGAAGTAGTAGGAGTTTGAGCGCGCACAGCTCGGCTGCGCCAGAATCGTGCCCTTCATCCGGCGGCGCATGTCGGCGGTGAACGCGTCGTGCGGGCGGTGCCTGACGACCATCCGCACCGCCCTGCGCCGCCGCGCCTCGGTGATGCAGCGGACGATGTGCGTGCTGCCGGCCTCGATGATGGAGAACCACGACGCCCCGGTGACCGTGTACGGCCCGTTCATCAGCCAGAAATTGGGCGCCTGCGGCGCGGCGACGCCCTCGTAGGTCTGGTACCGGTTCTCGTCCCAGTACGCGCCCAGTTCGACGCCGCCCAATCCGACCACCGGGAACGCCGGCATCGCCCCCAGCTCCAGGATCTTGAAGCCCGTCGCCAGCACGAGAGTGTCGATCTCCCGTTCGGTGCCGCCCGCGACGATCCCCTTCTCGGTGATGCGCTCGATCCCGTCGGTGACCAGCTCGACGTTCCCGCGCAGGAACGTCGGGAAGTAGCGGTTGGAGAACGACGGCCGCTTGCACCCGAACCCGTAGTCCGGCGTCAGCCTGCGCCGCAGCCGCCGGTCCGGCACCTGGCGGCGCAGGTGGGCGCGGCAGACGGCCTCGGTCGCCCGGACGAGGAACGGCACCTTGCTGTAGTGCACGATGCCCAGCACCATGATGATCTCGGAGGCGACCGTGGTGAGCAGCCGGACGAGCCGCTGCACCGGCGGCGCCGCGCGGAACACCGCCCGCACCGCCCGCGGGATGGCGAAGTCGACCTTGGGCAGCACCCAGATCGGCGTGCGCTGGTAGACGTCGAGCCGGTCGGCCACCGCCGCGATCTCCGGGATCACCTGGAGCCCGGACGCGCCGGTGCCGATGACGGCGACGCGCTCGCCGCGCAGGTCGTGGCCGTGGTCCCAGCGGGCGGTGTGGATGATCTTCCCGGTGAACGCGGCGATGCCGGGGATGTCCGGGTTCTTGGGCTGATCCAGCGGTCCCACGGCGGCGACCAGGAACCTCGTGGTGAACGAGCCCTGGTCGGTGTGCACGTGCCACAGGTCGGTGTCCTCGTCGAAGACGGCCCGTTCGACCTTGGTGCCGAGCCGCAGGTGCTGCCGCAGCCTGTACTTGTCGGCGCAGTGCTCGGCGTACGCGCGCACCTCCGCGCCGGGCGCGAAGGAACGCGACCAGGAGGGGTTCGGCTCGAACGAGTAGCAGTACGTGGCGGACGGGATGTCCACGGCCACGCCGGGATAGGTGTTGTGCCGCCACACCCCGCCGACGCTCGGCGCCGCGTCCACGATCACGAAGTCACGGACACCCTTCTGCCGCAGCCGGATGCCGACGCACAGTCCGGAGAACCCCGCGCCGACGACGGCCACCTCGTGATCCGGCTTCACCGGCGGGGGCACGGCGGGGTGTCTCATGTGCTCTCCTCCCGAGGGTGATCGAGATACCGAAGGTATTTGGGCTTTGGACATAGTGTCAATACAGCCTGTCATCGCTGGTCGTGCGCGCCGGATACTGTTGGTATCCAGATTCTGATGTCGTCTGGAGCGGTGGATGGCACGACTTACCAGGGTGGAGAGCCAGGCGCGCACGCGCGAGCTGCTGATCGCCACAGCCCGGCAGCTCTTCCTGCGTGACGGTTATCACGCCACCTCGCTCGAGAAGGTCGCGGAGGCGGCGGGCTTCTCCAAAGGCGCCGTCTACTCCAATTTCGGCACCAAGGACGAGCTCTGCCAGACGGTCATCGAGGCCGTCCGCGCCGAACAGGTCCAGGCGATCATGGACGCCTTCCTCGGCGACGGCTCCGACGAGGACCGCCTCGCCGTCTTCGAGTCCTGGGCGGAACGCACGATCGGCGACCCCGGCTGGACCCTGCTGGAGGCCGAGTTCGCCATCCACGCCGCGCGCCGGGATCCGGAACTTCGCGGCAAGGTGGCCACAGGAGGCCGCGGCTGGGTCGGCGCCCTGCGGTTCCTGCTGGAGGAGGAGGCCCGCCGCCGCGATCTCACCCTGCCCTTGCCGGCCGAGGAGCTCGCGGACGCCCTGCTCAGCCTGGGCGTCGGCCTGGGCCTCCGCCGCGCCGTCGATCCCGCGCTCTCCCCGCACGCGCTGACCGACATGATCCGGCTCCTCCTCGATCTCGCCCCGCGCGGCGACCGCGGCGACCAGGGCGATCGCCGGCCGCCCGTCAGACCGCCCGCCAGACCGCGCCGCGACCGCTAATCTCCTGATCATCTCTCTCCGCCGCCGGAGTCCGGTCACCGCGATCGGACCGGAAAGCGGGCAACCGTTCTGGGGCTCCAGGCGGTAGGAGGGACAGGGGAGTCTGGGAAGGCGAGGTCCATGCGAGATCGGGAGGACTTCACCGCGTACGTCGCGGAGCGGTCACCGAGGTTGCTGAGAACTGCGTACCTGCTCTGCCGTGACTGGGCGCTCGCGGAGGACCTGTTGCAAACCTCGTTGTCGAAGGTGTGGAGTGCCTGGGGGCGGATCGGAGGCGACCCCGACCCGTACGTCTACCGTGTCCTGGTCAACACGCACGCCTCCTGGTGGAAGCGCCGCTGGCGGGGCGAGATCCCCTCTGCGGACCCGCCGGACGCGGCCGATCCCACGGACCCGATGGGCGCCGCCGACGAACGCGCCGCCATCTGGGCGGCGCTGGGACGGTTGCCGCCGCGGCAGCGCTCCGTCGTGGTCCTGCGCTTCTTCGAGGACCTCTCGGAGGCCGCGGTCGCCGACATCATGAACTGCTCGATCGGCACCGTGAAGAGCCAGACCAGCAAGGCGCTGGCCAAGTTGCGCGTCGATCCCGAGATCGTCGCGCCGGTCTCGCCGATCCCCGTGGAGGGACTGTCATGACGCGTTCCATCAACGACCTCCGCGAGATACTCGACGTCGAGAGCGACGGAGCGCCGCGCAACGCCGACCGGATCACCCAGGTGGAGACGAGGATCCGCCGCCGGCGCAAGCGCCGGGTGACGGCGGGCGCCGCGCTCGGCGTGACGGCGGCGGCCCTGACGGTCACCGGTGTCTACGCCCTGCCGGGTTCCGAGCAAGACCCGGCGCAGGCGCTGGACACGCCCGGAACATACCTGCCGCAGGGGCAGGAGGCACTGACGCCGCCGCTCGTCTACCAGGGCATGAGGCGCATCGCGCTCAAGCGCTTCACGGCCACGGGCAAGATGATGCGCATGGAGTTCACCCCGGTCGGACCCGACACCGCGTACATCATCCGGTGCCGGCCCGGCTACGAGGTGATCGAGCAGACCGATGGGAACGGCGGTTACGGCTCGTTCGGCGACTGCGCCAGCGACGTGGGACCGCCCCAGTCCGTAAGCGCGTCCGCGCTGGAACCCGGCGCCCTCACAGCGGGCGAGCGGCACGTTCTGGACGTGGTCGTGCTGCCCAAGGGGACGGTCAAGGAGAACGTGATCGAGTACATGACCGACGACGAGTCGGGAGGCGCCCCGGACAGCGTGACCGGCACGGACGGCAACGGCGAGCAGATCACCCTGTCGGAGTACCTCGCCACCCACAAACCGGGCACGAGCCCGTGGACCGTCGCCATCTACAGCGGCGAATGCGAGGGCGACTGCTGACGCGGAATCCACGCCCGATGCACCTCACCCGGTGCGTCTCACCCGATGCACCTCACCCGATACACCCCCGCGCGGTGTCAGACCGCGGCGGCCGTCCGCACCTCGGCACGGACCTCGTCATAGCGGTGCAGGACGAGTTCGGCCAGCTCGGGCGCCGCGCCCAGCACGGGCGAGACGGCCGCGGCCCCGGCGGCCAGTGACTCGCGCCGGACCTTGTCGGCGAAGTAGCCGGGCGCGAGAAAATAGGACGCCACCACGACACGCGGCGCGCCCGCGTCGAGCAGCCCGGACACCGCGTCGGCGGGGGTGGGCCGCGCCGCGGAGGCGAACGCGGGGACCACGCCGCGCCAGCCCCGGTTCCGCCACTCGCGCGCCATGCCCCAGATCGTCGCGTTGGCCGCCGGGTCGCTCGATCCCGCCGACACCAGCACGACGGCCGTGTCGGGGTCGCCGATCTCCACGCCCGCCTCGGTGAGCCGCCGCTCCAGCGCCGCCATCAACAGGGGGTGCGGCCCGAGGGTGCCGGCGGTGCGCAACGACAGCCGCGGGCGCAGCGTGCGGACCTCGTTCAGCACCCCGGGGATGTCGGACTTGCTGTGGTACGCGGCGGTCAGCAGCAGCGGCAGCACGATCGCCTCGTCCACGCCGCGCTGCGCGAGGCCGTCCAGGACGCGCACCGGGTTCGGCGGCGCGTGGTCCAGGAAGGACGCCAGCACCGGGACCTCGGGGCGGCGGGCCCGGACGGCGGCGAGGAGCTCCGCCACCGTCGCGGCTGCGCGCGGATCCTTGCTTCCGTGCGCGACCGCGACCATCACAGGTGAATACCGCATTCGCTCTTCCCCATCCCGGCCCAGCGGCCGCTGCGCGGGTCCTCCCCGGGCGCGACGGGCTGGGTGCAGGGCTCGCAGCCGATCGACGGGTAGCCGTCGTAGTGCAGCGGGTTGACCAGCACCCCGTTGTCCTCGATGTAGTCGTCCATCTGCTGCTGCGTCCAGTCGAGGATCGGATTGACCTTGACCATCCCGCGCTTGCGGTCCCACTCGACCACGCGGCGGTCGCGGCGGCTGGCGGTCTCCTCGCGGCGGATCCCGCTGAACCAGGCCATGTAGCCCTCCAGCGCCTTGCCCAGCGGCTCCACCTTGCGCAGGTGGCAGCACAGGTCCGGGTTGCGGCCGTTGAGCCGGGGGCCGAGCGCGGCCTCCTGCTCGGCGACCGTGCGGGAGGGCGTCACGTTGATGACGTTGACGGGATAGACGGCCTCGACCGCGTCGCGGGTGCCGATGGTCTCGGCGAAGTGGTAGCCGGTGTCGACGAACAGCACGTCGATCCCGGGCTTCACCTTCGACACCAGGTGGATCAGCGCGGCGTCGGACATGGAGGAGGTCAGACAGATGCGGTCTCCGAAGGTCGCCGCGGCCCACCGGATCACCTCGAGGGTCGGGGCACCCTCCAACGCGGTGGCGGCGGACTCGACGATGTCTTCCAGGTCGAGTGTCGGTCTGTCGGTCTCCAGCAGAGTCACTGGGGGATCTCCTTGTGTGTCTGGGGGGCGCCGTGTGTCTGGGGGGCTCCAACACCGAGGAATTTCAACCTGAAGGCGCGGACGCAGTCCCGGCAGAACCAGGTGCCGTCCTCCGCGTAGGGCTCCAAGTGCTCTTCTCCGCAGTACGGGCAGTAGAACGGTGCGGCACGTTCACTCATTTCCGGCCGTCCGTTATTTGAGATCGGCGTCGTCGGCGCGCTGCACCCAGGCGGCGAAGGTCTCACCCTCCGTGCGCTGCGCGTCGAAGTTGCGGACGAGGCGTTCGACGTAGTCGGTCAGCCCGGCCGAGGTGGTCTTCAGCCCGCGGACCTTCTTGCCGAACGAGGCGCCCACCTGGCCGCCGAGGTGGATCTGGAAGCCCTCCACCTGGTCGCCGTTCTCGTCGACGACCAGCTGGCCCTTGAGCCCGATGTCGGCGACCTGGATGCGGGCGCACGCGTTGGGGCAGCCGTTGACGTTGATGGTCAGCGGCTGCTCGAAGTCGGGCAGCCGCTTCTCCAGCTCGTCGATCAGATCCATCGCGCGCTGCTTGGTCTCGACGATCGCGAGCTTGCAGTACTCGATGCCGGTGCAGGCCATGGTCTGGCGCCGGAACGTGGACGGGTGCACCTGCAGGTCGTGCTTGGCGAGCTCGGCGGCCAGTTCCCCGGTGTTCGCCTCGGGCACGTCCAGGATGACCATCTTCTGCTCGGCCGTCGTCCGCACCCGGCCGGAGCCGTAGCGCTGGGCGAGGTCGCCGATGACGCGCAGCAGCTCGCCGTTGACGCGGCCCACGCGGGGCGCGAAGCCCACGTAGAAGTTGCCGTCCTTCTGCGGGTGGACCCCGACGTGGTCACGGCGAGGGAGCGGCGCGGCCGGCTCGGGGCCGTCCGGGAGCGCGTAGCCGAGGTACTCCTTCTCCAGCACCTCGCGGAACTTCTCCGCACCCCAGTCGTTCATCAGGAACTTGATCCGGGCACGGTGCCGCAGCCGCCGGTACCCGTAGTCCCGGAAGATCGAGATGATGCCCTTCCACACCTCGTGCGCCTGCTCGGGCTTGACGAAGACGCCCAGGCTCTTGGCGAACATCGGGTTGGTGGACAGCCCGCCGCCGACGAACGCCTGGTAGCCGACCTCGCCCTCGTCGTTCACCACGCCCACGAACGCCACGTCGTTGATCTCGTGGACGGTGCAGTGCGCCGTGCAGCCCGACATCGCCGACTTGAACTTGCGCGGCAGGTTGGAGAACTCCGGCGATCCGATGTAGCGCTCGTGCACCTCCCGGATCTGCGGCGTCGCGTCGATGACCTCGTCGGCCGCGATCCCGGCCAGCGGACAGCCGATGATCACACGCGGGGTGTCACCGCAGGCCTCCATGGTGGACAGCCCGACCGACTCCAGCGCGTCCCAGATCGCCGGGACGTCCTCGATCGCGATCCAGTGGTACTGCACGTTCTGCCGGTCGGTGATGTCGGCGGTGCCGCGCGCGTACTTCGTGGAGATGTCGGCGATCACCTGCAGCTGCTCGGCGCTCAGCTGGCCGCCGTCGATGCGCACCCGCAACATGAAGTAGCGGTCGTCGAGCTCCTCGTCGGGCAGGCTGCCGGTCTTGCCGCCGTCGATGCCGGGCTTGCGCTGGGTGTAGAGCCCGAACCAGCGGAACCGGCCACGGAGGTCGGCCGGGTCGATCGAGTCGAACCCCGCCTTGGAGTAGACGTCGACGATCCGGCGCCGGACGTTGAGCCCGTCGTCGTTCTTCTTGTTCTCTTCGTTCTTGTTGAGCGGTTCGCGGTAGCCGAGGGCCCACTGGCCCTCGCCTCTCTTGCGCTTGGTCGCTGGTGGCACGGCGTGCGTCCATTCCATGTCGTACGGAGGGACGCGCAGCGCAACGGGACAGCCCAAACGGCCGGCTCGACGGTGAGCGGGAACGGTTAAAGGTGACGCCGATGCGCCACGCTTCCGTAATGATCAACGGTGCGTGGTCGGGGCGTCACAGACAGATCGCGCTGCGGACGCGCAGAAAGTCCACGTGCCGGCGCATTACCAGCAGGGGGTCCGCAGCAGTCATGCATGCATTCTGACCCGCCGTCTCGCGGGCTGTCCAGTTGTGTCCGGCATGCGGACGGGTGAGATCCGTCATCATCCCTGACGCTTCCAGTTGACCCCGGGCTCACTGGCCTGGCCGGGCTGACCGCTCTTCGCGGTCTTCGTCCGGTCTCGCTGCTCCGGCGTGGCGGGACCTTGCCGGTGCTGGCAGGCGCACCACGAACCGCCACGACAGTCATCGTGGTGGTGGTCACGGCACGGCTGGCAGATCACCCTCCCGCTACACCCCCACCCAACCATCCTGTCGACGGACAAGCTTCGCTTGACTCCTCCCATTGTCACCGATCCACGCGAATGCATGCGGCCGGTCGGAAAATGGGCATCGAAGCCGCGTGTCCTGTGTCACCTCGCCGCCTGACCTGCGTGGGCCCTCGGAGCGATCTTGGGCCGGTGGTGGCTCGCGGGCGTCAGAGTGGGTATGAGGCCGACAACCGGCCGTGCGACGCGCGGAACGGATCACTGAAATGGGCGATCAGGCATGTTCCGGGCGGGCAACGCTTTACGGTGGGTCGGTGTGACCACCGTTTCGGACGCCGCCGGCGCTTCGGGGAGCCCCGCGGACGATTCCGACGCCGGGCCGGGCCCCGCCCTGCACCGGCGTGTGGGCACCGTGGTCTGGGGTCTCGTCCGGGACACGGCGGTCGCGGCGTTCCGCTACCGGGTGACGGGGCTGGCCGCCGAGGCGGCCTTCTTCGCCCTGCTGTCCCTGCCGCCCCTGGTCATCGGGCTCATCGGCACGATGGGCCACTTCCGCGGCATGATGGGCTCGGGCACCGTGGCGGAGGTGCGCGCCTGGCTGATCACGCAGGCTCAGACCGTGCTGACGGGGCCGGCCGTCGACTCGGTCGTGGTGCCGCTGATCGACGATGTGATCAGGGGAGGCAGCCCGGACATCGTGTCGGTCAGCTTCCTGATCTCGCTCTGGGCGGGATCGCGGGCCACCAACGTCTACGTCGACACGATCACCATCGCGTACGGGCTGTCGGGCATCCGCGGGGTGATCCGCACCCGGGTGCGCGCGTTCGTGCTCTACCTGGTCGGGCTGCTGGTCATGCTGATCCTCATCCCGCTGCTGGTGGCGGGGCCCACACTGGTCCGGGACGCGCTGCCGGAGAGTGCCTGGTTCGTCCAGATCCTCTACTGGCCGGTCGTGGTGACGTTGTCGATCCTGTTCCTGGCGATGCTCTACCACATGAGCGTCCCGGTGCGGACGGCCTGGTGGCGCGAGGTGCCCGGCGCGGTGGTGGCGCTGATCATCTGGATCATCGGTAGCGTCACGCTCCGGCTCTACCTGGCGGGCTCGCTGGCCGGGGTGTCGGTGTACGGCTCGCTGGCCGCGTCGATCGCCATCCTGGCCTGGTTGTACGTGGCTGCGCTGGCCGTCCTCATCGGAGCCGCGCTGAACGCCGAGATCGACCGGCTGTGGCCCAGCGCGGACACCGCGCGGGCGCGGGCCATGCGCGCCGCGGCGGCGGACTCAGCCGAGTCGGCGGCGGCGTCGGCGGAGTCGGCGGCGTCAGCGGCGGAGGCAGCGGAGGCCAAGGCCGCCAGGTCGAATGAGGAACGTGCCGCCGAATAACGGTCACGGGTAAAAACTGTGCAGTAACCGGCCCTGAAAAGGTCAAACATGTCGTAGCCTCGCCTGACATGACCCCCCGTGACGACACAGCCGCACCGGACCGGCGGCTCCGTACCGTGACCGGCACGATTCCCGCGTCCGCGATCACCGGAGCGGTGTTGCCGCACGAGCACCTCCAGCTCGACCTGCGGTGGCCCGCGCATCCGGCGCAGGTGGACTCCGACCCCCGCCGCTGGCTCGACGAGGAGAAGGCGGTCAGCGGCGAGCTGTCGGCCCTGCGCGGCGAGCACGAGCTGAGCCTGGTCGTCGACCTCACCTGCGGCGGGATGGGCCGCAGCGCGGCCGCCCTGTCCCGGATCAGCGCGGGCTCGCGGGTCGCGGTGGTGGCGGGCACCGGCTTCTTCGCCGAGCCGTTCCACCCCGCCTTCGTCGCCGAGGCCGACGTCGACAAGCTCGCCGAGCGCATCCTGGCCGAGGTCGGCTTCGGGATGGACGGCACCAACTCGCTGCCCGGTGTGATCGGGGAGATCGGCACCTGGGGCGAGGCGCCCACCGAGGCCGAGGAGCGCTGCCTGCGGGCCGCCGCCCGGGCCGCCCGCTACTCGGGCCTGCCGGTGGCGACCTACGGCCGCCCCGGCGTGAGCCAGCTGGAGATCCTCACCAGTGCCGGGCTCGACCCGGCCCGGGTCGCGGTGGGCCAGCAGGACCGGGTCGACGACCCCGCTGCCCACCGCAAGATCGCCGAGCTGGGCGCGTACGTCTCGTTCGGCTCCCTCGGGCTCGCGGGAGACGACGCCGCGGCGCTGGGCGGCCGGGTGCGAGCGGTCATGGAGCTGCTGGAGGCGGGCCATGGCGAGCGCGTGCTGCTCAGCACCGGCGTCGCCCGGATGACGCAGGTCCAGCGGTACGGCGGGACCGGATACGCCTACCTCTTCGAGACCTTCCTGCCCGCGCTGCGAACCGCCGGCGCCGACGACGCCACGCTGCGCACGATCACGCACGAGAACCCCCTGCGCTGGCTCGCCGGCTGACGCGCACTTGTTCCTTGTGGGGGGCGACCCCCCACGCCCCCCGGTGCCGGGCCGGCGGCCTTGCTTCGCGGCGGCCACCGCCCCGGGCAGGGGCTCCGCCCCTACGACCCCGGCAGGGGGCTCTGCCCCCTGCACCCCCGCGCCCCCTGCGCCGGGGCTCCTTCTTTGTGGGGGGACGACCCCC
>NZ_WBMT01000050.1 GCF_008923185.1 Actinomadura rudentiformis
ACATCCCAGGTCGCGCAACGCCTCGGCTGCGGCCACGACGGTGCTGGTCACGTCGCGGTCGACTGGACCGAAAGCGGGGTCGCTCGCCCAGCCGACCCGCATTCCCGGCACCTGCGCAGGCGGGTGCGGCGGTGAGTGCTGGACGTAGCCGTCGATGCCGTCGGGGCCGATGAGAATCTCAAAGGCGGTCTTGATGTCGCGGATACTGCGTGCCATCGGACCGATGTGCCAGTAGCGGCGGGGAACCTCAGGCCAATGCCCGGTGATGGGTATTCGTCCCCGGGTGGCCTTCAGCGCCACGATCCCCGTGTCATGGGCCGGTCCGCGCACCGAGATGGCCACGTCGCTTCCCAGCCCGAGCGGCGACATGCCGGCCGCGATCGCGGCGGACTCGCCGCCACTGGAACCACCCGGCGTCCGGTCCAGATTCCAGGGATTGCCGGATCGGCCGACCAGCAGGTTGTCGGTCTCGGTCCAGTAGGAGAACTCCGGCAGGTTCGTCTTGGCGAGCGGGAGCCCGCCGGCGGCCTTCAGCCGGGCGACCGCGGTCGCATCGGCCGCCGGCACATGGTCGCGGAACAATGCCGAGCCGCGTGTGCTCACCACTTCCGCCACGTCCAGCGAGTCCTTGATCGTGAACGGCACACCGTGCAACGGCCCCGTCGGCTCACCCGCCACCACAGCCCGATCCGCGCCGCGAGCCGCCGCGAGTGCCTGCTCGGCGAGCACCGTCACCATGGCGTTGATCTTCGGGTTGACGGCCTCGATGCGCTCCAGGTGCGCCCGTACCACCTCCACCGCGGACACTTGCCGGGTGGCGATCAGTTCCGCCAGCGCGGTCGCGTCCTGGTAGCAGAGCTCGTGGCCATCCATCAACGGGCATCCTCTCGCCGCACGAGATCACCCTACGCACGGCGACAGGCGCTCCTGCGCGCTGGGTCAGACCCTGCGTCGGGTTTCTTCCAGGTAGCGGAGGACGGCCGTGACTCTGCGGTCTGCGCGATCGGTGGGTGCCAGGTCGAGTTTGGCGAAGATGTGACGGATGTGCTTGTGGACGGCGCCCTCGGTGACAAAGAGCCGTTCGGCGATGGCGGCGTTGCCCAGGCCCTCGGCCATCAGGGAGAGGACGTCGCGTTCCCGGGCCGTCAGGCGTTCCAGTGCACTGTCGGGGCGGCTGCGCGTGAACAGTTGCGCGACGACCTCGGGGTCGATGGCGGTGCCTCCGCTGGCCACCCGGTGCAACGCGTCGAGGAACTGCTCGACGCGGCCGACCCTCTCCTTCAGCAGGTAGCCGAGCCGGTCGGCGCCG
>NZ_WBMT01000051.1 GCF_008923185.1 Actinomadura rudentiformis
TGGTTGCCGACTCCCCGAGGCATATCGCAGGCTCCCACGTCCTTCATCGGCTCCTGATGCCAAGGCATCCACCGTATGCCCTTAAAAACTTGAACACACAAAACGATCAAACAAATCGCAACAGAGAACAAGAAACAAAAGTCTCTTGTTCAGAGATGCTCGCGTCCACTGTGCAGTTCTCAAAAAACAACCGGGCCCACCAGCCCACCACCCTCAATCCGAGAGCGCAGGTCTGGTCCCGCAATCCAGAAGAAACAACCCAGCCCCCTCCCACCAACCCAACGGGCCGGCGTTCAGGGGCTGAAGGGCCCGTTTCCTCAGGACCCAACAGCGTGTCCAACTCTTCACCCGCCCGACACCGCCGTTCCCACTCCCCTCACGGGGCGGTACTTGCCGGCTCACACGAGCCAAGAGCTGAGTAGCCAGTGCTCCACATCTATGAGCAGCCACCCGGCAGACGTTCGCTACCGACAGTGGCCACCGACCCGGTCACCTGCCGAAGCAGGGTGTCCGAGCCAGAGCTGCTCCTTAGAAAGGAGGTGATCCAGCCGCACCTTCCGGTACGGCTACCTTGTTACGACTTCGTCCCAATCGCCGGCCCCACCTTCGACCGCTCCCTCCCTTGCGGGTTGGGCCACGGGCTTCGGGT
>NZ_WBMT01000006.1 GCF_008923185.1 Actinomadura rudentiformis
GGAGCCACTGCCACGAAACGGCCACAACCAGCGCCTCGCCTCACGTAGGTCCCGGCAATGACGCCATGGTACGGGCCGTACACGATCCGACACCGGGAGGACAGGCGGGCGGGGAAGGGGCGCCGGCACGCCTGCCCAGGTCCCGTAGAAGCCGCGGTCGGCAAATGTCAGGCTGCCGCCGACCGCGCCGCAGCCCCAGCCGCCCGCAAAAAGTGAAGGCGTGGAGTGGGCCCTGCCCAGTTGCCTGAACCTGACCATGCGCCATCCAAACCATGCAGCCCAGGCTGTGCCCGGCGACTTGGGGCTGCGCTGTGGTTGACCTACGGGGCCGCTTGCCGGTGGTGGCGCGCCGATGGTCCCCTCGGCAGACCTCCGGGTAGTTACTTACTGTCGTTTCCGGCTACTTAGAGTCGGGAACTTTCAGGGTGACCCCGACCTGAGGAGCACAGGTGCCCCCGCTTCGTGCCGTCATCGCTGCGGCCGCCGTCGCCCTGGCAGTCACCGCGACATCACCCCCCGTCCACGCCGCAGCCCCTTCCGACACCCCCATTCCCACATACATCTGCGATCGGACCGTCGCCGGTGTCAAGCACAAGGGCTGGGGATGGCTGAACTGTGGCGCCTCCCGAGGCGCCCCGGTCAGCGGCGAGGTATATGGCACCTTCCTGATCTTGTCGCGCAAGGAGTCCGATCCCGCGCTCGCGTGCCAGCAAAAACAGCGTGACAACTACCCGTCCGGGCGCGCGCAGTTGCCCGACCAAATCATCGGTTTCTTCTGCGCCCCCGTTTCCTCGGGATGACCCGACTACCACTCGGCGGCACGGCGAACAGGCCCGTGCCTCATCGCGTCCTGAAGGCATGACGAAAGGCTGGATGATGAGCATCCCTCCCAAGGGACACGACCCACGGCTGTTCGTCGAGGACACCGATTCGTTCATCGAGGGCGGCAAGCAGGGCAAGAAAGAACAGAAGAAGGAACAGGAGAGAACGCCCCGGCCCCACACCACCACGCCGGGACAGGACCCCAAAGCCCATGAACTGCATGTGTGCATGGGATTGAACTCCTGCAAGGGGCAGGGCCGCGACGGTTCCGGCTGGATGGCCGGCACGGGCCAGTGCGCCACGGTCTTCCACGAGTGCCACGGCGCGAACGAATGCCGCGGCCAAGGCGGCTGCGGCTACACCGGGCACGATGCCGAGCAGGCCCTCCCCGGCGCCCAGCACTGCCGCTACTCCGGCAGCTGCGCCAGTCCGGTCAATATCAGCCGGGTCCACGCCGCCGGTCCGTTCCGCGGAACGAGCGTGTGGAAGCGGGCGCGCAAGGTCTTCGAGCAGCGCATGTACGAGGCGGGCGTCCCGTTCGGCCCGTCGCCGGGCGAGGGATACCCCGATGACGAGGTGCCCTCCTATGAGACCGGCCGCGTCAGCAAGCCGAAGAAATGACGGCCGTTCACTCGTCCGCGGCGCGCGCCGCGCCATCGAACGCAGGCGATCCAGCGGTCCATCAGGCGTCGGAGCGCCTCGGCCTTGGGGTGGGGCTACGGGCGTCGCACCTGCCGTACGTGGTGTCGGCGTGGCCGCGGGTGGACTGGTTCGAGATCATCTCCGAGAACTTCATGGACTCCGGCGGCTACCCCCGCCACGCCCTCGACCAGATCGCCGAGCGGTACCCGCTGGTGATGCACGGGGTGTCGCTGTCGATCGGCAGCACCGACCCGCTGGACATCGGCTACCTGCGCCGGCTGCGGCGCCTGGCCGCCGCCACTGGGGCCCGGTGGGTGTCAGACCATGTGTGCTGGACAGGGGTCGCCGGCGTGAACACCCACCAGTTGCTACCGATCCCGTTCACCGAACAGTCCCTGCGGCATCTGGCCCGCCGGATCCGTACGGTGCAGGACGTCCTGGAACGCCCGCTGGTGCTGGAAAACCCCAGCACCTACGCCGCCTTCGCCCACTCGACGATGACCGAGTGGGAGTTTCTGGCGCGCCTGTGTGAGGAGTCCGGATGCCGGCTGCTGCTGGACGTCAACAACGTCTTCGTCTCCGCGGCCAACCACGGTTTCGACGCCGAGGAGTACATCCGGGCTTTGCCACACGATCGGATCGCGCAAATCCACCTGGCGGGCCACGCCGACCGCGGCACCCATCTGCTCGATACCCACGACCGCCCCGTCGCCGAACCGGTGTGGCAGCTCTACCGGCTCGCCACGGCGCTGAGCGGGCCCGTCCCGACGCTGCTGGAATGGGACGACCGCCTTCCGCCCTTCCCGCAACTGCTCGCCGAGTTGCACAAGGCCAACCGGTACATAGGCAAGCCCCCTCCGCACCCGGGCGAGCGCGATCTGGGCATGGGTGAGACCAGCCCGGGCGTGTGCGAGGCCGACCCGTGCGTGGGCGAGGTCGACCCGTGCGCGTGCGGGCCCGACCTGTGTACGGGCGAGCCTGGCCTGGGCGTGCGCGACCTCGCTGTCGCTCCGATTCCATTCGCGCGCAAGGGGCCGGTGCGCGGTGACTAGAGCATCCCTCGCCGTCTCCGTTCCCGCGCTTGAAGCAGCCCAGCACTGGCTGCAGAACGCCGTCGCCATCACCGCCTTCGCTGAGCCTGCCGAAATCCCTCCGGCAGCCGGAGCCGCCGGGATGCTGGCGGGCTCGGCGCGGTTGACCGCCGAGCAGTGTCTGGACATCTACCGGATCGACTATCAGGCGCGTCTGCTGGAGACGATGCGGCACCAGCATCCGTCGCTGCGCGTTTTGCTCGGCGACGAACTGTTCGATGACTTCGCCGCCGACTATCTGCGGTCCCACCCTCCCCGCTCGTACACCCTGGCGCGGCTGGACGAGGACTTGGCCGATCATCTGTCCGCCCAGCGGCCCGACCGGGACGCGCCGCCCGCACAGCGCGAGGCATGGATCGACGTGATGATCGACCTGGTCCGCTACGAACACGCCTTCGCGCAGGTCGCGGACGGCCCTGGCCTGGAAGGCCTACCAGACCGGCCCCCGCCGGCGCTTGCCCAGCACCACATCGACACTGGTAAGGCAAGGGTGACACCGGCGCCCTGCCTACGCCTGCTGAATGTCTGCGCGCCAGTGCACAGCTACCACACCGACGTCGGCCAAGGACGGCGACCGGCACCGCCCGTTCCCGACCCGGCGCACCTGGTGCTGTTCCGGCATGACTACCGCGTCCTCACCACCGCGATCACGCCCGGTGCGTTCGCTTTGCTGGACGCGCTCACGCAAGGAGCGGCCCTGGCAGACGCGGCCGAGGCCGCCTGCGTCGCCCTTGCCGAGGCTCGCCACCACCTGCGCCACTGGGCCGCCCAACGGTGGGTGCGCGTGTCCCACCTCACCGACCAGCACACCCTCCGTCCGGCCTGCACCCGTCAGGAGACCTCCCCGTGAGCAACGGCCCCTCTGCCTCCACCGACTCTGCCGCCGGCACTGCCCCCACCAGCGGATCCATGGCGACGATCCTGGACGCCTTCCCGGTCAATGCCGCCAAAGGCATCACCACCAAAGAGGACCTGCGCAACCACCTGATCCAGGCTGCGGCCGTGGAGACCCAGACGATTCCCATGTACCTGTACGCCCTGTATTCCATCGCAGGACAGGGCCACTCCCGGTGGGCGGCGGGCACCGGTGCCCACCGCCTGATCCGCAGCATCGTCGTCGAGGAAATGCTGCACCTGTGCCTGGTTCGCAACATCCTGGTGGCCCTGGGCTTCGGTGACCAGGTGCGGTTCTACGATGAGGACTTCGTGCCCGACTTCCCCGAATACATGCTGCACCGCCATCCAGCGCTGCTGCTCCGGCTGAGCAGATGCGACAGGAGACTCATCAGGGACGTCTTCATGGAATTCGAGCGCCCTGATGCGCCACCGGCCGAGGGCACCCCTCCCAAGGGGCAGTACGCCACCATCGGGCAGTTCTACAAATCGATCGGAACCGGGCTGAAACGGCTGGATGCCGCAGAACCCCAAAGCCTGTGGGCCGGGAACAAGCCCGAACTCCAGTACGTCGCCGCCTACTGGAACAATGACGGCGGCGGGGAACCCATGCTGGTCAAGGACCTGTCAACCGCCCAGCAGGCGCTGAAGATGATCGTCGACCAAGGGGAAGGAGTTGACCCCGCCAAGCCCTCGGTACCGGTCGATGTCCTCTATCCCGTACCGGGCATCGATGAACTGCCCCACTTCCACAAGTTCCAGCGCATCGCCGAAGGGATCGAACCGATCGGTCCCACCTGGAAGGTCCCCACCGATCCCAAGTCCTTCCAATTCGGGGACGACGCCGCCGCCAGCAGCATCAGCAATCTGTTCAACGCGGCGTACTGCTACGTGCTGCACCTGATCGACGTGCTCTACCAGACCCCGTCCACCGATGTCGTCCCCGGAAAGAAGAGTCCCCGCTACGGGCACGAGCGGCTGTTCATGTCGGCCATGCAGGGCGTGCTGGCCAACACCGCCGAGATCATGGTGGCCACTCCCGCCAGAGCTGGCGAGATGGCCAAACGGAAACTGCAGATGGCCCCGACCTTCGAGTACTACTCCCACCTTCCCGCGTCGGGCAAGAAACAGCACCTGATCGAGCTGTGCGACAAGGCCGTCGACCATTTCCCGCAACTGGGCGGCGACAACAGCGTCCGGTGGCTGCTGGGCAAGATGCCCGACGTGTGATAAGCCCCCCGACACCGACCGGCGGGCGGACCGCGACGGCGGCACGATACGGCGGGGAGTGTCAAGGTGTCCGCGTCGGCTCGGCCCAAGGGCGAACGCCTGTACGACTCACCCAGAGGGAGTCCCGATATCCGACGCCGGTGTGATGAAGCGATTCGGTCGTGTCATGCGGCAGATCGAGATCAACGGGCGCGCATATCCGATCACTCTTAAGAGCTGCGCCCGGCTGGTCGAGTCGGTCAACGACACTCTCGAGGGCCAGTTCGGCCTGGAGGAACACGGCGGTCGGTCCGTCGAGGGCGTCGCCATTCGGGTGGCCCAGCGTGTCCTGGCGATGGCGGCCGGGATCTGGCACAGCAGCAAGATCGGTGCACCGGTTACCCGGTCGCCTACGATCACTGATCGCAGCGACCAACTGTCCACTCACCGGTTTGGCATGCCTGCGTGCGGGCTGTTGACCACCAAGGACAGTGATCCTTCGGCGAGGTAGAAGTGCCCGGGGAAGTAGTCGATGTGGAGGTGGCCGCCGCCTTCGGCGGTGGCCATGGCTTGCAGGTTCTCCGCGAGCACAGTCCTGCTGGCGCAGTCACCGCTGATCACAAGGATCTGCTGCTCGGCGTCCCGGTGGATGAGGACCCCGGGGCCGGAAGTCTTCTTGACCTCGACGCCGGCCAAGGCGTTGCTGCCCGGCGAAGATGTGGAGCTGAGCCGCCCCTCGCCCTGGGCCACCGCGCTTGCCAAGCGCGTTAGCTCTTCCGCCGATGCGGAGAGATCCACTTCGCCGTACCTGGGGTCAGAGACCAGCCTCACGGGCGTCACTCCTTCAAAGTTCGGACCCTCATGATGCCCGCCTGCCAGATCGTCGGTCATCCGTCCGGGTCAGCGAAGACGGCCAGATGCAGCGGAGCAGATCGGAGCTACCCGTCTAGGGGAAGCCGTCAGCCAGTTCCTCGGCGGGTTGCCTCACGCGTCGGTCGAAGGTGCCGGGCGCTTCGGGGAGGGGCGCTCAGTTCACCGCTGATGAAATTGGCGCGAATCAAGTCCTGCGCTGCCCAGCGCATTAGTGATCAACCTCCAGCGGGAGGTCCGGCTCGGCGTCACCGACGACATGCGCATCGCCCACGAGGAGGTCTTGGGCAGCGTCGCCGAGCGCGTTCAAGTCGTCTGGATCGGCGTGGGAGACGGCAGCAGCCCAAAAGCCGGATGGCAGGATCTGGTCGGCGTGGTAGCTGCGGCCTGCTCCAGCAGCTCGGGGCCGCCAGTCAGGTATTGGGTGACCTGACCGTCATGGGCGCGGTCGACCGCCAGTGCCGGGCGCGCATCAGATCGGCGATTTGTCGGAAAGCAGCCAGATCGGCGCCGGTTCGAAGGTTGGGCGTGTTGGTGTTGGTTGGGTTGTGGTGTTGGCGGCTGTGGGGGTTACCAGCCGCGTTGCCACCAGTCGGGGATGCTGGGGCGTTCTCTGCCTAGGGTCGAGTCGTTGCCGTGGCCGGGATAGAACCAGGTGTTGTCGGGGAGGCGGTCGAAGACTCGTTCGGTGACGTCGGTCATCAGTTGCTTGAAGCGGGTCGGGTCGCCCCAGGTGTTGCCTACACCTCCTGGGAAGAGGCTGTCGCCGGTGAACAGGTGGGGGCGGTCGGCTTCGGTGTAGAGGAGGGCTATCGAGCCGGGGGTGTGGCCGCGTAGGTGGATGACCTCGAAGGTGGCTTGGCCTACTTGGAGGGTGTCGCCGTTCTCGACGGGTTCGGCCACGGGTTCGGGGAGGGGCTCGGCGTCGAAGGGGTGGGCTACGACGGGGGCGCCGGTGGCCTGGACGACGTCGCTCAGGGCCATCCAGTGGTCCTGGTGGCGGTGGGTGGTGACGACGCGGCTGAGGGGGCCGTCGCCGATCAGTTGGAGGAGGCGGGCCGGCTCGTTGGCGGCGTCGACGAGCAGCTGGTCGCCGGTCGCGGTGCAGCGGAGCAGGTAGGCGTTGTTGTCGTACGGGCCGACGGCGACCTTGGTGATCGAGAGACCGGGCAGCTCCCGGACGTCGGGTTTGCCGCCGACCTCGACGTGACCGGTGTAGCTCATGTGTCCTCCTCGGTGGGGCGCGCGGTTCCATCCTCTCTCATGCGGGGTGCGTGGGCGGGAATTGAGTCACCAGACTCAGCGCAAGCGTGCCGTACCGGATGGTTCTCGACGGATTCTTGGCGGACGATCGTTCGTGGAAGGTCAGGTCGAGAGGACGGTGACGCGGTGGTGACGAGGACTTCCCCGGTCGGCCCTCCGCGCGGGGACGACGCTCCAGAGGAACTGCTCCGGCAGGCCTGCGCGCTGGTACGGCTGTGCGGTCAGGACGGGCTCATCGCGGCGGTGCTGCTGGGGGTCGTCGGCGTGGGGGTGATCGCTCAGCTTGCCGCGGTTCGGCCCGGGGTCGTTCAGCTGGCGTTGCTCGGGGTGCTCGGTGTCGCGTATGCGGGGTCGGCGGGCTTTGTCGTCCGGTCGCGGATGACGCTGGTGGCGGCGCTCAGCAGTGCCCGTGGGAACACGGGGTCGCCGCTCGATCCGGCCGTGCCGTGGAGGCCGTTCGCGCTGGACACCGCACTCGACGAGCGGGTGCGGGATGGAGAGCTGCGCCGGTTGCTGGCGGCGGCGCACCGCTGCTCGGAGCTGTCCTGGAGGGCGGTGGTGTGGGGGATGGTGACGGCCGTGTCGTTCGTCATCTGGACGATGGCGATGGTGGCGCTGTGATCGACGACGACGTCAGGCGGGGCAGCTTCTGGGACCGCCTCGCCGTCACCGACCGGCAGGCGCTGCGCGCGATGGGGCGGCGTTCGGAGATCCCCAAGGGCGGGATGGTCTGCCACCAGGGTGTGGTGGCGCCGGGCGTGTTCGTCGTGTTCAAGGCGAACGCGCGGACGGTGTCGAACGCGGTGGCGAAGGAGTTCGTGGACTCCAGCGAAGGCGACGAGTCCATCATCGACCTGTTCGGGCCGGGCGATCTCGTGGGTGCGCTGGCGCCCTGGGGGCATCCGCAGCGGGGGACGGTGGCCGCGCTCGATCAGATCGCGGTGCTGCGCATCGACCGGCGGCAGTTCGCCAGTCTGCTTGCGGCCAATCCGCAGGTGGCCGAGGCGATGATGCACACCATCGCCGAGAGCGACGCTTATGGCGGACGTCGTCATGCGGTACGGGCGGCCGAACATCCGCAGCGTCTCGCCTATCACTTGTTGGAGTTGGCGCATCGGTTCGGCGTCGTCACGAGTTACGGCGTGCAGATTCCGCTTCGTCTCAGCCAGGCCGATCTGGCGAACTGGGCCGGCATCTCCCGCGAGACCCTCGTGCGCTGGTTCCGGGTATGGCGGTCCAAGGGCATCCTCGACAGCCGCAGCCGTCCGCTGACCGTTCTCGCTCCGGAGGCGTTGCGGCGGGCGGCCAGCCCGTGGGGGGACGAGTGGCCTGCGGCGTCGAATGCGCCGCGTACGACGGATTCCGTGGCTGCCATGCAGGTGGACGAGGCGGTCAGCGTGCGGATCGCCACTCGTTCGCCTGTACGGCTTCAATCGTCGGGCCCGCCTGCGCTGAGGCTGCCGCCGGACAACCCGTTCTTCACCGGCCGAGAGGTCGGGCTGGGCAAGCTGGATCTGCTGGTCTCCCAGTCCGAGATGCCGCGGGCGGTGATCGTTCAGGGGATGGCGGGGGTCGGGAAGACCACGCTGGCGCTGCACTGGGCACACCGGGTCGCCGTGCGGTTCCCGGACGGGGTGATCTTCGTGGACCTGCGGGGGACGACGCGGGCTCCCGTCACCGCGGGGGAGGCGATGGGGCAGGTGCTGCGGGGATTGGGGGTGCCGGGCGATCAGCTGCCGCGCACGGAGGACGAGTTGATCGCGCAGGGCCGGTCGGTGCTGGCCGACCGGCGGGTGCTGCTGGTGCTGGACAACGCGGCGGGGGCCGAGCAGGTCCGGCCGCTGCTGAGCGCCCTGGGGGCGGGGCTGGCGATGGTGACCAGCCGGCGGCAGCTGCCGGACCTGCTCGACGGCGCCGACATCCGGACGCTGGAGTTGCGGGAGATGATGCCGCAGGAGGCGGTCGATCTGATGGCCGCCGTCCTGGGACCGGGCGACCGCCGCGTCCGCGACGACGAGAAGGCGGCGGTGCGGCTCGCGGGCGAATGCGGCTTCCTGCCGCTGGCGCTGGGCATCATGGCGGGGCGGCTCGCCGAGAACCCCGAGGAGTCGATCGCCGATGCCGTGCGGGAGCTGGCGGATCGCGATGCGCCGGCCCCGGCGCCGTACGAGCCCGGGATCGCCACGAGCGGCCTGCCGGCGACCGGCGGTTTGCATGGTGTGCTCAGCCCGACCTTCGATGTCGCCTATCGAGGGCTGCGCCGCGATCAGCGGGAGGCGTTCCGCAGGATCGGGCTCGTTCCCGGGCCGGATTTCACTGCGACCGCGCTGGCGGCGTTGCTGGATCGGCCGGTGGCAGAGGCACATGAGCTCTTGGACGGGTTGTGCCAGGCGTATCTGGTGCACGATGTGGCGCCGGGCCGGTTCCGCATGCACGACCTGTTGCGGGATTTCGCTCGTGAACGTGGGCTGAGTGAGGACGACGACAACGACCGGCTTGCGGCGCAGCGGCGGTTGCTGGGCGCGTACCTGTCGGAGGCGCGTGAGGCGGGGCAGGCCTTGGGGCAAGGGGGACGTCCCGTTCTGGAGGGTGCAAAGGAACCGGCGTCACCGCCAGACCCGGCGGAACGGGCGCAGAGCCTGGCGTGGTTCGAGGCTGAACGGCGCAACCTGGTCGCCGCTGTGCATCTGGCGGCTCAGCACGGTCTGCACCGCACGTGCTGGGAGTTGGCCGACTCGCTATTCGACTTCCAGGAGTTCCGGCGTTACAGCGAGGACAACATCGCCGTGCACCTGGCGGGTTTGCGAGCGGCGCGGACAGAGGAAGACTGGCCCGCTGCAGCGGTCATGTTGCACAACCTTGCAGTGGCGCACTTCGACCTCGGCGGGTCTGTGCAGGCCATCGGGTACGGCGAAGACGCCAGGCGCGGCTTCCGTTCAGCCGATCCTCCCAACCGTCGAGGCGAGGCGCTGGCGCTGGCCACCCTCGCCGACGTGCACTGCGCGCTTGGCCGCTACATGACAGCGATCGAACGGGCACGCAAATCGCTCGCCATCCACCAGTCCCTGAACGACAGCAGCGGCGTGGCCAGAGGACACGAGACACTTGCCAGGAGTTTCCTCGGCCTGGCCGACTACGAGGCCACCCTGGAGAACGCAAGGAAGGCGCTGGAAATCCGCCGTGACATCGGTGACGCGGCAGGGGTGGCCGAGACACTGCTCACCATCGCACGGGTGCACCGGCGGCGTGGCGCCATCGATTCCGCGGTCTCCCATGCTCTCGAAGCACTCTTCATCAGGCAGGAACTGGCAGACCGGCATGGTGAGGCCCAGGCCCTGACTGAGTTGGCGCGCGTGTACGCCTCGCTGGGGCTGCGTGACCTGGCACAGCAGGACGCCGAAAAGGCACTGGAGACCTACCGGGCCCTGGGCGCCCGGCATGGCGAGGCGCGCGCGCTCACCACCCTGGGCCGCCTGATGTGCGATGCCGCACGCTTCGCTGAGGCGTTCACCTACTGCGGCGACGCGCTGCGGCTGCACCGGGAGATAGGGGACAGGCACGGCGAGGCAGAAGCCCTCGCCCAGGTCGGCATCGTGCACTGGCGTCTCGGCCGCTACCGCGAGGCCCGCGAACAACTCGCCCGCGCGCTGGAAATCCGCCGGGAGATCGGCGACCTGCACGGCGAGGCGCACGACCTGGAACACCTGTCGATGGTGATGCGGCGCCTCAACCGCTATCAGGAAGCGTTCGTACTCGGCCTGGAAGCACTCGACCTGTGGCACCGGCTCGGCGCGCAAGACGGCCTGGCCGGCACGCTCGGCAGCGTCGCCCGCACCTACCTGTGCCTGGGCCTGCACCAAGAGGCCGAACGAGCCGCCACCCAAGCCCTGGAGATCCGCCGCGACATCGGCGACCGGTACGGGCTGGGCACCGGCCTGGACACCTACGCCCTCGTGCTGCGCCGCAGCGGCCGCCTCGACGAGGCGCTGCAGACCGAACTGGAGGCCCTGCGCGTCCTCGGCGAGGTCGGTGACCGGCACAGCGAGGGCACCGCGCTGGTCCACCTCGCGGCGATCTACCTCGACCTGGACCGCACCGATGAGGCGCTCGCCAGCGGCAAGGAGGCGCTCGACCTGGCGATCCGGCTCGGCGACGCCCGCGAGCAGGCGTACTCGATGCACACCATGGGCCGGGCATGCCAGCGGCAAGGCCGCCATCCCGAGGCGGCCGAGCACTTCGCCGCCGAGATCGTCATCCGCCGCGAGGTCGGCGACCACCGCGGCCAGCGGACCGCCCTGGAGAAGCTGCGCGACTCGCACATGGCGCTCGGCGACGAGGCTGCGGCCGACGACTGCACCCGCCGGATGCGCGCCATCGAAATGTGGCTGGAGTCCGATGGCGCTGACGCGGAGGTGGTCCCCGAGGCAGAATGATCTTCAGTATCCGATCTCACGTGTGTCGTTTTACGCAGTCCATCGTCGCACTGCCGCGTTCACTCGAATGGGGAGGGCGTCGATGGTCATCAGCACGTTCTGGACCGCGCTGCCCGGCCCGGGGCGCAGGGCGCTCGAGGAGGCCGGCACCTCGGTCCTGATCAGGCAGGGCGCGTTCCTGACGCGCGAGCACAGCCGGTCGTCCCAGGTGTACGTGCTGCGCTCGGGGGCGGTGCAGGTCTGGGTCGACCGGACGGGAGAACGGGTCATTCTCGACATGCTCGGCCCCGGTGACCTGGTCGGGGAACTGGAGGCCGTGGACGGCGGCGTGCGCGAGGCCAACGTGGAGGCGCTCACCCCGGTCCAGGCACTGGTGCTGCCCGCCGACCGGTTCCGGACGGTGCTGAACGCGGACCCCGAGTGGGTGTGGGCGGTTGCGGGCGTCCTCGCCGAACGCCTCCGCGACGCCAACGAGCTGAGGATCTCGCACTTCCCCGACGACGCCGAACGGCGCCTCGGTACGCGCCTCCTCCGCCTCTTCGCGCGCTTCGGCGACCCCGCCGAGGACGGCACGGTCGTCGTCCGGCTGCCGGTCTGCCAGCAGGACCTCGGCCGGTGGGCGGGAATGGGCCGCCGCAAGGTCGCCCAGATCCTCGCCGGCGAACGTGTCCGCGGCGGCCTCGCGGTCACCCGCAACATGATCACCGCGCGCTCACCGGACGTCCTCCACCGTCTGGCCGGAGACGACGCGGACCTGGACCCGGAAGCCGTCAGCCCGGGAGCCGTCAGCCCGGGAGCCGTGAACCCAGGCGGTGTAGGTCCAGGCGACGCGGAGTCGGAGGGAGACCGGCGTTCATAGACCGCTGGGCGCGTGTGGCCATGGTGGTGGTACGGGGAGTGCCCCGTCGGGGCGCAGCGCCAGGCCGGAACCGTCCGAACGGCCGCTGAGCCAGCCGAGCAGCGCACGACCGGAGCCGGAGATGACCGGCCCCGCCGCGTCACCCAGATCGGCCGATTCACCGGTGTCGGTGGCGACGAGCCGGAATCCGGCGAGCTCGCCCTGCCGCCCGGCCGGGAGGGCGGCCAGATCCCTGAGCGTCGCGGGAAAGGCCCACCGTACGTACGACTCGGGCCAGTCCGCCGGTCCGTACCCCGCCGCGAGATCCACGTGATGCGCCTCGACCTCGTTCCAACGGCGGCACACCGAATACCAGGCGGGATGCTCGAAGCCCACTATCGCCCGTACCTTCGCGTCCCACGCCGCGGACGGGAGGGTACGGGCCTGCTCGGCGAACCGCGCCGCCGTCGCCCGGACGTCGGCGACCAGCGCGGACCGGCACCGCCCGGCGCCCGCCTCGATGTCGGCGTCGCGCGCCGCGAGGCTCGGATACTGCGGGATCTCCACGCCCGTCCGCGCCCATTCGAGGAGGTTCCAGAGGGAGTCGGCGTTACGCGCGACATGGGTGGCCACGTGCGCGCGCGTCCACCCCGGCAGCGCCGAGGGGGCGGCCAGTTCCTCGTCCGAGAACCCGGACAACGTGGTCACGACCCGTTCGGTCCCCGCGTCGATCTCCTCCAGGACCTTTCTCCAGTCGCGCATGACGCCACTCCTCTCGTCCGGGTCCATCCTCCACGGTGGGAAGCCAGGAGTGAACGACGTCACGGCTACTGTGTCACGCACGCGCGTCACCACACGCGCGTCACCACACGCGCGTCACCACACGCGCGCGCGTCACCAAGCGTGTCCTAGCTGTGCACCCGGCCCAGGAAATCGCGGGCGAGGGACACGATCTCGGCGAGGTTGGTCTCCAGGGCCCAATGCCCCCCGTTGAGCAGGTGCAGCTCGGCATCCGGCAGATCCCGCAGGTAGGCGCGTGCCGAGGGCGCGGGCATGTAGCCGTCCTCCGGTCCCCACGGGATCAGTGTGGGTGGGCGGTGCTCGCGCAGATACGCCTGGTACCTGGGGAACCATTCGAGGTTGGCCTTCAGCCCCTCCATGAGCCCGACCATGATCTCTCGCCGTTCCGGTGTGCCGAGCTGGAGCCAGGCGAGCCTCCACAGGTCAGGGCTGATGTGCGCGGCCAGGCGCTCGTCGACGTCGTTCAGGAACTCCTCCCGGAACCCGTCCTCGCTCACCGCCGCGGCGAGCTTGGCGCGGCCCTCCGGCGTCGGCTCCGCCCAGTACTCCTTCAGGTACGCGTACTTGGGCCCGAGCGCGTCCTCGTAGACGTCGCCGTTCTGGATGATGAGCGCGGCGACGCGTTCCGGCGCCTTGATCGCCAGCCGCAGCCCGATCTGCGACCCGTAGTCGTGCAGGTAGAGCGCATAGCGTTGCAGGCCGAGCGCGTCGGCGAACCGCTCCAGGAAGTCCGCGTAACCGTCAAAGTCGTATGCGAAGTCCGCCGGAGTGCCGCTGTACCCGAAGCCCGGGAAGTCGGGCGCGACCAGATGCCAGCGGTCGGCCAGAGCGGGCATGAACGCGCGGTATTGGTAGGACGAACAGGGATAGCCATGAGGCAGGAGAACGGCAGGCGCGTCAGCGGGCCCTGCCTCGCGGTAGAACACACTGATCCCATCGAGCTCCATTTGCCGGTGCTGCACACGATCCCCCTCGTCGTCGATGGCAGACGCAGGATCGTTCCCACCCAGCGGAAACCAATCACTCCCACCCACCTGGCACCAGGAGTGGCGCGGTGTGGCCAGTGGTGGGGGGTTTAAGGATTTTTGTGGCGGTGTAAGACTTGATCTTCCGAGAGGGAGTGATCGTTATGCTGCGCCGTGCTGGTGCCGTCGTGTCCGCCGGGATCCTTGGGGTCGTCCTGCTGCCTCCGACGCAGGCCTTCGCGCACCGTGGGGGTCTGGTCGGTGAGTTCCCCCTGCCGAACGGATGGCGGCCCGAGGGGATCGCGACCGGGTCCGGGCCGTTCGCCTACGTCGGATCGCTGGCGGACGGGGACATCTACCGCGCCGATCTGCGGACCGGGAAGGGCAAGGTCATCAGCCAGGGGCCGGGCACGCCGACGGTCGGGATCAAGCTCGACCGGCGTGGGCGGATCTTCGCGGCGGGCGGGCCTGCCGGGACGGCGCGGGTCGTGGACGCGCGGACCGGCCGGATCATCTCCAGCCACCAGCTGTCGACCGGGACGCCGACGTTCATCAATGACGTCTTTCTGACGCGCGGCACAGCGTGGTTCACCGACTCGGCCACTTCGCAGCCCGCGCTATACAAGATGCGGCTCGGGCGGGACGGGCTGCCCAAGAAGGTCGAGCGGCTGGCGCTGAGCGGTGATCTCGTGTTCAACCCGACGGGCCCCAACGCCAACGGCATCGTCTCGACGCCGGACGGGAACGCCCTGCTGATCGTCCAGAGCAACGCCGGGAAGCTGTTCCGGGTCGATCCGAAGACCGGTGTGACGCGGACGGTGGACCTGGGCGGCGAGTCGCTGGTCAACGGTGACGGAATGTTGCGTCATGGGAACACGTTGTACGTGGTTCAGAATCGCTCCAACGTCATCGCCGTCCTGAAGCTCAACCGGTCCGGCACCTCGGCACGCGTGGTCCGGCGGATCAGCGACTCCCGTTTCGACGTGCCGAGCACGGTCGCCTCGTTCAAGGGACGGCTCTACCTGCCGAACGCCCGGTTCACGACGACGCCGACGCCCGACACCACCTACAACGTGGTCGGGGTTAAAGTGCACAGGTAGCCCGCCCGCTGGGGCGGGGTGGCGAGCCGGGCGCGTTCCGGTGGCGAGAGATCTTCGAACACGTGTACGGTTCGAAATGCGAAGGCGCTCGCCGCCGTTGTCGCAGGACAGGGATTCTGTCGTACCCCCTGGCTAGCCTGAGACCGAGGTTTTCTGTCTCTAGTCGCCGCGCCCCAAAGAGGAACCGGGAAGAACGCTGTGCATGACCGACTCATCGTGCGTGGAGCACGCGAGCACAACCTGAAGGACGTCTCGCTGGATCTGCCGCGCGACTCCATGATCGTGTTCACCGGGTTGTCCGGGTCCGGCAAGTCGAGTCTGGCGTTCGACACGATCTTCGCCGAGGGGCAGCGCCGGTACGTGGAGTCCCTGTCGGCCTATGCCCGGCAGTTCCTCGGGCAGATGGACAAGCCCGACGTGGACTTCATCGAGGGGCTGTCCCCGGCGGTGTCCATCGACCAGAAGTCGACCAGCAAGAACCCGCGTTCGACCGTCGGCACGATCACCGAGGTCTACGACTACCTGCGGCTGCTGTACGCGCGGATCGGCCACCCGCACTGCCCCGAGTGCGGCCGCCCGATCAGCCGCCAGGCGCCGCAGCAGATCGTCGACCGGGTGCTGGAGCTGGAGGAGGGCACCCGGTTCCAGGTGCTCGCCCCGGTCATCCGCGGCCGCAAGGGCGAATACCTGGAGCTCTTCCGCGAGCTGCAGTCCAAGGGCTACTCCCGCGCGCTCGTCGACGGCGCCATGATCAGGCTCGATGAGCCGCCGCGCCTGAAGAAGCAGGAAAAGCACGACATCGCGGTGGTCGTCGACCGCCTCGCCGTCAAGGACTCGGCCCGCCAGCGGCTCGCCGACTCGGTGGAGACCGCGCTGGGGCTGGCCGGCGGCACGATCGTGCTCGACTTCGTCGATCTTCCCGAGGACGACGAGCACCGCACCCGGATGTTCTCAGAGCACCTCTACTGCCCGTACGACGACCTGTCGTTCGACGAGCTGGAGCCTCGCTCGTTCTCGTTCAACTCGCCCTACGGCGCCTGCCCTGACTGCACGGGCCTCGGCACCCGCATGGAGGTCGACCCCGAGCTGGTCGTCCCGGACGTCGAGAAGACGCTGGGCGAGGGCGCGATCCAGCCGTGGTCCAACGGGCACGTGAGCGACTATTTCCTGCGGCTGTTGTCGGCCCTTGGCGACGCCATGGGCTTCGACCTCAACACCCCGTGGGAAAAGCTGCCCGCCAAGGCGCGCAAGGCCGTGCTCAACGGCCACGAGACCCAGGTGCACGTCCGCTACAAGAACCGCTACGGCCGGACGCGCTCCTACTACACGGCCTATGAGGGGGCGATCCCCTACATCCAGCGGCGGCACGCCGAGTCCGAGAGCGACGCGACCCGCGAGCGCTTCGAGGGCTACATGCGGGAGATCCCGTGCCCGACCTGCGACGGCGCCCGGCTCAAGCCCGTCATCCTCGCGGTCACCATGGGCGGCAAGTCGATCGCCGAGGTCGCGGCCATGCCCATCGGCGAGTGCGCCAAGTTCCTGCTGGCCCTGGAGCTGGACGAGCGGGAGACCCACATCGCCGAGCGGGTCCTCAAGGAGGTCAACGCCCGCCTCGGCTTCCTGCTCGACGTGGGCCTGGACTACCTGACCCTCGACCGCGCGTCGGCGACGCTGGCAGGCGGCGAGGCGCAGCGGATCCGGCTGGCCACCCAGATCGGGTCCGGCCTGGTCGGCGTGCTGTACGTGCTGGACGAGCCGTCCATCGGCCTGCACCAGCGTGACAACCACCGGCTCCTGGAGACCCTCGTCCGGCTCCGTGACATGGGCAACACGCTCATCGTCGTCGAGCACGATGAGGACACCATCCAGGCCGCCGACTGGATCGTCGACATCGGCCCGCGCGCGGGCGAGCACGGCGGTGAGATCGTCGTCTCCGGCACGCTCGACGACATGCTCCGCTCGGACAAGTCCCTGACCGGCGCCTACCTGTCCGGCCGCCGCAAGATCGAGATTCCGGCCATCCGCCGGCCCCGGACCAAGGGCCGCGAGGTCACGGTCAAGGGCGCCGCGCAGAACAACCTCCAGAACGTCGACGTCGCGTTCCCGCTGGGCGTGTTCACCGCGGTCACCGGCGTCTCGGGCTCCGGCAAGTCGACCCTGGTCAACGACATCCTCTACAACTCGCTCGCCAAGCAGCTCAACGGCGCGCGCGTGGTGCCCGGCAAGCACAAGCGGGTCAACGGCATCGACCAGCTCGACAAGGTCGTGCATGTCGACCAGTCGCCGATCGGCCGTACGCCCCGTTCCAACCCGGCCACCTACACGGGCGTCTTCGACCACATCCGCAAGCTGTTCGCGCAGACCACCGAGGCCAAGGTGCGCGGCTACCAGCAGGGCCGCTTCTCCTTCAACGTCAAGGGCGGCCGCTGCGAGAACTGCTCCGGTGACGGCACCATCAAGATCGAGATGAACTTCCTGCCGGACGTCTACGTCCCGTGTGAGGTCTGCCACGGCGCCCGCTACAACCGGGAGACCCTGGAGGTCCACTACAAGGGCAAGACGATCTCCGAGGTGCTCGACATGCCCATCGAGGAGGCCACGGTCTTCTTCGAGCCGATCACCGCCATCCACCGGCACCTCAAGACCCTCAACGACGTCGGCCTCGGCTACGTCCGCCTCGGCCAGCCCGCGCCGACCCTGTCGGGCGGCGAGGCGCAGCGCGTCAAGCTGGCCGCCGAGCTGCAGAAACGCTCGACCGGCCGGACGATCTACGTGCTGGACGAGCCGACCACCGGCCTGCACTTCGAGGACATCCGCAAGCTTCTCGGAGTGCTCAACGGCCTGGTCGACAAGGGCAACACGGTGATCGTCATCGAGCACAACCTGGACGTCATCAAGACCGCCGACTGGATCATCGACATGGGCCCCGAGGGCGGCTCGCGCGGCGGCACCGTCGTCGCCACCGGCACCCCCGAGGACGTCGCCAAGGTCGAGGGCAGCCACACCGGCACCTTCCTGGCCAAGATGCTCGACTAGCTGAACCGCCAGGCCCCGGCAACCGTGACAGGAGTACGGCGGCACTCCCGCCGTACTCCTCGCACCATCGGAGGTCGGTCGATGCGTCAGCCAATCACAAACGACACGGCGGGCGGGGGCACTCGGCGCGAGCTCCTTGCGGGTGCGGGGCTCGCGGGACTGGCCGGGGTAGTGACGGCATGCGGCGGGTCGGAGAACGGCACGGCCCCCGCGAGCCCGGCCCGCACCGGCCAGTCCACCGGGTCCCCGGCACCGCCCTCACCACTCGAGACGCCGTCCCCTTCGCCCACGAAGAAGCCTCAGGGCACGAGGCTCGCCAAGGCCAGCACGATCCCCGTCGGCGGCGGGCGGGTCTTCGCCAGCCGGAAGGTCGTGGTGACCCAGCCCGAGAAGGGCGAGTTCCGCGCGTTCAGCGCCGTCTGCACCCACCGCGGCTGCACGGTCGGCTCGGTCTCAGGCAGCACGATCAACTGCCCATGCCACGGCAGCAAATACTCCATCGAAGACGCGTCGGTCCAGGCCGCCCCGGCCACGCGCCAGCTCGCCCGCCGTGGCGTCACGGTGAACGGCGGCGAGATCTATCTCACCTGATGGAAACGCGCGATGCCCCCGGCGGGCGACGGCCGTCAGGCCGCGCCCGCCGAGGGCATCGTCAAGCAGGTCGGGTCAGGCGGGAACGATGTTCTCGGCCTGCAGGCCCTTCTGGCCCTGAACGACCTCGAAGGACACCTTCTGGCCCTCCTGGAGCTCACGGAAGCCCTGCGCCGCGATGTTCGAGTAGTGGGCGAAGACGTCCGGGCCTCCGCCGTCCTGCTCGATGAAGCCGAAGCCCTTTTCCGCGTTGAACCACTTGACCGTACCGGTGGCCATAGCCATCTCCTTCTGGATAGGCCTCGAACCCACCCCTTGTGGGAACGAGGACGCCGCGACCGCCCATCCGGAAGATCCAGAAAAACAAAAAAGCGCCTGAGGTAGGACCGCAGGCGCACACAACCAATGTTTATGGGAACCGCAACGAGGACCACGTTAGCACATGTCCCGGCCAGGAGCCCACGTTTCCCGTCAACGTAAAATTCGAGACCAGGTAGCGGGGAAATGCCCCGGAATCGTCCTGGGTGGCGCATACTGGCAAGTGATGAAACCCTCCCGAGCCGCCAAGCGGCGACACCTGCCGACCAGCCCCTTCAAGCCTCCGCTCCCGGCGCCGCCGGTCAAGGAGTTCGCGCTGGGCGACCAGGTGACTCACGACAAGCACGGTCTCGGACGCGTTCTCGAAGTCGAGGGGCAAGCCGTCCTCGTCGACTTCGGCACGGTGAAGGCGCGGATCATCGCGCCTTACGCCAAGCTCTTCAAGCTCTGAGCCGTCCGAGGCCGGACCAGGCCCGGGCCCCACGAGGGGGCACGGGCCCGTCCTCCTTGCTTCCCTACACAATGTCCTGACGTCCCTAACGCAGTTCTGCGGTGCGGTCGGCCGCGCGGCGTTCCTCGGCCAGCTCGACCAGTGTGGCCGACATGCCCGCGAACAGCGCGAGACTTCGCGTGACCGAGGCGCTGAGCGGCAGATCGCCCGGGCGGCCGACCACGGCCAGCACGCCGCGGGTGGCCTCGCCCGTCTCCAGCGGCAGCAGCAGGATGGGGCCGGCCGGCAGCCCCGTGAGGGCCTGGTCCACGGCCACCCGCGCCGACAGCGCCCGCCGGGTGGCGAACACGCGCCCGATCATCGAGCGGCCACGGCGCACGGTCAGGCCGTGGATGCGGTCGGCGTCGTCGCCGACGGCGATCTCCACGCGCAGGAGGTTGGGGTCGTCCTGCGGCAGCGCGATGAAGGCCAGGCGCGCCCGGGCCATGACGCGGGCGTGCGTCGCGATCTGCGTGAGCAGGTCCGCCAGGGCGGTGCCGTCCAGGACCGCCGCCATCAGGTCGAACGACGCCGTGAGCCGTTCGGGGTCACCCGGGCTCCAGCTCCGCCCGGCGGGACCCCACTTGAGCGGCGCGACCTCGTCGTCCGCCACCTTGTCGTTCCACATCTTCTGGACCACCTGGGCTCTCGTAGGAGTGGCGCCGGCCACGGTCAGGCCGCGGTCGAACGGGCGCCGGTGCCGGACTGGAGCGCGTCGCGCACCGACCGGCGGATGGTGAAGGCGCGCCCCAGGCCGGTGAGGGTCAGCAGCCGTTCCATCTGCGGCCGGGGCGCGGCGAGAACGATCGAGATGTCGCGCGACGCCGTCCGCCGGCGGGCACCGACCAGCAGGGCGAGGCCGGCCACGTCGCAGAACGTCACGCCCGAGAGATCGATGACCACATGGGGACCGGTGTCCCGCAGGGCGGCGTAGAGCGGACCGCGGAGCCCCGGGGTGGATGCGATGTCGAGCTCTCCCCGGAGGGTGATGAGGAGGTGCCCGGGTGAACGGTCGAGCGTCATTCCGGCTTCGTCCAGGGAAACATCCAGGCAAACGTGGTCGGTCATAGGCCGGATCTCCGATCCAGGGCTGTGCAGGCCGACGGCCCGCCGGGCATGGCGAGGGGCGTGGGCCTCATCCCGCGTGGCGGCTTCGGAGCTGGTGATGCGGCGGCATGGGCGCCGGACCTGTCTGGGCCCGGGGGCCCATGAAGTGAGAACCAGGGCGATGCCGGCTTTGCTGCCGGCACCTGCGGACCCTCGTTCGAATCGAGTGTACGCCTTCAACTGCGATCGCGCCCGGCGGCGATCGCCGCAGGGCACCGCCGGGACGAGGGCGGACGCAGACGATCTGTTCAGGATTGAACCGTCCGTGTGACGCATCCGTTCCTCCTTGTGACAGGGGAGTAATCGAACGCCGCACACGGAGGTATGAGGTTCATGGTGATGGAGCCCGCATCGCAGGTGGAAGAGATCGAGCAGTCGGCCACCGCGGCACCGGAGGGGGGCAACACCCGGCGCGGGGTCCTCATCGGGGTCGGGCTCGCCGGCGCCGCGGGAGTGGTGGCGGCGTGCGGCGGATCCGACGACTCCGGGGACAACGGCTCCGCCGGGCAGCAGTCGCCGACGGGAGGCGGCGGCGGGGCCGCGCTGGCCCAGGCGAGCGAGATCCCGGTCGGCGGCGGCAAGGTCTTCAAGGACCAGAAGGTCGTCGTGGTCCAGCCGACGCAGGGCACGTTCAAGGCGTTCAGCGCCGTCTGCACGCACCGGTCGTGTCCGGTCGACGAGGTCGCCGGCGGGACGATCAACTGCCCCTGCCACGGCAGCAAGTTCAAGATCGCTGACGGTTCGGTGGCCGGTGGCCCGGCGACCAAGCCGCTGGAGGAGAAGCAGGTCACGGTCGCGGACGGGCAGATCAAGCTCGCCTGACGGCAGCGTTCCGCGGATCCCGGGCCCCTCTACCGGCTTTTGGTCCACCGGCCATCGGTCTACTGGCCATCGGCATGGGCGAGGAGGGGCTCAGGGAGTTCCGTGCGGAATTTCGGCAGCGCGTGCGGGTGGTTTTCGCGGATGTGGCGCACCAGGTGCTCGCGTACGTCGCAGCGCAGATCCCAGGCGCTGGCCGAGTCGGCGGCGCTCATCAGGGCGCGGACCTGCACCAGCCCGTTCGGGAGGATGTCGGTGACCTCCAGCACCCACTCCCGGCGGTCCCAGAGCGGGCTCTCGCGCAGGAACGAGTAGACCTCGGTGCGCAGCTCCTCGACCGGCACCGACCAGTCCACATGGACCACCACGGTCCCCATCACCCTGCTGGAGTGGCGCGTCCAGTTCTCGAACGGCTGCTCGGTGAAATACGACACCGGCAGGATCAGCCGGCGGTCGTCCCAGAGGTGCACCACGACGTACGACAGGGTCAGCTCCTCGACACGACCCCACTGGCCCTGGACGACCACCACGTCGTCAAGGCGCAGCGCGTCGCTGAACGCCAGCTGCAGCCCGGCGAACAGATTGCCGAGCGTCGGCCGGGCCGCGATGCCGACGACCAGCCCGGCGACACCGGCCGAGGCCAGCACCCCGGCGCCGAGGGCCCGCACCGCCGGGAAGGTGAACAACGCCGCGCCGACCGCGAGGATCACCACGACGACCGCCGCGATCCGGCGGAGCAGCATCATCTGCGTCCGCGCCCGCCGCGCGCGGCGGTTGCGCTCGCCCTCGATGCGGGTCAGCCGGTTCAGCGCCGGATCGGTGAGCGCGTACGAGATCCTCAGGACCAGCCAGGTGACGGCGCCGATCGCCGCGATCCGCATCCCGTGCCCGACCGCCCCGCTCGCGCCGGCACCGAGCAGCTGGTACGGCATGGCCGCGTTCGCGCTGATCACGGCCGCGGTGGCGAACGCGGGCGCGGTGCAGCGGCGGGCCACCGCCGCGACCCCGGGCCACCGCGCGGACAACGGGCCGGCCAGCAGGCGCCGGCCCACCTCCACCACGACCACCGAGGTGGTGACCGCTATCGCCAGAATGATCCAGGACCAGAGCGCGGACACGTCCGGACGACCTCCCTTGATCTTGATCGCGGGCTGGGTGCCATCCGGTAGTCCCTTTCCGATCATCATGGGCCCGAATCGAGATCTGGATCACTCTGGGGGGATCTGGGCCATTCGTCCCGCTGCCGCGGAGGGCGCCGCCGGCACGCCTACTCTGTCGGCGGCGCCCACTAGGCTTTATGTCGTGGCAGATCCGGCGACCTACCGACCCGCCCCGGGGTCCATCCCAGACTCGCCGGGGGTATACCGCTTCCGTGACGAGCACGGGCGGGTCATCTACGTGGGCAAGGCCAAGAGCCTGCGCTCCCGGCTCAACTCCTACTTCGCCGACTTCGCCGGGCTGCACCCCCGCACGCAGACGATGGTGCAGACCGCCGCCCGCGTCGACTGGACGGTCGTCGGCACCGAGGTCGAGGCGCTGCAGCTCGAATACTCGTGGATCAAGGAGTTCGACCCCCGGTTCAACGTCCGTTACCGCGACGACAAGTCCTATCCGTATCTGGCCGTCACCCTCGACGAGGAGTTTCCAAGGGTGATGGTGATGCGAGGCGCCAAGCGCAAGGGAGTGCGTTACTTCGGCCCCTACTCCCACGCGTGGGCGATCAGGGAGACGGTCGACCAGCTGCTGCGTGTGTTCCCGGTGCGGACCTGCCGGCCGGGCGTGTTCAAGCGGCAGCACCAGCTCGACCGGCCCTGCCTGCTCGGCTACATCGACAAGTGCTCGGCCCCCTGCGTCGGCCGTGTGACGCCCGAGGAGCACCGGCTTCTCGCCGAGGATTTCGGCGACTTCATGGCGGGCAACACCAGCCGCTTCATCAAGCGGCTCGAACGCGACATGCGCGAGGCGGCCGCGTCGCAGGAGTACGAGCGGGCCGCACGGCTGCGCGACGACATCCGTGCGCTCGAACGCGCGCTCGAAAAGCAGACCGTCGTCCTCGGCGACACGACCGACTGCGACATGATCGCCTTCTTCGAGGACGAGCTGGAGGCGGCCGTCCAGGTCTTCTACGTCCGGGGCGGGCGCATCCGCGGCCAGCGCGGCTGGGTCGTCGACAAGGTCGAGGCCGTCACCACCGGCGACCTCGTCGAGGACTTCCTCATCCAGATCTACAGCGAGAGCGACTCGGTGCCGCGCGAGGTGCTGGTCCCGGCGATGCCGCCGGACGAGCAGGCCATGATCGAGCTGCTGAGCGAGCAGCGCGGCGGCCCCGTGCACCTGCGGGTGCCCCAGCGCGGCGACAAGAAGGCCCTGCTGGAGACCGTGCAGCGCAACGCGATGGAGGCGCTCAAGCAGCACAAGACGCGCCGGGCCAGCGATCTCACCACCCGGAGCAAGGCGCTGCAGGAGCTCCAGGAGGCCCTCGACCTCGACGAGGCGCCCCTGCGGATCGAGTGCTACGACGTCTCCAACCTTCAGGGCACCAACGTGGTCGCCTCGATGGTGGTGTTCGAGGACGGGCTGGCCCGCAAGAGCGAATACCGCCGCTTCACGATCAAGGCGGTCGAGGGCCAGGACGACGTCCGGTCCATCCATGAGGTGATCACCCGCCGGTTCAAGCGCTACCTCGCCGAGAGCGAGAAGACCGGCGAGCTCGACACCCTCGGCGACCCCGGGGCGGGCGTGGAGGCCGAGCTGGAGGGGCGCACGGCGGGCAGCGCGGTGGGCGATTCGGAAGGTGGTCCGGAGGACGTCTCGGCCCATCAGCCGATCGATCCCGAGACCGGCCGCCCGCGCAAGTTCGCCTACCCGCCCAACCTGGTCGTCGTCGACGGCGGCCCGCCGCAGGTCGCCGCGGCGCAGCGGGCGCTGGACGAGCTCGGCATCGACGACATCGAGGTGTGCGGCATCGCCAAGCGGCTGGAGGAGATCTGGCTGCCGGGCGACGACGACCCGGTGATCCTGCCCCGCAACAGCGAGAGCATGTACCTCGTCCAGCGGGTCCGGGACGAGGCGCACCGGTTCGCGATCAACTTCCACCGCCAGAAGCGTTCGAAGACGATGACGGCGAGCGAGCTCGACAACGTCCCCGGCCTGGGCCCGGCCCGCCGCAAGGCCCTGCTGAAACATTTCGGCTCGCTCAAACGCTTGAAGGAAGCGACACCCGAGCAGATCGCCGAGGTGCCGGGCATCGGGCTGCGCAGCGCCGCGCAGATCGCCGCCGCGCTCGGGGGAGCGCCGGTCCCGGGCGGATCCGCGACCGCGGCGATCGACGAACGCACGGGCACCCATGACGGGGAGCACAGGGACGGGGAGCACAAGGGGGAGCGCGGATGACCGCCGAGACAAAGGTCCCGGACATCGTCATCGTCACCGGCATGTCCGGGGCGGGGCGCAGCACGGCCGCCAAGTCGCTGGAGGACCTCGACTGGTTCGTGGTCGACAACCTCCCGCCCGGCCTGCTGGCGACCATGGCCGACCTCGGCGGCAGGGTCAAGGACGCGGTGCCGCGCATCGCCGTCGTGGTCGACGTGCGCAGCCGCGCGTTCACCGCCGACCTGCACTCCTCGATCGAGGATCTGGAGGCCCGCGGCGTCCACCCGCGCGTGGTGTTCCTGGAGGCCTCCGACGCCGCCCTGGTGCGGCGCTTCGAGAGCGTGCGGCGGCCGCACCCGCTGCAGGGCGACGGCACCCTGATCGACGGCATCTCCCGTGAGCGCGAGCGGGTCCGCGAGGTGCGCGCCGAGGCCGACCTGGTCCTGGACACCAGCGATCTGAACGTGCACCAGCTGCGCGCCAAGATCGTCAGCTTCTTCGGCAACGACACCGGCGAGTCCCGGCTGCGCGCCACGGTGCTCTCGTTCGGCTACAAGTACGGCCTGCCGGTCGACGCCGACCTCGTCGTCGACTGCCGCTTCCTGCCCAACCCGCACTGGGTGCCCGAGCTGCGGCCCCAGACCGGCCGGGACGCCCCGGTGCGCGACTACGTGCTGGCGCAGCGCGGCGCCAAGGAGTTCCTCGACGCCTACATCGAGGTGCTGCGGCTGCTGAACGACGGCTACGAGCGCGAGGGCAAGCACTACGTCACGCTCGCCGTCGGATGCACCGGCGGCAAACACCGTAGTGTGGCGATGGCGGAGCAGCTCGCCACCCGGCTCCGGGACGAGGGCGTCGAGGTTCAGGTGGCCCATCGTGATCTCGGTCGTGAGTGAGCGTTCCGATCAGGTCCGGTACAAGGAGACGAGCGGCACGGTGAACTCCCCTGGGCCCAAGGTCGTCGCGCTCGGCGGGGGCCACGGCCTCTACGCGTCATTGTCGGCGCTGCGCCGGGTGACCGACCAGCTGACGGCCGTGGTGACGGTCGCGGACGACGGCGGCTCCAGCGGCCGGCTGCGCAAGGAGCTCGGCGTGCTGCCGCCGGGCGACCTGCGGATGGCGCTGGCGGCGCTCTGCGGCGACGACGAGTGGGGCCAGACCTGGCGCGACGTGGTGCAGCACCGTTTCCGCAGCCAGGGCGAGCTGCACGACCACGCCGTCGGCAACCTGCTGATCGTCGCGCTCTGGGAGCTGCTGGGGGCCGAGGCCGCCGTCGAGGGGCTCGACTGGGTGGGCCGCCTGCTCGGCGCCCACGGGCGCGTGCTGCCGATGGCCTCGGTGCCGATGGACATCGTGGCGGAGGTGCGGGGAGCCGATCCGGCCCGTCCGGACGCCGTCTCCAGGGTCAAGGGCCAGGTGGCGTGCGCCAAGACGCCGGGCACGGTGCTCAGCGTGTCGCTGGTGCCGACCGACCCGCCCGCGTGCCCGGAGGCGCTGCAGGCGGTGCAGGAGGCCGACTGGGTCGTGTTCGGCCCCGGCTCCTGGTTCACCAGCGTTCTCCCGCATCTGAAGGTCCCCGAGCTGGCCCGGGCCTTGACCGAGACCCGCGCCCGGCGGATCGTCGCCTTGAATCTGGTGCCGCAACCTGGGGAGACCGACGATTTCTCGCCGCAGAACCACCTCGAGGTGCTGCAGGCGCACGCCCCCGACCTGCGGATCGACGTCGTCCTCGCAGACCGGGGCGTCGTGGACGACGCCGCGGCGCTGGACAAGGCCGTCCAGGCCCTCGGCGGCAGCCTGGTGCTCACCGACGTCGCCGCGGCGGACGGATCGCCGCGTCATGATCCCACCCTGCTGGCCCAAGCCTTCGTACAGATATTCGCTGACTGACAACCGCGCGGGCCACGATCGGCCAGACTGCAGGAAGTTCATTAGGGGGAGGGTTCATCTATGGCGATGACCGGTGTGGTGAAGGACGAGCTGAGCAGGCTGTCCATCATGAAGCCGTGTTGCCGCAAGGCCGAGGTGTCGACACTGCTGCGCTTCGCCGGCGGCCTGCATCTGGTCAGCGGACGCATTGTGATCGAGGCGGAGATCGACACCGGCTCCGCCGCCCGGCGGCTGCGCAAGGACATCGCCGAGGTGTTCGGGCACACGTCGGACGTGGTCGTGCTGGCGCCCAGCGGCCTGCGCAAGGGCAACCGTTACGTCGTTCGGGTGTTCCGGGAGGGCGAGTCCCTGGCCCGGCAGACCGGTCTGATCGACAACAACGGGCGGCCCGTGCGCGGGCTGCCCCGGCACGTGGTCGCGGGGGCGGCCTGCGATGCCGAGTCCGCTTGGCGCGGCGCGTTCCTCGCGCACGGGTCGCTCACCGAGCCCGGCCGTTCGATGTCGCTGGAGGTCACCTGCCCGGGGCCCGAGGCCGCGCTCGCCCTGGTCGGCGCCGCCCGCCGGCTCAAGATCCACGCCAAGGCGCGGGAGGTGCGCGGGGTCGACCGGGTCGTGGTCCGGGACGGCGACGCGATCAGCGCGCTGCTCACCCGGCTCGGCGCGCACGACAGCGTGCTGGCCTGGGAGGAGCGGCGGATGCGCCGCGAGGTCCGGGCCACCGCCAACCGGCTGGCCAACTTCGACGACGCCAACCTGCGCCGCTCCGCCCGCGCCGCCGTCGCGGCCGGCGCCCGGGTCGCCCGCGCGCTGGAGATCCTCGGCGACGACGCCCCCGAGCACCTGGTCAACGCCGGCCGGCTGCGCCTGGAGCACAAGCAGGCCTCGCTGGAGGAGCTCGGCCAGCTCGCCGACCCGCCGCTCACCAAGGACGCGATCGCGGGCCGTATAAGGCGTCTGCTGGCCATGGCCGACAAGCGCGCCCAGGACCAGGGCGTCCCCGGCACCGAAGCCAACCTGACAGCCGACATGCTGTCGCCCTGACCCGGTCTTCTGTGGTGATTTCTTCGCAGGCCGGATCCCCCGAGCGGGGGAGGGGGAATCACTCGGTAGATCACACGCCGCCGGTGGCGATGTGCGGGTCCCGGGTTCGGTAGGGTCGCAGATGGAGGGGCCGGGCGGCTTCTCTGCAGCATGCTGGACTTCGACGTACGAGGAGTGTCGTTCCGTGACCATCCGAGTAGGCATCAACGGGTTCGGCCGCATCGGCCGTAACTTCTTCCGCGCGGTCAAGGCGAGCGGGGCCGACGTCGAGATCGTGGCGGTCAACGACCTGACCGACAACCAGACCCTCGCCACGCTGCTCAAGTACGACAGCATCCTTGGCCGCTTCCCCGAGGAGGTCACCGCCACCGCCGACGAGATCATCGTGGGCGGCAAGGCGATCAAGGCCTTCGAGGAGCGCGACCCGGCCAACCTCAAGTGGGGTGACCTGGGCATCGACATCGTGGTCGAGTCGACGGGCTTCTTCACCGACGGCAAGAAGGCCAAGGTGCACGCCGACAACGGCGCCAAGAAGGTCATCATCTCCGCGCCGGCCAAGAACGAGGACATCACCCTCGTCCTGGGCGCCAACGAGGACAAGTACGACCCGGCGGCCCACACGGTGATCTCCAACGCGTCCTGCACCACCAACTGCCTGGCCCCGCTGGCCAAGGTGCTGCACGACAACTTCGTCATCGAAAAGGGCCTGATGACGACGATCCACGCGTACACCCAGGACCAGAACCTCCAGGACGCCCCGCACAAGGACCTGCGGCGCGCCCGCGCGGCGGCGCTGAACGTGGTGCCGACCTCCACGGGCGCCGCCAAGGCCATCGGCCTCGTGCTGCCCGAGCTCAACGGCAAGCTCGACGGTTACGCGCTGCGCGTCCCGGTGCCGACCGGCTCGGCCACGGACCTGACGGCGACCCTTGGGCAGGACGTCACGGTGGACGAGGTCAACGCCGCGTTCAAGGCCGCCGCCGAGGGGCCGCTGAAGGGCTACCTGACCTACACCGAGGACCCGATCGTGTCCTCCGACATCGTCACCGACCCGGCTTCCTGCATCTTCGACTCCGGGCTGACCAAGGTCATCGGCAACCAGGTGAAGGTCGTCGGCTGGTACGACAACGAGTGGGGCTACTCCAACCGCCTCGTCGACCTCGTCAAGCTCGTCGGCAGCAGCCTCTAGCCTCTCCGTTCCGCCGTGATCACGTGTCGCCGCGTGATCACGGCGGCGTCGTCTTCCGGAAGGACACGCGTTTCGATGCGCACCATTGACGATCTCGACGTCGCCGGGAAGCGGGTGCTGGTCCGCGCGGACCTCAACGTTCCCCTGCAGGACGGGAAGATCACCGACGACGGCCGGATCCGGGCCAGCGTGCCGACGATCACGGCGCTGCGGGAGAAGGGCGCCAAGGTCATCGTCTGCGCCCACCTCGGCCGTCCCAAGGGCGAGGTGAAACCCGAGTTCTCGCTCGCCCCGGTGGCGGGGCGGCTCGGCGAGCTGCTCGGCGCCGACGTCACGTTCGCCGCGGATGTGGTGGGCGACTCCGCGCAGGCCACGGTGAGCGGCCTCGCCGACGGCCAGGTGGCGTTGCTGGAGAACCTCCGCTTCGAGGCGGGGGAGACCAGCAAGGACGACGCCGAGCGGGGGGAGTTCGCCGACCGGCTGGCCGCCCTCGCCGAGGTGTACGTGGGCGACGGCTTCGGCGCGGTGCACCGCAAGCACGCCAGCGTCTACGACGTCCCCCAGCGGATCCCGCACGCGGCCGGCGGTCTGATCGCCACCGAGGTCGCGGTCCTGAAGAAGCTCACCGAGGAGGTCGAACGCCCGTACGCGGTGGTGCTCGGCGGCTCCAAGGTCTCCGACAAGCTCGGCGTGATCGACAACCTGCTGGGCAAGGCCGACCGCATCCTCATCGGCGGCGGCATGGTCTTCACGTTCCTCAAGGCCCAGGGGCACGAGGTCGGCAAGAGCCTGCTCGAAGAGGACCAGCTCGACACCGTCCGTGACTACCTGCGCCGGGCGGAGGAGGCGGGCGTGGAGTTCGTGTTGCCGGTCGACATCGTCGCCGCCACGGCCTTCGCCGCCGACGCCGACCACGACGTGGTGGCCGCCGACGCCATCCCGGCGGACCGGCTCGGGCTCGACATCGGCCCCGAGTCCGGGAAGCTGTTCGCGTCGCGGCTGGCCGGGACCAGGACGGTGTTCTGGAACGGCCCGATGGGCGTCTTCGAGATGGAGCCCTACTCCCACGGCACCCGCGCCGTCGCGCAGGGCCTGATCGACTCCGGCGCGTTCACCGTCGTCGGCGGCGGCGACTCCGCTGCGGCCGTGCGGACCCTCGGCTTCGACGAGAACGCCTTCTCCCACATCTCCACCGGCGGCGGCGCCAGCCTCGAGTACCTCGAAGGCAAGACGCTGCCCGGCCTGCAGGTTCTGGAGGACTGAACCATGGCTCCCAAGGCCCCTTCCCGCAAGCCGGTGATGGCCGGCAACTGGAAGATGAACTGCAACCACCTCGAGGCGATCGCGCTGGTCCAGAAGCTCGCGTTCGGTCTCAAGGAGGCCGACCACGAGGCCGTCGACGTGGTCGTCGTGCCGCCCTACACCGACATCCGCTCGGTGCAGACGCTGGTGGACGCCGACCGGCTCCAGATCCAGTACGGCGCGCAGGACATCTCCCAGCACGCGTCCGGCGCGTACACCGGCGAGATCTCCGGCGCGATGCTGGCCAAGCTGGGCTGCTCGTACGTGGTGATCGGCCACTCCGAGCGCCGCCAGTACCACCACGAGGACGACGCGCTGGTCAACGCCAAGGTGAAGGCGGCCTTCGCCAACGAGCTGACGCCGATCATGTGCGTCGGCGAGGGCCTGGAGGTCCGCCGGGCCGGCGAGCAGGTCGCCCACACCCTGGCCCAGGTCGACGGCGGGCTGGAGAAGATCCCCGCCGACCAGGCCAGGACGATCGTGATCGCGTACGAGCCCGTGTGGGCCATCGGCACCGGTGAGGTCGCCACCCCGCAGGACGCCCAGGAGGTCTGCGGCGCGATCCGGGCGCGGCTCGCCGAGCTGTATGACGGCGAGATCGCCGATTCCGTACGTATCCTGTACGGAGGGTCGGTGAAGGGCGCCAACATCGCCGGGATCATGGCCCAGCCCGATGTGGACGGGGCACTGGTCGGAGGTGCCAGCCTCGACCCGGGTGAGTTCGTCAAGATCTGCCGGTACCGGGACCTGCCCGTCTGATCAATTCTGATCAATTCGGCGACGACATGGGGGTTCTTGACGAACCAGCGAAGAGTTCGTCGTACCCTTCGTAGCTGACGGGTAAACCGCCCGGCTCGTTCCTCCGTCCTTGAATACGACAAGCCCCGCGTCAGCGGGGGTGGCCAGAAGAGGCGCAACTGCAGTGATTCTCGCAACGTCCATCGTGCTCATCCTCACGAGCCTGCTGATGGTGGTCCTCGTCCTGATGCACAAGGGCAAGGGCGGCGGCCTGTCCGACATGTTCGGCGGCGGCGTGTCGTCCTCGCTGGGCGGCTCGTCGGTGGTGGAGCGCAACCTCGACCGGCTGACGATCGGCACGGGCGTGATCTGGTTCGCCTCGATCATCGTCCTCGGGCTGTTGTTCAAGAGCAAGGGCGCCTGAGCCGAGCAGGCAGGCGACACACGAACGATCGCCGCTCTGGCCGGGGTCAGGCGGGCGGCAGCGGAACATTGAGCGAGGAGTAGTCCGTGGGTAGTGGCAACGCGATTCGGGGCAGCCGTGTCGGGGCAGGGCCGATGGGAGAGGCCGAGCGCGGGGATGCGGCCCCCCGCGTCTGGGTGACCTTCTACTGCGCCAACCGGCACGAGACCCGCCCCAGCTTCGCGACGGACGTCGCGGTGCCCGACACGTGGGATTGCCCGCGCTGCGGGTTTCCGGCGGGCCAGGATTCCGACAACCCCCCCGCTCCGCCCAAGACGGAGCCCTACAAGACGCACCTGGCGTACGTGAAGGAGCGTCGCAGCGACGAGGACGGCGAGGCCATCCTTGAGGAGGCCCTGGCCAAGCTGCGCCAGAAGCGCGCCGCCGTCAAGGCCGCCATGGAGGCCGCCGCACGCGTCTGAGGCCCGGCCGCCGGCCTCCGAGACCGGCGGACGCCCGGACGCGGCGCAGACATCGCGCACAGACACAGCAGGGTCCGGCCCCCGATCGGGGGCCGGACCCTGCTGTCGTTTCCGGAGTCGGTCGTTCCGGAGTCATCGACCGCTCGAAGGCCCGCGGCGGCCGGCGAGATCAAGGGCCGACGGAGGCCAGTGCTGGTTCGGGGGTCTCTCGGGACGCGGGTGGCCTGGTCGGTGTGGCGGAGGGCTCGGCCCGGCGGGCCAGGCGGCGGCCCAGGCGCTGGGCGGGGGCCTCCACGAGACGCTGGGTGAGGTGCGACAGGGGGAGCAGCACGGCGACGAACGCGAACATCAGGAACGGTCGGTGGGCGGGGGACCGTCCCACGATCTCCTCCAGGACCACCAGGACCACCGGGTGCAGCAGGTAGACCGAGTAACTGATCACACCCAGCCAGATCAGGATCCGGGGCATGGAGCGGTGGCGGAGCGCGTACCCGATCGCGAAGACGACGGCAGCCACCAGGACGGCGGAGACCCAGGCGCGCCGGACGGCCCAGTCGGTGGTCTCAGGACTCCAGGCGTTCAGCCGCGTCATGCCGAGCAGGCAGGCCACTCCGGTCACCGCGGCGGCTGTGAGCGCGGCCGAGCGCCATCGGATCTGGCCCTGCTCGGCCCGGTGCAGCGCGGTGCCGGTGAACATGACCGCAAGGATGATCAACCCCTCCCAGGCCGGGATGCGGGCGTTGAACAGCAGGAGCGCGATGGCCACCGCCCCGCCGAGGAACGCGCCCGCCCGGCGCATTCCCGGGTTTCGCGAGCAGGCGAGGGCGATGGCGGTGGCGACGGTGATGGCGGTGCCGAGCACGACCGGGGTGACTCCGGCGCGGGCGGCCAGCGCCATGCTGGGGAGCGTGCCCGCGAGGACCAGGGCGCCGACGGTGAGGCCCAGCGCGATGCCGGTCGACCGCCGGTGGAACCCGGCCGTGAAGAACGCGACGGCCAGGAGGTAGAACGCCATCTCGTACGACAGGGTCCACATCACGGTGAGCGCGCTCGGCACCGCGAGGAGATCCTGCAACATCGTCAGATGGGACGTCACCACGGCGAGCGGGTCGTACGCGTCGCCGAGACTGCCCGGGAGCACGGCGACCGAGGCCGCCTCCAGCATCAGGACCGCGCCCAGCGCCACCAGAAGGAGCGGGTAGATCCGGAAGGCCCGGCTGATCCAGAACCGGCGGAGCGAACCGGTGCGCTCCAGCGAGGCCGGAATGATGTAGCCGCTGACAAGGAAGAAGACCAGGACGCCTGCCAATCCCGGGTCGAACCACGCGAGCACGTCCTCATGGAAGGACGGCGTGAACCGTGCCGTACCGTGATGGAAGGCCACGGTGAGCGCCGCGAGACCGCGCAGGGCGTCCAGCCAGCCGAGCCGCACGGCACCCGGTCGGACGGGCTCAGGCGCCACGGCTACCGGGACAGGTGAGGCGGGATGTCCGGTTTTGGTCATCCAGGGACCCTAGTGGCACCGGAGACGTGCCCGAGCCCCATTCTCACGATTTCATTGAAATTTAATCACTTTCTTATTGCGGCTCGGTCTCAGGGTGCCGTGGTGCGGTCGGTGGTGACCACGGTGAACGGGTGGCCGCAGCCCGGTACGCCGCGCTGCTCCTCTCCGCCGACCTCGTAGCGCTCGAAGACGAAGGGCGCGCCGTTGGCGATCAAGGGCCGGGGCTGGTCCATCAGCTGGAAGTGAAGGTGCGGCTCGGAGGTGTTGCCCGAGTTGCCGCAGTCGGCGATGTGCTCGCCGGCCCGGACGCGCTGACCGCGCCTGACCCTGATCGAGCCGCGCTTGAGATGGGCGAACGCCGCGTACGTGCCGTCGCCGAGGTCGAGGATCACATGGTTGCCGATGATGAGGCGGGAACCGCCGAGTTCGCGCAGCAAGCCCTCGATGATCAGGTACGGCAGCGTGATCCACGAGTTGCGGCTCCAGTGATCGCGCTGCCACCCCGAGGTCCGGACCACCGTCCCGTCGGCGGGTGCGAAGACCGGCTGCCCGAAGCCCGGAAAGCTGACGGGGCGCCGTGCGGGCGGCCAGGCGCGCATCCCCGACCAGTCGCTCTCCTCGTCCTCGTGGTGGACGAGATCGATGGCATAGGTCTGCCCGTAGGCGTCGACGCCATGGCTGGGCACCTTGTCCGCAGGGCTGTTCACCGGGACCCAGCGCCCGCGTACCGGCGCCTGGACGGCCCGCGGCTCCCCGGCGGTGACCGGCGCGCTCGCGGGCCTGCCCCGGAACGCCTCCGGGCCGATCCTGGACGGGTTGACGGCCATCAGCCCGTACCCGGTGACGAACAGGAGCAGTGCGGCCACCATCACCCACCAGGCGTCGTGCAGGAACAGCGACAGGCCGAGGACGGCGCCGAGCAGGATCATCAGTGTCCGGTAGCGGGCGGCGTGCAGGGCGAGGGTCCTCATGGCTCCAGGGTACGCTTTTCCGGAATTCCGTCAATCCGGGCTGCGTTATGCTGGCGGCCACGCGACTGGCGCAGTCAAGGTGGAGCAACCACCGGGGAGCGAAGACCGTCCGCACACCGCGCGCCTGGGTGTACGGGTCCCTCAACCGGGGGTTCCCGACACGAGCCCCGGGTGTGATTCAGCGCGGAGGTTGTCATGCATCAGCCGTCCCTTCCCCATCTGCACGACCAGGATCCCGACATCGCCGGGCTGGTCGAGGCCGAGGCCCGCCGCCAGTACGAGAAGATCCGCCTCATCGCCTCGGAGAACTACGTCTCGCCCGCGGTCCTGGAGGCCACTGGCTCGGTCCTCACCAACAAGTACTCCGAGGGCTACGCGGGCCGCCGCTACTACGAGGGCCAGCAGAACGTCGACCCGATCGAGCTCCTCGCGATCGAGCGCGCGAAGGCCCTCTTCGGCGTCGAGCACGCCAACGTGCAGCCGTACTCCGGCTCGCCCGCCAACCTCGCGGTCTACATGGCGTTCCTGGACCCGGGCGACAAGGTGATGGGCCTGTCACTGCCGATGGGCGGCCACCTCACCCACGGCTGGTCGGTGTCGGCCACCGGCAAGTGGTTCACGCCCGTGCGCTACGACGTGCGCGCCGACACGGGCCGCGTCGACATGGACCAGGTCCGGGACCTGGCGCTGAAAGAGCGGCCCAAGCTGATCTGGTGCGGCGGCACCGCGATCCCGCGCACCATCGACTTCCCCGCGTTCGCCGAGATCGCGCGGGAGGCGGGCGCCGTGCTCGCCGCCGACATCGCCCACATCGCCGGGCTGATCGCCGGTGGTGCGCACCCGTCGCCGGTCGGGCACGCCGAGGTCATCTCCACCACCACGCACAAGACGCTGCGCGGGCCGCGCGGCGCGATGGTCATGTCCACGGCGGAGCACGCCAAGGCGATCGACAAGGCGGTCTTCCCCGGTCTCCAGGGCGGCCCGCACGACCACACCACCGCCGCGATCGCGGTCGCGCTCAAGGAGGCCGCGCAGCCGGAGTTCGCCGACTACGCCAGCCAGATCGTGGCGAACGCCCGCGCGCTCGCGGACGCCCTGCTCGAACGCGGCTATGACCTGGTGTCGGGCGGCACCGACAACCACCTGATCCTCATCGACCTGACGAACAAGGGGGTCGCCGGCAAGCCCGCCGCGCAGGCCCTCGACCGCGCCGGGATCGAGCTCAACTACAACGCGGTGCCGTTCGACCCGCGCAAGCCGTTCGACCCGTCCGGCCTGCGCCTGGGCACCAGCTCGATCACCACCCGCGGCCTGACCGAGCAGCAGATGCCGCAACTGGCCGCCTGGATCGACGAGGTCGTGCAGGCCACCGCCAAGGACGACGAGGCCGTGCTGGCACGGATCGCCGACCAGGTGCGCGAGCTGCTCGCGGGCTACCCGATGCCCGGCTGGGCGCCGACGCCGTAGCGACGCCGTGACGCCGCTCCGCCGATCTCAGAAACGGCGGAGCAGCGCTTGCTTGGCCGTGGCGAACTCCTCGTCGTTCAAGATGCCCTCCTTGTGGAGCGCGCCGAGTTCGCGGAGCCGCCGCAGCAAGGTGTCGTGATCCTCGCCCGGAGCCTCCGCCTGCGCGGGCTCCGGGCTCGGCGCCTCGATCTCGGCCGGTGGTGCGGCCGGATGCGGCAGGCGCGCCACGACGGCGGCCGCCACCAGCGCGGTCAGGCCGCCCTCCTTCTGGATGCCCCACGCGATGCACTGGGGGTCCTCCTCGGCCGTGAGCCTGGAGTCGCCCGACTTGAGCCGGAAGCGGAGGCAGCCATACCCCATCCCGGACTGCGGCGCCCACTCCACACCGGCGATCTCCGCGAGCTCGAACAGCTGCGGGCCCGCCTCCTCCTTCTTCGAGTTCGCCATCCAGTTGAACTCGAGGCGGACGCGCTCGCCGTCGAACGAGGCCGTCCCGTCGCCCGCCGAGGCGCTCACCGGCACCGGCGGCCCGGGCATGAGGTAGCGGTCGCACGGTCCGTCCGGCACTTGTTCGAGGAGGAGCGCGTTGCGCACCTCGTCGACGAGGTACTCGGCCACGCCCGCGCGCCCGCCGTCCACCGACAGCCGGTACGGATCGGCGGCGGAGTCGGCGAGGCCGCCCGCGACGGCCTGGCTGAACGGATCCGCGGCGGCGCGCAGTCTGAGCCGCAGCCGCCCGCCCTTGCGGCCCGGCTCGAACGCCATGCCGGCCACCGCCTCCAGCGGCACGACCAACTCGCCGAGCGCCTTGCGCAGTTTGTGCACCCCCCGATCACGGCCGGGGACGATGCGGAGCACGTCACCGTCGAACGTCCACGTGCCGTCGCGCGCAATGACCTCCATGGACGGAATCCTAGGACGGCTCGGCGCGCCGGAGAACGGTGATCATCCGCCAGGCCTCCGGGTCGGTCAGTCCGACCTCGCCGAAATCCCCGTACTGCGCCACCACTTCCAGCGTGCCGGACAGGCGGATCGCGGCGCTGAGCTCCGTCGCCGTCCAGAACCGGTAGGGCACGACGTCGCGGATCACCCGCGGCGTGCGGCCGCCTTCGGCGATCGTCATCGTGACATGGTCGTCGGCGACCTGCGTGACGGGATCGAGCCGGTCCGACGGCTCGCCCCAGCGGACGGTGGCGTGCACGCCGTCGCGGTCCACCGTCCAGGCCGTTCCCACGCTGGGCTCGTCGGTGAGCCGGTCCTTGGGATGCGACATCTCCACGACGTAGAGCCCGCCGTCCGCGAGGTGCGCGGCGGCACGGCCGAGATGGGCCGTGAACGCGTCGAGCGTCATCAGGTGGGACGTGGAGTCGAGCATGGTGACGACCAGGTCGAACCGGCGGCCGAGATCGAAGGCGGTCATGTCAGCCCGCACCACCTCGATCTCCAAGCCGGCGAGCTTGGCCTGCTCGGCGGCGTACGCGCACATCGCCGGGTTGAGGTCCAGCGCGGTCGCCCGGATCCCGCGCCGGGCGAGCTCGCGGGCGTGCTCGGCCGGTCCGGCGGCCAGTTCGAGCGCGGTCCCGGCCGGCGTGCCCGAGTGCTCCGCGCACCAGGACAGGAGGACGTCCACCTCGGCGGGCACATCACGGAACGAGCAGGCCAGCTCATAGGCCCACGGGTCGTCATAGATGCCGGTCACCGGGCCATCCTCCCAGTCCCGCCGGGCTGAGCCGTCCACGAGCGCGGAGGGGTGTGTTATCTGGCAGATGGTGCCTTGGCGCGTACATCACTCGCGTTCGCCCGTCGCTGTTACGGAATGGCTACGTCACCATGAGCTGACGGTTTCACCTTTCGGGACGGGGTTGAGGCGCGTCCTCCGACCGCATACCGTGCCGTAAGTGATCGACCCGCTGAGTGGTGATGACGTCAACGAGCAACCCGTGACCACCGGCCGACCCGCCCGGCTGCCGCTCCTGCCGCCGGGAATGCTGAGCGACGAACAACGCGAGGTCTACGACGCCGTGCGCGGCGGTCCGCGGAGCGGGCGGGCACCGGTCTTCCGGTTCGTGGACGACGACGGGCATCTCCTCGGCCCGTTCAACGCCATGCTCTACAGCCCCGCGGTCGGCGGCCCGCTGCAGGAGCTCGGCGCGGCGCTGCGCTTCCAGAGCTCGTTCACCAAGCGCGAGCGTGAGATCGCGACCCTGGTGGTGGCCGAGCACTGGCGCTCGGACTTCGAGTGGTACGCGCACGAGAGGGTCGGCCGCCGGGCCGGCCTGACCGAGGACGAGCTCGACGCGCTGCGCGAGGGCCGCGCGCCGATGCTGGCCGACGTGCGCGAGCGGGTGGTGTACGAGGCGGCCCGGCAGCTCACCGCCGAACGTGACCTCGGCGACGCGCTCTACACCGAGGCGGTCGCGACGCTGGGCCGTTCCGCCCTCGTCGAGCTGGTCACCCTGGTCGGTTACTACGCGGCACTGGCGCTGCAGTTGCGTGTGTTCCGGGCGGGCGTGCCGGAGGGTGAGCCCGCCCCGGTCTGGAAGGAACCCGGACCGGCCCCCGAGTGGAGAGAGCGTGGGCATGAGTGACGGCGTGATCTTTGGCGATGACGTGCTGCGCACCGACCGGCTGGCGCTGCACCCGGTCAGCATGAGCGATCACAGCGCGCTGCTGGCGCACTGGACCGGCCCGCTCGTACGCCGGTACCTCTTCGACGACAAGACGCTCTCGGCCCTGGAGGTCACCGAGATCATCGCGGCCAGCCAGCGGGACTTCGCCACGGAGGGCTACGGGCTGTGGGCGCTCCGGGCGGCCGCACGCGGCGACGCGATCGACGGCGTGCCGCCCGCGAGCACGCTCGTCGGGGTCGCGGGGCTGCGCGGCCATGGCGCCGACGTCGAGATCGTCTACAGCCTCGAACCCGACCGGTGGGGGCAGGGACTCGCGGAGGAGGCGTCGCGCGCCGTGCTGGACTACGCGTTCGACGTGCTCCAGCTGCGCCGGGTCACCGCCGAGATCGACGCGGCCAACGGATCCTCGGCCGAGCTGGCCGAACGGCTGGGCATGCGCCCGCACGGCGACCCCGGGCACTACCAGGCCGAACGTGTCAGCTGGCACGGATCACGGCATTCCATCGACGCATGACGACTGATCCAGTGCTACGTGATGCCTCTGGGAGGCTGATTACGCCAGTATGAGGGCATGAGTCCGACTCCACCCCCCGCGCCGCGTTCCGACGACCACGTCAACGGCGAGGTCTCGTACTGGTTCCGGGAGGGAGGCGTGCCCACGCCGGGCTCACACCTGTCGGGCGCGCGCGCCTGCGACGTCTGCATCGTGGGTGCCGGTTACACCGGCCTATGGACCGCGTACTACCTCAAGCGCGCGCGGCCGGATCTGCACATCGTCGTGCTGGAGAAGGAGTTCGCCGGATTCGGCGCGTCCGGGCGCAACGGCGGTTGGGTGGTGGGCGAGCTCGCCGGATCCCGCGAGGGTTACGCCCGGCGGCACGGCCGGGAGGCGACGGTGGCTCTGCAGCGAGCCATGTTCGACGCCGTGGACGAGGTCGTCCGGGTCGCGGCCAAGGAGGGCATCGACGCGGACGTGGTCAAGGGCGGCGTCCTGACGGTCGCCCGCAACGAGGCCCAGCGCGCCCGCCTCACCGCCCTGGTGAGGAACGCCCGCGAATGGGGCTGGACCGAGGACGACCTCATCGTGACCGGGCTTGGCGACCGGATCCAGGTCGAGGGCGCGGTCGGCTCGGTCTGGAGCCCGCACTGCGCCCGCGTCCAACCGGCGGCGCTGGCACGCGGACTGGCCCGCGTCGTCCGTGACCTGGGTGTAGAGATCTTCGAGCGCACCCCGGTGATCAGGATCCGCCCGCGCACGGCCCATGTGCCCCCGTCCGCCACGACGCCCTACGGCACCGTCACCGCCGACCACGTCATCCGCGCCACCGAGGGCTTCACCGCAGCCCTCCCCGGGCACCGCCGCGACTGGCTGCCCATGAACAGCTCGATGATCGTGACCACCCCCCTTGCCGAAGACGTCTGGGCGCGCCTCGGCTGGGAGAACGGCGAGCTCCTCGGCGACATGGCCCACTACTACATGTACGCCCAGCGGACCGCCGACGGCCGCATCGCGTTCGGCGGCCGAGGCAGGCCCTATCGCTACGGGTCGCGGATCGACGACGGAGGCCGCACCCAGCCGCAGACCATCGACCTCCTGTGGCGGATGCTCACCGAGATGTTCCCGGCCGTGGCCGGCAAGGGAGAGGTGGCCCACTCCTGGTCGGGCGTGCTCGGCGTCCCGCGTGACTGGTGCTCGACCGTCGTGGTGGACCACGAGTCCGGCCTCGGCCATGCGGGGGGCTACACGGGCCACGGCGTGGCGACCGCCAACCTCGCGGGACGCACCCTCCGCGATCTCATCCTGCGCGAGGACACCGACCTCACCGCGCTGCCCTGGGTGAACTGGCGCGTGCGCCGCTGGGAGCCCGAGCCCCTCCGCTGGCTCGGCGTCCAGGCGATGTACGCCCTCTACCGCGCCGCCGACGCCCGGGAGTCGGCCTCGAACTCCGCACGCACCTCACTCCTGGCCCACGCAGCCGACACCATAACGGGACACTGACGCCATGGCCCCGGAATACGCGCTCAACCTCGTCGACAAGCTGGAAGACCTACGCCCCGTCCTCCAGGAGTGACTGGACGTCGGCGTACGAGGGGACTGGGCGGCCGGCCGGCTTTCCCGCAACGCTGAGGGCGGTGTTGACCGTCGCCTGGAGGGACGTGCGGTAGAGCAACGACCCGCAGCTCACCCGTTTGACGCCCAGCTCGCCCAGGCGTGCGAAGTCGGTGCGCCCCGGCAGGTGCAGGACGTTCAGCGGGAGGGGGATCCCCTCAACCAGGACACGCACGTCGTCGTCCTCGGCGGCACCCGGTACGAAGATGCCGTCCGCGCCCGCGTCGGCGTATGCGTTGGCCCGTCCGAGCGTCTCATCAAGGGAGCCCTTGCCGAGCCAGAAGAGGTCCGTCCGTGCGTTCAGGAAGACCCCCGGCGCGGTCGCCTTGACGGCCTCGATCATCGCGACCTGGTGGTCGATCGGCCTCAGCGTTCCATCGGCGTATCCGTCTTCGAGGTTGACACCGGCGATGCCGTACGAGGCCAGCTCGCTGACCAGCGCACCCACATCGTCCGGGCGCTCGGAGTAGCCGCCCTCCAGGTCCACGGTGACCGGGACCGGCAGGCGAGCCAGGCGCCGCGCCAAGACAACGGTCTCCTCCTTGGTGTCGCCCGAGGCGTCGGGCTTCCCGGCCACTCCCGCGACCCCGAGGCTCGTCGTGCCGATGGCAGGGAAGCCGGCCTCAGCCAGGAGCGCCCCACTGGCGAAGTCCCAGGCGTTCGGCAGAAGCAGCGGCTCATCGCCGTGGTGCAAGGCGTGGAAGCGCATCAGTCGTTCTCCTTTGCGCGGAGGGCGTCGAGGACGCCTGCGGCTAGCTGGACGGCATGGTGGGCACCGGGACACGGGCGTCTGCCTGCGCCGAAGGTCAGGTGCGGGGAGCGTTCCAGGTTGGCCACCGTGATGTTGAGCGTCACGGGGATGCCGTGGGGGTCCAGGCGGCGGAGGGCGGGAACGGGCGGGTCGAAGCGGAGGGTGTCGATGATGGTCGACTCGCTGTCCGCGCAGGTGCGGGTTGCGGCCTTGGCGATCAGGGTGGCGGTCGCCTCGCAGGACTGCATGAGGATCGCGATGCGGTTGGCGATCTCCTCGTCGGAGCCGGGGGAGAGGAGCTCGACGAGGATCGCCACGGCTCTGTCGGCCGCCTCTGGTTGATCGGTGCCTGTCAGGTAGACGGCTGCCACCACGGGGACGTTCTTGATCAAGGTGTCCAGTTCGGTCACGCCGAGGGCGCGTCCCAGCACGGCGGTGGGGACGGCGCGGGCTACGGCGGCGACGCGGTCGTGCGGGGAGGTCTTCAGGATGGTCGTAGCGCGTTCATGGGCTTCTCGGCGCAGGGCCGCCGGGTCCATCTGCGCCAGCTGTTCGATCACGATGGCCAGGCGACGGTCGTGGTCTTCGCCCTCGCTGAACCTGCACACGTTCTGGCGCAGCCATTGCAGCGTGCCGCGCAGGGCGTGGCCCGGGACCGGCGGGACGGTATAGCGATCATCGGACAACACGGCCGCGATGTCGGCGTGGGCTCGGATCTCCATGATCTGAAGGTAGGGCGGAGTCGCTTCGACGCCGGGCGAAGTGTCCAAAGTGCTGGCACTCCGCGAATAGTTTTAGGAAATCCTCAATCTTGCTTGCTGTTCGAAGCCGGTAGTGCGCCTTTCGATGGCGGTTCACGTCCACGGCGGTGCGGTTCACCGCCGTGGACGCGGTGACGGCATTGGCGCACGCCTGTCACTAGTAGCTGGCGAACGGGTAGTGGTCCGCTCTGGCGAGATCTCGGGCGAAGGCCTTCACCTGGAGAGCCCGCCTTGCCAAGTAGCGGGTCACAGGTGATCGATTGGGTCCGTACGCGGCGGACCACAGGACGGGTACGCGGTTCATGCCTTCAGCGTGGCTCCCGTCCGGGCCATCGGTCCAACACATCATTTCGCTACCAGCCATCGCTAACGTAGATGGATGGAGATGCGGCAACTTCGCCATTTCGTGGCGGTCGCGACGCACGGCAGCTTCACAGCGGCGGCGCGCGCGGAGCTGATCGTTCAGTCGGCGCTGAGCACGTCGATCCGCAAGCTGGAACAGGATCTCGGCGCGGACCTCTTCGACCGCACTGGGCGGCGGCCGGTGCTCACACCCGCCGGGGAGGCCTTCCTCCCGGCGGCGCGGGCGCTCCTGGCCGACGCGACGGCGGCGCGCGAGGCGGTCGCGGCGGTGACCGGGCTCGAGACGGGGCGTGTCGCGATCGGCACCTTCCAGACACTGACCCGGGTCGATCTGGCCGCGGAGCTCGCCGCGTTCCACCTCAAATGGCCGGGCGTCCAGATCTCGGTGCACGAGGCGCCGGTCGGTGAGCTGGTCGATCGCCTGCTGGCGAGGGAGCTGGACCTGGCCTATCTTGCGGCGGCGGGCCCGACCGTTCCGGAAGGGCTGACCGCGTTCGGCGCCTGGGAGGAGGAGCTCGTCCTGGTCACGCCGCCCGGCCACCGGCTCGCCGGTGCCGGTCGTGCGCTCTTCTCCGACCTGACCGACGAACACTTCGTCGACTTCCGCGCAGGGACCGGTCTGGAGGTGGCCGTACGCCGGCTGGCCGCCAGTTGCGGTCTGGATCGGCACATCACCTGCGAGGTCACCCAGATCAGGCTGCTGGTCGAGCTCGTGAGGGCCGGCATCGGGATCGCGATCGTCCCGCGCCTCGTGGGGGAGCGGGCCGGGCTTCCCTGCCTCACGATCCGCCAGCCCGATCCCGCCCGTACGACGGTCCTCGTGGGCCGCAGCCCCCAGCCGGCGAACCCGGCCGCCGCCGCCCTCCTGGATCATCTGACCTCGTAAGTGCTTGGATACAGGCAACCGATCTTGAGGGAACGCATGTCGCTCACGACCCCCCCGCGTCCGCTGGACGTGGTCTCGCTTTTTCCGGAGTTGGCCGGTACGACCAGGACCGCCACACGCCTCCATCCGCGGCCCGGCGAACCGACCGTGCACGACAGCTCAGTGGGCGGGCCGTTGTTGTGGCCTGCCGACGAGCCGTGGCCGACCTGCTCCGATGACCACGACGTGCACAGGCTGACGACGCTGGAGGACGTCCGGACGCTCCGGCGCATTCTCGCTGAGGCGTGGGCGCGGCCCAGACCGCCCCGGACCAATCTTCTGACGCCGGACGAGCAGGCGATCGTGGACCGCATCAACGCCGGACACGACGCGGACCTGCTGCCCTCGGGGCCGCTGCCGCTCATCCCGTTGGCGCAGCTGTACGCACGAGACGTGCCTGACCTGCCCTGTCCCGGGGACACGGACATGCTGCAAGTCCTGTGGTGCCCGTTCGACGAGCTTCTCGAGCTTTCCTCGGCAGTGCACCTGCGGTGGCGGCAGTCCGGGGACGTGAAGGAGGTCTTGTCGGACCCGCCTGAGCCCGCTTACGTCGGCCTCGCTGACTACGTCCCGGCTCCGTGCGTCCTGCATCCCGAGCAGGTGCTGGAGTATCCGCCGATCCACGAGCTGGACGAGGATGTCGCGCAACGTGTCATCGCCCGCGAACGAGAGCTCATCTTCTCCGATGACACCGAACAACCCCGGTACAGGGGCGCCCTCTCAGGGCCTCCCGGCTGGAAGGTCGGCGGCTGGCCCGCCCCGTGGAGTTTCCGCGACCCCGCCGGGCCCGACGAACTGCGGTGCCGCTGCGGCGCCCCTGTGGAGGCCCTGCTCACCATCGACAGCAGTGAATGGGACGGGGAGAGCGGCAGCTGGCGCCCCCTCGAAGACATCGACACAAGCGAAGACTGCCCCACGATGGTGACCGTTGGCCGCGGCTACACCCTGCAGATCTACCACTGCCTCCTGGAGGCCGGGCACCCACCGTTCACCGCCCTCCAATGACACCGGTGCGCCTGGTGGCGGCTAGCTGACCACGGCTGCCACGAACGCGCTCAGCAGCGGGCTCGGCTCCCCGGCCTGCCGGCAGAGGGCCACGACGCACGGCTCGGGATCGGGGGAGAGGCGGCGGAACGCGACGCCGCGTAGGCGGATCCGGGCCACTCCAGCAGGCGCGATCGTGACGCCGAGGCCTGCTTCGACGAAGGCGACGAGGGTCTGCCACTCCACGGCCTGCTGGGCGATGTGCGGCGTGAAGCCCGCGTCCGCGCAGACGCGCAGGATCCGTGCGTGGAACGCGGGCCCCTCGGCGGGCGGGAAGAGTACGAACGGCTCCTCGGCCAGCGCGGCGACCGGCACCTGGCGTTGTGCGGTGAGCGGGTGAGCGCGGGGCAGCACGGCCACCAGGCGTTCATGGAGAACGGGTATCGAGACGAGGTCCGGCTCGGGTGGTGTCTCGCGTACGAATCCCGCGTCGAGGGTTCCTGCCCGTAGTGCCTCCATTTGTGGGGTGCTCGTCAGCTCGCGGAGGTCGAGCGTCACGCCTGGGAAACGCGCGCGGTACGCGCCGACCACCTTGGGCAGCAGGGTGAACGCGAGCGAGGCCGCGAATCCGATTCGGAGCCGTCCAGCCTGGCCGAGCCCGGCCCGGCGGGCCGCGTCCAACCCGGAGGAGACCTGGTCGAGAGCGGATCGGGCGGCAGGGAGCAGTTCCCGGCCTGCGGCGGTGAGCATCACCCCGCGCGCGTGCCGTTCGAACAGCGGATGGCCGACCCGGGACTCCAGGCGGCGGATCTGCTGGCTGAGCGGCGGCTGCGCGATGCCCAGCCGTTCGGCGGCCCGCCCGAAGTGCCGCGTCTCGGCCACCACGAGGAACGCGCGCAACTGGCGCAGTTCGAGTTCCGGGGCGGGCAGCGTCATACGGCCAGAGATATCACATGGCTGTATACAGGGTATTGGACGTATGGCTGGGCGTCTTTCTAGGGTTCCGGTCATGCAGAACCGCAGATCGATCCTGTCCGGGTCCACGTTCGAGGAGCAGATCGGCTACGCGCGGGCGGTGGTGGACGGCGAGTGGGTGCACGTCTCCGGGACCACCGGATTCGACTACGCCACGATGACCATCCAGGACGACGTCGTCGCCCAGGCCGAGCAGTGCCTCGCGAACATCGGGGCGGCGCTCACCGAGGCCGGCGCCATGTTCGACGACGTCGTCCGCGTTCGCTACATGCTGCCCGACCCTGCGGACTTCGAGCCGTGCTGGCCGGCCCTGCGCGCCGCGTTCGGCGCCGCACGGCCGGCCGCCACCATGATCGCCTGTGGTCTGGCCGATCCGAGGATGCGCATCGAGATCGAGGTCACCGCCCGCCGCGCCGTCACCGGGTGATGTCGGTGAGGGGGGCGCCGTAGGTCTCGGTCAGCCGTGCGACGACGGTGTCGTTGCCGTGCTCCTTGGCCTCGGCCAGCTCGTCCGCCGTGATGCCCACGGCGGCGATGAAGTCCACGCGTCCGTTAGGGCTCTCGATCGTGCCGAGACACGGGTCGGTGACGAACGCCAGGGCGGTCAGCCGGCTGCCTGCGTGTCGGCGGGCCGGAGGCCGTGCGCTTCGGCGTCGTCGGGATCGAGGGTGATGACCTCGTCCGCGCCGAAGAGGCGGACGAGTTCGGCGTGAGTGGCCACGGGAGCCTTCCGTCACAGGGGAGCGGTGAGGATCAAGATCCTCCGGATTGGATCTCCGTTGGACGGTCCATCCGCGCCACGAGTTCCGCCAGCAGCCCGACCAGCCGCTCGCGGTCGGCAGGCCGCAGCCAGCCGAAGATCTCCTCGCCCACCACCGACGCCTCGGCCTGCGCGGAGTGCAGGCGGGCGCGCCCTTCGCCGGTGAGCTCGATCGCGTACGCGCGGCGGTCGTGGGCGGCCCGGCGCCGGGTGGCCAGCCCGGACCGTTCGAGCTCGTCCATGATCCGGACCATCGCCGACTTGTCGAGGTCGAGCAGCTCGCTCAGCTGCCGCTGGCTGGTCGGCCCGTGCCGGTCCAGCGCCGACAGCACGCCGAGGTGACGGACCTCGATGCCGAACGGCTGCAGGCGGTCGTTCAGCTTCTGGCGTGAGTGGAAGTGCGCTGTCGCCAGCAGGAATCCCAGCGCGAGGTCGTCGCCGCGCGGGTCGCCCAGGATCGATGGCGTCTCCGGTGGTTGCACGGCTCCATCTTAGGGGCCGTCGATATGGTCTCACTTGAGACAGTCTTGTATGCTCCTATTTGGGCGGCTCGACAAGCATGGGAGATGTGATGCGCGACATGAGCAGGCGGCGGGCCCTTCAGGCGGCCGCGCTCACCACGGCCGCGGTCGGGCTCGGTTCGTCCGCCGCGGACGCCGGGACCGGGAGCCGAACCGGGACCGCAGCGGGGGCCCGCCCTTTCCGGATCGACACCCACCACCACGCCGTTCCGGCGGAGATGCGCAAGTGGGCTGTCGAGCAGGGCCTGCTGCCCCCGGTTGGCGGGCCAAGGTGGGGGCAGTGGAGCCTGTCCGAGACCCTCGACACGATGGACCGCAACCAGATCGCGATGGGTGTCGCGTCGGCGCCGGTCCCGTCCATCGCCTTCCGCGACCGGGCCGTGGCGGTGTCCGGGGCGCGGATCATCAACGAGGACCTGGCGAACCTCGTCCGCGACCACCCCGCCAGGTTCGGCTTCTTCGCCTGCCTGCCGCTCCTCCACATCGACGTCGCCCTCAAGGAGGCCGCGTACGCGCTCGACGTGCTCGAGGCCGACGGCGTGATGCTGATGACCAACGACGGGACCCGTTACCTCGGGGACAAGGCGTTCGACCCGCTGTTCGAAGAGCTCGACCGGCGGCGGGCCGTGATCTTCACCCATCCCTTCTCGCTCCCCGGAGGGCACGTCGGGGTGCCGGGGATGGAGGACTGGATCGCCGACTTCATGCTGGACACGACCCGGGCCGCCTTCAACCTGGTCGCCTCCGGGACGATGGACCGGTACCGGCGGATCTCGGTGATCCTCTCCCACGCCGGCGGCTTCCTCCCCTACATCGGCGGACGGGTCGAGCACGCGGGCAGGACGGGACGCGGTCCCAGCCCTGCCGCGTTCCGCCGGGCGGTCCGGCGGTTCTACTACGACACCGCCGCGCCGCCCTCGCCCTACGCGACGCCCACCCTGCTGGCCGCCGCCGGTGCCGGGCAGCTCCTCTACGGCACCGACTGGGCGCAGACGACGGCCGACGATGTCAGGCACACCACTCGCGGGCTCGAACGCGACCCGGCGCTGAACGGCCGTATGCGACAGGCGATCTACCGGGGGAACGCCCTGCGCCTCATGCCCACGCTCGCCCGCCGCGTACGAGCGTGAGCTCGGGCCCGCAACCCGGGGCGACGCGCTCCGAGGGCCCGGCCTCCGGCCGCGCCCTCGGCCCTCGGCCTACTTCACCTCGCGCTTGATGAGGCGGATGGTCCCGATGACGAGCGGGAGGAGCATCCACACCGCGAGCGAGGTGCCGGCGCGGGCCCATTCTTCGCCGGTGATGCCGGGCTCGGTGAGCGCGGTGAGCGTGAGGTTGGTGTCCAGCCAGCCCGCCGGGCCCTTGAGCTTGCTGATCATCCCGCCGAGCGTCGACCAGACGATGGGCAGCACGAGGAAGAGCACGATCGCCAGCGGCGAGTTCATGAAGAGCGTGCCGAACGCGATGCCCATGAAGAGCATGACCACCGCGAGGAGAACCGTCACGCCGAAACGGCCCGGGCTGAGCGACCAGCTTCCGTCCGAACGGCCCATCAGCTCGCCGACCGTGCGGGCGATCAGCGCCACGGCGAGCCCGACACAGGCGAAGAGGGCACCGAGCACCGAGCCCGCGATCAGCTTGGCAGCCAGGATCCGGGGTCGTTCGGGGACGAGGGTGAACGTGGTCAGAGCCGTGCGCTGGGACCACTCCGTCGTGACCGCGAGGATGCCGAGGATGGGCAGGAGGATCGACACCCCTACCTGCGAGGCGGTGAAGAACTCCAGCAGTGTCTGATCCTGCTTCGGCACCGCGAAGAGCACGACCGGCATCATCGCCACGGCGACCAGGCTGATGATGATGAGCAGCCAGCGGCTCGAGCGGGTGTCGATCATCTTGCGGAGCTCGACGGCCGTGAGCCGGACGAGCGACGGGCGTGCCGGCTCCAGCAGGGCGGCCGGTGCGGTGATGGCGGTCATCGGAGTGTCTCCTGCGGAGCGGGGGCAGCCACGGTCGGGGCGTCGGCAGGGGATGGGTTGATGAGTGAGAGGAACAGCTCCTCCAGGCCGCCCCCGCTGGCCTGGCGAAGTTCGAGGAGCACGGTGCCCGTGGCGGCGGCGGCCCGTCCCACCGCCTCGGCGGGGGCGTCGACGACGAAGGCGCCCTGGCCATCGGGCCGGGCGGACAGTCCCGCCTGCGCCAGCGCCGACTGCAGGGCGGCGCCGTCCAGGGCGCGGACCACGACGCCGGTGGGCTGGGTGAGGAGTTCGTCCTTGGCGCCCTGGGCTGCGACGCGCCCGCCCGCGATGACCACGAAGCGGTCGGCGACGGCCTCCACTTCGAGCAGCAGGTGGGACGACAGCAGGACCGTCCCGCCGCGGTCGGCGAAGTCGCGCAGCATGGAGCGCATCCAGTGGATGCCTTCCGGGTCGAGACCGTTGGCGGGCTCGTCCAGGATGAGCACGCTGGGGTCGCCGAGCAGGGCCTGGGCGATGCCGAGGCGCTGCCGCATGCCGAGCGAGTAGCCGCCGACCCGGCGCTTGGCCGCCTTGGTCGACAGGCCCACCCGGTCGAGCATCTGGCCGACGCGCTTCTGGTCGACGCCGAGAATCTGCGCGGTCAGGGCGAGCGTCTCGCGGCCGGTGCGGCCGGAGTGCTGCGCGGCGGCGTCGAGGAGGACGCCGACATGGCGGCCGGGGTTGCTGATCCGGCGGTACGGGACGCCCTTGACCGTCGCCGTCCCCGTGGTGGGCGGGGTGAGGCCGCAGATCATTCGCATGGTGGTCGACTTGCCCGCCCCGTTGGGGCCGAGGAAGCCGGTGACCGTTCCCGGCTCGCAGCGGAACGAGACGTTCTCGACCGCGGTGACCTCGCGATATCGCTTGGTCAGGTTCTCAACACTGATCATGCCTCCAGGCTGCCGGTCACGGCCGGGCCGGCGCGTCGGCCGGGCGTCGACAGCCGGCTCGACCAAAGTCGGTCGTCAGTCGTCCGATGGATCGTCGCCGCGCGCGTCGTGCACGAGCAGCGCGATCTGGACCCGGTTGTTGAGCTCCAGCTTGGTGAGGAGCCGCGAGACGTACGCCTTGACGGTGGCGACGCTGAGCGAGAGCTCCTTGCCGATGTCGCTGTTGGTCTTGCCCTGCCCGACCAGCAGCGCGACGGCCCGCTCGCCCTCGCTCAGCCCGTCCAGCCGCTCGCGGGCCCGGGCCTGGCGCGGGTCGACGCCCGCGCCCGCCACGTACGACATCATCCGGCGCAGCACCGCCGGGGACATCATCGGCTCACCGGCGGCGACCTGGCGGATCGCGCGCATGATCTCCGGCGGCGGCGTGTGCTTGAGCAGGAACCCGCCCGCCCCGGCACGCATCGCGCGCAGGATGTGGTCGTCGGTGTCGAACGTGGTCAGGATGATGATCTCGGGTGGCTCCCGCCGCGAGCGCAGCAGCTCGGTGGCGGCCAGCCCGTCCATCCGCGGCATCCGGATGTCCATCAGCACCACGTCGGGCCGGTGCTGGTTGACCGCCGCCACGACCTCCGAGCCGTCGCCGACGTCCGCGACCACCTCCAGGTCGTCGGCGCCGGCCAGCATCATCGACAGGCCCCTCCGGACGAGGGCGTCGTCGTCGACGATGAGCACGCGGATGGGTGAGTCCGTTCCCGTCACTGGCAGATACCGTCGCTTACTGGTCGGGCCCGGCCTCATGGCCTGGCCGGGCGGGCAGGGGTAGGGACACGCGCAGCCGGAACTCGTCGCCGGTCCGGCCGTGTTCGATCGTTCCGCCGACCAGGTCGACGCGTTCGCGGAGGCCGACGAGCCCGGCGCCCGAGCCGGGGAGGTCCAGCGCCGCCAGGGCGGGCAGGAGCCGGTTGGCGACCTCGATGGTGAGCTCGGCGCCGCCGGCCGCCTCGACCGTGACCCGCACGTGCGAGCCGGGCGCGTGCTTGCGGGCGTTGGTCAGGCCCTCCTGGACGACGCGGTAGGCGTGCCGGCCGATCCGGGCCGGGATCGCGGCCGGGTCGGGGATCCGGGCGTCCAGGATGACGTGCGCCCCGGCTTCGCGCGACTCGTCGATCAGCGCGGGGAGATCGGTGAGCGTCGGCTGCGGCCGGTCCCGTTCGCTCACCGTTTGGGCGCCGTCGGTGGTGAAGGGGGCGTCGGCGCGGAGCACGCCGATCACCTCGCGCAGGTCCTCCATCGCCTCGTAGGCGGTCTGCCGGATGATCCCCGCCGCCTCGCGCTGCGCCGCCGGGGCGTCCGGGCCGAACTCCAATGCCCCCGCGTGCACCGAGAGCAGGGAGATGCGGTGCGCGAGCACGTCGTGCATCTCCCGCGCGATCCGCTCGCGTTCCAGCAGGCGGGCCTCCTCGACCCGCAGCCGCTGCCCCTCCTCTGTCTCCTGCGCACGTTCGCGCAGCGACTTGATGAGCTCGCTCTGCGAGCGGACCAGCAATCCGAGGGTGATGAGGACCGCGTAGCCCAGACCGAAGGTGACCAGCCCGTCCCGGTACTCCGAGGGGCTGATCGGAGCGAGCGCGAAGACGCTCGCGATGATCGAGAGGTTGGCCCCGGCCACGAGCGCGGTCACCCGCCAGGAGCAGCGGACGGCGACCGTCCACACCGCCAGCGCGGCGGGCCCGTACGCGGTCGAGGCCGAGATCTGGATGATCATGAGGACGACGGCGAGCGTCGCCGGCCGGGTCCGCCGGAACAGCAGGAGCAGCACGCAGCCCACGGCCCCGACCGCGATGTCGGGGATGATCGCGTTCTTCTTGTCATCGGGGAAGCTGTCGAGCGACGCGGCCAGCATGAGGAGGCCCACCGCCGCCGCGAAGGCGGTGACACCCGCATCGGCGAACCACTCGCGCTTCGTCCGCCGCATTTGCACCCGCTCAACGTTACCGACCAGGCCGCCCGTGAGCAGTGACCGCAGGTCGATGCGCCATCGACTTTGGTCGATGGAGCCAGCCCCCGGAACGGCGGACCGGCGCGCCCCACCCCCGATTGTGGAGAGCGCTCTCCTGTGCGTGTCGCGTCCCCTGCCTAGCGTCGTTGCACATGACCATCACCAGAAAGCTGATCGTGGCGGGCGCCGGGCTGGCCACCGCCGCGGGGCTCGTGGCGGTGCCGGGTGCCGCGACCGCGAGCGCCGGCGGCCTCGCCCGCTTCCACCAGCAGAAGATCGTCTGGAAGGACTGCACGCTCGGCCCTGGCGACGAGGTGGGCAAGGAGCTCGACAAGGCCGGGGTCAGGTGCGCCGACGTGACCGTGCCGCTCGACTACGCCAAGCCCGGCGGCCGCACGATCAAGGTGGCGATCTCACGCCTGGCCGCCACCGGCAAGGCGGATCGGATCGGCACCATGCTGATCAACGGCGGCGGCCCGGGGCCGGCGATCGACATGCCCCCGTACATCCGCGGCCTCATGGGGGACGCCGGCACGCGGTACGACCTGATCGGCATGGACCCGCGGTCGATCGGCCGCAGCGCGCCCGTGGACTGCGGCTGGCCGGCCGGAACGTGGATCAGGTCGGCCGGTGTGGACCGCCGCGGCTTCGACCGCGCCGTGGCGTTCGCCAGGGACCTGGCGGACAGGTGCGCGCGGGTCGACCCCGAGCTCATGAGGAACATCAGCACCCGCAACGCCGCCCGCGACATCGACGTCGTCCGTGCCGTGCTCGGCGAACGGAAGATCTCCTACAACGGCGCCTCGTACGGTACCTACCTCGGCGCCGTCTACGCCCAGATGTTCCCCGGCCGGCTCGACCGCACCCTGCTCGACAGCGGCGTCGACCCGGCCACGTGGGGCCCCGGGCTCCTCAAGACCACCGGTGCGGCGAACGAGCGGGCGCTGGTCGGCTTCGCGGACTGGGCTGCGCGCCGGAACGCGGAGTACGGCCTCGGCGCGACCCGCAAGGAGGTGCTCGACACCGTGCTGGGCGTCATCCAGGCGTCCGCGCGCAGGCCGTTGCGGGTCGGCGCTTATGCGGTCGACGACAACGTGCTCCCAAGCGAGCTCTTCAACCTCGTCGGATCGGACCGTGAGGCCGACCGCTCCCACATGGCGGCGTCGCTGAAGGTCTTCAAGGAGGCCGCGGCGGGCCGTCCGGCGCGGCCGCACGAGCGGCTGGCCGAGGAACTGGAGTTCGTGCTGACCGGGAAGGAGTCGCAGTACGGCAGTGCTCAGGTGGCGCTGCTGTGCGGGGACGCGGCCGGGGAGCGCGACCCCGAGGCCCACTGGCGGGACGTCCAGCGCAGCCGCGCCAGGCATCCGGTCTTCGGTGCGGTGGCGCACAACATCAACCCCTGCGCGTTCTGGCCGTACACGCCCCGCGAGGAGCCGACCCGCATCTCGGCCGAGTTGCCCTCGCTCGTCGTCGGAGCCACCGGCGACACCCGCACCGTCTACCAGTCCAGCCTGGCGCTGCACCGGCTGCTCGGCGGCTCACACATGGTCACCCTGCGCGGCGCCGACTTCCACGCGCCCTACCAGGCGGCGTACGGCAACGCGTGCCTCAACGACCAGGTGAACACCTACCTGGGAACCGGAGTGCTGCCCCGCAAGAACGTCGTCTGCGAAAAGTAAGCCCGATCAGTGTGCCGGTGCCGAGAACGGCACCGGCACAGGGCTCTTTGGAGGGCTCCTTGGGGGCCGGTTATTTGAGAGGTTGTCCCATGACCGGGGCGCCCAGCGCGCTGCCCTTGAGCCAGCCGTCCCACGAGATCGCCCAAGGCGTCGGTCCGTTGCCGAAGCGCAGCTTGCGGGTGGTGCCGGTGACCTCGATGATGTCGCCGCGCTGCGTGAAGTCGTAGAACCACTTCGCGTCCGTGGGGGAGGCGTTGACGCAGCCGTGGCTGACGTTGGCGCTGCCCTGCGATCCGGTCGACCAGGGGGCCGAGTGGACGAACGTGCCGCTGTAGGTGGTGCGGACGTTCCAGTCGGTGGGCGTGCGGTAGTCACCCGGGTTGCCGGTGGTGGAGGAGTCCATGACCATGTGCGCGACCTTCTCCTGCGCGATCATGACGCCTGTGTAGCTGTCGTCCCCGGGCTTGCCGAGGCTGACCTTCATCGTCCGCACGGTCTTGTCGCCGTCCTTCACCGTCGCCCGGTGCGTCTTGGCGTTGATCTTCGTGTAGTGCTTGGCCCCGACGCTGAAGTTGAGCGTGCGGTCCTTCACCCCGTACAGCCCGTTGCCCGCCTTGACGCCCGCCAGATGGGCGACGACCTGGACCTTCGAACCCGTCGGCCAGTACTCGCGGGGCCGGAAGTCGACCTCCTTGTCGCTGATCCAGTGCCAGGCGCCCTCGACCGGCTTGGACATGCGGACTTCGAGCGACCGTTCGACCGCCGCCCGGCCCGCCTTGGTGGACACCGGCTGCGTGAGCAGCAGCTGGACCGGCATGCCGACCCCGACCTTCTCGCCGTCCAGCGGCGCCATGCCGCTTTCGAGCTTCTTGCGAGGGGTGAGGGTGGTGAACGTGGAGGTGGCGGTGACGGTTTTGCCGTCGTCGGTGCCCTTGGCCGTGACGGTGTACGTGGTCGACGGGCGCAGCGTCCATCGCGACTTCCACGACAGGCCGTCCGGAGCGAGCGCGCCCTCCGCCTTCCGTCCCTTGGCGTCGGCGACCGTCACCTCGGTGAGCTTGCCCTTGTCGGCCTTGACCGTGACCGGCTGGTCGGGCGCGACCTGCTTGGTGCCGGTGGCAGGTGTGATCGCCAGCTTGGCGGCGGCCTTCTGGCCGCCTCCACCGCCCTTGCCGCCGTCGTCGTCACCGCCCGACGAACATCCGGCCGCGGCGACGACCACCGCGAGAACGGCCGCCGCGCAGGCGCTTCCGGCCCGACCTTTCACCACTGAGCACCCTTCATGACTGTGCGCCTCCGCATCATTCGACAAGGGGTTCCCCTCGTTCGACAGAGTATGTCCCGGAAAAAGCGATTGCCCCCGTCTCATGCGATCGGTGACCCTGGACGCATGGAGGTCATCTTTCAGCGGGTGTCGGCCACGGCGTATTTCAGCACTGCCACCAGGAACGACGGTGTGACCGTGCGGGTGCCGGGCTATGACCGCACCAGCCCGATCCCGCACGACCTCGCCCATTTCGTCGCCGAGCACGAGTTCGGCCTGGCCAGGGGCTTCTGGGGGAGCGTCGCGGCGGGCGCCATGTTCACGAACATGAAGGTCGTGGACGGGCGCCGGCGCCCGCACGCCGACGAGCGTTCCAAGCGGATCATGAAGGCCAACGGCCTGTGGCTCGGCGCCGGGGAGGCCGTCGCCGGCGCGGTCCACGACGCGGTCGAAGAGGGCCACACGGCTGAGCGTGCCCTGGTGGCGCTGCGCAAGATGCACGGAGTCGTCAGCACCGAGCCGCTGCCGGTGGGCGTCGAGGACGTCGAACGGGCGATGAGCGCGTTGCGCGCCGCCGAGGACCGCTGGGCGCAGGTCCCGGCAGGGGAGGGCATGGCGCTCTCGTGGCGGATCCCCGTCTACGACCCCGGTCTCGGTGACCGCCGGTCCAAGGACCGCAAGGGCGGCCGCCGCAAGCCGCGCGGTGTCCGCTAGTCCGCTTCGAGAGCTCTGAGCACGGTCTCGCCCCGCGGGCGGTCCCACCGACGGAACGCCAGAGTGATCGTCCCGTCGGCGAGACCCTCCCACCAGTGCTGGGGGAACAGCATCAGGGGGAGGCGATGCGTTCGATGCCGGGTGGCAGCTGCGACGCGGCGGCCCGGTCCAGCAGGAACAGCGTGCGCTGGCGCCCGCGCGCCCCCGCGACGGGCACCTGTACCGGGCCCGCCTCCTTCGACAGCCCGAGCCGGACCGCCCTGGCCTTCTCCTCGCCCGCCGCGAGGATCCAGACCTCACGGGCGGCCCTGATCGAGGGGAACGTCAGGGAGACACGGGTGGGCGGCGGCTTGGGCGCGCCCCGCACCGCCACCACCGGCCGCTCGTCGTAGACCGCCGGCATCTCCGGGAACAACGACGCGACGTGCGCGTCCGGCCCCACGCCCAGCATCAGGACGTCGAACGAGGGCACCGGCCCGTGGTCCTCCGGCCTGGCCGCGCTGCCCAGCTCCGCGGCGTACCGTTCGGCGGCCGCCTCCGGGTCGTTCCCGTCGGGGCCGTCGGTCGCGGGCATCGCGTGCACCCGGGCCGGGTCGACGTCCACGTGGTCGAGCAGCGCCTTGCGGGCACCGGTCTCGTTGCGCTCCGGATCGCCGGTCGGCAGGAAACGTTCGTCGCCCCACCAGATGTCCAGGCTCCGCCAGTCGATGGCGTCGCGTGCCGCGCTGGCGCAGAGCTCGGCGAGCACGGCGGTGCCCACCCCGCCGCCGGTCAGCACCACCGAGGCCGTGCCCCGGGCCGCCTGCACGTCGACGATCCGGGTCACCAGCCGGGCCGCGACCGCCTGCGCCAGCAGTGCCTGGTCCCGGTGGATCAGGACGGTCGGCGTGGTCATCGGCCGTCCGCCTGCTCCGGCGGGGCCGCCTTGGAGGCCGCCTTGGCACTGGACAGGTCCTTGGCGAACCGCGCCGCGGCCTCGTGGTAGGGCTCGTCCGGATCGAGCCGCCGCAGCTCCTCGGCCAGCAGCTCGGCCATCGGGCGGCGCATCAGCGACACCTGCCGGTCTGGCTGGTCGGGGCGCGACAGCGTGGCCACCCGCCCGTCGCAGCGCGACACCTCGAGGTCGCCGCTCGTCGTGGTCAGCCGGACGCCGGTGATGCCGGGGCCGTCGGAGACGACCCGGCTCACCGGCACCCCGAGCCGGATCGACAACCACGCCGCGAGCAGCTCGGCGCTGGGGCTGTCGGGCTCCGCGGACACCTCGCCGGAGACGATCTCGTCGTGGTCCTGGTCGAGCGCGGCGGCGAGCAGCGACCGCCACGAGGTGAGCCGCGTCCAGGTGAAGTCGGTGTCGCCCGGCCGGTAACCCTCGGCCAGCTTGGCCAGGGTGCCGAGCCGGTCACGGGCCGCATAGGAATCGGTCACCCGGCGCTGGGCCAGCGCGCCCAGCGGGTCCTCGCTGGGGACCTTGGGGACCTTGCCGCCGGGCCACCACGTCACCACCGGCGTGTCCGGCATGAGCAGCGGCACCACGACCGAGTCGGCGTGCTCGGCGAGCGGCCCGTACATCCGGAGCAGCACGGTCTCGCCCGGGCCGGTCTCGCCCATCCGGATCTCCGCGTCCAGGCGCGAGGTGTTGCCGCGCGCCTCCCGGGAGATGACCGTCAGGACGCGGCACGGGTGCTCGCGGGACGCCTCGGTGCCGGCCCGGACGGCGTCGTACTGCGCCGACTCGTCGGTCACGATGATCAGTGTCAGCACCATGCCGACCGCGGGCCCGCCCATCAGGTGCCGTGCCTGGGTGAGCGCCTCCTGGATCCGGCGCGTGCTGGTGTCGGTGAGATCGATGTTCATCTCAGATTCGCCTCCAAGCGCGTCCGTCGCGGGCCATGAGCTCGTCGGCGCCGGCGGGGCCGTAGCCGCCGGACTTGTACTGCTCGACCTTGGGCTTGGACGCCCAGTACTCGGTCACGGGGTCGAGGATGTTCCAGGACAGCTCGACCTCCTCCTGGCGGGGGAACAGCGGCGGGTCGCCGATCAGCACGTCGAGCAGCAGGCGCTCGTAGGCCTCGGGGGAGGACTCGGTGAACGACTCGCCGTAGGCGAAGTCCATGTTCACGTCGCGGATCTCCATCGAGGTGCCGGGCACCTTGGAGCCGAACCGGACCGTGATGCCCTCGTCCGGCTGCACCCGCATCACCAGCGCGTTCTCACCGAGTTCCTCGGTGTCGGTCAGCGAGAAGGGCAGGTGCGGGGCCTGCTGGAAGATCATCGCGACCTCGGTGACGCGGCGGCTGAGCCGCTTGCCGGTCCGCAGGTAGAACGGCACGCCCGCCCACCGGCGGGTGTCGATCTCCATCTTGATGGCCGCGTACGTCTCGGTCCTGGAGTCGGGCGGGATGCCCTCCTCGTCCAGATAGCCGCCCACCTTGACGCCGCCCTGCCAGCCCGCCGAGTACTGCCCGCGGGCCGTGGCCAGGCCCAGGTCCTCGGGCAGCCGGACCGAGGAGAGGATCTTGGCCTTCTCGGCGCGGACCGCCTCGGCGCTGAAGGAGGTCGGCTCCTCCATGGCGGTGAGCGCGAGCAGCTGGAGCAGGTGGTTCTGGATGACGTCGCGGGCGGCGCCTATGCCGTCGTAGTAGCCCGCGCGGCCGCCGATGCCGATGTCCTCGGCCATGGTGATCTGCACGTGGTCGACGTAGGAGCGGTTCCAGATGGGCTCGAACATCGTGTTGGCGAACCGCAGCGCCAGGATGTTCTGCACCGTCTCCTTGCCGAGGTAGTGGTCGATCCGGAAGATCGACTCCTCGGGGAAGACACGGTGCACGGTGTCGTTCAGCTCGACCGCGCTGGTCAGGTCGTGCCCGAACGGCTTCTCCACGACCACCCGGCGCCAGGACTTCTCGTCGTGCTCGGCCAGCCCGCTGCGCTGCAGCTGCTCGACCACCTGGGGGAAGAACTTCGGGGGGATCGAGAGGTAGAACGCGTAGTTGCCACCCGTGCCGCGGGTGGTGTCCAGCTCCTTGACCGCCATGGCCAGGGCGTCGAAGGCGCCGGGGTCGCTGAACTCCCCGGGCACGAAGTGCATGCCCTCGGACAGGTGCTGCCAGACGTCCTCGCGGAACGGGGTCCGCGCGTGCTCCTTGACCGACTCGTAGGCGATCTGGCGGAAGTCCTGGTGGTCCCAGTCGCGGCGGGCGAAACCCACCAGCGAGAAGCCGGGGGGCAGGAGCCCGCGGTTGGCCAGGTCGTAGATGGCCGGCAGCAGCTTCTTGCGTGACAGGTCCCCCGTGACGCCGAACAGCACCAGCACGCAGGGCCCCGCCACCCGTGGCAGCCGCTTGTCCCGCGGATCCCGGAGCGGATTGTCTTTCGTGCTCACGTGGCGGCCCCCTCTGTCGGTGTATCTCCGGCTGTCACCGTGGTTCTCGCTGTCACTGTGGTTCTCGCTGTCATTGTCACTCTCGCCGTCACCGTGACTCTGACTGTGACTATCTCTCTGGCTGTCGCAGGTCTTGCCGACCTCATGCCTCTCCTCGGGCGGATTCGAGCAGCCGGGCGAGTCCCGCCCAGCGGTTCTGCAGGTGCAGCCGGACCACCGGGCAGCCGCCGGACCGAGCCGCGCGGGCCTCGCTGAGGGCCTGCGCCAGCTGGAGCCGGCTCAACCGGTAGTGCCGGTCGGGGACCGGCACGTCGTGAACGACGTTCCCGGTCAACACCAGGTATACGCCCCTCTCCCGGCGATCATTCCCGATTGCCGGGTAACGGTGACCCCAGCTGATCGTCACAGGGCGGGCGCACCGGGCGGCCAGCAGCGCGCCGAGCCGGCGCACCTGCGTGCCCTGCCCGCGGGCCCGGTCGGGATCCAGATGGGCGACGATCGCCAGGTGGCCGTCGGCGCCGACGCGTTCGGCCAGGGCGTCGAACAGCCCGGCCAGATCGGTGGCGCCGGCGAGCACCGGATCGTGGGTGTGCACTTCGACGGCCTGCCCAGGCTCGCCCTCGGTCAACACGGCGGACGCCATGGATTCCTCCGCGGGGGAGGGGGACGGCGCGGAGCCGGCGGGCGGGTCGTGCGGCGCGGGAGCGCCGGGCAGGGGTGCCAGGGGGTCCATGCCGAGCAGCTGAGCGGCCACGGCGGCGGCGTACTCCCAGACCACCAGCTGCGCAGACGGGGGAGCGGTGACGGTGGCGTCGTCCTGCCGCGGCCGTCCGTCCAGCGTCACGAGGAAGACGTCGTCGGACGGGACGACCGGCTGGCCGCCGTGCTGGACGAGCGGGAGCATCCGCCCGCCGGTCGCCTCGGCGAGCAGGACCGCCACCCAGTCGGCGAGCCCCGGCAGGGACGCGGGGTAGTCGCCGAGGACGACGGTCGTGCGGCCCGCCCGGGCGGCGCCGCCGAGGATGGCTCCCAGCACCAGGCCCGGGTTGTTCTCCGGGCGGGTGAGTGCGGGCAGGACCGTGGTCGCGTGGTCGAGGAGCCTGGCCACGTCGGTCCCGGCGAGCGCGGCCGGGACGAGCGCGTACGGGGAGAGCGCTCCGAACGGGGTGCGTCCCGGTGCCTCGATCAGCGGATGGCCCGCCTCGTCCGCCCGCTTCGCCGCGGGGCCACCGGGTTCGGCGACGGTGACGAAGCGCCGGGCGATCTGCGCCGGGGACAGGTCCAGGTCCTGGAACATCCGGACGAAGACGCGGCGCAGCGTCTCCGTGGCGGCGTCGTCCCCCGTCACCACGACCATCGTCTGGCGCAGCCGTTCGTGGTCGGCGCCGGTGCGCACCACCGGGCCCGGCTCGGCGCTCTCCAGCAGTGTCAGCGGCCGTGCCGCGGCGGAGTTGCGGACGATGAGGCCGGCGGCGCGGGCCGGAGCGCCCCGCCCGAGCAGCGCCAGCTCCGTCAGCCCCTCCGCGCGGGCCTTCGCACGCAGCTCACCGATCTGCGGGAGGATCGCGCGTGAGAAACCGGGCTGTCCCGGCCAGCACAACGCGCGGCCGTCATCGGCGGCCGTGGCGGCCGACGGCCACAGCGCCGGGTCCTCCGACGCCAGCCGGACCGGCACCTGGTCGATCCAGAGCCTGCCCAGCATGCGTTCGGCGGCGTCCCTGACAGGGCCGCGTGCGGTGACGGTCGTGTTGCCGGAGACGACCGCGGTGAAGCTCGGCACGGTCACGTCGAGCGGGCCGCCTCGGCGAGACGGCCGGCGGCCTCGACGGGGTTCCGCAGGTGCAGTCGCAGAACGGGCAGGCCGCGCTGACGCAGCGCCCGCACCTCGGCCAGGGCGCGGGCCAGCTGGAGCTTGCCGAGCGAGTACGGGCGGCCCGGGACCGGGTGGTCCTCGACCGCGTCACCGGTGATGATGAGGAACGCGCCGTTGCCCGGCCCCTCCTTGTGCACGGGCCCCGTCGCGTGCAGGTAGCCGGGGCCGGGGCCGTACGACACCGGGCGCCCGGTGCGTCGGGACAGGGCGGGTGCCAGATACCGGCCGGAGAAGTCACCCGACAGGTAGGTGACCACCGACAGGTATCCGTTGGCCGGGACGCGGCTCAGCAGGTCGCCGAGCGCGGCGTCCAGGCCGGTGCCGCCGGTGTGGGCCAGGTCGGTGTGGACCTCGATGTCGCCGTCGACGAACGCGGGCTCGCCGGACATCAGCGGGCCCTCACCCGCGGCCCGCAGGATGGTCGCCGCGTCGTCCTCGGCGTCCTGCACGACCGGGCCGCCGGGCTCGAACGGGTTGACGCCGAGGAGCCAGCCCGCCACCGTCGTCGCGTACTCCCAGACGAGGAACTGGCCGCCCAGCGGCGCCCACAGCGAGGTGTCGGCGTCGGCGCCGGTCGCCGCGGTGGGGTTGAGCGCCACGGCGTGCATGTCGGGGCGCGGGCCGGGACTGCCGGGTGGTTCGAACGCCAGCACGCCGCGGCCGCGCTTGCCGGTGCCGACGGCGAGGAGCTGGGAGATCCACGCGCTCAGGGCGCTGGGCCCGCCCGGCTCCCGCAGCACCACCTTGTCGCGGGCGGAGCCGCCCGGCCCCTGCTGCGCGCAGCCGCCGAGGACCGCGCCGAGCAGCAGCCCGGGGTTCTCGTCCTCCCGGGCCAGGGAGGGCACCAGCGCGGCGGCCTCGTCGAGCAGCTGGTAGACGTCGCCTCCCGCCAGCAACGCGGGGACCAGGCCGTACGCGGAGAGCGCACCGAAGTGCCCCGGCAGGTAGGGGTCGGTCAGCCCCACCCGGTAACCGCACTGGCGCGCGAAGTCGTGCAGCGGGCTGCCGTGGTCGGTGATGACGAGGAAACGTCCGGCGATCTCGCGTTCGGACAGCCCGTGCTCACGGAACGCCGCCGAGAAGATGCGCCGGTAGGCGTCGCCCTCCAGCGAGACGCCCGCCTTGCTGGAGAGCACGACGAGCGTCCGGTCGAGGCGTTCGAGGGCGGACCTGAGGGCGGCGATGTCCGCGCCGTCCAGCACCGTGAGCTCGCCGGGCCGTTCGGCGCCCCGGTCGTCGCCGGCACCCGGGTCATCGCCGGCGCCCAGGCCGGCGGCACCGCCCGCCGTCTGGACGGCGAGTGGGCGGGCCGCGGGCGAGTGGGCTTCGACGATCGCCTGCGCCGCCAGGGTCTCGGCGCCGATGCCGATGAGCACGATGTGGTCCAGGCCGGAGTAGCGGGCTTCGGCGACCAGGCCCTCGATCTGGTTGAGCAGACCATGGGAGGCGAACGGCAGGTCCAGCCAGCCGAGCCGGCTGTGGTCCACCGTGCGCCGCCCCCAGAGCCGGGGGTCCTTCGCGGCGAGCGCGCCGGGGACGCCGCAGCTCACGAGGTAGTCGCGAGCCTGCAGCGCCGCGTCGAGCGCGTCACCGCGGGTCAGTACGTCGAATCCGGACACCGTCCTCCAGCCCCCACCCACCACCATCAATCGTCAAGCGGTGCTTGGCAGTCTTTCTGCCAGCCCCCACCCACCACCATCAATCGTCAAGCGGTCCTTGGCAGTCCTCCCGCGTCCCATCGTTTCAGGAGAGAACGGGCAACAGCCACCAAATCGGCGATCTTCTGGATGACGATTTCGTGCAATCCGCACGACCGAAAGGTCAACGGGTCGGCACTCTGGTCAACCGGTCAGCACTTTGGTCAGCTGCGCGATGCCCTCGTCGCGGTCCCGCAGGTGGAGCCGGAACGCGGGACGGCCCAGCGACCGCAGCACCCGCTGGTCGCCGAACGCCTGGGCGAGCTGCAGCTGCCCCAGCGTGTAGGGCCGGTCCGGCACCTCGACGTCCTCCCGGACGGCACCTGTGATCTGCAGGAACGACCCGTTCGGCGGACCGCCCTTGTGGTATTGCCCGGTGGTGTGCAGCAGTTGCGGACCCCAGCCGAACGTGACCGGGACGGCGTGCTTGCGGAGCCGTTCGCCGCGTTCGGCCAGCAGGGACCGGAGCCCGGACGCCGAGGCGTCGCCGAACCGGTCCAGATAGGCCATCACGGCGAGATAGCCGCGATCGGGGGCCGCCGTCACGGCCGCCTCCAGCACCCCGGCGAGATCCTTGGCGCCCTTCAGGGACTCCGGCCGGGCGTGCACCTCCACGGCGCCCTCGACCAGCGCGGGAGCCGTGTGGACGACGGTCGGGGCGATGCCCTCCTCGGCCCGCAGCAGCGCCGCGGTGTTGTCCCTGGACTCCTGCACATCCGGCTCGTCGAACGGATCGACCCCGAGGACGCGGCACGCCACCGCGGTGGCGTATTCCCAGAGAAGGAACTGCGCGCCCAGCGGGCCCGCGACACCCAGCTCCGCGTCACGGCCGGCAACGGGCTCGTCGGGGCGGCTGCCCAACACGATCCGGCGCGTGTCGCCGGCCGGGTCGAAGCCGGGCGCGTCCACGCTCTCGACGACGACCGGCAGCAGGCCCCTGCCGTCCTTGCCGGTGGACTCGGCGACGAGGTGCTCGACCCATCCGTCGAGGCCCGGCAGGCCGGAGCCGTTGTCGGCGACCACCAGCTTGTCGCGGCCGCCGAGGGCCGAACTGCCGAGGACGGCGCCCAGTGCCAGCGCCGGGTTGTCGTACGGCTGCTGGAGCGCGGGGACCAGCGCCGCCGCCTCATCCAGGAGCCGCACCACGTCCACGCCCGCCACCGCGCAGGGGACCAGGCCGGACGCGGACAGCGCGCCGTAGCGGCCCCCCACGTTCGGATCGGCGAGCACGAGCCGGTAGCCGGCCGCGTCGGCGACGGCCTCCAGCGGCGAGCCGGGGTCGGTGACGATCACGAAACGGCGCCTCAGGTCGGCCCCGCCGATCCCGGCCTCGGCGAACGCCCGCTCGAAGACGCGGCGGTGCGCGTCGGCCTCGACCGTGTCGCCGCTCTTGCTGGACAGCACCACCAGGGTGCGGTCCAGACGGTCGGCCAGCACGTCGGCCACCTGGTGCGGATCGGTGGTGTCGAGGACGGTCAGCTCCGCGCCGCCGGCCCGGGCGATGACGTCGGGCGCGAGGGACGAGCCGCCCATGCCGGCGAGCACGATCCGGTCGAGCCCCGCGCCGCGCGCCTCGCCCACGAGCTCGGCGAGCCGGCCGAGCAGCCCTCGCGAGCGCTCCGGCAGGTCGAGCCAGCCCAGCCGCCGGGCGGCCGCACGCGCCGCGTCCGGCCCCCAGAGCCCGGCGTGCCCGGACGTCAGAGAGCCCGGGACGCCGTCGGAGACGAGCCGGTCCAGGACCGTCTCGGTCTCGTCCACGACGGCGCCCCGGATGGTGACCGACACCCCGCCGGCGGTCACCACCGAGGTCACGCGCCGGCCCCCTGCTTGTCGTCGAGCTCGCCGGAGATGGTGGCGAGGAGCTCGTTCCAGGAGACCTCGAACTTGTCGACGCCCTCGTCCTCCAGGACCTTGACGACGTCGTCGTAGTCGACGCCGGCCGTCTTGAGGGCCTCCATGTGGGCGCGGGCGTCGTCGTAGTTGCCCGTGACGGTGTCGCCCACGACGTCGCTGTGGTCGGCCGCGGCCTCCAGCGTGGCCTCGGGCATGGTGTTGACCGTGCCGGGGGCGACGAGCTGGTCGACGTAGAGCGTGTCGGGGAGGTCGGGGTCCTTCACACCGGTCGACGCCCACAGCGGCCGCTGGGGCCGCGCCCCGGCGTCCTTGAGCGCCTTCCACCGGTCGGTGCCGAACTTGTTCTCGTAGAGGGCGTACGCGAGCCGGGCGTTGGCGACGCCCGCCTGGGACCGCAGCGCCTTGGCCTCGTCCGTGCCGATCTTGTCGAGGCGCTTGTCGATCTCGGTGTCGACCCGGCTGACGAAGAACGACGCCACCGAGGCGATCTTGGACAGGTCGTGGCCGTTCTCGCGGGCCTTCTCCAGCCCCTCGAAGAACGCGTCGATGACCTTGCCGTACCGCTCCAGCGAGAAGATCAGCGTGACGTTCACGCTGATGCCCTCGGCCAGCGCCGCGGTGATCGCGGGCAGGCCCGGCTCGGTCGCCGGGATCTTGATGAACAGGTTGGGCCGGTCCACCAGCCACCACAGGGCCCGCGCCTCGGCGATCGTCTCGCCGGTCTTGCGGGCCAGCCGCGGGTCGACCTCGATCGAGACCCGGCCGTCGAGGCCGTCGGTGCGGTCGTAGACCGGCCGCAGCACGTCGCACCCCCAGCGGATGTCGTACGTGGTGATCGCGCGCGACGCCTCGTCGACGTTCACACCCCGCAGCACCAGGTCCTTGACCTGCTCGTCGTACGCCGAGCCCTTGCTCAGCGCCTTGGCGAAGATCGTGGGGTTGGAGGTCACGCCCACGACGTGCTTCTCCTTCACGAGCTTCTCGAGGTTGCCCGTGCGGAGCCGCTCCCGGCTGATGTCGTCGAGCCAGATCGACACACCCTGGTCGGAGAGCTTCTTCAGATTGTCACTCATCGATTCCTCCTGTTCGAGCCGTCGGCCGTCCTAGGCCAGGGCGGGTCAGTTGCCGGTGGTGTGGCCGCGGCCCGCGTGGTCGGTGCCGGCCTTGATCAGGCTGGAGTGGGCGGCGGCCACGACGCGCTCCGCCGTGATGCCGAACTGCTCGTACAGCGTCTTGTAGTCGGCCGAGGCACCGAAGTGCTCCAGGCCCACCGATTCCCCGGTGTCCCCGACATAGCCGCGCCAGCCGAAGGTGACTCCGGCCTCGACCGAGACGCGGGCCTTCACCGACGGCGGCAGGACCTGCTGCTTGTAGGCCTCGTCCTGCTCCTCGAACCACTCGACGCACGGCATCGAGACCACCCGCGTCGGGGTGCCCTCGGCCTCCAGCGTCTCGCGGGCCTGGAGGCCCAGCTGCACCTCGCTGCCGGTGGCGATGATGATCACTTCGGGCGAGCCGTTGGAGGCGTCGGCCAGGACGTAACCGCCCTTGGCCACGCCGTCGGCCGGGGCGATGCCGTTGCCGCGCTCGAAGGTCGGGATCTTCTGCCGGGTGAGCGCCAGGCCCGCCGGGCGGTCGGTGTGCTCCAGGATGGTGCGCCAGGCGACCGCGGTCTCGTTGGGGTCGCCGGGCCGGACCACGTCCAGGCCGGGGATGGCGCGCAGCGCCCACAGGTGCTCGACCGGCTGGTGGGTCGGGCCGTCCTCACCCAGGCCGATGGAGTCGTGCGTCCACACGTACGTCACCGGCAGCCCCATCAGGGCGGCGAGGCGCACGGCCGGGCGCATGTAGTCGCTGAAGACCAGGAACGTGCCGCCGTAGGGCCGGGTGCCGCCGTGCAGCGCGATGCCGTTGAGGATCGCGCCCATGGCGTGCTCGCGGATGCCGAAGTGCAGCGTGCGGCCGTACGGGCCGCCGGGGAACTCCTTGGTCTGGAACTCCTCGGGGATGAAGGACGGCTCGCCCTTCATCGTGGTGTTGTTGCTCTCGGCGAGGTCGGCGGACCCGCCCCACAGCTCGGGCAGCACCCCGGCCAGAGCGCCGAGCACCTCACCGGAGGCGGCGCGGGTGGCCAGGTCCTTGCCGGGCTCGAACTCGGGCAGCTTGGCCGTCCAGCCTTCGGGCAGGCGGCGCGCCGAGATGCGGTCGAACTCGGCGGCGCGCTCGGCGTCGCGCTCGCGCCAGGCGGCGAACGACGTGTCCCACTCGGCGCGCAGCTCGCGGCCGCGGTCGATGACACGGCGGGCGTGGGCCAGCACGTCCTCGGGCACGTCGAAGGACAGCTCCGGGTCGAGGCCCAGGATCTTCTTGGTGGCCGCGACCTCGTCTGCGCCGAGCGCGGAGCCGTGGATCTTGCCGGTGTTCTTCTTGTTCGGCGCGGGCCAGCCGATGATCGTGCGCAGCGAGATGAACGACGGGCGCGAGGTCTCGGCGCGCGCGGCGGCGTAGGCCTCGGCGAGCTTCTGGACGTTCTCCTCGTACTTGCCGTCGACGGCCCAGTCGACGCGCTGGACGTGCCAGCCGTACGCCTCGTAGCGGGCGCGGACGTCCTCGGAGAGGGCGATCCGGGTGTCGTCCTCGATGGAGATGTTGTTGTCGTCGTACAGCACCACCAGGTTGCCCAGCCGCTGGTGGGCGGCCAGGGCACTGGCCTCGTGGCTGATGCCCTCCTCGATGTCACCGTCGGACACGAAGGTCCAGATGGTGTGGTCGAAGGGGGACTCGCCCTGGTCGGTGTCCGGGTCGAACAGGCCGCGCTCGCGGCGCGCCGCCATCGCCATGCCGACCGCGTTGGCGAGCCCCTGGCCCAGCGGGCCGGTCGTCGTCTCCACACCCGCGGTGTGCCCGTGCTCGGGGTGACCCGGGGTGAGGCTGTCCCACTTGCGCAGCGACTTGATGTCGTCCAGCGTCAGCGGGTAACCCGACAGGTAGAGCTGGATGTAGAGGGTCAGGCTGGAGTGCCCGCAAGAGAGGACGAACCGGTCTCGGCCCGGCCAGGCGGGGTCGGTCGGGTCGTGCTTCAGGAACCGCTGGAAGAGCAGGTAGGCCGCCGGGGCCAGGCTCATCGCCGTGCCCGGGTGCCCTGAGCCCGCTTCCTCCACCGCGTCCATGGCGAGGGCGCGGATCGTGTCCACCGCCCGTCGGTCCAAGTCGGACCATTCAAACGTGCTGCTGTCCCTGCTCACGGAACGCCAGGCTCCTCTCGAACCGCTGTGCCGGATTCACACCACAGCTTCGACATCAATGTTTCGGATCGTCGTCAATCTGTACGTCCGCACGGCGCGCCGTCGTTCGCCGTCGCTCACCGAAACGTGGAACGTCCCGCAGATCTTCCCCAGGTGGACCGCATGGAGCGGCCGACTCGACGATCCGCACGGCGATGATCACGCCTTGCCCTCCGACCCTATCGAACCGTCGGACCGCAGCTCCTGACGTCGCGGTGAACGGCGGGCCACGGGGGGCTCGCGCCGCACTCACGACCCTTGCCCGATGGTCCTGCGGACTAACCACCCGCGGGAGTGAACCCGCGAGGGAGCCTCGGCCCCCACGAGCCGTGGCGGCCGAGGCCTCGCGAGCCGTGGTGGCCGAGGCCTCCCGAGCTGTGGTCCGGCCCGCCCGCCCGGCGCGTTCGGTGCCCCGGTGCTCGACCCTGGGAGGGGGCGCACTACAGTGATTGCGCGGTTGACGACAGCGGCCGCGGCAGTTTCATCAAGCCTTCATCAAAGCCGAGGTGCGGCCCATCACGGGGGGCACCGCCGAGGTCGTGAACGGCCTCTCATGCCTAAATGGACGTGGATCCGATTGTGACGGTGCTCAGTAACAAACCCGGCGTCGAGCTGACCGAGGAGATGCCGGCGGAGCTTCCGGCGCCGCCGCCGGAGCCGTGCCGCTCTGACCTGGCAGGCCGCAGGCCGGTGGGCGCGCTGGTGCGCGCCTATGTCGCGCTGACCAAGCCGCGCGTCATCGAGCTGCTCTTGATCACGACGCTGCCGGTGATGTTCCTGGCCGCCCGGGGGGTGCCGCCGCTCGGCGTCGCGCTGGCGACGCTGGTGTTCGGCACGATGTCGGCCGGCGCGGCCAACGCGATCAACTGCTACATCGACCGCGACATCGACGCCAAGATGCGCAGGACGCGGCGCCGGCCGCTGGCCCGGGCCCAGGTCTCGCCCGCCGAGGCGCTGATCTTCGGTGTGGTGCTGGGCGTGGGCTCCACGGCCGGGTTCGCGCTGACGGTGAACGTCCTCGCCGCCGCCCTCTCGGTCTTCGCGATCCTGTTCTACATCTTCGTGTACTCGCTGCTGCTCAAGCGCCGCACCTCGCAGAACGTCGTGTGGGGCGGCATCGCGGGCTGCATGCCGGTGCTGATCGGCTGGGCCGCGATCACCGAGAGCCTGAGCTGGACCCCGTTCGTGATGTTCGGCGTGGTCTTCCTGTGGACCCCGCCGCACACCTGGACGCTGGCGATGCGCTACCGCGAGGACTACAAGCTCGCCAACGTGCCGATGCTGCCCGTGGTCGCCACCGAGCGCCGGGTCGTCGTCGAGAGCCTGCTCTACACCTGGGCGACGGTGGCCTGCTCGCTGCTGCTGTGGCCGGTGGCCGGGATGGGACCGGTGTACGGGGCGGTCGCGCTCGTGCTCGGCGCGGTGTTCCTGCTCGAAGGGCACCGGCTGCTGCGGGCCGTAAGGGCGGGCGTGACCGGTGTCCACCTCCGGCCGATGCGGTTCTTCCACCTTTCGAACGTCTACCTGGCCCTGCTGTTCACCGCCGTGGCGATCGACCCGATGCTCTTCTGAGCACTGATCGGAACAACGATGTGAGGCTCCCGCCTCTACTCCGCGCTGACGGGCCGGTTACGCTCGCGACATGGCGCGCGTAGATCCCAAAGCGGTCCTCGAAGGGCGTGTTCCCGGACGGCCGTCGGTCGGCCTGATCATCGGCCTGGTGGTGTCCTCGTTGTGCGCCGTGATCGCCCTGGGCGTCGACGCCCTCTGGGGCGGCGCGGGCTTCTGGGTCGGCGTGATCCTCGCGATCATCCCGATCCCGCTGCTCATCGCGCTGGCGCTGATGCTCGACCGGCTGGAGCCCGAGCCGCCGCGCGCGCTGGCGTTCGCGTTCATGTGGGGCGCGGGGGTGGCGGTGCTGGGCGCGCTCATCCTCAACACGCTCGGCCTGCTGTACGTGACCGTGCCGATCTTCGGTGAGACCGAGGGGCACTTCGTCAGCGCGACCTTCGGGGCGCCGCTGGTCGAGGAGACGCTCAAGGGCGCGGTGCTGTTCGTGCTGCTATGGATCCGCCGCAACGAGATCGACGGCTTCGCCGACGGGATCATTTACGCGACCATGGTGGGCCTCGGGTTCGCCATGATGGAGAACATCACCTACTACATGCGGGCGTACGACGAGGGCGGCGCGCAGCAGCTCCAGGCCGTCTTCATCCTGCGCGGCCTCGTGGCCCCGCTGAGCCACCCGCTCTTCACCTCGATGATCGGGCTGGGCGTCGCGTACGCCGCCACCCATCGCGGCAGGCAGGTCCTGGCGCCGCTGCTGGGGCTCGCCGGCGCCATGGTCCTGCACGGCCTCTGGAACGGCGCCACCGCGTTCGGCCTGGGCGGTCTCGGCATCGTCTACCTGCTGGACTTCTGCGTCCTCATCACCCTGGTGGTCATCGTGGTGGTGGAGCGCCGGCGCACGGTCCGCCGGATCGAGGCGTACCTGCCCATGTACGCGGGCACCGGCCTCGTCACGCCCCAGGACGTCCGGATGTTGCGCACCATCCCGTCCCGCCGCGCCGCCCGCCGCTGGGCCCGCACGGTCGGCGGCCCGTCCGCCGCGCGTGCCATGCAGGACTACCAGCTGGCGGCGACCGAGCTCGCCCTCCTCCACAAACGGGCTGAACGAGGCGTCGCCGAACCCGTGTGGTTCGCCACTCGCCGCGACGCGCTGCTGGGCCTGATGGGGACCGCCCGGCAGGCCTTCCTCCGGACTCCGCCGCGGGTGCCGGCGCCCGCCGCCCCGCCCTGGGCTCCGCAAGGTCCCTCCGGCTTCATGCCGCCCCCGCCCGGACCCTATTGATCGCCCGAACCCTGTTGATCGCCGGTCCCCTGCGGCTGACCCGGGGCCGGGTCACGGTCACCGGAGGGCGGCCATACGATGAATGCCGTGGCTGAGCGATCCGATGTCGTCCCTTCCCCGCGCAATCCGCTGACCCGGGCGTGGGCCGCCGTATGGCACCCCACCCCCGCGTCGATGCGCTTCCTGGCGCTGCTCGGAGTGATCGGCAACGCGGGCATCATCGCGACCGGCGGTGCGGTCCGGGTCACCAAGTCCGGCCTGGGCTGCCCCGACTGGCCCAAGTGCACCGGCGACAGCCTCGTGCCGACCGCGCATCCCGACCACGCGGCGGTCAACATGGCGATCGAGTTCGGCAACCGGATGCTGACGTTCCTGGTGCTGGCGATCGGCGTCGCGGTCTTCGTCGCCGCGCTGCGGCTGCGGCCCCGCCGCCGCGACCTGGTGCTCCTCGCCACCGCCCAGCCGGCGAGCGTCTTCGCGCAGGCCATCATCGGCGGCATCGTGGTGCTCACCGAGCTCCACCCGGCCTCGGTCGGGCTGCACTTCCTGATCTCGCCCGCGCTCCTGATCTTCTGTGTGGCGCTCTGGGTGCGTGCCGGGGAGGGCGACGAGCCCGTCCGCCCCCTGGTGGCCGACGGCGTCCGGCGGCTCATCCTGGCCCTGATCGGCGTCACGGCGCTGCTCATGGTGGCCGGAGTCGTCGTCACCGGCACCGGCCCGCACGCGGGCGACGCGAAGTCGCAACGCTGGGGGTTCAACATCGAGGACGTCGCCCGGATCCACAGCGCCGTCGCCTGGCTCACCGTGGCGCTCACGGTCGTGCTCCTGGTGGTCCTGCGCCGGACCGGCCCTCCTCTGGGGGGGCGACCCCCCAGACCCCCCGGCAAAGGCCGCCTGACCGGCGGCCTGCACTCCGCTGCGCTCCGTTCCGGTCACCGGTCCGGCCCCACTCTGGAGGGGCGACCCCCCAGACCCCCCGGCAAAGGCCGCCTGACCGGCGGCCTGCACTCCGCTGCGCTCCGTTCCGGTCACCGGTCAGGCGCCCCCTCGGCCCTCCAGCGCCGCGCCGTCGAGCTGTTCGTCATCGAGATGGCCCAAGGCGTGATCGGCTACGTCCAGTACTTCACCGGCGTGCCCGCCGTCCTGGTGGTCCTGCACATGCTGGGCTCGGCGATCATGTGGATCGCCGTGCTGCGCCTGATCTTCGCCGCCCGCGACCGCGGCCCCCTGGCTCAGGACCCCGCCGTCCAGGAGACCCGCAAGACCCCTCAGCCCGCCTGAGCTCCCGTCGCCCTGTCTGATCTCTCGTCACACTGTCGGTGTCTCGTCACGCTGTCTGATCTCTCGTCACGCTGCCGAGCCCCACCGCCGGGTCAGGATGTGCCCAGGAAGGCGCGGAGGCGGTCCAGAGGCCAGGTGTTGATCACGTCGTCGGGGGTGAGCCAGCCGCGCTGGGCGGTGCCGACGCCGAAGCGGATGTTGCGGTGGTGGCCGAGCGCGTGGGCGTCGGTGTCGATGGAGAACTTGACGCCGAGGCGGACGGCGCGGCGGATCAGGTCGGCCGGCAGGTCCAGCCGGTCGGGGAACGAGTCGATCTCCAGCGCCGTGCCGGTGCGGGCGGCGGCGCGGAAGACCTCGTCCCAGTCGGCGTCCACGGGCGGGCGCTTGCCGATGAGGCGGGCGGTGGGGTGGCCGATCACGTGGACGTGGGGGTTTTCGCAGGCGCGGACGAAGCGGCGGGTCATCTCCGCCTTGTCCTGGGTGAACGCGGAGTGGACCGAGGCGACGCAGACGTCGAAGCCGGCGAGGAAGTCGGCGTCCCAGTCGACCTCGCCGTCGGGGTTGATGTTGAGCTCGGTGCCGTGCAGGAGGGTCAGGTCGGGGTATTTCGCCTGGAGGGCTCGGACCTGCTCGCGCTGGGCCAGCATCTTCTCGTCGGTCATGCGCTGCATGAACAGGTTGGGCGCGTGGTCGGTGATCGCGTAGTACTCCAGGCCGCGGGCCGCGGCGGCCTCGACCATCTCCTCCAGGGTGGCCAGGCCGTCGGTGAGGTCGGTGTGGCTGTGCAGGTCACCCTTGAGATCGTCGACGGTGACGAGGCGGGGAAGCTCGCCTCTGAGGGCCGCTTCGATCTCGCCGCCGTCCTCGCGCAGGGTCGGCGGGATCCAGGGGAGGCCCAGCCGGGCGTAGACCTCTTCTTCCGTCTCGGAGACGATCAGGGCACCCGACTCGGCGTCGAAGAGGCCGTATTCGGAGAGCTTGAGGCCCGCGCGGACCGCGATCTCACGGGTGCGGATGTTGTGCGCCTGCGAGCCGGTGAAGTATTGCAGGGCGGCGCCCCACGACTCCGGGGGGACGACGCGGAGGTCCACCTGGAGGCCCCTGGTGGTGCGGACCGAGGTCTTCTTGTCGCCGCTCGCGATCACGTCGGTGACGTAGGGGAGGGCGGTGAACGCCTCCATGATCGGATGGGGATCGGTGGAGGCTGCGAGGATGTCGATGTCGCCGATGGTCTCGCGCATGCGGCGCAGGGATCCGGCGTGGGCGCAGCGCTGCACGGCGGGGTGGGCGGTGAGCGCGGCCACGATCTCGTCGGCGAGGTCGGCGGCGGCGTCGATCAGGACCCGCTCGCCGGACTGCTGCATGAGCTCGATGCCGCGCAGGATGTTGTCCTCGGTCTTGGCGCCGAAGCCCTTGAGGTCGCGCAGGCGGCCCTCCTGGATGGCCTGCGCCAGCTCGGGAACGGACGAGATGCCCAGCTCCTCGTAGACGGCGAGCGCCTTCTTGGGGCCGAGGGTCGGGATCGTGGTCAGCGCGCGGACGCCCGCCGGGATCTGGGCGCGCAGCTCCTCCACTTGGCGGATCGTGCCGGTGATGGTGTAGTCGAGCACCTTCTTGGCGATCGCCTCGCCGACGGTCGGGATCTTCTTCAGCCCGGCCAGGTCGAGGCCCGAGACGTCCTCGGGATAGCCCGCGATCGCGCGGGCCGCCTTCTCGTACGCCCGGATCTTGAAGGCGTCGCCGCCGGTGATGGAGAGGAGGTCGGCGAGCTCCTGGATGAGCTCGGCGGCCTCGTCGTTCGCGCGTGCCATGGGCTCATCCTAGGGATCGGCACCGACAGTGATCGGCCGGCCGGTGACAGCCGGCCGGCGGTCACCGCAGCGGTGCCACCGGGCCGTCGGGGCGCTCGTGGCGGGCCTGGACGACCTGGTCGACGATGGCGGCCACCTGGTCCTCGGGGAGCCGGCGGTAGCCGTCGGCGGTGACCGACGCGATCACCGGATAGAGGCGGCGCGTCTGGTCGGGGCCGCCGGTGGCGGAGTCGTCGTCGGCGGCGTCGTAGAGGGCCTCGACGCAGACCCTGGCGGCATCGTCCTCCGACAGGTCGCGGCTGTAGAGCTTCTTGAGCGCGCCGTGCGCGTAGGGGGAGCCCGAGCCTTCGGCGTGGAAGTCGCGAGTCTCCTGCGGCGAGCCGATGATGTCGTAGGTGAAGATCCGGCCCGTGTCGGAGTCGAGGTCGTAGCCGGCGAAGAGCGGGACCACGGCCAGCCCCTGGAGTGCCTGCGCGAGGTTGGCCTGGATGACGGCGCCGAGGCGGCGGGCCTGGCCCGGCAGCGACAGCGTGACCGTCTCCATCTTCTCGTAGTGCTCCAGCTCGACCTGGAACAGCCGGACCATGTCGAGCGCCAGCCCGACCGTCCCGGCGAACGCGACCACCGAGTGCTCACCGGCCTTCTGGACCTTGTCCAGCTCGCGGTAGGCGATCTCGTTGCCCCGGGTGGCGCGCCGGTCGCCGGCCATCATCACGCCGCCGGGGAACGTCAGCGCCAGGATCGTGGTGCCGTGCGGGAGGTCCAGGACGTCCTTGCGCTCGCGGTTGACAGGCAGGAGCTCGGGCGCGCGGGTGCGCAGGAAGTCGACGAACGACGGTGAGCCCACCTCGAAGAACTCGGGCGGCAGCCCCTCTTCTTCTCGCCAGGCGGTCACGGCGGCCTCTTTTCTGTCGGGGTTCTCTGTCGGGGGGTGCTGTCGTGGCGTCCTCTCCGATGATCCTAGTCAGGCTTCGGGCGCCTCTGGCGGGTCCTTCTGGCCACGGGTGGCGCCGACGCAGGCCACGACGACGCAGCCGATCGCCAGCCACTGGCGGCCGGAGAGGATCTCACCGAGCAGGAGCACGCCGATCAGTGCGGCGACGGCGGGTTCGAGGCTCATCAGGATGCCGAAGACCCCGGCGGGCATGCGCCGCAGGGCCTCCAGCTCCAGGGAGTAGGGGATCAACGACGAGAGCAGGCCCACGCCGAGGCCGATGAGCAGGAGCTCCGGGCTGAGCAGGGCGGAGCCGCCCGAGGTGACTCCGATGGGCAGCATGGCGAACGTGCCGACGATGCTGGCCAGCGCCAGCCCGGTGGATCCCGCGAAACGTTTGCCGGTGGCGGCGCTGAGAAGGATGTAACCGGCCCAGCAGACGCCCGCCAGCAGTCCGAACGCGACGCCCACCATGTCCAGCTCGCCGCCGCGCGCGAGCATCACCACGCCGCCGAACGCCAGGAGCGCCCACACCACGTCGCGCAGGCGCCGGGAGGCCACGATGGCGACCGTCAGCGGGCCAAGGAACTCGATCGTCACGGCGACGCCAAGGGGGATCCGCGCGAACGACTGGTAGATCGAGAAGTTCATCAGGGCGAGTGTCAGCCCGAAGCCGGCGGCCACGGCGAGATCGCCCCTGGTGTGGTCGCGGAGCACGGTCCGCAGCACCTTGCGGCCGATGAAGCCCAGCACGATCGCCGACGTCGCCAGCCGCATGAGCACCACGGCGTCCGGCGAGATCCGGTCGAACATGTGCTTGGCCATTCCGGCACCGACCTGCACCGAGAGGATGCCGAGCAGGATCAGCGCGGGCGGCGGCACCGCCCCGAGCGACAACATCCGCACAGGGTGGGGGAACCCGCCGGTCGCACCGTCCGAGCCGGGGGCCTCAGCGAGTGCCACGGATCACTCCCATTTGAAGAAACGTGCGGCCAGCGCGAGGCCGGCCACGGCCCACGCCGCGAGAACGAGCAGCGGCTCGCCGGGCAGCGCGGCGCCGTGCTGCAGCACCTGCCGCAGCCCGTCGGCCAACGCCGAGATCGGCAGCAGCTCCAGGGCCGAGCGGACGCCGGAGGGGAACTCGTCGAGCGGGAAGACCACACCGCCGACCGCCAGGAGCAGGATGTAGACGAAGTTGGCCGCCGCCAGCGTGGCCTCGGCGCGCAACGTCCCGGCCATCAGGAGGCCGAAGCCGCTGAACGCGGCCGTGCCCAGCAGGATCAGCGCCACCACCGCCAGCGGGTTGCCGTGCGGCTGCCAGCCCAGTGCCAGCGCCACCGCGGAGATCACGACGGCCTGCAGCGCCTCCACCGCGATGACGGTGAGCGTCTTGGCGGCGATGAGGCCGGTGCGCGGCAGCGGGGTGGCCCCCAGCCGCTTGAGCACGCCGTACCGCCGTTCGAAGCCCGTGCCGATCGCCTGGCCGGTGAACGCGGTGGACATCACCGCCAGCGCCAGGATGCCGGGCGCGATGAAGTCGACCCGGCGGCCCGGCCCGAGGTCCAGCAGCGAGGTGGCGCTGAACAGCGTGAGCAGCACCACCGGGATGATCATCGTCAGCAGCAACTGCTCGCCGTTGCGGAGCATGGTCCGCAGCTCGTAGCCGGTCTGGGCCAGGATCATCCGCGGCAGCGGCACCGCCCCGGGCGCGGGCGTGAGGTCGAGCCTGGCCGCCGAGTCGGTGGTCATGAGCGCAGCTCCCGTCCGGTCAGCTCCAGGAAGACGTCCTCGAGCGTGCGCCGCTCGATCCGCAGATCTTCGGTGAGGACGCCGTGCGAGGCGCACCAGGCGGTCACCGTGGCCAGGAGCTCGGGCCGCACGTCTCCCTCGACCAGGTAGTGCCCGGCGGGCGACTCCTTCGCGGCGCTCCCCGCCGGCAGGGCCGCGAGCAGCTCGTCCAGTCCGAGCCCCGGCCGGGCGCGGAAGCGCAGCTGCCGTTCTGCGCCGGTGAGCTCGGCCGGGCTGCCCTGCGCCACGACCTGGCCGCGGTCGACGATGACGACCTGGTCGGCGAGGCGCTCGGCCTCCTCCATGTGGTGCGTCGTGAGGACGACCGAGACCCCGGCGGCGCGCAGCCCCTCGATCAGCTCCCAGGTGGCGTGGCGGGCCTGCGGGTCGAGCCCGGTGGTCGGCTCGTCGAGGAAGACCAGCTCGGGCCGGCCGACGATCGCCACGGCGAGCGAGAGCCGCTGCTGCTGGCCGCCGGACAGGCGGCGGAACGGCGTGCGCGCGTGCTCGGTGAGGCCGAGGCGCGCCAGCAGCGCGGCGGGATCGAGCGGGCGGGCGTGGAACGCGGCGACCAGCCGCAGGAACTCGGCCGCCCGCGCCGTGCCGGGCACGCCGCCCGACTGCGGCATCACGCCCACCCGGGGCTTGAGAGCCCGCGCGTCACGGTGCGGATCGAGCCCGAGGACCCGCACGGTGCCCGCGTCCGCGCGGCGGAAGCCCTCGCAGATCTCGATCGTCGTGGTCTTGCCCGCGCCGTTGGGGCCGAGCAGGGCCGTCACTGCGCCGAGTCCGGCCCGGAACGAGAGCCCGTTGACCGCGGTGGCCGCGCCGTAGCGCTTGACCAGGCCGTCCAGCTCGACGGCGCTCTCTTCCGGGGGTGCCATGGAGATGATTTTAGGCAGTCCCAACGACGGATCTGTGCGCGGAGTCGCCGGTAGCGGCGGGTGTCGGAGACCATCGGCGCCGAGACCCAGGGTGTGATCGGCTATTGGATTCTCCAGGCGCTGGACGTGGAGCGCGTCAGGCGCCTGCCCGCCGACCAGGCTCGGAAGGGGCATAGAGTGACCCCCGCGCGGCGTGAAAGCCCAGGTTAGGTAAGGCTTACCTGCGTGAGCGACGACATCAGGATTCGTTTGTTCCGCGGGAAGGAATTACGGCACACTGATGTTGTGAAAAACGTGAGCGAGACGACGAGCGTCGCCCGGGCCGCCTCCGCGCGGCCTTCCGGCGTGCCGTCGGGCGCTGGCCACGGCGAGCGCGACACGCGCGCGCGGGTGGCCCGGCTCATCCTCGAGCACGGTCCCATCACGGCCTCCGCTCTGGGGGAACGGATGGGGCTCACACCGGCAGCCATCCGCCGCCACCTGGACGCCCTCCTCGCGGAGGAGATGATCAAGATCGAGACCCGCCGGTCCCGGTCGCAGGGGCAGCGCGGGCGGGGACGTCCGGCCAAGTGGTTCGTGATCACCGACGCCGGGCGCAACGCCTTCGTGCACGCCTATGACGACCTGGCGACCAGCGCGCTGCGGTTCCTCGCCGACAAGGCGGGGGAGCACGCGGTGGCCGAGTTCGCCCGGCGCCAGATCGCCGATCTCGAACGGCGCTACACCCCCGTCGTCCAGGCGGCCCCGCCGCACCAGCGGGTACGCAAGCTGGCCGAGGCCCTGTCGGCCGACGGCTACGCCGCCGCGGCGGCCAAGGCCCCCCAGACCGTGTCCGGGGAGCCCGGTGGAGAGCAGCTCTGCCAGCACCACTGTCCGGTCGCGCACGTGGCGGAGGAGTTCCCGCAGCTGTGCGAAGCCGAGACGGAGGCCTTCAGCAGACTGCTGGGGACCCCGGTCCAGCGCCTGGCGACGATCGCCCACGGCGACGGGATCTGCACGACCCACGTCAGCCCCCGATCCCTCTGCGGAGGGGCGGATGCCGACGGCACTGACAATGCGAACGAGGAGTCCGGAGGGACCCTATGACTACGGCAGCCCACCCCGAGCTGGAAGGGCTTGACAAGTACAAGTTCGGCTGGGCCGACTCGGATGTGGCCGGCGCCTCCGCGCGCCGCGGCCTCAACGAGGATGTCGTCCGCGACATCTCGGCCAAGAAGGGCGAGCCGGACTGGATGCTCGACCTGCGCCTCAAGGGGCTGCGGCTGTTCGACAAGAAGCCGATGCCCTCCTGGGGCTCGGACCTGTCGGACATCGACTTCGACAACATCAAGTACTTCGTCCGCTCCACCGAGAAGCAGGCCGCTTCCTGGGAGGAGCTCCCCGAGGACATCAAGAACACCTACGACAAGCTGGGCATCCCCGAGGCGGAGAAGCAGCGCCTCGTCGCGGGCGTCGCAGCCCAGTACGAGTCCGAGGTGGTCTACCACAAGATCCGTGAGGACCTCGAGGAGAAGGGCGTCATCTTCCTCGACACCGACACCGGCCTCAAGGAGCACCCGGAGATCTTCCAGGAGTACTTCGGCTCCGTGATCCCGGTCGGCGACAACAAGTTCGCCGCGCTCAACACCGCCGTGTGGTCGGGCGGGTCGTTCATCTACGTGCCGCCGGGCGTGCACGTCGAGATCCCGCTGCAGGCCTACTTCCGGATCAACACCGAGAACATGGGCCAGTTCGAGCGGACCCTGATCATCGCGGACGAGGGCTCGTACGTGCACTACGTCGAGGGCTGTACCGCGCCGATCTACAAGTCCGACTCGCTGCACTCGGCGGTCGTCGAGATCGTCGTGAAGAAGGACGCCCGCGTCCGCTACACGACCATCCAGAACTGGTCCAACAACGTCTACAACCTGGTGACCAAGCGCGCCGTCGCCTACGAGGGCGCCACCATGGAGTGGGTCGACGGCAACATCGGCTCCAAGGTCACCATGAAGTACCCGGCCGTCTACCTGCTGGGCGAGCACGCCAAGGGCGAGACGCTGTCGATCGCGTTCGCCGGCGAGGGCCAGCACCAGGACGCCGGCGCCAAGATGGTGCACGCGGCCCCGCACACCTCCAGCAGCGTCATCTCCAAGTCGGTGGCACGCGGGGGCGGGCGCACGTCCTACCGCGGCCTGGTCCAGGTCCAGGAGGGCGCCGCGCACTCCAAGTCCACGGTCAAGTGCGACGCGCTGCTCGTCGACCAGATCTCCAGGTCCGACACCTACCCTTACGTCGACGTCCGCGAGGACGACGTGGAGATGGGCCACGAGGCCACCGTCTCCAAGGTGTCGGAGGACCAGCTGTTCTACCTGATGAGCCGCGGCATGACCGAGGACGAGGCGATGGCGATGATCGTGCGCGGCTTCGTCGAGCCGATCGCGCGCGAGCTGCCCATGGAGTACGCGCTCGAGCTCAACCGGCTCATCGAGCTTCAGATGGAAGGAGCCGTCGGCTGATGGGCTTGGACTCCAGGCCTCTCTCGACGCTGCACGAGAAGGCCTCCTACGAGGTCGCCGATTTCGAGGTGCCGTCGGGCCGTGAGGAGGAGTGGCGGTTCACCCCGCTGCGCCGCCTGCGCGGCCTGCACAACGGCACCGCGGAGCCGATCGGCAAGGTGATCGTCGAGGTCCAGGCGGCCCCTGAGGTCACCGTCGAGATCGTCGGCCGCGACGACGAGCGGCTCGGCACGGCCTACGTGCCCGCCGACCGGGTGAGCGCGCAGGCGTACGCCTCGTTCACCCAGGCCACGGTCGTCACCGTGCCCAAGGAGGCCGTCGCCTCCGCGCCCACGGTGATCCGCACCCGCGGAGAGGACGGCGCCTCTGGTGCCAGCTATGGCCACACCACGGTCATCCTGGAGCCGTTCGCCGAGGCCACGGTCGTGCTCAGCCACCGCGGCAGCGCCACCTACGCCGACAACGTCGAGTTCGTCGTCGGCGACGGCGCGCGGCTCTCGGTGATCAGCCTGCAGGACTGGGCCGACGACGCCGTGCACGTCTCGCACCAGCACGCCAAGCTGGCCCGTGACGCCCGGTTCGTCAGCCACAACATCAGCCTCGGCGGCGACGTGGTGCGGATCTCCCCGTCGGTCGTCTACGACGCGCCCGGCGGCGACGCCGAGCTCTACGGCGTCTACTTCGCCGACGGCGGCCAGCACCTGGAGCACCGCCTCCTGGTCGACCACGTCGTCCCGCACTGCCGGAGCCGGGTGGACTACCGCGGCGCGCTCCAGGACGACGACGCGCACGCCGTCTGGATCGGCGACGTGATCATCCGCGCCGAGGCCGAGGGCACCGACACCTACGAGCTCAACCGCAACCTGGTGCTCACCGACGGCACCCGGGTCGACTCGGTGCCCAACCTGGAGATCCTCACCGGTGAGGTCGCGGGGGCGGGCCACGCCTCGGCGTCCGGCCGGCTGGACGACGAGCACCTGTTCTACCTGCAGGCCCGCGGCATCCCGTTCGACGAGGCCCGCCGCATGGTCGTGCGCGGCTTCCTCGGCCAGCTCATCGAGCGCATCGAGGTCGACGAGGTCCGCGAGAAGGTGCAGGAGGCGATCGAGGCAGAGCTGGACCAGGGAGCGGCGAAGCGATGACGTTCGTGAAGGTGTGCCCGCTGGGCGAGATCCCCGCTGACGGGGCGATGGCCGTCGAGGTCGGCGACACCCCGGTCGCGCTGGTGCGCAGCGGCGAGGGCGTGTTCGCGCTCAACGACATCTGCTCGCACGCCGAGGTCTCCCTCTCCGAGGGGGAGGTCTACGACGGCACGATCGAGTGCTGGCTGCACGGGTCCTGCTTCGACATCCGCACCGGCAAGCCCACCAACCCGCCGGCCACGCAGCCGGTCGCCACCTACAAGGTCAAGGTCGAGGACGGCGACGTCTACGTCTCGCTCGGCTCCGACGACTGAACCAACGAGAGAGCTCAGATAGATATGGCCACGCTTGAGATTCGCGACCTCCACGTCTCCGTCGCCGACGGCGCCGACGGGACCAAGGAGATCCTGCGCGGGGTCGACCTGACCGTGAAGGCCGGCGAGACCCACGCGATCATGGGGCCGAACGGCTCCGGCAAGTCCACCCTCGCCTACGCCGTCGCCGGCCACCCCAAGTACGACGTGACCAGCGGCTCGGTGACGCTCGACGGCGAGGACGTCCTGGAGATGAGCGTCGACGAGCGCGCCCGCGCCGGGCTGTTCCTCGCGATGCAGTACCCGGTCGAGGTGCCCGGTGTCTCCGTCTCCAACTTCCTGCGCTCCGCCGTCACCGCCGTGCGCGGTGAGGCGCCCAAGCTGCGGGAGTTCTCCAAGGAGATGAAGCAGGCGCTCGAAAACCTCGCCATCGACCCGGCCTTCGCCCAGCGCAGCCTGAACGAGGGCTTCTCCGGCGGCGAGAAGAAGCGGCACGAGATCCTCCAGCTGGAGATGCTCAAGCCGAAGATCGCGGTCCTGGACGAGACCGACTCCGGCCTCGACGTCGACGCGCTCAAGGTCGTCTCCGAGGGCGTCAACCGGTTCTCGGCGGCGGGCGACACCGGCGTGCTGCTCATCACCCACTACACGCGCATCCTGCGCTACGTGAAGCCCGACTTCGTGCACGTCTTCGCCGGCGGCCGGATCGTCGAAGAGGGTGGCCCGGAGCTGGCCAACGTGCTGGAGAACGAGGGCTACGAGAAGTACGTGAAGGCGGGCGTGTCCTGATGAGCCTGCTCCCCGAGGAGTTGAAGAAGGACTTCCCCCTTCTGTCCCGTACCGTCCGGGGCGGCCGTGACCTGGTCTACCTCGACTCGGGGGCGACCTCGCAGAAGCCGGTCCAGGTGCTGGACGCCGAGCGCGAGTTCTACGAGCGCCACAACGCCGCTCCGCACCGCGGCGCGCACCTGCTCGCCGAGGAGGCCACCGAGGCCTACGAGAGCGCGCGCACCCGGATCGCCACGTTCATCGGCGGCGTGCCCGGTGAGATCGTGTTCACCAAGAACGCGACCGAGGGCATCAACCTGGTGGCGTACGCGCTGAGCAACGCCGCCACGTTCGGCGCCGAGGCAGAGCGGTTCAAGGTCGGTCCCGGTGATGAGATCGTCGTGACCGAGATGGAGCACCACGCCAACCTGGTGCCCTGGCAGCAGCTGTGCCAGCGGACCGGCGCCACGCTGCGCTGGTTCGGCCTCACCGACGAGGGCCGCCTCGACCTGGACGAGCTCGACACGATCATCAACGAGCGCACGAGGCTGGTCGCGCTGACGCACCAGTCCAACGTGCTCGGCACGGTGCCGCCCGTCCAGCGGATCGCCGCGCGTGCCCGCGAGGTCGGCGCGCTGGTGTTGCTGGACGCCGCCCAGTCGGTGCCGCACCAGCCGGTCGACGTGCGCGAGCTCGGCGCCGACTTCCTGGTGTTCTCCGGCCACAAGATGCTCGGCCCGACCGGCATCGGTGTGCTCTGGGGCCGCCGCGAGCTGCTGGAGGCCATGCCCCCGTTCATCACCGGCGGTTCGATGATCGAGGTCGTGCGCATGGAGGGCTCCACCTTCATGCCGCCGCCGCAGCGGTTCGAGGCGGGCGTGCCGATGACCGCCCAGGCGATCGGCCTCGGCGCGGCCTGCGACTACCTGTCCGAGCTCGGGATGGACCGGGTCGCCGCCCATGAGGAGGCGCTCACCGCCTACTCGCTGGAGCGGCTCGGCGAGATTCCCGGGGTGCGGATCATCGGCCCGCGCAGCACCGAGGCGCGCGGCGGGGCCGTGTCGTTCACCGTGGACGACATCCACCCGCACGACGTGGGCCAGGTGCTCGACGAGCTCGGCGTCGCCATCCGCGTGGGGCACCACTGCGCCTGGCCGATCTGCCGCCGGTTCGGCATTCCGGCCACCACCCGCGCGACCTTCTACGTCTACAACGACCTCGCCGACGTGGATGCGCTCGCCGAGGGGGTACGCAAGGCCCAGAAGTTCTTCGGAACAGCCTGAGCCGGCCGCCTGTTGTAGGAGAGAAGCCCCCCGGACGAGGAAAAGGACGACATGCAGCTCGAGGCGATGTACCAGGAGGTCATCCTGGATCATTACCGCAACCCCCACAACAAGGGGCTGCGGGAGCCGTACGAGGGCGAGGCCCACCACGTCAACCCGACTTGCGGTGACGAGGTGACGCTGCGGGTGCACCTCGACGGCGCAGGCCAGGACGCCACCGTCGCGGACGTCTCGTACGACGCCATGGGCTGCTCGATCAGCCAGGCCAGCGCGTCGGTGATGACCGAGCTCATCATCGGCAAGCCGGTCAAGGAGGCGATGGCGATCGGCGACGAGTTCCTCGCGCTCATGCAGTCGCGCGGCGAGGGCGAGCCCAACGAGGACGTCCTGGAGGACGCCGTCGCCTTCACCGGGGTCTCCAAGTACCCCGCCCGGATCAAATGCGCCCTGCTCGCCTGGATGGCGTGGAAGGACGCGACCGCCCGTGCTCTCGGAGAGGCATCATGACTGACACCACCGCCGCCGCGGACGCCGCGACGCCGGACGCTGAGGCGCCGAACGCTGGGACGCCGGACGCTGAGGCGCCGAACGCTGGGACGCCGGACGCTGAGGCGCCGGAGACCGCGGCCCCCGCGGACGGCCCCATCGACGCCATCGCCCCCGGCTCCGCCGAGGAGGAGATCCTCGAGGCGCTCAAGGACGTGGTCGACCCCGAGCTCGGCATCAACGTCGTCGACCTGGGCCTGATCTATGGCATCAACCTCGCGGACGAGGTGGCCACCCTGGACATGACGCTGACCAGCGCGGCCTGCCCGCTCACCGACGTGATCGAGGACCAGGCGCACAGCGCGCTGGACGGCCTGGTCAAGGACGTCAAGATCAACTGGGTCTGGCTGCCCCCGTGGGGCCCCGACAAGATCACCGACGAGGGCCGCGACCAGCTCCGCGCCCTCGGCTTCAACGTCTGACGCTCCCACGTCCGACACAGCTCGTCCATGTTCCGACACAGCTCGCCCATGTGAGGCAGGCTCCTGAAGGGGTCTGCCTCACGTGTGTCTCTGGTCCTACGAACGATGTACGCACGACCCTCACCCAGGCGGAGCCGGTGGGCGCTCCTGGGATGCTGAGATAGGGGCATGCGATTCACCACGCGCCAGGACCTGCTTCTGGCCGTCGCCGCGTTCGCGGGGGGCGTGGTGTTGCTGCTGGCGCGTGGCTACGGCACCTGGCCGGCGATCGACATCGCACCGGGGTGGCGGCTGCTGCCGCTGGCCGGGCTGTGCGTCGCGATGGTGTTCCGGCGCACGCGTCCGATCGTGGGCTTGCTGCTCTCCACCCCGTTCAACTTCACGGACGTGGTGATCGGGCCGAGCATCGCCACCCTGATGATCTACAGCGACGCGTTGTACGCGGCGAGCCTGTACGGTCCCAGGCGCGCGGCCGAATGGCTGCTCGGCATCACGACGGCGGCCACGCTGGCCGTGGCGGCGGCCTTCGGGATCGCCCTCACCACGATCAGCAGTGGGGTGATAGCGGGCTCGCTGGCGGGTGTGGCATGGGTCGGGCCGGTGCTCACCGCGATGGTCGTCCGGGAGCACCGGGACCGGGCGGACGCGGAGCGGCAGCGCGCGGCGCAGATGGCGCGGCTCGCCGAGATGGACCGCCGGGCGGCCGTGAACACCGAACGGGCGCGGATGGCACGGGAACTGCACGACGTCATCGCCAACCATCTCAGCGCGGTGGCCCTGCACTCCTCGGCCGTGCTCAAAGTCTCGGATCTGGACCGGGAGAGCATCAACCGGTCCATGGAGGTGATCCGGGAGAACAGCGTCCAGGGCCTCGCCGAGATGCGACGGATGATCGGCTTGCTCCGGGAGGGCGACGGCGAGGCCGATCCCGCGGCCGCGCCGAAGCTGGACGGCCTTGAGCGGCTGGTGGCGCACACGGCGCGCAGCGACCTCACGGCGGGCCTGAAGGTCCTCGGGGACGCGCCCGGGCTGCCCGCGCCGGTGGAGCACGCGGCGTACCGCATCGTGCAGGAATCGCTGACCAACGCGCTCAAGCACGCCGCGGCGGGCAGGGTCGAGGTGCTCCTGGAGTACCGCCCCGGCTGTGTCGTGGTCACCGTCGACAGTCCCCTCGGGGCCGGAGGGTCGCGGCTGCCCGGATCGGGCAGCGGCCTGATCGGCATGCGCGAGCGTGTGACCATGCTGGACGGGACGTTCGAGGCCGGGCCCGGGGACGGCCGCTGGCGGGTGTACGCCGAGCTTCCGCTCACCGACAGGGAGAGACCTTGATCAATGTGCTGGTGGCAGACGACCAGGCGGCGGTCCGCGCCGGCCTGGTGCTGATCCTGGGCGCCGCGCCCGGCATCGCCGTGGTGGGTGAGGCGGCCGACGGCGAGGAGGCGGTCGCGCAGGCCCGGCGTCTGCGGCCGGACGTGGTCCTGATGGACATCCGCATGCCCAAGCTGGACGGGATCTCCGCCACCCAGGAGCTCGCGGGCGTGGCCGACGTCCTGGTGCTGACCACGTTCGACATGGACGAGTACGTGTTCGGGGCCATGCGGGCAGGAGCGGCAGGGTTCCTGCTCAAGGACGTGGACGCCGATCATCTGGTGGAGGCGGTGCGGACGGTCGCGGCGGGGGAGGGGATCCTGGCGCCCCAGGTGACCCGGCGCCTGATCAGCGCGTTCGCGGGCCGGCAGGTGCCCGCCCGCGGCGAGGCGTCCGGCCTGGCCGAGCTGACCCCGCGCGAGCGCGAGGTCTTCGCGTGCCTCGGGGAGGGGCTGTCGAACGGGGAGATCGCGGCGCGCCTGGAGATGGCCGAGACCACGACCAAGACCCATGTCAGCCGGATCCTCTCCAAGCTGAATCTGCGCAGCCGAGTCCAGGCAGCCATCCTCGCGCAGGAGACGGCCGCTGGCGGCCTTTCCGGGTCGATCAGTGACACGGGGTCACCTTCGGGCTTCTGACGTCCCAGAGGCGATCTCAGGGCCTTCGAGTGATCACGCGTCCAGGTGGGCGTTCAGGCGGAGAGGCTGCGGATGAGGTCGCCCACGCGGACGATGCCCAGGCACCGGCCGACCTCGTCGGTGACGACGAGATCGTCGTAGACGCGGTCGTTCTCCCGGCCCGCCGCGCGCAGCGCCGCGATCGCCGGAACGGTGCGGGGAACGAGACGCGGCGCGTCGGCCAGGCGGGCGGCGGGCTTGTGCGCGTGGAGGGCGTGACCGTACGCGCCCGACAGCTTCAGCAGGAACCGCGTCCGGTCCACCATGGCCCGCGGGCGCTGGTGCTCGTCCACCAGGACGACGCTGGTCGTGCCCGTCTCCGCGGTGAGCGCGCCGAGCACGTCGTCCGCGGTCGCCGTGTGGGGCATGGTCACCGCCGGCAGCGTGAACTCCGAGACGCGCGGCCCCAGGTCGATGCCGCGCGGGGCGGGGTCGCGATCCTCCCTCGCGATCACCGGCACCGTGACCCGCATGCCGGGTCGCCACTCCGGTGGCGCGAGCGCCGGACCTTGGACGAGCCGTACGCCGAGCTCACGGAGGTGCAGCACGTGGGCCTCGGTCTCCAGTCCCGGCGCCAGCACGTGGGTGCCGATGCGGTGCGCCAGGTCGACGAGCGCCGTCACCAGCGCCGAGCGGCGCGGGTCCGACGAGGTCCGCCGGGCCAGGTCGGGATCGAGCCGGATGAGATAGGGCGCGATGTCGAGCAGGAGGTCCAGAGGGGCGTGGGCGACGCCCAGGCCGCCGAGCCCGACCGGGTATCCCGCACGCCGGAGTCTGTGCAGCGCCGAGGTCACGGCCTGGCGCAGGGCGGGAGGAAAGCTGCCGGTGACGCAGATGATGATCTCGCTGGGACGGCGGCCGGCGTCGGCGAGACCCTGGTGCAGTTCGCCCAGGGCCGTCTCGCCGTGCGCCAGCGTCTCCGCGCGCAATCCGATGGTCAGCGGCAGGTGCGTGCCCAGATCGGCGGCGGCCCGCGCGGCGCCGACGGCCCGCCGCAGGTCGTCCGCCGCCGTGTCGGGCCGGGTGGCGGACTGGGGCTCCGCCGACGAAGAGGTGTGCGGCTCCACGGCGATCACGTTGCCGGTGTCGAGGTCGACCACCGGATGGAACACCGCACGCGCCGGAACGAGCAGTTCAAGAGCTGACACAACCGCATCATGCCGTTGTGATCATGACAAAACGGATATTGTTAGGAGAAGTTAACGCATTATTCGCATGTCTTCGCTGTTCAGAGCCCGCGTCCGCCGAAGAGCGCGGACAGTGTGTAGACGACCCCGGCGAGTGCGGCCAGCCAGGCGTACGGCGTGATGTCGGCGCCGCGCAGCCCCTGCACGACCACGGCGGCGACGATGGCCCCGGTGAGCACGTCGCCGGTCATGGCCGCCGACTTCAGATGCGCGCGGGCCCGGTGCCCGGTGCCGAACGCCTCGCTGATGGGGAGCGCCGGCTCGTTGCGGCGGTAGCCGAGGTGGGCGGCGTAGCCGGCCAGCACGCCCAGGGCGATGAGCGCCGTCTCGCCGCGCCCGTCGGCGGCGAGGACGGAGGCGACCACCACGCCGGCGGCGAGGGCGAGTCCGGGAGCGATCCAGCGGCCGAGACCGCGGCGTTCGGGGGCGATCCACATGGCCGCCATCTTTCCCGATCCGGCGCGCCGCCGTCGCCGGATGCGCGCACCCGATGCGCACACCGGATGCGCGCACCCGATGCGGACTCCGGATCGGCGCGCCGGACGGGACAGGGACCCGCCTTGACGGCGGGTGCCCGGTATGTTGTGGCCTCGTGGCGCAATTCAGACTGAACGGCTCGAAGATGCTGGCCGTCGATCTGGTCGGCGAGACCATCCGGGCGTTGAACGGGTCGATGGTCGCCTACGACGGGCAGATGACGTTCAAGCGGCAGGGGATGACCGGCGGGGAGGGCCTGCGCGGCGCGCTGAAACGCCGCATCGCCGGCGAGGGCATGACGCTCATGGAGATCACCGGCCAGGGCACGGTCTTCCTGGCCAGCGAGGCGACGGAGGTGACCCTCGTCCCGCTGAACGGCGAGACGCTGTTCGTGGAGTCGGAGAGCCTGCTGGCGCTCGACGGGCGGCTCCAGACGGGCGTGCAGTTCACCGGGCTGCGCGGGATGGGCACCGGTCAGGGCCTGGCCACCACCAAGGTGGAGGGCCAGGGCATGGTCGCGATCCTCTCGGACGGCCCGGCGATCGCCCTCGAGGTGACGCCGGGGACGCCGCTGTGCGTCGACCCGCACGCCTACGTCGGGCACCGCGGCCAGCTCCAGCAGGACGTCGTGACCGACGTCAACTGGCGCACCGTGCTCGGCCAGGGGTCGGGGGAGAGCGTCCAGTTCCGCTACCAGGGGCACGGCCTCGTCTACGTTCAGCCCGCCGAGCGCGGCGGCGGAATTCTGGAGATCTGATGCCGGGATACACCTCGATCAACTCCAAGATGCTCCAGGTGGCGGTCGGCCCCGGGCAAGAGGTCTACAGCAAGCGCGGCGCCATGCTCGCCTATACGGGCCGGGTGAACTTCGCGCCCACCGCCACGGCGGGGCAGGGACTCGGGCAGACCCTGGGCCGCGCCATGGCCGGCGAACGCACCGTGATGATGCACGTGACGGGCCAAGGCAGCGCGATGTTCGGGCACGGCGGGCTGCACGTCCAGGTCATCGACCTCGCGGGCGACACCCTCTACGTCGAGGCCGACCGGCTGCTGGTGTACGACGGGAGCCTGCAGGCGGGGACGATGTTCATGGGTGAGCAGGGCGGCGTCAGCGGCGTGATCCGCGGCGCGGTCAGCGGCCAGGGCCTGTTCACCACCACGCTCACCGGGCACGGCTCGTGCGCGGTGCTGTCGCACGGCGGCGTGATGGAGCTGCCGATCACCCCGCAGCGGCCGGTCCACGTCGACCCGCAGGCGTACGTCGCGCACCGCGGCCAGGTGCAGAACAAGCTCACCACGGCGATGGGGCTGCGCGACCTGGTCGGCCGCGGCTCGGGCGAGGGCTTCTAGCTGCAGCTGAGCGGCCAGGGCGTCGTCTACGTGCAGGCCAGCGAGAGGAAGATCTGAGCGGTGTCCATCCCGACTTTCAACCCGATGACGCTGCCGGCCAACGACAACGTCAACCCGTACGCCTTCAGCGTGGACCTCAACGGGCAGTGGTTCACCCAGAAGGGCAAGATGATCGCCTACTACGGGCAGATCAAGTTCGAGGCGCTGTCGGCGGGACCGCTGGACGCGCTGGTGGCCGCGCACTTCCACTCGCCCCTGTACGCCCAGGACTGGGTCGTCGCGCAGGGACAGGGCAAGCTGCTGCTGGCCGACCGGGGCTTCGACGTCAACTCCTTCGACCTCGACGACGGCAACCTCACCGTCCGCGCCGGCAATCTGCTGGCCTTCGAGCCGGGCCTGGAGCTCAAGCAGTCGATCATCCCCGGGTTCCTGACCCTGATCGGCACCGGCCGCTTCGTGGCCGCCTCCAACGGCCCCGTGCACTTCGTGGAGCCGCCGATCCGGGTCGACCCGCAGGCCCTGCTCGGCTGGGCCGACTGCCCGTCGCCCTGCCACCATTACGACCACTCGTACATGCGCGGCGTGATGGGGATGGCCCGGCAGGTGTTCGGCGTCGGCGGCACCTCCGGCGAGGAGCACCAGTTCGACTTCACCGGGCAGGGCACGGTGCTCATGCAGTCGTCGGAGGTCGTGGCCAACGAGGACACGCTGCTCCGCGACCTCGAAGGCCAGGTCGGCATGCTCGGCGCCAACGGCCTGCAGCGCCTCCACCACACCATCGGCCAGCGCCTCGCCGCCGAGCGCGAACGCTAGCCCGGATTCGACGTCGGCTGAAGCAAGCACGGCGGAAGCGCGGCTCCCGGCGATCGAGCGCCGGGAGCCCCCCGGACGCCGCCCGGGCCGCCCCATCCGGGGGCGACCGCCTCCCCCCCCCCCCCGCCCCGCCCCCCCCCCCCCCCCGGCCCGCCCCCCCCCCCCCCCCCCCCCCCGCGGCCGGTCAGGCGCCTTCCTGGGGCGAGCGCATCACGCGGAACGCGACGCCGAAGGGGTCCCTGACGGTCGCGATGCGGCCGTAGGGGGTTTCCTGCGGCTCGGTGACCACCGTGCCGCCGGTGTCACGGACACGCCGGACGGTCTCGTCGGGATCGGCGGTCTCGAAGTAGGGCACCCACGCCGCGACCGGCTCGTCGGGCCGCCCCTCGACACCGCCGACGGCCTGGCCGTCCGGCCGGTTGAGGACCGTGTAGTCGAAGTCGCCCGGCATCTCTTCGAGCGTGTAGTCGAAGACCGCGCGGTAGAAGCCGCACGCCGCCCTGGGGTCGGCGGTGATCAGCTCGCTCCACACCAGCGAGCCCGGCTCGTCGCGGAACTGCGTGCCGATATGGGCACGGCCCTGCCAGAGCCCGAACTGCGCCCCGACCGGGTCGCGCAGGATCGCCATCCGGCCCTGGTCCATGACGTCGTCCGGCGGCATCACCACCGTGGCCCCGGCGTCGGACGCCCGCTTGACGGTGCCGTCGCAGTCGTCGGTGGCGAAGTACGTCTGCCACCAGTACTCGGCCGGGGCATCGTCCGGGTTCTTCATGATCCCGGCGACCGGCTCCCCCCGGAGCAGGCAGGCGTGGTAGTGGCCCGCCTCGGCGCCGTAGTCCTGGAACTCCCAGCCGAAGACGGTTCCGTAGAACTCCTTGGCCCGGTCCAGGTCCGGGATGCCGAGATCCAGCCAGTTCGGTGTGCCGCTGGGTGCGTTGCTCGTTACGTGGACCATCGGGACTCACACTCCCTCGTGCCGGGTCGGAGCGCCCGGCATGGCTCGCGTCACGCCCGTACTGCGCATCCTGGACCGCCCCCTGCGAGTCCTCCCCCGGTTCCCACACATCGGTATGGCCAGGAGCGGCACTCTTCTAACGTGCCGCCTCCGCTGGGCGGGAACTGCTTCCCCGTCACGTACACTGATCCGATGGTTTCGCTCCCGAGCTGACAGGCCCCCAGCGCGCGCGTCGCGGTCGACCGGACCGCCGACGCGCGTTTGTGTGCGTCCGCCTGTTTTTCCGTTGAGCCCCGTTTTCCGTTGAGCCCTGTTGTCCATTGACCCCGAAGCCGTTGAACCCTCCGTCAGGGGAGCCCTGCCACAGTGATCATTGCGAACGACATCGAGCTGCGCGCCGGGTCCCGGCTGCTGATCGAACGCGCCACCTTCCGGGTCAACCCCGGTGACCGGGTCGGCTTTGTGGGCCGCAACGGCGCCGGCAAGACCACCCTCACCAAGGTGCTGGCCGGGGAGGCACAGCCCGCCCAGGGCACCGTCACCCGGTCGGGGACGCTCGGGTACCTCCCCCAGGACCCGCGCGGCGTGGATCTGAACGAGCTGGCCCGCGACCGCATCCTGTCCGCGCGCGGGCTGGACGAGGTGATCCGCAAGCTGCGGCTCGCCGAGGAGCAGATGGCCACCGCCAGCGGCGCCGAGCGCGACAAGGCCGTCCGGCGGTACGGGCGCCTGGAGGAGCGGCTGCACGTCCTCGGCGGCTACTCGGCGGAGGCCGAGGCGGCCTCGATCGCCTCCAGCCTGGGCCTGCCCGACCGCGTGATGACCCAGCCGCTGGGCACCCTCTCCGGCGGCCAGCGGCGGCGGGTGGAGCTGGCGCGGATCCTGTTCTCCGACGCCGACTCGCTGCTGCTGGACGAGCCCACCAACCACCTGGACGCCGACTCGATCGTGTGGCTGCGCGACTTCCTGAAGTCCCACCAGGGCGGCCTCGTGGTGATCAGCCACGACGTGGAGCTGCTCGACGCCGTCGTCAACCGGGTCTTCCACCTCGACGCCAACCGCAGCGTCATCGACATCTACAACGTCGGCTGGAAGAAGTACCTCGACCAGCGTGAGACCGACGAGCGGCGCCGCAAGCGGGAGACGGCCAACGCCCAGCGCCAGGCGTCCACCCTGCTCGCCCAGGCCGACAAGATGCGCGCCAAGGCCACCAAGGCCAAGGCGGCCCAGCAGATGGACCGGCGGGCCCGGCAGCTGCTCGCCGGGGCCGAGGGGCAGCGGCAGGCCGACAAGGTCGCCAAGATCCGCTTCCCGGACCCGGCGCCGTGCGGCAAGACCCCCCTGACCGCCGAGGGTTTGTCGAAATCGTACGGATCTTTGGAGATTTTCACCGACGTGGACCTCGCGGTCGACCGGGGGAGCAGGGTGGTCATCCTCGGCCTCAACGGCGCCGGCAAGACCACGCTGTTGCGCCTGATGGCGGGGGTCGACAAGCCCGACACCGGCCAGGTGATCCCCGGGCACGGGCTGCGGATCGGCTACTACGCCCAGGAGCACGAGACGCTGGACGTCGAACGGTCCGTCCTGGAGAACATGCAGTCCTCCGCGCCAGGGCTGGCGCCGGTCGAGGTCCGCAAGATCCTCGGCTCGTTCCTGTTCTCCGGCGACGACGTCGAGAAGCCCGCCGGCGTCCTGTCGGGCGGGGAGAAGACCCGGCTGGCGCTGGCCATGCTCGTGGTGTCGAGCGCGAACGTCCTGCTGCTGGACGAGCCCACCAACAACCTCGATCCGGCGAGCCGCGAGGAGATCCTCGGGGCGCTGCGGACCTTCGCCGGAGCCATCGTGATGGTGACCCACGACGAGGGTGCGGTGGAGGCGCTCCGGCCGGAAAGAGTGATTTTGCTGCCGGATGGTGTCGAAGACATCTGGAGTGACGAGTTTGCCGATCTGGTGGCACTTGCGTGACCTGCACGGCAGCTATCGCAGATCTTTTCTGGCGGAGTGGGTAGCCGAACTCGCGGGAATGACTGATCATGGCGGGGGATAACGCAGCGGTCACCACATCACTACGGGAGGTACTCGTGGCCGAGACCCTTAAGAAGGGCACCCGCGTGACCGGTGCCGAGCGCGACAAGCTGGCGGCGGAGCTCAAGAAGAGGTACGACTCCGGCGAGAGCATCCGCGCCTTGGCAGCCGCCACCGGCCGCTCGTACGGGTTCATCCACCGGATTCTGACCGAATCCGGCGTCAACCTGCGGGGACGCGGTGGCGCCACCCGTGGCAAGAAGTCCTGAACGGACGACGACCCCCGGATGAGCACACCGCCTGACCCGCCGCCGCGGCCGGCCGAGTAAGGTTCGGTCGCGGCGGCGGGATCAGGTGCCGGCATGGCGCCGGTATCGCACGACGCCGGCCCGGACATGAGTCAAACGACTTACGTCCGGGCCTGAGTCATCTGACTTACGTCACTGCGGAGGGAGCGTCATGTCGGACGCGAGGGTCAACGAGCCGCGGCCGGATCCGGCCACGGGCCCGAACGAGGCCGAACTGGCCGAGGCAGGGTTGCGGCTCGACGTGGACGGCGCGATCGCGACGATCACGCTGAACCGGCCCGAGCGTCGCAACGCCATGACGTTCGCCACCTGGCGGGGACTGGCCCGGATCGGCGAGTCCCTGCCGGACGGCGTCCGCGTGGTCGTGCTGCGCGGCGCGGGGCCGTCCTTCTCGGCCGGGATCGACCTGGGCATGTTCTCGGGCGGCGCGGGCCCGGAGGACGCGGGCGCGGGCGGCGGGTTCCCCGACGGCGCCGACGAGGCCGCGTCCGACCGGTTCATCGCCGGGCTCCAGGCGGGCTACACCTGGCTGCGGCGCCCCGAGATCGTCTCCATCGCGGCCGTGCACGGGCACGCCATCGGCGGCGGCTTCCAGCTGGCCCTGGCGTGCGACATCCGCGTGATCGCGGACGACACCAAGTTCTGCATGAAGGAGCCCGCGCTCGGGCTCGTCCCGGACCTGACCGGCACCAAGCCGCTGGTGGAGATCGTGGGCGTCAACCGCGCGCTGGAGCTGTGCCTCACCGCGCGTACCGTCCTCGCCGACGAGGCGGCGCGGCTGGGCCTCGCCGAGCTCGTCGTGCCGCGCGACGCCCTCGACAAGACCGTCGCCGAGATCGTCACGGCGCTCCTCGCGGTCAACCCGGGCGCGGCGGTGGCCACCAAGCGCCTGCTGCTGGAGGCGCCCCACAACACCCTCGACGAGCAGTGCGCCGCCGAGCGCCGCGAGCAGATCGGCCGCATGCGCGATCTCTTCGGCGCTGAGAGCGCCTGATCCGGTCAACGGGAGAGGCCCGGACCCCCAAGGCGGGTCCGGGCCTCTTCGCGGCTCTCCGCGGCTGCTGGAGGGCCTCAGGTTGATCTAGCGCTGTTGCCTAGCGTAGGGCCTCACGGCCGCCGCGGGCCAGCGGGAGGAACACCTTGCTGGTCCCCGGCTGCAGGGTCAGCTTGGTGCCCGCCGGATAGCGCAGCGTGTAGTCGTAGTCGGTGGACAGGACGATCACTCCGAGCCGGTGGCCGGGCTTGACGACGTAGTCGGTCGGCTCGAAGTCCCAGCGGAAGTCGTACGCCTTGCCGGGCGTGATCGGCTCGGTGCGGCTCGGGCTGTGCCGGTTGCGCGCGTCCAGCCAGCCCCGGGTGACGATCTTGAACGGGGCGGTCTCGACGCGGTGCGCCTGCCGGGTGGTGCAGCCGTCGTCGCCCGGCACGCCCTGGCCGAAGCAGACCCGTTCACCGGTGTCGAGGCGGGCGCCGGTGGGCCGGGTGTCGGTGCCGTAGTCGACCAGCAGGGCCGTCAGGTACGGCGAACGACCGTCGAGAGAGGCCCGGAACGCCGCCTTGGGGATGCCGTTGAGACGGACCGGTTCGGTGAGCGGCGGAGTGAGGAAGGCCAGCCGGTTCGGGTCGGCCTGGTTCTCGTTCACCAGCAGCTGCTCGGCGGTCCGGGTGCGGCCCGCGTCGATCATCGACTGGGCGGGGCCGCGGCGCGGGCGCAGCGACAGCGTGCCGGGCTGGCCGGCGGGACCCGCGTTCAGGCTCACCGGCACGGTGCGCGTGCCGGGCACGGGCCAGTCGCTCGCGGTCTCCCACTGTCCGGGTGCCCGCTCGATGTCGACCCGCGGCTCCCTGGTGACGCCGTTGTCGATGTTGTAGAGGAACCGGTCGAACCAGGCGCCGGTCTGCCGCAGCCACTCTTCGAGCCGCCACCGGAACGGGGTGGCGTGGCTGGCCTGGTGCAGCCAGAGCTTGCGCGGCACGCCGCTCTGCTTGAGGGCGTTCCACCACTGGACGGAGTTCTTGACCTTCACGTTCCAGTCGTTCAGGCCGTGCACCACCATCACGGCCGCGCGCACCTTGCGGGCCTGGCCCACGTAGTCGCGGTCGGCCCAGACCTTGCTGTAGTCACCGGTCTCGCGGTCCTGCGTCGCGGTGAGCTCGTCGATGACCTGCTTGCAGACCTCGGGGTTCTTGCGGGTCAGCACGACCTTGGCCAGGACGTCGAGGTCCTCGCCCTGGAATCCGCCGGGCGCGAGGACGCCGCCGTTCGCACGGTAGTAGTCGTACCAGCTGGAGATCGCCGCGACCGGCACGATGGCCTTCAGGCCGACCACGCCGCTGGCGGCGGCCATGTTGGGCAGCGTGCCGTTGTACGACTGGCCGATCATGCCGACGTTGCCGGTGGACCAGCGCGCCTTCACCTCGCTGCCGTCGGCCGCCCAGCCCTTGGCGCGGCCGTTCAGCCAGTCCACGGCGGCCTTGGCGCCCGCCGCCTCCTGGCGGTCGCCCGAGGTCGGGCAGCCGGTCGAGCCTCCGGTGCCGATGCTGTCGAGGTGGGCGACGGCGTAGCCGCGGGGGATGTAGTAGTTGTCGAGATAGCCGGGGAAGATCTCGGCGAGGTTGCGCGGCACGGCGGCGAGCGAGCGGGTCTTCGCGCCGTCGATGTCGACGGGATGCATCGGGACGTCGTCGTGGGTGCCGGCCCAGTACGGGCTGGCCTCGACGATGGTCGGCACCTTGAGACCGGAGTCGGTCTCCTTGGGCCGCATGATGCGCATCTGCACGCGGTCCCGCACGCCGTCGCGGTCGCTGTCGACGGTGGTCTCGATGCTCACCGTCTGGGTGACCGCGTCGGCCCGGGAGAAGACCGGCTGTGTCGCGCCGTTCTCCACCTTGATCTGCGGGCGGGCCGGCGCACCGGGCGCGGTGGCGCCGGCCGGCGGTGCGGTCGTGGCGAGCAGCGCGGCCGTGAGGGTGAGCACGCCGGCGCCGCCACGCGTCAGTCTTCGGGTCACGAGGGACTCCTGAGGGGAGTTGAGCCTGGGTTAGGTGGCTCACATCTACTACCGGACCGCCACAAAGTCCACAAGATCGCCCAGAGGTGGCCAGAGTGCCAGGAAGACCTCCAGGCGAGCCGGCGGCGAACGCCGGTTTTCGCCAGGAGCTGAGCCGGGAAGCGGGCAGAGGAAAGGCGCGTTGTCGTGAGCGCACACTGGGATGCTTACTTGATTACCAACGAGTTGCTTACCTGATTACACGGAGGCCGACGTGTCGATGCCGGGTATGCCGGGCAGCGGCTGGCAAGTGATGGCGTCGTTCCGCCGGGACGGCTCGGTGACCCAGCAGAAGCTCAAGCCCGGCACGGTCAAGCGGATCGCGGGCTACGCCCGGCCGTACATCCGCGAGCTGGTGCTGTTCCTGCTGCTGAACTCGCTCGCCGCGGTGATCGTGGTCGCCAACCCGCTGCTGCTCAAGGCGATCATCGACCGGGGCATCGTGCCCGGCCGGCAGGACCTGGTGATCTGGCTCGCCGTCGCGGTGGCCGGGCTCGCCCTGGTCGAGGCCGTGCTCGGGCTGGCGCAGCGGTGGTACTCCGCACGCATCGGCGAGGGCCTCATCTACGACCTGCGCACGCAGGTCTTCGGCCACGTCCAGCGCCAGCCGGTCGCCTTCTTCATGCGCGCCCAGACCGGCTCGCTGGTCAGCCGCCTGAACGGCGACGTGATCGGCGCCCAGCGCGCCCTGACCACCACCCTGTCCTCGGTGGTCTCCAACGTGATCAGCCTGGTGCTGGTGCTGATCACCATGCTGATCCTGTCCTGGCAGGTCACGCTGATCGCGCTGCTGCTGTTGCCGATCTTCATCCTGCCGGCCAAGTGGGTGGGAAAGCGGCTGTCGAGCATCAGCCGTGAGCAGATGCAGTTGGACGCCGAGATGAGCTCGCTGATGACCGAGCGGTTCAACGTGGCGGGCGCCATGCTCGCCAAGCTGTACGGGCGCCCCTCCGAGGAGGAGGAGAACTTCTCCGCCCGCGCCGCCCGGGTCCGCGACATCGGGGTGGTGGCCGCGATGTACGGGCGGGTGTTCTTCACCGCGCTGACGCTCGTCGCCGCGCTCGCCACGGCCATGGTCTACGGCGTCGGCGGCGTGCTCGTCGCGGACGGCGGCTTCCAGCTCGGCACGCTGGTCGCGCTCGCCACCCTGCTGACCCGGATGTACGGCCCGCTCACCGCCCTGTCGAACGTGCACGTGGACGTGATGACGGCGCTGGTGAGCTTCGACCGGGTCTTCGAGGTGCTCGACCTCAAGCCCCTGATCCGCGACCGGAAGGGTGCGGAGCCGCTGCGGCGGCACCGCGCGGATGGAGACGCGGATGGCGACGGGGCCGGAGCCGCGGCGCCCGCGGTCGAGTTCGACGGGGTGCATTTCGCCTACCCGGCGGCCGAAGAGATCTCCCTTGCGTCGCTGGAATCCATCGCGCGCAACGACAACGCTCCGGGACGGCCCGTCCTGCACGGCATCACGTTCACGGCCCATCCGGGCGAGCTGGTGGCCCTCGTGGGGCCGTCCGGGGCGGGCAAGTCGACGATCACGCATCTGGTGTCCCGGCTGTACGACGCCGACGCCGGGGCCGTGCGCGTCGGCGGCCGCGACGTCCGGGAGGTGACCCTGGAGTCGCTGCGCGCACAGATCGGCGTCGTCACCCAGGACGCCCACCTCTTCCACGACTCGATCCGCGAGAACATGCGGTACGCCCGGCCCGGCGCCGACGACGAGGAGATCCTCGCCGCTCTGGAGGCAGCCCAGATCGGCGATCTGGTCGCGGACATGCCCGAGGGGCTCGACACCGTCGTCGGCGACCGTGGCTACCGGCTGTCCGGCGGGGAGAAGCAGCGCCTGGCGATCGCGCGGCTGCTGCTGAAGGCCCCGTCGGTCGTCGTCCTGGACGAGGCCACCGCGCATCTGGACTCCGAGTCCGAGGCCGCCGTGCAGCGCGCGCTGAAGACGGCGCTGGCGGGCCGCACGTCGCTGGTGATCGCGCACCGGCTCTCGACCATCCGGGAGGCGGACCAGATCCTGGTGATCGACGGCGGCCGGGTCGTGGAGCGCGGCCGGCACGAGGAGCTCCTGCTCGCTGGCGGTCTCTACGCCGAGCTCTACCGGACCCAGTTCGCTCGTCAGAACGGGCAGGAGCCCCGCACGGCGGAGCCGCTCGGAGCAGAGTGACCAGACCGATACCACGAAAGCGCCGGATCACCGCGATGCAGCGGATCTTCAGCCTGACCGTTGGCAGCTGGGGACACGGTTCAGAGGGCGCTGACCGGAGGGATGTCGCTGGGCTCGTCCCAGTGTGGGGCTCCGTCAACGGTCCCGCACCGCACACATGTGGTGGATGTGACTTCGGCACGGCGGCCAGCTGTGAACGAAGAGCATAAATCGGTGGAGACGGCCGAGTAACAAGCTCGGTCGTTCATGGCCGAGAAGTTGACCCCCTGATACGCCCCCCCGGCGCCTGGACTTTCTTTGATTGCGCAACGGTGGCAACCCGGCGGCCACCTGCTGTCGTCACAGTGATTGGAGGCGCGTGACCGCCATCGGGTGACAGCGAGCGTCCACGGAGAGGGGACCAGACGTGCGACCGACCATCAACACCGCGACGATCAACCCCGTGCGGGTCGTGAAGAGCGGGCCGGGACGCTACACCGTCCTGCTCGTCGGCCTGGGGGCGGCGGGCGTCGCGCTCGGCTGGCGCGGCCCCGACGTCGCGGCGTCCGCGACCGCGATCATGAAGCGCCGCTGAGGTCGTAGCCCAGCCTGCGCAGCTCGGGACCCGCGACCTTCTCCACCTGGATCAGCTGCCGGGTGGTCAGCCGGTCGCGCCACCCGCCCACCTGCCGCTCCCCGGCCTCCCGGTCCCCGGGCCGTACCAGCCCGGACAGGGCGACCTTGGAGATCGGCGTCCCCAGATAGCGCGACACCGTGTCGGCGACCTTTCTCGGCCGGGAGATCAGGTCCTCGTACCGCACCGTCATGAGCTGCTCGCCGGGCGTCTGCGCCCGCAGCCGGGCGCTGAGCCGCACCGAGCCGCGCCACCGCAGCGCGCACCGGACCGCCATCGCCGCCCGGGGCCAGCGGTCCCGCTCCAGGACGTCCTCCACGCCGAAGAACGGGTTGGGGAAGACCTCGTCCAGGTTGGCGAGCCCCGGCCGGAACCAGGCCAGGCAGCGTTCGTCGTCGAGCATGTCGGCCACCACGTCCCGGCCGTCCCTGATCACCTGGAGGAGTTGGGCGTCGGGAAAGGCGTCCAGCAGGACGTCGGCACTGTAGAGCAGGTCGGGGGAGGCGTCGGCGAACCGGGAGACCCCGCGCGGCTCGGTGCACGGCCCGGGGAGATCATCGTCGCCCGGCCGGGACGGCCGCAGGCCGGACAGCTCCCGGCACTCGTTCGGGCACTCGGCGCAGCCGCGCGCGGAGATCTGCCACGCCTCGGCGAACGCGTCGCGCAGCACGCGGGCGGCCCCGCGGCCGCGCTCCTCGGCGATCGACGGCCGCCGGGCGAAGGCGTAGGTGACGCGGAGCACACCGGGACGGCCGACGGTCAGATGGAAGCCGGCGGACCGCTTCACTGCGCGCGCGACAAGATCCGCACCGGAGTGGGGAGCGCCCAGAACGAAGACGGGGCGGCGGACCTTGGTGCCGTTGATCACCAGAATGTGCGGCGTCGACCTCATACGAAGGCCCAGTTTCTCACTTCCCGGGTAATGCCGAGGACCACGACCCGCCACGTTCGCTCCCCTGCGATCCAGGTCATCGAGGTAGACCCCCGTTCAGCCGCCGTCTTCCGAGGAGATCCCCCCTTCGCTTCCGGATAATCGGAACAGAATGGGGCGTTCCGGCCCTAGCCTGGAACCATGGACGCCCCCCAGACGCTCGCCGGCTGGCTGCCCACGGCCCGGTCGATCACGGTGCTGTCCGGGGCCGGGATCAGCACCGACAGCGGAATCCCCGACTTCCGGGGCCCGCAGGGAGTCTGGACCAAGGACCCGGCGGCCGCGGCCATGTCCACGATCGGCAGCTACCTCGCCGACCCCGAGGTGCGCCGCCGCGCCTGGCGGTCACGGTGCGACCACCCGGCGTGGTCGGCCAAGCCCAACGCCGGGCACGCCGCCCTGGTGACGCTCGAGCGGGCGGGCCGGTTGCGCGCCATCGTCACCCAGAACATCGACGGCCTGCACCAGAGCGCCGGATCGAGCCCCGAGCTCGTGATCGAGATCCACGGCACGATGCGGGAGGCCGAGTGCCTGAGCTGCGGCCTGCGCACCCCGATGCCCGAAATCCTCGCGCGGGTGGACGCGGGGGAGGAGGACCCGCCGTGCGCCGCCTGCGGCGGGATCCAGAAGTCGGCGACGATCTCGTTCGGCCAGGCGCTCAAGGAGGACGTGCTGGAGGCCGCGATCGCCGCGGCCCGGTCCTGCGACCTGTTCGTGGCCGTCGGCACCTCGCTGACCGTGCAGCCCGCGGCCGGCCTGTGCCTGGAGGCCGTCGAGCACGGCGCCCGGTTCGTGATCATCAATGCCCAGCCCACGCCCTACGACGGCCTGGCCGACGCCGTCCTGCGCAAGCCGATCGGCGAGGCGCTCCCGCACCTCGTGGAACTGACCTGCGGAGCCCAAGAGTGACGCCGAGCGAAGCTCGTCCAATGTTGGCGGCGGGTGGGGGCTGGAGGACGGTGCCGAGCGAAGCTCGTCCATTGTTGGTGGCGGGTGGGGGCTGGAGGACGGTGCCGAGCGAAGCTCGTCCATTGTTGGTGGCGGTCGGGATCTGTTGGCGGGTCGTGACCGCTCTGCCCTTCCGCTCACGTACTTCTCCTGACAAGCTCTATCCGTTGCGGTGCGAGGAGGGATCGGGTTGAGAAGCGGGGGCGCCCGGGGGTTCGCCAGGCTGCGGCCCGGTGACCGGGTGGCCGTGATCGCGCCCAGTGGCCCGGTGGATCCGGGTCGTCTGGAGTCCGGCTGCGGGGTGCTGCGCGATCTCGGTCTGGACGTCGTCGTGGCCAAGCACGCCCTTGACCGGGTCAATCTCGGCGGGGCGGGACAGGTCCGGGACGACTGGCAGCGGCTCGCCGGGACGGACGCCGACCGGGCGGCCGACCTGCAGGCCGCGTGGTGCGATCCGGAAGTGCGGGCTGTGGTGTGCGCCCGCGGTGGTTACGGGGCGACCCGGGTTCTCGATCACCTTGACTGGGCGGCGCTGGCGGAGGCGGCGGTCACCGACCGTGGCCCCAAGCTCCTGCACGGCTCCAGCGACATCACCGCGCTCCACACGGCCTTCGGCGAACGGTTCGGCATCACCACCGCGTTCGGGCCCATGCCGGCGGGCGCCGTCCTCGCGGACGGCACCGGGGACGATCACCAGGCCTCGCTGGCGAGCCTGCGCGCGGCGTGGTTCGGGAGCGCTCCCGAGGCCGTCAGAGGCACGCACGCCCTCAGCCCGGGGCGGGCCGAGGGCCCGCTCACCGGAGGCACCCTGGCGCTCCTCACGGCGATGCTCGGCACGCCCTGCGCACCGGCTCCGGCGGCCGGGCGCGTCGTCTTCCTGGAGGACGTGACCGAGGCGCCTTACCGCATCGATCGCATGCTCACGCAGTTGCTCCAGGCGGGCTGGTTCGACGGCGCCGCGGGCGTCGTCCTCGGCCCCTGGACCGACTGCGGTGATCCCGCCGAGGCGGACGCCGTGGTGGCGAGCCGGCTCGGCCCGCTCGGCATACCGATCCTCGCGGGCGTCCCCGCCGGGCACGGACCCCGCCAGCTCACCCTGGAACTCGGCGCCCGGGTCCTGCTGGACGCCGACGCCGGGGTTCTGACCCTGCAAGCTCCCGCAGGAGGTGTCTGATGAGCGGCAGGCACGCGCGTCCCGGCGACTGGGACGACGGCGCCCTCGACTCCCTTCTGGTGCTGGTGGCGGAGAGCCTCGGCTACTCCTGCCGCCAGGTGCCGGGTGACGTCATGCTGCTCGAGGGCGCCAACCGCCTCCACGTCAGCCTGCGCAACCTGCGGCAGCTGGCCCGCCTCGTGCCGCGGAACGACTGGCCCGCGCTGGTCTCCGACCACGTCACCACGATCGTCACCGCGATCGAGGAGCCGCTGGACCTCAGCGACTTCGAGCTCGCCCAGAACCTGCTGCGCACCCGCATCTACCCGGCCGAGGCCGACAACGGCGTGCTCGCGGCGCGCCCCTTCGCCCCGGGGCTCATCGAGGCCGTGGTGGTCGACACCCCCACCACGGTGCGCACCGTGACCACCGAGGAGATGAACGGCTGGCCGGTCTCCGGCGACGCGCTGTTCATGCTGGGCCGCGCCAACGTGCGGGCCGACGGGCCGTTGCAGCTGGACGAGCAGGAGCTCGGCGGAGTGCGGGTCTCGGTGCTGCACGGCTGGACGTTCTATGCCGTGACCCACCTGGCCTGGCTGGAGGAGTACCTGCCGATCGGCCCGTACGGCGCGCTGGTCGTCGCGCCCAACCGGAGTTTGATCATCGCGCACCCGATCCAGCCCCCGGTCGGCGGTATCCGCGCCGGTTACCGGGCGGCGGTGGCGGCGGCGCGCGAGCTCCAGGGACAGGCACACCAGGCGTACGAGGACGGCCCGGGTTCTCTCAGCCCGCATCTCTACTGGTGGCGCAACGGCGAGCTGACGCTCCTGGAGACCCGCTATGACGGCGACACGCTCGTGCTGCCCGAGGACTTCCGCTCGGTGCTGACCACGCTGGCCGCCGAGCCCTGAACGGGACCGGGCGGCGGCCCGGCGTGAGCCGGGCCGCCCCTGCGGCGGATCTACTGCGAGGTCACTGACCGGCGCCCACCAGCGGCTCCGGGGAAGGCTGGGGACCGGCTGAAGGGCCGGCCGAAGGATCGGCCGACGGCTTCTTGGTCTCCAGCAGCGGGATGAAGACGTGCGCGAGCGGGCCGATGGCGACGGCGTACAGCAGGGTGCCGATCCCCACGGTGCCGCCGAGCAGCCAGCCGACCGCGAGCACGCTCAGCTCGATCACGGTGCGGACGACCCTGATCGAGTGGCCCCGCGCCGCCAGGCCGGTCGTCAGGCCGTCCCGGGGACCCGCCCCGAACCCGGCACCGATGTAGAGACCGGTGGCGAAGCCGCCGACGACGATCGCCGCGATCAGGTAGGCCCAGCGCGCCGCTGGGGCGGACGGGTCGGGCAGCAGGTGGAGGAAGAGGTCGGCGAAGACGCCGACCAGGATCACGTTGCTGATCGTGCCCAGGCCGGGCTTCTGCCGCAGCGGGATCCAGGCCAGCATGACGACCGCCCCGATGATGATGATCCAGACGCCGATCGACAGCCCGAACTGCCGCGACAGGCCTTGGTGGAACACGTCCCAGGGATCGTTGCCCAGGGCGGAGTCCACCTGCAGGGCTATGCCCAAGCCGTACAAGGCCAATCCGGCGTACAGCTGAACCAATCGACGCATCATCAAAGCCACTGTTCGATTCCCTTTTATAGTGCCGCCACCTGGGGGGAGTGCGGCCGGCGTGCCCGGACGTGGTCAGCTTGGCCTGAAGTGGACTGGCATTTAAAGGGCCAATATGGAAAAGTGGACTGCATGAGTACCCGGTACGTGAGCGGATCTCAGCTGGCCCGGCTGCTCGGCGAGGTGCCGCACGAGCGTCCCTTCTACGCCGCGCTCGCCCACGCGGTGCGCGGGCTCGTCCTGGACGGGCGGCTGGCGCTCCGCACACGGCTGCCCGCCGAACGGGACCTGGCGGCCGCCCTCGGCGTCAGCCGCACCACCGTGACGGCGGCGTACGACCGGCTGCGCGACGAAGGGTTCATCGAGAGCAGGCAGGGCGCGGGCAGCTGGACGGCGCTCCCCCCGACCACCATGACGGCTCCGTCGACGCGCGCGGTGCCGTCGGTGTCGGTGCCCTTCGGCGCCGGCAAGTTCGGCATGGCGCACGCTCCGGACGGGCCGGGTTTCATCGATCTCGGCTGCGCGACGCCGGGCGCCCCGGAGATCTTCGACGAGGCCGTCGCCGCCGCGGTCGCCGAGCTGGGCCGCTACAGCGCCGGTCCCGGCTACGAGCCCGCCGGCCTGGCCGAGCTCCGCGAGGAGATCGCCGCGATGTACGCGGCGCGGGGCGTGCCGACCCGGCCGGACCAGATCGTCGTCACCACGGGCGCGCAGCACGCCTTCACCGTGCTGACCCAGGTCATGATCGATCCTGGTGACGCCGTCCTGGTCGAGCGGCCGACCTACCCGCACGCCCTCAGCGCGCTGCGGCGGCGCGGGGCGCGGCTGGTGCCGGTGGGCGTCAACGAGGGCTGGGACATGGAGCTGATCGCCGGCAGCATGCGGCAGGCCGCCGTGCGGCTGGCCTACATGATCCCCGACTTCCACAACCCCACCGGCCGCCTCATGGACGAGCGCGACCGGGCCGCGCTGGTCGACGCCGCGCGGCGCGCCGACGCCTTCCTGCTCGTCGACGAGACGTTCGCCGAGCTGGGGCACGACCTGGCCGCCCCCCGGATGGCGCCGCTGTCCTCGTACGACACCGGCGGGCGCGTCATCACGATCGGCTCGGCCTCCAAGCTGCTGTGGGGCGGGCTGCGCATCGGCTGGATCCGCACCACCGCGCCGCTGGCGCGGCGCCTGGTGTTGTCACGCGAGGCCATGGACATGGCGAGCCCGGTGCTCGACCAGCTCATCGTCCGGGAGCTGCTGCTGCGGCTCGACGAGGTGCGCGCCGAGCGGGCGGCGACGCTGCTGCGCAACCGGGACGCGCTGGCCGCGGCGCTGCGCGATCATCTGCCGGACTGGGAGTTCCAGCTGCCCGAGGGCGGCATGTCGGTGTGGGCGCGGCTCGGCGCCCCGGTGGCGACGCTGCTGGCCGAGGTCGCCGGGCGGTACGGCGTGCGCGTGGTGCCCGGCCCGGTCTTCGGCGTCGACGGCGTGCTCGAAGACTGCGTCCGGCTGCCGTACGTGCTGCCGCCGGAGACGTTGCGCGTGGCCGTCGAACGGCTGGCCACCGCCTACGGCGAGGTCGAGGCCGCCCCCGTCGCCCGGCCGCTGCCCGCCTACGTCTGACGCCGGTCAGGGCGCGCGCTGGATGTAGTCGACGAGGTGCTCGCGCTCGCTCTCGAGCTCGCCGATCGCGCTCTTGACGACGTCGCCGATGCTGACCAGTCCGGCCAGCCGGCCGTCGACCACCACGGGGATGTGCCGGATCCGGTGCTCGGTCATCGTCAGGCGCAGGTCGTGCACGTCGGCGCCGGGCTCGCAGGTGCGCACCTCGGCCGTCATGATGTCCGACACGGGCCGGTCGAGCAGCCGCGCGCCGTGCTCGTGCAGATGGCGCACGACATCGCGTTCGGACGCGATGCCCGCGATCGTCTCACCGTCCGGCGAGACCACCGCCGCGCCGATGTTGTGTTCGGCCAGGGTGGCCAGCAGTTCCCGGACGGTGGCGTCGGGTCGCACCGTGGCCACCGCGTTCCCTTTTCTCCGCAGGATGTCGCGAATGCGCATGATCAGCACTCCGGCGTCGGTTCGGTCGGCTGTCGCGGGCCCCGCCGCGTTCTTTACCTGCCAAGGTCCCATGTTCCGCCGCCCGCCGAAACCCCGCCGCGGTAAACGGTTGGCTCCGGCGGCAGGTGATCGTCCCGGGCCGGGCATGCGGAGAGTGGATCACGGGTAGGCCTGACCTGCTTGGTCTCGTTGGTGAACTCCAGGGCCGTGCGATCAAGGAGAGCGACGTGCCGGGACGTATCGAGGACTACGCCCTGATCGGCGACTGCCAGAGCGCCGCGCTGGTCTGCGACGACGGGTCCATCGACTGGATGTGCCTGCCGCGGTTCGACTCGGGGGCCTGTTTCGCCGCGCTGCTCGGCGACGAGGAGAACGGCCGCTGGCAGCTCGCGCCCGCCGGTGCCGGACGGGCCACCCGCCGCCGCTACCGGGGCGACACGCTGATCCTGGAGACCGAGTGGGAGACCGCGGACGGCGCCGTCCGGGTCATCGACTTCATGCCGCACCGCGGGGAGGCGCCCGACGTCGTGCGGATCGTGGAGGGGCTCTCGGGCGAGGTCGGCATGATGCTGGACCTGCGGCTGCGGTTCGACTACGGCCACCGCGTGCCCTGGATGCACCAGTCCTGCGGCCAGCTCGCCGGGATCGCCGGTCCGGACTCGATCTGGCTGCGAAGCCCGATCAAGGTGGCGGGCCACGATTTCACGCACACCGCGGAGTTCACCGTGCGTTCGGGGGAGCGGGTCCCGTTCGTGCTCACCTGGCACCCGTCCCACCTTCCGGCGCCCAGGCCGGTCGACGCGCTGCACGCGCTGGAGGAGACCGAGGAGGAGTGGAACTCGTGGGTCGGCAAGTTCTCCTACGAGGGCACCTACCGGGACGCCGTCATCCGCTCCCTGATCACGCTCAAGGCGCTCACCTACGCGCCCACCGGCGGCATCGTCGCGGCGCCCACCACCTCGCTCCCGGAGGCGATCGGCGGCGTCCGCAACTGGGACTACCGCTTCTGCTGGCTGCGTGACGCGACCATGACGCTGGACGCGCTCCTGCGCAGCGGCTGCACCGAGGAGGCCGACGCCTGGCGGCAGTGGCTGCTGCGGGCCGTCGCCGGCGCCCCCGAGGACGTCCAGATCATGTACGGGGTGGCGGGGGAGCGGAGGCTCCCCGAGTGGGAGGTCGGCTGGCTCGGCGGGTACGAGGGCTCACAGCCGGTGCGCGTGGGCAACGCCGCCGCGGGGCAGCTCCAGCTGGACGTCCCCGGCGAGGTGATCAGCACGCTGTACCTGGCGCGCCGGGCGGGCCTGCCGCCGGCGCCCGAGATCGCGGCGATGAAGGACTCGCTGCTCGCGTACGTGGAGGCGCGGTGGGAGGAGCCCGACGAGGGGCTCTGGGAGATCAGGGGTGAGCGGCGGCACTTCGTGCATTCCAAGATGATGTGCTGGGTCGCGTTCGACCGCGCCGTCAAGCTCTCGGAGGAGTTCGGGCGGCCCGGGCCGGTCGACCACTGGCGGCGGCTGCGCGACCGTATCCACCGGGACGTGTGCGACAAGGGCTTCGATCCCGTCCGCGGCACGTTCACCCAGTCGTACGGCTCCCAGGAGGTCGACGCGGCCCTGCTCCTGATGCCCCAGCTGGGCTTCCTCCCGGCGGATGATCCGCGCGTCGTCGGCACGATCGAGGCCGTTCAGCGGGAGCTCGCCCCCGACGGCTTCGTCCGGCGGTACCCGACCCGGGAAGGCGAGTCGTCCGACGGCCTCACGGGCGAAGAGGGTGCGTTCCTGGCGTGCTCGTTCTGGCTCGCCGACGGCCTGCGGCTCATCGGCCGGGAGGACGAGGCGCGGGAGCTCTTCGAGCGGCTGCTGTCACTCCGCAACGACGTGGGCCTGCTGGCGGAGGAGTACGACCCCAGGACCGGCCGTCAGGTGGGCAACTTCCCGCAGGCGTTCAGCCATGTGCCGCTGATCCACACCGCCCACGAGCTCGACGGCCACCGGGTCGCGTGGTGGACCTGAGGTGACCATCCGACGTCCATGGTCAGTACAGCTAGCCGACGTCGAACCGGGCCAGCAGGCGCATCATCTGCGGCGAGATGCGGGACGTGAGATGGCTCAGCCGTGCCTCCGGGGTGACGGGAACGACGGCGCGGTTCTTCTGCACCGCCGCCACGATCTCCTTAGCGACGCGCTCGGGGCCGAAGTTGCGCAAAGCGTAGGCGCGTGCGGCCCGTTCCTGACTCTTGCCCTGCTCCTCTTCCGACCGGCCGACGAACCGCGACGTACGCGTGATGTTGGTGTTGACGATGCCCGGGCAGATGGCGCTGACCCCGATGCCTTTGCCCGCCAGTTCGGAACGCAGGCACTCGGAGAGCATGAGCACCGCCGCCTTGCTGGTGGCGTACGCGGGGAGGGTGCGCGAGGGCGTGAACGCAGCGGCGGAAGCGGTGTTGACGATGTGCCCGCCCTGGCCTTGCCCCACCATCTGCGCTCCGAACAGCCGCGAACCGTGGATGACGCCCCACAGGTTGACGTCCAGGACCCGCCGCCAGTCCTCCACCGAGTGGTCAAGGAACCCGCCCGCCATGCCGATCCCGGCGTTGTTGACCACCACCTCGGGCACACCGTGCTCGTGCAGCACCGACTTGGCGAAGTCCTCCATCGCGGCCGGGTCAGAGACGTCGACCTGGAAGGCGTGCGCGTGCGGGCCGAGCAGCCCGGCCAGCTCGGCGGTGTGCTGCGCAGTGGCAAGGTCGAGGTCCGCAGCCACCACCTCGGCGCCCTGCTGGGCGAACGCCAGGGCGGTCGCGCGGCCGATGCCGCTTCCCGCGCCGGTGACGACGACGAGCGACCCGTCGAACGGGCGCCGCTCGCGGCTCACCCGGGCCCGGTGCAGCGCGCGTGACTCGGTCGCGGTGAGCGGGCCGCCCGACACCGCGGTGATGTGCTCGCTGATCCACCGGGCGATGACCTCGGGGTGGCTGCGCGGCAGCCAGTGCCCCGCCGCGATGGTGCGCAGCGACAGGTTGGGCACGCGGTCCTGCAGTCCCCCGACCAGGTGCGGCGAGACGAACAGGTCCTTGGTCGGCACGATCACCTGCGTCGGCACCTCCGTGCGCCGGTCGCGCGGCCTGCGGAGCCGCTGCAGCATGTTGGCCCGGTAGAGGCCGACGCCTGCGGCGCCGTCGCGGGCGAACGTGCGCGCCGGGTGCCCCTCGCGCGGCGCGACGCCCTCGCCGATCTCCAGGGCGCGCGTGAACGGCATGGTCAGCCCGGCCCGCCACATCATCTCGGGCACGACCGGGGTCTGGAAGAAGTAGATGTACCAGGACCGCACGCCCTGTCCCGCCGCGTGCCTGAGGTTGCGCGGCGTGGGCCGGCTCAGCTTGCCGCGCATCCAGTGCCCCACGTGATCGAGGCAGGGGCCGGACATCGAGGTGAACGAGGCGAACCGCTCAGGCATCGTGCAGGCGGCCTCCCACGCCTGGATGGAGCCCCAGTCATGACCGGCGAGGTGCACGGGCCGGTCTGGGCACGTCGCGTCCAGCACCGCGCGCATATCGGCCATCAGGTGGTCGAACGTGTAGCGCTTGCGGCCGAACGGGCGTGACGAGGCGCCCGCGCCCCGGACGTCGTAGCGGACCACGTGATAGCGCGCCGCCAGCCGGTCGGCCACCTCGTCCCAGACGGCGTGGGTGTCGGGGTAGCCGTGCATGAGGAGCACGGTCGGCCGGGAGCGGTCGCCCTGCTCGAAGACGGCGAGGTCGACCCCGTCGCCGCGGACCCGTCGCGCCGTTGTGCACGGGCTCGGCTTGTGTGGGCTCGTCTCGTGCGCGGTGGTCATGCGGTCTCCCTACGTGCGGCCCAGCGGTGTACGTGCGGCAGGTCGTCGAGCCGGTACGCGTTGCCGGTGCGGGCGAGCGCCACTCTATTGGACACATCGTTAATTAACCGCTGTTCCCGGACCACGGTCAAGGCGAGACGGTGTGGTGCCTGTCACGCATGCCGAAGCCCCGGCCGGGGAGGCGGTGGCCCGGCCGGGGCTCTGGCGTCTGTCCCGCACGCGGCGGGGAAGGGTGTGGATCAGTACGGGTCGTAACCCGCTGCGCGGGCTGCCGGCGACTTCAGAAGGTATTCCAGCGCCTGTGGGGTTGAGCAGATCTGCGAGGGGTGGTGCGACGGTTTGAGATACACCGGTGCCTCGCCGAGCAGCAGCTTGAGGATCCCCGGCATGTGGCCCTTGCGCACGGACCTGCGGTACGAGCGGTAGACGCGCGGGAACGTCACCTTGCGCTTGATGGTGGGGTCCTGCTTCAGCAGGTAGAAGCCGCCGCCCATCACGGCCCAGGTGAGGAAGAACAGGGAGACCGCCCAGGCGGCCACGCGCATCGGGTACTTGCCGCCCATCTGCTGGTAGACGTCGAACACCACGGAGCGATGTTCGACCTCCTCCGCGCCGTGCCAGCGCAGCAGATCCAGCATCGTCGGGTCCACGCCGGCCTCGTCCAGCCGGTCGTTGTCCATGATCCACTGGCCGAGCACCGCGGTGTAGTGCTCGATGGCGGCGACGGCGGCCAGTTCGAACTGCAGGCGCAGCCGCCACAGGCGCGGCGACTTCTCCTTGAGCGCCGCCATCTGGACCGGGCGTTCGGCGTTTCCCTGGGCCGCCGGTTCAGTGATCTTGGAAACGTCGATCCCGTTGACCTCCAGAAGATGCGTCAGCACGCCCTGGTGGGATCGTGCGTGCACCATCTCCTGGCCGATGAATCCCTTGATCTCCGCGAGGAGTTTCGGGTCCTTGATATGCGGAGTCGCGTCCTTGACGCACTGGATGAACCACTTCTCGCCCTCGGGCAGCACGATGTGGAAGGAATTGATCATGTGGGTCGCGACCGGGTCGCCGGGGATCCAGTGGAGCGGTGTCTTCTCCCAGTCGAACGAGACGCGTCTGGGCTGGATACGGGGGTGACGCTCGTCGATCTCGACCATCGGTCCCGCTTCGGGAGGCCCTGCCATTTCCGCTCCTCATACCGGCGCGCCTGGTCACTGGAGCAGCACAAGAACACCGAATCGACGCCATTCAAGATCGTCTTTCGGTGTCCCGGCGAGGAGATCGCCGAATGGACTGCTGGCACGCCAGTGAACTAGTACGACCGATGCGCTTTCTTGCCTTGCGGCCCACAAGTTACCGACCAGTCTTCATCGGCGGATGACAAAAACACCTCGCGAGCGGCGAGGATCGCGGCTGATGATCAGACGGTCACGCGCTGTGCGCCCGTGTAGACGTTCATGGTCTCGCCGCGCAGGAAGCCGATCAGGGTCATCCCGGCGTCCTCGGCCAGCTCGACCGCGAGCGAGGACGGCGCCGAGACGGCCGCCAGCACCGGGATCCCGGCCAGCATCGCCTTCTGCGTGAGCTCGAACGAGGCGCGGCCGCTCACCATGAGGATCCGGCCGGTCAGCGGGAGCAGGCCCGCGCGCAGCGCCCAGCCCACGACCTTGTCCACCGCGTTGTGCCGCCCGACGTCCTCCCGGACGGCCAGCAGGCCGCCCGCCGGGTCGAAGAGCCCGGCCGCGTGCAGGCCGCCGGTGCGGTCGAACACCCGCTGCGCCTCGCGCAGCCGGTCCGGCAGCCCGGCGAGCACCTTGGGGGTGAGCTCGACGTCGTCGGCCGCGACGTCGTACGGGCGGTCCGCGCGCAGCGCCTCGATGCTGGCCTTGCCGCAGACCCCGCACGCGCTCGTCGTGGTGAAGGCGCGTTCCAGCAGCGCGCCCGGCGGCCGGACACCGGCCGCGAGCACCACGTCGAGGGTGTTCTGCTCGTGGGTGTCGGCGCAGTAGCGCATGCCCGCGAGGTCGCCGGCCCCCGCGATGATCCCCTCGGCGGCAAGGAAGCCCGCCACCAGATCGAAGTCGTCGCCCGGCGTCCGCATCGTGATGGTGAGCGGGCGGCCGCCGATCCGGATCTCCAGTGGCTCCTCCACCGCCAGCGTGTCGGGCCGCTGCCCGCGCACCCCGGCGGTGCTCAGCCGCAGTACCGGCTTACGCACCGTGATCCGACCCATGTCGTGACCGTACTCCCGATGTCCCCGCGGCGCGAAGGGCGGGCACCGTCATCCGTGCCGGTCGACGTTCCAGTTGGCGACGACGGCGGCGAAGGGCGGGATCACCATCGCGACGACGGACATCGCGATCGCCGCGGGCGGTGAGAACAGCCGGACGACCGACCAGGCCAGCACGAACAGCGTCAGGCACGTGCCCATCATGATCGCGTAAGCCAGCTTCCGGCCTCTCATGAGTCCACCGTACGCCGCCTACCTGTAGAGATCCTCAATGGCGTCGCCGTACTTGCCGTGCACGACGCGGCGCTTGAGCTTGAGGGTCGGCGTCAGCTCCTCGCTCTCGGCGGTCCATTCGGCCGGCAGCAGCCGCCACTTCTTGACCTGCTGGACGCGGGCCAGGCGGGCGTTGGCGTCCTCGACCGCCCGGGCGACCTCCGCGACGACCAGCGGATGCTCGGCGAGAGCCGCCAGATCAGCCGTGTCGACGCCGTGCGCCGCCGCCCAGACGGGCGCGACCTCGCCGTCCAGGGTCACCAGCGCGACCACGTAGGGCCGCCGGTCGCCGTACGCGAGCGCCTGGCCGACCAGCGGATGCTCCTTGAGCATGTTCTCGATCATCGACGGGGCGATGTTCTCGCCGCCCGCGGTGATGATGAGCTCCTTCTTGCGGTCGACCACCGTGAGGAAGCCGTCCTCGTCCAGCACGCCGACGTCGCCGGTGTGCACCCACCCGTCCCCGTCGAGCAGCTGGGCGGTCGCCTCCGGCCGGTTGAGGTAGCCGGGGGTGCAGGTGGCGCCGCGCACGAGGATCTCGCCGTCCTCGGCCAGCCGCAGTTCCACGCCGTCGAACGCGCGGCCGACCGTGCCGAGCTTGAACGAGTCGCTGAGGTTGGCCGTGACGGCCCCGGTCGTCTCGGTCATGCCGTACGCGTCGAAGATCTTGAGGCCGAGCCCGGCGAAGAACCGCGCGACCTCCTCGGGCAGCGGGGCGGCGGCGCTGGAGGCCTGGGCGACCCGGTCGAGACCGAGCAGCGCGCGCATCGGGGTGAGCACGGCGGCGTCGGCGCGCTCGAACGCGGCGGCGAGCTCCGGCGGGGTGGTGTTGCCGTACTCCAGGCTGCTCACGTACCGGCGGCCGACGTCCAGCGCACCCTGGACCGCGGCCTTCTTCGCCTCGTCCCGCTCGCCCGCCAGCACCGCCTGGACGCCCGCCATGATCTTCTCCCAGACCCGGGGCACGCCGAAGAACGAGTGCGGCCGGACCTCGCGGAGCACGGTGGTGAGCTGTGCGGGGTCCGGGCAGAAGTACACGTGCGAGCCGCGTGCGACCGGCAGGTAGTAGCTGAGCACCCGGTCGGCGATGTGCGCGAACGGCAGGTAGGAGATGCCGACGCTCCGCTCGGGCAGGACCGAGCTGCGCTCGACCATCACGCACTCGTGCAACGCCATCGAGTGCGTGATGATCACACCCTTGGGGTCGCCGGTCGTGCCCGAGGTGTAGAGCAGGGTCGCGGTGCCGGAGGGCGAGACCGCCTGCCAGCGGCGGTCGACGTCCCCGGGGTCGGCCGCCAGCCGCTCGCGGCCGAGCTCGGTGAACGCCTGCCAGCTCACGAATCGCTCGTCGTCCGGGCAGGCCGCCGCGTCCACCACGATGACCTTGCGGAGCGCGGGCAGCTCGTCCAGGACCGGCAGCCACCGGGCGAGCTGGTCCTGGCCGTCCAGGACGGCGTATTTGGCCGAGCAGTCACGCGCGACGAAGCCGATCTGGTCGGGTGCCAGGGTCGCGTAGACGGTCGCCGGCACGCCGCCGGCGTGCATCGCCCCCAGATCGGCGAGGACGTGCTCGGAGCGGTTGGGCATCATCAGCGCCACGACGTCGCCGGGCTCCAGGCCCAGCGCGGCGAATCCGGCGGCCGTCTCCAGTGCCCGCCGCCGCGTCTCGCCCCAGCTCAGCGTCCGCCATCCGGTGCCGTCGCGATCGGAGTAGGCGGGCAGATCGCAGTGCTCTCGCGCGGTGGCGGCCAGCCTGGTGCAGACCGTCTGTCCCTCGATGATCCCGGCCTCGTCCATGTGCGCGCCCCTTCGGTGGAAGTAACTGGTTACTTGCAGAGCAGGATCGCATCATGCCGAACGGGGTTCGGGCAAGGGTCCGCGCGGCGGTGACACCGGCCTCGCGTGGGGGGCGGCGGTGCTGGTCGCGGCCGGAAGTGGTCCGTCCGTAGCCGGACCGGCACGGTCCGCTTCTTGATCATTTAGGTGGGTGGTGGGATAGGTTCCCGCTGTGGACTCCGTGCCGGCCGGCCTTCGCCTGACCCAGTACGCCCGCGGCGGGGGATGCGCCTGCAAGATCCCGCCGGGAGAGCTCGAGGACGCCGTCGCCGGGCTCTCCGGGGCGGCCGTTCCGGACGCCCTCCTGATGGGCGCGGCGGACGGGGACGACGCCGCCGTGCTCCGGATCGAGGGCGGCCGCGCGGTCGTCTCCACCGCCGACTTCTTCACCCCGGTGGTCGACGACGCCTACGACTGGGGCCGCATCGCGGCGGCCAACGCGCTCTCGGACGTCTACGCCGTGGGCGGCGAGCCCGTCATGGCGATCAACCTCCTGGGCTGGCCGCGGGACGCGCTGCCGTGGGAGGTGGCCAAGGAGGTGCTGCGCGGCGGCCGCGACGTCGCGGCTTCGGCGGGCTGCCCGATCGCGGGCGGCCACAGCATCGACGACCCGGAGCCCAAGTACGGCCTCGCCGTCACCGGGACCGCCGATCCCAGCCGGTTGCTCCGGCTGGACGCGGGCCGCCCGGGGACGCCGCTGTCGCTGACCAAACCGCTCGGCATCGGGGTGCTGAACGCCCGCCACAAGGCCACCGGAGAGGTGTTCGGCCAGGCCGTCGATGTCATGACCACGCTGAACGTCGTGGCGAGCCGGCTCGCCCTGGAACGCGACATCCGCTGCGCCACCGACGTCACCGGCTTCGGCCTGCTCGGGCACCTCTACAAGCTGGCACGCGCGAGCGGTGTCACGGCCGTGGTGAACGCGGCGGCCGTGCCCTATCTGGACGGCGCCCGCGACGCGGTGCGCGACGGCTTCATCCCGGGAGGCTCCCGGCGCAACCTCGCCTGGGTCGCGCCGCATACCGACTTCGGCCGGATCGCCGAGGCCGAACGGCTGCTGCTGGCCGACGCGCAGACCTCCGGCGGCCTCCTGGTCGCGGGCGAGATCCCCGGTGCACCGGTGGTGGGTGAGCTGGTCGGGCGGGGCAGGCACACCCTCGTGGTGCGCTAGCCGTACCGGCCGGGCAGGTCCCGGTGCGCCCCGTTCGTGTCAATGATCCCCACCTTGGGTATTCACCCGGTGGCGCTCCGCAGTCGAGCGGGGCGGTCACCACACGACCGAGGGAGCGGAAATGACCATCGGGGGGATTATCACCGCCCTTGTCTTCGGGGCCATCATCGGCGCCATCGGGCGCCTGATCGTGCCGGGCAAGCAGAGCATGCCCGTCTGGCTCACCGTCGCCGTCGGCATCATCGCCGCGTTCGCCGGAACGGGCCTCGCGCACCTGTTCGACCTGAAGACCTCCGGCTGGAACTTCTGGGAGACGATCTTCCAGATCGCCTTCGCGGTGGTCGGCGTCTACCTGGTGGCGGCGTTCTGGCCCAGGAAGTCCGCGAACTACTGACCCGGCGGCCGTTACCGACCCCGGTGGCGGCCACCGCGACCCGGTGGCGGCTACCGACCCGGTGGCCGCAGGACGGGCCGGAGCTCGTCGAGCACGGCCGGGTCCTCGATCGTCGACGGCGCCGTCACGTCCTGGCCGTCGGCGATGCCGCGCATCGCGCCGCGCAGGATCTTGCCCGAGCGGGTCTTGGGCAGGGCCGGCACGACCGAGATCTCCTTGAGCGCGGCGACCGGTCCGACCTGCTCGCGGACCATCGCCACCAGTTCGCCGCGGAGGGTCTCACCGTCGACCTCGGCACCGCTCTTGAGCACGACCAGGCCGCGGGGCACCTGGCCCTTGAGCTCGTCGTGGACGCCGATCACGGCGCATTCGGCCACCGCCGGGTGGGCCGCGATGACCTCTTCCATCGTGCCGGTGGACAGCCGGTGCCCCGCCACGTTGATGACGTCGTCGGTGCGGCCCATGACCCAGACGTAGCCGTCCTCGTCCACGCGGCCGCCGTCGCCGGTCAGGTAGTGACCCGGGTAGCGGGTGAGGTAGGACTCGACGAAGCGCTCGTCGTCCTGCCACAACGTGGACAGGGTGCCCGGCGGCAGAGGCAGCCGGACCACGATGTCGCCGTCGGTGCCGGGGGCGGCGCCGGTGCCGTCCGGCGCCAGCACGCGGACGTCGTACCCGGGCACCGCCACGGTGGGGGAGCCGGGCTTCACCGGCATCGGCTCCAGGCCCCGCAGGTTCGCCACGATGGGCCAGCCGGTCTCGGTCTGCCACCAGTGGTCGATGACCGGCTTGTCCAGCACCCGTGCCGCCCAGTGGTAGGTGTCGGGGTCCAGCCGCTCTCCGGCCAGGAAGAGGGTGTCCATGGCCGACAGGTCGTACCCAGCGAGCAACGCCCCGTCCGGATCCTCCTTCTTGACGGCCCGGATGGCGGTGGGGGCGGTGAAGAGCGCCTTGACCCGGTGTTGCGAGGCGACCCGCCAGAAGGCCCCGGCGTCCGGCGTGCCCACGGGCTTGCCCTCGTACAGGACGGTCGCGCAGCCGGTGAGCAGCGGCGCGTACACGATGTAGGAGTGGCCGACGACCCAGCCGACGTCGGAGGCCGCCCAGAACACGTCCCCGGGGCCGACGCCGTAGATGTTCTCCATCGACCAGCGCAGCGCCACGGCGTGTCCGCCATTGTCACGGACCACGCCCTTCGGGCGGCCGGTGGTGCCCGACGTGTAGAGGATGTAGAGCGGGTCGGTGGCGGCGACCGGGACGCAGTCCGCGGGCACCGCCTGCGCGACCGCCTCGTCCCAGTCGATGTCGCGCGGCCGGACCAGATCGGCGTGCAGCTGCGGCCGCTGCCGGACGACGCACCGGTCGACCTTGTGCGTGGCCAGCTCCAGCGCCTTGTCCAGGAGCGGCTTGTACGCGACGATCCGGCCGCCCTCGATGCCGCAGGACGCCGACACCACGACCTTGGGCCGCGCATGGTCGATCCGTACCGCCAGCTCCTTGGCCGCGAACCCGCCGAACACCACTGAATGCACCGCGCCCAGCCGGGCGCAGGCGAGCATGGCGATGACCGCCTCCGGGATCATCGGCAGGTAGATGACCACTCGGTCGCCGCGGTCGACGCCGAGCTCGCGCAGGGCGCCGGCGAACCGCGCCACCAGGTCGGTCAGCTGGCGGAAGGTGTAGGTCGCGACGGTGCCGGTGACCGGGCTGTCGTAGATCAGCGCGGCCTGGTCGCCGCGGCCGTCCTCCACGTGCCGGTCCAGCGCGTTGTCGCAGGTGTTGAGCTCACCGCCGGTGAACCAGCGGTAGAACGGCGGCGCCCCGTCGTCGAGCACGCGGTCCGGCGGCACCAGCCACCGGATGTCGCGCGCGGCGAGCCCCCAGAACCGGGTGGGGTCGGCGATGCTGCGTTCGTACGCGGCCGCGTAGGCGCCCATGACAACCTCCGGTTCAGGTGCCCTGCTTCTCTTCTCCACAGAGTCCCGCAGCCCCAATTGCCCATTCGGGGCGTCCCCCTATTGGGTCGGGCCGGAGGCCGGTTCGTCAAGAGGTCCGAGGTCGGTGGCGGAGGCCGTGCACGACGGCGACCGCGGCGGCCAGGGCCGCGCCGGCGGCGACGATGAGGAAGCACAGCTCGTAGGCGCCGAGCGTCGGGACGGACGTTCCGGCGATCGTGCGGCCGCTGAGGACCGCCGCGGTCACGGCGCCCGCGACGCTGCCGCCGGCGGTGCGCACCAGCGAGTTGATCCCGCTGGCGATGCCGCTCTGGTCCATAGGCACGTGCTGGACGGCGAGCGTGCCGAGCGCCGCGTACGCGATGCCGAAACCGACGCCCTGCAGCGCGCTGAAGGCGAGCATGTCGTAGCCGTGCGCGTTCGACAGCGCCAGCCACAGGTAGCTGAGCCCGGCGAAGAACGAGCCGGTCGCCAGCGTGAACGCCGGGCCCACGCGGGCCGCGACGCGCCCGGCCAGCGCGGAGAAGACCAGCATCGTGACGGTGCTCGGCAGCATGTAGAGGCCGACGTCCAGGACCGAGCCGCTGAGGCCGTACCCGACCTCGTCCTTGGGGGACTGGACGAAGTTGGAGATCAGCGTGAACGCGGCGAACATCGAGAAGCCGAGCAGGATCGAGGCGAGGTTGGCCGACAGGGACTTGGGCCCGATGAGCAGGCCCAGCCGGACGAGCGGCTCCCGTACGCGGAGCTCGACCAGCACCCACAGCGCGCACAGGACCGCCGCGCCCCCGAACAGGCCCAGCACCCCGGCCGACGACCAGCCCCAGGCGTTGCCCTCGCTGATGCCCATCAGCAGGCAGACCAGCCAGCCCGCGAGCACCGCCGCGCCGAGCAGGTCGGGTCGTCCGCCGGTGCGCCCGCCGACGTCCGGCGCGCTGAACGCGATCAGCACCAGCCCGGCGCCGGCCAGGCCGGCCGCGATCCAGAACATCGGCTGGTGGCCGGTCACGCGGTCGGCGACGAGACCGGTGACGATCATCCCGATCGTCCCGCCCACGCCCATGGTGGCGCTGACGACCCCGATCGCGGTGGTCACCCGCTCCGGTGGGAAGGTGTCCCGGATCATCCCGATGGCCAGCGGGATCATCGCCGCCGAGGTGCCCTGCAGCGCCCGTCCCGCGACGAGGACGCCGAGCGAGCCCGACAGCGCGCAGATGACCGAGCCCGCCAGCAGCAGGCCCATCGCCACGAGGATCATCTTCTTCTTGCCGTACATGTCGCCGAAGCGCGACAGCAGCGGCGTGGCCACCGCCCCGGCGAGCAGGGAGGCGGTGAACACCCACGTGACCGAGGTGACCGACGCGTCGAACTGCGCCATGAGGCGCGGCAACAGCGGGATGACCAGGGTCTGCTGCACCGACACGACGGCCCCAGCCGTGGCCAGTGCGAGGAGGGTGAGCCCGGCGTGCGCGGTCTGGCCGGAGGGCCCGTTGAGCACGGAGGCCGCGGCAGGGGGAGCGGACGACATGATCGCGATTGTACTTACTTAAGTTAAGTAAATAGACAGTAGGCTTGATCACATGCCCTCACGCCAGGCGCGCGACGACGTTCCCGCGGACCTTCCCGCGGACCTTCCCGCGGACCTTCCCGCGGACCTTCCCGCAGACATCGCGGAGATCGAGCGAGCCCTCACCCGCATCTCCCATCTGCTCACCCGCGCCAAGCAGCACGACCGGACCGTCGCCGCCGCGGGCGTGCCGGTCGACCGTGCCGCGGTGCCGCTGCTGCGCCTGCTCGCGGACGCGGACGGGCCCATGCGCCCGGGAGAGCTGGCGACCCGGCTGGCGGTGGAGGCGCCGCACGTCACCCGCCAGCTGCAACGCCTGGAGAAGGCCGGCTACGTCGAGCGGGTGCCCGATCCCGACGACCGGCGCGCCCAGCGGATCCGTCTCCGCGATTCGGGCCGCGACGCCGTCGAGTGCCTGCGCGCCGTCGGGCGGCGCTGGATGGCCGAGGCGCTGTCGGAATGGTCGGGGGAGGAGCGCCGTCTGCTCGCCGCGCTGGTGCACCGGATGGTGGACGATTTCGTGGCGCACGCGGCCGAACAAGACCATTTCGGCATAGCCCCAAATAGTCCACCTAAGTAGTGCCTACGACGCTTACTGTGACACTTTCCGTGTTTCGGGCGCTGATCTCAGAGTGTGAGCACGATCGGCTTTCACCGGAGGCCCCGGCGTCCATAAGGTGGCTTGGCGTGGACCCACGGAGACAGGTTCCCCGTACCGACGTCGTCATGGCCGACCCCCGGCTGGCGGACGCCGCCGGACGGCTCGGCCGGGCGATCGTGAAGTCCGCGGTCGGTGCGGCCCAGCAGCGGGCCCGCGACGGCGAGATCCCGCCCGGCGCGGTCGCCGAGGCCGCGCTGGCGGAGCTGCCCGAGCACGCGACGACGCTGCGGCCGGTCATCAACGCCACCGGCGTCCTGCTGCACACCAACCTCGGCCGGGCTCCGCTCTCCGACGCGGCCCGCGCGGCCCTCACCGCCGCCGCAGGCTGCGCCGACGTCGAATACGACCTGGCCACCGGCCGGCGCGGCCCGCGCGGCAGCGGCACCCTGGCCGCCCTCCACGAGGCCTGCCCCGCGGCCGAGGCGGTCCAGGTCGTCAACAACAACGCCGGCGCGCTCGTCCTGGCCGCCACGGCCCTGGCAGCGGACCGCGAAATCATCATCAGCCGCGGCGAGATGGTCGAGATCGGTGATGGCTTCCGCCTGCCCGACCTTCTCACCGCGACCGGTGCCCGCCTCCGTGAGGTCGGCACCACCAACCGCACCACGGCCGGCGACTACGCCGCCGCGATCGGGCCCGCCACCGGCTTCATCCTCAAGGTCCACCCGTCGAACTTCCGGATCGAGGGCTTCACCGCGGCCGCCCCGATCGACGCCCTGGCCGCCCTCGACGTCCCCCTGGTCGTCGACATCGGCTCCGGCCTTCTAACGCCCGACCAGGCGCTGCCAGACGAACCCGACGCGACCACCATGCTCAACGCCGGAGCCGACCTGGTCACCGCCAGCGCCGACAAGCTGCTCGGCGGACCCCAAGGCGGCCTGATCCTCGGCAGACGCGACCTCGTCAACCACCTCCGCCGCCACCCGCTCTACCGCGCGCTCAGGGTCGACAAGCTGACGCTCGCCGCGCTCGAAGCCACCCTCCGCGGGCCGCGCCCACCCGCCTCCCGCATGCTCCACACCCCGGTACGGGCTCTGCGTGCCCGCGCCGAACGCCTCGCCAAGGACCTGGCCGGCCACGACATCGACGCCCTCGCAGCCGACACGACCGCCACGGTCGGCGGCGGAGGCGCGCCCGGCGTGGACCTGCCCAGCGCCGCCATCTCGCTCCCCGCCACGTTCGAAGCCCCGCTTCGCGCCCGGAGGGTCATCGGCCGTATCGAGAACGGCCGGCTCCTGCTCGACCTTCGTTCCACCGGCCCCGCCGACGACGGCCCCCTTCAGGCCGCCGTCCTCGCGTCCAAGGAAGCAGAGGTCTGATGCAGGTCGTCGCCACCGCCGGTCATGTCGACCACGGCAAGTCGACCCTCGTCCGCGCGCTCACCGGCATGGAGCCCGACCGGCTCGCCGAGGAACGCCGCCGCGGCCTGACCCTCGACCTGGGCTTCGCGTGGACGACCCTCCCCTCCGGGGAGCAACTCGCCTTCGTCGACGTCCCGGGCCACGAGAAGTTCGTCACCACCATGCTCGCCGGGGTCGGACCCGTCCCGGCGGTCCTCCTGGCCGTGGCCGCCGACGAGGGCTGGATGCCTCAAACAGAGGAGCATCTGGCGGCCATCGACGCCCTCGGCGTCAGCCACGGAGTGCTCGTCATCACCCGTTCAGACGTGGCGGATCCCAAGCTCGCACTGCGCCAAGCCCGCGAACGCCTGGCCAAGACGACCCTGCGGGCCTGTGAGGCGGTCACCGTCAGCGCCACCACCGGCGCCGGGCTGCCCGAGCTGACCTCCGCGCTCGACCGCCTCGCGACCCGCCTCCCGGTGCCCGACCCCGAAGCCCCCGTACGGCTCTGGATCGACCGGGCGTTCACCATCGCCGGCAGCGGCACCGTCGTCACCGGCACGCTCGCCGCAGGCACCGTCACCGTGGGAGACGAGCTCCTCCTCATGCCCGCCGGTGAACGTGTCCGCGTCCGTGCACTGGAATCGGCCAAGGAACCCCAGGACTCCGTCCACGGAGTCGCCCGCGTCGCCCTCAACCTCCGCGGGGTGGACCGCGACCGCGTCGAGCGTGGAATGGCCCTGGTCAGCCCCGGCAAGTGGACGTTCACCACCTGCATCGACGTGCGCGTCTCCTCCGAGGAACCCTCCGGCCGGCTCGCCCGCCAGATGATCCTTCACCTCGGCTCGTCCGCGACGCCCGTCCGCCTGCGCCCCCTCGGCCCCGACACCGCGCGCCTCACCCTGAACGCCCGCCTGCCCCTCCACGTCGGCGACGTCGCCCTCCTCCGCGACCCCGGCCGCCGCGCCGTCGCGGGGGTGGGCATCCTGGACGTCCGCCCGCCCACCCTCGTCCGCCGCGGCGCGGGGGCCGCGCGCGCCCGCGAGCTCGCGTCATGGCCCAACCGCCCCGGCGGCAAGCTCGTGTTGCGCCGCCACGGTGTCCTGCGCCGTGAGGACCTCAGCATCATGGGCTGCACCCCGCCCCCGGACGCCGTCCCCCTCGGCTCGGAGTGGCTGGCGGACCCGGCGTACTGGGAGGAGCTCCACCACAAGCTCACCGCGGAATTGGCCGAGCGCGCCGCCGCACACCCCCTGGCCCCGGGAATCCCCGTCGAAGCCCTCCGCCTCCGCCTGGGCCTCCCCTCCCGCCAGCTGGTCGCCTCCCTGGTCCGCCCACCCCTCCGCCTGGTCGAAGGCCGCGTCTACGGCCCCGATACAGGCCTCCCGCCCCAGGTCGCCGACGCCGTCAAACGCCTGACCGCCGACCTGGCCTCAGCGCCCTTCGACGCCCCCACCGCCGACCGCCTCACCGACCTGGGCCTCACCTCGCACGTCATGGCGGCGGCCGAACGAACCGGCGCCATCCTCCGCCTCCCCGACGGCATCGTCCTCCTCCCGGGCGCCGACGACGAGGCCCTCAGAATCCTCAAGACCCTCCCGCAGCCCTTCACCGTCAGCCAGGCCCGCCAAGCCCTCAACACCACCCGCCGCGTGGCCATGGCCCTCCTCCACCACCTGGACTCCCGAGGCCTCACCCACCGAACCGGCGAAACCCGCACCGTCCCCCCGGCCGAGGGAAAATGAGTTGAACCGAATATGCCGTTTCTGGCGTCATAGATCACGGTTCGGATCCCTCGTGCAACGGAGAGGAGCAGGTGATGCCGTACCAGACGCTCAAGGGCGGCCGTGTTCCAATCCGCCTCTGGACTGACCCGGCCACCGTTGAGGACCAGGCGCTCGACCAGCTCAAGAACGTGTCGAGCCTGCCCTGGATCGAAGGCCTCGCGGTCATGCCCGACGTGCACTACGGCAAGGGTGCGACCGTTGGGTCTGTCATCGCGATGCGTGACGCGGTCTCGCCAGCCGCGGTGGGCGTCGACATCGGCTGCGGCATGACCGCGGTCAAGTCGAGCCTCACGGTCGACGACATGCCCGACGACCTCGCGGGCCTGCGCAGCCGCCTCGAAAAGGCGATCCCGGTCGGCCGTTACTCCCACAAGGAGCCCGTGGACCCCTCGGTGCTCCCCGGCCTCAAGGAACGCGGCTGGTACGACTTCTGGAAGGATTTCGACGACCTTCACCCCGGAGTGCGTGCCCGTTTTGGCCGAGCACGTGCCCAGATGGGTAGTTTGGGGGGTGGAAATCACTTTGTTGAATTGTGTGCGGATAATTCGGGAGCGATCTGGCTCGTTCTGCATTCCGGGTCGCGGAACATCGGCAAGGAGCTCGCGGAGCACCACGTCGAGGCCGCTCGAAAGCTGCCGCACAACCAGGACCTGCCGGACAAGGACCTTGCGGTCTTCCTGACCGGCACGCGCAAGATGGACGAGTACCGCCGGGACCTGTTCTGGGCGCAGGAGTACGCGCGGCGCAACCGCGCGGTCATGATCGCGCTCGCGCAGAACGTGATCACGCGCCGCTTCGGCGAGAAGCACTGCCGGTGGGGCGAGGTCATCTCCTGCCACCACAACTACGTGGCGGAAGAGGTCTACGACGGCGTCGAACTCCTGGTCACCCGCAAGGGCGCGATCCGCGCGGGTAGGGGAGACCTCGGGATCATCCCGGGCTCGATGGCGACCGGTACCTACATCGTGCGTGGCCTGGGCAACGAGGATTCGTTCAACTCCGCGTCGCACGGTGCGGGCCGCAAGATGAGCCGCAACAAGGCGCGCAAGTCGTTCACCGTCGAGGACCTGGTGGAGCAGACCAAGGGCGTCGAGTGCCGCAAGGACGGCGGCGTGCTCGACGAGATCCCGGGTGCCTACAAGGACCTGGAAACGGTGATCGAAGCGCAGTCCGACCTCGTCGAGGTCGTGGCGCACCTGCGCCAGCTCATCTGCATCAAGGGCTGACAAGGGCCCCTGTGACCGGGAAGTCAGGACACTGACCGGCTCAGGGGCCTTTGTGGTCTATGAGCGGATTCCGATGAGTTTGGTGAGGAATCGTGCGATTTGATCTTCTAGCGGTGGCCAGGGATGGCCGGGCTGGTGGAGGCGCATCGAGACGGCTCCATGAACGGCCGCTCGCAGATCGAGTGCGACAGTGGCGGCCTCGTCGGCCGGGGCGAGGCCGGCATCCATGCATCGTTGGACCGCGGCGGTGGTGCGGTCGGCCAACTGCTGCTTGAACGGCATGTCCGTTCGGCGGTTGAGAGAGCTCTCGTGCAGCACCTTGTACAGGCCTGGGTGCTGGTACGCCCACTCTCCGAGAACGAGAGTCCGTGCGCGGAGCTGGGCCACTGGATCGTCCGATGCCGCTTCGGCGTCGTCGACGGCCTGCGTCAGCTGGTCATGACAGCGGTTGAGGACGGCGAGCACGAGGGCGTCACGGTCGGCGAAGTGGAGATAGACCGACGTTGCGGCGCTGCCCACCTCACGGGCTACGGCGCGCATCGACAGAGCCTGGTCGTCACCAAGCTCGTCGAGCAGCCTGGTGGCCGCCTCGATGATGTCCTCGCGCAGGCGTTCGCCCTGGCCTCGCCGGTTGCGGCCGCGCGGCCGGCGGTCGGTCGACGCAGCGGTGTCCATGAGCGCATTGTATCCCGACATTTGTAGCGCTACAGTCGTAGCGCTACAGCCGTTCAGTTAGGGAGGCCGCATGTCCGCCGACTCGACGATCGCGTCGAACAAGCAGACCGTCCTGGACTTCTACGAGGCCGCGTTCAACGCCAAGGACTTCGATGCCGTCTCCAGGGTCGTCGGCGATCGCTACATTCAGCACAATCCGCTGATCGCCGATGGCGTCGACGGTCTGCAGGCACGCCTGCGCGACCTCAAGGACGCGTACCCGGCACTGCGTGTCTCCGTCCAACGTCTCGTCGCCGAGGACGACCACGTTGTCGCGCATGTGCACGCAGTACGCGTGCCCGGACAGCGCGGCACAGCGATCATCGACATCTTCAAGCTCGAGGACGGAAAACTTGTCGAGCACTGGGACGTGCTGCAGGAGATCCCGGAGGAGGCGTTGAACCAGAACGGGATGTTCTGACCGGCGCTCCTCGTCTCCGGAGGCGGGCCCTGGTTCTGGTCGCCCGCCAGGGTCGCGCTGGCCCCGGCGGACGACGTGGAACGGATCGGGATTCTGCTGGGGCCTTATCTGGCGGACTTGTAGAGGATCTCTACTTCGGTGGGCGAGAGGGCGCGGTCGTAGAGGCGGATCTCGTCCAGGGTGCCGGGCCAGAAGTCGACCTCGTTTCCGCCGTACTGGGCGCGCCCGATCACGGTGTGGCCGGTGGACGGGTCGCCCAGGCAGGCGCTGGCCGTGGCGGTCTTCTGGCCGTCCACGTAGAGGGTGAGCGTGCCGTTGGCGGCGTCACGGACGCCGGTCAGGTGGTACCAGCGGTTGGGTTCGGGCGCGGTGGGTGCCAGGGCGCGGAGACCGGCGAAGCTGAACGCGAAGCGGTTGTCGGCCCCTGAGTATTGGAGGAAGAACGCGCTGTTGGTGCCGCCGTCCTGACTCACGGCGGTGGCGAACGAGCCCAGGCGGTCCAGCTTCACCCATGCGGCGACCGTGTAGTTGCCGGTGGTGTCGAGGATCGCCGCGCCTGTGTCGGCGTACTGGTTGGTGCCGTTGAACTGCAGGGCGGAGCCGGAGTGGCCGGTGGTCCAGGTCGGATCGTTGATGAGGGTGGCGTCGTGGTCGCCGGCTGTGTCTTCGGTCGTTGAGCCGGTGCCTTCGTTGAACGGGTAGACGCTGACGGCGTTCGGGCTGCCGGGTAGGAGGGGTGGGATCTCGCCGCCTGTGGAGGTGATGAGTTTCCGGTTGGCCGCGCGGACGGTGGCGGCGTCCATCTTGAGGACTCTGCGGTCGTAGGTGTAGAGGCCGTTGAGCTCGTTCTCGACGTCGCTGATCTGCGTGTAGACCGAGCCTGAGACGGCGCAGCGTTGCTTTACGGTGAGCATGCGGTCCTGGAGTTCGGTGAAGCGGCGGGTGAGGGTGGCCGAGTCGGGTGTCATCTCGTAGGCGAAGCCGCGTTCGGGGTCGTACATGTGACCGTCCACTCGGAGACCGAGGCCGCCGTACTCGCCGTCGACGACCGCGCGTTGGGTAGAGGGGGCGGGAGCGCCGGGGCCGACGTAGGTGTGATCGTCGTAGATGTCGCCCTCGCCGCCGTCGGGCAGCGAGTCGCAGCAGTTGACGCCGCTGTTGGCATTGACCAGGCGGCTGGGGTCCCACGACTTGACGGTGTCGGCGATGCGGCGGGGCTCGTATTCACCCCAGCCTTCGTTGAACGGCACCCACATGACGATCGAGGGATGGTTGCGCAGCTGGTCGACCATCGCGCGCATCTCGGTCTCGTACTGCGTTTTGACGGCGGCGGGCGGATCGTGCCCGGCGAACGTGGCGGGCATGTCCTGCCAGACCAGCAGGCCGAGCCGGTCGGCCCAGTAGTACCAGCGGTCGGGCTCGACTTTGATGTGCTTGCGCACCATGTTGAATCCGAGCCGCTTGTGCGCGTCGAGGTCGAAGCGCAGGGCGGCGTCGGTCGGGGCGGTGTGGAGGCCGTCGGGCCAGAAGCCCTGGTCGAGCGTGCCGACGTGCATCACAGGTTTGCCGTTGAGCAGCATGCGGACCTTGCCGTCCGTTCCCGGGCCCTTGGCGATCGAACGCATCCCGAAGTACGACCCGATCTCGTCGACGACGCGGGCGCCCTCGCGCAGCCGGACGCGCAGCGTGTAGAGGTACGGGTCGTCGGGCGTCCAGAGCCGGGCTCGGGGGACGGGCACGTGCAGTTGTTTCCCGGGGGCGCCGGAGACGCGGCCCACCTCGCGGCGTCCGGCGTAGGCGATCGCTTCGACCGAACTGCCGCCCGTGGCGCGGGCGGTGAGGCGGAGAGTGCCGGACGCCAGGTCGGGCGTTGTTTCCAGCCGCTGAACGTGGGCGGGGGCGACCGGCTCCATCCAGACCGTCTGCCAGATGCCGGACGAGGGGGTGTAGAAGATGCCGTCGCCGGGTTTGCGCTGTTTGCCCACCGCCTGGGAGTCGATGTCGGTGGTGTCGGTGACGCCGACGATGAGTTCCTGCGGACCGGTGCCGCGCAGCGCGCCGGTGATGTCGGCGCTGAACGCGTCGTAGCCGCCGGTGTGGGTGGCGACGCGCGTTCCGTTCACGTAGACGGCGGCCTGATAGTCGACGGCCTGGAAATGCAGGAGCAGGCGGTCGCCGCGCCAGGACGGTGGCACGGTGAACGTGCGGCGATACCACATGTGGTCGACGTGCCGCCGGATGCCGGACAGCAGGGATTCGACCGGGTAGGGGACGAGGACGCGTTCGCCGAGCTTGGTGCCGATGGGCGGCGCCTGGCCGGGAGTCGCCTCGGCGAACTGCCACGTCCCGTTGAGGTTGCGCCAGCGGTCGCGGGTGAGCTGGGGGCGGGGGTAGTCGGGGAGCGCGTTGGAGGGGGATACCTGGTCGGTCCACGGGGTGGTCAGCTGGGTCGGGGCTTGTGCGGCGCGCGCGGTGGGGGCGAGCGCCGCTGCGACCAGGGCCGCGAGGCCGACGGTCGCCAGGTGTGATCTGTGCACGGGGTGGGCTCCCTCCCGATGGGGATCGAGCCTCATGATGAGCGCCTCTGATCGACGACGCCATCGCGGATCTGACCGGCACCGCGACCGGTGCCGGTCAGATCGTTGACGGCGTTCTCGCCAGACCTGTAATCACGTAATCGTGGTTACGATCTTGGATCATGCCGGGGGCGAGGACGCCCTCCGCCGGTTCGTCGACGTCTTCTACGGCCACTGCCTGACGGATCCGGTGCTGAAGCCGCTCTTCGGCGAGGGCAAGGCAGAGCACGTCCCCCACCTGACGGCGTTCGAGGTCGAGGCCTTCGGCGGCGAGGACCGCTTCACCCGCGAGCACGGCGGCATGCCCGCGCTGATCGACGTGCACCGCGGGCTGAAGATCACAGAGGAGCAGCGGCAGCGGTTCGTGGACCTCTACATGGCGTCGGCGGACGAGGCGGGCCTGCCCTCGGACGCGCCGTTCCGCGAGGCCCTGCGCAGCCATGTCGAGTTCGGCACGCAGGTCGCCAGGCAGAACTCACACGCCGAGACGGATGAGGAACTGCATCCGCTGCGGACGGTCCCGGTGTGGGACTGGCCCTGACCTACTTGTGCACGCGGAGCAGGACTGGCCAGGTGGAGGGGCCGACGACGCCGTCGTCCAGGACGCCGCCCCAGCGCTGGACGGCGCGGACGGCCTTCTCGGTCGACGCGCCGAACACTCCGTCGATCTTCACCTCGGAGTGGCTGCGAGCGTGCAGGAGGCCCTGCAGCGACTGGACGTCCTCGCCCTTGGCGCCGCGCTTGAGGGTGGGGAGCTTCTTCACCATGGTCTCCGTCCAGTTGGGGGCTGTGCCGCCTGACGAGGGGCTGTAGGCGGGGCGGCCGTATCCGGCGATCGAGGAGGCGGAACGGACGCGGCGGCGGCAGGAGTCGCTGGTATTGCCTTCGATGGTCTGGACGCGTCCGCCGCCGAGGACCTTCTCGACGATGCCGACGTGGTCGATCGCGCCGACGCTGTTGGAGGAGCCCCAGTCGAAGAAGACGATGTCGCCCGGCTTGGCCTTGTCGATGTTGGCGGCGGTGCCGGTGTACCAGCGCTTGATCTTCTGGAAGTCCTGCGCGTGCCAGACCGTGTACGCGCGGTCTCCGGCGGGCAGCACCGCCTTCGCGTTGCCCGAGCGGCGGGCCCATTCGGTCACCGCGATGTCGCACCACGGCGCGCGGAGGAAGCCGTCGCCGTGGCGGGAGGCGTACGCGCGGGTGAGGGCGTTCGGGCGGCCCGAGGTGCCCAGCCATTTGCGGGCCTCGGCGATCATCGCGGCGGCCGTGGCCATCAGGCGTCCTCCCCGTCGGCGCGGAAGACCCCGTCCTCGTCCGGCTCCCCGTAGAGATCCCGGAGCACCTGCTCCTCGTCGGGCTCGGTCGCCCGGTGAACGTCGGGGTGGACGTCCACGAGGTCCATGTAGTCGACTTCCGCGACCCTGGCGGACTGGTTCGCTTCGTTCATCGTCGCTCCCGGTGGATGCTCGCGATATGGCGGGCAAATCAACACGAAGGGTGACAGTAACCGTACAAAGGATCTTCTGTCCCGTGTTTCGCAATGCCCGGAGCTATCCGAAATATCCGGAATGCAGCTGCCGCGTGCCTACCGGGCGGGCAGGGCGCGGTCGAGGAAGGCGGTCACCTCGCTGAGGATCTCGTCCCGGTTGGTCTCGTTGAAGACCTCGTGCCGGGCCCCGAAGAAGATCCGCTCGGTGAGGTCGGTGCCGCGGATCTGCTCGATGCCCGTACGGGTGCCGTCGAGGGGAACGAGCTGGTCGTCCTCGCCGTGGATCCAGAGGGTGGGCAGGTCGCCCAGCGAGCCGTGCTCACCGATCTGACGCATGCACGCGTCGGTCGCCAGCAACAGGGCGCGCTTGAACGGGCCGTGCCAGACGAGCGGATCTTCGGTGTAGGCCTTGCCGATCGCCGGGTCGCGGGACAGGGTGTCCGGGTCGATGGGGATGTCGGGGATCTCATCGAGGCCGAGCAGGGCGCTGAGGGCGTCCCAGCGGCCGAGCACCGGGCCGGAGAGGACCAGGGCGGTCAGGTCCCGCCCGTGGAGCTGGGCGTAGCGAGTGGCGATCATGCCGCCCATGGAGTGGCCGATCAGGACCACGGGCAGGTCCGGGTGGTCGGAGCGGGCCGATTCCACGACCGTGTGGAGGTCGGCGACGACGTCGGCGAAGTCCTCGATCAGGACCGGCTCCCCGGCGGAGCGGCCGTGGCCCAGATGATCCGGGCCGCAGACCACGGCGCCGTGCCGGACCAGGGTCTCGGCGACGTGCTCGTAGCGGCCGAGGTGCTCGCCGTATCCGTGGGTGAGAATCGCGATGTAGCGGGGGTCCTCGCGGTGCCAGGCATGGGCGGTGATCGCCCCTCGGACGCCGGCGAACTCCCACAGTCGTGCCGTAGCCACGTACGCCTCCCGTGTCCAGAGCAGTGAACGCTTGTACGATCCGCCAAAGGACGGAGCCGTTGGCGTGCCCGATACCGTCTCTCGCGATGCGACGGATCGTCAACTACCGGAATAGGCTGGGGAAATCCACCCACATCACCGGCGGTCCGATGACAGGCCGCCGTAGGCAGCAGGAAAGGGGCGCCCGTGCTGGTCGACACCTTCGGCCGTACCGCGACCGATCTGCGGGTCTCTCTCACAGACCGGTGCAACCTGCGGTGCACCTACTGCATGCCGCCTGAGGGGCTCGACTGGCTGCCCAAGCCCGAACTGCTCACCGACGACGAGGTGGTACGCCTGGTCCGGCTGGGCGTGGAGGAGCTGGGCATCACCGAGGTCCGCTACACGGGCGGGGAGCCCCTGCTGCGCCGCGGGATCGCCGACATCGTGCGGCGTACGGCCGAGTTGACGCCGCAGCCGCAGGTCTCGCTGACCACCAACGGGATCGGCCTGGACCGGCTTGCCGCGCCGTTGGCGGACGCCGGCCTGGACCGGGTGAACGTCTCGCTCGACACGCTGGACCGGGAGGTCTTCAAACGGCTGGCCCACCGTGACAGGCTCGACGACGTGCTCAAGGGGCTCGCGGCGGCCGCCGGCGCCGGGCTGACCCCGGTGAAGATCAACGCCGTGCTGATGCGCGGGATCAACGATCATGAGGCGGTCGACCTGCTGCGCTTCTGCCTGGAACACGGTTACCGGCTGCGGTTCATCGAGCAGATGCCGCTGGACGCCCAGCACGGCTGGACCCGCGACAACATGATCACCGCGGACGAGATCCTGGCGCTGCTGGGCGAGGCGTTCGAGCTGACCCCCGAGGGGGCGGAGGAGCGCGGCAGCGCCCCCGCCGAGTCGTTCCACGTCGACGGCGGGCCGGCCACGGTCGGCGTCATCGGCTCGGTCACCCGGCCGTTCTGCGGTGCCTGCGACCGTGTCCGGCTCACCGCGGACGGGCAGATCCGCAACTGCCTGTTCGCCACCGAGGAGTCCAACCTGCGCGACGCGATGCGGGCGGGCGCCTCCGACGACGAGCTCGCCGACCGCTGGCGCAAGGCGGTCTGGGCCAAGCGCGCGGGCCACGGCATCGACGACCCGTCGTTCCTCCAGCCCGCCCGGCCCATGTCGGCGATCGGCGGGTAACCCGCAAGTGATATTGCTGCCCGTTCCACATGGGACGATGGCAGGGTGACGGACCAGCCACTGGAACATCGCGTCGAGATCGCCGTACCGCCCGAGAACGAGGTCGGCGCCTACGCAGGGTTCGCCTCTGTGTGGCGCACGCAGGACTGTTTCGTGCTGGACTTCGCGACCGAGACCCGGCCGCCCGAGGTCTCGGAGGACCCGGCGTCCGGAGAGCGGTTCGTGCACGTGCCGGCCCGGGTCGTGGCGCGGGTGCGGATCCCGCCGGGCCAGATCTGGGAGCTGATGAAGGCCCTCGAGCAGAACCTCAGCGCCTACGAGCGCGAGACCGGTGGCACCCGGGGCAATGGCGACGGCTGAGCCCTTCGACGGGGAGCCTTTCGACGCGGTGGTGCTCGCGGGCGGGCAGGCCCGGCGCATGGGCGGCGCGGACAAGCCCGGCGAGCGGGTCGGCGGACGGGCCTTGATCGCCCGCGTCGCGGACGCGGCCGGGGCGGCCCGCCGGCTGGTGATCGTCGGCCCGCCGCGCCCGGAGCCCGAGCGCGCCGTGTTCGTACGGGAGGAGCCGCCCGGCGCCGGACCGGTCCCGGCGTTGCGGGCGGGCCTGTCCGAGGTCTCCGCGCCGTGGGTGGCGTTGCTCGCGGGTGATCTCCCGTTCCTGCGTACGGACGATGTGGCCTTGTTGCTGGCGGCCGCGCGGGACGCGAACGCGGACGGGGCCGTGCTGCTGGACGACGGCGGACGCGAGCAGTGGCTCGCCGGGTGCTGGCGGACCGAGGGCCTGCGCAGGGCGCTCGACGCCTACGAGGGGGCCTCGCTGCGCGGCCTGCTGGGCCCGCTCGGCCCCGTCAGGGTGACCGTCCGGGCGGGGGAGCGGCCGCCCTGGTACGACTGCGACACTCCCGGCGAGCTGGGACACGCCGACCGCCTTGCCGGACCCGCCGGCCCCTGATCGTGCGAGAGTGGAGATCGCACGTACGCCAAGGGGGAGGATGACGGTGCTGGAGGAATGGATCGATGCGGTCTGCCTCGAACTCGGGATCGACCGCGACGAGGTCGACCGGGATCTGATCCTTGACCTCGCCCGCGACGTCGCGCACGGGGTGGCGCGGCCGGGCGCCCCGCTCACCGCCTACCTGCTGGGCCTGGCGGTCGGGCGCGGCACTCCGGCGCGGGACGGCGCCGCCCGGCTCACCGCGATGGCCGAGGGCTGGAAGCCCGGCTCCGGCTCTGAGGGCGGCAGCGCCTAGGCAGGCGGCGTCAGGCAGGCAGGTCGCGTTCCGCCACCGGCACGACGTCGCGCAGGAAGTCGCGGCGGTCCAGGAACGCCGACAGGCTCTCGCGGTGGTCGTCGCAGGCCAGCCAGATCTTGCGCCGGTCCGGCGTATGGATCTTCGGGTTGTTCCAGCGCAGCGCCCACACGGCGTCCGCGCGGCATCCCTTGGCCGAGCACTGCAGTTCGTCGATGGATTCTTCGGTCACGCCCCAACCCTGGCACAGGGTCGGCGGGCCTCCCCGCAGGGGGCACGGGAAGGCCCGCCGACGTCACACCCTGCTCGTCAGGCTTTGAGCGTCATGCCCATGAGCGTCATGCCTTGGCCTGGCCGCGGTAGCCGACCGGTCCCTCACCCTTGAACTGCGCCGAGCCCGAGAACCGGGCGCCGTTGTCATAGAAGGTGACCTGGGCGTTGCCGCGCGGGCTCGCCCACGAGACCTGCGTCCCGGTCTCGGGCATCTGGTCGGCGGGCACGACCGCCTCGCGGTTCCTGATCGTGATGATCAGATCGGCGTCGTCGTGCCAGTCGGCGTTCGGGCCACCCCACTGGATCTGGGTCTTGTACGTGGCCATGTTCGCTCCTTCCAACTGCCGCGCCTTCGGGGCGGTTTCCCCTCCTGCCTACGCCCGCCTTCGCCCGCCGACAACAGTCCTGACCGTCTTCGGTCAAACACAGGCAGTGTTCCTGTCAAGGTCTATGGGCGTCGGCGGCGCAGCCGCCGGGTTGCGAGCCCGGCCAGCAGCGCGACAGCGAGCACACCGGCCGCGACCACCTGGTTCTGCCGCCGGATCCGCCGCGGGATCTGGGCGTACGGCATCGTGCTGAACGAGACGAGCTCGTACCGGGAGACGTAGCGGCCCGCCGAGCGTCGTTCGATAGCGTGCTGGGCGGCCTGTTTCAGCCGGTAGACCGGGGAGCTCACCCGGTCGCGCATCTCGATGAAGTTGTCGAGGGCCATCTCGGCGATCGCGTCGGTGTTGGCCTTGCGCCGCTCCTGGTAGAGCGAGAGAGCGCGCGCCCAGTCGCCCTCCGTCTCGCTCAGCAGCCGGTCGATCTCGATGCAGTCCTCGAACGCGCAGTTGGCGCCCTGCCCGAAGAACGGCACGATCGCGTGGGCTGCGTCGCCGAGCAGCGCGACGACGCTGCCCTGCCCGTACCGCACCCAGGGCCAGCAGCGGACGGTCACCAGCGAGCCCACCGGATTGTGCGCGAAGTCGTCGGTGAGCGCCGGCATCAGGCGGGCGGCGTCGGGATAGTGCGTCTCGAAGTGGGCCCGCACCTTGGCGGCCGTGTCGAGGGCCTCGAAGTCGGTCTTCGGCCAGAACAGCGTGCAGGTGAATGAGCGGTCGAGGTTCGGCAGCGCGATCATCATGGCGGTCCCGCGCGGCCAGATGTGCAGCGCGTCCGGGTCCAGCGCGAAGTCGCCGTCGCGCGGCGGGATGGTCAGCTCCTTGTAGCCGTGCTCGAGGAAGTCCTGGCGGTCGTCCAGAACACCGTCGGAGGCCAGAGACCGCCGCACGGCGCTGTACGCGCCGTCTCCGGCGAGCACGACGCCGGCGTGTTCGGTCACGGGCCCGTCCGGGCCCTGCATCTGGAGCAGGCCGGCATCGACGTCGACGCCCGTGACCCGCTGGGAGAACCGCACGGTCACGCCCGGCGTGGCCTCCGCCGCGTCCAGGAGCGCCTGGTTGAGCTCGGCACGGCTGATCGAGTTGATCGCCCGTTCGCCGTCGGCGCTGTAGGGCTGGAAGTTCTGCCCTGCCCCGAGCGGGTGGACCATCCGCCCGTGCATGGGGAGTGCCCGCTTGAGGGCCTGGTCGCGCAGCCCCACGGCGTCGAGGGCCGCCAGCCCGCGGGCCGAGATGGCGAGGTTGATGGACCGGCCGCGCTCCGGCCCGGCGACCCGCGGATCGGGCCGGCGCTCGTACAGCGTCACCTCGATGCCGCGCCGGCCCAGCAACGTCGCCAGCAGGCATCCGGCGAGGCCGCCGCCGACGATCGCGACCCGCTCGCCGTCACCTGCCTGGAAATCCCGGGCCACAGATTCACGCGCCATGGACGGGGGCCTCCTCGATCTGCGAGCGGACCTCCCAGAGATCCGGGAAGGCGGGTCTGAACAGGGTCGAGCGCAGGTAGTCGGCGCCCGCCGAGCCGCCCGTGCCCACCTTGGCCCCGATGGTGCGTTCCACCATCTTGACGTGCCGGTAGCGCCACTCCTGGATGCCCTCGTCCACGTCCACCAGGGCCTCGCACACCTCGGCGGCCGGCCCGTTCTCGTCGGCGTAGACCTTGAGCAGCGCGCGCTGCACGTCCTCGTCCGGCAGCCACGGCGCGCGCGGGTCCCGGCTGAGCGCGGCGTCCGGCACATCGAAGCCCTGGAGCCGCAGATAGCGCAGCAGCGAGTCGAACAGCGAACGCCGCGAAACGGCGGCCTGCAGCCGCTCGTCGCCCCGCAGATCCGACGCGGGGAACTCGCGGCGCCCCAGCACGGCCTCCAGCTCGCGGAACTGTGCGGACTGGAAGCCGCTGGAGGAGCCCAGCGCGTCCCGGAACGACGCGAACTGGCGGGGCGTCATCGTCTCGAGGACGTCCAGCTGACCGACGACCGTCTTGAGGATCTTGGCGATCCGCCGGGCCGTGTGCAGCGCACCCGCGCTGTTGTCCTCCTCCAGCCGCCGTTGCAGCAGCGCCGCCTCGTGCAGGAGCTGCTTGAACCACAGCTCGTAGACCTGATGGATGATCACGAACAGCAGCTCGTCGTGCGCGCCGGTGCGCGGCTCCTGACACGACAGCAAGCGGTCGAGCCGCAGATAACCGCCGTAGGTGACGTCCTCGGCCTGGTCGCCCATCGCCGTACCTCCCCGTCCCTGGCGCGGCCACGACACTGTGACCGAATCATCACCATAGGACCGGCACAAAGGTACATACCCGGGGCGGGGGAGGCTCAGCGAGGCCTGCTCCCGGGCCGTTCGACGCCGGGGAGTGTCGCTGCGGCCACTGAACGGGGGAAATACGGACCGGCTCACTCTTCCTCTGAAGTGGAAGACGGGCAGAATACGGAGAAGGGTCGGCTGTTCGTGGGAGGGGCGCGCGATGGCCTCACACTTGGATTTCACGGCCATCCGGAAGGACTTCGACGCTTTCTCGAGGCGCATCAACGCGTCCCGGACGGCGCCGACGCTCGAAATGGCGTTGATCGAGCTGGAGAACGCCGAAGAGGAGCTCCGGGTCTGCACGGAGGAGATCGAACGGCTGGCGTACTCCAAGGGCGACACCGACCTGCAGCGGGAGTTCATGAGCCGCGCGTTCCAGGAATTGCCGTCGCCCGCCTTCGTGCTCGACGACTCCGGTGTGATCCGCGGGCTCAACCGCCGGGGCGCCGAATTCCTCGGCGTCACCGCCGTCCACGCCGTGGGCAAGCCCTTCGCGGTCTTCGTCGAGTCGCCGTGGCGGGCGACGTTCCGCTGCGAGCTCGCCGACGTGCTGCGCGAGGGCCGCCCGGGGTCGCTCGTCGGCCGGGTGGGTCCGCGGAACTGCGGCACGCCGCCCCTCGAACTGCGGCTGGCGCGGATCTCCCTGGACGACGAGCGGCCGGTCGTCCTGATCACGCTGGACATCTTCGCGAGCCAGGCCAGCCACCATGACATCGTGGCGGAGGCGGCCCAGTTGCGCCGGCTCGACATCATGGGGCGGATGACCCGGCTCCTCCTCGGCGCGCCGGCGGTCTCCGGGCCGGCCCTGCTGGGCGACGCCGTGGCTCTGCTGGCCGACGAGTGCTGCGACTTCGCCGTGATCGACCTGGCCCGCGGAGGGGTGCTCCGCAGGGCCGTCGTGGCCGGTCCGGTGGGCACGCCGGATGAACCGGACGGCGTGGTGACCTGCCGCGCCCTGGAGCGGCTGGATCCCGACGGCTCCCCGGTCGCGCGGACCATCGTCGAGACCGGTGAGTCCATGCTGCACATCCCGGTGTGGGAGGAAGGGGTGCTCGGAGGGGGCCACAACGGTCACGCCGTGCCCAAGGAGCTGAACGCGGCGTTCGCAGCCGGCGTCGCGCTGCGCGACGAGACGGCCGGTCAGCTCGGCGTGCTTCTCCTGATCAGGAAGCCGGACCGGCCGGCCTTCACGCTCACCGACCTCGCCCTGTACGAGGAACTCGGCGTGCACATCGGACTGGCGCTCAAACGCTGAGCCCGGCGGGGCCGGCCACGGCGCCGGCGCTAGCCTTCGAACAGAATTCGGTTCGATGCTGGGAGGCCGGGATGACCGGAGTCGTCAGGGAGTTCGTGGGTTTGCCGTCGCCGCTCATCGGCAGGGCGGGCGCGGGCGGCCACCCGTGCCAGGGCGTCTATCACCGGCCTGCGGGGGCGCCCCCGCGGACCGCGTTCATCGCCACGCACTACAACATCGACTTCTCGGAGCATTACCTCGCTTCCTACCTGGCCGAACGCGGGCACGGCTTCCTCGGCTGGAACACCCGGTTCCGCGGCGCGGAGGCGTACTTCCTGCTCGATCACGCGCTGGCCGAGATCGGCGTCGGCGTGCGGTGGCTCCGGGAGCAGGCCGGCGCCGAACGCGTGGTGCTGCTCGGCAACTCCGGGGGCGGCTCGCTCATGGCCGCCTACCAGTCCCAGGCGGTCGAGCCGAACGTGACGCCGGTCGCCGGGATGCGGCCCGTACCCGCGATCGAGGACCTGCCCGCCGGGGACCTGTTCGTCGCCCTGGCCGCGCACTCGGGCCGGCCCGAGGTCCTCACCGCCTGGATGGACCCCTCGATCACCGATGAGACCGACGCGCTCTCAGTGGATCCGGCGCTCGACCCGTTCAATCCGGAGAACGGCCCGCCCTACAGTGCCGGGTTCCAGGAGCGCTACCGCGCCGCACAGCGCGCTCGCAACGAGCGGATCACCGACTGGGCACTCGAACGCCTTGCCGCGCTCAAGGGCACCCGCGCCCGCGACCAGCTCTTCAACCTCCACCGCACCTGGGCCGACCTGCGCATGATCGACCCCTCCATCGAGCCGTCGGACCGCAGGCCGAACTGGTGCTACCAGGGCGAACCTGTCAAGGCCAACTACGGTGTCTTCGGCATCGGCGCGCTGTGCACGCTGCGCACCTGGCTGTCGATGTGGAGCCTGCGCACGTCCCAGTGCGTCGCGGCGCCGCACCTCCGGCGCATCACCGTCCCGTCGCTGGTGATCCACGCGACCGCGGACGAGTGCGTGTACGGCAGCGACGCCCAGGCCGTCCACGGAGCCCTGGCGGCCCAGGACAAGAGCCTGGAGTTCATCAAGGACGAGCACTACTTCCGTGAGTCCCGTCCCCAGGTCGCCGATCTCATCGACGCCTGGGTGCGCGAACGCTGAGCCATCAGCCTCCTTAGCCTTGTCAGCCTCCTCAGGACCGCCAGGCTCGTCAGCCTCCTCAGGCAGGCGAATCCTCAGGCTGCGGCTCGACCTCGCCCACGGCGACGCGGACCGCGCGCAGGGCCGCGGTGAGGCCGGTGGCCTGCTCGGAGGTCACGTCCGGAAGCCCGAACGACGCCTCGTGGAGGGCCTCCGTCGCCTCCTCCGCGAGCTCGCGCCCGGCGGGGGTGATCTCGGCGAGCACGATCCGGCGGTCGTCGGGGGAGGGGCTGCGCCGCACGAGCCCGCGCTGCTCCAGCCGGCCGATCACGTTGGTCACCGAGGCCGGATGCACCATCAGGCGGACCCCCATCTTCCCCATGGGCAGGGCGCCCGACCGGGTGAAGGCGAGCAGCCGCAGGGCCTCGTACGCCGCGAAGGTGAGGCCGTGCGGCTTGAGGACCGCCTCGATCCGGCTCAGCAGCAGCTGCTGGACGCGCATGACCGAGGTGACGGCGGCCATGCGGTCGGCGTGCTCGGGCCAGCGGGCGCTCCACTGGTGGTGGGCTTCGGCGATGGGATCGAGGGAATTGACTGAGTCGGCCACGACGAATTACTTTAGCTTCCAAATATTGGAAGTCCAAGGGTGGGGTTCTGATGCATGTCCCGGTGAATCCGGTGCGGTTCGTGACGGCGGCCGCGCTGTTCGACGGCCACGACGCGGCCATCAACATCATGCGGCGCATCCTGCAGTCCCAGGGCGCCGAGGTGGTGCATCTGGGGCATGACCGCTCGGTCCAGGCCGTCGTCGACGCGGTCCTGGAGGAGGACGCCCAGGGTGTGGCGATCAGCTCCTACCAGGGCGGTCACGTCGAGTACTTCGAGTACCTGGCCAAGTCCCTGGCCGAGGCCGGGGCGGGGCAGGTCCAGATCTTCGGCGGGGGCGGCGGCGTGATCGTGGCCGAGGAGATCGCCCGGCTCGCGGCGGCCGGGGTCCGGATCTTCTCGCCGGAGGACGGCCAGCGGCTCGGCCTGCCCGGCATGATCAACGAACTGGTCCGCGACTGCGATGTCGATCTTGCGGCAGAGCCGGTCCCCTCCGACGCGGTGCTGGCGGGCGACCGGCGCGCGCTCGCCCGTGCCATCACCTGCCTCCAGGCGGGCAGGCTGCCCGAGGCCGACCGGCAGGCGATCGCCGAGGCGGCCGGGCGGCGGCGCATCCCGGTGCTCGGCATCACCGGCACCGGCGGTTCCGGCAAGTCGTCCCTCACCGACGAGCTGGTGCGGCGGCTGCGCGTGGACCAGCAGGACAAGCTGCGCGTCGCGGTGCTCGCGGTCGACCCGACCCGCCGCCGTGGCGGCGGCGCGCTGCTGGGCGACCGCATCCGCATGAACGCGCTTGACGGGGACCACGTCTTCTTCCGCTCGATGGCCACCCGCGGCGCCCGCGAGCTGCCCGACAACATCGAGTCGGTGATCGAGGCCTGCAAGGCCGCCGGCTACGACCTGGTGATCCTGGAGACGCCCGGGATCGGCCAGGGCGACGCGGCGATCGTCTCGCTCGCCGACGTCTCGCTGTACGTCATGACGCCCGAGTTCGGCGCCGCCTCCCAGCTCGAGAAGATCGACATGCTCGACTTCGCCGACGTGGTGGCGATCAACAAGTTCGAGCGGCGGGGCGCGGCGGACGCGCTGCGGGACGTGTCCAGGCAGCTCATCCGCAACCGCGAGGCGTTCGGCGCCAAGCCCGAGGACATGCCGGTCTTCGGCACGAGTGCCGCCACGTTCAACGACGACGGCGTGACCGCGCTCTACCAGCACCTGATCGGCCTGCTGGGCATCGAGCCGGGGGTGCTGCCCGAGACCACGACCAAGGTCTCCACCGGCGCGGCCCAGATCATCCCGCCCGCGCGCGTGCGCTACCTGTCCGGCATCGCCGAGACCGTGCGGGGCTACCACGCCGAGACGCAGAAGCAGATCGAGGCGGTCCGGCGCGTACAGCGCCTGGCCGAGGTCCGCGCCGAGCTGACCGAGACGGCCGAGGTCGACGGCCTGCTGGAGGCGGCACGCCGGGATGTGACCCCGGAGAACGCCGACCTGGTCGAGGGCTGGCCCGCCGTCGTCGAGTCCTACTCCGGTGACGAGCAGGTCGTGAAGATCCGCGACCGGGAGTTGCGCACCGCGCTCACCCGCGAGTCGCTGTCCGGCAGCCGCATCCCGCGCGTCGCGCTGCCCCGCTACACCGACCACGGCGAGCTGCTGCGCTTCCTGCGCGCGGAGAACCTGCCCGGCCGCTTCCCGTTCACCGCGGGCGTCTTCCCGTTCAAGCGCGACAACGAGGACCCGGCGCGCATGTTCGCGGGCGAGGGCGACCCGTTCCGCACCAACCGCCGCTTCAAGCTGCTGTCGGAGGGGCAGCCCGCGACCCGGCTGTCCACCGCGTTCGACTCGGTAACGCTCTACGGCCGCGACCCCGACGAGCGGCCCGACGTCTACGGCAAGGTCGGCACGTCGGGCGTCTCGATCGCGACGCTCGACGACATGAAGGCGCTGTACGACGGGTTCGACCTGGCGAGCCCCACCACCTCCGTGTCGATGACGATCAACGGCCCCGCGCCGACGATCCTGGCGTTCTTCCTCAACACCGCCATGGACCAGGGCCTCGACGCCTTCCGGGAGGACAAGGGCCGGGAGCCCACCGCCGAGGAGGCCGCCGAGATCCGTGCGCGCGTGCTCTCCACCGTGCGCGGCACCGTCCAGGCCGACATCCTCAAGGAGGACCAGGGGCAGAACACCTGCATCTTCTCCACCGAGTTCTCGCTGCGGATGATGGGCGACATCCAGGAGTGGTTCATCGCCAACAAGGTCCGCAACTTCTACTCGGTCTCGATCTCCGGCTACCACATCGCCGAGGCCGGGGCGAACCCCATCAGCCAGCTCGCGTTCACGCTGGCCAACGGGTTCACCTACGTCGAGTCCTACCTGGCCCGCGGCATGGACATCGACGACTTCGCGCCCAACCTCTCGTTCTTCTTCTCCAACGGCATGGACCCCGAATACAGCGTGCTCGGCCGCGTGGCCAGGCGCATCTGGGCCGTGGCGATGCGGGAGCGGTACGGGGCCAACGAGCGCAGCCAGAAGCTGAAGTACCACGTGCAGACGTCCGGGCGGTCGCTGCACGCGCAGGAGATGAACTTCAACGACATCCGCACCACGCTGCAGGCCCTGATCGCCATCTACGACAACTGCAACAGCCTGCACACCAACGCCTTCGACGAGGCGGTCACCACGCCCACCGCCGAGTCGGTTCGCCGCGCGCTGGCCATCCAGCTCATCATCAACCGCGAGTGGGGCCTCGCGATGAACGAGAACCCGCTGCAGGGGTCGTTCATCATCGACGAGCTGACCGACCTGGTCGAGGAGGCGGTGCTCACCGAGTTCGACCGGATCAGCGAGCGCGGGGGAGTGCTGGGCGCGATGGAGACCGGCTACCAGCGCGGCCGGATCCAGGACGAGTCGATGTTGTACGAGCAGCGCAAGCACGACGGGGCGCTGCCCATCATCGGCGTCAACACCTTCCGCAACCCGAACGGCGACGAGGAGGCGGGCAAACCGCTGGAGCTCGCCCGGGCCACCGAGGACGAGAAGCGCTCGCAGCTCGACCGGGTGCGAGGCTTCCAGCAGCGGCACCGCGACGACGCCGAGAGCGCCCTCGCCGCGCTGAAGGAGGCGGCGCGCTCGGGCGACAACGTGTTCGCCGTCCTGCTGGACGCGGCGCGGGTCTGCAGCCTCCAGCAGATCACCGACGCGTTCTTCGAGGTCGGCGGGCAGTACCGGCGGAACGTATGACGGGTGCCCGGCGGTGACGAGGGTGAGCAGGGTCGTCTCGATCGTGCCGTCCCTGACGGAGACGGTCGCCGAGACGGCCCCCGGCCTGCTGGTGGGGGCGACGGACTGGTGCACCCACCCGGCCGGTCTCGACGTGGAGCGGGTCCGCGGCACCAAGAACCCCGACATCGAACGGATCGTGGCGCTGAAGCCGGACGTCGTCCTCGGCAACACCGAGGAGAACCGCGCCGTCGACATCGAGGCCCTGCGTGCGGCGGGCATCCGGGTCTGGATGACCGAGATCCGGACCGTTGACGAGGCGCTGGTGTCGCTCCGCCGGATGCTCACCGAGGCCTGCGGGCTGGACGCCCCGGGCTGGCTGGACGACGCCGCCCGCGCCTGGGACTTCCCGCCGCCCGCCCGGCGGGTGCGAGCCGCCGTTCCGATCTGGCGGCGACCCTGGATGGTCGTGGGCCGCGACACGTTCACCGGGGACGTGCTCTCCCGCCTGGGTGTCGACAACGTCCACGCGGATCATCCGGAGCGGTACCCGAAGATCCCCCTGAACGAGATCGTGGCGTCGAAGCCCGACCTGGTCGTTCTGCCGGACGAGCCCTACCGGTTCACAGCGGACGACGGGCCGGAGTGTTTTCCCGGGACTCCGTGCGCCCTCGTCGACGGCCGCCTGCTCACCTGGTACGGGCCGTCACTGGTGGCGGCGCCGCGGGCGCTGGCCACCGCACTCGACGTGCTGTGATACCAAGGAGTACATGATCGGCTTCGCTCGCCCCCTCGCCCGGCGCTGGGAAGTGATCGTTCCGGTGCTGGCGATGGTGGCGCTGGTGCCGACCTGGGGCCGGGACCTGCCCGGGCCGGTGGTGGCCGTGGTGGCGCTGCTGCTGGCGGGCTCGGTCCTGGCGGCCGTGCACCACGCCGAGGTCGTGGCCCACCGGGTGGGCGAGCCCTTCGGCTCCCTCGTGCTCGCCGTGGCCGTCACCGTCATCGAGGTGGCGCTCATCGTCAGCCTCATGGTCTCGGCGGACGGCAAGTCCGCCACGCTGGCGCGCGACACCGTGTTCGCCGCGGTGATGATCACCTGTAACGGCATCGTCGGGCTGTCCTTGCTGGTGGCGACCCTGCGGCACCGGGTGGCGGTCTTCAACGCGGAGGGCACCGGCGGCGCGCTCGCCACCGTCGCCACGCTGGCCACGGTGTGCCTGGTCTTGCCGACCTTCACCACCAGCGCGGGCGGGCCGGTCTTCTCGCCCGGCCAGCTGGCGTTCGCGGCCGTCGCCTCACTCGCGCTCTACGGCCTGTTCGTGCTGTCGCAGACGGTCCGGCACCGCGACTACTTCCTGCCGGTCGACAAGGCGGGCGACGTCCTCCACCCCGCCGGCGCCGAGGAACACGCGGCGGCGCCGTCCAACCGCGAGACCGTCGTCAGCCTGTCCCTGCTCCTGCTGGCGCTGGTGACCGTGGTCGGGCTGGCCAAGGTGGAGTCCCCGGTCATCGAGCGCGGCGTCGCCGACGCCGGGCTCCCGCACGCCGTCGTCGGCGTCGTCATCGCCCTGCTGGTGCTGCTGCCCGAGACGCTCGCCGCCGTACGGGCCGCCCGCCGTGACCGCGTGCAGACCAGCCTCAACCTGGCGCTGGGCTCCTCGATGGCCAGCATCGGGCTCACCATCCCGTCCATCGCGGTCGCCTCGATCTGGCTGAGCGGCCCGCTGGAGCTCGGGCTCGGCGCCACGCACATGGTGCTGCTGGCCCTGACCGTCGTCGTGTCGACGCTGACCGTCGTCCCGGGCCGCGCCACGCTGCTCCAGGCGGGAGTGCACCTCGGCATCTTCGCCTCGTTCCTCTTCCTGGCGATCAGTCCTTAGCGGTGAACCCCTTAGTGGTGAACTCCTTGGTGGTGAACAGGGCCTGCACGCACCGGTCCACGCGGGCGTCGAGCTCGTCGACCGGCAGGCCGATCTCTCGGGCGAGCTGCTCGCGGAAGAGCGTGTAGCCGTAGATCGTCGAGGCCAGCGCGGCCTGGACCGCTTCGACGTCGCCGGTCGCCAGCTCGCCGCGGGCGGCGCTCTCGGCCAGCCGGGCCCGGCTCTCCCCGCGGTCGGGCAGGACGCGGGCCCGGTCGTCGCCGTCCAGCACCAGCAGCGTGGTGAGCACGATCGGCTCGGGACGGCGCAGGTTGGTCCAGAAGAGCCTCGACAGCCGTTCGCGCAGCGGCAGCCTGGCGGCCTCCCCGGCGTCGTCGGCGTTGGCCTTGGCGCGGTGGAACAGCGCCGACCGCAGCAGCCCGCGGCGCGAGCCGAAGTACTGGTAGACCAGCCCGCGGTTGACACCTGCCTTGTCGGCGACCTCACGCAGGTTGAGACCCGCCAGGATGCCCTCGCGGCGCAGCAGGCCGATCGCGGCGACGCGCAGCGCCTCCTCGGTCACCTCCCGGCCGCGCGGGGCACCCGGCTCGCGGGCCGGTTCGTGGGCGGGCCGGGTCACGCTCGCGGGCCGCCCGCCACATAGATCACCTGGCCGGTCACGAACGAGGCGTCGTCGCTCACCAGGAACGCGACCGTGCCGGCGATGTCCGCGGGAACGCCGACCCGGCGCACCGGGATCTGCTCGGCCGCGGCGCGCTTGAACTCCTCGAAGTCCACGCCCATCCGCGCCGCGGTCGCGGCCGTCATCTCGGTGGCGATGAAGCCGGGGGCGATCGCGTTGGCGGTCACCCCGAACTTCCCGAGCTCGATCGCGAGGGTCTTGGTGAACCCCTGCAGACCGGCCTTGGCCGCCGAATAGTTGGCCTGGCCGCGGTTGCCGAGCGCCGACACCGAGGACAGGTTGACGATGCGGCCCCAGCCCGCGTTCGTCATGTGGGCCTGGACCGCCCGGCTCATGAGGAACGCGCCGCGCAGGTGGACGGACATGACCGAGTCCCAGTCGTCGTCGGTCATCTTGAACAACATGTTGTCGCGGATGATCCCGGCGTTGTTCACCAGCACCAGCGGCGGACCGAGCTCGTCGGCGACACGGGCGACCGCCGCCTCGACGCGCGTCGAGTCCGCGACGTCCACGCCCACCGCGATGGCGCGCCCCCCGGCCGCCGCGATGTCTTCGAGGGTGCCCGCGCAGGCGGCCTCGTCGAGATCGCAGACGGCGACGGCGAAGCCTTCCCGCGCGAGCCGTACCGCCGTGGCGGCGCCGATCCCGCGCGCCGCTCCGGTGACGATGGCGACCTTGGACCCGGTCATGTCGGTTCCTCCCTGAGGGCTTCGCGACCGGCGTCAGACGCCGAGCTGCTTGGCGATGATGGTCTTCAGCACTTCGCTCGTGCCGCCGTAGATGCGGCTGACGCGGGCGTCGGTGTAGAGCCGGGCGATGGGGTACTCGAGGATGTAGCCGTAGCCGCCGTGCAGCTGCAGGCACTTGTCGACGACCCGGGCCTGGACCTCGGTGCAGAACAGCTTGGTCTTGGCCGCGTCGGCGGGGGTGAGCTCGCCGAGGTCGTGCGCGTCCATGGCGCGGTCGACCAGCGAACGGGCCGCCTCCACCTCGGTGTCGCACTCGGCCAGCACGAACTTGGTGTTCTGGAACGAGGCGACGGACTTGCCGAACACCGTGCGGTCCTTCACGTAGGCCATGGCGAACTCGACCGCGGCGGCCGCCGACGCGTACGACTGCACCGCGATGGCCAGCCGCTCCTCGGCCAGGTTGTGCGCGAGGTACTCGAAACCGCGGCCCTCCTCGCCGAGGAGGTTCTCCACCGGCACCCGCACGTCGGTGAACGACAGCTCGGCGGTGTCGGAGGTGCGCAGGCCGATCTTCTCGAGCTTGCGGCCGACCGAGTAACCCTCGCTCTTGGTGTCCACGCACAGGATCGACAGGCCGGCGCGGCGGTTCTCCGGGGTGGCGGGGGAGGTGCGCGCCACGACCAGGCACATGTCCGCGAGCACGCCGCCGGTGATGAAGGTCTTCGCGCCGTTGAGGATGTAGTGGTCGCCGTCGCGCTTGGCGGTGGTCTGCATGCCCGCGAGGTCGGAGCCGGTGCCGGGCTCGGTCATCGCGATCGCGGTCATCATGTCGCCGGAGACGAAGCCGGGCAGCCAGCGCTTCTTCTGCTCCTCGGTGCCGTACGCGAGCAGGTACGGCAGGACGAGGTTGACGTGCACGGTGGTGGCGCCGAAGTTCACGCCCTGGCGAGCGCACTCCTCGGAGATGACGGCGGCGTACTTGAAGCTGGTCTCGCCCGCGCCGCCGTACTCCTCGGGCACAGTGATGCCGAAGACGCCCAGCTCGCCCAGCTTGTTGTAGAACTCCCGGGGCGGGTGGCCGGCCTCCTCCCACTCGGGGAAGACGGGCACGACCTCGGCCTCGATGAAGTCCCGGATGGTCTCCCGGAACGCCTCATGGTCCTCGTTGAACACCGTACGGCGCATGGCGCGCCCCTTTCATCCACGTCATCGGCGATCTAGCGGAACGCTAAGTTTCCTCGAATCTGATTCTAGTTTCAACTCCGCCGATGAAGAACTCCGCCGATGAAGAACCGCTGACCGTGCTGAGTGGCCGGGTGCTCAGCAGTCCGGGGCGCAGACCCTCCGCGCGACGGCCTGGAGGAACTTCTGCTGGACCTCGTCGGGCGTATCGGCGATGAGGACGTCGCCCCGGGTCGCCTCGGCGATCTGCCGGAGCGCGCCCGCGTCCACACCCTTGCCGTACCCGTACATGAACACCAGGACCGGCCTCTCCGGATCGACCTCCCGGCGCAGCGCGTCCAGGGTCGCCCGCAGCGACGGGCCGCCCGGGTCGTCGTTCTTGCCGTCGGTCCAGAGCAGCACCGAGTTGACGAACTCGGGTTTGTAGGACCGCTTCATCGTCCGGTACGCCGCAAGGATCGTGTCGTACAGACCGGTGTCGCCGTTCTCCTTGGGGCGTATCTGGGCGAACGCGCTCAGGATGAGCTGGCGGCGGGTGGCCGAGCCGAGCCGTTCGCCGAGCGGGCCCACGCCGACCAGCTCGCGCCAGTCCTGGCCGTTCTGCAGGTCCGTGGAGAACACCCATTGGCCGAGTTCGGTGTCGTCTGGCAGCAGCGCCAGTCCCTGCTGCGCAGTCCGCACGGTCGACTGCAGGCGGGTGATGCCGGGTGCGACCTCGTCCTCCATCGAGCCGGAGACGTCGATGATGCTCAGCATGCGGATGCTGAGCGACAGCCGGGCCCAGGCCTGCATGGTCCTCTGCACCTCGGTGGGCGCCGGCGGCGGGAGCACGCGGGGCGGACGTGGATCGAGGCCGGTCTTCTCGCTGAACGAGCCGGGGGCCACGCCGCCGGGCGTGCGGAATCCGCGTTCACGGAGATCGTCTTGCGTGGGCCTGGCGGTGAGCGCCGAGGTGAGCAGGCGGCTCGCCCGCTCCCGCACGCCGTCCTGGCCGAGGACGAGAACCGGGTGGTCCATCGTGAGCGTGCCCTCGGACGGATAGAGCGCGACCGCGGGCTCGCCGGGACCGCGCACGTTGTACTCGTGCACGGCCTGCTCGGGCGCCAGGGCGACCGGATACCGGCCCTGCCGGTCACGGCGGAACGAGGCGAATCCGGCCTTGACCGACGGTGACACGCCCTCCCGGACCGCCCGGGCGACTCCGGTGAACGAGGCGGTCCCCTTGGGTGAGCGGGCCTGCAGTGCGTTGGCCAGCAGGAGGGTGGCCATTCCCGGACCCGTGCGGTTCGGATCAGGGACCTGGAGTTTCACCAGCCCTGCCGGGATCGCGGCATTGCCTGGGGCCGCCGCGCTTCCGGAAGCGGCCTTGAGGAGGTCGGCCCACGATGGCTGAGTGCCCTGGCCCTTGAGCTGCGCCGCGAGCGTGCGTGGCGCGGCCACGACGAGCGGGCTGGCGGCCAGCGAACCCAGCGGGGTGATCCGGGTCTGCCCGGTCGACCTGGACGCGGCCTGGGCCGGGCCGATCCACAGCGAGGAGTCGGGGATCCAGACGTCGGGGCGCCGGGTGACCCCGGCGACGCCCCGGCCGGACAGCAGCGTGGCGACCGCGACCGGCTCGGTGACCGTGACCTCCGCCCGGACGCACCTCCCGCTGACCGTGTCGTTCGCGTCGTTGAGGCGGCCCGCGGCGGCGGTGACGGCCGGGGCGACGCCGGGCTCCGCGGCCACGTTCAGCGTGACGGCGTCATCCCCGCCGCATCCGCTGCCGGAGGCGAACGCGTACACCCCGAAGGCCGCCAGGAGCGTGAGCCCGATCGCGCCTGCCAGCGGGCCGATCAGCAGGCCGCGTCCCCGCCGGGGCCTTGGCGGGAGAGCGTGGCTCCCGCCGCCGCTGTCACGCCCGTGCCGCGGTGATCTCGTCGCCTCCGGTGCTGGGGAATCCTGTGGACGCCAGGACGGCGGGGGCGGCTGGAGAGCCGGCCCTCTCGCCTGCCGTGGGGAGTCCCTGGGCAACCATTCGGGCACATCACCGCGTTCGCTCATGACCCCTTCTCCGATTCAGGCCGGCATGACAGCCGCCAATGCCGACGGTGAGACAGATCAACAATCTGTCTCAGGGATGCGTGCGTGTGATGTTCGCCTCACCCCCCGCAGCCGTCAAGCGGTATGTGGCAAATGACGTGAACCACCGGATCGGCCCCAGAAGAGGTGGATTTCGGTCCGTGGCCGGACCAGGCCAGCGCCGGGGACTTGCCATGAAGGTGCGAAAATGCGGGTCCCGTGGCGCCGCCCAGTGATCCGCGGATGGAAAGCCTGGTCCGCGAGTCATGCCGGGGTCTCGGGAGGGTCTGTCAGAGTCAAAGCCAAGCTCTGCGGTCAGTCATCACGGCAATGTGCCTGTACGACGGCTCAGCGGCGGTCAGAGGGCCTCAGGGGGCAGGAGAAGCCGGAGATGGACCACGGAGGGGAGCTCGCACAGCTGGCGTCAGAGGGACCAAGGCGCCCGTCGTCGGCGGGCCGGATTCCGCCTACCGGACGGCAATCATGCCTGGTCAGAGGCCAGATTGAAGGTCAGGGAAAATGAAAGCGACGCCGGGTGGATACGGGGGCAATCCACCCGGCGTCGCATCATCGGTGTTCCGACGGGGGCCCGGAACACCGGCACGGGCGCTCCGACGGGGGACCAGAGCGCCGGTACAAATCGTACACCGAAACCCCCTGCTGTTAGTCAAGAGAAAGTCACGACCCGATTTCTGGTCGTTGTCCGGAAATCTGCTTGTGGTGCGGGCTCTCCGGATCGGAATATCGTGCCGTCTCCGTGGGCTCGCGGCCGCCGTTGGCGAAGATCACGCTGATGTAGGGGAGGAACAGCGCGCCGATCACCATGAGTCCCACGACCCACAGCGGGGCACCGGCCATCGCCGCGATGACCGACCCCACGAAGCAGCCCGTGCGGATTCCCATGGAAATGAGGTAGCGGCGCTGGCGGTATCCGATGTCCTCCGACATCGGGCGCGGCGCGTTGGTGACCGTGTAGACCTCGGCCTGCCGGCGGGGAATGACCTTCACGATTCCACGGTAAGCCCACGGGGGCTGACAGGCGACACCAGGAGGGCACATGACCGATCGCACGTACCGGGTGACCGAGATCGTCGGCACGTCACCGGACTCCGTCGAGGCCGCGGTCCGCAACGGGATCAGGCGAGCCTCACAGACGCTGCGCCATCTGGACTGGTTCGAAGTGACCGAGGTCCGCGGCCAGATCGTGGACGGGGAGGTGGCCCATTTCCAGGTCGGCATGAAGGTCGGTTTCCGCCTGGAAGACGCCTAGAACGCGGCGGACACGTCCGGCCGGGGCTCCGGTGAGGGAGAGACCCGGCCGGACGTTCCGTTCCGCTCAGGACGCCCTGTCGCTCAGGACGCCTGGGAGACCGTCGACATGTTGAAGTCGGGCACGCGGACAGGCGCCATGGCGGCGCGCGTGAAGTAGTCCGACCATTCGCGGGGGAGCGTCGGCTCCGTGGCGCCGACCTCGGTCAGCCGGGACAGCAGGTCCACCGGGCTCTCGTTGAACCGGAAGTTGTTGACCTCGCCGACGACCTCGCCGTTCTCGACGAGGTAGACGCCGTCCCGGGTGAGGCCCGTGAGCAGCAGCCTCTGGGGATCCACCTCGCGGATGTACCAGAGGCAGGTCAGCAGCAGGCCGCGCTCGGTGCGCGCGACCATGTCCTCCAGCGACGCCGAGGAGCTCTCGGGCCCGGCGAGCATCAGGTTGTCGATGCCCGGCGTCACCGGCAGGCCGGTCACCTCGGCCGACCGGCGCGTCTGCGTGAGCGCCTTGAGCGTGCCGTCGGCGATCCAGTCGGTGGCGGTCAGCTCCAGTCCGTTGTCGAACACCGACGACTCCCGGCTGGAGGCGTGCGCGACGACGAACGGGGCGCTCTCCATCCCGGCGGCACGCGGGTCGCTCCACAGCCGGACCGGCAGGCTCGCCAGCTTGTCGCCGACGCGGGTGCCGCCGCCCGGCGCGCTGAAGACCGTCCGGCCGTCGTGCGCGTCCTGGGCGCCCGCCGACCAGTAGAGGTAGATCATCAGGTCGGCCACCGCGCTCGGCGGCAGGATGGTCTCGTACCGCCCGGCCGGCAGCTCCACGCGCCGCCGCCCCCAGTCGAGGCGGCGCGCCAGGTCGCCGGTCAGCCGCGGCACGTCCACGTCGGTGAAGTCGCGCGTGCCGACCCCCGCCCAGGCCGAGCTGCCGCCGCCCTTGGCGTTGACCTCCAGCAGCCCGGTCGGCTGGTCGTGGCGCAGTCGCAGCCCGGCCGACGTGCCGAGGAACGAGGAGGTGAGCATGTGGTTGGCGAACCCGTACAGCTTGCGGTCCGCGCTCTCGGCGGCGGCGAACGCCTCGCCGAGCGCGGGCGCGAAGCCGGCGAAGACGCCGATGCCGGTCTCGGTCGGCTCGTCGTCCCAGCCGCCGCCCGCCGCGCTCCGGGTGATGAGCGGCGCGGCGTCCTCGGCGGGCTCGTTGCCCTCGGCCACCTTCTCGGCGGCCCGGACGAGGTCCTCGATGGCGTCGGCGCCGACCGCCGCGCGCGAGACCACGCCCGTGGCGATCCCGCCCTCGGTGGCGCGCAACGCGATGACCGTCAGCCGGTTGGAGCGGGTGACGCCGTTGGTGGTCAGGGTGTTGCCGGCCCAGCGCAGGTTGGCGGTGCTGGACTCGTCGGCGATGACGATGCAGTCGTCGGTGCGGGACAGCGCCAGCGCCCGTTCGACGGCCTCCTGCGGCCTGATGACGCTCACTGGCCGGCCTCCTTCAGGGCGTTGAGGATGTTGACACCGCGGAACAGGGCCGACGGGCAGCCGTGGCTGACCGGGGCGACCTGGCCGGGCTGGCCCTTGCCGCAGTTGAACGCGCCGCCCAGCACGTAGGTCTGGGGCCCGCCGACGGCCTCCATCGAGTTCCAGAAGTCGGTGGTGGTGGCCTGGTAGGCCACGTCGCGCAGCTGGCCCGCCAGTCGGCCGTTCTCGATCTTGTAGAAGCGCTGGCCGGTGAACTGGAAGTTGTAGCGCTGCATGTCGATCGACCAGCTCTTGTCGCCGACGATGTAGACGCCGCGCTCGACGCCGGAGATGAGCTCGTCGGTGCTCGGCCCGTCCAGCGCCGGCTGCAGCGACACGTTCGCCATCCGCTGCAGGGGCATGCTGGAGGCGGCGTCGGCGAACGCGCAGCCGTTCGAGCGCTCCTGGCCGGTGAGGCGGGCGATGCGCCGGTCGAGCTGGTAGCCGGTGAACAGCCCGCCGGTGACGATGTCGAACGACTGCCCCTCGACGCCCTCGTCGTCGTAGCCGATCGTGGCCAGTCCGTGTTCGGCTGTCCGGTCGCCGGTCACGTTCATGACGGCCGAGCCGTACTGGAGCTTCCCGAGCTTGTCGGGCGTGGCGAACGAGGTGCCCGCGTAGGCGGCCTCGTAGCCCAGTGCCCGGTCGAGCTCGGTGGCGTGACCGATCGACTCGTGGATGGTCAGCCAGAGGTTCGACGGGTCGATGACCACGTCGTAGGCGCCCGCCTTCACCGACGGCGCCGCCAGCTTCTCGGCGAGCAGCTCGGGGATCGCGGCCAGCTCGCCGTCCCAGTCCCAGTGCGGTCCGTTCAGCCACTCCCAGCCGCGCCCGACCGGCGGGGCGAGCGTGCGCATGGTGTCGAACGTGCCGTCGGCGATGCCCACGGCCGTGACGGCCGGATGCAGCCGCACCCGCTGCTGGGTGGTGACCGTGCCCCTCAGGTCGGCGAAGAACTTGTTCTCCTTGACCTGGAGCAACGAGACGTCCACATGGTCCACGTGGTCGCTGGCCAGCAACCTGCGGGTCCAGTCGGTCAGCAGCGCGACCTTGTCGCCGGTCGGCACCTCGAACGGGTCGATCTCGTAGGAGGAGATCCAGGTCCGTTCCCCGTGGACGGGCTCGGCGGCCAGCTCGATCGGCTCGCGGTTGACCGGCTGGGCCACCGCGGCCACCTCGACGGCCTGGGAGGCCACCCGGGCGGCGCCCTCGGGGGTGAGGTCGATGCCTGCGGCGAAGCCCCAGGTGCCGTCCTTGACCACGCGTACCGACAGGCCGACGTCGTCGGCGTCGAGCGCGGTCTCGAGCGCGGCGTCGTGGAGCCGCAGGGTCTGGCTTCGGATGCGTTCCAGCCGGAAGTCGGCGTGCTCGGCGCCCAGCTCCCGGGCCCGGCTCAGGGCCGCGTCGGCGAGCGCGCGCAGCGGCAGCGCCGCGAATTCGGGATCGATGTCATGCACCCTGGAGAACCTATCGCGTCAAAAACATGTCGCGCGGGTCCGGGCGGACGGCCTGAACAAAGCCGGGAGACCGGATCTTGTCGGGAAGCCACATCTCCTCGCGAGGCCTCTCCCGATACGCTCACTTGCGTTGTGACGCAGCTAACGAGAGGTACGACATGAGTCGCTCTGTCCTCGTGACCGGCGGTAACCGGGGCATCGGCCTCGCGATCGCCCGCGAGCTCGCCGCCGGCGGTGACGCGGTCGCGGTCACCTACCGGTCCGGGGAGCCGCCCGAGGGCCTGTTCGGCGTCAAGTGCGACGTGACGAGCATGGAGGACGTGGACGCGGCGTTCGCCAAGGTCGAGGCGGAGCAGGGTCCGGTCGAGGTCGTGGTGGCGAACGCCGGGATCACCAAGGACACGCTCCTGGCGATCATGAGCGAGGAGGCCTTCACCTCCGTGCTGGACACCAACCTGACCGGCGCGTTCCGGGTCGCCAAGCGCGGCGTCAAGGGCATGATGCGCAAGCGCAACGGCAGGATCATCCTCGTCTCCTCCGTCGTCGGGCTGCTCGGCTCGGCCGGCCAGGCCAACTACGCCGCCTCCAAGGCGGGCATGGTGGGCTTCGCCCGGTCGCTGGCCCGGGAGCTCGGCTCCCGCAACATCACCGTCAACGTCGTCGCCCCCGGCTTCGTCGACACCGACATGACCGCGGTACTGAGCGAGGACCAGCACAAGGCGATCAAGAGCGTGATCCCGCTCGGCCGGGTGGCCGATCCGGTGGAGATCGCCAAGACCGTGCGGTTCCTGGCCAGCGAGGACGCCGCCTACATCACCGGGGCCGTGATCCCCGTCGACGGCGGCCTGGGAATGGGGCACTGAGCATGGGAATCCTCGAAGGCAAGCGCATCCTGGTCACCGGTGTCCTCACCGACGCCTCGATCGGCTTCCACGTCGCGCGGGTCGCGCAGGAGCAGGGCGCGGAGGTCGTCCTCACCGCCTACCCGCGCCCGACGCTGACCCAGCGCACCGCCAAGCGGCTGCCGTCCGGCCCGGACTCGCCGCCGCCGGTGATCGAGCTCGACGTGATGAACACCGAGCAGCTCGACGCCCTCGCCGGCAACCTCCAGGAGGTCGGCTTCGACCGCCTGGACGGTGTCGTGCACGCGATCGGGTTCGCCCCGCAGTCCGCCCTCGGCGGCAACTTCCTGGAGACGCCGTGGGAGGACGTGGCGACCGCGGTGCACGCCTCCACGTTCTCGCTCAAGGCGCTGACCATGGCCTGCCTGCCGCTGATGAAGGAGGGCGGCTCGGTGGTCGGCCTGGACTTCGACGCCACCAAGGCCTGGCCCGTGTACGACTGGATGGGCGTCGCCAAGGCGGGCCTGGAGTCGTGCGCCCGCTACCTCGCCAAGTACCTCGGGCCGCAGGGCGTCCGCGTCAACCTGGTCGCCGCCGGGCCGCTGGCCACGATGGCCGCCAAGAGCATCCCGGGCTTCGAGGGCATGGTCGAGATGTGGCCCCAGGCCGCGCCCCTCGGCTGGGACGTCAAGAACAGCGACCCCACGGCGCGCGCCTGCGTCGCGCTGCTGTCGGACTGGTTCCCGGCGACCACCGCCGAGATCGTGCACGTCGACGGCGGCCTGCACGCCATCGGCGCACCCGGCTAGGGCGGGCGGGTTACGCGAACGCATCGACGGGCCCCGTTCCTCTCCACAGGGAGGGAACGGGGCCCGTCGTCGTGTCCGGGTCCGCCCGGGGTCAGGCTCCTGACTCGGCGCGGCGCCGCAGGCGGCGGCCGAGGACACTGAGGTTGAGCGCGCCCACGGCGCCCGCGGCGCCGGCGGCCGCGGCGACCCACATCACCTCGCCGTCCTGGCGCTCCGAGGCCGCCACAGGCGAAATGAGCCGGGTCTGGGGAGTGCCGGGCTGCTGCATGTAGGCACGCGGGTCCGCGGCGACCTCAGGGGTCGGCAGCACGCCCGGCAGGTTGGGCGTGGTGTTCGCCGAGGGCGTGTAGGGCCGGACGCTGCCGGGCTGGCTGAGCGTCGCAGGGCCGGAGCCCTGCTGGCCCTGACCGCTGTTGCCGCTGTCGCCGCCCGACTTCCCCGGCGAGCCGGAGCCCTTGGAGGACTTGCCGCCCTTCCCGCTGGAGTCCGGCTTCAGCGGGGGCTTCTTCGAGGGCGAAGGCTTCGGCGTGGTCTGCGGCTTCTTGGGCGTGAGGCTCTCGCGCCAGTTTCCGAGCTGGCATTTCCAATTCTCGATGGTGCTCTTCGGGTCGGTGCCCTTCTTACAGGTCTTCGGCGCCGCCGCCGTGCCCGCGTACGCCGCCGGTGCCCCCAGGAACACCAGCACCAGAGCGCCCGCCGACACCGCGGTGGTGGTCGAGCCGAACCGTCTGAAGCGCCGCCGCCCCTGCGCCATGCCACTCCCCATGCCGCGTCACTCCCCATGCCGCCGGTGATGCAGTTGTTGACCCCGGCACTTGTTGACACATTGTCCAACGAGTGCGGGCCCCACGATAACGGGTCCGGGTGTTCCCGTCACGGGGGTGCCATTGGATGCGATCGTGCCCCAAACGGCCCCGGTAGTAAACACCGACTTATTCCACCCCGCTCAGTGCACCCGCCTCACTGCGTGAGGAGCTTCGCCAGCCTGGTGCGCCGGGCGGGAGCGCCCGTCTCGCGGACGGCACGGGCCAGCGCCGGGCCGGCGGCCTGGACGACCGAGAGATGCCGCCGCGCCAGTCCGAAGACGGTGGCCACGAGCGGACGCGAGAGCCCCGCGCCGTCGGACATGACGGCCACCACGGCGGGACGCCGCGTTCCCCGGCCCTGGGCCACCGTGACCGCCCAGCCGTGCCGCAGCCGCCCGGTCAGCGCGGCAGGGACGGCGGCGGTGCCTCCGGCGAAGGCGATCTGGAGGGCGCCGTCCGCGGCGCCGGTGACCGTCCCGGTCTCGCCCACGGCGGCCTGCGGGAGGGGCGCCACCACGACGACACGGTCACCCGGGTCGAAGCCTCCGTACGCGCCGGGCCCAGGGTTGACGCGCGCCTTCAGCGCGGCGTTGAGCGCGGTGGTGCCCGCCTCGCCGCCGGTCGCGGGCGCCACGACCTGCACGTCGTCGAGGGGGATGCCCAGAGCGCGAGGGATCGAGTCGGTGACGAGCTGGACCGTCCGGTGCACGGCCTCGGAGGCGCCGGCGGCCGGGACGATCACGACCTCCTTGCCAGGCGCGTCGACCGGCACGAGCTCTCCCGCGCGCACGGCCGCGGTGAGCGTGGCGAGCGGATCGGCGGCCTGCGCCGGTTCGAGGTCGATGACCGGCACGGTCTCCGACGCCGCCAGATCGCCGAGGACCTGCCCGGGCCCGCTGGGCGGCAGCGCTCCGGGCTCACCGCCCAAGACCAGGTGCGTCCCGTCCGCGCACGCCTCCACCAGCACGGCGGCCAGCTCGACATCCAGGCCCGCCGCGTCCGGCAGCACCACGAGGTCAAGCTCGAACGGCCGCTGCTCGCCGCGCCCGAACACCACGGCCCCGGGCGCCGCCGGAGCGTCCTCCACCGGCTCCAGCAGCCGGTGCAACCCCACGACCGCGAAGTCCTCGTCGCCGCCCTTCCTCCCTTCGCCGCGGAGGTAGGCGGCAGCGCTTTCGGTCGCGGTCACCACGGCCGCGCGCAGGCCGTTCGCCGTCGCCGCCCCGGCGAGGAGGAGCGCGGTCTCGGCGAGATCGTCCGGTGTGCCCCGCAGCAGGCAGACGCCCGTGCGCAGCGAAGCGGTGAGGGCGAGGGAACGGTCTTCGGGAAGGCCTGCGCGGGCCTCCTTGACGGCGACGTCGTCCATGAGCGGACTCGCGGTCGCGTTGAGCCGCTGGAAGCCCTCGGCCGCCGCCTCCTCGGGAAGCGCCCACCGGGCCAGCCCGAGCGTCTCCTCGGGCTCGGGCAGGTCCGCCTCGTCGTCGTCGAACGCGGCCTCGTCGAATTCGGGTTCCTCGGTGAGCGAGAGGACCTCGGCTTCGTCCAGTGCGTCGTCGATCGCCTTGCGGGAATCGGGAATGCGGAGCTTGGCCAGTACCGACTCGACGTCGGCGGCGGGCGTCACGGTGTGGCCCTGCCGCGCGGCCTCGGTGAGCAGATGCTCGACCAGCGCACGGCCCCGGCGCGGATCGTCGGGTCTGGCCGCGTCGCCGAGCACCTGGCGGGCGAAGTGGTCGGCCTGCTGCGGCCGGACGCCCGGCACGCGCAGCAGCCGCCAGGGGTCGTCGCGCAGGCGCGCGGCGGCGTCGCCACCGAGCCGCGCGGCGGCACGGGCGGCGAACGCGGCGGGCACGCCGGTGGCGGTGAAGAGTTCGGTGAGGTCGGAATCGGTCACGGGTTCCCCGTAGCGAGATCGGAAACGTCGTCCAGCGCGGACCGGATCGAGTGGGGGAGGGTGAGTCCCTCACTCTCCAGCGCCACCGCGAGTTGCGCCGCCGTCCGCGCGCCGACGATCGGCGCGATCACGCCGGGGCGGTCGCGGACCCAGCTGAGCGCCACGCTCAGCGGCGAGACGCCGAGCCCCTCGGCGGCGGTCACCACCGACTCCACGATCCGGGCGCACTCCTCGTCGAGGTACGGCTGCACGAACTCGGTGAAGTGCGGTGCGGCCGCCCGCGAATCGGCCGGGATGCCGGTGCGGTACTTGCCGGTGAGCACCCCGCGGCCCAGCGGGGACCACGGCAGCAGGCCGGTCCCGGCGTCGACGGCGGCCGGCACGACCTCGCGCTCGATGTCCCGGCGCAGCAGCGAGTACTCCAGCTGCGCGGACACGATGGGGGCGCGGCCGGGCCAGGCCTTCTGCCAGGCGGCGGCCTTGGCCAGCTGCCAGCCGGTGTAGTTCGACACCCCGACGTAGCGGGTCCGGCCGGAGACGATCGCCTCGTCGAGGGCCGACAGCGTCTCCTCGATCGGGGTCGCCGGGTCGTACACGTGCAGCTGCCACAGGTCCACGTACTCCAGGCCCAGCCGGTCCAGCGAGGCGTCCAGAGCGCCGAGCAGGTGGCGCCGGGAGGCGTCGTAGCGTCCGTTCGGGCGGATCGCGGCCTTGGTCGCGACGACCATCTCGTCGCGGTCCACCAGCTCGCGCAGGAGGTGCCCGAGGATCCGCTCGCTGTCGCCCTCGCTGTAGACGTCGGCGGTGTCCACGAGGGTGCCCCCGGCTTCGACGAACGCGGCGAGCTGCGCCGCCGCCTCGTCCGGGTCGGTGTCCTGGCCCCACGTCATGGTGCCCAGACCCAGCCGGGACACCAGCAGTCCGCTCCGGCCGAGGTGACGCTGTTCCATAGGGCGTCAATGTATCGGGGAACGGGAGCGGTCCACCGTGGGTGCGGCACGCGCGCCGCCTGGTGACCGCTACGCTTCCGTTCGGAACATGCGCCGGCGCCCGATTCGCGCTTGAGGGGAATCTCACCTAGTGAACGTCGTGGAAGCGACCGTGCTCGGAATCGTCCAGGGACTCACCGAGTTCCTGCCGATCTCCAGCTCGGGTCACCTGCTCTTCGTCCCCAAGTTCATGGGGTGGGACGATCCGGGAGCGCCCTTCACCGCTGTGATCCAGCTCGGCACGATGGCGGCCGTCATCATCTACTTCTGGCGCGACCTGGTGAAGATCGCCACCACCTGGACCAAGAGCCTGTGGACCCCGGACCTGCGGCGTCACCAGGACGCCCGGATGGGCTGGTACATCGGCCTCGGCACGATCCCGATCAGCGTCTGCGGCCTGGCGTTCAGCGACTTCATCGAGGGCCCGTCGCGGAATCTGTGGATCAACTCGACCACGCTGATCCTGATGGGCCTGCTGCTGATGGTGTCCGAATGGGCCGGGAACCGCAAGCGCGAGGTCGCCGATCTGAACCTGCGGGACGGCCTGATCATCGGCGCGTTCCAGTGCCTGTCGCTGATCCCCGGCTCCTCGCGCTCGGGCTCCACGATGACCGGTGCGCTCTTCCTCGGCTACACGCGTGAGGCCGCGGCGCGCTACTCGTTCCTGCTCTCGGTGCCCGCGGTGGTGCTGTCGGGCGCCTTCGAGATGCGGCACGCGTTCGAGGGCGGCCTGCAGCTCGTGCCGACGATCGTCGCCACGGTGGTGTCGTTCGTGGTCGGGTACGCCTGCATCGCCTGGCTGCTGAAATACCTCACCCGGCACTCGATGATGGTCTTCGTCTACTACCGGGTGGCGCTCGGCGGCATCATCATGGGCCTGCTGGCCGCCGGGACGATCACGGCGACCTGACCTCCGCAAGGCTCCCGATCAGCCCGGTATCGGGTTAGAGTTCGCCACCATGGCGCCCCCGCAGTTTCCGATGTACTCGCCATCGCCCTTCCCGGGCGACGGCGGGCGGATCGCCGAGCCGGTGTTCGGGGCGAGCCGTGCCGACGACCCGGGATTCGCCGCGTCGATGCGGTCGGGGACGCTGCTCGGGCGGTTGCGGACGATGATGCTCGTCCTGCTCGTCGCGCCGGTGCTGATCGCCGCCATCACCCCGCTGATCGTCCAGGACGGCAAGGGGAGGCTGGGCGACGCGCCATGGTGGTTCTACCTGCCGCTGGCCGCGGGCGTGCTGCTGGCCGTGCTGGTAGGGCCGCGCGTACCGCGCCCCATGGAGCCGGGGCAGGAGCGGATGGCGGCGGTGGAGACGGCCATGCTGCAGTTCCGCCAGGCCCTGCTCCTGCGTTTCGCGCTCACTGAGGGCATCATCCTGCTGGGCCTGCCGCTCGCCATGATCGGCCACAGCGAGCTGCTGTTCGCCGTCGGCTTCGTGCTCGGCTACCCCTTGATGATCTGGCTGGCGCTGCCCACCACCGGGACCATCGAGGGCATTCGCCGCCGCCTGGAGTCCGGGGGAGCCGAGGCCCACCTCTGGGCCGGTTTCCTGGCTCGTGCCTCTCGCGGCAAGCCCCCGCAGTCCTAGAGCCAGCCGTTCTTGCGCAGCTTGCGGTAGACGATGCGGCAGGCCACCGCCATCACGATGAGGGCCAGCGGGTATCCGATGATCCAGTTCAGCTCGGGCATGTGCTTGAAGTTCATGCCGTAGATCCCGGCGATGGCGGTCGGGACGGCGATGATGGCGGCCCACGAGGAGATCTTGCGCATGTCCTCGTTCTGCTGCCTGCCCAGCAGGGCCAGGTGCGCGGTGAGCGCGCTGTTGAGCAGCTCGTTGTGGGCGTCGACCATGCCGTCCACGCGCAGCAGGTGGTCCAGGACGTCGCGGAAGTACTCGCGGGTCGTGCCGCACTCGGCGACGCGGCCTCTGACGATGTCCTGGAGCACGGGGATCAGCGGGTCCTCCGCGCCGCGGAACTCCAGCACCTCGCGCTTGAGGGAGTAGATGTCCTCGGTGACGTCGGCGGCGTGCGGATCGAACACCGCACGTTCCAGGTTGATGATGTCCTGCTCCACCTCGTGCGCGACGACGCCGTAGTGGTCGACGACCTCGTCGCAGACGGCGTACAGGACGGCAGCGGCGCCGTGCCTGAGGAGCTCGGGGTCGTTCTCCAGCCGCTTGCGCACCTTGCCGAGCGGGTTGCCGGGGCCGTGCCGGACCGTCACCACGAAGTCCTTGCCGAGGAACATCTGGATCTCGCCGAGCTCGATGTCGGACGTCTCGTCGTGGTAGGCGAGTGACTTGAGCACGATGAAGAGCGTGTCGTCGTAGCGCTCCAGCTTGGGCCGCTGGTGGGCGGAGACCGCGTCCTCGGCGGCCAGCGGGTGGAGCTTGAGCTCCTCGCGGATGAGCTCGAACTCGTCCTCGGTCGGCTCGAACATGCCGATCCACGCGAAGCAGTCGCCCTTCGTCCTGGCGAGGTCGAAGGCGTCGCTGATGTCGCCGTCGATCTCCTGGCGTGCTCCGGCGGTGTAGATCGCCTTGTCCACAATCACCCTCGGCATTGTTCCTGATAAGTCAAAGAACGCGTAATGATCACTCCTGGACGGCGGGTCTCGTAGAGTGCGTGCTGTGACGACGCTCTTGCTGGTGCGGCACGGCCTCACCGCGCTGACGGGCCCCGTGCTCGCCGGCTGGACCCCCGACCTGCACCTCGACGAGCGCGGCCGTACCCAGGTCCGGGACCTGGGCGCGCGGATCGCCGGTCTGCCGCTGCGGGCGGTCGTGTCCAGCCCGCTCGACCGGTGCCTGGAGACCGCCGAGGCGATCGCCGCCGGGCACGGCGACCCGATCGAGAAGATCGAGGTGGACGAGCGGTTCGGCGAGGTGCGGTACGGCGACTGGACCGGGCGGCCCCTGGAGGAGCTGGCCAAGGAGCCGCTGTGGCGGGTCGTGCAGGCGCATCCGAGCGCCGCGCGCTTCCCGGGTGAGGACGGCGAGTCCCTGGCCGCCGCGCAGCATCGCGCCGTCGAGGGTGTCAGGGACTGGAACGAGCGCGTGGCGGCCGAGCACGGGCCGGACGCGATGTACGCGGTCTGCAGCCACGGCGACATCATCAAGGCGATCGTGGCCGACGCGCTCGGCCTGCACCTTGACCAGTTCCAGCGGATCCAGGCCGACCCCGCCTCGCTCACCGTGATCCGCTACACCGAGCTGCGGCCGTTCGTGGTCCGGCTGAACGACACCGGCGGCGGCGTGGCGGACCTGATCCCCAAGCCCGCCGCGAACGGCGGGAGCCCAGGCGGAGGGGACGGTGACGCGCCCGTCGGCGGCGGCGCGTAGGGTCGTGGTCATGCCGGTCATCTCCTATGAACTGCCGGACAGGTTCGTCGCCGGCGCCGTCGGGCAGCCGGGGGAGCGCGCCTTCTTCCTGCAGGCCCGCTCCGGTCCGCGGGTCACCAGCGTCGCCCTGGAGAAGTTCCAGGTGACGCTGCTCGCCGAACGCCTGGAGGAGCTGCTGGACGAGGTGCTGCGGCGCAGCGGCGGCAGCGCCGCGGTGCCCGCGGTCGCCCCGTCGGAGCTGCGCGACGACGAGCCGCTCGACCAGCCGGTGGAGGAGGAGTTCAAGGTCGGCACCATGGCGCTCGCCTGGGACCCGGAGGACGAGCGCGTCATCATCGAGGCCCAGGAGGTCACCGAGGAGGCCGAGGAGCCCGAGGTCGGCGAGGACGATCCGGCCATCGTCGTGCTGCGGGTCCGCATCACCGCCGCCCAGGCGCGCGCCTTTGCGGAGCGGGCCCTCAAGGTGGTGGCCGCGGGCCGTCCACCCTGTCCCCTGTGCGGCCTTCCGCTCGACGCGGCCGGCCACATCTGCCCACGCCAAAACGGGCATCTCGGTTGAGATGGCCCTGTGCTGGATCATGACCGTGGTGCCCTGGAGAATGAACGCATGACGCAGTCCTCCCGGGATCGCACCCCCACCGGGGGCAAGTCCGTCTCGCCGCACGACGTCGAGGGCGCCGAGCGGCTTCTGCTGCGGGGCCGGCTCAACGTCGAGGGCCGCCTCGTCCAGGCCTCCAACGCCACCCTCTACTGCTCGGTGGAATGGGACGGGACGCAGGCCGCCTGCGTCTACAAGCCGGTCGCCGGCGAGCGGCCGCTGTGGGACTTCCCCGACGGGACGCTGGCCGACCGCGAGGTCGCCGCCTACGCGGTGTCGGAGGCGATGGGCTGGCACCTGGTGCCGCCGACGGTCCACCGCGACGGCCCGTACGGGCCCGGGATGGTGCAGCTGTGGGTCGAGCCCGACCCCGACATCGACCTGGTCGGGCTGTCGCGGTCGAACGACGACACGATCCGCCGGATGTCGGTGTTCGACGCGGTCGTCAACAACGCCGACCGCAAGATAGGGCATCTCCTGCCGCCGGGCGACGGGCATGTCTACGGCTGCGACCACGGCGTCTGCTTCTCGGTGGAGTACAAGCTGCGCACGGTGCTGTGGCAGTGGCGCGGCAAGCCGCTGACCGCTGAGGCGCTGGAGGCGCTGGGCCGGGTCGAGTCGGCCCTCCGCACGGGCCCGCTGGGCGACAGGCTCGCCGAGCTGCTCACCGCGGAGGAGGTGGACGCGACGCGCCGCAGGGTGGAGCTGATGCTCAAGCACCGCATCCACCCCTACCCACCGGAGGACTGGCCTGCCATCCCCTGGCCGCCCCTGTAGACGCTCTGCCTCTGACGATTCGCGCCTGCCTCTGACAATTCGCGCCGCGCGGGACCCGCGCGCAGACGGGTTTGCCCGCAATGCTCCAATGGTCGCCATGTGCACGGCGATCGTCAGCGTTGACCCCTCATCCCCCGTCCCGGTGCTCCTGGTAGGTGTCCGGGACGAGTTCGTCGCCCGGCCCTGGGAGCCGCCCGGTCCGCACTGGCCCGGCCGGCCAGGCCTGATCGGCGGGCGTGATCTGCGCGCCGGCGGCACCTGGTGCGCCGTCGACCCTGACTCCCCACGTGCCTCCTGCGTGCTCAACGGCCGAGGCCGGATGGCCCCGGAGAACGTGCGCGCCTCCCGGGGCGAGCTGCCGCTGCTCGTCGCGGCCGGCGGCGGGCCGGGCGACCTCGACCTGCCGCGCTTCGACCCGTTCCACCTCATCGGGGCCGGGCCCGGCGCGGTGCGGATGTGGAGCTGGGACGGCGTCGAGCTCACCGAACGGCCCCTCGGCCCGGGCCTGCACCTGGTGGTGAACCGGGGTCTCGAAGGTGAGGGCCCCGAGACGGGCGACTCCGAGGACTCGTTCATGTCGGAACGCATCGCACACTTCCGGCCCAGGCTGGCGGCCGCGGCCCGGCCCGAGCCGGGCTTCGGCGGCGCCGCCGCCGAAGCGTGGGGCGAGTGGCTCCCCTTGGTGGACGGTGACGGCCTCCCGCGCAACGACAAGCGGGCGCTGCTGCCTCTCCTCGACCTCGGCGGCGGGAGGGTGTGGGGCACCACGTCGGTGAGCCTCGTCGCCCTGGCCCGGGACGGCCTCCGCTACGACTTCTCCGCCGCGCCGGGCGACCCGCGCGCTTGGAGCCGCGTGCGCTGAGAGATCCCGGCCGCTGCCCGAAGGCCCGGGAGCGCCATCGAGCAGCAGCCCCCCGTGCCGGTTTGTAACGTGTAGGACGCAGATAAGCTTTTCCGTATGCGATCGTGGCCTGCACCCGAAGTGCCCAGCCTTCCCGCCATCGGACTGCCGGCTCCGGCGCTCCAGCTGCACCTGCACGACACCGGGACAGGGTCGGTCAAGCCCACCCAGCCGGGCGAGACGGCACGGATGTACGTCTGCGGGATCACCCCCTACGACGCCACTCATCTCGGGCACGCCAACACCTACCTCGCGTTCGACCTGGTGAACCGCGTGTGGCGAGACCTTGGTCACACCGTGCACTACGTGCAGAACGCCACGGACGTGGACGACCCGCTGCTGGAGCGGGCACAGCAGACCGGCCAGGACTGGCGGGACCTGGCCGAGCGTGAGATCGAGCTGTTCCGCGAGGACATGACCGCGCTGCGCGTGCTGCCGCCGGACCAGTACGTCGGCGCCGTCGAGGCGATCCCGCTGATCGTGGAGATGATCGAGAAGCTGCGGGCCAAGGACGCCGCGTACGAGGTGGACGGCGACATCTACTTCCCGGTGGCGGCCGACCCGGACTTCGGCCAGGTCAGCCGGCTGGACCGCGCCGGGATGATGCCGCTGTTCGCCGAGCGCGGCGGCGACCCGGACCGGCCCGGCAAGAAGGACCCGCTGGACGCGCTGCTGTGGTTGGCGCAGCGGCCGGGTGAGCCCGGCTGGGAATCGCCGTTCGGCATGGGCCGCCCCGGCTGGCATGTCGAGTGCTCGGCGATCTCGATCGAGCAGCTGGGCATGGCGTTCGACGTCGAGGGCGGCGGGTCGGACCTGGCGTTCCCCCACCACGAGATGGGCGCCTCGCACGCGCAGGTCGCCACCGGCGAACGGCCGCACGCCAAGGCCTACGTGCACGCGGGGATGGTGGCCCTGGACGGCGAGAAGATGTCCAAGTCCAAGGGCAACCTGGTGTTCGTCTCCAAGCTGCGGCGCTCCGGGGCGGACCCGATGGCCATCCGGCTGGGCCTGCTCGCCCACCACTACCGTTCCGACTGGGAATGGACCGCCGGCCAGCTCGACGCCGCGCAGGGCCGCTTGGACCGGTGGCGCGAAGCCGTGCGGCTCCCCGCCGGACCGCCCGCGGCCGAGACGGCCGACGCGGTCCGCCGCCACCTGGCCGACGACCTGGACGCGCCCGCCGCGCTGCTCGCGGTGGACCGGTGGGCCGAGCGCGCCACGGCGGGGGAGGGCGCCGACGAGGCCGCGCCCGGGCAGATCACAGCCCTCGTGGACGCACTGCTCGGCGTCTCCCTCTGATCACGTCCCTCTGATCACTTGGCGGCCGCGTACGTGCGGGCCCGGCGGGCGACACGCCGCCGCGAGGCCCACACCATGAGCGGGATGCCCGCTCGGCGCAGCCGTCCCGGCACCAGGCGGTAGCAGAACGCGCCTGACCGCAGCAGCAACCACAGCACCCGGTCCCTGCGGTCGCTCCAGGGCAGGCCGTACTGCGCCCGGAACCGCTCTGGCAGCAGGCCGGTGGTGACGAACCGGTTGAACCACAGCGCGGGCCAGAGCCAGCGCAGCTTGCGCGACCACAGGACCGCCCGCATGACCTCCCGGCCGGTATCGGTCACCTCGAGCGACGTGGTCATCTCCTCCATGTAGCGGCGGAACGCGCCGATGTCGGCGGGTTGCGCGCCGGGCGGGCAGCCGAGCACGTCGGCGACGTAGCGCGCCTGGTCGATGTAGGCCGCGGCCAGGTCGCCGCTGGGCGAACGCAGGATGTCCTCGTACACGTAAAGGGCCGCGTCGATCAGCGTGGCGTTGACCCACACCTGCAGGTCGGGGTCGTTGCCGGAGTAGCCGGGACCGATGATCCGCTCGTGCATCCTGCGGATCGCCCGGCCCATCCTCTCGGCCTCCTCCTCGGTGCCGAACGCGACGATGGTCAGGAAGTCCAGGGTCCCGAAGAGCCGGTCAAGGGGACGGTTGCGCAGATCGCTGTGGTCGGCCACACCCTGGGCGATCTTGGGGTGCGCGACCTGGAGCAGCAGCGCCCGGCCCGCCGCGAGCATGACCGCCGGCTCAGCGGCCAGGAGCTGGAGAACGGAGCGGTCGCGGGTGGGTGAAGTCAACGGGATCCCTCACTCGATGACGTAGCACTCCCAGTCGCCGGGAGTGTCCGCGTCGCCCGCCAGCCTGGCCTCGGCGTACGGGCTCCACTGCGACCGGCAGACCTGGGTCATGGTGATCACCGTGTCGACCCCGATGCCCGTGTCGTGGACGCAGTACCACTGGCCGCTCCGGAAGACGGCGGACTTGTCCGGGTCTCCCGCCTTGCAGTACCGGTCCGGATCGGGGGAGCCGAGCCTGACCGGTCTCGGCTTGGGCATCGGCGGCTTGGAGGGGCCGCCGGACGGCTTGGGACGCCTGGTGGTCCTGGCCTTCGGCGTGCCGGACGGCGTCGTGGAGACCGTGCCCCGTGAATCGCTCTCTGCGTTCTGCTTCGCGCGTTTCCTGGCCTTCACCTCAGGCGAGACGGTCGGCGCGGCGACACCGCCACCCTGCGCCGCCACACCCGGCTCCCGCCTGCCCCGTTCCCTCTCCTCGGGCCAGGACGCGAACGTGAACCCGCCGGCTCCCACCAGCGCGGCGGCACCCACCACGGCCACCGTGCCCACCAGCCTGCCCCTCGGGCGGCGCGGGACGATGGGGGAGGTCTCCTGCGGATCGGCCGTGCGCTGCGGATCATCGATGCGGGGCGGTGGCACGAGCGGCCCGTCGTCGACCCGGACCCCGGCCGGCTGAAAAGCCTCATCGTGCCCGACCATGCGGAGCATGAGCTGCGCCGCGGTGGGCCTGGCCGCCGGCTCCTTGGCCATCGCCGCCGCCACCAGCTCGCGCAGGCGGCCGTCCAGCGCGCCGAGGTCCGGCTCGTTGTGCAGCACGCGATGGATCACCGCGTGGATCGAGTCCGCGCCGAACGGGGGACGCCCGGTCGCCGCGAACGTCATCGTGGCGCCCCACGCGAACACGTCCGCCGCCGCGCCCACGTCCTCGCCGGTGATCTGCTCCGGCGCCATGTACGCGGGCGTGCCGAAGGCCTTGCTGCTCGCCGCGGTCGCCACGTCCAGCATCCGGGAGAGGCCGAAGTCGATGACCCGCGGCCCGTCCGGGCCGAGCAGCACGTTGGGGGGCTTGAGGTCCCGGTGCACGATGCCGGCACGGTGGATCGCGGCCAGCGCGCTGGCGGTGCTGACCGCCAGCCGGTCCAGCGCCCCGCCGGACAGCGGGCCGGCGCGCTCCACCTGGGTGCTGAGCGCGGGCCCCGCCACGTACTCGCTGACCAGGTACGGGCTGTCGCCTATCGTGTCGGCGTCGAGGATCTGGGCGGTGCAGAAGCGGGCCACCTGCTTGGCGACCTCGGCCTCCCGGATGAACCGGGTCCGCGCGCTGCCGTCCTCGTCGAACTGCACGCGCAGCAGCTTGACCGCGACCAGCTGGCCGTCCGGGCCCCTGCCGAGGTAGACCGTGCCCTGGCCACCCGACCCCAGCCGGCCCACCAGCTCGTACGACCCCAGCCCCCTGGGATCGTGCGGCAGCAGCGGCTGAGCCTCCGGCACGACGCTCCCTCTCGGTCCGTTAATTGGACCTGTCGCATAATGCCACCTAAACCACCTGCATGGCGATCGATCACGGCAGACCGGCAAGCTCGGCCCGCGTCGACCGCGTCGCAGATGCGAAGCCGAGCGCCGAGGCCGGCGCCATGCCCGGTCCGGCGATCTAGTTCGCGTCGCGGCGGCGGAGGTAGCGTTCGAACTCTCGGGCGATGGCGTCGCCGCTGGCCTCGGGCAGCTCGGCGGCGTCCTTCTGCTCCTCCAGGGTCCGGACGTACTCGGCGACCTCGGAGTCCTCCTCGGCCAGCTCGTTGACGCCGTTCTCCCAGGCGCGAGCCTCTTCGGGCAGCTCGCCCAGGGGGATCGTGACGTCCAGGAGGTCCTCGACCCGGCGGAGCAGCGCGAGAGTGGCCTTGGGGGAGGGCGGCTGCGCGACGTAGTGCGGCACCGCCGCCCAGAGCGACACGGTGCTCAGATCGGCCTTGGCGCAGGCGTCCTGCAGCACGCCGAGGATGCCGGTCGGGCCCTCGTAGCGGGCGGGCTCCAGGTGCAGCGTGGTGACCAGTCCGGCCTCGGAGGCGGCCCCGGTGACGGGGACGGGACGGGTGTGCGGGGCGTCGGCGAGCAGCGCGCCCAGCAGGACGACGTTCTCCACGCCGAGCTGCATCATGAGGCCCACCAGCTCGCGGCAGAACGAGCGCCAGCGCATGTTGGGCTCGATGCCGTGCACGAGGACCACGTCCCGGCCGGTCGGGTGGCGGGCCCAGGAGATCCGGGTGGTCGGCCAGGTGATGCCGCGGCTCTCGCCGTCGCTCATCTCGATGATCGGCCGGGTCACCTGGAAGTCGTAGTAGTCGTCCGGATCGAGCTCGGCGATGGGGACCGCGTCCCAGATGTTCTCCAGATGCTGGATGACCCCGCTGGCCGCCTCCCCGGCGTCGTTCCACCCTTCAAAAGCGGCCACGAGCACCGGGTCGACGAGTTCCGGCACGCTTTCGAGCTCGACCACGCGCTGCCTCCTTCCGACGTCGGGTACAGCGTCACCGAGGGGGGCGGCATTCCCGGGGGGTTCCGGGGCCCGCTCATGATCGGTGGCTGTCAGCCTACGTCCTGAGGGGACCTACCCCACCGCCCCGCCGCCCAGACCTCCGGGGTCCCCGGTGGCCGGGCGGAACCGATTACAGTTCGGTCACTTGCCGTCCGTGGTGTGGACGATGAGGACGTCGCAGGGCGAACGGTGCGAAAGGTTCGCCGGGACCGAACCCAGGAGCCGTCCCGCCAGGCTGTTGAGGCCGCGGTTGCCGACGACCACGAGATCCGCCGCGCGGTCCTTGGCGATCTTGGCGATGACGTCGACGGCGTCGCCCTCGACCGCGAGCTCGTCGATGTCCTTGGCGCCGGCCGCGATCGCCCGCTCCCGGGCGGCGCGCAGGGCGTCCTCCGCCGGCGTGGAGCCCTGCACCTTGTAGGCGAGGTCGCCCAGACGGTCAGAGGCCGTGAGGCGCTCCCGCGTGGGCATGGGGTGGTAGGCGGAGGCGAGCAGCAGCGTGGCGCCGGTGGCGGCGGCAAGCTGGGCGGCCCTGTCGACCGCGCGGAACGAGGTGTCCGAGCCGTCGGTGCCGACGAGGATGGTGCGGTACGCGCTCATGCCGCTCCTTACCGGGGAGTAGTTTCAGGTGGGCACGTTATCGGTCTGATGACCCCCGCGTCACGGGTCAATCTCGTTCCGTGCGTGACCTGTGTCGCAGTGTTCCCAGCATGTGGACGCTGTCGAGAGAGACGCGAGCGGCCCCGGATAAGGTGGGGCACCATGAGCTCTCCCAACCCACAGTCCTTGCGTCAGGCCCTCCAGAAGCGCGTCGTCGTGGCCGACGGAGGCATGGGGACGATGCTCCAGGACCGCAACCCCACCCTGGACGACTTCGAGGGGCACGAGGGCTGCAACGAGATCCTGAACGTCACCCGGCCCGACATCGTCCGGTCGGTCCACGAGGCCTACTTCGACGCCGGCGTCGACTGCGTCGAGACCAACACCTTCGGCGCCAACCTCGGCAACCTCGGCGAGTACGACATCACCGAGCGGATCGAGGAGCTGTCGGAGGCCGGGGCGCGCATCGCCCGCGAGGTCGCCGACGCCTACTCCACGCCTGACCGCCCACGCTGGGTGATCGGGTCGGTCGGGCCCGGCACCAAGCTGCCCACCCTCGGGCACGTGCCGTTCGCCACGCTGCGCGACGCCTACCAGCGCAACGTCGAGGGACTGATCACCGGCGGCGCCGACGCCATCCTGGTGGAGACCTGCCAGGACCTCCTCCAGGCCAAGGCCGCGCTGATCGGGGCCAAGCGCGCGATCAAGGCGGCCGGCGCCGACACGGTGCTGATCGGCCAGGTCACGATCGAGCAGAACGGCGCCATGCTGATGGGTTCGGAGATCGGCGCCGCGCTGACCGCGCTGGAGCCGCTGGAGCTCGACCTGATGGGTCTCAACTGCGCCACGGGCCCGGCCGAGATGAGCGAGCACCTGCGTTACCTGGCCCGGCACGCCCGGATCGGCCTGTCCTGCATGCCCAACGCGGGCCTGCCCGAGCTGACCGCCGACGGCGCGTACTATCCGCTCACCCCGGGCGAGCTGGCCGACGCGCACGACATGTTCACCCGCGACTTCGGGCTGTCGCTGGTCGGCGGCTGCTGCGGCACCACCCCCGAGCACCTCCGCCAGGTCGTGGAGCGGGTGCGCGGCCGCGAGGTGGCCGACCGCCGGCCCCGTCCCGAGGCGGGCGCCGCCTCGCTCTACCAGCATGTCCCCTTCCGCCAGGACACCTCCTACCTGGCGATCGGCGAGCGGACCAACGCCAACGGCTCCAAGGCCTTCCGCGAGGCGATGCTGGAGCAGCGCTGGGACGACTGCGTCAGGATCGCTCGTGACCAGGCGCGCGACGGCGCGCACATGATCGACCTGTGCGTCGACTACGTCGGCCGTGACGGCGTCGCCGACATGAAGGAGCTGGCGTTCCGGTTCGCCACCGCGGCCACCCTGCCGATCGTCCTCGACTCCACCGAGACGCCGGTGCTGGAGGCCGGGCTGGAGATGCTCGGCGGCCGCGCCGTGGTCAACTCGGTCAGCCTGGAGGACGGCACCGGACCCGACTCCAAGATGGCGCGGCTGATGCCGGTGGTGCGCGAGCACGGCGCCGCGGTCGTGGTCATGTGCATCGACGAGCAGGGCCAGGCCCGCACCGCCGACTGGAAGGTCGACGTCGCCGCCCGCACCATCGAGGAGCTGACCGGCACCTGGGGCATGCGGGTCGAGGACATCATCGTCGACTGCCTCACGTTCACGATCGGCACCGGCCAGGAGGAGTCGCGCCGCGACGCCCTGGAGACCATCGACGCGATCCGCGAGCTCAAGCGCCGCTACCCGACGGTGCAGACGACGCTCGGCCTGTCGAACGTGTCGTTCGGCCTCAACCCGGCCGCCCGCATCGTGCTCAACTCGGTGTTCCTGGCCGAGTGCGTGGACGCCGGCCTGGACTCGGCGATCGTGCACGCCTCCAAGATCCTGCCGACGGCGCGGATCCCCGAGGAGCAGCGCAAGGTCGCGCTGGATCTCGTTTACGACAGACGTGCGGGCGACTACGACCCGCTGATCACGTTCATGGAGCTGTTCGAGGGCGTCGACACCGCGGCCATGAAGGGCGCACGCGCCGCCGAGCTGCTCTCGCTCCCGCTGTGGGAGCGGCTCAAGCGGCGCATCATCGACGGCGAGCTCGACGGGCTCAACGCCGACCTGGACGAGGCCCTGACCCAGCGGCCCGCCCTGGAGATCGTCAACGACGTGCTGCTGGACGGCATGAAGACCGTCGGTGAGCTGTTCGGCTCCGGCCAGATGCAGCTGCCGTTCGTGCTCCAGAGCGCCGAGGTCATGAAGACCGCGGTCGCCTACCTCGAGCCGCACATGGAGAAGACCGAGGACGGCGGCAAGGGCCGCATCGTGCTCGCCACCGTCAAGGGCGACGTCCACGACATCGGCAAGAACCTCGTCGACATCATCCTGTCCAACAACGGCTACGAGGTCGTCAACCTCGGCATCAAGCAGCCGATGTCGTCGATCCTGGAGGCCGCCAAGAACGAGCGCGCCGACGTGATCGGCATGTCCGGCCTGCTGGTGAAGTCGACCGTGATCATGAAGGAGAACCTGGAGGAGCTCAACTCCCGCGGGCTCGCCTCGGAGTGGCCGGTGCTGCTCGGCGGCGCGGCGCTGACGCGGGCGTACGTGGAGCAGGACCTCGCGGGACTCTACGACGGCGAGGTCCGCTACGCGCGCGACGCGTTCGAGGGGCTGCGGCTCATGGACGCGTTCATGGCCGTCAAGCGCGGCGAGGACGGCGCCTCACTGCCGCCGCTGCGCGAGCGGCGCGTCAAGAAGGGCGCCACCCTCAAGGTCACCGAGCCCGAGGACATGCCCGCGCGGTCCGACGTCGCGGCCGACAACAAGGTGCCGTCGCCGCCGTTCTGGGGCGACCGCATCGTCAAGGGCATCCCGCTGGCCGACTACACGTCCTTCCTCGACGAACGCGCCACGTTCATGGGGCAGTGGGGCCTCAAGCCCGCGCGCGGCGGCGAGGGCCCGTCCTACGAGGAGCTCGTCGAGACCGAGGGCCGCCCTCGGCTGCGCATGTGGCTGGATCGCGTCCAGACCGACGGCCTCATCGAGGCAGCGGTCGTCTACGGCTACTTCCCCGCCGTGAGCGAGGGCAATGACCTGGTGATCCTCAATGAGGACGGGTCGGACCGCGAGCGGTTCACCTTCCCGCGCCAGCGCCGCGACCGGCACCTGTGCCTCGCGGACTTCTTCCGCTCGCGCGAGTCGGGCGAGACCGACGTGGTCGCCTTCCAGCTGGTCACCGTCGGGTCGAAGGTCGCCGAGGCGACCGCCGAGCTGTTCGCCAAGGACGCCTACCGCGACTACCTGGAGCTGCACGGCCTGTCGGTCCAGCTCACCGAGGCGCTGATGGAGTACTGGCACGCGCGCGTCCGGTCGGAGATCGGCTTCGGCGCCGAGGACGCCGACGACGTCAACGACTTCTTCAAGCTCGGCTACCGCGGCGCCCGCTACTCCTTCGGCTACCCGGCCTGCCCCGACCTGGAGGACCGCGCCACCCTCGTGCGGCTGCTCAAGCCGGAGCGGATCGGCGTGTCGCTGTCGGAGGAGCTCCAGCTCGTCCCCGAGCAGTCCGCCGACGCGATGGTGGTCCACCACCCCGAGGCCAAGTACTTCAACACCTGAGCACGTCCCATCAAAGGAGAGGAGCTGCGTGAACCCGGCGGGGGGACTGCAGGCCGTACTGGCCGACATGGACGGGACACTGATCGACTCCGAACGGCTCTGGCTCGAGGTCGAGACCGACGTGGTGGCGCGCCTGGGCGGCACCTGGAGCGAGGCCGACCAGCGACATCTGGTCGGCGGCTCGCTCGCGGTCGCCGCCGCCTACATGGTCGCCAAGACCGGCACCGGCGTCTCCGAGGAGCAGGTGGGCCGGTGGATGCTGGACGGCATGATCGAGCTGCTCTCGACGCACGTCCCGCTGCTGCCCGGCGCCAAGGAGCTGCTGTGCGGTCTGCGGGAGGCCGACATCCCGGTCGCGCTGGTCACCTCCAGCCACCGGGCGCTGACCGAGCCGGTCCTCGACGCCATCGGCCGTGACCTCTTCGCGGTCACGGTGGTGGGCGACGAGGTGACGCACACCAAGCCGCATCCTGAGCCCTACCTGACGGCCGCGGAGCTGCTCGGCGCCGACCCCGTGCGGTGCGTGGCCATCGAGGACTCGCCCAACGGGCTGGCCTCGGCGCAGGCCGCCGGGTGCGCGACGGTGGCCGTTCCGGGAGTGCTGCCCCCGCCGCCCGCCCCGCGCCGCACGGTGGTGGGCTCGCTGCAGGAGGTCGACGTGCCGTTCCTGGCCTCGCTCGTCTCCGCCGGGCGCTGAGCGGCTCGTACCCGGCCGTCGCTGAGCGGCCTTCTGGCGGCTCCTGATACCTGCCGGGGTGATCATGCTGGTTGGCTCACGCCTGAGCCCTAGGGGACAGATCACGCTTCCGGATGACACCGCAGGTCCGACAACCGTCCGCTCGGAGGAGTGGCCTTGCGTTCCGGACGTGTGACGATGGGGGAGAGCACTATCGCACGGATTGAGGGGCCCGCATGATCGAGCTGATCAGTTATGGCGTCACCCTGCTGGGGCTGGTCATCAGCTGGGGTGTCTACAAGCGCCGGGGGGCGGCCTCGGGCATGCGCGGCGCCGCCCTGTCCCTGGTGCCCGCCGCGGCGGCGATGACCGGCGTGACCGAGTTCGTGACGGAGCTGGTCTTCAGCCCCGTGAAGTGGGCCGGCGTGGTCCTCGCGGGCCTCGCCGTCATGCTCTACCTGACCTCGGGCGTGATGCTGAGCCGCCGGGCCGAGGCCGGTGGCGCCGTGGACGAGGGCAAGGGGGCCAAGCGCAGCAAGGCACCCAAGGCCGCCAAGCAGCGCAAGCCGGACAAGGCCGTCGAGCAGTCCAGTGGCGGCGCACCCGCCGCCATGGATCCCGACCTCGCCGAGATCGAGGAGATCCTCCGCAACCGCGGCATCAAATGACGTCTCCGTGAATGACGTTCCGTAACCGCGGGACCGGATGAGCACCGGGCCGCCGAGACACCAGTGTCCCCGTGAGTCACACCTGTCCCGGCGGCCCGCTCACCCCTGCTCGCCCGAGCGACCCCGACGCGGGCCGTCCGGCCGCCCTCCATGCGGCCGGACGGCCTTTCTGCTGTGCGGATTCTGCGCCCACCGCCGTTGACCTGCGGACGATCGATCTCAGATCGGACTCAGAACGGTAAAGCTTCCCTGTGCCGACGGCGTTTCAACATCGCGCACGCCGCCCGGCTACGTAATATCTGGGCGGTTTGTCCTGCGTGTTGTCCAGGCCACGTGTGCCCAAGATGACGACGAGATCACAAGTCAGATACGGGTACTAGCAGAGGCCGCCGCACGCGATGGACAGTCGTGCCCGAAGGACTAGGTTTCCCTCCAGCAAACACGGCGTAACGGGCACGGGCAACGGATGATCTCCGCGGCCGCATGACGTTGGGTCGGCGGCGGAGTGGCCAACAGGCCGAACGGCAGGAGGTACGGAGCGTGACCGCACCGATCGAGACGACCGGGTCTGAGGCCGAGGCCCAGCCCGAGGCCGTCCTTGCGGGCGTCGAACGCAAGGCGATCCAGGGCCGCTCGCTCGGTCAGATCGCCTGGTTGCGGCTCAAGCGCGACAAGGTCGCGATGGCCGGCGGCATCCTGGTGGTGCTGCTGATCCTGATGGCGATCGTCGGACCGTTCCTGGTGGGCGACCCCAACGAGCCGCACAACAACCTGATCGACCCGACGCTGTCGCGCCCTAAGACGGGCATCATGCACTCGGGCATCAGCGCCGACCACTGGTTCGGCGTGGACCTGCCGGCCGGCCGGGACATGTTCAGCCGCATCGTCAACGGCGCCAAGTACTCGCTGCTGATCTCGTTCCTGGCGACGATGCTCGCGGTGGTGCTCGGTGTCTTCTTCGGCGTCATCGCCGGTTACTTCGGCGGCTGGGTCGACACCCTCATCGCCCGCGCCATGGACATCTTCCTGGCCTTCCCGCTGCTGCTCTTCGCGATCGCCCTCGTCGGCGTCTTCCCCAACAGCGCGTTCGGGCTGGAGGGCAACGGGCTGCGGGTGGCGTTCCTGATCTTCGTGATCGGGTTCTTCAGCTGGCCCTATATCGGCCGCATCATCCGCGGCCAGACCCTGTCGCTGCGGGAGCGCGAGTTCGTGGACGCCGCCCGCAGCATGGGAGCGCGCGCCCCGTACATCCTCTTCCGCGAACTGCTGCCCAACCTGTGGGCGCCGATCCTCGTCTACGCGACGCTGATGATCCCCACCAACATCATCTTCGAGGCGTCGCTGTCCTTCCTCGGCGTCGGCATCATCCCGCCCACTCCCAGCTGGGGCGGCATGCTGAACGAGGCCAAGGAGGTCTACGAGATCGCGCCGCACTTCATGTTCTTCCCGGGCATGGCGATCTTCATCACCGTGCTGGCCTTCAACCTCTTCGGCGACGGCCTCCGGGACGCGCTGGACCCGCGGTCCTCGCGCTGACCCTCATCCACTGTCCCTCGAGAAACCTCGACCGATCCCAAAGGGAGAGCGAACACAATGAGAAGAACGACACGGAGGGGCACCGCCGTTCTGGCGGTCGGCGTCAGCGCCGCCCTCGTGCTCGCCGCCTGCGGCGGCGGGGATGAGGAAGGCGGCGGCAGCGGCGTCTTCGACCAGGGCAGCAAGGCGATCGTCAACCCGAGCGACGCCAAGGGCGGCACCTTGCAGATGCTCCGGACGGGCGACTTCGACTCGACCGACCCGGGCAACATGTACTACGCCACGGCCTGGAACTTCAGCCGCCTCTACGCCCGCACGCTGGTGACCTTCAAGTCGGTCGGCGGCCAGGGCAACCTGGAGATCACGCCGGACCTCGCGACCGGCCTCGGCCAGCCGAGCGCCGACCTGAAGACCTGGACCTACAAGCTGCGTCCGGGCATCAAGTTCTCCGACGGCACGCCGGTCACGTCCAAGGACGTGAAGTACGCGGTCGCGCGGAGCAACTACTCGCCCGAGGTCATGGAGAAGGGCCCGGTCTACTTCCGGCAGTACCTGGCCAACCCCAACGGCTACAAGGGCCCGTACAAGGACCCGAACCTCGACAACTTCAAGGGCGTCGAGACCCCTGACGACCAGACCGTGGTCTTCAAGCTGGCCGCCCCGTTCGCCGAGTTCGACTACCTGGCCACGATCCCGCAGACCGCTCCGGTCCCCAAGGCCGCCGACGCCGGCGCCAAGGGCGGCGTCAACTACGCCAAGGGCGTCGTGTCCACCGGCCCGTACAAGCTCGACAGCTACGAGCCCGGTAAGTCGATCAAGCTGAGCAAGAACCCGAACTGGGACACCAGCGACCCCAACCGCAAGCAGCTCCTCGACAACATCGAGGTTCAGCTGGGCGTCGCGGCCGACGAGGTCGACAACCGCCAGATGGACGGCAGCGCCCACATGGACGTCCAGGGCAACGGCGTCAACGCCGCCGCCCGGTCGAAGATCCTCTCCGACCCGGAGCTGAAGAAGAACGCCGACAACCCGACCTCGGGCTTCCTCTGGTACACGGCCATCAGCCGCCAGGTCGAGCCGTTCACCAACAAGGACTGCCGCATCGCGGTCCAGTACGCCGTCGACAAGACCGGCTACCAGGCGGCCTACGGTGGCACCACCGGCGGTGACATCGCCTCCACGTTGATGCCGCCGAGCCTGAAGGCGCACCAGAAGTTCGACCTGTACCCGAACAACAACGGCAAGGGCGACCCGGTCAAGGCCAAGGAGCACCTGGCCAAGTGCGGTAAGCCCAACGGCTTCACCACCAACATCTCCTACCGCACCGAGCGGCCCAAGGAGAAGGCGGCAGCCGAGTCCGTGAAGGCCTCGCTGGCCAAGGTCGGCATCACCGTCAACATCAAGAACTACCCGGAGGACGGCTACACCGGCGGTGTGGTCGGCGACCCGAACTTCGTCAAGAAGAACCAGCTCGGCCTGATGGTCTACGGCTGGGCGGCCGACTTCCCGAGCGGTTTCGGCTTCCTGCAGCAGATCACCGACCCGGGCGCGCTCAAGGGCACCGGTAGCTCCAACATCTCGCACATCGACCTCCCTGCCATCGCGAAGCAGTTCAAGGACGTCGTGCAGCTGAAGGACGAGGCCGCGCGCAACAAGGTCTACCAGGAGATCGACAAGGCCGTCATGGAGGACGCGTCGATCATCCCGATGTTGTACGCGAAGAACCTCTACTACCGGAACCCGAAGGTGACGAACGTGTTCATCAACTACGGGTACTCCGGCATGATCGACTACGCCAACCTCGGGCTCGCCAAGTAATTCTGAGAGAGGTGAAGGCAGCGGTGACCGGCGCGGCGGCGTCCCACAGGACCCGCCGCGCCGGCCGCCACCGCCGCTCGAAGTGATCCGATACATCATCCGGCGTCTCTTGGTCGCCGTTCTTCTGCTGGCGATCATCAGCCTGGTGACGTTCGGCATCTTCTTCCTGCTGCCGAAGCTCGCGGGTCAGTCGACCGACGACCTCGCGGCGCGCTATCTGGGCCGGGAGGTCACCCCCGAAGGCCTGGCCGGCGTCAAGGCGAAGCTGGGGCTCGACGACCCCTTCCTGGTCCGCTACTGGGAGTTCGTCCAGGGAATGTTCGTCGGCCAGGAGTACAAGTTCGGCACGAGCATCACCGAGTGCCCCGCGCCCTGCCTCGGCTACTCCTACCGCACCAACGAGCCGGTCTTCGACCTGCTGCTCGACCGTGCGCCGGTGACCTTCTCCATCGCGCTCGGCGCCGCCGTGCTGTGGCTGCTGGCCGGCGTCACCATCGGCGTCATCTCGGCGCTGAAGCGGGGGAGCGTCTTCGACCGCGCGTCCATGTCGGCCGCGCTGGCGGGCGTGTCCCTCCCCATGTTCTTCACCGGCCTGGTCTCGATCTGGCTGATCTGCCGGCAGCTGAAGCTGCTGCCGACGCCGCGGTACCACGAGTTCCTCGACAACCCGGCGACCTGGGCGCAGGCGCTGATCCTGCCCTGGATCACGCTGGCGTTCCTGTACGCGGCGATGTACGCGCGGCTCACCCGGGCGGGCATGCTGGAGACGATGGGCGAGGACTACATCCGCACCGCCCGCGCCAAGGGCCTTCCGGAACGGACGGTCATCACCAGGCACGGGCTGCGGTCCGCGCTGACCCCCATCATCACGATCTTCGGCCTGGACATCGGCCTGCTGCTCGGCGGCGCCGTGATCACCGAGACCACGTTCTCGTTCGCCGGCCTCGGCCAGCTGATGCTGCAGGGCATCACGCGCAGCGACCTGCCCGTCGCCCTCGGCGTCACGATGGCCACCGGCCTGTTCGTGATCGTCGCCAACCTGGTGGTGGACATCCTGTACGCGGTCGCCGACCCGAGAGTGAGGCTGGCCTGATGGCGCGTAAGAACGACAAGCGGGACGACGAGATGCGCGACGGCACGTCCACGGCGCCCGCCGGGCCCGCGGACTCCCGGCCGCCGTCCTCCTTCCTCGAAGTGCGCGACCTGCGGATCCACTTCCCCACCGACGACGGGCTGGTCAAGTCCGTGGACGGGCTGAGCTTCCAGCTCGAACGCGGCAAGACGCTGGGCATCGTGGGCGAGTCGGGCTCCGGCAAGAGCGTGACCAGCCTCGGCATCCTCGGCCTGCACAACCGGCGCAACGCCAGGGTCTCGGGCGAGATCTGGCTGGACGGGCAGGAGCTCGTCGGCGCGAGCGAGGAGCAGGTGCGGCGGCTGCGCGGCCGCGACATGGCGATGATCTTCCAGGACCCGCTGTCCTCGATGCACCCCTTCTACACGGTGGGGCACCAGATCATCGAGGCCTACCGGATCCACAACGACGTCACCAGGAAGGTCGCCCGCAAGCACGCGATCGACATGCTCGGCCGGGTCGGCATCCCCAGGCCGGACCGGCGCGTGGACGACTACCCGCACCAGTTCTCCGGCGGCATGCGGCAGCGCGCGATGATCGCGATGGCGCTGTCCTGCGACCCGGAGCTGCTGATCGCCGACGAGCCGACCACCGCGCTGGACGTGACGGTGCAGGCGCAGATCCTGGACCTGCTCCGGGACCTGCAGCGCGAGTTCAACTCCGCCATCATCATGATCACCCACGATCTCGGGGTGGTCGCCGAGCTGTCGGACGACATCCTGGTGATGTACGGCGGCCGTTGCGTGGAGTACGGCACCGTGGACGATGTGTTCCACGCGCCCGAGCACCCCTACACGTGGGGGCTGCTGGGCTCGATGCCGCGGCTGGACCGGGAGCGCTCGGAGCGGCTGCTGCCCATCAAGGGCACGCCGCCGAGCCTCATCAACCTGCCGTCCGGTTGTGCCTTCAACCCGCGCTGCGCCTACGCTGAGCTGAACGGCGGCAAGAGCACCGAGGAGCGTCCCGACCTGCGGGACGCGGCCCCCGGCCACCGGGTCGCCTGCCACCTGCCCGCCGAGAAGCGCCGGCAGATCTGGAACGACGAGATCGCGCCCAAGCTGTGATGGGGGACAACGTGAGCACATCCGACAACCCGGCGCCGGGGCCCGAGGAGACCCCGCCGGACGCTGCCGCCTCAGAGAAAGCCGCGTCCGAGGGCGCCGCCGGAGCGGCCGCGGCCGCCGCGCCGGTCAAGGGCACCGGGCGCCGGGGGGAGACGCTGCTGGAGGTCGAGGACCTCGGCAAGCACTTCCCGGTCACGCAGGGCATCGTCTTCAAACGCCAGGTCGGCGCGGTGAAGGCCGTGGACGGCGTGTCCTTCTCCGTGCGCAAGGGCGAGACGCTCGGCCTGGTGGGCGAGTCCGGCTGCGGCAAGACCACCACCGGCCGCATGATCATGCGGCTGCTGGAACCCAGCTTCGGGAAGATCACCTTTGAGGGGCACGACATCACCCACATGTCCCAGCGGGACATGCGGCCGCTCCGCCGTGACATCCAGATGATCTTCCAGGACCCGTACTCGTCGCTGAACCCGCGGCAGACCGTCGGCAGCATCGTCGGCGCCGCGTTCCGGCTGCAGGGCGAGCAGCCGCGCCAGGGGGTCCGGGCGGCGGTGCAGGAGCTGCTGGAGATGGTCGGGCTCAGCCCCGAGCACTACAACCGCTACCCGCACGAGTTCTCCGGCGGCCAGCGGCAGCGCATCGGCATCGCCCGCACGCTCGCGCTGCGGCCCAAGCTGATCGTCGCCGACGAGCCGGTGTCGGCCCTGGACGTGTCGGTCCAGGCGCAGGTCGTCAACCTGCTGGAGGACCTGCAGGACGAGCTCGACCTCACCTACGTCGTGATCGCGCACGACCTGTCGGTGGTGCGGCACATCTCCGACCGGGTCGCGGTCATGTACCTCGGCAAGCTCGTCGAGATCGCCGACCGGGCGGACCTGTACGAGCGGCCGATGCACCCGTACACCAACGCGCTGCTGTCGGCGGTGCCGATCCCCGACCCGAGCAAGCGCGAGGGCCGGGACCGGATCCGGCTGCAGGGCGACGTGCCGAGCCCGCTCGACCCGCCGCCCGCCTGCCGCTTCCACACCCGTTGCTGGAAGGCGCAGGAGATCTGCAAGCAGGTCGAGCCGCCGCTGCAGGAGCTCAGCCCGGGCCACATGGCGGCGTGCCACTTCCCGGAGAACACCACGGTCAGCGCCACCGACCTGGTGGCCAAGGCCGCGGTCGCCCCGGGCCCGGCCCCCGGCCCGGCGGACTCACCCGTCGGCAAGGACTGACGGCCAGCACACCCGACGCCTCCCGGCGGCAGGTGACCGGCCCGTGCGGAGTCGCTCCGCACGGGCCGGTCTTGCTTTCCGGTATACCTTACGTCATGCTCCGGTCACAATCTGTACAGGACGGAGCGGCGCGGGGCCGAGCCCTGCAAGGTCGGCTGTGGGTACGACTCGCGGTCATACAGGAGGCGCGTGGTGCGGGGTTACGAGATGGCCGCGCGGGAATGTCCGGCAGCCGTGACGATCGTGCTGGCAACGCTGCTGGCGGGGGCGCTCGCCGCCTGTGACGGCGAGGCGGGCGGCGACGGGGCCGGCGGTGGCGGCACGCTGAGGATCGTGGGCGCCGCGGACCCGGACCATATCGATCCGGCGAGCGGCTACACCTTCGCCTCGCTCTCGCTGAGCCGGATGTTCGCCCGGCCGCTGTTCCACACCAGGTCGTCCAACACGTTCGAGGAGACGATCCCCCTCCAGCCCGACGTCGCGCGCGAGCTGCCGACGCGGCGGAACGGCGGGATCAGCCCCGACGGCAGGACCTACACCATCACCTTGCGCGACGGCGTCACATGGAACACGCGGCCGCCGCGCGAAGTGACCGCCGGCGACTACGTCCGTGGCCTGAAGCGGCTCTGCAACCCCGCGTCACCGTCGGGAGGGCAGGGGTACTACCGATCGACCATCACGGGCATGGCGGCCTACTGCGACGCCTACGCGAAGGTCGACGGCAGGAACGCCAAGGCGATGGCCGACTTCCAGAACAGACACGACATCGCGGGCCTGAAGGCCAAGGACGCCAAGACCCTCGTTGTCCGCCTCGACCGCCCGGCCGGCGACATGCTCGACCTGTTGGGCCTGCAGTTCGCGACGGCCGCGCCGCGGGAGTACGACCGCTACGTGCCCGACGGGGCCGAATTCCGCCGCAACACCATCTCGAACGGCCCGTACCAGATCACCCGGTACACGCCCAACACGACGATCGTCCTGGACCGCAACCCGGCCTGGCGGGCCGACTCCGACCCGCTCCGCCCCGCCCACGTGGACCGGATCCAGATCACCCTCGGGCAGGACACCCCGGACGGCGTGCAGCAGCAGCTCGAACAGGGCACCGCCGATCTGGCATGGGACTCGCCGGTGCCGGTCGCGGCGATCAACCGGCTCAAGGCGGCCGGCGACCCGCGCTTCGCCATCCGGCGTTCCCCGAGCCTCAGCCCGTTCCTCGTCTTCAACCTGCAAAGCCCCAACAACGACCGGGCCCTGGCGGACCGGCGGGTACGGCAGGCGATCGCGTACGCCGTCGACAAGTCGGCGCTGGTGAAGATCTACGGTGGCCCCGACGTGGCCGAGCCGTTGAACCAGGTGATCCCGCCGGGCAACGCCGGCCACCGCAGGCACGACTCGTACCCGACGCCCGGCAGCCGGGGAGATCCGGCCAGGTGCCGGAGCCTGCTCGCCGCCGCGGGCCACGCCGGCGGGCTGACTCTGCGCTTCCCCTACCGGGTGAGCGGCAACAACCCGAAGGTCGCCCAGTCGGTGCAGGCCAACCTGGCCGCGTGCGGCATCACCGCGCATCTCATCGCCGACGGCAACGGCACCTTCTACAGCAGCACCCTGGTGACACCGTCCGCGGCCCGCGAGGGGCGGTGGGACGTCGCCGTGCCGAACTGGAGCCCCGACTGGTACGGCAACAACGGCCGGTCGGTGATCCAGCCGCTCTTCGACGGCAGGACCTACGGGCCGAACTCCACCAACTACGGCGGCTACAACAACGCCGAGGTCAACGAGCTCATCGACGAGGCGCTCCAGACCGAGCAGCCGGCGAGGGCCGCGGAACTGTGGCACGACGCCGACCGGCTCATCATGGCCGACGCGGCGGTGGTGCCGTTCCTCAGCGCGAACTTCCCCATCTTCCGCTCCGACCGCGTTCGCAACGCGCACTTCATCCCGACCATCCAGGCCTATGATTACTCTAAGGTCCGACTAGCCTCCTGAGAGTCACGTCTCACCTGCCGATGGACACCTCACCCCCCGCCCGCGAGATCCAGGGCCGCAGCCCGTGGACACTGGCGTTCGCGCGGCTCCGCGCGGACCGGCTCGCCATGATCTCCCTCGGCGTCATCGTGCTGGTGACGCTGTTCGCGCTGACCGCGCCGTTGTGGGCGGCGTGGACCGGCCACACCCATCACTCCGCCCATCCGAGGACGGGACTGGACGAGAGCGGACTGCCCGCCGGGCCGTCGGGGGAGTTCTGGCTGGGGGCCGACTCGATCGGCCGGGACGTGCTGGTGCGGGCCGCCTACGGTGCTCGGATCTCGTTGCTGGTGGGGCTCGCCGCGACCGCGCTGGCGACCCTCTTCGGCGTGGTGATCGGAGTGCTGTCGGGATTCCTCGGCGGCTGGGCCGACGCCGTGCTCGCGCGCGGCATGGACGTGGTGCTGTCGTTCCCCTACCTCCTGGTCGCCATCGTGGTCGCGGTGACGTTCGGCGCGAGCGTGCCGCTGACCATCGTCGTGATCGCATTCTTCATGTTCGCCGCCATGGCGCGGGTCGTCCGCGGCCAGGTGCTGTCCATCAAGGAGAAGGAGTACATCGAGGCCGCCCGGGCGCTCGGCGCGAGCACGCCGCGGATCATGCTCGTGGAGGTCCTGCCCAACCTGGTCGCGCCGGTGACCGTGCTCGCCTCGCTCCTGGTCCCGCAGGCCATCACGTTCGAGGCGACGCTGTCGTTCCTGGGCGCCGGCGTCGACCCGTCCACACCCAGCTGGGGCAGCATGCTCAACGAGGCGCAGGAGTACTACCAGGCCGCCTGGTGGTACCTGTGCGTCCCGGCCGGGCTGCTGCTGGCGACCACGTTCGCGTTCAACATCCTCGGCGACGGCATCCGTGACGCGTTCGATCCGCGCACCGAACGGCTGGTGCGCGGGCGGGCACGGCGGCGGCGCGGGAAGGCGGCGAAACGATGATCCGGTTCGTCGTCCGGCGGCTGGCGTTCGGGGTCGTCGTGCTGTGGGTGGTGTCCACCGCCGTGTTCTTCCTCGTCTTCGTCGCGGCCGGCAAGCCCGAACGAGTGATCGGCGGCCCGCGCGCGACGACGGAGACGCTGCGGCTCATCCGCAGGAACCTCGGGCTCGACGAACCGCTCATCGTGCAGTACGCCAGGTTCCTCGGGCGGTTGCTGCAGGGCGACCTCGGCCAGTCCTACATCAACGGTGCTCCGGTCGCCTCGATGATCGGCGGCCGGCTGCAGACGACGGTCGTGCTCGTGCTGGGCGCGTCGGTGCTGTGGTTCGCGGGCGGCGTCCTCACCGGCGTGCTGAGCGCCACCCGGGCCCGGTCGTTCTTCGACCGGCTGGCCACCTTGTTCGTGCTGGCCGGGTTGTCGATGCCCGCGTTCGTGGTGGCACTGCTGATGTTGTACGTGCTGTTCAGCAAGGCGGGCGACGCGGGGATCCACCTGTTCGAGCCGGGACCGCCGCTGCAGGAGAACTTCTGGAAGCGGATGACCCTGCCCTGGCTCGCGCTGGCCTTCCTGCTGATGGCGGGCTACACGCGGCTGACCCGCGGCGCGATGCTGGACGTGCTCGGCGAGGACTACATCCGGACGGCCCGCTCCAAGGGCCTGCCGGAACGGCGGGTCGTCTACAGGCACGCCCTCCGGGCGGCGCTGACCCCGGTGGTGACGCAGTTCGGCGTCGACGTCGGCGTCCTCATCGGCTCGACCATCGTCACCGAGAAGGTGTTCGGCCTGCAGGGCGTCGGCCAGCTCGTCGTCCAGTCCATCACGGTGGGGGACGCGCCGGTCATCCTCGGGGTCGTGCTCGCCGTCGCGCTCTGCGTGGTGGTGGCGAACCTCCTGGTCGACATCGCCTACTCGTACCTGGATCCGCGTGTACGGCTCTCCTGAGTCCACCTGAAAGGAACAAGCGCCCCGCACGGCCGGGTCTGCCGTGCGGGGCGCTTCGTGCCCCCGGATGGGGCGTTCCGCAGTGCTGCGGTGTCATTCAGTGGAGTGCGGTGTTATTCGGTGGAGATGGCCTTCAGGACGTCCATCCGGCCGGCCCGCCACGCGGGCCACAGCGCGGCCAGCACCCCGATGATCGCGGCCACCACGACGTACACGCCGAGCGTGACCACCGGGATGGAGAGCACGGTGAGCCCCTGGTCCTCCAGTGCGCTCTGCAACGCGGCACCGAACGCGATGCCGATGCCGATGCCGAGCGCCGCGCCGAAGATGGCGATGACGATCGACTCGACCCGGATCATGCGGCGCAGCTGGCGGCGGCTGATGCCGATCGCCCGCAGCAGGCCGATCTCGCGGGTGCGTTCGATCACCGACAGGGCCAGCGTGTTGATGACCCCGACGGCCGCGATGATGACCGACATGACCAGCAGGATCGTGATGAGGGTGATGAACTGGTCGACCTGCTTGCGCGCGTCCTTCTTGAGGGCCGTCTGGTCGGAGACCTTCAGGTTCGGGTAGTCCTGTACCGACCGCTCGATGGCCTGCTTGGTCGCGGCGTCGGTGTTCTTGGTGTTGACGACGATGCCGTCGACGGCCGGCTTGGCCGTGTGGGCCATGTAGACCGGCTGGGCGATGACGCGCGGCCCGAGCATCTCGTTCTTCTCGTAGATGCCCGCGACGCGGAGCTGCTGCGTCTTGCCGTCGGGGAACGCCGTCGCGATCGTCGAGCCCACCGCCCACTTGTTGTCCTTGGCGGTGTCCTCGTCGATGAGCATGCCGTCCTGGCCGAGCGCGGTGCTGCCGGTCACCATCTTCAGCCGCACGCCTTCGGAGAGGGCCTTGATGTCACCCGCGACGTAGAACGCGCGCTTGCCCTTGATCTTGGCGTTGCCCGAGTAGAACGGCGAGGCGTTGTCGACGCCCGGGGCAGCGGCGATCTTGGCGACGGCGGAGGTGTCCGTGCCGCCCGCGCCGGTCGGCTCGACCACGTAGTCGGCGCCGAACTGCTTGTCGACCTGCGACTCCACCGAGGCGCTCATGGAGGCGCCCATGACGTTCACCGCGGTGATGAGGGCCAGGCCGATCATCAGCGCGGCGGCGGTCGCGGCGGTGCGGCGCGGGTTGCGCAGCGCGTTCTGCTGGGCGAGGCGGCCCGGCATGCCCATGACGCGGGCGAACGGCGCGCCGAGCACCCGCACCACCGGCTTGCTGATCACCGGAGCGAGCATCGCCACGCCGATGAACACCAGCAGGACGCCGGCCCCGACCGGGGCCACCGGGTTGCTCCCGCCGCCGAACAGGCCGAGCGCGATCAGCGCCGCGCCGAGCAGGGTCAGCGTGGAGCCCAGCGCGATCCGGATTCGCAGCGAGCGCTGCGGCAGCGCCACGTCGTCGCGCATAGCGGCGACCGGCGGGATCTTCGCCGCGCGGCGGGCCGGGAAGTACGCCGAGACGACCGTGACGACGATGCCCACGACGTACGACCAGAGGACCGGCCGCCAGGTGAACACCAGCCCGGACGCGCTGTCCTGCATCATGAAGCCCTGCAGCATCAGCGCCAGTCCGGCACCGGCCACCAGGCCGATCGTGGACCCGATGACGCCGACCGCGATCGCCTCGCCGATGACGGCCCGGGTCACCTGGGTCCGTGCCGCGCCGATGGCGCGCAGCAGCGCCAGTTCCCTGGTGCGCTGGGCGACCAGCATGGAGAAGGTGTTGAAGATGATGAACGCGCCGACGAAGATCGAGATGAAGGCGAACACGAGCAGGAACGTCCGGAAGAAGTTCATGATCGTGGCGACGTCGCTCTTGGCGTCCTCGCGGAGCTTGGTCCCGGTGATCGCCTCCAGGTTGGCAGGCAGGACCTTGGCGACGCTGTCGCGCAGCTCGGTCTCGCTCGGGCCCGACGAGGCCATCTGAATGTCGTTGTAGAACCCCGGCTTGAGCAGCAGCCGCTGCGCGGTCGCGGTGTCGAACGCGGTGACCGTGGCGCCCATCAGGTTGCCGGTGTCGATCAGGCCGACGACCGTCAGCTGCTGCGGCGGCCCCTGGACCACGACCTTGACGGAGTCACCGATCTTCAGCTTGCCCTTCTCGGCCGTCTTGGCGTCGATGGCGACCTCGGTCGGACCGCCCGGCGCGCGGCCCTCCTTCAGGTCGTAGTCGCCGCCCGGAGTCCAGTTGACGCCGAACTGCGGCGGCCCCTGCTGCTCCGTGCCGACGATCTTGCCGTTCTTCCCGACGACCGCCGCGTAGCCGGTGACGTTGCCCTTGACGTCCTTGACGCCGGGGATCGCGCGGATCCTCTCCATGACCGACGCCGGGACGGGCTGTGCCGACAGCCCGTCGTCCTCGATGTCGTCGGTGAGCTTCTTGGCGCGAACATCGACGGCCACGCCCTTGCCGACCTGGCTGAAGAGATCGTCGAACTGCTTGTTCATCGTGTCGGTGAAGATGAGCGTGCCCGACACGAACGCCACGCCGAGGATCACCGCGACCGCGGTGAGGACGAGGCGGATCTTGTGCGCCGCGAGATTGCGGAGCGTCACCTTGGCCATCATCAGGCCTTGACCCCCGGCTGATCGAAGCCCTTCATGCGCTCCAGCACGCGCTCGGCCGTCGGGTCGGCCATCGTGTCGACGATCTGGCCGTCGGTCAGGAACAGCACCTGGTCGGCGTAGGCGGCCGCGTTCGGGTCGTGCGTGACCATGACGATGGTCTGGCCCATCTTCCGCACCGAGTCGCGCAGGAAGCCCAGCACCTCGGCGCCCGAACGCGAGTCCAGGTTGCCGGTCGGCTCGTCGGCGAAGATGATCTCGGGACGCGAGGCGAGGGCGCGGGCGCAGGCGACGCGCTGCTGCTGGCCGCCCGACAGCTCGCTCGGGCGGTGCTTGAGGCGCGGCCGCAGGCCGACGGTGTCGATGACCGCGTCCAGCCACTGCTGGTCGGGCTTGCGGCCGGCGATGTCCATGGGCAGCGTGATGTTCTCCAGCGCCGTCAGCGTCGGCACCAGGTTGAACGCCTGGAAGATGAAGCCGATCTTGTCGCGGCGCAGCCGGGTCAGCTGCTTGTCGCGCAGCCGGGTCAGGTCGGTGTCGCCGATGAAGACCTGGCCCGAGTCCACCGAGTCCAGCCCCGCCATGCAGTGCATGAGCGTCGACTTGCCGGACCCCGAGGGGCCCATGATCGCGGTGAAGCGGCCGCGGGGGATGCCGACGGTCACGCTGTCGAGGGCGATGACCTGGGCGTCGCCGGAGCCGTACACCTTGGCGATCTGATGTGCCCGTGCGGCGAAATCGCCCGCCCCGGGCGCGGAGTGCGCGTCAGCGGTGGATGGGGCGGTGTTCGTCACGTGAACTCCCCTGTCTGCGGAATCTGAGTGCGGATGAAACCTGGAACGGAACGGTTCGCAGGACCGCGCTTCCCCCGGTGCGATCCATGACACAGAACAGTAGGGGCCTGCGAGGCTTCTGAGATGCACCCAGGGAAGGGACTTCGCACTCCACCCTTGGACGGAGGGGTACGCCCACCCTCGTCCTCGCGGGGGAGGGGTGGATCATCTTCCGTCAAGGGCCAAGGGCCACGCCGCACCCGGGCGGCCGGGCGGCCGCGAAGTCAGCTTTGGCGCGAAGTCAGCTCTGGCCGGGCCGGCTCATCCCCGTCTCGTAGGCGTACACCACGGCCTGCACCCGGTCGCGCAGCCCCAGCTTGGCCAGGACGTTGCCCACGTGCGTCTTCACCGTCGTCTCGCTGACCACCAGCTCCGCGGCGATCTCGGCGTTGGACAGCCCACGCGCGACGTGCGACAGCACCTCGCGCTCGCGTTCGGTCAGCGTGTCGAGACCGGGCGGGGGAGCGGAGTCACGGACCGCCGGGAGCCGGGTGGCGAACTTGTCCAGCAGCCGGCGGGTCACGCTCGGCGCCACGATGGCGTCGCCGGCCGCCACGATGCGGATGGCCTGCACCAGATCCTCCGGCGGCGAGTCCTTGAGCAGGAACCCGCTCGCCCCGGCCCGCACCGCCTCGATCACGTACTCGTCCAGGTCGAACGTGGTGAGGATCAGCACCTTCGGGTCGTGTGACGCGGCGCCCTCGCGGATGATCCGCCGGGTCGCCTCGATGCCGTCCACGCCCGGCATGCGGATGTCCATCAGCACCACGTCCGGCAGCAGCGACCGGGTCATCTCAACCGCCGCCGCGCCGTCGCCGGCCTCACCGACCACCGCGAGATCGGCCTCCGCCTCCAGGATGAGCCGGAATCCGGTCCGCAGCAGCGGCTGGTCGTCCACGAGCAGAACCCGCACCGTACTCATCTGTCTGCTCCGCTCGTTCTCAACTCATGCCTCCAGGGGGAACCGGGCCCGTACGCCGAAACCGCCGCCGACCCGTGGCCCGATCCGCAGCTCGCCGCCGTACAGCGCGACGCGCTCGTACATGCCGACCAGGCCATGCCCGGGATTGTCCCCGTTCTCGGCAATGATCGTCGCGGTGCCACGCCCGTCGTCCTCGATCTCCACGGTCAGGTCGTCGTCGGTGTAGTAGAGCCGGACCCAGGCGCGCGCCTGCGGACCGGCATGCTTGAGCGTATTGGTGAGCGCCTCCTGAATCAGCCGGAAGGCGGCGACGTCCACGCCGGGCGAGGGAGTGCGCGCCTCGCCCTCGATCCACAGCTGCACGGACAGGCCGGTCTCCCGGACGTGGTCGAGCAGCTCGCCGAGGTCGCCCAGACCCGGCTGGGGCGCGAGCTCACCGCCCGCCCGCTCGGGATCGCGGTCGGTCCGCAGCACGCCCACGATGCGGCGCATCTCGCTCAGCGCGGTGCGGCCGACCTCCTCGATGGTGGTCATGGCCTCACGGGCGCTGCCCGGGTTGCGGTCGAGGATGCGCCGCGCGGCACCCGCCTGGACCGTCATCACGCTGACATGGTGGGCGACGACGTCGTGCAGCTCGCGCGCGATCCTGGAGCGTTCCTCGACCCTGGCCGCCCGCGCGTCGGTGCCGCGCGCCCGTTCGAGCCGGGCGGCGCGGTCCTCCAACTCGGCGAAGTAGGCGCGCCGGAGCCGCAGGTTGCGGCCGAGCACCCAGACGCCCATGACCAGCGCGTTGTCCATCATGAAGGTGATGATGCCGACCTCGATCGGCATCATCACCAGCATCGTGTTGAACGAGACCAGGGCCAGAAGCCCGCCGAGGGCGCTGTGCGCCAGCCCCCGGTGCGCCGCCACGCTGTAGGTCGCCAGCAGGAACGCGACCACGTCCGGGATCGTCGCCGGATAGTGCTCGACCGAGATCCAGATCTCCCCGACCACGATGAAGCACAACACCGTCATCGGGTAGCGCTGCCGGAACGTGATCGACATCGTGATGGCGATGATCAGCGCCACGTGGGTGGCGTCCGAGACCCCGTAGTACCGCTTCAGCTCCGGTGGGACGTCCTCGATGTAGAGCTGGAGGAACCCCATGAGCACCAGGGCCACCGCCAGCACGGCGTCAGCCGCCTGCGGGCGTGACTGAAGCCAGGCGCGGAAGGCCGCGAGGCCGTGGATACGGGGTGACACGATTCTCACCCTAGGAGGTCGTTCCAGGTGGTGAGCCCTCCTGGACGCGGATCTCAGCTCATCCGCAAGGAGGAGTAGGACATCGGCGCAGCTCGAGCAGCAGGTGAAACGGCAGGTCGGGCAGCAGGCGACGTCACAGGTCGTCGCCGCGCCCGTACGCCGAAACCTCCAGATCGGCGGGGGAGGGGCGGTCGACCGGGGCCGCCGGCAGCGGCGGAGGCGTGCCGCCCCAGCCCGGGCAGCGCTCCTTGTGGTCGCACCAGTCGCAGAGGCGGCTGGTGCGGTGGCGCCACTCGCCCGTCTCCATCGCCCGCCGGATCGCCGCCCACAGCGCCTCGACCTTGCGCTCGGTCGCCCGCAGGTCGGCCTCGTCGGGCTCGTAGCGCAGGACCTCGCCGTTGCCGAGGTACATCAGCTGGAGGAGCCGCGGCACCTTGCCCTGCAACCGCCACAACACCAGCGCGTAGAACTTCATCTGGAACAGCGCCCGCGCCTCGAAGTCGGCGCGCGGCGCGGTGCCGGTCTTGTAGTCGACGATCCGTATCTCGCCGCTCGGGGCGACGTCGACCCGGTCGATGTAGCCGCGCAGCTTGAGCCCGGAGGCCAGCACGGTCTCCACGAACAGCTCCCGCTCGGCCGGCTCCAGGCGGCGCGGGTCTTCGAGCGTGAAGTAGCGCTCGACCATCTGCCGGGCCTGCTCGAACCACTCCCGCTCGACCGCCGCGCCGTCCAGGCCGCCGGTGTCACCCTGGGCACCCGCGTCACCTTCGCCTCGGTCGCCTGTGTCACCTTCGCCTGTGTGACCTTCGCCCTGGTCGCCTGTGTCACCGGCGCCGTCCTCGCCCGCCGCGGCGAAGAGGCGCGCCAGCTCCGGCTCCTCGGCCTGCAGGCGCTCCCACTGCGGGGCCAGCAGCTCCAGGGCGGCGGGCGGAGTGCGCTGCTCCCTGGGCAGGTCGTAGAGCCGTTCGAGCACCGCGTGCACCAGCGTGCCGCGCACCGCGGCCGGGCTCGGCTTCTCCGGGATCCGGTCGATCACCCGGAAGCGGTAGAGCAGCGGGCAGGTCATGAAATCGCCCGCCCGCGAAGGGGACAGGGAGCCGATCACCTGCGGGCCTTCGGTCGCCCCAGTCTCCGGTGCGGTGTCCGGCGAGCCTGCGGCCTCGGTGGTCGTCATGTCCAGCACCCTAGGGGACACCACCGACGAATTCCCGTAGCCGCGTAGCATCGGGGTCGTGGCAGAGAGCGCACCCCCGACCGAAGGCAAGACCGCACCCGGCGGGGATCCGGCCGGCGCCGGTCCCGGGCGGGCCGGGCAGGGCCTTTTCATGGGACGCCCGTTCGGCGTCCCCGTGTACGTGTCCCCCAGCTGGTTCCTGGTCGCGGTGGTCGTCACCGTCATGTTCGAGAACCAGGTGCTGAAGACCGAGGTGATCGGCCGTCCCGGGAGCTTCGTGGTCGCGTTCGCCTACGCGCTGCTGCTGTACGCGTCGGTGTTCGTCCACGAGCTGAGCCACGCCGTGACCGCCCGCGCGCTCGGCCTGCCCGTGCGTTCGGTCACCCTGCACATCCTCGGCGGCGAGACCTCCATCGAACGCGAGGCGCCCACGCCCGGCCGGGAGTTCCTGATCGCGTTCGCCGGGCCGCTGGTCAACCTCGTGCTCGCCGGGCTCGGTCTGCTGGCGCACCTGGTGCTGCCGCTCCCCGGCGTGGCCGTGCTGCTCGTCGACGCCCTCACGTTCGCCAACCTGCTGGTCGGCGTGTTCAACCTGCTGCCGGGCCTGCCGCTGGACGGCGGCCGGCTGGTACGGGCCGCGGTCTGGAAGGCCACCGGGCAGAGCCGCAACGGCGCGATCTTCGCCGGCTGGGTGGGGCGCGGGGTCGCGCTGTTCACCCTGCTCGTCGGCGCGGTCCTGGCCACCCGGCCCGCCTCGGGCGGCGGCGGCTTCGGCTGGCTGGCCCTGCTCTGGTCGGCCCTGGTCGCCTCGTTCATCTGGGTCGGCGCGACCCAGGCCATCCGGGCCGAGAAGGTCCGCGACCGCATCCCGCTGCTCGACGCCCGCCGCCTGGCCCGCCGCGCCACCCAGGTGACGGCGGACGTCCCGCTGGCGGAGGCGGTGCGCCGCGCCCAGGAGGACCGGTCCGGCGCCCTGGTGATCGTCGACCATGAGGGGCGGCCGCTCGGCCTGGTGAACGAGAAGGCCGTGACGGCCACGCCCGAGCACCGCCGTCCCTGGATCGAGGTGGGCGAGCTGTCGCGGGGACTGGACCCGGACCTGACCCTCTCCGCCGACCTCACCGGCGAGGAGCTGCTCGTCGCGCTCCGCCGCGCCCCCGCCTCGGAGTACCTGCTCGTCGAGCCGGACGGCCGGGTCTACGGGGTGCTCGCGGTGGCCGACGTCGACCGCGCCTTCGCCGGGATCTGAACCGCCCGGCCCGCCCGCCTGGGCGGCCGCTCCGGCCGCTCCGGGCGGTCTGAGCGGGGGCTTCCCGCCGATAGCCTTGAACGTTATGAGCGAACCCACGCCGACCCCCGACGCCGGCGGTCACGATCCCCACGCCCAGGACTCGTTCGTCCAGGACTCCCAGGCTCACGACTCCTACGGCCGCATCCCCCACGGCCCCTTCCGGGCCGGCGACCAGGTTCAGCTCACCGACCCCAAGGGCCGGATCAACACGATCACCCTCCAGCCCGGCAAGGTCTACCACTCCCACAAGGGCTCGATCCCGCACGAGGAGATCATCGGCAGCCCCGAGGGGTCGGTGTTCCGCTCCAGCGGCGGCACCGAATACCTCGCGTTCCGCCCCCTGCTGGCCGACTTCGCGGTCCGCATGCCGCGCGGCGCGGCCGTGGTCTATCCCAAGGACGCCGGCCAGATCGTCGCGATGGCCGACATCTTCCCCGGCGCCCGCGTCGTCGAGGCGGGCGCCGGATCGGGCGCGCTGACCTGCTTCCTGCTGCGCGCGGTGGGCGAGCGCGGCATGGTCTCGTCCTACGAGCGGCGCGCGGACTTCGCCGAGGTCGCCAAGGGCAACGTCGAGAAGTTCTTCGGCGGCCCCCACCCGGCGTGGAGGCTGACCGTCGGCTCCCTGGAGGACTCCCTCGCCGAGACCGAGGTCGACCGGGTCGTCCTGGACATGCTCGCCCCCTGGGAATGCCTGGACGCCGTCGCCAAGGCCCTGATCCCCGGCGGGATGATCTGTGTGTACGTCGCCACCACGACGCAGATGTCGCGGGTCGTGGAGGGGCTCCGCGAGCACGGCGCGTTCGCCGAGCCGTACGCGTTCGAGACGATGCTCCGCTCGTGGCACGTCGAGGGCCTGGCCGTGCGGCCCGACCACCGCATGGTGGGCCACACCGGCTTCCTGGTGACCGCCCGCAGGCTGGCCGACGGCGTCACCCCGCCGTTGCGCCGCCGCCGCCCCGCGAAGGGCGCCTACGCCGGGGCCGACGCGCCCGACGCCGCCGAGGCATAGATCACATTTTCGTGACGGCCGGATGGCCGGTCCGGCGGTCCCGGCGGAGGCCGGGGCCCATGTAACAGCGAATTCACAAACCGAGCCGTGGGGCCGAAGGGCCCCTTCCGGTGGGGCCGTAATCAGCAAACTTTGCTTGGCTGGGCCGGTGAAAGCCGGGAATTTCATGGTCTGCCGGACGTGTCGGTGGATTCTCTCCGGCGTTGGAACGGGCTATTCCGGGCCGCCCGCGGCGGGGGCGAAGGACAGGAGAACCGAAGCGGCAGGTTACGGATGCCCGCCAGATAGGTAGGGTCTCAGTAGGTCGTCGGCTCTCTTTTTGAGGAGGTGACGGGGCGTGGCCGCTCGTGACGATGCTGGGGCGCGCAGGGCGCAGCACGACAAGGAGGTTAGGGACCTCCAAACACAGGTGTCCTTCCTGGAGGAGGAGATCTCCGTGCTGCGCCGTAAGCTCGCGGAATCCCCGCGCCAAGTACGTGTTCTAGAGGAACGACTCCATGAGGCACAGGCCAACCTGGCTGCCGTAACGGGTCAGAACGAGCGTCTCGTAGCGACCCTCAAAGAGGCTCGCGAGCAGATCGTGGCGCTCAAGGAGGAGGTCGACAGGCTCGCGCAACCGCCATCGGGCTTCGGGGTCTTCCTGGAGGCCAGGGACGATGGCACGGTCGACATCTTCACCGGGGGCCGCAAACTGCGGGTCAACGTCAGCCCGGCCGTGGACGTCGACGAACTGCAGCGTGGCCAGGAGGTCATGCTCAACGAGGCGCTCAACGTCGTCGAGGCACTGGAGTTCGAGGAGCAGGGCGAGGTCGTCATGCTCAAGGAGCTCTTCGACGACGGCGAACGGGCCCTGGTGATCGCGCACGCCGACGAGGAGCGCGTGATCAAGCTGGCCGAGCCGCTGCGCGGCGTCCCCCTGCGGGCGGGCGACTCGCTGATGCTCGAGCCCAGGTCCGGATACGCCTACGAGAAGATCCACAAGGCCGAGGTCGAGGAGCTGGTCCTCGAAGAGGTCCCCGACATCTCCTACAACGAGATCGGCGGGCTCGGCTCGCAGATCGAGATGATCAGGGACGCGGTCGAGCTGCCGTACCTGCACGCGGACCTGTTCCGCGAGCACCAGCTGCGTCCCCCCAAGGGCGTGCTGCTGTACGGCCCGCCCGGCTGCGGCAAGACGCTCATCGCCAAGGCGGTCGCCAACTCGCTGGCCAAGCAGGTCGCCGAGAAGACCGGCCAGGAGGGCAAGAGCTTCTTCCTCAACATCAAGGGCCCCGAGCTGCTCAACAAGTACGTCGGTGAGACCGAGCGGCACATCCGCCTGGTCTTCCAGCGGGCCCGCGAGAAGGCCTCCGCAGGCACCCCGGTGATCGTGTTCTTCGACGAGATGGACTCGATCTTCCGGACCCGCGGCTCCGGCGTCTCCTCCGACGTCGAGAACACCATCGTCCCGCAGCTGCTGAGCGAGATCGACGGTGTCGAGGGCCTGGAGAACGTGATCGTCATCGGCGCCTCCAACCGGGAGGACATGATCGACCCGGCGATCCTGCGGCCCGGCCGGCTGGACGTCAAGATCAAGATCGAGCGTCCGGACGCCGAGGCGGCCAAGGACATCTTCTCCAAATACATCCTCGAAGGGCTGCCCCTGCACCCCGACGACGTGAAGGAGAACGGCGGTTCCGCGGACGCCACCGTGGACGCCATGATCCAGCGAGTGGTCGAGCGGATGTACACCGAGAGCGAGGAGAACCGCTTCCTGGAGGTCACCTACGCCAACGGTGACAAGGAGGTCCTGTACTTCAAGGACTTCAACTCCGGAGCGATGATCCAGAACATCGTCGACCGGGCCAAGAAGATGGCCATCAAACAGTTCCTCGACACGGGTCAGAAGGGCATGCGCGTGGCGCACCTGCTCGCCGCCTGCGTCGACGAGTTCAGCGAGAACGAGGACCTGCCCAACACCACCAACCCGGACGACTGGGCACGCATCTCCGGCAAGAAGGGCGAACGGATCGTCTACATCCGCACGCTCGTCTCCGGCACCAAGGGCGCCGAAGCCGGTCGTTCGATCGACACCGTGGCTAACACCGGCCAGTACCTGTAACGCCACCATCTGCAAGCAATCGCCCCACCATGGTTCGTGAGGAGCACGGCGGTCACCCCCGGGTGGCCGCCGTGTTCCGCTGCCCGGCTGCGTTGTGCTGGCGGTTTCGTTGCGCGACTGTGACGGTCATCATGGGTGACATTGGTCGCTGCGCGCGTACCGTTCAGGCACCTCGCCGGACGATCCAACGGGCCGACACGCCGTACACGAACGAATCGGAGGTACGGCCGCCACCGGCGACGACACCGCCGCAACGCGGAGTGGAGCCCCATGGCTCCACCCCCTCCGCCCCGATAGGCTCGACGATATGAGTGTTCGGCGGGTGATGGGCATCGAGACCGAGTACGGCATCTCCGTACCCGGTCAGCCAGGGGCCAACGCGATGGTGACCTCCTCCCAGGTCGTCAACGCCTACCTCGCGGCATCGGCGGCACGGGCGCGAAGGGCCCGCTGGGACTTCGAGGAGGAGAACCCGCTGCGCGACGCGCGCGGGTTCGACCTGGCCCGGGAGGTGGCGGACCCCACCCAGCTCACCGACGAAGACCTCGGCCTGGCCAACGTCATCCTCACCAACGGCGCCCGGCTCTACGTCGACCACGCGCATCCCGAGTACTCCGCGCCCGAGTGCACCAACCCCCTCGACGCGGTGATCTGGGACAAGGCGGGGGAACGGGTGATGGCCGACGCCGCCGCGCGCGCCGCGCTGGTGCCCGGCACGCACCCCATCCAGCTCTACAAGAACAACACCGACAACAAGGGCGCCTCGTACGGCTGCCACGAGAACTACCTCATGAAGCGGGAGACGCCGTTCGCCGACGTCGTCCGCCATCTGACCCCGTTCTTCGTGTCACGGCAGGTCGTCGCGGGCGCCGGACGGGTCGGCATCGGCGTGGACGGGCGCGGCGACGGGTTCCAGATCAGCCAGCGCGCCGACTTCTTCGAGGTCGAGGTCGGCCTGGAGACCACGCTCAAGCGCCCGATCATCAACACGCGCGACGAGCCGCACGCCGACCCCGAGAAGTACCGGCGGCTGCACGTGATCATCGGCGACGCCAACATGAGCGAGGTGTCGACCTACCTCAAGCTCGGCACCACCGCCCTGGTGCTGGCCATGATCGAGGACTCGTTCCTGACCGTGGACCTGTCGGTCGACATGCCGGTGGCCGGCCTCCGCGCGGTCTCGCACGACCCGACCTGCAAGCACCTTCTCACGCTGCGCGACGGCCGCAAGATGACCGCCGTCCAACTGCAGATGGAGTACCTGGAGCAGTCGCGCAAGTACGTCGAAGACCGCTTCGGCGCCGACGTCGACGAGATGACCAAGGACGTCCTCGACCGCTGGGAGTCGGTGCTGCACCGCCTCGGTGAGGACCCCATGCAGCTCTCCCGTGAGCTGGACTGGGTGGCCAAGCTGGAACTGCTGGAGGGCTACCGCAGCCGGGACGGCCTCGACTGGTCCCACCCGCGCCTGCAACTGGTCGACCTGCAGTACTCCGACGTCCGCGCCGACAAGGGGCTCTACAACCGCCTGGTGGCCCGCGACCGCATCGAGCGGATCGTCACCGAGCCACAGGTCGAGGCCGCCATCGAGGACCCGCCCGAGGACACCCGGGCCTACTTCCGCGGCCGGTGCCTGCGGCAGTACGCCGACTCGGTGGCCGCCGCCTCATGGGACTCAGTGATCTTCGACGTGCCCGGCCGGGAGTCGTTGCAGCGGGTGCCCACCCTGGAGCCCCTGCGCGGCACCAAGCAGCACGTGGGGCCGCTCCTGGACCGCTGCCGTACCGCCGCGGACCTCGTCGCCACTCTCACCGGCCAGAGCTGATTTCACCGACCAGAGTCGGCGCGGGGCGCCCGGGACGGGCGGGCGCGGGGCGCCCGCCCGTCCCGCGTTCGTGACTGGTTTGCCCGTTTCAGCGATTCCCGGACCGGCGATAACCCCAGCAGGCCCCCTCGCCGCACGTGCGGCGAAACGGACGGCGACATCCGCTCGCCGCCGGTGATCGGAGATAGGGTTGGGGGCACCGGCAGAGTGGAGGTACGGGATGGCCACGAAGGACAGCGGCGGTCAGAAGCAGACCACGCGGCGCACCGAAGAGACCGAGGAGACCCAGGCCGCGACCGAGAGCGAGGTCCAGGAACGCCAGGACAAGCTCACCGACGACGTAGACGCCATTCTGGACGAAATCGACGAAGTTCTCGAAGAGAACGCAGAGGAATTTGTCAGGTCGTATGTCCAAAAAGGCGGCCAATAATACGATAAATCGGACATGCGGTTCCCATGGTGAATGACCGGTGTCTCGTGACCACCTAACTTCATACGGTTAAACCAGATGAGGATGCACGGTAAAGTCACCGCCATGGCATCCAAGGAATGTCGGGACTGCGGCGAGGTCAAACCCGCCACGGAGTTCTGGAAGCGCAAGGCCTCTCCCGACGGCCTTGCGCTTTACTGCAGAGAATGTTTCGGGCGTCGTAACGCCGCCTCCTATCGAGGAGGCCAGGAGAAGCTGGGCAAGAAGACGAGGCCCTATCGCAGGTACTCGGCAGTGCCGGAGGGCATGAAGTACTGCCCCCAGTGCCGGGAGGTCAAGCCTCTCAAAGCATTCGGCCGCAATCGCGCGACCAAGTCGGGGCTCGCGGCCTACTGCCGACCATGCCACACGGCGACCATGGCAGAGATCAAACAGCGCACCCATGGCAGTGAGCGCAACTACCTGCTCAAGCTGCGCTACGGGATCACCGAACAGGAAGTGGCTCAGATGGCCGCCCGGCAGGGTGGTCTCTGTGCCATCTGCCTCAGTGGCGCCGCAAAGCATGTGGACCACGACCACAAGACGGGAAAGGTCCGTGGGCTTCTGTGTTTTAGCTGTAATGGCGCGCTCGGTCAATTCGGTGATGATCCACGCCGTATGCGTGCGGCCGCGGCCTATCTGGAACGGCACGCCAAGGGCTTCCAACGGGAGCCGGCCGATGAAGAATCGTTCCGTACTCTGCTGTTGTGGGGTTTCGGGGCTGATCGTCTCACGCCGCGAATGATCGCGCGGCATGGTCTCAGCCCCCGGGATGTGATCCGGCTCGTGCTGCAACGGGGGGATGAGTGCCCCCTCTGCCTGTCGGCACCTGCCGCTCACGTCGATCACTGTCATGAGACAGGGGCTGTGCGAGGGTTGCTCTGCCCGGAGTGCAACTCGGGGATGGGGCAGCTCAGGGATGATCCGGTCACGTTGCGCCGGGCTGCGGACTATCTGGAGGAACACGGGTCCGGCGGGGCGACGACGACGAGACATGTTCCCAATGCCACGCCCGACATCGGGGACACCGGGGACAGGCCTTTCGCCTGTTCGGACGGCTCTCTCAGCCCGCTCTCCAGGCCCGTCCTGTCATTCCGCCCGGTCAGTTCGTCGAGGCTTAAAGGCCGTCCAGGTGGGCGGCGAAGGCGTTCGCCACGGTGAATCCGTCCGGGGGCAGGGGGATGCCGCCGGCCAGCCGGGTCCACGCGATCGCGGTCGCGGCGGCGCCGCTCAGGGCCTCGATCGTGGCCGCCGTGCCGTCCGTGCTGTCCGTGCCGTCGGGCCCGAGAGCATCCGGGAGGCGGCCCTGCGCGGGCCATAGCCTGCGCAGTTCGTGGGCGGGGTCGTCGATGACCGCGCTGAGAAGCGCGCGCAGTTCCGGATCGAGCCAGCCGCCGACCGGGGTGGCGAGGTCCGGGCGGTAACCGGCCATGTCGGCGGCCAGGAGGGCCGTGGCGGCGTGGCGGGGTTCGAGGTGGGCAGGCTCCCCGGTGTCGCCGCACAGGGGCGTCAGGGCGGTCGCGAAGTCGTAGAAGGCCAGCTGGAAGCACTCCCCGGGGGCCGAGTCGGCGAAGAGCGACGCGGCCAGGGGCGCCGCGCACCGCCTGTGCCACTCGCGTTCCACGGCCTGGTCGCCGTACGGGAGGGCCCGATGGTCCAGGGCGGGATTGGCCTGGAGCGGTTCGATCATGGACAGCAGCGCGGCGGCCCTGATCCGGAAACGGGGATCGTCGCGGAGGGCCTGTGCCGTCATGACCATGCAGCGGACCAGTTGGTTCGCGGCGTCGGGGCGTCCGGCGCGGAGGCGTTCGGCGTACAGGCTCAGGATGGTGTGGAGCGGCGGGGGAGGGAGCCACCGGAGCCGTCCGGTGCCGAGCGGCTGGGCGAGGTGGGCTTCCCACAGTCCGAGCAGGCTGAGGTCGAGATCGGGGTCGAAGACCGGGACGGAGGCGCACCACAGCATGGAGCTCCAGGTGGCGGCGACCGTGCTGGGTGTGCCGTGCAGGAAGTGGCTCCAGCCCAGCGGGTAGTCGGCGGGCGGGGCCTGCGCGGCCTCGGCGACCACCGAGCGCAGCCGGAAGAGCAGCGCGCCGGAGACCGGGCTTCCGGTGACCGACAGCGGCAGCCCGTAGTCCTGGGCGAAGTCCGGCCCGGTGGGCAGGATCTCCGCCGCGATCATCGGCGCCGGCTGCCCCGGGCGCGCGGCCTCCCGGGTGGCGGCTGACCGCGGCGGGGGAGCGGGGAACCAGCGGCCGTCCGCCGGATGCCACCGGTACCAGCGGGCCCAGGCCCCGTAGAGCCACCAGCTGTGGTCGGGCAGCGACAGGAGCCGGGGGAGCAGCGCCTGCTGGCGCTGGACCGGCGTCGCCGCCCGCCACCAGGGCGCCGCGATCGTCGCCCGGACGGCGTGCTCGGCGCGTGTGAAGGGATCGGCGTCGGCGGGCGGCTCCGGCACCGCCGGCTCGGCGGGTGCCTGCGGCGGCACGTACGGGCGGCTCCAGGCGGTCTGTCCCGGGGCGCTCGGCCACGTCGGCTGCCCGAGCGGGCTCGGCCAGCCAGGCCGGCCGGGAGGCGGGCCCTGCGGGCCGTCATGGGGTCCCCACACCACGTCGTCATCGTAGTGCGGCGTCGTCGACATGGCGCGGGGGCGGGGTTCGCCCTCGGCTGACTACGGTAAGGATCACGAGGCATGCAGCGGCGGTCGTTGGAACAGTAGGGTCATAGGCGTCCGCGCCGGTGAGCTCGTCAGGGGGAGCCGGCGCCATGGTGGAGGGAAGGAGTCGCGTGGCGTCCCACGAATCGCACACCGGACGTCTGCCGGGGTTGTTCATGAATCCGGGCACGTCCTCGTTCACGGATTTCCTGGGGGCGTACTCCCCGGAGATGTTGCCCGGGCGGCGGACGCCTCCGGTGTCCCCGGTGGGGGACGATATCCCGCACGGCACGACGATCGTGGCCGTGAGCTTCCCCGGCGGGGTGGTGATGGCGGGAGACCGGCGCGCGACCGCGGGGAACGTGATCGCCCAGCGGGACATCGAGAAGGTGTTCCGGGCGGACGAGTTCTCGGCCATCGCGATCGCCGGCACGGCCGGGATCGGGATCGAGATCGTGCGGTTGTTCCAGGTCGAGCTGGAGCACTACGAGAAGATGGAGGGCCGGACGCTCTCCTTGGAAGGTAAGGCCAACCGGCTGGCCACCATGGTGCGGGGCAACCTGGCCATGGCGATGCAGGGCTTGGCGGTGGTGCCGCTGTTCGCCGGATATGACGAGGAGCGTGACACCGGGCGCATCTTCTCCTATGACCCGGCCGGGGGCCGGTACGAGGAGCGCGACTTCTACTCGATCGGATCGGGCTCGGTGTTCGCGCGCGGCGCGCTGAAGAAGCTCTACCGGCCCGAGCTGTCGCCGGAGGACGCGGCGCTGGCCTGTGTGCAGGCGTTGTACGACGCGGCCGATGACGACGCGGCGACCGGCGGGCCGGATCTGACGCGCCGGATCTTCCCGGTGGTCGCGACGGTGACGGCCGACGGGTACCGCAGGCTCGGTGAGGACGAGGTGGGCGCCATGGCGCAGGCCGTCGTCGACGGGCGTTACGACTCGCCGGGCGGGCCGACCGCCCCGCTGCGATAGAAGGGATCCAGACCGGTGTCCATGCCGTTCTACGTGTCGCCCGAACAGCAGATGAAGGACAAGGCGGACTATGCGCGCAAGGGGATCGCGCGTGGCCGCAGCGTGGTCGTGCTGCAGTACGACGACGGCATCCTGTTCGTGGCCGACAACCCGTCCCGGGCGCTGCACAAGATCAGCGAGATCTACGACCGCATCGCGTTCGCGGCGGTCGGCAAGTACAACGAGTTCGAGAACCTGCGGCTGGGCGGGGTGCGGTACGCCGACGTGAACGGCTACCAGTACGACCGGCGCGACGTGACGGCGCGGGGTCTGGCCAACGTGTACGCGCAGTCGCTGGGCACGATCTTCACCGAGACCAACAAGCCGTACGAGGTGGAGCTCGTGGTGGCCGAGGTGGGCGTGGAGGCGTCCTCCGACCAGATCTACCGGCTGACGTTCGACGGCTCGGTGGCCGACGAGCACGGCTATGTGGCGATGGGGGGCCAGGCCGAGGCCGTGGCGCAGGCGCTGAAGGATCGTTTCCAGGAGGGCATGTCGCTGGCGGAGGCGCTCAAGGCGGCGGTGCAGTCGCTGGAGGCGCAGGATTCCGACCGGCATCTGGAGGCCAAGTCCCTTGAGGTCGCGGTCCTGGACCGCAACCGCGAGCATCGGCTCTTCAGGCGGTTGCCGGCGGCCCGGATCGAGAGCCTGCTCGGCGAGGACGCCTCCTGACCTTGCCCTGATCCCGCGCGTGATCCGCGTGCCGGACCCGTCGTGACCCGCATCGTGCGCGGTCACGGCGGGTTCGCCGCGTCCCGCTAGTGATCTACATTGTAAAGGCGGCGGGCCGGGAAGCCGGATGGCCCTGCGAAACCAGGGGCTTCAGAGACTGCCAAGTCGGTGCCCGGCCGCATAGGGTCTGGGTGTGGACAGGCGCATCTTCGGGCTTGAGAACGAGTACGGCGTCACTTGTACCTTCCGCGGTCAGCGGCGGTTGTCACCCGATGAGGTGGCGCGCTATCTGTTCCGCAGGGTGGTTTCGTGGGGTCGCAGCAGCAATGTGTTCCTGCGCAACGGTGCGCGGCTGTACCTGGATGTGGGTAGCCATCCTGAGTACGCCACGCCCGAGTGTGACAGCGTCATCGATCTGGTGACGCATGACAAGGCGGGCGAGCGGATCCTGGAGGGGTTGCTGGTCGACGCCGAGCGCAGGCTGCGCGAGGAGGGCATCGCCGGCGACATCTACTTGTTCAAGAACAACACCGACTCGGCCGGCAACTCCTACGGCTGCCACGAGAACTACCTGGTCGGACGGCACGGCGAGTTCGGCCGGCTGGCCGACGTGCTGATCCCCTACCTCGTCACCCGGCAGATCATCTGCGGGGCCGGCAAGGTGCTGCAGACCCCCCGCGGCGCCGTCTACTGCGTGTCGCAGCGCGCCGAGCACATCTGGGAGGGCGTCTCCTCGGCCACCACCCGGTCCCGGCCGATCATCAACACCCGCGATGAGCCGCACGCCGACGCCGAGCGGTTCCGGCGGCTGCACGTGATCGTCGGCGACTCCAACATGAGCGAGACCACGATGTTGCTCAAGGTCGGCGCGACCGACCTGGTGCTGCGCATGATCGAGGCCGGCGTGGTCATGCGCGACCTGACGCTGGAGAACCCGATCCGCGCGATCCGTGAGGTGAGCCATGACATGACCGGGCGTCGCAAGGTGCGGCTGGCCAACGGCCGTGAGGCCAGCTCGCTGGATATCCAGAAGGAGTACTTCGGCAAGGCCAAGGACTTCGTCGACCGGCGCGGTGGCGACGAGGTCGCCATGCGGGTCCTGGACCTGTGGGAGCGGACGCTGCGCGCGGTGGAGACCGGCGACCTCGACCTGGTGTCCCGCGAGATCGACTGGGTGACCAAGTACCAGCTGATCGAGCGCTACCGGCGCAAGTACGATCTGCCGCTGTCCTCGCCGCGGGTGGCCCAGCTGGATCTGGCCTACCACGACGTGCACCGGGAGCGCGGCCTCTACTACCTGCTGGAGAAGCGCGGCTCGGTGGAGCGGGTGGCCAAGGATCTGGAGATCTTCGAGGCCAAGTCGGTGCCGCCGCAGACCACGCGGGCGCGGCTGCGCGGCGAGTTCATCCGCAAGGCGCAGGAGAAGCGCCGCGACTTCACCGTCGACTGGGTGCATCTCAAGCTCAACGACCAGGCCCAGCGCACCGTGCTGTGCAAGGACCCGTTCCGTTCCGTCGACGAGAGGGTGGACAAGCTCATCGCCGGGATGTGACGAGGCCGGGACATGACTGGGGCATGACAAGGCCGGGATGTAACAGAGCCGGGATGTGACCAGGGGGTAAGGTGAGCGCCTGTCGGGCTCACCACCCCCAGTCTCATCCTGAAGGACCCGTTACCTCCGAAGGACCTGCATGCGCCGTCGTCCCACCGGTCTCCGCCGCTCGGCGGCGGCCGTCCTGGTCATGCCCCTGCTGCTCACCGGCTGCTCGCTCTTCGGCGACGACGTCGGCGACCTCCAGGTCGCGGTCAAGGGCGACGTGGGGCAGCGGCCGGACGTCTCGTTCCCCAAGGACAAGCCGGGCGACGAGCTGGCGGTCAAGACCCTGGAGAAGGGCAAGGGCGCCGCTGCGCGCAAAGGCGACCTGGTGGTGGCCGACTACGTCGGCTACCGGTGGAGCGACGGCGGCTACAAGCTCCTCGCCAACACCTACATGGCCGGCCAGCCCGGGGCGTTCCCCGTGGGGCAGCTCGTGAAGGGCCTGGACAAGGCGCTGGAGGGCAGCCGGGCCGGCGGCCGCGTGGCGGCCAAGATCCCGCCGAAGGACGGCTACGGGACCAAGGGCGACGCCCAGCACCAGGTCGGCGCAGGGGACTCGCTGGTCTATGTTCTCGACGTCCGGGCGGTCTACCCCTCGACCGCCGGGGCGCAGGGCCGCGAGCAGCCGCTGAACGACCCGAAGCTGCCGAAGGTGCAGGGTGCGGCGGGCAAGGCCCCCACGGTGACCGTCCCGCGCGTCGCCGCGCCGAAGAAGCTGGCGATGAAGGTCCTCGTCGAAGGCACCGGGCCCGAGGTTCGCAAGGGACAGTTGCTGGCCCTGCAGTATGTGGGCCTGTTCTGGCGGGACGGCAAGGTCTTCGACTCCTCCTGGAGCGGCGGCCGCCCGTACGCCACCACCATCGGCACGGGCCAGGTCGTGAAGGGCTGGGACGACGGCCTGCTCGGCCGCAAGGTCGGCAGCCGGGTCCTGCTGGTCGTCCCGCCCGCGCTGGGGTACGGCGCGAAGGGCCTGCCGCAGGCCGGGATCAAGGGCGACGACACCCTGGTCTTCGTCGTCGACGTCCTCGGCGCCCACTAGCGGTTCTATCGCCTGGCGCGGTTGTTCTTAGAATGGCCGGGTGGAGGACATCGATGCGATCGCCGTGCTGCAGGACCCGGTCCGGCGGCGCCTGTACGAATACGTGGCAGCCCAGGACCACGAGGTGAGCCGTAACCAGGCGGCGGAGGGCACGGGGGTCCAGCGCACTCTCGCGGCGTTCCACCTGGACAAGCTCGCCGCCGCGGGCCTGCTGGAGACCGAGAGCAGGCGCCTGACCGGGCGGTCGGGGCCCGGGGCGGGGCGTCCGGCCAAGCTCTATCGCCGGGCCGCCGCCGAGCACGAGTTCTCGCTGCCCGCCCGGGACTACCGCACGGCCGCCGACCTCCTGGCCGAGGTCGCCGAGGCGGCCCGGCTGGACGCTGAGCTCCAGGAGGCCGCGCGCAGGCAGGGACGCGCCCTGCGCGGCGATGACCGGCCCGAGGGGGAGTTGGAGGGCGGTCTTGAGGCCGTCGCGGGACTGCTGGCAAGCCGCGGCTATGAGCCTCGGCTTGAGGAGGACGAGGGCGGCGCCGTGATCCGCATGCGCAACTGCCCGTTCCACGCCCTCTCTCAGCGCTTCCCGCCGCTGGTGTGCGGAATGAACCTGGCCCTGCTCGAAGGCCTTCTGGAGGGCGCTGAGGGCGTCCGGGTACGCATGGACGCCAGGCCGGGACTGTGCTGCACGGTGGTGGAAGAGTCTAAAAATAATGAAGATTGACATAGAAGCACGGGCATGGTGAGGTGAGCCGTATGACCGGACATCACCCTGCTCCCTTCGATGATCACGCGACCACCGTCGATGATCACGCAGCCCGGTTCCACCTGGCCCAGCTCAATCTCGCCAAACTCAAGTACCCCCTCGACGACCCCCGCGTCGCCGACTTCGTGGCCTGGCTCAAGCCGATCAACGAAATGGCCGAACGCTGGCCCGGCTTTGTCTGGCGCCTGGTCGACGAGTCAGGGGAGGACGCGACCTCGATCCAGCCGCTCGGTCCCGAAACGATCGTCAACATGACGGTGTGGGAGAGCCAGGACGCGCTGTGGGACTACACCTACCGCAGCGGCCACCTCGACGCGCTGCGGCGGCGCGGGGAGTGGTTCGAACGGCCCACGCGGCCGATGCAGGTGCTGTGGTGGATCCCCGCCGGGCACATCCCGACGGTCGACGAGGCACTGGAACGCCTGGAGCTGCTGCGGGCGGAGGGCCCCTCGCCGCGCGCCTTCACGTTCCGGGAGGCGTTCACCCCGGCGGACGTGGAGGTCCCGGCGGCCTGAAACCCCGCCGGGCAGGTCGGCGGCGGCCAGGCCTTTATCCATCGGCGGCGGCCAGGCCTTTATCCAGACGTCGATCCAGGCGTCTGTGCAGGCGTCTGTGTGCAGGCGTCAGGCCAGGCGGGCCGCGGTGTGGCGGCCCGCCGCCGCGGCGGTCAGGAAGTAGGCGAGATCCTCGTCGAGCCGCCGGCCCATCGTGGACATCCGTACGCCCCAGTCCTTCTCGGCGGTGCGCAGCACGTCCTCCAGGCCCTCCACGCCCACCGGGATCAGGTCGTGGCGCTCGCCCAGGGTCGCGGCCTGCGACGCGACCCTGGTGCCGAACTCGCCGCCGAGCTCCGGGACGACGATCTCGGCCCTGGCCAGCGCGACCCGCCCGTACGCGGTGAGGCTGTGGTGGGAGACGCCCTGGTGGCGTTCGCGCAGATCGCCCTCGCTGACCCGCAGTGACCCGACCGGGCGGCCCGACAGGACGGCCGCCGCGTTGACCGCCTCCCCGGCCGACACACCGGAGAATCCCCAGCGGGTGCCGGTGCCGAGGTTGCCCGGTCCCTGGGCCAGCACCACGGCGTCGGCGCCGAGGACCAGGCGGGCGCCCAGCAGGCCGGTGTGGACCGTGACGGCCTCCAGATCGCCGCCGAAGGCCTGGCCCGCGGTCACCACCCCGCTCAGGACCCCGGCGTCCCGGAGCCGCCCGATCGACATGGAGAACCAGGAGGGCAGCGCGCCGCCGTCGGGCATCACGTACACGACCTTGGCGCCCGGCCGGTCGGTCAGCAGGCCCGCCAGGATCGGCGGCAGCGCCGAATGCAGATCGGCGACGATCACGGGCATTCCGTCCAGCGAGTCGGCCTCGCGCAGCAGCTCGTGGTGCGGGGAGTCCTGCTCGTCGGCGCCGAGCACGGTGGCCTGGAGGGGCGTGTAGCGGGCCTTGACCAGGTGACCCGGCCCGGACGGGTCGGGCGGCAGCCGGTCGGGAATCGCGACGACCATGGCGTAGCCGCCGGTGCCCAATCCCATCGCCAAGGCCGTAGTGTTGAGCAGGACGGCGTCGCCCGGCTCCGGTCGTCCCACCAGCGCGGGATAGGCCAGCGCCCGGCGGATGCCGTCACCCTCGACAGTGACGTCAAGCTCGACCGCCCCGGGCCATTCGCGGCGGACGCCCTCTACTGTGCCTTTGCGCCATCGGATCACGCCGAAAACGGTAGCGTCCTGATCGGGAGAAGTGGCTCATTGCGGAGAGGGTGGTGGCGAAGTGTCGCGGCGCAAGACCGAGCGCCTGCTCAACCTGGTGGTCTGCCTGCTCGCCACCCGGCGCTTTCTGACAGCGGAGCAGATCCGCCGGGCGGTGCCCGGCTATCCCGATTCCGACGAGGCGTTCAAGCGAATGTTCGAACGCGACAAGGAGGAGCTGCGCGAGCTGGGAGTGCCCCTGGAGGTGGGCAGCGACCAGCAGGGCGGCGGCGGCGAGGAGATCGGCTACCGCATCCCCCCGCAGGCCTACGAGCTTCCCGACATCCATCTGACGCCGGACGAGGCCGCCGTGCTCGGCCTGGCCGCCCGGGTCTGGCAGCGGGCCAGCATGGCCGACGCCGCCTCGGGGGCGCTGCTGAAGCTGCGCGCGGCGGGCGTCGAGACCGACGGTTCGACCGGCCTCGGCATCGAGCCGCGGGTCGACACCGGCGATCCCGCCTTCCCGGCGCTGTGGGAGGCCGTCCGGGACGGCCGCCCCGTGGCGTTCGACTACCAGGGCATCGGCCGGACCTCGGTGGCGCGCCGGCACCTGGAGCCCTGGGGCGTGGTGAGCCGCCGCGGCCGCTGGTACGTCGTCGGCCATGACCGCGACCGCGAGGAGACGCGGGTGTTCAGGCTGAGCCGCATCACCGGCGAGGTCGCCGCCGACGGGCCCGCGGGCAGCGTCACCGTCCCCCCGGGTGTGGACGTGCGCAGCATCGCCTTCACCTGGGGCGACCCGGTGGCCGAGCCGCGCCCGGCCACCGTCCGGCTGCGGACCGGCGCCGCGCAGGGCCCCCGGCAGTGGGCCAAGAACGTGCACCCGGTGGGGAAGGGCTGGGACGAGGCCGTCCTCACGTTCCGGGACGTCGACCGGTTCGCGCCCTACCTGGCCCGGTTCGCCGACGACATCGTGGTCGTCGACCCGCCGGATCTGCGCGAGGCGGTCATCCAGCAGCTGAAGGCCGTCCTGGCGGGGAGCGACCAATGAGCAAGACGACGCAGAGCAAGACGACGCAGGGCAAAGGGAGCAGCACCACTTCCACCGACCGGCTGGGACGGCTGCTGGCCCTGGTGCCGTACGTGGTCAACCGCGATTCGGTGGCCCTCGACCAGGCCGCCGCCGCGTTCGGCGTCACCGAGAAGCAGCTGATCGACGATCTGAACCTGCTCTGGTGTGTGGAGTTGCGCGCGCCCGATCCGTACTGCCCGATCGACCTGTCCTACGAGGGCGGCGAGATCATCGTCACCGAGGCCGAGTCGATCGCCCGGCCGCTGCGGCTCAAGGTGGACGAGGCCAGCGCGCTGCTGGTGGCGCTGCGGATGCTGGCGGGCATCCCCGACCTGGAGGACCGCGACGCCCTCAGCCGCGTGATCGCCAAGCTGGAGAGCGCCGCCGGCGCCGCCGCCACGGTGAGCAGCCAGGTCTCGGTCGAGGTCGACGCCCGCGGCGACACGCTGGCCACCCTCCGTGAGGCCGTGTCACGCAAGCGCAGAGTGCACCTGAGCTACTACGTGCCCGCCCGCGACGAGAACACCGAGCGCGACGTCGACCCCATGCGGCTGCTGGTGGTGGAGGGCAACACCTACCTGGAGGGCTGGTGCCGTCGTGCCGAGGCGGTGCGGGTCTTCCGCCTCGACCGGATCCGCGATCTCACCGTGCTGGAGGTGCCCGCCCAGGTGCCCGACGACGCCGAGCCGATCGACGTCGACGCCGGGCTGTTCCGGCCGTCGCCGGGCGACGTGCGGGTCACGCTCGAGCTGACCCCGCAGGGCCGCTGGGTCGCCGACTACTACCCCTGCGAGAGCGTCGAGGAGCTGGGGGAGGGGCGGCTGCGCATCGTCCTCCGCACGCCCGACACGCGCTGGGTGCGGGGGCTCGCCCTGCGGCTGGGCGACCAGGGCAGGGTGGTGGCCCCGTCCGAGCTGGCCGCGGAGATCCGATCCGACGCGGTCCGCGCGCTCGCGCAGTACGACAAGGCGGCCCGGTACGACGCGGCCGTCCGATACGACAAGGCGTAGGGCCTTCCGCTACCGTGACGGACGTGGCGTGGGTTCCGGTGGCGGTGGCGATGGGCTTTGTCGGCATCGCCATCCTCGCCTACTGCAGTTTCAAGGTCTACCTGGGCGTTCGCCGGCTGGGACGTGAACTCGAACGGACCCGGCGGCGACTCGAGCCCAAACAGGCCACGCTGCAGGATGAACTTCACACACTCAGGGACGCACGAGAGACACAAGACCCCGAAGACGGCGTACGATCGACCTGAGTACCACCTGCTCTGAAAAGGATTGCGCATGCCGAACATCGGGACCCCCGAGCTGCTGATCATCTTGCTGGTCGTCGTTCTGATCTTCGGATCGGCGAAGTTGCCGCAGCTCGCGCGCTCCCTTGGCAAGTCGGCCCGGATTCTCAAGGCCGAGACCAAGGGCCTGCGTGAGGACGACGACGAGCAGTCCGAGGACAAGCAGGCCTCCCAGTCCAAGACCGCCGGCACGGCCGATGCCGCCGGGCAGGACGCCGCGCGCGACCGTGCCGCCCAGCTCCGCGCCGAGGCTGCCCGCCTGGAGCGCGAGGCCGCCGGGCAGGAGGCCGCGCCCCGGTCGCAGAGCGCCCTCCCCTCGGGTGAGCCGATCCAGGGCGTCCCCGTGGACCCGAGCCGCACGCGCAAGTCCTGACCTCACCCTCTAGCGCAAAGACGGGTCCGAGCCACCCCCCACGACGATGAAGACGATGAGCAATCAGGCCGCCAACCCCGAAGGCCGCATGCCGCTCATGGACCACCTCCGTGAGCTGCGCAACCGTCTGATCAAGGCGATCCTCGCCCTGCTCGTCGGCACGGTGATCGGGTGGATCTTCTTCACGCCGGTCTGGGACTTCCTCAAGGAGCCCTACTGCTCCCTGCCGCAGTCGAAGGACCTGAACGGCAGGACGTGCTCGCTGGTCGTCAACGGGATCTTCTCCTCGTTCTTCCTGCGGCTGAAGATCGCCTTCATCATCGGCATGGTGATCTCCTCGCCGGTCTGGCTGTTCCAGCTGTGGGCCTTCGTGGCGCCGGGCCTGTACCGGCGGGAGCGCCGGTGGACCTACGTGTTCATGGGCGTGGCGATCCCGCTGTTCTTCATCGGCACGGCGCTGGCCTACATCACCGTCGACAAGGGCCTGTCGATCTTCCTGGGCTTCGTGCCCGACGACGTCTCGGCGCTCATCACGGTCGACCACTACCTCGGCTACGTCCTGGCGATGTTGCTGGTCTTCGGCCTGACGTTCGAGCTGCCGCTGTTCGTGGTGATCCTCAACCTGGCCGGGGTGCTGAGCTCGTCGCGCATCCGCCGCTCACAGCGGATGATCATTTTTGGGATCTTCGTCTTCAGCGCGGTCGCCACGCCGAGCGCCGACCCGTTCACCATGCTGGCGCTGGCCCTGCCGACCGTGGTGCTGTTCGAGGTGTCGGCGGTCCTGGCGTTCCTCAACGACCGGCGCAAGGCCCGGCGGCCCGATCCCTACGAGGGCCTGTCGGACGACGAGATCTCCCCGCTCGAGCTGGAGGAGATCGACGCCGAGCTGGAACGGGAAGAGCAGGGCCGCGGAGACCGGCGGCGCTGAACGACGGGCCGGCGGCACCGAACGCACCCTGAATTGGGTATCGGGCCGGTCGAAACCGTAGGCTCGACATATGACCACCCCCGACGCGCCGTCGGCCGATGAAAGCCCCTCAGGACGGTACGCCGCCTTTCGCAAGCGCACCGAGGGCAACGGGCCGGCCCTCCTGGACTTCCAGACTCTCTACGACTTCGGGCTGGACCAGTTCCAGCTCGAGGCGTGCCGGGCCCTGGAGAGCGGCAGTGGGGTGCTGGTCGCGGCGCCCACCGGCTCGGGCAAGACCGTGGTCGGGGAGTTCGCCGTCCACCTCGCCCTGACCGGCAGGCAGAAGTGTTTCTACACCACCCCGATCAAGGCCCTGTCGAACCAGAAGTACGCCGACCTGGTCAAACGCTACGGCCCTGAGAAGGTGGGGCTCCTCACCGGCGACAACAGCGTCAACGGCGAGGCGCCGATCGTCGTGATGACGACCGAGGTGCTCCGCAACATGCTCTACGCCCAGTCGCCGACCCTGGCGGGGTTGGCGTTCGTGGTGATGGACGAGGTGCACTACCTCGCCGACCGCTTCCGCGGGGCCGTCTGGGAAGAAGTGATCATCCACGTGCCTGACTCGGTGCGGATCGTGGCCCTGTCGGCGACCGTCAGCAACGCCGAGGAGTTCGGCGAGTGGCTGCGCGAAGTGCGGGGCACGCAGACACCGGGCACGCAGACGCGGGACGGCAGGACGACGGGCGACACCGCGGTGATCGTCGACGAGCACCGGCCGGTGCCGCTGTTCCAGCACATGATGGTCGGCACCCGGCTCTACGACCTGTTCGTCGACACCGGCAAGGGCAAGGACCGGCAGGCCAAGGTCAACCCCGAGCTGCGCCGGATCTCGCTCGACGAGGTACGGCGGAACAAGGTCAACCAGGGCCGCCGGACGGGACGGCGCCGCACCGCCCGGCCGCAGCGGTACCGCCCGCCCGCGCGTCCCGACGTGATCGAACGGCTGGACCGCGCGGGGCTCCTGCCCGCCATCACGTTCATCTTCAGCCGGGCCGGGTGCGACGCCGCCGTCATGCAGTGCCTGTACGCGGGCACACGGCTGACCTCCAAGGAGGAGGCCGAGGAGATCCGCGCCCACGTCGAGCTGCGGACCGCCGACATCGCCCCCGACGACCTGGCCATCCTCGGCTACGACGACTTCCTCGCCGGCCTGGAACGCGGCATCGCCGCCCACCACGCCGGGATGCTCCCCACGTTCAAGGAGATCGTGGAGGAGCTGTTCACGCGCGGCCTGATCAGGGCGGTGTTCGCCACCGAGACGCTGGCGCTGGGCATCAACATGCCGGCCCGCACGGTGGTGATCGAGAAGCTCGACAAGTGGAACGGCGAGGCCCACGTCGACCTGACGCCGGGGGAGTACACGCAGCTCACCGGGCGCGCCGGCCGCCGCGGGATCGACGTCGAGGGCCACGCCGTGGTCCTGTGGAACCCCAGCGTCGAACCCGGCTCGGTGGCGGGCCTGGCCAGCACCCGTACCTACCCGCTCAACTCCAGCTTCCGGCCCTCGTACAACATGGCCGTCAACCTGGTCGGCGCGGTCGGCATCGAGCGTGCCCGCACGCTGCTGGAGGAGTCGTTCGCGCAGTTCCAGGCCGACCGCGCGGTCGTCGGGCTCGCCCGGCAGGTCCACAAGAACGAGGAGGCCTTGGAGGGCTACGCCAAGGCCGCCAAATGCCACCTGGGCGACTTCATGGAGTACGCGGCGCTGCGCCGCCGCCTGTCGGACCGCGAGGCCGAGCTCGCCCGCGAGCGGTCCTCAGAACGGCGGGCCGAGGCCGCCAGGTCCCTGGAGCACCTGCGGCCCGGCGACGTCGTCCTGGTGCCCAGCGGGCGCCGGTCGGGGATCGCGGTGGTCCTGGATCCCGGCGTCGGCAAACGGTCCGACGGCCCGGCGCCGCTGGTGCTGACCATCAGCGGGTCGGTTCAGCGGCTGTCGATCCTGGACTTCCCGCGCCCGGTCGAGCCGATCGAGCGCGTCCGCATCCCCAAGTCGTTCAGCCCGCGCAACCCGCAGGCCCGCCGCGACCTGGCGTCCACGCTGCGCAACAAGATCCCCGAGGACGCCCGGGAGCGCAGGCGCGGCGGCCGGGGCGAGTCCACGGCGGCCGACGACGCCGAGATCACGCGGCTGCGCGCCGAGCTGCGGCAGCACCCGGTGCACGGCTGCGACGAGCGCGAGGACCACGCGCGGTGGGCCGAGCGGTACTTCCGGCTGCAGCGCGAGACCGAGCAGCTGCGCCGCCGTGTCGAGGGCCGCTCGCAGGTCATCGCGCGGACGTTCGACCGGGTGTGCGCGGTGCTCCAGCAGCTCGGCTACCTCGACGGCGACGCCGTGACCGAGGAGGGCCGCCGCCTCGGCCGCATCTACAACGAGCTCGACCTGCTGACGGCCGAGAGCCTGCGCGCCGGGGTCTGGGAGAGGCTCGACCACGCCGAGCTGGCGGCCTGCGTGTCCGCCCTGGTGTACGAGTCGCGGCAGCCTGACGACGCCGCTCCGCCCAAGACGCCCGCCGGCGCGGCCCAGGAGGCCCTGGCCGCCATGGTGGGGCTCTGGGGCGAGCTCGACGCCATCGAGAAGGACAACCGGGTGTCGTTCCTGCGCGAGCCCGACCTCGGGTTCGCCTGGACCGCCTACCGGTGGGCCAAGGGCCACGACCTCGACGAGGTGCTGCTGGAGACCGACATGACGGCCGGTGACTTCGTCCGCGCGGTCAAGCAGCTCCTGGACCTGCTCGGGCAGGTCACCGACGCGGCGCCGGAGAACAGCCACATCCGCAAGACCGCCCGCCGGGCCATGGACGCCATGCGGCGCGGCGTCGTCGCCTACTCCTCGGTGACCTGACCCTCGTGTGACCTGACCCTCGCGGAGGCATGGGCGCGGCCGTTCTGGAAAGGGACGTCCACGAATGGTTCTCGACATGCCGAGGGGCCGAGGTGATGGAGATGGCCGACGGATCGACTGTGGTCGGCGTGCTCGTTCTGGTCGCGGGGCTGGCCATCCTGGTGCTGGCCGCCCTGTTCTACCTGGGCCGCCGCGACCCGCACCAGTGACGCGGCCCGGGTGGCGCGGGGAAGGTTAGGGTTGCCTTACCGCGGCCGGGTGCCGGCGCGGCACCGAGCGCGAGAGGCGGGATCGATGACCGAGGCCAACCCCTTCACCGAGGACGTGGTGGCGCAGATCATGCGGCACATGAACGAGGACCACGCCGGGGACTCGCGGATGATCGTCCAGGCGCTCGGCGGGCGGCCGGACGCCGAGTCGGCGCTGATGAGCGGGATGGACGCGGACGGCATCGACTTCGTCGCGGTGGTCGGGGGTGAGGACGTGCAGGTGCGGATCCCGTGGAGCCGGCGGCTGACCGAGCGCATCCAGGTGCGCCGTGAAGTGGTCCGGATGTCGGACGAGGCGCGCGACGTCCTCGGGCTGGCGCCGCGCGACGGCCGCTGAGGACGCTTCCTATTCCGACGCAGCGTCGGTAAAGTAGCCGACGTCACGTCGGAAACTTGCCGGACCGCCCTTCCGTTGTTAGTTAGGTGAGGCTAACCTAACTTGCATCGGGTCGTGCGGGCGAGCGAAGGGGATGTGCATGGGTACGGTCGAGCCGGACCAGGGGTTCTCGGCGGCGTTGCGGTCGGCGACCTGGAGCGACCACGGCGACAACGAAGGCTCGTCGTACATGAGCGCCCTGGTCGAGGGCCGGCTCGGTCAGGCGGAGTACGCGGTCCTGGTGGCGCAGCTGTACCACGTGTACGACGTGCTGGAGCAGGCCGCGGATCAGATGGCGGGCGATCCCGTGGCCGCCGCGTTCGACTTCGCGGACCTGCGCCGCCGTGCGGCCCTCCAAGCCGATCTCGCGTTCTTCTACGGGCCGGACTGGGCCGAGCGGATCGCTCTCAACGAGGCGACCAGGCGCTACTGCGACCGGTTGGGCGAGGTCTGCTTCGACTGGGCGGGCGGTTTCGTCGCCCATCACTACACCCGGTATCTCGGCGACCTGTCGGGCGGCCAGTACATCGCCCGGCAGGTCGAGCGTTCCCTCGGCATCGGCGCCGGGGACGACGGGGTGCGCTTCTACCGCTTCCCGGGCAAGCCCAAGGGCTACAAGGACCGTTACCGCGCCCTCCTCGACGCGGCGCCCTGGGACGAGCGGGAGAAGGACCGGATCATCTCCGAGGTGAAGCTGGCCTACAGGCTGAACGCCGAGGTCACGGCCGAGCTGAGCCGCGAGCTGCACATCGAGCCCGCCGCCTGAACGGGACGGCCGCGCCTCGTTCCAGCCGCCGGTCTCCGAATCCCACGGCCATGAGCGGTTGACCGGAATCCGACCCGGGTTTGAAAGGGCGTTTTCCGGACATCCCGCCTATGCGTCGGGGGATACGCCCTACACGCACCGGAGGTCACCATGCTCGCGATCGTCGCAGCGATCGTTTTCGGTATCGCCCTGCTGCTCGACCTGGCCGACTACGCGTCGGACGCCCTCAACTACCAGACCCTGATCGTGGTGGGCCTGCTGCTGCTCGCCCTCCACATGGCGGGATTCGGCACGTCCACCAACTGGCGCGGCCGCTCCTGGAGCCGCACCCGCAGGCGGTGACGCCGCCCTGCTTGAGAGAGACCTGCTTGTGAGAGACCCGCTGGTGGGAGACCGTCAGACCGTCCGGGTGAACCGGACCTGACGGCGAACGGGGCCGGACTCCGTCAGGCGTACCTTGACCGGGCCGCCGAGCGGCAGTCCGTCCCCGTCACAGCGGGCCAGCACGGCAGGGCTGAGCAACTGGACGAGCCCGCCCGAGCCGTTGCCCGAGACGTCCACCACCACCGCGTCGAACACCTCGCCGACGTGGTCACGTAGCAACAGCGCCTCGACGAGGTCGACGCAGGCCCGGTCGACCGACGCGCTCCGCTGCAGGCTCCGCCTCATGATGTCGGGCAGCCCGTGGAGCGCGGACCGCACCCAATCGGGGATGTCACCGCCCGCCGTCAGCGCCAGGCAGATCTCGGCCGCGTAGCGGTCGGCGAGACGGCGCAGCGGCGCGGTCACGTGCGCGTAGGACGCGGCGACGGCCGCGTGCCCGAGCGCGGCCGGGTCATCCGGTGTGATCCCCTCGAAGGCGGTGTAGCCGGCACCGCGCATCAGGCCCACGGCCTCGTGCAGGAACGCCGCGTGCCGGGAGTCGGAGGGGTCGAGGCCGCGGACGACCTCGCCGTACGACCGGTCCTCGGGCCAGCCGATGCCGAGCGCCGTCGCGGACCTGCGCAGCCGGGAGACCGCCTCGGCCGGTGGCGGCGGCATCGTGCGCAGCAACCCGATCCCGCCGTCCAGCATCAGCCCCGCGGCGGCCCTTCCGGTGAGCAGCGAGATCTGCGCGTTCCACGCCTCGCTCGGCAGCCCGCCGCGGAACGCCAGTTCCCAGCCGTCGTCGCCGCGGACGACCTCCTGCTCGGGCACCGGGAGGCTGACACCGCCGCGTTCCGCCTCCGCCTCGAGCAGCAGGGTGCCGATCTCGGCCAGCAGCGCGAGGCGCGGGTCGGCGGTCGCCGCACGCTGGGCACTGTCGTAGTCGAGGCGCTCGCGGCTGGTCACCAGCCGCCGCCGGACGTCCACGCCGGTGATCGTGCCGTCGCCGCCCAGGTCGATCGTCCAGACGACCGCGGGCCGCTGTTGGCCGGGCAGGAGGCTGGCCGCCGCCTCCGAGAGCTGCGGCGGATGCAGCGGCGCCTTCACGTCGGGCAGGTAGAGCGTCACGCCACGGGCGTGCGACTCGGCGTCGATGGCGCCGCCCGGCTGGACGAACGAGGCGACGTCGGCGATCGCGTAGTGCACGCGGTAGCCCGATCCGCGCCGTTCCAGATGCATGGCCTGGTCGAGATCCATCGACCCCGGCGGGTCCAGGGTGAAGAACGGCAGATCCGATGTCTCGGGCACCGGGCTGGGGACCTGCCGCGCGGCCTGGACCGCCTCGGCCATGACGGCGGCCGGGAACGCACCGGGGACCGCCAGCTCCTGGCGGATGCGGTCGAGGCCGGCGCGGACCTCGCTGTCGGCCTCCTCGGAACGGAGGCGTATCGGCCGTTGGGGCACTCCACGAGCGTAGGGGAGCGGCCCGGCAACGCCGGGCAAAGGCCGGTGATCGGCCGGGCAAACCCGGCCGGCGTCCTCCCCGGTAGCCGTCAATGCGTGCCCGAAGTGGCCGGGGTGTGCGCGAACTCCCGGAGCCCGGAGAGGTCGACCACGGTGATGCGGCGCCAGCCGGTGCGGACCAGCCCGTGCGCGCGCAGATCGCTCAGGGCGCGGGCGACGGTCTCCCGGGAGGCGTCCATCCAGCTGCCCAGTTCCTCCTGTGAGAGCGGGGGTGCGATGTCGATGCTGCCGTCGCGGCTGGGCGGGCATCGTTTGGCCGAGAGCTCGGCGAGGTCGGCCAGCAGCAGCGCGAGCCGCTGGGTGCCCTTGGCGGAGACATGGGCCTGCAGGCGGCGGTCGGCGTCGTCCTGGCGCCGGACCAGGGTGCTGCTGACCAGCATCCACACCCGGGGGTGGGCGTCCAGGAACGCGGTGAAGCGGGCGGCCGGGATCACCAGCGCCGACAGCGGGCTCAGCGCGGTGACGGTCGCCGACCGGCGGCGGCTGCCCAGCACCGCGCTCTCGCAGACCAGATCGCCCGGGCCGCGGACCGCCAGGACGACGTCGTGGCCGTCCTCGGTGGTCGAGGTGACCTTGGCCCAGCCGTCTTTGATGATGATGATGTGGTCGGATTCTTCGCCCTGGTAGCACAGCGGTGCGCGGGAGGCGTAGCCGCGCGGGCGGGCCACCTCGCGCAGCGCGGTGCGCTGCGTGTCGTCCAGAGCGTTCCAGAAGCCGTCCCAGGAGGAATCGGCAGCGGTGTGGTCATGCGGGGCGGCGGCGGGCGGGGTACCGCGCGGCGGAGAGTTCCTTTCGGTCACCGGGGGTCCGTTTTCTGAGAGCTCCGGGGGCGGAGGCTCGCGGGTCGGGGTGGCGTCCACTCCAGTGGACAATCGGGCCATGGGGTATGGCAAGGCCGCGCGCCGCTTTGGGCGGCGTCTGGTCTGTCACACCCGGGGTGCCTTCTTGCCCGGATGCCTTGAACCGGGATCCGGGCGTTCACCGAAACCGGCACCCGCGGCAGTTGGGGGGAGTGGGGCGGTGAGGCCCAGTGCCGCGGGTACCGGCCGTTCACGAGACGGCCCCGCGGACGCCGATCGGCAGCATGTCCATGGCCCTCCAGCGGCGGGGCGGTCGTCCTGCTCACCCGTCCAGCAAAACCCACCACTGATCACGATGTTGCGCCCAAGGGGACACCTAGTCTGCGTCACCTGACACAGTGGACAGGCCCGGCTTGCCGCCAGTATCGGCCTGTTGTCCCCGGTGGTCAGGGGCTGAGGGCGTTGAGCAGGCGGTTCACCGGGCTCTCCAGGCCCCAGCGGTCGGCGAGCCCGATGAGCGCCTCGGGGTCGCGCGGTGTGCGGGGCAGCGCGTCGTCGAGGTCGCGCAGCTCGGGCGAGTCGATGTCGGTGACGACCCGGACCACGGTCTCGGCGGCGGTGAGATAGTCGCGGGCGCCCTCCAGACGCCGCCGGGCACCGGCCGGGAACCCCTCGAGGGTGCCGGCCTCCAGGGCGGCGACGATGCCGTCGATCGAGCCGAAGCGGGTGATGAGCGCGGCGGCGGTCTTGTCGCCGATGCCCGGCACGCCCGGGAGCCCGTCGCTGGGGTCGCCGCGCAGCGTCGCGTAGTCGCCGTAGCCGCGGCCGGGGATGCCGTACTTCTCGGCGACCTCCTTCTCGCCCATGACCTGGAGGTTGCGGATGCCGCGGGCGGTGTAGAGCACCAGGACCGGCCCGCGCTCGTCGACGAGCTGGAACAGGTCCCGGTCGCCGGTCACGATGTCGACGGGGCCCTGGAGGGCCCCGCGCACGGCCAGCGTGCCGATGACGTCGTCGGCCTCGTAGCCCGCCACGCCCACCCGGGCCAGCCCGACCGCGTCGAGCACCGCGTCGATGATGGGCAGCTGGACCTCGAGGGGGTCGGGGGTCTGGTCGCCGCCGTCCTCGGCCACCCGGTGCGCCTTGTAGGAGGGCAGCGCCTCGACGCGGAACGCGGGCCGCCAGTCGGCGTCCATGCAGCAGACCAGGCGATCGGGGGACCGGTCCTGCACCAGCCGGGCGATCATGTCGATCAGCCCCCGGACCGCGTTGACGGGCGTCCCGTCCGGCGCCTTGATCGATTCGGGCACCCCGAAGAAGGCGCGGAAGTACAACGACGGCGTGTCCAGCAGCATCAGCCCGCTCATGGGGCTCATCGTGCCATGTCGCGGCACTGTGTTGCGGCCCCATGTCGCGGTGCTGTCGTGTCCCGTTGGCTGCCGTCGCCGAGCTCGGGCCCCGCGTGGGGGAGCGCGACGGCGCTTGCCATGCTGGTCCCTGGGACCCTTGTTCGTATCCGAAGCGGAATGGAGACGGATGTGACGACGGAGTTGTATCCGCGTGAGCGGCTTTCACAGGTGCAGCAGGCGACGGCCGAGGCGGGGCTGGGTGCGCTGCTGCTGACGCCGGGCCCCGATCTGCGGTACGTGACGGGCTACAACGCGCTGCCCCTGGAACGGCTCACCTGCCTCGTGGTGCCGTCGTCGGGCGACCCGTTCCTGGTGGTGCCCAGGCTGGAGCTGCCCGCCGCGAAGGAGTCGCCCGCCGGTGACCTGGGCGTGGAACTGGTGCCCTGGGACGAGACCGACGACCCCTACGCGCTGGTGGCGGGACGGCTGCCGGGCCAGGTGGGCACGGTGGGGCTGGCAGACCGGATGTGGGCGATGATGGTGCTCCGCTTCCGGGACGCGATGCCCGGCGCCGAGCAGGTCCTCGCCGGGACGGTGCTGCGGGAGCTGCGCATGCGCAAGAGCGCCGCCGAGGTCGCGGCGCTGCGCGAGGCGGGCGCCGCGATCGACCGGGTGCACCGACGCGTGCCGGACTTCCTCAAGCCCGGCCGTACCGAACGCGAGGTGGGCCGCGACATCGCCGACGCCATCATCGCCGAGGGCCACGAGACGGTGGACTTCGTCATCGTCGGCTCCGGCCCCAACGGCGCCAACCCGCACGCGGAGCTGTCGGACCGGGTGATCCGGCCGGGCGAGCCGGTCGTGGTCGACATCGGCGGGACCATGCCCAGCGGCTACTGCTCCGACTCCACCCGCAACTACTGCGTCGGGACGCCGCCGGACGACTACCTGGCGTACTACCGGGTGCTCCAGGAGGCGCAGCAGGCGTCCTGCGACGCGGTGAAGCCGGGCGTGACACCCGAGGCGGTCGACGCCGCCGGGCGCGAGGTGATCGCGGCGGCCGGGTACGGCGAGTACTTCATCCACCGCACCGGGCACGGCATCGGGCTGGAGTCGCACGAGGAGCCCTACATCGTCGCGGGCAACACCGAGCCGCTCGAAGCCGGGATGGCGTTCTCGATCGAGCCGGGCATCTACCCGGGGGCGCACGGCGCCCGGATCGAGGACATCGTGGTGTGCACCGAGAACGGCGCCGACCGGATGAACACCACCGACCGGAGTGTGATCATCGTCGGCTGACGACGGACGCGCGGTGAACGAGGGCGGATCGGCGCTGATCCGCCCTCGTTCAGGGAGATAACGATCTCTGCACCAAATGTCTCAGTACGTGGTGTGCCGGTTGCGGCCCGGCTGCGCCGCGGGGTACGTAAGTCCTTGTTCCGCCGGGGTTACGGACACATGTCCCCCAGGTTGCCGGACAAAGAGGAGACGCCGTGGCAGAGGTGGCCCTGACGGGCGTCGGGAAGGTCTATCCCGACGGGACCCGGGCCGTGACCGACCTGAATCTGGCCATCGCCGACGGGGAGTTCCTCGTCCTGGTCGGGCCGTCCGGATGCGGGAAGACGACCGCGCTGCGGATGGTCGCCGGCCTGGAGGAGATCTCCGAGGGCGAGGTCACGATCGGCAACCGGGTGGTGAACCGGATTCCCTCCCGCGACCGCGACGTGGCGATGGTCTTCCAGAGCTACGCGCTCTACCCGCACCTGTCGGTGCGCGACAACATCGGGTTCGGCCTGTCGCTGCGCAAGCTGCCCAAGGCCGAGATCCGCGCCAAGGTCGACCAGGCCGCGGAGATCCTCGGCCTCACCGACCACCTGAACCGCAAGCCCCGCAACCTGTCGGGCGGCCAGCGGCAGCGCGTGGCGATGGGCCGCGCGATCGTGCGCGAGCCCCAGGCGTTCCTGATGGACGAGCCGCTGTCCAACCTGGACGCCAAGCTCCGCGTCCAGATGCGCGCCGAGATCGCCCGCATCCAGCGCGACCTCGGCGTCACCACGATCTACGTCACCCACGACCAGACCGAGGCGATGACGCTCGGCGACCGGGTCGCGGTGATGAAGAAGGGCGAGCTCCAGCAGGTGGCACCGCCACAGGAGCTCTACGACCGGCCGGCGAACCTGTTCGTCGCCGGCTTCATCGGCTCACCCGCCATGAACCTGCTTCAGGGCACGCTGACCGGGGACGCGGCGAACCCGCGCATCGAGGTCGGCGGCCAGACGCTGACCCTGCCCGGGGAGGTGCTGGCTGACCGCGAGGGGCTGCGCGCCTACCTCGGCAAGTCCGTCGTCGTCGGCATCCGCCCTGAGGACATGGAGGACGCCGAGCTCATCGACGCCGCTGACGGCGCGCGGCTCACCTCCACCGCGGAACTGGTGGAGGCGATGGGCTCGGACGTGCTCGTGCACTTCGCGGTCGAGGCCGCTCAGGTCGTCACCGAGGACACCAAGGAGCTGGCCCGGGACGCGGGCACCGACGTGCTCGGTTCCCTGGACGCGCCGCGCACCGACATGGTCGCGCGGTTCAGCCCCCGGACCCGCGTGAAGGTCGGCGACCCGCTCGACATCCACGTGGACACCGGCCGACTGCATTTCTTCGACCCCGAGAGCGGTGCGTCGATCTGGTGATCGGCCGCACCCTCGTCCAGGAAGGAAACGAATGCGCAGCAACCGTTTTGCCGTGATGCGGGGCACCGCCCTCGCGACCGGCCTGCTCCTCGCCCTCGCCGCCTGCAGCGGCGACGACTCCGGTGACAAGGGCGGTGACTCCGGCGGCCAGACGCTCAAGGGCGTCAAGCTCGAGGTGGCCGCGGTGTGGACCGGCGCCGAGGGCAACGGCTTCAAGAAGGTGCTGGAGGGCTTCCAGAAGAAGACCGGGGCGACCGTCACGCTCACCCCGACCGGCGACAACACCGCCACGTTCCTGCAGACCAAGATCCAGGGCGGTGCGCCGCCGGACGTGGCGATGCTGCCCCAGCAGGGCGTCATCGCCGAGTTCGCCAAGAAGGGCTGGATCAAGCCGCTGAGCCCCGAGGTCCAGACGCTGGTCAAGCAGAACTACGCCAAGGTGTGGCAGGACTTCGGCACCGCCGACGGCAAGCTCTACGGCCTGTACTTCAAGGCCGGCAACAAGTCGCTGGTCTGGTACCGCACCAAGGCGTTCCAGGACGCCGGCGTGCAGCCGCCCGCCGACTGGGCGAGCTTCGTGAAGGCCGCGCAGACCCTCTCCGACGCCGGCACCACCCCGCTGGCGATCGCGGGCGGCGACGGCTGGACGCTGACCGACTGGTTCGAGAACGTCTACGCCTCGCAGGCCGGCGTGGAGAAGTACCGCCAGCTGTCCAAGCACGAGATCAAGTGGACCGACCCGTCGGTCAAGCAGGCGCTGAAGACGCTCGCCGAGATCTGGAGCAAGCCCACCTTCATGTCCGGCGGCGTGGCCGGGGCCAACAGCCTGCTCATGGACCAGGCGGTCACCACCGTCTTCGGCGACCAGCCCAAGGCCGCCATGCTCTCCGGCGCCGACGTCGTCTCGGCGAACATCACCGAGACCAAGTCCAAGGTCGGCACCGACGCGCTGGTCTTCCCGTTCCCCAAGACCGGGGAGAAGCCGCCGCTGGTCGGCGCGGGCGACGCCGCGGTCATGCTCAAGGACAACAAGGGCAGCCAGGAGTTCATGAAGTACCTGGCCTCGCCTGAGGCGGCCGCGCAGTGGGCGAAGGTCGGCGGCTACATCTCGCCGAACAAGGGCCTCGACATGTCGAACTACCCCGACGAGGTCCAGCGCACCAGCGCCAAGGCCGTCATCGACGCGGGTGACGACTTCCTGTTCGACATGTCCGACCTCTACCCGGCGGCCTTCGGCGGCACCAAGGGCTCGGGCGAATGGAAGCGCCTCCAGGACTTCCTGAAGAACCCGAACAGCGTGGACGCGACGGCGGCGGGCCTGGAGTCCGACGCCGCCAAGGCCATGAAGAGCTGACCACCCATCACACTGACGGGACAACGGAGAAGCACATGACCGACTCCCCCGAGAGTCCGGCCGCGCCCGAGCCCTCGGGGGACGGGTCCGAGAAGAAGGCAGTCTCTGGGAAGGCCCGGACCGAGCCGCCCGCTGAGGGCGGGCGGCTGGGGCCGGCGCCGTGGATGTCCGGCGGGTTCCTGCTACCGGCGCTCCTGGTGCTGGGCCTGCTGGTCGTCTACCCGATCCTCTACACGTTCTGGCGGAGCCTGTACGACGGCTCTGGCGAGAAGCTGGTGTGGTTCGGCAACTACACCGACATGTTCACCGACGACGTCACGGTCAGCTGGGGCCCGACGGCGGGCAAGCTGACCGTGACCCTGTTGGTGCTGCTGGTCGCGGCGGGCACGGTCTTCGCCGCGTACCTCGGCATCACCGACTGGCGGCGAGCCGGGATCACCCTCGTGGCGCTGCCGCTGGCCCTGCTCCTGATGTGGGCGCTGCTGTCGGCCAAGTCGCCGATGTACACCGCGTTCCGCAACAACCTGATCTGGGTCATCGCGGCGCCGTCCATCATCGTCGCGCTCGGGCTCATCTTCGCGGTGGTGACCGAGCGCATCCGGTGGGCGGCGGCGTTCAAGCTCATCGTCTTCATGCCGATGGCGATCTCGATGCTGGCCGCCGGCGTCATCTTCACGCTGGTGTACGACCGGGCGCCCGAACGCGGCGTGCTGAACGCGGTCGCCGTCGGAGTGCACGACACGTTCAAGGAGTCCTCCGCCTTCCCGGGCGTCCGTCCCAGGGAGAGCGGCGGCCCGCTGAAGTCGGAGAAGACCTCCGGCGGCACCGCCTACGTCACCCGCGAGGCGGTGCAGCCCGGCGCGACCGTGCTGCTGCCGCTCGTCGCGGTCAAGCCCGAGGTGCAGCGGACGCTGGCGCCCGCCAAGGCGAACACGCCGCGGCCCGGCACCATCACCGGCACGGTGTGGTCGGACTTCACGCCGGGCGCCACGGCCAAGCCCAACCAGGTCGACCCGCCCGAGAAGGGGCTCGGGAAGATCAAGGTCGAGGCCGTCTCGGGCGGCAAGGTCGCCGCGACCGCCACCTCCGCAGCGGACGGCACGTTCGCCTTCAAGGACCTGCCCGCCGGGGCATACACGATCCGCCTGGCGGCCTCGAACTTCGCCGAGCCCTACAACGGCATCGACTGGCTCGGCTCCAGCCTGGTCACCGCGTCCATCATCGGCGCGTACATCTGGATGTGGGCGGGCTTCGCGATGGTCCTCATCGGCGCCGGGCTGGCCGCGATCCCGCGCGACGCCCTGGAGGCGGCGCGCGTCGACGGCGCGACCGAGCTCCAGGTGTTCTGGCGGGTGACGATGCCGCTGCTGGCGCCGGTGCTGGTGGTCGTGCTCGTCACCCTGGTCATCAACGTGCTGAAGGTGTTCGACCTCGTCTACATCATCGCGCCGGGCTCGACCCAGCAGGACGCCAACGTGCTCGCCCTGCAGATGTACCTCAAGTCGTTCACCGGTGAGGGCGCCGACCAGGGCATGGGCAGCGCGATCGCGATCGTGCTCTTCCTGCTTGTGCTGCCCGCGATGATCTTCAACATCCGCCGATTCCGCCGGGAGCAGGGATGACCGAGAGCACCGAGTCCGACAGCGCCGGGTCCGTGGACGCGGCGGGCACGGGCGTGGCCACCGGCGGCGCGGCGGCGAAGGTCCCGGCGGCCGCCGATCCGGAGGGGCGTGCCGCGCGGGGCGTGTCGGGGGCGCCGCGGCGGAGCGTCGCGTCCCGGATCGTGAACCGGTTGGGCGGCGGGGCCGTGCAGATCGCCCTGATCCTGATCGCGGTCGTCTGGCTGGTGCCGACGATCGGGTTGTTCATCGCCTCGCTGCGCGGCCAGGCCGACAACACCGAGAGCGGCTGGTGGAAGGTCTTCACCAAGCCCACCGAGCTGACCCTCAAGAACTACACCGACGTCATGTCGAACGACGACATGACCACCGGGTTCGTGAACACCGTCCTCATCACGGTGCCGACGACGGTGCTGGTCGTGGTCATCGCGTCGCTGGCGGCGTACGCGTTCGCCTGGATCGAGTTCCCGGGGCGCGACTGGCTGTTCCTGGGCGTGGTGGGCCTGCTGGTGGTGCCGATCCAGGTCGGCCTCATCCCGATCGCCAAGCTCTACGGCGGGATCGAGATCGGCGGGTTCAAGATGTTCGGGTCGATCGCGGGCGTGGTGCTGTTCCACGTCGCGTACGGCCTGCCGTTCGCCATCTTCCTGCTGCGCAACTACTTCGCCGGGATCCCGCGGGCCCTGCTGGAGGCGGCGCGGATGGACGGCGGCACCGAGTGGACCATCTTCCGCCGGGTGATCTTCCCGCTGGGCGGCCCGGCGATCGCGTCGCTGAGCATCTTCCAGTTCCTGTGGGTGTGGAACGACATGCTGATCGCGCTGATCTTCGCCAACCGGGACTCCCAGCCCCTGACGGTGGCGATCCAGCAGCAGGTCCGGCAGTTCGGCTCCAACATCGACATCATCGCGCCCGGGGCGTTCCTGTCGCTGGTGGTGCCGCTGGCCGTGTTCTTCGCCTTCCAGCGGTACTTCGTGCAGGGGGTGCTCGCCGGCTCGGTGAAGTGAGAGAGATGAAGCGCCGCATACCGTGATCTGAACGGCATGCGGCGCACATCTGAAGAATGTGACGCATATCACGTTCCCCACAGCCTGTGGACGAGGCTGTGGGAAACGTGATGCGTTCGTTAGGCCGGGACCTCGTCGTCGGCGGGCTCGACCGCGGGCGCGCCGGCGTGGCCGATCGCCAGGCCGCTGGCCGGGTCGAAGAAGTGCAGGCGGCGGGTGTCGACGGCCAGTTCGATGTCCTGGCCGGGGCGCACGTGGGAGCGCGCGTTGACACGCGCGGTCCACAGCGCCTTGTTCTCGATCAGCGGGATCGCCATGTCGGCCGCCTCGCCCTCGGCCGCGTCCTCGGCCAGGTCGGCGGTGTCCTTGTGCTCGACCGGCGGCGCGTCGATGGTGAAGATGACGTTGATCTCGCTGCCCAGCTCCTCGGTGACGCTGCTCTTGGCGGCCAGCGGCGCCCACTCGGGCTTGGCGTGCGCGGCGTCCTCGAAGTCCGACGGCCGGATACCGAGGATGATCTTCTTGCCGAGGTAGCCGTCCAGCCCGGGCTTGTCGGCCAGCAGCGCGTCCGGCACCGGCAGCGTGTAGCCGGCGAACGAGACCTGCGCGCCGCCGTCGCCGCGGCTGAGCTCGGCGTTCACGAAGTTCATGGCGGGGGAGCCGATGAAGCCCGCGACGAACAGGTTGACCGGGTTGTCGAACAGGCGCTGCGGGGTGTCGACCTGCTGCAGCCTGCCCTCGCGCAGCACGCAGACCCGGTCGCCCAGCGTCATGGCCTCGACCTGGTCGTGCGTGACGTACACGGTGGTGACGCCGAGGCGCTCGTGCAGCTGGCTCAGCGAGGCGCGCATCGACACGCGCAGCTTGGCGTCCAGGTTGGACAGCGGCTCGTCCATGAGGAACGCCTGGGGCTGGCGCACGATGGCGCGGCCCATCGCCACGCGCTGGCGCTGGCCGCCCGACAGCGCGGCGGGCTTGCGCGCCAGGAACTGCTCGAGGCCGAGCATCTTGGCCGCCTCAAGGACCTTCTGCTTGATCTCGGACTTGGGCGTGCCGCGCAGCTTCAGGCCGAACGCCAGGTTCTGCTCGACCGTCATGTGCGGGTAGAGGGCGTAGTTCTGGAAGACCATCGCGATGTCGCGGTCCTTGGGCGCGAGATCGTTCACGATCTGGTCGCCGATCGAGATCTTGCCGTCGCTGATCTCCTCCAGCCCGGCGATCATCCGCAGCGCGGTCGACTTGCCGCAGCCGGACGGGCCGACCAGCACCATGAACTCACCGTCGCGGATCTCCAGGTCCAGGGAGTCCACGGCCTTGACGCCGCCCGAATAGATCTTGTCGACCTTGTCCAGCACGATCTTGGCCATCGTCTGCCTTTCGCCTCACCCGCACGCCGTCGCACGGGCCCCCCGATCACCGGCCGGTGCCGGCATCGGATGGAAACGTTTCCAACCCACTCGGATAAGCAGGCCCTTTACTTGTTCATCGGATTAAACCTCATGGAAACGTTTCCACAACACGCAAGATCATGAAAAAATGCGGTGGACGGCCGCCGAACAGATGGCGGTCATGGCCGGCAGGGGTGGTCAGTGGCAGGTGTGGGCGACCGGGGCGGGTCCGGCAGGCCTGCGGCGCGGCCTGCGACGATCAAGGACGTCGCGGCGGCGGCGGGGGTCGGGATCGCCACGGTCTCGCGGGTGTTCTCGGGCGGCTCGGTCAGCGCGGCGACGCGGGAACGGGTCCTCGCCGCCGCCGGGGATCTCGACTATCGGCCGAGCGCGGTGGGCCGCAGCCTCAAACTCCAGCGGACGGGCGGGATCGGGCTGATCGTCCCCGACGTGACCGACCCGTTCTGCGCGGACCTGATCGCGGGTGTGCTGGAGTGCGCGCGGACGTTCGGCGAGCACGTCCTCCTGGACGCCGCGCACGGCGACGCCGGGCGGGAGGCCGCCATCGCCGACCGGATGATGGAGCAGCGCGTCGACGGGATCATCGTCGTGCCGGAGGGGGACCCGGCCGCGTGGCACTCGGTGGTCGGGGCCGGCGGCTGGGTCGTCTCCGTCGACCGCGTGCTCCCCGGGCCGCCGGACGTCCTCACCGTGCTCATCGACGACCGTGCCGGGGTGCGGGCCCTCGTGGAGTATCTGGTGGGTCTCGGGCACCGGCGGATCGCGTTCCTCGGGGCCGCGTCACCGGGCGCGCCGACGGGCGTACGGGAGGCCGCGTTCCGCGACACGCTCGCCCAGCTGGGCGTCGCGGTGGACGAGGACCTGGTGGTCGCGGCCAGGCCCGAGCGCGACAGCGCCTACGCGGCGGCGGCCGGGCTGCTGCAGCGGCGGGCCGGCGCGTCGGCCGTGCTGGCCGCCGGGCACCTGATCGGCGAGGCGGCCGTGCTGGTGGCGCGCGAGCTGGACCTGCGGGTGCCCGCGGACGTGTCGATCGCGATGGTCGGGGACGTGTCCTGGGCCGAGCTGTGCGACCCGCCGCTGACCGCGGTGGCGCGCCCCGGCCATGACGCCGGATACCGGGCCTGCGAGCTGCTGCTGCGAGACCGCACGCGGGCCCGGGGCGGGCCGGTGCTGCTGCCCACCGAGCTGGTGATCCGCGGCAGCTGCGGGCCGCCGCGCCGGGCCTGACCGATCTGTGACCGTAACCGGGTCGGCACCGGCCTCCCGCGCAGGCTAGATTTTCCGCGTGGAGGAGATCGATCGTCAGATCATGACACTGCTGGCCGACGACGGGCGGATGAGCTTCACCGACCTCGCCAAGGAGACCGGGCTGTCAGTGTCCGCCGTGCACCAGCGGGTGCGCAGGCTGCAGAAACGCGGCATCGTCAAGGGCTTCACCGCGCAACTCGATCATGAGCAGATCGGGTTGCCGATGACCGCGTTCGTGTCGATCAAGCCGATCGACCCGTCCGCTCCTGACGACGCCCCCCATCGGCTCAGGGATCTGACCGCGATCGAGGCCTGTCACTCGGTGGCGGGCGAGGAGAGCTACATCCTCAAGGTGCGGGTCGCGACGCCGAACGAGCTTGAGGACCTGCTCCAGAAGATCCGGGCCGCGGCCAACGTGGCCACCCGGACCACGGTCGTCCTCAGCACGCCGTGGGAGGGCCGCCGCCCGCCGATTTAGAACGGTGCAAAGGCGTCCAGCGCCTCGCTTGCGAGGCGCATCGCCTCGTGCGGTTCCGCGACGCGCGGATCGAAGTTCACGTCGACGAACAGCTCCGTGACGCCCTGCCGCGCGATGGCGGCGAAGTCGTCGCGGATCTCGTCGTACGTGCCGGTGAGCGGCCGACGGCGTGGGCCGGGCCGGACGGCGGCGCGGCACACGAAGCGCAGCGCGTCCGCGTCGCGCCCGGCCTTCGCGGCGGCCTCCCGGACGATGCCGATCGACCGGCCGAGGGCCAGCGGATCGGCCCGGCTAGAGCTCACCCAACCGGCCGCCAGGCGGCCGGCGCGGCGCAGCGCCGGCTCTGACGCGCCGCCGAGCAGGATCGGCACTTCGGACTGGAGCGGCGCGGGGTCCATCCGCACCGGCGGGAAGTCGTAGAACTCGCCGTGGAACTCGCTCACCTCGTCGTGCCACAGCGTGCGCAGCGCCGCGAGGAACTCCTCGGCGCGGGCGCCGCGCCGCTCGTACGGCGCACCCGCCGCGGCGAACTCCTCACGCATCCAGCCCAGCCCGAGGCCGAGATCGAGGCGCCCGCCGGTGACATGGTCGAGTGTCGCGGCCTGCTTGGCCAGCAGCGCGGGGGAGAAGTACGGCAGGTTGACGACGGCCACCCCGAGCCTGGCCGTGCGAGTGAATCCGGCGAGGTAGGCGAGCGTGACGAAGGGGTCGGGCACGTTGCGGTACGTGTCGTCCTCGGACCCGGCCGGATTGACCAGCCGCTGCAGCGTCCACAGCGAGTGGTAGCCGAGCTCCTCGGCTCGCTGGGCGACCTGGACCTGGTGGGCGGGTGTGGCCCACGCCCCCGATACCGGCACGGCGAACCCGATGTGCACGATGTTCCTTCCGTTGCGGACCCCTCGGCCTGAACCTTACAACGTCAAGGCCCGTGGCTGGAGATCGGCGGCCGCCAGGGCGAGTTGAACGCGGCGCGAGCCGTTTCGTGAGCGGCAGCGGGCGCTCCTAGGAGGTCCAGGCCCAGCAAGACGGCGCCCAGCACCGGGGGACGGTCCGCGACGATGAGGCGTGCCCGTGGCGCCCGCGCCGCGTAGCGCCATTCGATGGTGTCCATGAGCACCGGGCGGCGGGAGGTGAGCACTCCGCCGCCGAGCACGACCTCGGCGGGGGAGCCGAGAAGGTCGAGCCTGCGGAGCGCCGTGACCCCGAGGAGCATGATCTCCTCGGCCAGCCGGTCGGCGAGCCCGCGTGCCACCGGGTCGCCTGCCTCGGCCGTGTCGAGGAGAACGGGAGCGAGGGACGTCAGCCGCGCCCGAGGGATGTCGCCCCGGTGCACGCCGACGCCCACGTCCTCCGCGCGGGTCAGGCCGAAGTGCGCCGCGACGGCGGCCGTGAGCGCCGTCTGCGGTCCGCGCCCGTCCTCGCCGCGCACGGCGTGCCACAACGCCTCGGCGCCGAGGTCGGCGCCGCCGCCCCAGTCGCCGGTGATCCGCCCGAGTGAGGGGAACCGGGCGGTGCGCCCGTCCGGGCCGACCCCCAGGCAGTTGATGCCCGCGCCGCAGACGATCGCGACGCCCCATCCCATCGTGGAGCCGGTGCGGAGGAGGGCGAACGTGTCGTTGCCGACCCGGACACGCCGGGCGAGCTCCCGGGCGGCCAGCGCCTTCTCCAGCTGTTCCTCCTCCTCGGGGAAGTCCGCCCCGGCCAGGAAGGCGGCGAGCTGGTCGGCCGTGCCGCGGCCGGCGCGTGCGAGGGCGTCGGTGATGAGGCCGCTCAGCATCGCGACGGCGGCGTCCACGCCGTGCGCCTGTGGCTGGAACCCCGGGCCGCGCGCGGCGGCGAGCAGTTCGCCGGTGTCCGACACCACGGCGACGTCGGTCTTGCTGTTGCCGCCGTCGACCGCCACCAGCGTGCGGCTCATCCGTTCGCCGCCCAGGGGAGGTGGGCCCGGCCTTCGCTGATGAGTTCGCGTGCCAGCCGCTCGGCCGCGTCCGCCTGGCCGACCAGCGGGTGGGCCAGGAGCGCGTCGGTCACCCGGTCGGCGCCGCCGTGGAGGGCGGCGGCGACGGCGATTTCCTCGTACGCGGAGACGTGGGCGATCAGGCCCGCCAGCAGCGGTTCGACCGGCGGGACGGGGAGCGGCGCCGCGCCGGCGGCGGTGATCCGGGTGGGGACCTCGATGACGGCCTCGGGCGGCAGGAAGGGCAGGGTCCCCTCGTTGCGCACGTTCACCACCTGTGTGCCCGGCGCCTCGCCGAGGAGCGCGGCGAGCAGATCGGCGGCGGCCTCGGAGTAGTGCGCCCCGCCGCGTTCGCCCAGCAGCGCCGGTTTGGTGTCGAGCGCGGGGTCGGCGTACATCTCCATCAGGCGGCGCTCGATCTCCGCCACCTTCGCGGCGCGTGCCGGCGTGGCGCGCTGCTCGCCGACGACGCGGTCGTGTTCGTAGTAGTAGCGCAGGTAGTACGAGGGGACGGCGCCGAGCCTCCGGATCAGTCCGGCGGGCAGGCCGGTCTCCTCGGCGAGCACGCCGAGGTGCTCGTCCAGGAGCCGGGGGAGGACGTCGGCGCCGTCGAGCCGGACGGCGCGTTCCCAGGTGAGGTGGTTGAGGCCGACGTGCCCGAGGCTCAGCCGCCCGGGCTCCACCCCGAGCAGGCCGGCGAAGCGGCGCTGGAACGTGATCGCGACGTTGCAGAGTCCGATGGCGCGATGGCCTGCGTCCAGCAGCGCGCGCGTGATGATGCCGACCGGATTGGTGAAGTCGACGATCCATGCGCCCGGCGCGCGTTCGCGCACCCGTTCGGCCAGCTCCAGCACGACCGGGACGGTGCGCAGCGCCTTGGCCAGCCCGCCCGCCCCGGTGGTCTCCTGGCCGACGCACCCGCAGGCCAGCGGGAACGTCTCGTCGCTCAGCCGCGCGGCCTGCCCACCGACCCGCAGCTGGACGAGCACGGCGGCGGCGCCGTCGAGCGCGCCGTCCAGGCCCGCGCCCATGTCACAGGTCGTGCGCACGGTCACCGGGCTGCCCACGCGGGCGAGCATCCGGGTCGCCAGCCCGCCGACGACCGCGAGCCGGTCCGCGGCGGGGTCGACGAGCACGAGTTCCCCGACCGGCAGCGTCCCGGCACGCCGCGCGATCCCTTCGACGAGCTCGGGGGTGTAGCTCGACCCCCCGCCGATCACGGCCAGCTTCACCCTTTCACTCCCGTCAGCGTCACGCCCTGGATGAACACCCGCTGGGCGAGGAAGAACACCACGATCACCGGCAGCACGGTCAGCAGGGTCGCCGCCATCGTCAGGTTCCACTCCACGTTGTGCGCGGCGCGGAACGTGGCGATGCCGACGGCCAGCGGGCGGTGGTCGGGGTCGGCGTACACCAGTGGCCCGAAGTAATCGTTCCAGCAGTAGAAGAACTGGAACAGCGCCACGGCGGCGATCGCGGGCCGGGCCATCGGGAGCACGACGCGGATCATCGCGGCGAACTCCCCGCAGCCGTCCACCCGGGCCGCGTCGGCGTAGTCCTTGGGGATCGTCACCAGGAACTGCCGGAGCAGGAAGATGGAGTACGCGTCGCCGAACAGCAACGGGATGATCAGCGGCCACAGCGAGCCGGTCAGCTCGAACCGCGCCCACACGATGTACATCGGGACGACCACGACCTGCGGCGGCAACATCATCGTCGTGATGACCAGCACGAGCGCGAGCTTGCGGCCGCGGAACCTGAACCGCGCGAGCGCGTACGCCACCGGCACGCTCGACACGAGCATGAACGCCGTCCCGAGCCCGGCGTACAGCAGCGTGTTGCCGAGCCACCGCAGCATCTCCGCCGACATCACCTCGGCGAAGTTGCCCCACGCCCACTCCGACGGCCATAGCGTGCCGCTCAGCGCCTGCTCGTCGGTCATCACCGCGGTGAGGAACATGAACGTCACCGGCGCCATGAACATGATGCCCAGGGCGATCGCGATCGCGTGCGTGGCGATCCAGTAGAGGACCCGCCGCCCGCGTGTCCCGCCCGCGGCGCGGCGCCGTGCGGGCGACGGCGCCTGGCCGGTACCGGCGGACGGGCGCAAGCTCACTGCCGTTTCGGTCATCCGGACACCTCCTCGTCGGCGAAGGCGTGGAACTGCCGGAGCAGGACCAGCGTGAAGGCCATCGAGACCGCCAGCAGGACCAGCGCCAGCACGCACGCGTAGCCCATGTTGAACTGCCGGAATCCCTCGTCGTACAGCCATTGCGGGAACGTCAGCGTCGACCCGTCCGGGTAGCCCGGTGCGGTGGTGGTGCCGGGCTGGTCGGCCTGCCCGGCGGCGACCTTGGCCGCCACCATCGCCTGGGTGAAGTACTGGAGGGTCTGGATGACGCCGGTGACCGCGGCGAACAGAAGCACCGGTGAGATGGTGGGCAGCGTGATGTGCCGGAAGCGCTGCCAGGGCCCGGCGCCGTCGATGGCCGACGCCTCGTACAGCTGCCGCGGCACGTCCAGCAGCGCCGCCAGCAGGATGATCATGACGTCGCCGACCGCCCACAGGCCGAGCAGGGTGAGCCCGGGCTTGCTCCACTGCGGCTCGTTGAACCAGTCGGGCAGCGGGATCCCCACGCTGCCCGCGAGCTGCTCGACCGGCCCGGTACCGGGGTTGAGCAGGAACACGAACGCCACCGTCGCGGCCACCGGCGGCACCAGGTACGGCAGGTAGATGATCGACCGCAGCACGTTCCCGCCCGTCTTGAGCTGGGTGAGCAGCTGCGCGGTGCCGAGGGCGAACAGCACCCGCAGCGGCACCATGACCACGACGAGCCACATGGTGTTGCGCATCGACCGCCAGGCGTTCTCGTCCTGGAGGAGGAAGCGGTAGTTGGTCAGCCCGACGTACTCCAGCGAGAACAGGTCGTACCGGGTGAACGAGAAGTACACGGTGGCCAGCAGCGGGTAGGCGAAGAAGACGCCGAAGCCGATCAGCCAGGGCGACAGGAACGCCAGCACCCGGAGCCGGTGGCGGCGGCGCGCGCGGGGCGCCGCCACCGGCCGGCGTGCCCGCCGAGCGGACAGGACGGTCATGTCAGCCGCCGGAGAGCTGGAGAGCCTTGTCGATCTTCACGTCGAGGTCGCGCAGGCCCTTGTCGAGATCGGAGACCTTGCCGGGCTCCCACTGGTCCTGGACGAACTCCTGGAACTGCACGAGGTAGTCCCCGCCGTTCGGGCTGGACGGGCTGGTGCTGGTGCCGGGATGCCGGAAGACGTCCATGAACGTCTTGAACTGCGGCGGCAGCTTCAGGTCGGGTGAGGCGAGCGCGTCGCGCGTGCTCGGCACGTTGCCCAGCGCGTTGGCCAGCGTCACCACGGCCTGCGTGTCGGTCGTGAGGTACTTGACCAGCGCCCAGGCGGCCTCGGGGTGCTTGGCACCGCGCGGGATGCCCATGATGGTGCCGAGCGTGAAGCCGCTGCCGTACTGGTCCCTGCGGTCGTCGGCGACGGGTGGCGGGGCCGTCCCGTAGTCCAGCGTGGGCGCCTCCTTCTCGATGAACTTGGTACGCCACTCGCCGTCGATGGCCATGGCGACCTTGCCTTTCTGGAAGGGGTTGGACGCCTCGAACTCCTGGCCCATCGATCGCATGAACTTGCGCGCGTTCTGCAGGCCGTACCAGTCGAGCAGTTCCTTGGACCACCGCAGGTACGCCTTGAACCCCGGGTCCTTGGAGAAGTTGGCCTGGCCGTCGGCGCCCAGCCACTTCACCCCGAAGCTGGGGGCGATGTGCTGCGGCGTGTGCTCGTAGTACTGGACCGAGGGCATGAACCCGGCGACCTTGATGGTGCCGTCGGGATCGCGGACGGTCAGCTTCTTGGCCAGCGCGGCGAGCTCGCTCATCGTCGTCGGCGGCTTCTCGCCCTTCATCAGCTTCTTGTTGTAGTAGAGGCCGTAGGCGTCGGCCAGCAGCGGCAGCGCGCACCGCTTGCCCTTGAACTGCGTGTAGTCCTGGACGGCCTTCGGGAAGATGCCGAGGTCGACCTTGTCCTTCTGCAGCCGCGGGGTCAGCTCCTGCCACGCGCCGCTCTGGCAGAACTGGCCGAGGTTGTCGGTGGTGAAGGAGGAGACGACATCGGGCGGGTTGCCGCCGCGGATGGCGTTGGTGATCTGGTCGTCGAGCTGGTTGCCGGTGATCTTTACGGTGATGTTCGGATGGGCGCGGCGGAATCCGGCGACGGCGTCCTCGAACGCCTTGACCTCGTGGTCGGCGCTCCAGCCGTGCCAGACCTGGATCGTCTGCGGGGCGTCCGCCGCCGGCCCGCCGTCCTTGTCCTTGCCGCCGCCCGCCGTGCAGGCCGAGGCGAGGACGAGGGCGGCGGCCAGGGCCACGGTGCGGTACAAGGGGCGGTACGCGGGGCGGGGTGGGGGTTGGATGCGCACTCCGGTTCCTCCTTCAGGGAGTGGTGCTGGAGAAGACCTCGTCGCGGGCGTCGCCGAGCGCCAGATGCAGGGCGCCCGCCAGGACGGGGTTGCCTTCGACCGAGCTGAGCCGGACCGGAGGCCTGGGGATGGTCATGGTGTGCAGTTCGCGCTCGACGAGCGCGCGCAGCGGCTCGCCGCCCGACCGGAGCACGTCGCCGGTGAGGACGATGAGCTGGGGGTCCAGGACGGCGACGACGGTCGCGAGGGTGGCGCCGAGCCGGGTGGCCAGTTCGGTGAGCGCGGCCTCGCCGGAGTCCGCGGCGGCCGCGCGGCTGAGGGCCGTCGCGGCGTCGCGTCCCCGGAAGCCGTGGGCCCGCATGAGCTTGAGCACGGCGGCACCTCCCGTCAGGCTGTGCACCCCGCCCGTGTGCGTGCGCCTGACGTCGCGCCTGAGCGGCGCACCCGCGACGGGCATGTAGCCGATCTCGCCCGCGCCGCCCGTGGCCCCGCGGTGCAGCACGCCGCCGAGCACGACCGCCATGCCGACGCCCTCGGCGACCCACAACAGCACGAAGTCCCGAGCGTCACCCGCCTCCCCGCCTGACAGCTCGGCCAGGGCGGACAGGTTGACGTCGTTCTCGATCGACACCGGCGTGCCGAGCGCGCCGGTCAGGCGCTTGCCGAGGTCGGGGACGTGCCAGCCGGGGATGTGCGCGGCGTAGCCGAGCCTGCCCGTGGTGGGATCGACCGCGCCGCCGATGCCGATGACCACGCGGCGGAGCCGGTCGCGCGCTATCCCCGCGGAGGCGTCCTCGAGTGCGGCCCGGACCCGTGCCACCGCGTCCACGCCCGAACGCGCCGGTGTGGGCAGGGTGTGCTCGCCCGCCACGGCCCCCGTCAGGTCGGCCACGACGGCGTGGATCCGCGCCGGGGTCACATCGAGGCCGGCGACGTACGCCGCGGCCGGATTGACGCGGTAGAGCTCGGCCGTGCGGCCCGGCAGCCCCTCCCGTATCCCGTCCTGGAGAACGAGCCCTGCCTCTTCCAGCCGGGCCAGCAGCTGCGACGCGGTGGGCTTGGAGATGCCGGTGAGCTCCGACAGCTGCGGCCGGGTGAGCGGCCCGCGTTCCAGCAGCACCTCGAGCGCCGCCCGGTCGTTGATCGCCCGCATCAGGCTCGGCCTGCCGGGGACAGGTGCAGCCAAAAGATCGCCTCCGCCCACGCAGGACGCCGCCCAAGTTAGGAAAGTTTCCTAACGTGGATGTGAAAGTAAGGAACCCTGCCGAATTCGTCAAGACCCCGATTTCAGGAAGCGGGTGTGCCGGGCGCGTCCGCGATCAGCGAGACGATGGTTCCCTCGCCGCGCTTGGCGGCCAGTCGCAGCGCCGCTTGCAGGCAGGCTCCGCTGGAGGGACCGGCGGGGATGCCGGTCGTCTCGTGCAGGTGGCGGGTGAGCGCGAGGCTCGTCTCGTCCGGCACCGGGATCACCACGTCGACGACCGAGGCGTCGAACGCCGGCTCGACGCGCGGCCGGCCGATCCCGTCGATGCGCGATGGCATCCCGGTGCCGTAGTCGCGGACGTCATAGGCCCATGCAGGGAAATAGGCCGAGTTCTCCGGGTCGGCCACCGCGAGGCGCGTGGCCAGGCCGCCGTCCCTGATGTGGCGCCCGAGCGCCGCGCTGGTGACGCCGCTGCCCGCCCCCGCCACCACCCAGGCGGGCGGCTCGGCGAGCTGACCGAACAATTCGGTGGCGAGAGAGCGGTCGTCGACCGGGAGGAAGGGGTCGAGCACGTAGCCGCCGATCTCGTCCGCGAGCCGTCCGGCCTCCTCGTAGACCGCGAGCGGCGGGTCGTGGCGGCGGCACTCGCCGCCGAGCCGCTCGATGCGGGCCGTCTTGTCCGGCCGGGTCCGGCCAGGGACCACGGCGACCATCGGCAAGTCCAGGAGGCGCGCGAACCAGGCGGCGGCGACCGCGGTGTTGCCGCTCGTCGGCGTCACGATCGCCTGTCCCTCACGCAGGGCGCCGGACGCGATCGCGGCGCGCAGCAGTGCGCGGACGGGCCGGTGCTTGAGGCTGCCGGAGGGCTGCGCCGACTCGTCCTTGAGCAGGATCCGGGAGTCGGCGGGGTAGGGCCGCAGGGGAGTGGCCGGGGCGCCCGCGGCGTCCTCGTCGAGCCGCCGGAGCGCCGCGGCGGTCCAGCTCAGGGGGCCGCCACGATGAAGCTGGAGTTGCCGAAGCCGACCTCGTCGCCGGGACGGACCCGGACGGGTCCGGTCAGCCGCCAGCCGTTGACGCGGGTGCCGTTCATGGACCCCAGATCGGAGATCATCCAGCCCTCGTCACCGCGGTAGATCTCGGCGTGAAAGCGGGAGACGGTGAGGTCGGTGAGGATGAACTGGCAGCCCGGCGCGCGCCCGACGACGATGCGGGTGAGATCGGACGGCGGGAGCATGAACCGCGGCAGCCGGGGAGCGCGCCAGGCCGCCTCGATGCGCGCGGTGACCTGCGAGACCGACGTGATGATCCCGGTCAGCCGGTTGACGACGCGATTGGTGGACGGCAGGTCGTGCACGATGTCGGCGAGCTCGGCCTGGCTCTGCGCCCGCAGCACCTGGTCGACCCGCCGCTCGAACGTCTCGTGGGACATCCGGCCTTCGGCCACGCGATCGCTGAGCACGCGCAACACTCGGTCGCGCTCCATATCGGACGCTCTCACCGGATATGAGGGCTGACCGTCCATGCTGTGAGTATCCAGATCCCGTCGTCGCCTGTCCAGGAAAGCCCGCATCCCCAGGATAAGTGATCATCCTTGCTGATCCCTTACCCTCAGGGGTTGTTCCGTTGTGGCCGTGCAGTCTGTTGGACGCCCGGCGGTCACCCGGAGTTCGGGTGGACGCTGATCTTTCGGCGTCAGCGGGAGAGGAGATCCCGGGCGATGTGGGTCACCTGGATCTCGTCGGTGCCCGCGTAGATCTGGAACGACTTGGCGTCGCGGGCGAGCTGCTCCACGCGGTACTCGCTCATGTAGCCGTTGCCGCCGAACAGCTGCACGGCCTCCATCGCGACCTCGCTGGCGGCCTGCGCCGAGTAGAGCTTCATCGCCGACGCCTCGGCCAGCGTCGGGGCGCGCCCGGCGCGCTGCATCTCGATGTGCCGGAAGACGAGGTTCTGCACGTTGATGCGCGCGACCTCCATCTTCGCCAGCTTCAGCTGGATGAGCTGGAAGTCGCCGATCGGCCGGCCCCACAGCTCCCGGTTCTTGGCGTAGTCGACCGACAGTTTCAGGCACTCCTCGATGACGCCGAGGGACATCGCCGCGACGCCGGCGCGTTCGGTGACGAAGTTCTGCTTCGCCGACTCCTTGCCGTCGCCCGAGCCGCCGGTCAGCAGCCGGTCCGCGCCCGCCCGCACGTCGTTGAGGAACAGCTCGCCGGTCGGGGAGGAGTGCAGGCCCATCTTGCGCAGCGGCTTGCTCTGGTCGAGGCCGGGCATGCCGCGGTCGAGCACGAACGTGAGGATCTCGCGATCGCGCGGGTCCCGCCCGTTATCGAGCTTGCAGTAGAAGACGATCGTGTCGGCGTAGGGGCCGTTGGTGATGAAGGTCTTGCTGCCGTTGAGGACGTACTCGTCGCCGACCTTGCGCGCGGTCGCCTGCATGCCGCCGAACGCGTCCGAGCCCGAGCCGGGCTCGGTGATCGCCCAGGCGCCGACCTTGTCCATGGTGAGCAGGTCCAGACCCCAGCGCTCCTTCTGCTCGACCGTGCCGCGCCTCATGATCGTGCCGGCGGCGAGGCCCAGGCTGACGCCCATCGCGGTGACCAGGCCGGGGGAGACCTTGCACAGCTCGATGATGGGCAGCATGTTCATTGCGGCGTTCCCGCCGCCGGGCCGGTCCTCGCCGGAGCCGCCGCCGTCGCGTTCCTTCTGGATGCGGGAGGCGAACGAGGACCGGGCCAGCTCGTCCAGGCCGAAGGCCTTGAACAGGCTCCGGATCAGGTCGTACGGCGGCAGCTCCCCGGCGTCCAGCGCGTCCAGGTGCGGCCGGACCTCCGCGTCGATCCAGCCGCGCACGGCGTCCCGGATCATCACGTCCTCGTCGGACCACTCGATCATGCCTGCCCGCCTTTCGACTCCCGCTCGGTTGCAGGTCCCATCCAAGCAGAGGTCGAAAGTAAGCGCTTATTTAGGGCAGTGTCATTTCTCGAAGGAGACGACGTCGGCGAGGATCCCGCCGTCCGCGGTCTGCCGTTCGGCCGACGGGCTGTCGTAGACCACCAGGAGCTTGGGCCCGACGGCGTCGGACTCCTCCAGGACCGCGATGCCCTCGGCGTGGTCGTCGCCGTCCCCGTACGGGAGCTCGCCGACGGTCTGCAGCTCGTCGGCGGGCACGATGTCGGCGGCGGCGACCTTGGCGGCGCCGGGCCAGCGCACCACGCGCACCGGGCCGTCCAGGTCCATCGTCGGTCCCGTGAGGATGAGCAGGTCGTCGCCGTGCGGGCACAGGTCGCGGATGCCGAGGCCGCCCAGGTCCAGGAAGTGGGTCCGGTACAGCGCCTTGCCCTCCCCGATGGGGCGCAGCCGGAGGCGGTGCGGGTCGTCGGGGTGCGTCTCGGGGTGGATCTCGATCAGCGCCGCCCAGCCGCGCAGCACCGGCCCGCGCAGGCCGATGTAGAGGCGGTCGCCCTGGGCGGCGATCCCCTCGATGTCGATGCCGTTGTCCTTGCTCGGGATCGGCAGGAAGGGGCCGAGGTGCGGGTCGTCGGCGAGCAGGTCGGTGATGGAGTCCCCGTGCCCGCCCAGGACGGCGGCGGTGTGCTCGCCGTGCCGCTTGACCACCTCGGGCAGGCCGTCGTCGCCGGTCACCAGGGGGAGTCTGGCGAGGATGAACCGGTTCTCCTCTCGGACGACCGAGGCGAGCCGCTTGCGCGACTTGGCGTCGGACTGCCCGGCCTTGATCTTCTTGCGCTTGAGGCTGTGCGAGCCGATCGCCCACAGCCAGCCGTTGGCGCGGGCGAGGCCCTCGATGTCGGCCTCCTCGTCCGGTCCGGCCGGGAGATCGACCAGGTCGGCGAGGGCGACCGTGCGGTGGTCGTCGTAGGCGGCGACCCGCCCGAGCCCGTCGGTGGTCGCGGTCAGCCGCTCGATGGTGGCGGTCTCGTCGCCCGCCAGCCACAGGCAGGAGCCGTCCTGGCGGACGGCGGAGAGGTTGGTGTGGGTCTCGGCTTCACGGCTCTCGTGCCCGAAGCGGAGCTCGACCCGGCGTTCCACGATCATGCGCCGATGTTCCCACACAACCTGGACCGAAATCGCCGGTATCGGCCCAGGTCATTTGTGATCTACATTGTAAAGGCCGCGTCCCAGTGCACCGGCAGCCGCACCGGTTTCCGGAAGACCAGACCACGCGCCCGCACCGCGGCGGCGGGATCGAGCCGGAGCCCGGGCAGCCGGTCGAGCAGCGCCGCCAGGGCGGTGCGGGTCTCCAGGCGGGCCAGGTGCGCGCCGAAGCAGAAGTGCGGTCCGTGGGCGAACGCGAGATGCTCGGCGGCGTTCACGCGGCGGACGTCGAACCGGTCGGGGTCGGGGAAGACCGCCGGATCGCGGTTGGCGCCGGCGATGGACACGCGCACCAGGTCGCCCTTGCGGATCTCCGCTCCGCCGAGGGTCATGTCCCGGGTGGCGTAGCGGTCCACGACCGAGGCCGACGGCTCGAACCGGAGCGACTCCTCGATCGCGGCGTCCAGCAGGGCCGGGTCGGCCCGTACCAGCGCGAGCTGTTCCGGGTGCCCGAGCAGGTGCAGCGCCGCGTTGGAGATCATGCCCTCGGTCGTGTCGATGCCGCCGAACATCAGCACCGCCGCGTTCGAGGTCACCTCCTCGGCGGTGAGGCCCTCCTCCTGGTGCGCCGCCTCGGCGAGCAGCGAGGCGGACCCGGGGACGCCGATCGCCTCGTGGACGGCCGCGCTCAGCCGGGCGTAGGCGTCGCCTGCGTGGCCCGGACGCCCGGCCGTGATGTCGGAGACCGCCACCACGAACGCCTCGTACCAGGACCGCACGGTGACGGCGTCGACGCCCTCCAGCCCGAGCGCCTCGGCCACGACGGCGACGGAGAGCGGGCCCGCCAGGTCGCCGCGCAGCTCCGCCTGCCCGGCGGGCGCGATGCCGGTGACGAGACGGTCCACCTCCGCCTGGACGAACGAGGTGAAGCGGGCGCGGGTCCGGGCCGGGCGGAACGGGCGGGCGAACGGCTCGCGGTGGCGCGTGTGCGTCCGCCCGTCCAGCGACAACATGCTGGGCCCGACGACCTGCGCGGTGGAGAAGCGCGGGTCGTCGACCGTGAACGCGGCCGCGTCGCGCATCACCCGTACGGCCAGCTCGTGGGAGGTGACGAGCCAGCCGTCGAAGGCGGGCAGCCACGAGACCGGCTCGCCGGCGCGCAGCCGGGCCAGGAGCGGATGCGGATCGTCCTCCAGCTCCTCGACCGTGGCCGCCGCGCCGACAGGGAACGTTCCTGGTGGAGGCGTCACCCTTGCGAGCGTAGCCCCGGTGGCCCTGCGGCGATCACGCGGCGGTGGCGCGCTCCTCCCACCAGGTGCGGCCGGGCTCGGGCAGGGTGTGGATCGGGTCGTAGTACTCGTACCGGCGGTTGAGCGCCTCGGGGTCGGTGGCCTCCAGGGCGGTGCGGTAGTTCTTGGTCCAGTACGAGATGCCGCGCTCGCGGTCGTAGTCGGCGAGCTGGTGCACCCAGCGCTTCCCGACGTACGGCACGTCGCAGACGATGCGCGGGGTGGCGAACCCGGGCAGGTAGCCCATGATCGCGTGCTGGAGCTCCTGCGCCTCCCACACCGCGATCCGCCAGTGCTCGCTGTAGGGGATCATGTCGCACATGTAGAGGTAGTACGGCAGGATCGCGGCCTCGTCGAGCAGCGCGAACGACAGGTCCAGCAGCTGCTCGGGCGTGGTGTTGACGCCGCGCAGCAGGACGCCCTGGTTGCGGACGTCGCGGATGCCGGTGTCGAGCATCGCCTTGGCCGCGCGGGCGACGAGCGGCGTGACCGACTGGGCGGCGTTGACGTGGGTGTGGATGGCGATCTGCACGCCGCGTTCCTGCGCCTTGGCCGCCAGGCGCTCCATCCCGGCCCGGACCTCGTCCTGTAGCCAGTGCTGCGGCAACCCCATCAGCGCCTTGGTGGCCAGCCGGATGTCGCGGATGTTCTCGATGTCCAGGAGGGCGTCCACGAACGACTCCAGGCGCGGCCAGGGAAGGTTGGCCACGTCGCCGCCGGAGACGACCACGTCGCGGACTCCGGGGGTGCGGCGCAGGTAGTCGAGCATGGCGCCGTGCCGGTCGGGCGCCTTGATCGTGAACTTGTGCTTGTCGACGGCCGGGGTGGAGGTGCCGACCAGGTCCATGCGGGTGCAGTGCCCGCAGTACTGCGGGCAGGTCGGCAGCAGCTCGGCCAGCACCTTGGTGGGGTAGCGGTGGGTGAGTCCCTCGACCGCCCACATCTCCGCCTCGTGCAGGGAGTCACGCGCCGCGTAGGGGTGGGACGGCCAGTCGCTCCTGCGGTCGCCGAGGATCGGGATCATGTACCGGCGCACCGGGTCGGCGAGGAAGGCCTCGGTGGAGGTCACGTCCATCGTGTTGAGCATCTGCGGCGTGACCAGCATCGACATGGTGGCGCGTTCGGCTTGGTCGCGTTCCAGGTCGGCGTAGAACGACTCGTCCAGCAGGTCGCCCATCAGGGCGCGCAGCTGCCGGATGTTCTTGACGCAATGCGCCCGCTGCCACTGCGCGGACTCCCACTGCTCGGCCGTGACGTCGTGCCAGCCCGGGAAGCGCCGCCAGTCGGGCTCCTCCAACGGCCGGCGACGGTACACATACGGCTGGTCCGAAATCCCGGCATCGTTCCCCGTGGGCAGGGCTTCGGGATGCAGAGCAGTGGTCATCGTTGACCCCCTCGTGCGGCGCGGCTTAACTAAATCTTGTCTGGGACGGACGTTACGGGAAGAATTCCGTATAAACCAGTGGTACCCCGGATATCCTCCGGGATGCCAAATCGGACAGGAGAGGCGAGGCAGGCGGATATATGGGTGATCCACGCATGAGCACGTCCCCCGTGGGGCTCCACCGCGTCCTGGAGCCGCCGGGAGTGCTGCCCCAGGCGGCCGCGCGGCTCGACACCGATCCCCGGATCCGCCCGGACGAGGTGCGCGTACGGGTGGAGCGGCTCAATCTGGACGCCGCCTCCTACCGGCAACTGCACACCGCGCACGGCGGCGATCCCGACGCCGTCCGCCGCGAGGTACTGGCGATCATCGGCGAGCGCGGCAAGATGCAGAACCCGGTGACCGGCTCGGGCGGCATGCTGGTCGGCGTCGTCGACGAGGCGGGGCCGGACTCGCCGCTGGGCCTTGAACCGGGGGACCGGATCGCGACGCTGGTCTCGCTCACCCTCACCCCGCTCGCCGTCACCGACGGGCTGGCCCGCTGGGACGGGCGGTCCGAACAGGTCCCGGCCGAGGGCCACGCGATCCTCTTCGCACGTTCCATCGCCGCCGTCCTCCCCGCCGACCTGCCCGTGCCGCTCGCACTGTCGGTGATGGACGTGTGCGGCGCGCCCGCCCTCACCCACCGCGTTGTCCGCCGGCACGAGGGGCCTGGCGGACCTGTGGTGGCGGTGCTGGGCGCGGCGGGCAAGAGCGGGTCGCTCTCGCTGGCCGCCGCCCGCCGCGCCGGCGCGGCCCGCACCATCGGGCTGGTGCCCACCGAAGAGGAGGAGCGCCGGCTGGCTGCCAGTGGCCTGGCCGACAAGGTCGTGCGGGCCGACGCGCGCGACCCGGTCGCGGTGGCGGCGGCACTCGGCGAGCCCGCCGACGTGACCGTGGTCTGCGTGGACGTGCCGGGCTGCGAGCACGGCGCGATCCTGGCCACCGCGCCCGGCGGCACGGTGATCTTCTTCTCGATGGCCACCTCGTTCGCCTCCGCCGCGCTGGGCGCCGAGGGACTGGCGGCCGACGTCACGATGCTCATCGGGAACGGCTATGTCCCCGGGCACGTCGATCTGGCATTGGACTTGTTCAGGTCGGAACCGGCGATTCGCACGTTGTTCACCGCCCGGGAAGCCGGGAAGTGACGAGAATGACCGGGACGACCCACCGGATCATCGAGGAGCACTGTGATGGCGAGCATCACCCGGTCACTGCGCGAGCGTGACCCCAAACAACGCCAGGCCCAGATCGTGGAGGTCCTGGTCGACGCCTTCTCCGACTTGATGGAGCGCAGTCCCGCCGAGTTCCGCCGCCGCTTCCGCAAGATGGCCACCGACCCGTTCGCGTTCTACCGGGGGAGCGCCTGCCTGTTCTACGCCGACATCATCGACGACGAGGACCCGTGGGCCGACGAGCGCACCGGCCGCGTCTGGATCCAGGGCGACCTGCACGCGCAGAACTTCGGCACCTACATGAACGACGACGGCATCTTCATCTTCGACGTCAACGACTTCGACGAGGCCTACGTCGGGCACTTCACCTGGGACGTGAAGCGCCTGGTGGCCAGCCTGGCGCTGATGGCGTGGAGCAAGGCCATCTCCGACTCCGACATACAGCGCCTGATCGAGACCTACGTCCGCGCCTACGTGGACCAGGTCCGGCACTTCGCCGAGCACGACGACGACCACGAGTTCGCGCTCACCCTCGACAACACCGACGGCTACATCCGCGCCGTGCTGGTGGCGGCGCTGGCCAACACCCGCATCGAGCTGCTCGACGAGATGACGCTCGTGGAGCAGCAGGAGCGCCGGTTCCGCAACCGGCCCGGCGTGCGCCGCCTCGGCGAGGCCGAGCGGGCCAAGGTGGAGCGGGCGTACGAGGCGTACCTGCAGACGATCCCCGTCGACAAGCGCCTGCGTCCCATCACCTACAAGGTGAAGGACATCGTGGGCGCCTCCGGATTCGGCATCGGCTCGGCCGGGCTGTCGGCGTACAACATCCTGGTGGAGGGCAACAGCCAGGCCCTGGAGAACGACGTCGTGCTGTCGATGAAGCAGGGCAACGTCGCCGCGCCCAGCCGCGTCGTCGACGACCCCCACATACGCGACTACTTCCACCACCACGGCCACCGCACCGCGGTCTCACGGCGCGCGTTGCAGGCCAACACCGACCCGTGGCTCGGCCACACCGAGCTGGACGGGGTCGGCTACGTCGTGCAGGAGCTCTCGCCCTACGAGGAGGACCTGGACTGGTCGTCCCTCACCGAGCCCGAGGAGATGCTCTCGGTGCTCGACGACCTGGGCCGCGCCACCGCCAAGATCCACTGTGTGTCCGACACCGACTCCGACCACACCCTGGTCGGCTTCCAGGTGGAGGACGCCATCAACGCGGCGATCGGCCCGGACGAGAAGGCGTTCGTCGAGGCGATGGTGGCGTTCGGCATGGAGTACGCCGCGGTCGTCCGCGACGACCACAGGCTCTTCGTGGACGCCTTCAGGAACGGCCAGATTCCCGGCCTGTAGGAAAGCGGGCAGCGGCGCGGTGCGTCGCCGGCCTCCTCAGCCGGTTCGGTTGGGACAGTTGAGGTTCTTGCGGATCGGGGGCTGTTTACCGGAGGATCTTCCGTAAGAAGCCCATCAATACGGACAATTGTTCGAGGGGGTCGGCAATGACGCCGCAGCGAAAACTCGATCTCGACCCGGCGGTGGTGGGGCGCGCCAGACGGCTGGCCGCCCGCGCCGCCGAGCCGATCATCGAGATGGCCCGGACCCATACGACGGTCTCGGTGGAACGGGCACTGCTGCGGCTGGCGGGCCTCGCCGGCGCCGACAGCGACGGCCGCCCCTGGGCCAACCATCTCGCCGACGCCGTCCGCGACCAGGTCGGGCTGGAGCACGGCGTGGCGCTCCCGGTCTGGGACGCGCTGGTGAACGGGCCGCACGGCTCCCTGGTGGAGCTCGCCGAGGCCGCCGCGCGGGGACGGGTGTCCTTCCGGCTCCCCGCCGGGACCGACGAGGCGAACGCGCGGGAGGCGGCCCGGCGGGCCGCCCGGGCCGGGATCACCGCGATCGACCGGCGGCGCGCCGAACGCGACCGGGTGCTGGCGGAGGTCGGCGATCCGGCGCAGCCCTGGATCTACCTGATCGTGGCCACGGGCGACATCTACGAGGACATCCCGCAGGCACAGGCCGCGGCGCGGGAGGGCGCCGACGTGGTGGCGGTGATCCGCTCGACCGGGCAGTCGCTGCTGGACTTCGTGCCGGAGGGGGCGACGCGGGAGGGCTACGCCGGCACCTACGCCACGCAGGAGAACTTCCGGCTGATGCGTTCGGCCCTGGACGACGTGTCCCGCGAGCTCGGCCGTTACGTGCGGCTCACCAACTACGCCTCGGGGCTGTGCATGCCCGAGATCGCGACGCTGGCCGGGCTCGAACGCCTGGACATGATGCTCAACGACTGCATGTACGGGATCATCTTCCGTGACATCAACCCGCGCCGCACGTTCATCGACCAGCGCTTCTCACGGCAGATCCACGCACGGGCCGGGATCGTCATCAACACCGGCGAGGACAACTACCTCACCACGGCCGACGCGGTCGACGCGGCGCACACCGTCATCGTCAGCCAGCTGCTGAACGAGCGGTTCGGGCACGAGGCGGGGCTCGCCGACGCCCAGCTCGGCCTCGGCCACGCCTTCGAGATCAACCCCGCGATCCCCGAGTCGTTCCGGCTGGAGCTGGCGCACGCGCAGCTCGTCCGCGAGCTGTTCCCGGACGCGCCGCTGAAGTACATGCCGCCGACCAAGCACATGACCGGCAACATCTTCGCCGGCTACCTGCTGGACGCGTTCTTCAACCTCGCCGGCGTCATGACCGGGCAGTCGATCATCCTCATCGGGATGATGACCGAGGGGATCCACACACCCTGGCTGTCGGACCGCGACCTGGCGCTGGAGAACGTGCGGTACGTCCGCGACGCCTGCGGAGGACTCGCCGACGACTTCGTGCCCCGCCCGGGCGGATTCGTCGCGCAGCGGGCCCGGCAGGTGCTGTCGGAGTCCATCGACCTGCTCGAGGAGATCTGCGACGACGGGCTCCTCAACGCGATCGCCGACGGCACGTTCGGCATCACCCGCCGGCCCGCCGACCGCGGCAAGGGCCTGGACGGCGTCGCCGAACGCGCCGACGGCTACTTCAACCCCGCGATCGAGATCCTCGACGCGGAGGATCCGCATGCCCGCCACGGCGTTCCCACAGAGGAGGTGCCGGCATGACCCCGCCGCCAGGAAGCACGCACTCCGCAGGCAGCACCGACACCCAGGCCCCGGCCGAGCCCGCCGACACCCGGCAGGTCATCCGGCCCTACGGCGACACCACCGGCGACGGCATGGTGCAGGTCTCGTTCACCCTGCCCGTCCCGGCGGGCAAGCGCGCCGACGCGGCCGCGCTCCAGCTCGCCGGGAAGATGGGGCTGGACCCGGCCAGCGTGGTGCACGCCAAGCCGATGGGCCCCGACTTCACGTTCTTCATCGTGTACGGCCGGGTCAACCACCTGATCGACTACGCCTCCATCCCGGTGCCGGAAGGCCGGGAGTACCCCCTGCTGAGCGCCGGCGAGGTCAACCTGGCGATCCGCGCCACCCTGGGCCGGCGGCTGGTGATCGTCGGCGCCTGCATCGGCACCGACGCCCACACCGTCGGGATCGACGCGATCCTCAACGTCAAGGGCTTCGCGGGGGAGAAGGGCCTGGAGTACTACCGCGAGATCCAGGTGGTCAACATGGGCGCCCAGGTCACCGTCGAAGAGCTGGTCGAACGCGCCAAGGCCGAGAACGTCGACGCCGTGCTGGTCTCCCAGGTCGTCACGCAGAGGAACGCCCACCTGCACAACACCAAGCAGATGGCGGGCGCCTTCCACGCCGAGTACCCCACGGCCGTCGCCGCCGGGATGGGCCGCCCGCTGCTGGTGGTGGGCGGGCCCCGCTTCGACACCGTCACGCCCGAGGACCTCGGCGTCGACCGCATCTTCGGCAAGGGCACCACGCCCGCCGAGGTCGCCAGCTATCTCGTCCACGCGCTGCTGCCCGGGGAGGCGACCCAGTGACCCGTCCGAGCCATGAGGGGCTGAGTTCCGAGAGCCGGAGCCTTGAGGGCCTGACGGTCACGCACCGCCGGTACGTGCCGTACGCCCACGCCCACTACGCCGGTGATCTCGTGGACGGCGCCTACGTCCTCGGGCTGTTCGGCGACGTCGCCACCGAGGTCTGCATCCGCACCGACAACGACGAGGGATTGTTCGCGTCCTACTCCGACGTGCAGTTCCGCGCGCCGCTGCGGGCCGGCGACGTGGTCGAGGCCACCGCCACCGTCGTCCGCGTGGGCCGCCGCAGCCGGACGCTGGAGTTCCAGGCGCGGGTGGTGTGCCGTCGCAGCCCGGGTGCAGGCACGCCGGGCAAGGGGGAGTCCGCGGCCGAAGTGCTCAGCGAACCGATCATCGTGGTCACCGCGACCGGCACGGTGGTGGTGCCCGAACCGGTGCCGCCGCAGTTGTGACCCTTGTGACCATCATGATTTGCGAACCTGCGCCGATCATGGTTTTCACCTTGTGAAACAAGGGGTCCGCGCAGAACGTGAAGCGGTTGACAAGGGCCCGGAAGCCGGTAGTTTTGCTGCAGTCCAGCACGGGACTCACCGATCGGCCGCCCGAGGCGCCACCGGACACCGCGCCGCGACGGGCACGAGTGCGGATTCGCTCCCGATCCCGTCCGAGCCAGGTGCAGGTGACCGGCAGCCGCGTCACGGCGGAGCCGCCCGATCGGGCGGGGGCTTGGACCCGGGAAAGGGCCCGGACATCCAGTAGAAAACGGAGCATCATCGTTCTCACCGCCTGTGAGACGACTCCGGCCCGATGGATGTCACGGGCCCTCTTCCGTGCCCGTGCCCCTCCCTTGCCACCTCGTGGTCGTGTCAGGCGCGCGCGAGCGGTAGCGTTCCCGCCAGTGGTGTTTTTCGACCAGTGGTGTTTCGACAGGAGCCATGGTGGCGCAGGAGACCCTCCCGGACCGGACACCGGCGGCGGCCGGTCCTGCCGGCGAGCCCGATTCCGCCGGCGGGCGTGGGCCCGGCGCCGGTGCCCCCCGCGGGCGCGCGGCGCGCCTGGTGGCGTTCGGGCGGACGAACGGCCGCGCCGGGTGGCCGCGGACGCTGCTGGCGATCGCCTCGGGCCTGGTCATGTGGCTGGCGTTCCCGCCGATCGACCTGTGGCCGCTCACGCCCGTGGGCGTGGCGATGTTCACCTTCGCGCTGCGCGGCCTGCGCCCCCGGACCGCCTCCTGGCTCGCCTTCGTCGGCGGCGCCGCGTTCTTCCTGCCCGTCCTCACCGGCATCGTCAAGATCGGTCCTGATGGCTGGATCATCCTGAGCCTGGTCCAGGCGCTGTACTTCATCCCGCTGGGCGCCGGGATCGCGCTGGTGACCCGGCTGCCCGCCTGGCCGGTATGGGCCGCAGCCCTGTGGGTCGCCGAGGAGCTGCTGCGCGGCAACGTGCCGTTCGGCGGCTTCCCCTGGGCCCGGCTGGCGTTCAGCCAGACCGCGACCCCGCTCACCCCCTACGCCTCGCTCGGCGGCGCGCCGCTGGTCACCTTCCTGACGGCCCTGATCGGCGGCCTCCTGGCGTACGCCGCGGTGATCGTGCTCGACCACAGGAAGGGGTCGATGAAGGCGGCCGCACGGCCACTGGCAGTGGCGCTGGGCGCCGCCGCCGCGATCGTCGGGGGCGGGCTCGCCATCCCGACGCCCACCGCGGGCGACCCGGTCACCGTCGCCGTCATCCAGGGCAACGTGCCAAGGCTCGGCCTGGACTTCCTCGGGCAGCGCAAGGCCGTGCTCGACAACCACGTACGGCAGACCCGCGAGCTGGCCCGTCAGGTCCGCGCCGGGCAGGTCGCGCGGCCCGAGCTGGTGGTGTGGCCGGAGAACGCCAGCGACCTGGACCCCTACGCCGAGCCCGACGCCTACACCGCGATCGACGGCGCCGTCCGCGACATCGGCGTCCCGGTGCTCGTCGGCGCCCTCGTCGACACCCCCGACGGCGAGCGCGTGGAGAACCGCGGCATCGTCTGGGACCCGCGCAGCGGCCCCGGGAACTACTACGTCAAGCGGCATCCCGTGCCGTTCGGGGAGTACCTGCCGTTCCGCGACGTCCTCACCAAGCTGATCACCCGTTTCGAGCGCATCCCGCGCGACTTCGCCAAGGGCACCCGTTCGGGCGTCATGCGGATGGGGCCGGTCACGGTCGGAGACGTGATCTGCTTCGAGGTCGCCTATGACAAGGAGGTCCGCGACGTCGCCGCGGGCAACCTCCTGGTCGTGCAGACCAACAACGCCACCTACGGCAAGACCAGCCTGCCGCCGCAGCAGATCGCCATGTCCCGGCTGCGCGCGGTCGAGCATGGCCGTACGATCTTGGTTGCGGCGACGAGCGGCATCAGCGCGATCGTGGCGCCGGACGGGACGATGATCGACCGGTCCCGGGAGTTCACCCCCGACATCCAGGTGGCGAGCGTGCCGGCGCGCACCTCGCGTACGCTGTCGGACCGGCTCGGGGCCAAGCCGGAGTGGGCGCTGGCGTTGCTCGCCGCCGGCGCGGCCGGAGTGGCCGTGGCGACCACTCGCAGGAAGAACGAGGGGAAGTAGACACCGATGGAGATCCCAGCCGAGCTCGGCAGGGTGCTCGTGATCATCCCGACCTACAACGAGCGGGACAACATCAAGAGCATCGTCGGGCGAGTGCGAGACGCCGCGCCGTCGGTGGACCTGCTCGTGGTCGACGACGCCAGCCCGGACGGCACCGGCGACCTCGCCGACGCCCTCGCCGAGACCGACGAGCACGTCAAGGTGCTGCACCGGACCGGCAAGGAGGGCCTCGGCCCCGCCTACATCGCGGGCTTCCGATGGGCCCTGGAACGCGGCTACGACGTCATGGTCGAGATGGACGCCGACGGCTCCCACCAGCCCGAGGAGCTGCCGCGCCTGCTCGCGGCGCTCGTCGACGCCGACCTGGTGATCGGAGCGCGCTGGGTGCCGGGCGGCAAGGTCCTCAACTGGCCCAAGAGCCGGGAGGCGCTGTCGCGCGGCGCCAACACCTACACCCGGCTCATGCTCGGCGTGCCGCTGCACGACGCGACCGGCGGCTACCGCGCGTTCCGCGCCGCGACCCTGCAGAAGATCGGCCTGGAGGGGGTCGACTCGCGCGGCTACTGCTTCCAGATCGACCTGGCGCTGCGCGCCCTGCGGCAGGGCCTGAAGGTCGTCGAGGTGCCGATCACCTTCGTGGAACGCACCCACGGCAGCAGCAAGATGAGCCGCGACATCATGGCCGAGGCGATGCTGCGCATCACCCGGTGGGGCGTGGAGGCCCGGACCGCCAAGCTGCGCTCGCGGCGCTGAGTGTTTCGCCCTGCGCATACTCGCGCGCCGGGGGAAACGATCGGCTGACCCCCGGCGTTGACAGGGGCAGAGACATCCCTCCTACGCGAAGATGGAACCATGCTGGCGCTCGTGATGGTCCTGGCCTTCCTGGTGATGCCGATCCTGGAGATCTACGTGATCATCCAGGTGGGGCAGGTGATCGGCGGCTGGTGGACCGTGGCGCTGCTGCTGGCCGAGAGCCTGCTGGGCGGCTGGATCGTCCGGCGTGAGGGCAGGCGGGCGTGGCGGGCGCTGCAGGACACGCTGCAGCGCGGCGTCATGCCCGACCGGGAGCTGGCCGACGCGGCGCTGGTCCTGGTCGGCGGCGTGCTGCTGCTGACACCGGGGTTCGTGACCGACTTCTTCGGCTTCCTGTTCGTGCTGCCGTTCACCCGGCCGGTGGTCCGGCGGCTGCTGGTCGCCTACGCGGGACGGCGCGTGAAGATCGCGCAGACGCGGGTGGGCCCGATGTTCCCCGGGCCGGGCTTCGACCCGTTCGGCGCCGCCCCCGGTGGCTCTCAGAGCGCCGGGACGCCGCGCGGGCCGGTGGTCCGGGGCGAAGTCGTCGACGAGGACGACAAGCGCCCCTGAGACTCCCTCAGCGCCGGGCGGCCCAGGCTGGACCCGGCCTCGGGAGCGGCGCCGACACAGCAGCAGGGCCGACACAGCAGCAGGGCCCGTACCGTCCGGGGACGGTACGGGCCCTTTCAGCTGATCACGCGGTCGGGCTGATCATGTCAGGTCGATCATGCGGTCTTCCTGCGCCCTGCTCGCAGGATCGCCAGGCGCTCGGCGAGGACCTCCTCCAGGTCTTCGAGTGTCCTGCGCTCCATGAGCATGTCCCAGTGGGTGCGCGGTGGCTTGCCCTTCTTGGCTTGGGGCAGTTCTCCGTCCACCCGCAGCGCGGTGGCGCCGCAGTTGCGGCATTCCCAGGTCATCGGCACCTCGGCCTCGGCTGCGAGCGTCACGGTGAACCGGTGGCCCTTTGTGCAGGTGTAGTCCACCTCTTGCCGAGGGGCCAGATCGGTGTTGCGATCGTTCTCGTAGCTCGTCGCTCCGAGTCGGGTGCCGCGAAGTGCGCGCTCGGCCATCGTCACGTGCCTCCCAGACGGCTTGCGGTCTTGTAGTCCCCAACGCTCTATGCCGAGACAAGATTCCCGCCGGAGGGGCGATCCAACCCTGTAGTTTCGGCCGTACTGCGCCGCCCGGGAGAAAGTTTCGGCGGCGTCACCTCTTGCGGGAACTCAGCACGTCGTCTATCAGGCCGTACTCCAGCGCCTCGGCCGCGGTGAAGAACCGGTCACGGTCGATGTCGGCCGCGACCTCGGCCAGGTCCCGCCCGGTCGCCTCGGCGAGGATCTGCTCCATCCGCTCCCGCATCCGGATGATCTCCCGTGCCTGGATCTCCAGGTCGCTGGACTGGCCGCGCTGGACGTCGGTGGCCGGCTGCTGGAGCAGGATCCGGGAGTTGACCAGCGCGGCCCGCCGGCCGGGGGTGCCCGCGGCCAGCAGGATCGCCGCGGCCGAGCTCGCCTGCCCGACGCAGGTGGTCTCGATCTCCGGCCGGATGTACTGCATGGTGTCGTGCACGGCCAGCATCGAGGTCAGGGAGCCGCCGGGGGAGTTGATGTAGAGGCTGATGGGCCGGTCGGGGTCGATGCCCTCCAGCGCCAGCATCTGGGCGGTGACGTCGTTGGCGGCGGTGTCGTCGACGGGTGTGCCGAGGAAGATGATGCGGTCCTCGAACAGCTTGTTGTACGGGTTCATCTCCTTGATCCCGTACGACGTGCGCTCGACGAACGACGGCAGTACGTAGCGTCCTTCTGCCGACATGGGGCGTCCTTCTGCCCTCACGGGGCGTCCCTGTGTCATGACGCCACCTGCTCGGTGCTCTCGATGACGTGGTCGATGAACCCGTAATCGCGGGCCTGCTCGGCGGTGAACCAGCGGTCCCGGTCGGCGTCGGCCTCGATCCTCTCCAGCGGCTGCCCGGTGTGGAACGCCGTCCGCTCGGCCAGGGTCCGCTTCAGGTACAGCAACTGCTCGGCCTGGATCCTGATGTCGGAGGCGGTGCCGCCGACCCCGCCGTGCGGCTGGTGCATCATGATTCGCGCGTGCTTGAGCGCGTACCGCTTGCCCGCGGTGCCCGCGCACAGCAGCGACTGCCCCATCGAGGCCGCCATGCCCAGCGCGACGGTCGAGACGTCGTTGGGCACGAACTGCATCATGTCGTAGATCGCCATCCCGGCGTCCACCACGCCGCCGGGGGAGTTGATGTAGAGCGTGATGTCGCGCCGCCCGTCCTGCGCCGACAGCAGGAGCAGCTGCCCGCAGACCCGGTTGGCGAGCTGGTCGTCGACCTCCTGCCCCACGAAGATGATCCGCTCGGCGAGCAGCCGCTCGTACAGCGCCGCCTCCGCGAGCATGGGCGCCTCCGCCACCGTGGCCCTCACCCGCGGTGCGAACACCTCCGCTCTTTCGCCGCCCAGACCCCGCATCGCCTCGCGCATGAGTGCCCTTCCCCTCGTTCTGTACAGTAGGTACGAGATGTCCGAAGCGTACATTTGGTACTTACGGGAGGCCAAGGGAGTTCGCTATACGATGAATCCTGTGGATGTGCCGGTTACGGAAGCGCGAGCGAACTTTGCAGATCTGGTCAACCGGGTCTCGTACACGGGCGAGCCGATCGCGCTGACGCGCCGTGGCAGGGTGATGGCCGCCATCGTCTCGGCGGAGGACCTCGAGCTGCTCCGGCTGCTCAAGGAAGGCCGGATCGACCTGACGCAGTCCGGCCCCGCCCCGGAGGAGACCGAGCAGCACCCGGTGACCAGGCCGCAGCCGATGCGTATCGCCGCCCAGTACCGTCCAGGCGGCCCGCCGCGCCCACCGCGGCCGCCGGGGTTCACCCGGTGACGCTGAGCGGCGCACAGAGCGCCTGAAGCGCCTGAAGCGTCCGGAGGCCGCTGCGGGCCTTGTCCCGCCGGAGCCGGTCTGCTGGCCGGGGGCGCTAGAGCTGGGGCGCCTGGGGCTGTGGCTGGGCGGTGGCGCTGGGCCACAGGTCGCGCGCGGTCATGACCTGGCGGAGGGTGATGAGCTCGTCGGTCATGATGCCGTCGATGCCCAGGTCGAGGAGCCGGTCCATGTCGGGGGCGTCGTTGACGGTCCAGGCGTGGACCTTGAGGCCGAGCTCGTGGGCCTTGGCGACGAACGACCCGGTGACGAACGGGACACGGCCGAGGCTGTGCGGGACCTGGGCGCAGGCGATGCCGGTGGCGGCGAGGCGGACGAGCTTGTCGGTGGCGCCGCCGTAGGACTTGGCGCGCAGGGCCATCACGCCGCGCGGGCCGAGGGACATGCACACGTCGCGGTCGGTGAACAGCGGCAGGCGGGCGCGCATCTGGGCGAGGCGGCGGGTCGAGAACGAGGTGATGCAGATCCGGTCCCAAGCCTGGGTGCGGTGCAGGGCCTGGGCGAGGGGGCCGATGACGGGGGCGTCCTTGAGGTCGATGTTGACGCGCGCTTCGGGCCAGGAGCCGAGAATGTCCTCAAGGCGGGGGATCGGCTCGGTGCCGCCGATGCGCGCCTTGGCGACCCGGGAGTAGGGGAGGCGGGCGATGGCGCCGGAGCTGTCGGTCACCCGGTCCAGCGTGCGGTCGTGGAAGGCGACCACGACACCGTCTGCGGTGGCGTGCGCGTCGGTCTCCAGGTAGCGGTAGCCGAGGTCGATGGCGCGCTGGAAGGCGGCCATGGAGTTTTCGGGACGGCCCCCGGCGCCGCCCCGGTGGGCGAACGGGATCGGGCCGGCGTGGTCCAGGAATGCATAGCTGCGCGGCACTCACCCGAGTATGGCGGGCACCGCGGCCTTGTGCGACCTTACTTTGTCAAGGCGGCGGGCTGCGCTACCGTCCTGGGGCTGGAAGATCCGTGATGAGAGGTGTGCCCGGTGGCTGACGTGAACGACTACAGAGCGGCGTTCGAGATGGTCGACGCCGACGGTGACGGTTACATCTCGACGGCCGAGCTGCAGAACCTCATGCGCGCGCTGGGGGAGGACGTCACCAGCACGCGGGCGGTGGAGGTCGTGGTCCAGGCCGACGCCAACGGCGACGGCAAGATCTCGCTGGAGGAGTTCGCGGCACTGCTGGGCGGCTAGCCGGCCCATTCGCGGCGGCGGGCCTCGCCGAGGGCGATCGCGGTGGCCACCGCGACGTTGAGCGAGCCGACGCGGCCGATCTGCGGGATGTAGGCGACCGCGTCGGCGGCGGCGAGCAGCGCGGGGGAGCAGCCGTGGTCCTCACCGCCGACGGCCAGGCACACGTCGCCGTCCAGCGGTGCCTCGTGCAGCGGGACGGCGTCGGTGGTGAGCTCGATCGCCACGAGGCGCATGCCCTCCTTGCGCACGGCGGCGGCGGCCTCGGCGGGCGTGCCGGCGTGTTCCCAGGGGACGAGGCGTTCGGTGCCGAGGGCGGTCTTGGCGACGTTGCGGTGGGTCAGGGGAGTGGCGTTGCCGGCCAGCCAGAGATGGTCGACGCCGAACACCGCGGCGCTGCGGACGATCGACCCGATGTTGAACGGCTGGGTGACCGATTCCACCAGCAGGCCGAGCCGTGCCTCGGTGCGCCGGCGCCAGTCGCGGTTGAGGCGTTTGACGTCGGTGGGGCGCAGCTGCTTGCGCTCGGCGGGCGTGCTCATGAGATCTGGCCTTCTGTACGGGCGGACACGGCGAGGATGCGGTAGGCGGAGCGGGAGGCGAGCCGCCGGGTGGGGAAGCCCTGGTCGTTCAGCCAGCGCTGCAGGGAGTCAGAGCCGAGGTGTTTCTGGACGACGAGGTGGGCGGTCCCGGCAGGGGTGAGGCGGGGGAGCCAGGTGAGCAGGAGGTCGTGCAGGGCGGCCTTGCCGATGCGGATCGGCGGGTTGGACCAGATGGCCTCGAAGCGCAGCCCGGGATCGGCTTCGCCCGCCAGACAGAACCTTACATTGTCAAGGCCGGCGGCGGTGGCATTACGTGTTGCTGCGGCAAGAGCTCGTTCGTTGACGTCCACGCCCAGAACGCTCGCCTGCGGCGAGCGCGTCGCCATGGTGAGCGCGATCGGGCCGTACCCGCAGCCCAGATCGAGCAGAGTGCCGGTGGCGGGCGGCGGGGGGACGGTTTCGAGCAGGATGCGGGTGCCGAGGTCGATCCGGTCGGGCGAGAACATCCCGCGGTCGGTCTCCAGCCGCAGGTGCAGGTCGGGCAGGACGAGATCGACGCTGCGCGGTTTGCTGGCGGTCTCTGGGCGGTTCGCGAAGTAATGTTCCCCCACGTCGGCCGACCGTACCAGCGCCGGGCGCGTCGCGCGCCGTCCAGGGTGAGTGCCGTCCAGGGTGCCCGGTGTTCGGGGTGCCCGGTGTTCAGGGGAGGCGGGAGAACCAGGCGAGGGAGGCGCCGCCGGCGGCGATGGCGAAGAGCAGGGCGATGCCGGTGTAGCGGGCGGAGACGTCGCGGTGCTCGGTCTTCCAGCCGAGGGAGCTGCCGATGTTGGCGTAGACCTCTGACAGCTGGTTGCCGTCGGCGGCTTCGTAGGCCTTGCCGGTGGTGCCCTCGGCGAGGGTGCGGAGGGTCTCCTTGTTGACCGAGACGCTGGTGGTCTCACCTTCGATGTCGACGGTGCCGTAGGGCGTGCCGAAGGCGATGGTGGAGACGGGGACGTGCGCGGCGCGGCTGGCGTCGATGGCTTCCTGGACGGTGCGGCCGGTGGTGTTGTCACCGTCGGACAGCAGCACGATGTGGGCGGGCGGCGGGTCGTTGTTGGCCTGTGCGTCGAAGGACCGGATGCCCTGCAGGGAGGTGAAGACGGCTTCGCCGATGGCGGTGCGCTTGGCCAGCGCGAGCCGGTCGATGGAGTTGATGGCGGCTTCGCGGTCGGCGGAGGGGGCGGCGACGAGGTTGGCGCTGCCGGCGAACGAGACGACGCCGACGTTGAACCGGCGGGGCAGGTCCTGGATGAACTTCTTGGCGGCTTCCTTGGCGGCGCCGAAGCGGTCGGGGGCCACGTCCTTGGCCATCATCGACAGGGAGACGTCGACGGCGACCATGATGGTGGCGCGGTCGCGGGGGACCTTGACCGCGGTGGCCGGCCGCGCGAACCCGATGATCATCAGGAGCAGCATGGTGAGGAAGAGCCCCGCGGCGACGTGCCGGCGCCAGCCCGGCCGTTTGGGCGCGACCTGGGAGAGCAGGGCGAGGTTGGTGAAGCGGACGGCGTAGTGGCTGCGCCGCAGCTGCAGGACGACGTAGACGCCGATCAGGATCGGGAGCAGGCCGAGCAGGAAGAGCCGTTCGGGTGACAGGAACGTCATGGGCGCACCCCCGGCGCGACGGTGCGGCCGGCGGCGCGGCGCTGGCGGAGCGCGAAGCGGGCGACGTCGGCGATCCAGTCGCGGTCGGTGCGCAGGACGAGGTGGTGGGCGCCGCTGCGGCGGAGCGCGGCGCGAGTGTGCTCGCGTTGGGCGGCGGCGGCCGCGGCGTAGCGGGCGCGGACCTTCTTGTTGAGGACGATCTCGTGGACGGCGCCGGTCTCGGGGTCGGTCATCTCGACCAGGCCGATGTCGGGCAGGTCGAGTTCACGGGGGTCGATGATCTCCACGGCGAGGACCTGGTGGCGGGCGGCGAGGCGGCGCAGGGGCCGTTCCCAGGGTGGGGCGGCGGCCGGGTCGGCCGGGTGTGTGAGGTCGGCGGGTGCGGCGTCGTGCGGCGGGAGGAAGTCGGAGATGATCACCCGGAGGCCGCGGCGGGTCTGGCCGCGGTCCAGGGCGGTGATCCCGGCGGCGAGGTCGGGGGCGCCGGCGGCGCGGGGGCCGGGTTCGGCATCGAGGACGGCCTGCAGCATGGAGTACATGGCGGCTTTGCCGGTGCGGGCGGGGCGGCGGCGGAGCCCGTCGGGCTGCAGCAGGTAGGAGCCGACGCGGTCGCCGAGCTTGATGGTGAGGAACCCGATGGCGGCGAGCGCGGCGACGGCGAGGTCGCGTTTGACCATGGTGCCGGTGCCGAAGTCCATGCTGGGGGTGAGGTCGACCAGCGCCCAGGCTTCGAGTTCGTGGTCGGCGATGAGGTCGCGGACGTGGGGTGTGGTGGTGCGGGCGGTGACGGCCCAGTCCATGTGGCGGATGTCGTCCTCGCCGGGCTGGTAGAGGCGGGCTTCGGCGAGTTCGGTGCCGGGGCCGGGGATCAGGCCCATGTGCTCGCCGTGCAGGAGCCCGTCGAGGCGGCGGGTGACGGTCAGCTCCAGCCGTTTGAGGGTGCGTTCGGGAGCCAGGGCCGCCAGTTTCGGGCCCTGGCGGGACCGCCTGAGCGAGATCATTGTGCCGCCACCGCGACGCCGTGGTTCCACACCACGCGGGGCGGCGGGACGGCGGCGAGGATCTGGTTGATGACGTCGGCGGTCTCGACGCCGTCGGCGAGGGCGTCGAAGGTGAGCACGACGCGGTGCGACATGACGTCGCGTGCGACGGCGCGGACGTCGTCGGGCAGGACGTAGTCGCGGCCGTTGAGCAGGGCGAGGCCGCGGGCGGCGGCGACCAGGCCGAGGGTCGCGCGGGGGCTGGCGCCGATCTCGATGACGCGCCGCAGGTCGGGCAGGCGGTACTGCTCGGGTTCGCGGGTGGCCATGACGAGCCGGACGATGTAGTCGGCGACCAGCTCGTGCACCGAGACCTCTTCGGCGGCGCGCTGGAGGGTGGTGAGCTGCTCGGTGTCGAGCACCTCGGTGGCCTCGGGCGGGTCGACGCTCATGCGCTGCAGGATCTGGAGCTCCTCGTGGGCACCCGGGTAGTGCACGTCGATCTTCATGAGGAAGCGGTCGCGCTGCGCCTCGGGCAGGGGGTAGACGCCCTCGGACTCGATGGGGTTCTGGGTGGCCAGGACGATGAACGGCTTGGGCAGGGGGTAGGTGTTGCCGCCGAGGGAGACCTGCCGTTCGGCCATGACCTCCAGCAGCGCCGACTGGACTTTGGCGGGCGCGCGGTTGATCTCGTCGGCGAGGACGAAGTTGACGAAGACGGGGCCGAGCTCGACGTCGAACTGCTCGGTGGAGGGGTGGTAGATCCGGGTGCCGACGATGTCGGAGGGCACCAGGTCGGGGGTGAACTGCAGGCGGGCGAACGTGCCGCCGACGACCTGGGCGAGGGTGCCGACGGCGAGGGTCTTGGCGACGCCGGGCACGCCTTCGACGAGGCAGTGGCCCTTGGCGAGCAGGGCCACGACCATCCGTTCGACCATGTGCTCCTGCCCGACGATGACCTTCTTGACCTCGGCCACGGTGTGCTGCAGCAGCGCAGCGGCCTGGTCGACATCGTGGGCGGCCACGGTCATCTGCGAGTCCTCGTCGTCAGGGAGGCCGTCTGGGAGTCCACACGGTGCTCCGGGTGCGGGCGGGCGCCTTTCGACCCTACGCGATCATCTGTACCCAATCGTGCAGTATCCCCACGTCCTCGGTGATCTGTGTGGGCGCCACGGTTGTTAGTCTGACGCCCATGTCGAGGCCGTTGCCACCGGGAGACCCCGCCCAGCTGGGGCCGTACCGGCTCTCGGCGCGGCTGTCGGAGACCTCCGCCGGGATCGTGTTCCTGGGCGAGGACCCTGAGGGCCGCCGGGCCAGCGTGGCGGTGCTGACGCGGGGTGCGGCGGGTGACGCGGCCGCGCGGGACCGGTTCCGTGCGGCGATCACCGCGGCGCTGCCGGGGCCGGGGCGGCCGCCGCAGTACGGGCCGGACGGGCCGGCGCCGGTGGTGGCCGCGCAGCCGGACGGCCCGGCGCCGTGGGTGGCGACGCGGTACGACGCGGACCAGCCCGCTCGGGTGGGTGCGGAGCGTTTCCTGGATTCGGTGCTGCTGGAGGGTGCGTTCCGCGGCCGCTGGGGTGGCGGACGCCGCCGGGGGCCGCAGTTCCAGCCGTACTGGCAGGGGGCGAGCGTCCCGGCGCTGCAACGGCCGCCCGAGCCGCCGCCGCCGGTCGTGGTGGAACGGACCGAACGCGGCCTGGTGTCTGCGATCTTGACGTTGGCGGCGGTGCTGGTGGTGCTGGCGCTGCTCATGCTGGTGCTGTTCGCGTGCCAGCCGACGGCGAAGAGTCCGCCGCCGCCTCCGCCCGAGCCGACGTTGCAGACGCCGACTCCGTCGCCGTCGCCGACCACCGAGACCCCCTCGCCGTCCCCGACTCCCACCCCGACTCCGTCCCCCAGGAACACCGACGACGGCGGCGGCCCGGTCTGAGCGGTGCCTGCCGGTCGCCGTATCTGCCGGTCGCTGTACCTGCTGGTGCAGTACCTGTCGCCCTGGCGGGATATGCGTTGCGCTCACCGCCGCCGCGCCGCGATCATGGATGGATGCTGGAGAGCCTTCTCGCCTTCACAGGCGCCGCGTTCCTGATCGCCATGGCCCCGGGCCCGAGCACGGTCGTCATCATGCGGCAGTCGATGCGGTCGCGCCGCGCCGGGTTCCTGACGACGCTGGGGAACGAGGCGGGTGTGGTGGTATGGGGCGTGGCCGCCGCGCTGGGCCTGTCGGCGCTGCTGGCGGCGTCGCAGCTCGCCTACGACGCGCTTCGGATCGCAGGCGCGGCCGTCCTGGTCTATTTCGGCGCCAAGGCGCTGTGGCAGGCGCGCCGCGGGAACCTGGCTGCGCAGGCGCCGGAGTTCGAGGCGGCGGACGCGCCGGTGGCGGGGTGGCGGTCGTTCCGGCTCGGCCTGATCACCAACTTCGCGAACCCGAAGGCCGGGGTGTTCGCGGTGTCGTTCCTGCCGCAGTTCGTGCCGGAGGGCGCCCCGGTGCTGGTGACGCTGATCGCGTTCTCGGTGTTGTGGGCACTGATCGACCTGGTCTGGTACTCGGGGGTCGTGTGGCTGGTGGCGGCGGCGCGGCGGCTGTTCGAGCGGCCGGGTGTGCGGCGCCGGCTGGAGCAGGTCTCGGGCGTGGTGCTGGTGGGCCTGGGCATCCGGCTGGCGGCCGAGTCACGGTGACCGGCGCTCCGGTCGTAGCCTGACGTCATGATCACTTTGGACGACCTCGCCGACCGGTACGTGGACGACTTCGCCGCCTTGGACCCGTGCCGCGCGGCGATGATGGGGATCGCCGGACAGGAGGCGAACCTCACCGACTACAGCCCGGAGGGTTTCGCCGCGCGCGCCGACCTGTCGCGCCGGACCCTGGCCGAGCTGAACGCGCTGACGGCCGGCGGGCGCACCGGGGGCGCCGGGCAGGTCGCGGCCGGGGTGCTGCGTGAGCGCCTGGAGGTCGAGCTCGCGCTGGAGGATGCGAAGGTCAACGACAGCTTCCTGGACACCACCGACGGTCCGCTGCAGCGGCTGCGGCAGTCGTTCGAGTTGCTGGACGACGGCCCGCGCACGCCGTGGGAGGCGATGGCGTCGCGGCTGCGGGCGCTGCCGGGCACGCTTGAGGGGCTGCGGACGAGCCTGTCGCTGGCGCGGCGGGACGGCCGGGTGGCGGCGCGGCGGCAGGTGCTGCGGAACGCGCGTGCCTGCGCGCAGATGGAGGGCTACCTCGCGGGTCTGGGCGCCGGGTACGGCGATGGGCCGCTGCGTGGTGAGCTCGACGAGGCGGCGCGTGCCGCCGCTCGGGCCACGGCCGGGTTCGCGGCGTTCCTGACCGGTGAGCTCGCGCCTGCCGCGCCTGACCGTGACGCGCTCGGCCGGGAACGCTATGAACTGGGTGTACGGGACTTCCTGGGAACGCGGCTGGATCTGGAAGAGACCTATGCGTGGGGGTGGGAGGAACTCGCCCGGATCGGCACGGAGATCGACAACGCGGCGGAGCGGATCGTGCCGGCTGAGCCGCTGCGGGTGGTGCTGGCGGCCCTGGAATCCGACCCGGCGTACCGCGTCCGCGGTGCGGATCGGTTCCGCGCGTGGCTGCAGGAGCTCGCCGACCAGGCCATCGACGATCTCGACGGGACGCATTTCGACATTCCCGCGCCGCTGCGCCGGATCGAGTGCCGGATCCCGAACGAGGAGGGGATCTACTACCTGGCGCCGGCCGAGGATCTGTCGCGTCCCGGCACGGTGTGGTGGGGCGTCGCCGACCCGGACCAGGACATCGTGACCTGGGGCGTGCCGGCGACGATGTTCCACGAGAGCGTGCCCGGCCATCACCTGCAGCTGGGGATCACGACGCTCAACACCACGACGCTCAACCGGTTCCAGCGGCTGGCCAGCGAGTTGTTCCCCGGCCACTGCGAGGGCTGGGGCCTGTACGCCGAGCGGCTCATGGACGAGCTGGGCTATTTCACCGACCCGGCGTACCGGCTGGGCATGTGGGCGGGCGGCCAGCGGCTGCGCGCGGCGCGGATCGTGCTGGACATCGGCCTGCACCTGGAGCTGGAGATCCCCAAGGGCGTGCGGTTCCATCCGGGGGAGCGGTGGACGCCGGAGCTGGCGCTGTCGTTCTTGCGCGGCCACACCACGCCCGACATCCCGGTGGAGTTCGAGATCGACCGGTATCTGGGGCGGCCGGGGCAGGCGATCGCCTACAAGCTGGGAGAGAAGGTGTGGCTGGAGGCGCGCGAGGCCGCCCGGCGCCGCGAGGGCGCGGCGTTCGACCTCAAGGCCTTCCACCGGCGTGCGCTGGACCTGGGCCCGATGGGGCTGGACATGCTGCGCGCCGAGCTCGCCGCCGCCTGACCGCAGGGCGGACGGCCGGCGAGGCCATCCGCCCGTGGACGGCCCTCAAGACCTGTCACGGTCTTGTTCCGGTTCGCCGGCGCGGATGGTGAGGAAGTCGCGTTCGACGGGGTTGCGGGCGGCTTCGGCGGCGCGGCGGTACGCGGCGCGCGCCTCGGTGTGCCGGCCGAGGCGCTCCAGCATCTGGGCGCGGGCGGCGTCGAGGCGGTGGTAGTGCGCGAACCGGGGGTCTTCGGCGATCCGGTCGAGCTCGCCGAGGCCCGCCGCGGGGCCGACCGCCATCGAGACCGCCACGGCGCGGCCGAGCGCGGCGACCGGGGAGGGGTGCACCCGCAGCAGCACGTCGTAGAGCGCCACGATCTGGGGCCAGTCGGTGTCGGCGGCGGTGGGCGCCTCGGCGTGCAGCGCCGCGATCGCGGCCTGCACGGTGTACGGCCCGGCGCCGGCGGGACGGGCCGTGCGCAGCGCGCGTTCGACCAGGGCGCGGCCCTCGGCGATCGCTTCGGTGTTCCAGCGGGAGCGGTCCTGGTCGGCCAGCAGGATCAGGTCGCCGCCGGAGCCGACGCGGGTGGCGCGCCGGGAGTCCAGCAGGAGCAGCAGCGCCAGGAGTCCGGTGACCTCGCTTTCGCCGGGCAGGAGCTCGGCTAGGAGCCGGGCGAGCCGGATCGCCTGGTCGAGCAGCTCGGGCCGGGTGAGGGTGGTGCCCTGGCTGCCGGTGTGCCCTTCGGTGAACAGCAGCGAGATCACAGCCAGGACGGCCGGGAGGCGTTCGGTGAGCTCGTCGCCGGTAGGGGAGCGGTAGGGGATGCCGGCTTCGTGGATCTTCTTCTTGGCGCGGGTGAGGCGGGCGGCCATGGTCGGCTCGCTCACCAGGAACAGCCGGGCGATCTCGGGGACGCGCAGGCCGCACACCAGCCGCAGGGTGAGGGCGACCGCCGCCTGCGGCGCGATCGCCGGATGGCAGCAGGTGAAGATGAGCCGCAACGTGTCGTCCTGTGGTCCCGCCGCGGTGGCTTCGCCGCCGCTGTCGCCGCCGCTGTCGCCGCCGGTGCCGCCGGAGCCGTCGGGGACGATGAGCAGCGGGAGCTTGCGGGCGAGCGTGGCGCGGCGCCGCATCCGGTCCAGGGCTTTGCGGCGGGCGGTGGTGATGATCCACGCGACGGGGTTGCGGGGCACGCCGGTGCGCGGCCAGGTGGCGAGGGCGGAGACGAACGCCTCCTGCACGGCGTCCTCGGCCTCGTCCAGGTCGCGGGTGAGGCGCACCACGGTGGCGAGCGTCTCCGCCCACCCCCGCCGGTGCGCCTCCGCCACGGCGGCGTCGACGCCGGTCACGCGTTCTGCGCCTCCTGTTCCACGGTGTCGATGTCCCAGATCGGGCGTACCTCGATGCCGGTGGCAATGGGGCAGCGCCGGGCGATGTCCAGGGCGTCGTCCAGGTCGCGGGCCTCGATGACGTAGAAGCCACCGAGGTGCTCGGTCAGCTCGACGTAGGGGCCGTCGGTGACGGCCAGCCCGTCGGCGCCGGGCCGCAGTGTGGTCGCCGACGTCGAGGGCCGCAGTGCCTCCCCCGACCAGGCGACGCCGCGTCCGTCCAGGTACTGCGTGAACGCGATGTGCTCGTTCATGGACTCCTGGATCTCCTGCTCGGGCGCGCCGACCCAGTCCTTGTCGACCTCGTACATCATCAACATGTACTTCACGTGCTCGTCCTTCCCGCTGGTGGATCGTGTCGCTCATACGACGATCGGGTTCCGCCGGAATCGACAACCGTTGAGATCAGATGCGGGCGACGAGAGCGCGGACTTCGGCGCCGATGCGGGCGATGCCTTCGGCGGGCCTGCGGGCGAACGACCCCCAGCCAAGGAAGCCGTGGTCGAGACCGGTGCCGGTGAGGAGGGTGACGTCGACGCCCGCGCCGGCGAGCCGCGCGGCGTACTGCTCGGCCTGGGGGCGCAGCCGGTCGTGTTCGGCGGTGGCGACGATGCTCGGCGGCATCCCAGTCAGGTCGGGGGCGAGCAGCGGTGACACGTCGGGGAGGGTGCGGTCGGCGTCGCGCAGGTACAGCTCCAGGATCCGGTCGATGCCCGACCGGGGGAACCGCAGCCCGTCGGGATCGGGCAGGTCGGGCGGTACGTCGCGCAGGTCGACGGCCGGATAGACCAGGAGCTGCAGGGCGGGCCGCAGGTCTGTGCCGCGCAGGCGCCAGGCGGCCGCGGCGGCGATCTGGCCGCCCGCGCTGTCGCCGGCGATGCCGAGGCGCGCGGGATCCAGGCCGTGGGCGGGAGCGTTGGCGGCGGTCCAGCGTACGGCTGCGACGGCGTCGTCCACCGGGGCGGGGAAGGGGTGCTCGGGTGGGCGCCGGTAGTCCACGGAGAGCAGGGCGACGTCGCAGGCGAGGGTGAGGGCGCGGGCGACGGGGTCGTAGGACTCCACGTCGCCGAGGACCCAGCCGCCGCCGTGGAAGTACACCAGGCAGGGGGAGAGGCCGTCGCGGGCGGGACGGTAGAGGCGGGCGTGCAGCGCCCCGGCGGGTCCGTCGACGGTGATGTCCTTGACGAGGCCGACCGCGGGGCGGGGGAGGGCGGCGAGATCGGCGGCGTGTTCCCGGCGGAGCCCGGCAAGGGACATGCGGTCGGCAGGTGGCCCGGTCGCCAGGCGCTGCCGCAGGTAGGCCAGGTAGTCAGGGTCGCGGCCCATCGCTCTCCCGGAAGTTCGTCCGCCAGATCAAACCTTACATTGTCAAGCAGGCGGGTTGGTGCAAGCCAAGAACTTAGGACGTCATTCAAAAAGCACTGCGAGCAGCACCACGCAGTGCGTGGTTGCCGTCGCAGAACGGTTTGAGGGCGGACAGGCCGCACCGGCAGAGCGCGATGGTCTCCCGTCCGGGGTCGATCTCCTTGCGGTCTCTGTCCTGGAGCTTGTAGGCGCCCCGCACGATGGCCGGTCCGTTCTCGTAGACGGTGATCTCGACCGGTGGCTGCTCGTCCGACATGAACTGCTCCTGCTCTCTCAGACCGCGGCGAGCTCGCGCAGTGACGTGACGTCCGCCGCCCACGCCTCGACGACCGTGCCGGCGAACAGGCCCCGGATGTTGAGCGTGGCCAGTGCGCCGATGACGACGCGGTCCCATTCGGCCGGGTAGTCGGCCACGAACGTGCCGCACATGTCGTGGGCGGCCAGCTGCTCGTGCACGGCGTCGGCGAGGACGTGCTCGTCGTAGAACCAGCGCGCCTTCTTCGACGCGCCGACCCGGGCCAGGCCTTCGCTGAAGCGGCGGTTGATGAACGACGAGCCGATCTCGGTCGCTGCGAGGTTGCCGAGAATCCCCCCGCGCCAGCGGTGGTGCAGGCCGAACATCGACCTGAGGGTGTGGATGCTGAGCGCGACGGCCGGGATCTGGTCGATGTACGCCCCGTACCCGGGGTCGAGGTCCAGTTCGGACATCAGGATCGCGTACAGCTCGGCGTGGCTGCGGCCTGGCATTCCGCCGCCGTACTCGTCGGCCTGGATCTCGATCAGCGCGCTCTTGGCGCGGCCGGTCACCCGCGGGATGGCCCAGGTGTGGGCGTCGGCTTCGTGCAGGCCGTCGATCGACCGGTGGATCACCAGTTCCTTGAACTGGTCGAGGGTCGCGTTCTGGTGCATGAACTTCAGCAGTCCAGCCGGGGTCGCGGGGCCGCAGATGTCCATCAGGAACGCCGGCACCCGCTCGGGAGTCAGGTTCTCGGGCAGCCGCACCTCGGCGAGGACGTCCCGCTCGAACACGGCCTCCAGGGCGCCGCGCACGGCCAGCAGCGACGGCTGCCACTCCCACCGTTCGTCGACGCCGTGGAAGCCGTCGTAGGTGAGCCCATAGCAGGTCCACAGGCTGATCTGGACGTCCTCATCGGACCTGGCGTCGGCAGTGGTCTCCGGGAGCGCGTCGGCCAGCTCGGTGAGCTGGGGCGGCACCGGTCCGGGTTCGCCGAGCAGGCAGGCGAACAGCGCGGTGCTGACGGGTCCTCGGGGAGCGGGCAGCCGCATGGCGTTCTCCGATCTGATGGGTCGGCGCGGTGGCGCAGACCGGCGCGGCGTGTCGTCGCGGATGACCTCGCGTGCCGCGTGACGTTCAGCCTCGATCGTCATGAGGTTCAATATGCCAACCGTGCTTGACATGTGGCTGGCCGAACGCTGACGGGTGGCACCGGTCAGCGGACGTTCGGCTTCCCGGGTGGAGGGCCATCTGCATCGCCCAGGCCTGAGTCGCGGAGAGTGATGTTGAGGCGGCCACCGTCCAGGCCGATGCCGCGCGGTCCGGTGCCGGGGAGGATCTTGGTGACGCCGTGGTAGGCCAGGCGGGAGGGCCCGCCGAACACCAGCAGGTCGCCTGACTCCAGTTCCAGGTCGGTCCAGGGGCGTCCGCGGTTCTCGGTGTTGCCCAAACGGAAGACGCCGGTGTCACCGAGGCTGAACGACACGACCGGCGCGGGGCTGCGTTCGTCGCGGTCTTGGTGCAGGCCCATCTTGGCCGCGGCGTCGTAGAAGTTCACCAAGGCGACATCGGGCCGGTAGCCGCCGTCGTCGCCGTAGGCGTCGGCGACGGCGGCGTCGGCGACGGCGCGTCTGCCCAGGTCAGCAAGCCAGCGGGGGAAGGGTTTGACCGCCTGGCCGTCGACGTGGCGGACGTAGCGGTAGGGCTCCCAGTGCCAGCCCAGGCAGACGGTCTGCACGGACATGACGCCGCCGCCGGGCAGCCGGGTGTGGCGCATGCCCGCCGGTGGCCGCGCCCACGCGCGGCACGCCTCGACGAGGAGCCGTTGCGCGGCGATGTCGAGCCAGCCGGGGACGTGCACGGCGCCGGGCGCGGGTTCGGACCGTGGCCGGGGGATGAGCGCCGTCATGGCCTCACCGTACGGCCGCTAGGTCAGGGCGGGGGGACGAGGTGCGCCTGCGCGGGAGAGGGGCGCGGGTGCGTCGTCTACGCCTGAGCAGTGAGGTCTACGCCTGAGCCGTGAGGACGAGCCGTCCGCGCAGCCCGCCTTCGTCGAGTTTGCGGTGGGCGAGCGCGGCCTCCTTCAGAGGAAGGGTGTCCGCGACGCGGAGTGTGAGGTGGCCGCCGGCGGCGAGCGCGGACAGTTCGGCCAGCTGCGCGCCGTCGGCGGTGATCCATACGTTGGAGACGCGGGTGCCGCGCAGGGGGACGGGTGCGGCTCCCGCGACGACTGCGACGAACGCGCCGCGGTTGCGGACGGCTTCCAGCGCGCGGGGGCCGATGACGGCGGCGTCCACTGCTGCGTCGACGCCACCGGCGACGACGGCGCGCACCTCGGCGGGCAGGTCGGCGGCGGTACGGGGAACGAACCATTCGGCGCCCAGGTCGCGGACGAGGCGTTCGTCGCCGGGTCCCGCGACCGCCACGACGCGCAGACCGCGGTGGGCGGCCAGTTCGACGGTGAAGCCGCCGACGGCACCGGCGGCGCCGGTGACGAGCAGCGTCGCGCCGCGGGGGAGATCCAGCAGGTCGAGTGCCTGGGCGGCGGTGAGGCCGTTGAGCGGCAGCGTCGCCGCGTGGGTGGCGGGGATGCCGGCGGGGGCGGGTGCGACGGCGTCGGCGTCCAGCACCACGTAGTCGGCGTGGGTGCCGAGGGGGACGTCGAGCCGGTCCGACAGGCCGATCACGGCGTCGCCGGTGGTGAAGGTGGTGACGCCGGGTCCGGTGGCGTCGATGGTCCCGGCGGCGTCCCAGCCGATCCCGATGGTGTCGCGGGGCGCCATCAGGCCGCTTTCGGCGAGGAGACCGGCGCGGGTGGCGGCGTCGACGGGGTTGACGGTTGCGGCCTGGACGCGGATGCGGACCTGTCCCGGCCCGGGGGTGGGCACGGGCACATCGATGATCTCCAGAACGTCAGGTCCGCCGAAGGCCCGGGCAACGACTGCGCGCATGGTCCATCTCCAAAATGTCGGTCAGTGGATTCGCCACAAACCTACGGAGAGGTACTCTCTCTCAGGTAGTAGGCACCTGGCAGTGCGTATCGGATGTGGAGGAGAGCGATGGCGACGCGAACTGCGGCGCAGCGGCGCGCGGAGGCGGCGGCCGCCTATGACGCCTACATCGCCGAGTGCCCGACGCGGCAGTTGCTGGACCGCATCAGCGACAAGTGGGTGAGCCTGGTGGTGAACGCGCTGGCCGGCGGGCCGCTGCGGTACGGCGAGCTGGCGCGCGTGGTCGCCAGCATCAGCCAGAAGATGCTGACGCAGACGCTCCGCAACCTGGAGCGCGACGGCCTGGTGTCGCGCACGGTCACGCCGTCGGTGCCGGTGCGGGTGGACTACGAGCTGACTCCGCTGGGCGTCGGCCTGCTGCCGGTGATGCAGGCGCTGAAGACCTGGGCCGAGGCGAACATGGACGACGTCCTGGCGGCCCGCGCCACCTACGACTCCGGCATCAATTGAAAGACCCGCCGCCCGCGGCGGTTCGCGCACGGGGAGCAGGTCCTTTTCGGGCGATGGTCACCGGGTGGTGGATTCCCAGGTGGGGGCGTCGATGCGGTAGAGGACGTGGCGTTGCAGGCGGTGGCCGCGGGGGAGTACGGGGTGGTCGAAGTCGCCGTCGGGGTCGCGGGTCATGCCGATGCGGCGCATGACGGCCTGGGAGCGGTGGTTGGTGGTCGTGGTGAACGAGACGATCTCTTTGAGGCCGGCGTCCTGGAACCCGTACGCCAGGGCGCGACGGGCGGCCTCGGTGGCGTAACCGTGGCCTTGGGCGGTGGCCGCCAGCCGCCATCCGATCTCCACGCCGGGCAGGAAGGGCGCGTCGAAAGCGGGGACCGACAGGCCGGTGAAGCCGATGAACGTTCCAGTGCGGGTGATTTCAAGGGCCCACAGGCCAAAGCCGTGGCGTTCGAAGCCGGCGGTGATGTGGTCGATGACGGCGTCGCTTTGGGCGTGGGTGAGCGGGGCGGGGAAGTGTTCCATGACGACGGGGTCGGCGTTCATGTGGGCGAACGGTGCGCGGTCGGTGTCGCGCCAGCCTCGCAGGGTGAGCCGTTCGGTGGTGAGGACGGGTGCCGCGGTCATTCCGGCGACTCTACAACGCGGGAAAATCCGTTGAAACCGGTGCGGTGCGGCGGTCACTCTGATGGTCGAGGAACGGCGGCTTTTGCCTTTCTCCCCGTAGCTCAGAGGACAGAGCTCCGGTCTCCGAAGCCGGGTGCCGCAGGTTCGATTCCTGCCGGGGAGGCAGTGGTCAGGGGACGGTGAGCAGCGCGATGGCGGCGCCGGCGCCGCACAGGCCGAGGGCCTGCTTGCGGGTGACCCGTTCCCGCAGGAAGACCAGCGCGAGCACGACCGGGATGACGGGGTAGAGCGCGGCGAGCACGGACGCGACGGCGAGCAGTTCGCGGTGCGCGGCGATCCAGAACAGTGCGATCGCGGAGCTGCCGACGGTGCCGACGGCCAGCGCCGGCAGTGCGTGCCGGGCGGGGATGCGCAGGGGAACGCCGGCGGCGGCGAGCACCCACGGGAGGGTGACCGCGACGGACGCGATGCGGCTGGCGGCGATGGGCCACAGCCCGGCGTCCAGGGGGACGGGTTTGAGGGCGAGGAACTGGACAGCGAAGCCCGTTCCGGCCAGCAGCGCGTCGCCGACGCCAGGTGCGAGCCAGCGGCGGCCAGTTGTGTGCGCGGCCGTGTGCGCGGCGGGGGTGGCGGGGGTGGCGGGGGTGGCGGGGCCGGTGGCGGCCAGCCAGATGGCGGGGATCGTGATGGCGATCCCGGCGAAGCCGAGGAGGGAGGGCCGGTCGCCGAGCACGGCGAGGCCGACCAGCACCGGGATCGCGACCGCGCCGACGTCGCTGAGCGGCACCACCACCGACAGGGAGCCGCGGCCCATCGCGCGGTAGAGGAACGCCACGCCGATGCCCGACCCGGCGCCCGACAGCGCACCCCAGGCGAGGTCGGCCGGGCTGGGCGTGCCGAACGTCCACACGAACGCGGCGGCGACCGCGATCACGGTGCCGCCGAGCTGGGTGTAGAGCGCGACCGTCACGCCGGGGACGCGGCGTGCGAGCAGCCCCGCTGCGAAGTGGGTGATTCCGAACCCGGCGGCGGCCGCCAGCGCCAGCAGTTCTCCCGGCATCATCGTGTTCCTCGCATGTTCCTTTGCATAACCGTCGCCACAGCGGTAAACGTGCGTGGCGCGGAGACCGGTCCGTTCCGCGTGCTCGCGCGGGCGCATGTTTGCCGGTGGGGGGCCGGGTAGGGCGCTGGGTGACTCCCGTGACATCCGGTACCTGTAGGAGGAGCGAACGATGACACAGGTCTCCGACTACGTCCTTTCCCGGCTGCGGGAGTGGGGCGTGCACCGGGTGTACGGCTATCCAGGGGACGGCATCAACGGTTTCCTCGGCGCGTTCGAGCGTGCCAAGAACGACCCGGAGTTCCTGCAGCCGCGGCATGAGGAGATGGCGGCGTTCATGGCGTGCGGTCACGCCAAGTTCACCGACGAGGTCGGGGTGTGCATGGCCACGTCCGGGCCGGGTGCGATCCATCTGCTGAACGGGCTGTACGACGCCAAGCTGGACCACGCGCCGGTCGTGGCGCTGGTGGGGCAGCAGCGGCGTACCTCGCTGGGCGCCGACTACCAGCAGGAAGTGGATCTGGCGACGTTGTTCAAGGACGTGTCGGAGTACGTGCAGGTGTGCATGACGGCGGCGCAGGCGCGGCACCTGGTGGACCAGGCGATGCGCACGGCCGCCGCCACCCGCGGCGTCGCGACTTTGATCTTCCCCGAGGACGTGCAGGAGGAGGACGCCGTGACCACGCCGGGGCGGGCGCACGGCAGTGTGTTCTCCGGCGTCGGCTCCTACCGCGGGCAGGTGATCCCGCCGGTCCACGACGTGCGGCACGCCGCTGAGATCCTCAACGACGGGGAGAGGGTCGCGATCCTGGCGGGGCAGGGCGCCCGCGGCGCGGCCGTCGAGCTGACCGAGGTCGCCGAGCTGCTGGGCGCCGGGGTCGCCAAGGCGCTGCTGGGCCGTGACGTGCTGCCCGACGACCTGCCGTTCGTCACCGGGCCGGTGGGCCTACTCGGATCCCGCGCCAGCGACGACATGATCATGAAGTGTGACACGCTGCTGATGGTCGGCACCGGGTTCCCCTACGCCGAGTGGCTGCCCGAGGAGGGCAAGACACGGGTCGTGCAGATCGACCAGGACGCGCGCCGGATCGGCCGCCGCGTCCCGGTCGACGCGGGCCTGGCGGGGGACGCGCGGGAGGCGCTGCGGCTGCTGATCCCCTATCTGGAGCGCAAGGACGACCGGACGTGGCGGCAGGGCATCGAGGCCGACGTGGGGGAGTGGTGGCGGATCATGGAACGCCAGGCCCGCCAGCGGTTCGACGCGATCAACCCGCAGCTGGTGGCGTGGGAGCTGAGCGACCGGCTGCCCGGCGGCGCGATCCTCACCGCCGACTCCGGGTCGGGCACCACCTGGTGGGCGCGGCAGCTCAAGCTGCGCGCGGGGATGCGCGCGTCGCTGTCGGGCACGCTGGCGACGATGGGGCCGGGTGTGCCGTACGCGATCGCGGCGCGGTTCGCCCATCCCGACCGGCCGGTGGTGGCGTTCGTCGGGGACGGCGCGTTCCAGATGAACGGCATGAACGAGATGATCACGGTGGCGCGGTACGCCGGCCGGCTGTCTGGCCCGCCGCTGGTGTTCTGCGTGCTGAACAACCAGGACCTGAACATGGTGTCCTGGGAGCAGCGCGCCATGGGCGGCGACCCGAAGTTCCCGGCGTCGCAGGACCTGCCCGACGTGCCGTACGCGGCGTACGCCGAGCTGCTGGGCCTGATCGGCATCCGCTGCACCGATCCTGACGACGTCGGTGCCGCCTGGGACCGGGCGCTGGGCGCCGGCAGGCCCGTCGTGCTGGAGTTCGTCGTCGACCCCAACGTGGCGCCGCTGCCCCCGCACATCATGTTCGACCAGGCCAAGCATGCCGTCAGGGCGTTGCGGCACGACCCCGACCGGGTGGGGGTCGCCGCGGCGGCGTTCCGGCAGAAGCTCGCCGAGTTCTTCGAGATCCGCCGCCATGGCTGATCTTTGAGGGCCTCCGGTGACCCCCGTTCCCCCTGAACCGATCGCTCGTCAAGGCAAGGAGAAGACAGATGAAGACCCCGTCGGTCCCCGGCAAGGGAACCGAGCAGGTGACACAGCGCGCCGCCGGCGCCACGGACCGCGCGGCCGAGGCGGCCCGCGGCACCGCGGGATCGGCGTCGCAATCGGCGTCCGAGGGCGCCTCGAAGGGTGCCGGGCAGGTCCGGTCGGACGCCCGGGCGGTGGTGAAGGTGGCCGCCGTCCCGCAGAAGATGGCCAACCTCGCCCGGCTGCTGACGATGCACAAGCTGCTGCGGGCCGTACCCGCCGCCGCGGCGGCCGCCGTCGCCACCGGCGCCGCGGTGTGGGCGGTGCGCCGCGCGCGCAAGCGCTGACCACCGAGCGCGGCTGACTACCGGACGTCATCGACTCGACACCGAACGAACACACGGCAACGAACGAACACACGGCGAAATGACCGCGAATGACTGCGGAACGGCCGTGGGCCGGCGGTGGCCGGTTCACGGCCGTTCGCCATCCGGACGTGCGTTCGCGCTGGTGACGCGATGTTGGCGCGGTGTCGGCGTGGTGTTCGGGGTGGTGTTCGGGGTGAACCGGGCCGCCCGGCGTGGCCGGATCCGGATGTCCCGTTTAGGGAGAACAGGAGGGGTAGGGGTCGAACTGAACATCGAAAATCCCCGACCCCCTCGAGGAGTGATGACATGTCTGGGCCCATAGCCCAGCAGACGTCGGGCGCGACCTACACACAGGGCGGCGGCGGCCGGTCGGGTAGCGGCCTGGCCGACGTGGTCGACCTGATCCTGGAAAAGGGACTGGTCATCGACGTGTACGCCCGGGTCTCGCTGGTCGGTATCGAGATCCTCACCGTCGACGTGCGGATCGTCGTCGCCAGCGTCGACACCTATCTGCGGTTCGCCGAGGCGGTCAACCGCCTGGACATCGCCCACGACGGCACGTCCAAGGGCCTCCCGCAGATGATCGACACCATGACCGAGTCGGGCGCCAACAAGAAGACCAAGGGCGCCCTGGAAGGCGCCTCGGAGAAGCTGAAGGAGACCTTCGGCAGCTCCGACGAGGAGGAGGAAGAAAAGCAGGCGAGTTCACGGTCACGCCGCGGCGGCGGCCGGGGCAGCAAGAAGGAGGAAGAGTAAGCGATGACCACTCCCTCCTATGTCTATGGCGTGACGCGCGCCGGCACGCCCGTCCCCAAGGGGCTGACCGGGCTGGACGACAAGCCGGTCGAGCTCATCGAGGGCGACGGCGTCGGCGCGATCGTCAGTGACCTGCCGCAGGGCCGCCCGCTCGGTGAGCGCGCCGACCTGGTCGCCCACCAGAAGGTCCTCAACGAGTTCCTGGACGCCGCCGCGGTCGTCGTCCCGTTCCGTTTCGGCGCCGCGCTGAGCGGCCGTGAGGCGGTGGAGAAGGAACTGCTGGCCTCGAACGCCGAGCGGCTCGGCCAGGTCCTGGACAGCCTCGACGGCCGCCTGGAGCTGCGGCTCAAGGGCACCTACGTGGAAGACAGCGTCCTGCGTGAGGTGATGGAGCAGGAACCGGAGATCGCGCAGCTCAGCGAACGGATCCGGCAGGTGCCGGCCGACGCCGCCGACGCGGTCTACTACGACCGGGTCCGCCTCGGCGAGATGATCGCGCAGGCTCTGGAGCGCCGCCGTGACCACGACGGCCGTGCGCTGCTGGACCCGCTCGCGCCGGTCGCCGAATCGGTGGTCAACAAGCCGCCGGCGCGTGAGGAGGACGTGCTGGACGCCGCGTTCCTCATCGACCGTGCCAAGCGCGAGGAGTTCGAGGCCGCGGTCGACAAGCTCGGCCAGGCCCACGGCGACCGCATCAAGCTGCGGCTGGTCGGGCCGCTGCCGCCCTACGACTTCGTCCCGGAGGCCTGACATGGGCCTTTTCACCGGGCTGGTGACCCTTCCGCTCGCTCCCGTCCGCGGGGTCGTGTGGCTCGCCGAGGTGCTCAAGGAACAGGCCGAGGCGCAGCTGTACGACCCCGGCAAGATCGCCGCGGAGATGCAGTACATCGCGGACGCGGTCGCCGCCGGTGAGATGAGCGAGGAGGAGGCCGCCGAGCGTGAGGAGGAACTCATCGCCCGGCTGATCCAGAACCGGTCCCAGGGGGGCTGATCACGATGATCTCCGCGTCGGAGGCCGCCAAGCACGCCGTCGACCATGTCACCCGGCTCACCGGCCGGGACGCCGAGGGCGTCGTGGGCGTCGAACGCGCCGACGACGGCTGGCACGTCGCGGTGGAGATCGTGGAGACCCACCGCATCCCCGACTCGGCCGACATCCTCGCCGTCTACCAGACCGCGCTGGACGACGAGGGCGACCTGGTGTCGTACCGGCGCAAGCGCCGCTACCTGCGCGGCCAGGTGGACAGGTGCGGAAGGGACTGAGGAGGAAGGTGCTGCAGAAGTGAGCGATGATCTGTCCTGGTCCGGTGCCCGCTCACCGGCCCGCTCGATGGGCATGGAACAGCGGCCCACGGCCAACCTCGCCGACCTGCTGGAACGCATCCTCGACAAGGGGATCGTCATCGTCGGCGACATCCGGGTGAACCTCCTGGACATCGAGCTGCTCACCATCAAGCTGCGGCTGCTCGTCGCCTCCGTCGACCGCGCCAAGGAGATGGGCATCGACTGGTGGGAACACGACCCTTCCCTGTCGTCCCGCGCGAACAAACCCGCCACCGGCGACCCCTCCGAAGCCGAGCTCGAACGGCAACAGCAGATCCTGGAAGAGAACGAGCGGCTACGGGAACGCATCGCGGCGCTGGAAGCCGGACAGCACAACGGACCCGCCGGCGACACGACCACCGGCAAGGACACGACCACCGGCGACACGACGACCGGCAAGAGCGCCAAGACCGGCGAAGGCGGTGACGGACAGTGACCGAACCTGCCGGCACCGCCGTCTACCTGTACGGGGTGTCGCGTGGCCTGGACCCCGCGGCGCTCCCGGACACACCCGGCGTCGGCGGCGCTCCCGTCCGCGCCGTCACCGCCGGGGACCTCACCGCGCTGGTCAGCACCGTGCGCGAAGCCGACTACGGGGAGGAGGCGCTGCGCGTCAACCTGGAGGACCTGTCGTTCCTGGAGGCCACCGCACGCGCCCATCACGACGTGGTCGACCAGGCGGCCCGCACCGCACCCACCGCGCCGGTACGGATCGCCACCCTCTACCGCGACGACGACCGCGTGGCCCGGCTGCTGACCGAGCAGCACGACACGTTCACCCGCGCGCTGGACCGCATCACCGGCCGCTCCGAATGGGGCGTGAAAGCCTACGCCTACGCCGAGGCCATGGCCGCCGCCCCCGCCGGTGCCGGCGAGGACACGACCGCGCCGGCCGGCGGCTCCGGTGCCGGCGCCGCGTACCTGCGTAACCGGCAGGCGCAGCGCAGGCAGCGCGAGGACGCCGGCCGCCGCATCACCGCGCAGGCACAAGCCATCCACGCCGAGCTCGCCGACCACGCCGTCGCCACCCGCCAGCACCCGCCGCAGGACCCGAAACTGTCAGGTCACGACGGCACCCAGATCCTCAACGTCGCCTACCTGCTGGACGACGACCAGGTCGAAGGGTTCCTCGCGGCGGTCAAGGACGTCGACGCGCGCCTGCCGGGCATCGGCGCCGAGGTCACCGGCCCGTGGCCGCCGTACTCGTTCATCGACACCGGCGACACCGAGGCGGGGGAGCGCCGATGACGGTCACCCTGGACACAGGCCACCCGCGGGTACCTGCCGAGCGGGTGGCGCTGGTGGACCTGCTGGACAGGCTGCTGGCCGGCGGCGTGGTCATCACCGGCGACCTGGTCATCTCCATCGCCGAGGTCGACCTGGTGCACATCTCCCTGCGCGCCCTCATCACCACCGTCCGCGACGAGCTCATGGGGGACGACCTCACGGGGGAGGAGGACCGGTGACCGGCGACCGCCTCCCCGACCACCGTCCCGACCACGTCCCCGCACGGCCTGTCACGCACGAGGACTCCGTCACCTACCCGCGCGTGCGCCGCGCGGCGCACGCGGAACCGCTGCGGTCGGCGCCGGCGCGCGCCGCACAGGGGTCGTCCGGTGTGATGCAGCGGCTGCGCTCTGACCCCGAGACCGTCGAACGCGACCTGGTGAAGCTCGTCCTCACCCTCGTCGAGCTGATCCGGCAGCTGATGGAACGGCAGGCGCTGCGCCGCGTCGAGGGCGGCGGCCTCACCGACGACCAGATCGAGGACCTCGGGCTCGCGCTGATGCGGCTGGAACAGGCCATGGAACGGCTGAAGGACCACTTCCAACTGGAAGACCACGACCTCAACCTCGACCTGGGCCCGCTCGGCCCGCTGCTGCCCGAGCCATGACCCAGCAGTGATCAAGACCGGCAGTGATCAAGACCATGGGCCCGGTGGTGCGTGGACAGGGGCGCCACCGGGCCCTTTCCCTGCTCAGCTCTTCTCGGCCTCGCTGATCGCGTCGGCCAGCTGCTGCTTGCTCATCTTGGAACGGCCGGGGATGCCCAGCTCCCGGGCCCGCTCGTACAGGTCCCGCTTGGCCGGGCCGTCACCGTTGGCGTCGGCCGGTTCAGGAGGCGCGGGAGCGCTCGCGGCCGCCGGAGCCTTCTTGCCCGTGGCCTTCGCCGCGGATGTCTTCTTGGCCGGTGCACGCTTGGCGGGGGCCTTCTTCGCCGTGGCGGTCCGGGAACCCTCCGCGGCCTTCTTGGCCGGGGCCTTCTTCCTGGCAGGTGCCTTCTTGGGTGTGTCCGCCTTGCGCGGCCGGGGCGGCTCAGGACCCCGTGCCTCCTCCGGCTCCTCCAGCGGCGCGGGCCCCGGCTGCATGTTGCCCGGGCCGTTGGGCCGCAGGTTACGGCGCAGCGCGGGCCGCCACCGTTCACCGAGCCTGCCCAGGCGGTCCCTGGCCTTGCCCAGCAGTTCCTGAGCCGCCTGCGGAGTACGCCGGAAGGCCGACGGTACGTCGCGTGGTCGCGGCATCAAACGTTCGCCCCCTCCCGGGAGATTGCACGATTCGTCGGTGCGCGGCCTACCCGGTGCGGCGCCCTCCATGCGTGAACGCCCACCACCTGCGTGAACGCGCGTTCACGCGAACACGGCGGCGGGTTCAGGTGGTGAGGAGTTCCGACTCCCACAGGTCGCGGTAGGCGCCGGGGCGGCCGAGGAGGTTCTCGTGGCGGCCGCGCTGCACGACCTTCCCGCGGTCCAGCACGATCACCTCGTCGGCGGCGGCGAGCGCGGCCAGGCGGTGGGTGACCAGCAGCAGGGTGCCGCCACCCGGCAATGTCAGGAGCTCCCGGGTGATCTCATCGGCGGTGGCCGGGTCCAGCGCCTCGGCGGGTTCGTCCAGGACCAGCACGGGCGGGTCGGCCAGCAGCGCACGCGCCAGCAGCAGCCGCTGCCGCTGCCCGCCCGACAGGCCACGGCCGCCCTCACCCACGACGGTGTCCCACCCGCCGGGCAGCCCGTCGACGACCTCCAGCAGCCGCGCCCGCCGCGCCGCGGCCTCCAGCTGCGCCTGCGTGGCGTCCGGGCGGGCCAGCATCAGGTTGCCGCGGACGGTGGTGGCGAACACGTGCGCGTCCTGCGTGAGACCGCGCACCGCCGAACGCACCTCGCCCGGGTCGCAGAACGCCACGTCCTGGCCGCCGAGCCGCACCGTCCCCGACTCCGGCCGGACCTCACCCGATATCGCGGCGAGGAGAGTGCTCTTACCCGCGCCGCTGGCCCCCACGACCGCGACGCGCCGGCCGCGCTCCACCGTCAGATCCACGCCGTCCAGCGCGTACGTGCCGGAGGCGTCGTCGCGGGCGTCGTCGTAGGCGACGCGGACGCCGAGGAAGTCCACCGCGAGCGGGCCGCGCGGCAGCGGCCTGGGCCGTTCCGGACGCGGCGGCGGGGGAGCGGCCAGCAGCGCCGCCACCCGCCGCGACGCCGGCAGCACCTCACGCAGCCGCTGCGCCGCCGACGCCAGCGGCAGCACCGCCTCCACCGCCACCAGCGCGGTCAGCGCGACGACCGCCACGGCCACCTCGTCCGCGCCCGCGTTCACCGCCACCCACGCCGCCCCGGCCGCCGTCAGCCCCTGCAGCAGGAAACCGGCGGCCGTCACCCCGCCCGCGACGCGCGTGGTGACCCGTTCGGCATCTTCCAGCCGCGCCGCCGACTCCCGCGCCGCCGCGGCGAACCGGCCGGACGCGCCGAACACCGCCAGTTCCGCGCCGCCCTCCAGCAGGTCCAGCGCCCGCACCGCCAGCCGTTCACGCTCGGCCGCGGCACGCGCCGCGGCGCGGCCACCCGACGCCCACGCCACCCACGGCACCACCACCCCGGCGGCCAGCAACCCACCGGCGACCACGAACGCCGCACCCGGCGCCGCCACCGCGCACACCACGACCCCGGCCACACCGCACACCACGGCAGCGACAGCCGGAAGCAGGCACCGCAGCAGCAGATCCTGCACCGCGTCGACATCGGACACCATCCGCGTCAGCGCATCCCCGTCACGTGACGCCAGGTCCCGCCGCCGCGCCGCCAGCGCGTCGAACACCCGCCCGCGCAGCTCCGCCAGCGCCCGCAACGCCACATCGTGCCCCGCCAGCCGCTCGGCATACCGCAGCGACCCCTTGGCCACCGCGAAACCCCGCACCGCCACGATCGCCAGCGACAACGCCGCCAGCCCCGGCTGCTGCGCCGCCCGCGCGATCAGCCACGCCGCCGCAGCGACCAGCCCGAGCCCGCACAGCTCCGCCGCCACCCCGGCCAGCCCCGCCGCCAGCAGCCGCGCCGTGTACGGCCGCACCGCACTCCACATCCCGTTCACGCCGCGGCCTCCCTGCCGGTTTCCCCGCCGGTCTCCGCATCGGCTTCCGTGCCGCTTTCGACCAGGCGGCCGTTCCTCATCCGAACCACACGGCCCGCCAGCCCCAGCAACGCCGGCCGATGCGCCACGATCAGCGCCGTACGGCCCGCCAGCAGCCGCGACGCGCCTTCCACCAGCGCCCGCTCGCTCGCCAGATCCAGCCGCGCCGACGGTTCGTCCAGCACCATCAGCGGCGCACCCGTCAGATACGCGCGTGCCACCGCCAGCCGCTGCCGCTGACCCGCCGACAGGCCCGCGCCGCCTTCACCGAGCACCGTCTCGTACCCGTGCGGCAACGCCTCGATGAACCCGTCCGCCGCCGCGGCCCGCGCCGCCTCCACCACACGCTCATCCGGTGCGTCCGGCGCACCGAGCCGGATGTTGCCGGCCACCGACGCCGCGAACAGATGCGGCGACTGCGGCACCCACCCCACACGGCGCCGCCATTCCGCCAGATCCAGCTCCGCCAGCTCCACGCCGTCGACCAGCACCCGGCCCGACTCCGGCGTCACCAAACCCAGCAGCACCAGCAGCAACGTCGACTTACCCGCACCCGACGGACCCGCCACCGCGACCCGCTCACCCGGCGCGATCCGCAGCGACACCCCCTCAAGCGCCGCACGATCCGACCCCGGATACCGCACCGTGACGTCCTCCAGCACGATCTCCGGCGCCGCCGCCCGACCACGGGGGAGGACCCCGCCGACGCGTCCCACGGGTGCGTCCAGCGCCGCGAACGCCTGCTCCGCCGCCGCCACACCCTCCGCGCTCGCATGGAATCGTGCGCCGAGCGCCCGCAGCGGCAGATACGCCTCCGGCGTGAGGATCAGCACCAGCAGCCCCGTCGACAACGCCATGTCGCCGTCCAGCAGCCGCAGGCCCACCGGCACCGCGACCAGCGCCACCGACAGCGCGCACACCAGCTCCAGCACCAGCGACGACAGGAACGCCACCCGCAGCGCCCCCACCGTCGCGCGGCGGTGCTCACCCGCCAGCTCCCGCACCACCACCGACTGGTGACCGGTCCGCCCGAAAGCCCGCAACGTCGGCAACCCCGCCAGCACATCGCGGAAATGACCACCCAGCCGCTGCAGCAACCCCCACTGCCGGCCCGTCAGAGCCGCCGTCCGCATCCCCACCAGCGCACCGAACACCGGCACCAGCGGCACCGTCGCCGCCACCACCAGCGCCGACGCCCAATCGGCGGTGAACAGCCGCGCCAGCACCAGCACCGGCACCACGCACGCCGCCAGCAGCTGCGGCACGTACCCGGTGAAGAACGGATCCAGCGCGTCCAAGCCCCGCGTCAGCAACGTCACCCGCTCACCGGCACCGCCACCAGCACTAGAGGCACCGGCCGAGTTCCCGCCCGGTACCCCGGCCGGGGCCCCGCCTGGGGTACCGGTGGGGCGTGCCAGGAGGGCGTCGCGCAGCTCCCGCTTCGCCGCGGCCGCCGCGCGCCCCGCGACACCGCTGGTCACCCACGCCAGCGCCGCACGGCCCGCCACCACACCGGCCAGCGGCAGCAACGACCACGCGTCCAGACCGGCGATCGCACGCGCCAGCAGATCCGCCTGCGCGACCAGCAGCACTCCCTGCCCCGCCGCCAGCGCACCCAGCACCACCACCACGCGGCGGGGGAGACGGCGCAGCAGCCGCCGCTCGACCGGCTTCACCACGACCTCCCGACCATCGAACCCGGCATCACAGGTAGGAGGGGGAGTCGACCCGGCCGCGGAACGTCCACCACACCAGCGCCTGCGCGGCCACCAGCACCGGCAGCACCACCGCCGTCGTCACCGCCGTGACCGTCAGCCCCGCCCCCGCCCCCGCCGCGTCCGCCCACGGCAACCGCGTCCCCGCCACCAGCGCCACCGTCACCAGCGCCGCGCCCGTCAACGGATACGGCGCCGGGAACCGGTCGGCGCGCGCCGACAGCGCCCCCGTCAACCGCCACCGCGCCAGCCCCACACCATGCACCGCGAACAACGCCGCCAGCGGCAACCCCGCCACCGACCCCACGTTCAACCCCTCACCACCGGCCAGCAACGACCCCAGCACCGAAGCCCACGCCAGCGCCAGCGCCCAACTGCCCGCCACGATCGCGGCGTCGCACATCCGCCGCCACGCCGCCGCGTCCACCCGCCCCCGCAGCCACAACCCCATGTCACGCACCACCCACCCGAGCAGCAACACCACGAACAAAGGGAACAAGCCCTCCAGCAGGTGATGTTCAAGCCCGGGGAACGCACCGGCGACGATCCCCGCCGTCGACACCAGCCACACCTCGTTCCCGAGGAAGAACGGCGCGATCGCCGCGATCACCACCCGGCGCTCCTGCTGCGAACGCCCCAGCACCGGCAGCAGCATGCCCACGCCGATGTCGGCTCCCGCCAGCACCAGATACGCGCCGGCGAACACCGCCAGCATCACGATCGCCAGAATCTCCATCGTCAGGCTCCACTCAAGACCGAAGTGAACAAAGGCCGCAGAAGTACGAAGGGCGGCAGAAGTACGAAGGGCGGGTCAGAACGTCGGGGCGAGCGCCGGCGCCGCCGGCTCCACCGGGGCGGGCGCACCGAGCCGCGCCGCGTCCGGCCCCCGCCGCGCATACCGCGCCAGCAGCCACGTGTTCACCCCGATCAGCACCGCGAACAGCGCCGTGAACGCCACGAACGACGTCGTGATCAACCCCGGGCTGACGTCCGACAGCGCGTCCTTGGTCTTCAGCAGCCCGTAGACCGTCCACGGCTGCCGTCCCACCTCACGGAACACCCAGCCCGCCAGCATCGCGACATAGGGGAGCGGCACCGCCAGCATCATCAGCACATGGAACACCCGCCCCCGCACCAGCCAGCGGCCGAACGGCAACTTCACCAACGCCACCAGCGCGACCAGGATCATCACGACCCACGCCATGACCATCGTGGCCAGGCCGGCGTCCGTCAGCCCCGGCGCCAGGTAGTCATCAGGCCCGAACCGCGCCGTGAACTCCGCCGCCTTCGCCGCCGCGTCATCCGACCCCGGGTTCTTCGTCGGCTGCACGTGCGCGAACTGCATCCCGCCGAACACCACCACCGGGAACACCGACAGGATCACCGTCAGCAGCCCGATCCGCATCGACCGGCGGAAGAACTCCACCTCCGCCGTCCGCCGGAACAAATGGAACGCGCTCACGCCCGCCATGAAGAACCCCGCCGTCAGCAACCCGCCGAACAGCACATGGAAGAACGCCAGCACCGCCGTCGGGTTCGTCATCACCGCACCCAGGTCCGTCAGCCGCGCGGCCCCGTCCACCATCTCGTAGCCCACCGGCCGCTGCAGCCACCCGTTCGCCACCAGCACGAAATACGCCGACAAGTACGCCGTCAGCGTCACCACCCAGATCAGCGCCAGATGCGCCCACCGGTTCAGCCGATCCCACCCGAAGATCCACAAACCCAGGAACGTCGACTCGATGAAGAACGCCACGATCGTCTCCATCGCCAGCGGCGCCCCGAACACCCCGCCGGCCATCCGCGTCATGCCGCCCCAGTTCAACCCGAACTGGAACTCCATCACCAGCCCCGTGACGATCCCCACCGCGTAATTGATCACATACAGCTGGCCCCAGAACCGCGTCATCCGCGCGTGCACCGCGCTGCCCGACACCGTCGCACGGGTCTGCATCACCGCCACCAGCGTCGCCAGGCCCAGCGTCAACGCCACGAACAAGAAATGCGAACCCGCCGTCAACGCGAACTGGACCCGGGACAGCATCAGCGCATCCATCAACTCACGCCCCAAATCAGGATCGTTCCAGTACGCCCCCGATCCTGACCGGGCCACCCGCACCGCCGAATCCGGCGCGAGCGTTCACCCGCCGTGCACCTTTCGCGCAGCACCACCCACCCGGCTACATCCGGAGATGTACACCACCCGCCACCCTGTACACCCGCCGTCCCGGCACCCCGGCGGTCAGCGGCGCGCCGGCACCCACAACGCCAGCCCCATCACCACGAACGGCACCGACGCCACCGCGAACAGCACCCCCGGCCCCGCCCACGCCGACCCCAGCGCGTACCCCGCGAACACCAGCACCGCCGCCACCTCCGACCCGAACCCCGCCATCGACATCACCGTCGCCCGCGACCGATCCGAGATCCGCTCCTGCAGCCGCACCTCCGCCGCCACGGCCGCCCACTGGATCACCCCGAACGCCACCGCGATCAACGCCATCCCCTCCGGCCGGCCGCTCAGCGCCCCCGCCGCCATGCACACCGCCGCGGCCACCAACGCCGGCGCCAGCCACCGCACACCCCGGCCCGCCAGCCACCCGCCCGCCGTCTCACCCACGCCGACCACCAGCATCAGCAACGGCACCACCGCCACCGCCGCGCCCGTCGAACGGCCCAGCACCGGCAGGTACTCATCCAGCGCCCCGAACCCCATCACCGCCGCCGTCAGCACCAGCGCACCCCGCACCCGGGGAACCCGCCGGACCTGCGCCACCCCGTCACGCAGCACCTCCAGGAACGACCCCTCGCCATCCCCCTCGCCCGCGCCGCTGCCCGCGGCCCGCGACTCCGGCAACGACCACGACACCACCGCGCACAGCAAGCACGCCACAACGCTCGCCACCCCCACCGCGCGGTAACCCCCGGCAGCCATCACCGGCGCCGCCACCCCGTTCGCCAGCATGATCGCGGTCGTCCCCAGCGCCTGCGACCGCCCCATCACCCGCGCGTACGAACCCGCCGCCCCCACCCGGCCGAGCTCCTCGTAGACCAGCGCCTGCAGCGTCCCCGAACGCAGCGCTGTCCCCACACCCCACAACACGAACCCCGCCGCGAACGCCGGATACGACGGCAGAAACGTCCACAGCGCGAAACCCGCACCGGTCAGCAGGGGAGCGGCCACCAGCAGCCGGCGGCGCGAGAACACATCGGCGAACAGACCCGACGGCAACTCGAACGCGAAACCCGCGACCGACCAGATGACGAACAGCGACGAGATCGCCGCGGGGGAGAGGCCGGCGTCGGCGAACAACAGCGCGTACACCGGATACAGAAGAACGAAGTCCTCAAGGAACGCGCAGGCGTACAGCCGCCGCGCCAGCCCGGACCCAGGCTCACCTGAAGATCAATGTCGCCACGTCATGGGCCCAGCCTATCCCGCCGCGCCCGGCAGCGGCACCGCCAATCCCGACTTCACCGTCTCGTACGCCGGCAACGTCTCATACCGCCGCACATACGTCGCGTCCCCGACGAACAACCGCCGCGACACCTCACGGTTCGCCGCCAGATCCGCCGTCACCAGCACCACCACGTAATCCCACTGCCCGACGATGTTGAAGCACTGCTGCACCGCCGGCTCGGCCCGCATCCGCGCCCGGAACCCCTCGTGATGCGCCGCGTCATCGTCCACCAGCGCCACCAGCACCACCGCCGTCAACGCCGCGCCCACCGCACGCGGCTCCAGCACCGCGACCTGCGACCGGATCACCCCCGCCGCGCGCAGCCGCGTCAGCCGCCGCTGCACGGCGCTGGGGGACAGGCCCACCTCATCACCCAGCTCGTGCAGCGGCCGCGCCGCGTCCACCTGCACCAGCCCGAGCAGCAGATAGTCGATCTCATCAAGCCCGTACGCGACGTCCACGCAAGAATCTTGCATCGCACCGGGAAAATCTTCAATCGTGTCCACCGGCTGCCTGCCTACCGTTCCACCCATGACCCACCACGCACCAGCCACCGACGCCGTCCCCGACCTCGGTCCGGACCTCGGCCTTGACCTGGAACGCATCGCCCACGCCGCCACCACCATCGACCCGGTGTTCCGCGACAGCCCCCAGTACGCCGACGAACAGCTCCAGGCACGCCTCGGCCGCCGCGTCATCACCAAGATCGAGACCCTCAATCCGCTGCGCAGCTTCAAAGGCCGCGGCGCCGACCTGCTCGTCAGCGGGCTGGCCCGGGGGAGCACCGTGGTGTGCGGCTCCGGCGGCGGCAACTTCGGCCAGGCCATCGCCTACGCCGCCCGCCGCCACGGCCTGCGCGCCGACGTGTTCGTCCCCGCCGACGCCTCCCAGGTCAAGACCCGCCGCATGGCCGCGTTCGGCGCCCACGTCCACCGCGTCGAAGGCTCCCACAAGGACCACGCCGCCGCCTACGCCGCCGAGGCGCCCGGCCGGTACTACGCCGTGGACGGCAGCGACACCGCCGTGTACGAGGGGAACGCCACCATCGGCGTCGAACTCCTGCGCGGCGAACCGTTCGACACGCTCGTGGTCCCCGTCGGCGACGGCGCGCTCATCGCCGGCGTCGCGCGCTGGGTGAAGGCCCACGCGCCGCACGTGCGCGTCGTCGGCGTCACCTCGGCCGCCGCGCCCGCCCTGGAACGCTCCTGGCGCAGCGGCGCGCGCGTCGCCGTCGAACGCGGCGCCACCATCGCCGCCGGCATCTCCATCAGCCAGCCGGAACCCGAGGCGGTCGTGCGCACCCGCGCGCTCGTCGACGACTTCCTGCTGATCGACGACGACGAGTTGCTGGCCGCGATGCACCTGGCGGCCGAGACGCTCGGGCTGCTGCTGGAGCCGGCCGGGGCGGCCGGCCTGGCCGCGATCGCCTCCCGCGACCTCCCCGGAGACGTGATCGCCACCGTCCTCACCGGAGCCAACGCCGACCTCGGCCTCTACCGGCTTACTTAACATAATGTACATTATCAACCAAGGACGAGAACGCCAGAAGAGGGGCGCAAACCAGAGAAACCGGAAACAGAAAGCGGGAGCGGAAACCGCGCGGCGACCGGGAAGAAGCCGTGACCGCGGCCGCTTGACCTTGACGCCGGTGTCAAGGGTTACCGTCGCTGACGGCTGAAGATCAGGGAGGGCCGATGCGGATCGGTGAGCTGGCCGGACGGGCCGGCGTCAGCACGCGCTCGCTGCGTTACTACGAGCAGCAGGGACTGCTGACGGCGCGCCGCGACGCCAACGGCTACCGCGAGTACGACGAGTCGGACGTGCGGCTCGTCGCGGAGATCCGCACGCTGCTGGCCGCCGGGTTCACGCTGGAGGACGCCCGCCCGTTCGTGGACTGCCTGCGGGCCGGCCATGACACGGGCGGCTCCTGCCCCCAGTCCATAGCGGTCTACCAGCGCAAACTCGCCGAGATCGACACCGAGATCCGCGCCCTGATCCGACGCCGGGCCGACATGGCCGACCAGCTGGCGCGGGACTGCCCAGGCTGCGTCCTGACTGGAAAGACGGCACGGAAGGATGACAACGATGATCGAACTGACCGGCGAGACCTTCGACGAGCAGGTACTGCGCGGCGGCACACCGGTACTGGTCGACTTCTGGGCGGAGTGGTGCCCGCCCTGCCGGATGATCGCACCGATCCTTGAGGAGATCGAGACCGAATACCGCGGCCGCCTGACGATCGCCAAGCTCAACGGCGACAACCACCCCGGCATCGCCCAGCGATACGGCGTAATGGGCCTCCCCACCCTCAACCTCTACCGCGACGGCCAGGTCGCCCTGCAGATCGTGGGCGCCAGGTCCAAGCGCCGCCTGCTCGCCGACCTGGCCCCGCACCTCTAGGCACCTTTAGCGACGCAGCGGCTCCAGTGCCGTCATGTAGTCGACGAGGCGCACCCCGATGTCGAAGGCGATGTCGCCGTCGGCGAGGTCGGGGTCGAGCCACAGCTCGGAGATGCGGCGCCAGTTGGCGGGGCCGATGAACGGGCCGGCAACCGCGTCGTCCCCCAGGTCCGGGCGCCACCGGTCCTGGCGGGCGGTGAGGCGTTCGAGCGCGGCGTCGTTGTCGGCGGCCTTGGGATGCTCGGCGTGGAAGCCGATCTCGATGGCGAACTCACGGGCGGCGGTGGCGATGTCGGCGCCGATGACCTGGGCTTCGTAGTGCTCGCGGTGCGGCGCGGCGTCGCCGAACCAGGCCTTGACGCCGGTGCGGCGCACCATCAGGCGCAGCTCTCCCAGGTCACGCGGCGCCGATCCCCTGACGACCTCGCCGACCTGCTCGAACAGCCCCTCGTCCAGCACCGCTGACCTCCTCGTGATCATTATGGGGAACGGCTCGCCGGGCCGTCCGATTCCACCGGATCCGCACCTATTTCAAAACCAGACAGAATGAGGGTTCTGTCTGGTTTTGCATCGGATGTCCGATTCTAGATTTGTCAGAGGTGGCCGGTAGCGTCCCGCGGGTGCGTCCAGCCGATGTTCAGCGTCTCACCGTGGCCGAGTGCGTCGACCGCTACACCGAGATGGTCCGCGCCAAGACCGCGACGGGCGCGCTGGCTCCCGGCAGCGCCGAGGTGTACGCGCGGGACGTGCACACCTTCGCCGACCTCGCCGGGCCCGACCGCGTCCTCGACGACCTGGACGGCGCCGACGTCGACGAGGTGCTGCTGCGGTTCGCCCGCAAGCCCGACGGGCGCCGCGCGCGTGACGGCGTTCCGGACGGCGGTGCCGCTCCCCTGCAGAGCGCCGCGTCGCAGGCGCGGTTCCGCCGGTCGGTGTCGGCGTTCTTCCAGCACGCGGCGATCTCCGGGTGGGTCCAGCTGAACCCGATGCTCGCGGTGACGGTCCGGCCCAAGCAGCGCGGCGGGCTGCGCGCCGAACGCCGCGCGCTGACGTCCGAGCAGGCGGCGGGGCTGGTCGGCGCGGCGCGGGAGCTCAGCACCGACCAGCGGCGGCGTGGCCGGTCCGACCAGCGGACCGAGCTGCGGGACGCGCTGATCGTACTCGTGCTGGCGGCGGTGGGGCCGCGAGTGTCGGAGCTGACGGGTGCCAACTCCGAGGACTTCTTCGTGAACGCAGGCACCCGCTACTGGCGGATCTTCGGCAAAGGCGGGCGGACCAGGGATGTGCCTCTCCCCCGGCCGGTGGCGCAGGTGCTGGACGCCTACCTGGCCGAGGGGCGCCCGCTGCTGGACCGCGGCCTCGAGCCGAAGGCGCTGCTGCTGTCATGGCGAGGGCGGCGGCTGGCGCGCGGTGACGTGCAGGCGGTGATCGACCGGGTGCTGGCGCGGGTCGAGCCGGACCGGCGGCGCAGCGTCACCCCCCACGGACTGCGGCACACCACCGCGACGCACCTGCTGGCGGCGGCGACCGACATGGACGCGGTGCGGCGGGTGCTGGGTCACGCGGACCTGTCGACGCTGGGCCGCTACCGCGACGAGCTGCCGGGTGAGCTGGAGGCGGCGATGCGCATACACCCGCTGCTAGGCCGCGACGACACCTGAGCAGACGCCCTGAGCGGACCCCCTCTCCCCCGCCACGCCACCTGGCGGAGGTGGCGTGGCGGGGCAGCGCGGCGACCTGCTGTGCCGGTGCGCGCCCACCGCGTCTGGACGGACGCGGCGGCCGCCGGCTGCGGCCCTCTGGAGGTCAGCGGATCCGGTCGTAGATGAGGCAGACGGCGCCGGTCTCGGACGTCGCCAGATCGGTGAGCGACCAGGACGTGGCGGGCATCTCCTCCGGGAACAGCTTGATTCCGCCGCCGACGAGCTCGGGGCAGAGCGTGATCTGCAGGCGGTCCAGCTCTTCGGCTTCCAGCAGCGCGGCGATGATGGTGTGGCTGCTGAGCACCACGATGTCGCCGCCCGGCTCGCTGCGGAGCCGCTGGATCTCGGTCACCAGGTCGTCGGCGGCGATCCGGGCGTTCTGCCAGGTCGCCTCGGTCAGCGTGGACGAGAAGACGACCTTCTCCACCTTGTCCAGCCACTGCGCGAAGGCGCGGTCGCGCGGGTCGGCGTCCTCGGCCTGTGCGACCTGCGGCCAGTACCCGGCGAAGCCCTCGTAGTTCTTGCGTCCCAGCAGTGCCGTCGTCGCCGTATCGATCATCCGCGTCATCAGGTCTCGGGGTGCGTCGGCGACGGCGTGGCGGCCGACCCAGCTCATGTCGTGGTCGCCGCCGCGTCCGGTGACGCGGCCGTCCAGGGAGAGGGAGATGTTGCCGGCTACGGTGCGGTTTGCGGTCATGTTCGTTCCTAGGGTTTTCGCGGTGCCCGGCGGGCTCCGTCTGCTCATGAGTCCGTCTGCTCATGAGACTGCCGCTGCGGCGGCGGAGGAACATCTGCCACCTGGCCGATATCGCGGGTAATGGCAGGATGCGCGGTATGGGTGAGGTGGATCGGCTTCCGGTGGAGCCGTCGTCCTTCGTCGGCCGCGCCGCCGAGCTGGCGGCGGTCGGTGACGCGCTGGCCTCGGCGCGGCTGCTGACGCTGGTCGGGCCGGGTGGCTGCGGCAAGACGCGGCTGGCGATCCGTGTCTGCCGCGAGCAGGAGGGCCGCTGGGCGGACGGCGTCCACTGGGCGGGGCTGGAGCACGAGCCCGACGGGCGGCAGATCGCTCACCGTGTGGCCGAGGCGCTCGGTCTGGTCCTGCCGGGCGGGTCTGACACGGTCCCGGGGCTGGTGCAGGCGCTGCGGGGCCGGAGTCTGCTGCTTGCGCTGGACAACTGCGAGCACGTTCTGGACGAGGCCGCCGGGTTTGCGTCGGCCGTTCTGACGCAGTGCCCAGGTGTGAAGATCCTTGCGACCAGCCGGGCGACGCTCGGCGCCGGGGGTGAGCGGGTGTGGCGGGTGCCGCCGCTGGCCTTGGCGGATGCGCTGGAGCTGTTCGTGGAGCGTTCCGCGACCGGTGACACGAGCGCGGCGCGGCGGATCTGTGATCGTCTTGACCGGTTGCCGCTCGCGCTGGAGCTCGCCGCCGGGTGGGCGGACACGCTGTCGCCTGCGCAGATCGCCGAGGCGCTGGCGGGGTCGTACGCGCTGCTGGAGGGCGGTGCGCGGACCGCGGCGTTCCGGCAGCGGACCCTTGAGGGGTCGATGCGGTGGAGTCATGACCTGCTGGAGGAGGACGAGCGGGTGCTGTTCCGCAGGCTCGCGGTGTTCGAGCCGGGCTTCGGTGTGGAGTCGGCGTGTACGGTGGCGGCGCTGCCCGCCGAGCGGGCGCTTCGGGCGCTGCGGGGCCTGGTCGACAAGTCCCTCGTCGTGGCCGACACGGCGGGTCCGGTCGCGCGTTACCGGATGCTCGGTGTCGTGCGCGCCTTCGCGCTGGCGCGGCTGCGGGACGCCGGGGAGGAGGACGCCGTGCGCGCCCGGCATCTGAAGGCGCAGCTGGCTCTCGTGGAGGAGGCCCGTCCGCTGCTGGAGACCGACCGGGACGCGTGGCGGGCCCGGATCGGCGAGGACTACGCCAATCTGCGGTCAGCGCTCGGCTGGGGGCTGCGGCGTGCTGATCCCGGCCCGGCGCGGTGCCTGGCCGCCGAGCTGGCCTGGTTGTGGCATCTGGAGAGCCGGCGCGCCGAAGGGCTGCGGTTGCTGCGGGAGGCCGCCGAACGCGGGCGCGGTGAGCGGACCGCGCTTCAGGCTCGGGTGTTGCTGGCGCAGGCGCTGGTGGCCGACTCGGGCGGGCCGGGCCCGGAGTCGCACGCGGCGGCCCGCGCGGCGCGGGAGCTGGCGGTCGAGACCGGGGCGGAGGCGGCCGCCCGGCTTGCCGGTCTGCTGGCCGCCCTCGGCCTGCTGGAGAGCGACCTGGAGGCGGCTGCCGCGGAGGCCGCCCGGCTCCGCGGCGAGGCTCTGGAGGCGGGCGACGGCTTCGTCGCCGACGCCGCGGCGGCCCTGGTCGGCCTCGTTCACCTGCAGCGCGATGAGCACGGTGACGCGATCATGCAGCTGCGGGCCGCGCTGGAGGGCCTGCTGCGGCGTGGTGACCGGGGGGTGGCGTCGTCCGCGCTGGGCTGGCTGGCGCAGGCCACGGCCGGGTCCGGTGACCTGAAGCAGGCCGAGGACCTCGCCGAGCGTTCGGTGGCGACGGCCGAGCCGCTGCGTGACTTCCACCGGATCGGGCTGGCGCGCGGCATCCTGGCTGAGGTCCGCACCGCGCGGGGACGTCTGGATGCCGCCGCTGAGGCGTTGCGGCCGATCGACCGGCTGCGTGCCGAGTCCGGGGAGACCGGCGGGTCCACCTACGTTCCCGGCTGGGAGCGGCGCAAGGCGTTGCTCGCGCTCGCGCTGGGGCGCGCGGATGAGGCTGTCGCCCTGTGCCGGGCGGAGGCGGCCTGGCGTGGTGAGGCGAGCGGTCACCTCGAACCGGAGACCCGGCTGGTGCTGGCCAGAGCTCAGCGGGAGTCCGGCGACGAGGCGGGCGCGGCGCGCACGCTCGATGTCCTGGAGGAGTCGCCTCTCGCCGCGGCCATGCCGCGCGTCCGTGCGGGGATCCTGGAGCAGCGTGCGCTTCTGCTGGCGGCGGCGGACGATCCCGGCGCGGTCGCCCTGCACCACGAGGCGCTGCGGATCCGCACCGGCCACGAGCTCGTCCTGGATCTGATCACCGGTCTCGGTCACCTCGCGGACCTGGCGCGGCGACGCGGCGCCGCGGAGACGGCCGCGGTGCTGACCGGCGCCGTCCAGCGGGCCCGGGAGGACGCGGGTGCCGAACCGGCCCCGCCCGGCGGCGATCCGGCGTTGCGTGCGGCGCTTGACCGTGGCCGCGCTCTTGGCCTGCGGGAGGCCGTGGCCTACGCGCGGCGTGCCCGTGGCCCGCGGCGCCGCCCCGGCTCCGGCTGGGCGAGCTTGACGCCGACCGAGCGTTCGGTGGTGGAGCTGGCCGTCCAGGGCCTGTCCAATCCGCAGATCGCTGCCCGGCTGCTGATGAGCCGCGGCACCGTGAAGACTCATCTGGCCCACGTCTACGCCAAACTCCACGTTGCCAACCGCACCGAACTGGCCCGTCTCTCCACAGACCGCTTCTGACGCTGACGCAGCGGTGTGTCATGGGTGTGTCATGGACGCTGGACTGGCAGCCTGAGCCGCTGACAGTCTGAGCCGCTGTCGCGCCGCGCCGAGCGGCGGCGGAGCGGGACCGGGTCAGACCCAGCCGATGTCGGAGGGTTCGGGGAATCCCCCGTGCATGATGCCGTAGGCGATGAGCAGGATCAGCGCGGGCGCGAAGGTGTAGATCATGACGCGGCCGAGGGTGCCGCGGGTGCGCCACCCCCAGGCGGTGAACGCCGCCGCGACCGCGATGCCGGCGACGGCGGTGCCGCCCTCCAGGGCGTTGGTGGTGAAGGTGACGCCGGTGATGAGGGCGAGGAGGGCCGGCAGCGGCCCGCGTGCGGGTGGCCGGCGGGCCAGGGCCGCGGCGAGCGCGGCGAAGACGACGGCGAGGCCGCCGTACCACAGGTAGTGGCCGACGACCTCGTCCCACAGATGCACCAGGTCGCTGGGTTCGGCGTTGCTGACGGAGTTGGCGGCCAGGTGGATGCCGTGGCCTTCGACGTAGGTGAGGGCGCCGGCGAGGTAGAGGATCCAGAGGCGGGGTGCCGCTCCCCCGGCGCGCAGTGCCGCGGCGGCGGGGAGCAGGACGGCGTAGGGGGTGATGAGGTCGACCCAGTCGGCCCATCGGGTCTCCCCCGCGTTGCCGAGCCAGGCCAGTCCGAACCCGATGTGGTGCGTGAGGGAGTAGGCGATCGCGATGACGGCGAGCCAGGGCAGGTAGGCGGCGCCGGTGGTGTGGCCGGTGGGAGGTGTGCCGGGGGTCGTGGGGGCCCTCATGGGTGCTCCTGGGCCTGGACGAGGGCGTCGCCGGTGCCGGTCCGGTAGTAGAGGACCGAACGCCCTGCGCGGCGGCGCTGGACGAGGTGGGCGTCGAGCAGGACTTTGAGATGGCGGCCGACCGAGCCGAGGCCGTGTCCGGTGAGCGCGACGAGCTGGGTGGTGCTCTTGGGGGTGTCGAGGAGGGTCAGGACGGCGGCTCGTACCGGTCCGAGGAGAGCGGCGAGTGATGCGGCGGCGGGGGTCTGGCGGGCGGTGGTGAGGGTGGCGGAGCAGGGGTAGACGACGGCGGAACGGCGGTGGGTGTCGTCCCAGGCGAGCCAGGTCCGGTGAGGGGTGACGGGGACGAACATGAGCTGGTCTCCGGTGAGGTGCCGGGGCGGGTGGTCGTGGGTGGTGATCTGGAGGCGGTCGCCGCCGAGCCAGCGCATGCCCGGGCGCAGGTCGCCGACGGCGGCCGCCCAGCCGCCATGGCCCAGGTGGGCGGTGCGGGCGACGATGTCGGCCTCGATCACGCGGCGGCGGTGCGGCCAGGTGGGGTGGACGGTGTGGATCCAGACCCAGCGGAGGAGGCCGGCGGCGCGTTCGGGCAGGTCGTCGCGGTCGAGGGCGGTGGGGAGCGGGCCTTGCAGGGAGGGGCCGAGGTCGGTGCGTGCGGCATCGGGCGGCGTGGCGCGGACGCGGGCGAGTTCCTGGTCGAACGTGGCGTCGTCGCCGGGTGCGGGGGTGAGGAAGGTGGCGTTCCAGGTGGGGCCGAGGGCGGCGTGGATCAACAGGGCGGTGACGGGGTCGGCGGTGAGGCGCCGGCGGTAGGCGGGCAGGTGCGTGTCGAGCCAGGTGCGTTCACCGGGATGGGCCGCCGTCGCGTGGTGGAGGGTTTTGAGCGCGGCGGTGGTCTCGGCCAGGGGCGAGATGACGAAGCGGCCACGCGCGAGCGTGTCCGCGTTGATCTGCCACCAACCCATCGTTTCCCTCCTGGCGCGACGATATCGGTCCGCCTACGGACGACCGCGCATGGCCGTGCGGGGTCGCCGTGGCGGCGATCCCGGAGGGTGTCAGCGGCTGAGGGTCTGCTGGAGTTGGGTGACGCAGGCCGAGCGGCGCGGGCCGTCATCGAAGCGGCGTGCGCATTCGGCGCGGATCCAGGCGGGTGCCTGAGGCTGCGCGGGTTTGCGTGGTTGGACCTGCGGAGGGCGGCGCGGCGGCTTGCGCGAAGGCCGTGGTGGAACGGGACGCGGCGTACGGGCATCTGGCGTGCCGGCGCGGGTGCGGGTGCGGGCGGGCGCGGGTGCCGGCCGTGTGATGTCCTGCTCACCGGTCAACCCGGTCAACGTGGAGGGGGTGGTGTGCGGGGACGGCGGTGTGCCGCTGTGACTCGCGGACGGCGTGCCCGGCCCGGAAGGCGCCAGATCGCCACGGCCGCTGCGCGGGGTGTGGTGGGCGGCCTGGACGGTGACCCAGACCGCTGCGGCAGCGGCGATCGCGAGGAGAGTGAAGACCGCGGTGGACCGGGCCCCCGCCGTGCGGCGCGGCCTGGGCGGGTGCGGGGGCCAGGTCATATGACCCACGGTAATCGGACAGGTGCAGATCGTGATAGCGGTTGCGGGATTTGGCATGTCGATGGCGGCCACGGCGATGATCCCCTCGGCATCAGGAATCTGGCTTGGGACGGCTCGTTTGCTTCCGAGGGTCGCTGCCGCACCGAGAACCCCGGCGGTCGTGGACTGCGATGGCGGCTTCAGGTTGGGTGAGGCGAGCGCGGCGCGCGTGCCCAGCGCGTTGGCCAGCGTCATCACGGTCTGCGTGTCGCTGGGCGATGGTGATGATCTCGCCGTGCCCGTGCCCGTGCCCGTGCCCGTGGCGGTCAGGCGGGATTGTCGAGGAGGGCACGGCCGAGGCTGTAGGCCTGGGTGAGGTCGTTGCCGCGGTAGTCGGCGGCGGCGATGCCGGCGAGGTGGTGGTCGGCGTTGACGGCGACGGTGTGGGTGAGGTGGCGGAAGAGGGGGCCGTCGGACATGGAGTCGCCGTAGGCGACGCACTGGGCGCGGGTGAGGCCGTGGCGGGCGCGCAGGTCGTCGGTGATGCGGACCTTGTCGGCGGGGGTGAGGATGCCCGCGGGGTCGAGCGGGGCGGTGAACGGCAGCGGCGGGAAGCGCGAGGCGACGACCTCGTCGAAGCCCAGGTCGAGCAGGTGGCGGGCGAAGAAGTCGGGCGACATGGTGATGACCACGGAGCGTTCGCCGCGGCGGCGGATGTCGGCGGCGACGTCGGGGATGCCGTTGAGCCAGGGCCCGGCGGTGTAGGCGGCGGCGACCTGGGCGGGGGTGAGGGCGCGCCAGAGTGCGTGGATGGCGGCGGAGAAGCCGCGGGTGTCCAGGGTGCCGGCGGCGAAGCGGGCCTCGAGGGCGTGGAGTTCGGGGAGAGTGCCGAGCTGCCGGGCCACCTCGAGATTGGCGGTGGACCCGGCGAGCAGCGTGCCGTCCATGTCGAAGATGTGCAGGTTGCTCACGATCAACCAATTGTGGTGCATCGTGGGCGGACGGGGCGAACGGGTTCCCAGTGCCGTCAGTGGCGAACCGAGCCGCGGTGCTTGTCCTTGGCGTCGGGCCAGATGGCGTACGACACCAGGATCGCGGCCCAGATGCCGAGGGGGGCGATGGGCCAGAACCACTTGAGCTCGCCCGCCTGCAGTGAGGAGACGCCCCAGATGACCGTCATGATGAGGGCGCCGGCGCCCCAGTAGCCCCATTCGTTGAGCCATTCGCGCTTGTCGGCCTCTTCCCGGGCGGCTTCGGCCTTGGCCTGGGCGGCGCGTGAGACCGGCAGGTCGGCGGTGAGCAGCTCGAGCCGGTCCATGGTGACGGCGGTGGCGGCCAGTTCCAGACGGCGGCTGTACTCGGCGGTGTCCAGGGCGCCGTCGGCGAGGGCGTCGCCGAGGCGTTCGATCACGGCGTTGCGGTCGGCGTCGCCCGCGCGCAGCGCGGTGCCGGGCCGCGTGAAGTCGGCCTCGGCCAGGTCGGGCTTGGTGAAGTCGGGCGTGGTCATCGGGTTCCTCCCCGTTCGTGCTGGGTGTTTCCAGCATGGCTGCGGGGAGTGGCGTGGTCGTCCTCCGGCGTGACGAACCGGGTGTACATCGTTCGCAGGACCCTGCCGAAAGTAGGGGTCGGGTCTGGTCTTCCGGATGATCCGCCGCCTAATGATCACTCTTTAGCCTGACATTCAGCACATTTCGATGAACGTGGAGTGAACTTTCCCGGTCTGCTGGAGGATCTCACCTTGCGAGTGACCGTTCCGTACGTGAGGGAGAGCATGCAAGCGCCTGGATTCAGCGCAGACTGGTACCGCGCGATCACCGAGTTCGCCGACGGGCTGCCGTCATGGGTGCACGTGGTGGCCGAGATCGGCACCGACGCGGGCCTCCTGCTGTTCGCCGCGCTGTTCGTGGCGGGCTGGTGGCGCGCCCGCGGCGGGACGGACCAGGCGATGATACTGGCGCTGGCGGCGCCGTTCGCGGTGGTCGCCGCCTACCTGGTCAGCGAGGTCTCCAAGACCTTCCTGGAGGAGGAACGGCCGTGCCGGGCGGTCGCCGACGCGGCCAACATCGTGGCCTGCCCGGCGCCGGGCGACTGGTCGTTCCCCAGCAACCACGCGACGATCGCGGCGGCGTCCGCAGCCGTGATCGTGGTGGCGTGGCGGTCGATGGCGGCGGTGGTGCTGCCGCTGGCGGCGCTGATGGCGTTCTCCCGGGTGTTCGTGGGAGTGCACTACCCGCACGACGTCGCCGCGGGGTTCGTGCTCGGCGTGACGGTGGCGCCGGTGGTCGTGCTCGTCATGGCGCGGCTGCTGGCCCCGGCGGTGGAGCCGATGCGGGCCTGGCCGGGTGCCGCGTTCCTGCTCGGTCCGTCGCCCGCGTTCCTCGACCGGGCCCCGGTCCCGGCTCCGGCGCGCGCCGTGCCCGGCGGGATCGCCGCGCCCACGGCCGCGCCCACAGCCGCGCCCTCGATGGCGGCCGAGACGCTGCCGGACGTGATGTCGGGCACCGGCCGCGACGGCCACTACCCGCCCGCCTGACAGAGCACACCCCAGCACAGAGCACACCCCAGCAGAGACGCAGCCGACGTCCCGGTGCCGCCCGGCACCGGGACGTCGGCTGCGGCGGGCTCAGCGCAGCTTGCGGAAGAACGCGCGGACGTCGTCGATCAGCAGGTCCGGCGCCTCCATCGCCAGGAAGTGGCCGCCGCGGCCCGCCTCGGTCCAATGGACGATGTCGTGGTCACGTTCGGCCCACCGGCGGATGGTCACGTCGTGGTTGGACACGAGCACCCCGGTCGGCACGGTCCCCCGCTCGGGCGCCCATCCGCCCGCGCCATCCTCACCCGTGGCCGCACCGGTGGCCGCACCGGTGTCGTCGGCTGCGGAGGAGTCCCATCCGGCACTGCCGGTCCCCCACTCCCCCGCCTCGCCTGCTTCGGCTGTGCCGCTCCAGGAGGCGGCGGACATCTCCTCGTAGTAGATCTGCGCGGCCGATCCGGCGGTGCCCGTCAGCCAGTAGATCGACACGTCGGTGAGGATGCGGTCACGGTCGACACTGTCCTCGGGCAGCCCGTCCTCGGGGTCGGTGAACTCCTTGAACTTCTCCACGATCCAGGCGAGCTGCCCCGCGGGCGAGTCGTGCAGGCCGTAGGCGACCGTCTGCGGCCGCTTGGAGTTGCACTGCAGGTAGCCGTCGTTGAAGTCCTGCATCGCCTGCCAGCGGCGCTGCTCGGTCTCGGTGAGGCCGTCCATCTCACCGTCCGCGCCGACCGGGAAAGTGATCATGGCGTTGAGGTGGACGCCGGTGACGTGCTCGGCGTCCTGCCTGCCCATCTCGGGACCGACCCACGAACCGGTGTCATAGCCCTGCACGCCGTACCGCCCGTACCCGAGCGCCGCCATCAGCCGCACCAGCACGCCCGCCATCCTGGCAGCGCTCATGCCGGGTCCGGCCAGCGGCGTGGAGAACCCGAAACCCGGCAGCGACGGGATCACCAGGTGGAACGCCTCGGCCGGGTCACCGCCGTGCGCACGCGGGTCCGACAGCGGCCCGATCACGTCCAGGAAGTCGGTGACGCCGCCGGGCCAGCCGTGCAGCAGGATGAGCGGGGTCGCGTCCGGCTCCGGTGAGCGCACGTGCAGGAAGTGGACGTTCTGGCCGTCGATGGTGGTCATGAACTGCGGGTGCTCGTTGAGCGCGGCTTCGTGCGCCCGCCAGTCGTAACCGGTGCGCCAGTACTCGGCCAGGTCCTTCAGGTACCCCACCGGGACGCCGCGGTCCCAGCCGACGCCGGGCAGCTCCCTTGGCCAGCGCGTGTTGGCCAGCCGTGCGTTGAGGTCGTCGAGCTGGGCCTGCGGGATGTCTATGCGGAACGGGCGGATGTCGTGCTGCGAGTTCGTCATGCCGCCGACGCTAGAAGCCAAGTAGGACAGATATGTTCCTACTCGTGCCCTGCGGCTGTGGTCAGGCGGGGTTGACGAAAGTCAGGGAGCGCGGGTGGCGTTCGGGCACTGTGGCGGCACTCCCCCGGTTCCTAGCGTCGGTACCGACATCGGATCGGCATGACGAGAGAGCCGGGAGGCTCGATGATCACATTGCGGGGACTCACCAAGCGGTACGGGGACAAGGCCGCGGTCAGCGACCTGTCCCTGGAGATCGCGCCGGGGAAGGTGACGGGGTTCCTGGGCCCGAACGGGGCGGGCAAATCCACGACCATGCGGATGATCCTGGGCCTGGACCGGCCCACCGCGGGCGAGGCGCTCATCGGCGGCCGCCCGTACGCGGCGCTGCCACGGCCGCTGACCGAGGTCGGCGCGCTGCTGGACGCAAAAGCGGTGCATCCCGGACGGTCGGCGCGGGCGCACCTGACCGCGATGGCGCGCAGCAACGGCATCCCGGTGCGGCGCGTCGATGAGGTGCTGGAGACCGTGGGGCTGACGGCGGTGGCGGGCAGGCGCGCCGGGTCGTTCTCCCTGGGCATGGGGCAGCGGCTGGGCATCGCCGGGGCGCTGCTGGGCGACCCGCGGGTGCTGATGTTCGACGAGCCGGTGAACGGGCTGGACCCCGACGGGGTGCTGTGGGTGCGGCGGCTGATGCGGTCGCTGGCCGCCGAGGGCCGCACCGTGTTCGTCTCCAGCCACCTGATGAGCGAGATGCAGCTGACCGCCGACCAGCTGGTGGTGATCGGGAAGGGCCGGCTGCTGGCCGACGCGCCGGTCACCGAGGTGATCGCGGCCAGCTCGCGGAACGCGGTGCGGATCCGCACCCCGCGACCAGGAGAGCTCGCCGCGCGGCTGGCCGCCGAGCCGATGCCGCTGCAGGTCACGCGGTCAGACGCCGGTGAACTGGCGGGCGACGGAGAGCGGGCGGACGAGCGGGCGGGCGAGCTGATCGTGACGGGCGCGCCGATCGAACGGATCGGGATGATCTGCCACGAGATCGGGGTGCCGCTGTACGAGCTGAGCCCGCAGGAGGCCTCGCTCGAGGAGGCCTACATGGAACTGACGGGGACGAGCGTGGAGTACGGTGCGGGCGCGCCGCAGAAGGCAGGGGTGTGACCGGTGGCGAACCTGACCGGACTACGAGCACGCGGCGACCACAACGGTGACCGCGAAAACGACGGCGACCGCGGCGGGAACGGCGGCGCACACGGCAGGGGCGGCGGCGCGGTCGGCGGTGGGCTGCCGGGAGCGGTCGCGGCCGAGTGGACCAAGCTGTGGTCGCTGCGTTCCACATGGTGGGCGCTGTTCGCGGCGTTCGGGGTCATGGGGTTGATGAGCGCGATCCTGGCGACGTCGACCGCGTCCAACAACACCAACGCCATCACCACCGACGACCAGGGCGTGGTGCAGGTCAGCGGGATCGCGGTCGGCGCGACCGACCTGGTGCAGTTCGTCCTGATCGCACTGGCGATCCTGATGATCACCGGGGAGTACGCCACCGGCAGCATCCGCACCACGCTGCAGTGGGTGCCGCTGCGCGACCGGATGCTGGCGGCCAAGGCCGCGGTGACGGCGGCCGTGATGCTGCCCGCCGGAGTCGCCCTGGGCGTGCTGGGGACCGCGGTGGCCGAGCCGCTGCTGGGCCGATGGGGCCGGCTCTCGGCAGGGGACGCGGTCGCCGACGTGCTGGCGGTCGGCGTGTACCTGGCACTGACCTGCGTCTTCATCCTGGGGGTCGGGACCGTCCTGCGCAGCACCGCCGGGGCGCTGACGACGGCGTTCCTGCTGCTGATGGCCGTCCCGATGCTCCTGGTCAACAGCAGCGTCAAGGCGCTGGGGTACGTGGCGGACGCGCTGCCGAGCACGGCTGGCAGGCACTTCATGGCCGGCGAGGGAGGCCCGTACCCACCGGCCGTCGGGCTGCTGATCCTGGCCGCCTGGGCGGTGGCGTCGCTGGCGCTGGGCACGGTGGTGCTGCGCCGCCGCGACGCCTGACGGCGCCCTCGATCCGGAGGCCCGGTGGCGGGGCCGGGCGGCGGTGCCCTGCGGTGACACCCTGCGGTGACACCCTGCGGTGACACTCTGCGGTGTCATCGCAGGGTGTCGTCGACCAGTCCCGCCTCGTAGGCGATGATCGCGGCCTGGACGCGGTTCCTGACCTCCAGCCGCGTGAGGATCGCGCTGACGTAGGCCTTCACGGTGCCCTCGACGACGTGCAGGCGGGCGGCGATCTCGGCGTTGGACAGACCCGCGCCCACCAGCGCCAGCACCTGGCGTTCGCGCGGGGTGAGGGCGCCGGTGCGCTTGCGGGCGGTGGTGCCGTGCGCCAGCCGGCCGCCGCCGCTGAGCTCGGCGATGACCCGGTGGGCGACCTTGGGCGACAGGTAGGCCGCGCCCTCGGCGACGGCGTGCACGCCCGCCAGCAGCTCACGCGGGTCACCGGACTTCAGCAGGAACCCCGCGGCGCCGCCCGACAGGGCGCGGGCGATGTACTCGTCCTCCCCGAACGTCGTCAGCATCAGCACCGATGCGGCGGGGGCGACGCGGCGCAGCTCGTCCGCCGCGGCCAGCCCGTCCATGCGCGGCATGCGGATGTCCAGCAGCACCACGTCGGGCCGGTGCGCGAGCGTCAGCTCCACGGCCTGGTGGCCGTCGGCGGCCTCGGCGACGACCTCGATGCCGGGGTCGGCCGACAGGATCGCCCGTACCCCGGCGCGGATCATCGCCTCGTCGTCGGCGAGCAGTACCCGGATCACCTGTGTCCTCTCATTCGCATCATGGAAGGTCTGTCATGGCAGGCCTGTCATGGCGTGGCCGACGGCGAGGGCGCGGGATCGGAGGTCACGCGCACGGCGTCCTTGCCGGCCAGGCGGTCACCGGCGAAGCACAGCCGGTAGACGGTGCCGAGGCCCAGCAGGTTGCCGTCGGCCCGGTAGAACTCGCAGTGCGCCCCGGGCGGCGGCGGAGCGAACCGGACGCGGTTGGCGTCGGAGTCGATGAGCTCGGTCGCCGGCAGCACCTCCTCGACCTGCGTGCGCGGCTGCCCCACCCGCAGCGCCTCGTACTCCTCGGGCGGCAGCACCGAGTTGAGCGTGGCGTAGGCGTAGTAACCCAGGATGATCGCCGACAGGACGGCGACGAGGCCCGCCGGGACCGCGATGGCGGTGATCAGGCCCCGGCGAAGCCGGCGGCGGCCGTGGTCAAGCCGCCAGGCGGTCTCGTGCCCCGCGCCCGCCACCGGTGCCGCGGCGGGGACGTCGGGCAGTTCCGCCTCGACCTGAAACCCACCGTCCGCGGTCGGGCCGGTGCTCAGGGTCCCGCCGGCCAGGCGGACCCGTTCGGCCAGCCCGGTCAGGCCGCGGCCCCCCGACGGCAGCAGCGGCGGCCCGGCGGGCGGCGGCTCGTTGGTGACGGTCACCATGGTCGCGCCGGGTCTCTTGCCCGCGCCGTTGCCCCCGTCCGAGCGGGCCAGCCGGACTGTCACGGCGGCTCCCGGGGCGTGCTTGGCGGCGTTGGTCAGGGCCTCCTGCACCACCCGGTGCGCGGCGAGGACGACCATCGGCGCGGCGCCGGCGGGCGGCTCGGCGTCGCCGGTGAGGCAGACCGGGATCCCCGAGGTGCGGGCGCGTTCCACCAGATCGGTGATGCTCTCGCGGGCGGGCCGGATCGGCGCCCCGCCCGGCGGCTCCGCCGCGCGGCCGGTGGTGTCGTGGCCGGTCTCCTCCCGCAGCACCCCGATGATCTCCCGGAGGTGCTCGGTGGCGTCGGCGGCGCTGGCGCGCAGCTCGGCGGCCTGCCCGCGGTGACGTTCGGGCAGGCCGGGTGCGACCTGCAGGGCGCCCGCGCGGACGGCGATGAGCGCCAGCTCGTGGCCGAGGGAGTCGTGCATGTCCTGGGCGATGCGGGCTCGTTCACGCAGCCGCTCCCGCTCGGCGACGATGCGCTGCTCGCGTTCCAGCTGCTCGGCGCGTTCCCACCCGGCGTCCACCAGTTCCTGGTACTGCCGCCAGTAGCGGCCGACCAGCCACGGCAGCACCCCGAGCAGCACCAGGTAGAGGGTCAGCGGGAACCAGCTGGTGACATCGATGCCACGGGCGATGTTGAGCACCGAGCCCGCGACGAACACGGCGGTGAACGCCCACAGCACCGGGCGTGCGTGCGCGGTGCGGCGGCCGGTGAGGTAGGCCATCACCGGGACGCCGAACGCGAAATTGCCCTGCAGCGGCACCAGCGCCAGCACGATCACCAGTGACAGCAGCGGACGGGTGCGGCTGGCCGCGACCGCGCCGCCCAGCGCCGCCACCCCCGCGGCAGCCGCCCACCAGGCGGCTCCGCCCTGGGCCGGCGGCAGCAGCGCGCCGTAGACCACCGGCGACGCCAGCGCCGCGAACAGCAGCGCGTCCTTCACCCTGGTGCGGCGGGGCCCCGAGTCGTTCACGCCGTCCACGCTACAAGCGGTTTGATCAGCGTTGATACTGACGAAAGTCAGGGGTGCAATAGGTTGTGGCCGTGACCCGGAGCTGGTGGACGCCCGCGCGCGCCGACATCGCGCTGGCCGCGCTCGCCTTGATCGTCAATCTGGTCGCGGCGGCGGCCAACACCAAGTCGGGGGACAACGCGCTGTTCCCCGCCGGCGCCGCGATGACCGCGGTGGGTTCGGGGGCGCTGGCGTTCCGGCGCCGCCACCCCGTGATCGTGCTGGTGGTCACCCTGCTGGTGTCGGTCGCCTACTACCCGATGGGCTTTCCCGACGGGCCGCTGGCGTTCGTGTTCATCATCGCGCTCTACACCGCGGCGGTGCGGTGCCGCCTGTACGTGCCGCTCAGCGCCGCGGCGGCGATCAACGCCGGGTTCGTCATCGTCAACCTCGCCAGGGGCGCCACGGGCCAAGAAGACGCCGACATGGTCATGGGCGCCGAGTCGGTCGCCGGCCTGACGTTCTGGCTGCTGCTGGTGACCGCGCTCGGGCAGTACGTGCGCAACCGCCGTGCCGCCCTCGCCGCCGCCGAACAGCGCGCGCTGGAGGCCGAGCGGTCCCGTGAGCAGGAGGCGCGGCGGCGCGCCACCGAGGAACGGCTGCGCATCGCCCGCGAGCTGCACGACATCCTCGCCCACCAGATCTCACTGATCAACGTGCAGGCCGGGGCGGCGCTGCACCGCCGCGACGACCCCGCCAAGGCCTACGCCGCGCTCGAGGCGATCAAACACGCGAGCAAGGACACGCTGCAGGAGCTGCGTGGCGTGCTGGGTGTTCTGCGGCAGGTCGACGGCGGCGACGAGGCAGGCCCTCCGGTGGCGCCCGCGCCGTCGCTGGCGCGCGTCGGTGAGCTGCTGGCGCAGACGTCGGCGGCCGGGCTGCCGGTCACCCTGGTCGGGGAGGTGCCCGCCGGGCCGCTGCCCGCGCCGGTGGACCTGGCCGGGTACCGCATCGTGCAGGAGGCCCTGACCAACGCGGTCCGCCACGCCCGTGCGAGCAAGGCCACCGTGGAGATCAGCTCCACTGCGGATGCGGTGGTGGTGCAGATCGACGACGATGGGACCGGTCCGGCGGACCCGGCCGCGCTCGAGAGCGGCAACGGGCTGCGCGGGATCAGGGAACGCGCCGCCACAGTCGGCGGTGAGGTGACCGCCGGGCCCGGCCCGGCGGGCGGGTTCCGGGTACGGGCGCGGCTGCCGCTGCGCCGCCCGGCGGGGCAGATGGAGGAGAGTGCGTGATCCGGGTGCTGCTGGCCGACGACCAGACGCTGGTGCGGGCGGGGTTCCGGTCGATCCTCGAAGGCGAGGACGACATCGAGATCGTCGCCGAGGCCGGTGACGGCGAGCGGGCGGTGCGGCTGGCCGACGAGCTGCGGCCCGACGTGGTGCTGATGGACATCCGGATGCCGGTGCTGGACGGCCTGGAGGCCACCCGCCGCATCGTCACCGACCCGCGGCTGGCCGGCGTCAAGGTCGTGATCCTCACCACCTTCGACCTCGACGACTACGTGTACGGGGCGATCAAGGCGGGTGCCAGCGGGTTCCTGGTCAAGGACACCGAGCCGCCCGAGCTGATCCACGGCGTGCGGGTCGTGGCGCGCGGTGACGCGCTGCTGGCCCCCACCGTGACCAGGCGGCTCATCGCCGAGTTCGCCTCCCGCATCACCGCGCCGCCGCCGTCGGTCGAGCTGAACGCCCTCACCGACCGTGAACGCGAGGTGCTGGAGCTGGTCGCCGCCGGCCTGTCGAACGAGGAGATCGCCGCGCGGCTGGTGCTGAGCCCGGCGACCGCCAAGACCCACGTCAGCCGCATCCTGTCCAAACTCGGCGCCCGTGACCGCGCCCAGCTGGTCGTCCTCGCCTACGAAAGCGGCATGATCAAACCGGGGTGGCTCAGCTGACCCCGGGTGCAACCGGGCGCGGCCTGCCGGTGTTGAACGGATGTGACGGTTACGGACGAAGTGGTCTCCGACCCTGACACCAGCACGGCACCCGACGCGGCCGACGAGGTCGCCGCCCGGGTCGTGACGGCGCTCGCCGGCGACCTCGACCACGGCTTCACGGTCCTGTACGACGCCTACCGCGGCGCGGTGTTCTCCACCGCGCTGCGGCTGTGCGGACGCTGGGCCGAGGCCGAGGACCTGGCCGCCGAGGCGTTCCTGCGCGCCTACCGCGCGCTCGCCGGATACGGCGCCGGCCGGATCGCCGAGCTGCGGCCGCGGGCCTGGCTGCTGACGATCCTGATGAACCTGTGGCGCAACAGCCGCCGCGGCGCCGCCCGCCGCCCGCCGCCCGGCCCGCTGGAGGACGCTCCCGACCCCGCAGACCCCGCCGAAGGCGTCGAGGCGGCCGCCACGCGGCATGAGACCGGCCGGGAACTGGCCGGGCTTCTGGAGAAGCTGCCGGAGGCGCAACGCGCCGCCGTCGTGCTCCGCCATGTCGCCGACCTGCCGATCGCCGAGATCGCCGTCGTGCTCGCCGTGCCCGAGGGGACCGTCAAATCGCACATCTCCCGGGGACTGGCCCGGCTCCGCAAGCTGCACACCACTCAGGGGGCACCTCATGCATGTTGAAGGTATGCGTTCTGACGTTCCCGACCCGCTCACCACCGGCTTGGCCGGGCTGGCCGCCGACGCACCCGACACCCTGCTCGACCGGATCGTCGCCCGCCGCGTGCACGTCCCCGCGCCGCTGGAGGAAGTCCAGGTCGCCTTCACCGACCACGGCGTCGCCTACCTGCGCGTCGGGCTGGACGAGGAGGAGTTCACCGCCGCGTTCCGCACCCGCTTCGGCCGGCCGCTGCTGCCGGCCGCCAAGCCGCCGCCCGGGCTGCTGCCCGCGCTGCGCACCGGCAAGCTCGGCGGTCTGCGGCTCGACCTGCGCGGCCTCAGCGACTTCGAGGCCGCCGTGCTGCGCGCCGCCGCCGCGATCCCGCGTGGCCAGACCCGCCCCTACGCCTGGGTGGCGCGACGGGCCGGGCGGCCCAAGGCCGTCCGCGCCGTCGGGTCCGCGCTCGGCCGCAACCCGGTGCCGCTGCTGATCCCCTGCCACCGCGTCACCCGCTCCGACGGCGCCATCGGTGACTACGTGTTCGGCGCCGGTGCCAAGGAACGGCTCCTGCGCGCCGAGAACGTCAACCTCGACGAGGTCGCCGCGCTCGCCGACGCCGGCGTGTTCTACCTCGGCAGCGACACCACCGGCATCGTGTGCTACCCTACCTGCGCCGACGCCCGCCGCATCACCCCCGAGCACCGGCACGGGTTCCGCACCCTCACCGCCGCCCAGGCCGCCGGATACCGCCCCTGCCGGCACTGCCGCCCCGGCCAGCCCGAGCCCGCCTGACCCGAACCGCGCATGAACGCCCGGGCGAATCAGCACCGGCTGCTCGCCGGGGTGGGGATTCACACATGCAGGGTGGGTCGGTAGATGAGCTCTTGGGTGTGGCCGTCGAGCGTCCGGTGCTCGATCAGCTCAAGGTCGAAGTCGGCCGCATCCTGGAAGATCGGCTCCACTCCGGTCCGACCGGTGATCACAGGGAAGATCGTCAGCTGGACGCGGTCGACCAGACCGGCGGCCATGAGCGACCGGTTCAGCGACAGGCTGCCGTGCGAGCGCAACGGCACCTCGGACTCCTCCTTGAGCCGGGAGACGACGTCAACGACATCGCCGCTCACGACGTCCGCACCGCCCGGCCAGTCGAGGGGGCCCTCCAGTGTGGCCGACACCACCGTCGCCGGCATGCTCCTCATCCGTGCGTTCGGATCGACCGACGGGTCACCCACACCGGACCCCTCGGCGCCCGAGCCCAGCAACTGCACGAACTGCCGATAGGTGTTGGCGCCCAGGACCAGCCGCTGCTCCTCGCCGTACAGGGCGAGGCGGCGGTCGAGGAACTCGGGGCCCTGCTTACCCCAGTAACCGCCCCAGTCCCCGCCGTCGTAGGAGCCGAACCCATCGAGGCTGGAAAAGACGTCGAACGTGTAGGTAGCGGTCATGATGCTCTCCTCGGCTGCTGATCGCGTGTTGGGGATCCAGACCGGGTTGCCGGCCTCTCACCTTGGCTACGAACGCACTCGCCGCCAATCGACACCCCATCCAGAAAAATCAGAAGACAAAGGCCGCAGGGTCGACCTGACCCACACCGGGGCGATCACCGCCTACGGCTCCGCTGCTCACCCGCCACGAGCACAAGCCCGTCTGTGCGACAGGCCCGTTCCCGAACCCACGTCAAGTGCGCCCGCGCCGTCCAGCGTTCCGCCACAAGCCGCCGCGAGGTGGTCATACACCTGCGGCGGGTACCCGGGACGTGCCCTGGCGTAGACGCCGACCACGCCGTCGAAATGCGCACCGTCATCGGCACCTCCTCGTCGAGCGACCCGCAGATCCTTCACGACTGCCACTGATCGTGCCGGAAGTCGTTCCACAAGCATCGTTCCGAAACAGTAGTACGAACCCGAGTTTCGGTACGGTGTGCGGATGGGAACCGATGACGCCCACCCTCGGCGCGGGCTCGACCTCGGCTACGCCCGTGTCTCCACCACCAGGCAGTCCCTTGATCGGCAGCTCGACGCCCTGGCCGCCGCCGGCATCCCGGACGAGCGGATCTTCGTCGACGAGAAGACCGGCACCGTCGACCGCGAGGGCCTCAATCGGCTCCTGACCTACGCGCGTGCCGGCGACACGGTCGTCGTACACACGCTGGACCGGATCGGCCGCAACCTCCGCGAAGTGCTCAACCTGGTGCACGACCTCGCCGAGAAGGGCATTGGTGTACGGTCGCTGGCCGACCCGCTGCCGATCAATACCGCCGACGAGGGCATGGGCCGCATCGCCTTCCTGCTGCTGGCGCTGTTCGCCGAGATGGAACGCACCTTCACCGCCGAACGCGCCGCGCACGCCCGTGCCACCGCCGAGGCCGCCGGGCGCCAGATCGGCCGCCCCCGCACCCACCCCGCCGACAAGATCGAATACGCTCGGTTGCTCAAGACCCAGGGCGACTCCCTCGGTCAGATCGCGGCCAAGACCGGAATCCCCAAGACGTCCCTGCACCGCTACCTCTCCGATGCCGTCGCCCCAGCCAGCAGGGGCCGGGCCGGTGAAGCCGTGACCATCGCTACCTCTCAGAACGCTGATGAGTCGGCCTTCGGCGGGCTGGTCGAGCAGTATCGGCGGGAGTTGCAGGTGCATTGCTACCGGATGGTCGGCTCGTTCGAGGAGGCCGAGGATCTGGTCCAGGAAACATTCCTGCGGGCGTGGCGCAAACGCGAGAGCTTCCAGGGGCGTTCCACATTCCGTGCGTGGCTCTACCGGATCGCGACGAACGCCTGTATCGACTTCCTCGACCGGCACCCACGCCATCCGCTCCCGCGGGAGGGCGCTGGAGGCGAGGTGCCGCCGGATGAGATCCGATGGCTCCAGCCCTACCCGGATCGGCTGCTGGAGCCGATGGCGCCAGGCGACGCAGAGCCGGACGCCGCCGCGGTCGACAAGGAGACCATCGAACTGGCGTTCCTGGTCGCCATCCAGCACCTGCCTCCCCGGCAGCGTGCGGTGCTGATCCTGCGCGACGTGCTCGGCTGGTCGGCCAAGGAGGCCTCCGCGGCGCTGGGAGTGAGCGTCGCCTCGGTGAAGAGCGCTCTGCAGCGAGCGCGGCCGACTCTGAAGATGCACCTCCCGCAGCGTCGGGAGGAGTGGGCGGCGTCGACGCCCGCCACTGCGCAGGAGCAGGCATTGCTGCAGCGCTTCATGGACGCCCACCAGCAGGCGGACACCGCTGTGCTCGCACAGTTGCTGAGTGAAGACGTGCGGATGACGATGCCTCCGCTTCCGTTCTGGTTCTCCGGTCGCCAGGCGGTCATGGACTTCACCGCCCATGCCCTCGGACCCGACTCGCCGCTGTACCGGGCGCAGTGGCGAAGCGTGCCGACCCGGGCCAACCGGCAGCCTGCCGTGGCGGGGTACGTCCGAGTGCCAGGAGACCGGGAGTACCGGGCTCAGGTGCTCAACGTCCTGCGGGTCGAGGACGGGAGAATCGCCGAGATCACCGCCTTCGAGCCGCGTGTGTTCCCTGCGTTCGATCTGCCGCTGACACTGTCCTAGCTATCGTCGCCCTGGGCCGTGATTCCTTTTCGGCCGCCTCACCGTCTCAACAGCCGACGGCCGCGATACGCGCGGTCGGCGACGGTGAGGAGTTGTTTGATGGGAACCGGAAATCGCGACGATGTGATGGCGCTGCCGCAAGGTGATGTCGGCCTGCTGGGCAGTGACGTGGCACAGCGTCTGCTCTCCTCCAAGGAGCTGGCTCGAGTGGCGTATGTCGCGGCGGACGGCACGCCGCGCGTGTTCCCGATGCTGTTTCACTGGACAGGGACGGAGGTGGTGCTCTCGACGTTCGGGGGTGCCAAGGTCGGCGCCCTGCGGGCAAGGCCCGACGTCGCCATCACCATCGACGCCGCCACCACCCCACCTCAGGCCCTCCTCATCCGTGGGCGGGCGTCGGTCACCGACATCGAGGGGATCGTCCCGGAGTACGCGCTGGCCCAGCGCCGCTACGCCGGACAGGAGCAGGGTGCCGCCAATGTGGCGGCCGTCGATCACCCTGGTACCAAGATGGTGCGCATCGCCGTGCGGCCGACCTGGGTCGGGGTTCTGGATTTCCAAACACGGCTTCCCGGTGGCAGCAGCGTGCGGGACTTCGAACGTCGGGGCCGACTGTGACGAGAGGGACCGGAAATCAGCCCGACCGTCACCACCGTCAGGCGGGCAGCTCATCGTGACCACCTATGTACTGATCCCCGGCGCCGCGTCCGACTCCTGGTACTGGCATCTGCTGAACGCCGAACTGCGCGGGCGCGGCCACGACGTGGTCGCGCCCGATCTGCCCTGCGACGATGACTCGGCCGGGCTTGCCGAGTACACCGACGTGGTGATCAACGCCATCGGGCACCGCACCGGCCTCGTCGTGGTCGCCCAGTCTTTCGGCGGATTCACCGCTCCTCTGGTGTGCGATCGGGTCCCGGTCGATCTGCTGGTGCTGCTGACAGCGATGATCCCCTCGCCGGGTGAGCCGCCCGGCCAGTGGTGGGCCAACACCGGCTGGGAAAAGGCCCGACACGAGCAGGACACACGCGACGGACGGGCACCCGACGACGAGATCTCCCTCTTCCTCCACGACGTGCCACCCGACCTGGCGGCAGAGGCGATCAAGCGGCGCCGTTATCAGTCCGCCACACCTTTCCTGCACCCATGGCCGCTTCAAGCATGGCCCGCGGTGCCGACGAAAGTCCTGCTCTGCCGCGACGACCGCTTCTTCCCTGCAGAGTTCATGCGCCGGATCGTCGAACAACGCCTCGGCATCGCCCCGGACGAGATCGACGGCGGCCACACCATCGCCCTCAGCCGCCCCAGGGAACTGGCCGATCGACTGGAGGCCTACCAGGCCGAACGGTAACAACCCGCGTGCGCGGGTCCTCTGCACGCCCACAGACATCAGGGTGTGCAGAGGAGGCGGAGCCTGCCGGTTGAGTCAGCGGATCCGGTACGGCCACGTGGCCACTCCGGGACCGGAACCCCTAGAACCACCGTCCCCTGAAGGGCGTCTCATCGAGTACCGGGGCAGATGGCGCCCAAGCTCGCTGACCGGTGGGGTGTCCGATGGCGAAGCGGTTGTCTTACGCCGACGCGGTGAAGCTTCTGGGTGGTGCAGGCTGGGCCGTGCGCGCCTTCGGTGACCTTCCCGAGGCTGGACGGGTCGTGTGAGCGGTCGCTAGCGTGTGCGCGATGGACGAGGTGTGGCGGTTGATCGAGGCGTACCACGCGCCCATCTACTTCTCCGACGAGGCGGCGGCCGCCTACAAGGCCGCCGGGCTCAAGGGCTACTGGATGGGCTACTTCGCCTCCCGGTCGGCCGCCATGGGCGAGCCCGGGCCCCAGATGGTCACGGCCACCTTCTACAACTTCGCGCCGCGCCGCGTCGAGCGCGCGATCCCCGACGCCTGGCGGTTCTGCCCGCCCGGCAAGGTCCTGGACGCGCGGCTCCAGGCCGCCGACCGGACATTGCGGCGCCTGCTCGGCGACCTCATCACCGCGCCCGAGGTCGCCGAGGCGGCCGAGCTCGCCACCCAGGCGGCCGCCGCGTGCCCGCCACAGGGACGTCCCCTGTCGGCCGCGCACGCGGCGCTTCCCGTCCCCGCCGAGCCGCACCTGGCGCTGTGGTGGGCGGCCACCGTGCTGCGTGAATTCCGCGGTGACGGGCACATCGCCGCGCTGCTCACCGGCGGGCTGGACGGCTGCGAGGCCAACCGCGTCTCCGTCGCGGTCGGCACCTCCTCCCCGCAGCAGCGCGAGCAGCGCGGCTGGAGCGAACAGGAGTGGGACGCCTGCACCGCACGGCTCGCCGCACGCGGCTGGCTCACCGCCGACGGCGCCCTGACCGAGCAGGGACGCGCCGACCGCGCCGCCATCGAGGACACCACCGAACGGCTCGCCGCACCCGCGCTCGAGGCGCTCGGCCCGGGCGCCACCGCACGGCTCACCGAATGCCTGCGGCCCCTGGCCCACCACATCGTCGGCTCCGGCGGCGCCATCCCGTTCCCCAACGCCATGGCGCTGCCCCCGATCTGAACGTTCAGCGGGCGTTGTGGAAGATGACGCCCAGCACGTGACGGTCGCCCGACAGCACCTCGCTCACCCCGTGCCGCATCGCCACCCGCTTGAAACCGCGGGCCGACGGCACCGGCCGGTGCCGCACCGGGAAGACCACCCCCTGCCCCAGGCCCGGCCGCGCCACGATCGGACGGGACTGCGCGCGGGGACGCTGCTCCACGAACACGCTCTCCCCGCCGGTGAAGTCCACATCCGGCGTGCTCAACATCACCGCCACCTGCAGGGGGAACATCAACTCGCCGTACACGTCCTGGTGCAGGCAGTTGTAGCCGCCGGGCCCGTACCGCAGCAGCAGCGGCGTCGGCCGGTGCTGGCCCGCCGCCGCGCACGCCTCCAGCAGCCCCTCCAGATCACCCGGGTACGCCTCCTCGCCCAGCCGCTCGGCCCACCGGTTGGCGACGGCCGCGAGCGGCGGATACAGCCGCGTGCGCAGCTCCTGCACCAGCGGCGGCAACGGATCGCCGAAATACCGGTACTCACCCTCGCCGAACGCGTGCCGTGCCATCACCACGGTGCTGCGGAACGCCCTGTCCGCGCCGTACATCCCGATCAGCTCCGCGCACTCCTGCGGGGTCAGCAACGGCGGCGTCAGCGCGAACCCGGCACGATCCAGGTCCTCCTCCGCCCGCACCCAGTCCACAGCGAACCTTTCCTGGACTGACACAAGGGATCCTTCCTGCCAGAGGTGTCTCTGCGGAGAACCCCGCCGAGCCCCCGCCGGTTGCAGCGGCGTTCAACCACGATTGGCCAGCAGCACCCCCGCGCCGCCCAGCACCAGCCCCGCCACCGTCGGCAAAGCCAGGGACTCCCCGATGGTCACCCACGCCAGCAGCGCCGTCACCGACGGGATCAAGAAGAACAACGTGCTCACGCGGCTCGCCGACGACCGCCGCAGCATCGTGTTCAGCAGCAGGAACACCCCGACCGAGTTCACCAGCACGATCCACGCCAGCGCCCCGCCGAACGCCGGCCAGTCCGTCACCCGCGGCGTCTCCACCAGCAGCGACGACACCCCGATCACCGGCGCCGCCACCAGGAACTGCACCGCCGTGCCCGAGAAGACGTTCATGTCCGCCACGAACCGCTTCTGGTAGAGGGTGCCCACGCTCAGCCCCAGCAGACCCGCCACGCACAGCACCACGCCCAGCGCCGAGAACGCCACCCTGTCCGCGACCGCGAGCACCACCCCCGCCGCGCCCAGCCCGAACCCCGCCCACTGCCGGGCCGTCACCCGCTCCCCCAGCGCCGACGCCGCCAGCAATGCGATCACCACCGGATTCAGCCCCTGCACCAGCGCCACCACCCCTGCGGGCAGCCCCAATCCCATCGCGCTGTAGAGCGCACCGAACTGCACCGCCTGGATCAGCAACCCCGTCACCGCGATGTGCCCCAGCCGCCGCCCGCGCGGCCACGGCGCCCGCAACACCACCGCCAGCCCTGCCAGCAGCACCCCCGCCAGCGCGAACCGCGCGAACGTCAGCAGCAACGGCGGCGCCGCGTCCACCCCGATCGCCCCCGCGATGAACGCGCTGCTCCACAACACCACGAACACCGGCGGCATCACCGCCGCCCACCCGGACCCGGTCACCGGCGCGGCCTGCGCGGGCGGAGCCTCCTCGATCCTGACCGCCACGACCACACCCTCCCGAGTAACCCTCTAGAACGGTTATTCAGTCTGGTGATCGCGTCCATAACCTGTCAAGCCGGTTATGATGGGGTGATGGGCTTCACGTTCGTCAGCGGTGACCCCGCGCTCGACTTCGCCGGCACCGTGCGGCACCGGCGCGACGACCGCACCGACCAGCTCGCCACACCCGCCGACCTCGCCCGCTGGACGGTGGAGGCGGGCCTGCTCACCACCGCGCCCCCGGCCGACGCCGCCGGGCTCGACACCGCCGTGGCGCTGCGCGAGGCCATCTACCGCCTGGCCGCCGGCGCCGGCGGCCGGCACGACCGGGACCTGGTCAACCGGCACGCCGCCGCGGCACCCGTCACCGTCGGCCTCACCGCCGACGGCACCGTCGAACGCACCGGCGACCTGCCCGCCGCGCTGGCCACCCTCGCGCGCAGCGCCGTCGAACTCCTCGGCGGCCCCGACGCCCGCGACGTGAAGGAATGCGAGGCCGACCCCTGCACCCGCCTGTACCTGGACACCTCCCGCCGCCGCACCCGCCGCTGGTGCGACATGCGCGAATGCGGCAACCGCGCCAAAGCCGCCGCCTTCCGGGCCCGCCACCGCCCGGACCCCTGACCCGCCCCGGCGTCTGACCCACCCGGACCCCTGACCCGCCCCGGCGTCTGGATCGCGGGGTGGGTTGTGCCGCAGCGACATCGCATGAACGTGGCACGGCATGCGTCGGAGGATGTGACCGGATCGTTCCGGCAAGGGGCCTGATCGTGTCTGTCGCCGGCCGGCCGTCGGGCGTCAGGATCGGGGTATGAGCACCGCACTCCTCGTCATCGACGTTCAAGAGTCCTTCCGCATGCGGCCCAGCTGGCAGGCGGTCTCCGCACCCGACATCGCCGGCCGGGCGGGACGGCTGGTGGACGCCGCCCGCACCCGCGGAGACCTGGTGGTATGGGTGCTGCACGCCGAGCCGGGGACCGGCGGCGTCTTCGACCCCGAGACCGGGCACGTCCGCCTCATGGACGGGCTGGAGCCGCGCCCCGGCGAGCCGCTGGTCACCAAGACCAGCCGCAACGCCTTCACCACCACCAACCTCCAGCAGCTCCTCACCGCCGCGGGCGTCACCGACGTGGTCATCTGCGGCATCCAGACCGAGCAGTGCTGCGAGACCACCGCCCGGCTGGCCGCCGACCTCGGCTACACCGTCACCTTCGTCACCGACGCCACCGCCACCTTCCCCATCCCGCACCGCGACGCCCCGGCCTACACCACCGCCGCCGACCTGCTCGCCGACCCCCGCACCCTGCCCACCGGCGACATCATCGCCCGCACCGAATACGCCCTGGCCGGCCGCTTCGCCACCATCGCCACCCTGGACCAGCTCACGGTGTCCTGAACAGACGGTATCCTGACCAGATCGTGACCCAGATCGTCTTCCTGCTCGTCCCCGGACTGCACCTTCTGGACCTGGCCGGACCCGCCCAGGTCTTCTCCACCGCCGCCCACAACCTCGACGGCGCGCCCTACCGGCTGCGGTACGTGGCCGAGCAGGACGACGTCCCCACCGCACAAGGCCTGCCGGTACGAGCCACCACCACCTGGCCCGAACTGGAACCCGGCGACATCGTCATGGTCCCCGGCTGGCGGTGGGGCACCGGCAACCCCGGCTGGGGCCGCGTCGGCGCCGCCACCGCGAGCCGCCTGGCCGCCCACCACCAGAACGGCGGCACCGTCGCCAGCGTCTGCGCCGGCGCGTTCGCGCTCGCCGCCGCCGGGCTGCTGGACGGCCGCCGCTGCACCACCCACCACGAACTGCAGGACGAGCTCGCACGCCGCCACCCGCGCGCCAACGTCGTCCGCGACGTGCTGCACGTGACCGACGGCCGCGTCGTCACCTCCGCGGGCATCGCCAGCGGCATCGACCTCGCCCTGCACCTGATCGCCGTCCGGCACGGGCCCGGCGCCGCCGCCCGCGTCGCCCGCGCCATGGTCGTCTACGCCCGCCGCAACGGCGACGACCAGCAGATCGGAGCCATGCTCCGGCACCGCTCCCACCTCAACGACGCCGTCCACCGCGTCCAGGACCTCATCGACGCCCGCTTCGCCGAACCGCTCCCGCTGTCCGCGCTCGCCGCCGCCGGAGGCGTCAGCCAGCGCACCCTCACCCGCCTGTTCGGCGCCGCCACCGGGCTCACCCCGCTGCGCTACCAGCAACTGCTGCGCCTCGAACACGCCGGGCACCTCATCGGGCAGGGCGTCACCGTCGAGGCCGCCGCGCGCGCCGTCGGCTTCCAGGACGCCCGCATGCTGCGCCGCCTGCGCTCGCGCACCGGCGCCACCGCCGCCCGGCCGTAGACTCAGAGCCCCATGCGCATGATCAGGAAAGCGGGCTCCCACGAGCTGGAGATCCGCAAGTCGAGGTTCATCTGCACGCTGGCCCGCGTTCACTCCGAGGCCGAGGCGGCGGAGTTCCTGGCCGGCCATCGCCGTGCGCACCGCGACGCCACCCACAACTGCACCGCCTACGTCCTGGGCGAACACGGCGAGATCACCAAGAGCAGCGACGACGGGGAGCCCGCCGGGACGGCCGGGATCCCGATGCTGGAAGTGCTGGTGCGGCGCGGGCTGACCGATACCGCCGCGGTGGTGACGCGATATTTCGGCGGGGTGAAGCTCGGCGCCGGCGGGCTGGTCCGCGCGTACGGGCAGGCGGTGGCGGCCGCCGTGGACACCGTCGGGGTGGTGGAGCTGCGGCCGGTCGTGACCATGACCGTGCGGGTCGACCACGCGCTCGCCGGCCGCTTCCTGGGGGATCTGCACGGCAGCGGCAGGCAACCGGGCGACGTCCGCTACGGGGACGGCGTCGAGGCCGACGTGGCGGTGCCGGTGGAAGACCTGGAAGGCTTCCAGGCCTGGGCGGCGGAGGTCACGGCAGGCCAGGCGCACATGACGCGCGGAGCCACAGGGCACATCGAAGTGCCGGTGAACGACTGAGGACACACCCTTGAGGACACACCCTTGAGGACGCACCCCCGGCCCGGCGGCCGGGAGCTCAGCCCTTCGGGAAGGGCCAGGGGTTCGGGCGGCATCCGTACAGCGACTTGCTCTGCTGCACCATCACCGGCGCCGGACGGCCCGGGCCCGGACACTGCTCGTGCTGATGCCCCAGCAGGTGCCCCACCTCATGGCTGACCAGGTACTCGCGGTAGGTCGCCAGATCCCGGCCATAGGTGACGGCGCCGATGCCCCAGCGGCGCGCGTTCAGCACCGCCCGCCCGCCCTGCCCGCACGACAACTCCCCGCCGGTCACCAGCGGCGCGCACATCCGGTCCACCAGCGCCGGGCTCGACAACGACACCCGGAACCGCACCGGCCCCCGGCTCACCCGCACGAACCGCATCGTGCGGCCCCGCCCCCAGCCGCGCCGGTCGTTCAGCACCCGGTGCACCTCGGCGGCGAACTCCGCGGCACGGAACGGCAGCCCGCGCTCGACCTCGACCATGTACCGCACCACGGCGCCCCGCCGCCCCGCCGGCGCCACCGCCGTGCCGGGCACCACGGCGTACCTGCCGCCCGCCGACCGCGCCACCCGCACCCGCGGCGGCTGCCGCCGGCCGTTCACCACCGGCCCCTGCCGCGACGCCCTCGGCGGCACCGTCGCACGCCGGCTTCCCGGCGCCGTCGGGGCCGCCGAAGCGGTAGGCGCACCCGCGCCCGGCGGGGACGTGCCCGCCTTGCCGGAGGATCCACCTGGGACGATCACCCATATCGCGACGCCCGTGCCCGAGGCGATCACCACGGCCGCCCCGGCCGCCGCCGCCCACACGCGGCCACGGCGCCCGTCCCGACGCTGGCGGCGGCGCGGCGGCGCCGGGGCCAGCGGCTCCCTGAGATTGTGCATGAACCCTGGTCAGCGCCCCGCGCCAGGGCCCGCACTGCGACTGCCGCTCAACTCGCCCCCGATGATCGCCTAATGATCTCTGCGGCATCGTAGTGGCCAGGCGATCATGGCGCCGCCCATTCCATCCATGGCGGGCCCGGGGCGAATCAGGCGATCGCGGTCAGCGGGGGATCACTCCACCAGGTCGATGACCTCGGCGATCGACGGCAGCACCCGCGACGGCCGGAACGGGAACCGCTCGACCTCCTCCTTGCGGGTCACGCCGCTCAGCACCAGGATCGTCTGCAGCCCGGCCTCCACGCCCGCCACGACGTCGGTGTCCATCCGGTCCCCGATCATCGCGGTGCGCTCGCTGTGCCCGCCGACCACGTTCAGCGCCGTCCGCATCATCAGCGGATTGGGCTTGCCGACGAAGTACGGATCCACCCCCGTCGCCTTGGTGATCATCGCGGCGACCGCGCCGCACGCCGGCAGCGACCCCTCCGGCGACGGGCCGACCGGGTCGGGGTTGGTGGCGATGAACCGCGCGCCACGCTCGATCAGCCGGATCGCCTTGGTCAGCTGCGAGAAGCTGTAGGTGCGGGTCTCCCCCAGCACCACGTACTCGGGATCGAGGTCGGTCAGCACGTACCCCACCTCGTGCAGCGCCGTGGTCAGCCCCGCCTCGCCGATCACGTACGCCGACCCCTCCGGCCGCTGGTCGGACAGGAACCGCGCCGTCGCCAGCGCCGAGGTCCAGATGAACTCCGGCGGCACCACCAAGCCCACCGTGGCCAGCCGCGCCGACAGGTCCCTGGGGGTGTAGATGGAGTTGTTGGTCAGGACAAGGAAGGGCCGTCCCGACGCCGACAGCCTGCGGATGAACTCCTCCGCGCCCGGCACCGGCCGGCCCTCGTGCACCAGCACCCCGTCCATGTCCGACAGCCAGTACTCGATCGGCCTGCGCTCGCTCATGCGCTCATTGTCGCAGGTGGATCAAGCCCTGGATCACGTCGCGGTGATTGACCCCGCGCACGCGCGGATCATAGATTCACGGCGACAGGCGCACCGAACCGTGTTCGGCCAGGGAGCGCGGGAGGGCGCCACCCGGTCCCGCGGAGGTACGGCATGCCCAGCGTTCCCGACACCCACACCGGCCCCGGCATCCCGAGCGTCCAGGAGGTCCGGGCCGCGCTGACCGCGCCCGGGCAGCTGTTCGAGATGGACGAGGTGGACGTGCGCGGCGTGCGCACCCGAGTGTGGAAGAACGCCCCCGCCACCCTGCGCGACATCCTGGAGCTCTCCCGCGGCCACGGCGACAAGACCTTCCTGGTGTACGAGGGCGAGAGCCTGTCGTTCGCCGGGCACTACGCGCGCGTCGCGGCCTTCGCGCACCGGCTCGTCGACCGGTACGGCATACGCAAGGGCGACCGGGTCGCGATCGCGATGCGCAACTATCCCGAATGGTCGGTGGCGTTCTGGGCCGCCGCGGCCGCCGGCGCCGTCGTCGTCCCCCTCAACGCCTGGTGGACCGCCGCCGAGCTGGAATACGGCCTGCGCGACAGCGGCGCCCGGCTCCTGGTCGCCGACGGCGAACGCGCCGAACGCCTCGCCGCCGCGCTCCCCGGTCTCGACCTGGCCGCCACCCTCGTCGTCCGCGCGGAGGGAACGCCACCCGCAGGCACCGAACCGTTCGACGACACACCCGCCACCGGCACACCCGCCGGTGACGCCGCGCTGCCCGGCATCACGCTCGACCCCGAGGACGACGCCACGATCTTCTACACCTCCGGCACCACCGGCCGGTCCAAGGGCGCCCTCGGCACCCACCGCAACATCACCACCAACCCCGTCAGCCTCGCCTACGGCATGCTGTCGGGCGGCGTCCGCGCCGGCCGCACACTGCAAGAGCTGCTCGCACCCCAGCCGCGCGTCACCCTGCTGTCGGTGCCGTTCTTCCACGCCACCGGCTGCCACTCGGTCCTGGTCACCAGCGCGCTGCAGGGCGGCACCGTCGTGCTGATGTACAAGTGGGACGCCGAACGCGCGCTGCAGCTCATCGAACGCGAGAAGGTCACCGGATTCGGCGGCGTGCCCACCATGGCCTGGCAGGTCCTCACCCATCCCGACTTCGACAAGTACGACACCTCCAGCCTCACCGGCGTCAGCTACGGCGGCGCCCCCGCCGCGCCCAGCCTCGTCGACACCATCAGGGAACGCCTGCCCGACCGCGTGCCCGGCAACGGCTACGGCCTCACCGAGACCTCCTCGGTCACCACCTACAACGCCGGCGTCAACTACCTGGAACGGCCCGGCAGCGTCGGCCCGCCCGTCGCCGTCTGCGACGTCAAGGTCGTCGGTCCCGCGGGCGAGGAACTGCCCACCGGCGAGGTCGGCGAGCTGCTCATCAAGGGCCCCAACGTCATCAAGGGCTACTGGGGGCGGCCCGAGGCGACCGCGCAGTCCTTCGACGCCGACGGCTGGTTCCACAGCGGCGACCTGGCCCGCCTGGACGCCGACGGCTTCGTCTACATCGTCGACCGCGCCAAGGACATGCTCATCCGCGGCGGTGAGAACGTCTACTGCGCCGAAGTCGAGGCCGCCCTCTACGACCACCCCGCCGTCACCGACTGCGGCGTCATCGGCGTGCCGCACGACGTCCTCGGCGAAGAGGTCGGCGCCGTGGTGTGCCTGCGGCCCGGCGCCTCGCTCACCACCGCCGAGCTCCAGGAGTTCCTGCGGCCCCGCATCGCCGCGTTCAAGATCCCCGCACACGTGTGGTTCCGCGAGGGGGAACTGCCCCGCAACCCCGGCGGCAAGCTCCTCAAGACCCGCCTGCGCGAGGAACTCCTCGGCCGACCCGGGTAACGTGGCCGGGCGTGAGCGACAACGACCCCACCGGCATCCGGAAGATCGCCCCGCCCGGCCTGGCCCCCGGGCCCGGCTACAGCCACGCGGTCTCGGTGGACGTCCCCGGCCGCCTGGTCGCCATCAGCGGCCAGGTCGCGCTGGACGCCGCCGGTGACCTCGTCGGCCCCGGCGACCTGGCCGTCCAGACCCGCCAGGTGCTGGCCAACCTGCACGCCGCGCTCGCCGCAGCCGACGCCGACTGGCGCCACGTCATCAAGCTCGGCTACTACCTGCGAGACGCCGGGCAGGTGGCGGTCGTCCGCGCCGTCCGCGACGAGATCGTGCCGCCCGGGTTCGCGCCCGCCAGCACCCTGGTGGAGGTGTCGCGGCTGTTCCGCGACGACCTCCTGGTCGAGATCGACGCCCTCGCCGTCGTACCCGCCTAAGGGCGCAGGGACCTCAGGCACAGCACCACCACCGCCTCGACGACCTCCTCGGCCGAACGGCCCGCCGGAGGATCCAGCAGCGCGCCGTGCACCTGCGCCTCGGCGGCCTGCACCAGCAGCAGCGCCGTCAGCGCGCGGTCCGGCCCGCCCACGCCCAGCCGGCGCAGATGGTGCTCGACCTCCCGCGCCATCGCCGTCTGAACGCCACGCAGCTGCGCCGCGGCCTCCGGCGGGCGCGGCGCCTGGTCGTACAGCAGCCGGTGCGTCACCGGATCGGCGCGGTGCAGGTCGGCCAGCGCCCCCACCAGCGTCCGCACCGTCCCCTCCAGCGGCGGCGCCTCCTCGCGCAACCGCGCGAACACCGCGCCCAGCGCCTCCACCAGCTGCAGCATGTGCCGCTCCCCGAGCGCGTACAGCAGCGCGTCCTTGTTCGGGAAGTACTGGTAGAGCGACCCGATCGACACCCCGGCCCGCTCGGCGATCCGGTTGGTGGTCGCGGCCGCGTAGCCGTGCCGCTCGAAAAGCTGAGCCGCCGCCTCAAGGATCGCGTCGTAGGTCTCCTGGGAGCGCTGCTGGCGGGGCCTTTTGCGGGGTGTGGAGATGACGGCTCCAATGCGAGTTGCCAGACCCTGAGGATTGCTCACATTCTAGTGGTCATGTTCACCTTCCCCGCCGATCCGCAGGAGATCGTCGATGAGCGGGCGCGGCAGTTCACCGCCTGCGGCATCCCCGCCCGCGTGGTCGCCGCCGCCCGGGACGAGATCGACGACATGTGGGGCATGGGTCCCGGCGGCTGGGTGCCGGTCTGGGCGCGGCACGCCGAACGCGCCGACCGCGACGGCGACCTGCTGCTGTCCGCGCTGTGCTGGGGCGCCGCGCGTTTCCCCGCCCTGGCCACGCCCGGCCGCCGGTTCGCCTACGAGCAGCAGCTGGAGTGCTATCTGGCCGCCGCGCCGCGCTTCCGCGCCGCGTTCAAACGGCAGATCCTCCACATCCCCTGGGCGGACGGCACCACCGACGGCACCACCGACGGCACGACGCCCGTCCCCGTGCACTTCCTGCGGCGGCCCTACGGCAGGCCGCGCGGCGTGCTGATCCTGTCAGGCGGCGTCGACACCTGGAAGATGGACCTGCACCGCCTGGCGTCGGCCACCGCCCTGGCCACCGGGCTGCTGGTCGCCGCGATCGACATGCCCGGCACCGGGGAGTCGGCGGTGCCGCTCACCTCCGGCGCCGACCGGATCCTGGCCGGGCTCGCCGAGCGGCTGCGCGCCGAACACGCGCTGCCCGTCGGCTTCCTCGGCCTCAGCTTCGGCGGGCACTGGGCCGCCAAGCTCGCCCTGCTCGGCGAGGTCGACGCGGCCGTGGACCTGGGCGGCCCGACCGGCGCCGCCGGCGAGCCCGTCGACGTGCTGAACCTCCCGTACGGCATGGCCGGCATCATCGGCAACGCCCTGCACCTGGACGCCCTGCCCACCCCGGCCCAGGTCGCCGAGCAGCTCCAGGCGTTCTCCCTGCGCGCCCAGGGACTGCTGGACCGGCCCGACGGCGCGCCGCTGCTGGCCGTCAACGGCGCCGACGACCAGTACATCCCCCGCGGCGACACCACGGGCCTGGCCGGGCGGCCCGGCACCGCCGTCTGGCTCGTCCGCGGCGCCACCCACTGCGCGCCCGAACGGTTCCGGCCCGTCATCCTGGCCATCTGGGGCTGGCTCACCGCTCGCCTGACGGCCCGCCCGGCCACTGCGCTGGCCGAACGCGCCGCACGCCTGCCCCTCACCCCGCACCTTGTCACCCCGCACTTGTCACCCCGCGCCTGACCGCCCCCCACCCGGGGAAAGTGTGAGGGCGCCGCGGCCGGTGGCCGGGCGCCCTCACGGAGCGGAACTCGGGTCAGACGTTGACACCGAAGTCGGACGCGATGCCCGCCAGGCCGGACGCGTAGCCCTGGCCGACGGCGCGGAACTTCCACTCGGCGCCGTTGCGGTAGAGCTCGCCGAAGACCATGGCGGTCTCGGTCGAGGCGTCCTCGGACAGGTCGTAGCGCGCGATCTCGCTGTTGTCGGCCTGGTTGACGACCCGGATGAAGGCGTTGCGGACCTGGCCGAAGTTCTGCTGCCGGTTCTCGGCGTCGTAGATCGACACCGGGAACACGATCTTGGCGACCTCGGCCGGGACCGTGGCGAGATTGACCTTGATCTGCTCGTCGTCGCCCTCGCCCTCCCCGGTGAGGTTGTCGCCGGTGTGCTCGACGGCACCGTCGGGGCTCTTGAGGTTGTTGAAGAACACAAAGTGCTTGTCCGACAGCACCTTGCTCTCCGGCGAGCACAGCAGCGCGCTGGCGTCGAGGTCGAAGTCGCCCCCCGTGGTGGTCCGCACGTCCCATCCCAGACCCACCACGACCGCGGTCAGTCCAGGAGCCTCCTTGGTCAGCGAGACGTTGCCGCCCTTGCTCAGACTGACTCCCACTGCGTGCACCTCCATATAGACGTTCCGCGCGGGCCTCTGCGCCCGCACGGCCTGATGGTAGAACGGTAGCCACCCGACGGCGGTTCCCGGCAGGTTTCGCACACGGCGTGGCGAAAGATTCACCCTTGGCCTACAAAAGCCGTCGGTGCGGTGACCTCGGACGGGAGTTCGAAGGCGGCGGCCAGCGCGGCCGCGTCCCCCGCCAGCTCGTCGCACAACGCGCCGCGCCGCTCCCACACCCGTTCCAGCAGCCCCGGCTCGGCCACGCCCTCGTCCAGCAGCACCCCGGCCCGGCGCTCCAGCCAGCCCAGCGCGTGCAGGCCCAGCAGCGGCCGCAGCGTCCCTGCCGCACCTGCTGCGGACGCCGGCTCAGACCCTGGCTCCGGCTCGCAGGCGGCGGCCAGGATCTCCAGCATCGTGCGGTCGGCGCAGGCCGTCGCCGTCCGCACCGCCAGCGACAGGTTGTCGTTCCAGGCCTCGAAGCCGTCGCGCCCGTCGGCCCGCGCCGCGGCGACACGTCCAGCCAGGCGCCGCTGCAGCCGCAGCTCGCAGTCGCGGGCCAGGTGCACCCACACCCGCGGGGACGACAGATCGCCGCCGTCGGGCACCGCCCCGGCCACCACCGGCGGCTCGTAACGGTCCAGATCGGCCATCGCGCGGGCGGTGTCGAACAGGATCAGCTCGTTGTCGCCGCCAGCGTTCATGTAGGCGTGGGCCAGGCCGCGGTAGCCGTTGAGGCGGTCGGTCGCGGCGAACCCCGGCGCGCCCGACAGCACCCGGCACCGCGACACCGTCTCCTGCGCCTCCATCGTCGTCGCCGCCTTCAGCAGCGCCAGGTCACGGTCCACCGCCGACCAGGGCGCCCACGCCGTCGCCGGGCCGCCGGCCTGACCCGCCCCGTCCCGGGGTTGTTTGACGTGCGCGGCCACCACCGTCAGCGCGTACGCCGACGCCAGCGACTCCAGCACCGCCTCCCGGACGTTGCGGTAGTCGGTCAGCGGCCGCAGCGGCGCCAGCCGCCCCAGTGTGACCCGGTCGGCGGCGTGGGCGTGCAGGATGCCCGCCGCCGACCGCGTGATCGCCGCCGACATCGAGATCACCGCGCGCCACACCGGCGGGCCGATGCTCATCGAGCGGGTCAGCCGCGCGGCCGGGTCGCCCAGCGGGTCGTGGAACTGCCCGTCGGGGCCGATCGTGGCGCCGTCGCGCAGCCACGCCTCGTACGGCACGCGCAGCCCCGACAGCCGCACCGCCGCGTAGTCGACCATCAGGCCGGTGGTGTCGGGCGCGGGGACGATCTCCACCCCGGCGGGCACCGCGCCGCCCGGGCCGCGCACCGGCACGGCGAACACGAACACCCCGCGCTCCCGCCCGCCGTGCTCCACCGTCGCGTACACCGCGCCGATCTTGGGGATGTCCGGGTGGGCGGTGTTGGTGGGGAACTTCACGGCCTCGTCGTCGGGGGTGGTCAGCACGAACTCGCGGGTGGCGGCGTCGTAGCGCGCCAGGGTCCGCGGGGCCAGATGGCTGTTGCTGCGTCCCACCTCGGTCATCAGCAGCGCGCCGAACGACTCCATCGACTCCAGCGAGTCGCGCGCCGCCCGCAGCCCCTCCTGCTCGGAGCCGAACAGCAGGATCGGGCCGAGGGCCAGGGTGTAGTGCAGCAGCATCACGTGGAAGAGCCCGGGATCGGCCATCGCGGCGCGTTCCAGCAGCGCGCACAACGCCGGCGGGTCGTCCAGCAGCTCCGGCGCGGGCGGGGCCGCCAGCCCCGCCCGCCGCAGCCGGTCATAGGTGAGCGCGTGCCGGTCCCGGATCGTCAGGCCGTCGGGATAGCCGAAGAACTCGCCCGGAACGGCCTCCTCCAGCCGGCTGCGGGTCTTGGCGGTGAGCCCGGCGCCGCGGACCAGCCGCAGCAGGACGGGATCGGGCGGGGGGACGGTTCCCATCGCGGCGCTCCTGAGTGGTGCGGGGTGTTGTGGTGGGGGATCATTCGCGGAACGGATCGTTCGCGGAACGGGTCATTCGAGGTGGGGGCGGTCGAGGGCGTCGGTCAGCGGCACCGGGCGCACGCCGGGCGCCGACTTGCTGACCGGGGCCTCGCGCTGCCCCGGCAGGCGCGGCCGCTCGCGCAGCGGCGCCAGCGTCGGCACCTCGGGCAGGGTGAGGCGGGCGCACTGGCACAGCGCGTTGCCCGCGCCGGCCTCGGCGAACGCGGTCGCGCCGGCCTCGTGCACGGCCCGCAGGATCTGCGGCAGCCGCACCGGCTTGACGATGCAGTCGGTGAGCGCGCGGTGCAGGTCGTCGTCGTCGCGGTAGGCGCGGCCGCGCACCGGGGAGTACACCGCGACCTCCAGCGGGCGCTGCGGGAACGAGCGGATCATCTCGTACCACTCGTCGTCGGCGCCGGCCATCGCCGGGTGGTGCGACAGGTAGGGCACCGCGAGGCGGACGGCGCGGATGCCCGCGGCCTGTGCCGTCTCCAGCGCCGTCTCCAGCGGCCCTTCGGGGCCGCTGACGACCGTCACGCCGGGGGCGTTGAGGCAGGCGACGACGACCTCGGGCACACCGGCGGACTCGATGCACGCCAGGGTGCCGTCCTCGGTCGCCTCCATCAGCCCCATGCCGCCGCCGGCGCCGCGCCGGGCCAGGACCCCCACCAGGCTCACGGCCATGCGGGCGCCGTCGCTGATGGTGAATACTCCGGCGCTCACCAGCGCCGCGATCTCGCCGAAACTCTGCCCGACCGCGTAGCCGAGGGGAACGCCTTCTGCGCGCAATACCCTGTCGACGGCAACAGATGTGGCGTAGGCGGAAAGTTGCGCGACTCCTTGCTGGCGGGCCGCGGCGCGGTATTTGCCCGGTTCATCCAGCAAGATCGTGCGCAATGACGGCCAGCCCGTGCGCGGCAGGCCTTCCTGAACGGCGTCCAGGACGTCGGCGACGATGCGGGGGGCTGCCGGGCCGGTGCGCGACAACTGCTGCAGATCGGGCGCTCCGGCCGAACCGGTGCCCGGAAACAGGAACGCGCATAGGTCGTCCGGTTTGAATTCCTGCGTCCAGCCAAGTGGGAACGAGATGGACACGCGGGTGTTCTCCTTACCTCTAAGGAAGGGCCGACTTTCCTTATTGGACGAAGACCGCTTTGTTGTTGTTATGGATTGAAAGTCACGAAATGCGATTATTCACTCAAGGGATCGGCGTGACAACCGTCCGTGTGGCCAGTATGCACGGTCGGGGTCCGATCGTGGGCACGAGAACCACCGGTCTGGCGGGCCGGACATCGGGATATGAGGAGGACGCATGAACGGGCGGCCGGTCGTACGGCAGCGGTGGGCGATCCGGGGCACCGGGTCCTACCTCCCCGACCAGCAGGTGGCCAGCGAGGAGCTCTCGCTGGCGATGGGCCTGGCGGCGGGCTGGATCGAGGATCGCACCGGCATCCGGCACCGGCACGTCGCCGGCTCCGGGCAGGCCGCGTCCGACCTGGCCGCCGGCGCCGCCCGCCGCGCGCTGGAGGCCGCCGGGCTCACCCCGCAGGACATCGGCCTCATCGTGCTCGGCACCTCCACCCCCGACGAGCTCGGCCCCTCCACCGCCTGCCGCGTGCAGGCCGTGCTGGGCGCGCCGCAGGCCGCCGCCTTCGACGTCGCCGCCGCCTGCACCGGGTTCGTCTACGGGCTGCAGGCCGCCGTGGGCTGGCTGGCCACCCAGCGCGGCAAGCCCCCCTACGTCCTGGTCATCGGCGTCGAGGTCTACTCCCGGTTCCTCAACACCGGTGACCGCGCGACCGCCGCGCTGTTCGGCGACGGCGCCGCGGCCGCCGTCATCGGGCCGGCCCCGCCGCCGTACGGGATCGCCTCCATGGGGATGGGCGCCGACGGCACCCGCGCCGGCGACGTCCTCATCCCCGCCGGCGGCAGCCGCACGCCCGCCAGCCCCGGCACCCTGGCCTCGCTCGGCCACACCATCCACATGGACGCCCGCGCCGTCCGCTCGTTCATCGTCGACGTCCTCCCCCGGCTGATCGCCGAGGCGACCGACGACGCCGGCGTGAAACCGTCGGACCTGTCGCTGGTCGTCCCGCACCAGCCCAACCCCCGGCTCGTGGAGTCGCTGGCCGAGCATGCCGGGCTCGCACCCGGCCAGATGGTGATCGCCGGGCAGGACGTCGGGAACATCGGCGCCGCGAGCCTGCCGTACGCCCTGGACCGCGCCGTGCGCACCCGCGGCATCGGCGAGGGCGAGGTGGTGCTGCTCGCCGGCTTCGGCGCCGGGCTCACCTGGGGCCACACCCTGATCGTCTGGCCGCCCGGATCGATCTAACCGGCCGCCAGGCCCGCGTAGGCGGCCAGCACGATGCCGACGCCCCGGTCGTCACCGAGCGTGCCGGGGCTCAGCATCCGGTTCATCGCGTACGCCACCACCATGCGCGCGTCCAGGTCCACGACCACCAGCGAGCCGCCCCAGCCACCCCAGAAGCACGTGCGCGGGTTGGGGGAGATCGGTATCTCCGCGCTGTTGAGCCCGTACCCCATCCCCAGCCGCAACGGGACGCCCAGGCAGCGGTCCTTGCCGTTCGACTGCTCCTGGAAGACCACCTCGCAGCCCGCCTGCGACAGCAGCCGTACCCCGCGCGCCTCTCCCCCGCAGGCCAGCACCGACTGCACCGCGGCCACCGAGCGCGCGTTGCCGTGCCCGCCCGCGGCCGGGATCTCCGCGCGCCGCCAGCCCTCGGAGTTGGCGGTGCCGGCGTCGAACCGCGGATTGCCGTAGTGGCGCAGCAGCAGCCGCGCCGCCTCCATCGCCGGCCCTTCGGAGCCGGGGACCGGCGCGGGGATGACCGGCGCGACCCGGTGGTCGTGCTCGGCGGGCAGGCCGATGTGGAAGTCGGCGCCCAGCGGCCCGGCCACCTCCGCCGCGAAGAACGTGCCGGCGCTCACCCCGGTGATCCGGCGGATCACCTCGCCGACCAGATGGCCCTGGGTGAACGCGTGGTAGCCCGACTCGGTGCCCGGCTCCCACCGGGGCCGCTGGCGGGCCAGCGCCGCGGTGGACCTGTCCCAGTCGTACAGGTCCTCGATCTCCATCGGCTCGTCCCAGCTGGGCAGCCCCGCGGTGTGCGCCAGCAGGTGCCGCACCTCCACGCGCTCCTTGCCCGCGGCGGCGAACTCGGGCCAGTACCGCGCCACCGGGGCATGCAGGTCCAGCTCACCGCGGTCGGCGAGCATCAGCGCGCACAGCGCGGTCATCGTCTTGGTCGTCGACCAGACGTTGACGATGGTGTCGCGTTCCCAGGGCCGCGTGCGCGCCTCGTCGGCATGGCCGCCCCACAGGTCGGCGACCGGCTCGCCGTCCAGGAACACCGCCGCCGAGGCGCCCACGTCGTCGCGGTCGAGGGAGGCCGCCAGTGCGTCGCGCACCCCGCCGAACCGGTCATCGCACGTGCCGTGGATCTGCGTCATGAACGCAAGGTAGACGGGTTCCGCGCCGGCCACCAGAGCGGGATTCGGTCCGGGCCCGGGCATGAGCGTCAGGCCGTGGCGGGGAGCCGGACACGTCCCGCCAGCAGGTCCAGGGCGCGGTCGACGTCCTCCTCGGTCGTCGACAGGTGGAACGAGCAGCGCAGCAACCCCGCCCGTACCGCGGCGACCAGCTTGTTGTCGCGCAGCAGCTCGGCGGTGCCGTCGGCCACCCCGACCGACACGATCGCCGAATCGCCCGGCGGCAGGCCGAGCCCTGCGCGGAACCGCGCGGCCATCGCCAGGTCGTGCCGGTGGATCGCCTCAATCCCGACCTGCTCCAGGAACTCCAGTGCCGGGGCGTGCCCGGCCCACGCCTGCCAGGCCGGGGACATGTCCAGGCGGCGCGCGTCGGCGGCGAGCCGCAGCGGCAGGCCGTAGATCGAGTTCCAGATGTCATCGCCGGCGTACCAGCCGGCCGCCATCGGCGGCAGCGCGGCCAGCGCCTCGGCCGTGCCCGCCAGGAAACAGGTGCCGCGCGGGCCCAGCAGCCACTTGTAACCGCCGCAGACGAGCAGGTCGACCCGGTCGGCCGGGAGCGGCAGCCAGCCCGCCGCCTGCGTGGCGTCCAGCAGGATCCGGGCGCCGTGCGCGCGGGCCGCGCCGATGAGGTCCTCCATCGGCGCGAGCGCCCCGTCGGCCGACTGCACCGCCGACACCGCCACCAGGTCCACGCCGCCGTCCACCGCGTCGGCGATCCGCTCCAGCGGCACCGAGCGGACCCTCAGCTCCGGCCGCGCCAGGAACGGGAACAGCAGCGAGGTGAAGTCGCCGTCGGCCACCAGCACGGTGGCGCCGGCGGGCAGCGAGGCCGCCACCAGGCCGACGAAGTACGACACCTGCGGGCCGATCGCGACCCGGTCCGCGGGCAGGCCGATCAGGCGGGCGAACGACTCCCGCGACCGGGTCACCGCCGCGTCGCCCAGATCGGTCGTGAGGAGCCCGGCCGCCCGGTCCCGCTCGGCGGCCAGCATCGCCTCGTGCGCGACCCGGGGCGGCAGGCCGTAGCTCGCGGTGTTCAGGAACGTGACCTCGGCGGAGAACTCCCGCTGGGCGTCGCGGATCGAAATGTTCATGTCCCGATCATCGCCGCCCCCAAGCCATAGGACAAAGTCCTATTATCTAGAACAACCATAAGTGGCATTGATAGCTTGGGCGGATGCTGGACCTTCACCGGGGACGGATCCTGCGCGAGGTGGCGCGGCTCGGGTCGATGACCGCCGCCGCGCGGTCCCTCTCCTTCACCCAGCCCGCGGTCTCCCACCACATCGCACGGCTGGAGGCCGAGGTCGGCACCCCGCTGGTCATCCGGTACGGGCGCGGCGTGCGGCTGACCGAGGCGGGGCGGATCCTGGTCGAGCACGTCGAGGACGTGCTGTGCCGCATGGCCGACACCGAGGAGCGCATCGCCGCCGTCGCCGGGCTGCGCGCCGGCCGCGTCCGCGCCGCGGTCTTCCCGACCGCGGCGGCCGCGCTGCTGCCCGACGCGCTGGCCGCGCTGCGCGACCGCGCGCCCGAGGTCACCGTCAGCCTCGTCGAGGCCGAGCCGCCGCAAGCGCTGGCGGCGCTGCGCGCAGGTGACGTCGACCTGGCCGTGGTGTTCTCCTACCCCGGGGCGCCGCCCGACGGCGACACCCGGCTGCGCGAGGTCGCGCTCTGCGAGGACCCCGTCCGGCTGGCGCTGCCCGGCGACCACCCGCTCGCCGACCCGGCCACGGCGCGCCACGCCGGGCTGGCCGACCTGGCGGAGGAGACCTGGGCGTCAGGGTGCGAACGCTGCCGCGGCCACCTGCTGCGCGCCTGCGAACAGGCCGGGTTCACCCCGCGCATCGCGTTCGCCACCGACGACCACATCGCCGTCCAGCGGCTGGTCGCCCGCGGACTGGCGGTCACCGCCCTGCCCGGCCTGGCCCTGGCGCTGCATCACGAGCCCGGAGTGGCCCTGCCGCCGCTGCCCGACCTCGGCCGCCGCCGCGTCAGCGCCCTCGTGCCCGCCGGACCGCGGCCGCCCGCGGTCGCCGCACTGCTGGACGAGCTCGGCACCGCCGCGGCCGGCATTCTCACAGAGGTCGACACGATCAAGGAGGCCGTGGCTCTTGACGGCCGACGGCCCGTAAGGACATAAACGGCTGTATCACCGCGCCAAAAAGGGGAATCCATGCCGTCGATCACCGTCGCCGACGCCAACGTCCACTACGAGGTCGAGGGCACCGGCCCCGGACTGATCCTGGTGCACGGCACCCAGGGCAGCGGCGAGAGCGACTGGGGCCACCTGGTCGACGGATTCTCCGGCGACCGCACCGTCGTGCGGCCCGACCTCAGCGGCAGCGGCAAGACCACCGACGCGGGCGGCGAGCTGACCGTGGAGATCCTGGCCGGCCAGGTGGCCGCCGCCGCCCGCGCCGCGGTCGACGGACCCGTCGACATGGTCGGTTTCTCCCTCGGCGCGGTCGTGGCCGCCGCGGTCGCGGCGCTCGAGCCCGGCCTGGTCCGCCGGATGGTGCTCGTGGCGGGCTGGCCGCACACCGGGGACTCCCGGCAGCGCCTGATGTTCGAGCTGTGGCGCGATCTCGACCGCGCCGACTTCAGGCTGCTCCACCGCGAGGTGACCCTCCACGGCTTCAGCCCTCGTTTCCTGGACGGCCTGGGCCCCGACGGCATCGCCGAGGCGATCGCCGAGGGCACCCGCGAACCCGGGCTGGACCGCCAGATCGACCTCAACCTGCGGGTCGACATCCGCGATCTGCTGCCCCGGGTCGCGGTGCCGACGCTGGTGGTCGAGCTGACCCGGGACCAGCTCGTGCCGGCCTGGGGGCCCGTCGCCCTCCATGAGGGCATCCCCGACAGCCGCTACACCGAGATCGACAGCGGCCATCTGGTGCTGTTCGAGCGCCCGGCCGAGCTCACCGAGATCATCCGCGGGTTCGTGCTCGACTGAGGCGTCAGGACGTCGGGTCCTGGCCGACCTCGCCGCGCCAGCCGCCGGTCTCGCGGCCCTGGGCCTCGATGAACTCCTTGAACCGCTTGAGGTCGCCCTTGACCTTGCGCTCGACCACGTTCAGGGCGTCCCCGGCCTTCTCCACCACGCCCTCGGGGGCGAACTCCATCTGGAGCATCACGCGGGTCTTCTCGGGCGCCAGGTGATGGAAGGTGACCACACCCGCCTGCCGGGGCTCCTCGACCGACGTCCAGGCGATGCGCTCGTCGGGCCGCTGCTCGGTGATCTCGGCGTCGAACTCGCGCTTGACCCCGGCGATGCTGGTCTTCCAGTGCGTGCGAGTGTCGCTGATCTGGTCGATCTTGTCGACGCCCTCCATGAACCGCGGGAACTCGGTGAACTGGGTCCACTGGTTGTATGCGGCGCGCACGGGCACTTCGACGTCGATCGACTGCTCGATGGTGCTCATGACCGATTCCTCCATTCGAGTCGGGGTTCTCTGGGTCGTGGCTGGCCCTGCCCGGAGGATCGGGGGTCAAACGCCCGCCGGCGAGCGCCCGCACCTCACTCAGGCTGGGGCGCGGGCGACTCCCGTGGCAGCGCCTGAACGGCCACCAGGACCAGCGCCGGGAACACCAGCGCCGCGAGGAACGCGGCCTGGTAACCGCCTGCGACCGCGGCCACGGTGCTCATCAGCGCCAGGCCCAGCGGCGCGCCGAGCTGGAACGAGGTGTTGAGCAACCCCGAGGCCAGCCCCTGCTCGGCATCGGCCACGCCGGTGGTCGCCACCATCATCGACGGCGCATAGGCCAGTCCCGCGCCCAGCCCGCTGATGAGCAGCCCCGGCAGCAGCGCGGCCCAGCCGTCGATGGCGGCCGGGCCCGCCGCCATCGCCAGCAGACCCAGCGCGGTGCACCCGGCGGCGGCCACCAGCGTCGCCCGGGCGCCGAACCGGGAGACCAGCGCACCCGCCTTCCCCGACACCACGACGATGATGAGGGTGACCGGCGCGAACACCAGCCCGGTCGCCAGCGCGCCCAGGCCCGCCACGTTCTGCAGGTGGAGCGTGGCGAAGAACTGCGTCACCAGCGCCGCTGAGGCGATGAGGGCGCAGACGAGGTTCCCGTACCGCACATGCGGGTCGCGGAACATCGACAGCCGCACCACCGGCGCCCGTACCGCGCGTTCCACCACCACGAACGCGCCGAGCAGCCCCACCGCGCCCGCCGCCATCCCCAGCACCCTGAACGTCACGCCGCCGGCCGCGCGGGACACGGCCGCGACGAACAGCACGGCCCCGGCGGTGAGCAGCACCGACCCCGGCAGATCCAGGCGCGCCCGCCCGGCCGGCCGCCCGCCGGGCACCGCCCACAGCACCACCAGGATCACCAGCACCCCGATCGGGAGGTTCACCAGGAAGACCGCCCGCCAGTCCACCAGGTCGGTCAGGACGCCGCCGACCAGGCCCGCCGCGGCGGCGCCGCCAGACCCGACCGCGCCCCAGATCCCGAGCGCGCGGTTGCGGGCCTCGCCTTCGGCGAAACCGGTGACGACCAGCGCGAGCGCGGCGGGCGACACCAGGGCGGCACCGAGCCCCTGCAGCGCGCGGGCGCCGAACATCAGCGGCGCGCCGGCGGCCAGCCCGGCCAGCGCCGACGCGGCGATGAAGACCACCAGTCCCGTGACCAGGACCCGCCGGTGCCCGTACAGATCTCCCGCCCGGCCGGCCACGATCATGAACCCGCCGTAGGCCAGGCCGTAGGCGGTGACGACCCACTGCAGGTCGCCCTCGGCGATGCCGAGATCGGCCCGCATCGCCGGCAGCGCGACGGTCACCACCACCAGGTCCAGTACCAGCATGACCTGTGCCGCGCAGAGCACGGCCAGGAGCGCACCACGGCGCATGACGCCACCTCCGTTAGTAAATGTATGTTCGTTTATAAACGATCCTGGTAGAGTTTTCAAACGTTCATTCACAAATCCGGAGGGGACCGTGGCGCGACCGCGCACCACCAGCGACGAGGCGATCCTCGGCGCGACCGCACGAGCCCTGGGACGCCTCGGCCCCGGGCGGCTGACCCTGAACGCGGTGGCCGCGGAGGCCGGGCTGTCCCCGGCCACCCTCGTCCAGCGGTTCGGCTCCAAGCGCGGGCTGCTGCTGGCCTTCGCCCGGCGCGCCGAGCACGGTGCCCGCCGGCCGTTCGAGCGCGCCCGCCGCGACCACGCCTCCCCGCTGGAAGCCCTGCACGCGGCGATGGCGGCCCTGGCCTCAGGCGTCGGCACCCCCGAGGAACTGGCCAACAACCTCGGGTTCCTCCAGCTGGACCTCACCGACCCCGAGTTCCGCGAGCACGCCCGCACCTACACCCGTGTCATGCGCGAGGAGATCTCCGCGCTGCTCGCCGACGCCGTCACCGCCGGCGAACTGGCCGAGGGCACCGATCCGGCGCGCCTGGCCAGGTCCGTCCAGGTCGCCTACAACGGCACCCTCATCGTCTGGGCGCTCGACGGCGAAGGCGCCCTGCCCGGCGCGCTGCGAGCCGGCCTCGACGACCTCCTCGCCCCCCACCGCCCCTGAACCTCCCGGATTCAGCCGGCGCCGCTCCCCTTCACCCGGCGGCGCGGACCAGGCGGCGGCCCAGGTCGCGGAGGCGGCCGGCCAGCTCGGGCGGCTCCTTGACCTCGAAGTCCAGCTCCAGGAAGGCGATGCGCAGCGCGGTCCACTCCAGCGACTCGGGGGCCGTGCGCACGATGCAGGTGTGCTCGTCGACCGGCTCCAGTTCGGTGCCGCTCACGCGGAAGCTGTCGGCGAGACGCTCGGCCGAGGCGTGCACCAGCAGCACCGCGCGCACCGTCGATCCTCGGGCGCGGCCCTTCCGCACGAACGCGGCGGCGTCCTCGGCGGGCAGCTCGCGCGGGGGAAACCGCACCCCCGTCGGCTGCGGCGCCTCGATGCGGTCGGTCCGGAACGTCCTCCAGCCGGCGCGTTCGACGTCGAAGGCCACCAGGTACCAGCGGCGGCCGGCCGGCACCAGGCTGTGCGGGTCGGCCTGGCGCCGGGAGCTGCTGTCGTCCTTGTCGCGGTAGGAGAAGCGCACGCGTTCGTGGTCGCGGGCGGCGGCGGCCAGCACGGTGAGCGTCCGGGGATCCACCGTCGGCCCCGCGGGTGCGCCGTCGATCGGCACGGTCGCGGCGTTCAGCGCGCTGACCCGGCGGCGCAGCCGTTCCGGCAGGACCTGCTCCAGCTTGGCCAGGGCGCGTACGGAAGTCTCCTCGATGCCCTCCACCGCGCCGCCGGTGGCACCGCGCAACCCCACGGCGATCGCCACTGCCTCATCGTCGTCCAGAAGCAGCGGCGGCATCGCGGTGCCCGCCTCCAGCCGGTAGCCGCCGATCGAGCCCAACGTGGCGTGCACGGGATAACCCAGGTCCCGCAGGCGCTCCACATCACGGCGCACGGTCCGGCCGCTCACGCCGAGCCGCTCGGACAGCTCCGGTCCGGTCCATTCACGCCGGGTCTGCAACAGCGACAGAAGCTGGAGAAGCCGGGCCCAGGTGGTGTCGGTCACCCTTCCAGCATCCCCCCGAACAAGGACAAGATCTGACCCTTATCGGATCGGCGCAGGTCGTCCTCGATCGTCCTGCCTGCATTCGACTTTGGTCTATGGGGTTTGGAGCTTCGGACGCAGCGCGGCCCGGGCGCGGCGGTGCAGCCTGGAGGCAGCGTACGGGGGGAGAACGCAATGCAGTCCTTGATCAAGGGGATCCCGATGACCGGCACCGCCGAAGGCAGATGGGTGCTCGACCACGATGGGCACCGCCTGGAGATCGAGACGGAGCGCACCGACTGGCAGCGGGTCGCGCGGCTCTACGTCGACGGCGAACCGGCCGGAGAGACGAACGAGATCATCATCAAGGGCGAACTGCCCTACGACGACGAACTGACCGTGGTCGTGCACTTCGACTCCAGGGGGCTCCTGGACGGCGAGGCCAGCAAGGTCGAGCTCGCTCCCGCCGCCAGTGACGAGGACGGCGACGACGAGGCGGAGGCCAAAGCGGAGGCCAAGGTCTCACTGGTCAAGGACGCCGGCAAGGACGAGGCCTCCGGGTCCGAAGGCAAGGCTCCGGCGTTCCCGTTCACGCCGCCGGAGGGAAGCCGCGCCGCCAAGCGCGAGAAGTGGGCCCGCGAGCACCCGGTCCTGTACGCCGCGCGGCACCCCGCCGCGGCCACCGCCAAGGTGCTGTTCCCGCTGCTGGGCCTCGGTGTCCTGATCAAGCTGCTGCTGTCCTACCTGCCCAAGCCCGACATCGACCTTCCCTCGGTCGACCTGCCGTCGATCCCGTGGCCGGACATCCCCTTGCCCGACATCTCGCTGCCGGATCTGCCGGACGTGTCCGTACCGTGGTGGATCAAGGCGATCGTGATCACGGCCAAGTACTGGATCCCGATCCTCATCGCGATCGGCGTGGCGATCCGCGAGGTGCGCAAGCGCAAGCAGGACTCGGACGCCAAGCAGGACTCAACCGCGCAGCAGGACTCAACCGCGCAGCAGGGCTCAGCCGCTGAGCAGGGCGAAGAGTCCGGCACAGGTGAGGGCGACCATGACGACCGCGATCGGAAGCTGGCCGCGGACGGTGCGGTGGGCGGGCTGGGTGCGCAGCGCGAGGTCGTGGGCGGCGATGGTGGCCGCGATGTGGCCGAGCACGATGGCGTTGACCTGCACCTGAGCGGTCAAGGTGGGGCCGGCGAGGTCGTAGTCGATCCGGTGGCCGGTCGAACCGAGCAGGTTCAGCCCGGTGCCGAACGGGTCGCTGGCGAGAATGAAGGTCATCTGCCCTTCGAGGACGAAGAAGGAGAAGTAGTGAGCCACGGTGTAGCCCAGCGCGATCGGCAGCAGAGTCGCCGCGAACCGCCCCGGTAGCTCGCCCGCGGCCTCCCCGGTGAGCGCCGCGCTCACCCGCATCCCCGCCAGGTACAGCACCGTGACAACGCCGATCGCGGCCGCCAGGCCCAGGGTTCCGGCGCTCAGGCTGCCGGGGTCGACGTTGTCACGCCAGTACGTGGTCCGCGTGATGCCGTCGAAGCCGGTCGAGCCGATCAGCACGCAGGCCGCCGCCACCAGACCGGGCTCGCCGGTGACCCGCATCAGCCCCGTCAACGGGGTTCGCAGCACCAGCGTCCCGTCACCGCGGCGGCCCACCGGGCACATCCGCGCCAGCAGGTTCGAGTAGGCCTCGAACCCGTCCCCTCGGGTGAACCAGTCCCGCCCGCACACCCGGGCCAGCGCCAGATTCACCGCCCCGTACGCGATGATCAGGACGCCGACCAGGCGCGGGTCGGAACGGTGCGGAGCCACCAGCTCCAGCCAGACGAAACCGGTCAGCCACGCCGCGGCGGGCCAGTAGCCCAGCCGTTTGGGGATCGGCCAGCGCCCGGCCGGGTCGGCCCGGGTGATCCTGCAGAGCCCGTCGTGCAGGGTCCGCAGCGGGTTGACCCGCCGCCATACCGGCCCCAGCAGCACACTGGCCGGCACCAGCCCCACCCAGAACGTCACGTACAGCGCCCACGGGGCCAGGTTGGCCTTCTCGCCCCCCGGTCCGGCCAGCGCGACCACCACCACGAACACCGCAGCCGCCAGCGCCACCGTGCGGCCGGCCCAGGTCAGCGCCGGTGAGTCCAGGGCGCGGGCGATACGGGCGGGCACCGGCCTGCCGCCCTCCGGACGCAGGCGGGGACGCCGCCACGCCACCGTGAGCGCCAGGAACGAGGCCGCCACCGCCGCGCCGCCGCCGACGATGGCGGCGACGGCGTCCAGCGGCAGGTCGGTCCGGCCGCCGAGCCCGTGCGCGAGCACCTCCACCGGTCAGCTCACCTGCAGCTCGAACACGCGGGCGCCGGAGTGGTGCAACTCGGCCTCGAACACCCCGGTCTTGTCGGCGACCACATCCAGGGTGCCGGGGCGGCCGGGTGACAGCTTGAGCGTCCGGTCATAGCCGTGCAGGTGGAACTCGTCGGCCTCGTCCGTGGTGACGGTGATGCGCACGGTGGCTCCGCGGCGTACCTTCACCCGGCCTTGCGCGTTCACCCCGTTCTGCGCGATCTCGACCTTGCCCCGGGAGACGGTCGCGCTGACGACGGTGACATCGGGCTTACGCGAAGGACCGGTGAATGTGGCGGGTGCAGACTTCGCCGTCCCCGTCCCGCTCGTGCCGCCGGAACCGCCTGTACCGCCGGACGGCGCAGCGGGCTCGCCGCACCCGGCGAGCGTCACAGCAACCCCTATGGCCACTGCCATCACCACTGTCCTCAGCCGTACGCCCCTCATGCCACTCCTTCCGAACAGGTGTTTCATCCCACAAACCGTGACACTAGACAATGACACATAGTGAAATGACATACTCCGGCCGGGATGGGTTTGTACCCCGTTTTGTCGGCTATGGGAGCACCCGTGTTGGATCGAGTGAGTGACACAGGACTGACCGTCGTGCTGCGGCTGGCCGCCCCCGAGGAGAAGCCCGCGGGCGGCGCGGCCCTGGATCAGATCGTCATCGCCACTGGCGGTGCCGCGCTCCTGACGGCGTTCCTGCTGGTGTTCGGATGGGGGCACCGCACCGGCCGGATCACGCTGCTGACACGGCTGGCCGGGTTCGCCCAGCGCGGCCCCGGCCGTGGCCTGCCCGGCTGGGCCGCGCTGCCGAGCGTGGTGGCGTTCCTCTCGCTGATCACCGCCCTGCTCGGCATGTACTGGGACATCTCCCTGCACATCTCGCACGGCCGTGACGAGGGCCCGCTGGCCAACATCGCGCACTACCCGATCCTCATCGGGCTGTTCGGCATCTTCACCGCCGGCGTCCTGGCGGTGGCGCTGCCCAAGGGCGAGCGGCCCGGCCCGGCCGCCGTCCGGGTCACCCGCGACTGGTACGCCCCGGTCGGCGGGGTCCTGCTGGCCGGCGCCGGGTTCTACGCCCTGCTGGGCTTCCCCCTCGACGACGTCTGGCACCGCATCTTCGGCCAGGACGTCACGCTGTGGGGCCCGACCCACCTCATGCTCATCGGCGGCGCGGGCCTGTCGCTGGTCGCCATGATGATCCTCGAACGCGAGGGCCGCCAGGCCGGACCGGCCGCCGGACAGGCGGCCGCGGTGCAGCCACCGGCCTGGGCACGCTGGATACGCCGAGGCATGATCGCGGGCGGGCTGCTGATCGGGCTGTCGGTCTTCCAGGCCGAGTACGACTTCGGCGTGCCCCAGTTCCGCCTCGTTCACCAGCCCCTGCTGATCGCGCTCGCCGCAGGCTGCGCGCTGGTCGCCGCCCGGCTGTGGGTCGGCCGCGGCGGAGCGATCTTCGCCGTCGTGTTCTACATGCTGGTCCGCGGAGGCGTTTCCGTCGTCGTCGGCCCCGTCATCGGCGAGCTGTGGGCGTCGGTGCCGCTCTACTTCGCCGAGGCCCTGTGCGTCGAGCTGGCCGCGCTCGTCCTCGCCCGGCGCCCGATCGCACTCGGCGCGGTCAGCGGCCTGCTCATCGGCACCGCCGGCTTCGCCGCCGAGTTCGGCTGGAGCCAGGTCGCCATGCGACTGCCCTGGACCGGCGACATCCTCGCCGAAGGCATGATCATGGCCGTGGTCGGCGGTGTCGCGGGCGGCCTGTGCGGTGCGCTGCTGGCCGAAGGGCTGGAAGGCAGGCTGCCGCGCCCGGCGGTCTCACGCGCGCTGTTCGCCGCAGCGCTCGCCGCCGTCGCCGCCGCCGTCGCGAACGGCCTGGTGATCTCCGTTCCCACCGACCAGAAGGCCACCGTCACCCTCACCAACGTCCAGGGCGGTCCCGCCAGCCGCACCGCGCACGCCCGCGTCGAGCTGGCACCCGACGGCGCCGTCGACGACCCGGCCTGGATCGCCATGACCGGCTGGCAGGGCCAGGGCCTGCACGTCGAACCGCTGATCCGCGAGCGCCAGGGCGTCTACCGGACGAGCAAGCCCATGCCGCTGCACGGCGACTGGAAGACGCTGATCCGCCTCCATGACGGCCGGACCCTGGCAGGCGTGCCCATCTACATGCCCGCCGACCCCGCCATCGGCGCCAAGGAACTCCCGGCGCCGCAGAGCTTCACCCGCGACGTTCAGAGCGAGAAGAGGATCCTGCAGCGCGAGCTCAAGTCCGACGTGCCCGGCTGGCTCTGGCTGGCCTCCTCCTCGGTGGTCCTGGTCTGCACGGTGATCCTGGTGATCGCGCTCGGGTGGGGCGTCTCCCGCGTCTCGCGCGTGATCCCGGCGCCCGCCGCCCGGACCGGCGACCGGCAGAAGGTCACCGCATGACAGTGGCCCAGATCCTCGCGGCCCATGTCTCGGTGGCAGACGGCGTGCTCGCCGCTCATCCGCTCATCAGCGCCGTGCCGTTCTTCGTGCCCACGTTCATCGTGGTCGCGGTGATCGCCGTCGTGGTCTGGCGCGACCGCCGCCGGGGCGACGACGAGGAGACCCGCGACCCCACCTAGGTTCTGTTGCTGCAGGTGCTGGCTCGCCGGCCACGCAGACCACATCGCCGCTGTGAACGTACGCGACCGCGCACGCTCGGCCTGGGTGTTCGACCCGAGCCCAAGCTCTCGGTCCTTCAGGACCGGGAGGGTGACAAAGACGCTGATGAGGTCGGCTCCTCGGAGCCGAGCACGTCCTCACCGTAGAGCGCCTGCACCCAGTTGAGCTGGTAGATGGTGTCGAGGTAGCGCTCGCCGAGGTCCGGGGCGATGGCCACCGCGGTGGGTTCGCTCTCGTCATGCTGGGCCAGCCAGTGCGTCGCGGCACTGACCACCGTGCCGGTGGAGCCGCCGAACAGAAACCCCTTTCTGGCCAGACGATGGCAGGCACGGATGGTGTCCGCCTCCTCGACACGTATCACCTCGTCCACGTAGGACTCGACGAGCAGCGGCGGAGGGACGCTCGTGCCCAGACCGGGAATCATCCGGCGGCCCGGGGCTCCACCGAAGGTCACCGACCCGACGCTGTCCACCGCGACGATCCGCACCCGGCGATGCCAGTTCCAGAAGTAGCGCGCACAGCCCATCAGGGTCCCGGTGGTGCCGGCCCCGACGAACAGCACGTCCAGTCGCGGGAAGCTGCGGGCGATCGCCGGCGCCGTCGTGCGGTAATGCGCCGTCCAGTTGCCCGGATTGGTGTACTGGTTGAGCCACACGTACCGGTCGTCGGAGGCGCACAGCGCACGGACGTAGTTGATCCGCGCGCCCAGGAAGCCGCCGTCGGCGTCCGGATCGGCGATGATGTGCACCTGGCTGCCCAACGCCTCCATCAGCCGCCTGGTCCCCAGGTTGCAGCGGGAGTCGGTCACGCACAGGAACTGGTAGCCCTTGCTCGCCGCGATCATGCTCAGTGCCACGCCCAGGTTTCCGGACGAGGACTCGACCAGGATCGACCGCGGCGTCAGGCTTCCGTCCCGCTCTGCGGCCTCCACCATCTCGGTCGCGGCCTTCAGCTTGATCGAACCGGCGAAATTGAAGCCCTCACACTTCAGGAAGAGCGACTGCCCGAAGATCGGCCGAAGGTCGATGTAGAGGTCTTCCTCATTGAAGTCCTGCGGAAAGCAAATGACTGACACGATGGCCCCCTGAATCTGCGTCAATGCACTAGCCGCTCATCCGTACCGGCTCAGCTCGTGGAAGAAGCCATCCACGACGTGCAGTTCGCCGGAGCGGGCCACCTCGTCGTAGACGTACTTGCCGACCGCGAGGTCGAGCACTCCGAGGCCGAAGGGCGAGAACACCAGCGGCCGGTCCGCCGGCACCGTCACCCGCCCGGCCATCACGTCGTCCAACGTGCCGTGCACGAAGTCCCGGTTGCCCGCGAGCTGTTCGGCCAGATGCGCGGAAGTTCCGGCCTTGAGGCAGTGTTCGATGTCGTCGACGATGTTGGCCGAGGCGAGCAGGATCTCCGGCGCGAGGTCGCGCAGCGACACGTGCAGCACCAGCGGATCGTGTTCGAACCACGACAGGTCCCTGACGTGCGGCTGACCGGCGACGGTGGCGAAGACCACCAGGTCGCTGGAGCGGATCAGCTGCTCGGCGCCGTCGTGCACGGTGATCCGGCCGGCGGTGCCCGACCGCTCCAGGTAACCGCGGAAGCCGGCCGCGTTGTCGGCGGACAGATCGTGCACGCCGATCTCGTCGAACGACCAGCCGGTGGCGTCCAGGAAGGTGTGGATGTAGCGGGCGATCAGGCCCGCCCCGAAGAACCCCACGCGCGTCGGGCGCCGCCGGCCGCGGCTGAGCCGGTCGGCCGCCGACGCTGCCGACGCGGCCGTCCTGGTGGCGCTGATGATGGAACTTTCCAGGCAGGCGAACGGGTAGCCGGTGTCGTGGTCGTTGAGGATCAGCACGGCCGAGGCCCGCGGGATGCCGGCCGTCACGTTCTCCGGGAAGCTGGAGATCCACTTCAGGCCGTCCACCCGCACCTGCCCGCCGATCGAGGCGGGCAGCGCGATGATCCGGGCGGACGGGCGGTCGGGGAAGCGCAGGAAGTAGGACGGCGGGTTCACCGAATCACCGGCGCCGTGCAACCGGTAGGCGGCCTCGACCAACTCCACGATCTGCTTCTCGCGGCCCTGGAGCGCCCGTTGGACCTGGGCACCGGAGATCACCGCGAACGGTGGCACGATGATGGGCTCGGGGATCGCGGATTCCGTTGCGATGGAACGGACGGAAGTCATCTGGAGATCACCTCGGTGGTCGGTGAGCAGTCGGCCAGACGCACCGGGTCGGCCATGGCGACGAGCACTTCCCGCGGTCCCTCGAAGGGCTCCCTGCTGTGCGCGGTGCGGACGTTGTCGACGAGCATCAGGTCGCCGGCCTGCCACGGCTCGCGTGCGGTGTTGGCCTCGTAGGCCTGGTTGAGCAGGTCCACGACGTTCTCGCCGACCGGGTCGCCGTTGCCGAAGCGGGTGTTGAACGGCAGCGCGTCGGCCCCGTAGGCGTCCACGAGGAACTCGTGGACCTCGGGGTCCATCGTCCACTCGTTGAGGAACGCGATCTGGTTGAACCAGCAGCGCCGGCCGGTGACCGGGTGGCGCACCACGGCGCTGCGGCGCTGCCTGGTACGCAGTCCGCCGTCGGGCTGCCATTCGAACTCGATCCCGTTGGCGCGGCAGTAGCTCTCGACGGCGCCACGGTCCTCGGTGCCGAACGACTCGGCGACGGACGCCCCGATCTCGTCGTTGTAGGTGCGGGTGAGCAGCCAGCCTTCCCGCTCGAACCGCTCGACAAGCGCAGCCGGCAGCGCGTCGAGCACGGTCGGCGAGTCGGCCACCGCGGTCGCCCCGCCGACGGTGGGCGCCCTGAGGCACGCGAACATCATCAGGCCGGGGAAATCAAGCCTGTAGCTCAGTTCGTGATGCATGCACATCTGCTGGTTCGGGGGCCACTTCGGCGCGGAGTACACCCCGTCGGAGTAGATCCGCCGGGACGCGAAGGACTCCTTCTCGACCATCAGGCTGGTGGCCAGCCGCCGGAAGACGGCGCCGGTCTCGGCCGCGTCGCTCAGCCCCAGGCCGCGGACCAGGACCGAACCGTGCTCGGCGACGACGGCGCGCAACGCGTCCCGATGCCCGGCCGCCCAGTTCGGCGCGTCACCCGTGGCCTCGGCCCGCAGCATCGCAGGCCTGCCGGGTCGCAGATCCAGGTCGAGCAGTGACGCGGTGAATGAGGAGATCATCTTGATTCCCTTCAGTTGCCACTCGAAGAGGAAGCCAACGGCTCGGCGGCGCCCGGGGAGCGCCGCTCGATGTCACCGACCCCGTCCCTGCCGTCGACCAGCCCGGCCAGCTCGGCGAGGATCGGATGCCGGGTGATGTCCTTGAGGGACACCGCACGGTCCAGGGTGATCGCCAGCTTCACCGCCGCCAGCGACGTGCCGCCCCGGTCAAAGAAGTGGTCCCGCCGTCCGATCTGGTCCTGCGGGATGCCGAGCACCTTCGCCCATGCGGCCGCCAGCCGCCGCTCGGTCGGCGTGCTCGGCGCGAGGGGATCCTCCCCGGCGGCGTCGAGCTCTCCGGCGAGAGCCGTCAGGGCCTTCCTATCGATCTTGCTGTTGCCGGTCAGCGGCAGACCTTCCCGCCAGTGGAAGGCCGAGGGGACCATGTACTCGGGCAGCGACTCGCCCAGCCGGTCCCGCAGGAAGCCGACCTTGAGCGGCCGCTGACCGGAGTAGAAGGCCACCAGATGCCTGCTCTGGCCGGCACGCTCGGCGACCACCACGGCGCCGTCGCGGACACCGGGCACCCGCAGCAGGGCATTCTCGATCTCGCCGATCTCGATCCGGAAGCCACGGATCTTGACCTGGGTGTCCCTGCGGCCGAGGTACTCCAGCTTGCCGTCGGGCCGCCAGCGGCCGTGATCGCCGCTGCGGTAGAGCCGCCGGCTTTCGCGGTGCGGATCGGTCATGAAGGCCGACCGGGTGCGCTCGGGGTCGTTGACGTACCCGCGGCCGACGCAGATCCCCGAGAAGACGATCTCGCCGGGGGCGCCCAGCGGCACCGGTGCCAGGTGCTCGTCGACGACGTAGGCGTACACGTTGTTGACGCAGCGACCGAGCGGGACCCGTTCGCCGTCCGGTGCCCGGTCCATGACCTCGTGGTTGGTGTCGTCCGAGGTCTCGGTCAGCCCGTAGGCGTTGACCAGCCTGATCCCGGGCTCGGCCGCGAACCAGCGCTGCGTGAGCTCCTGCTTCAGGGCCTCGCCGGTGACCGACACGCACCGCAGGTCCGGCAGCTCGCGGGGGTGCCGCCCCGAACGGTCGTGCCGCTCCAGGTACGACAGCACGGCTTCGAGGTACGACGGCACGACCTGGAGCACCGAGACCCGGCCACGGGCGATCGTGTCGACGAACCGCTGGACGTCCAGGATCACCTCCTGCCCGACCAGCAGGGTCCGCCCCCCGACCAGGAGCGCGGAGACCAGTTGCCACAGCGAGATGTCGAAGCACTGGGGTGCGGTCTGGGCGACCACCTGGCCCTCGCCGATCTCCAGGTCGTCGATCTTGGCGTAGAGGTGGTTGAGCATGCCCGCGTGCTCGCACATCGCGCCCTTGGGCTCACCGGTGGAACCGGAGGTGAAGTAGATGTAGGCGAGCTGGTCCGGCGCGACGTGGACACCGAGATCGTCATCGGCATGGTTGTCGTAGGCCGCGTCGACGAAGAGCGTCTGAACTCGGGGCAGCGATCCGAGGGCCGCCTTGAGCGTGGTGGCGCTGCCGGCTTCGGTGAGCACGAGGCCGCAACCGGCGCGAGAGACCGCGGTCGCGATGCGCTCGGCCGGGAAATGCGGCTCGATGGGCAGGTACACGCCACCGGCCTTGAAGATCGCGAGGACGGCGGCCATCCAGTCCAGGTTGCGCTCGGTCACCACCGCGACGACACCTTCGCGGCGCAACCCCCGCGCCAGCAGGGCTCGTCCCAGCCGGTTGGCACGGGCGTTGAGCTCCCGGTAGGTCCACCGCCGATCGCCGTGCACGGCCGCGACGGCGTCCGGGTGTGCCCGCACCCGCTGCTCGAACAGCTCGTGGAAACGGCGGTCCGGCAGCTCCCGGCGCGGTCCGGCGAGCCCGTCGAGCTGGAAGCGGAGTTCCTCGGCGGACAGCAGGCTCTGCCGCCCATGGTCGGCATCCGGATCGGCGGCGATCAGCGCGAGCGCGGTGAGGTGGTAACCGGCCACCCTGGCGGCGCCGTCAGCGTCGAGCACGTCGGTCCGGTACCGCAGCCGCAGGGCGAGCCCGCCGCCGTGTGGATCGTGTGGATCGTGTGGCGAGACCCCCACCGACAGCACGGTGTCCTCGGCGAGGTCGCCGCCGTCGCCGGTCGGATCGAACACGGTCTCGAACGATGGTCCGGTCAGGCCCAGCTCGCGCCTGAGATCGGCGACCGGAAAGTCCTTGCGCGACTGCAGCTCCGACTCGACGCGACGGGTGTCCAGCAGCAACGTCCGCCACGAGCCGGGTTCGGTCGTCACCCGGCAGGGCAACGGCCGGCCGCCCTCCACGGCGACGTAGCCGGTCAAGACCTCGCGCTCGCCGGACAGCGCGGCCAGCACCTTGGCGTGCGCGGCCAGCAGCACCGAGCTGAGCGGCATCGCCGGCTCGTCCACCGGCCTGCGCAACGCCGCCACGAGGTCGTCGGGGATCGTCGCCTCGTGCTCGGCGATGCCCGGCACAGGATCAAGGGTCCATCGCGGGATCGCAGTGCGGCCGCCGGCGACGAGCACGCCGCGCCAGAACTCGCGGTCGGCCTGCCCTAGCTCTTTCATTGGACCTTCCCTCCACTCACCGTTGCCGAGGGGCCGTTCGCCTCTGGTCGTCCAGCCGGTTGAGCGCGCTGGGCGAGATGGTTCCGCTGCCCGTTCAGCGCTGCCGGGGCCTGGTTGTGGGCATCTCGCATCCCCCTGGCTGGGTTTCCGCCCCACCGTTCGTGCGGTGGGACTTCTTCGCCCTTCATCAGGAAGCAGCCGGCGGTGAGCACGGCGCAGTCGCCGATCGTCACGCCGTAGTGGACATGGGCGCCGATCCCGAGGGTGACCTGGGAGCCGAGGGTGGAGTGGTCGGATTTGAAGGTGCCGTCCTCCTGCGAGTGGCACTGGATCGTGCTCATCTCGTTGAGCGTGCAGCCGTCCCCGATGGCGACCAGCGCCCGCTCCGGCATGCCGCAGCCGTCGTTGAAGACCCTGCGGCCGACCCTGGCACCCAGCCGCCGCAGGATCACGTTGATGAACGGAGTACCGACGAAGGCCGCGAGGTAGGACATCGAAGGCACTTTCCAGTACCGTTCGTGCCGCCACATGGCGGGTTCGTAGATCGAGCAGAGCAGCACAGGCAGGGGCTTGAACCCCGTGACGACGCGTTCGACCAGAACCCAGTAGGCGGCGCCGGACAGGAGGGTGGAGACGATCCCCAGCGCGATCACCGCCGCTCCGAGCGCGTGGTAGAGGTCCGCGGCGATGCCCGCAAGCAGGATGGTCACGAAGACGAACATCCACCGCGTCAGCAGGCACAGCCCGATGCTGGCGATGTTGTGCCTGTTCTTGGCGGCGAGGCGGCGGCGGAACTCCTCCCCGGTCTTCAGATGGTCGAAGCTGCTGTCACGCTCGACCGACCGCGGAATCTCGAAAGCAGGTGAGCCCAGGAGCCCGACGTTCTCCCGGACCTTCCCGTCGATGGGTACCATGACCTTCGTCGCGAGCAGGCAGTTGTCGCCGGTCTTGCCCTTCGAGGGATAGGCGACGCCGTTTCCGAGGAAGTTGTGTGCCCCGATCGACGCCCGGGACACCCGGAAGGACGTGCTTGAGAAATCGGCGTTCATCATCGACAGCGCGTCGGCGACCATCGTTCCGCTGCCGACCGAGCTCAGGTACGGGCTCTCGTGCTTGACGTTGCCGCCGAAGTTCGCCCCGGTCTGGACGACCTTTCCGAGGTCGTATCCGATGCCGCGCAGATAGTGGACGATGTAGGAGCTGTCGCCGAACAGGTTGCTCAAGAACTTGACATTGGTCAGCCGCACGATCGTCCGGTGGACCCCGTAGTGGAAGCCGTACAGGGGATAGACCTTGTCCGCCTTGATCGCGAGATTGAGCACGCGAGGGACGGTGCAGACGACGACGAGGCCGACGAGCACTGAGCCGAAGAACAGCACGAAGGACATGGCCAGGGCGTCGAGGTAGAACCTCCAGCCTGTGAGTGCCAGGGCCCCCTCGCCCATGAGCGCGTTGAGCTTCGGGACCTCAGCCAACAGCATGGCCAGGCCGCCGATCCCCAGCGGAACATACACAAGGATCACGCTCAGCAGCTGTGAGACGGTGTAGACGGCTCTCCGCAGGGTGCCGCAGCCGGTGGGATCGCACTCCAGGAAGTCCACGTCGGTCCGCTGCCCAGGGGTTCCGTGCCAGTGCTCGCCGTCGGGCACGGCCTGCCCGGCGAGCAGCGAAGAGGCATGGCCGAGTTGCGCCCCGTCGCCCATCGAGGTCTCGATGTCGATCACCGTCGACTCGCTGACCACCACGTCGCTCCCGAGGGTGACCGCGCCGGTCTGGATGAGCCCGGCGTGGGCTCGGTAGCCGTTGAAGTAGGAGTCCTTACGGATGACCGTGCCGTCGCCGACGGTCAGCAGGTCGGTGCACACCGGCACGTGCCTGGAGAAGATCGCGACGCCTCGCCCGACTTTCGCGCCCAGCGCCCTTATATAGAGCACGTAGAGCGGCGAACCGGCGAACAGGGCCAGCGGGTTCGACCGGACCAGCGTCTTGACGGTCCAGAAGCGCACGTACGCCAGGCTCCAGATGCGGATCTGCCGGGGCTTCCACCGGCCAATGAGAATCCATTTCGCCAGGATCGGCAGGATGCACACACCGAGGAAGCTCGCGCCACCGAAGACGACCGACCGCAAGTAGATCCCGATCGAACCCGAGCCGGCGGAGATCCATTCGTAGCCTCGAGCGGCGACAAGTGCGGCAAGGTAGGAATATCCGAGGAAAATCAGGAACTGCAGCGTCCCGCAGAGGACGTACGGCAACGTGCCGACCGGTGCAGCCACCTCAATCGGCGCCGGGGCCGGCGACTTGACAGGGGTGGGCCCGGCGTCCGCGAGGGCCGTCGCCAGGCTTCTGACCGTCGGGTACCGGTAGATGTCCCTCATCGACACCGACGGCAGGTCCGCCTGCTTCCTGACCCGTGCACAGAAATGGGCCATCACCAATGAGTCAGCACCCAGGTCATCGAAGAAGTGGCCATCGACCGGCACCTGCTCGACGCGCACGACGTCGGCCAGCACCTCGGCGAGGATCCGCTCGGTGCGGGTCGCCGCGCCCGCGTGGCCGCTCTGGCTGGTTGAGGGTCCCCCCAGATCGGCTGTCGAGATCTCGCCGGATTTCCCCAACACCTCAGCTCCTTGACAGTAATTGCCAATGCCTATGTGTCCACACTCGGAACCGGATGTTCAGCGCTCCTCAACGACTCGTCAGCATTGGCTCATCTTGCCAAGATGGCCACGTCCAGCCTTGATCATCATCAGGAGGGCATGACCATCCGATCGAACTCCTCATCGGCTATCGAGCCATGGCAGCCATGATTTAAGACGAGCCCGGTCACTTTTGGTAAGAACGTCCTCGCCGGGCGAGATACCGTGCTCGACATCAACACCGCACGGCCACGTAAAATCACGGCCACGTAAAATGGAGACCTCGGCACCTGGCCTTCCAGGGATGCCCTGGCGATGCCCCTCGTGCTGTTCTTCGGCGGCGGCCTGCCCGCCGGGCTCGTCTCGTGCTCACCGTGCCTCGCCTGGCGCACCTCGCACGGTGTTCGACGCCCGGAAGCGAATGTTCAGCGATCCTCAACTGCCCCTCATTGGTGCCTCAAACTTCCCTGCCACGGGTGGTCGGGGGCAGGCCGCCGGGGGACGATTGGACTGGTCAGGGATTGTTTTCGCTACGCCGTGGTGTGGCAAGTGACGCTGAGGCGCAGTCCATGGCCCGGTTGGGGGGCGGATTGTGGAACCGCATCGGGCGCTGGTGATCGAGGACGCGGCGGACGTCCGGCTGCTGCTGTGCGAGGTGCTGCAGAAGTCCGGCTTCGAGGTATGGGAGGCCGCGACAGGACAGCGGGGCCTCGACCGCGTCGACGAGGTGGAGCCCGATCTGATCACGCTTGACCTCACGCTGCCGGACCTGGACGGGATCGAGGTGTGCCGGCGGCTTCGCACCATGACCACCGCCTACATCGTCGTGCTGACCGCCCGGCTGGAGGAGGCCGACCGGCTAGTGGGCCTGGAGGTGGGCGCCGACGACTACGTCACCAAGCCTTTCTCGGTGCTGGAGTTCCGGGCGCGTGTGGCGGCGATGTTCCGTCGGCCCCGCACTGCGGCGACGTCGGAGGGCCGCAAGCCCAAGACCCTCCGGTTCGGCGAGCTCGCGATCGACGAGGAGAGCCGGGAGGTGCGCCTGTCCGGCCGGCTCGTGGACCTTACAAAGATCGAGTTCGAGCTGCTGGCGATCCTGGCCTCGAATCCGCGGCGGGTGTGGGAGCGGGAGACACTGACCCGGCTGGTCTGGCGGACCGAGTGGCCGGGAAACGACCACGTCATCGACGTCCACATCGCCAACCTGCGGCGCAAGCTGGGCGACGACGCCCGGTCGGGCCGTTGGATACGCACGGTGCACGGCGTGGGCTACAGATTGGGGGAATGATCGCCCATGTGCTCGCGCGGCCCTTCGTTCTCGCCCACCACGGCGGCCACGTCCACCGCCTCACGCCGCATCTGGCCGAGGAGGCCGGCGGCGTCGGCGGTCCGGCCCCGCCGGACGAGCGCCTCCATCTCGCCCATCAGCGCGGCCAGGCGGGCGGCCCCCATCATGGCGCTGCCCGACCGGAGATCGAGCATGACGCGGCGCGCGTCCGCGGCGTCGCCGCGTTCGAGGGCCAGCTCGATCTCGGCGAGCCGCCGGGGCAGCAGGTCCAGGTACGTCCGGATGAACGCCTTCAGGATGTTCTCTCCGACGTCCCGGCGCAGGCTGTCCAGCACGCAGCGGTCGATCGGGGGATCGCCCCGCCGCCCCACCGGGTTCAACGGTCCCGCCTCGCCGCGATCCCGGCCCGCCGGGCTGCCCGCGGTCTCATCGGCGGCCTGGGATCCATCGGGTACCTCTCCGCAGGCTCGGCGCGTGAGTACCACCACAGGCTCAGATGCCGACGTTCACCGAACGTCTCGCCAGAATCATGCTTCCGTCAAGAAGCCGAGGCCATAAGAGGGGATCCACGGTGTTGCTCGAACCACTGAACCACTGGGTCCTGACCGAGCTGCCGCGGCTCAACCGGTCGATCCTGGCGGGAGCGAAGCCGCCCGGGACACTGGTCGCGGAATTCTCACGGTCGGTCCTGGCCGACCTTCCGCCGCCGGAGGAGCTCGACCCCGCGGACGCACGGCGGCTCACGGTGCTGCTGGGGCTGTCGGGATCGTGCGTGGCGCGGCACTTCCAGGAGGAGGACCTGTCGCGCAAGGCCAGGCCGCGCGAGTCGTTCGCGGCCCTGCGCGCGGGGTCGTGCGGCATCCCGTTCCCCGACTACTTCGCCCGGCTGACCAGGACGACGCGCACCGGGCATCCGGCGCGGGACTGCTACGCCTCGCTCGTCCGCTGGAACGTTCCGACCATCGAGGTCAGGATCGGCGGCGGCCCGGTCGTCTCCGTCCTCCCGGGGTGCTTCGCCGACCTGCGCGTCAGGACTTACACCGGCGATCCCAGTGAGGTCTCGTTCTTCGAGCTGCTGAAGAAGTCGGAGGCGCTCGAACTCGCCGCCAACCAGGCGCTCGCCCCCATCGCCGACGGCGACGTGCACATCCTGTCAGCCGAGGCGGAGCGGCGGACCAGGCTGGCCACGGCCCTGCTGCTGGACGTCGCCCACCTGAACCACGACTTCGCCAAGCGGCCTCCCGACCGGGGCGGGCTGCGTCCCGGCCACTTCATGGACGTCTTCCGGCAGTTCGCCGTGCACTGGGAGCGCGGCGACGTCCCGCCCAGCGGCGCCCAGGACCCCGAGTTCCACCGCCGCGACTTCCTCCTCGGGATCGCGTTCCCGGACTATGACACGCACATCAGGCGCAACTTCCCGGCGATGCTCGACGAAGAGCGCAGGACCCTCACCGCCCTCATGGGCCGCCCGTCGCTGACGGCGGCCCTGCTGGAGGCGCTCGGGCTGGACGACGCGACGCTGGAGGCGATGACGTTCGAGCAGACCCGCGCCGCCCTCCGCCGCCACCCGATGCTCGGCGCGTGGTACTGCCTGCTCAACGCCAACGCCAAGGTCGGCGCCGTCCACCTCATGCTCGCCGAGAAGTACCTCTTCAAACCGCAGCACATCCGGGACACGACCGGCGTCGGTGACCGGCCCCTGGTGTCGAACCGGACGGGCACGACGGGCATGGACGAGCCGATGCTCGTCCGCCTGGCCAGAGCGCGCCAGCGCCACGCGCTGCGCCGGTTCGGTCCCCCGACGGTCCGCAGGCCCGACCGTTCCCTGCTGAACGCGCCGGACCTGGAGGACACCCGGCCGGGGTTCACCGCGGACGTCACGCTCGTGGGATCGCGATCATGATGGGCGCGAGCCACCGGGTCGTCGCGATGGTGACATTGGTCGTGACCGTCGCCATCGCCGTGCTGGCCGCCGGGTTGGTCATCGGCGACGCCGCGGCGCTCGGGCTCGGGCTGCCGGCCGTGGCGGTGCTCGGCGGGGCCGGGCTGCTGATTGCGCGCACCGCGGCTCGCGACGAGCACGCCCTGGCCCACGCCCGAGCGGTAGAGCGGGAGGCGCGCGCCGACGCCGACCGGCTGCTCAAGGTGATCGACAACACCTCGGCCGTCATCTACATGCGCGACGTCCGCGGCCGCTACCTCCTGGTCAACCGCCAGTACGAGCAGCTGTTCGGCGTCCGGCGGGAGGACCTGGTGGGCCTGACCGACCACGACCTGTTCGCCAAACCGGTCGCCGACGCCTTCCGTGCCAACGACCTCAAGGCGCTGGCCCAGGAGACGCCGACCGTGATGGAGGAGGCCGCGCCCCAGCCCGACGGGACCCACACCTACATCACCGTGAAGTACCCGATCACCGACGTCGACGGCCACCCGTACGCGGTCTGCGGCATCTCCACCGACATCACCGACCGCAAGCGCGCGGAAGAGCAGGTGCGGCGGCTCAACGCCGAGCTTGAGCACCGGGTCAGGGAGCGGACCGTGGAGCTCGAGGCCTCGACGCGCGAGCTGGACGCCTTCGCCTACTCGGTGTCGCACGATCTCAGGGCGCCGCTGCGCACGCTCAACGGGTTCAGCGAGGCGCTGCTGGAGGACTACAGCGCCCGCCTCGACCAGACGGGCCGGGACTATCTGCGCCGGATCGGGGCCGCCGCCGACCGCATGGGCGGGCTGATCGACGATCTCCTCAATCTGTCCCGCGCGTCGCGGGCCGAACTGCGCCGCCGGCCGGTGGACCTGACCGCGCTGGCCGAACAGATCGCCGACGAGCTCAGCCACGCCGATCCCGACCGGAAGGTCGAGCTGACGGTCCAGCGGGGACTGGCCTGCATGGGCGACTCCGCGCTGCTCGAACTCGTGCTGCGCAACCTGCTCTCCAACGCCTGGAAGTTCACCTCCAGGCGCGCGACCGCGCGGATCGACGTCGGCGCGGTCCGCGACCGCAGCGCGGACGACGGAGCCGTCAGCGATGACGGCGCGTCCGGTGTCTTCTACGTGCGCGACAACGGCGTGGGCTTCGACGAAGCCTACGCGCACAAGCTGTTCGTCCCGTTCCAGCGCCTCCACCCCGCGATCGACTTCAGCGGCAACGGCGTCGGGCTCGCGATCGTGGCCCGCGTCGTGGCCCGCCACCACGGCCGGATCTGGGCCGAGGGCACGCCTGGTCAGGGTGCGGCGTTCTACTTCACGGTGGACGCCCGGCCCGGAACGGACGGGTCATGAGAGACGCGCCGATCCTGCTGGTCGAGGACAATCCCGACGACATCACGCTGACCCTGCGGGCGTTCGCCAAGAACGGCGTCGGCAACGAGATCGTCGTGCTGACCGACGGGGAGCTGCTGCTCACCCGGCTGCTGCCCGCGGACGGCACCAGCCCGCTGCGGCCCGCGATCATCCTCATGGACATCCACCTGCCCAAGTTCAGCGGGCTCGAGCTGCTCCAGCGGATCCGGTCGGACGAACGCACCCGGTACGTCCCGGTGATCATGCTCACCACGTCCACGGAGGAGCGCGACGTCGTCGCGAGCTACCAGCTGGGCGCCAACAGCTTCGTGTGCAAGCCGGTCGCCTACGACGAGTTCCTCCGGACTGTGCGGACGCTCAGCGCGTACTGGCTCGACATCAACAAAAGGTGCCCGTCGTCGGAGTGCCCGCCATGACGGCCCCGGTCCGCCTCCTGCTCTGCGAGGACGACGACGACGACGCGGTCCTCATCGTCACCCACCTCCGGCGCGACGGCCTGGACGTGACGTACGAGCGGGTGGAGACGGCCGAGGCCGCGGCGCGCGCACTGCGCGGCCACCCACCCGACATCATCATCTCCGACTACCGCATGCCCGCCTTCACCGCGGAGGACGCGCTGCGGCTGCTCCACGAGACCGGCCTCGACATCCCGTTCATCCTGGTCTCCGGGCAGATCGGCGACGAGCACGCCGCAGCGCTCATGAGGGACGGCGCGCACGACTTCATCAGCAAGGACCATCTGACCGGGATCGCCCCCGCGGTCCGCAGAGAGCTCCAGGACGCGCAGGTGCGGCGCCGCCGGCGAGAGGCGGAGAACGCCCTGCGCAAGAGCGAGCAACGCTTCCGGCTGTTCGCCGAGAACGCGCCGGACATCATCTTCCGCTACCGGTTGCTGCCCAGTGAGGAGCTCGAGTACGTCAGCCCGGCGGCGGCCCTCATCCTCGGCCACCGTCCGGACGAGTTGTGCGGCGACCCCGGCCATGTGCTGTCCTTCGTGGATCCGGCCGACCGGCCCGCTCTGGAGAGGTCCTGGCACTCCGCGGCGCCCGAGCCGCTCGTCGTCCGCTGGCACCGCCCCGACGGGACGACCGTCTGGACCGAGCAGCGGGCCGTCGCCGTCCGGGATGAGCACGGGCGGCCGGCAGCGGTCGAGGGCATTCTGCGCGACATCACCGCGCAGGTGGCCGCGCAGCGGGAACGGGAACGGCTGGAGCACCGGCTGCGCCAGGTGGAGCGGCTCGACTCCCTCGGCAAGCTCGGCGGCGGCGTCGCCCACGACTTCAACAACCTGCTCATGGTCATCCTCGGCCACGCGGAACTGGCGCTGGAGTCCGCGCCGGACGACAGCGCCGTCCGGGACGATCTCGAACGCATCCAGCGGGCGGCCGAGCGCGGCGCCTCGCTCACCCGCCAGCTCCTCATCTTCAGCCGCCTGGAGCCCTCGCGGCCGGAGATCCTCGACCTCAACGCGGTGGTCGAGGACACCGGGCAGCTGCTGCGCCGCACGATCGGCGAGGACGTCGAGCTGATCGCCGAGCTCGAACCCGGTCTCAACACGGTCAGGATGGACCGCAGCAAGCTGGAGCAGATCTTGCTCAACGTCCTGCTCAACGCCCGCGCCGCGATGCCCGAGGGCGGCCGCGTGACGATCCGCACGGCCGGCGTGGAGGCCGCGGGCGTGCCGCCCATCGTGCGCCTCAGCCTCACCGACACCGGCTTCGGCATGTCGCCCGAGGTGGCCGAACGCGCCTTCGAGCCGTTCTTCACCACCAAGCGACGGGGCCAGGGCACCGGGCTCGGCCTGTCCACCGTCTACGGCGCCGTGAAGGAGGCGGGAGGCGAGATCGGCATCGAGTCCGAACCAGGTGAGGGCACGACCGTCACCATCGACCTGCCCGCCACGCGCGAGCCCGCGCCCGCGGCGGTTGATTCCGGTCCCGCGCGGCCGCATCGCCGGGACGCGACTGCCCTCGTGGTGGAGGACGACGGCGAAGTCCGCGACCTCGTGGAGACCATGCTGGCCCAGTCGGGCTACCAGGTGATCGACACCGCCTCGCCCATCGAGGCGCTCCGGATCGCGGATGCCGGCGAGCCCTGGATCGACGTCCTGCTCGCGGACGTCGTGATGCCCGGGATGTCGGGCGTCGAGCTCGCGGAGCGGATCAGGCGCGCGCGCCCGGCCGTCCCCGTGCTGCTGATGTCCGGGCACACCACCGGCTCCCTGCCGAGCGGCGTCGTCCTGCCGCCGCGCACCGCCCTCATCCGCAAGCCGTTCACCTCCGCCGACCTGCTGGCCCAGCTCGACGCCATCCTCGGACCCGGAGGATGAGTCACGAGCTGATCAGGCGCGAGCAACACGGCCGCCCGCAGTTCGCACGGCCCGCGACCACTACCACTGACTTCGTACTACTCCGTCTCGTCTAGGGTGCGGGCATGACATCGCAGCCCGGCTCCCCCGGCTATCTCACGGAGCTGTTCTCCCTGAAAGGCCGGGTGGCCCTCGTGACCGGCGGCAGCTCGGGCATCGGCCGCGCCATCGCCGAGGCGCTGGCGCGGGCGGGGGCGAGCGTCGTGGTGGTGGCGCGGCGTGAGGCCGAGCTCGCCGCCACGGTCTCGGCGCTGGAGGACCACGGCTGCCGGGCCGCGTGGGTCAGCGCCGACCTGGGCTCCCGCGACGGTGTCCGCGGCGCCGCCGAGGAGGCCGTCAAGCCGTTCGGCGAACCCGACATCCTCGTCAACTCGGCGGGTATCAACCTGCGGCCCCCGATGGGCGAGATAGGCGACGAGGTCTGGGACGCCACGATGGCGGTCAACCTGCAGGCCCCGTTCCTGCTGGGTGAACGGTTCGGGCCCGGCATGGCGCGACGCGGCTTCGGCCGGATCATCCACGTCTCCTCCCAGCAGGCCTTCCGAGCGTTCGTGCAAAGCGGCGCGTACGGGGTGTCCAAGGCCGGGCTGGAGGGCCTCGCCCGTTCCCAGGCCGAGGCCTGGTCACCGCACGGTGTCACCTGCAACACGCTCGTGCCCGGGTTCGTGATGACACCGCTGAACGCCCGGCTGTCCAGCGACCCCGAGAAGGTGGCCGCGCTGGCCGCCCGCACGATGGCCGGCCGCAACGGCCTGGCCGAGGACTTCGCAGGCGCGGCGGTGTTCCTGGCCAGCCGCGCGTCCGCGTACGTCACGGGCCAGGCGCTCTTCGTCGACGGCGGGCTCTCCAGCCATTGAGCTGCCGGACGAGCCGCGCTTGTGTCAGGACCACAGGCCGGTCAGCTCGAGCGCCTGCCGCGGCGTGCTCGCATGGCAGATGCCCGACAGCGGGCGGCCCTGCTCGTCCAGGACGTGCCACCCGCCGAGCTGGACGACGGGCACCCGGCCCGACCGCATCGCCAGCGCCAGCTCCGACAACGTCCCCCACGACCCGCCGATGACGATGACGGCGTCCGCGGCGTTGACGATCACGTTGTTGCGCGCCTCGCCGAGACCGGTGGGGATCGCGACCGTGAGCGCGGGATCGGCGGAGGAACGGTCTGCGGCGGGCAGCACGCCCACGACGATGCCGCCCGCCGACCGCGCGCCACCGGCCACGGCGGCCATCACGCCGCCCTGCCCGCCGCAGATCACGACGGCCCCCCGTTCGGCCAGCAGCCGGCCCGTCGTGCACGCGTCCTGCCATTCCTCCTCCGAGCACATCCGCGGCCCGCACACCGCCACCTGGAGCGGCACTACTGGGCCGCGTGCTCGGTGGCGATCCGGTCGATCCGCCGGGCCAGATCGAAGTCCTTGACGGTCAGCCCGCCGGCGCTGTGGGTGCTCAGCGCGAACGTGACGGTGCGCCAGCGGATGTCGATGTCGGGATGGTGGTCGGCCTCCTCGGCGGCCCGCGCGACCTCGACCACCAGATCGATGCCCGCCAGGAACGAGGGAGCCGTCAGCTCCCGGCGGATCTCGTCCCCGGCGCGGGACCAGTCGGGCAGCTCCTTGAGATGGGTGGTGATGGCGTCGTCGTCGAGAGTGCCGGCCATCGCTCTCTCCTTTCGGTATGCCTCGCTCCCGAGTACATCACCCCGAGCTCGTGAGGTCATAGATCGTCACGCCTCCGACGGTCCTGGGCGTGAAGTTGGCCGTGACCCAGGTGCTGATCTGCTGCGCGGCGTCGCTGCCGCCCGAGGACCGCCCCATCCCGCCGCCCAGGCCCCAGCCCGTGCCGCCGCCGATGAAGTAGTGGATCTTCTTCTCCCGGACGTACTGCTGGAACCGGGCGAGCGTGGGCGCCGGGTCGGTGCCGTTGAACCCGCCGACCGCCATCACCGGCTCACCGGTCGCCAGCTGGTACCCGGCCGCGTTGTTCGACCGGACGGCCGCCGCCACCCAGGTGTAGGAGCCCGCGTCGGCCTTCAGCAGGGCCGTCAGCTCCGCGCTCGGCGTCGTGGCGTTCAGCAGGCCGCCCGGACCGCCGCCCATGCCGCCTCCGCGGGCCCCGCCCAGGCCGCCCGGCCGTTGACCCCGGGCCTGACCTGCGCCGCCGCCGAAACCATCGCCGTCCTGCCTTGGCGCGAAGCCTGTTTGCATGCCCGGCGGCCGGCCGCCGGGGAAGCCGCCCCGAGGCCCGCCGGGTCCACCGCCCGGACCGCCGCCCGTCGACGGCCCGGCCGTGACGATCGCTCCGCGCTTCGGCGTGGTCACCGTGTCCACGGCGTACGCGGCCGGGCCGGCGAACGCCGTGACCATCGCCAGCACCGCGGCGCCCGCCACCACCACGCGCGGCAGCCACACCGTGGCGAGCAGGAGCCCGGCGGCGACCAGTCCGCCGAGCAACACGACCGGTCCCAGCCACGGGTGCCAGTCCTGCGTGCGGCCGAGCAGCACGTACGACCACACCGCCGTCACCGCCAGCGTGCCCGTGAGGACGGCGGTGGCCGCCGTGGTGCGCCGTCGCTGCCACAGCAGAGCCGCGCCCATGCCCACCAGCGCCGCCACCGCCGGGGCGAGCGCGACCGTGTAGTACTCGTGGAAGATCCCCTGCATGAAGCTGAAGATCAGCGCGGTGACGAGCAGCCAGCCGCCCCACAGGGCGAACGCCGCACGCGCCGGATCGGGACGCGGCGCGCGCCGGGTGATCCACAGCCCGGCCGCCAGCAGGATCAGGGCGGCGGGAAGCAGCCAGGAGATCTGGCCCCCGATCGTGTCCCCGAACATGCGCAGCCAGCCCGCGTCCTGGTTGAGGTTGCCCAGCCCGCCGGTCTCGTCGCCGTTCAGCCGTCCGAGCCCGTTGTAGCCCAGCGCCAGCTCCATCACGCTGTTGTGCTGCGAGCCGCCGATGTACGGGCGAGACCCGGCGGGGACGAGCGCGACGACCGCCACCCACCAGCCCGCTGACACCACCATCGCGGCACCCGCCAGGAGCAGTTGCCAGATCCGGCGCCGCACCGGGGTCGGCGCCACCGCCAGATAGACGAGCGCGAACACCGGAACGACCAGGAACGCCTGCAACATCTTGGCCAGGAACGCGAACCCCACGCACGAACCCGCCAGTACCAGCCAGCCGGTGCGCGCGTTCTCCTGGGCCCGCACCAGCGCGTACGCCGCCACCGTGAGCAGTAGGACGAGCAGCGCGTCGGGATTGTTGAAGCGGAACATCAGGGCGGCGACCGGCGTGAGCGCCAGCGCGGCGCCCGCCAGCAGCCCGGCGCCCGCGCCGAAGCCCCGGCGGACGGTCGCGTACAGCGTGCCGACGGTGGCCACGCCCATCAGCGCCTGCGGGACGAGGATGCTCCAGGAGTTGACCCCGAACACGCGCGCCGTCAGGGCCATCGGCCACAGCGCGGCCGGTGTCTTGTCGACCGTGATGGCGTTGGACGCGTCGGAGGAGCCGAAGAAGAACGCCTTCCAGTCCGACGCCCCGGCCTGGACCGCGGCCGAGTAAAAGGAGTTCGCCCAGCCCGACGAACCCAGATCCCACACGTACAGGACCGCCGTCAGCGCGAGCAGGGCCAGCAGCGCGGGCTTGGCCCAGCGTGCGTCATGTGTCGATGTCGTAGTCGATGTCATGTGAGATCAGCCCAGGTGGTAGAGCTGCGCGCCGTCGCCCGACGTGGACGAGGTCGAGCTGCCGTAGGTGGCCGGATCGACGAGGGTGCCGTTCTTCTTCACCCATGCGGTGACCTCGGTGCCGCCCCCGCCACCGGGCCCGCTGCGGCCCTCACCGTTGATGAGGATGTAGCGCAGCTTGCCTTCCTTCACGTACTCCTGCAGCTTGGCGACCGTCATCGCCGGATCGCTGCCGGAGAAGCCGCCCATCGCGATGACCGGCTCGCCCGTCTGGAGGATCAGCGACGCCGCCTGCTGCGCGCTGCCGACAGCGACCAGCCACTGCGCGCTCCCGCGGTGCTGCTCCAGGTAGGAGACCAGTTTCGAGTCGACCTGGCCGCGCATGCCGCCTCTGAAACCGCCGCCGTCCGGCCTTTGACCGTTGGACGCCTGACCGTTCGGCGCCTGAACGCCACTGGGCGCCTGGCCCGACCTCAGGCCGGGTGGCATCCCGCCGGGCATTCCATCCGGGCCACCGCGCATGCCGCCCGGTCCGCCGAAGCCAGATCCGCTGCTCGGGCCGGCCAGCGGGTTGGTGCCGTTCGCGGGCTCGGACGCCGCCGACACGGCGTACGCACCCGGCCCGGCCAGCCCCGCGACGAGCGCGACCACAAGCGCGGCCATGGCCGTCCTGCTCTTTGTGGCTGGACGACGCACCCGCCCGGCCACGAGGAGCAGAACGGCCGCCACGGTGAACCCCACGACGACCCAGCGCAGCCACGGGTTCCAGTCCGGAGTGCGGTTGAGCAACACGAAGGACCACGCACCCGTGACGGCGACCCCGGCCGGCAGGGCAAAAGCCCAGGCCGCCGAACGCTTGCCGGCCTCGTACAGCAGGACCACGCCCGCACCGGTCAGCGCGGCGATGGCGGGCGCCATCGCGGTCGAGTAGTAGGGGTGGAAGGTGCCCTCGGCCAGGCTGAACACCAGGTAGTGCACGGCCAGCCAGCCGCCCCAGATCAGCAGGCTCGCCCGCGCCAGATCGGCACGCGGCCGCCTCCACACCAGGATCAGGCCCGCCACCAGCGCGATCGCGGCGAACGGCAGCAGCCATGAGATCTGACCGCCCAGGATGTCGTTGAACAGACGCCCGACTCCGGACTCGCCGCCGAAGTTCGCGCCCCCTCCCCCGCCTCCGCCCCCGCCTCCGCCGCCGCCGCGACCGCCGTCGCCCTGGCCGAAGATCCGGCCGAGGCCGTTGTATCCGATGACCAGGTCCCACACCGTGTTGTCGGTGCTGCCGCCGACGTACGGGCGCTTCGACGCGGGGATCAGGTCGATGACGAGCATCCACCAGAAGCTGGACGCCGCGAGCACGACACCGGCGCCGACGAGGTGCGCGATCCGTCGCGGCAGGCCGGACTTCGCCGCGATCAGATAGGCGAGCGCCAGCGCGGGCACGACGAGGTAGGCCTGGAGCATCTTGGTGTTGAAGCCGCAGCCGACGAAGAACGCCGAGGCCAGCAGCCAGCGCACCCGGCCCGACTCGATGGAACGCTGGACCGCCCAGGCCGCCAGGACGAGGAACAGCACCAGCAGTGTGTCGGGGTTGTTGTCCCGGTTGATCGCCACGGTGATGGGCGTCAGCGTGAGGACGGCCGCCGCGACCAGCCCGGCCTTGTAGCCGAATGCGCGCCGGACGGTGGTGTAGAGCATGGCGACCGCCGCGACCCCCATCAGCACCTCGGGGAACAGCAGGCTGAACGTGGAGAACCCGAAGACCCGCCCGAACAGCGCCTGCGCCCACAACGCCATCGGGGGCTTGTCGACGGTGATGAAGTTGCCGGTGTCCAGCGAGCCGTAGAAGAACGCGCTCCAGCTCTGAGTGCCGCTCTTCACAGCCGCGGAATAGTAGGAGTTGGCGTGGCCGCTCGCCGACATCCCCCACGCGTACAGCACGCCCGCGACCAGCAGGACTCCCCACAGCGCGGGCCGGACCCAGGCCGGATCCTCAGGCCGCCCCAGGAACAGCCGGACGCCCCGGCTCCTCCTCGGCACCTCGGCGGGCGGCGCCTCCGCCACCTGCGGCGTGGCGATCGTTCGGAAGGTGGTCATCGGTTCTGGCCCCCGGTCATGTTCGGCTGCGTGGTGTTGGGCTGTGTGAAGTCGGCTTGCATGGAGTTCGGCTGAACGTGGTGGGCCTGCCGGGTCTGCCGTGCCTCCACCCGGCGGGGATGGAAGACCCAGGCACGCATAAGAAGGAAGCGGACCAGCGTGGCGACGCCGTTGGCGCAAATCAGCGCGGCGAGTTCGACGACCCGCGAGGAGCCGGGCGCGACGGCGTGGAGCAGCGCGAGGCCACCGGTGCTGAGGGTGAGGCCGAGCAGGAACGCCACGCCGCCCTCGATCTGCTGCCGGAAGGCGCCCTGCGTGCCGGTGACCCCGAAGGTGAACCGGCGGTTGGCGGCGGTGTTCCCGATCGCGGTGATCACAAGGGACAGCGCGTTGGCGGCGAACGGCCCGGTGACCGTGCGCAGCAGCACGTACAGCAGCAGCTGCGCGAGCGTGCTGATGACGCCGACGATGGCGAAGCTCGGCAGCTGCCGGGCCATGCCGTTCGGCAGCTTCGGCCGCTGCCGGCCGCCGACGGGCGCGCGGAACGCGCCGGTCAGCATTCGCCGCCCGACCCGGGCCATGCCCTTCAGGTCGTCCAGCGCGGTGTGCAGGACGTCGACGCGGCTGTCGGGGTCGTCGACCCAGTCGACCGGCACCTCGTGGATGCGCAGCCCGTTGCGCTCGGCGAGCAGCAGCAGCTCGGTGTCGAAGAACCATTCCTCGTCCTCGACCGAGGGCAGCAGCGCCTGCACGATCTCGGTCCGCGCGGCCTTGAAGCCGCACTGCGCGTCGGAGAAGCGCGCCGCGAGCGTGGTGCGCAGCAGCAGGTTGTAGCAGCGGGAGATGATCTCACGCTTGGGCCCGCGCACCACCGCCGAGCCGCGCGACAGCCTGCTGCCGATCGCCAGGTCGCTGTGGCCGGAGATCAGCGGCGCGACCAGCGGCAGGAACGCGTTCAGGTCGGTGGACAGGTCCACGTCCATGTACGCGACCACGTCGGCGTCGCTGCCGCTCCACACATGGCGCAGCGCGCGGCCGCGGCCCTTGCGGTCCAGTCGCACCGCCCGCACCCGCGGGAGTTCGGCCATCAGTTCCTCGGCGACGTGCCAGGTCGAGTCGGTGCTGGCGTTGTCGGCGATCGTGACGCGGAACGGGTAGGGGAACGTCTCGGTCAGGTAGGCGTACAGCCGCCTGACGCTGGCTTCGAGGACGTGCTCCTCGTTGTGGACGGGCACGACGACCTCCACCAGGCGCTGCCGTCCGCCGTTGTCCGGGCGGCCGGGTTGCGTCGCGGCGGGAGGTGCCGTGTCGGTGACCAGTTGGCTCATGGGACAACCGTCGCCAGCCGGTGTGGGAGTGGCCTGAGCCGATCATTAAGCGCGGATGAGAAAGCCCCAGAGGGGAGAGCGTCAGGCGGTCGGCGCCACGGCGCCGGGGAGGCGGACGCGCGCGAGGGTCCCGCCGCCGTCGGCGGGGTCGAGCCGCACCTCTCCCCCGCTCTCGTGCACGATCCGCGAGACGATCGACAACCCGAGCCCGGAGCCGGGCAGGCTGCGCGCCGATGTCGAACGCCAGAACCGCTCGAAGACGTGCGGCAGGTCCTCCGGGTCGATGCCGGGGCCGTGGTCGCGCACCGTCAGCTCGCCGTCGGCCAGCCGCACCTCGACGGTGCCGTCCGGCGGGCTGAACTTCACCGCGTTGTCGAGCAGGTTGACCACGGCGCGCTCCAGCGAGCCGGAATCGCCGTGCACGTACCACGGCTTGGTCTCGGCCTGGATGTGCAGGCCCGGGCCGCGCAGCCGCGCACGCTCCACCGCGCGCTCGACGACCTCGTGCAGGCCGACCTCCTCCTGGACCGGCTCCTCCTGCTCGGGCCGCGCCAGTTCGAGCAGGTCACCGACGAGGCTGGAGAGCTCCTGCATCTGCGCCTTGACGCTCACCAGCATCCGGTGCCGGGTCTCGGGCGGCAGCGGCCTGCCGGTGTCCTCCGACCGCATCAGCAGGTCGATGTTGGTGCGCAGGCTGGTCAGCGGGGTGCGCAGCTCGTGCCCGGCGTCGGCGATCAGCTGCTGCTGCCGTTCGCGTGAGGCGGCCAGCGCCGCCGTCATCGTGTTGAACGAACGGCTCAGCCGCGCGATCTCATCGACGCCCTCCGCCGGGATCGTGGTGTCCAGGTCCTCGGTCCGCGCGATGTGCTCGACCACGTCGGTCAGTTCGTCCACCGGCCGCAGCGAGGCCCGCGCGATCACCAGGCCGGCGGCCGCCGAGACCAGGACGCCCAGCGCCGAGACGGCGATGAGGAGCCACGCGAGCGTGCTGAGCGGTCCTTCGACCTCGTCGAGAGGAAGGGCGTAGGACACCGCGGCCCGCGTGCCGTCGTCCGCCTCGAACTGCACGGTGTAGACGCGCACGCTGACCTGCTCGCCGTACTTGTCGATGCCCGTGCAGTCGTGCAGCGAGTCACGCCGCTGTCCCTTCGCCACCTCGACGTCCGCGTCGGTCACCGCGAGCGAACCGGCATAGGGCACCGCGCAGGGGCGGCCGTCGGCGGTCACCAACTGCAGGATCTGGTACGGCCCGGGCGGAGGAGGTTTGCTCCCCTGGTTGGTCGCCGTCGGCTGGCAGTTTTGCAGGTCGGAGGTGAGCTGCTGGGTGAAGCGCCAGAAGCGCGGTGGCGCCTCGCCCGGGGGACTCGGCGGGCCCGCGGCGCTCTTGAGCCGCCGGTCGAGTTCGGCGTAGAGCTGGCCGCGCACCAGGAACCAGCTGGTGATCGCGCACGCCGCGACCGCCAGCGCCACGGCCGTGGCCGTCAGCAGCGCCAGGCGGGCGCGGAGCGTGAGGCGTTTCGTCACGTGATCACGCCGCGGAGCGCAGCACGTAGCCGACGCCGCGGACGGTGTGCACGAGCCGCGGCAGCTCGTCGACCTCGGTCTTGCGGCGCAGGTACATCACGTACACGTCGAGGGAGTTGGAGGCGGGCTCGAAGTCGAAGCCCCACACCGTCTCCAGGATCTGCTCGCGCGTGAGGACCTGGCGCGGGTGCAGCAGGAACATCTCCAGCAGCATGTACTCGGTGCGGGTGAGTTCCAGCGGCTTGCCGGCCCGGGTGACCTCCCGGGTGAGGGTGTCCATCCGCAGGTCGTCGAAGGTGAGGATCTCCTCGGCCGGCCCGCCTCCGGCCGGCGCCGCCATCGCGCTGCGCCGCAGCAGGGCGCGGATCCGCGCCAGCAGCTCGTCCAGCTCGAACGGCTTGACCAGGTAGTCGTCGGCGCCGGCGTCCAGGCCGGTCACGCGGTCGCCGACCATGTCCCGGGCGGTCAGCATGAGCACCGGCATCGTCGCCCCCTGGGCGCGCATGCGGCGGCACGCGGTCAGGCCGTCCATCCGGGGCATCAGCACGTCCAGCACGACGAGATCGGGCTCGTCCCGGGAGACCCGGTCGAGCGCCATCGCCCCGTCGGCGGCCTCGGTCACCGCGTAGCCCTCGAACTCAAGGCTCCTGACCAACGACTCCCGTACGGCGGGTTCGTCGTCCACGATCAAGATGCGGGCCGGTGCCGCCCCTTGCGTTCCAGGCTCCATGCACCCACCGTATCCAGCGGATACCGCGGCTCGGCACGCCCCGGCCCGTTTCTCATCGATCTCTCACGAAGTTCTGAGCGGCCGCTTACGAGGCGCGATCGGTGCGATCGGTGCGAGAGGCACGGTCCGTGCCGATCGTGGTGCGGACGACGGCCGTGGTGGCGTCGCCGGCGGCGCCGGCGACGACAGTTATGATCGCCGCGGGCAGCGCAGGGGCGGTTTCCAGCCGGTTGCGGCGGGACCCCATCCGGTACCGCGAGGCGTTCTGGAGCGTGCTGACCGCGATCTTCGGCATCGCGCGCGGCGCCGTCCGGGTCGTGGCCCGCACGGCGATGCCGGTGGCCGAGCTCACCGCGCCGCTCGTGGCGGGATTGTCGGCCACCAGGGTCGCGGTGGCGCGGGCAGCGCGGGCGACCAGGTCGGTGACCGAGACGCCGCCGGGCTCGCGCTGGGCCGGGGCGGGCTGAGTCGCCGTCAGCCACGTCGTCTTCATGACGTCGACGACCACGTCCTTGGCGACATCGCGCATCAGGTCGCGCAGCGCGTCCTTCATCGCCAGCTTGAGGGCCTCGCGCATCAGCTCGGCCATCACCCTCTGGATGGCGTAGACGGTGGCACGGTGGGCCGCCTGCGTGAGCAGCCCACGGGCCGTGCGGGCCACGGCGCTGCCCGCGGCGGCGGCCACCAGGCCGGAGGCCGAGCGGGCGGCCTCGCTGCGGGCCGCCTGGCGGGCGACGTCGGTCGCGATCTCGGCGGCGACCGACGTCACCGGGGTGAGCTCGGCCAGCGCCACGGCCTCCTGGGCGCGGCTGCGGACTCCACGGCCCAGATCGCGGGCGGCCTCACGTGCCGCCTGCTGGACGACGGTCACGACGATGTCGCGGCCCACGTCCAGCGCGACCTCGACCGCGACGTCGGCCACCGCGTCCAGCGCCGTGTCGACCACGGCCTTGGTGGCGGCCTGCACGATCGGGGCGGAGACGGTGCGGTCGACCATGTCCAGGGCGGTGGCGGTGGCCGCGCGGGCGAAGGGATTGCGCGCGGCGAGCCTGGCCGCGGCGATCGCCATCGGATGCTGGGCGGCCTGGCCGGCGAGCGTGAGGGCGCTGGTGGTGACCTCCAGGGCGGCGCCGGTGACGGCGTTGGACTCGGCCGCGGCGCGGGCCTCGGCCACCGCCTTCTCGGCCGCCGCGCTCGCCACCTTGACCGCGGCGTCCCGAGCGGCCTGCTCAACGAGATCCATCACGGGGGTGCCGGACACCTGCTCCACGATCTGGACGGCGGCCCGGGCGGCCGCCTCGCGCGCCGCCTGCCGTACCGGCTCGCTGATCGTCGCCGCCGCCCGCGCGGCGCCGGCCGCGGCAGGGGTGAGGGCGTTCCAGATGTCCTCGATCCGGTCGGCGGCGGCCTGATCGAGCTTGGCCAGCTGTGCCCTGTCCGTCTGGTCGAGCTTCGCCGGCTCGGCCCTGTCGGTGCCGCCCGCGGAAGGGAGGCCCGCCGCGGCTTCGCCGCGTTGCCTGGACCGTTCCCCGGGCGCCTGAGCGCCTTCTTCGACCCTGTCGTCCACCACCATGCCCCTGTCCCGGTGAGGTTTCCGCCCTCATTCACCATAACCGCCCAAGGGGACCACAACGAGATATGTCGTGGTTGCTACCGTCCGCACGAGCGGAACATGTATATTTGTCGGCGAACTCTAGGGAGGTGAGGTGTATGGCCGTCGCGGTGATGGCTGCTGCGTGCAGCACTCCGGCCCACCTCATGTCCCGGGCCCTCGGCTGACCCCGTCTTTTTTGACACTGTCCTTCTTGACGATCTGCCGGCCTTCGCCGGCGCCGGGGCCCCTTCACGCAAGGGTTCAATCCGTTGTCTTCATCTGCGTTTCCGCAGGCTCTCACTGCCTATGGCTGGGATGAGAGCCTGGAGCAAGAATTCTCCGCTCATCGCGAGGCAGGGCTGATCCCTGCCCGCATCGCCGCCGTGGACCGCGGGCAGTGCGACGTCATCACCGAGCACGGCCTCATGCGCGCCGACACCACGCCGGTCGCCTCACCCGACGACCCCGTCCAGGGTCCCTGCACCGGAGACTGGGCGGCACTGCGGACCGGGGAACACCCCGCCGTGGCCGCCCTGCTCCCCCGGCGGACGGCCATCGTCCGTTCGTCCGCCTCGCAGCAGTCACACGGCCAGGTCCTGGCCGCCAACGTCGACACCATCGCGATCGCGGTCTCCCTCGCCGCGCGCCTGGCCCTCGGCCGCGTCGAGCGGCTGCTGGCCCTGGCGTGGGAGAGCGGGGCCCGGCCGGTGATCGTCCTCACCAAGGCCGACCGGAGCGACAACCCGGCCGCCGCCGAGGCCGAGGTCGCCACCGCCGCGCCCGGCGTCGACATCGTCACGGTCAGCGCCACGACCGGCGACGGCGTGGACGTCGCCGCCGCCGTGCTCACCGGCACCGTGGTGCTGATCGGCCCGTCCGGCGCGGGCAAGTCCACCCTCGGCAACGCCCTGCTGGGCGCCGAACTCCTCGCCACCGGCGCGGTCCGGGACCAGGACGGGAAGGGCCGCCACACGACGGTCCGCCGGGAACTGCTCCCGCTGCCGCATGGCGGCGTGCTCATCGACACCCCCGGGCTTCGCGGGGTCGGTCTGTTCGATGCCGAGGAGGGACTGCAGCAGACCTTCGCCGAGATCGAGGAGCTCGCGGCGGAGTGCCGCTTCGCCGATTGCGCCCACGAGACCGAGCCGGGCTGCGCGGTGGTGGCCGCCATCGAGGACGGCACCCTGCAGCAACGACGCCTCGACAGTTACCGGAAACTGCTCCGGGAGAACGATTGGGCCGCCTCGCGCAACGACGCCCGGCTGCGTGCCGAGCGCGAGAACAACCGCAAGGCCATCACCAAGTGGCAACGCCAGCACTACAAGGTCCACGGCCGGGACCGGTGAGGGGAAGCCATGACCGACTGGAAGACCAGGCCCGAGACCGATCAGGATGTGCCGGCCGTACGCCGCGTCGTCGAGGCGGCTTTTCCCACCTTGGAGGAGGCCGACCTCGTGGACGCCCTCCGCAAGGACGCGGCATGGCTGCCCGACCTGTCGTGGGTGGCGCAGTCGCCGGACGGCCAGGTGGCCGGCTACGCGCTGCTCACCCGGTGCAAGGTCGGCGACGAGGACGCCCTGGCGCTCGCGCCGGTCGCCGTTCTGCCGGAGTACCAGCGTCAGGGCGCGGGCGGCGCGGCCGTCCGGGCCGTGCTGGAGGCCGCTCGCGAGCGGGGTGAACGGCTCGTCGTCGTGCTCGGGCATCCCGGGTACTACCCGAAGTTCGGCTTCGGGCGGGCGTCGGCGATGGGCATCCGGACCTCGTTCGAGGTACCGGATGAGGCGCTGATGGCACTCGTCCTCGGCGGGTCCGGCCCGGTGCCCGCCGGGACGATCCGTTACGCGGCGCCGTTCGGAGTCTGAGTCGCAACGGTGGCCGGCGGGGTGCCTCCCCGCCGGCCATCACCGTTCACCCGCCTCTTCAGCGGCCCTTGCGCTGGTAGGTGCGGATCGTCAGTGGCACGAACACCACCAGCAGGAACACCGACCACAACAGCGTCGCCGTCACCGGGTGCGCGATCGGCCAGGCGGCGTCACCCGCGGGCGCACCCGGATTGCCGAACAGCTCCCGGCAGGCGGCGGTGAGCGCGCTGACCGGGTTCCAGTCGGCCAGTGTCCGCAGCCAGGCGGGCATGCCGGCCGTGGGCACGAAGGAGTTGGACACCATCGTGAACGGCAGGAACAGCGGCACGAGCTGGTCGGCGGTCTGCTCGTTCTTGACCACCATGCCGAGGTAGCAGCCCACCCAGCTCACCGCGTACCGCATCACCATGAGCAGCAGGAACGCCTGCACGGTCGGCACCAGGCCGCGGTGCGACTGCCAGCCGACCAGCAGTCCCGCCACCGCCATGATCCCTAGTCCGAGCACGCCGCCGAGCAGCGTGTCGGCGCCGGTCTGCCCGAACGGCACCGCCGAGCGGGCCATCGGCATCGAGCGGAACCGGTCCATCACACCACGGGACGCGTCGGTGGCCACCTTCAGCGTCGTGGCCATGATCGAGCTGAAGGTCACCATGGCGAACAGGCCCGGCATCAGGTACTCGCGGTAGTTCCCCCCGCCGGGCACCTGGATCGCGCTCCCGAACACGTACCCGAACAGCACCACCATGACCGCCGGGAAGATCAGGGCGACGACGATCTCGCCGGGCTCCTGCCGCAGCCGGCTGAGCTCACGCCCCACCAGCGTCAGCCCGTCGGTGAACGACCAGCGCAGGCGGGCGGCGAACGAGGAGATCAGGATTGGGGCGGCGGGGGTGGCGGCGCGCGTCGTGGTCATCGGACGACCTCCTTCTCCAAGCCGGACACGCGGCCGGAGCCGGGATCGGCGTCGCGGTCGGTCAGGCGCAGGAACACCTCGTCGAGCGTGGGGCGGCGCAGGCTGACGTCGGCCGCGGCCACTCCGGCCCGGTCCAGTTCCCGTACGACGTCGGCGAGCCGGACACCGCCACGCGTCAACGGCACGCTGAGCGCCTCGGCTCCGGTCATCGTCGGGTCCGTACCGGCCAGCCGGTGCATGACCGTCGAGGCCTCGCGCACCATCGAGGAGTCCGCCAGAACGACGTCGAGACGGTCGCCGATGGTGGCCTTGAGCTCGTCGGGCGTGCCGGACGCGACGACCCGGCCGTGGTCGATGACGGCGATGTCGTCGGCGAGCCGGTCGGCCTCGTCCAGGTACTGCGTGGTCAGCAGGACCGTGGTGCCGTCCGCGACGAGTTCGCGGATGTTGTCCCAGATCTCGCCGCGGCTGCGCGGGTCCAGGCCGGTCGTCGGCTCGTCCAGGAACAGCACCGGGGGCCGCAGGATGAGGCTGGTGATGAGGTCGAGGCGGCGCCGCATGCCTCCCGAGTAGCCGCTGACCTGCCGGTCGGCCGCCTCCATCAGGCCGAACCGCTCGAGCAGCTCGTCGGCCCGGCGGTGCGCCTCCCGGCGCGGCAGGTGGTAGAGCCGGCCGAACATGCGCAGGTTGCCGCGGCCGGTGAGCTTCTCGTCCACGGCGGCGTACTGGCCGGCCAGCCCGATGCGCGCCCGCACCTGGTCGGCCTCCCGGACGACGTCGTACCCCGCGATCCGCGCGTGCCCGGCGTCCGGTCTGGACAGGGTCGCCAGGATGCGCACCGCCGTCGTCTTGCCCGCGCCGTTCGGGCCGAGGACGCCGCAGACGGTGCCCGCCGGCACCCGCAGGTCCAGTCCTCGCAAGGCGTGGGTGCGGCCGAAGTGCTTGTGCAGCCCCTCGGCGACCACCACCGGCTCCTCCATGTTCCCTCCACTGGGTACGTCGTACGCAATTGAGGGCCTCAGAGTAGGTTACTGGGTACGATGTACGCAACTAGACTTCCGGTGAGGAGGTGGGCCGGTGGCCGACGAGGAGTACCCGAACATCTGGATGCGCCCCGAGCGCCCGACCCGGGGGCCTCGCCCCGCTTACAGCCGCGCGCAGATCACCGAGGCCGCCGTCCGGATCGCCGACGCCGAGGGCGTGGAGGCCGCGACGATGCGGCGAATCGCGGCCGAGATCGGCGCGGGTGCCATGTCGCTCTACCGGTACGTGCCGAGCCGCGACGACCTGATCGAGCTGATGGTGGACCGGATCGAGGGCGAGCAGAACCTGCCCGCCAGGCCGACGGGCGACTGGCGGGCCGACCTGGCGCTCTTGGCAGAGGAGACCCGGGCGATGTGGCTGCGCCACCCGTGGGTCGCCACGCTGCAACGTGCCCGGCCCGCCGTCGGCCCCAACCAGCTCCGGATCATCGAGTTCGCGATGGGCACGCTGGACGTGGGGCTTCCCATCGACGAGGTGCTCGGGCTCATCAACATCCTCAACGGCTACATCGAACGGACCGTCCGGGGCGAGCTCATGTGGGTGGAGGAGTCACGCCGGTCGGGCATCGGGGAGTCCGACTGGATGGCGCGCAACGGGCCGTACGTGCGGCAGCTCATGGCCAGCGGCGACTACCCGATGTTCACGCGGATCGTGCTCGATGCACGCCAGCCCCACATGGATCCCGAGGAACGGTTCCGGTACGGGCTGGAACGCGTCCTGGACTGCATCGCCGTCGCGGTGGAGGCCGCTCCCCTGCCGCCGGAGGTGGCGTTCACCCCTCAGGACGGCGATAGCGGCGAACGGCCAGCGGCAGGAAGACCACGATGATCGCCAGCGGCGATGCGACCGCCAGCAGGACAGGGTGCTGCGCCGGCCATGAATCACCACCGGTCCCGGGATTGCCGAACAACTCCCGGGTCGCGCCCACCGTGGCCGACAGCGGGTTCCACGCCGCGATCGCGCCCAGCCAGGCGGGCAGCTGAGACGGCGACACGAACGTGTTGGCCAGGAACGTCAACGGCATCAGCAACATCCACGACGCCCCCGCGGCCTCCGGCGTGATGAGCAGCCCGACGTAGATGCCGACCCAGATCATCGCGAAGCGCAGCAGCATCAGGAGCCCGACCGCCGCCAGCGCGCGCCCCGGTCCCTCGTACCAGCTCCACCCGACCACCAAGCCGCAGCGCCGCCGCGGCCGTCCTCGCCCGCGACCGGTCCGCGACGCTGGCCGACATCGCCGAGGCGGCCGACGTCGGCCGCAGCACGCTCCACCGCTACTACCCCGACCGCGACGTGCTGATCAAAGCCGTCGTCGAGGACTCGCTCGCCGTGGTCCAGGAGGCGACCGAAGGGGCCGCGCTCGACGACGGCTCGCCGCAGGAGGCGATGCGGCGCCTGGTCGCGGCCATGGTGGACGCGGGCGACCGGCTGCTGTTCCTGTGGGGCGACCCGAAGGTCTTCGAGGGCCATCCCACGGTGGACGATCCCGACTGTGACCCTCCGGACGACCCGGTGCTTCGCCTCATCGAGCGCGGGCAGGCCGAGGGCGTGTTCGATCCGGAGCTGAGCCCCGTCTGGATCCAGCATGTGCTGTGGGCGCTGGTCTATACGGCGGTCGAGGAGGCCGACCAGGGGCGCATGCCCCGGCACGGGATCACCTCCACCGTGATCCGCACCCTGGAGAAAGGCGTGCTCAGCCGCTGACCGGCCCGGGCGCGGTCACCCCGCCCGAGGCGCGGGCGGCGCGGGCGCTGAGTTCCCGCAGGTAGTCGATGAGCTCCGGGGGCTCGTGCACCTCGAACTCGCATTCGAGCATCACCAGCGACTGGGCCAGCCACGGCAGCGTGTCGGTGTGGCTGCGGAGCCGGCAGGTGCGGTCGTCGATGGGTTCGATGTCGCCGGGCCGGTCGCCCACGCGTCCCCGGACCTGTTCCACCGGGGCGTGCAGGGTGGCGACGGCGCTGTAGGTGGGTGCGAGCGAATAGAGCTTGCTGGTGACGAACGCGGCGGCGTCCTCCTCGGGGAGCTCGCGCGGCGCGTACCGCTGCCCGATGGGGCGTGGTTCTTGAACGCGGTCGACGCGGAAGATGCGCCATCCGTCCCGTTCGACGTCGTAGGCCACCAGGTACCAGCGCTGATGGGCGGGGACCAGATGGTACGGCTCCACCAGCCGCCGGGTCTCGCCGCCGTCGGCCGCCTCGTACCTGAACCGCAGCCGTTCGTGATTGGTGGCGGCCGCGGCGAGCACGGTCAGGTCCTGCGGGTTCACGCTGGGCCTGCCCGCGTCCGCCGCCACCGGCACCGTCGCGGCGCTCAGCGCCCCGACCCGGTGCCGCAACCGCGACGGCAGCACCTGCTCCAGCTTCGCCATCGCGCGCACGGACGCCTCCCCGATGCCGTCCACGGGATGCCCGGCGGCCGTGCGCAAGCCGACCGCGATCGCCACCGCCTCCTCGTCGTCCAGCAGCAGCGGCGGCATCGCGGTCCCGGCCACCAGCCGGTAGCCGCCGACGGCCCCCCTCGACGCCTCCACCGGATAGCCCAGCTCGCGCAGCCGCTCGATGTCGCGGCGGATCGTGCGCGGGCTCACGCGCAGCCGCTCGGCCAGCTCGCTGCCGGGCCACTCGCGCGGCATCTGCAACAGGGACAGCAGGCTCAGCAACCGGGCCGGAGTGTCGCTCATGTTCCCATCATGCCGTGCAGTTAGGTCATGACCTGACCTAGATGGCCCCTAGAGTCGAGGACATGGACGACCCGCCGCGTTTCTCCTGGACCGACGTGTGCGCCCGGCGGCTGCACCGGCACGCGCTGACCACCCCGTCGACGAGCGCCACGCCCGCCGACATCGCGGCCGCCATGGCGAGCACCCACGCTCAGGTGATGTCGGCGGCCGAGCTGGGCATCGCCATGCGCATCGACGGCGCCACCCGGCTGGACGTCCGCGAGGCCCTGTGGACCGAACGGAGCCTCGTCAAGACGTTCGGGTTGCGCGGCACGGTCCATGTGATGCCGGCCCGTGATCTCTCGCTCTGGGTCGGCGCGCTGTCCGCGCTGCCGGCCTCGGCCAACGTCATGCCGAAGGACATCAGGCTCACCCCGGACCAGACCGAGCAGGTCGTCGCGGCCGTCGCCGCCGCGCTCGACGACGCGGAGCTGACGATCGACGAGCTCACCGAGGCGGTCGTCGACCATGCCGGCGCGTGGGCGGGGGATCTCGTCATGGAGGCGTTCCAGGGCAAGTGGCCGCGCTGGCGGCAGGCCATGCACCTGACGGGGATCCGCGGCGTCCTGTGTTTCGCCCCCAACCGGGGCCGCAAGGTCACCTACACCAATCCGCGGCGGTGGCTGCCCGGCTTCGAGCCGGCCGACGCCGACACCGCCCTCGCATGGCTCGTGCGGAGCTACCTCGGCGCGCACGGCCCGTCCACACCCCAGCGGTTCGCGCACTGGACGGGCACGCAGAGCACGTGGGCGAGGAGGCTTTTCGACTCTTTGGGCGACGAGCTCCAGCAGGTGGAGGTCGAAGGGGACCCGGCCTGGGTGGTGGCCGGCGACCTCGACGTGCCGGTCGTACGGCCCCGTGGTGTGCGGCTCCTGCCGTACTTCGACGGATACGCCTACCGCGTCGGCAACCAGCCGCCCGCGCTGCTCTACCCGGGCCGCGCCGCGGAACGCGTGCTGCCCGGCAACTTCCAGATTCTCCTCGTGGACGGTGTCGTCGCGGGCCTGTGGCACCAGCGCCGCTCCGGCAAGCGGATCGACATCACCGTCGAGCCGCTCGGCGAGCTCGGCGCCGCGCAGCTCGACGACCTGGACGGGCAGGTGGAACGAGTCGGGGAGATCCTTCAAGCACGGCCGCAGCTCACCATCGGACCGGTCACCGTCGGCAGCCACGCCTGACCTCCGGACGTCCGAGACCGATCACCGACAATTATATTTGTCTTGACGTCTCAGCTTGTCGGATGCCAGGCTGAGGCCATGGACGAAGTTGCGGTGATCGAGGACGCGGCGGCGGCCGAGGTGTCGCTCGATCCGATGCGTGCCCGGCTGCTGTCGGAGCTGTCGGAGCCGGCGTCGGCGACGATGCTGGCCGCGCGGGTCGGGCTCGCCCGCCAGAAGGTCAACTACCATCTCAAGGCACTGGAGAAGCACGGGCTCGTCGAGCTCGTCGAGGAGCGCCGCAAGGGCAACGTCACCGAGCGGATGATGCGGGCGACCGCGGTCTCCTTCGTCATCTCCCCCACTGCCCTGTCGGCGGTCCAGCCCGATCCGGGGCGCGCCCCCGACCAGCTGTCGGCCCGCTGGCTGCTGGCGGTCGCCGCCCGGCTGGTACGGGACGTCGGCGCCCTGATCACCGGCGCGGCCAAGGCTGACAAGCGGGTCGCCACGTTCGCCATCGACGGGCACGTCCGGTTCGCCTCGGCGGCCGACCGTGCCGCGTTCGCCGAGGAACTGGCCGCGACCGTCACCTCCCTTGTGTCCCGCTATCACGACGACACCGCTGCGGGCGGACGCGAGCACCGCGTCGTCGTCGCCCTCCATCCGAGCGTTCCCAACGCCACGCCCCAGACCGAGACCAAGCCCGAGACCGAGCAGTCGGGCGAGACCAAGGAGTCCTGACATGGGCCACGAGTTCGAGTTGCAGAAGGAGATCACGCTCGCCGCGAGCCCGGAGGACGTATGGGAGGCGATCGCCACCGGCCCGGGCGTGGACGCGTGGTTCATGGGGCGCAGCGAGTTCGAGCCGCGGGAGGGCGGCGCCGCCACGTTCACCATGGCCGGCCAGACCGAGACGTCCACCATCACCGGCTGGGAGCCGGCCAAACGCTTCGCGTACAACACCGAGCCCGGTGAGGACGGGAAGTTCATGGCCATCGAGTACCTCATCGAGGGCCGCGGCGGCGGGAGCACGGTGCTGCGGCTCGTGCACAGCGGCGTCCTGGGCGACGACTGGGAGAACGAGTTCGAGGCCATGAAGACCGGCTGGGACATGTACCTGCACACGCTGGGCCAGTACCTCGTGCACTTCCGCGGCCGCCACGCGGGCACGGTCACCGCCTTCCGGCCCGGCATCCCGGAAGAGGGTTTCTGGGCAGCGCTCAAGGAGCAGTTCGGACTAGGCGACTCGGTGACTGCGGGCGACCGTGTCAGCCTGTCCGCCGAAGGTCTGGCTCCCATCGAGGGGGTCGTCGACTACGTCGATCTCCCCTCGTTCCTGGGTGTGCGTACCGATGACGCGCTCTACCGGTTCATCTACTCCGGGGAGGAGCGCGGCAGCGTGGGAGTGTGCGGCCACCACCTGTTCGCGCCGGGCGTCGACGCCGGTCAGGCCGAGAAGAACTGGCAGGCCTGGCTCAACGAGCTCCCGGTCGGCTAGCGGACCCGCACCGGCGGGCGCCCGGCGACATGCCGCCGGGCGCCCGCTCGTGCATGTGCCTTCTTGCTTGAGCATGCGCCTTACTTGAAGGCCGCGATGTTCCGCTCCACCCATTCGGCGAACGTGCGGGCAGGACGGCCGAGCACCTTCTCCACGTCCGGGCTCACCTCCTGCTCGGCCGGCGTCGGCTCGCCCAGGATGTCAAGGGTCCCTTCGGCGACCTCCTCGGGCATGAGCTGCCGCAGCTGCGCGGCCGCATCGGCACGGCTCTGCTCGACGAACTCGATCCGCGTGCCCAGCGCGTCGGCGATCACCTGTGTGCGCTCGCGCACCGAGCTCAACTCCGGGCCCGTGAGGACGTAGGTGCGGCCGGAGTGCGACTCGTCCCGCAGGACGGCGGCCGCGACCTCCGCGATGTCGGCCGGGTCGATGACAGGCAGGCCCACGTCGGCGAACGGCGCGACGACCGTCCGGTGCTCCCGGATCGCCTCAGCCCACCAGAACGCGTTGGAGGCGAACCCGCCCGGCTGCAAGATGGTCCACTCCAGCCCCGACCGGCGGACGGCCTCCTCGAAGACTCTCGCCGGGCCGTGCGAGGCGCTGTGCGGCCTGGTGACGGCGCCCTGGGACGTCAACAGGACGATCCGGCGCGTTCCGCTCGCCTTCACGACATCGAGAACGGCGTACAGATCGATCTCGTTGTCGGGGATCATCAGAAAGATCGCCTCGGCGCCGTCGAGCGCGGGCTTGAGGCTCACGGCATCGGCCATGTCGGCCTGCAGATGGCGCACGCCCGCGGGGGCGTCCCCGTCCGCCGGACGGCGCGAGACCGCCGTCACCTTCTCACCGGCCGCCGCGAGTGCCTGGACCAGCGGCCGTCCGACGTTCCCCGTCGCTCCGGTTACGACAAACATGATGAGCTCCTCGTCATTCCATTGCTTGACGAAAGGAAGCTAACACGCTGGTTATAGTAGGTACCTAGGAGAAAGTGACTACCCCGGAGGAGACGCCATGCCGGAGACCGAGTCCTGGACGGCGGCCGCGTCGGCCGACCCGGAGAACGCCTGCCCGATCGCCCCGGTGGTCGAGATCGTCTTCAGCCGCTGGACCACCCCGATCCTCTGGACGCTCCATGCCCATGGCAAGCAGCGGTTCGTGGAGCTCGAACGCCGCATCGGCACGATCACGCCCAAGGTGCTGACCCAGCGGCTGCGCCAGCTGGAGCGGGACGGCCTCGTCGTGCGCACCTACCACCCCGAGGTCCCGCCGCGCGTGGAGTACGAGATCAGCGAGCTGGGCCTGAGCCTGGCGCCGCTGTTCGCGACGCTGAACGAGTGGTCGGCGGTCAATCTGCCCAAGGTGGAGCAGGCCCGCGCGGCGCACGACGCCGGTTGAGAGCCCGCTGGTCTCTCAGGACGTGGGCTCCTGGCTCGGAGCCGGGAAGCGGAGCTTGTCCACGGCGTTGCGCCGGCGACGTTCGGGACGGCGGTCGTAGCGGGCGGTGGTGGCGGGTGAGGAGTGCCCGACCAGCTGCTGCACGGTGACGAGGTCGACGCCCTCGTCGAGGAGGTCGCCGATGAAGGTGCGGCGGAAGTCGTGCGGCGTCATCGACGGCAGCCCCGCCTCGCGCCGCCGCTTGACGACGACGTTGCGCACCGCCGCGTCGGTGAGCGGGCGATGCTGCAGGGCACCCGACTTGTGCACGGGCTTGAACAGAGGACCGGCCAGCCGGTCGTCGAGGGAGAGCCACGTGCCCAGCAGGACGGCGGCCGACTCGTGGAGGTACTCCATGCGTTCCTTGTCGCCCTTGCCGACGATGCGGAGCGCACGTTCACCGGGGTCGTAGTGCTCTCGGCGCAGACCGGCGATCTCCGAACGCCGCGCACCGGTGGTGTAGAGGGTGGCGAGCAGCGCGGCGTCCCGGCGCCCGGCCGGACCGGGATCGAGCGCACAGGCCCGCAGCAGGGCGGCGAACTCGGCCACATGGATGCTGCGGCCGCTCGGCAATCTGGAGCCCGTGAAGTTCTTGACCGCCTTGGCGCGCTGGTAGTCGTCGGTGGACATCTCCCCCAGGCTCCACGCCGCCCGCAGCACGCCGCGCAACGCGGCCAGGTGCTGGTTGCGGTAGGCGGGCGACCAGGGGCGCTCGGCGCCGTCCGGCCCGGGCGACGTCTGCTGACCGAGAAGTGCGCGGATCGCGGCCGTGTGCTCGGAACGCAGGGCGGCCCAGGGGAAGCCGCGTCCGGCGCTCTTGTCCGCGTCTCCTCCCGAGGCCTCAAGGAGGAACGCGGCGATGCGGTCAAGGCAGGCTGCCATGGTCCGCCGGGAGCGAGGGCTTTCCAGGGACGCCACGTACACCAGGTAAGGATTGCGGGAGGCAGGCACCTCCGCGACCGGATGTGTCAGAGGCGCGGCCACCGGCACGACCTCACTCACATGATCCACGCGTAGACCTTAGTGCCGTTTCAGGCAACGTTTGCCCCCTCGTCGGGGGCGATGTTGGCGCCGCCGACAAGGTCGCGGTGCCCAGTGAACCCGCAAAGCGGGCAGTGAAGGGCGCGTCCCGACGTTTGGGGGCGCGCAGGCATCCGCCGAGCCGGCAGGCACGCTGATGCCGCCCGGCGCCGACGCCCTCTCCTGGCAGTGGCTAGTGCGTCTTCGATGTGGCCTGGGTGAGCAATCCGTCCACGAAGACCGGGAGCACCAGGGGATAGATGTCGAGGGAGGACCGGGCCGGCCACTGGTCGCCGAGGGCGGCCAGCTGCGGATACCGGGACGGGTCGAGCTTGCCAAGGCCGAACTCGAAGTCGGCGGCGCCGACGTCGCTTCTCCGGCGGTCGGTGTGGGCGCGGACGAGGATTTCGCCGACGGTGTAGTACCAGATGCTGCGGAAGAGGTCGACGGCTTGCAGCGGCGTGCATCCGTACTCGATGGCTCCGGCCACGATGGTCTCGACGAACCACAGCGCGGAATCGCCCAGGCGCCCGAGGAAGCCGTCGGCGGTGAGGACCTCCGCCCCCCATGGCCAGTCGGCGAGGGCGTCGTGGATCGTGGCCCACGCGACGATGATCCGGTCCCGGGGATTGTCGGGCAGATCTGGGCGTGCGACCTGGTCGACGTGCGCGTTGACGAGCTGAACCACCAGATCGTCCTTGTCTCGTACGTGGTGGTACAGGGTCGTCGGCCCGATATCGAGCTCGGCGGCCAGCCGTCGAATGGTCAGGCTCTCCCAGCCGTCCCGGTCGATGAGCAGGCGAGCGGCCGCGAGGATCTCGGCGCGTGAGGTCGCCGGTGGCCGGCCGGTGCGGCCGGTCGGCCGCGCGACGTCTCGTTGTCTGGGCACCGTCCCATCATGCTGCCCCGCGGTCCGCTCCGGTGAATCGGCGCTCCTCCCCGTGGGCGGACGGGCCCGGTGGTGCTACTTTAGGAACATGTTCCGAAAGTCGTCCATGAAGGGAGGCGCGTTGCGATGACCAACCGGGAAACAGCAAGCTCCGATGCCCGGCCGGGGCTCGTTCTCGCCACGGCGGCCGTGGTGCAGTTCCTGGTGTCGCTGGATCTGTCGGTGGTGAACGTCGGGCTCCCGCAGATCGGCAGTGCCCTCGGCTTCAGCGCGGTGGGCCTGACCTGGGTGATCCATGCCTACGCCCTCGCGTTCGGAGGGCTGCTGCTGCTGGGCGGCAAGCTGGCCGACCGGTACGGCCGCAAGCGGATGCTGCTGTTCGGGCTCGGCCTGTTCGGTCTCGCCTCCCTGCTCGGCGGCTTCGCAGCCGACCCCGGCCAGCTGGTCGCGGCTCGCGCGGCGCAGGGCGTCGGCGCCGCCGCTCTCGCACCGGCCGCGCTGGCGCTGCTGACCGCGACGTTCCCCGCCGGCAAGGCCAGGGTCCGGGCCTTCGGGATCTGGAGCGCGACCAACGCCGCGGGCGGCGCCCTTGGTGTGCTGGTCGGAGGCCTGCTCACCGAGTACGCCGGCTGGCGCTGGGTGATGTTGGTGAACGTTCCGATGGCGCTGATCGCACTTGCCATGGCCTGGTGGGGCGTCGCCGCCGACCACGCGAGAGAACGTGCCGGCCGTCCCGACGTCCTCGGCGGTGTCCTGGCCACGGCCGGCATGAGCCTGCTGGTGTTCGGCGTGGTCCGCACCGACCATTACGCGTGGACGTCCGCCGTCACGGTGACGACCCTGGCCATCGCCGTCGCGCTCCTGGCCGCCTTCGTCGTCGTCGAACGGACCACCAGCCGCGATCCGCTGGTCCGGCTCGGCCTGTTCGCCAACCGTTCCGTACTCGGCGCGATCACCTACGTCCTGCTGGTCGGCGCGGCCATGGCGTCGGCGTTCTATTTCATGTCGCTGTACCTGCAGCGGGTGCTCGGCACCGGATCGGCCCTGACCGGGATCCAGTTCCTGCCGTTCGCCTTCGGCGTGATCGCCGGTTCCGTGCTCGCCGTCAAACTCGGCTACCGGTTCGCGCCCCGGACCCTGCTGATCGGCGGCGGGCTGCTGACCGCGACCGGCTTCGCCTGGTTCGGTTTCGCCAGTCCGGACGGCACCTTCCTCACCGACGTCCTGGGGCCCTCGATCGTGGCCGGCGTCGGATTCGGGCTCTGCCTCGGGCCGGTCACCTCCATCGCCACCGCCGGCGTCGCGCCCCACGAGGCCGGCACCGCATCGGGCCTGCTCAACAGCGCGCGCCAGCTCGGTGCCGCAGTGGGACTGGCCGCCCTCGGCACCGCGGCCCACCGCCGCACCGGACCGACGGCGGCGCCCGAGGCCCTCAGCGACGGATATGCGTTCGGCCTGACGCTGTGCGCAGCGCTCCTCGTGGCGGCCGTCCTGATCGCCATCACCGTCCTGCGCCGCTCGGAAACGCCGGAGCCGGAAGTGCAGGCATTGACCCCTCAACCCATGACCGCCAGGCCATGACCACCGAACTTCGCCGGCCGCGCTCGGCAGATGCGGCCGGCGCGAAAGGAGCGAGCGATGACCACCGCTGACCTTGCCGAGGCGAGAGAGGCGCCCCCGCAGCGACCGGCCGATGGGGACTCCGCGGCGGGACAGAGCCTGTCAAGGCTGCTGCGCCCTTATCTCGGGAGGTTCGCCGCCGTCGTGATCCTTCAGATCATCGGTGCCGTCGCGGGGCTGGCGCCGCTGCTGGCGGTCGTCGAACTGGGCCGTACCTTGCTGTCGCCCGGCCCGATCGATCATGATCATGTCTGGCTCGTCGTCGGCGCGGGTGCGGCGGGCCTGTTCGCCCAGCTGCTGTTCACGGGTGCGTCGTCCGGGGTCGGGCATCTTCTGGACGACCAGGTACAGCTGTCGTTCCGCCGGCAGCTGGCCGCGCGGCTGGGGCGCGTGCCGATCGGCTGGTTCTCCCGGCGGCAGACGGGCGAGCTGGCGAAGGTCGTCGGTGAGGACGTGAGCGCCGTGCACCCGTTCATCGCCCACACCCCCGGCGAGCTCATCTCCGCGTTCGTGGTGCCGCTGGTGTCGCTGATCTATCTGTTCACCATCGACTGGCGGCTCACGCTGATCACGTTGATACCGGTGGCGCTGGCGGTGGCGCTGGTCCCCCTGATGATGACCCCGACCCGGCTGCGTGAGCAGAAGGAGTTCGACGCGGCCATGGGACGGATCGCGAGTTCGGTCGTCGAGTTCGTCCAGGGCATCGCGGTGGTCAAGGCGTTCGGCGGAGGCGAGCGCGCCCACCGGAGATTCCTCACGGCCGTGGACGACTTCGTCGGCTCGTTCTACCAGATGGTGCGCGGTCTCGCCGGGATCGCCGCGGGGATGCAGGTGGCGCTGTCGCCGCCGTTCGTGTTGCTGGCCGTGTTGATCGGCGGTACGACTCTGATCACCAGCGGCGGCATGGCCCCGGCCGACCTGCTGCCCTTCCTGGTGCTCGGGCTGGCCCTGACAGCGCCGGTGGCGGCCCTCGGCCACGGCTTCGACGACATGCAGGCCGCCAGGCGCGCGGTTGGCCGGATCCGGGACGTGCTCGAGGTGCCGTCGCTACCGGAGCCCGCCCACCCGGTCGCACCGCAGGGACACCGGGTCGAACTGCGGGAGGTCCGATTCGGCTACGAGGACGACCACGAGGTGCTGCGCGGAATCGACCTGGTGCTGGAGCCGGGGACGGTCACAGCGATCGTCGGGCCGTCAGGCAGCGGGAAGTCCACGCTGGTCCAGTTGTTGCCGCGGTTCTTCGACCCGACCCACGGTTCGGTGCTCCTGGGCGGTGTCGACCTGCGCGAGCTCGGCAGCAGGGAGCTCTACCGGAGGGTCTCCTTCGTCTTCCAGGACGTCCGCCTGCTGCGCGCCTCGGTCGCCGACAACATCGCGCTGGCGGTGCCGCACGCCGACCTCGACGAGGTGGTGCGCGCCGCCCGGCTGGCGAACGTTCACGACCGGATCCTCGAACTGCCGGACGGTTACGACACGGTGCTCGGCGAGGACGTCGGGCTGTCGGGTGGTGAGGCGCAGCGGATCTCGATCGCACGCGCCCTGCTGGCCGGCGCGCCCGTGCTGGTCCTCGACGAGGCGACCGCGTTCGCCGATCCGCAGACCGAACAGGCTGTGCGCCGCGCTCTGGCGACGCTGGAGGGCGATCGCACGATCCTGGTCATCGCCCATCGCCTGGAAACGATCGCCGACGCCGACACCGTCGTGGTGCTGGAGAACGGGTCGATCGTCGAGCGCGGCAGGCCCGCCGAGCTGCTGGCCCAGGACGGGCGGTTCGCCGCGTTCTGGCGATCCCAACGAACGGCGATCGCTGACGAGATCGAAGCCCACGGTGGCGTACTGCAAGGAGATGAGCCCCAATGATTCGAGTGTTGCTGCGCGTGCTGGGCCACGAGTACGCCCAGCCCGTACGACGCACCGTGGCCCTGATGACGATCACCGCGGTGGTCGAGGGCCTGTCCTACGCCCTGCTGGTTCCGGTGCTGCGGGCGCTGTTCGGAAACGATCCCGGCGACGCGCGCCCATGGCTGATCGCGTTCGGGGCCGCGGTCGCGGTCTACGCGGTGCTGCGCTATGTCAGCGATCTATCCGGCTTCCGCTCCGCGAGCACGCTGCTGCACGGCACGTATCACCGGATGGGCGAGCATCTCGCCCGCCTGCCCATCGGCTGGTACAGCGAGGCCCGCGTCGGGCAGGTGTCGGTGCTGGCGAGCCGCGGCGTCCTGCAGGCACTGGGAGTGATCGCGCACCTGCTGGCACCGCTCATCTCCGCCGCCGTGACCCCGCTGACGGTCGTCGTCGTGATGCTCGCCTTCAGCTGGCAGATGGGGCTGGCCGCGTTGATCGGCGTGCCGGTCGTGGCGGCCATCCAGGTCTGGACTGGCCGCGCGATGGCCGCGGCCGACGCCGAGCGAGCCGAACGTGACCACGAGGCCACCGGCCGGGTCATCGAGTATCTCCAGGCCCAGCCGGTGCTGCGCGCCGGTGGCCGGACCATCGAACGCTTCGGGCTGCTCGACGACTCGCTGCGCGGGCTCCAGCGGGCGTCCCGCCGTTCCACGCTGTCGGCTCTGCCCGGCGTATTGGGCTTGACGCTCACGGTGCAGGCGATGTTCACCGTGTTGCTGGTGCTGGGCGCCCACCTCGCACTCGGGGGGAACATCGGTGCGGCCGAGATTCTGGCGATCCTGGTGCTGGCCGCACGCTGCGCGGACCCGCTGCTGTCGCTGGCGGACATGGGCGGCCAGCTTCGCGGCGCCCGTTCCGAGCTGACCAGGCTCGACGCGTTGTTGCGCACCCAGCCGCTGCCGGAGCCCGGCGACCCGGTCCAGCCGCGACACCATGACCTGGAGTTGGAGTCCGTCACCTTCCGGCATGGCGACCGCACGGTGATCGACAATGTGTCGTTGTCCGTGCCGGAGGGGCAGCGGCTCGCCGTCGTCGGGCCGTCGGGCGCCGGCAAGAGCACACTGCTGCAGTTGCTCGCGCGCTTCTACGACGTGGACGCCGGCGCGGTGCGCATCGGAGGCGTCGACGTGCGTGCCATCAACACCTCAGAGTTGCTCGCGCAGTTCGCCATCGTCTTCCAGGACGTCTATCTCTTCGACGGCACGATCGAGGAGAACGTGCGTCTCGGCCGTCCCGACGCCGACCAGGCCGAGGTGCGGGCGGCGGTGACCGCGGCGCGGCTGGACGAGGTGATCGAGCGGCTCCCCGGCGGATGGGAGACGAATGTCGGCGAAGGCGGCGCACTGCTGTCGGGTGGTGAGCGCCAGCGCGTCTCGATCGCGCGGGCACTGCTGAAGAACGCGCCGATCGTGCTGCTGGACGAGGTGACCTCCGCGCTGGACCCGGTGAACGAGGCGGCCGTCCACGAAGGCATCGAGCGCCTGATGGCGGGCCGGACGGTGGTGATGGTGGCGCACCGGATGCGGACCATCCGGCGCGCTGATCGCATCGTCTTCCTGGACGGCGGCCGGGTCGTCGAGGAAGGCAGCCACGACGAGTTGCTTCACCGCGGCGGTCGCTATGCCGATTTCTGGGATGTCTCCCTGACGCCGGCAGGGAGTGAATGAGCCTGTAAGGAGTGAATGAGCCGGTATGCCGCATCCGTGGTGAACAACTGCGCTGAACTGTGCTGAAGATCAGGCCTTGATGCGTTCGGCGGGCATGCCGGGGCCGATCACGGCCTGGATCTCAGCCGCGTCGTCCACCTGACCGCAGTGGGCGCACACCGTACGCTGGCTGACTCCGGTGCCGCAGACCGAGTGGGTGTAGAGGATCGGCGGCTCCCCCTCGGTCGCCCACCGGTCGCCCCACTCGGAGAGCGCGACCAGCGCGGGCGCGAGCGCGCGCCCCTTGTCGGTCAGCAGGTACTCGTACAGTTCGGGCTGCTCGGAGTACCTGTGGCGCCGCATGAGCCCGGCCTCGACGAAACCGTCGAGCCGGGACTTGAGGATGTTGGTCGCGACGCCGAGGTTGCGCTGGAAGTCGCTGTAGCGGGTCGCTCCCCCGAACACGGCGTCGCGAACGATCAGCAGGCTCCAGCGCTCACCGATCAGCTCTAGGGCGCGGGCGATCGAACACACCTGTGAGTCGTACGTCTTTCCCAGCATGGCTTCAGTCTACCGAGGTGCTTGCGTCATGCAAGTGATATGGGCTACGGTCACTTGCATGACGCAAGCAGCCCAGAACTACACCACTGTCTTCTCGGTGGAGCGCACGCCCCAGGAAGCATTCGAGGCCATCACCAACGTCCGCGGCTGGTGGTCGGAAGGCGCCGAGGGCGTCACCGACCAGGTCGGCGGAGAGTTCGTCCACCGCTACAAGGACGTCCACCGCTGCACGGTCCGCGTCACGGAGCTCGTGCCCGGCCGCAAGGTCACCTGGCGCGTCCTGGACAACTACTTCAACTTCATCGAAGACCAGGCCGAATGGAAGGACACCGAGGTCGTCTTCGAGATCTCTGAAAAGGACGGCGGCGCCGAGGTCCGGTTCACGCACGTGGGCCTTGTCCCTCAGTACGAGTGCTACGACGTATGCACCAACGCGTGGGGCGGCTACATCAGCGGCAGCCTGCGCAACCTGATCAACACGGGCCAGGGCCAGCCCAACCCGAAGGAGGACGGGAACGCCCCGGACCACCAGCACGCCGCCACCGCGCACCGCGCCAAGCGTTCACCCCGGGCCACCAGCCTGGCCGACACCAAGGTGACTGCCTGAGATGACCGCGATCGAAGGCAAGATCGTCCTGATCACCGGCGCCAACCGAGGCATCGGGCGGGCGATGCTGGAGGAGGCGCTGAGCAGGGGCGCCCAGCAGGTGTACGCCGGCACGCGCGGATCCTTCACCCACCCGGACGAACGGGTCACACCCCTGATCCTTGACATCACCGACGAGGCGCAGACACAACAGGCCGTCCAGGCGGTCCCCTCACTCGACATTCTCGTCAACAACGCCGGCGTGGCACTCCCCGACGATCTCAACGACCATGCCGTGATCGAGCGCCACCTCGCCGTCAACCTCTTCGGCATCCACCGTGTGACTCAGGCCTTCCTGCCCCTGCTGGTCCGTTCGCGCGGCGCCATCGTCAACGCCCTGTCCACGGCGGCCCTCGTCCCGCTGTCGATCGTTCCGGCGTACTCGATCTCGAAGGCGGCCGCGCTCTCCCTGACGCAGTCGCAGCGAGCACTCCTCACCGACCAGGGCGTCAGGGTCCACGCCGTCTTCACCGGCCCGACCGACACCGACATGAACCGCGGGTTCGACATCCCGAAGGCCTCGCCGGAATCAGTCGCGCAAGCCATCTTCGACGGCGTGGAGAAGCAGGAGGAGGACATCTTCCCCGACCCCATGTCGCAGACCCTGGCCGACGGATGGCGGAACAGCCCCTTCGCCTACAACGACGAGGAGATCTGAATGACCACACTGAAACCCGGCAGCATCCTTCTTGGCACCACCCGGCCTGCGGAACTGCGTGACTGGTACCGCAAGGCGCTCGCGCCGGAACACGAGGGCGATGGGCCGATCGATCTCGGTGGCTTCCTGCTGGTCATCGAGGAGCGCGACGACGTCGACGCGAAGAACAACGAGCCGGGCCGGATGATCCTCAACTTCCACGTCGACGACTTCGACGCCGTCGAGGCGCAGTTGCGGGCGGCCGGCGTGGAATGGATCGTCCCCGTCGCCGACCGGCCCTCCGGCCGCTTCGGGACGTTCGAAGACCCTGATGGGAACTACCTCCAGATCATCCGGTTCAAGCAGGACTCCTGAGCCCAGGCGCCGTGCCCGGCCAGCGCGCACCGTGCGCTGGCCGGGCACGCCTGCTGTGGGGCGAGAGGCTGAGATCCGCGCCGGTCAACGCCGTTCCATGCCGCCGGCCTGACCAGAGCGAGCCGGCCATCTGTCACATTCCTCCATCCGGGTCCGTCATAGCAATTGACCGGCGAACCAATGCCGATGTGACATCCGGGCTCGGTCCGGATGGACCGCCGGCCGGTTCAGGCAGTTCACATACCTCGAGCACAGAGGAGACAAGGCATGAAAGCGCACGTCAGCTCGATCCTGCTCGGCGTCCGGGACATGGAGGAGGCCAAGCGGTTCTACACCGAGGGGCTCGGCTGGAAGATCAAGGACGACTACGGTGTCTCGGTGTTCTTCGAATCGGACGGGGCCTCGCCCGTCGGCTTCTACGGCCGTGACGGCCTGGCCGACCAGGTGGGCACGAGCCCGGAAGGCAGCGGCTTCAGCGGACTGGTCCTCACCTACGTCGTCCGCAGTGAGGCACGCGTGGACGAGATCATCTCCGAGGCCGAGAAGGCCGGTGCCACGATCCTCAAGCCCGCCGGCGCCCTGCCGTGGGGCGGTTACGGCGGCACCTTCGCAGACCCGGACGGCTACATCTGGAGTCTCGGCTACAGCGACCAGGGAACAGACCAGCCCTACGCTGAATAGCCGCAGAGGGGCATCCGTGGCAAGTGTGGGTTGACCGGCCATTGCCGGGCGCGCGCTGGCCCGATGCCCCCTCCGCATGAAGGACGTGATCGGTTCCAGGCGAGGAGGTTCGGCGCCGACGCGGAATCGTGTCGGCGCCGAACCACCGCTCTGTGTTGGACGTGACCACGGCCAAAGGGCAGCAGCCTTAGGCAGTGTCAGGAACTCGTGAGGATGACGAGCCGCTGGGTCGCTCGGGTCATCGCGACATAGCGGTCGACCGCTCCTTCGATGCCCGTGCCGAACGCCTCTGGGTCGATGAGAACGACCAGGTCGAACTCAAGGCCCTTTGCCAGCTCCGGGGTCAGCGACCGGACGCGCGGCGTCTCCTGGAACGTGGGATCGCCGATGACGCAGGCGACCCCGTCGGCGTTTGCGGCGCGCCAGGTGTCGAGGATCGATCCCAGCTCCGACACGGATCCATGGACCACGGGGATGTCGCTCTTGCGGATGGAGGCCGGCACGTTGGCGTCCGGGAGGACGGCCCGGATGACCGGCTCGGCTTCCGCCATGACCTCTGCCGGTGTCCGGTAGTTGACGCTCAGGGATGTGAGGGTGATGTGGCCGAGGCCGATTCGCTTGAGCCGTTCCTGCCACGACTCGGTGAAGCCGTGCCTGGCCTGGGCACGGTCCCCGACGATGGTGAAGCTCCGGGACGGGCAGCGGAGCAGCAACATCTGCCACTCCGCGTCGGTCAGTTCCTGAGCCTCGTCCACGACGATGTGGGCGAACGGGCCCGCGAGCAGGTCGGGGTCGGGGGTGGGCAGTTCGGTCTCGTCGACCAGCGTGTTCTTCGCGTCCTGGACTCGCAGCATCGTCACCAGGCCTTCACCGTCGTCGTCGGCCTCGATGAGGTTGTCGACGACCTGCGCCATGCGCTCGCGCTGGACGGCGACGGCGGCCTCGTGCCGGCGCCTGCGACGTGACGCCTCGGGGTCACCGAGCCGCTGCCGCGCCGCGTCCAGGAGCGGCAGGTCGGACACCGTCCAGGCGTGGACGTCGTCGCGCTGCAACTTCCGTACGTCGTCGGGACCGAGCCAGGGGGCGCACATCCGCAGGTAAGCGGGTACCGACCACAGATCCCCGACGAGATCGGCCGGTTCGATCATCGGCCATGCCCTGTTGAGGGCCATGAGCAGTTCTCTGTCCTGCCGCAGCGCTTTCCGGAGCAGATCAGCCGAGACGTCGCCGTCGTACTTGTCGATCAGGATCGCGAGCAGTTCCTCCAAGATCTGGTCGCGCGCCTCGTTGTGCGGGATGCCGGGGTCCGGCGCCCGGAACGCCTCGGCCCATTCATCGGCGCTCAACCAGATGTCGGCCCAGGGGGTGGTGACCGTCATCCCCTTGGCGGGCGGATTCTCGTAGAACCTGACGGCCTTCTCGATCGCCTTCACCATGACGGCCGAAGATTTCAGGAGGGCCACATCCGGGTCGGCCTCGACCGCCGCCGCGGCTCCTTCGGGGGCAAGGTCCCGCAGAGTGCAGGTCTGCACGCCTTCCTCTCCGAGGCTGGGGAGGACGGCGGCGACGTACGCCAGATAGGGCTGATGCGGACCGACGAACAGCACGCCGCCCCGGTTGTGACCGAGGCGGGGGTCGGAGTAGAGAAGGTAGGCGGAACGGTGCAGGGCGACGACGGTCTTGCCGGTGCCCGGGCCGCCGTCGACCACGAGAGCACCGCGGGACCCGGCGCGGATGATCGCGTCCTGGTCGGCCTGGATGGTGCCGAGAACGTCGCGCATCCGGGTCGACCGGTGGCCGCCCAGGCTGGCGATGAAGGCGGACTGGTCATCGAGCGCGGCGTGCCCTTCGAACCCGTCCGGGGTGAACACCTCGTCCCAGTAGTCGCTGATCCGGCCGCGGGTCCAGCGATACCGGCGGCGGCTCACCAATCCCATCGGGTTTCCGTGGGTCGCTCCGAAGAACGGCTCAGCCGCCGGGGAGCGCCAGTCGAGCAGCAACCGGCGACCCGTACCGTCCTTGAGGCCGAGCCGTCCGACGTACACGGGCTCGGGGTCGTCGGCACTGACGATGTGCCCGAGGCACAGGTCCATGCCGTAGCGGCGCAGGGTGCGCAGGCGAGCGGCGAGCCGATGGATCTCCATGTCCCGTTCCAGCGCCGCCTGGCCTTTGCCACCGGGCGCCTTGCGCTCGGCATCGAGGCGCTCGGACACCTCCGCGATCGACCGCTCAAGGCTCTCCGCGATCGCCGCGAAGTGCTGCTCGTCGCCCGCGATCAGCGCCGGGTCGGCCTTGGGGGCGAGGTGGCCGGGAAGGTCGAACACGCTGGTGGACAGAGGGGTCACTCGATCAACTCCGATCAGAGGTACGTATGGTGAGCGCACACGCCGTTTCCGCAGGTACTCGGCCTAGGCCGACGATTCTGCGGCATCACCCGGGGCTTGTGGCAAGCCCCCTGGTGCGCTATACGTTGAGAGTGGAAAGGAGCGGGACAACCCCTTTCCACCCTCGCCCGCCATGGACGGGCAACCTCCTTGCGAAGCGGCAGCGCGCCGCGTACGGCCATACCGTCGGCCCTACGCGGCGCGTTATTGCGCTGCTGAACGACAGGGAATCATCACCGGCGCGCGGTGACCAGGGTCATCGGACGACCCGGTAGTGGATGTGGGTGACGCCCGGCGCGGGCACGACCTTGACGAGCTCGAGGCCGATGTGGCCGGGCAGTGCCTGGAAGTACGGCCGGCCGCCGCCGAGCAGGACCGGCACCTGGTGGAGGACCAGCTCGTCGACGAGTCCCGCCTTCAGCGCCTCGGTGACGACGCCGCCGCCCTGGAGCCCGACATCCTTGCCATCAGCTTGTTTCCGCGCGACCGCGATCGCCTCTTCGATGCCGGTGGAGACGAAGGTCTGGGCCGGCCAGGAAGCGGGCGCCGGGCGATGGCTCAGCACGACCAGCGGTGCCGTCGGGTGCGGCTTGCCTCCGGCCGACCATCCCGAGTCGTCGTAGGTGTTCCGGCCGCAGACGATGGCACCGACCGAGCTTGCGAGCTCGTCGAAGACAGAGGCGCTCTCCGCCGACAGCCGGAAGCCCTCGAAACTCTTGCTCGGGGTGTCGCCGTCGCCGTACCAGTTGAAGAGCACGCCGCCGTCGCCGAGCCCGCGGCCGTGGCTCGGCTCGCGGCCGGTGATGTAGCCGTCAACGGAGACGGAGAGCGCGCTGAAGACCTTGCTCATCGGTAGCTTCCTTCTCGAGTTTCTTTATGCGGTCTAGCGGTCATGTCGCTTCAGCCAGTCGACGTAATCGGGTACGGCGCGTTCGACGTCGTACTCCGGCCGGAAGCCGGTGTCCGCCCGCAGCCGGGTGATGTCGAGGTAGTTGTCCGGGGGCCGGTCGGGATTGCGACCCTCCGGCAGGGTGATGTCCGCGTCCGGAATAACGGCGTTGATAGCGTCGGCGACCTCGCCGTACCGCACCAGCCGCCCGGACGAGACGTTGTAGACGCGGTGGTTCAGCCGCTCAGCGAGCATGAGCAGCGCGATCGCCCGGCCGCAGTCCTTCACGTAGCAGAGGTCTGTGCCGTCCTCGGCGTACGCGGGCGGGCGAGGCGGGGTGAGATCGGGGTCCTCCCCCCACACCGCCGCGCTGAGCAGGCGGGGAAGCGGAGTGAACGGATTGTCGGGCACGCCGAGGGGCCCCCAGATGGTGCCGATCCGCAGGCTCACCGTGTCGAACCCGGCGCTGTCTCCGGCCAGCGAGGCGAACAACTCCGCGGTCTTCTTGAACACCGGAATCTGATGTGCTGCCACCACCGGCAGCGGGGTGTCCTCGCGCCACGGCACCTCGTCCACCCCTGCGTACACGCCGATGGTGCTGGCGACGGAGAACCGCCGCACGCCCCACGCCGTCGCCGCCTTGAGCGCGTTGAGCAGGCCGAGGGTGTCGGCGCGGAGGTACTCGACCGGATCGGGCAAGTCGTAGCGGGCCGCCGCGAGGTGCACGATGCCGGTGATCTCATGGCGCCTCCCGATGCCGAGGAAGGCCGCCTCGTCGGCGGTGTCCAGCGGCTCGACGACGACCCGGCCGCCGGGCTCGTCGGCGACGTACTCAGGCAGCCGGGTGGACCTGTGTGCGGTGAGCACGACGGATTCACCCAGGTCAAGCAGGGCCCGTGCGGTGTGCGACCCGATGGAGCCCAGGCCGCCGGTAATGAGGATCATCTGCGCCCCTCCGTCGCGGATCCGTCCAGGGACGTCGACACGTACAGGGTCAGGGGAGGCATTTCACTCCAAGGTTTCGCGGGTCGGATGTCAGATGCATTGCGGGAAGTCCAAAAGCCGGTCGGGGTCGTAGGCCTTCTTGGCCGCCGCCAGCCGGGAATGGTTGCCCGCGTGGTAGGCGCCGGCCCAGTCGTCCAGCCGCGAATCGGGGAAGTTCGGATAGACGCGCCCGGACCCGTCGGCGTGAGCGATGTCCCAGGACCGATCGATCCACGCGTCGGGCGCCTCCGCGGTGTGCTGAAGCATGAAGAGTTCACTTCGATGGGCGAAGGCGGTCGCGGTTTCCGGGACGCGGTTGTAGGCGCCGCCCATCGCCGTGAACGCGAGTTGCCTGCGCCCCTCGGGCTTGCCGCTGAAGAGCGTGGAGAGCAACGCATCGGTTGTTGAGGGACGCATCGGTCGTTCGAACAACTCCGAACGCATGCGAAGAACCGAGGCGCCCCGCTCCCCGCACGGGTCGAGGTCGTCGAACGACGCCTTCAGGCGGTGAAAGGGCAGCCCACCGCGCACATCGACCACGGGATCCGCTCCCGCCGCACCGCGGAATTCCTCCAGCAACCCACGGGTGACGGCCTCCTCCCGCAGCGAGGCTCCGAAAAGGACGGCCTTGGGAGGCTCGCCGGGTTCGGCGGTCAAGGTGAGGTTGGCGGTGATCCCATCGGGTGTGCCCGGCGCCCAGTGCTGCCAGGCCGCGACCGTGTGCGCGGCGTGGTCCGGGGACAGGGACCAGCGCAGCTCGAAGCGGGTCGCCATCGGCTCGGGGACGGTGTCGAAGACCAGTGAGGTGACCACGCCGAACTGGCCGCCGCCGGCGCCGCGCAAGGCCCAGAACAGCTCCGGCTCCCGGTCGGCGTCGCAGTCGATGACGCGTCCGTCCACGAGGACGATCCGGGCGCCGACGAGGCGATCGCAAGTGAGCCCGTGGCTGCGTCCGAGCAGGCCGATCCCGCCGCCGAGAGTGAGGCCTGCGATGCCCACGGTCGCGCCGCAGCCTGCGGGAATGGTCCGTCCGTGCAGGTGCAGCGTGGTGTAGACGTCTGCCAGCCTGGCTCCGGCGCCGATCGTCGCGTGCCCGCCGCCGGTCACCGTGATCGCGTCGAGTCCGGCCAGGTCGAGGACGATGCCGTCGGTGGACGACCGTCCCGCGAAGCAGTGGCCACCGCCGCGCGGGACGATGGGGATGCCGGCCTCCCGGGCGTACCGGATCCCGCGTGCCACGTCCGCGACGGAGGAGCACCGGATCACCGTCCGGGGACGCGCATCACGGTAGGCGGGGTTGGCGGGGCCCCGGACGTCCTCATAGCCAGGCGATCCGGGAACGAAGAGCTCCCCGTCGAGCTCGTCCCGCAGCCCGTCCAAGTTGATCACGGTGGAGAGAGTAGGAAGGGCGCGGCCTCACGGGCTTGAACGAAACGAGCATCCTTTACGGCCGCAGGGGTGCCGTGGCGCGTCTGGCCAGGAACGGTTTGTAGGAGGCCGAGTGGTCATGGCCGCAGCCGCACTGATTGGTGCCGCCCCTGAGGAGTTCGCTGGGGCTGACCCCGGTCAGGCGCACGCACTCACGGGTGAGGTGAGCGTGGTCGGCGTATCCGACGTCCACTGCAAGGCCGACCAGTCCGTCCGCGCCCATCCGTCCGCTGGGCGTCGCGCCCGCCTGGGCGAGAGCCAGGAATCCTTGGAATCGCAGCGTCCGTTGAAGAACCTTCGGGCCGACGCCCACCAGATGCAGGCAGCGGCGGCGCAACTGGCTGGTGGAGATCGCCAGGTGCCCGGCGAGCGCGCCGATCTCGATCGGGTGCCACGGCATCAACCGCCGCACCGCCTCTCCCACCAGGGGATCGAGATGACCTGCGGACCGGAAGATCTGGAGGAGATGAGCTTGGACGACATCCAGCGCCGCCTCCGGCCCCCTGGGGGCGGAGGCCACCGCCTCCGCCAGTCTTTCGGCCGTGCAGCCCCACAATTCATCAAGTCCCACCCGCTCGTCCAACAGATCATCGAGAACGGCGGGGAACGGCGGCGCCATCCCCGGGTGGAAACGCACCCCCACAAGCGTCGTGTTCGGCGGGATGACTTCGACTTTCGGGCCTGTCAGCGGCCCGAGCAATTGCGGCGGTCCACCGACCGGAAAGTGGAGTTCCGCCCCTCCTGTCGGCAGATGCCGCTGAACGTACGGCGCCTCACCCGTTCGCTGAATCCAGACGGTACGCACCGCACCGCGCAATTCGGCGATGGGTAAACGCTCAACATAGGACTCCGCCGCCACATCGACAGGCTATCGGTCGGCCCAGCTCCCCGGTCTTTCCTCAACCCTGTAGTGCGTGGGGTCTGCTCCCGGCCAGGTCTAGCCTGGGCTCATGATCGAAATCCCTGCGGGGGAGATCGTGCTGCGGGACGAGGGCACGAGGACGAACTGGACGGTCAAGGTCGACGCCTTCCGCCTGGCACCTCATGCCGTGACTCACGAGCTTTACGGCACGACGGCGACGGCGAGCACTCCGGTGACTGAGGTCTCATGGCTGGACGCCGTTCGGTTCTGCAATCAGCTCTCGCTCAGGGAAGGCCTCGCCCTTTGCTATTCGATGGGCGATGATCCCGACGGGCAGGACGTGGTGTGCGACTGGGCCGCCGACGGCTACCGGCTTCCGTCGGAGGCGGAATGGGAGTACGCGTGCCGGGCCGGGACCTCCGGCGTTCGCTACGGAGAGCTGGGCGAGATCGCCTGGTACCGCGAGAACTCAGGCGGCCGGGTGCACGAGGTCGGCACCAGGGCGCCGAACGCGTGGGGCCTCTACGACATGATCGGCAACGTCTGGGAATGGTGCTGGGACGTCTACGATCCCGAGGTCTACGGCCCGTACCGCGTGTTCCGTGGCGGCGGCGCGCACGACCGGCCCCGCGGATGCCGGGCGTCCTGCCGCCGCAAGAGCCACCCGACCTTCCGCATCGACGACCTGGGGTTCCGGCTCGCCCGATCGCTCTGACCGCCGGCTCAGCGGCCCACCTTGTCCAGGAAGTCGGCCAGGTTGTCCGTGGTCCGGTCGATCTGTTCCTGAAGGGTGAGCGACTCCTGGATCCGGGCGTCGGGCCCGGCCTTCTTCTTCCCGCGCAGGTAGAGCGAGCAGGCCAGATCGGCGCAGAAGTAGGCCCCGACCGAGTTGCCCTCCTGGCCGTTCCGGCCCGCTCTGCGCGCGGTCATCAGCGAGACGCCGCCTCCGGTGTGGGTGGTCAGGCACAACGAGCACATGCTGCGCCGGGCGAGCCCGGCATTTGACGCGGTCAGGCGCAACGCCACCCCCACCAGCCCGTCTCCAGCCTCCGTGACCAGGTAGGCCCGCTGCGGGGCGGCGGGGTCCCGCCATCCGAGGAAGTCCAGGTCGTCCCAGGGGCGGTCGGCCAGATCTCTGGGCACGGCCAGACGCTTCGCTTCGCCCTTGCTGCAGTTGACGAACGATGCGCGGATGTCGCGCTCGGTTACTGGTCTCATGTCTCGTACGGTATGTTTCCTAGGGGGATTAGGCAAATTCTTAGGAAGCCTAGGAGATCACATGGCGCGCGCTGGGCTGACCGCAGAACGCCTGACCCGGGCCGCCGCGGAGCTGGCCGACGAGGTCGGCTTTGAGAACGTGACGGTCTCGGCACTGGCGCGCAGGTTCGGGGTCAAGGACGCGAGCCTGTATTCGCACATCAGGAACGTGCAGGACCTGAAGGCCCGCGTGGCCGTGCTCGCCCTCGCCGAGCTCGCCGACAGGGCCGCTGCCGCACTGGCGGGCCGCGCGGGCAGGAATGCGCTGGCGGCCTTCGCGAGCGTTTACAGGGACTTCGCGAAGGAACATCCGGGCATGTACGCGGCTGCGCAGTTCCGGCTGGACCCGGAGACGGCGGCCGCCAGCGCCGCACGACGGCACGCCGAGCTGACCCGGGCGATCCTGCACGACTACGACCTGCAGGAGCCAGACGAGACCGATGCGGTGCGGCTGCTCGGCAGCGTTTTCCATGGCTACGTGAGCCTGGAGGTCGCCGGCGCGTTCAGCAACCACCCCCGCGACATCGACGCCTCATGGTCACGGGCCCTCGACGCCCTCGACAGCGCCCTACGGAACTGGCCGAGCAACCCACCCAACGGGTGAACCAGGCACGAACCTTTGGCACAGGTGCGCCCGGGCGCTCAGTTGGACGAGCACTCGGCGATGTCCAGATGCCAGATGGACGAGCAGGTGCACAAGGCACCGCTGAGCACCGAGGCCGGTTCAGATGCCGGTGTACGGCGGCGGACTCGACCGGAGCCACGTCCGCCCGTTCAAGGCGCGGCTGCACGTTCAACTGCCAGCACACTCAACTGACAGCGGCGCGCTCAACTGCAGCGGCACGCTCAACTGGCGGCGGCGCGCTCAGCCAACGGCTAGGCGCTGGCGGCGGCGCCGAACCACGTGGGCAGGTGGCTGAGCAGATCCTGCTGGTCTTCGCCGACCCATGCCACGTGGCCGTCCGGCCGAAGGAGCGCCGCAGGCACGTCCAGTTCCTCGCTGACGCCGACCACGTGGTCGATCCGCTCCGCCCAGCCCGCCACCGAGAGCTTGCCGGTCTGGTCGAGCAGCAGTCCTCGGCCGCCGCGCGTCAACTCGTAGAGGCGCCCCCGCTTCAGCCGCACATCCCGCATCCGCCGGCCGAGCAGGTCATGCCCCTCACCGAAGTCGTAACGGATCCCGATCGCAGCGATCTTCTCGATCAGGTGCCGGTTCACCTCCTCGAAGTCCATCAGTTCCGACAGCAGCCGGCGCACCGCCTGGGGACCCGGCTCGGTGGACATCAACTCGGCCTGCGCGCGGGTGATGTCCAGCACGGTGGCGGCCACCGGGTGCCGTTCGGTGTGATAGCTGTCCAGCAGCCCCTCCGGTGCCCAGCCGCCGACCTCGGCGGCCAGTTTCCACCCCAGGTTGAACGCGTCCTGGATGCCGAGGTTGAGCCCCTGCCCGCCCAGCGGCGGGTGGATGTGCGCCGCGTCGCCTGCCAGCAGCGCCCGGCCGACCCGGTAGCGTTCGGCCAGCCGGGTGGCGTCACCGAAGCGGGAGAGCCAGCGCGGCGAGTGCACGCCGAAGTCGGTGCCGGCGACCGCCCGCATCCGCTGCTTGAGCTCCTCGACGGTGGGCGGGACCGTGCGATCCTCGGCCACACCATCGGCGGGCGCGACGACCCGGTACACCCCGTCCCCGACGGGCCCGGCGCCGAATCCTCGCTGGGTCTTGCGGACCTCGGCCACCACGGCCGCCAACTCCTCCGGCGGCACGGCCACCTCCACCTCACCCAGCAACCACTCGGTCCTGGCGGGCTCACCGGGGAAACCGACGCCGAGCACCTTGCGCACCGTGCTGCGGCCGCCGTCGCAGCCGACGAGGTAACGCGAGCGCAGCCGCGTACCGTCGGCCAGCTCAGCGGTCACCCCGTGGTCGTCCTGGCTCAGCCCGACCAGTTCGCAGCCGCGCCGGATCTCGGCGCCGACCTCGGCGGCATGCTCGGCCAGCAGGCGATCGGTGGTGGTCTGCGGGATGCCGAGGATGTACGGATGTGCGGTGTCGAGCCGGTCCGGAGGCGGCTTGGTGATGCCGGCGAAGGAACCACCGAGGGGGTACTGCTGGCCGTGCGCGAGGAACCGCTCCAGCAGACCGCGCTGATCCAACACCTCGACACTGCGCGCGTGCAGGCCAAGCCCGCGGACGACCCTGGTCAGCTCCGCGTCCTTCTCCAGCACGAGCGTGTGCACGCCGTGCAGCCGCAGCTCGCCGGCCAGCATCATGCCGGTCGGCCCGCCACCGACAATGATCACATCAATCATCAAAACCCCCATTCACAGGGTTGCATTTCGGCCAGTTGCTCCGCGCATTCCCGCACGTCCGCGCCGAATTCCCGCAACCACACCGCACGCCATATTTCGTGGATCCCTGGTTTCCACGCGTTCTGGGCCTCGGCTGGAGATTCTGCAGGACGACCAGGGGCTTGCCGCAAGGCCCCCGGTCCGCTATATGTTGAAAGTGGCAGGGAGTGGAAAGCTCCTTGCCTTTTGCTTTTGTCGCCCGCTGCGCACGGGCAAGCTCTCCCCGAAGTGCCGAGTCACCGCCGCCGCGGAGGGCGGCGGTGACGTTCAGCGGGCCTACTGGCCGAAGGCGCCGACCAGGGCCTCCGCTCGGTCGCGCTTGGCGTACAGGGCCCAGAAGTTCTCGGCGAACACGTCGGGGTGGATCACCTCCGGCTCGAACCCGAGCGGCTCGGTCGCCGACATGACCGCCTGGTGTGGCACGCTGCCCTCGATCAGCGCGCCCACGTTCACGGCGCCGACGTAGACGCCCTTGTCCGCGAGTACGGCGTTGAGGTTGTGGAAGTAGTTGCGCAGTGCGGCCTGTGCCATGCCGGCGTTGCCGAGGAACGGCGTCGGGTAGATGCCGGACTGCCCCGCAGTGAACAGGATCGCGCCCTCGCCTCGTTCGACCATGTCCGGCAGGACGGCCCGGACCAGCGCGACTCCAGAGAGCAGGAAGCGGTCCAGGATCAGTTGCAGGTTGGCGGGATCGACGTCCAGTACCGACTCGATGCCTTCGCCCATGTTGCCGCCGCCCGGGCTGAACTCGGCGACGTCGATCTGACCGTACTCCTTGGTGATGGCGGCGACAGCGGCCTCGATCTGCTGGTGGTCGTAGACGTCGGCGGTGAAGCCGGCCGCCTCGATGCCGTCTTCGGCGAGCGCCGCGACGAGGCGGTCGAGGTTCTCGGTGGTACGGGCGACGAGCGCGACGCGGAAGCCCTCGCGTCCGAAGCGGCGTGCGAGGGACAGGCCCAGAACGGGGCCGGCACCGAAGATCGCAAGAGTCTTGGGCATGCGAGCAGTGCTCCTTGGTGAGAAGGGAATAAGTTGACTGTGGTCTCAACTTGTTCGGAGCGTATGCAGAACTTGGGAGTGCGGTCAACTTAGGTAGGATCACGCTCATGCCTCGTACGAAGCCGCTGAGGAAGGACGCGCAGCGCAACCGCGACCTGCTGATCAAGGCAGCCCGGGAGCTGTACGCCGCGCGCGGGCTGGACGTCTCACTCGACGAGATCGCCCGTACCGCCGGGGTCAGCAGCGGCACGCTGTACAACCACTTCCCCGACCGCACCGATCTGATCGACGCCGTCTTCGCCGACCGCGCCGCCACCGTGGTGCGGATCGCCGAGAACGCTTTGGCGATGGAGCCGTGGGAAGGCCTGGTGCACTTCCTGGAACGGGTCTGCGAGCAGCAGGCCGCCGACCGCGGCTACAACGACCTGGTCTCCCGCCGCGTACCGCAGGCTCCACCGACCGATGAGCACCTGCGCGGGTACGAGCTGATGCAGCAGATCGTCAAGCGGGCGCGCGAGTCCGGGACCCTGCGCGACGACGTCACCCTCGAAGACCTGGCCTTCGTGACGTGGGGCACCGCCCGGACCGTCGAGGCAACAGCCGGCATCAGACCCCAGGCATGGCGCCGCCACCTCGCCCTCATGCTCGACGGCTTCCGCACCCCCGCCCCACATCCGCTGCCGGAGCCGCCCCTACGCCCGGAGGAGCTGGTGAACGCCATGCGCGAGTGCTCCTGACACCTCTCCTAGGCCAACACGCGATGCCGCCCCGTCCGCTGGGGTGTTTGGTGGACACCCCGCGTAGATCCCCGCCGGGATGAGGAACTGAGCTCGTCCAAGGAACGCGTTGATGGCATCGGCGTCGCTCATGGGTGGTGACCATCGGGCCAACGGCGGCCGTCCCTGGGCAGTGCCTCAGACCGTTTCGGCGTCCAGCTCCTGTTCCGGAACGTGACAGCCCGGCGCCCGGCCGGAAAGGTCGTGATCGAGAGGGGGACGGCCATGGAGAGGGGCCGGTGAGGTGGCGCGGGCGCGCTTCGGGCCGTTACGTGCGGGAACGGCTACCGAGCGTTCGCGTATGAAGGCGCCGATGGTTACTCCGGCGCTTGGGCGCTCCGGCGGCAAGCCAACAAGGCGACCGCAACGCCCGCGCCACCACGCCGCTACGCAACAGCGGCCGCGCCATGATCGACCACAGCTACCTGCACACCGCCATCGACGACCACCCCCGCCCGGCCCACCTCCAAATCCTCGCCGACGAACGAAGAGAAACCGCCGCCGCGTTCTGCAGTCACGCCCACCAGTTCTTCACCGACGCAGGCATCACCGTCGCCGCGTTTTGACCGACAATGGCGCCTGCTACCACTACACACCCTGGCCCGATGCTCTGCGCCCGCGATCACATCACCCACAAACGCCAACAGCAAGGTTGATTGCTACCACCGCACACTGACCAACGACGTGCGCACGCACGCCTCTACACCAGCGAATCGAACGCCGCACCGCAGGCATCATGTCGTGGCCCCTGTGTCACGCCACACGTCGAAACGACGCGGCGAGTAGACGGTGATGTTGAAACAGGCGCGGGCCAGCCGCGTGTGCAGCGGCAGCAGGCCTTCGACGATCACGAAGTCCCGTGGCTCGACCACAGCCACCACCGCGGCCCACACCGCACTACATAGACAACGACCCGCCAGCCGCGTTCCAAACCGCTGGGGTCAGTACACCTAGCTCGCAGCCGTGAGGTGGCGTCGGAACCACTTGGTCAGGCTGGCGTCCACCTTGCGGGCCGGTGGCAGCTGCGGCGCGGGCTCGATGCCGGGCTCGTCGGCGAGCGGATGCGCCAGCCCGGGGATCGACACCAGTTCAGACCGTTCCCCCAATGCGTCGACAAGGTCGACCGCGTCGGTGCGCAGCGCCGGATGATCCACCTCGCCGCTGACGACCAGCAGCGGCGCCCGCGCAGCAAGGGCGTCCGCCTTGGCGACGAAGTCCAGGCTGTCGACGGCCTTCTCAGACTCGGCGTCATACGGGTAGTCGCCTGGGAACAGGTCCACGACGGAACGTAGCCGGATGGCGCCGTTCACGACGGCGCCGGCGAAGACCGGTATCTCGGTGTCCGCGAGAATCCGCAGCGCGACGGCACCGCCCAGGGAACCACCGAGCACTCCGATCGGGCCGTCATCGACCGGCAGTTGGGCGCGGATCGACGCCAGCGCGGCCGGGAATTCCTCGGTCGCCTGCTGGACGAAGGGGTACAGAAACGACATCAACGGGTCCTTGCGTATCAGCTCCCCGATGGCGTCGATGCTGCCGTCGACCATGCGTTCCCCGCACATCGGCATACCGAGATGCACCCGCCACGCGGGCAGGTCGTTCATCGGCAACGCGGCAGCGAACGCAGCGTTCGACCGCGGCGCGTCCAGCATGTGCCAGGTGACGATCAGGGGCGCGGCGGTGTCGCCGGCCGGCGGCAGTGCGGTGAACGGCACGCCGGCGGCCGTTCCCGTGATTGGTGAGTCCATGCGCCCCACGGTAGTTCTGTGGCACCGTGCCTGGAATCAGTTGCGCCACCGGCGGAATCAGCGCGGCAGTCGACCGGATTTTCGCGTGCAGGCCGGACAGTGGATCGCCGTTCAGCCCCAAGGAAGGCCCTCCACTCGGGTCCGTGCGACCAGCCCCAAGTAGCTGTGCGTAGTTTCGGTGACTGATCGTGATGACGTCGAATGGCCCGTGGCGGCCCAGGACTTCTCTGGCTACGGCGAGGGGAAGGTAGGCGTGGGTGCCGTGGTCTACCTGGGCCCTTCTGGGCCGTGGATGGTGGAGCGGCCGACGCTGTATTCGGTGGCCAGGTCCGCCAAGGAGACCTCGCCTTCGGCGTAGCGGCGGCGGATGGAGCGGTGCGCGGGTGCGGGGAGTTTGGGCTGCTTGCCCTTGAGCTTGCGCGCGAAAAGTCTCATTTGGTGTCGCAGAGACCCATCATGCTGAGCGTCAGCCGCCTGGGTCGTCGTCGCCTAGGCCGAATTCGACCCTGCCCCCACTGCCAGCCTCCCGATCCGAAGATCCGAACATCAGCTGGACCAGGCCACCGAGGGCACCGAGGCCAAGGAAGAAATAGATGACTCCGCCCCAGACGCGTTCGACAGTGCCGCCCGCGTTCTCGTGACCAGTAATGATCATCCATTCCGACCGGACGACCAAGCCCAGGAAGGCGACGACGATGATGACGCCGATCAGCTCGCCGACCACGGCCCCATGATTCGGCCGCCCTCCGCGTCTGCCCATTTCGACCGTCCAGATGCGAGCAATGATCGGCCCGGCGAAGCGCCCACCATCCTGATAATCCCCCACCTAACAAGATCATCACAGTCCGGGTTTCGGCATCGAACCACCAGCAACCCGAAGCCACCACTCGCGCCACCTCGCCGCTGGTCGGCGGCTCGACCTTCTCGCTACGGCACCGCTCTCGCAACGCCGCGGCCAACCGCTCCCGGCTGGTCTCGGTCGGGCACATCTCCTCCGCCAGCCACCGCGCACACCGATCCTCATTGGCCTCGGTCGGCGGCCGCGTGCCGTACGCCTTGCGGATCTGCGCCCGGTGATACTTGATCGTCCGACCGCGCCAGGAGTACTTGGCGAACGACGCCGGATCGACCTCCACCAGCGATGCCACGTACTCGACCGCGACCTGCGGAACCTCCTCCGGATACACCGGGAACCGGCCCTCGCTCTCACAGAACTTCAACATCACGCTGAAGCCCAGCTGAGTCGCCCCCGCCTTGTTCGCGATCAGCTCCCAGTCAGCCTTGACCAGCGTCCACACACTGATCAACTCGTCCGGCTCCTACTCGGTCCGCGCCCTCAGCACCCCTCGCGATCAGCGACCACCGATAGATCACCAAGCACCATCAAGCACCGGAAACTTCTACCGACCGATATGCCTACTTGAGATCGCTGCGTAGCGATATCGAAAGGAGACATGGCGCTACCTTGCCCCGCCGTAGCTTCGGGAGATCCGGGCCCCTTGCTGGAGTCCCGCTCAACGGCCAGTAGCTCCGGGGAGATCAGCGCATCATCGACAGCGGGGCGCAGACAGGCTCATCATGGCGAACGTCGTCACTGCCCGCAGGAAGGTCGCCGTAGCGATGCTGCAGGGTGGCTCCCCCTCCCCGACCTCTCCCCGGACGTGACGGCTCCGGGGACCGGCGCGGCGGTGCCAACGTGAACGCGGCGGATCCGGCTACCACGCCGTCCGCCCTCAGCTTCTGCAAACAGACATTGTCGTAAGTTAGCCTGCCGTGTTTTCTGGAACTTCTTATTTTCTGGAAATAGAAATCCAGAAAAGCTAGCGTGTACCGCGTGAACGACGTTGAGACTGAGGAGCGGGTCGACGAGCGGCCTTGCCGGTTCTGTGGCCGTCCGGTGCCGCAGCGCGCGGGGCGCGGACGGCCGCGGGAGTACTGCCTGCACGGCGACTGCCAGGCACGGGCGAAGCGGGAGCGTGAACTGAGACGCTCCACTCCGGGGCTGGAAGGTGCACTGGCGCGGGCGGAGGATCTGTACGAGCGGATGGAACAGGGGCTGACCGCCGCACTCGCTCCCCTGGCCCAGGCGCTGGACGCCGAACTGTCACCGCGTGGTGTCGAGGCCCAGATCACCGCGATGCGAGCCGAGTCGCAGGCGCAGGTCGCGGCGGCCCTGGCGGAACGAGAAGAGGCCACCGAGCGAGCCGTACGAGCCGAGAAGGACCTCGAAAAGGCCAAGGAGCAGGCACGGGCGGCACGGCAGCGTGCTCAGGAAGCCGAACGGCAGCGTGACGACGCGATCGAGGAGTCCGGGCGTGCGCGTGCCGAGGCCGAGGCCGCGGTGGCAAGTGCGAGGGACGAGGCAGAACGCGCGATCGCGGCGGTTCGGGAGGAGGCTGCAGCTCGAATCGAGCAGGCGCGGACCGAAACCGAGAACGCGCGTGCGGACGCCTGGAACGCCCGGCGGGCTGAGGCGGCTGCGGCCGAGGAGGCGGCAAAGGCACGGGGCGAGTTGGAGCGCGCGCGTGCAGACGCTCAGGAAGCGCGGCGAGCCGAGGCAGCGGCCGTCGAAGAGGCGGAGAAGGCGCGCGCTGAGGCGGAGAACGTGCGTGCGGAGGCACGGCGGGCTGAGGCGGCCGCGGCCGAGGAGGCGGCCAAGGCACGCGCCGAAACGGAACGCGCGCTCACAGACGCCCAGGAGGCGCGGCGAGCCGAGGCAGCGGCGGTCGAGGAGGTCGGCAAAGCGCGAGGCGAGTTGAAGAGTGCGCTTGCAGACGCTCAGGAGGCGCGGCGGGCTGAGGCGGCCGCGGTCGAAGAGGCGGACAGGGCACGTGCCGAGATGGAGAAGGTACGAGAGGCGGCTGCTGCCGCTGGACAGGAACGAGCAGCGGCAGACGCTCGCGCGCAGGCGGCCGAGGAGTCACGCGAACGGGCCGAGATGCGCATGCGGGAGGCTGAGGAGAAGGCCGTTGCGCGGGATGCGGCCCGGGCGGAGGCCGAGAAGACGCGGCAGGAGGCCGTCGCGCGGGCGGAGGCGGTGAAGGGAGAGAGCGCTGACTTGCGCGCTCAGGTCGAACGGCTCCGGGGAGAGCTGGCCGAGGTCCGGGTTGAGCTGCGTGCGGAGCAGGCTCGCAACGGGGAACTCGCCCGGGAACGTGACGCGGCCCGGGATGAGGCGTCCGCCCAGCGGGAACGGGCGGTGGCTGCGGAGCTGCGCACGGCTCGCGACGGGGAGCCGGACTGATCCACGTTGTGACAGAGGGCCGTCAAACCGGCGCGGGTCATGGGCTGGCGTCTCTGGGTGCCGTTGACGGACGTGTCACTGGCCGCACACGGGCTCGTGGAAGATCGCCGCGTGCCGGTGCCGGGAATCCTCGGGTATGGACTACGGCGGACGTGGGGCCGCACCGAGGCGCTGTACCACAGAAACATGTGGCCTGTCTGGTCGCCGAAATCGTGCCTCCGCAGGTCAGCATGACCGGGAACCAATCCGGTCTCCGGCCCGGCACGGTCATCCACAGCCGAAACCTCGATCTCAGGTCGCGCTGCCCGTCTGGAGGACGCGGCCCGTTCCTGCTGTATTCGGGCGGCACCGCGGTATCAGCGAGCAGGGACCGATGGGGCGACGGCCCGGACCATTCCGGTGAAGATCTTTTTAGGTGGATGTAGAGAGCGGGGACGTCAGATCCGACCTCTGGCATGAGGCGCCCCCGGCCGGGGGCGCGACGAGGAGGAGTGGAACATGGGCGATCCGGTGGTGCACTTCGAGATCATCGGGAGTGATCCGGCGCGGCTTCGTGAGTACTACGGCGCGCTGTTCGGGTGGCAGTTCCAGGTGGGCGACGCGGTGACAGAGGACGTCATGCTCCTCATCGACGCCCGTCGCCCGGCCCGTACCGGAGCCGACGGCGCCCTCATCCCGCTCGCCGAGCAGGACCGCACCCGGTGGGACCGGGCGTCCATCGAGGAGGGCATCGACCTGATCACCCGCACGCTCCCCCGCGCCCGGCTCGGTCCCTACCAGCTCCAGGCGGCCATCGCCGCCGTGCACGCGGAGGCCGCGCACGCCGGTGACACCGACTGGCCCCAGATCGTCGCGCTCTACCAGCTGCTCGAACGCATGGACACCAACCCGGTCGTCACGCTCAACCACGCCGTCGCGGTCGCGATGGTGAACGGCCCGCACGCCGGTCTCGCCCTCCTCGCACCGCTGGACGCCGATGAACGGATGTCCGGCCATCACCGGCTCCACGCCGTACGGGCGCATCTGCTGGAAATGGCAGGTGACGAGGAGGGCGCCCGATCGAGCTACCGGACAGCCGCGCGCCTGACCACCAGCCTCCCCGAGCAGCGCTACCTGCATGGCCGAGCCGCCCGCCTCGCCCCACCAGGCCCGTAGCCCGGCCTGGACCTCCCCCGAAGCCGCAGAGGCGCGCTCGTTCTGGAGGCTCGGCCGTGCGATGTTCACCGACGAGTCGTCCAGCACCTGCAGTGGCCGGACTCGTCGCGATCACCAGCGGCGCGGACCATCTCCCTGCCGACATGCCAGGGGTCGGGGATTGGGTGTATCGCGGGCGTATCGAAAGCGCATACGCCACTGCAACAATCCTCCGTTTTCAATGGAGGCGCGGACCACAGCGGTCCGTGCCGAGGTCATGGTGCCCCGGTTTCGGAAGGTGAGCACGAGAAGGAGAAAGCCGTGGTTGATGACGGTGAACGGGACCGGCGTTCGCTGTTGCGGGGTGCCGCCGTGGTGGCCGGTGCCGCCGCGACCACACCGCTGCTGGGCAAGGCGGCCACGGCGCGAGCCGACGCCGGTGACGCGGACGCGTTCGCGGACGAGGGCCCGCTCGGCGCGCGCGTTCGTCAAACGACCGCTTGACGAACGCGCGGACGCCTGCGCCGATCCACCTCGCGGTGCTCTTCCGCCGTCTTCCGCTCGGAGGCTAACCCTCCTCGCAGGGCGACCCTGGCGGCAGAGCACCACGGCTGATGCTGCCTCCAGCCTTCCGATGGTCAGTCGCTACTGGCCGTTCTCACGGGCCTTTTCGGTTGCTCAGGCGAAATCAGTTGGCGGGCTTGCCGAACCAGCGGGAGAGGTGGTCGTCCAGGTCCTGCTGATCGTCGCCGATCCAGGCGACGTGGCCGTCGGGGCGTAGAAGGACGCACGGAACATCCAGGTCCGCAGTGGGATCCGCGAGGTAATCGACCCTGTCTGACCAGCCGGCGATGGTCAGGCGTTCGGTGCGGTCCAGCAGCAGGCCGCGGCCGCGGTGGAGCAGACCGTAGAGTTGGCCCTGTTTCACGTCGATGTCGCGCAGGCGGCGGCCGAGCAGGTCGGGGCCTTCGCCGAAGTCGTAGCGGATGCCGATCGCGGTGATCTTCTCGATCAGATGGCGGTTCACCTCGTTGAAGTCCATCAGTTCGGTGAGCAGCCTGCGCACGGCCTGCGGTCCCGGTTCGGTGGACAGCAGTTCCGTCTGGGCGCGGGTGTTGTCCAGCACGTCCTGGGCGACTGGCTGACGTTCGGCCTGGTAGGTGTCCAGCAGTGTTTCCGGCGCCCAGCCGCGGATCTGTGCGGCCAGTTTCCAGCCGAGGTTGAACGCGTCCTGAACGCCCAGGTTGAGGCCCTGACCGCCGATGGGTGGATGGATGTGCGCCGCGTCGCCGGCCAGCAGCACCCGCCCGACCCGATAACGTTCGGCCAGCCGGGTGGCATCCCCGAAGCGGGACAACCAGCGCGGAGAGTGCACGCCGAAATCGGTTCCGGCGATGGTGCGCAACTGTTGTTTGAAATCCTCGAGGGTGGGCGGTTCCGCGCGGTCGCCGACTCCCGCGGCGGGGACTACGACGCTATAAACCGCTTCGCCGAAGGGCCTGAGCCAGAATGGCCTATGGGTCTCGCTGATTTCGGCCACCTTGGCGGCGATCTCCTCCTGCGGCGCGCCCACTTCCATCTCGCCCATCAGCGTCTCGGTCCGCGAGGGCTCGCCGGGGAAGCCGACACCGAGCAGTTTGCGCACCGTACTGCGCCCGCCGTCACAGCCGACGAGGTAGCGCGAACGCAGCTGTTCCCCGTCGGCCAGCTCGACGGTCACACCCTCGTCGTCCTGCTCGAACCCGGCCACCGCACAACCGTGCCGGACCTGCGCACCCAGTTCGACCGCATGTTCTTCGAGCAGGTGAACGATGACCGGTTGCGGAATGCCCAGCAGATAGGCGTACGCGGAATCCAGGCCCTCGGGTGCGGGTTTGGGGATGGCGGCGAAGATACCGCCGACCGGACGCCGTCTTCCGCGTTCGAGAATGCGATCCAGCAGTCCGCGCATCGCCATCAGCTCGAGACTGCGCATGTGCAGACTGACTATGCGAACGAACGACACGGGCTCGGTTTCCTTCTCCAGAACGAGTACCCGCACATCGTGCAGCCGCAATTCGGCGGCCAGCATCGCACCGGTCGGCCCGCACCCGGCAATGATCACGTCGAACATGAGGGGCGCGCGATCGGCGCCGGTGAGCGGCGATGAGAGAACTCCGGGGACGTCTCCCACGGTGAAGTCGCGCTCGGCCATATCGTTCGACGACGGCTCGGCGGAGAACTGCGAAGAGTGCATAGGTGTTGCCTTTCGGGAGTGCCTTGTTGTCGAGGCGCTCCCGGCGACACCTACGTCAATCGCCCGGCCGTGACGGGAAGGAGAGCACCCACATCGATACAGCGTTCATGGGTCTCACCTCCTCGGGCGGTGTCACGGTCAGCTGCAAGCTACAAGCCCGACGATCACCCCGTCCAACGCTTTTCCAGCCACGTGCAAACGGGCTCGAGCAGCCAGAGGACTCTGCCCTCTGCGGCTGTTCAGGCAGCGCGGGATTTGTCCCGGCTCCCTGGCCGCAGAGATGGGCTTCCTCACCCGCACGCTCAGCGCGGCCGGCTACATGTTCACCCGACGAGTTGCGGATGATGGCATGAGGCCCGGCCATTGCCGTCAGATCGCCAGGAGCACCCGGGCGACCGCCTCGGCACGTGCGGCCAGACCGGCGATGCTCGTGGTGATGAACAGGCCGCCCCCTGCGAGGTCGCCCAGGGCGTACAACCGGGGGTCGGCCTTGCCGGACACCGTCAGCCGCCCGGTCGCGGCCTGGACGTTCAGCCCGCCGTCCGGGTGGAGCTCGGCCACCCGGCTGGCGAGCATCGACGAGACCAGTGCGCCGGCGTTCTCGGGGATCGAGTGCGGTGGCGGGTTGACGGCGTTGATGACGACGTCGGCGCTCCGGACGCCGACGTCGGTGAAGATCTGGAAGCCGCCTTCCACGGGCTCGATCTTCCGTACACCGGGGACCACGGCCAGCTGCCCCGCGTCCAGCAACTCCAGCATGGCGGCGGCGTTGCCGGGCACCATCGGCGAGCTGAGGCTGGCGATCGTGCGGAAGTGCTCGTTGCGCAGCATGTCCCGGTCGGTCCGGCGGAGCAGGTGCCAGGCGTACGGCCCGAGCGCGTGCACGGTCTGCTGAACGACGCGGCGGCCCATACCGGGCGAGTCGATCAGCGAGAGCTGCCGCCGCAACCGCTCGACCGGGTCCTCCGAGCGCGTCGCCCGCACTTCCTCGATGAGTTCGCCCAGGTCCTGCCCCAGCTCAGCGTCCAGAAGCGACCGCAGGCGGCCGAGGGTGAGCTCGCCGTGCTCGCGGGCGAGGGCCGTCAGCCGGTCGGCGGTCAGGTAACGCGGCTCGATCTTCAGGGGTCGCTGCCAGACGGCCGGCAGCACCCCGTCGCGCGACAGCAGGCTGATGCGGCCCGCGTGGCCGCGCCTTGCCAGTGAGACGACGATGTCGACCGCCGTGAGGCCGCTGCCGACGATGGCGACGTCCCGTTCGGGCGCGAGGTCGTCAAGGGTGGACGCCAGCGGGTAGGGATCGCGGAGGAACCCCTGGCTGCCGCTGAGGCCGTAGTGGTCCTGTGGGGCGCCGCTTCCCACGGCCAGTACCGCGACGTCGACCGTGTGACGCCGTCCGGCTCCGGTGAGCAGGGTGGGCCGGTCCGACGGGGACATCCCGGTCACGCGCTCGTCCACCACCTCGGTCCGCCATCCCAGCTCGCGCAGGCGGGCCAGGGCCGACTCGGCGGTCTGCTCCAGGTAATCGCCGTACATCCCGCGCGGGACGGTCTGATGCCCGAGCCGCCGGTCAAGGTGTGAGGCTTCGCATTCCTCCAGCCACCGGGCGTAATGCGCGGGATCGCCGTGCCGGGCGGACATGATCATTGGCGGGGTGTTGACCCGCACCGATGCAAGGTCGGGGCCGAAGGCGCGCCCGCGCCACCGGTGCGGCGATGGCTCGAAGACCGTGACCGCGCCGGGCTCCCGCGCGAGCCTGGCCAGCGCGTCGAGCAACCCCACCGTGGACGCTCCCGCGCCGATGATTCCGATCTCCATATGCCGTCCTCCAGCTCGTCCTCGGTCGTCTGATCACGAGCCTGGCCGCCGCCGCCCGCGCCTCCCATCCCGCACGAACGGGGCGCCGCGACGGAACGCACCCCCTCAAACGAGGGGTGGGGGAAGCGCGCCCGCTGAGGCAGGCTGGGATGATCAACAGTTCGGAAGGGAGACCGGATGTCGCGCGACGACCCGATCGCACGGGCAGCCAGCCCCCTCGAACTGTTCGTCCAGGTCTCCGCCCGGCTCCGCGAGCGCGTCGTCTTCGACGCGGCGGCATGGTCGACCACCGACCCGCAGACCGGGCTGGTGACCGCGCCGATGTGGGTGCAGAACCTCGACGGCGGCTCGCAGTGCTACGCGTACTGGGAATGCGAGCTGCTGGAGGAGACCGTCATCCCCTTCCGCGAACTGGCCCGCGCCGCGACTCCCGCCGGCGCGCTGCGGCGCAACACCGGTGACCTGCCCGGGCGCAGCGCACAGTACCGGCGGCTCCGCCGCGACGGCCTGATGGACGAGCTCCGGGCGGTGCTGCGCGCGGGCAACAGGCCGTGGGGCGTGGTCAGCCTGTTCCGCAGTGCCGGACACGAACCCTTCGGCCAGGCCGACATCGATCTGGTCGCGGGCATGTCGGCCTCACTCGGCGCACGGCTGCGCGCCTTCGCCCGCCCGTCCGCCGCCGCCCCGGTGCTCGCCGGGACGTCCGCGCCGGGCATGATCCTTTTCACCCCCGACGGGACGGCCACTTCTATCAACCAGGAGGCCCGGCACTACCTCGCACTGCTGCCGGACGGGCCGTCCGAGCCGTCGGCCCTCGGCGTCCGCCTCCCCATCTGGGTCGTCGGGACAGCCGTCCAGGCGCGGGCGGTCGCCTCCGAACGCGACGGGCGATCGGCGCGGGTGCGCATCCGCACCCGCGACGGCGGCTGGCTGGTCTGCCACGCCTCATGCCTCAGCGGCCCCGACGGACTACCCGGTCCGACGGCGCTCATCATCGAGCCCGCCCCCGCCTCCGACATGGCGCCGATCATCGCCGCCGCCTACGGACTCTCACCCCGCGAACTGGAGATCACCCAGCACGTCGCGCGGGGGCTGGCCACCGCCGAGATCGCCGCTGCCCTGTTCATCTCCGCACACACCGTCCGCGACCACATTAAGGCGATCTTCGACAAGACCCAGGTCTCCAGCCGCGGTGAACTGGTGGCCCGCCTCTTCACCGAGCACTACTGGCCTCTGCGCGACCGCCCGGGCGATCCGCGCCCCGCACAGGGCATCTGACAAGGGCTAACGCGATCGGCCTTGAGCCGATGCTCTTCGCAGGGAGCGAGCACGCAGGATCAGTCGATGACCGGCCGCATCTGGAAGGCAAGCCCGTCCGGGCCGGTCAGTCGCAGCACCGGTCCGCCGGGTTGCCCGGACCCGGCATCGGACCGGACACAGGCTCCCCCGCCGAACGTGCGGGCCCGGGCGGCGACACTGCCGGGGTCGCGGGTCTGCAGGATCGCCTCCCAGCGTGCCCCGGTCTCCGCTACGTCCGGTGTCCGCACGAACTCGGCGGAGCGCGGCTCGGCGCCCAGCACGGTGCGGTAGAACGCCCGCGACCGTTCCGGATCGTTGCAAGCGAGCATCATCCGCGCGGGGGCATGAGCCAGGCCGGGGTGGCGCCAGCCCGCGAACGTGCCTGCCTGCCACGGTGAAAAGGCCGCACCGCCCGGATCGACCAGGGTGGCCATCCGTCCCTGGTCGCCGGCGTCGAAGGGCCTGACCACCAGCTCCGCGCCGTTGGCCACGGCCGCTCCGGTGACGCGGTCGGCGTCGTCGACCGCCAGGTAGTACGCCACGTGTGGGGGCGTGCCCGGCGGATAGATCGGATCGGACAGATCACTGACACCGCCGATCGGGTACCCGTCAAGGTAGATCTTCGTCGCACGGCGGGGGTCGTTCTCGTCGACCGCGAACCGCCACCCCAGCACAGCCCCGAAGAACGCGGCGACTCCCGGCACGTCACGGGTCTTCACATCCATCCAGCAGAACTCGTTCACACGCGCCCCCTTCGACATCGGGTGCAGCCCATCGGAGACGGCCCAGGCCGCGCAAACGAGTTTTCGCCGGGATCAAGTCCTCGAACGCCCCTGCGGCGGCGCGGGCGTGCGTACAGGTGGTCAGGGTCGGCGCGCTGCGATCATGGATCTCCGACGGAAAGGGTGGCATGGTCAGCACGTTGGGTTCGCCGCGCACCGGCGCCGTCGACGCGCGTTCGCGGGCGCCGTTCGGCTGGGTGCCGTTGGTCGTCCTGTTCATCGTCGGTTTGGTGGACAGGATCGAGCACAACCTGCTCATCGGCGTGCTCCCGGCCGTTCAAAGCGAATGGGGCTTCAGCGACACCGCCGCGGGCTCGATCCCGACGGCCGCCGCTCTGGCCGCGGCGGTGGTGTGCCTTCCCGCCGGGTACCTGGCGGACCGGCTCAGCCGCACGCGGATCATCGCGGTGGTCGTCTTCGTCTGGGCGATCGCGACGCTGGGCTCGGGGCTGGCCACCGGCTTCTTGATGTTCTACGTGATGCGCGTGCTGCTGGCTGCGGCTGAGAACATCGACAATCCGGCCTCCGGCAGCCTCCTCGCTGACTACTATCCGCCGGTCAGCCGGGCGAAGGCGTACGGGCTCACGCGCGTCACCATGCACCTTGGGGGTGTGGGGACGCTGCTGGGCGGGGTACTGGCGGAGGTGTTCTCATGGCGTACGGCGTTCCTCGTCATGGTGGTGCCGGGCGCGCTCACGGCCCTGCTCGTCTGGCTGCTGCGTGAGCCACGCCGCGGCGAGCTCGATCGCCTGGTGGCCTCCCCGGCCTCCGCGACGTCCCCGCCGCCCCTGGTCAAGCCGCCGTTCTGGCAACAGTTCAAGCAGGTCCTCGCCATCCCCACGCTGGTCTTGGTCTGCGCTGGGCTGTCCCTGCTCACCCTCGGCATGGCCGGGATCTTCTACTGGCTGCCCACGCTGATGGTGCGCACCTTCGGAGTCGGCACGGGCACGGCAGGCTCGCTGAGCGGCATCATCACGGTCACGGGCGCGCTGACCGGCACCCTGGCCGGTTCGTGGCTGGGCAGGAAGTGGCACGGCACTCGCAAGGGCGGCCGCCTGCTGGCCGGCGGCAGCGGCATCACGGCAGGCTCGCTGGTCTTGGCCGGAGCGCTGTCGATGGAGTCGATCGGCGCACTGACCGCGCTGGTGCTGCTCTCCTGCTCGCTGATCGCCATCGCGACGCCGAATTTGACGGCGTGCCTGGCGGACGTGGTCCCGGCCGCCTCACGCGGGCTCGGCTTCGCCGTCCTGCAACTTCTCATCACAGGCGGCGGCGCCCTCGGCTCCCTGGTCGTCGGCATCGCCTCGGACCGGCTCGGGTCGCTGCTCGCCGGGATGTACATCCTGGTGATCCCGATGGTCGCCGGCGGACTCCTCACGCTCAAGGCCAGGGCGTCGTTCGAACGCGACGCGCACAAGGTCATGGAGCAGGCCGCCCTCGACGGCCGTCAAGCGTGAAACGGTTTTGAGGGGCCCCGGTGCGGTGATGCACCGGGGCTTCCCCGGCGGTGCGCCGCGCGCAATGCCGTTTTGGCGCCCGTGGGCGTCAGGCTGTGCGGAGCGCCTCGGTGGGGGGCATGCGTGCGGCGCGGAGCGCGGGCAGCAGGCCTGCGACGGCGCCGATCGCGATGGCTGCGCCTAGGCCGCCGCCCCAGGCCAGTACCGGGACGACCGTCGCCCAGCCCTTCACGGACGCGTACACGACCGTGGCGGACACGCCGAGCGCGACACCGGCGGCGCCGCCGAGGGCGGCCAGCAGGACCGCTTCGGACAGGAACTGCAGCCGGATGCCGCCCCGGGTGGCGCCGAGGGCGCGCCGGAGCCCGATCTCCGACCGGCGTTCCAGGACGGAGATGACCATGGTGTTGGCCACGCCGATCCCGCCGACGAGCAACGCCACCGCGCCAAGGCCCAGGAACAGCCCGTTCAGCGCGGACTCGGCCGCCGCCCGCGCAACCAGGGCGGCGGAGGGCTGGCTGACGCGCACCTCACCGGTGTTCCTGGGGTTGGCCGTCGCGCCCAGCAGACGGTGAACCTCTTCCACGTGGCCGGTGCGGGCCCGCACATAGATCATCGAAGGGTGCCCGTCGAAGTCCAGGTATCGCCGCGCGGCCGGGTAGCCGACCAGGACTGAGGAGTCGATCTCGGGTGAGAGTGTCGCCGGGTTGAGGATGCCGCTGACATAGAACCACTGTCCGCCCACCCAGATCCGCATTCCCGGGTGGATCCGGGCGATGCCCAGCCGCCGGGCAGCCGCCGAGCCGAGCACGGCCACCGGCTGGTTGGCGGTCGCCGCGTTCAGGTACCGGCCTTCGGCGACGGTGGTGCGCACCGCCGCGGGCAGGTCCAGGCTCGCCGCGTTGACGGTCAGCCCGTTGGTCTGCAGGCCCGGGATGAGCGGGCTGCGGAACGCGTTGGCCTTGGTGTCGCCGGTGCTCTGCACGGCCTCCACTGCGGCGATGCGCCCGATCATTCCGGGTGCCTGGAGTGGCAGCCGGGCGTCTTGGCCGGTCAGGGACTGGCCCGGGGCGACGGTGAGCAGGTTGGTGCCGAGCTTGTCGATCTCGGCCAGGAGCCCTGCCTGGGACGAGGCCGACAGGCCGAGGACCGCCACCATCGCGGCGACGCCGATGGCGATGCCCAGGGCCGACAGGGCGGCCCGCGTCCGGCGGGTGCGCAGGCCGACCGCGGCGACACGGGCGAGGTCGGCCGGATGCAGCCGGCCCGGAGTGGAGGCCGTCATGGCGTGCGCCTTCCTGCGAGCAGCGGCTGTCCGGTCACGTCGGCGACGATGCGGCCGTCGAGGACCTCGATGCGGCGCGGGAGCCGGGCGGCCAGCTCGCGGTCGTGGGTGATCATGATGATGGTGGCGCCGTCGGTGTTGAGCTCGGTCAGCAGTTCGTAGACCGCGGCGCCGGAGACGCTGTCGAGGTTGCCGGTGGGCTCGTCGGCCAGCACGATCGCCGGCTCGCCGACCAGGGCGCGGGCGATCGCGACGCGCTGCCGTTCCCCGCCCGACAGCTGCGACGGGCGGTGGTCGAGCCGGTGGCCGAGCCCGACGCGTTCCAGGGCGGTGGCAGCGGCGCGCATCCGTTGCCGGTGCCGGACGCCCGCGTAGAGGAGCCCGTCCGCGACGTTCTCCACTGCCGTGGCGTGGTCGGCCAGGAAGAACTGCTGGAAGACGAAGCCGATCCGTTCGGCTCGCAGGCCCGCGAGGGCGCGGTCGGACATCGTGGCGGCGTCGTCGCCGAGGATCCGTACCGTGCCTGATGTGGGCCGGTCCAGCGTGCCCATGACCTGAAGCAGGGTCGACTTGCCCGATCCCGACGGCCCGACGATCGCCACCAGGTCGCCTCGGTGAACGGTGAAGCTGGCCTCTTCCAGCGCCACCACTGGCACTGCGCCGGGATAGACCTTGGACACCTTCTCCAGTTGCAACACCGGCGTGTCAGGCGTTCCGGTCATGAGGCCGGCACCACGACGCTCTGCCCGGCCGCCAGGCCGTTGCCGCTGACCTCGACCGTGCCTGCGCTGTCGTCGAACAGCCCGGTCTTCACGGGGATCAGGCGATGCGCGCCGTCGGTCCCGACGACTTCGACGGCGTAGCCGCCGCCCGCCTGCGCTAGCAGCGCGTTCACCGGCACCGACAGCACGTTCACGGCCGTGCCGGTCACGATCGAGACCTGGACCGGCGCCTGGTCGAGCATGCCGGTCTCCCTGGGCTTGAACGGCCTGATCCGCACGTCGACGGTCGTGCTCTTGTCGCCCTTGGTGGCCACCTTGCCCACCGAGGAGACCACCCCGGGGGTGTTCCTGCCGGTCGGGAGGGAGATGGTCACCTTGTCGCCGACCTCCACCTCGTCCTGCCGTCCGGCGTGCATCGAGATGGTGACCTGGCGCCGGGTGGAGGAGGCCCGCAGGACCACGGCGCCGCGTGCCGCCGCGCCGCCGCGCACTGCGGTGATCTTGGTGATCCTGAGCTCGGTCTCCGGCATGAAGACCGCCTGGCCGCGGGCCAGGATCCCGGTCTCCTCCAGGCCCGCCTTGTCCTGCAGTTTCCGCAGGGCGTAGTACGTCCCTGTCCCGAAGTAGTCGGAGTCAGGGTCGACCTCGGCCTTGGTGGCGAGGCCCAGGGCGACGAGCGCCGCGTTCAGCTGCCGGACGTCGGCTCCCTTGCTCCCCTGCGACAGGTCGCGGTAGACGGGGACGGCGCCCCGCAGCAGGATCACCGGGTTGCCGTCGACCCGGTACAGCGCCCTGCCCTGGCGGATCACCTGCCCCACGGCCGGGAGCTTGGTGAGGGTGCCATCGATCTGGTTGACGACCTCGTAGCTGCCGGCGTAGCCAAGCGTCCCGCTTTCCTGGGTCCGGGCCGACAACGTTTCCTTGGCCACCTGGGCCAGCCCGGTCGCGTCGGTGCCCCGCAGTGGCGGGTCTTCGGGCCGCATGCCGAACGGATCGGCGATGACGACCCCGGCGCCCGCCGCGATCAGGACGCCCGCGGAGACCAGGATGACCCGGCCGGTCAGGCGCCGGCCGCCTCGGGACCGCCGCGGCGGCTCAGGCTTCGGCGTCGGGCGGTCAAGCGGCGGGGTGCGGGTTTCGGCGTTCATGGTGTCGTGGTCGGCTCTGGTGGTCATCAGTTCTCGACACGCATCGGGCCCTTGAAGCCGGTCTGCTTCTGGCAGGTCTCCATGGCGGTGCGGTACTGCGGTGCCTCGCGGTCGACGCCCTTGAGGTGGAACGTGCCGTTGCCGTCAGGGTCGGGGAAACTGGAGACGCCGTTGGACCGCATGCATCCGGCCAGCTTGACGGCGTCTTGGCGCGCCTGCGGGTCGTTCGCGGCGGGCTCCGCCGGCAGCAGCGACTTGCACTTGCCGTCGGCGGCCTTGTACTTGGGATCGTCGGTGTCGAGGTTCATCGAAAACCCGACGCCCCCTCCTGGGTCGGTTTGGGGGTCGGGGAACTCCTTGATGCCGTTGGCGCGCATGCATTTCGCGTATTCGACGTGCTTGGCCACGAGCTCCGCCTGGGAACCGTTCGGCCCCGCGCCGCCCGCCGGTCCCCCGCCCTTCTCCTTTTCGCCTCCGGAACAGGCGGTGCCGGTGAGGGCCAGGACTGAGAGCGCCGCCGCCAGCACCGCGATACGCACCGCGCGGCTTCCCGCCCTGAAAGTGGCTGACATGTTGTTTCCTCACTGCTCGGCTGCTGACTGTCAGTGGCCGTTCTACGCAGGAGGCGCTAACACGGGCCCAACATGATCCGTTATTTCGCTGTTAAGCCCGATGAGGCATCCTTGGACCGTGTTCCACCTGCCACGACGCACGATCCGGATGCGTCTCGCGCTGCTCTACTTCGGGGTCTTCCTCGCGTCGGGCGCGATCCTTTTGATCATCATGATCGCCCTGTATCAGGGCTCCTCGGTCTCGGCTCCCGTCGACCCTGGAGGAGTCCCCACGACGCCCGGCGGGCCCGGCACGTTCGAGCACAACCGGGATGACTCCGATCTGAGCCAGCTGCTGGCCGCCGCGGGTTTCGCGCTGGCGTTCATGGCGGTGGTGTCGCTGGTCCTGGGCTGGCTGGTGCCGGGCCGGTTCCTGCGGATCCTGCGCACGATCACCACGAGCGCACGCCAGATCTCGGCCACCAACCTGCACGAGCGCCTCAACCTGCCCGGGCCCGCGGACGAGCTCAAGGAACTGGGCGACACGTTCGACGATCTGCTCGCCCGGCTTGAGCGCTCGTTCGAGTTCGAGCGGCGGTTCGTCGCCAACGCCTCGCACGAGCTGCGCACGCCGCTGGCGACCATGCGGGCGTCGCTGGACGTCGCGATGGCCAAGCCCGGCCCGCTGCACCAGCAGACCGTCACCCTCGCGGACCGGATCAGGCACGAGCTCGATCACGTCGACCGGCTGCTGGAGAGCTTCCTGACCCTGGCCCGTGCCCAGCACGCCCCGGTCGCCGACGAGTCGACGCTGGCGCTCGGTGACGTCGCCGCGGCCGCGCTCGAACTCCGCGGCGACGTCACCGCCGAGCTGGAGCTCCAGGTGGACCGGGAGACGAGCCCGGAGGCGCGGGTCCGGGGCAGCGAGACCCTGCTGTCGCGCCTGGTCGAGAACGTCGTCGACAACGCCGTGACCCACAACGTCCCCGGCGGGTGGGTCCGAGTCCGTACCGCCGCGCGCGGATCCGTCGCCGAGCTCGTCGTGGAGAACGGCGGCCCTGTCTTCGCGCAGGAGGATCTCGCCGGCCTCACCCAGCCGTTCCGGCGCCTGGCAGCGGACCGCACCGGCTCAGACCGGGGCAGCGGGCTCGGATTGTCGATCGTCGACGCCATCGCCGAGGTCCACGGCGGGACGCTCGCCCTTCTCGCGCTGCCCGGCGGGGGCCTGCGCGTGACGGTCACGTTGCCGCTCACACAGACGGCCATCGGCACGGGCACCGTCGCCGGAGCGAACGCATGAGAATGCTGAGCGCATGAGAATGCTTAGGGGATGAGGATGCTGAGCGCATGAGGGTGCTGGTCGTCGAGGACTCACGCGCCCTGGCCGACGTGGTCGCCGAAGGGCTCCGGGACCAGGGCATGGCCGTGGACGTCGCCTACGACGGGCTCGACGCGGCCACCAAGCTCGACGTCTCCTATGACGTGGTCGTGCTCGACCGTGACCTTCCCGGGCTGCACGGCGACACCCTCTGCCGGATGATCACCGAGGCGGAGCGGCCCGTCATGGTGCTCATGCTGACCGCGGCGGACTCCCCCGGCGACCGCGTCAGCGGCCTGAGCCTGGGCGCCGACGACTATCTGGCCAAGCCGTTCCACTTTCCCGAGCTGGTGTTGCGGGTGCGCGCACTCGCCCGCCGCCGCCCGGGCGCCCGTGCGCGGATCTTCCGCGCGGCGGGCATCGAACTCGACCCCATGCGGCGCACGGTGATCCGCGACGGGCGGATGCTCAGCCTTTCGGTCAAGGAGTTCGGCGTGCTGGAGGCGCTGCTGCGTGCCTGGCCCGCGTTTCTCAGCGCCGAAGACCTGCTCGAACAGGTCTGGGACGAGCACGCCGACCCGTTCACCAACACCGTCCCGGTGACCGTCGGCCGGTTGCGGCGCAAGCTCGGCGACCCGCCGGTCATCACCACCACGCCCGGCGTCGGCTACCGCATCGCCGGGTGACGCGGTACGTGCGGTCAGCCGCCGGTGCGGGGCACGACCAGGCCCGACTCGTAGGCGGTCACGACCGCCTGGACGCGGTCGCGCAGGCCCAGCTTGCGCAGCACGCGGCTGACGTGGGTCTTGACGGTCTCCTCGCCGACCGTCAGCCGTGCGGCGATCTCGGCGTTGGACAGGCCCTCGGCGACCAGGCGGAGCACGTCGGTCTCGCGGGGCGTGAGCACGCCGAGCGACGCCGCGACCGGGCGCGGGCGCAGCCGGGCGAACTCGCCGATGAGCCGGCGGGTGACGCTCGGCGCGAGCAGGGCCTCGCCGGCCGCCGCGACCCGGACGGCGTCGAAGAGCCGTTCGGCCGTCACGTCCTTGAGCAGGAACCCGCTCGCGCCCGCGACGAGCGCGTCGTAGACGTGTTCGTCGAGGTCGAAGGTGGTCAGCATGACGATCCGCGGCGAGGGGCCCTCCCCGGACGCGGCGGTGATCCGCCGGGTGGCCTCGATGCCGTCCATGGCCGGCATCCGCACGTCCATCAGCACGACGTCGGGGCACTGCTCGCGGCAGGCCGCGATCGCCGCGGCGCCGTCGGCGGCGGTGCCGACCACGGTCAGGTCGGGCTGCGTTTCGAGGAGGGCGCTGAACCCTGCCCGGACCACTTCTTGGTCGTCGACCACCACGACACGGACAGGCGCGCTCACCGGTCGTCTCCCGCCTTGGCGGGGAGCGTGGCTTCGACGAGGAACCCGTGGCCCGGTGCCGGTCCGGTGCGGAGCTTGCCGCCGACCGTCGCGGCACGTTCACGCATTCCCAGCAGGCCGTGCCCGACCCCAGGCCCGCCCGCGTGCGCTCCCCCGTGCCGCGCGTCGTCGCCTTCACTGCCGTTGGGCGGCGGACCCGGCCCGTTGTCGCGCACGCGCAGGTGCAGTACGTCGTCGTCGTAGTGGAGCTCGACGTCAACGGCGGCGCCGGGGGCGTGCCTGCGGGCGTTGGTGAGTGCCTCCTGCACGATGCGGTACGCGGTCAGCTCGACGCCCGGGTCCAGAGGCGCGGTGCGGCCGCGCAGGATGAGGCGGGCGGTGACCCCACCGGACTCGCGTGTCTCGTCGATGAGTTCCAGCAGTTGCTCCAGGGTGGGCTGCGGCCGCCGGGTGGGCTCGCCGCCGGCGTCCTCACGCAGCACGCCCAGCAGCCGGCGCATCTCGGTGAGCGCCGTGCGGGCGGTGTCGCCGATGGCGAGCAGGTGCTTGGCGCCCTCGGGCGGCATGCCGGGCACCGCGAGCCGGGCGGTCTCGGCCTGCACGGAGATCATCGAGATGTGGTGGGCCACGACGTCGTGGAGCTCGCGGGCGATGCGAGCCCGTTCGCCTCGCGCGGTGTACTCCAGCAGTGTGCTCTCGATGGCGCGCCGCGAGGCGTCCCGTTCGGCGGCCTCGGCGCGCACCCGTGCCAGCCTGCGGCGTACCACCAGGTACCAGGCGGCGGTCAGCGCGACGACCCCGGTGAAAAGCGGCGACCAGTAGAACGGGACGGACAGCAGTGTCGTCCCCGTGACCGTCACGGCCGCCGCGAGCGGGTGCCGGCCGGTGAACGCGAGCGGCACGGTCGCGCACAGGGCGAGCAGGACGCCCACCGGCAGGTTCACGCCCACGCCGGTGCGGGCCACGGTCTCGGCGAGCGCGACCACGCCGAGCGCGGCTCCGGCGATGACGGGGGCGCGGCCGCGCGCGGCCTCGGGCAGGTCCACAGCGTTATTCTCACCGACCGGGCGGGTGTTGGCGTCCCTCTGATCAACAGTTCGCCCGTCCCCCGTGAGAGGGACGCGGCGGCGGCCCGTCCCCCGGTCCGTCCCGGCGAAGATGACTCCGGTGCGGGACGACAGCGAGGGGCCGGATTCCTAGTCTCCTGGTCATGAACGCCACCATCGAAGTTCGCGGGCTGCGCAAGCGCTACGGGTCGACCGTGGCCGTCGACGGCCTGTCGTTCACCGTCGAGCCCGGGCAGGTCACCGGGTTCGTCGGGCCCAACGGCGCGGGCAAGTCGTCCACGATGCGGATGATCATGGGGATGGACCGGCCGGACGAGGGCAGCGCGCTCATCGGCGGCCGTCCCTACCGCACGCTTCGTTCCCCCTTGTGCCAGGTCGGTGCGCTGCTGGACGCGTCGGCGGTGCATCCCGGCCGGCGGGCGCGCGACCACCTGCTGTGGATGGCGCATTCCAACGGGCTGCCCGTGCGGCGGGTGGACGAGGTGATCGACCTGGTCGGGCTGCGGCCGGTGGCCAGGCGGGCGGCGGGCGGGTTCTCGCTCGGCATGCGGCAGCGGCTCGGCATCGCGGCCGCGCTGATCGGCGACCCCGCGGTGCTGATGTTCGACGAGCCCGTGAACGGCCTGGATCCCGAGGGGATCACCTGGATCCGCGGGCTGCTGCGTTCACTGGCGGCGGAGGGGCGGGCGGTGCTGGTCTCCAGCCATCTGATGAGCGAGCTGGAGGGCAGCGCCGACCATCTGGTGGTGATCGGCCGCGGCCGGGTCGTCGCCGACACCAGCGTGCAGGAGCTGCTCACCGCCGCGTCCAGCGGGCGGGTGATGCTCCGCACCGGCCGGCGGCAGGAGGCGATGACGGTGCTCGCCAACGCCGGCGCGTCCGTGGCGGCGAACGGCCCTGACACGCTGACGGTGTCTGGGCTTGCGGCCGAACGCATCGTGGCGCTGCTGAACGAGGGCGGCGTGAGCTTCTCGGGCATCGCAGAGCACCGCGCCTCCCTTGAGGAGGCGTACATGGAACTCACCCGCGACGCGGTCGACTTCCGAGGCGCCACAGGTGCCGCAGGCGGCCCAGGCAGCGCAGACGCCGATGGCACGGCCGCCGGCGGCGCGGGCGGCTCGGCGAGCTCTTCCGCTTCGGCCGGACGGGAGCAGCGATGACGACCACGACGACGCGGTTCCAGAGCTCGGTCTCCGGTGTCCGGGACGACGGCGCGTTCGTGTCGACCGGGCGGCTGGTGCGCGCTGAGTGGACGAAGTTCCGATCGGTGCGCAGATGGATCCTGGGCGTGCTGGCCATGGCCGTGCTCACGGTGGGGATGGGCCTGTTCATCGCGTCGGGCAGTGGCACCGACGCGAACACCCGGCCGGAGGAGGTCACGGTCGGGCCCGGCGGTGCCCGGGTCCATGACGTCTTCCAGTTCACGCACCGGCCGCTGCAGGGTGACGGCGGCATCACCGCGCGGGTGACCTCGCTCAAGAGCGCCGACGGCCGGGAGATGGCGGGATGGGCCAAGGCCGGAGTGATCATCAAGGCGGGCACGAAGCCGGGCTCGACCTACGCGGCGGTGATGGTCACGCCAGGCCATGGTGTCCGGTTGCAGTCCGATTTCACCAATGACGTGGCCGGGAAGTCCCGGGCGATCCCGGGTTGGCTCCGCCTGGTCCGTGCCGGTACGTCCGTCACGGGCTATGAGTCGGCCGACGGTAGGACGTGGCGCAAGGTCGGCACGGTCACGCTCCCTGAGCTGCCACAACGCGCCGAGATCGGGTTGTTCGCGACGTCTCCGGGGGTCTTCAAGGTGCAGCGGGAGTTCGGCAGCACGTCGGTCGGGCAGAGCACCTCCGTCGTCGCCGCGACGTTCGACGGTGTCGACGTGCAATCTCGGCAGCAGGCCGCTTCGTGGAACAACACCGTCGTGAGCCCGTCCCGCGCGGGTGGCGACGAGTTCCAGGGGAACGATTTCCAGGGGACCCAGAGCGCGGGCACGTTCACGTTGCGCGGGCAGGGCGACATCGCTCCCCGGCCCGACGGCGACGACCCGGTCCGCCTGCCCTTCACCGGCGTCATGATCGGCATGATCGCGGCCATCGCGCTGGGCGTGCTGTTCATCACCGCCGAGTACAAGCGCGGCATGATCCGGACCAGCTTCGCCGCCAGCCCGCGGCGCGGCCGGGTCCTGGCCGCGAAGGCCATCGTGATCAGCGCCGTGACGTTCGCGACCGGGCTGGTCGCCACCGTCATCCTGTTCTTCGCCTCGCAGCCGGTGCTGCGGTCGGGCGGGTTCGCGCCGCCCGCCTTTCCCGAGCCGTCGCTGACCGAGCCGCGGATAATGCGGGCGGTGGTGGGCACCGCGCTCTTCCTGGCGCTCGTCGCGGTGTTCAGCCTGGGCGTCGGCACGATCCTGAGGCGCAGCGCGGGGGCGATCGCCGGGATCATCACGCTCCTCGTGCTGCCCACCATCATCGCGTCCGCGCTGCCGATCTCGGCGGCGACGTGGATGATGCGTCTCACCCCGGCGGCGGGCCTGTCGATCCAGCAGACCAGCAGGCACTATCCCCAGGTGGAGAGCGTCTGCGTCCCTGAGGACGGCTGTTACTACTCCGAGCCGTGGGCGGGCATCGGCGTGCTGGTCGCCTACACCGCGGTGGCGCTCGGGCTGGCGTACTGGCTACTGCGCCGGAGGGACGCGTGACCCGCACACTGCCGATCCCCACGCTGCTGACCCGCACGCTGCTGACCCGCACGCTGTACGCCGAGTGGACCAAGCTGCGGACGCTGCCCGGCAGCGGCTGGTCGTTCGCCGGAGTGGTCGCGGTCACCGTGGCGCTGAGCATCGCGTTCACCGCGTCGGTGGACGCCGCGCACTGCCCCGCACCGCAGGGCTGCCACGAGGACACCACCAAGCTCACGCTGTCGGGCACCTGGCTCGGGCAGGCCGCCGTCGTCGTCCTCGCCGCGCTCGTCATCACCAATGAGCACGCCACCAGAATGATCCAGACGACGCTGGCGGCCACCCCGCGCCGGGCCGTGGTCCTGTTCGCCAAGGCCGTCGTCGTGGCGGGTGTCGTAATGGCGGCGGCGGTCCTGGGCGTGGCGGGTTCCCTGCTCACCGGCCGGTTCTTCCTGGAGGGGAACGGGTTCACGGCGGCCAACGGCCATCCGCCATTGTCGCTAGGGTCGGAGCCGACGCTGCGGGCCGCGTTCGGCACGGTCCTGTACCTCGTTCTCGTCGGCCTGCTGAGCCTGGGCGCCGGGGCGCTGCTGCGCGACACCGCCGGGACGATCACCGCGGTGCTGACGCTGTTCTACATCGCGCCCGTGGCCGTCCAGTTCGTGGGCGATCCGCACTGGCGGGAACGGCTGGAGAAGGCGGCGCCGAGCGCGGGCATGGCCGTGCAGGCGACACGGAACCTGGACCGGCTGCCGATCGGGCCATGGGCGGGGCTGGGAGTGCTCGCCGCCTACGCGGCCTGTGCGCTGCTGGCGGGCGGCGCCGCGTTCATCCGTCGTGATCCCTGACCGGGGACGCGGCCTGGTGGCGCGGACGGCGGCGGGGGCGGCGGTTCGGGCGGGAGTCACCCGCGCCGGTGGCGTACGCCGCGAACCGGGTCAGCATCCGGCCGCCGCCCGCCTCGCGCCACAGTTCGGGGCGTGCCGCGGGGAAGGCGTAGCACGGCACCCCGTTGCTGATCATGCCCATGACACGGGGTTCCCCGGACGATTCCGCCGCGAACGAGTACAGCCTGGTGAGCCGCGGGGCGATGATGCCCCAGTCCAGCAGCCGCGGCAGTGGTCCCTCGGTGGCGACCAGGTCCTCGATCGTGAGGCCGGTGAGCGGGTACCGCTCGGGGAAGGCTCGGCGCAGGTCGAGGAACAGCTCGACCGAGCCGCGCCGCGGGTCTCCGGCCAGCCGCCCGACCGTGCCGAACGAGCCCAGCGCCAGCCTCGGCCGGGCCGCCAGCGCGTGGGTGTAGAGAACGCGCAGGAGGGCGACGTTCATCATGAAGCGCTCGGCGGGCAACTCCGCCTCGGCGAGCTCCACGTTCTCCAGGTAACCGGCCACGACGCTGGAGTTGTGCGCGCGATACCAGGAGGAGGGCGACGGGAAGCGCAGGAACTCGCCCCACAGCGCGACGCTCCGGGCCGAGGGCCTGCCGTTCGCCGAGCATCCGCCGCCTGCCGAGGATCTGCCGCCTGCCGAGGATCTGCCGGGTGCCGCCTCGTACAGTAGCGCCGCCTCGGTCTTGTCGCGCAGCAGGCGGTCGTTGACCGCGCGCCACCACGGGCTGCCGGGACGGGCTGCGGTGGACGGGTTCAGGACGCCCCGTGCGATCTCCCAGCGCAGGAACGCGAGCTCGGCCCGTCCGTAGGAGCCGCGTTCCCGGCCCGCAGCGGTGTAGAACTCGGTGGCGAGCCGTATCCGGCTGTCGGTCCCGTCGGCGGCCTCGCGGACCTTCGCCGCGGCCAGGGACGCGGCTTCCGTCTCCCCCACCAGCAACCTCGCTCGACCTCGCCGGAGCACCGGGAAACAGTGTCGCATCCGCGCCTGATCGCTTACGATCGCCGCCATGGCCTATGCCGTCCGTCCCGCCGAAGAGCGTGACCTGCACCTGCTGGCCGACATCGAGCGCAGCGCGGACGAGCTGTTCGGCCCGCTGGGCATCGTGTTCCCTGCCGGGCCCACGGTCATCGAGGAGGTCGGGGCCGGCGCGCTGCAGCTGCTGGTGGTGGGTGATCCCCCGATCGGGTTCGCGGCGATCATCGAGGTCGACGGCCACCGGCATCTGGAGCAGATCGCGCTGCATGCCGACCACACCGGGCGCGGTCTCGGCCGCCCGTTGATGGAGCGGGTCATCGGCGACGCCGACGGCGGCGAGCTGACGCTCATCACCTTCCGTGATGTGCCGTGGAACGGCCCGTGGTACACGCGGTTCGGCTTCGTCGAGATGCCGGAGCCGGAGTGGGGCCCGGAGCTGCGCGCGCATTGGCAGGCGGAGATCGCGGCTGGCCTGCACGAGCTGGGCCCGCGCCTGATCATGCGCCATCGGGGCCGCTGAGCCCGGCCGCTCTCGCAGGCTCGGTCACCCGTCTCGGGTGTAATCCGGTTGGCCGGGGCTGCGGCCGTCCGTTACAACGGATCGCATGCTCCACAAATATCCCCGCACCCGGCATATCGAGGGCTCCAGGTTGCAGCCGGGTGACCACGATCTCGCAGCCGTGCCCTTCCGGGAGATCGTGGGGCGTCATCTGGTGGTGGAGGAGAAGCTGGACGGCGCGAACGCCGGGATCAGCTTCTCGGCGGAGGGCGAGCTGCGGCTCCAGAGCCGTGGCCATTACCTGACAGGTGGGCCGCGCGAGCGCCAGTTCGCCCCGCTGAAGGCGTGGGCGGCGTCGGTGCAGCACCAGCTGTGGCCGCGGCTCGGCGACCGGTACGTGCTGTACGGGGAGTGGCTGTACGCCAAGCACACGATGTTCTACGACGCCCTCCCGCACTACTTTTGCGAGTTCGACGTGTTCGACCGGCGCGACGGGACGTTCCTGTCGACCGGGCGGCGCCGTGAGCTGCTGGCCGGGACGCCGGTGGTGTCGGTGCCGGTGCTGCATGAGGGGCCGCTGCCCGACCTGGCGTCGCTGACGGCCCTCACCGGCCCCTCGACGTGCCGCACCGCAAAGTGGCGGGACGCGCTGCGGGCCGCCGCGGCGGCGGGCGGCGCGGACCCCGTCAGGGTCGCCGAGGAGACCGACCGGTCGGACGACATGGAGGGCCTCTACATCAAGGTGGAGGAGGACGGGCTGACCGTCGACCGTTTCAAGTGGGTACGTCCGAGTTTCCTCACCGCGATCCTGGATTCAGGCACCCATTGGCAGGACCGGCCGATCGTCGCCAACGGGCTGGCCGACCCGGAGGTGCTCTATGCGGGTGTTTGAGGACCTGTGCCCGGCGCCGCCGCACTGGCGGGTGCCCTGGGAGGAGATCAGGGAGACGTTCGCGTGGGTGCGCGATCTGGCGGGTGTGCCGCAGGACGCGGTCCATCACGCCGAGGGCGATGTGGAGATCCACACGCGGATGGCGTGTGAGGCGCTGGCCTCGCTCCCCGGCTGGCGGACGCGGCCGGCCGATGAACGTGTGCGGCTGTTCACCACGGTCCTGATGCACGACATCGCCAAGCCGTACTGCACGCAGACCGACGGCGACGGCCGGATCACCGCGCACGGCCATTCGCGGCGCGGTGATCTGATGGTGCGCCGGATCCTGTGGGAGCTGGGCGCGCCGGTCGCCTGGCGGGAGCACGTGGCGGCGCTGGTGCGGCATCATCAGGTGCCGTTCTGGGCGCTGGAACGCCCGGATCTGCAGCAGATCGTGTTCCGGGTGAGCCTGCTGGCGCGCAACGACGACCTGGTGCTGCTGGCCACCGCCGACATTCTCGGCCGGATGTGCGGCGACACCGCCGAGGTGCTGGACAACATCGCGCTGTACGAGGAGTACTGCGCCGAGCAGGCCTGCCTGGACGCGCCGCGACGGTTCCCCTCCGATCACGCCCGCTTCTGGTATTTCCGCAAGCCCGGCCGCGACCCTGATTACGACGCCTACGACGACACCCGGCTCACGGTGACGGTGCTGTCGGGGCTGCCGGGGGTCGGCAAGGATCACTGGATCGCGGCGAACCGCCCGGACCTGCCGGTGGTGAGCCTGGACCGGCTGCGTGCCGAGATGGGCGTGGCCCCGTCCGCTGATCAGCGGCCGGTGGCGGCCGCCGCCTATGAGCTGGCGCGCGGGCATCTGCGGGCGGGCCGCTCGTTCGTCTGGAACGCCACGAACGTGTCGCGGATGCTGCGCGAGCAGTGCACCGGTCTCGTCGCCGATTACCGGGGCCGCGTCGAGCTGGTCGCGCTGGAGGCACCGCCGGGAGTCCTGCGTGAACGCAACCGTTCCCGTGAGGCGCCCGTCCCGGACGCGGTCATCGACCGGCTGGTCGGGCGCTGGGAGACCCCTGACCCGACTGAGGCGCATCAGGTGCACTGGTTGTCGACGGCCTGACCACCTCCCGGGTGGGCCCGCTCGCGGCTGGCCGCGACCAGGGTGCTGCTGTTGCGCCGCTTCGCACGGAACCTCCCCGTCCACGCCGGCCGGCCCACCGGGTGAGGCGCTGCTGGCACACTCCTGTGAGGCCGAACGCGAAGGAGGAACGCTCGTGGAAGCTCCTGGTCAGGTGGCAGTGGTGACAGGTGGCGGGTCCGGCATCGGCGGCGCGGTCGCCACGGCGCTGCTGGGCGCGGGCTGGCGGGTGGCCGTCGCGGGCCGGCGGGCCGAGCCGTTGCGGGCGACGGCGGACGCGGCGGGCGCGCCGGCGGACCAGGTCCTCACCGTGACAGCCGACGTGACCTCGCCGGAGTCGGTGGAGGCGCTGTTCGCGGCGGTGACCGAACGGTGGGGGCGGCTGGACCTGCTGGTCAACAACGCCGGGACGTTCGGTTCTCCCGCGCCGGTGGAGGAGTTCGAGCTCGCGCAGTGGCGGACGGTCGTCGACACCAACCTCACCGGGTCGTTCCTGTGCGCGCGGCAGGCGTTCCGCATCATGAAGGGCCAGCGGCCGCAGGGCGGCCGGATCATCAACAACGGCTCGCTGTCGGCGGTGACGCCGCGCCCGAACTCGGTCGCCTACACCGCCAGCAAGCACGCGGTGACGGGGCTGACCAAGACGTTGTCGCTGGAGGGCCGCCGCTACAACATCGCCTGCGGCCAGATCGACATCGGCAACGCCGCCACCGACATGACGAGCAGTTTCGGGTCGGGCACCCTGCAGGCCGACGGCTCGACCAGGTCCGAGCCGGTGATGGACGTGCGGCATGTGGTGGACGGCGTGCTCTACATGGCGGGGCTGCCGCTGGACGCCAACGTGCAGAACCTCACGGTGCTGGCGACGGCGATGCCCTCGTTCGTCGGCCGCGGCTGACCACCTGTCGCAGGTCACCTGTCGGCGTAGCCACGCAGGTTCGCGGCGAGGTCGCGGACGGCGGTGCGCAGCTCGCCGGGGCGGCGGATCTGGAACGGCCAGCCGAGCCCGGCGAGCATCATGGCCATGCCGTCGAGGTTTTCGGCGCGGGTGACCATGAGCACTCCCCCGTCGGTCTCGCTGAGCGTGGCGGTGGAGGCGGGCACGCGGCGCCGCGCCTCGTCCAGGGACGTCTCGAGCACGACCTCGACGTCGTGCCGGTAGGGGACCTTGGCCAGGGAACGGGTGACGTGCTGGACGGGGTCGGCGTCCACGGGGATCTCGAAGGTGCCCTCGCCGGGTCGCACCGACACCACGCGGTCGACGCGGAAGGTGCGGACCTCGCCGCTGCGGTGGTCGTGCCCGGTCACGTACCAGCGTCCTGAGTGGAAGACCAGCCCGTAGGGGTCGAGGTCGCGTTCACTCTCGTCGCCCTGCCAGGACCGGTAGCGCAGGCGCACCCTCCGCCGCTCGCGCGCGGCGGCGGCGAGGGTGAGCAGGGCCGCGGTGGCCGGTGAGGTCGCGTCACGGGCGGCGAGTGTGAAGCCGAGGGTCTCCTGCAGTGCCTGGACGCGTTCGCGCAGCGCTGCGGGCAGGATGCGCTGCACTTTGGCCAGCGTGCTCTCGGTGGCCTCGCCGGGCAGGCCCAGGCGGCGCCCGGCCAGCAGGCCGAGCACGACCGCGGTCGCCTCGTCGTCGGTGAGCATCAGCGGCGGCAGTTTGAAACCGGGCATCAACCGGTAGCCGCCGTAGCGCCCGCGCTCGGCGACGACGGGGATGCCGAGCTCCTCCAGCCGCGCCGCGTACCGCCGCACCGTGCGCTCGTCGACGCCCAGGCGCTCGGCCAGCTCGGTGCCGCGCATGCGGTGATGGGCCTGCAGCAGCTCCAGCATGGTCAGCACGCGGGTCGTTGGATGTGACACAGGTCACCCTCTTAATCCGGGCGGGAACTGTCCGGTATTCGCCGTAGGTTAGTGCCAGCGGATCGACAGAGAGAAGGCATCGACATGGCGACGTTCGTACTGGTCCCCGGTTTCTGGCTCGGCGCGTGGGCGTGGGACGAGGTGGCGGCCGGGCTGCGCGCGGCGGGGCACCAGGTGCACGCGGTGACGCTCACCGGCCTGGCCGAGCGGGCGGCGGAGGCGACCCCCGAGGTGAACGTCGACACCCACATCGCCGACATCATCGGCGTCATCGAGGACGACGACCTGCAGGACGTGATCCTCGTGGCGCACAGCGGCGCCAACATGCCCGCCACCGGCGCGGCCGACCGCGTCCCCGAGCGGTTGAAGCGGATCGTCTACGTCGACACCGGGCCGATGCCGTCGGGCATGGCGCAGATCGACTTCACCGACCCCGAGGAGCAGGCGGCCACCCGCAAGCAGGTGGAGTCCGAGGGCGACGGCTGGCGGCTGCCGGTGCCCGACTTCGACCCGGAGGCCGACCCGGTGACGCTGGCCGGGCTGACCGCCGAGCACCTGGCGATGTTCGCCGAGCGCGGCACGCCCGAGCCGTTCGGCGCGGCGGTGCAGCCGCTGATCCGGCCGGAGACGCCGCCGGACACGCCCAAGACGGCGATCTTCAACAGCATCCCGCTGGCGATGGTGGAGCAGCTGGCGGCGAGCGGCAACCCGGTGTTCAGCCTGATGGCCGGGCCGGAGTGGACCTACCACGAGCTGCCGACCGGGCACTGGCCGATGTTCTCCAAGCCCCAGGAGCTGGCCGCGCTCCTGGACGAGATCGCCCGCTGACCGCGTCCCGGCGCCCGTTTCCCGCGGTGGACACCCCCTGGCCCGGCTTGGTCAGGGGGTTCCTGCCTTTGGAAGGGAAAGGTTCGCGATTACCCAGCGCTACGATATGATCACTCTGTACCTTGCAAAGTGTGGGCCAAGCCGTCAAGCGGGGGTTCAAGTACCGCTTCTATCCGACGCCCGAGCAGGCGAAGCTTTTGCACCGCACGTTCGGGTGTGTCCGGCTGGTCTGGAACATGGCACTCGCCGAGCGCATCCGCCGCTACAAGGACGAGGGGTTGAACACCTCGTATGTGGACACGGCGAGGTGGCTGACCGAGTGGAAGCAGGACCCCGAGCTGGGGTTCCTGCGCGAGGTGTCCAACGTGCCGCTTCAGCAGACACTGCGGGCGCAGCAGAACGCCTTCACCGCGTTCTTCGCCGGGCGGGCCCGCTATCCGCGTTTCAAGTCCAAGCGGAAGTCGCGCAAGTCGGCCACGTTCGCCAGCAATGCCTTCACCTTTACCGGCGGGGCGTTGAAGCTGGCGAAGACGACAGAGCCTTTGGCGGTGGTGTGGCATCGCCCTCTTCCCGAGGGTGCGCAGCCGTCCACGGTCACGGTGTCCCAGGACGCGGCGGGACGCTGGTTCGTATCCGTGCTGGTGGAGGACACCATCACGCCGCTTGCGCCGATGGACGCGATGGTGGGTGTCGACGTCGGGCTGGAGAATCTGGTCACGCTGTCCACCGGGGAGAAGGTCACCAACCCCTGGCACGAACGCGCCTGCCGGCGCAAGCTCGCCAGGGCGCAGAAGGCGCTGTCGCGCAAGGCCAAGGGCTCGGCGAACCTGGCCAAGGCCCAGCTCAGGGTCGCCAGGATTCATGCCCGGATCGCCGACCGGCGCCGGGATCACCTGCACAAGGTCACCACGAGGCTGGTACGCGAAAACCAAGCCCTGGCCATCGAGGACCTGACCGTGCGCAACATGCTCAACAACCACTGCCTGGCCCGCGCCATTTCCGACGCTGCCTGGTCCCAGCTACGGTCCATGCTGGAGTACAAGACCGGTTGGTACGGGCGCCAACTCCTGCTGGTGGACCGGTGGTTCCCCTCCTCCAAACTGTGCTCCACACCGGGGTGCAGCCACATCAACAACACCATGCCGCTGAACGTGCGGTCGTGGCGGTGCCCCTTGTGCGGCACCCTCCACGACCGCGATGTCAACGCGGCGACCAACATCCTGGCCGCCGGGCTGGCGGACAGGTAAAACGCCTGCGGAGGACCGATAAGACCGGCCCGGAGTGCTCCGGGGAGGCACGGGCCGATGAACCAGGAACCTCAATCCCGCGAGGGAATGAAGCCCCCTGTTTTACGGAGGGGAGAAGCCACGAAGCTGGACACCAGCCCCCAGCCCAGCCGGTCAATGGGCTGGGACGTCCTGTGATTCAGGCCAATTCGTTACGAGAACGGCGCCGCTCCAGCCGAGGACCACGCCGAGCGCCCAGCCCGCGATGGCGTCGGTGGGCCAGTGGTACCCGAGCGTGACCACCGCGAACGCGACGCCGACGATCAGTACGTGGCCGGCGGTGGTCCAGCGCCGGGGCGCGCGCAGCATGGCGAGGATGAAGATCCAGCAGGCGGCGGCGTTGGCGGCGTGCCCGGACGGATAGGACAGGTAGCCGCCCTCGAACAGCAGGTCGGCGCCGGTGCGCGGCGGTGTGCGGGCGAACCCGATCTGCGCCGCCCGGATCGTCAGCTCCGTGACGACCAGCCAGAGCCCGGCCCTGGCCAGGAAGAAGGCGACGCTGCGCCGGCCCTGGTCGCGGTGCCGCCAGGCGACCCACACGGTCGCCAGCGCCGCGCCGGTGGCCACGATCCAGTACTGGCCGCCGTTGACGACGCCCCGCCAGAAGAAATGCCACGCGCCGGTACGCGGCGGCAGGCCGTCGGCGAACACCCAGTGGTCGAACCGCCGCAGCAGCCCGCCCGCGAGCACGTCGAGAGTGGTCGCGGCCAGCAGGACGGCGGCGGCCAGCGGCAGCGCGTACGGCAGCAGCCGGGCAGGACGCAACCAGATGGGAGGCAGCTGGGCAGCGGGCGGCCTGGCGGGAAGGCGCCCGCCCCCCGATCGAGGCACCCGCATGCCTTCGATCTTGCCTTATCCGGGCCGGTGCTCACTCCCCCGGCGTTCCCCCGGACTCGTCGGCATGCTGCTGGACCTTGGCCATGATGGCCTCGGTGGTGGCGCCGATGAACTGCGGCCGGTTCTCGGCGGCCCAGTCGCGGCTGGCGGTCAGGGACGCGGCCGAACCCTGAAAGCGCGGGGCGACGTAGCGGGCGAACAGCTCGTAGGAACGGCGTGTCTGCGCGGTGTCGGCCCATTCGTGCGCCATCAGCAGGTAGGCGCCGAAGCCGCCCGACTGTGCCGCGAGCCGCTCGATCTGGGCGATGGCGTCGTCGGGGGTGCCGATGACGCCGAACCCGGTGGAGTTGACGGCCTCGACGAGCGCGTCGGGGTCGGCGGCCTCGGGGGCGATCGGCAGCGCGGCGATCTTCTGGAAGTAGGTGACCCAGTCGGGCAGGCCGAACGCGACGTCGCGGGCGGCCTGCTCGCGGGTCTCGGCCAGGTGCATGGGGCCGACGAGGCGCCACCCGGAGCGGTCGGCGGTGGTGCCGAACGCGGCGGCGCGTTCCTCCATGACGCCCCAGTGGTAGCCGAGCGCGTCGAACCCTGCGGCCTGGGTGGCGCCCAGCGACAGCAGGCTGCAGCCGAACCGCCCGGCGGCGCGCGGCCCGGACGGCGACACCATCGCGGCGACCGCCACCTCCAGCTCGCCGCGGTAAGGACGCAGCTGCAGGCGCGCGTCGCGCAGCTCGAACCAGTCGGTCTTGCAGGTGACGGGCTCGTCGCCGCGCAGCAGCAGGAGGATCGCCTCCAGGGCCTCCTCCATCATGTCGCGCTGGCGGGCGACCTCGATGCCCATCATGTGGGCGTCGGACGGCAGCGCGCCGGGGCCGACGCCGAGCATGACGCGGCCGCGGGTGAGGTGCGAGAGCAGCACCATGCGGTCGGCCAGCATCAGCGGGTGATGGTAGGGCAGCGAGGAGACGCCCGTGCCGAGGCGGATGTGCCGGGTGCGTTCGGCCGCGGTCGCGATGAACACCTCCGGCGAGGCGATGATCTCGAACCCGGCCGAGTGGTGCTCGCCGATCCACGCCTCGTCGAACCCGAGGGCGTCCAGGTGGGCGATCAGGTCGAGGTCGCGTTCCAGGGCCAGCGTGGGGTTCTGCCCGGCCGGGTGGAACGGGGCGAGGAAGATGCCGAACCGCAGCGGACCGCCCTGCACTGAACCCGGTGCTGAACCGGGCGCGGGGTCGGGGGTGGGCGAGGGTGTGCTCATCGGGTCCCCAATCCAGATTCGAATCGCGTTCTAGACCTGCCTATCACCGGACGGTGCTCGGCCGCAGCTCAGCGGCGGTAGCTCAGGCCGTGGCCGAACGGGTAGAGCGTCTGGCCCGGCTTGTCGCGGACGGGGATGGTGACGGGCAGCTTCCCGGCCGGGGACAGTTCGCCGAAGAGCACCTTGCCCAGTGACCGCAGCGCCTCGGCGGTGTAGGAGTAGGTGGCCACGTAGGTCTGTGCCTCGGTGAACCAGGCGATGTCGTACGGGTCGCGGGCGGCGACCACGACGACGGGTTTGCCGGTGGCGATGAGGGCCTTCACCAGGTTCATCTGGCCTGGACCGTTGTGGGGGTTGCCGGGTGTGGACGTCTCGATGTCCCAGGCGCGGTTGGTGACGGCGACGATGAGGTCCTGGTCCTGGGCGGCGGCGACGGTCTGCTGGATGCGTTCGGGTGTGGGGCTGACTCCGCTCTCCTGAACGGCCGTGGTGGCGCCGCGTTTGGTGAACTCGTCGGCGATGGCGCGGGTGGTGGTGACGCCCCAGCCTGCGACGAGGACCTTGCGGGCTCCGGGGCGCAGCGGCAGCAGCCGCGCGTCGTTCTTGACCAGGGTGGTGGTGCGGTCGGTGGCGCGCTGGGCGGTGGCGAGGCTGGCGGGCTTGCCGACGACCTGCCCGACCTTGGACTCGTCGACGTAGGGGTCGCGGAACAGCCCGCGCTTCTTCTTCAGCGCCAGGATGCGGTACACCGACTCCTCGATGCGGCGTTCGGTGAGCTCGCCGCCGCGGACGGCGTTGACGACGGCGTTCAGCTGCACCCGGAACAGGCCGTCGCCGTTGGCGTCGAACGAAGGCGGCTTGAGCAGCACGTCCACGCCGGCCTTGAGCGCCAGGACGGGAACGCGGTCGTCGCCGTACTTGTCGCGCACGCCCTTCATGTCAAGGGCGTCGGTGACGATGACGCCCTTGTAGCCGAGCTTTTCGCGCAGGAGCCCGGTGATGATGGGCTTGGACAGCGTGGAGGGGTCCTCGGACGGGTCCAGCGCGGGGAAGATCAGGTGCGCGGTCATGATGGAGTCGGCGCCGCGCGCGATCGCGGCCTTGAACGGCGGCAGGTCGATGCGTTCCCATTCCTCACGGGTGTGCTCGATCCGCGGGACGCTGGTGTGGCTGTCGAGCCTGGTGTCGCCGTGGCCGGGGAAGTGCTTGACGGTGCCGGTGACGCCGCCTTCGCGGTATCCGTCGACCTGGGCGGCGACCATCCTCGACACCAGCGCGGGGTCGGAGCCGAAGGAGCGGACGCCGATGACGGGGTTGGCGGGGTTGACGTTGACGTCGGCGTCGGGGGCGTAGTCCTGGTTGATGCCGATGGCGCGCAGTTCCCGGCCGGTGATGCGGGCCATGGCGCGGGCGTCGCCGGTGCGGCGTCCGGCGGCCAGGGCCATGCTGCCCGGTGACTGGGTGGCGGGCGGCTGCACGCGCGCGACGATGCCGCCCTCCTGGTCGGTGGCGATCGTCGCCGGGATCGGGATCGGCGTCGCCATCGCGGCGCGCTGGATGCCGTTGGAGAACGCGGCGAGCTGCTGCGGGTCGGTGACGTTGGGCGGGTCGGCGGAGTAGTAGATGATGCCGCCGGGCTTGTAGCGCGCGATGAGCTGCGCGGCGTTGTCCAGGCCGTACAGGCGGCGGTTGCGGGCGACGTCGGCGGGGTCGGTGGTGTCGGCGCTCTTGCCGTACACCTGCAGCACGAACAGCTGCGCCGCCTTCTCCTCCAGCGTCATCGACCTGATGAGCCGCAGCAGCCGCCGGTCCTTGCCGCGGTCCCCCGCGCCGGCGTCGGCCTGGACGGGGACGGTGGTCACGCCGGACAGGGTGAGCACCGCCAATGCGGCGATGACGGTCCGGCGGGCCCCGGTGATTCGGGTGGGCATGACGGCTCCCTGCGCTCGCTCCGGCGCCGCCCCCCGTACGGCGAGGGACACGACCACGACCAAGATCGCATTCCTGGTGGAAACGTAAGCATCTGCGCGCCGCGCGTCAACCGCCCTTAACCGCCCTTCTCTCCCTCTCCCTCTCCCTCGCCTTCGTTCTCTTCTTCATCCTCTTCCTCACCGCTGACCGGTGGCGGCCCGACGGTGGTGAGGGGGTGCTCCTCGACGTCGTACCGGCGGATGTAGGCACTGAGGAACGCCTGGAGGCTGGCGCCGAGGGGCAGCGCGAGCAGGGCGCCGACGGGCCCGATGATGGCGGTGCCCGCCAGGACCATGCCGAACGCGACGGCGGGGTGCATGTCGAGGGTGTGGGCGGTGATGCGCGGCTGGAGCAGGTAGTTCTCGAGTTGCTGGTAGGCCAGGATGAACAGCAGCAGCCACAGCGCGGTCGTGGGGTTCTTGCCGAGCGCGACCAGGAGCGGTATGCCGCCAGCGAGGTAGGTGCCGACGGTGGGGATGAACTGCGACACCACGCCGACCCACAGCGCCAGGGTGATGACGTACGGGACGTCGAGGATCGCCAGGGCGAAGTAGTGCGCGATGCCGGAGCACAGTGCGAGCAGGGCCCGGGAGTAGATGTAGCCGCCGGTCTTCTGGATGGCGATCTCCCAGGCCCACAGCACCTGGCGCTGGCGGTGCGGCGGGAGCAGCGAGCACACGGCCCGGCGGAACTGGGGGCCCTGCGCCGACAGGTAGAAGGTGAACAGCAACATCCCGAGGCCCTGGAAGATGACGGCGAGGGCGGTGGCGCCGATCCCCCACACGTTGCCCGCCAGGCCCGACACGTGCTTGGAGAGTTCCTGGGTCAGCGTGGGCAGCTTGGAGAACAGCCTCTCCTGGGACAGCCGCGTGTCGAACGTGTCGTTGATCCAGAAGATGAGCCGGTCGGCGTATTCGGGGAAGCCGTTCACCAGGGTGGTGGCCTGGTCGACGACGAGCGAGCCGAGCACGCCGAAGAAGACCGCGGCCACAACGGTGATGAACAGGAACATCGCGCCGGTGGCCCAGCCGCGCCGCCAGCCGCGGGCGGCGAGCCAGTTGACCGCGGGTTCGATCGCGAACGCCAGGAACAGCGACGTCAGCAGCAGGAGCAGCAGCCCTTGGAGTTTGTCGAGCAGCCACAGCCCACCGGCGAACAGCAGCACGATCGCCGCCGCGAGCATGAACGCCTTGGGCAGCCACGGCGGCATCGTCCGCTCCGGGGCGGGCGCCGGGGGATCCTCTGGCTGCGTCACTCCGGCACGTTAGGCGCGGCCGGCGGCCTGCGGCGGCGTGCGCGCTCCGGGACGGGGATGTTTCTTTGCCGAACCTTCGTCTCGGCCGTACGGGGGGATGCGAGGTGCGGGGGCGGCGGGTGAGAATGCCTGCCATGGGTGAGATCTTCACGCACCGGCTGCGGGTGCGTTACAGCGAATGCGACCAGCAGGGCGTGGTGTTCAACGCCCATTACCTCTCGTTCTATGACGTGGCGCTCACCGAGTTGTGGCGGGCGGCGATCGGCCCCTACACCGACGCGGTGGAGACCGGCTACGACCTGGTGGTGGCGGAGGCGCGGATCCGGTTCCGGGAGGGCGCGCGGTTCGACGAGCTGCTGGATGTGCGGATGCCGGTGGTGAAGCTCGGCGTCACCAGCATGATCGTGCAGCCGGAGTTCCGGGTGGACGACCGGCTGATCGCCGACGGGGAGGTACGGCACGTGTTCATCGACCCGGCGGCCAAGGGCAAGAAGGAGATACCGCCGGACGTGCGGCTGGCGCTGGAGCCGTATCTGGCGGAGCCCGATCTGGGCGGAGCCGGCCCTGCCGGGTGACGGTTCCGGCGGGCGGTCAGATGCGGGACGGGCGGCCGGCGCCTCGTCGGGCGGATGATCGTTTCTAAGACGAATCCCCAATGTGGAATCAGGGTTTCGCCCGACGTGCCCGGCTCAGTTCCCGCATGACGATTCAAGTGGTCCCGGGCCGCCCGGGGCAACCCATTTACGCGATTGCCCGGGCGAACAGGGAGGCGTACACGGGCCGGTCGCCGTCGGTGACGATCTGCCCGGCCAGCTCGGCGCCGGTCACGGTGGACAGCCGCAGCCCGAGGTAACGTTCCTCTTCCCGCAGGCGCGCGTCGCCGGCCGGGACGGCGGCGACCCAGCCGGCGATCTCGGCGGCTCGGGCGGCGCGGTCACGGGCCAGTTCGGCGCGCAGCGAGGCAAGGTCCGCCGCCTCGTACGGGACCGCGCCGGATCCGCCAGGGCCGCCGGCGCCCGCGGGTGGCGGTTCGGCGTGCCAGGCGGCGGCGCCGTAGGCGAAGCACACCAGCGCCATCCACACCTCGGCGAAGTACACCGGGTCGGGTGCCAGTTCCAGGCCGGCGAACCGGCCGCCGATGAAGAACAGCGCGCCGAGCTGGCCGGGCTGCGGCTCCAGCCGGCTCTGGAACTGGGTGAGGACGGCGCGCTTGCGCGACAGCACCTGCTCCAGGTGGCCGCGCCGCGGCAGCCCGTAGCGGGCGTTGAGCTCGCCGATGTCGTTCCAGAGCTTGCTGTAGCCGTGGACGCCGCGCAGTTCCAGCGCGCGGGCGCGCAGTTCGACGGGCAGCACGAAGAACCACTGGTCGCGTCCGGTGAGGTAGCCGCCCTGGCTCTCCTGCACACAGCAGGCGTCCTCGAACATCACGGCGGCGCCGGGGGCCAGGAACGCCGAGCGGCACAGGGCGTGGTTCTGCGCGGCGTCTTGGATGTATCCGATGTGCAGCGGGACGATCGCGACGCCGTCGGGTGAGCCGTTGCGCAGCTCGACCCGCCCGTATCCGGCGACCTGCGTCAGCTTCAGGCCGGAGCGAGGCGGCACGATGCCCGGGTAGGCGGGCCCGGTGATGGGGATCATCGTGAGCGCGCCCGCCTGCTGCGGGACGCCGAGCCGGTATCCGGCCAGGTCGACCGGGCCCGGCACGAGCGGCTCGAGCGATTCGGGTGTTCCGGGCATGTCGGTGGTGGTCATGCGGCGACCCCTCCCATCTGTGCCGCCTGCCGGTCCAGGGTGTCGAGCCGGGTGTGCATCGCGGCGCGCAGCCAGGGTGCGCCCGCCGCGCAGTGGCCGAACATCCAGGGCAGCAGCTCGGTGAAGTCGTCCTGGTGCCAGAAGCCGCGCTGGGGCAGCGCGGGCGCGGGGCGCCGCAACGTGAGGTCGTCGGCGCCGGTGAACTGTGCGTGGCAGAACACCACGGGGGTGGTGACGCCGGCGCGCGGCAGTGTCGCGACGACCCTGGCGAGGTCGCCGGGGAACAGGTTCTCATAGCCGTCGGAGATCACGGCCACCAGGTCGGGGGCGGCGGTGAGGGCGTCCAGCACGCCGGTCGCCAGGTCGGTGGCGCCGGCCGGGGCGCGTTCGCCTCCCCCGACCTCGACGACCTGCAGCCGGGTGCAGATCCGCGACAGCACCATGCGCAGCGCGGCGGCCTGCGACAGCACGGCCCATTCGCGGTCGCCGTAGCCGCGCATGGACGCCGAGGCGTCCAGGACGACAGCGACGGTGCCGTCGAACCGCGGCAGCGCGGCGGTGGCCGCCGCCACGTAGCGGCCGAGCGCGGCGTGCAGGTCGTCGGCGGGGCCGCCGCGGTGCAGGTGCACCAGCGTGGCGGCGATGTCACCGCGGTTGGTGGCGGTGACGACGGGACTGCGCTCGCGGGCGGGGTCGAGCGCGAGCACCGGCTCGTACGGCAGCACGACGGCGGGCGCGCCGCGTTCTGCCTGGTCATCGGTTCCATACAGCGCCCGGACGCGCGGCATCGCCACCTGCGGCGCGGTCAGGAACCGCAGCAGGCGCCGCCGCAGGTAGTCCGAGCCGGTGTCGCCGTCGTCGATGCGGCGGGCGCAGCCGCGCGCGGTGGCCTTGCCGAGGGCGTGCTCGAAGCAGTCGACCAGGGCGGGGCGGCGCGCCGCGATGAGGAGGTCGGCCTCGGGGTGTTCCAGGACGAACCGCAGCGCGGCGCGGGTGGTGTGCTTGTGGTTGGCGCGCAGCCGCCGCAGCCCGAGCATGACGGTGATGACGGCGGCGGGCGGCAGCGCGAGGGTCAGGACGCGGGCGACGCGGGCGAGCGTGCCGCGGGTGGCGTCGTCCAGGCCCGCCTGGGAGGCGGCCAGCAGCTGCAGCAGCACCCGCGCGCGCTGCCAGGGCAGGACGCCGGGCGCGAGCCCGAGCAGCGCGTAGCCCTCGGGGTCGTCGGTGTAGGCGGCGCGGTGGAAGTCCGCGTCGTCCCAGCACAGCGTGCCGCCCCGGGGCAGGGCGAGCGCGCCGGCATGGGTTTCGAGGTGGGCCAGGAGTGTGGGGGTGTCCATGAATGCCTCCGCAATCATGGATTTTAAGAATCACCGGGAGTGCCCCGACACCTATTTTTCGCCGGAGCCCTCACCGTCCTCGTGCGTGGGCGTGCGGTTTCCCGGCGGGCTCATCAGTGGAATCCGCACCCGGGGCAGCGGCGGAGCCGGCGCGCGCACCGGGCGTACTCGGCGTATTCGGCGTACCGGGCGTGCCGGGGGTCGCGGTGAGGTCGCGGGCGCTGACGGCGCGCTGGGCGATGAACGCGCCGGTCAGCACGACCGCGCCGCCGGCCAGCTGCACCGGGGTGAGCCGTTCGCCGAGCGCGGCCCAGGCGATGAGGGTGGCGGCGACGGCCTCGGTGTAGCAGATCGCGCCGGCGACCTCGGCCGACAGCCGCTGCACGGCGGCCGCGCCGGTCAGGTAGGCCAGCACGGTGCTGACCACGATGACCCAGGCGGCCAGCAGCCAGCCGGGCGCGGTGTGGTCTCCGACGGGCACCTGCGCGGGCAGGACGTCCCACGGCAGGGCCCACGGGGCGGCGATCGCGGTGAGCGCCACGGCGGCGACGACGGCGCCGGCTGCGGTGGTGACCAGCGGGTCGACGCCGCCGGTGAGCCGTTCGACCAGCAGGAAGTAGGCGGCCTGGCAGGCGGCCGCGCCCAGTCCGGCCGCCAGCCCGACGGCGTCCAGCCGCAGCCCCGCCCAGACCTGCACGACCATGGCCAGCCCGATCATGGCCACGGTGATCCCGAGGGCGGCGGTGCGGTGCACGGGCGCGCGGCGGACCAGCCGGATCCAGGCCAGCACCAGCAGCGGCCCGGTGAACTCCAGCAGGATCGCGATGCCGACCGGCAGCCGTGAGGCGGCGACGAAGTAGAACGCCTGGCAGCCCGCCACGCCGGTGACGCCGTAGAGGACGACGGGGCGCAGGTGCGGCCGCAGGGTGCGCAGCCCGGCGGTGCCGCGCAGCATCAGCACCAGCGGCACCAGGACGAGCGCCGCCCCGGCGATGCGCAGCCATACCGCCTGCAGCGGGGTCAGCCCGGCGTTGATGAGCGCCTTGCCGAACGGCCCGGAGGCGCCGAAGCACACCGAGGAGAACACCGCGAGGGCGAGCCCCCACGCCTTCGCGCGCGCCGCCCCGCCGCCCTGACCGCCGCCCTGACCGCCGCGCGGCCCGTCCACCGTCATGCCCGCCGCCTCCTCTCACGCCCACGCCGGGAATTTCACGAGCATAGTGCCATAACGCTCATTACACATCGATGGTGTGATCGCCGATCATGACCGCCGATCCGGTGGGGCGGACTAGTATCGCCGCGTGAGCTGGCAGGGGGCCGGGGCGGGACTCGGCGGAACCGGGAGTGGCACGGGGGCAGGGGGCGGCGGCGCGGCCGGCGACCTTTTCACGGCCGTGGAGGCGAACGTCCGGGAGCTGGTGACCTCGGCGTGGTGGCAGACCGCCCCTCCGCAGCAGCGCGCCGAGCAGACCGTCGCGCGCATGTTGTGGGGCGCCGGTGAATGGTGGCTCTACGGCGCGTGGGGCCGCTGGTACCGCTGCGGCCTGGACGGCAGCTGGCATCCGTGCCCGCCGCCGGCCGACCCGGGCGACCGCCGCGTGGCGGTGCCCGCGCCGCGCGGCGCGGCGACCCCGCCGGTGCCGCCGCAGCTGTTCCCGACCGGCCCGGACCTGTCGGCCGGGCGGGTGTCGTCGCTGGGGTTCCTCGGCCCGGCACCCGACACCTCGGTCGTGGCGCCGGTCCAGCAGGCCATCACCACCGCGCTCGCGGTCAACCCCGCGCAGTTCGCCCAGCAGGACCCGACGTTCGCACCCGGCACGCCCAGCACCATCGCCGCCGCCTGGGCCGCGCTGCTGTGGTGCGCCGGCTCCCCCGTGGCGCTCAGCGAGAACCCGCTGATCGAGTCGTTCGTTCCGTTCCTCACCACGCCCGCCGAGCGGCTGCACTGGATGATGCCGCCCGACTTCAGCACGCTGGCCGGCTACTACATCAGCCGGCTCGGCGCGGGCGACGCCGGCGGCGCCGCGCACATCGCCCGGGTGATGTACGAGGTCGCGGCGGGCCTGCAGGGCGACTCGCGGTTCCGGCCGGGCGCCGACGCGCTGGCCGCCGTGACCGCCGCGTCGCTGCGTCTGGTTCCGCAGGACCTGGCCACCGCCCGCTACGGCCCGGCGGCCGTCCTGCAGGAGTGGCGGCGGCGCTGCCCGGCCGAGTACGCCACGCCGATGGTGCGTGACGCCGCGCCGGGTGAATACCTGCGGCTGGCGCTGTACGACCTGCAGCAGATCGTGGCGGGCCTGACCGGGCCGCGGCCGGGTGCCGCCGGGCGAGGCCATGACGAGGTCCGCCGCGCGGGCATCGCGGTGCTCGCCGCCGACCTGCAGGCCGCGCCGCATGTGCTGCCCGCGCTGCAACGCTGGCTGGACCCCGACAGCGCGCGCACGCTGCAGGCGGTGCTGGCCGACCCGGGCAGCCCGCTGCGCGAGCTGTGGCCGCGCGACGGCCGCCTGCCCGAGGCGCTGCGCTCCACCGACACCGACGCGCTCGCGGCGCTGCTGGCCACCACGTACACGCTGGGGCTGACCTGGTGCCGGCTGGCGCAGGTGTCGCCGCCCGCGGTCGGGTTCGCGGTCCCGCAGGCGGCCGCGGCCGAGCTCGCCGGCACCGGCCTGCACTCGCCGCCCTCCACCGACGAGCTGAGCGCCTGGGACATCATCAAGGCCGCCCGCGCCCATCTGGCCTCCGAACGCGAGCAGGCCGCCGACGCGGCCGTGGCGCCCCTGCCGCCGCAACCGGAGGCGCCCGCCCCCGCTCCGCCGCCGCCTCCTCCGCCGCCGCCCGCCGCGCCCGTGCCGCCACCGGAGCCGCCCGCTCCTGCCCCCGGCCC
>NZ_WBMT01000007.1 GCF_008923185.1 Actinomadura rudentiformis
ACGGTCTTGGTGATCCCGGCCAGCAGCCCATCCGGCCCGACCAGCGACACTCCTTCAGCCTTGGCCCGCTCGATCAGCTCAGCCGCGAGCTGGACATCCAACCCGCTACCTGTCTCGTCCTCATCGTCGTTGGTCACGCATGATCCTTCCCGGCCGGGGCCTCAGCCCCAGCCTTCCGGATCACCACCCCACCCACACGATCTTTCAGACAGTCCCACGTCGGGAGGAGTAGCAGCAGACTCGGCCGCCATCGCAAGCGGACGGTCATGGTTTCTTGGAGTTACTACGTTGCGGCGGCTGGCGTCGAGGTGGCTGAGGCGACAGCTGGCGACTCGCTAGTGTCCTGAGTCGTTAATTCGTTAGCAGTATGCGGTGAGGGTTTCGAGGATCTCGTTGGCTGTCTTGGTCCACACGAATGGCTTGGGGTCCTTGTTCCATTCGTTGGTCCAGCCTCGAATGTCGCGTTCCAGTTCGACCACGCTGTGGTGGGTGGAGCGGCGCAGTTTCCGGGTGGTGAGTTCGGCGAACCAGCGCTCGACGAGGTTGAGCCAGGAGGCGGAGGTGGGGTGAAGTGCAGGTGGAAGCGGGGATGGCGTAGCAGCCACTTCTTGACCGGTTCGGTCTTGTGGGTGGCGTGGTTGTCCAGCAGCAAGTGAAGGTCCAGGTCCTTGGGCACGGCTGTGTCGATGAGCTTGAGGAACCGTAGGAACTCCTGGTGGCGGTGGCGGCGGTAGTGCTGGGCGATGACCGAGCCAGAGACGATGTCCAGGGCGGCGAACAGACTGGTGGTGCCGTGACGGACGTAGTCGTGCGTCATCCTCGCGGGCACGGTGGGTGCCAGCGGCAACATGGGCTGCGTGCGGTCCAGGGCCTGTATCTGCGACTTCTCGTCCACCGCCAGCACCAGGGCGTTCTCGGGCGAGAGGTAGATGCCCACCACGTCACGCACCTTGTTCACGAACTGCGGATCGGTGGATGGCTTCCAGGTCTGCACGATGTGGGGCTTGAGCCCGAAAGCCCGCCAGATCCGGGAGACGGCCGACTGTGACATGCCGGCAGCCTGAGCCATCGAGCGCGTTGACCAGTGCGTGTCCCCTTCGGCGGCGCTTGATCGAGAGTCTTCGCGATCATCGCTTCGGCCTGTTCATCGGTGATCTTCCGCGGTGCCCCCGAACGCGGCCGGTCCACCAGCCCCTTTAGCCGGTGCGCGGCGAACTGCGCCCGCCACTTGCGCACCGTCTCCCGCAAGACGCCCAGCATCTGTGCGACGTGCGAGTTCGACGCGCCCTCTGCACACGCCAGCACGATCTTCGAGCGCAGCACCAGCGATGCAGGCGCCGTCGGCCGCCGCGACCAGCCCTGCAACACCCGGCGCTCCTGATCGGACAACTCCAGCGGCAACGGCTTTGGACTCGGCATCCACCCACCCCATCAACCAGCCGGACACTTCCAAGTCACAGCATTAGAACGCCTGCTGGTAGTCCTCCAGCATGACGTCGAGACGTTCTCGGAACAGAGGGCGGTCGAGATCGTCGTAAGCGCGTGCCCACAATGGGTGGAGGTCCGGGAGGCGGTGTGCATCCTCGTGGTAGGCGGCGGTGAGTCCCAGAAGAGCGCTCGCCGGGTGGCCCGCGTCGAGCATCCGGCAGGTGTCGGCCAGGATGGTGTCTATCTCCCCGGTGAAGGAGGGGTACTCCTCGCCAAAGGCATCGTTCGGTGCGAGAACGCCGATTCCGATGCCGGACGGATCGGGCTCGTGGCGCCAACCGGCCGGCGGCGCGAGATCGAGCGGGATCTCCACATCGCCGCCGTCGGGGTTCACCCCGTACTCCGGGGTGGGGCGGATGCCGAGTTCGGCGGACAGGCGTGCCACCTGGGTGCGGCGGCGCTCTCCTCCACTGCGCAGAGCGAGGGCGAGTAGAAAGGTGAGGCCATCCAAGGTGTTCCGGCCGATGACGCCCGGCTTTTTGTGGCCGAAGGAAACAACGGGATGGTCGGTGCGCCCGAGTTCCGGCGCTGGGACCGCCCATCCGACGCAGGTGCCGGAGCCAAGGTCCGCGAAGGGCAGGAGTTCGGGTACGGACATGAACGGCACGTAGTGTCGGCGGGACACTTCCCCCGCGTAGCAGTACTCCCACCCCTGAGGCGCGAGGGGTACCGCACACAGATCGAACGGCAAGGCAAAGCTGCCCTGCACGCGGGGAGCGTCGTACAGGCCCTCCTCGTACAGGTCCGTCGTGAGGAATCCCTCCTCCCAGGCAATGTCGACCACTTTGGCGAGTGCGGGCGGGGTGGGGAACGGGAACAGATCGTCGGTCCAGCGTGGTGGCGTCGTCATGGGCGAAGAGTGTCGCAGCCGCGTGTGCCAGTCGGAGAAGCGTACGGCTGAAGCTTCCTCGGAACGACAGCACTGACGCAGGCTACGCAGGACGTGACGCCGAATGCAGCACAACTGAACCGGACAACTCTCGCTGAGAGACCCTCACTGTCTACTGCCAACGAATTAACGACTCAGGACACTAGCTTCTGAGGTGAGCTGCAACCTCGCTGAGGAAGTGGCGGGTGTCTTCGGCGCGTAGGGCTTGGACGCTTAGGGTGTCGATTTCTGCTTTGTAGGCCTCTACGTCGTCCGGTCTGTCTATGAAAGCCGAGCTTGTGAGTCGTTCGAGGTGGACTAGGTCGGAGAGGTGCGGGTTGGCGAATCGGAGGTAGGTGAAGGAGCCGACCTGTTTGGGGTGGGGGACGCTGAAGGGGATTACCTGGAGTTGGACGTTCGGGAGCCGGCTCAACTCGATTAGGTGCTCTAGTTGGGCGTGCATGGTCTTTTCACCGCCGAGCGGGCGGCGGATGACTGCCTCGTCCAGCACGAACCACAGGGTTGGGCCGCCTTGTTCTCTTAGCAGCTCTTGGCGTCTTAGCTTGAGGGCTACCTGGCGTTCGATGTTGTTGGGATCGGCATCTGGATCCTTGGCGGTCTCGACTGCGCGAGCGTAGTCCGGAGTCTGGAGGAGGTCTGGGATGTGGCTTGCCTCGAACCTGCGAATGAGGGAGGCGGCTTCTTCCAGGCCGATATAGGAGTCGAGGCCTGGGGGCAGGATGTCGGCGTACTGATGCCACCAGCCCGGTTTGTTGGATTGGCGGGCGATCGCGAGCAGGGACTTCCGTTCGGACTCGTCGGTGACGCCGTAGAGGGTGAGCAGGTCGGCTACGTCGCGTTCCTTGAAGCTCAGGCGGCCTAGCTCCATGCGACTGATCTTGGAGTGGCTGCCGCGGATCTCGTAACCGGCCTCTTCGGCGTTGATGCCTCGGGCCTCGCGAAGCTGTCGTAGGCGAGTGCCGAGCAGGATGCGCTGGACGGTCGGCCCACCTCGTAGAGGTGACGCCGACTCAACCGGCTGCCCCATGGACTCTCCTGTCGTCGGCCCCAGTGTCTCGCGGACTCACCCAGTTCGGCAGTCATCTTACGATCTGGTGACAGGTGATCGGCGCCTGTGCATTTTTCCCAGGACCTGAATAGGCATGGTGCGGGCCATAATGGTTTCTCTGCCCGCATGGCAATCCGATCGAGTGGTCGAACGATAACCGGACTGTGCGCCTGGGTCCGTGCGGCTGCTCAGCACACCGGCCTCATCATCCTGGTCGCGGTGCTGATCGGAGTTGTGGTGGCGGTCAAGCCGGAACTGGCGTCAGCGTGGCTGTGGTGACGCTGTTGATGAAGATTCTGGGCGAATAGCTACGGGCGGGCCCTAGGGCCCGCCCGTGTTTTGGTCTGGCGCTATGACCTGGTGGCGAGGGTGTCGAGGTAGTGCTGGTTGTACATGATGCCCAGGACGTTGCCGAACGGGTCGACTACGGAGGCGGTGACGAAGCCTTCCCCGTGCTCGGTGATGGGCTGGTATTCGGTGGCGCCCATGGAGAGCAGTTTGGCGAGGGTGCCCTCGAGGTCATCCACGTGCCAGTGCATGACGCTGCCGCCGGGGCCCTTGGCGTCGGGCGGGCCGAAGCGGCTGTCGATCAGGCCCAGCTCGGCCTGGTAGTCGCCGATGCGGAATTCGATGTAGGCCGGGCGGCCGTCGGGGCCTGAACGGTTGAAGTACGGCTTGATGCCCAGTAGCTCGGCGTACCAGTCGGCCGCGGCCTCGATGTCGTCGACCCAGAAGTTGATGGTGGCGAATCCTCGCAACATTTCTTGCTCCCCTCGTTCCTGCTGGTACTCCGTACGTTACGGAGCCTTGTGGAACGTGCGGTTCCTCAAGGGGAAGAGAGTTTTGGTTACGTACGACGCCCAGAAAGTGCGGAGTGGTGGAGGCCCTGGGCTGCGGTGGTGGTGGTCTGGTCGGCTCTGGTGGCCTGGAAAATCTGAGATCGTGAGGGTTCTGGTGCCGGAGCGGGGCGCAATCAACCTGGTCCGGTGCAGTGCGCTGTGAAGTGGACGGTTGCGGCCGGGTTGTTTGATCGCGGCGCTGGCTTTGCCATGGGTGCAGGTAGGCGAGGCGATGGTGCCGTTTGGAGGCGTTGGCGCGACGGTCGGCCGAGTCCGGCAGCGGATCGCTGAGCTTCGCGTGCATTGGCAGCGGTGCAGGTGCGGCGGGAGGCCAAGAGATCGAAGGTCTCGGTTGGAGAACACCCGGAGAAGGGGAAGGAATGTCGGTTGGCGTCTCTCGGGGGTGCGGCCAGCGGAATTCGGGCGGGCTTCGAGGTCGGCGGCGTTAACGACGGTGGTGCGGACGCCCTGACGACCGGCCGTGGCGCTGGGCTGTCGGAGGGCGTTGGCGTTCCCGCACTTGCCGATGCCCTGGGCTGTCCCGGCCGCCTGGACGTCCGTGTCCCGGTCTGTCCGGGCCGGGCGGCAGGCTTCCGGGCCGGGCAGCGGGCTGGCTCCACTGGTCATCGACGGGCCGTCGGGCTGATGCGCGACGGCGAACCCCCTGGAAGGGAGTCTCGATGAGGCCTGTGGTGAAGGCGCTGGTTCCGCTGGCGGTGGCCGGCGTCACGCTGGTGTCGGGCACGGTGGCGTCTGCCTCGATCTCGGCGGCCGACGCGCGTGGGTCTGCGCCGGATCGGCTGGTGGAGGTCGGGCTGGTCGAGGTCGACTCGATCGAGGTCGCCGAGTCCGGTGCCGTGACGCCGATGAACGTCGTCCGCGGCAACTGCGGGAAGGCGTGGCTGTGGATGAGCGATGTGGGCCGGCGCAAGTACAAGGTCAGGACCGGCTTCGAACTGGCCGGAGCTCGCAGGGCCGTCTCCTACAGCTGGCGAGTCCAGGTCAACGGCCCCCGGCGCTGGAGCAAGCGGCACACGTGGGACAGCGGACTGTGGTTCCGTAAGAAGTGGGAAGGCTCGCGGGAAAGCAACGTTCCGCGGGGAGGCATCTACAGCGGCACCGTGGTGGCCGGGGCAGTCGCGCTGTCCAACGGGCGCGCCTGCGCGGCACTGCCCGCATCCGACCCGGCTCGCATCACCTGATCCGCCAACCGCGTAAACCCGACGGCAGGCCGCGCGGCCGCATCGCCTACCGCGTGGTCTGCCGCCGACAAGCGGCTGGCAGCGGCGATCGGCTGCGGCGATCGCCTGCCGCGTGGCTCTCGGCAGGCGCGACGCCCGACGGGAACTGACTCCCGTGGACGCTCAGTCCCACCAGATCCACCAAGTTGGGGCGTCGATCAGGCTGGTCGCGTAGTCGTCGAAGTCTTCATATTCCTGCCTCAGCTTGCTGCAGAAGGCGTAGTGGTCCGCCGCCTTGACGGGCGTGATGAAGGGATCCTCGGACGCGTGTCTCGAAGTGAGGCGCGTAGCGGCGGGATCTCGCGGCGTAGGCGGGCGTTCGGGCCCACTTCGCGGCGCGGGCGGGGCCGTTCGGGCCCACTTCGCGGTGTTGGCGGACCATCGCCGGTGTCGCTTCCACAGCCAGGGCACGGTTCCGTACCTGCCCAGCGCGAGATGATCGTTTTCGCGGCGCGGTGTCGGACCGGGCTCCTACGCTGAGGGTCCATGACCGATCGCTCCCCGCTGCTCCCCGACGAAGACACGCTGGTCGTACCGAACGGCTGGCGGCGCCGCATCCATCCGCGCCGCGGCGGTTCCCCCGGCCCGAAGATCACGCCCGATCCGGCGGCGGAGCAGACCGTCGCCGGGTTCCTCCAGTCTGCCGATGAGGACATCGAGCGCGTGCTCGGCGCCGAGGGCACCGCCCCGGATCTGGCCGCAGCGGCGCGCGCCCAGCTCGCCGGTGAGCCCGATCCGCGCGGCGCCGCCGTCTTGGCTTTGGTCGTTCTGACCAAAGCCAGCTATCCCGGGAACCAGGACGACCTCGTGGACGCGTGGGTCTCCGCGCACGGCGTGGTGTTCGCGGCGTGCGCCCTCGCCGAGTTGTGCGGATTGCAGGAGTCGTACGAGCCGGGGCGCGGCGGGAGGCGGATCGGGAGCGTCCGTCTGGTCGAGCCGGGCAAGCGCGGCGGCTGGCTGCTGCCGGACGGCGCGCTGCGCGTGCGTACGCTGCTGGCCGCCGCAGGCGACGAGGAGTACGCCGAGACGGTCGAGCGCCTCGCCGAGCGCCGTGATGGGTTCATGCAGCGCGCCCTGACCGCCTACCTGGTGCCGACGCGGCAGGACTGGGTGGACGAGCTCTGCCAGGACCACGACGAGGTCGCGCGCGGGTTGATGCTCAGCTCCCTCGGCTCGGCGCACCAGCTCGAAATGCTCGGGGCCGCGGCGCAGCTGACGGTTTCCGACTGCTACTACCCGGAAGTCCTGCGCTCGATGGCGGAGGGCGTCGGCGCGGCGGTCGCGCCGCTGATGGCCGACGCGCTGGACCGGTGGATGAAGTCCGCGCCCCGTCGCAAGGGGCTGCTGGAGGTGCTGGGCGTACTGCCCTCGGACGAGGCGTTCCGGGCGCTGGTCGAGCGCCGCGCGAACAAGCATGTCAGCGCCGAGCTCACCAAGGCGATGAAGCGGTTCCCTGTCCGCGCGATGCGGGAGCTGGCCGCCGCCGGGGCGACCGACCTGCTGGAGGAGCACGTCATCGGCCACCGCGAGCTGGCCGAGGCCGCACTGCCGACGCTGCCCGCTCCCGTCCGGGAAGCGGTCGAAGCCGTGATCGGCGGCTCTGCGTTCATGGCGGAGGCAGCTCCTGGTGACCTTCCGGACCTTCTCGTCGAGCCGCCATGGGCGCGTCCCGAGAAGAAGACCGCCCAGACCGTCGTCAGGGGCCTGACCGTCCCCGGCCAAAGGTCCGTCCGGTGGGACAAGGACGAGCAGTACGGGTGGGCGAACGGCAGAGTGTCGTATCCGACCGCATTGGTCCAAGGAGGCATGGACAACAGCGATACCTGGGGGTTCCCTCCGGTATGTGAACGCGGTCCGCGCTGGGAGAAGCACGTCGAGGACTTCAAGGCCGGGCGACTGAACGGAAGGCTCGAGCTCGGCGTACTGATGGTGGGACCGGACGAGTTGACCCGCCCCCTCCTCTCCGGCTGGACGCTGAACGACCCGAACAGGCACAGCAGCTGTGACATCAAGAACTGGGGCAAGCTCCTGGCGGCCCGGTACGAGCTTGACGCGCTGCCGATCCTGTTCCCCTACGCGAAGGGCGATCCGCAGGCGTGCGGGGGTCTGCTCGTTCCGTTCCTGACCGCCGAGGTGGCGGCGCTGATGGCCAGCTGGCTCATACGGCTCAAGAAAGCCCGAACCCACTCGGAGGCCTGGTTCGCCCGGCACGGGAACGACGCGGTCCCGTTCCTGGTCCCGGATGCCCTCGGCAAGGCGGGGCCGAAGCGGCGCGCCGCGGAAGGCGCCCTGCGCCACTTGGCCGGGGCGAACGGCCGTTCCACTGTCGTCGAAGCGGCCCGAAGCCACGGGAACGAAGCCGCGCAGGCGATCGACACCATGCTCGCTGCCGAGCAGGAGGACCTCCCCAAGCCGCCGCGGCTCCCGGCCTGGGCGGACCCGGCGGTGCTGCCGCAACTCCTCCTGAACGGCGAGCGCAAGGCGCTTCCGGTCTCGTCCGTACGGCACGTACTGGACATCCTGGCGCTGTCCACGCCCGACGAGCCGCACGCCGGTGTGGCCGCCATCAAGGACACCTGCGACACCGCGTCACTGGCCGCCTTCGCGTGGAACATGTTCGAGCGCTGGCGCCAGCACGGCGAACGCTCCGCCGACAAGTGGGCGGTCACCGCCGTCGGGCTGCTCGGCGACGACGCGGCCGCCCGGAGCCTGACCCCACTCATCCACGCGTGGCCGGGTCAGAACGGCCATACCAACGCGGTCGCGGGCGTGGACGCGCTCGCCCTCATCGGCTCGGAAACGGCGCTGATGCTGCTCGACTCCATCGCGCGAAAGGCGAAGTTCGGCGCGATCAAGGAGTACGCGCAGGGGAAGATGGAGGCGGTCGCCGACCGGCTCGGCCTCAGCGGCGAGCAGCTCGCCGACCGGCTCGTGCCCTCCTTCGGCCTCGACGCCGACGGTGGCATGACGCTCGACTACGGGCCGCGCCGGTTCCGCGTGGGCTTCGACGAGGCGCTGCGGCCGTATGTGACCGACGAGGACGGCGCCTGGCGCAAGGACCTCCCCAAGCCGGGCGTGAAGGACGACGCCGCACTCGCCCCCGCCGCGTACCGCGCCTTCGGCGAGCTGAAGAAGGGCGTGCGCACCGTCGCAGCTGACCAGATCAAGCGCCTCGAACGGGCGATGGTCGCGGGCCGCACCTGGACGCAGGACGAGTTCGGCGAGCTGTTCGTCCGGCACCCGCTGGTCTGGCACATCGCCCGGCGGCTGGTGTGGACGTGCGGCGGCGTGCCGTTCCGCCTGGCCGAGGACCGCACGTTCGCCGACGTCGAGGACCGGACGCTCGTGCCCGCTGCCGAGGCCGTGATCGGGCTGGCGCATCCGGCCACCCTGGGTGCGGCGCGGGACGCCTGGATGGAGATCTTCGCCGACTACGAGCTCATCCAGCCGTTCCCGCAACTCGCCCGGCCCGTGTACGAGCTGACCGCCGAGGAGCGCAAGGCCGTGCGGCTGTTCCACTTCGAGGGCGTGAGCGTGCCGTTCGGCAAGGTGCTCGGGCTGACCCGGCGAGGTTGGGAGCGCGGGGAGGTCATCAGCGACGGCGTCGAAGAGTGGATCTCCCGTCCGCTGCCGGACGGCCGCCATCTCGTCGTCAACCTGTATCCGGGCTTCTACAAGGGCGGCATCGACTACAACCCCGAGCAGCGCCTGGATGTGGTGTGGCTGGCCGGGGCGCCCGGCAACTTCCGCGACCGCGACGCGGGCACGTTCGGGGACCTGAATCCGGTGATCGCCTCGGAGATCCTCGCCGACCTCTCCACCGTCACCGAGGACGTCTCTTAGTCGGCTAGGTTCCCCCGTCGCTGGCAAAGGCTCCACGGGCCCCGGGCCCCGGGTCCCGCGTCTGCGGGTCCGGGCCCACCGTCCGCAGGCCCAGCGTCTGCAGGTCCCGGGCCCAGCATCTGCAGGTCCCAGGCCCAGCGGCACCGGGCAGATGGCTGGTGCGTTGGGCTGCGGCGGTCAGTGGTGGTGAGTTAGGGAGCGGCGGGAGACTGGGAAGTCGAAGTAGGTGTTGGGGAAGAGTTCCGGCTTGTACGTGAAGTGCCACCACTCTTCAGGAAGGTTGACGTAGCCCAGGCTTTCGAGGGTGTTCTTCAGGAGGAGGCGGTTGGCGCGCTGCCGGCCCTTGATACGGGGGTTCAGGGTGTGCGACAGGGTGTCGAAGCAGTCGAAGCCGGTGCCCATGTCGACTGAGTTGTCCGGGAAGCGCTTGTCCTTCGGGAAGTAGCACGGGACCAGGCGCTCGCCCGGGCGGTACGGGCGGGTGTGGCGGGCTGGGAGCTTCACGATCGTCAGGTCTACGGTGCTGCCTCGGCTGTGGCCGGACTTCTCGGCGATGTAGCCGTCGATGAAGAGCCGCGACTTGTCGACTCGCGGGTAGAACTCCCGCTTCATGGCCTGGTCGTTCAGGTCCTTGGCCCAGCGCACGAAGTGGTCCACGGCGCGCTGCGGGCGATAGCAGTCGTACACCTTGAGCGTGTAGCCCTTGCGCAAGAGCTGGCGCTGGGCTTTGCGCAGGGCGACGGCCGCTGGACGGGTGAGGATGCAGACGGGCTGGCGGTAGCCGTCGATGCGCTTGCCGATGAAGTTGTGGCGGGTCGTGTAGCGCATCTCCTGGATGATCGTCGGGTCGATGTCTCGCAGGGCGACGAATTCCTTGGGCGCTTTCGGCTCCGGCTTCGCGACGGAAGCCGAGGCGGTCGGGGCTGCGGTGCCCAGGGCCAGCACTGCCACTACGGACGCGGTCACACCACGGAGCTTCGGCATGGCATCTGGATCTATCACGGGGCCATGCCGGGTGACCAGGCCCATCACGTTCTCGATCTTGAAACTTGATCATTTGTCTGGTCTGCTGGCGCGTGGGCGCGATCTTGGCTTACCTCCCGGGAGCATTGATGAGCCGACCTGTCCTCCGCCGAGTCGCCGTGGTGTTCGCGGCTTTGAGCGTGACGTTGCCGATCGCGCCCGCCGTCCAGGCGGCTGATCCACCGGCCGCTCGCGGGGTGGTCGAGGCGCAACACCCCAACGCCAAAGTGGCGACTGCTGCTAAGGAACGGCCGGTCTCCGCTGAACGTGGGGGTGCTCATCGGCGCGCGAGTACGGCGGGCAAGAAGGCTGCCGCCGATCCCACGTACGGCGACGATCAGCTGCTTACGTCACAGACCAACTGGTGGACGCTGAACGGCGCCACGGCTGCCCAGATCCAGTCGTTCATGGACAGCAATGGCGCACGGCCCACCGACATCGTGGCGGAGGGCACCAATTCGAGTGGGGCGCCTACGTTCACCGTGACCATGGTCGCCAACAGCGGCGACTACCGGACCTCGAGTTGGGCCTGGTACTACGGCCTGACGATGGACGGCGTCCATCAGCGCCTGCAGGAGTGGAACGCGCGGCCCGTCTCGGTGCACCGCTACTGGACGACGGACGGCTGGCGCTTCGTGGTCGCCATGGTCGACAACTCCGGCGCCCAAGCGCGGCCTTGGTGGTGGTGGGCGGGTGACCTCTCGTTCATCCAGTCAAAGGTCGCGAGCACAGGCGCTCGGATCACGCGCGTTCGGGAATGGCAGAGCGACACGGGGCCACAGTACGACGTGCTGATGACGCCTGGCAACGTCGGCTGGTGGTACTGGATCGGCGGCAGTCCCAGTCAGATCAACGACCTCGCCAACAGGAACGCCGCGCGGCTCATCGACGTCGATCGCAACGCGGACGGCTCGTTCAACGCCGTCATGGTCGCCGACCCCGGTGGCCGTACGCCCGGCTGGTGGTACGGCTTCAGCCACGCAGAGCTCACCAACAAGGCGCTCCGTACAGGCGGGCGGTTGCTCAGCGCGCAGCGTTACAACGACTCTGGCACTTACCGCTTTGTGGGTGTCATCAACCGCAACGTCAACAGCGCGGATCTGCCTGGCGAGGTCGTCCGCAACACGCTCTCCCAGACGGTGGCTGCCCGCGGCAGCGGTGGCGTGGCGGAGTTCAGGGATTCGAGCAGGGGTACGTTCACGGCCACAGCGGGCAACTCCCCTGGCACGAACGCGCGCTTCCGTACGGCCAGTATCTCCAAGACGTTCGTCGCGACAGAGCTTCTCAAGCAGGTCGCGGCCGGCCGGGTGAGCTTGAACGCTACGGTCGCGCAATATCTGCCGGGCGCGGTGAACGGCGGCGACAAGGTCACGATCCGGATGTTGCTGCACCACACCAGCGGTCTCTACAACTTCACCAACGACCAGGGCGACTTCGCGTCGACGATGACCAAGGCCTGGACGCCGCAGGAACTGCTGGCCATCGTCAACCGGCACGATCCCGTCTTCGCGCCCGGGGCCAAGTACGGCTACTCCAACACCAACTACCTGCTCGCCGCGATGGTGATCGAGAAGGTCACCGGGCTGTCGTACGGCGAGGCCATCCGGCGGGACATCATCGAGCCGCTCGGGCTCAGCGGCACCTCCGTACCGGCCACGACGGTCATGCCGGCACCGGCGCTGCGCGGCTTCTGGACCAATCCCACCAGCGGCTCGCTGATCGAGACCACCGGTCAGAACCCGACCAGGTGGTTCGGCGCGGGCCAGCTCGTGTCGACGGCGGCGGACGAGAACACCTTCTTCCGCTCGCTGCTGCAGGGCACGGTGCTCCCGGCGGCTCAGTTGAGCGAGTTCAAGAGCGGCCTCGTGCACACGGGCAACGGCACGTTGTACGCAGGCAAGGGCATCTTCCGGACCACGCTGTCGTGCGGCGTCAATGTGTGGTGGCATGACGGCCGCATCCCCGGCTACAGGAGCTTCTCCGCCCATACAGAGAACGGCAGCCGCAGCATGACCTGGGCCTACTCCGAACGGGACTACAACTACAACCCGCTGGACGACGAGCTGTTCAACACCGCGTTCTGCTACATCTGAAAGACAAGGCGGCGGAGGGCGCGGGCGTTCTCACGCGGCGGAGGGCGTTCGCCCCTCCCGAAGGGGATGCCCCCAGAGGCGCGCCCTAGCGGCTCCCAAGAAGAGGCTTCCCCTCCGCGGCGCCCTCCGCCGCTGGGCTTCCCCGACCGGGGGCATCGCGAAAGCCCTGGCCCATGGATAAGAGCGGCAGAGCGCGGTGGCAAGCGGATGCGTTCGGCCAGTGGACAACCCATTCGCTGTGCGGACAACTGGACGGCACCCGACCAAGCGGTCAATCTACGGGAAGGGATGCAAGTTGGGTCGGGAGGTGGCCCGCATGGCCGTGTCTTCGACGGTGCCCATGGCGCATACCGAGTTCGCGACCGGTGACGTGGACATGGCGCACGACTACCTGTGCTCGACCTATGCCGACCACGCGCCGCATCTGTCCGGCGACCGCGATCACTTCCGCTTCCGGGCCAGTTCCACTCGTGAGGAACGGTTCGGCGTCGAGTTCATCGCGCAGTCGATGGAGTTGCGGACGGTGGCCGAACCCGTCGGCGACCTGCTGGTTCCGCATGTGCTCAAGGGCAGGCTGGCCGTTTCCACCCGTAACGACGACGTACGCGCCGAGCCCGGAGAAGAGCTCCTCGTCCCGCCGGACACCCGGCTCGCAGTGCGATGGCAAGGGAAAGGACTAGGTGTCCTCCGTCTCAACACCGCCGCAGTGATCAAGTACGCGGGCGAACTCACCGAGAGCCGCGTCCGGTTCCCGCTCTCCCGGCCGGTATCGGCTACGCGGGCGCGGTACTGGCGGTCCGTGGTCAAGCACGTGACCCGGGAGTTCCTCGCCGACCAGGACGCGCTGGCCAGCCCGCTGATCCGTGCGGAGATCTTCCGGCTGCTCACGGCCACCCTCCTCGAGACGTTCCCGGTCGTCATGGAGGAGACGTCGCTGCGCGGGACGGTCGAGCCCGGGGCGGTACGCCGCGCCATCGCGTTCATCGACGCTCACGCGGACACCGACATCAGCGTCACCGAAATCGCCGCGGCCGCACGAGTCGGTCCGCGTGCTTTGCAGGCCGCGTTCCAGAGGCATTTGGGCATCACGCCGACCGCGTACCTGCGCCAAGTCCGCCTTGACCGCGCCCATCTGGACCTGCAGATGAGCGATCCCACCAAGGGCGACACTGTCGCCGCCATCGCCAACACCTGGGGCTTCGCACACCACGGCCGCTTCGCCGTCGCCTACCGAAATCGCTACGGCCGCTCCCCACGCGACACCCTCTTCTCCTGAACGAGCCGCACGCACCTCGCTCAGTCCCTGCACTCACGCGCCGGAGGCTTCTTGGCTGGTCGATGCCCGAAAAATCACGTGCGCGTTGCGGTCCTGATCCGGGTGGCGGCTTAGTGCTCGCTGGAGGCGGACCAGATGTTGATGCCTGAGTCGACCGCGTCCTTGTCGATGGCTTGGAGTTCCTCGTCGCTGAAGGCGAGGTTGTCGACGCAGGCGAGGCTGTCTTCGAGTTGGGCGACGCTGCTGGCTCCGATGAGGACCGACGTGACGCGCTGGTCACGGAGGGCCCAGGCCAGGGCCATCTGCGCCAACGACTGCCCGCGCGAGGCGGCGAGGTCGTTCAGTCTGCGGATGTGCCCGAGGACCTCGTCGGTGAGCATGTCGCCGCTCAGTGATCTGTCGAGGCTGGCTCGTGATCCGGCGGGGATGCCGTTCAGGTACTTGTCGGTGAGCATGCCCTGGGCCAGTGGCGAGAACGCGATGCAGCCGACGCCCTCGTCCTCCAGCGTGTCCAGGAGATCGTCCTCGATCCAGCGGTTGAGCATCGAGTACGACGGCTGGTGGATGAGCAGCGGCGTGCCCATGTCGCGCAGGATGGTCGCCGCCTCTGCCGTCCGTTCCGGTGAGTACGAGGAGATGCCCGCGTACAGCGCCTTGCCCGAACGTACGGCCTGGTCCAGCGCGCCCATCGTCTCTTCGAGCGGCGTCTCGGGGTCGAAACGGTGGCTGTAGAAGATGTCGACGTAGTCCAGGCCCATCCGCTTGAGCGACTGGTCGAGGCTGCTCAGCATGTACTTGCGCGAGCCCCATTCGCCGTACGGGCCAGGCCACATGTCGTAGCCCGCCTTTGTGGAGATGACCAGTTCGTCGCGGTACGCGGCGAAGTCGTCGCGGAAGATGTGGCCGAAGTTGAGCTCGGCGGAGCCGTACGGCGGGCCGTAGTTGTTGGCAAGGTCGAAGTGCGTGACGCCCAGGTCGAACGCCCGGCGCAGGATGGCCCGCTGGGTGTCGAGCGGCCGGTCGTCGCCGAAGTTGTGCCACAGACCCAGCGACACAGCCGGGAGTTTGAGCCCGCTGCGTCCGGTGCGGCGGTACGGGATCCGGTCGTAACGGTCCTCTGCGGCGGCATATGTCATGGTCACGAGTCTGCCACGTGGGCGGTGGTGTGCAGGTGATCGGCCATGTGCTCGCACTGCGCCAGCACTCGTTCGGCAGGGTAGGTGTCCGGATCGCGGAGGTGCAGGCGGAGCAGCTCGTCACCGACCATGTGCAGCAGGTGGATGGTCAGCTCGGGGTCGGGCCCGGTGGGTACGGGGTTCCCGTCGTCCGCGCCCTTGACCAGTTCGATGATGCGGGCACGGCCGACCGCGCGGCCTTGCTCGATGCGTTCGTACAGCTCGGGCGGCCCGCCTTCGGAGGGCATGAGGAACATCCGCCAGGTCGCCGGGTCGGCCGAGGCCGCCTCGATGAGCCCGGCGAGCGCGGCGGTGAACGGATCACGGTCGCCGGACGGGCGCTGCGCGATCACCTTGCTCAGTCCCGCCATGGCCCGTTCGGCCTCGCGGTCGACCAGCGCGGTGAGCAGGCCGGGCAAGCCCTGGAACTGGTGGTAGACCAGGGTGCGGGTGATCCCGGCGGCCTCGGCCACCCGGCCGATGGTGACCGCGGCGAACCCCTCCGCGTCCACGATCGCCCTGGTGGCGTCCAGGATCTGGTCCCGTCGCTGCTCGGCGCTCATCCTTGCCATGAGGTCAGTGCACCACAGGCTCAACGGCCCGACGAACCCGCCGCCGACCTGGGGCGTACGTCGCGCAGGACCTCGACGGCGCGGGCCGCGCTCTGCGCCGCGCCCTCCATCGTGGTCGGCCAGTCGTTGCGGGTCCAGTCGCCGGCGAGCGCCAGCCCTTCGACCTCGGTGCGCTGGCCGGGGCGGATCGTGCCGGTGCCGGGACGGGAGGAGAAGGTGGCGCGCCGCCAGGGCACCACGTGTGCGTGCACGACGTTCGCCTCCCGTGCCTCCGGATAGACCGAACGGAGCGAGGCCATGCAGCGTTCGACCACCTCGGGCCTGCGGAGTTCGATCAGGTCGTACGAGGCGCAGGTGGTCAGGGCGTACAGCCAGCCCGCCTCGCTGCGCCGGCCGTGCATGAGCGTCCGGTCGAAGACCCAGTGCACGTCGGTGTCGAGCAGGGTCTCCCAGGGATGCTCGGTGCCGATCGGACGGTCGAGATAGAGGTTGACCGACATGATCGGGATCGGCACCAGCTCGCGGGTGGCGGCGACGATCGGCTCCGCGCCCGGCACGTCGTCGAGCAGGCCGCCGACGTCCCAGGCCGGGACCGCCATCACGACGGCGTCCGCTTCGATCAGCCCGCCGTCGGCCATTCGCACGCCGTGCACGCGCCGACCGGTCATCCCGGGCACGTGCTGGTCGGTCACCCCGGGCACTTGCCGGTCGGTCATCCCGCGCACTTGCCGGTCGGTCATCCCGCGCACTTGTTGTTCGGTCACCTCGATGCGGGTGGCCTTCGCGCGGAGCCGCACGTCCACGCCGTGCTTGGCGAACGCCTTCTCCGCACCCGCGAGATACAGGGTGTGGAGGTCGACCGTGGGCCACCCGATGCTCATGGCACGCCTCCGATACTTCCGGGTGTTGCGCATGCCCGTCTGGATGGCCGAGGCGAGCGCATGGGCCGAGGCGAGGTGCGGAAGTTCGTTGAGCACGCCGATGGTGACCGGGTGCCAGAGGACCCGGCGCACGGAAGCCGGCATGCCGACGCGGTCGAGCCATTCGTCGACGGTGATCTGGTCCAGTTCGCCGGCCGGGCGGCGGGAGGCGGCGAACAGCTTCGCCTGTGCGGGGATGCTCTTGAACACGTCGCGGACGCTGATCCCGGGTGCCTTGCCCGCAAGGACCTTCAGCTGGTCGCGCGCACGGATGCCGAGGCTGCCCGCCGTGCCGTCCGGCGCACGGACACCCCATTGGTCGGGGAACCGGACGAACTCCCGGGTGCCCACCGAGTCGAGGTACCGGAAGATGTTCGTGTACGAACCCGCGATCACGTGCTGCCCGTTGTCGACCATCTCGCCGCCGGCCGCGTCGAGCGGGAAGCCGAGCGTCCGGCCACCGAGGCGCCCTCGCCGTTCCAGCAGCGTCACCTGGTCGCCCGCTTCGGCGAGCCAGACCGCCGAGGCGAGTCCGGCCAGGCCACCGCCGATCACGACAATTCTGCGTCCACTGCGCTCGGCCATGACGCTCCCTCGCCGGATAAAGTTACAGTTTGTAAGTTTCATACTGTAACTTCGATGGAGCCTTAAGCAAGAGGGTCAGGCAGACTTCTCCCGGCCGCTGTGGCCGTCGCGACCGACGGGGCATCCGCGGGGTACGAGGACCGGATTGACGTTGTCGAGGACGGTCTCCCGGGTGATCACAACGCGCGCGACGTCGTTCCGGCTCGGCACCTCGTACATCATCTGGAGCAGGACCTCTTCGAGGATCGCCCGGGTGGCGCGGGCTCCGGTACGGCGCAGCAGTGCCTGGTCGGCGATCGCCTCGATCGCGCCGGCCGTGAACTCCAACTCGACGCCGTCCAGCGCGAAGAGCCTCTGGTACTGCTTGATCAGCGCGTTCCGGGGTTCGGTGAGGATCCGCGCCAGCGCCGCCCGGTCGAGCGGCCGGAAGGTCGTCACCACCGGGAGCCGGCCGATCAGCTCGGGGATCAGCCCGAACGTCCGGAGGTCCGCCGGCATGACCGCGGTGAGCAAGCCGGCGTCCTTGGCGGCCGGGAGAGCGGCACCGAAACCCGCGCCGCGCCGGTGGGTCCGCCCCTCGATGATCTGTGCCAGCCCGCTGAACGCGCCGCCGGCGATGAACAGCACGTTGGCGGTGTCGATCCGGATGAACTCCTGGCCGGGATGCTTGCGCCCGCCCTGCGGAGGCACGTTGGCGACGGTGCCTTCAAGGATCTTCAACAGCGCCTGCTGGACACCCTCACCGGAGACATCACGAGTGATCGACGTGCTCTCGCCCTTACGGCCAAGCTTGTCGATCTCGTCGATGTAGACGATGCCGGTCTCGGCTCTCGCCACGTCGTACTCGGCGGCCTGGAGCAGCTTGAGCAGAACGTTCTCGACGTCCTCCCCCACGTAACCGGCCTCGGTGAGGGAGGTCGCATCGACGATGGCGAACGGGACGTCGAGCACCCGTGCGAGCGTCTGGACGAGATAGGTCTTGCCAGTGCCGGTCGGGCCGATGAGCAGGAGGTTGGACTTGCCCAGCTCGACGTCTCCCCCGGCACCTCCGGCACCTCCGGCGCTCTTGGCTCGGACGCGCTTGTAGTGGTTGTAGACCGCGACCGAAAGCGTCTGCTTGGCGTGCTCCTGGCCGACGACGTACTGATCGAGATAGCTGCGGATCTCTCTCGGTTTAGGGAGGTTGCGCGGGGTGGCGCCGGACGTGGAGTCGCTGAGCTCTTCCTCAAGGAGTTCCTTGCAGAGCCCCACGCACTCGTCACAAATGAAGAGCTGGCCGGGGCCTGCGATGAGCCGCCTTACCTGTTCCTGGCTCTTGCCGCAGAACGTGCATCTCAGCGGACCACTCCCGCCCCCATTCGTACGCGCCACTCCGGGCCCCTCCTTGATGAACGTGGTCAGAGCGACACAGGGAGCGCTGTTACGCGCCAAGTGCCCGGATCGAGGGCACGAAGCTCTGCCGGATCGGTGCCGGGTGCCAGCGCCAGATCGGGGAAACGTCGCAGGAGCGCGGTGAGGGCCACCTGCGTTTGAACGCGTCCGATGGACGCGCCGAGGCAGAAGTGCGGCCCGTGCGCGAAGCCCAGATGTGCCGGTGTTCCCTGAGGTCGCGTGATGTCCAGGCGTTCCGGATCGGCGAAGACGCGAGGATCCCGGTTGGTGGCCGCCACCGAGACGGTCACCGCGTCGCCCTTGCGTACCGGCACGCCGGAGATCTCGGTGTCCTCGTTCGCGTACCGAGGGATGGTCAGGAGCGTCGAGCCGCACCAACGTGTGAGTTCTTCGACGGCGAGTGGCATGAGGTTGTCGGAGTCCGCCCGCAGCGCGGCGAGCTGCTCGGGATGGGCGAGCAAGGCCGTCATGGCGTTGGCAATGAGGTTGATGGGCGTCTGACCTGCCATGACGAGATGCCAGATCAGCGTGACGAGCTCGGTGTCGGTGAGCCGGTCGCCGCCTTCGGCCTGGGCGTTGATGAGGCCGGAGATCAGGTCGTCGGCGGGCTCGGCCCGGCGCCGCGCGATCGCGGCCTTGGCGCCCTCCATGATCCCGGGGATGGCCTTGGCGAAATCTTCCCCTGCGGCCGCCGCGACGGTCGCCCCGTACGCCCGCCACATCAGCCGGTCGGATTCGGGGATGCCGACCAGGTCGCAGATCACGTCCATCGGCAACGGGCGGGCGAAGTGCGGCAGGAGGTCCAGGACGCCGTCGTCGGCATGCTCTGCCGCCTCGTCGATGAGCCTCTCGACGATCGCCTCGATCCGTGGCCGGAACGCGGCGGCGCGGCGCGGGCTGAAGGCCGGTGAGACGAGCTTGCGCAGCCGGGCGTGCTCCTGCCCGTTCATCTCGGACATCGTGCGCATGTAGGGCACGCAGTCGTCGGGCACGTCGGGCCGCATGAAGCTGGCCTCGTTGATCTCGAACCGCGGGTCGCTCAGCATCGCCCGCGCCTGCTCGTACCGCGTCACCACCCACCACGGCTCCTGCCCCGGCATCAGAAGGCGCGCGAGCGGCGAGCGTTCCCGGGCGCGCCCGTACGCGGCGAACGGGTCGCGGATCACCTCGACATCGGTGAGGTCGATCTCGGGGAGCTCGGCAAGTTCAGGAACGTCCGTACCTGTCACGTACCCTCCTCGGAAATTCAGATGATTTCATCACATGATCTCATCATCTGAATGGTGACGTTATCTTGGATCGCACAGTGCGGCAAACGAGTGCGGCAACAACCGGCGGCAGACAGGGCTGCCATCCGAGCGGGGGACGATGGGACGGCTGACGCGGGCGCAGACGCAGGAGCGCAACCGCACCAAGGTGCTGGTGGCCGCGCGCAAGGAGTTCGCCGAACGGGGATTCCGCGACGCCAAGATCGACAGCATCGCCGATCGTGCGGGGCTGACCCGGGGCGCCGTGTACTCCAACTTCCCCGGCAAGCGGGCCCTCTATTTCTCCGTGCTCGCCGACCTCGCCAACCAGGTCCCGCCGTCGCTCTCCACCGCCGGCCCTTCGGGCTCCGACGCCCCCGCAGCCCTCGGCGCGCCGGGCGTCCGGGATGTCCGGGGCGTCCCGGGTGTCCGGGGCGTCCCGGGTACGGATGGCACGGCGCGCGAGGCGTTGGGCGCGTTCGCTCGTGCCTGGGTCGCCCGTCTGCCACTCACCACCGATGACGCGCACGGGACCGCCAGGCTCGGCAAGGACCTCATGCCGGAGATCGCCGCCGAGGAACGCCTGCAACTGCCGTTCGCGCAGCTCATGAAGCTGAACGCCATCCTGCTCGGGCTCTCCGTGGAAGCACTCGCCCGCACCGACCGCCGCATGGTCAAGATCGCCGAGTCCGTCCTGACGACCCTGCACGGGGTGAGCCAGATGGTCGCCACCGCACCCGGTTTCGTCGAGCCGTTCGACGCGATCAGCGTGTGCGAGCAGCTCGCGGACCTGGAGCTGAGCGGTGGATGGCCGCCTCCGCATATGCCCTGGATCGCTCCGGCGCGCCCCGTGGACGAGCCACTGCCCTGGGTTCCCCAGCCTGCGACGAACGCGACAGACCTGACGTCCGTGGTGGACGCCGTCCGGGCCGAACCCGCGCGGCTTACCGGTGACGGCGTGGTGGCGGTGCTCGGGCTCCACCGCCTGGAGGCCATCGAGGAGGCGCTACGCGCCGTCCCGCCCGGTGTCGAAGTCACGGCCGTCCTGGTGACGAGCGATCCCGACGAGCTCGGGGCACTCGCCCGCTTGGCCGTCGCTGACCTCCGCAGTTGCCTGTGGCAGGCTTTTCCGCCCTCAGCCTGGCCCCGGCTCCAGATCGTGCACGACCCGTCCGGATCCCTGGCCGCTGCGGTCGGCGTGGCGGCCGTCAGTGAAGCGACCGAGGTCGCCGCACGCGTCGAATCCGGCCGGATCATCGCCCAGGCGGACGGCCGGGGCGCCTGCCATGCCGCCGCCTCGTTCGTCCAAGAAAACCGCAGGTCACCCCGCCTTCCGGCGCCTCCGCCGCGGCAGTGACAATGGACCATGGCCCCGTGGGTGCTCCACGTCGACCTCGACCAGTTCGTGGCCGCGGTCGAGGTCCTGCGGCGCCCGGAGTTGCGCGGTCTGCCCGTCGTGGTGGGCGGTGACGGTGATCCGACCGCGCGGCGGGCGGTGGTCAGCACGGCGTCCTACGAGGCGCGTGCGTTCGGCGTCCATTCCGGTCTGCCACTCCGGACGGCCGCCAGGCGATGTCCGCAAGCGGTGTTCCTGCCCGTTGACGCCCCCGCGTACGAGGCCGCGTCGGCGCGGGTGATGGCCACCCTCCGGACCTTCGACGCGGTGGTCGAGGTCTGGGGCTGGGACGAGGCGTTCCTCGCCGCCGAGACCGGCGACCCGGAGGCCATGGCCCGTGAGATCCAGCGCCGCGTACGTGAGGCCACCGATCTCGAGTGCACCGTAGGCATCGGCGAGAACAAGCTGCAAGCCAAACTCGCCGCAGGCTACGGCAAGCCCGCGGGCGTCTTCCGGCTGACCGGCGAGACATGGTTCGGGCTGCTCGGGGACCGGCCCGTGGACGCTCTCTGGGGCATCGGCGGCAAGACCGCCAAGCGGCTCGCGGAGCTGGGCATCACGACCGTTCGGGAACTCGCCGGCACCGATCCCCAGGTCCTCGCCACCGCGTTCGGCCCGACCATCGGCCCCCGGCTCGTCCAGGTCGGCCAAGGCCACGACGACTCCGCCGTAGTCGGCGAACCCTACGTTCCTCGGTCTCGCGGTCGCGAAACGACGTTCCAGAACGACCTGGACGACTGGGCGGACGTGCGGCGCGAGGTAGCCAGGCTGGCGCGTGAGCTGGCGACCGAAGTCGCAGCCGAGCAACGCGTTACTCAGCGGGTCGCCGTCAAGGTGCGCTTCGTCCCGTTCAACACTTACACCCGGCAGTACAAGCTGAAGGCGCCCACCGCCGACCCGGCCGAGATCGAACGCGCCGCCCTGGCCGCCCTCGACCGCTTCACCGAACGTCGAGCCGTGCGTCTTCTCGGCGTTCGGACCGAGTTCGTGCACGATCCTGAATCGGAGCGGCCGTGACACCACGACGGATCTCGGTGGCGCGCCAGACCATGAAGACGAGGAACGCCAGCCCCGCCACCAGATAGCAGTTGGCGACCAGCGTCATCAGCCCATGGAACCCGTACTCCCGCGGGCCGCCGTCGTGCGGCGTCCACCAGAACGGCGCCAGCACAAAGATCACGTAGGCGGCACCGGCGGCGATCCGCGCCTTGCGGCCGCCACGGACGAGCAGCACGAGAGCGGGCATGATCCAGACCCAGTGGTGCGCCCAGGAGATCGGCGAGACCAGGAGCCCGGTCGTGCCGGTCACCGCCGCCGCGCCCAGCCAGTCGTCGTGCCGGGCCAGCACCGCCGCCGCGCCCAGCCCGATCACCGCGAGCGCGACCTGGAGGACGGGATACCAGGCGCCGACGTTGTCGACCCCATTGAGCATCCGGGCGAACGCGCCGTTCGGAGACTGGTTCGAAATGTAGGGAACGCCGACGCGACTGGTGTCGTAAAAAGTCTCCGTCCAGTAGAGCCACGAGGCCCCGGGAGCGACGACGAAACCCAACGCCGTGCAGCAGACAAAGGTCATGCCCGCCGTTATGGCCGCCTTGGTCCGCCCGGCCACCAGAAAGAAGACGATGAAAATACCCGGAGTCAATTTCATGGCGGCGGCCACCCCGACGCCGACGCCCACCCAGCGCGCGCCGCCGTCCCGAGAAGCCCGAAGGACATCGGTCAGCACGAGAGCAAGCAGGATCAGGTTGACCTGGCCCTGGAAGAAGGTCTGGTACATGGGCTGGAGGGCGAGCCCGGCCGCCACGACTCCTCCAACGGTGGCGCGGGAGGCCCGCCAGCCCGCGAGCTTCATGGCGGCGACGCAAGCGACCACGAACGCCGCGACCGAGCTCAACTGCCACAACACCCGGGCGACGACCAAGGGCAGCGTGGCCAACGGCGCGAACGTGACGGCCGCGAAAGGCGTATTGGTGAACCAATGCGCGAGCCCCTGCTCGCGATACAGCCGCTCGTCGTCGAGTACGGCTTCACCGCCCCACATATAGATGTGGAAATCCAGCGAGTCGTACATCACGGAGAAGCACACGATCGCCGCCAACTCGATCGCGAGCACGGCGAATACGAGCCGCCCGTTCCATTTGGCTTCAGTCACGCTGACAACGGTGCGATGAACGACCCGCGTTCCGCGTCGTACCAGTGATCACATTTGGAGCCGTTCCCGCAGCCCACAGGCTTACCGCCACGGAACTAAGCCCACGGGCGTACGACCACAGACCAATGCCGGTACCGGCGACCGCGCGGCTACGATCAGGCCATGTTCGCCGCGTCACGCCCCCTGCTGCCGCGCCGCGTGCCACGCCGTGTGCCACCGCGTGTCCGGGAGACGCTGACCTGGTGCCTCGTCCTCCCGTATCCCGTGGTCATGTACGCCGCGATGGCCAGCGGCCACAACGGCTTCACCTCCGTGGAGATCCTCGCGATCGTCGTTTCCACCGCGGTGGCCGCCGGCCTGCTGCGGCGCAGGCCTCTGTTCGCCCTCGCGCTCCTCCTCGCGGGCTGGTCCCTCGCGTTGGCCGTGATGCAGAACGTGGAGGTCGGCTATCTGGAGCTGCTGATCACCGACCTCGCCGTCGGGTTCGTCGCGGCGACCCGTCCACCCCGCGTGTCGCTCATCGCCGCCGCCATGGCTCTCACGACGCAGACGGCCTCCGCCGCCCTTCTGGCGCCCGAGTCCACGGTCATCGTCCTCGTCACCGTGGCGGTCGTCGCCGTCTGGGCCGCCGGCAATTCGATCCGCGAACGCCGCGCCCACGCCGAGGAGCTCGCCGCCCAGGCCACCGACCAGGCCGTCACCGCCGAACGGCTCCGCATCGCCCGCGAGCTGCATGACATGGTCGCGCACAGCATCGGGGTCATCGCCATCCAGGCCGGCGTGGGCAACCGGGTGATCGACACCCAGCCCGCCGAGGCCCGCAACGCCCTCGCCGCCATCGAGGCCACCAGCCGGGAGACCCTGACCGGCCTGCGCGGCATGCTCGTGGCCCTCCGCCGGGCCGACTCCGGGGCGGCCCCGCTGGCGCCCACCCCTGGCCTGGCCGACCTCGACCGCCTGGCCGCGACGACACTCGACGCCGGTGTCCGGGTCGACGTCCAGCGGCTCGGCAGCCCCCGCCCACTCCCGCCGGACCTCGACCTCTCCGCGTTCCGCATCATCCAGGAGGCCGTCACCAACGTGGTGCGTCACGCGGACACCCCCAGCTGCCAGGTGGTCGTCGACTACCTGGACGGCGCGCTGGCCATCGAGATCACCGACGACGGCCCCGGCCGCGCCGCACCAGGCACCGGCTACGGGATCACCGGCATGCGCGAACGTGTCAGCCTGCTGAACGGCCACTTCGCCGCGGGCCCCCGCCCCGAAGGCGGCTTCCGCGTCGCGGCCCGTCTCCCGGCATGACGATCACCGTCGTCCTCGCCGACGACCAGCCCCTCATCCGCGCCGGGCTCCGCGTGCTCATCGCCGACACCCCTGACCTCACCATCGTCGGCGAGGCCGGCACGGGCGCCGAGGCGGTCGACCTCGCCCGCGCGACACGGCCGGACGTGGCCGTCATGGACATCCGCATGCCCGGCATGGACGGCATCGAGGCCACGCGGGCGATCTCCAAGGACACCCGCGTCCTCATGCTCACCACGTTCGACGACGACGAGTACGTCTACGGCTCGCTCCGCGCCGGCGCGAGCGGCTTCCTCGTCAAGGACATGGCGCTGGAGGAGATCCTCAACGCCATCCGCGTCGTGGCCGCCGGCGACGCGCTGATCGCGCCGAGCGTCACCCGCCGCCTGATCGAGGAGTTCGCCGACCGCCCCGAGCCCACCCCTCGGCATCGTCCCCTGGACGGCATCACCGACCGCGAACACGAGGTCCTCACCCTGGTCGGACGCGGCCTGGCCAACGCCGAGATAGCCGCCGAGCTCTCCATCAGCATGGCCACCGTCAAGGCCCACGTGGCCCGTCTCTTCACCAAGCTGGACGCCCGCGACCGGGTCCACCTGGTCATCATCGCCTACGAAGCAGGCCTGGTCTCCCCACCCCGCGCTTGACCCTCCTGCCCCCTGTCGCCGTCGCCCCTGGCGGTCCACCACTTCCGGAACCGGGAGTCTGACCAGGTGAGGACGTCGCGGGCCGCTTCCGTAATGCCCTGCGCCGTCATGTCCAGGCTGCGTTCGGTGCAGCGGCGGGTGGCCGGGAGGCAGCAGTACAGCGGCGCGTCGTCCAGGGCATGCCAGCCCTTGCGGGCCAGTGCTTGCACCTCCGGAAGCTCCTCGGGCTTGGCGAAAGGCCAGCGCTCACCAGGTTCGATGGCCCGCTTGCCGGTCAGGGCGGCCAACTCGGCGAGGCGTGGCGGGAGCGGCTCGACAGGCTCGCCGTCGTTCGCTGCCGGTGTCTCCATGCCCCAGGGGTCGTTCATGGTTGTCACCTTTCCACCGTTCCGTCCTTGGCCGCTCGCTGGTTCTCGGGGAATGGCGGATGTGAGCAGGCCTTTCGTCCTTGAGGAGGGCTGGTCTAGCCTGACCACCAGGCCAAACGGGAGGATTGCGCATGAACAAGAGCGAACTGATCGAGGCAGTGGCGGCTCGCGCCGGGAGCGACCCGGCCGCCGCACGCCGTCATGTGGACGCGATCTTCGAGACCATCATGGAGAACGTGGCGGCCGGCGAACGCGTGCTGGTCACGGGATTCGGCACGTTCGACAGCCTTGACCGGCCCGCACGCCAGGCGCGCAATCCTCGCACCGGTCTGCCAGTCGAGGTCGCGGCCGCGCAGGTGCCGCGGTTCCGCATCGGGCAGACGTTCAAGAACCGCGTCGCCAACGGCTCTGCGGCCGAGGTCGAGGCCGAGGTGGTCGACGTGCCCAAGAGCTCCAAGGCGAAGAAGGACAAGAAGGCGAAGAAGTCCAAGGACACCGACGGCAAGAAGGCTTCTGCGAAGAAGGCCACGGACACCAAGAAGGCCTCCGCGAAGAAGGCGAAGAAGTCCAAGAAGTCATAGAGCTCGGATGGGAACGCCCGGGGACGAGTCCGGTCATACTCGCCCGCCGGGCGCGGCAGGTCCTTAGAGCTCTTTCAGGTCGACGGCGGCCGCGATGGCCTTGGCACCGGCGTCGTTCGGGTGGATGTGGTCACCCGAGTCGTAGGCGGGACGCAGGGCGTCGGGGTCATCTGGGTTGGAGAGCGCCTTGTCGGCGTCCACCACGGCGTCGAACTCGCCGCTCGTACGGATCCAGTGGTTCACGGCGTCGCGGATGCGCTCGTTCTCGACGGTGTCGAAGTACTCGGCGCCCTTGAACGGGCCCAGTGTGGTGCCGATGATCGTGACGCCGCGGGCGTGCGCCGCCTGGATCAGGGTCCGGTAGCCCTTGATGAGGGAATGCTCGTCCACCACGGGGAACTTGCCGCACGGCCCCATGTCCAGCTCGCGGGTGACGATGTCGTTGACGCCCTCGAACACGATCGCCGTCCGTACACCGGGTTCGTCCAGCACCTCGCGCTTGAAGCGCTTCACGCCCGCCTCGCCGCCCCAGCAGGGATGGTCGGTGTTGAGCAGGTTCCCGCCGATCCCGGAGTTGAGGACGCTCAGCCGCCGGTGCGAAGCCAGGAGCCGTTCGGCGAGTTCGTCCGGGTACCGGATGTTCGTGTGCGGCGTTGTCCCATAGCCGTCGGTCAGCGAGTCACCGAAGGCCACCACCCGTGCCTTTGGCTCGGCCGCCCGACGTGTCCACGCCGCTCAGGAAGTACCAGGCGGTGGTCTTCTCCTCATAGGCCCGGCCTCCCCGGTCGAAGCGCCGGTCGCCAGCCGCACGGTAGGACGTGGTCATCGCGTTCTCGTGGAACGTCGCGGGCCCAGTGGGTTCCGCGAAATACAGCGTGACCGTCACCGATTCCAACGGAGCGGTCCGCAGTCTCGCAGCATCGGACACGGTCTCGCGTCCAGCAGGGATCGTGGTCGCCGTCCGTCCGTCGAACGTCAGCGGACGCAGGGTGCCGGGCCGTACTGCTGCGCCGTTGCCCGCCTTCCCGATCGTGGCCCCGGCGATGCGCAACGGTTTCGTCCCGTAGCGGTTGGACAGCGTGATCCGCACGCGCGAACCACCGGCGGTCAACCGAACAACCTGCCGGACCGACTGACCGTCGAAGCCTTCCGTCGACCAGCCGCCCCCGTCCCTCGGCCACTGTTGACCCGCCTGCCAAGACCCGATCCATTTCTCTGCGGCAGCAGCTTTTCCTGCGGCAGCGGCTGGTTCCGCTGGGAGTGCGAACGTCGCGAACAAGGTTGTCGCAGCGACCAAAGTTGCCAGAGCCTTCATCGTGGTCTCCCATGCTCAGCCCGCTTCGGTTCCTGCGGGCCTCCCTTCCGCTGTCGCGGTTCATGGGGTCAGACCGGGCACGGCGGGAAAAGTCATCGGCGTGCGCCCGGTGCTAACAGGTGATCCGTTGACGATCAAGGATTGACCTTTCGGCTCCCACGATTCACGCTGGGCTCAGCCGACCGGTTGGCTTTCCTGTTCCTCTCTTTCCCCTGCCTCCCCTCAACAGTCCCCCGCATCACAGGAGACCGGATGCTGCCGCGGCGAACCGCCCGCGTGCTGGCCGCCGTGTTGACCATCGGAGTGCTCGTCGGTGTGCCTTTGCACGCCGACGCGTCCCGGGCGGTCGGTACGGCTGTGCGCACGGCGCAGGGCAAGACGATCCCAGCTCCCAAGGACTACTTCGGCTTCGCGATGGGCACGACCGGCAGGCTCGCCGGATTCAACAAGATCAAGCAGTACTTCCGGCTGATCGGTGATCGGTCGGACCGGGTCGACTACCAGATCGCCGACCGGACCACGATGGGCAACGAATATCCGGTGATGTTCGTCAGCTCGCCCAGGAACCTCCGGAACCTCGGCCAGATCGTGCGGGACAACCAGCGGCTGGCCGAGCCGCGCGGCATCTCCGAGCAGGAGGCGCGCAGGCTGGCGCACCGGAGCAAGCCGATCTACCTGATCGAGGGCACGCTCCACGCGACCGAGGTCGGCAACACGCAGGCGCTCGTCGACATCGTGCACCGGTTCGCGACGGAGGACTCGGACTACACCGACGCGGTGCTCGACAACGCCGTGCTGATGGTGATCCCGTCGGCGAACCCGGACGGCCAGCACCTGGTGGTCGACCACTTCGACAAGACGGCGGGCACCGCGTACAACCGCGTCTATCCCGACCTCTACCACCGCTACGTCGGGCACGACAACAACCGCGACTGGTTCATGTTCACGCAGCGGGAGACGCGGACGCGGGTCAGGCTGGAACAGACGTACCGGCCGGTCGTCGGGCACTACATGCACCAGGCCGGGACGGGCGGGCCGCGGCTGTGGGCTCCTCCGTACGACGAGCCGCTGGGCCACGGGGTCGACCCGATCACGCTGCAGTCGGCGACGCTTCAGGGCGCGCATGCCGTCCGGGCGCTGACGGCCGAGGGCAAGAAGGGCATCGGGACGGACGACGCGTACGGGATCTTCTGGAACGCCGACGTCATGGGCTTCTCGACGTTCCTCGGCACGTCGTTGTTCCTGACCGAGATCGCCTCCGCCAAGGACCTCGCGTACCCGTTCACCAGCCCGGATGGCAAACCCCTCGGCCCGCAGAACATGACGGTGCGCATGATGCAGCCGTACGACCAGTCGACGTGGACGCTGGAGCAGATCGTGGCGTACGCGAAGACCGCCGCGTACGCGGGCATCGAGAACGTCGCGAAGAACGGCGAGTCGTGGCTGTTCAACAACCTGTACCAGGTCGCGCGCAATGGCGTGGCGCTGCCGGACGTGGTGCCGGGTGCTCCGTACGCGTACGTCGTGCCGGCGGGTCAGCGTGACCCGTTCGCGGTGCTGGAGATGATGCGGCTGTTCGAGTTCGGGCGGGTCGAGATCGAGCAGGCGGCGGCGCCGTTCACGGCGGGCGGCAAGAGCTATGCGGCCGGCTCGTACGTGCTGCGGACGCGGCAGCCGCTGGGCCGATGGATCGACCAGCTGCTCAAGGTCGACAGGTATCCGGAGAAGGCGGCGCGCAAGTGCGCCGACTGCCCGCTGATCATGCCGTACAGCGAGACGACCGACAATGTCGGGCTGCTGCTCGGCGTGGACGTCGACGCAGTGGACAAGGCGTTCACGGCGCAGCTGCGACGCGTGCAGCGGATCGTCCCGCAGGCTGTGCGGATGCCGAACGTGCCGCGCGGGGCCTATCTGGTCCCACCGGAGTCGTATGGCGTGGCTCACGTGTTGTCGCGGCTGCAGAAGGCGAACGTGCCGGTTTTCCGGACGGCCGAGAAGTTCGAGGCCGGCGGGCGTTCGTTCGCGCCGGGCACCGTGATGGTGCCGCCGTCTGCGGCAGCGCGCCAGACGCTGGAGGCGATCTCGGCCACCACCGGACTCCAGGTGTACGGGACGGACGCGCTGCCGAAGGTGGAGGGCTTCAAGCTGAAGGCGGGAACGCGCGTCGGGCTCGTCCGCGGGGCGAACAACATGCCCGGTGGCTGGATGATGTGGATGCTCGACCAGTACGGCATCAACTACAAGGTCGTGAGCGCCGACGACTACGCGGACCTGCCGGGGCGGTACGACACGATCGTGCTGGCCGACGGGGTATCCAAGACCACGATCGTCAACGGCCTCGATCCCGCCAAGAACCCGCCGGAGTTCGCGTGGGCGCGCGGCGTGGGCGAGAAGGGCTGGTCCGCGCTGGCGGACTTCGTCTCCGGCGGAGGCAACCTGGTCGCGATCGGCAGCTCCTCGCTCACCGCGCGCGAACTGCTCGATCTGCCAGTGGAGAACGCCGCTCCCGCCTCGGTCAACGCCCCGGGCGCCCTCCTGCGCGCCTCGTACAAGCCGACGATCCCGGCCGCCTGGGGCATGCCGGAGAGCTGGCCGGTCTGGTTCAACCGGGACGCCGCGTTCAGGATCCAGGGCAAGGCCGACGTCGCCTCCACGTATCCGGACGACGGGGACCTGCTGGCCAGCGGGTACGCCGCCGGCACGTCGGCGCTGGGCGGCCTGGCCAACATCGCGACCTTCGAGGTCGGCAAGGGCCACGCCACCATCGCCGGAAGCGAGATCACCTTCCGCAGCTGGCCACGTGTGACCTGGCCGATCGTCGTCAACTCCATCTACCACGGCCCGTCCACGCCCGGCCGACCGTAACTAGACAAGCGGTCCAATTGTGATGGAGCCCACATACATGCAGGCTTGCCTGCATGTATGTGGGCTCTTAGCGTCAAGGTGTCTCCGGACCCCACTGGAGGGCACCATGAGCAAGGCTGCCTCCCGTCCACGGCCTGCGGTGACACGGCCTGCGATAAAGCCCCGCAACGTGCGGACGCGCCGGATCGCGTTCGAGTATCCGCCCGAGAAGCTGCCCCGCCACTACGTGAACGGTGACCTGGTGATGAGCCACATCGTCACGGTCCTGTCCTCCCTCTTCCCCGAAGGTGAGGACTACTTCGTCCGGACGGTGCGCAACTACCGCGACCAGATCGACGACCCCGAGCTCAAGAGCCAGGTGGCCGGCTTCATCGGCCAGGAGGTGACGCATGGGCGCGAGCACCGCCAGTTCAACGAGCGGCTCGCCTCGTACGGCTATCCGACCCGGCTCATCGACCGCTTGACCAAATACGGCCTCAGCTTCAACGAGAAGGTCCTGCCCAAGAGCGTCCAGCTTGCCAACACCGCGGCACTGGAGCACTACACCGCGACGCTGGCGGAGGTCCTGCTCAGGGACTCCGAGGCGCAGGCGATGTTCGACGTGGACGAGGTCCGCTCGATGTTCCAGTGGCACGCGCTGGAGGAGAACGAGCACAAGTCCGTGGCGTTCGACGTGTACGAGACCGTCAGCGGCAATCACCGGATCCGCACATGGGTCATGCGCTTCACGACTCTCGGACTGCTGGGCACGCTCATCGCCGGCACCGTCCTGTCGCTGCTGCTCGACCGCTCGACCTACAACCCGCTCCGTCTCTTCCCGAGCCTGCGCAAGCTGCCGCGGTCGCCGTGGCTGCGGCGCGAGGTCATCCGGCAACTTCGCGACTACAACCGGCGCGGCTTCCACCCCGACGACCACGACACCTCCGAGCTGATCGCCGAATGGAAGACCCGGCTCTTCGGAACGGACGGAGCCCTGGCCGACCGCATGAAGGGAGCCGTCTGACCGGCGCTTTCAAGAAAATCACCGCGGAGCGATGAGTTGAGGCGGAGCGCTGTCTCTCTTCCTACCGACAGAACACCTCTGAACGGGAGGCAAGGAAGATGCGCAAGCTGATCGTCTGCAACCTGATCTCGCTCGACGGCTGCTACACGGGTCCGGGCGACGACGTCATGGCGATGCCGTTCGACCATGGCTTCGACGACTACAACGCCGAGCGCCTCCGCGCCGCCGACACGATGTTGCTGGGACGCACGACCTTCGAGGGTTTCCGTGACTACTGGCCGCCGGTCGCCGACAACACCGACGCAGCGCCGGTGGAACGTGAGATCTCGCGCCTCACCAGCGACATCGACAAGGTCGTGGTGTCCGACGCCCTGACCGCCGACCAGACCGGCGCATGGCACAACACCCAGATCGTTCCTCGCGCCGACGCCCACAAGCACCTCACCGAACTCAAGAACGGGCCGGGCCGCGACATCCTGGTCTTCGGCAGCCACATCCTGTGGAAAGACCTCCTGGCCCACGGCCTGGTCGACGAACTCCACCTGATGATCGGCCCCGGCATCGTGGGCGACGGCGTTCGCATGTTCGAGACCCGTCCGCCAGCCTCGTTCCAGCTCGTGGAAACCCGAACCTGGGAGGGCTCCAGCCTCCTCCTCACCCGCTACGCCGTTTCCTCCTGACGGGCGTCGTTCTCCCGGCTGCCAGGTCCCGATCAGCCACATTCTGGCCAAGGACCTGGCAGCCGGGAGACCGTCGGCCAGGCAGCCGCCAGTGCAGCCAGAACCTCAGCGAAGGACGGAGCCGCTCCCCCGACGACCCGGATCGCGCCGGAAGTTTGGCGTGCCGAGCCGAAGCCGATAGGCGTGGCGCCAAGCCGAAGCCCTGAGGCGTGGCGCCGAGCCGAAGCCCTGAGGCATGGTGCCGAGCCGAAGTCCTGGGTGGCGCTGATCGTGCGGCTCAGCTGAGTGCCATGTCGGCGAGGAGGCCGGCGATGCTCTCACCTTCGTCCAGCTCGTCATCGATCTTCACGACAGTACGATCACGACGGTGTTGAGATCGATCTCGGAACTGCTCGTCTAGGTGTCCTTGGCCAGGCCACGTTCCCGCAGCTCGGCCAGGGAGTCGACGTACTTGATCATCAGCCGGGCGAACTCCAGCCGCTCCTGCTCGGGCCAGTCGGCCGTGATGTATTCGAACGCCGAACGCTGGTGCTTGCGGAAGCGGTCCATGAGTTCGGCGCCCTGGGGACTGAGCTGGAGAACCGTACGCCGGCCGTCCTGCTGGGATGCGGCACGAATGAGGTAGCCGGCCTTGATGTTGTCGGTGACCATGCGGCTGGCGACCGAGGGGTCCACGGCCAGAAGCTCGGCGACCGCACCGACGGTGATCTCCTTGTCCGAGTCCCTCGTGTGCTCCAGAACGAGGTTGAGGACGAGGGACCGGCTGAGGTCCTTGGCCGATATCGGATTCTCGACCTCCAGCAACGCGGTGCGCCGGAGCTTGGAGAACGCCGGGCCGACAGCGTCCAGGAGCTCGTCTGCCGTCCTTGGCTCACTCGTCATGTGCTCATCGTATATCCGTGGCCTCCAGAAGACATGTGTTGACTCGAAGATATATGCATGCAAGCATGCACATGTATACGAGCAACTAGGAGACCTCCATGACCATCCTGGTCACCGGCGCCCGCGGCAAGATCGGCCAAGGCGTGATCGATCGCCTCAAGGCCGCCGGGCACCCCGTGCGCGTCGCGAGTGCCGAGCCTTCCGGCGCCGGCGTGATCGAGCTCAAGCTCACCCGACCCGAGACGTTCGAGGCTGCGCTGCGCGGAGTCGACCAGGTGTTCCTCTACCCCGAGCCGGACGGCATCGACGCGTTCGTCAAGACCGCCGAGGCCGCGGGCGTCAGTCACATCGTCCTTCTGTCGTCATCCTCGGTGCTCGGTCCCGACGCCGAAACCGACCCGTTGGCCTTCCACAGCCTCGCCGTAGAGCGCGCCCTGAAAGCGTCCAACCTCAGCTGCACGTTCCTGCGACCCGACGCGTTCGCCAGCAATGCCCTCGGCTGGGCCTACTTCATCGGCCAGAACATGCCGATCCAGCTCGCCTACCCGGACGCGAACATCGCGCCCATCCACCCCGACGACATCGCGGACATCGCCGTCGCCGCCCTGACCGGCGACGCGCTCAGGGGTCGTTCCGTCACCCTCACCGGCGCGCACTCGCTCACCTTCCGCGAGCAACTCGCCGTCCTGTCGAACGTCCTCGACCGCGAGATCCCGGTCGAGAAGATCAGCCACGCCGAGGCCGAGCGGCAGATGAGCCGCTACATGCCCGCCCCGGTGGTCAACTCCCTGCTCGCCCTCTGGGCCGCCGCCACCGAACCCGCCGTCATCGCCGACACCACCGAGACCCTCCTGGGCAAGCCTGCCCGCACGTTCGAGCAATGGGCCCGGGAGAACGCCGCCGCCTTCTGAGGAAAAAATGAAACCCATCGGATACTGGCTCAATCGCACCGACAGCGCGATCACCCGGTACATGGACGACATGCTGGACGACTTCGGCCTCACCCGAGTCGTCTGGCAGGTCCTCAACTCCATCAAGGACGAGACCTCCGACACCGAACTCTTCTCGCTCCTCCAAGCGAACGCCGACGTCCAGACCCTGCAGGCCGCCATCGACACCACGCTGGCCAATCATTGGGCGACACGCCCCAGCCCGGACCGGCTGAGCCTCACCCCCAATGGCCGTGCCCACCTGGCGCAGGTCGCTGAGCACGTCGACGCTTTCCGTGAACGCTCCATGGCAGGCATCTCTCAAGCCGACTACCGCACCACGATCAGCGTCCTAGAACGAATGACACACAACCTAGAATCAGAAGCTCCCAATAAGCCCGCACCATGACCGGCCCGCGGCCTCAATCACCGATCTATGTCACTTCCAGCCGCTCCACGCTTGCTCAGTCTTGAGACCGAGCCAAACGTCCATCCAGAGCTTGGTGCGACCACTGACCGGCTGAAGCCTCCAGGCCCGGTGGAACTCGTGTGACTTGCCACTCCCGCAGACCGAATTGACGATAAGGTCACGCCGCTGGCCACCCACGACGGGCTCCTCGAACCGGTCCGGAAAGCCGCCCTTGTTGGTGCCGTGCGAGCGTCCCTGGCCGAGCAAGACCTCCTCATAGTGCAGTCTCGCCTGGACACAGCCCCTTCCCGTGCTGGTCACCGCGCCCCACACCTTCAACGACGACTCACCAGTGAACCTGTAGTCCCACTCGATCACGCCACGCAACGTGCCGCCCTTGACTTGCACATCCACGTTCCGGCGACCAGCGTAAGGCGCGACCCCGCCGCCCTGGTCCTTGACCGGCGCCTCTCTTCGCGGTGCCCCCTCAGCCCCTGCCGTCAACAACGCCCCAGTGATGATCGCCACCGCTGCCGCACCACACATCGTGAGCTTCTTCATCCATTCCGTCCACAAATCATCATGGTCCGGAAAGTTAATCGGCATGAAGAATGGCGGGCCAGGGTCCAACGGCCCCAAATGGGACCCCAGCCGGAGTGAGGCCCCCATCGCCGCCCGCCTGGGCCCTAGTGTCTCGTGATTCCGCCAGCGTTACTTGATCTTGTGTGGTTCGATCTATCGGCATGGAGATCTCGGTGGAACGGGCCGCCGAGCTGCGGGAGTTGGTGAACAGCCGGGACGTGCCCGCTGACATCGCGACGCGGGCTCGTATCGTCCTGTGGTCCGGCGATGGCCGTCGGCGCAAAGACATTGCCGAGTTGCTCGGGGTCTCGCTGCCGACGGTCGACGGTTGGAAAACTCGGTATGCCGAGCGTGGCGTGGCCGGGCTGGAAGGCGACCGGCCCGGTGGGCCCCGGGAACAAGTACCGGCCCGAGTGCGGGCCCGCGTCATCGCGCTGACACGTATGACGCCACCGGACGGCACGGGTCTTTCGCACTGGTCCACGCGGGAGTTGGCGAAGTATCTGAAGCGGACCGAGAACATCTCGGTGTCCTGGCATTACATCGCGCGCATCTGGCGGGAGCAGAGCCTGAAGCCGCACCGGTCCGGCACTTTCAAGATTTCCAAAGATCCCGCGTTCGCGGCGAAGGTGGCCGATGTGATCGGCCTGTATCTGGCCCCGCCGGGCGGCGCGGTGGTCCTCTCCATCGACGAGAAGACGCGGATCCAGGCACTGGACCGCACCCAGCCGGTGCTGCCGGTCGCCTTCGCGGCGAGCGAGAAACGCACCGCCGACTACGTCCGGCACGGCACCACAAACCTGTTCGCCGCCCTGAACGTGGCCACCGGCGAAGTGCTTGGCGAGTGCAAGCCGACCCGGAACGGCAAGGACTTCCTGGCCTTCCTCAAGAAGGCAGTGAAACCGCACGCTGGGAAGGAGATCCATGTCGTCCTGGACAACCTCTCGACACACACCACTCCGGCGGTCAAGGAGTGGCTGGTCAAGAACCCGCACGTCCACTTCCACTTCACTCCCATCGGCTCGTCGTGGCTGAACCAGATCGAGATCTGGCTCGGAATCCTCACCCGGCAGTCGATCCGCCGCAGCACGTCCTCCAGCGTCAACGTCCTGATCAAGCAGATCCGCGACTACATCAACTCCTGGAACGAGAACGCGAAACCGTTCACCTGGACCGCGACCGCCGGCGAGGTCCTCGCGAAGGTCCGTCTCGTCGCCACCAACGTGCGAAAACTCGTCAATAACAACTCGAACTGACACTAGATCGCATTGGTTTAGCGCGATCAAATTTAGAAAGCGAGGTGCGCCGATGGCCGTTCTCACCGAGTGCGAGACCCGCCTGCTGGCGATGCACGGACAGCTGACGGAAAATCCGCACGTGCAGATTTTCTCTGCCAAGCCGGGTCAGATTATCGAAGAATATGGCGACGTCCGGGAGGCTTTTGAAAAGATCTCCATATGGCACGGAATCTCCCTGGATCATTCTCTCCAGCGATGCTTCGTCCGATTTAATTGGTTCTCCAGTCATTGGCGGATCGAGCGCCCAGGGATCCAGTTGACAGGCGAGTTCACCATTCGCCATATCCTCACATCCATGAACGCCAACGCGCCGGACATCGATTGGGGAGAAACCCCGTTTGAGCGGCAACTCTATTCCGAGCTCCGCGTCATCGATCACCACCCCGGGAGCGGGACGGGAACATTTGCAGCGCTACGCATAAAACCCGATATGCCACTACCGGAGGTCTGGTTTCACGACTTCCGCATTGGGGCATTCAAAATGGACATCGATTACTGCGATTACCTGGCCGCACTGACCATCACCAAGGGAACCTCCGGCTGGCACTACCTTTTCTGTGATGTTTCACTCGGTGACCGTGAATTCAGGCACATTGCCAGTAAACTCGAAGACATGCTTACCGTGTTCTCAGAACTGTTTCCTGAGTATGAATACGCACCCCTAAGAGAACGTCTGGACGAACGGCTCCGCTAGTGTCTCGTGATTCCGTCAGCGGAATCACGAGACACTAGGGCCCACCGCAGCCAAATTCCGCCTTTCAAGTAATCGGCGACCATATCAACCCGCCAGGCGATCACTGACACAACCCTGGCCGCGTCCACCGAACGAAAGGCGAACCCTTCACTTCCAGCCCGCCAACCACGTATGTGCTATCGATACTTTTCCGCCAACCAAACGACTCGGAAACCGGCTGCTACGCAGAGAACCTCGCGATACCGCAATGGGCAGCGGATCCCTCCTGCCGACCATCGCCGACAGCTCACCCGCCATGCTGGAAACGACACGCTACGAGGTGTGGATGAGTATTGGCGGCCACGGTCACCCCCTTTGGCTGGTGCAGTCACCCAACTGCAGATTGGCGCATCATCGCTTCAAACATCGGCGGCAAAGAAGAAGTGGCAGAAACTTGGGGCCTGCGCCTGCCTGGCGGTTATGTGCATCTGTGGGTTACTGCTGTGCCGCTTCGCGGTTGTTCGGCAGCGGTCACCCCTCTGGCTCGGCATCCCCGCCCGAAAACCGGCAGGAACGGGCTAAAGGCCTAAAAGCGGCAGCGATAAGAAGGTAGTCGGGCGGACAAGGCACCTTCGAAAGGCGCAGGTCTCCTGGGGGGCTGATGTTCGGACCTTAAGCCGCGAGGAGCGCGGAGATTTGCGCGACCCCGGCGGTCGCTGGCTATGTCACCGAGAGGCGACCGCGTTTGTCGGTGAGTTGTGACCGCAGGGTGGGTGATGTCGATGAGTTCTGACACCACGCTGGTGGCTACGGTGCGATGATTCGGGTGCTACTCCGCGTGAGGAGGGCGTCGTGACGTCGCAGGCAGACAAGGCCGCGTTGTATGCGGCGATCCGTCGTGACGCTGCCGCGGGGATGTCGGGCCGGGCTCTGGAGCACAAGTACGGCGTTGGTCGGCGGACGGTTGCCAAGGCGCTGAGGTCGGCGTGACACGGGCCGCGCAAGAAGATGATGCCCCGCAAGACCCGGCTGGATCCCTACAAGCCGCTGGTGAATCAGATGTTGCGGGCTGATCTGGATGCGCCGCGCAAGCAGCGGCACACCGTGAAACGGATCTTCGACCGGCTGGTCGACGAGCACGAAGTGGTGGATGTGTCCTACGCGATGGTCCGCGACCATGTCGCGACCCGGCGGAGGGAGATCCGCATTGAGACCGGCCGGGGCCCTTCTCAGGCGTTCGTGCCGCAGTCGCACCAGCCCGGAGTGGAGGCCGAGGTCGACTTCGGGGACGTGACCGTCCGGCTGGCCGGAGAGAGGGTCAAGCTCTGCTTGTTCGCGTTGCGGTTGTCGTATTCGGGCAAGGCGGTGCGCCGCGTGTTCGCCTGCGGTGGGCAGGAGGCGTTCTTCGAGGGGCACGGGTGCTGCCGGTGAAGGCGTATGCGCATGATCTGCGGGAAGAACCTGCTCGCCATCATCTCCGGCCTCACCGCTTGCTCCACCAACAGCGGCACGAACTGTTCGTCATCGTGTCGCTGCTCGACTGCAACGCCGCACGATCTGGAGGACAGCGATGCCGTCTGACCGCGCCGGTCGGCTGGCCGAACACGCCCGAGCCCGCCACGAGCAGGCCCCCAGCGAGCTCAGACGGCGCTGACCGACATGATCAAGACCGGTGAACCCATCACGATCGCCCGCCTGGCTGGCAAGGCTGCAGTGTCGCGGTCATGGATCTACACCCAGCCGGACCTTCGGGCCCAGATCGACCAGGCCCAACAGCACACCCGTCGACCCGTTTCACGAACCTCGACGACCGACAGCCGGGCCGGCGTCGAATCCCTGAGACGTCGACTCGAGCTGGCCCATCAGACACTCACTCGGCTGCGAGCGGAAAATCTGCAGCTCAGACAGGACCTTGCACGTGCTCATGGGCACCTCCGCCAAGCCACAAAGAGCTCTGCGGCACAGCCGTTCTGAACCCTTCGCCGACACACTCGCCGACGGCGGCTATGCGTCGGACAACAACTCTCTGACCAGGGACGTTTTCGCCGCCGTATACGCCTGACGATCATCGGCATACTTCACGGCAAGCTGGCGCTTGAGCTGGGCATAGGCCCGATGCGCAGCCGAATCGGAACCAAGCCGATCCCGGAACGCCAGATACTCCCGCCATTGCAGGCCACCATGCCGCACCGCATGAACGTGCGCGACACGATAATGCGGTCGAGGCTCCAGAACGAACAACCGCCCGATCTCTTCGCCCTTATCGCCACGGAATTCATAACCCAGCGCGGTCACGGCGTCCACAACGTCGACAAGCTGCGCACCTGCAGCCAAGCCGACCGCGATGTCCACGATCGGCTTGGCCGGAAGCCCTGGCACCGAGGTCGACCCGACGTGCTCAACAGCGATCGCCAGAACACCCAGAGCAGGACGCAGTGCCGACGCAAGCTGCTCATACACCTCCGACCAGCCGGGCTGACTCTCCATCACCCGAACCGATCCCTTGGTCAACCCCAGCCAGGCCTCGTCCCACTCGGCAAGCACACGACCATTCTGCCGAACCACGAACACACCGACTCGCCACACCTAGACAGGCCTGCGGCTGTCATGGACACCTGTCCACGACTCACCTCCCCTCCTGCCAGGGAGCCCCCACCACTGCCGGTCGAGATAACCGCCGCCATCGTCGACCGCCTCACCTTCAACGGCACCATCATCGAAACCGGCACCGACTCCTACCGCCTCGCCCAGAGCCGCGCACGCGCCGAACAGAACACGAACTGACCCCCACCACACGCGATCTTCGGTGCTGAATCTCATCGACATTTCGCCCTGTTGATCACCAACTAGAGCCCGAACCCAACGACATCTGCTGCTGGTTCTCGGTGACAGAGCCACGAGGGTGAGTTTCGTCGACGAGGTCAGCGAGACCGTCCAGCTGCCCCGGACGTCGCATCGCTTCTTCGATCCGCCCGACAGGAATCCAGGCCATCGAGGTCGTCGACGACGAACTGGGACGCGGGGCATGCGTCTCGTGAGTCGTCGTTCAGCACCGTGTGCGTATCAGGTGACGGATGCTCAGCGATGGCTGGGCCCGCCGGTCAGTCGATGCCTTCGATGATGCGGAAGTCGCGCTCGACGCCGTCGGGGAAGGCCACCAGCGCCTTCTGGTATGCCTCGCTCTCGTACGCCGCGACGGCCTGTTCAAAGCTGTCGAACTCGATCAGAACGACGCGTTGCGGGATTCCGGCCTCGTGGGCGACGACTCGACCGCCAAGGGACGGGAGGAGGGACAGGACGCGCCCGCCCCCAGCCTGGACAGCCGGACCGGCCAGCTTGTCGTAGGCAGCCAGCCTCTCACGGTCGGAAATGGCGGGGTAGACACTGACCCAGTAGCCCTTAGCCATGGAAACCTCCAGTGTTCGGCCGGACACGTCCGACTTCGAATTGACACTCAGATCGATCGATCCCGCCGACGGGTACTTCGGTCAGTTGAATCGTCATATGCGCAGGTTAGGGCTTGATGTGCGGTCGGGGGAAAGACCGGTACGGGATAGCCTCAGAACGGATCGTTATCAATCGGCGGGGAGGGCACGTGGCGCCGGATACGGTGAGCCTGCGGTACTTCCTGGTGCTAGCGCAGGAGTTGAACTTCACCCGCGCGGCCGCACGGATCGGTATCGCACAGCCCGCTCTCAGCGCCCGGATGCGCCGATTGGAGGCGGAACTCGGTACGGCCCTGCTGGTCCGCAACACGCGTAGCGTCGTACTGACCACGGCCGGTGCGGCTTTGGCGGAGTCCGCGCCGCCCGCGCTGGCGGCGCTGGACCGGGCATGGGGCGCCGCCCGGAGCGCGGCGGCCGGTGAACTGGGCACGCTGCGCATCGGATACAGCCTCAGCGCCGGGGCCGAGACGGCACCGGCCCTGGTGGACAGGCTGATTCGCGGCAACAGCGGACTCGAAGTCGGCGCGGTCCCGATGGCGACACCGGAGATCTCCCCTGCGGTCGCCGACGGCCGCATCGATGCCGGGATCACCCGTGGTGAACAGCCGGGCCGTGGCGTGCGCCGATTCCTGCTGCGGCGTGCGCGCATCGGGGTCCAGCTGGCGCAGCACCATCCGCTGGCCGAACACCCGGAGATCGAGATCGCCGACGCGGCCGCGTATCCGCTGCGACTCCCGGACCGTGCGGCCAATCCCGTGATCCACGATCAGCTGTCCGCACTGTTCCGAGACACCCGACCACACCCCCGATTCCACACGCCCGCAGTCTCTTTCGACATGTCTCAGCGCGACCTGCGCGACGGGGTCACCCTCGCCCCGGCCGGAGAAGCCGCGGCCACGGCACAACCGGCCGGTCTCACCTGGCGACCGCTGCGGGGCGCGCCCAGCATGACGATCCACCTGGTCCTCCCCCGCGAGCAGTCGCCGCTACACCGCCGCATCCGTGCCGTCGCCAAAACCCTGGCGCACGAGTTGCACTGGCTGCCGGACTGACGCGCAAGAGGTCAAGCGAGACGGACGCCCGCGGTGGCGAGGCCGAAAACCTTGCGCCCGGCGGACTTCGCGGTGATGACGACGGCGGTCTTGCTGAATGTCCGACACGACCTCGCTACGCCGGCGGATCAGCATCCGATGATGGCCCCGGGTCCGAGTCGTACACCGCGGCGACGTCCTCGCCCAGCCCGAGATCTCGGCGGATACCGCGCCTTCGCCGACGCCGAACCGGACAAGCACGGGTAACCGGCGGGAACGCCCGCCGTCAACGGCGTCCATGGCGTCGGTCAATGCATAACGCCAACCACTGTTCCATTGCTCCCCGAGGCCGGAACAGAACACGAACTGACCCCCACCACACGCGATCTTCGGCCCGGGCTTCGCCCGGGCCGAATTGAATCTCATCGACATTTTCGCCCTGTTAATCACCAGCTGGTGCCCGAACCCAACGACATCTGGTGCTGGTTCTCGGTGACAGAGCCAGGTCGCCCACCCTCACCCTTCGCGCCTGGCTTAAGCTTCCGCAACCGCAACCGCAACCAACGCGACAGCAAACACACCAAACCCGCAGACGCCCACCAACGGGTCAATTCGGCACCGCTCAACCGCCCACCTCGCTCAGCCGGCTTAACCCCCGACTCATCCGCCCTCAACCACGCACCAACCGGGGGACGGCAATTCAGCCGATCAACCATCAACAACGACTACGGAGACACACTTATCCGGGGCGATGATATCGGCTCGGCCTCCAATTCACCCGTCGCTGAGCAACAAAGCCCCTTGCACAAAACCCCTCAAATCGACATCGGCAAATCGTTGGCCAGATACGGCCGTCAATAACCATCCAACACCTTGCCATATGACTGAACGTGACGATAAAATAACAGCATGGATTCGATTGTGGATCTTTCTACCGCTTCCACCGAGCAACTGGTGGAAGCGTCAGCCACGATCGCCACCCACCTCGCGCAACGAGCCGCTCCGGATTCGGGATCGGCATGCATGGAACTGGCCGAGCAATTGGCCACCGCCATCGACCAAACCGAATACGCACTCGCCGGGTTAATCACGGTGGTGGAGCAGACCGGTGAAATGAAGCACTGGGGTTTCGCCTCCACTCAGGCGTGGTTGCGGTGCCGCATGGGCATGCGCGAAGGCCGCGCCAAAGAACGCATCACCCTGGCCCGGCAACTCCCCCGCCTGCACCGGGTGACCGCGCGAATGGCCACTGGTGGTCTGTCGTATGGGTATGCCGCGACCATCGCCGACGCCGTCCACCGCCTGAGCGATGAGAACTGCGCGACGGCCGAGGACATCCTGCTGCAGGCGACAAGCGAGGGGTTGTCGGCGGGGAAGGTCGCGCGGCTCGGTAACAAGATTCATGACCTGGTGACCGAACGGAACGGTGACGATGGGCCGCCGGAGGATGTGCGGCGTGGGTATGAGCGGTCGTGGCTGGCGGTGAGCCGGTCGTTGGATGGTGGCTGCTATGTCAAGGGCTGGCTCAATCCCGAAGACACCGCCCTCCTGGATGGCACCCTGGCGCCGTTGGCCAAGCCCGCCGGCAGCGACGACCGCCGCGATCTGGCCGAACGCACCGCCGCCGCCCTGACCACCGTGCTGTCGGGCGGGCACCGCAACACCCGCATCACCGTCATCGCCCGCCTGGACACCCTGACCGGGGACGACCAGCCGGGGTGGCTGCGTGATGGCACGCCGATCCCGGCCGCGCAGGTGCGGCGCCTAGCACTGGCCGCCAGGATCTCACCCCTGATCCTGGGCCCGGACCACGAGCCGCTCTACCTCGGCCACGCGGTCCGCATCGCCAGCGCAGGACAGCGCCGCGTCCTGGAAACCCTGTACGACACCTGCGCCGTCCAGGGCTGCGAGGTCCCCGGCTTCTTGTGCGAAGTCGACCACGTCAACGGATGGGCACTCGGCGACAGTCCCACCGACATCGACAAGCTGACCTTGTGCTGCGGGTGGCACAACCGGTGGAAACACACCCACCCCGGCCAAATGCAGATCACCAAGACCGACGGACGCTACCGGTACCGGGCGCTACCACCCGACGGGATCGCCAGATCCAGACAGGGGCCCCCACCGGGCAGAGGCAGCCGGTCACCCGATCCCGACGCCGACCCTTGGCACGACGATCACCTCGCTGCTTGACCACCGCCACACACCTAGCCTGCAGCCCGGCGCACCGCCGCATCGGGCCTACAGGCATGTCCACACCCGCACAATCGCTCTACGGCCCATCGGCTCCTGGAGCGACCCATGTTGGCAAACAGCAACAGGCGTGGCAGCTAACGCACAACCCGACAAGGGCGGCAACCGGTCACCCGATCCCGGCGACAACCCCCGACACGACCCCCTCGCAGCCTGGCCATCCCACATCACAGCCTGCAGCCCGGCGCACCACCACGCCGGGCCTACAGGGACGCCCCCGCCCCGGCACGATCGCTACCAATCAGGTCCGAACCCTCAGCCGCGCTGGCAGCCCTGCCAGCACATCACCCACCTGCGCCACCGCCCAGCAGCAGCACACCATGGCCATCGTCTGCCGTCCCGCGGTCACGAATCGCCCCACTCCGTCAATTCATCCACCGCAAGCTCGGATCTGGCACACATTTCGCGACGGATACTGATCCGTAGTCGAGTGGGCAAGCACGATCATGATCAGGCGCGTAGATCATGGTCTGGGTGTGTTGCTCCCTCATATGGTGGGGTTGAGGTCGAGCTATTCGAGCAGGTGGCTGACCAGGCGAGGATCTGGGCACGGCGGTGGTGGCCTGCTCGAGCTGCGGGATCTCCTCGTTCCGGGTGCACAGCCCTACCGGCGACGGTTGGCCGACACCGCCGTCGGCGGCCGGCGTACGCTGAGCCGGTCCGGCGGCCATTGCGCGATGAGCCGTCCTGCGGCGGACGTTCGGCCGGTCACGGCCGCAGGACCACGCTGCTGGTGGAAATCCTGCGCGACATCGCGGTGGCGCTGGCCGGGCGGGCTGCGCCTGGCCCGCGCACTACAGGTCGACGCTGCTACGGCTGGTCATGGCGATCCCAGACCCTCCCGCGTCCAGCCCGGCGGGTGCTCGGGGTGGACGATCAAGCGCGGTCAAAAGTGCGGCACCGTGGCTCATGACCGGTGTCCCGCTGGAGCTGATTAAGGCGCCATCTCATTTGGTGTGACGGCGGTAGCCTGCCGGTCGTGGAGATGGTCGAACGCTTGGTGCCCGAGGAGTTGTGGGAGTTGTTTCAGCGGGTGGTGCCACCTGCTCCGACGCGGCCGCAGGGTGGTGGTCGGCGTCGGTATGGGGATCGTGAGGTGCTGGCGGCGATCATCTTTGTGGCCACCACCGGCTGCACGTGGCAGCAATTGCCGCTGGTGTTCGGCCCGTCGGGGCCGACGGCGCACCGGCGTTTCACCGAGTGGAGCGCGGCGCGGGTGTGGGCCAAGCTGCACCGGCTGATGCTGGATGAGCTGGGCGCGCGTGGTGAGCTGGACTGGTCTCGGTGCGCGATCGACTCGGTCAGCGTCCGGGCGGCCAAAGGGGGGAGCTGACGGGCCCGAATCGGCTCGATCGCGGCAAGAAAGGGTCGAAGATCCATCTGCTGGTCAACCGTGCCGGACTGCCCTTGTCTGCCGGAATCTCGGCGGCCAACACCCACGACAAGCTCGCCTTGGAACCGCTGTTGCAAGGCATCCCTCCGATCCGCTCATGGCGCGGCCCATGATGGCGCCGGCCAGACGAGCTGCACGGCGACAAGGGCTATGACTTCGCCGACCTGCGGTACTGGCTGCGGCAACGCGGCATCACGCCACACATCGCCCGTCGCGGCATCGAATCCTCGGCCCGGCTGGGCCGACACCGCTGGGTGGTCGAACGTACAGTGTCGTGGCTGAACGGCTGCCGCCGCCTGCACCGCCGCTACGAACGCAAACCAACACTTCCTGACCTTCGTCGGCATCGCCGCCGCACTCATCTGCCACCGCCAACTCACCAAATGAGACAGTGTCTAAGGGCCGCGATGCCGAGCCCTTGGCGGTCTGGCTGATTGCCCATCCTGATGTCGAGGTGATCTGCCGGGGGCCGTTCGGGTGCCTATGCTGACGGCGCCCGCGCCGGAGCACCGGATGCGGTCCAGATCGCCGACCGCTTCCACCCTGGCAGAATCTCGCCAAGGCCGCCGAACGACGCGTCCGCTTCGGCCTGCGCGAACAAGATCCCGCGCCCTCGCCGAAGGGGCCATCAAGCTAAAGTCCGAACCGCCCGAAGCGCCAGAGCCGTGGTTCGCCGAGCAAACCGGCTGGCACCACGCCATGGTGCATGAACTGCTGGCCGGAGGGCATCCGATCCGGGCGATCGTCCGGCATCTGGGGACGGCACACCGTGCAACGCTACGCCCGCGCGATCACCTGGCAAGAGCTGGTCGACGGCCCTGGCAGGCACCGCACGTCAGCATGCTGGACCCGTTCAAACTCCACCTACACCGGAGCGTCGACTCCGGTTGCGGAACTTCGCCGAGCTCTTCCGGGAGATCAGTGCGCTCGGCTACACCGTTCGCCACTACCTGCGAGCAGCGCCCCGCCAAGGCGCCGCTCATCCCGCCCCCGCCGACCGGCTGGCTCACCCGCCATCCCGATTCCCTGACCGAGGCCGAACAGCCCCAGCTCAAGGCCATACTGGCCCGCTGTGTCGGGCTCCAGGCCGCCTCCTCCTTCGCCAAAGGGCTCGAGCAGGACCTCGATGCCGTCATCCAGGCTGCCGTTGGAACTCAGGACCGGCCGAAGGACGCGTCAACCACATCAGAACGATCAAGAGGCAGATGTTCGGGCGGGCTGGCCTGACACTGGTGCGAAAAGGGGTCCTGCTCACTGCCCATGGTGGTTGATTGGGTCAACAAAGGGGGTGCAACCATTCGAGCCGCGCGGGGTTCACCGGACATCAGAGACTTCGATGAACGGGAGCTGGCCGTGATCGCAACGAGTCCAACGGAACCGCTGGGCGCGGATCGACGAGCTCCAGCCGACGCCTGGTCGGTCATGGAGAAGTTCTATGCGGCAGAGGCCGCTTACATCGCCAGCGGTGGATACGGCAAGGCCAACTACGCCGAAGTCGCCGCCTACCTGGATCCCGAGGTCGTTCTGCACCAGGCTCCGGGGTTGCCATTCAGCGGAACGGGGACATGGCGGGGTCACGAGGGCATGGAGCGATTCCTCGCCGCCTTCAGCCAGACCTGGGAATCAATGGAATTCTTGGAACAGCATCACTGGGGCGATGCAGACACCGTGGTGGTGCACAACCGGGTTCGCTTCCGCGCCCGGGCCACCGGCCGCGAAGTGGAAACCCTGATCTTGCAGCTCATCACCGTCAAAGACGGGCGCATGCTCGAATGCCGCCCCTTCTACTGGGACGCCGGCGCCATCACCGATGCCTGCACCCCCACCTGATCCCCAGCGATGAAAGCAAGCGGCGATCAACCACTGTCGATGCATCCCAGCCAGGCCACAACACTCGCAGACCTCGCATCCGTCACGAAATGTGTGCTGGATCCGCAAACTCACACCCACAGGTGGCCGACCATCCCAACAGCCACCACCGCACGTGAGCTCTATCGGGAGGCGGCAGCGCCGGCCTCGCGCACAGCGCGGCAAGCCGTTTCTCCACCACCAAGCGCCACGTCAGCGCGTAGCCCCACCCCTCACCTCGCTGCCGAGTCTGTGCCGCGGCCCTGGCGCACCTGGTTAACGAGCACCTTCCGGGACTGTTGACCTTCCACGACCTCCTGCGCTCCCATGCCACCGAACACATTCACGCCGACCCCGAACGGCCCGCCGCGTTCTGGATCATTACCTGTACACCGCCACCCTGCGCACCGGCATCCATCGGTGGGGGTGACACTCGAAAAGCCAACCATGCGACGGCGTGGGCCTGGTTCGCGAACGAATACCCCGCCTGCTGGCCAGTGAGCGGATGCACGGGTCGCCACCCACGCCTCGTAACTCCAGGGGTTCATCGAACGACGAGGTCACTGGCGCAGCTGGGCCGCCAGCCGGCACAGCGACGATCGGTTCGGACAGGCACCACCCCTTGGCTGCGCATCCCCTCGCTGGGCTGCTTCGAAGAGGCCGCCTCCACTGGACCTGTTCGAGCAGCTTGGTGACCTCGCGGGCCGAGCCACCGTTCACCTGGACTTCGGCCGCTGGCATACCCGTCGTGGGCGCATTCCGGAAAGCCGCGATCACGACCGGCGGGCGCTGGACCTGGTCGTGCCGCCGGATACCGGCTCGGGGAGATCGAGCGCTCAATGATCTGTCAGTACGAGCAGACCCTCGCGTACTCGCGATCAGGAGGGAGAGCGGTGATTGAGGCGAGCGCGCTCCGGTCTGATCCAGGCAACTACCGGCTCTCGCCAAGGTTCCGGCCGGAAAGTGGGCGCGGGCACGGCGTCTGGGTGTCGTCAGAGGTAGTCGGCTATCAGGGTGGCGAACTCTTCGGGGGTTTTGATCTGTACTTCCAGCTTTTCGGCTTTGGCCTTCTTGGAGCCTGCCTTGTCGCCGGCTACCAGGAGGGAGGTGCGGGCGGAGACTGAGGAGGAGGCCTTGCCGCCGGCGCGTTCGATGAGCTCGTTCATCTCGTTGCGGGAGAGATCGGCCAGCGGGCCGGACATGGCGCCGGTCACGACGACGGACATGCCGGCCAGGGGGAGGCCGGCCGATGGTTCCTCGGTGGGGGCGGTGGCGCCGGGTTCGGTCATGGTGAGGCCTGCGGCGATGAGCTTGTCGATAAGGGGTGCCAGCTCGGCGATCTCTTCGACCAGGACGGGGGCCTTTTCGGGGCCGATGCCGTCGACCTGCTGGAAGGCCTCGGCATCGGCGGCGCGGATGGCTTCCATGGTGGCGAAGTGGCGGGCTATGCGGCGGGACATGGAACGGCCTGTGCCGCGGACGCCCAGGGCGCAGAAGACCTTGTTGAGGGGTTCGGCCTTGGCCTGCTCGATGGCGGCCAGGAGGTTGTCGGTGCTGATCTCGCCCATGCGGTCGAGCGCGAGGAGTTGGTCGCGGGTGACGGAGAAGAGGTCGCCGAAGTCGGTGATCAGGCCGGCTTCGACGAGCTGGTCGATGCGGTTTTCGCCGAGGCCCTCGATGTCGAGCTGGTCGCGGCCCACGGCGTAGCGGACGGAGGCGATGGCGTGGCAGGTGCGGCCGCGGACGCAGCGCCAGCGTTTTTGGGAGTCATCGATCGCGTCGCCGCAGCGTGGGCACGTTGAGGGGATGTGGATGGGCGTCTCGTCGCCGGTGCGGAGGTGCGTGACGGGGGCCTCCACGCGGGGGATGACGTCGCCGGCCTTGTAGACGGTCACGTGGTCGCCGACCATCAGGTCGCGGCGGGCGATGTCGCCGGCGTTGTGGAGGGTGGCGTAGGTGATGACCGAGCCGTCGACCTCGACGGGCTCCAGGACGGCGCGGGGGGCGATGATGCCGGTGCGGCCCACGTTCCACTCGACGGAGAGGAGCTTGGTGATCTTTTCGACGGCGGGGAGTTTGTAGGCGACCGCCCAGCGGGGGGCTCGGGAGGACAGACCGGCCTTCTCCTGGTCGGCGGCGAGGTCGGCCTTGATGACGATGCCGTCGATGCCGAAGGCGAGCTCGGCGCGGAGGGCGGCGATCTTGTCTACGTGTTCCCGGACCTGGGTGATGGTCGTGCAGGTGATGGCCCCGGCGGGGGTGGCCGCGCTGGTCTGCACGCCGAGCCCGGCGGCGAGCTCCATGATCTGACTGTGGGGCAGCGTGCCGAGGCGCTCGGTCAGGTCGGCCGGCGAGGTGGGGAGCGGGAGGGCGCCGTAGGCGAAGAAGGTCATCTCGACCTGGTACGGACGGTCCTTGGCGCGGAGGGAGCCCGCCGCGGCACTGCGGGGGTTGGCGAACTCGGGGCCGCCGTGCACGACCCGGGAGGCGTTGGCGGCCTCGAACTGCTCGCGGGTCATCAGCACCTCGCCGCGGAACTCCACGGTCAGCGGCTCGTTCAGCCGGGAAGGGAGGCCGAGGATCGTGCCGATCGCGTGCGAGACGTCCTCACCGGCGGCGCCGTCCCCGCGGGTGACGAGCTGGACGAGGCGGCCGTCGCGGTAGCGAGCCGAGATCGCCAGGCCGTCCAGCTTGGGCTCGACGCTCCATACGGCGACCGGGCGGTCCAGCCTGCGTTCCAGCCCTGCGGCCCAGGAGGTGAGGTCGTCGGCGCCGAAGACGTTGTCCAGGCTGAGCATCGGGATCGTGTGCGGCACGTCGCCGATCACCGCGCCGCCCGCGACCTTGCCGGTGGGAGAGTCGGGCAGCACGTGCTCAGGATGCGCCTGCTCGTAGGCGGCGATGCCGCGCACCAACCGGTCGAACGCGTCGTCGTCCAATGGGGAGTCGCCCTCGCCGTAGTAGGCGGCCGCGGCGGTGATCGCGGTCTGCACGGCGGCGGCGTAGGCAGCCTGATCGTCGATCTCGGTGAACCCCGGAGCGTTCGTCATGACCACATCATGCCGGTTGGGTACGACAATTTGCCCAGGTCGGAGGCCATGCTCAACGTCCCTGGCGGCTGGTGTCCAGACCCGCCCGATCACGCGAATGCGCTGGCCGGCGAAAGGTCGGCAGTACGGTCGTGGCGCAGGGGGACTCATCATGGCCGCTTACCATCGGCGACGGTTTCTGGCTTGTGCGGCGGGGGCGGCGCTTGCCGGGCTCGGTCCGGCGAAGGCCCCGGAGTTGGTCAGTGCGCGCACGCTCTTCCGCTGGGTCGAAGAGATGTCCGACCTCGGCCCGCGCTTCACCGGGAGCCAGGCCCACCGCCGCTATCTTCGCCAGGTTGAGCGGCAGCTGGAGTCGTACGGGTTGAACGTGCGGCGCCATCCCGTTCCCCTCGACCAGTGGGAAGCGCGATCGTGGTCCCTCAAGGTGACCGACGCCGGCGGCCTCACTCACCAGGTCCCGGTGGCCTACTACCGCCCGTACTCCGGGGAGACGCCGGCAGGTGGCGTACGAGGTGGGCTGGTCGATGTCAAAGCCGGTCAGGCGGCCGACTATCAGGGGAAGGACGTTCGCGGCCGGATCGTGGTGGCCGACTATCCGATCACGCCGGGCGGCGCGATCTCCGCTCTCGCGGGCCACCTCAAGCTGGCGCCGGAGCTCAGCGCCGAGAACTACACGCGGGTCTGGCAGGCGACACCGGCGCAGCTCAGCCTCGACCTCGCCAGGCGGAACGGCGCGATCGCGATGGTCGACATCATGGATCTGGCGCCCGAACACGCCCGCGGGCAGTACTCGCCCCATCAGCAGCCGCAGACCGGCCTGCCCACGCTCCACCTCGACCGTGTCCAGGGGCGCCGCCTCCGCGATCTCATGAACGCGGGTCCCGTCACCGCCACCCTCACGCTCAGGGCGTCCAGGAAGAACAGCACGATCGACTACCTGACCGCCGAGCTCAAGGGCGGCGGCGCGCTGCCGGGAGCCATCATGGTCGGGACGCATACCGACGGGCAGAACGCGATCGAGGAGAACGGCGTGCCCGCCATCCTGGCGCTCGCGGGGTATTTCGCGCGCGTGGCCCGGGCCGAGCGACCGCGCGACATCATCTTCGTCTTCTCGCCCAACCACATGAACTCGCACCAGGACACGCCCGATCTGAGCGCGTGGCTGAAGCGGAACGGCGAGATCCGGAGCCGGATCGCGGCGTCCCTCGTTCCCGAGCACCTCGGCGCGCTCGGCTGGGCAGAGGATCCGGCGACCGGAGCGTACGGCCCGACCGGACGATCCGAGCCAGCCGTGATCGGCACCGGCAACAGCGCCGCCCTGACGGCCCTCGCCATCGACCAGGTCAAGCGGGACGGCTTGGAGCGGACGGCGGTGCTCAAACCGTTCAACAACGGTCTCTACGGCGAGGCCACGTACCCGTACCGGCTCGGCATCCCCACTGCGACGCTGATCAGCGGCCCGGCCTACCTCGTCCAGGTCGCCCGCGACGGCCATCTCGACAAGATCGATCCCGGTCTCATGCACCGCCAGACGGTCTTCCTTTCCCGGCTGCTGGCCAGGATGCTCGCGCTCCCCGCCTATTGAGCGCCTGCCTGCCGGGCCTATTGAGCGCCTGCCTGCCGGGCCTATTGAGCGCCTGCCTGCCGGCCTACTGAGGGCCTGCCTGCCGGTGGAACGACGAGAGCACCTCGGCCGCGCCCGTGAGCTCGGGGATGCGGTGCCGGTAGCGCTCCAGCAGGCCACGGTTGACCGCGTCGCCGCCGGGCACGTTGGCGCTGACCCAGCGCGGCGGCTCGACACCGCGTTCGGCAGCGAGATCGTCGAGGTCGGCCAGCAGCCGCGACCAGGCGTACGACGCCAAGATCGTGGACACCGCGGCGGTCCTCGGGGCACCCGCGGGATGGACGACGTCGCCCGGTGGCACGGTCGTGTCGATCACGACCGTGGCGTGGTCAGCGAGCATGGTCTCCGTACGGGCGGCGGCTCGTATCGACGCCTTGGGCGACGTCACCGCGATCACCGGCACGCCCAGCGCCGCGCACTCCTGGGCGATCTCGACCGGGTAGGGGTTGCGGCCGCTCGTCGAGAAGACCACGGCGACGTCCGGCGGGGCGGGCGACGCGGCCTGGACGACCGTGCGGCCGAGCCCCTCCTGCCGTTCGGCGCGGGTGCTGCGCAGGGCGTCCGGCAGCGGGAGCACCGCCGGGTCCCACATCGGCCGCACCAGGGCCAGCCCGCCAGCCCGGTAGAACGTCTCGAAGACGAGCGCGAGTGAATGCCCGGAGCCGGCCACGTGCACGATGCCGTCGGCCTCGACGGTGTCGAGGAGCAGGGCCGCCGCCGTGGAGATCGCCTTCGCGGACCGCGCGTCGAGCTCGTCGAGCAGCGCACGGACCCGCTCAGGGAAGATCTCAGGCATCGGGAAGGGCCCCCTTCAGCTCACCGGCCAGGGCGTCGTGGTCGGCCGCCGCGCGGAGCCGGTCGGCCAGCCCGCCCGAAAGCGCCCGGGCCAGGCGGGAAAGCGAGGCGACGTGCGCGTCCGGGCCGGGGGTGCAGAACGCGAGCAGCAGATCGACCGGGTCGTTGTCCCGATGGCCGAACTCCACCGGCGTGGCCAGCCGCGTCACCGCGACGCCCACTCCCAGCCCGCCGTCCTCGGGACGGGCGTGCACCAGCGCCAGCCCCTTGGTGAGCACGATGTACGGGCCGTTCTGCTCGACGACTTTGACGCATGCGTCCGGATAGTCCGGTCCCGCGACGCCCAGCTCGACCAGCGCGACGGCTGCCTCGCGGACCGCGGCCCGCCAGTCGGCGGCCACCACGGCGTCGCGTGCCCCGACCTCCGTCATACCAGCCATCCCTTCTCGCTGAGCGCCACCCGCAGCTGCTCCTCCAGGCCCTCCTTGTCGAGGAAGTCGCTGATCGTGATGACGATGGGGGCCAGGTCGGCGATCTCGCCGGTGTGCATGCCCTGGCCGATGATGACGTCGGCGGTCATGCCGCGCGCGGTCGAGACGTCGGTGTTCTCCACGCGGGCGTCCACGCCGAGCGCGCTCAGCGCGTCCTCCGCCGTCATCTTCAGCATGAGGCTGGACCCCATGCCGACGCCACAGACGGCGAGCACGTCGAGTCTCCGGTCCAGTGCCATTCTTCACTCCTGTGTGTACGGAGGTGGGTGTACGGAGGCAGGTGTACGGAGGGCCGCTTGATCAGCACGTGCACCGGCAGACTGAGACAAGAATGGTTAATACCTCTTCGCGGGGCAGGTGCCGACGACTGCGAGGGTACGCAGCCATTCCCAAACTGGTCAATACCACTTTCACCGGGGCGGCCGCCTCGCCGGCCACCGGCCCCTCGGGCACCCCTGATCAGATCAGCGATCATCGGGTAGACCGGTATACGTGGTGCAGAACACCGGGAACGTCCGATGAGCAGATACGTCCGATGAGCAGCGTGGATGAGCAGAGTGGATGAGCAGCGTGAACGTCTGATGGGTTCATGGACTGCGCTCAGTCCCCGGCGACGCGTGCTCGTGGGCGGGGTGGTGCTCGCGGTCCTCGCGGTCGCGGTCGTCATGGGCGTCCGGGCCGTGCTGCCCGGAGCCGACGACCGCGAGGTCGCACAGGACCGGCCGGGCCCTGTGCTGCTCATCCCCGGCTATGGCGGCGGTGTGGGCGGCATGCGGATCCTCGCCGAACGGCTGCGCCAGGAGGGGCGCCAGGCCGAGCTCGTTCAGCTGCCCGGGGATGGACGCGGCGATCTGCGGGAGCAGGCTCGGACGGTCGATCGTTACGTGGCCGACGCGCTGCGCGGAGGCGCTCCGTCCGTCGATCTCGTGGGCCACTCTGCGGGCGGGGTCGTGGCGCGGCTCTGGGCCCAGGAGCACGGCGGTGCAGGGAAGGCCCGCCGCATGGTCACGCTGGGTTCGCCACACCACGGGGCCGAGCTCGCCACGGCTGGGTCCGCATTGGGCGTCGCGTGCCCGGCGGCCTGCCAGCAGCTCGTGCCGGGAAGCTCGTTGCTGCGCAGGCTCGGCGACGATGCGCCTGAACGGCCCGCGCTCATGTCCGTTTGGACGACACGGGACGAGACCGTGACACCCCCTACGTCATCACGCCTGAACGGTGACGCCGTCAACGTTGAGCTCCAGTCCATCTGCCCCAGTGCGCGAACCGACCACAGCCAGCTGCCGTCGGATCCTCAGGTCGTCGGGATCGTGCTGCGCGCGCTCGGCACCGGCCCGTTCGAGGCCCCGAAGAGCTGCGGCCCACTCAACTCGTGACGTCGCGGGTGGCGAAGTTGGCCCAGGAAGCCGCCAGCAGGACGCCCACATAGACCGCCTGCAGCGCCAGGCCACGTTCGATGTCCCGCCACAGGATCGGGTCGCGGAAGAAGTCGACCCAGGCCAGCCAGTAGCGAGTCAGGAGATAGGGCTGAACGGACGCCGCCGCGTCCAGGGTCACGAGGACCTGGCTGGTGACGAGGGCCGCGAGCGCGCCCAATGCGGCCGCCAGGGGCGAGTCGGTGAACGTGGAGAGGAACAGGGCCAGCGCACCGACACCGAGCATGGAGAACCCGATGTAGAGCACGGTGTAGGTGATGCGGAGGGCCACCTGGACGTCCGAGAGGCCCGTCCCCGAGACCGAGGTGATCAGCTCGGATCCGGCGAGCGCCGACGCCGGCTCGGTGCCGAAGATCGCGACGCCGATGGCGTACGAGGTGGCGGCGACGGCCACGACCGCGAGCATCACGTACGCGGTGAGCGCGATGAGCTTGGCCACCAGGAGCCGGGTACGCCCCACCGGCCGCAGCAGCAGGTAGCGCAGCATGCCGGAGCCCGCTTCACCCGCGATGGAGTCACCGCCGACCACAGCGACCGACACCGGCAGGAACAGCGGCAGCACCATGGCGAGCGCGGCCGCCGGATAGAGCGAGCCGTTCGACAGGACGGCGGACAGGAAGGTCGGCCCCTCCCCCGGCGGCGGCGCGACCTCGGTGACGCCCAGGAAGATCGCGACGATGGCCGGCAGGCCGCACAGCAGGGCCAGCGACACCCAGGTACGCGGGCGGCGCACGAGCTTGGCCAGTTCGGTGACGATCATTCAAGGAACTCCCGCGACGTGCCCTGCCAGGCGTCCGGTTCCGAGCCCGGGCTGAGGCTCGTTCCCGTGCCCGTGCCCGTGCTCGCGCTCGGGCGGGTCTCGACCTTGCGTACGCCGTCCACGTGCACGCCGGGCCCGTCCAGTTCGGCGGGTTCGGCGGGTTCGGCGTCCAGCCGGTCGGAGCCGGGGCCGGTGGCCTCCAGCACCACGTCTTCGAGTGATCTGCGCTGGACGTGGATCTCGTCGATCCGCAGGCCCTCGCGGACGAGGCGGGCGTTGAGCTCGGCGGCGTCGGCCGTCCGGACCAGCAGCCGGGCGCCGTCCCGGTGCTCCACCCCGCCGTCGAGCAGCGCCACCGCCCGGTCCGCGTCCGGGGTGTGGACGACGACCCGGCCGGTCGGCGACCGCACCTGGCTCATCTCCTCTTCGAGCACCAGATGGCCGCGGTCCATGACCCCGACGCGGGTGCACAGCTGCTCGACCTCACTGAGGAGATGGCTGCACAGGAAGATCGTCGTGCCGTTGGCGTTGAGCTCCTCCAGCAGGTCGCGTATTTCGCGGATGCCCTGAGGGTCGAGGCCGTTGGTGGGCTCGTCCAGCACGAGCAGCCGAGGCTGGTGGAGGAGCGCGGCGGCGAGCCCGAGGCGTTGCCGCATCCCGAGCGAGTACGTCTTGACCGGCCGGTCATCGACGCCGGAGAGCCCGGCCCGGGTCAGCGCCTCCTCGACCCGGAGCCGCCGGGCCTTGCGCGACCCGCCGCCCCCGGGACCGGAGGCGTCGAGGAAGGTGAGGTTGGCCCGGCCGGAGAGATGCGCGTACGCGCCGGGGCCCTCCACCAGCGCGCCGACCTCGCGGAGCACCTCGTTGGTGCGGCGCGGGATGGGCTGCCCCATCACCTCGATCTCCCCGGACGTCGCGTACACCAGGCCGAGGATCATCCGCACGAGCGTCGTCTTGCCCGAGCCGTTCGGCCCGAGCAGCCCGTAGCGGTCGCCCTCCCGCACGTTCAGATCGACCTCGTGCACGGCGGTGATGCGGCCGAACCGCTTGGTCAGCGCCCGTGTGACGATCATGAGATCAGCTCGTTGGCGGCGGTGCGCAGCAGGTCCGGCCGTACCGGCCCCGCCAGCAGGAACGTCCGGCCGATCGCCTCTTCGCGGACCAGGACGGCGGTCAGGACCGAGGTCTGCAGCGCGAGCGCCTCGCCTCGCGACACCGCGAGCGAGCCCGCGCCGGCCGTGCGCGCCGCCTCGAAGACCCGCCGCCCGTAGCGGCCGGGCAGCGGCGCCACGACGAACGACGAGTAGCCGCCCGAGTAGGCCCGGACGCTGGCGATGGACGGCGTGGAGTCCAGCGCGGGACGGCCGGCCAGCGAAGCCGGCATGCGCTCCGTCGTCCGCGAGGCCAGCCGCGCGAGCAGGTCGAAGGTGTCGACCTCCGACGTCCGCACCCCGGGCGCGAACCGCGGCGCCACGGCGGACGCGGCGGGGCGCGCGAAGCGCACGTCGAGGAGCCGGGTGGTCAGCACCGCCCGGCTCCCCCCGCGCGGAACGATCCGTACCTCAAGCGGAACCCCCGTCTCTGGGTCGGCCCAGATGTCCACCGAGCCGATCGTGGTCGCGGAATCGGCGGGCGTCACGCGCAGCCCGGCGGCCGAACGGCCCGCGATGCGGCGCGTGTCCAGGCCGGTCAGGCGGTCGGCCGGGGTGCTCAGGCGCAGCAGCCTGCGGCCGAGATCGGGCGGCATGAGATCGGCGGCGTTCGGCAGCCGGACCGTCTGCGCCCCCTGGATCTTGGTCAGCTGCTCGCTCTCGTAGTCCCAGATCGCCAGGCCGGTCTTCGATCGCAGGAAGTCTCGTTCGCCGGTGGCGGTGACGAGGGCGACGCGCCAGTTCTCCGGCGCGTCGTACCAGACCCGCATGCGAGAGGTGCCGCCGAGCAGCCCCGTCGCGTCGTCCAGGCCCGGCAAGTCAGGGATGCCCAGCGAGCCGGTGCTCTCCGCGAGGCCCTGGTAGGGCCGCTCGGCCGAGCCGAGGATCAGCCCGCGCAGCCGCTGCGGATCGACGTCCGCCCCGGCGACGGGGAACGCGGCGATCGCGAACGGGATCGAGCACAGCGCGGCCACCAGCGCCGTGACCAGAAGCCACCGGCGCCGCGCCTCACCGCGAACCACGCTCACCTTTGCCACCGTACGTCGAGGTTCCCGAAATGCACCGGTCTGAGACGTACTTCCATAGAAGCACCTCTGATGCACTGATCCCGTCATGCACCTAACGAGGCGAGGCCTAAAAGCAGCCTAAAGAGCCGCCCGGCCACCGGACGAGCGGGCACCGGAGGAGTGGCCACCGGACGAGTTGCCACCGGACGGGTGGAGACTGAACGAGCGGAGGACGTCGAGCAGCGCGGCGCGGAGTTCGGCGGCGGTGAGGTCGAGGGCACCGGCACCCGCGAGATGGTCGAAGAGGAGGCCGTCGAGGCAGGCGACCAGCACCGGCGCCTGCCGGGCCGGGTCGGGCGCACCGATGGCGGCGAGCATGTGCTCGGCGAGCAGGCGCGGTCGCGAGCCTGCCTCCACGAAGACCGCCCGGAGCTCCGGCCTGCGGGTCGCCTCCAGCGCCAGCTCGTAGCGGGCGAGCATCCGGACGCGCCCCTTGGTCGTCCAGAATTCGAACAGCCCGGCCGCCGCCTCCGCGACATCGGCGAGATCCGCCTTGCCGGAGAGCGCGGGCCGGTCGGCGAGATCGGCGAGATCCACCTCGACGAGCCGGTCGATCGCCGCCCGCAGCAGCGCCTGGCGGGTCCTGAAGTAGTACGAGCAGGAGCCCTCGGGCAGACCCGCCGCCCGGTCGACCGCCCGGTGGGTCAGCCCGCGCATGCCCGCCTCGGCCAGCGTCGTGATCGCCGCGTCGGCCAGCTGCCGGCGCCTGGACATGGCCTCGGTCACACCCTCACGTCCTCCCTTGAATCGCGGCTCTACAACTGTAGAGTACGGATATCTACTACAGATGTAGAGAGGGCTCGAAGATGAGCGACGCGCAGCCGAAGAGCGAGCGGCGGGGCGGTGGGCGGCAGCGCACCGCGATCGTGGCCGGCGGCGGGATCGGCGGGCTGGCCGCCGCGATCGCCCTGATCAACCGGGGCTGGCAGGTCGACGTCCTGGAGAAGGCACCCGCGTTCGGCGAGGTCGGCGCCGGGCTGTCCCTCTGGCCCAACGGCGTGCGAGCCCTGGACGCGCTCGGCCTCGGCGAGCAGGTCCGGGCGCGGGCGCTCGTCGAGACCCAGGGCGGCATCCGCGACACCGCGGGCCGATGGCTGTCACGCACCGACGTCGAGGAGCTCGACCGCCGCTTCGGCCCGCTGGTGATGACGCACCGCGCCGACCTGCTGGAGATCCTCCGCGACGCGGTGCCCACCGGCGCCCTGCATGTGGACACCGAGGTGGAGGACGTCCGGGTGGACGGCGCGCAGGTCGAGGTCGTGCACGGCGACGGCGTCGCGCGGGCCGATCTGCTCGTCGGCGCCGACGGCATCAACAGCCGGGTCCGGCATGCGGTCTGGCCCGACGCGCCCGAGCCCGTCTACGCCGGTTACACCGCTTGGCGGCTTGTCGTCGACCCGGACCAGAAGATCGACGCGGGCGGCGAGACCTGGGGCCGGGGCCTGCGGGTGGGATTCGCGCCCCTGCCGGACGGCCGGGTCTACCTGTTCGGAGTGGCGAACGCGCCGACGGGACGGCACAGCCCCGGCAGCGAGCTGGCCGAGCTACGCCGCACCTTCGCGACCTGGCATGAGCCGATCCCGGCACTCATGGAAGCCGCGACCGAGGACGCCGTCATGCGGCACGACATCTACGAACTGCCGCCGCTCGCGACCTTCGTCTCCGGCCGCGTCGCCCTGCTCGGCGACGCCGCGCACGCGATGACCCCCAACATGGGGCAGGGCGCCAACCAGGCTCTCGAAGACGCCGTCACCCTCGCCGCGTTCCTCGACCGGAACGCCACCATCGAGTCCGCGCTCGCCGCGTACGACGCGAACCGCCGCCCGCGCACCCAGATGATCGCCAAGCGCTCGCACCGCATCGGCGTGGTCGCCCAATGGACCTGGGGTCCGGCGGTGAGGCTGCGCGAGACCGCCCTCCGGATCATCCCGGCGAGCTCCATGTTCCGCGCCCTGACACCCGTCCTCAACTGGCAGCCGCCGTCCTGACCCGTCCCGCCCGCCTGATCACCATCTCATCCAGAATTTGAGCAGCGTTCACATTTGGGCCTGGCTGGGTGCCGGAACCGCTGGGACGCTGCGCACATGATCTGTTGCAGGCCCAGCCGGCGGGAGTTGTTGCGCTGGAGCGTGGTGGTGGCGGGCGCCTCTCTCCTGCCGGTGACCGATCCTGAGCGGGTGTACGCGGCGGCGGCGCGGTCCGGGGCGGCACGGTCCGGGATGGCACGGGCCGTCGACCTGGAACTCGTCACGCTCACCGAGACCAGCGCGATCCTGACCTGGTACACCGGAGTTCCGGGCACCGACGACGGCTTGGGGCGGATGAAGCCCGCCCCTGCCGACAGCGAGGTGGAGTACGGGACACACCCGGGCCGGCTCACGCAACGAGCCACCGGACCTGCGAATACGCCGTACCACTATGTGGAGATTACCGGGCTGGAGCCGGGCCGCACCTATTACTACCGGGCCCGTTCCCAAGGCAAGGCCGCGAGCGCCACGCCGCTGGCCTTCGGGCAGGCGGCAGGCACGCCCCACGCGTACGGCGTCTTCAGTTTCACGACTCCGCAACCGCCGCCCGGCTCGTTCCTCTTCTCAGTGGCACTCTGCAACGATCTCCACGTCGGTGAGACGGTGGCGGGCCTCGTGGGCCAGCTGCCCTGGATCAAGGGAATCGAGCAGGTCCCCGGCCACCCGCCGTACCCGGAGATCATGGCCAAGGCGCTGGTCGAGGACGCACGGCGGCGCGGAGCGAGCTACCTGCTGGCCGCCGGTGACGTCACGAGCGAGGCGGTGCCGGTCGATGTCGGGCGTGCCAGGACCCTGCTCGACGGCTTCGGGTCGTACGGCCGGGACTACCTTGTCGCCCGGGGCAACCACGACCGGGCCCACGAAGGTGCCGCCCACGCCTCGTGCAGTCCCGGGCAATGGCAGGGCCGCGACTGTTTCCGCGACGGCTTCTTCGTCGAAGGACCGACGTACTTCACGAATGACCTGCACGGCCTCCGCGTCATCGGGCTCGACACGTACGACAAGCCGGGCAACGGCGGGGACTCGGGTGGCCTGGGCAAAGAGCAGTACGCCTGGCTCGAGAGCAGGTTGAAGGACAACCCCGACCAGCCCACGATCGTGTTCGGGCACCACCCGCTCTTCGTGGAGAACGCGCCGCTGGCCATCACCGGCGGACAGTCGATCGAGGCCGGTCAGGCGATCTCGATCCTGCGCGCCTACGACCGCGCGCCCGGCGTCTTCCTGCACCACGCCGGGCACACGCACCGCAACCAGCGCTCGGTCTTCCCGCTCGCGCCCCGGGTCGTGCAGCAGGAGGTCGCCGCGGTCAAGGAGTACCCGGGCGGCTTCACCTTGCTGCGCGTCCACACCGGCGGCTACGCCCTGAACTTCTACAAGACGCGCGGCGACCTCGCACGGGCATGGAGTGAACGCAGCAGGCAGGAACTGTCCGGCTTGTGGCCGCAGCTGTCGCTCGGTAACCGCGTGACCGACCGCAACAGCGTCACCCACGGCGACCTGTCCGGAATCAGCCGCCCACAAAGCCATTAAGTCAGCAATTTTATTCAGGTTGAATAAAACGCCCAAAAAATGTCACGATCCCCGAGTCGTCGCCACCGTCGTCAAGGGGAGAACGTCGTGATCGATTTCTATTCGTCGCAGAGCACATTCACCGATCCGGGCGAGCTGGGGGCATGGATCGACGGCGTCCCAGGTGATCTGGAGGGTGTGCGCCGGGCCGCTGCGCAATTGGTCTTCCACTACTGGGCGCACGGCGACATCACCGAGCACGGCTTCGCCCCCGAACGCCGGGCGGAGATCAATCTGCGGTACGCCGACGTGATGCTGCGCCGCGCACGTGAGCTCAATTCGGCCCCGCCGCCCGCCGACCGGGTCCCGACCGAGCAGCTGGTGGGGTGTTGCCGGGACAACACCGTGCTGTTCCTCACGCTCGCCCGCCACCACGGCATCCCTGCCCGCGGCAGGGTCGGTTTCGCCGGCTACCTCGTTCCGGGCCTGTTCATCGACCACATGATCCCCGAGGTGTGGGACGCCGTGGAGGGACGCTGGCGGCTGGTCGAGCCGGAGTTCCCGGACGGCTACACGCCGCCCGGCGAGGACACTCCCCTCGACCTGACGGACGTTCCCCGGGATCGTTTCCTGGCCGGGTCGGAGGCGTGGGAGTTGTGCCGGGCGGGCAAGATCGATCCGGAGCGCGTCTCGGTCGGTCCCGGGTTCGACCTGCCGTTCCTGAAGTCGTGGCCGTATCTGGTCCACAACCTCGTCTTCGACCTCGCCGCGCTCAACAAGGTCGAGATGCTCCTGTGGGACGGCTGGGGCATGATCGACACGACCGACGCGCCGGATGAGGCCACGTTCGAGCGGATGGACAGGCTCGCCGCGCTCGTCAACGACCCCGCCGTGACGCTCGACCGGATCCAGGCCGCGTACGACGATCCCGATCTCCGGGTGCCGCCGGTGGTCTCCAGCTACCCGCCGCCTGACAACCAGCGGATCCAGGTAAGGCTGCGTTGAGCTGGGCGCACGCCATGATCATTCGAACGTATGTTTGACCGGCTCGGATATATTGGGCGGTATGAACGGAGCCATCCAGGGCCTTCTGCTCGACTGCACCGAGGAGACGGTCGTCGGCGCGCTCGGGGAGTCGGTGCGGCGGACGCATCTTGAGCATGGGGCCTGGATCGACGTGCGGCCCGGCTGGATCTCCGGCTCGGACGCCCTGTTCGAGCGGCTGCTGACGGAGGTGCCCTGGCGTGCCGAGCAGCGGCGGATGTACGACCGGGTGGTCGACGTCCCCCGGCTGCTGAGCTTCTACGACGAGGACGCCCCGCTCCCCGATCCGGTGCTCGACGAGGCCAAGGACGCCCTCAGCGCCCACTACGCGGACGAGCTCGGCGAGCCGTTCCGGACGGCGGGGCTCTGCCTCTACCGCGACGAGCACGACAGTGTCGCCTGGCACGGCGACCGGACCGGGCGAGGCCGGGCCGAGGACACCATGGTCGCGATCATCTCGTTCGGCGCGCCTCGTTCGTTGTTGCTTCGACCGCGCGGCGGCGGCGCGGCACGGCGCTACGGCATGGGCCCGGGCGACCTGCTGGTGATGGGCGGCAGTTGCCAGCGCACGTGGGAGCACGCGATTCCCAAAAGCACCAAGGCCGCCGGGCCAAGGATCAGCGTGCAGTTCCGCCCCCGCGGCGTTCGCTGAAACGACGCCGGAACGGCACTGGAACGGCACTGGAGCGCGCTGGAACGGCGCTGGAACGGCGGCGAATAGGTCACGGTGGCCCCAAGCGCTACTTGCGTGATCTAAGGTGCCCTTGGGTCAATTGACAATTCCAAGGACAGGGGGCCGGTAGGCATGCGCCTGAAGATCGCCGGACTTGCGTTGGTCGCCGGGGCCGTGGTGGCACCGCTCATCTCCTCACCGGCCGAGGCCGCCGCACCCTCGGCGAGCGCTCCGAGCACCGCGGCCACGACGGCGGCGAGAGCCGCTGCGCCGCCCACGCTCTACTACGGCTCCAAGGGCAAGTACGTCACCTACCTGCAGAAGCGCCTGCGGGCGCTTCGCTACGACCCGGGCTCGATCAACGGGAAGTACGGCAAGGACACGCTCTACGCCGTGTGGGCGTTCCAGAAGGTGAACGGTCTCAAGCCCGGCAGCAAGGGCACCGTCGGCAAGGGCACCTGGGCGGCGCTGGCGAAGCCCAAGTCGCCCGTGCGGATCGTCAAGAAGCCGGCCGCCAGCCGCGTGGAGATCTCCAAGAAGCGCCAGCTCGTCGTGGTCTACAAGAACAACAAGGTCTACCTGATCACGCACACCTCGACCGGCAACAACAAGCGTTACTGCTACAAGGGCGAGTGCGACGTCGCGCGCACGCCGGTCGGCAACTTCAAGGTCACCCGCAAGATCAACGGCTGGCGGCACGCCAAGCTCGGCGACCTCTACAAGCCGATCTACTTCTACCGGGGCTACGCGCTGCACGGCTCGCCGAGCGTGCCGCTCTACCCGGCCTCGCACGGCTGCGCGCGCCTGCCGATGAAGCACACCGCCGACCTGATGTTCAAGATCATCCCGGTCGGCTTCCGCGTCTACGTGCGCTGACCCGGAGCCACAAAGCAGCGAGCCACCACCGCATCAAGCACCACAGAACCGAGCACGACAAAGGCCCGTGATCGTCCCAGCGGCGGCCACGGGCCTTTCGCATGGGCCACGCCTACTGGCCCGCCTGCTCCTGACCTGCCTGCTCCTGGCCCGCCTGCTCCATGGCGGCCCGGTCCATGTACATGACCTCCCAGTGGTGGCCGTCGGGGTCCTGGAAGCTGCGGCCGTACATCGGTCCCATGTCCATGGTGTCGCTGGCGGGCGAGCCACCCGACGCCAGCGCCGTGTCGACGAGCCGGTCGACCTCCTCACGGCTGTCCGCGGACAGCCCAATCATGGTCTCGGTGGTCGTCGCGGCGTCGGCGGTCGCCTTCCCCTTGGGCAGGAACCCGGCGAAGAACTGCTCGGTGAGCAGCATGGCGTAGTTGTGTCCCTCGGCGAGCACCAGGCAGGCCGCGTTCTCGTCGGTGAACATCGGGTCGAACGAGTAGCCGAGCTTGCTCCAGAAGGCCTTGGCCTGCTCGAGGTCCCGCACGGCGAGGTTCACGAAAATCATCTGGCCGGCCATGGTCATCTCCTTCACGGCTGCGCTGAGCCGAACGTTGGAACGTGGTGTCGTGGAGGTAGACCATGGCCATTTCGAAAACTCATCGGAGATCAAGCGTCGGATCCGGCTCGCGTGACGGCTCGCGCGGCAGGGCGCGCTCGACGGCCGCGGCCACCAGTGCGTCGATCTCCTTCTCCGTGAAGACGTCCGGCAGCGTGAGCCGCTCCACGATGAGCCAGTTCAGCGCCAGATGCAGCAGGACGACCGTGGTCTCGTCGCCCGGCAGTCCCGAGTCCCGGTGATGCGAGACGTTGGCCTGGACGTCGCGCCGGATCGTTCGCGTGAGGACCTCGCGCAACTCGGGCCGGCGAGTGGCCTCCAGGCGTAGTTCCAGGAGGGCGAGGTATCCCGAGCGGAACGCGGCGACGTTCTCCACGGTGGTGCGCATGACCTCGGTGAGGCGCTCCCTGGTCCGCGGTCCCGCCAGGTTCCGGGTGATCGTGGCCTCGTCCGGCTGGTAGCGCTCGTAGATCCGGCCGCCGACCTGGTTGAACAGGTCGTCCCGGTTGGCGAAGTAGTTCGAGGCCGTACCGATCGGGCAGCCCGCCTCGGCGTCGATGGCCCGGAACGTCAGGCCGCGGGCACCCTCCCTGGCCAGGACCTCGATGGCCGCGTCGATGAGCGCAGCACGACGCTCCAGGTTCTGCCGCATTCCGTCCTCCGTGAATCAAGGGTTGACACCACTACGGGCACAGTACTACGTTCAGACCACTACATCCGAAGCACTTCGAATGGAGTAGCCAGATGCGAAGCCTGACCTACTACGTGGCGAGCACGATCGACGGCTTCATCGGCGGCCCGGACGGGAAGTCCGAGTTCTTCCCCTGGTCGGCCGACATGATGGAGTACCTGAACGAGGGCATGCCCGAGACCGTCCCGACCGCCTTCCGGGCACCCGCGGGCTTGGCGGACGCGGCGAACAGGCGCTTCGACACGGTGCTGATGGGCGCCGGGACCTACCGCATGGGCCTGGAGGACGGGATCATCAGCCCCTGGCGGCACCTGCGGCAGTACGTGTTCTCCGGCAGCATCACGGAGATCGACGAGCCCGGGGTCACGCTGGTCCCGAGCGACCCGATCGGGGCGGTGCGGCGGCTGAAGAACGAGGAAGGCGGGCTCGGCATCTGGTTGTCCGGCGGCGGGAGGCTCGCCGGCTCCCTGCTCCCGGAGATCGACGAGCTCATCATCAAGCTCTACCCGGTCGTCATCGGCGCGGGCATCCCGGTCTTCGCCACCAAAGAGCTCAAGGTCGGCCATTTCGACCTGACCGGCACGCGCATGTTCAGCAACGGCGCGGCCGTTCTGACCTACACCAAGAAGTGAGGAAGCCTTCATGCGAAAGCTCGTCTACTTCATCGGAACGACCATCGACGGCTTCATCGCCGCCCCGGACGGCGACCTGGCCTTCTTCCCGCTCACCGACGACGTCGTGACGTTCCTGAGCTCGGAGTACCCGGAGACGCTGCCCGTCCAGGTCCGCGAGCAGCTCGGGATCGCCGACGCCGCGAACCGGCGCTTCGGCACCGTCATCCAGGGCCGCGCCACGTACGCCCCGGCGATCGAGGCCGGGCTGACCAGCCCGTACCCGCACCTGCGCCAGTACGTGGTCTCGGAGACGCTCACCCCGAGTCCCGACCCGGCCGTGACCATCATCTCCGGCGACGTCACCGGCAAGGTCCGGGCGTTGAAAGCCGAGGAGGGCACCGAGAAGGGCAGGGACATCTTCCTGCTCGGCGGCGCGCGGCTCGCCGGATCGCTGCTTCCCGAGATCGACGAGCTGGTGGTCAAGATCTACCCGGTCGTCGCAGGTGCCGGCATCCCGATGTTCGGCACGGGCTTCTCGCCGCTTTCGTTCCGGCTCACCGGCACGCGTACGCTCGACGGCGGTATGGCCCTCCTCTCGTACGAACGCTGACCACCCGGAATCTCCGGCGGCAATGCGGAGTTGCTCGGACAAAGAGATTGATCGGATGGGAAGAAATGGAGACTGCGCCCATGTCGGACAGCGGCTATGGATGGGACGGCGGCGAACTCGACATCGACGCGTATCTCTCCCGGATCGGGTTCGACGGTGAACGGGCGCCAACGCTGGAGACGCTGCGGGCCCTGCAGCGCGGGCACACAACGTCGATCCCGTTCGAGAACCTGGAGATCATGCTGGGCCGCCCGATCCTGCTGGACCTGGAGAACCTCCAGGACAAGCTGGTCAGGCGCCAGCGCGGCGGTTACTGCTACGAGCACACGATCTTGTTCGCCGCCGCGCTGGAACGGCTCGGTTTCGGGGTGACCGCCCTGTCGGCACGCGTGACCTTGGGCGCGGACGAGATACGGCCCGCGACCCACGCGGTCCTGCGAGTGACGACGGCCGGCGACGACCGGGTGTGGTTGTGCGACGTCGGCTTCGGCAGGGGCCCGCTGGAGCCGATCGAGTTCGCGGACGGCGCCGAGGCGGTGCAGGACGGCTGGCGCTTCCGGCTGGAACGCAGGACCGGCGCGCTGGACACCGACCTGTGGGTGCTCCACCAGTACGGCGGGGAGGGCTGGGTCGACCGCCACACCTTCACACTCAATCCGCAGTACTCGTTGGACTACGCGGTGGGCAACCACTACGTCTCCACGAGCCCGCGCTCACCGTTCACCACCCGGCCGTTCGCCCAGCGGTTCGGCCCGGAGGTCCACCACGTGCTGGACGGGACCACTTGGACGACCACCCGGCCGGACGGCTCCACGCAGACGCGCGAGGTCGAGGAATCGGAGATCCCCAAGCTGCTCGACGAGGTCTTCGGGGTGACGCTCGACGCCGCCGACGCGGCGAGGCTCGGTCAGCCGTCCCTTACGGCCCGGTAGCGGACCCAGACGACCTTGCCGCCCATGGGCATCTGCCGGGTCCCCCACTCCTCGGCGAGCAGGTCCACGATCTCCAGTCCCCGGCCGCCGATCTCCTCGGGATCCGCGGCCCGGGGTGCCGGCAGGTCCGAGGACGGATCCTCCACTTCGATGCCGACCACCCCCTCCTCCTCGGCCCAGAGCCGCAGATCGATCTGCGCGCCCGGGGCCGCGTTCACCGCGTTGGTCGCCAGCTCGCTGACGATCAGCACGAGATCGGGGGTGTGCGCCGCCATCCCCCACATCGACAGATGAAACTCGGTGAGGTCACGCAGCAGGCCGACCGCAGCAGGCACCGCACGCACCCGCTGCTCGAACCGCTGTCCGTCGAGCCCCCGCCGTCCGGTCATGATCGCCATCTCTCCGCCCTCGCGGTCGAGATCGAGAGGCCACGTCGCTCTCGGCGCCTCCCCAACGAGGTGTTTGTGACGCGATCGGCCCCGATGGTCTTTTTCAGTCCGCAGTACGGACGCCACCACGGCCAGGGTTCAACGGTCTCGGGACTCGCCGATGACCTCGGACGACGACCACCGGTCCGCCGGCGGCGAAGTGGCCCCCGGCAGGACGGACGGCTCCGTGTGGACAGACGTCTCCACACGGAGGGACGGCTGGGTGACTGACGAGGGGACGGCGGCCGGCGGCCGTTGGGCGGGCGGCGTCGGCGGCGGCATCGGGGACGACGGAAGCTGAACATGCAGCACGAGGCCGCCCTCAGGGCGGGGCGAGGCGGTCACGGTGCCGCCGTGGGCGGTGGCGGTGGCGCGGACGATGGACAGGCCGAGGCCGGTGCCGCGGTCGGAGCGCACCCGGTCGTTGCCCAGCCGGCGGAACGGCTCGAAGATCGTTTCTGTCTCGTACGGCGGGACCACGGGGCCGGTGTTGGCCACGGTCAGCTCGACCCAGCCGTTGTGGCGCGCGGTCCTGATCCACAACTCGCCGCCCTCGGTGTTGTGCCGGACGGCGTTCTCCACCAGGTTCTGGACGAGCCGTTCGACCAGGACGGGATCACCGGCGGTGGGCGCGGGGTCGAGGCGGCGGTGGGTGGTCACACCGCGTTCGGCTGCCTCGGCGGAGGCCTGGTCCAGGACGTGCCCGGCCACCACGGCCAGGTCGAGCGGCGACCTGTCGACCACGGCGTTCTCCGTGCCCGCGAGCGTGAGGAGGCCGTCGATGAGCCGTTCGTGCCTGGTGTTGACGACCAGCAGCGACTCGCCCAGCCGTTTGACGTCGTCGGTCGCGTCCGGACGGCGCACCGCCACGTCCACCAGCGTCCGGTTGATCGCCAGCGGGGTGCGCAGCTCGTGCGAGGCGTTGGCGACGAACCTGCGCTGGCCGTCGAACGCCCGCGCCAGCCGTTCCAGCATCGCGTCGAAGGTGTCGGCCAGTTCTTTAACGTCGTCGCGCGGGCCCGTGTAGGCGATGCGTTCGCCCAGATGCTGGCTCCGCGTCACGCGCCGCGCGGTCTCGGTGATCGAGTGCAGCGGGCGCAGCGCCCGGTCCGCGAAGATCCAGCCGAGCCCCAGCGCGACCGCACCGACCAGACCGAGGGCGATCGAGCCGTAGGTGAGCAGGGCGTTCAACGTCTCCCGCTGGGTCTGGCCCTCGGCCTCCACCAGGAGCTCGCCGACCTGGTCGGGCCGGTACACGGTTCCCGGTGGCGCCTCCTTGAATTCCCTGACGAACATGCCTTCGGATGGGGGAATCCCCGAGCCCTCCGGCCGGGGGGAGCTGCTGGAGACGAACTTCTCGGACCCTCCGGGGAGGCTGCTCTTGACCAGGAAGTAGGTCAGGGCGAGCAGGACGATGCCGCCGACCAGGAACAGGCCGCCGTACACCAGTGCCAGCCGGACCCTGATCGTGGGCCGGAGTGCCGCGGTGAGCGTCGTCATGGAATTCGGTACCCCACTCCCGGAACGGTCTCGATGACGGGCGGGTCACCGAGCTTGCGGCGCAGCTTCATCAGCGTCACCCGGACGGTGTTGGTGAACGGGTCGGTGTGCGCGTCCCAGACCTTCTCAAGGAGCTGTTCGGCCGAGACGACCTCGCCGTCCGCGCGCATCAGCTCGGCGAGCAGCCCGAACTCCTTGCGCGCGAGCTGCACGTACCGGCCCTCCCGGTAGACCTCGCGACGGGCCGGGTCCAGCTTGATGCCCGCCCGCTCCAGCGTGGGCGGCGCCGCCGGGCGGGCGCGGCGGCCGAGGGCGTGGACGCGGGCGACCAGTTCCTCGAACGCGAACGGCTTGGTCAGGTAGTCGTCGGCGCCCAGCCGGAGGCCCTCGACACGGGCGGGCACCGTGACCGACGCGGTCAGCATGATCACCCGGACGTGCGCGCCGGACTCCACCACCGCCTGGCACACGTCGTCGCCGTGGACGACGGGCAGGTCCCGGTCGAGCACCAGCACGTCGTAGTCGTTGACGCCGAGGTACTCGAGCGCGGCGTCCCCGTCGTACACCACGTCCACGGCCAGTGCCTCGGCCCGCAGGCCCTCGGCTATCGAATCCGCGAGCATGCGCTCGTCCTCGGCGATCAGTACGCGCACGGTCCCCGTCCCTCATGCCACCGGTGTCCGCAGCACAGCCTGCGGCAATCGGCGTAACGCGGGCATAACGCGAAGTGGTTACGGGGGGTTTAACGGCAACCCGCTGAACTTCGGTTCGTCCAGCCGTCCATGAAAGTCGACAAGGAGACGAATCGATGCGGCGACAACTGTTCGCGATACCGGCCCTGTTGCCGGTGCTCGCACTCGGCCTGGCGGCCTGCGGAGGAGACGGCAAGGGCGCGAGCACCTCTCCCACCGCCAAGCAGACCGACGAACTGTCGGCAATGCGGAACTTCGCCAAATGCATGCGTGACAACGGCATCAACATGGCGGACCCGCAGCAGGGCTCGGGCGGCGGCATGGTCACCAGGGTGGAGGGCAAGAAGGGCGACGACGACCCCGGGAAGATGAAGGCCGCCGAGGCCAAGTGCAAGCACCTCATGCCGAACGGCGGGAAGCCTCCCACGCTCAGCCCGGAGGAGGTCACCAAGTTGCGGGCCTTCGCAAAGTGCATGCGCCAGCGCGGCATCAACATGCCCGATCCGGGCGACGACGGCAGGATCGAGCACAAGGTCGAGAGCAAGGGCGGCGCCGGCGTTCCCAAGGAGGAGTCGATCGGCGAGAACCCGGAGAGCCCGAAGTTCCAGGCCGCCGAGAAGGCCTGTGGTCACCTGCAGCCGGAGCGTCCCGGTCAGAAGGGGAACTGACCTTGAACGGCAAGCGGACGGCCTTCCTGAGCGCCGCCTGCGTCGTCGTGATCGCCGGCGCCGGCCTCGCGACGGTCGGGCTGGGCGGAGGCGGCGGAACCCCTGTGGCGCACAGCGGGCTTCCGCCCGCGACCGCCGAGATCGAACGCACCACCCTCACCGAGACCGAGTCGGTGGGCGGGACCCTCTCGTACGGCTCCACGAGCACCGCCTCCACCGCGGGCGGCGGGACGCTGACGTGGCTGCCCTCGCCCGGCTCGTTGATCACCAGGGGCCGGACCGTCTACCGGATCGACAACAAGCCGGTACCGCTGCTGTACGGGAAGCTGCCGATCTACCGGACGATGGGCACCGGTTCTGAAGGCCCCGACGTCACGCAGCTCGAAGGCAACCTGAGCGCCCTCGGCTACAGCGGCTTCACGGTGGACGACGAGTTCAGCTCGGCCACCGCCACCGCGGTGAAGGAATGGCAGGAGGACCTCGGGCTGAAGGAGACGGGCAAGATCGCCCCCGGCTCGGCGATGGTCGCGCGGAACTCGATCCGGGTGGCCGAGCGCAAGGCGAACGTCGGCGACCGGGCGGGCGGCCCCGCGTTCACCTACACCGGCACGACCCGGGTGGTGACCGTGGACCTCGACCTGAAGTACCAGCGGCTCGTCAAGAAGGGCGCGCGGGTGACGATCGAGCTGACCGAGAACGAGACCACCAAGGGCACGGTCTCCAAGATCGGCAAGGTCGCCAAGGAGGGCAGCGGGGAGAACCCGGCGACCATCGAGATCACCATCGCGGTGTCGAAGCAGAAGGCGCTCGGCTCCTACGACAAGGCCCCGGTGGACGTCGCGTTCACCTCCGCCGAGCACGACGACGTGCTCGTCGTGCCGGTCGGCGCGCTCGTCGCGCAGCCCGGTGGCGGCTACGGCGTCCAGGTCGTTCAGGGCTCGACCGTCCGCATGGTGAAGGTCGAGACCCAGGCGTTCGCCGAGGGCCGGGTCGCGATCACCGGTCCTGGCCTCACCGAGGGCATGAAGGTGGGGATCCCGAAATGACCCCGGTCGTGGAACTGCAAGAGGTCACCAAGACCTATCCGGGCGACGTCACCGCGCTGGACCACGTCTCGGTGGCCATCGAGTCCGGCGAGCTCGTGGCCGTCGTGGGCCCGTCAGGCTCGGGGAAGTCGACCATGCTCCATCTGCTCGGCACACTCGACCGGCCCAGTTCGGGCACCGTGCTGATCCAGGGCCGCGACGTCTCCCGGCTCACCGACAGGAAGTTGTCGGCGCTGCGCTCGCGGCGGATCGGGTTCGTGTTCCAGCAGTTCCACCTGGCTGCCGGGGTGAGCGCGCTCGACAACGTCGCCGACGGCCTGCTGTACGGAGGAGTCCCGCCGGCGGAGCGGCGCCGGCGGGCGCGCAGGGCGCTGGAGCGCGTCGGGCTCGGGCATCGCCTCGGGCACCGGCCGCACCAGCTCTCCGGCGGAGAGAAACAGCGGGTCGCGATCGCGCGGGCAGTGGTCGGCGAACCGGCGATGCTGCTCGCCGACGAGCCGACGGGCGCGCTGGACTCCGCGACGGGAACCGGCGTGATCGACCTGCTGCGGGAGCTGGCGGCGGGCGGCACCACGGTCATCCTGATCACCCACGACCGCGACATCGCCGACCTCCTGCCCCGGCAGGTGCGGATGCGAGACGGGCGGATCGAACGGGACGACGCTTGGGCGGAGGTGGCGCGATGAGCCGCAGGCGGTCCGGACGCTCCTCCAAGGACGAGGGCGACGACGTCCCGGCCCGTCTCGCCCCCCGGGACGTGCTCAAGGTCGGCGGCGCCGGCCTGCGCGCCCGGCCGATGCGGGTGTTCCTCTCCGCGCTCGGCATCGCGATCGGCATCGCCGCGATGATCGGCGTGGTCGGCATCTCGACGTCCAGCCGGGCCCAGCTCCAGGACATGCTGGACAGGCTCGGGACCAACCTGCTGACGGTGGGGCCGGGCAACGACTTCTTCGGCGACAGCGCCAAGCTGCCCAAGGAGTCGGACGGCATGATCGGGCGGATCCCCGACGTGTTGTCCGCGTCCGCGACCGGCAAGGTCGACAACGCCAAGGTCTACCGCAACGATCGCATCGACGAGGGCGAGAGCGGCGGCATCAGCGTGCAGGCGGCCCGTCTCGGCCTGCCGTCCACGATCGGGCTGAAGCTGGCCGCCGGCAACTGGCTGAACGAGGGCACGAGCCGGTACCCGGCCGTCGTGCTGGGCTCCGCGGCGGCCGAACGGCTCGGGGTCGGCTCGCCCAATCAGCAGGTCTGGCTCGGCGCCAAGTGGTTCACGGTCGTGGGGATCCTGAGCCCGAACCAGCTCGCGCCCGAACTGGACAGCGCGGCGCTCATCGGCTGGGAGGCGGCGGAGACCCATCTCGGCTTCGATGGCCACCCGACCAACATCTACACGCGGGTGGAGAAGAAGTCGATCGAGACCGTGTGGGGCCAGCTGGCCCAGACCGCCAACCCCGAGTCGCCGAACGAGATCAAAGTGGCCCGGCCGTCGGACGTGCTGGCCGCCGAGCAGGCCACCGACCAGGCGTTCACCGGGCTGCTCCTGGGGCTGGGCGGGGTCGCGCTGCTGGTCGGCGGTGTCGGCGTCGCCAACACCATGGTCATCTCGGTGCTGGAACGCCGGGCGGAGATCGGCCTGCGGCGGTCGCTGGGCGCCACCCGGGGACAGATCAGGCTGCAGTTCCTCACCGAATCGCAGCTGCTGGCCGCCCTGGGCGGAGTGGGCGGGGTGGCCCTCGGCATCGTCGTCACGGCGGTCTACGCGCTGAGCCAGGGCTGGCCGACCGTGGTACCTCCCTGGGCCATGGTCGGCGGTGTCGCCGCGACCCTGCTGATCGGCGGGATCGCCGGTCTCTACCCGGCGATCCGCGCCGCACGCCTCGCCCCGACCGAGGCGCTCGCCACCCCGTGAGGGCCCCGCGATGACCTCAGTGCCCGCGATGAGTTCAGTGCCCGCGATGAGTTCAGCGATGGCCACATGCACCCGGCCGCCCACGCCGGGTGCGCCCCGGCGCTGACGTCCGGCGAAACCCCTCCCCGCCGGCATCAAGCGCGAGCACCCCGGTCCCGCCGCTGAACACGCGGCGGGACCGGGGCGGCTGTGTGCCAGGACACGGCTCCTTACGCAGCAGGGCAGTGGGTGCCTCGGGCGGGCACCTTCAGGTCGGTCAGGTAGCCGTCGACGGCGTTCTCCATGCAGGGCCCCTCGGTGGCGCTGCCATGCCCCCAGCCGTCGTAGGTGACCAGCACGCCCTTGCGGCCGAACTGCCGGGCGACCGACGCGGCCCACTTGTGCGGCGTGGCCGGGTCGTGCGCCGCGTTCACCAGGAGCACCGTCGGGGCCTTGCGCGCGGCCGGCTTCAGCCGATGCTGCGGGTTGGCGGTGGGAGCGCCCAGGCATGAGGCCGTCATGCGGAGGTGCATCATGTACGGCATGTCAGGCGCGGTCTTGTTCATCGTCCGTACCAGCGACGCGTATTCCCGGTAGTTGCGCACCGGCAACCGCCAGTCCGAACAGAACACGGGCAGCGCAGGCGGAAGCGGCGACAGCTTCGGGGGCGGGCCGGACGCCTCGCGCGTCTCCATGTCAACGATGTCCTTCGCCAGCAACGCGAAGTCGGGCCCGTAGAAGGCCCGGAAGGCGACCATGTTGACCAGGTCGCTCGACGTCAGGCGGGAACCGAGCCTGCCTGCCAGCCTCGGCGGGGTCGCCAGCTCGCCACGGTCGGCCTTGGCCCGCAGCTTCGTCCACACCGCGCGGACGTCGCGGTCTCGCAGCGCGCATTCCGCGTTGCCCGCACACCACTTCACGAACTCGTCGAACAGGTCCTGTCCGGACCCTGCGGCATCCCTCAGGAAGGCCCGCGTGGTGGGAACGCTGTGGTCCATCACGCTCTCCAGCACCATCGCCCGCAAATTGCGGGGATAGGTCTCGGCATACAGCGCGCCGAGCATCGCGCCGTACGAGCTGCCGTGGAAGGTCAGCTTCTTCTCACCGAGCGCGACGCGGATGGCCTCCAGGTCGCGGACGGTCTGGCCCGAGTCGAGGTGGTCGAAGATGCCCGCGGGCTTGGTGTTCGCCCGGCAGTCGTCGCGCAGGCGCTTGTTGTAGGCGATGGTGGACTCGAAGTCGGCCTGGCTCGTCATCTTCGGCGACGGCCGTTCGGCGAGCAGCGCGGGCGTGCAGGTCACCGGGCTGCTGAGACCCACCCCGCGCGGGTCGAAGCTGACGATGTCGAACCGGCGGCGGACCTCGGGGCTGAACCGGTCCAGGCCCGTCCCGACCCGTTCGACGCCGGAGTCACCCGGGCCGCCGGGGCCGAACACCAGGGTCCCGGTACGTGTCGCGGCATCGGCCTGACGGCGGGCTATCGCCAGGTCGAACTTCGGACCGTCCGGGCGGGCCCAGTCGATGGGCAGCCGCAGGGTCGCGCACTCGGCGCCCTTCCAGGCTTCCCACTTGGGGTCGTCAGGCGGCTTGCACGAGGACCACTGCACGCCGGTGGTTGCGGCCACGGCCGTCGCGTTCACCTCGGGAGCGGCGCCGGAGGCCGGGCTGACGACGACTCCTGTGGTGATCACTGCAGCGGCGCCTGTGCTCCATATGACGGCACGGCGCCAGGCTTGTCTGGCCTTGGGCATGAACGGTTCCTCCTGAAATGGATCTTGGGGGGCGTTGGTCACGCTAGGCCCGCGATCCGGCGGTGAGAACCGTTCTCAGGGGAGGTTCAGGGTCGCCTCAGGGGTGAACCAGGGCATGTCAGCGCGGCTCGCAGGCGCTGTAGTTGATGGTGCAGCCGGTGGGCGGATCGGTCCGGCCCCGCGCGAGGAACGTCACGGTGTGGCTGGCGCCGTTCGCCAGCGTGCCGCCGTTGACCACGACGGTCCAGCCTTCGCGATGCCACGGGAACGGCCACACAGCCCGCAACCTGGTGTGCCACGGAAGATTGAACGCCAGGCGCCAGCCCTGGAGCGTGGCGCCGCTCCTGTTGGTGACCGTGAAGGTCCCTCGGTACTCCCAGTAGCCGCTGTCGGAGCCCGTGTAGCTGACGGTGACCGGCGGTCCCGGAGGGGCGGTCCTCGGCTCCTGCTTGGGTGGGGTCGGAACCGCGGGCGGGGCTGGGGTCGTGGGCTTGCCCGTAGTCTGCGGCTTCACGGTCGGCGGCGATGCCGGCGACGGCGAGGAGCTGGGTCGCTTTGTCGGCTTGGCGGTCTTGGGCGGGAGCGGGCTCTCCTCGGACGAGGGAGTGGCCGTGGTCGGCAGGACCTCAGGCGCCTCACATCCGGGGGCGTCGCAGGCCTTCAGCGCTTGGGTCCGCGGAGGCCCGTCCTCGTCCCCGAAGACGGCGTTCAGCCCCACCAGCGTGGCCCCGAAGGTCACCACTCCCGCCGCGCCGGCCGCCACGAAGCGCCACGGAGGCTGCCGCCGGTCCCTGGCCCTCCGCCGCCCTGCTCTGCCCTGCCGCCCGGGCGCCCCGTCCGGCCCGGCAGGTCCCTGCGCGGACATGACGGCGCCCGGCATGCCACTCTGCACACCACCCGGCACGGCGCCCGGCACACCGCTCGGGACGGCGGCCGCGCCGGCGGCGGTCCCAGGGCGGGCGACGACCAGGGTGTCGGGCCAGACGACACCCTGGGGATCACGGCCATAGGGCCGCGTGCCTTGCTCTGACATGAAGCCACCCGTTCATGTAGGCCCGCGATCGTGCCGACCCCGCAGCGGCTTCGATCCTCATGGAACTCAGCGCCATGCGGGGCCAGGACGTTACACACCGGGCTGAACATACCGTGGCCTGGCGATTCCTTGATCCAGGTCTGGGCGAAATGCCCTCGGACCAGCGAAAGTAGGCATCCAGCGGGGTCCGGCCCTTCGAACGCAGGGGCCCGCAGCGTCCCGCACCGTCGAGGATCAGCTAGTCCACGGCGGTGGATGTGACCCGTGGCCGCCCCGTCGTAGCGGGCAGCCGGAAGCGCAAATCGGCCTGAGGAGCCCGGTCCACGAGCCGACCCGCCTCAGGGCCGAGCAGGTTCACACACAGTTGATCTCCGGTCGCAGCAGATCGCCCTCCAGGCGGCGGGCGTCAAAGGGGGCCACGTCCACGAACGGCTCACGGCCGAGATAGAGATCGCGGATGACCTCGCCGACCGCCGGCCCCTGGAGAAACCCGTGGCCGGAGAAACCGGTCGCGTAGAGGAAACGGTTCACCCCGGGAGCCTCTCCGATGAGGGCGTTGTGATCCGGGCTCACCTCGTACAGCCCCGCCCATCCCGTCGCGATGCCCACGTCCAGCAGACTCGGCGCCCGCGTGGCCATCGCTTCGCCCAGCCGGGGCAGCCAGGCGTCGTCACGCTCCAGCCGGAATCCGGGGCGCTCGTCCGGATCGGACATGCCGAGCATCAGCCCCTGGCCCTCGCCGTGGAAGTAGAACGTCGTCGCGAAGTCGATCGTGAACGGGACCGGGCGCGGCAGATCCGGCATCGGCTCGGTGAACACAATCTGCCTACGCAGCGGGGTGACCGGGAGGTTCACTCCCACCATGTCGCCGATGGCCGCCGACCAGGCTCCGGCGGCGCACACCACCGCCGACGTCTCGATACGCCCGCGAGAGGTGCGCACGGCCCTGATGCCGTCGCCCATCTCGACGTCCAGCAGCTCGCAGTGGGGCAGCACCCGCGCGCCATGACGCCGAGCACCCGTCGCGTACCCCAGCACGACCGACTCAGGCGTGCAGTGCCCGTCATCCGGGGAGAACGTGGCGGCCAGCAGACCATCCGTCTCGATCAGCGGCGACAGCCGTTTCGCCTCGTCCACCGAGATCATCCGGCTGGGCACGCCCAGCTCGTTCTGCAGCGCGACGCTCTGCTCGAACGCCGCGACGTCCTCGGCCGTCGACAGCAGGAACAGGTAACCGACCCGATGCAGGTCGATCTCCTGTCCCGGACGCTGCCCGAACCGCCCGAACGCCTCCAGGCTGCGCGCCCCGAGCTGGATGTTGACCTCGTCGGAGAACTGCGCCCGCACTCCCCCGGCCGCCTTGCAGGTCGAGCCCGAGCCGAGCTCGTCCCGCTCGATCAGCACCACGTCCACCCCGGCCTCCGCCAGATGGAACGCGATGCTCGTCCCCATCACGCCCCCGCCGACGACCACGACGTCGGCCGATGCCGGAAACTCCACCCGGGCCCCCTAAAGCCGGAAGCCGAGATCGGCGTCGATCTCCAGTACGTCCATCTGCGCCTTCTGGAGGCGGCCCGAGTAGTCCCAGTTCATCGACTGCCAGCGCGTGAACTGGTCGAGCACCCAGATCCCGGACTGCCGGCTCCCGTTGCCCGAACGCCCGTTGCCGCCGAACGGCAGATGCGCCTCGGCGCCCGAGGTCGAGTTGTTGACGCTGACCATCCCGGCCCGGATGCCCCGCCGGAACGTGAAGGCCTTCTTCGGATCCGTCGTGTAGATCGCCGACGACAACCCGTAGCCCGGCGCGTTCGCCAGCGCGATCGCCTCGTCCAGCGTCCGGTAGGTCGTGACCCCCACGATGGGCCCGAACGTCTCGTTCAGGAACAGCTCGTCCTCGGCCGTCACCCCGTCCACGATCACCGGGTGGTAGTAGAGCCCGCCGAGATCTCCCACGAAGCCCTCGCGCGGCTGGCTCTCGCTGATCCGCCCCACCGCGCCCGACCCGTGGACCCGGTGCCGCGCGGGATCGATCCACCCCAGCGACTTCTCGAAGCCGTCCGCGAACCGCTCATTGATCAGCGGGCCGAAGAGGATGCCCTCCTCCATGGGATCGCCGACCTTCGCGGCCCGGGTGGCCGCGTCCAGCGCCCGCACGAACTCCTCGTGCACCGACTCGTGGACGATCACGGTCCCCAGCGACGTGCACCGCTGCCCCGCCGTCCCGAACCCGGCGAACAGGGCCCCCTCCACCGCCAGCTCCAGCTCGGCGTCCTCGGTGACGACCATCGGGTTCTTGCCGCCGAGCTCCAGGCAGGGTGTCTGCAGGTGCCGCCCGCACAGCTCCCCGATCCGCACCCCGACCTCCGTGGACCCGGTGAACCCCACCTTGTCGACGAGACCTTCGCCCAGCGCGGTCTCGAGCCCCCGGAAGGTCTCCGCGCCGTCCGCGTAGACCACGTTCAGCACGCCCTCAGGCACGCCCGCGTGAGCGAAGAGCTCGTAGAAGGCCTCCGCGCACGCCGCCGCGTACTCCGCGGGCTTCCACACCACCGTGTTGCCGCACAACAGCGCCGGGACGATGTACCAGGACGGCACCGCGACGGGGAAGTTGCCCGCCGTGATCACGGCCACCACGCCCACCGGATCCCGGAACGTGAACAGCTGCTTGTCGGGCATCTCCGAAGGCACGGTCTGCCCGTACAGGCGCCGCCCCTCCCCCAGGAAGAACGCGCACGTGTCGGCGATCTCCTGGACCTCGCCCAGGGCTTCCCCGTACGGCTTCCCGACCTCCCGCGAGACGATCTTCGCGAGCCGCTCCTTGTTGGCCTCGACCAGCCGCCCGGCTCCCGCGATCACCTGGCCCCGCACCGGAGGAGGCACATCGCGCCAGGCGTCGTGGGCACGTCGCGCGGCCCGGCAGGCGTCGGCGAACACCCCGGCGTCCCCGAGTCCGACCTCGGCGACCACATCGTCCGGCCGGGCCGGCGACGTGGACACGTAACGATCTGCGGTCGGCCCCACGCGGGACCCGGCGATGATGGAGGAGAGCGTCATGCCCCCAGACTGCGCCCCCGGGCCGCTCCCGCCAAGATCAGAGGGACCACGTTTTCTTACGAAGATATTAAGCATCTCGCGCCCCTCACTACGCCAGCCATAACTGGCAAGATGCGCGATAGGCTCTCCGGACCCTCCGATATCTGGCTTCCCGGGAGATCCCTTGCGCCGCCTCGTTCTCGGAATGCTGACCGCCCTCGCGGTCATGCTCTCGTTGCTCTCCCCGCCCGCACACGCGGCGGCCGACCCGCACATCACCTCCGCGCGGATCTCGATCGCCTCCAACACCACCTGGGTCAAACCGAACGGTCAGGTCACGCTGACCGGCCTCCTCGAGGGGTACGACCAGACGTCGTCGACCTGGATCCCGCTGCCCGGCAAGGACATCGAGTTCTACGTCTCGACGAACACCCCCGAGCGGCCGACGACGACCACCGACGCCAACGGCCGGTACCGCCTGGTCACCGCGGTCCGCGAGACCATGACCTTCGAGGCGCACTGGGCCGCGGACTCCAGCGTGGGCTACGGCGCCACCAGTCCCGCTGTCCGCATCACCGTGCCGACCCGCGTCAAGATCTCGTTCCACGAGTTCCGCTACAGCCCGTACGGCAAGCTCCACGTGGCCGGCTATCTCGACGCCTACCCGCAGAACATCTCCACTCTGCTGCTGGAGTACTCGTCGAACGGCCGCGCCCCCTGGAAGCTGGTCAAGAAGTTCCGCCCGACGGACGGCTCTTCGTTCCGCACCACCACGCAGTGGAACAGCTCCGGCTACTGGCGGATCCACACCAAGGCCAGCCGTGACCATCTGGAGGGCTTCAGCCCGGTCCGTCTGGCCTTGCGCTGGCGTACCGATATCTCCAAGATCAGCGTGTCGCCGGGCAAGGTCCGCAAGAACCGTTACGTCACCGTCCGCGGCACCCTCACCCGCTGGTACAACACCAGGCGCCGCGGCCCCTACAAGGGCCAGAAGGTCGCGATCCTCTTCCGCTTCAAGGGCAAGAAGACCTGGTACCTGGCCGGGTGGGCCAAGACCGACTCCAGGGGCCGCTTCAGCAAGAAGGTCCGCGCCTACGGCGACGGCTACTTCGCCGCCGAGTTCACTGGCGGCGCCGGCACCTTCGCCTCCGGTTCCCCCAACATCCGCTACGTGAACACCTACAAGGCCGGCCTCCTGCCCACCACTCGCCAAGCCGGCCCTTCAGCCCCCGTCTGGACCTCCTGACACCTCGGCAGTACCTTCTGACCATTGCCATCAGGCCCCCGCTCCAACCGGTTGGAGCGGGGGCCTGATGGCATCAGCTCGGCTTGCTTACAGGAACGTTAAGAAGATCGTGGTCTCCTTGCACTTGGCTGGTCCGGGGGATCAGGCCGATGCTCTGAAGCATGTCCACCGATGCCTATTTCGCGGAGACGGTCGCGGCCCTGGAGCCCGTCGCACCGCATGGTCATTTGCCTTTTCCGAGCGAACGATGCCTGGAGCTCTTCGACGCGCAGCTGGGGAGCCGGCATCTCGATCTAGCGGCTCGGTGGTTGCAGTCGCGGGGCCGGGGGTTCTACACGATCGGATCGTCGGGCCACGAGGGGAACGTGGCAGTGGCCGCCGCGACGGGGCCGGGCGATCCGGCCTTGCTGCATTACCGGTCCGGGGCGTTCTTCCTGGAGCGGGCCCGGCAGGTGCCGGGGCATCGGGCCCTGCGGGATGTGCTGCTGGGAGTGGTCGCGGCGGCCGAGGAGCCGATCGCGGGCGGGCGGCACAAGGTCTTCGGCAGCCACTCGCTGGGCGTCATCCCGCAGACGTCCACGATCGCGTCACATCTCCCCCGTGCGGTCGGCGTGGCCTTCGGGATCGAACGGTCGAGACGAGTCGGCGTCGAAAACCCGTGGGGCAAAGAAGCCGTGGCCGTGTGCAGCTTCGGGGACGCCTCAGCCAACCACTCGACGGCCACCGGAGCCATCAACGCGGCTGTGCACTGCGGATATCAGGGATTGCCCATGCCGCTTCTGTTCGTCTGCGAGGACAACGGGATCGGGATCAGTGTGCGCACTCCCCAGGGGTGGATCCGATCCGCGTACGGATCACGCCAAGGGTTGGAGTACTTCGCCGCCGACGGACGCAACTTGGCCGAGGCGTACGTGGTCGCCCAGGAGGCCGTGAAGTTCGTGCGGGAGCAGCGGCGCCCGGCGTTCCTCCACCTCAAGACCGTGCGGCTGATGGGCCACGCCGGGTCGGACGTGGAGTCGGCCTACCGAACTCCGGCGGAGATCGCCGCCGAGCAGGCGGGAGACCCCCTGCTGGGTACGGCCAAGCTCCTTGTCGATCACGGAGTCGCCACCCCGGACGAGATCATCGCCCTCTACGAGACCAAGCGCGACGAGGTCATGGCGATCGCGGCGGAGGTCGCGCAGGTGCCGCGGTTGAGGTCGGCGCGCGAGGTGATGGCTCCTCTGGCGCCGCCCCGGCCCGCGATGACACCCCCGAGCAAGCCCTCACAACAAGCGCTGACGTTGGCACAGTCGATCAACCGGACTCTCGATGACCTGCTGGCGAGCGTTCCGGAACTCCTGGTCTTCGGGGAGGACGTCGCGCGGAAGGGCGGGGTGTACGGGGTGACGCGGGGGCTGCTCAAGCGCCACGGAGCCGCGCGCGTCTTCGACACGCTGCTCGATGAGCAGGCCATTCTGGGACTGGCGCTGGGAACGGGCGTCTCGGGCTTCGTGCCGATGCCGGAGATCCAATACCTGGCGTACCTGCACAACGCCGCCGATCAGCTGCGAGGCGAGGCGGCCACCCTGTCGTTCTTCTCGAACGGGCAATACCGGAACCCCATGGTGGTGCGGATCGCCGGCTACGCCTACCAGAAGGGGTTCGGCGGCCACTTCCACAACGACAACGCCATCGCGGCCCTCAGGGACATCCCGGGGCTGATCATCGCGTCGCCGTCCAGGCCGGCGGACGCGGCGGGGATGCTGCGGACCTGCGTCGCGGAGGCCAAGACCAACGGGCGGATCTGCGTCTTCCTGGAGCCGATCGCGCTCTACCACACACGTGACCTCTACGAGGAGGGCGACGAAGAGTGGCTGGCGGCCCCAGAGGAGCCCGTCGAACTGGGACGCGCCCGTACCCATGGATCCGGCACAGACCTCACCATCGTGACGTTCGCCAACGGACTCCCGATGAGCCTCCGAGCCGCCCGTACCCTGGCCGAGTCCGGCATCAATGCCCGCGTCCTGGACCTCCGATGGCTATCCCCCCTCCCGGCCGAGGACCTGCTCCGAGAGGCACGCGCCACCGGACACGTCCTCGTAGCCGACGAGACCCGCCGCAGCGGCGGCGTCTCAGAGGGCGTGCTGGCAGCCCTGTCCGATGGAGGTTTCGAGGGGCGTACAGCACGGGTGACCAGCGAGGACAGCATCATCCCCCTGGGCGACGCCGCGTACCACGTCCTCCTGTCCGAGACCGACATCGAACAAGCCGCCCGCAAACTGCTACAGGCCACGGACTGAGCGAGGCGGAGGGTCTGGTGCGCGTTCTGAGCCTGTGACGTGCGGGTACCTCCCGTCGAGATGAGCAAGCGCGCGATCTCGTACAGGGATCGATAAGCACCGTTTGGCCTCCCGCTCTTGGCAGTGCGGCGCCGGATCGTGAGGATGACCTTGTATGACCGACGTTCTCCTCTTGTCAGCGGCCGACGTGCACGCGGTGTTCGACGTCGGCACGGCGATCGAGTCGCAACGCGCCGCGTTCACCGCCCTCGGCCGGGAGGAGGCGCTCCTCGCGCCCCGGTCACTGCTGCCCTCCGGCGATGACGTCGCGTTCTGCTACGTCTCCCAGCTGCCGGGGACCGGCCCGGTCGCCAAGTTCGGCAGCGTCAACCCCGGCAACGGCGAGCGCGGTCTGCCCAGCGTCTCGGCGATGGTGACCGTGCTGGACGAGACCACCGGCCGTCCCGTCGCGATCATCGAGGGCACATCGGTCACGACGCTGCGCACGTCCGCCGCGAGCGCGGTCGCCGTGGACCATCTGGCCCGCACGGACGCGTCACGGCTGGCGATCATCGGCTGCGGCGTCCAGGGGCAGGCCCATGTACGGGCGATCGCCGCCGTCCGCACCCTCAGCGAGATCCGCCTCTACTCCCGCACGGCCGCGTCGGCCACGGCGCTGGCGGCCAGTCTCGAAAAGGAACTGGGACTCTCCTTCAACGTCGCCGGAAGCGCCCAGGAGGCCGTCGAAGGAGCCGACATCGTCGCGGCCTGCACGACCAGCGAGCAGCCGGTGGTACGCGGCGCGTGGTTGTCACCGGGCTGCACCGTGATCAGCGTCGGCTCGTTCACGCCCGACCACTCCGAAGTCGACGCCGAGGTACTGGCACGCGCCGCCGCAATCGTGGTCGACGACGTGGCCACCGCGGCCGAACAGGCGGGCCCGGTGGTCAGCGCCCTGCGTGACGGCGACCTGGCCGAGGCCGATCTGCTGCCGCTGGGCCGAGTGACCGCCGGCCTGGCCACCGCCCGGCGCACGCCCGAAGACATCATCTTCTTCAACAGCGTCGGCCTGGGCGTCCAGGACACAGCCGCCGCAGCCAGAATCGTCGACCTGGCCCGCACCAAGCGAGCCGGCACCGTCGTCGATCTGTAAACGAACGCCCAGATCCGCGTTGAGCACCCAGATCAAGGTCAAGCCCGTCCACAGGTCAGCCCGCAGACCGGCGCTGGCCGGCAAGCAGGTTGGCGCGCGGTGGCGCGCGGGTAGGCCCACTGGTAACGCGCAGATTGGTGCGCGGGCCAGCACACAGTTACACGCAGATCGACATGCAGTTTTGCGCCGCCTGGCGCCGAGGCCGACGCACCGATGAGCACCTAGATCGGCGCACGCGATGGCGCGCTGGTGACGTGCGAGTTGGCGCGCAGATTGGCGCGGTTCGCACGGTGGTGAGGTGCAGTCGGCGCGGTGGGCGTTCACCCGCCTTGGAATCGGCGGAAGATGGCATGCAGCAGAACGGCGGTGTGAGGTGTCCCTGGCTATAGGGAGGTAAGCCGTGCCGCAGCCGGATCTGGGGCCGTTCGAGGAGTTCGTCGAACACCGACTGCCCGCGCTCTACCGGTATGCGCGCGTGCTGACCGGCAACCGGCACGACGCCGAGGACCTGGTCCAGGAGGCGCTGACCCGTACGGGCGCGAGCTGGCGGCGGGTACAGCGCAAGGACGACCCCGAGGGCTACGTGCGCATGACGATGGTGCGGCTCGTCGCCAACCGGCGCCGGCGGTGGGGACGCGAGGAGCTGACGCCCGACCCGCCGGACCGGCCGGTCGCCGACCACGGCCTCGACCGGGTGACGGGCGACGCCGGATTCGCGGCGGCGCTGGCCGGGCTGGGCCCGCGCATGCGAGGCGTCCTGGTGCTCCGGTACGTCGACCAGCTCAGCGACCCGGAGATCGCACAGGTGCTCGGCTGCTCCCCCAGCACCGTGCGCAGCCAGGCGGCCCGTGCCCTGGCCAAGCTGCGCACCACCGTGACCGCCGAGGAGGAGTCCCGTGGATGAGTTCGAGCTCAAGGTCGCCGAACACCTGCGGACCGCCGGCGGCGACGAGCGGCCGCCGTCCGGGCTGGGGGCCCGGATCGTGTCCCGGGCCGGGCACCGCCGCCGCCGGCGGCACCAGCTGGCCGCCGCCGTGGCGGTCGGCGCGGGCGCCACGCTGGCCATTCCGGTGATCGTCATCTCCGTGAGGGAGCAGACCTCTCCCGAGCCGAACTCGTCGGTGACCCAGGCGGTCACCGTGTCACCGCAGCCGGCCGTGGCGACGATCTCGCGGAGGCTTCCAGGTGGCGACCGGTTCAAGGCGATGGCGCTTGGCCCGGACGGGACGGTGCTCGGCGGGGCGGTGACCATCGACAGCGACGGCTTCGTCGATCCACGCCCGGGTGTGTGGCAGATCAAGCCCGGCGGCGCGTCGGCGGAGCACGTCTCGGACACCCCGTCCGGGTCGCTTCCGTTCCTCTGGCTCATGGCCGTGGGCGGATCCGGGCGCGTGTGGCCTGAACGCGAGACGCTGAAGTGCCTGCCCGCCGGTAAGAGCGGCCGGGCGAACACTCTCAAGGCACGCTGGGACGGCCGCGAGCCGTTCTTCGCCGGCAAGGACGTGATCGTGTGGAGTGATCCCGACCGTGGCGAGCTGATCGTGGCGAACGGCTGCGAGGGCGAGCCCCGGAGGCTGCCGGTGAAGGCCACGCTGGAGGCGTTCGCCCACCCTTACGCGTTCGTCCGCCCGGGGTCGAGCGGCCTGGTCGAACAGGTGGATGTCCGGACGGGCGCCAAGACCACGATCCGGACGGACGCCGATTCGTCCGCCGTGTTCGGTGCGGGCCCGGACACGCTCGCCTGGGCATCCGGCGACACGCTGACCGTGCACACCCTCCACTCCGGCGCACGCCGGACCGTCCACGGGCTGCCCTACGCACGCAAAGCCGAATACGGCACACGGATCACCGTGGGCGATGGCCTCGTGGTCTATTCGGCGTCCCACCAGGACACCGATTCCGCCCGGTCGCTGGTCTACGACCTGCGCACCGGCAAACAGTCAATGCTCCAGGGCGACGCCTGGGCGTCCGGCGACCTACTCCTATGGCGCGAAGCCGACTCCTACCGCCTCGCACACCGCTGAGGCCCGCAACGCAAGCCGGTGAAGCCTGCCACATACGCCGCTCACAGCCGCTAACCACGCCGCTGAGGCCCACCCCCCACCGCACACGGCCGCCGCGCACGCCGCTAACGGCTGCCGCGCCGCCGCTGAGGCCCGACGCGCATACCGGTGAGGCCCGCCCCGCCACCGATGGCCGCCGCCTCACCACCGCAGACGGCCGCCACGCACGCCGCCGACCACCGCTGGGGGCTGTCTCGCATGCCCATTGACCTGTGCCGCCTGGTCAGTGGGCCTTTCGGGTCGGATCGGTGAGGGCGGCGATGAACGCGGCGGACTCAGCGAGCAGCGCGCGCCAGCGGGTGCGGTCTTCGGGCGTGCCCGTCGCGGGCACCACGACCCATTCGCGCATGCGCCGTCCGCCGAGCACGCAGTTCTCCCCCTCGCCCTTGCCGACCAGCTCGTCCACGCGCGCCGCGGGGACCTTGAGGAAGAGCCGCTCCTTGGACACGAACGCGAACGACTTGCCGTTGAGCTGGAGTGAGTCGCTCTGCAGCATCTTGCCGACGGTGACATCGGGCCGCGTGAGCTGTTCGGCCGCGAGCTCGTCGAAGAGTTCCTGCGCTGTCGGGTTTCCGGGCATGGTCCGAGCCCACCATCCCGTTCGAGAGCAGGTCAAGGGGTGGTGGCGGGCGCAAGGGGTGACACACTCGGAGGATGGAGCTCATGCCTCCGTCCCCCGAGTGGGAGGAGCGATGGGAGCGGCTTCAGATCGAGCTCGACGAGCGGATCCGCAGCTGCGACTGGCCCCTGCTCGCCCTCGCCGAATCCACTGCCCTGCCCGGGCCACGGATGCTCGGCGACGTCTCGATCACGAACGGGGAGTTGCGCGAGGTGGGGTTCTCGTACGGCGATCCGATGCGTTCTGGTGGCCCGCTGATCCAGGTGCAGACGGCATCCATCCCGGCGGGGCGGGACGTATGGCCCGACGACCTGCGCGACCTACTGGAGCAGGAGCTTGATCGGATAGGTGACCGGTCCGACGTGGACGGCCCCGCCGAAGACACGCGACTGGTCGTCGAAGGGGCTGGCCTGTCAGCGGTTCTGGTCAGGGCCGGTGCGCGGTTGTGGGCGGCGCGCTGCGTGTACGAGGGACGCCAGGTGACGGTGACCGCTCGCGACTGGGAGTTGGACGGCATCCGGCTGGTCAAGGTCACCGATCCCGAGGTGTTCTTGAGCGGGCGCCGGGACTATATGACCGCGCTGCGGAGCCGCGTCCCGGCCAGGCCATCGGACCACGCCGGACCTCCAGACCACGCTTCGGAACAGCCTGTCGACGTTGCCAACGCGCATCGGACGCTCGTCCGGGCATGCCTGGAGCAGACGGCTGAGTTCGCGTCCCGAAGCCGTGACCGGGGCCGGGATCGGCGGGGGCGCCGGTTCCGCGGCGTTCTGCCCGAGCGGTACGGCGATATGTGGGATGCGGCGGTGCGGGCGCAGATGCGGTTGTCCGACCAGAGCCGGGAGGAGGCGAACGCGGCGGTCACCGCGCTGGTCAACCAGCTCACCCAACTACAGGAGAAGGCAGTCTGGTTCGCTGACGAGCGACTGCGTGAGGCCGCCGTCACCGAGACGCTGCTGTATTGGAGCGGGTTGACCGAGCGCGTACGCAGCCGGCCAGCCCAACGATCATGGCACCACGCCTGGGCCGTACGGACGACAGGACTCGCACGGCAGTTGGGCGGCACGGAGGCGTCCCCCGAGGAGCTCAGACGGCGGCATCGCGACATCCGCTCAGCCGAAAGCGCCTGGCTCGACGCCTGGACCACATGGGCCACCACCTTCCCTGAAACGTAAGGCCCGCGCCGGCAAACTAACGCCCACATGAGGCCCGCAGGGACGCCCAGTTGAGGCCCACGGTGACACCCAAGTGCAGCCCACGGTGACGCCCAGGTGAAGCCCGCGGCGAGTCCCTGCGGCAAGGCGCACGTGAAGCCCGCGGCGAGGCCAGCGGTGAATCCCTGCGGCGAGGCCCAGGTGACGCACACGGTGGGGCACACGGCGAGGCGCCGCGGCAAGGCCCACGTGAGGCCTGCGCGGCGAGGCCTAGGTGAGTCCCACGGGGAGGCCCGCGGTGACGTTGCCGGTGCCGCCCGACGCAGTGAGGCCCATGTCAGACACGCGGGGATGCTGCGTCGGGGTCAGTCGCTGCGCGGGATGCGGAGGACGAAGCGGGCGCCGCGGGCGCTGTCTTCGATACGGAGGGTGCCGTTGTGGGCGAGGGCGACCTGTCGGGCGATCGGGAGACCGAGGCCTGTGCCCCCCGCGTCGCGGCTGCGGGCGGCGTCGAGCCGGGTGAAACGCTGGAAGACGATCTCCCGGTCGCCGGCCGCGATGCCCGCGCCGTCGTCGGTCACCTCCAGGATCGCCGAGTCCCCGTCCACCCCGACAACGACCTGCATTGTGCTCGTCGCGTGCCGTTCGGCGTTGTCGAGCAGGTTCGTCAGCAGCCGCGCCAGGCACAACCGGTCACCGCGCACCGTCACGCCGGGTTCGAGTTCGGTGACGATCTCCTTGGTCCGCGGCGATCTCGAGACCTCGGCGTCGACCAGGTCGGCGAGATCGACCAGATCGCTGCCTTCCCGGGCTGCGCCGGCGTCGAGCCTGGCCAGTTCGAGGAGGTCGGAGACGATGTCCTGGAGCCGATCGAGACTGGTGAGCACCGCCCGGCCGACCTCCGGCCAGTCGGTGTCATCGGGATGCAGCAGCGCGTCCTCGACCTGGGCACGCGCCGCAGTGATCGGGCTGCGCAGGTCGTGCGAGGCATCGGAGGTGAAGCGGCGCTGCTGTTCGATCGCGGCGTCGAGACGGTCGAGCGTGGCGTTCGCGGCCTCGGCGAGGGCCCTGAGTTCGTCCTGGTTGGGCGGTACGGGCACGCGGCGACCGGACTCTGTCGCGGTGATCTCCGCGAGCTTCGCCCGGATCGCGTCCACCGGGGCGAGGGTCTGGTCCACCGTCCGCCAGCAGCCGACGACGGTGATCAGCACCAGGAGCACCGAGAGGCAGAGCAGGAAGACGACGAGGTTCGAGCTGACGTACCACGGGATGACGTCGCCGGCTGCGTAGATCGTCCAGTCCCCGTCCGGCTGGTAGACCCGGAACGCCACCACCTGCATGCAGCCCTTGAGCCCGGCCGGCGGGCAGAGCATCCGGATCGTGTAGACACTCTGCTCGGAGGGCTTGAACGAGGCGATCGGCGGGTGGCCCTTCAGGTTGGCGGACAGCGAGACGACCTGGTCCTTGGCGTTCAGGACCTGCAGCCCGGCCGTCTCACCCCGTGGCAGCACCGCCGGCAGCCGGTCTCGCTTGATGAGATGCACCACCTCAAGGGCCGCGGAGATCGTCTTCTCCCGTTCGAAGTCCTCCACCTGGCCGCGGACGCCGAGAAGCACGAGCATGCTGACGCCCCCGCAGACCAGGGCCGCGATGGCCCCGGCTGTCAGCGTCATGCGCACCCGGATGGACCATCGCCGTTCGCCGACCACTCGACCTCCCGAGGGTGAGACAACCACCCTGCAGGCAGGCCTGCACCCCGACCTCCCCACATACCGACCAGGAGAAGGCAAAGAACCGGTTCGTCACCTGGTCACGAGGGATCACTCGCCGCGAGGGGTCAGACGAGCGCCGTTCCGATGAGCCCTTCGCGGGTGACCAGCCGGGTGAGGGCCTCGTCGTCCAGATCCGCAGTCCCGTCCGGCCGGCGTGGCAGCACCATGTAACGCGCTTCGGAGTTGGAGTCCCAGACCGCGATCTCCAGCTCCTCTGGCAGCTCCAGCCCGAACTCGGCGAGCACAACGCGCGGCTCGCGGACCACGCGGGCCCGGTAGGCATGGCTCTTGTACCAGGACGGGGACGGCCCGAGCAGCGCCAGTGGATAGCAGGAGCAGAGCGTGCAAACGACCACGTTGTGCACGGTGGCGGTGTTCTCGACGACCCTCAGCTGGAAACCCTGGCGGGCGGGATCGGCCGAGCCGACCCCGAGCTCGGCGGCGGCCGAGTTGCCGTCGGCGAGCATCCGTTCCCTGAACGCCGGGTCGGTCCACGCACGTGCCACGAGCCGTGCGCCGTTCATGGGCGAGGCGCGTTCAAGGAACTTGGTGAGGTACGCGTCCAGATCCGCGTCGGTCGTCAGCCCTGCGGCGACGACGCGTTCTTCCAGCCTGCGCACCCGCGCCGCGACCGGCAGATCGGCATGGCTCTCGGAGTTGCCTCCCTCAGCATGGCTCAAGGTACGACTCCCAGAGGTCGACGGCGACGGTATGGTCCCCGACGCCCCACAGGTCGCGTGCCGCGAACCGTACGACATGGACGGTCTCCACACGCGGCGGCTCGATCCCGCGTGCCCGGTCGTCCGGCAGCGGCGCGGCACCGTGCGAGTGAACGATCTCGCCCAGCTGACCGCGTACATAGCGCGGGACTCTGGTGTGATGCTCGGGATCGACGGCGCGTACGCGGACCCTGTCGCCCAACGTGAACGCGGCGGACGAGGGCTGGTCCTGGGCCTGAGGCAAGGCCGCCCGTGGATCAGGCAAGGCCCTTCGCCTCCAGCAGGTCTTCGATGGCCATGAGCCAGCGCTCGTAGTAGGACGTGCGCAGGTAGGTCTCCGGCGGGATGCGTTCAATGGCGTCCCGGAACTCGTCCACGTTGTACGCGCCGGCGCGCAGGAGCACCGAGCTCAGCGCGAAGACGCGGGCCTCCCAGGCGGCATGGAACGCGGGCTCGCCGCCCACGACCACCGGTACGGGACCGAAGCCGAGTTGCCCGCCCATGTCGTGCACCCTGCTCATGCCCCGACGCTAACCGTCGAGATCTCCCACCGGAAGGCCCGTCGTCGTGTCCCTGGTTTGTCGTATACGTGGTCTGTCGTGTAGCTGGTCTGTCGTGTCCCTGTCTGTCGTGTCCCTGTCTGTCGTGTCGATGGCCTGTCGTAAAGTCGGTCCGTCGCGTGGCCGGTCAGTCGTGTCACCGGTTAGTCGTGTCACCGGTCTCTTGTGACGCCGGTCAGTCGTGTGGCCGGTCCGTCACATGGCCGGTCCGTCGTACGGCCGGTCCGTCGTATGGCTGGTCTAACGTTCGCGGAGGACTCGGTTGAGTACGTCGGGCTTGTTGGTGATGATGCCGTCCACACCGAGCTTGAGGGCGCGGCGCATCTTGGCGGAGTCGTCGATCGTGTAGGTGAAGGCCTCCATCTTGTAGCGATGGATGCTCTTCACGTAGGAGGCGGTGAGGCCCGAATATCGCGGGTTGATCTGGTCGGCCCACCGGGAGAGCGCGGGCAACTGGGCGGTCGACGGCCTGCCGAGCAGCCCGATCGGCACTTTCGGAAGGAGCCGGTTGAAGCGGCGCGCGGAAGTGAAGTCGAACGACTGGACGATGAGCCGTCGCTCTCGTGGATCGTGCCGGAGCCACGAAGGGTTGCGGAACAGCTCGTGCGCGATGCGGCGTTCGATCCCGGGATAGCGGCTGGGCGCCTTGATCTCCAGGAGCAGGCCGAGGCCGCTGTTCCTCATGACACGCAGCGTTTCGCCGAGGGTCGGCACGCGCTCGCGCCTGTATCTGGAGCTGAACCACGAGCCCGCGTCGAGCCTGCGGATCTCGGCGAGCGTGAAGTCGGAGACCCGCCACGGTGACCGGCCCGGGAACACCGACTCCACGTTGGTCGTACGGGCCAGCGTGGTGTCGTGCATGAGCACGAGCTTGTGGTCCTTGGTCTCCTGCACGTCGATCTCGAAAAGATCGGCGCGCTTCGTCCGGGCCAGTTTGGTCGCGGCGATCGTGTTCTCGGGAGCGGCAGCGGAAGCACCACGGTGTGCGACGTTGGCGATCTTGCGAGTGGCCTTCGCGGCGTTGGCGGCCTTGGCCACTCTGGCGGCGTTGACCGATGTCGTCTGCGTTGCGGGTGTCGCGGGAGCGTTGGCGGGGGTGGCGTCTGCGGTAGGGAGCGGGAGGGTCGTGGCGGCCACGGCGGCGGCGAGGGGAAAACCGAGCCGTTGGAACATTGTCACCTCGAACAGGGAGAGGAACCGTCCCTGTCAAGTTTTGTTGCGCACGATGAAAGCGAAGTAACAACGCGATAGCAGGTCGTGTACTCCTGGTGACCTTATTTGTCTGACTGATCCGATACCGACCCCGGCGATTCGGGTGACTCGGGAATTTCAGAGGATTTACGTGTTTTGGGGACTTGGGTGCGCGAACGAGCCCCGGCTTCATGGCTCGCGCGGATCGCCCGCCGCAGCCGCCTCCGAACGCGGGGTCTCCGGAACCGCCGCCGGATCCGTTCGCTCTCGACGGCGCCCGGTGCGATGACCTTGGGCAGGAGGGGCAGTCGGGGCGCGGCCAGCCGCGTCGGACGGCTCCGCCCTCGCAGAGTCACCGACTCTCCGAGGTCCCATTTGTCGGCCTCGGAGAGGTGCGCCAGCTCAAGCACGGTGCCCGAGGCGAGGACGCGGCCCGGCGCGACCTTCGCCAGGTCGCTGAGGCGCGCGGCCTCGTTCACCGGGTCGCCGATGACCGTGTATTCGAAGCGCTGTTCGGCACCGATGTAGCCGGCGACGACGGGCCCTGCCGATACTCCGATCCCGGCGTCCACCTGCGGGACCTCCGTACGCAGCCGGAACGACAGCTCGCGGGCGGCGCCCAGCGCGGCACCGGCCGAGTCCTCCACGTCGGTAGGCGCGCCGAAGATGGCGAGCGCGGCGTCACCCTCGAACTTGTTGATCCATCCGCCGTGGCCGTTGACCGTCTCGACCACGACACCGAAGAACTGGTTGAGCAGCGTCACCACCTCGTCGGGCGCGTGCGTCTCGGCCAGCCGCGTCGAGCCCGTGAGGTCGACGAACAGCACCGAGACCTCACGGGTCTCACCGCCCAGTTCGACATGGCCGTTCTCCAGCGCGAGGCCCGCGACCTCTTCGCCCACGTGCCGTCCGAACAGGTCACGCAGGCGTTCGTGGTCGCGCAGCCCGGTGACCATGTGGTTGAACCCGGACTGGAGCTGCCCGACCTCGCTGGCGTCGTACACCTCGATCTCGGTCTCCAGATCGCCGCGTTCGACCCTGGCCATGCCCTTGCGCACGGTCTTGATGGGGTCGGCGATCGCCTGCGTCGCCAGATAAGTGACCGCCATGCCGACGAGCAGCGCCGTGCCTCCCAGCCCGAGGATGGTGATCGCCAGCTGGGTGGTGCCGATGCCTCCGGCGGCGAGGGCCCCGATGGCCACGCAGACCAGCCCGAAGACCGGTATCGCGGTGCCGAGGGCCCAGGCCAGCATCACCCGCGTCGTGACCCCGGGAAGCTTGACCCAGCGTGGATGCTCGGTGGTGAGGACGAGCGCGGCCGCCGGTCGCAGCAGCCGTTCGGACAGCAGATAGACGATCGTGCACGTGGTGGCGGCGCCGAGAAGGGACGTGAGCCCTGTCTTCACCGCGAGCCGGACGGTGAACATCACCAGGTCCAGGACCGCGATGCCGAGCGCGCCGAGCGCCCACAACGTCCCCATCACGAGCGTCACCCGGAGCGGTCCGAGCAACACAGCGCGCCGCTGCTGCCGGTCGGGCGTGCCACCCTCCCGTACGAGCCGTACGACCGGACGCCACAGCCGGAAGCCGAGCGCCAGCGCCACCGGAACCGCGAGCACCGGATAGCTGAAGAACGCGATCACGTTGACCAGCCGGGCGTGCGTGAGGTCACTGTCGGACATCGGCGGGTCGGGCACCACGAACAACGCGAACAGCAGCACCACCAGCGCCCCGACCACATTGGCGACGCCGACGACGCAGAGAAGCACCCACCGCACGCGGACTTCGAGCATCGTGCGCGGAACGCTGGGGAGAGTGTCCAACCGGGCACCGAGCCTGCGTGCCACCGCCTTGCCCGTCACTGTCACCGCCTCGCCGGTCGCACCACACCCCGGTCACAACACAGGACGATCTCACGATAGAACGCAAAGCCCGCGAACACCCTGGGGTTATGACCACCGTCACAGAGAGTACAGAGGGTATAGCGGTATAATTGCGGCTATGAGTTGTTCTGGCGCCGGTCCCGTGGGGATCTGGTTCTACTGACCTCCCGCGCTGACGCGGCGTTCTGATTGCACGCGTCGGGCGCGGTCGAGCATGCCTGCTCTCAGCATGACCACGCGGTGCATCGTGTCGTGTCGCGTCCCCTTCGCCCCGCTGCCGGGACCTCATTTTCTTCGCATCCCTTAGGCGCGCCTTCGAACCACGCCCTGTGGTATCCGTACGCGCCGTGAGATGTCCGTACGCGCCCAGAGGTGTCGCACCGGCCCGGTGAGCGGGATCAGTCCTGATCAAGGTCCCTTCCTGGCCCTGCCCTGCCTGCATGGCAGAGGCGGCCGGGAGCAAGCATCTGGAGGTCGACACCATGACCCGCCACCGCCCACAACACACCGAAACTTCCCAGCTCAGCCTCAAGGACGTAACGAAGGCGTACGAGGGCCGAGTCGTACTCGAACACGTCACCCTCTCTGTACGCAGCGGCGAAAAGGTCGGTGTCATCGGAGAGAACGGTTCCGGGAAGTCCACGTTGCTCCGGCTGCTGGCCGGCGAGGAGAAACCCGACACCGGAGACATCACCGTCATGGCCGCTGGCGGCGTGGGCCACCTAGGCCAGACGCTCGACCTGGCGCCCGAGCTAACCGTGGCCGACGCGATCGACCATGCCCTCGCCGACTTGCGCGAGCTGGAACAACGCATGCGAGAAGCCGAAGCCACCATGGCCGACGCGTCTCCAGAGGAGATGGCCGCATACGGCGACCTGCTCACGGCGTACGAGGCACGCGGAGGATACGAGGCCGACGCCCGCGTAGATGCGGCGATGAACAACCTCGGCTTGGCGCACATCACCCGCGACCGCGTACTGGGCAGCCTGTCCGGCGGCGAGCAGTCACGGCTAGGGCTGGCCTGCGTCCTGGCAGCCGCACCCGAACTCCTTCTACTGGACGAGCCGACCAACCACCTAGACGAGCAGGCCGTGACGTGGCTCGAAGGGCAACTCCAGGCACACCGGGGCACCGTCGTCACGGTCACCCACGACCGAGCGTTCCTCGAAGGTTTCGCAACCGCGATCCTGGAGGTCGACCGGCATACCGTCACCCGCTACGGCAACGGATGGAACGGCTACCTGACCGGGAAGGCCGCCGCTCGCCGACGCTGGGAACAGGAGTACGCGGAATGGCTCAGTGAGATCGACCGGCAGACCCAACTGGCCGAGTCCGGCGCCGAACGACTCGGATCGCTAGGACCGGTCAACCGGGAACAGCGCATGTCGGGTCGCCACCGCCGTTCCCACGAGGGCGGCGTGTCCGCCCTGATCCGCAACGCCCGCGAACGCCTGCAACGTCTCCACGACAACCCAGTCCCACGCCCGCCAGACCCGCTCCGTTTTACTGCCCAAATTGAGGGCGGCAAGGGCGACGGGCTCACCGCAGAACTGACGGAGGTCAAGGTCTCCGGCCGACTGGACATCGAGGAGTTCAAACTCGCGCCAGGCGAACGGATGTTGCTCACCGGCCCGAACGGCGCAGGCAAAACAACGCTGCTCCGCGTCCTGGCCGGGGATCTGGCCCAGGACCACGGCAAAGTGAAGCGGCCAAAAAGAATCGGTTACCTGCGCCAGGAGCTACCAATCGAAAAGTCCCGGCGCAACGTCCTAGCCCTCTTCGCCGAAGGCCTCCCCGGCACCGCCGCCGACCACGCCGACACCTTGCTAAAACTGGGCCTCTTCCGCGAAGAAGACCTGGAACGACCAGCATCGGCCCTATCCATCGGCCAGCGCCGCCGCCTAGAACTGGCCCGCCTGGTAACCCGTCCAGCAGACCTCCTGATCCTGGACGAGCCCACCAACCACCTATCCCTTGCCTTGATCGAGGAACTAGAAGAAGCCCTCGACTCGTACAAGGGATCGCTGCTGGTGGTCTCACACGACCGCCGCTTCCGGAGCGGATTCACCGGCACTCGCGCAGAACTACGAGAAGGCCGCCTAGCCGCCTGACCAATCGGGGCGCCCCAACAAACATCACCGGGGCGCCCCACACCCCCGCCGACCAGCCCCACAGCCCTTCGGAGACGCCGCGACGACAAAACCGCACCCCCAACGCCTTCAGTCAGTAATTCGTGGATCTACCACGCCACGCCTCACGTTGCCCCCGCTCCAGCAACCCGCCACGTGGCCGCGCCCAAGCTGATCAGCATCCGAGGTCCCGGCACCCAGACGATCAGGCCGCTGGGCCGGTCGCTCCCAGGCGCAGCGGCCACCGCCTCCGCCGCCACAACGGCCAACCACCGCTGCCACCCAACCTGATCAACAAGCGCGAGGTCAGCTGGCTTTGGCTCTTGGCGACGACGCATCATCGCCTCCCTGTTCCAGACCATCCGCGTGTACTTCTACCTCGGAGTACCTATCGGCCCCTGACTCAACAAGCTGGAGTGGTGCGGAGCGACCTGAGGCGGCGAAGCCACGCCCGACCGTCTTCAGGCACACCGATGGGTTGGCCGCTGCGGCTCCGTGGGTGTCGATCAAGGGCGCGCTAGATCCGCAACCCGGTGGCGTGCCCGTTCCTTAAAGCACGCACCACCAACACGTGCTCCGTGACGACGCAGGCAAGATCAGGTCCCCGGCCTCCGCGCCGCCCGCCTGCCCGGAATCAAGTTGGCGCCCACCTCAGCCATCGCGTATGCTCTCGGACGTCGCCAAGAACGGCCCAGCCGGTCAGGAGACACCACCAGAGCAGCTAAGCTCTGACAAGCAAGGTCCTGTGGAGCAGTTAGGAGTGCTCGCCACCCTGTCAAGGTGGAGGCCGCGGGTTCAAATCCCGTCAGGACCGCCAGGCGCGTACGCGCGTCATGGGCAGGTAGCTCAGTCGGTACGAGCGTCCGCCTGAAAAGCGGAAGGTCGGCGGTTCGACCCCGCCCCTGCCCACCTCTCCAAGCAGCCCAAACGCCCCGGAGTCACCAGACCCGGGGCGTTTTTGACGGCGACCGGACAGCAGACGGTCACCCTGCCCAGAACTCGGGCGCCTCCCGGTCATCCCCACGCGGGGTTGCTACCTCGGCCCATGTCAGGCTCGGTACGCTCCTAGGGAGCGAGGAGGCCCAGATGACCGCGCAACCGCACGACTACGGTTCTGGCAACACGCCCATGCCAGAGAAGAACCTGCGTGCCATCCGTGCCGCACTTGTGGTCGCCCAAGACCGCGAAGCGTTCGATACCGGGCTCAAGGCCGTCCTTGACGAGGTCCGCGTCAGCCTGGATCTCGCAGCGCTGAACGACTTCATCCACCGCTGGTGGATCACCGCCTGCGACTCCACACGGGATGCAGAGGGACGTCGCCGCATGCATGCACAGGCCGGGCGAGCACTTGCCGGCGAGCCACTCCCGCAGGGAAGGCCATGGCGCGAGGTCCTGGCCGAGCGCGAAAGCGGACGGTAGGTGTATCAGCTCATCCTCGACCTGATCGCCGAAGAGCAGATCAACACAGTTCCCGAGGAAGCGCTGGGTCCCCTCGCTGAACTGTTCACGCTGCTGGAAACTGCACCATGGAGCGGACACTCTTTCAACCCGTCCAACCCCCGCGCCAACATGCTCACTCACACCTTCGGCGAACGCGGATTGGCAACCTACATCGTCCTGGAAGAGCAACGAGAGGTATACCTCATCCGCGTCGAATGGGCGTGATCCCACGGCCGAGTGTGACGGCAACGGCGGCCACCAACCAGCACCGCGAGCGCACCTCAGGCGCCGTCTGACCTTGGTGGACGGGACGGCGGCAGGGCAGTGGCCACTTCTGAAAAGCGGAAGGTCGGCGGTTCGACCCCGCCCCTGCCCACCTCTCTAAGCAGCGAAAATGGCCTCTGACCAGCGCTTACGCGGTCGGGGGTCGTTCTCGTCTGTCCGGCTGTCACCGGCGGTTTGCGGTTGATCGTGCGGAATACGTGCGGAACTCAGTCGCCCCTGAGTGCCTGCTCAATGCGCCGTTTGCCTGCCTCGTCCTGGCCCTCGATGCACTTGGCGTAGACCCGGAGCAGCACCTCGACACTGTGGCCGGCCCACTCGGGTACACCGCCGTTGAGCCAGGTGGACACGCACGCGTGGCGAAGGTCGTACGGGCGTTTGGCGAGCGGCGAGGCGTACTCGGCCTCGCTGAGCGCCGTCTGGCGGGCAGTGTCCCATGCACGCCGATAGGTGATGCTGGCCAGTTCACCGCCGCTCGACATCGCCCACGCGACGCACCGAACGCGAAGATTAGACCTCAAATAGCGGGCTGAGCAGTTGCGTGGCGGTCATCAGCGAGCCTTTACGCATTTCCGAAATATCGCCAGGGGCAGCTCCCGGCGAGACGCAACACCACGACCTGGGTCGGGAATGCTAGCCACGCTACGACTGCGGACGGTCTGCGCGCGAGAACGTCGATGCACGCAGGGCTTTAGTTCTCAGGAGAAGGGAGAGGACCGGACCACATACGCCGGAGCTTTTCCAGCTCCTGAGTCATGCGCATCACGCGGGCGGTGGTGTAGCGAGCGTTGGACATTGTGGAGCAGTAGAGGGAAAAGAGCCTCACCTGATTCGAACGTGAGCGGTCGGGGGCCCGCCCCTTCAGCACGACGACCGGCCAGTCGCCGCCGGGCGAGGGGTCAAGTCTGGATTCCCGGGTGATCTCCGAGATCTCTCCCCAGGGAATGAAGCAAGTCCGCAATAAACCGTGATGTGTGAGCCCCTGCGGTGTGGCCACCACTCTGGCCGTGACAGCCCGGACGGCTGGCCACTGCCCCACCAGCACCACGATCACCACAAGGACGTTCGTTGGGGCACCGGGCAGGGGGAGGGCGTCGACCACGGCGCATACCAAGCTCATGAGCATTTCCACGATCAGGACCACGAGCAGACGAAAGGAAGGGCTACGAAAGGTCCGGCGCATCGGCTTACGGTAACCGGGGCCGGTGACCGACACCAAGAACAGATCTACGCCTTCGGCTACCTGCTCCGCTCTGGAACCATTGGACAGCGGAGCGCTGATCGTGCATGGGCGTAGGGCCCTCTTAGGTATGGGACGCCGACCCTCGATAACGTACCGTCGGTGCATGAATGGCCGACATACTTTTGAAGGCTCCGGCATCGATGAGGGCGCCATGGCCCAACGCGATCGTGAACTTGCCAATTGGATCGAGACTCACTCTCAGGCGTTGACGGCTGCGGCAACGACCGCCCTCGCCCACGCCCGTGAGCTTCGGACAGTGCTCCCCTACAGCGAGACGTTCTGCGACTTGCTGGCCGAGGCCTCCACTGACCCGCACGGCATCTATGCCACAGCCCAGTTCGCCATCCCACTCGCCCGCGCTTCCGAGGTATCCGAGACCACCCGCGATGCCCTGCAAGCGCTCGCAGACATCTGGGAGGCGGGCCGCCTCGCCGCGAACCTGCACCCGGACAGGTGATCCTCCAGATCCGGCCACGCCCACCCATGCCCAGAGCTGACAGCAACGACTGCCCCTAATAGCACTCCCGGCGACGCTCGCAGGAGAGACGACGACACTCAGGTTCTGGCCCGAGGGTGAGACAGTTGGGCACGGCGGCGCTGTCCGGGTGGGTGGTCAGCGGACCTGGGGTTACAACCGTTTGGTGCGGATCTGGCGGAACGCGACATTGCTGGTGTGGGCTTGGAGACCGATGTAGCCGGATGATGTCTTGGCCGACGCCGGAAGGCCGCGGTCCAGGTATTTGTCAGCTGGCTTGGTGAAGGACGTGACCGGCAGGTGGGCGGTCTGTTGTCCGGCCTGTACCTCGCCCAGGCTGACGGTGTAGGCGTCGCCGACCACCTCGATCTCGAACTCGTACCACTTGTCGGGCTGGAGCACGGGCCCTGGGCTGTACTTCTGCTCCACCGGCTCGGCCAGCCCGTTGATCGTCTGGCCGGTGGGGATGTCATAGAGGGCGCCCGTGCGGTGCTTCTCGTAGTAGAACGGGCGGCCTTGCTCGTCGATCTGGACCTCGAAACCGGTGGTCACGGCTACCCAGGCGGGGTTGCCGGCTGCGCGAGGCTCTCGCCGGTTCACCTCGTCCCACCGGGCGTGTGGATACCGGAAGCGCAGGAGCACCCCTGAGTTGCTGGTGGCCTTGCCGAAGGCGTCCACGGGCCCGGGCAGGCGGAACTGGAGCCGCAGCACGAAGTCGTTGAAGGCCTCTGCGGCGTAGAACAGGATGCCGTGGTCGTCGCCCGGTTGGGCGATGAGGAGGCCGTCTTGCAGCCCGAACGCGCCGGACCCGGCGTTGCGCCAGCATTGGAAGGTGTTGGTGATGCCGTCGAACAGGTAGCTGAAACCGGGCTCGGGTTGGGGCGGGGCGGGCACCTTGATGAGCTGTCGGCGGTGCGCCGTGCAAGGGCCACGCCGGACAGCATGGGGTTGGGCGAGCCGGTGGTGGGCAGCAGCGCGGGGCCGACGGCATAGAGGTTGTCCAGTTCCCAGATCCGGCCGGTCGGGTCGGTCACTGAGGTGGCGGGCTCGTCGCCCATCCACAAGGTGCCCGCCTCGTGGTGGGTGGAGGACAGGGAGTCCTGGCGCAGGTCACGGCTGGGCACGGTGTCTTGCCAGTGCGCGTTCTGCGCGTCGTTGGGACGTGAGAGGTATTCGATCGGGCCCAGCTCGGCGAAGGAGGCGGCGAGCTGGTCGGTGCTCAGGCGGGGTCTCGTCCTAGCAGGATGGCGCGGCGGGTGTATTCGTACAGGCCGTCGAACAATGGCTGGGTAGTACTCACGCAGTAGAGACCGCAGCCCGTTAGATGCGCGAGTGCATCGCCACGTCACGTCCTGGCAGGCGCGGGCCAGCACCGCATGGAGCGGACGAGTTCGAGATCGGCCGGCAGCGGCCGATGCACGTGCGCATCGGTGCGCAAGATGTTGACCAGCACCATCGCGTCGGCGCGGTCAGACTTCTTGCCGGAGGACGAATAGCGCTCACGGTAACGGGCGACGGCCATCGGGTTGATTGAGTGGACCTTGCGTCCTGTGGCACACAGCGCGGCGGCCAGGAGGCTGCGTGGCGTCTCGGTCGCCACCGGGATCAGCTCCCAGCACCGTCGCCAGCGTCGGCCAGCATCTCGTTGAAGCCCTCAACGGTCTCGGCGATCCGGTGCTTGGCGACCAGGGCGCCGTTTTCGTCGACTAGCGCGACGTCATGGTGGTTCCCGGACTAATCATTGCCGCCTCAAGCTCGTCCTCCGGGATCGTTTTCAGGCAGGTCAGGCCCTTGACGGGGTCACACGGCGCCCTAATGGAAAGGCTCGCTGGCCCCACAGCCCGGGGGACTCGGCCGCTGTGGCGTTCCAGGGGAGGAAGACCCCCCCGGATCGCCCTCCTCGCGGCGGGCGGGCCGGACCAGGTGCGAGTAAAGGCTGGCGAAGAAATCCGCTCCGGCAGGCCCCTTGTCGGTGACCCGACGGTGCCGGGCCCAGGTTCAGCAAGGCTGCGCGACCTCATCGGCGCGTTCGAGCCCGGGTTACCTCCTCGCTCAGCAGACCCTTGATGATTTCTGCCCCGTACACCAGATCATGCTGGCAGTTGCGCATTGGAGAAGTCCCCACAGGTGCCGCTCGCCGGGTGGATTCGAAATCCAGAGCCTTGGGCTTGTTTGGCGGAAGATAATTTGGGAAGTCGCCTTCTCCAGGCTGCTGTCAAACGAGCCATGGGAACGAACCCTCAAATGAGGTCTTGACAGACGATCATGGTCGACAGATGATCATCTCACCCAAGATCCCCCGAAGGGAGCTCGAAATGCGAATGGTGGGCAATCGAGTCCTGTCCATGGCGGCTGCGGCGATTACAGTGGTTGTGGCGCCTGCTGTGATTTCCATTCCGAGCGCAGCGGCAGACGAGAAGGGCGCCGAAATCATGGCCTCATGCAGGGACGTGGCGCCGCATATTAGGCGAGTAATCGTCGGCAGGGCCAAGGTGCACACCAGCTATTCTGGGTCATCCAGGGTAATAGCCACGTGGTCGTCCCGTCAGCTTTTCCGTGTCGACAGGCGTTGCGTTAACGATGCCGGAAACCTGTGGTGGCACTCGGACTGCTGCACTGGCGTTAAAGGCTGGATCTGGAACGACTATACAGAGTTCGCCGGATACAGTTAACAGAGCTCGCCCAGCGATCTGTGGCTGTAGATCGCAGCCGCACTTCGCCTGGTGAGCCATAAATCGGTAATTCGTCGCTGGTCCCCGGCCTTGGCCCGGCGGGGAGTCGGCTCCAGACCAAACTGGCGCTTGAGCGTCCAGACGATCGCCTCGACACGCCGCCGCAGCCAGGTGGAAAAGAGCCCCGAATCATCCTCGCTGGCGCCCAACTGAACCGCACGGGCGGTCAGGTGGGTTGGGCCGCCCGAAGCAGGGGCTTCGTAGCCTATGCGAACCGGAGAACCTTTCGCGCGAATCGGTCTGTAACAGCGTTTCGCCGTTCGCGCGAAAGGGCACTCCGGACCGAGGCTAAGGCGGAGTGCCGAAGGGCCGTTCTGTCTTGGGAACGATGGCGAGGACGACAGCAACAGCGGCGCACAACCCCCACCCAAGGCACATGCCAGCAGCTCCATATGCATGGAGAACGCGGTGGGCGTTGTGCGTTGCTATTCCTGAAAGTCGAAAGGTCGGCGCTTGCTGGCCCCTCGTAGGCTTCCACGCATGTACCGCCCGAGCGCACGTTTCAGACGCACCAGCGCAGAGCGACAGGACCAACTGCTCTCGTGGGACCGGGATGACGTGGCATTTTTTGCCGCTGGAGCCTGCCACATCCTCGCATGCGCCTTCATGGAAACCTATCCGGATGCCGGGCTTCGCCCCTGTCGGGCCACGCGAGACGAGGGAAGCCAGCCACGTTCATGTCACGGATGGCACGTGGGCATTCGATCAAGTCACCTTAATTTGCCCCGTAAATTCTGGCGTTAACTGCCTCCTCTAGAGACATTCCATCCGCTTCGTCCATTCTTTCGAAGATGCTGTAGAGGAGCGCCAAGGCCCCTACGCCCAGAAGCGTCTGCTTTTGCTTGTGATCGACAAGATCATTGCTGGGATTGGCGATACTGCGAAGTGTGAGTCCATCGACGATCGCCGCTAGCAGGTTGGCGAAGTCGTCGATTTCCACCCCTGGACGGAGCTGGAGGCCACGCGCTCGAGCCATGGCGCGATAAATCTCCTTCCAGGGTTCCAGGAAGGTTGCATAACCACCCCGGATGCCCTCAGTGATCACTTTATCGCCTTCAGCGGTGATCATGGCCGCGTAGCGAAGACGTGAGCCTGGCAGGTTGATGGCATCTCGCATGTTGAGGTAGGCCAGAGAGTGCACGGCGCTGACGAAGTCCGGACCTGCAAACAGATCCTCCGCCCCCGCAGCCATCTTTCTTGAGTAATCAGCTGCGTGGTGGCCGTGCCACAGTACGAACTGGATCAGGTCGGCCAGGAAATCCGACTGCGACTTCCATCTGTCTCTCATCGCGCCCACCGTTCCTTGCTTAGGGAAAGGGGGTGGATTATTTGCCACCTCGGCTACGACGGCGCGCTGGCTCAGGAAACTAAGGAGTGGACGTGTGATGGAGTTCTCGTCCTCGGGGTCGGTCGGTGTGCGCTCGGAATCGGGGCCGAGATGGCGACTGGCAAGGCGGATGGCTGCCACCAGGTAGGCCGATGTCACCGGGTCGTTGGCCAGTCGGTGCCGACTGGAGGGAGACCGTCGATCCAGATGTGTGATTACGGATGACATGTCCTGATTGTATGGAAATGGAAGGTCTTGATGGATCTTGCCCTGGCAGTCGCCGCCATCGCTCGTCATAGCTCAAGTCTCGCGCAATACTTTCGTTGTATGCCTCGAATTCACCGACTTCCGCGCACGTGCGCGCCTTTGAGTGAGTGGACGAGCACAAACGTTCGAGACAGCACCTCCGTCGGCCCCCTAAGAAAGGGTTATCAGTCCAGTGGGGTGCCGGACCGGTCATGGGCCGGCACATAGCAAGGAGGCCGAGCCCGCATGAGGAGTGGGGAAGGTTCCGGCGCCTGGCGAAAGGCGTGCGGCGAGTCCGCCGCCTGTGTGGAAACAGCGTCGCTGAACTCAGGCATGGTCGGGGTCCGAGACAGTATGGATCCGGGCAACCACCTGGAGATCTCCGCCGACCGTTGGCAGCTGCTTCGGGAAAGGATCAAGAAGGGAGAGTGCGATCTCCAGCCGTAATTGACCGGACAGAGGGCCGCGTGGCCGGCTGGCGGCAAGGCCGACCAGCCAGGCCGCGTGGATCGCAGGCCCAACCGCCAAGCTAGCTGGGCTATGACTGGCCAGGGCCGATGGTTCGGGATGAAGAGGCGACACCAAGGACAGGCCGGATTGAGCGCGTCGAAGCAGGGACTTCGCAACCCTAGCCGCCGCGCGCCGGACCACTCGTTCGCGTGAATTTGTCTGTCACACCGCTCGACTGCCCCGGAATGCGGGGTGGCGACAGGCCAGCGCGTGTTGTAGTACGTCGTCGTCCAGCGCGGCACGCCTCACGCTGGCCATCGCCGGGCTGGCATTCGTGCTGTACGCACTGCTCCTGGTCGTCCTCACCCTGTGCGCACGGAGGGGACACCAGTGATCACTTTTCTGATCATCTGCGCCGTCGCAGGCTTGCTCATCGTTTTCACGTACACGCTCGGGATGTACCTCGAGTGTGCCGGGCGCCCGGATCGGCCCACGAGCACCGATGACGATTTCACTGTCGTCTTCCTGGTGCCGTGCCTGAACGAAGAGCGCGTCGTAGGGGCGACTCTGACGCGCCTGATCAATTTGCCTCTGCCGGACAGCCTCATCGTCATCGTGGACGACGGTTCCGATGATGAAACGGCGGCCGTCGTCGGCGAGTTCACCGATCCGCGGGTCCGGCTGCTCAGGCGTCACCTGCCCGACGCCCGCCTAGGCAAAGGCGAAGCCCTGAATCATGCCATCCGATTCCTACTGGACAGTGAGATGCGGCAAGGAGGTGCGCTCAGCCACCGAGCCGCTGACAGGATCCTCGTCTGCCTGCTGGACGCGGATGGCCGCCTCGACGAGGAAAGCGTGGCCGTGGGGCTTCCCTGCTTCGCCGACCCACGAGTCGGCGCTTTGCAAGTCGCCGTGCGCATCGGAAACCGGGCACAGAGCATTCTCGCGCGACTGCAGGACATGGAGTTCGTCGTCTTCACGCACGTGTTCCAACGCACGCGGAGTCGGCACGGCTTCGCGGGACTCGGCGGAAACGGACAGTTCGCGCGGCTCAGCGCACTCCTCGCCATCGGCGACCGCCCGTGGTCGAAAAGCCTGACCGAGGACCTCGACCTCGGCGTACAGCTCGTTCTGTCCGGCTACCGGACGATGTACGTCCCGCATGCGACCGTCCACCAGCAGGGCCTGGTCAGCCTGCCCAAGCTGGTACGGCAACGCACTCGATGGTTTCAGGGCCATCTCCAGGCGTGGCGGCTCATACCGGCCGTGGTCGGCCGGGCGTCCGGCCGCGTCGCGGCAGATCTGCTGCACGTCCTGTTCAGCCCGCTGCTGATCATTGTCGCCTCGTTCATGATGGCCTCGCTCGGAGCGTCGCTCGTCGCGGCGGCGTCCTCGCAGGCCGTTCGCGAGCAACTGTTCCAGCCGCAGCCGATCATGTCGTGGTACGTGCTCACGTTCGCTCCCGCCTTCTTGTTCGGCCCTGTCTACGCACGCGTGAGCGGCGATCACCGGCTTCTGGCGGGGCTGGCCTACGGCCACCTCTTCATCTTGTACAACCTGGTGTGGTTCGCGGCAGGGTGGTGGGCGCTCTGGCGCATGGCGATCGGGCGGCATGGCTGGCACAAGACCGAGCGGCTCACCGAGGACGGCGCATTGCACGGACCGGTCCGGTAGGCCGACGGCACCGCATGACGCCATGTCGCGTGACGGAGCACGCCACTGCACGGGCCGGAGTGAAACATCACCGACCTCAAGCGTTGACGGGACCCGGGGAGACGCTCTGGTCTCACTGATGGAACGAGCCGCAACGGCAGATGGCTCCGGGTGGTCACCCGGAGCCATCTGTGCCGAACCAGCTCCCTGTAGGAAGCGAGCTTTCCTAGATGAGTCGCCCAGAGCGGGACCGAGTCATCACGCCAACCCCGATGGAGGGCGGGTGATGGTCAACGGTGTCCGCTGAACGCCGTCAGCGGCGCGCGCGCAGGTATTCCTCCCAGGTGCGGATGGGCTTCACCTTCGGGCCATCGTCCTTGCCGCGGTTGGCGAGCCCGTTCAGGCCGAGGTAGTAGTCACCGACCTGGTGCTGGGCCGGGGTGGAAAGGTCGGTGTCGTTGAGGGCGGTGGCGTGGATGTGCCACGGCCAGTTGCCCTGCCTGGGGCTGCGCACCCATGCGGCGAAGCCGACACGGCGCAGCTCGCGGACGACCTTGGTGCGGGTGGCGGCGTTCATCCCCTTCACCGAGATGTCGACGACGCCGCCGCCGTCGTGGGTGCCCTTGGACGTGGGGTCACCGCCGGGGTTGTACGAACCCTGGTCCAGCACGATCTTGCGACCGCCGAGCAGCCGGCTCGCCTCGGTGAGCATCTTCTTCGTACGGGTGTTGACGACGTAACGGCCATACTTCACCCGGGCACCCGGGACGATGACGTGGTTGAGCTTGAAGCGGCCGGCCCCGAGCTTGGTGAGCGACGCCTTGCCCGGCAGGCCGTTGGCGGCGACGCCCTTGTAGCCGAGCGACTTCTGGTACTTGGTGAAGGCGGTGACCGTCGTGGTGCCGTAGTGACCGTCCACGTACTTCGCGGCGAGCAGCTTCTTGTCGCGCAGCGCCCGCTCAACGAGGAGCACGCTGGCCTTGGCGCCCGGGGTGAAATTGTTGTTGGGCCGCCGCGGGTCGATCTGGGCCGCCTTGACGGTGGCTTCCATGTTCACGCTCGGAAGGGCCTTCGCGTCGGCCGTCGGCGCCACCGATGTCTCGGACGCTCCAGCCGTTCCGGCCAGGGAAGCGAGCAGGCCGGCCGACACGAGGGCAGCGGCGTATGTGGAAAGCTTCATCATTTCTCCGGGTTCCAGTGAAACTTCGGGGGCGATGGCCACGGCCAAGTCCACCGGATTGATCACCGATGCACAAGAAGATCAACATTGTCCAACCAGCTCCGGACGAATCAGGCTGCGTCCGGCCAGGTCTGGATAATTTCGGCCTGGGCGTTCACAGGCCCGTGCCGACCTGGACGAGATGTGTTTCTCACTGACCAGCGTGCTGCCGGCGCACCATCTCGTTGATCCAGATGGGCGCGAACGGAGATGTGCAGCCCGGGGAGGTCGGGTAGTCCTTGAGCACCTCCAGGCGCTCACCGATGGCGAGCGCACGGGCGCGGTGCTCGGCGTGCTCGATCCCGATCTGAGCCAGGCAGTGGTTCATCGCCCACTGCAGGCGATCCGGGGCGTCTCTCATCTCCGCCTCGATGACGTCCAGCAGCCCTGCGAGGTCGAGCCCCTCGGGTTTCTTCGCCACTCGCTCGGTGGTCAGCGCCCAGCCGGCACTCGCAACCACTGGATCCGGATCGGCGACCCAGGCCACGCGCAGCTCTTCGCAGTGCCGGTTCTTCTTCACGACATAGTTCACGAGCCAGTCGTGCACCTTGGGTGTGCGCGCCTCGCGGACCATGGCGTCCAACTCGTCACGCTCGAACGCCTTGGGGCGGCAGATCAGGAGCGCCAGCAGTCGCGCCGCGGTGTCATCGGTCTCCCAGAGCTGACGCGCGAGTTCCTGCTGGGTCTTCAGCCGCTTGGCAAGCGCCCGCAGCTTGCTGAGGTTCACACCGTGATCGTCACCGTGCTTCTCGTTCACCTCGCGCGTCCTGGGGTCTTCAAGCGCAGCCAGCTCGGCCATCACCTCGGTCAGCGTCATCTCGGCCACCCCGACCTCCTGTCCGTCATGTGCGAGATTCAACCTAAGACCGGCGCTCTCGGAATGACAGCAGGTAGCCGAACACGATTGCCGGAGACGCACACTGGCCGCAGCGTCCGAGCGGAACGCATAAGCAGCATGGACTGCTGCTATTGCTCCACGAATACGACAGGGCACCGCGACCAGGAATCAGCGCCACACCGCGCCGTATTGCGAGTTGTGCGACCGCTGCGCGGACTCTCATAGGAGTGTCAGGACCTTGGTGACTATGCGGTCGACCGAGAGGCCGTAGCGTTCGTGGAGGGTGGGGAAGGCGCCGATGGCCAGGAACTCGTCTGGGAGGGCTATGGGCGTGACCGGTTTGGGGGTGCCGGCGAAGGCCAGTGCGGAGGCGACGGACTCGCCCAGGCCGCCGATCACCGAGTGGTTCTCCAGCGTGACGATCAGGCGGTCGCGGGCGGTTTCTCGGGCGATCGTGTCCAAGTCGAGGGGTTTGACGGTGGCGGCGTGGACCACGGCGGCGTCCACGTGGTGGTGGGCGAGGCGTTCGGCGGCGTCCAGCGCGCGCATGGTCATCAGTCGGCTGGAGATGAACAGCACGTCGGCGCCGTCGCGCAGGCGGGCGGCGCGGCCGAGTTCGAAGCGGTAGTCGTACTCGTCCAGGACCGTGGCCACCTCGCCGCGCAGCAGGCGCAGGTAGGACGGGCCGGGGGCGGCGGCGAGGGCGGGGACGGCCTGCTGGATGTCGACCGAGTCGCAAGGGTCGACGATGGTCAGGCCGGGCATGCCGCGCAGGATGGCGATGTCCTCGGTGGCCTGGTGGCTGGGGCCGTAGCCGGTGGTCAGGCCGGGCAGGCCGCCGACGACGTTGACGTTGAGGCCGGGTTCGGCGATGTCCAGGCAGAGGAAGTCGTACGCGCGGCGGGTGGCGAAGACCGAGTAGGTGGAGGCGAACGGGACAGGAAGCAGCCGAGTGGAAGGCCAAACGCCAGGTCCCGTTCCCTGTCCTCGTCGGCCGCCGGGGCACCCCGCACAAGATGATCGGCCTGGGCAGAAAGGTCTTCGGCTCGATGCAACAGTCGGGCAGCGTCCTCATCGATTCCCAGGGCGTCATTCGCCACGCCCACGGCGCCACCATGCCCACCGGCGGCTACGACAAGAAAGGCATCACCGCCGCCGTCCAGGACCTCCGCGCCCACGCATGATCTGAAAGCTCATGCTCTGGGCGCCCAGTAGGCCTGGGCCGGCTTAGACGTTCAGGCTTCGGAGCCTAGTTCGGGGAGGTTCTGCGCGAGCGGCACGAACTCGGTCACCGACAGGAGCCCGTTGTTGTCAGTGTCGTACTCGGCGAACAGCGCCTTGACGATGCCCGACAGGTCATTGACCTCGGCTGCGGGGAACATTCCCGCGATCGCAGCAGTCACCTCGTCCACGGTGAGCTGGCCATCCCCATCGGTGTCGTAGCGAGCGAACACCGCCTCGTACTGATCGGACATGATTCCCTTCCGCGCAGGCGACCGTGGTCCTGATCGTAACCACTTCCCGATGGTGGCCGTCGGTTTTGCGCCTGGTCGCTCTTCAGCTCACCGCTTTCTTGACGAGCGCGGCGATCCTTTCCTCGTCTTCGGCGGACAATCCGACCAGGGCGAAGGAGGTCGCCCACATGGTGCCTTCGTCGAGGTTCGCGTCCTCGTTGAAACCCAACGTCGCGTAGCGAGTCTTGAACTTCGCCGCGCTTTGGAAGAAGCAGACGACCTTGCCGTCCTTGGCATACGCGGGCTGGCCGTACCAGGTTCTCGGCGAGAGCTCCGGTGCGGTGGCCTTGATGATGGCATGGATCCGCTCGGCCATGACGCGGTCCTCTTCCGGCATCTCGGCGATCTTCTCAAGCACCTCGCCTTCCTTGTCCGCCTTGGCCCCGCGGCGAGCGCTCCGTACCTCTTTGGCGCGCTCCTTCATCGCGGCTCGCTCTTCGTCCGTGAAGCCCTCGGTCTCCTCCATCGCAGATCCCTCCGTGCAGGTCCTGATGACGACTCAGATGCTAGGGAGCCGCACTCGGAGGTGGCTTCTCCGAAACTGACCGGTCGGCTCAACACCAGATGATCAAGCCTGGTTCGCCACCAGCATGTTCCAGATCGCCAGGAGTTGCGCGGGTCGGCGGATCGTGGCGGGAGCGTTCTGGTCACACAGCCACGGCTGGCACAGGCCCGGCTAGGAATTCCTAACCGGGCCTGTCTCAATCAAACACCGGCTACCGAGCGGATCCACGAACGGTTGTAGGGCACGCTTCCATACTGTTGTGTCGACCGGCCGTCGGCTGTGGAGGCCACACCGACCTGCTGGCCGCTGTAACGCTGTGGGCCGCCCGAGTCACCGCTCCAGGCGTTCCCCGTGATCCTGCTGCTACATACGGCCTGGCCGCCGTAGTAGTCACGGCACGTCGTGGACGTCACACGGACGTCCGCGCACTTCAGCTGATCCGAGGTGGGGCCGTTGTAACTCGTACGACCCCAACCGCAGATCTGGTTGGTCGAGCCGACCGGCGGGTTCGTACTGGCGAGCTGGGAGAACGTGGTGTTGTACGCGCTCGACAGCCGTACCAACGCCAGGTCGCCCTGGGGCGAAACCTGGTAGCCGCTGGTGGCCATCGTGGTGGCGCGCGACCGGTGGACGCTGCCGACGCGGACCGTGATGCCGCTGCTGACGCAATGCCGCGCGGTGAGGACCCAGGTCGGGGCGATGATGGTTCCTGAGCAGGTGAACGATCCGTTGCTGCGGTAGATCGAGGCCGCCCAGGGGGCGTTGGTGACCGTGCCGCCGCCGATGATGGGCGGGGCGGCCTTGGTGGACGGGCGGGGCTCGGCCGCTGTGGCGGGGAGCGCCATCCCGAACAGCAGGGCCAGAATGGCCCCTGCCACGGTAATGGTACGGCTGGGCATGCACAGCTCCTTTGTCGAGGGGTGTGTGCAGGAGCCCCATGAAGATAGATCTGCGATCGAGCCCTGTGACCTCTTCGGCGCCTCTCGGATTTTCACTGTGAACGGCTCTGCCTCAGAAGGCGCGCGCGATGGCGACGCTGCATCCCGCCCCATCGTGGTGGTTTCCTGGCGATTCGTCGGGCATGGCAGATATGCGACCACCAACCAATAGGAGGAACCGCAATGGAGTTCCTGCTGGTGCTGTGCTTGCCCAGGGACGCCGAGACGGCCCACCTGACACGGGAGGTGCTGGACGCGTCGCTCACCACGCTCGGCGTGGACGAAGGCATCTGCGACGACGTCAACCTGGCCCTCGGAGAGGCGTGCGCGAACGTCATCCAGCACGCCGATCCGAGCGACGAGTACGAGGTGCGTATCCGTACCATCGGATCGCGATGCCGGATCGAGGTCGTCGACACCGGCCGCGGCTTCGACGCGGTGCAGCTGGAAAAGGCCGCCGCGAACGCCGCCGTGACCGCCGAGCACGGGCGCGGCCTCCAGATCATCGACGCCCTCGCCGAGAACCTCCAGATCGTCAACCGCCGCCAGCACGGCGCGATCATCCGTTTCGAGATCCCCCTCAAATGGGAGCCCGGATCCCCCGGGGAGATGCTGGCGGCCACGGCCACCTGTGGTTAACCGGCCTCGGGCAGGGCAGGGCGACCAATACGGGTACCCCCTGCCTTGCTTGGAGGATCAGCGTGGATCCACTACCCGAAGCGACGCTTTCCTACTGGGTCGACAGCGCACCTGGCCCGTCCAACAGTGATTGGCCTCCGCTGCCTGACGAGGCCGACGTGCTCGTCCTGGGCGCCGGGATCGCCGGCCTGACGACCGCCTACCTGCTGGCGCGCGCGGGCCGTTCGGTGACCGTGCTGGAGGCGGCCCGGATCGCCGAGGGAGTGAGCGGCCACACCACCGCCAAGGTCACCTCCCAGCACAATCTGATCTATGCCGACCTGACCAGGCGCTACGGGCATGAGAAGGCCCGGCTGTACGGGGAGAGCCAGCAGGCGGCGCTCGGCTGGATCGCCGCCCAGGTGGGAGAGCTCGGCGTCGACTGCGACTTCCGGCGTCGCCACAACCACGTCTACGCCGAGGATCCGTCCTATCTGGACACCTTGCGGAGCGAGGCCGGGGCCGCCGACGAGCTCGGGCTTCCCGCCGAGTTCCTCCCTGAGGTCGACCTGCCGTTCCGCGTCGCGGGCGCGGTCCGGTTCAGGAACCAGGCGCAGTTCCACCCGCGCAAATGGCTGCTGGCGCTCGCCGAGGCGATCATCGAGGCGGGCGGGCAGATCCTGGAGGGAGTCAGGGCGACCGGACTCGGCCGTACGGACGAATCCCTCGTGCACACCAGCGCCGGCGACATCCGGGCGCGCGATGTCGTCGTGACGACCCACTATCCCGTCTTCGACAGAGGGGCCTATTTCTCGCGGCTCATCCCGAAGCGGGTCCTGCTGATGGCGGCTCCGGACTACTCGGGCACCTTGTCCGAAGGCATGTACATCGCCGCCGACACTGGGCATTCGATGCGTACGACGCCGGACGGCACCGGCGGCGAGATGCTCTTGCTCGGCGGCGCGGGATACCACCCGGGCGAGGAGCCTGAGGTCGAGGAGCGGTTTCGCAAGCTGGCCGCCTGGGGCGACGAACGTCTGAAGGTGAGCCGCTTCAGCCACCGATGGGCGACGCAGGACAACAGCAGCATCGACAGGCTTCCCTACATCGGCCGCTACCACCCGTTGGCCAAGCACCTGTGGGTGGCCGCGGGGTTCGGCCTGTGGGGGATGACGAACGGGACCGTGGCCGGACTGCTGCTCGCCGACCTGGTCAACGGCGGCGACAACCCCTGGTCGCGGCTGTACGATCCGGCACGCCTCAACGTTCGCCAGTCGGCGTCCAAGCTCGCCAGTCTGGGCCTGAAGACCGGCCTCCACTACACGGCGGACTACCCGAGGGCCTTCGCCCCCGGCGACAAGATCGCGGAACTGCGCCCCGGCGAGGGCGCGGTCACCCATGTCGGCCGCCATCCGGTCGCCGCCCACCGTGACGCCGAAGGACGGCTGACGGCGGTATCGGCGGTCTGCACCCACCTGGGCTGCCTGGTCGCGTTCAACGACGCGGAACAGACCTGGGACTGCCCGTGCCACGGCTCCCGGTTCGCCGTGGACGGCTCCGTCCGCCACGGCCCCGCCACCAAGCCCCTGAAACCCATCAAGATCGACGACGTGCCTCCACCCGATGAGCCTCCATCCGATGCGCCTTCACCCGACGCGATTCCACCCTCAGCGCCTTCCCCCGAGACCCCTTGAAGGGCATCACGCGTCCAGATGGGGCGGTGTGGTGGCGGCCGGCAGCCGGACGATGAAGGTGGCCCCCGCCCCAAGCCGGCCCTCCGCGGTGATCGTGCCGCCGTGCCCGTCCACCACCTCCCGGACGAGGGCCAGGCCGAGACCGAAGCCCCCGGGACCGCCGACGAACCTGGTGAAGAGCCGTTCAGTGCCGCGTGGATCGAAGCCCTCGCCGTCGTCCTCCACCGTGAGCGTGACCATCGGCCCGCCCGCCAGGTCCAGCCGGATATGCCCGCCTGCACCGGTATGGCCGAGCGCGTTGTCGAGAAGGGCAGAGATCACGCGGCGCAGCGCGGATTCCGCCCCGAGAACGACGTGGTCGCCGGGCCCCTGCCGCTGGACCTCGATCGTCACTCCGCGTGCCTCGGCCCGTGCCGCCTCAGCCACGGCGAGTTCGTCCGCGAGCGCGGCGAGGTCGACCGGTCGGCACGGCCGCTGCGTTCGCGCGAACTGCGCCGACAGCAGCAAGTCCTCCACGACCTCGCCGAACTGGCGGGTCCCGGCGACCAGCCGATCCACTTCCTCCGTCACGTCCTTCCCCTGACGCAGCCGGTGGGCGATGAGCTGCGCGCGGGTGTGCAACCGCGTCAATGGCGTACGCAGCTCGTGGCTGGCATCCGCCACGAACCGCCGCTGCCGCACGAGCGCCTCCCCCAGCGGAGCGATCGCCCGCCGCGCGAGCACCTGCCCGATCAGCAGCGAGCCGAGCAGGCCGCTGACCTCCGTGACGGCCAGCGTTTCCAGGAGCCGTCGCCTCTCCGCGTCCTGCTGCCGCAGGTCCATGACCGCTTGCACCACGGCGTCCCCGCGCCGCTCGGTGTGCACGAGGTAATCGTGCCCTCCGATCTCGGCCCGGTCACCGATCACGCTCTGCTCGCCGCGGGCGACCCGTCTCAGATCGGGCGTGAACGGCAGCTCCGGCGGGGCGCCAGGGGAACGGTGGACGGCGTTTCCACGGACTTCGACGAGCCAGACGCAGCACGGCGGGTTGGCTACGCGCGCGCCGCGTGTCGCCGCCGCGAGGTCGCTGCGCGCAGCGGCGTCCTGGCCGCTCACCGTGACGGTGTAGACCAGGGCCCCGGCCAGCGCGACGACCAGGGAGATCACTCCGGCGATCTGCAAGGTGATCATCCGCCGGGTCCGCAGCAGGAGGCGGCGTTCAGGATCGGAGTGGTCGCCGCCGTTCACAGCTCGCCCACGCGGTAGCCGACGCCCCGCACGGTGCGCACCACGTCAGGACCCAGTTTGCTGCGCAGGTAGTAGACGTAGGTGTCGACGATCGACTCGGCCCGGGCGCCGTCGAACACACCGTGTCGCAACGAGGCACGAGTGTGCACTTGCCGGGGGCGGACGGCGAGTGCGCGCAGCAGACGGCACTCCTGGCCGGACAGCGTGACGTTCTCACCGGTCGGCATCCGTACGACCTGGCCTTCGGAGTCGAGCCAGCCGTCGCCCAGCGGCAGCAGCAGCGCCTGGTCGAGATTGCGGCGGTGCAGGGCCCTTACACGGGCCAGCAGCTCATCGACGTCGAACGGTTTGACCAGGTAGTCCTCGGCGCCCGCGTCCAGCCCGGAGACCCGGTCGGCGACGGTGCCGAAGGCGGTGAGCACCAGGGCCGGGACCGTCACGGCCTGCCGGCGCAGGCGGCGGATGAGCTCCACGCCGTCGAGCGCCGGCAGGCCGCGGTCGATCACCATCGCGTCGTACTTCCGCGTCAGGCCCAGGTGCAGCCCGCGCTGCCCCTCCAGGGCCAGGTCCACGGTGTATCGGTGTTCGGTGAAGAGGTCGACCAGCATCTGCCCGAGGTCGCGGTCGTCCTCGACGATGAGCAGCCGCCGAACGGGCCGGTCGGCTGATCCCGATGTCGCGGCCACGCGTCAACGATCGCATCCGGCGTCCTTGGACCGCCAGAGATGGGGCAATTGTGGACAATTCGGGAGATCATTGAACCGGTCCGGCGACTGACACGTCCGGCGACGGCTCCTGGGCGGGCTCGCGCCGTTCGGGACCCCGGCCGGGTTCGAGCCGTTCCGGCAAGGCCAGTTTGTAGAGGGGCAGGGCGCTCCCCGTCGTGATGATCGCGACGAGCACGAGCATGGCGAACAGCTCCTGCGTGATCATGCCGTGGAACAGGCCGATGTTGATGAAGATGAGGATCATCAGCCCGCGCGCGTTCATGAGCGCTCCCACCGCGTACGACTCGCGCCAGCTGAACCCCATCGCCCGCATCGACCATGCGCAGCCGAAGTACTTTCCGGCGAAGCCCGCGGCCATGATGGCGAGGAACGCCAGCAGCATGGTGCCGCCCGAGATGCCGCCGAGGTCGGTGTTGAGGCCGGAGAACGTGAAGAAGACGGGCAGGAGCAGCGTCGAGACCACGCCCATCATCCGGTTGTGCAGCGCCTCGCGGAACGCGGGATCGCGGGGCATGGCCAGCCCGGCGAGGAATCCGCCGAACACCGCGTACACCCCGATCCAGTCGGTGAGCCAGCCCGCCATGAGCGGCACGAGGATGACAACGTAGATCGCTGACGGCCCGAGATCGCCCGTCCTCGCGAACTCCCGGCCCAGCGGCCGCAACAACCGGCGGACGACGACGAGCATGAGAACGGCGAATCCGGCGGTCAGCACGATGGTCTGCAGCGCGTCGTCCAGCCCCGACCCCAGGTGCACGGCGGTCAGCACGGCGAGAAGGCACCACGCGAGGGCGTCGTCCACGGCGGCTGCGAGCAGTGACAACCGTCCCGGCGGGGTGTTCTCCAACCCTCGCTCGTACAGGATCCGCGCAAGCATCGGGAACGCGGTCAGCGACAGGGCGCCTCCGACGAAGAAGGCGAACTCCACCCGGCTCACGTCAGGCCGCGACAGCGTGCCCCACAGGAACAGCCCCGCGCCGACGCCCAGGGTCAGCGACGGGATGACGCCTGACGCCGCCAGCAGCCCGGCCCGGCGCTCCTCCCCCGGCACTCGTGCGCCGTGATCCAGCCCGGCGCCGACAAGGAACATGTAGAGCGTCAGCCCGATCGTGCTCAGCACGTACAGGATCGGCCTGACCTCGGCCGGGAAGATCGCCTTCTGCGCCTCCGGGAAAAGCGCGCCGAACAACGTCGGGCCGAGGAGCACGCCGGCGACCATCTCGCCGAGGACGCGCGGTTGCATCACCATCAGGGCCAGGCGGCCGCAGATTCCGGCCGTCAGCAGGATCACGACGATGGCGGGGAAGACCTTGAGCATCAGCTCGAGGTTGGGGTCACCGCTGCTCGCGACGGCCTGGGCAAGTGGGGGCATGGGGGATCTCCGCTCCTGAGGTTCCTGAGAAGTGGCGTTCGCAGAGCCGCAGGCGGCGTGCGTGCAGGACCATGGCGGTGCCGAGGACAAGCTGGACGAGGCTGCGCCAGACGTCCTCCCACCGGTCGCGCAGCCGCATGAGCATCAGAGCCGGGCGGTACAGCAGAGTCGGGCGGGCCGCGGAGACCTGGCCGTCCCGCGGGATGAGCAGGGCAGGTCCACGGTTGGGCAGCGACCGGGTGTGCGAGGCGGATGTGGTGAGCACGTAGCGGCGAAGGATCTCCCGCGCCGCGACGCGCATGGTGATCGGCGCCATCCGCCAGGCCGGGCAGGGCCGGTTCGCGGCGACGCCGAACGGGATGTGGTTCACGTCCCGGCCGCTCGTCCGTACCGACGACCACCGGTCGGGATCGAACCGGTCGGGATCGGTGAAACCCTCGCGGTGGATCCGGGGATAGTCGAAGCACACCACCGACCCCTCGGGAATGCGGACCCCGGTCCCGGTGAGCTCGATGTCGTCTGTGGTGACGCGGTGGGCGATGCCGAAGAGCGGGTAGAGCCGCAGCGTCTCCGCGATCACCTGGTCGAGATAGTGATCGTCATCGTCGGCGCGCACCTTGTCCTGTAGCTCGGGACGCTGGGCGAAGACCATCAGCAGGTGCGCCATCGCCTCCGACATCTGGACGACCGCGGTGTTGAAGAACGTGCCTTGCAGGTAGAACACCTGCTCCCTGGCCGACAACCCCTCCGGGAGCGGGCACCGCACCTCGTCCAGCCGTTCGGCGAGGTACGCGGTCAACCGGTGGCGCTTGTCCATATGCCGCAGCCCGCAACACTTGAGCGCGGTGACGACGTCGTTCGCGTTGCCCACGATCAGGTCGCGTGCCTCCGGGGGGCAGGGCCGGCCGAACACGAGCTCGTAGTAGAACGCCGCCCAGACCGGCATCATCAGGTCACGCAACCGGACGAGCTCCCGGCCCGCCCGCACCTCGCTCGCGACGCATCGGCGGGTGAGATCTTCAGCCTCCCTGCGCCGGACGGCCAGGAAGGCGCGCGTGGCCTTGGCCACGGCGTCGTACCGTTCCCCCGCCTCCAAGTGCTCCTGGTGGACCTCGGCTCCAGGCGACAGCCAGTACCAGAACAGATCCGACAGTGCGGCTCCCTTGCTCCGGCCACCGGCCGCCGGATGGGAGTAGAGCTCCTTGAACTGCTCCACGCCCACCAGGTCCCCGGGGACGGTGATGGCTGCGTCCCCGTTGATCCGGGCGAAGACACGGACCCGCAGCGCCACGATCCGGCCGGGCAGCCACCACGGCAGGCTCACCACGGCGGCGATGAACGCACCGGCCGATCCCGCCTTGATCAGCATGGCCGTCGCACCATGCCCGGATCGAGGTCGTGCACGGACGCGCAGCCGCACAGCGTGAGGGCCTGCTCGATCTCGGCGCGCAACAGCTCGAGCACCCGGCCGGCGCCGCGTTCGCCGTCGGCCGCCAGGCCCCAGATGACCGGACGGCCGACCGCCACCGCGTCCGCCCCGAGCGCCAGCGCCTTCAGCACGTCGGTGCCGCGCCGCACGCCTCCGTCGAGCAGCACCGGGACGGCGCCGCACACCGCGGCCGCGATCTCGGGCAGCATCTCGATGGTGGCCGGGGTGGTGTCGAGCTGGCGCCCGCCGTGGTTGGAGACCATCACCGCCGCGGCGCCGTGCAGGATCGCCGTGCGGGCGTCCTCCGGATGCAGGATCCCCTTGAGGACGATCGGGAGCGCGGTGATCTGCCTGAGCCGGTGGACGTGTTCCCACGAGATCGAGGGCGACATGACGATCGGCCGGACACCGGCGTCCCCATCCCGCAGGTTTTCGCAGCACATGCCGTCCGGCAGGTCGTCGAAGCCGTGCCGGAGCTCGCGTTCGCGCCGCCCGCGCGCCGACGAGTCGACCGTGACGACCAGGGCCCGGCAGCCGGCCGCCTCCGCGCGCCGCACGATCGATTCGGTGAACGCCATGTCCGGCTGGATGTAGAGCTGGAACCACAACGTCGCCTCGGGCGCCGCCGCAGCCACGTCCTCGATGGCGACCGTCGACGCCATGCTCACGATCATGATCGTTTCGGCCGCGGCGACCGCCCGCGCCGTCGCGCGTTCGCCCTCGGGATGGGCCAGCCGGTGGAAGGCGGTCGGGGCGACCAGCACCGGCATCGAGGCCCGGCGGCCCAGCAACGTGACGTCCAGCTGGCGCTTCTCGGCCCCCCGCAGCACGCGCGGCAGCAGCGCCAGCCGTCCGAACGCGGCCTCGTTCGCCCGGAGCGTGACCTCGTCACCGGCGCCTCCGGCGAAGTAGTCGTAATGCGCCGGATCCAGCCGCTCGCGCGCCAGGGCCTCGAACTCACGCAGGCTGAACATGGCGGGCGAAGAAGACGCGCAGGGGCTCGACGTGCACCTCCTGGGAGGTCCACTCGTTCTCCAGGTTCTCCGTGATGTGGTGAACGACCGGCGGCGCACCCCCGAGCGGGTGATACCGGACCACCGGATGCAGATAGTGGCCCTCGGCCGCCCGTGCGGCGTCGTTCTGCCGGATCCGGCCTACCGCGATGTCGAACGGATCGACCTGGTCGTGCTCCGGTCCGTACTCAAGCGTGATCCTGAAGCACCCGCCGTCGTGCGGGACCGGCGGGTCGAGATCGACCGGCACCTCTTCCAGGTAACGCGCCGCGCTCTGCCCGTCCAGGACGATGACGTCGCCCAGCAGCCCGAACTGCTGCCACAGCGCCGAAGTGCGGTTGACCCGTTCGATCACCGCGGCCGCGAGCGCCTCCGGCGTCGCCGGAAGCTCGCGGGACGGCCACGCGACACCGTGGTAGCGGTGCTCCATGATGCGGTGCAGCGCGCGGACGCCGTACCGGAAGCCGTGGATGAACCCGCTCGTGCCGTGCTTGAAGTCGCGGGACTGCGTGATCGTCCCGGCGAAGTAGAGATCGGGGACGTCGGTCGACTCGTACGCGGGCGTCACCGCCGGGAACCTGTCCTGGATCGTCAGCGCGGGGCGGCAGCCCGCCTCAAAGATCGAGCTGTCGAACCGGAAGCCGGTGCACACGATCACCCGGTCGTACGGGATGTCCTTGGTGACCTCGTTGGCGCGGGCGAAGCTCACCGTCACCAGATACGTGCCGTCCGCCTGCCGGTCCACACGCTTCACGTCGCCGTCGAGGAGCGCGTTCTGGGACTTGAGCTGGTACGTGTCGAGCAGGCCGTTGTTGACCGCGCGGAGGTGCCCGACGTAATGGGTCCGCCATGCCATGCGGACGGAGTTCGGACCGGCGACATGGATGACCGCGGCCGTCTCGATCAGGTTGTCCGCCGTCTCGAAGGCCGAGTTGCCCTTGCCGATGATGAGCACCCGCTGGTTGATGTAGTCGGCCGGATCGATGGACGCGGTGCCGTAGCCGTCGGCCATCTCGATGCTGGGGATGGCGGGGATGTTGGGCTGGGTGACGCCGGTCGCGACGACTAGCCGCCGAGCCTCGTACGTCCTGCCGTGCTGGTCGGCCACCTGGAAGACGCCCGTGTCCGCGGCACGGTCGATCTGGACGGCGCGCGTGTCGTAGACCACCGGCAGATCGCAGGCGCGGGCAAAGTCGCCGAGGTATCTCACCATGTCGTCCGCGTGCGGGAAGTACCGGTCGCTGTAGCGCGTGAACAGCAGCTCAGGGTCGTCCGACAGGAGCGAGTTCCAGTCCATCCGGAGGTTGAGCTCCGGATCGTCGTAGCCCGTGTACTTCTTGTTGATCGAGATGAGGGTGCGGTGGCGGGGGAAGGTCTTGAAGAACATGCCCGGCGCCGGTCCCGCTTCGAGGATCAGATGGCTCCGGTCGGCGCGGGTGAGGAAGTACCCCAGCTGGAGCCCCGCGGGACCTGCACCGATCACCAGATAGTCCAGGGTGTTGTCCGGCACGGTCGCCTCCGTGGGAGCGATGTGGTTGAACAGACAACCTCAATGCTCGCGGCGAATCCTCAGAGAACGATCAGAAAGCAGTGTGGGATCAGAAAGCAGGGCCGCCTTGTCGGGCTTGCCGCTGGCGGCGACCGGCACCCCGGACACGGTCGTGATCGTCTGTGGCACGCTGTCGGCGCCGAGCTCGGCGCGCACCAACGCGCGGAGCGCCTCGCGGTCCGGCTCCCGCCCGTCCACCGGTACGACGAACGCGTGGACGGCCTCGCCCGCCCGATCGTCCGGCGCTCCGACGACGTAGGCCTCCATGACGTCCGGATGGCGGGCCAGCGCCACCTCGATCGGCCCCGCGTACACCACCATCGCGTTCACCATGATCGCGTCGCGGGTGCGGCCGGTGAGATACAGGAATCCGTCCTCATCCAGGTGACCGAGGTCGCGCGTACGCAGCCAGCCGTCCCGCAGGGTGTCGCGGGTCTCCGCCTCGTCCGCCCAGTAGCCCGCCATCAGGTACGGGCTGCGCACATGGATCTCACCGTCCCGCAGGCTGATCTCCACACGCGGATGCGGGCGGCCGACAGAGGCCAGAACACCCTCGGGCCCGCGTGCAATATCTCCAGGAGTGAGCATCGAGATCGAGCCCGCCTCCGTCTGCCCGTACCCCTGGTAGACGACCGGCCCGAGCCGCCGCACCGCCGCCGCCAGCCGGTCCGGGCTGAGCGGCGAGCCCGAGACCATGAGCCCGCGCAGGCTGCCGACGTCCACCGGCTCGTCCCTGAGCACCTCCAGCATCCCGTGCAACCTCGGCACGGTGATGATGGAGCCGGTGATCCCATGGCGTTCGATCGCGTACGGGAACAACGGCCGCCCGTCCTCCTCGGGGATCACGGCCGTGCCCTCCCCCAGCACGCACAATGCCAGGAACTCCATGACGACCATGCTGGCCAGCGTCCCGAACACCATGTACCGCTCGAACGCACCGGCGAGCTCCCGCGCGACCGGCGACCACAGCCGCGGCTGCCATGCCCAGTGCTCACCCAGCGCCCGATAGGTGATCGCGCACCCCTTCGGCCGCCCGGTGCTGCCGCTGGTGAAGTTCAACGCGGCGACACCATCCGGACGGGCCGTCACCTCCACCGGCAGCCGTTCACCGGCACATTCCTCAAGCGGCATGACCGGAATCGTCCCGGCCGCCGCGAGCAGCTCCGGCGTCGCGGTCGAACGATCCACGACAAGGGCCTCGACACCCATCCCGAGCACATGGGCGAGCTGCCCCGCCGCGTAGCCGGGCCGTACTCCCACCACCCTGCAACCCAGCACATGCGCACCCATATGCACAGCGAAGGCCTCGGGCGAGACGGCCGTGCAGATCGCGACTCCCTGTCCCGGCCCCAACCCGGCCTCGCGCAGCGCGTTCGCCCAACGCCAGATCAGCTCCAGCAGCTCACCCCGCGAAACGCTCCGGTCACCCTGCTCGAAGACCGTCCTGCCAGGCGAACTCCGCAGCGCATCAAGAACAGACCCTGGAAAGCCCACACCGTCCATCGTTCAGCTCCATTGCCACGGCGGTCATATCGACATACAACCGGCTCATCACCCCGCAACGTAGACGGCGCAGATCAGAAGAGGATCAGATGTGAAGGTCATCGGCGCGGGCTTCGGCCGGACGGGCACGAGATCGTTGAAGGCGGCGCTGGAAACGCTGGGATTCGGGCCCTGCTACCACATGTCCGAGGTCATCGCCGAGCCGTCCCGGGTGCGCCAGTGGCTCGACATCGGCGAGGGCCGCGCGTCCAACTGGGACGAGGTCTTCGCCGGCTACCAGTCGGCGCTCGACTGGCCCGCGGCCTCCTACTGGCGCGAGCTGGCCGAGCACTATCCCGACTCGAAGGTCATCCTGACCGTTCGAGACCCGGCGAAGTGGTACGCCAGCGTCAGCGAGACCATCTTCGCCAGCGCGCTCGCCGAACGGCGCTCGCTCCCGCTCCGCCGCCGGGTGGTCCGGTGGCTGGTACGCCGCCGTTCCCCCGACTTCGCCCTCTACCCGCGCATGGCCAAGGCCACCGTCATGGACCGGGTCTTCGACGGCCGGATCGACGACCGCGACCATGTCACCAAGGTCTTCGAACGCCACATCGCCGAGGTCAAGGCCACGATCCCGCCTGAACGGCTGCTGGTCTTCGAGGCCGGCGACAGCTGGGCCCCGCTGTCCGCGTTCCTCGGCGTGCCCGTCCCCGACGAGCCGTACCCCCAGGTCAACGAACGCGCGGCGTTCCGGCGCAAACGGCCCCGGAGGCTGCTCAGCCTCATCGTCCGCGGCCGCTGAAGGCGCGCGACCAGGCCCGGCGCCAGGCCCATGGCCACGTTGATCGCCAGATCGGTGGCGAACAACATGAGCCCGCCCACGAGCAACCGCTCCAGCCCGGCGGTGTCCGTGACGGACGAAGCCGCGAGCAGGTCCCACCAGAGCTTGACCGACCAGGCCCCCAAGCCCAGCCGCAGCGCAGCCCGTCCGATCACCACCAATGCGTCCATGCCATGCAGACTCGGCGGACCCCCTGACACTCATCGCACAACGCGCTGACGATTTCCCCCCGACCGCTGACAGTCGCGCGTATGCGAGAGGATGGCGGCATGGGAAAGGTCACCGCCACAGCAGAGAAGACGCTCACCGCCGGTCCGGAGAAGGTGGTCGCCGCGCTCAGCGACTACACGGGCGTCCGGAGCCGGATGCTGACCGAGCACTTCAGCGAGTACGAGGTGCGGGAAGGCGGGCAGGGCGAGGGCACGGTGGTGCACTGGAAGCTGGCCGCGACCAAGAAGCGCGTGCGTGACTGCCTGGTCTCCGCCACCGTTCCGAGCGAGCACGCCCTGGTGGAGCGGGACGCCAACTCCTCGATGGTCACCACCTGGACCGTCACGCCGCAGGCCAACGGCTCCCGTGTGCAGGTCGAGACGACCTGGGACGGCGCGGGCGGCGTCGGCGGATTCTTCGAACGCCGCTTCGCCCCCGCCGGCCTGCAGCGCATCTACGAGGCCCAGTTGGCCAAATTGGAGACCGAGCTCTCCTGACAAGGCCTGTTCGCCAGAGCTCCCGGACGACGCGTCAGAGCTGCCAGACGACGGGGAGGGTCTGGGCGCCGCCCTCCGCGGAGTAGTCGTGCTTGACGTCAAGGAGCTCGCCCATGCGGGCCTGCCAGACGGTGTTGATCTCCAGGCGGCCGACCTCGGCGAGCAGCCGGTCGTAGTCCTCGCAGTCGATCACGTGGAAGAGGTCGAGGCCGCTGCGCCAGATCGTCCACTCGCGGGCGCCGGCGGCACGGATGGCCGCGGTCAGCTCGGGCGGGACCTCGCGGTGGGCGGCCTCGTACTCGGCCTCCTTGCCGGGGCGCAGGCGGGTGTGCAGGGCGACGCGCATGGATCTCCCGTATCAGGTCAGCTTGGCGAGCAGTTGGTGACGGGCCCTCGTGAGATGGAACGCGAGGGCCTCGTCGGCGCGGTCGGGCGCGCCGTCGGCGATGGCGTCGAGGACGGCCTGGTGCTCGTCGGCGATCTCGGTGATGCGGAGCAGCTCGTACGCCTGCACCTGCGCCATGCAGAGGCGCATCTCGGCCATGATCGAGCTGTGGACGCGGCTGAGCCGAGGGCTGCCGAGGGCGTCCACGAGTGACCGGTGGAAGCGAACGTCGGGTTCGACGATCGCGGTGCTCGAACCGCCGGGCTCGCCCAGCGTGCGGATCTCCGCCTGCGCCTCCAGGGCGGCGGGCGGGACCAGCCTCTGCTGGGCCAGCTCGCGCATGACCTGGCGTTCCAGGAGCGTCCGGGAAAAGTAGAGATCGGCGACGTCGGCCGCGTCGAAGACCGGGACCCGGGCGCTCTTGTGCGTGCCGCGGCGCAGCAGGCCCTCGCTGACGAGCCGTTCGATGGCGGCCTTGGCGGTGGGCCGGGCCACCTCGTACTCCCCGGCGACCTCGGTCTCGGTCAGCACGGTGCCACCGGCCAGCCGCCCGTCGAGCATGCGCTCGCGAAGCTCGCCGACCAGCGCGTCGACCAGCGACGTCGCCTGCAACCGCCTTCCCACAGCCCTCACCGGAACCACCCTCTCAACGGACGAGCTGCGCTCGATGCCCGCCTCCGTTCCGGCCGGATTATTCCATAAGCACACTTGACTGCTCTGCGTACTTGTCTTACAAGTATACGAATCTCATTCTGGAACGCTACACAGCGGGCTCCCAGCTCCAGGAGGTTTCGTGTACCGCCAAGTCCTCGACCCGCTCGCCGGGTCGCTGGCACTTTCCGCGCTCTGCGCGGCGGTGCCACTGCTCACCCTGTTCGTGCTCCTCGGCGTCTTCCGCGTCAAGGCCCATATCGCGGCGATCACCTCGCTGGTGCTGGCCGTCGCCCTGGCCGTCGGCGTCTGGGGGATGCCGCTGTCGCAGGGCCTGTCCGGCGCGGCCGAGGGCGGCTTCTACGGGCTGTTCCCGATCCTGTGGATCCTGGTGAACGCGCTGTGGATCTACCGGCTCACCGAGATCACCGGGTGGTTCGGCGTGCTGCGCCGCTCGATCCGCACGGTGTCGCCCGACCAGCGCATCCAGGGAATCCTCATCGCGTTCTGTTTCGGCGCGCTGATCGAGGCACTGGCGGGCTTCGGCACTCCGGTGGCCATCACCGCGGTCATGCTGATCGCGGTCGGCATCGACCCGATCAAGGCGGCGACCGTGGCGCTGGTCGCCAACACCGCGCCCGTCGCGTTCGGCAGCATGGGTGTCCCGCTCACCACGATGGCGGGCGTGACCGGGCTGCCGCTGGAGGACCTCGGCGCGATGGCGGGCCGGCAGACCCCGGTGATCGCCGCGTTCATCCCGCTCGTGCTGGTCTTCCTGGTGGACGGCAAGCGCGGCGTCAGGCAGACCTGGCCGGTCGCCGTCGTGGCCGGTCTCGCGTTCGGGGTCGGCCAGTTCCTCGCCGCCAACTACGTCAGCGTCGAGGTCACCGACATCATCGCCGGTGTCGTCGCGGTGGTGGCGGTGCTCGGCTTCCTGCGCGTCTGGACGCCGGGCGAGATCCAGCAGGGCACGCAGGTGCCGGCCGTCGCCGGTGGGTCGGTGGACAGCGAGGCCGAGGGCACGGCGTTCGACGCCGAGATGCGGCGCCGGGAAACCGGAGAGGGCAGCGCGCTCATGGCGTTCGCCCCGTACCTCATCATCGTGGCGCTCTTCGCGTTCACCCAGCTCGGTCCGATCAAGGACTGGCTGGCGACGAACGGCGTCCACCAGTTCACCTGGCCGGGGCTGGACGTCGTGTCGCCGTCGGGCAAGCCCGCGAGCGCGATGACGTTCAAGCTGGAGCACCTCAAGGCGGCGGGCACGATCCTGCTGGCCGCAGGCCTGATCACCATGGCGCTCTACCGTGTCGGCCCGGGCCGGGCGGTACGGGCGTACGGCGCGACCCTGCACCAGCTCCGCTGGACCGTCGTCACCGTCATGTCGGTCCTCGCGCTGGCCTGGGTCATGAACCTGTCCGGCCAGACCGCCACCCTCGGCACCGCGCTGGCGGAGTCCGGCGAGGCGTTCGCCCTGCTCTCGCCGATCGTCGGCTGGCTCGGCGTCGCGGTGACCGGCTCGGACACCTCGGCCAACTCGCTGTTCGGGGTGCTCCAGGTGACGGCCGCCAAGGAGACCGGGCTCGATCCGGTGCTGCTCGCCGCCGCCAACTCCACCGGCGGCGTGCTCGGCAAGATGATCTCGCCGCAGAACCTGGCCGTCGCCGCCGCGGCGATCGGCATGGCCGGCAGCGAGAGCACGATCTTCCGCCGTGTGATCGGCTGGAGCCTCGGCCTCACCGCGGCGTTCGCCGTGTTCATCTACCTGCAGTCCACGCCGGTCCTCGGCTGGATGACCATCTAACGGAAGGAGACGGTGGCCGTGCGTGTCATCTGTGCCCCTGACAAGCTGCGCGGCTCGCTTGATGCCGCCGAGGCCGCCGCCGCGCTCGCCGCCGGGGTCCGCGCCGCGGGCGGCCGGCCCGTCGAGCACCCGCTCGCCGACGGCGGGGAGGGTTCCCGCGGCACCGTGCAGGAGGCGCGCGGCGGCACGGTCCTCGATGTGGAGAGCGTGGACGCGTTCGGGCGTCCCTGGCGGGCCAAGACCGGCCGCCTCGACGACGGCACCGCGATCGTCGAGGCGGCCGAGGCTGTCGGCTGGGGGGCACTGGCCGAGGGCGAGCGCGACCCGATGCGCGCCTCCAGCGCCGGGCTCGCCGCCCCGCTCCTGGCCGCCGCCGGTGACGCACGCCGAGTCGTCGTGTTCCTCGGGGGCACGGCCACCATGGACGGCGGTACCGGCCTCCTCGCGGCCCTCGGCGCGGAGATCCTGGACGGCGAGGGACGGCGGCTGTCAGGGAGCGGGGCCGACCTGGCCCGCGTTCACTCCATCGATCTCGCGCCCGCCCGGGAACGGCTGAAGGGCGTCGAGCTGCTCGTCGCCGCCGACGTCGTCAGCCCCTTGTACGGCCCGAACGGCGCGGCCCGGGTCTTCGGCCCGCAGAAGGGCGCCGATCCGGACATGGTCGAGGTGCTCGACGATGGCCTGCGACGGCTTGCCCCTCTTCTGGGCGTCGGCTCGGGACGCGGGGACGGGGCGGACGCGGCGCCCGGCGGTGGAGCGGCCGGCGGGCTCGGTGCCGCGCTGCTGGCCCTCGGAGCCCGGATGAAGCCCGGCGCGGTCCTGATCCGGGAGCTGACCCGGTTCGATGAACTCCTGGTCGACGCGGACCTGTGTCTCACCGCCGAGGGCAAGGTCGACGCGAGCACCGACGCGGGCAAGACCATCCGCGCGGTGGTCGACGCGTGCGCCGAGGCCCAGGTGCCCTGCGTCGTGCTCGGCGGCACGCTGACGGCGGACGCCCAGCGGCTGTACGAGCGCGGCGCCACCGCCGTGCTCTCCGTTTCCCCAGGTCCGCGCGACCTCGACACCGCCCTCCGGGAGGCCGGATCCGACCTCACCGCGACCGCCTACGCCGTCTGCCGCATGATGCGCCGAAACAGGCCGGGGTCCGGCTGAGCCGGGGTTGGGGTCTGGCCGCCGGCGGCACGACGCGTACGCTCGAAGCCAGAGGCGCGGTGCACGGGAGCCGGGGCAGGAGGTCACCATGAACCAGTCCGGCTGGCAGCTCGGCGAGTCGACCGCGGCCGGGTACGAGCGGCATCTCGTCCCAGGGATCTTCGCTCCGTGGGCGGAGCGGCTGATCGCCCTGACGCCGCCCCGGCCCGGCGAACGGGTCCTGGACGTGGCGTGCGGGACCGGGATCGTGGCGCGGACGGCGGCGCGGCGGATGGAGGACCGGGGCCAGATCGTGGGCGTGGACCTCAACGAGGAGATGCTCCAGGTCGCCCGTGCCGTGTCGGGAGAGATCAGGCCCCACATCGAGTGGCGGCAGGGCGCGGCGGGTGAGCTGCCCTTCCCGGACGAGTCGTTCGATCTGCTCTACTGCCAGCAGGGCCTGCAGTTCTTCCCCAACTGGGACGCCGCGCTCAAGGACATGAACCGGCTGCTGGCACCCGGCGGCCGGCTGGCGCTCGCGGTCTGGCGGACGATCGACTACAACCCCGGCTTCGCCGCCTTCGTCGCCGCGCTGGAGAAGCACGCGGGTCCCGAGACCGCGTTGATCATGCGTTCGCCGTTCGCGGTACTGCCCCAGGACGATCTGCGGCAGATGGTCTCGCGCGCGGGGCTGACGGACGTGCGGATGCGCATCGCCGTGGGCTCGGCGCGGTTCGACTCGGCGGGCGACCTGATCGACAGGGAGGAGCAGAGCTCCCCGCTGGCCGGCCCGCTCGGCGACCTCGACGCCGCCACCCGCGAGGCGCTCCGCACCGATCTCGAGGAGCGCTTGGAGCCCTGGACCGATGACGACGGGGTGATCCTGCCGCTCCAGAGCCACTTCATCACCGCCCGCCGATGAGGATTTTGTCAGCCGACTGACAAAACCGGCGAAAATTATCAAGGTAAGTGAATAGCGCGCCGGCCCGGCGGGGCCCGATCGTAGGTGCCTTTCCGGGGCCATGCGTGGAGGTGTCGCGTGACAGAGGGGTCCGAGGCGCGTTCGTACGACTACGACGTGATCGTGGTCGGATCCGGGTTCGGCGGCAGCGTGGCGGCGCTGCGCCTTGCCGAGAAGGGCTACCGGGTCGCGGTCCTCGAAGCCGGACGCCGGTTCGACGAGAGCACCCTGCCCAAGACGTCCTGGCGGCTGCGCCGCTATCTGTGGGCGCCGCGCCTCGGCCTGCGCGGCATCCAGCGCATGCACCTGGTGGGCGGCAAGGCGGGCGTGCTCGTGCTGGCCGGGGCGGGGGTCGGCGGCGGCTCGCTGGTGTACGCCAACACGCTGTACGAGCCGCTCGACCCCTTCTACACCGACCGGCAATGGGGCCACATCACCGACTGGCGGGATGAGCTCGCGCCGTTCTACGACCAGGCCAAGCGCATGCTGGGCGTGACGCTCAACCCGCTCGTGACGCCGGCGGACGAGGCGATGCAGAAGGTCGCCAAGCGCATGGGCGTGGGTGGCACCTGGCATGCGACCCCGGTGGGCGTCTTCTTCGGTGACGACAGGACGACCCCGGGCGAGGAGACCGACGACCCGTACTTCGGCGGCGCCGGGCCGCGGCGGAGCGCCTGCACGGCCTGCGGCTCCTGCATGGTCGGCTGCAAGGTGGGAGCCAAGAACACGCTCGTCAAGAACTACCTGTACCTCGCCGAGCAGGCCGGGGTGCAGGTCCTTCCCGACACCACGGTCACCGGGATCACGCCCATCGACAACAACGGCGACAGCAACGGCGACGGCGGCGGTTACGAGGTCGAGATCGTACGGACGCAGGCCATCCCCCTCCGCGGGCGTCGCCGGTTGACCGCCGAGCATGTGGTCCTCGCCGCCGGAACGTACGGCACGCAGCAGCTGCTCCACCGCATGCGGGCGAGCGGCCGTCTGCCCAACCTCTCCTCCCGCCTGGGCGAGCTGACACGTACCAACTCCGAGGCCCTCCTCGGCGTCGAGCGCATGACAGGCTGGCACCGCAAGGGCGACGTCGACCACAGCACTGGGCTCGCCATCACCTCGTCGTTCCATCCGGACGACAAGACCCACATCGAGCCGACCCGATACGGACCCGGCGACAACCTGATGGGCCTCATCCGGACCCTGCTCATCGACGGCGGCGGCCGCGCCCCGCGCTGGGCCAAGTTCCTCGTCGAGGCGCTCCGCAAGCCGGGGCTCATCGTGCGCGCGCTCTCGATCCGGGACTGGTCCAAGCGGACGATCATCGCGCTGGTCATGCAGACGGCCGACAACTCCATCACCGTCACCCAGAAGAGGCGCGGACTGCTCAGACGCCGCCGGCTGACCGCGCAGCACGGCATCGGCGAGCCCAACCCCACCTGGATCCCCATCGCCCACGACGCGGTACGGCTGCTGGGCGAGGAGCTGGACGCCCAGCCGGGCGGCACGTGGTTCGACCTCTTCAACATCCCGACCACCGCCCACTTCCTCGGCGGCTGCGTCATCGGGGACTCACCCGACACCGGAGTGATCGACCCGTACCACCGGGTCTACGGTCACCCGGGCCTGCACATCGTGGACGGTTCGGCGGTCACGGCCAACCTGGGCGTCAACCCCTCGCTCACCATCACGGCCCAGGCGGAACGCGCCATGGCCCTGTGGCCCAACCGGGGCGAACGGGACGCGAGGCCCTCGCTCGGCTCGCCGTACGAGCGCCTCGCCCCGATGACACCACGGCACCCGGCCGTCCCGGCGCACGCCCCCGCGGCCCGCCACCAGTGACCAAACCCGCCGTTATCAAACCGCAATAAACATTTCGCCTCCCACCGGCATCTCATGATCAGTATTGGCCCGAACGGCTGAGGGAGATCTGGGTGCGCGGTAGAGCCATGGTCATGGCGCTGGTCGTGGGACTCGCCACGGCTGCCTGCGGGGGCGGCGGGGACGACGGCGCCAAATCGACCAGCCAGGGCGGTGCGGACGGCACGCCCAAGCTGACCATCACCCCGGCGCACGGGAGTGGCAACGCCCGGCCGGACGCGGGCGTCTCGATCACGGCGGCGGGCGGGACGCTCAGCCAGGTCGCCGTGAAGCTCAAGGGCGTCGACGTGCCGGGCACGCTGTCGCCCGACAAGACCAGCTGGCGTTCGACCTGGACCCTCGTCCCGGGCGGCCGCTACCAGGTCTCGGCGACCGCGGCCTCGCCGAAGGGCAAGTCGACCACCGCCACCGCCGCGTTCCGCACGGTCAAGAACACCGCCGCCACCAGGATCAACAACGTGGTCCCGAGCGCGAACGAGACGGTCGGCACCGGGATGCCGATCTTCATCCAGTTCACCAAGCCGGTGCCGGAGAAGGCGCGGGCCGCGGTGGAGCGCGCGGTCGAGATCCGCTCGACCATTCCGACCGAGGGCGCCTGGCGCTGGCTCGCCCCCGGCGAGTCGTTCAACGGGCTGCCCTCCCTGGTCTTCCGGCCGCGCCAGCCCTGGAAGCCGCGCCAGAAGGTCTCGGTCACCGTGCACTACGCCGGACTCAAGATCGGCGACAACGTGTTCGGCGACAAGGACATCACGCGCAAGTTCCGGATCGGCGATTCGCACACCGTCACGATCAACTCCAAGACCCACCGGCTGGTGGCCAAGAAGAACGGCCGTGTGGTGCGCAGCTGGGGCGTCAGCCTCGGCAAGGGCGGCGAGGTCGTGAACGGGGTCGACCGGCTGCTCACCACCAGCGGGGTCCACCTGACCATGGACCGCAGCCGGATGGAGCGCATGATCTCGCCGGGCAAGAAAAAGGGCGATCCCGGCTACTACGACGAGCAGATCCCGTGGGCGACCCGCATCTCCAACAGCGGCGAGTACATCCACCAGGGCATGTCCGAGCACTACTGCCTGGGCAGGAACAACTGCAGCCACGGCTGCGTGCGTTCACCGGCGGACGACGCGAAGTGGTTCTACCACTGGTCCTACCGCGGCGACCTCGTGACGATCACCGGTACGGCCCGTTCCCTGGAGTGGTGGAACGGCTGGGGCTACTGGCAGATGCCCTTCTCCAAGTGGATGCAGGGCGGCGTCCTGAAGCAGCCTGTGACCACTGCCCCGCTGACCTGATCAGGGGTGGTTAGCCTGGGCCCGTGACCATCGAGCTGCGGGTGCTGACGCGGGTGGTCTGCCGTGAGCAGGAGATCTCAGGCTCCCGATTGCGCGGTCTGCTCGCGCTCCTCGCCGGTGAGCCGCGAAGCGGGCTGAGCGCAGCCCGGCTGGTGGAGGAGCTCTGGCCGGACCAACGGCCCGAGAACCCGCACAAGGCCCTCCAGGTCATCGTGTCGCGGGCGCGGGCGCAGCTGGGCTCCGACCTGATCGAGAGCACTCCGAACGGCTACCGGCTGGCTCTCGACGAGGACCGGATCGACGCGGCCGCAGCCCTGCGGCTCTCCTCCTCGGCCGTACGGCTCGCGGATGCCGGCGACCACGAGGGGGCACTCGGGTGCGCCGAGGAAGGGCTCGCACTCTGGGAAGGGGCCGTCGAGGACACGTCCTTCGATGACCCGGTGTCGGCACTGCGCGAGGAGAGGCGCTCCGCACGGCGGTCGCTGGCGCGCGTGCGAGCGTTGTCGCTGTCCAGGCTCGGGCGGCGGGCGGAGGCGATGGAACCGCTGACCGAGCTGGCCCGCGAGCATCCGCGCGACGAGGAGGTGCTGGCGGAACTGCTGCGGTGCGAGGCGGCGGCGGCCGGACCCTCCGCGGCGCTGGAGAGGTACGAGGCGTACCGGCGTGACCTGCGCGACGAGCTCGGCACCGATCCCGGGCCCGGCCTCCAGGCGCTGCAGCGGGAGTTGCTGGAGGAGGAGTCGCCGCCGGTCCGGCACGGCGTACGGTTCGAGCCGAACCCGTTGCTCGGCCGCGCCGGCGACATCGCGGCGGTCACGAGGCTCCTGCGGACAACCCGGGTCATCTCGATCGTCGGAGCGGGCGGTCTGGGCAAGACCCGCCTGGCGCACGCCGTGAGCCGTGAGACCGAGCACCGCGCCGTGCACTTCGTTCCCCTCGCCGGCGTCAGGACGGATGCCGACGTGGCCGCAGAGGTCGCGTCGGCCCTCGGCGTAGGTGACTCCTGGAGCTTCACGGGGCGGACCTCGACGGAGGCGCTCACCGGCATTCTGCGTGCGCTGGGCGCCGGCTCCGTGCTCCTCGTGCTGGACAACTGCGAGCAGGTCATCAACGGCGTCGCCGACCTCGTCCATTCGCTGGTGTCGATGGCGCGGAACCTCCAGGTACTCACGACCAGCCGTGCCCCTCTGGGCCTGTCGTCGGAATCGGTCTACCTCCTGCCGGAGCTGGACCTGCCCACGGCCATCGAGCTTTTCGAGCAGCGTGCGCGGGCGGTACGTCCCGATGTCGACCTGCCGGGCGACGACGTGATGGAGCTGTGCCGGCATTTGGACGGGCTGCCTCTCGCGGTGGAGCTGGCGGCGGCGCGCGTCCGCGCCATGTCCGTGGCCGAGATATCCCGCCGCCTGGCGAATCGTTTCGCCGTGCTGCGAGGCGGCGCGCGGGACGCGCCGGAGCGGCACCAGACCCTCTACGCCGTCGTGGACTGGAGCTGGAACCTCCTCTCCCCGGGCGAGCAGGCCGCGATGCGCATCCTGTCGATCTTCCCGGACGGCTTCACGGCGGACGCGGCACGGCGGCTGCTCGGCGACGGCGACGATGACGAAACCGGAGAAGTCTTCGACGTACTGGAGCACCTGGTCGACCAGTCGCTCCTCAAGGTCACCGAGTCTCTGGCGGGCATGCGCTTCCGGATGCTGGAGACCGTGAGGGAGTTCGGCGCGGAGCAGCGGGACGCGGCCGGGGACACGGGCCGGGCGCTGGAGGGCTTTCTCGCCTGGGCTCGCGACTTCGGCGCGGCCGAGCACGAGGTGGTCTTCGAGGCGACCGTGGTGGCGGCCTCCGTCGAACGTCTCCGGGCCGAGCAGGACAATCTCCTGCAGGCACTGCGGCACGGCTTCGACCGGTCCGACGGCGCCACCGTCGCGGCGGCGTTCGCCGTCCTCGGCGGGATGTGGCTGGTCGAGTCGAAATTCACCCGGCTGGCCGAGCTCGCCGGGAGGAGCGCCCAGGTGCTCGCGTCCTACCGGCCCGAGCCGGGTCTCGTCGACGTCACCCGTACCGCGCTGGCGATCTGCGCGGTGAGCGCCTTCATGCAAGGGCCGCACGAGCTGCGCTCGCTGGCCGCGCTGCGGCGGCGGTTCCCGCCCGCGCCGGCCGGCACTCTGGTCGGCGCCCTCATGGTCGTGCTGGCCACTGCCCCCGGCATGCCGGGCCACCGTGCCCTGGACCAGCTCTGCCAGAGCGATGAGCCCCTGCTGGCCGGCGTCGCCAATCTCTGGGCGAGCTACGTCTCGGAGCACGAGATCGACGTCGAAGGGGCGCTGGCGGCCGCTTACCGGGCGCTGACGGCGTTCGAGCGGGCTTCGCACCCATGGATGCAGTTGCAGTGCCATTCCCGGCTCGCCGAGCTGTCGGCCCAGGTCGAACGGTGCGAGCAGACCAGGCATCACGTGCGGGCGGCGTTGGAGGCGGCGAGGAGGGTGCGGCCCGAGCCCGACGTGGACGGCTTGGGCCTCGGGCTGGTGCAGACCGACCTGCTGTGCGGCGATGTCGACGAGGCGGAACGCCGGCTGGATGCGGTGACGCACGATTCGGAGGAGAGCTTCGGGGTCCTCCCGGCCATGCTCAGCCTGCGGGCCGAGATCAAGCTCATTCGCGGTGACATCGAGACGGGCCTGCGCCTGTGGCGGATGGCCGTCGAGGAGTGGGAGCGCAGCCTCCAGCCGATTTACGAGAACGTGCAGGCCGGCCGGGAACCGTGGAGCATGGAGACCCTGGCGGCCGCCGTGATCGCGCACGCCCACCACCGCCGGCTTGACCTCATTCCGGAAATCGTCGCGGATCTGCCAGCCCGCGTGGCCGCGCTCATCGCCGACCCCGTGCCGAACGCCCCGTCGTACCTCGTCCAGTTTCCGATCTGGGGCGCGGGCCTCCTGGCGCTCGCGATGGTGGACCTCGACCGCGGGACGCGCGAGGGCGACGCGGCCGCGGTGCGTTCCGGCGTCCGGATGGTCGCGCTGGCCGAACGGTTCTGGTTTTTGCGGCGCTTCCAGCCGACCATGTCCTCCGCCCGCGCCCGTCGCGCCGCCGAGGAGGCCGACGGACCGGCGTACGCCGACGCGGTGTCGGAGTACGCCGGTCTCGAACGGAACGAACTGCGCGCCGTCGCCTTGAACGCGATCAAGGACCGTCCCCACGGCCAGGGCACGCCTAGCGCGTCGGCTCGCGGTTGAACTGGCTGCGCGACCAGAGGAAACAGAGCACCGTGATCCCGGTGCACCACGCCACCGCGATCGCGGCGTTGTTCCCGATCGGCGTGCCGAGGAGCAGCCCGCGCACGGTCTCGATGACCGGCGTGAACGGCTGGTATTCGGCGAACCAGCCCAGCCAGGACGGCATCGAGTCCGTGGGGACGAAGCCGCTGCCGAGGAACGGCAGAAGCATCAGCGGCATGGGCGTGTTGCTGGCGGTCTCGGGGCTGTCGGCCTTCAGCCCGAGTCCGACCGCGAGCCAGGTGATGGCGAGCACGAACAGCGTGAGCACACCGATCACCGCGAGCCACTCGACCGGCCCCGCGTTGGGCCGGAAGCCGACCAGCAGGGCGACGCCGAGGACCACCGCGACACCCAGCATCGTCTGGATGACGGCTCCGACCACGTGCGCGGTGAGGATCGCCGGGCGGAAGATCGCCATCGTGCGGAGCCGGGCGATGATGCCCTGGGTCACGTCCGTCGCGACCAGGACCGCCGTCGCGGTCGCCGTGCCGACCACGGAGAACAGGAAGACCCCCGGGGTCATGTAGTTGACGTACGACTCCCGGCCGCCCCCTCCGGCGAGCCCGTCGCCCAGGGTCGCGCCGAACACGTAGACGAAGAGCAGCAGGAACACGACGGGCATGCCGATCAGCACCAGCGTCATCGACGGGTAGCGCAGCATGTGCTTGAGACTGCGGCGCAACATCGTCGAGGTGTCACGCACGGCGTACTTCATGGTGCTCATCGCACGTCCTCCTTGGGCCGGCCGGTCAGGGACAGGAACACGTCGTCGAGATCGGGCTTGTGGATCGACAGGTCGACGACCTCGACCGACTCGGCGTCGAGTGCGCCGAGCAGGAGCCTCAGCGACTTCACGTCACCGTCGCTCGGGACCTGCAGCGTGAGTTCGTCCTCGGCCTGCGGCACCCCGCCGAGGACGCGGGCGGCCGCCTGGAGCCCGTGCGCGTCGGCGAACTTCAGCCGGACGTGCCCGCCCGGCACGAGGCGCTTGAGCTCGTCCGCGGTGCCCTCGGCGACGAACCTGCCGTGGTCGAGCAGCGCGATCCGGTCGGCGAGCTGGTCCGCCTCCTCCAGATACTGCGTGGTCAGGAAGATCGTCACACCGTCGGCGACCAGCCGCCGGATGATCTCCCACATGGCGCGCCGGCTGCGCGGGTCGAGACCCGTCGTCGGCTCGTCCAGGAAGATGATCTCGGGGTCGCCGATCAGCGTCATCGCCAGGTCGAGCCGCCGCCGCATGCCGCCCGAATACGTGGCGGCGGGCTTCCGGGCCGCCTCCATCAGGTCGAACTGGTCGAGCAGCTCCGCGACCCGCGGCCGCACCCGCCGCTTGTCCAGGTGGTAGAGGTCGCCCATCAGGCGCAGGTTCTCCTCGCCTGTCAGCAGGTTGTCGACCGCCGAGTACTGCCCGGTGACGCCGATCGCGGCGCGGACGCCGTCGGGGTCCACCGCCAGGTCCCGGCCCGCGACCCACAGCTCGCCGCCGTCGGAACCGATCAGGGTGGACAGGATCTGCACGGTGATGGTCTTGCCTGCGCCGTTGGGACCGAGCAGCGAGAAGATCGTTCCGCGTGGGACGTCGAAGCCGATCCCGTCGAGCACGACCTTGTCACCGAACGACTTGCGCAGACCGGCCACATGGATCGCCGTTTGCGAAGAGTTCGAATTCATGACCCGAGCGTGCGGGCGCCCGGTTTCACGGCGGTTTCGCGCCTCCGCAGCCCTGAAACCGGGCCTTCAGTCGGCGTGCTCGACGGGGATGACGTACGAGAGCTCGTACCGGTCGACGGGCACCACGAGGTCGGCTGTCTCCACCGGGCGTTCTCCCGCGTAGGTGCGCTGGACCACCATCATGATCGAGCCGAGCGGCTCGGCGAGCCGCTCGACCTCGTCGGTCAGGATCGCGCGCGCCGTGACGATCTCGGTGACCCGCGTCACCTCGACGCCGATGAGGCGCATGCGGGCCACGACTCCCAGGCCGGCGTGCGGCCCCTTCTCTGGGAACATCACCGGCGTGCCGCGCGTGATGGCCAGCGGCTCCCACGAGGTGGACGTCATCACGGGCTGGTCGTCGGCCAGGAACACGTACCGGGTCCGCATGACCGGGTCGCCCGGGGCGATGTCGAGCCGTTCGGCGATCGCGGGCGTCGCGGTGGTGGTCTCCGAGGACGAACGCCAGGTGCTGGCGCGGCCCTGCGCCTCCATGTCCGCGGCGAAGGGTGAACCGCCGCGATCCTCGCGGTACCAGCTGCGTGAGAGCCGCCGGACCTCGGGACGGGCGCGGACGAACGTGCCCGCGCCCGGTCTCGCCTCCAGATAGCCCTCGGCGATGAGCAGCCGGACGGCCTCGACGGCCACCCGGTCGGAGACCCCATGGTCATGGGCGAGCTGGTGTCGCGAGGGCACCCGGTCGCCCGGCGCGAGGTGCCCGTCGACGATCTGCCGTCGCAGATCGTCGGCGATGCGCAGGTAGGCGGGCTGTGACAAGGCGACTCCGAGCGGCCGGCCGCGGACTGTTCCGCACCAAGCTTGACAACCTGAGTACCCAGGTTCAAGCTGTGTACTCAGCTTACCGAGCGTCAGCATTCGATCGCGCGGAGGTGCCTCCCATGGAGTGGACTCTGACCTACCCGGGTCTACCGGCCATGGTGCCCGCAGCCCGAGCGTTCGTCAGGGCGATGCTCGAAGAGACTCCCCGCGCCGAGGACGTCGAGCTCGTGACCTCGGAACTCGTGGCCAACTCCCTCCGCCATACACCCGCGGGCCTGAGCGGCGGGACGTTCACCGTGGCGGTCACCGTGCGTCACGGCTGGGCCCGTGTCGCCGTCACCGACTCCGGCTCGGGCGACTGGCGGCATGCCGCCAGCCGCCCCGGTGACGATGAGGAGTACGGCCGCGGCCTCCTCATCGTCGAGGTCTGCGCGGACAAGGCCGGTCACGATGTGGCCGAAGACGGCCAGACCATGTGGGCCGAGTTCACCTGGCGCATCCGCTGAACGGCCATGGCCCCTTCGGCGGCACTCACCTCAGTACTCCTTGAGTGGGAGGTCGTTGATGATGCCGGCCGCTTCCTGAAAGTCGGGCACGGCCACATCCAGCTCGACGTCGCCGCCCATGTCCACGGCCGCCTGGGCCTCGACGCGCGCCTTGTTGGTGTAGGCGAGCTCCTGGTTGCACCGCACGTACTCGCGCAGCTCCCGCTCGTACGCGGCGAAAGCCCGCACATGGTCGCCGCCGGCGGCCTTCAGCTCGCCCGCCAGCACGTACGCCGCGACCATCGCCATCGTGGTGCCCTGGCCGGACAGCGGCGAGCCGCAGTAGGCCGCGTCACCGAGCAGCACGACCCGGCCATCGGACCAGGTGTCCATGTGGATCTGCGCCATGGCGTCGAAGTGGAAGTCCTTCGCCTCCCACATGTACTCCAGCATCCGCGGCAGTTCCCAGCCCTCACCGCCGAGACGGTCGGCCAGGATCCGCTTCTGCGCGTCGATGTCGCGGTGGTCGTAGTCCAGCGTCTCCTCGGTCTCGAAGCCCAGGTAGACGCGGCATTCGGTGTTGTCACGAACACTCATCACGCCGCCGCCCCAGGACCCGCCCGGAACCTGGTGGAACATCTGCCAGCGATCCAGCTCCAGGTAGTTGGGCATGCTCCACACCGACAGGTAGGTCCCCATGTACGTGATGTAGTCCGTCTCCGGGCCGAACACGAGCCTGCGGGTGTTGGAGTGCAGCCCGTCGGCGCCCACCACCAGGTCGAAGGTCCGCGGCTCGCTGTTCCTGAACGCGACGCGGACGCCGTCGCCGTCCTGCTCGATCGCGGTGATCGAGTCGCTGAACAGGTACTCGACCTTCCCGGCCGACTCAGCCGCCGACTCCGCCGCCGACCCGGCCGCCGACTCAGTGGCCTCGGCCATGATGACCGACAGGTCGTCGCGGAGGATTTCGACGTCCGGGCTGTCCAGGTCGCCGCCGGTGATCGTGCGCTCGGTGGTGCTGAACAGCTCCTTGCCGTCGGCGTCCACCATCGACATCCCGCGCATCTGGACCCGCCGGTCGCGGATCTCGTCCAGCACGCCCATCCGCTCCGCGACCTCCAGCGCCGGGCCTCGGACGTCGATCGCCTGCCCGCCGACACGCAACGCCGGGGTCAGCTCCACGATCGTCACGTTGAATCCGTACCGGACCAGCCAGTACGCCAGGGCCGGTCCGCCGATGCTGGCACCGGAGATCAGCACATCGCGGTTCTTCATATCGACGCGGTTCTTCATTTCAAGCTCCTCGGTCAGGTGTCTCTCGCTCGATGGGCAGAGACTCGCTGGCCGTGCTGACCGGGAACGCACCGCCCGCTGACCGTGACTGACCGCGGCTGACCGGCTGACCGCGGCTGACCGTTGCTGACCGCGGGGCTAGAGGACGGCGTCGAGGTCCAGGCGCGCCAGCTCGGCTCGGGTGGAGACGCCGAGCTTGGGGAACGCGTTGTAGAGGTGCTGGCCGACCGTCCGCGGGCTGATCAGCAGTTGCGCCGCGATGTCCCGGTTGGTGGCGCCGGTCGCCGCGAGCCGGGCGACCTGCAGCTCCTGCGGGGTGAGGGAGGCGGCCGCCTCGACCTTCTGCTTGCGTGAGGCGGCTCTGTCTCCTGCTGCGCGGAGCTCTTGCCGGGCCCGCTCGGCCCACAGCCGTGCGCCCAGGCGTTCAAAGCTCTCCAGCGCGTTGCGGAGCGGTGTACGGGCCTCGCGCTTGCGGCGACGGCGGCGCAGCCACTCGCCGTAGGCGAGCCAGGTCCGTGCATGCTCGTACGGCTGGTCGCTCTTCTGGTGCAGGCTGAGGGCCTCCATGAAGAGGGCCTCGGCGGAGTCCGCGGGCGCGAGCATCGCGCGGCAGCGCAGCAGGATCGCCACGGCCCACTCCTCCTCGGAACCCGCCGTCCACTCCTCGACCTGGTCCAGCGGCCCGCGGGCGGCGTCGAGACAGTCGATGTGCATGGCGGCGTCGACCAGGTCGGCGACGCTCCGACTGGCGACGAACGACCAGCCTCGCCAGTGCTCACACATCCGGTCAAAGGCCGCACGGTGCCGTCCGAGACCGAGGTCGAGCAGCGCGAGCGCCCACTGGCCGCTGAGCACGCTATGCGGGTACTGGTGGTCCTCGCCGTACCGGATGCCCTCGTTCGCCAGGGCACGGCAGCGTTCCTCGTCCCCTTCGAGAGCGGCGAGCCAGCCGAGCCAGCTGCTGAAATGCGCCGTGATCGGGCGGTGCCCGGTGTCGGTCGCCAGTTGCAGCCCCTCGGCCGCGGTGACCGCGGCGATCTTGTGACGGCCCAGCAGGATCTGCGCGTACGCGAGGTGGTGGAGGCCCACGGTGAGGTGCCCGATCTGCCCCGTGCCGCGCCAGTCGGCGACCATGGCGGAGGCGAGCTGGTGGACCAGCGCGGGGTCCTGACCCGCGATGAGCAGCAGCTGGGCGGTGAACTGCCGCAGCCAGTCGGTCTTCGGCACGACGTCGCGCGCCTGGGCGGCGAACGCGCGCAGCAACGGGTACGCACCGGGCACGTCGTCGCTCCCCAGGCGGGCGAGCGCCTCTACCGCGCCGATGTACGGGACGACCGGGTCGTCCGGGGGCAGCCGCAGCTCCCGGAGCTGCGCGACGCCGTCGGCGACCGCCTCGGCGTCGGCGCCATGCCAGGCGTTGTGCACGCCGATCACCAGGAGCTTGCCGGACCAGCCCGGATGCACCTCGGCGACCTGCCGTGCTCCGCAGATGAGCGCCCGTCCCGACTCGCGCGGCGAGCCGGACTCGAACTCCACCAGCCCGCGCACGACGGCCAGCAGGGCGTGGTCGGCCGGGTCCTCGGCGGCCTTCGCGAACCGGTCGGTCAGCTTGGCGGCACGGTCGAACTGGCCGGCGTCGGTCGCCGCGAGGGCCGCCGCGGCACCCCGGCGGACCACATCCCTGGGGTCGGTGGTGAGCTGCGCGGCACGCTCGTAGGCGGCGACCACGGCGGCGTGCCCGTTGCGTTCGGCGGCCCTCCGCGCGGTGCGTTCCAAAAGGTCGGCGACCTCGTCATCGGGACCGGTGGCGGCGGCGGCGAGCTGCCAGGCACGGCGGTCGGCGTCCTGGTCCTCGTCCCAGGCACGGGCGAGGGCCTGGTGCGCGGCGCTGCGTTCGGCCAGCACGGCACGCTGGTAGGCGGCCGAGCGCACCAGCGGATGGCGGAAGCGCAGCACGCCCCCGGTCACCGTGAGCAGCCCCGCCCGCTCGGCGGGCTCGATGGCGCCGACCGGGATCGCCAGCATGCGCGCGGCGCGCAGCACGACACCGATCTCCCCCGAGTCGTCGGCCGCGGCGACCGTGAGCAGGCTGCGGGTGCGTGCCGGGAGCGCCTCGATCTGGCTGACGAACGCGCGTTGCACGCGGTGGCCGATCGGCAGCGGGCTCACCGGCGACCAGCCCTCGTCGGCCACGGAGCGCGGCAGCTCGATCAGGGCCAGCGGGTTGCCGCCGGCCTCGGCGAGCACCCGGTCCCGCACCTGCGCGGGCAGGTCCGGTGACAGGTCGGCGAGCAGGGCGGCTGCGTCCTGCTCGGCGAGCCCGGCGACGCGCAGCTCCGGGATGCCCCGGATCGGCACCACCTCGGGGTCGTCCCGCTGAGCGAACACCAGGACGACGCCCTCACTGCGCAGCCGGCGGGCGGCGAACACCAGCGCCTCCACCGACGCCTGGTCGACCCATTGCGTGTCGTCGACGAGGCATACGAGCGGCCTGTCCTCGGCAAGGTCGGACAGCAGTGTCAGCGTGGCCAGCCCTACGAGGAACCGGTCTTCGCCCGGTGCCGCCGCCCCGCCCCGTCCTCCGCCGAGCGTCCCGACGAGCGCGCCGCGCAGCGCGGCCGCCTGCGGTGCCGCGAGCTCGCCCAGCCGGTCGTCGAGACGGCCGTCGTAGGCGTTCAGCAGGAGGTGCAGCCCGGCGAACGGCAGCTCCGCCTCGGTCTCGGTCCCCACCGCGCGCAGCACCCGCATCCCGGCGGACTCCGCGGCCCTCGCCGCGTGGTCCAGAAGGGCGGACTTGCCGATCCCCGCCTCGCCGTGGACGCAGAGCGACCCGCTCTGGCCCTGCCGCGCTCCGGCCAGCAGCCGGTCGATCGCGGCGACCTCCGCCTTCCTGCCGTACAACACCACACCACCCTAAAGAGGTCCCTCAGGAGGTATCTCCCTCAGGGGCCACTTCCGTTCCATCTGGAATGGAGCATTCCGTTCTGCTATACTGGGAGCATCACGAAGCGGGACGACAGAGAGGCCGGAACGATGAGCGACGCGACCCAGTGGACGGTTCTGAACGAGGCGCACGAGATCCTGCGTGCGGCCGTCCGGGGAGTTCCTGCCGACGCCTGGACCAAGCCGACCCCGTGCGCCGACTGGAACGTCACCCAGGTGCTCCAGCACGCCGCAGGCGACCAGCTCGGGTACGCCTCGTTCATCACCGGCGGGCCGGGACCGGAGGACAACCCCTTCGCCCCATCGGGCACGCTCGCAGACAGTCCTGAGGCCGTCGTGGAGAGTGCGATCCAGGCCTCGGCCGCCGCCTGGTCCACCGTCGCTGAGGACGCGGCGGAGGTGCCGGTCCCGATCCCGCCGAACACGATGTCCGCCGAGATCGGCGTCGGCGCCTGCGCGCTGGACGCCGCGGTCCACGGCTGGGACATCGCCGTGGCCACGGGCCAGCCGTCGCCGCTCACCCCTGAGCTGGCCCGTGCGCTCATGCCCGCCGCTCAGGCGACCATCACCGAGCCGATCCGGCAGTACGGCATGTACGCCGCGCCACAGGAGGCTCAGGCGGGCGACGACGATGTGGCGGCGCTGCTTCGCTTCACCGGCCGCAACCCCGGCTGGACCGCCTCCTGAGCCGGAACCAGGCCGCCTGAGCCGGGCTCAGGCGGCCTGGTGATCCGCGAGAAGGCACGGGATGGATCACGGGGTTCCGGTGAGGTCGTCGGGGACCTGCGGGAGGACGTTCTCGAAGTAGTCGAGGGCGGCGGCCATGGTCCCGACGTCCTTGCCGGATCGTTCGGACATGAACCAGCGGTGATCCAGGACCTCCAGGAAGATCTCCACCTCGTCGAGCCTGCCGCGGAGCTCGTCGGGGATCGACTGGACGACCAGCTCGTAGACCTCGGCCAGCCACCGGTTGGACGCGACCACCTCGGGGATCGGATGGCCCGTCTCCCGTTCGAGATGGGCCCGGAAGGCCGCGATGTCGTTGAGCAGGCGGCGGGCCTGGTTCTCCTGGGCGTCGATCCCGGTGCGGGTGTAGAGGATCCGGCGGTGATGACCGGGCTCGGCGACACGGGTGCGCACCCGCATGCGAATGGCTTCACCGTCGGCACCGCCCTCGACACCGCCCTCGGTGCCGACGGCGGCGTCCGTGTCGGCGTCGACCAGCTCGACCTCGTCGACGTCGAAGCCGAGCTCGTTGATGCGGCGCAGCCGTTCGGCGATGCGGTACTGCTGGTCGTCCGGGTGCAGGGACTCCTCGCGGGTGAGCTCGTCCCACAGCCCCTCGTACCGGCGGACCACGTCGTCGGCGACCTCGACCGGATCCACCTCGGGCGGGAGCTGCCCGGCGGCGAAGAGGTCGAAGAGCTCACCGGCGATGCGTTCGCGCGCGAGGTCGACGTCGTAGTGCCGCTGCCCCTCGCTCAGTCCCGACGGATGCAGCTCGGCGGTCTCGGCGTCCACGTGGTACGCCGCGAAGGCGCCCGCGTCGAACCGGAACAGCGTGTTGGACAGCGAGCAGTCGCCCCACATGAAGCCCGCCAGGTGCAGCCGCACGAGCAGCTCCACCAGGGCGTCGAGCAGCCGGTCGGTGGGATGTTGCCCGCCGCGCGGGTTGGCGAAGAGCGACCGGTACGAGATGGCGTGGTCGAGGTAGCGGGTCACCAGGATCGCGTCGAGATCGGGGCCGCGGTCGACGACGGCCCCGACCGCCTCGACCGCGGGCAGCCCGAGCTCGTGGAGCCGCCGCAGCAGGCCGTACTCGCGGCGGGCCAGCCGTTCGTGCAGCTCCTTCAGCGCGTAGAGCGTCCCGCCTTCCGCGACGAACCGCACCACGTGCCGTGACAGGCCGCGCTGCCGGATCTCCACCAGCCGCTCGTCGGTCCAGTGCTCCAGCGGCAACCGCCACGGCAGGGTGAGGAGCCCCGCTGCCGCCTGCCCCGGTGGCCTGAAGACGAAATGCATCAGGTCAGTCGGGGCTGGTGGGAGGCTCTTGGTCGGGTTTCGCCTGTGTCGCGCCGTTACCGGCCTGGCCGGTCGGGGCCTGGCCGGCTTGGGCTTGGCGCTGCCGCAGCCGGGCCTGTTCGGCCTGGCGGCCCAGTGCCGCGACACGTTCCTCGTCGCGGGTGAGGTTCTCGCCGGTCGCCGGGTCGAAGATGTGCGCCCGGCTCGTGTCGATCCACAGCTCGGCCTCCTGACCCTCGCTGATCATGCTGGCCGGGTCGAGCGCGACGACGGCCTGCGTGCGCAGCTGGTCGCTGTCCAGTTCCCGGGACAGGTCGCGCAGCTGGGCGGCCAGATCCTCAGGCGCCTCGTACGGCACGTAGGCGTACAGCTCGTTGCCCAGCCACTCGGTGACGTCGACGTGCGCCTGGACGACGGTGCCGCGGGCCCGCTTCTCCTCGCTCACCAGGGAGGCGTCCTCGAAGTGCTCCGGCCGGATGCCGACCAGCACCACGTCGCGGTCGCCGATCTCGGCAGCCGTGATCTTGTCGGGCAGGCCGAAGCGCCCCAGCGGGGTCTCCAGGAACGTGCCCTCCGCCGAGCTGTCGAGCGTGGCGGGCAGGAAGTTCATCGACGGCGAGCCGATGAACCCGGCGACGAAGAGGTTGGCGGGCTCCTCGTACAGCTCGCGCGGGCTGCCGACCTGCTGGAGCACGCCCTTGCGCAGCACCGCGACCCGGTCGCCGAGCGTCATCGCCTCGGTCTGGTCGTGCGTCACGTACACGGTGGTGACGCCCAGCCGCCGCTGGAGGCGGGAGATCTCGGCGCGCATCTGCCCGCGCAGCTTGGCGTCCAGATTGGACAGCGGCTCGTCGAACAGGAACGCGTCGGCCTGCCGAACGATCGCGCGCCCCATCGCCACCCGCTGCCGCTGCCCGCCGGACAGGTTGGCGGGCTTGCGCTCCAGATGCTCGGTCAGCTCCAGCAGCTCGGCGGTCTCGGTGACGCGGCGGCGCACCTCCTCGTCGGGCTTCTTGGCGAGCCGCAGCGGGAACGCGATGTTCTCGAAGACGGTGAGGTGCGGGTAGAGGGCGTAGTTCTGGAAGACCATCGACAGATTGCGCTGCCGTGGTGCGACCTTGTTGACCACCCTGTCGGCGATCTTCATCTCGCCGGAGGTGATGTCCTCCAGCCCGACGATCATGCGCAGCAGCGTGGACTTCCCGCAGCCGGACGGGCCCACCAGGATCATGAACTCGCCGTCCTGCACGTCCAGGCTGACGTCGTTCACGGCCGGGAAGCCGTCGCCGTACTGCTTGACGATGTTCTTCATGGTGATGGCGGCCATGGCTACCCCTTCACTGCGCCGGACGTCAGCCCGGCCACGATGCGGCGCTGGAACAGCAGGACGATGACCACGACCGGGATGGTCACCACGACGGCCGCGGCGCAGATCGCCGTCGTGGGCTGCTCGAACTGGGAGGCCCCGGTGAAGAACGCCAGCGCCGCCGGGACCGGGCGGGCGTTGTCGGTCGAGGTCAGCGAGATCCCGAACACGAAGTCGTTCCAGCAGAAGAAGAACGTCAGGATCGCCGCGGTGAACACCCCGGGCGCGGCCAGCGGCACGATCACCTTGCGGAACGCCTGCCAGGTCGTGGCGCCGTCGACCTGCGCGGCCTGCTCCATCTCCCACGGGATCTCGCGGAAGAACGCCGACAACGTCCAGATCGCCAGCGGCAGCGCGAACGAGATGTAGGGGATGATCAGGCCCGGCCACGTGTCGTACAACCCGATGTTGCGCCACAGGTCGAACAGCGGGCCGACCAGCGAGACCACCGGAAACATCGCGATGGCCAGCGCGAACGACAGGATCGCCCGCTTTCCGGGGAACTCCAGCCGGGCGATCGCGTACGCCACCAGGGTCGCGAACGTCACCCCGATCACCGTGGCGATCAGCGAGATGCCGATCGAGTTGATGAGCGCGGAGGTGAAGATGCTGGTGTCGAAGACGGTCTCGTAGTTCTGCCAGGTCCAGTCCTTGGGCAGGAAGCCCTTGACGTTGCCGACCTCACCCGGCTGCTTGAACGACAGCGACACGATCCAGAGCGTCGGGAGAAGCGTCCAGAGCAGGATCAGCAGCGCGCCGATGAGCCACAACCATCGGGAACGTGCGGTGTCCATCAGCGTTCTCCCCTCGCCTGCGCCAGATCCACCCGGAAGCCCTTGATGAACACCGCCGCGATGAGCACCACGGACAGGAACAGCAGCACGCCGACCGCGTCACCGAGCCCGATGGCCGTGCGCGTGATCGTCTGCCGGTACGTCAGGAACGACAGGCTCTCGGTCTGGTTCTGGCCCGCCGTCATCACGAAGATGCTGTCGAAGATCCGCCAGGCGTCGAGGGTGCGGAACAGCACCGCGACGAGGATGGCGGCCTTCATGTTGGGGATGGTCACCCGCCACAACCGCTGCCAGGCGGTCGCGCCGTCCACGGTGGCCGCCTCGCCGAGGTCGCGCGGCACCTGCGCCAGCCCGGCGAGCAGCAGCAGCGACACGAACGGCGTGGTCTTCCACACCTCGGACAGGATGATGACCGACAACGACGACCAGCGCCCGGTGAACCAGGCGTAGTCGCCGAGCCCCAGCCATCCGTTGACGAATCCCGAGTTGAGGTCGAAGGCGTACCGCCAGGCGAACGCCGAGATCACGGTGACGATGCCGTACGGGATGAGGATCGAGGTCCGGACGGTCCGCCGCATGAAGATCGCGCGATGCATGACCATCGCGAACGCGAACCCCAGCACCAGCTCGATGCCGACGGTCACCGCCGTGACGAAGAACGTGGTGAACACGTCCTGCCAGAACAGGCCGTCGGTCAGCGCGGTGACGTAGTTGCCGAACCAGACGAAGCGCCGGTCGTCCGGAGCGGTCAGCCGGTAGCTGAACATCGACAGGTAGAGGGCGTTGAGCAGCGGATACGCGGTGACCAGCAACATCACCACGATGGCGGGGGCCGAGAGCAGCAGCCCCAGGCGGCGCTCCGCCTTCGCCCGGTCGGTGATCTCTGCCCGGCCGGTGCCCGCGGGAAGCGGTTTGTCCACGGTGACGGTCATGGTTCTCTCCTGTGACTCATGGCCGTTCTGTTCTTCATGGCCCTCCTCCGGTCACAGCAGCCGCTGGTCGCGCAGCACCTTGGGGATGAAGTCGTCGGTTTCCTTCGGCGTCGTGTTGGGGTTGACCGAGGCCGGCGGATGCCACTTGCTCTGCACGCCACTGGACACGTCCGGGTAGTACGGCGTGATCGGGCGCGGGGCGGCGGCGTTGATCGAGTCGCGGATCAGCGTGGCCATCGGGAACTGCTTGACGATCTCGGGGTCGTCGAAGACGGCCGGGCGGGCCGCCGGGTTGCCCTCGGCGAGCATGTAGGCCTTCATGTTCGGCTCGCTGGTGATGCACCGGGCGGCCTCGACTGCCTCGTTCTCGTGCTTGCCGTACGCGCCGATGCCCAGGCTGATGCCGCCCAGCGGCGGCTTGCTCGGCTGGCCGGCCGTCACCTGCGGGTAGCGCGCCCAGCCGATGTCGGCGGGGATGCTCTTGTCGATGACGCCCGCCTCGGCGTCGGCGAGGTCGGCCGCGTAGATGTACGGCCAGTTGATCATGAAGCCGCCGCGGGCGGCGTTGAAGGTGTTGCGCGCCGGGTCCTCGATCTCGGTGGACAGCGTCGGGCTGGCCGCCCTGGACCGTGCCAGCTTGGAGATGATCGTCGCCGTCGCCCGGCCCGCCGGGCTGTCGAAGTCGACGGTCGCGTCCGAACCGCGTTCGGGGTTGGTGATGATGCGGCCGCCCGCGGAGGCCATGAGGGCGCTGATCCACACCATGTAGCCCTCGTACTTGTTGCCGGTGACCGCGACCGTGGTGTTGCTGCGCAACGCCGCGTCGATCAGCTTGTCCCAGGTGAAGTCGGCGGCGGTCGGATCGACGCCGGCCCTCTTGGCGGCCGACTTGCGGTACCAGAGGAGCTGCGTGTTGGCCCAGAAAGGCGCCGCGAAGAGCTTGCCCTCCCACCGAGCGTTCTCGACCGACGCGGGGAAGACGCCCTGGGTGAACTGCGCCTCCTCCGCCGAGGTGAACGGGCGGAGGAATCCGGCGTTGGCGGCCTCCGCGATGAACACCGGGTCGAGGCTCATCAGGTCGAGGCCGGAGTCCTTGGCGGCGAGCCGCCGGACGAGCTGTTCGCGTTGCTGGGTCGCGTCGTTCGGCAGCACCGAGGTCTTGATGCGGTACTTGCCGTTCGCGGCCTGGGTACAGGCCGCGGCGAGCTTGGCCTGCCCGCCGTTGTCGGGGTTGGTGTACCAGGTGAGGCTCGGCGTCCCGCTTTCACTGCCACAGGCGGTCAGTCCGCCCGCCAGCAGGACCAGCGCCACCGAAGCGCGCACCGGGCCCGCACGGCTTGTCCGGCTCCTGCGGTCCCGCCGCCCTCCCCCGCGTCGTCCTCGTCCGGCCCGTGCTCGCTCGACCTTGCCCATCAGGCCTCCCGAAGCTCCGCTCGACCTGCGCGGACTCGCCTCTCCGAGGCCGCGGCCGAGCGGGCGGATTGATCTCCACTCAAACACCGGTATTGGAGGCTGTCGAGCACGGATGCATGACAGGTGAGTAAAGGGCAACCCAAAAGACACGTTTTTCACATAGGCATCAGGCGTGATTCAGGCACCACGGGCGAGGCCTTGGAAGCACGGAAAAATTGCGGCGTGCTGGTCACCCGGGGACCCACCGGATGGCCAACACGCCGCAAGTCGAGAGGGACTGTCGAGAGGGAACTCAGGCCTTAGTAGCCGCCGCCGTAGCCGCCGCCGTCACCGCCACCGGCCTTGGTGGTGATCTTCTTGCCCTCCGGGGAGACGGCCCACCAGACGTTCTGCACGGCCTGGCCCTTGGTGTCGCCGGCCTTGGCGTCCTTGGCGAAGTAGTACATGGGCCAGCCGTTGATGAGGAGCTGGCACTCGCCCGGCTTGCCGTCCTTGCGCTCGATGAAGCTGATCAGGCTCTTGTCGACGCCCGAGACCTTGAGCTTCTTGAAGCCGTTGAAGCGCACGATCGGCCACTTCGCACGGCAGTCGCCGAAGCAGTTGCTGACCTTCGGCTTGTCCTTGTCGAACCGGTACATCGTGCGGCCCTTGCCGTCCGTCACGATCATGCCGAGGGCCGGATCCTGGCGCACCTTGATGGTGGTCCAGCCTGCCCAGCCGCCCCCGCCTTCGCCGCCGCCCTCGTTCTGCTGCGGCGGCTGGCTCGGCTGCGCCGCGCCGGCGCCGGCCTTCTTGCCCGTGGGCGCGGCGGCGTACCAGGTGCCCTGGACTCCCTGCCCCTTGGCGTCGCCCGGACTCTGGTCCTTGGCGTACCGGTAGAGCGGCCAGCCGCCGAGCGTGACCTGCCACTGGCCGTCGGGGCGCTTGACCTTGCCGACGAGGTTCTCGTCGACGCCCTTCACCTGGACGGCCTGCTGGCTCGCCATCACCGGCGGCCAGGCCTGCGCGCACTGATCCATGCAGGTGGAGGCGGGGGGTCTCGCTGTGTCCTTGTCGAATCGGTAGAGCGTACGGCCCTCGCCGTCGGTAACGACCTTGCCGAGCTTGCTCACGCTGGCGACCTCCAGCGCGGCGGCTGCCGCGGGCGCCGCAGGCGCGTTGGCCGGAGCCTGCGGTTGCTGCGGTTGCTGCACCTGTTGCGCCGAACCGGCCGAAGTGTTCTGCTGTTTCCCTGCCGTCTCCTGGCCACAGGCCGTGAGGAGAACTCCAGACGCGGTCAGGGCGGCCGCCGCGGGGATCGCCCAGCGTGGGAATTGCATGTCGTGCCCTCCATGTCAGTCGCTTTCGCTCGAGGCGGAGCAGCCGCACCGCTCTCCCCGGATCGAGGGGCAGTACGGGCGTGAACGGCGAACGGGTTCAATGCGTCAGAGTTCGAACAGGCAGGAACGAGGGGAGCAGGACTGTGACCACGGCGAGGAGGCCGGACGAGGAACCCGTCAATCTGACCAAGGCGCCGTCCGAGGGCCCCGCCCAGGCGTTCTCCGCCGTCCCGGGGCCGTCCTCGGCTCCAGCCCGTTCCGCCGCACCGCCGCATTCCGCCACCACGACGAGTTCTGCCGCCCCGACGGGTTCCGGCGCGCCGGCGCGTTCCTCGGTCCCGGCGGGACCGGCCTGGATCGTTGTCCCGGCCCGGATCGTCGCGCTGGTGATCGTGCTGCCGATCCGGCTCGTGTACGACCTGCTCGTGGTCGCCGGTCGCGGCCTCAAGGCAGGTTCGAAGGGCGTGTTGTGGGCTTTGGCCTGGCCGTTCCGGCAGCTCTACACATGGCTGCTGCGCCCCCTTGGCCTGGGCATCGCCGCCGTGGGCCGGGCCATCGGTATCGGGCTGGCTTGGGCAGGATCCGGGCTGGCCTGGCTGTTCAACGTCACGATCGTGAGCCCGCTCGGCTGGCTGCTGAACGTCGTCGTGCTCGGCTTCCTGCGGATGTTCGGCCGGGGCAGCGGTCGCCTCGGCCGCTGGTTCTACCGGACGGTGCTCGCCCCGATCGGCCGCTTCTCCGCGTACGTGGGCAGGGGCGTCGGCGCGGGACTGCTCGCGACGTGGCGGGGGCTCCTCTGGCTGCTCAACGTCCTCATCGTCGCCCCCCTGAGCCTCGTCGGCGGCGGTCTCAAGTGGCTCCTGGTCGGCGCCGGTCACGTGATCGCGTACATCGCGAAGGGCGTTGCCACCGGCATCGCATGGTTGTTCGCGGTGCTCATCGTGCTGCCGCTGGCGCTGCTGTGGCAGTACGTCCTGCGCCCGCCTCTGGCCGGTCTCGCGTGGCTGTGCCGGCTGATCGGCTCCGGTCTCGCCTACGTCGGCCGCGGCATCGGCACCGGGCTCCTCGCGGGCTGGCGCGCCACCGCGGGCGCGCTCGGCTGGGCCTGGCGCATGGCGGGCCGCATCCTGCGCTGGCTGGGCCGCGTCCTCTTCGTGATCCCCGCGCTGGCGATCTGGAACTACGTTCTCAGGCCTGTCCTCCACGGCCTCGCCGAAGGCGCCCGCATGGCCGGCCGTTTCCTGCGCTGGCTCTGGAACGCCCTCGTCGCCGACCCGGCTCGCTGGGTTCGCAACGCCGTGCTCCGTCCCGCCAAGAACGTGGTCCGCGAGACCTGGCGGATCACCGTCCGCGAACCCGCACGCTGGATGAACGCGAGCATCATCGCCCCCGTACGCCAGACCGGCCGCGACGTGCGCCTCCAGCTTCGCCGCTCGTTCCGCCGGACCTGACGAACCGCCGGACCTGACGAAAAGGATCCGGCCTGTCGGCGCGCTGATTTCGGCGGCTGACTGGTGCGGTGATGCCCCCTGGGCCGGGCGCGGAGGACGCGCCCGGCCCAGGGGCCTCGGGTCATGCGTTGGAGCCGGTTTCTCCCTGCTCGTCCGCCGGACTCTGCTGGGCGCGTTCTTGGAACTTGCGCAGCAGTTCCTCCTTCTGGGCGACGGGGTCGTTGCCCGCGGGGGGCATTGATCCCGGCTTGCCGCGGAGGGACTTGCGCGAAAGCTTGCGGCGCTGCCCGCCTACGCCCAGCAGGCCATTTCGGCCACGGCTCTTGGACATGGTGGTTCTCCCGTCTGACAGGTGTGCGATGACATGCGTGCACCCATGTCCGACCCGCGCGGGAGTGATCTTCGGCGGCCGTCGTGTGTCGTGGACGGCGGCGCCGGCGTGATCAGCTGCTGATCGCGACACGGCCGGACCCGGCCGTGCGGCGTTCGCGGACCACGCGCTGCGGAGTGGGCCACCACGCGGTGGCCCAGGCATTGACCAGCATGTTCGCCAGCGTCGCATCCCCCGGCGCACGGGCTCAACCGATTTATTGAGACAATCGTCCGCGATGTACAAACTGCTGTTCACCCAGGTCATCGCCCGCTTCGTGGACGCCGAGACGGCGCACCACACGACCATGCGGGGGCTACGGGCCATCCAGAAGGCGGGTGCCGCCCCGCTGATACGCAAGGTCCTGGCGCCACGCGATCCCGCGTTGACCGTGCGCGCGTTCGGGCTGGAGTTCTCCGGGCCGCTGGGGCTGGCCGCCGGGTTCGACAAGGACGCCGTGGCGTACGAGGCGCTCGGCGCGTTCGGCTTCAGCCACGTCGAGATCGGGACGGTGACCGGGCAGGCGCAGCCGGGCAATCCCAAGCCCCGGTCCTGGCGGTTGCCGCCCGACCGCGCCGTCATCAACCGGATGGGCTTCAACAACGAGGGATCGGCGGCCGCGGCGGCCCGGCTGCGGAAACGGCGGCCGGGGACGATCGTCGGCGTCAACATCGGCAAGACCAAGCTGGTGCCGGAGGCGGAGGCCGCCGCCGACTACGTGACGAGCACCGAGCGGCTGGCCCCCTACGCCGACTACCTCGTGGTGAACGTGAGCTCCCCCAACACGCCCGGTCTTCGTGACCTGCAAGCGGTCGAGCACCTGCGACCCTTGCTGACCGCCGTGCGGGAGGCCGCCGACCGGGTCACCCGGCACCGGGTCCCGCTGCTCGTCAAGATCGCCCCCGACCTCGCGGACGACGACGTGGACGCCGTGGCGGACCTCGCCCTGGAACTGGGCCTGGACGGGATCATCGCCACCAACACCACGATCGGACGGGAAGGGCTGGCAAGCGATCCCGAGCTGGTGAAGGAGACCGGCGGGCTGTCGGGTGCGCCCCTGAAGGAGCGTTCGGTTCAGGTGCTCCGGCGCCTGCGGGCCCGCACCGGTGACCGGCTGGTGCTGATCTCGGTCGGTGGCATCGAGACCGCCGACGACGTGTGGGAACGCCTCCGCGCTGGGGCGACCCTCGTCCAGGGCTACACCGGAATGATCTATGGCGGCCCCCTGTGGGCGTCCCGCCTCAACCGTGACCTCTCCCGCCGCCTGCGCGGCAGTGCCTACCGGACCGTCGCCGACCTGGCGGGCGGCTCCCGTTCAACGAGCTGAGCCGTCCCCGAAACAGACCAGCGGCATTTAGGCGAATGGTCGGCTTGCTCATTTTAAATGGCAGCTGCGCGACGCGATTTTGATCACCACGACGGCCATTTCAATCCTTCTGACCAGGGATCTTCCCCTATGCGGATGATCTAATCGGCGCTCGGCCGGCGCAATGCGAGAACTTTTCTTTGCCTTCCGGCGACGGGGGCTATGGTGTTCCCAGACTCGAATGGCGGCACCGTGCAGGTATGTCCGTTGAGACGATGCCGCGCACAGTGATCATCCGTGTCGCGGCCACGCTGGCAGTCGCCCTGCCGGCGATCGTGCTCCGGCTGCCGGGGATCCATGTGGCACCGGTGGCGGGGATGATCGTCTTCGGGGCGGGCGTGCTCGCCGCGGCCGTGGTGCTGATGTGGGCGGCCGAGACGGCGCGCGCGGACATGTCGGGGGCGCTGGCGCTGGCCCTGCTGGCGCTGATCGCGGTGCTCCCCGAGTACGCGGTGGACCTCTATTACGCGTTCCGCGCGGGCTCCAAGCCGGAGTACACCGCGTACGCGGCGGCCAACATGACCGGCGCCAACCGGCTGCTCGTCGGTGTCGGCTGGGCGCTGGTCGTGCTCTCGTTCGCACTCGGTGCGCGGCGGCTGGCCAGGCGCGGCGAGCCGGTGCCGGAACGGCGCGACGTGCACCTCGCCGGACACCACCGCATCGAGCTCGGGTTCCTGGCCATCGCGGCGGTCATCGCGTTCATCCCCGCCCTGGTCCGTGAGATCGGCTGGTACGTCTCCGTCCTGCTCATCGCTCTCTACATCGCCTACATCGTCCGGATCGCCAGATCCGGCGCCGAGGACGTCGAACAACTGGTCGGCGTCCCCGCCGTGCTGGTGAAACTGCCCACGAAAGAGCGCCGCGCGGTGACCGGGGGCGGCTTCCTGCTGGGCGCATTGATCATCTTCGCCTCGGCCGAGCCGTTCGCCGAGTCGCTGGTCGAGGCGGGCGGGAGCCTGGGCATCGACGAGTTCCTGCTCGTGCAGTGGCTGGCGCCCCTGGCCTCCGAGGCGCCGGAGCTGATCGTCGCCGTCGTCTTCGCCTGGCGGCTGCGCGACAACGACGCGATCGGCACGCTGCTGTCCAGCAAGGTGAACCAGTGGACGCTGCTGGTCGGGAGCCTGCCGCTGGCCTACAAGGCCGGCGGTGGCGACTGGTCCCTCCCGCTCGACTCCCGGCAGACCGAAGAGGTGCTGCTGACCGCCGCCCAGACCGTGCTCGGCCTGGCCATGCTGATCGACCTCTACTTCAGGCGGGCGGAGGCGGCACTCCTGTTCGTGCTGTTCGCGATCCAGTTCGTGCTGCCGGGCGAGACGGCCCGGCTGTGGTTGTCGATGGTCTATCTGGCGATCGGTTTCTCGATCCTCATCATCCGGCACCGCGAGCTCGAAAAGTCGATGGCGATGGTGGTCGCCCCTCGGAGAGTCAGGCGATCTCGAAGAAGCCATCGGCGATGAGCTCGGGCAGGACGGCGGCCGCATGCGCCCGTACCTGGCCGGGATCCATCTCGGTGAGCTGGGCGATGGCCGACAGCAGGGGTTCCAGCGGCAGCGAGCCGTCGCAGACGCCCGCGAGCCCGGCCTCGACCGTCCCGACCCCTGCCGCGCGGTGCAGCCGATCGGTCTGCCGAAGCAGGATCCGCTCCGGATCCTCGGCTCCGGGAGGGCCGATCTGCTCCTGGACGATGCCGGCGGCGGTACGGAGCGACAACCGGGCCAGGGCGCCCTCTTGTGCACAGGCTGTGGAAAACTCTTCGGCTTCCCTCAACCCGGTGAGGACCCGGTCCACATAGGCCCCGACAGGCTGCTCCACGGCATGCCGCAACTCTTCGATCCGCGCGACGGGCCGGGCCGCGTCCGCCGTGCGCCGCAAGGTGATCCAGCCGAATCCGATCCCGGTCACCTGCTGCCGCTCGAAGTACTCCAGCCACGCGTCGTACCGCGCCGCGTACTCGGGCGTCCCGGCCTCGACCGAGTCGCGCAGCCAGAGCTCGCAGTACTCGGCCGGATCCTGGACGTCGCGCTGCACGACCCAGGCGTCACAACCCGATTCGCGGATCCACGCGCCGACGCGCTCCTCCCACGGCACACCCTCGATATGCAGCCAGTTCGCCAGCAGCTGGCACGTGCCGCCCTCGTTCAGCAGTCCCGGCCCCTCAACGACCAGCCGGCGGCAGAACTCGTCGCCGTGCAGCCCCGATTCGCGGTAGACGAAACCACCCTCGGGCGGCGCGATCACGAACGGCGGATTGGAGACGATCAAGTCGAACGTCCGGTCCCGTACCGGCTCCAGCAGCGACCCCTGAAGGGCCTCCACCCCCTCGACCCCGGAGAGCGCGAAGCTCAGCGCCGACAGCCGGAGGGCCCTCGCGTTGACGTCCGTCACCGTGATCGCGCGTGGCTCCAGCTCCGGCGCCAGATGCACGGCCTGAACGCCACATCCCGTACCAAGATCAAGCACGTTGTCCACAGGCCTGTGGACAACCAGCCGCGCCAAACTGCCGGAGGCACCTCCCGCTCCGACCACATGATCGGGCTTGAGAGGGACACCGGCCCCAGGCCTCGCCTTGAGATCGGACACCGCGTAACCGACATGGCCCAGGCCGCGCACCGACTCCAGCGGCTCGACATGCACCAGGGCTCGCAGCTCGCCACCGGAACGTTCCGCGAGCCCCAGCGCGACGAGGTCGTCGGCCACATCCTTCAAAGCGGCCTCGTCGACCGCCACCTGCAACCAGAACAGCCGGGTGAAAGCCTCCAGCGGCGACCCGCCACCCGTGGCCCGCAACGCCGGCACGATCTCGTCCCGTGCCAGCGCCCCGCCTGCCACCGGGCCGAGCAACTCCCGTACACCCGCGACGGTGTAGTCAGCGAAAGCGCCGCGAACGCGGCTCAGCGAATCAGACACCCGCCCTATCCTGCCCGCCGGCGGTCAGCGGAGGCACCGCCAGCGGAAATACCGCCGACGGAAATACCGTCAGCGGAAGTACTCGATCAACCCTGTGACGAAGGATTCGGCGATGCGCTGCCGGAACGACGCACTCGACAGCTTGGCCGCGTCCCCGGGGTTCCTCATGTTGCCGGTCTCGACGAAGACCTTCGGCACCGTGGACAGGTTGAGCCCGCCCAGGTCGTCCCGGGAGTCAAGGGCGTCGGTGCCGATGTAGGTCGAGTACGGCATGCCTGTGTCCTTCCGGTAGGCGTCCCGGAGGGCCTTGCCGAGCTTGCGCGACGCCGGGACCATCGAGGCGTTGTGCCCCTTGACCGTCAGCGGCTCGATCACGTGGAAGCCATGGCCGCTCGCCGGACCGCCGTCCGCGTGCACCGAGATCGCCGCGTCCGCCTTGGCGCGGTTGCCGATGGCGGCACGCTCGGTGATGCACGGCCCCACCCCGGTGTTGTTGTTCCGGGTGAGGACGACCTTGGCGCCCTTGGCCCGCAACAGCTTGCTGAGCCGGGTGGACACGTCCCAGGTGAAGGCCGCTTCGCTGTAACCGGCCGCCGTCGCGGTGCCCGTCGTGTCACACGCCTTGCGCCCGTTCCCGATGCTGACCTGCCGGTTGATGATCTCCGGGTGCTTGGCGTTACCCCCGTTGTGCCCCGGGTCGATCACGATGACCTTGCCCTTGAGCGAGCCCGTGCCCCTGACTTCCTTGGGCGCCGTGGAAGCCCCGGAAGGAGCCGCCATGGGCGGCTGCGCGGTCTGGCCACCGGCCTGACCGTCCTTGGTGGACGAGCCACCATCGCACGCGGTGAGGGCCGCCAGGCACAGCACCAGGCCCATCGCGCCGCTTCGGTGGAATAGCAAGACTCGTCCCCCTGTGATTTCTTCGTTACCAACCCTGTCAGTCTGCACATCAGCATGGGTTCGTCAAACGAAGTCCGCACAAATGCGGACGCGGCCGTGCCCCCGCACGGCCGCGTCCGCGAGTCAGCGGAGCAGGTCCTCCTTGCCGAGGAGCGCGGCGAGAGCGCGCGCCTCGTCCGCGTCGAGGCCCAGCACCACGCGGGGTCGTCCCCACGGATGATCGATCGAGTGGGCCACGTAGCTGGCGACGGACTCCGAGACCTGTTCGGCCAGTCCCCGCGCATGTCGCCATTCCGACCACGCGCGTTCCAACTCACTAGCCGCGCGCTGCGCGCACGACACCAATTCCGGATCACGCACGGAATGAAACCCCCCTGGGTGAACATGGTCCTTCTCCGTGTCCACTCGGCAGAGTCACCGGGCCGGCCCGGTGATGGGGCCGGAAACCGGCCTGGTCATGGGTCGGAGTCCGACCCGTCATGCGGTTGCCCCGACCCGCCGAACGGTGCACCCATTAAGACCCCACGAACGCCCTGCGGGCCGCCGATTACGGCAGGCTTGGCCAGCCCCTTACCACTTCAGGCCATTGATCGACCTCCCCAAGACCACCCGATCATCCCGACCGGCCGTCACACGGGGGCCAGGCCCGTGGTGGAGCGGACCACCAGGTGGGGGACCACCAGGTTTTGGCGGGCGGCGCGGGCGGGGTCGTCGATGCGGGCGGTGAGGAGTTCGGCGGCCACGCGGCCCATGTCGCGGCGGGGCTGGTCGACGCTGGTCAGGGAGATGTGGCGGATGGCGGCCAGGTGCGTGTTGTCGTAGCCGACGACCGAGAGATGTTCGGGAACCGTGAGCTCCAGCTCGTCGGCGGCGGAGAGGGCCCCGGTGGCGACCAGGTCGTTGGGGGCGAAGATGGCGGTGGGGCGGGGAGTCCTGGTGAGAAGGGCACGGGCGGCCCGGTAGCCGCCCTCCTCGGTGAAGTCGCCGGCCTCCACGACGACCTCGCCCGCGAGGCCATGGCGTTCCATGGCCTTCTCGTAGCCGGCACGGCGGTAGCGGGCGGTGGTCGAGGGCGCGCCTTCTATGTGCGCGATGCGGCGGTGGCCGAGTTCGACGAGATGGTCGACGGCGAGGCTGGCACCCAGTTCGTCGTCGTCCACCACGATGTCGACGCCGGAGACGTCGCGTTCGCCCACCACCACCACCGGGACGCTGGCGGCGGCTTCTTTGAGGGAGTCGGGGACGACGCTCAGGAGAACGAGGCCGTCGACGCGCATCTCCAGAAAGGCCTCTACGGCCTCGGCTTCGAAGAGGGGGTCCCAGCGGCCGCTGCCGACGAGCATCCGGAGGCCCTCGCCGTGCAGGCTCTCTTGCAGGCCGTCCAGGAACTCGGCGAAGAACGGGTTGTGCAGGTCCGCGACGATGGCGCCGATGAGGCGGGTACGGCCCTCCACCAGGCTGCGGGCTACGGCGTTGGGCCGGTAGCCGAGCTCTCGCGCGGCCTGGAGCACCGCCTGGCGGCGGCGTTCGCTGACGTGCGGCGATCCGCGCATGACGAGGGAGACGAGCGACTTCGAGACACCGGCCCTCTCGGCAACGTTGCGGATGGTGGGCTTGGGGGGCCTTACATCACCAGCTGACATGGCACTCCGTCCGGGGGGCCTGCAGGACCTGCCGCCAGGGCGCTCCGAGCCCTTTGGCACGGGACGGAACGCCCTCCCCACTCGGGGGGAGATGCCATGATGCCTCGCCTTCACCCCAAATCGTCGCAACAGTGAGTAACGGGCAGCCGCCAATGCCAGTTCTTGCCTGTGGTGTCCTGGATCACAGGGCGGAACCGTCCCCAAACGGCCCCCGGTGGAGGCCGCCCGCACCGACCCGCCCCCCGCGCTCGGATACGCTGCCCAAGTGGGAGATCGTGCAGTGGCAGGCGGTAAGGCAAGGGGTGGGCAGGGTTCCGCCCCGGCTCAGCAACGCGGCAGGCGCCGGCTGAGCGTCGACGAACGCCGCGACGAGCTGATCGAGGCCGCGCTGGAGCTGTTCAGCACCAAGTCGCCGGAAGACGTCTCGATCGACGACGTCGCGGCGGCGGCCGGCGCTTCCCGCGCGCTCGTCTATCACTACTTCGGCGGGAAGTACGAGCTCTACCTCGCCGCGCTGGGCAGTGCGGCCAAGCAGCTGTCGGTGCTGCTGGAGCCCCCCACCGAGGGCACGCCGCTCGAACGCCTGAAGATCTCACTGAAGCGCTACTTCGATTTCGTGGAGAGCCACGCCCCCGGCTTCACGGCGCTGCTGCGCGGCGGACCCGCGGACCGTTCGGGGGAGGTCGGCGAGATCGTCGACGGCATCCGCCAGCTGCTGCTGGGCCGGATCCTGCACGCGATGGACGTCGAGATCCCCACCCCCGTCCTGCGCATCACGCTGCGTTCATGGATGGCATCGGTCGAGACCGCCGGCCTGGACTGGCTGGAAAACCGGGATGTATCCCGCGAGGAGCTCGAGCGCCTGCTGGTCGATCACCTGGTGGTGCTGATGCATGTCGCAGGCCAGCACGAACCGGCGATAGCAGCACTCTTCGACCGGCTCGCCCAAGAAGAAATGCCCGAGGACTGAGCGCGCCCGGAGACCGGACCCTCCCGAACCGAGAGCTAACCCCCGCACCGACCGGAAGCTGAGACCTGCACAGACCGGAGACCGGCCTGCGCGGACGGAGCTACGGCCCGGATGGGCTGGAGACTGGCCTGGATGGGCCGGAGACTGGGCCTGAACCGACCGGGGAATGTGGCCCGGGCGGAAGGCCCGCATGGAACCGGGGCTGTGGCCCGCACGGACGGAATGTCCCGCTCGCATAAGCGCGAGCGGGACATCCAGCTGAACGGTGCGCGGTCCAGGACGGCGATTCTCGGATGATCACAGCCCTGGACCTTCGCCCAGGGGGACTCTGAACGGGACATCGACCCACTGCCGGGTGCGAGGTTGTTCAGCGGCCTCCTGGTCGCCCCCCAATATTTCACTGTGTGCGCCCGGCGAGCCCCCACTCGCCGGCCGGAGTGCCTTACTCCGAGCGCTGCTGCGGGATACCCGCCAGCAGCGCACGAACCTCAGCCTCGCGGTAGCGCCGGTGACCCCCCAGGGTGCGGATGGACGTGAGCTTTCCGGCCTTCGCCCACCGCGTGACGGTCTTGGGGTCGACGCGGAACATCGTCGCCACCTCTGCCGGCGTCAGCAGGGGCTCAGCCTCTGGCGTACGTGCTGACATTTGTGCGGCCTCTCCTCCGTGGACCGATGACAGCGATCCTGCGATTGATCCTCGCGCGGTCACTGATGTCCCCTATGGCCCGAAAGAGCCACTATGACATCACAACGTGTAACCTTGCCACCACTCAACGCAACAAGCAAGTCCCTGAGCGTAGTTGCGTGTTCAGTGGCGACTGGGTCACGCTGCGTGATTCTAGCGACACGTATAGTCGTATCGCGCGCAGATTCGGGAAATTTGTTCAGTTCGCCGATTCAAGGGCGCGTACAGGCCGCCAGCGGGCGAGGAGACGCTTGTACATCGCGACCGCCAGCTCGGCCTCACCGCGTTCCATCGCCTCGAGGGCGACTCCGACCTCGGCCACCGACTCGTCGGCGCGCAGCGTCCGGTCGTCCAGGAGATGGACCAGCCCGCCATAGTCGAGCTCGACCAGGGCGCCGGGGTGGAATCCGCCGAGCCACCGGCCCAGCGCGTCCACCTGCCCGGCGGCCAGCACGGTGGTCTCGCCGGTCCCCTCACCGAGGGTGTCGCGGACGATGCGGAGGGCGGCGGTGACTCGGCGCCGCGCCTCGGCCATCGCCGTGACGTAGATGAGGGTACGCGTCACAGCCGCCGTCGCAGGCCCACGACCTGGGTTTTCCCCGAAGCACGTCGTGGATTTACGTTCGTCCCCGGCGGGCTCGCCCAGCAGCAGGCAACGTTCCGTCTGGCCGAACGCGACGAACCAGGCCAAGGGGACATGCCAGGTACTGGACAGGATGTGCGGCTGCAGTGAGCGGCCCGTGGCCTTCCAGCGTTCGAACTCCTGCTCCACCTGGTCCGCAACCTCCGACGGCACGAACGCCTCGGACACCCCCGCCGGGAGCGTGGCGCGGAAACGGTCGAACGCCAGCCACGAGCGGAGCCGCGTTTCCCAGGGGCACACATAGATCGTGTCCGCCGACCGCCGCACATAGGCGTTCCGACTTTCCCGTCCGGGCACCGGCTCCGGCGGGAAGGCGGCCAGCCGCAGCGCGGCCTCGCGATGTTCGGCACCCAGCGCGTGGATTCGCCGGGGGCGCCGCCGGGAGTCGGCGTAGGCCGTCCACAGGGTCCGTTCCGGCTCCGGAAAGGCTGTCACCGGTTCATAAACCCGTAGGTATGCGGCGTACGGAAGCACCACCGCATCGTGGCATGAGCCCGGCTCGGACACTGTTCCGACAACCCCACCGAGATCCCGGTGTTACCTGGAGACTCGCCCGTATCGCCCTGTCCGGTTCTAGTCTGATCCTTAAGACTGAGAGGAGGGCACTACCGTGCCTAACGTCTTCGGGTCGCCTCACAAGGGCACAGAACCCCGACACGAGCAGGTCGTCTTCTGCCAGGACGAGGCCAGCGGCCTGCGTGCCATCATCGCGCTCTACTCCACCGCGCTCGGCCCTGGGCTGGGCGGCACCCGCTTCTACCCCTACGGGTCGGAGGAGGAGGCGCTCGCCGACGTACTGAACCTGTCCCGCGGCATGGCGTACAAGAACGCCCTGGCCGGGCTGGACCACGGTGGCGGCAAGGCCGTCATCATCGGCGATCCCAACACCGACAAGTCCGAGGCTCTGCTGCGCGCGTACGGACGGTTCGTCCAGTCGCTGAACGGCCGCTACTACACGGCCTGCGACGTCGGTACGTACAGCGAGGACATGGACATCGTCGCCCGTGAGAGCCGATACGTGACCGGCCGTACGGTCGCACACGGCGGTGCCGGCGACTCGTCCATCCTCACCTCGTACGGGGTCTACCAGGGCATGCGCGCCGCCGCCGAGCAGGTCTGGGGCAGCCCCACGCTCCGTGGCCGCAGGGTCGGCGTCGAGGGCGTCGGCAAGGTCGGCCACCGCCTGGTCGACCTGCTGCGCGAGGACGGCGCCGAAGTGGTGATCTGCGACGTCAGCGAGGCCGCCGTCGGACGGGTCCTGGAACGGCATCCCGGGGTCGAGGTCGTCGCCGACAACGACGCCCTCATCCGCTCCGAGATCGACGTGTACGCGCCGTGCGCGCTGGGCGGATCCCTCGACGACGACACCGTTCCGATCCTGAACGCCAAGATCGTCTGCGGGGCCGCCAACAACCAGCTGGCCCACCCCGGCATCGAGAAGCAGCTGGCCGACCGCGACGTCCTCTACGCCCCGGACTACGTGGTCAACTCCGGCGGTGTGATCCAGGTCGCCGACGAGATCGAGGGCTTCAACTTCGACCGCGCCAAGGCCCGGGCCACGGGGATCTTCGACACCACTCGCCAGATCTTCGTCCTGGCCGCCGACGAGGGCGTACCCCCCGCCGTCGCCGCCGACCGCCTGGCCGAGCAGCGCATGTCGGCCGTAGGCCGGCTCCGCGGCATCTGGCTCAGCTGAAAATTCTTTCGTCTCCGTGACACCGGCCGCCGGGCCGACAACTTTTCGGCCCGGCGGCCAAAGGCCCGGCTCACTGCTACCGGGGCCCGGCGGCCAAAGGCTTGGCCGACACCTTCTAGGCCCGGCAGCAAGCCTGGTCGGCACCTTCGGCCCGGCGACCCACGCCGGTCGGCGGCGTGGGGTCGGGCTCCCGAAACCGGTCAATGGCCAGGCCCTGGGGCCGCCAATGGCCGGCCCTGGCACCGTCAATGGCCAGCCCTGGCGCCGTCAATGACCGGGCTCCGGCGCCGGCAATGACCAGGCTCCAGTGCCGTCAATGACCGGCCCCAAGAGCCGCCAAGGGCTGGGCCCTGGGAGCCGCCTAGGGCCAGGCTCCGGGGCCATCTAGGGCCAGGTTGCTGGAGCCGTCAATACAGCGTGTCGCCCCAGGTCTGTGAACTTGGAATCACCCGATACACTGGGGTTCTCCGCAGTGAGCGTGCCGCCACCGGACTGACGATGTACCGAGCCGGGCGCAAAACGGGTACGGTTGTATCCGTGACTGAACCATGGCTCATCAGGCACCGGTTCGTGTGGTGGACGCGCGCGTTGATGGGCCCACGAAAGCCCTGACCATCGAGGGGGTCGAGCCAATGGGTCGCGGCCGAGCCAAGGCCAAGCAGGTGAAGGTTGCCCGTCAGCTCAAGTACAACAGCGGCAACACGGACCTCGACCGCCTGAAGAGTGAGCTGGGAGTCCCCGACTCGACGGAGACCGACCCGTACGACGAGCTCGCCGACAAGTATGCCGACTACGCCGAGGAATACGGCGCCGCTGAGGACGACCGCAAGGACGGGACCTCCGGCTGACCCTCGGGATGAGCTGTGCCCGCAAGCGAAGCTTGCGGGCCTTCTCGTGTCCGCCTCCCGCTCACATCCCTGATCAGGGGGTCGCGAGCGCCTGCTGGACGCCGGTTTCCGGCCGTCCGAGGAGCTTGGGGTCCCTGGGGACGGCCAAGTCCCGCACGGCCTTGATCATGGCGAGGGGTTCACGGACGTAGCCCTTGACGGTGGCGTCCTGGCGAGCGGCCATGCTGTCGTCCCCCACGCCGAAGGCTTCGAGGCCGGCGGCGCGGCAGAGGGCCACGGCGCGGGGCAGGTGGAAGTTCTGGGTCACCACGGTGAGCCGTTCCACCTGGAAGATGCGCTTGGCGCGGGCACAGGAGTCCCACGTGTCGAGTCCCGCGAAATCTCGGACGATCTTGTGTGCAGGCACGCCGTGGGCGGTGAGGTAGTCGCGCATCACGGTGGGTTCGTCGTAGCCCTTGACCCGGTTGTCGCCTGAGACGAGGATCACTTTCACTTTGCCGCGCCCGTAGAGGTCTGCGGCGGTGTCCAGGCGGCGGGCCAGGAGGATCGACGGCTGGCCGCCCCAGATGCCCGCGCCCAAGACCAGGGCCACCGGGGTCTCCGGAACGTTCTCCGGTGAGTGCCGGTGGCGAGCCGTTTCCGCGTACGCCCAGCCCAGTGGCGCCATGACGCCGTACACCAGCAGGGCACCGAGAATCGACAGGGGCAACGCGAGGCGGCGCAGGCGAACAAGACCGGCCCAGGCCAGCGCACGAGAGATCATCACACTCATGTGACGCCTGCGCGTCAGACGAGGTTCGCGGCGCCGCCGCCCTTGGTGATCTCGCCGAGAACCCAGGCGGGAACGCCACGGTCGGCCAGACTCCGTACGGCGTCGTCAGCAGCCTCCGGGGCCACGATCGCGGCCATGCCGACACCCAGATTGAACGTCTTGTCCATCTCGGCCTGCGGGACCGTGCCGTACGCCTGGAGCGCCATGAAAAGCGGCGGAACCTCCCAGGAAGACCGCTGGAGAACGGCATCGGCCGTCGGAGGCAGCGAACGGGCCAGGTTGGCCGTCAGGCCGCCACCGGTGATGTGGGCGAACGCACGGACCCCTCCCCCGCGCACAAGGGCCAGACAGTCCTGGGCGTAAATGCGCGTGGGCGTGAGCAGCTCCTCGCCGAGCGGGCGGGAGAGATCGGCCAGCTGGGTCTCCAAGGCCAGATCGGTCGTCGCCAAGATGTGGCGAACGAGCGAATACCCGTTGGAGTGGATGCCCGAGGACGCCATGCCGATCACGACATCACCGGGCTTGACCCGGTCCGGGCCAAGGATCTCGTCCGCCTCCACGACGCCTGTCCCCGCGCCCGCGATGTCGAACTCGTCGGGCTGCAGGAGGCCCGGATGCTCGGCGGTCTCGCCGCCGATCAGCGCGCACCCGGCCAGCGCACAGGCGTCCGCGATGCCGCCGACGAGGTCGGCGATGCGCTCGGGGACGACCTTGCCGCAGGCGATGTAGTCGGTCATGAACAACGGCTCGGCGCCACAGACGGCCAGATCGTCGATCACCATGCCGACGAGGTCGTGCCCCACGGTGTCGTACACACCCAGTCGGCGGGCCAGATCGACCTTGGTGCCGACCCCGTCGGTCGACGTCGCCAGCAGTGGCCGGCGGTACTTGAGGAACGCCGACGCGTCGAAGAGCCCGGCGAAGCCGCTGGCGTCGTCCACGACCTCGGGCCGCCGCGACCGCGCCACCCGCGACTTCATCAGCTCAACGGCCCGCTCACCAGCCGCGATGTCGACCCCGGCCGCCTCATAGGACGTCACTTGGCGACACCTTCCAGCAGGTGCTTGCCGCGGGCGTCCTCCTCGACCGGGATCGGGTAGACCCCGTCGAAACAAGCCCGGCAGAGCCGGTCCTTGGCGATCTGAGACGAGGCGATCAGCTCGTCGAGCGAGATGTATCCCAGCGAGTCGGCCCCGATCGAGTCACGGATCTCCTCGACCGACAGGTTGCCCGCGATCAGCTCGGCCCGGCTGGCGAAGTCGATCCCGTAGAAACAGGGCCAGGCCACCGGCGGGCTGGAGATCCGCACATGCACCTCGGCCGCCCCCGCGTCCCGCAACATCCCCACGATGGCCCGCTGGGTGTTGCCACGCACGATGGAATCGTCCACCACCACCAGCCGCTTGCCCTCGATGGCCTCGCGCAGCGGATTGAGCTTGAGCCGAATCCCCAACTGCCGGATGGTCTGGGAGGGCTGGATGAACGTGCGCCCCACATAAGAATTCTTGACAAGCCCCTGCCCGTACGGGATCCCGGAGGCCTCCGCATACCCAATGGCAGCCGGCGTCCCCGACTCGGGCGTGGGGATCACCAAATCGGCTTCGACCGGATGCTCACGAGCCAGCCGCCGCCCGACTTCCACCCGCGTGGCCTGCACACTACGCCCAGCGATACTCGTATCCGGCCGGGCCAGATACACATACTCGAACAGACAGCCCTTAGGCCGCGCCTCCGCAAATCGCTCCGACCGCACCCCATCCGCGTCGATCGCGATCAGCTCGCCCGGCTCGATCTCCCGCACGAACTGCGCGCCCACGATGTCGAGCCCGGCGGTCTCCGACGCGACGACCCAGCCCCGTTCGCCCAGACGCCCCAGCACCAACGGCCGGATGCCCTCAGGATCCCGTGCCGCATAAAGCGTGCTCTCGTTCATGAAAACAAGCGAGTAAGCCCCCCGCGTCACCGGCAGGATCTCCCGCGCCGCAGACAAGGGCCCGCCCTCACGGGTCGCCAGCAGCGCCGTCAAAACCTCTGTGTCACTGGTCGCGGTAAGCACCCCGTCGGGCAGCTTGGCGGCCAGCTCAGGCGTGTTGATCAGGTTGCCGTTATGGGTAAGGGCCAGCCCACCTGCCCCGGTGGAACGGAACGTGGGCTGCGCGTTCTCCCAGGTCGGGGAGCCCGTCGTGGAGTAGCGGCAGTGGCCGACGGCGATGTGGCCGCGCAGCGTGTTAAGGATCGACTCGTCGAAGACCTGAGCCACCAGGCCCATGTCCTTGAAAACGACAATGCGGGACCCGTCGCTGACCGCGATCCCCGCCGATTCCTGCCCACGGTGCTGCAGCGCGTAGAGGCCGTAGTAGGCGAGCTTGCTCACCTCAGCCCGGCTCGCCTCCCCCGGCGGCACCCACACGCCGAAGACCCCACAGGCATCCTGCGGGGAGCGGTCGGAGGGGTCGATGTCGTGGCTCAGACGTCCATCACGGAGAGGCACGTACCTCAGTCTAGATGCCCTCCTCACCTGCTCCGATCAGCGCATCTCCTTAACCGACCTTTACTCGCCGAAACGGCTGGCCGGGACTGCGGCACGGGAGTGTGAGGGAGTACACCGGGGAGGACTCCATGACGATGCCGGGCTACCAGACCTACTCGCCGCCGGCGCCGCCTGAGCGCAAGGGGCTGGCGGTCACGTCACTGGTGCTCGGGGTCGTCGGCCTGCCCGCCCTCCTGCTTTGCGGCCTCGGGCTGGGCCTGGCTGCGGTGGGGCTGCTTGTGGGGATCATCGCGGTCTCGCGGGGGGCCGGGCGGAGGACTGCGATCATGGGGGTCATCTGCTCGGCTGTGACGCTTGTCATAGGGGGGATCGCGATCTTCTTCCTGCTCAGCAAGGCCGCTGAGTGCGCCGATCCTGAACGGTATCCCGATGAGTCGGCGCGGAGGGGGTGCGTCGAGCGGGAGTTCCCGTTCGCCCGGCACACCGAAACGCCCTGATCAGCGCAGGGCGCGGATGGCCTCCTCGTCCAGGGCCGACGCGTACACCCGGACGTCGTCCAGCAGGCCGGTGAAGCCCGGCTTGCCGGGTTCGCCGCCCAGGTAGATCGGGCCGGCCGGTGTGACGACGGCGTGCTCCAGCGGGACGGCCACGTCGAGCTTGCCGTTGATGTAGAGGAACATCCCGTCGGTGTCGACCACCAATGCCACGTGCGTCCAGTCGCCCCCGGTCAGGACGGCGCGGCTGTCCATGTACTCGGGGCCTTTGACCGTGAAGAGCTGGACGCGCAGCCGCTGGGCGTCGGGGTAGAGCCACATGCCGATGCCGCGGGCGTCGTGCTCGGCGACGGGCTTGTAGAACAGCCCGCGCCAATCGCCGGTCGGCTCGGCGCTCACGTTGACGAAGAAGGCCAGGCTGAAGCCGAAGACCTGGCTCAGCACGAGCTGCGGCGCCGCCTGGACGATCGCCCGTCCGTACCCGTCCAGGGACAGCGCCTCACCGTCCCTGCCGGGCACGATCTCGGCGCCCGCGTCCAGGGCGGCCGGCGGTCCCGCGCCGGTCGTGTCGTTCACCCGCGACCCGTCGATATCCTCGACGTCGAATGTCCAGTTCGCGATGAGCATGGCATCACCTCCATGCCGTGCCCCCACGTTTCCAGCGCACCGCCGTCGGGGCAAGACCCGAAAGCAGTGCCTCAGTCGAGAGGGAGTGGGAGGTGGGCGGAGAGGTCGGCTCGGGAACCGCTGGCGCGCACTTTGCCGCTCTCCAGCGCATCCGCCCAGCTCAGGCGGTTGGTTGCGAGCGAAATCCAGGTGATCGCATCCATCTCCACCACATTGGGTGGCGTTCCCCGGGTATGGTGCGGGCCGTCGATGCACTGCACCGCGGCATGTGGTGGGACCCGGACCTCCACCGAACGGCCGGGCGCGAGCTCGGCGAGCCGGTCGAGCAGGAACCGTACGGCCCCCTTGACGACCGGCTTGGCGGGCTCGGTGACGCCGGCGTCGTAGGCCGCCAGGACGGTGTCGAACGCGGTGCGGCGGAGCGATCGGGGTTCGTCGTCGCCGGTATGGGGATCGAGCCCGAGCTCGGCACGCTGCTCGTCCAGAACGGCACGGGTTAGGCGGGTACGCGACATTGACACCGAGGTTATCGCGTGACTTTCGGTGGTCGTCCGGCCACCTCACCCGCCACAATCGGACTTCACCCGGTAAAAAGGGACCGGTGCCGACGCGGGGGCGAAGAGCAAGGATCGGGGGGCCGGCCGGGACGGGGTCCCGGCGGGAGATACACGGAGGTTCGTTAGATGGCCGAGGCTCTGCCCCTGCAGCCCGGTGATCCGCAGCGTCTCGGCGACTACGAGATCACCGGCCGGCTTGGCGTGGGCGAACAAGGCGCCGTCTTTCTGGGCCGCAGCCCGGCCGGCGGCACCGTCGCGGTGAAGCTCCTGCACCTGCGGCTGAGCGGCGAACCCGCCGCACGGGCGCGGTTCGCCGGCGCGTTCGCGTCGGCCCGGCGGGTCAGCGGATTCTGCACAGCCGCGATCATCGACGCCGATGTGGAGAGCGACCGCCCGTACGTGGTCAGCGAGTACGTCGCCGGCCCCTCCCTGCACCAGCTGGTCGCCGAGGAGGGCCCGCGCGGCGGCGCGGTGACCGAGCGGCTGGCGGCCGGCATGGCGATCGCCCTCGCGGCCGCGCATCGCGCCGGAGCGGTGCATCACGACTTCAAGCCCGGCAACGTCCTGCTTGGCAGGGACGGGCCACGGGTCACCGATCTCGGTGTCGCGCGGGCGCTGGAGGCGGTCACCGCCGCCCCGACTGGCCGCGTCGCCGACGATCCTTGCTACAAGTCCCCGGAGCAGTTGCGCGGGGTGGGCATCGGCCCGGCCGCGGACATGTTCGCCTGGGGGGCCACGCTGCTGTTCGCGGTGACGGGGTCGGCCCCGTTCGGGGAAGACTCCCAGTCCGAGGTGATGCAGCGGATCGTCTACGACGAGCCTGACGTCTCCGTGCTGCCCGAGTCCCTGCGCGAGGTGGTGGGCGACACCCTGGCCAAGGAGCCGGAGGACCGGCCGACGGCGCGCGACGTCCTCGATCGCCTGCTCGGCGAAGACGGGACGCTGGCCGGCCGCCTGCCGGAACGGATGGTGGCCGAGGGCCGCGGTCTCGCCGAGGGCACCGCGCCGATCCCCGGTCTCTCGTCGATCGGGTCGCCCGCGCAGCAGCCCCAGCCCGCCATCACGGTGCGACCGCCGATCTCCGTTTCGCCCGCCGTACGGAACGAGATGGAGGTCACACGGAACGAGATGGAGGTCACAAGACCTGAGCGTCCGGCCGCTGCCTGGGTCGCGCAGGCACCTCCGGCTTCACGGTCCGAGGAGGCCACCCAGGCCATGCCTGCGCTCCCGCCATCTCCGGCCGGGGCGCCTCCGGCCGGAGGCGCCCCGGCCGGAGCGGCCCCGGCCACTCCGTCATCACCGCCTTCCTCCCCGGGCCCCGCCGAGTCCCCTGGACGGATGCCGCACCTCATCCCGGGCATGGACACCGGCGCCCAGCAGCTTCCGGACGACCGGCACCAGCACACGGCCGTTCTGGCTGCTCCCCCGGTCTCCCGCAGACCACGGATCCCGAAGTTCCGGCGACCCGACAATCACGTGCTCGGCGTCGCGGCCTCCCTGACCATCGGCGTCCTGGTCGGCATCGCGATCATCGCCCTGGTCCTGTGGCCCCAGCTGAACGGCGACTCCGGCGAGCAGCCGCAGGCACGGCCGGCGAACGACGACCGGCCGGTGTCGACGATCCCCGAGAGCTTCGCGGGCACCTGGAAGGGCACCGCTGTCAACGCCAGGAGCGCCGCCTCGTTCTCGATCGAGGTGACGTTCCAGGTCGGCGGCAAGGTCGCGCAGGCCCGGTTCAACAACTGCGTCGGCACGCTCGCGCTCACCAGCGGGACCACCCAGCGGCTGGAGATGTCCCTGACCGTGGCCAAGCCGTGCACGAGCGGCAGCGTGCGGGTGGTCCGCCAGTCGGACGGCACGCTGCAGTACATGTGGATGCACCAGGCGGGCGCCAACCCGGGCTACCAGGGGAAGCTCAAGAAGAACTGATCGGCCGCTTCCAGCCCAGCTCGACCGAATTGTCTGGTCTAGCTGCAGATATCGCTATGGATCCAATAAGGTACCGCCTTGTCGGTTCCCCCTGGATCATGGTCGCCGCGCCCGTGCCCCCCGCTCGTGGCCGCGACAGAAGGAGTCCCTCGTGCGGGCTGTCCCCCGAAGGCTGCTGATCACTGGCTCGATCGCGGCCTGCGTCGGCGCCGCCGCCGCGTTCCCCGTGCTGGCCGCCGACCCCGACGAACCCCTCGTTCAGGTCACCGCCGCCGAGGGCACGCCGATCCCCGGCAAATACATCGTGACGTTGAAGAGCGGCGCCTCGACCGCCGACGCCGCGCAGCAGGTGAAGGCCGCCGCGGTGGAACGGTTCGACGGCGTGCTCAACGGCTTCGCCGCCAAGCTCGACTCCGCCCAGCTGGAGAAGCTCCGCCGCGACAGCCGCGTGGCCGCGATCGAGCAGGACCAGATCGTGAAGATCAACGAAAGCGGCACACAGCGGCGCCCGCTGCCATGGGGACTGGACCGGATCGACCAGCGCAACCGCCCGCTCTCCGGTTCGTTCCGCTACAACACCGTCGCCCGCGGGGTCCATGCGTACGTCATCGACACCGGAATCGACGTCAAGCACCCCGGGTTCGAGGGACGCGCGTCGATCGTCTGGAAGGCCGCGCAGTACGCCGACGGCACTGACTGCAACGGCCACGGCACCCACGTCGCGGGCATCATCGGGTCGAAACAGTACGGCGTCGCCAAGAAGGTCAAGATCCGGGCGCTGCGGGTGCTGGGCTGTGACGGAACGGGTCCGATGTCCAACGTCGTGGCCGCCGTCAAATGGCTGCGCAACCACGCCGCCAAGCCGTCTGTGGCGAACATCTCGGTCGGGGGGGCCAGGTCGCGGGCGCTCAACATCGCCGTCTTCAACCTCTCCAAGTCCGGGGTCTTCGTCGCGGTCGCGGCCGGCAACGACAACAAACCCGCCTGCAACACCTCTCCTGCCGGAGCCGCCGGGGTCGTGACGGTCGGCGCGACCAACGCCTCCGATCGCCGGGCGAACTTCTCCAACTACGGCAAGTGCGTGGACATCCACGCGCCGGGTGTGGGTGTGGCTTCCACCGTCCCCGGCAGGGGCCGCGAGGTGCTCGACGGCACCTCGATGGCGACTCCGTACGTGGCCGGTGTGGCCGCGATGTTCCTTGCGGGCCACCCCAAGGCCAGCTTCACCAAGGTCGAGAGGTGGCTGAAGACCAACGCGACCTCAGGGCGCATCAAGGGTCTCCCCACCGGTACGCCCAACAAGCTTCTGTTCAAGGCCAAGCTGTGAACCGACTCACATAGGATGACCCGGCTCCCATGTGGCGCCCTCGTTCCGGGACTCGCAGCCATCACACCCCCGCCAGGGGTTTAATCTTGGCGAGGCAACGAACAGTTCTTTAAAGTTCATTGGCATTCGGTCGGTGACTCGCCTCGACAAGACAGGCAGGCTGGCCGAACCCGCCGAGTCCCGCGACATGCCACGCGGGAACCGGGGACCCACATGCCGGACCTTCCAGGCTCAGTCCTGGGCGGCCCGGCCGGGGTGAATCCGGATCCGCACCCAGCGGACCCGATAGGGCTGACTCCCGGCCCGAACCCGTCAGCTAACCCGGTAGGCGATCGAGGAGAGGAGATACGTGGAGACCCCCACCTCCACCCGCTGGCGCCTGACACGGCTCGCTCTGGTAGCCGTCGTCGGCGTCGTACCGCTGGTCGCGAGTGCCACGGTCACCGGTCCATCGGCGCAGGCCGACCCCGGCGACAGCGGTCGCCTGACCAAGCTCAACAAGCAGATCGAGCGGCTGGACAAGGCCTACGGCGGCGACCTGGCCAAGCTCAAGGACACCCAGCACGAGGTCAAGGAGGCCCTCAAGAAGGCCCAGGACCTCAAGGAGGACCTGACCGTGGCCCGCGGGCTGGTCGCGCAGATCGCCGCCTCCCAGTACATGACGGGCGGCGCCGACCCCTCCGTGGCCGTCCTGGCCAACAACGACCCCTCCACGTATCTCAGCAACGCCTCCCTGGTCAGCCACGTGGCCCAGAACCAGGCCGCCAAGGTCCAGCAGATCCAGCAGCTGGTCACCCAGCAGGAGCAGGCCAAGGTCGAGGCGCAACGCAAGGTCAAGCAGCTGGAGAAGCAGATCAAGGACCTCCTCGAGGAGAAGGACCGGGTCAAGGCGCTCCTGAAGAAGTACAAGCCCGAGTCTCCGAGCTCCGGGATGAACGGGGTCACCCCCCGTATGAAGAAGGTCCACGACATCCTGGACGTGGAGTTCGGCCCGTACCCGATGATCGGCTGCGTGCGCTCCACCGGCGACCCGCAGGACCACGGCACCGGCCACGCCTGCGACTTCATGGTCACCACAGGCGGCCGGATGGCCACCGGCAGCGCCCAGACCCTGGGCGACCGCACCGCCGCCTACGCCATCGCCAACGCCAGCAAGCTCGGCATCAAGTACGTGATCTGGCGCCAACGCATCTACGACATGCGAAGCCCCGGTTGGAAGGGCATGAGCAACCGAGGCGGCAACACCGCCAACCACTACGACCACGTCCACATCTCGGTCTTCTAGTAAGGGGACGAATAGCATCTGATGCGCTATTCGCACCGTTGAAGAAGGCGTCTGGCCTGGCTGGGAGTCCGCTTCGGACACCTCGCACCAGGGCGGGATGGCGACTGTCTCCTGTCCTTTGACGTGGGATTTCTTGGATTGGGAACCCGCACCTCGCATTGGATGCGACCATCTCGCGTTAGATGCGAGCGGGTGTTGTGGGTGAGACGGGTCCCGATCGAGGGTGCTGCCCATCTGGTCCTTGCGGACGGCGTGGTGCCGCTGCATCCGGCCGAGGCGGTGTTCGATGCGAGGCTGGTGGGCTGGGAACGTCAGCAGCGCAGCAGACTGCTCATGGTCTCGACGATCAAGTCGCGGGTGGATCTGGTGCGGCGGTTCGCCGCGTTCACCGGCACGTTCCCGTGGGATTGGCTGCCGGGCGATGTGGAGCAGTGGACCGACCCCTGGGCCTCTATCGCCGGAGGAAAATGGGCCCGCTACCGGCCGCCAACCAGCTGATCAACTCAATCCACCGCGATCAGTATCCTCAACCCCTGCCTGAACATGCCGGATTTCTCTGCTCGTGCTGCGGGCAGCACCACGACGAACTGCCCATGAGATTCGCCGCACCGGCTCCTGACTTCTGGACACCGGAGCTGGCAGAGGATCCGGAGAGCGACTGACCTCCGACACCTGCGTGATCAAAGGTCAGGTGTTCTTCCTTCATGGACTGATCGAGATTCCGGTGACCGACACGGGCGAGGTCTTCAGCTAGGGCGTCTGGGTCTCGCTCAGCCAGGACAATTTCACCCGCGCCCTGCAGCTCTGGAACACCCCAGGCAGACAGAACGAGCCTCCCTACTTCGGGTGGCTGTCCACCAACCTGCCGCTCAACTCACCCACGACCATAGAGCTCAAAACCAACCTGCACACACGCCCGATCGGCGAACGCCCCTTCATCGAACTCGAACCCACCGATCACCCGCTGGCAGTCGAACAACGCACGGGCATCACCCACGCCCGGATCCAGCAGATCGCCGAACTCCTGCTCCACCCCGAACAACAGCCCTAACATCACCCAGCCGGACCATGCACATCCATTCACGCCATCAGAAAAAAGGTTCCTCCGCCACCAACCTTCTAGGCGCGCAGCGCCCTGGCGTGAGCAGTGAAGCGCAATCCGGCTTGACGTGCATCCGGGCTTGACGTGCATCCAGCGGAACGCGCAAGCCGGGCCGAACGGCAGGCCGACCTTGACGTGCATCCAGGCTGAACACCCAGGTCGGGAGGAACGCGCAGGCCGGGCGAACGCGCGGACCGGCCTTGACGTGCATCCAGATGGAACGCGCCGGGCCTGGGTGAACGCGGGGCGGGCTGAACGCGTGGGCCGAGCTTGACGTGCACCTGGGCTGAACGCGCAGGCCGAGCGGAACGCGATGGGCGGGCTGAACGCGTACGCCGGGCTGAACGCGAGGGGCGGGCTGAACGCGTAGGCCGGGCTGAACGCGTGGGCCAGGCTTGACGTGCACCTGGGCTGAACGCGCAGGCCGAGCGGAACGCGATGGGCGGGCTGAACGCCTAGGCCGGGCTGAACGCGTGGGCCAGGCTTGACGTGCACCTGGGCTGAACGCGCCGGCCGAGCGGAACGCGAGGGGCGGGCTGAACGCGTGGGGCGGCTGAACGCGTGGGCCGGGTTGGACGTGCATCGGGGGTGGACGTGGAGCAGGTGGTGCCGGGGGTGGCAGAGACCCGGCACCGCCTGATGACGCGCTGTGCTCGCGCTCGCTAGTCCCACAACCTGTCGAAGAGCCAGAAGTTGTGGTGGTACCAGGAGCCGTGGTGCCTGTCGTGGTGCCAGTGCTTGTGGTGACAGTGCCTCTTATGGTCACAGTGCTTCTTGTGCCAGTGCTTCTTGTGGTCACAGTGCTTCGTGTGCGAGTGCTTCTTCTGCGAGCGCTTCTTATGGACGCGTTCGCCGTTGTAGTAACCACCGTGGCAGAAGTAGCCGTTTCCGACGGCCGACACCGAGCCACCGGCCTTGACGCAGCGCCAGGCGGAGACACCGGTCCCGGCACTGGCCGTCCCTGCGCAGGCCAGCGAGACCATTGCCATCGCAACGCAGGTGGCTACCAGCATGAGGAGACGCTTCACAACACCCCCCAATCACCTTTCGTAAGCGCATCGCCACCAACCGTCACGTTCATGCCCTCGCCAAGTCACCAGAAACCCCCAGGAAACAGGCAGACACGGCGAGCGCCCGGCACCTCGCGGGGCCGGGCGCTCGGTTGGTTCGGCGGGTCAGCCGGCGTAGCTGGGGAGCGTGCGCTCGTGGGCCTCGCGGAGCTCCGCGAGGGGGATGGAGAACAGCTCCTGGGCGTCGCCCTGGGTGGAGAAGGTCAGCGAGTCACCGCCGATGACGCCGATCTGGGTGACCGGGACGCCGGCCTGCTCGCAGAGGGCCGCGAGGCGGGCCTCGCCGCCGGGGCGGATCGCCACGACGGCGCGGGCCACGGACTCGCTGAACAGGGACACGAACGGGTCGCCCGGCAGTGTGATCTGGGCGCCCAGGCCGCCGCGCAGGCAGGACTCCACGAGGGTCTGGGACAACCCGCCGTCGGAGAGGTCGTGCGAGGCCGTCAGGAGCCCCTCGCGGGCGGCGTTGACCAGGACCGAGGCCAGCGCGGCCTCGGCCGCCAGGTCGACCAGGGGCGGCAGGCCGCCCAGGTGGTTGTAGACCACGTGGGCCCACTCGGAGCCGCCGAACTCCTCGCGGGTCTCGCCGAGGAGGGCGATCGTGGCGCCTTCGGAGGTGAACGACATGTTCACGCGGCGGCGGACGTCGTCGTGCACGCCCAGGACGCCGATGACCGGGGTCGGGTTGATCGGTGTGGTGCCGGTCTGGTTGTAGAACGACACGTTGCCGCCGGTGACCGGGATGCCGAGGTACTGGCAGGCGTCGGCCAGGCCCTCCACTGCGCGGGCGAACTGCCACATGACGCCGGGGTCTTCAGGAGACCCGAAGTTGAGGCAGTTGGTGACCGCCAAGGGCCGGGCGCCCGTTGAGGCTACGTTGCGGTAGGCCTCGGAGAGCGCGAGCTGGGCACCGGCGTAGGGGTCGAGGCGCGTGTAGCGGCCGTTGCCGTCGAGGGAGAGGGCGATGCCCAGGCCACTCTCGTCGTCGATGCGGACGACACCGGCGTTTTCAGGCATGGCCAGGACCGTGTTGCCGAGGACGTACCGGTCGTATTGCGAAGTCACCCAGGTCTTGCTGGCCAGGTTGGGAGAGCCCGCGAGCCAGAGGATGGTGTTTCGCAGATCGTCGGCGTTGGCCGGACGGGCCAGGCGCCCTGGCGTGTCGGCCTGGAGTGAGCCGAGGTCCGCGGGCGGCTCGTACGGCCGCTCGTAGACCGGGCCCTCGTCGGCGGCGGTGCCCGGCGGGATGTCGACGATCGTCTCGCCGTGCCAGGTCATCACCAGGCGGCCGGTGTCGGTGACCGCGCCGATCACGGTGGCGGGGATCTCCCACTTGCCGCAGATCTCCATGAAGCGGTCGACCTTGTCCGGCGACACGACCGCCATCATGCGTTCCTGCGACTCGCTCATGAGGATTTCCTCGGGGAGCAGCGTCGCGTCGCGCAGCGGTACGGTGTCGAGCTCGACGTGCATGCCGCCGGTGCCGGCCGCGGCCAGCTCGGTGGTGGCGCAGGAGACGCCCGCGGCGCCGAGGTCCTGGATGCCGACCACGAGGTCCTCGCGGAACAGCTCCAGGCAGCACTCGATGAGGAGCTTCTCCATGAACGGGTCGCCGACCTGCACGCTCGGGCGCTTGGCCTGTGACTCCTCGTCGAACGTCGCGGAGGCGAGCACGGAGGCGCCGCCGATGCCGTCCGGGCCGGTGCCGGCGCCGAACAAGATCACCCGGTTGCCGGGGCCGGGGGCGACCGCGCGCTTGATGTCCTCGTGCTTCATCACGCCCACGCAAAGCGCGTTGACCAGCGGGTTTTGCGCGTAGCAGGCGTCGAACACGGTCTCGCCGCCGATGTTGGGCAGACCGAGTGAGTTGCCGTAGCCGCCGACTCCGGCCACCACGCCCGGAAGCACCCGGTGGGTGTCGGCCGCGTCGGCCGGGCCGAAGCGCAGCGAGTCCATGACGGCGACGGGACGGGCACCCATCGACATGATGTCGCGGACGATGCCGCCGACACCGGTGGCCGCGCCCTGGTAGGGCTCGACGTAGGACGGGTGGTTGTGGGACTCGACCTTGAAGGTGACCGCCCAGCCGTGGCCGACGTCGACGACGCCGGCGTTCTCCCCCATGCCGACCAGCAGCGCGTCGGTCTTGGGCGCCTTGTCACCGAACTGCCGCAGGTGCACCTTGGAGCTCTTGTACGAGCAGTGCTCGCTCCACATGACCGAGTAGATCGCCAGCTCGGCCGAGGTGGGGCGGCGGCCCAGGATGCCGCGGACCCGCTGGTATTCCTCGTCCTTCATGCCGAGCTCGGCGAACGGCTGCGGCCGGTCCGGCGTCGCCACGGCGGTGGCGACGGTGTCGGTCTCGTGGACGACGGGCGGGGTCATCGCCGACGGCGTGCGGACCGCGGGCTGCTCACCCGTGTCGGAGGCCGGAACGGCGGTCTCCTCGGTCGTCGCGGCGGCGACCAGAGCCGCGTCGGCCTCCGACATCACGCCACTCTGCGAGCCCGCGCCGCCTTGCGAAGCCGCGCCTGCCTGCGAGACCGGATCGCCATGCGGGCCCTGCGAAGCCGTGCCGCCCTGCGAAGCCGTGTCGGCCTGCCAACCCGCGTCGCCTTGCGAAGCCGCGCCGCCCTGGGATCCCGCGCCCGCCTGCGAGGCTGGATCAGCCTGCGAAGCCGCGCCAGCCTGCGAAGCTGCGCCGCTCTGCCAACCCGCGTCGCCTTGCGAAGCCGCGTCGCCTTGGGAACCCGCGCCAGCCTGCGAGGCCGCGCCGCTCTGCGAGGCTGCATCAGCCTGCGAGGCCGCGTCGCCCTGCCAACCCGCGTCGCCTTGCGAAGCCGCGCCGCCCTGTGATGCCGCGCTGGGCTGAGAGGCGGCGTCGGCCTGCCAGCCCACTCCGCCTTGCGAAGCCGCGCCGCTCTGGGATGCCGCGCCGCCATGCGGAGCCGTGCCGCTCTGCGAGGCCGTGTCGGCCTGCCAGCCTGCGCCAGCGTGCGAAGCTGCGTCGCCTTGCGAGCCCGCGCCGCCCTGCGAAGCCGCGCCAGCCTGCGAAGCTGCGCCGCTCTGCGAGGCCGCGTCGGCCTGCCAGCCCACTTCGGGCTGCGAGCCTGCGCCGGACTGCTGGGCCGCGCTGGGCTGCGAGGCCGGGTCGCCTGGCGCGGCTGAGGTGGATTGTGAGGGGTTGTCGCCTTGGGGGGTGGCGGAGTTGGGGGGCTGGGCGTTGGCCAGGCCGGTCAGCGCGGCTAGCGCCTCGTTGGGGGCCTTTGGCTCAGCCGGGGCCTGCGCCTGGACGGGTTCGCCCGACTCCTGTGCGGGGGGCGTCTCGGCCCTGGCTTGGGAGAAGGCTGCGGCGGCCTCGGCGGTGAGCTCCACCGTCGGTCCGGCCGGCGGGATCGGGATCCCTCCGGCGGGTACGGCGGGGATCGGGCCGGTGCCGGTCGCGGCCTCCGCTTCGGCCTCCTCGGCGAGGGCCTCGAAGGCTTGGGTGACGGAGGGGTCGACGGGCTGCAACTCCGGGTCGTCGGCGTCCGACTTGAGGTCGGCGAGCCACTCGAGGCTGGGCTCGTCCCGTCCCTCCGGGGAGCCGGGCGGCTGCTCGCTCATGCTCTGCTTTCCGTTGCGCGGCTCGCTCATGCGTCGACCAGTTTCTTGACGATCGAGGTGAAGAAGCCGAGCCCGTCGGTGGACGGGCCGGTCAGGGACTCCACGGCATGCTCGGGGTGGGGCATGAGGCCGACGACGTTGCCTGCCTCGTTGCGGATGCCGGCGATGTCGTTGATTGAGCCGTTGGGGTTGACGTCGAGATAGCGGGCCACGATGCGGCCGCTCTCCTCCAGCTCGTTGATGGTGGAGGGGTCGGCCGTGAAGCGGCCGTCACGGTTCTTGACGGGGATGACGAGCTCTTGGCCCTCGCGGTATTCGGAGGTCCAGGAGGTCTCCGCGTTCTCCACCCGGAGCCGCTGGTCGCGGCAGACGAAGTGCAGGCCGGCGTTGGGCAGCAGGGCCCCCGGCAGCAGATGCGACTCGCACAGCACCTGGAAGCCGTTGCAGATGCCCAGCACGGGCAGGCCGTCGCCCGCGGCGGCCACCAGCTCGGTCATGATCGGCGCGAACCGCGAGATCGCCCCCGCCCGCAGGTAGTCCCCATAGGAGAACCCGCCGGGCAGGACGACGGCGTCCACGCCTTGCAGGTCGTGGTCGGCGTGCCACAGCGCCACCGGCTCCGCGCCGGCGAGTCGTACGGCGCGTGCGGCGTCCCGGTCGTCAAGCGAACCAGGGAAGGTGATGACCCCAACCCGGGCAGCGTCCATCTCTTCTGTTCCTCCGAAAAGAGGGCGGCCGGGACAGACGGCGTTGCCCGCCGGTTCCAGCCCCCTGGCGGGGTGCCGCCCCGCCTCGCGATGCGCGCCTGGATCCCCCCGCGCGCGTACCAATCTACCCGGCGCTGTGCATGAGCTGGTGCTCGAGGCGGCGGATCAGCGCTTCATCGCGCCAGGTCAGGCGCTTCTGCAGGTGAACGACCGTGCCCGCGTCCGGAACGGACTCGATGTTGAGGTCGTCGACCAGCGCCCGCATGATCTTAATCCCGCGTCCGGATTCGCTCAATATCCCGCGATCCTCGTCGGAGTCGGCCTTTCGGAGCCCCCGGCCCCAATCCATGATCTTCAGGACGCAGGCGTCGTCGTCGACGCAGCCGATCACTTCGTAATTGCCGCTGGAGCGCGCGTGCTGGATCACATTCGTGCACGCCTCGGAAGTGGCGACGAGGATATCCGCGACACAGTCGTCGGAAACGCCGAGTCCGCGCAGCGCGTCGCCGAGGACGCGGCGAATCACCGGGATGCTGAGTGCCTCGCGGGGTAGCGCGAGGGAGAACTTCATGTCCACCGGCCACCTCGTGTCATTTCCAGGCTCCCCTGGCCGACCCCGTGTGCGGGTCGCTATGGACGACTCGACGCAGCTAAGACTTCCCCGGCGATTACTTCCGTAATCGTTACACTGGCGGGTCTTTCTCATGAACCCTGGATGTCCACGCAGGCGGGCGCCGGGATTGCGCGTTTCCGCTTAAGGTCTAGACCTTTGGACCGCGCCAACTGTGTCAATCATCACACTCTTGCCGCTTCGCCAATTTCGCGGTCATTCGCCGATTGACTCCTGTCGCGTGCACAGGCGGTAACGCCTCTACCCGACTCTGTGAACGCCGGCCTCAGAGAACGCGGACTTCGTAACTCTCGATGACCGGATTGGCCAGCAGAGTTTCAGCGATCTTGTTCGCCTGCTCGAGTGCGGCCTCGTCCGCGGGCCCGTCGAGCTCGAGCTCGAACCGCTTGCCCTGCCGGACGCCCACGACCCCGTCGAACCCCATCTGCGGGAGCTTCCTGGCGATCGCCTGGCCCTGCGGATCGAGGATTTCCGGCTTGAGCATGACGTCGACGACGACACGCGCCACGACCGCCCCCTCACTGATCTGCTCTTTTCCGTACGGCTGAAGCGTACGGCACCATTACCTGTTGCGGCCCATCGCCCTGGCTGGTTGGCCATACCCTCGTTGCCGCACCCAGATCCCAGTCCCACCCGCCTTCTCAACGGAGCCGTCCCGATGAACATCGAGGAGCTGTCACCGCAGGAGCGCCGTCTCTGGGAGGCGTTCCCGCGCGGCGAGTCCGTCGATCTGTCCAGCCCCGATCCGGCGCAGAACGATCCCGCCTTCTCCGAGCACTGGGGGCAGGAACGGCTGGTACGCGCCGAGGTGCTGGTCGCGCTCCTGGCCGGAGCCATCGACCCGGAGCCCGGCCAGGTCGCGGCCGTACGGCTGACGGGTGCGCGGATCCTCGGGGCGCTCAACCTGGGACACGCCGAGGTGACCGTTCCGCTGGCCCTGACCGGCTGCTCGTTCGACGAGCCCCCGCACCTCTACTGGGCGAACATGAGCAGCGTCCACATGATGCGCTGCCGCCTGCCCGGACTGGTCGCCTCCGGTACGCGGATCGACGGCCACCTGTGGCTGGAGGGCAGCCGCGTCTCCAACGGGCTGTGGCTGGACGGGGCGCACATCACCGGCATCCTCAACATGTCGGGTGTCCACCTGATCAACCCGGGTGGAGACGCGCTGCTGGCCGACCGGCTCACCGTCGACGCGAACGTCTACTGCGACCGGGACTTCATGGCGAACGGCGAGGTGCGCCTCCCCGGTGCCCATGTCGGGGGCCAGCTGATCTTCCGGCAGGCCCGGCTGCACAACCCCTCCGGGGCCGCCCTGTACGCGAGCCGGCTCGACGTCGCGGCCAACGTGTTCTGCGACGGGGGCTTCTCCGCGCAGGGCGAGATCCGCCTGCGCGGCGCCCGCGTCGGCGGTTACCTGTCGTTCGTCGGCGCCGAACTCTCGCATCCGGAACGGACCGCGCTCAACGCCGATGATCTCTCGGTGGAGACCGACGTCTACTGCTCCGACAAGTTCTCCGCCGACGGCACGGTGAGCTTCGCCGGAGCCCACGTCAACGGCCAGCTCAGCCTGCGCGGCGCGAAACTCAAGAACCCCTCCGGAACGGCCCTGAGCCTCCAGCGGCTGCAGGCCGAGGAGGTCCTCCTCACCCCGGCGGAGCCGATCGAGGGCACCGCGGACATGTCGTTCGCCAAGATCGGCCTGCTCCGCGACGACAAGACGACCTGGGCCGCCCGCCTCCAGCTGGACGGCCTGCAGTACGAGACGCTCGACCCGCCGATGACCGCCCGCGAACGGCTCGACTGGCTGCGCCGCGACACCGACGGTTACGCACCCCAGCCGTACGAACGGCTCGCCCAGGCCTACCGGACGCTCGGCCTGGACGCCGACGGCCGCTCGGTCCTGCTGGCCAAGGCGCGTGACCGCCGCAAGACGCAGGGCCTGCCCCGCAAGATCGTCGGCTGGGGCCAGGATGTGCTGGTCGGCTACGGCTACCGGCCGTTCCGCGCCGCGAGCTGGCTGGTCGGGCTGCTCGCGTTCGGCACGATCGTCTTCTCCCTGCACCAGCCGGCGATTCTCAACGCCGACGACACTCCGCACTTCAACCCGTTCTTCTACACCCTCGACCTGATGTTGCCGATCGGCGACCTTGGCCAGGAACGGGTGTTCTCACCCGACGGTGTCTACCAGTGGATCGCCAACTTCCTGGTGATCTCGGGCTTCATCCTCGGCCTGACCGTCGCCGCCGGCGCCACCCGGGCCCTGTCCCGCGAGTGACCGGTCCGCGAGTGCCCGGCCCGCGAACGGTCGGCCCGCTAACGGTCGGCCCGCGAGTGACGGTGTGCGTTCGCGACAAGCTGACTGGCCACGCTGGGAGGCCCCTGCGGCCCATGCCACACGCGCAATCCGGTGGGTCGCGCCATCGGCTGGGTAGGACAGCCGTAATCGGGGACTTGCGTCCCTGGGTGTGATGTCTGCCACGATGGCATTAGCGGCATTCGTCCCTTTACCTGGGGGCCGATGTCACTGACGCCGGTCGGACCGCGGCGATCCCGCGAGCCGGCCCCGAACGAGGAGTGTCATCGATGACGATTGACTCCGTGCGCGGCGCGCCCGACACCCCCGAGCTCGCCCAGCCGGACAGAGACGGGACCGAGCTCATCCAGCTGCTCACCCCCGAGGGCGAGCGGGTCGAGCACCCGGACTACCCCCTTGACCTCACCCCCGACGAGATCCGCGGCCTGTACCGCGACCTGGTGATCACCCGTCGCATCGACCTGGAGGCGGTCGCGCTCACCCGCCAGGGAGAGCTCGGAATCTGGGCGTCGCTGCTGGGCCAGGAGGCCGCCCAGATCGGCTCCGGGCGGGCCCTCACGGCCAACGACATGGTCTTCCCGACCTACCGCGAGCACGGCGTCGCCTGGTGCCGCGAGGTCGAGCCCCTCAACCTCCTCGGCCTGTTCCGCGGCGTGAACCACGGCGGCTGGGACCCGGCCGAGCACGGTTTCCACCTCTACACGATCGTGATCGGCAGCCAGACGCTCCACGCCACCGGCTACGCGATGGGCATCCAGCGCGACGGTGTGCTCGGCACCGACAAGGCCGGCGCCACCATCGCCTACTTCGGCGACGGCGCGACCTCCCAGGGCGACGTGAACGAGTCGTTCGTCTTCGCCTCGGTGTTCAACGCCCCGGTGGTGTTCTTCTGCCAGAACAACCAGTGGGCCATCTCCGAGCCCCTGGAGAAGCAGTCCCGGATCCCGCTCTACAAGCGCGCGCAGGGCTACGGATTCCCCGGGCTCCGGGTGGACGGCAACGACGTGTTCGCCTGCCTGGCGGTGACCCGCAAGGCGTTGGAGGCCGCCCGTACGGGACAGGGCCCGACGCTCGTCGAGGCCTACACCTACCGGATGGGCGCCCACACCACGACCGACGACCCCACGCGCTACCGGCTCAAGGCCGAGGAAGAGGCGTGGAAGCTCAAGGACCCGATCGAGCGCGTCAAGGCGTACCTGGTCCGCAACGAAATGGCCGACACCGCGTTCTTCGACGACCTCGACGCCGAGGCCAAGAAGTTCGCCACCGAGCTGCGCAAGGCGTGCCTGGCGCTGCCCGACCCGCAGCCGCTGGCCATGTTCGAGAACGTCTACGCCGACAAGCACCCGCTGATGACCGAGGAACAAGAGCAGTTCGCCGCCTACCTGGCGTCCTTTGAGGGGCCCGTGGTTTCGGAAGGAGCAGCTTCGTGACGCGGTCGACGGCGCAGGCGCAGCCTGCGGGCAACCTGCCTCTGGCCAAGGCCCTCAACGAGGGCATGCGCAAGGCCATGGAGAACGACCCCAAGGTCCTCGTCATGGGCGAGGACGTGGGCAAGCTCGGCGGCGTGTTCCGGGTGACGGACGGGCTGCAGAAGGACTTCGGCGAGGAGCGGGTCATCGACACCCCGCTGGCCGAGTCGGGCATCGTCGGCACCGCGATCGGCCTCGCCCTGCGCGGCTACCGGCCGGTCGTGGAGATCCAGTTCGACGGCTTCGTGTTCCCGGCCGCCGACCAGATCATCACCCAGCTCGCCAAGATGCACATGCGGTCGCTGGGCGCCCTGCAGCTGCCCGTCGTGATCCGCATCCCGTGCGGCGGCGGCATCGGCGCGGTCGAGCACCACTCCGAGTCGCCGGAGAACTACTTCACCCACACCGCCGGGCTGCGCGTGGTGGCGTGCTCCAACTCCGCCGACGCGTACACGATGATCCAGCAGTCGATCGCCTCCCCGGACCCGGTGATCTTCTTCGAGCCCAAGCGACGCTACTGGGACAAGGCCCCCGTGGACGTCGAGGCCGCCCCCGCCGACTGGCGCCCGCTGCACGACGCGCACGTGGTCAACCCGGGTGAGCACGTGACCGTGCTCGCGTACGGGCCTTCGGTGAAGACCTGCCTGGAGGCCGCCGCGGCCGCCGCCGAGGAGGGGCGTTCGCTGGAGGTCATCGACCTGCGTTCGCTCAACCCGCTCGACATCGACACCGTCACCGAGTCGGTCAACCGGACCGGCCGCTGCGTGGTCGTGCACGAGGCGCCGGTCTTCTCGGGCTACGGCGCCGAACTGGCCGCGCGCATCACCGAACGGTGCTTCTACCGGCTGGAGTCTCCGGTGCTGCGGGTCGGCGGGTTCTCGACCCCTTACCCGCCGTCCCGCCTCGAGGACCACTACCTGCCCGACCTCGACCGCATCCTGGACGCGGTCGACCGGACCTTCGCCTGGTGACGCCGATGACTGACCGTAAGCAGTTCAAGCTGCCCGACGTGGGCGAGGGCCTGACCGAGGCCGAGATCGTCAAATGGCACGTGCAGCCCGGCGACCAGGTCGAGGTCAACCAGACCATCGTGGAGATCGAGACCGCCAAGGCGATCGTGGAGCTGCCCTGCCCGTTCGAGGGCGTGGTGGCCGAGCTCATGGTCACCGAGGGCGACACGGTGGACGTGGGCGTGCCGATCATTTCGGTGGACGTGGCCGCGGAGGGTGAGGACACACCGACCTCGGCCGTCGCGACGCCCGTGTCCGAGCCCCCGGCCCAGCCCGCGGCCCTGCAGCAGGACATGGTGCCCCGGGTCGAGGAGCCGGGGATGGTCGCCCCGGACGAACCCAAACGCCAACCGGTGCTGGTGGGGTACGGGGTCAAGCCCGGCGCCACCAAGCGCCGTCCGCGCAAGCCCTCCCACGACCCGGCCAGTGCGACTCCGGCCGCGTCCTCTGCGGCTCCGGTGGCACCTCCGAAACCCGCTCCCCAGCCCGTACGGGAGGAGCCGGCCAGTCATCCACAGCCTGTGGACAAGCGAACCCTGGCCAAGCCGCCCGTGCGCAAGATGGCCAAGGACCTCGGGGTCGACCTGACCACCCTCACCGGATCGGGACCGCGCGGCTCCATCACCCGCGACGACGTCCAGGCCGCCCTCACCGCCACTCCCACCCAGGTCGCCCCGGCGCCGGCGGCGGCCACGGCTCCGGCTGCCCCTGGTGTGCGCGAGGAGCGGATCCCGGTCAAGGGCGTGCGCAAGAGCACCGCCACGGCCATGGTCAACTCGGCCTTCACCGCGCCGCACGTCACCGAGTTCCTGCAGGTGGACGTGACCCGCACGATGGAGACCGTACGGCGACTCCGCGATCTTCCCGAGTTCGCGGAGGTCAAGGTCTCGCCGTTGCTGCTCGCCGCGAAGGCGGTGCTCACCGCCCTCCGCCGCAACCCGGGCGCCAACGCGTCCTGGGCCGAGGGCGACTCCGGCGCCGAGATCGTGGTCAAGAACTACGTGAACCTCGGCATCGCCGCCGCCACCCCGCGCGGGCTCCTGGTCCCCAACCTCAAGGAGGCGCAGGACCTGTCGCTGCCCGAGCTCGCCAAGGCGCTGAACGGGCTGATCGAGACGGCACGGGCGGGCAAGGCGTCCCCGGCCGACCTCTCCGGCGGCACGTTCACGATCACCAACATCGGCGTCTTCGGCATCGACACCGGCACCCCGATCATCACCCCGGGCGAGGCGGCCATCCTCGCGTTCGGGCAGATCAGGGACATGCCGTGGGTGTACGAGGGTGAGCTGGCGATCCGCAAGGTCTCCACGCTCGCGCTGTCGTTCGACCACCGCATCATCGACGGCGAGCTCGGCTCGCGGGTGCTGCGCGACATCGGCGACATGCTCGAAGACCCGATGCGCATGCTCGCCTGGAGCTGATCGCTCCCCGGCAAGGACACGCCAAGGACCGTCCCGGACTCCACCGGGGCGGTCCTTGTCACATTCCGCAGGGGAACCCGATTGATCGTTCCTGCATCTGATGTGACGTCCAGAACGGACGATTTCATTGTGTCTTGTGAGTCGAGGGAGACATCCGTGAACAAACTGCGCCTCGCCGCGGTGGCCATGGCCACGGGCGCCGTCGTCGCGCCTCTGGTCGTCGGCACCGCCGCCGCCCAGGCCGAGACGACCGCCGCCCCCACCGCTCAGGCGACCCGCGCGGTCGGGGACCTGCTCAAGCCTGGCCAGATCCTCAAGCCCGGGCAGTACCGCAAGTCCCGGAACGGCAAGTACCGCCTGATCCAGCAGAAGGACGGCAACCTCGTCCTCTACAAGGGCCGCAAGGCCCTGTGGAACACCCTCACGGCCGGGCACAAGGGCGCCTTCACCGCCATGCAGAAGGACGGCAATCTCGTCGTCTACAAGGGCCGCAAGCCGCTCTGGGCCGCCAACCCCGGCCACCACCCCGGCGCCTTCCTGGCCGTGCAGAACGACGGCAACCTTGTGATCTACAAGGGTCGCAAGGCGATCTGGTGGCGCAACATTTACATCGGCACGCTCGTGTCGCCACAGCGGCTCAACCCCGGACAGGCCGTCCTCTCACCCAACCGCAAGTACACGTTCATCCAGCAGACCGACGGCAACCTGGTCCTCTACAAGGGCCGCAAGCCGCTCTGGGCGACCAACCCGGGCCGCCAACCCGGCGCGTTCACGATCATGCAGTCGGACGGCAACCTGGTGACCTACAAGGGCCGTAAGCCGCTCTGGGCCGCCAACCCCGGCCACCACCCCGGCGCCTTCCTGGCCGTGCAGAACGACGGCAACGTCGTGATCTACAAGGGCCGCAAGCCGCTCTGGTGGACCGGCACCACCGGCCGCTGAGCCGGCCCTGACCGCCTGCCACCCTGAAGACCAGGCCTGCCCCGGTCATGAAGGCAGGTGGCACAGACAGGTGGCACAGACAGGTGGCACAGGCAGGGGGCACCCTCGGCCGTCGCGCGCGGACGGCCGGGGGCGTCCGGCACAACGGACATCCGGCACAGTGAACACCCGACACAACGGACATCCGGCACGGTAAACGTCCGGCACAGAGACGATCAGACCGGCGGCGGGTTGTCCCCGTTGTAGAGGCGGTCTCGGTTGCTCTCGCGATTGTGCTCGCTGCGCTGCTGCATCCGCACCATCATGAGCAGCTGCAACGCGAACGAGACACCGCCGACGATGATCAGGATGACCCCGACCACATGGATGTCGACCGGATCCTTCATCGCATCCGCGCGGATCGCGAACTTGAGGATCAACCCGAGCGTGATCGTGAAAACACTGACGCCGACACCCATGTGACCTCCGCCAGACGATCCGTTGTCGTGCTCTTTAATTATCCGCTCGGCTCGTACATCACACCCGGTTTGATCGTCGCATCCGCAGGAACTACTGGACGGGCACGTTGTTGACCTTGCCGAAGGGGCCGCCGTCGAAGACGACGGTGGTGAGGTTGCCGGGCGGGGCAGGGATGTAGACGAACGCGCGGCTCGGCTGGTTTTGCGCGGTGCGGTACGTGGCCCGGCCGGGGTCCACGTACACGGTGGCCTCACCGGCCGGCTGGCCGACGCGCACCGCGCGATAGATGTCCTTGCCGTCAGGGCCGACGATGGAGAACGATGTGAACGCGCCGCCCGCGTAGTCCTTGTGCGGGTAGGCCGCGTTCGCCGGCGTCGTTCCCGGCCCCTCGCTCACCAGGTCGAACACCGCGACGATGTACGCACCGTCCCGGTAGAACGGCTTGACGTCCAGCCGCCGTTTCTCCGCCCCGAAACGCCCGTAGCGGCTGGCCACGGTCTTGCCGTCCTGCGCCCGGAAGGTCGCGGGCTGCACGGTGCCGCCGCGGCTGCCTGCGGGTGCCGTCGTGGTCGAGGTCGTGCCCTGAGTCTCCTGCCGGACGACGTAGGAGATCTCCACCCGGCGGTTGCGCGCACGGGCCTGCGCGTCGTCCTTGTCGCCCTCCTTGGCGATCAGAGCCGTCTCGCCCTTTCCCTGGGTCGAGTACCGGTAGCTCTCGCCGAGCCGGGTCTTCAGCTCCTTGGCGACGGCTTCGGCGCGTTCGCGGGAGAGTTTGAGGTTGTGGTCGTCGGCGCCCTTGCTGTCGGTGTGGCCGGTGATCGTGAGCGGCTGCTTCGCCGAATCGGCCTTCGCCTTGATCTCCTGCGCCGCCTGGTCGAGCACCGCCTTGGCGCGGTCGGACAGCTTGGCCGAGTCGACCGCGAAGAGCACGTCGGTGCGCAGGTTGACCGTCACGTCCGAACCGCTGGACGTGACGTCCCTGATCTCGCCCTCGGTGATGTCGTAGAGGTCGACCGGGTTGGCTTCGTCCGGCTGGGCGCCCGAGGCGGGCGACGACGCGACGCCGGTGACCGGGACGCCGGTGTACTCCCCCGCGGTGCCCGGGGTGAGGGCGGTGACCCTTGTGACGGTCTGCGGGATCGCCGGGTATTCGGAGATGAGCTCGCGGGCCACGTTCGGCTGGAACTGGACGGCCGTGTTCGGGCTGACCGGGCGGTACAGCTTGCGGCCGACCGGGTCGATCAGCGGAACGGGGAACGCCATCGACTTGGCGGCGCTGTCCAGGGAGGTGACGCTGAGCCTCAGCACGGACTTGGTGCCCTGCCGTTCGACCCCTCTGATCTCGACTCTGGCGTGCAGCGCGTCGCCTCCGCCGAACCAGCCTTCCTTGACGAGGCCGGTGCCGGTCTGCGGCTGCGTGGAGGTGGACGAGGCCACCCCGGGTCTGGCTTGCGGCGGCTCCACCTTCTGCGGCGGCCCCGAATCCGTACAACCCGCGGCCATGAGGACCAGCCCGACAAGCGGAAGAACGAGGGGAGCAGAGAGCCTGCGGGCCGACATCGAGTTCTCCGTCCGGTGGGGGCGCGCCGACGGTACCGCCCAACCTTAATGACCACTCGCCCGCCATTGAAGCGCGCCCTCAAATGAGCCAATCCGAAGCGGGCCGTTCCGGAGCGAGCGGATCCCGAAGCGAGCCGTTCCGGAAGCGAGCGGCCCCGCCACCACAGGGGTGACGGGGCCGGCTCATCCAGTCCGCGGGAGACGGATGGGTGTGGGGGTGCGGATCTAGAACGCCTCTTCCGGCAGGTCCATCACGTCGAGTGTGGTGCTCTCGGTGATGACGCGCTCGGCGGCGATCTTCGGCAGTACGGTCTGCGCGAAGAACTGCGCGGCGGACACCTTGCCGGTGTAGAAGTTCTTGTCGGTGTCGGAGATGTCGCCGCCGGACAGCTTGCCGAGGGCGATCTCGGCCTGGCGCAGCAGCAGCCAGCCCACGACCAGGTCGCCGAGGGCGAGCAGGAAGCGGCTGCTGTTGAGGCCGACCTTGTAGAGCTCCTTCGGGTTCTCCATGGAACCGAGGGCCCAGCCGATCATCGGGTTGAGGATGCCCTGCACGTCCTCCAGCGCCTTGCCCAGCAGCGCCCGCTCGTTCTTCAGGCGGCCGTTGCCGGCGTCGCTCGCCGCGAACGCCTGGATCTCACCGGCCAGGTGCTTGAGGGCCTCGCCGTTGTCCCGGAGGATCTTCCGGAAGAACAGGTCCATGCCCTGGATGGCCGTGGTCCCCTCGTACAGGGTGTCGATCTTGGAGTCCCGGATGTACTGCTCGATCGGGTACTCCTGCAGGAAGCCCGAGCCGCCCAGGGTCTGCAGCGACTCGGCGCCCAGCAGCGCGTACGCCCGCTCGGAGCCGAAGCCCTTCACGATCGGCAGCAGCAGATCGTTGATCTTCTCGGCGAGCTCGTCCTTGCGGCCCTCGTGCTCGGCGATCTGCACCGCGTCCTGGTAGGAGGCGGTCAGCAGGACCAGCGCCCGCATGCCCTCGGCGTAGGCCTTCTGGGTCAGCAGGCTGCGCCGTACGTCCGGGTGGTGGGTGATCGTCACTCGCGGCGCGGTCTTGTCGGTCATCTGGGTGAGGTCGGCGCCCTGCACCCGCTCCTTGGCGTACTCCAGCGCGTTGAGGTAACCGGTGGAGAGGGTGGCGATGGCCTTGGTGCCCACCATCATCCGGGCGTACTCGATCACCATGAACATCTGCTTGATGCCCTCGTGCACGTCGCCCACGAGGTAGCCGATGGCCGGGTGCTTCTCGCCGAAGGTGAGCTCGCAGGTCGTGGAGACCTTGAGGCCCATCTTCTTCTCGACGTTGGTGACGTAGGCGCCGTTGCGCTCGCCCAGCTCACCCGTCTCGACGTCCACCAGGTACTTGGGCACCAGGAACATCGACAGGCCCTTGGTGCCGGGACCGGCGCCCTCGGGGCGGGCCAGCACCAGGTGGAAGATGTTCTCGGACATGTCGTGCTCGGCCGAGGTGATGAAGCGCTTGACGCCCTCGATGTGCCAGGTGCCGTCGGGCTGCTGGACGGCCTTGGCGCGACCGGCGCCGACGTCGGAGCCGGCGTCCGGCTCGGTCAGCACCATCGTGGCGCCCCACTGGCGCTCCAGCGCCAGCTCGGCGAACTTCTTCTGCTCGGGGGTCCCGATGTTCCACAGGATGTGGGCGAAGCCGGGCCCCGAGGAGAACATGTAAACGGCCGGGTTGGCGCCCAGCACCTGCTCCGCGATCGCCCAGGTGAGGCTGCGGGGGGCGCCGATGCCGCCGAACTCCGGCGACAGGTCGACGCGGTACCACTCGGCGTCCATCCAGGCCTTGAAGGACTTCTTGAAGCTCTCCGGCATCGTCACGTCGCCGGTCGCCGGGTCGAACGTGGGCGGGTTGCGGTCGGCGTCCTCGAACGAGTCGGCAAGCGGGCCCTCGGCGAGACGGTTGACCTCGTCGAGCATGCTCCGCACGGTGTCCTCGTCGAGCTCCGCGTAGGGACCGCTGCCGAGCAGGTCCTGGCGGTTGAACACCTCGAAGAGGTTGAACTCCAGGTCCCGGAGGTTGCTCTTGTAGTGCCCCATAAGTCGAACCCTTCCTTCACCCCCAGGGCTACGCCCCACCGCCCCCAGGGTCGTCAGATCCTGTGGCGCCGCGCGGACCCCGCTGCACGTACTGGTCAGTAACTCCCCATCATGCTACCCGCTGGTAACCGGTGACAACCCACCCCGAACGCCCGATTTCACCCGCTCTGGATCACACCGGGATTCGCCGACCTGCAAAACGTGACACAACTCACACGTGATGTTCACGTAACTCTCGAACGAGATTCGAGCAACACTCGATAAACGGACACTCACATCGTGACGCGACTTCAAGGCCCAAAGACCGCATCGCCCCACCACGCCAATGTTTCGGCCGCGTGTCGGAGAACGGTCCAGCTGATTGCCAGTACCCCACCCTGGGTCCTTTTCCGTTAATGACGGAAGCCGATCAGCAACAAATCGGCAACGCACTAGGGCTTCGTTCCAGGAGTGGCCAGATGTGGCAATTGTGGAACCGCCACGAGGCACTCCACTCTTACGGGGTTGGCTCGGGGCAGCTGGGGCGCAGGGGTGTGCGCCACCTCCCCCGATGCCGTCCAAGGGGAGAGGGGACGCAGTTGTCGGCTGTCACGGGGTGGCTGAACGATGCCTGGGAGACGATCCAGGACGCCACAGCCGGGGGCGATTGGCGCAGGTTCATACCGCTCGGCTTCGCAGGCCTGCTGGTGTGGTCGCTCTGGCTCTACAGAGTGATCTTGTCGCGTATGGACAAGCCGGTCGTCAACAATTTCCGCACCACGGTCTCGGTGGTCGTGCCGTCCTATCGCGAGGATCCGGATATCCAGCTGAAATGCCTGGAGAGCTGGCTCGCGCAGAACCCGACCGAGATCATCATGGTCGTCGATGTCGGCGATCTTGAAGTGCAGCGGCGGCTCGCGGAGGTCAGCGATCCGCGGCTGGAGGTGCTGGTCTACGAGCATTCCGGCAAACGTTCCGCGCTGGGCGTGGGCATCCGCGCGGCGCGCAGCGAGCTCATCGTGTTCGCCGATTCCGACACCTGGTGGCAGCCCGGCCTGCTGGACGCGGTCCAGATGCCGTTCGAGGACCCGCAGGTCGGCGGCGTCGGCACGCAGCAGAACGTCTACCAGCGCACCACCAGCATCTGGCGAAGGATCGCCGACTGGCTGGTCAACCTGCGTTACTACGACTACGTGCCCGCCATGGGCAGCAAGGGCGGCGTGGCCTGCCTGTCCGGCCGCACCTCCGCGTACCGCCGCTCGGTGATCCTGCCGGTCGTGGAGAACCTGGAGAACGAGTTCTTCATGGGCCGCCGCTGCATCGCCGGTGACGACGGCCGCCTCACCTGGCTCACGTTGTCGCAGGGCTACAAGACCGTGCACCAGTCGTCCGCCCGTGCGGTCTCGATGTTCCCCGACAGCTTCAGCGCCTTCGTCAAGCAGCGCGTGCGGTGGAGCCGCAACTCCTACCGCTGCTACCTGACGGCCCTGTGGAAGGGCTGGCTGTGGAAGACGCCGTTCGTCACCAAGGTCACCGTGCTGCAGATCCTGCTCACCCCGGTCACCATGGGCGTCACGCTGGCCTACCTGGGCTTCAGCCGGATCCTGGACAACCTGCACCCGCTGGGCATCGCGCTGGCGATCGGCTGGGTCATCCTGGGCCGGGGCATCCGGGGCTGGTCGCACCTCAAGCGCCACCCCGGGGAGGTCCTGCTGCTGCCGCTGACGGCACTCGTGATCATCATGATCTCGCTGCCCATCAAGCTGTACGCGTTCATGACCATGAACAAGCAGGGCTGGCTGACCCGCACGTCCGACCAGGTGGGCGGCGCAGGCCAGAACGCCCAGTCGCTGCAGGGAGTTGCGTGACGTGGGGCCGCGCTACTCGCTGAGCCACTCGCCGCGTCACTCGCTGGGGCTGGGCGCGGCGCTGGGACTGGCATCGGCTCTCGGCATCGGGCTCCTGGCAGGCTCTGCCTCGGCCGGCTCAACAACCGACCCGCAAACCAATGCGCAAACCACACCGCAGGCCGCCCCGCGGAGCGACTACGTGAAGCAGGCGGCGCTGGTCGATCAGGAAGACCAGCGGATCATGCAGACGCGGTCCGTGCTCGCGGCGATCCTGCAGATCGGCGGCAACGCGACCGCGCAGTGGAAGCGGCCGCAGCTGTTCGGCTCCGCCCACGGCAAGACCCTGGTCCTTCCGCCGTCCATCAGCGGCAAGGCCTACACGGTGGCCGATCTGGAGAAATACGGCGGCAAGTACTTCCGGAAGCAGTCCGACGGCTCGTACCTGCTGGGCGTGCACGTCTTCGTCGCCGACGGGGCCGAACTGGCCCTCCGCGATCCCACGGGGCCGCTCGTCATCCGGATGGGCAGCCTGCCGGGGGCGTTCAGCTCGATCATCAGCTTCGGCGGCAGCATCAAGGTGGAGGGCACTCCGCAGCAGCCGGTCCAGATCACCAGCTGGGACCCGCGGCTCCGCCGGCCCGACACCGAGGTGTCCGACGGGCGCGCCTACATCCGTGCGGTCGGCGGCGACTTCAAGATGAAGCACGCCGCGGTGTCGCACCTCGGCTTCTACTCCGGCCGTACCGGAGGCATCGCCCTGACGGGGACCGACCGGCCCGCCAGCGCCGTCAAGCGGCTGAGCAAGGAGCAACGGCACGCGGCCAAGCAGCGCCGGCTGCAGAAGAACAAGGAGGGCACGGCGAGCGGCGGCGGACCGGGCGATCTCGAGACCGAGCAGCCCCGCGGCACGGCCACCCACTTCCCGGCCGCCGACCTGGTCACCGGGGCCATCGACCACAGCACGATCAGCGGCGGCGCGTTCGGGCTCTTCGTCTCGGGCTCCAACCAGACGCAGATCACCGACAACGAGATCCAGAACAGCCTGGTCGACGGGCTGGTCCTGCACCGGTTCACCAAGAACGCCAACGTCCGCGACACCAGGGTGACCGGCAGCGGCGGCGACGGCTTCGTGTTGTCGCGCGCCACCGAGAAGATCCGGGTCAACGACTGTGTCGCCGAACGCAACAAGGGCAATGGCTTCACGGTCAACGGCCAGCCCCTCGCCGAGGGGCCCTCGGCCTCCGGGGAGTCGCTGGAGCGCTTCGGCGACAGCTCGGTCAACAACAGCCTGGCCAAGGACAACGGGCGCTACGGCGTCGAGCTGCTGGGCGGCGACAAGCTCGCCGTGCAGAACAGCAAGATCATCGGTGGCGCGATGGGCATCGTCGTCCGGGACGGCGCGTTCGGCACCCAGATCTCCGGCAACCAGCTGCTCAGGCAGAGCGAGCAGAGCATCGCGCTGCGCGACGGCGTCCGCGAAGCCAGCCTGGCGGGCAACACCGTGGTCGGCGCCCGCACCGGCATCTACCTGCGCAACGCCAGCGGAACTCTCGTGGGCAACGTGGTGCAGGGCGCGAGCGCGCACGGCATCACGCTGGTCGGTGACGCCAAGGGCTCGCAGGTGCGCAACAACACCCTCAGCGGTTCCGGCACCAGCGCCGTGAGCGACTCACCTGCCCACGGCAAGGTGAAGCGCACGGACAACAACATCGAAGGGTGGAACGACACCGCCTCGGTGTGGACCAAGGCCAAGCGTTACGCCAAGCCGATGAACCTCATCTGGTCCGCCATCTTCGCGCTCGTGGTCCTCTCGATGCTCCGGGCGCGTGGCAACGGAGGACTGCGCATCCAACGCACCGGCGTCCATCCGTACGAACTCCAGCGCCCGCTGGAAGAGCGGCCGGCGGTCAGGTTGCCCCGCCGCGTCGAGGCCGCCGCCAGGGCCGCGGCGCAGGCAGTCTCCCACCGGCTGCCCGGCTCCCCTCCGCTGCCCGGCTCCCATCACCACCTGCCCGAAATGCTCGGCTTGAGCGGATCTGATCTGGTCCGTGCATCGACGAAGCAGACAGCCCCCCGCCCCGAAGGAGAAGGGGCTTGAATGGAAGAGCACTCGGGGGATCCGGCTCGCCCCAAAGCACCGCCGGCACCGTCGCTGGACGAGGCGCCACCCCGGAAGCCGCGCAAGGGCAAGGTCCTGACGACCGTGCTCGTTCTCGGTCTCGCGGGCGGCGGGACGTACACCTACGCGCAGTACGTCGCCGATCGTACGCCCGGCCTGCCCGCGGTCAACGACGTGGATCCCGAGGCGGCGCGCCAGCAGGCCACGCTCGTCGACGCTGAGGACCTGCGGGTCATGCAGGTACGCGCCAAGCAGGACTCTGACTTGGCGGCTGGCGGCTCCCAGGCTGCCCAGGCCCGCCAGCCGAGGATCCTCAGTTCCGCCAATGGACGGACGCTTGTGCTGCCTCAGCGTCGCCAGCCCTACTACGTCCAGGAGCTGGCGCGACTGGCAGGGCCAGACTTCCAGCGCCAGAGCGACGGCTCCTACCTGCTGGGGGTCAACATCTTCCTGGCGGGTGGGGGCAAGCTGATCCTGCAGAGCGCCTCGGGGCCTCTGACCATCCGGATGCGCAGCGTCCCGGGCTCGTTCGTCTCGATCGTCAGCGCGGGCGGGAGCGTCCGGATCAACGGATCGGCGCAGAACCCGGTGCGCTTCACCAGCTGGAACAGCGAGACCCGCAAGCCCGACACCCAGGTCGCCGACGGGCGCGCGTACGTGCGCGCCATCGGCGGCGAGTTCACCATGACGTACGCGCGGATCTCCGACCTCGGCTTCTGGAGCGGGCGGACCGGCGGCATCGCGCTGACCGGTTCCGACCGGCCCGACACGGCCGCCGAGCAACTGCCGGGCACGGGCGGCGTCCGCAGCGGCATCCGGCTGCCGAACGGGGAGAACGACACCACCACGGGCGGCCGCGAGGAGATCGAGGTCACCCCGGCGGGCGTGGACAAGGCGCGCCCCGCCGGCTTCTACGTGCCAGCGGCCAACCTCGTCACGGGCACGATCGACCACACCACGGTCTCGGGCAACGCGTACGGGATCTTCGTCACCGCCTCCAACCAGGCGCAGATCACCAACGTCTCGATCACCGGCAGTCTCGTGCACGGCGTGCTGCTGCACCGGTTCGCCAAGAACGCGGTCATCGAGAACACCACGGTCACACGCAGCCGCGGCGACGGCTTCGTGCTCTCGCGCGGCACCGAGGGCGTGCGCGTCACCGACTGCACCTCCGACGGCAACGGCGGCAACGGGTTCACGCTCAACGGCCAGCCGCTAGCGGACGGCCCCTCCGCCTCCGGGGAGACGATCACGGCGTTCGGCCACAACGTGGTGAGCGGCGCGACGATCAAGAACAACCGGCGGAACGGGGTGGAGATCCTCGGCGGCGACACCGTGCAGGTCCAGAACAGCCGGATCAGCGGCGGCGACATGGGCATCGTGGTCTGGGACCGCGCCGTCCGGGTCCAACTCGTCGGCAACCAGGTGGACCGGCCGCGGCGGCAGGGCATCGTGCTGCGCGACGGCGTCAACGGCGGCTCGGTCTCCGGCAACATCATCACGGGCGCCCAGACCGCCCTGTACCTGCGGGACGCCGCCACCACCGTCAGCGGAAACACCGTGCAGTCGGCGCACCGGCATGGGCTCACGCTCAAGGGCAACGTCGCCGGCACGCGGATCGCCGGCAATACGCTGAGCGGTTCGGGCCTGAGCGTGATGGACGTGGACCTGGCTAAGGGCCGCTACACCAGCGTCAACAACAACGTCGCCGGGTGGCATAAGACCGCCGGCTTCTGGACGTGGGTGAAGCGCGTGTTCAAGCCCATGAACGTCATCTGGTTCAGCGTCTTCATGCTCGTGGGCATCTCGATGTACCGGTCGCGGACCACCACCGGGCTCCGCATCGGCCGCCGGGGCGTCCACCCGTACGCGCAACAGGCGAAGCTCGAGGAACGCCCCGTACGCCGGCTGGAACGCACAGGAGTGAACCAGGGATGAAGTCCAAGCTCGATCTGAAGTTCATCGTCGGGCTGGCGGTCGGCGCGGCGCTCATGGCCGTTCTCGCGCTCTTCGTGGCCGGCCTGGACGACGACGGCGAGAAGCCCGGCACCACCGCGGGCAACGAGAAGACCGGCACGGGCGGCGCACCAGGGGCGGCACCCGAGATCACCGAGCGCGGAGGAGGGGATGACGGTGACGGAGGGGGCGGCGCGCCCTCCGGTGAACCATTCACCCTTTCGGTGCCCAGCGGTCCGGGGAAGGTCGCCTGCCCCAGCCCCACCAAGACCGTCGGCGACGCCAAAGAGTTGCATCAGGCACTGGGCTCCGCGCAGCCAGGCGACGTCATCAAGATGAACGTGGGCACCTACGAGGGCAAGTTCGTGGCTCAGGCCTCCGGGACCGCAGCCAAACCCATCTTCCTGTGCGGCGACCAGGGCGCGGTGCTCGACGGCGGCGGGGTCAAGAAGGGTTACGCGTTCCACCTCAATCAGGCAAACCACTGGCGGCTGGTCGGGTTCACCGTGCGCAACAGCCAGAAGGGTGTGATGGCCGACACCAGCAACGGGTCGATCATCCAGGGGCTGACCGTGCACGAGATCGGGGACGAGGCGATCCATCTGCGCAACTTCTCGACCGGCAACACGGTCCAGTACAACAAGATCTACAACACCGGCCTGCGCCGCGAGAAGTTCGGCGAGGGCGTCTACCTGGGCACCGCCGAGTCCAACTGGGAGCAGTTCTCCGGCGGCAAGGTCGACAAGAGCGACCGCAACGTGGTGCGCGGCAACGTGATCCGGGCGACCGCCGAGGCGATCGACATCAAGGAGGGCACCACCGGCGGCCGCATCATCGGCAATGTCTTCGACGGCTCGAAGACCGGCGGCAGCAAGCACAACGACTCGTGGATCGACGTCAAGGGCAACGGCTACGTCATCGAGGGCAACAAGGGCGTCGGCACCCCGATGGACGGCTTCCAGACCCACGAGATCGTCGACGGCTGGGGCACCGGCAACACGTTTCGCAACAACTCGATCGATCTCGCCGGCGGCAGGGGCGTCGGCATCAACGACACCGCCGGCGGCAACAGGATCGCCTGTGACAACGAGGTCAAGGGTGGCCGGCTGACCAAGAAGGACACGTGCTCATGAACGAAACCCCGCGGCCCGCGGCCGGGCTGCCGCGCCTCACCGTGATCGGCACCGGCTATCTCGGCGCGACCCATGCGATCTGCATGGCCGTGCTCGGCTACGACGTCCTCGGCGTGGACGTGGACGAACGGAAGATCGCCAGACTCGCCTCCGGTGAGGTCCCGTTCTTCGAGCCGGGCCTGCCCGAACTGCTGGCCAAGGCCCTCGAATCGGGACGGCTGCGGTTCACCACCTCGTTCGCCGAGGCCGGCGAGTTCGGCGACGTGCACTTCCTGTGCGTGGGCACCCCGCAGCAGCCCGGCTCGGACGCCGCCGACCTCACGTACGTGGACGCCGCGGTCCGGTCCCTGGCACCGCATCTGAACCGGCGCACCCTCGTCGTCGGCAAGTCCACCGTCCCAGTCGGCACGGCCACGCGGCTGACCGGCGTCCTGCAGGAGCTGGCTCCCGCCGGGACGGATGCGGAGCTCGCCTGGAATCCCGAGTTCCTGCGCGAGGGCTTCGCCGTCGACGACACGATGCGGCCCGACCGGCTGGTCTTCGGCGTCGCCTCGGCGTGGGCGGAGGAACAGCTGTACGCCGCGTTCCAGCCGATCCTGGACCTGGGCACCCCGGTCGTGCGGACCGACCTGGCCACCGCGGAGCTGGTCAAGGTGGCGGCCAACTCGTTCCTCGCCACCAAGATCTCCTACATCAACGCGATGGCGGAGGTGTGCGAGGCGGTCGGCGCCGACATCAAGGACCTGGCCGACTCGCTCGCGCTGGACGACCGCATCGGCGGCAAGTTCCTCAAGCCCGGCCTGGGCTTCGGCGGCGGCTGCCTGCCCAAGGACATCCGGGCGTTCGCCCACCGCGCCGAGGAGCTCGGCGTGGGCCAGGCCGTCGCGTTCCTGCGCGAGGTCGACGACATCAACCGGCGGCGCCGGGCCCGCACGGTCGACCTGGTCCGCGAGCTGCTCGGCGGGAAGATCTCCGGCGCCCGGATCGCCTGCTGGGGCGCCGCGTTCAAACCGAACTCCGACGACATCCGCGACGCGCCCGCGCTGGACGTGGCACGCACAATGCACGGGCTGGGCGGGCGGGTCCGCGTCTACGACCCGGCCGCGCTCGACAACGCCCGCCGTGCCTTCCCCGAGCTGCGGTACGGGGAGAGCGCGCTCGACGTCGCCGAGGACGCCGACGTCGTCGTGCTCCTGACCGAATGGGCCGACTTCCGCGAGGTCGCCCCGGACGCCCTGGCCATGGTCGTCAAGCACAAGCGCATCGTGGACGGCCGGCACGCGCTGGACGCGACGCAGTGGCGGGAAGCAGGCTGGGAGTACCGAGCCCTGGGCCGAGCCTGAGGCCGGCTTGCCGAGGACCGCGCCCTGCCCATCTGGCCGCTACCGGACCGGCTCCTGGCCGTTACCGGACCGGCGTGGGCAGGGCGATCCTCATGCGCCGCGCACCTGCGGGAACGTAACCTCCCGTACGGGCGTCTAGTGGACGAGGGCGTGATCACACCCGTCATCGCGCCCGTCACGGGAGGGGAACCCACATGGTCTTCAAGAAGCTCTTGCAGGCGGCAGGCGTCGGCGGTCCCGAGGTCGAGACCGTCCTGCACAACCCCAACACCACGCCGGGTGGCACCATCACCGGAGAGGTCACCATCCTCGGCGGCAAGCACGACTCCGACATCATCGCGGTCAACCTGGCGCTGAAGACCCGCGTCGAGGTCGAGTCCGGCGACAACGAGTACACCTCCAACCTGGAGTACGCCAAGCTGCCGATCGCCGGCAGCTTCCGGCTGGACGACGGCGCCCGGCACACCGTCCCGTTCCAGTTCCCCATCCCGTGGGAGGCGCCGCTCACGCACTTCTACGGGCGCGCGCTGCACGGCACCACCGTCGGCCTCGCCACCGAGCTCGAAGTGGCGCGGGCGGTCGACGCGACCGACCTGGACCCGATCGCGGTGCACCCGCTGCCCGCGCAGGAGCGCATCCTGAGCGCGTTCGCCAACCTCGGCTTCCAGTTCCGCAACGCCGACTGCGAGAAGGGCCGCATCTGGGGCGTGCACCAGGAGCTGCCGTTCTACCAGGAGGTCGAGTTCTACCCGCCGCAGCAGTACGCGCGCGGCATCAAGCAGCTCGAGGTGACGTTCGTCTCCTACCCCACCTCGATGGAGGTCGTGCTGGAGCTCGACAAGCGCGGCGGCTTCGTCTCCGAGGGCCACGACGCGTTCGCCCGGTTCACCGTGGACTACGCCACCGTGGAGCACACCAACTGGGAGCAGCAGCTCGACGGCTTCCTGCAGCAGGCCGGCCGCCGGCGGGGGTTCTTCTAGATCGCCGATCGCACCGCGCAGGTGACCCACGCACTTGATCGCGAAGGGGATCCACCATAGAAAGTGAGTCCGTGGCCGAACCCCCCGGATTGAGCGCGACCGAACGCCGGATCTGGCGTGCCTTCCCGACGGGAGCCGAGGTCGTCCTCGGCGACGATCTCCCCGCCGGGCCCGACCCCGACCGCATCGTGCGCGCCGAGATCATCACACAGCTGCTGCTGGGCGCGTGCGAGACGCGTGAGGGATTCGTGTCGGCGGTCCGCCTGCGCGGCGCGTACATCATGGGCCGGATCGACGTGACCGGCGGGACGGTGGAGCACGAACTGCGGCTGGAGTACTGCCGGCTGCTGGACGCGCCGAAGTTCGCCAACTGCACCACCCGCCAGCTGCGGTTCTCGGACTGCCGGATGCCGGGCTTCGACGGCGGCGGGCTGCACGCCGACGGCTACCTCAGCCTGTCCCGGTCGGTGGTCGAGGGTCAGGTCAGGTTGCCGCGCGCCCAGCTGACCGGCGGCTTCCGGATGAACCACACCAAGATCACCGAGACCGATCCGGCGAAGTGGGCGCTGTTCAGCGGCGGGCTGGTGGTCGACGTCGGCTTCTTCGCCCGGGACGCCGAGATCACCGGCGGGATCCGGCTCGTCGGCGCGCGGATGAGCGGCGGCCTGTTCATGGAGGGCGCCGTCCTGCGCAATCCGGGCCGCCTCGCCCTCGACGGCCAGAACATGATCGTCGACGACGCCGCCGAGTTCAGCCGCGGGTTCCGCGCTGAGGGCACGATGCGCTTGCGCGGCCTGCGGGTGAACGGCACCCTCTCGTTCTCCCGCGCGTTCCTCGATTCGGGCGATCCCGCGCGCATGGCAGTGCACGCCAGCCATATGCACGTCGATGAGTTCATCCTCTGGCCGGAGGAGCGCATCAAGGGAACGGTGAATCTTTCGGACTCCCGCGTCGGCGTTCTGATGGACTCGCCGGACATCTATCCCGAGAAGGTCTGGCTGAACGGCCTGGTCTACGACACGCTCCAGGGCGGCGAGTTCAAGGACCGCCTCAACTGGGTGGATCGGGACAACCAGTTCCACCTGCAGCCGTACGAGCAGCTCGCCGCCTGGTATCACGCCATAGGCCACGACAACCTCGCCCGCCGCATCCAGCTGGCCAAGCTGCGTGCCCGCCGCCGCGCCCTCAACCCGATCGGCAAGGCGTGGAACGTCCTCCTCGACTGGACCGTGGGCTACGGCTACCGCCCATGGCTGGCGTTCGCCTGGTTCGGCACCCTGGTGGCGGCCGGCACGACGGTCTTCTCGATCCAGCATCCCCGGGGGATCAAGCAGCCCGCCGAGCAGCCCGCGTTCCACGCGTTCGTCTACACCCTGGACCTGCTGATCCCGATCGACACGTTCGGCCAGCAGCAGACGTTCGACCCGGTCGGCTGGTCCCGCTGGGTGGCCTATGCCCTGATCGCGGTCGGCTGGGTGCTGGCCACCGCGCTGATCGCCGGGGTGACCCGCGTTCTGCGCCCGAACTGACCACCGAATCACCTGGATCCGCGAGAATGGGGCCCCATGGGCACCTATATGATCACCGGCGCGACCGGCGGCATCGGCAAGGCGGTCGCGGAGCTGCTCCGCGACCGGGGCCACGACCTGATCCTGACCGGCCGCTCCCCCGAACGTCTCGGCACGCTCACCAAGGCGCTGGGCAGCGGCGCGCACGCGCACACGCAAGTGATCATCCGGGACCGCGACGGCGCGCCGGGCGCGGTCCGCACCTCGACGCCCGAACGCGCCACGATCCAGACGATCGCCCTCGACCTGGGCGAGCCACGCCGCTTGGAGGCCGCCCTGGCCGAGACCTCCATGCCCGACCGGCTCGACGGCGTCATCCACAGCGCCGGAGTCGTGGATCTCGGGCCGGTGGCGGAGCAGGACGCCGACCACTGGATCGACCAGCTCATGGTCAATCTGGTCTCGGCCGCCGAGCTGACCCGCATCCTGCTCCCCGCGCTGCGCGCCGCGAAGGGGCACGTCGTCTTCGTCAACTCCACCGCCGGGCTCCAGGCCAACCCGAACTGGTCCGCGTACGCGGCGAGCAAGTTCGGGCTCCGGGCCCTCGCGGACTCGTTGCGTGCCGAGGAGACGGCGCTGCAGGTCACCACGGTCTACCCGGGCCGTACCGCCACCGGGATGCAGCAGAAGGTCCGCGCCCAGGAAGGCCAGCCCTACAACGCCTCAGACTTCGCCGACCCGACGTCGGTCGCACGCGGAGTGCTCGCCGCCGTGGAAATGCCGCGCGACGCCGTGGTGTCCGACATCACCATCCGCCCCAGCTGACCTGGCGGTCAGTCAGCTGGCCTGGCGGTCAGAGGATCGGCGGCGGAGGGTCCACGAGGCCAGGACGCCGCCGATCAGGCCGAAGAGATGGCCCTGCCACGAGATGCCGGGATCGCTGGGCAGGACTCCGACGATGATGCCGCCGTAGAGCAGGACGACCCCGATCGCGATGGCGATGTCGAGGAGCCGGCGTTCGAAGAGGCCGCGACCCAGCAGGTAGCCGAAGTAGCCGAAGATCAGGATGCTGGAGCCGAGGGTGTTGGCGGAGCTGGTGAACCAGACGCCGAGACCGCCGGCGACGATGATGATCAGGTTGGCGGCCAGGAACTTGCCGATGCCGCGGGCGGCGGCGAGGAAGCCCAGGATGACGAACGGGACGGTGTTGCCGACCAGGTGCTCGAACCCGCCGTGCATGAACGGGGCGGTGAAAATGTCGGGGAGGTCGTCCACGTCGTGGGGCTGGATGCCGTAGGTGTCCAGCGCGCCGTTCGTCGTGTAGTCGGCGATCTCGAGGACCCACATGACCGCGGTCATGGCGCCGACCAGTGCGAGTGCGGAGACGGCCCGGGCGCCATGGGTCGCCAGGCCTTCGGAGCGATTACGTTGGGGGACCGCCGGATAACTCATGTGTTCCGCCCGTGATCGTGACCCTGCCGTCAACAGTTGAACGTTCGACCGCCCCGGTTGGTGCCCCGGACGTTCTTCTTCATACCCGTTGGACGTAGCGACGGCATTCGGTTTCGGCCATATTGGGCCAATGCGCGCTGTGGTGTGTGAAGAGCTGGGCTCGGTGGCCGTATCCGAGACCAAGCCTCTCGAAGCGGGGCCAGGGCAGGTCGTCATCGCGGTCGAGGCGGCCGGGGTCAACTACGTGGACGGGCTCTTCGTCCAGGGCAGGTACCAGATCAAGCCGTCCCTTCCTTTCGTGCCGGGGTCGGAGGTGGCGGGCACGGTGGCCGCCGTCGGGGTGGACGTCACCGAGCCCGCAGTCGGGACGCGCGTGCTGGCCGGCTGCGGTCTCGGCGGTTTCGCGAGTCACGTCGTGGTGCCCGCGGCCGCGACGGTGCCGATCCCGGACGAGCTCGATGCCGCACGGGCCGCCACGTTCACCCAAAGCCACTGCACGGCGCTCTTTGCCCTTCGCGAGCGAGGATGCCTGAAACCAGGCGAGAACGTCCTCGTGCTCGGCGCCGGAGGAGGCGTTGGGTTGGCGGCGGTCCAGGTAGCGAAGGCGCTCGGATCGAAAGTGCTGGCTGGGGCCTCGACCGAGAGCAAACGCGACGCAGCCCTTGCGGCGGGAGCCGACGCTGTGGTCGACACGTCCACGGAGGGTCTCAAGTCCACCGCGCGGGCCTGGTCGGAGGGCGGGGTCGACCTCGTGTACGACCCGATCGGCGGCGCGCTGGCGGGTACGGCGCTGCGAGCGCTCAGGGAGAACGGCCGCTATCTGGTCATCGGCTTCGCGTCGGGCACCATCCCGTCGCTGCCGCTCAACCAGGTATTGCTGCGCAACCGGGCGGTGGTCGGCGTCGACTGGGGTGCGTGGTCGATGACCAAGCCGCTGGAGCAGCGCGCGCTGCTGGAGGAGCTGCTCGGATACGTGCGGGACGGGCGGCTCGATCCGGTGCCGCCGCGCACCGAACCGCTGGAGGCGGCGGGGCAGGTGCTGGACGACATACTCAGTCGCAGGGTCGTCGGCAAGATGGCGCTCGTGCCCTGAACCGGCCATCCTTTTGGTCTCCTTTTCAAGATCGTTAAGCCTTACCGTGTGGGCGAGCTCACTTCCACATTGGGAGGCCGCGTGAAGCTCCGTCCCCCTGTCCTCCGCAGACTCGCGTTCACGGCCGGTGCCGCGATCCTCGCGCTGGCGCCGACAGCGGTCCTTGCCGCCGACGCACCACCACCGTCCAAGGTCCTGTCCCGCTACGAGACCGCCGCCGCGGGCAATGTCGTCAGCCGCGACTGCGGCTACAGCACCAAGGCGCCCAACACGACGAACCAGGCTCTGTGGATCTTCTGCGACTCGGCATGGAGCGGAACGTCCTCGGGCTTCTGGCTGGGCGTCACGGCGGCCATCGGCTCGTACACCCCGGGACAGGTCCCCACCACGCTGACCGAGATCCCGACCCCGACCGCACCCATCAACGCGCCGAGCAACCGTCCGCCCTCCGGCCTGCTGCCCGTGCCGTCCGGGCTCGTGCTGCCGAACGGAGCCAACTGCCAGGTGCCGGGCTCGTCCTATCCGGCGTCATGGGCGTCGGGTGTGGCGCAGCAGCCGTCCGGCAGCGCCAAGGTGCTCCTCCCCTACGCCGACGTCTGCGTCCACGGCGGCGGGATCACCACCGAGCGTTTCGGCCTGGTCGAGTACAACCCGTCGACCAACACCCTGAGCGGCCAGAAGCAGGTCTTCTCGTCCACCTCGCAGCTGCCGTTCCAGAAGATCCTCGGCTCGCCGATCTTCTCCGGCGGCTACCTCTACCTCTTCGGCTACATCTGCGACTCGCAGGCCTTCGGCGCCTGCGGGAGCGGCCGTGTCACCCTCGCCCGCGTGAGCGCGACCGCCTCCTCGTGGGGAACGGGGTCCAACTACCGCTACTGGACGGGGTCCGCGTGGTCCGCCGACCACAACGCCGCGACCTCGATCCTCCCCGGCGCCAAGCCCCTGGCGGTGCACGCCGAGGACTTCGGCGCCCTCGGCAAGGGCTTCGTGATCGTCGAGCAGATCGACATCGGCGGGAACTTCCGGATCTGGCGCTCGAACTCGCTCACCGGCGGCTGGAGCGTCACCCGTACCGGCACGGCGCCGTGCGGCGACCAGCAAGGCCTCGACCTGTGCCGGGCGTACTTCGGACACCCGGCACTCAGCACCTCGAGCAATCTTCTGATGTCCTACTACGACCCGGCCAACGACCACGTGAACGTGATGGCGGTTCCGTGGTAGACCAAGCCGAGTAGCTCAGGCCGCCTGCTCGTGCTCTTCGACGTCGTCGCGTACGGAGATCACGGGCAGGCGGTGCCGCGCCGGGGCGTCGGCCCGGCGGCGCAGGTGCCGGCGCTCCTCGGGAGTCGTCCCGCCCCAGATCCCGTCCGGCTCGCCGACCTTCAGCGCCCAGGACAGGCAGTCGGCGGTCACCGGGCAGTTGCCGCAGATCTCCTTGGCCTGGCGCTGCTGCTCCTGGAGCACCTCGGCCGAGTAGCCGATGGGGAAGAAGAGGTCCGGGTCGGCACCACGGCAGATGGCGCGGTCCGTCCAGTGGTCCTCGTTGGTGGCTTTCATGACACGCCTCGCGGAGAGTCGGGGTGGTTGTCCACTCAACGTAGTACTACAACCCGTAGTACTACAAGCCAAGGTGACTTTTGCTACACAACGTCCGGATAGCCTGGTGCCGTGCACCGTGAAGTCACCTTCCGCGCCGCGACCAGGGACGATGTCCCCGAGATCGTGCGCCTGCTCGCCGACGACCCGCTGGGCGCCACCCGCGAGACTCCCGGCGATCTCCCCGACGCGTACTGGAAGGCCTTCGACGCGATCGAGCACGATCCCAACAACACCCTGATCGTCGCCGTCATCGGCGACGCCATCGCCGGAACGCTGCAGCTGACCTACATTCCCGGCCTCACCTACACCGGCGGCGAACGCGCCCAGATCGAAGGCGTCCGCGTAGCCTCCGAACAGCGCGGCCACGGCGTCGGCCAGGCCATGATCGGCTGGGCCATCGACCAGGCCCGGGCCCGCGGCTGCCGGGTGGTGCAGCTCACCACCGACCGCCAGCGCCCCGACTCGATCCGCTTCTACCAGAAGATCGGCTTCCGCCCCTCCCACATGGGCATGAAGTTCCACCTGAAGGACGCCTGATCCCTCGCGATCGAGCTTGTCACGCCCGTTTGCCCAGCGCAGCCTTCCGACCGCGCATCTGCGTCGCCGTGCAACAGTTCCACCCCTGACGGCGTCCAGGTCGTGAAGGGAGAGATGCCAACGTGGACGAGGCCTATGAGAATTTCGTGGCCGGCCGCGCGCAGGCACTTCTGCGCTATGGCTATGTGCTCACCGGTAACCCGCACGACGCCGCAGACCTGGTCCAGGACGCGCTGATCAAGCTCCGCGGCGCCTGGCCGCGGGTGAAGAACCAGACCAATCCTGAGGGCTATGTGCGGACCACGATGGCCCGCCTGCACATCTCGATGTGGCGCAGGCGCCGCCGCGAGACGCTGACCGAGGCCGTCCCGGAACGTTCCTACGAAGATCCGGCTCCGCTGGACGACGCCCTCTGGCAGGCCCTCGGCACGCTGCCCCGCAGGCAGCGGGCCGTGCTCGTCCTGCGGTACTACGAGTCCCTCCCCGACGAGGAGATCGCCTCATATCTCGGCATTTCCCGCGTAACGGTCCGCTCCCAGGCCTCTCGCGGCCTTGAGAAACTCCGCGCCGCCTGGGATCCCGCCGACGTTCTCGAACGGAGCGAGCGATGAACGACGTGAACCTCGAAGAAGCCCTCGCCTCGAGCCTCGCTCGCCACGCCGAGCGGGCCCCGCGTCCCCCGGCCGACCTGTCGCGCCAGGTGGCCGTCAAGCATCGCCGCCGCCGGGTCACCCGGGTGACGAGCGCCGCCACCTCCGTTGCGCTGGCCGTCGCAGCCCTGACCTTCGGCATCCAGGGGCTCGCCCGGGAGGACCGAGACCCGTCCCTGATCAACCCCGCCGTCGTCACACCCAAGTCCAAGCCGATCGAGAAGCAGTGGCCCGGCGCGGTCCAGCAGATCCCCGCCAAGCTCCCCGACGGCACCCGCTTCACCCCGGTGGACTATGTCAACGACACGACGCTGGTGATCGCCACCTGGCGTTCCAGCAGTGTCGCATCGGCCCTGTTCACCTATGACCTGACGACCCACCGCACCGTCAAGCTCGCCTTTCCCGTCCAGTCCCCCAAGGTCACCGCGACGCACGACTTCACGGTCGGGTCCGGGCGCGTCGGCTGGCTGAGCAAATCCAAGAACAGCACGGAGATCTGGACGGCTCCCGTGTCCGGCGGCCCGGCGGCCAAGCTGTACACCGGCCCGGTCTTCCCTGCGGCGGACGTCTCCAGCCTGACCCTCACCGGGGATTCCGCCTACTGGAGCCTCACCACGGGCGGGGTCTTCCGCGCCGCCCTCGCCGGAGGTGCCGCGCAAAAGCTTCCCGGCACCGATCGCATGAGGCTGATGTCATGGCCGTGGGCGGGCGGTCCCGCCTATGACGACGGCGGCAGCGCCATGGCTGCGGACGCCCCCCTCCAGGTGGCCTACAAGGACATTCGCAACCTCGTCACCGGCGAACGCCGCTCGTTCACCCCCGAGGTCAAGAGGCGCTGGACCTGCGCCGTCACCTGGTGCGTCGACGAACGCCGGGCCAGCTCACGTGACGGCCGCCGCATCGTCCGGCCCTCCTCCGGCCACATTTTCAACGGAACCGCCTGGGGCCCGGCCCTCGACCGATTCGTCACCATGCATGGTGACGGCCCAAGCATGAGCGAGACGTCCCAGCAGACTCTGATCGACTTGGAGACCGGCAAGGGCGGCACCTTCAGCCTGCGCAGGGGTGACGGCGCCCCTCTCCTCGACGGTGGCCGTCTCCACTACTACGCCCGCGGCACTTCGTACCTACTCGTCGATCTCTCCAAGATCTCCTGACCGGTGACCAACTCGCGGGCATGACGACGCCCCGGCCCTGGGGAACTCAGGGCCGGGGCGTCATCTCCCCCCAACGCTCGGCGGGCCTCCGGGGGCCGCGGAGGCGGCGCCGAGCGCGCCGGAGCGGGTCGCCCTAGAACCGCACCACGGGCTTGATCGTCGTGCCCTGGTGCATGTCCTGGGCGGCCTGGTCCAGGGCCTCCAGCGGGTAGTACCGGACGAGCTTCTCCAGCGGCAGCCGGCCCCGCCGGTGCAGGTCGACCAGCTGCGGCAGCAGGGTCTCGGGCTCGCCGTCGCCAAGCGTCACGCCGACGACCTTCTTGCCGGTGAGCATGCCCTGGACGTCCAGGGACACCTCGGTGCCCCCGGGCGGGGCACCGACGATCGCGCAGGTGCCGCGGGCGGCGAGGGTGTCCACGGCGGTGCGCAGCACGCCCGGGTTGCCGGTGGTGTCGACCGTGTAGTCGACGCCGCGTCCGCCGGTGAGCTCCATCAGCGTCTTGGCCGTGTCCACCCAGCCCACGTCGAGGGTGTGGGTGGCGCCCAGTTCGGTGGCCAGGTCCAGCCGGTCGGGCACGCGGTCGATCGCGAAAATGGCCTTGAGCGGCAACTGGGCCGCCGCCATGATCGCAGCGAGGCCGACCGCGCCGGCGCCGAACACCGCCAGTGTCGAGCCCGGCGCGGGGTCGAGGATGTTCCATACCGTGCCGAAGCCGGTCTGGACGCCGCAGCCGAGCGGTGCGAGGACCTCCAGCGGGGCGTCATGGTCCACGCGCACGACGCTGCGCTCGTCGGCGAGGGCGTGCCGCGCGAACGAGGACTGCCCGAAGAAGTGCCCGCCGAGGGGGTCCCTGCCGCGGTACACCGTGGGACTTCCGTCGTCGCGGGCGCCGCTGATCAGATTGCTCGGCAGCCAGGTGTCGCAGTACGCGGGATGCCCGTCACGGCAGGCCACGCAGTGCCCGCACGAGGTGAAGCTCAGCAGCACCTTGTCACCCGGCTTGACCTTGGTGACGCCCGTGCCGACCTGCTCGACGACGCCCGCGCCCTCGTGCCCGAGGATGCCGGGCAACCGGAACGGGATGCCGCCCGCCCGTACGGTGAGATCGGTGTGGCAGAGCCCGGCGGCGACCATGCGAACCAGGACCTCGCCTGCGCGCGGATCCTCAACGGACACCTCGTGCACCGTGAACGGCGCCCCCGGCTCCTCGACGATCGCGGCCGTGGTGGTGATCATGTCGTTCCCTTCCTGACAAGCGTCATGCGAGCGAGACCACGACGGACTTGGTCTGCAAGTACTCCTCAAGCCCCTCGGGTCCGTTCTCCCTGCCGTAGCCCGACTGCTTGTAGCCGCCGAACGGCATCGCGACGTCCAGGACGGCCCACGCGTTCACCCAGACGATCCCCGCCCGCAGCGCCGCCGCGACCCGGTGGGCCCGGCCGATGTCGCGGGTCTGCAGGCCTGCGGCCAGGCCGAAGGGGGTGTCGTTGGCGAGCCGGACGGCCTCCTCCTCGGTGTCGAACGGCTGCACCGTCAGCACCGGCCCGAAGATCTCCTCCTGGACGTACGGCGAGGACTGCTCCACGCCGGCCAGCACCGCCGGGGCGACGAAGAAGCCGCCCGAGCCGGCCGGCACCGTCCCTCCCCCGAGGACGCGCACGCCCTCGGCCTGGGCGCGGTCCAGATAGGACCGGACCTTGGCCAGGTGCTTGGGACCGGCCATCGGCCCGACCACTGTGCCCTCCGCGAAGGGGTCGCCGACGGGGATGTGGGCGCACGCCTGGCCGAGCGCCCCGACCACATCCTCGTAGACGGGCCGTTCCACCAGCAGGCGGCTGCCGGACATGCAGAACTGCCCGGTGTTGAACACGAACGCGGAGACCGCGGTGTTGATCGCGGCCTCCAGGTCGGCGTCCGCGAAGATGATGTTGGCGCCCTTGCCGCCCAGCTCGACGGTGACCTTCTTGAGGTTCTGGGCGGCCGCCTGGGCGACCAGCCGGCCCACGCCGGTGGAGCCGGTGAACGCGATCTTGTCCACCCGGGGGTCGGTCACCAGCGCCTGCCCGGCGACGGCGTCGCCGGTGACCACGTTGTAGACCCCGTCGGGCACGCCCGCGTCGCGCAGCACCTCGGCCAGCCGCAGCGCGGTCAGCGGGGTCTCCTCGGCGGGCTTGTGCACGATCGTGTTGCCGGCGGCCAGGGCGGGGGCGATCTTCGTCGAGGACAGGATGAACGGGAAGTTGAACGGGGTGATCGCCGCGACCACGCCGATCGGCTCCCGGCGCGTGTAGGCCAGCGCCGGCGCGGTCGTGGGCCGGGCGGCGCCCTCCAGACCGGCGGCGAGGTTGCCGTAGTACTCGAAGGTCTCGACCACCGTGGGGATGTCGACCGTCCGGGTGAACATGACAGGCTTGCCGACGTCCAGGGACTCCAGCTCGGCGAACTCCGCCGCGCGGGCGCAGAGGATCTCCGACGCCCGCAGCAGGATCCGCCCGCGTTCCCGGGGATGGAGGCTCGCCCATCCGCCGTCGTCGAAGGCGGTGCGTGCCGCCGCGGCGGCACGGGCGGCGTCCTCCGGGCCCGCGTGGGCGACCGTGGTGATGGTCGCGCCGGTCGCGGGATCGAGGATCTCGCGCGTGGCGCCGTCCGCCGCCTCGACCCATTCGCCGCCGATGAAGAGCCGTCCCGGTGCCACGTCGACGTCCCGTCCCCTGGGAACGCTCGCCGACGTCTCAGTCGCCGTCATGTGTCGTCCACCTCCTCCGCCTCCGCGGTCAGCCGCGATCGGCACTGAGGGGCAGGTTCACACACCTGACATATGAGGGAGATGCGTAGAACTACCCCTGCGGGTACCTGTCCGCGTGTTCAGAGCGGGCGCGCTGCTCGGTCACCCACGCGGCGATCTGGGTCCGGGCGGTGAATCCCAGCTTGGCCAGGATGCGCTCGACGTGCCCGTCCACGGTGCGGGGCGACAGCACCAGCGACTCCGCGATCGCCCGGTTGCTCCGGCCCTGCGCGACCAGGTCGGCGACCTCGCGCTCACGCGGGGTCAGCACCATGCCCGGCTCGCCGTCGGAGGAGGCCGCGGCCTTGGGCTCCTCGTTGAGCGCGTGGGCGATCGCCTGCGCGACGGTGAGATTCTCGGTGCCCGCGACGGCCGCGCGGTACTGGCTGTCGCGCAGGGCCCGCCGCGTCGCCTGCTCGCAGCGGGCGTGGTGCGCTCCCAGGTGCGGGCCGAACGCGTCGATCGTCGTGCCGACCTTCCGCCAGATGGAGTCCGCCGCGCCGAGCAGGTGTGCGGCGCGGGTGAACTCCGCCTGCGCGGCCGCGAGCCAGGCCAGCAGCTCGATCATCAGCGCGGCCCCGACATGGTCGTTGAAGCCGCGCTGGATCGACAGGGCCTCGCGGGTCTGCTCCGTCGCGGCGGCCGGGTCACCGCGCTGCCAGGTGTCGAAGCCGAGGACCCACAGGATGTACGAGCGGACCCAGCGTTCGCCGCACTCCTGGCTGATCGCCAGCGCCTGGTCGCACGTCGCCGCGGCCCGTTCGAGCTCCCCCGCGTGCGCCAGCGAGATGGCCAGCTGGAACATCGACATCAGGGAGCCATGTGTGTTGCCTGACTCCCGCAGGCTCACGACGGACTTCTCGAAGCGGGCGATCGCCTCCGGCAGGTCGCCCTCGAACAGCGCCGCAGTGCCGCGCAGGCTGGTGGCGACCGCCCGGGCTGTCCGGTCGTCCACCTCCTTGGCCAGCGCCTCGCATTCCTCAAGCCGGGAATTGGCGATGTCATGATCGCCCTGCAGGAGGGAGACCCAGGCGGCCACCCACAGCGCCGTGGTCCGTTCCGCGACCGGCTGGCCGGGAAGGTCCAGCGCCCGGTCGACCCAGCGGCGGCCCTCGGGGAGGAAGCCGTCGGCGTACCAGTGCTGCCGCAGCGCCGCCGTCATCAGCAGCGCGGCCTGCGGGCCGTCCGGATCGGACATGCACAGCTCCAGCGCGGCGCGCAGGTCGCCGTGGTCGGCCCGCAACTGCGCCAGGGCCGCCTCCTGACCGGGACCGCACCATCCGTCGGCCACGCGCTGGGCGCGCGCCAGGTAGAAGTCGCGGTGCCGCCGCCGCAGCGCGGCCTCCTGGCCTGACTCGGCCAGCCGTTCCCGCCCGTACTGCCGGATGGTCTCCAGGAGCCGGAACCGGACCCCCGCGTCACGGTGCTCCCCGATCACGATCGACTGGGCGACCAGCTGATCGACGAGGTCGACGATGGACGCGGGCTCCAGCCCGTCTCCCGAGCAGATGCCCTCCGCCGCGGGCAGGTCGAACCCGCCGGAGAACACCGACAGCCGCGTCCAGAGCAGCCGCTCCTGCTCCATGCACAGGGCGTAGCTCCAGTCGATCAGGGCGCGCAGGGTCTGCTGCCGGGGCAGCGCGACCCGGCTGCCGCTGGTCAGCAACGCGAACCGGTCCTCCAGCCGGTCGACGAGCTCCTTCACCGACAACACCCGCAGCCGCGTCACGGCCAGCTCGATCGCCAGCGGGATGCCGTCCAGCCGGGCGCAGAGCCGGGCCACGGCGGTGTGGTTCCGCTCGGTGACGGCGAAGCCGGGATGGACGGCCGCCGCCCGCTCGGCCAGCAGGCTCACGGCGTCGTACTGGCCGAGCGCCTCGGCGTCCACGGCGTGCTCAGGATCGGGCATCGACAGCGGCGGCACCGTGAACAGGTGCTCGCCGGTGATCTCCAGCGGCCGCCGGCTCGTGGCCAGCACCCGGACGCCGGGCGCGGCGCGCAGCAACCCGTCGGCGAACGCCGCGCAGTCGTCGAGCAGATGCTCGCAGTTGTCCAGGATGATCAGCGCCTGCCGGCGCAGGAGGAGCTCGGCCACCTTCTCGGCCGGCGGGCGGGTCGACTGGTCCAGGACTCCGACCGTGTTGGCCACGGTCTGGGCCACCTGCGAACCGTCCTCCAGGGCGGCCAGGTCGACCAGCCACACGCCGTCGGGGAAGGACCGGCGGGACTGGGCGGCGGCCTCCAGGGCGAGACGCGTCTTGCCCACGCCACCGACGCCCGTCAGCGTCACCAGCCGCGAGACCGACATCAGCCGGCGGACCTCGGTGATCTCGCGTCGGCGTCCCACGAAAGTGGTGACGGCGACCGGCAGGTTACCCGTCGGAGCCGGTGCGGTCATGAGACATACATCATACGGACCGCGTCGTTGCGATGGCCAATGAAACACGTTGGTAAACCCAGGTCAGGACATCGTCAGGGAGACGTCCGCCGGGACCTCCGGGCGGGACGGCCCATCCCGCCCGGAGGTCCGGATGAGTCACTGCTCAGCCGCGTGCGTCGCGGAGGGCCTTGATCACATTGCCGGCGCTCACGGCGAGCACGCCCAGGGCGGCGACCGTGTAGAACGAGTCCAGCACCGTGACGTCCGCCAGGAAGGCCGAGGAGAAGAACTCCTTCTGGTAGACGATCCAGGCCAGTGGCAGCGCGAAGACCGCCGTGGCGCCGACGTACCCGGCGACCAGCGGAAAGGTCCAGCGACGTGTGCCGATCCAGACCACTTCGATGGCCACCAGCCCGGCGAGGCCCGCGAGAACGGGCCAGATCCAGCCCGACCACAGGGCCGGGTCGAGCACCTGCGCCCGCTCGCCGGAATCGGTCCGGAAGGGCTCCGCCACGTGCTGCCAGACGATCAAACCGATCAGCAGCACGTTCCATGCCACCGACAGCCCCGCCGCAAGTCCTCCCTTGTCCGGCTCCCGGAGCTCGGGCAGGTCGTCGGGGGTCCAGGTGTCCACGGCGGCACGTTGCGGAATGCGGTCGATCAGGGCGAACACGACGGTGAGCCAAGCGAACATCTGGGCTCCCACGACGAGCGCGGTGCCGATGCCCGTGCCGATCGCGGAGCCGGCGTCGTTGTCGTCGAGAACGTCGAGCACCACGGAGACAGCGGTGATCAACGGCAGCACGGTCCACAACAGCAGCTTCAGCAGGCGCATGTACGCCGGGTAGAGACCGGACCCGATCAGCGCGAGCGGCCGGCCCGAGTAGCAGGCGGCCAGCCGGAGCGGGTCGCCCATCTCGGTGAGCACCTCGCGCTCGGCCGCGCCGCGTCCCTCGATGGTGTCGGCGATCGTCGTGCGCAACTCCTCGGCGATGTCGTCTCGCTGCCCGGCGGGAATTCGCCGGACCACCTCTTGCACATAACGTTCGGTCAGGGGGGTCATCAGTTCTCCTTGGTCAGTTGTGAGATCGAGGCGACGAGGTCGTTCCACTCGCGCACCAGGCCGTCGCGCACCTCGGCGCCCTGCGGGCTGACCCGGTAGAACTTCCGCGGCCTGGATTCGTCGGTGTTCCACTCGCTGGTGAGCAGGCCCTGCTTCTCCAGCCGGCGCAGTAGGGGATAGAGCGTGTTGCCGTCAACGGTGACCCCGGCATCGTTGAGCGTCTCCAGGAGCGCGTAGCCGTACTGCGGCTCACGCAGCAGCGCCAGGCAGGCCAGCACGACAGTGCCGCGCCGCAACTCCTGCGCCTGGCTCAGGATCAGTTCTTCAGAGGACACGTGTCACACGATACTGTGTGCCACACACTATTGTCCAACGACATACCAATGGCCATCACACACCAAGCCATTGGCCATGCGTGAGACCCGACTCCCGGGCGTCTTCCGTTAGGGATCTCTACTTTTGCTGTTCATCTGGCCGTGGAATGCTGGCTACCTGGGCGTGAAGGAGCAGCATGGCCGTAAAGCACCTTGAGGTCGAACGCAAGTACGATGCCGAGCCGGAGTTCACCGTCCCCGATCTGGCCGGGCTTCCCGGAGTCACGGGGGTCAGCGCGCCGGAGACACACCACCTCGTCGCCACCTACTTCGACACCGACGATCTGCGTCTCGCGGCGCACGGCATCACGCTCCGGCGGAGACGCGGCGGCTCGGACGCGGGCTGGCATCTGAAGATCCCGGCGGGCCCGGACAGCAAGAACGAGCTTCGCGCTCCCCTGGGGCGGGCCCAGGTCGTACCGGCCAGGCTGGCCTCGCTGGTCGCCGCCTACACGCGGGGAAAGCAGCTGTCACCGGTCGCCACGCTGGAGACCTCGCGGACGGTGTTCCACCTGCTGGGCGAGAACGGCGGGGCCCTAGCGGAGATCGCGGACGACGCCGTGACCGGGCGGGTGGTGGCCGGTGATGCCGCCGACCAGTCCTGGCGGGAGATCGAGGTCGAGCTCGCGGCGGGTGACGCCGTCCTGCTGAAGGCCGCGGGCAAGCGGCTCATCAAGGCCGGTGCGCGCAAGGCCGAGTCGTCGTCCAAACTCGGGCGGGTACTGAACGGGGCGATCCAGCGGCCGGCTCCTGCGGAATACTCGGGGACGGCCGGGGACGCTGTGCTCGGCTACCTGCGCGAGCAGGTGGCGGCCGTCCTGAAATGGGACCCCAAGGCGCGGCTGGCCGAGGACGACGCGGTGCACCAGATGCGTGTGGCGACGCGCAGGATCCGCAGTGCGCTGCAGAGCTACCGGGCCATCCTCGACCGCGAGCACACCGCTCCACTGCGGGAGGAGCTCAAGTGGCTCGCGGACGCGCTGGGCGAGGTCCGCGACCTTGAGGTCCTGCGGATGCGGTTCACCGACCGGCTGGAGGAGATCGGCGAGAGCGCGCCACAGAGCTGGCTGACGGAGATCGGACGCCAGGAGGCGGCGGCCTACCGGCGGCTCAACGTGACGCTGAAGCAGCCTCGCTACTTCGCCCTCCTGGACTCGCTTGAGGCGCTGGTCACCGATCCCCCGCTGACGGATCGGGCCGGGCGCAAGGCCTCGAAGGAGCTGCCCGGACTGGTCATGCGGATGTGGAAGAAGCTGGCCAGGGCATACGACGAGATCGTGAGCAGCGACGATCCCGAAGTCGCTCGGCACGAGATGCGCAAGGCGGGGAAGCGGGCCCGGTACGCGGCGGATCTGGCCAAGCCGGTGCTCGGCAAGCCCGCCATGGAGACCTCCAAGCGCGCCAAGAAGGTGCAGGAGGTGCTCGGCGGCTACCAGGACGGCATCATCGCCATGGAACACCTCAGAGGCGCCCACGCCCGTACGACCGACACGTCGGAGGCATTCACGCTCGGTGTCCTCTATGGCGTCGAGCAGTGCGAGGCGAGGGCCACGATCGCCACTCTCGCGGAGACCTGGAGGAACACCCCCGAGCCGTCCTTCTAGTCGCCTATGGCCTTGGTGATGCGATCGACGTCGCCGCGTTCGGCCGGTGGCAGCGGCACGCCGACCGACTCGCGCAGGGCGGCCGCTTCCGCGAGGAGTGCGGCGGCGTCGGCCGGACGGCCCGCCAGAGCTTCGGCTCCGGCGAGGCCTTCCAGCGCGAGCGCCACCGCTCGTGGATCGCCGTTATCCCGCGCCACGGCGAGGCCTTCCTGGTGCAGCGAACGCGCCGCGTCGGCGTCACCGCGCAGCTCGGCGACGAAGCCCAGCTCGGCGAGGGCGAGGGTGATGCCCGGGGCGTAGCTCACCTGGCGTTCCCACTCCAGAGCCTGGCGCATGTACGACTCGGCCGCGTCGAGGCGACCGGCGCGTCGCGAGGCGAGCGCCAGGCCGGTGAGCGCGAACGCCTCGCCGGGCTTGTAGCCGTGTTCGGCGGCGAGGCTCCGGCCGCGCTCGTGCAGCCGTTCGGACTCCGCGTAGTCCTCCGCCAGCAGGGCCAGTCGGCCCAGGCCGGAGGTCAGTAGAGACACCTGCAGCCGGAGCCCCAGTTCCTCGGCCAGCCGCAACCCGTTCCGGAGGAGATCGGCAGCGCGCGTGTGGTCACCGGTGATCTCGGCGTGCTTGCCGAGCAGCTCGGTGGCACGGGCCTGTCCCCAGCGTTCGCCGAGATCACGGAAGACCGACAGACTCTCGCTCCCGGCACGTTCGAGGCCTGCGATGTCGCCGCTCACCAGCGCGAGGTTGGCCGTGGTGGCGAGCGCGGCCGCCTCACCCCATCTGTCGTCCAGGCGGCGGAAGACCGGTAGGGCCCGGCCGACCAGCAGAGCGCTGGTGGACACCTCGCCCGCACCCAGCAGCACTTCGCTGAGAAACCACTCAGCTCTCGCCCGGCTGCCCGGGTCGGCGATCCGGTCGTACGAGCCGGGTACCGCCCGGATCGGCTCGACGGCACCCGAACCTCGCCGGCCCAGCAGGTCCAGTCCGGTCCGCCAGGCCTCGGCGAGCGCGTGTCCGGCGGTGTCCTCGGCTCCAAGGGACAACGCCCGCTCCAGTGCGCGCCGCCCCTCTCCGATGCGCCCTCGCACGAACCAGTACCAGGCCAGCGCGTTCACCAGGCGCAATGCGACATCCGCCTGGCCGTCCCGCACGGCCTCGTCCAGGGCGCCGCGCAGGTTGGCGTGTTCCGCGTCCAGCCGTTGGAGCCATCGCCGCTGCTCAGGGCCTCGCAACCGCGCTTCCGCCCGTTCAGCCAACGCGGTGTAGTAGTGAACGTGCCGGAGCTTGACGCGGTCGATCTCACCCGCTTCAGCCAGTCGCTCCAACGCGTAGGCGGAGACCGATTCCAGCAACCGGTAGCGCGGGCCGCCCCGGCCTCCGTCCGCCATGACGACCATCGAACGGTCCACCAGGCGGGCCAGCACCTCCAGGACGTCCTCCTCGCCGCACACCTCTTCGGCGGCCTCCAGCGTGCAGCCCTCAAGGTGCACCGCGAGCCGCCGCAGCACCACCCGTTCCGGCTCGGACAGCAGCTCCCAGCTCCAGTCGATCATCGCGCGCAACGTCTGCTGCCGTGCCGGACCGCCGCGCCGCCGTCCCGCGGCCAGCACCCGGAACCGGTCGTCCAGCCGTTCGGCGAGCTCGTGCACGCCCAGCGCCCGCACGCGCGTGGCCGCCAGCTCCAACGCCAGCGGGACGCCGTCCAGCCGCCGGCAGATCGCCGCAACCGCCCGCGCATTGTCGCCGCCGAGCTCGAAGCCCGGCGACGCGGCGGTCGCCCGCGCCACGAACAGCCGTACGGCGCTGAATCGCAGGAGCGCTGCAGGCTCGGCCTCGGCCGGGGAGTGGGGCAGTTCCAGCGGCGGTACGGCCTGCACCACCTCACCGGCCAGGCCGAGTGGCTCCTGGCTCGTCGCGAGGATCCGGACGCCGGGCGCCGCCCGCAGCAGCAGCTCACTCAGGTGCGCGACCGGATCGATCACGTGCTCGCAGTTGTCCAGAACGAGCAGCAGGGCCCGGTCGCGCAACGCCTCGGCAAGCCGCCCCGAAGGCTCGATCGGGCGGCTGGCCTGCGGCAGTCCGGGAGCGGCGTCGTCCCGGATGCCGAGCGCGGCGGCGACCGCCTCGGCCACGTCGTCCATCGACGGCGACGTCCCGTCGAGACCGGCCAGCTCGACGACCCACACGCCGTCGGGTTGCTCGTCCACCAGCCGCGCGGCGCTCTCCAGGGCCAGCCGCGTCTTCCCGACCCCGCCGGGCCCGATCAGCGTCACCAGCCGCCCGGCGTCCAGCAGCGCCCGGACCTCCGCCACCGCCTCGTCGCGTCCGACGAGCTCGCTGAAGGCAGCCGGGAGGTTGGTGCGAGGCCCGGGCGAGGAGTTGGACTCCGTTGGCGGGCCGGCAGTGGCCGGGCCGGCGGTGGGCGCGGCGGCGGTGGGCGCGGCGGCGGCCAGCTGCATGGGTGCCGCGTTCAGGTCAGGTCGTTGTTCGAGGATCGCCTGGTGAAGCGCGGCGATGCCGGGCCCTGGATCCAGTCCCAGCTCGTCACGCAGACGATCTCGCAGCTCCGCGTACGTCTCCAGGGCCTCGCTCTGCCGCCCCGCGCCGTAGAGAGCCCGCATGTACGCGGCGCGCAGCCGTTCACGCAACGGATGGCGAGTCACAAGATCACCGAGTTCGGCCGCGAGGGGCCCGTGCTCGCCGCCGATCGCCAGCCGCGCCTCGGCCCGTTCCTCCTCGGCGGTGAGCCGCTGTTCCTCCAGCGACGCGACTCCGGCTCGCACGAACTCCTCATCCGCGAGATCAGCGAGCGCCGCGCCCCGCCACAAGGCCAGCGCGTCGGTGAGCAGGTCAGCCTTCAGCCGGGGGTCCGGCGTCGCCCGCGCGCGGGCCAGGAGCGCGGCGAACCGCGTGGCGTCCACCGCGTTCTCGTCCACCCGCAGCAGATAGCCCGCGGCCCCGGACACGACCAGTTTCCGGCCTCCGGGCTCGGCGTCCTCCAGCGCCTTGCGCAGCTGCGACACCTTGACTTGCAACGCCCCGGCCGGATTACGCAGCGGCTCGTTCCCCCACAGGTCGTCGATCAGCCGGTCAGGCGACACGGCCCGCCCGTCCTGGAGGAGCAGATCGGCGAGCAGCGCCCGGACCTTCGCCCCGGGCACGGTGACCGGGTGGCCCGCCGCCGTCCACACCGCGAGCGGCCCGAGCACCCCGAATCGCATGGCGCCACGATAACGGCCGGTGGAAAGCGTTCCGTAAGAGGTCGGTAAGCGGCCCCCTGCACTCTCTGATCCACCGGCAGAGTGAAGGAGGGACACGATGTCCGAGACCCGCCCACTGCGCACCGCGATCATCATCGGCAGCACCCGCGAGGGCCGCTTCGCCCTCACGGTGGCCGACTGGTTCGCCGGCCTGGCCGCCCGCCGCGCCGAACTGGAACTCGACGTCATCGACCTGGCCGAGACCCGTCTGCCGGACACGCTCGGCGAGATCGACGGGACCGAGCCCGCCGCCGTACGGGCGCTGGCTCCCCGCCTCGCCGCCGCGGACGCCTTCGTGGTGGTGACGCCCGAGTACAACCACAGCTTCCCGGCGCCGCTCAAGACCGCCATTGACTGGTACGTGGACGAATGGAGGGCCAAGCCGGTCGGCTTCGTCTCCTACGGCGGCACGTCCGGTGGCCTGCGCGCGGTGGAACAGCTCCGGCAGGTCTTCGCGGAGCTGCAGGCCGTCACGATCCGGGAGACGGTCAGTTTCCACTCCGTCTGGAACAGGTTCGACGAAGGCGGGCAGCCCATCGACGCGGCGGGCGCGGCGGCCGCCGCCGACGGCCTGCTCGACCAGCTCACCTGGTGGGCTCGCGCGCTGCGCACGGCCCGCACCGAACTCCTCCAAGCAGCCTGATCCCGTAGCGACCCCCGCCTGATCCCGTAACGACCCTGAGGAGCTTGCGATGACCTCCGCATCCGTTCAGCCACCCACCTGGAACAAACCGCTCGCCCGCAAATGGCCGGGCCTCGCCTTGGCCCTCCTGGCGTTCTCCAGCCTGATCACCTCGCTGGACTTCACGGTCGTGTACGTCGCGCTGCCCGACATCGCGCGGGAGGTCGGTCTCTCCGCGCACACCACGCAGTGGGTGGTCAGCGCCTATGCGATCTTCTTCGGCGGCTTCCTGCTGCTCGGCGGGCGGTCCGCCGATCTGCTGGGACGCCGGCGCATGTTCGTCCTCGGAATGATCCTCTTCGGCGGCGCGTCGCTGCTCGGCGGCCTGGCCACCTCGCCCGCGACGCTCATCGCAGCCCGCGTGATCCAGGGGGTCGGCGGGGCGGTGTTGTTCCCGGCCACGCTCTCCCTCGTCGCCACCAGCTTCCCCGAGGGCAGGGAACGTGTCCGGGCGCTGGCGGTGTGGGCCATGGCCGGTGCGGGCGGGCTCAGCCTCGGGGCCCTGCTGGGCGGGGTGCTGACCCACGCGTTCGGCTGGCAGGCCGTGTTCCTGGTGAACGTGCCGCTGGTCGTCATCGGGGCCGCGGCGGCGTTCGTGTTGCTGAACGCCGACGGGACGCGCGAGCGGGGCCGAAGCTTCGACCTGCCGGGAGCGTTGACCGGCACGATCGGCGTGACCCTGCTGGTGTTCGCGATCGCCCAGGGCCCGGAGTCGGGCTGGGGCGACCCGGCCGTCCTCGTCGCCGGAGCCCTGTCGATCGTCCTGCTCGCGGTCTTCCTCGGCATCGAGGCCCGCAGCAAGAGCCCGCTCATGCCGCTCCGCCTCTTCCGTAACCGCAACGTCCGCGCCGCCCTGTTGGTGATCTTCGTCTTCGGCCTGAGCATGCAGAACATCGTCTACTTCCTGACGCTCTACTTCCAGGGCGTGCTCGGCTACTCGGCACTCCAGGGCGGGCTCGCCTTCCTGGGCCTGTCGGTGGTCATCGGCGCCGGCAACTTCCTCGCCGAGCGCCTGATCGTCCGCATCGGCAACCGGCCCACCCTGATGATCGCCCTCCTGCTCGGCGCAGGCGGCGGTGTCCTGCTGGGCGCCGGGATGGTGGCGAACGGCTCGTACTGGACCGTGCTCGCCGGGATCCTGGTCTACGGCCTCGGCATGGGCACCATCTTCCCGACCATGTTCGGCGCCGCCGGTACCGGAGTCGCGGCCGAGGAGCAGGGCACCGCGGGCGGCATGGCCAACACCGCCCTGCAGATCGGCACGAGCGCGGGCCTGGCCCTCCTCGTCGGGGCCGCCAACTCGGACCTGGGCGATCTGACGGGCGAGGCGCTCCGCGTCGCGACCGCGGACGGGCTGCGCGCCGCGGTCTACATCGCCGCCGGATTCACCCTGCTGGGCCTGCTCGGCGCACTGGCACTGCCCAAGCTCCGGACCAGCCCGACAGCGCCTGCCACCCCGATCACGCCTGCGGTAACGCCCGCCACCCCGGTCACGCCTGGCACGCCGACTGACAGTGCGATCAATGGAGCAGCCGTCTGACGAATTCCGGACTCGCCGCGGAACCCCCATCGCCGGTTCGGCCGGCGGTGGGGGTGTGGCGTTCCAGGGCGGCGATGGAGGGCCCGCCGGCACCGTCAGTCGTGATGTGCGCGACCCAGAAGGACCCCTTGCGCAGGCTCGGATCCTCGGGGACCTTCTCGCCGAGGCGCTTGCACAGCCCGGTGACGAGATCGGACACGACCTCGCCGTGCGTGCACACGATGGCCGGAGCGCCGTCGTCCACCAGCTCGAACAGCCGGTCGCACGCCTGCTCGGCACCGGTGGCGCCGACCGTGAAGGCCTCGTCGGTGACGACCTTCACCGCATCCTTCCGGGCGTACGGCAGGAGCGTCTCCAGGCACCGCGCCGTCGCCGAGCTGATCAGCCGTGCCTGCCCGAACGAGCGCAGAAGCCCCGCCAGCAGGGACGCCTCGGCACGCCCGCGCTCGTCCAGGGGACGGAGCTCGTCGGGCCCCCTCCACTCGCGCTTCTCCCCTGCCGATCCGTGTCGCAGGATCACCAGCGGCCACGTGTCCGGTGGACCCGCTTCGAACTCCCGCAGCAGATCCACGTCGTGCGAGTAGCTGAGCCGTTCGTAGGCGTCCGCGATCGGCAGCCACTCCAGCCGGTCGACCTCGTCGTTCGGCGTGAACGGCGCGTCCGCGTCGGCCGACGTGGGTGACGTGGGCGACGTGGGCGACGCGGCACGGGCCGTCCAGTAGTCAACGCGCTTGGTCTTGCCGTCCTTGGGATAGGAGCTCGTCGGCAGGCGGCGGCCGAGCCGGGGCACGACCCCGGTCTCCTCCTCCACCTCGCGCACCGCGGCGCGCAGGGCATGTTCGCCGTTCTTGAGCTTGCCCTTGGGGAACGACCAGTCGTCGTACTTGGGCCGATGGATCAACGCGACTTCGGTGCCGTCCGGGCCGTCTCGCCACAACACGGCGCCGGCCGCGCGGATCACGTCCTCGCCCTTCCGCACGTCGTCCTTCTCGCTGTCCGGCGGGTCAGGATGTCGCATCCACGGTCCTCCAGCGCCGGCTCTTCACCAGATGGCTCTGGATGTCCAGGAGGTTGTCGTCGGTCATCGCCGCACGCCGCGTCCATGTGCCGTCACCGTCCAGCCACCACGCCTGGGTGCCGTCGTCCATAGCCTTGTCGAGCAGCCCCACCAGATCGGCACGCTGCGTCCGTTCGGTCACCCGCACCAGGGCCTCCACGCGCCGGTCGAGGTTGCGGTGCATGAGGTCGGCGCTACCGAACCACACCTCAGGCTCGCCGCCGTTCTCGAACGCGAACACCCGCGAGTGCTCAAGGAAACGGCCCAGGATGCTGCGCACCCGGATGGTCTCCGAGAGTCCCTCGACGCCCGGCCGCAGCGCGCAGATGCCGCGTACCCAGATGTCGACCGGGACACCGGCCTGGGAGGCGCGGTAGAGCGCGTCGATGACCACCTCGTCGACCAGCGAGTTGCACTTCACCCGTACCCGGGCCGCCCGTCCGGCCCGGTGGTTCTCGATCTCCCGCTCGATGCGCAGCACCAGCCCGGACCGCAGGCTGTGCGGCGCGACGAGCAGGCGGCCGTAGGAGTTCTGCCGGGAGTATCCGGTCAGGTGGTTGAAGAGGACGCTGACGTCCTCGCCGATCTCGGGCTCGGCGGTGAGGAGGCCGAAGTCCTCGTACAGCCGGGCGGTCTTGGGGTGGTAGTTGCCGGTGCCGATGTGGCAGTAGCGGCGCAGCGTGCCGTCCCGTTCCTGCCGTACGACCAGGGCGAGCTTGCAGTGCGTCTTCAGCCCGACGAACCCGTAGACCACGTGGCAGCCGGCCTTCTCCAGCTCGCGGGCCCACGCGATGTTGGCACGCTCGTCGAAGCGCGCCTTGAGCTCCACCACCACCACGACCTGCTTGCCCGCCTCGGAGGCGCTGATCAGCGCCTGGACGATCGGGGAGTCGCCACTGGTGCGGTAGAGCGTCTGCTTGATCGCCAGAACGCCCGGGTCGGCCGCGGCGTCCTCGATGAAGCGCTGCACGGTCGTGGTGAACGAGTCGTACGGGTGGTGCAGGAGGATGTCACGTTCACGGATCGCCGCGAAGATGCCGGCGTCCTCCGGGATCGCCTCCTTCGACGGCACGAAAGGGGGGTACTTCAACTCGGGCCGGTCCAGGTCCGCGATCGCGGCCAGCCCGGCCAGGTCGAGGGGGCCGTCCACCTTGTAGACCTGGCCCTCGTCGATGGTGAGCTCCTCGATGAGGAGTTCCAGCACGGCGTCGGAGATCGATTCTTCGACCTCCAGCCGGACGACGGGCCCGAAGCGGCGGCGCAGCAGCTCGCGTTCGAGCGCCTGGAGGAGCCCTTCGCTGATGTCGTCGTCGATCTCCAGGTCCTGGTTGCGGGTCACCCGGAACGCGTGGTGCTCGACGACCTCCATGCCCACGAACAGCTGGCCGAGATGCGCCGCGATGACGTCTTCGAGCGGCGTGAAGCGGTTGGGCGAGGCCTCGATGAAGCGGGGCAGCACCGGCGGCACCTTGACCCGCGCGAACATCCTGGCCTCGGTCTCGGGGTCGCGCACTATCACTGCGAGGTTGAGCGAGAGGCCGGAGATGTAGGGGAACGGGTGGGCGGAGTCGACGACCAGCGGGGTCAGCACCGGGTAGATGCGGTCGCGGAAGAGCCGGCGCAGCCGCTCCTGTTCGGTCTCGGCGAGGTCGGCCCACCGGAGGATCTCGATGCCCTCCTTGGCGAGCGCCGGGCGCAGATCCCCACGGAAGCACTCGGCGTTCCGGAGCATCAGCTCGTGGGCCACGGCGGCGGTGCGTTCCAGCACCTCGCGGGGCTGCCGGCCGCTGGCGGACTGGACCGCGAGACCGGTGGCCATCCGCCGGGTCAGGCCGGCGACCCGCACCATGAAGAACTCGTCGAGATTGCTGGCGAAGATCGACAGGAAGCGCACCCGTTCCAGGAGCGGCAGCTGCGGGTCCTCGGCGAGCTCCAGGACACGCTGGTTGAAGCGGAGCCAGCTCTCCTCTCGGTCCAAGAACCGGTCGTCGGGTAGCGACTCCTCGTTGAGGGGGAAATGTCCTGGATTGACGCTCATGTTCTTAATGTTCCCTGGCCAAGATGAACAGCAGTCGAACGGACGTATGGGCTCATAGTCAGATATTCCGATCATGCCCCCGGTTCCCGATGATCACTCGGTCATCGGGACACCGGCCCGTTCAACCGCGAACGGCGGCCAGGCCCGCACCACGGGCACATCACCTGCCATTGTCCCCTATCGGGTCAAACAACACACTCCGCCAGATAAGAGACTCGCCGTTGACGGGTCCGTGACCTGCGCATACCCGGGCCCGTTCTCCGTCCCTCCGAAACCGCCAGACCCGTTAGGACCCCGGCACAGCGGGTATCCGAAGGGACTGATCGAGGAGGAGACCGATGAGCGATATGACGAGCGCGCCGACGTCGGAACTCGTCAAGCAGCTGAGCGAGCAGAGTGCCCAGCTCGTCCGCGAGGAACTACGTCTGGCCCAGCTTGAGCTACGGCAGAAGGGGAAGAGCGCGGCCCAGGGCGCCAAGATGTACGGCGGCGCCGGCATCACGGCTCTCTACGGCGGCGGTGCGCTGATCGCCGGAGTGATAGCGCTGCTGGCGCTGGCCCTGCCCGTCTGGGCGGCCGCAGTGATCGTTGCCGCCGTCCTGTTCGTCGTGGCGGCCGTGCTCGCGCAGCGGGGCAAGAAGGAGATGGCCATGGCCACGCCGCCCAAGCCCGAGCAGACCGCCGAAAGCGTCCGGGCCGACGTTCAGGAGATCAAGAACAGGGGCCACCGATGAACGAGCGCAACCAGGATCTCAACGCACAGCGGGAACGCACCGAACAGGCCCGCAACGACCTGGGCGCGACGGTGGGCGAGCTCGCCTCGCGCACGGACGTCAAGGCACGGGCACAGCAGAAGGCCGGAGAGCTGAAGGAACGTGCACGCGAGGCGACACCCGAGGCCGCCACCAAGGCCGCCGAGCAGGTCCGCAAGCGCCCAAGGCCCGTGGCCGGCGCAGCCGCCGCAGCAGCCGTCGCCCTCATCATCGCCCGCCGCGCCCTGCGCAACCGCCAACAGCACACCCGCCGCACCTCGGCCCGCCGCATCATGGGTCGCCGCCGCACCATGGGCAACCGCATCATGGGCCGCCGCCGCATCCCAGGTAGCCGCGCTCTGGGTGGGCGCCGCGGCATAGGTGGCCGTGCCTCGCGCGTGGCCAGCAAGGCCAGGCAACGGGGCATCTCCCGGCCGTTCCGTAAAAAGTAGGGCCTGAAACGGCGCCGGCGGGGCAGGCGCTGGTGTGCGGATGCTGCGTTCGACCGCGACTGCGTTCGACCGGGGCTGGTTCGGCCTGGGCTGGTTCAGCCCGGCCGGTTCGGCTGAGAACGGGGTCTGCGCGGCCCTGCTTAGCCGGGTGTGCGGCCCTGCTTAGCCGTGTGCGGATGGGAGGACGCGGCCGCTTCGGCATCGCGGTGGGTGGTGTGCCGGAGGCCTGGTCCTCCGCGTACGCTGCGAGAACATGACCGCTGGACTGTTCGTGTACGGGACACTGCGTTTCCCGGCTGTGCTGGAGGTCCTCCTCGGCCGTGTCCCGGATCTGGCCCCGGCGACCGCCACCGGCTGGCGTGTCCGGGCGCTTCCCGGCGTCGTCTATCCCGGCCTCGTCGCGGATCCGGAGTCTGTCGCCGAAGGTCTGCTGATGACCGGGCTGACCGCTGCGGAGCGGCGGCTGCTGGACGAGTACGAGAGTGATCTCTACGAGCTGGTGTCGCTGTCTCTCGATGACGGCCGGACCGCGTGGGCGTACGCATGGAAGGACGCCACCGAGCCGTACGACTGGGACCTGGCGCGTTTCACCGACCACGACCTGGCCACCTATGCCGAAGGTTGCAGATTGTGGCGGCAGGCGTACGACACGACGTGACCTAATTGTTAAAAATGTGACAATTCCGACCTCCCAAACTCGTCCGTCAGCCACTTCTGACTCGGGGGCGGTCAGATGATCCTGGACCGTCAGAGGCACAGGCACCGCGCTCCCAGGGAGGTCCAGATGGGCGAGCCCCCGACGGCCGCCTGCCGTCCACTCACCGAGATCTCGGCCGAGCTCGCCGAGCCACTCCGCCCCCACCTAGAGGCCGCCGCCGAAGAGATGGTCCGTGAGATCAAGGCGCTCGTACCGGAGTACGCCCGGCCGACAGAGAGCGCGTACGGACAACGCATGCAGTGGGCGGTCACCGAGAGCGTCCGGCAGTTCGTGGAGGCCTTCGGCAACAAGGACATCTCCTGGACCACCGTGACCGACATCTTCGTCGGCATCGGCGCGTACGAGGCGCGCAAGGGCCGCAGCCTGGACGGCCTGCAGAGCGCGATCAGGGTGAGCGGCCAGGTGGCCTGCCGCCGCTTCATCAAGGAGGCCCAGCGCCTGAACTGGTCGCTCCAGACGCTCGGCGAGATCACCGAGTCGCTGTTCGTGTTCCTGGAGAAGATCGCCGGGGCGGCTGCCCGCGGCTACGCGGAGGCGCAGGAAGTGCTGGCCACCGAGCGGGAACGGTTCCGCTGGCGGCTGCGGGACCTGCTCGTCGTCGATCCGCCCGCCAGCCGCGAGGCCATCAGCGAACTCGCCAGGCCGGCGCGCTGGGATCTGCCTCGCACCCTGGCCGTCATCGCGGTGCGGCCGCCGGAAGGGTATACGCCGCCCGTGCTGCCTCCGGCGGTCCTTGCCGATTGGCACGGTCCGAGCCCGTATCTGATCGTGCCCGACCCCGACGGCCCCGGGCAGGACCGGCTGATCGCCTCCCTCGTCCGCGGCTGCCAGGCGGCCGTGGGGCCGACCGTCCCCATGACGCGCGGCGCGCTGTCGCTGCGCTGGGCGAGCCAGGCGCTGCGGCTCATCGAACGCGGCGTTCTGCCGGCCAAGGAGATCGTCCGCTGCCTGGACCATGTCCCCACCCTGGTGACGGCGATGAGCCAGGAGCTGATCGACGTCGCGCTCCGGACCCGGCTCGCCCCGCTGATGGACCTTCCCGTCCATCGGCGGGAGCCGCTCGCCCGGACGCTGCTGACCTACATGGAGTGCCACGACAACGCGGTGGCGGCGGCCGAACGGCTGCTGGTCCACGAGCAGACCGTCCGCTACCGGATCCGGCGTCTCGAGGAGATGTTCGGCGACGATCTCTACGAGCCGGACAGGCGGGTCGAGCTCCTCCTGCTGCTGCACACGTGGATCCGCATCCGTTCGCCCGAGGAGGCCGCCGCCGCCCCGGCCGAGTCCGCGTGAACGTTCATCGGAAGGCGTCGGCGTGCGCGGCCGCCCACTGCGCGAACGTCCGCGGGGCGTTCCCCGTGACCTCGCGCACGGTCGGCAGAACGTGGGATTCGTCGAGCTTGCCGTCGGCGTAGAAGGTGAAGAAGGCCTCCACGTACTCGACCGGCATGGTGGCGAGCATGTCTTCCCGCGCCTGGGCGTTGGTCTGCCCTTCGAAGCGCAGCTCACGCCCCAGCACCTCGCCGAGGATGCGGACGCGGTCGGCAGGCAGCAGCGGGTCCGGGCCGGTCGGGTTGTAGACGTTGCCCTCGTGGCCGTCTTCCAGCAGCGCCTCGGCCGCCACCGCTGCGATGTCGTACGGATCGACCATCGCGATCCGTACATGCGGAAAGGGCGCCCGCACCACGTCGCCGCCTGCGCGGATCTGCGGGGCCCATTGCAGGGTGTTGGACATGAAGCCGCTGGGGCGCAGGAGAGTCCAGGGCACGCCGGACTCCCGTACGGCGCGTTCGGACTCGTGCATATAGCGGGAGATGACGTTCTTGGTGTCGGAGGCCAGCACCGCGCCACCTGAGAGGAGCACGACCCTTCCCACTCCGGCACGGTCGATCTCCGCCAGCAGCCCCGGCATGTCCGCGTACCCGCTCAGCAGGAAGACGCCTTCCACTCCTTTGAGCGCGCCCGTGAGCGACTCGGGATGGTCGAGATCCCCGCCGACCGGCTCGGTACCGGCCGGCGCCTTCCCCGGATCCCGTACCAGCGCCCTGACCGCCATCCCGGCCTCGGCCAGCCGCCGCGCCAACTCCCCGCCGACGTTTCCGGTCGCACCCGACACCAAGATCACAAGGACGTCCCTCCATTGGAACCACGATCATCCCGAACGTTCCACAGACCCCGGCCGCGGTCGAGCCCTTTGATCACCTTTTCGACACTGGAAACACTTCCGGCAGTTAAGGTGCCGTTCAGGCGTTCCCGGGGCTCAAATGTCAGACCTTCGGGTAATGATCCGTGGTATGAGCAGAGACTCCCATCCGGGGTTGCGGTGCCCGCATTGCCAAACGGCTCTCACGCTCGTCCCCGCCGCGGGGAGCCAAACCACGACCGTCCCGTCCCCCACGCCTTTCGCGCTCATCCGCGAAGAGGCATCTCCGCCGCCTATCGCCGAGGTCCTGGCCCCTTATGCGGGCCGTGTAAAAGACACCACCACGGCCTTGCGAGGCGCAGCCAAGGTCCGTGCCAGCCTCGACAGGGCACGGCAAGCCGGATCGCAACGCCGGACGACGCAAAAGGCAGCCCGCCGGGCCTTCCGCAGCGCCTGAGCCGCGCGGAAGCACGCCCAAGCGGGCATTGCCCTGCTCGCCGTTCCTCGTTCCGCGTTCCTCGGTGGATCCAGGAACGTGTCAACGCTGGGCGATCGGCTTGTCGACGGGGGTTTCGGGCGCCGGCCGGCTCGCTGTGCCGCCAGGCCCCGGCTGGCTCGCTGTGCCGCCGGGCGGGTGTGGCCCGCGGCCGGCGGGGATCGTCACCCGGACGGTCGTGCCCGCGCCAGGTTCAGAGAGCAGGTCCGCCCGCCCGCCATGGGCGGCGGCGATCGCGGCGACGATCGGAAGGCCGAGTCCCGCCCCGCCGGAACGATGCTCGGCGCGGTGGAAACGTTCGAACGCGCGGGCGGCGTCCTCGGCGCTCATGCCCGGCCCCCGGTCGGCGACCTCCAGCATGACTCCGTGGGGCGTACGGGCCGCACGAACGGTCACCGACGTGTCGTCAGGCGTGTGCACCCGCACGTTGGCCAGCAGGTTTGCGAGCACCTGGCGGATACGGGCCTCGTCCACGAAGGCGGGCAGGGACTTCGGCACGTCCACCTCGTACGAACGATCCGGCGCGACGGCTGACGCGTCCGCGACCGCGTCCCGGACCAGGGTGGCCAGGTCGGTCTCGGCGGGCTGCAACGACTGCCCACGGTCGAGACGGGCCAGCTCCAGCAGATCGCCGACGATCCGGTTCATCCGCTGCGCCTCCTCCTCGATGCGGCGCATCGCGTCCGGCAGTTCGTCGGGGCCGAGCGCGCCGTGCCGGTAGAGCTCCGCATACCCCTGGATCGTCGTGAGCGGGGTACGGAGCTCGTGTGAGGCGTCGGCGGCGAACTCCCGCACCCGGGCCTCGGACCGGCCGCGCGCCCAGAACGCCTGCTCGATGCGTTCCAGCATCACGTTGATCGACGCGGCCAGCCGGCCGACCTCGGTGCGCGAATCCGCGTCCGGCATGCGTGCCCGCAGGTCGCCCCCGGTGGCGATCCCGTGCGCGGTCTCGGCCATCCGCCCCAGTGGCAGCAGCCCGCGCGCGATCAGGTGCCGCCCCAGCAGCGCCAGCAGCCCGATCAGCGCCGTCGCGCTGGCCAGCTCGGCGATCACCAGGTTGCGCACCTCCGAGTGGATCTCGTCCAGCGGTGTCGCGACCACGATCAGATTGCCGTTGCGGGGGGCGGGGCGGGCGACGGCGCGCATGTCCGCGAGCGAGAACGGGTCGAGGGTGTACGAGCGGTCATGGACCCCCGCGAACCCCAGCCGCTGTACCTCGGCGACGGCCGGGGCCGGATCGGGTTCCTGATCGCTGAGCACCCGGATCCGGTTGTCCGGCGTCACCGACAGCACGATGAAGGGAGCCGGCGCGACCCCCTCGCCGGGCAGCCCGGGCCGGACCAGCCGGGCCACCGTCCTGTCACGCGCGGACCGCAGCTGGTCGTCCACCCGGTCCATGAGGTAGCCGTGCAGGAAGAACGCGCTGACGAAGCACGTGATCAACAGCCCGGCCAGCGTCACCGCGAGCAGCCCGGCCGTGAGCCGCGCGTTCAACGTCATGGCCGGAGCACGTACCCCACCCCGCGCCGGGTGTGGATGAGCGGCGGGCCGAGCGGATCGAGCTTGCGCCGCAGATAGCTGACGTAGGTCTCCACGACCTGGCCGTTGCCGTGGTGCTCCCAGCCCCAGACGGCCTCCAGGAGCTGGGCGCGGGTCAGCACCCGGCCCACGTTGTGCATCAGGTGCGCGAGCAGCCGGAACTCGGTGGGCGACAGCTCCACCTCCACGCCCGCCCGCCGCACGGTCCAGCGCACCTCGTCGAGCTCCAGGTCACCGACGCGCAGCACCCCGTCCGCGACCGGCGCGCCGTCGGGGACCGGTTTGGGCGCCGCCCGGCGCAGGACGGCGCGCACCCGGGCCACCAGGGCGTCGATGGAGAACGGCTTGGTCACGTAGTCGTCGCCGCCCAGCGTGAGGCCGGTGACGGTGTCCGAGGGGGTGTCCCGCGCGGTCAGGAAGATCACCGGCACCTCGTCGCCCTCGGCCCGGAGCCTCCGGCAGACCTCGAAGCCGTCGAGGTCCGGCAACATCACGTCCAGCAGGATCAAATCCGGCGGCCGGTCACGGACCTCGCGCAGCGCGGCCGCGCCGCTGCCCGCGGTCGTCGGCTGGAAGCCGTGGAAGCGCAGCGCCACCTCGATCAGGTCGCGGATGTTGGCCTCGTCGTCCACGACGAGAACACGCTGCCGGTCCTCGCTCATGGGCTCCCCCGCCGCATCCTTCCGCTGAATCCTCCCGCCCCCGACGCCGACGTTACTGCAGCCGGCCAACGAGAAGAACCCTCCACCCGCAGGCCCCGGCACCCCCGCCAAGACCGGCAGTCCCGTCGGTCAGCTCGGGGTTGTTCGTGGCCGGTCCTTCCTGTCCGGCACCCGGATGAGCTTGGCGGTACGGGTCGTTCCGTTCTGGTCGCCCCACACCATCACCCGGTCTCCGTTGGCCAGGTCGCCGAGGGCGGCCTTGGCCCGGTTCTTGCGCACCTTGGTGTCGGCGGTGGTGTTCCACGTCCAGCTCACGCCGTCCTCGCTGCGAACGGTCAGGCTCGTTCCGGTGCGTGCCGTGACCTGGCCCCGCTGCCAGGCCATCTCCACGAACTTGCCGTCCCGGCGCACCGTCATCTCACCGTGGACGCCGCGTGCGCCGCGTGCGGCGTGCAGGCGCGGATGCTTGTGCTTGTGGCGGTCCGGGGCTGCCGAGGACGATGCCGTGGGTGAGGGCGACGGCTTTGCCGCGGCCGCTGGAACGGCGAAGTACAAGCCCAGACCGAGCAGTCCCGCTGCGCCGATCGCCGTCACGCCTGTCTTCCTGTCGATTCCCATGGCGTCAGCAAAGCGGTCGTTGCTGCAAAACCTCCTGGAGTTACCTGGGAAAACCCTGGGAAGACGGAGTCGGGGTCACCCGAGTCCGGACGGCACCGGAGTCGGGGTCACCCGTCCAACGCGCCCAGTCCGGTGAGGAGCCGCGCGACGTCGAGGCCGGAGGTGAGGTAGTCGACGAAGAGCGGATTGTTCAGCGCCCATTTGGACCGCCGGTAGCGAACGAGGAAGATCGCGTCTTCGGTCGTGTAGCCGAGGTTGATCAGGCTCTGCACGACGACGAGTCCCGAGCGGTTGTATCCCGAGTGGCAGCGCACCAGCACCCGGCGTCCGTCGCGTACGTCCGCGGCGGCGATGTCGGCCATCCCGCAGACCGCCTCGATCTGCTCTGGGACCAGTGGCCCGTCCGGGACCTCGACACAGTGGTGCTCGACCCCGGCGCCGGGTCCGTGCCCGTCCAGCCGGTAGAGGCTGAGCACGGTGTCGAACTCCACCCCGACCACGGCGCGCATCCGCACGCCGGCGGCGTCGCGGTACACGTGGCCGCCCATCCACAGACCGGGAACGATCTCATGCCATGGCGCGTCCGCGTCGGGCGTGCCCTTGCCCTTGATCCGCATGCCATCGTCCCCTGCGGCGAGAACCAACGTAGATCAACCGGGCTTCACCGTAGTCGGTGCGCGAACCTTTTGGACAATATTCGAATAAGAAGACCCCCGGACCGGGTTCACCCCGGTCCGGGGGCGTGCCGCGCAGCGCTGCGTGCCGTAGATCCGGCGCGTCAGCTCTGGCGCGTGAGCTTTCGCGCGTCAGCTCTGGCGCGTCAGGCTTGGCGCGTCGGCCTGGCGCGGCAGGCTTGGCGCGTCGGCCTGGCGGCGAGCCTGGCCGGCGACGAGGGCGCCGAGGGCGATCGCGAGGCCGAGGGTCTGCCACGGGGTGAGGGTCTGGCTGAGGAAGGCGATCCCGGCCACGGTGGCGACGAGCGGGTTGACCAGGCCGAGGAGGGAGACGGAGGTGGGGGCCAGGTTGCCGATGCCGCGGTTCCAGAAGGCGTAGGCGATGGCCGTGCCGATCACACCGAGGTAGGTGAAGCCGACGACGTTCTCGGCGGTGATCGTGCTGGGCAGCCCCTCGCTGAGAAGGGTGAACGGCGCGATCATGAGGCCGCCGAACGTGAGCTGCCAGCCGGTGACGGCCAGGAGCGGGGCGTCGGGCCGCCCCCAGTGCTTGGTGAGGACGACGGCGAGCCCCATCAGCGAGGTCGCGACGAGCATGACCCCGATGCCGAGCGGATCGATCCGGGCCTCGGAGGTCAGGGTCAGCAACGCGACGCCGCCCGTTCCGACAAGCGCCGAGATCAGGACCCTGCGCGTCGGCTGGAGACGCAGGATCGCCAGCGAGAGCAGCGCGACGATCAGAGGCTGCACCGACCCGATGGTGGCGGCGACGCCGCCGGGCAGGCGATAGGCCGCGAAGAAGAGCAGCGGGAAGAACGCACCGAAGTTGAGCAGGCCCAGGACCGCCGACTTCCACCACCAGGAGCCGAACGGGAGGCGCCGGGTCACCGCCAGCAGGATCAGCCCGGCGGGAAGGGCCCTCAGCGTCGCGGCCAGAAGCGGCCGGTCAGGAGGCAACATCGTGGTCGTGACCACATATGTGGTGCCCCAGGTCGCGGGCGCGTAGGCGGTGAGCGCGAGGTCCTTGACGTGGGGGAAGGACGCGGCGCGCGGGGCGGCGATGCTGGCCATGTGGATCACTCCTCATTGATAATCTCAACGTTGAGATAACATCACGACAGCTACCTCAACGTCAAGTAGATGAACGTTGAGATTATTTCCGTTGAGAGGAGCGCGCCATGTCCGACGCGGTGGACGAGATCCGTGCGCAGTGGGGCCGGGAGCGTCCTGACCTGGACACCTGGCCGATGGGCATCGTCGGCCGGATCAGCCGGCTGTCACGCCTGCTGGACCGCGAGCTGAAGGAGTTCTTCGCGGGTTACGGCTTGGAGTTCTGGGAGTTCGACGTGCTCGCCACCCTCCGCCGGGCCGGTGGGACGAACGGCCTCACGGCGGGCGACCTCAACAAGGCCGCGATGGTGACCTCCGGCGCCATCACCAACCGCATCGACCGCCTCGCCTCCAAGGGGCTGGTCGAACGTGTCCCCGACCCCCAGGATCGCCGGTCCATCCGTGTCCGCCTCACCGACCAGGGCCGCACCATGGTCGACGAGATCGTCGGACCCCACGTGGAGAACGAGGCGCGCCTGCTCGCGAGCCTCGGCTCTGAAGAGCGCACCCAGCTGGAGGCCACTCTCCGGAGCGTCCTTGAATCGCTGGGGGACAAGTCCCTGGAGTAGCCGTCCCGCAGAGGCCGCCAACCGGCCGTACCGCCGTATCCAATCGCCGTCCGGCTGTATCCAGACGCAGACAGGCGGTGCGCACGCAAGGACGCACCGCCTGGCCGCTCGGCATCATCAACTCGCGGCGTCGATGAAGAGATAGTCGGCGCGATACGGAACCTCTGCCTTGCTGCCCGGCTCACAGGACCCGGCTGGAGCGACCCCGCCCACTGTGTTGAGCCGCAGGATCTCGTTGATCCCGGACAGCAGTCCCTTGGGCGCGCCCACCTGGGTCGCGGCCAGGTCGAGCTCCGCGATGTTGCCGTCCCCGTTCGGCCTCCGGGAGATCACACTGCCGGTCACCGCGGACCCGTCCCTGGCCTGCCACTTCGGCGGGCCGGCCGGTCCGGGGTTGACGAAGAAGTGCGAGATCTTCCGTTGCAGCGACGCACGGACGTTGTCCTGGGTGAACGCGAACGTGCCGTTGGCCTGCTGCGTGCAGGCGTAGATCTGAACGCCCTCGCGCACCGCCGCCTTGAAGTTCTGCCGGAGTGCGCGCTTCATGTCGATGGCATTGGTCAGCTTGTGGACCTGCCCTCGAACCGCGCCACCAGCGAACTGCCTGTTGTGCAGATCGATGTAGAAGCTCCCCGGATCGTTCCGGAGCTGATCCAGGAGCTGCTGGTCGGAGACCCGCACGGAACCGCTCACCGACCCCGGTCCCCGCGGCCGCGTGAAGAACGAAATCTTCTTGTCCCCGTTGCTGCCCTTCGCGCCCTGGTGAAGCTCGCCGCTCGTCGGAACGCCGATCCCGCGGAACTCGATGGCGAACGACACCCGATCGCCCTTGACCCCCAGGTACGCGACCGCGCTCCCGTCCTTGTCACCCCCCGGCACGACATTGGCCCCGTTGAGACTGGTGGCGAAGAACGCGCCCGTGTCACCGGCGGCCGGCGTCGCCATGCAGGCCAGGCCGGCGACCGCTACTGCCGTGATGGTGATGCTGCGATTCATGGAGAACCCTCTCCTCGAAGGCCCGAAGCCCCTACGCCAGACCCTTCAGGGCGATACACGGCCGTCCCGGACACCCACGTTCAATTCCGTGGAGAGACCTGAATCACGGCCCCTGCCTTGAACGCTCCCGGCCATCCGCCCCGTACAACCTGGGTTAACCCCGAAGCGAATCGGGCGCAGATAACGGCCAGCGGGCCTTGCCACGCACCGGTATCTTGTTCGCACTCCAGGCGTGGATCGAGGGATACAGATGGGCACATGGGGCCACGGACCCTTTGAGAACGATGCCGCATACGACTATCTGGCCAGCCTCAGAGACGCCGGGACGGCAGGGATCCCTGATGCTCTGCGCCAGACCCTCACGGCGTTCTTGGCTTCTTCTCAGATGGTCAATGCCAAGAGCGCAGATCAAGCGGTCGCGGCGGCCGCCCTGATAGCGATGCGAGCAGGAGCCGGCGCCTCGGTCTCAGGCACTGTCGAAGACTTCCTGGACTCCCACCCGTTCGGTTGGGATGAAGAAATGCGAACGCTGGCGTCGAAGGCGTTCACTCATGCCCTGGAAGCCGAGAACAACGAGTGGCTCGAAGTGTGGGAAGACCAAGTCCCCAAGGTGACCGCGGCGCTGGAGCCGTTCCGCCAAGCGGTAGCCGGCTGACGTCCTGCGAGGGCGAATGCGAGTTCCGCTGAACGAGGCAGATCGGTGGCCGGTCACACCGTTCGTGAACGTGGGCCCGCTGCGGTTCGGGATGAGGCATGGCGAAGTCGTGGCAGCGCTTGGCGGCGAGTCACCGATCGTGTGGCATCCCGGTCATGTGGCTGAGTTCGATGGGGTGACGGCGTACTACGGAGACTCCGAGCAGCTGATGTGCGTAGCGGTCGACGCGCATCATGGCCCGCAGGTCACTTTGGAGGGTCTGCCGCTGGTAGGACGGGTGCCTTCTGAGCTCGGCGATCTGTTCGTCCGTTACGCCGAGTCGCGGGGAGTACAGGTCCAGTACAGCCAGGAGGGCTACGTGGGAGCCGAGGCGTTCGGCTTCGTGATGCGCACGCAGCAAGCCGACGACGCACTGCTCACCCGCCCGGTCTTCGTCGCCCGGGAGTGGGCCGACAGTGTCGCAGACGCCCAACTGGGTTTCGTGCCCCAAGCCGAGTGGATGGTCAGGCGCTGATCTCGACCAGAAGCTGACGGCGTAGCAGCCTTCGAGTGCGGCTTGTCGATGTGCCCATGGGGTGATGGGCTGGGGACAATCTACTCGGAGGTCGGCGGGATGACTGATGGGGAGCGCCTGACTGCGGGCACGTGTGTCATGTGCAAGCAGACCTTCACGTTCGATCCTCGGAGCGTTCCGACAGTTCTCATTGATCCCGAGACGGGTCTGCCGCCGGGGATGACGGTGTTGGGCTCGTTGCGTCCGGCGACGCCGGAAGCCGTTGCCAGATCGACGGACGAGCCGATCTGCCCGCGGTGTGTGAGCCGGGCGCGGCAGTTCCAGGCGGCCAGTGAGTCGACTCCCATGTGGGGCACGTGGCCGTGAGCAACGCGGCATGATCGTTTCGGCGTGCTCTGTCGTATCGAACCGATATCGTGCCTGCGGTCGGTAGGGGGCGAGTCACCGCTGGTGCTCGCGGGTTCTGGAGGCATGGGTTCGGTTGCTCCGATGAGCCTTGGTTCTATGGATCATCATCCGGTCGGGGGCGGGCACGTTCGTCCTGACAGGCGCGCCGGGGCCCCTTTGTCGGATCTGGGTCGGCTGCTGGCGGAAGAGCCGGCCGACCCGGAGGTGGTGGAGGAGGCGCGGCGGCGCAAGGAGGCCGCGCTGCTCGACTTCGGGGTCGGGCAGAGCGTGGTCGCGTCCTGGCTGTACGCCAAGTGCCACCACCACATTCCGACCACCGCGATCCCCACCGCCGCGGTGATGGCCACCGGCGACGGCAGTTGCGCCCTGCTCTACAACCCGTACTTCTTCCTGGAGTTGGACCTCGAAGGGGTCAAGTTCGTCCTGTTTCATGAGGCGCGGCATCTGATGCACCGGCACCTGTACGTGGAGGAGGAACTGCGTACCGACCCGGCGTTCACGCTGGCCGCCGAGGTGGCCATCAACCACGTCGCCCTGCAACGGCTGCGACGGTCCAGCCTGCCCACGGTTCCGGCGGGCGGCTCGCGGGAGCCGGTCGGTGTCGACCCCAGGCTGGTGCACCAGGCGTACGAGGAAGATCTGCGGCAGCAGAAGCTCACGCCGCTGCCCTATGAGGAGTTCGTCTATACCGACCTGACGGTGTACGGCGAGTTGCGCCGGATGAAGACGCTCGACCAACCCATGACGGGCTACTGCGTTCACCTGCGCGATGGGCTCGCCGAGGACGTCCCGTTGGACGCCGAGACCGTGGACCAACTGGGTGACGAGGTGCTGCGCCAAGTGATCCAGGCCGCGCTGCGGCGCAATCCGGCCGCGCGGGACGAGGTGCTCGATCTGGCCGACCGCACAGCCGACGGCGGCGAACGGCTCGACCGGCTGTGGGGCACCTTGGGTCTGGACAAGCTTCGCGGCACCACGCCGAAGACCCGCCGCGTCGACTGGTGGCAGCGCTGGCTGGTCGACGTGCTCGCCTCCAAGCTGGACGAGAGCGAACGCCTGGTCTATCCGAAGAAGCACGGCGCGATCCTGCTGGCCCTGGGCCACGACCCGATGCTGACCCGGCGCGGACCGGAGCGGAAGAAGGTGGTGCTCATCGCGTTCGACACCTCGGGATCGATGCCCGACTCCGTGGTCGACTGGCTGACCACGCTGGTCGGGCAGACCGACGGGGTGGAGAGTCACTGGCTCAGCTTCGACGGCGTCGTGATGCCGTTCGTCCCGGGAGAGCGCGTGGCGGGTGGCGGCGGCACCGACTTCCAGAACGTCGTCGACTACGCCGAGGGCCGGCTCACGGTGAACGGCAAGCGGTTCGAGGAGCACCCCGATGCGATCATCATGGTGACCGACGGCTACGCGCCCCATGTCACCCCGGCCGAGCCCGAGCGATGGATCTGGCTGATCACCGACAACGGCGATGACTGGCCCGACCGGCATCATCCCCCGATGGCCTGCCACCGCGTCACCTCCGGACGATGACCCAGGAGAGTTCACCAGTGCCCGAGACCATGCCGATGGAGCGCGGGGCCCAGCGTGCGGGACGCCGGTGGAAGGCCACCGCCACCTATCCGGACCCGCCGGAGGAGGGCCCCACCGCGAAGCTCGAGAAGTTCATCGACGCGATGATCGCCACCGGTCAGACCGGGCAGATCTTCGGCGAGCACGGCATCGGCAAGACGTCCACGTTCGTGTCGTACATCCCGAAGCGGTTTCCCGGCACGACCCTGGTGGTCGTCCCCGCCGCCAACCTCACCCCGGACGACCTGCTGGTCAACGCCCCGGTACGCGACGAGCGCAGCGGTGAGCTGGTCCTCCGCCAGCTCGTCATGCGGCAACTCGTCCCGGGCAGGCCGTTCGTCCTGCTCATCGACGACTCGTTGCAGGCCGGCAGCACGGTGCAGTCGCAGCTCATGCAGATCGCCTGCGACTGGACGCTGGGCGAGTACGACCTGCGCGAGCTGGGCTGCGTCGGAGTGTTCCTCACCGACAACGAGTCACTCGCCGAGACCAGCGTGCGCCGGTCCGACCTGGCGATCCTGGACCGGATGGTCACGATGCGGCTGACGGCGAACGACACCGCCTGGCGGCCGGCCCTCGCTGAGCGCTACCCCGATTGGAATCTGCGTGAGGTGTTCCGGCAGTGGGCCTCACTCAACCCGCAGCTGCGTCACCTGCTCTCGCCGCGCACCCTGCAGCACGTGCTCGACTGCGCCCGCGCCGGGTTCCCGTTGGCCTGGGGGCTGCCACTGCTGAACGGCAGCAGGCTGGCGCTGGTCGAGGAGAGGAAGGACGGCAAGCCGGGCCGCGACCGTACAGCCGAAGTGCTCGACGGCATCGCCGAGGCGGTCGGGGTGAGAAACCCGGCCACCGTCGCCGACCCGGTCCGCCGCATCCTCCGGGCCGCGATGACACACCGCTGGGCGATCCTGCTCCAGGGGCCGCCCGGATGCGGCAAAACGGAGATCACCAAGCAGATCGCCCGGGAGGAGACCGGCCGCGAACCCGTCTACTTCTCGCTGCCGGTGACCAACGTCGAGGACCTGTGCGTCCCCGTGCCGACCCCGGACGGGTCGCTGGAGGCCATGCTCGCCCGGTCGCTGCTCACCCCTGAGCCCAAGGTGCTGATCTGGGACGAGTACAACCGGCCCAAGGACAAGGCGACCTTCGCCAAGCTGATGGAGATCACCCAGGAGTGGACGCTCGCCGGGCGCCCGATCCCCGGTCTGCAAGCGCAGGTGGCGTTGCAGAATCCGCCGTACCACCTCGGCCGCAAGATGCTGGTCTCCAGCAACAACGTGGCCCAGGCCAGCCGGTTCACGGTCAGCTACGAGGTGCACCCCGAGGACATCCCGGCCAACGAATGGCTGATCTCGACGTACGGTGAGACGGCCGAGACGGTCCTGGAGTGGTGGAAGAACGACATCGACGACGAGGGCCGGGACTGGATCACCAAGCGCACTCTGGAACGCCTGATCAAGCTGCACCACGCGGACATACCGTTGCAGTCGGGCCTGATCTACCTCGGCGACGGCGAGTTCGCCCCGGTGCCGCTGACCGGCCTGGAGGCCCGGCTGGCCGGCCGGGACTCCATCGGACTGGGCGAAATCGCCAGAAACTGCCGTAGCTGGGAGGTCCGGCTGTCGGCCGCAGCCGAGACGGCAACGGAGGGCACTGACGACACCGACCTGGTGCACCAGGTGTTCTCCAACGCCGAGGTCTCCCAGCTGGACAAGCATCTCGACGTGGTGGCCCGGCTCCTGCCGTACCTGCCGCCGAAGTTGAGGGCCACCTACCTGGTCGGGCAGACCCCGGAACGGCAACGCTTCTGGGTGGCCGCCCTCGCCCGGATGGCCGAACTTTCCGTACGCCGCTAAGAGCCGACAACCTCGTCTTCGCGCTCGCCCTCTGCCGCCTCCTCTTCGCGCTCGTCCTCCTCCCCGTCCTCTTCATCGGCGCAGTCGCACTCGCAGTCGCAGTCGGACTCGGCGTCGCAGACGCAGTCGTCCTCCTCGCAGTCACAATCGCAGTCGCAGTAGCAACCGCAGATGCGGTCCTCCCAGTCCTCGTCGATGTCGGCGAACTCGAACTGCCGGATCTTTGGGACGGACACCGTGGACTGCTCGTGATTCACCATCCAGGTGTTCCGGAAGAAGTCGAACTTCAGGTGATAGCAGTCGGCGGTCTCGGCGAACAGGATCGGCGGGACGAGGAAGTGCGCCACGTCGACGGTGGCCGCGGTGGTGATGAGGCTCTCGGCTGAGGGGAGGGGAGGACCGCCCTGGCAGGCGGCGAAGTTCACCGGCGTCAGCGAATCCTTGCTGAGAACGTGGATACGGTTGCCCTCGACGACGAACATGTCCGGGTCAAGAAGGACATCTTCGCCAAGCATCAGAATCGGCGCCGGCATGATGCCCGCTTTCGCGGAGTCCTGGGCGCGCGTGTAGTGCTCGATGACGTCGGCGTTGCGCGTGGTGTCGAAATTGGGGTTGATCACGGACCCACTGCAGATTGCGCAAGCACAGTCGGGCAGCTCGTCGGTGTCGGCCTCCTCTGGCTCGGGAAACAGCATGGATTTGTCGAACGGCACGACGGCCGATCCGCCGCGCTTGTCCCGGAGGAAATCGGGGATCCAGCCAGTGCCTTCGGCCTCGATCACCTCCGACTCGCACAGTGAGCGGAACGCGGTGTCGCCGAGCTTGCAGTTGAAGTAGTCGAGAAGTGTGATCGCTGCGCACTCGGCGAGCGAGAGGTCGTTGTCCTTGGCGAACCAGAAGTCGTAGCCGTTCGCAACGAAATGCACACCGCGAAACTGCTTGTGGACGAACGGCTCGCGGGCGGAGCCAGGGGTGAGGCCGCTCCAATGCGCGGCGTTGACCCGGTTGTAGTAGTCGTCGGCGTGGCGGGTGAGCTCGGGAGCGAAAACGCTCTCGCCCGTCCAGTAGCAGGCCTTGCTGAACATCGCGCCGATCCCGGGATCGTGCGCGACGTCGGTGTCGGTGAAGACCAGCTCGCTGCGCAGGAAGACCTTGCGGCCATCGTTGTAGGGCGCGCCCTCGTGCTCGTACCGCTGATCGAAGATCACACAGGTGAACGGCTCGATCTCCTCAAGCGCACCGCCGTCGGTGAGGTCGAGCACGGGCGCGGCCGAGCCTCCAGTCAGGTAAAGCAGAAGCGTGTAGCGGGAGACATGATGGCGCGAAGAGTCGTAGTAGGGCGTGTCGCGGTGGCGGTGGAAGTTGGCGTCACCGGGCTCGAAACGGTTGCAGCGGAACACTGGGTTCACGTGCGAAAAGCCGTCGAGCACCGGCTGCGACATCGTCTTGGTCACCGCGCTGGTGAGCGCCTCGGCCAGCATCGCCGAATGGAAGATGAAGCGGTCGCCGCCCCGGGAGGCGGCGTTGAGCGGCGGAACGTAGAGATCCAGCGAGTCGAGCTCCTCCAAGCGGGCTCGGGCGGCCGCCGGGAGCCGAAGCGAGAACGTGTACGCGTCCTTGGCGAACTCCTCGCAGTCGGTGAGCTCAAGCTCCAGCGGAACGTCCGAGAAGAGCTGATCGAGCGGGAGGATGTTCTCGAACGTACGGAACGACAGCTCACGCGGATCGGCGAAGACGGCGGCGAGGTACGGCGCGGTCTCGATCGGCCTGGCGAACAGGTCGCGCACGTCTTCATCGATGCGTCCGGCATCGACGAAGCGCACCACCTTGAACCGCGCCGTCGGGTGCCAGGAAACCGCGAGCCCGTCGACCTCCGTGGTGGGTTCGCCGTCGGTCGCGTCGACCTCCGCGCGATACCGGTCGACCTCCTCGGCGGGGGCGTGGCCGGTCGACAAGGCGAAGAAACGATCGCGGAGTTCGGTGCTCATACACTTCTCCAGTAACTGCGCAGCGCGGGTGGGAGCTGGGGGGCACGCGCGAGCGTCCTCGCGCCGTCGTCTCCGACGTCCTCGCGGTACAGCAGCAGCCGCTTGAGCGACCCGATGAACGGTGCCGCCAGGAGAGCCTGCACCCCCTCCGCGCCGATCGCGTTGTAACGAAGGTCGAGCTCGGCCAGTCCCTCGAAACGGTGCAGCGAGGACACACCCGCCGCGGTGATCGCGTTGCTCTGCAGGCGCAGGCGGCGAATGCCGCCGAAGAACGGGGCTTCTGCGAGAGCCGCCAGCCCCGAATTGCCAATGTGGCTGTACCTCAGATCAAGCGCCTCAATTCGCTGCTGCGCGTCGCCGCTCGACCCGCCCGGAGCGCCCGACCCGGCCAGAGTCGCCAGGCTCTCGGCATCGCTGCGGAGGTACATCGACACGGCGAGGGCCTTGGCGCCGAGCGCGCCGATGCGCAGGTACGAGAGGTCGAGCTCGGTGAGCCGGGCGAGGTTGAGCGTCGCGAGGGCGCCGGCCTCGACGTTCGAGGCCGGGAGCGGTTCGCCATCGTCATCGAAGAAGCTCTCGTCCCAGTAGTCCTCCTGGGCGGGCGCCGTGACGCGCAGCGCAGTCACGAAAGGGCCCCGCAGGGCTTGTTCGATCAAGACGGGGGCACCCTCGGACCACTCGATTGCGACCTTCGTGGCGAACCCGTACCGCCGTTCCACCACGGTCGCCCCCGTCGGCAGCGCCGCGTCCCAGCCTTCCTGATGCTCCTTCACGAGTGCGGCGAACTCCCGTTCCAGAGCCTCGCGCTCCACCGCGCCAACACGCGCGCGGCGCTGTTCGAGGCGGATCAGCGCACCCCGCGCGTCTCCCCGCTCGCTGAGCCAGTCGCCATATGCACGCCACGAGGCCAGGTCACCGGGACGATCCCGCAGCCTCTGTTCAAGAGCCGCAATTTCCATCCAAGGCATCTTATGATCAAGGACCGACAGCAGCCGGGCCATCGCCCGAACCGCAGCCGGCGCCGCGATCCCGGCCTCTGGCACTCGGCCAGCGAGCGCGACGCCTCGGCCGCCACGGTTGCCCAGACCTACTGGTGGACGTTCAGGCCGGCGGTGGACGTTTCACGAGGAATCTCGGACGATCAGCTCGGCGGGCAGGACGGTCGGCTCGGCGAAGCGGTCTGGGCCCAGGAGGCGTTGAACGATCGCCTCGGCGACCGCGGCCACCGGTGTGCGCACCGAGGTCAAAGCCGGGTCGGTGTAGCGGGCCTCCTCGATGTCGTCGAAGCCGACGACCGCGACGTCGTCGGGTACGCGGCGTCCCATGCGGCGCAGGGTGTGCAGGGCGCCGATCGCCATCAGGTCGGTCGCGGCGAACACCGCGTCCAGATCCGGGCCGTCCAGCAGCAACTGGCGCATCGCGGCGGCACCCGACTCCCGGGTGAAGTCGCCCATGGCGACCAATGAACGGCGATCGGCGGCCGACAGCACGTCGCGGTAACCGGCCAGGCGATCCCGGCCGGCGGGCATGTCGGGTGGTCCTGCGATGGCGGCGATGCGCCAACGGCCCCGTTCGAGCAGATGACGTGCGGCGGCGCGAGCACCGCCGACGTTGTCACAGTCGCAGTACGGGAGGCTGACTGTGGCGACCGGACGCCCGTACGAGACCACGGGCACATGCGAGCGGGCCAGCGCGGCGGGCAGCGGGTCCGCGCCGTGCGTCGACAACAGGATCACTCCATCGACATGGCCACCCGCGACGTAGCGCTCGATCCGGGCATAGGCGGCTGATGACGACGCCAGCATGAGGACGACCTGCTTGCCGACGCGTTCCAGCTCCCGGCCCACCGCCCGTACGAGCACCGAGAAGAGCGGATCTTCGGCGGCGGGCGGCTCGGAGACCACGAGTCCGATCGAGTCGGTACGCCGGGTCACCAGGCTGCGCGCCGCCGAGTTGGGCACGTACCCGAGCTCGTCCACGGCGCGCAGCACCGCGTCGCGGATCTGGGCGTGCACCGTCTCCGAGCCGTTGACCACTCGTGACGCGGTCGCCCTGGAGACTCCGGCGCGCGCGGCCACCGCCTCCAGCGTGGGTCGTCTCATGACGGGCGCTTCCTTTGAGAGAGCGCTCTCTCCGAGACGGCCATTGTCCAGGTCGACAGCAAGAGAACGATTCTCCTGTCCGGATGTGGCCGACGCTCGATTCATCGACCGTCACTGGGCCTCGGGTTTTCGCGCTGGCCACGGTTCGCTCCGCGTCGACTGGTCTAGACAAGAGAGCGCTCTCTCACCACCTTGACACAGGGTCATCGGCGCATGACATTGACGCGCAGGCGCCTCTCGCACCACCCCTGCTCCCCTGCGGAAGGGCCCCGTCATGCCCCGTCCACCCCGTTCATGGCGGAGAGCCGCACTCGCGGTACTCGTCTCCCTCTCAATCCCGGCCGGCGGCCTGGCCGCCGCCCATGCCTCCGTTCCCCCGCCGCCTGCGGGCTGGAGCCTGGTGTGGAGCGACGACTTCGACGGCCCCGCCGGATCCCTGCCCTCCTCGTCCAACTGGCAGTTCGACACCGGTCACGGTTATCCCGGCGGCCCCGGCAACTGGGGCACCGGAGAAATCCAGCGCTACACCGCCGACCCGGCCAACCTGAGCCTCGACGGCGGCGGCAACCTGAGGATCACCCCGATCAGATCCGGATCCGGGGAATGGACCTCGGCGCGGATCGAGACCCGGCGCGCCGACTTCAAGCCGGCCGACGGACGGATCCTGCGGATCGAGGGCCGGATCCAGATGCCGAACGTCACGGGCGCGCAGGCACTCGGCTATTGGCCCGCGTTCTGGGCGCTCGGCTCCCCCTACCGCGGCAACTACTGGAACTGGCCGTCGATCGGCGAGTTCGACATCATGGAGAACGTCAACGGCATCAACTCCGTCTGGGGCGTGCTGCACTGCGGTGTCAACCCGGGCGGGCCGTGCAACGAGACTTCTGGCCTGGGCGCCAGCCGCGCCTGCCCAGGCTCCTCCTGCCAGTCGGCGATGCACACGTACCGCTTCGAATGGGACCGCAGTGTCAGTCCCAACCAGCTCCGGTGGTACGTCGACGGCCAGCAGTTCCATAGCGTCAGCCAGTCGCAGTTCGACGCCACCACGTGGAACAACATGACCGGCCACGCCGGCTACTTCCTGCTCCTCAACGTGGCCATGGGCGGCGCGTTCCCCGACGGCGTCGCGGGCCATGCGACCCCGACGGCCGCCACCGTCTCGGGTCGTCCGATGCTCGTCGACTACGTCGCGGTGTGGCAGAGCGGCAGCACCACGAATCCACCGGGCGATCGCGACGCGTACAGCACAATCCAGGCGGAGTCGTTCGACGGCCAGAGTGGACTCAACGTCGAGACCACCTCTGACAGCGGCGGCGGCCAGAACATCGGCTGGGCCGCCAACGGCGACTGGGCGCTCTACCGGGGCGTGGACTTCGGCTCGTCCGCCGCCCGGCAGTTCGTGGCGAGGGTCGCCAGCGGCGCGGGCGGCGGCGTCAGCGGGCTGGTCGAGGTACGCCTCGACTCGCGGTCGAACGCACCGGTCGGGAGCTTCGCGGTCGGCGACACTGGCGGCTGGCAAAACTGGCGCACCATACCGGCCAACATCTCCGGCGTGACCGGCGTACACGACGTCTACCTGACGTTCAGCAGCGGCCAGCCCGCCGACTTCGTGAACGTCAACTGGTTCAACTTCGGCCGCTGACGTCGCTGAACGGCCTGCACAGAAGCGTCACCAGGGTGGGCCTGCCCTGAGCAGGATCGGGGCAGGCCCGGCCCTAGCTCGCATGGCCCACGCGACCGTGGCTCGCATGACCCACGTGTGTCAGCGCCTTGGCCGTGAAGGTGCGAACGTAGTAGTCGGTGTCGTCCTGGCCGCGTTCAAGATGTGGGCGCAGTGTGTCTCGTTCGGCCGGCGTCAGCTCTCGCTTCTCGGCCACGAGCAGGAAGTTCAACGCCGCGCCCTGGCGTACGTGTGGGTGGGCGTCGTTCAGAAACCTCAGCCGGCCGGTGAAGTCCATGTCGCCGAACCGCTCGGCGAGATGGAGGGCGGTGGAACGCACCCGGCCCTCCGGATCTTCGAGCAGTGCCGGCAGCAGCGGCCGTACCTCCGGGATGTGCCAAAGAGCATTGTGGTAACTGCTTGCGTTCTCCACGTCCACGGTGAGCATGTGCGCCAATCGCTCGGCCGAACGCCGCGCCAGCTCGCGCACCGCGGGGTCGTCCGGAGGAGGTGGGACCGGCTGCCCGGGAACGCGTTCGGCCCGCCAGCGCTCCAGCCGGCCGGGCAAGTCACCGTCAAACCGCTGGAAGAACGTGCCCAGTCCGCCGACCGCACCCAAGCGCACCCGCTTGTCCGGAGCATCCAGGAGGCCGAGCAGGAGCTCAGCCTCAGCGACACCTCCAGCGGCGCCCAGCTCCCGGATGGCCGCGGCACGCATCTCGGCCCGCCGCATCCCAGCCCCACTGACGAACCGCCGCAGCAGATCAACAACCACCGAACGCGCCTCGTCCCGTCGCGGCCCGGCTCCCAATGCGAACTCCCGCAGCAGGTCAACGGCCTCGACGGTGCCGGCCCCGGCCAGCGCCGCGGCCGCGGCGGGTCCGCACTCAGGGTCGGCCAGCCAGGCGGCCGCCGGCGTCACCGCCTCGGGCACACGGTGCGCGGCCAGCGCGCGGAACAGCACGCTGCGTGCGTGGGGCTCGGTCTCGGCCTCAAGGGCGGCCAGCAGTGCCCGTACCACTCGCGGCTCGGGATCCCACAACCGGCGCCAGGCCGCCTCGCGCGCCTCGGGCGTGGCGCCGACGCCCATCCCCGGGATGCCGCCCTTCGGGCTCGCCAGCATGTCCAGGGCCCGCTGGCGCACCTCGCCCGTCGCGGTACGCACCAGATCGGCGAAGATGGCATCAGCCTCGGGCAGCAGCCGCAGCAGGGACCTTGCCCCTCCCCAGAGCCGCGGGTCAGAGTCGGCGAGCAGCGGCACCAACGACTCAGCCGGCACCGGCACCTCGTACCGCAGCAGCCAGTCGAGCACCACAGCCCGGTTGCGCAGTTCGGCGTCACCGACCCGCTGGACGAAGCTCGCGGCCACCGCTGGGCTGGTCGCACCGAGCCGGTCCAGCGCGTTGACCGCACGCCGCCGAACCTCGGCGTCGGGATCGGAGCACAACGGCACCAGCAGTTCGACCGGCACCGCCTCGCCCTGCCTGCCGAGTCCCAGGGCAGCCGCCGCACGCACCTCCGGCTCCGGATCCGCTGTCAGCCGGGCCAACTCGCTGACCTGTCCGGGAACCTTGCTCAGGCCCTTGGCGGCGGCCTCCCGGCGCGCAGGATCGGGCGAGCCGGCTTCACGCAGGAAGAAGGCGACCTGGTGATCGGCGATCATGAGCACTCCCCCCGTGATCGGTCCCTGTCCAGGAGACGATCCAGGCGAGCGCCCGGTTGACGTCTCATACGCTGATCTTTCTGTCAGGAGGTGAACGCCAGGTCGGTGATGCCGATCGAACCCTTCGGGGTGACCCCGAAGTCAAGCGACACAGCGCGTACGTCACGCAGATCCACACCCTCGAAGGCCGACAAGGGCACTCTGACCTGGTTGAGAAGGAACGGCGTTTCCTCGTCGGCGACGACCCGTGGCGGGTAGTCGAGCGCGGCCGAATGCCGCAGCGTCGCAACGGACGCGCTGCGGCCCGAGGCGTCAGTCAGCTTGATGTGCAGGTTCTGGTTGCGACGTGGATTGCGCGGGTCGGTGAAGTCCAGTGCGCCACGGAACACGACCGCCTGAAAGCGCCGGACGTCCCCGTTCCCGGCGGGTATCGCATTGGTGTACGAGCCTTTCCCCGACCATGAGACTTTCAGAATGCTCAATCCGGGGCCCCCTGCGTCCGGGGACCCCTGGTGCGGCTCGTTCGCCCGGACGCCGGTCCGGTGCAAACAGGGCAACTGCCGCGGCCCGCCGCACAACTTGACCGAGATCCCGGTCTGGGTGACTTGGCCGCCAAGGGCGTTACGCCGCAGGTGAGAAGCGTTCAACAGCCGGTTGACATCTCGCCGCTGCGGCGCCAGAGAGCTCACGAGCACCTTGGCGGGCGCAACCGATCGCGGCGTCTGCCCGCGCCACATCGGCGCCAGTACCTTCTCGCCACCGAGATAACGCCGAAAGAACCCGGCAACATACGCAATGCCGACATCACGCTGCTGCGCCGCCGTGAGCCGCGTCCGCCGGCTCGGATGGCACGCCGACTGCCGCCCTCCGCGCCAGTCGTCAGACGCCCCAGCCCACCCGCTGCCGGGCGTCCAGACACTATTGAAGTAGTTGTGGTTGGCACCCATCACCGTGACCGTGTGCTTAGCACCCCGATCTCCGCCCACCCGATACCGAGCATCGTCGTAGTACTCGACACCTGACCCATTCGCGCCGCAACGCGCCAACACAACCGCCAACGCCGTCCCAGTGGCAACCGGCCGGAAGAAGTTGCTGGGATCCAGTGGCAGAACAGCCCGCACCCCGTAACGCCCGGCATTGATCTGATAGTGCCGGACCACGCCTTCACCACCACGCGAATGGCCCATCGTGCCCACCCGTTGAAAGTCGATCGCCCCCAAGAACCTCGCGCCGAACGGCTTGCCACCCTTGGTGGCCCACGTCTTCCACAAATCAAGGTGCTTCTGAACGAGCAACCCCCGCGCAGTCATGCCCTCCGGCGAAGGCCCTCCGTGATCAGGGGCGTTAATCCCGTTAGCGCTGATGGACACCACCACGTAACCGTGACTGGCCAGCCGCCGCCCGATGTAGTCATAGCCCCGATGGCTAGGGACGGACCGGCTTCCCCGCGGACAAGGCCACCTAGTCCCAGCCGTGCGCCCCTTAGCGCAAGTGACGTGGAGCCCATGCAGAAAGACCACCATAGGAAACCGCTTGCCCCGCACCTTGCCCGGACGATGAACGACACCCGCCAGCTCGCCCCGCCGGAGACCGTCCGGCCCCTTGAACGTGAACGCCCGATCACCCAGATTGTAGGTCTCGCTCACCACCTTGTGACGCCCCCAAGCCAACGGATCCGCCGCAGCCTCCGGGACAGAAACCCCGAAACCAGACATCGAGAAGACCACAAGCAAAACAAGACGCACGACAACCCCCGGACATGACCCGCAACGCGCCCGACGCTACATCCCCGCAATCACACAACGGAAGAGCCGCACCACCGAAAAACTTCACCCTGCCATTAGCAGCGCTAATCGGGCGATGAGCTTCCTGAGCTCCGCAGCATGCCCGCAATCAGGCCGTGGCAGTAAACCGGTGATTAATGGCAACATTCCGTGGCGGCAGCCGGTGGGTAGTTGGGAGACTCCATTCGAAGCGGCCAGCATCCACACAAGGATGCCGCGCGCCATAGCTCAGACGACGACCACGCATGAGCCGCCAGCCCACGCGCATCCACACGGTCGGCCGCGACGGGACCGGCTACAAGTGCATCCAGAGCTTCTCCGGCGTGGGCTGGATTGGCTTACTCATAGATCAAGGCGGCGGACAGTGCACGGGCAACGAGCGACCACGACGGCTCAGCCTCGTCTCTGACGTCGTCCAACCAAGCCGCCAGAGCCTCCAAGAAGCGTTCTATCGTCGGGTTCTCGATCTCCTCACCCTTCGCCACGCTTTCGCAGAGACGCGTGACGTGCGTGATCAGCTCGTCACGACTGCTCACGGCAAGCGTCTCGTTCACAGTCGGGAGTGAATCCACGATTACACCTGCCCTGGCGAATCAATCGCCACCTGAGACTTCTTCTCACCGAAGAGGTATCACGTCGACGCGGCAATCCTCATCGTCGATCGAACCGAAGCGGAGTTCTGCCTGAGTCGGCGGGAAGTCGGCGGCCCGGAGCACGGGCTCAATTACGCGGAACAGTTCCTCGGCGTCAGCTCCGTAGAAAAAGATCGTCGCGCCGCCCGCGCCGAATTCGTGGCCGTCGCTCTCACCCACGTTCGCGTCCCGGAGCACCACCTCAAGCCGATCTTCGAGCGCGTAGATCGCCTCTCGCTCCTCCTCAAGCCCGAAGCCGTCGCCGCTGAGGGCGAAGTTCACGAACACTGCATGCTCGGAGGCCATAGGGGCCAGCTCCTCTGAGTCGTCGCGGGGCCCTAGAAACAATAGAGGTATCCGAGGTGGCTGCAGACCGTGCGATGGGTGGAGCTGGGCCGCCGCGCTCGCGAGGGTGGTTGAGCCCGTGCAGGACCCCTGGCGGACGGGCCGCCCCACCTTGTCGCGCTGATCAAAGCCAAAGCCCGCTTACGGCGGCCAACTGGTCGAGGGTCTGGAAGGGATGGCGGCATGACCGGCCCGCACATTGACCAAGAGCCCGCCGAGCACCGGCGTTTTGCCCGCTACCTCCAAGCCCTGGAGGCGGTCGCCGAGGCGGACGAGGCCGAGCTGGTAGCCGCCGTGCTGCGCGACCAGGACGCCACGATGGCTGACAGCGCGGTGGGCCGTCATCTGGACAGCCGGGCCGCCCACCTACTGACCAGCCAGGCATTCACCGCCTGGGCACAGACCATGGCCGAGATAATCGCCGAGCGCGACTTTCTCACGCGCCGGTTGCGCGAGTGGAGCCTGCTCAGATCGATCGTCCTGGGCGAGCCATGGGCCACCGAGGATCTCACCACGGCCACCGACTGGTTCCAGCGCACGGCCGCGACCACACAGATCGTGACCGCACCTGACGCCCTCCGGCTGCTTGCCGAACACGGACGAACCCGCCGTGTTCGCAACGCAGCGAGCCGTCGGCTGCGTCAACTCGAGCAGCCAAGCTGACTCGATCCACAGGTCTTGACGATTCTTCCGCATCGGGGCAACCAGACCGCATCATGCGAGACCGGTTTCGCACGAAGGTCTGGCTTCCTGCTCGTGAAGCCGCAAGCCCCGCCTAGGACCACGCGTCCACGTCCACGCGTCGTCACCACCGAGGAGTGCTGCACAGCCTCCCCCCACCGCCGCCGGGCTCGTCGGATGGGCCGGATCTGCCCCACCGCGCGGTGAGCTGGACAAGGTCGATGCAGCAGAACTGCCTCGTCGGTGACCAATGCCTCAAGCGCAGGCTCGTCGTGAGTGCCTCAACGTACTTCTCGCCGAGACGTGGTCATTGTCGCCCTTGCAGCCGCATCGGCAGATGGCGGATGCCGGTGTGCTTGTTGGACCTGATGTGTTCTGCCGGGCCGAGGACAACGGCGGCGTCCACCCGGTCCAGCAAAGCTTCGAACAGCACGCGCATCTCCATGCGGGCGAGCGCGGCGCCGAGGCAGAAATGTATGCCGCGCCCGAAAGCGACATGGGGGTTGGGCGTGCGATGGATGTCGAAGGTATCGGGGTCGGTGAACACCTCTGGGTCACGATTGGCCGAAGCCCACCACAGTGTCACCTTCTCGCCGCGCCGGATCTGCTGCCCGCCGAGCAGGCAGTCGGTGGTCGCGGTCCGCCGGTTGTAGGGCGTCGGTGAGGACCAGCGCAGCATCTCCTCGATGGCAGAGCCGAGGGGGCCGCGATCGGATTGCAGTTCGCGCCAGGTCTGTGGTTGCTCGGCAAGGGCGAGCATGCCGCCGGCGATCGCATTGCGCGTGGTCTCGCTGCCTGCCGCGATGAGAAGGTTGAACAACATCTGCTGCTCAAGGTCAGACAGCGGCTCACCGTCGAGTGTTCCCGTGGCCGCGATGGACATGAGGTCCTCGCCGGGAGACTCACGCTTGTGCCTGAGCAACTGGCCGCCGTAAGAGAACATCTCCACCGCGGCTTGTTCACTCAGCGCGCTGGACTGCCCCAGGTCGCGGTCGGAGTAGTCGAGGGTGGCGTTCGCCCAGCCCAAAAGCCGGTGGCGGTCTTCCTGCGGAACGCCGAGCAGTTGGGCCACCGCCTGCAATGGCAACTCCGCTGCGACGTCCACGAGGAAGTCGCACTCGGAGCGCGCGACGGCCCGCTCGACGATCGCCGCAGCCCGGTTCCGCAGGTCGGACTCGATGCGGGCCAGTGTCTGGCGTGCCACGCTGGGTTGGAGCATTTTGCGGAAGCTGGTGTGCCGTGGCTGGTCCAGCATGTTCAGCAGGATGCCGGGTGCCGCACCGTCGGGGAGATCCTCGATGAGGGTGCCGCCGCCACTGCGAACAGTTGTGCCCTGGGAGGAGAAGGTGGCCGCGTCGGTGCCCGCCGCGACGACGTCGTGATAGCGGCTCACCACCCAAAAGCCCTCACCATCAGGGGTGTTTTCGGTCGGCGGATGCCACCAGACCGGGGCCTGCCGGCGTAGCCGCTCGAACACCTCGTAGGGAAATCCGCCGGCGAATCGGTCCAGGTCGGTCAGGTCGATGTCGTGGGTCATACCGGTTCCTTGTGGACGGAGGGTGAATCCGTTGGAACGCCGCAGGAGGGATGCGGTGCCGGCAGTGCGGCCGGGTCGACGGCGGCGATGTCGGGCAGACGGCGGAACAGCTCCTGAAAGCCCACGCTGATCTCCATCCGCAGTGAGGCCCGGCCTGCTGAACCTGTGCGAGCACGGCACGGCGATCGTTTCACACGGTGTGAAGCCATCGCTCGGCAGCGCCGAGCCGGTCGGCGCTGAACGGGTCGGCGCTGAACGGGTCGAGCGTCTCGCCCGGCGCGCCGGAGCCGCGCTGGTTGGCATCGCTGCTGGTGGAGCAGCGCTCACTGCTGACGGGGCCCCAAAACAGCTGTAACAGCGAATAGATAGTGATCCACAGGGGCTTATGGCCTAACGGCTCTTCCTCCACCGGCCTGAAACCTGCACGTAGCGGTGTGCTCGCAAGGCAGGTTTACCCGCGCGGCCTGGCTGATGACCAGGCGTTTTGTGAGACTTGTGTTGCGATCATTGACATTGGGCGCCAGGAGGAATCAGGCGGGCGGCCTGAGGGGGAACCATGACCGAGACTGCGGCGACACCAGCCTGGCACGTCGCCGGCGACTGGTTCGACACGTGTAGATGCAACATTCCGTGCCCGTGCACGTTCGCGCAGGACCCTACGTACGGCGACTGCGACGGAGTGCTGGCGTGGCACATCCGCGAGGGGCGCTACGGGGATGTATCCCTGGACGACCTCAACGTACTGATGCTCGGTTCCTTTGCCGGGAACGTATGGAAGGGCACTCACTCGGAGGCATACGCCGCCGTCTTCCTGGACGACCGCGCCGACGAGGCCCAGCGCGAAGCTCTTCAAATGATCTTTGGCGGGCAGGCCGGCGGATGGCCTGGCAATTTCGTGCAGATGTTCGATCCCGAGATGAGAGGGCTCGAGTTCGCTCCCGTCAGGATCTCGATCGACGACGACCTGGCCACCTGGAGTGCGGAAGTTCCCGGCCAGGTGGAGGCGCGGGCCGAGGCCCTCACCGGCCCCACAACCCCTGAGGGTGCCCGGGTGCAGAGCACCAACCTCCCCGGCTCGGAGACCGGGCCGGGCCAGGTCGCGACGTGGGGCAGGGCGCTGTCCTACCGAGCCGACGCCTTTGGGTTCAACTTCGAGCGGGAGAATCGCTCCAGCAAGCACATCACGTTCGACTGGAGCGGCCCCGAGTAAGGCCGCGGCCGTCGGCCCAGCCACCTGCCGTGGACGGCGCTCGTCGCTGATGAGCGCCTCGGCGAAGGCTGCTCAAAGCCACTCGTTGGACGTATGCGCCCAAGATCCCATTGTGCACTGGACGCGCGGTGTCGTTGCCCTGGTTGGCATCAGACGGACGGTGTGGTCGAGTTCGGCGGGCAGAGTCGGCGTCTGACACAGCAGCATCCGGCCGCCCTTCGAATCGAGCGCGGCGGCCATCACCAAGGGGCCGATGTCGGGCGGGCCAGGGGGCGATCCCATACAGCTTCGAAAAGAGCTCCTCCGGCATGCCGTCCACCGATCGGCCCATGCACGCGAGAGAGGCAGCCACCACCGCGAGCCGGTTTCTGCGGATATCACCGTTTTGCGGGTACGGAAGCGCCGTGGACATCAATCATCCGGAGGCGCCGGACCGGTACGAGGTGACCTACCGAAATCTTCCCTGTGGCCGGATGAGGGCGCGGACGGTGGGTCGGCCGGTGCGCGGTGTGCCGGAAGTCGTCCTCGTTCAGGGGATGGCGGTATCGGACTACCTCATGCCTGCGCTGGCGCGCCTCGGTGACTGGACGCGCGCGCACCTGGTCGACCTGCCCGGGCTGGCAGGGAGCGGCGACCCCCCGCATGAACTGAACGTCCCGCAGTACGGCGAGGCGGTGGCTGCGTGGCTGGACGCCGCCGCCCTCGGTCGTGTGTTCGTGGCCGGACACAGCAGCGGAGCCCAGGTCGCGGCACACGCCACCGCGCTGCGTCCACGGGACGGCACGTTCACCGGCGTCGACGTCCGCGCGTACCCCCGGGACCTTGCGTGTTTTGTACGGATGCACCGGGACCTCGCGCGGGTGCGGCCCGTCCACCCGATGCCGGGACCGCTGGACCCCGAGACCGCCTTCGCCTTCCTCGATCGCCACCCGAACGTTCGGCTGGCTCCCCAATGATCGCCTGCCGGGACCGTGCACACTTCACGAAGCCGTCTGAACGATGACAGCCGCGATCCGCCGGCGCCCAATCCAACCACTCCTGCGCTTGTGGCGAGGCCTGCCGTATCCGAGTGCTGAATAAGCAACAAAGGATTGCTGTTGCACCTTGAGCACCGTACCTAATTGCACGTTAATTGCACGACAGCGTGCTGCTGGCCTGCGCGGCTTCCCGTCCGAGCGACGTAAGCCGACCACGCTTCCACTCCAACCCCCGATGACCGCTGTGCGCAGGCTGAGCTTCCCAAAGCCAGAGGCCCCCGCCGGTGGCGTTGTCATGTGATGCGCGGCCGATCCTGTCGGGCTTTCTCTGGCCCCTCAACTGAGCCTGGCCGCAGATTAGGTCCTTGCTCTCCGGCAAGGCCGCCCTCGTGCAGACCAGGGAGACTGGGCGCTCTACAGTGCTGGATTCCCCGAGATCGGCCGCGCGCTTGGAAGGTATTGAATGCCTCGGACATTCGGCGGGGCGGCCCTCGTAACTGCTGTTCGCCGGCGGGACTGGCTGACGCCTAGCGATGCGCGGTCCGGCGCGGCCGTCCGGCCCACGCCGCACGCTCCGGACGGCCAGCGCGGAGCCGCGCAGCGACCTGAGCGCCGCCGCCCGGGCCGCGCAGCGACATGAGCGCCGCAGCCCCTTGATCCAGCCGCATACCGGATGTGGCGCTGTCTGAGGAGGGCCCGGCGCAAATCATCGCTGCCATCGCCAAGGAGTACGCCCAGTCCCATGGAGGTTCCGCATGGCGCCCCACAGGTGATCTGGTGCAAGGCCAGCCGATCGAGCGCCACGGGCAACGACCGCGTAGAGATCGCGCCAGTTCACCACGTCGCCTGTGCGTGGTGACTCCGCGGGAACATTTGTCCAAGACTGATAGTCGACCGCCCGTGCATAGTCTCCGCATGAGTAAGCACGACATTGAGCACTCGCATGGGATGCACGTGATCCATGACGGCCCGCGGCAGGCGCCGCCGTTGTTGCTCATCCACGGATCGGGCGCCTCGGGCAGCTTCTGGAGCCCGGTGGTCCCGGCCCTGGCCGGCCACCATCACGTCATCCGGGTCGACCTCCCGGGCTGCGGCCAGTCCCTGCCCGCGCCGTCGTACGACGTGCCTGCGCAGGCGGGTCAGGTCGCGGCACTGCTGGACGACCTCGACCTTCGTCACGTCGCCGCGGTCGGGCACTCCAGCGGCGGCTACGTCGCCACCGCGCTTGCCGAACAACGCCCCGACCTCGTGGGTTCGCTTGCGCTGATCAGTAGCGGCCCGAGTCTGGATGCGCTCCTTCCGCAGCCGTTCATCCTCCGGGTCCTGTTGGCCCCGCCATTGGGCCCGCTCCTGTGGTCGAGGCGTTCGGATGCGATGATCCGCAGGGGGATCAGCACGACGACCGCTCGCCCGGTGGACCTCCCGGACGACATGGTCGCCGACATACGGGGCATCACCTACCGCGTGATGAGGACGGTGCTGCGCCGGAACACCGCGTACATCGCCGAGCAGATCGTGCCCGAGCGTCTTGCCGCCCTCGAGATCCCCGTGCTGGTCATCTTCGGCGCTGCCGACCCCCGCTGGAAGCCGTCGTCGGCGCACCAGTACGACGCGGTGCCGAACGCACGGGTCGAGCTGCTGTCCGGCGTCGGGCATCTACCCATGTTGGAAGCGCCCGAGACGACCAGCAAACTGCTGCTGGGCTTCACGGCGACAGGCCGCTGACAACCCATGATCTCTGAGGCCTAGACTCGTCATGTGTTGTCGGCCGGGACGCCCCCTGACTGGGCGTGGGTGGACGTCGCAGTCCCACGCCTGCCGGTTCGCCTGCCGGGGGTCAGCATGGCCGGGTTCCGCCATCGTGCCCCGGCCTTTGTGGACATTGCGATGGTCGCGCACCCGTCCATCACCCTGCTCGTGGATCTGAGCGAGGGAGAAGGCGTCGTCTACGAAACCCATGGCCGGCACGAGCGCGGCAGTGTCGTCGCCGGGCTCCTCCCCCGCGATCTTCGGGTAACCGGCTGGGGAGCCGGCGAGTGCCTCCAGATCCGGCTGGAGCCGGTCGCGGCGGCTGCGCTGTTCGGCGCATCGCCCGAGCTCAGCGGAACGGTGGTAGCTCTTGAGGATGTCTGGGGCCGCGACGCCGGGCGAGCCGAGGACAGGCTGCGCGCCGCCGCGTCGTGGGACGAACGGTTCTCGATCGCAGTGGACATCCTCGGCCGAAGGCTGGGCGCCCACCCACCGGTCGATCCGCAGGTCGCCTACATCTGGCGGCGGACACTCACCAGCCGGGGGCGGGTGCGGGTCGACGGCCTGGCGGGCGAGGTCGGCTGGAGCCGCAAGCGCCTGTGGTCCCGCTTCCGATCCCAGCTCGGCATCACACCCAAACGCGCCGCCCGACTGGTGCGCTTCGACCACGCCGCCCACCTTCTCGCGGCGGGTCACGCCGCCGTCCGCGTTGCCACCGAGAGCGGCTACGCCGACCAGTCCCATCTCCACCGCGAGGTCACGACGTTGGCCGGGCTCACGCCCACGGCCTTGGCCGCCGCGCCGTGGCTCGCGATCGACGACGTTGCGTGGCCGGCTTCATCGCCAACCCAGCGCCCTGCAAAGGGTGGCGAACGCATCCCCGGCCTTCGTTGAACAGCTTGCCCACGACATGCACCGCCCCCGCCGGTCTACTGGCCGTGGAGTCCACAGCCGGAGCCCACGCCCCGGGGTGCCGGGACGCTAGGGCACACATCGGCACACACGCGGCCTAACTATCTGACGGCCAATCACGACGTTGGCTCCTCTCCCTGCCGTCCCGGGCCCGGCGCTGAGCTCATGTTGACGAGCGCGGCGCCGCGACCCTCGTTCTCCGGCAGATGAGAGAGGACCACCGAAAGTCATGTCTTCTTCCCTCACCCCGGCTTAGCACAGAACCCGGTCGGCGGGCGACGTACAACGAGATCCACCCCGCATCGTCACCGCAACGCTCGCGCTGATCACGGTGTTCACCTTCGCCTTCAGCTCCACCAACCTCTGGGCACTCGGGAACCATCTCGGCGTCGCGCCCTGGGCGGCGCCGCTGGTGGCCCCGGCCGTGGACCTGTCGATCGCCGGGCTCCTGCTGGCGGTGCACCATCTCAGCGTCCACGACGCCACCGCGGCCCTCGTGCGTAGGTTGCGTACCTGCCGGTCGTCCAGGCCGAGCGCGTCCGCGGTCTCGACCCGCCTTTCACGCAGGTCGAGCGTAGGGCCCGTGCTCGACCTGCGTGTATGCGGTCAGCCGATGGTGTAGGCGCGCAAGATCGTCTGCTTGACGGTGTTGCCGTTGGCGTCCTTGGCAATGGCCTGGAGCGAGACGTGGCCCTCGGAGGGGTTGGGGACGCGGGCGATCCAGGTGCCGCCCACCTCGCGGAGCGGCACGGCCCGCCAGTGGCTGCCGTCGTCGAACGACGCTCGTACGGTCAGCTTGGTCACGGGAGCACTGCCCGCCTGGTGCTCGACGCGGACCGGAATCGAGAAGCCGCCCGCGGGCGCCTGGTTGAGGCGGTCGAGGGTCGGTGTGTAGCGGACGGCCATGAGCGGAAGCGGTGTCGCGTCCTTCGTGTGTGCGGAGCGGAATGTCCACGACACGCGGACCACCGTGGTGGCCTGCCACTCGGGCCGTCCGGCGGTCGCCTCGACGTCCAGCCGGTATGAGCCCTCTTCAACGGGAGCCGTGATGGACGCCTGAGGCTGCTCGGCTTCCCCCACGAGGTGCCCGTCCCGGTAGAGCCGGATGAAGCCGGAGTCGGTGAGGCCGTACTCGCCGGGGCCTGTGCCGCTGAAGAGGGGGACGGCCATGTCGAGCGTGTCGCCCTGCCGGTAGGCCCACGCCGGGCGGATCTTGCCCTTGATCAGTTCCGGTGGGGTGGCGAAGGAGGGGCCCAGTGCTCCCTTGAAGACCGTCTCGGTGACGTGCTCGCCGGGCCGGAAGCTACGCGCGGCGATATGCCCGAGGGGCGTGGCTTCCCCGGTGAACACGCGCCGGAAGCGCACTCCGGGTGAGGCGGTGAAGTACTCCGTACGCGTGGCGGGGAGCGGGATCTCATTCCCGACAAGGCTGAACTCGCCCCCGTCCCACACGGCCGCGGAACCCGCCGTAACGCCGGCCGGGCCACCGGGACCCCGGTAGTGCACCCTGGCCACGCCCAGATCGCGGTCGGCGACCCGGTAGGCGGGTCGGTCGGGCACCCGCCCGGCGCTCGGGTAGAAGAGGCTGTACTGGTACGGGCTGTAGCGGATGCCTCTGGTCGTCACCCGTACCCTGCCCGCCTCGGCGAGGGCGCGCAGCCGGGCTCCTTCGGGCTGGTAGGTGTACAGCACCGGGATCTTGGGGGCCTCAGCGAAGAACGGCGGCTTGTCGGTGGTTCCGACCACCAGTACGGCGGCACCTCCCTCGGACGCGACAGCGGAGATGCGACCGGCGAGTTCCTCGTCGCCCTCCGTGCGGTCGAGGATGACCAGCGTGCCCTTCGTCCCGCTGTCGTTGACGGCGTCGAGCGTGTGCGTGCCGAGGTATTCGGGTGACGGGTAGGCGTAGGTGACGTCAACCGGGAAGGGCTGGTCGCCCGCCTTGTGGAGCTGGATGCGTGGTTCGAGCCGGGTGGCGCGCAGGGCGAACAGAAAACCCGGTGAGGGGGCTGTTGTGGCGGCATAGGCGGGCACTCGATTCGGCAGGATCATCACCGAGCGATTGCGGACGAAGCCTGCGCCGGGAGGGGCCTTGGTGGACATTTCCATGACCACGGCGCCGTCCTGGGCGGTGGCCCGTTCGACGGCGACTTCGACGCGGCGGCCTTGGCGGGCGTCCAGCGTGAGCGTGACGTCCCCGTCGACCCGTATCTCGGGATTCATGATCTGGGTGTAGGAGGGGTCGGGTCTCCCAGGCACCGCCGTCTGAATGGTGGAGACAAGGGCATACCGGCCTGGGGGAACGCCCAGCTCGTCCCCCGGGCCGATCCACCACAGCCCGAACGACGGATCGTCCAGGCTCCAGAGCGATCCGAAGGCGTGGGCAGGCCGGCCGTCCCGGTCGAGGAAGACGGCCTTCAGCGTGTGCTCCGCCGGCGGCGGCGCGTCCGCGGAACGCGACCTGCCGGTGAATTTGACCGAGGCACTGGCAGGAAGCTCGTGCCAGAAACGCGCCGCGCGCGTCTTCGGCACCGCCCGCCGGTCGTCCGCGCCGGGTCCCTCGACCGTCACCGGGAGCGTGGCGGTGCGGGCGTCGCCGTATCCGGCCTCTAGCAGCCGTCCCACCTCGAACAGCCGCTCATCGACCCGGCCCTGGGCGACCGGCGACACGGCGTCCAGCGGCAGCACCCGCAGGTGCAGTCCCTCGCCGATCTGCTGGAACCCGACGTCCTCACGGCCTGGAGAGGCTTGGACCGACACGGTCCCGTCGCCGCCCACCCGCACCCGGTCACCGGTGACCAGCGTGATCGTCCCGGTGACCGGGTGGGTGGCCTGGCCGGCGGCCTGTGTGGCCGCCGACGAGAGCTTCCACTCGCCGGGGATCGCCACGGCGGTGTACGCCGCCAGCGGCACCACCGCCGCCATGGCGAGGAACTTCCAGTTGGTTCGCACGTATGTCTCCTCAGGCACAACCTGAACTTGGGGAAGTCGTACGAAACGCATATGTCCGATCACGGGCCCGGGTTCCCTGCTCGTGCTCGACCACGTGGCGGCTCGTAGCCGTCTGTGGCCGTAGTCCCGGGCTTTTTAGCCTGAGATTGAGGTCGGGTCAGTGTTCGCCCGCCGTCGTCAGGGAGGCCTTTGGTGTTCCACCAAGCCCCCAGGCCGGTGGACGCCGCACTGGGGAGGGCAGCGTTAGAACCGAGTGGCGGTGCTGGTCATGGCCGCCTCGCGCACCTGCTCAGCTGAGATGCCGCGGGCACCACGCAGGTCCGCAGCAGTCGTCAGGTCCGGGGCCAGCCAGCTTCGCGTGGGTCAGGTGATGAGGGCCCTGGTGCTGACGCGCTCATGTCGCGGGGCTGGTCATACGGCAGGTTCCAGGTGATGACCACGATGTCGCCGGGCTCACGGTGCTGTTCGGTCAGCGCGGCATGGGCCAGGGCGGCGAGCTTGTCCAGACGTGCATTCACCAGGTCGCCATGGCATCGCCGTACTGTGTCGATGGCCTCGTACGCCTTGGTGCGGCTGATGCCGAGCTGACGTGCCAGCTCGGCTGGAGTGAGCCGACCGTCCTCGGTGGCCTCGGCCATGGCTGCGCCGCGTTCGTGGGCCAGTACGCCCTTGGCCGCCTCGATCAGTCCGGGGATGCGGCGGGCCCGCTCACCGGAGGCAGGTCGTCCAGTGGGGCGAGTGAGGCGGTCGCCCAACGCGGCGAATGAGGCGGTCGCCCAGCGGGGCGAATGAGGTGATCAGCTCTGCCAGCAAGCCGGGCCGGTCCTCCCATGTGGGCTGACCGGTCGGCTCAGGCATCGTCGTGACCGCCCTCAACGACCGCGCGGAGCCGCTCCAACTCCGCATTCCGACGGTCCTTGGGCACCAGCACCTGCCGCTGCCCGGACCTGGTCGCCGGCACAGGACCGATCACGCCGTGCTCCTCCAGCAGCGTCAGAAGCCGGCCCGCCGTGGCAAACCCGACCTGGACGTGCCGTTGGATCCAGTTCTGGTCGACCCGCTGCTCATTGATGACCTGGCGGGCAGCCTCCAAAAGGAGCTGTCCATCTCCGCCGGCTTCGGCTTCCCGCGCCCGCTCCGCCCTGGACTCCATGCAGACCTCCATGTGGCGGGCCAAAGGCTTCAGTTGCCGTCGAAGCTCAGCGATCAGATCCTCCGAACGCTGCATCTCGGTGGCATGTTCGGCCCGCATCTCTGCGAGCTTGCGCTCAGCACGTTCTTCGACAGCGGCGATGCGCGCGGCGGCGATCTCGGTTGCTTTCGCCTCGATGTAGGCGTCGAGGTTCGCGGTGACGTCTGCGAGCCGAGCCGCCACATCCAGGTCGGGATCAGTCATCGGCCAGTTCCTCCTTTGTCCAAGGCAGGTGGAGACCATCGCCGGTGCGGCCGAGCACAGCATGCCAGTGCAGGTGATAGACGGTTTGTTCGGAGGCGTGGTGTTCCGTTGGGGCGTCCCCTTACACAACACCATTCTCAGCACCAACGGCTGTCCACAGGCTCCCCTCGGCCGGTGCGGTCTGCCCCTCTATTCACTTGACAGCGTGTTCGGCGAACCTTCATAGTCAATTTCACCGTACTCATTGTCTTCCGAAAAGGGTCACCGACATGACTCACCGCACTACGCGGTCGCACCACCACGAGGTCGTGGTCATCGGCGCTGGACCGGCCGGCCTGGTCGCTGCCACGCAGCTGGCCCACCACGGTCTCGATGTGCTCGTGCTCGACAAACGGGCCGAGGTGTCCGCGCTTCCCCGCGCCGTGGGGGTGACTGTCCGACAGATGGAGATCTTCCGCGGCTGGGGGCTGGAGGAGGAACTGCGGGCCGGGGCCGACGAAGTCGATCTCGCCCTTCTTCAGACCCGCACCGTCGCCGAGGCCCGCGATGGCATTCGGGTGCCGATCAACGTGCCCGACCTGGCGCAGAGTTCCGTGGTCAGCCCGACGGCCGCTGCCCGGGTGCCGCAGGACCACCTCGAGCAGGTGCTCGCCGACCACTTCGCCCGATTGACTGGCCGCCCGGTCCGCCGGGGCGCGGAGGTCGTCGGGGTCAGCCAAGACGAGGGGGGCGTGCGGCTCTCGGTCCGGGGCGCCGGCGGCCATGGCAGCAAAGCGGTCGAACAGATCAGCGCGGCGTACGTCGTCGCGGCGGACGGCGCCCACAGCCCGACCCGCGAGCACCTGGGCATCGCGTCCGCGGGGGTGGAAGGGCTGATGCGCGGGATCAGCGTCGAGTTCCGTGCGCCGCTGTGGCCGGTCCTCGGTCCGCACCGCTACGCGCTCTACTCGATCAGCCACCCGGACGGCGCGGGCGTGCTCATCCCCTCCGGCGGCGGCACCCGGTGGCAGTTCGGCGTGGTCCTCAGGCCCGACGACGACGTGGAGGCGCTCGCGCATCCCGAAGCGCTCGCGGAACGGATCCGGCTCGCTTCCGGGGTGCCCGATCTGCCCGTCCACCTGGTGCGCCAGAGCGCATTCACAGCCGACGTCAAGCTGTCGACGGCCTTTTCGTCCGGCCGGGTGTTCCTGGCCGGGGATGCCGCACACCGGGTCACGCCGCGGGGTGGCAACGGCCTGGCCATGGCCGTGCGCGGCGGGCTCGCGATCGGGTGGCGCCTTGCCTGGGTCCTGCGGGGCTGGGCGCCGGCTCACTTCCTCGACACCTACGAGGCGGAGGTGCGGCCGCTGATGGCCGACGACGTCGCCCGGGCCGCCGACCCGCAGGGTCATTGCCACGCCGTCCTCACCGAGCTCCTCCGCGACCTCGGTGGTCGCCTGCAGCACGCCTGGGTCGGGCCGGGTGCGCCCGGCCTTTCGCCGGTCTCGACGCTGGACCTGGTGGGCGACGGGCTCACCCTCTTCGTCGGCGACGACGACACCGCCTGGCGGGCGGCCGTCGCCCGCGTCGATCGCGGAGTTCCGGTGGACGTCGTGACGCTGCCCCGTGCCCCCGCTCATGCGCTCGGCCTCCACGCCGGCGGCGGGCTGCTGGTGCGGCCAGACGCGGTCCCGGTGGCTAGGTGGTATCGGGTGAGCGACGTGCCTGGGACCGTGGCCGAGCTCGAGCGCGCGGTCGACGAGGTCCTCGACCACCGGGTTACGACCATGACGGGTGCGGCATGACGCCCCATCCCGGCTCGCTCGACTCGCGCCGGTTCCCGCGCTCGTCCCGCTACCACCCTGATTGGGTGCGGTCGAGCATCAGCGGCGGAGCCCACTCGCTCTGGCTCACCGAATGGCTGTCCGAAGTCATCGACCTGCGGCCTGGAATGCGGGTGCTCGACCTCGGCTGCGGGCGAGGCGCGTCTTCGGTGTTCCTGCACCGGGAGTTCGGCGTCCAGGTGTGGTCGACCGACCTGTGGTTCAGCGTCGACGAGCGCGCCCAGCGGATCCGGGACGCCGGTGTTGAGGACGGCGTCTTCCCGATCCACGCCGACGCGCGCGCCCTGCCGTTCGCCCGCGACTTCTTCGATGTCGTCGTCAGCGTCGACTCCTACGTCTACTACGGCACGGACGACCTCTATCTCGGCTACCTGGCGCGCCTGGTGAAGCCCGGTGGGCAGATCGGGATCGCCGGCGCCGGCGTGGTGCAGGAGACCCCGGTCGACCCGCCCTCGCATCTGCGGCACTGGTGGGAGCCGAGCCTCGCCTGCCTGCACGCACCCGAGTGGTGGCACCGGCACTGGTCGCGCAGCGGCATCGTCGATGTCGAGCGGGCCGACGCCATGGACGAGGGTTGGCGGCTCTGGCTGCAGTGGCAACGCGCGGTTGCCCCCGACAACAAGCCGGAGATCCAGGCGCTCGAGGCCGACCGGGGGCGCTACCTCGGCTACGTCCGCGCCGTTGCCCGGCGGCGCCACGACGTCGAACTCGACGACCCGATCACCTCCGTCCCGGTCGCCTACCGGCAGCAGCCGTTGCTGGTAGGCGACTCCTCAACGGCCCGACGTCCCGACGCGCCCGTACCGACTCCCCAGGAGAGAGCATGAGCACCACCACCACGAGCACCACCCCGTCGCCGGGTCTCGAGCTGGACGAGGTACCTCGCCGCGGTGCCCGCAGCCAGCTGGTGACCACCGGCCTGGCCGGCGTCGCGATGCTGGCCCTGCAGTTCACCGGCCAGGCGCTGATCTCAACGGAGGCGGCCGAGCCCGCGTTCGACGCTCCGGCCAGCGAGATCCACACGTTCTTCGCGGCCAACGATCCGAGCCTCATGGCGGCCGGCAGCTACCTGTCGGCGCTCAGCGTCCTGGCCGCGCTGTTCTTCGCAGGCGGGCTGGCCTCGCTACTGCGCCGCGACTGGCGCGCGCCGCTCGTACTCGCCTGCGGACTGGGGTACGCCCTGGCTGTCGGCGTGGGCTGGGAGCTGGCCGCGACCCGCGTGGAGGAGGGGCTCAACCCCGATCTGGCGCGGCTCGCCTTCGACCTTGGCAACCTGTCGTTCGCCACGGCCTGGGTGGCCCTCGGTGGGTTCACCGTCGTGACCGGCTGCGCGCTGCGGACCCACCGGCTGGCGCCCGCCTGGGTCGCCTGGATGGGCGCCGTCGCGGGAATCTGCGCGGTCGCGGCTCGGGCCGTCTGGACCAGCCCCTTCTGGCTGGTCGGCTATTCCCTGTTCCTGGTCTGGACGCTCGCCATCTGTGCCGTCCTGCTGGCGCGGGCCTTCCGCGCCGACACATCCGATCCTGACCGTCACCACGGTTTCGAGCCCAGCGGTGCGCTCGCCCGCCGAGAAGAGAGCTGATCACCCATGAGCAACACCTACCTGTTCGCCCTCACGGACGGAGGCAGCGGCACCGTCGCGCCCGAGCTGGGCGTGGCCCGGCGCCTCGTGGAGCGCGGCCACCGTGTGACCGTCCTCGGTGAGGACTCGATGGCCGCGGCCGCGGCCGACACCGGAGCCACGTTCCTCCGCTGGGAGCACGGGCTCAACCGCCCCGACCACCGACCCGAGCACGCGCCGTACCGTGAGTGGGAGTTGACCAGTCCACCGGCCCTGGTCCGGGCGATGGTCGCCCACCTCGTCTCCGGTCCGGCGGAGGGCTACGCGCACGACGTGACGCGGGCGATCAGCGCCGACCGCCCCGACCTGGTGCTCACCTCGTTCTTCGCGTTCGGCGCCATGATCGCCGCAGAGGCCGCCGGGACGCCGTTCGACGTGTTGATGCCCAACATCTACCCGCTGCCGGTTGCGGGCCTGCCGCCGTTCGGGCCCGGGTTCGCCCCCGCGCGGGGTGCCTGGGGACGCCTGCGCGACCGCGTCGTCGCCGCCCTGTCGCAGCGGACCTGGGACCGCGCCGCCCTGCCCGGCCTCAACGCAGTGCGCAGCAGCCACGGTCTCGGGCCGATCGCGCATTACCAGGACCAGGTGCACGCGGCGCGACGTCAACTCCTGCTCACCAGTGCGGCCTTCGACTTCCCGGCCCAGTTGCCGCCGTCGGCACGCTACGTGGGCCCGGTCCTCGACGACCCGGCCTGGGCGATTGGTCCGGACACGGCACCACCCGGCGACGCACCGCTCGTACTGGTGTCGATGTCGACCACGTTCCAGAGCCAGACGGAGACCCTGCAGCGGGTCGTGAACGCCCTTGCGGAACTCCCGGTGCGGGCTCTGGTCACCACCGGGCCGGTCATCGACCCAGGCACGATCATGGCGCCGCCGAACGTCGCGGTCGTGGCGGCCGCACCACACACGCGCGTGCTCCGCGACGCCGCGCTCGCCGTGACTCACGGCGGCCACGGCACACTCGTGAAGTCGTTCGTCACGGGCGTGCCCGTCGTGGTCCTGCCACACGGCCGGGACCAGGCGGATAACGCGGCGCGCGTGGTCCACCGCGGCGCCGGACTGTCGGTGCCGCGCGCCGCGTCACCGGCGCGGATAGCCCACGCCGTCCGCACGGTCCTCGAAGACCGCTCGTTCGCCGCCGGCGCGGCCCGGCTCGGCGCCGCCCTGCGCGCCGACGCCGCCAGCGGCCGCCTCCTCGCCGAACTCGAGGCGGACCTGGCCCACCAAGCCTTGGGGACACACCCGCACGGCTGAGCGCCGACCATCAAGACGCACGCCCCGGACAGTGACAACATCCCGGCCTGCTGCTGTTCAGCCTCGTGGTGGTCTTGTGAGGCCAGCCCGACTCGACGTCAGGCGCCCCGGCTGCGTGCAGCCGGGGTGTCCGGCGTCCGGCACACGGCTCGCTCGGCCATGTCCACCAGGATGTCAATCGCCTCGTCGACCGTGTGGCTGCGGCCGGTCACCAGCAGGTCCAGGCTCTCAAAGCTCGTCAGCACCCACAGCGCGTCGACCGCCTCCTCGACAGTGAGCCCCTCACGCAGCTCACCCTCCCGTTCCAGGTGCTCAGCCAGGCTCTGCATGCCCGCCCGCCGGTCAATCTCCATATGGCGCACGGCACCGCCGGCCGACTCAGGATCCAGCCGATCCATGGCATGCAGCACGCGATAGACCGCCAACTCCTGACCCTTCATCCGGCTGGCCGCCCGGATGCCCTCACGCAGGTGATCACGCGCGTCAGCGGCGTCCACCGCCCGGCCGAGCTCACCCAGACCGGTGCGCTCCCAAAGATCGGCCACGAAAGCGTCGAACAGACCCGACCGCGAACCGAAATCAGCGTAGATCGTCGACCGCGACACCTTGGCCAGCTCAGCCACCCGACCCAGGCTCGGCTGCTCGGTCGGCACCTCGCGCAGACACCGGCCGACCGCCTCCAGAATCCGACGCCTGGTCTGCTCCGCGGCCTCAGCGCGCAGCACCTGCTGATACTTCCGGGATGCCATGCCCCCATACTGACACATTCACCCGACAGACAGTCTGCTCAACTCGCGTCTCACGTAACGGCACCCCTAGCCGTCAGACTTGCGGCAGGTACTGGGAATGCCAGACCAGCCGGCCAGATAGCCGCGCAGGCAGCACGCGACCGAACAGGGTTGTGCGCGCGAAAGGGAACGTCTTCACCTGGAGACCCCCGCGTCCACACCAACTGATTGCACTTGGCCAGGCGGCCCCGTGCGGGACCCATGTGATGACCTTCCTGTGGAGTAGTTCCGAAGGTGGCCAAGTGTTAGATGCCCCATTACGTGATGCTTCCGGCGGGGGATAGTTGCGGATGTGAGCGATGCGGATCTTGCGCGTGAGGGCGTCGCCCGATCGGTGCGCTCAGCTGGGGTGAAGGTGCGTTCGTGGACGCCGCCTGCGTTGCTGGCGGTGTTGTCGGCGGCGGCGTTCGCGCCCTTGCTTGTCTCGGGTTTGGGCGTCTCCGCGCTGGTCAGTGCTGGTGTCGGTGCCGCTACGGCGGTCGGTGGGAATGTGCTGACCGACGTGGTGAGGGGCGCTGTCGACAGCCTGCGTGGCCGTGAGCCGACGCGTGAGGAAGCTCAGGAGGAGCTCGAGCGCCGGTTCCGGGAGGTGCTGGCTGCCGGTGACGCGACCGCGGAGCGGCTGCGCGCCGAGCTTGCGGGTGTGCTCCGCGAGTTGGGGTTGGTCGGGACTGCGATCGAGGCGGCCGTCCAGAGCGGTGACCGCGAGCTCCAGGTGGCGCTGGAAGAGGGCTTGGCCGGGCTCGGTACAGAGTTCGCTGAGTTCTCCTTCGTTTTGACCGATCTGGCGAGCCAGTTGATGCGCATCCGCGAAGGCATCGACCAGCAGCGGGCCGAACTCCAGACGGCGGTCGGGCTGCAGTACCGGCAGGCGACCGACACCCGGCTCCTGCTCGACCGGCTTGCGCTGATCGAACGCCGGATCCCGGCTGGCGACGCGTCCGACGGCGCACGGTGGAGGGGCGGAAGCCCTTACAAGGGTCTGGCGACCTACAGCGAGGCCGACGCCGATGTGTTCGTCGGACGCGAGGAGATGACTGCGCAACTGGTCAGCACACTGTCGCAGCGCCTGACCCGACCGGGCCTCCTCATCGTCACCGGCGCGTCCGGAGCAGGAAAGTCGTCGCTGCTGCGCGCCGGGCTCTCCCCTGCGATCGCGCGCGGCGGCCTGTCTGAGCCCGCACGCCTGTGGCCGCGCCATGTCATGGACCAGCCCACCCGCGCGCCGTTGACCAACCTCGCCGGCCTGCTCGCGGGCCTGGCCGGACTCGATGCCAGGACCGTTCTGGACAGGTTGGAAGGCGATCCGGCCGACGCCTCCCTGCTTGTGCGGCAGGCGGTCGACCACGACGCGCGCCGACGCGAGCTTCCCGCCGGGGGCCGCCTGATCCTCGTGGTGGACCAGTTCGAAGAGGTCTTCGCAACAGGCGGCGAGGACGCGGCTGCCCAGCGCACCGCGTTCGTCGCGGCTCTGCACGCCGCCGCGACCGCGGACCCTCCCGCCGCACTCGTGATCATCGCGGTACGCGGCGACGTCATCGACCGATGCGCCGACCACCCCGAGCTGGTCGAAGCCTTGCGCCAGGGCCCGTTCATCCTCGGCCCGATGAGCGAGCCCGAGCTGCGCTCGGCCATCACAGTGCCTGCGGAGACGGCCGGGCTGGAGATCGAATCCGGCCTTGTCGACACCATTCTGGGGGAGTTGCGCACACCCACCGGTTTCGACGCGGGAGCCTTGCCACTGCTGTCCCAGACGATGCTCACCGTCTGGGAACACCGCGAAGGAAACCGCCTCACCAACCGCGGCTACGCCATCACTGGCGGCGTCACTCGCGCCGTGGCATCGAGCGCCGAGGCTGCCTACGCCGAACTCGACGACGAGCGCAAGAACCTGGCCCGCCGACTGTTCCAGCAGCTGACCGCGGTCTCACCGGACGGCAGGCTGACCCGCCGGACCATGCCGCGTACGGCTCTGGCGGAGATTGGAGAGCTGGAGGAGGTCCTGGAGGTTTTCGCCCGGCGCCGGCTGATCGTCGTCGACAGCGACGCGGTCCAGATCTCCCACGACTCCCTCCTGACCAACTGGCCCGCCCTGCGCGAATGGATGGAGCCGGACGTGACCGGCCAGGCAATCCGCAGCCGGTTGATCGACGAAGCCGAACGGTGGAACCGCGAAGAACGCGCCACGTCCTACTTGTACCGAGGCGTCGAGCTGGCCGCCGCGCGTCAGGCCGAACCACGCTGGCGGGACACGCCCCTGACCGGCACCGCGCGGGAGTTCCTGGATGAGAGCGTGCGCGCAGAGGCCCGAGGCACACGTCGGCGTCGTCTGACCCTGGCCACGCTCTCGGGCCTCATCGCGGCGGCCCTCGTCCTGGCGGGCCTGGCCGTTCTCCAAAGTCAAACGGCGCGGCAGCAGGAGAAGATCGCCACTGCGCGGGAACTCGTCGCCAAAGCCGAAGCCGCCTTGGAGACCGATCCCCAGACCGCTCTGCGCCTCAACGTGGCCGCCCAACGCATCAACCCCGACCCTGAAACCAACGCCTACCTGCAAAGGGCCATCACCACCACGCCGTACGCCGGTCAGCTCACAGGGGTGAGCACCTCGGTCAGCTCCATCGCCTACTCTCCGAGCGAGCGCTACCTCGCGGCCGGATACGTCAACGGGCAGGTCATGCTCTGGGACCTCCGCGATCCCCTGCGCCCGCGTACTCTGGGCCGGCCCTTCGCCGCATTCGACTCGCCGGTCAACACAATCGGCTTCTCCTCGGGCGACCGCCGGCTCGTCACCGCCGGCAATGCCGGCTTCATCGCCGTCTGGGACCTGACCGACCCGTCCCGGCCACGCCCGGCAGGCAATCCGGTCAAAGGCAAGAAGTACCGGACGAGCACGGTAGCGATATCGCGGGACGGAAGTGCCCTGGCCATGACGACCGAGAAGAACCGCGAGCTTCAGCTATGGGACCTCACCGATCCCACCCGCGTCCGCCCGTCCGGGCCCGCATTCGCGTCCCAGTCCAAAGGCTTGATCCTCGTCGCCTTCTCCTCAGACGGCGGCAGAATCGCCGTCGCCCCCAGCGACTACAGGGATCCGGTGACCCTTTGGGATATCCGACAGCGCTCAGAGCCACGGCTGCTCGGGCGTTTTGAACCGCGGCTCGCAGCAGGCGGTCTCTCATTCTCTGGCGACGGCAGGATGCTCGCCATCCATGGAGGCTTCAAAGGCACCACGCTCTGGGACGTAAGCGATCCGAGGAACATTCGACCCGCGAGCGAGCCCGTAGGGCCCGCATTCACCTCCCAGGTGAGCTTCGCTCCCAAGGGCACCATCCTCGCAGTGACCGGCGATCGCGATTCGGGCGTCGTGCTGTGGGACTTCCGAAATCCTGACTCCCCGGACCAGGTCGACAGCCTGATCGCCGGCGAATACGACACAGCCATGGCGTTCTCTCCAGACGGCAGAATGGCCGTCAGCGGTGCGTCGGATACCGGCCGTATCACTCTTTGGAACCTGGCCCGCCTCGGGCGCCCGCAATCGTATGGCCCGCCGTTCGTCGGCCACCACGGGAAGCATCTCGACGTCTACGCCTTGGACATGTCGCGGGACGGCACGATGCTTGCGACCGGCGGCCGAGACAACACCGTCGGGTTGTGGAACATCGCCGACCGTGCCCGTCCCCGCCGCCTCGGCACGCTGAAGGGCCACACCGGCGATGGAGTTGAGGGCCTCGCTTTCTCACCGGATGGGAAACTGTTGTCCTCTGGCGATACCGAAGGGACCGTCATCCTCTGGGATCTCACCGATCCAAGCCATCCGCGCCCGTTGGGCTCCCCAATCCCCACTCCCATCGACACCGTGCGAGCGCTCTCGTTCTCCGCTGACGGAAAAACGCTGATCGCGGGCGGCGACAGCGGAACGATCTCCTGGGACCTGCGGGAGCCCGCTCGCCCACGCAGCTCAGCACGGTTGCTCTACGAGGGGGGCGTACTGGAGATCTGGCGGCCCTCGGACGGCCGAGTGCTCGCACTCCTCAAAGGTACGCGATCACCTCGCGCCCGCGACGCCAACCCGGCCCCTCAAGGCTCTCGCCTGTGGGATATCTCGGACCTCGATAAACCGAAACAGCTAGGCCCGGCCCTCACCGGACACACCGACAGCGTACAGAGCGCCGCCCTGTCCCCCTCCGGCGACGTGCTCGCCATCGGCGACAAGCGTGGAACAGTCCTCCTCTGGGATCTGCGCGAGCCGTCCCGTCCCCGAAGACTCGGCGACGCCTTGCGCCCCCACGGCGACAGCATCAAGGTGGCCCTGGCGTTCGCGCCGAAGACCGATCTCATGGTGACCTCCGGGAGCAGCGGCGATGTCTACCTATGGGACCTCGGCAACCGCATTCTGCCCAGGCGATTGAGCACGTCGCTGAACGACAACCTGGACGCCGTCTTCCATCTGGCGTTCTCCTCTGACGGCGGCACACTGGCGACCGCCGGGTCCGACGGCGACGTCGTCCTCTGGGACATGCGTCCGACCTACGATCTGCGCCGCCACCTGAAAGAAACCTCCTGCCTGGTCACTCGCGGTGGCCTCGACCGCGAACAATGGAACCGCTACCTGCCCGACCTCGACTACCTGGACACCTGCGCTCGCTGACACCGAACGCATCGTGACCGTGGAGACGGGCAAGGTGGGGCAGGAGACGATTTCGCGATCATCGGTGCCCCCCTGGCCGCCGCCATCAGCACGGCGATCGTGCTGGCCTGCATCAACGGCTTTCACCGCCCCTCTTCATCACCAGGGACAGCTCCTGCCGAGGCCACGCTCGGTGGCGCCTGCAGGGAAGGCAGCCAGCGCCGGTTGTAGAAGTTGGAGTGCCGCCACCAGGCGCCACGAGCGGCGGGATTTGGCCGAGCGCAGCGGCGGGTCGGCCTCGATCGCGTCCTGGAAGATCGAATACAGCAGGCCGTGCAGGTTCCAGATGGTCTTGGGCTTGTGTGGACGGCGCAGCCACCTGGGCAGAATGCGCAGGATCGGGCACGCCCCACCTGCAGTTCGTTGACCCATCGCCGGATCAGATGCCGGTCGATCCCGTGGCCGTCCCGGATATCGAGATCTCCGAACCTGGACAGCATGTAGTTACGGAGGTCACGCTCATAGTCGTATCGCGTCCGTTCCGCCACGCTGGACAGCGTCCGCGCGTAACGCCGCGCATAGTCACTCGACTGCCAGCCTGAACGCCAGGGCAGACCCCGAGTCGTGAAAGGTCTCCGATTGAGGAGCGCCTTGCCCTGTCCCGCCGAGCCGCCACTTGACCCGGTAACTCGTCCGCTTGTCCTTGCGCCGCCGGCATTCGATGTTCGCCATGACCGCAAGCTAGAACCCCGCCGCGGACGCGCAAAGGGAATCGGTGATCGTCCATACACCCACGAAACGTGAAAGCCCCAACCGGGCGGCGTTCCATCGCAGGTCAGGGCCTTGATCACAGTGGAGCGAGTGACGGGAATCGAACCCGCGCTACCAGCTTGGGAAGCCGCATCCACTGATCACTGCCCACCAGCCAACCCGCTGACCTGCACCAACGCAACCATCTCCCCGCTGACGACCGTACGCGCCCGCAGATCCCCGCTCCAACGGGCACGCAACGGGCACGTGGGCGGCGCGTGCGCCGGCCACTCCTCGGGCTTCCCATAGATGCCAGAGGGTGATCATGCCTTGATCACCTGTGCTTACCTGTCGCTACCTGTCGCTACCTATCCCTAGCTGTGGTTAGCTGTCGCTAGTTGTAGCTCGATGTAGCAAGCTGAAGGAAGTTATAGGCGGCTGGATCAAGACGGGAGGTGCAGGATGACTGCTGGCAGCGCTCACTACGCGGCGGAACCGCCGAAGGGCTCCACCTCACTAGATGACCTTGCGCGCCAGAAGAACGTCCAGGTCGTCACATCCGCCGATGATCTCGCGCAGGATGGCGTGTTCGACTCCGATGAAGAGCTAGACGCCTTTCTGGAACACGTCACTGAGGCTCGGCACGCTGACTAACGTGGGCGTCTATGGATCGTGTGGTCCTCGATACGGACGTAGCCTCCCTCAGCTTGAAGCGTCGCGTCCCACCGCCCGTCATGACCCGCTTGATCGGTAAGCAGCCCTGCATCGCATTCGTCACCCTTGGCGAGTTGGCCCAGTGGGCAGAGCTGCGACAGTGGGGGCGGCGCAATCGCGAGGCACTCGGCCACTGGCTGAATGGCGTGATCGTGCTGCCCTACACGGACGACGTGGCGATCACATGGGGCCAACTCTCCGCCGCCGCCATCCGGCGCGGCCGACCTCGTCCGGCCAACGACTCCTGGATCGCAGCTTGCGCCCTTACCTATGGCCTCCCTCTGGCGACCCTCAACGTAAAGGACTTCGAGGATTTCGCCGAGCACGAGGGTCTCGGCCTCATCACGACCTAAGCAGACGCTCCCGCCGTGCCGGAGGCTGATTCGCGCGAGCGGCGAGACGGTGTGACAGAGCTTGGCACGCGAATGAGGGCTCCGGTCTCCAGGAGGGGTCTGGGGAACCACGGGGTTCCCCAGTCGCAGACGCTCACTTTGGGACATGCCCGTGGCCAACGTGAGAGCGGGCTGCCTTCGACGCCGTAGGCACCAGTAGGCGAGCTTGCTCGTTGCCGACGGCGTGACCGAATCCGCGGTGACATCCGGCGGCGGCGCGACCTAGTGACTTGCCGCAAGCCGGGGGGCAGGGCGGCAGCGTCGCTGATGCGCGGCCGGGCGCGCGCCGCCGGAGACCGGTGCCCACGCCGCATGCTCCGGCGGCGCTGGCGGCGGGCCGCGCCAACGGCGCGAGCGCCGCCGCTCTTGACCTGGACGGCCAGACCGTTCGAATCGACGAGACCGTATACGAGCTGGGGCCGCTGGTGAAGGGGACTCCTAGGTCCGAAGCGAGCAAGCGCCGGGTGGTGCTTCCGGGGCTGATCATCCCGGAGCTGCGAGCGCACGTGCAGGAGTACTCCGCGCCGGGTCCTGCCGGTTTCGTGTTCGTCGGGGTTAAGGGCGGTCAGCTCCGGCGCAGCAACTTCTCCAAGCATTGGGCCAGGGCGTTGGACAAGGCTGGGCTGCCAATCGGAGAGATCCACGTGCATGACCTTCGGCACACGGGCAACACGTACGCGGCGGAGTCCGGCGCCTCGCTGGGCGAGTTGATGAACCGGATGGGGCACTCGTCAACCCGGGCCGCCCAGGTCTATCTGCACGCGCGGCGCGAGCGTGACAAGGAGATCGCCTCGACGCTGGACAAGATGGCCAAGCGGGAGCTGAAGCGGAGCAAGAAGAAGGGCGCCAGGAAGAAGCCCAAGGGCACGGCTGAGGCATCGGGCACGTAGCGGGCACGGCGGCGGTGAGGTGGCCTCTTACGAAGAAAGCCCCGGGCTTGGGATCATGTCCCTGGCCTGGGCCTTCGTGTGTGGAGCGAGTGACGGGAATCGAACCCGCGCTACCAGCTTGGGAAGCTGGAGTTCTGCCATTGAACTACACTCGCGCGGGCCGTCGGTGGGACGGCCGCTTGGTCATGGTACCGGAATCCGGGCGGTTGGGGAGACGGGGTGTGGTGGGCGCGCGTGGGGGCTCGGCACGGTAGCTTTTCTGGCGTGCTGCTCTCCGATCGCGATATCAGGTCCGAGCTCGAGTCCGGGCGGGTCAAGATCGACCCGTACGAGCCGGGCATGGTTCAGCCGTCCAGCGTTGATGTGCGGTTGGATCGGTACTTCAGGGTCTTCGAGAATCACAAGTACCCGCACATCGACCCGGCCATCGAGCAGAGCGATCTGACTCGGTTGGTGGAGGTGGAGTCGGACGAGGCGTTCGTGCTCCATCCGGGAGAGTTCGTGCTCGCCTCTACGTATGAGGTCTTCGGGTTGCCGGAGGATCTGGCTGCGAGGCTGGAGGGGAAGTCGAGTCTGGGGCGGCTGGGGTTGCTGACGCACTCGACGGCGGGGTGGATCGATCCTGGGTTCAGCGGGCATGTGACATTGGAGCTTTCGAATGTCGCGACGTTGCCGATCAAGCTGTGGCCGGGGATGAAGATCGGACAGATGTGCCTGTTCCGGACCAGCTCGCCGGCTGAGTTCCCTTACGGGTCGGAGCGGTACGGGTCGCGGTACCAGGACCAGCGGGGGCCGACGCCGTCGCGGAGCTTCCTCAACTTTCACCGTACGAAGGTGTGAAATCGCTGCTGAGGCGCTACGACCCCGGGGTCAGGTGGCGACCTTGGGGGTGGGTGCTCACTAACGGGGCCGTCGTGCGCTGGGACGGCTCTGTGAAGGGTGACGAGCTGCTTCAGCGGGGGTTGGACCATCACCTGCGGGGGGTGGTCGAGGACGATCTTGAAGATCTGCTGCGGGTTTTCTTGGCGGGTGTCTTGCTTCCGGCGGAGCTCGCATTGGCGCTCGACCTGCCCGGGGTGGTGATCCGGGAGGACCGGGGGCTGGGGCTCTTCTGGTTCGACAATGATGATCCGGATCTGACCGTCACGGCGCAGGCGGCGACGGAAGTGCCGCTCGCGGTGGCGTTGCGGCCGCCCATATATGTCGTCGGGATCGACGATGCCAGGGGCGCTTCGGAGGAGTCGGCGACGAGGGCGTTCGAGCTGGCCAGGGGGCTGGGTGGAACGATCGTGGACCGGTATGGATTTCTGGTCACCGAGGTGAGCCAGGTCACCAAAAGATGAAACATCTGCTGAACGCAGGTAGTTTCGGTTGCCGCAAAGCGTTGGCATCCGGTTGACGCTCCCATTACTTCGTCGGATGCCTCCCGGGAACGGCTTGTTTCCGCGTGCCAGGTGGTGTGTTCGCGGAGACCCGAAAGGAGACCGTGTCCATACTGCGCGCGGAAAACGTAACCAAGTTGTTCGGCCGGAGGACGGCTGAGGCGGCCCGGAAGATCGGATCGGGGGCCGACATTGGCGATCTCGGTGTCACGGCCGCTGTGGTGGAGGTCTCGTTCGAGGTCCATCAGGGTGAGATCTTCGTGGTCATGGGACTGTCCGGGTCCGGGAAGTCCACCCTGATCAGGATGCTCAACGGCCTGCTGGAGCCTACGTCGGGCAAGATTCTGATCGACGGCACTGATCTTACGTCGTTGCCACCGAAGCCCCTTAGGGAGTTGAGGCAAAAGAAGGTCAGCATGGTCTTCCAGCACTTCGCCCTGTTCCCCCACAGGACGGTGCTGGAGAACGCGGCGTACGCCCTGGAAGTGCAGAACGTGCCCAAGCGGGAACGGCTGGAAAAAGCCACGGAGTATCTGCGTCTGGTCGGGCTTGAGGGCTGGGGCGATCGGTTCCCGGACGAGCTGTCGGGCGGCATGCAGCAGCGGGTGGGCATCGCCCGCGCCTTGACCGCGGGCACTGAGATCCTGCTCATGGACGAGGCGTTCAGCGCCCTCGACCCGCTCATCCGGCGGGAGATGCAGGAGCTCTTGCTGGAGCTGCAGAGCGAGCTCGGCAAGACGATCGTGTTCATCACGCATGACCTGAACGAGGCGATGCGGCTGGGCGACCGGATCGCGATGCTCCGGGACGGGCGCGTCATGCAGATCGGGACCGCCGAGGAGATCCTTACCGATCCGGCGAACGACTATGTCGCCCAGTTCGTGGCGGACGTGGACCGTACGCGGGTGCTCACGGCGAGCTCGGTGATGGAGAAGCCGCTGTCGATCGTCGATCCTGGGAACGGTCCAAGGGCCGCGGTCCGGGCCATGAGAGAGAACCAGACCGCCGGCGCGTTCGTCGTCGGACGGGACCGCAGGCTGATCGGGGCTGTGTACGCCGAGCAGGCCGCGCAGGCGGTTCGGGACGGTGCCGGCTCGCTGGACGGGCTGGTCGAACAGCTGGAGGTGGTCAGCCCCGACACCCCGTTGGCGGAGCTGTTCAGCCGGAGTGCGGAGAGCGCGCTGCCGGTGCCCGTCACGGACGGGGCCGGGCGGCTGCTCGGCGTCATCCCTCGGGTCACGCTCCTGGCCGCGCTCGGCAATCTGAACGGTTCGACCGGCGAGCTGCCCGAGCTCGACACCGACGAGGAGGTGATGACCAGTGCGTAAGATCCCTCTCGGCGACTGGGTGAACGACGCCATCGGCTACCTGACCGACCACGGCCGGCCGGTGTTCGACGCGATCAGTGACGCGGTCAGCGGCTTGGTCGGCGGGCTGGAGTCGGTGCTCGCCGGCCCGCCCGCGCTGGCCATGGCCGGCATCGTCGCGGTGCTGGGGTGGTGGCTGCGCGGCCCGCTGTTCGCGGTGCTGAGCTTCCTCGGCCTGGCGCTCATCGACAACCTCGGCGAGTGGGAATCGGCGATGTCGACACTGGCGTTGGTGCTGGTGGCGAGCATCGCGGCACTGGTCATCGGGGTGCCGCTCGGCATCCTGGCGGCGCGCAGGCCGGGTGTGGCGACGGTGGTCCAGCCGGTGCTGGACTTCATGCAGACGATGCCCGCCTTCGTCTACCTGATCCCGGCGATCTTCTTCTTCGGGGTCGGCGAGGTGCCCGGCGTCATCGCGACCGTGATCTTCGCGCTTCCTCCGGGAGTGCGCCTCACGCAGCTGGGCATCGGCCAAGTCGACAAGGAGATGGTGGAGGCCGCCGACGCGTTCGGCACCCCGCCCGGCCGCACCCTGACCCGGGTGCAGCTCCCGCTGGCGCTGGGCACCATCATGACCGGCGTCAACCAGGTGATCATGCTGTCGCTGTCCATGGTCGTCATCGCCGGCATGGTCGGCGCGGGCGGTCTGGGCGGCGAGGTGTTCGGCGCGATCACGCAGCTGGACGTCGGCCGCGGCTTCGAGGCGGGGCTCTCGGTGGTCATCCTGGCCATCACCCTGGACCGGCTGACCGGCGCGCTCGGCGTCAGGCTGAGCCCAGTGACGCGTGCCCGCTCCGCGGCGGCGACCACCACTCGCGGCTGGCAGGGGGCACTGCACTACCGGCCACGGCCCGCGTTCGCGCTGGCGGGCGTTCTTGTGCTGGCGCTGGTCTCGGCCGGGTTCGGCCTGACCGGCGGCGACCAGGGGCAGGACGGCAAGAAGCAGCTGACCATCGGCTACATCCCGTGGGACGAGGACATCGCCGTCAGCTATCTCTGGAAGGGCGAACTGGAGAAGCGCGGCTACTCCGTCAAGCTCCAGCAGGTCGACGCGGGGCCTCTCTACTCGGGCCTCGCCGCCGGTCAGATCGACCTCTTCCTCGACGCCTGGCTCCCTGCCACCCACGCCGACTACTACGCCAAGTACAAGAGCAAGATGGAGGACCTCGGCACCTGGTACGACAACGCCAGCATGCAACTCGCCGTCCCCAAGGACGACCCGGCCAACAGCGTCGCCGACCTGGCCGCCGACCCCGGGCGCTACAAGGGCCGGATCATCGGCATCGAGCCCAGCGCGGGCGAGATGAAGATCGTCAAGGACAAGGTCATGCCCGGGTACGGCCTGGACGGCAAGTTCAAGCTCATCCAGGGCAGCACTCCCGCGATGCTGGCCGAGCTCACCCGTGCGACGAGCGCCAAGCAGCCGATCGTGGTGACGTTGTGGAAGCCGCACTGGGCGTACTCCAAGTTCCCGATCAAGCCGCTGGCCGACCCGAAGGGCACCTTCGGCTCCACCGAGAAGCTCCACATGCTCGCCCGGCAGGGCTTCAGCAAGGACTTCCCGGAGCTGACCGGCTGGTTGAAAAAGTTCCAGATGGCCGACCAGCAGCTGTTCCCGCTGGAAGACCTGATCATGAACAAGTACAAGGGTCAGGAGGCCAAAGCCGTGGAGGAGTGGACCAAGGCCAATCCCGACTTCATGAAGAAGATCACCGGCTGATCGGCCCCCGGCGTACGCGCTGAAGGCCGACTTCCGGCATACGTGCTGAAGGCCGCTCGGACCCCCCGGTCCGGGCGGCCTTCAGCCATTCCCAGCCGGGCAACGGAACGGTAACGATCTTCTCGACCCGCCCTCCGCGCCACGTGATCATCGCAGTAGCGTCCGTTCCCGCAAACGATCTTGATCTTCGACGCCCCCGAAGGGAACCGCCGCCCATGCGTCGACTCACCGCCACCTTCACCGCCACCCTCGCGTTCGCCGCCGTCACCGCCTGCTCCGCCGCGACTCCCAGCCAGGAAGGCTCGCTCGCCGGCGCCCGATCAAGCACAGGCACCCGATCAGGAACAGGCGGCAAGGCCACGGCGCTCGCGGGCAAGCTGCGCACCACCGCCAAGCAGGCGTTCGTCGGCGCCCGCGGCCCCGAGCAGCTGAACGGCCCCAATCTGCAGCCGATCTGGGGCGCGGACGACCCCGGCACCTGGGGCCAGGACACCTACGACCAGATCAAGGCCAAGGGCTTCACCGCGGTCCGGATGGTGCTCTTCTGGGACGACTTCGAGCCGAGCAAGGGCCGCTGGAACGAGACCGCGTTCAGCACTCTCTCCACCGCCCTCAACCGCGCCAAGGCCGCCGGCCTCTATGTGGTCTTTGACTGCGTGCACCTCGTCGGCACGCCCGAGGGCCAGTCGCGCGTACCCGCGTGGGCCCAGACCGCCGACGGCATGGGCGCGGTCGCGGCCAACGGCCTGGGTTTCCTCCAGCAACTGGCCACCCGCTTCGGCGCCAACGAGGCGCTCGCCGCCTACGACCCGGTGAACGAGCCGTACCGCTGGCCGGTTGACCACAAGAGCGTCCTCGCCGACTACACCAAGATCATTAACGCCATCCGCGCCAAGGACACCAGGACCAGCATCATGATCGAGCCGACCTACGGCGACGCCAAGGTGCCGGACGCCGACCTCGCCGGGCTCACCCCGGCGAACCGCACCAATCTGATCTGGTCGTTCCACGACTACTACGTCGGCGGCAAGGGCGAGGGCTACAACTCCAACGGCATCGGCGTCACCCCCAACGCCTCCGACGGCGACACCGGTTACGACCCCGCTCACAAGGCCGACCTCGCCGCCCACCTCCAGGTGCAGATCAACACGGCGACCAAGGCCGGCATGCCGGTGTGGATCGGCGAGTTCGGGATCGGCGCCGGCACGTCCGGCCACGACCAGTTCATCAAGGACAAGGTCGCCCTCTACAAGTCCAAAGGCATTGGCTACTCCTGGTGGGAGTACAAGGACAACGCGGGCGCCTTCAGCATGATCAATCACGAGGACGATTCCTGGAAGCCCTGGGTCGGCCTTCTCTTCTGACCAATGAACGGATGCTCATGCACCGCATAGTCATATCCCTTGCAGGCACTGCGGCCCTCGCGGTCACGGCAACCGCCTGCTCAGGCACCGAACGCTCGACCGGCCTCACCGCCGCCGAGGCCGGTCCAGCCACCCACGCCACCCAGGTCACCCGTGAGGCGCCAGCGGCTCAGGCAGCCCCGGCGGCTCAGGCGCTCAGCAAACTGCACGCCACCGCCAAGGATGCCTTCGTCCTCCCCAACGGCAAGGCCGTACGGCTGAACGGCCCGAACCTGCAGCCGATCTGGGACAAGAACTCCTCCGACACCTGGAAGCAGGCCACCTACAACGCCATCAAGGCCAAGGGCTTCAAGGGCGTACGGATGGTCCTCTTCTGGGACGACTTCGAGCCGCGCAAGGGCGTCTGGAACGAGAAGGCCTTCAAGACGCTCTCCACGGCCCTCGCCCGCGCCAAGGCCGCGGGCCTCTACGTCGTGCTCGACTGCGTCCATCTGTACGGCAAGCCCGAGGGCCAGTCCCGCGTGCCCACCTGGGCCCGCAAGGCCGACGGCATGGGTGCGGTCGCGGCGAACGGCCTGCGTTTCCTCCAGCAGCTCGCGACCCGCTACGGCAAGAACCCGGCGCTCGCAGCCTACGATCCGGTGAACGAGCCGTACCGCTGGCCGGTTGACCACAAGAGCGTCCTCGCCGACTACACCAAGATCGTCAACGCCATCCGCGCCAAGGACTCCAAGACCACCATCGTCCTGGAGCCGACCTACGGCGACGCGAAGGTCCCGGTCTCCGCGTTCACCTCGTTCAAGCCCGCCAAACGCACGAATCTCGTCTGGTCGATCCACGACTACTACGTGGGGAACGCGGGTGCGGGCTACGACCGTAACGGCATCGGCACCTCGCCGAACGCCTCGGACGGAAAGACCGGCTACAAGCCCGCCAACAAGGCCAATCTGGCCAAGCACCTGAACGTCCAGATCGCCATGGCCAAGTCGGTCAAGCTGCCGATCTGGATCGGCGAGTTCGGCATCGGCGCGCGCGCAGCAGGCCACGACCAGTTCATCAAGGACAAGGTCGCCCTCTACAAGTCCAAGGGCATCGGCTACTCCTGGTGGGAGTACCAGGACGGCAGCGGCGCGTTCAGCATGATCAACGCTAACGGCTCCTGGAAGCCCTGGGCCACCTGGGTCCGCTGACGGAAGCCGAAAACGCCCCGGCGATCCACCAGGATCACCGGGGCGTCACCCATTCAGGCCGAAGACCGAAGGCCCTACTCGGCTGCTACTCGGCTCCGACCGGCTCCTTCTCGGTCGGGGCGGCACCCTCGCCCTTGATGGAGCGGATGAGGAGCTGGGAGACGTCGACGACTTCCAGCGACTCCTTGGCGGCGCCCTCGTTCTTCTTCTCGTTGATGGCGTCGCCCAGCATCACCAGGCAGAACGGGCAGGCCGTGGAGACGGTGTCCGGGTTGGTCTCCAGCGCCTCGTCCACGCGCTCGGTGTTGATGCGCTTGCCGATGCGCTCTTCCATCCACATCCGCGCACCACCGGCGCCACAGCAGAAGCCGCGGTCCTTGTGCCGGTGCATCTCCTGCGTCTTGACGCCCGGCACCTTGGCCATGATGTCGCGCGGCTGCTTGTAGACCTTGTTGTGGCGGCCCAGGAAGCAGGGGTCGTGGTAGGTGATGCTCTCCTCGATCGGGGTGACCGGGGTGAGCTTGCCCTCGTCGACCAGGTGCGCGAGCAGCTGGGTGTGGTGCACGACCTCGTACTGGCCGCCGATCTGCGGGTACTCGTTGGCCAGCGTGTTGAAGCAGTGCGGGCAGGTGGCGACGATCTTTTTGACGCCCGCCTCGTTCAGTGTCTCGACGTTCTGCTGGCCGAGCATCTGGAAGACGAACTCCATGCCCAGGCGCCGCGCCGGGTCACCGGTGCAGGCCTCCATCGGGCCGAGCACGCCGAACTTGACGCCCGCGATGTGCAGCAGCTCCGCGACCGCCTTGGTCGTCTTCTTGGCCCGGTCCTCCAGGGCCCCGGCGCAGCCGACCCAGAACAGGTACTCGACGTCCTCGGGCATCTTCTCGTCGATGACCTCGACCTCGAAGTCCAGCTCCTCGATCCACTCGAGCCGCTTCATCTCGGACATGCCCCACGGGTTGCCCTTGTTCTCGAGGTTCTTCAGCATGACGCCGGCCTCGCTCGGGAACGAGGACTCGATCATCACCTGGAAGCGGCGCATGTCGAGGATGTGGTCGATGTGCTCGATGTCGACAGGGCACTGCTCGACGCACGCACCGCAGTTGGTGCAGGACCAGAGGACATCCGGGTGGATGACGCCGTCCTCGCCGACGAGCTCCTTGTCGACCTCCATGGCGAGCTTCTGCTCGTCGGTGAACTTCTCCCGCTCCTCCTCGGAGGCGAGCATGTACGGAGCCTTGTGGAACGCGTGGTCGCGCAGGTCCAGGATCACCATCTTGGGCGACAGCGGCTTGCCGGTGTTCCAGGCTGGGCACTGCGACTGGCAACGCCCGCACTCGGTGCAGGTGGCCATGTCGAGGAGGCCCTTCCAGGTGAAGTCCTCGATCTTGCCGCGGCCGAAGGTGTCCTCGTCCGGGTCGGCCTCCTCGAAGTCGAGCGGCTTGCCGTTCGACATCATCGGCTGCACGGGGCCCAGGCCGTCGGGGCGGCGCTTGAACATGACGTTCAGCGGCGCGATGAAGATGTGCAGGTGCTTGGAGTTGACGACGATGACGAGGAAGACCAGCGCCACGCCGATGTGGAGCAGCAGGCCGACCGACTCCAGCACTTCGAGGGTGTCGTGGCTCATGCCCTCGAAGAGCTTGCCGGTGAGGTAGGAGAAGTACGCGCCCTTGCCGTACGCGAGGTTGCCGCTGGCCGACGCGACGCCCCGGAAGAAGAACATCGTCCAGATGACGTTGAAGATCATGAAGAGGATGACCCAGGCGCCGCCCAGGTGCGATCCGCTGAAGCGGGACTTGCGGCCCAGCTTCTTCGGGGCGTTCTTGAACCGGATGATCGCGAACGTGACCAGACCGGCTACGCACAGGAGCGCGATGGTGTCCTGGACGAACCCGATCGGGCCCCAGCTCTGCAGGAAAGGGATGTGCTTGTCGAGCCCGAAGAGCAGCGCGACGCCCGCCTCCAGGTAGACGGTGACGAGCAGGATGAAGGCCCACATGACCGCGGCGTGCGCGAGACCCGCGACGGTCCACTTGAGCAGCTTCTTCTGCCCCATGACCTCGACGACCTGGCCCTCGACATCGGCCTTGGGGTCACGCTTGACCTGCAGGACGCGGTCGGGGTCGGGCTGGCCGCTCTTGAACAGTTTCCACAGGAACAGCACCCGCCGACCGGCGAGCGCCAACGCGACCGCCGTGCCGGCGAGCCCAATGATCAATGTGAGCCAGAACACTTCCGTCCTCCTGAGGTACGGGCGATGGCTGTCAGCGTAGGGCTCGCGACAGACTGCACTTCATCCGGGGCCCGAATACTACTCGGCAGTAGCTTATGCGTCATAGCCGTCCCGGCCCCGCCCACGCCCCGACCGCGGATCCACGATCTTTCGACCGCTTATATACGCGTACCGATGCCCACCGCAATGCCCTTGCAACCCCGGAGTACTCGCCAACGCCGAACGGGGCGCCCCCTCGCCCAACGGCAAGGAGAGCGCCCCGAATCCGGCCCTGCGGTCGGCCTGCCTCCGGATCCGACCTCGCGATCGGCCTGCCTCCGGATCCGACTCCGCGATCAACCTCCTGCGATCAGCCTCCCGCGGCGTCGGCCTTGGTCGGCGCCACGTTGGTCCAGCCGGCCTCGTCGATGGTCGACGAGGACAGCAGCGAACCGGCGGGCATCGCGTCGGCCCCGCTCGGCTTCAGGCTGACGATGTCGTAGCCCAGCGCCCGGCCGCGCGCCTCATCGATGATCAGCCGGTGCTCCAGCGTGCCGTAGTTCTTCGTGCGCTCGAGGAGGACCAGGGCGGTCCCGGTACGGCCCGCGCCGTCCTGCACCGGCCCGACGGCCTTGATCGACTTGAGCTGCGCGAGCATCCGGAAGGCGCCCGCCCGCACCTGCGGCGTGACCGGCATGTCGGTGATCAGGCCCTTGGTCACCGCCCAGAGCCAGTCGTCGGCCTTCATCGGCTCGCTCGTCGTCTCGGTGCTGTGCCCGCCGTACCATCTGAGCAGCGAGGCCTTCAGCCGCTTGGGATCGGCGGGCAGGTCCCGCAGGTCCTTCATGGTGACGTTGCGCCCCAGCCAGAAGACCTTGTCGTCGTTCACCAGCTTCGAGCTGCTGGTCCGGGCCTTGCCCGGCGCGACCTCGTAGTTCGCCGGCTTCACGGTCCCGCCCCTGGTGGAAAAGTCGATCTTGAACGAGCTCGGCGAGCCCGCGCGCTGCCAGGCGGCGACGTCCTTCGCGGTCAGCGGCTTGGCACCCAGGTACTGCTGCCGCCCCCAGGCCTTGCCGCCGGGCTTGTTCGGCGTCCAGCCCTCGTCGGTGTCCGTGGTGACGATCATGTAGCGGTTCTCGCCCTTGCCCACCTGGTGGTGGGCCCGGTTAGTCCTCAGGACGTGCCAGTAGGCACCCGTCGTGAGGGCCTCCTTGTCTGCGCCGGCCGCGGCGGACAGCAGCACCGTCTGCGCGTTCATGGTCACCGGGGTCCGGGCCTCCCCCTTCGGTGTGCCACCGGTCTTCGGGCCCGCCACCGTGCCCGGATCCCCGGGGCCGGTGGCGGTCGTGGCCACCACGAGCGCGGCCGCGGCGGCCGCTCCGACCAGGCCCAGCCCCCACATCGGACGTACGCGGCGCCGCGCCGGGGCCACCGCCTCCACACGGGTCGAACGAGGCGGCGCCGTCATCGCCCGCGTCAGTTCGGCCCTCCGCGTGCCCTCGTCGACCGGCGCCTCCGGGTCGAGTTCCTGCGGCCGGGCCTCCGCCAGCATGCGCAGCACGTCTCGCGTCATGACAACTCCTCACTGGTGATCCCGACACGGGCACGGACGGCGGGGGCCGCTCCGGGTCCCGGCTCCTCGACCGCGCGCAGCAGCCGCTTGCGCGCCCGGTGCAGCCGTACGCGCAGCGCAGCGGGCGAGCACCGCACGACACGGGCCGCGTCGCGCGGCGACAGTCCCTCCCAGGCGACCAGGATCAAGATCTCCCGGTCGTCCTCCGAGAGCGTGGCCATGGCCCGCAGCACCGCGAGCCGTTCCGCCACCCCCTCGGCGAGGTCCCCTTCGGCCGGTCGGCTCCACCTCCGCAGTTCGGCTTTGAACGCCTCCCGCCGGGCCTCGGCCCGGTAGTTGTCGCGCAGCACATTGCGAGCGACGCCGAGCAGCCAGGGCAATGCAGGCTCGGGCACATCCTTGAGCCGCCGCCACGCCACCGCGAAGGTCTCGCTCACGACCTCGTCGGCGGCATGGTGCCCGGCACGGCTGGCCGCATAGGCCCACACGCGCTGACGGCAGGCGTCATAGATCACCGTGAAGCGCTGCGCGCTCTCGGTATCACCGGCCTCATCGGCCATCGCCCGCACCTCCGTCCATCCGTCCCGTGTTCTCCATCACCAGGAAGTGGAACGAAGGCGCCCATCGTTACCGATGAATCGCCATCAGGTGTAAATCGTGGTCACCCCGGCGTCATTGCAGAAGAGATTTCTGTAAGACAGACTTTCAATGATGGAGCTGGCCGGGGTGCGACGCGACATCGCCCTCGCCTGCCGGGTGCTCGCGTTCCACGGCCTGGCCGCCGACGTCCTCGGACACGTCAGCGTCCGCGCGGGCACCGGGCGGATGCTGATCCGGTGCCGCGGCCCTCGGGAGTCCGGCCTGCTCTTCACCACGCCGGAAGACGTGCACCTGGTCGACCTCGACGGCCCGTACGACGCCCTGCCCGGCGGATACGCGGTGCCCAGCGAGCTGCCCATCCACGCCGAGACCCTGCGCCACCGCCCCGACGTCACGGCCGTGGTCCACGCGCACCCGCCGGCCGTCGTCGCAGCCGACCTGGCAGGTCTGCGCCTTCGCCCCATCGTCGGCGCGTTCAACATCCCGGCGATGCGGCTGGCGGCCGGCGGCATCCCGGTCTACCCGCGCGGGGTGCTGATCCGGCGCACCGACCTGGCGAAGGAAATGCTCAGCGCGATGGGGCCGGCGCCCGTGTGCGTGCTTCGCGGGCACGGCGTCACGACGACGGGCGCCACGATCGCGCAAGCCGTCGTGCGCGCCCTCAACCTCGAAGCGCTCGCGCGCATCACCCTCGACGCCGCGCAGGCAGGCGCCGCCCAGGCGGGCGGCGCCGTCCCGCCCGACATGCCCGCCGCGGACATCGCCGAACTCCCCGACCTGGGCTCGACCCTCAACGAAGAGTCCGTATGGCGTCATCACCTGGCGAGGCTGGCCCACGCCGGCCTCTCCCTCTGACGGAAGGTCAATTGAAAGAAGGTCGACCAGTGCTCGATGTTGCGGCCGTCGTCGCCGACGTCCGGCGCGGCATGATCCCCGCGCACGTCTACAACGATCCTGAGATCTTCGCGCTGGAACGTGACCGGCTGTTCTCCCGCGCCTGGGTCTTCCTCGCCCACGAGTCGGAGATCCCCGAGCCCGGCGACTACGTCGTGCGGCGCGTTCTCGCGGACTCGTTCATCGTCGCCCGGGACGAGGACGGCACGGTGCGGGCCATGTTCAACATGTGCCTGCATCGCGGCATGCAGGTGTGCCGGGCAGAGATGGGCAACGCCTCGCACTTCCGGTGCCCGTACCACGCGTGGACGTACCGCAACGACGGACGGCTGGTCGGCCTGCCGTTCCACGTGGACGCGTACGGCGGCGAGGACGGGTTCGCCAAGGAGGGGCAGAGCCTGCTTCCGGCCCCGGCCCTGGACGTCCACCAGGGGTTGATCTTCATCAGCCTCGACCCGGATGCGCCGCCGCTGCGCGACCACCTCGGTGACTTCGCGTTCTACCTGGACCTCTACGCGCGGCAGAGCCCGGCGGGCCTGGAGCTCCGCGGCCCGCAGCGCTGGCGCATCAAGGCCAACTGGAAGATCGGCGCGGAGAACTTCGCCGGCGACAGTTACCACACGCCCCACACCCACGCGAGCGTCGTCGACATCGGGCTCTTCCGCGAGCCCAAGGCGAACAAACGCAAGGAGGGCGCCCTCTACACCGCGGGACCCGGCGCGGGCACCACGTACAAGCTCCCGCCGGGCGATCTCACCACCAGGCTCCGCCATGTCGGTTATCCCGACGAGATGATCACGCGTATGCGGGGGGCGTGGACGCGGGCCCAGCGCGGGCTGGTCGAGAACGACGGCTTCATGATCTCCGCGGCGACGCTCTTCCCCAACCTCAGCCTCGTGCACAACTGGCCGAAGATCGACGACAGCGGCACCGTCGTGCCGTTCATCTCGCTGCGCCAGTGGCAGCCCGTCTCGGCGAACGAGACGGAGGTGCTCTCGTGGTTCGCCGTGGACGCCGCCGCGCCCGAGCCGTTCAAGCGCGACTCCTACAAGGCGTACGTGATGTGCTTCGGCAGCTCGGGCATGTTCGAACAGGACGACGTCGAGAACTGGGTGTCGATCACCGACGTCGCGGCGGGCACCATGGCGCGGCGGCTCAATCTCAACAGCCGGATGGGGTTGACGTCCGCCGGCAAACCGCTCAAGCCGCCGCTCGCGGGCTTCTCCGGCCCCGGCACCGCCTACCAGGGCTTCGGCGAGTTCAACCAGCGGCACTGGTTGTCCATGTGGGGCGACCATCTGCTCAGGCCGCCACCCGTGCACACCTCGGCCGACATGGGGGCCGCGCGATGACCGGCACCACTGAGACGAATACGGCGAACGTGAACGTGCCGCTTCGCTACACCGACCCCGACCATCAGGACGCACACCAGTTCCTCGTCGAGGAGGCGGCGACGCTCGACCGCCAGGACTTCGCTGGCTGGCTGCGCCTGCTGGCCGAGGACATCCGGTACGTGATGCCCGTCAGGGTCACCACCGCTCGCGGCGCGGGCTTCGACTCGCTCGCCGACATGGGCCACTTCGACGAGGACATGTACGCCCTGCGCAAGCGCGTCGAACGGTTCGGCACCCAGCACGCGTGGACGGAGGATCCGCCATCGCGCACCCGGCGCCTGGTCACCAACGTCCGCACGTTCCGCACGGGTCACGGCGAGCTCCGCGTCGAGTCGTACCTCCTGCTCTTCCGCAGCCGCGGCGACACCCGCGACCACGACCTGCTGTCAGCCGGCCGGGCCGACATCCTCCGTCCGGCACCGGACGGCCACCGGCTCGCCCGCCGCGAGATCACCGTCGACGAGTCCGTCCTCCGCACCCAGAACCTGGCCCTGTTCCTATGAACAGGTCTTCTCTGGGCAGAGTTCCCGTGAACGAGCCCATCGTGATCGCCAACGAGTTCGCCGAAGTCCTCGTCGAGAAGGTCGAGACCCGCAACGGCACACGGCTCCGCATCCGTGCGCCGCGCGCGGACCGGGAGATCCTGCTCTGCCCGCTGGAGCTGGAGGCACTCGCCGGGCAGGACCACGATCTCTTTTCCCGGCTCCTGGCCGCCGGCTGATGGGCTGGCTCAACGGCAAACGCGCACTGGTGGTCGGTGCGGGCTCGGGCATCGGCCGCGCCGTCCTCGACGCCTTCGCCGCCGAAGGCGCCCGCACCGCCGCGCTGGAGGTCGACCCGGCCAAGTGCGAACGGCTCGCCTACGAGCTGCCCGACTGCCTGGTCAACCACGGCGACGCCACCAGCCTGCCCCAGACCAGGACGGCGGTCGCGGCGGTGCGCGAGGCGTTCGGCGGGCTGGACGTCCTGGTCAACTGCGTTGGGATCTTCGACTTCTACCGAGGCCTGAACGAGCTGGAGGACGCGACGCTGGACGACGCGTTCGACGAGACGTTCCGCGTCAACGTCAAGAGCCACCTGGTGTCGGTTAAGGCCGCGCTGCCCGACCTGCGGCGATCGCAGGGCTCGGTGGTGCTCACCGTGTCGACGTCGGGCTTCCATCCGGGGCGCGGCGGCGTCCTCTACGTGGCCTCGAAGTTCGCCGTGCGCGGTTGTGTCGTCTCGCTCGCCCATGAACTGGCGCCCGACATACGGGTGAACGGTGTGGCTCCGGGCGGAACGCTCGGCACCGAGCTCACCGGACCCCGCAGTCTCGGCCTCGACGAGCAGCGGCTCGGCGACGCACCCGGGCGCGAAGAGGACCTCAAGAGCCGCACGCCGCTCGCCGTCGCGCTGACCGGCGCGGACCACGCGGGGAGCTACGTGTTCCTCGCCTCCGACCGGGCCCGCGGCATCACCGGGACGATCGTGCACTCCGACGGCGGCGTCGGCGTCCGCTGAACGGGCCGGAATCAGGCGGCGGAACCGAAGCCCACCAGGTGCGCCAGCCGCTCGGCCCCCTCGCCCAGATGTGCGGCCAGGTCCCCGGCGCGTTCCCCGGACAGCCGGGCGACGGGCGCCGAGATCGCCAGCGCGGCGACCGGCCTGCCGTTCGGCCCGAGCACCGCGACCGCCACGGACGCGACACCGTCCTCGCTCTCTTCGTGGTTGACCGCGTGGCCCCGCTCGCGCACCCGGGCCAGCTCGGCCATCAGCTCCGCCGGATCGGTGATGGAGCGCCCGGTCTCCCTGGGCAGCGGCCGCCCGGCCGGGAAGAGCGCGGCGACCTCGGCCTCAGGCAGGGCCGCCAGGATCGCCTTTCCGGACGCCGTGCAGTTGGCCGCGAGCGTGCTGCCGGTACGTGCGGCCACCCGCAGGGATCTGGTGCTCTCCACCGCGTCCAGGTAGCGGACCATCGGCCCTTCGAGTTCGACCAGGTGGACCGTCTCTCCTGCCCAGGCCGCGAGATCTTCCAGCAGCGGCCGGGCGTGCAGCCGGATGTCCATGTTGCGGACGGCCGAGAGCCCGATCTCCACGAGCATGGGCCCCGCCACGTACACCCGTGAGTCCGGCTCCTGCCGTACGAAGCCGTGGTAGGCCAGCATCGCCAGCAGGCGATGCGCGGTCGAGTGCGCAACGCCGAGGAACTCCCGCGCCTCCGACAACCGCACCTTCTCGTTCTCTCTGAACAGCGTCAGCAGCCGTAGGGCGTTGTCGACCGACGCGATCGGGTACGCGGGCCGCGGGCCACCGTCTTTCCGAAGGCCGTCTTTCTGCACACCAGAACAATAGAGCGCCCGTCGTGCGAACGATGTACGCACTTGCGAACCACTATCCTCATGCGTACAGTGTTCGCAACACGGGAACGACGTTCCCACTAAGTGAGGGGTGTTCAAATGAAGGCAGTGGACGGTCGCCACCCACGGCGCTGGTGGATCCTTGTCGTGCTGTGCCTGAGCACGCTGGTGCTGGTGGTCGACAACATGGTCCTGACCGTGGCGATCCCGCCGCTGGCCGAGGACATCGGCGCGACCGCGCAGGACGCCCAGTGGATCCTGGAGTCCTACATCCTGGTCTTCGCCGGACTCCTGCTCACCTCGGGCAGCCTGTCCGACCGCTTCGGCCGCCGCCGGATAATGATCATCGGTCTGGCGCTCTTCGGAGTCGCCTCACTGGCCGCCACCTTCGCGACCAGTCCCGAACAGCTGATCGCGGCCCGGTTCGCCATGGGCATCGGCGGCGCGCTGATCATGCCCAGCACCCTGTCGATCCTGATCACCGTCTTCGACGACGAGGAGCGCCGCAAGGCCATGGCCGTCTGGTCCGCCGTCGCGATGCTCGGCCTGGTCGGCGGCCCCATCCTCGGCGGCGCTCTCATCTCCGCCTTCTGGTGGGGCGCGGTCTTCCTGATCAACGTCCCGATCGCCGCCGCCGCCATCGTCGCCGCCCTCGTCCTCATGCCCGAGTCCAAGGGCCCCTGGCAAAAGCCCGACCCCCTCGGCACCGTCCTCTCTGTGGTCGGCATGACGTCCCTGGTCTGGGCCATCATCGAATACCCCAAGCACGGCTTCACCTCGCCCGTCACCCTCGCCGCGTTCGGCATCGCCGTGGCCTCTCTCACCGCGTTCGTGATCTGGGAGATGCGTACCGACGCGCCGATGGTCCCGCTCACGCTGTTCCGTGACCGCAACTTCTCCGGTGGCAGCCTCTCGCTGACCCTGGTCCAGATCGGCAACGGCGGCCTGCTGCTCGTCCTGACCCAGTACCTGCAGTTCGTCCTCGGCTTCTCGGCCACCAAGGCCGGGCTCGCGTTCATCCCGATGGCCGTCTCGTCGCTGTTCTTCAACGGCCTGGGCGCCGCCCTCGGCAACAAGATCGGCAACCGGGTGCCCGCCGCGGTCGGCATGCTCGGCGTCGCCGCCGGCTTCGGGATGCTGGCCACGCTGTCCGCCGACGACGGCTTCGCCAAGGTCGCCATCGCGCTGCTGGTCTTCGGCGCCGGCGCCGGGCTCGCCCAGCCCGCGATCGTCGCCGCCCTGATGGGCGCCGTTCCCGCCGAGCAGGCCGGCGTCGGCTCCGCCCTCAACGACACCATCCAGCAGGCCGGTGCCGCCCTCGGCATCGCGGTCCTCGGCAGCGTGGTGGCGAGCGCCTACACCGGCTCCATGCCGGACGACGCTCCGGAGGGTGCCCGCCACAACATCAGCGAGGCCCTCGCCCTCGGTGACAGCGGGCTGGCCGGCACTGCCCGCGAGGCCTTCACCACCGCGATGTCCAGCGCCTTCACCATCAGCGCCGCCGGCGTAGTCGCCGCAGCGGTCCTGGCCTTCCTGGTGATGCGCGACAAGAAGAAGACCACCCCGGATGAGACGGCCCCGGCCCCGGCCGAGGAGAAGATCGCCCCGGCCCTGAGCCACTGACCGCCCGCTCCTCCTCCGCAAAACCGCCCCGCCGATCCGATCGGCGGGGCGGTTCCGCGTTCCTCGGACAGGCCCTCCGCCTCACCCGTGACCACACGCGCCATGCCGCTGCGCCCCTGCCCCTGGCCACCCGGGTCACCATGCGGGCGGGCAAGGACGTTGAGCACCCGCACCGACAAGCCCAGGCACTCAACAGGGCAGTCCGCGCGAACCCGGTCATGCCCGCCGCGTCCCGCTCCAGGTCCTCCCGGAGCTGCTCGACCGGCATCCACCGGCCGTCACCTCGACCAGATTCGGGGGAACGGTGCTACCTCACGCGGGATGGGCGCGGCCTTCACCCATGGCTTGAGCAGATGCGCCACCTCACCGGCCGCGTACTCCGGCTCCCGGCACGGCCCGACCCACAAGCCCGCGCTCGTCACGAAGCCCCACTTCGACCACCCCTGGATGACGGTCACGGTCTCACCGACGCACGGCACCTCCGCCAGGAACACTCGAAGCCTCGGTGGGTTCTCCTCGTACTTCCGTACGGTGGTCCAGCCGTCGCCATGCAGAGCGCGGGCAAGCTTGGTCAGATTCCGGCGCGCCCGCCACCGCGCCCCCCACGAGATCGGCGGCGGCACAGCGACCGGAATACGTCGCACCTCCCGCGCCGTCATCGGCCGACCTTCCCCAGCTCGGCGCGCAGCTTCTCCGGAGAGTCTGCGTCGAGCGCGTCGACCTCGCTCACCCGATCGGGTGGCAACGGTCCACGCATCGCCCACCAACGGCGCCGATCGCTGAGCAGGAACCGCCACCCCGGGAAGTCGGCGCGGAGCTGGGCAAGGGCTTGAAGCTCGGTGTGGGAATGCTTGGTCATGACGGAGGAAACCTTCGCGGTTGATGTGACTACCGGAACCGTGTGACCAGGCTCGCCCGATGGAGCTACGCTCCGCTACATAGCAACAACACGCAGGCGCCACCTCGCCCGGCGGGATGCCCTACCAGGATTCGGGCGAGGCCTACTACGGGACACCCTCCATGCCCAACGAGCACGACGGCGGCGGCCTTGCCCGCGACCCACTGATCGAGTTGTTCGCACGCCTGCTCCGTGGTTACCGAGACCACCGCAAGCTCTCGCGGCCGAAACTCGCCGAAGCGTTGGGATGCTCCCCGCAATGGATTGAGAAGCTGGAGAGCGGCGGCCAGAAGCCATCCCTCGACACTGCCCGCGATCTCGACACCTACTACGGGCTGTACGAGGTGTTCCAGGCCATCGCAGAAGCTGTCGAGGACCTCGGAAAGCGCCCACGCACAGACCTACCGCTCGGCTTCGATGTTTTCCAGGTCCTTGAGGCGCAGGCGAACGCGGTCCGGTCATTCTGCGCACAGGTTGTTCCGGGACTGCTGCAAACCGAGGACTACGCACGAGCCCTCATGGGCGCCGGTCAGGTCCGCGCCAAGCTGGAGGATCGTGTAAGGGCCCGGTTGGCCCGACAGAGCATCCTTGCCCGTGACAACCCTCCCCGCATGAGTGTCATTCTGGACGAGTCGGTACTCCGCCGCCCTGTCGGCGGCCCTAAGGTGATGCACGACCAGCTCATCTACTTGCTGGACGTCGCCACTCACGCCGTCAACGTCCAACTTCGCGTCCTGCCGTTCGAGCGGATCAGTTGGGCGAGCACCGATGGATCATTCACCGTCCTCAGCTTCGCGGACGGGCCAGATGTTGCCTACTTCGAAGGCACGGGCGTAGGAGTGGTCCTCCAGGCCCCGGACGAGGTTGCCGACGCGGGGCTACGCTTCGATCTAGTCCTTGGGGAGGCGCTGACACGCGCCGAGTCCATCGACGTGATCACGACAGCTTTGGAGGGCTACACGTGAACCCGGAAATGCCCACCGCCCGGTGGCGCAAGAGCAGCTACAGCGGCGGCCAGGGCGGCGAGTGCGTCGAGGTCGCCAACGTCGCCGCCGTGATCGCTGTGCGGGACTCCAAGGACCCGGCCGGCCCCAAGGTCACGCTCACCGCCTCCGGCTGGTGCGACCTCGCCCGCCGAATCAAGAGCGGCGAGCACGACCTGATCTGACGCAGCGCCCCGACCAGCCCGGCCTGTCTAACCAGGTCAGGCGCTTTCGCCAGCGATCCGGGGATGCGTTCGAAGCCGGTCCCGACCCGGAGGGCATCCCAGAACGCCTGGCGCCGCGAATCTGGCCCAGTCGATGATGAGGGCGGCGGGCCGCCATAGCTCAGCCCGCGCGCGGGTGAGCTGCCGGTGGAGCTACTCCGGGGGCAGATAAGCGCTCAGGGCGCGCAGGCCAGCCAGGATCTCCTCGGCGGTCGGGGCGGACTCGGGGTCGGTGAGGTGCTGCATCATCACACCGCTGACCAGGGCGAGCTGCACCGATCCGAGTGAACGGACGGTCTCTTCGAGCAGTTCCTCCTCCGCCTCACCCGTGACCACACGCGCCATGCCGCTGCGCCCCTGCCCCTGACCCGCGGCCATCTGCGCGCGCAACTCCGGATCCCGTTGCGCCCGCAGCACGGTCTCGAGATTGGCGATCCAGAAAGTCCGGTTGGTCGAGAACGACGCGACCAAGCGCCGCCAGAGAGCGGCGAAGGCCGCCGCGTCCCCGGCCTCCTCGTGCTCGCCGATGAACGCGTCGCCGCCGTCGAGCGCCTGGAAGAGCGCCTCGTTCAACAGCGCCTCCTTCGATCCGAAGTGGTAGCCGATGGCGGCCATGCTCACGCCCGCCGCCGAGGCGAGGTCGCGCACGGTCGTGCGCTCGTAGCCCTTCTCGAACAAGCACTGCTTGGCGGCCTCAAGCAGCTTCTCCCGGTTGCCCATGGCACGACACTACCAACGATCTGGAACGACCGTCTTACGCGGTCGCCTTGTACGTACGTCTTGCGCATTTGCCCAAATCCGGGCTACGGTCCTCCCACTGACAGAGCAAGCCCGGTTGGGAGCAGGAATTGAGTACGAAGATGAGCAAGAAGGCGCGTTGTGCCACCGCAGCCACCGTCGCGGTCGCTGCGACCCTCGGCGGCACGGTCGCGGCGGGTTCCGCCACCGCGGCACCGGCCGACCCCACGCGGGTCACGACCGTTGAGGGCCCGGTGCGGGGCGCGATCTCCGGAGACGTCCGTACGTTCCAGGGCATCCCGTACGCTTCGCCACCGGTCGATGACCTGCGGTGGAAGTCACCGCGCCCGGTCACGCCATGGTCGGCCCCCTTGGACGCGCGGCAGCCGCGCAGCGCCTGTCCGCAACCCTCCGACCAGCCGATCGCCGTGCCCGGGACGAACGGCGAGGACTGCCTGTACCTGAACGTGACGACCCCGGCGAAGGCCGCGAAACGCCTGCCGGTGATCGTGTGGATCCACGGCGGCAGCTTCGTCTACGGCGACGGGGCGACCTACAAGGCCGCCAAGCTGGCGACCAGGGGCAAGGCGGTCGTCGTGACCATCAACTACCGGCTGGGCGCCTTCGGTTTCCTCTCCCACCCGGGCCTGCGCGCACCGGCCAACCTGGGGCTCCAGGACCAGCAGGCGGCGCTCAGGTGGGTGCGGCGCAACGCGGCCGCGTTCGGCGGCGACGCCCGCAATGTGACGATCATGGGCCAGTCGGGCGGCGGGTACAGCGTCTGCGCTCAGCTCGCGTCACCCGGCGCTCGCGGCCTGTTCGCCAAGGCGATCGTCCAGAGCGCGGGATGCGCCGGGAAGGACGGCTCGATGTCGGTGAAGCAGGCGCATGACAACGGCATCGCCACCGCCAAGGCCCTCCGCTGCGATGACGTGGCCGGCGCCGACGCGTGCCTGCGGCGCGCGAAGACGGGCGACCTGGTCAAGGCCACCGCCGCAGGTCACGAGGGCTACCGTCCGGTTGTCGACGGCACGGTCCTGCCACTGGCCCCGGCGCGTGCCCTCGCCACCGGCAGGTTCCACCGGGTGCCGGTGCTGCACGGCTCCACGCACGACGAGATGAGCGGACTGGTCGGTGCCGAGGAGGCGATGACCGGCAAGCCGCTCACTGCCGAGGGCTACGCCGCGAAGGTCGAAAAGGCGTTCGGTGCCGACGCGGCGGCGGTGCTCTCCGAATACCCCGCCGGGAGCCACGGCTCGCCTGGTGCCACGCTCGCGGCAGTGCTCACCGACTCCGAGTGGTCGACCGCCGCCCTCGACACCCAGCGCGCGCTGGCCCGCCACGTGCCGGTGTACGCGTACGACTTCGCCGACGCCGACGCCCCGTACTTCAAGGGCTTCCCCAGGCCGAAGAGCTTCTCCCTCGGCACCGGGCACATGATCGACCTCGCGTACCTCTTCGAGAACGACCTGTTCGAGCCGCTCAACGAGCGCCAAGCCGGGCTCTCGGACACGGTGATCTCCTACTGGAGCCGCTTCGCGCACACCGGGCGGCCCGGCGGGCACGGTACGCCGGCGTGGCAGCGGTTCACGCCGCGCGACGCCTACGTCCAGAAGCTCGCCTCCGGGAAGGACGGCATCGGCCGCACCGACTTCGCCGCCGACCACCACTACACGTTCTGGAAGTCACTCCAGCGATGACAGGGTGACACCCTCGCCGGGCGCGTGGGCTCCTGCCGAACGGCTCCGGCCTAACGGTCAGGAGCCCACGCGCTCGAAGACTGCTGCCAGGCCTTGGCCGCCGCCGATGCACATGGTCTCCAGGCCGTAGCGGGCGCCGCGCCGGTCCATCTCCCGGGTGAGGGTGGCCAGGATCCGGCCGCCGGTCGCGCCGACGGGATGGCCGAGCGAGATGCCGGAGCCGTTGACGTTGGTGCGGTCCCAGTCGGCGTCCTTGAAGCCCCACTCGCGGGTGACGGCGAGCACCTGGGCGGCGAACGCCTCGTTCAGCTCGATCAGGTCGATGTCGGCCAGCGTCAGCCCGGCCGCCTCCAGTGCCTTGGCCGTTGCGGGCACCGGCCCGATGCCCATGGTCCGCGGCGGCACCCCGGCCTGTGCCCACGACACCAGCCGGACGAGAGGGCGCAGGCCCAGCTCGGCGGCCCGTTCCGGTGTCGTCACGACGGCCACCGCGGCGGCGTCGTTCTGTCCGCTGGCGTTGCCCGCTGTGACCGTCGCCTCGGCGTCGGCCTTGCCCATCACCGGCTTCAGCTTGGCCAGACTCTCCACAGTCGTTCCGGGACGCGGGTGCTCGTCGGTGTCCACGACGGTCTCACCCTTGCGGGAGCGGACGGTCACCGGCACGATCTCGTCTGCGAAGCGGCCCTCCTTCTGTGCCGCCACAGCCCGCTCGTGTGACCGTACGGCCAGCTCGTCCTGCTCCAGCCGCCCGATGCCGTACTCGCGGCGGAGGTTCTCGGCGGTCTCCAGCATCCCGCCAGGCACCGGATGGTTGACCCCGCCCGCAGTCACCCGGCCGCGGGCCAGGGCGTCGTGCAGTTCGAGCCCGGCGCCGCGAATGCCCCAGCGCGCCTCGGTCGTGTAGAACGGCGCGGTGCTCATGCTCTCGGTGCCTCCGGCGAGGACGAGCTCGCTGACGCCGGTCTGCACCTGCATGGCCGCGTTCAGCACGGCCTGGAGGCCCGAGCCGCAGCGCCGGTCGACCTGGCTGCCGCCCACCTCGACCGGAAGCCCGGCGTCGAGCGCCGCCACGCGGCCGATCGCGGGCGCGTCGGAGTTCGGGTTGCACTGGCCGAGGATCACCTCGTCGACCGCGTCGCCGGGCAAGTCGGTGCGCGCGAGCACCGCCCTGATCACTGCGGAGGCCAGCTCGACCGGGGGCACGTCCTTGAACACCCCGCCGAAGCGGCCGATCGGGGTGCGCACCGGCTCGCAGATCACCACTTCGCGCATCGTTCGCTCCTCACGCCCTGATGTTTCCTCGCAGGCTACGGTCCCGGACGGCCCGCACTCCCACGGCCCTTCCACTGAGTGGTTGAGTGGCGGGGGCCGGTGACATGGGTCTCGTCGCGGTCTGAATATATTTCTAGAATGAATTTCTAGGATGAAGGGGATGGACATGGAGCAGTGGGCGCGGCAGGTGTCGGCGATCCGGGTCATCGGCACCGGGGTGATGGGGCGCGGCATCGCCCAGCTCGCGGCGGCGGCCGGGATCACCGTGGAACTCTCCGACGCCCGCGCCGAAGCCGTGGACGAGGCGATCTCCTACATCGGCGGGATGTACGACAAGCTCGTCGCCAAGGGGCGTATGAACGAGACCGACGCGGCGGCCGCCAAGACCCGACTGCGTCCTCTCGGCGATCCCCTCGCGCCCGCCGCCGACTGCGATCTGGTGATCGAGGCCGTCCGCGAGGACCTGGAGACCAAGCGGGAGCTCTTCGCCGCCCTGGAGAAGGTCGTCGGCGAGCGGACCGTCCTCGCCACCAACACCAGCTCACTCTTGGTCACCGCGATCGCCACCGCGCTGTCCGACCCGTCCCGCCTGGCCGGACTGCACTTCTTCAACCCGGTCCCGCTGATGCGCCTGGTCGAGGTCATCGCCGGCGCCCGCACGGCCGCCTGGATCCCCGAGGCCCTGACCGACCTCGTGCGGCGGATGGGACACGAGCCCGTGCGCGCTCCCGACACTCCCGGCTTCCTCGTCAACCACGCCGGTCGCGGCCTGCCCACTGAGGCGCTGCAACTGCTCTCCGAGGGCATCGCCGAGCCCGTGGACATCGACCGCATCGCCCGCGACGTCCTGGGCCTCAAGATGGGCCCGTTCGAGCTCATGGACCTGACCGGGCTGGACGTCTCCCATCCCGTCCTGGAGACCGTCTGGTCCGGCTTCCACAACGAGCCGCGTCTCCGCCCGTCCCACATCACCCGCACCCGGATGCAGGCCGGGCTCCTCGGCCGCAAGACCGGCGAAGGCTTCTACACGTACGTGGACGGCGCCAGGCAGGAGCCGCCCGAGCCCACCCCGCCGTCCGCCGAGCCCCGTCCGATCTGGGTGGACGTCGAAACCGACGCAGAGGTGCGCGACCAGCTCAACGCCCTGCTGCTGGCGACCGACGTCACGGTCGAACTCGGCCAGGAGCCGTCCGACGAGGCGATCGTCCTGACCACCCCGTACGGTTCGAGCGTCACGGCGCATGGGGATACCTGGGGCCTGCCGCTGGAACGCACCTTCGGCGTCGACCCGCTGGGCGGCTTCACGTCCCGCCTCACACTCGCCGTCCACCCCGGCGCGGACCCCGCCGCAGGTCGCTCCGCCCTCGCCGCCCTGGCCTCGACCGGACGCCCGGTCACTGTGGTCCGGGACGCTCCCGGCTCGGTGGCCCAGCGGCTTCTCGCCTCGATCGTGAACGTCGCGTGCGGCATCGCCGAGCAGCGCCTGGCCGATCCGCGCGACATCGACACCGCCGTACGGCTCGGGCTCGGATATCCGCGCGGCCCGCTGGAGTGGGGCGACCACGTGGGCCCGGAGATCGTCCAGAGCATTCTGATCGGGCTCCAGGAGGAGACCCACGACCCGCGTTACCGGCCGAGCCAGTGGCTGCTCGAACGCACGGCGGCGGGAGTGCCGCTGACCTCCGTCGGCACGACCCCGGCCGACCTTTACCGCTAAGGACGTACGACATGGACTTGGAACTCAACGAGACCCAGGCCGCCTTCCGGAAGATGGCGGCGGAGTTCGTGGACGCGGAGATCGTGCCGAACGTGCGGGAGTGGGACCGGCGGGAGGAGGTTGACCTCGGGATCGTGCGGCGCCTGGGCGAGCTCGGCTTCCTCGCCCTGGGGATCCCGGAGGAGTACGGCGGCGTCGAGTGCGACATGGTCGGCTACACGACGGTGATCGAGGAGCTCGGACGGGGCGACTCGTCGGTGCGCGGCATCGTGTCGGTGTCTCTCGGGCTGGTGGCCAAGTCGATCGCCACGCACGGCACCGAGGAGCAGAGGCGGGAGTGGTTGCCGCAGCTCACCAGTGGCGAGGCGCTCGGCTGCTTCGCGCTGACCGAGCCGGGCACGGGCTCGGACGCCGGGTCGCTGATCAGCCGGGCACGGCAGGACGGCGCAGACTGGGTGTTGAACGGGCAGAAGATGTTCATCACCAACGGCACGTGGGCGAAGGTCGCGCTGGTGTTCGCCCGGACGAGCGACGACGGCGGTCGCGGGGTCACGGCCTTCCTCGTCCCCACTGACCTGCCCGGCTTCACCGCCAACACCATCCACGGCAAGCTCGGCCTGCGCGGCCAGGCCACCGCCGAGCTCGTCCTCGAAGACGTCCGTGTGCCGGACTCGGCGCGGCTGGGCGAGGTCGGCAAGGGCCTCGGCATCGCGCTCGGCGCGCTCACCAAGGGCCGCATCTCGGTCGCTGCGGGAGCGACCGGCCTCGCGCAGGGCGCGTTGAACGCGGCGGTGAAGTACGCGGGTGAACGTGAGCAGTTCGGCCGCCCGATCGCCGCGTTCCAGCTCGTCCAGGAGTTGCTCGCCGACTCGGCGGTGGAGGTCGAGGCCGCGCGGCTGCTCACCTGGCGGGCCGCGGCGATGGCCGACCGCGGCGCCGGACGCCAGGAACTGGCCACCGCCGCCTCGATGGCGAAGTACCACGCCAGCGAGACGGCGGTGAAGGTGTCCAACAACGCGCTCCAGGTCTTCGGCGGCTACGGCTACACCGACGAGACCCCGGTCGGGAAGTACGTGCGCGACGCCCGCGTGCTCACCCTCTACGAGGGCACCAGCCAGATGCAGAAGCTCATCATCGGCCGGGCGCTGACGGGCATCGACGCACTCGTCCCCCGCTAGGACGCGCTCTTAGGCATGTCCCTCGGCATGCCCTCGACCTGGCCCTAGGCATGCCCTTGGGTGTGCCCTAGCCGACCTTGCCGAGCGGGTAGTTCGGGACCGTGTTCGTCCAGCCGTACGAGAGGGTTACGTGGTAGCCGACGACCTTCGCGGGCTTGCGCACGTACTCGTAGGCGAGCACGCGGCCGGTGGCCGGGTCGATCACCAGCCATTCCTCGTTCCAGGTGGCCTCGCCGACCGGCCGGGCGATCGCGGTGCCCTTACGGCCGAGCGGGTCGGTGACCGTGCCGACCACACGGAGCCCGGGATCGGCCGCCAGCAGCCGGTAGGCGGCGCCGAGCACCTTCGGCGACGCGGGTGTGGTGCTGAGATTCTCCACGTTGCGGAACAGCCACTCCGCCTCGTCGATGCCGCTGCCCTCAACCTTCTTCATATGCTCGAAGAGCTTCCGCAGCGACGCCTTGAGTCCTTCCGGAGTCTCAGGCAGCTTCCGCACGTCCGGTGCCTTGACGGACCCTCCCCAGTCGTCCATCTGGAACGTGCCCCCGCCCGGCACCTTGACCTTCGTCCAGCCGGTCGGCCCCTTGTCGGTGGTCCGCTCGGGCCGCGGCTTGCCGTCGCCCTCCAGGACCTTCGGCCCGCCGTCGGCCGCCGGGCCGAGGTAGCGGCTGCCCAGACTGCGCTGGGCCACCCACGCCTCGCGGCCGGGACCGGCGTCCCACGAACCCAGCTCGGTGGTCTGGTCGTACTCGCTCTTCCCTGTGGTCATGGTGACGCGCTCCCGCGTCAGCGTGTGCCAGTACTTCCCGCTGGCGGGTGGCGCGGCCTGCTCCATCTTGGTCGCCGCCGCGAGCAGCACCGTCTTGGCCGACATGGGGACCGCCGAACGGGACGCATCGGGTGCGCGCGGCGTCGTGCCGGAGGAGACCCCGACCGCGACGGCGGTCACCGCGGCGACCGCGCCCGCCGCCAGCACCGGGACCGCGAACGTCCAGCGCGGCTTGGAGAACCGAGGAACCCGCCTCGGTGACCGCACTTCCCGTTCCAGTCGTGCACGCCCCTCCGCCACCGAACGCTCCGAAGGCCGCTCGTCGAGCAGCGTGCCGATCATCCGCATTTCGTCCATGGCTACAGACCTTCCAGCTCGAGGGTGGCGCGCAGCTTGCGGCGCGCCCGGTTGAGACGGGACCCGACGGTGCCGTACGGGATGCCCAGCGCGTCCGCGACCTCCTGATGGCCGAGTTCGCTCAACGCCACCAGCAGCACGACGTCGCGCTCCTTCGCTGACAGTGCGGCGAGGGCACGGGCCAGCTGCGGCTGGAGACCCTCCGCCGTGACCCACGTGACGACCCGTTCTTCATGGCTGTCAGCAGTGGCGGGACCGGCTCCCGCCTTGGCCAGGGCCTGGTAGCGGCGGGTCTCCGCGCGGCGGTGCTGGGATACGAGCTTCGTCGCGATGCCGAAGAGCCAGGGCCGCAGCGCGCCCTGCTCCGCGTCGAACCGCGCGCGCCGCCGGAAGGCGACGAGGAAGGTCTCGGCGGCGACGTCGTCGGCCGTGTGCGGGCCGAGACGGCCCGCGACATAGCGGTAGATGGCCGTGTAGTGACGGTCGTAGATGGCGGTGAAGCGCTCGGGTTCGCGCAATGAGGCCGTGATGAGCCGCGCGTCGTCGGCGTCCATCACGTGATGCGCCGTCTCGCCATCCGACGGGGGTCTGTCGGATGGCGGTCCGTCGGATGGCGGCGCATCCATCGTGTTGGTCATGGGGGAACCCTCCGGGATCATGTGTCCGGCTGTCACCCCTACTCCGTCGCCGCAGCCGATCTCTTTCGCTCTGAAGGGCCGTGAATTTTCGCGGGATCGTCACGGCGGGCACGGAAGAGGACCAGGGACAGGAGCGCGGCGGCGAGCGTCAACGCGGCGGCGGAGAAGGCTCCGACCGACAAGCCGTGCACGAACGCGTCGCGGGCGGCGTCCGCGAGGGCGGAGTCGCCGAGACCGAGCGCCTCGCCCAGCGAGTGGCGTGCTGCGGCGGGCGCGTCACCGGGCAGTTCGCGGGCGTACGCGGCGGAGATGACGCTGCCGAGCACCGCGACGCCGAGCGCGTTGCCGATCTCCTGTCCCGAGTCGTTCACCGCCGAGCCGACGCCCGCCTCCTCGCGCGGGAGGGCAGCCATGAGCGTGCTGTACGCGGGCGGGGAGCCCATGCCCGCGCCGAGCCCGAGCACCGTGAGGCCGGCCACGATCGCGGCGTAGCCGTCGCCCGGCGCGACCAGGCCGACGAGCCCGAAGCCGATCGCGATCGCGAAGAAGCCCGAGGTGAGGACGGTCCGGCTGCCGAGTCTGGCGTCCAGGCTCGCGCCGAGTCCGTTGCCGGCTCCGGCGGCGATCGCGACCGGCAGCAGGGCGAGCCCGGCCTTGAGCGGCCCGTAGCCGAGGACGAGCTGGAGGAACTGCGTGAGCGCGAAGAGCGTGCCGGCGATCGAGAACGAGAAGACCGCGATCATCAGCGCGGCGCCGCTGAACTCGCGGCGCCGCAGCAGCCGCAGGTCCAGCATCGGCTCGGGATTGCGGGCCTGCCACGCGACGAAGCCGCCGAGCGCCAGCACGGCGACGACCAGGCCGCCCGCCGTCCGGGTGCCGGTCCAGCCGTGTTCCGGGCCGGAGATGACCGCCCAGACGAGCGCGGACATGCCGAGCGTCGACAGCAGCGCGCCGAGCACGTCCGGGCGCCGGCGCGGCCCGCGCGACTCCGGCACCAGGACCAGGAGCCCGATCACGGCCACCACGGCGACGGGCACGTTGACCAGGAAGACCGAGCCCCACCAGAAGCGCTCCAGCAGGAGGCCGCCCAGCGTGGGCCCGGCCGCGACACCGACCATCGAGGTGGCGCCCCAGATCCCGAACGCCTTGGCGCGCTCGTCCGGCGCGAACACCTGGGCCATGATCGACAGCGTTCCCGGCATCAGGAACGCGCCGCCGACGCCCATCAGCGCCCGCATCGCGACGAGCATGCCCGGCCCGCCGGCGAACGCGGCGAGCAGCGAGCCGCCGCCGAACAGGGCGAACCCGATGAGCATCGCCCGCCGCCGGCCGAAGCGGTCGCCGAGGCTCCCGGCGGTGAGCAGCAGGCCCGCGAAGACCAGCGAGTAGGCGTCGATCACCCACTGCACGTCCGAGGTCGTCGCGGGCAGGTCGGCGAGCAGGGACGGGATCGCCACGTTCAGGATCGTGTTGTCCACCACGACCACGAACAGGCTGAGGCACAGCACGCCGAGGATCTGCCAGCGGCGGGGATGCGGGGTGAACGTCTCGGGAGGGGACATCGGCCACTTCTCTCGTACGGTGTTCGAGTTGACTCGCACACTGTACGAGAGAACTCGCACACCGTTCAAGTCCCGGTACACTGTACGAGACCCAGGAGAGGACGGCGCATGGCGAAACGACCGACGTCGGTCTGGACACGTCCGCAGAAGGCACGGCGGGAGCAGCCCACGCTCAGCCGCGACCAGATCGTGGCGGCGACGCTCGAACTCCTCGACGCCGAGGGCCTCGGCGGGCTGAGCATGCGCCGCCTCGGCACGCGGTTGAACGCCGGGGCCACCTCGGTCTACTGGCATGTGACGAACAAGGACGAGCTGCTGGAGCTCGCACTCGACCACGTCATGGCGGAGGTCCGCACGCCCGACCCCGCCGCGCACGGCTGGCGGGCCGCCGTCATCGGATACGCGCGCAGCCTGCGCACGATGATTCACCGGCACCCGTGGACAGTGCCGTTGTTCGGCAGCCGTCCCATGCTCGGCCCGAACGCCGCGCGCGCGATGGACGGACTCCTCGGCGCCTGCGGCCAGGCCGGATTCAGCGCGTACGACCTGGAGTACGCGCAGGCGGTCGTCAACGACTACGTCATCGGCGCGGCGGGCAGCGAGGCGAGCTGGCGCGCCAACCAGGAGGAGTTCAGTACCGAGGACTGGATGGCCTCCATGGGCCCCTACCTCGAAGTGACCGGCGAGCGGCACCCGCGCCTGACCGCCCACCTCCGGGAGGTGTGGGCCAAGGAAAGCGGTGAGGTCATGGACGGCCGGTTCACCTTCGGGCTCGGCTGCCTCCTGGACGGCCTCGAAGCCCGAGCGCAGGACCGCGCCCCCGGAGTCCGTTGACTCCGGGGCCGTTGGCCTGGCGCCGTTGGCCTGGCGCCGTCAGCCCGGGCCGTCGGTCTGGCGCCGTCAGCCCGGGACCGTCGACCTGGGACCGTCGACCTGGGACCGTTGGGCTGGGTCAGAAGGGCTGGGTCAGAAGGGCTGGTCTCCCGGTGGCTTGGGCCGGGTGTCAGTCCACCCGTCGTCCCTGGTGATCCAGTAGTTGATCAGGAACCCGGGCCGTTGCGTGCGGTATTTGCCGCCGGGCTCGGTCAGCACCGTCTGCTCCGAGAGCAGCTCACCGGTCTGGAGATCGAAGATGAGCTCGTCGCGAGAGCCGAAGTCGCCCTTCTCCTCCTCGGGCTCGTTCGTGATCACCGGGTCGGGGAGGCCGGGGGACGGGCGCGGCGGCAGGTCTGCGGTGACCGCGACCCCACGCCGCCCGAGCGGATCGGTCGTCTCACCGACCACGCGCACGCCGGGCTGCTGGACCAGCGCCCGGAGCAACCCTGCCCGCACCTTCGGTGAGATCGGCACGTTCTGCAGGATGGCGGCCACCCGGCCGAGCTTCGCGGCCGGGGTCATCGGCTCAAGGTCCCTCTTCAGCTTTCTGAGCACTTCCGCTCTTTTGGGCCCCACCAGAAGATCGGCTTGGAGGAACAGGGCGGTCAGCTTGGCCGGATCCGCCGAGAGGGCGAGCACCTCCTCGGTGGTGAACCTCGTGCCGGCCCCTTGGAGGAAGAACGACCCGCCGCCGCGCGGATCCGGGTCGTCGATCTTCCACAGCGAGGCCTTCCGCATGTAGGTCTGGAAATGGTCGTTGGACCAGACCCGGAACTTCCCCGGTGACCCCGCGCGCCGCCAGGCCGCCTCGTCCGCCGGCGTCAGCGGCCTGGCAGGCAGCCGGCGCCCGTAGAACGCCGTGCCGTCACCGGCCCTGGCGCCCGACCACTGGAAGAACTCGTCGTGCGCGCCCACGATCGCATAAGGGCCGGTCGGCACACGGATGATGTACGACTGCCCGGTGATCTGGTCGCTGTACCAGTACCTTCCCCTGGTGTCGGGCAGCCGTTCCGACCGTTCCGCCACCGCGAGCAGAAGGTCCCGTGCGGCTTTCGGGCCCGGACCGGCCGCCGGGCGCCGGTCCGGCTCGGCAGGCGCGCCGCCCAGGAGCACGATGCCGGTGACCGCCGCCGCTGCCGCCGCGACCATGCCGACCCCCGCCTGCGCACGCCACCCGAACCGGCGGCGCCGACCCGGCACCGGTGCGGCCGCCGGGCCCACGGTGATCACCTGTACGTCGTCCGCGGCATCGCCTGCGGGTCCGGCGAAGTCGAGGCGGCCCGATCCACCGCCCAGAAGCGCGCGAGCCCGTGCGATCTCGTCCGGTGTGGGCGGCGCCGGCTGTCCGTACGCCTCGCGGACGATCCGCGTCTCATCCATGGTCGTCCTCCAGATCGAGCATCGGGTTGGTCCCGCCCAGCGCCTCGCGCACCTTCTTCCTGGCCCTGCTCAGCCGGGACCCGACCGTCCCGTACGGGATGTCCAGCGCCGCCGCGACCTCCTCGTGGCTGAGCTCGGCGAGCGCGACCAGCAGCAGCACGTCACGGTCACCCTGCGACAACCTGGCGATCGCGTCGGCCAGTGCGCCGCGCAGGCCCTCCGCGCTCACCTGATCGTCGACGCGCTCGGCATGCCCCTCGGCGCGGTCGGCCGCGGTGCCGAGCCGCGCCCGCGCACGGAGGCCGCGTACCTCGCTGCGCTGGTGTTTGCCGATGAGGTTGGTGGCGATCCCGTACAGCCACGTCCGGACGCCCGCCCGCGCCTCGTCGTAGCGGTGGCGCTTGTTGAACGCCTCCAGGAACGTCTGCGAGGCGACGTCATACGCCGCGTCCCGGCCGAGGCGCTTCGCCGCATACCCGTGGATTTCCCGGAAGTACGTGTCGAAGACCTCGCCGAACCCTTCGGGGTCGTGCAGGGACGCCGCCGCGCGTGGCGGCGCGGCGGCGAGGGATTTCCCTGTCGTCATCTGATGCCTTTCCGTGGCACGGGTGGCGGTCACAGCACGTATCACCCGATGCCCGGAATCACTTTCACATCAGTGGTGCGGGCTCTCGTTCGTCCAGCCCGCCTCCAGCACCGCGTGGCGCTCGACCACCGCGCCGGGCTGCACGCCGGGGAAGCGGCCTCCCTTGGTGACGACCACATACTGCTTGCCCAGCACCTGGTACGTCTTCGGATCGATGATGAGCTGAACATCGAAGACGCCGCCCGCGCCGCCGATGGTCGTGCCGCGCCCGACCAGCGCGACCCCGGTTCGGCCGCGCATGTCCCGCACGCCGTCGACCATCGTGATCCCCGGCTGCCCGGCCAGCAGCCGGAACACCGCCGCGCGCACCTTGGGCGAGGCAGCCTCCGTCAGCACGTCATAGCTGCCGAGCAGCCTGTTCGCCGGGTCGATCCGCAACGGCCGGTCGCCCAGCCGCGCCTGCTTCTGCTTTTCCGGGAAGAGCAGTCGCTCCAGTCCGCCGGGCGCGGACGCGAGCTTCTCGCGCTCCATCCACGGCTCGACATCGCACTTGCACAGCCGCTTGCGTTCGGCGCCGGTCGTCCGGAAGGTCTCCCATTCGCCCGGCCCAGAAATCGCCAGCGTGATCGTGCGCGGATCGTCGGCCGTCCTCACGCGGAACTTCCGCGGCGACCCCGCCTTGCGCCACGCCGCCTGGTCGGCGCCGGTCGCCGGGCCGATGCCCAGCGGGCGGTGGTACGCGACGTACGCGTCAGAGATGGAACGCGGAGCCCACTCGTCGCTCTCCGATTTACGGGCGACGACATAGCCGCCGGGCGCCGCGTACACGACCGGCTCAGCGACCGTTCGCGTCCGGTAATAGCGACCCACCTGCTCCCGTTCTGCTTTGGCTGCGGCAGCGAGCAGAATGTTGTTGCCGCCCACCTTGTTTTCCGTGGCCCCGGGCTGTTCTGGCCTAGGCGGCTCCGACCCGCCTCCACCCAACGTCGCCACGGCCAGCGTGACCGCCGCGGCGGCGGCCGTGAGCCCGGCGAGCCCGGCCTGCAACCGCCACGGCCGCCGCTCGCTCCGGCCATCCTCGGCCATGCGTCTGCGGGCGGCCGCCACGACCTGCGCGCTGGGCGCGGGCGGATCGTCGAACAGCGCCCGTACTTCGGTGAGCTCGTTCAGATCGGTCATCGGGTCCTCTCCTCGTCGCGCAGTGGATTGGTCCCGCCAAGTGCCTCGCGCAATTTCCTTCGAGCCCTGTTAAACCGCGAGCACACCGTGCCGAAGGGGACGCCCAGCGCCTGGGCGACCTCCTCGTACGACAACTCGGCCAGCACCACCAGCAGCAGTACGTCGCGCTGCTTGGCGGGCAGGCCCGCGACCGCATCGGCCAGCGGGCCCCTGACCTGTTGTTGTGCGCTCACCCGCGCGGCGACCCGGTCCTCGTGGCCGGTCGCGCCACCGTCGATCGGCAGGCGCGCGAGGGCACGGTACTTCCGCGTCTCGTCGCGCCGGTGCCGGCCGATCAGGTTGGTGGCGATGCCGTACAGCCAGGGCCGGGCGTCGCCGCGGGTCAGGTCGTAGGTCCGGCGTTTGCGGAACGCGGCGTGGAACGTCTCGGCGGCGATGTCGTCGGCGACATGCACGTCGAGGCGGCGCGCCACGTACCGGTGGATCTCCGTGAAGTAGGCGTCGAAGATCGCGCCGAACCGCTCGGGCTCATGCCAGGACCGTTCGATGACCGACGCGTCGTCCACTCCCTCGGGTGAGGGAATGGCGACATCGGGGGGAGCGGTCATGCGTGGCTCCTTCAAGATGAGGCCTCATCCATCGGCGTGGACAGATTTCACCTCTTCTCATCCGATGTCCGCTCCCCACTTCCATCAGGGGGCTTTAGGGATGCTGGGCCGCTCGTTCGTCCAGACGGCCTCCAGGAAGGTCGACCTGTGGAGCTTGCGGGCCTTCGGGAGGACGATGTACTCGGCAAGGAGCATCCCTGCGTTGGGGTCAACCAGGACCCGTCGGCCGCCCTTGTCGAACTGCAACTCCCTCCCCATCCGTCCCTCGCTGTCCCGGACATTGCCGCCGCTCTTGATGCCCGGTCGCGCCGCCAGAGCGCGGAATGCGGCGGCACGGGCCTTGGGCAGCGCGGGCACCTGGGCGAGCAACCCGAGGAGAAAATGGTCCACGAATGACTCACGGTCTCGTTCACCGGCCAGCGGGAAATGCTTCTTGGCAGCCCCTCGTGCCCAGGCGACGACGCCGCTGGGATCGCCGGGGATCCCACGGATCTCCTGGAGAGAGAAGGACTGATCCACGATCGAGAAGGGACGCGGCGACGGGCGCGAAGGCTTCCCCAAACCCGCATTGCCCTTGTACGGGCCCTCCAAGTGACGGCCGCCGCCTTGGTACCGGCCGTCCTTGCCGTACCAGTGGACGTTCAGCTGCCGCATCGTCCCGGTGCCCTTCGTCCAGCTCTCCTGGATGGTGGTCACACGCCAGTACGCACCGTCGGTCAACGGCTTTCGCTCAGCCGCGGCTGCGGCCGCCAGCAGGATCTGCTGCGTCGACATCGTGTCCAGCGCGAGCGCTTGCGGAGTCGAGGCCGAGCGCGTCGGGGTGGGCCCTGGGGTTTCACCGCCCGTCACTGTGACCGCGGTCGCCGCGACAGCCGCCGCCGTGGCCACAGCCGCTAGGGCGAGCGGAATCGTCCAGCGCACTCGCCGGGACGTCTGGCGGCGGCCGGAGATCTCATCGTTCAGGCAAGTGAGAGCGTGGGCGGAGACCTGGGGGGTCGGCGGCGGCGGTTCCTGGAGCAGGTCGCGGACCATCTTCATCTCGTTCATGCGGGCGACTCCTCGGTGGTGAGCGTGGGGTTGACCCCGCCCAGCGCCTCACGAAGTTTTCTCCGAGCCCGGTTCAGCCGCGAGGCCACCGTTCCGTTCTTGAGATCCAGCGCCTGCGCGACCTCGTCGTAACTGAGATCGGCGAGCGCCACCAGCAGCAGCACGTCCCGGTCGCCGGAGGGCAGCCGCGCCAGTGCCCTGGCGAGTTCCTTTCCGACTTCGCCGGCGCTCACCTGGGCGGCGACACGGTCCTCGTGACCGGGGGCGACATGCTCGGCCGGCGTCCTGGCGAGCGCCCGGAAGAAGCGCCGCTCTGACCGCCGGTGCACGGACACCAGGTTGGTGGCGATCCCGTAGAGCCACGGCCGGACGGCGCCCTTGGCGGGATCGAAGCGATCCCGCCTGCGGAACGCCGCGAGGAACGTCTCGGCGGCGAGGTCGTCGGCGGCATCGGTACCGAGCCGCCGCGCGACATATCGATGGATCTCGTCGAAGTACCGGTGGAAGATCTCGGCGAACACCTCGGGCTCATGCCACGACTTCTCGATCACAGCCGCGTCGCCGTCCGGGGCTCTGGCGGCATGCGAGGCGTGGCTCTCGTTCATGTGGGTCCTTCTGTGGGGGGCCGGTCGCCCTGTTCTCATCCGGAACCCTGGCCGTCCTTCACACTGGATCTCTTCCTACACCCGGACAGCACTCGGCCGCGGCTCCCGGGAGGTGTGGGAGGGAGCCGCGGCCGAGGTTTCCGGGTGGGTCAGCGATGGTGGGTCATCGGTGGGTCAGCGGACGTTGTAGGTCCTGATGATCTGCTGGTCGATGGTGCTGCCGCCCGCGTCACCGGCGGCGACGCGGAGCGAGACCGACTGGCCCTTGACCGGAGCCGGGAGCGGTGCCGAGAAACGGCCGCCGCCGAGTGCCTTGACGCCAACGGGCGTCCAGGTCTTGCCGTCGTCGATCGACGTCCAGAACTTCAGGCCGGTGATCTTGGCAGTGCCACTGCCCTTGACGCGTGCGACCGTGAAGACGGCGGGCTTGCCCACCGGCTGGTTGCGCAAGTCGAGGCCGAGGTCGTAGTCCACGGTCAGCAGCGGCAGCCGCTCGGTACCGGTCCCGGCCGGAGCCTTCGAACGGAATGTCCAGTCGGTCGAGGTCCGGGTGGAGACGGGCAGCGCGGCCGAGCTGTCATTCTCGTAGCGGAGCCGGTAGGTCGCGGGCGCCGTCGGGACCGTGAAGCGGGCACCCCGCGCCTCCACCTCGCGGATCTTGCTGTCACCCGCATAGAGGGTCATCTTCCGCTTGGTGGGATCCGGCTCCTGCGGGAGGTCGCAGTCGAATCCGTCGGGGCGGGTCTGCAGGTCGACCAGGACGACGGTCATGACGCCGCGCGACCGGACCGACGCGGGCGGCTCGCAGCCGCTCACCCTCACGGTGGTCGCGGAGTTGGGGCCCGGCCGCATCGGCTGACGGCCCCAGGTCTTGGTGACACGGCTGCCGGGCTTGAGCGGGGAGAACGGCTCCTGGTCGACCCAGCCGTCCAGGAGCCCAGGGGACGCTTCGTCGTTCCACAGGAGCCCACGTCCGGCGGACACGTAGTCGGTGCGAGTGGTGCCCGTGGGAACGTCGCCCTCGCCCTCCTGGAGCAGGACGCCCTCGGGCGTCATGCCATAGCGCTTCTGCCAGTCCGGCCTGGTCGTGCCTCCGTCGAGGGTGGCGAAACGCTGGTCGACACGGGCGAGCCGCGCCTGGACGGCGGGAGTGACGACGAACGTCGGGTCGGCGGGGATCCGGTCGCCCATCGGCTCCAGGAGGTCCCAAACGGTGCCCGGTGCCGTGAGCCGGAACGCGCTGTACGCCTTGAAGGTGCCCTTCGTGACCGCCTCCGTCGGCTGTGCGTACACCTTCTCCGCAGAGCTGAGCGAGTAGACGGAGTCACCCCACAGGCCCTGCCCGTTGCCACGGACGTAGTGCGCGGCGGCCATGGTGGTCTCGGTCGCCTTGCCGGGGACCGTGGCCTTGACCTCCTTGGATCCGGCACCGTCGAGGGTGACGGTGACGTCGCGGTCCACCATGACCTCGGGGTCGCCGACGAGCGCGGCCCTCTGCTTGCCGTCGGTGCTGTCGAAAACCGCGCCCATGACGCTGTAACGGCCGCTCGGCACCCGGAGCTTCGCGGTGCCGTCCGCGTCGGTCTCGGTGACGCTGACGTACTGCGCCACGTCTTCCACGTTGAGAACACCGGTGTAGGCGGAGAACGCGCCCTCCGGGGTGTCCGGCAACGCGGTCGCCTTGACGGTCAGAGTGTGGCTGGGCGGCTCGACGTAGAACGTGACGAGCGTGTGAGGTCCCCCCTTGGCGTCGACCTCCGCCGCGTACAGGCCCGGCTTGTCCTTGAGCTTGGCGACATCGATCTGCAGGGTCGCCGTGGCAGTGCCCTTGGCGGGGACGTCGACCTTGGTCTCCGACAGCGTCGCGGCGCCCTTGACGACACCGTCATTGCGGCGGACGAGCCGCACGGAGAGCGGCAGGCTCGCGGCTTCGCGTCCGGTCCAGCTGACCTTGGAGGTCAACGTTCCGGTCTGCGGGTACGCGGCGGTGCCCAGGTGGACCACGCCCGTCGACGACACCGCGGGTGCGGTGACGGCGGTCCCGGCGTCCAGGCGGCCGGTGCCGCGTTCGAACGCGTCGCCGCCCTTCGCCGGATCGGCCGCGCCGGTCAGCGCCGCCTTGATCTGCCCCGCCTTCCAGTCTGGATGCCGCTGGGCGACAAGGGCTGCGGCACCCGCGACGTGCGGCGTGGCCATGGAGGTGCCAGAGGCGGCGATGTAGCGCTCGTCGACCGGCTCGCCCATCGTCGTGCCCGCCGCGCGCGCGGCGACGATGTCCACGCCCGGTGCGACGATCTCGGGCTTGGCCGCGTACCGGCCTGGGCGCGGTCCCCGCGAGGAGAACTCCGCGAGGGCGTCCTCGCCGTCGACGGCGCCCACGGTCAGCGCCGAGCCGGCAGCGGCCGGAGTCGAGATGTCGGCCAAGCCGCCGGTGTTGCCGGCGGCCACCACGAACAACGAGCCGTGCTCGGCGGTCAGCTTGTCCACGGCCTGCGACACCGGATCGGTGCCGTCGGAGGGCTCGAAGCCGCCCAGGCTCATGTTGACGACCTTGGCGCGCGGGGCGGCCCACTCGGCCCCGGCGATGACGTCGGACAGTTCGCCCTCGCCCTCGTCGTTCAGGACCTTGCCGATCAGGAGGGACGCGTCCGGTGCGACGCCCGTGCGCTCGCCGCCCGCCGCCTTTCCGGTGCCCGCGACCGTGGCGGCGACGTGGGTGCCGTGCCCGTCGCGGTCCGCCACGTCCTCGGCCGTGCTGAAGTTCTTGGTCTCGGCGATGCGCCCGGCCAGGTCCGGGTGCGTGGCGTCGACTCCGGTGTCGAGCACGGCGACGGCGATCCCACGCCCGGTGAATCCCGCTTTCCAGGCGGCCGGCGCCCCGACCTGGGTGAGGTTCCGGTCCAGCTTGGCCGCGCGGATGGTCGGCGAGACGGCCCGCGAGACGGCCGGTGAGGACGAGGTTTTGACCTTCTGGTCCAGCCAGATGTGCCGGATGCCGCTCGACCGGCTTGTCAGGGCCGGGCCCAGCCGCACCCCCTGTCCCTTCGGCTGGCGCACGGCGACCGCCCCGATGCTGGACAGCTCGCGTTCCCGACGGGCACCGAGGGTGCGCACACCCGCGTTCCCCGCCACGATCAGCGGCAGCTCCTTGCTCCGCGCGTCGTCGTACCCCTGCCGGATCAACGTGGTCACGTCGAACAGGCGGGGGTCGAGCACCTTGCCCACCTGCGACGCGACGTCCACTGGCGTCACGACCACGTGCCCGTTCGGACGGTACGAGGTGTGGAACAGCTTGTTGGCCCGTCCCTTGCCCGGCTTCGCCGACACCGTGGGCAGGCGTCCCTTGACGGTGCTGACCTTCACCACGTCACCCGTCACCAGGGTGACCGTCCATGATTTGCCGGCGGGCAGCACGCCCTTCCCGGCCGCAGCGGTCACCGCGGCCTGCGCGGTCGCCATGGGCAGGACCGCCAGGCCACCGCCGGCCAGCGCCGCGCAGAGCGCCACCCGCCCCGCAGTTCGTCGTCTCACCAGACCTCCTCATGATGATCGTCCTGAGGTGATCACCCGAAGCGCCGATCCACTTTCCCGGGCGCCCGGCCTCCTTCCTGAGGGCGAGACGCCTGGGCCGGGGCTCCTCCGGGGTGAGGAAAACGGCCCTGAGAAGGCTGTGGGCGGGAACGGGAATGCCCGGCTCACTCGTCCTGTTAGAGAGAACAGCAGCAAAGTTGAGTCGGGTCGACTCAAGTCATTTGACAAGTCGATCCGTACCGGGCAACCTTGCGAACTGGAGACTCAGCCGGCCGCCCTCCGGGGGCGACGGCGGCCGGGTCACATACCGACGAAACACACCGACGAAGCAGCATCACGACGGAGGACGAGAGACATGGCACGTGCGGTCGGCATCGACCTCGGGACGACCAACTCGGTCGTCGCGATCCTTGAGGGTGGCGAGCCCACCGTCATCGCCAACGCGGAGGGGTCGCGGACCACGCCGTCCGTCGTCGCCTTCGCCAAGAACGGCGAGGTCCTGGTGGGCGAGGTGGCCAAGCGCCAGGCCGTGACCAACGTTGACCGCACCATCCGGTCGGTCAAGCGCGAGATGGGCATGGACTGGAAGACCACCATCGACGGCAAGGACTTCACGCCGCAGCAGATCAGCGCGTTCGTGCTGCAGAAGCTGAAGCGGGACGCCGAGGCCTACCTGGGTGAGACCGTCACCGACGCGGTCGTCACCGTCCCGGCCTACTTCTCCGACCACCAGCGCCAGGCCACCAAGGAGGCCGGCCAGATCGCGGGCCTCAACGTCCTGCGCATCATCAACGAGCCGACGTCCGCGGCGCTGGCCTACCACCTGGAGAAGGAGAACGAGGCCACGATCCTCGTCTTCGACCTCGGTGGCGGCACCTTCGACGTCTCCCTCCTCGAAGTGGGCGACGGCGTGGTCGAGGTCAAGGCGACCAGCGGCGACAACCACCTCGGTGGCGACGACTGGGACCAGAAGGTCGTCGACTGGCTGGTCGAGAAGTTCAAGAACGCCAACGGCGTCGACCTCTCCAAGGACAAGATGGCGCTCCAGCGGCTGCGCGAGGCCGCGGAGAAGGCCAAGATCGAGCTGTCCAGCTCGACCGAGACCCAGATCAACCTGCCCTACATCACGGCGTCGTCAGAGGGCCCGCTGCACCTGGACGAGAAGCTCACCCGCGCCGAGTTCCAGCGGCTCACCACCGACCTGCTCGATCGCACCAAGGCACCGTTCCACAACGTGCTCAAGGACGCCGGCATCACCGTCGACGGGATCGACCAGGTCGTCCTGGTCGGCGGTTCGACCCGCATGCCCGCCGTCTCCGAGCTCGTCAAGGAGCTGACCGGCGGCAAGGAGCCCAACAAGGGCGTCAACCCCGACGAGGTCGTGGCCATCGGCGCCAGCCTCCAGGCGGGCGTGCTCAAGGGCGAGGTCAAGGACGTCCTTCTGCTGGACGTGACCCCGCTGTCGCTGGGCATCGAGACCAAGGGCGGCATCTTCACCAAGATCATCGAGCGGAACACCACGATCCCGACCAAGCGGTCGGAGACGTTCACCACCGCCGATGACAACCAGCCGTCCGTGGAGATCCAGGTCTTCCAGGGCGAGCGCGAGATCGCCGCGTACAACAAGAAGCTCGGCACCTTCCAGCTCACCGGTCTGCCGCCGGCGCCGCGCGGCGTGCCGCAGATCGAGGTCACCTTCGACATCGACGCCAACGGCATCGTCAACGTCAGCGCGAAGGACCAGGGCACCGGCCGCGAGCAGTCGATGGTCATCACGGGTGGCTCGGCGCTGCCCAAGGACGACATCGAGAAGATGATGCGCGAGGCCGAGGAGTACGCCGAGGAGGACCGCAAGCGCAAGGAGGAGGCCGAGGTCCGCAACCAGGCCGACACCCTCGCCTACTCGACCGAGAAGTTCCTGCGGGAGAACGACGAGAAGGTCCCCGAGGAGCTCAAGAAGGAGGTCGGCGACGCGGTCGCCGAGGTCAAGAAGAACCTCGAGGGCACCGACGTCGACGCGATCCGTACCAGCGCCGAGAAGCTGGCCCAGGTGAGCCAGAAGATGGGCGCCGCGATGTACGCGCAGAACCCCGAGGGCGCCGCGGCCGCCGGTGACGCCGGCCCGACCGCGGGCGACCAGGGCGGCGCGCAGGCGCAGGACGACGAGGTCGTCGACGCCGAGATCGTGGACGACGACAAGCCGAAGGACGGTGCCGCGTGACCAACCCTCCCACCGAGGGCGAGGAGCGCGAAGGTCCGGTGATCCGCGACAAGCGGCGCATCGATCCCCAGACCGGCCAGGTCCGGGAGCCGGCGGAACGGCCGGCCCCCGGATCTCCGGGGGGTGGGAGCGCCGCGGCCTCAGCGGGCACCACGACCAGCGAGGAGACAGAGGCCCTCAAGACGCAACTCGACGAGCGCACCCTGGACCTCAAGCGGCTCAAGGCGGAATACGACAACTACCGCAAGCGGGTCGAGCGGGACCGGGTGGCCGTTCGCGAACAGGCCCTCGCCAACGTGCTCAACGAGCTCCTTCCGGTGCTCGACGACATCGGCCGGGCCCGTGACCACGACGAGCTCACCGGCGGCTTCAAGTCGGTGGGCGAGGCGCTGGAGGCGGTGACCGGCAAGCTCGGATTGGAACGCTTCGGCGAGAAGGGCGAGCCCTTCGACCCGGTGGTGCACGAGGCGCTCATGCACGCGTACTCGGCCGACGTGACCGAGACGAGCGTGGTGGACGTGCTCCAGCCCGGTTACCGCATCGGCGAGCGGGTACTGCGACCCGCCCGCGTCGCGGTGGCCGAGCCCGACCCTGACGCTGGCGACGCCGAGAGCGGCGGCGAAGGCGAGTGACCCCGGGTCCGGGTGGTCCCGTTCCTTCCTCCGGGGAACGGGACCACCCGGGCCAGGATCGAGCCGGACGCAGTAATCGAGCCAGACGCAGCAGACGGCTCGACGCGGTAAACGACGAAGACGCTGTAGACGAGAAGACGCTGTAGACGAAGACGCAGTGGCACTAGCAGAAAGCGGGGCGCCGTGAGCACCAAGGACTACCTGGAGAAGGACTACTACAAGGTCCTGGGTGTCTCGAAGTCCGCCTCGCAGGACGAGATCAAGAAGTCCTACCGCAAGCTGGCGCGCAAGTACCACCCGGACGCCAACAAGGGCGACGCCGAGTCCGAGGAGAAGTTCAAGGAGGTCTCCGAGGCCTACGACGTCCTCTCCGACGAGAAGCGCCGCAAGGAGTACGACTCCATGCGGGCCATGCCCGGTGGCTTCCGCGGCCAGCAGGGCGGGGGCTTCGGTTTCGACCTGGGCGACCTCTTCGGGCAGACCGGGACCTCCGGCGGCGCGAGCGGCGCCGGCGAGCGCATCGGGGACATCTTCGGCGGCCTGTTCAACCGCGGCGGCGGGGCCGGGAGCCGTACGGCCGGCACGCGGCGCGCACGGCGGGGTTCGGACGTCGAGACCGACGTGACGCTGTCGTTCGGCCGCTCGATGAACGGCGTGACCGTCCCGATCAAGCTGACCAGCGAGGCCGCCTGCCCGACCTGCCGCGGCACCGGCGCCAAGGCCGGGACCGTGCCGCGGGTGTGCCCCTCCTGTGAGGGCACCGGGCACGAGACGCGCAACCTGGGCAACTTCGGCTTCCAGGAGCCGTGCAGGGAGTGCCGCGGCCGCGGGCTCGTCGTCGACGACCCGTGCACCACGTGCCACGGCAGCGGCCGCGCGACCGGCACCCGGACGATCCAGGCCCGCATCCCGGCGGGCGTCGCCGACGGGCAGAAGATCCGCCTGAAGGGCAAGGGCGCACCCGGCGAGAACGGCGGCCCGGCCGGCGACCTCTACGTGAACATCAAGGTCCTGCCGCACAAGGCGTTCGGCCGCAGCGGCGACAACCTGACCCTGACGGTCCCGGTGACGTTCCCCGAGGCCGCGCTGGGCGCCGAGATCAAGGTGCCCACGTTCCAGGGCCAGCCGGTGACGTTGCGCCTGCCGGAGGGCACGCCCAACGGCCGCACGCTCCGCGTGAAGGGCCGCGGCGCCCCCCGCCGCGACGGCACCAAGGGTGACCTGCTCGTCACGATCGACGTGCAGGTGCCGCAGAAGCTCGACGACACGACCCGCGAGGCGCTGGAGCGGCTGCGCGCCGCCGGTGACGGCGACGATCTGCGCAGCGAGCTGCTCCAGCAGGCCCGAGAGGAGTGATCATGGACCCGTTCGGCGACGACACCCCGGTCTATGTGATCTCGGTGGCGGCGCAGCTGTCCGGCCTCCATCCGCAGACGCTACGGACCTACGACCGGCTCGGCCTGGTCTCTCCCGGCCGCACCGCGGGTCGCGGCCGCCGCTACTCGATGCGCGACATCGTGCAGTTGCGGGAGATCCAGCGGCTCTCCCAGGAGGAGGGCATCAACCTCTCCGGCATCAAGCACATCCTCGAGCTGCAGCGCGACAACATCCATCTCCGCGAGGAGCTGGCCAAGGCGCACGCGGCGCTCGAGGACCTCGCCAACGAGCTCGAGTCGACCCGGGCCGTGGCGGCGCGGCTGGCGCAGCAGCGCCGGCGCGGCGACGTCGCCGAGTCTCCGGGCACCGACCTCGTGCCGATCCGCCACACGGGCGTCGTGATCTGGCACGAACGCCACTCCGACTGACGGCGCCACTCTGACTGACCATCACAGATCACGGGGCGAACGAAGAAACATGGACAACAAGCTGACATTGAAGAGCCGCGAAGCGCTGACGGTGGCGCTCCGCCAGGCCGCGGGCGAGGGCAACCCGCAGGTCGAGCCCCTGCATCTGCTCGCGGCTCTGCTGACCGTTCCGGAGGGCACCACGGTGCCGCTGCTGAAGACCGTCGGCGCCGACCCACAGGCGGTGCGCCGCCGGGCGGAGGAGCAGCTCGCCCAGCTGCCCAAGGCCTCCGGCTCCACCGTTCCCGAGCCACGGCTCTCCGGCCAGCTCCAGCGGGTCATCAACACCGCGCAGCACCGCGCCGAGGAGCTGGAGGACGAGTACGTCTCGACCGAGCATCTTCTGGTCGGCCTGGCCGCCGACGGAGGCCCGGCGGCCGTGCTGCTCAAGGAGTTCGGCGCGACCCCGCAGGCGCTCCTCGACGCGTTCAAGGACGTGCGCGGCAGCGCCAAGGTGACGAGCGAGAGCCCGGAGGACACCTACAAGGCGCTGGAGAAGTACGGCGTCGACCTGACCTCGGCGGCCCGCGACGGCAAGCTCGACCCGGTCATCGGCCGTGACACCGAGATCCGCCGCGTCGTTCAGGTGCTGTCCCGCCGGACGAAGAACAACCCAGTCCTCATCGGCGAGCCCGGCGTCGGCAAGACCGCCGTCGTGGAGGGCCTCGCCCAGCGCATCGTCGCCGGCGACGTGCCCGAGTCGCTGCGCAACAAGCGGCTGGTCGCACTCGACCTCGGCGCGATGGTCGCGGGCGCCAAGTACCGCGGCGAGTTCGAGGAACGCCTCAAGGCCGTGCTCACCGAGATCAAGGAGAGCGACGGCCAGGTCGTCACGTTCATCGACGAGCTGCACACGGTCGTCGGCGCGGGCGCGGCCGAGGGCGCGATGGACGCGGGCAACATGCTCAAGCCGATGCTGGCCCGCGGCGAGCTGCGCATGATCGGTGCGACCACGCTCGACGAGTACCGCGAGCGGATCGAGAAGGACCCGGCGCTGGAGCGCCGCTTCCAGCAGGTCTTCGTGGGCGAGCCGTCGGTCGAGGACACGATCGCGATCCTGCGCGGGCTCAAGGGCCGGTACGAGGCGCACCACAAGGTGCAGATCTCCGACGCCGCGCTCGTCGCCGCGGCGACCCTCTCCGACCGCTACATCACCGCGCGGTTCCTGCCGGACAAGGCGATCGACCTCGTGGACGAGTCGGCGTCCCGGCTCCGCATGGAGATCGACTCGCGGCCGGTGGAGATCGACGAGCTGCAGCGCGCCGTCGACCGGCTCAGGATGGAGGAGCTGACGCTCGCCAAGGAGACCGACGAGGCGTCCAAGCAGCGCCTTGACCGGCTCCGCAAGGACCTCGCCGACCGCCAGGAGCAGCTCAACGCGCTCAACGCCCGGTGGGAGCACGAGAAGGCCGGGCTCAACCGGGTCGGTGAGATCAAGGAGCGCATCGACCAGCTGCGCGGCGAGGCCGAGCGCGCCCAGCGCGACGGCGACCTGGAGACCTCCGCGCGCCTGTCGTACGGGGAGATCCCGGCGCTGGAGAAGCAGCTGGCCGAGGCGTCCGAGCAGGCCGAGACCGACAAGGCCGACGCGATGGTCAAGGAGGAGGTCGGCCCCGACGACATCGCCGACGTGGTCGCCTCCTGGACCGGCATCCCGGCGGGACGCCTGCTGGAGGGCGAGACCGCCAAGCTGCTCCGCATGGAGGACGAGCTCGGCAAGCGCCTCATCGGGCAGCGCGCCGCGGTGAAGACGGTCTCGGACGCGGTGCGCCGCGCCCGCGCGGGCATCTCCGACCCGGACCGCCCCACCGGCTCGTTCCTCTTCCTCGGCCCGACCGGCGTCGGCAAGACCGAGCTGGCCAAGGCCCTGGCGGAGTTCCTGTTCGACGACGAACGGGCCATCACGCGCATCGACATGAGCGAGTACTCCGAGAAGCACTCGGTGGCCCGCCTCGTCGGCGCCCCTCCCGGCTATGTCGGCTACGAGGAGGGCGGCCAGCTCACCGAGGCCGTCCGGCGGCGCCCCTACTCGGCCGTCCTGCTGGACGAGGTGGAGAAGGCGCATCCCGAGGTCTTCGACATCCTGCTCCAGGTGCTGGACGACGGGCGGCTCACCGACGGGCAGGGCCGCACGGTCGACTTCCGCAACACGATCCTGATCCTGACGTCCAACATCGGGTCTCAGTTCCTGGTGGACCCGACGCTGGAGAACGGGGCCAAGCGTGACGCCGTCATGAACGCGGTGCGCAGCTCGTTCAAGCCGGAGTTCCTCAACCGGCTCGACGACGTGATCCTGTTCGACGCGCTGACGACCGACGAGCTGACCCGGATCGTGGATCTGCAGGTCGATCGCCTGGCCGCGCGCCTGGCCGACCGGCAGCTCGAACTGGAGGTCACCGACGCGGCCCGCGAGTGGCTGGCGCTGACCGGCTACGACCCGCTGTACGGGGCGCGCCCGCTGCGCCGTCTCGTGCAGACCGCGATCGGCGACGAGCTCGCCCGGGAGATGCTGGCGGGCGAGGTGCGCGATGGTGACCGGGTGGTCGTGGATCTCGACGAGGCCGCCGACACCCTCACCGTCAACCCTGCCAAGGGCCTGTCCCTGGCCAAGTGAATAAACCGAAAGGCCGCCGCTCCTGTGCTGAGGGTGGCGGCCTTTGCCTGCCCGCAAACTGTTCAAAATGGGGGTTGACGGGTGGGCGACTCCTTTATACAGTCTCCCGCATGGAGTCCTGATTCTCACGGTTGAGCCCAGTCGCCGCCCTCGTGCGGCCCGCTCCCCACGCATCGCTCCCGGCATGTCAGCCCTGGTTCCCTACGTTCGCAGCAGGCACATTCACGTGTCCGCAGCCGACGTGACCTCGTCCTGAACGCTCCGGCGAGCATTCCTCATTCATTTACCGGTCCGCCATGACCGCTTTTTGGCGACCGTTCACAAGTGTGCTCGGAGGTTTGTCTTATGCGTACCCAAAATCAGGATCTCGCCAATATCCTTGCCGCCAAGAACCTGAGCGACAACGGCAAGAAGAAAAGCAAGAAGAAGCAGCAGCGCAACCTCGACCCCAAGACCGCCGCGGCCTTCGCGCGTGGCGGAGCGGGACGCCGGAACGCCCGGCAACTGCCCACGCGGCAGCTCAACCGGGGTCGCTGAGACGACGAACGGGCCCTGGTTCCCAGGAACCAGGGCCCGCTCACGCCCTGCGCATACCCAAGGCGCAACGCCCCGCGCACAGTCGAGACGCGTCGGCTCCTTTACGGCGTCGTGTGCTGTTCGCCGCCCGGGGCGGCGATCCCCTCGAACGGGCTCGCCGGGTGCGGGACGACCGATGCGACCGCGCCCAGCCCGATCAGGAGCGCGGCCACGGCCAGGCGCCGGCGCAGCCTGCCCTGGCCACCCGCCGCTGTCCTGACGGCTTGCACGTCGTGTCGGTTCATCGCCCGTCCCTTCGAAGATCGTCCTGCATCGAAACTACGGAACGGGCACGGACCTCACTATGCGTTCAGCTCCCCAACTCAAGGTAGGGCTAGCCCCACCATGACCTAGGTACGCGTACTCAGGCGCCGACACCCCAGATCTCAACGAGGGGCAGGCCCGTCCTTCACCGAACCGCTGCAACCCGAGGCTGACTTGACGTGCGGGATCGTCTTGGACGAGCCCCCAGGGCGCTTGTAGCCCGAGCGGCCACTGTTGCGGTAGGCGTAGTTGTGCTTGGCGCATCGGCGGTCGCGGGAGAACCACCAGTACGTGACCATCCCGTTCGAGCCCGCGTTCCGGAAGCTGTTTCCCGAGGCGTACACGTAGCTGCTGCCATCGCTCATGCGGATCGGGTCGCCCGAGATCGTGTGGAACGTGTTGTCCTTGACGATGTTGTACGCCCTCTTGCTGCCGGAGCTGCCCACGGCGAAGTAGACGCCGTGCATGTTGCCGTACTTGTCGATGATCTCCCATTGGCCGTCCGGCCGACGCTTCCTGTAGCGCTGCGAGTTCTCCAGCCGCAGGAACGTGTTGCCTGTGACCTTCGCCGACCGGACGTTCTTGAGGTGGACCGCGCCGTAGCCGTTCCTGCCACGGTTCTTCTTCCGCTTGGTGCCGAGGTCGCTGAACGTGGTCTTCTTGACCACGATGCCGCTGAGCGCTCCGCTGCCGCTGGCGAGCACGCCGCCATGCGTGTAGTTCTTGATCTTGCAGCCCTCGACGCTGGACTTCGAGGTCCGCAAGGTGATCGCATAGCCCGAGGCGCCCTTGCCGTCCAGGGTCGCGTTCTTGCACTTCACCGCGAGGCTGGTGGCGGGCAGTTCAGCGCCCGGGTCGATCGAGCCTGAGTAGACGCCCGGGGCGAGCACCATCGTCGCCTTGGACGCCCCCGCGCCCCTCGCTTTCAGCACCCGCACCGCGTCGGCGAGCGTCCGGACGGCGCGGTCCGCGGCGAGACCGGCGCCCGCGGCCGAGGCGGTCGCGGCGCCGGACGGGTTCACGTACACCGTGATCTCGGTCCGCGCGGACGCGGCGGAGGGTACGCCGAGAACGGTGCCGATGGCTGTCGCGCAAGCGAGTGAGGCGGTGACGAGTGTGCGCATCATGCTCCTCTGCAGGAGATTGATCATCTGGGCGGTCCACATTGTTCACCACCGACCGGATCGCGGGGGTGTATCTGGCTACACCCCGGTTTCGGGAGCCTGCTCGCTCGTTCCGCCGATCCACGTTCAGCAGAGTGGACCACGTTCCCGACAGACCCCGACCCACGGAGGAACCCCGTGAAAGCCCTGCTCTGGATCGTGCTCGTCGCCGGCCTCGCCACCAACGCCTTCTTCAGCCTCACCGACGACGGAGCGCTCAAGATCGCGGTGAACGTCACGACGGGTCTGCTCGCGCTATCCGCGATCGCGGGCCTGGTGATGCTCCGCAAGCGAAGCCGCTTGTAGCCGGAGCCCGCCGAGCCCGGAAAAACTCCGGTCCGATCGCCCTGCCCCCGGCATGTCTCTCGCCAGAAAGGCATGTAACGTACTGCGTACATTTGTTCATGGCGCGAGTGACAAACGGTGAGGAATTAATGGACCTGACCGGCGCTGTCTGGCGTAAGAGCAGCTACAGCGGCCCCAACGGCGGTAACTGCGTGGAAGTAGCCCGGCTCCACGGTCTGGTGGCGTTCCGGGACTCCAAGAACGGCCCTGACGGGCCGGTTCTCACTCTCGCCGACGAAGAGTGGCGCACACTGCTGCGGGCCATTCACCGCTCCCGGAAGATTCTCTGATTGAAACTGCAACCACTCTGGATCCAGTGGGGTTCGGCTAATTGAGAGCTCATTAAGAGCTCTCTCCCGTCCACGGGGACGGGACCGTACCTCGCAAGGTGGGAATATGGACCTGCAGCTTTCCGGTCGTGTCGCAATCGTCACCGGTGCGTCCAAGGGGATGGGTCTGGCCATCACCCGCACCCTTCTGGAGGAGGGCGCCCGCGTCGTCGCCGCCTCCCGCAAGAGCAGCCCCGAACTCGACGCGCTGGCCGGGCCTGGCCTGGTCCACGTCGCGGTGGACCTCATGGACCCGGACGCGCCGGGCCGGTTGGTCGAACGGGCGGTGGAGGAGTTCGGCGGGCTGGACATCCTGGTCAACAACGCGGGCGGCCCGCCGCCCGGGGTGTCCCTGCCGCGTTTCGGCTTCCTGACGCCGAATGACGACGACTGGCGGCAGATGTTCGAGTTCAACCTCTTCGCCGTCGTACGCGCGGTCCGCGCCGCCATCCCGGCGATGCTGGAGCGCGGCGGAGGCTCGATCGTGAACATCTCCTCGACCTCCGCCCGGCAACCCGGCACGATGAACTACGACTACACCGCCGCCAAAGCGGGTCTGAACACCCTCACCAAGGGACTGTCCCAGGAGTTCGGCCCGCAGGGCATCCGGGTCAACACGGTCTCCCCCGGCCCGGTGCGCACGGCGTGGTGGACCGAGGAGGGCGGCGCGGCCGACATCCTGGCGGGTGCCACCGGCGCCGACCGCGACGCCGTGATGGACACGATCGCGCCCGAGATGATGAACCTCACCACGGGCCGGCTCGTGGACCCGCAGGAGACCGCCGACGTGGTCGCGCTGCTCGCGTCGCCCCGTTCGGCCAGCACGACCGGTGCGGACCTCGTCGTGGACGGCGGATTCCTCAAGGAGCTCTGACGACCTCTTTGCGTGGGTGAACGATGTCTCTTGCCGAGCAGACGGACACAATCGAGCCTGTAACTCGGGAAGAGCCTGCCACTGGCCCGGAGGGCCGGCGTCCTGGTCGCCAGGGCGCACGCCCCCGGGCCGGGGCAGGGCAAACCGCCTTCCGGCCTGGGCCGTCCCGCCCCTAGGGTGTGCGGCGTGCCGAAAAGCAGACTCGCTCCCGAGGCGGTCAAGGTCGAGATCGAGCCCATCCGGCGCGCACGGCGCCGGGAGCTCAGCCGCCGCGCATGGTCGCGGCTGGGCCGGACGGAACTGATCGTCGCGAGCCCCCTCATCCTGCTCGTGGTCCTCGTGGCGATCGCGCTGACGGTCTACCCGCCGCTGTACGCGCTGTACGGCACGGGCGTGCCAGGCTTGGTGAACGAGGCCGGCGACAAGGGTCCGGCGCCGATGGATGAACGCATCGAAGCCTGGGCAATCTGGATCCCCTGGATGGCGATCCTCGGCTTCATCGTCTGGCGGCAGGTCCGTGCCCGCCTGAGCACGCCGTACCTGGCCGTGGATCCCCGCGGAGTGTGGCCTGTCTTCGGCGGGCGCATCGAGAAAGGACTGGAGTGGCCGCAGATCGCGGCGGTCCTCATCGAGGACGCGAAGGTCGAGCTGTTCCCAGTCGACGCCATCAAGGATTCGGGCCAGCCGACCGTCCTGGACTTTTTCGTGGTCAACGCTCCACCGCCCGCGCCAAGACTGCGCGGAAAGCGCTACGTCATCGAGCTACCCGAGGGTGAGCCGGGAGCTCTCCGAGAGGCCGTCAAACGGTTCGGTCCCGGCAAGCTGCTATAGGCCGTCGCTGACGCCCCGTTCGAACTCAGCTCTGTAGGCCTCGTCCCCCAAGGCCTCACGCACCACCCTGGAAATGCGGTCCACATCTCCTCGTTCGGCCTCGGGCAGGGGAGCGCCGACCGACTCGCGGAGAGCGGTCGCCGCCCCCAGCAACCGGGCCGCCATACCTGGCTCTCCGGCAAGCGAACGCGCCCCGGCAAGGCCTTCGAGGGCGAGCGCGACCGCACGCGGGTCGCCGATCTTGCGGGCGGACGCAAGCCCGTCCAGGTGGAAGGCGAGAGCGGCCTCGGCATCACCACGCTGCTCCGCTGCGAAGCCGAGCTCGGCCAGTACGAGCGCCAGCCCGGGCTCCCCGGCCACACCACGGATCCAGCTGATCCACTTACCCAGGTGCGCCTCGACCTGGTCGAACTTGCCCTGCCGCCGCGCGCTCAGCGCGAGGCCGACCTCGGCGAAGTGTTCGGCCACCTTGTTGGACTGCCCCGCGGCCAGCCGCATCGCCCGTCCATGAAGCTCATCAGCCGCAGCGAAGTCGCCACTGAGCAGCGCGATCCGGCCCAGCCCCGAGAGGCGGAACGAGGCGTCGGTCCAGAGTTCGAGCTCCTCGGCCATGCGCAAGCCCTCACGGTGCAACCCGGCGGCGCGCTCGTAGTCACCCGCGATCTCCGCCAGCTCGGCAAGGGTATTGGTCGCCTTCAACCGGCCCCAAGCATCACCGACCTCACGGAAACCCGCCTCGCTCTCCGCAGCGTCAAGGCGCGCCTGCACAAGATCCCCGCGCGCCCTCCCGACGGTGGCCCGCACGCTCAAGGCCGCCGCCACTCCCCAGCGGTCATCCAGCTCCCGGAACTCCTCAAGCGCCACGCCGACCAGCTCGCTCGTACGGTCGAGATCGTTGAAACCGCGCTGCGCGAACCCCATGAACCATCGGGCCCGAGCACGCAGCACCGGATCGTCGATCTGCTCGTACGCCACCTCGCCCCGTTCAGCACCGTCACTGCCCAGCAGCGCGAGGCCCGCCTGCCAGACCAGAGCCTGTGCCCGCGCCGACCCCGACCCGCCGTCGAGCCCGACCGCCCACTCCAGAGACCGCTGCGCCTCGGTCCACCTGCCGCGCAGGTACCAGTACCAGGCCAGCGCGTTGACCAGCCGCAACGCACTCTCCGCGGTCGTCGCGCCCTCGAACGCGGCGCGCAGCTCGGCGGTCTCCCGGTCGAGCCGTTCGAGCCACTCCCGCTGGCCGGGACCGCGCAACTCGGCACGCTCAGCCAGCTCGGTGTAGAACGCGAGATGCCTGCGCCTGGTCTCCTCGTACTCCCCCGCCTCCCGCAGCCGCTCGACGCAGTACGCCTTGACCGATTCGAGCAGCCGATAACGCGGGCCGTCGGCCACAAGGACGAGCGACCGGTCCACCAGCCGCGGCAGCACATCGAGGACGTCCTCGCCGGTCACCTGCTCCGCCGACGCCAGCGTGAAACTGCCCGCATGAACCGCCAGCCGCCGCAGGACGGCCCGGTCCGGCCCGGTCAGCAGCTCCCAGCTCCAGTCGATCATCGCGCGCAACGTCTGCTGGCGCGGCGGGGCACCACGCCGCCCGGACGTCAGCACGCGGAAGCGATCGTCCAGCCGCCCGGCCAGCTCCTGGACACCCAGCGCCCGCACGCGGGTGGCCGCCAGCTCCAAGGCCAGCGGGATCCCGTCCAGCCGCCGGCAGATCGCCGCCACGACCTCCGCGTTGTCCGGCGTCAGCTCGAATCCGGGCGCGACCGCTGTCGCCCTGGCCACGAAGAGCCGTACAGCGCTGGACTCCGCGAGCGGCGGCACGTTCCACAACGTCTCCCCGTCCACCCCGAGCGGCTCCTGGCTCGTGGCCAGAATGTGCAGCTCAGGCGCCGCCCTAAGGAGCGATTCAGCCAAAGCCGCAACTGCCTCGACCACGTGCTCGCAGTTGTCGAGCACCAACAACAACCTGCGGCCACGCAGAGCGCTCTCCAACTGACCGCTCAAGTCCCCAGCCTCGTCATCGCGGATCCCAAGCGCCGTCGCGACAACATCGGCCGGAGTAGTACCGGACGCAGGCTCAAGCCCGGCGAATTCAACGAGCCAAACCCCATCGGAGAACGCATCGAACGCCGCCCTGGCCGCCTCCAAAGCAAGCCGGGTCTTCCCAACACCTCCTGGCCCAGTAAGCGTGACCAACCGCGCTCCGTCCACCAACCCCCGCACCTGCCGCAGCGCATCCTCCCGCCCGACAAGATCAGTCAATGAGGCAGGCAGGTTCCCCCGCACAAACCCGCCCACCCCAGAAGCAGCGGCGCCACCCAAACGTGAACCGCCGCCTGAATCAGACCCGCGCCCCGAGCCGAACGCGCCGTCCGAACGCGGAGCACCATCCGACCCGAACGCGCCACCCAAGCCCGACACGCCTTCATTGCCGAACAAGCCACCTTCGCGCGAAGCACTACTTGAACCAGAAGCGCCGCCCGAACCGGATGAGCCGCCGGAACCAGAACCGCCATCCGAACGCGAAGCGCCGCCGGAACCAGCGGCGCCGCCGAATCCGGACCCACCGCCGGAACCATGAGCACCACCGGCGGGGGAAGCATCGCCAGAACCGAAAGCGCCACCTACATGCGAAGCACCACCAGAGCCAGAACCGCCACCCGAGCGCGAAGCGCCACCTGAGCCAGAGGGGTCGCCAGGACCGAACGTGCCACCCGAACCGGATGAGCCGCCGGAACCATAGCCGCCAGCTGAATGCGAAGCGCCACCTGAGCCAGAGCCGGAGCCGCCACCCGAGTCAGACACGCCGCTGGAGCCATTTTCGCCGCCGAAACCACCAGATCCGCCGCCTGAACCGGAGCCACCACCTGAACCGGGCGCGTCACCCCGTTCAGACACGCCACCAGAGGCGTGGGGATCGCCGGAACCGCTGGGCCTGCCACCTCGACCAGTCGGGGCGCCCGAAGAAGCGGCACTCCCGGAATCGGACGCGGGGTCAGGGTGGGAAGCCTCGACCCAGCCAGACGCGCCGCCTAGGCGAGGCGCGCGGATCGAGTGAAATGAGGTGAGGGCGGGGTCCTGGCGGAGGATCGCGTCGTGGAGGGCGGCGAGCTCGGGGCTTGGATCCAGGCCTAGCTCGTCGGCCAGCCGTTCGCGCAGGTCGGCGTAGCTCGCGAGCGCTTCGTTCTGCCGCCCGGCCTGGTAGAGAGCCCGCAGATGCACGGCGCGCAGACGTTCGCGGAGTGGATGCCGGGCCACCAGGTCGCCCAGCTCGCCGAGCAGCAGGATGTGCTCGCCCAGCTCCAGCCGTACGTCGGCGTGCTCCTCCAGGACGGCGAGCCGTTCCTCCTCCAGACGTGTCGCTGAGGACCGCGCGAACTCCTCATCGGCGAAGTCCGCGTACGCCGGGCCCCGCCACAACGCCAAGGCGTCGGCCAGCAGGCCCGCCCTGGTGCGGAGATCGTCCGTCGCGCCCGCCTGCTCGATGAGCGCGTGGAAGCGGCCTGCATCCACAGCCTGTGGATCCACGGCCAGCAGATAGCCGGGGGCCTGCGAGACCAGCAGTTCCCGTGCACCCGGCTCGGCCGCCTCCAGAGCACGCCGCAACTGCGACACCCGGGTTTGGAGCGTGTTGATCGGATTGCGCGGCAGCCGATCCACCCACAGGTCGTCGATCAACCGGTCGACCGACGCCGGCCTCCCCTCGTGGGCCAGGAGGTCCGCGAGCAGCGCGCGGACCTTCAGCTCGGGGAGGCGAACGGGCCGCCCGTCGTCGGTCCAGGCGGCGAGCGGACCGAGCACCCCGAATCGCATGAACGCAGGTTAACCGCGACCTACAGCGGACCTACAGGGGACCCGAAGCGCGCATCGGCACAGTGAGGACATCGAACACCCCTCCGAAAGGCACTGATGATGATTTCCCGTGAGATCCGCCTTGCGTCCCGTCCCACCGGCGAGCCCGTTCCGGCCAACTTCGAGCTCACCGAGGTCGAAGTCCCACAGCCGGGCGAGGGCCAGATCCTGGTCCGCAACACCTGGATGTCCGTGGATCCCTACATGCGGGGCCGCATGGACGAGGCCGAGTCGTACATCCCGCCGTTCCAGATCGGCGCGCCCCTGGAGGGCAGTGCCATCGGCGAGGTGGTCGCCTCTGGTGACGCGGGCATTCCGGTCGGCGCGACGGTGTCGCATTTCCTCGGCTGGCGCGAGTACGCCCTGGTGAACGCCGCGGAGGCCGTCGTCATCGACACCGGCGTCGCTCGCCCGCAGGACTACCTGGGGGCGCTCGGGACGACCGGGTTGACCGCCTACCTCGCCGTCACCCAGATCGCTCCGGTGAAAGAAGGCGATGTGGTCTTCGTCTCCGGCGCGGCGGGCGCGGTCGGCAGCGTCGCCGGGCAGCTCGCCCGCAAGTTCGGCGCGGCCAAGGTGATCGGCTCGGCGGGCGGCCCCGAGAAGGGCAAGAAGCTGGTCGAGGACTTCGGCTTCGACGCCGCGATCGACTACCGGACCGGCGATCTCCCCGGCCAGCTGGCCGAACACGCACCCGAAGGCATCGACGTCTATGTGGACAACGTCGGCGGCGACCACCTCGAAGCCGCCATCGAGGCGTTCAAGGTCCACGGTCACGCCGCGCTGGTCGGCATGATCAGCGGTTACAACGCCACCGACCCCGTCCCTGGCCCCCGCAACATCTACAGCGCCGTCACCAAGCGCCTGACCCTGCGCGGAGTCCTGGTCAGCGATCACTTCGACCGTTTCCCCGAATACATCGGGCAGGCGGCGGGCTGGCTCGCCGACGGCACGCTGCACACCGAGGAGACCGTGGTCGAGGGGCTGGAGAACGCCCCTGACGCGTTCTTCGGGGTGCTGCGCGGCGCCAACACCGGCAAGATGCTCGTCCGGCTCTGAAGGAGGAGCCCCATGAAGAACGCTCTGCTGGTCGCCGCCCACCCCCGCCGCGACTCCCTCACCGCCCAGATCACCGAACAGACTCGGGACCGGCTGGTCGCGAGCGGCCACACCGTCGATCTGCTCGACCTCCACGCCGAGGGCTTCGACCCGCGGATGACACTGGAGGACGAGCCCGACTGGACCGACCGCGACAAGGTCTACTCCGCCGAGGTCCGCGAGCACATGCGGCGAATCGACGCGGCCGACGTCATCGTGGTGGTCTTCCCGGTCTGGTGGTACGGGCTCCCGGCCATCCTCAAGGGCTGGATCGACCGGGTCTGGAACTACGGCTTCGCCTATGGCCGCAGCAAGGCGCGCCTAGCCGAGAAGCGCATGTTGTGGCTCGGCTTGGCCGGTGAGTCCGAGGAGTCGTACGCCGAACACGGATTGAACGACCTACTGGCTCGCCAACTCCAGGTCGGAATTTCCAACTACTGCGGCATCAAAGACGTCTCGGTGCGTTTCGTCTACGGAACCATCCCCGACGGCAGCACCCCTACCAATCCCCTGACCACCGCCGACATCACCTTTGCCGAGTTCATCTGAAACATCCTGGCGGCGCCCCGCAAGGGGCGCCGCCACACATATCAACTGAAGAAAAGCGTGCCCGAAGGCTCCTGATGGCCCTCAACCACATGCCAGTAGTCACGCACCTCAGCCACAAGGCCATCCGGCGCAAACCGCACGAACGCACACCCCGCCAAGGTGATCGGCCCCTCAGCCAGCACCCGGAACTCCACCACGGCCCGGTCACCATCCACGATCGGCGTCCCGAACCGCACGTCCGACGCGGGCTCCTCCGCGAAGCTCCCCCGCAGATACTCGATCAACGCAGCCCGCCCCACATGCGGCGGCCGGAACGGCATGGACCGATGAACGCAGTCCTCCGCGTACAGCTCGGCGATCGCGTCCACGTCAGACCGAGCCCACGCCGCCTCCCAAACCCTCGCAAACCGTTCCGCAGCCTCACGCATGTCCACCCCGCCAGAAATCACGTTGCCCAAGCCCCCACGGCGTTGGGACTCTGAACAGAGATCATGTTCACGAGGAAGGCCTGCGATGTCCACGCTGCGGGTCACCGCCGAGCGGCTGACCATCCATCCCCACGACAACGCCGACGCGCTGGAACTGGCCCAGGTCGGCCTCTACCGCGCCGTCGTCGCCAAGGGGCAGTACAAGACGGGCGACTGGGCGCTCTACATCCCTGAGGGCTCCCTTCTCCCGGACGCGCTGATCGAGGAGCTGGGGCTCACCGGCAAGCTCGCGGGATCCGCGAAGAACCGCGTCAAGGCCGTGCGCCTGCGCGGTGAGCTCTCGCAGGGCATCGTCTGCCGCCCTTCCCTCGTGAACGGAACCGACCTTGCCGCCGCCCACGCCGAGGATCGTGACTTCGCCACCGACCTGGGTGTCACGAAATGGGTGCCGCCCATCCCCGTGCACATGGCCGGCGAAATGGTCGCCGCCCCTGACCTCGTGCCGTGGATCGACATCGAGGACGTCAAGCGCTACCCCGCCCTGTTCGAGCCGGGCGAACCCGTCGTCGCCACAGAGAAGATCCACGGCACTGCCTGCGCGTTCACCCTCACCCCCACCGACGCCTACGTCTCGTCCAAGGGCTTCAGCGCCAAGCGCCTGGCGATCAAGCACAACCCGTCCAACCTCTACTGGCGGGCGGTCGAGACCCATGGCGTCCCCGAAGCCGCGGCCCGCATCGCGGACCGCCTGAACGTGGAGCGTGTCGCCGTCTTCGGTGAGGTCTTCGGCCAGGGCGTGCAGGACCTGGCGTACGGAGCGAACGGAAAGGGCGAGCGCCCCGGCTACGCGGTCTTCGACGTCGCCGTCTCCACTGACAGCGGCATCCGCTGGCTCAACCCATCCGAGCTCACCGAGATCCTCACCACCGTCGGCCTCCCATCCGTTCCCGTCCTCTACAGCGGCCCGTACGACACCGACACACTCATGGCCCTCGCCAACGGCCGTGAGACCGTCTCGGGCAAGGACGCGCACCTGCGTGAAGGCCTGGTCGTACGAACGGCGACCGATCGCTACAGCCCGATCACGGGCGGCCGGGCGATCGGCAAGTTCGTGTCGCCCGCATACCTCACCCGCAAGGGCGGCACCGAGTACGAGTGAAGGGCAAGCAGTGGTAGCCGGTTTCCACAGCTTCTTCTGGAAGAACTGCGACCTGGACAAGGAGCTGAATCAGGCCGCCGCAGGTATCGCGCTCGACCACTTCCAGTACTCCGGCGCGTTGACCCGCTTCGGCGGCGAGAGCGTGGTCGAACGGTATGGAGCGGAGGTGCGTTCTGTCGCACGCGCCCTTCTCCGGCAGCCGCCCATGCCGAACGGCGCCAACCACGCAAGCACCCTCAACGCGCTGATGAACATCGCCGAGCCGGAGGACGCCGGCCTGATAGCGGACGCACTGGTGGCCTCCACGAACGTCAACGTGCGCGACGCCGCGTGCACGGCGGCCGGCACCGCACTCGCCAGAAGCGACGTGCCAAGCCCTCGACTACTAGCGACACTGGCCACGCTGGCGTTCGACGAGGCTCTCAACATGGAGGATCGGACCAAGGCTCTCTCCAGCGTGGCCGACGCGGACTGCCCCGAAGCGATCCGCCTCTTGATCCAAGCGACCGAGTCTCCCGCACTGGAAATGCAGGTCACAGCCGCAGTGGGGCTCAGCGTGAATGGCCGTCTATCAGCGCACCGGGAGCTGCTCGAACGCCTCGTCGCGACCTGGCCCGAGGACGCTGGCTATCAGGCAACGATGCTCCGCGAAGAGCTCGCCGGTTTCCACAGCACTCATTGGCACGGCCAGGAGCTGGACGACCCTGAGCTGCGCCTGGCCCACCGGGAGTTGATGTTCCCGTCCAGCCTGGATGCCTACCGCCGCGCGTTCCGTGCCCTTCTCGACAGCGACCACCCCATGGCCGTCGGCGTAGCCCTCGACCACCTGGAAAGCTACGAAGGCCTTCGGAAGGTCCTCGACGACGTCGAGGAGTACCTGCCCGAGGCCTTGGCCCGTGCCCGCGACCTGCTCCGGCGATCCACCTCGGTCTCCGCTCACCTGAGCGCTCTCAACCTCATCGGCGCCGACGGCGAAGCCCAGGACGCCGACCTGATCGCAGGCCTACTAGCCGAGACGCCATCCGAAGACGTCCGCCACAAAGCTCTCTGGGTCGCCGACGGCATCCTCCGCCGCCACCCGAATACCCGACTCATCAACATCGTCAGCCGCCTAGCATCTGATCAACGCCACTCCGGAACGGCACTCCGCGTGCTCAGCGGAGCCCTCGGGCCTGAGGCGAACGCAGCCATCGTCCAAGCACTGCACAACGACGACTTCACCGTCCAATTGAATGCAGCCTGGCAACTGTCACACCCCGACCACATCGACGACCACCGCACCCTCCTCGCCGAAGTCATCGACTCCTGGCCACCAGATATGACCGGCCGCTCAGGTTTCCTCGCCAAGCAGATCCGCAAACGCCTACAGGAACCACGCCCAGTCAACTGAAGAGCTCAGCGGTAGCGCGGACCCTGAGCGCCCGCTTGAGCCACTCCTGAAGCTGGTCGATGTCGCAACACGAGGTGATGCGCTCGCGCTCCGCAGCGCTCACCTCCAGGCCACGGGCTTTGAGAACGGTCAACCAGGCTCGTCGCTCACCTCCAGGCCACGGGCATCCAAGACGGCGAACAAACTCCGCCGCATGCCCTCCGCGAGCTGTTCTTTGCCGAACGGACTGCTGACGATCAAGGGCGAGCGCTTCAAGGTCTCCTCCGGAAGGTGTTTGACCGGCGTCGCGCCCAGTCAGCAGAAAAGGTCGGCGGTCTCGACGGTCGTTTTCGCCTGTTCGATCCACTTTCGAAGTTGATCGACGTCACGGCACGAGGTAATACGTTCGCGCTCCGCGGCACTCACCTGCAGGCCGCGGATGTCCAGCAGGGCCAAGAGGGCTTCCGCGGCCACCTCGCAGCCTTCCTCTATGCCACGGCCGTAGTGTTCCTTGGCGAACGGGGTGCTGACGATCCAGGGCGAGCGTTCCATGGTGTGCTCCACAGCGCATTGCAACCGTCGTGGCCGTTCAGGTGAAGACGTCGGCGGTGGCTTCGACCGTGGCCGCCCGCCTCACCCACTCCTGAAGCTGCTCGACGTCAGAGCATGAAGTGATGCGCTCGCGCTCCGCGGCGCTCACCTCCAGGCCACGGGCATTGAGAACGGTCAACAAGGCTCGTCGCTCGCCCTTCACCTCACCTTCCTCAACGCCACGGCCGTAGTGTTCCTTGGCGAACGGGGTGCTGACGATCCAGGGCGAGGACTTCATGATCTCCTCCAGGAGGCGTTTGACCTGCGGCGTAGCCATGTCGTGAGCGTGTTCGTAGTATCGCTCAGCGTGTTTATTGTTCTCCAGCCCTTTGGCGAACGCCTTGACGACCTTTTCGTCAGGGTCGTGCACCGCGATTCCCAGGGTGGCGAGCTCGGGATGTGCCGCCACCTCGCTGGGGTCGGTGAACACTGGGATCTGTGCAGGGCCGAGGACGAGTGGGTGGCATACGTAGCCAGGCAGCTTGGTGTGGATCGGTTCCGCGTAGCGGGTGGCCACGCCCGCCTTGGGGCAGATCACCAGAAGGCTGACTGGGCGCTGCAGCTTCAACCAGAGAGCCGCCGCGTATCGAGGCAACTGATCCCGTTTGCGCGCATCCCAGACCTGCTGGAACTCAACGATGATCGCATGCATCGGGTCCTGCGGTGGGCCGAGCGCGACGACCTTGTCGGCCTGAAGGTCGGACGAGGGGCGGGTATTGAACGTTCGATCCATCAGACGCGCCGGGACACCGAGCGGTAGCTCAACACCTAGGAGGTCGGTGAGAATCTCGGCAGCGAAGGCGGGGCGGTCGTCAAACAACGTCCCCAGCCCATCATGTCGATTGGAGGGCATGTCGCGCAAAGTTAGCATGCGAATACATATAGTGGCGGATTTATTGATCGGTCTGCGAAGCGACTAGCTCGAACCACACGACTTTGCCTGCACCCTCGGCCAGGTGGACGCCGTGGTCGTGCGCGACCATGAGCAGGCCCCATCCGGACTCCCGGAGCTCGCCCACCGTGCGTGCGGTAGATCGCGGCTCGGATCGTGCACCTCCGCCAGCAGGCGTTCTCCGTCCCGGATGAGCGACAGCCCGAGCTCTGTCGCTGGACGTTTGCGGCCGACGTGGACGACACCGTTGGTCACGAGTTCGGACGTCAGCAGCTCGGCGTTGTCCATCGCCGCCGCGTCCGCGTCGTACACGCCGGACTCCCTCTGGATGACTTCCGAGGCTTCCCAGCCTGAACGCGAACGATTACGGTGTGTGCACGGATCATCACAAGACCAACAACCTTGAAGATCACCGCGCGCTCTTGAAGGTCGTTGAACTCCACCCCCGGGAGAAGCCAATGACCGACCCGTACAGCCCGAAGGCCATCTGGGGACGCGAACTCCGCCACTACCGCGAAAGCGCCGGCTACACGCAGTCCCAGCTCGCCGCTCTGATCAACTTCGCCCCCTCGCTCATCAGCGGCATCGAGAACGGTCACGTCCCGGCCGTACCCGAGTTCGCCGAAGCCTGCGACGAGGTCCTCAACACCGGCGGCGCGCTGACGCGCGGCCTCGATTACCGCAAGTCCAAAACGGAGCGCTACCCGCCCTGGTTCGGCGAGTGGCCCATCATCGAGACCAAGTCGACCATGCTGCGCAACTTCGAGCTTGCTGTGATACCCGGGCTCCTGCAAACCCCGGCGTACGCGAGCGCGTTGCTCAATGGAGATGAAGAAGCGGTGGCCGGACGCCTCGAACGCCAGCAGGTTCTCTCACGCGAAGAGCCGCCCCCACCGAAGCTGCGGTGTGTCGTCGATGAGGGCGCCTTGCACCGCCCTGTCGGAGACGCGAAAGTCATGCAGGAACAACTGCTCCACATCACCGAAAGGGCGGTGACATCCGCTCTCATCAGCGTCCAGGTGCTCCCATACGGCGTCCACACTGGACTCCCCGGATCTTTCTGGATCGCCTCTCTTCGAGGCGGTAAGGGGGAGGTAGCGTACGTGGAGACGGCCCTTCGCGGCCTGATCACCCGAACCTTCGAAGACCTCGAACACCTCACAGACGTCTGGGAATCCATCCGGACTGATTCCCTCCCAGAGCGTGACTCCCTTGATCTGATACGAAGGACGGCGGAAGAGAGATGGACCTGACCGACGCTATCTGGCGCAAGAGCAGCCGTAGCAGCTCGAACGGCGGCGCATGCGTCGAGGCGGCACCGTTGCCCGGGGTTGTTGCTGTGCGTGACTCGAAGGACCCCGATGGACCGGCGCTCGCGTTCAGCCATGATGCCTGGCGCGCGTTCACCGGTCGCCTGAAGAGCGACGGCTAGATCAGGCCGAGTCGCTGAAGCGTCTCCTTGTCCCAGGGGAGGATCGACGTGTCGGTGAAGAGGGCCTGATAGACGCGGACTGTGCCCGGGTCGGCGTTGAAGAGGTTGAGGTTTACCGGCTGCTCCATCTCCTCTCGGGTCAGAAGCTTGAGACCCGCGCTGGAGAGCTTGTTGATGAGCCAGCGTTCCTCTTCGAGCAGACCCGGGACCGTCGCGGTGAGGACGGTGTCCCATGACCTGCCGAGGCGGGCGAACGCCGCGTACGGGCCGACGAGGGAGATAGTGAGAACCCAGCGCCGGCCCTCGCGCTCCAGGCCGTACATGAAGCCGTGGTCGTCGTCCGGGTCGGTGTCGTCCTCGACCTGGAAGACCTGGCCGACCTCTTCCATGAGCGGCGCATACGGGCGCGCTTCCAGACCCGACGCGATGAATCCGAAGTGCGGCTCCGAGAGGGAGCCGTAGGCGCTCTCGATGCGTCGCAGGATCTCATCCACTGTGCGGTGTCCTCTTTCTACTTCGGATGCCCGTGGATCATGCCTTCGTTGTTCATGTGGACCTTGACCTTGTGCTGCGGTTGGCCCTGTGGACTGTAGCCCGTGACATGGCCCGGCCCGTAGTCGTAAACGCGCACTTCAGGTCGCCTGGAGTCGGGAGTCCCCTTGTACCACGCCTCGAACGTGTGGGCGTTCGCGAAACTCTCGTCGCCGTTCCACGTCGAGGTGGGCTTGCCCTGTTTCCGCCGGTTGTCGTACTGCGGCGTGCCCTTGATGTGCCCCTTTTGCTGCTGATCGTTGATGCCCCTCGGGTGTTCGTGGGGCGCGCCCCGGGCTCCTGGAGGTGTCCTGGGCCGGGCGCCGCCTCCCGGGGCGCCCTTGCCCGGTTTGAACATGCCCATGCGCAGCGGCCTTGCGATCGGGCTACGCCCGCCCTTCTTTCCGCCGCCGCCTCCTCCGCCTCGGCGGCGCCTAGCGGCCTGCTGGGCCAGGGTGGTCGTGATGGGGAGGGTGTTATGAACGGCACCGGGCAGGAGAAGGGCGGCGGCCAGGAACGCGGCGGGAATTCGCCGTTTGAGGTCAGTCATTGAGCAACGCCTCGATGGCCTGGTCGATCAGCAGGTCGATGACGGCGCCGGCGATCATCTTGAAGATCGGGATCTCGGCGAGGGAGGCGCCGAAGGTGACCGGGGCGGTGGCTATGGCCTGGGCTATCTGGATCGCCAGCATGATCAGCTGGACGATCACCTGGATCTTCAAAGCCAGCACGACGATCGCGGCCACCATCAGCCCGGCCGCGACCATCAGGCAGCCGTTCGCGGCGCCGGCGAGGTTCTGGGTCGCCGACTCCTCACCGGTCCATTCGGTGCGGAAGGCGTCGAAGTCCGTGCCCTTGTTGTCGGTCCAGATCCGCTGCGCCACGGCATCGGCCTCGGCCACCCCCGACTGGAGCGTCGAGCCGAGCCCCATCCACGCGTTGCCGAGCTCGAACAGCTTGGTCTCGTCCGCCTCGGGCCAGGTGTAACCGAGCATCCCGAGAAGGCCGATCAGCTCGCCCGGCAGCTGCATCCCCATCAGAGGAGCTCGTTGATCTTGTTGACGTACAGCTTGTTCGTGTCTTCCATCTGCACGTAGTTGTCGGCGACCACCCCGAGCGTCTCCGCATGGCCGGTGATCTCGTCGAGGTTCGTGGTGAAGCACTCCATGGCGCCCTCGAACACCGCCGCGTGCGCCGTGCCGATGATCATCCCGATGTCGTCCGCCCCCCAGCAGTCCCCGAGCCCGGTCACCTCGCCCTGGAACGACTGCACGGCCTGCGACAACCGGTCGGCGACCGCGCGGAGTTCCGAGGCGGACGAACGCACATGGTCGGGCGAGACCTCAAAGCCGTTCCCTGTCACCGGCAACCTCCACGTCGAGTCGTGTGCCACGGGCGCCCACAGGCCTCAGACGCCGCCCGGACTCCCAAGGTTCAAACGAGAGCGGGGACTGTCGGACACGCGCTTTACGGTGTGGGGGCATGGACGAGGACACCTTGGTCATCCCGCTGGCGTGGCGGCGGCGGTTGCATCCACGGCGCGGCGGGACGCCGGTGGCGGTCACGCTTGACGCCGGGGCCGGGGCGACGTTGCGGTCCAGGATCGAAGATCAGGCCGACGAGATCGAGGAGTTGCTCGGGAACGCGCAGAGCGACCCCGGGCTCGTGGCGGCGGCCCGGCGTTATCTGGCCGGGGAGGACGATCCGCTCGGGGCGGCGGTGGTCGGGCAGATCGTGTTCCGGCGGGCGGACTGGCGGGACGACCCGTACCCCTCGCTGGTGGACGCCTGGTGCGCGGAGCGCGGTGCCGCCTTCGCCGCGGCGGCGGTCACAGGTATCAGCAAGTCCGAGCCCACCTGGCGCTGGATCGAGATGGGGAAGGTCAGCGAGGCGTGGGTGCGCCTCAGGGACCCCGAAGAGGAGTACGGCCATTGGTGGTCGACGCGGAGCGCCATCCGCCGGATCAGAGCCGTTCTCGCCGTCGCGGATGACGCTGAATACGAACGAGCCGTCGCGCGCCTGGCGGAGTGCCGCGACAACTTCCTCCTGCGCATGGTCACCGCCTACATCGTCCCGACTCGGCAGGACTGGGTGAACGAGTCGCTGGCAGAGCTCGGTGTTCTCCGGCACATGTACGACTGGATGTTGTGGTGTTCCGTTGAGTCCGCTGAGCAACTGCCGCCGCTGGGGCCGCTCAGGGGGGCGGCCACGCAGCCCGACCTGCTGACCACGGCCGTCGAGGGCGTCGGCGCCGCCATGGCGCCGATGCTTGCCCATGCCTACGACACCGCCCACAGGGCCGACGGGAGAAAGCACTCCGTTGAGCTTCTCGCGATCCTCCCCAGCGACGAGGCCTTCCAGGCTCTGATCGATCGCGCCGACAAAGACCGTGTGCGGCCGGCCCTGGTCGCAGCGATGAAACGATTCCCCAAGCGGGCGGCACGTCTACTTGCGGCCGCCGCAGCGGGACAGGGCAAGGCCGCCGCGATCGCCGCCGATCTGGTGGCCCCGGAGGCTGTTTCAACGGGAGTCCCTGAGGCGTCGATGGCCGACCTCCCCAGGGTTCTCGCTGATCCACCCTGGAAGCGGGAGCGCCCCGCCCGCGAGCTGGTCGTGATCAAGGATCTGGCCGTGCCGCACTGCGATGCCGTCACATGGATGCCCGAGGAACGCGAGGCGTGGTCGTCGTCGGACACCCCCGCGGAGTACTGGGCCGGACAGATCGCCGAATTCGAGGCGGGCAAGCTGTCGGACTGGGAGGCGACCATCCTGCTCGCCGACGGACCCGAGGCATCGGTACGGCCGCTGTTCAAAGGCTGGAAGCCACAGAACCTCCCCGCCGTGGAATGGCGCGCCAGGCAGCTGGGGGCCCGTTACGAGCTGGATGCCGTGCCACTTCTGATCGACATCGCCGCCCGCAACCCCGGCGGCAACGGCGAGGCTCTGTTGCCGTTCCTGACCATGGAGATCGCCGCCCTGATGGCGGACTGGGCCCTCCGGCTGAAGTCCGCGCGGCACGTCGCGTTCAGCTGGTTCAAACGCCATCGGATCGCTGCCGCGATGGCGCTGATGCCGGCCGCGCTCGGTCCGGCCGGGCGGCAACGGCAGGCCGCGGAGGCCGCTCTCCTCCACATCGCCGGCCGTGAAGGCGACGAGGCGATCGTGGAGGCCGCCCGCGTCCACGGTGAACGAGCCGCAGCCGCCATCGCGGACCTCATGACGACCGATCCCGTCCCGCTCCGCGTGCCGAAGGTCAGCGAGTGGGCCGATCCGGAGCGCCTCCCGCAGGTGCTGCTCAAGGGCCGTGACCGTGCCCTCCCTGCGGCGGCTGCGCGCCATCTGTTGACCATGCTGGCGCTGTCCGCGCCGGACGCACCGTACGCGGGCATCACCGAGGTCCGTGCGGCCTGCGATCCGGGGTCGCTGGCGGCGTTCTCCTGGGCGATCTTCGAACGGTGGCAGCTGGACGGCGCCCCCGCCAAGGACGGCTGGGCCCTCGGGCAGCTCGGCCTGATCGGCGGGGACGAGGCCGCCCGGCGGCTCACCCCGTTGATCAAGGTGTGGCCCGGGCAGAGCCGCCACAAGAACGCTTCGGCCGGTCTCGACGTGCTCGCCGCGATCGGCTCCGACATCGCGCTGACGCACCTGCACGGCATCGCCCAGAAGCTGAAGTTCAAGGGCCTCAAGCGCCAGGCCCAGGAGAAGATCGACCAGATCGCCGCCGATCGCGGTCTCACTCAGGAGGAGCTCGCCGATCGCCTCGTGCCGGATCTCGGCCTCGGCCCGGACGGCAGCCTCGTGCTGGACTACGGGCCGCGCCGCTTCACGGTGGGCTTCGACGAGCAGCTCAAGCCGTACGTTCGCGACGAGGGAGGCAAGCCTCGCCAGACGCTGCCCAAGCCCGGCGCGAAGGACGACCCCGAGCTGGCGCCCGCCGCGTACAAACGGTTCACGGCGCTCAAGAAGGACGTCCGCGCGGTCGCGACCAGCCAGATCCAGCGGCTGGAGACCGCCATGATCGAACGCAGGGAATGGTCCCTTCCGGACTTCCAGCGTCTCCTGGTGGCCCATCCCCTCCTCCGCCACATCGCCCGCCGCCTGGTCTGGCTGGCCGGCGACGGCACCTCCTTCCGGGTCGCCGAGGACGGCACGTTCGCCGACTCCGCCGACGACACCTGCACGCTTCCGTCCACCGCCTCGGTCCGCATCGCCCATCCCCTCGACCTGTCCGGTTCCCTGGCCACCTGGTCGGAGGTGTTCGCCGACTACGAGATCGCCCAGCCGTTCCCGCAGCTCGGCCGTCCCGTCCATGCCCTCACGCCCGCCGAACGCGAGACCGGCCGCCTTGAGCGCTTCGAGAACGTCCCTGTCCCGTTGGGGCGGCTCCTGGCGCTGGAACGGCGAGGTTGGGAGCACGAAATCCCAGCCGACGCGGGCATCGTCGGCAGCATGTCGCGCCACCTGCCCGGCGGGGCCGAAGTGCAGATCGGCTTCGACACCGCGGTCGCCATCGGCCACCGCGACCCCACTCAGGAGGTCACCATCGCCGTCTCGGTCTCCGGCGACCTCGATCCGATCGTCGCCTCCGAACTCCTCGCCGATCTCACCGCGGTGACGGGTCGTCCAGATGCCTGACGCCACGCCGATCGAACGGCCGTCGGGCCCCCTCCAGAAGCCTGCCCGCCTCATCGACCTCGCCACGGCCGCGTGATCTCCCAAGCCTTGACGGCCCTTGCCGGCGGGCGTGTTCATGCGGAGTGTCGGGCCCATCGGCAGGCGGTAACGTTCATGCCATGCCCGTGCCCCGGCTCGCCGTCGTCGTCGACCTCGTCGTCCTCACCGTGCGGGAGCAGCGGCTCTGCGCGCTGATGTGGCGGCGTGACCGGGCGCCTTACGACGGCTGCTGGTCGCTGCCGGGCGGGTTCATCCAGCTGGAGGAGGACCTTCCGGTCGCCGCGGCCCGGTTGATGGCCGAACGGGCCGGGCTGGCGGACGTACGGATCCATCTGGAGCAGCTCGCCACGTACGGCTATCCGGACCGCGACCCCCGGCAGCGCGTGGTGAGCGTCGCCTACCTGGGCCTAGCGCCCGATCTGCCCGCGTCCAGCCGGGCGCAGGTGCTGTGGTCGGCCGTCGACGAGCTGATCAGCCGCGATCGGGCCGCGTTCGATCATCGCCGGATCCTGTGCGACGGGGTCGAACGGGCGCGGGCCAAGCTGGAGTACACCTCGCTGGCCGCCGCGTTCTGCCCGCCGGAGTTCACCGTGGCGGAGCTCCGCAGGGTGTACGAGATCGTCTGGGGTACACCGCTGGACCCGCGGAACTTCCACCGCAAGGTCACGGGCGCCGAGGGTTTCCTGGTTCCCACAGGGCGCACGACCACCCGTGACGGGGGCCGTCCCGCGCGCCTCTACACGCGGGGGCACGCGGAGCAACTGCGCCCGCCCATGCTCCGTCCCTCGCCCCACGCTGTCTCGACGTTCTGAGGGCCTTAACAATCTCTCGCTGTTACGGTGATCACCGTCTCGTCCCTTCCCCGCGCGAGTGAAGTGATCCCATGCGCAAGGCGCCCCTTGGCGTGCCCGCGTCCCTGCTGGCAGCCCTGCTCGTCCTTCCAGCTGCCCCAGCCCAGGCAGCGCAGGCCTCCGTCGGCGTGCGGCTGGAGCCGCAGCTCGATCTCCGGCACAACGCGCCCGCCCGGCGCCACGCCACGTTCATCAAGGGCTTCGACGCGACGCCGGAGCCGGTGAGGAGGGGCCGCAAGATCACCCTGCGGGGCTGGCTGGCCTACCAGAAGCCGGGTGACCCCCTCCTGTCGCCCGTGGCCAAGCGGACGGTGAAGATCTACTTCCGTGCCGCGAAGACCGGGAAGTGGACGTACGCGGGTAGCGACGTGACCGACAAGAAGGGCTTCTTCAGCCTGAAGGCCACCGCCAAGCGGGACGGGTACTGGAGAGCCTCCTTCGCCGGTGACCGGCGTTTCCTGCGCTCGTTCGGCAGGGACGACCACGTCGACGTCCGCTGAACTGGAACATTAAAGAAATGGCCCCGGCGGACCCGGCAGTCCAGGGGCGTTGCTAGTTTTTTGTCCCATGGATGGCGATATGTCCGAGGAGCTGACCCTTCTCGTGCGCGACATCGGGGACGCCGGAGTGGCCGAAATGGCCGGTGCGCCAGGGCTCGCGGCGGCGGTCGACCAGCATGTGGCCGCCGTCCGCGATCACATCGGTGCGCGGCGGCCACCGCAGGACGCGCTGATGGACTACCTCCACGGCTTCGCGGAGGACGCGTTCCGGCGGGGCTGGTGGCCGGGCAGCACGCGCGACTGGGAGTTCGTGCGCATCGTCGCCGTCTGCTGGATGATGCGCGAGAACGCGTGAGGCATACCGCCTTCACCGCGACCCCGCGCGATCCGTAGGCTTGGCGCATTCCACCCTGTACGACTGGAGGACAACGGTGTCCGAGGCAACCACTCCGCGCTTCCGCTCCGTCCTCGACCGGTTCGTGGCCTACAAGCCCGGCAAGGTCGTGGTGTCGCCGGAGGGCCGCTCCTACAAGCTGTCGTCGAACGAGTCGCCGATCGGCCCGCTGCCCTCGGTCGTGCAGGCGATCAGCGAGGCGGCCCTGACGGTCAACCGCTACCCCGACAACAACTGCACCCTCCTGATCGAGGCCATCAGCACGAAGTTCGGGGTCCCGAGCGATCACATCGCGGTGGGCTGCGGGTCGGTCGGGGTCACCCAGATGTTGCTGGAGGCGGTGGCCGAGCCCGGCGCCGAGGTGATCTACGCCTGGCGCTCGTTCGAGGCGTACCCCCTGCTGGTCTCCCTGTCGGGCGCCACGTCGGTCCAGGTGCCGCTGCGCGACGAGACCCACGACCTGGACGCGATCGCCGCCGCCATCACCGTGAACACCCGGTTGATCTTCATCTGCAACCCCAACAACCCGACCGGCACGATCGTCCGCCGCGCCGAGCTGGAGGCGTTCCTCGACCGCGTCCCGGCCGACTGCCTGGTGGTGCTGGACGAGGCCTACCGCGAGTACGTGCGGGACAAGGACGTGCCCGACGGCCTGGAGCTGTACGGAGACCGCCCCAACCTGGCGATCCTGCGGACCTTCTCCAAGGCCTACGGGCTGGCCGGGCTCCGGATCGGCTTCATGGTCGCGCACCCGGTGGTCGCCGAGGCCGTCCGCAAGACCTACCTCCCGTTCAGCGTGAACGCCGTGGTCCAGGCCGCGGCCATCGCCTCCCTGGCCGCCACCGACGAGCTCCTGACGCGGGTCGAGGACACCGTCAAGGAGCGTGAGCGCGTCCGCGACGCTCTGCTGGCCGACGGCTGGTCCGTCCCGCCGACCGAGGCCAACTTCGTGTGGCTCCGCCTGAACGAGCGGACCATGGAGTTCTCCGCGGCCTGCGACGCCCAGGGCATCAGCGTCCGCCCGTTCGCCGGCGAGGGCGCCCGCGTCTCGATCGGCACCCCCGAGGAGAACGACGCCTTCCTGGCCGTCACCAAGTCCCTCCCCTACCGCAACTGATCCACCGCCAGCGATCTGGTCGACTTCTGGGCGGAGTGGTGCCCGCCCTGCCGGATGATCGCACCGATCCTTGAGGAGATCGAGACCGAATACCGCGGCCGCCTGACGATCGCCAAGCTCAACGGCGACAACCACCCCGGCATCGCCCAGCGATACGGCGTAATGGGCTTCCCCACCCTCAACCTGTACCGCGACGGCCAGGTCGCCCTGCAGATCGTCGGCGCCAGGTCCAAGCGCCACCTGCTCGCCGACCTGGCCCCACACCTCTAGCGCCACACCTCAAGCGCCACACTTCTAGCGACGGAGCGGCTCGAGCGCCGTCATGTAGTCGACGAGGCGCACCCCGATCTCGGATCGGCCGTGCCACCACATCGGTCGGTGCCACCGGTCTGCCGGTAGCCGCGGCATCCGCCGGTGCCGCCGCATCCACCGGTGCCACAGGGTCTGCGGGTAGCTGCCGCATCTGCTGGTTGCCAAGGGATCTGCCGGTGCTAGATGGTCATCCGGTGCTCACCGGGTCGGGTGCGACTGGCGGGTCACTGCTGGTCGGGGGATCGGGTGGGTCGGTCGCCGGGGGTGGGGTGGTCACGCCTGGGTTCGGGGGCGTCGTCGTGGGAGGGTCCGTTGTGGGCGGGGGCGTGGTCGGGGGTTTGGTGGTGCTCGGCGGCGTGGTGGCCGGGCTACGGGTTGTGGATGGCCGCCTGGTCTTGGGGACGGTCTGGACGCGGCCCGGTGTGGTGACGCCCGGCGTAGCCGTACCGGAGGTCCCGGGTGCCACAGGCGACCCGGAGTCGGGCGCGGTGCCGCCGACCTGGGTCTTGCGGCGATTCTTCGGCTCGGCACTCGCGGCGGGCGCGGGGGTCGGGGACAGCTGGAGCAAGGCGGGGAGGCCGTTGGGGAGGGGCTGGTAGCCGACCATCGCGGAGACGGCCACGCCGGAGCCGAGGACCACCACCGCGACTCCCGCGGCGGCGGTGATGCGCGCGCGTTCAGTCTTGAGCCCGCCCTTGGGGTGCCAGGCGGAGATCATGCCCTTGTCCCTCAGGCCTGCCCGAGGGACGTCCAGCTGTTCGTGCCGCGCGTACGCGTCGAACAATGAGTGCGCCCGTTCCGCGATCGCGTCGCCCTTGATCGGTTTCGGGCTCTTCGACCGGCCGCACTTCATCGCGCGGCCGCCGGCTCACAAGTCTCCATGCTTGTCCGACGCGGCACCGAGCGGCCGGGTTTGCCCCGGCCGCTCGATACCTCGCGGAATCTCAGGCCCGCTGCGCAAAGCCTCAGGTGCTGGCCTTGGGCCCCAGCTTTTCGACGATGAGACGGTAGAGCTGGCGTGGCCGGCCGGGCTGCGGCGTGCGGTTGGGCGGGAGGGGCCAGGCGAGGCCCTCCTCGACCAGTGTGCGCAGCAGGCGCCGGGCGGTGCGGGGGGTGACGCCGAGCATCTTTCCAGCGTTCTCCGCGTCCACGATGAGCGGCTGATCCTGGTCGCCCAGCTTGTCGGCCAGGCGGGCAAGGATCTCCAGCCCCTTCGGCTTGGCCTGGGGTTGCGCGCGGGGCGGCGTCCGCGGCGCGGGCACCAGGGCCCGCCCATCGCGGTCGAGAGCGAAGCCCTGGGCGCGCTGCGAGCTCTGCGAGCGGGCCAGCGCGGCCCGGGCGTGGGTCTCGGCCTCGTGCGCCGTCCGGCCCATGCCGATGCCGACCTCGATCGCCAGGCCGAGCTCTTCCCGCACCCGCTCCACGAAGGGCGGCGTGCGGAAACCCTCGGTGGACGCGGTGACCGACCCGCGCGTGGCGATGACCAGGTAGCTGTGGTCGTCCAGCGGCCACACCGACGCGTTCATCCGGTGCGCCTCCTGGAGGAGCACGCGATGCAGCGCCAGTTTGAGCTCGTCCCGCCAGTAACGCGGCGTGACCCGGCGTGGTGTCTCGCGGAGCGTGGGCACGTCGACCAGGACGGTGACGAGCTGCGACTCCTCAAGGCGATGGTGTGCACCCAGGAGCGCGGCGGTCTGCAGCGAGCTGCGGATCGCGGCGCCGGTCGGCCGTACCCGGATGGTGGGCACGCCGGCCATCTCCATGCGTTCGGCGGTGGCGTGGACGCAGGTCATCGCGACCGTCGTCGCCCCGCGCCGCCACAGCCGCTCGTGGAACGCGGCCAGGGTGCCGGGCCCCGCCGCCTCCTCACGCAGATGGACCTGGTCGGTGGCCAGATTGATCTCGGCGTACGCCTCCTCGACCTCGGCTCGGCCGAGCACGTCGATGCTCACCCGGGCCGGATCGAAGCGGTCGTCGAGGGAGGCGCGCAGCAGCGCGCCCTGTAGTGCCGCCCCGTTCAGGGGCACGTAGGTGGCGGGCATCGTGAGCACGCCCGCCTTACGCGCGAAGTCGTACGGCACCGGGCTCGCGAACAGGCACACGTCCACGCCCGAGCCCAGTCGTACGACCTTGTCGGCCGCTTCCTGTTCGTCGCGATATGCGGCGGCCACGAGCCGGCTCGGCACCGGCGTCGGGCCATGGCCCATGAGCATGACCCGTTCCACCAGGTCATGCGGACCCACGACGCCGATCGTCAGGTCGGGGGTCACCGACCCCGTCCTCGCTGCCGTCATCGGCGCCCGCTCGCTTCCCGGTCTGGCCCGCTCACTTCCCGGTCTGCCCTGTGTCGGGGGTCCGGCCCCGGCCATGCGTTCGCGCACGCTCCGCCCAACGGTTGACTCATGGCTTGTCGCCCCTGCCTTCTGACCCAGCACCGCAGTTCCCGTGCGATTCGCCTTCCCGCAGCCCCCGCCCAACCACCCTTTCGTTGGACGAGCTTCGCTCGGCGCCTTCCTATTGGACAGATCGGGTCAGGGCGACGATGTGTGACGCCCAGACGCGAAATCGAATCAAGAGTGCGGCGAAAAAGTAACCTACGCGACCCCTTGGTCAGTAATTTGTCACCATTCGGTCAGTCTTGATTCTGCATCTTCGGTCGTCCGAAGATGAAAAACAAGACCCGAAAACACCGCAGGGGTCCCCCCATGGCGCTGATGCGCACTGAAGAGACCCCTGCGGCGTCCGTTTGGTTTACATGCGGCCCGAAAATCGACCGTCCTGATAGCTCCTGCACGGCAGATGACCGTATCGGCTACGGGTCGAACGTTTGTCCATGATTCGGACTCGCTGTCCGGATAAAGATTGACCGTTTACGGTCAAGTCCGTCACCCGGCCCGTCACCCGATCGGTCAGCTGCTCGTCAAGCAGGTGAGTCAGCCCGCGCGGCCGGCCGTTACGGCAGTCGGTTCGCCGGCCGGTTCGCCGGCCTTTCGCCGGTCGCTGCGTCAGTCGGTTTCGCGGACGATGTCGGCGCCCAGTTGCGAGAGCCGTTCCGCCGTGTGGGCGTGACCGCGGTCGAGGTAGTAGGCCGAGGTGATGGTGGTCTCGCCCTCGGCGGCCAGGCCCGCCAGCACCAGCGCGCTGCCGCAGCGGAGGTCGTGCGCCTCCACCTCCGCGCCGCGCAGCACGTTGGGGCCGTTCACCTTGGCGCGATTGCCGTTGACCTCGATGTCCGCGCCCATCTTGGTGAGCTCCTCGGCCAGCTTGAAGCGGCCGTCGAAGATGCGCTCGTAGATGTAGGACGGGCCGTCGGCCAAGCAGGACAGCGCCATGATCGGCGACTGCAGGTCGGTGGCGAAGCCGGGGTACTCGTCGGTGATGACGTTGATCGGCCGCAGCGGCCGCTCGCGGCGCACCTGCAGGACCGCGCCCTGCTGGTGGAACTCCACACCCATCTGCTCCAGCTTGTCCGCCGCGACGCCGAGATGCTCCAGGGACGCGCCGACCAGGCTGAGCTCGCCACCGGTGATGGCGGCGGCCATGACGAACACACCCGCGTCGATCCGGTCCGGCATCACGGTGTGCTCGATCCCGTTGAGCTCGTCGACGCCCTCAACGGTGATGAAGCCGGTGCCGCCACCGCTGATCCGCGCGCCCATGCGCTGCAGGATCTCGATGTTGTCCAGCACCTCGGGCTCCAGGGCCGCGTTCTTGATCAGCGTGGTGCCGTGCGCCAGCGCGGCGGCCATGATGAGGTTCTCGGTGCCGGTGTGCGAGGGCGTGTCACAGTAAAGCGTGCCGCCGCGCAGCTCGCCGGCCTTGATGTGGATGATGCCGTCGCCGTTGTCGGCGATCTGCTCGGTGACCGTGGCACCCATCCGCTTGAAGCCGTTGTAATGGAAGTCCAGATTGCGGCTGCCCAGATTGCAGCCGCCGACGCCCTCGATCACGGCCTCGCCCAGCCGGTGAAGCAGCGCCGGCACGAAAAGGAACGAGCCCCGGAACCGGGAGGCGATGTCCGCCGGCAGCACCGGGCTGCTGAGCGTCGACGCGTCGATCACGAGTGTGCGCTCCGCCTCGTGCAGCTCCGCCTTGGCCCCGATCGCCTGGGCCAGCTCGACCGCGCGGCGGACGTCCTCGATGATCGGGACGTTGCGCAGGACCGTCCGCCCCTTGGCCGCCATCAGCGAGGCGCCGATCATCGGCAGGACCGCGTTCTTCGCGCCCTGGATGAAGACCGTGCCCTGCAGAGGCCGGCCCCCGCGCACGCGGTAACGAACGTCGTGGCCCATGCTCATGCCGCCTAACTCCTTTAACTGCGGAAAGTGTGTTACCGGTTCAAATGGGACTGCCGACCCGTCCGTTCACTTACGGAACAACGGGGTCACAAGGGCCAGGCACGCCGAACGGTGTCCCTCCATATGAAACGCGCCCCCCAGTAAACCACCGCGCTGGGAGTGAGGTGTCCGCCCAGCACGGTACGTAGCGGCGGTGTAGTCCCTCTTCCCGCCACGTTCACTTGGACTGCGGCCAAGCCCGGAAAGTTCGCGTTCTGCCGCGTCCGGCGTCCAGAACCCGCCGCAGCCGTCGTGCACTCTCGGTCTGTTGTGTCCGAACGCAAGCCGTGTGGCCAGCCTAGACCGCATCACCCCGCCACAAGGTAGGGCTCGTCTCTCATTTACGCCTTATGTCGTTACAGGTGCCTCTAGGGTGATCGTCCATGGGGATCGACGAGACGGACGAGTCGCCTGGCTGGGCGGCGATCGACGCGGCGCTGGCGCGCGTCTACGGCGACGCCGAACCGCACCACTGGGGCACCATCCTCAAGTGGTCACTCGGAGGGCCGGACCCGCTCGACGGGATCAGCGTCTACCCGCGTGACGAGCCCGTCCCGCACTGGCACTACGTCTCGTACGGCATGACCGAGCTGTACGACAAGCACTCCGAGAATCCCGACGAGTCCGGCTGGGGGTTCGAGTTCACCTTCCGGCTCGCCCGGCAGCCGGGCGAGACCACACCGCCGGTGTGGGCCGCGAACCTCCTGCAGAACCTGGGCCGGTACGTCTTCAACAGCGGCAACTGGTTCGAGTCCGGGCATCACATGGACGTCAACGGCCCGATCGCCTCCGACCGCGACGACTCGGCGATCCGCGCGATCGCGTTCATCCTGGATCCCGAGCTCGGCGAGATCGGCACGCCGCACGGGAGCATGCAGTTCCTCCAGATCGTCGGGCTCGCCACCGAGGAGTACGAGGCCGCCCGCCAGTGGCGGACCGAGTCGCTCCTGGAGGTGCTCGCGCCACGGATCCCGCTCTACGTCACCGACATCGATCGTGGCTCGCTGCTCGATGACCCGGAGCTGGCCGCGACCGTCGCTGCGGGGATCGAACGCGACGGTTCGAGCGCCGGCCTGCTGTACGTGACGACGGCCCACTGGGAGTCCGGCTCCGGCGTGACCACTCTCCGCGTGGGGGCACTGCAGGCCACGTCGATCGCCCAGGCTCTGCGCGGCCGCCTGCCCCATGGCAACGAGCTGATCCTCAAGTCCGAGGACAGCATGCTGCGGTTCGCCCCGGGCGACACGTTCACCGTGGCGGAGGCCGAGCCGGGCGTTCTCCACATCGACATACCGCTCGCGACCCTCAATGACTTCACCGCGGCCCTGCGCCCCCAGGCGGGCAGCACGCCGGTCGCCACCCTGCCCGGCCTGGTCGTGGAGGTCGTCCCCACCGCGATGCGCGACGAGTACGGCAACGAGACCGGCGAAGTGATCGGCTGAGCCCTCGTCCCGCAGGCGCTCCTGCCGGGTGCGGGGCGCGCTCTTGCTCGGGTCAGGTGAACGTGCGGCCGGTCAGGCGTTCGTAGGCTTCCACGTACTTGGCGCGGGTACGGTCGACGATCTCCTCGGGCAGTGGCGGCGGCGCCTCGCCCGAGGCGCGGTCCCAGCCCGACTCCGGCGAGGTGAGCCAGTCGCGGACGAACTGCTTGTCGTACGAGGTCTGGACACGGCCGGGTTCCCACTGGTCGGCGGGCCAGAACCGCGACGAGTCCGGGGTGAGCACCTCGTCGGCCAGCACCAGCTCGCCGCCGGCCCGGCGGCCGAGCTCGATCTTGGTGTCGGCGACGATGATCCCGCGGTCCCTGGCCAGCCCGGCGCCCCGCCGGTAGACGGCCAGCGTGACGTCGCGGAGCCGCGCCGCCTGCTCGGGGCCTTCCTGCACTTCGACCTCCGCGTACGTCATCGGCTCGTCGTGCTCGCCGACGTCGGCCTTGGTGCTGGGCGTGAAGATCGGCTCAGGCAGCGCGGAGCCGTCCTGGAGCCCGGCGGGCAGCCCGACCCCGGACACCGAGCCGTGCTCGCGGTACTCCTTGAGCCCGCCGCCGGTCAGATGGCCGCGCGCGACGCACTCGACCTTGACCATGTCCAGCCGTTCCACGACGATCGCCCGCCCCGCCCAGCCGGCCGGCGCGCCTGGTGGCAGGTCGGTGGAGATCACGTGGTTGGGCAGCAGGTCGGCGAGCTGCTCGAACCACCAGAGCGACAGTTGCGTGAGGATCCTGCCCTTGTCCGGGATGGGCGAGTCGAGCACGTAGTCGTACGCCGAGATCGTGTCGCGCGCGACCATCAGCAGGTCGCCCCCGGGCAGCCCGTACAGGTCCCGGACCTTGCCGCTGTGCAGATGCGTGAGCCCGTCCATCAGCCGGTCAGGCCCTTTCCAGGACTTCCACAGGATCGCCGACGGCGAGCGGTCCGGTCGTCCTGGGCACCCCGTTCATGCCGAAGCGGATGCCGCGGTCGATGGTGCGGTACCTCGCCAGCGTCCGCAGCGGTTCGCGGCCGCGTTCGCCGCTCTCCTGGTCGGTGGTGGTGATCACGCATCGGGCGCAGGCCTTGACGAGCTCGATCTCCGTCGCGCCGATCCGCAGCCGCCGGACGGTGTCCTCGCCGAACGCGCCGAGCCCCGACACGACGAGGTTGGGCCGGAACCGGTTCATCGGCAGCGGGACGTCCAGCCGCCCGTTCAGATCGGCGAGCGACTCCGCCGAGATCAGCAGCAGGGGATAGCCGTCCGCGAAGGCGACCTCACCGCCGCCCCTGCTCGTGGCACGGTGGCCGGTGAAGCGGACGAGACGCACCTCGGTGTCCAGCAGCGCGCCGAACCAGTCCGCCGCCTCGTCGCCCTGGTCGACGCCCTGGCACTGCTGCCGGTGCACGGTCACGTCCAGCACCGGACCGTCATCCACAGGCTTGTGGAAAAGCGGCGTGAACGCGAGCGCCGGGTCGGCGACCTCCACGGCCAGCTCCACGCCGTCGTACGACGGGCGCAGCAGCGCCATCCGCGCGTGATCGCGCTGCGACAGGAACCGGCCCTCCGGCGTCGTCAGCATGAACTCGCGGTCGTACGGCAGGCCCTTGGGCGTCAGCTCGGCGGTGCTGAGGCGCGTACCGCCGCCGCTTTTGAGGGGATAGACGTTCAGCTCGGTGAGTACCGCGCCCAAAAAGATCTCCTGTCGGATCGTGACTCAGACGAGCGCCGAGAGTCGGTCGAACATCGAGCCGAGCCGTTCGACGAAGCGCTCCGGGCGGCACACCGCGTCGAGCCGCGCCTCGTCCAGCGCCAGCCCTGCCTCCGCCGCGTGCTTGCGGAGTGTCTCGCGGAACGGCACACCGGTCTGCCAGGTGTCCATCGCGGCCTTCTGCACGAGCGGGTACGCCTCGTCGTCGCGCGACATCCCGGCCTCGACCAGCTCCAGCAGCACCGTCGAGGTGTAGATCAGGCCGCCGGTCGACTCCAGGTTGGCCTTCATCCGGTCGGTGTCCACGACGAGGCCGGACATCAGCCGGTTGGTGAGGTTGAGCATGTAGTCGAGCGCGATCGAGGCGTCCGGCAGCGCGATCCGCTCGGTGGACGAGTGCGAGATGTCGCGCTCGTGCCACAGCGGGATGCCCTCCATGACCGGGACGATCTGCGCGCGGACGATACGGGCCATCCCGGCCAGCCGCTCGGAGATGATCGGGTTCTTCTTGTGCGGCATCGCCGACGAACCCTTCTGGCCCTTGCCGAAGGGCTCCCAGAGCTCGCGGACCTCGGTGCGCTGGCCGTGCCGCACCTCCAGCGCGATGGCCTCCAGGACCGTCGCCATGATCGCCAGGCTGGACACCCATTCGCTGATGCCGTCGCGGATGACCACCTGGGTCGACACGTCGGCGGACCTGAGCCCCAGCCTGCGCGCGACGTGCCGTTCGACCTCGGGATCGATGTTGGAGTACGTGCCGACGGCGCCGGAGATGGCCATGACACCGACCGCCTCGCGGGCCTGGCGGAGCCGGTCGCGGGACCGTGCCATCGCGAACGCGAAGTCGGCGACCCGGTGCCCCCAGACGTCGGGCTCGCCGTGGATGCCGTGCGTACGGCCGACGCGGAGGGTGGCGCGATGCTCCAGCGCGTGGTCACGGAGCGTGGCGACCAGCGCGTCGGCCTTGCCCAGGAGGATGTCGGTCGCCTCGACCAGCTGCAGCGCCAGCGCGGTGTCGAGCAGGTCGGACGAGGTCATGCCGAAGTGCACGTAGCGCGCGGCCTCGCGCGGCTCGGTGTTGTCCGCCCAGGCCGAGAGGAACGCGATCACGTCGTGCTGGGTGACCGCCTCGATCTCGTGCACCGCCTCGGGGGTGGGCGGCGGGGCCTTGCGGACCGGCTCCACCACCTCCGCCGGGATCGTGCCGGCCTCGGCGTGGGCCTCGACCACCAGGGTCTCGACCTGGCACCAAAGCTCGTACTTGTGCGCGTCACTCCAGACGCGTCCCATTTCCGGAAGGGTGTACCGCTCAATCACAACCCGATTGTTCCAGGTGGTCCTAGGTGCTCTCACCAGCGGGTGTCGCCACAGTCGTACGAGTGCGGTGCGTACGCGTGCGGTATTCGAGCAACAGCGCCACCGCGATGACCACGATCAAGGCTGCGAGCTCGGCGGCGGCCACCCAGAGTCCGAGGGGGGCGGCCGCCAGGGAGACGATGGCGGCGGCCAGACGGATACGGGACGGACCGATACGGACGATCCTGCGATAGAGGACGTCGCCCGCGAGGTAGAGCGCGACGCCGCCTGCCAGGGCGACGGCGGGGCCGACGGTAAGGCCCTCCCAGGCATGGCCGACGGCCTTCTTCAGGCCCGCAGCCATCACGATCACTCCGACGATGACGGGAATGTGCGCGTAGAAGTAGCCGAACATCGTCATCTGGGCGCGGCTCGGATCGTCCGCCGCCGCCAGGGACTCCTCCGCTCGCTCATCGTCGTTCACGAAGTACGTCCACCAGATCGCGGCCGCCAGGGCGAGCCCGAGCAGCGCCGCCACGACCAGGTCGGCGTCCAGCTTGACGCCCTCGGCGCCGATGCCGATCGCGATGATCGACTCTCCCAGTGTGACGATGACCAGCAGGCCGTGCCGTTCCACGATGTGCGCGGCCTGAATGATGAAGCGGCCGCCCGGCGCGACGATGTAGGGCTGCACGATGGGCACGATCAGCGCGATCGTCCACAACACGTACACCGCGACACCGTCGAGCAGCCCCGCGACGATGATCAGCACGGCCGCGAGCAGGTTGGCCGGCAGCACGCGCAGGATGTTGGGGTTGCCCTGGGCGAAGAGCGCGACGTGGGCGAGGACGAGCACCAGATAGCCGAGCCCCCACACGACCCCGCCGTCCTTGAACGCGGTCGGGGTGGCCAGGGCGACCATGAAGAAGCCGCCCATGCCCGTCAGGATCAGCAACCTGCGCCGGGCGGAGGACGGGGCCAGCATGTTCGTCAGCCAGGCGTAGCCGCTGTACATCCACCACAGGACGCCGAACATGAGGACCACCTGGAACAGCCCGAGCAGGCTCAGCTCCTTGACGAGCACGCCGGTGAGCTGCGTGACCGCGAAGACGAAGACCAGGTCGAAGAAGAGCTCGAGCGTGGTGACGCGGTAGATCTCCTCTCCCGGAGAAGCGGGGGGAGGGGTCGGCGAAACAGATGACGACATGGCGGCCTCGGACTGCAGGGGGTACGGAAGACCCAGTTGTAATCAAGTAATCATACGCCCGGGCCAGGGCCGTTCAGGCGGTGGCCGGAGCCGCGGGTGAGGCCGACTTCAGCAGATCGTCGGCCCGCTGGTCCAGCGGGCCGGTGAGCAGCTGCTGCCCGTACCCGAGGAGCAGCGCCCCGAAGAGCAGCGTTGGCTGCGAGTTGATTTCAGATGGCCCCGGCAGAAGGCCGGAGCCGAGCGCGACAAGACCGAAGACCGCGATGGCCGGACCGATCGCCACCTTGAGCAGCACGAGCGGGACCGCCAGGGAGTACCGGGTGGGCAGCTCCTGATGGATGCGGAGTGCGCGGGCGGCGGAGAGCGCGGCGCCGATCAGGCCGAGCAGCGCCACCTGGGGCGCGTCGCCGCCGGTGGCCGAACGGTGCAGGCCGGTCGGGCACATGAGGCCGTCGCCTCCCGGGAAGCAGAGCGGCACGGCCTGAGGCCAGTGCACGCCTGCCGCCACGAATCCGCCCACCAGCACAGTGAGGATGAGGAACGTCCCTAGGAGGACGTTGCGGAAGCGACGCACCCGGCCGTTCGCCATGGCCTGCAGAAGGTAGGCGCCTTGCAGCGCGACCCCCAGCAGGTGCCTGTCGCTCTCGGCCACGTCTGATGGCCTGAGGTCGTGTGCGGTGCCGAACCGCCGCTCCACGGCCACCCGGCGGGGATCCTCCGGTGGCAGGTAGGCCCGTACGAGCGCCAGCACCTCCGGGACACGCCCGCACACCTGCTCCGGGGGCTGGATCGCCAGCAGCTGCGTCGAACCGGTGTTGATGTTGAACCAGGCACCGTCGACGGCCCGGCCCGACAGCCAGTCGCGCAGCCGCCGCCGGTTGGCCGCGTAGTAACGGGCGAGGACGACCTGGCGCAGGATCGCGTCATGGCTCACCGCGATGCTCACTGCGGTCTCGTCGGCTTCCCGCGCCCGGGCCACCCCCGTGCCACCGGAATCCCGGGCCGCCCCCGTACCGCCCGGATCCCGGGACGGACGCGCACGACCGGCAGGGCTGAAGCCCAGCGTCCCGGACCGGGCGACCGAACGCTTGGCGTCGGTGAGCACCTCGATGGCGCGCGCCTCCACATATGTCCGCCAAGCCCCAGAGGCTCCGAACCTGCGGTACGCCCACCTCCTCGGCGCCCGCAATGTCCGTCGAAAGAGCCGCCGCTTACGCACCATCGCCGCCCCCGTTGCTGATAGTCGTCATTCGACTATCAGCAGCGAGCGCCACATGCGCCATCGGACGGCCCGAACTATGGCGCCGCAGTGAGTCCTCTACCCCCAGCCGTGCCGAGGGCGGTAACCGCTGGGATGCCTGGAAATGCTAGTGAGATGCCTGGAGGGCGATGTCGGTGCGGTGGTGGGAGCCACGGAGCCTGATCTTGGCCGTCGCCTCGTAGGCGGCGATGCGGGCCGCGGCGACATCCGGTCCCGTGCCCACCACGTTCAGCACACGGCCTCCGGCGGCGACCAGATTGCCCTCGACGTCGCGCTGGGTCCCCGCGTGCAGCACGTACGCGCCGGGCACCTGGGCGGCCTCCTCCAACCCCGTGATCACATCGCCCTTGACCGGCGAGGCCGGGTAGTTCTCGGCGGCGATCACGACCGTCACGGCCGCACCCGGGTGCCAGGAGAGGCGGGCGTCGGGGGAAAGGCCGCCGATGGCGCACGCCTGGAGCAGGCCGCCCAGCGGGGTCGCCAGGCGGTCCAGAACGACCTGGGTCTCCGGGTCGCCGAAGCGCGCGTTGAACTCGACCACCCGCAGGCCCTTGGACGTCAGCGCGAGCCCCGCGTACAGCACGCCCACGTACGGCGTCTCGCGGCGGCGCAGTTCGTCGACCGTCGGCTGGACGACGGTGGCCATCACCTCGTCCACCAGGCCTTCGGGGATCCAGGGCAGCGGCGTGTAGGCGCCCATGCCGCCGGTGTTGGGCCCGGCGTCGTTGTCATAGGCCCGCTTGAAGTCCTGGGCGGGCATCAGCGGCACCGCTTCCTGACCATCGCAGAGCGCGAAGAGCGATACCTCGGGGCCGTCCAGATAGTCCTCGATCACGACCCGTTCGCACGCGGCGGCGTGGTCGAGCGCGGCAGACCGGTCATCGGTGACGACGACACCCTTGCCTGCGGCGAGACCGTCGTCCTTCACCACGTACGGCGGGCCGAACTCGTCGAGCGCCTCGGCGGCCTCATCGGCGTCCTCACAGACCCGGGCGGCGGCGGTCGGCACCTTGGCCGAAGCCATGACCTCCTTGGCGAACGCCTTGGAGCCCTCGATGCGGGCCGCCTCCTTGTCCGGGCCGAAGCACGGGATCCCGGCCGCGCGCAGCGCGTCAGCGACCCCGGCGACCAGGGGCGCCTCTGGGCCGATCACCACGAGCCCGGCACGCAGCCGTCCGGCGAGCTCGACCACCGCCGTCGGATGGGTCGGGTCGAGCGTATGGTTGTCCGCGATCTCCGCCGTGCCGGGGTTTCCGGGCGCGCAGTGAAGCGCGGTGACGGACGGGTCGCGATGCAGGGCGCGGGCGATCGCATGCTCGCGGCCGCCGGATCCAAGGACGAGTACTCGCACGTCGGAGCAGCCTAGTCGGCCGGACGCCGGGACGGTGGCCCGGGCGGGCTTTCGGCGCGCATCGGTGTGATCGGGGCCACCGGCGCGGCTGTCAACGTGAGCGATGTCCACAACGTCAAATATGTCGACTGATAAGCTCGTCAAGGTTGTGGCCTGATGCCCAGGTGTGAAGGGAGGTGGTCGGGATGAGTCCTGGTGATCCTTGCAGTACTGCGGAGCCCCCTCACAGTCCGAGCCGGACTGTCCACCTGACCGCCTCTACTCGGCGTCCGGCCATCGCCTTCGCGCGCTCCCCCCGCTGACAGCGTGGGTTGAGCGCGCAATGCGCGTGTGGCCGGAGGTATAGGAGCACCTCATGGCCATGACTCGAGTCCGCCCTGGCCGGGCGACCAAGTCGCTGTTCAAGACGCGCGGGCGTCCCGCCTCCATGACCGCGGCCGTCGCCCAGCGAGATTCGGCCGTCATCGACTGGGCCGCCTACATCGATGGCCATCGCGTGTCCACCGACACCATCGAGGACGCCGTACGCCTGATCCGCGACGGCCGGCTCAAGCACGCCGACACCGCCGGCCACCGCGGCCTGGCGGCGGAGCTCTCGGGGCGCCGGGGCCCGGCGACCGGGGCGGAGGAGAGCGCCGGCTTCGTGTGGGTCGGCCTGCACGAGCCGTCCGAGACCGAGCTCACCGAGCTGGCGGAGGTCTTCGGGCTGCACGAGCTCGCCGTCGAGGACGCCATCAATGCCCATCAGCGCCCCAAGCTGGAACGCTATGACGACGTGAACTTCCTCGTCATGAAGACGGTCGGCTACGTGCGGCGCGGACCGGACGGCGCCGAGGTCGTCGAGACCGGCGAAGTGATGATCTTCTGTGGCCCCGATTTCGTGGTGACGGTGCGGCACGGCACGCACTGCGCGCTCGGCTGCGTCCGCAACGACCTCGAACAGGACCCGGCGAGGCTCAGCCTGGGCCCGAGCGCGGTGCTGCACGCCGTCGCCGACCGCGTGGTGGACGGCTACGTGAACGTCGCGGACGCCGTGCAGGAGGACATCGACGAGGTAGAGGAGGCCGTGTTCTCCCCCGAGCGCACCGACGAATCGCGTCGGATCTACCAGCTCAAGCGCGAGGTGATCCAGCTCAAGCGGGCGGTCGGGCCGCTGTCGGGGCCGCTGCGCAACCTCACCAACCGCCGGTTCGTCCCGAACGAGATCAAGGAATACCTGCGCGACGTCGAGGACCACCTGACCCGCGTCCGCGAGCAGGTCGAGTCCTATGACGAGCTCCTCAACCCGATCCTGCAGGCGCACATGACCCAGGTGACGGTGGCCGACAACCAGGACATGCGCAAGATCTCCGCCTGGGGCGCGCTCTTCATGGTGCCCACCGCGATCGCCGGGATCTACGGCATGAACTTCGACTTCATGCCCGAGACCCAGTGGGAGTTCGGCTACCCGCTGATCCTCGGCGTCATCGCGACCGCCTGCCTGGCGCTCTACCGGGGTTTCCGCCGCAACGGCTGGCTCTAGGGCAACGGGGCTGGCTCTAGGGCAACGGCTGGCTCTAGGGCTCAGTGGAGGATGGGCTCAGTGGAGGATGGGCTCGGTGATCGGTTGGGGCAACGGGAGCCCGTGTCCCTGGAGCACGGTGCGCAGACGGTCGGGGTAGTCGGTGACGATCGCGTCCACCCCGTACGAGACGAAGCGCGACATGTCGGCGGGCTCGTTCACCGTCCACACCACGACCGGCAATGCCAGCGAGTGCGCAGCGATGACCAGCTCGGGCGTGGTGATCGAACGTTCGGGTGACAGGACCGTCGCGCCGGTGTCCAGAGCGGCGCGCGCCGGGTCGTCCGGGGGCTGCCCCGCGAGCCAGGGCGTGCCGAGGCCGAGCGTCTTGGCCTCGATCAGGGCCACCCGGCCCGCGTCCGGCGCGTACCGCCGCGCCTCGGCGAGCACCCGCCAGTCGAACGCGAGCAGCCGGCTGCGGCCGAGCAGGTCGAACGCGCCCAGCACCTCCGCGACCGCCGCGGCGAAGAACGCCACGTCGGAATCGGGCCAGTCCGGGTCCGTCTTGAGCTCGACCGCGAGCCCGACGTCCGGCACGCGCGACATCAGCGCACACACCTCGGCCAGTGTCGGCAGCGGCGTCGAGTCCAGCGGCAGCTGGGTGAGCACGAACGGATCGTCGTCGGCGACGGGCCGCCGCACCCCGGCGTCCAGGGTCTTGATCTGGTCCAGTGTCAGGTCGCGGATCGCCTTGCCCACGTACGGGTACAGGGGATCGCCGGGCTGGACGGGGCCGGTGTCGGCGACATTGACCGGGGACAGCACCTGGTCGTGGTTGAGAACGACCACGCCGTCCGCCGTCAGGCCCACGTCCAGCTCGACCGCGTCGACGCCGATCTCCATCGCGTGCACGAACCCGGGGAGGGTGTTCTCCGGCCGCAACCCCCGTGCTCCACGATGACCGTGCAGCTCGACCGGCCCCCCGTGCGACATCACGGCAGGAGGCTACAGGGAGTCACCGATCTCCCGGTGGACGATCGGTGAGAACCAGCTGAACGTTGGTGATCGTCAGACGAGGGGACGCAGCTGAAGGGTCTGGTCGCGGCCCGGCCCGACGCCGATGGCCGAGATCCGCGACCCGGACATCTCCTCCAGCGCGCGGACGTAGGCCTGCGCGTTCTTGGGGAGGTCGTCGAACGTCTTGGCGGCGGTGATGTCCTCCTGCCAGCCTTCCAGGTACTCCAGGACGGGCTTGGCGTGGTGGAACTCGGTCTGGGAGGCGGGCATCTCGTCGTGCCGGACGCCGTCGATCTCGTACGCGACGCAGACCGGCACCCGCTCCAGCCCGGACAGGACGTCGAGCTTGGTGAGGAAGTAGTCGGTGATGCCGTTGACCCGGGTGGCATAGCGGGCGATCACCGCGTCGAACCAGCCGCAGCGGCGGTCACGGCCGGTGGTCACGCCGTACTCCCCGCCGGTCTTGCGCAGGAACTCGCCCCACTCGTCGAGGAGCTCGGTGGGGAACGGTCCAGAGCCGACACGGGTGGTGTACGCCTTGAGGATCCCGATGACCCGGGTGATCTTCGTCGGGCCCAGTCCGGAGCCGGCGCACGCCCCGCCCGCCGTGGGGCTCGACGACGTCACGAACGGGTACGTGCCGTGGTCGATGTCGAGGAGCGTGCCCTGAGCGCCCTCCAGCAGCACGACCTTGTCTTCGTCCAGCGCCTTGTTGAGGACGAGCGTCGTGTCGGCCACGAACGGCTTGAGGCGCTCGCCGTACTCCAGGTATTCCTGCACGATCGGCCCGGTGTCGATCCGGCGCCGGTTGTAGACCTTCGTGAGGACCTGGTTCTTCTCGCGCAGGGAGAGGTCGAGCTTCTGGGTGAGGATGTTGGGGTCGAACAGGTCCTGGACCCGGATCCCCATCCGGTTGATCTTGTCGGCGTACGCCGGGCCGATGCCGCGGCCGGTGGTGCCGATCCGCGCCTTGCCCAGATAGCGCTCGGTGACCTTGTCGAGGGCCCGGTGGTGGGGCATGATCAGGTGCGCGTTCGCCGAGATCAGCAGGCGTTCGCAACTGATGCCGCGCTCCTTGAGCCCGTCGATCTCCTGCAGCAGCACGGCCGGGTCGATGACGACCCCGTTGCCGATCACAGGGACGACGTCGTCGGAGAGCACGCCGGACGGCAGCAGGTGGAGCGCGTAGCTCTTGTCGCCGATGACCACGGTGTGGCCGGCGTTGTTGCCCCCCTGGTAGCGGACGACGTAGTCGACATCTCCGCCGAGCAGGTCCGTCGCCTTGCCCTTGCCTTCATCTCCCCATTGGGCTCCGACAAGAACGATGGCCGGCATGCCACTTTTCCTTCCCACGACGAAGGCCCCTGATCGCAAGTGCGAAGGGGCCTCTTGCGATCAAATCGTACCCATAGCCGGGGACCGAAGAAACCGCACGCCGTAATCACACACACATAGGTGACAAGTGAGCCCTTTGGGGTCAGCCTTCGAGGAACTCCGCGGCGGTGGCGCTGCTGTCGCGCAGGAACGTCTTGCAGCGTTCGGCCTCAGCGTCCTCGCCGATGGCTGCCGCGGCCCGTCCCAGCGCGTGCAGGGCGCGCAGGAAGCCCCGGTTGGGCTCGTGCTCCCAGGGAATCGGGCCCTGTCCCTTCCAGCCTGCCCGCCGCAGCATGTCGAGCCCGCGGTGGTAACCGGTGCGCGCGAACGCGTAGGAGTCGATGACGCCGCCCCGGGCGAACGCGCGGTCGGCCAGTTCGGCCCACACGCCCGGGTAGTCCGGATGGCGGGCCGCCACCTCGAACGGGTCGACGCCCTTGTCCAGGGCCTCGCGGGCCTCGGCGTTGTCCGGGAGTTCGGTCGGAGGCGGGCCGCCGAGCAGGTTCTGGGTCATGCCGGTCATCGTAAGTGTGCAGCCCCGGTACGCATCAACCCGGGATCGCTTGAGCCAGCGGGAGTGGCAGCCGGTAATGCACGGATCCGCCGTCTCTGGTGGGCTTGATGGCAGGCCAGCCGGTACGGATGGCGGACATGGCCGTCCGGTTGGCGAGCACCACGTCGGCGTCGAACTCGCTGATGCCGCGCCGTTCGGCGAGTTGGGCCAGGAAGCGGACCATCCGGCCGGCCAGGCCGTGCCCCTGCCAGGGGTCGGTGATCAAAACAGCGATCTCGGCCCGCCAGGGCTCCCTGCGGTCGCGCACGTACTCGGCGACGCCGAGCATCCGGCCGTCCAGCAGCGCCACCATGGCCTCGCGGTCCCAGTGGTCGAGCTGCTGCAGCGCACGCACGTACGCCTCGGGGATCTGTGGCGTTCCCGAGAAGAACCGGGTGTAAAGGCTCTCCGAGGACAGGCGTTCCGACATCTGCCGCAGCGCTTCGGCGTCGCCGATCCCGTACGGGCGGATGCGCACGTCGTGGACGGTCGCCGGCACATCAACGCAAGCGACGCTGCTCACATCGAGTTGCTTCATGAAACCCATTGGACCGTAGATGGTTTTGTGAAGCAACCCAGTAGTGAATCCTGGGCCCGCCCCAAGGTTCATCTTGGGTTGTGTGACACAACTCAGGTACTGTCGAGGACGTGTTGCCCCGCACGTACGAATCCCAGAACTGCTCGATCGCCCGGGCTCTGGAGATCATCGGCGACCGCTGGACGATGCTGGTGATCCGCAGCGCCTTCGAGGGCGTCCGCCGCTTCGACGACTACCAGGACGGGCTCGGCATCGCCCGCAACGTCCTGACCGACCGGCTCACCCGGCTCTGCGACGAGGGCCTGATGCGCCGTGTTCGCTACCAGGAGCGCCCTGAGCGGTACGAGTACCGCCTCACCCGCAAGGGCGTCGAGCTCTGGCCGACCATGATGACCCTGATGTTCTGGGGCGACCGCCACTACGCCCCCGAGGGCCCGCCCCTGGTGATCGCCCACCGCGGCTGTGACGGCGCCCTCACCGACCACCTGACGTGCGACTCGTGCGGCGCCCAACTGGGCCCGCGAGACGTGGAGCCGCGCCCAGGCCCCGGGGCACAAGCGGAGCCCCCGCGAGCCCAAGCCATCACGTAACACGCTCAGGCGCCACCAGAAGCCCGCAGAGCCGTCGTCTGGGCCGGGGGCGGGGCGGGCACGCGGCCGCCGGCTGGGAGCGGCGGCCGCGCCAAAGGTGCCCGCTGTGGGGCTACTTGAGCTTCTTGCCTGCGGAGAGCAGGTTTTCGCAGGCGGTGACGACGCGGGCGGCCATCGCCTCCTCGGCGGCCTTGCCGTAGGAGCGAGGGTCGTACTTCTTCTTGTTGCCGACCTCGCCGTCCACCTTGAGGACGCCGTCGTAGTTGCTGAACATGTGCGCGGCGATCGGGCGGGTGAAGGCGTACTGGGTGTCGGTGTCGATGTTCATCTTGACGACGCCGTACGAGAGGGCCTCGCGGATCTCCTCCAGCGTGGAGCCGGAGCCGCCGTGGAAGACCAGGTCGAACGGCTTGGTCTTGTTGTACTTGGCGCCGACCGCGTCCTGGAGCTCCTTGAGGACCTCGGGGCGGAGCTTGACCGCGCCCGGCTTGTAGACGCCGTGCACGTTGCCGAAGGTCGCCGCCAGGATGTAGCGGCCCTTCTCGCCTAGGCCGACGGCCTCGACGGTGGCCAGGGCGTCGTCGGTGGTGGTGTACAGCTTCTCGTTGATCTCGTTGGCGACGCCGTCCTCCTCGCCGCCGACGACGCCGATCTCCATCTCCATGATCACGCGGGCCTTGGCGCACTCCTCGATCAGCTCCGCGGCGATCTGGAGGTTCTCCTCCAGCGGCACCGCCGAGCCGTCCCACATGTGCGACTGGAACAGCGGCTGCTCGCCGCGGGCGACGCGTTCTTGCGAAATCTTTACGAGCGGTCGCATGAACCCGTCCAGCTTGTCCTTCGGGCAGTGGTCGGTGTGCAGCGCGATGTTGACCGGGTAGCGCTCGGCCACCACACGGGCGAACTCGGCCAGCGCGACCGACCCCACGACCATGTCCTTGACGGGGGCACCGGACAGGTACTCGGCGCCGCCGGTCGACACCTGGATGATCCCGTCGCTTTCCGCCTCGGCGAACCCGCGCAGCGCCGCGTTCAGCGTCTGGCTCGACGTCACATTGATGGCGGGATAGGCGAAACCGTCCTGCTTGGCACGGTCGAGCATCTCCGCGTAGACCTCAGGGGTCGCGATGGGCATTTGATCAGCGTCCTTTCGTACGCGTGGTGCCGCCGGGCATCCGGCCGGGCGGTGTGCTCCCGGATGGCTGCCCGCCGGACATGCTTTCGGACCAGGTCAGGGCTCCAAGGAGCGCAAGGGCCAGGTATGGGATGTCGCCCAGGCCAGTATCTCGAATTTTTCCGAGCGGGCCAGCCGCGGGGCGGAGTCCAGCGCGTCCACCTGGTGTGGATCCGCTGAAGAGTGACGGACGGGCCCAGAGGAGTTCCCGGGGAGTCACTTCTCACGGAAACCTGACGCGCGGACGGGTACGCTCGCGGTGTGGATCTCGCGCTCATTTTTCTCAATATCACCGAGTGGCTGCACCCGACAGCCTGGCTGAAGCTGTTCGGCACCTTCGCAACGATCGGCGTCATCGCGATCATCTTTGCGGAGACCGGACTGCTGTTCGGATGCATCCTGCCCGGGGACTCACTGCTGTTCACGGCGGGGATCCTCACCGCGGTCAGCACGGTCAACGGTCAGGAATTCCAGCCACTGTCGCTGCCCTGGCTGCTGATCGGCGGCCCGATCGCCGCGATCGCCGGCGCGCAGCTCGGCCACTGGCTCGGCGAAAAGTACGGCCGAAAACTCTTCGACCGCCCCGACTCCAAGATCTTCCGTCAGGAGTGGGTGGAGAAGGCGGAGTACTACTTCAACCGCTTCGGCCCGGCCAAGGCCGTCGTCCTGGCCCGCTTCATCCCGATCGTGCGGACGTTCCTCAACCCGCTCGCCGGGATGCTCGGCATGGACCGCCGCAAGTTCTTCCTCTGGAACGTCATCGGCGCGATCGTGTGGACCGACTCGCTCTTCCTGCTGGGGCACTTCCTCGGCGCCAAGGTCCCCGACATCGAGCGCTACATCCTCCCTGGCGTGGCCATCATCCTCGTTCTGTCGGTCATCCCAATCGTCCGGGAGGTCCTGAAGGGCAGGAGCGGTCAAGGCAACGGTCCGAATAAGAATGACTCTGAAGAGTCACGTCCGTCGCTCAGCGGTGACAGTTATCGCTAACCTCCCCATGTGGGACGTCATCGGTCGGACCCTAGGGGTCTCGCGCGCATATTGATCGCGGCCATTGCCGTGGTGCTCGCCTTAGCGCTACTCATCGTGGGCGGCATCTCGTTGGTCAACGCGCTGACGTCCGACTCCAAGCAGCCCGGACCTACCGGAACCGCCAGCGAGAGCACCGGCGGCACCCGGACCGGCAGCGCTCCGTCGAGCCGGCCCCCGAGGTCGGCGACCGCGAGCGCAGGGCCCTCCGTGGTGATCCGTGTGACCGGGTCGCCGACGACCGTGACGGTCACGGTCGCCGGGACGGGCCAGGTGCTGCACACCGGCCTGCTCGACACCGGCGAGGCGCGGCAGTACGACCAGTCGCCGCTGAACGTGGTCGCCGCAGACGCCGGGTCGGTGGAGGTCACGATCTACGGGCAGCTGCAGCCGCGCGGGCAGGTCGGCCAGCGAGGCGAGTGGACCGTGCCGGAACGCTGAGGCAGGCATGAACAAGGGGGCGCCGCCTGGCTTGGGCCAGGCTGGTGCCGCCTGGCCTGATTGCGGCTTGGGCTGGGCGGCGCCACCTGGCCTGGTCGCGGCTCGGTCCGGCTCGGTCCGGCTCGGAGTGGCTCAGTTGAGGCCCAGGTCGGGGACGCTGTAGGGGTGCCGGTATTCCAGCCCCTCGGCGGCGATGCGTTCGGCGGCGCCGCGTTCCAGGATGGTGGCCACGGCGACGACTTCGGCGCCGGCCGCGCGGAGGGCTTCCACGGCGGTGAGCACGGAGCCGCCCGTCGTGGAGGTGTCCTCGACGGCGAGCACGCGGCGTCCGGCCACGTCCGGGCCCTCGATCCGGCGCTGCAGCCCGTGCTGCTTGTCGGCCTTGCGGACCACGAACGCGTCCAGCTTGCGGCCGCGCGCGGCGGCCGCGTGCAACATCGCGGTCGCCACCGGGTCTGCGCCGAGCGTGAGCCCGCCGACGGCGTCGTAGTCGAGGTCGGCCGTCTCGTCCAGCATCACCCGTCCGACCAGCGGCGCGACCGCGCCGTCCAAAGTCACGCGGCGCAGGTCGACGTACCAGGACGCCCGCTTGCCCGACGACAGCACGAAGTCGCCGTGCACGACGGCCTTCTCTTGGATCTCTCTCAGCAGGTCATCACGATCGCTCACATTCAGAACCCTATTCCCGTGCCCGTCTACGGCGTCCCCCGCGGCCCCGGTACGGTGACTGGGCGGATCCGACTGGCAGGAAGGCATTGACGTGACGCCCGGCACGCTCGTCCTGCTGCACGCGCCGTCCAGCTCGGCCACGGCATGGGGAGACCTCCCCGAGATGCTCCGCTCGTACGGGATGGACGTGGTCACGCCGGACGTCGCCGAGAGCGGCACGCGGTACGTGGCGCGGGCGTCCCTGATCATCGCCGCGACGGCCCCGGCATCGCCTCTGGTCCTCGTCGCGTACGGCGCGGCGGGCCCGCTCCTGCCCGCAGTGGCCCTGGCCCAGCGGGCCGCTCACCGCAAGGTCGGCGGATATGTCTTCATCGACGCGGAGCTGCCTCGGCCGCGGCGCGAACATGACCATGACCATGGAGATCCGCCCGCTCCGGTGCCGTCGGACTGGCCCGACGCCCCATGTGGCTATCTGCGTACGAACGGCGCACAGCCGGACGAGCACCATGAGGCCATGCGTGAGGCGACGCTCCGGGGGTGGCCGGTGGTCGAGCAGCGGCCGCCGACGGCGGTGGCCCAGTCCCTCAGCGAGCTGATCGCCACGCTCTAGGCCGTCGTGGGCATGCCCTAGGCGTTCTTGAGGAGATCGTCCAGAAGGGCGTCGTAGTCGTCCTCAGCGCGGCCCAGGTCTATACGGGCGCGGTAACGGAGCCGAAGGAGAGCCTCCAGGCTGTCTTCGGCCAAGGCCACGTCATCAGGGCCAGGTGTGAAGGAGCCAGGGGCGTCGTCGGGGGCCTCACCGGCGACGATGCCGGTGCCGACGGCGCGGTCGCGGAGGGCGAGCACCACGTCCGCACCGGTGGTGGCCCATTCGTGGGCCCCGGTGGTGTCACCCTGGGCATAGAGGACCTCCGCCACCGCCCGGTAGACCTCCGGGTCGCGGGGCGCGTCGGCGCGGATCTCCTCGACCAGCCGGCGGGCCTCGTCGGCCTTGCCCAGCTCGAAGAGCGCGTCGGCGAGGTACGCGCGGGGATCGCCATAGGTCTCGCCGCCGTCCTCGATGGCCTGGCGGTACAGCGTCGCCGCCTGGTCATGATCGCCCGCATGCTGCCACTGCTCACCGGCACGCAGCAGCACATTGGCACGTGACACCCCTCCGGACACCGACTCGGCGAGCTCGGAGAGCCGCCGGGCGGCCGAAATGTGATCGCCCGTGCGCAGGGTGTCGAACTCCAGATCGTCGAGATCGTCTTCCGTCACATGCGTCACGCTTCAACGCTACCCGCCGCTCGGCGGCCGAAGCGGGTGAATCACGGATGATCGTGAATTACCTACGCGTACGCGCTACCGGCGCGACCGTTCGAGGGCGTCCCAGAACCCGCGGCGCAGGGCATGCCGGACTTCGTCGTGGAGGAGAAAATCGATCGGCAGCGAGGAACCTTGGAGCAGGCGTGCCTCCAGGTCGGAGGGCATGCGCGGCTTGCGGGCCAGGACCGCCTCCAGCCAGAGCGCGGGGGCGTCCCGGGCGACGGACTCGCCGAAGTCCTCCCCCTCCTGGTGGGCCGCCTTGACCGCGTCCGACAGCGACGGCGCCGCCTGCTGCTGAACGGGCAGCGGCGAGATCTGCTGGGGCCCGGTGTAGGGGCCGTGCGGCTGGCTGGGCGGTGTGGAGGACGGGGAGCCGTACTGCGGACCCGTGCTCGGAATCTGGCCCGCACCCGGCGCCGAGGGTGACTGCGTCGGCGTCGGCGCGGCATGCATGGAACTCGGCGACTGCGACTGCGGTGGGGCCTGCGGCGGGACGTTCGCGCCCGTCCCGGTGCTGTTGCCGAGGCCAGGGGGCAGACTCGAGCCCAGACCGCTCGAGTTCAAACCGCCTTGGCCTGCGCCGCCTGAGCTCATGCCGCTCGAACCCAAGCCTCCCGAACCCAGGCCGTTGCCCGATCCCAGTCCGTTACCCGATCCCAGTCCGTTGCCTGAACTCAAGCCGTTGCCTGAGCCCAGGCCGTTGCCCGAGCCCAGGCCGTTACCCGAGCTCAGCCCGTTACCTGAACTCAAGCCGTTGCCTGAGCCCAGCCCATTACCGGTGCCCAGGCCACTTCCTGAGCCCAAACCACTGCCTGTGAGCCCGGCGGTCGGATGCGCTCCGGTCGTCTGCGCGCTGCTCGACTGCGAGCTGGACGAGGGGACGCCGGTCGAGTTGGCGTTGGTCGAGTGGCTGCCAGTGGACGAGCCGGCCGAGAGCTGCGGCGGGCCGGTGATCGGCGACGAGGACGGCGGGCCGTTCTGCGGGCCGGCGGCGAGGCTGCCGAGGGCGCCCCCGGCGTGGGTGCCGTGCCCGTTCGACAGCGGGCTCGTCGAGTAGGAGGTGCCGCTGGAGTAGGAGTTGCCGCCGGCCGTGCTGTCGAGGCCGGTCAGCAGGTTGACGAACGGGCGCAGATGGCCGGTGCCGACCTCGATGAGGTCGTCGCACTCCTGGCGCAGCACGCGGGAGATCGTCCAGTTGCCGTCGACGGCCACGTGCACGACGGTCACGCGCACTCCCAGGTCCTGGGCGTCCGAGACGACCTGCGCCAAGTCCTCGTCGCCGCTCACCACGACCGCGTCGGCCAGCGCGCCGTTGCGGGCCAGCGCCATCAGGTCACGGTGGATCTCGGTGTCGACGCCCTCGCGCCGCCCGGGACGGATCCGGCCGAGCCGCAGCTTGAGCCCCGGCAGGTCGGCGAGCGCCTCGTGCTCGGGAGACCGGCGCCCCTCGACCGTCGCCTCGTACCAGTAACAGCGCAGCAGCGGCAGTCCGGTGCGCTCACGCGCGAGGGTGCTCAGCAACTGGAGCAGGCCACCGAAATCCCAGGAGACGGTCTCTCGATGGCGGGTGCCGTGCACCGCCATGGCGCCGTCCGCCAGCAGGTAGCCGGCGTCTACGAACAGCGCGCAGCGATCCATGCGACACCGCCTTTCCTCAACACGGGACCTCTCCGGGTACCCACTCCACGATCAGGGTGGTGAGGGGGACCATCTTCTGGGTGGCCTGCCCTTCATGCTCTCGGGGACGTGGTCCGGCTCTTGACCCCGGGCCTCTATAGCGTAGTGAAGCCTGTTAGTCCCGTAGGCCAATACGGCGATTCGCCACTCTTTCACGAGAGTAAGCCGCGTGTAACCCCTCAGCCCGCGCTCCGGTGTCGCGTTCGGTTTCGGCGCCTTTCCCATGCCGAAGGTCGACACACGACAGCGCGGACGCTACCAGCCGTTCCGGTCTGTCCAGAATGCTTCCTCATGATCTTTACGAGAAGAATCGGTTACCGGGTTCAGCCGTGCCACCCCGTGAAGGGTCGCACATCTTCTCGCTACCAGCGCTTCAGCTCCGCATGGGGGCGGTGACCGTGACGACTCCGGCCAGGTACGCGTCCTGCCGCGTGGTCAGTCTGAGCCTTCTGGCACCATCGAGCCGCGTCGAGAAGTAATCGACATCTATCCCGAAGGTGAGCCCCGCGCCGATGGCACCGTTCGCCGAGCCGTCGGCGACGTTGCCGGGCGAGCGGTCGCCGGCCACCGGAGTCAGTGGGCGGCCGTCAAGGAGCAGGCGGTCTCCCTGGAGCCCGGCGTCGCCCTCCCAGGCCACGAGACCGATCCTGGCCAGCTCCGTCGTGGCGAGCAGACCGTTCACCGGCACGTCCACGCGTTCCGCCGCATGCGGGCCGAGCGACCGTGCGCCGTCGAGCACCATCGCCTGCTGGTAGGGCGCCTTCGGGTGCGCCACGACGACCACCAGACTCCAGCCCGCATAGTGCGATGTGCCCGCCTTGGTCGGAACGTCGGCGCCCCACCATTGGCCGCCGCCGTGCCTGCGCACGAGCCTGGTCACGTCGGCGAACGCTTGGTAGACGCCGAAGTCCGGCATCCGTCCGCGGTCGACCTGCTCGGGCCGTACCTGCCGGTACGCACCACGCGGCGGCCGGAGCTTCGCCGGACCTCCGCGGCCCACACCCGACCAGTAGAGCCCTGCCCAGCGCACCTTGCCGCCGGCAGGCAGCACCAGTTTGGCTGCGCTCGACGCCTTGGTCGCACGTACACGGTCCAGATCGAGCGGCGCCATCTCCCACAGGTCGTTGTCGCGGCGGTGTCCCTGCCTGCGCAGTGCCTTGGCGCAGCCGCGCCCCTCCTTTTCATCGCAGCTGAGCAAGGCGTTGCCCACTTGAACGATCCCCAGGTTGCCGTCGTCCGCGAACCTCGCGGGCATGCCGCCCGCCACCACTCCGTCCGCCGCGCCAGCCCCGGCGCGGACGTCACCTGCCCGCAATCTGACCTGCGGAGGTTCGTTGAACGGAGCGTCCTCGCCGACATCGACGTGCAGGTAGGCCGACGTGGCCGCCCCTGCTCGCAAGGGTTCGTGCGTGCACCGCACCCGGGACGAGATGGGGCGACAGCTCCAACCGTCACCGGGAGCCCGGCGCGGCTTGAAGGCGACCGCGTTGCGGCCGATCGAGCCTCCGGCGTAGGTCACGCCGGGAGGCAGGTCGACATCGGCGATGACGTCGCGGGACCGGCCGTCGCCCGTATTGCTGACCAGCAACGCGATGATGCCGGGGTGCTCTCGCAGGAGAACTCCAACCGTGCCGATGCGTGCCGTGAGCCGGACGGGCGGCACCGGAGGCGGTGGCTGGGGAGCAGGCGACGGAGGCTTGGAGGAAGGTGGGACCGGCGGCAATGGAGGCCGCTCCGGTCCCGCCGCGGAAGGCTTGGACGGCTCGGACGCGGGAGGCTGGGCCGCCGGTGACGGCGTGCGCATCGGCCCGGCCGGTTGCTCATCGGAGACCAGGATGAGACCGGCGACGACGGCGGCGGCCACGGCAGCCGTGCCTCCGGCCATGACGTGCTGCTCCCGCTTGGGCAGATGGCGGAACCATCCGAAGACGCCGCCAGCCGCGGCCCCGCCCTTCGCCAACGCCGCGAGGTAGGCGGTCGCCGCGGTGCCGAGAACGAACGGGCCGAGGGCCTCGCGCAACGTGGTGTTGACATCGGCAAGTTCCAGGTAGATGGCATTGCAGCGGTCACACTCATCAAGGTGGCGCTCAACTGCGCGCGTCTCGCGCTTGCCAAGACCGCCCCGCACGTAGGACCCGAGCTTGTCGAGTGCGGGACGGCACTGGTCGTCCGCGACCTCCGCGCCCACCAACGTCACACCTGCGCCGGCGGCAGTCCTGGATGGAGCGGCGCTCCTGGATGGAGTTGCCAGGTGCATCTGGAGGTACGCCTGGCGCAACCCTTCGCGGGCACGGTAGGCGAGCGCCGCGACCCCGTTCGCCGTGAGACCGAGGAGCGGCGCGATATCGGCGGGCTTGGCGCCCTCGACCTCGGTGTGCCACAGGACGGCCCGCCAGCGTTCGGGGAGCGACTGGTACGCCCGGACGATCATCGACCGTTCGAGGTCCTCCAGGACGGGGTCGCTGAACGGCATGCCCGGGATGTACAGCTCCATCTGGTCGGTCGGCTGCAGCCGCTTCTCGCTGCGATAGCCGTCGTAGATCGTGCGGCGGACCGACGTGAGGAGGTACGGACGGAAACCCGACTGCGGCCCGCCGCCTCGGCGCAGGACGTCAAGAATCTTGGTGAAGGTGTCCTGGACGGCGTCTTCGGCACGGTCGCCTTCAGTGAGGCCACGGGCCAGCCTGCGCGCCGCGCTCAGGTGCCGTTCGTACAACGTGCCGTATGCCGAGGTGTCACCTTCGCGGATGCGTGCGATGAGCACCGCGTCGCTGGGCTCTGTCAGCGCCAAGTCGGACGCGGCTTCACCCACAGGAACCCCTCTTTGCTAGCTCATTGTAATCGCTTGACTACGAGACGTCGCAAAGATGGTTCCGCAACCCGCGTCATGTCCAAACCGATTCGCCGTCATAGGTCTGGGAGGACGCACCACCCGGACAGTCACCAGGAGACCGAGCGGAGTTCGCTGACAGATCCATCCACCATCACCCGGACGACGAATCCCCCCATGAGTCGACGGGTCACCTCGGGCATCCGGATCCCGGCCGCTTAACAGGGGCGTGGCCGGAATCCGGAGCCCCGAAGACGCCATCGGCGCCGCGTCCCCCGGCATAGGGACCGGCGCCGATGGCTCAATTCATCGAGGTCTCAAGCTCCCCGCCGCACGCGTCGAGGTCGCCGCCTCACCCGTCAGCGGATGTCGGTGTGACCCAGCTCGGTGAGGGTGGTCTCAGACGACGGGCTCTCCCACCGCACGTGACAGTCACGGCCCTTGAGCTCGACCGTGCAGATCGCGTTGTCGAACCACGGCCCTTCGGTGCGCTTCCACGACAGCGGCGGCCTGGGCACCTTCGAGAGCTTGGCCAGCAGGCGGAACGGCGCGCCGGTGATCCGCAGGGAGGCGAACTTGTTCGCCATGCGGAACGTGCCGACCAGCGGGTTGCGCAGCGGCGAGCACACGATCTGGGAGATCACCGACTGGGTGTGCGGGGAGGTGACCCGTGCCCGGTACGAGTAGTGGATGTCGCCGGACAGGAACGAGATCGTCGCCGGCGCCTTGCCGCGCTCCCCGTTGCCGACGGCGACCACGTCCCGCGCCACCTCGCGGAACGAGGTGTCGAAGGCGGCCCAGTGCTCCAGATCGGCGCCCTGCCGCAGCTTCTCGCCGAGCCGGGCGGCACGCGGGCCCCAGGCGCCCTCAGCCATCGCCTCGTTCCACGACTCGGCATGGTGGATCGCACGCGGCAGCAGGTACGGCAGCGAACTCGCGATCAGCAGGTGGTCCACGTCCCCCTGGCACTGCTCGTCCAGCCACTGGAACTCACCGTCGTCGAGCATGCCCCGCCGCTCCTCGGTCAGCAGCCGGGAGCAGCGGCTGTCCACGACGATCAGCCGGGAGCCGTTGAGGTCGTGCGAGTAGCTCCAGCGGGCGCTCGCGGGGTCCTTGTCCGCCCGTTCGGCGAACTCGTCAAGGATCTTGCCCGCGTCCCCGCCGTCGGCTGAAGCGGCCCGTACCGCCTCGTAGACCGGGTCGCTCGCGCGCTCCTGGGGCGACAGGTTGCCCAGGTGCTGGTAGATCCAGTACGAGCCGATGCCGCCGGTGATGCGGGCGCGCCACCACGGCTGGGCCCACATCTGCTGCCGCCAGGTGTACGAGGTGTTCCAGTCGTCGCGGATGTCATGGTCGTCGAAGATCGTGAGGGTCGGCACCGTGGACAGGAGCCACCGCACCGCCGGATCCTCGTGCCAGGCCAGCTTGTAGAGGTAGGTGTAGTCCTCGAAGTCGGCGAGCTCCCCGACCGGCGGCTCCTTGGGATCGCGGCGGCTCCGGATGAAGGCCCTCATCTCGTCGCTGAGCTCGTCGGCGTACACCTGGTCGCCGACCATCAGCAGCACGTTCGGCCAGTGCTCGTCCGAATCGCCCTCGGCGAGCCGGTGCGCGTACGCGGCGAGCGCGTCGATCCCGTGCTGGTTCGCCTTGTCCGGCGACCGGCGGCAGGAGCCGAACGAGATCCGCAGCGTCCCGGCCGGATCCAGGGTGCGGATCCGGCTCTGCGGGAACCGTGTCACGTCGTCCGGCCACACGGTCTCACCATCGATCGCCACCGAATACGGGGTGTCCGAGCCGGGTTCGAGTCCGTCGATCTCGACGAGCGCGTAATGGTGGCCGTGCACCGTGAACGTACGGGCGGTGGCGTCGAGGCCGCGTTCCTCGTTGAAGACGCGGACCTCGCTGGGTCGATCGGCCTCCACCCACACCGTCGCCGTCCGATCACCGACGTGACGCAGCAGGGGGCCGAGAACCAAAGCGGTCATACTCCGCATCCTTAGCGGACTGAAAGCCTCCCCGTCCATTCTTTCGAAGGTTCGCCCCTCGTATGTGACCCCGTACCCGACCTCGGCCAGACCCCGCCGGGGCGGCAGGTACAGATGGACGTACGCATGTGCGCACGGTGTGCGCTATGCTGGCGGAGCCAGGGAGAGTCGAGGAGGTCACCCGTGCCAGCTCCCGAAAAGCCGATCCCTTCCGTGTGGACGCGTCCGCGCAAGCAGAAGGAACAACCGGCGCTGAGCCGGGAACGGATCGTCGCCGAGGCGGTCGCGCTCCTGGACGCCGAGGGCATCGACAACCTCAGCATGCGGAGCCTCGGCACCCGGCTCGGCGCCGGGGCCACCTCGCTCTACCGGCATGTCGCCAACAAGGACGAGCTGATCGAACTGGTCGTGGACGAGGTCTACGGCGAGCTTGAGGTGCGGGACGTCGGCGACCCCGCGGAGTGGCGCGCGGCGGCGGCCGACAGCGCTCACAGCCTGCGGTCGATGGCACTGCGGCACCCGTGGGTGGTCTCCGTCCTCGGCCAGGTCGGGCTCGCCTATCTGGGCCCGAACATGATGAGCCTGACCGAGCGCATGCTCGCGATCTTCGAGGCGGCGGGCTTCGACCTGGCCGAGGCCGACCAGGCCATGAGCACGGTGATCTCGTATGTCATCGGCATGGTCACGAGCGAGGCCGCCTACCTTTCGGTGCTTGCCCGCAGCGGCCAGACCGAGCAGGAGTGGGTGGAGAGCCTCCGGCCCGCGGCCGAGGAGGCCACCAAGGACCACCCCCGGCTGAACGAGGGGTACGCCGCCCAGCGTGACAGGGATCCCGCCGAGATCCGCGAGGAGACCTTCAACTACGGCCTCGACCGTGTCCTCGACGGGCTGGAGGTCCGGCTCGGGCACACGAAGGGCTGACAGCCGGGCACGAGTCACGGCCGGCTGCCAGCCCTGATCAGGCGGGCCGCAGGCTGTCGTGCCCGCGGCCCGGACGTGAACGGTCAGGCCTCGGAGGGCTTCTTCACCGTCGGCACGGCGGGGGCCTCCTCGATGGGCTTGGGTGCGGCTCCGTTCGCCCCGTTCGCCCCGTTGGAGCCGTTCATGTTGTTGAGGAGCGTGCGGGCGACGCCCAGGCCGGTGCCGCCGAGGGTGAGGGCCTTGGCGAGCATGTCCTCGATGCCGTCGGCACCGTTCAGGACCACCATGTTGTCGACGTTGCCGAACACCTTCGCGCCGGCCTCGACGATCTGCGGCCACTGCTCGGCGAGCTGCTGCGCGATGACCGCCTCCTGGTTCACGGCCAGCGCCTCGGCGCGGGCCTTGATCGCCTGAGCCTCGGCGAGGCCCTTGCGCTGGATGGCGTCGGCCTGAGCCTCACCGAGCAGGCGGGTGGCCTCGGCCTCCCGCTGTGCCTTCAGTTGGACCTCGGTGGCGGCCGCCTGCGCGTGCGCGATGCGCTCCTCACGATCGGCCTCGGCCAGCTTCACCTGCTCGTACGCGCGGGCGTCGGCGGGCTTGCGGACCTCGCTCTCCAGGCGCTTCTCGGTGCGCTCGGCCTCCAGTTCGGCGTTGCGCGTCTCCTTGAGGATGACCTCCTGGCGGGCCTGCTGGGCGGCCTGCTGGACCTGGCCCTCGTACTCGGCCTTCTTGATCTCGGTGTCCCGGATGACGGCCGCGTTCTCCCGCAGGGCCTCCTGCTCGCGCTTGGTGGCCTCCTGGTCCCGCTCCGCCTCGGCGATGCGGGCGGATGCGGCGATCTTGGCGGCGTGGGGGCGGCCCAGGTTGGTGATGTAGCCGGTCTCGTCGTCGATCTCCTGTATCTGCAGCGAGTCGACCACCAGGCCGAGCTTGTTCATCTCCTCGGCGGCCGAGCTGCGCGTCTCGCCGGTGAGGCGCTCGCGGTTGAGGATCAGGTCCTCGACGGTCAGGTTGCCGATGATCGAACGCAGGTGACCGGTGAACAGCTCGTGGATCGCGCCGTCCATCGAGCCCTGCTGCTCCAGGAACCGGCGGGCGGCATTGGCGATCGAGACGAAGTCGTCACCCACCTTGTAGATGACCACGCCGCGCACCTTGACCGGGATGCCCTGCTGGGTGACGCAGCTGACCTCGAGATTGGCGGCCCGGCTGTCGAGCCGCAGGCGGCGGGCGACCTGGAAGCCCGGCAGCACCGAGGTGCCCTTGCCGGTCACGATCTTGAAGCCGAGGCTGTCCACCCCGTCGATCGGCTTCGACTTGGCCCCGAGACCAGAGATGATCAGCGCCTCGTTCGGCTCGGCCACCCGCCAGACCATCTTGAACAAAATGATGATCAGTACGAGGGCGGCGACGGCGGCTATCGCCACCACGGCGATCAAGGGCATAGGACCTCCTACGGGACCGGGCTGGTGCGATCAGCGACGAACTGCGCGAATCGACGTCGCACAATAGACGCAGAGGCCGTCCTGTCGGTTCGCATCAGAGCACGACAGCCGAATGGCCACCTGAGGCCGCCCCGGAGAATCAGCCCCGGAGAATCAGGCGCCCAGGGCCTGGGCCACGTACACGGTGCGCGGTGGGTGATACTCGACCACCACGACGATGGTGCCGACCATGATCTCGTCGCGGGGATCGACCGGATGGGCGTAGAACGCCTCCACCCCGCCGCGGATCGGGATCATGACCTCGCCGACCAGGCCGGGGCCGATCTTGCCGGTGACCCGGCCCTCCTTGCCGATCAAGCTTTCCCCCGCTCGCTCAAGTGGTCCGTCCGCAGGCCTTCCGCGCCGCCGCCGTGTGGCGTCCGCCGCCCCGCAGGTGAACGGTATCCGTTGGACGCGGCCCCTCGCGACCATGGAGGCCCTTCATGACCATGGAGGTCTGCGCGACACCGGCTGCCTCTCGCGACCACGATCGTCAGGGGAGGATCCGCTGCGCCTGGTCGTACGCCTGGCGGGCCAGGAGCTCGGCGTCGGCGCGGGTGGCGTTCGGGCCGTACAGGCTGACCGTGGCGAGGTAACGGCGGCCGCGCAGCACCACGTACCACGCCCTGGTGTGCGAGCTGCCCGAGACCGTCGTGATCCCGACGGTGCGCGAGCCCTCGCCGATCGTGCCGGGCGGCGTCTCGATCACCTGGTGCTCGGACCACTGCGCCCCGACCCTGGTGCGGAACGTCGCGCATCCGACGGGCACGCGGTTCCTGACGAGACGTTCGGCGGTGTCCGTGGGCATCGCCACCAGCGTCTCCGTCGCGATCTGGCCGCTCCCGCGCGAGAACGTCGCGACCGCAGCCGGAAGGCCCGCGTCCACAGCGCGCAGCGCACCGCTCGCGGCACCGGCGCAACGCGGCTTGTCCAGTCTGGCCTGGCGTTGCAGTTGCGCGGAGTTCTGCACGGCCTTGAGCGCTCCGTACTCCCCGGAGTCGGGTTCGCCGGTGCGCTGGTAACCGGGCACGTCGAGGAGCAGGGCCTGCTCCAGTTGGTCGGAGGTGTAGCCCGTGCCCGCCAGCGCTGCCCGACCGGTCGCCCGTACCGGCTCGAAGCGCTCGCCGTCACCGCCGCTGCAGGCGGACATCGCCGCCGTCGCCGTCAGGATTACCGCGATAGGAAGAACCCTCTGCGCCGCCATGCCGGTGACCCTAGGGGCACTCGGGTGCAAGACGGTGCAGACGACACGCCCTTGGCCCAAGTCAACCCAGACACACCACGATCGGACCGGGAGGGCGGCGGGGTCTCAGCCGGCGGGCGGGGTGGAGGCGTCGGCGCGGTCGTTGTAGACGCCCGTGTACTCCTGGCCGGAGAGCTTCTGGATCGTCTCGACGACCTCGTCGGTGATGGCCCGCCTGGCCTTGGCCGGGGCCAGGTCGCCGTAGTGCGTGAAGTCCATCGGGGGGCCGATCCGCACCGTGGGGCGCGGGCCGAAGAAACGCGGCAGCGAGGCGCCGATCGGCTGGATCTTCTCGGTGCCTTCGAGCCCGACGGGCAGCACGCGCGCGCCGGACGCCAGCACCAGCCAGCCCAGGCCGGTGCGCCCGCGATAGAGCCGGCCGTCCGGGGACCGGGTGCCCTCCGGATAGACGGCGAACGCGCCGCTGTTGTCGAGGATCTCGACCGCCTGCTCCAGCGCGCCCATCGCGGCCCGCTGGGCGCCGCGCTTGACCGGCACGTGCCCGAGGTTGGTCATGAACCAGCGGACGAAGCGCCCCTTGAGGCCGCTGCCGGCGAAGTAGTCGGCCTTGGCGATGTAGGTCACCGGGCGGGGGATGGCCAGCGGGATGATGAAGCTGTCGATGAACGACAGGTGGTTGCTGGCCACGATGATCGGACCGTAGTCCGGGACGTTCTCGCCTCCGATGACCCGGGGGCGGAAAAGCACCCATAGGATCGGACGGACCACGCGGGTCATGAACGTGTAGAACACCCAGCCTCCTGAATTCGGCACCGACACTGTAACGCCCGCGCCGATCCGGGCTCCCTCCGCCATCCTTCTTTTCATCGTGACCGGGTCACCATGAATGGACAACCAGCAGGTCAACAGCGAGGCGGGAAAGATATCTCACAGCAAGAACCGGCCTGGAAACCCCGCCAATACCGGACCTCTGATCCAATACGCTCCGCCATTTCCTACCCTGGAGTAAGTTTCTGGCGCGTAGGTTTTCGAGTGTGCTCGGCCCAACACCGGTCACACCCTGAGGACCTGTACCTGTTCCCCGGAAGCGCTTGGAAAGCGCCGGGGGGTGCGCGATCCTGAGGAGTCACCGGGCAGGGTCGCAGGTCCACTCCTGACTACAGTCCACTCCTGACTAAGGGTGCGAGGTAGACCCCATGGACTTCGACGTACATCTGATGCATCACGACCGCTGCACCCTCGTACGCGTGCAGGGCGAGATCGACGTGGTCTCCCGCCAGCAGTTCGAGAAGGCCATGTTCGATGTGATCGATACCGGCGGGCCGATGGTCGTGGACATGCGCCAGGTCACGTTCTGCGACTCGACCGGCCTGAACGCGATCGTCGCGGCCAACCGCCGGGCCGGGGAGCGCGGCACCGTCATCGCGCTGATCGCGCTGCCCGAACGTGTGGAGCGGGTGTTCCGCATCACCGGCATCGACAAGTTCGTGCCCGTCTACGAGACGCTCGGCGGCGCCCTCAACGCACTCCCCTCCACCGCCAGGCCCTGACAGCGGAACAGCGGACGATGGTCCGGCCCGGTTCCGGGTCGCGACCCGGGTCCCGTCCGGTCGCGGTCCAGTGCGGTCACGGCCCTGTCCGGTCGCGGTGCGGTGCGGTCCGTCCGGGGTGGTTGCGATCAGGTGCAGCCCTCGAACTGGGGGACGCTGGTCGTGATCCGCAGGCCGGACTTGCTGAACCACTTGTCGAGGAACTCCTTGGCCTTGCCCTCCTGGTACATCTGGATGACGGCCCGGTTGACGGCCTCGCAGGCGGCCAGGTCCCCCTTCTTGAGGCCGATGCCGTACTTCTCGTCGGTGAACGGCGAATTGATGATCTTGAGAGGCCGGCCGACGGCGAAGCCCGCCAGGATGAGGTCGTCGGTGGAGATGGCGTCGAGCTGGCCGGCGAGCAGCTTGGTCAGGCATTCGCCGTAGTTCCTGGCCTTGACCGTCGTCGCTGTGATCTTGCGTTCCTCGGTGACGCGTTTCCAGGAGTTGGAGCCCAGCACCTCGCACAGCCGTTTGCCCTTGAGGTCGCGCACGTTCTTGATGGAGGAGTCGTCGGCGCGGACCAGGGTGTCCTGGTGCGGCACGTAGTACGGCCCGCCGAACGTGACCTTGGTCTTGCGCTGGGCGGTGATGGAGTACGTGGCGAAGATCATGTCGACGGCGCCCGTGGCGAGCGCGGCCTCCCGCGCCGACGAGGGCGTCGTGCGGAAGGTGATCCGGCTCGGGGGCACACCGAGCTTGCCCGCGACGTACTTCGCCACGTCCACGTCGAAGCCCTCGTACGTACCGTCGCTCCGTTTGAGGCCGAGACTCGGCTGGTCCTCCTTGACGCCGATCACCAGCGACCGCTTATGCACGATCGAGCCCTGATCGGCCTCACCGCTCAGGCCGCAGCCGGCCAGGCCGGTCGCGGCGACCAGGATCGCGGCGGCGGCGACGCGTGACGTGCGCATGGTCTTCCTCCTGTCAGCGTCAGCGGAATTCGGCCAGCCGGGGGCGGACCCCGACGAGGATCAGCCCGGCGATGACGACGGCCGCCCCCACGGGGATCAGGTTCCAGCCGCCGAGCCCGCCGTCGCCGTCCTTGATGGCCTGGTCGAACGCGTCGCGGTGGGCCGCCGACAGCCGTACCAGCGCCCGGTCGTAGTCGTCGAAGTCCTTGATCGCTCCCGAGTCCCGGCCCATCCGGAGCGTGATCGCCGCGTTCCGGTCGTCGCCGGTGGCGAGCCGCCGCATCGTCTGGTCGTTCTCGATGACTTTCTGGTACGCGCGGAGCGTGTCGTTCAGCGCCGACGTCTCCAGCCCGGGACGAGCGCGGTTGGCCTCGTCCCCGAAGAACCCGAGGAACGCGCCGCGGTCCCTGGCCGGGTCGAAGCCGCGCAGCACCTCCGGCAGGCGCGCGTAGTAGGTCTCCAGGTTGACGGGCTTGCCCTGCGGATCGACGAAGAGCACGGCGAGCGACTTGTCGAGATAGGTCTGCTCGTAGGTGTCGGCCCGGCCGGGGTCGAGGAGGTAGCGGCTCTCGTCGGCGAACGCGCTGTGACTGATCGCCCGGGCGCGCGACAGCGCGAGGATCGAGTCGAACCCGTCCTCCTTGGCCTTCCTGAGATGGCCGGCTTGCGCGGACAGCAGGCCGGTGCTCGCCGCCACGAGCACGAACGCGACCACCGTCGCGAGGGCGAGCGCCGGGTTGACCAACCGCCGGAACCGCCCGGCGACGTAGACCTGGAGGACGAGCAGCGCCGCCAGCAGCAGCGCACCGGTGACCACGACCCACGTACGGCCGGACTCGATGGCCGTGCGCTTGCTCTCGTACGACTGCCGGACCGTGGCACCGCTGTCCAGGGTGAGGTTGTACGCCTTGGGCAGCAGCTCCATCTTCATCAGATCGGTGGCGCGCCGGTAGGTGTCGATGACCTGCTGCGGGAGCTGGCCGGCGGCGTGGTTCGCCTGCCGGTCGAGGAGCATGGCTTCGCCGACGAGCCGCTCGTACCGGCCGAGCCCGTCGAGCACCTCGCGCACGGTCCGCTGCATGTTGACGTTGTCGCCGGCGAGCTGCGCCGCCTGCACCGCCGCCTGCCCGGCCTCGACACGGCGGACCTCGTACCGCCGCAGCGCCTCGTCGTGGCCGATCCCGAGGTCGTGCTGCCGCCCGATCAGCAGGACGTTCGCCACCTGGGCGTCCATGTCGCTGAGCGCGAAGTAGAGCGAGCCGGTGGCCACGACCCGCGGCCCGGCGTCGTGCCCGATCGTCTGCACGCCGTCCCGGGCGTTCCCGATCGCCACGCTGAGCACCGCGAGCAGGGCGGCGACACCGACCAGCGCCACGGCCGCGTACGCGCGGATGCGGCCGGGGATGGTGCCGAGCCACTGCGCGCGCAGGAACGTCTCCACCCGCGCGGCGATCCCCATTGGCCGCCGCAGGTCGGGGGGTTCCCCCGCGATCTCGCGGTCACGCCCGCGTGCGGCCTGGCGGCCGGTGGGCGAGGTGGGCGGCGTCGCCGGGGCGGTCGCGGCATCGGGCCGGGTCTGGCTCTCGGGCTTCGTCGTCATCGGCGGTTCTCTGTCATCGGCGGTTCTCTCCTTCGAGGAACAGCGTGATGGTGGTCCAGGCGCCGACGTGGATCCGGTCGCCGGCGCCGACCGGGACGGGCACGTTGACGGCGATCGGGTCCGTCGCGCCGTTCACCGTCGTGCCGTTCGTCGAGCCCGGATCGACCAGCACCCACGTCCCGTCCGGCTGGGCGAGCAGGACGGCGTGCAGGTGCGAGACCCCCGGGTCCTCGGGCGGCGCCGACAGGTCGATCTCCGGGAAGATCGCTCGTGAGGTGCTCCGGCGGCCGATGCGAACGCGCTCGCCGATCAGCGGGACCCAGCGTTCGGGGCAGTACGGAGGGAACGTGAGCGCGGCTGCCTCCGGCCCGCCCAGAGCCATCATCGTCTCGTAGTACTCCCGGTCTGCGGCGACCAGCACCGACCAGCCCGTGGGGGAGGCGACCCTGTCCGGAGCCCGACCGGCCTCGGCCCCCGCTTGCGCCCTGGATGCAGGGTGTGCACCGGGCCTGGGTTGCGCACCGGGCTCAGGCTGCGCAAGGGGCTCAGATTGCGCACCGGACTCGCGCTGGCTGGCCTTCTGCTGGATCGGCGGAGGCGGAGGCGGAGGCGTCGGCGGAGGGGTTGGAGACACCGGCGGCGGTGAAGGTGACGAAGGTGGTGGCGATTGGGGCTGGAGTGGCGGGGGAGGCGGCGTGAAAGAAGCCAACGGATCTTGCAGTAGCTGAGTGGTCTGGCCAGTCGCCCCAGACTCCGGCAGGGCTGTGCGCGGGAGCGCCTTGTGCTCGAAGTCGTACCCGTCCACCTCGCAGAACCGGCCGTTGCGAGGCGTGCCGCAGTGCGGGCACTCCGCTTCACCGGCGACACCGGACGCGGTCCCGGCGGCAGGAGGCGCGGCCGACATCAGGTCGCCGCAGACGTCGCAGTAGTCGTCGGCGTCCGAGTTGTGTCCGCGTGGACAGACCGGCATCGTGGTCAGCCTCCGCCCCGCTGCTCGCCCGTCGCGGTATCGCCCTGGCGGGTCCGCACCGTTCTGACCGAACGTGTGTCGAGCGACATCTCGTCGGCCTTGGACACGTCCTTCTTGAGGCGCACGGTCCCGGACTCCTGGTCGATGACGTCGACCACGCGGTCGAGCAGCCCGGCGATCTGGTCGTTCCCGACCCGGTTGGCCAGCACCACCGCGCGCCCGAGCCGGGCGGTCGCCGTCTCCTCGTCACCCGTGCGGCGGGCCTCGAGGCCTTCCTGGATCGCGTCGGCGAGCTCCGACTGGCCGGTGTGAATCGCCACGCGGCCGTTGATGCGGGTCGATTTGGCCTCGTCGTCGGTCCATTCGGCCAGCACGTTGCCGGACGCGAGCACCTGCTCCTCCTGCGCCGCGCCACCGGCCGGAACGACGAGCTTCACCCAGGCCGCGCGCATCTGCCGTCCCACGTCCCCGGGTTCCACCTCGACGCACAGGTGGTATTCGCGGTCCTCGGTGCCCCACGCCCCGATCGGATAGTCCGCCGTCTGCTTCCCGGACTGCCGATGCCGTTCGGTCAGGTCCTCGACTGTCGGGGTCATCTGCTTGAGGAACCGCAGGCGGGCGAACTGCGGCGTCCACACCCGCAACATGACGTCGGCGACCTCCTTGCCCATCGCCGCCTGGGTCATCTCCAGGAAGTCGCGTTCCAGATCCTTGGGGTCGGGCACGTCCAGGAAGGTCCCCAGCAACGCCGACGCGATCTTGCGGAGCTCGGCGACCTCCCAGTCCGTTCCCACGCCGCGCGCGTCGCAGACGAAGCTGCCCGCGCAATGCCCCAGCGCCGCGTCGAGCTCCTCTGCCGACTCGTGCTGGTTCTTGCCGTCGGTGAGGAGGATCGCGTGCCGGATCGCGGACCGGTGCTCGGCGAAGAGCCGGTCCGCCATCCTCAACCAGGTCCCGATCGCCGTGCCCCCGGCCGCGTCCAGCTTGGCCACCGCGGCCTGCGCGTCGTGCCTGGTCTTGTCGGTCACCCGCACGAGACGTTCACCCAAGGGATAGATCATGCGCGGCTGGTTGGCCCCGGCGACGACGGCGAAGTGCACGCCGTCGCGGAGCACGTTCAGGGCCGCCTTGGCCGCACGCTTGGCGGCGGCCATCTTCCCGGAGTACGACATGGACCCCGAGGTGTCGATGATGATGATCTCCGCGGCCTCGGCGGTGGACGGCCGGGGCAGGCCGGGCGCGGCGCCGGTGGCCTCGACGGTCACGACGGCGTGCATCTCCCGGCCGCCGTCCGGGAGGTAGGGATTCTGGTCGACTTTGATCGTGAACTCGGGAAGGTCGCTCATGTGAGGGGCTCCCTGGGAGGTTCGGTCGGCGGCCTCGGTGGTCGGTGTCCGGAGGTCGGCGGGTACGAGATCAGCGCGACCGTGACGTTGTCGTGCCCGCCAGCGTCCAGCGCCGCCTGAACGAGCCGCCGCGCGGCCCCGAGGGGATCCCCGCCCGTCTCCCCCAACGCGGTGGCCGCGAGCGCGTCCGGCTCGGGAAGGTGGTTCCACAGCCCGTCGCTGCAGGCCACGACCAGGCCGGGCCCGCCCGGCTCGAAGGTCGTGACGTGCGGCTCGACCGACGCCACGTCGGCTCCCAGCCAGCCGGTCAGGAGGGGCGCCCGCGGGTCGGCGAACGCGACGTCCTCGGTCAGTTCGCCACGCGCCACCATCTGGACGGCCCATGAGTCGTCCAACGTGAGCAATGTGGGCGGGCGCGCGGGAGTCGATCCGTTCAACGTGCCGTCTGAGGTGCCGTTCGACGTGCTGTTAGAGGTCCCTTTGGACGTGCCGCTCGGTGTGCCGTCCGGTGTGCTTCGCCTGCTCACGCCGTTTCCATTGCGTGTGGTGCTCGCTTCGTTTGTCAGCCAGTAGGCGCGGCTGTCACCGACCCAGCCGACGGTGACGGTGTCCGCCCCGACGACGAGCGAGACGTACGTGCAAGCAGGGGAATTCTGATCGGAGCCCGGGAGCCCAGCCACCGCGCGGGCGGATCGGGTCAGGGCCGCGCGCGTCGCGTTCTCCGGATCCGCGCCCAGGGACAACCGCCGGACGAGCGTGGCGATGCCGGTGTCGGCGGCGATCTGCGCCGCCTCCTCGGAGCCCGGCGCGGACGCCACGCCGTCGCACACGACCGCGCAGACGAGCCGTTCGGTGGGCGTTCTGTCCTGCGGCATCGAACCTCGCGCCGCCAGCCGTCCGCCTGATGCCGGAACGGGCTGGGGGAGTGCCAGGCAGGCGAGGGCGATGGCATCCTCGTTCCGGCTCCGCCGCAGGCCACGGTCACTGATCCCGGCAGCCGAGCCGTCGGGGGTCGGATGGGGCGTGACCGTCCCGTCCCGGGCGACGGTGAGCTCGATGCGCTCGCGGTCGCTGGGCTGGCGCAGCCCGCAACCGCCGCAGTAACCGTCCGCGTCGACCGCCGCGGCGCCGCAGTCCGCGCAGGTCTGCTTGGCGCCGCCCACGGCTGGCCTCCTGCGCCCGGCACCCGCGACCACGAGATCACTCGGCCGCCCGCAGGCCTCGCAGAACCGGTCGCCCACGTTCAGTCGCTCGCCGCAGTCCTGGCAGACGGCACCGGCTGCGCGCGCCTGCGACGCACCCGCCCGCGACGCAGCTGCCTGCGAGGCACGTGTCCGCGACGCATCCGCCTGCGAGGCGCGCGCATGCGCTGCGCGGCTCTCATCGCCGCCTTCGGGTCGCCCGGTGCCCGCACTCATCTCAGAACAGCGTCCTCGGCCGTACAGAATTGGCCCGTTTGACTAGCTCGTGGCGGTCGTCGTGCCCCTCGGCCAACTTGGCCAGCAGGCGGTACGTCGCCTCCAGCTTCTGGCGCAGCGTGGCCTCTGCAAGCGGGGCCCCGAGCAACTCCGTCTGGTTCATGCCCGCCCGGCCCTTGCCGGCCCGCACCCAGCCGAGGCCCGCCTCCAGCACCTCGGCGGCGAATCTCGCGTAACGCTCGGTGTCCAGCCGCAGCGTCTCCAGCCGCCGCCCGGCCTCCACCAATTCGTCGCCGCCGAGCTCACTCGTTCCCCTGCCGCGCACCGCGGTCGCGACAGCGGCGAGCTGAGCAGTCAGGTAGTGGCTCGAAATCGGCGGAACCGAGTCGAGCACCTGCTCGGCCCCGGCCCGGTCGCCGGCGGCGAGCCGTACGCGGGCCAGCCCGAACGCGGCGCTCACGTACGTGGGATCCGTACGCCAGACGAGCTCGTAGTAGTGGCCGGCCGTCTCAGCGGCGGCCTTGCACTCGTTGGCGAACGCGAGGGCGAGCTTGGGTGCCGTCTCCCCCGGCATCAGGTCGTACAGACGGTTGAACGTCCTGATCGCCTCGTCGAACCGCCGCCCGGCCAGGGCACCGACGCCGCGGTACCAGTCCACTCGCCAGTCGTCGGGATTGTCGTCGGCGATGCCATCGAGCATGCGGGTGGCGTCGTCGAGTTCGCCGAGCTCGATCCGTACCCGGGCCAGCGCCAGCGTGACCTCCAGCGATGGCACGGACGGGGTGGCCAGCGCGGCCGCCAGCTCGGCGGGATCGCGCGCGGTCAGGCCCGTCAGGAAGCCGGCCGCCGGGTCCGCGCTGTCGACGAGCGGCACGGGCAACGCCGCAGCCGCCGCCCTCGGATCCAGAGGCGCCAGCACCCGTCCGGCTCCGTTGAGCCCCTGTGGTCCTTTGGGGGCTTGTGGTCCTTTGGGGGCCTGTGGTTCTTTGAGGCCCTGTGATCCTTGGCCCGCCGGAGTGCCGGCGGCCGTTGCGGCCACGGCGGATCGGGCGTCTCCGGGGAGTTCGAGGGAGAACGAGTCGGCGGCCATCGAGTCGATGATCTCCGTGCCGGCCACCGACTGTTCGGGGCCGAAGACCGACGAGGGGGCCGGGCGAGGCTGTCCGTCCTCGGTGGCGAGGACTTCGCGGAGGACACCGGTGAGCTGCTCGGCCATCTCCGCGGCGCTCTGGAAGCGACCGGCGGGATCGGGGTGGGTCGCCCGGCGGAGGAGACGGTGGAACGACTCGTGCCGTTGGAAGATCGGTACTTCGTGACGGGGCGGCAGGCTGCGCAGGTGACGGCCGGTGTAGCCGCGGAAGGGGAAGCTGAGGACCGCCAGAGTGCGCCCGACCGTGTAGAGGTCGGAGGTGACCGAGGGACCCCGGTCGGCGATCTCCGGAGCCTGGTAGCCGGGCGTGCCGAAGATCGGGCTGTTGACGTCGAACGCGCGGCGGACACCGCCCAGGTCGATCAGCTTGAGCTGCTCTTCGGACTGGATGGCGTTGTCCGGCTTGAAGTCGCAGTAGAGCAGCCCCACACCGTGCAGGTAACCGAGCGCCCGCAGCACCTCCAGGCCGTACGCGATGACCTGGCCGAGGGGGAGCGCCGCGTCCTCGCCCTCCTCGTGGCGGCGGCGGACCAGGATGTCCTTGAGCGACTGGCCGCCCACGTACTCCATGACGATGTAGCCGGTGCCACCGTGCTGCACGAAGTTGTAGATCTTGACGATGTTGGGGTGCTCGACCTCGGCGAGAAAGGCGCGTTCGGCGGTGGCGGCGGCCAGCGAATCGGCGTCGCCGGTGTCGAGCAGGCCCTTGAGCACCACCCAGCGGGCACTGACGTTGTGGTCGCGGGCGAGGTAGATCCAGCCGAGGCCGCCGTGCGCGAGGCAGCCGAGCACCTCGTACTGCCCGCCGATCAGCTCGCCCTTCTGGAGCTTGGGCGTGAACGAGAACGGATGGCCGCAACTCCGGCAGAAGCCCTCCGTACGGCCGGGACGCCCGTCGCGGCCACGGCCGACCGGCTCGTCGCAGCGGCTGCAGAAGCGGCGGCTCTCCGGCACCTCCGGGTTGTCCATGACCGCCGAGGCCGGGTCCCGGTACGGGACGGGCGGCACCTCGACCAGCCCGGCTCCGAGCATGCCGCGCCTGGACGAGCCGCTGGATCCGGTGCTCCGCGTCGCCCAGGACGCCCCCGTCCGCCCAGAGGAGCCAGACGAGCCGGAGGAGCCGGAGGCGCTGCTGCCCGAGGAGCCACTGGGATCCGGCGATGACCAGTCGGGGATCACCGAGCCCGCCGCCACCGAATACGGCTTGGGTGCGGCCGCCATCGTGGGGGCATGGGCCACCGACGGCGTGGGAACTTCGGAGGGGTTCGCGGGCGGTGGCGTCGGCAGGGGGGCCATCCCGCAGACGTCGCAGAAGCCGTCCTCGCCTACCGTCCCGCTGCAACCGGGCTGGTTACATGGCGTCGTGGTCATCAGGCCCTCCGCGTTTCGCTCTCGCACGCCTTGATCGCCCGCTGGTATTCCGCCACCGCGGTGGTCGCCCGCCGCAGGTCGCAGGGCGCCGTCCAAAGAAGTTCGCGGGCCTCCCCGTACAGTCGCGTGAGCAACTCGTCCTCGGCGAAACCGAGCCGCGCGGCCTTGGCCCGGTAGGCCTCCAGCCGTCCCCGAAGCTCGCCTCGCCGGTCGAGCAGTCCGGTACTCAGACGCAGGCCGTCCCGAGCCTGTTCCAATGCCGCGCCCGCAGCACGATCGAGCTCGCCGGCGCGTTCGGCGAGCTCGATCCAGCGGCAGGACTCTCGGAGGGCGTCAAGGGCCGCCAGGCGGTCACGCAGGGCGGCGCCGGTCTCCGGAGGCTCCGGAAGCACCGCGCCCTCGATCTTGAGCAGGGCGGTCCGCCGGGCCTCGCGCGCGTCCCGTTCGGCCGCCTCGACGTGCGTGATCGCCTCTTCGAGCCGGGCGGCGTGCGCCTCGTACCCATCGCGGATCCGCGCCACGTTCGCCAACCCGGCTCGCAGCGCGTCAAGCCCCTCGCGTACCCGGTCGAGCCGCCCGGTGTCGGCCTGCCCATCGCGTACCAGCGACAGCGGATCGGTGCGCACGAGGCGGCCGAGAGCCGTCAGCTCCCGCCCCAGCCGGTCGAGCTCGACGTGCCGGACGTCCTCCAGCGACTGGACGAGGCGCGCGGTGTCGCGCCAGCTCTCCTCGGCCTCCTCCAGCGGTACGAGCAGCGCCGACCATGCGGCGTCAGCGGCTGCGATCACGCCGGCGGCCTTGTCGTAGGCGTCGGCCATCAAAGTGACCGTCTCGTCGAGCGTGAGCCGTTCTTTTTCTGGACCGAGGAGCGTGCGCTTCTCCAAGGGGATCTCGCCGGGAAGCTCGACCGAGGGACCGGACAGCAACCGGGTCAGCTCGACCAGGGAGTCATGATCGGGCCGGCGGCCGAGCCGGGCATGGAGCGCCGCCGCGGTTTCGAGCGTCCGGCTGTACTCATCGAAGAGCTGCCACAACAACGCGAGCCGGTCGCGCGCCCCGGCCCACCGGTGCCAGGTCTCGCCCGCCAGCCGGGCACCCGTGAGCAGCCGGTACCCGTGATGGTCGTCCACGGCGAGCAAAGCGGCCAAGATCCGGTCCTTCTCCTCGCGGAGGCCGTCCAGGGCGTGCTCGATCCCCTCCCGACTCATGGGCGCGGCCGCCCCGGCCCCGCTCTCACTCACCTTGGCCCCGTGTTCGCTCTTCCCATGTCCCCGCAGCCGTCACCCCGTGTCCGTCGCGGCCCATCCCGGTCGCCCACCATGGACATGGCCGAACTGCCGGGAGTCGCGATCCATCCCAGAATCAGACGTACGCCCTGTGAACAGTGTGATCGGTGACACTTTCCCCGACAAGACCGCCGATCGACCATGCCCAGGACGATCACATCCCCGCACACGGCCACCATCGGCCACCCACCCCCGCAAGCAAACCGGGTACCACCTGCCTCAAGAACCGCAATGTCAGCCAGGCCACCCGAGGTGGACGTACGGGCGAAGCAACAAGGCGTGCGGGCGGACGTTGAGGGGGCGGGCGGATGAGATCTGGCGCGTGGATGTTGAGGGGGCGGGTGGGCGTCCGATCGGTGTGATCGGGGGTGAACTGAGGGTCGTCGAACCGGTCCGTTCCGCCTGACCAGGGGCTTCGGAGTGCGACATGAGGCGATGATCACGCGGGGGACCCTTGTGCTCTGGGAACGTCCTGGTGTGAGGTGACGTTGCCCCAGATGAAAGTTGTCGATCGAGAGGAGTTGAGAGTCCGCAGTGCCGGACCCTAGTCATAGACCCGGTGCCCCATGCTGACCGCGGCACTCGGCGTGCTCGCCGTCGTCCTTCTTACGGCGGCGACCGGATATTTCGTGGCCCAGGAATTCGCCTTCGTCGCCGCCGACCGCTCACGGCTGGCTCAGGCCGCCGAGCAGGGCGACACCGCTTCGCACCGGGCGCTCAAGGTGATCGGCCGGCTGTCGTTCATGTTGTCGGGCGCCCAGCTCGGCATCACGATGACCACGCTCGTCGTCGGCTTCATCGCCAAACCCGCGCTGGCCGAGCTGATCGAACCCCTCCTCGACGTGGCCGGCGTGCCTGTCGGTGCGACGGGTGCGATCGCGCTCGCCACCGGCTTCGTGCTCGCCACCCTGATCCAGATGGTCCTGGGCGAGCTGTTCCCCAAGAACTTGGCGCTGGCGCGGGCTGAGTGGCTCGCCCGCGTCCTCGCGCCGTCCACCCTGATCTACCTGGCGGTGGCCGGCCCGGTGATCCGGCTGTTCGACCGTTCGGCCGAACGGCTGCTGCGGGCGGTCGGCGTCGAGCCGGTCGAGGAGCTCCACAACGGCGCCACCCTGGAGGACCTCGGCGAGATCATCGGCCGTTCCCACAACGCCGGCCACCTGCCCGCCGACCTGTCGGGCCTGCTGGAACGCGCGCTGTCGTTCGGCGACCTGACGGCCGACGCGGTGATGGTGCCGCGGCCGCAGGTCCGCACGGTCCACGGCGACGCGGCGGTCCGCGACCTGGTGGCGCTGATCCGCGAGACCGGCCACACCACGTACCCGGTGTACGGCCAGGAGGTCGACGACGTCATCGGCGTCGCCGGGGTCCGGGAGGTCGCCGACGACACCCTGGACCAGGACTCCCCGGTCCGCGGGTTCGCGCGGCCCGCGCTGCTGGTGCCCGGCAGCCAGCCGCTGTACGGGGTGATCGAGCAGATGCGCGACTCCGGCGAGGAGTTCGCATGCGTGGTCGACGAGTACGGCGGCCTGGCCGGGATCCTCACGTTCGAGGACATCGCCGAGGAGCTCGTCGGCGAGATCACCGACGAGGTCGACGCCCGCGACGCCGTGCCGTGCACCGAGGCCGACGGCTCCTGGCTGCTGGACGCGAGCCTGCGGATCGACGAGGTCAGCCGCATGACCCGGCTGCCCCTCCCCGAGAGCGACGCGTACGACACCCTCGCGGGACTCGTCATGGCCGAGCTCCGCCGCCTTCCGGCACCGGGCGACCGGCTGATCGTCGGCTTCGACCCCGGCTCCGGCGAGCCGGGCCAGGTCGAGCTGGAAGTGGTCAGCCTCGCCCGCCGGGTCGCCAGCCAGGTCCGCCTGCGCGCCATCGCGACCGGCGACTCCCCCGAGCTGCCCACCTGCGACTCCCCCGCCGGTGCGGTCCCAGAGCCCGCCGTCGTGTCCGTCGCCGCAGGCCAGGAGGTCTCATGGACCCGATGACCACGCTGCTGGTGACGGTGCTGCTGCTCGTCGGCAACGGCTTCTTCGTCGCGGCCGAGTTCGCGCTGGTGGCGGCCAACCGCCCGCAGCTCGAACGGGCGGCTGCGCGCGGCAGCAGGCCCGCGCTGGCCGCGGTCGCCGGGGTCAAGGAGCTGTCCCTGATGCTGGCGGGCGCGCAGTTCGGCATCACCATGTGCTCGCTCGGCCTGGCCATCGTCACCGAACCGGCCTTCGAGCACCTCCTCGAACCGCCCCTGCACGCCATCGGCATGCCGGAGGCGGGCACCAAGGCCGTCGCGCTGACCACCGCGCTCGCCGTGATCACGTTCCTGCACATGGTCGTCGGGGAGATGGCGCCCAAGTCGTGGGCCATCACACACCCCGAACGTTCGGCGTTGATCCTGGCCCTGCCGTTCCGGGCGTTCGCCAAGATCTCCCGGCCCGTGTTGTCCGCGCTCAACACCATGACGAACGGTCTGCTCCGGCTCGTGGGGGTCACGCCGCGCGACGAGCTGGACAGCCACGCCGACGCGCAGGGGCTCAACCACCTCCTGGGCGAGTCCCGCCGCCTCGGCCTGATCGGGCGGCACGACCACGAGCTGCTCCGGCGGGCCATTTCGGCACGCGAGATAACGGTCGATCATCTCGTCGTCCCGGCCAGCTCGGTGACGACGATCGACGCCGACGCCACCGCGGCCCAGGTCCGCCGGACGGCGACCGCACGCGGGCACAGCCGCCTGGTGGTCCGCGACGCGAACGGCGGGGTGGTCGGCATCGTGCACGTCCGCGCCGCCATCAGCAGTGACCGCCGGGCGCTGGAGCTGGCCACACCGGCCCCAGCGCTCACCCCGGGCACCACCGTGCTGGACGCGGTCACCCGCCTCCGCCGAGCCCGCGCGCAGCTCGCAGTGGTCACCGACGCGACCGGCGACTTCGCCGGCATCGTCACCCTCGACGACCTGCTCGCGGAGCTCCTCGCCACCAATCCGCACTAGCACATCGCTGGCGACTGCCTGAGCAGCGCTTTTGTCGAGATGCTGCAAGTCGATCCTTGCGCCATCGTGGCCCTATGAGATGGACGCACTCGCAGCGTCCGGCCATGGAACCCAGCGCCGAGGGCATGCGGGCCCTGTGGATCTCGTTTGCCGGTCTGGGCGCCACCACGGTCATCCAAGCCGTGGTGGTGGCCCTGTCCGGCTCCGTCGAGCTCCTGGGCGACACGCTCCACAACGCGGCGGACGCGCTGACGGCCTTGCCCCTCGCCGTCGCGTTCCTCCTGGCGAAGCGACCGCCGCCGCCCTGATCGGGTTCACCGGCAACGACCTGGTCGCCCGCTACCGCATCCGGGTCGGCCGCAAGATCGGCTCAGCGGCCCTGGTCGCCGACGGCCTCCACGCCCGTACCGACGGCTTCACCTCACTGGCCGTGCTCCTGAGCGCCGGCGGCATGGCCCTGGGCTGGACGTGGGCAGACCCGATCACCGGCCTCCTCATCACAGCGGCGATCCTCCTGGTCCTACGCCAAGCCGCCCGCGAGGTCGACCCCCGTTCAACTCTCGTGGAGGCCCACCAGGTGGCCGTGGAGGCCGAACACACCCTCATGCACGCCCTGCCCCGCCTGTCAGCCGCGCTCGTGCACCCCGACCCCCAGCCCCTCGATGGCATAGATCACCATGCCGCCCTGGCCGGACACCGATGATCCATGACCTGTGAGACGTTAGTCCTGGGTAGGAATGGAGACGACGGCCACGAGCCGAACAAGAACGGGGATGGCCGCGGTGCAACATCCGGGAGACACGGGCGACGAGCCCCAGACAGAGCCGACGAACGAGCCTCGGCCGAAACTGACTGCCCGTTCAGGCCGAGCGGACACAGTCGACCTGGTGCTCCCACCATCCCCGCTGGACAAGACCAAGCCGCTCCCCGCCCTGGGCGAACAAGACAACCCCACAGGGAAGCCAGCCACGCCCGGCGCAAGCGCCCCTGAAGAGCCGAGCATGTCCGGCGCAAGCGAACCCAGCCCGGCCGAGCCAGACACGGGTGAGCCCGAAGCGGACCCAGACTTCCGCATCGCAAGCGCGACCGAACCGGGCGCAAGCGAACAAAACATAGAAGATCCGGACGTAAGCACCCCCGCAGCTACGCCAGGCACCAGCCTGCCCAGCACCCACGCCTCGGGAGCGAACGAGCCACCCTCGCCTGAGGCGAGCACCGACGACCCCAACTCCAGCGCGCCCGGCCCTGCCGCGGACCTGCCCGTCCCCGGCGAGCCCAGTCCCCCGGAGCCATACACAGCCAAGCCCAGCGCGTCCGGCGCAAGCATGGCCGGTCCCAGCGCGAGCGCCCCCGAGGCAGGCGAACAGGGCACAGGCGAACACGTCCCAGGCCAGCCCATCGCCAGCACGGAAGAGCCCGACCCCGCTCTGCCCACGCCTGAGCCCAGCGCAAGCGCCCCCGACGACGCGAGTGGACCTAACGCAGACGAGCCGGACGTAACCGCCCCCGCGACTACGCCAGACACCAGCATGGCCGGTCCCAGCACGAGCGACCCCGAGGCAGGCGACACCAGCGCTGACGTGCCAGGCGAGGACATCCCTTATGCGGACATCCCAAGCGCGGAGGAGACCGACACAGACAGCCCCAGCACGGACGAGTCCGCCGCGGATACACCTGGCGCGGACGCCTCCAGCTTGAGCGAGTCTGACGCGGGCACGCCTGGGGCAGACATCCCCATAGCGAGCGAGCCAAGCAAAGACGTCTCCGACACCGGTGCGCTTGGTGAGGGTGGGGATTCGACTCTGGCGTTTTCGGCTGCCGAGGGGCCGCTGGAGGAGTTGGTCGATGAGGTGTACGTGCCCCTGATCGGGGTTTATGAGGAGTTGGAGGGTCGGCTTCGGGAGAGGTCGACACGCGGGGGCAGGCCGGTCGGATGGGTGGCGCATCTTGAGGCGATGCGTTCGTTCCGGGAGGCGCGGGTCAGCGGGGACTGGGAGGAACTGGCTCGGTTCCTCCTAGAAGGCCAGGCAGGAGAGCACACGCGTCTGATCGAGGTCGGTGACGACGAGGCCGAGGTGGCGGCGGCACGGGAGGCCGTCTTGGAAGGCGGCGCGAAGGTCTTGCTCCTCGCGCCGACCGTTGAGTTGGCCGATCGGGTCGCGCAGGCCGTCGGCGACGTGGTGTTCGTGCTGGAGGTCGACGAGGCCGCGCCTGTTCAGGCGAATGTCGGTACGGTCATCGACGTCGAGCCGCCGACGAACCCGGAGGCTGAGCCCGCACCGGCTGGGATCATCCCGGGTGCCGTGGTCAAGGCGGCCGGGGAGGCCTGGCGCAAAGCTTGGCGAGCCGAAGCCAAACAGCTTCAGCGGGAGCTTCTCTGGCTTGAGCAGTGGCCGCGTGACGCCGAGGTTCTCAACAAGGTCAAGGCGGCGTACGAACGGCTCGGTCAAGAGGTGAAGGCCGAGCTGGAACGCTTGGAGCAGGAGCTCAACGATCTTCGTACGGAGGCCACGCTCGCGGAGCAGGCCATCGCCGACGTCCACGAGGAGCGTGACCGGCTCGCCGCCGAGGAGCAACGGCTGGTCGAGGAGACGGCCGGGCCACGCGCCGAGGCCGAACGGCTCCAAGCTCTGGCGGACGCGGCGGCGGCCGAGGCCGGGGAGCACACTCGTATCGCCGACGAGGCGTACGCACGCTGCGTCGCGCTCGATCAGGAGGCCGCCCGCTGTCAGACGGAGCTCCAGGAGGCGCGCCAGGCCGAGGCGTCGCTTGTCCAGGAGCTGACCAAGGCGCAGGGGGAGTTGCCCCAGGCGACCGAGGAGGCGGAACGACTTAACAACGCCGCGACGGACGCGGAGGCGGAATGGCACGCCCGCTACTACCGCCTCAAGTCGGCAGAGTCCGCTCTCGCAGCGCAGCGCCGCAAACTGACGCTCGGCCAGCGCCTCCACGTCTCGGCCCCGCCAGCCAAGCTGGAGGAACTGCGGATCGACGTAAAGACGCAGACCCGCGAAGCTGAGAATGCGTCCATCCGCGCGCGGCAGGCACACGAGGCGGCGGAACGGGCGGTGACGCATCACGCGGGCCTGGTCAGGTTCATCTCGGAGGGTGGCTCCGGCCTGGCGGCGGCTCGGGCCGCGCAGGAGCGGCTGACCGCGGACCTCGCCCGTCTCGCCGCGGAACGGGAGTCCGCCACCGCCGCACACCGGGAGCAGGCGCGCCAGGCGGCGGAGTCGGTCGACATCGCCACGCAGGCGAGCATGGCGGCCCGGCAGGCTCAGCAGGTAGCCCGGCAGGCCGAGGAACAACTGGCCGTCGCGTACCGCGCACACCGGGACGCCGTGACGGCGGCCGAAGAGGCCGAGGCACGGGCCGAATCGTTGGCGCAGCAGGCCGCCGCAGCCGCTACCGGGCTTGAACGACGCCGTGCCGAGTCGGAAAGAGAGCTCGAAGCCCTCCGTGCGGAAATCGACACCGCGGCCGAGGCCGAGGCCCGTTCCCAGGCGAATGTGAGGCAGATCTGTGGCACGGAGTCGATCGCGGCACACCAGAGCAAGGCGATGGCGCGGATCGAGGAGCTCTCCGGTTATCTGGAAGCCACCGAACTCTCCGGTCAGCTGCTCCTCGAAATGGCCGGTCTGGTCTGCGGCACCCCCGAGACGATCGGCGCCTCACCGGTGGTCACGACGCAGTACGACACGCTGGTGGTCGTCGGCGCCGGCAGGCTGAACGATGCGGATCTTCTCGTCGGTGCCGTCCACGCGCGTAACCGGGTTCTGATCGGCGTCCCGGGCCAGAAGCCGCCTGAGTACGCGGAGTACGCCGATTTCGGAGACACCGAGCGGCTAACGCAGAGCCCGTTCGAACGGGCCATCAGCTAACCCCGGTGTCAGCAGCCTCTCACCGAGGCCAGCAGACTGCGCTTGGCCGGCATGGCCCACACTGCAGCCCGCCGGGCTGCACTGATGCCAACAGCCACGCCCCGACGCCAGCAGTTCCCCATGCCGACGCCGATGTAGCAGAGCCCCTCTGGTACAGGCCGGGCCCGCCGGTGTAGGCCGGGCCCCGCTGATGCAGGCCGGGCCCCGCCGATGTGGGCCGCGCCCCGCCCATGTAGGCCGCACCCCGCGATGCAGGCCGCACCCCGCTGGTACAGGCCGGGCCCCCCGCTGATGGGGGCCCGGAGCCCGCTGGTACAGGCGGGCCCGCCGATGGAGACCAGGCCCTACCGGTGTAGGCCAGGCGCCGCTGATGCCACTAGGCGCTCGGCTGATGCCAGCAGCGGCCCGCTGTGACAACATCGCCCCCGCTTTTGAGTGCAGGGCCGCACTGCTGTTAGCAGGTGGGCTCCGCTGATGGCGGCAGATCCACGCCTGTGCCGTTGGGCCTATGCCGATGTACGCAGGGCCCCGCGGCCACGGGGTCAGTCGTCGTTCAGGAGCAGGTTGAGGATCCAGCCGACGACGCCCACCACGATCGCGCCCCAGAACGCGGGCCAGAAGCCGTTGACGTGGAAGGGGAGTTCGAGGCGTTCGGCCAGGTTGCTTGCGAGCAACAGCAGCAGGGCGTTCACGACGAGCCCGATCAGACCCAACGTGAGCACGTAGAACGCGCAGCCGAGGGTCTTGACGATCGGCTTGATGACGACGTTGATCAGACCGAAGATCACTGCGACGCCGACCAGGGTGGCCGCGCGCCGCAGATCGGTGTCCCCGGTGACCGAGATGCCGTCGACCAGGAGGGTGGCTACCCAGAGCGCCGCCGCGGTGATGGCTGTCTTGAGGAGTATCCGCACACCACGATCATGCGTCGGGGCCGGGCGCCGTCCCATCGCTCTGGGTGACGATATCTCCCCGGCCGATCTCATCTCAGAGAACGACCGGGCGCCGACGGGATCAGTCGTTGCGTTCGAAGAACGAGGAGTTGGCGGTGACCTGGGAACGGTTGGCAGGGGCGGCGGTGGGCGCAGCGGCAGGGGCGGCGGCAGCCGGGTTCGGTCCGCGGCTGGGGGCACCTCGGCGCTGGGCAGCGGCGTCCGGACGCTGGGGACGAGGGGCGCCGCCAGCCTGGCGGATGCGGGCAAGCTCTCGCTGCAGCTCGCGCTTCTCCAGTTCCAGGGTCGTCAGCGACTCCTCGTGTTCCTCGCGCAGGTAGCGGAGGTCTCGGCGGGCACGGATCATCCGGCCCATCCCCACGAACGTGAACACCAGGCCCAGAACGAAGACGACGGCCAAGGCCGCGCCCGCGAAGAACACCTGCCAGACGTTCGTCACGCCAGGCACCGTCTCGCCGAAGACGACCAGTTCGGCCGGGTCGGCGTTCTCCATCGCGATGCCGACGGCGAAAACAGCGGCGGCGACGGCCAGGACCAGTCCAAGGAACACCATGGGCAGTCTCCTCTCCAGTGCTCCGGAGGCGGGGGTCGGAGCGCCACCACCATGCCAGACCTTTGCACCGTTTTGCCTTACTTGCCAGATATCTGCAGGTCGGCGGGGATTCATCCGGAAGCGGCATGGAGGTTGCGCCCGGTTTCGCCGGGGTAGTGATCGTGGCCAGGGGCGCGGAACACCCGGGTAGCCGCCGCCCGACCTGGAGGAACCATGTCCGTGCAGGCCGTCATGTTCGATCTGGATGGCGTCCTGGTCGACACCGAGCCGGTCTGGGAGGAGGTCCGCCGCGGCTTCGTCGCCGATCACGGTGGCCGCTGGCTCCCCGACACTCAGGACCGCCTGATGGGCATGAGCACCGAGGAGTGGGCGGCCTACCTCGCCACCGACCTCGTCGAGGGCCTCACCGCCGAAGAGGTCGCGTACGAGGTGGTCGACCGCATGAGCCGGCGGTACGCCGAGGACCTCCCGTTGATGCCGGGCGCGGTCGAGGCCGTACGCAGGCTCGCGGAGCACTATCCCCTGGGCTTGAACAGCTCGTCTCCGCGTGCCCTGATCGACCTGGTGCTCGGACGGCTCGGTGTGGACGGCCTGTTCCGCGCGACCGTCTCGACCGAGGAGGTCGACCGGGGCAAACCCGAGCCCGACGGTTACCTCGCCGCCGCCGCACGCGCGGACGTCCCGCCGACAGAGTGCGTGGCGATCGAGGATTCCAGCAACGGCCTCCGTTCGGCGTACGCGGCGGGCATGCGGGTGATCGCCGTCCCGCACCCGCGCTACCCGCCCGCCGCAGATGCCTTGGCCTTGGCCTCGTATGTTGCCGAGGACCTCAACGCCGTGACCGCGGATCTCGTCGTCAAGGTCGGCGCAGCCCCACGTCCCGACGCATGACGTACGACGCGGGGGCCGGCGTGGTTGGCCAGCTGCCGGTGGTTCCGCGATCGGCAAATCGCGGGCTTGAGAAGTCATTAGGATGAACCGGTGGCTTCCCCCGAGAGCGGACCCGATGTGAACGAGGCGTACGCACTGCCCGAGGAGCCGCCGCCGGACCCCTGGTTCGAGGATGATCTGCCTCCGGACGACTTCGACTACCAGGTGCCGGAGCAGGCGGGCGGGCACGCCTCGGCGGAGCTTCCGCCCCTCGCCGGACAGGCCCCCGGTACGGCGCTTGAGGCGTTGCAGCGCATCTTCGGGTACGACTCGTTCCGCGACGGCCAGCAGGAGATCATCGATCACGTCGTCGATGGCAACGACGCCCTGGTGCTGATGCCGACCGGCGGCGGGAAGTCGCTGTGCTACCAGATCCCCGCGCTCGTGCGTAAGGGCGTCGGAATCGTCATCTCCCCGCTCATCGCGCTCATGCAGGACCAGGTGGACGCGTTGCAGGCGCTGGGCGTCCGCGCCGGATTCCTCAACTCCACGCAGGATCTCGACGAGCGGCGCGTGGTGGAGGCGCAATTCGCGTCAGGCGACCTCGACCTGCTCTATCTCGCTCCCGAACGGCTGCGGGTGGAGTCGACCCTTCGCCTGCTCGAACGCGGCACCATCGCGCTCTTCGCAATCGACGAGGCGCACTGCGTCTCGCAGTGGGGCCACGACTTCCGCCCCGACTATCTGATGCTGTCCGAGCTGCACAAGCGGTGGCCGGACATCCCACGCATCGCGTTGACGGCGACGGCGACGCAGGAGACGCGCGCCGACATCGCCCGGCGGCTCGATCTGGAGGACGCGCGGCATTTCGTCGCGAGCTTCGACCGGCCCAACATCCAGTACCGCATCGAGCCGAAGACCGACCCCAAGCGCCAGCTCCTGCATCTCATCCGGAACGAGCACGACGGGGATGCGGGCATCGTCTACTGCCTGTCCCGTAACTCGGTCGAGAAGACCGCGGAATGGCTCGTGCAGAACGGCGTTGAGGCCGTCCCCTATCACGCTGGCCTGGACGCGCCCACGCGTGCCGCCAACCAGTCGCGGTTCTTGCGTGAGGACGGTCTGGTGGTGGTGGCGACCATCGCGTTCGGCATGGGCATCGACAAGCCTGACGTACGCTTCGTGGCACATCTCGACCTGCCCAAGTCGGTCGAGGGTTACTACCAGGAGACCGGTCGAGCCGGACGTGACGGCCTGCCGTCTACGGCATGGCTGGCGTACGGGCTGCAGGACGTCGTCAACCTGCGCAAGCTCATCGACACCTCGGAAGGTGACGACGCGCATAGGCGCCGGTTGAGCATGCACCTCGACGCCATGCTCGCGCTGTGCGAGACGGTGGAGTGCCGTCGCGTACAACTGCTCAACTACTTCGGCCAGTCCGGCGACACTTGCGGCAACTGCGACACCTGCCTGTCACCGCCTGAGGCATGGGACGGGACGATCGCCGCGCAGAAGGTCCTGTCGACGGTCGTACGCCTGGACCGCGAGCGGCGCCAGAAGTTCGGTGCCGGTCACATCATCGACATCCTGGTCGGCAAGAAGACCCCCAAGGTGATCCAGTTCGATCATGATGCGTTGAGCGTGTTCGGGGTGGGTGCCGAGCTGCGCGACACCGAGTGGCGGGGCGTCATCCGGCAGCTGCTGGCACAGGGCCTGCTGGCCGTCGAGCCGAACTACGGCGCGCTCGTCCTCACCGATGCCAGCAGTGGGGTTCTGCGTAAGGAACGTCAGGTCAGACTCCGCCGTGAGCCTGAACGCGCCGCGACGACGGCCAAGGCGGCGAAGGCCGCCAAGTCCCGCAAGGCACCGGTGGACCTGCCCGCCGAGGCCAAGCCGATCTTCGAACGACTCCGCGCCTGGCGCGCCGCCACCGCCAAGGAACAGGGCGTCCCCGCATACGTGATCTTCCACGACGCGACCCTGCGCGAGATCGCCACCCTGAGCCCGACCTCGCTGTCCGAGCTCGGCAAGGTCAGCGGCGTCGGCGAGAACAAGCTGGCCAAGTACGGCGAACAAGTCCTGGAGACCCTCACCGCCGACACCTAGCCCGCACGGGTGACCGACCGGGCGACGGACCTGCGGGGTCAGCCGAGACATCAGCCCGGCGGCCGCCAAAAATCGAAGCCCGAACGGCCGCCGCAGATTGCGACCCGCGGCCGATGAAGATCGGGGCCCGGCAGCCGAACAAATCGCTACGCGGCGATGGGGGGACATCACTGCGCGGCGGTTGCAGGAGATCGCTGCGCGGCGGTTGCAGAAGATGCCGCCCCGGCGGTCGAGCAAGACCGCTCGACGACCCGTTCAGAATCCACGCGACCCGGGACCGAGCGCCGGGCCTCCAGGCACCGACCAGTAGAGCCGCCGTGCGGCACAAGCAGGCGTGCGGCGGATTTCCACCACGGACAACGATGATCAAGCTGAGCACCCGGACCGCCGAGCACGACATCGAGACCATAAAGCGGTCAGAACAGGCCCATCGGGTCGCGGCAAAGGGCGTGAGAACGCCGCTCTCCACGCGAATAAATAATCTCTGACACCCTCGCTGACCACTATCTTCGCAGGTCAGGTACTAAATGTGAACATCGTGTTCGCGTTTGCAAATCCGGCTCGGGTCGCTAAGGATGAATTATCGCCAGAAGAGCCCCGGAGGGGCTTATTTGGCATGCCCGCTAAACGCAGCGCAAGGAGAAAGCCATGACAATCCTGGTCACCGGAGCGACGGGGAACATCGGCAGGCTTGTCGTCGAGCGCCTCGTCCGTTCCGGTGCGTCCGTACGCGCCATGACCCGTTCACCCGCCACGGCCGCGTTCCCGCCCACCACCGACATCGTCAAGGGTGACCTCCATGACCCCCGTTCCCTCACCGAGGCTCTGCGCGGCGTCGAACGCATGTATCTCTTCCCTGTCCCCGAGACGGCCCGGCAGGTCGTCGCCGCGGCCAAGCAGGCAGGCGTACGCCGCGTCGTCGTTCTCTCCTCGGGAGCGGTGACCGGCGGCTACGACACCGACTTCCATCTGCCCGTCGAGCAGGCCGTAGAGGAGTCCGGCCTCGACTGGACCCACGTTCGCCCAGGTGAGTTCATGCTCAACAAGCTGTGGCTCTGGGGCCCGTCGATCCGTTCGGAACTCGTGGTCCGCGATCCCCACCCCGACGTCGCCTGGTTCCCGGTGCACGAAGGGGACATTGCCGACGTTGCGGCGGCCGCGCTCCTCGAAGACGGCCACGCCGGCGCCGCGTACGACCTGAACGGCCCCGAACTGATCTCGCACCGCGACCAGGTCCGCGCCATCTCCGCCGCCATCGGCCAGGAGATCCGCCTGGAACAGGTCACCCCCGCCGAAGCTCGCGAGATCTATCGCAGGCAGGGCGGCTTCGCCGCTGCCAACGCCGACTTCCTGCTCGGATTCGAGGACTATTCGGGCAACGACTCCGACCCCAGCGCCGTCGAGGCCTTCCAGGCTCCCGAAATCCTCCCCACCGCCGAATCCGTCACAGGCAAGCCCGCCCGCACCTTCGCCCAGTGGGCCCACGACCATGCCGAAGCCTTCCGCCGCCCCGGCCCGCTCCCGACGGGCCAAGGCCCAACGGGCGCACCTTGACCCAACAGCTGCTGAGCGCATACCAGTGGTGCACGCAGTTCCCGTTCATGGGACCCGCTTCACCACCGCAGAACGCCAGTAGCCACAGACGAGAAGCTGGCAGGAATCCGGCGAAAGTTGGCAGTCCCGCGACGGGTACGGCCATTCGACTTATGCAATGATCGCCTTTCCCCTGGCACAGCCACCCCGACGTGCAGTCGGCGGTATCTGGACGAACAACACGGCAACTGCCACCGGATCGTCACGGTCGCGGAACCGGCCGGTTCGTAGGTACGTCCAGGGTGCGATGAGGCCGATGGGGCTCGTCTCGGACATTCCAAGTGGAGGACTCTTCAATGGTTAACCGTGTCGGCGCAATCGGCGCCGTGACCGCGCTCGCAGTCGCAGGGGCGACCCTTACCGGCTGCGGAAGCGCCAAGCCACAGGCCAAGAAGGAGTCTGCGGGCAACAACGCGGTTGCTGTCGCGGCGACCACCGCCACTCGCGCGAAAGTCTACGAATTCGTCACCAGGAGCAAGCAGGGATATTTCTACACCACTAATCGCAAGGAAGCGGACCGGGCGAAGAAGATCTACAAATTCACCCCGACCAACCGTAACCTCGGATACGTCTCCACTAAGCGCTTCAAGGGCGCACTCACCATGTACCGGCTGCGCTACAAGCACCGCTCGGCCTACCTTGTGACGCTGTCCGTCAAGGAGCGCAACAAGCTCGTCGCCTCCAAGCGCTTTGTTTATGAGGGTGTCCTGGGTTACACGGCCCCGACCAAGGGTGCCGGCAAGTTCCAGCTCTGGCGTGTGTCCAAGAACAGCTGGCGCGCCGTCACCGCCGCCCAGGCCAGGGCTCTGATGAAGCAGGGCTGGAAGCTGAATGGACCGCTGGGCTACGTCTGGTCCAAGGCCTGATCGAACGTTCGGCCATCGACGTGTGACCGCCGTACTCGCGTCCACAGCCTGCGCTCCCGGCCCCACCAGGGTTCGACGGTCTCCCACCCGTCGTCCTGAACTGCCTCTCCGACCTGCATCCGCCTAGGTTGGAGCACCCTCACCGGTGGGGACAGCGGCTAGAACCGCGAACCAGATCGTCACCACGTCGAGGAGAAACGGCGGGGAGGATGTCTCCTCCCCGCCGTTCGCCTACCTCGTTATAGCGCGCAAAGCGTCCACCCAGCGTCACCCCTCGCATCGCAATGCATTTCCGGCCTCGCACAGCCACCAGCACCGCTGCCAAAACCTGAAGCACCTTCCGCGAACGAGATCCCGACGACGGCGCAAGGCCCTGCACGAAGGTCGCCGGGGGGCAGAAGCCAACCCCGAACCTTCTGCGATGTACGGACATGTGCAACGCCAGCTCTTCACCTGCCCAAGGGGGCAGTCGTGGTCAGCACTGATGTCCGTGTCCTCGGCAGGACGCAGGCGCGCACGCGCGGCCTGAAGGCGTTCGCGATAGTCCAGCATGAAGATCTCGGTGAGACGCGACTCCAGTTGCCCGAGCACGCTGGCGAGGACGAAGCCTGATCGGCTCGTCGGCTCCGGACATGGCCCGCAGGCCACTCGGGCGTGGCCGGCGACCGCTGCCAAGCTCGCGTACGGCAGATCATTGCTGTACGCCTCAAAATCACCCGTCCAGCAGCAGCTCGTCCCCTCCAGGAGGGAGGGTGTGGATGGCTCGCGCGATGGATGTGCGGTCGACATGTCGCTACTTATCGTGACGTTGCATGATCACAAAGAACCTGGTGTTCCGGGGTACGGCAGCCGCGGTCCTGGCCTTGACGGTGGCAGCGTCGACCACTCCGGTGCAGGCAGCCGGCCATGCCGACCTCCGGCCGGTAGTGGAAGGGCTCACCGGACCGGACGGGGCGCCCGGGGCGCTCGCGGAGGTCAACGGCCGGGGCGGTCGCCGGGTGGCCACCAGTGGCGTCGCGGACGTACGGACGGGCACGCCGGTGGACCCCCGCAGCCACTTCCGGATCGGCAGCCTGACCAAGCCGTTCGTCGCGACCGTGGTACTCCAGCTCGTCGGCGAGGGGAGGATCAAGCTGGACGTTCCAGTGGAGCGATACCTGCCCGGGGTGGTACGCGGCGCCGACAACGACGGCCGGGAGATCACCGTCCGCCAACTGCTCCAGCACAGAAGCGGGCTGCCGGACATCCTGAAACACCTGCCCCCGCTGGATGTCCTCAAGGACCCGCTCCGGCATTGGGAGGCGCGTGAGCTGGTGGACATCGCCCTGCGGCACCCCCGGGAGTTCGTCCCGGGCAAGAGCTGGGGGTACTCCAGCACCAACTACCTCCTGGCCGGAATGATCATCGAGCGGGTGACCGGACGCTCCTACGGCAAGGAGATCAAGCGGCGCATCATCGTTCCGCTCGGCCTGGACGACACCATCGTCCCGAGCGACGACCCCGACATCCCCGGGCCGCACCCCCAGGGATACGTGCGACCCGAGTCCGACCTGGTGGACATCACCCGCCTCAACCCGACCGTCGCCGGAGCCGGAGGCGGAATGATCTCCAGTGCCTCGGACATCAACCGCTTCCTGGCCGCGCTGCTGCGCGGACGCCTGCTGAAGCCGCCGCAGCTGCGCGAAATGATGGATGCCCGCGATACGGGACGCCCATCAGGCTCCAAGTACGGCCTGGGACTGCAGTGGTTTCCCGCCAAGGCCTGCGGTGAAGGCTTCTGGGGACACAACGGCGACATGCTCGGCTTCAGCGTCCGCGCGGGTGCCACCACGGACGGCAGGCAGGCCACCGTCATGGTCAACCTCAACCCAGGTGGCGGACCGGCCCTGGACGACGCCATGGAAAAAGCCCTCCCCACGGCCCTGTGCAGGAACTAACCCATCACATTGACCACTGACCACCACGCGAGCCCACCTCGAAGATCAACCGCCATCCGTGTGTGCGGGCCGCTGACGATGGACTGCCGGCCGCAGCGAAGGACCGCGTGAACGCGTGAACGACACGGCCCGCCATCCCAAGGTCCGGGCTGCTCGTACGCGCGGACGGTGACAGACAGATTCGGGCGAACGAGTACACCGGCACGCGATCGTGTAGGAGGCGACTCACTCCTGCTAGACGGCCTTCGGTCTCGTTTCCTCCCCGTTTGTTACGGATGTGGCCTTTGCAACGTGTAGGGCGGGGCAGACTCTGATCTGTGATTAAGACGCTGCGCCCAAAGGACTACAACGAGGTGCTCCACGTCGGGCACTTCTTCCGCAAGGGTGTCCCCGTGCTCATGGATCTCACGCAACTGACCGACGATGTGGCTCGGCAGTTGGTGGACTTCTGCGCTGGGCTGATCTGCGGACGGGGCGGCGAGATGGAACGCGTAGATCGCAAGATCTTCCTTCTCCAGCCTCCAGCGAGACCCAGGATCGCTTCTGCGCATGTTCCCGATCTGACCCACGTGGCCGACTGATGTGAACCGCACGGAGTGCCGCTGCCTCCCTCCGCGCTGACAAGGTCGGGGCCCGCCTGTATGGCCGTAGGCCACCCCGAAGGAGCAGCTGTTAAGGCCCGGCTGGCGCCGTGAGCGGCTTCCAGCCAAAACGCCTACGGCCCAGAAGCCGCTGCCCGGTCGAGGGGACGCCCTGGCTTTAGGCGGGTTGACGAGCGTCACGTGCGTTGCTGGACCAGTGAGACGATCTCGTCCACGGCGACCAGCGGAACAACGACCGCGATGTCCCATGCCTCGTCATCAGGGCCGATGAGGATGGTCACCCGACCTTCGCTCGTTGCCCAGTACACAGGGGCGTCGGCGCATGTACCGATTGCCAATGAGCGGCGCGCATCCCAGTGCGCGTCTCGGACCTCGCGTAGCTGCATGAGGTCTCCTTTGGGAGCCCGTATGTTCAGCTCCCATGTCTCAGCCTGGATCTTCACCAAGGCCATGGAGCCGTCAGCCTCGTCCAAGGTCACGTCCACCATGCGGCCATGGTGGCACTCCGACCGTGAATGAGGGTTGCTCATCGTCATCACGGTGTCTGTGACATTTGGGGGCGACCTCGGCCGGGCTGCGCGGCGGGACTGGACGGGACAAGGCCGCACGCCCGGCGCGCAGAGCTGGACGCGGCCGCCCGGCACGGCCGCCCGGCGCGCAGAGCTGGACGCGGCCGCCCGGCGCGGCTGCCCAGCGCCCGTTCACTCGTCGCCTCGCTGCGCGCCACGTACCCGCACGCGTCATGGTCGAAGGACCTTTCAGAGAATTACCGCCTATGGCTTCCAGCGTCGGTTGCATCCAAGCGGCAAGGCCTCTGGTCACCGGTGTCAGTGCAAGTCAGAGGCGTCAGCTAGGGCGTGGGGCACCGGCGCCTCACAGGACCCGACGGCAGTGTGAAGCCTCACAGGCGGCCAGCCCCCGGCACCTGCCGGCCAAGCTGTCGGGTTGCGGGACTGTACGGAAACCTGGACAGGGCCCAGAGGCGCGCCGCTTGGTCTGTCAGGTCGTCGCCATCGTTTGGCCATCTTGACCGGTGCCGGAGCCGGGAGTTGACCAGTGCCGGAGTCGGAAGTGCAACGGTGGTATCCGCGGGTGCTGTTGTCGGAATGGTCGGGGCTCGCAGTTGGTGAAGAGCTGTTTGAGACTGGGTGTGTGGATGTCCAGGAGTTGATCCTTCGTTCTGGTGGACGTGTGCGGGCATCGGGGCGTGTGGTGTCGGCCGATGACGCTGTTTGGTTCGAGCCTCCGCTGCCGCAGAACCAGGTGCTGTACGCCCCGGGGCACGAGCCGACGCCGTGTCCGAGTGGTTACGGGGTCCGTGTCACCGGTGTCGATGTGCGGCGCCTGGACCGCCGGCGGGAGAAGGACGGCGCCGTCGAGGGATATGCCACGTTGACCGGCACGTGGCTCGGCGATCATCTGGTGGCCGACCTGCAGGAGCCGCCCGTTTGGCACAGCCCGGTCGTTCCCGAATGGAAGCTACCGCCTTGCCCGGCTCCGGTCGGTGGCTGGCCGCACCTGGCTCGTCGGCTGGATGGCCCGTCGGAGCAGGAGTGTGCCGCACTGGGCATCACGTCCGTGGTGACTTTCCGGCCGAGTCCGAGCCAGGCCGTTTTGGTGCTGGCGGCTGAACGTCCGCAGCAGGCCCGGGAGGTCCTGGGCCCTCGTTACGGTAAGCGGCTGTGCGTGGTGCCCAGCCGCTGGTCGTATGCGCAGCTCAAGGCCGTGACCGAGCAGGCGGACATGGTCGAACAGTGGCTGGTCTATAGGCGGGCGATGACGGCGACGACGGATGGGCAGGTGATGGTGACTATTGATGTCGTTCATGTGCTGCCTGCGTTCGCGCAATGGATGACCACCACTCCCGACGGGCTGATCCGCGTCCGCGCATGGCTGACCCCGGTGACCTGACAGGCTCATGTGCGACGCAGGCGAACCGTCTGCGTGCCAGCCGCGTGGTGTTCCTTTGCGTCCGTCGTCCGTCCTCGTCGTCCGTCGTCCGCCGTGTGTCGTCCGCCGTGCGCCTACCGCTCCCGGACGGCGTAGGTCAGGTGGGTCACCCGCTGCGTCGGCTCCGCGCGGACCGGCTCCAATGCCACGCGGCCCGCGTCCACGCCCTCGAACAGGCGGATTCCGGAGCCGAACAGCACGGGTGACAGCGCGATCGAGAACTCGTCGATCAGGCCGGCGTTCACGTACTCCAGGATCGTTGCGCCGCCGCCCGCGATGCGGACGTCCCGGTCGCCGGCGGCCTCTCGGGCCTGGTCGAGCGCGGTCTCGATGCCGTCGTTGACGAAGTGGAAGGTGGTCCCACCCGGCCGCTCCCAGGGGTCACGCTTCTCGTGGGTCACGACGAAGACCGGCGTGTGGAACGGCGCCTCCTCCGGCCACATCTGCTCGCCGGCGTCGAACATGCGCTTGCCCATCACGCTCGCGCCGGTGCGCTCGAACGTCTCCCGCACGATGTCGTTGTCGCGCCCTTCCTCGCCACCCTCGCCGAGCTTCAGGTTCTCCCGGAAGAACCGCTGCGGGAAGATCCACCGCTGCAGTTCCATCCACTGCCGCCCCATCAATTCCTCGGAGGACTCCGGCGCGATGAAGCCGTCCAGCGACATGGACACGCTGAAGAACACCTTTCCGGCCATCAGTCCTCAACTCCCTTCCGAACGATCTCGGTGACGTAGGCAGCCAGGTTGCTCAGGGTCTGCTGGCCGCCCTCGATCGCGTGGTACTTCTCGACCGCCTCGTCGCGCAGCTCCTTGGTGGGGAACACCGTGCGCATCTCGATCCGGGTCGCCGCGCCGTCGGGCTCGAAGGTGAGGACCGACTCGAACGCGTTCGGGTCGCCGCGGGACTCACCGTGCAGCAGCGCGATCCGCTCCGGCGGAGCGATCTCGGTCCAGGAGATCCACTCCTGGTAGTCCGTCCCGTCCGGGCCGTGCATCACGAACTCCCACTCCCCGCCGACGCGGAACTCGAACGCCCGCGTGGTGGTGGTGAACCCCTCCGGTCCCCACCATCGCGAGAGGTGCCGGACTTCGGTGAACGCCCCGAACACCAGCTCCCGTGGGGCACTGATGACCCGGGAGATCACGATCTCCCGGTCAGCCGTCGCGGACTGCGCAGGCGCGTCCCGTCCTGTCGCTGCCATCGCTCACTCCTCCTGCCTTGCCTGCTTGAGCTCCTGCACGTATGCGTCCAGCCGGTCGAAGCTCTCGTTCCAGAACCGCTCGAACCCGCCGGTCCACTCGTGGACCGGCCGCAGCCCGCGGGCGTCAAGGCCGTACAGGCGCTGCTTTCCTGCCTTGCGGTCCCGAACCAGCCCGACTTCCCGCAGCACCCGCAGGTGTTTGGACGCCCCCGGCTGGGTCATCCCCAGCTCCCGGGCCAACTCGGTCACCGGACGCTCACCCGCCCGCAGCAGTACGAGGATCTCCCGGCGCTGCGGCTCGGCGATCGCGTTGAAGACGTCCGATGTCGTCGCTGCTCGTGCCATGGCGGTCATCATATGCCCATATCGGCATGCGTCAACTCGAGATGAATCAAGCGAGACTCGTCACCTGACGATCGCGACCCTTGTCACCTTGACTCGGCTCAGGCTTGTGCACATCTCGCCAGTTGGTCGGGGCCGGCGCGTCGCGTGGGCGACTTCCACGTGGCCTCGCCCTCCTGAGTGCGATGACCGCACTGATGCTGTCGCCCATCGCCCGCCTGCCGCGCTGAACACGACCCGGGCCGATGCGACGAAGCACATCGGCCCGGGCCTTCAATAGGCGATCACTTCCAGGAGCTGCACTTCACGTTGCTCCAAGAGTCCTTCATGCAGGCGCGGAACACGAACTTGCTGCCTTTGTCCTTGACCCTCCAGTACTTCATGGCCTTCTGGTTCGTACTGGTCCAGGAGGGGTAAAACTGGCGGACGACCCTGCCCGAATACCGCACCTGGACGCCGACCCTGACGTACTTGTCCCTCGGGGAGAGGTCCTTGATCGTGCCGTTTGCGGTGAAGTTCTTACCGGTCCAGCAGATCGTGCCGGTGACCCGGACGCGCTTGGAGATTTCGCTCTTCGTGCTGCGGCACTTGCGCGCGCTCGCCTCTGCGGAGTCGCCCGCCTGCACGACGGTCGCCTTCGTGGCCGGGGACGCAGGGGCGGCGGACGCCGGGCCGGCCACAAGAGCCATTGCGCCCGACATTGCCGCGCCGGTGACCAACAGCGCTCCCGTCCGTGCGAGTGTCGATGCCATGCGAATTCCTTTCGGTGGAACAACGGCCGCATTGCCGTTGATCGGACGGCCACCACGTTAGGGAATTCTGGATTTTCGCGCCCAGGGCCCTAGGGCCCATCGAGGGGCCCAAGAATTGCTTATTCCCTTAGCCGATACGCTCGAAAGATTGTCTGAACGACCTGGCGTCGGCGCGTCGTCGGAGGTGGCACGCAACGACACGAATGACGCGGTGCTCTGGGGCGTGCCCGTGGCCGCTCCGAGTCCGGGCTGTCCAGCGAACCGTACGAGCCGCCAGGCCGCGCCGTCGTCGAAGGACGCCTCCACCTTGAGCGACTTGCGTGCCTCGGCGGATGCGCCCGTGGTGCGTTCGGCCCAGACCGGGATCACCGTCGGCCTGCTCCTCGGCGCCTGGTTGCGGTCGTCCAGCCCGGCGGGCATGGACGAGCAGGTCTCGGACGGCGGTCAGGGCAGAGTCTTGCGGTTCGGTGGTCTCCGGTCGTGCCGAAGGGAGCGTCCAGAAGGACTCGACCTTGGGCGAGACGGTGCTCTGCCGGCCACGTTGGCCAGGAGGCACTCGCGGCCACCGTCCGCGGCGTCGGCATGGTCGGCACCCCCGCAGCCGATGTTGATCAGTGCCGCCGGGACGGCTAGCCTGATCGCCGGCCGGAAGGCCGGGGCGAGGCAAGGCAAGGCAAGGCGAGCCGATCGCGTCACGCGGGAAGAGCCCCGACTGCGACAAGCTGCTCGAGCACTCCTCCATGGAGTTTGGGACCGACTGACGATGAGCGCGGAAGAGGATTTCAAGCAGGTCGGCGCCGAGCTGGCCGACCTGGGTGTATGGATCTCCAGCATGATGGGGAGACCCGCGCTCAAAGATCATGCGGGAAAGGTGTTCGCGAGCCTGCAGCGCGACCACGCGATGGTGTTCCGGCTGGTCGAGGGCACCCCCGAACACACCGCCGCGCTTAAGCTGCCCGGGGCGGCTCTGTTCGACCCCTCGGGGAAGGGCAGGGAGATCAAGGACTGGGTGGTCGTGCCCCACTCCTCGGCCGAGAAATGGACGGACCTGGCCGAGGCCGCGCTCAGCCGCCCACGCTGATCAGCTGGCCACGCCGACGGTGCGGCGGTGGGCACCTGGGTTTGTCTTCAACCTCTAACCTTCGCTTTTACCCTGGCCGGCGGCGAAGCGGACGGTTGCTCTGTGTGTGGTGGACGTGAGGTCGCCGCCGGGGCTGAAGGCCTTTCCGGTGATGAGCTGGACGTTGGCATGCCACGCCGGTAGCCGGGATGCGTCCGACCTCATGCTGTAGAGCAGGGTGGCTGGTGGACCCAGATGGTCGTCCAGGCCAGGCCAGGCCGATGGGTTTGGGCGTACGCGCTGGCAATGGCGCCCTTGCGCGAATCTTCCCTGAACCTCTGCGGACGCGGGCGCGGGTGAGCTTGCCTGGTCGGCGGGCTTCTCCCAGGGACGACGCAGGCCCCGAACCAGAGTCTGCAGCCAGCCGAAACTGGGTGTGTGCGACCTGGATGAGCCAGGCCCATCGGCCTCTGCGGTCGAGCACCAGATCAGCGGTCGGGTGGTTGTTCGTCCTCGGTGAGCACGCCTTCCATGGTGCTGTTCAGTCGGTCGAGGAACGTCTCGAACTGTTCGAGCAGCTCGGGCGGGTAATGGGCGAGAAGGGCGTCCATGTGCCGGGCGAGTGGGGCAAAGAACTCCTGGGCAGGTCCCTGGATCTGCGGGCTGCTGCGTAGGGTGACGACCCGCCGGTCGGTGTGCTCGCGGGTGCGGACGATGTGCCCGGCGCGCTCCAGTCGGTTCAGCAGCGTGGTGGTGGCACCGGAGGACAGGGAAACACGTGCGCTGAGCCGGGACGGGGTCAGCGGCTCGCCCTTGTCCTCGGCATAGAGGATCTCGGCCAGAGCCGCCGCGTCCGTGGAATGCAGGCCCAGCCAGAGCGCGAACCGCCTGGTGAACTCGGTGTAGTTGGCCCCGAAGATCCGCAGCCCGCCCAGCACCCGTATCCGGTGCGCCGCGACCTCGCCAGGCTCCACCGCCGTCAATCGACTCACCTCCGTCGCCGCCCTCCGGGTTTTGACAACCTATCGCTCTCCTCATATATCTTCATGGTGAAGTTACTTCACCATGGAGGTATTTACGATGAGCATCTCCCCGGCCGCCCGCCGGTGGCTCGGCCTCATGGCCGTGTCACTGGGGGTGGGCCTGATCGTGGTGGACGCCACGATCGTCAACGTGATCGTCCCGCCGATGGTGAAGGACCTGGGCGTCAGCTCCGGCCAGATCCAGTGGGTGCAGGAGTCGTACGCGATCGTCTTCGCGGCTCTCCTGCTGGTGACCGGACGGCTCGCAGACCTGCTCGGCGCCCGCCGGGTCTTCCTGGCGGGCGTCGTGGTGTTCGCCGCCACCAGCGTCCTGGCCGCCATGGCACCCGGCGGTGACGTGCTGATCCTGGCGCGCTTCCTGCAGGGTGCGGGCGGGTCGATGATCCTGCCGGCCTCGCTGGCCCTGGTGAACGCCACGTTCACCGGCAAGGAACGCGGCCAGGCGTTCGCGGTGTGGGGCTCCACGATCGGCGCCGCGGCGGCGATCGGCCCGCTGCTGGGCGGCGCGCTGGCGGAGATCTCCTGGCGCTGGGCCTTCGGCATCAACCTCCCGCTGGCGGTGTTGATCTTCGTCGGCGTACGGATGTTCCTGGCCCCCTCGCCCCGTGCCGGCGGACGCGTCGACATCCCCGGCGCCGTCCTGTCCGCGCTCGGCCTCGGCCTGCTGGCCTTCGCGCTGGTCGAGGGACGCACCTACGGCTGGCTCCACACCGTTCACCCGCTGGAGGTCGCTGGCCTGACGTGGGATTCCGGGCCATCCCCGGTCCTGGTCGCGTTGCTGGCCGCCGCGGCTGCGCTGGCCGCGTTCACCCGACGGCAGGCGGCGCTCGGCCGACGGGACAGCACGCGCACGCCGCCGCTGGCCGACCTCCGCCTGTTCTCCATCTCCTCGTTCCGCAACGGCAACGTCGTGTCACTGCTCATCGGGGCCGGCGAGTTCGGCATCATCGCCGTACTGCCGCTGTGGCTGCAGTTCACGCTGGGCTACAGCACGCTGCAGTCCGGGCTCGCCCTCCTCCCCCTGGCCGTGGGCAGCTTCCTGGCCAGCGGCGCCAGCTTCGGGATGGCCGACCGGCTCTCCCCGCTCGGCCTGGTCCGCCTCGGGGTGGCGCTGGAGATCGCCGGGCTGGCCGCACTGGCGCTGATCGCCGACGCCGACGGCTCCTGGTGGCCGATCTCCCTGGCCCTGCTCCTGTACGGGGTCGGCGTCGGATTCGCGACCGCACAGGTCACCAACGTCGTGCTCGCCGACGTCCCCGAACACAGCGCAGGTCAGGCGTCCGGCATCCAGAGCGCCGCACGAGAACTGGGCTTCGCCCTCGGCATCGCCGCGTTCACCACGGTCTACTTCAGCGCCCTCCATGGCGGACTCGAACGAGACCTCACCGAGAACGGAACCCCGGCCCCGGAGGCCGAGCAGTTCGCCGGCACGGTCACCGACAGCGCCGGCGCCGCGATCGCGCCCCTCGCCGCCGACCCGCGCACCGAGGCGGTCGCCGCCGCAGCCCGGCAGGCAATGACCGAGGGCATCACCCTCACCGGTTACCTCGCCGCAGGACTGCTCCTTCTCGCTCTGCTGTCTACCGTTCTCATCCCCGGCCACAGGCAGCTCGAGGAGGAGGAACTGGTGCTCGCCTGAGTAGCCACGACTCTGGTGCGTCCGTCAAGAGAAGGGGCCGGCGCCGGAGCGCGGGAAACCGCAGCGCTGTCTGGCACTCCCTCCGCACCTACGACAGCGCCCCGACGTCGCGCAGCACAGTGCAGGTGGACGCCTCCAACTCGGTCGCGGACAGCCGACCGCGCTGGCGCAGCAGCAATACCAACCGGTCTGCGGCGCAGCAGCAATACGAACCGGTCGGCGCGCATGCGAGAACTCTGCGGAAATACGCGACAGAGGATGTCGTGATTCGCTGGAAGGCTCTCCAGCACGACGTCAAAGACGGTGCCGAGCGAGCCGTTGGACGTCCGTACCCCCGATGAATCGAATGGAGCTGATGTGGCTATGCAGAGAACGGCAGTCAACCCGGTGACGTGGTCGGTGGAGATGGGATTCAACCAGGGTGAGATCGTCTCCGGGCACACCCGGACCCTGTACTGCTCCGGGCAGACCGCGATGAGCGAGGAAGGCAAACCCCAGCATGACGGTGACATGGCTGCACAGTTGACGCTGAGCCTGGACAACCTGGAGGCCGTCCTCGGCGAGGCCGGCATGTCCCTTGCCGACCTCGTCCGGCTCAACGTCTACACCACCGACGTCGATCTGCTCTTCCAGCACTACGGCGTCCTGGCCTCACGATTGGGCGCCGCCCAGGTGGCGCCGACCACCACGATGCTCGGCGTGACCCGCCTGGCGATCCCCACCCTGATGGTCGAACTCGAGGGCACCGCCGTCGCGTGATGCGACCTCGCCGCCTCCGGCAGGACTGCCGGAGGCGGCACGGATAGACCCGTGAGGAGGGTCGGAGCGGCCAGTAGCGACAGAGCCAGGTCTTCACTCGGAGCTCTTATTGACTCGCTCCGCCAGGAGACAGGCATACCGTTTTGTCGCATGTGCAAGGCATCACGCGCCTCCAGGCCACCCTGAACGAACCCGGCGCCATACGCCGCACCCACCGACTTCTCGAAACCCGCCTCACCAACCTTGACCGGGAGTTCGTCCAACTGGCCCGCGAGGCGCTGCCGAGTGGCCGGCGCCGCAGCAAACTAGGCCAGCACGGCGCCGACCGAAGCAGGACGGTCGCGACCCATGAGTTCTCGCTCGTCCAGCCTGGGAGGATCACTGGTCAGGCCGACGGTGAAGAACGCCAGGACCGTACGCCCTCTCAGCGGGCTATGAGCCGTCGCAATGACGGACGATGCGCGAGCTGGGGATGGCCGGTTGGGTGAGGTAGTTGGGGTGGTCGAAGTGGTAGAAGGCCTTGTTGGGGCTGGGACGGCCTGACACGGCTACGCCGCTGACGGCGATCCAGTTGGGATCGCTGGTCGCCTGGAGCTCGATGTACGACCCGCAGCCGTCCGTTCCGGTGATGCCGGTGCCGCCGCTGCCCCAGTTGCGTCCGGTGCTGCCGCTGTACGCCCTGACCTGCACGCGGTAGGCGCCGCAAGCGCCCCCGTACATCCGGATCTGCGCGAAGGCGACGTTGCCGAAGTTGCCGTACCGCAACCGGTAGTGGCAGTTGGGTTCTCCGGGGTTGGTCCCTATCCCCCAGAGGACCGGCGTGAACGTCAGGTTGTTGAGCTGCCAGTGAGTGTGAGTGTCGGCGGAGGCGGGCGCTGCTGTCAGCGCAGTGGCGACCGTCGTGGCGGCGAGCGCGATGGACGCGGCCACGGCGCGGGAGCGAATCTTCACGGAACCTCCTAACGAACTGATCACCAATTGCTGGGATCGTCTGCCAGGAGCAGAACACACCTCGGCCGCCGGGTGGAGAGGACCGACCAGATTTGGCCAGTAATTACTGGCACAGTTAGGCCACCGGGCGGAGCTCCCCAGGTCTGGCCGGACCACTTCATGACGTCGGGGCAGCGTGGCGTCGCTGTGTCAACGACGGCCAGCGACTCCGCAAGATCTGCGACCGCCTAGGGTCACCAGCCCAATCGAAGCCGTGGTGTGGGCCGCCCGGCGCCGACTCATTTGACTGGTTGGCATTGCTTGGAGTCGCACTTGAATCCCCATGAGCAGGTGTCAGCGATCTCGCCCCCGGGCTAGCGCAGGGTGCCCCGCACCGTGGCACGGATTCTCGTTCCTCCGCTCATTCCTCGTAGCAACCGGCTGACGCCGACGTGCACTTGTGCACAGCGACCGCCTTATGTACGTGATTGCCCCATCTGGCCGTTTAGTCACGCTCGACCGCCTCGCGTACAAGATCAGGGATCTCCGGGATGTGGATTCGATCAAGCGCGGCTTGCCTGGCGCACGTCTTTACCCCCCACATCACGGAGGTTGACGTGAGCCGTCATCGATGGCGTCGCACCGCCGCAGTCCTGGGCGTCTCCACCGCACTGCTGGCCCCTGTGACCACCGCAATCGCACCGGCGGCCGGCGCCGCGCGACCGCGGCCGCCGATTCTGAGGTCGTGGTCACCACCGCACCGGAAACCCCTGCCGCGGACGCCGGCCAGCCGAGCTCTACCGGGTGGGCCACCCGCCGGGACAGTCGTGCGCCGGCAGCGGCAGCCACGAGGACGTGACGTCGGTGAGCCGCCCCAACACGTGCGTGAGCGCCGCGCCGAGCAGCGTATGACAACGGTGGTCACCTGCACCCCTACCAGCGCAGCTCCAACCTCTCCGCGTCGCCGGCACCGCGGTCAGCACCCCACCAATGCGCCATCCCAAAACGAGATCACCGGTTCTTCACCACGCACTGAGCGGATCGCCTGCCGGCGACCGGCACGGTTCCCCGTAGCGGTCGGCTCAGCCAGATGATGGCGGGAGGCACCTTGTTCGTCTGGATTCGCGGCGTCCTTCGGTTAGTGCGGTGACGAGCTGCGGTCCGCCGGTCTCGGCGGCGCCATGGCCTCGCTGGCGGCTGACAGTCGATAAATGGCAGTTTTCCAGGTTGTTACGCCGGCGTGGCGCCGTCATGATCAAAACAAGGTATGCATCCGCGCATCACAGCCACCACGACAGCATGGAGGTCACATGAGCAGGATCAAGACCGCTTTCGCGATCGGGGCCACGGCCGCATCGTTCCTCGCGCTCGCACCGTCCGCCCATGCCGAGTCGCCCCCGCCGTCCCCGACCCCAGACAGTCGGGGGTCGACCCTCGCCGTCGACGACGCGGATTTACAGCGGAAGATCGACAGTCACATCGCCAAGTACGGGGGACGACAGCTGGGCAAGAACCAGATCCTCTGGGAGTACAAGGACGGCAGGAAGGCGCGGATGACGTTCCCCCTTCCCAAGAAGGCCGGTGATGTATCAGCCGCCCGAGTGCCCTGCGAACGCGGTTGGTACTGCGTTTGGGAACACGCCCTCTGGGACCGCGACGGCGGTGCGAGGACCGAGTTCTACAACTACGGTACCTTCGCCTTGGAGCCGATCGGATGGGCTTACCGGGTGAGCGCCCGCGAGAACAACCAATACGGCAACGCTCAAGGAACTCTCAACTGGTACAAGACTGAGTGGTCACGTGCCTACTCGATTCTGGGCTACGTCGGCGAGCACAACGACCAGGCGTTGAGCGTCACCCTCAAGCCATAGACCGCTTGGCCACACGGTCTACGACAACTCACCGGACAAGGACACCCCGCTCCAAGGGCACGGGTTGTCACCAGTTCGCATCTGACGCGAGATCCTCGCGCCAGATGCGAACCCGAAGGTCCTGGGAATGACGATTCTTCCGCCAGGTGAATTCAAGGGTGCTGAGCTGACCGGACAGAAACTACATTCGGAGTGGCCTGGCGGGCCGGGCCTGGCGAACGAGCCTGAGATGGCCTGTCGAGCGCCGGAATGCCCCTTGGCCTAGACACCATCTCATTTGGCGGTTGGGCGGTAGCCTGCCGGTCGTGGATGGTTGAACGCTTGGTGCCCGAGGAGTTGTGGGAGCTGTTTCAGCGGGTGGTACCGCCTGCTCCGACGCGGCACGGTGATCGAGCTGCCCGAGACCTTCACCGATGCCGACCTGGACGCCCTCAAGCGGGCGGCCCCGGCCGATGCGCGGCTGGCCGCCGCCATCGAGCATGCCGACGATGCCACATCACCGATACCTGGCCGGAGCACCGGAACTGCTGGCCCGGTTCGCCGCGGCACCGCCGGCGGCCAAGGCGGTCATCTTGGCGGCGATGGACGCCCTCCGGCTGGGGGCACTGCAACGCCCTGCCGGTGACGCTGCTGGAGGCCGCCACCCCGGCCTACCTGACCGACACCCAATGGGGGGCGGCCGCGGCCTGGGCGCCGGTGGTGTCGCTGGCGGCGATCGTGCCGAGGAAGCCGAACCCGTCGATGAGCTTGCCCGTTCGCGTGCTCGTTTTCGCGTGAGCAGCTTCAGGTACGCCAGAGCCTTGGTGCCCTGCCAGAGACACACTTCACGTGCTTCGACTGTGCGTCTCCGGGCCGCGGCCCGGAGCCCCTGGCCGGTCCGGAGAGTTCGAGCTCGTGGCCGTCTGCTACCCGGGCCGCCCGTACGCGGCCATGAGCATGCTCCCGGACCGCTCGATCGCACCTGAGAACTCCGCCCAGAAACTGCTCGGTGTCACCCCACGCACCACCGGGCAGCGGCTGACCGACATCAGCCTCTGACCACGACCACCATCGGCTTCGGCTGAGTTAGGCAGGCACGACTTGGCAGGCCGCCGTACTCAAATCCTCGCATGGACCACGACAAGACCGCCGACTGGCGCAAACCCCTCGCGGACCTGGAGGCCGCCGCCACCTTCCGCCGCACCGTGAACCTCATCGGCTGACCAGAGGGGCCCGTAGGCCATCGGCATCTGAACGGCCAGTCACGATGAGAGGCGCCTGCCGGGCTCCTTAACGTGACTGGCCCAGTTCGGTTGCTGCTCAGGCCCCGTGGCTGTCCATGCGGGTGGCCGGGCCAGGGTTCACTATGCGGGGGCCGGGTGGTTCGGTGCCTGGTCTGCGAGGAGGGCAAGGCGCCGTCGGCGGCGAGCCAACAGCCGGTGTCGTCGAAGGCCAGGCGGGAGACCTGCCCGGGTAGCCGGACATGGTCAGTTCGCCGCCGTCGCGGGTTCGCCAGATGTGGATGGAGGCGTCCTGGTTGCCACTGCAGATCCACCGGCCGGTGGGGGCGATGGCGAGCGCGAGGTGGGAGCCGATGTAGCGATAGATGGCGACGGGATCGTGGCCGGGGGTTCAGATGGCGGGCAGCGGGACGGGCCAGGATGCCGGTGCTCAAACCATTCGTTCACCCGGGCCGCTCAGCGCCCTGGGTGATGCGGACGCCCGCTTCGACGGCCTCCTCCCAGGTCGGGTACTCGCCGTCGAAGTCGGTCGGGCCGTCCAAGCTGCCGTCGACGTAGATGTCGCCGTGCCACTCGGTGTCTGCGATCTGATCCTCGAACTCCGCGGGGCGCTGTATCCATTCCAGCGGCCAGACCGGCATCATGACGCGCACCAGCCAACGATCCCCGATCTTGAGACGGAAAGACCACTCCTCCGCGCCATCGGCGTCCGGCTCGTGTTCCACGTCGGAGACGACGACACCACGCCGCTCCAGCTCGGCCACATAGGCGAGCACGTTGGCCGCCACGTCGGTGTCCACCTCGGCCGACGCCATGAAGTCTTCAGCTCTCAGCATGATCGTTCGACTCTGCCCCGGCGGCGCCGGTTCCGGATCGGGGCAAGGAGTCTGCGCATGGGGACCCGGGACGGCACCTGCCCGCAGTGCGGCGAACCCCTGCCGGAGCAGACCGCGCGCGGCGGGCGGCCTCGCGCTTATTGCAGCGATCGCTGCAAGTGGAAGTTCCGCCGCGGCCGCAAGCAGCGGTGGCGGCCCATCGACCAACTCCACCAGCGCCAGACAAACACCCGACGCCAGCGCTGAGGGTGCCCGGTGCAAGGGAGGCTAGTGCCATCAGCGCGGGGAGCCCCGCGTACGACCGGCGACCGGCCGAGGGGTCGGGGCGTCACCGCGACTACAAGCTGGCGAACGCGCCCGTCTATCCCGTGGCCCCAACCGAGGGGGTGCGGGGTGGACTTCCAGCCAGCTGCGTGGGCAGAACGGGCCCACCTCGTCTTCGTAGCCGGGGTCGGTCCGGCGCATCTGGAGGTAGGGGTAGTTGATGTGGGAGTCGGGCGCGTCCTGGTCGGACAGCACGTAGCCGGTGATGGTGTAGTGCGTCCCGATCAAAGCGACGTGCTGTCCGATCAGGTAGCTCCAGTCGACGCCGAGTCGGTAGGTGGGCAGCGGCATGCAGTAGGGCGGGTTGTGGCGTTTGCGGTCAGCGCAGCGCGCACTTGGGAAAGCGGGTGTAGTCCGCGGACTCGCGCCGGTCGCGTTCGCACAGATCACAATCGTCGCGGTGACGGTGTTCCAGGTGCTCGCCCAGTGCCCGCTCGATCTCGGCGTCGACGGCGTTCTCGTAGGCGATCTCGGCGCAGTAGCAGGCGTCGCAGCTGGTGCAGATACTGCAAGCGCCGCACAGAACGCGCAGGTGGTGGCCACACGCGAAGACCCCCGGCTCAGAGCCAGTCTGTTGGAGATCCGTAGCCGAGCCTGTTGGCGATGTGCAGGATGTCGGGGTCCAGTACGTGGTGGATCATGGTGGCGCGTTTGTGCCAGCGTCGGGGGGACGGTGGGGCGGTGCTGACGACGGGTGGGAGGCCTGCCTGGACGGCGAGTGCGAAGCGTCCGGTGAGCGGGATGCCCAGCCATTGGCTCAGTCTGGTCAGCGAGCGGATGCGGCTTTGTGAGCTGGAGATCAGGTCTTCGTAGCGCAGCTGGATATGGTCGATTGCTCCGCCGTCGAGAGCGGTGAGGGCTGCCTGGTGTGCCGACCGCCATTGGAACGCGCAGACCGACATCAGTGAGGCGTCGGTGTAGTGCTGCCAGCCTGGCGGTAGGTCGAACTTCCACCACCAGCGGTCTGCGGGACGTGCGTCGGTGTAGTCGCCGATGCATAGCGGCTCGGTCATGCGGTGGATGTAGAACCCGGGGTGGCGCCAGCCATCGAACAGGCCGTTGATGGAGGCTGCTGGGTTGCGCGTGAGGTAGATGATGCGCATGCGTGCGTTGGGGAACATGGCCGGCAGGAAGCCGAGCCGGTAGTTGTTGCTGGGCGTGTGCAGGACCAGCGGCTTTGTGGTGCAGTCGTGTTCGGTTGCGATGTGCCAGGGGCGAACCGTCATGAACGGCGGCTCTTCGATGATGGTCTGGCCTGGAGCGCCTGTCGGCGGTGGCTGGGTGGAGGAGGCCCACATCCGGTAGTGCCGGGGATCGATGGCATAGCCGGCCCGTGACAGATCGCTCAGCAGCTCGCCGTGGAAGCAGTCGACGTCGCGCAGTTCGCCGGGGCTCCAGCCATGCATGTGGCGCACCCGTTCCAGCGCGCGCCTGCCTGCCTCCACCACGAAGCCGGGGTCGAGATCGAGCGCGGGCCATTGCACGGTCAGCCGCCATGCGGCGTCCAGCAGGTACTGACCGTCGTCGACCTGGTCAGCCGGATGGCCGGCGTCCAGCACCAGTTCCTCATCGAGCACCCTGCGGCGGGCCGGGGACAGGGCATGCCAGTGCGCGGGGTCGAGCCGATCGCTGTCGTTGGCGACCGGGTAGGCCAAGCCCGCCAGTTTCAGGAACGGATTGAACTCCCCGCGCAAGTGCAGCAGATCCACCGACTCGCGCAACAGCGCGGTGAGCATGCTGGAGCCGCTGCGGGAACTGGACACGAGCACGACCAGCTCGTTGATCTGGGCGGTGAAGTCGGCCACCTGCGGGGCACGAAGCCGGCGCAGCGTGGCCAGGCGGTGTTCCAGCGACGAGCCGCCGGGGGGCTGTGTTCCGCCGTGTGTGGTGGTCACCGGTAGGACTCCCGGCTGCCTCGGCGTCGTATGTCCACCGTCGCGCAGTGGAAGGACCCGCCGATCGCGTTGACGTGCTGGAACGGGATGGGCACGACCTCCAGGCCGTGGGCGTGAAGCCGACGTGCCAGGTCGGTGTCGCACGCGTCGACGATGACGCATTCGGGGCTCACGCTCAGCACGTTCATCGCTATCCATCCGCTGGTCATGTACCGCGGCACCGGTCCGGGCGGCCGAGGCTCGTCCATGACCAGCTTGTCCCATCGGGCGAACGGCGACTCCTCCAGCGTCCCTGCCGAGATCCGCTCCGGGTTGACCAGGGCCAAGCCCGGACGCAGCGGCAGCACCGTGGCGTCGATGTGCATCGCGTGGGGATCATCGACGTCCAGCACAGTGACGGTGTAGTCCGAGCCGAGATAGCTGCGCAGCCACCGCACACCGGCTCGGTTGGTGACGTGACTGAGCTGTCCGACGATGTCGCGGCCCACCCGGACGAAGTCGGCCGCGTCGAACGCCGGTGCCGCCTCGTTGATGGCCCACGGTCCGGTACCCGGCTCCAGCTCCCACGGCTCGGCACGCGGCGCCGACACCCACACCGCGCCGCCGTCGGCGTACTCGGCCAAGATCGACCGGTACGCGGCCGTCTCCCCCTGACGCGACCGCCACGCCATCGGCGCCTCGATGATGCTCGCACCGACCACCAGCAGGCAGTCGCGGGGCATGGCACTGGTGAAGCCACCTCGCCTCGACCAATCCAGCGCCTCCGGCCGCCGCGTCCTCACCCCCATGTCCCTCAGCACCTGGGCCAATTGGTCCAGCTCTGCCTGAGCCGCGTCGACCACCTCGCCCGGAAACGGCGTCCCTCCCTTGCTCAGGAACATCTCCTGCCACTGGGCCGGCATCGTGGAGCAGATCATCTGCTCTGACTCGCGCGGAATGGCACTGCCGATCGCCGTCCCGACGATCACCTCCTCCAGCGGATCCCACTCGTTGTAAGAAGACACCGGCACCCCGGTCGCTACACCGCCGGCGGCGCCCTCGACGCGAGCATCGCCGAATTCCGCTGCTGAGGCGGCATCGGTCTGCCTCTGATCCCCAGACCCGTCCAGCGGCCTGGTCTTCACCGGCGGGCCTCCGACGCGAAGCTGCCACGCGGTTGGACGACAACGTCCGGGGGATCTGAAACACCAGCGGTGGACACGGCTGCGACACCGTCCACGGTCGACACCATGGCCATCATCTGGACCAGCACACGCATCAGGCATCTCCCCGGGCAGCGCTCCATCTCAACACCCAAAGTAACTGGCCGCTCCTGTGAGTGACATGGCGTGAACGCCATAGCCGCACCCCGCCCCATCCAGCAAAGACCAGCAGTCCGCCGACCGGCCGCAACGGCCCGGGCGCGCTGCGCTCACGAGCGTGCTTGACGGGTTGAGTACGGGACCACCTATGGAACAACCGGCGCACGACGGCGGTCATCAGTCGGCCACTACCGGTTCTTCAACAGCCCCTCAGGTGGCCAGCGCGAGGGTGCGTGTGTCTCGCGGTGTGTGGACCGCCGCTGCCAGCGCGTCGGCGGCGCGGCTATGGGCGCGGAATGCGGTCGGGGTCAGGTCTGTGAAGTGTTTGAACTCGCGAGTCAGGTGCGCTTGATCGCTGAATCCGCATGCCGCCGCGGTCCGGATGGGTGTCCAGCCGTCGGTGAGCAGCCGCGCTGCGTGGCGGAACCGGAACACCCGCGCGGTCGCCTTGGGCGCGAGACCGACCTGTTCCTGGAACCGGTACTCCAGCCGGCGTCTGCTCCAGCCGACGGCCTCGGCCAGTCGGCCGATGGTAAGCGTGCTGCGGCTCCGGCGAAGCGCCTCATAGGCCCATTCCACCCGCGGCGACCACGCCCGGCCGTGACCGATCCACTCCGCCAATACCGCATCCAGCAGGTCGAACCGCTGCTCCCAACCAGGCAGCGCGGCCAGCGCGCCGGCGAGCTGGTGCGCACGAACGCCCAGCACGTCCGACGGGTCGACAACGGCACCGGCGAGATCGTGCATGTCGACGCCGAAAACTGTGAACGCCGCCCAGGGGGCCAGGACCACTTCGACGCCATGACCGGTGCCGCTGTCCTCGCAGATCCATGCGGTAGGGGTCACCCCAGTGATCAGCGACGACATGAACGCCGTTCCCCCGGTGGGGTCGGTCGGCCTGTGCAACGACAGATGGCGCCCGGCATCGAACTCCAGCACCAAGGTCACGACAGTTGCGGGAAACCCCAGCCACCGCCGTGGGCGCCCCACTCGTTTGCGGAAGCCCCGATAGGAGTGCACTGCATGCCGCAGCCGCGGATCGGGCCTGGCCACAGCGAACCCCCAGGTCCGTGCCGGACAGGCAAAGTAACGTGCGCGCACCGCTGACCCTCCTCCCCGGGGCCTGGTCGCCCGCCAGGAGCTCCCTCGATCGCGATCGATCATCGACCAAGACACAACAGCAGCTCCGCGTCATCGGACTCACACTCCACGGCCGGATGCGGACTCAACCTCGTGAACAGGGTCAATCACGGTGGAGGCCGGGAGTGCTTACCCCGACCAAGGTTCAGGCGTGGGCTCATGCGTGTCGGTGAGGCGGGCTTGGAGCATCAGATGGTCCTGGTCGATGGCTGGTGGTGGCCATCTGCGCATTTGTTCAAGACGGGCGACCGTTCTTTGTGAGACGAGTACGAACGGCCCGCCCCCTGCCGGTCGGGGCCTGGGGCGCGCCGATGGCCACGCCCAGAGCCAGGGCCACTCATGTGCAAGGAGGGAATCCCGTTGCGACGATCCCCAATGAGGCGACGCCTCATCGCACTTACAGCAGCAGCGATGACGGCGGCAGGGACCGCACTCGTCGGCGTTGGTGAGGCGTCGGCGGCCGGGCCGGCCCCGGCGTCCGGCCAGCGGGCCGGCCGCCCGGCAGCCCCGGTTTCAGCGCAGCCGACCCAGAGCATGATCAACGCGATCCGGATCCATCACTACAACTTGTGTGCCGGGAACACAGATAAATGCGGCGCCTACCCTGACGCGCTGGTGAGGGCGCGCAACCTCGTCGTGAAGCATGTGGTCGCAGATAAGCCGTTGTTCCTCTCTCTCAACGAGGTGTGCAAGAACGATGTCGGAGAGGTGGTGCAGCGCATTCGCGACGAGGGTTACAACGTCGACTCTGTAATGTCAGTCACCACGCAGCACAATCAGTGCGAGGATCGCGGCGGAGACTACGGCAACGCGATCATCTACCGCAGCGGCACCCGTGAAGACGGCTCCAAACACGATGAGCCGTATCCCGCCGGCATGCAGCAGGGCGAGCGACGAACGATGCTGTGTGTCAGGCTGCGCACCGACGTGGGCGCGATCGCCGCCTGCACGACCCATCTGGCCGCCGGAGAGGGAGTCGACCCCGATACTCCGAAGAGGCAGGCGGACGAGTACAAGCGGCAGGCCACCGTCTACGCCGCCGGCCGCAAGAGGGTGCTCGCCGGTGACTTCAACAAAGATCAATACGATTACCGGACTCCCCATGATGAAGCAGGGGAGCTGTATCCCACCTTCGAGCCTGGCCTGCAAAACCTGGTGAGCGGCTATGTTCGTCTGCATCCAGAAGAAGTGGATGCTGGTGTCGAGCGCCGCGACAAAACCTTCCCCGCGACCGCCGTGATCGATGGAGAGCTGAGAAAGATCACCCCGACGCGCCAGATCGATCACATCTGGGTCGACGATCGGGGCATGGTCATCAAGCGCAAGCCGATCTGCGACCACAACGGGGAGCCGGCCAGCGACCATTGCTACACGATGGGCGAATGGGTGCTCGGGCTGCCCGGTACCTCCCGGCACTTCACGGTCAAGCCGTGCACCGTCGGCAGCTTTGGACCGGTCTCCCGCCAGACCGAACTCATCCCGCCCACCAGCGGGAACTGGCCCACCACCGGGTACGTCGGCTTCTATAGCTGCCTCAACAACGCGGTCAACCGCGAAGGCGGGCTGATGAACATCGCCAAAGACAGCGATGGTCGGCCAATGATCGGCTGGAGAAGCGCGATGATCGCCGAAGTCAACGAAGATCCGTTGCGGTCGAAGCACTACACCACCGGGCACACCGCCTTCGATACTCCCTACGGTCCGGCGATCTGGGCCACCCAGTATCAGTTCATCAGCGCCGGCACCCAGGCACGGTGGGTGCTGTGGAACCTGGCCACCAACCGCGCCTACAAGCAGTCCGACTGGCACCCCGTCTGCTGCTGACCCCACCGAGACCCAGCACGCCCAGGAGCGGACGCTCTACATGCTGTTGTACGAGTCGGCGGCCCGCGCGTCCGAAGTGCTCGCGCTGGACATCCAGGACCTGGACCTGCACAACCGGCGAGCCAAGGTTCGCCGCAAGGGCGGTGCGGTCGACACGATCGTGTGGCAGACCCCGCACCGCCCGGCTGCTACCCCGACTGATCAACGGCCGCAAGAAAGGGCCGCTGTTCCTGACCGAACGCCGAGCCCGTGTGGAGCTGCCCGCCGCCGACCTGTGCCCGTACACCGGCAAGGCACGACTGTCCTACCGCCACGCCGAAGAGATCTTCGAGCAGCCCACCCCGCGCCGGCCAACCCCGCCATCACCGATCCCGATGAACTCCACCAGGCGAGGGCTGGACGCAGCACCAGTTGCGGCACTCCGCGCTCACCCACGCCACCGAAGACGGCGCCAACACCTCCACCCTGCTCGCCTTCTCCGGCCACACCTCCGTCGCCTCGCTCGCCCGCTACACCCGTGTCTCCGCCGAAGCCCTCGGCCGCTGACAATCCGGTCCCGACACACAGCGCAGACGATTACCGATTAGCCACCCGGGCATGGCGACACCCAGACCGCACGGCGTGCGGGCGGGCGTTCGGCAGCCCGAACACCAACACCTCGGGCCAACCGGACACGACAAATACCGAGTCAGAAAGTACGACGCTCAGCGAGTCACGTCACAGCATGGGAAAGGGATGAGCTGGAGTAGCCGGCCCCCCGACCACATCGCCCGGCACACCATGACGGGCCACGCACAGTGATCGGAAGCGGGCAGGCGCGGCTGCCACTGCCCATCAGAGCAAGTCCCGCCCCCGACACTTCCCACCCCATCCGGCCGATCCCCCGATCGACCGCAACGACCAGCCTGCGATGATCAGCCCGTAGTCCTCCAGGATGCGGTGCAGCAGCTTCAATGTGCCAGGGTCGTAGACCGAGAGTTCAGCGGTGGTGTTGAGCATCGAGGCGGGGTTGAGGTAGTCGCCGTGCAGGTGTACCACGCAGCACTCCAGCATGTGCAGCGGCGCCATGCCCGCCACATCGGCGGGTGAGGCGATCACGGTCGGTTCGATGCCCTCGGTTCGAAGTGCCTGCTCGACCAGGCGGTCGAAGTTCAACGTCACGATTACTTTGACCGTGCCCATCCGGACGAGCCGCGCGATCGCCCGATGCGCGGCGGTCGGCTCTTGCGACCGGCCTCCAGGTCCTCGGCCGAGGGCTCGAAGTAGGCCTTCAGCAGCCGTTGGCGCTCCAGCTGTGTGGGGGCGAGCTTTTCCAGCAGCGTCTCGTACCGCGGCGGCTCACGGTAGCGGTTCTCGTACCAACTGGACGGGATCGTCGGCGCTCTCACCCTGCACATCGGCCAGGCGGGTGATCAGGTCGGTCAGGACCCCCCAGGCGGTCGGGATCCCGCTCGGAGCAGACACCCCCGCCCCCAGGAGGAGGGCATACGCGCCGGAGTTGGAATGCAGAGAGAAAGCCGTGCTGAGCAGCACTTATTCATCGCGCAGTGATCGCGTCATGACGGTCATGGTACAGCCGAAAGGCACATCACCGGCGGCGGTCACAACGCCGCCGCCCTCCCCGCGGTCATCGCCGAGGAGTCCATCACCCTGTTCGGCCAACGACGACCGGCTACAACTACGCGCCTGCCTGGCCCCCGGATGCGTCCTGTACTTCCTCAAGAACCACCCCCGCCGCGAATGGTGCACAGCCGCCTGCGGCAACCGCGCCCGAGGCGCACGGCACTACCGGCGCCACCGCCGCCCACCCACCTGACCTCACCCACCGAACAGGCCGCCACACCTTCGCCTGAGCGACCTCGAGTCTGCGACTTGCAGCGCTAAGAGACAACCTCGCAGTTTCCCGTGTCCACTGGCCGGTCGAGCTGCACCCTTCTCCCTGTGACCTGGTTCTTCTCTCCGCTCCCCGGTGCGGGAGCACGGGATGAGGGGACTTCAGGAAGCGTGAAGCTTCCTCTCCATCGCCGCCGGTAATCTCCAACCGGTCGGCGACCAGGTGCCGGGCGGTGCCCTCGACCACTCCGGTGGCGATCCGCCAGCCCCCGGGCCAGAGCCTGGTCGTAGTGCAGGAACGCGCGGTGGCGGGACAGATATCCGGCGGCGGCGTTCACCCCGGCGCGCCGGCGGCCGGGAGGGCGGCGGCTCGGGTGGTCATGTCGCCGGTGACCTGGTTGAGGTTGCCGGCCAGCAGACCGAGTATCCAGGCGGCCGCCTGCTGTTCGGCGTCCGGATCGTGCAGGCAGCGGGCGGCGCGCCAGTAGTACTCGATCACATGGATCAGATCGCAGACGATGTGGATCGTCGCCACCGCCTCGCACGCCTGCACCCACCGTAGAAGCCAGGCCCTGCGATCAAACAGCCTAGCCACAAACCTCCAGCTCAGCCGGTCTCTAAAGGGAGCCACACCCATCGGACATAACGCGAGAACGCCGGACCCCTGGGCGCGAGGATGGTCCCCTGGACACGGCTGGGCACTACCGCCAGTGTGAGTCGGCACCGCCCATGCGGCATCTGTGCGGGCCGG
>NZ_WBMT01000008.1 GCF_008923185.1 Actinomadura rudentiformis
ACCAACGTGACCGGCACGACCCGCGGATGGAAGGCCGCGTTGAACGCACTTTCGCTGCACTACGGCGACCGCATCACCCTGAACTAACAGCGATCACCACGCCACCCACAGATTTTCAGACAGTCCCCCCGACGTCGGCGGAAGAGTTCGCGGTGATAGCGAATGAACTCCAAGCCCACCTTGTGGCCTGGGCTCACATGCAGCTCGCCGATCGGAACGCCATGGATCTCGTCGATCACCTGAAGGTCGTCCTCAATGGTGATCACGCCGAGGTCCAGCTGTATTCGATGATTCGGGCAGACGCACAGCACGTTCGCCTCGATGTCCGGCCCCTTATGCGGAATGGTGATCGGCTTGAGATGCGTGGTCGGCGTGATCTGGAAGCCGGCCGGAGTCTCGATGACCGTTCCGCATTCGCCGATCTGACAGACATAGCCATGGGCTTTGGCTACTTTCGCAGCGACGTTGCGGTCCCGGTAAGCCTCGAGGGAGACCGGTTCCCAACGGGAGATGTCGACTCCAGCTCTGTCCATGGGCGTTCCGGTGGGAACGATTGGAGGCCTGGTGTCCTGCAACTTCTCTAGCCGAAACTGAAGTACCCGGAAGCCGTCGGCACGCACCTTGGTCCAGTAGTTCTCGACCGTGTAGAGCCCGTCGTAGCTGAACCCCTCCGGCGGAGCGTATGGAGACTTGCTTCCTGCACCGCGAATTACTCGTACCGGATAGCGGGAGGTGATGCTCGTGATGAGTGCGGCATTGCCCGAGTCCGTTGGGCGCTGGTCGGCGATCTGATCGCCATGGTCGTTCTGCCCGCCGTGCCCGGTGTAAATGATGACGTCGCCGTGATCCTCGTCGTCTTCGTAGCCGCCCGACAGCACGATCGACTCGGCTCCTCCGTTGCTCTTCGAACCACAGATGCCGGCCTGCCGCGGGCGGTGAAGACCGGCTTCCCTCAGGTCCGCACGGCTGGCGAAGAGCGTCCCTTCATCGACGCTAGGTATCTCTCCGTATCCAGGTGGGCCGCTGGCCTGCACGGAGGCTACGTTTCTGATGAACGGGAGCGTCCCACCCGCGTTGCGATTCTGCGCCCACGGCTCCGGGAATCCCTGCCCCGTCAAGTTCGCCGTGATGTGGGACTTGATGGCCTCGAGCGTGAGTAGACGCTCCCCCTCGGGGATGCCATCCCGCATCACCTTCAGCAGTTCACTAGTGAACGCTGTGAATTCGTGTCCCTCAGGGGCCCGGGCCAATTGATGCGGTGAGGCGGAGGTCAGCACATATGTGCCTTCGATGTACGTCTGGGTCTGCACATCGCCCGCACTCATGGTGCCGATGGCGCTGCCGCTGTAGCAGCAGTCGATGATGACGATTCGGTGCCGGGCTCTGCTGCGGAGGATCGCTTTGCGAAGCAGGTCAAAAGGGACCGTGTGAAAGTAGCCGCGCGCGGGGTCAGCGGGCGTGCTCGGCAGCGCGAGGGCGAGCGCTCCGTCGCTGTCTCGCGTTCCGTGACCTGCGTAGTAGACGAAGAGGGTCTCGGTAGCCTCGTCGCCGCTGACGTGGACGGGACCGATCATCTCGCCCGGGGAGTTCGGGCTTTGGACCGTCGTGCAGTGCTGGGGCGGCAACCCCCAGACCTCCGGACGGATCAGTTGCTCCCGCAGACCGGTGAGGTTGCGATCAACGGCTGGTAGATCCTCGAGTTCCGTATTTATCGGTACCGATCAGAACGGCACGGGAGGCCTGTGGAGCAGGTGGCTTCACGGCTGCTCGTCATCCAACGCCTTGAGGAGAGCAGCGATCTCCTCCGCTGACAAACCGGCGATCGAGATCGTCTTGCCCTTGTACTCGATGGTCACGTCCGGGCTGCTGGGCCGGGACTTGCGCCAACTGAGCACCGACTCGACCACGTTGCCGAGGGCCGCACCGGCCGCTGCCTCAAGCACAACTTGAACCGCATCCAGTACTGGGCCCATATCGCCTGGGCGTGGTGGTGTGGAGTGCAGGTCGACTCTGGCTTGGCTGCGTAGCTGTCCTTGGGCGCGGAGCCAGTCGTGGAGAGAGTGCAGCTCTTGGTCGCTCGCCGTGTCGCCCACCCGAAGCAGAATCAGCATGAGGCCCCCTAATTCACTAGGAATTAGGATATTTGCACAGTGATCGCCGCGATGGCGGCACACGTCGAAACACTTGATCGGAGTACGAGAGGCGACCATACGGACTGTCCTGTACGCGACCGTCCGGCGATCGAGTGGTGCTCAGCCGGTGTTGACCTTGGCGTAGTGAAAGACGTCTGCGGGCAGCGGATGGGGCAACTCCCACAAAATCCGCATGGGCCGCTCACGCTCGTGGCTCACGTACGTCATCGGCCCGGCGTAGAGGTACGGAGGAGAGCCGACCCGGGTCTCGCGGAGGAACAGATGCACTGTCGAACCGCGTTCAGCGTGGTGGATGTAACGCTGTCCAGTTTCGGATGCCACGGGCGTAGTGCTCTGCGATTCCCACTGGAACAGGGTCGGAGTAATGGCGCGATCTTCGTACATGGTGGTGGGGGAGAAGTCCTTCTCGCTCTTGTTGATATTCACCATGAAGACGTCGGCACGTTCCTGCTCAAACCAGCGGACGCCGGATACCCAGTAGCCAGGACGGTCCATGCCGAACGCCGCCAGCAACTCATCCCGGCTGTAGCGCGCATGCAGTCGTACTGGCAGGTGAGCGATCTCTTCGACCACCGGCGTCACTCGATGGATGCCGTCCCAGAGCACATCGATGACGGCACTCAACTCCTCGCGACGCGCCTCGTTCCCCCAGAGTCGCCGAAGGTTTTCCGTCACCTCGCTGATTGGCCGCTTGCCATCCAGCGACGCATGCAACATGGCCAGCAATCGCTGCTGTCGTTGGCCGAGCGATCCCCATGCAGGTGGCCATGGTGCGGCGAGCACCTCACGCAGAAATTCCAGCCGCTCGGGATCGTCCATGTGCAGCATGCGCCCAATGGCCTTGCCGAGCGCTAGATCATCATCCGCGACCGGACGAGTGTCATAACCTGCGGCCCGACGCAGTCGAGCCCACCCGCCTCTGCTACCCCCATAGAGATCTTCCAGCTCCCGGCCCGTCTCAGCGAGGAACTGGCCGAGCGGCGGATCGTCGAGCTCGCGAAGCTCAGCTGCCGCATCCCGCACACTGAACTGAAGCGCGTGCTTGATGTTCGCCAGCACGATCTGGCTGACCTCACGGTCCAGGTTAATCGCGCATCCAGCCGGCAGCGTCGGGAATCCAGCCTCGACCTCACGCGGAAGACGTCCCCGTGGGATACCTGTCAGCGCAGTGAACCGCCGGTCAAACCGGAAGTCCTTGTGCTGGTGGCCAACAAAGTCCAGGACGGTCAGGACGGGCTTGTCCGGTGTGAGCCGCAAGCCCCGCCCAAGCTGCTGCAAGAAGACCGTCGCGCTGTCAGTTGGCCGCAGAAATATCACCGTGTCGATGTCGGGGACGTCCACACCCTCGTTGAACAAGTCCACCGTAAAAACAGCCTTGACCGTTCCCTCGCGCAGCTCCCTCAATGCTGTATCGCGTTCCTCGCTGGACATCGCCGAGGTGACAGCTCGCGCCGGGATACCGCGGTAGTCAAACTGATTCGCCATAAACTGTGCATGCTGAATGCTCACGCAGAAGCCCACGGCCTTCATGGCCGTAACACTTCCAAGCTTCTCGACCAGCGCCTGCACAACCATGTCCACGCGAGTGCGCGCGTTGGTGTAGAGCTCGGTCAGCTCCGCGACGTCGTACCCACCCCCACGTCGCCACTTAACGCGGCTCAGATCGGTGTCATCGTGGATGCCAAAATAATGGAACGGCACCAGCAATCCGCGTTCGAGTGCCTCCCACAACCGCAGCTCGACATCCGGCTTGCGCCCGTCAAACCAGTGCAGGATGTCCTCGCCGTCGGACCGCTCAGGCGTCGCGGTCAGTCCGAGCAGCACCGTCGGCGTGACCCGATCGAGCAACGCGCCATAGCTGTCGGCCGCCGCGTGGTGGAACTCGTCCACGATGACCACGCTGAACGAGTCGGGGCGGAGCTCAGGCAGCCGCTGCAAGGACTGGATCGAGGCAAAGACGTGCTTCCAGCCACTTGGTCGGTTGCCGTCAACGAGCAACTCGCCAAAAGCCCCGTCTTTCAGCACAGTCCTGAACGTAGACAGGCTCTGCTGAAGGATTTCCTTCCGGTGCGCCACAAACAGAAGTGAGTCAACCTTGCCCTGCCGACGTAGTCGCTCATAGTCGAGCGCGGCCACAATTGTCTTGCCCGTGCCCGTCGCCATCACCACAAGATTGCGATAGTGCCCGTGCACCTCGCGTACAGCGTCGAGCTCCTCCAGGATCTCCTGCTGGTACGGGTACGGCTGCACATCGATGTTGGCGATCTGCAGCGGCAGCCCTACAGACCCCGTCTCCGCACGCAGCGCCGCGTTCAGCCGCTCGCGGTCCCGTTCCGGCTCGTACCTCTCGAACGAGGGCTCATTCCAGTACTCCTCAAACGTCGCGGCGAACGTGTCAATCAGGTGCCCTTGCTCCGCCCGAGCCAGCCGAACGTTCCATTCGACACCGTCCAACAGCGCCGCCCGCGACAGATTGGACGACCCGATGTATGCGGTGTCCAACCCCGACCCGCGCCGGAACAGCCAAGCCTTGGCATGAAGCCGCGTCCTTCGCGTATCAAACGAGATGGCCACTTCAGCGCCGAGCTCCACGAGCCGTTCGACAGCCCGAGCCTCGGTCGCACCCATATAGGTGGTGGTGATCACCCGAAGTTGCCCACCACGCTCAACAAAGGCCCGCAGTTCATCCTCGATGAGCCGCAACCCATGCCACTTCACAAAAGCAATCAGCAAGTCCACCCGATCCGCGGTGGCCAGCTCCTTTGCCACCTCACGACCGATCTGTGGCTGCTCCCGCCCGTTCACCAGCAACGCGCTCGAAGACAAGGGGATGTCAGGCCGCACCGGGAACGTGACACTCCCATCAGGCAACCGCCCGGCCGCAATCCCGAGCAGCACGCCATCCGTAAGCAAGTCCTCGGCCACGACAGACTCGGGGACCACGGCAGCGATGGCCTCCCCAATCTGGTTGACCACCTTGACCTGGTCTTTCAACCCACCCTTACCGCTGCCTGCGATCTTCAGGGACCGCTTAACAAGCACCGCCACATGCCGGACGAGCATCTCCTCGGCATCCACCGCCGCAAGGCCATCGCGGTAAACGAGATCAGGCTCGATATCCCGCAACCGTTCCTCAAGCGCAGCGGTCACCAACGACTCATAAGCCCCAGGAGCCAACTCGTCCATGCCGGCACTCTATGACCAACCCACCCACACCACCGGGTCCTGCTCGCGTCCGTGGCGATCCCTGGTAGTGGCTGCAACAGGTTCGCGACTGTCGACGGCCAGGAAGGCGGAACCACGTCGGCCTCAGTACCTGCAACGGTGAGCACCTCGACCGCGTTAAACGGCGCGGGGGCATGGCCCGCGCAACGGTGACGGCCGCACGATCCACAGGCGAGCCTTTTGATGGGCGACGACTTGCTGCGCTGCTCCGGGTCTTGATCCCTGATTGCGGGGTGTTGGCTTGGGGTCGATCTTGGGAAGGCTGAGTGCATGGCACTGAGCAGCGGGCAGTTGAGCCCTGAAGTCCATGAGTACGTGGTCGCGCATAGCACTGGTCCGGACGGGGTGTTGGAGGAGTTGGCGGCGGAGACGCTTGAACGGTTCCCTGGTTCGGCGACCATGCAGATCGCGCCGGAGCAGGGATCGTTCATGACGCTGCTTCCGCGGATGATCGGTGCGCGGAGTGCGGTGGAGGTGGGGACCTTCACGGGGTACTCGTCGCTTTGCCTGGCCCGTGGGCTCGGCGCGGATGGTCGGTTGCTGTGCTGCGATGTCAGTGAGGAGTGGACGTCGGTTGCGCGGCGCTACTGGGACAAGGCCGGAGTGGGCGACCGGATCGAGTTGCGGTTGGCGCCGGCGCTGGACACGTTGCGGGAGCTTTCGCCGGATGTGGTGTTTGACCTGGCGTTCATTGACGCTGACAAGTCGTCGTACGTGGCCTACTGGGAGGAACTCGTGCCGAGGATCCGTTCCGGTGGGGTTTTGCTGGTCGACAACACGTTGTGGTCGGGCGCGGTCGCGGACCCGGGCCGGCAGGACGACGCGGTGCGCGCGATCCGCATGTTCAACGATCATGTCGCTGCCGACGATCGGGTCGAGCAGGTGATCCTGCCGATCGGCGACGGGCTGACCCTCGCCCGCAGGCACTAAACGACGGCTGGCCAAGCGGGCGGTATCCATCGGCGATCTATGCCGTGGCTGACCTGTATCCCTTGCTCATGATGAGACAGGTGGGTACCGAACGAGGCGTTTGTCGCGCTTACGACGGCGCGGCTGCCGGCTGGTGCAGAGCGCGACGTGCTCCAGGCTGGATGTGACGGTGGAGGCTGACGTCGTCTATTCCGTTGGGTCGTGCCAAGGGCCTGCGAGATCAACGTCGATGTCCACGGGGCCGGCGGAGTCCAAGCCAAGCAGTAGTCGCGCCTGGTCCGGGATCTGCAAGCTGTCTGCAATGCGGGTGAGCACTTCGACGTCTGAAACTTGGCCTGGGCGAGTGCCGCTCACCCAGGCGGAGATATCGGAACGATCGTGTCCCGTGAGCGTCGCCAGCTGGGTTTGGGTGCAGTCGTCGAATTCGTTCAGGAACAGGCGGAATACGAGCCCGACGTCGCGGTGAGCGAGGGCGTGCTGAACCTCCTGGCGACGCCAAAACGCCTCCGGAACCGCTCCGGGGTCGAAGATCTCGCGCCTGGTCACGTTGTCATTCGCCTCTGATTCGTCAATTGCCCCGTTCAAGAGCGTAGCGGCGTGCCGCCGGGGGGTGAGGGGTCCCGTGACTGGTTCCACGGGGGTGTGGCGACGGTTTCGTTCATTTGTTCCTGCGACGAAGCCGCTGCTGATGAGGCCCTGGTCGAGCGGGTCGCTCTCGGAACCGGGGAAGCCCGTAGGTGGGCTTGGGCCACGGATACCGCGCGGGCCATGATGATCGTTCATATTCCAGTATAACGCTGCGTGTTCGAGGAGGAACGCAAAGGATTGGGGTGGAATCGTTCTGGAGTCTGGGATGTTGTGCGGGAGAAGGTTGAAATTTGAAAGGTGTCTGAATGAGCGACAAGCTGACCGTCGAGGTGTGGACCGACATCAACTGCCCCTTTTGCTACGTGGGCGAAGGGCGGCTGGAGCAGGCGCTTGAGGCGTTCCCGCATCGGGAAGACGTGGAGGTCGTCTACCGGTCGTTCGAGCTGAACCCCGAGGCGCCCAAGGATGTCACCCGGCCGGTGGTCGAGGCCGTCGCCGAGAAGTACGGCGCGACGGTCGAGCAGATCGAGGCCAACGAGGACCGGATCGGGGCGATGGCCGGCGAGCTGGGCCTGGGCTACCGCACGCGCGGTCGGGACAGCGGCAACAGCTTTGATCTGCACCGGCTCACCCACTACGCCAAGGAGCAGGGCAAGCAGCGCGAGCTGTTCAACCGGCTCTACAAGGCCAACTTCGCCGAGGAACGGTCGGTCTTCGCCGACCAGGAGTTCGTTGTGGATGCCGCTGCGGAGGTCGGGCTCGATCCGGCGGAGGTCCGCAAGGTGCTCGACGACCCGACGTCCTACGCCGCCGAGGTGCGGGCCGACGAGCGGGAGGCGACCGAACTTGGGGCGCGCGGCGTGCCGTTCTTCGTGCTCGACCGCAAGTACGGGATCTCCGGCGCTCAGCCGACCGAGGTCTTCTCCCAGGCGCTCAACCAGGCCTGGTCGGAGCGTCCGCGCCGTTCCCTGATCACGGTCGAGGGCGCGGAGGGCGCGGATGCATGCGGCCCGGAGGGCTGCTGACGGCCAGAGATTCCGAGTTCACGGCCCATCGCCGAGTCCGCGGCCGGCCCCGAGCCAGCGGTACGGTCGCGGACTTGGGCTGGCAGGACGACGACCGGCACGTTCAATGATCACGTCGCCGCGGACGAACGGGGTCGAGCAGGTGGTCCTGCCGATCGGCGACGGGCTGACTCTCGCCCGCAGGCGCTAGCCACGACCGACCAGGTGGTGCTGGCCGGTCGTGGGCGCCGACCTCGGCGAACTCCTCCACGCCTGGTCTCAGGCGAGCATCAACGCTTCTGTCCGAAGCGGGTCGAAGGGATCTACAGCATCGGCGGCGGAACGCACTTCGGCGTTGACCCTCGACACCTCGGCTCAGCTACGAAAAGGATGCGTGACCAGGTCCACCCGGATTGATCGGGTACGCGAAAACCGGTGAATTACCGGACGCCGCTCTCCGACAGGGGCGAGCGGGGCGTGGCGCGTCGCCATGGTGGTGAGGTGATGGTTGCGCATGTTTGCCGGGTACGGGGACGGCCCTTGTTTTCACGTGGCCTCGGTCAGCTGGCGCGTGGCGTGACTGTGACGATGAGGCGGTCCGTTCACCGAACTCGTCAGCCCGCGGGGGCGCGAACTTGGGTCGATCTGCCCTGGCATGTGCGCATGTTGTGTTGCGTCTCGGCCTACGCTCAGCTACGGCGTTTCGGGCCGACGCGGAGTTGGACGACCCGTCCGTTGAGCGGCTGCACTGGGCGGTTGTCGTTCGCGTAGCCGCCGTAGTTGGCGAACTTCGCGACGACGGAGTGGAAACGTGTCACGGCAGCGCGAGAGACGTGCCCGCTGCCATGGGGCATGTACCAATGGACGTTTTCGGTGCAGCTGGGGGTAGTGAGGGAACCGTCGTAGGAATAGAAAGTGTCGACCTGGACCTTCCCGCGCTTGGCGTACGCCCCGTCCAGACCTCTGAACAGGTCCACTGGGTTGGCCTCGCCGATGGGGCGTCCCTCCGTGCCTGAAGTCTCCGGGGCCATGCGGAGGATCGTCTCCAGTAGCCGGTTCGGCCTGGGGCCGATGCGATAGAGCACTCCGACGACGGCCGTCGCACCCGCAGCGTTGGTGTGGACGAAATGCCCCTCCACGTCCGCGTGTCGTCCGTTGATGGTGTGCTCTGAGGGCGCGTGAAAGTGGTACTGGGTCAGCCGGTAGGAGTCCCCGCCGATCTGCAGTACGTCCTCGACGCCGGAGGGAATCCTCACCTCGATCACGTGGCCGGTGTTCCCGATGGCCAGCTCGGACTCGTCGTATTTGAGCTGCAGTGCGGGACCGCGAGAGACGCTGACTCGCGCGGTCTCGATGTTGATCGGCGATTGATGCACGCCCGTCCCGCATGCACTGAATCCGGGGTCGATCCCAGCCCAGCGAGATGGGCCGGTCAGCGAGCCAGGGTCGTGATTCCACGTCGGTGTCGTGGCCGCATGCGCGCTGTCCGATAGCGTCCCAGCCGCTCCTCGCAGCCCGTACGATGCGGCGGCGGCCGCTGCTGCGGCCCCCATTCCCTTCAGTAGCAACTCACGCCGATTGAACTCGCTCATGCCGGGATCTCCCGTCAAAGGGGGCGAACAGGTGCCGCTCATCCTCCTCCGGTCTAAGGCGTATGAAAGGCATGAACATGGTGACTCTGGACACTTCTCCAACCAGGCAAAATCACGGTGATGCCCTGTGCCTGAGCTGGCACAGGGCATCTGGTCAGGTATCCACCTGGCGGGCGCTCAAGGGGCAAGGTGCCTTGGCCACGTAGGGGCTGGTCGCCCACGAAGTGCAGGTCACAAAGGCCCCACTAGTGACAAGAAGATGACGCGGCTGCGCCACGCAATCGGAGGCGCCGCTGGGCCATGCAACTGGAGGCGCCGCCACGCGGCCGGAGGCGCCGCTGCTGATGCTGGGCGCATCTGCTCGTTGAGTTGGCCGCGTTAGTGGCGGCGTAACAAGCCTTGGCCGACCGCCATCACCGCCGAGACGTCCTGGTCGTTTCCGGCCTACTCGGGCGCGGTGAGGTCGGTGAGGTCGGCGATGACCTCGGAGACCAGGATGGGGTCCAGGTCGCCGAACCTCCGGGGCGCGCCGCCGGGGCGGCGGGCTTCGGCGGTGACGGCCCGGATCTCCTGGTCGCCCGACTCCTCCAGCATGCCGGTGACGAGCCCTGGGTACAGGTGGAGGGTTGCGTAGGTGCCGTCGGGCAGCTCCCGGGAAATCGAGTCGATGATTCCGTTGTCGCCGACGTCGGCGCGCCGCCAGCCGCGCCGTTCCAGGCCGAGGACCGCGCCGAACGGGACGGTCGTGCCCTCGAACCGCAGCAGCCGCTCGCCATGCTCGTCCTTGGTGAGGGCGTGTACGACTCGGCCGATCTGGGCGAACGGCTGGATGATCTCGTAGTCGGCGAACAGGTTCGACCAGGCGGCCAGCTCGGCTGCGGGCAGGTCGAGGGGGTGCGGGATCCCGATTTCGGCGTCCGTGGGGAGCGTCACGATTTCGTCCCGTACGTCGCTGAACGTGCGGTCCTCGGCGATCCTGAACGCGCCGCCGTCGTGTTGCCACAACAGCCGCCGGGCGATGTGCCAGATCAGCGGCTGGTCGACGAAGAACATGCGGAACTCGGTGACCGTCCAGCGGCGCCGCATGATCATCGCGACCTCCAGCCGGCGGATCTGCTCGGCGGCAGAGGCGCGTACGTCCTTCTTCAGCGTGCGGAACCGCTCGCGGGCGGCGTGGGCCTTCTCGGCGTCGTCTGAAGCGGCGGGCTTGGGCAGGTCCTTGCGGCTGACGCCGTCCTCGTCGGTGAGGTACGGCATGAGCTGCTCGTCGAACGTGACGGTGAAGCGGCGCGGGCCGTAGTCGAGGGTGAGGCCGCCGTCGGCGTCCAAGCCGAAGTCCGGGACGAGCCGGTCAGCGAGCCGCTCGGGGGTGAGGCCCAGCCCCGCGGCGACCTCCCGCATCTTCTCGGCCGCGCGGGTCTTGAGCGCCTTAAAAGGCATCTTCACCGAGATGCCGTACAGCTGAGCGAGGGCCGCCTCGGTGCCGATGGAGGCGAGCACGTCCAGCCCGTCGACGGCCTTGGTGTGCCCACCCTCGCCGGGCCACGCCCGGATGACGGGTGTGAGGCGGCGCACCGTCTCGTCGTCGCCGAGCAGGCCGAGCTGGGAGAAAGCCCACCGGTCCTTGGACGGGGTGCCGTGCAACTGCCAGCGCTGGAAGAGCTCCCAACCGAACTCGGCGAGTGACGCTGGATCGCACGCGGCTCGGACGAGGGAGACGCCCGCGTAGGGCTCATCGGGCTTGGACATCGCCAGCATCGTGATGAGGTGCCCGACGGCCTCGCGCGGCAGCGTCCGCTGACCGTCCTTCTCCCGTACGGGCGGAAGGGAGTTTGGGGCGGCCCAGTCCGGGAGCGTTGGCGGGCGGCCCGGCATCACGTCCAAGGGGTCGACGTTGAGCATCGCCTCGATCGCGGTGGCGGCTGCGTCGCCGTACTCGCGTGTGGTGGCCACGACGGCGTCGGCACCGATGTTCCCCGCCACCACGCGCAGGGCGGCCTCGGCGTCCTTGCGGTCCCGCCCGGCCTTGCCAAGCGCGGCCGGGATGAGCAGCCGGGCGGCCTCGGCGCCGTGCCGGCCGAGCCACGCGATGGCGAGCGGGCGGACGGTCTTGGTCCGGGTCAGCCAGCCGGTCACCAGCTCGGCGACGTGGTTGTCGAGGAAGGGAAGGAGCACCCCTCCCCATGAGGCCGGGTTCTGCTGCGCGGCGCTGATCGCCAACGGGTAGGCGTCCACGCCGTGCCGCGCGACGACGCGACGTGGCCAGAGGCCGTCATCGTCGTACCAGTAGCCCAGTCTCACCCAGGTATCGATGTGCGGCCGGACCAGGTCGACGGGTGCCTGGAGGAGGAGATGTGACACCTGGACGATGGGAAACCGCTGGGAGCGGACCCTCGCCGCCTCCTTCTCCCAGTCTGTGTCGTCCGGATAGGTGCCATAGGAGGTCGGGATGGGGTCCGCCCATTCCTCCTCCTCTCCAGGCAGCCAGACCACCTGCCGTACGGTGGGTGCGGTCAGCCCCTCGATGACGACTGGCTTGGCTGTCTTCTTCTTCCGCAGCCAGGGCGGGTCGGTCAGCACCGGGGGAAGTTCCGCGCCGGGCACCTCATTCAATGTCTCGCTGGATGTGTCCTCACCGAGGAGCGCGAGGACTTCCGCGGCTTGGGCGGCGATCTCGGGCGAGGGGTTGTTCGAGGCATCTTCCAGGAGGCGGCGCGCCCTCTTCGGGAAGCGGCGGGCGGCGTCCAACAGCGCGAGCCGCGCATGCTTGAGGTCGGCACGGTCGAGCAGGAACTCGAAGGCCTCGTCGGATGGCAGGTGGCTCAGCACCTTCGCGGCCATCTGCTGGTTGTTCAGGCGGGTGTTCCTGTTGACCATCTGCGACGCGGCGAGCGGCGCGATGGCGGCGCCGAACGCGTCGGCCAGGGTCGCGAACGTTCCCAGGTCGAGGCTCTCCCACGGCTGGCCCGCCGCCCAGCGGTCGGTCCACGCGGTCTTCTCGCCGGGGGCGAGGGAGCACCACAGCAGCGTGCGTTCGTACGGGTCCGAGGGCGCCTCGGCGCGGCTCTCCCTGACCCAGTCCAGCCGCGTCGGTACGAGGTAGGTCGTGATCAGCCGCTGCACCCGCGACCGGCGGCAGCCCTCCAGCCCCGCGACGGCCTCCGCGTAGGTGGCGTCATCCGCGGCTGCGAGCGCCGCGCGGATCCGCCGCGCCCAGCTCTCCTCGCGCCAGTCCCAGTGCGACTTCTTCGGCCTGTGCGGAATCGCCCAGCGCTCGACCTTCACCTCACCGTCATCATCGCGCCCGACGTGGAACGGCACGTCGATCTCGGTGCTCTCGGCCAGCCAGCGGGCGGCGAACGCGGCGCCGTGCTCGTCGAGAATCGCGTCCGCCATCGGGAAGGACCGGTCCTTCAGGTTCTTCGGGCCCCCGGCGAGCAGCAGGCCGGTAACAACGGCCGCGCCCAGCGGGTCGGGCGCTCCGGCGAGGTGGGCGCGGGCCGCAGCCGCCATCGCACTGTCACAGCGCGGATGGGCGAGCGACTCCTCCAGGTAAGCGGCGTGCTCCTCGATCAACGCCCGCAGCGCCGGCGCCGCCGCACGGTCGATCTTGATCTTGGAGCTGGGGGTGCCGCCGCGGCGCGGATGCAGGCGGCTCCGCCAGGCGGTGGGGATTTCGAGGACGTCCTCGTCGGGAGCGGGGGAGATCATGAGCGATCACCGTAGAGGGTAGAAGTGACGTTCCGCCCGCCCCAGACCTACACCGCCCTCCGTCCCGAGACCGTCACCGCCCTTAACGGGACCTTCGTAGGCGCGCTGGGCCGTTGCCGGAAGTGATGAGCCCGATCTCTCGGACTGCGCCCTCGATCGCCTCGACCTTCGGACCGTGCCCTCTACCGTCCAGACGTCTTCGTCGCCCCTCCCGAAGGAACGTGGCGTGAATCCCGCCGGAAGATCAGCGACGACCGCTTATCGAACCGCTTCCTGATCCGATGGATCCATCGGTCATTCCTCCTTGCCTCAGGCCACCAGAAGTGCGAGTGCGGCACCGCCACCGAAAACCACGGCCCACGATCCGGGCACTCCGCACCTGCCTGGCTCACCCAGTTCACCCATGTCAGGAGCGTGACCAGGCCCCGTGAACAGGAACCACAGGGCACGAAAGCCGACATTGAAAGCCACAGCAGGATCCGTCGGCGGGAAAGAGCGCGCAGTTACTCCCAGTCGTCCTCAAGCTCTGGGACGGGGACGGTTACTCCGATTGCGGTGAGATCGGCTTCTGTGAAGGTGTTTGCCGCACGATCACCAAGAAGGCGGCTGAGGAGAAGGTCGAGCAGCGCCCGATGTTGCTCTTGCAGTTCATCGCTGGACGTGCGGATACTGTCGCTCGTCTCACGAACGGTGTCCCAGATACCTGCCTCCTTCATCACCTCGAATAGAAGGCCGGCCTCCAGATAACCGGACCAGGGAGTACGGATCGAGAGGTACGAGTCGGCCGTACTTCGGAAGAACTGCGTCAGCACTCGTCGTTCGAGATGGTCTCTTTCCTGTCCGATCGTCACCTGCCTGCCCGAGCCTTGCGGCGGATTCAGCGTGATGCCGAACAGGTGCTCCAGCCCGGTGAGGAACTCGCGGCGGGCAACCTCGTGTTCGGTCTCGGGAAGCTCAGGAGTAAATCTGCGCGCGAGTTGGTCTCGTTGGACATCCAGATAGGCGTTCAGCAAGGACTGGCGCCCGAACTCGTTCGCCGGAGGTGTCATCGAGGGCCTTTCGCGGAGTGTGACATCGGACGTCCGCACGGTGGTTCGAATCTCCGAGACCCTCGCAGGCGGTGCAGAGGAGCGGCAACTGGTTTCCGAACAGGTGGTCGCTGTCGCGGCTACGAGAGCGGCACGTCCGTCAATACGCCATATGCCAGTCGCCGGGTAGTACGGCGCGTACGGCCACTAGAGCTTCGGGATTTCGTGTTCGGACCCAGAGCCATGCGGTGCCGTGGTCGCAGATCAGCACATCACGGTCGTAGAACCACCGGATGGGCGGTCCTTCGGGATTGGCCCACATCGGGTAGTCCGGAATGGGCAGGCGGGAGTAGCGGCGTTCGAGGATGCCGAGATCGGCCTCGCTGGCTTCCCGGTTGTCGTGGTCGTCGTTGTCCGAGGCGAAGAGCGCCTCGTACAGCACCATCTCGATGGAGGCGAGGGAGAATCGGCCGAGGAACGGGCGCCATGGCTCGGGCGCATAGTAGGTGCCGTCGAGCTGGAAGATCACCGGTGGATCGGGCAGACGGAGGTGTTCGACTGGGATGCCCCAGTGCGCGACGCCCTGGTTTTCGTGGCGCCAAACGAGGGCTCGGCCGGTCTCGTCGTAGTGCAGTTGGTCGGGCTTGAGCAGGTAGTCCTGGTTGCTGGTCAGGTCTTCGCGTCGGCCGAACAGCGTCATGACTTCCTTCAATGCCTCGGGCAACTGGACATCGAGCCGTTGTTCGGCTGTGGACAGTTCGTCCTGGCGACAGCCATCGCCATCGGCGATCGGAGTCGACCACTCGGCGGCAAACCTGCGAAGGAAACGCGACGTCTGCGCGCGGTCGCGGCACGCGGCCGTCAGCTCGCCTGCGAGATCGAACTGCTCGGTCATGGCGCTGACCATATGCGGCAATGGCGTGGATTCTCGAGGTCCCGCTCGCTGTCGGCGACCAGCGACCAGTGCGGCCACCGAGGAGATGCCCTCGCACTGGGTCCCAGTCCTGCCGGAGGCGCCTAAAGACCTGCAGGCGTTCGAGTCGCAAGCAGAAAATCCAAATACTGCCCAGGGACATGCTGGATTGATCCGCGCGTAAACGGCGGCCTCAGCCACACAGGTCTCCCGGTGCTGATGCAGTTGGAGTGGTAGCACCGGGAGACAAGCCCGTTACGGCTCAGCGCCGCCGACCTCATGCTCGATGTCGTGCTCGACCTCGTGGCCGACGTCGTGCGGACTGCGGGGAGCGCCTCCGCAGGGCCTCTGCGCCTCCGCATAGCTCTGCGCCTCCGCAGAGCAGCCGAGCCTTGGCGTTCTCCCGCTCGCTTGCCCCGGGCTTGTCCGCAGGCGGCACCAAGGAGTGGATCAGGGCTTGCGGCCGACGCCGCCTGTCATGAAGCGGACGTCGATGGTGCTGGCGTCCAGGACGGGCTCCTCGGGGCGCCACAGCGGGAGGGGGACGAGGCCGGGAGGCAGGATCTCGAGGCCGTCGAAGAAGGTGGCCAGCTCGGCAGGAGTGCGGACGCGGCCGGTGCCGAGCTGCTCCAGGAGCTGCTTCTCCAGTGCGACGGACTCGGGGGCGTCGCCCAGGCGGGTGAAGTTGGTGATGAAGAAGAAGGAGCCACTGGGCATCGCGTCCCGCAGTACCTGGACGATCTGGCCGGGCTTCTCGTCGTCGGCGAGGTGGTGCAGGATGCCGACGAGCATCACGCAGACGGGCTGGTCGAAGTCGATGAGCGCGCGGACCTCCGGACGGCCGAGGAGGTCGCCGGGGTTGCGGATGTCGGCGGTCACCACAGTGGTGTTGGCGTTGTCGGCCAGGATCGCCCGGCCGTGTGCCAGCACGATCGGGTCGATGTCGACGTACACCACGTGCGCCTGCGGGTTGATCTCCTGGGCGACCTCGTGCGTGTTGCGAACGGTCGGCAAACCCGATCCCAGGTCGAGGAACTGGGTGATCCCCTCCTCCGCGGCGAGGTAGCGGACGACGCGGTGCAGAATCGCGCGGTTGTGCAGGGCGATGTCCCGCAGCTCCGGCATGATCGCGAGGCTGGCCTCGGCAACGGCCCGGTCCACCGCGTAGTTGTCCTTGCCGCCGAGCATCACGTCATAGACGCGTGCCGCGGTGGGGACGCCAGTGGGGATCTGCGGGGACGACTCGACCATGTGCACCTCAACGCTCAGGGAGATCTTCCTCCGCATCGTAGCTTCGCGGAGTCGCCCAAAATGCGAAAAACCCTGCGCCACAGGGCTTTTGGCGAACGCCTTTTGGGTCGTCCCCATGTCCGTCATCAGTTCCGAAGTCCATGCGCCGATCGATCCACCCGCGTGGCGGCCAGCGATCGCCGCACGGGCGCGGTCGCTCGGCCGTCCGCTGCAGCGACCAGCCCTCCTCCACCACACACCGGGTCAGCCGCAACCGGCGAGACCGAGTGCCAGGAGCCCTGGCTGGATCGCCATCGGCGCCGTGGGGAGAGGCGGACTCCGCCGCTGAGCGTCGTAGTGCGATTGCTGCCGACTCCTCGTGCGAGCGACACCGGGACGTCCGGTCGGCGCGCGGGGACTGGCAACGGCAAGAAGTTCGGAGAGCCGTTGTCTGGGGTGCTGCTGCCGACGCCACGGGGCAGCGATGCCGAGAAGGGCCGCCCGAACCGACGCGGCAGTCGGCCAGACCTGACCTTGCCGTCGGCGGCGCACCGGATTGGGTCCGGACGAGTCGGAGATCCGGCGCTGGGAGCGAGTCCTCGGCCGTACGGCGCCGACGCCCACCGGACGGGGCGGAACGAGCGGCCGAGGCTGAACGCCCGGTTAGGCTGCCCTGCCTGCCGCAGGCGACGCGGACCGGGGCACCGTGGTCGTGACCATCGAGGATGATGCGGCAGCGCGGATCGCCAGGGTGAGGCGGTCAGTGCTGGTAGGTCCGCCAGAAGTGGTGTCCCTCCAGGGCTTGGGCCACCTCGGAGGCCAGGTCTGGCTCCGCAGTTGCTGCAATGTCGGTCAGGAGTGTTCCGACGGCGGGTTCTCCGAGCCAGCGCTGGAGCTCTTGCTGCTGATCGACGTTGGGGATTCTGTTGATGAGTTCGGCGATGTGGCGGGCCGCGCCGGAGGTTCCCGTTCGCGCCCAGACCTCCAGAGAGGGGCGCAGCCCGAAGCCCATGAACTCGATGATTTCGAGCATCTCCTGGATGGGGACCGGGCTTGGATGGTCGCGGACGGTGGATGCCCACCATGCTTCGACGAAGGCTTGGATCGCGGACTGTTCCTCGTCTGGCCAGTCGCGCCAGACCGCGCCCACCTTGGTCATGAGTGAGGACGGGAAAATCAGTTCACCGACTGCCGCCAGTTCGAGCAGGCGGGGCAAGAAATGCTTGAACTCCTCCATCCCGCCCCAGGTGGACATGGCCTTCCAGGCATACCGGTTCAGGTCTTGGCCGGTGAGGTCGGTCAACCGGGTGGTCCTGATCGCGGCGGCTTCCTCGTCGGTGACGCAGTGCGTGCAGTGGTCCTTGACGTTGGGAACGCGATAGCGGCTGAAGACCCCGTACAACTCGCCGATCGTCTGCTTCAGATCGCTGTCCATGGACCCCTTCCCGGGCCTGGGGCACTGGCCTCGAGCTCCCCGTCCAGGTTCGCGACTGGCTGGGGTGCGCATTGGTCCAGGCGCAGGTGTCGCCGAACCGGTGAACCTGGTTGGAATCTACCGTTCCGTACGAAGGGCGAGGGTGATGAAGATTTCTCTCTGTAACGGTCCACTCGCGCTTCTCACTGTCGGTGGAGCCCTCGAAGTTCTCCAGGAGATGCCGACGGGTTCCATGGATTGCGTGGTCACAAGCCTGCCAATCGCCCACCGGCACGCTGGGCTGCCGCCTCACGGGACCTTGCCGTTGTGTGGCCCGTACTTGCCGAGCTTTGGCGCGTCCTCGCCGCCGACGGCACGGTCTGGCTCCATGTGCCACCTGGTGCCGGTCCCATGTGGTGCGGCGCGGCGGTGGTCGCGATCCAGGACGGCAGAAGCGATGCGTGCGGCATGCCGCACCCGGTTACGACGCTGTTCTGCCAGGAGGGCTGGCGGCTGAGTCGCGTGATCGTTTGGAAGCCTGAATGCCGGAATGAGGAAGGACGTGAATTCTTCCTCGTGCTCACCAAGTGGGGCTCCAATGCCACGTCCGAAGGGTCGCAGTTCCGGCCGGGGTCGGACGGCTGGGCACTGCGGCGGCATCGGCCGGCGCTTGCCGCGAGCCAAGGTTTCGGCAGATGCCTATGCCGAGCCCGCGGTCGTCGGGCAACGGCGACTCGGTGCGTTGACGGGCCCGCGGCGCGGACGGCATGCCGCGGCATGCCACGCGGCGCGCGTTGCACCGTTCGGTCAGCCGGGCCGGCGATCGAGATCTGCACCATGCCGCGACCCCCCTCGTCCGTGCGCCTTTGATCCGTTGCCGGTGGCCGTCGTGCGCCGCATCACTCAACTGGAGGAGGACGACGGCTCCGATCCGGAGTTCCGCCGGAAGGCGCAGGAGCTCTTTGCCGGGCTAAGCGGGGATATTAATGCTGTTCGGAGCGAGATCACCGCAGTCGATCTGGCAGCTGGGGCGAACGATCCCCGGCTGCTGGAGCCAAATCCAAAGCTCTCGGTCGTGGTCACGAAGCTGCCGGAGCCGCTGCTGCGGAAGCTTCTTGGGATCCTCCGGATCCAGATCCGCCACTGCCGGGTCCGCTACGCGGCGATCATCCAGGCCACGGTCAGGGCCGAGACAACCCAGCAGCTCGCGGCCATCCTGGCCGTGGGCAAAACAAAAAGCCGGTCCCCGCGAGGCGGGACCGGCCGGAAAGGAGGCCCAGATGGGCTCAACTTTCGTTTCAGAGGAAGACGTACCCCCTACCGGATTCGAACCGGCGCTACCGCCTTGAAAGGGCGGCGTCCTAGGCCGCTAGACGAAGGGGGCCCTGGTGTGGCAGGCAGGCTGCCACTTGACCATGCCCAGCATAGGGGACAACCAGGCTGGACGCATAAATGGTTATCGGGTTGTCAGGGGTTCGGAGAGCGTGGGGGTGTTGAGCTGGGCCATTGGGTCGGGAAGGTCGGGCTGTTTGGGGGAGTGGTTGGCGGTGTGGTGGACGGGGTCAGGGGGCGGTCTGGCTTGGGTTCCAGGTGGCGTTCTATCTGGGCGGACGTCAGGCCTAGGCCGCCTAGGCGCAGGTCGTCCCAGCCTTGGAGGCGGTGCGTGGCGCGGCTGAAGTAGAGGACGGAGAGTTCGATGGGGGTGGGCTCTTCGTGTTCTAGGCCGCGGAGGCCGGCGCCGCCTGTGGAGCCTTGGATGAAGAGGCGCGTGTTACTGGGGAGGACTTTGGTGGTGCGTTGGTGAGCGTGGCCAGAGAGGGCTAGGGGAGTTAGGCCTGAGAAGCCCTCGGCCTGGGTGGGGTCGTGGATGACGGCTATGTCAGGGGTTGTGCCGGTGGCTCGGAGCTTCTGGGCTTGGGTGGTGCCGAGGGCCCGGAGCTGGTCGGCGCCTACGTTGTCGTCTCGGGTCGTCTTGTCCGGGGTGAAGCGGGGGTCGCCCACGCCGTAGATGCGGAGGCCCTCTACCTCTTGGAGCTTGTCATCCAGGACTACTGCGTTTCGCTGGGCGGCTACGGCGTTCTGGGTTGATTTGGAGTCGTGGTTGCCGCGTACGAAGACGTAGGGGACTTTGAGGCTTGCTATGTCGGCGGCGAAGCGGTCTTCGGGCTTGCTGCCGTGGTCGGTCAGGTCGCCGCTGTCGATGATCAGGTTGACCTGGAACTGGGTGCTCACCGAGCGGATGACGGACCAGGCGGCGGGGTTGAGGTGGATGTCGGAGACGTGGAGGACGCGGATGGTGGAGGGATCTGGTTCGTACGTGGGGAGGGTTGAGGTGGCCGCATAGAGGCGCGAGACGTTCCCTACCAGGCGGGCCAGTTGGGCGCGATAGGCGGAGAAGCGTTCGACGATGCTGCGGGCGTCGCCTACTACCTGGGGCGCGTTGGCCAGGAGGCCGGTGTAGCGGGGCTCAGCCAGGGCTTGGGGGTTGAACGTGGCCCAGGTGAGGAGCGTTAGGGCGACGAGGGTTGTGAGGGTGACGGCCAGGGACGCGAGGGCCTTGCGGAGGGAGCGGAAGACGATCAGGGATGCCAGGAAGGCGAAGGCCAGGGTGAGGGCTAGGGCGCGGAGCAGCATCACTACTACGCCGTGGCGGAGTTCTGTGCCTACTTGGTCAGTGAGTTGGTCTATTTCGTTGTTGGACTCGATCAGCTTGCGGGCTTCCTCCGGGCGGAGGTCTGTGACGCTGGCCTCCAGGGCGATTGGGCCCCAGTGAGTGTCGAGTTGAAGAGCCCCTAGGGGCGGAAACCGGATCGTGGTGCCGCCGGTCCAGGACGGTCGTAGGGCCAGGGAGACGTCGGTCGGGCCGACAGGGGTGACTACGTGGCCACCCAGGGTCAGGCCTAGAAGACCTCCAAGGAGGCCTACGGCGGTGACCAGGAGGATCTGGGTTGTGCGGCGGGCCTTGGGGCCGTTGAGCTTGGAGCCGATCTTGGCGGGGACCGCCAGCAGGCGGCGGAACGTGGCCCGGATGCGGGTCACGGTGCCTCCTTCCGTCGAGCAGAATGATTTCGTGATCGAAATGTCGCGTGAGCGCTTTGAGGACCTGGTCGGTGAGGCCCTCGACACCGTCCCGCCCGAGCTGGCCCGGCAGATGCGGAACATCGTCATCGTCGTTGAGGACGAGTCCCCCGAGCCCGGTCTGCTCGGTCTTTACCAGGGCGTACCCCTGACCGAGCGCGGCGACTGGTACGGAGGTGTGCTGCCCGATCACATTTCGATCTACCGCCACGAGATCCTCGCAATCTGCGAGACGGAGGCGGATGTGGTGGATGAGGTGAGGATCACAGTCGTCCATGAGATCGCCCACCATTTCGGGATCGACGACGACTGGCTTCACAAGCACGGTTACTGACTCAAGGGTTAGGTGTGCCTGCGGGGGCAAAGGGTTTCATCAATTGGGCACGGTAGGTTACATAACTGCCACGCAGCGTGAGTTAATAGGGGGACCACCCGGAGGCGGGTGGACGAACGGAGCGCGAGGCAGATGGGCCGGCATCGGCGTCCCCCGGAGTCACAGGCCACCTACCGCGAGGTCTTCGCGGTAGGTGAGTTCCGTGCCCTGTGGCTTGCCCAGGCTCTCTCGTACGTGGGGGACCAGCTGGCCCAGGTCGCCTTGGCGGTCCTGGTCTACCGGGCGACCGACTCGGCGATGCTCACGGCGCTGACGTACGCGCTGACCTACATACCGCCGATCGTGGGTGGGCCTGTGCTGTCCGGGCTGGCGGATCTCTTTCCGCGACGTAGCGTCATGGTGGTCTGTGACGTCCTGCGCATGGGGCTGATGGGTCTCATGGCCCTCCAGGCGATGCCGTTCTGGGGGTTGTGCGCGGCGGTCTTCCTGACCGTGCTGCTTGGTGCGCCGTTCACGGCGGCGCGTGCGGCGCTGTTGCCGGACGTACTGGACGGCGACAAGTACGTGGCGGGTACGGCGATCAACAACATCACGCACCAGGCGACGCAGATGTTCGGATTCCTGGCCGGTGGCGCGATCGTGGCCGTCGTCGGAACCTACGAGGCGCTGGCGATCAACTCGTTGACCTTCGGCGCGTCCGCGTTGGTGCTGGTGGCGGGGCTGCGGCGGCGTCCCGCGACCAAGGAACGGGAGCAGGACGCGCTGGGCCTCTGGCGCGGGACGCGGGATGGAGCCCGGCTGGTCTTCGGCGACCCGACGTTGCGCTCGCTGGTCTCGTTCGCCTGGCTGTGCGGCTTCTACGTGATTCCTGAGGGGTTGGCCGCGCCCTATGCGGCCACCTTCGGCGGCGGTGCGGTGACCGTGGGGCTGCTGATGTCGGCCATGCCGACCGGCATGGTGATCGGCGCGTTTCTGTTCAGCCGCTTCGTCCGGCCCACCAACCGGATTCGCGTCATGGGCTGGATGTCGATGCTCGCCTGCGCGCCGCTCATCGGCGCCGCGACGCACCCGCCACTGTGGGCGGTGATGATCCTTTGGGCGATGTCGGGCGTCGGCAGTGCCTACCAGCTCGCGGCGAACGCGGCGTTCGTGGCCGCGGTGCCGCCCTCCGGTCGTGGCCAGGCGTTCGGCCTCGCGCAGTCCGGGATCCTCGCCGGGCAGGGCCTGGGCATCCTGATCGCCGGCGCGGCCGTGCAACTGCTCGGCGTCGAGGCCGTGGTCGCCCTGGCCGGCGTCATCGGCCTGTCGGCCGCCGCCATGCTGACCCTGATCTGGAACAAGGTGCGCGGCGGCGTGATCGCCAGCATGCACGACCGGCCCAACATGCGCGCCCCCGGGCCCGACTCCGAGCCCGAGGCTCTCGCCATCGCCGACGGCGCCTCGCCCGACCTCGTCGTCGCCCCCCGCGAGCCGACCGAGGAGCCGGGCCGGTCACACCTCAACGGCCATTCCCGGAACGGAACGAACGGCCACCCCACCGGCGTCCGCCCCCCGGCCCCCGCCCCCTGACCGCCGCTTACTCACTCCAACAACCGCCCATGGCCGCGCCCACCGTTCCGGCTGGTCCCGCAGGCGGCACGGTCGACCGACGTTTGTCCGTTGGGGAGGCGTGTAAATCACCCACCTGCTCAGGACAGCACGCGGTAGGTCACATGCGTGACCAAGCTCGCTGGGCGCGACTTCACCTGCTCCAGTTTCAATGGCGGAACGCCGTCGAACAGCCGCGTTCCGGCGCCGAGCGTGAGCGGCACGATGTGCAGCCGCAGTTCGTCGATCAGGCCGGCGGCGAGGTACTGGTTGATGGTGGTCGCACCGCCTTGGATCGCGACATCGCCGTCCCCGGCCGCATCGCGAGCCTGTGCCAGCGCAGACTCAATTCCGTCGGTGACGAAGTGGTACGTGGTGCCGCCCTCCATCGGCTGCGGGTCACGCGGGTAGTGGGTGAGCACGAAGACCGGGGCGTGATACGGCGGATTGTCGCCCCACCAGCCGTTCCACTGCCGATCCCACTCGCCACGCACTGGGCCGAACATGTTGCGGCCCATGATGAATGCCTTGGCGGCCGTCATCTGGTCGATCTCGGCCCGGTTCTCCTCGGGGGTTTCGACGAACCAAGCATGCAGGTTGTCGCCCCAGCCGTCGCCGCCGTCGTCGCCGAACGGGCGCTCCTCGGTCTGGTTGTGCCCGGCCGAGTACCCGTCGGCCGAGATCGTGATGTCGCAGGTCACCTTGCCCATACGTGTGGTCATTGCTCTGTCCCTCGTGGCGCTCTGCCGTCGCCTTCGCGGTGAACTTGCCGTTAGCTATCAGCATGGGCCATAGACAGTATGACGTCTAATGCCGATTTGGCGTACATCACATTCAGATTTTTGATTTATCCTTTCACCTCCATCTCGGGTCCTGTTTGCGGTGGCTCGTCACGGGTCTGTGGCTCAAGCGGAACGAGAGCTGCACTGCTCCCAACCGTGGGCGAGCCACCACCTGTCCGCCTGGAGCCAGCCACCGGCGTCGTCGGCCGTGGAATCCGGCTGACGCCGGAAGGGTGACTGCTGGCCGGGCGGACCGCCGAAGATCCTCGGACAGTCGACGCGGCGGCCAACGAGCTCGCGGCACAGGTCGGCTCGCATCCACGGCGCCGCCACACGCGTTCGTGCTGAGCACGATCGTGCCGAAGGTGGCTGCCGCCTTGGCCGACGCGTACCCGGGACTCCAGCTGAGCCTGATCGACCAGCACCCGGTCGTGGCGCCCGAACGCCGAGGCCCACTCCGGCTTCACGGTCATCGACCCCGCTGGGAACTAGATCAGGATCATGGCCGCCAAGCCCGAGGACAAGAAGGCGGCCTCTGGCACGCGTGCCCCCACAGTGCGCGAGCGAGCCCGCGCGATGCACCAGTGGCGTACGAACATCACCGCGCACCGGCCTGCGGCGAAATCGACGGCGCACTCGTCTTCCGCCACGCCGACGACGAGGGATTCCGCCTCGTTCACATCGGCGTCGTTGAGTGCGGTCGCCTGCCAGAGCATGAGGGCGCTCTGTTGACAACATTGCCCCGGCAACCGCAAGATCGGCTCATGCTGATCAACCGAAAGGGCAATGCCGCGTAGGCGCCCCTCCGCCCTCAGGGCAACGCCTCACCGCCGGCGCCGTGAGAAGACCCCCGTCATCGACGGCGTACCGCTCAAGGTGGTCCACGAGATCGTTCGTTTGGAACGCACTCGCCTTTGGCCCGGGGCGGTCTCCTCCGCGTACAGGACATGGGTGTCCCTTGCCCACCAATCGCCTTGGCCCGCGTTCTCGCAGATCCCCTGCTGTCCTTGTTGCGGCCCGTTCGACGCGCGGGACACCCTCGAACAAGCCCTGCGCGCCATGTCACCGGCAGCCCGCCGTCACCTGCAAGCGAAGCTCGGCCCGGTGGACGATCTCGTCCGGTCCAGAGCCCTGAACGATCCCTTCGCCGCCCCGGACATGCCCTGGTGGCACCGCCTGCTATGGAGCCGATGAGACCAGCGCCGGAGCCGATCTCGGGCGAGACACAGGTCCGTCGATGGACGACGCTCCCCGAGCGTTACGACCACCTCGACGTCGTGACAACGACCATCGACGCGGATGGCAGGATGATCGCCCTGCTCGCATCGCCGGAATACGGATTCGGCCTGGCCAGGCGACACCGGACGGCGAAGGCGCGCCTGCCGTTCGATGCGATCGTCGTCATCGTTGAAGAACGCGATCATCAGGAGATCGAGCTCAGGAACCTCGACTACCGGTGGCCCAAGGTCGACACGTTCGGCGACGGCCTGATCGTTGTGAACAGCCGGTGCAAGCACCCGAGCAGGCCCAAAGACGTCACGCCCTGGGAAACCGCTTGGCTCGACGGCGCCATCGAGCGGTGGGGCGCGGCCGCTTCGTTGCGGCTGCGGCACTGACCGGCTGGGATGCCTAGGATGCCTGCTGTCTTTTACGGGCCCTCGCTGCTCGATCAGGTGGCGTGGGCCCGTGGTTCGGTTACTTCGGGGTGCGGGTTTTGTTCATCGCGTTCTTGGTCTTCTGGGTGACGTCCTGGAAGACCTCCTGGACCTTGGGGTTTTCCTTGCCCTTCTGGACCAGGTCCTCGGCGATCGAGGAGGGGGCGCCCTCCTCGGGGATCAGGACCCAGGCGACCGCGTAGATCAGGATGCCCGCGCCGCCGAAGATGCTGAAGGCGGCCAGGCCAAGGCGGATGATGTTGGCGTCCACGCCCAGGTACCTGGCGGCGCCGGAGCAGACTCCGGCGATCATCCGGCCCTCACCGGTGCGGCGTAGCTGCTTCGAGTAGGTGCTCTTCTCCATGTCCATGCTTCGATGTTTCCCCACGACGGGGCTTTGCCACATCGGGATTCGCCCTGATTCGACCCTGAGGTCGCCCCTGCCCACCCGCAGGGTGCGGCAGGGCAGGGGCAAGGGTCGTTAGCGGACGACCACGCCGTCGTTCTTGGAGAAGGACTTGTACCAGGTGGCGTTGCCCGCGTACCCGGCGATCCACCAGCCGCTGGTCTTGGCACTGAAGCGCTTGGCGAACTTGCCGTTCTTGGCGGTGGTCACCACCGCGTAGCGCACCCACTTCTGGGTGCCCTTCTTCTTGAAGTAGATCGTGACCTTCTGGCCCTTGAACGGAACGTACATGCCATAGGAGTTGAGGCCCCGCAGTTGCCCGGTCACGCTGATCGCCTTGCCGCGGCGTACGGGAGAGGGGGCGGCGTTGAAACCGGCGAAGTACGTGGCACGCCGGACCTGGAAGGACGCACCCTTCGTGGTCTGGTCGTACTCGGCGTCAGTGGCGACGACCTGGACCTTCCACGTGCCCGCCGCGAAGTAGTGGGAGAGGGCGTCGGAAGCGCGCCAGATCCCGGAGCCCTTCGCGGTCTCCTTGAGGTCGAACCAGAGGGCTCCGCCGTTGCCCCGCGTCGGCTCGGCCGAGGCGTACATCGAAGCGGCGTTGGTGGCGCGCACCTCGAGCGAGATCTTCTGCTCGCTCTTCGCGGTCTGGACGGCGAGCCCCGGCTTGACGGTGATCTTGCCGATGACCGCGGCGTCCGCGTGGGCGGACGTCGGGGCGACAAGGACGAGGCTCGCGGCCGTGGCCGGGGCGAGGGCAGCGATCAAGAGACGCTTCACTGAGGCTCCATGAGAGGTTGGAACGAAGATCGACAAAGAAGAGACGCGGCTCTGTGCCGATGAGTTGCCAGGTCGGACGCACAAAGATCTTTTATAAGCGGGGCACTCGGCGGCTCACCCTGAAGCGTTCCTTAAGTATCCTCCGTAGGAGTATTGATTGGACGCCCGGCGCGGGCCTGGGCAGACTCGTTGTCGCAGGTCACGCGAATCGATGAGGGAGCGGCATGAGAATCGGGATCGTCGGGGCCACCGGCCAGGTGGGTGGCGTCATGCTCAGGATCCTGGCCGAACGCAACTTCCCGGTGGACGAGCTGCGGCTTTTCGCCTCCGCCCGTTCGGCCGGAAAGACCATCCCGTGGCAGGGCGGCGAGGTGACGGTCGAGGACGCGGAGACCGCCGACTTCGCCGGTCTCGACATCGTGCTCTTCTCCGCCGGCAAGACCAGCTCCAAGGCACTGGCGCCCAAGGTGGCCGCCGCCGGTGCCGTGGTGATCGACAACTCGTCCGGGTGGCGGATGGACCCCGAGGTGCCGTTGGTCGTCTCGGAGGTCAACCCCCACGCGGCGGCCGTACGGCCCAAGGGGATCATCGCCAACCCCAACTGCACCACCATGGCGGCCATGCCGGTGTTGCGCCCTCTGCACGAGGAGGCCGGGCTTGAGGCGCTCGTCGTCGCCACGTACCAGGCGGTCTCCGGCAGCGGCCTGAGCGGCGTCGCCGAACTGCACGAGCAGGCCCGCAAGGTCGTGGACGGCGCCGACCGGCTCACCCACGACGGCTCTGCTGTGGACTTCCCGGACCCGCAGGTGTACGTACGCCCGATCGTGTTCAACGTCCTGCCGATGGCGGGCTCGATCGTGGACGACGGGCTGAACGAGACCGACGAGGAGCAGAAGCTCCGCAACGAGAGCCGCAAGATCCTCGATATCCCCGCTCTCAAGGTGTCGGGGACCTGCGTTCGCGTGCCGGTCTTCAGCGGCCACTCGCTCCAGATCAACGCGCGCTTCAGCCGGCCGATCAGCCCCGAGCAGGCGACCGAGCTGCTCTCGACCGCGCCCGGTGTGACACTGTCGGACATCCCCACGCCGCTCCAGGCCGCCGGGCAGGACCCGACGTTCGTCGGCCGCATCCGGCGCGACGAGACGGTCGAGAACGGCCTGGCGCTCTTCTGCTCGGGCGACAACCTCCGCAAGGGCGCGGCCCTCAACGCCGTCCAGATCGCCGAGCTGATCGCCGCCGAACTCGCCACCAGCTGATCCGCAGCTCGCACCGCCCAATCACGCCCGCCGCTCCTGATCCCGTCCGGATCGCCCGGTTTGTGTGACGGCGCCGGAACACGTCCGCGGTCGCTCGATAGTCCGGCGGCGCCCGGCGCTGCCTGTGCGGCTGTGCCGCTCGATCGCTTGGGCTGAGCACCGTCAGGTGAGGGCCTGATCATGCCCGGCAGTGCCGATCCATGGCTGGTGGTGTCGCTGGCGTACGTCTGGTGGCGGTGACTGATCCATGTCAGATGGCATCGGCTCAGGCATGGCGGCGCCCTGGTTGTCCGTCGGCGTCCGGCCCCGGCTGCGTGGCCTGCGGGGCTTGATCGCTTGGCTGAGCACTGTCAGGTGGGAGACCTGATCACGCCTGGCAGCGTCGGCGTAGATGGACCAGGGCGATCAGGGTGCCGTTGCCAGGGGTGACAGGACGGTCGCCGCGCCGCCGATGGCGGCGCGCAGGGCGTCGGCGACGTCCAGGTGATGGCGTTGGCGTGGCTAGGATCGCTTCTGGAGTGCCAGATCATGCCCCTCAGCGCTGATCCATGGCTGGTGGTGTCCCTGGCGCAGGTCTGGTGGCGGTGACTGATCCATGTCGGACGACATCGGCTCAGGCGTGGCGGCGCCCGGTTCGTGGCGTCCCTGAACTGATCACCCTCGGTGTCTGGACTGCATCTGGCAGTAATTGCGCCATGGCCAGCGCTGCCGGCCTCCCGGTGTTGCCCCCGCTGTCGGCGGCCTGTGGCGCCTGGCGGTGGCTTGCGGCGCGTGATGGTGGCTTGCGGCGCCTGACTGGCGCCTGGGCGTGGCGGTTCTTCGTTGCCCAGGCGTGTTGGCGCCGTCCGCTCGGTTCGGGTCAGGCGGAGCGGCTGCCTCGGACCTGGAGGGTGCCCAGGAGGCGGGCGGTGCTTTCCGCGATCTCCTGAACGGCGCGGTCGAACGCCTCGGCGTTGTGGGCGGCGGGGGCGCGGAAGCCAGAGATCTTGCGGACGTACTGGAGCGCGGCGGCCCGCATGTCCTCCTCGGTGACGTCCTCGGTGAACGGCGGGCGAAGCGTCTTGATGCTGCGGCACATGCACCCATTGTCCCCCCTGGGTGATCCATCTGCCTGCTCGCGCAGATCCAATTATCCAGATGTCCACGATCGCCTGGACAAAGGCCTTGAGGGCTCAGGACCGCACGGAGCCGTGTCATCCTGGCCATTCCCCTCACAGCAAGATCGCCCAAGGTACCCCTCTGCGGGAGGGGAGTTCTCTCCTCAAGGAGATCAATTGCGCATCCGAACGATTACCACCACGATCGCGGCGACCGCCGCCGCGGCGAGCACACTTGTCATCGCCAGCCCCGCCGAAGCGGCCGCCAAGCCAAACGTGTCCATCCCCGGCGCGTACGGTTCCTTCGACAAGAAGGGCGACGTCTTCTGCCTGACCGACACCCTCAAGGGCAGCACATACGCCTCGCTGGAGTGGACCACCGGCACGAAGGGCGGCCGCGGCAAGCTCGTCAACAAGAAGGGCTACAAGAAGACGGTCTGCAAGAGCTTCGCGAAGCAGGTGCACGAGCGCAGCGACATCTGGTTCCGGGTCTGGACGCACGCGCGTGGCTCCGGCACTCCGGTCAACCTCTCGGACCTGAAAAAGACGCGCACCAGCTGACGTCAAAGCCCTACTGACAAGGAGACCGAACGCATGAGCCTCCGTACCCGTATCGGCGCAGTCCTCGCCAGCGCCGTGGTCGCCTCCGGCCTGGTCGTCGCCGTTCCCGGCACCGCGAACGCGGGCGCCTATGGCTGCGCCGGCAAGTTCATCAAGTCTTGGCCCGTGCATTCCATGTGGCGGACCCTCGGCGACGTCCGGCTGTACTACAACCCCAAGACGAAGACGAGCTGCGCGGTCGTGGTCAAGCGCAAGGCCTACCGCGACAAGAAGACCAGCATGTCCGTCAGGCTCTACAACCAGACCTGGGCCGGGGACAACTCGAACAAGTACAACGTCGACACCGACTCCGGGAAGTTCAAGCACTACGCCGGGCCGGTGAAGGTCCGCGGCAAGTCCAGCAAGGGCAAGAAGTACAAGGTCACGATCTGGGCGGACATCTCCTACGGCGGTGAGCGCGGCCGCCGCGACGTCAGCGGCGTCTGGTCCCACTGACGCAGGTCATGCCTGTCCTTGTCCTGGACGCCTCGCGAGAACGGCCCGTCCCCGGCGCGGGAGACAGGCCGTTCTCGGCGCGAGGGCCGTCAGGATCTGGTGATCTTGATGTTATCTATGCCTGCCTCGACGAGGCTGCCGCCGCTGGCGTCGGCGGCGTCGACGAGGATGCGGACGGTCTGGCCCGCGTAGGCGGAGATGTTGGCGGTGGCCGTCTGCCAGGAGGCGGAACGGTTGGACGCCGCGCCCGTGGTGTTGAGCACGGTGGTCGAGCCGCTGGAGCCGACGACCCGGACGCGTACGTAGTCGGCACTGGAGGCGTTGTTGAGATGCCCCAGGTACCAGGAGAACGACAGGCTCAGCGTTCCGGTCGGCAGTGTGATCGCACCTGACTGGATGCTGGAGATGCCTCCGTCCAGGTCGTTCTCGCCGACGGATGCACCAGCTGAGGCGCCGGTGACGAGGCTGTTGCTGCCGCCCGCGGCGGCCAGCTGGAGGCTGGTGCCCGAGCTGCTGGTGGCCTGCGCGGCGCCGCGCTCGAACCGTCCGGCTGTGGCGGTGTCGGAGCTGGAGGGGTTGGCGGTCCAGCCCTTGTCGGTCTCCAGATCGTCGGTGTAGACGGTCTCGCCGGGCGGCTGGCCCGTTCCGGCGAGGTTCCACACCGCGTACGCGAGCGCGTCGCCGTGACGGTCGAGGGTGGTGTCGTTGATGTTCGCGGTGGTGTCGCAGGACCGGTGGTAGCAGCGGTCGAACGCCTGTCCGGCGGTGCCGCCCCACAGCTGGGCCTGGGCCGAGCTCTTGATCCCTTCGGCTCCGGTGAACATGCCGCCGGCCGCGATCCCGTAGCGGATGAAGCCGCCGTAGTCCGAACGACCGTCGAACGCGGTGTCCCGCACCGGCACGTTGATCGAGGTGAAGTACGCGCGGAACGTGTTCTCGATCTCGGCGGAGCCGGCCGGGCCGCCGCTGCCGCTGGAGCCGTCGCCGTCATAGGAGAAGTAGCCCGGGTTGGGCGACCCGACCATGTCGTAGTTCAGATAGCCCTTGATCTTCGCGCGCTCCGTGGCGCCCAGGTTGTTGGTGTAGTAGTTGGACCCGATGAGGCCCAGTTCCTCGGCGCCCCACCAGCCGAACCGCAGGTGCTTGGCGGGCTGGAAGTTCTCCCGGGCCACCGCGAGGGCGACTTCGAGAACGGCGGCCGAGCCGGAGCCGTTGTCGTTGATGCCGGGTCCGGCGCTCACGCTGTCCAGGTGGGAACCGGACATGAGCACCTGGTTGGGGTCCCCCCCGGGCCAGTCGGCGATGAGGTTGTAGCCGGTGGCGCCGTTGGAGGTGAACGACTGGATGGTGGTCGTGTAGCCGGCCGCGTCCAACCTGCCCTTCACGTAGTCGAGCGAGGCCCGGTAGCCCGGACGCCCGTGGGCCCGGTTGCCGCCGTTGTTCGTCGCGATGGTCTGGAACTGGTTCAGATGGGCCTTGAGGTTGGCGAGCGGGATGTCCGGCGCAGCCGCCGCCTTGGCGGATCCGGCCTGCGCGATCAACCTGGCTCGCGCGGCTTGTGCAACTTGTGCGGCTTGCGCGGTCTGTGCGGCTTGCGCGGCCGCCGTCTGGGCGGACGGGGCGGACGTGGTCGCTGCGGCGGCGCCGCTGAAGAGGGTGGCGAGGGTCAGGGTGACCGCCCCCGCGGTCGCTAGTACGCGCGATCTCATGCGTTCCTCCGAGTTGTCCGAGGGGGATGCCGGCTCGTGGCGGAGCCACCTGGGGAGGTGGTGCGCCTGGAAGGGGGGCCATGGGCGTGCGACCCGCCACGAGCCGGCGGCCATGGGGCGATCAGGACTTGGTGATCCTTACGTTGTCTATGCCCGCCTCGACGAGGCTGGCACCACTGGCGTCGGCGGCGTCGACGAGGATGCGGACGGTCTGGCCCGCGTAGGCGGAGATGTCGGCCGTTGCGGTCGCCCACGTGGCGGAACGGTTGGACGCTGCACCCGTGGTGTTGAGCACGGTGGTCGAGCCGCTGGAGCCAACGACCCGGACGCGTACGTAGTCGGCACTGGAGGCGTTGTTGAGATGCCCCAGGTACCAGGAGAACGACAGGCTCAGCGTCCCGGCCGGCAGCGTGATCGCCCCTGACTGGATGCTCGAGACGCCGCCGTCGAGGTCGTTGGCGCCCGCGGCCGTTCCGGCCTGGAGACCGGTGGCCAGGGAGTTGCTGCCACCGGCGGGCGCGAGTTGCAGGTTGGTGCCCGAGTAGGTCGTGGCCTGCGCGGTGCCGCGCGACCACTGACCGGCGGTGGCGGTGTCCGAGCTGGACGGGTTGGCCGTCCAGCCGGTGCTGCTCTCGAAGTCGTCTGAGTAGACCGTGGCCGGTCCGCCCGTGCCGACGGTGAGCGTGTACGTGGCCGTACGGTCGACGCTGGCGCCGTCACCGAGGACCGTGATCGTGTACGTGCCGTTCGCGGTGCCGGCGGGCACGTTGACCGTCATCGTGGACGACTGCCCCGAGGTCACCGAGGCAGGGGAGAACGAGACGGTCGGGCCGCCCGGGCTGCTGGTGGCCGACAGTGCCACGGCCTGAGCGCTGCCCGCGGTCGTGGCCGTGGTGACCGTCGCGGTCGTCGAGCCACCGGCCTGCGCGCTTCCGGAGCCCGGGTTCAGCGAGATCGAGAAGTCGTTCTGCTGCGTTCCGCACGCCGCCTCACCGGACTGCGCGGGGACGCTGACCGCCGCCCACGCCGCCTTGACCGCGTTGCACTCGGTCGCGGAGCCCGGGTAGAGCTGCAGCGCCGCGTTGATCGTCTCGATCCGCGCCCGCGCGTGGCTCCATGCCGTGACCTTGCGGTTCAGGCCGCCCATGAAGATGGCGCCGGCCTTCTGCACGCCGATGCCGGTGACGGTCGAGTTGTTGCAGGTCGGGCTGCTCGGCTTGCCGCCGCCCGGATTCGAGCCCTCGGCCAGCAGGTAGAACCAGTGGTTCTGCGGACCGGCGGCCGCGTGCACCTCGGTGCTCGGGATCGAAGAGGAGTAGCAGTTGGGGTCGCCTTCGGCGGACGGGTTGTACATGTTGCGGATCTCGCCGCTGCCGACCAGGTCGACCTCCTCGCCGACCAGGTAGTCCGGCGGGTCGAGGCTGGCGGGCTCGTTCATGTAGAACTCGGTCAGCGCGCCGAAGATGTCGCCGGCCGACTCGTTCAGGCCGCCCTTCTCGTTCCCGCTACCGCCGCTGGAGCCGCCAGGGGTGGTCTGGAAGATGGCGTGGCCGTACTCGTGAGCGACGACGTCGGTCGGGGTGACCTGCTTCGTGCCGGCCTGGTTGCGGCCGAAGCTGGTGTAACTGCCGTTCCAGAACGCGTTCGCCTGGTTGAGCCCGACGCGCGCCGGGAAGCCGCCGCCGGTGCCGTTGATGCCGTTGCGCCCCAGCCAGGCGCCCAGCATGTCCCATTCCTTCTGCACGGCGTAGAGGGCGTCGACGCAGGCGGTCTCCAGGTTGGTGCCGCTTCCGTTGCCCCACGCGCTGTCGGGACCGGTGAACGTGGCGCCGTTCTGGCCGCCGCAGCGGATGCCGGAACGGGTCGGGTCCGACATCTCGGTCGCCGCGGTGCTGACGTCGATGGTGCCGTGGTAGTGGCTCACGTCGTCGGCGACGTCCGCGACCTCGTCCCAGGTCTGGACGACCTTGCCGGTCTTCGCGTCCACGAAGACGTGCAGCTTGGTCGGCGCCTTCTTCTGCAGGCCCTCGACGACCGTCTCGTACGCCAGCCGGCCGGAGCCTTCGGCGATCACGGTCAGACGCGGCGTGCTCGCCGAGGTCACCTTCGTGATCTGGGCGCGCGAGGTCTTGGCGGCCTGCGTGGCCGACACCGTGGCCTTGGTACCGACGTTGAGCTTCTGGCGCTGGGCGACCGAGGTGCTCAGCACCGCACCGGTGGAGTTGGTCGTCACCACGAAGTCGCCGCCGTACACCGGCAGCCCGTTGTAGGTGCGCTCGTACGCGACGTACTGCAGGCCGTTGAGGCCCGAGACGACGGACTTGCGGACGATCCTGTCCTTGGAGGCCTTGCGGAAGGCGGTCGGCTTGGCGACGACGATCCGGTCGGCGGAGGCCGCGGCGACCTGCTTGGGGTCGGGCTTGGCCGAGAGGGTGACGGTGGGGGCCGTGCCGGGCGAAGCGTGGACGGGCGCGGACATGGCCACGGCGAGACCGGCGGCGGTGACGGCCGCCGGCCAGAGCGCGGTCAAACGTCTCACAGACTGCTCCTTCTACGGGCCGGGCAGGGGCGGCCCTCGGAGGTCCTTGTGGGAACGCTCCGCGAGACTTCGGCGACCGCCCGGCAAGGGCTGGAGGAGATTCCCGCAGGGGTGTGCAGCGCGGATGCGGCCAAGCGGGGGACGGCCGCATCCGCGAGCACCCGTGGCGGGAGCGGGTGCTCGGCGCGAGGATCGGAACCCGCACCACACAGGGGGAGGGACAGGGGATAACGAGCGGTTCATCCGGATGAGCTGTCGAGAAGTGCACCCCGTGCGCCGCTTCGCGTCAACGCATCCATGTCCTACTGGATTTTCAACTTTTGTGAAAAATTCTCTGAATAGCCTGAATCTGTGGCCTGAACAGCGAGAACGACCGCGCCATCAGGGCCGGAGGGCCGTGATGACGCGGTCGCTGAGGGTGCTGGTGAACGGCGAGATCGTTCCCGGCGTGACGTCAGGACGATCTGTCAGTGGCTCATGACGTCTCGCCGGGTGCGATTCGACGGCAGAGCCAGGCGAGGGCCAAGGGATAGCGGTAGTCGATACCGCCGTGCGCCGCGTCGAACAGCTCGAAGTGGATCACGTCCTCCTTGACCCCGGCGTCGAGCAGCGCCTGCCGGAACGCCTGCGCGGCCACGTCGAGGTACCACTCGTCGCGGGTGCCGCCGTCGATCCAGATCGCCCGCTGGGAGAGCATCGCGTCGGCGTGGCGCGGCACCATCCGGACCGGGTCCAGGTCGAGCCACCGCTGCCAGACCTCCGGCCGGAGCACACCCGTGACCGTGTCGAACGGCAACTCCAGGGACCCGTCCTCGCGGGCCGTGTAGGAGGCGGTGTAGCCGAGGACTTCGAGCAGCTTCCCGTCCTCCTCCTTGGTGAACGACACCCGCGACTTGAAGTCGTTCCACCAGTTCATGATGTCGCCCTCGTACGCGCGCAGGTGGCGCACGACGTCGCCGAAGTCGCTCATGTAGCAGTACTCGAACAGGGCGTCGCCGGCGTGCGTGGCCAGCGCGCCGAACAGGTCGGGCCGCAACATCGGCGTGATCATCGCGCCGTAACCACCGCTGGACTTGCCGCTGATCGCCCGGTGGTCGCGGTCGGCGAGCGTCCGGTAGCGCGCGTCCACCCACGGCACGATCTCGTCGCAGATGTACGAGTGGTAGCGGCCGGTGCCGGGCGAATCCAGGTACTGGCTGCCGCCGTACGAGGTCCACGCGTCGACGTACACCATGATCGCGGGAGGCGCCTCGCCGCGTGCGAACACGGCGTCCGCGAGCTCCGGGAAGGGCTGCCGGAAGGGCATGCGGTTGCGCCACATCTCCACGTGGCCGGTGAAACCCTGGATCACGTACACCGTGGGATAGCGGCGTTCCGGGTCGTCGTCGTACCCCGGCGGCACGTACACCCAGAGCGGCCGCTCGTGCGGGTCGCCCAGCGGGTTGTCGCGCAACAGGTCACTGCTGAACAGGTGTTCGTCGAGGCGTCCGGCGAACTCGGTGGACCACGGCAGCATGCGTTCTCCTTTGTTTCGTCGGTATTTGCCAGTATCGCCAGAGGTAAACGATCACTAGGTTGAGACGACATGAGAACGCGCTGGATGGTCCCCGCCCTAGCCATCGCCCTCGCCGCCACGCTGCCCTCGGGCGTCGCCAACGCGGCCTCCCCGACCGCCAAGCCCGGCAGCCAGGCCGCACCGGCCAAGCCCTGGCATCCCGGCAAGGTGCGATGCGAATTCATCCCGACGCCGGAGAACCCCGCCGCCAAGCCCGTCCGGCCGCCCCGGCCCTGGGCGAAGAAGCGCGGCACCGTCGAGGTGACGCTCAAGACGAACTTCGGCGACATCAAGATCAGGATGGACCGCCGGGCGACGCCCTGCACGGTGCACAACTTCGTCAGCCTCGCCCGGCAGCGGTTCTACAACCGGACGCAGTGCTGGCGGCTGACCAACTCCGCGCGGCTGGGCGTGCTGCAGTGCGGTGACATCTACCGTGCGGAGGAGGGCGGGCCGGGCTACAAGTTCGACGACGAGCTCACCGGCAAGGAGACCTACCCGCGCGGCACCGTGGCGATGGGCAACTGGGGTCCCGACACCAACAGCAGCCAGTTCTTCATGGTGCACTCGCACGCCAACATCCCGCCCGCGTACACCGTGTTCGGCCGGGTCACCAAGGGCCTGCACGTGCTCGACAGGATCGTCGCGGGCGGGATCATCCCCGGCCCGACCAACCCACAGGACGGGCAGCCCAAGCACCCGGTCAAGATCCACAAGGTGCTCGTCCGTCACTGACCGCCCGGCTCCCGGCTCTCGAATCCGGCTCCCGCAGCCCAGGCCGCGACCTGGGCGCGGGAGCCGAACCCAAGCTTCGCCAGGATGTTCGCCACATGCCGGCTCGCCGTCCCCGGACTGATCACCAGCTCCGCGGCGATCTGCCGGTTGGTCAGCCCCCGTCCGATCAGCCCCACCACCTCCCGCTCGCGCGGCGTAAGCGTGCTGGGCGGCAACACGTCCTTGACCGAACGCGGAACAGCCCCACCCCGCAACCCACCCATCTCCACGCCGCCCCCTACGCCCACGCCTCCCGCCCCCGCTTCAACGCCTACGCCTGCATCGGCATCCGCGCCCGCCCCAGCCCCTGCGCCTATGCCTACGCCCGTGCCTGCGCCTGCTTCTGCGCCCGCGCCTATGTCTGCGCCCGCGCCTATGTCTGCGCCCGCGCCTATGTCTGCGCCCGTGCCTGCGCCTGCGCCAGCTTCTGCGCTTGCGCTGGCATCCGCGCCCGCTTCTGCACACACGGCCGCGCCTGCGACCGCATCCGTGTTCCCGCTTGCCTCCGCTCCTGCGCCTCCGCTTATGCCTGCACCCGCTTCTGCGCCTATGCCCGCGCCCGCGCTGGCATCCGCGCCGGCACTCGCCCCCGCCCTTGCGCCCACATCCGCTCCTGCACCCGCATCTGTGCTCGCGCCGCCTGTAGCCGCACCCCTCGCCCCCGCATCCACGCCGCCCGCGTCCACATTCACGTCTGCGGCTGCATTCACACCCGCGCCCGCGTCTACGCTCGCGTTGGCTCCCGCGTCCACCTCTACGTTCGCGCCTGTCCCTGTATCCAGGGCCACGCCTGGCTTCGCTGCCGCTGCCGTGTCCACGTTCACTGGCTGGTCGCCGATGGCGTAGGCGATCGCGGTTTCGGTCGTCATCGCGTGGCCCTCGGACCACAGGCGCGTCACCGCTGGAGCGCCGATGCGCGCTCGGACGCCGTTCAGCCAGGTCTCGCGGCGCGCTCCGGATGATGGCGACGGTGGCACGCCGGTGGATGCCCACACCCCGCCCGACGCCCCGGCGATCCGCACGGCGCGGAAGGTGTCCCCGGAACGCTCCGCCAGCGTGGCGAAGAGCTCCAGCACGCGCGCGACGCCGATCCGCTGGCCGGTGAGGTCGGTGAGCACCAGGCTCTCGGCCAGGTGCCGGCGGGCCAGGTTCAGGTCGCCGAGGTCGAGGGCGGCCGCGCCGATCCCGGCGAGGCAGCGGGCCCGCTGTGTCCTGAAGTCGCCCAGGTAGGTCGCGATCGTGTGCGCCTCGCGGTAGTAACGCATCGCCCGTTCGAAGTCGCCCTGGCCGTGCGCGACGACGCCGAGGCCCACCAGCGTCGTGGCCGCGATGCCGTAATGCTCAAGACTCCGGAAGATCTCCAGGCTTGCCTCGTGCAGCCGTCCCGCTTCGCGGAGTTGCCCACGGCGCACCGCGAGCGAGCCCAGCGCGGACAGCGCGAGCGCCTCGTTGAACGGATCGTCGCCGTGGGCGCGCTGCCGGATCTCCTTGAGCCGCCGTTCCGCCTGGTCCTGGTTCCCGCGACGCACGTCGATGCGGGCGAGCACGGCCAGCGTCCCGTTGACACCCGGCCGGTCACGCAGGGACCTGAAGAGGTCCAGCCCCTCGCTCGCGTGAGCGGTGGCCAGGTCCATCTCGCCTTGCTCATACACGATCTCGCTGTACGCCCTGCACGCGGCGGCCCTTACCTCCGGACGGGGGTTCGCGGGTAGTGCGAAGAATCGCTCGAACCATGACCGGCCCTCGGCGAACCGGCCCTGGATCAGCCAGATCCACCGCAGCGCCGCGCACAACCGCAGTCCGGCCTCGACATCGCCCGCCGCCGCGGATGCCCGGAGCGCGGCGCGGAAATTGTCCAGGTCGGCGTTCACGGCACGGAACGCGTCGAGCCGCTGCTCCCAGGTCACGTCCGTGGCGCGCCAGCCGGTCCATTCGTGGCGTTCGGCCACCTCCACCATGTGGTCTCGATGCCGCGTCACGATCAGGGGCCCCTCCTGGGCCTCCGCCAAGCGTTCGGCCGCGTAGTGCCGGATCGTCTCCAGGAGCCGGTAGCGCGGAACGCCGCTCTTCTCTTCCGGGACGACCAGGGACTTGGCCACCAGATCACCGAGCACGTGCAGCACGTCGATCGTGCCGTCGGCGCAGACCGCTTCGGCGGCCTCCAGCGTCCATCCGCCCGCGAAGACGGAAAGCCGCCTCAGCAGCACCCGTTCGTCCGGGCCGAGCAGATCGTGGCTCCAGTCGACCGTGGCGCGGAGCGTGCGCTGCCGGGCGGCGACCGTACGGCTTCCGTGGACGAGGAGGCGGAATCGTTCGTCCAGCCGGTCGGCGATCTGTTCGACGGTGAGGAACGCGACGCGTGCGGCGGCCAGTTCCAGTGCCAGCGGCAGCCCGTCCAGGCCGCGGGCCAGCCGTACGAGCTGGGGTGCGTTCCCGGGATGGAGGCCGAAGCCGGGCCGCGCAGCCGCCGCCCGATCGGTGAACAGCTGGACGGCGGCGTGCCGTCCGATCTGGTCGGGATCGGTGGCCGACTCGGCGGGGAGGTCCAGCGGCGGCACCCGCCACACCACCTCGCCGGGGATGCGGAGCGGCTCCCTGCTGGTGGCCAGCACGCGCAGGCCCGCGCACCCGTGCAGCAGGCTCTCGGTGAACGAGGCGCACGCGTCGATCAGGTGCTCGCAGTTGTCGAGGACGAGCAGCAGCTCGCGCGAGTGAAGCGCTGCCAGGAGGGTCGCCTCCAGAGGGAGGCCGGGTTCCTCGGTCACCCCGACCGCGGCGGCGACCGTCTGCGGGATCATCGCTGGATCGGTCACGTCGGCCAGTGGGACCAGCCACGCCCCGTCGGCGAACCTGCCGGCGACCTCGGCCGCGAGACTCCGAGCCAGCCGTGTCTTGCCGATGCCCCCGACCCCGCTCAGCGTGACGCACCGTTCGCCGGACAGGAGCGCGGCCAGCTCAGCCATGTCCCGCTCCCGTCCGACGAACCTGTTGGTCTCCGCCGGAAGGTTGTGTCGCCCGGGCTGCGTCCGCTGTGTCATGGACCCTCAACCGAGAGTGTGACACCGGCCGCACTACTCCGACCAGCAAGAGACCTGACCGCCTGCGGCCCCTAGAAGATTTCCCCCAGCACCCGCGGCGCCGTCCAGACCGCAGCGGCCCCTAGAGACCACGGCGCCCCTGAGGGGCGCGGCCGCTTCAAAGGCACGGCGGGCCCTATGGAGTGCGGCGCTTCAAGGGCGCGGTGGTCCCTTGGACGCTGCGGCTCTTAGGAGTGCGGCGGCTCCAAGGACGCTGCGGCTTCTCGTTTAGGAGGCGCGGCGGAGGGTGAGGAAGACGCGGTAGATCCCGTTCTCGTTGCCGCCGTCGAACTTCATCGCGGGCAGGGTCACGAGCGCCGAGTTCTGCGTCTTGCTGTCGGCTAGGGCCTGGGTGAGCACGAGTGCCTGCGGCTCGCCGACCGGGTCGTCCGCGCCGATCGAGGCGACGAACGCGGCGATGCTGGACAACGCGCCCGCCACGACGGCGACGACCGGCAGGCCGATCGACTCGGCCAGCGCGGCGACCGTGGTGAGGATCTCGCCGATGTCGGCCACGATCTCGGCCAGGTCACCGAGGTCGTGCTCGAAGTGGGTGGCGGTCAGCAGCACGTCGGAGCTGATCGCCGCGGCGCCGGATGGGCCGAACAGGCGGAGCTTCTGCGAGCCGGTCGCCGGGTTACGGTCGCCGTCGTTGGCCTTGTAGACAGGGGTACGCAGAGAGCGGGCGGGCTCCCCCTCGTCCGCCTGGCGCTGCGTGATCATCGAGAAGACGGTGTACGGCTCGTCCCTGCCCAGAGGCTCGGGGTTGCTCTCGTCGTCGCAGATCATGTGCGAGAACTGCAGCTCGTAGGTGTGCGGCGGCGCGGCACTCGGCGCAGCGGGCGCCGTGGTGGCGGACGTGGTGCCGAGCCTGCCGGCGATGGCCTCCAGTTCACGGCGCGGAACGGTCGTCGACGCCGGCTTGAAGGCGTAGGTGCCGCCGAAGCGGGCCCGCTTCTTCTCGTCGGCCAGCTTGTCGGTCGCCTGGACCAGCCGTTCGGCCACGCGCTTGGCGTCGGGCACCCGGTCGAGCGCCTTCCAGACCGCGTTGTCGACGTCGTTGCGCTGTGCGGTCGGCACGCTGGCGGCGTAGCGCCGCAGGAGGTGGAGCGTGACGCCGGCGAACTCGGCGCGCGCTGCCCCCGTGGCGCCGGTTTCGATGTTGCTCATGCTGAACCTTTCGGCTCGTCGGGCACCCCCCGTGGGGCCCGATGACAAGCCAGAACGCTACGAACGGCGATGTTCCCGGCGCATGTGCCGAATGATGTAGATGCCGGTGTATGTCGCGAATCAGTCCGGCCGCTTGTTCCTCGAGATGGAGGACGTCTACCGAGGAGTGATCTGGGCGGCCGGGGCGAGACGCATGGTCGGACTCGGTGTCGCACGCGTCTCGTTCGGCCCGATGCCGTGTCGCCAAGCGCTGGAGAGACTTAGGCCGGCGGCCAGCGCGGATGGCTGCCAGCTTGGAAGACCTGTGCGCGTGAATCATGCCGACGTGCGCCGCTCGTGTGCCTGACGCCCGACGCCTGATCGGCGCCCCGCGCGAGGGTTTGACCGCCTCGGGCCGACCATATAGCTTTGCAATCAAAGCTATTTGACTTGCAAAGCCAATGTGAGAGGGGTCATGATGCCGCACTTCACCGTGCGACTCGTTGAGGAGACTTTGGACGGCAAGGTGGAGGGGCGCCTCATCCGGGCACTGACCGATGCCGTGGTCGAGGTCGTCGGCGAATGGGCGCGCGAGCTCGTGGTCGTGGAGCTGTTCGGCATACCCCGGCAGCGGTGGGGTGTGGGCGGCGCGGCGCCCGCCGGGGATCCGCACCTCGTCACGCTGAACATGCGCGAGGGGGCGCTGGATGGATCACGGATCCCCGAGGCCCCGGCACGCCTGATCGCTTCCATCACGAACGCGGTCGCCGAGGTCTTCGGTGAGGGTGCGCGGGCGGGTGTGAACGTGATGTTGGTCGGGGTGCCGCCGGGCCGTTCCGGCGTGGGCGGCGAGGTGGCGTAGCAGTTCTCCGGCAGAGCTGAAGTATCCGGATTGAAAGCGCAGGTCTCCGGCCTGCGCTTTCGCGCGTCTGAGGTAGTGGGCGAAGGACAAGCTTGTTGGTGCCCCCAACATACTGATAATGTGGGTCATGCCAACGTTGGATGAGCCAATGGAGGCGTGGAGGAGGGGACATGTCCGTCACGCTCAACCCGCAGGTTCTCGGCCAGGCGGAGAATGCGCATCGGGCCCTGCTGGAGCACATCCTGACCCGTACGGGAGTCGCGATCGGCTATGCGGAGTGGATCACCGTCAAGGTCACCGCGGTCAGCGCTCCCGCCGCCCGCGATGAGATCGCCGCCAGAGTCTCCAGCGCCCTGAAGGTCGGTACCGCCGCCACGCTCGCGACGATCGCCACTCTCACCGACGCCGGGCTGCTGACGTCCCACGACGAACTCGTCCTCACCCCGGCGGGACGGGAACTGCACGACAAGGTCAGCGCAGCCATTGCCGAAACCCTCTCCGACGTCTACGGCGAGGTCTCAACGGAAGACCTGGCCACCGCTGGCCGCGTTCTGACGACCATCACCGCCCGCGTCAACGCCGCACTCGCCGCCTGAACCGTTCTCACCCCTCGTGAGAGCACGCAACCGGACGACGTCCCGCGTGACCTCCTGACGCGACGCCCCGCGTGACCTCCTGCGCGACGTCCCGCATGACGTCCTGCGCGACGTCCTGCGCGACGTCCTGCGCGACGTCCTGCGCGACGTCCCGCGCGACGTCCCGCGCGACGTCCCGCGCGACGTCCTGCGGGAGGTCCTGCGCAACGTTCAAGGGGACGCCCCTTGAGGTTCGCCCGGCACCGCCCGCCATCGCCTGGCACGATTCGCCCTCGCCCGAAGGAGCAAGACCATGATCAAGCCGTTCCGTATCGACGTCCCGCAGGCCGACCTCGACGACCTGGCTGACCGGCTCGCCCGGACTCGCTGGCCTGACGAGCTGTCCGACGCGGGCCGCGACTACGGCATCCCCCTGGCGCGCGTGAAAGAGCTCGCCGAGTACTGGCGTACCGGCTACGACTGGCGTGCCCACGAGGCCGAGCTGAACGAGCTTACGCAGTTCACCACCGAGATCGACGAGCAGACGATCCACTTCGTGCACGTCCGTTCGACCCGGCCGGACGCTCTAGCTCTGATCCTCGTTCACGGCTGGCCGGGCTCCTACCTTGAGTTCCTGGACGTGATTGAGCCGCTGTCACAGGACTTCCACCTGGTGATCCCGTCCATCCCGGGTTTCGGCTTCTCCGGGCCCACGCGCGTCCGTGGCTGGGACGTCAACCGGGTCGCCCGTGCCTTCGCCGAGCTGATGGACAGGCTCGGGTACGACCGGTACGGCGCGCAGGGCGGCGACTGGGGCTCGGGCATCGCCCAGGCGCTCGGCGCCATCGCTCCGGATCATGTGGTGGGCGTGCACGTCAACTACCTGCCCACCCCTCCGCCGCGGGTTCCGGGCGCAGAGGAGGGACTGTCCGACGACGACAAGGCACGCCTCGACAAGATCAAACAGCTCGTCGCCCAGCGTCCCGGCTACCAGGTGCTCCAGGCGACCAGGCCACAGACGATCTCCTACGCCCTGACCGACTCACCGGTGGCGCAACTGGCCTGGATTGTCGAAAGGTTCGACGAGTGGACCGATCCCGGCTCCGACATCGCGCTCGATCGCATCCTCACGAACGTGGCGCTGTACTGGCTGACGGGCACCGCTGGCTCATCCGCTCGTCTGACCAGGGAGAGCGGCTTCGGCGGACGGCTGACTTGCCCCGTTCCGATGGGAGTCGCCGTATTCGCGCACGACATCACCCGGTCGATCCGTTCGTTCGCCGAGCAGGTCTACGACATCACGCACTGGAGCGAGTTCGGTGACGGAGGTCATTTCGCCGCGATGGAGGTCCCCGACGCCTTCGCCGGAGACGTCCGGGAGTTCTTCAAAGGGCTCGGATGACGCCGCGGTCGGTCGGCTGCCCATAGCCAGTCGGGTGATCAGCAGCTAGTCGGGTGATCAGCAGCCAGTCTGGTTGACCCGCGGCCGGTCGGGCACCCCACTGCCAGTCGGGTGACCGTGGCCGGTCGGATGACCCATAGCCGATCAGGTGTGCTGCGGCTGGTCGGGGCGTCCCGCCATTCGGGTAGCCAGCTGGCTGGTCGGGTGCCCGCGGCCAGTCAGAGGGCCGTGGCCGGTCAGGTGTCCTGTGGCCGGTCAGGTGTGCTGCGGCTGGTCGGGGCGTCCCGCCATTCGGGTAGCCAGCTGGCTGGTCGGGTGCCCGCGGCCAGTCAGGGGACCCGTGGCCGGTCGAGTGTCCTGTGGCCGGTCGGGTGTTCTGCGGTCAGTCGGGCGACCCACTGCCAGTAGGGATGATCAGCGGCCGATTGGATGTCCCACTGCCGGTCGGGTGACCCGCGGCCCGGTCGGGTGACCCAGCCCCGCTAGGTGTTCCGTGGTCAGAGTGAAAAGCGCGCCTGGATGGTGGTGCCGTTCGGGCCCGTGTGAACGCGCAGCAGGTCGGCGATGTGGTTGACCATGAGCAGGCCGCGTCCGCCATTGCCGCTGAGACCCACGGGCTTGCGGCCGGCCAGCGGGTCGGTGAGATGTCCTGCGTCGCTGACCTGGCAGACCAGGGCGCTGTCGGCCCAGATCTCCAGCGTGCCGCGGCCACCGCCGTGCCGGACCGAGTTGGCGGCCAGCTCGTTGACGGCGATCTCCAGATCACCGACGGCCGCGGGAGTCAGGCCGGCGCGGACGGCGATGTCGGCGGCGGCCTCGCGCGCCTGGACGAGATTGTCGACGTCGAAGTCTAGGATCACGTGATACCGGGCGCCCGGTCCGGGCCCGGGGAGCGGACGGTTGTATGCCTGGATCACCGCGCCCGGGTCGTACGCAGTGCTGACGGTGGTCTTGGCGTTGTCGATGACGGTCGGGTGCGTCAGCGCGGCGTCGTCGAGCACACGCGGGTCGAGCTCGATCGCGTCGTACGGGCACAGGATCGTGACCGGCCGGCCGGTGAAGGCCAGGTTGATCAGCGCCTCGTGCTGGACGCACGCCGGGTACTCCGTGGCCGTCCGGCCGGCCCAGATCGGTTCCCCGATGATCCGTACGTGGCGGGCGTCCCGGTGCGAGTCGGCGAAGGCTCGCAGGACACCGGGGATGATGCGGCCGGGATTGCGGCCCGCCACCGTCATGTCGATCATCTTGACCTGTCCGGCAGCCGAGCCCAGTTCCCCGTGCAGCAACTCCAGGCGATGCCCCGGCACCGCCACGGCGACGGGCTGGCCGGCCATGAGGCCCTCTTCGATGAACGGCACCGTCCCGGCGATGTACTCGTCCGTCCCGCGATAGAACAACGCGGGATGGACGAAGGGTTCGGCGGTGTCAAGGGTTGCGCTCATGACTGAACCTTGATCTTGGGCACGCGCGAGTACAGCACGTCCATGATGCGCCGCATCGACACTGGTGGGTTTTCCAGGTGGATGTTCTTGCCTGCGGGGAGGCGCTGCGCGGCACTGACGAGGACGGCGACGCCACCGGAATCGCTGAAGACCACCTTCGAGAGATCCAGATGAACGTCGGTGCCGCGGGAGACCAACGGTGTCAGGTGCGACTCCAGGGTGTCGCGCGTGACCAGGCTGATCTCTCCCGCGATGATCAGGCCCACCCGTCCAGGCGTAGGAGAGCAGGTCAGGACGGCACGGCGTACGCGGCGGGGGATCCGCACAGGCACCGTGCCGGCGGTGTCGTCGACCGCCCTACGTTCCGAACGTGACATCCCACCTCTCCCTCCCCTGGCCCGCCGTGGTCAAACGTGTGATCGCCACCCTCGGCGAGCTCGACGGGAAATATCACCGGGCATGCTCAGCGCGTGAGCAACAATTACCTCGGATGAATCGTGAAATTCAAAGTTCCCAAACCTTCTAAAGTGACCGCATCCGGCCGATGATCTGTGATGCCAACAGGTATCGAATAACATCGAACACGAAAGAGGCCGGGCAATCGGTGATTGCCGACTCCTGGGCCATGAGCTCCCCCGCAGGTCATTAACGGACGATGAATTGCCCCGCTCCTGACAACCCCCGCTGTCTTTGCTCATCTGCCGAGAGGCGCGATTCAAATGCCGTGGAGTTGACTTGTACGTACCAGGTCACCTCGATCCGCATGCAGTGGAAGAAGTACAGATCAGTTCGCTGTCGACCGGCGGTTCGCCGCGGCTCGCCGGCGAGGATCTCGCGCACGTGCAGACCCTGGTCGCCTCCCAGGCGCAGCTTCCACCGATCATCGTGCACCGCCCCACCATGCGCGTCGTGGACGGCATGCACCGCCTCCTTGCCGCGAAGCTCCAGGGACATCAGAAGATCGCAGTCAGATTCTTCGACGGCCCGGAGGAGGACGCCTTCGTCCTGGCGGTGAAATCGAACATCGCGCATGGTCTCCCGCTCTCCCTGGCGGACCGCAAGCACGCCGCCGAACGCGTGATCGTCTCGCACCCCCAGTGGTCCGACCGCATGATCGCCTCGGTCACCGGCATCTCGGCGCGCACGGTCGCCGAGATACGCAAGACCGCCGCCCCCGCATCCACGTCCGGCCGGATCGGGCTGGACGGCCGCATTCGTTCGACCGACGTGACCGAGGGGCGGCGGCTCGCCCAGGAGCTCATCACCAAGGACCCCGCCCTCTCGCTACGCCAGGTGGCCCAGGCGGCAGGCATCTCTCCGGAGACGGTCCGGGACGTAAAGAAACGGCTGTCGCGCGGCGAGGACCCGTTGCCCCGGCGTTCGAAGCAGCTCGGCACCCAGCTGACTCAGCGCCCCAGAAGTCCGGCGCCCCCGTCCGCGGCTGTTTTGGAACGTTTGAGGGCCGACCCGGCCCTGCGCTTCAACGAGAACGGCCGTGACCTTCTGCGGCTCCTGAACGCCCACACGCTCCGGGCAGAGGACTGGAACAAGCTGGCCGAAAGCGTCCCCCCGCACTCCGTGGAATCAGTCGCCCGCCTGGCCCGCGACACTGCGCGTAAATGGCTGGAGTTCGCCTCGCTGATCGAACGCAACAACCTCAAACGCTGAAGCCGGCTCGGCGGAACGTCCAAGTGTCCAAACCCTTCAGTTGGACGCAAACCGCCAACCGAGAGCCCGCCGCGACCATCGCGGCGGGCTAGGCCATTGGTACCCCCCGTCGGATTTGAACCGACACCTAGTCCCTTTTAAGGGGACCGCCTCTGCCGATTGGGCTAAGGGGGCTTGATAAGCCAATGATAAACCACATGGTCCGTTCTGGAATAACCATTTAGCCGCCCAGTCGATGGCCGGAAAGGGGCAGGCCACGAGGCTCACGAGGTGTTGTTGGACAATGCCCGCTCATGAAAGAATCCAGGGAGCATTGTCATCACTCTGGGTCGCCTATGGAGGGCGGAGCGGCATCCTACGGACGCGGCGGACCCGGAGCCCGAGGGAAGGGGCCCGCACAGCCGATCACCGCGTGAATCGGTAGGCGTCTCCGGCCGGGCCGGAAGGTGCATCCCGTGCCGCCGAACGTGTCCACACTGATCGTTCGGCATGCCGTCCTGTACGGGCCTGGGCTTGTGACCTGCACGTCGTTCGTCTGCAAGAGCGTTCTCCCCAGCGATCTGTCCGCCCCCTGGACAGGCGGTGTACCTGTAAGAGCCGCTGGCCACGTCCGCTGATACATCCCGGCGGTGATTCGCAGGTGGGATCGTGGCCAGATTGCCAATTTGGGACAAGCCGAATCTGCCTGTTCAGTTGACAAGCGCCGGGTGGAGATCGCCACTCGCACTGCGGCGGAGTCGCAGGTCAAGGGCGTGAGCACCACTGGGGCATGAGGTCGATGGCCCGGGCGATGTCGCCGACGTTCTCCGTCCGGATCCCGGCGACACGGATGCCGCGTCACAGATCACATGGCGCTCTGATCCGGTCCTCCACCACGTAAGTGGATCGTAAGATCCACTAGATGATCTTGGCGATACGGTCGCTGGAAATCCACCAGGGAAGAACGGGAGATATTCGGTGACCATCGTCAGGAAGTGCCTCGCCATCGCCGGCCTTGCCGTCGCCATTACCGGCGCGGCGCAAGGGAGTGCGTTCGGTGCGGCCGCGGCCGGAACAGTCACATCGCCATCGGGCAATGCCACCTGCACCATCACCGAGTCGACGGTGGTAAGGAATCAGGCCTTCAACGTCAAGTGCTCGGGAACGACCGTCCCGAAGGAATACATCGCGGTCCAGCTGACCTGCAACAACGGCGCTTTCTACAGCGATAATTTCGGCACCCTCAACAACTCCACGAGAAGCAAAGAGTACGTCACCTGCGGCAGGCAGGGATTCAAGGACTTCGAGGTCCTGTTCCGGTACAACAACGGCAACGGCTGATCGCTCCCCCTCGGCCGGAAAATCAGCCGGGGTCCATCTCTCTCAGGAGATGGGCCCCGGTTTCTCGGTCCGGCTCAGTGGCAGTACTCGACCCGGTTCCGCAATCCATGGTCGCATCACACTGGCCGACGGGTTGCATGGCCACGGTCATTCAGCCAGCGGGCGCGGTTGCAATGCCGACGACGGTGTCGTGCAGGGTCCGGGCGCCGCGATGCACGGCGTTGGCACTCTCCTACCAGGCCCGCAGCCCGGGATACTTCACTCGATGGCGAACCCCGCGGCCACCGCCGCTGTGACCACGACCCGCTCCGGGGCGAAGTCCTTGTCCACGCCGTGGTCGAGTACGGCACCGTGGCTGTAGATCTTCAGCCGTTCGGGATCCACGTCCTCGATGTGCAGCACCTTGCCCAGCTTGACCCCGGCTGCCACGGAATGAGGCTCGGCCCTGGCCCGCACCGCCGCGACCGCAACCCGACGGGCGTTCGCCCGGAGTGCGGGCTCGGCGCGGCATGGCGGAGGTATTAGCTGCGTCTGTACGCGATGGCCAGCCGCGGTGGGCGGTGGGCGGTGGGCGGTGGGCAGTACGGCGTGTACGGGGCTACGCCCTCGGGGTTACGCCCACGGCACGCTCCCACCCGGCGTCGATTTCTTTCTGTTATCGACCGAGCAATTCCGAAGATTGGCTGAAATTATGCCGGGGTTGACTTGCCACAGCCAAAGGGCGCCGTCGCGTCCGCCGCTGGCGAGGGTTCGTCCATCCGGGCTGAACGCTGCCGCGTAGGCGGTGTGCGTGTGGCCGGTGAAGATCTCTCCGGGGTGCTGGGAGTGAAGAGGCCAGAGTCGCACGGTGGTGTCGCGGCTGCTGCTGGCCAGCAGATGCCCATTGGGGCTGAATTCCAGGGAGAGGATTTCGCTTGTGTGACCCTTCAGGGCGGCAGTGGGCCGGCGTTGGTCGAGCTGCCAGAGCCGGATGGCGCGATCGTCGCTCCCGCTCGCGGCCACGGTGTTCCCGTCCGGGCTGATGGCCACGCAGGTGACCGGGCCGGTGTGGCCGTGGAGCGTTGTGATGTTCTGTCGCGTCCGGGTGTCCCAGAGACTGAGGGTGTGGTCGTCACCGGCTGCGGCGCTGACCACGGTATGTCCGTCCCGGCTGAACGCCAGGCACGTGACCGGGCCGGTGTGGCCGCTGAACGTCATGGTGGCGCGGCCGGAGCGGACGTCCGACAGGTGAACCTTGGCGTCGTAACCCCCGGTGGCGACGGTCCGGCCATCTCGGCTGATCGCTGCACAGGTGATGTCGTCGGTGTAGCCGCCGAACGTCGTGGTGTTCTCGCCTGTCTGCGTATCCCAGAGACGGAGGGTGCGGTCGTCACCGGCTCCGGCACTGACCAGCGTTCGTCCGTCAGGGCTGAACGCCAGGAAGATGATCGCGCTGGTGTGCCCGTTGAGCGTCATGAGGGTGCGGCCAGTGTGGACCTCCCATAGGCGGACTTGTGCGTCGAAGCCGCCGCTTGCCAGCGTGCGTCCGTCCCGGCTGAACGCCACGCAGGTGATGCCGCTGGTGAGGTTTGCGAAGGGTGAAGGCGATTGCCTGCGGTGGCGAGGCTGGTAACGGTCATGGCCGCTGGTGGAGTGAAGCCTCGAGGTGACGACGGACGCGGTGGCAGGGCGGTCGTCGGGCGCCTTGGCCATGAGTTCGGTGATCAGACGGTCCAACCAGGTGGGGCAATCGGCGCGCAGGGTCTGCGGGGCGGGAGGGCTCTGTTGAAGGTGCTGATACATGATCGCGGCCGCACACGTGTCCGCGCGGAACGGCGGTACGCCGGTGACCAGTGCGTAGAGCACGCAGCCGAAGGCATAAAGGTCTGTGCGGCGATCTGTTGGATGGCCCTTGAACTGTTCTGGGGCCATGTAAAGCGGAGTGCCTCCGGCGAAACCATCGGTCTGCGTGATCTTGGTGGCGTCCGCGAGGTGAGCCATACCGAAGTCGCAGATCTTCACTCGGCCGTCTTGGAGGAGAAACAGGTTCCCGGGTTTGATATCGCGGTGCACGATTCCGGCCGCGTGAGCCGCGGTCAGGGCATCGCTGATCTGCACGGCCAGCGCCAGCACTTGTTCGATGGGGAGCCCATGAGGGTGCTCGTCAAGCACTTGACGCAGGTCGGAGCCTTTCAGGAGCTCCATGACCAGGAATACGCGCCGCTCGAATTCATCGATATCGAAAACCGCGGTGACCCCGGGATGCTGGAGCCCAGCCGTGATCTCCGCTTCACGGCGGAATCGTGTCATCGCCACCGGATTGGCGTGGTGATGTTCGTGCAGGAATTTCACCGCAACAGGCCGCTTGAGTCGCAGGTCGACGGCTTCCCAGATCTCTGCTGCGCCTCCATGTCCAAGGTGCTTGACCAGTCGATAACGACGGGCAAGCAGTAGTCCTGGTTCCATTGATCAGCGACTCCACGGCCCGAGACGTAGAACTATGAGTAGTCAACTTGTTGTCCAGCCATCATGCCCGCAAGGGTGTGCATCTGCAAGGTGTTTGGAACATGCATATGCACGTGCATGCCTCCATTGTTGCCGTGGATCAAGGGCCATGTGTCCCACTTGATCCCAAACCGCACAGCATCCTTCTAAACCTCCAGCGTGTCGGCCCCAAGGGTTGCCACAAGTTATAAGTTGAATCGACAACCATCGAGTGGTTGGGCCTATTAGGGCTGTCTCTTATGAGGTTTAACGTTCACCATTAGCTGAGAACTAGCCAGTAATAAGCGTCCCTCGCGGCGATCTTTCTTTGGGCCAGGATCGCCCCGTCAGGGGAATGTCGTCGCCCCCGCGCCGTCGCAACCGATCCAGCGGCAAAGCGTCAGCGCTGGCTAGGTGAGGTCTGGTTGAGGAGTATCGCCAGCCGAACGCAGGCATCGCGGGCCTCATCGTTTGGGCGGTCGATGAGTGTCATCGCGGAACGCAGTGGCCAGAGTGAGCCAACCAAGGAAGAACCCGACTCGCCGTCCGCGCCGCTCGCAGTCCGCCGCTCACCGTCCGCGGCCCGCGCCGCTCGCCGTCCGGCGCGGCCCCAGAACACCTGCGGGTTTGGTGCGTTCATCACGCGTAGGCGCAGCTCGAACGTGTGCGGCTGCAATGCAGGCCCAGATCGGGCACGTGTTGATCGGTGTAGGGAGCAAGGCGTGTGACCAGGCGGCGGTCAGTGGTCAGTCGTTTCGTGTGGGCAGGTTGCTCGAACCCGCCCCGCGCGGCCTGTGCTGAACCCTTGGCTGCGTCACCCTTGCCTGCCATATTTGCGACCCGAGCCGTGTTCGGGGGTGTGCGATAGTGAGCGGTGTGAGGTTTTCTTTCGAGGGATTCCTCCTCGATGAGACCACATTCGAACTCCTGCGCAACGGGCGGCCCGTGCCATTGGAGCCCCAGGTCTTCGATGTTTTGGTCTATCTGGTCCGGCACCGTGATCGGGTGGTGCCGAAGGAAGAGCTCCTTGATCAGGTATGGGGCGACCGTTTCGTGAGTGAGTCGGCGCTGACCACCCGGATCAAACACGTCCGCCGGGCACTCGGGGACGATGGCCGAAGCCAGCGATTCGTCCGGACCGTGCACGGCCGAGGCTACCGCTTCACCGCTGCCGTCACGCCTGCCGAGGCCGCCGAGGCCGCGGCCGCGGTCACGCTCGCCGAGGACCCGGTGGGCGATGGTGGTCGTCCGCACGTGGAGGACGTACCCGCGTCGAGGTCGGTGCCGCACAACCTGCCGGCCGAGCGCACGCCGCTGTTCGGCCGTGCGGAGAGGATCGCCGCGCTGTCTGCGCTCGTGGCGCGCTGGCGCTTGGTCTCACTGTTGGGGATCGGCGGCGCGGGCAAGACGAGGCTGGCCTGTGCCACCGGGCGCTTGGCGCTCGACCACTTCCCCGACGGCGTGTGGTTCGTCGATCTCGTTCCCGCCAGCGACGAGCACACGGTCGAGACGACCATCGCCCGTGCCGCGGGCTTGGCTCTGGGCGCCGGGGATCCCCGGCGACAGCTGGCCCGGCTCGTGGCGAACCGCGCGGCGCTGTTCGTCCTCGACAACTGCGAGCACGTGCGCGACGAGGTGGCGGCCACGGTCGATCATCTGCTCGAGCACACCGCCCGCCCGCACTTCTTGGTGACCAGCAGGGAACCCCTCAATGTGCTGGACGAGCGTCGTGTTCACGTCGAGCCACTGGACTCTGGCGCAGTGTCAGCGCCCGCGGTCGAGTTGTTCCGCTCGGCCGCCGAACGGTTCGGGGCGGCGCTGCACGACCGTGATCTACCGGTCGCTCAGCGGATCTGCCGCGACCTCGACGGATTGCCCCTGGCCATCGAGCTCGCCGCTGCCCAGCTGCGCGTGCTGCACCCCGCCGAGGTCGCCGAACGCCTCGACCAGCGCTTCGAGCTGCTCCAGACGCGCCGCCCTCCCGGACACGACCGGCATGCCAGCCTCACCTCGGTCCTTGAAGGAACCTGGGCCATGCTCGACGGGGGAGAGCGGGAACTGCTCGGACAGCTGGCGGCTTTTCCCGGGCCGTTCGACCTCATCGACGTCGAACAGTTGTGCCCCGAGCTCCCCGCGGGCGTGGCCGCGCGGACGTTGACGCAGCTGATCGATCGATCGCTGGTCGTGGCCGCCTCATCCGACGGCGGACGGCTCCGCCTCCTGGAGACGGTCAGGCTGTTCGCCCGGCGCGAGACCGACTCCCATCGGCATTCGGCCCGGCACGCCCAGTGGTGCCTCGACCGGATCGGCCGTTCTCTGCACGTTCACCTCTTCGACTTCGAAGTCGCCGAGTGGTGCGCCCGGCACTACGACGACGTGCGAGCCGGGGTCCGTCATCTGCTGGACGACGACCGGCGTGAGGAAGCGGCGCTGCTGCTGTGTGGCACCGGGCTGGTGATGCACTGCGACTCCGGCGCCCGCGCCGCCGACGTTCTGCCCGTCATCGACGAACTACTCGAGCGCATCGACGACCCGGCGCTTACCGCCCGGCTCCACCTCACGGGCGTGTTCGCAGGCATGGCCACCCGCGCCCCCGAACTGATCGCGGCCCACGGCGCGGCCGCGGTGCGCGCCGCGAGATCGTGTGGAGACCCGAGCCTGCTGGCCGTGGCCCTCGTCCATCACTCGTGGTCGGTGGTGTTCACCGATCCCGGTCGGGCCGTGGAGATGACCGAGGAAGCCGGCGCACTTGCCGCGCAGGCGGAGGACGTCCCCGCCCAGAACCTGGCCGCCTCCTACCGCGCCTTCCACCTTGCTTGGATGCGGCGCTTCGACGAGGCGATCGAGCAGGCCGGGGCGGTCATCGGCGACACGCCGTACCGGGGAGGGCCACGGCAGGAGGTCTTCGTGGCCATCACCGGCTTGGTGGCCTGCCAGGTGGTCCACCGTCCGGCGCTCTGCGCGCCGTGGTTCGACCTGCTGCTGTCGTTGCCGTCCCGGGACGAACCGATGTGGGCCAACCAGGTACTCGGCGCCGCGGTCCTGGCCTCCTGCGGAGACCGCGCCGGCGCGGCGGCGCTCACCGACGCCGTGCACACCCGGCTGTCCCAGGCAGGTCAAGACAGCCTGCCCGACCTTCTCGTGCCGGCAGCCGTTCTCGCCCACCGGGTCGGCGACGACGAGCGGGCGGCACGGTGGGTCAGGGCCGTACGGGACTCCCCGCGTTCGACACAAAGTTTCCAGGTCACCTGTGCCTACCGCCGCATCCGCGAGGTCGTCGGCGTCAGCGCGGAACCCCCGCTGGCGACCAGGACGCTGGAGGAGATCGGTGCCGAGGCCCGCGCGTGGATGCGCTCGGCCGCAACCGACTGATTCCAGCGACCGACTGATTCCCGAACCGGCTCGGGACCTCCCCCTCGGCGGTACCGCCAAGCCGCAGACGGCCCAAGACCGCAGACGGACGGCCCAAACCGCGGACGGAGCGGAGCCGCAGACGGAGCAAAGCCGCGCGGATGGCGCAATGCCACGGACGGCCTAAAGCCGCGGATGGCGCAACGCCGTGCGGACGGCCTAAGCCACGGACGGCGCAGAGCCGCAGATGGCGCAGAGCCGCGGAAGGCGCAACGCCACGGACGGACCAGAACCGCGCGGGCGCCGCACAACCGCGGACGGCGCAACGCCACGGACGGTGCAAATCCACGGACGGACCAGAACCGCGCGGGCGCCGCACAACCGCGGACGGCGCAACGCCACGGACGGTGCAAATCCACGGACGGCGCAAATCCACGCGGACGGCCCAAAGCCGCAGATGGCACAGAGCCGCAGATGGCGCAAATCCACGCGGACGGCGCAACGCCGCGGACGAACCAGAGCCGCAGATGGCGCAGAGCCGCGGACGGTGCAAACCCACGGACGGCGCAAATCCACGCGGACGGCCTAAAGCCGCGGATGGCGCAACGCTGCGGGTGCAACGCTGCGGACGGCGCAACACTGCGGATGGCGCAACGCTGCGGGCGGCCTAAAGCCGCAGATGGCGCAGAGCCGCAGATGGCGCAGAGCCGCAGATGGCGCAGAGCCGCAGATGGCGCAGAGCCGCAGACGGCCCAACCGCAGACGATGCAGAGCTGCGCGGGCGACCTAAAGCGGCGGGCGGTGCGGGGCGGCGGGCGGTTCATGCGGCCTGCCTTCTGGATAGGCGGCGGACGAGGTGGGCGCACAGGTCGTGGGCGTCGGGGCCGACGCCGTCGATGAAGCTGGATTTGCGGCGGCGCAGGAACGGCAAACCGAGCACGTACATACCGGGCGCCTCGACCACACCACCGTCATGGCGGATACGTCCGCGGCGGTCGAACACCGAGGCGTCCAGCCGCGGGTAGCGAGGGCGATATCCGGTCGCCCACACAACGGTCGAGAAACGCGACAGCTCGATCTCGGTCGGTGCCGGCGCGATCCTCGTCGGCTCCGGCCGGTCGGGGGCGCCGACCTCCTCTTTGAAACCGTACGCCGCGACGTGCTCGTCGATGCGGTCGAGGAGCCGGTGCAGCTTGAGGTCGGCGCTCGCCACCAGGTTGGCCAGCGAGCCCGAGAACTGCGCCCGCCCTCGCGACACGCCCACCAGGCGACCCGTTACCTGGACACCGGCGGCGGCCAGCGCGTTCAGGTCGAGGGTACGGCGCTCGATCGTTCCCACCAGCTGGAGCGACGGCAGCCGCCGCGCACGGGAGAGGTCGTCGACCTGGTCGTAGCGCTCGTCGAGCTGGCCGATGGCGTCCATCCACCAGTGGATGTCACGGCCTCGGTAGGTGCGGGGGAGGCGGATGTGCTCACCGGCCGCGATCGTGACCGCGCGGCCGGCGCGCCGCAGCTCGTCGGCGATCTGAACGCCCGAGGCGGACGCGCCGACCACCAGGACCCCGCCCGCGCCCAGCTGATCCGGATTGCGGTATTCCAGCGTCGTGATCTGCCGGATCGCCGCCGGTAGCGCGGCGCTGACGGCGGGGACGTGCGGGGCACCGGCCGCGCCAGTGGCCAGCACGACCGACCGGCACCGCCAGGGTCCCTGGTCGGTCTCGACCAGGGACCCGTCCGGAGTGGGCAGCACCGCGGTCACTGTGGTGTGAGCGCGGACGGGCGCCGCGAACGATCGTCCGTAGGACTCCAGAAAGCCCGCGGTCTCGGCTGCGGACATGTAGCCGTCCGGGTCGTCCCCGTCATACCGGTGACCCGGCAGGCGACTCATCCAGTTGGGTGTGAGGAGCCGGAGCGAATCCCAGCGTTCGGTGCGCCAGGCGTGCGCGACGGTCCCGCGCTCAAGGACGACATGTTCCACCGAACGATCGGTCAGGCACCGGCTCATCGCCAGACCGGCCTGACCCGCGCCGATGATGACGACAGGGATCTCCACTGGATCAGGCGACCTCGACTGTCACCGCGGTGGGGTTGGTGACGATGTCGAACACGGCTGAGCGCTTCTGGGATTGGGCGACGATGGCCTCGATGTCGGACGGGGGCGCGTCGGCGTCGATCTCGTAGGCCACGTGGATGCCGGTGAATCCGTTGCGCACGTCGGCGTCGATCCCGAGGATGCCCTGCAGGTCCATGTCGCCGCTCACGGACGCCTTGACCGAGTGCAACCGTACGCCTCGGCGGGCGGCGACCGTTGCGACGCCGGCGGTGAGGCAACCGGCGAGGGCGACCAGGAGGATCTCCACCGGGGTGGCCCCGTTGTCCTGTGAGGCGAAGACCTCCGGATGGTCGCCGTCGAAGACGAACGGGGCGCGGTGCGTGTGCTCCTCACCGAGGCCGGCGAATCCGTGCACCGTGGTGCGGCTGTGGGTGCCGTTCACCCACTGGCACTGGGCCCGCCATTGGAAACGGGCGGCCTCAGGAGCGGCGGTGAGCGCCTGACGAGCGTCCAGCAATGCCTGGACGTTGACGCCGTTGCCGACATCCTGCGTTCCGATTGTGTTCATCGATCTCTCTCCTTCGCATCGCGTGATCCGTCCGTTGGCTCGGTACGGGGACCACGTCACGACCATCGGGCACGCCGACGCCGCGAACTTGGAGACCGTGTGACGAGGGCGTGGAGATTCGCTCCAGGAGATCTCCACGTCGTCTTCAGGACATCGGCGCCGGGCCGACGGACTCTGCTGCCCATGACAGACACGATCGACACAGCCACCGTCGCCCACCGGCCCGATCCCGACGCCTGGCGTGCCGCCGGGGATGCGTGGGGGCACCGGGCCGCCGACTGGGCGTGCTTGTTCGAGCACTATTCGTTCGAGGTGCTCACCGCGATGTTTCCGAAGGTCGGCGCCGGGTCCGGAGTGGAGTTGCTCGACATCGCCTGCGGAGCGGGCATGGCCGTCCAGCACGCACGGGCCGCCGGCGCGACCGTGTCGGGAATTGACGCCGCCGCGGCGCTGATCGAGGTGGCGCGGGCCCGTAATCCCGGCGCCGACCTGCGGGTGGGCTCCATGTTCGAGCTTCCCTGGGAGAACGGGAGCTTCGACGCCGCGATCTCCGTCAACGGGATCTGGGGCGGCTGCGAGCCGGCTCTGGCCGAGGCCCTGCGGGTGTTGCGGCCGGGCGGGCTGCTCGGCATCAGCTTCTGGGGCGTCGGCCCTCCCCTCGACCTGCGGCCATGCTTCAAGGTCCTCGCCGGTCACGCTCCCAACGAGCACCTCACATCGATGAAGCGCCTCAACGACATCGCTTTCCCCGGCGTGGCCGAGGAGATGCTCGGCCACGCCGGGTTCGATGTCTTGGAGCAAGGACGGCGCGTCTCGACCATCGAGTGGCCCGACCCCGACATCGCCTGGCGGGCCCTGGCGAGCACCGGCCCCGCCGTACCCGCCCTGCGCCACGGGGACCCTGCCGCAGTCAGGCGGGACGTCCTCGCCGCCATCGAGCCCTGCCGCGACGAGAACGGCATCTACCGCTTCCGCAACGACCACCGCTTCGTAATAGCCCAAAAGCCACCGGCTCTTAGCGAGCAGGCCAACTCCGTCTAGAACGGCCTGCCGGGATTCGCCGGGGCTAGGTCAGCGGCACGAGGCGTTGCATCTCGTGCCGCTGACCTTCTGTGCCGCTGAACGGTTCTTCTCGAAGGAGACAGTCATTCGCCGTGGGTGCGCCACCAATCGGCTGCCGCGTCCACAGCGAGGCCGGTGATCCAAAGGTCGGCCGGATCGTCGGGCATCAGGCGTTCCCTCACCGCGTCCCGCATGGAATAGGAGAGTGTGGCGCCGGTCGTGGGAATGTCGTCGTCCAGGACCTCAGCGGGGAACCTGCAGATCTCGACGGCGTCCGCCACCCCGAGGCCCGCACGTTCAGCCAGGTTGTTAACGGTAGCGGCGGCATCGATCGTTGCGGGGCCGCGATCGGTCAGCAACTGGATGAGCCGGACGACGCGGTCGGCGTTGCCCCAGCAGGGAATGGGCGCCCGAGCCGCCTGCCAGCCGGGTGGCTCGATCGGGTCGAACGTTCCGCCGGGCGAGTACTCCACGGCCGTCGCGGTCCGGTCATGTCGCTGGTAGTTCAAGATCAGCAGGGCGCCGTTGGGGGTACGCCAGAGCTCCCCGGGCGCCGCCTTCTCCAGTTGCCTGTCGACCATCTGGCGTTCGGCGCTGGACTGCCCCTCGCCACCTGCCGGAGTGAGGCTCACTATGCGGCAGGCTCCCGTGCCGTCGCCGATCGGAGCGTTGGCCCAGAGGCGCAGGACGTCGAGGATGCCTTCGCGCAGTGTGTCAGAAGTCCACGGCAGGACGGCCGGGAGCGCGTAGCCCGCCAGGGTGCTCAGGTCGACGCCCACGTGACCGCCGAATGGCAGGGAGGCCGTCCGTACCAGGTAAGGCTTGTCGGTTGTGGGCTCGTCGGTTGTCGCCGACTCCAGCGCGCGTGCCACAAGCCGTTGGCGTACGAGCCACCTCGTTCGCGCCGTGGTGCGCGCGAAGGGAAGGCCGGAGGCCGGTGAGACCAGCGCGGGCAGTGCTGGAGGCTGGGGGCGGCCGATCCGGTCGCGCAGGTCGATGGCCAGGAGGAGACACTCGACGGCCGTACGGGCCGCTTCGAGGACGCCGTCGCGCAGAGCCGGCGCGGTCACCTCGGGCAGCACGGCCTCCAGCGCGTCGGTGGCCGCGCGCGGTCCGGTCAGCGTCGCCTCCAGCAGGCGCGTCGCACGTTCGCGGTCGAGACGTCGCAGCGCCGCCGACCCGTCCGGGTCCACCGGTTCCCGCCGCGGCCACCAGCCGGGCGGCGGCACGAGCCCGCCCTTCGTGCTCATGATGGGCGAGAAGAGCAGCCGGGCCGTCCGGGTCCCATCGGGGGCGGTGACTGTGATCGCACCGCGGCTCAACCGGATCTCGCTCGGCCCGGCGGCGCCCGGGAACGTCACCTCGGAGGCTCCTGGCGCCTCGGGCCGTGCGGTAGCGGTGTCGGGGTCCAGGGTCAACGCGACGGTCTGGCCCGTTCGTCCCTCGACCCGGAACGTCTGCCAGACGCCGTCCTGGATTCGTGACAGGAGGCCGGTCTTGCCGTCGTACCAGGGCAGCAACCCATCAGGCAGTCGGGGAAGCCTCACCGACAGGTCGCCGTCGCCGAGGACGGACGCGGAAGTGTTCCAGGACGACCGGTCCGTGATGGTGAGGTATCCGAGGTGCTGGACGATCGTCCGGCCTGATTTCGGAGACTTGTGCGGTGACCCATTGCCGGGCACTGCCAATTCGGCGGGAATGCCACCGCGCAGGGCCGCCAGCAGGGCGTCCACGGGGTCGGCAGGTTCGAGCCCCTCGGCGACGCCGGGCTCCAGGTCGAGGAAGCCGCCGCTGCTGAAGAGCCGCACCAACTGGTGCAAGGCGTTGTACATGAAGGGAAGGTCAGAGCGACCTGCGTCGGCCTTCCAGGCGTCGACGGCTTTGCTCAGCACCTCCCGGGTCTCCGGCAGGCCCCAGAGCGCTTTCACCGTGGCCGCGTAGTCGACGTTGCCGAAATACCCCAGGTCGCGGACGAACGCGTCCAGCAGACTGGCAAAACGCTCGCGTCCTTCTGGCCCGGATGCCACCTCCGCAGCCTGCTGCCCCGCGTCGAAGCCCGGACCCCACCAGCGGGGCGAGTCGGTGGTGATCTCCTTCCGGGGGATGATGTGCCGGTAGTCAGGAGGCGGAAGCGCCGGGTCCGTTTCCTCGCCGAACACCACTTCGCCCCGCGGGAACAGCCGACTCCCCGCCTGATCGACGAGTTTCAGCAGCACTGCGGCCGCGCAACCCCGTCCTGTGACGCCGAACCACTGCGCCGACAGGTGCGCCCCCGCCCCGCTCTCGGCCAAGGATTCCAGCCACATCTGCCGGATCTCCTCAGCGACCTCCTCGCCGCTCTCCTCCTCGTGCCGGATGCGGTCGGGTTCGGCGGCGATCAGCAGCTTCATCAGCTCCTCGTCGCGTCCGGCCACCGCGGCGAGCGGCTCACGGGCGGCCGCCCAAACCTGGTGGGACGCGATGGGCATGAGGCCGGCACGGAGCAGCCGCTCGGCCAGGAACGCCTCCTCGTCCCGCTTCTTGATCTTCGCGGCCCGAGCCAGCGTGCGCAGGTCAGGGAAGATCCGGGCGTACGGGATGAGCCCGGCATCGAACCCCGCGCAGATCACTTCACGGAACCGCCCGTGCGCCTCCTCACCTGGCAACTCCGCCGCGAGCGTCTTGGCATAGTCGCGCAGCGCGGCCGGCCCGACCCCACCCGCAGGCACCAGCTCAAGAAAGACGTCCTGCACCCGATCGAGGTCGAGCAGCGCGGGATGATCCTTTTCGACCTTGCGCGCCTGCCCGAACGCCCAGAACGCAAGCTCACTCTCCCCAGCCCGCACCAGCTCCCGGCAGGCCTGCTCGAAGAACGGCGCCAGCTCGGCGGCGGGCAACGGGGCCGCTGCCTTGGTCAGCATCTTCTTGGCGCCCTTAGGCCCGGCAGCGGCAAGGTCCGCCGGTGCCGGCAACTGCGGAAACTGAGTCATCCCGTGCCCCGTCCCTGATCTCCTGAAATGACCATGAAACCCTGCGACGGCCTACCCGAGCGATCGGTTCCGGCAGAGTGCAAACCGGGGCAATGCGGCCAGCCGTCGCAAACGATGCCGTCGCCGCACTGGCGGAGGGCAACGATTCGCGCGCCCCACCGACTCGATGCCGATCCGGTCGCCCGCGGACTCGGCGGCCGTTTCCGCGCCGCTGTCCCCGAACACCGCCCGCACTTACATACGTCAAGGGGTTCGCTGAGCACCATCACTGCCTGGCTGCCCGGCGGCAGTGCCCCTGGTCTTGCCACCCAGGCCGGTGCGGTGCCGGCGGATCACGCCGGTCACGTACTTCAGGGTCGAACGCGACAACGGCAGCGAAGCACGAACAACAGCATGCGAAGCCTCTAGGCGGAGGTGGAGGTTGTGGTGATCACCTCTCCTGCCAGGGGCTTCTCCACGTTCCAGGCCCGACATACCGCCCGCGATCACCACGTGACCCGCGGTCTCCTGACCACAACGCGAAAAAGGCTCACTGGACCGCAACCCAAACTGCAACCCGGTCCAGAGCTGTGAGGCACATGATCACTCGTCAACGGTCAGGACAGGGAGTGAGATCACAACTCAGTGTGGTCGACGGACTGAATCCGTCCGATGTTCCTCCTGGCTATGACCGGCGGGCCCGACGTCGTCGGTTCGACGCATGGGATACGGCCTCTCGCGCAGGAAACGACATGACCCCCCAATTCAATGTATTCATCGATCACGATTCGCTGGAGCCTCCGTTTGGGCGTCCCAGGGCGGGCAGGCCAGGCAAGTGACCGTTCAGCCACGCACGAGTAAATATACCAATCGTAAAGGAATCGTCTATCATGTCGGTGCGGATCATCTCAGTGACCTTGTTCGGGGAATGTAGCTCAATGCCACTGATACCCTCATCTGTTTGTGGTTGTCCCAGCTCGTCGATCTCAGCCACAAAGAGTTCCACCGAATCGACTGCCATCCCGCTATTGGTGCGAAATCTGCCCACGCTGACAAGGCTGCCGCTGTCCGCGCCAATTTCCTCGCGCAGTTCCTGACGGGCCAGATCGACCATGCTCATACCGGGTTCGCCGAACCCGCGTGGCGCCTCGAGTTGCCACGTCCGGGTTGCATGGCGGAAGTGACGCACCAGTACGATCTGTCCGTCGAGGATGGGAAGCACGACAGCACCGGCAGCGCCGCTCGCAGGCAGCGTTCGTACATATGTGCCAAGACGGCCGTCCGGACGGCGCACGGCGTCGCGGACGACGATCAAATAAGGATCTTCGTACACCACACCGGTGCTGCTCCACGCCGCCGGCAGACCTCTGGAGCTCAGGCGGGCTGCTTCTTCTGCTTCAGCCGAAGCCACCAGGGAAGGCTCGACAAGGATCGTAAATCCAGATTCGGCCGGATTGGCGAACAGCTCCGGCCATCGCTTACGCAGGGCGTCGTATCGCCTTCTCCGCCCTGACTCATTCATTGTCCTCGCTCTTTTCGGGCATGTCGAGATTGGCGTCCACCTCGGATCGACGGGCCTGTTCCAGCACGGGATAACCGGCCTGGCCCAATCCGCCTATCAGTCTCTTCCAATCCCGCTCGGTTCTGTCGAACCGGATTCGCATCAGGTCTACGCTCGTTCCGAGTTGAGTGTCGGCACGCCGCTGGTCCCGGCCGACCACGGCAAAGCGGACTACGGCGGTGGACGCTCGGGCAGCAACGGCTTGGGCCACTTCGCCGATCACCTCCACATATGGCTCCGTGTCGAAGACAACAGAAATGACCGCACCGATCGTCTCCACACTGACTCTGATGATCGGCTCCCACCGATCCACCGTATCTACACGCCGATCGCCAACAATCGAGCTGAGTGTAGTGGCGAGAGCAATGTATTTGTTGTAGACATCCTGTCCGAGATTCTCGAATTCCTCGGGCGAATTGATGAGCGATGTGAGGCTTGTTGTGTAGGCCGTCCACTCGTCGGACGTTCTTGCCTGTTGCACGTGGTGCAGGTCGAGCCCGGTAAGTCCGACGTCCAAGGCTCCCTGCATGAGGGCAAAAGCCTGCCTGCGCAGTAGCACATTGAGGAATTCCTCTTGTTCTGCGCCTGGAACTGGAGGGCGGCCTACACGGCCTTCCTGGAGGGCGGTGCGGTGAAGCGAATCGACCGGCGTCATCGGATAGCGATCAACGGCATCCGCAAGATTGCTATTGTATCGGAGGTCCGCAAGCTGCTTGATCTGACCGGCGAACTGCTTTGTCTTGTCGAAGCAGCCGTCTGCTGGCTTTGTCCCCTCGGCGACGACGAACTCTCGGTAAAATTCTTCTCGGGTCGATGCATTGTACACCGCCCAGGCAGAGACTTCCCGGAGTCGGCTCTTGAGTTGAGAAGCGCCCTCTTCGTCGAGTCCGAAATCCTGCATCAAACCCTCCTCTTCCAAATCCGCCATTGACATCAGGAAGCGACGGAAGGGGCGGTTGAGGTATTCGCGGGTATAGGCAGCGTTGTCGTCGTCGTTATCCCAGGACAGGCGGAGGCAACTGCTCCTGGTTTCGCCGGCAACACGCAGCCATGCCTGCCATCCCTCAGGCTGGGTCGTAAACTCCTGTTCCTCTATCGGACTGGTCTCGTTGTAGAGATAGGGGATGATCACAGACTGGTCGAGCAGATTTCGGAATGCTTCCTGCGGCCTGCCGTCACGGAGGAAGTCCTGGTAGACGACGGGATTGTTGTAGAAGAAGGCTCGGTTGACGATGACCTGCTGCGCGTTGAGAATGGACCGGAGATATTCATGGCGCGAGGCACTCCTGCGGCGGTCAACCACCTTGCGGTGATTGAGGGACCACCCCTGCTTAATCATTTTCGTCAGCAGCTCCCGTGGAACCCACTGGTTGTCGAGACACTGCGCCACCACGGCGATTGGCTCCAGATCGGAATTATCGATCTTCCGGAAGTCTCCACTCACCGTACCCACCATCGATCTCTTCTCCTCCTGCGTCAGACGCATTGACCACCACACTGTGGCCCGCGTCAGATCGGCGATTTAATCCATGTGGTTCTAGGTATCACGGCGATTCAATGGAGACAAGAGATTGCATCAAGTTGGTCTGGACCTTGGTTGTCCTGGTGTGATTGACGTGACTGCAGGCGGCCAATATGGTGAGTGTTTTTCGTCGTCGTGTGGCAGCCTGGATTCGCGGTGTTGAGCGATGCAGGACAGTTGACCGACTCGCCTACCAGGGCCTCGCCATGTTCGATGAACAACGCGTCCCGCGATCACGCTGTGATACTGAGACCCGGCGCCGACGATGAAAATGTTCATGCAGTGGACAAGGTTTTGATGGAAGTATCAAGGCTCCAGGTAAGGGTTGTTTAGCCAAGAAGAGTGACCGATGCCACCGAAATTCGGACGTCCTAAACCTGCGGCATCGAATCAATGACCTATAAAGAACGGACCTAGCGCGAGCTTGAGCCAGGCGTAGTGGCGTGACTGAGCGGTCTGGTCCCCAAGTCCTTCCGGGGTGTTTCAGGCTGCGGTTGGCAGTGCGGGCTGATGCCGGTGTTGGAGTCGGGTTCTGTCTGCTCGTGTCGCTTGATTCGGGAGAGTAGGTCCTGCAGGTCGGTTGTGGTGAACCTCCATTGGAACGGCCGGACGGTCGGTCGATGTCGGTGAAGCCGTTGGGTACACGACCTTGCGCTGCATGGTGGAGAAGAGGATCTCCACTTGGTTCAGCAGGAGGCGTGCACCGGGTGTGTGGACATGACTGCGTGCGAATAGCGCTTGGTCAGCCGGCCGGTCGCCGCCTGCCCGCGGTGGAAGAAGCCGTTGTCGACGGCCCAGTACACCCTGTGGGCCGAAAGCGTCTTGTTCATGACCTCCTCGCCAGTTCCATGAACGGATCGATCCTGGTGCTTTCGGAGCAGAGCCCGATCACCTGGGCCCGATGGACGTCGTAGGCGGCCACGCAGGCCACGGCCACGCCGCGGTCGTACTCGTGCTCGACGGCATCGCGCGCGGCAGGCGCCGGGCAGTGTGGGGCGGCGGCAACGGGCCTGGGTGGAGGTCGAGCCCCCATCCTCGTCTTTGCGCAGCCGTACGCCCTGCCAGGCGCGTGCGTACAGGCCCAGGATGCAGCTCCCTCTGGCGGCGAAAGTCAGTGGCGCGGATTAACACCCCCAGGACCGGTCCTGCCAGGGTTTGTTGGCGGCCAGGATGCGCCGCGGGGTAGAGGCCGAGATCGCCGGGCAATGCCGCGACTGATGACCGCAGGCGTCTGTGTGAGGAGGCGCGGCAGGTCTGGTGAGCCGGTGACAAGGAAGCCCACGCGAAGGCTCGCGCTGAGCTGGCCTAGGTGCCCACGCATCGGCGGCAGGTGGGCCGGCCACGATGCAGCGGATCCGGGCGACGCTTCGGGTAGCGCTGACTGCTGCGCATCGGCAGGGGCTCGTCACGGTGAACGTTGCCAAGCTGGTGGAGTTCGACCCCGACAAGTGGCCCAAGGCCCTCGTGTGGAACGACGAACGTGTCCGGGCCTGGCGTCTGAAGTTCGAACGGGAGGTCGAAGCCGCCCGTGCGGTCGCTGGCACGCGGCCGGTGAACGTCTTCAAGATCTGGTTGTCGATGCCGATGCCGTCCCGAGTGATGGTGTGGACGCCCGCTCAGACCGGCACCTTCCTGGACCGGGCGCACCACCACCGGCTGTACGCGATGTGCCACCTGGTCGCGGTCACCGGTCTCCGTCGAAGTGAGGTCGCCAGGCTGGAATGGTCGGACGTCAACCTGGACGCGCAGGACTGACGGTCCGCACGCTGCGGGTGACGATCTATTACGCCGAGCTCGAAGGGGGCTCACCCAAGAGCGACGCCAGTGAGGACACCATCGCGCTCGACTCCACCCCGTCGCCGTCCTGCGTGTGGCGGAAGCAGCAGAAGGAAGAACAACTCGCGTGGGATGGGGCGTGGGTCGACTCCGGCAAGGTGTTCATGCGGGAGAACGGCGAGGCGCTCCACCCCGACACCGCCTTCCAGACGTTCGAGCGACTGGCGTTCGAGGCGGGCCTACCGCCGATCCGGCTGCACGACCTCCGGCACGGAGCGGCCACGCTGCTTCTCGCCGGCGGGGCGGACAGGAAACTTGTACAGAATCTGCTGAGGCACTCGTCGATCACGATCTCGAACGACACCTACACCTTGGTGCTCCCAGACGCTGCCCGGCAAGCCGCTGAGGTCGCCGCGGCGATCATCCCCGTGCCGGCGCGGTCGGGGACTCCCGGACGGATGAGTCCCCTTCGGGCGCTGGGGGTCCAACCCGCGGATTCCAGAGCCCCGAGGAAGCCCAGGTCACGGACCTGCATAACGGTGGGTCGCGTGGGACTCGAACCCACAACCTACGGATTAAAAGTCCGGAGCTCTGCCAATTGAGCTAGCGACCCTCGAGTTGACCTGCGGTTTCCTCCATCAGCGGCGACCGTGCCCGATCGTACATGGGCGAGACGGCTTAGGACTCCGGCCCGTTTGGGCTGGCTCTGAGTGTAGAGGGCACCACTAGCTCCCTGCACATCAGTAAACGCCCGGCAGCGCCCCTGGACCGTCGGAGAGCCATGTCTGCGGTGGCGACCATCCTGGTCGACTAACCCGCTGCCGTGGAGAGCGGCCGCCCTGAACGAGCCGCTGGCGAAGACCCCACTTGCGCCGCAAGACCTCCTGGCAGTTGCGCGCCCTTCGTGCCGCAACATCGATAGCATGTGATCGTCGGCGGGTGGGGAAGCCCAGCCGGCAGGAACGCCCGCTCTCCTCCGGGAGGGCGGGCGTTTCATTCTCTGGGCAGTCTTGACGAGTGGGCTTCGTGCCACCGAGCCGCACTCGGCCCGTCTCCTTCGTGCTTCGGTTCCGGGCGAGCCTGGTGAGACCAGGTGTTGTCGTCCCCATACGAACGCATCAGGTGGGCTGGGCGTTCGTGCCGTGTTCACGGTCAGTCGATCTTTCTCCCACGTGCTACCACATGACCTTCGTGAAGGATTGGCTGGTCGCGCTGGATACCGCTATGCGCAGGGCCGGGGAGCGAGTCGCCGTACGGGGGGTGGCTCAAGAACATGGAGGGCCGTCGGCAGCCGTGGGCGCAACGGTCGTTCTGGGGTGTTTGTCGGGCTTGCGGACCGTAGGGCGGAGCTCGCTTGCGGGGATGGTGCTGAACTCCCGGGCGCGCAGCCGGGTCCAGTTGCAGCGGCTGGTATGGGGCGAGGTCAGTGGTGCTTGGACGAATGGCTCAGGCTGGACTCAGGGGTGGGTCGGAAGTGCCGCGTCGAAACAGTGGCTGCTTGCTTGTTAGTGAGGCGCTGGGGTTAGGCGGAGGGGGAGGTGTTTTAGGCCGTTCTGGAAGTTGGAGACCAGGCGGGTGGGGGCGCCGGTCTGGTGGATCTCCAGGGGGAGGAGGTTCTTGAAGATCGCGCGCATCTGGGTGCGGGCCAGGTGGGCGCCTAGGCAGAAGTGGGGGCCGAAGCCGAAGCTCACGTGGTCGTTGGGGGTGCGGGTGATGTCGAACGTGTCGGGGGACTCGAAGACGGTCTCGTCGCGGTTGGCGGAGGCGTGGTAGACGACCACCTTGTCGCCCCTTTTGATCTTTTGGCCGGAGAGCTCCAGGTCTTGGGTGGCGGTGCGGCGGAAGTCCATGACCGGGGGCCAGTAGCGGAGCATCTCTTCGATCGCTGAGGGGAGGAGGTCTGGGTTGCGGCGGAGCAGGGTCAGTTGGTCTGGGTTTTCTAGGAGAGTGAGTAGGCCTCCGGGGATGCCGTTGCGGAGCGTCTCGTTTCCGGCTACGGCGAAGAGGAAGAACATGTTCTCGAACTCGGCGCCTGTCAGGCCGCCGGAGAGCATGTGGGACATCACGTCGTCGGTGGGTTGTTTCGACTCGGCCAGGGCGTGCGCGTAGGCGAACATGTCGGCCAGGGCCGCTCGGGAGCGGGGGTTCATCGGGCGGCCATCGGGGCGGGTTGAGGCGGGACGGTGGGTCAGAGCCTCGCGGGCCATGGGGGAAAGGGCTGAGGTGTCGGAGGCCAGGTTGGAGTATTCGGCGTCCTGGTAGCCGATGACGCGGGAAGCCCAGTCGTAGAGGAGGCGGCGGTCCTCGTCGGGGACTCCCATGATTTTGGCCAGCGTCCATACGGGGAGGTCGGCTGCTATTTCTACGAAGTCGACGTCCTGGTTGAGGGCGGATTCGATGAGGGAGCGGGCTCGGTCTTCGATTGTGGTTTCCAGGGCTCGTACGGCGCGGGGGGTGAACGCGGCGGCGACGATGCGGCGCAGGCGGGAATGGTCGGGCGGGTCTTGGTTGAGCATCATTGATTGGACGAAGTGCAGGTCGGCTGGGGTGTCGGGGTCACGGATCTGGGTGGCGCCCAGGTTGGAGGAGAAGAGCTCGGGCGAACGCAGGACGTGTTTGACGTCGGCGTGCCGGAACACCGCCCAGTAGCCGGGGCCCGCGGGCCAGGCGCCGACGGCGGGCTCGGGGATCCAGCAGACGGGAGATTTTGCGCGGAGTCGTCGGAAGGTGTCGTAGGGAATGCCTGTGGCGTAGGTGGCGGGCAGGAAGATCTCCTCAAGCATGCTCTCAGCGTGCATCATGACGGGGTGACGATGCAGCCTGCGGACGGCGACAAGATCCTGAAGGACAACTTCGCGCCCTGGGTGCTTGACCTGGGGCTGAGTGTTGAGGCGCTGGGGGAACGCCAGGCCACGCTACGACTGCCCTGGTCGGAACGGCTGGCCCGGGAGGGCGGCGCTCTGAGCGGTCAGGCCATGATGGCGGCGGCCGACACCGCCACGGTGATCGCGGTCTCCGTGGCGCGGGACGGGTTCGTTCCGATGACCACGGTGCAGCAGTCCACGACGTTCCAGCGACCGATGCTGGCCAAGGATCTTCTGGTGACGGCTCGGCTCACCAAGCTCGGCCGGACGCTGGCGTTCGCCGACATCACGATGACGGGCGACGGTGATGCCGAGGTGGCGGCGCACGCCACGACCGTCTACGCGATCATGGGGTGACGAGCTCCGACTCGGAGAGCTCGATCGTCCAGTCCTGGCCGAACGGCATGAGGGTGTAGCGCCATCGGGGCGTGCCGGGGCTGGCACCGTGAACCTCAGCCAAGGCGTCCACGACGTCGTGCTCGCGGGCGGGTGGCGAGTCGAGGATGCGGACGGTCTCGCCTGGCGCGAAGCGTGGCAATGTCGGCGCCTCAGTGACGACCATGTTGACCCACTCGACGGCCGGGTGCAGGAACACCTCGCCGACTCGGCTGGTCCAGACGTCATCGCCCGGGTTCGTGCCTTCCCATCCGGCAGGGGCGCGAGAGCGCAATGACGCGGCGCACTCGCCGGTCCGGCCGGATGGGGTCACGTCCACGGTGAATTCCAGGTTGTCCGGGATCTTCCAGTACGGGCCATGTTCCTGCACGCGGACCTTGCCGTACCGCTGCAATTCGGCCGCCAGTGCGGCTGCCAGCGAGGCGCTCTCGGACTCCGGCGCTACAGCGAACATCCGCAGGAAGACGTTCCGGTAGAGGGGAACGGTCATTTGGCGGCTGGTTCCAGGTGGAGTTTGTGCAGTTCCTTGCGGGAGGCTACGCCTAGCTTGGGATAGGCCTTGTAGAGGTGGTACTCCACCGTGCGGGGGCTCAGGAAGAGCTGGGCGGCGATCTCGCGGCTGCTGATGCCGTCGGCTGCTAGCCGTACTACCTGGAGCTCCTGAGGGGTCAGGCGGTCTAGGACGTCGGGGGCCACGGCTTGTTCGTATGCGGGTGTGGTGGACGATTCTCCGGTCGCGCGTAGTTCGGAGCGGGCGCGGTCGGCCCAGGGGGCGGCCTTTAGGCGGTCAAAGATTTCCAGGGCGGAACGGAGCGGGATGCGGGCGTCGGCTCGGCGGCGGGCTCGGCGGAGCCATTCGCCATAGAGGAGTTCGGTACGGGCACGCTCGAAGGGGCGGCTGCCATCCTCGTGTAGGCGCAGGGCCTCTTCGTATGCCTCGCCTGAGTCGGAGACCAGCGCGTTGCAGCGGAAGGCCACTGCGCGGACCCAGGCTAGACCGCCGGCGTCGGCCCAGGCTTGGACTCGTTCTAGAGGCTCCTGGGAGCGGGTGAGCTGGCCGAGGCGTACGGCTGCCTCTACCTGGTCGGCGGCGGCCAGGAGGTTGGCCGAGGTGTGGCGGCGGGGGTTGGCGGCGATCTCGTCCAGGCGGCGGAGGGCCGTTTCGTAGCGGCCTAGGCCAATGTCGAGAAGGCTGATGGCGACGTCGGCGAGGCCGCAGCCGGGTGCGGCCGATGAATTGGCGGTAAGGGTCCGCAGGCGTTCCTCGTCTCCCTCGATCGCCGCGATGCGGGCGAGGACGACGTTGATGCGGCTCTTCCGTACCGCCATGCCGGTGTCGCGGGCGATGGTGATCGCTTCGGCGGCGGTGGCCTCGGCGTCGCGGTGGCGGCCGGCGGTGATCTGGACCTGGGCGAGTGCCTGCAGGGCGTCCGGGAGAGCGCCGATCAGCCCGTCTCGGCGGAGACGGGCTGCTTCGGCGACGGCCAGGTCGAGGGTGATCGTGTCGTCGCCGAGGATCAGCCCGCAGGTGATGGCGTGCAGCCGTTCTTCCGGGGCGTGGAGAGGAGCGTTGCGGCCTGCTTTGATCAGTTGGGCGAGCAGCGGGAGGCCGCGGGCGTAGTCGCCGTCGATGATGTGGGCGAGGCCGCGGACGGCCTTGTCGTCGTGGCCGCCGGCCCGGAGGAGCTCGGCGCTCTGCTTGATCGTGGCCACGTCGCCGCAGCTCCAGGCATACGTGGCGCCGGTACGGAGCATGCCTGGCACGTCTTCGGGGGCGGCGTGGCGGGCGTTGTCGATCAGAAGGCGGGCGGCCGTGCTCTGCTCGCCGCGTTCGAACTCGACGGCTGCCTGGATCTGAGCGAGCCGGGCGTGCTCTTCGGGAGCCTCGGCGTACTTCGCGGCTGTCGCGGCCAGTTCGTCGGCGGCGGCGAACCTTCCGGCGCGGAGGAACGCGTTGGCCGCAGAGCCCAGGCGCTGGGCGCGGACGTTGAGGTCCGGGGTCAGGTCGGCTGATTGCTGGAAGAGTGCGGCCGCCGTGTTGTGGCCGGTGCGGTTCAGCGCGCGCTCGGCTGCCTCCTGCAGGTCGGCGGCGACGTCCTCGTCCGGCGCCATCGCCGCGGCGGCGCGGTGGCGAGCGCGGCAGTCCGGGTCGTCGGCGCTCTCGCCCAGCGCGCGGTGGACCTCGATGCGGCGGGCGGCGGACGCGCCCTGGTAGGTCGCCGATCTGATCAGCGGATGCCGGAACCTCACCGAGGTGCCGGTGATCTCCACCAGGCGAGCTCTCTCGGCCGCTTCCAGATCGGCGAGCTCGACTCCTAGCAGCTCGCCTGCGCCGACTGTGGCGGGCAGGTAACCGCGTCCCTCGGCGGACGCGATCAGCAGCATGAGCCGGGTCTTGTCCGGCAGCGCCGCGATCTGCGCCCGGAACGCGGCGGTCACGCGTTCGGCGACGGGGAGGGGCGAGGGGATGCGCGCCCCGGCATGTGGAGTCGAGCCGAACTCGATCAGCGCCAGCGGGTTGCCGTCGGCCTCGATGAGCACGCGGTCGCGGGTCGTGGGGGCGAGGTCCCGCCCGTTCAGGAGCTGTTCCGCCTCCTGGCGGTTCAGCCGGGACAGCTGCATCTCGGGGAGTCCGGTCCCGGTGAAGCCGTCCTCACGCGTGGCGAACAACATCACCACGCCCTCCGCGGCGAGCCGCCGAGCGGCGAAGAGCAAGGTCTCGGCGGACGTGGTGTCGAGCCACTGCGCGTCATCGATCAGGCAGAGCACCGGACCCTCGTCGGCCATGCAGGACAACAGGGTCAGCACGGCCAAGCCGCCGAGGAAACGATCCTGGGCGAGGCCGGTCGGCGTGGCCTCGGCGGTGTCCAACGAGTCGTACATGCCCAGGGAACGGCGGAGCGCCATCGCCTGGGGCGCGGGGAGGTCGTTGATCCGCTCTTGGACGGGCCACAGCAGCTGGTGGAGGCCCGCGGACGCGATGTGGCTCTCACTCTCGAATCCCGTGGCGCGGAGCACGGTCACCTCGGGACCGGTGCGGGCGGCGTCCTCGGCCGCCCATTCGAGCAGAGCGGACTTGCCGATGCCCGCCTCGCCGCGCAGCACCAGGGCGCCACTGCGCCGGTCGGCCCGGGCCCCGTTCATGATCAAGTTGAGCTGTATCTGCTCGGTCTCACGTCCGTAGAGCACGTCATCAAAACTACGGGGCCAACTACCGAAGCTTTACGGATTCGGCCCGTATCCCGTGATTCATACCTTCTTCACCATCGAGAACACATTCTTTAGATGGCTGGAGACCGTGATGAAGGACCTGTTCGAGCCCGTGACCCTTGGCACGCTGACCTTGCGCAACCGGCTGGCCATGGCCCCGATGACCCGGAGCCGTGCGTACGACGCGGGCAAGGTGACCGAGCTGACCGCCGAGTACTACGCACAGCGCGCCGAGGCCGGATTGATCATCACGGAGGGCACGCAGCCGAGCGAGATCGGCCAGGGGTACGTCTACACGCCGGGACTGCACCACGACGAGCAGGTGGCGGCTTGGCGCAAGGTGACCGACGCGGTGCACGCCAAGGGCGGCCACATCTTCGCCCAGATCATGCACAGCGGCCGGGTGGGGCACCCCTACCTCTATGCGGATGACGCCTTGCCGCACGCTCCTTCGGCGATCCCGTCCGGTGAGCAGCTGTACACGCCGGACGAGGGCATGCTGGAACACCCCACGCCGCGTGAGATGTCGATTGAGGACATCGCTCAGACGGTCGACGACTTCGTGGCCGCGGCGCGCAACGCGATCGAGGCCGGCTTCGACGGGGTCGAGCTGCACGGCGCGAACGGCTACCTGATCCATCAGTTCCTGGCGGACGGGAGCAACCGGCGCACCGACGCGTACGGCGGCTCCATCGAGAACCGCATCCGGTTCGCGGTCGAGGTCGCGCGGGCGGTCAGCGACGCCATCGGCCCGGAGCGAACGGGGATCAGGGTGTCGCCGGGCAACTCGGCCAACGGGATCTCCGAGAGCGACACCCCGGAGCTGTACGTGGCGCTCACGCGGGCGCTGGCGCCGCTCGGGCTGGCCTACGTTCACGTGATGGAGCTGGCGACGCGGGACGTCACAAAGCTGATCCGGGCAGAGTGGCCGGGCGTCCTGATCCTGAACGCGCACCCGACGCTCGACTCGTTCCCTTCGCGGCCTGAGTACGGCGTGGAGGCGCTGCGCGAGGGTGTCGCCGACGTCGTCTCGCTGGCGGAGCTGTGGCTGGCCAATCCGGACCTGCCCGCGCGGATCAAGGCCGGAGGGCCGTACAACGAGGCGGACAAGGCGAGCTTCTACGGCGGTGACCACCGCGGCTACACCGACTACCCGACGCTGAACGGCGATGGTGAGGTGCGGAGGTCCGTGTCAGAAGGACAGCCTGCCTAACGGATAAGCCCTGACCTACGGGATGCGCCCTGACATACGGATACGCCCCGACGGTGCGATCACCGTCGGGGCGTCCCCGTTCCGCTTGGCCCACCGCAGGCCAGCCTTTGCAGGCTCAGCCTCGGCCCGCGGCGTGCTCGGAGCTCATTGCTCAGAGCTCGAAGCTCGGACCTCGAAGAGGCTCAGCGCCTCCGGAGCTCAATGAGGCTCAGCGCCTCCGGAGCTCAATGAGGCTCAGTGACCTCTGAGCTCGATGAGGCTCGGTACCTCGGGTCTCTACAAGGCTCAGTAGTAACCGGGGCGCACGGCACCGCTGAAGTTGCGCTTGTAGTAGCTGTTGAGCTTGACCTTCTTGATCCGCTTGCCCGAGCTGGGCGCGTGGATCATGTAGCCCTTGCCCACGTAGATGCCCATGTGGGTCTTACCGGAGTAGAAGAAGAGCAGGTCGCCCTTGCGGGCGCCCTTCCACGAGACCTTCCACTTGACCGCCCGGTAGATCTGCTGGGTGGTCCGCGGGAGCTTCACGCCCGCCTTGCGCCAGGATCCGCCGGCCAGGCCGGAGCAGTCCCAGGAGTAGGGTCCGGTGCCGCCGTATCGGTAGCGGTCACCGATCTGCTTGTACGCGTACTTGACCGCCCATGTGGCGCGCTTCTGCTGCCTCTGGAGACGCTTCTTGGAGAGTTTGGCCGTCACACTCGCCTCGGCCGCCGTCGGCTGGGCTGCCTGTGGAGCTGACGCGTTCACCGGTCCGGCCGTCAGGAGCGAGGCTCCGAGTGCGACCGCAGTGCTCAACGTGATGCCACCGGCGAACAGCTTGAGGGGGATTCGGGGGGTATGCAGGACGACTCCTGACCTAGCAGGTGGTGCCTACCGGGCAGCCCGTACCGCAGGCGGCGTTCGGCCACCGGGTTCGGGTCGCTGCGCGTACCGCCTCCGCCGGTGCCATGGGAGGGCACGCGGGGGCGATGGACGCTTCCGGCTCCACGCTTCGGGTCTGCGTGGACGCGGCAGTCGACGGCGGTCTCTTAGGCGGCGGGAGGCTGGGGCACTGCTGCCGCTCGTCGACGTGAATGTTCTGTTATCTGCATCGCTCCATCGCTTATGGAACGGCAAGAACGTAGCCAGCGCCGCGATATCCGGCAAATCCCTGAGCCTTGATTCGGCCTGGACAGGTGTCTGGTATACCGCGTATTCAGGTCACAGCCTGCATGTATTCACGCAGTTTTGAGGCCATGTGATCTGAGTCACAGTTTGGTCGCCAGGGGTCAAGGATGGGCGATTCGTGAGCCAGGACACTGAACGCCCGGCACGTTCCGTACCGGGCGCACAGCGTTCGGTGGCAGGTGCTTTTAGTGCTCAGAAAAGCGATCTCAGGCACTCACGCTCAGTAGCCGGGACGGACCGCCCCGCTGAAGTGCCGCTTGTAGTGGCCCGCCAGTTTGACCTTCTTCACCCGTTTGCCGGAGCTGGGCGCGTGGATCATGTAGCCCTTGCCCACGTAGATGCCCACATGGCTCTTGCCGGAGTAGAAGAAGAGCAGGTCACCCTTGGCGGCGCTCTTCCATGAGACCTTCCACTTGACCGCTCGATAGATCGCGTACGTCGTGCGTGGGAGCTTGACCCCCGCCTTGCGCCAGGATCCGCCGGCCAGGCCGGAGCAGTCCCAGGAGTGGGGTCCGGTGCCGCCGTATCGGTAGCGGTCACCGATCTGCTTGTGGGCGTAGGCCACCGCGGCGGCTGCCCGGCGCTTCTGCCTGGCCTTTCTCGATTCCGCCGTCGAGAACGTGCCCGTGGCCATCGACGGGGGCGTGTGCGCGACGGCGTGCATGGCCGTCCCGGATGTCAACACCCTGCCTGGACTGGACGCCATGGCCGGCGTGGCCGGCAGCGTGGCCGCCCATGCGATGGCCGATGCGCCCATGGCGCAGCCACGCAGAAGCGGGGTGGAGGTGCGGGTCTTAAAGGGGAATCCGAAGGTATACAGGATTGCTCCTCACCTCGCGGTTTCTGCCTACCGGGCAGCCGAAATGGCGAGGCATGGGAAAGGGTTTCGGCTGTGCTTATTCCGCGGCGGTCCGGGATGGCTTCCGGAGGCGGCGGGCGCCCGGTTCCATGCCTCTGGTCTGCATGGATTCGGCTGGTCGGCCGCGTGCGCGCCATACGACAGTGCGCGGACTGGAGGCCATGGGGACATGCCACATGGTCGCGACCGGCCCATTGTTCGGTTGTTGGCGACCCCTTTGCCGCTCGCCGGTCACGTTAACCACGGGAGCATGGACCGGCAATATCCCTGAGCGTTACGAAGTCCTTTTAGATCAAGGAAATGACGATTACAGAAAGTAATCAGAGCTGCACAAGATAGTGGACGGTTTATGGTTCTGTGATGTCGACCACATTCCGCCCCCCGGCGTGTCGTCCCGTGCCCATCCTCGGCAATAAGGGGTGTATGTCCGTATTCACGGTGAGTGGTGCACTGAATTCACTCCATGGACCTCGGGGACGAGAAAGGCGCCCGCCGTACGGCGGGCGCCGGTTGCCTTTTCCGTCCATGACCGTCTCCCGGCGGCCTGTGCGGTGGCCTCATGCGGCCGAATCACCATTGTGTAGTTCAGGTCACATCCGGTGGTCGTTCGAGGCGGTCGCCACGCGCCCGGTCCAGAACCGGTCAACTCCACGAAGCCGACGACGGGTCGACGTACGGCGCGTTCGGCGGCAGGGGGCTCTCCGGCCGGCCGGCCATGACCGCGCCCGCCTCCTGCCGGTCCCGGATGACTTTGGCCAGAGTGAAGGTCGAGGTGATGAGATAGAGCCCGCCCAGCGCCAGAAAGGCACGGATCCACACCGGGGCGGGCATGTAGACGACGCCGAGCGCCATCGCGGTGACCGCGACCGCGAACGAGATGATCGCCTGGATGAAGAATGCGGTCGTCCCCTTGAGCTGCAGTAGAGCGTTCATGGGACAACTGTGCGCCGAGCCGTTCCGCCGTGCCTGAGTAGGAACGCGGGGATCCCTACTCAGCACCGGCCGCGATCTCCCTGAGTATCCGCCTCTTGCCGGATCCGGTCACGTCACTGCCATTGACAGCCTTCCCGTGCGCACCTGTCATCCAAGCAGGCCCAATGTCCTGTTCTCCGAAGGGAGATCCAGTGTCGGGCATGCCGCGCGCCGTGCACACGTTCTCCGCTCTCACCCTTTTCGCCGGACTAGCCGCCGCCGAAGCCCTTCCACCAGCCGCCACTTCGGCCTATGCGACCACCGCAGCGAGTGTGATGGCCGCCGCTCCTGCAGCAACCGATTCGACGACACTCGCTCAGGTTCCCGCCGGAGTTGCGACGCGTGCCCTCCATCTATCTGCCCAGACCAAGAGGACAGCCGCCGTCCCAGACGCAGATGGCACGACGCCCGCCGCGCGAGCTTTCGCCCTGCCCAATGCGGCGTCCGCCGCTGCAGATGCGATGACCGCCGTTCGTGCAGTCACCGATTCGACCGCCCTTACACAGGTTTCCGCCGAGGCTGCGACGGGCGCCCTCGATCTACCCGCCCCGGCCAAGAGGGCAGCCGCCCATACGCCCGTTCTAAATCCAGGCGTTGCGACGCCCGCCGCACGGGCTTTCGCCTTGCCCAATGCGACTGCCGCAACTCAGCTTTGCGCCGCAGCCGACGCGGTGGCCTCCGCACAGGCTTGCACCGCTTACGCAGCCGATGGGGGACGCGCCGCCCAGGCTTCCGCCACGGTCCATGCGGGTGGGGCACGTCCGCCGGTGAAGTTTCCGAAGGGCTTCCTCTTCGGGGTGTCGACCTCCGGGTTCCAGTCTGAGGGCTCGTTCCCTGACAGCAACTGGACCCGGTACGTGGACAGGAAGGCCTACGGGATCAAGGACCGCTACGTGAAGGCGGTCGACTTCAGGCACCGTTACGCCGAGGACATCGAGCGTGCCCGGCGACTCGGGGTCAAGGTCTTCCGGACCTCGGTCGAGTGGTCGCGCGTCGAGCCGCGCCGCGGCGTTCGGGACGCGCGCGAACTGGCCTACTACGACGACCTGATCCGCCGGATCCGCGCCGCCGGAATGCGCCCGATGATCACACTCGACCACTGGGTGTACCCGGGCTGGGTCGCCGATCAGGGTGCCTGGGACAACCCGCGGACGAGCGACGACTGGCTGCGGAACGCGGCGTTCATCGTGAACCGCTACCGGGGCATGGGCATCATCTGGATCACCTTCAACGAGGCCAGCCAGTACCTCTACCACGAGTTCCTCGCCCGCCCGATGAACCTCGTCCAGCTGTCGACGATGCGGGACGCCCTCACCAAGACCCACCGCAGGGCGTACGACATGATCCACAAGGTCGATCGCGGCGCGCTCGTGTCGACCAACGTCGCCTACGGCACCGTCTTCAACGCCCTCTTCGACGCGGCGGTCTTCAACCAGGTCACCGACAAGCTCGACTTCATCGGCATCGACTACTACTACGGCGCGAACGTGCAGAACACCACGGCCGTCCACGCACTGACCGGCGAGTTCTGGCGGATCGACCCGGAGCCAGAGGGCCTCTACTACGTCCTCAAGAACTACCAGCGTCGCCTACCGAAGCTGCCGGTCTACATTGTCGAGAACGGCATGCCCACCGATAACGGCCGTCCCCGTGCGGACGGCTACACGCGCGCCGACCATCTGCGTGACCATCTCTACTGGGTGCAGCGCGCGCTCGCCGACGGGGTCAAGGTGATGGGCTACAACTACTGGAGCCTCACCGACAACTACGAATGGGGCAGCTACCGTCCCCGGTTCGGTCTCTACACCGTGGACGCCCTGACCGATCCGGCCCTCACCCGCCGGCCCACCGACGCCGTGCCCGCGTACCGCGCCATCATCGCCAACCTCGGCGTGCCTTCCGGGTACGTGCCCAAGCGCAGGCCGGGCTGGTGCTCGATCGAGGATCCCATCGCCACCTGTTTCGGCAAGGTCCCGACGCCACCCGCGCCCTATCAGCTTTCTGGCGGAATCTCCCACCTCCCCACTCTGGAATGATAATCGTTTCCGTGCGAGCCTAGATCACGAAGACGAGATCGAGAAGGGAGAACGGTCATGTCCTTGACCGTCGATGACCGGCTGCTCGACCAGGCCCGCAAGGGAGAGGTCGACGATGCGGCGTTCCTCGCGTGCGTGCGCACCTCGCTGCCGTACGCCTGGGAGGTGATCAGCGAGGTCGTCGGCCGGATGCGCGACGGCTTCGCCGACAACCAGACGCCGCCGCCGAACGAGGAGGCGCGCGGCCAACTACTGCGCGCCCTGGCCAGCGATGCAATGCGCGGGGCCCTGGAACGCCACTTCGGCGTCCGCCTGGCCTTCCAGAACTGCCACCGCGTTGCCGCCTTCGCGCCCAGCGCCACCGACCGCTACGCCGCCTTCACCTCACCTCGCGCACAACTTCTGAACCAGTCCCCAGACCTAGTCGACTGCTGATCCGCCGTGGCCTGTGCCGACCGAACCCCGGCACAGGCCACCCCAGCCCAATACGCCCCGCGCCCGCCGCCCACGCCGCGCGGGTGCAGGCCATGTCCGCACAGGCCACGGGTGCAGACTGCGCCGGCACGCCGCGCTCGCACAGCCGCACTGGGCGCGTCCGCTCAGCCGCGTCCGCTCAGCCGCGTCCGCACAGCCGCGTCCGCACAAGCCGCGCGGGTGCACACCGCGCTCGCATAGCCGCACCAGGCGCGTCCGGTCAGCCGCGCTCGCACAGCCCGCGCTGGTGCAGGTCGCGCTCGCACAGGTCGGACGGGTGCAGGCCGTGTCCGTACAGGCCACGGGTGCGGGCTGCGTCGGCACACCGCGCTCGCACAGCCGCACTGGGCGCGTCCTGTCAGCCGCGTCCGCGTAGGGCCGCGCAGGTGTAGCCGCGCTCGCACAGCCTGCGCGGGTGCAGGTCGCGTCCGCATGGGCCGCGCTGGTGCAGGTCGCGTCCGCACGGGCCGCGCGGGTACAGGTCCGCGGGCGCAGGTCGCGCTCGCTCAGGTCGGGCGGGTGCAGGCCGTGTCCGCACAGGCCGCGTGGGTGCACGCCGCGCTCGCACAGTCGCACCAGGCGCGTCCGGTCAGCCGCGCTCGCACAGCCCGCGCTCGCACAGCCCGCGCTCGCACAACCCGCGCTCGCACAACCCGCGCTCGCACAGCCCGCGCGTCTGCATGGGCCACGCTGGTGCAGGCCGCGTCCGTATAGGGCCTGCGGGTGCAGGCCGCGTGCGCATAGCTCGCGTGCGCATAGCCCGCGCTCGCACAGCCCGCGTGGGTGAGGGTCGCGCTCGCACGCCGCGCTTTCTTAGGCGCTCGCTCAGGCCGCGTTCGCTCAGCCGCGTCCGCGTAGGGCCGTGCGGGTGCAGGCTCGTAGTCCCCCCGCCACGGTCACCGTGGTGTAGCGCCGGGGCGTGTTGTCCGGCGGGCAGGAGGCGCCGCCTTGTCACACGGCGTTCCCCAACGCGCAGGTGGCCTCCCTGGTGGCCGGCGCCGCCGCCCACGCTCGGGCCCTTGGTGGCGGCATCACGCGCGGCCCGCCATCGCCTTCCGGGAGGATGGGTGACCACGGACGTCGTGGCCATCGCGGTGGCAGCATGGTGCTGCCACGTGCGTCGGCCTGCCGCCGCTATGACCGCCGTAAATTCCCCGTCGGTACGGGGCGCGTCAGCCGAACCGCTCCGGCGAAGGCCGCGCTGGCTCAGCCACGGACGACTGTCCGCCGCGGTTTGGCGCCAGGAGCGCGTCCTGGGCAGGGCGCTTAGCGGTCGGGTGGGAGTTTGGGCGGAGCCCGCTGGTCCTTCGGGATGAGGAGAACGGCGGGGCGGTGCTGGGCGGCGAGGTGGACCCTCGAACGGGAGTGCGGTGATTCGGAGGCGTACTTAAGATCTATCCGCCGGTCCTATAAAGGCGCACGTGAATGTGGGGTACCTGTCAAGGCAGGGGTCGGGCGTTCCCCGTATTGTGACCTGTGGGTAACATCACCCGAACCACATTCGGTTCCTCACGTAAGGTGCTGCTTATGGACCTGAACGGAGTTTCCGCCGTTGTTTCCGGTGGCGCGAGCGGTCTCGGTGAGGCCACCGTCCGCGAGCTGGCCGCCAACGGCGCCAAGGTAGTCGTCGCCGACCTGAACGACGAGAAGGGCAAGGCCCTCGCCGACGAGATCGGTGGCGTGTTCGTCAAGACCGACGTGTCGGACGAGGCCTCGGTGCAGGCCGCCGTCCAGGCCGCGGTCGACACCGGTGCGCCGTTGCGGGTGATCATCAACAGTGCCGGCATCGGCTGGGCCTCCCGGACGGTCGGCCGTGACGGCAGCCCGCACGACCTGTCGACCTTCGAGAAGGTCATCCAGGTCAACCTGATCGGCACCTTCAACCTGATGCGCATCGGTGCCGCGGCGATCGCGAAGACCGAGCCGACCGATGACGACGGGCTGCGCGGGGTCGTCATCAACACCGCGTCGATCGCGGCCCTTGAGGGGCAGACCGGTCAGGTCGCCTACTCGGCGTCCAAGGGCGGCATCGTCGGCATGACGCTTCCCGCCGCGCGCGATCTCGCCGCGATCGGCGTCCGGGTCAACACCATCTGCCCAGGCATCATCGACACCCCGATCTACGGTGAGGGCGAGGCCGCGGACGCGTTCAAGGCCAAGCTGTCGGCCCCGGTGCCCTTCCCCAAGCGCATGGGCAAGGCCTCGGAGTTCGCCCACCTGGTGAAGTCCCTCATCGAGAACGACTACATGAACGGCGAGACCATCCGTTTCGACGGCGGCATCCGCTTCCAGCCGAAGTGAGGCACTGAATGTCAGAGGCTGTTCTCACCGAGGAGGACGGCGCCGTCCTCATCATCACGATCAACCGCCCCGAGGCCAGGAACGCCGTCAACGGCGCCGTGGCCAGGGGCATCGCGGCCGCCCTTGACGAGCTCGACAGTCGCAAGGACCTGTCGATCGGCGTCCTCACGGGCGCGGGCGGCACGTTCTGCGCGGGCATGGACCTCAAGGGCTTCCTGGCGGGCGACAACCCGATCGTGGAAGGTCGCGGGTTCGCGGGCATCGCCGAGAAGCCACCTGCCAAGCCGCTCATCGCCGCCGTCGAGGGCTACGCCCTGGCCGGCGGGTGCGAGATCGCGCTGGCCTGCGACATGATCGTGGCGTCGAGGGAGGCCCAGTTCGGGCTGCCCGAGCCCAAGCGCGGCCTGGTCGCGGCGGGCGGCGGTCTGCTGCGGCTGCCGCAGCGCATCCCGTTCCACATCGCCATGGAGATCGCCCTCACCGGCGAAAAGTACCCGGCGGAGCGGATGGCCGAGCTCGGCTTCGTCAACCGGCTCGCGGAGCCGGGCGGGGCGCTGGCCGCGGCGAAGGAGCTGGCGCTGAAGGTCGCCGAGAACGCGCCGCTGGCGCTCGCCGCCACCAAGAAGGTCATCGTCGAGTCGGCCGACTGGCCGTCCGACGAGGCGTTCAAGAAGCAGGGCGAGATCACCCTCCCGGTGTTCGTCTCCAAGGACGCCCAGGAGGGCCCGGCGGCCTTCGCCGAGAAGCGCAAGCCGGTCTGGAAGGGCGAATAACCCGCCTCGCAGCACCTGAACGACAGACGCCCGGAGCCTCATGGCCCGGGCGTCTTCGGTTTACACGAAGGCCTGATGCGGCCAGGGATAAAGAGGGCTTACCCGGAGGTAACCGTTCCCGTACTCTTTTGTACCGCCTCGACTTGATCTTGGAGTGGACACATGCGAAGGAAAGCGATGCTCGCCGCGGCCACGGCGGTCGTCTGCGGCGCGGGAGCGATCGCGATCGCGACGCCGGCGCAGGCCGCCGCCTGGCGGAACGTCGGCAGCAAGGCACTCGCCTACAACGGCAGCCTGGACCGGGTCGACTTCGCGGACAAGGGCGCCGGCTGGGCGGTCGGAGCCCAGGGCTCGATCCTCAACCCCAAGACCATGATCGTTCGCTGGAACGGCAAGGCCTGGATCCGGCAGGCCAGCCCGGTCGGCTTCGTCCCGACCGACGTGGCGGCCGCCGGTGCGAAACGCGCCTGGATCGTCGGCTTCAACCTGCGCGATCGCACCGTGGGCCTCTACTGGAACGGCACCAAGTGGAGCAAGGCCCACTATCCCGTGGTCGGCATGCCGTTCCAGGTCTCCGCCTCTCGTGACGGCACGGCGTACTCCCTGGCCGGGATCGACTCCTCGGCCGGCGGCCTGAGCTCGGTGCTGCGCTGGAACGGCAAGGCCTGGATCAAGATCAACGTGCCGCTTCCGCCGAGCAGCAGCGTCACCGCGGTAGAAGTGCGCAGCAAGAACGACGTCTGGCTCGCCGGAACGACCTCCGACGGCATCGGGGTCACCGCCTTCATGCTGCGTTGGAACGGCAAGTCCTGGAAGCGCATCAACGCTCCCGGCTCGATGGGCACCCCGGCCTACCGGGCCGTCATGCACCGGATCGTCGTCGCCTCGCCCACCAACGTGTATCTCGACCGTGTCAGCCAGACCGCGCAGCTGCCGAACGCGCTCATGCGCTGGAACGGCAAGTCCTGGACGACCATCAACACTCCCTGGAACGCCGCCGGGCTCGCCATGTCGTCGGACGGCAGGTCCGGAGTGGTCATCATCCCCGTCACCAGTGGCAACAGGTCCCAGTACCTGCACTACAACGGCTCGGCATGGCGCACCCTGTACGGCCCGGCCCGCAAGAACAGCAAGGTCCAGGGCGGTGACCTCGACCACCGGCCCGGCACCCCCGGGATCGCCGGCGTCGGGGCCGCAGCCGCGCAGAACAAGAACACCCCGTTCATCGAATACTTCAGCTGAGCCGAGCCGCATCCTCCGGTCTCATCCAACTCATGGCGGGCGTTCAGGATCCTTTCAGGTTCCTTTGAAACGCTCTGCGATGATGGCGGAGGGGGAACGTGGCATTGGCTGAGCAGTCGCTGAACGCCGGGATCAACGGCGAGGCGGGCGGCAAGGCGCCGGAGGCGCTGCTGCTCGTCGTCGAGGACGAGCCCAACATTCTGGAGCTCCTGGCCGGGAGCCTGCGTTTCACCGGCTTCGCGGTGGTCACGGCCACCAATGGGGCGGACGCGGTGCAGGCTGCCCAGCGTCACCGGCCGGACCTGATCGTGCTGGACGTGATGTTGCCCGACATTGACGGCTTCGACGTCGTCCGGCGGCTCCGTTCGGGAGGAACGCACACACCGGTGCTCTTCCTCACCGCCAGGGACGCCGTCCAGGACCGGATCAAGGGCCTGACGATCGGCGGCGACGACTACGTCACCAAGCCGTTCAGCCTGGAGGAGGTCGTCGCCCGCATCCGCGCCGTGCTCCGCCGTGTCGGGGGCGGCGCCGCCGAGCCGTCGCCGCGCATGGTCTTCGCTGACATCGAGCTGGACGAGGACAGCCACGAGGTCTGGCGGAACGGACGGCCCATCCAGCTCTCGCCCACCGAGTTCAAGCTGCTCCGCTACTTCATGGGGAACTCGGGCCGGGTGTTGTCCAAGGCCCAGATCCTCGACCACGTCTGGAACTACGACTTCCGCGGCGACGCCGGGATCGTCGAGTCCTACGTGTCGGCACTGCGGCGCAAGGTCGACAACACGGAGCCGCGGCTCATCCACACCTTGCGCGGGGTCGGCTACGTCCTCCGCCTGCCGCCGAATCCAAGCTGATGGCACGCACGGGGGGAACGAGCGTGCCAGGCCCGGAGCCCAGATGGGCCGATGCGCCAAAGCCAGGGCAGGACGCACCAAGGCCAGGGCCGGACGCACCAAGGCCAGGTCCGGGTACGCCCAAGCCAGGCCTGGGCGCGCCACACCCAGGGCTAGCCGTGCCAGGGCCGGGGCCCAGAGCGCCAGGACCCGGAGCGCCAGAGCCGGACGGGTCACTCGCGCCAGCGGATGAACTGGCCACGCCGAACGCGGACTCGTCACAACCTGGAGTCGTGGCCGCCCTGCGGTCGATTCCAGGGCGGACGCCGATGAGCGTCAAGCTGATCGCCGGGACGCTGGTGCTGGTCATCATCGGCCTGACCGTGATGGGCGTGGCGGGCGTCTGGGTGCTTCGCGACTACCTGCTCGACCGGGCGGACGACCAGCTGCGCACGACGGCGGACCGCGTGGCGGAACAGGTCGCCAGGCAGATGAACGACTCGATTCCGGGGTTCAGCATACGGCTGCCGAGCCAGATGTACACGCAGGTCTACACCCCGGACGGGCGGGCCCTGCCGCCGGATCCCGCGTCCGACCAGCCCGACGCCGCGCCGAAGCTGCCCGCCAGTATCGCCACTCGCACCAGCACGCCGTTCACGGTGCACGGCACCAAGGGGCGTACCCAGTGGCGCGTTCTGGCCGAGCCGTTGCCGGGCGGCGGCACCCTCGTCCTCGGGCTGAGCCTGGACGAGATGCAGCGGACGGTCGGCCGGCTCATCGCCATCGACGTGACCGTGGGCCTGACCGTGGTCGCCGGCCTGACCGTTCTGGGTGTCTGGGTGGTACGGATCAGCCTGCGGCCGCTCAAAGCGATCGAGGAGACGGCCGGGGCCATCGCGGCCGGAGACCTCTCCCGGCGCGTGCCCGAGGGGGATCCCGGCACCGAGGTGGGCCGGCTCGGCCGTTCGCTCAACAGCATGCTCGCCCAGATCGAGGCCGCGTTCGGGGCACGGGCGGAGTCCGAGGCTGCGGCGCGCTGGTCGGAGGAGAGCGCGCGGCGTTCCGAGGAACGCATGCGCCGGTTCGTCGCGGACGCGAGCCACGAGCTGCGAACGCCGCTGACCGCGATCCGCGGTTTCGCCGAGTTCTACCGGCAGGGTGCGGCACGTTCGCCCGAGGAGCTCGACCGGCTGATCGGCCGCATCGAGGACGCCGCCGCCCGAATGGGCCTGCTGGTCGAGGACCTGCTGCTGCTGGCCAGGCTGGACCAGCAACGCCCGGTCGAGCGGCGCCCGGTCGACATCCTCGCCGTCGCGGCGGACGCGGTGCAGGAGGCCAAGGTCGTCGCCCCGGACCGTCCGATCGAGCTGTCGGTCCGGGACGGCATCGCCTACCAGGTGCTAGGGGACGAGCCTCGGCTGCGCCAGGTGCTCGGCAACCTGCTGACCAACGCGCTCACCCACACCCCGGACGACATCCCGGTCGAAGTGCGGCTCCTGTCGGGGAGCCTGTACGGGCAGCCCGCGGTGGTGTGCGAGGTCGCCGACGAGGGACCGGGGTTGTCACCCGAGCAGGCTGAACGGGTCTTCGAACGCTTCTACCGCGTGGACCCGGCACGAACCGCGATCAGCCGTACCGGCAAGGACGGCGGCACCGGGCTCGGCCTGGCGATCGTCGCCGCGCTCGTGGCCGCGCACGACGGGAAGGTGGAGGTCGAGTCGGCCCCCGGTGAGGGCGCCGTCTTCCGGGTCTTGCTGCCCTTGGCCCCCGACTGAACGATCCTTGGCCAACCTTGGGGATGGGTTCAGGATCCGTTCAGGTACATGCGGTTGCCTGTGAGGCACAGGGCGCCCCCGGAACACCGCGACGGGAACCGGGGCGCGCGCCCTGGCCAACGTCCGAGAGGCCGTGACCGATCTTCCGGTCACGGCCTTTCGCTTGCCGCGCGGGGCGTTCAGGTGACTTTCAGGTTCGGTCCAGGGTGGTTGCAGGCCCGTTGGTCATTCTCTTGGTGAATGGACGACAGGGGGTCCGATGAGCACCGAAACGCCGAAGGGCGACCAGGACGGGCGGCATGAGCCGCAAGGCACCGGCTTCGGCCATGCCCCCACCTACGATCAGACCGGCGCGACCGACCAGCGAGTCTGGGGCGCCCCGGCCGTGGCGGACCGCCAGGGCAGCGAAGGCCAGACCGCGACCTTCACCCAACCGGGCCCATACGAGCCAGGCCCGCACGGGCAGTCCGCGGCTTACGGGGAGGCGACTCCGCAGGGAGCGGGCTTTGGGCAGCCGCCGCACGGCGGGGCTTTCCCGGGTCAAGGCCAGGTGGCTCCGCAGGGGCAGCCCTTTGGGACGTCGAACTGGTGGACGTTGCGCCGCAAGGTCATGGCTGTGGGAGCGGCGGCCGCGCTGGCGTTCGGGGCCGGTGGCATGGGTGCGCTCGGGGCGGCGGCGCTCACGGGCAACGAGACCGTGTACGGGAGCCCGACGGCGGTGTCGGGGGCCTCCACGAAGCTCGGTTCCACGGCCCAGGTCGCGGCCGCGGTGCAGCCGAGCGTGGTGTCCATCACCGCGCAGTCGGGCATGGGCGCCGGCACCGGATCGGGGGTCGTGCTGCGCTCGGACGGCGTCATCATGACGAACGCCCACGTGGTGCAGGGCGCCGACCAGGTGTCGGTGAAGTTCAGCGACGGGAAGACCGCACCGGCGCAGGTGCTCGGCAGGGCGCCGTCCAGCGACATCGCGGTGATCAAGGCGCGGGGTGTGTCCGGGCTGAAGCCCATCACGCTCGGCGACAGCAGCGCGCTCGCGGTCGGCGACCCGGTGCTGGCGATCGGCAGCCCGCTCGGTCTCGACGGGTCGGTGACGTCCGGAATCGTCAGCGCGCTGGGCCGGCAGATCCAGGAGGGCTCGGACGAGGAGCAGCTGCCGCCGGGCCTGCGCGGCCAGCTGACCGAGCAGCAGAGCACGGTGATCAAGAACGCGATCCAGACGGACGCGGCGATCAACCCGGGGAACTCGGGCGGCGCGCTCGTCAACGCCGCCGGGCAGCTGGTCGGCGTCAACACCGCGATCGCCACGTCCGGCAGCAGCTCGGGCAACATCGGCGTCGGCTTCGCGATCCCGATCAACGACGCGAAGAAGGCCGCCGACAAGATCATCAAGGGTGCGCAGTTGTGACGCGGCCCTGACGAGACTCATCGGAGGCCGCCGTCAAGGCACGGCTCTGGGGGGAGCGGGCGGTCGGGCGGCGGCCTCCGATGACACGTACGCCGGAACGGATCCGGTTCGGGGGACCGGATCAGAGGAGAGGAGGTGGATCAAGAATCGGGGCTGACCAGGGGGGCGGGTCAGCGGATTAGAGCCGGATCAGGGACTGGGGGTCGGGCGAAGCGGGGATTGGGGGGATCGGGGGGTCAGGGAGTCCGGGGAGCAGGCTTCCGAGGGGAGAACGCGGCTGCGTGACCACGCTGAGGGGGTTTGGTCACGCAGCCGTACCCGTCTGTCCGGGATCCCTGCGGCCGGTGGTCGTGACCGTCAGGACGGGGTTCCGCTGCTTGGCGAGCTTGGCCAGCGTCCGCCGGGTGGTCATGAGGTAGTACTCGCGGGGCAGGGTGCGTACGCGCGACGGCAGCCGCGGATAGACGGTGGCGAGTGCACCCATGAGCAGCCGAAAGCGCAACTCACGGCCCGCGGTCCACGTCCATCCGTACTGCTCCCGGATCGGCGCGGGCATCATGCCGGCCGTGATCAGCCGGATCATCGCCAGTCCCGGCGCGCTGAGCGCGCGGAGCGGTCCGATCGGCAGCCGCGGGTTGAGCACCTGATGGGCGATCTGCCGGGAGGCGTCGGTGATCCGCAGGTTGTGGACCATGTCCGCGTAGTAGACGCGGAAGTCGGCGTAGGTGGCGGGCATGCGTTCTTCGGGACAGCCCAGGATCGTGGCATACACCTTGGTCTGCCCGTAGAGCTCCGCCAGTTCCTGGTCGCTGAACCGGCGCCGGAAGAGCGCTTGGTAGAACTGTGCGCCCACCGCGAACAGCGTGGCGGCGACCCACACCTGCAGTTCGGGGTCGTTGGCCTCGTAGTCCGGGCCGGTTATCTGCTCGTGCCCCTTGCGTACGAGCGCGCTGAACCGTTCGGCCTCGTCGCGGGTGCCGAATTGCACGGCGTAGAGCCAGCCCATGGTGTTTTGAAGGCGCCGCAGCGGGTTCTCGGCGGTGTAGCTGTGGTCGTACACGCCCTGGGCGACCTTGGGGTGCGCGGTCTGGAGGAGCGAGGCGACCCCGCCCGCCGCGATGAGCAGGCCCTCGCGCGTGACGACGCGGATCATGTCGTCGTCCCGGAACAGTCCATCGGTCATGACGGCTGATTGTAAGTAAGTACTTGCTGTGGCGCCACTGCCTCGACGAGGTCACGGATCACGCTGCGATGGTCGTCAGGGCGCCACGCGAGCGCCAGCTCGCACGGCGGCAGGCCCGTGACCGGGATGGCGTGGACGCCCGGGCGCCGGTAGAGCGCCGCGTTCCCGGAGGCGAGCAGGACGATCCCCGTGCCGCCCTCGATGGCGGCGAACGTCTCCTCGGCGTTGGTGACGACACCGCCGATCCGTGCCTGCTTTCCGCCGCGTTCGTCGAGGGCGAGCCAGTGGTCGCGGAGCGGCCCGGCACTCTCGGGGAGTGCCAGGAACGGCTCGTCCAGGAGCTCGGCGAAACCGACCTCCTCGCGGCCGGCGAGCCAGTGGTCCTCCGGGAACGCGACCCAGCGCGGCTCGCACGCGACCACGCACACCTTGAACGTCTCCTGATCACGGATCGGAAGCCAGATGAACGCGACGTCCACCTCGCCCTCCGCGAGCCCGGCGGAAGCGTCGTCCCAGTTCACCTGGCGCATCTGCAGCTGCCAGGTGGGCCGCCGTTCGGAGAAGCGCGACCGCATCGTCGACAACAGGCCCCGGCCCACGCTGGTCGATATGCCGACCGTGAGCCGGGCGGCGTCGGTCGCCGCCGCGTCGCTCACCGCGCGCTGCGCCTCGTCCCATTTCAGCAGGATCTCGCGGGCCGCCGGCAACAGTGCCCTGCCGGGCGCCGTCAGCGTCACCGTGCGCCGGTCCCGGTCGAACAACTTCACGCGGAGGAGGTCTTCGAGCTGCCTGATCTGCTTGCTGAGCGCCGGCTGGGAGATGAACAGCCGCTCCGCCGCCCGGGTGAAGTTGAGCTCCTCGGCGACGGCCACGAAGTAGCGCATGTCCCGCAGATGGGCATCCATAGCCGATGGTTATCACAGTGTGTATTGGACCTGCCAAGCCGCTGCTCCCAAGATGATCACCATGAGCACCGTTGAAGATCGCCTTGCCGTCGTCGAGACCTGCACTCGGATGGCGTGGCATGCCGACCAGCGTGAATGGGACCTGCTGGCCGGGATTTTCGCCGACTCGGTGACCCTGGACTACACGAGCCTGAACGGAGGTGAGCCCGCCGAGCTCAGCCCCGAGCAGATCGTGGCGGGCTGGTCGGCGACCCTCGGCTCGTTCGACGCGACCCAGCACCTGATCACCAACCATCTGGTGGACGTCGACGGCGACACCGCGGTCTGCACCGCCTCGTTCCAGGCGACGCACCGGCTGGCCAACCCGCTCGGCGCGCCGCTGTGGACCCTCGGCGGCACCTATCGCTTCGATCTCGTCCGCACCGGCTCCGGATGGCGGATCAGCGGCGTCGTCATGACCGCGACCTGGGCGGACGGGAACAAGGACCTGCTCTCGCTCGCGGCGGCGGCGGGATCACAATGATCACGCTTGTCACCGGCGCCAACCGGGGCATCGGACGCGAGGTGAGCCGCCAGCTCGCCGCCGCGGGCCACACCGTTCTGGTGACCGCACGTTCGGCCAAGGCGGCGGAGGAGACGGCGCGCGAGCTGGGGCGGGACACCGTCCCGCTACGGCTCGACGTCACCGCCGCCGACCTGGCCGGGGTGGTCGCCGAAGTCGACGAGCGGTACGGGCGCCTGGACATCCTGGTCAACAACGCCGCCATCACGTACGACACCTGGCAGCGGGCCGTCGAGGCCGACCTGGACGTCGTCCGCGAGGCGGCCGAGACCAACCTCTACGGCCCGTGGCGCCTGATCCAGACGTTGCTCCCGTTGTTGCGCCGCAGCGAGCACCCGCGGATCGTCAACGTCTCCAGCGAGGCGGCCTCGCTCACGAACATGGGCGGCGGAACACCCGCGTACAACGCGTCCAAAGTCGGCTTGAACGCTCTGACCCGGATGCTGGCGGCCGAGCTGCGCGGCGACGGCATCCTCGTGAACGCGGTCTGCCCCGGCTGGGTGGCGACCGACATGGGCGGACCCGGCGGCAGGCCGGTCGCCGATGGCGCAGCCGGGATCGTCTGGGCCGCGACCCTTCCCGATGGCGGCCCCACCGGCGGATTCTTCCGCGACGGCCGTCCCCTTCCCTGGTGAGAATCGACGAGAACGGACAGATCAATGATTTTGGTAACCGGAGCCACCGGAAACGTCGGCTCGGAAGTCGTCAAGGCGCTGGTCGCCGCCGGGGAGCCGACCCGCGCGCTGGTACGCAGGCCCGAGGCCGTCACCTTGCCCGAGGGTGTCGAGACGGTCGGCGGTGACCTCAACAAGCCTGCCAGCTTGACCCAGGCGTTGGCCGGCGTGCGTGCGGTCTTCCTGCTTCCGGGGTACGAGGACATGCCCGGACTGCTCAGCGAAGCGAAGCAGGCGGGTGCCGAGAAGGTCGTCCTGCTGTCCGGCGGTTCGGCTGGGATCGATGACCAGTCGAACGCGGTGACGCGCTACATGGCCGCCTCCGAAGCGGCGGTCTGGGCGTCTGGACTGTCGTGGACGTTCCTGCGGCCGAGCGCGTTCATGTCGAACGCCCTGCGCTGGCTGCCGCAGATCCAGTCGGGCGACGAGGTCCGTGTCTCGTTCCCGACCGTCCGCACGGCCATCCTCGACCCGTTCGACCTCGGTGCCGTCGCCGCCCGCGCGCTGCTCGTCGACGACTACGAGGGCGAGATCCTCTGGCCGACCGGCCCTGAGGCGCTGCTGCCCGCCGAGCAGGTCGCCGTGCTGGCCGAGGTGCTCGGACGCGACCTGCGCGCCGTGGAACTGACGAACGAGCAGGCCCGCGCCGAGATGACCGCCTCCATGCCGGTCGAGTACGTGGACGCCTTCTTCGACTTCTACGTGAAGGGCACGCTCGACGAGTCGATCGTCCGCCCGACCGTTCGCGACGTCACCGGCCGCGAACCCCGCACGTTCGTCGAATGGGCGAACGCGCACGCCGGCGAGTTCCGCTGAGCTGAAAACCACGCGACATGATCCACACACGGTGGGGATAATCAGGGCATGCCCGCCGAGATCCACGTCCGCGGCTCGGTCTCCATCCCGGAGACCGAGCTCGGCTGGCGTTTCTCCAGATCCTCCGGGCCGGGCGGGCAGAACGTGAACAAGACGTCGACGGCCGTGGAGCTGTCGTTCGACGTCGCGGAGTCGCCGTCGCTGCCCGATCCGCTCAAGCAGCGGGCACTGGAACGGCTGTCGGGACGGCTCGTGCGCGGTGTCCTGACGATCCGCGCGGAGGACTACCGCTCGCAGGCGCGCAACCGCGACGCGGCACGCGAGAGGCTGGCGGCCGTCCTGTCCGAGGCCATCGCCCCGCCGCCCAAGAAGCGGATCCCCAAGAAGATCCCGCGCGGCATCAACGAGCGCCGCCTGGAGAACAAGAAGCGCCGTTCAGACGTGAAACGTGCCCGCTCCCGCCGCTGGGACTAGGGCACGTCGCGCAGCAGGGCGGCTGACATCGAGACGCGCCTGGGGCACATCGCGCAGTAGGGCGGCTGACATTGAGATGCGTGGCCTAGAGCTGCTGACATGGAGATGCGCCTAGGGCTGGGCGGCTCGGATAGCGCGCATGGCCTCACGGCGAGCCTCGCCTGACAGTACGTCGATGTAGACGCCGCCGCGCAGGTGGTAGCACTCGTGCTGGAGGCAGCGGGCGAAGTAGCCGGTGCCCTCGATGCGCACGGGCTTGCCCTTCACGTCCACGCCTTCCACGATCGCGTGGGCGTGGCGCGGAGTCGGGAAGTTCAAGCCGGGGACCGACAGGCACCCCTCCTGCTCGACGACCATCTCCCCGTCCTCGGCGACGAGCACGGGATTGACGACGTGGCCGATGTGGCGGCGGCCCTCATCGTCCGCGCAGTCGTAGACGAAGATCTGCTGGGAGACACCGATCTGGTTGGCGGCCAGGCCCGCGCCGTCGGCCTCGTACATCGTCGCGAACATGTCGTCCACGAGCCGTTCGAGTGCGGCGTCGAACGTCCGGACCGGGTCGCACTCGGTGCGCAGCACCGGGTCGCCCAGCCGCCGGATCGGGCGGACCGTGCCCTGCTGCCCGTCCTGCCGCTTGCCCCGCCTGCCGTCACGTCCCTGTGGTGCCCTCGCCATACGGAAGATCCTATTCAAGCGACAACGGTGTCTCCGCCATGGATCGCAACCCATGGCGGAGACACCGTCATGCCCTGCCTGGTTCCCCGAACCTCGCTGCAGGAGCGCCTCAGCCGGCGTCGCCCGGCCTGGGGCCCGGCTGCTTGGGGGCGGGCTGCGGCGGGATCCCGCCGGGCCCGGGCCTGTCCTGGTCTCCCGCCGGAGCGGACGGCTTGGGCTGCTGCGGAACGTGTGCCGTGGGCGTGTCCGACCTGGTGACCTCGGGCTCCGGCTTCTTGATCGCGGGAGTCGGCGTCGCGACGGGGGCCTGCGAGGTGGGCGGCGCGGGCGGCAGCGGGGCGGCCGGCACCGGCTTGGCCGCCGACGGCTGCGCGACCGGAGCCGCCGGTACGCCGGTCGGGACCGGCTGCTTGCGCTGCGGCGCGGGCGGCGCCGGCTGCTTGACCGCGTCCGCGACCATCTTCTCCAGCGGGCCGGCGTCGTTCTCGGACTTGAGCAGGCGGTTGAGGGTCTCGCTGATCTCGGTCAGCCGCTGCAGTGCCTGGGTGTGGTTCTTGGTGAGCTGGGTCAGGCGCGTCGTCGCACCCTCGTTGATCACGCTGGCCCGGCGCTCGGACGCGGTCAGTGTGCGCTCGGCCTCCAGCCGGGCGCTGGTCACGGTCTGCTCGGCCTCCTGCTTGGCGGCCGTCAGCACGCTGTCGGCCTCCTTCTTGGCCGAGGCGAGCACGTGCTCGGCCTTCTGCTTGGCCTGGTGGAGGTCCTCCTCGGCGTGACCCCTGGCGTCGTCGACGATCCGCTTGGACTCGTTCTCGGCCTCCTTGCGGATCTGCGCGCCCTTGGCCTCCGCCTCGGCGACCTTGTCCTTGGCCTCGTCCTCGGCCAGGTTGATGATCTGGCGGAGCCGGTCGCTCAGGTCGTCACCGGTGGGCTTGCGCGCCTCCCGGACCTCGGCCATCTCGCGGCGGGTCCGCTCGACGTCGTCGAGTGCGCGGGCGAGCCGGGCCTCCAGCTCGCGGATCTGGTTCTGGCTGCGGGCGATGAACTCGTCGACCTGGCGGCGGTTGTAGCCGCGCATGACGATCTCGAAGGATTCCTCGCGAAGGAGGTTCGGCAGGATTTCTGCTTCGTTGTTCATGATGCCTTGGGGGTCGTTGGCGGGGGTGATCACCCCGTCAGGGTCGGAGAACGGCACGGGAGGACAACACGGGAAACGTCAGGATTGACTCTTGTCCGGTCCACCCCATTCGCGCAACCGGAACGGGTGTTGTCGCAGCCATTTCTTAACCTGGGGTGGGCAGGCAAGTTGTCCAATCTTAGGAAATATCGCGTCAATGTCCGCGCAGCGTGCCGCCGGTCCGGAGGCGACCGCCGCCTCCTTATTACAGCCGCCGCCCTTATAGCATCAGTGGCATGAGCAGCTATATCGGGTCCCTCGGCGCGGACGAGCCACGTATCCATCCGGAGGCATGGGTCGCGCCCGGCGCGGTCGTCGTGGGCAAGGTGACCCTCGGCCGCGAGTCCAGCGTCTGGTACGGCTCGGTGCTGCGCGGCGAGGACGAGGAGATCGTCGTCGGGGACGCCTGCAACATCCAGGACCTGAGCTGCCTGCACGCCGACCCGGGACTGCCCGCCGTCCTTGAGGACCGCGTCAGCCTGGGGCACAAGGCCATGGTGCACGGCGCCCACGTGGAGACCGGCTCGCTCATCGGCATCGGCGCGATCGTGCTGAACGGCGCGCGCATCGGCGCGGGGACGCTGGTCGCGGCGGGCGCCCTGGTGCCGCCGGGCAAGCAGATCCCCTCGGGCGTGCTGGTCGCCGGGATGCCGGGCAAGGTCGTCCGCGAACTCACCGACGATGACCGCCTCGTCCTGGAGCACACCCCCGCCGTGTACGTGAAGAAGTCGCAGCTCCACCGCAACGCCGTCTGGAAGTAGCCCCCGGCGCGCACCTGCGCCCCCGCGCGCACCTGCGGCCCCGCGCCTACCGCGCGCTCCTGCGGGTGCCGCGCCGGGAGTGGCCGGGCGGTGGGAGATGGGCCGTCCAATAGTGCCTCCCTCCGGATGCTGACTACGATGACCATGTGGTGTGGGGACCGGGCTATGGCAGTGCTCCGCCGCCCAGCCCCCCGACGGGGCAAGATCCGTTCACGGCGGCAGAGCGTGACACGAAGGCGATGGTGGCCGCCGGATGGTGGGCGTCGGCGCCTCCACAACAGCGCCAGCACGCCATCGGGGGGCGCATGCTCATGCTCCCCGACGGCACGTGGTGGCTGTTCGGGGCGTGGGCGCGCTGGTACCGGCTGCACCCGTCCGACGGCCAGTGGTACCTGTGCCCGCCGCCGCGTTCGCCAGGTGTCCGGATGGCCGCCCGCCCCGCCCAGCACGGCGGGGGACAGGTCCCGGCGCTGCCACCGCACGTCGTCCCGGCCGGGCCGGACTTCTCCTACGCGCCGCCCGGCGCTCTGCCGTTCGTCGACCAGGGGTTCGCGCTCGAACTGACCGCCCGCGTCCGTTCGACCGTCGACTCCGCCTCCAACCTGCCGTCCGCTGAATACCCGCACTGGTGGTCGCTCTTCACGTCCGAGACGCCGTCCACGGTGGTCGCGTGCTGGGGCGTGATGTTGTGGTGCGGGGCCGCTCCGGTGTTCGACTCCCGGTTGGACGGGCAGATGCTCGACCTCTGGAAGCCGTACCGCGCCAAGCCGCTGCCGGGCGTGGACGGCCCGCGCTGGCTGACGCCGCCGCCGCTGGAGGCCCTGGTCGGGCTGTACGCCGAGCGCCTGCGCGCCAGCCGGGTGGACGCGGCCGTCGTCGTCCTGCGCACGATGTGGGCCGTGGCGAGCGTTCTCCGTGAGGACCTGCGGTTCCAGGTCCGCGCCGACGCGCTGCTGGAGATCCTCGGCTCCACCCTTAGCAACCCGACGGTGGACTACGACGCGCTGCCGTACGGAGACCAGGCGATCGTCCAGCAGTGGCTGACGCGATGCCCGCCGCACCTGGTGCCCGCGCTGCGGAACGAGACGTCCCCGGGCGACAACTTCCGGCACGCCTACTACAGCCTCGCCGACGTGGTCGCGTCGCTGGTCGGGGACCCGGCCGACCCCGTCTACATCGAGCCCAGGCTGGTGGCGGCCGCTCTGGTCGCCGCCGACCTGGACGTGGTCCGCAAGGACGTGGCGGACGGCATCGTCCCGTGGCTCGATCCAGAGATCCGCTACACCGTTCAGGCCGTACGGAGTCAGCCCGGGCATCCGCTGCGCCGCCTCTGGCCGAGCGACATGCGCCTGCCCGAGCCGTTGCGCGGTTCGATCGGGCGAGGCGATGCCGCCTCCCGCCTGCTCGCGTCGATGTACGAGGTGGACCTCGCCTGGTGCCGGCTGGCCGGGATGCCCGCCAGACCGCGCGGCTTCCCCGTGCCGACGGCGATCGTCGCCGAGATCATCGGGGCGGACCGGGCACGGGCCGTCGCGACCGGGACGACGAGCACGCCGCAGCCTGTCCCGCCGTTCGCCCAGCCGCCCTCGCCGTTGAGCTCGCAGAGCCAGCCCGGAGTCAAGCCGGGTACCCCGCAGCCGGTCATGGGCATGCCCGGTGGCCCGGACAAGCCCTTCGTGCAACCGCCCGCCAACGTTCATCCCCCTGCGAACGTGCCGCCGCCCGTACAGCAGCACGGGCAGCAGGCGGCGTTCGCGTCTCCCGATCCGCAGATGGGTGGGACCTCCCCGGCTGAGGGGGCGCAGGAGGCAAGCAACTTCGCACCTCCGTATACCGAACTGGGCTACAGACCCCCGCAGTCGGAGCCGCAGCAGCCCGCTCAGCCGCAGCCCGCTCAGCCGCAGGCTGCGCAGCCTGCCGCGCACCAGCAGGCGCCGCCCATCCCGGTTGGCCAGGCAGGTCAGCCAGGACCACCCATCCCGCCTGTGCCGGCTGGAGCGCCGAGTCCGCCCGAGGAGAAGAGCGCTGCGGAGAACATCGCTCCTCCCTACACCGAGCTTGGCTTTCAACGTCCTGGTGCGGTCCCAGGTCAGAGCCAAGAGCCGCAGCAGCCCGTTCCACAGCGTCAGCAGCAGCAGCAAATGCAGCAGCCGCCGGTGACGCAGGTCGAGCAGCCGGCTGCGCCCACGCCGCAGTCCCCGCCGCCGCCTGTCGATCCATACGCGACGAGGTTCGACGAGGGCGGTCCCGCGAAGGCCAGCCCGCCACCGGCAGCCCAGCCCAACGCCGCTCCGCCCAGCGCCGCTCCGCCGGCGCCGGCCGCTCCGCCCCGCACTCGGATCCTGGACCAAGGCGATGTCGCGGGGGACGTCCCGCCTCCGCAGCCGGTCGGACCGCCGCCCGCCGGCGCGGGTGGAGGCGGGGGCACGCGGATCATGTCCGAGACCATGGTCGGCAACTTCGACTTCCTGGACGACACCCCGTCGCCGGAACGGCCCGTTCACGAGATCCCGCCGCCGGCGGACCGCGGCGACCGCCGGACCCTCGAACGTTTCGCCATCAGCTTCGTGTCCGGGGCACAGGACGCCGGGGAACTGCTGGACACCGTGCGGCGGCGCGTCGCCGAGTGGAACGCCCCCGCCGGCGGGGGCCTTGAGGCGACCCGGGTCGACGGCCAGCCCGGCGACACCGTCGCCGTGCCGAGCGTGATGCTGGTCGGCAACCCGCACACCGGGCAGCGCAGGCTCGCCAGGATGATCGCCCTGACCGCCGCGGACGCCGGCCTCGGCGACGGCGCGATCCGCGCCGCCGACGCGGAGGACGTACGGAACGCGCCGGTCGAGGGAATGTCACGGATCCTGGAGCAGGAAGGCCCGGCGGCCGTGCTCTTCGAGCGGCTCGATGTGGCGATCACCTCCGCTACGGATCCCGTGGCGGTCGCGGCGGCCGTACGGAGGGCCCGGCGGCATCCCGCGACCGGGACGGTGCTGATCGCCACCTGCGAGCCCCAGGCGTACAAGCGTCTCCTCAAGGACCATCCGCGGCTGGTCGAGGTGTTCCGTGTCTACCGGATGCCCGACCTCACCGAGCTCGACAACCGCATGACGCTGCTGCACCTGCTGGCGGACGAGCGCCGCGTCACGCTGGGCAACCCGGCGCTCGAAGTCGCCCGCGAGGACCTCGGCCGGCTGCGCGGACCGGGCGACCTGGTCAACGCGCGCCTCGTGGAGGCCTATCTCGACCAGGCGTGCCAGCGGCATCTCGAACGGGCCGGAGCCTCGCGGGACCGGCTCGTCCTGACGCCGGACGACCTCAACGGCGTCGCGGAGGGCATCGAGCCCGCCCTGCGGCCGCCCGGTGACATCGACGGCTACCTGCGGCGGCTGGACGGGCTGATCGGGCTGACGGAGGTCAAGGAGGCCGTCCGGGAGCTGGTCGACGAGGCCGGGCTGGCCGCCGACCGGGCCCGTTACGGGGTGACGTCCGACACGTCCCGCCACCTGATCTTCACGGGACCGCCCGGGACCGGCAAGACCACGGTCGCGGGACTGCTCGGCGGGATCTACGCGGCGCTGGGCCTGCTCGACTCGGGCCACGTGGTGGCGTGCCGGCCGGTGCACCTGGCGGGCCGCGACCCGATCGACACCGAGGGCCGCGTGGCGAGCATGATCGACCAGGCGCTCGGCGGGGTGCTGCTGATCCAGGAGGCCTACCGGCTGGACCGCAACCCGGCGGTGGTGAACGAGCTGCTGCGCCACATGCGGGGCCGGCCCGGCAAGTTCATGATCGTCTGTTCGAGCCCGGGCGCCGAGATGGAGGGCTTCCTGGCCGGCAACCCGGCGTTCCGTGCCGAGTTCGGCCGGACCATGGAGTTCGAGGGCATCGGCGACCGCGATCTGATGAAGCTGTTCCAGAGCTACGCCGAGCGTGATCTCTACATGCTCGACGAGGAGCTGCGGGTCGAGTTGTTGTCCCGGTTCGCCCGGATGCGCGACGACCCGGCGTTCGGCTACGCCCGTACCGTCCGGGCCCTGTTCGAGCAGACCGTCGCCCGCCAGGCGGCCAGGCTCGCCGGCGCGGACGTCAACGCGGCCACCGTCGCGAGGCTCACCGCGCGCGACTTGCCCGAATCACCTCTCGAGCAGATGCTGGGTGACTTCCATCAGGGCCGTTAGCCGCCCCTGAGCCGTCCCAGCGCGCTCTGCGGGCCCGAGGCGGTTCCGCAGGGGCCGGTGGTGCTTCCGGCGCCTCTGAGGAGCCTCTAGGAGATCGCGCACCAGATCCCGCGATGCCGCATGAAGTGGGCGTACGTGGGAACGGTCGTTCCAAGTGCGCGTTAGGCCTGGCCTGAGCGGACCTCTGAGAGTGGCCCTCGAATGGCCCTCTTGGGTCATGTCCCGCCGGGCGGCCGGCGCGTAGCCTCGACAGTGGGTGTGGGGAACGAACGGAGGTGGACGCGGTGCGCCAGCAATATCTCGATCTGCGCGTCCACGACCGTGTTGCGCTGGACGAGATCGAACTCTATGCCGAGATGCTCAGCGCGGTGGCGGCGGCCGAGCGGCCGCTCACGCTGGCTGAGATCGACATGGTGCTCGGAGTGCGTCCCGACGAAGCCGGTCGTCGCGAACTGACGTCACAGGAGCAGTAGTCCCGTCAACGCGCCGGGGATGTCCGAGGGACGCCCCGGCGCCACCACCGCGGGGCACAGTGGTCGCACACTGTAACAAATATCACTACTGTACGTCGCAACCTTCCGTAGCGGGCCGCAGCGGCGCCCACCGGCAGTGAACCCTGCAGATAGGGCTGTATCTCGGGGGTGTGCACCTCTTGATCTAGGGCAACCTTGTAGGTGAGAGGATGGCAGACACCAGCCGAAGCTGGGGCAAAGGTTCTTTTTACGGCTGGTTACGCCTACGATCCTCTGCGGACTGTTCCGGCACTTCAGGAGTACGACGTGCGCTTGCGTCTCACGCCGCGTGAGGACAGCTTTTACGACATGTTCGCCGACTCGGCGAACAACCTGGTCACTGGTGCCAGGCTGCTCGTGGAGCTCATCAGTGACGGCGCCGACCGGGAAGCGATCGCGGAGAAGCTGCGCGCCTGCGAACACGCGGGCGACGAGTGCACTCATGCGATCATGCGCCGGCTGAACGAAACGTTCATCACGCCCTTCGACCGCGAGGACATCTACCGGCTCGCCTCCACGATCGACGACGTCATGGACGAGATGGAGGAGGCCGCCGACCTCGTCGTCCTCTACAAGATCGAGGAGTTCCCCAAGGGCATCGTCCACATGGTCGAGGTCTTGGAGCGCGCGGCCGAACTGACCGCCGAGGCGATGCCGCGGCTGCGTTCCATGAAGGAGCTCAACGAGTACTGGATCGAGATCAACCGGCTCGAGAACCAGGGCGACCAGATCTACCGGAAGCTGCTGGCCAAGCTGTTCAGCGGTGAGTACGACACGCTGACGGTCCTCAAGCTCAAGGAGGTGATCGACCGCCTCGAGGACGCGGCCGACGCCTTCGAGCATGTGGCCAACACGGTCGAGACGATCGCGGTCAAGGAATCATGAGCGAGCCCTCCGACGCGGGCACGACCCTCACCAAGGAGTCGGTGCCCGGGGCGGACCCGTCGCTCGCCGAACAGGCGCGGCGCGGGCCGAGCAAGTTCTGGTGGGCGCTGCTCGGCGGCGTGTTGCTGGTCATGCTGATGGGCGCGGTCGGGCTGCGGTCCGACGCGCAGGCGGCGGTGCTGGTCCTGGTCGTGGTCGTCGCGCTGATCTTCGACTACACCAACGGCTTCCACGACGCCGCCAACGCCATCGCCACGTCGGTGTCCACGCGGGCGCTCACGCCCCGCGCGGCACTGCTGATGGCCGCCCTGATGAACCTCGTCGGCGCGCTGCTCGGCGTCGAGGTCGCCAAGACCGTCAGCGACGTCATCACCCCGCCCAGCGGCCTGCACGGCCTGACCGTGGTGGCCGCCGGCGTGCTCGGGGCGATCACCTGGAACCTGATCACCTGGTACTTCGGCCTCCCGTCGTCCTCCTCGCACGCCCTGATCGGCGGCATCGTGGGCGCCGGGCTGGCGTCCGCCTCCTCGGTCAGCTGGAGCAAGGTCGTCGACAAGGTCGCCATCCCGATGGTGATCTCGCCGGTGGTCGGCTTCTTCCTGGCCTACTTCCTGATGGTGGCGCTGCTGTGGATCTTCCGCCGGGCACATCCCGGCCGGGTCGGCCGCCGGTTCCGCATCGCGCAGTCGCTCTCGGCCGCCGCCATGGCGCTGGGCCACGGCCTGCAGGACGCGCAGAAGACCATGGGCATCATCGTCCTCGCGCTCGTCACCACGGGTCACGAGGACGGCGAGTCGGTCCCGCTCTGGGTGATCATCGCCTGCGCGGGGGCGCTGTCGCTGGGCACGTACGCGGGCGGCTGGCGCATCATGCGGACGCTCGGCCGCCGGGTGATCGAGCTCGATCCCCCGCGGGGCTTCGCCGCCGAAGCGACGGCCTCGATGGTGCTCTACGCGGCCGCGTACATCTGGCACGCTCCAATCTCGACCACCCACACGATCACCTCGGCGATCATGGGCGTGGGCGCGACCAAGCGGCTGTCCGCCGTCCGCTGGGGCGTCGCCGGCAACATCATCGTCGCCTGGATCCTGACGATGCCGATGGCCGCCCTCGTCGCAGCCGTCGTCTACTGGATGGTCCACCTCTTCGGTGCGTGACGTTCGCCCATCGGTGGCCCGGTCATGAGCAAGGCGGTCGGCTCCCGGTACCGACCGGGCCGGGCGTACCGCCTAGGCTGAGATCATGTCTGAGGTGCGGGTGCGCGCGACGCTGTCGGATGAGGAGATCGAGAAGGTCGTCCGTCTCGTCGTGTCGGCCGCCGAGCACGACGGTGTCGGGCCGCTGTCCGAACGCTCGCTGCTCTGGCTGCGCGGCGGCGGGGGCGGCGACGCGCGCGGCCTCCTGCGGCTGGACGACGCCGGTGGGCTCGTCGGTTACGCCCACCTGGACCTGGCCACCGCTGAGGAGACCGCCGCGGGGGAGTTCGTCGTGGATCCCCACTCGCGCCGCCGCGGACACGGGCTGGCCCTGCTGAACGGGATGTGCCAGGAGGTGGACGGGCCTCTGCGCGTGTGGGCGCACGGTGATCTTCCGGCCGCCACCGCGCTGGCCGAGTCGCAGGGCCTTGACCGGGTCCGTGCCCTCTTCCAGATGCGCCGCTCCGCCGACGACCCGCTCCCCGAGTTCACGGTGGCCGATGGCGTGCGGCTCCGCACGTTCGAGGTCGGCCAGGACGAGGAGGCGTGGCTGCAGGTCAACCGCCGGGCCTTCGCGGACCATCCCGAGCAGGGCGCCTGGACGCTCGACGATGTCCGGCTGCGCGAGCGGGAGCCGTGGTTCGACCCGGAGGGCCTCTTCCTCGCCGAAAGTGAACGCGACGGAAAGCTGCTGGGCTTCCACTGGACCAAGATCCACCCCGACGGTCTCGGTGAGGTCTACGTCGTCGGAGTCGACCCCGGCGCGCAGGGCCTCGGCCTGGGCCGTACCCTCACCCTCAAGGGCCTTCACCACCTGCGTGAACGGGGCGTACCGGCGATCCTGCTGTATGTGGACGAGTCGAACCAGGCGGCCGTCCGGTTGTACGAGTCCCTGGGGTTCACCCGCTATGCCGTGGACGTGATGTTCCAGAGCGGTTGTTAACCACACGTCCACGTCTAGTCGAGACATTCTTCCTGGCTCTGCCCGTCCCAGTTCATGTTCTGTTCACCTGGTTCAGGGTGACTGGTCACCTCTCCTGCCTAACGTCGCTTTCGACGGTGCCCCCCTTACCTGGACAAACGACTCCAGAGACCCGGTCGGGGGAAGACGGCAAACCTGGTCTGGGCATCGCCCACCAACTATCGAGGAGACCCTCCGGTGAAGAACGGATCTCGGCTGGCCGCCCTGGGCGGAGTGGTCGTCGCGGGCGCTCTCGCCCTCTCCGCGTGCGGGAGCGACGACAACACGGGGGCGAGCGGGAGCTCTGCCGCCCCGGCCGGCAATATCGACTGCGCCAAGGCGACCGTGAACGCGGCCGGTTCCAGCGCGCAGAAGAACGCCATCGAGGAGTGGACCAAGCTCTACGCCTCCAAGTGCGCCGGTGCGAACCTGAACTACACCGCGAGCGGCTCGGGCGCCGGCATCCAGGCGTTCAGCTCGGGTCAGGCCTCCTTCGCCGGGTCCGACTCGGCGCTCAAGCCCGAAGAGGTCGGCGCCGCAAAGACGCGCTGCCAGGGCAACACCCCGCTCAACCTGCCGATGGTCGTCGGTCCGGTCGCGGTCATCTACAACCTGCAGGGTGTCGACGGCCTCAAGGTCTCCCCCGAGACCCTGGCCGGCATCTTCTCCGGGAAGATCAAGAACTGGAACGATCCCGCGATCGCCAAGGAGAACGCCGGCGCCAAGCTGCCGAGCTCGCCGATCAAGCCGGTCTACCGTTCCGACGAGTCGGGCACGACCGACAACTTCACCAAGTACCTGAGCAAGACGGCCCCCAAGCTGTGGACCTGGGAGCCCGCCAAGAAGTGGCCGAACGGAACCGGCCAGGGCGCGGCCAAGTCCGACGGCGTCAGCGGCCAGGTGAAGAACACCGCGGGCACGATCTCCTACGTGGAGTACTCGTACGCCAAGAACAACAACCTGCAGACCGCGCTGGTCAAGAACGGCGCCGGTGAGTACACCGAGCTGACCCCCGAGAGCGCCTCGAAGGGCGTCGCGGGCGCGAAGGTCGAGGGCACCGGCAACGACGTAGCGCTCAAGATCGACTACGGCACCAAGGAAGCGGGCGCCTACCCGATCGTCCTGGTGACCTACGAGATCGTCTGCGAGAAGGGCCTGCCCGCCGAGCAGGGCAAGTTCGTCAAGTCCTTCCTCACCTACACCTCCAGCGCCGACGGTCAGAAGATCCTCACTGACCTGGGCTACGCACCGCTTCCCGAGTCGGTGCTGACCAAGGTCCAGGCCTCGGTGAAGGCCCTGTCCTGACCGGAGACCACACCACCGGCAGCCCCGCCACCGACGACCTCGGTGGCGGGGCACGCCTGGGTTCCACCGATGACACTCGAGGAGGGCACCCCGTGACGAGTGAGACCGGCGTCGAGGCGACCGCCGGCGCGAAACACCGGGCCACCGGCCGGCCGATGAGCACCGGCCGGGCCGGCGACAGGATCTTCAGCGGTGCCGCACGGGGTTCGGGCATCTTCGTGCTCGCCCTCATGGCGGCGATCGCGGTCTTCCTGATCTGGAAGGCCATCCCGGCCCTGCAGAAGAACGAGGCGAGCTTCCTCACCACCGAGGAATGGAACCCCAACGCGATACCCCCCAAGTTCGGCATCGCGCAGCTGGCGTTCGGCACCGTGGTCTCGTCCTTCCTCGCACTGCTGATCGCGGCGCCGGTGGCGATCGGGATCGCGCTGTTCATCTCCTTCTACGCGCCGCGCAAGCTGACCGGGCTGCTCGGCTACGTGGTCGACCTGCTCGCCGCCGTGCCGAGCATCGTCTACGGCCTCTGGGGGCTGTACTTCCTGTCGCAGCACATGGAGGGCGTCAGCAAGATCCTCAACACGCTGCTGGGCTGGATCCCCTTCTTCGGCGGCAGCCCCGGCAAGAACTCGATCTTCACGGCCTCGGTCGTGCTCGCCATCATGATCCTGCCGATCATCTCCTCGATCTCCCGTGAGGTCTTCCTCCAGGTGCCGCAGGCCAACGTGGAGGCCGCGCAGGCGCTCGGCGCCACCCGCTGGGAGACGATCCGGATGGCGGTGCTGCCGTACGGGCGATCCGGCATGATCGGCGCCTCGATGCTGGGTCTGGGCCGGGCGATGGGCGAGACGATCGCCGTCGCCATGGTGCTGACGTTCGTCCCCGGCATCAACATCCACCTGCTGGAGGACGGCGGCGCCACGTTCGCCTCCAACATCGCCAACAGCTTCGCCGAGGCCGGTGAGACGGGCCGCGGCGCGCTGATCGCCTCTGGCCTCGTGCTCTTCGTGATCACCCTCGTCGTCAACATGGCGGCCCGGGCGGTCGTCGCCCGCCGCAAGGAGTTCGTGTGAGTGCCGTGTCCAGCCCCGCCAAGCGCACCCCGACGCTCGGCTCGGTCTCCAGCGCCCGCAAGCTCAAGGACCGGCTCGCCCAGGGCCTGGTCTACGTCGCCTTCCTGCTGGCACTGATCCCGCTGGTGTCGGTCCTCTGGACGGTCGTCGGCAACGGGATCAAGCGGCTGGACGCCCAGTTCTTCCAGTTCTCGATGAACGGGGTGAGTGGCAAGGACGCCGGTGGCGGCGCGTACCACGCCGTCGTCGGCACACTGGAGCAGGTACTGATCACCAGCGTGATCGCCGTGCCGATCGCCGTGCTCACGGCCATCTACCTGGTGGAGTACGGCGCCAACGGCCGGCTCGCCCGGCTGATCAGCTTCTTCGTGGACGTCATGACCGGCATCCCGTCGATCGTCGCCGGCCTCTTCGTCCTTGCGATGTGGCTGCTGACCCTCGGCATCATGAAGGAGGGTGCGGGCTTCGCCGGCTCCCTCGCGCTCGCGATCCTCATGATCCCGACAGTGGTGCGGGCGACCGAGGAGATGCTCAAGCTCGTGCCGAACGACCTGCGCGAGGCCTCGTACGCGCTGGGCGTGCCGCGCTGGCGGACCATCTGCTTCGTGGTGCTGCCGACCGCCCTCACCGGCATCCTCACCGGCGTCATGCTGGCCGTCGCCCGTGTGATGGGCGAGACCGCGCCGCTTCTGCTGGTCATCGGCTTCACCAAGGCGATCAACACCAACCCGCTCGAAGGCCCGCAGGGATCGCTGCCCACGTTCATCTGGGACCAGGCCAGCGACCCCAACCAGAACGCGATCGACCGCGCCTGGACCGCCGCCCTCACGCTGATCCTGATCATCATGCTGCTCAACATCGCGGCCCGCCTCGTCGCCCGCAGGCACCGGCCCGGTTCCCGCTGACCACCCCCGAAAGACCCGATAGGAGCATCACCCTCATGGCCAAGCGCATCGAAGTCTCCGGACTGCATGCCTACTACGGCGGCGTCCACGCCATCGAGGACATCTCGATGACGGTCGAGCCGCGCTCGGTGACCGCGTTCATCGGGCCTTCCGGTTGTGGCAAGTCGACCTTTCTGCGCACCCTCAACCGCATGCACGAGGTGATCCCCAACGCCCGCGTGCAGGGCAAGGTCATGCTCGACGACGAGGACCTGTACGGCAAGGACGTCGACCCGGTGGCGGTGCGCCGCGTCGTGGGCATGGTGTTCCAGCGGCCCAACCCGTTCCCCACCATGTCGATCTACGACAACGTGGCGGCCGGGCTCAAACTCAACGGTGTCCGCCGCAAGGGCCAGCTCGACGAGATCGTCGAGGAGTCGCTCAAGGGCGCCAACCTGTGGAACGAGGTCAAGGACCGCCTGAGCAAGCCCGGCGCGGGCCTGTCGGGCGGTCAGCAGCAGCGCCTCTGCATCGCCCGCGCGATCGCGGTCAAGCCCCAGGTGCTCCTGATGGACGAGCCCTGCTCGGCGCTCGACCCGATCTCCACGCTCGCGATCGAGGACCTCATCGCCAAGCTGAAGAGCCTCTACACGATCGTCATCGTGACCCACAACATGCAGCAGGCCGCCCGCGTCAGCGACCGCACGGCGTTCTTCAACATCGCCGGCACCGGCCAGCCCGGCAAGCTCATCGAGATCGACGAGACCAGCAAGATCTTCACCAACCCCGAGCAGAAGGCCACCGAGGACTACATCACCGGCCGCTTCGGCTGATCGGGGCGCACAGCCCCCGCCGTCCCTCGCGGACGGCGGGGCTCTGTCATTCCATGATCGAGAAGAATGAAATTCCAGCACCGCGACAATCCCAGCCACGCACGCGGGCGCGCTAACGGGTCGTGAAGCGAGCCGAAGGCGAAGCTTCACGAGAGATCGCGCACGCCGCTTTTGCGGTTCAGCGGTCGAGCCGCCAGGCGAGGCCGTTGAGGCCGAAAAAGCTAATGAGACACCGTGACGTCTTCTGTTTCGCCGGGGCGGTGGTCGGGGACGAAGCGGTAGCCGACGTTTCGGACCGTTCCGATGAGCGATTCGTATTCGGCGCCCAGCTTGGCGCGGAGACGGCGGACGTGCACGTCGACCGTTCGGGTGCCGCCGAAGTAGTCGTAGCCCCAGACCTCCTGGAGCAGCTGCGCGCGGGTGAAGACTCGGCCCGGGTGCTGGGCGAGGTACTTGAGGAGCTCGAACTCCTTGAACGTCAGGTCGAGCACGCGCCCGCGCAGCCGGGCGGTGTAGGTGGCCTCATCGATGGTCAGCTCGCCGCTGCGGATCTCGCCGGGCACCTCGTCGGCCTCGGCGACCGACACGCGGCCCACCGCGAGGCGGAGGCGCGCCTCGACCTCGGCTGGGCCGGCCGACTGGAGCAGGACGTCGTCCAGGCCCCATTCGGGGCTCAGCGCGGCCAGGCCGCCCTCGGTCACGATCGCCAGCAGCGGGCAGTCGAGCCCGGTGGTCCGCAGCAGCCGGCACAGGCTCTTGGCCTGGACCAGGTCGCGGCGGGCGTCGACCAGGACCACATCCGCCGGGGGTGCGTCGATCAGCGCGGACGCCTCGGCGGGCGCGACGCGTACCGAATGCAGGAGAAGCCCCAGCGCGGGCAGTACCTCATCGGAAGGTTCCAACGCGTTGGTCAGCAGGAGCAAGCTGCTCAAATGCCGCCTCCTCGCCCTAAAGACGTCGAGGACCCAGGCGGTTCGTCCTCCAGCCTGGCAGCAGGTCGCCGGCTCAAGGAGAGGTGACCATGAAGGGGCTGTCGGATGAACTCCATGGCCTCGTCGCCCGGATCCCTCGGACTGAGCATATCCGAGTGGTCGAGCGGGGCAATGGGACGTTGACTACAGGTTTCCGGGGTTGCCGGGATGAGATCCTGGGGTCATGGCGAAGGGAACGATCAGATACTGGGCCGCCGCGAAGGCCGCGGCCGGGGTCGCCGAGGAACCGTACGAAGCGGACACGCTCGCCGAGGCGATCGCCGGTGCCGCCTTGCGGGACGGGCGAACCGGCGATTTCCGGCGCGTGGTCGAGCGCAGCTCGTTCCTGGTCGACGGCGACCCCGTCGGCACCCGCGCGCACGATTCGATCAAGCTGCCGGAGGGCGGGGTCGTCGAGGTCCTGCCGCCGTTCGCAGGTGGTTGACATCACATTCACTGGTCCCGTGAACCGATGGTCCCGTGCCGCGATCTCAATCTCTGAGGCGACTCGGTGGCGCCCTCCTGGCCACTATCGTGTGGCGATCGCCGGGTTCGCCGCCTAGAGGAGAAACATGCGGAAAGTACTGCTGGTACTGCTCATCCTGCTGATCGGGGGCGTCGTCGCCGCCGACCGCATCGGGGTGCGGGTCGCGCAGGACGAGATCGGCAAGCAGGTGGCGGCGCAGTACAACCTGCAACAACAGCCCGAGGTGACCATCCACGGGTTCCCGTTCCTCACCCAGGCGATCGGCGGCGAGTACGACCAGATCGACGTGAAGCTCGGCCAGTGGACCGAGCGCGGCGTCACGGTCGGCGACGTCACGATCGAGATGCGCGGGGTGAGCGCGCCGCTGGCCGACGTCGCCGGCGGCAACGCCGACAACGTCACCGCCCAGGAGGCGAGGGCCTCCGCGGTGATCCCGTACAGCGTGATCAAGGCGCGGGCGCCCAGGGAGGTCAAGGGCATCGCCGCCAGGGGCGACAACCTCCAGCTCGACCTGGACGGCACCATCGCCGGCATCCCGCTCAGCGGCAGCGCGGTCGTCTCGGTCAAGCCGAGCGACAAGGGCATCGTCATCACGCCGGTCTCGGGCGGCCTGACCGGCCTGCCGCAGCTGCCCGCCGTGGGCCAGCTCGTCAGCTGGACGGTCCCGGTCGCCAACCTGCCGGTCGGCTCGAAGATCAGCGAGATCCAGCCCACCCCGGACGGCCTGCGGGTCGGGGCGACCGCCAAGAACCTCCGGCTGAACGATCTCCCGAACGCCTGACCGGCGTCCCGGGCAAAGAGCTGATCGGCGTCCGTCCTGGAAATAGTCGGTGACTTGTGAACCGGGCGCGATCGGCGTACGTGTCTGTGGTGTGGGTCCAACCGCGGATGAAGGGTTGCTGCGCGCCCTCTATAGCGAGCACGGCGGTCCTCTCCTCGGTTATGTGCTGAGACTGACGGGGGGCGACAAGCCGCAGGCCGAGGATGTCGTCCAGGAGACGCTCCTGCGCGCCTGGCGGCATCCCGAGGCGCTGGCCGGGCGCCCGGTACGGCCGTGGTTGTTCACGGTGGCCCGCAACCTCGTGGTCGACGCGCACCGGGCGCGGCGGGCCCGGCCGCCCGAGACCGGCATCGACGACCAGGTCACGCAGACCGCCGGTGTGGACGACATCGACCGGGCGCTCGAATCGTGGACGGTCGCGGAGGCGCTGGCGGATCTCAGCCCCCCGCATCGCGCGGTGCTGGTGGAGACCTACTACCGCGGCCGTTCGGTGGCGGAGACGGCCAAGACGCTCGGCATCCCGCCCGGCACGGTCAAGTCGCGGACCTACTACGCGCTGCGGGCGCTGAAACTCGCATTGGAGGAGCGGGGGTTGGCGCCATGACCGGCTGCGGGGAGCAGAAGGCCTCGCTGGGGGTGTACGTCCTCGGCGCGATCGACCCTGCCGAGCGGAGCCGGCTGGAGAGCCATCTGGAGTCGTGCCCGTCCTGCCGGGACGAGCTGGCGGGCCTGGCGGGGCTGCCTGCGCTGCTCGGGCGGGTGACCGAGGCACAGATCACCCAGGTCGCCGGGCCTCCCGAGGAGCTCCTCGACAGCCTGCTCGCGCGGGCGGCGGAGGAGCGGAAGGGCTCGTGGGGGCGGCTGTTCGGCGGGGGAGTGACGCGCTGGGCGCCGCTCGCGGTCGCCGCCGCGGTGCTGCTGGTGATCGGGGCGCTGATCGGCGTGGAGATGTCCGGCGGGCTGAACGCAGGGGAACGCCCCGCGGCCGTACGGACGGTCACTCCGCCGCCGCCGACGCCCACCAAACCCCCGAAGGCGGAGCAGATCAGTGCCAAATCGCCTGATCAGAAGGTCGACGCGCGCGTGATGTTGTTCCAGAAGAAATGGGGCACCAGCGTGGAGATCTACCTGAGCGGGGCGCCGTACGGCGAGAGCTGCCGCTGGTACGCCGTCGCCAAGGACGGGCGGCGGGACATGCTCGGCAGCTGGCATGTCGCATACCCGCGTGGCTACGGGAAGTACTCCGGGTCCACGATGTTCAGCCGGGACGAGCTCTTCTCGTTCGAGGTCGTCACCGTGGGCGGCCAGCCCCTGATCACGATCCCCGCCTGACCACCCCCGCTTGAGCGTCAGAGCCGACCCCGCGTCGGGAATCTTTCGGCGGTCCGGGTACTTTCACTGGCGATGGAGGGTGCACTCGTCGCGATCGCGGTTCTGGCGGCGGCCACGGTGTTCGGGGTCGTCCGGCGGCGCCGCGACGGAGTGCTGCGTTCGGACAAGTCGGCTGGAGCACGTGGTGTGAACGGGACGGGCGAGCGGCTGGACGCCGCGGATCTCGGTGGCGAGGAGCTCGGTGAGCGCGCCACCCTCGTTCAGTTCTCCAGCGCGTTCTGCGCACCCTGCCGCGCGACCAGGCGGGTCCTCGGCGAGGTGGCCGGCATGGTGGAAGGCGTCTCACATGTCGAGATCGACGCTGAGCATCACTTGGAGCTGGTGCGCCGGCTAAATGTGATCCGTACCCCAACCGTGCTCGTGCTGGACGGCGGTGGGCGGATCATCCGGCGAGCCGCAGGGCAGCCCAGGAAGGCCGATGTCATCGCGGCTCTGGGCGAGGCGATCACCCCGTGAGCGGCGGCCCGTTGACCTGCGTGAAAAGCCGTACCGTTGTCTCGAAACGCGAGACAGATGTGACAGCCCACCGAAACTCGGCTTACCATCGACCCGTGCGTTACTGGACAGAGCAGATGCTCACGAAGCGCCGCGCGGTCGACTTCTGCCGCCTGGCCGCTTCGCTCTGTCGCATGGCCTAGAGGCATTGAGCCTTTTCGCCCCTGAGCATTTCTGACTGCTCGTACGCACGTTCTCTCCGCACAGGAGCATCCCGATGCAGGTTGACCCGAGAGGGCAGCGCTTCGCCGCGGCCGTCACGACCGTCGTCCTGATCGGCGTTCTGGTGCAGGGAAGCTGGGTGCTGCTGGCCTGCCAGGCGCTGGTGTTCGCACTCGGCACCGTCTTCGGTCTGCGGTACGCCCCGTACGGGATGGTCTTCAAACTGCTGATCCGGCCCCGTCTAGCCCCGCCCAAGGATTACGAGGACGCCGCCCCACCCCGGTTCGCTCAGGGGGTCGGGCTGGTCTTCGCCCTGGTGGGAACGGCCGGTTACGCCTTGGGGATCGATTGGCTCGGCATCGGTGCCACCGCCTTCGCGCTGGGGGCGGCGTTCCTGAACGCGGCGTTCGGGTTCTGCCTCGGCTGCGAGATGTATCTGCTGATCCGCCGCATTTCTCCGAAGAAGCATTCCGACTGGGAGGTTCCCGCATGAGCCGCTCCGACGTTCTGGTGGACGCCGACTGGGTGGAGTCCAACCTGGACGCCCCCGGCCTGGTCCTCGTCGAGGTCGACGAGGACGTGTCCGCGTACGACAAGGGCCACATCCGTGGCGCAGTGAAGATCGACTGGAAGACCGAGCTGCAGGACCCGGTCCGCCGCGACTTCGTCGACAAGACCGGGTTCGAGCAGCTGCTGTCGGCCAAGGGCATCGCCAACGACGACCTGGTGATCCTGTACGGCGGTAACAACAACTGGTTCGCGGCCTACGCGTACTGGTACTTCAAGCTCTACGGCCACGAGAAGGTCCAGCTCCTCGACGGCGGCCGCAAGAAGTGGGAGCTGGACTCCCGCGAGCTGGTCACCGACGTGCCGACCCGGCCCGCCACCGACTACAAGGCCAAGGACCAGGACCTGTCCATCCGGGCCTTCCGCGACGAGGTCGTCGACGCCATCGGCACCAAGAACCTCATCGACGTGCGTTCTCCCGACGAGTTCAGCGGCAAGCTGCTCGCCCCCGCCCACCTGCCGCAGGAGCAGGCGCAGCGGGCCGGTCACGTGCCGACCGCGCGCAGCATCCCGTGGTCCAAGGCGGCCAACGACGACGGCACGTTCAAGTCCGACGACGAGCTCCGCAAGATCTACAGCGAGGCCGGCGTGGACCTGGGCAAGTCGACCATCGCCTACTGCCGCATCGGCGAGCGGTCGTCGCACACGTGGTTCGCGCTCCGTGAGCTGCTCGGGCTCGAAGACGTGAAGAACTACGACGGCTCGTGGACCGAGTACGGCTCGCTGGTCGGCGTTCCGATCGAGCTCGGCGAGGCGAAGTAAGGCCTGTCCGCCCCTCAGCGGAGTTGACCCCGCCTCGTGGCGGAGAAGGAGGAGACATGACTCAGGGCTGCGCAGCACCCGCGCAGACGGCGCATCTTCCGGCGACCGTCGACCTGAACAACGAAGCCGTCATCCAGGGCACGGTCACCCGTGACGGTGCCCCGGTGTCCAGCGCCTACGCCCGGCTGCTCGACTCGACCGGTGAGTTCACCGCCGAGGTCGTCACCGGCGAGGAGGGCGTGTTCCGGTTCTTCGCCGCCGACGGCGACTGGACGGTCCGCGTGCTCGCCGCAGGCGGCGTGAGCGTGGACAACACCGTCACCGCCAAGGTCGGCGAAGTCGCCGCCCTCGAGGTCGCGATCTGACCCAGGGTCGCCTTTTGGCCTGAGAGCCCGCTTCGAACCCCGCCCATCCGCCCACCGCGGACGGCGGGGTTCGGTGTCTCTCGCCGTTCAGGCTCGCGGAGCCTGGCCTGGCGGCTGTCCAGGGTAGGGCGACGTTCCCGGGTGCCGGGGAGGTCCGGCCGCGCCGCCCGCGATCTGGTCCCGCTGCATGGCCTCGTTCCGGGCGAAACACCCCATGTCGGTGTCGCGGCCGGTGCCGCAGTCGGGTTAGCGAAGCCGCGTCTCCGCCCACTTTGTGTCTCTTTGGCTCGATACCATCTCCGGAATGTTCGAACTGTCGGCGCGCTCTCCGCTCGTACTGCCGTGGGCCACGCTCAAGCTCTCGGCACGCTTCGCCCTGCCGCTGGCCATGTGGTTCACGATCGGGGAACTGCTGCGCTACGGGGTGATGTACGGCGGATACAAGGCCGGGCAGATGAAGGGCGTCATCGCCACCGTCACGCCCCTCCTCACCATCGGCGTGCTCGTGATGCTCAGCCTCGCCATCACCGTGGCGATGGTGCACTGCGTCCGCGAGGGCCTGGACGTGGTGCACGCCCGCGAGGCCGGCGGCGACCTGACGTCCTGGGCGGTCGGCAACGACGAGTCCGCGATCGACGCCCTCAACCGCGCCGTCCTCCCGTTCGTGATCTTCTATCTCGCGTGGGGCATGCTGCGCGAGGACGCCCTCGACTTCTCCGAGGCGGCGGTGAGCCGCGGGATCGCCGAGGGCGGAATCGAGGGTGCCAGCAAGGGGCTGGAGCTCGCCATCGCGGTCGGCGAGCACATGGAGCTGGCGATCGGGCTCACGATCGGCTTCATCGTGCTCAAGATCCTCGGTGAGTGGCTGCTGCGGGACCGGCTGCCTCGCGTGTCCGGGCTGGTGCTGGCGTTCATCGAGATCAACTTCGCGCTGGCGGCCCTGTTCACCATCGAGGACCTGCGCCGCAAGCTCGGCGACTGGATCACCCAGCGCGAGCTCTGGCGATGGATCAACGAGGTCGCCGGCGACGTCCTGGCGTTGTGGCCGTCGTTCAAGCACGCGGTGCTGGGCGGCCTGATCTGGCTCGTGATCGCCGGTGTGATCCTGGGCCTGGACGCGAGCGACGAGCAGGTGGTGCTCGGCCGGAGCCGGGCGGCCCAGCGGCTGGCTCGGGCCAGCGGACTGGCACGCACCAACAGCTTCCGCGAGCTCGTCACCCGCGGTTTCCGCGAGATGTGGCTTCCCGCCTGGTACGGGCTCCGGCTCGTCCGGCGGTCGGGCCTCGTTCCGTTCGCGACGTTCGCCGCGATGTTCATGGGCCTGCACGTGGTGGAGGTCATGACCCGGCGGCTGGTCTACGAGCTGCTGGGCCCGCACGACGCGGCCTGGTGGGCGGTCACCCTCCCGTTCGTCGGCTTCGGCGTCGGGATGCTCTTCGAGATGTTGCGGATCTGCTTGCTGGCCGCCGCGTTCAACCTCGTGGTGACCAGGGTCATGGTGCAAACCGCAGCGAAGGCCGGGGCGCCCCCCGCCTCTCCACGTCCCGCGGAGCCAGCACCTCAAGTGTCAGCGAGTCAGCCTTGGAGCGGGGCACCGTCGCCCGGACGGTGACCTGGTAGGGGGCGCCAGGGCGTGGCAGGCCCGTCGCGTCCCACTCCCGCCCCTCGGCGTCGAGGACCCGGTAGCTGATCCCGTAGCCCCTGATCGCCTTCATGCCGGCGGCGTTCAGCGGGCGCGCCGTAAGCGTCAGCCGCAGCTCCGCCACTTCGGGGTCCCGCTCGCCGAGCGCCCGCCCGGCCGTCCGGCCCGTCACGCGCCACTCGATGTCGGCCAGCACGCCCGGAGCCCCGCGAGCCACGGAGGTCACCTGCTCGGGCGGTTGGAACGTCTTGCGGACGGCGTCCTTGGAATCCACCCACCGGAGGCCGAGCAACAGCGAGGCCAGGCAGACCAGCACGATCACTTCGATGAACCGCCGCTCCCCGCCCCGGAGCCACTCCCGCCGCGGCGGGGTCTCCTCGCCCTCGTCGCCCTCCGCGCGCTCGTCCTGCCGGGGATCGGGCCGGGTCTGCTCGTACGGATCGCGCTCAGGCCGGGTCTGCTCGAACGGATCCTGCTTAGCCCGGCGGACACCCTGGTACGCCCCACTCTGGCCGAACGAGCCGTCCCCGGGCGGCTGTGGAGCCTGTCCGGGCTGGCGATGTCTGCCGGGCGGCGGCTCGGTCGGCCAGGGAGGCTGCGAGCTCATGGGCGCCTCCCGGAGAGGTCATAGTTCTGCGCGGCGCCGCGGATCATTTCCTCCGCCCGCGACTCGCTGATGCCGAGGTCGACCTCGGTGGCGGCGTCCGGGGACAGGAACAGGCTGCTCTGCCTGACCACGACACGGGCCCCGGCCAGGCGGTGCTTCGGTATCTCGAAGTAGAAGGTGAGCTTGCCCCAGAGCAGCGGCGCGAAGTCCGACCCGTCAAGGGCGCCGTACACGCCCGGCCGCTGCGCCTTCCTGTACTTGTAGCCGTCACGGGTCTCCAGGACGGCGGTGTTGAGGCTGATCGGCTTCTTCTGGCTCATCGCGCGGCCCGACACCACCACGAAGATCCCCTCGGTGGCGACCGGCGGCTGGGTGCTGCTGGACAGGCCCTGCTTGAGCGAGCGCGCCACGACCACCCGTTCGATCTGGAGCTTGAAGTCGCGGTTAGTGATCACTTTGCCGACCTTGCCGGAGGTGCGGATCGGGTCGATCACGTCCGCCTCGACCTTGGGCTTCAGCGAGTGGAACCACATGGCGGCCGCGAGCAACGCGCAGCCGACCACCCCGGCGCCGCCCCGGACGAGCACGATCTGCGCCTTCATGGTCCCGCCACCGGAAGCGTCAGGAGGCCCGCGAGTTTGCCCCCGGACTTGTCGACCACGCGCCACTTGTACTCGTTGTCGGTGAAGCCGGTGCCGTACTCCCAGGTGAGCACCCCCACCGTGAACGTCGTGGGCGCATCCGCGGGTCCCATCCGCCACATGACCGACGCCTCGACGGGAAGGCCCGGCTCGACGGCGTTGACCTTGCCGCCGGTCGCGGTCCCGTTGACGTCGTCCGGCGGGACCCACTTGCCGGCCTTGGTACGGGCCGCGATGCCGTCCCTGAGCCCGCCCACCCCCAGCGACACGGTCTCCTTGTCGTTGTTGACCACGCGCACGCGCACCACGACGTACCGTTCCGGCTTCCTGTCGGAGATCGTTTTCGCCGTCTGGATGCGCGCCTCGTGAACCGTGACGGTGAACTTGCCCGCGTCCACCGCCTGACCCGGCGACCGCTCTGGTTGCTGCGGGGTCTGGTCCAGTCCTCCGGTCAGCCACAGCACCGGAAGCAGCACGGCGACCACGCCGACCACGACTGCGGGCACCAGAAAACGCCGCCGCGCGGGTTCGTCGACCTGCTGGGAAGCCGGGGGGAGCGGCGCAACCGGAGGAGAGGGCTGCATGCCGCCAGATGGTAACGCCTATGGGCCGATTGTGGTCATTGGAAGAACGCGCCCCATCGGATTCGGCGGTGGCGGCAAGAATTGTGTTCTGACCGGTTCTGTCTGAGGTGCGCTGGCTCCACCGGGAGTGGCATGACGAGACGTTCACATGTGGCGTTCGTGACTCTCGTGAGCGTGCTGTCAGGTTGCGGGGGCACCGGGCCCAGCGACGTCGACTACGCGGTCGACGCGCTCGCGGGTGCGTGCGCCGACCAGAAGACGGTCGTGGTCGACTGCGACGACGACAAGGCGAGATGGCGGGTCCTCGGCAAGCGCAGCAGCGGGCAGCGGCCCCCGGGGAACGGGGATCCGGTGTCCGGCGCGGCGGCCACGACCTACTGCGGCGACTTCCCAGGAGCGACCGCCATCGCGTGGTCGGACCGGTACTCCCAGCTGGGCGACGACTCCCAGAGATTCAAGATCGTCTGTATGCGGGCCCTCTGACGACCAAGCCGAAGGCGGGAACATGGGCAATCAGATCCAGGTCAACCCCGAACGCATCGCCAAGCACGGCAAGGACCTCCAAGAGACCGTGAGCACGACGCTGAAGGGTGGGCTGGACAAGCTCAACGCCGGAGGCACGATCGAGGGCGGCGACTTCAGCATCACCGGAACGTTGGCGTCGATGGCCTATCCCGGCGCCCTGCAGTTCGCGTTCGAGGACATGAAGACGCATCTGGAGATGCTCGCCGACATGGCGAAGAAGATCGACGCCACCGCGCGGAACTACGCCGCGTCCGAGCAGAGCAGCAAGGTCTGAGGGGCGGGGTCATGGGTGCGTTCAACTCCTACAACACGCTGATGGGCACCGCCCAGCTGGAATGCGGGCTGGCCATGTTCATCCTGCCGCCCGCAGTGATGATCAACTTCCAGTTCAAGTGCAGCCAGGGGAACCCGGTCAACCTGGAGCTGGCGTCCACCGCCTGGGACGACGCGGTCAAGGGCATCGAGAAGGCCGCGACCGAGCTCCAGCAGTCGGTGTCGAGCATCACCTCGGCGGACTGGACCGCCGACGACAGGGCGGCCTACGAGAAGAAGGTCCAGGAGTTCATCGCGCAGCTGGAGGTGCTGGCCACCTTCGTGCAGGCGGTGGGCATCGCGCTTGAGGTCTACGCGTGGGCGATGATGGTCTACGCGATCTTCGCGATCGCGATGGGGACGTTCCTCGCCGTGCTCGCCGCCGTCGCCGCGGCTGCCCTCGCCGGGATCATCACCGCCCCCGTCGCCGCCACCTGCCAGGCGATCGCGGCGACGTGCCTGACTGTCACGATCGTGGCGACCGGCATCCAGGCGTTCATGGCGCAGCTGGCCGCCATGGTCTTCCAGGGCGGTGCGCTGCTCGCCGCGGCCGGGTCCGCGGCCCACGGCAACGACCAGGCGATGGCCGACTACAAGCAGGCCCAGGCGGTCGGAGCCGCCGCCGCTGCCGCCAACCTGGCGCAGAACGCGGCGAACGCGGGCCTCAACCTCGCCGGTGCGCGGGCGCCCATTGGCGGCAGCTCCCCGCCGCTCAAGGCGGTCGACTTCGACGCCGACCGCAACGCCAACCAGACCTGGAACGTCGGTGGCGGCGCGACGTTCTCCGCCGGAGGCGTCGACCACACGGTGGGCGGCCACGTGAAGTACGGCGACCAGGGATTCGCCGGCGGCGATCTGTCGTACAAGGGCAAGCACGGCGCCAGCGGCGTGACGGCGGGCGGGAACGTCGAGTACACCGACGAGGACGGCATCGGCCAGGGCAAGGACGGCAGCATCAAGTACGGCGCCAACGCGGGCGTGGAGACCCCGGGCTCGTTCAAGACCAATCCGTCGAACCCCGGCCAGGGCTACAGCGTCCCGCTCCCGACCGGGGGTATCAGCGGCGGGGTCAGCGGCTCCCACGACTTCGAGACGGGCAAGGGCAAGGTGGAGGGCAACGTCGGCGGCACGGTCAACGGAGGCGACGTCGGCAGGGCCACCGGGTCGCACCAGTACGACGGCCAGGGCAACTCCTACAACAGCGGCAAGGTCGACACCCCGTTCGGCACCTTCGACGACCAGGACGACAAGCCACCGTGGGAGAAGTAGGTGGACCTCTTCAACTCGCCGACGTTGCGGATCGAGCAGCGGTCATCGCAGTTCGACTACGACATCAGCGCCGGCGACGCCCTGGTCGGCCGGGCCACGCAGGTGGCCGGCCCCAAGCCGCGCAAGGGGCCGCTCAGCCTCTTCGGCTCAGGTGTCCAGGGTGCCCGGGTCGTCGTCCAGGTCTCCCACCTGGACGGGACGCCGCTCTTCTACGTTGACCGCCAGAGCGCGGCGCCGGTGGCGATCGTCGCCCCCGACGGCACCCTGATCGGCAGGCTCGTCGAGGCCCGCGCGCGGCACACGCCCGGCGCAGGCTTCCGCGCGGCCGTCCACGCCGTCCTGTCCCAGGCCGGCCCGGCCCAGGCGCACCACCTGATGGACGCCCACGACCGGTCGCAGGCAACGGTCAACTGGGACATGCGCGTGGAAGGCGGCTCCGAAAACCGCCGCTGGGTCGCCGTCGGCGGCACGTTCTCCGTACAGGACGGCCGGCAGATAGCCCGCGTCGACATCCGCGAGGCCGCCTTCAAGGACCAGTACACCTTGCACCTTTACGACCAGCTCCCAGACCCCCTCCGGACCCTGGTTGTGGCCGCCCCACTGGCCTTCGACCTGATCCGCACCTGACCACGGCTCAGTCGTGGTCGGCCGGCGGTGGTCGGCCGACTGGTCGGCTGACGGTGGCCGTCCCGTGGAGGCAGAACCGGCAGGCGGGTCAGCGGACGCGGCGGGTGGGGGTGGAGTCCTCGCTGGAGAAGGTGACCTGGCCGGGCTTCCAGCCGCGGCGGCGGCCTGCGGGGACCAGCATGCCGGCGGCCACGACCAGCCCCGCCAGGGCGAGACCGCCCGCGCCGATGCCGAGGGCGACGTTGCGGGTGACCGGGTCGACCTTCTCGCGCCTGGGCAGGGTCAGCGCGCCCGGTTCGGACATCGGGGCGGGGGGCGCGTTCGGGTCGACGACCTGGGTGACGGCCGTCAGAGGGTTGATCTGCCCGTAGCCGCTGCCCGGGCCCTTGTTGCCGAGGGCGGTCGCCTCGATGCGCTGCTTGATCTGCGCCGCGGTCAGCTTGGGATGGGCCTGCTTGACGAGGGCCGCGACCCCGGCGACGAACGGGGCGGCGAAGCTCGTCCCCTCATCCTTGACGATGTAGCCGCCGTCCGGAGCGATCGTCAGGATGTCCTTGCCGGGGGCGATGACCGAGACCCGGGTCTGCGCGTTCGAGAACTGCGTGACATCGCCGCCGTGGCCGAACGCGCCGACGGAGATGACACCGGGGTACTGCGCCGGGAACGCGGGGGTCGGGCGGCCCTTGCGTTCGGGGTCGATGTTGCCCGCCGCGGCGACGACCACGATGTTGCGGGACAGCGCCTCCCTGATGACGGCCCGCAGTTGCGGGTTGTCCGCATGGGTCTCCGACGAGATGTTGATGACGTCGGCACGGGCATTGATCGCCGCTCGGACGCCCTTGACCAGCAGCCTGTCGTCGTTCTTGGTCGCGCCCGCCGCGTACTTGATCGGGATGATCGTCGCGTCGGGGGCGACGCCGACGAAGAGGCTGTGGCCCTTCTTGGCGCCGATGATGGCCGCGACCTCGGTGCCGTGGCCCACGCAGTCGGCCTTGCCCGTCTTGGTGACATCGATGGTGGGCTCGAACTTCAGCTGGGGGTTCCTGGCGTCGGAGCCACTGTCGATCACCGCGACGCGGACGCCGCGCCCGGTGGCGTGCTCGTGGGCTTGCGCGAGCGGCAGGGTCGTCTGGGGCCAGGGCTCCTGCTGGATCTGGTTCTTGGGGAAGTTGCCGCGTTCGGGCTCGCACCGTTCGGGGGCCGCCTCCGCCGCCGGGGCCAGGGCCGCCTGTGACATAAGACACACGGCCACGGCCGGGACCGCCGTCCACCTCATGTCCAGCCTCCCATCGGAACCTCATCGATCCCGAGAAACTCTAAGGGATCCGGGACCGTGATCCGAGGCATAGGGCCCGGAACAGGTGCATTCGACATGCGCGTGAACATTTGATCACTCTCGTGAACATGGAGCGGGTCATGCCATATCCTGCTTTTCGGTTCGGAGTGATCTTCCGCGACATGAGGTGCGGTCGACCTCGGGCAGGCGCCGAACGAAAGGCACAGTGTGGGCGGCGAACTACAGATCGACTCGCAGCGGATCGCGCAGCACGGCAAGGACCTGAAGGAGACCTTCGTCCCCGCGCTGGAAAAGATCGGCCAGGACATGAGCAAGGACGGCGTCTTCAACCTCGAAGGCGGCGCGTTCAGTGTCACCTGCACGATGGCCTCGGTGACCTATCCCGGCGCCGTCCAGTTCCTCTTCGAGGACCTCAAGACCCACATCGAGATGCTGGGCGGCTACGCCGCCAACATCGAGACCACGGCGAAGAACTACCAGGGCGCCGAAGACGGCAGCAAGGTCGTCTAGCGCCGGTTCCCGCACGTCCTCAACACGACCCGCCACGTACGGAGGAGACCGAACCATGGGAGCCGGAAGAGCGCTCGGGGCCGTCGAGACCATGATGGACACGGCCACCACCGAGGCCGGAACGGCGGCGTTCGTGCTGCCGCCCGCCGCGTTGATCACGTTCGAGTTCAAGATTTCCACCGGTGACGCGCCCGCGCTGGACGTCGCCGGCCAGGCCTGGCGTGACGCCTCGGCGGCGATCCAGCAACTCATCTCCGAGCTGCCGCAGAACGTGCAGGGCATCCCGGCGAACGCCTGGACCGACACCGCCCGGCCGCAGTACGAGGCGAAGATCCAGGAGTTCTGCTCCCAGCTGGAGGCTCTGCAGGCCTACTGCCAGGCCGTCGGTATCGCGCTGACCACGGTGGCCTACGCGCTCTTCACCTACGCGATCTTCGCGATCGCCATGGGAACGTTCCTGGCGGCTCTCGCGATCGCGGTGATCGCGGCCGCCGCGTCGGTCGTCGGCTCCCCGGCCATCGCGGGCATGCAGACCGCGGCTGCCACCTGCCTCACCGTCACCCACGTCGCCACCGCCATCCTCGCGATGTGCGGGCAGATCGTCGCGGCCGTCCTGGCCGGCGGCGCGATGCTCACCGCCATCACCGAGAAGGGCCGCGGCAACGACCAGGCCATCGGCGACTTCTTCCAGGCGCAGGCGACCGGTGCGGCGGGCGCCGCGGCGAACCTCGCCCAGAACGCCGCCAACGCGGGCCTGGCGTTCGTCAACCGCTACCAGGACGCGGCGACCATCCCGGGCAGCAAGGTCAAGCCGCCGAAGGGCACCCCGCTCCAGGAGGTCGACTTCGACGCCGACCGCAGCTTCGACAACACCTGGAACGTCGGCGCGGGCGCGACCATCGAGACCGGCGCCGGCGGCACCCACGAGGTCGGCGTCAACGGCAAGAAGGGCGACGGCCAGGCCTGGGGCGTCGGGGGCGAGTACAAGTACGAGGGCCCGCTGGGCAACTCTGGCGGCGTCAAGGGCGGCTACGAGCAGGACCAGAACGGCAAGCCGACCTGGAACGTCGAAGCGGAGGGGCAGAACAAAGCGGGCGTCGGCGGCAACGTCGGCTACGAGCACGACGACAAGGGCCACGACAAGGTCAAGGGCGGCGTGAGCGTCGAGGACCCCACTGGCAGCGTCAAGGGCGGTGTCGAGGGCAACGTCAACGCCGACACCGGCGAGTGGGGCGGCAAGGCCAGCGGCGAGTACGCTCCTGGCGGAGCCCAGGTCGCCCAGGGTTCCGGTGAGGTGTCCGGTCAGGGCTGGAACGTGAACGACGCCAAGGGCGACTTCCAGCCGCCCTGGGAGGTCCAGTAAGTGGGCGACATCTACAGCTCTCCCGTCCTGCTGGTCGATCAGCCGAAGGACGAGAACACCTACGTCATCACCGATCCGGACGGTGGCCCGCTGGGCCACGGCACACGGGTGATGGGCGAGCAGCCCAAGAAGAGCTGGTTGCGCCGCAACATCGAAGGCCCGCAGGCCATGGGCCGCGCAGTCGTACGGGTCGACCGCCCAGACGGCACTCCGCTGTTCTTCGCGGACCGGGCGGCGGCTTCCAACGATCCGACCGACCTGCACGGACCGCCGTGCGCGGTCGTCGCGCCGGACGGCCAGCTCATCGGCCGGTTCGAGTTCAATCTCCAGTCGACCGCGGAGAGCTTTCTCGAGGGCGTGCGCGGTCCGCTGGCCGGGGGCGGTGGATCGGTCACCGAGTCGCACCGGGTCTTCGATGCCGCCGGGGAGCTCATCTGCGACATCGTCTGGGAGGAACTGCAGTACGGGACCGCGCGGGTCAGCAGGTTCCGCTACGAAGACCTGGAACGCCCCTTGGGCGGCCGCTTCTGCACGTTCTACGACATGAACAGGACAGCCCTGGCCCGCCTTGACAGCCATCAGCCGACCTGGTCCAACAAGGACAGGTATGAGCTGGAGCTCAGCTACCAGCTCCCCGAGCCGCTCCGTACCTTGATCCTCGCCGCCCCCATCGCCCTCGACCTGCTGCGCAGCTCGGAGTAGGTTCCGCACCATGGCTCAGCCACCGCCGCAGGAAGGCCGGCCTCCCGAGCAGGGTCCCGCGCCGTACCCGGGTTTCGAAGACAACGTCCATGCGCAGTACGACCGGCAGGTTCAACAGCGTGCCGAATGGGCCGCCACCGCCCAAGCGGGCCAGCCTGTTCAGCGGGTCAATCCCTTGGACGTCATGCGAGGTCGTATCGACGTTCCAGGCCTCTCACCAGAGTCGCAGGCGGCGCATGCACAGGCTCAGCGCAAGCTGAAGCAGAGGTTCATAGCCCTCGGCGCTTTCTTCGGCATCCTCCTGCTCATCGGAGTCGCCGCACTCGCCGGCATGCTGATGTGACCCCTCCTACATGTGTGACCGTCATACCTGTCTGACCGCGCGTATGGTGCCGTGTCATGACCGATCTGTACGGTTCATCCATCCTCAAGATCGAGCAGCAGTCGTCGCAGCTGGAGTATCAGATCGCTGACGCGGGCGACCGGGCGATCGCGGTGGCCGAGCAGGTGTCCGGCCCCAAGCCGCGCAAGGGCCTGCGCGCACTGCTGGGCTCGGGCCTCAAGGACGCCCGCGTCGTCGTCCAGGTCAGCGGCGCGGACAGCGGCCCGGACAAACCCCCGCTCTTCTATGTCGACCACCAGACCGGTGCGCCGGTTGCGATCGTCGGCGCGGACGGCGCCCTCGTCGGCCGGTACGTCCACCAGCCGGTCGACGAGATGCACCAGATGGCCGCCGCCCGCCTGACCGGCCGGACACCGGCTATGACCCACCGCCTTGTCGACGCCCATGACCGCCCGGTGTGCGAGATCGCCTGGACGCTGAGACCCGGCGGCGGCGAATACCGGGCATGGGCCCCGGTTGCCTGCGACTTCACGACCCTCGACGGCGCCCATATCGCCCACGTCGACGTCCACGCGGCCGCCTTCAAGGACCGCTACGACCTCCAGTTGATGTTCCAGCTCAACGAGCCGCTCCGCACGCTCGTCATCGCCGCCCCTCTCGCCTATGACCTGACGAGGAGCTGAAGCATGCCGCACCTCTACGAGGCCCTCACCTGGACCATCGACGAACCCGACCGCCCACTGGAGTTCGTCTTCCACAACGACGGCGAGGTGCTGGCCAAAGCGACGCGGGTGGCGCCTCCTCGCCAGGGTGATGCAGCGATGCCGTACGCCAACCCTCATGGTCAGGCTGACGACTCGCGGTTGATGCTGTGCGTCGCGGGGGCGGACGGCACTCCCTACTTCTACGTCGATCACACGAGAGATCCGATGGTGACCTCACCTTCGTTCGTCGTGTCACCGGACGGCGGGCTGATCGGCTCGGTCGCCGTCAAACGCGGAGGCTTGAAAGAGGCCTTCACCTTGTTCCGCGGTCGCGGTGAGGTGCGGATGGTGATCCAGGACGCGGACAGACAGCCGGTCGCCATGATGACGACCCCCCTGGATCCCACTGTGGACGGCCGGCTGACCGACGCCCGCGGTGGCGCTGAGCTCGGGCGCTATCGCGAGCGGGCCCTGGACGGCGGCCGTAGACGACGGCGGGTGATGCGCCTCAATCAGGCACTTCCCGAGCCCGCACGCACACTCGTCCTCGGCTCGTTGATCGGCGTTGAGCTCATGGTCCCGCGGTAGGCCACGGCCGGATCTCGCCATCGTGACAGTGGCCGCCACTGGAAGCCGTGAAGGAGACGTCTTGGAGACACCCGGCTCTTATGCTTCCGGGTCACAGCTCCCAAAGCGGGTGTTTTCGGCGCTGTGGCGCCTGTCGCCCCGCGCTGCAGAAGCTTCGGAAGGACGTTCCTCATGGGCCTCGATATCGATCCCAAAGTGATCGCTGATCATGCGAAAGACTTGGAAGCCGACGTCAAGCCCAAGGTCAAGCAGGCCGGTGACGCGCTCGGCAAGGACGGCGTCTTCAACCTTGAGGGCGGTGACTTCAGCATCACCTGCACGATGGCCGCCATGGCCTACCCGGGCGGAGTCCAGTTCGCCTTCGAGGACCTGAAGACGCACCTGGGCATGCTCGAGGACTTCATCACGAACGTGAACGCCACGGCCCAGAGGTATGCCGCGGCCGAGCACAACAACACGCTCTGATGGGCGACTTCAGCATTCTGGGCAGTGCGGAAAGCCTGATGACCGCGGCCGTGCCCATGGCGGCGGTGGCAGGGCTGGTCCTCCCTCCGGCATTGATCATTTCGTTCGAGTTCAAGCTGAGCTCGGGCAAGCCCGCCAACCTCGACGCGGCCGGGAAGGCGTGGCGCGAGGCGGCGGAGAGACTGCAGGAGGCGAGCACCGAGATCAAGGAGCTCGCGACCGGGGTGCCCCAGAAGGCGTGGTCGTCCAAGGACCGGCCCGCCTACGAGAAGAAGGTCCAGGAATGGGCCTCCCAGATCGACGTGCTCAACACCTACTGCCAAGCGGCGGGCATGACGCTGACGGCGCTCGCCTACGCCCTCATGGCGTACGCGGTCTTCGCCATGGCGATGGCGGTCTACCTCGACGGCCTCGCAATCGCGGCGGCTGCCGCATTGGCCGGCGTCGTCACATCCGTCGGCTACCCCGCCATCCTCGCGACGGCCACCACAGCTGGGAGCATCACCCATGTGGCCACCGCGATCCTTGCCGCGGCGGGGAACATCGCGGGAGCCGTGATCGGCGGAGGCACGCTGGTGAGTGCGCTCGTCGAACGGTCGCGGGGCAACGAGAAGGCGCTGGGCGACTTCTTCAAGGCGCAGGCCACCGGTGCCGCGGGGGCGGCGGCGAACCTGAGCCAGAACGCGGCGAACGCGGGTCTCGCCTGGATCAACCGGTTCGACCCCTCGGGTTACGTCCCGACGGGGCACAAGGGCAGCCCGCTCAAGGAGATCGACCTGGATGCCGACCGGGGGATCGACAACACCTGGAACGTCGGGGCCGGTGCGAAGGTCCAGACCGGGCCCGTCGGTCCCGAGCACGAGATCGGCATTCGCGGCAAGTACGGAGACGACGGCTTCAAGGGAATCGAAGGCGAGTACAACCAGAAACGGAATCTGCCGGGCGCGGCGGGGGCCGCGGGAGGGCAGGGCACGTTCGGCGGGAAGCTCGGCTGGGAGGCGGACGACGACGGTCGCGGCGGGGACTTCTATGCCGGTGGCAAGGCCGGGGCCGAGCACGCGCCCACGGGGAGCAAGGGAAGTCTGGAAGGCCAGGTCAACGACGACGGCGACTGGAAGGGCAAGGGGGAGGGGACGACCTGGGGCGGCCAGGGGAAGGTGCAGGGCGGCAAGAAGGACGAGACACCGCCCTGGGACAGCGACGGCAACTGAGACCCGTGGGACTGCGACGGCGACTCAGAACGTGAAGGCCCCGGAACGTGGCGTTCCGGGGCCTTTCGCCGTTGGCTACGGCTGGTAGTTGCCGGGGTGGTTGGGGCCCTTGTAGTTGTCCATGGCCTCCTTGGCGCGCTGCTGCTGGAGGCCGAGCTCGCGGGCCAGGTCCTTCATCTGGCCGGCGAAGCCGTTGGCGATCTTGTCGAGTGAGGCGAGCGCCGCGGAGGGGTCGATGGGCTTGTCCGGGTCGTTCGACATCTTGAACATCGTCTCGCTGGCCTCCCGGACCTTCGTCTGGAAGTCGGCGGAGGCGGCGTTGACGGCGGCCTTGATCTCCTCGGTCAGTTCGAACGAGGGCAGCCGCAGCGCACGCGGGTCGATGTCCAGGCGGGTGAGGCCGCCCTTGGCCGTGAACTCGGCGTAGATCCGGCCGTCGGCCGCCTCGCCCTTGCCCACGGCCTCGTCGATGCGCTCCTTCATCTTGGTGAAGTCGCCCATGTTCTGTTCCATGTCGCGCTGGAACTGCTCGAAGCCGCTGCCGAGGCTGAAATCGGCCATCTGACCAAACCTTTCTATGGGAGCTTGCGGAAGGTTGCGAGCTTTTCGTCAGGAGCCGGATCACTCCTGGTGGACGGTCTGCACGAGCCGGGTGCCGCCGCGGCGGTCGATGAAGTAGCCGCGGCCCGGTGGCAGCGCGTGGCCCTTGATGTTGCCCAGGACGATGCCCTCGTCCTTGTTGCCGGACATGAGCAGGCCCGGCGAGCCCATCTCCTTGATGCGCTGCATGATCGGGTCGTACATGCCGCGGCCGGCGCCGCCGAACGCGCGGGACAGGATCACGTGCAGGCCGATGTCGCGTGCCTGCGGGAGCAGCTCGGCGAGCTGCGTGACCGGGTTGTTGGACGTGGCCACCAGGTCGTAGTCGTCGATGATCAGGTAGAGGTCCGGGCCCTTCCACCACGACCTGTCCCGGAGCTGGTCCGGGGTGAGGTCGGCCGGTGGGAGCCGGTTCTTGAGGGCGCCGACGATGTCCTTGACCAGCGACGCCGCGGCGGTCGAGGACGCGGCGTACCCGATGCGGTGCTCGGAGTTGGCGTGGTCCAGCAACGACCGGCGGTAGTCCAGGAAGATCATCCGAGCTTGTTCCGGCGTGTACCGGTCGACGATGCCCTGGACGATCGTCTTGAGCATGTTGGACTTGCCGCACTCGGTGTCGCCGATGACGAGGAAGTGCGACTCCTGCGCGAAGTCCAGGTAGACCGGCGACAGCGAGTCCTCGTCGATCGCGAACGGGATGCGGTTGCCGCTTTCGGCCGCGGCGGGCAGCTGGCTGACGGGGAGCACGGACGGAAGCATCCGGACCTTCGGCGCCCCGGGGCCCTGCCAGTTGCCCGCGACGGCGCCGACGAACTTGCGGACGCCGTCGGAGAGGTTCTCGCCGTTCGGCTCGCCGTCCAGGCGCGGCAGCGCTGACAGGAAGTGCAGCTTGTCGCGGGTCAGACCGCGGCCCGGCCGCCCCTCCGGCACGTTGCTTGCGAGCTTGCGGTCGACCTCGGACTCGTATGGGTCACCCATCCGCAGTTCGAGTTTGCTGCCGAACAGGTCACGGATCGTGGTGCGGAACTCCGACCACTTGTTCACTGTCGCGACCACATGGATGCCGTAGCCCAGGCCGCGCGCGGCCAGGTCGGTGATCACGGGTTCGAGGTTCTCGTAGTCCTGGCGGACCGTCATCCAGCCGTCCACCACGAGGAACACGTCACCGTAGCCGTCGCCTGTGATCTCACCCGCGTTGCGCATGCGGCGGTAGGTCGCCATGCCGTCGATGCCGCGCTCGGCGAATTCCCGCTCGCGGCGTTCGAGCAGCGAGGTGACCTCTGCGACGGTCCGGCGCACCCGGTCGGTGTCCAGGCGGTTGGCGACACCGCCGACGTGCGGCAGATCCTCGAACGCGGCGAGCGTGCCGCCACCGAAGTCGAGGCAGTAGAACTGCACCTGCTGCGGCGTGTGCAGCATCGCCAGCGAGGCGATGAGGGTGCGCAGCATGGTCGACTTGCCGCTCTGCGGGGCGCCGGCGATGCCGACGGTGCCGGCAGCGCCGGACAGGTCGACGTACATCGGGTCGCGGCGCTGGTGGAACGGCCGGTCGATGATGCCGACGATCGCGTGCAGCTTGTTGCGCCACGCGTCGTTCTGCGTGGTCAGCCCGAGCCCGGGGACGACCGCCAGCGTCGGAAGCAGTTCGTCGAGCGTCGGCGGCAGGTCCAGCGGCGGCAGCCAGATCTCGTGCGCGGGCGGGCCGTGCCCCTCCAGCTGCTTGACCACGACGTCGAACAGCGAGGCCGTCGGCTCGTTGCTCTCGTCCTGCTGCTGCTCCTCCGGCTCCTCGATGATCTGCGGCCGGATGTAGTCGGGGATGTACGGCACGATCTGACGGACGACCTGCTTGTTCCCCTTCTTGGCCGCGGGGGCGAGGTCCTCGGTGGCCGGGCCGGAGACGTACGCGGCGCGGAACCGGGTCATCGACTCGGTGCCGAACTTCATGTAGCCGTGGCCGGGCGCGGAGGGCAGCTCGTACGCGTCCGGGGACCCGAGGACGACGCGCGACTCCTGCGCCGAGAAGGTACGGAGACCGATGCGGTACGACAGGTGCGTGTCGAGGCCGCGCAGCTTGCCCTCTTCGAGGCGCTGCGAGGCCAGCAGGATGTGCACGCCGAGCGACCGGCCCAGCCGCCCGATCATGACGAACAGGTCGGCGAACTCGGGCTTGGCGCTCAGAAGCTCGGAGAACTCGTCCAGCACCAGGAACAGCGTCGGCATCGGCGGCAGCTCCGCGCCCTGCTCGCGCGCCTTGTTGTAGTCGCGCAGCGAGGCGTAGTTGCCGGAGGCGCGCAGGTATTCCTGGCGGCGCACCATCTCGCCCTCCAGCGCCGCGTACATGCGGTCGACCAGAGGGAGTTCGTCTTCGAGGTTGGTGATGACGGCCGAGACATGGTTGAGGTTGTCCATGCCGAGGAACGTCGCGCCACCCTTGAAGTCGACGAGCACGAAGTTGAGCTCTTCGGACGAGTGCGTGACGGCGAGGCCCAGCACCAGGGTGCGCAGCAGCTCGGACTTACCGGAGCCGGTGGCCCCGATGCACAGGCCGTGCGGGCCCATGCCGCCCTGCGCCGACTCCTTGATGTCCAGGGAGATCGGCCGGCCGTCGGGGTCGATGCCGATGGGAACGCGAAGCCGGTTGCGCGGCGCGCGCGGCCGCCAGACCTCACGCACGTCGACGGTGAACGGGTTGTCGATGCCGAGCAGCGAGGTCATCGTCGTCGCGGACGAGAGCACGTCCTCTTCCAGGCCGCCCTGGGCGGCGCTGGACCGCAGCGGGGAGAGCTGGCGGGCGAGTGCCTCGGTCTGCTGCAGCGTCATCGAGTCGGGCTTGCCGAGGCGGGTGCCGACATCCTTGCCGGTGCGGTCCTTGGTGAGGCGGGCGACGCGCTCCTTCTGCACCGCGAGCCGCAGCGTGATCGACTCGTGCACCTGTGCGGAGGACCCGGTCAGGTCGATGATGCAGACGCCCTCGATGGCGTCTGCGGCGAGCTGGGAGTCGTAGGAGGCCTGGCCGCCGTCCATGATGATGATGTGGTACGGCAGGTCGTCGGCGGAGAGGCCGGGCTGGAACCGCGGCCGGTCCTTGACCGACTGGCCGAACATCGCCTCCAGCGAGGTCATGCTCTCGCTCATGAGCCGGACCTGGCCGGCGGCGTCGTACTCGGTGGGGTGCTGGCTGTGCGGCAGCCACTTGACCCACTGCCACCAGGGCATGCGCTCGCGCGAGGCGCACACCGAGATGTGCACGTCGTCGGGGGAGTGGAACGCCGCGACCTGCATGAGCATGGCGCGGACCATGCCGTAGACGGCCTCGGGGTCGCCCTGCGGGACGATCCGCGCGAACGACCGGATGTTGGCAGCGATCGGCAGGTTGGGTACGTTGGCGTGCGTGCGCATGAACCGGCGGAGCGCGCCGGCGCTCATCGGCTCCAGGTCCTCGACCGGCTTGGTCTCGGGTGCGATCAGCTCGACGGCCAGCTTCTGGGAGCCGGTGCCGAAGCGGACCTGCCCGAAGTCGTCGTCGGTGGGGCGGCGCTCCCAGAGCCGGGCGCTCATCACCAGCGACCACAGGCCGCTGGGGTCGGGGCTGCCCCATTCGAGGGACTCGCGCTGCTGCTTCGCCGCGTTCCGCACCTTGCGCCGTACCTGCCCCAGGTAGCGCAGGTAGTCGCGGCGCTCGTTGTTCAGCTTGACCTTGCGCTCGCCGCCGGTCCGGCCGACCTGGCCGAGCATCATGCCGACCATGGAGATGGCGAACATGCCGCCCGCCGCGTACTGCAGCGGGCCGCCGCCGCGGCCGACCATCATGAACATCATGGCGAACGCGCCCGCAACCATGGGCAGGTACGTCATGACCGCGGAGAATCCCTGCGGGACCACTTCGGGGAGCTCGGGCGGAGACTCCAGCAAAATCTCGCCCCGCGGCATCGCAGGGGGTTTCCGCCGGTCACGACGGCGGACGAGAACCGTGCTCACGCTTTGTTTCCTTCCACCGGGGATCCGGAGTGGGAGCCTTGCCTGCCTCCCGCCCGGCAGGAACCGGACGGTCGCGACGCCGGCGCCTCCGAGTCACCTGCTTGCGCACGCATCAACCAAATCAACCAAATCGTAGTGGTCATGGACCGCTGGTGAGAGCCCGATTCGTCACGTTCGAAGTCGATCATGAACGGAATCGGCCGTGGAATCGTCGGATCAGGACGGTTTTGTGCCGTACCACCGTTCATTGCGTAATCTTGGCCTGATCACATCCCGGTGTGATCAGCGGTCGACGGGATGTGATGAGCTGCATCTCCCGGCCGCTGGCGCCACTGGCATGCCACCATGCAAAGTGGTCGTCCCCCGCCCATCGGTGGTCTCCCCTGTCCACCTGTCCCGGACAACTGCGAGGAAGTCGTGAGCGCGCCCCCTGGAGCCGACATCTGCAGGATCACGGTCGTCGGACCGAAACGGCGAGTCGACATCGCCGTTCCTGCGGATGCCACGTTCGCCGAGCTCTATCCGACGATGCTGCGTTACGCCGGCCAGGACCTCGCCGACGCGGGCCTGGCGCATGGCGGCTGGATCCTGCAGAAGCTGGACCAGGCGCCGTTCGATCCGTCGGCCACACCTGGCCAGGCCGGGTTGCGGGACGGAGACCTCATCTATTTGCGGCCGCGGATGTCGCAGCTGCCCGACCTCGCCTTCGATGACGTCCCCGACGTCGTCGCCACGGCGGTCAACGACCGGCCGGGCCGGTGGCGGCCCGAGAACGCGCGGACGTTCGCCCTGGGCTGGGGCGCGACGGGCCTGGGTGTCGGTGCGATCACGCTGCTGCTGACCGGACCCAACTGGATCGTGCCGGCCGCGGCCGCCGGCGGTATCGCCGTGCTCCTCATCATCGGCGCGATCGCCCTCTCGCGAGCGCTTGGTGACGCCGGAGCCGGCGCGACGCTCGGCTACGGCGCGGTCCCCTACGCCTTTCTCGCCGGTGTGCTGGCGCCCGCACGCGACGACGCGCTGTCCGATCTGGGCGCGCTGCACCTGACGGCCGGTTTCGGCGCCGCGGTGCTGGCGGCCACGATCTGCGCCTTCGCGATCTCCGACGGCATGCCGGTCTTCTACGGGACCGCCCTCGCGACCCTGCTGGGCGCCATCACCACGGGACTGGCGCTGGTCTTCGACTACGACGCGGCCGGCGTCGCCGCGGTCACCATCGCGGTCTCGCTGGCGCTCACCCCGCTGCTGCCGGGCATCGCGTTCAAGCTCGCCCGGGTGACGCTCCCACCGGTCCCGAGCAGCGCCGAGGACCTGCGGCGCGACACCCTGATGGTGGACGGCCAGCAGGTCCTGGCCCGGTCGGGCGCCGCCGACCGCTTCGTCACCGGCGGTGTCTCGGGCATGGGCCTGATCGCCCTCGGCGGCTCGATCCCGCTGGCCCTGGAGAACGGATGGGTCGCGCCCACGATGGCGGTGGTGGTCGCGCTGGCGATGTTGCTGCGGGCCCGGATGTTCCGCGGGCGCGCGCAGAAGCTCTGGATGCTCGTCCCCGGCATCACCGTGCTGGCCGTACTGGGCGTCGGCACCGCGTTCACGACGGACTCCGAGGTGATCCTGCTGGCCGGCGTGCTGGCCCCGGCGCTCGTCGTGTCGGGGATCGCGGTCGGCGTCGGCATCTGGCTGCCCAAGAACCGGCTCACCCCGTTCTGGGGCCGGGCCGGCGACATCATCGAGATCATGCTTGTGGTCGCGCTGATCCCGCTCGCGCTGGGCGTCAGCGGCGTCTTCGAGTGGGTCCGCGGCCTCGCGGGCTGAGGGGGCAGGCTAGATGCAGACCAAACGCGATCTGCTGCAGGCGCACCAGCTGATGACCCAGCGCGCCGCGCAGGCACTGATCCTGGGCGAGCCGGACAACCCCGAGCAGCCCCTCAAGCGGCTGAACGTCGGCACGTTCTCCGGCATCATGGCGGCCGTCGTGGTCGCGGCCGGGTTCGGCATCGCCGGCCTGCTCATGGGCGGCGGCGGCAAGGGTCTCGACGACCCGCAGATGCTCCTTATCGAGAAGCAGACCGGCACCCGGTACGTGTGGTGCCTGCCGAAGGGGCAGAAGGAAAAGGCCCTGTGCCCGGTGGCCAACTACGCCTCCGCCAAACTGGCGGTCGGCGGCCAGGGCAAGCAGAAGTCCGTGTCGTCCAAGTCGTTGTCGAAGTTCCCGCGCGGACCGGTGATCGGCATCGCCGGCGCGCCCGACAGCATCCCTGACCGCAAGCGCCTGGTGGGCGGCCCGTGGTCGGTGTGCGTGCGCACCGCGACCGGGCTGACCGGCCAGCCCCGGCCGGTCGTCTCCCTGGTCGGCGGCAAGAACGTGGGAGGCCGCACGCTCGACGCCACCGCCGCGGTCGTTGTCACCTCCGCCGGATCGGACTGGCTCGTCCACAACAACCAGCGGCTGAAGGTCAGCGAGGGCGGCCGCACGGTTCTCGGCAACACCCAGCCGGTGCCCGTCTCGCCGGTCTTCATCAACGCGATGCCCGAGGGTCCCGCGTTCGGCCCGCCCAACGAGATCCGGAACGGCTTCGGCCGTAACGTCAACACCCAGGGCGGCGCGACCGGCAAGCAAGGCCAGGTCTTCCACGACCAGACCAATGACCGCTACTACGTGCTGATGCCGGACGGCTATGCCTCGATCACCAAGATTCAGGCCCAGCTGATCCAGGCGATGCCCGAGTACCAGAGCATGCCGCCGCAGTCGCCTGTCCAGCCGGCGCAGGTCACCGCGAACCCGTCGCAGACCCAGATCTCCGCGCGCGGTCTCCCGGACAAGCAGCTCCAGCCGGTCCGGTACGACGCCAAGGAAGCCCTCTGCGTGGTCTACAAGAACCTCGGCTCCGGTATCTCCGCGCCGCAACTGACCGTCGGTGGCGGCACCGACCTTCCGCTGCCGACGACGCAGGGCGGCGGCGGTGTCGACAACGTCGTGCTCCCGCCGGGCAGCGCGGTGCTGGCGGGCGCCCTGGTCACCACCGAGCAGGCGATCAGCAGCTACTACTTCGTGTCCGACAGCGGCCGCAAGTACGCGGTGAAGAACGCCGACGCCGCCAAGGCCCTCGGCTACACGATCTCAGCCGACAAGAGCAGCGACGTGGAGCCGGTCCCGGCCGCCTTGCTGGACCTGCTTCCGGACGGGCCGCCACTGGCTCTCCTCGACCCGAACAACCCACCACAACTCAATACGCAAGGAAACATGGGCCAGTGACGTCGACGGCGCCCCGCTCCGGAGGGCGCCGTCCGGCCCTCCAGAAGCGGCCCCTGAACGGTCTGGCCGGTAACGGGCATGGCCGGAAGCGGCATCGACCGGCACGTCGACTTGCTCCGGTAATCGTCCGGTCACGCCGGTCCACGGTTTGCATGGAAACCTGCAGGTAGCCGTAGGTTCGCCGGTACGTAGCAAAATAGATCACATCGTCCCGGACAGGCTTGGTAGGTTTGCCAGCCTTGTTCCACCGGGCTTGACACGACGGAGGTGTAGAGCGTGGGCCAGGCGTTCAGCACGTCGTACGCGACCATGAAGCAGACGGAGGCTCTCTTCAAGAGCAAGCACAAGGAGATCACTTCGCTGCTGGACTCCCTGGAGGCCGAGCTGAAGAGCGGGCTGTCCCGGTGGGAGGACGACGCGCGCGACGCCTACTTCGAGCAGCAGGCCAAGTGGGACAAGGCGGCCCGGGACATAGCGAAGGCCGTGGACGAGTTCTCCACGACGATCCGGACGGCGCACGACAACTACAAGACGGCCGAGAACTACAACACCGACATGTGGGCGTGACTGGTTCCGTCCGGTTTTTGCACCAAGCTTGTCACCATGTGTGGTTTGGTGGCAGTGACCCCTCTGGGGTAGATCGACAGTGATGCGGACGTTGCCGTAATCTGGTAATGCCCTGGCGGCGCTGGCTGCCGGGCAGGCCGGGCAAGGTGTGGCTCCCGAAAAAATTTTGATCAGCTCGGCACCAACGGGGCCCGCGGCGCATCCAAGACGTATCCAGAGACACGAGGAAGGATGACTGATGGCTCAAAGCTCTTCGGTCGACAGAGCAGAAATGGCTCAGGCGGCCCAGCGGGTCGAGTCTGCGGCACAGGACTTCCACAAGATGAGGGGCGACCTGAGCTCTGAGCAGCAGCAGCTGCAGGCCAAGTGGATCGGCGAGGCTTCCACCGCCTTCACCAAGGTCTACAACGAGTTCGACGGCGAACTGGGCAAGGTCATTCAGGCCCTCGAGACGCTGCACGAGAAGATGACGCAGGCCAAGATCAACTACGAGGCCAGCGAGCAGCAGCAGACCGAGAGCGTCAACCAGCTCAACTCCCTGCTCAACCTCTGACGCGCCGACCCGAACACTGACCTGAGGCTACGGAGAAGACCCGATGAGCTACAGCTCGATGAACTTCGGCGCTATGCAGCAGGCATACGCCGCGTTCCAGCAGAAGTACACCGCCATGCAGTCGGAGCTCGACGACCTCGAGAAGTCGGTCGAGCAGAAGCTGGCGCAGTGGGAGGACGACGCCAAGAACGCCTACATGGACGCCAAGCGTCAGTGGGAGGCCTCGGCGGCGGACGTCGGCCGCATCATTCAGGCCCTCGGCACGGTCGTCAACTCCTCCGCGGAGACCGGCCAGTCCACCATGCGGTCCAACACCCAGATGATCGGCGGCTGACCCAGCCGGCATCACGGCCGCCCGTTCCGGTGCGCCGGGCGGGCGGCCGGATCGGGACCGTCCCGGGGTCAGCGGACGTTCCAAGGCAGAGCAGGCAAGTAAATAGAGAGAAGCGGGCATGTTCGGCCCGCGGGAGGCTGACATGACTGGCGGTAGGGGCGACTACGGGGGCTTTCGTCTGGACGCGTCTTGGCCCGGACTCGAAGCGACCAAAGACATCGAGATCGACAAGGCCGAGGTCGAGCGGATCTTGAAGGAACTGCGGGCCGACTACGACAGCTTCGCCAGCGGGAACGGCTCCCTCAACGACATGCAGTCCAGGGGGAACGTACAGGCCGCGCACCTGGGCAACTACCCCGCAGCCCAGAGCCTGATGCAGAGCATCACACCGACGCAATCCTTCCTCAGCACTTCCTACAACAGCTTCCTGACCAGCTACGAAGCGATCATCACGGCCCTCGAGAACGCGGTGCAGGGCTACAAGGACATGGAGACCAACAACACGGCTTCGGCCAACGGCGTGACGACAGGCAACTCCAGCTCCAGGCCCACGACCGGCAACACCCAGTCGTACGCCTAGACCGTCCCGTAGTCGCCCTTCGTAGCAGGCCTTTTCGCAACACCAGGAAGTGAGAGACCAGAGCGATGACTGAGAGTAGGCCACAGACTCAGGTACTGCGTGTCGAGGCTTCCCCACCGGCCGAGTGGGACGGTGGCCTTGACGAGATGAAGCAGATCCTCGAGAGCATGCAGCCCGCCAAGGTCAAGGATGCGGGCGCCGCGTACACCGCCGCCGCCGCCAAGTTCGAGACGACCGCCGGTTTGCTCCGCTCCCGAGCCGACGCGCTGGCCAAGGTCTGGAAGGGTGAGGACGCCGCTGCCGCGCAGAAGCAGATGCAGCGTCTGAACGCCACCGCCAAGGAGTTGGACAGCACGCTCTCCGAGACCGGTAGGGCTCTCGACCACCACGCCAACCAGCAGATCGAGTTCCAGCGGACTGCTCCCGGCGGCGGCGTCATCCCAGGCTTCACCTACACCGATGCCACGGTCTTCGCGGCCGGCGCAGTCATCGCCGGCCCCGCGGGCGGCGTCATGGCGGTCGGCGGCAAGAAGGTCGCCGACGTCATCGGTGACATCACTGGATTCTGGGACAGCGAGGAGAAGGCCCTCGCCAAGGAGCACATGAAGAAGCTCCAGGACTCCACCATCCAGACGAACAACAACTGGATGCCCAGGGACGTCACCACCGACCTTCCCTACGGCGGCGGTAACAACCAGAGGTGGGAGCAGCCTCCTCGCACGGATACCGGCGGTGGTATCCCCGGTGGCGGTATTCCGGGTGGCGGTATTCCGGGCGGCGGCATTCCCGGCGGTGGCAACCCTGGTGGCATTCCGGGTGGCGGTGTTCCCGGTGGTGGCAACCCTGGTGGCATTCCGGGTGGCGGCAACCCCGGTGGTATTCCGGGTGGCGGCAATCCCGGCGGCGGTATCCCCGGCGGGGGTGGCGGTATCCCCGGCGGTGGTATTCCGGGTGGCGGCGGGGGCGGTAGCGACCTCGCCGGTGTCCCCAAGGGCAACGGTCCCGGTGGCGGTATCCCCGGTGGTGGCGACCCGTTCGGCCGTGGTGGCGGCGCTGGCGGCGGCGGTATCCCTGGTGGCGGCGCTGGCGGCGGCGGTATCCCCGGCGGCGGCATGGCCGGCGCCATGCCGGGCGCCGGCATGGGTGGCGGGGCCGGCCGCGGTGGAGCCGGTACCGGCAAGGGCAGCGGGCTCGGCAAGGGCGGCATGCGTGCCGGTGGCATGGGCATGGGCGCCCCGATGGGTGGAGCCGGTGGCCGCGGCGGCAGTGAGGATGAGAACGAGCGTTCCACCTGGCTGACCGAAGACGAGGACATCTGGGGTGGCAGCGACGACGCCGCGCCCCCGGTCATCGGCTGAGCCCTAGCACGGTTTCCGTGAAGATGGACGAGGCGGTGTGAACGGCCCGGTATGCTCCGGGCCGTTCACACCGCTTTCGCGTTAGTGAGGTTGTTGTGCGACGGATGACACGGTTCCTGGCCGCCGCCGGGGCGAGCTCGCTGCTCGCGCTGACGGTCGCGACCCCGGCCGGGGCGGTCCCGGGCCCGCGAAGCGAACAGTGGTGGTTCTCCGCGTGGGAGATCCAGAAGAAGGTCTGGCCGGTCAGCCAGGGTGCGGGCGTCACCGTCGCGGTCATCGACACCGGGGTGAACGCGTCGCTGCCTGAGTTCCAGGGCGCGGTGGTTCCCGGAGCCGACCTTGAGCGCGGGTCCGGCGACGGTCGTACGGACACCGACACGAAACTTGGTGGCCACGGTACGGGTATGGCCGCGTTGATCGCGAGCCAGGGTGGCCGGACGGGCTTTGTCGGCGTCGCGCCGCAGGCGAAGATCCTGCCCATCATCGCCGATAGTCATGAGGCCACGACAAAGGGCATTCGCTATGCCGTGGACCATGGCGCGAAGGTGATCAGCATTTCACAGGGGCACACCGCCTCGCAGGGATGCGAGCCGAACTATCAGCAGGCGATCAGTTACGCACTGCAGAAGGATGCGGTGGTGGTTGTCTCCGCTGGTAACTCCGGGAACGCATCAAATAGGCCGGAATCTCCGGCCAACTGCGCTGGGGTCCTGGCGGTCGGCGCTGTCGACAACAAGAAGAAGGCGTGGATCGGAACTCAACGTCAACCGTATGTCGCCGTGGCCGCACCCGGTGCACCGGTCACCTCGGTCGGCAAAGAAGGCAGGCTGGTCGGCGATGTGATCGGAACCAGTCAGGCTGCGGCGCTCACGTCGGCGGTCGCCGCGCTGGTGCGATCGAAACACCCGCAGATGTCGAACCGCGAAGTGGTGCAGCGGATCATCGCATCGGCCGTTGACGCCGGACCTCCCGGCATGGACAACATGACCGGCGCCGGTGTGATCATTCCGGAGCGGGCGCTGAACGCCAACGTGCCGAAGAGCGCACCGAATCCTGTGTTCGATCGGTTCGACCGTCTCCCCAAGGCCCCGCCGGGGCAAACAGGGGCCGCCCAGACTCCGGACATCGCGGAGCCGAAGAACAATGACACCCGGAACAGCATCATCACGCTCGTCATCGCCCTGGGCGGGATCCTCGGGGTCCTGCTGCTGGCAGTCGTGATCTTCGTCTTCGCCAGGCGGGGCGGTAAGGGCGGTCCGCCGTCCGGTGGCTACGGTGGTGGGCCGGGTGCCGGTCCAGGGCAGCAGGCAGGTGGCCCGCCGCCCGGCTGGGGTGCCGGATCCCCACGGCAGAGCGGGGGATTCCCGACGCCGCCCCAGGGCCCGCCCGGACAGCAGGGCCCGCCGCCCGGGTACCGGGGCTGAGGGGCCGACAGCGGCCAATCCGTCGCGTCGGACATCGTTCGCGGGCGGCGAGCGATGGTGACTAGCATGCTGGTTCTGTCAGTGGACAGGCTCCCCAGAGAGGCAGTGCGTTGAAGAAGCTGTTGGTCATGCCCGCGGTCGCCTTGGCGCTCGCGTTGAGCGTGAGCGCGTGTGGCTCCGACGACAAGGACAAGGCGGGCGCGTCGAGCAGCCCGTCGACCGCTGCGGGCTCCACGGTGCCGAGTGCTCCGGGGGTCGTCACGCCGAACAACACCGCCGCACCCGGTAGCGGTACGGGTGCCGGCAACGGGACCGGCGGCGGCGCCGGCACCGGCAAGCTCACACCGGCGCAGAAGAAGCAGCTCGCCAATCTGGTCAAGGTGGCCAACTGCATGCGCGCCCGGGGGTACACGGTCGACGAGCCCAAGCCCGGTGACTTCAGCGTGACGCCCAAGAACGTCAAGGACGTGAACGCGGCCAACAAGGACTCCGCGGACTGCGCCAAGCAGGCCAGCTCCGGCGGCTGAGCCCGCCGGCGCAACATAACGCTCGAGCGAAACAGCCACCTTGTAATGCCCTTTTCGCTCGAGCGTTATTAACGTTCCCCCACGAGAAGCGTGGGAGGTTTCCAGTGCTGGCTCAACCGCGAAACCTCCCGGAATTTCGCCCTGTCGACCACGATCGCCGGTACCGGTGTCTTCGTCGGCGGCGCGGCAATCTCTCTCGGCGCCAGCATCGAGCGCGCCTCCGTTCAGGTCGCCCCGTTTCCGGGGACAGGCACAGCGCTGCCGTAGGCGGACCATGGCCCGGCGGCCCTGGCACGCAACTCAGGCCGTCGCCCGTCCAGGCGCAGCCGGGGTACCCGTACCAGTTCCAGCGCTCCGGCCTGTAGCAGCAAACCCTTCTCTCTGGACAGCCGTCAACGACGCGGCGGACCTGCGTCTAGAACGAGTTCAGCTCGGCGCCGCAGAGATCTGTGACGGGCGAGCACTGACCTCGTCCTACGATCTCGCCGGTAACATCGTGGGCCGCCGGACGCCGTCCGGAGCCGCGAGCCGCGAGCCGCTGGACCTTCGACGTGGCCGGTCAGCCGCTCAGTATCGACACGGCCGGTCAGACGATCCGGTTCCTGCACGATGCGCGGGCCGCCAGGTCCAACGACGGGTGGGATCCGGACCGGTGCTCACCCAGCAGTGGGACGCAGCCCACCGGATGATCGCGCAATCCCTCTGGGGCGTCCCCGCGCCCACCACTGGCCAAGCACCGCTCCTCCAGCACCGGACCTACCAGTACCGTCCGGACGGCAACGTCACCGCCATCGGTGACCGGCGCTTCGCACTCGACCGCGCCGAACATGTGACCGCCGTTCAAGCCCGTGACTGGGCCGAGCGATACGCCTATGACACCACCGGCAACATCACCGAGGCGGACTGGCCGGTCGCACGCGAGGGGGACGACGCCGGTCTACTGGGGGCCGCGAATACGCATGGAGAGCGGTGGTGACCGGGCGTCAGCAGGTTTCGCAGAAGAGGACGTCGCGTATGGTCGCCGGGGCGCCGTCCATTTTTGTTTCCTTTCCCTCGGCCATCTGGTTCAGGATGTCGTCGTCCACGAGGGCCAGTCCCTTGTCACGCATAAAGTTCTCGATGGTGTCGAGCAGGGAAGTATTTGGGAAGTCGGACAGGGGGCAAGGGCGCCACGCCAGATCTCCCTCCTGGCCGCAGTGCAGGATGCGGGTCCACAGGGGGCCCTTGGACGAAATCCAGATCCCCAAGGAGTAGGTGGCCGCGCGTGGGTCCGTGGTGGGAGAGCCGTCGGGCAGGAAGAGCAGACCGAGCTTCTGGCCGGCGTTGTAGCTCATGTCAGCGTCGTGCGACGAGTCCGCCGACAGCACGTCGGAGAGCTCTGCGCCCAGTTGACTCACGCGGTCGGTGAACGGCCCGGAATAGTCCGGAGCGGCGTCCAGGTAGCGGTGCGGAAAGCCATCAGCTCTTCCAGAGGGCGGAAACATCATCGCTCCCCTTTTCCGTGGACGGCCTCGAGCAGCCGGGTGGTGAGCTCTTCGATGTGTTCGTTGGCGACGATCATCTCTACTTGATCGGAGCGTATGACGAAGAACTCCCCGAAATTGTGCGGCCCGGTATAAATTGCATCCACCATGGCAGCGGCGGTGCTGAGGATCTCCTCCGGAGATTTGCTTGTATCGGCGAGCGCGTCCCGGATGTCGAGGAGCATGAGGTACCACCCGAGAGTGCGGCGCCCCTGGCTGTGCACGATTTCCACCAGCTCGTGCACGGCCTGCTGAGCGCTGGCGAGCCGGTCGGCGAGGGCATCTTCCGTCATCGTCAGTCCGTTGTAGCCGTACGGGCGCCCAGGATCCTGCAAAGCCGGCGCCGCCAAGTCTCGGCATACCCATCTCCTTGGCCCTTGACGGTCATCTTCGTTCAGAAAGGGCGGGTCGGCGGTCATCCTCGCTCGTTGACCGGTGGCGGTCGCGGTGATGCCCTACCGGGCTGCCCATGTGGGCGGCGTATGGGGCATTTGTGTCGTTATGCTCTTCACTGGACGAAGAGATCATGGACGGCCGGCGAGGTGTTCGATGGGTCTGCAACTGCCCGGTGAGTTGATCGGGTTGCTGGGGATGTTGGGGTACACCTGGCCGGAAGCGGACGAGAGCAAGCTTTTCGAGCTGGGTTCTACCTGGATGGGTTTTTCCGGCACGGTTCAGGGCGTGGCTGCGGATGCCACGAGTGCGGCTCAGCAGGTGTGGTCGGGTAATCAGGGTGAGGACATCCAGGCGTTCCAGAAGGCCTGGGGGGAAGAGGACTCGCCTGCGGCGATCTTGCAGGATGCGGCGACCGGGGCGATGGCGGTCGGGGCGGCGTTCTTCGTGTGTGCGGGCATCGTGCTGGCGTTGAAGATCAACGTGATCGTGCAGCTGATCATCCTGGCGATCCAGATCGCGCAGGCGATCGCGACCGCGCCGGTGACCTTCGGGGCCTCCCTGGCGGAGATCCCCATCTTCAAAACGATCACCGGCATCATCATCGACGTCCTCATCGACCAGGCCATTGGAGCTCTCCTTGGGTAAGGGCGGCGGCAAGGGCGGTACGGGCAAGGTCGCCGGCGAGGTCGGCGGCATCTTCGGCAAGGCCGGAAGCAAGCTCTTCCGGTTCAAGCATTCGCCGGACGGCAAGGTCCTCGGGCTCGATCCCAAGAACATCGATCCCAAGACCCGGGAAAGATGGCGGAACGACCGGAAGTCACAGAAGCCCGGCCCCGGTGACAAGGTGACCTCGCGGAAACTCGACCCGGACGACCCGAATCTTGATCCCAAGGACCGGGAAATGATGGACGCGGTCGAGAAATCGCGGCAGGAGCGCGGTGACTCCAGCGGGAACAACTACGCGGCCATCCGGTATGTCGACACCGACGGCAAGGAACGCATCCTCGTCACCAACAGCGATGGTGTCCACTCCGAGAGAATGGGCGGCAACTATCTGCTGGACAACGGGATCGATCCCAATAATATTCGGGGAATTTATACGGAGAGGTCTCCGTGTGACATCAATTCCTCGTACTGTGATCAGTGGATCAAGAAACATGCGCCCAACGCGGACGTCTCCCATAGGTTCGACTATGGTATAGATGGAACCAGTAAGTACCAGGCCAATAGTCAGCACAGGAAATATCGTGAGGGACTCTTCTAGGGGTGAGCGAACGTGCCAGATCTGACCAGGGAGCAGCTGGTCGAGGCGTTCGGCGACCAGGTGCGACGGTTCGACGCCCTGCCCGACGGCGTCACCCATGAGGAGACGCGCCGCTTCCTCATCGACGTGGGGCTGCCGGAGAACCTCCGGGACAACTTCCTCTATCTGCCGCATTTCACGCCACTCCCGGAGCGCTACGCCGAGGTCGGCGACTGGACCTGGGACATGCCCGGCGACGCGGCGAGTTGGTACGTCCTCGGTGGATTCTTCGGCGGCGATGTCGCGGTCAACGGGACCGACGGCCGTGTTTTCTTTCTGCCGGAATGGGACGAGCCGCCGCAGCCGCTGCACAGCGGAGTCGACTCGCTCGCCTATTTCATGTACGTGTTCCAGCGCGACCGTTATTACTACAGCCAGGGCTACGCCAAGACCGTCGAGGACGACCCCGGCGATCCGCGAGAGGAAATCGACGTCTTCGTCGACACCGCCCGGAGGATCGCCACCGAGCTGATGGAGGTCGACAGCACCCCCTTCACCGTCGACGCGCTGCCTCCGTTCACCCACGGCGACATGGATGCCGAGCCCTTCCCGGACGACTTCGCCGGTCCGTGGACCCTGGCGTTCGAGGACATCGCCGGGGGCATGTGGTCCAGCTGACACGGTAGACATGGCGGAGACCGCGAACGCTGAGGAACGTGACGGATGACGACGGACATCGCCCGACAGGTGGCGGCTCATTTCGGCCCCGAGGGCTTGCGGAGGATAGAGCCCACGGAACTGCAGGCTCTGGCGCTCTCACCGGAGTCCGCTGAGCAGCTCGTCCAGTTCGGGCTGCCCGTCCAGGTGGGGCCCTATTTCATGGCCACGTCCGGCGAGCCCCTGTCGCTGGGTGAATACGCCGCGACCATCGGGTTCCCGGACGTCGAGCAGGACAAGGCGCAGTGGTGCAGACTCGGCACCGATCATGGAGCGGAGATCTGTGTCGGTCCGGCGGGCACCGTCGAGGCGGTCTTCGTGAAGGCCGACGAACGACCGATGCGGGTCAACACCAGCGTGACCGCCTTCGTGTCCTCGCTCCTGGCCCTGGACACGCACCTGCCGGTTATCGCCTCACCCGGCGACCAGGACCCCGTGGCGGTGTTCCGCCGTCTCCGGCAACGACTGCTCGACCTGGACGGCGCCTCCCTGCAGGATGCCGAGGCCTGGTGGCCGCGGGTCCTGGAGGAGATCCGGCATGCCCTGAGCTTCCGGTTCTCGGCCGCGTTCAAGATCGAGGACGATCGAGGCGGTTCGCGGATCGAGACCGAGCAGGCCCAGGTCGGGCTGCCGCATCCGGAGCGGGTGCTCTGGTCGCGGCTGTCGGCCCAAGGCGTCCGCCCGGCACAGGTGACCAGGGTCTACACCGAGCTTGAGCCCTGCTTCCTGCCGGGCAACTACTGCGCGATGTGGCTCACCCAGTTCACCAACGCCGAGTTCACCCACAGCTTCGACTACGGCGCGACCGCCGAGGAACGCGAGGCCGGAATCGTGGCGCTGATGAAGCACGCCGCAAGCCGACGCTGAGAACGCACCGGCCGGCGCCGCCGGGAGCACGCTCCCGGAACGTCGGGCGCACCGGGACTTTGAGAGTGGGCCGGACCGTGCGCACGGGCCTGGCCTGAGGAAGAAGGACGTATGGGCAGCCCCGTGGGGCCCGGCCTCCCACCCGTGGGCGCGGGTCGAGAACCCGCCGCCGCAGCGATCAGGGCGTGGCTGGGTGATCCGCTGCGTCCCCGGCTGTGCGCGGTGACCGGGTCACCGGGCGCCGGTAAGAGCCGGCTGGTCGCCTGGGTCGGGGCCGCCGACGCCGCGACGGATCGCGCCGTGAACGGGATGATCGGCGCGCGGGGCATGACGGCGCGTTCGATGGCGTGGGCGCTGGCCGACCAGCTCACCCTGCCCGGCGGCGAACCCGGCGAGGTGGTGGCGCGGATCGCCGCGGACCGGCGGCCGGCCACTGTGATCATCGGCGAGCTGGACGAGTCCGGGGTGGCCTGCGACGGCGGCGGGGCGGCGGAGATCATCAAGACGCTGCTCAATCCGGTGCTGGAGCTCCAGCACATCCGGCTCCTGGTGGACGGCCGTCCTGAGACCGTCAACCACTTCGACGCTCCTGCCGAGGTCATCCATCTGGACGCACCGGAGTGGACCAACCAGGCGGCGTTCATGGCGTGGCTGCGCGCCGATCAGGGCGGTGCCGGCGCGATGTTCCCGAACGCCGGTCTGGCCGAGATCGCGCTGCGCTGCGGGGCGGGGCCGGATGTGCCCGGGCGGTGGCTCGCGATGGTGTCGCCCGTGGCGAGGCCGGCGATCGAAGCGTTGGCGTCGGCGTACGAGCCGGTCGACGGCGCGATGTGGGAGGCGTGGACCACCGCGCTGACGGGCGATCCGACGACCGCTCGGCAGGCGCTGGCCGCCGCGGCGCCGCTGACCGTCCAGAGCGAGGGGCGTTACCTGCTCGCCCGGGTGCTGCGGGAAAGGGTCCTGGCGGCGCGCCAAGGCCAGCTGGCCGCGCAGATCGGCAACGCCATCGGCTATTCCCTGTACAGCGGCGTGCCCAAGACGCAGAACGGGATGCCGGATTGGAGCCGGGCCACCCCGTACGTGCTCCGGCATCTGCTCCGGCACGCCCTCGCCTCCGGCACCGCAGACCGGATGCTCGCCGATCTCGGATGCGTCGTGCATTCGGACCCGCTCGCGGTCACCGCGGTGATCGAAGCCGCCGGCGATGATCTGACGCGGCGGCTGGCCGCGGCGTGGGATGCCGCCGGCCCGGCGCTGGCCGCTACGCAGGAACCCGCCGAACGTGCCGCGCTGCTCCGGCTCTGCGCGCTACAACGTCGGGACACCGCCCTCGCCGAGGGGCTGGCGCCGCATGCCGCCCGTTCACCATGGTCCGTACGATGGGCCGCCGCCCGGCCGGCGGACCCCGCCGCCGGCCACTGGACAGGCCCGGTCACCGCGCTGACGTTCGGTCCCGGCGAGGGCCCGGCACCGCTCCTCGCGGCCTCTGCGGACGGGACCCTGCACGTCCTCGCGCGAGACGGGTCGCCGATCGGGCGCATCCCCAACTCCACTCCTGCGCTGTGGGGGCTCGTCGCGTTCGACGACGGCGCCGTCATGCACCTGGATCCGCACGGCGTCCTGGAGTTGAGCACTCGCCGCAAGGCACAGAGCCGTGCCGAGGAGATCGGCAGCCTGCTCAACCTGGGGGACGACACGGCCACCGAGACCGCCGTTCAGCCCGGCGCCGTCCACGCGCTGATCACCGCCCAGGAGGCAGAGCTCACCGCGCTCGGTGCCGATCGGGAGATCACCAGGCTCATGCTCGGCGAACGGAACGGCACAGTGCAGTCGTGGCTGCTGGACGACGGGCCGCCGACGGTGGTCACGACCAAGCTCCACGACGGGCCGGTGACCGCGGTGACCTGCTTGCGCGGGCCGTACGGAGGGCATCTGGTCATCAGCGGCGGCGCCGACGGGGCCGTGCGTTTCTGGAGCCCCGGCGAGGCCCCGCCGCCCGACCCCGCCGACCTCCGGGAGGGCGCGGTCACAGCTCTGACGGCGGGCCTCGCCGACTCGCGCCCGGTGGTCGTGGTGGGCTGGAACGACGGCGACATCCACCTCTGGGACCTGGCCACCGGCAACGACGCGTTCCTACGCCTGGGTTTCGCGGCCACCGCCCTGCTCCTGGAAGCTGACGGCACGCTCTTCGTCGGCGGTGCCGAAGGGATCGTCGCCCTCACCCTGGACTTCAGCTCTCTCCTGGGACCGCCCTACGAAGGCACCGAGTGACCTCGGCGCGATCCGGGAGCCTGGTCAGCGGGCAAGGGCGCCACACCAGAACACCCTCCTGACCGCAGTGCAGCATGCGCGCCCGCAAAGGGCCATGTGGCCGTCACGCCTGGAGGGCGGTGGTAAGTTCTGCGATCGCCTGTTTGGAGAATTCGCTGTCGCTGTCGGGTGTGACGATGGTGACCAGGGAAAGTCCAGGGCCGGTCAGTGCCACTTCGTACGGCTCGAAGGCGAAACCCGTGCGGCCGTACGGGTCGTCCAGGAGGAGGATTTTCAGCCGCGACGAGGGACACGGTTCGTAAACGACCATGAGCGGGCCTTCACCAGAACGGGACAGATAGTAGCCCTCGTCCTCCCATCGTTCGACCATCTGCTCATCCTGGGCGAGAAGGATTTCTGCTCGCTCATCGGGCAGGGCGATCGCCGGATCCCATTTCACGAACTCTGACTCGTCCAGCGCGATCCGCAATGCGGGCCACCGTTGTGACAATCCACGAACGAAGGTCGCGACCGCATTCCCAGGGGGAGAGGTGGAAAGGAGCACGGAGTCGTATCCGGTGATCATGACGGCGTCCAGTCCGTGGTCGGGCCGATGTAACGGGTGTCGCCACGCGGGATCCTGATGCCGCCGGGCGTCTCGAAGATGAACTTACCGCGATCACCACGCAGCGGCTTCAACGCGGATGTGGGGACCTCGGCTTCGATGACGTACTGCGACTTGGGATTGGTGATTCCGAGCTTCTTGAAGGCATTGGGCTCGGTCAGGTCCGCCGGACTCTTCGTGGTGAAAAAAGGCCCTTCGCCGTTCTTCGAATTTCCTGGTCTGATGTGGTACGGATCGCCGCCGCGGATGCCGTTGAATCCGGGTTTGTCCGTGTAGTGGTAGACCTTGGTCTTGTCGCCGCCGCCATCGCCCTTGAGCCCGAGCGGGTCGAGCCAGCCCAGTGGATTGCGGACGTAGGCGTGCGGGTTCGGGCCTGCCATGAGCCCGAGCGGATCGGTGCTCTGATAACGGCCGTCCGCGCTGTGGTAGTAGCGGTGGTGGTTGTAGCTGAGCCGGCTTTCCGGATCGAAGTACTGTCCCGGAAACCGCAGCGGGCATGGATTCGCGGACGCCGTGAGATCGGTGCCCCAAAGCGTGGTCTTGGCATGCCATGCGATGCCGCCAGCGGCGTCGACCAGTTCGGTGGGCGTGCCGACGAGGTCGGTGACGATGGCGTAGAACCGCTCGTCGACCCACTTCTGGGGTACGCCCTTCGCGGGCAGGCGTTCTGACTGGGTCAGCGGACGGAAGGTCTGGGGTTCGTACTCCCAGACCGTCCCACGCGCCGTCCACGCGTTCTGCTCGGGGGACCAGACCTGATGGATCTGCTCCGCGAGGACCAGCCCGTCCCACACGAAGGTCACTTGCTCGTAGACGGACTTGCCGTCATGGGAGACGCGCTGCTTGGCCACGCGCCGGCCGAGCGCGTCGTAGCGATAGCGCCAGTTCTGCCCGTCGGGCGTCTGGACGCCGATGAGGCGGTCGTCGTGATCCCAGAAGTAACGCCAGGTGAGCGGTCTGGAGGAGGGACGGGCGTGCTGGCGGAGCACAACGCGTCCGTGGGCGTCGTACTCGTACCGGACCTTGCCGGCTCGGCGGACGAGCGTCCCGTCGTACTCGCGTTCACCCGCTGCGTCCGCCTCTGGACCGGTGACCGTTCCACCAATCCGGCCCTGCTGCGCCGGCGCGGGGGTTCCGGACCAGCGCGCGTCCGTCACATTGCCTGCGACGTCGTAGGCGTACCGCTCGGTCCAGCCGTGGCCGTGAACCGCCGTCACCTGACCGAGCGGGTCGAGGTCGAAGCGCCGGTCACCGGTGAGGCGGTCACCGACCGCGCTCACGACGCCGTCGGCCCGGTACGCGAACGTCCGGTGCTGGAGCAGCCGAGGCTCCGGCGGCGGGGCCGCGCCTCCGCCGGCCGGCGCCAGGGGTTGCGCGGTCGCAGCGGCCCAGACGGTCTGGGCGGTCATCTGATGCGCGGCGTCCCATTGTTGTGCCAGCACCGTGCCCGCGCTCAGGCGTCGCTGCACCTCACGTCCGGCGGCGTCATGCTGGAACGCGATGGTCTGCCCGGCAGTGGCGAGCATCGCCGGCCGCCCTATGGCGTCGTAGGCCCACTGGCTCTCCGCGCCCGACGGTGTACGCCGCCGGACACGGCGGCCGGCGCCGTCGTAGGCCGATGTGAGTACCTGGCCGTTGCAGATCTCGGCCGTCACCCTGCCCAGGGCGTCACGTTCGAACCGAACATCGGCCTCCGCGTTGACGGCCCTCACCAGCCATCCGGCCGGGTCATAGGTGAACGTCGACACCCGCTCGCCGGAGCGTTCCTCGATCACGTTGCCGAGCGCGTCCCGCCTGAACGTGATCGTCTGGCCGGACGCGGTGGTCCTGGTGGTGAGCTGACCGGCCTCGTCGTGCGCGTAGCCGGTGATCCGGCCGTTGAAGTCGGACTCCTTGACGAGATTGCCCGCCGGGTCGTACTCGTACCGCCACACCAGGCCCTGGGGGTTGGTGACCGCGGTGACGCGCAGCTCGGCGTCGTAGGCGAACTCCAGCCGGGCGCCGTCCGGGCCGGTCATCGTGACGGGGAGTTCGAACGGACCGTACTCGGTACGGGTGGCGAGTCCGGCGGCGTCGATGTACTCGGTCAGGTTGCCTTCGGCGTCGTACGTCCAGCGCTCGGTCCGGCCGTCCGGCCCGGTCTGCGACGCCGGCCGTCCCTCGGGAGTCCAGCCGAAGCGGGTCACCCCGCCCAGCGGATCGACCACTGTGGCCGGCCGGCCGAGCGGGTCGTACTCGAAGCGGGTCGTCGCGCCGGTCGGATCGGTCATCGAGACCGGAAGGCCGGCGGCGTTCGTCACCACCCGCGTGGTCTGGCCGAGCGGGTCGGTCATCGCGTTGAGATTGCCGAGCTCGTCGTACGCGAAACGGGTGGCCGCACCGGTGGGATCGATGCTCGCAGTGAGGTTGCCGTGTTCGTCGTAGGTCCGCCGCCACACCAGTCCGCCCGGCTCGGAGCGTTCGACCGGCTGATGTCGCTCGTCATAAGCGGCGGTGGCCTGGGCACCGTCCGGCCGGGTGACCGCGGTGAGGTTGCCCTGTTCGTCGTAGCTGAACCGGGTGGTGCGGCCGAGCGGGTCGGTACGCGACAGGAGCCGGTCGTGACGATCCCATTCGGATCTGGTCGTGCCGCCCAGCGGGTCGACCTCGGCGACCACTTGGAGGGCCTCGTTGTAGTGGAAGGTGGTGGGGTTGCCCAGCGCGTCGGTGACCACGGTCTTACGCCCGGCGGGATCGTGGGCGAGGGTGACGTTGAGGAATCCGTCGGAACCGGTCGCCGCGACGCCGCGGCCTTCCTCGTCGTACTCATAGCGGTACCAGTGGCCGATGCGGTCGTGCCAGCCGGTCAGGCGCCCGGCCTCGTCGTACTCGAACCGCAGCGGCTTGCCGGAGGAGTCGATCACTTCGGAAAGGTGGCCCGCCGCGTCGTACCGGTAGCGCGTCAACACCATGCCGCCGCCCGGCTCGTCAGTGCGCAGGCGGAGCGCGGACACGCGTCGCGAGCCGGCCGTTTCGTCCGGGAGGGCCGCTGTGCCCGCGGGGGAGCGGGTCGCGCCGTTGGATGGAACGGCCGCGGCGACGGGCATGGTATCGACCGCGATCCGGTAGCCGCCCGAATGGCGTATCTCCGTCACGACCTGGTCCTCGTAGACGAGGTCGATGCGGTTGCCGCGACGATCGGTGATCGCGACCAGCGGCAGCCGGGACCAGCCGTGCTCTTCGCCCGGGGCTGGGAAATGCAGGGTCCGTCCCAGCCGTGGATCCGTGAGGGTGTAGCCGCCATCGCCGGTCAGTACCAGCGGCCATTGCGGGCCTTCCACCGGCTGGAACTGGATGTTGGGGAGCGTCGCCTGCGGATACTTGAGGATCATCGCGTCCGCCGACAGGAAGTAGACGCCGTCGGCGTCCAGCTCCAGCCGTTGGTCGAGCGTGGACGCCCACGAGATCCCGAACAGCCCGCCACGCCGGTATGACGAGATGTGCGTGCGTTCGAGCGCCAGCGGCAGCGTGGCCGCGAGGTCGAGATCGGTCTGGCTGAAGAGGACCTCGCCGGTGATCACATCGATCGGGTCCTGGGTCGTGGAACGGCCGCCTGGCTGGCGGCCGTCGCCACGGCCACCGCCCTGGCCGCCCTGCCCGCCTCGTCTGCCGCCGCTTCTGCGCTGCCCGCCGCCCGAGGGGCCGCCACCGCCGCCACCGCGGCTTCCGGAGTTGGGAAAGCCGTTCTCGCCGACGGCCTCGCCGAACTTCCCGGGTGCCTTGCCGCCCTTGCCCTTGTTCCGCTTCCCTCCCTTGTTACCCAAGGAGGGCCCCGATGGCCTGGTCGATGAGCATGTCGATGATCATTCCGGCGATCTCCTTGAAGATGGGGATCTCAAGGAGGGAGGCGCCGAAGGTCACCGCGGCGGTGGCGATGGCCTGGGCGATCTGGATCGCCAGCATGATCAACTGAATGATCACGTTGATCTTCAAAATCAGCACGATGCCGGCGCAGAGGAAGAAGACGCCACCCACGATCATGGACGAGGTGGCGCTGGTCCGGAGCATCTGCGCGGGGGAGTCCTCAGCCGCCCAGGCGTTCTTGAAGGCGTCGATGTCCTCGCCCTTGTTGCCCGACCACACCTGCTGGGCGGCGGCGTCGGCATCGCCGACGACGCCCTGAACCGTGCCCCCGAACGACATCCAGGTGGAGCCGAGCTCGAAGAGCTTGCTCTCGTCCGCTTCCGGCCAGGTGTATCCCAGCATTCCGAGTAGTCCGATGAGCTCGCCGGGCAGTTGGAGGCCCATGGACGGTCAGCCGTTCAGCGCGGCCGAGACGGAGGTGACCTCGCCGACCATCTGCTGCTCGGCCTTCTCGTAGTTGTCGGCCACGGCGGTCAGCTTCTCCGCGAAGGCGGTCATGTCCTCGGCGGCCCCTGTGAACGACTCGTTCGCCTGCTCTTGGATCGCCGTGTAGGACGTGCCGATCAGCATGCCGATGTCGTCGCCGCCCCAGGGCGCGCCCATGCCCTGGACGGTGGACAAGAGGCTCGACCACTCCTGCGACAACCGGTCTCCGGCGTCGGTCAGGCCGCTCGCCGCCGTTCGCAACGTCTGCGGCTGGATGGTGTAGCCGTTGGTGGTCATGCTCGCCCCCTGATCCCGTGTTCATGCTTGATCATGTGGGATGCAAAGAGCATAACGGGGCGGAACGGCTGAAAAAAGAACGATATTGTACGCGCAACGTCTCCCGCCCGTCTGACGAGGAAACCACTGTGAGCACACCACCACCGCCTGGAGGGCCCTACCCGCCGCCGCAGCACGGTGTGCCCGGAGGTCCGCCCCCTGTCTACCCCTCCTTCCCGCCAGGAGCGCAGGCTCCGCCGCCCTACCTGCCGCCCCCCGGGCTGCCGGGCGGGCCGCCGCGGCAGAAGGGGAACCCGGCCGCGTTCCTGGTCGTCCTGCTCATGGGCGTGCTGGTTCTCGGGGGTTGCGGGGTCGGCGGCTTCATCCTTCTGTCAGACGACGATGACGACGGCCGAGACAGGACGATTTCCGGGTCCAGGCCGCTGTTCCCGACGTCGGTGCCCACGCCGACGTTCTCGGCGCCGTCGTTCCGCCCGAGCACGCCCTCCGTCCCCCGGAAGCCCGTGGTCGGGCTGTCGTTCTTCGCGAGGTCGGTCTCGACGAGCAGCGGCACGTACCTGCAGTCCAGTTCCTGGGACAAGAGCTGCACGTCCGGCGTCAAGCCGCGGCTGGCCACGCTGAACCGGCAGGAGAACTGCAAGGGCCGCCTGTACGGAGCCATGTACCAGGGACCGAACAAGCGCACCTACGTCCAGATGACGCTCATCCAGTTCCCCGACTCGGCGAGCGCCCGGTCGGTGTCGCGGCGCATCAACAGCTCCACCGCGCCGACCATCCGCGTCGCGTACGGGAACGAGCCCGGCCACTGGTGGTCGAGTTCGTCGGTGGGCGAGTACGTCCTGATCCGGCAGTCGTTCAACAACGCGTCCCGGTACGCCGGTCCCCGGAGCGGTCCGGCGCAGGTCCTCGGCGATGTCCTCATCCGCCGCTTCCAGACGGAGCTGACCAACGTCTACACCTGGTCCAACTGACGCCGGGATCAGCGGCGGGTGTTGCCGATCTTTGAGATGGTGTCGTTGAGCGCCTGAGTGATGAGCTCCATCTGGCGGAGGCTCTGGTTCTGGATCTCCTCGACCTGCTTGCCGAGGGCGGCGGTGTCGACCAGTTCGTCGGCCGGAGCGGCGGCGGCCTTGGTCCGGAGGTCGTCCAGGGCGGCGTTCACCGCGACCACGATCTGCTCGCCGAGCTCCGCCGACGCCAGACGCATGGCGCGTGGATCCATCTCGACGCTCTTGAGCCGCCCGCCGGCCATCACCGTGGCCCGGACCCGGCCGTCAGCGGCCAGCCCGACGCCCTCCATCGACTCGCCGCGCCCGGGCGTGCCCGAGTCGGCGGTACGGGGCGTCGCGGCAGGCTGATCGGCGCTGCCGCCCTTGCGCATCGACTCAAGGGTCTTGCGCGCGTCCGTCAGCATGCGATCCAGATCCGCGCCAGAGAAGTCCGCCACGCCCCCGGTCCTTTCATGATCATGAACAGTCCCTTTAGGGAGAATAACGAGATTCCGGATGGCGGGGGTATGGCGCGGGACGCTGAGCCTGTAATCATCATGGGTTGCGAGTGTCAGCGGCGCAGAGGGGACTCGGGGATACCCAGCGTCTCGTAGGCTTGCGAGAGAGGAAAGGGAGGCAGGTGTCCGACTCGAGCTGGCAGCACGCCGTACTGCGTGAACTTGGCGCGTCCCAACGGGGGCTCGCAACGCTCGAGCCCACGTCAGGGGGCACCGCAGAGAGCGCCTGGGGTGCGGAGGCCGTCGCGCAGGCCACCCCCCAGCCTGCCCAGCCCATGGCCGCGCCGGCGGTGATCCAGGGCACCGGCCAGCCCGACGTGATCCAGGGGACCGGGCAACCTCATGTGATCCAGGGCACCGGGCAGCCGGCGGTCATTCAGGGCACCGGCCAGCCCGACGTGATTCAAGGCACCGGACAACCTGACGTGATCCAGGGCACCGGGCAACCTGACGTGATTCAGGGCACAGGGCCTGCGGTGATTCAGGGCACGGGGCCGGTGCCGCCCGTGGCACCTCCCGCCCCGCCCGTCCCCCAGCCGCATGCCGCCCCGATTCCGCAGCAGGTGCATGCCCCCGAGCCCCAGACCTACGAGCCGCAGACCTACGAGCCGCAGACCTACGAGCCGCAGCCCGAGGCCGAGACCGAGCCCGCCGAGGAGGCGTTGGCCGCGCCGCTCGTCAACGAGGAGTTCAGCTGGGACGCGGCCATCTCCCCGGTCCTGAGCGGTCAGGCGCCAGGTGCGCCCGGTGTCGCGCCGGAGGAGGAGCCCGAGCAGGGGCACTCGAGCGGCTCGTACGAACAGCCCGCCCCTTCGTCCGGTCCCGCCGGCCCGCATGCCGCTCCTGCGGCGAATCCGCAGCACGCCGCGAGCGGCGTGCCCATGGCCGACGAGTTCCTCCGCAGGAACGTCCACGGCGACCCTTTGATGCGCCGGGTCGGGCGTGGCATGCGCAAGGCCGTCGGAGCCTCCGGTTCTGCGGGAGCCAAGACCCAGGCCGAGATCATCGAGCTGTTGCAGCGTCCGGTGTCGAGCTACCGCCAGCTCGCCGTGGCCAGCGTCCGCGGCGGGGCGGGCAAGACCACCATGGCCGCGATGCTGGCGACCCAGCTGGCGCGGCATCGCACCGACCGGGTCCTGGCCATGGACGCCGACGCGGAGCTGGGCTCGTTGCCGCTGCGCCTCGGGGTCCGTTCGGAGCTCTCGCTGTTCGACCTGGCGGCGCAGCAGCCGCGGACCTTCGAAGAGGCCGCGCAGTATCTGATGCGCACGAACGACGGCCTGTGGGTGCTGTCCTCCACCCGGGGCGGCCGCATCGCCGGCGAGTTCAACCTGGAGACCTTCCAGTCCGCGCTCTCCTCACTCGCCCGCTACATCTCCACTGCGGTCATCGACTGTGGCGCGGGCATCCTGACCGAGCTGCACCGGGGCATCCTGTCCACCACGCACGGCCTGGTGCTGGTCACGCCCGGCACGGTCGACGGCGCGCTGAGCGCCCGCGGTGCGCTGGAGTGGTTCGCGAACAGCGGTCAGCAGGCGCTCATGTCCCGTACGGTGATCGCGATGGTGATGCATGCTCCGCAGGTCGGTGCCGACCTCGAACGCGCGACCCAGATGCTCGGCGCCTGGGGGCTGCCGGTCGTCCGGGTGCCGTACGACCGGCACGTGGCGGCGGGGGCGGCGCTCGACCTGTCCAGGATCGGTGAGGCGACGCGGTCGGCCGTCGACCGGGTGGCCTACGAGGCGTTCGGGCGTGCGCTCGGCATGCCGGGGGTGGCCCGGTGAGCTGCGACCTGGTCGTGCTGGCCCGGCGGCAGCCCGACGTGCACGCCGTCATCGACGGCATGGTGGCGCTGGGCGAGGCGGTGCACATTCGTGGCGGCGACCCCAAGCCGACGTTGTTGTTCGACGCCGACCGGCGCCTGCTGGTCTCGATCGAGGACCCGGTGCTCGTGGCGGTGCCGGGCGAGGTCGGGCGGCTGCTCGGTCCCGAGTTCGGCGCCCGCGCCCCGGCGCCGGTGTGGTGGGTCGACGTACGCGTGGTCGCCGACGTGCCGGACGCCGAGCGGGTCGCCCGCAAGTTCGCCGAGGCCCTTGTGCACTGGGTCGGTGGGACGGTCTATCCGGACGGCGCCCCCGAGGCTCAGGTCCGCAGCTGGAAGGCCACCGACCAGCCCACCGGCGGCGCCGCCTCTTACTCCGGCGGAGTGATCCAGAGCTAGCCCGCCGCGGTGCGCGGCTTCACTCGGGGTTGTGGTGGGCGAGGACGCGTGTCAGCAGCGCGACCAGTTGGTCGCGTTCGGCGGGTGACAGTGGCGCGAGCAGGTCGTCCTGGACGCCGGCCAATGCCTTGTCCAGCCGCCGGAACCGCTCGCTCCCGGCGGCCGTGACCGTGACGATGTTGCGGCGCCGGTCCGACGGGTCGGGCGAACGTTCGATGAGCCCGCGGTCGGCGAGGTCGTTGAGCGCCGCCACCACGTCGCTGCGGTCGATCCCGGTGCGGCGGCCCAGCGTCGCCTGGCTGGCGGGCCCGAACTCCTCCAGCGCCGCCAGCAGGCGATAGTGGTAGCCGCGGGAGTCGATGGCGGCGAACGCCTCCGAGAGCAACCGGTGGGCCTGCGCGGACGTCTGGCTGATGAGCCAGGTCGGCAGCTCCATCAACCGCGAGGGCGTCTCATCAGTCATGCGCGACAGTCTATGTTGGTCAAGCCCACGATTAATCGCCGGGGACGCGAAACGGCGCCCGCCGGATGGCGGGCGCCGACTTGGGACATGCCCTAGTTGGACCAGCTGATGACGTTGGCGATCTCGATGCCGAGCTCGCCGGAGGTGTTGTAGACGGTGCCGTTGCGCGCGCCCGCGTCGCTGCCGCTCGCCCAGTAGCCCTGCGAGTAGACGACGAACTGGCCGCGGGTCCAGCTCCGCGTCCAGGAGCTGGGGTTGCGGGTCAGGGTCGGCAGGCCGCTGCCCGAGGGCGGCAGGAGCAGCGTCGGGTCGGCGCCCTCGCTGGTCTCGTCGTTGACGGCGGCGGCGGCCGTCGAGTCGGAGAAGCGCAGGACCGAGACCACGGTGACGACCGTGCGTGACGGGTTGGTGTAGAGCGCGGACTGCATGTCCTGGGTGCAGGAGTTGGCCCGCAGCGCCCTCTGCAGCTCCGCGCCGGCGCGGCTGACGCAGCTGCCGGAGCGGATACCGCCCGCCCGGGTGAAGGTGGTCCCGCCGGCGGTGGTCACCGTGGGCTTGAGGATGGTGCTCAGGTCCTGGGTGGTGGCCGACTGTGAGGCCGTGGGCGTGAGGGCCGAGCTGGACGTCGGCGACAAGGTGATGGGCTCGTTCTCCTTGTCGTCACCACTCAGCACGACGAACGCGCCCGCGGCGACGACGATCACTACGAGGACCGCCCCGATGATCAGCAGCGGGATCAGCGGGCCGCCACCGCTCGGCGGGCGGTGCGGCGGCATCGGCGGCGGGAAACCGCCGGGGCCGGGGCCGTAGGGCGGCGGCTGTCCATAGGGCGGCGGGCCCTGCATGGGGCCTTGCGGAGGAAATCCCGGCTGGCCGGGCGGGGGGTTCTGGCCAGGCCATTCAGGAGGATTCATCGCTGCTCCAGGCCGGTAGTCATGAAATAAGAGTAAAGGTCGGGCAAGACTACCGAGGACCCAGCCTAGGTCACACAGGAGATCGTTCAGGTCACCGTCGTGCAACGTCATTCCGGGCGGCTTACTTATAGGAAACGCTCAGCTCACGTGCAGGCCAGGCTCGGCCAGCGGCCGGGAAAGGCCCTATTCACCGCAGGACGACAAGCGCGTAGAACGGCGCCTTTGGTTCACGCCAAGTGTCGATCTTGATGACCCCTATGGGGCCATGTCCGGATGGTGGACAGGGCCCGTGAGAAGCATCTCCGTAATGGCTTACGCCTTCCCGCTCGAAGCCGCTCTAGCGGGGCTCTACGCCTGGCTGCCTGACTGCAGGTGCTGCATCAGGTGGCGGTGGCGCTGCCAGCCGTCCGGCGAACGGCCGTCGCCCAGCGGGAACAGGGTCAGCGGGGTCCGCGGGGGGCCAACCGCCTGGCCTGGAACGCCGGTCGGACCGGTCACGTTGCCGCTCACCGCGAGGGCCACCGGGGCGGGCGCGCCGGTCCAGCGTGGCTCGGTGGTGAGGTCGGCGCGGCCGGGGGTGAGCTGGACGAAGAGTGAGGACACGGGCTGGTCGGCCGCCATCCCGCCGACCAGCGACGGCAGGTGCTGGAGCGGTGGCGGGTCCTCGGGGGCGTAGCCGACTGTGACAGTGCTCACTTCGGAGACCCCGCCCGCACCGCTCGCGGAGAACTCGCAGATCGCCTGCGCGGCGCGCGGGCCGTCGCCGCCGACGATGAGACGGGCGCTCGAACGGCCCCGCACGTACTCGGTGAACCGGTCGTTCTGCCAGCGGTGCTCCAGCGGCTCCGCCGGGCCCCAGCCCGCCGGGGCCTTGCCGGTCAGCAACTGCAGGAGCCGTTCGACCGGGCCGCCGAGATCGCCTTCGCCGCCGTGCCGCATGCGGTAGACGAGGGTGAGTTGCGCTCCGATCGGCGCGGTCGGCCGGCTGGTGAAGCCGGGCGCGTAGTCGCGGGCCTCGGGCACCGGGGTGAACGCGCCGCCGTCCCATTTCAGTGGACGCCCCGTCAGGCCTTCGTAGTAGCCGTTTCCGTCGCGCACGATCCACTGCACTCCGGTGCCGGCGGCGGCCGTGCGAAGGGGCAGTGACAGCCGCGAGTCGAGCGGTGTGACCAATTGCAGGACGCGTCCGGAATCGGCACTGTCAGCGATGGCTTGGGTCAGCCACGAGTGCAGCGCGACGACAGGCCGGTCCTGCAGTACGACCATGGCCTGATCGGTCATCGCGTCGACGGTGCTCATCCTGCGAACGAGTCTAGTGGGGATCGACTTTGGTGTGATGGCCGTGGCTGGTGTCCCAAGTGTGCTGAAATGTAACCGATGCAGCGATTGGCCGAGCCAGACAACGCGTTCTGGGGTGATGAACCGGCTCCGCACTCGCCGCGGCACCAGTCGCGGCCGCCTTCGCGGGGCCGGGGCTGGCGCGTGCTCGGATGGGTGTCGATCGCGGTGTCGGTGCTCATGGTCATCGGCAGCCTCGGCGCGTACATGACCTGGCGCAGCCTCGACGGGCAGATTGACCGCGAGAACGTGGACGACAAGCTCGGCGACAAACGTCCGGCCAAGCTCAACAACTCGATGAACATCCTGCTGATGGGGTCGGACACCCGGGCCGGCGAGAACGCCCGGTACGGCGCCGAGGGCGGGGAGCGTTCGGACACCACGATCCTCCTGCACATCTCGCCGGGCGGCGAACGCGCCATCGGCATCAGCTTCCCGCGCGACACGATGGTGCAGATGCCGTCGTGCACCAAGCGGGACGGCGGCAAGTCGCCTCCGCAGCTCGCCATGATGAACGCCGCGTACTCCATCGGCGGCCCGGCCTGCACCTGGAAGACGATCGAGGCGACGACCGACATCCGCATCGACCACTACGTCGAGGTGGACTTCTCGGGCTTCAAGCGTGTGGTGGACGCCCTCGACGGCGTCGAGATCTGCGTGCCCAGGGCGATCAACGACCCGAAGGCCGAGCTGGTCCTCAAGAAGGGCCGCCAGACCGTACGCGGCGACCAGGCGCTGGGCTACGTGCGGACCCGAACCGGCGGGCTGGGCGACGGTTCGGACCTGTCGCGCATCCAGCGGCAGCAGGCGTTCATGGCCTCGGTGGTCAAGAAGGCGACCGACAAGGGCATGCTCACCGACCCGGGCAAGGCGTACGGGTTCCTGTCCGCGGCCACCAAGTCCATCAAGGCCGACGACCGGCTGACGCTCTCGGTCATGCAGAAGCTCGCGGGCAGCCTCAAGGGCATGAGCGCGGGCAAGGTCCGGTTCGTCACCGTCCCGGTGCAGGCGTACCCGCAGGACAAGAACCGCGTGCAGTTCAACATGGCGCTGGCCTCGCCCCTCTTCCAGGCGATCAAGCAGGACAACACCCTGCCCGAGCCCGCGCCGCCGCCCGTCCCCGCGCAACAGCCGGGCGCGAAGGTGCCCGTGCGCCCGGTCAAGCCCAGCAAGGTCCAGGTCGCGGTCTACAACGCGACCAAGACCGACGGGCTCGGCCAGCGCACCGCCGAGCAGCTGGAGGAGAAGGGCTTCAAGGTCGCCAAGGTCGGGACGAAGAAGGCGCCCGCCGGCTTCAAGACCCAGATCCTGTACGGGCCGGGCGGTGAACGCCAGGCGGCCGCTCTCGCCGCAGCCCTGCCGGGCCATCCGCCCCGTGCGTACGCGGCCGGCAAACCCGGGCTCGTCTACTTGGTCATCGGCAAGGACGGCGCCGTCATGCCCGGCGCAGGGAGACCTCTCCCCAAGATCGCCGGAGAACTCCGAGCCGACCGCGACGTCTGCGCCCAGACGTGAGGACTCCGATGGCCGGGTGTGGCCGCGAGGGCGCAAGGCCAGCTCGACCAGATGAAAAGCAGATGAAGATACCCGACAAGCAGGGCGGATCCGGCACCCTCACATTCGGCCCACAGGTATCTTGGCGGCACGCAAACCAATAAGAGCACCAATGCGTCATAAGTAGGACAGGTATCACTGGCCCAGCCAGCTCCCCCCAGTGTCGTCCCTCACGAACCGGACCTCTCGGCCCCCGTGAACCCCCGCAGGCGACCCCTCCCGGAAATGGACCGCATGCAGCCCGAACCCTTCGCTCTGCTGATGACCGTGTACGGCGGTGATCGTGAGGAGTACGTGCGGGCGGCGTTCCGAAGTGCGGTGGATGCGCAGGAACTCCGTCCCAACCAAGTGGTGCTGGTCCAGGACGGCCCGGTCTCGCCCGAGCTTGCGGTGTGTCTCAAGGAACTCGTGGTGACCAGCCCGGTCGAGGTGACCTTCCTTCCGCTGGAGGCCAACCGGGGGCTCGGTCCCGCCCTGGACGCCGGTCTCCAGGCCAGCCGCTACGACATCGTGGCCCGCATGGACGCCGACGACGTGGCGATGCCGCACCGGTTCCGGCTCCAGGTGCCCCTGGTCTGGGCCGGAGCGGACCTGGTCGGGGCCGGGCTGCTGGAGTTCGGTGAGGACACCGACGACATCGTCGGCCAGCGCATCCCGCCCAGCGACCCCATGGACATCGCCCGCTATTCGCGGCTGCACGATCCGTTCAACCACCCCACGGTCGTCTACCGGCGCAGCGCGGTGCTCGCGGTGGGCGGTTACGGGGACCTGCCGCTGATGGAGGACTACTGGCTGTTCGTGCGCATGATCGCGAACAGCGCCCGGGTCGTGAACGTCGCCGAGCCGCTGGTCTACTACCGGGTCGGCGCCGGCGCGTACGAGCGTCGCGGGGGCCGCGACCTGCTCCGCTCCGAGCTCCGCCTGCAGCGCGCGATGCGGCGGGAACGGTTCATCACGGCGCCCCAGTACTGGCGCAACGTCCTGGTCCGGGGCGGTTATCGCCTCGTTCCGACGCTCATCCGGCGCCCCTTCTACCGCATGATCGTGGCCCCCTACGGGGCCCGTCGGAACCGTGACCGCAACCGCGAGCTGGCTGTCGCCCATGAGGCGGGCACGGCGCAGCAGTGGCCCGAACAGCCCGCCTACGTTCCACGCCACGCACGAGACCGGTGACAGGTCCCTGACGGCCCCGCGGCCCGGCTACGGCCGCACCGTACCCGTACCTGCGTGGTCCACGCCCGACGGCGCGGACCACGACCGGATCAGGAGCAGCCGGGTCAGGGCACGGGCCGGATCCACAGGACCGGCTGATCGCCCGCCGAGTCGGCCGCGCTGCCGACACCGAGCAGGCGTCCCTTGAACGGGGAGAGCCCGGTGATCTGCTGTTCGCCGTTGCCCCCCAGCCCTTCACCGCCGGGAGTGGTGGCGCTCCACGCGGAACCGTCCGCGGAGGTCCAGGAGACGACGTCAGAGCCGCCGGGACGGCTGATCACTCCGGTGGCGGCGAACCCGTTGGGAGTGGCGGCCAGCGACGTGGTCCGCACCTTGGGGTCTCCGCCCGGGACGGCCAGTTCCCGCCAGGTCTTGCCGCCGTCCGCCGAGACATAGCCCAGCCAGACCAGCCCTTGCGGTGTCGCGGCCAACCCGGCGGCGACGAGCGAGTTGCCGCGGGCGGTGACATGGGTGAGGTGGCCCTCGGTCGCACCGGACTTGGGCAGCGGCAGCTGTTGCAATGCCCACTGCTTGCCATTGGACGAGGTCCACACCGCGGGCACGTTGCCGGTGTCCTTGACGCGGACGCCACCGACGGCGGCATAGCCGAACGTGCCGCTGGCGGCGTCCAGCATCCACTTGCCTTCGGTGGAGCCGGCCTCCAGGGCGTCCGAGGACGCGCTCTTGCCGCGTTCCCAGGTCTTGAGGTCGGCCGAGAACCACGTGGCCGCCGAGGTGCCGTCGGCTCCCACGATCACATAGCCGGGCGTGCCGGACGTGGCCGCGGCGGTGCCGCCGGAGCGGAAGGCCGCTGCCGTGTCGGCGGCCTGCCAGGTGGCCCCGTCCGAGGAGGTCACCACGAGCGGCCTCCGCCCGACGGCCTGGTCGTATCCGACCGCCAGCCACCCGGACTTCCCGCCCGTGACGCCGAGGAGCTGCTGCGGGCCGGGCCGGGTGAAGGCGGCACCGAGGCCCTGGGAAGCCTTCCAGGCGGTACCGTCCCGAGACGTCCAGACGGCGGCGTCCCCGGCCGCGCTGCCCACGGCGACGGCCTGGTCGCCGCCGGCCTCGACGGCGATGACCGAATGGTCGGCCCGCATCGCGCCGGGCACCTTCGACGGATCCATGGCGACCCGGCTGCCGCGCGCGTCCCAGACGCCGAGGAGGGCGTCGACGTCGCCGCTGCCCGGCTCGCGGCCGGCCAGGATCGTCTGGTCGCCCGCGAGCGCGGCGTCCACGACGACACGCTGGGGCTGGGTCTCGGAGAAACCGGCGTCCCGCCACGTGCCGCCGTCCGTGCTCCGGGAGATGAGCACATCGCGGCCCCGGACGACGAGCGCCGCGTAGCCGCGCTCGTCGGCCATCACCTGCGAGACGCGGCGGTAGCCGGGCGTCTCCAGCTTGCCGCCCTCGGTCCAGGACCGGCCGTCCTTGGAGGTGAAGGCCTGCCCGTACGACTTGTCGCCGTCCTTGATCTCACGCATGGCCAGGAAGCCGGCGGCGCCACCCCCGATCATGAGACCGCGGCTCTTCTTGGGCACGGGCACCGGGGAGTTGGCCCAGGTGCGTCCGCCGTCCTCCGAGAGCCAGACCCTCCGGAAGGCGGCGCGCTTCTTGGGGTCGGGGGTGTGCACGGCCTCCAGCAGGATCGTCTTCCCGCTGGCGGCGGCGGTGACGAGCGACAGCTTGCCCTTCTGGATCTCCAGGCCCATCTGCTCGCCGGCCCGGGCCTCCCAGCGCTGGGCGTCGGCCGACGACCAGATCACGGGCTCGGCGTCGCTGAAGTCGCCCTTCGCGGAGCTGTCGCCGAGAGCGAAGAAGCCCTCGGTCGTCGCGACGACCCGGCGCACCCGCTGGTTGGCTGCGAAGACGTCGCCGACCGCATCGGGAAGCCTGCGCCAGGTCTGCCCGTTCTCGCTGGTCCAGACGACGCCGCCGCCCGGCCGCGTGCCGATCGCCACCCAGCCGCGGGCGGAGCCGCCCACGGCCACGGGAACCTCGCCCGGACCGGGCTCGGCCCTGCCCTCGCCGCGCAGCTCGGCCTGCCTGAACGTGCGGCCGCCGTCCCCGGAGACGAGGAAGAGGCCACGGGAGCGCTGAGCGTCCGACTCACCGCCCACGGCGACGGTCGTGGTGCCCACCGAGGCGACACTGGTGATCTCTTGGTCGCGGCCGTCGGTGCGGGCGGCGGAGTCGACGGGGAAGACCTTGCCGGCGAGCGTGGCCCCGGTGCCGCCTTCGGCGTCGTCACCGCCCCCGCTCAGCACCACGAAACCGCCGGCGGCCAGCACCGCGGCGGCGGCGAGACCGCCGAGGCCGATGAACAGCGGCTTCTTGCTGCGCGAAGACGTGCGCTGCTTGGACTTCTTCTTCTTGCCCGTGGAGGGGGTGCGCCACGGCTCGTCGATCGTGGGTGGCGGGGCGATCGGCGCGGGCGGCGAGGTCTGCGCGGGTCCCCCCTGGCTTCCCGGAGTCCCGGGGATCTCCTGGGCGTAGGGGAACGGCGGGGGAGCCGCCGCCGGAGCCGGATTCGCGGGCTGTCCCGGGATCTCCTGCGCGTAAGGGAAGGGCTCGGGGGCCGGCGGGGAGGCGGGAGCGGGCGCGGGCGGGTTTCCCGGGATTTCCTGTGCGTAGGGGAACGGCACGGGAGGTGCCGGCTGCGCTGAAGGGATCTCCTGCGCGTAGGGGAAGGGAGGCGGCGGGGGAGAGGCGTGCTGCTGCTCCCGCGGCGGTGCGGGCTGCTGGCCCGCTGGTCCCTCGACCTCAGTGTCCGGGGCGCCGCCGGTCACCGGAGGTCGACTGAACGCCGTGCCGTCGACCATGGTGGCCTCCGGCGAAGGCGTCCTGGGGGCCGGAGACTGAGGCGAGGGAGGCTGAGGCGACGGCGGCTGAGGCGACGGCGCGGGCGACGCGGGGCCGGGTGACCCTATGAACGCCGTGCGCTCGGCGTCGCTCGACGGCGCCGCGGTCTGCCCGCCTTGGGATCCCTGGCCGCTCTGAGATCCCTGGCCGCCCTGGGTGAAGACCTGGGTGCGCATTGCGTCGTTGGCGTCGATGTTGCTGACCGTCTTGTCCTGGGAGCCCTCGGCCGGGGCGCCCTTGCCCTGGGGATCCTGCGGCGGCGGGCCGGAATCCGGCAATGGCGGGAGAGGTTCTGGGAGCAGGGGCGCTCCGGAGGGCTGCTGGTCCTCCTCAAGCCACTGCGGCGGGGGCGGAGCCGACGGCTGATCGGGAGACTCAGCCCGAGTCTGCTCGGCGCCCGGCTCTTCGTCCGGAGTCCTGGGTGAAGTCACGCCCGTCTCCTGTGCTCGCCATTCCGTCGCCTTGGATCATAGCGACGCATTCGGGATGAAAATCCCTCGTCAGACGTCCGCTTGGAGCCGCTGGTTCATCCAGCCCAGCAGACCGGGGGTCAGACGGCGGAACGTGTTGTAGTTGTGGCCGCCGACGTCCGGGAAGAGGGTGTCGACCCGCAGTGGCGGCTTGGCCAGTGCGAGGAACCGCTGGGCCTGAGAATAGCCCTCCTCGACCTTGCTGGAGGCGAGGAGGACAGAGGTCGGCGGCGGCGGGAGATGCTCCAGCCGCCAGATGAGGTCGTTGTCGTTGCGGACCAGATCGCTGCCACCGTAGAGGTCCCCGGTCGTCGGGTCCTTGAGGGCCTTGAGGTAGCCGCCGAGGGAGGCGCCTGCGGCGAAGCGGTCGGAGTGCAGCATCGCCAGCTTGACGCTGCAGTAGCCGCCGGCCGACTGCCCCATCACGCCCCAGCCGCGAGCGTCCCGCGCCAGCCGGTAGGTGTTCGAGAGAGCCTGGGGCACGTCCTGGCTGAAGAACGTCTCGGCCTGCGGACCGCTCGGCACGTCGGTGCACTGGGTGTCCCGGGGCGGCGCGACCATCGTCCTGGTGATCACGTACACCATCGGCTGGAGGGCGCCGCTCTTGATGTCCCGCGCGGCGAGCTTGACCATCTCCTGCCGCTCGATGATCCCCCGGGGGTCGCCCGGGTAGCCCGCGAGCACCAGCGACACGGGGAAGCGGCGGTTGCGGAACGCCGGCTGGAAGTACTGCGGCGGCAGGTAGACGAAGGCCTTGACCTGGAGGCCGGTGCGCTCTCCCCGGATCGTGGTCTGCTCCAGGACGCCGTCCTTGGCGGGGTCGCGGAGCCCCGACTCGGCCGACAGCGGCGAGATCGAGCGGGGCAGCGGCCGCCCGGCCAGGCCACCGGCGCCCGAGCGGCCGCCCTTGACGCCGACGTCGCCGCCGCCGGTGCCGAGCAGGTCGCTCCAGCTGCCGTAGAAGATGAAGTAGGAGTTCATGGCGGTGGCCAGCGCGATCACGATGGCGACCTGGCAGCCGAAGAGCAGGCCGGCGCGCAGGCAGAGCCGCTTGATCCCCCCTCCGACGATCTTGGGAAGCACCCACAGCGTCACCGCGAGGACGACGACGGCGAGCAGCCCGGACAGGACGACCAACCACGTGCTGGTGAGCTGCATTTACCGGCTCCGGCTCGCGGCGGCGCAGGTGGGACCCGCGCACTGCGTCAGGGCGTAGAGCAACGCGGACAGCTGTTGCTGTTTCGGCCCCGGAAGGGTGCGAGCACCGTTTTGCAGCGCGTAAGGATCCTTCAACAAGTCGTAGTACTCCCGCTCGCCGTCCACGTACTCCACGTAGAGCTCGGTCTTGGTTCGCAGCGCGTTGTAGGTCGGCGGTGTGCCCGGCCCGGAGTCCTGGCGGTCAGGGTCTTGGGCCGACGGGGCGGGCCTCACATGCTCGACGAGCGCCACATCGCGCCAGCCGGGGGGATCGCCGCCGCGGAGGAAGGGCACCAGCGACCGGCCGTCGGTCGTGCTGGGGGGCCTGACGCCGGCGAGCTCCAGGAAGGTGGGAGCCAGGTCGGTGTTCTGGGCGAGCGCGTCGGTCGTACGGTTGGCCGGCACCCCCGGACCGGTGACGATGTACGGGACCTTGATGTCGCTGTCGAACGCGGTCATCTTGCCGCCCGCCAGCCGGTGTTCCCCCATGTGGAAGCCGTTGTCGGAGCCGAAGATGAGATAGGTGTCACGATCCAGCCCCTTGGCGGCGAGGGTCTGCTGGATCCGGCCGACCATCTCGTCCACGGCCTGCACCATGCGGACCCTGTCGCGGAAGCCGTCGTCGATGGCGCGCAGGCCGGGCTGGCGCAACCTGGGACGGGAACGCAGCCATGAGGGCTTGTCGGAGGTGTCCAGCTCGTTGAATCCGGGCGGTCTCGGCGCCTTCAGACCGGGGAACGCCTGAGCGTGACGGGGCGCCGGGATGAACGGTCCGTGCGGCGCGAACGTGGACACCTGAAGGAAGAACGGTTTGCCGTCGGTGCCGGACCGCTGGATGAAGTCGACGCTCTTGTTGGTGAGGACGTCGGTGAGATAGTCGGCGGGACGGCTGCCGTACGACACCAGCTTGCCGTTCTCGTTCAGGTTGTAGTCGTACTCGGGGTAGCCGTTGCCCGCGACCGCCCACTCCGTCCAGCCCGGCGGCACGTAGGGCGCCGCGCCGCCCTGGGTGTCCGCGGGCTGGTAGCCGTTCATGTACTTGCCCATGAGCCCCGTGCGGTAGCCGGCCTTCTGGAGGGCCGGGCCGTAGGAGCCCTGTTCGCCACCGCGTGCCTTGAAGACGCCGTAGCCGCCGTCCGGGGGGAAGTTGGTGCGTACCCCGGTGTTGTGCGGGTACTGACCCGTGAACATGGTCGCCCGCGAGGTGCAGCAGAGGGAGTCGGCGACGAAGAAGTTCGAGAACGTGGTGCCGAGTTGCTGCATGCCCTTGACGCGCGGCATGTGCGCGATGAGGTTCCAGGAGAGGTCGTCGGTGAGGACGAAGACGACGTTCGGCTTCTTGACGGTGGCGGGCTTCGCCCGCTTGCCGGTTCCCTTGCCGCCGCTGCCCGCGCAGGCGCTCACACCCAGGCCGAGAGCAAGCACGATCACCATCGCAGCGCCGATGCCGGCGAACGACGATGCCCGCGGACGGATCCCCCAGAACCGCCGATATCGGGTCAACGTCCGCCTCTCCTTTGTCTAGGGTTCGATCAGTAACGATAGCCAGCCGAGTAGCGATTCGCGCATTCGATGCCCGTTGGCCACCGATGTCGGTTGTTGGCATCATTCACAATCAACGGGGTGGGCCGGCATGCGAGGGGGACATCGTTGGACCTGCGAGCAGGCAGACCATGGGCGCCGCTGCTCGGGGGCGCCGCCATCACCACCGTGGTCGCACTGATCATCACGCTCGCCGGTTCCTGCGGTCCGGATTCGCCGAAGCGGCAGGCGAAACCCTCCCCGCGAACGTCGGCGCCCGCCTCCCCGCCCGCCCCCGCGCCGCCCGTCCCGAGCCCGGCGAGCACGCCGGTGCCGTTCGTCGCTCCCGGCTATTCGCCGCTCAAGCCGGTGATCGGCGACAACTTCGCCGATCCGGCTGTGATCAAGGTCGGCGCGACGTACTACGCGTACGGCACCAACAACGGTGACGCCTCGATGCCCGTCGCCACCGCTCCGTCGCCCACCGGGCCATGGATCAAGGCACCGGCCGACGGTCTCGCGCAACTGCCGTCCTGGGCCGACGCCGGGTGGACGTGGGCACCCGAGGTGGTGCCGCCGCAACCCGGGAGCCGCACCTACCTCCTCTACTTCTCGGCCCGCCGTAAAGGCGAGGACGCGCAGTGCATCGGGGTGGCGACGGCGGTCTCGCCCGCGGGCCCGTTCGTCCCCGTCGCGGGAGACCCCCTGGTGTGCCCGCTCGACCTCGGCGGCGCCATCGACCCCGCCTCCCACATTGACGCCGACGGGACGCGCTATCTCCTCTACAAGACCGACGCCCGCGAGTCCGCCGCCATCTACCTGATGAGGCTGACGCCGGACGGACTCCGCCCGGCGGAGACCGCCAAGCGCATCCTGGGCCGCGGCAAGGACGAACCGGTGCTGGTGGAAGCTCCCGATCTCGTACGCCGTGGTGGCAAGTACGTGCTGCTCTATTCCGCCGGGTGGTACTTCAAGTCCAACTACCAGACCCGGTACGCGGTCGCGTCGTCGATCAACGGGCCGTACGAGAAGGCGGGCCGGGTGGTGCAGTCCACCGGTGCGTACGGCGGCAAGATCGAGGGACCCGGCAGCGCGGACGTGCTCAGCGACGAGAGCGGCGATCATCTGGTCTTCCACGGCATCCAGGACTACCTCGGCGGCTCGAAGGTGAACCGGGGGATGTACGTGACGCCGCTGGCCTGGGACGGGACGCGGCCCGTCATCCGCGGGATCGCGGCGCGTTACGAGGCGGAGCGCGCCCGGCTGAACGGCTGCGCGTCGACGTTCAAGCGCCCCCGGGCCTCCGGTGACAAGGCGATCGGCCCGTTCGACCGCGATGGCTGCCTGGTGGAGGTGCCGGTCTTCGTGGCGGGCACCGGGAGCTATTCCGTCAAGATCGGTTATGCGAACCGGTCGGGCAACGCGTCCCGGTTCGAGCTCACGGCGAACGGAGCCGGCCCCCGGACCGTGCGGCTGCGCGAGTCAGGCGGGGACGACTGGCCTTCCACCACCGCGGAGGTGCAGTTGAAGCCCGGCTGGAACACCCTCGGCCTGCGACGGCTGGACGGCCGGGGCCAGATCGACTATCTGGAGGTTCGTTAGGTGGCCCGTCCGACCGGTGCGTTCGCTTCCCGGTAGGGTCCCGTCCGTTCATAGAGCGTCAGAAGGCCGCCCCAGTACTTCCACTGGCCCGCGACCCGCCATGGCCCGCTGGCCATGACGACCTCTTGCCGCCGCATCACCGTCTCCGCGTGCTCGGGGAGGAGCGAGCGGGAGCCCATCACCCAGACCCGGTTCAACCGGACGAGCCCGGGCCGCATCTCACGCGGCAGGCGATCCCGCCCCTTGATGTTGCCGGCGCGCACCGGGCCCTCGCGCAAGCTGATGTCCTTCAACCGGCCGAACGCGTCGGGGTAGGCGAGCGCGCCCCACCGTACGACCCCGGCGAGGTACACGATGCCGTCGCCGTCCCGGGCGTTCGCACGGACGATGTCGGCGGCGGCCCGCAGGTCGTCCAACCGGCTGTCCTGCCGCCGTTCGGCCAGGTGCGCCGGTACCGAAAGCCCTGCCAGCAGGCCCGTGGCGGTCACCACCGCAAGTGGCCCGACCGCCTTCGCCGGACGTGCGAGCGTGGCGAGGCGGGCCAGCGCGACCCCGGCCAGCAGCGCCAGACCGGGCAGGCAGAAGAACACGTAACGGAACATGAACATGGGTTCGGCCAGCGCCGACACGATGAGGAGCAGCGCGGGCGGCAGGATCAGCCATGGCACTGCGACGGCGGTGAGCGGAAGAGCGCCCCGTCCCTGGCGACCGACGACCGCGCCGAGGACCGCGAGAGCCAGCATGGGCGCCACGAGCCACGTGTCACCGGCCAGGAACTCCAGGAGCTTCCAGATCATCCGTCCGGACGGCGCGGGCAGCCAGTTCACCTGGTTCGACTGGGTCTGCGCGAAGAGTGCGAAGGGCACCAGCGCCACCGTCGCCGCGCCCGCGCTCATCAGCCAGCTCCGCCAGAGCCCGGCCATGCGTGCACGGGCCAGCCACAACGTCACGAGGTGGGCCGGTAGCAGGAGAACGGCGTCGAGATTGAGCAGCCCCACCACCACGATCGTCAGCCCGTACGCGGTGAACCATCGTCCTCGCCGCTCGGCTCCTTCTTCCGTGGCCCGGACGAGCAGATAGGTGGCGAGCACGGCGACGGCGGCCACCATGGCGTACGAACGCGCCTCGTGGGCGTGCCTGGAGACGGCGACGTTCCCCGCGAACACGAGCCCCGCCAACAGCCCGGCCAACGGTCCCGAGCAGCGCCGCCCGATGCCCACGACTCCCGCCGTGGCCGCCGCGATCGCCAGCACGCTCGGCAGCCGCAGCGCCGACTCTCCCGTCCCGAACAGCACGACCCAGGGCCGCATGATCAGGTAGTAGAGGGCGTGCACCAGGTCGAGATTGTCGAAGACCCGGAACATGTCCGGCATCGGACGGCCGCTCACGGTCACCGTCGCCGCCTCGTCCAGCCAGTACGAGGGCCCGTTGATCCCGGCCACGCCGAGGACGAGCGCGAGGGCGACGGGCCCCACAGGCAGCAGCCAGGAGCGGGACCGTCCCCGGGCCTCGGCGCTTTCGGCGTCGCCTCCGCCCTCGCTGTCGCCGGCCGAAGGGCCGGCCAAGGTCGGGTTGTCAGGTGCGAGGCTCTCCGCGCTCATCAGGTCTTGTCGGTCCTCTGCGGGGTGTCCACTCCGATTTCACTGAGGAGCGCCGCTGTGGGGCGAGGACGCGTCAGCAAGCCGTCCCTCACCCCGCGGAGCATCGCGCGACGGAGCACGGAACGGTCCGTGGCCCCGACGAAGGTACGCGACCAGCGCCTTAGCGTGGATCCGGCGTACAGGGCGCGCTCGGGAGGCGCGAGCCCCGGGCTGCCGGTGAACAGCCAGATCTTGTTGCGCACCTCGTAGAAGAATCGTTCGCCCGGATCAGCGTCCGCGCCCCCGAAACCCTTGGTCTTGTGCACCACGACGCTGTCGTCACAGAGCAGTCCACGGCGGCCGCGCAGCAGCCGGGTGGTGAACTCGAAGTCGTCATTCCACAGGAAGTAGTCCGCGACCGGCAGCCCGCGCCGTCTGACCACCGCCGCGTCCACCAGCACGGAGACGAACGACGCCGAGCGGATCGGCACACAGCCCGCGGCACGGGCGATCTCCCATTCGGCGGCGGTGGCGCGCGGCTTGGGCCGGGGGGTGTTCATCGGATGGGCACGGCCGTCGGTCCATACGACCCGGCTGGCCACCAGGGTCGGCGGCCCGTCCTCGCCGGCCCCGGCCTCCCGGGCGGCCAGCAGGGCCTGGAGGGCTCCGGGCTCGGGAACGGTGTCGTCGTCCAGCAGCCAGAGCAGGTCCATGCCGGCGTCGAGGGCTCGCGCGATGCCCGCGGCGAACCCGCCCGCGCCTCCCACGTTGCGCGGCAGCTCCAGCAGTTCGACATCCGGGAACCGATCGCGGATGAGCGCGGCCGTGCCGTCCGACGACGCGTTGTCGACCACGATGAACCGGTCCGGGACGCGAGTCTGGTCTCGGAGCGCCGCCAGGGCCTCGTCGAGCAGCTCGCGCCGGTTATAGGTCACCACCACCGCGGCCACGGACTCCCTGCGCGGCTGCGCGGCCCCGCCGCCCGCGCTCATGGGGCTCGCCGGCCGGCGGCGCGGCGGGCGGCCCGCTGCAGAGCGGGCGAGGGGGCGGCGGCTGTCTCGATCAACCGGTCGAGGTTCTCCTGAACCCCCGCCAGCTGGCTGTTCAGATGTGCGAGTCCGATGCGCGCGTGCCCGTCGGAGAGCCGTTCCAGCAGATGCGCGACCACACCGATGAACGCCGTCGCGATGAGCTCGTCCGGCAGGTCCTCCGGTTGCCGCGCCGGTTCGGGTCGCGGTGAGGTCACGAGCTCGTCCAGGTCTCCCACCACCTGGTAACCGCCGGCGCGCAGCGCGCCGGTGAGCTGCCGGGTGCGCTCGGCGGCCCAGTCCGCGTGCCTTGCCGGCAGGCCCATGGCGAGATGTCCGACCGCGTCCGCACCGTCGGCCAGGCCGTGCCCGACGAGATACTGGCGGACCATGCGCTTGTGGTCGGTGCCGAGCAGGGGGGCGATCTTCGTGTTGAGGCGGCGGAGGATCTCCGCCTCGGTCGCCGACAGGGGTTCGTCCTCCGGCGTCGCCGAGACGTCGAAGGCCCCCGCCTCGATGCCGGTCAGGGCGCAGAACCGTTCCCACACCAGGTCCGGGCCCGCACTGTCGCCGGGCGGCGGCAGGGTGATCACGTGGATGCGGTCGCTCGGAACGGCGGTCTCCCACACCTGCAGGACCCGTTCCGGGTCATGCAGTCCCCAGAACAGCTCGCCATAGGGCTTGGGTGCCTTGATGCCGCGTTCGACCAGGTCGTCGACGAAGCTCTCAAAGGTGATCGTGTGTCCGTGCCGGAGATGCTCCTGCCAGTCCACGATCAGCTGCCACCCCAGGTGCCGGGTCATGTAGACCACGTGCACCTTGGCCGGTTCGAGGTCCGCCACGGCGCGCTTGACCTGCTGCTCCGTCGCGCCGCCCAGCAACCCCTGCGAGAAGATCACCGTGTGCCCGTCCCAGTCCCGGGCGCGCTGGGCCATCCTGTCCCAGGCGCCGTCCCAGGCGGGATCCCGGCGGCCTCCCCAGGCCATCTCGCGCAGGTCCATCACGGCGCCGAAGTGCTCCAGCGGACCGGCGACCGGGTAGCAGACCCCGGCGTCGCCGAGCCTCAGCCTGTTGTCCCACAGCGTCTGCTGCAGGAAGGCCGTGCCGGTGGCCGGGGCGCCGACATGCAGATAGACGGTCTTGACGGCCTGATCACCGGCATGACCGGAGCGAGGCACGTTCATCTGTGCGTTCCCCTCGTGTTCGATTGGGGGGCGGAGCCGCCGGTCTTGGCCTGGTCGGTCTTCGTCCGGCCCGCTTTGGCCTGGATGCGCTGATAGGCGCCGCGCAACTGCCGAACCGCGGGATAGCGCTCGGTCACGTTCTGCGCGGCCCGCCTTGTCAGTGGGCTGGCGTCGTGGGCCATGTCGCCAGTGATCTCGAGCAGGGCCGCGGTGTCCCGCTGGAGCGACTCGATCCACTCACGGAGCTCGATCTCCGCGCCCGGGACCCGGGCGGCACGTTTCTCCTGGGCCTGGATGCGCTGCAGCAGGGCCGCGATCGCGTCGGCGCCGACGTCGGCCATATCGGCCCACTGGGGTTCGTCAGGGTGGGGGGCGGGCGCCGGTGCCGGCGAGGGCATCGGGATGAGGTCGTACAGATCTCCCTGCACGTCGTAGCCCGCCGCCCGCAGGTCCTCGACCGTCTCGATGGCCCGCTCGGTGGCCCATGGGAGGTACTCGGCAGGCAGCTCGATCTTGATCGGTGACGGCCGCCTGATCAGGGCCTCCTGGGCGAGGAACAGCTTGACCTCGTCGTTGTAGACGTGCCAGTCGACCCGGTTCTCGTCGAGGGTGATGTTGATCTCCCGGAGGAACTGGGTCTCCGCCAGCCCGAGCGAGGGATTGGAGAACGAGCCGGACAGGTCGCAGTCGTCGGGGGAGATGCCGACGGCCGCGCTGAAACGCTGCCAGAGCAGATCGCGGGGCGCGCCCGGGCGGGGGAGTGTGACCACGTGGACCCGTTCGGGCGGAAGGTCCGCGCCCCATCGGGCCAGCACGGCCACCGGGTCCTGCAGACCCCAGAAGAGCCGCGCCACCTCGTAGCTACGCCAGTCCTGCCGCCGGATCGACGAGATGAACTCGTCGAACGAGGTCGTGAACCGGTTCTTGACATCCTCCTGCCAGTGAGCAGGGATCTGGCGACCCAGGTCACGTGCGGTGAACACCACATGAACGTCCGCGAAGTCGAGATCGGCCAGTGCGCGCCGGACGTAGGCGGCTCGGGTCGGCGCAAAGAGCTCCTGAGAGATGATCACAGTGCCCGGCCAGTCACGGGCCTCGGCCACCAGTTCGCCCCAGGCGCCCTTGACGGTGGGGTCCGATGCGCCACGGAAGAACGTGTTGCGCAGATCGAACGCGGCCCTGACGTGGGCGGCGAAGTCCTTACCCGGGTAGAGGACCCCGGCGTCGGCCAGCCGATGGCGGTTGTGCCAGAGAACCTGCTGCAGGTAGGTGGTCCCGCTCTTGGCCGCCCCCACATGCATGTAGACCACTGGACGTGTGGGCCGCGGCGCGCCGCCGGGAGGGGTTGAGGCCACGGAGATCCTTGAGTCCTGCACCTGTATCGAACGAACCCCGGGTATCTTAGCCGCAAACCCGCATCAATAGGCCGGTTGGTCCCGAGTGCGCCATCAGGCCTTTCCGCTCTCCCCGCATGGAGATGGACGCCGTTCAGTGAATGTTGATCTTGTAGTTGTCGGTGCCGGGTTCTTCGGACTGACCGTCGCCGAACGCTGCGCGGCCGACCTCGGCCTGCGCGTGCTGGTGCTGGATCGTCGCGACCACATCGGTGGCAACGCCTACAGCGAGGCGGAGCCGGAGACGGGCATCGAGGTCCACCGCTACGGCGCGCACCTGTTCCATACCTCGAACGAGCGAGTGTGGGAGTACGCCAACAGGTTCACCGCCTTCACGGGTTACCAGCACCGGGTGTTCTCGACGTTCAAGGGCCGGGTCTACTCGATGCCGATCAACCTCGGCACCATCTGCGAGTACTTCGGCCGTGCGTTCAGCCCGGACGAGGCGCGGGCCCTGATCGCCGAGCAGGCGGCCGAGGTGACGAACCCCTCCAACCTGGAGGAGAAGGCGGTCTCGCTCATCGGGCGGCCGCTGTACGAGGCGTTCATCCGCGGCTACACCGCCAAGCAGTGGCAGACCGACCCCAAGGATCTCCCCGCCGAGATCATCACCCGGCTGCCGGTGCGTTACACGTTCGACAACCGGTACTTCAACGACAGGTACGAAGGTCTGCCGGTCGACGGCTACACCGCCTGGCTGGAACGCATGGCCGACCATCCCAATGTCGAGGTCAGGCTCGAAACGGACTTCTTCGACCTGCGCGACGACGTGGCCGGCAACGTTCCCGTGGTCTACACCGGAGCGCTGGACCGCTACTTCGACTACGCCGAGGGTGAGCTGGGCTGGCGGACGCTGGACTTCGAGATGGAGGTCAAGGCGACCGGTGACTTCCAGGGCACCCCGGTGATGAACTACGCCGACGAGGACGTGCCGTACACCCGCATCCACGAGTTCCGGCACTTCCACCCGGAGCGCGCGCACTACCCGTCGGACAAGACCGTGATCATGCGGGAGTACTCGCGATTCGCCGCACGCGGTGACGAGCCGTACTATCCGATCAATACGGGCGAAGATCGTTCCCGGTTGCTGGCCTACCGCGACATGGCACGGCGGGAGGACGGCGTGCTGTTCGGCGGGCGGCTCGGCACGTACAAGTACCTCGACATGCACATGGCGATCGCCAGCGCGCTCAGCATGGTCGACAACAGGCTGCGTCCCCATTTCGTCGAGGGCGAGCGTCTCATCAGCGGAGGGGTGGACGAGTGAACGACCAGAGCATCGAGCCGTCCGGGCTGCGCGTCCTGCAACGTGTCGTGATGCCGGTGGACCGCGACCTCGACGTGCTGAAGCTGTACGTGGAGGGCGAGATCGCCCGCGGTGCGGAAGCGGTCGCGGCGGAGGCGTCCGTCGAGGCCGGCGCCGGGGGCGACGTCGGCCAGGCGGAGGACGTCGGCCGGCGCAGCGTGCTCGTGCCGGTCGGGCAGCGGGTCTCCTTCGCCACCTACTTCAACGCGTTCCCGGCGAGCTACTGGAGGCGGTGGACCTCGGTCGACGAGGTGATCCTCCGGGTACGCCTCCGCGGCCAGGCCAACGTGATCGTCTACCGGTCCAGCGCCAAGGGGCACATCCAGCGCGTCGCCTCCGTCCGGATCGATTCCGAGGAAGCCCAGGAGGAGACCTTCCGCCTGTCGCTCCAGCCGTTCATCGACGGCGGCTGGTACTGGATGGACATCCTGGCAGGGGAGACCAACGCTCTGCTGGAACGGGCGGACTGGTGCGCAGAGGCCGGCCAGGTACGGCAGGGCCGGGTCAGTCTCGGCATCACCACGTTCAACCGGCCGTCGTTCTGCGTCGACCAGCTCGTCGCGCTCGGCTGGGCACCGGAGGTGCTGGAGGTGGTCGACGCCATCTATGTCGTCGACCAGGGCAACGAGCGGGTGAGTGACGACCCGAGGTTCCCGCGCGCGGCCGAATCACTGGGCTCCAGGCTGAAGCTCATCGAACAGGCGAACCTGGGTGGTTCCGGCGGGTTCTCCCGGGCGATGGACGAGACGCTCCGGGCCGGCACCAGCGACTACGTGCTGCTTCTCGACGACGACGTGGTCACCGAAACAGAAGGCATCCTGCGCGCCGTCGCCTTCGGCGACTACGCCCGCACACCCACCATCGTGGGCGGGCACATGTTCAACCTCTTCGTCCGCTCACAGCTGCACGCCTACGGTGAGATCATCCAGCGCTACCGCTGGTGGTGGGAGGAGGCGCCGAGCACGCGCCGGGAGCACGACTTCGCTTTGCCGGCGCCGTCTCCGATCGTGACGAGCCAGGCCAAGTCCAGCCAGCTGCCCAGCGCGGGCAGCCTGCGCAAGACCAGCTGGCTGCACCGCAGGGTCGACGTGGACTACAACGGCTGGTGGATGTGCCTGATCCCGACCGACGTCATGCGCAAGGTCGGCCTGTCCATGCCGATGTTCATCAAGTGGGACGACGCCGAGTACTGCGTCCGCGCCGGTAACGCCGGCTTCCCGACCGTGTCGCTGCCCGGGATGGCCGCCTGGCACGTCCCGTGGCAGGACAAGGACGACGGCATCGACTGGCAGGCGTACTTCCACGAGCGCAACCGCATCGTCACCGCGCTGCTGCACTCGCCGTACGACCGTGGCGGCAACCTGGTCAAGGAGAGCTTCATCATCTCGGTGAAGCACGCCCTCGCCATGCAGTACTCCACCGCCGAGCTGATGCTCACGGCGATCGAGGACGTGCTGAGCGGCCCGGAGCACATGCACGCCGGGATCGCCGCGAAGCTGGCGGAGATCCGTGCGTTCCGCGCCGACTTCGCCGACGCGCAGAACCGCGCCAGCCATGAGGAGTTCCCCCAGGTCCGCCGACGCAAGCCGCCCAAGCGCGGCCGTACGCCCAAGCCGCCGAGCGACCGGGTGGCCATGCTGGCGACCGCGGTGGTCGGCTCCATCAAGCAGCTGCGCCCCGTCGACACCGACGCGCGCAGCAACCCCCAGATCGTGGTGCCGCACATCGACCGGCACTGGGGCCTGCTGTCGAAGTTCGACAGTGCCCTGGTGTCCTCGGCCGACGGCACCAAGGTGGCCTGGTACCAGCGGGACCCGAAGCGCTACAAGGCGATCATGAAGCGTACGGCGCTGCTGCATGCCAAGCTCAGCCGGGAGTGGCCGGAACTGAGCGACAGGTACCGGGCGGCGATGGACGAGCTCGCCTCGCCCGAGGCCTGGCGCCGCACGTTCGACTCCACGGGGTCGCAGCAGGGATGACCACCACTCTCATGTCCCCCGACGACACGCTACGGCCGCCGGGGGCGGACGGCGGGCTGCGGCAGGCCGCCCGGCGGCGGTACCTGCTGCGCCTCCTGGTACGCAGGGAACTCAGGGCCCGCTACAAGGGGTCGTTGCTGGGACTGGGCTGGTCGTACGTGCGGCCCGCGGTGCACTTCTCGGTCTACTTCTATGTGATCGGCGTCTTCCTGGGCATGGATCGCCAGGTCGAGAACTTCCCGGTCTACCTGTTCTCCGGGATGGTGCTGGTCAACCTCTTCACCGAGACCCTGCACTCGACGACCCGCTCGGTCACGGGCAATGCCCCGCTGGTCCGCAAGGTCTTCCTGCCTCGCGAGCTCTTCCCGATCGCCTCGCTGCTGGTCTCGTTGGTGCATTTCCTGCCGAGCATGCTGATCCTGCTCGGCGCCGCCATAGTGAAGGGGTGGCGGCCCTCGCCGGAGTCCCTGGGCGCGGCAGTGTTCGGGTTCGCCATCATCGTCATGCTCGGTCTCGGGCTCGGCCTGCTGTGCGCGGCGATCAACGTCTTCTTCCGTGACCTGGAGCAGGTCGTGGACATCTCGATGATCGTCGTGACCTGGTCGGTGCCGATGATCTATCCGTGGACCCATGTGCGGACCCATGCGCCGGGCTGGGTGGAGGACCTCTACCTGGCCAACCCGCTCGTCTCCGCCGTCTCCTTGTTCCAGAGGGCCTTCTGGTTTCCGGGAACCGGGAAGACCTTCGCGTTCCCCCCGAATCTCTATGCCCACGCCACCGCGTCCCTGGTCTTCGCCATCCTGGTCTTCGTCGCCGGGCGAGTGGCGTTCGCCAGGATGCAGAAGCGCTTCGCGCAGGAGCTGTAGCCGTTGACTTCCTCGATCGTCATCGACTCGGTGACCAAGCACTTCACCATGCGGCACGCCCGCTCCATCAAGGAGATGAGCGTGCGGGCCCTTCGCGGGCAGACCCTGTCCGAGAAGTTCAAGGCGCTCGACGACGTGAGCCTCACCATCAACCAGGGTGAGACCGTGGCCCTGATGGGGCTCAACGGCTCGGGCAAGAGCACTCTGCTCAAGCTCATCTCCGGCGTGATGCAGCCGGACGCCGGCTCGGTGCTCGTCCGCGGGCGCATCGCCGGGCTGATCGATGTGGGCGCCGGGCTGCACCCCGAGCTGACCGGCCGGGAGAACGTCCATTTGAACGGCGCGATCCTGGGCATGTCCAGGGCCGAGATCGAGCGGAAGTTCGACGCGATCGTGGAGTTCTCCGGTGTCGAGCGCTTCCTCGACGACCAGGTGAAGTTCTACTCGTCCGGCATGTTCATGCGCCTCGGTTTCTCGATCGCGGCGCACACCGAGCCCGACGTCTTCCTGATCGACGAGGTCCTGGCCGTCGGCGACCCGCCCTTCCGCGAGAAGTGCCTCGACCGCATCCGCGAGCTCCGGGGCGAGGGCCGCACGATGGTCATCGTGGCGCATGACATCCAGATGCTGACCGGGCTCTGTGACCGCGGCATCACCATGCGCCAGGGCAAGGTCCTCTTCGACGGCCCGGCGGCCGAAGCGGGGAAGCTCGTTCGCCAGGATCGCCAGGCGAGGCGTGCGGCCGCGAGGGCAGGACAGGGTGGCCAGGCTGGACAAAGTGGCCAGTCTGGGCAGAGTGGACCGCCTGGGCAGGCCAACGGCATGGCCCACAAGGCCTGATCACGCAGGGTGAGATGTAGATATCGTCCCGCTTGATCCCATTGGTGGGGAAACACCCTAGCTGCGCCTGAGCTTGGATAAAGTGATCCAAGCCGCGTCGTATGCTACGCGGCGTCCGTTCTGGATCCAGGAGAGGTGCGGCGTTGGCTCAGCAGGAAAGCGTTTGTCCGTTGCTCGACAACGTTCACCGCATTGTCGCCGACCGCGCGTGCACCGTCCTTTCCCTTGACATCTTCGACACCGTTCTCTGGCGGCGCGTGCCGCGGCCCACGGACGTGTTCGGGCTCCTGGGAGCCAGGTTGCGTGAGGCCGGCCTGTGCCCGTCGTGGGTGAGCGACGCGACCTTCCGGAGGATGCGGATCGCCGCTGAGGGCAGGGCCCGGCGCAGCCGGGACACCCTCGGCACCGAGGTCTCGCTCTTCGACATCTGGCGCGCCATGCCGAGCGAGGTGTTCGGCGGCGCCCTGCTGGAGCAGCTCGTCGAGGCCGAAGTCCAGGCCGAACGTGAGTTCACCGTCGTGGACCTGGACATCGCCGAGGTCGTGAACGCCGCCCGGAAGCAGGACATCCAGATCATCCTGGTATCTGACACCTACTTCACCGAAGACCACCTGTCCTATCTGCTCGACCGCCCGGAACTGGGCGCCATGCAGGACGCCCGGATCTTCCGTTCCAACCAGCACGGCACCGACAAGGCCTCGGGCCTGTGGGACATCGTGCTGCGCGACCTGGGATGCAGCCCGCAACAGGTCGTGCACATCGGGGACAACGAGGTCGCGGACGACGAGGTGCCGTCCGAGCTTGGCGTGCGCACCGTGCTCTACCGCAGGCTCGACGACGACTACGAGACCGTGCTGAAGCGGGAACGGGAGCCCGTCGAACCGGCCGGGGACTACGCGCCGGATCTGGACGAACGGCACGGTGACTTCGGCCTGACGAGCCTGCGGGCCAAGACGATCCACTCGGGCTCCGCCCACGCCACCTCGGCGCTGGAGGTCGCGTGGCGGTTCGGCTCCGGCGTGCTCGGCCCGGTGATGACCGGCTTCGCGGAGTGGGTGGTCACCAAGGCGCACGAGGCCGGCACCAGGAAGCTCTGGTGCCCGATGCGCGAAGGCGAGCTGCTGGCCGAACTGCTCAACAACGCCGCCCGCGCCCGCGGCCTGGACGTCGAGGCCAAGCCCGTCTGGCTGTCGCGCTTCGTGACCTCCCTGGCCGGTCTGGACTCCCTCGACACCGACGCCGTGCACGCGTTCGTCCGCAGCGGCTACCAGCTCACGGTGCGGCAGACGCTCACCGTCCTCGATCTCAAGGCCGGTGAGGTCCCGGGTCTCGCGGCCGAACTGGACACGGTCATCGACAACGGCGAGATCGCCGACAAGGTCACCCGGGCCCTCACCGAGACCCCGCACCTGCGCAACCGCCTCACGGTGACGGTCACCGCCGCCCGGGAGCGCCTGATCAGGTCGCTGCGGGACGCCGGCGCGCTCGAAGGGCCCGATCTCACCCTGGTCGACCTCGGCTGGGGTGGCACGATCCAGCTCCAGCTCGCCAGGGCGTTGAAGATCGCCAAGATCGACCTTGCCCCGGCGGGCCTCTACCTGGCCACCGACGGCCGGTCGGAACGGGTGTACCTGGCCGGCCTGCGAGCCGAGGGTTATCTCGCGCAGGCGGGACATCCGGCGCGCCTCGCCGCCACCGTCACCCGCAGCCCGGAGATCGTGGAACAGTCCATCAACGCGCTGTGCGGTTCGCTCATCGGGTTCACCGAGGACGGCGGCCCGATCCTGGGGGCGACCGTCGACTCGCCGTCGCAGGACGCCGAGCGGCGGACTGTGCAGGACGGCATCCTGGCGTTCCAGGCGAATTGGAACCGCTATGTCGAGAACGCGGAGGGCACCTGGCCGGACCTCGTCCGGCGGCGGGCGGCCCGGGAGCGGCTGTCCAGGATCCTGATCTCCGCGCTGGAGTCGCCGACGTCCGAAGAGGCCGCGGTCTTCGGCAACTGGCTCCACGAGGACAACTTCGGCTCCACCATGGTCACCACCCTCCTGCCGGAGGACCTGAAGCAGGCCATTCCGTACCTGTCCCTCAACGACCTCGACGATCTGCACATGCGGGACTCCTTCTGGCCGGCGTTGATCGCCGCCTCGGATTCCGGACTGGGCGCACTGGCCCGTGCGGTCGCCCACGGGCAGATCGACAAGGACGCGTTCGAGCCTTCCGGTGAGGCGTTCGAGACCCGGCTGCGTTACCGGACCGCCGACGACCGCTGGCACAAGACCATCCGCCAGCGGGTCAGGATCAACCACAACGGCCTGTCGTTCGCCCGCCTCCGCTTCGAGCACCACGACACGGTCGACATCTCGCTGGCCATCCCCGGCCGTCCGGCGATCGTGCGCGTCGACTGGATCGAGGCCAAGGTCATCGCCGGTGGCCGCCGCCAGGAGCGGGTGCTCCGCTGGGACAAGCCGGAGGACTTCATCGGCCTGCACTACGCCGAGTGCCGGTACCTCGGCGGCAACCTCATGGAGTTCGACTCGCCGCACGCGGCGGTCTGGCTTCCCGTCGCCCGCCGGGCGGGAGCGCCGGTCGTCTCCTCCGGCCAGATCAGCATCGCGTTCGCCGTGTTGCCCCAGACGATGACCGGCATGGCCCCGCACCTGCCCGTGGACGCCCGCTCCCGCCGGGTGGCCCGTGCCGTCCTGCTGTCCGACCGGCTCCGCGACCAGTACCGGTCGGCGGGCGTCAAGGGCGTCGCCGCGACCGCCAGCCAGATGGCCAGGCGCAAGCTCGGCGGCGGTGCCCCGTGACCGTCGGGGACGGGACCGTCGGCGACGAGATGGCCGGTTCCCGGGAGGACCCGCACAGGCAGAGCCGGGCGGCCCGGGAACTCCCGGTGCTCCTGCACTCGATGTCGCTCTTCCGCGAGTTCTTCGAAACGATCTTCGCCGGTCGGGAGATCGCCACGGTGGTCGAGGTCGGTGTGGAGTCGGGCCAGGTCAGCTCGGTCTACGCCGACCTGGGAGCCGCGGTCTACTGCGTGGAGCCCGCCCCCAGCGACGACCTGCGGACCTTCCTGGAAGCAGATCCGCGGCTCGCCCTGGTGGAGGGCCGCTCTCCTGATGTCCTGGGAGAGCTGCCGGTGGCCGACCTCTACGTGCTCGACGGCGACCACAACTACGCCGTCGTCCGCGCCGAAGTCGACTGGATCATGGCGAACGCCCCTGGCGCGGTCGTGGTCCTGCACGACGTGCTCTGGCCATGCGGCCGGAGGGACTTCTACTACCAGCCGTCCCCGCTGCCGCCGGCCGAGATCCATCCGGCCACGGACGACGGCCCGACGGTCTGGCACGACGAAGTGACGCCTGCGGGGTTCGTCGGGGACGGTGTGTTCACCTGTGCGGCGCACGCCGGCGGCGAACGCAACGGAGTGCTCACCGCGGTGGAGGACGCTCTCGCCGAGAACGACGGTGACGGCTGGCAGCTGGAGATAGTGCCCGCCGTCTTCGGTTTCGGCGTGCTCATGAAAGCGGACTCGCCGGGGGCGCCAGAGATCTTCGATGCTCTCCGGCCGTACACCACCTCGAAGCTGCTCGCCGCGATGGAGAACAACCGGCTCGCGTTGTACACGCGCGTGCTGCAGCTGCAGTACGAGTCGGCGGCTCGCACCGACGAGTCCGAGCAGCTGACCGACACCATCACGACCCAGCAGCGGGAGATCGAACGGCTGCGTACCGAGCTCGCCCAGGCCAACGCGGAGATCGTCGGCAGGCGTAACGAGGCGCAGGCGCTGCGTGACGAGCTGGCGCGAGCCCTCGCGCCGCCTTCGGACGAGGGGCAGGAGGTCGGCGCGGCCCTGTCACAGCTGGGCCGAGCGATCAATGCCCGGATCCGAAAGTCTCCGGGATAGTCGATGCCCCAACCCCGGTTGGCCGCACCACGGAGAGCGCGGCTGCTCACGCTCCTGGCCTTTCTGGGTTTCTTCGCGGTCGGTGCCGGCTGGGCGATCGCCATGCCCTGGGACGGCGGGCCGGACGAGCAGGCCCACATCACCCGGGCCGTCGGGGTCGTCAGCGGAGGCTTCGGGGCGCCGCCGGCACGGGTTCAGGTCGAGGGCCAATCCCGTCCGTTGTCAGGAGTCTGGCAGACCGTCCCCGCGGGCGCCTTCCGGCGGTCGCCGCCGTGCTTCGCGTTCAAGGCCAGGCAACCGGCGGACTGCCTGAAGCCGGCTCCCACCTCTCCGGACAAGCTCGTGGAACGTTTCACGTCGACGGGACGGTATCCACCCACCTATGCCGCCCTCGTCGGGTGGCCGCTCAAGTGGTGGCCCGACGAGACCGGCCTGCTGCTCGCCAGACTGGTGAGCGCCGCGCTCGCGGCCGGTTTCCTCGCCGCCGCGGTGCACAGCGTCCTCGCCTGGTCCCGGCGCCCGTTCCTGCTGGGCGGGCTCCTGGTCGCGGTGACCCCGATGACGATGCACCTCGCCGGCGTCATCAATCCGAGCGGCTTGGAGATCGCAGCGGCGATCGCGATGTGGACGGCGCTGATACCGCTCGTTCTCGATGACGCACCCCCCGATCGGCGGCTGATGGTCCTCGTCGCCGTCTCCGCCTCGGTGGTCGCCTGCGTGCGGCCCGCCGGGCCTCTGTTCGTGGCCCTGGCGGGAGCGGTCCTCCTGGGCACGGCCGGCCGTGGCCGCCTGGGCCGGTTGGCCCGCGACCGCGGTGTATGGATCACGACCGCGGTGGTGGCCACGGCGGGCCTGGCCTCGGCGGCCTGGACCGTGGTCATGGACGCGACCGAGCTCGTCCCGGTCCCGGGCGGAGCGGGTCTCGGCGTCTCGGACGCGTTCGCGGTGGTCGTGGTCGAACGAGTCCCCTTCTATCTGGAGTCGATGGTCGGCCTCTTCGGATGGGTGGACGTCGAGATGCCCACCGGCTTCCATGCGGTCTGGTACGCGGTGACCGGCTTTCTCGTCGTCGCCGCCCTCGCCGCCGGTGGGCGCGCCGACCGCTGGCGGCTGGTCCTGACCGTGGTGGTCGCCTTCGGGTTGCCGCTGCAGATGGACATCTTCGGGGCCGAAGAGAACGGGATGATGGCGCAAGGCCGCTACATCCTTCCCTCCGCTGTCGGAGCCGCGCTGCTGGCCGCCCACGTCATCGACCGGCGTGACCTGCTCACGCCGTCTCTCGCGCGTTCAGCGATCGGCTGGATGGCGGTTTTCACGTTGCCACTCCAATTGATCGCCCTGTGGTACACCATGATCCGGTACCAGCACGGACTCAACCCGGAAGTCCCGGTGCTCAATCCGTTGACGGGCGCATGGCAACCTCCACTAGGTTCGGCAACGGCCCTGCTCACCATGGTCGTGGGGTTGATCGGACTGGGCACCACGATCTGGCTTGCCATCCGATCCCAGTGGAAGCAGCCGCCCCCAGAAACAACCCGCCATGCAGGGACACCGGAGGCAGTCCCGGCACCTTGACGTCCAAGGAGATGTATCTGGAATGACTGACTACGTCGCTACTGTGGCCATGCATCACGACGCGTGGGGAAGCTTCCTCGAACCGGATCCCACCCTGGCGGACCTGGAGAATCCGGCTGAGGCGCTCGGCATCCCGATCCTCAGCGGGCACCACGCCGATCTGAAGATCTTTGAGGGCCGTAACACGGTCTTCGATCGCATCGCCGCCCGGATCGAGAGCGCCGGCATCGCCTACGAGGACCAGTGCAGCGCGCACCATTACTTCGACGTCTTCACCAGGGTGGAACGCACTCACCGGGAGCTGTCCAGGCTCGTCGACGTCGGTGTCTTCATGGGCGGCTCCGCGGCCGTGCTCGCCGGCTGCGTCGAGCCCATGGGCCTGGAACTCGACCTCGTCGACGCCAACCACGTGTACCTGCAGTTCACCTACGAGCGGCTGCGCCGGATCTTCCCTCGCGCCATGTCGAGGGTCCGGATGTTCTACGGAGACCTGCCGACGTACGTGAACACGGTGCTGCTCAACGAGCCGCAGACGCGCGCGATGGTCCACCACGACGGGGCGCACGACTTCAACCAGGTCGTGAAGGACATCAGCTCCCTGTACTTCGCCCGCGACCTCGTCCACGCCCTGGCGCTTCAGGACACCCACCTGCGCGGCGACATCAAGTACTACAACTTCGTGGACGCCGCGATCTACGCGATGTTCGGCAGGGACGTGAAGTTCGAGGCCCTGGGAGCCAACTACCGCCCCGGCGATTCGGTCACGAGCCCGGACCAGTGGATGGGAAACTACTTCCTGCCCGGCCAGCCTGAAGGCATGTACATCCCGTTCTCGTCGGTGGATTGGAAGTACCCGCACCCGACCATGGCCATCGATGCCTTCCTTCCTGTGAAGGCGGACCCCCAGGTCTGAGGCCGTCCAGAGGAAGGCCGGAGCAGAACGGAGAATCATTGGCCGGATCCGGCCAACTTCACGGTGTGCGGTGTCCGATCTTTGCCGCAGGTGAACCGGGTGACCGAATTGGTGGCTCAAGTCGGCCATGGGCATTCGTGTTCGGTTGAATGTGGCGCGTTGTGCCGGAAACGTCTTTACTCTGTGCGGGTAGGAATCTGACCCAACTGAGCCCCCAGGCGTTTCTTACCGTCCCGCGACACCCAGGGGTTTGACCACGTGACGGACATGGCGAGCGGGTCCGCAATGGCGCGGTTGACACAGGCCGATCGCGTCTATGTCGGCTGGCGCTACGCACAGGTGCACCCGGACCCCGGACCGCCGCCCACCCCGCCCGAGCTCCCGGCCGCGGAGCCGGTGCCGAGCGGCGTGCCCGGGCGCATGCCCGCGGAGCACCTCGCCGGGCGCCCGCTGCGCATCGCCAGCATCGGCGCAGGGGTCGGCATGGCGCTCTTCCTGCTGTGCGGTCTCGTCGGCGTGCTGCCTTGGGCGTTCGCGGTAGTGGCCCTGCTGGCCTGCGGAGTCGTGCTCGCCATCACCGGCTCGGCGCTGTGGCGGGACGAACGCGTCGTCCGTGAGCGGATCGCGCAGGCACGGGCGCTGAGCGAGCGGGAACACGCCGCGCGGAGCCGGGCACGCGACGCGGCCGAAAAGGAGTACGCGACCGCGCTGGCCGACTGGGAGCGCCGGCAGCGGGCTTACGAGAACCAGCGCGAGTGGTACCCCGTGGCCGTCCCGCCCGGCGTCGACCGCGTCGACGTCGTCGGCGGCACGCTCGCCGGCTGGTCCGCGTCCGTGACCACCATGGGCGCGGCACGGCTGGCGGTGGGCGCCCGGGTGACGGTCATCGACCTCTCCGAGGGCGCGGTCGCGCATGACCTGCTGCGGCTTGCGGCCGATCGCGGCGACGACCCGCTGGTGTGGGTGCTGCCCGCGGATCTGTCACGGCTGGACGCGACGCGCGGGCTCGGGCCCGAGGCGCTCGCCGACGTGCTGTCGCTGGTGGTCAGCGCGGGCGAGGAGCAGAGCAGCACGCGCGACCTCTCGTTCGACAACTCGATCCTGGAACGGCTCATCGAGGTCCTCGGCGACGGGGTGACGATCCCGCAGATCACGGCGGCGCTGCGCGTGCTGGCGCAGGTGGGCGATCCGCGAGACGACCTGCGGCGCGGGCTGCTGACCGACGAGCAGCTGGAGCGGATCGCGACGTTGTTCGGCCGGGACGCGACCGACCGCATCGTGGTGCGGCGGGCCTGGGCGCTGGAGGCGCAGCTGCGCAAGCTGGAGAGGCTGGCGACCGAGCCGGTCCGGCTGCCGCCGTCGCGGCTGCACGTGGTCTCGATGGACCGGCGGGCCGGCGTCCTCACCAACCGGGTGCTCGGCACGTACGTCACGACGGCCCTCACGCACCGGATCCGGGAGGCGCCGCCCGGAGGCAAGTGGGACCACACCCTGTTCCTGTGCGGCGCTGAGAAGCTGCGTGGAGACGTTCTGGACCGTCTGGTCGACGCCTGCGAGGCCACGGGGACCGGGCTCGTGCTGATGTACCGGTCGATCCCGCAGCACGTCCGCGAGCGGCTCGGACGGCGCGGTCACGCCGCGGTGGGCTTCATGCGGCTCGGCAACCCGGAGGACGCCCGGATCGCCGCCGAGCACATCGGCGCCGACCATCGCCTGCTGGTCGCCGAGATCACCGATGCGGCGGGGGAGACCCTGTCCGACGTCGCGGGCGAGACCTACGCCAGCACGGTCGCGTTCGCGCGGCGGCGGGGCGACGAGCTCACCGACCCGGTGTGGTCGGCGCTTCCGGCTCCGGTGGCCGACGACACCGCGCTGGTCGAGGGCATCAGCTCGTCCACGGCCTGGGGACGCAGCATCCCGGCCACCGAGACGCGCCAGCGCTTCCGCGAACTGCTGATCGAGCCGCCGCAGCTCCAGGAGCTGCCGCTGACCGCGATGGTCTTCACGCACGCGGGCGCGACGGGCCGCCGGATCCTGCTGGTGGACGCCAACCCCGGCATCATCACGCTGCCGACCGCGCACTCGGTGGAGTTCGAGGAGCACGTACGCGAGCAGGAACGGCTGCGGCAGGCCGAGCTGGAACGCGACAGCCCGGAGGGCACGGAGGTGGCGGCTCCAGAGGCCACCGGCGAGGGTGCAGGGGACTCCGAGACCGATTCTGAGCGGCCCGGCCGGAAGAAACCGTCGCCCTCGCCGCGCGCGACCGGGGGGTCGCGGGCCCGCCACGCGCTGCCCAGAGGCACCGGGCCGCGGCCGCAGCGCATCGTGCCGCCGCTGAAGAAGAACGGCAGGCACGCCGCCGACCCTCCGCCAAAAGACCCCCCGCCGAAACCACCTGCCGAGTAGTGGCGCGAGGGGGCGGGCGAAGGTAAGGATGCTGGCGTGACCCCAGCCCCCAGCATGCGTCAACCTCCCGGCCCGCAGCACCACTCCGCCGGTCATCCAGCCGGTCAGCCCGCTGGCCGGCAGGGCGCGGACGGCTCCGTCCTGCCCGGGCCCTGGTACCGGATCCAGGCGATCCCCGCTCCCGAGCGGAACGCGTCGGCCGAGTGGGACTTCGTGAGCGTCCTCCCCGCTGTGCTGTCGGCGGCACGGCGGCAGCGGCCTTTCGTGGTGGGGTGGATCTCCCCGGGCGGCGGTGCGCCGCTGGAGCTCATCACGAACGCGGGTCCCGTGAGCCCGGGTCCAGAGACCCAGCAGGGGCTGTTGTTCCCGAGCGGAGCGCGTGGTGTGCCGATCGGCGACGGCTGGCTGCGGCGGGCCGAGCGGATGGTGTGGACCCGGTGTCCCGGCCGCCTCGCGCCGCAGGTGAAGTCGGCCGACAACGGCGCAAGCCTCTTCGAGGCGACGCTCATGACGTTGATGGAACGGCCGTTCGGCTGGTTCGTGGTCGCCGACCCGTGCGACGAGCGGCTGCTCGACACCGAGATGCGGGAGCTGCATCACGAGCTGCGCATGTTGCGGCGCGGCGAGGACGAGCAGGCGCGGCTGGCGGTCGCGCGCGCCGACCAGCGCCTGGCGGAGCTCGACGCGTTCCGGGAGGCGGGGCTCTGGCGTGTCCGGGTGCTCGCGGGCGCCGCGTCCGAGACCGAGCTGAGCCAGATCGCGCCCGTGCTGGTCGGTTCGATGGAGCTCGGCCACCATCCGTACCGGCTGCGCTCAGGACACGGCAGCGGCACGTTCAGCGAGATCCTGCGGCCGCCCGCGTCGAGCCCGGCGCTCCCCCGCCCGGCGGTGGAGTCGGAACAGCGTTACCCGTTCGTGGCGACGGCGGGCGCGCTGGCGGCGCTGGCGGGGTTGCCGCGCCGCGAGGTGCCGGGGCTGCGGGTGCTGGACGCCGGCTACTTCGACGTGACGTCCGAGACCGACGACGCCGTGCCGGTGAACGCCAACGAGCCGAGGATCGAGCTGGGCGCGATCCTGGACGGGCAGGACCGGCAGGTCGGGCGGTTCACCGTGCCGCGCTCGACCATCAACCGGCACGTGTTCGTGACCGGCTCCACCGGCGCGGGCAAGTCGCAGACCGTGCGCCACCTGCTGGAGCAGCTGACCCGCGCGGGCATCCCCTGGCTGGCGATCGAGCCCGCCAAGTCGGAGTACGCGGCGATGTCCGGGCGCATCGAGGACCTCGGCGGACCGGTGACGGTCGTCAACCCGTCCGACCCGGCGTCGGTGCCGCTGTCGGTCAACCCGCTGGCACCCGAGCCCGGCTATCCGGTGCAGGCGCACATCGACATGGTGCGCGCGCTGTTCCAGGCGGCGTTCGACGCCGAGGAGCCGTTCCCGCAGATCATGGCGCAGGCGCTGCAACGGGTGTACGAGTCGAACGGCTGGGACGTGGTGACCGGCGCGGGCGTGCCCGGGTCGCTCATCGAGCCCGCCGTGCCCACGCTCGAACAGCTCCAGAACGCGGCCCTCCAGGTGATCGGCGACGTGGGGTACGGCCGCGAGCTGATGGCCGACGTCCAGGGTTTCGTGGACGTACGGTTGCGGTCGCTCCGCATCGGCTCGGCCGGGCGGTTCTTCGAGGGCGGCCATCCGGCAGACATCGGCGGCATGCTGCGCGAGAACATCGTGCTCGCCATCGAGGACGTGGCCAACGACGAGGACAAGGCGTTCCTCATGGGCACGCTCATCATCCGGGTCGTCGAGCACCTGCGGATGCGGGCGCGGGCCGCCGGGAGCGGGACCTCACCGGGCCTGCGGCATGTGATCGTGATCGAGGAGGCGCACCGGCTGCTGCGCAACCGCGGGCCCGAGCGCACCAGCTCGCACGCGGTGGAGCTGTTCGCCGGCATGCTCGCCGAGATCCGCGCGTACGGCGAGGGCATCATCGTCGCCGAGCAGATCCCCACCAAGCTCGTTCCCGACGTCATCAAGAACACCGCGCTCAAGGTCGTGCACCGGCTCCCCGCGTACGACGACCGGCACCAGGTCGGCTCCGCGATGAACCTCGACACCGAGCAGTCCCGCGAGGTGGTGTCGTTGCGGCCGGGTGTCGCGGCGGTGTTCGCGGACGGCATGGACCGGCCACTGCGGGTGCGGGTGCCGCTGGGCGAAGGGCGGGAGGCCGTCCAGCCCGGCCCGCCGCCTCCGGTGGACGGCCGGCGCTCCGCCGCGTGCGGTGTGGAGTGCCGTTCGGGGCGCGCGTGCTCGCTGTACGAGCTGCGTGAGGCCGACCTGCTGGCCGGGAACGCGGACTGGGCCTGGCTGCGGCTCTGGACGGACACGCTCGTTCTCGCCCACGTCACCAATCGCCCCCTGCCCGGCGTACCGGTCGAGCTCGGCCGCGCCTGGTCGCGTCTCATGCCGCGGTTGCGCGAGTGCACCCTGGCCACGCTGGTCGAGCGCGCGGTCACCAGGAGGGCGTGGGCGCTGCGGACCGCGTTCGCGCCATCGGAGCTCACCGCGACCGTGGCGGCGTCCGCGCAGCAGCTCCTCGGTGGCTCGTACGGGCTGGCGGGAGGACTGCCCGGACCCGCCTGGGTGATCCCTCAGCTGCGCTGGCTGCACGAGATGGACCGGCTCTTCCCGCTCGGCTCCGGCGCCCCGGACAAGCACGCGCCCGCGCCGCCGCTGGACTACCAGCTGCCGGGGCTGAAGCAGCCGGCCGAGCCCAGGCTCGGCCACCGGCTGCGCGCGCTGCGCCGCCATCCGCTGTCGATGGAGCTGGAACGCAACCGGCCCATCGCGATCACGGCGCTCGCCGGTGACGACCACCACGAGGGCTTCGTCCGCGACCTCGCGGTGGTCGGGATCGGGCTGTCGGACGAGGAGCAGCTCGCGCACGTCGCCGAGACCATGCGGGTGAGCTCGTGGCTCGATCCGGTGCTGAGCTGGCCCGAACGGTTCATCGCGCCGTTCGAGGATCCGGACGCCGGGCTGCCGTTCCCGACCGAGTGAGGCGTCAGATGGTGTCGGCGGAGCGGGTCTGGAGGCCCGCCTGCTCGGCGATCGGGGTCCAGTACCGGACGAATTCGGACTTGGCCTGGGAGGCGCGGCTGTCCGCGTCGGTCGCGGTCGACGGGCAGTCGGGCGCCATGTCCAGATAGCGCTTGTTGGACTCGACGGATGCCTCGAGCGCCCGGACGAGCGCGTCCTTCATCTCGGTGCCGCTCTCCAGCGCGCTGACCTCGAGGGCGCGTGCCTTCTCCAGCTGATCCTGGCGCTGGGTCCGGATGCGCCGCAGGCCGGAGCTCTCGCACTCGCCGTCGCCGGTGACCGTGCCCAGCTCCGACCGGGTCGCGACCATCTCGGTGAGCAGGGCGTCGACCTTGCCCGCCTGCTCGGTCAGCCCGGGTCCCGACGTCGTTGCCGCCGGCGTCCCGCCATCGCCGTTCTGGGTCTGCTGAACGCTCTCGCTCTGCTGCGGCCCGGGCGACCCGGCATTGTCGGACGAGCCGCTCGGCCACAACACGATCGCCGACGCCACCGCGGCGAGCAGCACCACGCCCGCGGCGACGAGGATGAGGGGAAGGTGCTTCTTCTTCTGCCTGCTGGGCGGCGGCTGCCAGATCTCCGGCTCGTCCCACGGCTCGCGCGACAGCGAGATCGAGGTCTCGCCCGGCGGCGGCTCGTGCGGCGGCCCGTGCGGCGGTTCGCGCGGCGTCCAGGGATCGGACTGCGGAGGCGGCGACCACGGCACCGGCTCCTGGGGAGCGGGCGACCAGGGCGTGGGCGGAGGCCGGTCGGACGATCCGAACCGCGGTCCGCCCGGATCCGGAGTCGTCGCGTTCTCACCAGCCGCGTTGCCGCCAAGGGGCGCATCGCACCGTGGGCAGGTGGAGAGCGCCGCATCGGCCTCGCTCCCGCATCGCGGGCACCTCATACCAAGCCCTTACTTAGGGGGAACCTTCGGTCACAAGATACCTACATGGCGTCAAGAGACCTACAGCCAGTAAAGATGGTTATACGCCGTTCCAGCGTCGCTGCGGATGTCCCGTCTTCTTGGCGATCGGGTTCCACAGCTTGACGAGCTGCTTCTTGCCCAGGGTGGCCTTGCGCTCCGCGGCGGCGCGGCCGGGGGCCTGTGTGGCGTCCGGCTTGGGCTTGCCGTTGCAGTTCTGCTGGGCCTGTTGCGCCCATGTCATGAGCGCCTGGTCGACCTCCAGCGAGCCCTGGAACGATTGGCGGAGTGCCGCGCGCAGTTGCTCGCCGCGGCTCAGCTTGTCGAGCTTGAGGCCATTCGTGCGGCGCAGCTGGTTCTGCCGGCGCTGGGCCACCCCTTGGAAGCCGGTCATGGCGGCGGGCAGGTCCTCGCACTTGCGGGTCTTACCGATCGCGGCAGCGAGCTCCCGGCGGGTCTGGGCGCTGGCGTTCAGCAGCCTGTGCACGGCCATGGCCTGTTGTTTGGTGGCCACGGGGAGCGGCTTGTCGTCGGACACCTTCTTGTTGGGCGCCGTAGTTGCGGGCGGCTTGGCGGCCGGCGGTTTCTTCTCACCCTCCGGCCACATCACCAGGCCGACGGTGACCAGCGCGACCACGACGAGGGCGGCCACGGTGATGACGAGCGCCTTGCTCACGCCGCCCGAAGATCGCGGCGGAGGCTGGCCGCCATAGGCGGGATCGACCGGCATGCCGTGCGGGCCCATCGGGCCGCCCGGCCCCGGGTATCCGCCGGGCTGCATGCCGTGGGGCTGCATGCCGTGGGGATCCATACCGGGGGAGAAGGGCGCGTTCGGGTGCGGCATGCCCTGGTCGAGCATGGTGGCGTTGCCATCGAACTGCGGCCGCCCCTGATCCATCATCGTTGCGCTCGCGTCCAGCGGTTGCTGCTGCTGATGGGCGGGCAGGGCGACCTGGGTGGCGTCCATACTCCAGGAGTCCCCGGCGGGCGGTTGTTGCGGCGCCCACTGCTGGGTGGCCTGCTGCTGGGGGGACTGAGCGGCGCCCTGCGGTTGCTCGTCCGGCGTGCGGGCCGGGGCGAACCAGGAATCGGGGACGATCGACTCGGCGGGCGGCTCGGTGCCGTACGGGGACGGCCCGGCGCCCGCGCCGGCCCAGGAGGGCGGCGGAGGCGGCGGCGCGGCGCCGAACGCCGCCGGTGCGCCACCCGTGCCGGGTCCGGACCCCGGAGCGGGATCGTCCTCCAGGTCGTCGTCGGGATCGAACGTCCACGCGGCGGTCGATTCGGGATCGGCGGGCGGGAGCGAGCCGGACGCGGCCGGGAATCCTCCCGAGGACGCCGGAAGTGAGCCGGACGCGGCCTGGAACCCGCCCGAGGACGCTGGGAACCCGCCGGAGGACGCTGGGAACCCGCCCGACGACGGCGTGGAGAGGCCCTCGGCTGGCGAGGGCGGCGGCGGGAGGGTGCTGGGTGGGGCCGGCGGCAGACCGCCCAGCGCCGCATCCTGGGACGGTGCCCAGGCCGGGGTCGGCGGCGGCACCATCATCGTCTTGTCGCCGACCACCTCGGCATCGGCGGCCACTGGTGCGCTCAACGGAGTCTCCAGCGGTCCCGCGAGCCGGTCCAGTGGTGCGTATGCGCGGGGGGCGTGAGGGGGCGTCCCCCCAGCAGTACAGTTCGGACACGTGCCGAGCGTCCCGGGCGTGTTCGTACCGCACGTCGGACACTGCATCGCTCAGACCTCGCCTTGTCGCCGCTTTCCCCACGAAACAGCAGGGCCCCCGACAAAGTACTGGTTGACGTCGCTCTCGGGCGCGCCGATGGCGATTTTGCGACTCGTTCATCCGGTTTGTCGTCCGGTCAGTCGCAGCCATCCGGGGCTGGCACCGAACCATGCCCCGGTGACATCGGTCAAGATCGAGCCAAGTGGTTTACCTCAGATCGTGTGACTCTCGTCGCATTTTTCACGCACAGTGGGCATGACATACAGGCGATCTCATCACGTTGTGGCGAGATCCCCGCTGGTTCCGGCTAGGCTCGGGGCGACTTTCCGAGGCGCCCCAGATGCCCCCCGCACACCAGAGAAGACGGAGTCCATGAGCGATCTTCCACTGCGTTCGCAGCTGGCCGTCGCGCTCGGTCGTACGGCCGCCAAGATGTCCCGGCTCGCCGGCAAGGGGGACGGGTCGGTGATCGGCGGCAAGGTCGGCCTCAAGCTCGACCCCGAGCTGCTCACCAGGCTTGCCAAGGACCGCAAGCTCGTGCTCGTCAGCGCGACCAACGGCAAGACCACCACGACCCGGCTGATCACGTCGGCGATGACCCCGCTGGGCGAGGTCGCCACCAACGCGTTCGGTGCCAACATGCCCACCGGGCACGTGTCGGCGCTCGCCTCGGCGCCCGGTGCCCGCTACGGCGTGCTCGAGTGCGACGAGAAGTACGTCCCCATGGTGCTGAGGGAGACCGGGGCCAACGTCGTCGCCCTGATGAACCTCAGCCGCGACCAGATGGACCGGGCCGCCGAGATCTGGCTGCTCGCCGGCAAATGGCGCAAGGCCCTGGAGGCCTCGCCGCAGAGCCACGTCATCGCCAACTGCGACGACCCGCTCGTCACCTGGGGCGCCTCCACCGCCAGGAGTGTGACGTGGGTCGCCGCCGGGCAGCACTGGCGTGAGGACTCCTGGTGCTGCCCCGAGTGCGGCGGCCCGCTGGACCGCCAGGACACCGACGAGGACAGCGACTGGCGCTGCCGCCAGTGCCACTTCGCCCGCCCGCGGCCCGACTGGGTGCTGAAGGGCGACCAGGTCACCGCCCCCGACGGCCGGATGTTCCCGCTGACGCAGCTCGCCCTGCCCGGCCGGGCCAACAAGTCGAACGCCGTGATCGCCCTCGCGGTCGTCGCGCAGTTCGGGGTTCCGCCGGAGCAGGCGCTGCCGCTCCTCGGCGAGGTCCGTTCCGTGGCGGGCCGCTACACCACGGTCGAGCATGAGAACCGCCACATCCGCCTGCTGCTCTCCAAGAACCCGGCGGGCTGGCTGGAGGCGTTCGACGTGCTGGAGCCCGCGCCGGGTCCGGTCGCGCTGTCCATCAACGCGCAGGGCCCGGACGGCCGCGACACGTCGTGGTTGTGGGACGTCGACTACCGCATCCTGCGCGGCCGCCCGGTCTGGGTGACCGGCGAGCGCCGCGTCGACCTCGCCGCCCGGCTGGAGGCCGCCGAGGTCCCGTTCACGATCGTCGACGACATCGAGCAGGCCGTCATGGCGGTGCCGCCGGGCAAGCTCGACGTGATCGCCAACTACACCGCCTTCCAGAACATCCGAACGAGGTACGGCCGTGTCGTCTGACCCCACGAACGCCGGGCCCCACCGCCCGCTGAAGATCGTCTGGATCTATCCGGACCTGCTCTCCACGTACGGCGACCAGGGCAACACGATCGTCCTGGAGCGCCGGGCCGCGCTGCGCGGCATCCCGACCGAGACCGTGCACCTGCGGTCGGACGAGCCGGTGCCGCCGGACGGCGACGTCTACCTGCTCGGAGGCGGCGAGGACCGGCCGCAGATCCTCGCGGCGCAGCGGCTCCGCAACGACGGCGGTCTGCACGCCGCCGTCCAGCGCGGCGCCGTCGTCTTCGCGGTCTGCGCCGGTTACCAGATCCTCGGCCACGAGTTCGGCGGCGAGGAGGGGCAGCCGCTGCCCGGGCTCGGCCTGCTGGACATCCGCAGCGGCCGCGGCGAGCAGCGTGCCGTCGGCGAGGTCGTCGGCGATGTCGCCACCGAGCTGAACGTGCCACGCATCACCGGCTTCGAAAACCACCAGGGCGTCACCCATATCGGCCCGAACGCCTGGCCGCTCGCCCGCGTCGTCGCCGGCGTCGGCAACGGCGGCGGCGACGGTACTGAGGGGGCCTACTCGGGTCGGATCCTCGGCACGTACATGCACGGCCCCGCGCTGGTGCGCAATCCTGGCCTGGCCGACCTGCTGCTCCGCTGGGCCGTGGGCGCCGAGCTGCAGCCCATCGACGACTCCTGGGCGGGACGGCTGCGCGAGGAACGCCTCAACGCCGTCCTCACCTCCGGCTGAGCCGAACTTCGGCACTCTGGCTACGAGCGGGCGGGCTCTTCCTCTTGCTCTTCCTTGCGCTTGCGTTTGCGCAGGGAAGCGGCGTGCGCGCGTTCCTCCGGATGGGACCTGGACCGCACCAGGCTGGCGACCGTGGTGACCACCAAGATCAGCAGGATCACGGCCAGTGAGAGCGGCGTGGGGATCTCGGGCGCGGACTTGCTGACGTCCTCGTGCACGAAGGCGAGGATCAGCTTGACGCCGATGAAGGCCAGGATCAGCGACAGCCCGATCGACAGGTAGACCAGCCGCAGGAGCAGCCCTTCCACCAGGAAGAACAGCGCCCGCAGCCCGAGCAGGGCGAAGGCGTTGGCGGCGAAGACGATGAACGGCTCCTTGGTGACGCCGTAGACCGCCGGGATCGAGTCGAGCGCGAACAGCAGGTCGGTGCTGCCGATCGCGACGAAGACCACCAGGAGCGGCGTCATCACCCGGTGCCCGTTCTCGTGCGCGAACATCCGGCCCCCGTGGAAGTCGGTGGTCAACGGCATGATCTTGCGCGTCCGGCGGACCAGGAAGTTGTCGTCGACGTCGGGATCCTCGTTCCGGTGCCGGATCAGCTGGACGGCCGTCCACATCAGCACCAGGCCGAAGATCAGGAACGTGAACGAGAACATGCTGATCGCCGCCGCGCCGACCGCGATGAAGACCGCCCGCAGGGCCAGCGCCGCCGCGATGCCGAACAGCAGCACCTTCTGCTGGTACTCCTCGGGCACGCTGAAGCGGGCCAGGATGATCACAAAGACGAAGAGGTTGTCGACCGAGAGGCTCTTCTCCACCACCCAGCCGGCGAAGTACTCGGTGCCGGCGTCCGAGCCGGACAGCGGGAAGAGCGCGAGCCCGAAGAGGACCGCGACCGCGATATAGAACACCGACCAGAACGTGGCCTCGCGCAGCCCGACCGCGTGCGGCCTGCGCACGGCCACCAGAAGGTCGAACACGAACAGCGCGACGATCAGGCCGATCGTCGCACCCCAGAGCCACACCGGGATCTCGATCACACGGCCTCCCTCGGGGACGGGTCGTCGAGCCTTATGTCCGATCTACGAAGGATCAATCAGCGCCGCCCCCGCGACGGATGTCACCTTGTCCGTGCCCCCCGAGCCGGGAATCAGTAGACGAGCGCCTGCGCCCCGTCCGCGGTGGCCTCTTCGACGAACGTCGGCGCACCGGCGATGCGGATGCCCTCGATGACGTCGTCCTGGCCGATGTCGCGCCGCGCCGCGCACTGCGTGCAGACCGTCACCCGGCCGCCTTTCAGCACCACGTCGAGCAGGTCGTCGAGCGGCGTGGCGTGCGGCAGCTCGAACTCCTTGGCCCGGCCGGGCAGCGCGTACCACGCGGACTCGCCGGTCAGCCAGAGGGACACCGGCAGGCCGCTGGCGACACCGGCCGCCGCGACCGTGAAGGCCTGATTGCACCGCTCCGCGCCGTCGGCACCGGCCGTCGCCTTGATCACCAGAGATCTCGCCATACCGGCACCCTAACCCTGCCGGGGGTGCGAAGGGGGTAGCGTGCACTGCGTGGGCGGCATGGTGAACGCGGGGATTCTGGTCGTGGTTCTCGGGCTGATGGCGGTCGGCGCCGTCTTGCTGGTCGTACGGCTGTCCAGGCTCCGGTAGCCGCTACGCTCGGTGCACATGGAGCCTCAGCTGCACCCCGACCTCGAACCCCTGAAGTTCCTGCTCGGTACCTGGGAGGGCGCCGGCGTCGGCGACTATCCCACCATCAAGGAGTTCCGGTTCGGGCAGGAGATCTCGTTCACGCACAACGGGAAGCCGTTCCTGATCTACTCCAGCCGAAGCTGGTTCATCGAGGACGACGGTTCGCTGGGCCGGCCGCTCGCCACCGAGACCGGCTACTGGCGGCCGCAGCCGGACAACCAGGTCGAGGTGACGCTCGCGCATCCCACCGGGATCATTGAGATCTACGTCGGCAACGTCGCGTTCAACCGGGTGGAGCTGCTCACCGACGTGGTGGCGCGGACCACGACGGCCAAGGAGGTCACCGGCGGCAAGCGCCTGTACGGCCTGATGCCGGAGAAGGACGGCAAGCGCGACCTCGGTTGGGTGTACGAGATGGCCGCGGTCGGGGAGCCTCTCCAGTCGCACCTGTCGGCGCAGCTCAAGAAGGTCGCCTGAACGGCCCTGGAAGATAGAACGATCCCCGGGCCTTCCCGCCGGGTGGCGGGGGGTGGACAGGACGGGTCCACCGGTCCGGGGATCGGGTAACTGCCTGGTTTTCGCCGGTCACCGTCGCGACCGTGCGTGCCGCCGCCAGGGGCGGCGGCTCCGAGGCGGAACGGCGACTAGCGGACAGCCACCTCGCGAGTCCTAGAACTATGCATTGTCTGGACCACCTCCTTTCGCGCGTGTTCGCACGTTATGCGAGACGAACGGATTCGGGCAAGCGGATTTTTGGCGATCTCATCCCCGACCCGGGGGCACATAGAATCTGGGCATGGCCGAGACGTGGCAGGAGGAGCTGAGGGCGAGGGGCTACCGCGTCACCCCGCAGCGGCAGCTCGTCCTCGAGGCGGTGACCGCGCTGGAGCACGGCACGCCCGAGGAGATCTGTACCGAGGTGCAGCGCACGGCCCGTGGTGTCAACATCTCCACGATCTACCGCACTCTGGAGCTCCTGGAGGAGCTCGGGCTGGTCAAGCACGCCCATCTGGGCCACGGTCCGCCCAATTACCACCTGGCCGAGGAGGCCGAGCACATCCATCTGGCCTGCCGCGACTGTGAGACGGTCACCGATGTCGACCCCAAGGTCGCCGCCGGGCTGGCCGAGGTGCTGGAGCGCGACTTCGGGTTCGAGACCGACGTGCATCACCTCACGGTCTTCGGCCGCTGCAAGAACTGCCGGACCAAATAGTCTGGAGTTCATGAAGAGCCCGCTGCTGAAGCTGTCCGGAGCCGTCGCCGCCGATTCGCCCGATCAGGAGGTCGCCGGACACTACGGCGAGCCCGCGCACGAACAGCGCGCCCTGGAGGCGGGCAGGGCCTTCGTGGACCGGAGCAACCGCGGTGTCGTCCGGATCGAGGGTGCCGACCGGCTCCGCTGGCTGCACAGCCTGCTGAGCCAGCACCTGGAGGGCCTCCGGCCCGGCGAGCCGACCGAGGCGCTGCTGCTCAGCCCGAACGGGCACATCGAGCACCACCTGCACATGATCGATGACGGTGGGGCCGTCTGGGTGCACGTCGAGCCGGGCGCGGCGCCGTCGCTGGTGGAGTTCCTCGACAAGATGCGCTTCATGATGCGCGTCGAGGTGGCGGACGTGAGCGAGCGGTACGCCGTCGTGACCGGGCCCGCCGGCCTGGGCGGGACGCTGGTCTGGCCGGACGCGAGCGGCACCGAGACGCGCATCGTGGCACGCGATGCCGATGCAGCCGACGATGCCGGAGGGGCTTCTCCGGATCTTGCCGGGCTGTCGCTGGCGGCGCTCGCCGACGGTGATCTGCGGCCCGCCGGGATGTGGGCGTACGAGGCGATCCGCATCGCGGCCCACAAGCCGCGCATGGGCCTGGACACCGACCACAGGACGATCCCGCACGAGATGGGCTGGATCGACTCGGCCGTCCACCTCAACAAGGGTTGCTACCGGGGCCAGGAGACCGTCGCCCGGGTGCACAACCTGGGACGGCCACCACGCCGGCTTGTCTTCCTTCACCTGGACGGCAGCGTCGACTCACTCCCCGCGCACGGCGATCCGGTGGAGATTCCAGGGGGCCGTACGGTCGGCTTCGTGGGGTCGGCGGCGCGCCATCACGAGCTGGGCCCGATCGCGCTCGCGCTGGTCAAGCGGAACGTCCCGGTCGACGCCGACCTGCTGGCCGGCGGGGTGGCCGCGAGCCAGGAGGTCGTGGTCTCCCCGGACACCGGCGCCAACGCGAAGATCGACTTGCGCAGGACGGCCGCAAATCGGGCGTAAACCGCTTACCGTACGGGGAAATCGTCTGTCGTAGACGATGCCCCGATCGGTCGCCGCCCTGTACTCACGTCATGGGGCCCACGTGGTGGATCGGGCTAGGTCAGCCGGTCAAGATTGGGTGGGACCCTGCCGATGGTGGCGAACCTGGGGAACGAGGAACCCCCGACCGTGAAGAAGGGCACGCGGGGACTGCGCCGCAGGCGCCGCCGCGAGTCGGCGCTGGTCTGGTGGGGCGGGTTCGCGATGCTGCTCCTGGCCGCCTGGTGGTTCCGGTCGTGGCGGCTGGCGCTCATCGTGCTGCTGGTCTGGTGCCTCTACCAGTTCTTGCTCGTGCCGACGGTCTGCCGGGTCATGACGCGGCAGGGGTTCTCCTGCCCGCAACCCGCCCGCGGGCGGCTGTTCGCGTGCGGGGCCGCCCATCAGGCCGTGAAGAACGACGCGGTATGGCGCCTGGCCGGCCTCAAGAACCCGTTCCGCAAGCGACCCGACCCCGACGCCGAGCGGGAGACCGGCGTCCTGGTCGTCTCATCGGAGGTCCGGGGCCGCCTCGCGCAGGCCGACCGAGGGCTGATCATCCTGGCTGCGCTCGGCACCGCCGTGACGATCGTCGGGATGGTCTACGGCTTCTGAGGGAGTCCATGGCCTCCGAACGGGGTGGCCGGGTTCAGATTTCGAGGATCAGGGTGATCGGGCCGTCGTTGACCAGCCCGACCTTCATGTCGGCGCCGAAGATCCCGGTCTCGACCTTGGCGCCGAGCGCGCGCAGCTCGTTCACCACCGCCTCCACCAGCGGCTCAGCCACCGGGCCCGGCGCGGCGTCGCTCCAGCCCGGGCGCCTGCCCTTGCGGGTGTCCCCGTACAGCGTGAACTGGCTGATCACCAGCAGCGGGGCGTTCAGGTCCGAGGCGGAACGTTCGTCCTCCAGGATGCGCAGCCCCCACACCTTCGCGGCCAGCTTGCGCGCCTTCTCGGGGGTGTCGTCGTGCGTCACCCCGACCAGGACCATGAGGCCCGGTCCCTCGATCGCCCCCACGACGCGACCGTCCACGGTCACGTCCGCCCGACTCACTCTCTGCACTACAGCCCGCATGTCTCCTGATTCTGCCGGGTGCGTTCAAGAGTTCTGAAAGTGGTCTCCAAGTGGGCGGGTCCAAGCTGGGTTCATGCGAGAGGACAGGGTGCTGACGGTGCGGCCTCGCCGGCCGTCCGATCCGCAGGTGGATCTGCGGCTCTACACGATCGCCCACCGGGCGATCCAGCAGGGCGCCCACCAGCTCGCTGATCTCGCCGGACGGATGCACGCCGGGGAGACGGTGCTGACCGAGCGTCGTGCCAAGGCGCTGGACAGGTTCGTCGAGCTGTTCGTGTCCGACATCCGGCACCATCACCGGTACGAGGACGAGATCGGTTTTCCGGTCGTGCGGGCGTCGGCCCTGGGCGCGGTGGACATCGAGCCGCTGACCGTCGACCACGACCACCTGGACCCGATCCTCGCCGCGCTCTGCGCCGCGACCGCAAGGGTGCGTGCGGAGCCGTCCGACGCGCTGGCCCGCAAGGCACTGGCGGTCGAGTCCGCGCGGCTGCGCGACCTCCTCGACGAGCACATCACGGAGGAGGAGCGGGACATCTTCCCGGCCATCTCCCGGTACGTGTCCGTGGAGGACTTCGACCGCTGGGAACGGGCCGTCACCAAGGCCTACCCCAAGCGGCGCCTGTGGTTCATCGCCTCGTGGTGGGCGGCGGTGATCCCGGCGGACGACACGGTGGCCATGACCAAGACGCCGGTGTCGTTCCGGCTGGCGTTGCTGCTCTTCAGGAGGAGGTACGAGCGTCTGCACGGGACGCTCTTCAGTTGATCACCGTCCGAGGGGACCTGTCGATCGTTCAGGAACTTCGGTGGTTCAGACGTTCGAGGGCCGTTTCGGCCTCGCGTTGCCAGCGCGGGGCACGGGCGCGGCGGGCCAGGGCGAGCGCGGCCTCCCAATGGCCGGCGACCACGGCCTTGGGGAGGCCGAGGAGCCCGGCCAGGCGGGCCAGACGCGCCGCGACGGGGCCGAGGTGCAGGCCCATCGTCTCGCCGCCACAGACGAACGGCTCATAGGGGAGCAGCCGCTCGTACAGCGGCCCGGCCAGTTCGCGGGGGCTGGCCGGGCCGTTGTGTCCCTCCGCGTCAAGCGCAGCGTCGGGCGCGCTGCCGGGCTTTGCGTCGGGCGCGCTGCCCGGAGCCGCCGCGGCGGCCAGCGTGAGCGCGTCGGCGCGGAAACCCTCCAGCAGCAGCCACAGCTGGTCGGAGGGCGGCTCAGAGGCCTTCCTCAGCAGCGTGAACGCCGCCTCGGCGTCGCCGCGCGCCGCGATCGTGCAGGCGTGCATCGGCGTGCCCACCACGGCGTCGAACGAGGCGATCAGACGCGCGTCCTGCTCGGCGGAGGCGATATCACCGGCCGCTTGCCGTGCGCAGAGCCGTCCGATCACCCCCGCACCGGTGACGTCCCACATCTCCCGGCTCGCGGCGGTCTCGGCGAGTGCGGCGAAGGACTGCCCGGCCGTGTCCAGATCGCCCTGGACGAGCTCCCGGGCCGCGTCGGCCAGCTGGACCTGCATCCGGAACACCGGCAGCTCGTACCGGTCGGCCAGCTCGGCGACGGCCCCGGTCAGCGAAGCGATCTTGTCGAGTTCGCCCTGCGCGCCCAGTTCGACGCAGCGGGCCAGCAGCCCCAGCGCCTCGACCCCGGGCATCCGCTCGTCCCGGCCGAGCCGTTCGAGCTCCAGGGCCACCCGGGTGACCTCGGCGTACCGCCCCGGGCGGCGTTCGGCGAAGTAGAGGGCGTTGAGCGCGGCGGCGAGCACCGTCGTCTCGCCAGCCTCGCGGGCCCATTCGACCGCGGCGGTGGCGGCCTCGACCGCCCCGTCCGGATCATGGTGGAGACCCGCCTCCAGCGCGTACGTCGTCCGGAGCCCGGCCTTGAGCGCGTCCGGCACCGCCGGCAGCGTGCGCCGGATCAGCTGGATCAGGTCGATGTCGATCTGGCCGCGCGGCCGGCTGTACCAGAGCGTGGGGGTGTCGATCGCGACGATCGCACGGGCGGTGAGTTCCGGGTCGCCGATCGCCTCGGCGGCATGGATCGCCTCACCGCGCAGATCATGGGCCCAGCGCGGCCGCCCGGCGAGCTGCGCCGCGCGGGCCCGGCCGATGAGCAGCTCGGTGCGGATCCGCGGGTCGCCCGCCATGCCGTCCCGGTCGAACGCGGCCAGGGCCCGTTCCCACAGGTCGAGTGCCGAGGCGTAGGCGAAGGCGTTCTCCGCGGCCTCGGCGGCAGCCCGGCAGTAGCGCACGGCCTTGTCCGACTCACCGAGCACAGCTGCCTCGGAGAAGTGGTGGGCCAGCTCGGCCAGCGCGCCGGGGAAGATCCGTTCGGTTGCGGCGCCCACGTCCGCGTGCAGGCGGGCCCGCCGCAGCCGCAGCAGATCCCCGTACACCGTGTCGCGCACCAGCACGTGCGCGAAACGCACCCGTCCCGCGGCCGGCTCCTCCAGCAGGCCGCCGACGACCGCCGCCTCCAGCGCGTCGTAGACGTCATCGGGGTCCTGCCGCTGCGCCGCCACGACGAGCCGGACGTCCGCCTCGCGCCCGATCACGGCCACCACGCGCAAGACGTTGCGGGTGAGGGCGGGCAGCCGGGCGATGCGCAGCCTGATCACCTCGGCGATCCCGGCTGGTACCTCCTCGGCCTCCGGCTCGGCCGCGCCTGCGGTCGCGCCAGCGGTCGCATCTGCGGGAGCGGGCGGTGGGGGAGCGGGCGGTGGGGGAGCGGGCGGTGCCGGTGCCGGCGGCGGGGTGTACGCGGCGTCCTCCGGTGCACCGACCGGGAGGCGGGCGAGCTCGCGCAGGTAGAAGGGGTTGCCCCCGGCGCGTTCGACAATGCTCGCGACCGCCCCCGGATCGACCCGGTCGGCGGTGCCCTCCTCGGCCTGGACGGCCCGTACGAGAGCGGCGGCGTCGGCGTCGGGCAGCGGTCCGAGCGGCAGCCGGAGCGCCCCTTGGCGGGAGAACACCGCCAGGGTGTCGGCGAGCGGGCCGCTCACCTCGGCCGATCGGTAGGTGCCGACGACCAGCACGGGCATGGCGGGCGGCGGGCCGCCCAGCACATCCCGCAGGACGGCCAGCGTGCCCTCGTCCGCGATATGCAGGTCATCGAGCAGGACGGCCACCGGCCTGCTGTCAGCGGTGCGGGCGAACCTGTCGCTGACCGCCCGTGACGTCTGGAACCGGTCGGCGGCGCTCGGCGGCTCTCCGACGAGAGTCGTGATGACCTGGTGCCAGGGCCACAGCGGCGGGGCCCCGCCTGCCTCGGGGCAGCGGCCCCACGCCACCCGCCAGCCGGCCGTGGCCAGGCCGACCGCGAGGACTTCGAGCAGGGCGGTCTTGCCGATGCCGGGCTCGCCGTGGACGAGCGCCGTGCGCAGGCGCCGTCCCGCCTCGGCGGCCTGGGCGGTCCGCGTCAGCTGTTCCAGGTCGTTCGCGCGGCCGAAGAGACCCGTGTCGGGCACGTTCCCTGGCGACGGGACGGCCTCGGGAGGGGCGGCAGCTCGTTGTGGGGGCTCGACGGGCTCAAGCGGCTTCATCTGGGGGACGGCGTCCAGCACCGGGTCCTGCGCGAGGATCGCCGTCTCCACGTCCCGCAGGCCCGGTCCGGGATCGACGCCCAGTTCATCGGCGAGCATCGTGCGAGCCCGCCGCAGCGCCCCGAGTGCCTCGCCTTGACGGCCCATCCGGTAGAGCGCGATGGCCAGGAGCCGCCAGGACTCCTCGCGCAGTGGCTCGGCCGCCAGGAAGGCTTCCAGGTCTCCGGCGGCGACGGCGGGCTGGCCCGTCTCCAGGAGGCGGGCGGCGCGCCGTTCGACCGCGTGCGCGCGCAGCTCGTTCAGCCGAAGGATCTCCGGCCGCGCCCACTCCTGGTCGCCGACGTCGGCGTACGCGGGTCCGAGCCAGCGGCCCAGCGCCTGATCCAGCATGTGCAGCGCCTCGTCCGGGTTCGGGCTCTGGTCGGCGGCGCGCACCTCCTCCTCGAAGAGCCGCGCGTCCACGACCTGGGCGCGCAGCGCGTACCCCGGTGACGCGCTCACCAGGAGGTTGGCCGGGGCCCGCGGCGGCCGGTCGGGCTCCAGTGCGCGGCGCAGGTGCGACACGTACGACTGGAGGGTGCCCAGCGCGCGGACCGGCTGGTCGTCGGGCCACAGCTCCTCGATGATGCGTTCCGCCGGGACGACCCCACCGCCGGCGACCAGGAGGCGCGCGAGGACCATCCGCTGGCGGCGCGGGCCCAGCTCGACGGCGCCCCGGTCGGGGTCCTTCGCGGCCAGCGGGCCCAGCACCTGAAACCTCATCGCCGCCCATGATGTCCCGTGCGCCTCACTTGCGGGAGTGCCTTCGCAGGACAGATCATTCGAGCATGGGAGCAACGACGCTCATCACGGTGGCACCGACCGGCGCCGAATCGGCGAAAGCCGAGGTCCCGGCGCTGCCGGTGACGCTCGACGAGCTGGTGCAGACCGCGAAGAACTGTGAGGCCGCCGGTGCCGCGGTCATCCATGTCCATATCCGCGACGACGCGGCACGGCCCACGCTCGACCTCGCGCGGCTGCGCGACACGGTCCAGGCGTTGCGGGAGGCGACGGGTCTGATCGTCCAGCTGTCGACCGGCGGGGCGGTCACCGATCCGTACGAGGATCGCCTGCGGGTGCTGGAGGCCGGACCTGACGGGTGTTCGCTGACCTGCGGCACGGTCAATTTCGGCGACGACGTCTTCATGAACCCGTGGCCGTTCATGGTGGAGCTCTACCGGCGGACCCAGGAGCTGGAGATCGTTCCGGAATTCGAGCTTTTCGACCTGGGCCAGGTCGCCGCTCTGCACCGGCTGCTGGACAAGCACGGCCCGCCGTACGGCGGGCACGTCCACTGCGACCTCGTGATGGGCGTGCCCGGTGGCATGCCGGGCGACACGCGCACCCTGGTGGCGGCGGTGGACGCCCTCCCCGAAGGGGCCACCTGGTCGGCGACCGGCGTGGGCCGGACGTCCCTGCCCGTGATGTACGCGGCACTGTCGGCGGGCGGCCACCTACGGGTCGGCATGGAGGACACACTGACCTACGCCAGGGGAGAGCCGGTGGCCTCCAACGCGCAACTCGTCGAGCGTGCCGCGGCCGTGGCCCGCTTTGCTCAGCGCCCACCAATGGACACCGCCCAGGCTCGCGAGTTCCTGGGCGTGAGACCCCGCTGAACCACCGGCGGAACGACCTGCTGAACCACCGCTCGGGGGTAGCCCGACCAGGGTATTTGTTGGCAATATCCTGGTAAGGAACGTTTGGGCTTTTCAGGGGTGAACATGCAGGTCAATCCGGTCTTGGTTGAGGTGGAGCGCTCCGGCTTCGTGGAGTCGTGGCACCGCGGGTCCGCGATCGGGCTCGGCGCCGAGGGCTCGGTGACCGTCCGCACGGGCACACCTGACGTTCCGATCTTCCCGCGTTCGGCCAACAAGCCGATGCAGGCGGTCGCGATGCTCCGGTCCGGCCTCGGCCTGGAGGGTGAGCTGCTGGCCCTCGCTGCCGGGAGCCACTCCGGGGAGGACTTCCACGTCGAGGGCGCGGAGAAGATCCTCGCCGGGGCCGGCGTATCCGCAGACCTTCTGCAATGCCCGGCGCAATGGCCCCTTGAGCCCGAGGTCGGCCTGGAGGTGGCCCGGAGCGGCGGCGACCGCTCGCGGCTGCGAATGAACTGCTCGGGCAAGCACGCCGGGATGCTCGCCGCATGCGTAGTGGCAGGCTGGCCCACTGACTCCTACCTGGCACCCGAGCACCCCCTCCAGCAGGCGGTGCGAGACGTCGTGGAGGAGCTCTCCGGCGAGAAGCCCGTGGCGGTGGGCGTGGACGGATGCGGCGCGCCGCTCTTCGCGATCTCGGTGATCGGGGTGGCCAGGGCGTTCCGGGCCCTCGTACTGGCGGAGCCGGGGACGCCGGAACGCCAGGTGGCGGACGCGATGCGCGAGCATCCCGCGTGGACGTCCGGCACGCGCCGCGAGGAACGGCGGCTGATGGACGCCGTCCCGGGGCTGATGGTCAAGTGCGGCGCGGAGGGCGTCGACGCGTTCGCGTACGCGGACGGGCGAGCCGGTGCCGTGAAGGTCGACGACGGCTCGATGCGGGCCCGGACGCCCGTGACGGTGGCCCTCCTCCGTGCCCTCGGCATCGACACCGCGCCGAACGTGGACGCTGCGGTGCTGGAGGACCTGGCCACGGTCGGGCTGCACGGCGGTGACGGAGCCGTCGGCGCGATCCGCCCGGCCAAGGGCCTCTTCGGCACTGCCCTCTAGGCGGCAGCGGCCTCAAGGCCGCAGCGGCCGAGAAGCGGCAGTGGCTAATGAGGCGGGTAGCGGCCTTTAGGAGGGCAGCAGTTCCGTTTTATGTTCGGCTTCGTGAGCCGCGGCCTCTTCGGGTGAATAGCTGTGCGAGTAAATTCCAGGCGAGTAGTGGTAGAAGCCGCCGCCGACCTCGTGCCCTACCTCAAGACTCCGCGGGCCCTGCTCCGGCACGTTGAACGTCTCGAACTTCTCGCCCTGCCGCCTTGCCCGCCATGCGGCGTTGGTCCTCTTGAGGCCGAAGGCGATCAAGTACGCGAAGGTGATCAATGCCAACGCGAGGACGGGCGGCCCGAGCCACAGCGCGACTCCGTCGCCGAGCCTGTTCCCGGTCGCCATCACGATCTCTGCGCCCATTCGACCAACTCCCTGCGCCGGTTGTTCGTCAGATGGTCCCTTAACGGTACAGAAAGGTCGTGGGAGTGGATTATTGCGCGCTGCAGCTAATGGCATTATTTAAGTGAACTTGACCCGGAAGGGGCTCTCTTTACCATTGGGGTGGACTCGCCCGGCACGGTGACGGCACGGTTGCGACCGGCGGCCAGGCCGGGGATCGCAAGCCCGGCGACGACCACGAGCGTCACGACGATGGGAACGGTCCAACCATGTGTCGCGTCATGCAGGGCGCCAATGGCCAGCGGACCCATCGCCGCGATCATGTAGCCGACGCCCTGGGCCATCCCGGAGAGCTGCGCGGCCACCCGGGCGTCCTGCGCTCGTAGCCCGATGAACGAAAGCGCTGTCGCGAACCCAAGTCCCTGCCCGAGCCCCAGCACGGCGGAGAACACCCACACCGACCCGATCGGAGCCCAAGCGATCCCTGTGAACCCGATGAGGCTCGCCACCACGACGGCGCCGACGAGGGGCCGCTGGTCGCGCATCCTCCGTTCGAGCAACGGCACGCAAAGGGACCCCACGGCCTGCATCAGGCTCGACAGCGCCAGCACGTAGCCGGCAGGGGCCTCGGCCATGCCGCGGTCCTGGCAGATCGTCGGCAGCCAGCCGACCACCACGTACGCCAGCAGGGATTGGACCCCCATGAAAGCCGTCACGTGCCACGCCAGCGGGGAACGCCAGACATGCGCGGCCAGCGCCCGAGAAGAAGGGCCGACAGGTGCCGTACGAGCCGCCTGCGCCGCCCGCCGGGCCCTGGGCAACCACACCATCGCCGCCAGGCCCGCAGGAATCACAAGCAATCCCAGTGGCACCCGCCACGAACTGTCCAGGGCATGCTCGACAGGCACCGCCAACCCTTGCGAGACGGCCGCGCCCGCGGTGACGGCCACCGTATAGACGGCCGTCACCGTCGTGATCGAGTTCGGGTGGTCGCGCTTGATGATCGCGGGCATCACGATGTTGCCGATGCTGATCGCGATCCCGGCCACCAGCGATCCGGCGAACAGCGCCACCGGGGCGCCCGCCAGCCGCAGCAGCAGCCCGGCCATCAGCAGGATCATGGCCACGATCAGCAACGACTCGTTCCGAGGTGCCCGCCGCAGGAACGCCGCCAGCAGCCCGTACGCGCCGAAGAACACCAGCGGCACCGTGGTCAGCGCCCCCGCCGCCGTCCCCGACAGCCGGAACTCCTCACTGATCTCGGTCAGCACCGGCCCGACCGCCACAATGGCGGGCCGCAGATTGACCGCGACGAGAACGATCAGCACCAGCTGCCCGACGAGCATCCGCCGCGTCATCGCGAACCCTCGACCAGCGTCTCCAGGGCGGCCAGACTCGGTTCGACGATCGCCGCAGCCGCCCGCCCGGCGGCATCGGCGTCCTGCCGGGCGATGGCGTCGGCCACGGCCTGGTGGGCCTCCTGACTGGCCTCCGGGACCGCTTGATCGAGCCGCAGCGCGCTCAGAGCCTCGCTGAGCCGCCGCATGAAGAACCGGCAGGCCTCGATCAACACGGCATTCCCGGTGCTCTCCACAACGCCCAAGTGAAATCGCGAGTCCGCAGCCCCGAACTCCTCCGCACCGGTCGCAGCCGCCCGTGCGGCCAGCAGCTCTTCAAGCCGAACGAGATCCGCATCGGTCCGGCGCCGCGCGGCGAGCCGAGCCGCCTGCACGTCATACGCCAGCTGCACCTCGAAGACATCACGCAAGCTGGCCCGCTCGACCTTCCGCAGCAATGGCCGAGGATCAGCCCCACTCCGCACGTAAGTCCCATCGCCCCGCCGCACCTCAAGCACGCCGACATGCGACAAGGCCCGAATCGCCTCCCGCACCGCAGGCCGGCTCACCCCGAGCTGCGAAGCGAGCTCGAACTCCCCAGGAATCCGGTCGCCAACGCGCCAAGCCCCCGCCGTCACCTCACCCTGAAGCTGCTCAAGCACAGCCTCCACAGCCGACCTACCGGGCACAGGACTCAACGGCACCGAAAGCCTCCCAAAGATAAGATGTCAGACATCTTACGCATCAGCTCCCAGCGCAGGTGTGCCCCGCCGCACCTGCCGGACTTCGTGAGACGGCATCGTCTGGGCTCTGTCTCGTTGATCTGAGGCAGATCATCGGCTGGGCGACGCTGCGTCACCCGTTTGCTGCTCCAGTAGGCGATCGACCGCGTTACGGGCGCGGGCCAGGGCGTCCTTGCGGCCGAGAAGCTGGCGATCGTGATTCGCCTGAAGCACCATGGCGTGCAGTTCGAAGACGAGCTGCTCGACGTCCGTGTCCGACGGAAGCTCGCGAAGGCGGACGGCGAGTTCGACCTCGCGTTGGAGCAGGGCGTCGGCTCGGGCGACGGCGTCTGCGACCGCGTCTCGGACGGGTCCCGACCGGCCGTCGAGTTCACTTGCGGCGGCAACGAAAAAGCATCCGCCCTCGAAAGTCTCCAGGTAGCCGATCCACAACGACATCAGCGCCCGCAGTCGCGCGAGCCCGGCGGGCTGCCGCTCGGCGGGCAGCAAGACATCTCGCTCGAAGACCCGCGATGCGGCCGAGACGATCGAGAGTTGGAGTTCCTGCTTGGTGCCGAAGAGGGTCTGGATGCCGCTCTTGCTCATGCGCAGAGCGTCCGCCAAGCGTCCGAGCGTCAGACCCTCGATGCCTTCGACCGATGCGATGTGCACCGCGCGATCGACGATCGCGCCGCGGCGTGCGTCGCCTGTTCGAGTCATGGATACGATCGTATCTGCAAATACGACCGTACGTATTGACAGATACGATCGTATCCATTTAGCGTCGGGGCATCCGACCTGAGGAGTTCCATGACCACCCAGGATCTTGCTGCGATCGCCAAGCGATACTTCGCCGCTTGGGAGGCGCGCGACGTCGACGCGATCGTTGCTCTGCACACCCCCGACTCGCAGTTCCAGGCCCATGGTCGGGGTGCCGCAGTCCATGGTCGCGAAGCCCTGCGGCGTGAGTTCGCGCACGTCTTCGAGCTCTACCCGGGCTTCGGCTTCGACGAGCGACGCCTGCTGTTCGGTAACGGCCATTGGGTTCTGGACTGGACGCTGACGTTCCAGCGGCCCGGCGAAGATCGTCGGGGCGTTCACGCCCTCGACGTCGTCGAGGTGGCATCCGACGGCCTCGTCACACGCAAGGACACCTTCTTCGACTTCGCTGAGTTGAAGGCCGCGTTCGGTGGCGGGGCCGCGTGAGTGCCGCCGACACGACCACGCCTTTGTTCGATCGGGCGTTGCTCGATGCGTTGCCCGTCGAGCATCTCTGCGACCTCAGCATCGACCTCGAGCCAGCCCAGATCATCTCGACCCCGCTCGGTACCCGTTTGACTTTCGTGACCAAGGGCGGCCGTTTCGAAGGGCCGGGCTTCCGGGGCGAAATGCTGCCCGGAGGCGGCGACTGGGTGTGGCTGGGAGCCGACGGGATCAGTCGCATGGACGTTCGCGCGACCCTGCGCACCCACGACGGTGTCCTCATCCACTACGACTCGAACGGAGTGCTCAGGTTCCCGCCCGATGGCCGGCAGCGTCTGGCCGACGGGGAGCGGCTGTCGGTCGACGAGAGTTACGTGCGGCCGACGCCGAGGTTCGAGACATCCGACGAGCGCTACTCATGGCTGAGCGGACTGGTCGTGGTCGGCTACGGCGAATACGGTCATGGCCGCATCGACCACCGGATGTATCGGATTCTGTAGCGTTTGAAACACCACCGTTGGATTGGCGCGCAGTGCCCTGGGGTCCAGGGCACTGCGCGCTCGTGTGAAGCGGCTACTTCCACTCGTAGGTCTTGGACTCGACCTTGCCGCTCTCGTCGGCCTCGTGCTCGAAGACGCAGGCTGTGCCATTGAGGCGTGAGAGTTTGTCGGACTCGGTCTGGTAGTAGATGGCCCCGCGCCACGAGGATGCTCCGTTGCGCAGGAGCTTGCCGACCCCCGAGCCCTTCCAGAGGGCCGTCTCGCCGCTGGCGGTCATGGAGAGGCCCTGTCCTTCACCGTAGAGGGAGCCGTCCGGCTGCCTCCGCGAGACGTACGTCCCCATGTCCGTGACCTCTTCGCCGAGCAGGTGGCCCCGTGCCTCGAACGACACCTCCACCTTGGGCTCGCCCGGCTCGCCTGGCAGGATCCGCGTCCCCGTGATCTGCCCGGTGTCATGACCGATCTGGTCGCCAAGAGCCATCGCCGTTCCTCCCCCGTTGGATGCGCGATCTGTACGGTCGCCTCTCAGCCCAGCATCGGGTCCACGGGCCGGTCAATGCCGTTTATCTGCGGATATGCCCCTTCAATTGCCCATCCTCCGGCAAGGACGATCTCCGCCTGGCGGCCAGCGGAGATCACCGGCAAAGCACCCGGCGGAGGTATTTGGCCGGGTGCGTCAGGGGGTCAGGTCGGCGCGGTGGAGGAGGGGGTTGACTGCTTGTCGCATGACGGTTGTCGGGTCTTCTTTGCCGGTCCAGCGGACGAAGGCCGCCGCGGCCTGGGCCACCAGCATGTCGGCGCCGCCTGCCGCGCGCATGCCGCGCGCCCTGGCCTGGCGGACGAGCTCGGTCTGGCTTGGGACGTACACGACGTCGAACACCGCGGCCTCTGGTGAGATGCGGGCGACATCGACCACTGGGCCGGGGGTCAGCATGCCGACTGATGTGGCGTTGACGAAGAGGTCCGCCTCGCCGAGCCGGTCGCCTGTACGTGGATCCTCGAACGACATCGGTTCGATCTGTGTGAACGCGCTGAACTCCGTGGCCAGCCGGCGGGCGTCGGCCGCGTCGAGGTCGAGTACGGTGAGGCGCTCGACTCCGGCTTCGGCCAGGCCGTAGGTTGCGGCGTGGCCTACCCCGCCGGAGCCGGCGACGACCACCCGGGCGCCGGTCAGATCGGTGTGCGCCCAGTTCCGCACCGCCGTCATGAAGCCGATCACGTCGGTGTTGAAGCCGATCAGCCGGCCGTCCTCAGTGATCTCCACGCTGTTGACGGCTCCGATCCGCCGGGCGGTGGGTTCGACCTCGTCGAGCAAGGACATGATCGCCTGCTTGTACGGCGCGGTGATCTGAAAGCCGAGCCACTGCTCCTTCCGGGCCTGCCGCACCTGAGCGGCCAGCTCCGGCTCCTGCAGCTCCCTCAGTTCGTAGCGGGCGTCGATGTCGAAGGCGGCGAACGCGGCATTGTGCATGACCACGGAGTGGAGGCGGCGCAGCGGGTTTCCGAACAGGGCGACTGTGCGCATCACGATTCCTCGGGGTCTGAGAAGTTCGGCGGACGCTTCGCCAGGAAGGCCCGTGCCCCCTCGAGGGCGTCATGGGTGGAAAAGATCATCTCTGCCGCGTCGAGTTCGAGGGCCAGCCCGTCGTCCAGCGTCCGCTCGGTCGCCTGGTCGAGCAGCACCTTCGCGGTTCGTACGGCGACCGGCCCGCGAGCGGCGATCGTCTCCGCCATCTCGCGCGCCGCCGTCAGTGCCGAACCCGCCGGCGCGACACGGTTCACCAGGTTGATCGACAGGGCGGTCGCGGCGTCGACGATCTCCCCCAGCAGGATGAGCTCCTTGGCCCGGGCGGACCCGACAACGCGCGGCAGCCGCTGGGTGCCGCCGCTCCCGGGGACGACCCCGAGCTTCAGTTCGGGCAGGCCGAGCCTGGCGTGCTCGCCCGCGACCCGCAGGTCGCAGCACAGGGCCAGTTCCAAGCCCCCGCCGAGCGCGAACCCCTCGATGGCGGCGATGGACGGCACCCGGAGCCTGGCGAGCTGCCGGTAGACCAGCTTCTCCAGCAGGAGCTTGCCCTCGGCCACCCGGCCGTGCAGGTCTTCGAACTCGGCGATGTCCGATCCCGCGCAGAACGCCCGATCGCCGGCACCGTGGAGCACCACGACGCGGGTCCGCTCGTCGGCCTCGACGGCGCGCAGCGCCTCACGGAGCCGAACGGTCAGCTCGCGGGAGACCACGTTCATCGGCGGGTTGTCCAGCTCGATCTCCGCGCACGCGCCGTGCGTCACGTTGACCAGTGCGGCCATGTCGGCTCCTTTCGCCGGTGGCGAAGTCGTCAGTGATCCCCATGCGAGCGGCGCGGAACAGGCGAGCGTCCATGGGGCGCAGGCGCTCGCTGACCGTGGGCCGGAATTCCATGTGAGCGAGCACGTCCTTGCGCACGTCCAGCCCGTCGGCGACCTCGATCAGCTCCAGACCCTCCGGGGTCAGGGCGAAGACCGCGCGTTCGGTGACGTATCGGACGGTCTGCCCTTTCTCCAACGCCATCCGGCCGTTGAAGCTGATCTCCCGGACGGTGTCGACGAACTTGCGCTGGGCGCCCTCACGCTCGATCGCGGGAGCGCCGCCGGCCAGCCCGACGCGCAGGCCACCGGCCGTGAACGTCCCGACGAAGCAGAGGCGCCGGGTCAGGGCGCTGATGTTGAGAAATCCCCCCGGGCCGCGCATGCGCTCGCCGAAGGCATGGACGTTGACGTTCCCGTGCCGGTCGACTTGCGCGAACGAGAGGCTGGTGATGTCGAGGCCGCCGCCGTCGTAGAAGTCGAACATCGAGGGCTGCTCCAGGCGCGCCTGATAGTTCACCCCCGCACCGCCGTCCGGGCCGTGCGCGGGAACGCCGCCGAAGATGCCCTGCTCGACCGTGAGGGTCAGGCGGTCGGCCACGCCTTCCTCGGCTGCCACCGCGCCGATCTGCTGGGAGATTCCGAAGCCGAGGTTGCAGATGTCGCCGGGACGGAATTCGAGGAGTGCTCTGCGCGCGATCACCTTGCGGACGTCCAGGGTCGTCGGAGGGCCGGCGTCGGAGGGCATGCGCAGTTCGCCGGAGTAGAAGGGCGAATGGGCGGTGTTGTAGGTCTGGCGCTGCCGCTCGTCGACGTAGACGTAGTCGACGATGGCGCCGGGGATCCGCACCTCGTTCGGCCGCAGCGAGCCTCGCGCGGCCAGGCGCTCGGCCTGGACGATGACGATGCCGCCGCTGTTGTGGGCCGCCATGGCCAGGGCGAGGGAATCTCCGAGGATCGGCTCGCGCTCGAACGTCAGGTTGCCGTCCTCGTCCGCGGTGGTCGCACGGATCACCGCGACGTCGACCGGCAGCGCGGGGTAGAAGAGCCACTCCCGGCCGGCCAGTTCGACGACCTGGACCAGTTGCTCGGCGGTGCGCGCGTTCTGGCGTCCACCGGTCTGGCGCGGGTCGACGTAAGTGCCGAGGCCCACGTGGGTGAGGTGGCCTGGACGGCCCGCCGCGATGTCGCGGCACAGCGCCGACAGCACCCCCTGCGGGAAGGAGTAGGACTCGATCTCGTCTCCGGCCACCAACGCGCCGAGCCGGGGTTCGTTGCCGATGTTGCTGCCGATGGTGCGCCGGGTCAGCCCTGGGAGCGCGAGCTGGGACATGCCGCGCTCGTCGAAGTCGCCGATTCCGACGACGCGCACGGTCGTCAGGTCGCGCGGTGACGCGGAGCGGGTGAAGCGCGCGGCGAGCTGGTCGATGAACGCCTGGGGGACGCCGTGACCCGCGCCTGATCCGCCGATCCACAGGACGTCGCCGTCGCGTACCAGTTCCGCGGCCTGTTCGACGCTGACGAGTCGGGCGCTCACGGCATCAGCCCTCCGCTGTTGGGATGCAGCGTCTGGCCGAGCAGGAGGCCGGCGGCATCCGAGAGCAGGAAGGTCACGCACTCGGCGACCTCTCCTGGTTCGCCGAACCGCCCGAGGGGGAGCTCCAGCATGCGCTTGCGTCCGACCTCACCCTCCATCACGGTGCGTCCCATCGCGGTGTTGGTGACGCCGGGCGCCACGGCGTTCGCCCTGATGCCGCGCTGCCCGAACTCTCGTGAGATCGACTTCGCGAGGGCCATCGCCCCGGCCTTGGCGCTCGCGTAGTGCGCGACCCCGGGCCAGCCGATCAGGCCGAGCCGGGAGGCGATGTTGACGATGGCGCCGCCGCCCCGCGCGAGCATTCCGGGGAGCACGGCCTGACTGGCGTGGAACATCCCGTACAGGTTGGTCTTCAGGACGAGATCCCAGTCTTCGGGGGTCAGGTCGAGGAAAGCGGCCTCCGGCATGATCCCTGCGTTGTTGACCAGTCCGTCGATCCGCCCGAAGCGTTTCCCGGCCCAGTCCACGAGGGCGAACACCTCTTCCCGGCGCGCCACGTCGCATGGGTGCACGTCGGTGTCGCGGCCGACGGCCCGGATCTCCTCGGCGAGTTCGCGGGCCCCCGCCTCGCTGGAGTGGTACGCGATGGCGACGTGGGCTCCGTCGAGCGCGGCGGCCATCGCGATGGATCTTCCTATTCCGCGGCCGGCTCCGGTGACCAGGACGACCCGGTCGTGCAGGGGTGGCAGTCGCATCGGTCCAGCCGTTCCCTTCTGAGAGCGCTTTCAGTTTTGATGTACATTCTCACGGCATGGACGCCATGGCAATACCGGGCCGGAAGAACACCCCTGTCATCGACGTGCACGCCCACGCCGTGCCGCACACCCTGATCGAGCGCCTACGGGACGAGCAGCCAGGTGTGGCTGTACGGGAGGACACGGACGGAATCCACCTGGACATCGGCGGCCGCATCACGCCGCCGATCGAAGAGGGGCTGACCGATCCATCCCGCAGGCTCGCCGCGATGGAACGGATGGGAGTGGACGTCCAGCTCGTCTCGCCGTGGATGGAGCTGACTCCCGACGAGATCGGGCTCCACGACGCCGCGCGGTTCGTCCGGATGGTGAACGACTCCCTCGGCGACCTGGTCGACCACGAGCCCTCCCGTCTTCGGGCCCTGTCCCTGCTGGACCGGCGCGACCCCGGCTCCGCCGCCGACGAGCTGCTCCGCTGCCTGGACACCGGTCGTTTCCAGGGGGCCGAGATCGGCCTCGGCGGGGCCGGGCCGGCCCTCCACGAGATCGACTGGGATTCGTTCTGGGATGCGGCGAGCCGCACCGGGGCACTGGTGCTCCTTCACCCCTGGAGGCCGGCCTCGCCCGCCGGGGTCACCTTCCCGAGCCTTACCGACATCGTGGACAATCCCGCCCAGTCGACAGCGGCCGTGGGCGCCATGGCGCTGGCCGGGACGCTCCAGCGTTTCCCCGACCTGCGCCTTTGCGTTGTCCACGGAGGCGGGTTCCTGCCCTACGCCGCGGGTCGTTTTGACGCGATCGCGGCCCTTGAGCCGGCGCCCGGCCCCAGCGCTGCGGTGCCGAGCGAGTACCTGCGGCGGCTCTACTTCGACTCGCTGACGCACTCACCCCAGGCCCTGTCCTGGCTGATCGACTTTGCGGGCGCCGATCGCGTGATGCTCGGCAGCGACTACCCGTTCCCGACGGGGTGCGCAGACCCGGTCGGGGCCGTCACCAGGGCCGTCACCAGGGCCGGCGCCGCCGCCGGCGTCGGCCTCTCCGGTGAGCAGGTCGCAGCCGTCCTGGGCATGACCGCGCATCGCCTGCTGACCGGTGCGTGACGCTCCGGCGCCCTTGACAGGAAAATCTCGGCGAAGATAGAAAGCGCTTACAGTTTTTCCTCGGATTCACCTCAAGAAGGAGGGACGGCATGGATCAGGTTCGCGTGGGCGTCATCATGAACGGCGTCACCGGGCGGATGGGAACCCGCCAGCATCTCGAACGATCGATCATCGCCATCAGGGACGAGGGCGGGCTCCCCCTCGCCGACGGGCGCACGCTCGTGGTCGATCCCATCCTCGTCGGCCGCGACGCCGCCAAACTCCGAGCGCTCGCCACCCGCTACGGCGTCCACCGCTGGACCACCAGCCTCGACGAGGCCCTCGGCGATCCGGACGACACGATCTACTTCGACTCCCAGCTCACCAGCCTGCGCGCCGAGGCCGTCAGGAAGGCGATCGCGGCCGGCAAGCACGTCTTCTGCGAGAAGCCGACCGCCGGCGACCTTGAGGAGGCGCTCGAGCTGGTCCGGCTCGCCGACGCCGCCGGGATCAAGCACGGGGTCGTCCAGGACAAGCTGTTCCTGCCTGGAATCCGCAAGCTGAAACGGCTGATCGACGGCGGCTTTTTCGGCGACCTCCTCAGCTTCCGGCTGAACTTCGGGTACTGGGTCTTCGAGGGTGACTGGCAGCACCTCAACCGGCCGTCGTGGAACTACCGCAAGGAGGACGGCGGCGGCCTGATCATGGACATGTACCCGCACTGGCGGTATGTGCTCGACGACGTCATCGGCCCGGTCAGGTCCGTGCTCTGCCACGGCCAGGTCCACATCCCTCGCCGCTGGGACGAGAACGGCGAGGAGTACCCGGCGACCGCGGAGGACGCGGCGTACGGCATGTTCCAGTTCGACAACGACGTTCTGGCGCAGTTCACCACCTCGTGGGCGACCCGCCCGTACCGCGACGAGATCGGCGAGTGGCAGCTCGACGGCACCCTGGGCAGCGCCATCGCCGGGCTGCGCGACTGCCGCGTGCAGTCGCGCGCCAACACCCCGATGCCCGTCTGGAATCCCGACATCCCCAACCCGATCGATTTCCGTGCGGGCTGGGCGGAGGTTCCCGACAACGAGGTATTCGGCAACGCGTTCCGCGTCCAGTGGGAGATGTTCCTGCGCCACGTCGTCGAGGACGCCGAGTTCGGCTGGGACCTGCTCGAAGGGGCCAAGGGCGTTCAGCTCGCCGAACTCGCGATGCGGTCGTGGCGCGAGCGTCGCTGGATCGACGTTCCCGACCTGGAAGTCCCGGCCTCATGACGGAGCCCTTCACGGACCGGCTGAGCATCAACCAGATCACGGTGAAGAGCTGGACCTTCGAGGAGACGGTGCGCGGATGCGCACGCCACGGTATCGGCCACGTGGGGGCGTGGCTGGACAGCGTCGCGGAGATCGGCGTGGACAAGGCCGCCGGCGTTCTCGCCGACCACGGCGTCTCGGTCTCCAGTGTCTGCCGTGCCGGCTTCTTCACCGGCAACAGCCCCGACCGGTCGTGGGCCGGCCGGGCGGACAACGAGCGGGCGATCGACATGACGGCCCGGCTCGGCGCCGACGTCCTGTACCTGGTGTGCGGCGGGGTGGCAGACGATCGTGATCTCCCGGCCGCACGCGCGGCCGTCCGCGACGGCCTGGCCGAGCTGGTGCCCTACGCGGCGGAGCGCGGAGTGCGGCTCGCCGTGGAACCGCTGCATCCGATGATGTGCGCCGAGCGATCGGTCATCGTGACCCTGGACCAGGCCGTCGAACTGGCGGAGCCGTTCGGGCCGGACGAGGTCGGCATCGCGATCGACACCTACAACGTGTGGTGGGACCCGCGGCTCGCCGAGGGCATCGAACGCGCCGGCGACCGGATCATCGGCTACCAGGTGTGCGACTGGCTGGTGCCGCAGCCGCACCCGGTCTTCGGCCGGGGCGTGCCCGGCGAAGGCGTGATCGACCTGCGGGGGATCACCCGTGCCGTCGACGCCACCGGCTACGACGGGCCGATCGAGGTGGAGATCTTCAACGAGAAGGTGTGGTCGTCCCCGCCGGACGAGGTGATCCGCGTGATCAAGGAGCGTTTCGCGGCGGGCGTGCTCGGCTGACCGTCCCGGCGGTAACGGGCCGGACGGTCCCGGGCGGACGGTCACGTGCGGGCGGTCACGGGCGGGGCGGTGCCGTGCTGTCCCGCATCTGCACGGCGCCATCGATCTCCACGGTGTGGCGCGGCTCGTTCCCGGGCAGGAGCGCGAGCTCCATGGCCACCCGGCCGATGCGTTCGAGGGGGAGCTCGACCGTCGTCAGCACCGGGACGGTGTCGAAGGCCAGGGGCGTCCCCCCGAACCCGGCGACCGAGACGTCGGCCGGGACGCGCAGACCCGCGGACCTGATCCACGCCATCGCGCCGACCGCCACCACGTCGGCGACCCCGAACACGCACGTCGGCCGGTCGGGACGATCGGGGCGGTCGAGCAGCAGGCGGGCGCCGCGGGCGCCGCCGTCCCGGGACAGGTCCACACGGACGATCGAGCCGGGGGCGAGCCGGACGCCCCGGTCTTCAAGGCCGAGCCGGAACCCGCGCAGGCGGTCGCTCACCGACGTGAGCTTGGCCGGGCCGGAGATCACACCGAACGAGGTGTGCCCGAGGTCCACGAGCCGGTGGGCGAGCCGGCGGGCGGCCTCCACATTGCCGATCTTGACGAGGTGCCCGATCTTGCGTCCCCGTGTCACCGACACGATCGCTCCGCCGGCGGCCTGGTACGCCGCCAGCTGCTCCATCATCGCGGCCGCGTGGGCCCGGTCGGAGAACGAGCTGCCGGCGAGGACGATGGCGCGGGGACGCTGCGTGCTGAGCAGGCGGAGGTAGTTGAGCTCCTGCCGCGGGTCCCGATAGGTGCACACCATGGTCACCAGCAGGTCGTGCGCCTCGGCGACCTCGATCACGCCTCCCGCGATCATGGCGAAGTAGGAGTCGCGCACGTCGTGCACGACGAGGCCCACGCTGGTCGAGGTGGAGCTGGCCAGGGCGCGCGCGTGCAGGTTCGGCCGGTAACCGAGCTCGGCCGCGGCCGCCAGGACCCGGTCGCGCAACGCGGCCCGCCCCTTGTAGTCCGCATCGCTCAGCATGCGAGAGGCCGTGGCCAGCGAGACTCCGGCGTGATCCGCGACGTCCTTGAGACGGACGGGGCGGCCTTCAGACGGCATCGGCACCTTCCCACCACGCACACCTGTTGCGACCCGCAGCATATCGCGCAGCAATCAGCACGGATCGGACGCAGAACTGCAAGCGCTAGCACTAGGTACTCGACGTCATAGGGAAGAATCGCCACGCTTAGCGATGGCTACTTGAAGGCGCTTTCCGCCGGACATCGCCTCGAATCCATGGGTGTGCCGGGTGCCTCCGGCGACCGGGGGCGGCCGGGGCGCGCCTCCCGGCGACGGGGCGGGCGGTGGAATCAGCCCTGGCGCGGGCCGGTGGTCTCACGTGGGATGAGCCGGTGGCTCAGGACCGTGAGGGCCGTGCTGTCGGTGCCGGATGAGGCATCGATGATGCGGCGGGCGGCCATGGCGCCCATCTCGTACAGCGGCAGGCTGACCGTGGTCAGGCCGACGAACTGGGCGACCCGGAGGTCGTCCATGCCGGCGACGGAGATCTGGCCGGGCACGTCGATGCGTGCTTGCCGGAGGGCGTGGAGCGCTCCGACGGCGGCCTCGTCGTTCGCGGCGAGGATCGCGTCGGGCAGCGGCGGATGGGCGATGAGCCGCATGGCGGCGGTGTGCCCGGCCTCATAGTCGAAGCCGCCGGGGTGGCATCGCGCGGACTCGGCGAGATCGGCGTCGCTCATGCAGGCGAGGAAACCGTCGCGGCGCTGCCGGGAGGCGATCATGCCGGACGGTCCTTCGATGAACGCGATCCGGCGGTGGCCGAGCGAGATGAGGTGGTCGGTGACGGCGTACGCGGCGGCCTGGCTGTCGGCGGTGACGACCGGGCATCCGATGTCGCGCATGGTGAGCGACATGATCTGGAGGCCCTGGTCCTGCGCCTGGCGGACCGCCTTGGCCAGTTCGGGTGCGTGCGGGTCGTCGACGTGGCCGCTGCCCGCGAAGATGACTCCGGCGGCGCGGTAGTCCCGCATGGTCTGCAGCCGGTTGATCTCCGTCGTGGTCCGCCTGTCGACGTTGGAGAGCATGGTGACGTAGCCGGCCCGGCTGGTCACGTCGTCCACGCCGCGGGCGATGACGGAGAAATACGGGTTGACGATGTCGCTGACGAGGACGCCTATCAGCCGGCTGCTGCGGGAGACCAGTGCGCGTGCCAGGGCGCTGGGCGAATAGCCCAGTTCCTCGGCCACGGCGATGACCTTGGCGCGGGTCTTGGCCGAGATGGGATGGCTGGAGCCGGTCAGCACCCGCGACGCGGTGGACACGGACACTCCGGCCGCACGTGCGACCTCAACCAGCGAACTCACCGGCTCACTCCTTAGGACAACGTTTTCCTATTTCTAGCACGACTCGGCCCAGGTCAGCGAGTGAGTCGGCGACATGACCGAGCGTTCGACCTGTGATTAGCCCTTGACGAACGCGCAGCACCGCTCACTAACATGCCGGTAAGGCATACGTTTGCCTAGCCGCTGACCTCGACCGAGACACGGATCCGTGTGAACCGTCACACGGGTTCGCGTGAAGGAGGAGAGCCATGCACGCCGGGACTCATCTGAAACGGATCGCCGCGCTCGTGGCCCTGTGCACCGCGGCTGCGTGCACCGTGGCCGCGTGCGGCGGCGGTGGAGGTGCGCACACCAATGCGGACGGAACGGTCTCGTTCACGGTGGCGGTCATCGAGCCGGACATCACCACGGTCCCGATCCTGGCGGCCATCGACACCGTCCGCCGGGCGGGGCACCGGGTCAAGGTGGTCGAGCTGGCGGAGCCGGAACTGGCGATCGAGGGACTTGCCAAGGGCGATTACGCGATCTCAGCGGAGGCGACGAGCCCGGCGCTGATCGCAATCCAGAAGAAGGCCCCCATCAAGATCATCGCCGATGGGGTCGGCAATCAGTGGGCGATCTACGGCAAGCGCGGGATCTCCTCCTGCGAGGACCTGCGCGGCCGCCCGTTCGGGATCTACAGCAAGGGCGCGGTGGCGACCGCCATGACCAAGGAGTGGGTGGGCGCCCGATGCGGCGCGGGCAAGCGGCCCGACTACCTGACCATCGGCGGGTCGGACGTGCGCGCTCACGCCCTTGTCGCGGGAGAGATCGACGCAACGCCGCTGGAGATCTCCGACGTGGTCGCCCTGGAGTCATCGGGCGGGGGCCGGTTCACCCAGATCGTCGACTTCGCCAAGAACCTGCCCGACCTGCGCCCGCAGACCGTCTACGCCAACACCGGGTTCCTCACCTCGTACCGGGGGGCGGCTCAGGCGTTCGTGAGCGCCCTGGTGAGCGAGCACTCCAAGATCAACGCCGATCCGCGGCATCTGGTGGCACTGGTGGCCAAGCACCTCCCCAAGGAGGACGCCGCCGAGGTCGCCGAGGTCGCCCGGCGGTACGCCCAGGCGAAGCTGTTCAACGCCGGGGCGCTGACCGAACGGAACGTCCAGAGCACCATCGACTTCTTCGTCCGGGCCGGCGTGATCGAGCGGGGCATGACCCCGCGCGACGCGGCGGACCTGACCTTCCTCAGGGCGGCGGCATGAGCACCGTGACGAGGCACCGGGGACCGCGCTGCGCCTCCGGCTTCCGGGGGCCGCGCCGCGCCTCCGGCTTCCGGGCCGGTCCCCAGCCCGAGCAGCGCCCCGCGCCGCTGCGGCGGCTCGTGAACGCCGCCCCGCTGTACCAGTTCCTGACCTTCGCCGTCTTCGCCGTGGGCTGGGAACTGTACGCCCGCACGCGGGGCGGGCTGCTCATCCCGACCTTCGCCGAGACGGTCCAGGCGACGGCCGGGCTACTGGGCACCGCCGAGCTGTGGCGGGCGATGTACGCCAGCAACCAGGCGCTGGTACTCGGCTTCGCCATCGCGGTCGTCGCCGGCGTGCCCGCGGGCATCGTGCTCGGCCGGTTCCGGACGCTGGAGCGCTTCGCGGACGTCTACCTCAACATCCTCCTGGTCACCCCGATGGCCGCGATCATCCCGCTGCTGGTGATGTCGGTGGGATTCGGGCTGGCCTCGCGCGTCATCCTCGTCGCGATCTTCTCGATCGTGATGGTGGTGGTGAACAGCCGCGCCGGGGTCCGCCAGGTGGACCCGTCGCTGATCGAGATGGCCCGCTCGTTCGGCGCCACGGAGCGGCAGATCTGGACGCGGATCCTGCTGCCCGGCGCGCTGCCCGCAATCATGACGGGGATCCGGCTGGGCCTGGGACGCGCGGTCACCGGCATGGTGATCGTCGAACTCCTCATGGTCTCCACCGCGCTCGGCGGGCTGATCTTGGAGTATCGCGGCCTGTTCAAGGCCCCGGAACTGTACGGCACCATCGTGATCATTTTGGCGGAGGCGCTCCTGCTGATCTCCGTCGCGCGGTGGAGCGAACGCAAGCTGACCCGATGGGCTCGACCGAATCCGGCAAGGAGCGCATAGTGATCGAAATCCGTGGGCTGAGCAAGACCTTCGTCGGCCAGGACGGCGATACCGTCCACGCGCTGCGGGACGTCGACCTCGACGTGGCCGAGAACGAGTTCCTCACCGTGCTGGGGCCCAGCGGGTGCGGGAAGACGACGCTGCTCAAGGCCATCGCGGGGCTCATCCCCTGGAACGACGGCGACATCCTCATCGACGGCACACCGGTGCGCGGGCCGGGCCCCGACCGCGGCATGGTGTTCCAGAACTTCGCGCTGCTGCCCTGGGCGACAGTGCTGGACAACGTCGCCTTCGGGCTCAAGATGCGCGGTGTCGGCCGGAGTGAACGCGAGGAACGCGCCCGTTCGCTGATCGCCCTGGTAGGGCTGTCGGGATTCGAGACCAAGCGCCCCGGCGAGCTGTCGGGTGGCATGCAACAGCGCGTGGGCATCGCCCGCGCCCTCGCCGTCCAGCCGCGTGTGCTGTTGATGGACGAGCCCTTCGGCGCGGTCGACGAGCAGACCCGCCGTCTGCTGCAGGAGGAACTCCTGACGATCTGGGAGAAACGCCGGATGACCGTCGTGTTCATCACCCACAGCATGGAGGAGGCGGTGCTGTTGGGCGACCGCGTCGTGCTGATGAGCGCCCGCCCCGGACGCATCGCCGAGATCGTTCCGGTCCCGTTGCGACGGCCGCGTTCCAGCGATGTCGGCGCCCTCGAACGCTCCGGTCAATACGTCGAGATCACCGCCTACCTGTGGGACCGGCTCCGGGAGATGCACGAAGAGCAACGTCCCGCCGAGGTGGCCGGATGAGCGCGCTGGCCGAACGCCCCGGCGTGCGCAGGCCGCGCGAGCGCCGGCGGTCGCCCTGGCGGCGCCTGCCCGCCGCCCCCCTCAGCCTGGCGGCCGGCGCCGCGGCGTGGGAACTGATCGGGCATCTCGCCGACGTGTCGTTCTTCCCCCCGCTGAGCACGGTGCTGGCCCGCCTCGCCGACATCACCTCCGAAGGGATGATCCTCGGCAGCCTGGGCGGCAGCCTGATCAACCTCGCCGCCGGGTTCGCCATCTCGCTGGTCGCCGGGCTGGCCATCGGCGTCGCCATGGGCCGCTACCGCAAGGTCGAGGCCGCTCTCGGCATCTATGTCTACGCGCTGCTCACCGCCCCGTCGCTGGTCTTCGCACCGATCTTCTTCTCCCTGCTGGGAGCGGGCCGCGGCTCGATCATCGCCGTGGTGGTCATGTACGCGATGTTCGTCATCGTCATCAACACCGCGTCGGCGATCCAGTCCGTCCCCGCGCACCTGGTGGAGATGGCCCGTTCCTACGGCGCCGGTGAGGGGCGGATACTGCTGCGCGTCATGCTCCCGGCCGCCCTTCCCATGATCATGGCCGGTGTCCGGCTGGGCGTTGGCCGGGCCGTCACCGGAATGATCAACGGCGAGATGTTCATCGCGGTCGTCGGCCTGGGCCATGTCGTCACCGAGGCGGGCGGACGGTTCGACAGCGCCGAGGTGCTGGCCGTGCTCCTGGTCGTCATCGCCGTCGCGCTGAGCGCCGTCGGCCTGGTCCAGGCCGTCGACCGCCGCGTCACCCGCTGGGTTCCGAAGACCACGAGAGGACACTGATGAAGGTCGACGCTTACAGCCACATCCTGCCTGCCCCGTACTTCGAGCGCATGCGCGAGCTGGCCGTCAACCCCCGCGCGCTCAAACGCTGGCTGGAGCTGCCCGCGCTGCACGACCTCGACGCGCGGCTGCGGATCATGGACGAGTTCGGCGAGGGCTACCAGCAGATCCTCACGCTGTCCTCACCGCCCATCGAGCTGCTCGCCGCTCCGCCCGAGTCCGCGGCGCTGGCACGGCTCGCCAACGAGTCGATGCTCGAACTCTGCGAGAAGCATCCCGACCGGTTCCCGGCGTTCGTCGCCTCCCTGCCGATGAACGACCCGGACGCCGCCCTGGAGGAGCTCGCCCGCGCCATCGACGATCTCGGCGCCCGCGGCGTCCAGGTCTTCACCAACGTCAACGGCCGTCCCCTGGACGATCCGGCGTTCCAGCCGCTGTTCGACGAGATGGCCAGGCGCGACTTGCCCGTCTGGATGCATCCCGCCCGCGGTCCCGCGTTCGCCGACTACGCCACCGAGGACACGTCCAAGTACGAGATCTGGTGGGCGCTCGGCTGGCCGTACGAGACCAGCGTCGCCATGTCCCGGCTGGTCTTCTCCGGCCTGTTCGAACGCCATCCCGACATCAAGATCATTACCCACCATATGGGGGCCATGATCCCGTACCTGGAGGGCCGCATCGGCCTGGGCTGGAGCGACCAGCTCGGCAGCCGCACCGCCGACGAGGACTACCGGGATCTGCTGCCGCAGCGCCCGCTGGACTACTTCCGCCGCTTCTACGCCGACACCGCCCTGTCCGGCTCCGACATCGGCATCCGGTGCGGCCTGGAATTCTTCGGCGCCGACCATGTGGTGTTCGGAAGTGACTGCCCCTTCGACCCCGAAGGCGGGCCCATGTACATCCGCGAGACGATCCGCGTCATCGACGCCCTCGACGTGCACGACCTCGACCGCGAGAAGATCTACTACCGGAACATCCGGCGCCTGATGCGCATGGCCGCGCGTTAGGGAGGCCTTGGTCTCAGCTCTTTATGGTTTGCGTTGGCCTGGGTCGCCTTCGATGATGCCGCCTGCCACCGGGCCTCGCTTGGTCGCCTTGCCGTGCACGCGCTCCGGATGGTCTATGCGCTTCCGCTTGGCGTACAGCGTCAATCCGAGCCATGTGATGAGCGCCAGGGCGAGAATGATCGGCCCGACGATGAGCAGGATGTTCGCTCCGGTCGGGGATGCTTCTGCCAGCATGCCGTCACCTCCTGTACTGGGCCCCTACCCGTCAGGAGGGGTTGAATCACAGGCCTCTGGATTGGGAGATCGATCCCGAGGTGGTGAGGGTGAAGGCGCGCATCGACTCGGCGAACTTGGAGAGGTCCCACTCGGCCGGGCCCTCGTACCAGTAGAGGTTGTCGGCGCCTTTGGCCCGCTCGCCCGCGTTCTCGACGGTCTTGGCCCACTTGGGAACGAGGTCGAAGACCACGGCGTAGGGGAGGAAGCGGGAGAAGAGCGCTATGCGCTGGCGGGCGGCGATCTCGTCGTTTTCCGGGATCTCGCCGCGTTCGAGGTACGCGCGGAAGCCGATGACGTGGGCGAGGACCGTTGCGCCGCGGGCCGTCTTGGCCGGCATGTACTGACCGCCGTAGGCCAGGGCGGCGCCCGCGATGATCACGGCGAGGCCGACGAGGGCGAGGTCGGTGAGGAGGGCCAGGGCGACCGTGCCCAGGACGCCGAGGCCGGTGAGGATGAAGCCCGCGATCGTCCAGCGGGAGCGCACCTTGTCCGGGCGGCGGGCGAACCAGCCCTGCGCGACGACGTCGTCGTACATCGCGGACCGGACTTTGGCGAGGTGGGTGGCGAACGTGCCGCCCAGGGCTGACAGCTTCACCGCGGTACGGGGTGTGCCGTCCGGTGCTGTGAAGAGCGAGTCCAGGAGCAGGCGCTCGTAGGGAAGGAGCTCTTCCGCGGGGCGTTCCAGGCGCTGGAGCTCCCAGTCCAGGCGGCCGGTGACCTCGCGGTCCTCCTCGTCGATCAGCAGGTAGCCGCGGACGGCGAGGTCGACGATCGTGGCGGTCACGTCGATGACGTCGGCCTGCTCGTCGATGAGCGTGCCGATCTGGCCCGGCCGGACGCCGTCCGGCGGCTCGAACTCCGAGCCGGCGAGGGGGGCGTGGTCGGCCTCGGCGGCCTTCTGGGCGACGATCCGGGCGTCCCGGCCGCGGAGGAGATAGAGGGCGATCACGCCGCCGAGGAGGAGCAGGAGGAGGCCGGCGAGGGCGCTCCCGGTGATGCCGTTGACCGAGAACGCGGTCGCCACGGTGTGCCGGCGCTCGTAGATCGGCTGCGCCTTGGTGGTGCCGGCGGGGAGGCCGACGACCACGGTGACGTACTCGTCCGGCAGCAGCTGGTCATGCCGGAACTCGCCGCGCGTGCGCGTGTGGTCGGTGAAGAACTGCGAGCAGCCGGTCAAGCCCTCCAGCGGCCCGGCGAAGCAGTTGATGCTGCGGATCATCGTCCCGGCGTCCACGGTCACCCGGGCGGCGTCCATCGGGACCTTCCACCCGCCGAGCGCGGTCCAGCGGAGTTCCTCGATGCCGCCGAGGGGCGTGGCGATGCCGCTGACGTCGTATTCGAGGACGACGGTCTTGCGGCCGGTGAGCTGGGCGGGAGCCGAGACCTTGACCGTGGTGCGGGTGCCCGAGGTGGACGTGGACACGCTCGTCGGGCCGCCGTCCGGGCTGGTCGCCTTGATGTTCTCGACCTTGAAGACACGGTCGCGGGTCACGCTGTCGTGGGTGCGGGTGACGAAGGTCCGCCGGAGCTCGCGGGTGCCGCCGAACTCGTACACGATCGTCTCGCGGGCGTGCGTGACGCCGCCCGGCCCGACCTTGAGCGTGACCTCGTCCTTGATCACCCGTTCGGGTGCCGCGGTGGTGGCGGCGGACGCGGTGCCGGTGGTCAGCGGGATGAGCGCGGCGACGGCCAGGAAGGCGACCATTGACCGCAGGCGACTCAACATGGCCGCAAAGCGTACCGGTACGGCAGGTAGGGAAGGTTAAGGGCGGCCACTATGGGATGATTTTTTGCTATGGCAGGCCACCACCCTCCCCCGGCGCCCGCACCGGCGCCGCCGTACCGCCTGCCTGGTCCCGGCGGCGCACCGCCGCAGTACCACTACCGGCCTCCACGCCATCCGCAGCGGCGTACGGCCGGCGGGCTCGTGGTGGGGCTGGTCGGTGTGGTGGCCGCGCTCGGCGTTCTGGCGATTCTGGGCTTCTCGGTCGTCGCGTCGCTCGCCGACGGGGCCGGTGGCCAGTTCGGGCGGCCGGGCGCCCGCGGCGAAGCGGTGACCCGCGAGACGGTCACGAACAACAAGCTCTACGGCACGGGCGCGCTCACGCCGGTCCAGTGCCGGGTGCCGCAGATCGGCCCTGGCGTCGCCTCGATGGACCGGTTCATGAACGCGCTGAGCTCATGCCTGGACGCCTCGTGGAGCCGGCAGTTCGCCAAGGCGGGCGTGCCGTTCACGCCCCCCAAGCGGGTCTTCTGGAGCGGTCCAGGCCGGAGCCCGTGCGGCACCTACCCGAGCCCGGGGGCGTCGGCGTTCTACTGCCCGGCCAACAACACGATCTACGTGGGACTGCGGCACATCGTCGAGACCTCCGGCGGAGAGCCCCTGTCGCACTTCGCCGTCTTCGCTCGCGTGATCGCGCACGAGTACGGCCACCACGTGCAGGACAGCTCGGGGATCCTGTCGTACGGGCATCAGGAGATGGAGCAGTCCGACATCACGGGCCGCAACGCGGCAAGCCGTCGCATCGAGCTCCAGGCGCAGTGCTTCGCCGGGGCCTTCCTGGGGGCGGAGCGCTCCACCATCGGGATGACCCGGGAGCAGTACGTCGCGATGATCGTGGACGTGCAGGGCCGGGGCGACGAGCGGCAGCCGGTCGACCGGCGCGACCACGGCTCGGGCCGCAACTACGCGGGCTGGGTGGTCAAGGGCTTCAAGGGCCAGAGGCTGTCGGTCTGCAACACATGGACCGCGCCGGCCTCGTCGGTCAACTGAGCACCGTCCTGTTGCCTCCGTAACGCCATTGACATGCGGGTTTGCTTAATGTGTTGGGACTCACAGGCCAAGTGCTAGCAACGTGCTTGCAATTGCAAGCACCATGACGCAGGGTGGAGACATGGCAAGTTCGAAGGTCGGCTCCATTGGGGAGTACATCCGTGAGCAGCGCACCCGGGCGAAGATCTCGCTGCGCCAGCTCGCCGACGTCTCTGGGATCTCCAATCCCTACCTGAGCCAGATCGAGCGCGGCCTGCGCAAGCCGAGCGCCGAGATACTGCAGCAGATCGCCAAGGGTCTGCGGATCTCCGCCGAGGCGTTGTACATCCAGGCCGGAATCCTCGAGGAACGCGAGGCCGACACAGACGTGGAGGCCGCCCTGCGGGCCGACCTGCTCCTCACGGAGCGGCAGAAACAAGTGCTGCTGGACATCTATGTGTCATTCCGCAAGGAGAACGAAGCTGCCGACGTGCTGACCGAGCACCAACCAGAAGGAAAGGAAGAGGCCGGATGACGCTTGCCAGCAACCTCCGCGAGAACAAGGCCGTCTACACGTTCATCGGCGGCGGCGACCTCGCGGCCGAGAAGGTGCGCGAACTGCCCGAGCAGATGACCAAGGCCCGCGAGACCGCCACCAAGTACCAGGGTGAGCTCCGCGAGACCGTCGACAAGTACCGCGGCCACGTCCGCGAGCAGGTCCGCGAGACCGTGGGCAAGTACCGCGGCGAGGCCCGTGAGGCCGCGACCAAGCTGCAGGACCGGGTCGAGGTCAAGGACCTGCCCGGCGCCGCGGTCGCGTACGTGACCCACTTCGGCACCCGTACCGTCGAGTTCATCGACGAGCTCGCCGAGCGCGGCAAGAAGGTCGTGCACCGCGAGGCCGAAGAGGTCGCCGAGCTCACTGAGGCGAAGCCCGCCCCCAAAGCCCGGGCCGCGCAGCAGAAGAAGACCGCGCAGAGCCAGACCAAGGCCGCCGCGACCAAGAAGACCGACGCCTGAGCCGTCGCTCTCCGGGGTTGACATGCGCCTTCGGGTGTTGACATGTGGAAGGCCCGGCCGGGATCATCCGGCCGGGCCTCGTCGTTGACTACTCTGAAGGGGCACGAGGTCCATGGCCGCGACAAGAGTGGTGATCGCACGATGATGGCAGGGCTGAACTATTTCTTCTGGTTTCTCGCGATCGTCGCGTTCGTCTTCGAGGTCATCGCGCTGATCGACGTGCTCCAGGTGCCCGAGGGCGCCTTCCCGGCGGCCGACAAGCAGACCAAGAAGCTGTGGCTGATCCTGCTGGTGGTGGCCAACGTGGTCGGCCTCGGCGGCGCCGTCGGCTTCCTGCCGCTGCTGTCGTTCCTCCCGATCGCCGCGTTCATCGTCGCCGCGATCTACCTGGCCGACGTGAAACCCGCCGTCAAGCCGTACAAGAACAAAAAGGGCGGCGGCAACTCCAGTTCCGGCCCGTACGGCCCCTGGTGATCCGACCGCGGGCCTAGGGTGTCGCTTATGGGGACACATCACCACGGGCGTACGGCTCGTCTCGAACTCGACGACCAGACGCTCCGCGAATGGGACGCGCTCGTACTCGCCTCAGGCCCCGAGGGCATCGTCCTGGACCGGTCCGCGTTCTATCCGGGCGGGGGCGGCCAGCCGCCGGACGAGGGCGTGCTCCTCTGGCAAGGCGTGCAGACCCGCATCGCCGGGGTCCGCAAGGGTGAGGACCTGGAGCTCATCCCGGTGGAGGGCGACCCGATCCCGCCCGCCGGCACCGCCGTGACGGGAGCCGTCGAAGACGCGCGGCGTACGGCGCTGATGCGCACGCACTCGGGCCTTCACCTGCTCTGCGGCGTGGTCTTCCGCGACTACGGCTGCCTGGTGACGGGCGGCAACATGGAGCCGCTGACCGCTCGCATGGACTTCGACCTGCGCGAGGTGCCGCCCGGCTTCAAGCAGGCGGTGGAGGACGCCTGCAACGCCGAGGTCGAGGCGGACCGGCGCATCGACGTCAAGGAACTGCCGCGCAAGGAGGCGTTCGAGATCCCCGACATCATCCGGACCGCCACCAACCTGGTGCCGCCGGAGGTCCAGGACGTGCGGATCGTGGACATCGTCGGGCTCGACACCCAGGCGGACGGCGGGACCCACGTCGCGTCCACCAAGCACATCGGCCGCATCCAGGTCGCCAAGGTGGAGAACAAGGGCCGCGGCTTCCGCCGCCTCCGCATCAAGATCTCCGACTGACGTCCGCCCACGGTGGCCGCGGAGGCTGGGACCTCAATCTCCCGAGCCAGCGACAATCTCCCGAGCCGACGACCCCAGCCCACACGCGAGCGCGCTAACGGGTCGTGAAGCGAGCCGAAGGCGAAGCTTCACGAGAGATCGCGAAGCGACGTCGCGCTCGCCGCTTTTGCGGTTCGGGTTCGAGCCGCCAGGCGAGGTCCCGAGGCCGCGAAAGCCAATTAATAGGCTTCGCTGAGGGCGGCTACGGAGCAGAGGCCGTTCTCGACCAGGGTGAGGGTGCGGTCCAGCGCGTCGCGCATGGCTTCGGGGGAGTAGCCGTGCCGGCGGCAGTGGACGATGACCGACTGCATGCCGCCGATGGCGACCCCTGAGGCGGCGACGGCGTCGATCTCGCTGATGCCGGGGCAGAGGTCGCGCAGGTGCTGTTCCAGCTCCTGCTGGGTGGCGGTCATGCGCTGGAGGGCGCACGCGCGCAGGCCGGGCCGTTCGAGGATGAGCTGCACCTGGACGGCGCCGTACGCGCCGTGTTCGGTGACCAGGGCCTCCATGATGTCGACGATGCTGCGCCGGATGGTCTCCAGCGGGGCCTCGCCGGGAGGCCGTTGGGCGAGCCGGTCGGCCACCTCGGCGAGCCGGTCGTCGATCTCGGCGAAGACGACGTCCTCCTTGCTCGGGAAGTAGCTGAAGAACGTGCGGGGGGACACGTCGGCGGCCTCGGCGATGTCGGCGATGGTCGTCTCCTCGTAGCCGCGTTCGGCGAAGAGACGGAGCGCCTCGGAGGCGATCGTCCGGCGGGTGCGCTGCTTTTTCCGCTCGCGCAACCCCTCAACGTGACCCATGTCACGGACACTAACACGACTGCAAACTTGCAGCTATTGCAAAAATGCACCGAGCGTGTTTTTCTGCGGATCATGGCGCGAACACTGGAGAGGCTGGGACGCCTCTGTGTACGGCGACGGCGCGCCGTCTTCGAGCTCTGGGTCCTGCTGATGCTCGGGGCGGGGGTCCTGGGCGTCACCCAGGGCGGCATGTTCGTCCAGCAGAGCTCCCTCCCCGGCACCGAGACCCAGCGCGCCATCGACACCCTGCGCCAGGACTTCCCGGCGATGACCGGGCCCACCGCCACCGTGGTCTTCCACTCCACGGCCGACGCGAGCCCGGGGGACTGGCGGGTCGCGCTCACCGTGGGCAAGGCCATCGAGAACCTGACCGCGCTCGACCGCGTCGCCTTCGCCGAGAACCCCTACATCCAGGGCATGGGCGGGATGAAGAGCCACGACGCCGTCGTGATCCGGGTCAACCTCAAGGGCACGATGGGCGACGTCAGCGCCGCCGACCTGGACAGGTTCGACGAGGCGGTGGAGCCGGCCCGGATGGCGGGGCTGGACGTCAAGTTCGGCGGCATCGTCGCGATGATCCTCAACCAGCCGAAGGGCGGCCCGCAGGAGGGCGTGGGGATCATGCTCGCCATGCTGGTGCTGCTGCTGGCCTTCGGCTCGTTCCTGGCCGCCGGGATCCCGATCCTGGTGTCGCTGTGCGGAATGGTCGTCGCCTACTCGGTGATCCATTTCGCGGCGTCGGCGGTGGAGGTGCATCCGACCGCCCCGATGGTCGCGGCGATGCTCGGCATCGGCGCTGGCATCGACTACGCGCTGTTCATCGTGACGCGTTACCGCCAGCAGCTGGCCGACGGCGACGACGTGGAGACGGCGGTCGGGCGCGCCATGGCGCACTCCGGGCATGCCGTGGTGTTCGCCGGGGGAACGGTCGTCTTCGCGATCTGCGGCCTTTTCCTGTCCGGCATCTCGTTCATCGGCCGGATCGGGCTCGCCTCCGCGCTGTCGGTCGGCCTCATGGTGCTCGGCGCGCTCACCTTGCTGCCCGCCATCCTGGGCGCGCTGGGCACGCGCATCGACCGCTACAAGCTGCCGCGCGTACGACCCGACCGCAGCTCCACACGGTGGATGACGTGGGGGCGCCACGTCGACCGCAACGCCTGGCCGTACGCGATCGTGGCGACGCTGGTGCTGCTCGCGCTCTCCGTGCCGACTCTCAGCCTGCGGTTCGGGGTGATGGCCGACAGCATCTCCTCGCCCAAGACGGACTCGCGGCAGGCGTACGACATCGTCGCCAAGGAGTTCGGCGCCGGGCACTACAGCCCGTTCGTCATCGTCGCCCAAGGTGCCGGGTAAGGAGGAGCGCTCCGCACCCGCCAAGCGACAGGTGCCCACCATCAAGGGGCCGGACGGGCTCACTGGCCTTTCAGGCCCGCAGGGGGCGGTGTCGCCGACGCCCACCCCTGAGAAGCCCTCGATCCCGTTGCCCAAGGGCGCACCGGACCTCACCAAGAAACCCGACAAGCGCGCCGTGGTGCTCGGGCAGGCGCTCAAGCAGCGGATCTCCGAGGTGCCGGGCGTGGCGTTCACCGCCGAGCCCGTCATCACCGGCACCACCGCGTTGCTCCAGGTCATCCCGGCGACCGCGCCGCATGTCGAGGAGACCACCGACCTGGTCCACCGGCTGCGCGGCACCGAGGTCCCGGCCGTGCTCGCCGAACACCCCGGCGCCACCGTCTATCTCGGCGGCGAGAACCCGGCGATCATCGACCTGGCCGACACGGTCGGGGATCGCATGCCGATCGTGGTCGTCGCGGTCGTCGGCGTCGCCCTGGTGCTGCTGATCATCGCGTTCCGCTCGATCATCGTGCCGATCAAGGCCGCGCTGATGAACCTGCTGTCCATCGGCGCCTCGTTCGGGGTCGTCACCGCCGTCTTCCAGTGGGGCTGGGGCATCCAGCTGCTCGGCGTGGACCAGGCGATCCCCATCATGTCGTTCGTCCCGCTCTTCATGTTCGCCCTGATCTTCGGGCTCTCCATGGACTACGAGGTCTTCCTGCTGTCCCGGATCAAGGAGGAGTACGAACGGTCGGGGGACCCGCACGAGAGCGTGGTGATCGGCATCGGCGCCACCGCCCGCCTCATCACCTCCGCCGCGCTCATCATGATCTTCGTCTTCGCGAGCTTCGTCCCCCAGCCCGACCCGACGGTGAAGATGATGGCCCTGGGCCTCGCGGTGGCGGTCGCGGTGGATGCGACGATCGTCCGGCTGGTCCTCGTTCCCGCGCTGATGAGCTTGCTCGGCCACGCCAACTGGTGGTGGCCCGGCCGCGAACGCCCATCCCGGCCCACCCCGCCCACCGGCCGCGAGGAGACCGCCGAGCAACTCGAACTCGAACCCGTCGGCTGACCCACGAACACGGTCAGGGCGGGCCGAAGCCCACCCTGACCGGAATCCTTCATGACCGGAGCCCACCCCGGCCAGAGGCCGCCCCGGCGTCGAGATGGCGTCAGACCTTGAGCAGTTCGTCCTCCCGCGCGTCGTCGGCGGGGGCCGGGTCGCCGGTCGCGGGCACCCGGCGGAGCATGGTGATCGCGAGAACTGCGGCCAGCGCGGCCAGGAGCGCGGCCCCTCCGGCGGCGATGTTCAGGCCCTCGGCGAAGGCGTCGCGTGCCTGCTCGACCAGTGCGGAGCCCTGGGCGGCGGGCAGGTCCTCGGCGGTGGCCAGGGCGCCCGGCAGGGTGTCGGCGGCAGCGGCGGGGACGTCGGCGGGCATCTCGGAGCGGTAGATCGCGGCGCCGATGCTGCCCAGGATGGCGATGCCGAGCGAGACGCCGAGGTCGCTCGCGGTGCTGTTGACCGCGGAGGCGGCACCCGCCTTCTCCGGCGGGGCGGATCCGATCACCAGTCCGGTGGCGAGCGCCATGGTCGGGGCGATGCCCGGGTAGAGCAGGTAGAAGCCGATGATCAGCAGGGTCAGCCCGGACGCCTCGACCTGGGTCAGCACGAGGTAACCGGCCACCGAGAAGAGCGATCCGCCGGCCACGACGTAGGCGGGACGCACCCTGCGGGCGATCTTCGGTGCCAGCATCGAGACGGCCACCAGGCCGAGCGCCGCGGGCAGGATCCACAGTCCGGACTCCAGCGGCGACTGCCCCGCCACCAGCTGCAGGTACTGGGTGAAGAGCAGGTAGACGCCGCCGAGCGCGATCGCGGAGAAGAGGAACACACCCAGCGCCCCGCTGAACGTCCGGTTCGCGAACAGCCGCACGTCCAGCAGCGGGTTGGCCAGCTTGAGCTGGCGGCGGACGAACACCACCGAGAACAGCAGCCCGACGGCGGCCGTCGCGACCGCGGTCCCGTTGAGACCGTTCTTGGCGAACTCCTTGATCCCGTACACGATCGGCAGCAGCGAGGCCATCGACAGCAGCACGCTCGGCACGTCCAGCGAACCGGCCTGCGGCGCCCGGTACTCGGGAACGAGCAGCGGCGCGGCGACCAGCACCAGCGCCATGACGGGCACGCCGATCAGCAGGGCCGCGCCCCACCAGAAGGACTCCAGCAGCAGGCCGCCGACGAGCGGGCCGATCGCGACGCCGACCGAGATCGAGGCCGCCCACAGGCCGATGGCGGTACCGCGCTGGCGTTCGTCCTGGAACATGTTGCTGATCAGCGAGAGCGTGGACGGCATCACGGCCGCCGCGCCGACACCCATGACGGCCCGTGCCGCGATCAGCCAGCTCGCGTCCGGCGCGAAGGCCGCCGCGACCGAGGCGAGGCCGAACGCCGCGGCGCCGAACAGCAGGATCTTGCGGCGGCCCAGCCGGTCGCCCACGGTGCCCATCGCGACGAGGAGCCCAGCCATGACGAGCCCGTAGATGTCGTTGATCCACAGCAACTGGCCGCTGCTGGGCCCGAGATCGGCGGCGATCTGCGGGGTGGCGAGGAACAACACCGTCATCGCCAGGAACAACAGTGTGGTCGGAAGCAGCAGCACGGCCAGGCCGAGCCACTCCCTCGCCCCGGCGCGCGCGGCGCCGTCAGCGGTGGTGGTGGGAACAGACATGTTGATTACTCCAAGGGGGTTTCAGCGGTGCAGGGGGTATCAGGGACCTCGCGTGCTCGCGACACGAGTTCGGCGAGCATCAGATCGGCCTGGCCAGAGCGGTCGCTGTCGGCGAAGCGGACGGCCTCGCCGATCGTGACCGCCCCGACCGAATCGAGCAGGGAACGGACCTCCAGAGCGCAGACCTCCCCCTCGGCGTCCGGCACGACCCCGTACCAGATGAGGCCCACGGGTTTGGCGCGCCAGCAGTCGCCGCACCAGGAGACGGCTCGGCGCACCTGGTCCGGCGGCGTGCCGGGCAGCACGAGCAGGAAGCCGTTCGCGGCGCCGAGCCACGGCGTCAGATCGCGCACCGCCGGCGGCGTCGGCAGGTGGGCGGCTGGCCGATCCGGCAGGCAGGCGGCGCCGAGGTCGAGCAGGTCCACCTCGGCGTCGCCGCGAGCGTGGACGCGCCCGGCGAGCCATTCGGCCACTGCCCGGTCCGCATGGTCGGCGGCGCCGGTGATGATGATCGCGATTCGCACCTTCGGTCCCTCCCTTCGAGCCGCACTCTGCGCGAGCGCACTCCAGCGGTCCTCCAGGCGGACTTAGGGCTGGTTCAGGACGGGTGTTGGGGCGTCGTGGGCATGTTCACCACGCCCGCAAGGCAACTGGTCGCGATGGGCCGCGAACACCAACGCGACGTCCGGCTTGTTGATCCCAAGCACACCACGACCGACTGCGCGAGGTGCAGTGCGAGAGCCAAGCACCGCCTGCCGCTGTCGGAACGCGCTACGCCTGCACGACATGCGAAAACACCCGGCCCAGGGACAAGAACTCCGCACACGTGATGCTCCACAGGGCTGGTTTCCGCCCTGCTACCGTCGATCGCGTAAGACCCGGCCGGACGCCGTCCGACCGGGCGGTGTGAGGGGCAAATCCCTGCAGCTCTCATGAACGGGAGAGAGTCCCCTCCCGTTCAGGGAGGGGAGGATTCAAGACCATGCGTTTCGGGGTGCTCGGTCCGCTCGCCGTGTGGACCGCTGAGGGCGGTCAGGTGCGGATCCCCGAGGTCAAGGTCCGTGCCCTGCTGACCCAGCTGCTCATGAACCCCGGCCGGGTCGTGCCCGCCGACCGGCTGATCGACGTGCTGTGGGGCGAGAACCTGCCCGCCAATCCCGCGGCCTCGCTGCAGACCCGGGCGTCCCAGCTGCGACGGGTCCTTGACGCCGCCGATCCGGGTGGACGGAAGCTGCTGGTGTCGCAGCCGCCGGGTTACCTGCTGGACGTGGCGCCCGATGCCGTGGACAGCGGCCGGTTCCAGCTCCTTGTCAACCGGGCGCGCGCCGCCGACAGCCCCCAGGCTCGCGCGGATCTGCTCGGCGAGGGGTTGGCGCTTTGGCGTGGAGCGGCGCTGCTCGACTTCGCCGACGAGGAGTTCGCCCGGGCGGAACGGACCCGGTTGGACGAGCTTCGCCTGACCGCCTGGGAAGAGCTCGCCGAGGCCAGGCTGGAACTGGGCGAACACGCCATGCTCGCCGACGAGCTCGGGGATCTGGTGGCCCGGCATCCGCTCCGGGAGCGCCTCCGCGCGGCCCATCTGCGCGCTCTCTACCGGGCGGGGCGCCAGAGCGAGGCGGTGAGCGGCTACCACGAGCTCCGCGAACGACTGGCCGCCGAGCTGGGTGTTGATCCTGGCCGCGAGATCGCCGCGCTCTACCAGTCCATCCTCGAACAGGACCCGTCCCTGGGCTCGCCACCGGCCCCCGCGCCGCGTACCAATCTGCCCGTTCCGCTCACCGACCTGGTAGGCCGTGCGGAGGCGGTACGGCAGATCGGCGCGCTCCTGGACACAGGCCGGCTAGTGACGCTGACCGGTCCTGGCGGCGTCGGCAAGACACGCCTCGCGCTGGAGACCGCCCGCCGGCTCACCGGCCGTTTCCCCGATGGGGTGTGGGTCGTCGAGCTGGTCAGCGCGAACTGCGAGGAGGCGGTGGCCGAGCTGGTCGCGGTGGCTCTGGGGATCCGCGACGAGAGCGGCGAGGGGCTGCCGGCCCGGCTCGCCGGGGCACTGCGCGGCAAGCGGATGCTCCTCATCCTGGACAACTGCGAGCAGGTCGTCACCGAAGCCGCCGAGCTGACGGCCGCTCTCCTGCGTACCGCGCCGGGCTTGACCGTCCTGGCCACGAGCCAGCGCCCGCTCGGCACCACAGGCGAGCTGTTGTGGAACGTCCCGCCGCTCGCCGAGTCCAGCGCCGTGGAGCTCTTCGCCGCCCGTGCCGCCGCGGGCAGCCCCGGCTTCACCGTGACCCCGGACAACGCGGACGCCGTAGCCGCGATCTGCCGGCGCCTGGACGGCCTCCCGCTCGCCCTCGAACTGGCGGCCACGCGCGTCCGCGTCCTGGGCGTTCACGAGCTGGCGTCCCGTCTCGACGACCGGTTCCGGGTGCTGGGCAGCGGATACGGCGACGCGCCCGCGCGGCAGCGCACGCTGCGGGCGATGATCGACTGGAGCTGGGAGCCGCTCGGCGAGGACGAGCGCACGGTGTTGCGGCGGCTGGCCGTGCACGCGGACGGCTGCACGCTCGAAGCGGTCGAACGGGTCAGCGGCGAGGATGGACTCGACGTGCTGGATTCGCTGGCGCGGCTCGTGGACCGTTCGCTGGTCGTGGTCTCCTCCGGTACGGAGGGGACGCGGTACCGCCTGCTGGAGTCGGTCGCCGCGTACTGCTACGAGCGGTTGCAGGAGGCCGGTGAGGTCGAGGAGATCGAAGGGCGGCACCGGCGCTACTACACCGAGCTGGCCGCCCTGGCCGACTCGTACTTGCGCGGCCCCACGCAACGGGAGTGGCTGCGGCGGCTGGACGCCGAGACGTCCAACCTACGGCTCGCGCTCGAACGGGGCGGCGGCCTGCTGCTGGTCAACTCGCTGGCCTGGTACTGGGTACTGAGGGGTCGGCTCGGCGAGGGCCTGCGCTCGCTCACGGCCGCACTCGCGGCGGTTGGCACCGATGACGGCAGCGAGGACGAGGCGGGGACGGCCCGTGTCTGGCGCGCCGCGTTCAGCCTCCGCATGGGAAAGAGCCAAGACCCCGCGGAGCCTGCCGTGCCGCCGTCCCGCCCGGCCGACCTGGCGGCGCTCACTCGCAGGATCCGCGCCGAGTCGTTCCGGACCCTCGCGTACCTCGCGATCGGCGAGCGGACGGCCGAGGAGCAGCTGGCCACCGAGGTGCTGGAGGTGACGCTGGCGATCGGCGACCGGTGGGGTACGGCGGCCGCGCTCAGCGGGCTGGCCCGGCAGGCGCTGGTACGCGGTGACCTCAAGGCGCTGGCGGAGGACGGCCGGCGCAGCATGGAGCTCTTCACCGAGCTGGGCGACCAGTGGGGCCGGGTGCACGCCACGTTCGCGCTGGGCATCCACGCGGAGATCACGGGCGACTACGCCGAGGCGGGCCGCCTGCATCGGGACGGGCTGCGGATGGCCGAGGAGCTCGGACTGTGGAGCGAGGTCAGCGACAGGCTGTCCCTCCTGGGCAGGATCGCCCTGCTCAACGGCGACCATGCCCGAGCCGACGAATTGCACGAACGGAGTAGCGAGCGCGCCGTCGAGCAGGGCTACACGGTCGGCCAGGAGTTCGCGGAGCTCGGGCTGGCGCTGAGCTACCGGCGGCAAGGACAGCTCGACGAGGCCGAACCTCTCCTCCGCCGATGGCTGGCCTGGAACCGCGAGGTGGACTCCTCACTCGCCCAAGCGCTGATCCTCGCGGAGCTCGGGTTCATCGCCGAACTGCGCGGCGATGCGGAAACCTCCCGTTCCCTGCACGAGGAGAGCCTGGAGTCGGCCCGCCACGCCGGTGACCCCCGTTCCATGGCGCTCGCGTACGAGGGTCTGGCCGGTGCCGCTGTCGCCGCCGGCGACCATGACCTTGGGGCACGGCACCTTGGCAAGGCCGCAGCAATCCGGGACGGCGTCGACGCGCCGCTCCCGCCCGCCGAACGCGCCGACGTCGACCGCATCACCGCGAAGCTCCGAGCCGCCCTGGGCGACGAGACGTTCGCCGCGCAGTTCGCGGAGCAGTTCGCGGCGGGCAGCGGCGCCATCGACGAGGAGGCTTGATGATCACTGATGACGCGCGGGAACGGGCGGTCGCGCTCATCGAGGACGAGGGGCTCCCCGCTTTCGTCTACGACCTGCGGGCGCTACGGTCACACGCGGCGTCGATACGGGAGGCGCTGTCCGTGCCCGGCGCGCCGGAGCTCTACTACGCGGCGAAGGCGAACGCCGAGGCGCCCGTCCTGCGGGCGCTGGAGCCTTACGTGGACGGCATCGAGGTCGCCTCGGGCGGCGAACTCGACCACGTTCACCGAATCCTGCCGGACGCACGCCTGGCCTTCGGCGGTCCAGGCAAGACCGACCCCGAACTGGCCTCGATCCTGCGGTTGGGCGTCGACTGCGTCCATGTCGAAAGCCCCTACGAGCTCACCCGCCTTGCGACGCTCGCCCGCGAGACCGGACACGAGGTCGACGTCCTGCTGCGGGTCAACCTGGCCGGGCGGCGGGACGGCGTCGCGCTGGCGATGTCGGGCCCGTTCGGCATGGACCCCGAGGCGATCGAGAGCTGCCGCGAGATCCTGGCCGCCGCGCCCTGGATCCGCCTGAAGGGCTTCCACGCGCACCTGGCATCAGGACTGGAAGCTCCCGAGATGCTCCAGCAGTCCGAGGAGATCCTTGCCTGGGCCCGCGCCCGACTCGACCTGCCCACTCCAGAGATCAACCTTGGAGGCGGAATGGCCGTGGACTACTCCGATCCCGGCCGCCTCTTCGACTGGACCGCGTACGCGAAGGGCATCGCAGAACTGGCGCTGCCAGGGGAGACGCTCCGGATCGAGCCCGGCCGCGCCATGAGCGTCTACTGCGGCTGGTACGTGACCGACGTGCTCGACGTCAAGCGGGCCCACGGCGAGTGGTACGCGATCCTGCGCGGCGGGACCATGCACCTGCGCACGCCGGTCACCAAGCAGCACGATCAGCCGTTCGTCGTCATCCCGCAGAACGCCCCAGGCCCCGCCACCACCGAACCCGTGACCCTGGTCGGCCAACTCTGCACACCCAAAGACGTGTTCGCTCGCTCGGTCCCGGCAGGCCGGATCGCGGTGGGAGACATAGTGGCCTTTGCCATGGCGGGCGCGTACGCCTGGAACATCTCCCACCACGACTTCCTGATGCACCCCAAGCCCGGCTTCCACTATCTGAACGCCTGACGCGCGTCTCGCGTCAGCGGGGTCGGGGTTCGGAGCGTTGGAAGAGGACGTAGAGCCAGGTCATGGAAGGCACGAGGATGAGGGCGCCTACGCCCAGTGCCACGAAGACGACCTGGAGGGCGGCGTCGTGGGCGGCGGCCGAGTCCAGATCGAGATCGGCCATCTCGGCGGCGCCCCAGAGGACGGTGACGACGGCGAGCGCGCCGGTGACCCGTACGGCGAGGTAGTTGCGGCGCAGCACGAGGGCGAGGGAGACGATGCCCGACGCGGCGGAGACGAGAATGAGAGGGGACTGCACGCCCAACGCGGCAGCGCCGGGAAGGGCCAGGAGGCCGACGATGATTCCGCTGAGAAGGGCGTAGCCGCGGAAGCGCAGTGTCGCGTCCGCGTCGGCCAGGCGCCGGGCGTCCCAGATCAGGTAGACGGCCGCCAGATACGCGCAGAGCGCAGTCGTGAGGACACCGCCGTAGATGCCGGACAGGCTGAGCCAGGTGGATTCGCCGGTGGCCACCGTGGTCGCCACGGCGCCGAGGCAGAACGGGGTCACGACTGAGGAGACGCCGAAGAGCCAGGCATAGGCCTTCTGGTCAGGGACCGCCTTGCTGAAGACGAACGTGCTGCCCCGGGCGACGATGCCGAGGACGGCGAGGGACAGCGGCACCCAGTGCGCGGCCATGATGTCGGCGAAGACGGGCGGGAATGCGGTCCAGGTCATCACCATGACGAAGATGAGCCAGACGTGGTTGGCCTCCCACAGCGGACCCATGGCGTGCTCGATGACGTCCTTGTCGGAACGCCGGGGCGAGATCAGGTGCCACAGTCCGGCGCCGAAGTCGGCGCCGCCGAAGAGCAGATAGGCGGAGAGGCCCAGCAGGATCAGGCCAAGGGCGATGTCCGGGTGGCTCATCGGGCTCCGGCCTCCTCACGGTCGTCGCGCGGAGCGGGAGCGTCCGCGGCGGGTCGGGGTGCGGGGGTGTCCGCGGCGGGCTCGGGTTCGGGTGGGAGGCGGCGCATGCGCCGCAGGACGCTGATGGTGGCGATCGCGAGGACGGCGTAGACGACGAGGACGATGTAGAGGCCGAAACGCAGTCCGGGGTTGGGGTTGACGGCCTCCTCGGTGCGCATCACCCCGTACACGATCCATGGCTGGCGTCCGACTTCGGTGGTCGTCCAGCCGGCCTCCATCGCGATGGCGGCGGCGACCCCGGCGAGGCTCGCGGCACGCAGGAACCAGGGCTTCCAGGGCAGGTCATGGTGCTTGCTGAGCGCGCCCGACCGCAGCGCCGCACGGCGCCGGAGCCACCAGGCGAAGCCCCACCAGGCGGCCAGCGCCAGCAGGGCCATGCCGATCGCGATCATGATCTCGAACGAGGTCTTCACGACCTCGGCGGGCGGGTGGACGTCCTCGGGGAAGGCGTCGAGGCCGCGCAGCGTGGCCTTGGAGTCGAACTTCAGCATGAGCGAGAGCGCGTTCGGGATCTCGATGAACGCGAACTTGAACGGCACCCCTTCCTGCGTGTGCTCGATGCCCTCCATCGCCGCGAACTTGATCGGCTGGTTGTCGGCGACGAAGCGGGACGCCCAGTCGCCGACCGCGACCTGCAGCGGGGCGCACACCGCGCCGAGGGTGAACGGGATCGCGAAGCCGAGCCGGTGGTAACGGTCGACCCGTCCCGCCCGGTGGTCGCGGAGCAGGGCGACGGCGTAGACGGAGGCGACGATGAAGCCGCAGACCATGAGCGAGGCGAGGATGAGGTGGACGGCCTGCACCGGGGTCGCCGGGTTGAACATCGCCGCCAGCGGGTCGACGTCGGTCACCTTCCCATCGACCAGCTTGAAGCCGCGGGGCTGGTTCATCCAGGAGTTGACGGTGACCACGAACGAGGCGGAGAGCAGACCCGCGATCACGACGGGGATGCCGGTGACGAAGTGGGCGCGCGGCGAGAGCCTGTCCCAGCCGTAGAGGTAGACGCCCATGAAGATCGCCTCGATGAAGAACGCGATGCCCTCCAACGCGAAGGCCGCGCCGAACACCTGGCCGTACTTGTCCATGAAGCCCGGCCACAGCGTGCCCATCTCGAACGACAGCACCGTGCCGGACACGGCGCCGACCGCGAAGAGCACGCCCGCGGCCTTCATCCAGCGCCGCGCCAGCTCGGCGTAGACGCGGTCGCCGGTGCGCAGCGACCGCCATTCGGCGAGGAGCGTCAGCGCCGGGAGACCGATCCCGATGCTGGCCAGGATGATGTGGAAGCCCAGGGTGAAGGCCATCTGCTGGCGGGCGGCCATGAAGTCGGCCGGCGTCGCGGCGCCGTGGGCCGGATCCACGAGGGGGGCGGCCGGGTCCACCGCAAGGGCGGCTGTGTCCCCGACAAGGGCGGAGAGGTCCGCGAGGAGCGCTGTGGAGCTCATGCCACCGACTGTAGTACTACAGCCTGTAGTACTTAAGTCGGTAGTACTACCTGCCGTGGTGACATGCCTCTCAGTCGGTTAATCTGGACCCCGTGAAGGGTCTGGGAGAGCTTGAACGCACGGTCATGGAGATTCTCTGGGCGCGGGAGGACGCCGGTCACGGCGCCGCCACCGCGCGCGACGTCAGCCGTGCCCTCGCCGGCGACCGTGACCTCGCGCACACCACGGTCATGACGGTCCTGGACAGGCTTGCCAAGAAGGGCTTCCTGGAGCGCGAGCGGGACGGCCGCGCCTGGCGCTACAGCCCCTCCGCGAGCCGTGAGGGATATGTCGCCGAGCTGATGCTGGGCGCCCTCAACGAGACCGGTGACCGCGACGCCGCCCTGGCCCACTTCGTGCGTTCGGTCTCCGACGACGAGGCTGCCGTGATCCGCGAGGCCCTGCTCGGCCTCACGCGCAAGGAGCCACCGGCATGACCGGCACCGCCCTGCTCGCACTGATGTCAATGGGGACCGTTGGCGGGGCGCACCTGTTGTCCAAGGCGCGCTGGACCTGGCGCGCCCCCCGGACCGCGATCGCCCTCTGGCAGGCCCTCGGTCTGGGCTGGGGCCTGGCCACGATCGGCACCCTGCTGGGCGTGGCGCTGCTGCCCTACGAGAAGGGCATCGCCGGCGGCGTGCCCGTGCTCTTCACCGACCAGGCCGGGCGGCTGGACGCGGCCCACGTGACCGCACTGTTCGCGGCCGTCAGCCTCACCGCGATCCTGCTGGCCATGCTGATGTACGCGGTGTTCCGCGTGGTGCGGGCACGGCGGCGGCACCGGGCGTTGCTGGCCCTGGTCTCGCGCCGCGACTCCGCCGCCCCCGACACCCTCGTGCTCGACCACCCGGAGGCCGCCGCGTACTGCGTGCCCGGCGTCCGTTCGTCCAAGGTGGTCGTGAGCGCGGGCACCCTCGAACTGCTCGACCCGGCCGAGCTGGCCGCGGTGCTGGCGCACGAGCGCGCCCACGCCCGCGAGCGCCACGACCTGGTCCTGCTGCCCTTCGCCTCGCTCCGCCAGGTGTTCCCGCAGATCAGGCTGGTCGGCCGATGTCTCGACGCGGTGGAGCTGCTGATCGAGATGGCCGCCGACGACCGGGCCAAGCACCACCGCGCCCCGCGTGAGCTCGCCACCGCGCTGCTGCGGTTCGCCGCGGCCCGGCCGCCGGCCGCCCCGTCCGGCACCCTCGGCGCCGCGGCCACCGACGGCATCCCGGTCATGGCGCGGGTCAACCGGCTGCTGGAGCCGGAGGCCCCGCGCCGGTCCACCCGGATGGCGGCGATGGTGGCGGTGCCGATCATCGCCGGTGTCCCCATCCTGCTGTACGCGCTGCCGCACTGAGCCGTTTCGCCCTGGTCAGCTGCCGGCCGGGGCGTCCAGCGCCGTCCCGTAGACCCGTTCCACCCGAAGCCTGAGCACCACGCGCCGGTCCTTCGCCACCTGCTCGAGGAACGCCGCCTCATCCGCCGGGTCCGCGAAGCCGCCGGTCATGGCGAGCAGTTCCCGGGAGGTCGCGTCGCCGGCCACGGTGCTCACCTCGGACACCTCCGCCTGGCCCTCGGCGACCGCATAGGACAGCACGGTGTCTCCCTGGACGTGCAGGACGGCACGCGGGTCGCGCTCAAGATGGCGCACCTTGATCCGGCCTTCGGCCGACGAGATCCGGATCATCCGCGCCGCCGCGTCCCACGTGTAGACCATCGAGGCGAGATGCGGGTGGCCGCTGCGCTTGACGGTCGCCAGGACGCCGAACTGCCCGCGTGTGAGGATCGCGTCGATCTCCTCCTCGGAGAGGAGACGGGCTCCCGGGCCCTGTCCCGGGCCGTACTCGGTCTCGGTCTCAGTCTCGGTCTTCGTCATGTCGATCTTCCTTTCCGAAAGCTTCGTGTGTGCTGGGGCGTTCAGGCGGTGACGGCGGGCTGCGCCGGGGCCTCGGTCGAGGCCTCGCCTGCGGGGATCGCCTCCGTTTTGGGCTCGCGCAGGACGATGAGGGCCACGGTGAGAGCGGCCACGAGGAGCCCGGCGGAGACCATGAACGCGAGGTGGTAGCCGTCGGTCAGCGCCACGGCCTGGCTCGTGCCCTCGCCGAGCAGCCGCTCGGTCTTGGCGGCGGCCAGGGTGGACAGGACCGCGACGCCGAGTGCCATGCCGATCTGCTGCGTGGTGTTGAAGAGGCCGGAGGCCAGCCCCGCGTCGTCGGCCTTCGCGCCGGACATGCCCAGGTTGGCCAGGGCCGGGAGAACGAGGCCGCCGCCGGCGATGAGCAACATCACGGGGAGGAGGTCGGTGACGTAGTCGGCGTTCACCGGGATGCGGGCGAGCCAGGCCATCGAGCCGAACAGCAGGGCCAGGCCGGTCACCAGGACGGCGCGGGTGCCGAAGCGGGCGATGAGCCGCGCCGAGACGAAGAGGGACACGCCGCCGATCGCCACCGCGGCGGGCAGCATGGCCAACCCGGTTTCGAGGGCGCTGTAGCCGAGGACCTTCTGCATGTAGAGCGCGACGATGATCTGGAAGGCGAACATCGCCGAGAGGGTCAGCATCTGCACGACGTTGGCGCCGGAGACGTTGCGCGAGCGGAAGATGCGCAGCGGCATCAGCGGGGTCCGTGCCGTGGCCTGCCGGACGATGAACGCGGCGAGCAGGGCGAGTGAGACGGCGCCCAGACCCAGGGTGTGGCCTGCGAGCCAGCCGTGCTCCTCGACCTTGACGACGGTGTAGATGCCCAGCATCAGGCCCGCGGTGACCAGGACCGCACCGGCGATGTCGGCTCCCGAGGAGAGCCCGAGGCCGCGGTCACGGGGCAGGGCCGGGATCGCCACCGCGATCGTGATCAGGCCGATCGGCAGGTTGATCAGGAAGATCCAGTGCCAGTTGAGGGCGTCGGTGAGCACGCCGCCCAGCACCTGGCCGATCGAGGCGCCCGCGGCGCCGGTGAAGCTGAAGACGCCGATCGCCTTCGCGCGCTCGCGCGGCTCGGTGAACAGCGTCACCAGGATCCCCAGCACGACAGCCGAGGCCATGGCGCTGCCGACGCCTTGCAGGAACCGCGCGGCGATCAGGATGCCCGGGGTGGTGGCGGCCCCGGCCAGCAGCGAGGCGGCGGTGAAGACGCCGTTCCCGGCGAGGAACATCGTCTTGCGGCCGATCAGGTCGCCAAGCCGCCCGGCCAGGAGCAGGAGGCCGCCGAACGCGATCAGGTAGGCGTTCACCGTCCAGCTCAGCCCGGCGGGCGAGAAGCCGAGGTCGCTCTGGATGGCCGGCATCGCCACGGTCACGATGCTGCCGTCCAGGATCGTCATCAGCCCCGCTGCGGACAGGACGGTCAGCGCGAGCCAGCGCGATCTGGCGGCGGGGGGTGCGGTGTTCGGCATGGGTCTCTCCTTGGTCAGCTTCGTGCAGCCTGTGCAGCGCCGATAGAGAGACCGTAGCAGATAGTTCCGTTACAGACGATCCTTAAGAGGACTATTTGGTGCTCTCCCGCGCCCGGCGTGCCTGCGCGGGGGCTTCCGCGGGAGTCCCGAGGTGTCCGTTGACCAGGAGATTCATGATCCGCAGAAGGTCGTCGCGATCGTCCTTGGACAGGGATTCGAGTGCGGCCCGGTGCACGCCGTCAACGATCTCCTGGCTCTGGGCGGCGACCCGCGCGCCCTTCTCGGTGACCGCGATGATCCGTGCGCGGCGGTCCTTGCTGGAGGGCCGCCGCTCGGCGAGGCCCGCTTTCTCCAGTGCGTCGACCGTCACCACCATCGTCGTCTTGTCCATGTCGCCGAGCTCGGCCAGCTGGATCTGGGTGCGCTCGTCTTCGAGGGCGTGCACGAGGACGCAGTGCATGCGTGCGGTCAGCCCGATCTCGGCGAGGGCGGCCGCCATCTGGGTGCGCAGCACGTGGCTGGTGCGGTCGAGCAGGAAGGACAGGTCGGGCTCGGCGCGGGAGGGGGCCATGGCAGTCATGGCCCCAGTCTAGCAATTTGATTTGCTGGCGGATTATCTACGAATTTATGATCCCATGCAGGACGACTGTGACGAGGTCGTCCACATCCGCCTGATCGGGCCCGGGCCCTGCCACCTCGTGGAAGAGCGCAGCCATGACCGACTCGTGGCAGAAGCCGACGATCATCCTGGCCGCGGCGTCCACCTTGGCGACGGGCGCGAGCCGCCCCCGCTCCACCTCGGCTCGCAGGTAGCCCCTCAGGCGATCCCGCCAGTCCTCGCCCGGCTCGCCGAGCTCGGCGAATCTGGCGAGGACCTTCGGCTGGGAGAAGAGACCGGCGAACGCGGGCACGACCGCGCGGTGCATCGCCAGCCCATAGGTGACGTACGCCCGCAGATTGTCCTCGACGCTCCCGTCGCCGGGCCGTGGCAGGTCCCTGAGACCCTGCTCGGTGCGGCGGACGTGGGCACGCAGGCCGTGCGCGAGCAGCTCTTCCTTGTCCGCGAAGTGGTTGTAGAGCACGCCGTCGGCGACGCCGGCCTCGCGGGCGATCCCGCGCACGGTGAGCCCGACGGTCCCGCGTTCGGCGATGAGGCGCTCGGCGGTGGCGATCAGATGGTCGCGCAGGGTCCGCTCGCCGCCGCCGTCCCGCAGGACGGCCGCTGTTCTAGGTGACATCAACCAGCATCGTATTGAACCGGCATTGTCGTGAGCGGGGACGCGGTCAGCTCGAAGCCGTACCTCGCGAGCTCGGCCAGGAAGCCGGCCGGGTCCACGATCTCGTCCAGATGCCGTACGCCCGGCGGAAGAGAGTCCAGCCGCCGCACGACCAGGGCGGCGACGATCCCCGAGGCGCGGCTTTGCCTGCGGCCCGTGACGGAGGCCGTGCAGGCACCCGAGGAGGCCGTCACGGCGAAGCCGTCGCTGCCGAAATGCACTTTGCTCAGCGCTGCCAGAACGGCGCCCCGCACTACCCGGACGCGCAGCAGCCGTGAGACGCCGGGCACCCTGGTCGCGGCCAGCGCGCCGGTCATGGCGCGCGAGTCCAGGCAGAGCCCGGTCGTGACGCGTCCCACACCGAGCGTGCGGGGCAGCGTGTGCTGGTCGGAGAACGGGAAGCCATGGACCTTGCGGGCCCCGTACGGCGCGGGAAAGCGCATCCGCCAGGACGTGCCCATCGCGCCGAGTCCATCGAGGGTCCAGGCCAGCGCCGCCGGTCCGTGCGCCTCCCCGGAGCCCAGCAGGACGCCGATCTCGACGTCCTCCCCGCCGGAACGCTCCGCGCACGTGCGGGCCAGCAGGTTCGTGACGCCGGGGGCGAGCCCGACGCTGAGCACGGCGGTCGCCTGCCGCTCGGTGGCGAGCCCGTCAAGGCGCTCGATCCCTGAGAGCAACTCGTACGAAGCGGAGACGTCGACGTAGTGCACGCCACGTTCCAGGCAGGCGCGAGCGACCCGCGCGTTGTCCTGGTCGACGCACATGAGCACGGCGTCGGCCCCGTCGAGCGCCCGATCGAGCTCGTCAGGTTCGCGCAGGTCGACCCGGAGGGACGTGGTGTCCGGCACCGGCCGGGCCTTCTCAGGGGCCCGTCCCGCCACGACCACCGCGCCCGGATACCAGCCGGTCAGCAAGGCGGCCGCCTCCCGGCCGACCGCGCCGTACCCACCGAAGACCACGATGCGCCTCATCGGGCCGCTCGCACCAGCCAGGAGTTCCACCGCAGCCGGACGGCGTCCGCGCGCTCGAAGGGCCGCAGCGCGCTTTCGAGCGCCTCGCGGAGCGGGCCTGGATCGGCGCCCCCGAGGTTGAAGCGGACCGGGCCCCACTCGGTGAAGAACTCGGCCGCGTCCGCGGCGTCACGGCCCCAGGAGGCCTCCGCTTCGACCAGTTCCGTGGTGACGTCCTGGAATCCCGCTGCGGTGAGCACCGTCCTGACGTGGTCGGGGTCGGCCAGCGAGAGCGGCCCGGATCGGTCAGACCCGGATCGCTCGGGGTCGGGTCGGTCGGGTTCGGAGGCCGCCTGCCAGCCTGGCAGGTGCTCGGCCGCCGCCGCGAGGATCGTGCCCAGGTCGGTGCCGCCGAGGTCCGCCATGCTCACGAACGCCAGGTGGCCACCCGGGCGGAGAGCGCGCGCGACATTGCCGAACGCGGCGACCGGATCGGCGAAGAACATGACCGCGAACCGGCTGATCGCCGCGTCGAACCCGCCCTCGGGGAATGGATACACCTGCACGTCACCCTGCTCGAACCGCACGTTCTCCACGCCCTCTTCGGCGGCGATTCCGCGTGCCCGGGTGAGCATCGGCACCGACAGGTCCACGCCAACGGCCTCCCCGAGCCGGGCCCGTCGCGCGGCCAGTCTCGTGGTCAGCCCGTTGCCGCAGCCGATGTCGAGCACCCGATCGCGCTCGCCGATCCGGGCGGCGTCCAAGAGCCGGTCGTTGAACCCTCCGTTCATGGACTCGTAGCGCTCGTGGTTGTCCGCCCAATGTTGGCCCTCGTAGCCGTTCCAGGCCTCCGCCTGCTCCGTGTTGACGATCTGGACCATCCCCGCCTCCTCGATGTGAACATATGTTCATGAACTTGTGTTCATATTGCGCCATGGTGGTCCTCGCGTCAACGCCCAAACGCCGTACGGCCCCCAAGGCAGGGTTGCCGAGGGGGCCGTACGTCGAATGGACGGTCAGCTGCTGACGTACTTGCCGAGGTGCTGGGCGGTGAGCGTGTCCCCCTTGGCGACCAGGTCGGCGGGAGTGCCCGTGAAGACGATCTGGCCGCCGTCGTGTCCCGCACCGGGACCGAGGTCGATGATCCAGTCGGCGTGCGCCATCACGGCCTGGTGGTGCTCGATCACGATGACCGTGTTGCCGTCGTCGACCAGCCGGTCGAGCAGGGCCAGGAGCTGGTCCACGTCGGCCAGGTGCAGGCCGGTGGTCGGCTCGTCCAGGATGTAGGTCGCCGCCTTCTCAGCCATGCGGATCGCCAGCTTGAGCCGCTGGCGTTCGCCGCCGGACAGGGTGTTGAGCGGCTGGCCGAGGCTGAGGTAGCCCAGGCCGACATCGACGAGCCGGTCGAGGATCGCGCGGGCCTGGCGTTCGGTGAAGAAGTCACGGGCCTCGGCCACCGAGAGGCCGAGGACGTCGCTGATGTTCTTGCCGCGCAGCTCGTACGTGAGGACCTCGGGGGTGAAGCGCTTGCCCTCGCACTCCTCGCAGACCGACGCCACCCCGGCCATCATCGCCAGGTCCGTGTAGGTCAGGCCGATGCCCTTGCAGTTGGGGCAGGCGCCCTCGGAGTTGGCGCTGAAGAGCGCGGCCTTGACGCCGTTGGCCTTGGCGAACGCGGTGCGGATCGGGTCGAGCAGCCCGGTGTAGGTGGCCGGGTTGCTGCGCCGGGAGCCGCGGATCGCCGACTGGTCGACCACGTTCACGTCCTCCCGCTTGGAGAGCGAGCCGTGGATCAGCGAGCTCTTGCCCGATCCGGCGACACCGGTGACCACGGTCAGCACGCCGGTGGGGATGTCGACGCTCACGTCCTGCAGGTTGTGCAGCGTGGCCCCCTCGATGGAGATATGGCCGGTGGGCTGCCGGACCTCGTCGCGGAGGCGGGCACGGTGGTCCAGGTGGCGGCCGGTGAGGGTGCCGGACGCGCGGAGCCCGGCGACGTCGCCGGTGTAGCAGATCTGCCCGCCGTTGGTGCCCGCTCCGGGGCCGATGTCGACGACGTGGTCGGCGATCTCGATCGTCTCCGGCTTGTGCTCGACGACCAGGACGGTGTTGCCCTTGTCGCGAAGGCGGAGCAGCAGGTCGTTCATGCGCTGGATGTCGTGCGGGTGCAGGCCGACCGTCGGCTCGTCGAAGACATAGGTGATGTCGGTCAGCGGGGAGCCGAGGTGACGGATCATTTTGACCCGCTGCGCCTCCCCGCCGGACAGCGTGCCGGACTCGCGGTCGAGGCTCAGATAGCCGAGACCGATCTCGACCAGCGAGTCCAGCGTCTCGCTCAGGGCGGTGAGCAGCGGCGCGGCCGAGGGGGCGTCGATGTCCCGGATGAACCCGGCCAGATCGTTGATCTGCATCGACGCGCAGTCGGCGATGTTGCGGCCCTTGATCTTGGCGGCGAGGGCCTCCGGGTTGAGCCGGGAGCCGCCGCACGCGCGGCAGGTCGTGAACGTCACGGCCCGGTCGACGAACGCGCGGATGTGCGGCTGCATCGCCTCGCGGTCCTTGGAGAGGTAGATCCGCTGCACCTTGACCACGAGGCCCTCGTAGGTGGTGTTCATCCCGCCGATCTTCATCTTGGTGGCGGGCTTGTGGAGGAAGTCCTCCCACTGCTGCTCGGTGTAGTCCTTCAGCTTGACGTCGGGATCGAAGAACCCGGACTCGGCCAGGTTCTTCCAGTACCAGGAGTCCACGGTGAAGTTCGGCACGGTGATCGCGCCCTCGTTCAGCGACAGCTCGCGGTCGACCAGCTCGTCGACGTCGATGTCGGACTTGCGGCCGAGGCCCTCGCACTCGGGGCACATTCCTGCCGCGTTGTTGAAGCTGAACGCGTAGGAGGGGCCGACGTGGGGCTCACCGAGCCGGCTGAAGATGATCCGGAGCAGCGTGAACGCGTCGGTCGCGGTGCCCAGCGTGGACCGCGCGTTCGCGCCCATCCGCTCCTGGTCCACGACGATCGCGGCGCTCAGGTTGTGCAGCGCGTCGACGTCCGGGCGGCCCACGTTCGGCATGAACGACTGGAGGAACGCCGAGTAGGTCTCGTTGATCAGGCGCTGCGACTCGGCCGCGATGGTGCCGAAGACGAGGGAGGACTTGCCCGAGCCGGACACACCGGTGAAGACCGTGAGATGGCGCTTGGGGATGTCGACCGACACGTCGGCGAGGTTGTTCTCGCGGGCGCCGCGCACCTTGATCACATCGTGGCTGTCCGCGAGACGCCGCTGCCGTTCGTCGTTCATGGAGGTCAACCCTTCACAGGAGGCTGGCGGGGCAATAATTTTGTACAGTGTACAGAGAAATTCTCGACGCCGCAATATAGAACGGAATTGTTCGTTCCCCTACTATGGGGAGCATGGAGACCAAGACGCAAGCTCCCATGAGCGGCCGCAAGGCGCAGGCAGCCAGAAACGACGAACTTATCCGAGATGCGGCGCGGGCGGTGTTCACCGCCGATCCGGGCGCTCCCATCTCAGCCGTGGCAGAGTACGCCGGGGTCGGCATCAGCGCTCTGTATCGCCGGTACAAGAGCAAGGAAGAGCTGCTCCAGCGGCTGGCCGACGACGGGATGGACCGCTATCTCGCGCAGGTCGAGGCCGCGTTGGAAGACGACCGGGACGCCTGGACGGCGTTCGCCGACTTCATGCGACGCTGCCTGGACATCGGCGCGGGCTCGCTGACCATGCGGCTGGCCGGCAGCTTCCCCGTCACCGACGAGATGGCGCAGAAGGGCAGGGACATTCACATGGCCACCCAGCGCCTGCTCGACCGTACCAAGGAGGCGGGCGTGCTCCGGCGTGACATCGAGGTCGGTGACATCTCGGTGCTCCTGGAGCATCTGCACACCATCCGCATCGGAGACGATGAACGGATGAACCGGCTGCAACACCGCTATCTGGAGCTGTTTCTGGCTTCACTCCGTATGGCGGAAGCGGAGGAGCTCCCCGGCCCCCCTCCGAACTGGCAGGAGCTGAGAGGACGGTATGACGACTAAACCAATGACCACTGGCTCTTCGGCCCCGGTGGCCGCCGGTCAGGTCCTCGACCGGCGGTCGCTGAACCGCGCCCTGCTGGCCCGCCAGCTTCTGCTCGACCGGCACGAGCTTCCTGCCCTCGACGCCATCGAGCACCTGGTGGGCATGCAGGCGCAGGCTCCCACACCGCCGTACATCGGCCTGTGGAGCCGCCTGGCGGCCTTTGAGTTCGACGAGCTGGCCACCCTGCTCACCGAGCGGGCGGCGGTCCGCATGGTCCTCATGCGCGGCACCCTCCACCTGGTCAGCGCCCGCGACGCGCTGGCCCTGCGGCCGCTCACGCAGGTCATCATGGACCGCTACGTCAGGACCGGGAACGGGCGGGACCTGAGCGGCCTCGACGTGCCCGCCGTCGAGGCCGCCGCGCGCGAGCTCTTCAAGGAGCCCCGCACCGACAAGGAGATGCGCGCCCTCCTCGCCGAACGTTTTCCCGACGGGGATCCCGAGCTGCTCAACTGGGCGGCCCGGACCGTGATCCCGCTCGCCCAGATCCCGCCGCGCGGCCTCTGGGGCAAGGGCGGCTTGGCCTCCCACATCACCCTTGAGGCCTGGCTGGGCCGCTCGCTCGACACCGAGACCTCACTCGACCGCCTGGTGCTGCGCTACCTCGCCGCGTTCGGCCCGGCCACCGTCCAGGACGCGCAGCACTGGTCAGGCCTCACCGGTCTCGGCGAGGTCGTCGAGAGGCTCGCGCCCGAGCTCGTCACGTTCGCCGACGAGAACGGCAGGGTGCTCTACGACCTGCCCGACGCACCCCGCCCCGATCCCGGGACCCCGGCCCCGATCCGGCTGATCCCGGACTTCGACAACCTCACGCTGTCGCACGCCGACCGGGCGCGGATCATCTCCGAGGAGCACCGCAAACGCCTGTTCACCGTCAACGGCATCATCCGCGCGGCCGTCCTCGTCGACGGCTTCGTCCATGGCACGTGGAAGCACGAAAAGAAGCGCGGTGTCGCGACCGTCCGCATCGAGCTGTTCGAGCCCGTGTCCGAAGCTGATCGCACCGCCGTCGTCGAAGAGGCCGAACGACTCCTCGCCGCCGCGTACCCCGAAGCCAAGTCCTACGAGGTGGAGTTCATCTGAGCCGAGCCTGCGGATGAGGTCGAGCGCGCGTCATCGCGGCATTCGCCCTCTGTGTCGAGGGACTCCAGGAGGATGTGGAGGGTCTCGCGGAGCTGGGTGACCTGCTCGCGGGTCAGGGGATCGAAGAGGTGCCGCCTGACGGCCTCCACATGGCCCGGGGCGGCGGCCTTCAGGACCTCGAAGCCCTCGTCGGTGAGCTCCGCGAGAGTCGTCCGGCGGTCGGTGGGATGTTTGGTGCGGGTGACCCAGCCGTTCTCCTCCAGCCGATTGACCGCGTGGGAGAGGCGGCTGGGGGAGGAACGCACGATCTGGGCCAGCTGGCTCATGGTGAGCGTCCGGTCCGGGGACTCCGAGAGCATCGCCAAGATCATGTAGTAGGTGTGCGGCATTTTGGAGTCGCGCTGGAGCTGGCTCTCCAGCGCGTCGTTGAGGAGGCGGGTGGTCCACAGGAACGCCCGCCAGGTTGCCTGCTCGTCCTCATCCAGCCACCGGGTCATGTCTCCAGTGTAATTGAGCACTCAAGATTTGAAGAATCAACTATCCGGGCGTACGGTGACACTTGAATGCTCAAGTATGTATCTCGGGGAGGTCGCCATGACGCGGATGCCGGTGCTCTATCTCAGCCACGGCGCGCCGCCGCTGGCCGACGACGCGGCCTGGACCGGCCAGCTCGCCGGCTGGTCGGCGGATCTGCCGCGGCCCACGTCGGTGCTCATGGTGTCGGCGCACTGGGAGGAGGCGCCGTTGAGCATCGGCGCCACCCGTACGGTGCCGCTGGTCTATGACTTCTGGGGCTTCCCGCAGCATTACTACGAGGTGCGGTACGAGGCGCCCGGAGCGCCGGAACTCGCCGAGGACGTGCGCAAACTGCTGCCCGAAGTGAAGCAGGACCCCGAACGCGGGCTCGACCACGGGGCCTACGTGCCGCTTGTGGAGATGTATCCCGAGGCCGACATTCCGGTGCTGCAGATGTCCATGCCCACGCTCGAACCCGAGCGGCTCTTCGAGATCGGGAAGCGGCTGGAGCCGCTGAGGGATCAGGGCGTGCTCATCGTGGGGAGCGGCTTCACCACGCACAACCTGCGGGCGATGAACCCCGACGCGCACGGCGCGCCGCCTGCGTGGTCCGCCGAGTTCGACGAATGGGCCGAACGGGCCGTCGGGGCGGGTGACGTGGACCACGTGCTGGACTTCCTGGGCAAGGCCCCCGCCGCGCGGATCGCCCATCCGCGGACCGAGCACTTCGCGCCGCTCTTCGTTGCGCTGGGCGCGGCCGAAACCGAGGGGCGGTCAGTGATCGACGGATTCTGGCACGGCATGGCCAAGCGGTCCTTCCAGTTCGGCTGACCGGCCAGTTCACCTGACCGACCACTTGCCAAACCCACCACTCGCCAAACCGGTCACCGCCAAACCGGTCACCGCCGAACCGGTCACCGCCGAACCGGCCGCTTGGGCTGACCGGGCGCGGGTCAGACCTGGCTGGACGTCTCCATCGCGGCAAAGCCCACCCGCCAGGACGGGATCTGCGGCTTCCAGCCCAGGCCGAGCGCCTTGGCGTTGGACACCGGCCGGCCCGTCGCGGCGGCGTGCCGCGCGGTCCCCGGGAGGGGGACGCCCAGCGCCGCGCTGTAGACCGGTAGCCAGTCCGCGGTGGTCGCGGGCTCGTCGTCCACGATGTTGACGGGTCCGGCGGGCCAGTCGAGCGCCGCCAGCGCGGCCGCGGCCGCGTCGTCGGCGTGCACGAACGAGGTCCACGCCGGGGACGGCCGCAGGCTCCCCGCCCGGACCCGGTCGGCGATCGCGCCGTCCGCCGCGTACCACGTGCCGGGCCCGTAGAGCGCGCCGTACCGCAGGATGACGCCGCGCGGAAGCTCCGCGACGGCCTCCTCCAGCGCGGCGACGCCCTCGTAGGGCGGCAGCGTCGGGTCGAGGGCGTCGTCCTCGACCGCGGGCGCGTCACCCGGCACGTACAGCCAGCTGATGCTCTGCGCGATCATCACCTCGACGTTGGCCGCCTTCGCAGCCGACACCAGGTTGCGGGTGCCCTGGACGCGCAGCCGCGAGTTGGCCGCGAAGTCCTCCCCGCTGAGGTCGGTGAGCTGGTGGACGATGACGTCCGGACGCACCGCGAGCACGGCGTCGTGCACGGCCGGGGAGTCGAAGGCGTCCAGGACGAGGGGCTTGGCCTGCTGCGCGGCGATCGAGTCGGCGCGCTCGGCGGACCGGGTCGTCCCGGTCACCTCATGGCCCGCCTGCACGAGCAGGGGGACCAGCCGACTGCCGACGACACCGGTCGCGCCGGCGACAAGAATCTTCAAGGGGGGTACCTCCACGACTGCACGCCTTTGTGGCCGCCTTCCAGGAAGGATAGGCAGAGACTCTCTCCAGGTCACGCCCGGCACGGCGAAATGCCCCTCACTCGCGGTATTCCACGCGGTTACGCTCGGCCATGACCTTCCGTCCGCGCGTTCCGGAGGGGCAACCGCATCCGGAAGAGCGCTCCTCCCCCCGGGGCAGCTTCCACCGTGAGCGTACCCCCATGAGCCCTCAGCAGGTCACGGGCTATCGCTAGTCCGAGCCCCGCGCCGCCCTCGTCGCGGCTCCTGGCATCGTCGAGCCGGACGAATCGTTCGAAGATTCGCTCCCGGTCGCCCGGCGGCACTCCGGGACCGTCGTCAGTGATATCCATCACTACCCACCGATCGCCATCCTGCCGCAATGTGACATTCACCTGCGAGGAAGCGTGGCGTTGCGCGTTGTTCAGAAGGTTGGCCAGCGCTCGTGCCAGCCGGTCGCGCGAGCCGAGGACCTGTGGAGCGGCCTTGAGCTCGATGCCGATGGGCACCCGGTCGGCCGGGCCGCGGCGCTCGACCTCCTCGCGGAGCAGGTCGGCGAGCGCGACGGGCTTAGGCGTGACGGCCTGTTCTCCGGCGTCCAGCCGCGCGAGCAGCAGCAGGTCGGCGGCCAGGTGCTGGAGCCGGACGACCTCGGTGGTGAGCCCGTCCAGGTCCAGCAGCTCGGGATGCGCCGCGGCGACCTCCAGCTCGGTCCGGAGCGAGGCGATCGGGTTGCGCAGCTCGTGCGAGGCGTCCGCGACGAAGCCGCGCTGCCGTTCCACGGACCGTTCGAGCGCCGCGAGGGTCTCGTTGGTGGCCGTGGCCAGCGCGGCGACCTCGTCCCGCGAGGCGGGCACCGGTACGCGGCGCGTCAGGTCGCTGGAGGCCGTGATCTCGGCGAGCTCGGTCCGGATCGCCGCCACCGGCCGCAGCGCGCGCCGGGTGACCAGCCAGGTGACCCCCGCCACGACGGCCAGCAGGACCGGCAGCCCGGCCAGCATCGCCTGGGTGACCGTGCCCACGGCCTTGCGTGCGGTGGCCACGGCGGTTCCGGCGTGCACGGTCAGCGTCTCGCCGCCCGGCGTGGTGACCGCGATCGACGCGAACCGGTAGTCGGCGGTCTCGCCGTCCACGGTGGCACTGCCGGTGCTGTGGTGGACGTCGCCGGAGACCTCGCCGCGCTGCGGGGTGTCCTCGTCCCGGTCGTCGTCGTCATCCGGCGGACCGGGTGACGCCGCCGGCTTCACCGCCGCGGGGCCGGTGCCGCTGATCGCGCTCAGATCCTCGCCGGCCGCCACCACCCGGCCGGAGGAGTCCACGACCTGGACGGGGTTCTCGTCGCCGTCCGGCACGTCGAGTTGCGCGTACGGGACGCCCGCAGCCAGTTGCGAGGCGACCTCGCGTGCGGACACCTCGGCTTGGAGGTCGCTCTGCCGGTCGAGGTTGGCCCGCAGAAGCAGCACGACGGCGAGCCCCGTGACCACCAGCGCGACGGCGACGACGGCGGTGGCGAACAGCGTGGTGCGGGCACGGACAGAGGCGACCCGCGCGAAGGTGAATGGTCTCGGCATGTCAGCTGGTCTCGGCATGTCAGCCCCCGTCGGTGGCGAGCCGGTAGCCGGACCCCCGCACCGTGACGATCGACTTGCGGCCGAACGGAGCGTCGAGCTTGCGGCGCAGTGCGCTCACGTACACCTCGACGATGTTGGGGTCGCCGTCGTACGCGAAACCCCAGACGTGTTCGAGGATCTGCCCCTTGGACACGACGAGGCCCGCGTTCACGGCCAGGTGCTCCAGGACGGCGAACTCCTTGGCCGTCACCTCGACCTCGGTGTCGCCGCGCGACACCGCCTTGGCCGCAGGGTCCACGGTCAGGTCGCCGAGGACGATCGTGGGTGAGCCGCCCCGCGTACGGCGGCGCAGCAGGGCGCGTATCCGGGCCAGGAGCACCACGTACGAGAACGGCTTGGTCAGGTAGTCGTCGGCACCGGTGTCCAGGCCCTCCGCCTCGTCGTACTCGCCGTCCTTCGCGGTGAGCATCAGGATGGGCGTCTCGTCCCCGGCCGCGCGCAGGGCCGAGCAGACCCGGTAGCCGTTCATGCCCGGCAGCATGATGTCCAGCACGATCAGGTCGTAGTCGTGGTCGGTCGCACGCCGCAGGCCCACCCCGCCGTCGTGCACCACGTCGACCACGAAGCCCTCGGCCACCAGTCCCTTGGCCAGGGACGCGGCCAGGCGGCGTTCGTCCTCGACGATCAGCAGGCGCATGGTCTCCAGGCTGCCAGACGCACCTGAAGCGGGCTTCAGGTTGCTTCAGCCGCGCCTCAGGTCCGTCCGCCAGCGTGGGTCCTGAACGTTCCGCACCGATCTGGAGGGATCTTGATGAAGCTCGACGTACGCCACCTGGTGACGGGCCGCAGGCTGCTGGTGACCGTGCTCGCCGGAGGCGTGATCGCCGCCGGTGGGACGGCGACCGCCTTCGCCGCGAGTGGCGACGACGACCGCGCCGAGCAGGCGGCCGAGGTCAAGGCGGTGCAGACGGCCAAGATCAGCGCCTCCGACGCGGCGGGCATCGCGCTGCGCACCGTGCCGGGCCACGTGGCCTCGGTGGACTTCGACGACGACCAGGGCAAGGCCGCCTGGGAGGTCGAGGTGATCGGTAAGGACGGCACGACGCGTGAGCTGTCGGTCGATACCGCCAACGGCAAGGTCCTTTCGAACGTGGCAGACGACCAGGGCGACGACGACGGCACCGACACCGACGGCACCGACGACCCCGACGGCAACGACGACTGACCCGTGAAAGCACCGCCCGGCCGCCGAGATCACGGCGGCCGGGCGTATTCGTTGTGGTGCTCGTCAGGCGGGGACGTGTTCCGGCTCGCCGACGGTGGCGGCCTGCTCGGCTTCGCCGGTGGGGGCCACCCGGCGGAGCGTGATCACCGCGATGACCGCGACCGCGGCGATGAGCGCGGCGCAGACGGCGGCGGTGGCGTTCAGCCCGGCGGTGAACGCCTCACGGGCCGAGTCGAGCAGATCGCCTTCGACTCCGGCGGCGACCGCTCCGGCGAAGGTGTCGCGGACGCCCTCAGGGGCGTTCGCCGGGAGCCCGGCCGCGATCTCGTCGCGGTAGACGGCGGTGCCGACGCTGCCGAGCGCCGCGATGCCCAGCGCGCCCCCCAGCTCGGTGCTCGTCTCGCTCAGTGCCGAGGCGGAACCGGCCTTCTCCGGTGGCGCGGAGCCGACGACCAGTTCGGTGCCGAGCGCCATGGTGGGGGCGCCGCCCACGTACACCAGGATGAAACCGGCGACCAGCAGCGGCAGGCCGGAGCGGGCATCGACCTGGGCGAGCAGCAGGTAGCCGAACGCGGCGATCACCAGCGAGCCGCTGATCACGTACGCGGGCCGGACACGCCGCACGGCGATCGGCGCCACCAGGGACGAGATCACCAGTCCGAGGGCGGCGGGCAGCAACCACAGCCCGGCCTTCAGCGGCGACAGCCCCTCCACCAATTGCAGGTACTGCGTGACGAACAGGTAGATGCCGGCGACGGCGCCAATACTGATCAGCAGGCTCAGCAGCGCGCCCGAGAAGGCGCGGTCGGCGAACAGGCGCAGGTCCAGCAACGGGTCGTCGAGGTGCCCCTGCCGCCGGACGAAGAGCACGCCCGCCACCAGGCCGATCACGGCGGCGACCGCGGGCACGGGCTCGGCGCCGTGCTTGACCAGCTCCTTGAGGCCGTAGGTGATCGGCAGCATCGTCGCGAGCGACAACAGCACGCTGACCAGATCGAGGCGGCCCGCCCGCGTGTCACGGAACTCCGGCAGCAGGACCGGCGCGGTCACCAGCAGCACAACCATGATCGGTGTACCGAGCAGGAACACTGAGCCCCACCAGAAGTGCTCCAGCATCAAGCCGCCCACCACAGGGCCGAGCGCGATGCCCACCGAGAACATCGTCGCCCACAGCCCGATGGCCAGCCCGCGCTGCCGCGCGTCGCGGAACATGTTGCTGATGAGCGACAGCGTGGACGGCATCAGCGTGGCACCGGCGATGCCCAGGAGCGTCCGCGCCGCGATCAGCATCTCGGCGGACGTGGCGTACGCGGCGGCCGCCGATGCGGCGCCGAACGCGGCGGCGCCCGTCATCAGCAGCCGCCGCCGCCCGATGCGGTCGCCGAGCGTGCCCATCGTCACCAGGAATCCGGCGATCATGAAGCCGTAGATGTCGATGATCCACAGCGTCTGGGTGCTGCTCGGACGCAGATCCGCGCTCAGTTCGGGCACCGCGAGGTGCAGCACGGTGATGTCCAGGGCTAGCAACAGGGTGGGAAGGGCCAGCACGGCCAGCCCGATCCATTCCTTGAGCCCGGCACGCGGCCGGGTGTCATATGTGGTCGTCTCAATGGCAGCCATGGGTTGAGCGTCGGAGAGGCCGCTCATGGTCCGCTGATGGTCCGCTGACGGTCGGTTACGGTGATCAGCATGCGTTTCGGGGTATTGGGGCCGCTCGCCGTGTGGACGGCTGACGGCGGTACGGTCCAGGTTCCCGAAGCGAAGGTCCGGGCCCTCCTGGCCGACCTGCTCGTGGATCCGGGACGTCCCGTTCCGGTGGACAGGCTCGCCGACGACCTCTGGGGTGAGGACCTCCCGGCCAATCCGGCCAACTCCCTGCAGTCCAAGGTGTCGCAGCTGCGTCGCGCCCTGGAACAGGCGGAGCCTGGCGCGCGAGCCCTGGTCGCTTTCAGCCCGGCCGGTTACCGGCTGCGGGTGGAGGCCGGCGACGTCGACGCCGGGCGGTTCGCGGCGCTGCTCGACCGGGCTCGCGGGACGAGTGACCTCCGTGCCCGGGCGAGCCTGTTCACGGAGGCGCTGGAGCTGTGGCGTGGCCCCGCGTTCGCCGATTTCGCGGACGCCCCTTTCGCCAGAGCCGCGATCACCAGGCTCGAAGAGCAGCGGCTGACCGTGCTGGAGGAACGCGCCGAGGTCAGGCTTGAGCTGGGCGAGCACGGCTCGCTGGCGGACGAGCTGAGCGACCTGGTCGCCCGGCATCCCCTTCGCGAACGGCTGCGCGCCGTTCAGCTGCGGGCTCTGTACCGTGCGGGCAGGCAGAGCGAGGCCTTGGACGGCTACGCCGACCTACGCAAGCGCCTCGCGGACGAACTGGGCCTTGACCCCAGCCCCGAGCTGGCCGAGCTCCACCAGGCGATCCTCAACCAGGCCCCCGCCCTCGATGCCGTGCCCGCGTCGGCGCACGGCGCCCGCGCCTCTCTGACGAGCCTGCCTGAGTCACGCCTCCCGGTGCCGCCGACCGGTCTTGTCGGGCGGGAGGACGACGTCGCCCGAGCGCGCGAGGCACTCGGTACCGCCCGCCTGTTGACGCTCACCGGCCCCGGCGGAGTCGGCAAGACGCGCCTGGCCTTGGAGGTCGCCACGCGGGTCGCCGATGCCGGGGACTTCCCCGACGGTGTCTGGTTCGTCGAGCTCGCCGGCCGCCGGCCAGACGAGGTGGCCGAAGCGGTCGGCAGGGTCCTGGGAATCCGCGACGACGCCTCGGCGGGCCCGGCGGACCGGCTCGTCCAGGCGCTCCGCGACCGCCGGCTGCTGCTGGTCCTGGACAACTGCGAGCATCTCGTCGAGCCGGTCGCCAAGCTCGTGGAGACGTTGCTCCGGAACGATTCCGGGCTGCGCGTACTGACGACGAGCCAGGAACCGCTGGCCATCGCCGGCGAGGTGGTCCAGGCCGTTCCGCCGTTGCCGGAGCGCAGCGCGGCGCGGCTGTTCACCGAGCGGGCCTCCGCAGCCGCACCGGGAGCCGATCTGGACGGATCCGGCACGGCCGAGGTGATCGCGACGATCTGCCGGCGGCTGGACGGGATCCCGCTGGCACTGGAGCTGGCGGCCACCCGGGTCCGCACCCTCGGCGTGCGCGGGCTCGCAGACCGGCTGGACGACAGGTTCCGGTTGCTCGCGGCCGGCCGGCGGGACGCCCCCGCACGCCAGCGCACGCTCCGCGCGATGATCGACTGGAGCTGGGAGCTGCTGACCGAGCCCGAGCGGATCGTGCTGCGGCGGCTGGCCGTGCACGCCGGGGACTGCACGCTGGAGGCGGTCGAGGCGGTCTGTTCGGGTGCCGGGATCGAGGCCGCCGATGTGCTCGACCTGCTGGCGCGCCTCGTGGATCGTTCGCTGGTCGTCGCCCTGGACGGCCCCGGCGGGCCGCGGTACCGGCTGCTGGAGTCGGTGGCGGCCTACAGCCTGGAGCAACTGGACGCAGCGGGTGAGACCGAACGCGTGCGGCGGCGGCACCTCGCGTACTACCTCGCGCTCGCGCAGCAAGCCGAACCGTATCTGTACGGCTGCGATCAGCGGACCTGGCTGGACCGGCTCGACGCCGAGACCGGCAATCTGCGGGCCGCGCTCGAAAGTGCGACGGAGTACGGCGCGGCTCCGGACGCCTTGCAGCTCGCCAATGCGTTGACCTGGTACTGGTTCCTGCGCGGCCGCTATCGCGAGGCGTACCGTTCGCTCACGGTGGCGCTGGCCGCGCACGTGGGGAGTGACGACCCGGGTGTCCGCCGGGCCGCCGCCTGGCGGGCCGGGCTGGCGATGATGATCAGCGACGGGCACTTCGACGACATCCGCAGGGGAGCGGAGCTGCCTGTCCCCGGCCTGGAGGACGGCGACCCATCCGGTGCGTGGATCGAGGGCGAGCGTGCCCGTGCCCTGTGGTTTCTCAGCTTCGTCCATCTGAGCTACGGCGATCTGGCGACGAGTGAACGGCTCGTGGCGAGTGCGCTGGCCGACTTCCGGGCCGCCGGTGACCGCTGGGGCCTGGCGGCCGCGCTGGCGACGATGGCGGGCCAGGCGACCTTCCGGGGCGACCTCACGACGCTTGATCGCGCCGCCGCCGAGAGCGCCGAGATCTTCGCCGGGGTGGGCGATCGCTGGGGGCGGCTCCAGGCCGTCGAGTACCTCGGCGCGTACGCCGAGATCGTCGGCGACTACGAGCGGGCCGCCCGGCTGCACGAGGAGGGCGTGCGCGTCGCCGAGGAGCTGAGCCTCTGGGCGGACGTCTCGTACCGGCTGTCGGGCCTCGGCCGGATCACCATGCTGCAAGGCGACTTCGAGCGGGCCCGCGAGCTCCATGAGCGCGCGCGACGCCTTGCCGAGGAACAGTCCAACACGTTCGGCCAGGAGTATGCCGAGATCGGGCTCGCGCTCGTGGCACGCCGCCAGGGACGGCTCGACGCGGCCGAAGCCCACCTGCGTGCCTGGCTCGACTGGAACCGCCGGCTGGGAACCCATTCGGGGTTGGTGCTCATCCTGGCCGAGCTGGGCTTCACCGCCGAGCTGCGCGGGGACGCGGAGCGGGCCCTGGAGTGGCAGCGGGAGGCGGCCGAGACTGCGCGGCACGCGGGTGATCCGCGGGCGACCGCCCTGGCGTTCGAAGGCATGGCGGGGGCGCTGTCGCTCGCCGGCGAGTACGAGCGCGCGGCCGAGTCGCTGGACGAGGCCGCACGGCTGCGGGAGGCCGTCGGAGCGCCGCTGCCGCCGGCCGAACGCGGTGACGTCGAACGCATCGAAGCACGTATCAGGGAAGGCCTTGACGAGACGAGACGGCTCGTCTAGTCTCACGGTCATGATGATTTTCCTGTTCCTCTGATCGCGCCGGGCCGCCTCGCCGCCCCGTGATCCGCAGCCCTTCCGACGGCTCGAATTCGGCCTGCCTTGGCGCGGCCGGGAACAGGAGTGTCTCCTTTGCGTACCCCATCAGCTGATTCCGTCGCCCAGCTCACGCTGCATGAGGTGACGAAGCGCTACGACGACCGTGTGGTTCTCGACCGGGTGTCCCTCACCGTCAAGCCCGGCGAGAAGGTCGGGGTCATCGGTGAGAACGGCTCCGGCAAGTCGACCCTGCTCACGCTCATGGCGGGCCGTGAAGAACCCGAAAACGGGGATCTCACGGTCGTTGCCCCGAGCGGGCTCGCGTACCTGCCACAGAATGTGGAAGGTCTCGTCGACGGGGCGGCCACGGTCGCCGACGTCATCGACCTGGCACTCGCCGAGCTGCGGGAGATGGAGGCGGCGCTGCGGGCCGCCGAGGCCGGTCTGGGATCGGCGACCGGAGAGCAGTTGGCCGCGTACGGCGACCTGCTCTCCGAGTTCGAGCGCCGTGGCGGCTATGAGGCCGGCGCGAGGGTGGACATCGCCCTGCACGGCCTCGGGCTCCCCGGACTCGCTCACGCACGGCCGATCTCGACGCTGTCCGGCGGCCAGCTCTCCAGGCTGGCGCTGGCGGCGACGCTCGCGGCGGCGCCGGAACTGCTGCTGCTCGACGAGCCCAGCAACGACCTGGACGACGACGCGACGGCCTGGCTGGAGGACTACATCCGGACCCATCAGGGCACGGTGGTCGTGGTCACCCATGACCGGGCGTTCCTGGAAAGGATCACCACGACCATTCTGGAGGTGGACCACGAGACCTGCGGCGTCCGGCGGTACGGCGACGGCTACTCCGGCTACCTCAGGGCGAAGGCCGCCGCACGCGCTCGCCGGCAACGCGAGCACGAGGACTGGAAGGCGGAGGTCGAACGGCAGTCACGCCTGGTGGAGACGGGAGGTGCCTGGCTGGCGACCCTCAGGCGCAAGGCCCTGTATCCCAACACCGGCAACGGCGCGTTTCGTGCCAGGTCGACCTCGCACGGGACGGCCAAGCGGGTCCGGATCGCGAACGAGCGGCTGGAGACGCTGCGTGAGAACGCGGTGCCGCCGCCACCCGAGCCGCTCCGCTTCACCGCGCGGATCTCGGGCGGGACGGCGGACGAGGAGCAGCCGGTCGAGCTCTCCGGCGTCAGGGTGGAAGGCCGGCTTCACGTGGACGGGGTCCGCCTCGTGCCGGGCGAGCGGCTGCTGGTCACCGGTCCGAACGGAGCTGGCAAGACCACGCTGCTGCGCGTTCTCGCCGGTGAGCTCGTCCCGGACGCGGGGTCGGTGCGGCGTCCGGAGCGCGTCGGATATCTCCGGCAGGAGGGTGTGGCCGGGCCGTCGCAGTGGACCGTTCTGGCGGCGTACGCGGCGGGCCGCCCGGGTACCCCAGATGAGTACGCGGACGAGTTGCTCCGGCTCGGGCTCTTCCGCCCGGACGACCTGCGGCTGCCGCTGGGCGCCCTGTCGGCCGGCCAGCGGCGCCGGGTCGAGCTGGCACGGCTGGTGAGCCGCCCGGTCGACCTGCTGCTGCTCGACGAGCCGACCAACCACCTGTCTCCGATGCTGGTGGAGGAGCTCGACGAGGCGCTCGCGGGCTACGCGGGGACCCTCGTCGTGGTCACGCACGACCGCCTGCTGCGGAGCCGCTTCACCGGTTCCCGGCTGGAGCTCCGCGACGGCAGGGCGCTGGAGACGTCGACGTGCTGAGGTGACGGATGAAAGGGTTGCCGGGGAGGTGGCATCGATGCAGATCACGCTGGTGCGGGGCGATATCACCGAGCAGGAGGTGGACGCCGTGGTGAACGCGGCGAACTCCTCGCTGCTCGGTGGGGGAGGCGTCGACGGGGCCATTCATCGCCGGGGCGGCCCGGCGATCCTGGACGAGTGCCGCAAGCTGCGGGCGTCCCACTACGGGGGCGGGCTCCCCACCGGGCAGGCCGTGGCGACCACGGCCGGGCGGTTGCCCGCCCGCTGGGTGATCCATACGGTCGGGCCGGTCTACTCCTCGTCCGAGGACCGTTCGGACCTGCTGGCCTCCTGCTACCGGGAGTCGCTGCGTGTGGCCGACGACCTGGGCGTACGGTCCGTGGCGTTCCCCGCCGTCTCGGCCGGGATCTACGGGTGGCCGCTGGACGACGCCGCGCGCATCGCGGTCGGTACGGTCCGTTCGACGGTCACCAAGGTCACCGACGCGCGGTTCGTGCTGTTCACCGAGGACGCCTACGAGGCGTTCGAGCGGGCCCTGAATTCCTGACGGTCAGGTGCTCACTCGACCGCCGGCGTCCTCGATCACGTGCGGCACGATCAGCACCGGCCGCTTGACGTGGTGCAGGACCCGGTCCGAGACGCTGCCGAGCAGGACGGACTTGACCCGCGCCAGCCCGCGCGTGCCGGTGACCACGAGTGTGGCGTCGATCTCGTCGGCGACGTTCACGATGGTCGCCCAGATGGGGCCGTTGCTCGACTCGGCGCGCGGGATGACGTCGGTCAGCCCCGCCCTCCGGGCGAGCTCGGCTCCCTCGGCCGCGAACCTCTCGGCCTGCTGCCGCTCCCGCCGTTCCGCCCCGGCGGCGTCGTCTCCGACGAACGCGGGGGGTGCGGCGGCCGAGGACCTGGCGATCTGCAGGAGCAGCGGCTCCCAGACGACCAGCACGACGGCCGGTGCCGGGCTCACGTGCCGGCCGGCGAAGTCGATCGCGGCCTTGGCGTCGTCCGAGCCGTCGTACGCGATGAGGATGGTCATGCCTCAGTCATGTCCCGAGCAGGGAGAACGAACACCCCAAGAAACAAACATCCCGAGAACGGGGCGACCTCTCAGGCTCGCGCCGACTCCGCCGGACGGCCGGGACCGGGCGGCCCGGCGAAGGCCTGCGCCACATCCAGCCACCGGTCGGCGTCCGGCCCGTCGGCCGTCACGGCGAGGTCGGCGCGGTTGCGCCGCTGCGTCACCAGCAGGCAGAAGTCCAGCGCCGGTCCGGTCACCGACTGCGCGGCGTCCGCCGGGCCCCACGTCCACTCCTCGCCGTCAGGGGACGTGAGGGCCACGCGGAACTCGGCATCGGGCGGCGTGAGCCCCCGGACGTTGAACGCGAAGTCCCGTGTCCGCACGCCGATGTGGGCGACGTGGCGCAGCCGGTGGGTCGGCTCGCGCCGCACGCTCAGCGCGTCGGCGACGTCCTGGCCGTGCGCCCAGGTCTCCATCAGGCGGGCCGTGGCCATCGAGGCCGCGCTCATCGGCGGGCCGAACCACGGCAGCCGGGTGCCTGCGGGCACCGCCGCCAGTGCCGCCACGATCTGGCGCCGGCCCGTCCGCCAGCGTTCGAGAAGCCGTGCCGGATCGTCGGCGGCGCCGTCGGCCGCCCCTGCCTCCACGAACCCGCCGGGATCTGCCAGCGCCTCGGCGACGATCCCGTTGAACGCCTCCTCGTCCGTGGCCGCCGCGATCGACTGGTCGTCGGTCCAGGCGAGATGGGCGATCTGGTGGGCGATCGTCCAGCCTTCGGCGGGTGTCGGGGTGGCCCATGCGTCGGCGGGAAGCGGCGCGACCAGCGCGTCGAGCGCGTCACCCTCGGCGGTGAGGTCCGCGAGAAGCGAGGTGAGATCCGGCATGCCGCCAGCATTCACCGTCGGACCCCATCGCGTACAGACCCCGAACCGAATCTCATTCTGAAGCGACGGCGGCGCGCGCGGCCGCGTAGTCGGCCTTGCCGTTGGGCAGGCGCAGGCCCTGCTCCGTCCGCAGGAACGCCTTGGGGATCTTGTAGCGGGCGAGATGGGCGGCGCAGCCCTCCCTGAGGTCGTCGTCGGTCGGCGCCGCGTCGCGGTCGAGGCGCAGGACCGCGACGATCTCGGTGCCCCAGCGTTCGCTCGGCCGGCCGACGACCAGCGCGTCGGCCACCCCGGGGAGATCGCGCAGCACGGTCTCGACCTCCTCGGCGAAGACCTTCTCGCCGCCGGTGTTGATCGTGGTCGCCTCGCGTCCGTGCACCTCGACGGTGCCGTCCGCGCGGAGCCGGGCCCTGTCGCCCGCCACCACGAGGCGCTCGCCGTCGAGGACGATGAACGTCGCGGCGGTCTTGACCGGGTCGTTCAGGTAGCCGAGTGGCAGCAGGCCGCCTTTGGCCAGCCAGCCCAGTTCGTCCTCGCCAGGTGAGAGCTTGCGGCTGCGGTCCGCGCTCAGGACCGCGGTGCCGGGCGCCGGGACGAACGCACGGTCCGCCGGGCCGCGCCGGGTCACCGCGAAGCCCGACTCGGAGGAGCCGAGGACGTCGTGGATGTGCGCGTCCGGCAGGTGATCGAGAAGCCGCCGCTTGACGTCCGGGCTGATGCCCGCGGCCGAGTTGAGCAGCGTGCGCACCGTGGACAGGTCGTAGGAGCCGCGGTCCAGCTCTTCGACGACAGGGCGGGCGAACGCGTCGCCGACCATGAGCATGCGCGTGACGCGCTCGCGTTCCGCGGTGGCGAGCAGGTCAGCGGCGTCCAGCCCGTCCACGCGCCCGGGGAAGACCACGCATCCGCCGCCGCACCAGCCGCCGAGCGCCGACCATGTCCCCGTCCCGTGCATGAGCGGCGGACCGATCAGCACCCGATGGCGGCCCTTGACGGCGCGTTCGACGGCCTCCTCCAGATCCGTGATGGGGGTGCCGTCACGGCGGGCCATCCCGAGCGGGCCGGTCATGAGGTCGCCGATCCGCCACAGCACGCCCTTGGGAAGGCCGGTCGTCCCGCCGGTGTAGAGGATGTGCAGGTCACCTGCGTCCGGCCGTACGTCCAGGGGCTCCGGAGACACCGAGGCGAGGGCCGTCTCGTAGTCGAGGGCTCCTGGGAGCAGGTCTTCACCGGAGTCGTCGGCGACCTGGAGGAGGAGCGGTGCCGCGTCCAGGCGTTTGGCCACGCGGCCGATGGTGGCGGCGAAGCGCGCGTGGAAGAGGATCGCGGTGGGCCGGGCGTCCGTGAAGAGCTGGGCCAGCTCGCCGTCCACGTACCGGTAGTTGACGTTGAACGCGGAGGCCCGGGCCTTGTGCGCGCCGAGCAGGCCCTCCAGGTACTCCGGGCCATTGTGGAGATAGAGCGCCAGGTGGTCGTGCGGGGACTCCCACGGCTCGGTGGCACGGCCGTGGCGGCCCAACCCGTGCTCGTGCAGGACGCGCGCCAGCCGCCTGCTCCGTTCGCCGACCTCGCGCCAGGTCATCCGGCCACCTCGCCAGACCAGGCACTCGCGGTCGGGGATCGCGGCAGCGATCGCCTCATGCAGGGTGGCCAGGTCGAGCTGGGGCATCGGCACTCCTCCAGGGACGGCTACCTGGGATCACCGTAAACGATTGCTTACCGAATCTCGTTCAGCAGGGTGGTGCGTGGAGAATCCTGGGGTGGCCAGAGCGCACAAGCCCGAGGGGGAGATCACCCGCGGCACCACCGCACCGAACCGGCTGCGCCGCATCGACCGCTGGATCGCCGCGACGCAGGCCGGTCCGTTGCGTTCGGCTGAGCTCCCGCTGGCGGTCGACCTCGGCTACGGCGCGTCCCCGGTGACGACGGTCGAGCTGTACACGCGCTTGCGCGCGGTGTCGCCCCGGCTTGAGGTCGTGGGGATCGAGATCGAGCCCGATCGGGTGGCCGCCGGGCTCGCGTATCTGGCGGAGCGTCCGCTGGCGGGACTGTCGTTCCGGCGCGGCGGCTTCGAACTGCCTGTGGACCGCCCGCCCGTGCTGGTCCGGGCGCTGAACGTACTCCGGCAGTACGAGGAGGCCGCCGCCTGGCAGGCCTGGGACGGGTTGTGCGCGAAGCTGGCCCCGCAGGGCGTCCTGGTCGAGGGGACGTGCAATGAGATCGGCCGGCGCGCCGTCTGGGTGACGTTGACGCGCTCAGGACCGCAGACGATCACGTTCGCCGCGCATCTGGGCTCGCTGGGGCAGCCGTCGGAGCTGGCCGAACGGCTGCCCAAGACGCTGATCCACCGCAATGTCCCAGGCGAACGGGTGCACGCGCTGCTCAGGGACTTCGACCGCTGCTGGGCGGTCGCGGCCCCGCATTCGCCGTTCGGACCCCGCGCCCGCTGGATCGAGGCGGTCTCCCTGTTGGCGCGCACCCACCCGGTGCTCACACGACCCCCGTACGGCGGCCGCGCCCGCTGGCGTCTAGGCGAAGTAACCCTGCCCTGGTCGGCCGTGGCCCCGCTCCGAGGATGATCCTCATCGCTCGGAAGCGGTGGAGTCAGACGCGGTGGAGTCTGTGGGGGGCTGCCTGGACGCGCGGCTGTACGTCGATCCGGTCGATGTTGACGTGTGCGGGGCGCGTGACCGCCCAGGCGACACAGTCTGCGACGTCGTCCGCCACCAGCGGCTCCGGCACGCCCTCGTACGGCTTCTCGGCCTTGGACGTGTCGCCGCGGAACCGCACCAGGCTGAACTCCTCCGTCTTGACGAGCCCCGGCGCGATCTCCGTGACGCGGACGGGCTCGGCGACCAGTTCCAGCCGCATGACCTCGTTCACCGCGTACGCGGCGTGCTTGGCCGCGTTGTATCCGGCGCCGCCCTCGTAGTTGGCGTGGGCGGCGAGGGATGTGATGTTCACGACATGGCCCGCGCCGCTCGCGATCAGCTTGGGCAGGAGCGCCTTGGAGACGCGGAGGAGGCCGAGCACGTTGGTGTCGTACATCGCCTGCCAGTCGGCCGGGTCGGCGGCGGCGACGGGCTCCAGTCCGATCGCCCCGCCGGCGTTGTTGACCAGCACGTGGCACTCGGCGAGCCCGGCGGCCAGGGCGTCGACCGACTCCTGGTCGGTCACGTCCAGGACCACCACCGCGACCTTCCCTGCGCCCGGCACCTCGTCGGCGATCTCCTTGGCCAGGGCCTCCATGCGGTCCCGCCGCCGTGCCGCCAGCACGACGTTGAATCCCTCGGCGGCGAGCCTCCTGGCCGTGGCCGCGCCGATCCCACTGCTTGCTCCGGTGACAACCGCCGTCTTACGCATGGGCCTAGCGTCCCAGGCACGGCGGCGTGATTGAACATCGGGTCGAACGGCCCACGGAGCAAGACCCTGGAGCAAAGCCTTGTCTGTAGCAAAGCCTTACTGACTGGTAAGTAGCAAATGTGGTGACTGCCGCCACATTGGTCGTATTGGTCACGTTCGTCCCGCATGGAAGCCCCTGGGTGGGAACACATTTTGCGATCGGTAGGTTGCACAACCGGAGGTGGTGTTCGTGGCGCGTCGTGTCAACCGGGTTGCGACGATCAGCGTGCACACATCGCCCCTTGACCAGCCGGGCACCGGCGACGCGGGCGGCATGAACGTCTACGTCGTCGAGGTGGCCAAGCGGCTGGCCGCCCGGGGGATCGAGGTCGACATCTTCACCCGCGCCACTTGCCGGGCGCTTCCGCCGATCGTCGAACTGGCCCCTGGGGTACTGGTGCGCAACGTCGTCGCCGGGCCCTTCGAGGAACTCGACAAGACCGAGCTGCCGGCCGAGCTGTGCGGCTTCACATCCGGAGTGCTGCGCGCCGAGGCCTCCTACGACCCCGGTCACTATGACCTGCTCCACACCCACTACTGGCTCTCCGGCCAGGCCGGCTGGGCCGCCAAGCGGCGCTGGGGCGTGCCTCTCGTCCACTCGATGCACACGATGGCCAAGGTCAAGAACGCCGCACTGGCCGAGGGCGACACCCCCGAGCCCGCGGCACGCGTGCTGGGGGAGGAGCAGGTCGTCGAGTCCGCCGACCAGCTCGTCGCCAACACCGCCAAGGAAGCCCGCGAGCTGATCGAGCTGTACGGGGCCGAACCCGGGCGGGTCGCCACGGTCAATCCCGGCGTCGATCTCTCGCTGTTCCGGCCCGAGTCCGCCCTGCTCTCGCGGAGCACCGGGCTGCTGCCGCATCGCACGGGCCCCGCCCGGCGACGCCTCGGCCTGCCGCGCGACGCGTACGTGCTGCTCTTCGTCGGCCGCATCCAGCCGCTCAAGGCGCCCGACGTGCTGCTGCACGCGGCGGCCCGGATGCTCAAGGACGACCCGTCGCTGCGTTCCAAACTGGTCGTGGCCGTCGTCGGCGGCCCCAGCGGCAGCGGGCGTTCGCGACCCGAGGGCCTGCAGCGGCTGGCCGCTGAGCTGGGCATCTCGGATGTCGTACGGTTCGAGCCGCCGTCCCCGCAGGACGAGCTCGCCGACTGGTACCGGGCGGCGGACGTCACCGTCGTCCCCTCCCACAACGAGTCTTTCGGCCTCGTCGCCGTCGAGTCACAGGCCTGCGGCACGCCGGTGGTCGCCGCCGCCGTCGGCGGGCTCTGCACCGCGGTCAAGGACGGCGAGTCCGGCGTGCTGATCAGCGGTCACGACCCGGCCGACTACGCGCGGGTCCTGCGGCGCCTGCACGCCGAGCCCGGCCTGCACGCCCGGCTGGCCCGGGGCGCGGTGCGACACGCGCAGTCTTTCGGCTGGGACAGCACCGTCGATCGGCTTCTCGAGGTGTATACAGGCGCCTTGACCATGTTCCCGACCGGCCGGCACCGCCTCGCGCCGGAGGTGCCGGTGCTGTCCGCCGCTTCGCCCGCCGCTTCCCCGACCGCTTCCGCCGAGGTGTCCGCATGACCACGACCGATCCCGTCGCCGTGATCGAAGAGACGCTCCGGGCGGCCGAGTTGGAGTACGAGGTGCCGCGTTCCGGCGCGTTCTTCGTCAAGCTCCCCGGCCAGCACAAGCTGGCCACCATGACCTGGCTGATCGTCGGTGACCACAGCCTGCACGTCGAGGCGTTCTTCTGCCGCCGTCCAGACGAGAACCACGCCGAGTTCTACCGCTTCCTGCTGGAGAAGAACGGCCGGATGTACGGGATGGGATTCGCCCTCGACGACGTCGGCGACGTGCACATCGTCGGCAAGCTGCCGTTGAGCTCCGTCAGCCCCGAGGAGATCGACCGGATCCTGGGCTGCGTCCTCACGTACTCGGACGAGAACTTCGACAAGGCGCTCGAACGCGGCTTCAAGACCTCGATCCAGCGGGAGTGGGACTGGCGGGTCAAGCGCGGCGAGAGCCTGGCCAATCTGCAGGCCTTCGCCTCCTTCGCCGACCCCGACCGCCGCTGACGCCGCGTTCAGAGACCCCTATAAGCTCTGGTGCCATGGCGACCCTGGTATTGCTCCGGCATGGCGAAAGTGTGTGGAACGCGGAGGGCCTCTTCACCGGCTGGGTGGACGTGGACCTGTCCGCGAAGGGAGAGGGCGAGGCCACCAAGGGTGGTGACCTGCTCCTCGACAACGACCTCACCCCCGATGTGGTCCACACCTCGCTGCTGAAGCGCGCGATCCGTACCGCCAACATCGCGCTGGACGTCGCCGACCTGCTGTGGATCCCGGTGCGCCGCTCCTGGCGGCTGAACGAGCGGCACTACGGCGCGCTCCAGGGCAAGAACAAGGCGCAGACGCGCGAGGAGTTCGGCGAGGAGCAGTTCAAGATCTGGCGCCGCTCGTACGACACCCCGCCTCCGCCGATCAAGGACAACGACCCGCTGTCCCAGGTCAACGACCTGCGCTACGCGAGCCTGCCGTCCGAGCTGATCCCGCGCACCGAGTGCCTCGCCGACGTGGTCGACCGGCTCCTGCCGTACTGGTACGACGCGATCGTGCCCGACCTCGCCGCCGGCCACACCGTGCTGGTCGCCGCGCACGGCAACTCCCTGCGCGCCATGGTCAAGCACCTGGACGACGTCTCGGACGAGGAGATCACCGAGCTCAACATCCCCACCGGCATCCCGCTGGTGTACGAGCTGGACGACGACTTCGCACCCCTCAAGCGCGGCGGCGAGTACCTCGACCCGGAGGCCGCCAAGGCCGCCATCGAGGCCGTCAAGAACCAGGGCGCCGGGGGAGGCGCCAAGGCCCCCGCGGCGGCCAAGGCCCCGGTCCCGCCCGCCCCGGCGGCGCCCGCTCCGCCCGCCCCGTCTGGCGGCCGCAGGGGCAAGCGAAAGAAGTAGGCCACACGACACACGCTGGCCCTACGCCCACGATGAAGGGGCGCCTCCCGCGGGGGAGGCGCCCCTTCGTGGTGTGGGCCCCGTACGGTGTGGGCCGGACTTCGGTGGGGCCACAGGGTGCGGATCGCCTAAGCGTCGGACGCCGGAGCCGGAGCCGGGTCGAGTCAGGAGCGGGCTTCGGGCGAGTCGATGATCTCCTCCGGGCGCTGACCGGTGACCATGTAGACCACGTCCTCGGCGACGTGCACCGCGTGGTCGGCGAAACGCTCGAAGTAGCGGCCCGCCAGGGTGATGTCGACGGCCGGCTCGACGCCGTACTTCCACTTCGGGGAGAGCAGGATGTCGAAGAGCTTGCGGTGGAGCTGATCCATCCGGTCGTCGTCGGCGTCCAGCTCCAGGCCCATCTCGACGTCCTGGGAGGCGATGACGCTGCCCGTCTTGGCGATCATGCGTTCCGCGATCTGGCCCATCTCCAGGACCGTGGCCTGCAACACCGGCGGAACGGCGGACTCGGGGTGACGGCGCCGGGCGGTCTTGGCGATGTGCACGGCCAGGTCGCCCATGCGTTCCAGGTCACCGCTCATGCGCAGCGCGGTGATCAGCGTCCGGAGGTCGCCCGCCACCGGCTGCTGGCGTGCCATCAGGTCGAAGACCGTCTCCTCGATCTCCGTGTCGATCTTGTTGACCTGCTCGTCCCCGCTGATGACCTCCTCGGAGAGCCGCAGGTCGGCGTCCAGGAGGGCCGTCACCGCGCGGGCCATCGCGGACCTGACCAGGCGGGTCATCTCCACGAGCTTGTCGGAGAGGGAGTCGAGTTCCTCGTGATAGGCGTCGCGCAATTGAACATCCTCGGTGCGTATGGGGTTGACGGACGGTTTCGTACCTGGTCCAGGACGTACTCGTCCACACCACAGCCTGCCTGATCTGCATGAATGAACCCACATATAGAGGTGAACTTTGGGCTAACGAGACCGTGTCGGATGGCCTCTTGGTGCAGGAACTGCCTGAATGGCACTTACGATCCGAAGTGTGGAGGTCGAGATAGTCGCAGGCCTGACGGGGCTTGCCGGGCTCGCGATCGGGCTCACTACGGGATTGGCGGTGCGCGTGAGCGAGCGAGCCCAGCAGGTCACGGCCCCGGCCGCACCCCAGAGTGGGCTGCCGCCGGGCGTCGCGTCGGTGCTGAGCGTTCTGCGGTCCTCGGCCGTCGTGGTCGACAGCGAGGATCGGGTTCTGCGCGCCAGTTCGGCGGCGCGCGCCTTCGGGCTGGTCAGCGGCGACCGGCTGGTGGTCGACAAACTGCTGGCGATGGCCCGGCTGGCCCGCCGGGACGGTGAGATCCGCGAGACGGAGGTCCAGGTGGCCCCCGCCAAGGGCCGGGGCCGGGCCGAGGGCCGCTGGTTCGCCGTCCGGGTCGCGCCGCTCGGCTCACACGGGCAGATCCTCGTGCTGGCCGAGGACCTCACCGAGATGCGCCGCGTCGAGGCCATCCGCCGCGACTTCGTCGCCAACGTCAGCCACGAGCTCAAGACCCCGGTGGGCGCGCTGTCCCTGCTCGCCGAGACCGTGGAGAACGCCGCCGACGACCCCGAGGCCGTCCGCCGCTTCGCCGGCCGCATGCAGCACGAGTCCGTCCGGCTGACCAACCTCGTCCAGGACCTGATGACGCTGTCGCGCATCCAGGGTGACGAGCCGCTGCCCGAACTGCACCCGGTCGCGCTCGACGAGGTGATCGTCGAGGCGCTGGACCGGTGCCAGATCAAGGCGGGCGCCAAGAACATCGAGCTGACCAGCGGCGGCCAGGACGGCCTGAAGGTGCGCGGTGACGAGGAACTGCTGACCACCGCGATCCGCAACCTGATCGACAACGCCGTCGCCTACAGCCCGGACAACACCCGCGTCGTGGTGGCCGTCCGGCAGTGCGACGAGCACCACGTCGAGATCAACGTGACCGACCAGGGCATCGGCATCCCCGAGGCCGACCTGGAACGGATCTTCGAGCGCTTCTACCGGGTCGATCCGGCCCGTTCCCGGCAGACCGGCGGCACCGGCCTCGGTCTGGCCATCGTCAAGCACGTCACCACCAAGCACGGCGGCGAGGTCGTGGTCTGGAGCAAGGAGGGCTCCGGCTCGACCTTCACCATCCGGTTGCCGCTCCTCAACCCGCCTCCTCAGTCGAGAGAGGGCAGGCACGGCGACGCCTCAAGCGTTCACCCGAACCCACCGACCCCCTGATCAGGGACCGATCCGCCGAATTTGGAAACCCGCCCGGGAGGCAACACCGTGACCCGTGTGCTCGTCGTCGAGGACGAAGAGTCGTTCAGCGACGCACTTTCGTACAACCTGCGCAAGGAGGGCTTCGAGGTCGCCGTCGCGGCCACGGGCCCCGACGCGCTGGACATCTTCGACCGCAACGGTGCCGATCTCGTGCTGCTCGACCTGATGCTGCCCGGCCTGCCCGGCACCGAGGTGTGCCGCGAGCTGCGCGCCAAGTCGAACGTCCCCGTGATCATGTTGACCGCCAAGGACAGCGAGGTCGACAAGGTCGTCGGCCTGGAACTGGGCGCCGACGACTACGTGACCAAGCCGTTCTCCACCCGCGAACTGATCGCCCGCATGCGCGCCGTCCTGCGCCGCCAGGGCGAGGTCGAGGAACTGGCCCCTGCCACCCTGGAGGCCGGCCCGGTCCGCATGGACGTGGAACGCCACGTGGTCAGCGTGAACGGCGAGGCCGTACAGCTCCCCCTCAAGGAGTTCGAACTCCTCGAAGTGCTGCTCCGCAACGCCGGTCGCGTGCTCACCCGCATGCAGCTCATCGACCGCGTCTGGGGCGCCGACTACGTGGGCGACACCAAGACCCTGGACGTCCACATCAAGCGCCTCCGCGCCAAGATCGAGGCCGCCCCCTCCACCCCCCGCTACATCGTCACGGTCCGTGGCCTGGGCTACAAGTTCGAGCCGTAAACCCCCGCGCTGACACACTCACCAAACGGCCCGCCTTCGCGCGGGCCGTTTCGCTTACCAAGCCCGATTTCCGTGCCAGCCCATGTCTGTCCCAAGCCCCATGTCCGTCCCAAGCCCCATGTCCGTCCCACGCTCCGATGTCGTAGACCGGCGGTAGCGTTCACCACGTTGGAGACCGGTCAGAGTGCCCACCCGGGCCCGCGGCTCAAGGGGGGCGGGTAAAAGTAGCCTCCCGGACCCAGTCTCGGAGTCGAAATCAATCCCAGCGACCCCGCCCCCCTCCCTCCAACACCCAGGTTTGCCGGCGGGTGATGGGTTGAACGCGAACGGCCTGCCTCGGGTGGTTGAGGCAGGCCGTCCGGCGGATCGAGGCGGGAATCAGCCGTGAGAGGCCGGGCTCTCGCTGGCGGTCGGGGCGGTCGTTCCGTGGCCGCCGCCCTGGGTGGGGGTGCCGTTCTCCGCGCCGCCGTGCTCGGTGGCACCGCTGGGCGTGGTGGCCGGGGTGCTGGCCGCGCCGGGCACCGGGACGCCGGTGGAGACCGGGGCGTACGTGGCGAACTCGCCCTGCTGCGGGATGACCGGCACCGAGACCTCGACGGATCCGGCTTGCTCGAACTGGAGCTTCACCTTGACGGTCTCGCCGCCGCGCAGCTCGCGGGTGAGGCCGGACAGGACGACCAGCGGGGCCTTGCCGGTCGCCGCGCCCGGGGCGGTCGGCGTGCCGGTGGCCGGGGCGGTGGGCGTGGCCGAGGACGGTGCGCTGGGGCTGGCGGCGGCGCCCGGGCTCCCGGTCGCGCCGGGGGCGCCGGAGGGCGCCTGGGTGCCGGTCGCACCGGGCGAGGGGCTGGTTCCGCCGGGCGAGGGGCTGGTCTCGCCAGTGGGCTTGGTCGTCGGCTTGGTGGCCTTACCGGTGGGCTTGGCGCCCGGGGTGGCGGCCGAGGACGGGCCGACGAGCGACACGGCGCTGCCGGCGCCGTCCGGCTGCGCGGGCGGCATCGTCAGGGCGCCGCCGGAGATCTGTACCTGGGCGAAGTCGGGCGAGGTGACGCTTACCAGCCGGTCCTGGGCCTTGACCTGGTTGATCAAGGTCGCGTAGAGCGGCAGCGAGCTTCCCTGGGGGAACACCTTGTCGGGCTCCGGGCCCAGCAGGAACATGTTGCGGATGTCGATCTTCGACACCTTGTCGCCCTGGGGCACCGAGGCGTTGACGGCCTCGGTCAGCTGGGTCGGGGCGGCGGACTGAGGGGTCTCACCGGCGCCGCAGCCGGAAATCACCGGCGCGATGGCGACGGCGCCCGCGATGGCGAACGCGACCACTCGACGGCTGTTACGGATCACGGCGTCGATCTCCTCGCGAAAAAGGTGTAGTCGAAGAAGGGGCGGCGCGGAGCGCCAGGGGAAGCGTAGCGAGGACCGACCGGTGTTCCGGCGTCGGGGTGGCCTTTCGCAGGCGAGGAATCGCGTTCGCCGGAGGGCGTCAGGAACCGTTGCGAGTGGCGGGGACGGCCGGCCACTGGAGCTTCCGTACTTTTTCGGTCAGTTCCTTCCCCGGCTGCGGGTCGTCCACGATGTCGCTCACCAACCCGTCGGGCCCGACGAGAACGGCGGCCGGCTTGCCGCCGGGCTTCACGTACGTCCCGGCCATGTATCCCTGGTCGTCCTCGACGAGGTTGACCGGCCCACCATGGACGGCGCCCTGCAGGGTGCGCAGTTTCTTGAGGGAGGCCTCGCGTGAGGTGGAATCGCCTCTGCGGTCGAACATGAGCCAGAAGCCGACCCTGGACTCCTTTGTCCGTGTGGAGAGCTCATCCACCAGCTTCCCGCAGGCGCAGGACGGCGGCACGACCGCGAGGACGCCCGGCCGCAGCGCCTGGAGCCGCTGCCGCCTGCGCTGCCCGGACACCACGGTCACCTCGCCGTCGGGCAGGGTGCCGCCGATCTGGCCGATGGGCGCGGTGGGATGCGGAGTGATCATCGAGGTGGAGGGGCGAGAGACCGGGCGTGGACCGAACGCGGTCATCAGGGCCCCGCTCAGCAGGGCGACCAGGAGGGCGCCCGCGATGATCGGCACGGCGACGCCGAAACGGGTGAAGGGGCGCAGCAGGCGACGGGTGCGTGCCCGGCGGCGGCGCTGGCGTTCCTCGCGGCGATAGGCGACGACCTCGCGTTCGAGCTCCCGCGCGTCATCCGGCACCACCACGTCGATACGTGGCAGGCCGTAGTCGTCTGGCTCGGGGTCGCCGTCTGGCCTCACGCCGCACCTCGCTGTCCTGAGTCCCGCCAAGCCTCGTTCGCGCGCCCTTTTCGACCTGTACGGGCGCTTCGTACCCGCGCAGCCCGGCATGTGCACCTCCCAGTATGGGCCGCTTCCCGCATACTGGGAGGAGGATGTTCGGAGGTGTTCTGGGTGCCGCCACGTGTCCGTTCGCGCGTGCGTTTTAGGCAGGGAACATGGGCGGAATGCACCGTTCAGGAGCTTTGTCAAGACCCCAATTAGGGGGTTGACCTGCGGATTTGTCTTTAAGGCCGGTACAGCCACTGCCGGGTCCGTGCTACCCTGGTTCTAGCGGAAGGGGTACTTGTCACATGACTTTCCAGGTCGGCGACACCGTCGTCTACCCCCACCATGGGGCTGCTCGGATCGAGGCCATCGAGACTCGCACCATCAAGGGTGAGGAAAGGACCTATCTGGTCCTGAAGGTCGACAAGGGCGACCTGACAGTTCAGGTTCCAGTCGAGAACGTCGAGGACGTGGGTGTCCGTGACGTGGTCGGCCAGGAGGGCCTGGAGAAGGTGTTCGAGGTGCTTCGCGCACCCTACACCGAAGAGCCGACCAACTGGTCGCGTCGCTACAAGGCCAATCTGGAGAAGCTGGCCTCCGGCGACGTCAACAAGGTGGCCGAGGTCGTCCGCGATCTATGGCGGCGCGACAAGGAGCGCGGCCTGTCCGCAGGTGAGAAGCGCATGCTCGCCAAGGCCCGGCAGATCCTGGTCAGTGAGCTCGCTCTGGCGGAGAAGACCAACGAGGACAAGGCCGAGGCCCTCCTCGACGAGGTCCTCGCGACCTGAGCGTGAGCACACAGCTTCCACGGGTGGGCGTCGGTACCGACGTCCACCCGTTCGCTTCTCCCGACGCCGAGCCCCGTCCCCTGTGGGTGGCGGGCCTCGAATGGCCCGGCCAGGGCCTCGAAGGCCACTCCGATGGTGACGTGGCGGCCCACGCCGCCTGCGACGCCCTCCTGTCGGCGACCGGCCAGGGCGATCTGGGCGCCGTCTTCGGCACGTCCGACCCTCGCTGGGCCGGCGCCTCCGGAGTCACCCTCCTGCGCGAGGTGGCCCGCCGCGTCCATGAGTCCGGCTTCGCCATCGGCAACGTCGCCATCCAAGTGATCGGCAACCGGCCACGGATCGGCAAGCGCCGAGCCGAGGCCGAAAAGACCCTCAGCGAGGCCTTGGACGGCGCCCCCGTCTCCATCTCCGGCACCACCACAGACGGCCTGGGCCTGACCGGCCGAGGCGAAGGCATAGCGGCCATAGCCACCGCCATGGTCTTCCCCCGCTCGTAATCCGCGGGGACCTCGGACGCCGTGCGGTCGCCTGTGCCGTGGGGATTCTGCCCGTGGTTCAGGGGGTGGCAGGGTAAATCGTTCCGGAGACCTGGCCGAGGCTGATTCGGGAGCCGGAGGTGCCAGGAGCCGTGGCTCGCATGGTGACGGTGTCGCCGTCTTCCAGGAAGAGGCGCTTGGTTCCGTCGGGCAGTTCGATGTGGTCCTCGCCGTTCCACGTCAGCTCCAGAAGGCAGCCGCGTTGTTCGCGCTCGGGTCCGGAGACCGTTCCGGAGGCGAAGAGGTCGCCGGTGCGGAGAGGCGCGCCGTTCACGGTCGCGTGCGCCAGTTGCTGGGGCGAGCTCCAGTACATGGTGGCGAACGGCGGCCGGGAGATCACTTGATCGTTGATGAGGACCTCGATGGCGAGGTCCAGCCCCCACGGCTCGTTCACCTGTAGGTAAGGGAGCGGCGCCGGATCCTGGGCGGGCTGGGGCACCCGTGCGGCCTCCAGAGCGGCGACCGGCGTCACCCAATGGGAGATGGACGTCGCGAAGGATTTGCCGAGGAACGGACCCAGTGGTTGCGATTCCCAATACTGGATGTCCCGCGCGCTCCAGTCGTTCACCAGGACGAAGCCAAAGATGTGGTCGGCGAACGAGTCGGGAGCCACGCGGCTGCCGGCGGCCGACGGAACGCCTGCGACGAAGCCCACCTCTGCCTCGAAGTCGAGCTTGAGAGAGGGGCCGTACGTGGGTGGCTGGTCGGGTGCGGTCCGGCGTTGGCCGCAGGGCCTGATGATCGGCGTTCCAGCGGCATAGACCGTGCCCGAACGACCGTGATAGGCGACCGGAAGGTGTTTCCAATTGGGCGTCAGCGGGTCGCCGGTGGGCCGGAAGATTCGTCCGGCGTTGGTCGCGTGGTCGAGGGACGAATAGAAGTCGACGTAGTCGGCCACGTCGACCGGTCGCAGGAGATCCACGTCTGTGATCGGCACCAGGTGCGGCTCGACGCCGGCGCGGTGGGTCTCGTCGGTGAGGAGCTCGGTGAGGCGAGCCCGGTTGGCCTGCCAGACGGCGCGTCCCGCGACCATGAAGCCGTTGAGCGAGCCGGAGGCGAACCAGTGGCGGTCCTCGATCAGCCCTGCTGCTGACAGGCCCGCCAGGTCCAGTACGTACGCCCCGATGGCCACGCCCACTCGAGGCAGCTCGCCCGGCTTGGAGAAGACTCCATACGGCAGATGGTCGACGCCGAAGCCGCTGTCTTCACCGACCTCAACCCACGAAACCGTCGTCATGGGGACCTATCTTCCCCAAATCGCCCAATCCGACCAGGCCCAGCCGGGTCAAATCTGCGCGCGGTGAATTGATGTCACACGATCCGATGGAGGTCAGGAGACGGCGGGTGGTCTCGCCCGGGGTGCTGTTCGCGTCGGTGGTCATGGCAGTGACGTCGGTGCGGTCGAGGATCTGCTGGAGGGTTCGTTCGAGGGGCTGCATGAAGTGGTCGTACGCGGGGGTCGCGGCACGGGAGACCGCCAGGAGGAGATTGAGGAAGCCGTGGTGGCGGATGCCGGTGGCCGGGTCGGTGTGCCGTACGGCGTGATGGAGCCCGGCCGTGCATTTGAACGGCACGTCTCGCTCGGCACAGGCGGCGATGAAGGCGGCCAGCTCGGCGGTGGACGGGAACGCCTCGCCGACCAGCCCGCCCGTGCGCAGCTTGGCGCCGAGCGGCGCGCCGCGAGCGCGGGCCGCGGCCAGGCGGCCGAGGATGTCCCGCCAGCCGGGCGCGCGCCGCACCTCGATGTACGTGGGCACGTCGGAGGGCAACCGCGCGATCGTCACGGCGGCGGCCCGCGCCTGATCGGCGTCCTCAGGCAACGCGATCTCGACCGCGACGAGGCGTACGCGGGGTTCGGAACGCACGGCGTCGAGGGCTTTGGGAAGGTCGGCCAGGTCGGTGTCGGCGATCAGACCGAGGTCGAGCAGGTCCTCGGGGACCAGATGGGTGCGCAACTCGGCGATCCGGGACGCGGGACACAGGAAGCGCCCCACGACCGGATCGGGGGCCGCTGCCGCGGCCCGGTAGGCCGGCAGCGCCTCATCCATGGGCGCACATGAGGGAGAGAAGAGGGCGGCGTCATCGAAGAGCCGCGTGAAGAGGCTCATGCCCGGTGTCTACCCGACGTCTTTACGTTGACTCGGACCAGGCCCCGGCGTCCTGAAGCGGCGCCCATTAGCGGCGGTGGCCGGTGGCGGTGGTCGGTCAGGGCGGCGTGTGGCGGTGGCCCGTAGCGATGGTCCGTGGCGGTGGCCCGTGGCGGTGGTCCGTTAGGGCGGCCTGAGGCGGCAGCTTGTGGCGGTGGCCGCTAGGACGGCCTGTAGCGGTGGCCTGTAGGGGCCCTCCTGTGGCGGTGTCTGTAGGGGCGGCCTAAAGCGGTGGCCTGTAGTGGTGGCTAGGGCGGCCCGAAGCGGTGCCCCGTAAGGGCGGCCTGAAGCTGCGGCCTGTAGTGGTGGCGTTAGGGCAGCCTGAAGCGGTGGCCCGTGGCGGCGGTCTGTAGTGGTGGTCCGTCAGGGCGGCGTGTGACGGTGCCCTGTAGCGGGTCCTGTGGCGGCGACCTTAGTGGCGGCCTGTAGCGGTGGGCTGTGTCAGTCGGCGGGCGGGGTCGGGGAACTGCGGAACCTGCTCGAAGGCGGGTGCCAGTCCCAGATCCGAAGGTCGTCACCCTCGTCGTCTTCGTTCTTGGACGCCGCAGGTGTCTTGGTGGTCGTGGGGCTTTCGGCGTTCGCGGGAGCGTCCGCGTCGACTGGGTTATCGACGGCGGGTGGCGTGCCTGCGGCGGCCGGGGTGTCAGCGGCGGACCGACTGTCGGTCTTGGCCCGAGTGCTGGTGTCGGTCGGGGGCGTGGCGGCGGTCGGGGTGTTGGCCGCGGCTGGGATGTCGCTGTCGGCTCGGGTGTTGGAGGTTTCGTGGGTGGCGGTCGGCGCGGGGGCGGAAGGCGGCCCAGGAGGGGCACTTGCCAGGAGGTTGCGGTGAGTCGGGGGGACTGGCTCGTCGTCTCCGGCGTCGGGGTCCTCGGCGCGGTCGACGACGGGGAACTCGGTCTCGTCCTCGGCGGTGTCGAGTGCGGAGGGGACGACGATGTCGGGACGAGTCGTCTTCGCCAGGCTGGCGGAGCTGGGTTCTTCGCGCGGTCGCGTTCGTACGAGCTCGACGTCCGTGGCCAGGAGCGCCGGAACAGGAGGACGAGGGGAGGTCTCTTCGGGATCGTCGTCGTGCAGGTCGGGTCGTGTGAGGGGTTCGGGGGCAGGGGCAGGCGGCTCGGGGACGTGGGTGTGGCGAGGCTCGGGCTCTGGAACGCGTTCGTCGAGTTCGGCTGTGACTTCGACCTCGTGGGCCGACTCGGGCTCTAGTTCTGGGTGCGGCTGTGGCGCTGGAGCGGTTTCTGGGAACGGGATCAGATCTGGGTCGGAGTGGGTCGCCTCGGGGGAGGCAGGCTCGTCCACCGGGTAGTCGAAGTCTTCGGGACGTTCTGTGTGGTCTGGGTGTTCTGGGCTCGCGATGGTGGTCGTGGTGCGGACCTGCTTGAACATCGTCAACCACAGCCATACGGCGATGACGAGCATGGCATGGGGCGCGACGGCGATGCCTGCCTTGACCGGCTTGTCAGGCAGGGATTCGTAACCCCAGAGAGAGTGTTGTACGCCGATCGCGGCAGCGCCCCCGAGCAGGACAAGCAGGAGCACCCACCGGATCGACCGCGACCACCACCTGGCCTGCCGACTGACCACCAGGGAGAGGATCGTCATCACCACGAGCGCGTCCGCCATGACCGGGTAGACGGGTGCCCAACGCTTGCTGGCCTTGCCCGCTATGGCGAGTTCCCGCATGACGTCGTACGTCAGGACGAACGCGCCGCCCAGAAGCACGGCGACGACGAGGCCCGCGGACACGGTGAGAAGCCGGCGCAGCGCGGTGGTGGAACGATCGGAGGGCATCTTCTCAACTCGTCTCGGGGGAGAGCGGATGGGCGTGCCGACGGGCCGTACGGGGGAGTCGCGCGGTCTTGGGCAGGGGTGAGGGGCAGGCGTTTCGTGGTCTGTTCAGGAACTTTCACGGGGAGATTAACCAGCCCCGGGGATGGTTACTCCTAATCTTCACGTTGATCATCCCGGAGTGCGTGCGACACGCGGGGAGCCGACCGTTATGGGCGGCGAAGGAGTCCTGCGGGAGGCGACAAGGACGTGGGACGGCCGCGGGCGGGCTTGGAGGCCCTGACCGAATCACGTGATTTTTTCTCTCGATAGTGGGGTAGGCGCTTATTTATGTCCTTCCCTCGGGAGGTACTCGAGCAGGCGGAGGCACGGCGACTCGGCGATCCGGTACGGGCGTTCGACGCGCGTACCGGTAGGCGTCGTGCCCTGGCGTGGATGGTCCTGCTCGGCCTCGCCGGAGTGTGGCTCGTACCGGCAGCGGTCATCTATCTCGCCGAGGGCGATCTCTGGCTTGGCATCCCGGCGGCCATCCTGGCGTTGGCCTATCTGGGAGGGGTGGCCTGGATCCTGTGGCGGGCAGTTTCGCGCGGAGCGCTCCACGGCGGTCGGCTGACGGGTGTCTATCTCTTCTCGTACGGCCTGGTGGTGGTGGGCGGCGGCGACGATCCTCAAGGGGGCGCCGGACGTACCGGGGCGTACGCCGCGTACCGCTGGGATGATCTGGCGGCGGTCACCACGTCCGGCGTGCAGCGTGTCGCACACGGCCCCACGTACTGGCAATTCACGATCACCGCCGCGGACGGGCGTCAGATCATCCTGGGAGACGAGCTGCCAGCCGTTCGCGAACTGGGTGAGGCCGTCGTCGCCGAGGTGACTGCGCGCATCGTGCCGCAGGCTCTCAGCGTGGTCCAAGCGGGTGATGTCGTACGGCTAGGTCCGTTCGCCATAAGCCTCGAAGGGATCGAGAAGGAGGGCGAACGAGTCGCGTGGCCAGCCGTACGGGAAGTGGGCATCGACAACGGGATCGTGTTCGTCCGTACGCTCGATGGGCTCCTTCCGCTGGCGTCCGTGGCGGCCCGCACGCCCAATGCCGTCGCGTTCGTCGAGCTCTGCCACCACCTCCAGGCACTCCAGGCGGCCGACGGCGTAAGCGCCAGCGGCGTCAGCGCTTTCGGTGCTCCGGCGGTATCCGGAGACGAGAAGAGCATCCCACCGAGCCGGCATTTATCCTTCCCATGCGAAGATCGACATTGACCAATACCGAGATCGACGATCACCCCTGCCCACCGTCGGCCGTGCTCAGAGCCGTGACGGTCGACCGCGACCAACGCCCGTGACGGGAGACGTGACAGGCGGCTGCAACCGGGCCGTGACAGGCGGCCGCAACCGGAGCCGGTGAACGGAGCTCGTGAAGGTCGGCGCTACCGGCGCCCATGACGGGAGCCGCGACCGGCGGCCGTGGCCGGTGCCCGTGACGGGCGCCGTGAAGGTCGGCCGCGGCCAGAGCCTGCGACCGGCGCCAAGGGCCGGTGTCCGTGACCGGTACCTGTGACGGGCGGCCGCGGCCGGTGTCCGTAACCGGTGCCTGTGGTGGGTGGCAATGACCGCTGGCCATGACCGGGTCGCTGTGACCGGGCCCCTGTGACCGCTGTCCGTGCCCGTGCCCCTGTGACCGGGCGCCCTGTGACCGGGCGCCCTGTGACCGGCGGCCGTGACCGGATCTGAGATCGTCGGCGACGAGGTGGGATCAACGAGGAGGATGAGAAAGATCATGACGCTGAACGAGAAGGCTCGCGCGCTCTTCGACGCGACCAACTTTGTCACGCTCGCAACGATCAACCCGGACGGGGCTCCGCAGGCGAGCATCGTCTGGGGCAAGGTCGATGGGGACGACATCCTCATCTCGACCGCCAAGGGGCGCCGCAAGCACACCAACCTTCTGCGCGATCCGAGAGTGAACCTGACCACCTACGACATGGCCGACCCGTACGTGTACGCCGAGGTGAGGGGCACCGCCACCCTCCAGGACGACCCCGAGGGCAAGCTCATCGAGGAACTGTCGCAGCGCTACACCGGCCAGTCCTGGAAAGAGCACGGCCCGGTCGAGCGCGTGATCATCCGAGTGACGCCGGCTCACGTCCACACCCGTTGAACGCAGGCCTCTCTCCCCGAACACAGCCACGCACGCGTGCGTGGATCCAATAACCTGAGCGGGTGAGCTTGCGCCTTTACGACACCAGCACCCGTACCGTCCGCACGTTCGAGCCTCTGGAAGAGGGCCGCGTGGGGATGTACGTGTGTGGTGCCACGCCGCAGGCCGCACCGCATATCGGCCATCTGCGTTCGGGCGTCATCTACGACGTGCTGCTGCGCTGGCTGCGCCGTTCGGGGTACGAGGTCACCTTCGCCCGCAACGTCACCGACATCGACGACAAGATCCTTGCTGTCGCCGCCGAGTCGGGCATGCCGTGGTTCGCGGTGGCCGAGGGCAACCAGCGCGTCTTCAGCAAGGGCTACGACCTGCTCGGCTGCCTGCCGCCCACGATCGAGCCGCGGGCGACCGGCCATGTGCCCGAGATGATCGTGCTGATGCGCCGGCTGATCGAGAAGGGCCACGCGTACGCCTCCGGCGGAGACGTCTACTTCGATGTGAACTCCTGGACGGACCGCTACGGCGCGCTGTCCAACCAGAAGATCGAGAACATGCGTTCCGCGGCGGACACCACGACCGAGGACTGCAAGCGCGACCCCCGTGACTTCGCGCTCTGGAAGGGCGCCAAGCCGGGCGAGCCGTACTGGGAGACCCCGTGGGGCGAGGGCCGTCCTGGCTGGCACCTGGAATGCTCGGCCATGGCGACCAAGTACCTCGGCTCCACGTTCGACATCCATGGCGGCGGCGTCGACCTGATCTTTCCGCACCACGAGAACGAGATCGCGCAGTCCCAGGCCGCCGGTGACGGGTTCGCCCGCTACTGGCTGCACAACGGGCTCCTCACGGTCGACGGCGAGAAGATGAGCAAGTCGATCGGCAACGTCGTCCTCTTGCCCGACCTCCTGGACAAGGCCCGGCCGGCTGAAATCCGCTACTACCTGACCGCCGCGCACTACAGGTCGCTGATGGACTACACCGACGCGGCTCTAGGCGAGGCGGTCTCCGCGTACCAGCGCATCGAAGGTTTCGCAGTACGGGCCGCCGAAGTAGCAGGCCCCGTGGCCCCTGCCGCAGATCTACCCGAGGCGTTCACAACAGCCCTCAATGATGATCTAGGCGTCCCGCAGGCCCTTGCAGTCGTCCACGAGACCGTCCGAGAAGGCAACAACGCCCTCGCTGCAGGAGACGAGTCCGAGGTCCGCCGCCACCTGGCAAGCGTGCGGGCGATGACGGACGTCCTCGGCCTGGACCCGCTCTCGGAGCAGTGGTCCAGAGGCAGCGAAGACGATCTGCACCCGGTCGTGGACGCCCTGGTCAAGGTGGCCCTCGAGCAGCGCCAGGCGGCCCGCGCCCGCAAGGACTACGCCGCCGCGGACGCCATCCGCGACGGCCTGACCGAGGCGGGCATCGTCGTGGAGGACACCCCCCACGGCCCCCGCTGGGAACTCAAACGCCACTGAGCGTCTCCAGTCTCCAGACCACGTAAAATTGGCTGTTTGGGGCATCCGCCCCGCCTGAGTCGCCCCGGACGGGCGAGCAACCCGAAGCAAGGGGCACACCGAACAATGGCGAAGCGCAAGGGGAAGGGGCCGACCCCCAAGGCCGAGGACCGGCACTGGCACGGCAAGCGCCAGAAGGCCAGGGCCGCCAAGAACGCCAAGCGCACGGGCACCCCGACCATGGGCCCCAGCGGCCGCCCCACGGCCACCGACTCACCCCGTCCCTCCGGCCGCCCGGCCGGCGCGCGCCGAGCAGCCGGCGACAGCCCCGAGCTCGTCACCGGCCGCAACCCGGTCGTCGAGGCCCTCCGAGCCGGCGTCCCCGGCACCGCGCTCTACGTGATGTCCGGCACCGACGAACGCATCCGCGAGTCGATCCAGATGGCCGCTGACCGCCGGATCCCCCTCCTGGAGACCGGCAAGAACGAGCTGGACCGCCTCACCGACGGCGCCGTCCACCAAGGCATCGCCCTGCAGGTCCGCCCCTACCGCTACGCCCACCCCGACGACCTCCTCAAGGGCACCGCCCCCTTGATCGTCGCACTGGACGGCATCACCGACCCGCGCAACCTGGGCGCCATCGTCCGCTCCGCCGCCGCGTTCGGCGCCACCGGAGTAGTAGTCCCCGAACGCCGCGCCGCCGGCGTCACCGCAGGCGCCTGGAAGACCTCCGCAGGCACCCTGGCCTCCGTCCCCGTGGCCCAAGCGACCAACCTCACCCGCCAACTGAAGGCATACCAGCAAGCAGGCTGCTTCGTGGCAGGCCTGGACGCTCGAGGCAGCACCCCCGTGGCCGACCTCGAAGTGGCCTCCGGTCCGTTCGTGCTGGTAGTCGGCTCAGAAGGCAAGGGCCTGGGCCGCCTGGTAGCCGACACCTGCGACATGCTGGTCACCATCCCGATGCCCGGGAAGGCCGAGTCCCTCAACGCCGGAGTAGCCGCAGGCATCGCCCTCTACGAGATCTCCCGCCTCCGCTCCTAATACCAAGAAGCGCCCGACCCGCAGATTCGACTACGATGCGGGACGAGCAAGCCGGCGTAGCTCAATTGGCAGAGCATCTGTCTTGTAAACAGAAGGTTAGGGGTTCAAGTCCCCTCGCCGGCTCCAACGATCAAGCTGTGACCTGGGCGTTTTCCCTTTCCGGGAGGGCGCCCGGCTTGTTTTCCGGGTGGCGTGTGCCCGAGGTGTGCCCGAGCGTCCCGGTGTGGTTGTGTCCCTGTGGGTGTTCGGCGGTGCTGGTTGATGACATCGGCGGCCGCGGTGATGGCTTCGGCTGCCAGCTCGGGCAGGACGCTGGTGTAGGTGTCGGAGGTGATGGCCCGGTCGGAGTGTCCGAGGATCTCTTGGACGATTTTGATGTCGATGCCGGCGGCGAGCATGACGGTGGCGGCGCCGTGACGCAGGTCATGGAGTCGGATCGGGGGAAGTCCGGCCTGGTCTGCGAGGTCTTTGAAGTGTTCGGAGACCGTCTGGGGATGTATTGGCTCACCGTTGGGTTTGGTGAAGACCAGTCCGTGGTCCCACCAGGCGCCCGGTCCGGCCAGATCCTCCAGAGTCTGACGTTCGGCTTGTTGGCGGCGGCGGTGGGCTCTGAGGGCGGCGACGGTGGCGGGGTCGAGGGTGATCTGGCGGGCGCCCGCCTCGGTCTTGGGGGTGGACAGCAGCGGGGTCCACTGCCCGGGGACGGTCAGCTGGAGGCGGACGGTGAGCACCCCGGTGTCCAGGTCGATGTCGCTCCAGTGCAGGCCGCACGCTTCGCCGCGGCGCAGGCCGCAGAAGGCGAGCAGGTGGTAGAGGGCGTACAGGCGGTCGCCGTGATTGTGGTCGAGGAAGGTGCCAGTGTGCTGGGGTGTCCAGACCATGACCGGGCCGGGGATCTCACCGGTGTCGTTCCAGCGGCGGACGCGTTCGGCGGTCCACACCAGCGGTTTGGGCCGGTGCGCGGGCGGGAGTTCCACGTGCGCGGCGGGGTTGAAGGTGATCAGCCCCTGTAGGTGCACGATGGCGGCGTTGAGGGCGGCGCGCAGGGTGGCGCGGATGCGCTGTTTGGTGGCGGGTCCGACGACCTTCTGCCATTTGAACGCTGCGCGCAGTTCGGGGTCGTCGCTGGTGCGGGCGGTGCGTATCTGGTCGTTGCGTTCCTCGATCCAGTCGAACAGGTCGGCGATATGGGCGATGGTGAGCCGGTCCAGGCGGATGTGTCGAGGTAGGGGATGAAGAACCGGCGGATGTGGCCCTGGTAGAGGGTGTAGGTGGAGGGGCCGATGTTCTTCTTGCCGGCCAGCCATTGGGGGGAGCCATTTGGCCAGGGTGGGGATGGTGCCAGGGCGGTGGCCGGTGCGCAGCAGCCAGCCCAGATGCTCGGCGGTTGGCAGGGCGCTGCCGGCGGAGATGGCGTGCTTCACCGCGGCCGTGAGGGTGTCGACGGCCTCGTCGTCGTCGGCGTCGACGCTGTCGATCAGGGCGGACAGGTGGGTGAGCTGGGCCGCTGCGGTGTCGCGGTCGGCCAGGCCGCCGCGGCGGATGGGAGTGCGCCGGGTTCCGTTGGCACGGGGCGGCAGTTCCAGGCGGTAATGCCAGCTGCCGTGGCGGGGGTTCCAGGCGCCGTCGCGACGGCGCAGGGACGGGCAGCAGGCCCCGACGGGTTTGCCGGTGTCGGGGTGGCGGCAGCCGCAACGTTTGTAGACCGATCCTTTCGCCAAGGGTGGTGTCACCTCCTAGGTCGGTGAGTATCTCCAGGTCATCGCGATACTCGGGCGCCCGAGCGTAACGCCGGCGCCCCTCAACAGGCAGACGGCCCGTTGGGAAGGTGAGGATTGCGCTGAACGGGCGGAGATCTCGCGGCGTGCTGTGAGCAATGGCGTCTGACCCGGGCTGTTGCGCTTCAGCGTCGGCGACCGCGATGGCTGGGCTGTGGTGAGCGTGCGCGGCGAGCTGGATCTGGTGGGCGCTCCCAACGCTGGCCGATCACATCACCCACCTGGCCGGCCTGCACGCGCCGCCGCTGGTGTGGTCCCAGCAGCGGCATCTGGACACTTGGGCGATCGACCGGCCAACCCTGCGCTTCCGTTCCATCCCCTTCCTCCGCTGGAGCACTGCACGACGCCTCTGCCCGCCCGATCTAGTCATCGAGCACTCAGCCGCCCAACTCCCCGGCCACTTCCAAGCCGAGGAGGAGCACCGAAAAGAGCTGCTGCGCTGCTTCAACGACACGGCGTTGCCCCTGGAGGTCCGCGTCGCGGCTGCTCTCGTCCGGCTCTACGCCCTCCCCCTGACCCGCATCGTCGAACTCACCGACGACCACATTCGCCACGACCAGGGGCATACCTACCTGACGGTCAACCACCACCCTTCGTGCTCCCGCCGAAGCTCGCCCGGCCTCATTGACGACCAGCTCCAGCAAAGCCCCCGGCACAGCAACACGGCCGCGTGTAGATACCTCTTGCCCGGTCACAGCCCTGGACGCCCGCGCAACCCCCTCGGCCTCGCCGACACCCTGAGACACCACGGTCTGCCCGGCCCGCGCAGCACGGAACACCGCCATGATGGACGCCCTAGTAGACCTGCCGCCCATGGTCATCGCCGACCTGCTCGGCATCCACCCCAAGACAGCCGAACGCTGGGCCACCCTCGCCAGCGGGAACTGGTCCGAGTACTTCGCAGTGCGACGGGCCGCCCCGCAGGGCTAGGTAGTGGAGCAGGGCGTTGTTCCGAGTCTGATCATTGTCCTGGTCGGTGGTTTCGTGCGGCGGCGGACTCACCTGTTGACTCCGGGCGCTCCGCCAGGCCGGCTGACTCACGTGCGGGCCGCCACTCTGCGTCAGACGCTTCTGCGGTCGGCCGGCAGTAGCCGCCGCGTCCTGGGTTCAGGATCGAGCGCGATAGCGGGTGAGCATGAGGGCGACGGCTTCGTCCACGACCGTGCTATCGACCGGGTCGGCGGGAGGGACGAAGTCGGTCCGTACGAGTTGAGGCCACAGGAGCTGGCCGCAGATCATGCCGAGGAACTGTTCGGCCACTGCGGATGCCGTCTGTGTCTGTCCGTCGGTAGAACGGAAGACGAGTGTGCCAGCTTGCACTTCGGCCTCGAGGTAGTCGCGGAGCCGGTCGAAGAAGGGGCCGCGATCGATGGCGAAGCCGGTGCCGACGATGTCGGCGAGTTCCGGCATCTGCGGAAGCTCGGTGATGATGAGGCGGCACAGCGCCGCCGTGCCGGGCCGCGAGACCAGGCAGGCGTAGTCGCGGCCGATGTGAGTCAGGCCGTACCGGGGATCGCCGGGCGGGGGCGGCTCGACGTACTGCACATCCAGCTGCCACTGCTCGGAGGTGACGGCTGCGAACAGTGCAGCCTTGGAGGGGTACCGCTTGAAGAGGGTGCCGGTGGAGACGCGGGCCTCCCTGGCGATCTGGGCCAGGGAGGTCTTGTCGTATCCCTGGGCGAGGAAGAGGTCGCGGGCGGCGCGGATGATGCGCGCGCGGTTCTCGGCTTTGATCTGCGCGTGATAGCCCGCCTGGCGCGTATCGCCACCGGTTTCCGCTCGGTCACGGTCCGCCACCGACATACCCACGCCCCTTGCCCATCTCCCAGCCGCATCCTCGCCGTCAGAGGACGGTCTGGCCGCCGTCCAGGATAAGGTCCTGGCCCACAGCGAAGGCGGAGGCATTGGAGGCCAGGTACACGACGGCTTCCGCGACCTCCTCGGGCATACCCATGCGCCCCAGAGGGATGCCGGAGCTGATCGCCTCCAGAACCGCCTTCTGCTGCGCGGGGTCCTCGATCCCGAGCTTGGAGTACAGCGGGGTGTCCACCGGGCCGGGGCTGACCGCGTTGAACCGGATGCCGTGCGACCTGAGCAGGTCCGCGTTCCACGACCGCATCAGGGAGCCGACAGCCGCCTTGGTCGCGGCGTAGGCGTTCGACTGCCCGTAGCCGCCGTGCGCGCTGTTGGACGCGTTGAGGATGACCGAGGACGGGTTGGCCAGCACGGGCACCAGGGCCTGCGTGAGAAAGAAGACGCTCTTGACGTTGATGTCGAAGAGCCGGTCGTAGCTGCCCTCCGTGTGATCCTCGAACGGCCGCCAGTCCGAGACGCCGGCGTTCAGGAACGCCACGTCCAGTTCTCCGAAGTGCTCACGCACCCGCTCCGCCAGGCCGCGCTGCGCATCGAGATCGCGGGCATCGGCCTGCACCACCGGCACCTTGTCCCCGAGGACCTGCCGCGCCTTGTCGATGCTGGCCGGGGTTACGCCCGTGACCAGCACGTCGGCCCCCTCTGCGGCAAAACGCTGCGCGGTCTCCAGACCGATCCCGCTCGTGCCGCCGGTGATGAGGGCGCGCTTGCCCGCAAGACGATTCATGTTCATTGTTCCTTGCCGAGTCGTAAGGTAAGTCGATGGACTTACCCTATGAAGGTAACTGCTGCACTCCCCTCATGGCAAGTCGATCCACTTACCATCGAGGGGGGATCTGTTGATCACGTAGACGTCACGTGAGTGGGGTGACGGCGCATGCGTGAGCCGCCGGAACCCACCGACTATTCACCGGCCCTTGCCGCAACCGCCTAGGACCTGCCGGCGGTTCGGGGGCTGCACGCCGGCGGCGCGCCCGACGCACTCAAGGATCTGGTCGCGACAGCCGCTCGACGAGATCACGCGAGGAGCCTCTCCGGCCATCGTCACACCGCTTCCCCGCCAAGAGCCCGTCGGATGAATTCCTCACGGGTCGCATTGGAGGCGCGCGACACGGCCGCATGACCCATCGACATGTCGAATCCGTGGAAGGCTCCGCCCCACATGTGGAAAGCGACGCTCACGCCCGCCTTGGACAGGCGGCGGGCGTAGATCAGGATCTCGTCGCGGAACCCCTCCGCCGAGCCGGTGTCGATGTAGGTGCGCGGCAGCCGGCTGAGGTCCTCGGCGCGGGCCGGTGCGGCGTACTGCGACACGTCCGGGCCGCCGCGCCGCTCGCCCAGTAGGGCAGTCCACGCATACAGATTGCTGTGGCGGTCCCATACGCCTACGCGGTCCACCCCGCGACTGCTGTGCGTCTCGAAGCGGTCGTCGAGCATGGGGCAGATCAGGACCTGGTGGCTGAGCCTGGGAAAGGCGCGGTCGCGGGCGAGCAGCGCGGTCCCCGCCGCGAGGCCGCCGCCGCCACTGACTCCGGCGATCAGGAGCCGCTCGGGGTCGATGCCGAGCTCGGCCGCGTTCTTCGCCATCCACACCAGCCCCGCGTAACAGTCCTCGACCGGCGCGGGATCGGGGTGCTCCGGCGCCAGCCGGTATTCGACCGACACGACGACCGCACTCCCTTCGATCACATGGAGGAGGAGATGACTCACGTGGTCCCGGCGACCCCCCCATGATCATCCCGCCACCGTGAAGGCTGAGGATGCCTCCCTTGGGGCCTGGGACCTCGACGGGGCTGAGAATCAGCACGGTGATGTCCGGCGCGCCCTCCGGCCCGGGTACTTGGCGCTCCTCCACCCGCACTCTGCCGCCCGCCGTCAGGGCCTCCGAATCCAACCCGGGGGAAGAGGTCTGCCGCTGTCCGGTCCGTCATCTGTTCGCTCCTTCGGAAACGGCGGGGAGCGGCGGCGCTCACCGCCGGGTTGAGGTACTCACTGCGCACGATGTGCGGGTTCGAGCCGATCGACTCGAGGTGTGCGATGACCTTGTCGTGTCCCGCGATCCGTTCTCAGTCGTCCAGGACGACGACGTGCTTGCCCGGCGTGGTGCCGGACTCAAGGTCGGCCTGGGCGTCACGGGCCTGTTCCAGGCCGTGGTAGACCTTCGCGACGGGGACGTTGAGGCGTCCTTCGGCGATGGCCTGGAGCTGGTGGGCAAGGACGTCGGCCGGGAGGTCGGCGGCCTCGCCCGCGTAGCTGGTCAGCCGCACCCCGCCCGGGATCATGAACGGGCTGAAGTCGGGGATCGTCCACTGGCCCGCCAGGGCTCCGGTGAAGCAGACCGTGCCGTGGCGGCGGACGGTGCGCAGGGTGTCGGCGAGGACCGAGCAGCCCACCAGTTCCAGTGCGGCGTCGACGCCGTCCGGCATCAGTTCACGCACCTGGTCGGCGAGGGTCCCGTTGTCGACGAGGGGATGGTCGACGCCCGCGGCCCGCAGTTCCCCGGCCCTTTCCGGGTTGCGGGTGGTGGACAGCACGGTGGCCCCGAGGCCCTTCGCGATCGTGGCCGCGCTCAGCCCGACCGTGGAGGTGCCGCCGCGGATCAGCAGCGTCTGTCCAACCCTGAGATCCAGCCCGGTGGTCAGCGATCCGTGGGCGGTCTGGAACATCTCCGGCAGGGCACCGACGAGCTCCCACGGCAGGCTGGTCTCGAACGGGATGACCTGTGCCGCAGGGACGGTGACGTACTGGGCGTACGCGCCGTCGTACGAGCGGCCCATGCCGCCCATCATTGTGGCCACCTGCTGTCCCGGCCGCAGCCCGCTGTCCTCGTCGGCCGCATCGACCAGGCCGACGCCCTCGATGCCGGGGATGCGCGGGTAGGTGACTTCCGCGTCCGACTCGCCCTTGCGGGTGGTGACTTCGGATTCGTTGACGCCGAACGCCTTCACCGTGATCCGCACCCAGCCGGGCTTGCGTGCGGGCACCGGGACGTCCTTGATCTCCAGTGCGTCGAGGCCGCCGGGCCGGGTGACGACGACGGCCCGCATCGTCGCCGGTGCGGCGTCGCCGGCTGCTGTCGGTTGGCTCATACCGAGTACCTCACTCCGTGTCGTCCGCTGCGCTCTTCCGCATCGCCCGACGGCCGTCAGGGGCGGGCGATGCCCTCCCACAGGTCGAGGGCCTGCTGGTAGTGGACGGTGGCCTCGAAGGGCGGGTTGCCGACGGTTTCCGCGGTGGGCTTGTCCGTGACGGCGGGCCACAGATGGGACTGCTCGCCGGTGGCGAAGTCGAGGACGATGTCGCGGATATGCGTGTCACGCTCGGCCTGTTCGGCGCTGCGACCCGGCTGGCCTTGGCCGACCAGGGCGTACATCTCGGTGCCGTGCACCGCGGGCGCGCCCTCGGCGGGCCCGATCATCAGGAGATGGGCGTTGCCGCCCGCGGCGGCGTGCGCCAGGGCGCCGCGGGCCGCGGGGAGCGCGAAGAGGTAGTCCGCCATGACCGCGGCGCGGACCTCGGCCGGGGTACGGCCGCCCTGGTCGTAGGCCTCGACGATCTTCTTCGCGCGGGAGCGGGAAATGCGCCACCCCGCGACCTCGTCGACGATGCGGTCGAGGGTGTGCGGGTTGAAGCGGTCGAGGTCGTTCGCCACCCACCAGCCCATGTCGTCACTCGCCATGCTCAGCAGCACGTCCACGTCACGGTGCGCGCCCGAGGCCAGGACGTCCATGGGGTGGGCGTGCACCACCGCGCCGGGCTGCCCGATGTCCAGGACGACGCCGGTGGCCTTGTTGTCCACCCCGCCGCGGACTCCGAGGTCCGTCGGGGCGACCTTGCGCAGGGCGTCCCGCAGGGAGACCGCGTCGAGGTCGAGCAGCTTCTCCGGGTTGTCCGCCACGCCGAGTTCGGTGACGAACAGGTGCGCGAGCTCCTCGGCCCACCAGGCCGGGACGCTACGAGCGGGCCCGCCGGAGAACCCGGCCAGCCGCCGGTACAGGCCGTTGGCGAAGGAGGCGCCGAGCAGCCCGAAGGCGGTATAGGCGCCGGCGCTGTGGCCGTAGACGGTGACGTTGTCGGGGTCGCCGCCGAAGTGGGCGATGTTCTGCTTGATCCAGGTGAGCGCGGCGGTGACGTCCTGCAGGAAGAGGTTGCTGGCCTCCGCCAGTCGCCCGCCGTACTGCGAGAGCGAGAGCGCACCCAGGGCGCCGAGCCGGTAGTTGATCGACACGCCCACCACGCGTCCCGTCGCTGCGAGACCGGCGGCGTTCGAGGTGATCTGCGTGTTCGCGCCGTACTCGAATCCGCCGCCGTGGATGTACACGGTCACCGGCAGTGCCTTGTCGGCCGGCTGCTCGGGAGCCCACACGTTCAGGTTCAGGCAGTCCTCGCCCATCCCGCTGTCCGCTTCGAGCCAGTCGCCGCTGTCGGGCTGGACGGAGACGACGCCCTTACGGTCGTAGGGGAGGCTTGGATCGAAGTCCGTGACCACGGGACGGCGGTACCGCTCGGCGGTGGCGTACGGGATCCCCCACCAGGACCGCACCCCTGGTGCAGTCGGAGCCTTGGGAGCGGAGGTGGCCATGACATGTCCTTCCAGCGCGATTCGGATGCTGCGCGCGGTGAGTCGGCGGCTGGTCGCTCGCGGTGACCGCTCCCATCGTTTCCCGGGATACGACAAAACGCCTGGTGTGCAGCGGTCACTTGGTGGTCAGCAGGTGACACTTCCTTTGTCCTCCACTCGTGGTCCAGGCAGCCGAGGGGAGGTCGGAGTGGCCTGGTGTCTGTCATCGGCGGGCCCGGAGGAGCTCGGGAAGTCGGCCGAGCAGGCACCGCATGGGGCGGTGGCACCGGTGAGCTGCGGTCGAGGTCGGGCCTCAGCGATACGGCAAACGGCTGAGGGGCCGGGCCCTGTCGGCCGGGCTGGGAGCCAGGGGGCAGAGCGCGTCCGGTGTTCGCCACCCACCGCAAGCCGGGCTCCGGCGAGGGTGGCCAGCCGAGGTCGGCCAGCCGCGGCGCTCCGCTCACGGGTGGGTTGTGGCCTCGCTGGCCGCGAAGGCGGCGGGGGTGAGGCCGGTGCGGTCGCGGAAGAAGCGACCGAAGTTGGCGGGGTCGGTGAAGCCGAGGTGGTCGGCCACGGTCCGGGCGTCCCAGCGGGCGACGCTCAGCAGGCGCCGGGCTTCCAGGAGGCGCCGCTCGTCGATGAGTTCACGCACCCCCTTGCCCGTGGCGCCCCGGGCGGCGCGGCTGAGGGTGCGGACCGAGCAGCCGAGCAGCTCGGCGTAGTCCGCGGCCTGGTGCAGGTCACGGAAGTGCAGCTCCAGGGCGTCCAGGAAGCGTCCGTACCTGTCGGCACGGCCCGTGCCGGCCGTGGCCGTGGCGACGGGAACGATGCCCGGGGAGTTGGCCAGGCGCAGCAGCAGCGATTCGAGCAGGCTACGGCGCAGGGCGTGGTGGACATCGAGGGGGCGGCGCCCCAGTGCGCGGTGTTCGTCCAGGAGCTGGAGTGCTGTCTGCTGGAGCCAGGCGATGTCGTCGGGGTGCGGGCTCAGCACCGCCGGGGCCTCGTGCGCGGTGAGCGGGGCCAGGAGACGGGCGAGGTCGGGTCGCAGTACGTCCGGTTCGAACAGGATGAACGGGCCGCGGGCGGTGCCGGGCGGATGCCAGCACTGCGCGTGTCCGGGACGCACCCACAGCCACTGGCCGGGGGCGACGGTCCGCGTGACGTGGTCGACGTCGTGCCGCAGCTCACCCTCGGTGACCGCGATGAGGTAGTGGAAGGTGGCACGGCCCGGACGGGGCGGGTTCCACGGCCAGTCGTCGTGCTGGGCGAAGAAATCCTCAACGGTACTCACCTCCAGGCCATAGGGAGTGCCGACCGGGGGCTGGAAACCGTACAGCGGAACCGCAGCCGGTCCAGCCTGCCCACTCGGCCCGGAGTGTCGCCTATCGACCATCACGTGTCCGCAGCCTACCGCCTTCGCAGTCGGCTTCGACGGAAGGATGGGACGTGCCCCCGCGCCCGCGCGGCGCGCCCTCCGCCTCCTTCGATGCCACAGTCCGTCACCACCTGGGAAGGCTCACCACGCATGAACGGACCGACCCTGCACAAGACCGCCGCCGACTGCGCGGAGGAACTCCCCGGAGCCCAGCTGGAGCATCCCTTCGGCCCCGACTGGAAGGTCTTCAAGGTAGGCGGCAAGGTGTTCATGCTGATGACCGAAGTCCCAGGGCGTCCCGTCGTGATCTGCAAGGCGGACCCCGGCGAGGCCCAGGCCCTGCGGGAGCAGTACAGCCACATCACCCCCGGCTACCACATGAACAAGAAGCACTGGATCACCCTGGAGAGCGGGGAAGACGTCGACAAGAAGCTGGTCGAGGAACTCGTCACCGACTCCTACCGGCTTGTCGTCGCCCACCTGCCCAAGGCGGAGCAGCCCGTCGACCCGCACACCTACGGCACCGGCACACGGGCGGCCCGGTGAGCACGGTCGGCGACCGGCTCCAGGACACCGCCCGCCAGGCGGCCCTGGCCCTCCCTGACGTCAGTCACGGCTACCCCTTCACCCCAGGACTCGACGTGTACAAGGTCGTGGGCAAGGTGTTCCTGATCATCACCGGCGACCCGGACGAACAGATCGTCACGGTCAAGTGCGAACCCGAGCACGCCCGTGCGCTGGTACGCGGCTACGCCTCGATCACACCGGGCCGCTACCTCGACAAACGCCACTGGATCTCCCTCGGGGCAGGCCCCGGCATCACCGAGCGGCTGGTCACCGACGCGGTCGAGGACTCCTACCACCTGGCGGTCGAGCGACTGCCGCGACGCGACCGCCCCGGGGCTCGATGAGTTCCGCGAACTTCCCCGCGCGCCGCTGAGCCGACGCGTGTCAGAGCCCCGTGCAAGGCTCGTCATGTCCGCACGCGTCCGCCAGCGAGCCGAGAGACTGATGGAACCGACCGAAGCGACCCTGCCGCTCTTCGGCGAGGAGCCCGCCCGGCCGCTCGCCGACCGCCTGCGCCCCACCCGGCTGGACGATGTCGTCGGGCAGGACCACCTCCTGGCCCCCGACGCCCCGCTGGGCCGCATGGTCGCCCAGCAGCGCCTCAGCTCCGCCGTCCTGTGGGGCCCGCCCGGCGTCGGGAAGACGACCATCGCCCGGCTCCTCGCGGACGCCGGCGACCTGGCCTTCGAACCGGTGTCGGCCACCTTCTCCGGCGTGGCCGACCTGCGCAAGGTCTTCGCCGCCGCACGAAGCCGGCGCGGCATCGGGCAGGGCACCCTGCTGTTCGTCGATGAGATCCACCGCTTCAACCGCGCGCAGCAGGACAGCTTCCTTCCCTACGTCGAGGACGGCACAGTCACCCTGATCGGCGCCACCACGGAGAACCCGAGTTTCGAACTCAACGGCGCCCTGCTCTCCCGCACCCAGGTCCTCGTCCTCAAACGCCTCGACGAGGCAGCGCTGTCCACGCTGCTCGACCGCGCCGAGCAGCTCACCGGCCACCGTCTGCCCCTGGACGACGACGCCCGCCGCGCCCTGATCGCCATGGCCGACGGCGACGGCCGCTACCTGCTCAACATGGCCGAACAGCTCCAGGCACTCCCGGACACCGGGACTCCTCTGGACACCGCCGGGCTCGCCCATCACATTCAGCAGCGGGCCCCGCTGTACGACCAGGCGCAGGAGGGCCACTACAACCTGATCTCCGCACTGCACAAGTCGATGCGCGGTTCCGATCCGGACGCGGCCCTGTACTGGCTCGCCCGCATGCTCGACGGCGGCGAGGACCCGCTGTTCGTGGCCCGCCGACTGGTCCGCTTCGCGAACGAGGACATCGGCATGGCCGATCCACACGCCGTCCAGCAGACCCTCGCCGCCTGGGACGTGTACGAGAGACTCGGCTCCCCCGAGGGCGAGTTGGCGATCGCCCAGGCCGTCGTCTACCTTGCCACCGCCCCCAAGTCCATCGCCGTCTACCGCGGCTTCAACGCCGCACACCGATCGGCCCGGCAGACCGGCTCGCTCATGCCGCCCGCCCACATCCTCAACGCCCCGACCCGGCTGATGAAGGACCTCGGCTACGGCAAGGGCTACCAGTACGACCCCGACAGCGCCGACGGTTTCTCCGGCGCCGACTACTTCCCCCACGGCATGGACCGCGAGACGTACTACCAGCCCACCCGCAACGGCCACGAAGCCCAGATCAGCGAACGCCTGCGCCACTGGGCCGATCTGCGTGCCCGCCGGCAACGCGGCTGACGCGGACACGTGGGTAGGGTCCAGAGTCAGCACACGGCAGATGTCGTGCACCATACTTAGCAGCCACCTTGCGGGCGAATACTGCAACTCTCGAATACCGACACTCCACCAGTGGGCGAGATCCTCGCCACCAGCGACACGGTGGCGCGCTTGCGCGCGGCGCGGCCCTTGGAGATCCACCGACCAGAACCTGGAGTTGACCGAGGCCCGGGGTGGGCTTGGTGCGCGAACAGCTGCACGCCAGCCCGCCCGACACAGACAACGACCTCGGCCGCGTGTGTACGCGGCCCTGCCGATCGGCCGGTACCTGGATCGACCCGAGGCTGATCTGAGCCTCGCCGAGCTGGTGACCGGCTGGGGGTGCCGGTGTTCGTTGGATCGGCTGTTGTTGATGTCCGCAGTTTGGAGCCGGAGGTCGGCAGGGCCCCTGGGGTTTCCGACACTCCGACGCCTCCAGCGTAGGAAACCTGTGATGGTCACGCATCCCGATTTTCGGTCTCTTCGAGGGAAATGCCAGGTCACCGAGATGTCGTGCGGGGGCTTCGGCTTCGATGGTCGGGCTATGGGGTCGCCGTGGTGGTGTGGGTGTCGGCGAGGTTGAGCAGGCGGCCGGCGATGGCGTCTTTGGTGGTGGGTGGGTCGGCGATTTTGGCGAGTTGTTCCAGGCTGAGGGTGGGGTGTGCGAGGCGGAGTTGGGCGGCATCGGCCAGGTGGTCAGGCAGGGTGACGTCGAGCCAGTCCAGGACCTCAAGCGCGGTTTGGAGTTTGGCGCTCGCACCTGGGTCCGCGCCACCCAAAGCAAACTGGCCTATTGGAGCGGCGACTACATCGAGTCCGGGCGACTGGCCGAAGACGGGCTGACCTACCCGGCCACCGACAGCGCCGGGGTCCTGCTCGCCTTGCTCCAAGTCCGCGCCAACGCCCGCATCGGACGCATCAACGACGAGCAGGACCCGCTTCGCCGCTGGAAGCAGGAATGCGAACGCATTCCGGGCCCCGATGAGGTCGGCGGCGTCTTGGGCGTCAGCGACGCCCAGCAGCACTATCTGGCCGGCAGTACCTATCTCGAACTGCGGCAACCAGCCGACGCGCTCGACCACACCAGCACCGCCATCGCCCTGTTCGAAGCCACCCCCATCGAGCAGCGCTTCTATGGCGCGGAAATCCTCGCCCGCATCGACGGTGTACGGGCGCACCTGCAGGGCGGTGAACTCGACGGCGCCGCCGAGGCCGTCCCGCCGATCCTGGCGGTCGACCCCGACCAGCGCCTGGACACCTTCGTCCAAGGCCTCGACCAGGTACGGCGATGCCTGGCGCACCCCCAGTATCGAGGCAGCCCGACAGCTCAACGCCTCCAAGAAGGCATCGAGGACTACACCTCCACCGCGATCGGCCGAAGCCTGGACCTGCGCCGCTGATGACCCAGCACATCCTCATCATCGGTGCCGGGATCATCGGCACGGCGCTGGCCGACCGGCTCGCCCCTCACACCCGCGTCACCATCATCGACTCCCACCAGCCCGGACAGGGCACCACCGCCACCAGCCTGGCCTGGCTCAACGCCAACAAAACCCTCGACCCGGACTACTTTGCCTTCCGCCAGGACGCTCTCGCCGAGTGGGCCCGGCTGGCCGCCGAGCTCGGCCACCCCTCCTGGTACGTGCCCGCCGGCAACATGACCTGGGCCCAGACCGACACCACCCGGACTGAACTGGCCCAGCGAGTCGAGCGCCTCCGTGCCCGCGGCTACGCCGCCCGGCTCATCACGCCGTCCGAAGCCCGCGCGATCGAACCCGCACTCACCATCCCCGCAGGCGCGTTGATCGCCCACTTCCCCGAAGAAGGCTTCATCCACGGCACCCAGGCCATTCAGGCACTCATGGACCGCGCCCACAACGCCGGCGCCCAGCTGATTACCCAAGACCCGGTGGCCAACCTTCTCCGCCACGGCGATCGCGTGACGGGCGTCCGCCTCGAATCCGGCGCCGACATCGCCGCCGACGTCACCGTGTGCGCGGCAGGCTGGCGCACACCCGAAATCCTGGCCACCGCAGACCTGACCATCCCGCTCCTGGACGTCCACGCGCCCGGTTCGGCAGCACCCTGCCTCGTAGCCGCGACCACCCCTGCCTCCGGCGTGCTCCGCGGCCTGATCCATGCACCCGGCGTCTACGCCCGGCCCGCCTGGGACGGCGGTCTGCTGCTCGAAGCCAGCGACCTCGACGCCAAGATCGACATGAACACCCCCATGCCCACCCTGCAGTCACAAGCGGAAGAATTCCTTGACCGTGCCCGCAGCATCATCCCCGCCCTCACCCAAGCCCACATCGCACAGGCCAGACGCTGCATCCGCCCGATGCCCCTGGACGGTCTTCCCCTCATCGGCTGGCACCTGCCCAGACTGTATGTAGCCGCCACCCACAGCGGCATCACCTCGCCCCACACCTTGCCCAACTCGCCGCCCGTGGGCTCACGACCGGTAGCCACATCGACGAGCTCTCTTCCTACCGGCCCGACAGGCCCGTACATCGCTCCTAGCCAGGTACGGCGCTGGAAACTGCACGAGACGCTGTCAACCTAGGTTGACAAAGTCAATTATCGACCGATCGCTATATCGCGATCCATGGACGTGCAAGTCCAGGTACCGGCCCGGCTCTCGCCGCGCCCAGCGCGCCAACCGGCCCCGGCCGCACAGTTCCCCGGCCCGCAGTCGGCTCTGGCTCGGGGAGCTGCGTTGCCGCACGATTGCCGGGCGGGTTGCCCGCCATGGTGAGGTCAAGCGGCGATGAGGCCTAGGCTCCGTCCCAGATCGTGGACCTCGTCCTGGACTGCGGGGATTTTTCGTTCCTCCAGTTCCAGGACCGCTGAGCGGGCGAAGAGGGAGAAGCGGGTGGTATCTGGGGAGGTCTTGTAGGCCTTGGTGAGCAGGTGCACGGCGCTGACGTGCTTGCGGCGCATGAAGTAGGCGCGGGCCGTCTCGGTCAGGTGGAAGATTCGGCGGGTGGCCGACGGCATCTTGGACAGCTCCAGTCTTCTGGCCACTTCCGTGGCGGTGCCGCCGTGGGTGAGGTCGGCTTGGATGGTCACTTGGTAGGCGTCGACCATCCCTGGACCGAAGATCAACCATGGGTGGCTGTAGTCCCCTCCGAGGGCGCGGGCTGCGTGCTTGGCCTCATCCCAGTGCTGTAGCGCTTTGCCTTCCCGGCCTGATTTGGCGTGGCTGAGGGCGATGGCGAGTTGGAGGAGCCCCAGCGGGCACGGTGCTCGGTCTCTTCGTCGGGGCGAAGGAGCGTGGCGGCTCGGGTGGCGAGTTCGATGCGGGCCTCGTCTCGTTCGCCGGCGTCGCGGAAGATGTGGTTCATGTACCAAGCCGCTGCGGCGATCGCTAGCGGACAGTCGGAGTCCTGGGCGGCTGTCATTGCCCGGTCGCCGGCGAGCATCAGCATTTCGGGTGCGGGCTGGAACGACAGGTACAGCTGTGCGAGGTGGTAGATCTGGGCGAGCTGGCGCAGGACTTCCCGCCGCTGCTGGCCCTCAAGGAGCCGCGCGGAGATGCGGGCCTGGCGGATGAGCTCGGGAAGCACCACGGCGACGGCGGTCCGCTGGCGGGCGGCGCCGTGCCAGAGCTGCCATGCCTGGGAGACGCGTGCGGCCAGGTCAGCAGGCTGCAGCGGCTCGATGTGGCTGGTGTCGATCGGGTAGTTGGTGAGGGCCGCAGTGATGGCGGGCAGGCTTTCGTGGGCGGCTTTGGTGTAGGTCGACACCGGGACGCCTTCAGGGCCGACGAGGTCGTCGGCCTTGATGCTGAGAACGTTGGCGAGACTGATCAGCATCGGCAGCCGCGGCATCAGTGACCGCTCATTCTCCAGGTCTTTCACCCAATCCCCGGAACGGCCAACCAGCCCGCCCAGGACATTGCGCGGGAAACCGTTGCGGTCACGGAAGTACCGGAGTCGCTGCGCGAACCCCTGCTGCGGGATCGAGCGGAGTGTTAATCTCGGCCATGGGCCCTGCTCCTCACCAGAAGACTTAGACACCTTCAGGCTACGGTGCAGGGCCTCACTGTTTAAGGAATTCCCACCACCGATAGTCCATCTCCCAGCACGCGCTGAGACGAGGCTCCAGTGTCGGACCCTCGCTGTGCCTGTTGTTCCACGCCGGACTGATGCCCAACGCCAGGGCGCTGGCCTCAAGGCCGTCAGCGACCACGGCCAGGGCGTCGTCGAGAGTTACCTGGGCGCGCCGCCCCCGGCCCCGTAACCTCGCCTGATCCAGGGCGCGAGCGGGTGTTATCGGGCTGTTCCGCCGTTCAAGGCGAGCTCGTTGGCCGCGGTTGCTGGTGCGTACTGAGGCGGGTTGAGAGCCGGGCGATGTGGGCGGGATCGGCGGGGCGTTGGGGTGCGGGGAAGTGCTGGTCGAAGTGGCCGTCGGTCAGCGCGCGCATCGGTAGTACCAGGCCGCCTCGCTTGCGGCAGGCTGCGTGTTGGAGGCTGGGGTGCAGCAGGGTGGTGTCGGGCACGATCCAGGCGGTCTGCCCGCGGATGCCGTCGGTGAGCCGGTACAGCACGCCGGCTCGGGAGTAGGCGCGCCCGTCATCGAGCCATTTCTCTTGCTTGGTGGTGCCGTCGGGTTTGACCAGGACGCCGTCGCGGTTGGGATCCAGGCCTAGGACTCCGGCACCGCACCCCTTGGCGTCGACGATCAGCCAGGTATCGCCGGTCAGGACCACATGGTCGAGATTGGTGCCGCCGAGGCTCAGCGGTTCCAAGCCCGCGCCGCTGACCTGGTGGAACTCGGCGAGGTCATGGAAGAGGTGGAAGTGGTCGTCGCGCTGGTTCAGCCACTGTTCGATCGCTTGCGCGACGCGTTTTTCATGGAGGTCGCCGCGCCGCGCATCTGAACCGTATTTGGGGTGTTCACGAGTGTGGGCGACCTGGGAAGGCGCGCCTTCGCGAAGATCGCTTCCCGCCGCAGGCGAGATCGCTTCCCGGACGGGCACGTGGATGGGCCGTGCCGGCTGAGAGGCCAGTTCCCTGGTGAGGATCTCCAGCATGGTGACCACGCGTTCCACCGGCTGCTTTGTGAGGTCACTCCAGTCGGTGGAGTAGCACGGGCTCGGCCGAAAAGCGCGCGCTGCGAGCGTCGCGTTCGTCGCCGAAGCGGCGGGTGAGGATCTGGTAGAGCTCGGGCCGCCGGCCCTGAATCCAGCGACGGCCGGTCGACATGGGCAGCAGGTCGAGATCGAGATCGGCGACCACCATGGTGTCCTCGGCGGCCCAGGTCTCGGCGAGGATTCTGCCGTACGGATCGAGGATCATCGCGTTCCCAGTGCGTATCTCGTCGTCGTCCCGGCCCACACCATTGCTGAACAGGAGAAAGAGGCCGTTGTCATGGGCGCGGGAAGGCAGCCAGCGCATGAGCCACTCCCGCCCGTTCGGCCCGCGCAGTTCGGCCTCGATCGAGCGGCGGTCGCGGTCACGCCACAGCTCCACGGGGATCGGGCGCATGCCGTGCGGGCTGCGGGAGGCGGTGCCACCGGTCTGGTGCGGCGCGACGAGGACCGCCGCGCCGAGCAGCGCGGTCGCCCGGACATTCTCGACCAGGTTGTTGTCCCAGCAGATGAGAATCCCCATGCGCACGCCCCATGGGGTGTCGAAGACGGTGTAGCGGTCTCCGCTGGAAATCGCCTCGTGCTCGAACGCATGCAGTTTTCGGTGAATGTGGACGCGCCCGTCCGGCAGACACATGGCGTAGGAGTTGAACAGGCGGTCCTGATCATCGATCTCCAGGAAGCCCACGCCCACGGCCATGCCGAACTCGACCGCCAGCCCGCGCACACGCTCCACCGACAAGCCGCTCACCGGTTCAGCGAGCTCTCGGAGCCGGTCGGCCGGGTAACGGCGCAGGTGCCAGTAGCCCAGTACGCACATCTCGGGAAAGACGACGACCCGGGCCCCGGTCTCGGCCGCCCGCTTGGTGAAGTGCTCGATCCTGGCCAGGTTGTAGGTCTTGTCATCGGCCCGGTGCTCGAACTGAACGGTCGCACAGCGCATGGTTCCTCCTTGGTGTCGCCCATCCGCGCTCACCATCGAATCCTAACCAGGACTCATTCGTCCAATGAATCTTTTGATGGATGACATAATATTCAGGAATGGATATTCGCCTACTTCGCACCTTCTTGACCGTTGTCGAGCACCGCGCCTTCGGCCGGGCGGCACTGGCGTCGGCCATGACCCAACCGGCCCTGAGCAAACAGATCCAGGCGCTTGAGGCACAGGTCGGGGGGCGGTTGTTCCATCGCGGCCGACACGGCGCCACACTCACCGATCTGGGGACGATCCTGCTGCCGGAGGCTCGGGATCTCGTGCGGCGGGCCGACGCTCTGGCGGTGCGAATGAACCGGATGGCGCGCGGGGAGATCGGACGGCTGTCGGTGGGTTTCGGCTTGTCGAGCGTCGAGCTTGCGCCGCGGGCGGTGGCGGCCTTCAGGCGGTGCTACCCGGACGCGGACATCATCCTGGACGACATGTCTTCGCAAGCACAGCTGGAGCGGCTCGCGACAGGCCAACTGGACGTCGGATTTGTTCGGCTGCCGGTCGGTGGAGAGTGGGGGCGGCTGACCCTGCAGACCGACCGCCTGGCAATCGCCACGGCCGGTGACTCACCGGATGATCCACCGCCCAAGAACGCAGACGTTGTGGCGCAGTGGGCGGCCGCGCGGCCGTTCGTTGGATTGGCACAGGTGAGAGGACCAGGGCTGGCGTCACAGATCGAGGGGTTGTGCACTGCCCTCGGCGTGCACGCAGAGGTGGTGCAGGAGGCGCATGACCTGCAGACCGTGCTCGCCCTGGTGGCAGCGGGCGTGGGTACGGCGTTCGTGCCGGCCAGTGCGGATTCGATCGCACCGGCGCAGGTCGTGCTCACGACCGTGGATCACGACGCCGCATCCTGGCAAATCGGGGCGGTGTGGGATCGGCATGCCCGCAATCCACTGACTGTCAACTTCCTGGAGGTCGTGCGCGAAGTGGCCGCTTAATTAAGCGGCGCTGGCGCACGCACACCCGCCCATCGGCGATCACAATGCCCGCTAAACCACGAGATCCCGCCCGATCAAGACGATCGGACGGGATCTGTTCAACCAACCTCAGGCCATTTCAAGAACGACCCTGGGTATTTGCCGCCCGATTGGGTCAGACTCCAGCCAGGGATTCCATGCACGGTCACGCTCATCGGCAAGCACCTCGCCACGACGCAGTTGGGAGCCGCGACAGCAACGCTACTTACGGCCCGCGCACACGGGGGGCGCGCCGGGCCGCCACCCCTACCGCGCCTGCCGGACTCCTGCCCGGCCCTTCAGCAGGCGCTTGTGGAAGTGGATGCCAGGTAGCGCGCCGGCGCCCACCGGCTAGGGCCCAGCCCGCGGAAGCCGTTCGTGGTTTGGACGGAGGCGCGCACCACCTGACCCGACCTCAGTTCTCCGATCCTTTGCGCATGGAGATTTGGAGCCGTGCGGACCCATAGGCGGGTTGTGGCGCGGTAGCAGGCGGTGGGCGCGCGCAGGGCCGCAGTGGCCGCGGCCGCACCGGTGGCCGCACCGGTGGCCGGCGCGGTGGCCGCTACGCCGGGAGCCGTTCCCAAGGCTCCCAGCACCAGGGTGGCGCCGAGCGCTACTTCCAGGGCGCGAGCTGGACCGATGGTCATCGCGACAGGCGATCGTCACGAACATCGATGAGGCCCGCGAGTCCACCCCAGATAATGCACTTTCTGTCCGATATCAGATGATCATCTAGCGGTTGGTCTCACGAGCGGTTTCGGCTGGCGGTGAGTCCTGGTAGGCAAGCTGCCGTCGCAGGAGCAGGTTCTCCCCGTGCGCCTGCTCCAGCGCGTGTCGTAGTGCGGCGAGTTCGTCGCGGTGGGTGCGTCTGAGCCGGGAGATCTTTGCCGTTGGCGCGAGCACCACGCTGTCGACGGCCGGGTCGGCACCGGGCTGAAGTTAGGATCGGGCCTGGTCGAGCGCTGATGCCTGATGGGCCCACAACTGTTCGATCCGCCTTCGCAGGGTTACGTGGCCGTACAGGAATGAGTGGGAGACGCCGGCCACGCGCTGCACCGGCGCCTCCTGTTTGATCAGGCGCTTGATCGATTCCTCGGAGTCATTGGTCTTGGGTCGCGGGGTTTCCAGAGACCTCGATCTGGAGTGACGCGAAGACTGGCTTGATGCCCGGGCCCGTTGGCGGGTCGTGCCCGAATCGGGTTCCGGTGGCAAACGGCGCCGGCGGTGGGTCGCAGCACCTGCGGCGATGACCACCAAGCGCCTCTGTACGAGCGTTCTGAAGGCCGCAGGCTCGGTGAACGCCAGAACATATTCGGCCGTCATCAGGCCACGATCCCTGCCCTCGGCGGGCAGGTCACTACCACTTCCAGGATCTGGCGCCTGTGGCGCAAGGCCTGTTACTTACCGTCTGCGTGACCGCTACAGGCCATCGTCCAGGCGATTCTCGCTCTGGACCACGCACCGATGAGGTTGGAAACATGTGAGCGTAGCGATCAGGAGGATTTCAAATTTCCTGCACTGTTATGGGTGATGCCGCTCTCGGTTTACCGGGCGCCGATTGGCAGCGCTCAAATAGAGCGAGATATTTGCTTGCGCCACGGCGTCAGGCGGAGGGGAAACAGTTGTGAAGCGCGGAGGGGATCTCTCTCGTAGTCCTGACATCGACGGGCGACCTTCGAAACGGCAGCGCGGCGCCACCCGTTACTACGGTCAGTTCAGCCTGGTTGAGCAGCTTGGCGCCACCGGGGACGCGAACGCCGGCCAGTGGCTGGTCGACCTGGACTGCTTTGCCGCGCAGTGGTTCGACGGCCTACGCGGCGACCTAGGGGATCTTCCGTCCTGGCGCACGATCGCCCAGCAGGCAGGGTCGCTGATCGTGGAGTTCATCCAGCCGGAGGACGACCTGCTCGACATGCTCGAGCCCGCGCTCGGCGCGGTGGCCGGCGCCGGTGAGCTTCCCACCCGCTGGCTGAGGCTGGAGCTTGCGGTCGACCCCAATCGCGCGGACGGGCTAATTCCCGTCGACGTATACCTCCCGCCGCCGGACGTCACCGATCCAACCCTCATCGCCGTCCACGGCCAGCCGGCGCAGGGCGGGCGGCTGTTGTCGGTGCAGCCGCCCGGCCAAGCCGCCGACAAGCTGACCCTGCTCGACACGATTCTGGATGCGGAGGGCTGACAGCGATGGCCAAGCACAAGCTCGGCGCCACCGTGGCGGGTTCCGCAGCGGCCTGCCAGCTACGGCTGGCGGCCCGGCTCCCGGCCGGCACGAACCCGCGTTTCGTTGTGGTCGCCGATATCGGGCAGGGCAATTGCAATGTCGTCATGGACGACGACGGCCGGCCGATCATCTACTACGACATGGGTGGCGGGACGAGAGGAAATCAGTTCACCATCCCGGCCCCGACGCCGGTCTTCTGCCTGGACGTCGCACACAGCCTGTTCATCCTCTCGCACTGGGACGACGATCACTACGCCTTTCTGGATGCGGCACTGGCGGCCACGCATCTGGTCGGCATTGAATGCCTGGCTCCAGCGCAGAAAAGTCCGGCCACTCTGAAGGCGAACAGGAGCGCGACGTCCGGCGCGGTCGCCAGCGCCCTAGCGGGGGTGCCGGTAAACGGTGCGGTTCAGGGCGGTGATCTGTATCTGTGGCGCGACGAGAACGCGCTCGCGCCCAGCGGTAACTACGACGCGACCCACAACGACTTCACGGTCATCAAGGTCACTCACAACAACATCAACAACACCGGGCTTGCGCTGCGGCTGCGCAATCCCGGCAACCCCGCCCAGTACATGCTGCTGACCGGGGACGCCACGTTCCAGCGGTTCCGGCCGAATGGTGTGAACCGGCAGACCTTCGTGCACAACTGCGACCAGCAGTGCGTGGGGCTGGTCGCCTCCCACCACGGCTCGGAGGTGGGCCAGGCGCTCGACATCCCGCGCCCTGATCCCGCCGTGACCTCACACCTGATCGCCTACTCGTTCGGCTGGGGCAACAGCTACGGTCATCCGCTGGACGACGGTGTATCGGCCTATGAGCAGCAAGGCTGGAGTGACGACCACCGCATGGACACCGGCGGCGCTGAGCTCGCGGCGCGATACGCCGGCCCGCGCGGCAACGTCGGCCTGGTCTGGCCGGCCGCGGCACCCGGTCCGGGCGTGGCGGCCGCGCCCGGCGGGCCGCAGAACAGAGACGAGGCGGCCGTGGGGCTGCTCGCGGCCACGGCCGCCGAGGTGCAGGTGTGCCGGCCGGCCCTGGCCGGCCGGGAGCGGGTGGCGGCCGGCGCGGCATACCAAGCTGCGCTGGAGGGCGACCCCGCCGTGGCGGCGGCCTTGATCACCCCGGCCACCGGCGCGCCCACGCTGGCGCCGATCGCCGCCGCCGTGGGCGCGCCGCCCGTGCCGCATGTGCCGCACGCGGAGCTTGTCGCCGCAATGGGGACGGCCACAGCCGCGGCCGGCGCCGTCCAGCCCGCCGCGGCCCAGGGCCTGGTCGCCGCCATCGTCGACTGCGTTGCCCTGGCCGCCGCGTGCGCTGCCAGAGAGGTGGCCGCCAGCGTGAAGTACGAGATCGAGCAAGGGGCGTCCATCACCAACGCGACGCGGACGGCGTACGCCGCCGCGACCGCCCCGCAAACCCTGGCCGCGATGGAGGCGGCCGTGCCTGATGATTTCCTACAGCGAGCCATCAACCAGGCGCAGGCGCACGCCGCAGTGCCGCCCGTGCCGACTGTGGCCGCGCTGCGAACGATCCTGGTCGCCGCGGTCGCCGCCGCCCAGCAAGCGCGCATTGGCAGCCCAGGCCTGGCCTACGCCGAGCAGCCGCCGGAGGCCGCCGGCGCCGCCGCGGCCGCGACGGCCGGGCTGGGCCGCGACGACATGGCGGTCGCCATCGCGGCGGCGGCCGGCTGCACACCGGCCGTGCCCATCCACGCGCAAGTGGTGCCGCCCGCGACGCTCGTGGACAACGACAACGCCAAGATCCTGCAGCGCGTCGCCGCCGCGGCGGCCATCGCCGGGCCGCCCGTCGCCGCGGGGGTCACTCGTGACGATGTGGCCGCCGCAGCCGTTGCCGCGGCCCGGGTGGGCCTGGCCGCGGCCTGGGGCGCCCCGCAGGTGGGCTGCCACCGCCATCCCCGCACCTGCCCGAACGGACCGTGCTCGCTGTCGGTGCACTACTGCCACGGCATGTTCCCGGCCCGGATCCGCACCGCGGCCGGCACCGGAGCCGGGGCGCATGCGGGCGACGGCCTGCCCGCCACGGCGGCGAGCTTCACCGATCCGCGGTACGTGTTGCAGGACTCCAGGTTTGCGGTCTACATAACCGACACCGGCGCGCACCGGATCCGCCGGATCGGCACAGACGGGGTCATCCAGACCCTGGCCGGCATCGCCGCCGGCGGCGGGTACGGCGGTGACGCCAACGCGCCCGCCGCACAGGCCCGCTTCGACACCCTGGCCGGCGTCGCGCTGGACCCATACCGGAACCACCTCTACGTCGCCGACTCCGCCCGGCACCGCGTCCGCCGGATCGACCTGTCCACCGGCCAGGTGAGCGCCGTCGCCGGGACCGCCGCCACGGAGGGCTTCCACGGCGACGACGGACCGGCGCACGCCGCCCAGCTGAACGGCCCTCGCGGCCTGGCCTACGACGACGCCAGCCACGCGCTCTACATCGCCGATACCGGCAACCACTGCGTGCGCAAGGTTGACCTGGCCACCGGCATCATCACCACGGCCGTCGGGCAAGGCACGGTGGCGGGCGACGGGCCGGACGGGGCGGCCACCGGCTGCCAACTGGACAGCCCCCGCGGCCTGGCCCATGCCGAGGGAGTCCTATACATCGCCGACACCGGCAACCACCGGATCCGGAGCGTGCTGCACGGCCAGGCGACCGGGATCGCCGGTACGGGCGTGGCCGGCCTGGGCGCCGCCGGCCTACCCGCGGTCACCGCCCAGCTCAACGCCCCCCACGGTGTCGGCGTCGCCGGGACCGGGGCCGCGACCACCGTCCTGATCGCCGACACCAGCAACAACCAAATCTGGGAGATCAATACCGCGGGGCAGCTGACCACCCTGGTCGCCCCCGGCGTACTCCAGCACCCCGTCGCGGTGAGCTCCGACGCGGCAACCAATGATGTCTATATAGCCGATGACCACGATCACTGCGTCCGGACGTACACCAGGGCCACCGGCGTGGTGGCCGTGTTCGCCGGCGCCGCGGGCACAGCCGGGAACACCGGCGACGGCAACCTGGCCACCAACGGCCGGGTGTCCGCGCCGTTGTCCCTGATCTGCGGGCCGGACCAGATGTTCATCGCCGACACCGGCAACCACCGGATCCGGTCCGTCAGCCTGACAACATCCCACCTGGCCGCCGTGGCGGGCGATGGCAACCATGGCGACACAGGCGATGCCAACTCCCCCGCGAACGCGGCGCAGCTTCACTCGCCGGGCGGCCTGGCCTACGATCCCGTAGCGCACGCGCTGTACGTGGCCGACACGGCCAATCACTGCGTGCGCCGGATCGATCTGGCCACCAACAACACCTACCTGGTGGCCGGGCAACCCGCCGCTCCTCCCGGCCACAACGGCGACAACATCTCCGGGACGGCCGCGACCCTGCATACCCCGACCGATCTGGCCTTCAACAGCGTCACCAACGAACTGCTGGTAGCCGACACCGGAAACCATCGGGTGCGGGCCATCAGCCTGCCGACCGGCATCATCACCACCAAAGCCGGCACGGGAGCCGCGGCCTACGGCGGCGACGGCGCGCCGGCCACAATGGCGCAGCTGAACACCCCGGTCTCGGTGGCCGCCGACGCCAACGGCAACGTGTTCATCGGCACCAGCGGGGACCACCGCGTCCGCCGTGTCGATGTGAACACCGGCAACATCACCACGCGGGCCGGGACCGGCGGAGCCGGCGCAGGCGGCGACGGAGGCAACCCGACCGCAGCAGGTGCCCAGCTGAACATCCCGGCAGGCTTGACCACCGACCGCGCCGGCAACCTCTACATCAGCTGCACCGGAGCCCCCGCCGTTCGCATGGTCACCTGTGACGGCAACTTGATCACCACCATCGCCGGCACCGGTCTGGGAGGGTACTCCGGCGACGGAGGAGACCCCGCCCAGGCCCAACTCAACGGCCCGCACGGCATCCACACCGACGAAGCCGGCCGGAACCTATTCATCGCCGACGCAAACAACCACCGGGTCCGTCGCGCCTGCCTCTAAAACCCGGACACATCGTTGAAGATCGCACACCTAGGAGAATCAGCTTTCTGTCTGGTTTTATGCTTAGGATCCGATTCTCGGTATGGTCGGTTGTCGCGTCGACCGACCAGCTGTGCCGTCTCGGTGAAGCTGCTCGATTCTCACTCGCTACGCCGACGTCGCGGCCGTCCACGCTGAGGTGATCGTGCCCGTCGATGACGACGGATGGAGCGGCCTGCGCGGGCTCGCGCCGCGAAGGTGATTTCCGGTCCCGGTCAGGGCGCAGTTGTCACCTCGTAATGATGTTGTCCGGCGCATCGAGCCAAAGTCGCTGCTGGTTCTGCGAGGCCGTCAAGCCGAACCGGCTGCGGCCTGGGCGTCCGAGTCGCAGCCACTCTAGGTAGGCGGTCTGGGCCTCGTCCCACAACCGGCGGGTGCCGCCCTGCCCTACGTCGTAGTCGGCTGCGCCGCGGGGGGCGGTGCATGCCGCCCAGGAGTCACCGTCTGGGTCGGTGAGGATGATCCGGCGGGCCCAGCCGTCGTTGGTCTTGACCGAACGTGAGTCGACTGCCAAGGATCCGAGCCGTGCGGTAATGAGCAGTTGTGCGCCGCCCTCGGCGTTGGCGATGAGCCGCGGATCCATTCTGGTCATGGTCTGGGAGTCGGCCTGCTGTGGGGGCTCGTGCACGGTGTCGGCGCGTTGGGACCGCATCATCATGAAGTGGATACAGCGGCCGCGGCTGCGGCAGCGGAGGCTCGAACCAGACAGCGTCATCGAGCGACACCACACGCCCTGACGCCCGCACACGACCAGCAGACCGAAGGATCAGCTCCTGGACATCCACACACCCAGTCTTAATCAGCTGCCACCAACCGCGAGCCCCGACCAAGCAGCACTCGCGGATACCACCGCTGCATTCCGCACGCCGGACTCCGCACCGGTCAGATTGCCAAACGATGGCCGCCTGTGAGGTCTCACACCATTGCTGATGGACTCCTGTGAGACGCCCTGTGCCACACGACCTAGCTGACGCCCCTGACCCGCACTGACACCGATGACCAGAGACCTTGCCGCTTGGACGCAACCGACGCTGGAAGCCTAGGGCGGAAGTTCTCTGAAACGTTCTTCGATCACGACGCGTGCGTGTGGGTGGCGCGCAGCGAGGCGACGAGTGAACGGGCGCGGGCCGATCCCACGCCGAGGGTGACGCGCAGGGTGTCAGCGGAGACGGGGCGGCCTTGCTCGCGCCGGTGTTGTTGATCGATCTCGCGGGCTCGGGTGAGGAGTTCGTCGTTGGGAAGCGGCGACGACCTGCGGCGGATGGCCGGTTTAGAGGGTGTGGGTCTGGGGGCTGGCTGCCGACCGGGGTTCAACGCTGATCCGTTCGTGGCGGTCGGAGTCGGACTGGCCGGGCAGTGCGGGTCCGACTGCTGGCCAGGCGGCTGGATGGTGTGGAGGTGCCGGAGCAGGCCGGGGCCGACTTCGGACCAGCCGATGAGCAGCAGCGGTCCGACCGCGTCGAAGGCGGCACGAGCATAGTCGCGACGCAGGATCGGTTCGGCGGCGTTGAGAGCCAGCGTGGCCAGGCCCGAGAAGACCAGCAGCAGCCGAGCCGGGAGAAGCTGCCGCGCGGTGGCGCCGTGGACGCTGAGATGGTGCACCGCCAGCAGAAGCCCGGTGACCGACAGGTCCACGGCCGGGGCCACCAGCGGCGCCGCCCAGGGCTCGACACCGAGACGGTTCCCGAGCGCCCAGACGTTGGTGAAGCTGAAGGCGAAGGTGAACACCGCGATCAGCGCGAGCGTTGCGGTGATGATGCGGGGGAGGATCTGGTTGTACGTCGCCCGCCGGCCGGGTTGTGTGCTGAGCCGGGGTGAGGAAGCAGACATGACTCCGGTGGTCCTCTCTCATCTGCCGGAGAACGAGGGCCCACGGCGCCAGGCTCGTCAACATGAGCCCAGCGCCGGACCCGGGACAGGAGGGGGAGGAGCCAACCTCGTGATTGGCCGTCAGGTAGTTAGGCCGCGCGTGTGCCCGAGGTGTGCCCGAGCGTCCCGGTACCCCGAGGGACTGGGCGGGATGAACCGGGACGCTGACTCACGGATACCGGTACGAACCGGGATGAAATGGGAGAGTAGGTGACCTGCTGGCACGGGTTTGTCGCGGCTTGTAAACAGAAGGTTAGGGGTTCAAGTCCCCTCGCCGGCTCCCAGACTAAAGGCCCCTCCCGACCCCGGGCGGGGCCTCCGCCGTTCCACCCCCAGCAAGAGACCGCCACCCCAAGAGCAAGGCCGCCAACCCCAAAAGCAAGGCCCTCACTCCGCTCGGACAGTCCTCCCTGGGGCTCCGCCCCAGACCCCGGGCGGGGGCTCCGCCCCCGCGCCCCTGGCCTCTTCCACACGAGACAAGCCTTACAACCACCCCCGACTCAAGATCGAACCCCTCAAGATCGAACCCCTCAGGATCGAGCGTCTCTACGAAGTGACCACCATGCTCGTGAGGGATGGAAAGCCACCATGGCGCTGTGGTGTCGCCTCGCTAGATCCGTACTCCGGGCAGCTTCTCCTCCGGTTCTCCGCACCGTCGCGGCTGACAACGGCCTCGCTCTAGCATCTCCCTCTCGACGGGCATCCATTCTCCGGCCATCACACTGGTCCGCCCGAGGTGAGTTGGGTGGCTGCTGCCCAGACAGGCGCCAGAAGGGCGGCGATTTCCCCGACGGCCCTCGGCACGTCTGTACACGGGGCAATGAGATCACCCGACGAAGATCGGAACCAGGGCTCTCCATCGTCGGGGCACAGTGCGAGCGCGATGCTTTCGCCCACACTCGGCAGCACGCGATAAAACACCAGGAGTCGTGGCGGACCCGATTCATACCGCGAGGAACTCGCGAGTGCCACCAAGGCTAGTGCTTCACCGAGGCGATCAAGAGAGTCGGTCATCGCCGCCATGGCGTACTCCACGCCGATCATGTCGGGTCCACGGAAATGGATTCCGGCGCGCAGACTTGTGCCGTGACCTCTGCCGTTCGCTTTTTGAATTCATCCAGTTCGGCAATCGCCGTGGGTAGTTCCTTGAGTAGATCTTTCGCTCCTCCGTTGTCAGGTTGAACGCAATCCTTTGTTCGGTTCCTTGATTGCGTGAATGTGGTGTCCACGAGTTGAGCCAAGCCGGGGTGGCGTTGTTTGCCGGTCATTGAGCATCCTCCTTGGTTGAGTACCGCATGAGTCTTCCGCGAAGTCCGGGTGCGCTCTGGCCATAGAGGGCGCCCAGCCCGGCTGAGTCACCGACCAGGTGCCAGGCTCCGGGCGTGAGATCAGCCAGCCAGGAAATTCGGCGTTCAATTCATTTTCCTGACGCCTGAGCAGTGAAGAGTGTCGGGGCCGTTGCGTTGGCTCACGGCTTCCCCCAGTCCTTGGCATAGGCGCCGACCTGGTCGGCGATCCTCTGGGCGGCCCCACGAACATCGCTGACCGGGTGCTGGAAGTCGGCCCGGTTCCAGGAGAAGTAGCGCATCGAGAAGCTGACGAAGATCCAGACAAAGACGCCAGGGACGCCAGTGAACACCGCCAACCCGGCCACGTTCTCGCGTACCTCGGACCGGACCTCACGCTCGGCGAGCGCGGCGCGCAACTCCGACAGGAGTTCGATCTCCAAGGACTGGTTCGTCGGCTCCACTGCGTAGCCCCTCCCGTGTCTGATCACACTTCGAGGATGCTCGGGAGACACGTCACGCCGCATTACCGCCTGTGTCGCATCCAGGACGGAACGCGCTGGTCTTGTCTCGTCTCGTGCTCGTCCTTGTTACGCTCCTGCCGTCGGAAGGTCGGACATGCCGAATCCCCCCGTACGGCTGAAGGTGCTTCTACGTGAGAAGCACTGGCAGACGCATCACGCGTTCTGCGGCGAATACGACAAGGCCGCCAAGTCCATTGACCCGAAGCTGGTCCAGACGTGGCCGAGCCGTGCACAGTTCCACCGATGGATGAACGGTGAACTCAAAGGGCTTCCGTATCCACACCATTGCCGGGTGCTGGAGACGATGCTCCCCGGTTGGACAGCCGAGCAGCTATTTGAACTCTGTCCTCCCGAGGAATCCAGCCAGCCCGCCAGCAGTCTGGACGAGCCCATGGCGGCCGACGTCGCCGAACTCCTGGCGACGATCGAGCATCGCATTGACGCGCCCAAGACCGGAGAGATCAGCTGGGGCGCCACCACACGAGCAATCCCGGCCGCCAAGCGGCGTCTCCAAACGCTCGCCGGATCCCCTATAGCCGACCCCAGCGACCACGCCCATGAGCTGGGCCGCAGATTGCTGGAGTTGCAGAAGGCGCGACGGCTCAACGACGTGGAGATCACTGAGCTGGCCGGACTGTCCGGACATGTCATCGAACTGACCAAGCGAGTCGACATCGAGATCGCTCCTGACGGCGGTGCCGTCGTCGACTACCGATTCGACCTGCTTAACCTGGGCGACAAGCCGCAGGCCCGTATGTCGCGTGAGGTGTGGTTCGAGCACACCACCGGCCCCCTGGTGATCAAACCTGTCCCCGACATGGACCGGCGAGTGGCCATCCAGCGCATCCACGACACGACCAACCTGGCCAAGTTCGCCTTCCAGATCTCCCCGCCGCTGCGGCCCGGGGGAGTGGGCCCGCGTCGGCTACATCACCGAACACGGCAAGTTCGACGTGAACCACTACTGGCGCGAGTCGATGCCTCGCTACTGCCGTCACTACGAGATCCACGTCCGCCAACGCGACATCGACCTGGGCGGCTGCACAGCCACCGAAGAACATCCGGACGGCTCGGAGAACTCAGCCACCGATAGCCTGATTTGGGACATCGAGGGCAAGGACGCGGTCATGTCCCTGACCCGCGATTACCTGCGCCCCAATCAGGCCGTGACCCTGCGGTGGGAAGTGATCCGTGAACCTGCGTGACGAGATCGAAGGGACCCTGCGAGCCTGGCACGCCTACGAGATCAAGCGCGGGACCAACGCCGTCATCGACTTCGACTGCCACCCCACCGACGAGGAGATCCAGCCAGCCGACAACCGGCTGGAGATCTACCGCCGACTCGGGGACCTACGCGCCCGCGCCGAGCAGGCCGGAGCCGTCCGACTCATCGTCCGATTGAACGCAGACCGCGCCTACCTCGGTGCCCTCCTGGGCGAACGACTCCCGCTTTCGGAGTATGTCGCCGCGACCCAGGGATGCGGCACAGCCGGATGGCAAGACGGCTACATCACCCAGCGCGGCGAACAAGCCCGCCAAGCCCTTGCCGCACTCGGCATCGACTGGAGCCCAGACACCTCGCGCGACCTTCACGCGTTCGAAGCTCCCATCGAAACCCAGGACGCGCCCGATGCGATCCGCCAGGCCACCGACGACTACGAACGTGCCGTCCGTCAGGTCACCGGCAGCGATGCCACCTTCGAGCTGACCATCGAAACCACCGAGGTCGACGCCTACTGGGCGTACTGGCTGGACGGCGCCGGCCACAGGGTCCGCCTGCGCCTCAACCTCCGTAACGCCAGCTTCACCAAGGTCGCCGCCCGCCAATTCGCCCTCCACGAGGTCCTTGGCCACGGCCTGCAAGGCGCCAGCTGGTCCGCCCGCTGCGCACCCGAAGACGTTCCCTGGGTCCGCCTGATGTCAGTCCACGCACCCCAGCAAGTCCTGCTTGAAGGACTGGCCCAGGCACTCCCGCTCTTCATCGCTCCCGACGATCAGGCCCTTGTCACCCGCACCAAGTTCGACCACTACAACCAGCTCGTCCGCGCCGAACTCCACCTGGCTCTCAACCTGGGCGCCTCTATCGAGGGACTGGCCGACCACGCCCATTTCCGCATGCCCTGGACCAGAGACGCCGTGATCGCCGACCTCCTCACCGACCGGGGAGCCGACCCACAACTCCGCTCCTACCAATGGGCCTACCCGGCCGGGTTCGACTGGTTCGCCAACCTCGCCGAAGCCGGCCCCACCACCAAGCACGAGGTCCTCCAGGCGGCCTACCGAGATCCCCTCACGCCAACCGACCTTGCCGCACTGTGGCCAGCGGGCCCCACCATCGGCGGCCAAGGAGCCTGACACCAGCATCATCGGCCGGACAGACCGCCGGATGAGACCTCCGATGTGTCAAGGCGTCGAGAGGGTCGTCGGCTTACGGCTCTAATACGTCCTGAGCATGCGGACGGGAGGCTCAACAAGCCGCTCCGACCAACCTTGCCGATATGAGCTACTGAGCTACCTTGCCTATCCATCGCAACGAGCAGGAGCCCATGACCGACCTCAAAATCACCTGTGACGAACAGGCCAATGCCGCTTACATCTATCTTGTCGACCCTGTTCAGGCCGGGACGCCAGGGGCGGCGGCGAACATGTACGCCTGTGATCCCATCGCCGTCAACGGGATGATCAACCTCGACTTCGACAAGGAGGGGCGCGTTATCGGTGTTGAGGTCCTTGACGCCCGCTCCAAGTTGCCGCAGTACCTGCTCGACACAGCCGAGCGTCTGGACGTCTGACCAGGGCGAAAGCCGCGCTGTGCAACCTCGGTTGAGGTGGCCCTGGCCAGACCGGGGCGCTGCTGCCACGTGTCCATTGGTCGCATCAGCTTTTGCGGGGGGTGTGGCAGCCGCAGCCGATGGTTGCGGAGGGGAGGTGCCGCGAGGGCTTTTCCTTGGCGGCTTGTTCCACGCTGGTCAGCATGCGGCGGCGTTCGGCGGAGGTGATCAGGTGCCCGGCGGCGAGCACGGCGTGGATCTTGGTGGTGTGGGTGATGTCGGCGAGTGGATCGGCGTCCAGGACGACCAGGTCGGCGAGCTTTCCGGGATGGATCGTTCCGAGTGAGTGCTGTGCGCCCATGAACGTGGCGGCTTGGAGTGTCGCCGCGCCGAGGGCTTCCCGGGGAGTGAGTCCGGACCTGACGAGCAGCGCCAGCTCGTCGTGGAGGCTGAACCCGGGGTAGGCGTAGATGAAGCCGGACTCGCTGCCTGCTAGCAGGCTCACTCCGGCTTCGCGCATTGCGGCGACAAAGCGCAGTCTGCGATCAAACAGTGCGTGCTGTTGCGCGACCTCTTGTGGGTTGCGGCCGGGCTTGTAGATGTTGTCGACAGCCCACCGCCACCATTGCTGGTCTTCGGCGGGAATGTACTTGAGCCGGTCATCGGCGAGGAATAGAGCTTCGGGGCGGTCCACGATCTGATGCATGGCAAGGGTGGGGGTCACCCAGGTGCGGTTGCGCACCAGCCGCGTGAAGACCGCCGCGGCCCGCTTTGGGCTGTAGTTCTCAGCGGCGAGCCACTCGGCCTTGTGGAACTGGCGGAACCAGCCGGCGTATCCGCCGGGTTCGATCGTGATGCTTGCCAGCGCCCGCTGGACCTGCCGGTGGCGGCTGGAGGTGGCGCACCACAGGGTGTGGATGTGCTCGATGCTGCGCTGCCCGGCGTCGCTGGCCTGCACGATCGGTACGGTGTCAGGGCAGTGCCCGGCGAAGGGGATGTGCTGCCGCCGCGCTTCGTCGGCGATCGCCGCGTAGGCCTCGCGCGGCACTCGGGAGTACACCTTGACGAAGTCGGCCCCTTCGGCTTTGGCTTGCCGCACCGCGCGGCGGGCTTGGGCCGGGGTGGCGACCAGGATCGCTCCGCTGGGATCTTCCGGATCGGCCAGCAGCGAGGGGGAGCCGTCCACGATCGTGCTGGCGATCGTCCACCGGGGGCCGCGAATCCGGCCCTGTTCGATTGCCTCCCGCCACCCGGCGACCACTGCGGACCCGGCCATCTCGCGGACCGAGGTGACCCCGTTGGCCAGGTAGAGCGGCGGGGAGATGTGTTCAGTCCCGATGCTGTGGGCGTGCATCTCCCATAGCCCCGGGATGAGGTACTTGCCGGTGAGATCGACAACCGTGGCGCCTGGAGGGACCGGTACCTGTCCGCGCCGTCCGACTCTCACGATCCGGTCGCCTCTGATCAGCACGGTGGAGTTGATCAGAGGCTGGGCACGAGTGGCGTCGATCACGGTGACCCCGACGAGAGCCAGCAGGGGTTCGCCCCTGCCCCCGGCGGTGCGGGCCTCGCCAGAGCGAACTGCGGCAGAGCGGGCCGCGCCGGTGGCGGTGACGATGGCCGCACCCGCAGCCACACCACCGATCAGTACATGACGGCGGGACGGAAGATCGGACATCGCAGAGCTCCTCAGCACTGGAAGCGTCGGCGACTGCTGGCGCACCGCCGACGCCAACATAGCCTTGTCTAAGACATCCTTCAAGATATTCGTCTTAGACAAATCTATTAACTTCTCATCGGCTCATGTGGATCTTCTGCCTGGTGGGGGTCCTTGCTCGACAAGACGCCCATCTGCTCGGGCCGCCACACCTGGGGCGAAGGCCGATGCGTGTGGCAGATGGATTGACTGGTCTCCTCCCCGCATCACTTGCAGGTCAGCGCGTGGGCGAAGCGGGCTGCGGTCATTCGCGTCTTCGTTGCTGCGCGGCTAGGTGGGTCGAGCAGGGGTACGGCCGACCTGCCGGTGGCGCGAGCTTCGCTGTGGCGTGCGCCGGAAGTGGTGAGGCCCGATCTGCGTGGGGTTTCATGTGCGGGGTTCAAGTGCAACATGTCTGAGACAAGCATCAAGGTGTTTGTCTCAGACAGTGATACTTTCGGGCGATGGGAAACCGCGAGAAGCTGCTGAAGGCCGCCCGGGACTGCCTCCATGAGAAGGGATACCGGCGGACAACGGCCCGCGATCTGACCACCGCGGCGGGAGTCAGCCTGGCCGCCATCGGGTACCACTTCGGGTCGACCGAGGCGCTGCTGAACGCGGCTTTGCATGAGGCGGTGCAGGAATGGGGAGAGCGGCTCGAGTGTGCACTGGCTGCTGGAGCTGATGCCGGTGCGAGTCCCGCGGAACGCTTCGCGGCGATCTGGACGCAGATCATCTCCTCGTTCGAGACCGACCGTCCACTCTGGGCCGCCCAGGCCGAGGTGCTCGTTCAGGCCCAGCACGTCGCCGAGCTCAGAGCACCGCTCACCGCCAGCATGGCCGAAGGCCGTTCGGGACTGGCCGAGGTCTTCCTGCCACCCAAGGCCGAAGGCAACATCGATGACACCAGGGCACGTTTGGTCGGTTCCTTGTGCCAGACCCTGCTGACCGGCCTGGTGATGCAATGGCTGATCGATCCCCACCAGGCCCTTTCCGCGAACGAACTCGCCAGTGCCCTGCACATACTCGCCGAAGAACTCGCCTGAGCCCCCGGCGGTCGCGGCGCCATCCCGGCCCGCGAACGCTCGGCCGCCTCATCCGCACCTGCACCCGCTCACGCCGCTGCAGCCCGCATGTGCTTCTGATGTGTCCTCGCCAGCGCTAACGGAACCTGATCGCTCGGGCCTGCGTCCCAGCCTCCGAGTTCAACACAGGCAACGGGTCCCTGTGTGCCGGATCCGGCCGGCCGACATTCGTGTTCGAGGTGATCATGTCGACGTTCATGGATCTTGCCGTTATCGATCTTCATCCGGACATTGAGCCTGGCCCGGTTCTGGCAGCCTTGGGCAAAGCAGCCACACAGCAAGAAAATATCGACTTGCGAGTGTGGAACCATTCGCTGCCTGACGGACGCTCACGTCTTTTGATGTGCATGGAGCGTTCGGCGGCGCATTCCCTCATCAAGGGGGCCTTCGCCTCGGTGAGCAAGCACATCGCCCGCATCCTGGTGGAGGTCAACTCGGATGAGTTCGGCGCCGAGCAGGTGGTCCTGGCGAATCGCGATGGCCGCCTGGTCCGCACCCATCATCTCGCCGTCGAACCCCGTACCCCGGACGGTGTCTCCTATAGCTTCATCGATTTCGTCACCGATCCCCCGCCCCACATGCCTCCCGAAGTCCTCGCGGAGATACCCGACGAGGTTCGCGCAGACCCGGTCGCCGTCCTCAACTATCCCGAGTTGCATCGCATGCTGAAAACCCACCTGGGAACCTACGACGACTTTCCCATGGATGAAGGGCTGATCTGCGAGTCCGACCATCCGGATGCTCTGCTGGATGGGCCGCTGGCCAGGGCACGCACCGCTGAGTTGTACGGGGTCGCGGTGGTGGACCTGTCGGCCAGGGTCTACGCGTTCTTCGAGGCCATCCCCGCCTTCGCCGATTGGTGGGCGGCATTGGGAATCGAGAGATTCAGGGGCGCTCCGGACGCGATCCTGGGCCAGACTGCTCGTTAACGGGCGACCGTTCAACGGGTGAAGTAAACAAGAGGACGACCAGATAGCTCCGACCTGCAAACGGACGGCCCCCTGCGCGATCAGGGTCGTCCGTTCCGCCATTGCCTTGTGGGTGTCGAGGTTGTCGCACACCAAGTGCGGCTCAGGTCGGTGAAGCTTCGCGCGTCCCTATATCACCGAACACGGCAGCGGCCAGGCCCTTGTCCACGATGTAGCACTAGGCCGCAGAGCTGCGATAACACTCGATGAATTGCGCACGTCTGGGTTTGATCCGGTTTGACGGACATGTTGGTTGTGTCGGTCAGGCTGCGTGGTGGGTTTCGTATTCGGTGGGGCTGCGGTAGCTCAGGTTGGTGTGCAGCCGGTGGGTGTTGTACCAGCCTTCGATGAATTCGAAGATGGCCGATCGGGTGGCGGCACGGCTTGCCCAGATCGTGTGGTCGGTGTCCAGTTCGCGTTTGAGGGTGGCGAAGTACGACTCGGCCAGCGCGTTGTCCCAGCACACGCCGGTCCGGTCGGCCGACAGCCGGATTCCGTGGGCGGCGGTGATTTGGGCGAACGCGTGACTGGTGTATTGGCAGCCGTGGTCGGCATGAAAGATGAGCCCGGGTGCGGGACGCCGGTTACGGCAGGCTTGGGTGAGCGCGTCGGGGACCAGTGGGGTGCGCAGGTGGTCGGCGGTGGCCCAGCCGACGACCTTGCGGGAGGCGATGTCGATGACGGTGGCCAGATACAGCCGGCCCTCCTGGGTGGCCAGATAGGTGATGTCGCCGCACCAGCGCCGGTCGAGCGCGTACGGGTCGGGGCCGAAGTCTCTTTCGATCAGATCTGGCCGGTTGGTTGCCCGCGGGTCGCCGATGGTGGTGCGGGCCCGGCGTCTGCGATGCCGACCGGCCAGGCCGTATTGGCGCATCAACCGCGCCACCTGGCGGCGGCCGCAGCGCACATCTTGTTGCTGCAGGGCGGCGTGCACTCGCCGGGGCGCGGTAGGTGCCCCGGCGAGCGGGCGTGCACCACGCTGATCTGGTCGGCCAGTTCAGCGTCACTGGCAGCTCGGGGCCCGGGGATGCCTGCGCGGCGGGCATAGAAGGCGGCACGGGAGACCTCTAGCAGCTCACACGCCCGCTTGACGCTGTGACCTGTCTGCTTCTCCGCCTCGATGAACGGGTGCACCGTTCACTCACCCAGGTCCTTCACGAAGAACCGCACCCTTTGCCATGACCTCTCAGCGCGGGTTCTTCGCGTGGGTGAGGGTCTCCCAGGCCAGGAAGCGCGAGGCACCGACCGGGCGCTTCTGCTTCACCCACTTGCCGGCATGAGGCATGTCGTATCCGAGGCGCTGGTGCAGCGCGTTGTAGCCGACTTCGAGGTTCGGCCCGAGGCCGGGGATGACCTTTCCGCCGCACAACCACGATGGCACCGTCGCGCCCAGTTGCAGGCGAGCGTGGAACTCCATCGCGAATCGCAGCCGGTGTTTTGCCGTGGCGTACAGGTTCACGCCCTGGTGGCGGGCCGTCTCTGCGACGTGGGAGATGGCCGCGATCCCCCATCCGGTGTGCCCGAAGTCACGGCAGGTTTCCTGGGCCAGGCCGTTCACGAACTTGGTCTGCCCGTGCCAGTAGTCGATGATCTCGGCTTTGGTGTCGTGCTTGCTGTTGGGTGGGGCTTTGGGCAGCGAGCCGTCGGTCTTGAGGTAGATGTAGGCGGGCAGCCTGCCGCGCCAGGTCGTGACCGCTCGGTTGAAGGAGGCGCGGTCGTCCAGGTGCACGGCGATGCCGATGGCGGCATCGGTCATGATCAGTTCCCAGTTGCCCTGGTGGTTGGGCTTTCCGGCGATCAAGGTCGGCAGGTATACGGTGCGAAGCTTGCCGGCGAACCGGCCGGCCCGAGTCCAGCCGCTGTAGGTGTGCTTGATGAGCTCGGCGGCGCGGGAGAAGTTGGCGCCCGCAAAGCCGGTCTGGAGCGGCGCGTTGCTCCCGGTGTGCTTGCTGATCACGGCCGACCAGGCGTCCATGATCTGGATCGCCTTCTTGGCGTAGCGGGAGTCCTTGGTGAGGTACCACCGCAGGGCGTGTGTGTAGGCCGCATTGGCGTCCTCACGCTCGTCCGAGCAGCCGTGGTCGGGCCTCCCCCACATACCGCACTCCACGACGGCGCGGGGCTTGGCCGTGTAGGACAACGAGGCAACGGGACTGCGTTGCAGGGCTTTCCAGGCAGACTTCCACGGTTCCTTGCCGAGGTTGGCTCTGACGAAGTCGAGCTGAGCGCGGCTGACCAGGACGCCGGGATGCTTGAACACGGCAGCCTGCGCGGGCTGCGGGACGGAAAAAGCGCCGACCACGAGCATGGTGGCGGCGAAAGCGCGAGCGAGACGCACGGGTTTCCTTCCAAGGCGCGGACGCTCATTCAGCCAGCCGCCGACTCAGCTGTCAATTTTCGCGCCTGGACATTGGCCGCTGTACCACGCCGTTGACGGTGACCTCAATGCCGCCGAGGAGTGCCGCGGGCGGTCCCGCCGGCGGCCGCGGTCCGCATTTTCAAACAGGCACGGCATTCACCCGCGACCTGCGATCGGTATCCCCACTGTCGCCGCCCACTACAGCGAGCAGCTCACCACCCTGGCGGCCTGACTCGCAACGACCAGGCCCGGGGAGGCGGTGGTCAGCTCTGCTAGGTCTGGCTCATCGCCAATACAGACAATGAACGCTGTTGAGTACGGTCTGTTCTCACAGCAGGTTGAGCCAGGCTGGATCGTAGTAGATCCGGTGTTCTTTGATCAGTCCGTCGCGCAGCCGTATCCGGTCGATCCCGCTGAACTCGAAGGGTTCGTGTGCCCCAGTGCCCCGGGCGATCCATTCCACGAAGAGCACCTCACCGTTGTCTGCATGATTGATGGCCTCGCGGCGCAGGTCGGGTACTCGATGCAGGAGGCGAGCGATTTTCTCTTTGTATTGGGTGATTCCGACGATGGGCCCAGAGTCGCCGGAACACAGGACCGTGACGTCCGGGGTGACGGCGCGGGCCGCCAGGTCGGGACGGGGGCCTGGCCCAAAGAGCCTGCCAGTGCTCGATGCGGAATCGCAGTTGCCCGGGACGTGCGGTGGGCATCGGATGTTCGCGGCTCATCGTTCCGTCCTCCTCCTAGGGCGCTTGCTGGGCGAGTCTGGCTACGCCCGGGGCGCGGGATCATCGTCCGCATGGCCGATGCCGGTCGGCGAGGTGGTTGATATCAGCGGCCCGGCGGCGCGGAGAATACTGGCGGGCAGGAGCACACTGAGATCGAGGACCGATGACCGAGGGTGAACCGCGACGGGAATCGCGGCGAACGGCGACCTTTCTGCTGACCGAGGTCGAGTCGGCGATGCCGTTGTGGGACATGGCGCCGGACTCCGCGGACGCGGCGATCGCCTTGCACTACGAAGTGATCGATTCGGCCGTACGGGCTCATGGCGGGGTACGGGCCGGCGGGATCGGGTCGGGCCACGGCGTGCAGGCGATGTTCGAGTCAGCGGCCGAGGCGGTCGCCGCGGCGTTGGCGGTGCAGTTGGCGCTGGCGCGGCAGGACTGGCCGGCGGGGCTGGCAGTCCGTGTGCGGATCGGGGTGCACACCACTGAGGAGCGCGGGCAGCACAGCCGCGGCTACTCCGATGTGGCAGCCCACCGCTGCGCTCGGGTGCGGGACGTCGCGCACGGCGGACAGATACTGCTGACGGCGGCCACCGCCTCGCTGGTCGCCGACGCCCTACCAGAGGCGGCGTGGCTGGCGGACCTCGGGCCGCATCGACTGCGGGATCTGCTGCGTCCGGAACGGCTGTACGAGCTGCGGCACTCGGATCTCTCACGGGATTTCCCGCCGGTGCGGTCGCTGGATGTGGTGCCCAACAACCTGCCGGCGCAGTTATCCAGCTTCGTCGGCCGGGCCGAGGAGCTGGCCACGGTCAGGCGGCTGCTGGAGGGACAGCGTCTGGTGACGCTGACCGGCGCGGGCGGCTGCGGCAAATCCAGGCTGGCCGTGCAGGCCGCTGCCGCGATGGCCGACCAGTGGCCGGACGGGGTGTGGTGGATCGAGGTGGGCGGTCTCGGCGACGGCGCCCTGGTGGCCGAGCTGACCGCGGCGACCTTGCGGGTGCTGGTGGAGCCGGCCGGCGGACCCATGCGTGCGCTGACCACTCAGCTTCGCGGACGCCGGTTGCTGGTGTGCCTGGACACGTGCGAGCACTTGCTGGACGCCTGCGCGGACCTGACCGGCGGGCTGCTGCGCGCCTGCCCTGAGGTATCGGTACTGGCCACCAGCCGCGAGCCGTTGGGCGTGCTGGGCGAGACGGTGTGGCGAGTGCCTTCGCTGGCCGGGAAGGATGCGGTCCGGCTGTTCGCCGACCGGGCCGCGCTGGTACAGCCCGAGGCCTCCGGCCTGGCTGACGACCCTGCGGTTGCCACCATCTGCGGCCGCCTGGACGGCATTCCGCTGGCCATCGAGCTCGCGGCGGCCTGGGTGCGGGCACTGTCCCCGGCGCAGATCGCAGCTGGGCTGGACGATCGCTTCCGGCTGTTGATCAGTGGTCGACGGGACACGATCGCCCGGCACCGCACCCTGGCGGCCTCGGTGGACTGGAGCTATGACCTGCTGGAGGAGCCCGACCGGGTGGTGTTCCGTCGGCTGGCCGTCTTCGGCGGCGACTTCGACCTGGCCGCCGCCCAAGCAGTCTGCGCCGTGGACCAGGCCGGCGACAGCTGCGGCGAGGCGGACACGCTGACGGTCATCGGCCATCTGGTGGACAAGTCCCTGCTGGTGGTCGACAACGGTGCGGGCGAGGCCCGGTTCCGGATGCTGGACACCATCCGCGATTACGCGCGGCGCAGGCTGGCGGACGCAGGTGAGACCGCGGCCGCCTGCGATCGCCATATCGGCTATTTCCTGAACCTGGCCGAGGCCGCGGCTGCGGGAATCGATCACGATCAGGACCGGTGGTGCCGGACGTTGGAGGCCGAGCACGACAACATCCGCGACGCGTTGGGCTGGGCGCTGGGCGCCGACGATCCCGAGCGGGGACGGCGGCTGGCCGCGGCCATGGGCATGCTGTGGTTTCTGCACGGCCATCTCCATGGGGGCCGCGGCATTTTGGAGCAGGCCATCCAGCTGGCTCCCGAGGACCGCTCGGTCCTGCAGGGCAGGCTGCTTGCCGGTATGGCCCTCATGGGCATGGCAGCCGGGGACCCGCTACTGACCGGTGACGCGGCACGGCGGGGTCTGGACATCGCCATCGAACGCGGCGACGACGCCCTGCGCGGCCGCTGCCTGGCGCTCCTGGCCTACGCCGCCTTCTACCACGACTTCCCCACCGCCGTGGAGTTGGCCGACCAGGCCAAGACGTTCAGCCTCCCGGCCGGTGACGACTTCACCACCGACTTCGCGATGATGGTGAAGGCGTTCACGCTCCACGAACAGGACCGGCACGCCGAGTCCCTGGAACTGGCCCGGCGGACGTTCAGCCGGGCGCACCGCCGAGGGGACCGCTTCAGCGCCGCCTTCACTCGCAATTGCGAATCCTTCGGCGTGTTCTTTGGCGGCGACGTACGCCGCGCAGTGGAGTTGGCGATCGAGGCCACCCACATCGCCGAGGGGCTGGCGGACTCCTTCACCGTCGCGAACCTGACGGTGTTCCAGGCCTGGTTCATCTGCCTGTCCGGGGACCTGGAGGGCGGTCGGCGGCTTCTGGAGCCCATCGCCCGGCAGATCGAGGACGCCGGACTCACCGAAATCTCCTGGTTGGCATGGGGACTGGGCAAACTGCATCTCTACGGCGGCGACTTCGAAGGCGCCGCGAAATGGGCGGAGCGAGGCGGTCGTTTCGCTGTGCCGACGAGCGACAATCGCGTGGCGTGCATGGCGCAGCTGGTCGAAGTGGCCGCGGCGCGGCGGCTCGGGCAACGTGACCAAGCGCGGGCAAGAGCCGAACGGGCGGCGGCGCTGGCCCGCGCGATCGGCGCGTACTACCCGTTGGCCGATGCTCTGGAGGAGCTGGCACACCTCGCGGCGGCAGACGATCCCGCCCGGGCCGAAGACCTCCACCATGAGGCGCTGGCCATCCGTCTCGAACACAAGCTGCGCCCGTTCTATGTCGACAGCCTGGAGGCCCTCGCCGCCCTTGCCGCGCGATCACAGAGGTCGGACAAGGCCGTGCGGCTGCTCGCCGCCTGCGAGGCGGCCCGAGAGGAGATGGGTTATGCCCGGGCCCCGGTCAACCAACCCGCTGTCGATGAGACCCTCGCCGCCGCCCTTGACGCCCTGGGCGGCGACGCTTTCGCCACCGCCAAGGACGAGGGATCTGCGCTGTCTCTGGACACCGCCGTCGAGTACGCCACCCGCGCCCGGGGTGCACGGGCGCGGCCGAGCAGCGGCTGGGCCAGTCTCACCCCGGCCGAGCGGCAGGTCGTACGCCTGGTCACCGACGGCCTGACCAACCCCGAGATCGCCAAACGCCTGTTCGTCACCCGCGCGACCGTGAAGACCCACCTGTCGCACATCTTCGCCAAGTTGGACGTGACCAACCGGACCGAGCTCACCGGCCTGGCCTCACGCGCCACCCGCGACCAAGGATCAATGCCGGACTGACACCCAACCGCATGTCCAGCGGCCATCTCAACCACCCAGTGCCCCGCGACATCCACCCGATGACCGATGTTCCACCGGTTCCGCTGCACGAGTGTGCTGGACAGCAACGTCCGCACGGAGGAGTCCGATGAGCTCGCGACCGGTCCACGACCAATGCAGGCATCAGGCCATCAGAGATCTCCATGATGTCCTCGGCAGCGGGATCACCATCATCTATGTCCAGGCCGCCACCGCCCTTGCCCTCTCCGGAACCTCCGACGGTTTCGACCGGGCCACCACGGCACTCGCCGCGATCAAGACCACCAGCAAGGAACTCGCGGCGGAAGTCCACGCCCTGGTCGCCTCGCTCAACACGACAGAACCCTCCTCCACGGCCGATACCGCGCCCGGACAGCAGGGCACGGGGCTGAACCAGGTCGCCGCCCTCATCAAGGAGATGGCGAACTGCGGCCTCACCATCCACCTCGAGATGTCAGTCGAGCGCCCCGTGCCACCGGCCGTCGACCAGACCGCCTACAGGATCGTGCAGGAGTCCGTAACCAACATCCTTCGTCACGCCGGGCCGACAACGGTCAGCATCCGCATCGTCCATAAGACGGACGCGGTGCTTGTGGAAATCACCAACGCCCCACCGAACCGGGATGACCACCATGCCCTGAGCCGTGGCGGGTATGGCATCACCGGAATGCGGCACCGGGCGGAGGCGCTCGGCGGATCCCTGCAAGCTGAGCCGCTCCAGGACGGCGGCTTCCGCGTGTACGCCCAATTGCCGACTGGGACGCCCAACTTGCCAGCGAAGACCTCGCCAGGCCCAGCGGCGGATACAGGGACCGATATGTACGTACCGCGCACCACCACGGCGTAGCCCCCCACAGCCGCCTTCGCCAGCACCATCGCGCTCTCGATCCGCTCAGCCCATCGGCATTGGCCGACCAGCCGACCTCGGGCAGGTGGGTGAGTCACGAACGGGAAGGTCGGCGGCAGCGCGCGTGCGGTCGTGCTTCTCAGACCGAGGCTTGATCAGTGCGACGACCTGCTCGAACTCGCGTCATTTACTTCGCTTCAGGGAGATGAGCTGTATGGAGACAATCGATCTGACCTACGGCACGGTGAGCTACCGCGCCGTCGGCCCCAAGGACGCCGCGTCGCCGCCGGTAGTTTTCGTCCACGGCTTCCTGGTCGACGGTTCGTTGTGGTCCGGCGTAGCGGACCACCTGGCCGCGCGGGGCATCCGGTCCTACGCGCCCAACTGGCCACTCGGTGCTCACCGCGTGCCGCTGCCCGATGCCGACCAGACGCCACGAGGAGTCGCCCGGCAGGTCCTGACGTTCCTCGAGGCCCTTGATCTCACCGACGTCACTCTGGTCGGAAACGACACCGGCGGTGCCCTGTGCCAGTACATCGTCGACATCGACCCCGCCCGCATCGGCCGAATGGTGCTCACGAACTGCGACGCCTTCGACACCTTCCCCCCGTTCCCCTTCAACGTGATCTTCCGCCTCCTCAACGGCCGCCGTCGCATGTGGCTCAATCTGCAGCCGATGAGATTTCGGTCGTTCCGGCACTCACCGCTCGGGCTCGGTCTCCTTGCGCGCAGATTCGATCCTGCGCAAACCCGCGAGTGGATCGAGCCGGCGCTCACCGACGCAGCCGTGCGGTCGGATGCCGTCCGGTTCCTTCAGGCACTCGATCCGAGCGAGTTGAACGACATCTCCTCTCGGCTGGCCCGCTTTGGCGGCCCTGTCCGACTGGTTTGGGGCACCAGCGACCGATCGTTCACGCCGAGCCTGGGCAAGCGCCTGGCTCGGGCGTTCGGCGACGCCGATTTCATCGAGGTCCCCGGGGCCCGCACCTTCGTTCCACTCGACGCGCCGCAAGCACTCGCCGACCAGATCGCCGCCATCGGCGACGCCACCTCACCCCCGCCTTGACCACCGCATGAAGGCCTGCCACATGGGCGACGCCCGATTTGCGATTGGCATCGGCCTGGAGGACGCCTGCTGGTCCTCGGCAACTAGCAGGAACGGTACAGGCGGGATACCTGGACACCACCGCGTCGGGCGCGCGCCAGGACATCCCGATCCAGACACCCCGCAACAGCTCCACCGAGCCGAAGGAGGCCGACATGGCCGGCAACATCCCAACCCGCAAGCCCGCCAACCAAGACCCAGACCGGCGCGACCGCAACGCGGGCATCGTGCTGGGCGCGGCCGTGATCGCCATGGGACTGTCGGCGGGGCTGCTGTGCGCCTTCACCATCGCCGTCATGCCGGGCCTGACCGCGGCCGACGACCGCACCCTTGTCGATGCGATGCAACAGACGATCGACAAGATCGAGAATCCGGCCTTCTTCGTCATCTTCTTCGGGGCTCCGGTTCTCGCCGCGGTCGCCTTCTTCCAAGCGCGTCGCGCCGGCTCGACCAAGACCGCAGTCTGGATCCTCGCCGGCCTCGCCCTCTACACGCTGACGCTCGTCGTCACCTTCACAGTCCACGTCCCGCTCAACTATGAGCTGAAGGAGGCGGGTGACCCCGCCCGCATCGAGAATCTAGCCGCTGTGCGCGACGACTTCGTGAGCCCCTGGATCGCCTGGGACATCGTCCGGACACTGGCAGCCACGGCGGCCTTCGGTTCCCTTACCTGGGCGCTCGTCCTGCGCGGTTGCACGGGACGAGCCGAGCAGCCACAACGGGCCCGGCGGCATGTGCGCGGCTGACGGCCGGCTTCCCGCGCCGCTGGGCTCATCTTCGCGCGCCATCTCTGCGGCGAACACTCGCAGCAGTCGCGCAGGACGTACCGGCCCGGCGCGGGGCCGGGACCGGGACCGGGACCGGGACGGACGAGCTGGGCCTGCCGGAGCCCGCCCGGTCGAACAGGCCCCTTGCTCTGGACGAGGTCAGCTGGGTGCATGCGTCGAAGAAACCACCCGGCTGGCCCAAGAGCGTGAGTTTTGTCCGGGTCACCGCCGAACGCGGCGATGTTACGTGCAACCACCTCAGTACCGCCTGCTGATCCTCCAGTCCGTACGCGCCGGAGCCGTCCAAGGCTGGATGGTCGAGGATGTCGAAGATACCCAGCCGGTAGTCGGTGGTGACCACGACGACGTCACCTCCAACGGCCAGCCGGCGCGGGTAGACGGTGCCGGCCGTGCCGTAGCTGTTGCCTTCGCCGTGGAGCCGCACGATCACCGGGTTTCGGCCTGCCGGGTGTGGCTGGCTCGGCGCGGTCACGTTGAGGTAGAGGCAGTACTCGGTCGTGTCGATTTGACCACCTGCGCTGCTTCGGGCGCAGGCGGGAGCGGGCGTCGTTGCGTCCCGCATTCCACTCCAGCGCGGGGGTGGCTGCGGCGACCGCCATCCCCAGCTCGCCGACCGGTGGCGCGGCGAACGGGAGCCCATGGAAGATGCGGTGAGTCTCGGCGACGGTGCCGCGGACCGCTCCTGACTCGTTCCACACCAGCCCGGCTGCGATTCGTCATCGGCGGCGGTGGCCGAGCCGATCGAGCCGGTCATCAGTGCTGCGATGGCGCGATCAGCTGTGCCCTTCTTGCGGGGACATGGCCATCAGCCCCGGGACCGGCCTAACGGCGGCAGAAGCAGGCCCTAGTCGATGACTGCGCCGCCGGTGATGTTGACTTCGGTGGCGGTCATGGTGGAAGCCCAGCCGGAGGCGAGGAACGTCGCGACGTTGGCGACGTCGTCGAGGGTTGGCCGGCGGCCCAGGAGGCCGGCGGGGGCGTTCGGGTCGTGGGTGCCCTCATCTGCGGGGTCGGGTGAGCCGGGTGACAGGAGCCAGGCGACGCGTACGCCGTGGGGTCCCAGGTCGGCGGCCAGCTGGCGGCAGAGTCCGGCAAGGGCGGACCAGGCGACGTGGGAGCCGCCGAGGGAGGGGATCGCCTCGCGGCCTCCGGCCATGACCAGGATGGCGCCGGAGCCGCGAATGGTCATGTGCCGTGCCACCGCTGTGGCGATGTTGAAGTGGGCGGTGACCGACTTGGTGACGGGGCGGATGAAGTCGCTGTAGGTCAGATCGACAAGGGGTGTGCCTTGGACGTCATCGTTGGAGGTGGCGTTGAAGGCGATGTCTATGCCGTCGTTGGCGCCGGCCACACTGGCCGCGTGCGCGTCCACCGCCGTCCGGTCGAGCACGTCGAGTTGCGCGACCTCGGCCAGGCCGCCGGTGCTGCGGATGCCTTCGGCCACCTCGTTCAGGGCGGGTACGGTACGGCCTGCGAGGAATACGCGGGCGCCTTCGCGGGCGAACGCGCGGGCGACGGCAGAGCCGATCGCGCCGGCCCCGCCATAGACGATCGCCGTTTTGCTCTCCAGCATCATGGTGTTTCTCCTAGAAGCTTTTCAGCGCCTGCATCGTGACTCCGATCTGCCCTACACACTCGGTGTAGCCGGCCAGATGGTCTTCGAATCCCGCTCTCCAGCCGGGCGGAGGACCCCGTCCAGGTAGTCGGTGACCACATCGACCAGCTCCCGGCAGGCCAGGTAGGACGGCGCCACTTCGATATGGTCGGCCGGTGGCGGGGCCGCTCAGCGGAAGGTGGACACGGTCAGCAGCGCTCCGATCACCAGTGCCGCGCCGGCCAGGACCCATCCGGATCGCTGTACGCCCGTGTTCGCGGGCCAGCCACCCGAGCACGATGGAGTATGGCAGGAACAGGTGGCTCGAGCCTTTGTGTCGATCCCTTCGACCTCTTCAACGACCTGGACGGCTCGGCGGGGCCTCCGCCGCTCAGCCTCGGCACCACCAACATCGACCACCTGCTGCTAACCGGCGCATCGTCGACGCCCAAGGATGCCGGGCCGCAACGTTTGCTCCCGGCCGCCCCGGCCACTGATCAAGGCCGACGGTACGGCGGCCCCGCAGCCGTGGCTGGACGCCGCTACTCCGCGGCGCGGGCGTCATTTACCGGCTCACCGAAGACTCAGCTGGGCAGATGCTCCCGCCTCTCCCAGCGGCCGCGGTCGGCCGGACCGAGTCCGCGGTGAGCGCCCCTGACGGGACGGGCGTCGTCCGGCATTCGGCCGCGACGCTCGATCTGTCAGACGAGCAGGCGGCTGGCGGTCGTGGTCTCGATGCGCGTCGAACATTTCGGACAGGGACGGGACGGTCATGACGTACCCAGACCCGTCCAACGGCTCGGCGTAGTCGGGTGGCGTCCGATTTGTGCTCAAGCGAGGTCGACTTCGACAAGATCAAGACGGTCCGCGCAACCGCCATGCCATGGGAGGTGGCGGCGTCCCCGCCACAATGCGAAACCGCCGCCCACCCTCCGTCCCAACCCTTGCTTTCATCTATCGAAATTCGATAGATTTACATCGTAACTCGATGAAAGGGTGAGCCATGGGAAAGCTGGCAGTGCGCGCGCTGCGCGCCGTGCTCGCGGTGGTGCTCACCGGCACCGTGCTCGTCCAGGCATTGATGGTGTGGGCGTTGGTCAGCGGGAGCGACCCCGAGGACGGGTCGCTCCCGCTGACCCCGCTGCGCGTGATCACGATCCTTGGCCTCGGGACGGTCCAGGTCACCCTGGTCTGCATATGGCGGCTGGTGACGATGGTGCGACGCGGAACCGTGTTCTCCCACGCCGCCTTCCGGTACGTGGACATCATCATCGGCGCGATAGTGGCGGCTGCCCTCGTGTGGTTCGCGGTCACGGTCCTCAATGCGCCGAGCCAGCGGGACGACCCGGGCGTCACCGTCATCATGGGCGGGGTTGGCGTGGCCATCCTGGGGGGCGCGCTCCTCGTGCTCGTGCTGCGGATGCTGCTCGCCCAGGCCGTCGCGCGCGACGTCGAAGCGGCACAGATGCAGGCCGAGCTGGACGAGGTGATCTGATGCCAATAGCCGTCGACATCGACGTGATGCTGGCCAAACGGAAGATGTCGGTAGGCGAGCTCGCGGACCGCATAGGGATCACGCCCGCCAACCTGGCGGTACTCAAGAACGGCCGCGCCAAGGCCGTGCGCTTCACGACCCTCGCCGCGCTCTGCGAGGTGCTCCAGTGCCAGCCGGGCGACCTGCTGCGCTGGGAAGCCGAGGACACCGCGGGCGGATGACGTGCCCCAGGGAGGGCGTGAAAACGCCTGGCACCACCGGCCCGTGACACGGCTGGACCATAGCTGCACTCACACCTAAATGGTGCTGCCCTCTCATCCCGCAGGTGGTCCATTCGAGCGGAATTCCGTCCGAGCAGAGGGCTGCCGGGAGTCCTCGTGTCCCCCCATCTTGAGGCGTGGCTCCCGGGAGCCACGGTAGGAGCCACCCGGGCGGATGACCTCGAACCAAGACGAACAATCTCGTCCGGTCGACAGCTCCTCGGCCGAGAGAGCGGACGGGTCCGAACGGGGTTGTAGATCGTTTGGGAATCTACGGATCAGAAGGTCGGCGGTAAGATTCCCTCATGGACGCTGCGGAGGCGAGCGCGCAGGTGTGGCGGGACATGGTCCGCCGACGTTGGACGGTCGAGCAGGATCGGGAAGCCTTGGCGCGTCTCATCGAGTACGATGCCGACCCGTTCGAGGTCGAGCTGTACGAGCTGGCCTCCGACCCGCAACATCTTCTCATCGACCGGGCTCAGCGCCGCAAGGCAGGGCAGCACGAGCGGCACGTTCGACGGCTCAAGAGCCGAGGTCAGCGCCTCAGAGGTTGACCAACCCTGAGGACAACAGTCCCTTCCGCTCGCACACGGCCGCACACACTGACCACCTCGTAGCCACGGGGAACGTTGCGGACGTCGGGGGTTGATATTCCTGAAAAGCGGAAGGTCAGCGGTTCGCCCCCGCGCCTGTGGACCTCTACGGCAGAAGGTTAGGGGTTCGGTGCCCTCGCCGGCTCCTCTAATCAAGCTGTGACCTAGGCGTTCTCCCTTTCGGGGCCGTGCTGTTTTGCGGGTTGCGTGTGCCCGAGGTGTGCCCGAGGGTCCCGCTGTGAGTTCTGTGCCTGTAGGTGATCGGCGGTGCTGGTTGATGATGTCGGCGGCCGCGGTGATGCTTCGGCGGCTAGCTCTGGGAGGACGCTGGTGTAGGTGTCGGAGGTGATGGCTCGGTCGGAGTGTCCGAGGATCTCTTGGTCGATTTTGATGTCGATGCCGGCGGTGAGCATGACGGAGGCGGTGCCGTGGCGCAGGTCATGGAGCCGGATGGGGGAAGGCCACCCTGGTCTGTGAGGTCTTTGAAGTATTCGGAGACCGATTGGGAGTGCAGCGGCTGACCGTTGGGAATGGTGAGGACCAGTCCGTATGCCCAGCCACCCGCAGGTGGAGCTGGCCGTCATCGCCGAGAAAGGCTGTTCGCTCGGGCAGCTGTGCGACTGCCCGCGGCATCGCGCACCGGGCCGCGGCATGGGCCGCCAACGCCGCAGGGTCGGTTGTGCCTTCTTGCTGGGCCAGCCGCTTTAGCAGCCGCGCCCGGCGAGGCGCGGGGGAAGTCTGCAGGCCCCTGCCATTCCGTCGTACCCGGATGTTCTATCGAATAGATACGTTCGTGCGGGTTGCTGGTGGCTGGGAGCATCACGGACCGCATGGCCTACTAGCAGGGTGCTACCGAGCGTGAGGGAGTGAAGGTGTGCCCGATGACGAGGGCCGAGCGGTATGCGGCGATTCGTCGGGCGGCTCGGGTCGTGATGGGCAAGTGCGCCACTACCAAGTGGATCTTCGACCGGCTGCTGGATGAGCGTGACGCGGCGGGGTGTCGTATTACATGGTCCGCACCGATGTCGTGACTGATCCGTTGACTGCACCAACTTGTTGACTACATGGTCCCTGCGCGTCGGCGCTCAAGAGAGTCGCAACCGTTCGGCTTCCTTCCGGTGGAACACTGCGACCCATGACGAATCGCAGTTATATGACCGAATTCGCGGGCTTGGAGGTCATCGACTTTCCGTCCGCGTCGCGGCCCGTTGGGGAGCGGCCCGCCGGCGACCGGCTCGCCGCGGCGAAGGCTGATCCGGGCGCGTTCGCGTGGCGGTTGCGGCTGGAGGCCTGGGACGGCGAGGAACGGTTCGGCGACCATCTCGCGCGGTTCATCGGCGAGGTCGGCACCCCGGCCGTGACCGCACTGATCATCGGTGACTGCTGGAACGCCGGAACGGGCAACGACACCCCCGACGGTGTGCGTGACCTGCTGGTGGCGCGCGCCGCCTCGTTCCCGGCGCTCCGGGCGCTGTTCTTCGGCGAGGTCGTCGCGCGGGAGACCCGTCTGATCTCCTGGATCCCGCAGACCGACGTCTCGGCGCTGCTTGCGGCCTTCCCCCAGCTGGCCGAGTTCGCCGTCCGCGGGGCCGACACGATGACGCTGAAGACCGGCGGCGAGCGCACGACCTTCCGGCTTGCCTGGAACGTGCCGCGGCACGCGGGACTGCGCCGCCTGACGTTCCAGACGCACCGGCTGGACCCACAGGTGGTGCGCGGCGTCCTCGGTTCCGCCCTGCCGAACCTGGAACGCCTGGAGCTCTTCCTTGGCGACGGCGCCGCACCCGAGGACCTGGCGCCACTGCTGGCGGGCGCGTTCCCCGCGCTGAGCCACCTCGGTCTGCGCAACGAGCAGGACACCGACGCTCTGATCGCCGCGCTGTCCGGCGCCCCCGTCACCGCCGGGCTGGCCTCCCTCGACCTGTCGCTGGGCACCCTGACCGACAAGGGCGCGCAGATGATCCTGGACAGCCCCGTCTTCCACGGCCTGGGCCGGCTCGACCTGCACCACCACTACATGTCGGAGGAGATGACCGGGCGGCTTCACGCCAGGCTCACCGCCTCCGGCGTCCACCTGGATGTCGGCGACCGCCGGGAGGTCGAGACCTGGGACGACGACGAGGAGTGGGAGCCCGAGGAGCTCCACCCGGCCGTCACCGAGTGAGCGTCCGGCGGCGTGATGAGGCCGCCGAACTCTCCCATCGGAGGCGACGGCCCGTGGAACGACCCTCTTCATTGACGCCTGCGCCTGCCTGCGACGTGCTACAGATGATCAGCGTGGGCGGGCCTCGCTGTGCTGCGCTGCGGGCCTGGGGCGTTCGTCGCCGTCTTTGCGGTCGCGGAGATTGCCGATGCGGGAGGCTGCCAGCGATCCTGCGGCCACAAGCAGTCCGGCCACGGCGACCGCGCGCAGTGCCGTGTGAGGGAAGACGGTCAGTGCCTTGACGATCTCGGTGTCGGCGGCGTCCAGGACAGGGGCGTGGAGCAGGCTCGAACGGTCGGCCTGCAGGGCGGCCTCTAGGGCGAGCATCGCGGTGGTCAGGCCGAGCGCGGATGCAGTGAGGGCGGGAAGAGCAAGCACGCCGAGTGAGATCACACCCAGAAGCAGGACCGCGACCGGGTTGCGGAGCACCAACCGTGCCCAGCGTGTCCCACCGCGACCCGGAGCCTTTTCCGCGGCGGCCTCTGCGGTCCTCTTCCCGGCTTTGCGGCGGGCTGAGCGGGGTAGCACCTTGTCGGGCATGAACCCGAGGACCGCCGGGACGAGGGTGAGGGTGACCAGCACGGCCACCACCACCGCCGCGACGGCCGCCAGCCCCATCTTGGTCAGCATCGGGATGCCGACCACCGCCAGGCCGGCGAGCGCGATCACCACGGTCAAGCCCGCGAAGGCCACCGCGGAACCTGCCGTGCCCATCGCCAGGGAGACCGCTTCGACGGCGCTCAGGCCGCGGGTCCGTTCCTCGCGGTACCGCGAGACCACGAACAGGGCGTAGTCGATCCCCACCGCGAGCCCCAGCATCAACGCCATGGCGCCGGTGGTCGCCGACAGGCCGAACGTGGCGCTGACCGCAAGGATCCCCAACATGCTCACCGAGACGCCCAGCAGCGCGGTCACCAGCGGCAGCCCCGCCGCGACCAGCGAACCGAAGGTGATGAGCAGGATCACCGCGGCCAACCCGATCGCTATGAGCTCTGCGGTGCCCCCGCCTCCACCGGCCTCCATCGCTGACCCGCCGGCCTCGACCGTCAGCCCGGCTTTCCTGGCGGTATCGGACGCAGCGGCGATCTCCGCGCGGCTGCCGGCCGTGACGCCGCTGGCCGGCACCTTGTAGTTCACATTCGCGTACGCCGCCGATCCGTCGCGGCTGACCGCGTCGGAGGTGAACGGGTTGTCCACGCCCGCGACCTGCCCACCACCGGAAAGCTTCTTGACCGCCGATTCGATGGCCGTCTTGTACGGTCCCGCGGTCACCTTCTGGCCTTGGGGGGCCACGAACACCATCGTCGCGCCCCCGGCATCGGCCGCCATCCCGGGGAACCGCTCCTGCAGCAGGTCGAAAGCCCGCTGTGACTCGACGCCTGGCACCTTGAAGTCGTCATCGGGCACCGAAGCCGCCGTCAGCCCGGCGAAGATCGTCCCGGCCAGAACCATCAGCCAGACCAGGACCACAGGACCGCGGCGCATGAACGCGAACCGGCCGAGCCGGGCCAACATCCTTGCCACTGGCGTCTCCTTTCACATCATCGGAAGACTCCACGATCCCCGCCCTGACCAGCAATGTAATCGTGCAGCTACAGTCACTCGACTACTGCATCCGCATCCATGCACCCAGTCGGAACTCATGCAATTGCAGTAGTCGGCACCGACCGAGGCGCACGCTCTCCAACGAGGCGCACGCTCTCTCCACTGAGGCGCACGCTCTCTCCAACCGGACTGAAACTGATCACCCGGTGCCACAGCGGGAGGACGGCCCGGCACGCGCACCGCTGCCGCTAGCCGGCGCGCAAGATCACCGCTGAGCTGTGGAAGGGGTGGCAGGCGATCGGCGTTGTGGAGCGGCGGCTACGGCACATCGAGCCCGGGACGTCCCGTTCGGAAGCGCGTGCGCTCTGTTGCGTCAGGTGCCTCCGGCGGGCCGGACCAAACCGATGTCGTAGGCGTAGATGACGGCCTGGACCCGGTCGCGGGCCCCGATCTTGGCGAGGACGTTGCCGACGTGGGTCTTGACGGTGGATTCGGCGAGGACGAGTCGTTGGGAGATCTCGGTGTTGTTGAGGCCGTCGGCGATGGCGTGGAGGACTTCGCGTTCCCGGGTGGTGAGGTCGCCGTAGCGGGGGTCGGTGGGAGTGGCGTTCGCGGGTTGCAGGGTGTGGGTGGCGATGAGGCGGCGGGTGAGGGCGGGGGCGGTGACGGCGTCTCCGGCGGCGACGGCACGGATGCCGTTGAGGAGTTCGTCGGGTTGGGCGTCTTTGAGGAGGAAACCGCTGGCACCGGCGCGCAGAGCGCCGTAGGCATAGTCGTCGAGGTCGAAGGTGGTCAGGACCAGGACGCGGGAGGGGCCGCCGTCGGCGACGATGCGGCGGGTGGCTTCGATGCCGTCCATGCCCGGCATCCGGATGTCCATGAGGACGACGTCGGGCCGCAGGTCGGCGGCCCGACGCACGGCCTCGATGCCGTTGGACGCCTCGCCGACGACAGTGGCGATGTCGGGGCGGCTCTCCAGCAGCATGCGGAAGCCCATGCGCTGCAGCGGCTGGTCGTCGACGAGCAGCACGGTCGTCATGGCCGGTCCTTCGATGCCGGAAGGGCAGGTGCCGGAAACTCGGCGGTGACGGTCCAGCCACCGCCGGGGCGCGGCCCCGCAGTGGCCACACCGCCGTAGAGAGCGGCCCGTTCCATGATGCCGGGCAGGCCGCGTCCGCCGTCCGCGGGGCTCGCGGGGCCGCCGGTTCCGGTGTCGTTGATCGCCAGGTGGATGCGGTCCGCGTCGGCGGCGAGGGTGGCGGCGGTGCCGGGTCCGCCGTGTTTAAGGGTGTTCGTCAGGGATTCCTGGATGATCCGGTGGAGGACTACTTGGAGACCGGTGGGCAGAGCGTCCAGTGGCCCGCTGGCACGGAACCGGACCGGGAGCCCTGCCGCCTGGAGGTGGGCGAACAGCGGGTCGAGGTCGGTGAGGCCGGGTTGCGGCGCGAGTTCGGCGGTGCCGTCCTGGAGTACCCCCAGGAGGCCGCGGAGTTCGGTGAGGGCTTGCCGGCCGATCCCGCTGATGTTGGTGAGGGCCTCGGTGCCGCGTTCGGGGACGGTCCGCGACAGGGCGGCGGCGCCGTCGGCGAGCCCGATGATGACGGCGAGGTTGTGGCCGATGACGTCGTGCATCTCGCGAGAGATCCGGGCGCGTTCCTCGGCGATCGCCAGCTGCGCCCGCTGGTCGCGCTCGATCTCCAGGCGGGCAGCCCGCTCCTCCATCGCCCGCAGGTAGGCATGCCGGGAGCGGGTGGCCAGGCCCAGCGCCACCGCGGCGGTGATCGCGACTCCCACGAAGACCACCCGGAGGGCGAAGCTGCCGGGCAGCGACGGGAAGACCGTGAGAAGCATCCCGACCAGGGCAAGGCCGGCCGCCCAAGGAAGGAAGGCCGGATGTCCGTAAAGGGTGGCGGCGTACAGGCCGACCAGCAGGACTGCGAACGTGTCCTGGCTCACCCCCAGCAGCAGTCCCACCGCGATCACCGCGATGATCGCGACGAAGGAGCGTTCGGGGGCCCGACGCCGCCATAGCAGCGGCGTCACCAGGGCGGCCCCGACCAGCCAGGGCAGGGCGGCGGGCCTTCCCGCGGCAGAGGTGGAGAACGTCTCGTCGGAGGGAGGGAAGACCATGATGGCGGTGGTCACGGCGGTGACGGCCCCGTCGAGCAGCCAGGGGCGGCGGGTGTCGAGGGTGCGGGACCGGGCCTGATCGTGTGCCGCTTGGATTACGGCGGTCGCGTCGAACCAGGTCCCTGCCGGGGCTGAAGACACTGCCCCGGCGGGGACTTGGTGTGGTGCGGATCAGCGGGGAGTGCCGTAGAGGACGCCGCGTCCGTTACTCCCCATGTACACCCGGCCGTAGGTGTTGGGGTCGCCTGTGATGGCGGAGCCGAGGAAGCCGAACTGGTGACGGTCGTCGGTGATCCTCAGCCAGGTGGTGCCCCCGTCGACGGAGCGGAACGCTCCCGAGACGCGGCCGATGGTGCCGGTGATGTAGATCGCCTGGTAGCGCGCACCGGAGGCGGGTTTGCCGAAGCCGATTCCGCGGGCCGCCGTCACGGTGCCGAGTTTGGAGAAGGTCGCTCCGCCGTTGGTGGAGTGCAGCAGGCCGGAGTTGCCTGCGGCGATCCAGAGGTCTCCTTGGGCGCCGCTCACAGCCTTGAGGCTGCCGTCGGGCAGGGAGGTGGCGCGGCGGGCGAAGGTCGCCCCGGCGTCGGTGCTGAAGTAGAGCGTGCCGCCAGCCAGGGCGTAGAAGATCCCCGGGTTCGCTCGGTCGGCGACCACCTGTGCGTTCGCGGGCAGGCCCTGGCTGGAGTTCCAGGTCGCGCCGCGGTCCCGCGAGTAGTACGGGTGATCACCTGAGGGGGTCCAGACGAAGGTCGCGGCGTCGGCGGACACGGCGATGCTTCCGGCCTTCGCGCCGGGCTGAGGCGTGCCTCTGAACGGGGTCCAGCGGCGGCCTCCGTCGGTGGAGTATCCGCCCTTCGCTTCGTTGCCGGTGCCGACCCGGGCCACCACTTTCGTGGCCTTCTGCGCGAAGTCGATGCCGGTGGTGTTGGCGAAGGTGGGGTTGGTGAAGTTCGTTCGGGGCTCTTTGCGCAGGTTGGTGTGGGTGAACCCGCCGACGTCGCCAAGGGCGCTGATGACCGGTGCGCCGCCGGGGATGGAGATCAGGCCGAGTACGGCGGTCTCCTCCAGGCCCTTGGCGCGCACGCTCCAGTGTGTGGTGGCGCCACGGTCGGCGTTGGTGACGTCGTCACTGCCCCAGATGCCGCTGCCCGTACCGTAGATCACACGGCCCGGAGCGAACGGGTCGATGGCCAGGGTGCCGATCCAGTGCCCGATCGACCTGCCCACGTACGGTGCGGCCGAGTTGTCGTACACCGCGCGCGGGCTGATCGCCTTCCATGACGTGCCCTGGTCGGTGCTGCGGTAGATCTCGTCGTGGGGCCACCACTTGTCGAGAGTGGCGACCATGACCGTTCGCGGATGCCGTGGGTCCACGGCCAGCCCGGCGTAGCCATAGCGGTATCCGGAGTTATCCGAAGCAGGGGTGATGTTCCGCCAGCTGCCGGTGCCGGTCGTCAGCCGCCACACCGCGCCGGCGGTGACTCCGTTGGGGCCGGGAGCGTTGCCGTAGGAGAGGTACAGCTGCCCGTTGGAGGCCAGCACACCGTGATGCGGCAGCAACCCGGTCGGCTGTCCGGGCACGGCGGACCAGCTCGCCCCGCCGTCCGTACTGCGGTAGAGGCTTGTCCCGCTGTCGGCCACACCCACGTAGATGGTCTTGGTGGGCCCCTGTCCACGGCCCTTGCCGAAGGTCACGAAACTGACCCCGACGCCGCTGCTGGTGCTGCCGGTGACGGGGAAGGAGGCCACCTTGCGCCAGGTCGATCCGTAGTCGGCCGAGCGCCACAGCCCGTTGTGCCGGGTGCCCAGGTACAGGACGCGGTTGTCGTTCGGGTCGATGGCGAGCCTTTCTCCCATCGACCGGCCGTCCTCATTACCCCCGAGTTTGAACGGCAGGGGAATGGTGGTGAAATGGGCGCCCTGGTCGGTGGAACGCAGGATGGCCCCGTTGCCTGCCCACTGACTGGTGTAGGTTCCGGCGGCGAGATAGAGCCTGTTGGGGTTGACCGGGTCGGTGGCCAGGCTCTCGATACCGAGCAGGTTGCTGTTGCTTTCACCGATCCAGTCGGTCAGCGGAATCCAGGACCCGGTCCTCGCGTTCCAACGGTAGGCGCCACCGATGTCGGTGCGCGCGTACGCCAGGTTCTTCCTCTTGGGGTTGAACACCAGACCGGTGACGAATCCGCCGCCGTTGATCGGTGCGTTCGCCCACTTGTACCTGGCAGCCTGAGCGTTCGCCTGGCGACGCGCCGGCTTCTCCTGTCCATGGAGCTGCGTTGGCTTCTGGCCATCGAGACGCGCTGGCGCCGCGACCTCGGAGCCGGTTCTCTGCGAGCCGCCCGCGGTGAGCAGGACGGCGACCGGTACGCCGCCGACGAGTACGGCGGCCGAGCCGATCAGAACATATTTACGCAGCGCGCGTCGCGACGAGGCGGGCGACAGGCGACCGGAACGCGCCGGCTCGCGTCTGCTGTGAGAGCTTCTCACCTGGGATTCTCCTGGTGATCGAGTCCGTGCGCGGGCTCACGGGCGTCCCGCGCGTCATCCACCTGTCCGTTCGCGGGCGCGAAAGGTTGCCGGACAATTCCGATGTGACGGTTCTGCTAGATTCCCCGGCGTGCGCGAACCGGAGGGTGCGGCCGAAGCCGAACGGTCAGGGGGCGAACGGGCCGCGTTCGACGCGTTCTTCGCAGGTCACTACCGTGAGCTGGCGCGCTTCGCGTACCTGCTCACCGGCGAGCACGACGCGGCCGACGACATCACGGCCGAGGCGTTGGCCGAGGCATGGAAGCACTGGAACCGGGTCAGTTCCGCCGATCGGCCGCTGGCGTACGTGCGTCGCATCGTGGCCAACCTGGCCGCGGACCGTACGGCGAGTCTGGTCCGTGAACGCCGCAGCTGGCGGCTGTGGGGCCTGGGCCGGAGCGACCGGACCGAGCAACCCGACACGGCAGGGGCGGTCGACCTTCGAGAGGCCCTGCTCCAGCTTCCCGCCCGCAAACGCGCCTGCGTCGTCCTGCGCTATTACTACGGGCTGAGCGAACGGGAGACCGCGTCGACACTCGGCATCGCGGTGGGCACCGTCAAGAGCCAGAGCTCCCGCGGCCTGGACGAACTCGCGGCGCGGTTGCGTGGATCGCGGTACGCCGCGACCGGCGAGAACCGCTCGTCCGCCACCAAAGGAGCGACCCCATGAATCGCCCTCGATCAGGAGAGTCCCGCAACGACAGTGAGCGGGACAGGGGGACGTGGCTGACGGCCGCGCTGCGAGAGCAGGCGGACAAGCACGAACCAGACCTTGGTCGCATCGACGCCCGGTTCGAGCGGCTCATCGCCGACCGCCACGAACCGGCCGCGCCGGCCCGGCACAGCCGCCGTCGGGCACGGCTCCGACTCATCGGCATTCCGCTCGGCGTCGCCGCGGCGGTGGCCGCGGTGAGCGTCGCCACAGTCGTGTCGTTCGGTATCGGCGGGGGCCACAACGGCCATCTGTCCAGTCAAACCGCCACACCGTCGATCGGCCGGAGCTCCTCTCCCCAGACCCACCGGCCGACTTCACAGTCCACATCGACCCCGGCACGTCCGGCACCCCCAGCGACCACCACCACGGGCGGCCATTCCAGGCCGACGCCCCCGGCCGGGCCGCTGACGGCGAGCGGCGCCGTCGATCCCCACAGCACCCAGTACTGGGCACAGGAAAACGTGACCGTCGTCACCACGCGCCCCACGCGAGGGCTGCACGTGAGCGTCACCGTTTCCGGCGGTTCCACGGTGCGGCCCACCGGATCGTGGACGACGATCGCCCCCGCCGACGTCACCACCACGGTGAACCGAACCAGCAGCGGTCTGACCTACGACATCGCTCTCAAACCCGGTCAGACTCTCCCCGCCGGGACGTACCGCTTCGGCGTCCAGTTCAACCGCCCCGCCACCGGTCACGACTTCACCAAGGACACCTACCGCGTCAGCGCGTTCACCGCCGGCAGCCGTAGCACCGAAGCCATGGCCACCGGGAGCTTCAGGGAAGTCTGATCGCGGGCGCCCGCTGCCGAGGAATTGACGGCTCTCCACTTGGGTCCGCGCTTCAGAGCCATCAGTGACGGATCCACTGAGTGCTTCAAATGCCTGCGTCGAACCCGACCGGTAGAAAGACCTTTAACGCTGAGCCAAACTCGTTCTGTGAACGACTTCACCGACGAGTTCCTCAATCTCAGGACCGGCGCCATCGTCTACTACCCGGCAGACCTCGACAATCCAGTCGCCGGGACCTGGAGCATCGACATACCCCTGGAGCCCTTCTCCGCAGACGGCGAGTACGAACCGGAGACCTTTCGTCCTGGGCAGGCAGGACCCAAGCTCGTTGAGACAGCGTTCAGACTCGACTTCATCGGCCTTCCGGCCACCAGTCTCGCCGAGCTCAGCGGCCGCGCGTTCACCTTTCCGGTGAATCCTGAGGAGGGCTACATCGACGGGTCGATCTACATGGTGGCCCACCCACAACCCCGTCGACGTCACTCGCATCGACTTCGGCGAAGTGACCGAGGACCTGATCCCCGCGACCCTGCATGCGGAACTCATCCTCGAGACCGCCGAAATGAACAACCGCACCGCGGTCTTGGAGACGACACTGCGCTTCAAGCACGGCCGGCTCGCGATGTCGTGAGCACGCCACTGCCACCAGTCAGGCACCTCTGCACCGACTTCCAATGCACCTTGTTCGAACATGTGCTGCACTGGTGGATGCCAGGCACATATACGCTGGCAGTCACTCCAGAACCGGCGCTGCCCCGACCACCGCCGGCTGAGGATTGTTGAGGTCCGCGCATTCCACCGTCCGCCCGACGTTGCCGTCGATCCCCCGCGCATGCACAGACCGCTCTGGTCATTGATGATTGCGCGACGCTGCCGTGCCGCGTGAACGCTTCGTCAAGCGTCACGGAATACCACCCCGCATCTACCGCAGCATCCGCAACCGCCAATTCGCCTCACACCACACAGCCAACCAACCGGATACACGCACAACACGGCCCCACTGCAACGGCAGAGCGAAAAGCCCAATCCGGCTTGATTCAGGACGATGAGCTTGACCCGGCGGTGTGCTGATCGACCGGGGGTGGCTGACCGTGTGACAGGCGGGCCCGCGCGGATGAGCGGAGCATCGAGCGGCGTCGGTCTCGCGGCGACTCTGCGTTAGAAACGCCTTTAGCGCCAGCGACCGCTTGACCTGGCTTCGCCATCACCGTTTCTCACCGAGATTTGGCCGGAGCGGCACCGCCGATCGTGAGATCCCGCAGGTCCGCTCGTCCAGCACAAATCGGCCTCCGTGCCGGGGCGCGGAGGCTGACCCGTTGAGCGGCGCATAGTTCAGAGAAGGTGGGCCGAGCAAGAGCCATGGACGCAATGAGATTGGAAGGACCGCCTTAGGGAAACGGCGCGCCTCATTGTGGCGCGCGTGGCTGGCCTGATCGCACTTCCGAGTAGTGATCTCGATGCTGGACAGGACGCCTCCACGATCGCGGCCTGGATGCCAGGTTCGAGCCTTATGGGCGGGCTGATGATGCTCGCCGGATCTGGCTCTGGCGTTCTTTGTGTGGTGGCGTCGCGGACGGTGGTCGAGGGGCTTGCCAGGGGCTGATCGCGAAACCTCACAGACCTCAGGCTGACCTATCTCGTCGTAGGCGGCCGTGCTGCGGGGGAATCTCAACTGGTTCCCGCCGGCGGTGTTCGCCTGCCCACCAGATCCGGGCGTCGCGGCCTGACCTGCCGGGCAAGGGTCCGGCCACACCTCCGACGATCTGTCGCGACGACAGTTGGACGGCAAACGGACGATCGCGCGACGACATTTGTTCAGGCCGTGTTGATCTTGGCCTCGCCGGTTGTTGGCCACACCCTGGGAACTTTGCGATCTTGAAATCAATCCTCTGAGGAGGGGAAACGCATGTCGCGCAGCATCCGCGTCGCCGGTGCGCTGGCCGCCGTCTCGGCCGCCAGCATGATCGTGGCCGCCCCGCAGGCGTCCGCGGGCGTCACCACGGCCAAGGTCTCGGCGGACAAGGGCACCGTCGGCGTCGCCGCCAAGGCCCGCTACCGGGCAGAGGTCATGTGCAAGGCCAAGGGCCGCTGGGGCAAGGGCTACGTCAAGACCTACGGCAAGCCCAGCAGCAAGACCAAGACCCGGATCCTGGAGTGGGGCTACGCTATCCAGCGGACGAAGGGCAATCACAAGAACAGCCGCGTGGAGGCGTGGAGCATCTTCCAGGAGGGCACCGGCAGGGAGCGATGGGCCGGCGGCCCCGGCTACAAGATCGGCGCCACCGAGGACAGCAAGTGGCACAAGGGCAAGCTGTACAACACCAACGCCTACATCGGCCGGGGCACGCAGGGGCAGATGTACATCGCCTTCGTCTTCGAGTTCGACAAGGGCACCGGCGGCTCGTGCACCAAGCGCCTGTACGCCAAGGACCTGAAGTGGATCGGCTGACCGGCGACTGACGGACGCGTCGCTGACGGCGAAGGCCACAAGAGGCAAGGGCCATGGCCACTAGAAGAGGCCGTGGCCCCTGCCTCTGTTGCAAGCGTGGGAGATGTCCGTCGCGCGCTGGAGCGCCTCCGCTCTGCGACAGCTTGACGGTCGCCACCGCGCAACTTTATGACGGCGCCATGGCACCAGCATCCTGGCGCCGTCCCGGTGAACGCCCGAGATGCAGCACGCGCAATTGTCGGCTAGAGCCGAATGATGGCGGGAGGCTCTGCTGCCCTGCAGAGAGGGGGCCGTGAGGAGGGCGGGGCGGCGTCCTGCGCGATGTCAGTGCGGGACTCGGCGCGTTCACTTCCTCAGCAGTCGGTCGCTGAACTGCGCCGCCCAACCCTTCTGCCAAGACCGGTGTCCGGCTCTGGCGCGCCTCCCGCCCACGCCGGACGAGATCGACGCCTGGCGAGCCCACCTCACCGAGGCCGGGCGCGTCCAGCCGTTCGATCAGCTCACTCCCTGAACGACCACGAGCCGGGGCGGGTCACAATCTGGCGCCGGCTGTGGCGTCGATCACCCTGCCGGTCACCCCAGCGGGGGTCGTCGGAGGCGAGGAGCGCTGTGATGTCGGCGATGTCCTCGGCGCCCGACCCGGGCCCAGCGCTGCCAGTGATGCGGCGTGGGCGTGGGCTTGCGGGTCGGCGCGGAGCCATCCCGGGACCCGCCCTCATCGGTGCTGCTTCGAGTCAGCCGAGGCTGCCCTTGACGGGAGCGAACGCGACGTGCACTCGGTCGGCCCTGCGCGGCCGGCCCCGGTAGTCCGGCGTTGCCTTGAACGCCACGGCCAGTACGCCGCACACGGTCTTGGTGTCACGGTCGAAGATGCGGACCTTGTTGCCCCTCTTGACGGCCCACGCAACGCGGGCCTGGATGCACGTGCCGTCGTTCCTCTGGTCCGACATGCGGCCCTTGACCACCTTGGTGGACTTGGTGCCCCAGGCGACTCCCCAACCCCGGCGGAAATCGAACCGCCTGACCTTGGCGGCGCTCGCTGAGGCCTGCCCGACGGCGATCTGTGCGCTGCCCGCGCCGGTGTCCGCGTTGGCGGTCGCGGGGGTGACTGCCAGCGCACCGCCGACCACCGCGAACGCGGCGGCGGTGGTGAGGAGACGGGTCTTCATGGGTTGCGAATCCTTCAGTCGAACAATCCTGAACCAGGGCAATCTAGATGATCAAGATCGTTCGTCGCATGGAGATCATCAAAGTCCGGCTACCGGCACTGATGTGGCAGCGGAACGAAACGCCCGAGCGGGTGCGGGTTGGTGTGCCTGACCGTTCCGGATCTTGTCGCTTGGAAGGGACTGCGAGCTGATCGGCGCCCGCAAGAATGATCGTCATCGTTGGCGGGGCTGTCGGCCCTCACGTGATCTCGTAGCCCGGGCTGTCGAACCGGTTCCAGTCTGGCGGTCTCCGTTGCATCTGTGCCATCTGGGCGCGCACTTCCTTATGCGCCTCGGCGGTCGTCCCCGCATCCGTGTCGGTTGAGGCAGCCAGGCGTCACCGCATTGGTCAGGCGAGGCGGTCGGGAAGCGGGGCGAGATCGTAGTTGGCCCAGACGAAGGCGTCCATCTGGTGCTGGTCGCCGGACAGGTTGAACACCCGATCGACCTTGCCGTCTGTGTTGAAGTGCCACACCAGGGCCCACAGGGTGTCCACCTTGCCGGTTCCCTCGGTGGTCCAACCGCGGTGGATGTCGACCACGTACTCGTCGTTGGCCTCCAGGAACAGCGGTTCGGCCTGGAACCCGGCCTTGCCGAGCTGGGAGAAGAAGGCCGCCACCTCCTCCACTCCGCGCTTGGTGCCTGCCAAGGGGTGATGGCCGGGGATGGTCCACTCGATGTTTTCGGCCAGAACCGTCCGCATTCCGGCCAGGTCGTTGGCGGCGTACGCGGCGAAGAACGTCTCGATGGCCTGGATCTTTGCATCCTTGTCCGGCATGGGATCTTCCTTGTCCGTGCATGGTGATCTTGTGGTCGGGCCCATCATGTGATCCAGCCGAGCATGACGTCCAATATCAGCCTTCATAACCGGTTGGAATAACCGATCCCGGCACGGCGTCCCACTCCGCGGAGATGGCGGAGGTACGCACCCATCCGCAGACGCCCCCAAGGCATTTCGCTGCCGCCCGCTGGCCCGCAGAGTCCGGAGTTCACTGACCCTTCTCCAGGCTCTGTCGTCCTTCTCCATGGATCTATGCCAGTCCCGGCATCTGAAGCCAGCCCGGGAACATCGTCCGGGTCGTCCGGCTTGAGGCCTCCATCAGCCATCACATGGTCCTTGCGTTCCGCGAACGCAGCGGGCGCATGTGGTGGTCGTCGCGACGTCCCTCGGCTGCCGCAGGGCGTGGTCAGCGGGCGTTCACTGTGCGACGGTTTTGCGCGTGCGCTTTAGGTTAGGAGCCGATGCCGAAGGCGATCGCCATCGCCCAAAAGGCGCCTGGCATCGCGAGCCGTTCAGCGGAAGATTCCTCGCTGTCGACAGCGGTGTGGGCTGGGGTGGACGGCGCGTACCGAATCTTGACGGTCGTGCCAACCCGCATGTCTCGGAATCTGCTGGAAGCGACTTGGGCTTCCACCCGCCGACCGGCTGCTGTGGTGAAGGCGACGTGCGCTCCGTCGATGAGCCTGCCGTCGTAGGTGCTGAGAATCGTTGCCATCGTGATCCGGGAGTTCTGTGCGCGCGCCATCTCCCCACGGACCACGGGAAAGGCGGCCAGACAGCCCAGCGCCGCGAAAAGGGCGCTGATCCCTGCGATGACCTGGGCTGGTGTACCGATCTGGACCGGCGGGCGATCACTCATACTGAAGCGGCCAGCGTTTCGCGTCACATGCCTGCGCTGAACCCACGCCATCCACGCCTGCCAATGCCTGTGCATGTGGGTTAGACGCATCCTCCACCGCGTTGGCGGCCCCGATGGCCCGGGTCCGGCCACGCTGCTGAACGTCCTCCAGCTCGATTCCGGTCGCCTCTACGAAATCTTGGTGGCCGACGGGCGGTTCTGCTGGTCGCAGCTGGTAGGTCGGTTGACCAGTGGGCGAGCACCCTTCCACATAGCCGGTCCAGCGGTCTTCGGCCTCGGCCCCAAGGCCGCCATTCGGTACGCCGACTGCGCCGCGCTTTTGGCTTCCACAGCAGTGGAACAAGATCCCGCCGATTCGAGCGAACCCAAGGGCCAAACCCGGGGGACATGACGAGCCAAGGTTGAGGTTGAAAAACCTTCGGTACGTCGAATCTCTGGGAGACTAGCGGGCCCGGTCGCAATCGCAGAATCCAAAGGATCTATCTCTGACCTGCGGCGGTACTGCGTTTGTGCAGGCCGGACGGTTGAGGCGGCGCTTCTGTAGGTAGGTTGTCTCGTCATGCTCAAAACGCGCCTGGACCTTGACCGGATCCGCACGGCTCGCCGTGTGATCGACCCGATGTTTCTGGACACTCCGCTATTCCGGTGCGACGCCTTGGGGCGCCCGCTTGGCTGTGCGGTGAGCATCAAGCTGGAGACGGCGAACCCGGTCCGCAGCTTCAAGGCCCGGGGTACCGAGCTTGTCGCGAGCCGACTGAGCGACCAGGGCCGGGCAGCCGCGGTGTGCGCCAGCGCCGGCAACCTCGGCCAGGCGCTCGGATGGTCAGGCAGCCGCCGTGGCCTCGACGTGACGGTCGTGGCATCGCGCCAGGCACCCGCCGCCAAGCTCGATCGGATCCGCGCCCTGGGCGCGGAACTGGAGTTGGTCGACGGCGACTTCGAAATGGCTCGTGAGCGCGCCGCGAGCATTGCCCGCCAACGCGGCATCCGGCTGGTCGAGGACAGCCGGGACATCGAAACCTGCGAGGGCGCGGCGACCATCGGCCTGGAACTGGCACGCCAGGCGTCCTCCTTCGACGCTGTCCTCATCGCCCTAGGAGGCGGCGCGATGGCCACCGGCGTGGGCCATGTCCTGAAGGCACTGGCGCCCGGAGTCGAGGTGATCTGCGTGCAGCCCCACGGCGCACCCGCGATGACCCGCTCGTGGCACCAGCGCCGCGTCATCGCCACCGACTCCGCCGACACCATCGCCGACGGCGTCGCCGGTCGATACCCCATCCCCGCCGTGCTGGACGACCTGCTGAAGGTCGCCGACGATGCCGTCCTGGTCCAGGAGGCGTCCATCATCGCGGGTATGCGGATGCTCCTGGAGCATGCGGGCCTGGTCGTCGAACCCTCAGCGGCCCTCGGCGTCGCTGCCATCCTGGAGGACCCTGACCGCTTTGCCGACCGCCACGTGGTCACCATCATCTGCGGCAGCAACGTCGACCTGAACAACTATCACCAATGGGTCCGTCCCTAACCCGCAGGTCCCTGGGGCAGTCGAGACGAACCATTAACGATCACGAGCCGCCGATGCCACGACAGTCCACGCCCAGCCAACGTGAGACCCGTGAGGCCCAGCTCGCTCCGCTCCGGTGATCTTGGCAGGTGCGCGCACATGCTGCGATCGGGAAGTATTCGTTCCGTGCTGTCGCCTCAATGACGAGAAGACCATCTGGCTGACGACCGTGCGACCCGACGGGCAACCCCAGACACCGCCCGTCGGATTCCTGGGGGACGGTACGCGGTTCCTGATTCTCAGCCGCCCGGGTGCGCCGAAGGTCCCGGAACCTCCAGGGCAACGCCAAGGTCACGCTGCATCTGGACACGGAGCAAGAAGCCGAAGACGGCGGGGTTCTCAGCATCGAGGGAGTGATGTGCGCTGAGGGAATCACCCCCGAAGAGGCCTTCGCCGAGTACTCCACCCTCACCCGAGTCATGCCCGCTCGCGTCCGCGCTTACTGAGCGGCCACTCACGCGACGAGCGTGGGTGCCGCCGCGGCTTGCCAGGACGGGCTGAGCCCTCACTTCTCGTTGCAGTGAAGGACCTACTCCCGAGGCCGGACGGGCAAAAGTTGTGAGGAACGACTGTGAATCCCTGCCTTAGAGGTACTGACAAGGTGTTCGCGCAGCAGGCGTCGGTGTAGCTATGGACCGGGCAGTGCGGGGAGTACTCGGTTTGACACCCGCAGGGCGGTGACTCATGCGGCCGCGACGCCTCCACACGCCGTCGCATGCAGGGTCGCGGCCGTGACCGCCGTCGTCGCCACGACCTCTCCCGAGCTCAAGGACTGGAGGGACTCCGTCGCGTCGATCACGACCAGCGCGTCCCTCCGCCACCGCAGAACCTCCGATATCGACTAGGCGGGCCAGGTGGCCATCACCTGCCATGGCTGGTGGCGGCGTTGGTTCATGCTGGGCGCCTGGAACGGGAGGTAGGGGTCCAGGCGCCCAGCGTTTTTCCTAGGGAAGGGTGTAGGCGCGGATGGTTTCCTGAGAGAGCACGTTGCCGGCGGTGTCTTCGGCCTGGACTTTGAGGGAGACCTTGCCGTGGCCGCGGAGGCGGGTGGAGTAACCGTTGCGGGTCTTACGGAGGAACGTCTTCGTCCAGCTGGCGCCGTCGTCGTACGAAACTGCGAGAGACAGGCGGCGCAGCGGGGTGGTGGAGCCGTCCTGGTGGCGCACTGCCAGGTTCAGGGTTCTGGAACGTGCGCGGTTGTTCAGGCCGAGGTCGGCGTCGTAGTCGATCTGGAGGAGCGGGACGACGGCGGTTTCTGTTCCGGAGGGGCGGGCGGAACGGAAGGTCCAGGCCGTCTTGGTACGCGTTGACAGCCGGGCCCATGAGGCGTGGTTGTCGACGTCGTACTCGATCCGGTAGGTCTCCTCGTCGGGCGGCAGGTTCAGGCTGCCGGTGGGCAGGTGGATGGTCGAGGCGATCAGCTTCTCGCCCTGGTACACGCGGAAGGCGGTGGCGAAGCCGCCGGGGAAGTTGCTGGAGTAGGCCCTGGAGAAGTTGCCTGCCGCGTCGACGAGGCCCACTCTCATGCGCAGCCGGTCGCCGGTCCGGGCGATGGGGCTCAGGGGGTTCAGGCCGCCGGTCAGGGGTGCCTTGAACCAGGTGCGTGTACGGCGTTGACCGGGCAGATGTGACAGCCAGACGGATTCGTCGAGCTGTACGTAGGGCGTGTCCTCGTCCGGGAAGAGGTGGTTGTACGGCTCCTCCGGTGTTGCGGCGCGGGCCGTCCACATGGTTTCCGGGTCGGCGGAGAGGTATTCGATTCGTGAACGGGGCGCCCCCGTGAACGGGAACGTGTAGGCCGTCGAGAGGCTTTCCCATGGACGGCGGCTATACCGTCCAGTGCTCATCGTGGCGAAGCCGTAGTAGTCGTTGCGGACCCGGGCCAGGTCCCGCGTGCGCGCCACATAGTGCAGCTTCTTCGGGATCTGTTGCTTTTCCGGGTAGAGCAGCTCGTACATGTACGGGCTGCTGACCACGCCCGCAGCCGTGACGGTCACGGGGGCGCGGGACAGGAGCGCCCGACCCTCTTCGTGGGAGAGCCGCACTGTGGGGACGGTCAGTTTGATGCCGCTGCCGTTCGTATCGCCGTTGACGCCGGGTTTGTCGTTGTAGATCGCGACCATCCGTGCTCCCGCGGCCGCGGCCCGGTTGGACTGCTCGGCCACGGAGACGCCGTCCGATCTGCGGATCAGCGCGAGCCTGCCGCGGAGGTCGGCTCCGGGGCGGTCGCCGTCGGCTACGCGGAGCCGCGTCGTGCCGTTCAGACGCGGATACTGCGAGGAGACGTCGCTGAAGTAGACCGGGTTGACGTACTCGGGTGACAGCGTGAGGCCGGGAGCCCGCATCGTGATGGACGGGGCGTCCAGCCGCCACCGTGTGTAGATCTCGAACGAGCCGGCGCGGACCCGCGGGGCCGGCTGCATGAACACGCGTTCCTCAAGCTGGGAGCCACCTCCCATGAGCACGCCCTGGCTCGTCGCCGGGCCCTTCTGCGGGGTGCGCGTCCACATCAGATGGCTCAGCGCCCCGCGGTTGCGCTTGGTCACGTGGTCCGGTGTGTCGATCTTCACCTCGTTCGCCCGGCGCGCGTCGAGCACGAGATCGGTGTCCTCGGTGATCTCGATCTCCGGATGCCCGACGAAGCTGCGGTTGAGCGGGGTGTCCTGCGCGGTGCTCGACTGCCACGGCGGCATGGTCTCGATGACACCCGTGATCGAGTACGTCCCCGGTGGGACGCGGATGCAGCTGCTGCCGTCCCAGGAGGCGTCCGTGCAGGGCAGATCCGGGTCGCCGGGCAGCACACGGCGTGAGCTGCCGCGGGTGCCGTCCTTGACGTCGAACACGTTGTACGTTCCACGCCCCACGCGGCCGTCGCGGGCGATGCCCTTCACCCGGATGGTGACGAGTCCGTCCGATGCTCTCGGCGCGGGAACGGCCGGCCGGCGCCCCTCGTGGAGCGCGGTCACATTGAACGACGCGGGATCGGCGGAGGTCTGGTCATCGGGGACGACGTACAGGTCACCGTCGGTCTGTGTCACCGAGAAGGCGGGCGTGTAGCCGTCCTTGCGCGGCACGGCCGTCACGGCGGCCACCCCACTGGCCGACACGTGAACCTTGTCGCCGGTCGGGAGCGTGACGTCGTACGGCTTGCCCGCAGTCGTCTGGGCGGGCTCGGCCGACGCGGGTTTGGCCAATGCGGACTTGGCCGACGTGAAGGCGGTGGCCTCGGCCGACGCGGGGGCGGTGAAGGTGGTGGCCAGGGCGATGGCCGAGCCCACCGCTGCGATGCCGCCCGTCGTACGTCGCCACATGGCCGTCCCCTCTCCGAAACCCGATGATGATCGTTCTAGCGGGCGTCCGCGCAGGTGGTCCAGGGACGACGGTGGCGGGAACCGTCATGACGTAAAGCCGCCAGCCCCCGAAAAGGGACAGTCAACGTCTAGATTCGCTGCATGTCCGAATCACGGCTCACCGGCGACTCCCGGCGCCCGGTGCTGGAGGGGCTCGGGGTGACCGCCGCCGAGGAGGCCGTCTACCGGACACTCCTGCGCGAGGGCCCCTCCGCGCTTGCGAGCTTGGCGCCGCGCGCCGGCACATCGGTCACGGCACTGCGACGGATGCTGCCCCGCCTTGAGGAACTCGGACTGGTCACACGCCTGGCCGGGCGCCCGCTGCGGCTGCTGGCCACCCCGCCGCACGTCGCGGTCGAGGCCCTCGTCGCCAGCCGCCAGGAGGAGATCGCCCGCAGCCGCGCGGCGATCGGCCCGCTCGTCGCCGAGGCCGCGCCGCATCCGGAGGAACAGGTGGAGGTCGTCAGCGGGCGGGCGGCGGTGTCCCGGCGCTACCTGCAACTCCTCCAAGGGGCGCGCGAGGAGCTTCTCGTACTGGTGCATCCGCCGTTCGCCACCGACGCGGCGGTGTCCAGCGACGAGCAGGAGCGGACGATGGACCGCGGGATCCGGGTGCGCGGCATCTACGGTCCGGACGCGTTCGACGAGCCCGGCGCACTGGAGTACGTCCAGCGGGCCATCGCGTCCGGGGAGGAGGCCCGCCTGGGGAACGTGCCGATCAAGCTGGCCATCGCAGACCGGCGCACCGCGATGCTCCCGCTGACCTCCGAACATGCCAGTTCGGTCGACAGTGCTCTGGTCGTCCACTCTTCCGCTCTGCTGGACGCCCTGGTCTCGTTGTTCGAGGCACTGTGGCAGAGCGGCGTCCCGCTGCCCGGCCACGACGCCGCCCCGGACGACGATGTGCTCGCCCTATTGACGGCAGGCCTCACCGACGATGCCATTGCCCGCCAGCTCAGCATCAGCACACGTACCGTCCAGCGTCGTGTTCGCGAACTGTGCGACCGCCTGGGAGCACGCACCCGCTTCCAAGCCGGCGTCCTCACCGCCTCCCGCTTCGCCCATCCTCACCCCGCCTCACCCGGCGGCGCCAAGCTGAAGACGGACGATAGTGCCCTCACCACAGGTGATCCTCGGTGAGGGCGGGTGACGAACGTCGTATCCAGGCCGAGTGACCGTCTTCTGTCGCGAGGGATTTCTACCGGGTCATCCGCTTTTGTCGATGGGCGATGGGGCCACGGACTCGTCAGCGTCCTCGAAGAGACCCGCTGGGCGGCGAAAATGGCCCATTGCTCGCGTGTGAGAGAGTGGATTCATGCCCTTGAGCGCTTATGAACTCAGGACTTCGGTCGCCGTGTCCGACATTCAGAAGGCGGTCGCGTTCTACGAAGGCAAGCTGGGACTACAGGTGCTGGAGTCCGGCCCCAGCGCCAACATCGACGACGGCAGCCGTGTCTATGGTTCTGGTGGCGGGCCGGCGCTGAACGTGTACCAGTCGGTGACTGCCGGGAAGACCGCAGCGACACTGGCGACGTGGTACGTCGACGACATCGACCAGATCGTTGACGAGCTCGTCTCCTCCGGCGTCGAGTTCGTTCGCTACGACCAGTTCGAACACGACGCCAAGGGGATCACTGCTCGGGCCGGTGGTGGACGTATCGCCTGGTTCCAGGACCCAGACGGCAATACCTTCGCCATCGAAGCCGACGTCTGAGCCCCTATCGGCGATGCGGTGCCGCCGGTGGCAGCAGGGCCCCACCGGCGTGCCGCGTCGTTCAGTAGTACACGCGCCCCGTCATGATGGAGCCGCGAGTGCGTGAGGAGGACTTGAAGAGCACGTAGAACTTGGTGCCCTTCTTGACCTTGGCCCGGTTGAGCTTGATGGGCTTGCCCTTGTCCCTGGGCTCGACCGTCACGACAGGGCCCAAAGGCCTTCCGCCCTTCGCGAAGAGCTGCACCTTCATGGGAACGCCCTGCACGTAGTTGGCCTTGATCGAGATGTTCGCTCCGATACCCGACTTCGTCAGGGGCTTCTTGCTGTCCTTCGGGACGGTCCTGGTCCGGGGAGCCCCGCATGTCGGGCCGCTGCAGTTCACCCTGACCCCGAAGAAGTAGTCCTTCTGCTTGGCGGCCTGGACCGCGTTCGCATGCCCGTCGGGCACCGCAGCCACCGCGGGGGCGGCGCCCATAGCGGGAGCGGCGCCCATGGCGAGCGTGAGTGACAGACCGCCGATGACGGCCGTCCGCGAGACGATGGACATCTGAACCATGTGACTTCCCTTCTCCGCCCACATTGCGTGATCATCTTCATGGGCCGAGATGAGCATCCGCCAGGCCCCCTGGCACCCATCGTGACTGGCACCTGGCTCCTAGAGGTGCTCCCCGTACGCCAAGAGCCAGGAACAGCGGGGATGAGCACCACCGACCACCACTGCGGGGGATCTCAGAGCCATCGGTAGTTCTTGGGACCCATGGGGCGACTGAGAAGATAGACCCTGCGCTTCTACCAGGCAGGATCGCAGGTTTGCCATACTCCGTCCTGGCTCATCCTTCCCCGCAAGATTCCCGTACCCCTGGAGAGACCATGGCCCGTGCATCCACTCGTGTCGCCTCCGTGCTCGTCGCGGCCGGCGTCGCGACGGCCACTCCCTCGATAGCCTTCGCCGCTCCACAGGCCCCCACCACGCCGAAGGCCCCCGCCGCCGCCCAGGCGCCGACCGCCGCGAAGCACAACTGGAAGATCCTCTGGGAGCCGCCGTCCGACGAGGCCACCGCGGCGGCTTACTGGAAGACCATGAAGATCAAGGGCCAGAAGCAGAAGAAGAAGAACTGGTGCGGCCCGGCCGCGGCCGCAAGCGCCCTGAGCTACCACGCCAAGGTCGGTGGCGGCACGCAGGCCTCCCTCGCGAAGAAGATGGCCACCGACAAGATCGGCTTCACCTCGCCGATCGCGATGGGCCGCGAGATGACCAACTACATCAACAAGGCGTGGAAGACCAAGGGCACCAAGTACAAGGCGCACCGGAACGTCAAGAACTACAACCTCTGGAACGCGACGCGCTACGCCTACGCCCGGGGCCAGGGTCCGCTCATCCTCACCGTCTACGCCAAGAAGAGCTGGTACCCGAAGGCCGGCAAGGCGGTCGCCCACTACGTGGTGGTCTACGGCTTCGACGACACCACCAACTGGGACGACTCGACCTACCTGATCTGGGACCCGGCGCACGGCAAGCGCAAGCTCAAGCCCACCAAGTGGGAAAAGATCGCCTACGCCGGCAAGTTCGTCGTCGTCTGGTGAGACTGCCCCTCGCCCGAGCCAACCGAGCCGGGTGACGAACGGCCCGTCGCCATGACGAACGGCCCGTCGCCATGACGAACGGCCCGTCGCCGTGACGAACGGCCCGTCCGCACGACGAAGCGGCCCGTCCACATGATGGATGGCCCGTCCACGAGGTGGTGGACGGGCCATCCGTCATGACTGGGGTCCGGGCGTGCGTTCCGAAGGTCGCCTGCGGCCCGCTCACTGGCCCATGGCTCCGCATCGAGGCATGTCCGCGCCCGCATGCTCGCGGGGACGGTTCAGGCGTTCGAGAGACTCATGCGCCGCGCCCAGCCCAACGGCGACGGCAATGGGTGGTCAATCCGATGTAAGGCTCGGTGTTCGAGAGAGGCAGATGGGCGGGCCGGCCTTTGCGGGCCGCCCGCCCTATCTGATTTGTGCTACCTGGAACGCGGGCACTTGACCCGCGGGTTGTGGGTCGAGAAGTTCCCGTACGGGTTCTTCAGCCAGGCCCACACGTGCAGGTCGTAATGGACCGGCATGCCGGGTTCGTGGCCCAGCATCGGGCCGTCGAACCAGTAGTGGCCGAAAAGCTTCGGGCGGTCGCCGCCGGTGTGGATGTCGTTGTCCCTGTCGATGAAGAGGTATTCCACCGCCGCCAACTTCAGGCCCTTACGGCTCGGGGCGTAGACCAGTGCCTCCGGTTCGAACGGGATGAGCCTCCTGTCCACCCGGTTGGCCTTGACGAAGTGGTAGCCCATTCCCGGTACGCACCCGCCGGCCAACCTGAATCCGTCGGCCTTGGCCTTCTCCACCGAAAGATACTTCTTTGTCCATTCCCGCACCTTGTGTATGGCGGCCTTGTCGTCGGGCGGGTCCGCAGACGCGGTCCCCGTCACGCCGAAGCTCGCTGCGGCCAGCGCGAGCGCCATCACAGTGGCTCGTTTTCGATGCTTCATCGGTCCCCCTCAATTTTCGATATGGCCCATATTTGATCTGCCAGAGGCGCGGGGGGCTATCCCAGGATTCTGGGATAGCGGGGCGAAGCCTACGATGGATCGGTGAATCGAGAACTGCTGCGCCGGGTGCGAAGTGAAATCGAACGTTTTGGGCGCTCCGACCTTGATTGGGTCGGCTTCGCGACACAGGTGAGCAAGGCGTTGAATCGCCTTGTCGTGTTCGACCGCTGCCGCTGGTACACGGTCGATCCGGGAACCCTGTCATTCACCGGAATCCTGGCCAGAAACATGCGCCGTGCAAATTCAGGATCCGGCGATGACGAATTTCCTCCAGAGGACCTCAACCACTGGTCATGTCCCGACCATCGGACGCCGACTCTTTCCGGGGGCGAGCTGCGCGCGTCCTGCGTGATTGACGGAGTCTGCTGGGGCGCGACCGCATTCCTCCGGGGCCCGGAGCGCCCCCGCTTCGGCGAGGACGAGGTGCGGGCGCTCGCCGCGCTCTCTGAGCCGATCGCGGACGGGCTGCGGCGCACCCTGCTGATCTCGTCGGCGATGGACGCCACCCCGAGCGATGGCCTCCCGGGCATCGTGGTGTTCGACGAACGGGGCGGCGTCGAGTCGATCTCGGCGGCGGCCGAGCGCTGGATCGAGGACATGGTCGAGATGCCGCCGCCCAAGAGCCCGGCCGAATCCACGATGGTCACGATCATCGCGGCTCGCACCCGCGGGGGCACGGCGCTTCCGGCCCGCTCCCGCGTCCGGACCCGTTCGGGCCAGTGGCTCAGCCTGTACGGGACCAGGCTTTCCGACCACGGCGTCGCGGTCGTCATCCAACCCGCTGCGCCCCACGAGCTCGCCCCGCTCATCGCCCACGCCTACGGCCTGTCAGGCTCCGAGCGAAGGATTGCCCGACTCTGCCTGACCGGCCTGTCCACGAAGGAGATCGCCGAGGCCCTGCATGTCTCGCCTTACACCGTCCAGGACCACCTGAAGTCCATCTTCAGCAAGACCGGCACCCGCAGCCGCACCGAGCTGATCGGCCGGGTCTTCCTCAAGCACTCCGCGTCGCCCTTCGAAAGCCTCGATGCCCCGATTCCAGCCAGATCGTTTTTCTGAAAGACCCTCTTCCATAACGTCAAGGGCTGCCACAGGACCCCGTTCGGCAAAGCCAACGGCACCGTTGTCCGCCAACCCTGCCGGCGGAGCACGGGCGTTAGGCGCTCTACGGAGACCACCTTCTGACCGCCGACCAGCCGCCGCATTCCCCGCGCCAGTGGAAACGCTGGTGGCTGGGTATCGCTCGCCGCGCGATAGCCGTTGTGCGAGCTCGACCGCGTCGACGGCCGCCATGCCTGGTCCTACGAATCAACCCTTGAAGCCGAAGTAGGCTCCGACGATTGGTCAGCCGAGGAATTCGAAGCCGAACACCTCCGGCATACGCCGTGCGCTCCACAGCATGGCGCCGCCGCTACGAGGACCAGCAACAAGTCGGCTGATCCATCGCTGCCGAGGGCCGCATCCAGCCGTACGTCCTTAAGGGCGCCGCCAGCGGCCGTCCGCCCCGCGCACGCGGCCTGTCCCGCCCAGTCCCGCCGCATAGCCAGCCCACAGCTGCCCGCACCTGCGGGCGGCCCAGAAGCGACGAACAGTTCATCCAGGTCTAAGGCACCGGGGGCTGAAACTGGTGTCTGGTGGCAAGGCGATTCCTACGCGTTGCGACACCAGGGGTCAACCAGCGGAGGGGTACCTTCAATGGGTTCCTACGGTCAAAGTCGAGCGCTGCATGGACGACAGGCCAGCCGAGCGCTTCGAAGATTTCACGGTCTATCTGATAGGTGAACCATCGCAGCCACGGGACAAGAATGAGCAGCCACCCGACAAGGAGCAGACCGACTCCCAAGACGTTGCCCCAGCCAGGAACGTCGGTTTGGAAATTCGCCAGCGACATGGCGATGACCAGGAAAGCGAGCAAAGCCAGGAACGCGAGCCCGAGCCTACGAAAAGTACGAGGGTGGATCTTGTAACCGGCGCAGATTTCCGCCAGGGCCGCGTCCGCGTCTGCAGATTGCAGCGTGTGGAACTGTGGCCCGATGATCAGCACGAGGCTTCCACCGCGTTCCCGGAGGCTGACCCCTGTCGGCGACCAACGTGCTGTACGCCCTGCCTCGACCTGGGGCGGACTCATGTCGAACGCAGCCGCAACCCTGCGGGCCGTCGTGCTGATCTCATCAAGTTCCACGCGAGACATGATCGCAACAATCGCGGTCGTTCACGACTGTGGCCACTTGGACCAGGCTCGGCAGCAGACAATTGCGGAGCTTCAAGCGTCCGGCCACCTTCCAAGCGACTTCGGCTGCTGACAAGGCCGCCCGCGCGGGCGTGCCCGTGGTGTTCGTCGACCTCGCCTACACCTCCCAGATGTGCGCCGACTGCGGCCACACGACAAACGGAACCATGTCAACCGCGGGGGCGGCAGTCATCCGTCCCGGCCCCCCACCTGAAACAGGCACGGGCCAAGACGCAGCATGCACCTGGCAGCAAGTCCGAGACGTAGCCGCAAGCTCGGGGCTTCAGCCCTGAGAAGCTGACAGGTCGAGCATCAAGGCGCGGTGGTCTGATACTTCGGGTTCGGTGACGATCTCGAACTGCCGGACAGCGGTGGGCTCGGATACCAGCAGATAACTGGCATGGCGGAGTGGTTTGGGATAGCGGGAGGTCCGGGTGTCGGCGTCCCGGACCAGATCGACCAGCCCGAGCCCTGCGAGGACCTGGAACGTCTCGCTGTCGGGCAGCAGGTTGAAGTCGCCGCACACCACCGTCAGGTCACCGTCCTCGCGCACGCCGGTGATGAGGTCCGCGAGCCGTTTGGCCTGCGTACGCCGAGCCGGAGTGTCGCCCTTCCCACGTGGGTCTCGCAGGCCGTGGATATTGACGACGGTGACGAACCGCTGGGCCTGGCGGTCGAAGACACGCACGGCCTGAGCGGCGCGGGGGCGGCCACCGGCCGGCCATTGGTCTTGGTGTTCGACGTAGTCGCCGTGTACGAACGCGGATCGCGTGCCGACGATGGGCAGTGTCTCGGCGACGAAGGCCGCCAGTCCGAAATCCTGCTGATGCCAACGGCCTTCCTGGTCGCGGACCGGGCCGGCGTCGCTGGCGGTGAAGAGCCCGTGGTGACGGGGGAGCAGCGAACGAATGTCGTTCAGGAGGTCTGCTCGCTGTGGCAGCGACCGTTCAGCGTCGTCGAAGCGTGTCCAGCCGCCGACGGCCGCGGTGTGGGTGACTTCCTGGAGGCAGAGGATGTCGGCGCCGCATGTGTCGAGCCAGCGGGCGAGTTCGTCGAACATCGCGCCGCCCCAGGCGTTAAGAGAGATGATCCGCACAGGGTATGAACCTAATGGCTGTCACGTAGTGGTGGGCCTGACCGCTGAGCAGGCGGCCCGCGCTTTGGGGCGTCGCAGCGAGCGCCCCGCGTTGACCGTGCCCAGTTGGTGACACGGATGCTCGCCCTGTGGGTGACTCCCTTGATCACACAGTCGGTCAGGTAAGCATGAACGTGGAATATCACACAGAGTTGCCTTTTCTCTGGTCGCGGACCTGAGCGTGGTCGACGAGATCGCGTCCGTTCGGGCGGGATCTCACGACGTTGCGAGTGAGCTGATGAACCAGGCGTTGATGACGCCGGTGGGCCCGGATGCGACCAACACGCGGCCGTCTGGGGCACGCTCTGGCAGCGAACCTGGCGAACGGTGAGGTCGCGTCCAGGACGAGTCCCGGATCGGCCGCGCTGACCAGCGATGCGCCGGTCAGCTTGCCCTGGTCCAGGGTGAGAAGGCATGCCGTAGGCCTGTCGCCTCCGGCGGCGACCAGGCCGCACGCGTCTGGGGAGGATGGGAGGCATAGGCCGGCAGACGGCCATCTGCGTCTAAGGCGACCGGTCCGGTCGCCCCGCCGGCGTTCAGCACGACCTTGCCCGTGGCCGCCTCGGCCACGGCCGCCGCGTGAGCCACCGGGGCTGCCACCCACGATCAGCCGACCATCACCGCTTTGGGCGACGCGGACGAAATCCATCTCGAACGCGTCTTCCGGTTCATCGCCGCCGCTGGTCAAGAGAAACTCACGATCACCTGCGAACCGTCGGGACTGAACAGCGCCTCGACCGCCGTGGCCTGCTGTGCCAGCGAGGGCACCAGGTTGGAGGCGGCATCACGGCCCGAGGTGACGGTCTCAATCTCGGGCGTAAGGCTGAGCAGGAGCACCTCGCCTTGATCACTGTTGCTCGTCGCGCCCGACCCGGCCAGCAGCAGGCCGAGGTCATGGGGACAGGCCGCCACGCTCACGTAGAAGTACTTCCCGAGCTGACACAACCGGCGGTGCGTGGCGAGCGCGTGCCAAGGCCGGTGGTCGCCTGCTTGCCACTGTGCCCACCAACGGTCGGGCATCGGGCGAGAACGAGCAGGCCAAGCCCGCAGTCGATCAGCGACCTCGGCCACGCCGGCGTCGGGCATCCCCTCGGCGAGCCGGCAGATCTCCAGCCACACCGACTTACCCGGTTCGGCCTCCAGGACGGCATAGCAGTCGGTCATTAGTGATCATCCTGCCCACTGGACATCTTCGCTTGGCGGCGAAGCGTTCCTCCCGACCAAACAGCGGGAACCGATGACCATGCGCTGGTAAGGATCGCAATCACTGCGAGTACGTCCAGGTCGCTCTCGGTAAAGGGACACGTCCGTTCCGCGCCTGATGGATGTCACGACGCCTGTTCAGGTGCGGTATTGGGGCCCGTTCAGTTGCGGCATCGTGTCCGGTAGGCGGCTGTGGGCGGCTCGTCTTTAACGAGGCCGTCAAAGTTGTGCGTGCGGTGGAGGCGACAGGCCGCCGCGGGATCGACTGAGCCTTTGTAGTCGACTGCGAAGACGGCCTTGCCCCGATCGATGAAGACGTCGAGTTCTGCACACTCGTCGAACTCGGCGCATTCCTCAGGCAGCGCCCAGTCGAACACGTCGACCAGCGCAGCGGCCGAACCGGGCTGGTCGTGACCGTTCTTCATGCCCACCGACAGGCCCCTGGCGTGCGCCTGCGTGGCGACCTCGCGATACCAGGAGTGCTGGTCGGCCAGCGTGATCGCAAAGCCCGGGTCGTTGCCGAGCGGGTTGTTCTGATCCGGTTCCACCCCGTCGCAGCCCATTCTCTTGGCCAGGTCGAGCCGGGCCCAGATGACCTCGGCGAAGGCCCCACGTGAGGATGCGCGGATGTCCAGCCACCGCTCGCCGTCCCAGCCGGTGTCCCAGCCGATGACCGAGCCGGGAGCGGGCGGACGGGGCCGGTTCGGCAGTGCGGCCACTCGCTTCCGGTGGCCGGGAAACCTGTGAGCGTCGGGCCGGTAGTGCTCGTAAGCCCCGGTGTCGACGTAACAGATCACGATCGGCCGGGGCGTCCGGGCGTGCAGTGATTCGACCATGTGGGCCAGCGGACCCGCCGGAACCTCGATCACCTCGCCGTCGGGGTACCGTAGCCGCGATCCCGCCGGGGCCAGATCGAACAGGTCGAGGTCGTACATGGCGCGGCGCGCGGACAGGTCGTACGGCTGATCGATCTGCCAGTCCCAGTCCGAGACCTGCCCGGGCGCGGGCCTCCACCAGCTCGACCCCGTTCGTGGCGCCGGATCGTCCTCCTGTGCGCACCCCACCAGCGCTGCAGCGACCAGGATGACAAACCCGATAAAGCGCCGTATCACGCCGCCCCCTTTGAAAAACGGCTCGATCATCCTGGGACGCGGGCGAGCCTCATTCCGCTCCCATGCAACGCGACTGGCGGTCGGCCTTCTGATCCTCCTCGACCCGCAGCATCCGGTTACCAGCAGCAAGGCGGTGTCCCAGAGTGAGGATCACGATCTACGGCTGAACGCACGAGCCAAGTCACGGAGTGCGCTGGCACCGTTGCCGAGCAGCGACGGGTGGGTGTCTGGCGTCGGCCGTGGATGTGTCGCCGTGGCTACGGCCGGACGCCAACACTTCGCCGGGCCAGCCGTTCTGTCATACGCATGGGCGCAGTCAGACTCAGCTTGAATCTACGTTGTCCAATGGCCGCCTTCGCCCGCCTCTCCGGGAACGGGGCTGTGGACGAGCGACTTCTGCGAGTGCTTCAGCAGAGTCCTGGGCCATGAACTTTCTGGCCTCTGTCCTGGTCTCCCGTGATTGCAACCTCATCGGGTCCATGGCACCTGCACGATCGACTCCGGGCGTAGTGGCCACTCAGCGGTGGTGAGGCTGAGCCGGTCGTCGTAAGGGAACCGGTCGTCCTCATCGCGTGGCAATGCGCTGCGGACGAAACAGCGGTGCAGGAGTAGTTCCCGGCGCTGGTCCAGCGGACCATCGTCGTCGAGTTGGTCAGCCGGGCGTCGCGGAGGGTCCTCACCGATGTCCACCTCGCCGTCCCAGTTGAGGTGCAGACCCTCCTCGTCGGAGTAGAACCGGTGGAAGCTCGTTCGCCATTGCGAGTTGGAACCCCAGCCGTGCGACAGGTCACTGGTCGGACGAGGCTCGCGGCGGGAGGCGAAGTACAGCGTCGAGGTCGTGGCCACTGCGGCGTCGATCAGGTGTCGCGGTGCCCGCACTCGCACACCGGCCCGGCTGAACAGCAGGTCACCGAACCAGAAACCGGGCCACAGCACCTCCTCCAGCGTCACGTGCGTCGCGCCCGGATCCTGCACCACGGCGAAGATCTCGTGGTGGAACGGGGAGAACGCCTCGGCATGCTCGAAGGGGGTCAGCCCGATATCAGTGAAGAACTTGGTGTGCACAGCCAGCCCGTCGAACTCCAGCCTCCGAAATCCATGCCAGCCAGGAGTGGCGTTGACCCGCCATCCGCCGAGCTCCAACCTGCGGGTGCTGCTGCTCTCGATGACAGGACGCCCTCCGGTGACACCGAACCCGGCGGGCGGGTCCCCCTCCGGGCAGAAGATTTCGATCAGGTAGTCGCTGACCCGGCTCAACGCGTACAACTTCATGATCCGCCATAGTTGTTCGTCGTCCCCGGTGTACCCGCCGGCGGGTATCCGCTCCCGCCTGCGCAACGGCGCCAACTCGGCCAGATGGTCGGCCGCCATTCGCTGCTGACCGACCAGGTACCGCTGACGCCCACCGACGTCGTCATGGTGGTCGTGCAGCTCTTCGTACAGCCGGCGGAAATAGCCCCAGTCGAGTTCCATGGCGCGATCGTGACCCAGCCGTTCCACACCGGCAACGACATTTCCTCGGACACGGCCTTGGGGAGCCATCAGCAGCCTGGCGGCCATCGGCGCCGCCCGCCGCGCCGCATGCGTGCGCGGGCTCCGCACGGCCAGCAGTTCGCGTCGGCCGGCACTGGTCCCCGCGGGGGCGGCTACAGGGGTCTTCTTGGGACGCGGCCAGGGGACTTGCGGAGTTTGATTCCCGAACCCCCGGTGTTGATCGCTTTATGGGGATCGCGCTGCTTGTTTCGTGGTCGTGGCGGTACTGCGCCATGTGGTTGGGAAGCATGACGCCCGAATCCGCGGGCGAATGAACTGCGAGCGCCTTGTCCTGCCCACGTGATTGCCCGGAGCGTCCGCGAAAACTGTTCGCCTGTCCTAGACGGCCCGATGCAGCATAGAGAAAGCGGCGGCGTGGGAGGGCGGGTGGCGGTGCTAGGGGTACAAGGTGGCTCCCGGAACGGCCCGTCGCCTCGGAAGCGAGCGGTTCTGCTGGCACTGCGCCACTACTGCGAGGTGCTGCGCCGTCAGTGGCGGATCTCGCTTCCGGCGTTGGCTCTGCCGGCGCTCGGCAACACCTGCCTGCTCTACCTGACACCGCTGATGGTGGCTGCTCTGGTAGGGCATCTGGCCGACGGCGGGGAGAGCGACCTTGCCGCGCTCCTGCCCTACGTCCTTGGCTTCGGTGGCCTGATGCTTGCGGGCGAGGCGCTGTGGCGAGTGGGGTTGCACTTTCTCAACCGGGTGGACGCCCGAGGGATCGAGTCGCTCGGCATCGCCGGAATGGACGAGTTGTTCGCCAAAGACCCCGCGTTCTTCCATGACAACTTCGCCGGCTCACTGACCAAGCGGATTCTGAACTTCTGCAGCGGATTCGAACACTTCGCCGACACCCTCACTTTCTCGATCATTGCCAACGTGATCCCGCTTACCTTCGCATCGGTGATCCTGTGGCGTTACCACCCGGTCCTGGTCCTGGTGCTCGTGGGACTGATCGTTGTCACCGGCTTTCTCATCACCCCGTTCATCCGCCGCCGGCAGGCATTGGTGGACGAGCGCGAGGCGGCCAAGGTACGCGTGTCGGGCCACGTCGCCGACGTCATGGCCAACATGGAGACGGTGCGTGCGTTCGCCGCCGAGGATCGGGAGGCCGCCGAGTTCCGGGTCCGGGTCGCCGAGCAGTCCCGGCTGTCGCTGCGCTCCTGGGACTACGCCAACCTTCGGGTCGACACGATCGTCGCCCCGATGTCGATCCTGACCAGCATGCTGGGGCTGCTCGTCGCGGTGGCACTACGAGGCGGACTCGGGGTTGAGGCCATCGTGGTGACGTTCAGCTACTACACCAACGCCACCCGGATCATGTTCGAGTTCAACCAGGTCTACCGGCGGATAGAGAGCACGCTCACCGAGGCCGCGCAGTTCACCGAGTTGCTCCTGAGTCCGCCGACCGTCGTTGACCCGCCCGACCCTCAGCCGTTGCGCCAGGCCGACGCGGCGGTCCGCTTCGAGCGGGTGCTTTTCGCGCACGGCGACGGCCCGGCCCTGTTCGATGGGCTGGACCTGGAGATTCCCAGTGGCGCCAAGGTCGGCTTGGTGGGCCGGTCCGGCGGCGGCAAGACGACCCTCACCCGGCTGCTGCTGCGCCTCATGGACGTCGACGGCGGCCGGATCCTCATCGGCGGCCAAGACATCGCCCGGCTGCGCCAGGCCGACCTCCGGAGCCTGATCGCGTACGTGCCGCAGGAACCCGCGATGTTCCACCGGTCAGTGCACGACAACATCGCCTTCGCCCGGCCGGGTGCGACCAAGGCCGAGGTACGCCAGGCCGCGCAGGCGGCACACGTCACCGAGTTCGCCGAGAGCCTTCCGGACGGCTTCGACACGCTGGTGGGCGAACGCGGCGTCAAACTCTCCGGAGGCCAGCGGCAGCGCGTCGCTCTCGCCCGCGCCATCCTCCGGGACGCCCCGATCCTGCTGCTGGACGAGGCGACCAGCGCACTGGACTCCGAGAGCGAACTTCTCGTCCAGGAGGCTCTGTGGCGCCTGATGCGCGACCGCACCGCACTGGTCGTCGCGCACCGCCTGAGCACGGTCGTCCGCATGGACTGCCTGGTCGTCCTCGACCGCGGCCGCGTCCTTGAACAGGGTTCCCACCGGCAACTCCTTCAAGCCGAGGGCCCATATGCCCGTCTATGGCACCACCAATCCGGCGGCTTCCTCACCGACGAAGCCGCGCCGGACACCCCCGACGCCGCGCCGGACACCCTCGACCGCCGCCCGGCATGACCGAAAATCACCTTCGCCGATCGGCTGGTGCGCCGGAGCGGCCAAAAGACAGATAGCTGAGTGTTCAGAGTAAGCGAGGGCCAAGGCGACCAGCTCGCGAACGTGAGTGCTGACTTCCGTTTTGCACCGTCTGGGCTGACGCCGCTCTGCAAGAGCTCGGTAGCATCCGCACGTCGCGTCGCCCGGTTGTATTGATTTGGATGGGCCTCATATGGACGTTTCCAAGGATGGGCGGAGCTGGCGAATCGGTACGGATCGCGATGTCGCCTGGCTTGCTGGGCAGACCACGCCCGGCCTCTCGGTCACGACGGCGATTCCGCCGGTGTTCGACGCCTACGCAACCTTCTACCCGCCTGACCACGTCAGCATCGAGGCCCATGAGCGTGCCGTGGTTGACGAGCTCATCGCGCACACTCCTGACCAGGCCTGGTGGCTGGGTTACCTCGACACGGGCGCCCACGACATCGTGTTCCCCTTTGCCCCAAGGTTGTCCCTCTACATGGACTGGCCCTATCTGCTGGTGGAGGCCGGGCCCGAACAAGCCCTCACCTGGCGGACCGGTCACATGCGCGGTGAAGGGGCGCTGCCCGACCTGTTCTTCCCCGCAGATCACTCCTGGCTCGTCTCCGCCCTCTGGGACGACGCCTGGACCGACATCGGCGGGGCCGCTGGGTTGATCAGGGCCTTGGAGAGCAATCCGCTGGTCAACGCGCGCCGCGTCGGGCCCGACGAGGACGCCCTCCCGCCAGAGCTCACGCGCGATTAGCTGCCGATGGGGGCTTCGTTGGCGGGACGCGCCGGGCTACTGCTCACCGGGCTACGGCTTGGCGGTAGGCCTTGTCGGTGCTTAGGAGGTTTCGGTGTGTGTCTTCCGTGGTTATGACGCCTTCGTCCAGGACGAGGACACGGTCGGCGGCGTCCAGGAGGGGCGGGCTGCTCGTTAGCACGATGGTGGTGCGATCGCGGCGTAGCTTGGCGATGTTGCGGGCGATGAGCTGTTCGGTGACTGCGTCGACGGCGGTCGTCGGGTCGTGCAGGACGAGGATGTCGGCGTCGGCGGCCAGGGCGCGGGCCAGAGACAGTCGTTGACGCTGGCCGCCTGAGAGGTTCGCGCCGCGGTCGCGGACGCCGTAGTCGAGGCCTTCGCGGTGGAGGGCGACGACATCGGTCAGCATGGACGCCTCGACGGCCTCGGCGACCATCTGGCTGGTGCCTGACGGGTCGATGTTGGTACGGAGGGTGCCCGCGAAGATCTCGCCGTCGTACGGGTTCACCAGCACGTGTTCGCGGATTGCTTCGATTGACAGGTTCGCCGTGTCCTGACCGCCGATCCGCACCATGCCGTCGTGTGAGCTGGGAGGAACGTTGACGGCCAGGATCGCCGCCAGGTCGGCTGCCGCGCGTGGCTGGTAGGCGGCGATCGCCACGAACTCGCCGGCGGACACCTTGAATTTCAGCTTGCGCAGGGACCCGTACCCGACGCAGTCGACCTCGAGGTCGCTGCTGGGGGTCAGGCGTTCCGGTCCAGGGGTCATCACTGGGGGCGCAGCAAGGACCAGCGCCATCCGCTCGGCCGACGCGCGCGCGATCATCACGTACTTCGGCATCTCGGAGAACAGCTTGAGCGGTTCCATGATGAACTGCGCCAGACCCACGGCCATGACGAGCTCTCCGATGGTGATCTGGCCTTGGAACGCGAGCCGGCCTGCGGTCAGGGTCACGGCGGCGGCAAGGATCGCGTTGAGGGCCAGGGCGGTGCCCGCGTACGCGCCGTTCACCTTGGCGACGGTGATCGCCTGGTGCTTCGCCTCCGTGCTGACCTTCCGGTAGGAGTGGAAGGCCGCGTGGTTGCCGCCGAAGCCGCGCAGCGGCCGCAGGCCGGTGATCAGGTCGGCGACCTTCGCGCCAGCTCGGGCCACACGGGCCTGCTGCTCCTGGGTGCCGGCGCCGATCCGCTTGGACATCACGCTCAGGATCGACAGGATCGCGACGGTGCCGACGATGACCAGGAGGCCGAGCCGGACGCTGGCCATGCCCAGCGCGATCGCCGCGATCAGCACCGCGACGAGTGAGCTGATCAGCAGCGGGACGACCTCGATGATGTCGGCGGTCTGGTCGGCGTCCTCGGTGGCGATGGTCAGGACCTCGCCGGACTTGAGATCGACGTCCTTCGCCACCGGCTGGAGCCCGCAGCCCGCGACCCGTACCCGCCAGTGGTGCGCCTCGGTCGTGTTGGCCTTCTGCAGGACGCGCATCCCGAACCGCCAGGAGAACGAGACGGTCGTGATGATCACGGCGAGCGCGGCGATCGACAGGGCGAGGGCGCCGGGGGTTCGGTCCCGCATCGTGTGCTCGACGATCAGGCCGAGCGCGATGGGGAAGGCGGTCTCACCGGCTTGGTACATGCCCATGAGGACGGTGCCCCAGGTCATGGCGCCGACGTTGCGGCGCAGCGCGGTCCTGAGGATCTCGGACCCCGTGCGGGGCTGCTGCGTGTCGGGAGTCGTCATCGAGGTGGCGCGCACTTGTTTCCGGGGTTCGGTGGGGTGGACGGATTTTGCAAGGTCCGGAGGTTGGCCAATGTCTAGCTACCTTCTCGCCAGGCTCGCCACAGTTGCGCGTATCGGCCGCCCAGAGCCACCAGTTCCTCGTGCGTCCCCTGCTCCACCATGCGACCCGCGTCGAGTACGGCGATTCGGTCAGCCGCCACAGCCTGGGTCAGCCGGTGCGCCACGAACAGCGTGGTGCGGCCTCTGCACGCTGCCAGCACTGCCCGTTCCAGCTCAGCGGCGCCTTGGCTGCCCGCCTCCGCGGTCGACTCGTCCAGCACCACCACGGGCGAACGACCCAGTACCAGCCGGGCCAGGGCGATCTGGGTGACCTTGGTGACGTCCAGGCGCTCGCCGCCCTCGCCGACCATGGTGTCCAGCCCATCGGGCAGCGCGGCGACCCATTCGTCGGCGCCGACCGTGCGCAAGGCGTTCGTCAGTTCGGCGTCGGTCGCGTCCGGCGCGGCCAGGCGCAGGTCGTCGGCTAGCGGACCGGAGAACACGTGCGTCTCCTGCGTAAGGATGCTCACCAGGGCCCGCGCCCCGGCCTCGTCCAGATCGGCCAGATCGGTCGACCCGATGCGCACCGATCCGGCCTGCGGGGTCCCGATGCCCGCGATCAGCGCGGCCAGGGTCGTCTTGCCCGCGCCCGTCGCGCCCACCAGCGCGAGCGAGCCGCCGGCCGGGATCGTCAGGTCGACCTCCCGCAGGACCGGCTCTTCCGATCCGGGATAGCTGAATGTCAGCCCTTCGACCGTCACCGGGTACGCCGTGACGTTGGCTGCCGCGGCGTTGGCTGCCGCGGCGTTCGTTGGCATGGCATTGGCTGTCGCTACGGCTGGGTCGCCTACTAGGCGGTCCTCCGTGGGCTCTCCCAGGACGCCGACCAACCGGGTAAGGCTTGCGCCTGACTTTTGTGCCTCGTCGAAGGTGAACATGATGGCGCCGAGGGGGTTGAACAGGCGGTGGAACATCAGAGGAGCTGCCGACACCTCGCCCAGGCTGGCGGCGTCGGCTTCCAGCAGGGCGTAGCCCACCACGATGATCAGGACGAGACCGATGAACTCGGCGCGGTTCTCCCGGCCGACGAATCGGCCGAAGAGCCGGAACACCTCGATGCCGAGATCACGCACGCGCCACGACTCGCTGGTGACCTTTTCGCGGAAGGCGTCCTCAAGGCGATATGCCCGGACCGTGTCGATCCCGTTCAGGCCGCTGATCAGCGCTTGCGCCCGGTCGGCCTGGGCCACCCGCTGCTTCCGGTAGAGCGGGGCGGACCTCGGGAGATACCAGCGCAGGGCCAGCGCATACGCGGGCAGTGCGCCGGCGCCCGCCAGCCCGAGCCGCCAGTCCAGGCCGAACATGCCGGCGGTGGCGATGACGACCAGCACGCCCGCCGAGAAGATCGTGGGAATGGCCGCCCGGATGCCTTTGGACAGCACGGCCACGTCGTCGCCGACCCTGGAGAGCACGTCTCCCCGGCCGACCTGCTCGATCCGTGCGCTCGGCATCCCCAGCACCGCCCGGACGGCGCCCTCCCGCAGCCGTGCGAGGAGATCCGCGCCCAGCCGGCCGATGAGGTACGTCGACGCTGCGGTGGCCGCCGCGCCGAGCAGCGCGGCGGCCACCATCAGGGCACCGATCGTGACCAGGGTCGACGGGGAGTCGCCCTCGACCACCCCGTCGACGACCCGGCCGAGCAGGAGCACCGGCAGCACCTGGAGCGCTGCCCCGGCCACCGTGGTGAGCACGGTGGCGAACGCCAGCCATGGCACTTCGCGGCAGTGCGCCGCGACCCATCGGGTGGCTTCTCGTCCGGTCGCCGTGCGCAGGGTCACCTGGGCGGTGCGGGTGTCGGTGGGGCTCACACCTAGCCGACCGACTTGACCATCTCGTCGATCGCGTACGGCAGGGACAGCAGTGTGCCCTGGGACATGGCCGCGCCGACCGCCGGACCCTCGCTGTCCAGCAGGTACGACACCTTTCCGTTCTTGACCGCGGAGAGGTTGGTGAACAGCTTGAACTTCTTCAGCGCCGTCTGGTCCGCCTGGTCGTTGATGACGAAGATGCGGTCGACGTCGATGAGGTCGATGCGTTCGGGGGACAGCGTGGTGAAGAACTTGCCGCCCGCGATCTTGTCGATCTCCGTGGCGCCCTTGAAACCGATGCCCGAGATCAGCCGTCCGCGCACGTCGGTGGTGGTGAACGGCGCGACCGAGTCCTTGTACCAGGACAGCGCGACGGCGGTCTGGTTCGCGAACTCCGGGTGTGCCTTGCGGGCCGCGTCGAGCTTGGCCTGGATCGCCTGCACCTGCTGGGTGCCCTCGGCCTCCTTGCCGAGCGCCTTGGCGATGTGCACCGCGTTGTCCTGCCACGGCGCGCTGAACGGCTCCTTCTCGGCCTTGGTACGTCCCACCGTTGGGGCGATCTTGGAGAGCTTGTCGTAGGCGGCCTGGTCGATCTCGGAGTAGACCGCGATGATCAGATCCGGGCGGAGTGCGGCGATCTTCTCGAAGTTCGGGCCGGAGTCGCCGTTGCTCATGACGACCTCGGGACGGGTGTCGCCCCACTTGTCCTTCACCCAGGGCCATTGGGTGTTGATGTCGGGGGACTTGCCGGGCGGGTTCGGGTACTGGTCCACCATGCCGACCGGCTTGATGCCGAGCGCCAGGATGGCCTGGTCGTCGGTGTAGCCGACGGAGACGACCCGCTGCGGGGCCTTATCGATCTTCGTGGACCCGAACGCGTGCTCCACGGTGACCGGGAACACGCCGCCCGCGGCGGCCGGGGCGCTGCCGCTCTGCTTGTCCGTCGAGTCGGAGCCGCATCCCGCGAGGAGGCCGGCGCTGAGGGTCGCGGCGGACAGGATCGCCGCCAAGTGCCGCCAGGACTTCGTCAGTGTCGTTCGTCGGAGGGCCAATCGAAATCCCTGCTTTCACGCTGTCCACCTGCACCCCGAATGAGGGCAGGCAAACCTTAACATGCACAAATAAGGGCAGCCTAACCTAACTTTGATCTTGTCCATGCGTGTCGTGCCTTGTAAGGCACCATCTAGCCGGACTGGACGTGGGCCCGTCCCATCGGCACGATGAGCGGCCGGTCGCCCACCGGGTCGTCGATCACCTTGGCGCGCAGCCCGAACGCCTCGTACAGCAGCTCGGCGGTGATCACGTCGCGCGGATGCCCCTCGGCCAGGATCGACCCCGCCCGCATCACGATGAGGTTGTCGCTGTAGCGGGTGGCCAGGTTGAGATCGTGCAGCACCATGACCACGGTGCGTCCCGACTCGTGCAGGTCGTCCACCAGGTCGAGCACGTCGATCGCGTGCGCCAGGTCCAGGTAGGTGGTCGGCTCGTCCAGCAACAGCAGGTCGGTGCCCTGGGCCAGGGTCATCGAGATCCAGACGCGCTGGCGCTGCCCGCCCGACAACGTGTCGACGGGGCGGTCGGCCAGGTCGGACACCCCGGTCATGGCCAGCGCGCGTTCCACGACGGCGGCGTCGTCCGACGACCACTGCCGCAGCCAGCTCTGGTGCGGATGGCGGCCCTTGGCGACCAGGTCGGCCACCGTCAGCCCATCCGGTGCGACCGGCGCCTGCGGCAGCAGGCCGAGCTTCTTCGCCACGTCCCTCGTCTTGAGCTTGACGATGTCCGCGCCGTCCAGCACGACGGTGCCCTTCGCCGGCTTGAGCAGCCGTGACAGGGTTCGCAGCAGGGTCGACTTCCCGCAGCCGTTGGGGCCGATGATCGTGGTGATCACCCCGGGCGGGATCGCCACGTCGAGGTCCTCGATGACCATCCGGCCGCCGTACCCGACCGTGACGCCCCGAGCCTCCAGCGGTGGGAGGTCGTCGACCGCTGATCGGGCGTCATCGCCCAGTGATCGGGCGTCGTCGACCAACGGTCGGGCGTCGTCGGCACCGGACTCGTTCCCGGTGATGTGCTCAGCGGCCACAAGATCTCCTTTACTCGCTTGGCCCGACCCTCGGATTCGCCTATCTGAGGTTCGCCCGCACCAGCAGATAGACGAGGAAGGGGCCGCCGATCGCGGCGGTGACGACGCCGACCGGGAGGGTGACCGGCAGCGCCGTGCGCGCCACCAGGTCCGCACCGATCAGCAGCAACGCGCCCACCAGGCCGGAGGCCACCAGCGGAGGCGTCGGGAATCTCGCCAGCCGCATCGCCACCTGCGGCGCCACCAGCGCGACGAACGGGACCGGACCTGCCGCGCTCACCGCCACACCGGCCAGCAGCACCGCGCACAACAACATGACCGCGCGCACCATCGAGTACCGAACGCCGAGGCCCGCGGCGACCTCGTCGCCGAAGTGCAACGGCCTGAACTGGAACGCGACGACCGCCACGACGGCCAGGAGGGCGAGCGAGCACCAGAGCGCCACCCGGACCTCGTCCCATGATCGGCCGTCCAGCGAGCCCACCAGCCATGCCTGGGCCCGGGCCACGTCCCTGATGTCGGCCGTGACCAGCAGCCAGCTCGTGATCGCCTCCATCACGGCGCTCACCGAGATGCCGATGAGGATGAGCCGGAAGCCGTCGATCCCGCGCCGCCACGCCAGGAAGTACACCAGCAGCCCGGTGCCGAGGCCGCCCGCGAGCGCCGCCGCGGACACGCCCACGGAGTCGGCGACCGCCGCGGCGGCCCCGCCCGACACCGTCACCATGAACACCGCGACCGTGCTGGCGCCCCCGGTGATACCGAGGATGTCCGGACTGGCCAGCGGGTTGCGCGCGATGGACTGCGTGATCGCCCCGGACACCCCCAGCGCGATCCCCACGATGAGCCCGGCCAGGGCACGCGGCATCCGCAGGTCCATGATCACGAACTTGTCGACCCGCTCGCCCTGGCCGAGGATCGTGGCGATCACCCGGGGCAGCTCGATGGGGAAGTCGCCGACACTGATGGACAGGCAGAACACCAGAAACGTCGCCGACGCCAGCAGCAGAGTGACGAAGACGAGCCAGGGCCGCCACACGAACGACACGTGACCCAGCCGTACGCCTGGCGCCACCGACCGCTTCACGTCTGCCACGTCTGCCACGTCTGTCGTGTCTGTTGTGTTTGTCGCGTTCATGCGTTCTTGAACTTTCCGCGCCACACCAGGGCCGCGAAGAACGGGGCACCGAGGATGGCGACCAGGACCCCTGCGTCCAGCTCGCCCGGCCGCACGACCACACGGCCCACGATGTCGCAGACCAGGAGGACGACCGCTCCGAGCAGACCCGCGTACGGCACCAGCCAGCGGTAGTCCGGCCCGGTCAGATACCGGGCCACATGGGCCACCATGAGCCCGAGAAAGGCGATGGGACCGCACGCGGCCGTCGCCGCGCCCGCCAGCAGGGTGATGGCGAGGATGCCGACGGTCCGGCTCAACGCGACGTTCACCCCCAGCCCACGGGCCACGTCGTCACCCAGGTTCAGCAGGTTGATGGCGGGCAGCGTGGTCAGCGCCAAGACCAGGCCGGCAGCGATGAACGCGGTCACCGGCCAGATGACGTCGAATCCGACACCCGCCACCGAGCCCGCGTTCCAGAACCGCCACGCGTTCAGCGACTCCTTGTCCGACAGCGCGATCGCGGTGGTCATCGACGCCAGGAACACCGTGACCCCTTGCCCGGCCAGCGCGAGCGTCAACGGGTTGCCGGCCCCTCGCCCGATGCTCGCCAGGCCGAACACGACGACACCGGCGACCGCCGCCCCCAGGAAGGCGAACCAGACGTACTGGAACGGGTTGGACAACCCGAACAGGGAGGTCGCCGACACGACGGCGACCGAGGCACCGGAGTTCACCCCGAGCAGGCCCGTGTCGGCGATCGGGTTGCGCGTGCACCCCTGGATCAGCGCCCCGCCGATCCCCAGAGCGACGCCGGCCACGATCGCGAGCACCGTCCGGGGGACCCGCACGGTCTGCACGATGAGCCTGATCTCGGTGAGCCGCTGGTCGGAGCCCGGCTCGGCGAACAACCCGCGCCAGACCTCGCCGGGGGTCAACGCCCGTGCTCCGACGGCCAGCGACGCCGCCCCCGCGACCACGAGGACCGTCACGAGCAACCCCACCCCCGTGACCCGCCGCCGCCGGACCGCCGCGACCCCGGACGCGGGCCGCTTCTCCATGACCGTGCTCATCCGCGTCCGTCGAGTCCGGCTAGCACCACTTTCCTCCGAATGGGCGGGTAAATAAGGATCGGCAGCAAATAAGGGGAGCCTAACCTAATTGAACGGCGTTGATCCGCTCGACCCGATCCGGCGCTGACGCCCGGCCTGGCGCGGTCCGGGCAGTCGGTCGCGGGCGTTGCCCGGAGGCGGCCTGTTTCGTTCAGCTATCGCTCGTCCGTAGTGGCGCCGGCAGCGGCCAGGACCGTCGCCGCGAGCGCCATCCGGTGGTCCTTGGTCCAGGGTGGCCCCAGCGCCGCCCGCGGCCCATAGAGGATCTCATTGGCCCGGTCGGCCAGGATCCGGGCCGCCCGGTCCTCCACGCTCTTGGCGTCATAGAGATGGACGGCCCAGCCACGCGCGCGTGCGAGCTGGTCCAGGACCTGGCGATACATGACGGAGTCCGCGCGGCTTTCATACGGTGCACGTCGCTGGACGGCGATGTCCTCGGGAAAATCGAGAGGCCAGGCTCGAAGCGACATCGAGACGATCGGTTCGTGCAGCGCCGATTCGAGTGCGTCCAGCGAAGCCGATGTCGCCCGGATCGCCGACTCCCGCACCCGCGCCACCAACTCCGCCGCCGCAGCATCGTCGAGCGGCTTGCCCTCATGGTGAACGGGGGCCGTCGGTACGCCAGATTCGACGAGCTCGACCCGCCGCCGGTCCACGACCCGGTGGTCAGCCGAAGCCGTCACCGCCACGGCCCACCCCAGATGATGGGCTATCCCGAGACGCATGGCTCGATTATCCCCAGGAGCGGTAGGTCAGCTCCTGGCTCGTGCGCGATCAGTCATCGAACTCAAAGCCACCGGCCGTGGCGGACTCGACAAGCCCCCGCATGCGTTCACCGTCTGTGGCGACAGCGCTCATCAGGGCAGCCAGCTCCTGGAGGGCAGCTCGATCATCGCCGTACGCGCAGAACATGCCGGCTTCAGGGTCGTAGGACAAGCGCCCTTCTAGAGCCGGGGCCTGACTGCTCACCAGGAATTGCGCGATGCCTTCCCAGAAATAGCCGTTCGGCTCGTGACCGAGTTGCCCGATGACTTCGTCGACCTGCGTCGTCCCTGCGTCCAGCAGCAACGAGAACTTCCCGGGCGTGGTCTCGACCAACCTCAGCGGATCCATCGGCGAAGCGTGGCATTCCCGGAGGCCGAGCAGCAACCTTCAAGACGTGTGCTGCGACGGCAAGAGGCCCCGTCCAGTGTGGACGGGGCCTCTGTGGGTCAGCGGTCGGGGTCGAGGTCGGATACGGGGTCGGGTATGGGGTCGGGGTCGGGTACTAGCAGCGCTGGCCGCGGTTGATGCAGGTGACGGCGCGGTTCATGAGGCGGTTGGACATGACGTTGGCGAAGTCACCGTGGTCGGTGACCGGGTTGTGGAGCTGCTCGGGGAAGCTGTCCAGGGCATAGACCCGGCCCTGGTTCAGCTGCTGGCGGTTGAGGTTGATGTTGTAGGTGAGCCGCATCTGCAGCTGCGGGACCGCCCGGGTGCCGGCCGGGCAGGCGCCGTTCTGGCCGGGGAAGACGATGTGCGTCCGGTGATTGGCGCTGTCGGTGTTACGGCCGTCCCAGCAGCTCGGGAATTCCAGGATGCGGGTCACCTGGCTGCCTCGGGGGCAGAGCGGGTACTTGTCGGTCAGGCGCCGGTTCTCGAAGCCGGTGCAGGTCCACGAGGCGCGGGAGTTGGCCGGTCCGTTGGTGGCGGCCTTGGCGTCGCCGGTGATGACGCGGATGAAGCGCGGCATCGCGGTCACCTTGCTCGTGGCGTTGCCCCGGAACTGGAGTGAAACCGAGGCGGGCCGCTGGATGCGGCCGATGTTGCCGTCTGCCGCGCTCTGGTCGTTCTGCGGCGGGTCGTTGGGGCTGCGCAGCCGCACGACCGGCCAGAAGTAGGTCGACTTGTCGCCATTGCTGCACGTCGTGCCGCCGGCGGCGAGGCTCTCGTCGGTGGAGTTGCCGTCGGTGGTCAGGTTCCCGACGTAGTCGTGCTGGTGGTGCGCTCCGTTCGCGACGCCCGGCGCCACGATGAAGTTGTCGGAGTTGAAGTGCCCGTTCTCGTTGCGCCCGCATCGGGAGGTGAACGTGCCGCGCGATCCGCGTGCCTGGGCCCGCGCCTGCTGGGCGTTGGGCCTGACTTGGCGGATGTCGACGAAGTCCGAGGCTACCGGGCGTTGCTGACCCGCGTTCCCGTTGCCTTGGCCACCGTTGTTGTTGCCCTGGCCCGGGTTCTGACCTCCGTTGTTGTTGCCTTGGCCTGGATTCTGGCCCCCTTGGCCCGGGTTGTTGCCCTGACCGCCGCCGCCCTGGCCGTCGTCGACCACCGTGCAGGGGGCGAGGGCGTCCAGGCCGGCGGGGCGCTGGGCCACCCGTCCGATGGCCGTGGCGATCCGGTTGATCGTGGCGACGCGCTTGTCCCGCAGCGGTCCCACGATCGCGTTCTGAACGAAGTTGGGTCCGCCCTGGCCCACCGAGTTGGCCAGGCGCGTGTTCGCCTCCTGGATCTGGGTGTTGAGGAGCGCGAGGTTGCGATCCACTTCGGCCTTGGCTTGTGCGGGCACCTGCGGAAGCTGTCCGGCTACGTCCGGACAGTTGATGGTCTGTGCCATGGCAGCCGGCAGAGCGGGGACGCTCGCCTCGGCCGCCACCGAACCCAGGCTCGTCAGGACCAGGCCGGCCCCGGCGAGCAGGGTGATGCTGCGTGAGATGGAACGCGGTCGCCGTGCATGTCGCATGCGGCGCTCCCTCCTTGTTAAGGGTGTGAGGAAGTGCACCCGGCTCCGTTCAACAGGTACGCACCATCGGTCACTCTGGTTCAAGGCGATTTCAAATTCCACGCTGAGCTGCCACGACGTCACGCCCCGGCGATACACGCTTAGGGGGCGCTCAGCCCTGGGTCAAGTGAGGCTTAAGACGTGTGGTCGAGGGTCTGCGCCGGTCTAATCTCAGCGCGACGTCATCACGCGTCGAGCGAGTGGTCCGCGCGGCCTCCATGTTCACCCGGCTTCCTACCGCGCGGGCCACTCATCCTCTTCGTTACGACGTTCGCTTCTCTTCGCTACAAGGGATCCAGAAGGTGGATCACTGGATCACAAGGATCCGGAAGATGGATCCAGAAGGTAGGTGACTGGGAACGGTCCGTATGAGGTTGACCAGTGGTACGCGTCTGTCGCCGAGCTCGTTCAACGTCGGTCGTAGCCGAAGAAACGTCCACGATGACAGCCAGTCGAGTCGTCGGCTGAACCAAATGTCCGGGATCACCCGTACGACATGCCAGCGACTCTGACCGAGTCGAGACCGCGCACCCGGAGACCTCGCGGAGGATCGTGTGCAAGCAGGGAATACGGTCCCCACCAATGAGACGTACGGCGCCGATTGGGACCAGCGACAGACGGCCGTACGTGCTACTCCTGACATGCCATGGCCCGTGGGCAGGGAAGACACTGCCCAGCGCGAATCCACGCGCGAATCCCGGTTCGAACAGCGCGACTCCCGGTTCGAAAACGGCCGCGAGGAGCGCCGGGAGGAGCTGGGGTCGGCGCCCAGGGCCTTCGGCCCGGGCCCGGGCTTGGAACAACGGTTCAAGCCGCCCGCGGCGAAGACCGCCGGCAACAAGTTGTTCGTGGTCCTGTTGTTCTGGGCTCTGCTGGCGACCAGCGTCGCGCTGTGGATGTTCGGCACTCCGCCCAGCACCCTCAGCGGCACGCCCGAGATGGTCACGGCCGGCGGGCGGGTCACCGGGCTGGTCGGCGGGTACCTGCTCCTTGCGCAGGTCCTGATGATGAGCCGGGTCGCCTGGCTGGAGAACTGGATCGGCGGCCACGACCTGATGCGCTGGCATCGCCAGGTGGGCGTCTATCTGCTGCTGTCGGTGCTGGCGCACGCCGCGTACATCACGGTCGGCTACGCCATGAGCGCCGACGTCACGGTCGTCGACCAGACGGTCACCCTCTTCAACACCGTTGACGGGATGGTCGGCGCCTACACCGCCACCGGGATCATGGTGGCCGTCAGCATGATGGCGATCCGGGGCATCCGCCGCCGGATGCCGTACGAGCTGTGGAAATGGCTGCACTGGTCCACCTACGCGATCCTGATCCTGGGCTACGGTCACCAGTTCGCTGGGGCCGATCTCGCCAAGGGTGGGTTCGCCGAGTGGTACTGGATGGGCCTGTACGCCCTGGTGATCGCCTGCCTCCTGTGGGGCCGGATGGTCGAGCCGCTGTGGCTGAACGCGCGGCACCGGTTCGAGGTCATGGATGTCGTGCCCGAGACGGCGACGATGTTCTCGGTCTACATCGGCGGGCGCAGCCTGAACAAGCTGGAGGCGCAGGCCGGGCAGTACTTCCGCTGGCGCTTCATGGCGAGCGGCACCTGGTGGCAGTCACATCCGTTCTCGCTGTCTGCGGCTCCCAACGAGCAATGGCTCCGGTTGACCATCAACGCGGTCGGAAGCCACACGACCGGGCTGCGTGACCTGCGGCCGGGCACCCGGGTGTTCGCCGTCGGCCCGTCCGGGACGTTCACCGCCGGTCAACGCTCCCGGCAGCGGGCGCTGCTGATCGCCGGCGGGAGCGGCATCGCCCCGATTCGCGCCGTCCTTGAGGACCTTCCGAACGGCAGCGTGGTCATCTACCGGGCCTCCGACGCCGACGACATCGTCTTCCGCGACGAGCTGCGCAGCCTTGCCCAGCGGCACGGGCACGAGCTGCGCTACGTGCTGGGCTCCCGCCACGAACCGGGCCCGCAGAACCTGTTCACGCCCCAAGGGCTCCGGGAGCTGGTCCCGGACGTCCGCCACCGTGACGTGTACGTGTGCGGCCCACCCGGCATGGTCCAAGCGGCGGTCGCGACCCTGCGCCGCCTGCGGGTGCGCCGCCGCCAGATCCACCTTGACCCGTTCGAGTTCTGATCGAGTTCTGAAACGAGGGACGTGATGCGTCGAACCACCGCGGCCATCGCCGGCACATTGAGCGGGGCGGCCTTGCTCCTCGCCGCCAAGTACGGAGCGGACGCCAGTTCCACGGCGTCCGGCCAGGCCGTCGGCCAGACGGGCGATCTCGCACCCCCCGGCTCGTCCGCCGCCCAACCGCCCGGAAACGCCCAGGGTGGAGCCAACCCGCCCGGCAACGGCAACGCTGCTTCCGGAAACGGAAACGGAAACGGGAATGGGAACGGCGCGGCAGGCAACGGCGCGGCAGGAAATGGTGCTGCGGGCAATGGGGCTGCCGGGAATGGTGCGGCAGGGAATGGTGCAACCGGCAACGGGGCAACCGGCAACGGTGCGGCAGGGAACGGTGCGGTCAGAGCAGCCAATGGTCTGAAAGACGGAGTGTTCCGGGGGAACACCGTGCGCAACCAATACGGGCCCATCCAGGTCACCATCCAAGTGGCCGCCGGACGGGTCACGAATCTCACCGCCACCCACGCCACGACCCCGGCCACGACGGCGCAGGTCAACGGGCGAGCCATCCCGCTGCTGCGGCAGGCCGCCCTGACCTCCCAGAGCGCCCGCGTCGACACCGTCTCGGGCGCCACGTTCACCAGCGGCTCCTTCGCCGCCTCACTGCAGTCCGCGTTCACCGCGGCGCGGGCCTGATGATGCGGCACGTCGAGGAGGTCATGGGAACGGCGGTCAGCATCGAGATCGCCGACCTTCTCCCTCGCCGCGCCCTCGCCGAGCTGATCGACGACACCTGTGCCTGGCTGCACGAGGTGGACCGCCGCTTCAGCACCTACAAGGACGACAGCGAGGTCAACCAGCTCGAACGGGGCGACCTGGCCGCCGACCGGTGCTCGGCCGACATGCGCACCGTGCTGGACGCCTGCGCCACCCTGCGGCGAGAGACCGACGGCTACTTCGACGAACGAGCCGCCGGACGGCTCGATCCGTCCGGCTACGTCAAGGGCTGGTCGGTCGAGATGGCGTCGGCGCGCCTGGCTCAGGCGGGCTCGTTCAACCACTGCATCAACGCCGGCGGCGACATCCGCAGCCGCGGCTGCCCCGAACCCGGTCGCCCGTGGCGGTTCGGAGTCCGCCATCCCTGGGAACCGGACAAGCTGGCCTGGGTCCTGACCGGCACCGATCTGGCCGTCGCCACCTCGGGTACCTACGAGCGTGGACTCCACGTGTTCGACCCGCACTCAGGCGAACCCGTACAGGCCCTCCGTTCGGTCACCGTCACCGGCCCCGACCTCGCCTTGGCCGACGCCTACGCCACCGCTGCCATGGCCATGGGATCGGACGGCCTGCTCTGGCTGGCCCGCCTCGCCGAGTCCGGCTACGAGTCCGCCGCCGTAACGCGCGACGGCCACGCCTACCACTCCGACCATCTCCCCATCGCTGAGGATGCCCTCGAGACCGGTGTGGAGGCTGGAGAGCATGCGGATGTGGGCGCCGGCTAGGGGCTAGGGCGCGTACTGGCCAAGGGGCGGGGGCGCGTTCCGGCGAGCCATGTGCGCTGGTCCTGTGCGTGAGCTGAGCGCAGGCGGGGACTAGGACCTTTGCGAGGTATGACGGCATCCGTGCACCGACAAAAAAATTTGTCTTGACATCTCAGATTGTCGGCTGCCAGAGTTGGGGCATCGCAAGGAAGCAAGCGCACAGCACTCGAAAGGACCCCGCCCATGCGTAAGTTCAAGCTTCAGGTTCAGACCACCGTTGACGGCTACATGGCCGGCCCGAACGGTGAGATGGACTGGATGACGTTTCCCTGGACCGGCGACATCAACGGCTACATCGAGGCGCTCACCGCGCAGGTCGACTGCATCGTGCTGGGGCGCAAGCTCGCCGAGGGATTCATCCCGACGTGGGCCGCAGGGCCGGAGGGGGAGACCCAGGAGTCGATCGACTGGATGAACAACACTCCCAAGGTCGTGATCTCCAACTCGCTCACCGAGTCGCCCTGGGAGAACGCCGTGGTCGCCAACGGCGACCTGGCCGAGACCGTGAACAGGCTGAAGTCCGAGCCGGGCGGAGACATGATCGCTTACGGCGGCGGCACGCTGGTGTCGAGTCTGATCGCCGAGGGCCTCCTCGACGAGCTCCACCTGTTCATGAACCCGACCGCGATCGGCACCGGAATGCCCGTCTTCCCCGCAGGCGCCTACCAGCAGCTCCGGCTCGTCGGGGCCCGTGCGTTCGACTGCGGCATCACCGGGCTGCACTTCGAGCCGAAGCGTTCCTGATACAGCCACCTTCACGTTCAAGGGCCCCTTCCGAACTCCGCGGGAGGGGCACGGCCTGGCGAAGCGGCCATCCCCCTCCTGGCTTCAGGGAGGGGGATGGTTTTTGTGTGTCAGGATCAAGTTACTCGCGAGTAGGGCATCCTGGTGTGCATGAAGTCGAAGCCCATGCTTGCCGTCGCCGGTGCAGTCGGCGGTACGGTGCTCGCCACCGCAGGCATCACCGCGTTCCTCATGACAGGCGAAGACGGCGGGGCCTCGGCCCGGCCCGGCGCGAGCGCCCGTGCTTACGGGGACACCAAGGACATCGCGGCGGCCCTTCGGAAACGAGGAGCCACCGGTTGCCGGGTCGATCAGGCGAGGGTCGAATGCCGCTTCGGCGGGCGTTATGTCGCGGGGACGGTGCTCAGCCCTGGTTCCGGTTCGGGGCTGACCATGGACACGGCCCTGGAGAGCTGGAAGACCGGGATCGGGCAGAGCGCCCTCGGCGAACCGGGCGCCTTCGCGATCTTGCACGGCCCGAACTGGCTCGTCACCGGACCGGACGCGCTCATCGACAAGGTGCGGCCGGCGCTCGGTGGTCAGGTTCTCCACTGCGACCGGCCTTTCGGCACCTGCACCTGATCTGCCGCCACACCTGATCTGCCGCCATCTCAGAGCAGTCGTTCGCGGGGAACTTGACGCGCGGTGGGGTGTAGCACACAGGGTGCCCGGGTTAGGGCAGGTCGGGTGCGGAGCACGGTAGATCCGTAAGAACTGCCAGCTGTCCTGGACCGTGCCTGAATGTGCCGAGTGCCCGAGCCGTACTGCCGCCTCATGGCAGAATGAGGCCTCGCGCCCCGAGGGCTCGGTGGGGCGGGATGAGGGGCTGTGCCCACGGAGGCGGCGGTTGCCGTCGTGCTTCGTGTTCACGAGGATTTCCGCCTGTGGTGGGTTGCACCAGCAGACCACGGCCGACGCCGGGAGGAGGTTCGGTGGGCGTGTCGCATGCCGGCCGACGCCGCTCTCGAGGTACCCGACCCGTCGGCCATTTTGGCGTACGGGCCACCGCGAGCCTCACCGCGCTGACGCTCGCCGCCGCAGTCGCCGTGCCCATGGCGCTCGCCCCCGACGGTTCCGCCGAACGTCAGGCGGGCCAGTCCGATCACGCGGGCCAGCCCGGCCAGGCGGGCGTCGCCGGCCAGGCGCGCGTCGCCGCACGGGGAGCCGTCACCGGAGTCACCCGATCCGCGCCGGACCAGATCCGCCAGCGCGAGTGGCATCTCGACGCGATGCACATCCCCAGGGCCTGGAAGTGGTCCAAGGGTCTTGGCGTCACCGTCGCGGTGCTCGACACCGGCGTCGACAAACGCCATCCCGACCTGGTCGGCCGGGTCACCAGCGGCCCTGACCTCACCGGCGGTACGCGGCGTCCCGGCGGGAAGTACTGGGGGCTGCACGGCACGTCGATGGCGAGCATCATCGCCGGGCACGGCAACGGGCCGGGCTACCAGCGCGGCGTCATCGGTGTCGCGCCGCAGAGCCGGATCCTGTCGATCCGAGTGACCTGGGAGAACGACGATCCGCTCCGGGGCAACGGCGGAACGAGCGGGCGCAACCGCGACGCCGTGGCGCAGGGCATCCGGTATGCCGTCGATCATGGCGCCGAGGTCATCAACATGTCCCTCGGCGGCGGCAGGTTGTTCTATGACGGTGACAAGACCGAAGAAGAGGCCGTCCGGTACGCCCTGAGCAAGGGCGTCGTGCTCATCGCCTCGGCGGGCAACGACGGAGCCGGCTCCAACCGCCGCAACTACCCCGCCGCGTACGACGGAGTGATCGCCGTCGGGGCCCTCGACCACCGCGGGCGGGTCTGGAAGGACAGCAACCGGCGCTCGTACGTGGCGGTCTGCGCGCCCGGCGTCGAGATCGTCAGCGCGGATGCCAGCAACGGCTATGTGGTCGGTACGGGCACCAGCCCGTCCTCGGCGATCGCCGCCGGGGTGGCCGCCCTCGTCCGGGCCCGCTACCCGAAGCTGACCCCGGACGAGATCCGCCAGGCCCTCATCCAGGGCTCCGTACCGCGCCAGCAGGCAAGTGGCTCGACCAACTGCCCGGGCACCCTCGACGCGGCACGGACCCTGCTGGCCGCCAACAAGATCAACAAGTCCGCCAACGGCCCGGGCGCGACGCCCAAGAGCGCCGAGAAGTCCTCGCCCGTCGCCGCCGAGCCGGAGGAGGAGGGGACCGGCACCCTGGTGATGGCCGTCGTCGCGGGCGGCGCCGTCCTCGTGATCGTCGGACTGGTGCTGGGCTGGCGGCAGCGACGCCGCCCCGACGAGGACTTCGAAGAAGACGACTACCTGCGTCACTCTGGTTCCGGCCGCCCGCGCGAACCCGTCGGCGCCATGACGGGCGGCGGTCCGTCGAACGGTCCTGACGTCGCACCCGTCAACGTCCCGCTGTGGCAGAGCAGCGAGGTCTTCCCCGGAGGCATGCCGTCCGCCTCCCCGGAATCGGCGGCCCGGATGGGTCGCTCGCACGCTTCACCCTCGCCCGAGGCGCCGACCTCACGAGAGCAGACCGATCGTCCCCTCTGGCCCCCGCGTACCGGCGCTGCCGAGGGACAGGAACGCGCGTATGGCCCAGGGACCGGCCACCGCCAGGAGAGCCCGTACAGCGCGGGAAGTGCCCCCCGCCAGGAGCGCCCATACGGCTCTGGAAACGGGGACGAGCGGGAGCGCCCGTACGGCTCCGCAAGTGGCTTCCGCCAGGAGAGCCAACCCCATGACCTTGAGCGTGGATTCGGCTCAGCACGGCCCCCGCGACGCCTTGAGCGCGAATACGGAGGTCTGGGCGGTGGCCAGGACGTAGAGCGCGGCGACGAGCTGGAGCGCGGGTACGGCGAAAAGCGAGGACGCAGGCACAAGCCGGACAGCGACGAAGACCGTACGCCAGAGCTCGGCGGCCGCGGACCAGCGACGGGCCAGAACGGAGGGCCCGGAACTGCCGATGAAAAGCCTCCGTTCAGTCTCGGCGACCTTCGTCCTTACCATCCCGGTGAGCCCGCGGTCTCGGACAATGGCCGAGGCCAGAATGGCTCGAACGGGCTGGGTGCCCTGAACGGATTCGGGGGCTCAGCAAGCAATGGCCACGGCCTTAACGGTCACGCGCTTGATGAGCCGACCACTCCGAATCACCTGCCCGACTTTGATTCCGTGCCTCGGGAAGAGGACGCCGAAGGCCCGACCGACGCGCTTCCTCTGCCTCCCGCGGATGACTTCTCGGACGAGCTGCCCACTGCGGCCTTCCCCGCGGTGCCACCCGCGGACCTGGACGACGACGACCAGTACGGCGCCCGCTTCCCCGAGCCAGGATCGTCGTCTGAGGACCAGCCGGGAGGCCGTTCCACGCGCCGGCGTCCGGAAGATGACGACGACTACCGCCCACCGTGGTGGTGATTCCGCACGGCTCCTCGCTACTCCACCGGGCGTAGCGGAGAAGCCTCCGGCCGTACGATGCAGCGCCCCTCACCTGTCGCTGAGCATCGACTTATCCGAAACAAGGAGGTCGATGACCATGCTGACGACGTTGGCGATGCAGGTTCACCCGGGTCCCTGGCACGAGAGCGGGGCCGCGGACGCCCCCGCCTGGTGGCCGGTGTTCCCCATCACGTTCGGGCTGTTCTGGGTGGCCGTGGTGGTCGCCGGGTTCTACCTGGTGCGCCGCCGCATCGCGGCCGGGGCCGCACATGCCGATCCGATGGCCCGAGCCCGGTCGGTGCTCGCGGAGCGCTTCGCCCGGGGCGAGATCGACGAGGACGAGTACTACGCTCGCTCGTCGACGCTGCGTAACGACGCATGACGTCCATGCCGCGCCCGCCGTGCCTCCGAAGGCACGGCGGCCGGCAGATCAATCGGCCTGGGCCTCTTCGAAGATCTTGTCGATGCCGTCGAAGTCCATGGGGCACCGCGCTGCGGCGTCGGCGAATCGGGTGAGAAGGCGCGCGAAGTCCTCGCGTTCCGATCCGGTCCAGTCCGCCATGAGCTCGTCGAGGTAGGCACGACGGAAGCGGTCGGCGACCTGCTTGACGCGCGTCCCCGCATCCGTCAGCCCGAGGTTGGCGCGCCGCGCGTCCACCGGGGAGGGGCGCCGTGAGACCAGGCCCGCGTCGATCGCATGGCCGACCAGCCTGCTCGCCGTGGAGGGATCGATTTCGAGCCGTTCGGCGACCGCCCCGACCGTGACCTCGGCACCGCCCCGGCGCTCGTCTCCGTCCCCGGACCCGTCGCCGAAGCTCAACCCGGCCACGGCGTGGACGACCATCAGATTGGAGAGCTGGAGGGGCCTGCCGCCGGGGCCGCTGGAGGTCTGGGCCCGGATGCGCTTCATGAGATCGGGCGTGGCCCAGACCCGCCGGAGATGGAAGAGCGCGAGAGCGATGTCGGACAGCGCCGGATCCGGAAGGTCCTCGGGGTGGCCGCCCTTGGAGGCGTTCTCGATCCCCATGCAGGGCCTCCGCTCAAGACATCTACCGGGACATACCGTACAGATGCACAATACATACATACGTTAATGCATGTAGTGCGCATGCGACTGCACCTCTACCGACCAGAACGTGCCAGGTCGGGCAGAACGCGCCAGACCGGAAAGGGTGCGTCGGACCGGAAAGGGCGCGTCCGACGGGACAGACGCGTCAGATTCGCCAAAGCGCGTCCCAAGGTGCGGTGCGCGTCGGCGGGACAGGACGCGTCGGGCGGGGCGGGATGCGTCAGGCGGGCGGAGCGCGTCGGACGGTGCCGGGCGCGTCGAACGGTGAGAGCGCCTCTGGCCGGGCAGAGCATGTCAGGTTGGGCGGGGTACGTCGGGTCGGGCAGGGTGCATCGGGCGGGACAGAACGCGTGAGTCGGGCAGAGCGTGTCGTGTTGGGGGCGCGTCAGGGCGTGGGTGAGATCCGGATGCGGGCGCCCGGGGGGAGGCCGAGCCGCTGGGCGGCGTCGCCGGAGTTGACGGCCAGGGCCACGCAGCCGACCGAGTCGGCGTAGGCGACCAGTTCGCCGGGGGGTACGGAGCCGAAGGTCTCCCGGTAAGGGACGCTGAAGGTACGGCGGCGCTGGGGTTCGGAGCCCTGGAGACGAGCGGTGACGCCCAGGGTGATCGTGAGGGAGTCTCCCGGATGGGCGCCCAGCTGGTCCAGGTCGGATCTCGTCAGCGAGAGCTGGATGTTGCCGAAGCGATCGACCGTGAGCACCTCGCCCTCCGCCCCGCCGTTCTGTACACGTCGCGTAGGGGAGGGGAGCGTGATGAGGCTCGCGGGGTCCACCGGACGGCCGACGGCCGAGATGTCGAGTCCGCCGGCCAGCTGCGCGGCGACGGGCGTGAAGATGTCGCGCCCGTGGAACGTGGGGGAGACCGGGTCCAGCCAGAGCTTGGAATTGGTGAGTTCGAACGCGCGTGGCTCGTTCGCCGCCGGCGTGCTCTCCCCGGCCGGGGTGCGCCACGGGGCGAGGGAGTAGGTTCCGCCGGGCGCCAGGCCGCGGGCGGCCCATGACAGCAGTCCGTTGTCGGGGCCCACGAAGATCCGGTCGCCGGCCTCGATCGCGATGGCGCGCCGGCTCGTACCCACGCCCGGGTCGACGACCGCGACGTGCACGCCCGGCGGGAGGTACGGGACGGTCTGCGCCAGCACCGCGGCGCCGCGCCGCACGTCGCCCGCCGGGACGAGATGGGTGATGTCGATGATCCGGACGTCCGGGGCGATCCGCGCGGCCACGCCGTGACATGACGCGACGAACCCGTCGTCCAGCCCGTAGTCGGTAAGAAATGTGATGCACTGATGCGCCTTGGCGCTCGTATTGGTGCTCGTGCCGTCACTCAACGGAACCCACCTCCGTTGCCTGAGCGTAACGTTGGGCCGTTCCGTCAGAACACCCGGAACTTGTCGGCGGGGACGCGTAGCATGGCACCCGGCCGAACCCGGACGACCCGGGATTAGTGACCACAGAGGGGACCTCATGCGAGAGGCCAACGCCCCTGGTGACGGCCCCCATCAGGACGGACCCATGAACGATGGTTCTGCGCTACACCCACCCGTGAACGACGGCCTGGAAGACGACGGCGCCTTCCCTGCCGAACTCCTCTCCGAGCGTGACCGCCAGATCCTCGCCTTCGAGCGGCAGTGGTGGAAGTACGCCGGAGCCAAGGAGCAGGCGATCCGCGAAATGTTCGACATGTCGGCGACGCGGTACTACCAGCTCCTCAACATTGTCATCGACCGGCCCGAGGCGCTCGCGCACGACCCGATGCTGGTCAAGCGCCTTCGCCGGATGCGCTCACAGCGTCAACGGCAGCGCGCCGCGCGCCGACTCGGCATCCGGCCGTAGCGTGACCAACACTGGTCACGTGAACCTTCCCTTGACCGCCGTCGGTACGGACGGCCTCGACGCTATCCGCGACAACCCCCGCGGAGCCGTGCTCGGCTTCGACTTCGACGGCACACTCGCGCCGATCGTGGACGATCCCGAGGCGGCCCGGGCCCATCCCCGGGCGGCCGCGACCCTGGCCCGCCTGGCCCCGCTCGTGGGCTCGCTGGTGATCGTCACCGGCCGTCCCGCGGCCACCGCCGTGGAGTACGGCGGTTTCGAGGGCATCGACGGCCTCGTGGTGCTCGGGCAGTACGGCCTGGAGCGCTGGGAGTCGGGCACCATGACGGTGCCCGAGCCGCCTCCCGGCGTCGCCGAGGCCCGCGCGAAGCTGCCCGACGTCCTCGCGGCCGCCGGCGCCCCGGACGGCACGTTCGTCGAGGACAAGGGCCAGGCGCTCGCCGTGCACACCCGCCGCACCGCCGAGCCCGAGGTCGCCCTCGAACGCCTGCGCGGCATCATGAACGCGCTCGCCGAACGCACCGGCCTCGTCGTCGAGCCCGGCCGCCTCGTGCTGGAGCTGCGCCCGCCCGGCATGGACAAGGGCATCGCCTTCCGGAGCTTCATCGACTCCCTGGGCGACGGCCTGCCGTCCGCCGTCCTCTTCGCGGGAGACGACCTGGGCGACCTGGCTGCCTTCGACGCCATCGACGCCCTCCGCGCCGAAGGCGTCCCGGGCCTCAAGCTCTGCAGCGGCTCCACCGAGGTAACCGCCCTCACCGAACGTGCCGACCTCGTGGTGGACGGCCCGCAGGGCATAGTCGAGTTCCTCGAAACCCTGCTCCCCTGAGCGTCCGAGCCGCGTCGTGGCGTGAGCGCGCGATGGAATCGTGCGCTCACGCCGGTCGTCTGCGTGCGGGTTTTGCCTGTGTCCATAAGTGACAACAGGGTCATGACTGATTAGCGTCTTTTGGTGTTATTCCGGGGTCGCATGTTGATGAGGCGTCCAATTGCGTCAAACTATGGGCGGCATCTCGGTGAAGTGTGGGGGGACGGGGAGCATTGGACATGCAGCCAGGAACACCGCGAAGACCCGGCGACGTTCCGCCGCAGAGCGAGCCCGACTCGTTCCACTACCCGCAAGGTCATACCACCGGGGCCTATCCGGCGGACGTGCCGGGGACGTCCATCACGACCGGGCCGATCGGTGTGCGGGAGACCAGCGGCGTGGAGGTCCGACTCGGTTCACGGTCGGGCCGTAACCGTGCGCAGGCGGAACGGCGTAAGCGCGCAGGACGGCGCAGGGGGCTCATCCTGACCGCGGTCGTCACCGGCGTGGCGGCGATGATCGCGGGTGGTGCGGTGTTCGCGATCGGGTTCGGGGAGAAGAGCGGCGGAGGTGACCCGCCGACGAATTCGCGATCCGGGTCTCAAGGGGCCGCGCCCAGAAGCGGGAAGCCGGTCGCCATCACGACGGCCGAAGGCGCCCAATACCAAGTAGCGGCCGTGAACGGGGGAGTCAGTGCCGGCGGCGAGCCGACCGTGCAGTCGTCACCGCTGCCCGCCGGGTCCGCGGTCGCCTATATCGACTACGTGCTGAGCAACCCGACGGACCAGAAGGTCCTGCTCGACCCACCTGGCGATGTGTTCGTGAAGCGCAACCTTGTCGCGAGGCAGGCGCGTGGCCGGTGCATGTGGCAGGCGGGTGTGCCAGAGACCATGTGCACTCCGCCGACGCAGAGCGAGGTCATACGCCGCATCTCCGGTGGCGAACTTGAAGCCGGTGATGGCGGCGACAAGTACATGCCGGCCCGCTCGTCCTACCTCATCCGCGCGATGGTCGAGGTGCCCGTCGACAGGCGCCTTACACGGAACGACCTTCGGCTCTACATATGGCAGAAGCGTTTCGTCTCCGGGCAGTACGCCCAGCCGGCTCCGTTCCCCAACTGATCGAACGGAACGCCCCCCTGTGGTCGCTGAGAGTGTCCGTTCCTGCCATTTGTGTTCATGACCGGGCGGGCCGGCAATGAAAAAGGGCCGCATCGTGATCCGATCACGATGCGGCCGGGGTGGGGTCACTCGGCTGCGGGGTCATCGGCGAGGATTCCGTAGAGGCGGCGGCGGGCGTCGTTGACGACGTCCAGGGCACGTGCCTTCTGGCTTTCGCTGCCGACGTTCATGACCTGGTGCAGCGCGCCCATGAACTGTCCGATGGCCTCGCGACCGCGCAGGGCGTTCTCGCCGGCGGCCTCGGTGACCTCTTCCCATGGGGCGACGGCCTGCTGCGAGGCCTCTTCGCGGCCTGTGTCGGTCAACGAGAACAGCCGTTTGCCGCCCTGCTCCTCGCTGGTGACCAGTCCCTCGTCCTCCAGCATCTGGAGCGTCGGGTAGACCGAGCCGGGGCTGGGTCGCCAGACCCCGCCGGTCCGGTTGTCCAGCTCCTGGATCATCTCGTACCCGTGCATCGGCCGCTCGGCCAGCAGGGCGAGCAGCGCCGCCCGCACGTTGCCGCGCCGCGTGCGCCTGCCGCGTCCGCGGCCACCGCCGTGCCGGCCAGGGCCGAAACCGGGTCCGCCAAAGCCTTGGCCCCAGGGGCCGAACGGATCGCCGCGCCGGGGGCGCTCTTCAGGCTTCGTAAATCGTCCGTGTCGGGAGTGCATCGCATGTCTCCTTCAGTAGTGATCGGTTGCGATGCATTAACGATATATCGGAACCTGTCGCGATGCAACTGTCAGTGGAAGATCGATGGTGAGCGGAGAGCATCCGGCACGCTCTGCATCGACCTGCGGGCGGGTCTGCCCGACCTGCGGGACGCGTTTGGACGACCTGCTAGGTCGCGTCTGCACGGCCTGCTCAGTCGCGTCTGCACGACCTGCCGTGCGTCTGCAAGATCTGCCGCCCGCGTCTACATCGATCTGGACGCGTCTGCACGACCGCCGCGTGCGTATGCACGGCTGCGGCGCGCGTATGCACGGCTGCGGCGCGCGTATGCAAGGCCTGCGGCGCGCGTCTGGACGGCCTGCGGGACGCGTCTGCATGACCTGGGGTGCGTCTGCAGGCCTGTGGGCGTGTCTTGCACGACCTGCTGGGTTGCTTCTGGGCGATCTGCGGGGCGCGTTTGGACGACCTGCAGGACATGGCTTCACGACTTGCGCGTTTGCCCGACTTGCGGGGGGCGCGTGTGTACGGCCTGTGGGGCACGTCTGCACGACCTGCTGAGTCGCGTCTGCAAGATGCCGCGCGTGTCTACACCGATCTGGGACGGCGTCTGCACGGCCTGCAGGGCGCGTCTGCACGACCTGCTGGGTTGCGTCTGGACAAACCTGCGGGACGCGTCTGCATGATCTGCCGCGCGTCTGCAGACCTGTGGGCGTGTCTTGCACGACCTGCGGGGGGTGTGTGGGTGAGCTGCCGGGCGTGTCTGCATCGACTTGGCGGGCTTCTATGCTGTAGCAGCTTGCGTTCGGCTAGCGCCACGTGCTGGTCAGGCGGTGGCGCATCCGCCTGCTACTTGTCCGCTGTCAACCTTTGTCGTCAGGCGGTCCGGTTGGAGGGTGCCGGACACGCAAGCTCCGCCTCCCGGGCGCACCTCGAACGCGACTGCCTGGATTGCTCCGATGGAGGTCGCTTTCGTGGTGTCGGCCGAATAGCCCAGTCCCAGGAGCGCCGCTCGCACCGAGTCTGCGGTGAAGCCGCCTTGGGTGCGCAGTCGTTCCAATGCGGGGTAGATCTTTCGTACGGCCATCTCGGCCAACAGCCGTTGAGCCGGTCCCAAGTTCGGGTGCTGGCGCGGGCCGTTGCTGCTCGCTGCGGTCGTGTTGCGGACCTTCTCCCACGGGCTGACGCCCAGCTTCCGGGTGGTGCCCAGGTCGATGCCGACGCCGGGCAGGCGATCAGTTGGCTCGCCCGGCGATGGTGCGATCTCCAAGAACTCGGCGGTGACGGCATGCTGTGGATCGTCGGTCACCAGGTTGCGCCACAGGATTCCGGCCCAGGCCACCTCGCCGGGTTTCAACGTCACCTTTCGCGGTGGGTGATTGTAGGAGTCCACCGTCGCCACCGAGGACGACCCGCGGCCGACCGCCACCTTGATCGGCTTGCGGTCGACGTCCAGGAGCCGGACCTGTGGATAACCCTTGAGCACTCGGTCGCGGTCACCGCAGTTGTAGAGCTCGACGCTCATCGACCGGAGACCCATGGCCGCTTCTGTTGCGCGGACCCACAACGCGACTCCCGATCGCGGGCAGGCCGGCGCTGCGGAGGCCGTGGGGCGTTCAGAGCGTTCCGATGGCGCGCCTGCGGTCTTCTCGCACGCCACCAGGGCCAGGGGGAGGATCAAAGCTGCGGTGACACGGGCGACATGTCCGATATACAACCTGGCACTCAGCCGGTCATTCGGGCCTTCAGTGATCATTCGGGGGCGGCGAGCTTGAGGTTGTCGAGGATGGTCTTGGTGAGGTTGCGGTTGTCGGTTTCCTTGATCCGGACCCAGGCGCCGAACGTGCCGCTCTTGTCGCGCAGGCCGGCCTCGGTGACGGACGGCGTACCGACCTTGCAGGCGGTGAAGCGGATGATCGTGCCGGAGAGAGCCTTGTCGGGGGAGACGTAGTTCTCCTGGGCGCCCTTCGTGCACTGCGGATGGCGGATGAGTCCCGGCGGCGGGAGCTTTCCGGCGGCCGTGTCAGTGGTCAGGCCCACGAAGACACCTGGGCTCCTTCCGTCGCCCTTGAACGCGGCGGCGTTGGGCGTCGCGCGCAGGACCGGCCTCGCCTTGGGATCGGTCAGGGCGGCGACCGAGGTGCTCCAGGTCCTCTCCGCCGACTGGAGCGGCCAGGCATTGGGCGCCGCCAGCCTGATCTTGCCGGAGGGGTCGGCGATCTGGACGAAGTCCTGCGGGGGCGCGGGCTGCTTGGACGCCCCGTTCCTGTCACCGCCACCGTCGCCTTCGTTGAAGAGCGTGCCGAGCAGAAGACCGCCGACCAGCGCGATCGAGAGCACGATCGCGGTGATGATCATCGGCGTCATGAGCTTGTTCTGCCTGCGGTCGCCGCCTCCGGCCCTGGCGCCCGCCGGGCCGCCGGAACGCCCGGCAAGGCGGACGTTCTTGAGCTTTCCCATCGGGCCGCCCGCCGGGCGCGGCGCCTGCTCGGAGCCCGGCTGCGGTGGCTGGAATCCCGTGGGCGAGGGGCCCTGCGCGTGGCCGTGCGGCGGCGGATGCCCCGGACCTCCACCGCCATGCGGAGGCTGCGGGGTCGGGAGAACGGTCGTCTTGTCCTCGTCGGCAGGCGGTGGCTCCGGGCTCGGACCAGAAGGTCCCTGGTAGGCCGAAGGTATCGGGACAGCCACCGTACGGTCGTCATCGGGAGACCCAGGAGGCTCTCCGGGGCGATACTGCGGACCGCCGCCTGGGGGCCGAGCCTGGCCGGGCTGGTCCACGATCGTCTTCTCGTCGTCGGGGACGCCCCCGGGAGGCCCGGGCCGGTCGCCCGGGCGGGGCGGCACACGCATCTCGGAGGTAAGGATGTCGTCGTCGGACGCCGTCTGGTCCTCGCGCGTGGGAGGCTCCGGCTCGACGGGGAAAGGTGCGCGAGGTTGTCCAGGCGCTACTGGTCGCTCCGGCGTCGGCGGGACGGGGCCTCCGCCGCGTTGAGGCTCAGCTGAATAGCCCCCAGGAGGACCGTACGGTCCGGGCTGAGGCTGCCCCTGTTGAGGCCCGCGGGGCTCAGCGCGGGCCGGATAAGGCCCACCCTGAGGCGTGCCAGGCTGGCCTGTGGCGGCCGAAGGATCGGCTGCAGGCGCTTGACCAGGCGTGACCTGTCCGGGTCCGGCCACGGGGCGCCTGGACTCGCTGGGCGGTGCGGGACGCTGGGGACCCACGTACTCGTCCTTAATGGTCGAGTCCAGATTCGAGGTCTCGGCCTTCATGGGGTGTCGCGTTCCGGGCGGCATGGTCGGCCGGAGGGTGGAGAGGGCCTCGGCAAAGGCCTCGGCGGTCGGCCAGCGCTTCTCGCGTTCGACCTCCAGGGAACGGAGGATCACCTGGTCGAACGCGGGCGGGATGCCCTCGCGGAGCGCGCTGGGCGGGACCTTGACCGGGGCGGGCCCGGGGGGACGGCCCGTGAGCATGTGGTAGGTGAGCGCGCCGAGCCCGTAGACGTCGGCCCGCACGTCGAGTCCGCCGCCGAACCGCGCCTGCTCGGGCGACATGTAGCCGGGTGTGCCGACCGGCAGCGTGAACGCGCCGGAGGCGTGGGCGAGGGCCTTGGCCAGGCCCAGATCGGCGATCAGGAGCTTCTCGCCGCCGTCCCGGGTGGACTGGAACAGCACGTTGGAGGGCTTCAGATCGCGGTGGATCACGCCGAGGGCGTTGATCACTTCGACGCCGTACGCGATTTCCTCGGCGAGCACAAGGGCCTCGAAGACCGGAAGTGGCCGTTCCCTCATGCGGTCGGCGAGCGTTCCGCGATCGGCGTACGACATCACGAAATAGGGGCGTCCGTCCGGTAGCTCACCGATGTCGTGGACGCGAACGAGGCGTTCCGAGTCGGCGCGCCGCAGGATCCGCGCCTCCTCCAGGAAACGATTGCGCACGTCGAGGTCGTCGATGAGGCTTCCGGACAGCACCTTGATCGCGACCTGGGCTTCCAGCGCGTCGTCGTGCCCCAGCCACACTGAGGCAAACGCCCCGGACCCCAGGACGCGATCGATTCGGTAACGGCCGACCGTAGGTGGGAAGGACACTCCCGTATCATGCCCAACAAACGGGGTGTGTGTGCGAACGAGCATGAGGCGCGGCGATGGCATTCGACGAGCGGACCGAAGAACTGGCCGTCAAGGCGGCCCAGGGGGATCAGGCGGCCCTCAACGAACTTCTGCGTGTGATCGAGCCTGATGTGATGAGACATAGCTCACGTTTCCTGCCATGCCGGCAGGACGCGGAGGAGGCCTGCCAGGACGCGCTTCTGCAGGTGGCTCGGAACATCCACAGGTTCGAGGGGCGGTCCAGGTTCAGCACCTGGCTGCATGTGGTGGTGGCCAACTCGGCGCGTTCGACCTACCGGTCGCTTAAGCGCCGTTCGGTCGAACAGGCGGGCGAGCTGCCCCAGCAGCGTCCTGACCCGCGGCGCACCAGCGTCATCGCGGGTTCGAGGGTCGACATCCTCGACGCCATGGAGGACCTGGAGGCCCGCAAGCCGGACCTCATCCAGGCCCTGGTCCTGCGCGATGTGTCGCAGCTGGAGTACGCGGAGATCGCCGAGCAGCTCAAACTGCCGCTCGGCACGGTCAAGTCGCGCATCCACGAGGCCCGCAAGCAGGTCCGCCAGACCCTGGGCGAGTCCTACACCTGACGCGACGTCCACAGGACCGGCCCGGTGCCACACGGCATCGGCCTGACGCGGGTGCCGCCCGGCATCGGGCTGGCGCGATGCGACGCGGCATCGGGCTGACGCGGGTGCCGCCCGGCACCGGTCTGGCGCGATGCGACAGGGCACCGGTCTGGCGCGATGCCACGAGGCATCGGGCTGGCGCCCGGTCGCCTGGCGGCCTGATCGTCCGGTGAGGTCGCTCGCTTCTTTACCTGCGGGTGCGGGTGTTTGACCTGCGGATTTGTTGGTGCTGGGCCGGGATCTCGGGAAGCTTCGTCCAGGTTTGGCATGGGGCGTTCGTTGGCCGTCAAGCCTCGGTAATGCCTCGGCAAGCGTGCGGCTAGGCGCAATGTGTCGCATGGGTGGGTCGGCGAACATTCCCTGCATGTCCTCAGGCATGGCTTTCCAGTCCGACCGGCCGATCTTTGTCATCGGATGCCCGCGGTCGGGGACGACACTGCTGCAGCTGATGCTGCACTCACATCAGCGGATCGCGATCCCGGCCGAGACGCGGTTCCTGCTCCCCGCCTATTCGGCCCGGTGCGACTTCGGTGACCTCCGCGACAGCGACAACAGACGTGCGCTGGCGGAGTGGATCACTGGCCGTAAGGAGACCAAGTTCCGGGACCTTGGGCTCGACGCCGCGGAGGTCGTCGAGGAGATCGTGGCGGGTCCGCCGACGATGGGCTCGGCGCTGGGCATCGTGTTCCGCGCGTACGCCCGCAAGTTCGACAAACCGCGCTGGGGTGACAAGCGGCCCAGCTACTTCAAGCATGTGCCCACGCTCTTGCGGATGTGGCCGAACGCCCAGTTCGTGCACCTCATCCGGGATGGCCGGGACTGCGTCGCGTCTCTCAAGGAGATGCCTTGGTACAAGCTTGACATCCACCATGCGATCTCGGCCTGGCGCGAGGCGATCGACTTCGGGCGGCGGTACGCGGCGAAACTCGGGCCCGACTCCTACTACGAGCTGCAGTACGAGCGGCTCGTGGCGGACCCGGCCGACGAGCTGTCCCGGCTTTGCATGTTCTTGGGCGAAGATTTCGATCCCGAGATGACCCAGCCGCAGGACATCGCCCGGCTGACCGTTCCACCGCAGAAGAAGTGGCACAACCGGACGCAAACCGCCATCACGTCGGGCCGGGTGGGTTCGTGGGCCGAGCGCCTCGAACCCCAGGAGATCGCTCTGGCCGAGTCTGTGCTCAGTGAGCGTCTGACCGAGTACGGCTACACACTCAGCGGTGCGCCGCGCCCGAGTCCGGCCATGCTCGCGCGCTTCGCCAAGACGGCGACGCATCGGCGAGTGGCGCATCGGAAGAAGGATCTGCGGGACCGCTGGCAGCGGCGTTACGAGCCGGGCCCGGTGGAGTGTCTGCTCACCAAGCAGTCGCCCACGCCTGCTTGAGGCTCGTGGCGGGTCCGGCGGCACGAGCCGTCCTGTGGCAAGCCATGGACCCGCCCGCCATGCTCCTTCGGCCGAGCACTCAGTCGGGCACTTAGTCGAGTGCGGCGAGTTGGTCGCCGAACCACTGTTGCGGGGGGAGCGCGGTCGCCGCGGCCGCCAGCCGGGCGCAGCGTTCGGCGCGTTCGTCCTCCGGCATCAGGAGCGCCTGGTGCAGGGTCTCGGCGGTCTGCGAGACGTCGTACGGATTGACGATCAGCGCGTCCGCGGCGAGCTCCGAGGCCGCGCCGGCCTCGCGGGACAGCACCAGCGCCGAGCCCCGTTCTGACAACACGGGACCTTCCTTCGCGACGAGGTTCATGCCATCGCGGATGGGATTGACCAGGAGCACGTCCGCCATCCCGTAAGCCGCCAGGGAACGCGGGAAGTCGTCGTTCACCTGAAGGATCAGCGGCTCCCAGTCGGGTGTGCCGAACTCGTCGATGATCTGCCCGGCCATCCGCTGCACCGCCGCCGTGTACTCGCGGTACTCCGGCAGATCGTGCCGGGACGGGTAGGCGAAGGCCAGGTGCACCACGCGGCCGTGCCATTCGGGGTGGTTGGTGAGCATCTCGCGGTACGCGGCGAGGCCGCGGACGATGTTCTTGGAGAGCTCGGTCCGGTCGACCCGTACGATCAGCTTCCGGTCGCCGACCTGCCCGCGCAGCGCCTCGGCCCGTGCCGCGACGTCAGGCTCGGCGGCGCGCCTGCGCAGCGATTCGCCGTCGATGCCCAGGCCGTGGACGCCGATCTGGGTGACATGCCCGCCGCAGGTGACCGTACGGGCGGCACGGTCGACGCGTACGCCGCTCAGGAAACGCTCGCAGCAGTCGAGGAACGCCATGGCCCAGCGTTCCGTGAGGAAGCCGGCGTGATCGGCGCCGAGGATGCCCTCCAGAACCTGCGCGCCGATGTCGTCGGGCAGCAGCCGGTAGTACTCCGGCGGTGCCCAGGGAGTGTGCGAGAAGTGCACGATCTTCAGATCAGGGCGGCGGTCGCGGAGCATCCGCGGGGCCAGTGACAAGTGGTAGTCCTGGATCGCGGCCTTCGCCCCCTGCGCGGCGTCGCGGGCCAGCGCGTCGGCGAACGCCGCGTTGTACGCCTCGTACGACTGCCAATCCCGGCGCGAACGAGCGTCGAAGTGCGGCGCGCGCGGGGTGTCGTACAGCAGGTGGTGAACGAACCACAGGGTCGAGTTGGCGACGGCGTTGTAGGCGCGATGGAACGTCGCCGCCGGGATGTCGAGCATCCGTACGGCCGCACCGCCCGTGTCATGGCCTGCTTCGTCCAGCCGTCCGTCCGGTGCCTGCCGTACGGCGGCGCGGTCGGCCTCGCCAAGGGCCGCGCACACCCACAGCACGTCCGCCGAGGGCTCTCGCGCAGGCCTGCCCGGGCCGCCGGTCACCGCGGCCAACCCGGAGACGAGACCACCACCGCCGCGCCGCATGGTCAGCGCGCCGTCGTCGGACAGGGAGAACGAGACCGGACCACGGTTTGACGCCACCAGCACTTGGCTCATAACCGAAGGGTCTCAGTTGGTGCCCAGCCACATCAAAGTGACCCACGGGAATTCGACGTTGGCGAGGACGGCGGGAGGGGCGTGTTGCGATGTCTTGGGCATCTTGGGGGTTTTTGCGGGTAGACGGTGCGAATGAGCAGGGCCGAGACGAAGAAGACGGTGCTCGTCGCCGGGGCGGCGAACCTCATCCTCGCGATCACGAAGCTGGTCGCGGGGGCGCTCGCGGGTTCGGCCGCGATGCTGGCGGAAGGGGCTCATTCGGTCGGCGACACCCTCAACCAGGCGTTCCTGCTGACGTCGTTGCGGCGCAGCGCGCGACCGCCGGACCGGCGGCACCCGTTCGGGTACGGAAATGAGCGCTACTTCTGGTCGTTGCTCGCCGCGTTCGGAATCTTCGTCGCGGGGGCGGGCTATTCGATCTTCGAGGGCATTCTGACGATCACCGGTCGTGGGCACGGTGGTGAACAGGTCTGGCTGGCGTTCGCGGTGCTGGGATTGGCGGCGGTGCTCGAAGGCGGCTCCTGGATACGCGCGTACACGCAGGCGCGCCGGGAGGTCCGCGACAGCGACCGTGACCTCATGGAGCACGTGCGGCAGACGCCCGACATCACGTTCAAGGCGGCGCTCTTCGAGGACACGGCGGCGATGATCGGTCTCGCGCTCGCCGCCGCCGGGCTGACGCTCCGGGAGCTCACCGGCTCGTCATTCTGGGACGGCCTCGCGTCGATCTTGATTGGGCTGCTGCTGGTCGTGGTCGCGTTCACGCTCGGCCGGGACAGCCGGTCGCTGCTCATCGGCCAGGCCGCGGGTCCGGCCGACCAGCGCGCGATCCACGACGAGATCATCTCGCCACCCGAGGTGAACGGCGTCGAGCAGCTGCTGACCATGCACTTCGGCCCGGACGATCTGCTGGTGGCGGCCAAGGTGCACTTCTCGGACGACATCAGCGCCGACGAGGCCGAGGACATCGCCGGTGAGATCGACCGGCGCCTCCGCGAGCGGCTGCCGATCGTTCGCCATGTCTTCCTCGACCCCACCCAGGAGGACACAAGTCCGCGGGGCCCCGAAGAGGCGGCCGAGCTGGACCCCGTCGGGCTGGATCCCGTCGAGCTGGATCCCGCCGAGCAGGCATCCGAGGTAAGACCTTCCGATCCAGCGTGGAGAGGCTGACGTGGCCGGCCCGGGTCGAGTGATCCGGACGGCGCGTGGGTAATGTCTCACCGGGTGAGATCCGACTGTCTGGCATCCGGTCAGATCAGGTAAAGTCACCCACACAGCTTGAAACCACAACTGAATAACGCTCATCCAGAGGGGTGGAGGGACCGGCCCTGCGAAGCCCCGGCAACCACTTGGTTTGTGCGCGCTCGCGATCCTGCGAGGCCGGCCAAGAGATGGTGCCAACTCCGGCCTGTGACCAAGGCGGCACAGGGAAGATGGGGAGAAAGGCCTCGCTCTCATGGCACTTACGCCTGCCACCAACCTCGGACCCGCTACCGCTCTCGTGTGCCGCGAATGCGGCAACACCAGGGATCTCGGCCCGCACTACGCGTGCGAGGAGTGTTTCGGTCCCCTTGAGATCAAGTACGACTTCGGCGATGTGACCCGCGCCTCGATCGAGGCGGGCCCTCAGAACATCTGGCGTTACCGCGGGCTTCTGCCCGTTCCGGAGAACGTCGCGGAGACGCCCAACACCGAGCCCGGCCTGACCCGCCTGGTGCGCGCCGACCACCTCGCTGAGTCGCTCGGGCTGCAGCGGCTTTGGGTGAAGGACGACAGCGGCAACCCGACCCACTCGTTCAAGGACCGCGTCGTCGCCGTGGCGCTGGCAGCGGCGCGCGAGCTGGGCTTCAAGGTGCTGGCCTGCCCGTCCACCGGCAACCTCGCGAACGCGGTGGCGGCCGCTGCGGCGCGTGCGGGCATCCGCAGCGCGGTCTTCGTACCGTCCAACCTGGAGTCGCAGAAGATCATCACGACCGCGGTCTACGGCGGGACGTTCGTGACGGTGGACGGCAACTACGACGACGTCAACCGCCTGGCCTCGGAGATCGCGGGGGAGCAGGAGGACTGGGCGTTCGTCAACGTCAACGTGCGGCCCTACTACGCCGAGGGCTCCAAGACCCTGGGCTACGAGATCGCCGAGCAGCTCGGCTGGCGGCTGCCCGACCAGATCGTCATCCCGATCGCGTCCGGCTCCCAGCTCACCAAGATCGACAAGGCGTTCCAGGAGTTCATCAAGCTCGGCCTGGTCGAGGACAAGCCGTACAAGGTGTTCGGCGCGCAGGCCGCCGGCTGCGGCCCGGTGTCCGCCGCGTTCAAGGCCGGGCACGACGTCGTACGACCGGTCAAGCCGGACACCATCGCCAAGTCCCTCGCCATCGGCAACCCCGCCGACGGCCCGTACGTGCTCGACATCGTCCGGCGCACCGGCGGCGCGATCGAGGACGTCACCGACGAGCAGGTCGTCGAGGGCATCCGGCTGCTGGCCCGCACCGAGGGCATCTTCGGCGAGACCGCGGGCGGCGTCACCGTCGGCACGCTCCAGAAGCTGACCGAGAGCGGCGCGCTCGACCCGTCCGCCGAGACCGTGATCATCAACTCCGGCGACGGCCTCAAGACCCTGGACGCGGTCGCGCCGGTGGTCGCGCCGACCGCCAACATCGCCCCGTCCCTCGAGGCGTTCCGCGCCGCGGGCATCGCCTGAGGCGAATGAACGGGCAGCCTGACGCCACGGTGCGACGGGCTCTGCTGATGCCATCGCGTCCCGGCGCCGCCCTTGGGCGGCGCCGGTTCCGCGAGCCACCTTCATACCGATCGATCTGTTGAGGAGTTCCTGAAATGAGCACGGTTTCTGTGCGGATCCCGACGATCCTGCGGACCTACACCGGCGGCGAGGCGGAGGTGAAGGCCGAAGGGGAAAACCTGCGCGCCGTGGTCGCCGACCTGGACGCCGGCTACGCCGGAATCGCCGCCCGCATCCTCGACGACAACGGCAAGATCCGCCGTTTCGTCAACGTGTACGTGGGCGACGAGGACGTGCGCTTCGCCGACGGCCTGGACACCCCGACCCCCGAGGGCTCGCAGATCTCCATCATCCCCGCCGTGGCCGGCGGCTGATCTTCGAGCCTCGCTGAGCGTGCCATGCGGGGCGGCCGGTATTCGTTGGTCAGGCCGACACCGGCTCCGTGCGGGAGTGCTTTCGTCCTGATAGATCGGGTAAGAGGCCCGCATGGGGATTGCGGAGGACATTGCGGGTGCCGTGCTGGCTCACCCCAGCGTGAACGAGGTGAAGCTGATCGGATCTCGGGCACGCGGCCACGCGACCGAGTTGTCGGACTGGGATTTTCATGTCACAGCCGAGGACTTCGGTGAGGTGGCTGCGGACCTGCCCGGACTCGTTTCTCCGTACGATCCGATCGCCGCCCAGTGGGACCCGCTCGGTGATTTCGAGAGCTATCTGCTCATCTTCAGCGGGCCGGCGAAAGTTGATCTGATCTTTCCTGATGTACCGCGCAGTTCCAATCCGCCCTGGCGGGTCGGGCCCGACACTCTCGCCGCAGTCGACGCGCATTTCTGGGACTGGTCGTTGTGGCTGGTCAGCAAGCGTCGCCGTGGCATGACCGATCGGGTACGGGGCGAACTCCTCAAGATGAGCAGGCATCTCTTGGAGCCCCTCGGCATCGTGGCCATTCCGCATTCCCTTGAGGAAGCCGCGGCCCGATATGTGCGGGAGAGAGACCGCCTGGAGAGGCGCTACGGGATCCGTTTGTCGCGGCGTCTTGAGGAGGAAGTGCTGCCGCTCGTACGGGCGTCCGATGGTGACCATTACCGGCCGTCAGGTCTTCCGTCGTAAGGGCTGTCACCGGCATCAGGTCACATATATGGTCGACCCCGATCACGCCGGGTCGAACCCCGCCGCGGCCTCTGAGGGTCATGGAGACACGTGCGCTGGTCGACGGGCCCCGCAGTAGAAGGGGTGGGGCCCGAAGCGTGACCGTGGCCGGGTGGCCACGGACGAGCGGCAGGTTTTCGGTATGGCTCAGGGCACAGTCAAGTGGTTCAACGCCGACAAGGGGTACGGCTTCATCGCGGTCGACGGTGGTCGGGATGTGTTCGTGCACTACTCGGCGATCCAGATGGACGGCTACCGCAGCCTCGAACAGGGCCAGCGAGTCGAGTTCGAGATAACGCAGAGCGACAGAGGCCCGCAGGCGGACGCCGTCCGAGCCATCTGACATTCGTGCCATCAAGTCCTCAGGTGCCGGAGCCGTCCGGCTCACCTGAGGCCAGATCCGTCTGCGCGATCTGAAGTGGGGCAGGCCGGGCTGTCCGTGGCCAGTACAGCGTGGTCGCTCCGCGCGGCCCCTCGCCGTCCTGCTTCGACAGCGCATCGATGGGCGACCGCGGGCAGCGCACAGAGTGGGCCCTGGCCCAGGCCATCGGCCGGTGCGACGATGAGGTCCGGATCGCGTGTCCTGGGGTGTGATCGCGATGACGCTGCACAGAGGCCTTTTCGAACGTTGGTGGCTGCGGGCCTGCTGGTACGTGCTCGTCGGCCTGGCGGTGACCTTCGTTCTCTCCCGACTGGACGGCGTCTCCTGGATGGAGGAGATACGCCGCGGCGTCATCCCCTGGCTGGTGATCGTCCTCGTACCGGAGCTGCTCATGTGGCGGCAGCGTCGGCAGGCCAAGGACACCCGTCCGTGATCCGATCAAGGTGGATCAGCCTCAGGGCTTTCGTGCGAGGGCGCAGACTCCGGGAAGCTCAGGGGGCTCGCCCCAAGGGCTGGCCTCGGGGCGCCACCGGGGGAGCGACACCAGTCCCGGGTCCACCAGTTCCAGGCCGGCGAAGAGACGGCTGACCTGGTCGTAGGAGCGCACGGTCATCTTCGGGGTGCCGTGCTCGTTCCATTCCCTGATGTTGGCGCGGACCTCTTCGGCGTTGACGAAGTCGCAGGCGTGCGTCATGGCGAGATGGCTGCCGGAAGGTACGGCGTCCATGAGGCGCTTGATGATCGTCTGGGCTTCCTCGTCGTCCAGGATGAAATGGACGATGCCCAGGAGCATGATGGCGATCGGCCGGTCGAAGTCGAGGGTCTCGCGCGCCTTGGCCAGAATGTGCTCGGGGTCGCGCAAGTCGGCGTCGATGTATGAGGTGGCGCCCTCAGCGCTGCTGTTGAGCAGGGCGCGGGCGTGCGTCAGCGCCAGCGGGTCGTTGTCGACATAGACGATCCGGCATTCCGGTGCGATTCGCTGGGCGACCTCATGGGTGTTGTCCACGGTCGGCAAGCCGGTGCCGATGTCCAGGAACTGCCGGATGCCCACCTCATCGACGAGATGCCACACCGCGCGGCCGAGGAACGCCCGGTCGGCGAGAGCGGTCTGGACGATGCCGGGGAAGACCTTCTTGATCTCCTCGCCGACCGCTTGATCGACCGGATAATTGTCCTTGCCGCCCAGCCAGTAGTTCCAGATTCGCGCCGAATGCGGAACGGAACTATTAACGTGCGATTGGGTGTCATCGTCCATGACCGGATTGTTGCAGTTGCGGTCCGACCTGTCTGGCAGCCCGGACGTTCTCGTGCCGCCTCGGACTCGGTACGCCGTTGGCTGGACGTCCCCACGCTCTCCGTCACGCTTGCCCGTCGTGGTGGCTGCGTCCTGCCAACAGGCGGCATGACCGGGGCCGCCCGTTCCGCGATTTTCCGGGCGACCCCTACTCGCAGGATCGGGGAAGCCGGGCCAGTGCGCCCGCGGTGACTGGTTCCACGGTTGTCTCGGTGGCCATGACGTCAATGACGACGCAGCTGGCGTCGTCTGCTGCGGGGTTGGCCTGGACGGCCTGCATGAGACGGTTCACGATGTCGGCCGGGCTGGCTCCTTCCTTGATGATCCGAAGGTCTGGGCCGTCGTGGATCGAGGGCGCGAAGCCGCGAGTGCAAAGGATGTATCGGTCCCCTGGACGGCTTTCGCGTAGCGATTGATCCGGGTCGGGAGCAGCCGTGCCGTCGAGGAAGCGGGGTGCTGGCAGCGCCCGAGGCAGGGTGAAATCGTGCGTGATCTGGTAGATCTCGCCATCACGGATCAGGTAGGCCCGGCAGAGACCGACGTGGGTAAGGGCGAGCTCATGTCCTGACCAGTGGATTGCTGTGACCCAGACCGTCGCGTCGGTGCATCGCTGGTCGTGCTGCTTGAGCCGCCCCAGTCGTTCATGTGCCTGGTCTATCGCCGACAGTGCGAGCTCCATGATCGGTGATCGCGGGCGAAAGCGCTCCTCCCACAAGGTGGCTGCGGCCCGGTTCAGAGCGTCCTCGGACGGCCGGATGACCTGACGGGCCATGGCCTCAACGACCTCTGCGGCAGCGATGTCACCGCCACTGCCTCGTCCGGCGGCGACGACCTGTAGCTGTGGGCCGGCGTAGACGGCGTCCTGATTGACCTGTGACGCGCGTCCGATCTGTGAGCCGACGGCAACGATGACGCCCATGCCCTTTGACGCTACAAGGGCACGATCAACCGGTCACGTGAAGCACCGGCCAACGCGATCCATAAACCGCCGATACGGTCGGCCCGCGCTCGCATGTGTCCGTGGCACCGTGAGCCCCTGGGTGTGCGGCGTGCCGCATTTTTCTCCACCTTCCTTCCCCCGCCCCGATGAAAGCCGGCGGACAGGTTCCGTCAAGGGTCGAGCTTGCTCGATCACGTTGTGACGCCTGAAGGGTGCCCTTGACGGGTTCTGGCCGACGCCCACTCTGAAGAGATCGGGTCGGGGCCCGTGCCATTCCAGCCCAGGCCGCAACGTCCCGGGGGCTGCCGCAGGTGCCCTGCTCAAGACTCCCATCGAAGCCTCAGGAGGCGGTGGAAGACTGGGCTGTGCAGATGAAAGGGGCCCGACCCTTGATTGGAATGTGGAGAAGCCATGTGGACACTGTCCGTCTTTGATCAGTCTTCCGATGAACTGGTAGCCGAGACGGAACTTCCGAATGTCGAGTGGCCTTCTCTTCGAGCGGCGCTGGACATCCCGGACGCGGAGCCCGCTGGCGGTTATCCATTGTCGGAGGAGGGGCTAGCGATAGTTCGTCCACTCTTGCACGATGACGTTGGTTCCTTCAGGGACGGATGGTTCTACGTCCTTGAGGATCTGGCCTCTTCGACGTGACCGCGTGAGCGGGCTGCCGTCCAATGCCGTCGGCACCCGAAAGGGGAGCAACGCGAGTTGGCCGGCGGCCTGCGTCCATCGACACGACGGTGATCACTGGTGCATGCTCGTCACGCTTAATGCAGAAGGCCGCTATTTCGAGCTGAGTGAAGCCCGTGCAATGACAGCCATGGCAGAGGATGGCGTGCTCATGCCGGGCCCGACCCCTGTGAACGGCGATTATGGTGACCTACAGCGGCAGTCAGGGGAGCACGGCTTACCAGGGTTGGGCGGGTTTGTCCCACGTGAGACCACAAGTGGCGAGGTAGATCGAGCTGGCCTCGGCGGGGATGTTCGCGGCTTGCACTCGAGAGGGTGGAGTCAACAAGAGGACGACTAGCCCCTTGATCTGCGAACGGGCGACCCCACAGGGCATGACCGGGGCCGCCCGTTCCGCAATTGTTCCGCACTGCCAGGTCCCGTTGCCGACCGCACAGCCTCAGCTCTTATTGACTTGCACCGGAGGCATGGTGGCCCATCAAGATGTGGTCATGCCTTCACGCAACCGCCGTCTCGGAAGCGGCGTGTCGTGGCCGATCACCTTGACGGACGTAGTCGATGGGCTCGGTGAGCAGTACGAGTTCGTCAAGAGACCGAAGTTCTGCGTTGGCGGTGTCGCTGACAGTCCACTGGCCGTGGAATGGGTTCCCGCCCACTCCTTCAACTTCGGAATGGGCGGCTATCACCCAGATGTCGTGGGGATTCACATCAACATCCGTCCAGTGAGGTCGGCAGATAGGGCGGCTGTTCGCTCGCTGCTGCTGACGCTCGCGTTGCCGCAGCTACGTGACTGGATTGCTCGCTCCCAGGTTGCAACGGAGACTTGGAAGGACGATCTTCACACTTGCCGATGGACCTGTGATGATGAGGAAGTCAGGTTGGTGGGTGAGTGGCCGTTGTGAGCGGTGGTCGACCTAGCTCGACGCCGAACCACTGACAACCGTCAAGGTCCGTGAGACCGTGCAGCCTCGGCGGAGAACCCCTCGTATGCCGCACAGAAGCTCGCACCGTTCCAGAGTGCTCATTCGCGCGAACGGCGAGACGGTGTGAGGGACACAGCGGCCGGTCCCGGCTTGCCCGGAACTGGTCATGATCCTCCGTGCTCATGTCGAGGAATTCGGGGCGGGTGACGGCGGTCGGCTCTTCCGCAGTCAGCGAGGCAACCGGCTGGCGCCGGTGAGCTATGACTCGGTGTGGCGCCGTGCCCGCGCTCATGCACTGACCCCGGCCCAGCTCGCCACGCCGCTAGCGGAACGGCCCTATGACCTCCGGCATGCCTGCCTGTCGTTGTGGCTGCGCAGCGGGGTTAGCGAGATCGAGGTGGCGGCTCGGGCGGGTCACTCGGTGGCGATGCTCCAGAGCACTTACGCGCACTGCATCGACGGGGATCGAGACCTGATGAACAAGCGGATCGAAGCAGGTCTGGGTAGCCCCGAGCAGGGTTCAGGGAACAGAGGGGAACAAGCGGGCGCTTGGTCGCCTGGCCGGGAGGTGTCTGTTCCCCGATTGTTCCCGGAACGGCGGGTGACCGTGACGTATAGCGGCAGTCAGCGAAGCACGCCCTACCAGCCTCCGAAGGACATTGGTCCTGGTAAGGACGTGAATGGGCAGGTAGATCGGGCTGACCTTGGCGGGGATGTTCGACGCTTGCACTCGACAGGGTAGAGTGCTAAACAAACGGTTGGCACTCACCTGTGGAGAGTGACAATCCCACAGTCTGGGTCGGGGCGATGAGGCCTTGTTCTCGGCGGCGGAATGGAAGCCGTTCGAGGTGGGGCCGTCCGTCGCGGGCGTCGGCTCGATCCGTCATAGCCACCTTGTTCCGGGAGGACTGGAGCCTATGGCTGCAAAGATGATCGCGTTCGACGAGGAGGCCCGCCGCGGCCTTGAGCGCGGCATGAACCAGCTCGCTGATGCCGTAAAGGTCACCCTTGGGCCCAAGGGCCGCAACGTCGTTCTGGAGAAGAAGTGGGGCGCTCCCACGATCACCAACGACGGTGTGTCGATCGCCAAGGAGATCGAGCTCGAGGACCCGTGGGAGAAGATCGGGGCCGAGCTCGTCAAGGAAGTCGCCAAGAAGACCGACGACGTCGCCGGTGACGGCACGACGACGGCGACCGTCCTTGCTCAGGCGCTGGTCCGTGAGGGCCTGCGCAACGTGGCCGCCGGCGCCAACCCGATGTCCCTCAAGCGGGGCATCGAGGCTGCGGTGGAGCGCGTGAGCGAGGAGCTGTCCAAGCTCGCCAAGGACGTGGAGACCAAGGAGCAGATCGCTTCCACTGCCTCCATCTCCGCCGGCGACCCGCAGATCGGCGAGATGATCGCCGAGGCGATGGACAAGGTCGGCAAGGAAGGCGTCATCACCGTCGAGGAGAGCAACACCTTCGGGCTCGAGCTCGAGCTCACCGAGGGCATGCGCTTCGACAAGGGCTACATCTCGCCCTACTTCGTGACCGACCCCGAGCGGATGGAAGCGGTCCTTGAGGACCCGTTCATCCTGATCGTTCAGGGCAAGGTCTCGGCCAACAAGGACCTGCTGCCCGTCCTCGAGGGGGTCATGCAGTCCGGCAAGCCGCTGCTGATCATCGCCGAGGACGTCGAGGGCGAGGCCCTGGCCACGCTGGTCGTCAACAAGATCCGCGGCATCTTCAAGTCCGTGGCCGTCAAGGCCCCGGGCTTCGGTGACCGCCGCAAGGCCATGCTGGGCGACATCGCCACGCTGACCGGCGGCCAGGTCATCAGCGAGGACGTCGGCCTCAAGCTGGAGGGCACCACGCTCGACATGCTGGGCCGGGCGCGGAAGGTCGTGGTGTCCAAGGACGAGACCACGATCGTCGACGGTGCCGGTGACGCCAACGAGATCGCGGGCCGGGTCAACCAGATCCGCACCGAGATCGACAACACCGACTCCGACTACGACCGCGAGAAGCTCCAGGAGCGCCTCGCCAAGCTGGCCGGCGGCGTCGCCGTCATCAAGGCCGGCGCGGCGACCGAGGTCGAGCTGAAGGAGCGCAAGCACCGCATCGAGGACGCCGTTCGCAACGCGAAGGCGGCCGTCGAAGAGGGCATCGTCCCCGGCGGTGGCGTGGCGCTGCTGCAGGCGGCCGGTCCGGCGTTCGACAAGCTCGAGCTGGCGGGCGACGAGGCCACCGGTGCCGCGATCGTCAAGCGCGCGCTGGAGGAGCCCCTCAAGCAGATTGCGGTGAACGCCGGCCTTGAGGGCGGCGTCGTGGTGGAGAAGGTCCGCGGACTGACTCCGGGCGAGGGCCTGAACGCGGCCACCGGCGAGTACGTGAACATGTTCGAGACCGGCATCCTCGACCCGGCCAAGGTGACCCGCTCGGCGCTGCAGAACGCTTCGTCGATCGCGGCTCTGTTCCTCACCACCGAGGCCGTCATCGCTGAGAAGCCGGAGAAGAACGCTGCTCCGGCCATGCCGGACGGCGCCGGCGGCATGGACTTCTGATCGGGTCCTAGCCGTACGACTCCGTACGCATGAAAGGGGCGGTTCCCTACGGGGACCGCCCCTTTTGCCATGTGCTGGATGGTCTCTGAGGGTTGGCTGAGCAGCGCCGACGGTTGAAGTCGGGGTGGGTGACAGCGCGGCAGCAGGTTTGCGCTCAGGTGAGAGCAACTTCTTCACGGGAACGCATCGCAGACAGACGTGGCGCAAGGCCGGACGGCACGAAGTGGCGGTCAGGGTCGGCGACGTCTGTCGCGTCGGGCGAGGTGAGGGTCCCACTGGTCTCGTCCCGTGTCCGCGGTCTTTCCATGGGCGGGCTTGACCGCGGGCCGTGCCCGGGCGCCTGGAGCTGCCGCGGAAGCTGGGACGTGCCGAGCGCGGGTCGAAGCGGCGCGTCAAGGTCAAGGCTGCGTTGCCGGGGCTGCGCGCCCGGGATGCCGGTCAGCGTAAGGACTGGGGTTGAGCAGACCAGCACCGTCCCGGCCGCCGCTTCGACGTCATCGGAGTCGAGGCCCTCAATATCGGCGTGATGAGTGCCTCGGTGCGCGGGACGTTGAAGGAGCCGGGCCGTGACATCGCGCGGGCAGTCGGGGTGCCCTGGCGTCCCGTTTGGACCACAAGACCCCTGGAAGGCCCGTGGAGATCAATCGCGCGTACACTTCGCAACGTTGCGGCGTGTGTGACCGCGGACGGGAGTCCCCTCTCACGAGGGGGAGGACGTCACTACAGAGCATGAGGACACGTGACATATGAGCGATCTCTTCAACTCCCCGGTCTTGAAGGTCGAACAGCCGCGCCGCATCCCCTCGGCCAAGTCGCAGTACACGATCTCCGACGGCCACGGCGTCCTTCTGGCCAAAGCATCGGAACGTTCCGTACCGCTGGGCCGCCAGGCGGCGCGAGCGCTGTTCGGCGACGGTGACGACCGGCGCATGGTCCAGGTGGAGAACGCGCAGGGCGGTGCGCCGCTCCTGGTGATCGAACGTCCGAAGCGGACCCTGGGGACCTGGGTCAGCGCCCCGAACGGCACGTTGATCGGGTCGATTCGGTCGGACGGTTACAAGTGGCGGTACGTGCTGCTGGACGCGGCCGAGCGTCCCGTCGGCAGGCTGGAGGGCAACAAGCTCGCCCGGAAGTTCAAGGTGCTGGACGGCGTCGGCGGGCACGTCGCGCAGGTCGACAAGAAGTGGAAGGGCGCGGCGACCGAGGTCCTGACCACGGCGGATCGTTATGCGGTGGAGTTCTTCCACCCGCTGCCCGATCCCCTGCGCGTACTCGTCGTGGCCGCGCCGATCGCACTGGATCTGATGTTGTACGAGGGCAAGGACCTGCCGGATCTCAATCCACTGACGTAACTGTGGACGCAAGGCACTTTCGCGTGCCGCCGGAGCTTGGCAGGATCGCCGGGTGAGCGATCTCTTCAACTCCCCGGTGCTCAGGGTCGAGCAACCCCGCAAGGGTCCGTTCTCCAAGACGCAGTACAAGGTGCTGGACGGTGACGGCACACTCCTCGCGGTCGGCGCCGAGATCAAGGTGCGTTCGCGCGGAGAGTCACTGAAGGCGGTCTTCCCAGGGAAGTCCGAGATGGACGCGCGCGCCGTGGAACTGGCCACGCCCGAGGGCGAGCCGCTCCTGCACGTGGACAAGGCCATGGGCCGGATGTTCACGGCGGTACGGCGTCCCGACGGCGAGGTCATCGGGGCCTTCCGCACCGAACGCGTCGGCCGGCTCTACTCGTTGCGCGACGCCGATGACAAACGCCTCGGTGAGGTCGTGGGCGACGTGCCGCGGCGCAACTTCACCGTGAAGGATCCCGAGGGCAACCAGGTGGCGCACGTCCAGAAGAAGTGGGCGGGTGTGGCCACCCATCTGCTGACCACCGCCGACCGGTACGCGGTGGAGATCTCCGACCCGGTGCCGGAACCGCTGCGCACGATGGCCGTCATGACCGCGATCGCCATGGACCTGCTCCTGCACGAATCCAAGGACATCACTTAGCGGAGAACGGCTTCCCGGGGCGCCTGACCGCGAGGTACGTTCCGAACGTGCAGGCCATGCCCGGGCGCTCGAACGGCTGGTGGATCTCACCGGCCATTCCGACGATCGCCAACGCCGTCCTGGCCATGCTGTGGGGCTTCTCGGCCCTCGGTGGCTGGGGCGACGCGGCCTTCTGCGGCGATGCCGCCGAGCGCGACCCGGCGTGCGGTGCCGACTTCGACATCGCCGTCCGCCTATCGGTGGGGCCCGCCGGCCTGGCCGCGCTCATCGCCCTGACCGCGTGGGCTCTTCCCCCTGTACGTCACAGCTCCAACCGCCTCGACGCCCTCCTCACCGTCGCGGCCTTCATCTGGGTGTTCGCCGAAGGAGTGCTCTTCATCGGCGGTCTCGTAGCCAAGCCCTGAGTTCGATCGTGGCCAAATTACTCGGCGAGCTGCTCGAGTGGGACCGGCGATCGCGTCTCGGATAGGCATCCACTTCGTCGTTACCAAACAGGGACAAAGTGGGGAGCCCTGCCGCTTTTGCCGGTCTGACCAGGCTGTACATCGAACGTGAGCAGTGCTGCGGCACCGGGAACCGCGACACGTTGCGACTTCTTGCGCCAGTTGGTTTGACGTTCGGTCGGCGTGGGCATACTGTTCTCTTCGCCCCACGGGGATGCGGGACGCCGATTGCCGGTGGCCGGCCCGAGGGGAAACCACTAACGATCACCGGGCCTGGTTTTCCATGCCCGTGCTCCGCAGTGGGTCGGAATGGCTGATTTTGACAACTCGGCCAGATCTGATGAAATAGCAACACCCACCGGGAAAGGGCCGCGAAAGCGGATCCGGGAACGGTGGATCAGAAAAGACCGGAAATTGACAAGCCGGACGGATCTGATAAAGTAAAAGAGTCGCCTCCGAGCAGGAAACGCGAAAGCGAATCTCAACGGTGGGTGTCCGTTTCTTGAGAACTCAACAGCGTGTTAAAAGCCAGTGCCTTTATAGGCCAGGCACTTTGTGTCTGGTCTCCCCGTGGCCATGACCCCTTTTTGTGGGGGGTTGTGGTGGGGATTTCTTTGAGGCAAAGCGATCTTTTAGGGATCGCATTGCTGGGATTTTCTCTGAGGTTTGGCGGCCTGGGGCCCTTGTGGGGGTTTGGGTTGTCGTTGGGCCTTGATGGAGAGTTTGATCCTGGCTCAGGACGAACGCTGGCGGCGTGCTTAACACATGCAAGTCGAGCGGAAAGGCCCCTTCGGGGGTACTCGAGCGGCGAACGG
>NZ_WBMT01000009.1 GCF_008923185.1 Actinomadura rudentiformis
ACAGCGTGCTCATCAGCAGGTCGATCGAGTGCGGCTTCGGATCGTTCGCGCGGTCCCGCCGCAGTGCCGCCAGCCGTTCGGCCGCCTGGGGGTCTCCTGCGGCGGCGCGGACGCGCAGGAGGGCGAGTGCCCTGTCGATGTCGCCGGCGTTGATGGTCTGGTCGACCATGGCGGCGGCCTCGTCGGGGGACGCGCGGATGATCTCGATGCGGTCCGGCCGGGACTCCAGGTCGGCGAGGTGTTCGGCGGCCCACTGTTCGGGACGGCGGCGCAGGAGCGACAGGGCGTCGTCCAGCGCGCCGTCCTGGACGATCATCAGCTCGACCAGGCAGGTGGTGGTGAACCGGTCGGCCGCGTTGGGGTGGTCCCGCAGAACGCGCATGGCGTCGTCCATCCGGCCGTTCTCCAGAAACAGGCCGATCAGGGGGCGCGCGTCGTAGTCGTTCAGGGTTCCGGACTGCAGGCGGTACGCCTCGGCGGCCCCGGCGGCGTCACCCTGTTTGCGGTAGAGGTCCACGAGCCGGTGCGCCGCGCCGGGGCTCCGCTCGGCGAAGGCGTGAAGCAAAGGGATCGCCTCTGCGTAGCGGCGCTGACGTTCCATCTCGGCGACCAGGGGTTCGGCTGAGGCGTAGCCGACCTGTTCCGGATGTTTCCGGACGGCGAGGTCGGCCAGTTTCCGGTATCCCTTGTGGCGCAGGGCGAGGATGATCCGGTCCGACACGTAGACGTCGCCGGACGACACGTGGGCGTGCAGGTCGGTGCCGCGGTCCCGTTCGAGCAGCCACATGACCAGGCGCTCGGCCGCGTCCGGATCACCGGCTTTGGCCCGTTCCCGCAGCTCCTCGGTCCTGCCGTGCTCGGCCAGCAGGTACGCCAGCGAGCGGGCGGCCAGGGTCCGTTCCGTGGGCGACTGCGCTCTTTCGGCGCAGTCGCCGAGCACGGCGATCGCGTCGTCCACCCGGTCCCGGGCCAGGAGCAGGTCGGCCACCTGCGCGGCCGCGGACGCCTCGGCGATCCCGTGGTCGCGCAGGAGAGCCAACGCGGCCGAGGAGTCATCACGTTCGACGTGCTCGGCGGCCAGGCCGTCGACACGGCGGCGGGCGTCGCCCGGCCGGAGTCTCGTACGGAGCCACTGCCACGAAACGGCCACAACCAGCGCCTCGCCTCACGTAGGTCCCGGCAATGACGCCATGGTACGGGCCGTACACGATCCGACACCGGGAGGACAGGCGGGCGGGGAAGGGGCGCCGGCCCGCCTGCCCAGGTCTGTTAGAAGCTGCGATCGGCAGAGCCGCATCATGGCCGGCCAACGCGGAACCGTTCGCGGTGGCGTCACCGTGACGGACTCACGAACGGCTCGTACACCTCTGCCGTACGGACCTGGCGTTTGGATCGATCTAAAACGGCCCGGAGGCACGCTCGGAGATGGTGAGAATGTGCTGGTCAGGCGGGGTGCGCCGTCAGGGACTTGAACCCCGAACCCGCGGATTAAGAGTCCGCTGCTCTGCCAATTGAGCTAACGGCGCGTGTCGCGCGTGGCGACCCCGAAAGGCTACCAGGCGGGGGAGGGTGGATCGTCCGTTGTCGGGAGCGGGTGAGACGATGCGGGGGCCTTCCAGCGGACGAAAGGACCCCTAGTGGCGGTGGAATCGACGGTCAGGAGGCTCTCGGCGGACGATGCCAAGGTGGTCGCGGGCGTGCTGGCGCGGGCGTTCGACGACGATCCGGTCTGGCAGTGGATCATCCCCGAGGCGGACGGCCGGGTGCGCAGGCTGTCGCTGGTCTTCGAGCTGATCACGCGGAAGGTCCATCAGCCGCGGGGCGGGTGCGAGGTCGCCGGTCGTGGCTCGGGGGAGATCGAAGCGGCGGCATTGTGGGATCCGCCCGGCGAATGGAAGGTGCCGCTGAGTGCCCAGCTCGGGCAGCTGGTGCCACTGGCGCGGTCGTTCGGGCTCCGGCTGCCGGCGGCGCTGCGGGCCCTGGGCGCGATCGAGAAGCGCCATCCCAAGGAACCCCACTGGTATCTCGCCGTGCTCGGCACCGACCCGGCCGCTCAGGGGAATGGGCTGGGGGGAGCGCTGCTGCGGTCGCGGCTGGGGCGGTGCGATGAGGAACGGCTGCCCGCTTATCTGGAGTCGTCCAAGGAGAGCAACGTCCCGTACTACGAGCAGTTCGGGTTCCGGGTGACCGACCGGTTCGTCCCGCCCGGGGGGTGCCCGCCGGTCTGGCGGATGTGGCGCCCGTCCGCCTGACCCCCAGGGATGACCCCCGTGACGGGGGTAAGAGACCAGCATGCGGCTCAGTCACAGTGATCCAGAGAGCCCGGGCATCCGTCGCCGGCGCTGTGGCCGTGGATTCCAGTACTTCGGCCCGGACGGCGCTCCGCTGCGCGACCCGGACGAGCTCGCCCGGATCAAAGATCTGACGATCCCGCCCGCCTGGAACGATGTTTGGATCTGCCCCTCGTCGTCTGGGCATTTGCAGGCGGTGGGGGTGGATTCGGAAGGGCGACGGCAATATCTTTATCACGAAGAATGGCGTCGGCAGCGGGATGCTGAAAAACATGAGCGGGTCCTGGAATTCGCGGCTGTTCTGCCGGGGATCCGTGAAACGCTGACCAAGCACCTGGAGACGCGCGGATATACGCGCGAACGTGTGCTGGCGGCCGCCGTTCGCTTGATCGATCTGGGCTTCTTCCGGCCGGGCGGACGGGAGTATGTCGAGGAGAACGGCACGTACGGGCTGGCCACGATCCTGCGAGAGCACGTTCACTGCAGCCGGAACCAGGTGACGTTCGAGTATGTCGCCAAAGGGTCCAAAGAACGCGAGCAAGTAGTTGCCGAAGAGAATGTGTGCACCGTCGTACGTGGACTGAAACGCCGTAAGGACGACGGCCAGGAACTGCTCGCTCACAGGTCGGGGCGGGGGTGGCGCAGCGTCCAGGCCGACGACATCAATGACTACCTGCGCGAGATATCGGGCGGCGACTTCACGGCCAAGGACTTCCGCACCTGGCACGCCACCGTCCTCGCCGCCGTCGGCCTCGCCGTCTCGGTCGAACCCGACCCCGCCGCCGCGGCCCGCCGCCGAGCGGTCAGCCGCGTCGTCCAAGAGGTCGCCGAGTACCTGGGCAACACCCCCGCGGTCGCCCGCGCCTCGTACATCGACCCCCGCATCATCGAGCTGTACGAGGACGGCGTCACGATCAACTCCTCCCTCGGCCGCCTGGGCGAGGGTGTCGGCCCCGGTGAGCTGGCCACGCAGGGTGAAATCGAGGCCGCCGTCCGCCGTCTCCTCATCCGCGCCAAGAAAAGTGGCAAATGATGTGAGTTGAGATGTTTGCTCGCCATGGGGCGGGTAGCGATCACCGCAACGGCCGCTCCTCCGTGGGCCGTATGGGGTGGGAGTCGAGCGGCCGGAACGGGCGATGCTGGGGGGTATCGAGCCCGTTCCGGTCGCTCTCACATGTCCGCGTCAGCGCGGTGCCTACTTCAGGGGCGTCTACTTCAAGGACGGGGGCGCGTCGCCGATGCTGCTGAGGTAGGCGGCGTACTCCTTGACGTTGGCCTAGGGCGAACGGCGACTCGGCGTTGGTGGAGTACATCTCACCGGCGGCGACCGCGGCGAGGGTGTCGGAGATGCCGTCGTTGCCGACGAGTTTGACCTTGCCGGCCAGGTTGCGGGCCTTCAGTGCCGACAGCACGCCCATGGCCATCTCGTCGTTGGCGGCGGGTGCGTGCCGTTCGGTTAGTGCATGCCGCTCAGTCGGTCCGTCCGCGGGTGTAGTGGGCGCGGGCCTTGGCGCGGTTGCCACAGCCGCTCATGGAGCACCAGCGGCGACGGCCGTTGCGCGATGAGTCGAGGAACCACAGCACGCAGCCGGGTCCGTCGCATTTGCGCATCCGGCCGGGTGGCGCCGTCCGTACGAGGTCGAGGAAGGCCCGTCCGGTCTCCCAGGCGGGCCGCCACGCCTCGTCGTCAAGCTCGGAGTGCTCCACCGGCCCGCCGTCATCGACGCTCAGCCGGAGCAGGCCATGTGCGAGCACGTCGTTGAGCCGATCGTAGTCGTGCTCCTCCAGTGCCTGCCGGATCGCGTGGCGCGTGTATCGCAGTGGTTCCAGTACGGCCTGGACGTCCTCGTGCACCGGGCCGAGACGCTCCTGGTGTTCGGTGAGCCAGGCGCGCAGGGCGGCGGGGTCTGCCAGGTGGTCCACCATCCGGCCGTGCTCGGGCCACTCGGTGTTGACCAGGTCCAGGGCCAGTGGCTCGCCGGTGAGTGGTCTGTGAGCCATCGCTCCATCCTAACCATTAAAACCGTGTTGACAAGTTATATCCCTCCGACCTACGTTCTAACCGGTCAACATGAGTTAGATGGTTAGGGGGTGGGATGGCGATGCGGTACCGGTCCGGCTCACGGGCCGCCTGGACGGGGATGGCGGCGATGACGGTGTCCTTCGGACTGAACTTCTCGGCCGGGGTCTTCTTCACTCCGGCGGTGGCCGCTTACGGGGTGAACGTCGCCGCGATCACCATGGCCGCCGCGGCTGCCACCGGGCTCACCGGGCTGGCGCAACCGGTCATCGGGATGCTGCTCGACCGGGTCGGGGCCAGGTCGGTACTGCTGACCGCGCTGACCTTGCTGTCCGCCAGCTATCTGACGCTGGCGGTGGTGCAGCAGACCTGGCAGTTCGTGCTCGCCTACGTGATCCTCGGCGGGCTCGGCTTCGCGGGATCGTCCAGCCTCGCGGTCAGCACCTTGATCAGCCGAGCGCACGGCGACCGTGCCGGCCCCGCACTGGCCCGGGCGGCCGTGGGCATCAACCTCGGCCAGCTGATCACACCCTGGGCGGCTACCGCGCTGTTCGAACCGGTCGGTGTACGCACCACCTACGCGTTGCTGGGCGCGGCAGGGCTCGCGGTCACCGCCGCACTGGCCGTCTTCCTGCCCGCGGACCGCGTTCCCACACAGCCGCCCGGGCCTCTCGGCCGCGAGGGACTGGGCGGGCGGGGCCGGGTCCTGGCCTCATTCGGGCTGCACGCCGCCACCCTGTACGTCGTGGTCCTGCTTCTGCCCAAGCACGCCACGGAGCTGGGCTGGTCAAGCGTGGACGCCGGGCGGCTGGTGGCCGTGAGCGCCATCGCGGCGGGCATCGCCTCGGCGGCGTCGGCCCGGCTGCTTCACCGGCACAGTCCCGAGGCGCTACTGCGCGTCCTGCATCTCGTTCGGGCGTCGGCTCTGGCCTTGGCCGCCATCACCTCCGACCCCCGTGCTCTGGTCGCCGTCGCGGCGCTCTTCGGGATCGCCTCCTTCCCGGTGATCCCGCTGACGATGGCCGTACTCACCCGGGGGCTCCAGCCGGCGCGGATAGGCCGTTCGCTCGCTCCGGCCTGGCTCATGCACCAGTTCCTTGCCGGGCTCGGCCTGGCCGGGGCCGCCCTCGTCCATTCCCTGTCCGGGGACTATCGCGGCTACTTCGCTCTCGGCGCGGCGCTCAGCCTCACCGCCGTCCTGCTGCTCACGCCGCACCGGCCGGCCACTCGCCGCCACCTCCCCGAAGCGCCCGCCCTCGACTCGGCGCCCACCAAGAGCGCCCTATGAACCCCAACCACCCATGTCAACGACAAGGAACAGGAGATTCCGACATGTCCACCACCGCCTTCGACGCCCCCGCCGTGTACCCGGTCCGGCACCACACCCTCGAGATCCAGGGATTGCCGGTCTTCTACCGCGAGGCGGGGAATCCGGCCAACCCGACGCTGGTCCTGCTGCACGGTTTCCCCACCAGCTCGGCGATGTTCCGGAACCTGCTGCGTGACCTGGCCGACTCGTACCACCTCATCGCCCCCGACCACATCGGCTTCGGACGGTCGGCCATGCCGTCGGTGCGAGAGTTCGACTACAGCTTCGAGAACCTCACCAAGATCACCCTTGAGCTCCTGAACGCCCTCGGCGTGGACCGGTTCGCCCTCTACATCCAGGACTACGGCGCTCCGATCGGGCTGCGCATCGCCGCCCGCAACCCGGAGCGGGTGACCGCGATCATCAGCCAGAGCGGCAACGCCTACCTCGAGGGCTTCACCCCCTTCTGGGACGTCCTTTTCGCCCACGCCAAGGACCGGGCCGCCAACGAGGTCGAGGTCCGCAAGCTCCTGGAGGCGGACGCGACCAAATGGCAATACACCCACGGTGTCCCCGCCGACCGCCTCGACCGCCTGGCACCCGACACCTGGGCCCTCGACCAGGCCTACCTGGACCGGCCCGGCAACAAGGAAATCCAGCTCCAGCTCTTCTGGGACTATCAGTTCAACCTCGACGGCTACCCCGGGTTCCAGGAGTACTTCCGGACCCACCGGCCACCGGTACTCGTCACCTGGGGCGAGCACGATGAGATCTTCGGCGCCGACGGAGCCCGTGCCTACGCCAGGGACCTGCCCGACGCGGAGATCCACCTCCTGGACGCCGGCCACTTCGCCTTGGAGACCCATGGCGCCGAGATCGCCGCGTTGATCCGCGACTTCCTCAGCCGGAAGCTCTCCTGACCGCTCCCATCCGAGCGCCCGTCCAGTAGAGGGCGCAACCCGCCAGGACGCCCGGGCGGGGGACCGGCCGGTCCCCGCCCGGGCCGTGCGGTTCCGGTGCGTTATCCCTCAGGGAGATGACAACGAGGAAGGAGCACAGCTGCGCGGGCCGGCTGGCGTAGAAGGCGTCGATTCACCTGCTGCCGAGCCACGGACGCCCGAACAGCACGATGGGCGCTCTCTGGAAACCACGATGGGCGCCCTCTGGAACCGAGGACGCCCAGAACGGGCGAATCAAAGGTTCGGCGGTGACGGCCTTTCTGGCGTTCGTGTTGTTCGGCATGGGCACCTCCGTGGCCCTCCCGTTGAGGTGACTACCTCGCCGTGCCCGGGCTCAACCGGAGAACAGGCGAGTGACGTCACAGTGGCAGGAACCGCGAGAGAGCAGCGCGACCGTCACCGCCGCTTCGAGGTCTTGAACGTTTGGAGTTCACTCTCACGGATATTCCGCCTCCACGCGACAAGGAGGTACTGGATGGAACCCCTCAATGTCTTCGTCCTCGGTCTAGAGGAGGAGAATGTCGACACGCTGCTGGATGTCCCGTACGCCGCGGAGTGCCGGTTCCATCCGCTGCTCGGCCAGGAGGAGCTGCTGCACGGCGAGATCGACATCGCCGCGCTCCTCGACAAGGCGCAGCGGCACCTGAAGGGGTTCGACGGCAACATCGACGCGATCGTCGGCTACTGGGACTTCCCGGTCAGCATCATGGTGCCGATTCTGACCAGCCGCTTCGGGCTGCGCGGCCCCGACTTGGAGGCGGTCGTCAAGTGCGAGCACAAGTACTGGAGCCGGCTGGAGCAGCAGAAGGTGACCGACGCGTGTCCGCGGTTCGCGCTGGTGGACCTCGATCATGCCGAACGGTGCCCCGAGGGCATGCGGTACCCGATGTGGCTGAAACCGGTGAAGTCTGTCGACTCCGAGCTCGCCTTCCATGTGAAAGACGACGCGGAGTTCCGGGACGCGGTCGCGCGAATACGCGAGGGCGTCGACCGCATGGGCAAGCCGTTCGACCATGTACTGCGCACGCTCGACCTGCCGCCTGAGATCGCCGAGGCCGGCGGTGCGGCCTGTCTGGCAGAAGAGGCGATGTCCGGGGCCCGCGCCGCTGTCGAGGGCTACGTCCGTGACGGGGACATCAAGGTCTACGGCATCCTCGACTCCATCACGTACCCGGGCGAGTCCAGTTTCCTGCGCCACCAGTACCCGTCCCAGCTGCCACCTGGGACGCAGCGCCGGTTGGAGGACCTCTCACAGCGAGTGATCGCCCAGATCGGCCTGAACGATTCGACGTTCAGCATCGAGTACTTCTGCGACCCGGAGACCGGTGACGTCGGTCTGCTGGAGATCAATCCGCGTCACTCCCAGTCACATGCCCGGCTCTTCGACCAGGTCGACGGCATGGCCAACCACCACTGCATGCTCAGCCTCGCGCTCGGCCGCGACCCGAGCCTGCCGTACCGCAAGGGCCCGTACGCCCTTGCCGCCAAGTGGTACCTGCGCCGTTTCGAGGACGGGGTCGTGCGTGGCCGGGCCACCGAGGAGGAAATCGCACAGACGGAGCGCGAAATACCCGGAGTGAACATTCATGCCCTCGTGGACGTGGGGCAGCGGCTCTCGGAGATTCCGCGCGCGGAGGACAGCTACAGCCATGAGCTCGCGCACATCTCGGTGGCCGCCGGCGACGAGACCGAGCTGCGGGAGAAGTACGACCGCTGCGTCGAGGCGCTGGCCTTCACCTTCGACGACGGCGATGAGGACAAGGCCGGCAGGCCGACGGCACGACAGGGGGGATGAGCCATGCGTGAGGTCACCGCGCTGCCATGGACGGTCAAGGAAGAGGAACATCTGTGGATCCCGATATCGGACGGGACCCGGCTCGCGGCCAGGATCTGGCGTCCGGTGTCGTCCGACGACGAGCCGGTGCCCGCGGTCCTGGAGTACATCCCGTACCGCAAGCGCGACCTGACCGCGGTGCGGGACTCCATCCACCACCCCTACATGGCAGGACACGGCTACGCCTGCGTACGCGTCGACATCCGCGGCACCGGCGAGTCCGAGGGGGTGCTCACCGACGAGTACCTCGAACAGGAGCACCGCGACGCCGAGGAGGTGCTGGCCTGGCTCGCCGACCAGCCCTGGTGCGACGGCCGTACAGGCATGATGGGCATCTCCTGGGGCGGCTTCAACTCACTTCAGGTGGCCGCGCGCCGGCCGCCGAGCCTGCGCGCCATCGTGATCGCCTCCTTCACCGACGACCGGTACGCCGACGACATGCACTACATGGGCGGCTGCCTGCTGTCTGACAATCTGGCCGAGGCGTCCACGATGTTCGCCTACACCACCTGCCCGCCCGACCCCGCGCTGGTCGGTGAACGCTGGCGGGACATGTGGAAGGAACGCATGGAGGGCAGCGGCTTGTGGCTGCAGAACTGGCTGGGCCATCAGCGGCGCGACGACTACTGGCGCCGAGCGTCGGTCTGCGAGGACTACCAGGCCGTCGAGTGTCCGGTCTTCGCCGTCTGCGGCTGGGCCGATGGCTACTCCAACGCCGTCTTCCGGCTGATGCAGCATCTTGACGTCCCCCGCAAGGGGCTCATCGGCCCGTGGTCGCACAAGTATCCGCATCTGGGCCAGCCGGGCCCGGCCATCGGGTTCCTCCAAGAGGTCGTGCGCTGGTGGGACCGGTGGCTGAAGGACGAGGACAACGACGTGATGGACGACCCCATGCTGCGCACCTGGATGCAGGACAGCGTGCCGCCGTCCACCTCCTATGAGGAGCGCCCCGGCCGCTGGGTCGGTGAGCCCTCGTGGCCTTCCCCGCACGTACGGCGCGACAGCCTGCCACTGGCCCCGCACCGGATCACCCGGCCAGAGGAGGAGGTGCCCGAGGAAGAGCTGACCATCCAGTCGCCACTGTCGGTGGGACAGTTCGCCGGCAAGTGGTGCTCCTACAGCGCGCCGCCTGACCTGCCGTACGACCAGCGCGAGGAGGACGGCGGCTCGCTGGTGTTCGACACCGGCGTGCTCACCGAACGCTGCGAGATACTCGGCGGCCCCGTTGCGGAACTCGACGTCACGGCCACCGAGCCGGTGGCCACGATCGCCGCCCGCCTCTCCGACGTGGCCCCCGACGGCCGGGCCACCCGCGTCACCTACGGGCTGCTCAATCTCACTCACCGGGACGGCGACGACGCCCCCGAGCCGCTGGAGCCAGGCCGCCGCTACCGGGTGCGCATTCAGCTCAACGGTGTCGCCCAGGCGTTCCCGCCGGGCCACCGCATCCGCCTTTCGCTGTCGAGCTCGTACTGGCCACTGGCCTTCCCGCCACCGCGCCCGGCCCAGCTCACCGTGCACACCGGGGACAGCCGGCTGATCTTGCCGGTACGGCCGGTGGCGGAGTCCGACGAGGTCTCGATGCGGCCCTTCGACGAGCCCGAAGGCGCGCCTCCGATGCGCACCGTCCAGGTGCAGCCAGGCGACCAGCAGTGGCGGGTCTCCCGGGATCTGGTGGGTTATGAGTCGGCGCTGGAAGTCGTCAAGGACGGCGGCGTTCAGCGATTCGACGCCATCGACCTGGAAGTGGGGCGGCGCGTCGAACAGCGCTACAGCTGGGTGGCCGACGACTTCACCTCCGCACGCGGCGAAGTCGTCTCCACGATGAGGTTCCACCGCGGCGACTGGGACGCGCGGGCGGTCACCCGAACGGTACTGACCTGCACGCAGGAGGAGTTCCACGTGCACGCGCAGCTCGACGGCTACGAGAACGACCGCCGGATCCACTCACAAAACTGGAATCTCAGTATTCCCCGAGACCATCTTTAGACCGTGTCCAACGCGGTGGATGATCGTTGACAGCGAGTCGCCGAGTAAGAGGCCGCGACGTTGGTCGGTTGGCTGCGTTCTTCGCCAACCCACAACGACGTCGAGGAGCGAGTGCCTCGACCGCTGGCTCGGTGAATCTGAGACCGGCAAGCCGTACTTTGCCGCCGGGCAGCTTGAGACAACATCAGAAAGTGCGGCACTGTGGGGGCGATTCAGGAGCAGCAGGCACAGCCGGGCTCGCAGCTGGCGCAGCCGTCGCTGTGGCCGGACCCGCCGTGTGCGGCGACGGCCGTGCCGCTGGCAGGGCCGACCGGGGTGGGCAGGGCGCAGCAGGCATCGCCTCGCCAGGCCTCGCGGCCTTCCTTGACCGCGACGGCGGCGATGATCAGCGCGGCGATCGGGTCGGCCCAGGCCCATCCGAACAGGCTGTTGACCGCCAGGCCGACCAGCAGCACCGCTGACAGGTAGGTGCACAGCAGCGTCTGCTTGGAATCGGCCACCGCGCTCGCCGACCCCAGCTCGCGGCCCGCGCGGCGCTGCGCGTGCGACAACCCCGGCATGATCGCCAGGCTGAGCGCGGCCAGCACCAGCCCGGCCGTGGAAGGCTCGGCCTCGCCCGCGCCCAGCAGGGTGCGGACCGAGTCGAAGGTGACATAGGTGGCCAGGGCGAAGAACGAGATCGCGATGATCCGTAGCGCGCGCTTCTCGCGCTCCTCCACCAGCTCGGGGGTGCGGGCGGAGAACTGCCAGGCGACCGCGGCTGCCGAGGCGACTTCGATGACCGAGTCCAACCCGAACGCCACCAGCGCACCCGAGGAGGCGATCGTCCCGGCGGTGATCGCGACGATCGCCTCGATCACGTTGTAGGTGATGGTGGCCGCCACCAGGAGGCGCACCCGCCGCGCCAGCACCGCTCGCCGCTGCGACGCGGGGCCCAGTGACAGCGTGGTCATGCCTGCACCTGCCTCTCAGGAGCGCACGCGCCGACCTGCTGCTGGTCGGCGTCGGTGCCGTAGGTCGGGCACAGCGCCACAGCGCGGTCGGTGACGGCCAGCAGGTGCTCGGCCGAGCGCAGCATGTCCAGCAGTTCGGGGGTGGCGATGAAGTAGAACGACTGGCGGCCCTCGGCGCGGTAGTCCACCAGCTTGCAGCCGCGCAGGCAGGCCAGATGCTTGGACACGCTCGACTGCGCCAGCCCCAGCTCCCGTGTCAGATCCACCACGCGAGCCTCACCGCAGGCCAGCCGCTGCACGATCGACAACCGCATCGGGTCGGCGAGGGAGTGGAACAGCGCCGCCGCCGGCGCCAGCCCGTCCAACGAAGTCATTCCATCATCGGAATCAATCGCCATGCCTGAATGATATGGAGAAATCACGATCAATCAAGACATCGATGAATATTGATCTCCACATGGCATCCACCGTTCCGTGGCTGACCAGCAGAAGAATGCATAATGCAATTGCTCAACTACTTTTTGTATCCACTGGGAGTGGGTGCGCCGATGGCGTATGCGGTACTGGTGAGCACGCACGGTATGCCAGGTGGCGTGGGATCGGTGGCCTGACCGCGTCGGTGGCGGCCGGTCTGGTGGCCGGCGGCACGGTGGCGGGAGCGTGGACGGCTCACTGCAGGTCCTCGCACACGATATGGCTGGCAGCCACCTCAGCGGTGATGATGGTGCGGGTGTCGATCGCTTCTCGCACCCGTTCTCGATCAACTGCTCCAGGAACCCGACGATGCCTCCAGTGCGGCGGAGTGCGCCGCCGCAGCGGGGCGGCTGCGGTCCCGCGCGGTGGCTAGGAACTGGCAGGAGGGCCTCCTGCCCGGCGCCCGCGGCCTGGTCTGTCAAGACTTGGTCGAGGCGGTGAGGGGGTGGGGCAGGGCGCACGAGGTCCAGACCAGCCGGATAGTGCGTGGGCTTGCGGGTATGGCCGGGGTTAACCGCGCCGAGCGGCCTGAAAAAGCGACTTGTCCTCCGCTGAAGGAGGCATCATGGACCTGACCATAGAGAGCCGATTCCATCCGGTGCACACCGGCTTGGCCATCGTGACGCTGGCCGGTGAGCTGGATGTCTCCACCGCCACGGCGCTGCGGGAACGGCTGGCCGCGTTGCTGGGGGAGGGCGCCCACCACCTGATCCTGGATTTCACCGGTGTGAGATTCACCGATTCCCATGGGCTCGGCGTGCTGGCCGGCGTTTACCAGTTGCTGCGCGCCACCGGTCAGGCGGGGCCCGACGGCCGCATACACCAGGTCGGCACGCTGACCCTGGCCGCCCCCAACCAGCGCATCCGCGACGTGCTGCGCGTCACCGGATTCAGCCGCTTGTTCCCGATCTACTCCACCGCCGAGCTGGCGATCATCGCCCACACCAACCTCGCCTATGTCAGCGGCAGCCCCGCGCGCACGGCACAGACCGGTTCTGCACCTGAGGGGCGCTGACCGGCTCTGCACCTGAGGGGCGCTGACCGGTTCTGCAGCTGAGGGGCGCTGACCGGCGATCCGGTGGTGCGCAGACCGGTGTCGCAAGCCCGTTGAGCCCGTTCGTCCAGATCATCGGCCGGGGCCATATGACCACTTCACCTGCGGGTAAGCCCTGTGTGTCCAGGCGGCGCCGGTCACGATGCGGCGACACGCTCCACCGGCCTGACTCCTCCCAGGACATGCTGATTTAGCCTGTGTCCGAACCCCTGATCACACCGGTGATCAGTATGTGAGGGATCTTGCAGATCGCGGAGTTTGCCCCATCCGGGGGGAAATCGGATGGAAGACCGGGAAACTGGCGGGTCTCCGGGGACGGCCGCCGCTTCAGGTCACGTCGGCAAGACCGTCCTGTGTGAGGACGAGCTCGATGCCGGGAGCCAGGATTGTGGTCTTGTCGGCGGCCAGGGCGCGGGCGGCCTGGTGGGCGGAGGCGACGTTGAGGCCGGCTTGGTGGAGCCGGTGCATAAGGACGGCGATCTGGACCTCGGCGGGAGTGTAGTGGCGGGAGTGGCCGCTGCCGGCGCCGTCTTGGCGGGCGTGCAGGTAGTTCGCGCGGGTCCATCCATCCAACTGCCGGTAGGTCAGACCGGGCGCCTGCTCCAGGACTTGGTGAGCGAGCACGAACAGACTCCTTCAGGGCCGGGTGCCAGGTGCATACCCGCCGGGGCTAAGAGATCACCCAAATCGGGCATCGCTCCCCGCAGGTCGTCATGATGAGCCGATGGCCAGTGCGCCGAACAGCGGCCGTGGCTGTCGCGTTCATGCGGGTGGGCGGGCGCCGGGCCGCAGCAGGATCAGCCGGCCGTTGGCGGTGCTGATCTGTTTCCATGCGCGGACAAGCGCGTTGAGTCCCGAGGAGTCGCAAAACTCCAATCCGGACAAATCCACCGCGACCAGCGGCGGCGTCTGCCGCCTGGCCATGTCGGCGATGTGGTTCATCAGCGCGGGAGCGCACGTACCGCATCAAGGAACTTGGCGGCAGCGGAACCAAGTTCGCCTTTCCCTGACGTGTCCCTGCCCTGCCCAACGCGGCAGGGCAGGCCACAGGCTGACATCAGCCCACCCGATCAAGCGTCTACCTGGCTTCCAGCGCCGAAATGCAAGGCGGCACCGGCGTTTAGATCAACGCCAAGGTCAAAACGCACCCAGCCCACAGCCATCGGCAGCGCCAGGCCGCGCAGGAATGGGGCGGCGCTTGGGTGGACTCCGGCTACTACTTCACCCGTGGGGACGGCTCGGCGCTGCACCCTGCGCATGTGACCGACCAGTTCGAACGCCTGGCCTTCGAGGCCGGTCTGCCACCGATCCGGCTGCACGATCTGCGGCGCGGCGCCGCCACCTGCCGGTGCCGAGATGAAGATCGTGCAGGCGATGCTGTGGCACGCCGGCATGACCACCACCAGCGACATCTACACCAGCGTGCTGCCCGAGGTCGCCCGCGAAGCCGCCGAAGCGGCCGCCGCGCCGGTCCCGCGCACGGCCGTGCCGTCCTGGGGCGGTACTGGTCTGCCCATTTCCTGCCCACAGCGACCCGAACAGCACGATGGGCGCTCTCCGGAAACGGAGAACGCCCAGGTCAGAGGGGAATCACGGGTGCGCCGTCAGGGACTTGAACCCCGAACCCGCGGATTAAGAGTCCGCTGCTCTGCCAATTGAGCTAACGGCGCCTGCCGATCAAGGCTCCGGGCGTGCCCGGGGCTCCTCGCGACAGGAAGAACATTAGCAGGCACTGCGGGCACTTCGCGAATCGATTGATGGCCCTCCTCGCCAGGCCTCTGACCTGGGGATTGGACCGTTCAGCAGGGCATGTGGGAGGGCCTGGCGGGGCCTCTGGAGAGGGGCAGGGGAAGGCGGGGCCGGGCCGGGGGTTCGACGTTCAGGAAAAGTCAGGGCAATCCGGGAGCGGGGGAGCGGCGAATAGGAGGCAGGTGCGACGGGAGCTCGCGGGCCTCGCGAGCAGAAGGGACACACCATGCCGAAACGCCTCTCCAGACGGTCACGGACCGTCGGGGTGCTCGCCACGGGGGCGGCACTGATCGCCGGAGGGTCGATGAGCCTGGCTCCGATGCAGGCCACCGCCTCGAGTCACCGAGAGGCTCCCTTGATCTCGGGGCAGCCGGAGTACGACAACACGGACGTGTACGCGTTCGTGAGCCCCGACCAGCCGAACACCACCACGCTGGTGGCGAACTTCTGGCCGTTCGAAGAGCCCGCCGGCGGGCCCAACTTCTACAAGTTCAACCCGGACGGCCGGTACGAGATCAATGTCGACAACGACGGCGACTCTCTGCCCGAGTTCACCTACCGCTTCACGTTCAAGGAGAGTTACCGCGACCAGAACACGTTCCTCTACAACACCGGGGTCGTCCGCAGCTTCAACGACCCGACACTCAACTACCGGCAGACCTACGACCTCACCCTCATCCAGCGCAACGGGGGCACGGTCGTCGGTACGCGGACCCTGGCCACCAACGTGCCCGTGGCACCCTCGCACGTCGGGGACGCGTCGATGCCGGACTACCGCACGCTGCGGCAGCAGGCAATCAAGCAGCTGCCGAGCGGCGCCAAGGTGTTCGCAGGCCAGGCGGACGACCCGTTCTTCCTGGACCTTCGGGTGTTCGACCGCTTCTACGGCGGCAAGCTGAAGGAGGTCGGCAACGACACGCTGCGCGGCTACAACGTGCAGACCGTGGCCCTGCAGGTGCCGACCTCGGCGCTGATCAAGCCCGGCCAGCCGGTCATCGGCGTCTACTCCGCGGTCCAGCGCAAGAACGCGGCGGGCAGCTTCACGCAGGTCTCGCGCCTGGCGAACCCCCTCGTGAACGAGGTGGTCAACCCCATCAAGGACAAGGACAAGTTCAACGCGTCCGTGCCCTGGAACGACGCGCAGTTCCTGTCGAACGTCACCAACCCGGAGCTGGCACGGCGCCTGAACCAGGTCTACAAGCTGCCCATCCCGCCGACGCCGCGCAACGACCTGGTCCAGGTCTTCCTCACCGGGGTGCCCAAGCTCAACCAGCCGCCGAACGTCCGCCCGGCCGAGCTGATGCGCCTCAACACGTCGATCCCGCCGGCCGCCAACCCCAAGCGGCTCGGTGTGCTCGACGGTGACAACGCAGGGTACCCGAACGGCCGTCGCCTGACCGACGACACGGTCGACATCTCGCTGCAGGTCGTCGAGGGCGAGCTCGTCGGCATGAAGAACGACCTGAGCGACAGCGTGGACGCCAACGACGTGAAGTTCGAGCCGAACTTCCCGTACGTGGCCCTGCCGACCTCCGGCTCGGCGGTGCGTGGCGGTTTCAGCGGCAGCGGTGGCAAGTCGGGCAACGGCACGGCCACCACGTACAACTTCGGAAACCGTTCCGCGCAGACGTCCACCGCGGACGACGGCGGTACCCCCATCCTGCCGATCATCGCTCTGGCAGGAGGAGCCGCCTTCCTGACCGGCGGATTCCTGATGTGGGCCCGTAGGCGGTCCATCTAGATCGTGTGCCGGCCGCCAGGTTCGGGAGCCCCTCGTGGCCGGCGCACCACGGTCCGCCCCTTCCGGGTTCGAGGTGAACGAGGCCGGAAGGGGCGCTCCAACAGTTCCGGACCGAAGCGATCGTCACGTCGTTCGGGGACCACTCAAGGCAGATGAGGCATTCATGCTTGTCGTTCGCAGATTCGCCGCGGGGGCGGTGATCTTTGTCCTTGCCGTCGGCCTCACCGTGCTGGCGTCGGTGAGGTTCAGCAGCCAGTTCGAACCGGCCGCCGAGTCCGCGCCGGTTTCCGGCGCGGGCATGGACAGGGTCACCGGTCGCAGCATCGCGCGGCTGCAGGAGCACCTGCGCGCCCAGCCCAAGGACGCGGCCGGCTGGGCCGGGTTGGGACTGGCCTACGTGGAGCAGGCGCGAGTGACCGCCGACCCCTCGTACTACCCGAAGGCCAGCGCGGCGTTCGACCGTTCACTCCGCGTCTCGCCGACGGACAACGAGCCGGCGCTGAGCGGCCAGGGAGCCCTGGCCGCGGCACGGCATGACTTCACGGCGGCCCTTCGCCTGGCCGACCGGGCACTCAAGATCAATCCGTACGGCACCCGCGCCCATGCCGTACGCGTCGACGCGCTCGTCGAGCTCGGGCGGTACGAGGAGGCCGACCAGGCGGTCCGGCACGCGGACAAGATCAAGCCGGCGCTTCCGATCTTCACGCGCTACGCCTACGTCATGGAGCTGCGCGGCCGTCCCGGCGAAGCCCAGCGCGTCCTCCGGCTGGCCGCGACCTCGGCGACCGACCCCGCCGACGTGTCGTACGTGCACACTCAACTCGGCGAACTGGCCTGGAACCGCGGTGATCTCACCACCGCCGAACGCGAATACGCCGCCGCGCTCCGCGCCGACCCCAACTGGCTGCCCGCGATCGACGGCCGCGCCCGCGTACGCGCCGCCAAAGGCGATGCCGCAGCCGCCATACGCGACCGGCAAGCCCTGGTCGCACGCGCGCCACTGCCGTCATACGTCGTGGCGCTCGGCGAGCTGTACGAGGCGCGAGGCATGCAGGCACAGGCCCGCGAACAGTACGGAGTCGCCGCCGCATGGGCCACCCTCGCCCGATCGAACGGCGTGCCCACCGATTTCGAGGGCGCCATAACGGCCGCCGACCACGGCGACCGAGCCGCCGCCCTTCATGCCGCCCGTACGGAATGGGGCCGCCGCAAGAGCATTCACGTCGCCGACGCACTCGCATGGGCGCTGCACGTGAACGGCCGCGACAAGGAGGCCCTCGGCTACGCCCGCCAAGCGGCCCGCACCGGCTACCGCAACGCCACATTCCTCTACCACCTAGGCGTCATCGAGAAATCCCTGGGTCACAAAGCGGCCGCCCGACGTGACCTGAAAGCGGCGCTCGCCCTCAACCCGCATTTCTCCGACCTGCACGCCCCTCAAGCTCGCAAGGCGCTGAAGGAGCTCCAATGAAGCGACTAGGCGCCTCCTTGACGCTCCTGGCCGGACTGCTGCTCATCACGCTCGCCCAACCGACGAGCGCCTCCACCACAGAAGCCTCGCAGGCGGCTCCGGCAACGTCGGCATTCGGGAACGTGCCGGGTGCGGCGACACTTCCTCAACACCCGCTGGGCAACTTCTCTGTCAATCGCTACGACGGCCTGGTGGTTGCGCCCGGCGAACTCCGTGTCGATCACGTTCAGGATCTGGCCGAGATCCCCACTGCTCAGGCAGGTCCGCTACTCAACGCCGACCGGCAGGGCTGGGCGGCCGAACGCTGCGCCGAGGCGGCTCGTTCAATGGCCGGTACGGCAGCTCAGCGCCCGCTGACCTTCACGGTGCGTTCTTCCGTTGTACGGACCGTTCCCGGCCAAGCCGGACTCCCGACCGCACGCCTGGAATGCGCCCTTGTCGCCTCCGCCGCTGAGGGCCCGATCACGTTCCGTGACACGGGCGGCGCGGCCACGGTCGGCTGGCGTGAGATCACGGCACGCGGCGACCGGATGACGCTCACGTCCAGCGACGTGCCGACGACCTCCCGCAGCGCGCGTCTGACCGCGTACCCGTCCGACCTCCTTTCGAGCCCCCTCTCGCAATGGACCGCAAACCTGCGTGTGCGGGCCGGTGGACCCGCCCTCGGCCCCGCCGAGACCCCCGTCACCGAGATTCTGCCGCGGGGTGCCGACAAACCAGCCCGTGCCTTCGCTGACCTGGTCGCCAACGAGCGCCTCACGCTCGGCTTCGCGGTCACCGCCCTGTTGATCGCCATCGCCCTCGGCGCCCTCCACGCGCTCGCTCCAGGCCACGGAAAGACGATCATGGCCGCGTACGCCGTGAGCCAGGGCCGCCGTGCCCGCCGCAACATCCTGACGCTCGGCATCACGGTCACGCTCACGCACACAGCCGGAGTGCTGGCCCTAGGACTGATCGTTCTCTCAGGAACCGTTCTCGCCCCAGGTCTCGTCTTCGGTGGCCTGGGCGCAGCAAGCGGTCTCCTCGTAGCAGTAGCCGGCACCCTCATGCTCCGCCGCGCCATCCGTACGTTCAAAACAGGAACCCAGACCCACACCCACGCCTTCGGCCACGCCCACGCCCACCCCCACGGCCACGGCCACGGGCACACCCACAGCCACCAGCCAAGGCAACGATCTACGCCCGAGTCGGTCCAAGACTCGGCGCGCCCACACCTGTCCCACACCTCAACGTCCACCCTCATACGACCCGCTGCTCTGAACGGAGCGCCGAGCACAGGCCTCGACCGTCGAGACCCGGACGGGCCAGAGCACACCGGCCCAACGGAAGAAACACACGACGCCTCGGAACGAAGCCGAGGAGCGGCCCTGATGGGTTTCGCAGGCGGAATGGTGCCGAGCCCCTCTGCGGTGCTCGTCCTTATCGGCGCGGCCGCCATCGGCAGGGCATGGTTCGGTGTGGTGCTTGTACTTGCGTACGGCGTGGGCCTGGCCCTGACACTGATTCTCGTTGGCCTGTTCGTCATGGGCACTGGGCGGGCGCTGGCCAGCCGCCTCTCCGACAGTTCGGCCCGGCCACGCCTGCTGAGGCGCGTGAGCGCCCGTGCTTTGCCCGTGGCAACCTCACTCGCGGTCGTCCTTCTCGGCCTCGGCCTGATGCTGCGCAGCCTGCCCACGGCCTTCGGGTGACCGGATCCGGTCACGCCCGTCGGAGAAGAAGCGGGATGAACGATGTGGGGACGTAGCCGGCCCGCGGCGGCCCCCTGGTCTCCGGCTGACCTGGACGCACTGCTCCTCAGCGTGGCGCGCAACGATGCGGCCGCCTTCGAGGAGCTCTACGACGAGGTGGCCGGCGTCGTCTACGGGCTGATCCGCCGGGTCGTTCGCGATCCGGCACAGTCAGAGGAGGTGGCACAGGAAGTCCTGGTGGAGGTGTGGCGTGCCGCACCACGGTTCGACCCCGCACGCGGCGGTGCGATGGCCTGGATCACGACGATCGCGCACCGGCGCGCCGTTGATCGCGTACGGTCCGCTCAGGCGGCGGCTGAACGGGAGGAACGCGCGGCACAAGGTGCGATCGAGATTCCTCATGACGAGGTGGCCGAACAGGTCGTGGACCGGCTCGAACGGGAACGCGTACGTCGCTGTCTGGAGGGGCTCACAGGCATCCAGCGCGAATCCGTAACGCTGGCCTACTACGGCGGTCACACCTACCGCGAGGTCGCCGAACTGCTCAAGGTCCCGCTGGGCACGGTCAAGACCCGCATGCGCGACGGGCTCATGCGATTGCGCGACTGCCTTGGCGTACGGGCAATGTAGACGCCACGCACACCGCCCAGAGTTGCGCGCGTGCGGACAGCAGGCGGGTGCTGCGCACGGGCAGTTGCGTGTGGGTGGAGGCCAGCACCCCGGGCGCCGCGAACGATGTATTGGGGGGGACCCGTGACCTTGGGGCCTGGGGAAGACGCGTGCGGAGGGGCCAGCACGGACTGGCGTGTGGGCATCCGGTCCTTCGACGCACACGCCACCAACGACCCGCCGCCCGCCCACATCGTGCTGCTGTCCGACGGCGACAACACCACCGGCCGCGCGGGGACGCTCGTGAGCGTAGGGATTGTGGGGAGGCGTGCGCCTGAGTGTGCCGATGCGGAATTCATCGGCCGGGCGGTGCCCGGAATAGAGAGTGTGTGAGGCGGGGAAGCTGGATTGGGAGCGATCAGTCTTTCGCGGGGAGGACGCTCATCATGCCGCGCCAGAGAGCTATGGCGGTGGCTCGGGAGCTGACGCCGAGTTTGGCGTAGATGCGGTTGACGTGGTTTTTGACAGTTTTTTCGCTGAGGAAGAGTTGGCGCGCGATCTCGCCGTTCGAACGGCCGCTGGCGATGAGATCCATGACCTCGGCTTCACGGGCCGACAAGCCGAGACTGACGCGGCTCGCGTCGCGGACGCTGCGGATCAGATCTCGTACGGTGAACGAGCCCGGGACCAGATGGCCGCATGCGCCGCCGCGGATCGCGACCTCGACAGTGCCCTGGTCCTCGGCCGAGGCCAGCACGAACACGCGGGCGCTGCGGCTGAGAGGAGTGGCGTGGCCGGTACGGGCGGCATCGGCGTCGAGCAGAACGATGTCGGGGCGCAGCCGTTCGGCCAATCCGACCGCGTCGGAGCCGTCACCGGCCTCAGCGATCACTTCGAGTTCTTCGCTATCGGACAGAAGTGAGACGACATCGGCGCGAGCGTGCGGATTGCCGTCCACCACCATCACGCGCAGGGGGACCGTTTCGTCGACACTCATCCCGCCTCCGGCGGTTTGACCTGGGGGTGCCATTGCCATGTATAAGGACGGAGCATAACCGGCCGATCATCGGGAGCCAACGAGCTTAGTCGATGGACGGGGCCAGCGGGATAGATGCGACTGTCGGTCTGGGAGGAACGTTCTGTCCGTTACCAGTACGACTCGTTCGGCCCGTATGGGTCGCTCCGGACGCCCACGGCGGGCAGAGTGGAATCGTGTCTGATCAGAACAAGGCCGCCGCGCTCGTCGCGTTCGAAGTCTGGGGCAGCGGAGAGCTCGACCGGCTCGATGCCATCGTCGCCCCGGACGTGATCCATCACGATCCGTACGACCCGAACGGCTCTCATGGGCTGGCCGGCATGAAGAAGTCGATCGCCACGAACCGCGCCGCGTACCCCGACCTGAGGATCACCGTCGAGGACCAGATCGCGGAGGCGGACCGGGTGGCCACACGCTGGACCGCCGCCATGACCCACGACGGGCGCCGGGTCACGCTCAAGGGAATCACCATCGACAGGTTCGAGGACGGCAAGATCGTCGAAGCCTGGCGCACCATCGACATGCTCAGCTTCCTGAGGCAGGCCAAGACCCCCGAAGAGTGAGGCGACGAGCCCGCGGGACGCCCCCGCAGCCACTAACACACCCGCTGGGACTCCCAGCGAGTCCATCAGGTGACGTGCACACCAAACTCGAAGGCCGTCAACCGCCTTCCGAGTCGGCCCGCACGATGGCATCTCACGCTCGGATATGCGGTGCTCTCCGGCGCGGCGTGAAGTTCGGTGGGCGATCGTCACACCGCGCCCTCGCGCCATTCTGGCAAGCGATAACCAACCGCGACCAGGTACGTCACACCCGCCGCGTACCACGGTGACGCCGCTGCCAGGCGATGCGCCTTCGCAGCGGCGCCTTGACGTGGTGTCTGCGTCCGACGAGTTATACCTGGAGGACGGAAAGGACGTTCCCGGCCGGATCGGTGAACCAGGCGATCGGCGGGCCCTCGCCGCGGAGGATGCCGCGCTCATCCTGGTTCATGCCCTCGTACCGCAGGAACTCCACACCGCGCTTCGTCAGCTCGTCCACAGCCGAATCGATGTCCTCGACGGGGAAGTTGAGGATGGTGAACGTCGCCGGAGTGTGGTCGGGCTTCGGGTACACGATGATCGGACGATCGCCTGCGATGTTGAGCGTGAGGCCGGGCGGCTCTTCTGTCACGTTCACGCCCAGGATCTCGCCGTAGAACTTCTTCGCCGCGTCGAGATCGTTCACCGAGAAGCCGCTGAACGCCTTGGTCGTTCTGAACATGGAATTCTCCTCCCTGTCAGAGATACAGACCGGCTCGACGCCCTCAACTCATCGATGCCGCTCGACGAGTCTCGCTGAGCGACGGTCTTCCCTTGCGGCCGCGGGGCCGCGGGGCCGCGGGGGCGCCAGCCTGCGCCGCTCATACAGGTGGCAACGCCAGGAGGTGCCGCAGAAGATCGAAAAAGCCTGGTCATCTGTGATGACCAGGCCCTTTGCGCTGGGGTGAGTGAGGGGACTTGAACCCCCGACATCTTGGACCACAACAGGGGATCACCCAGATCGTGCCAGCCTGTTAACACCCGTACGGCCACGTCAGAGTGGGGATCGTCATGGCTCGGCACCGTGCTTCGCCGCGCCTGGACGCATCTCGCCGGAAGCCCTCCGCTCCCACCTTCGCTCCCACCGCCTGGCGCATCGCGGCCCGTTCTCAGCGGGCGATGGGCAATTCACGTGCTCGCTGGCGAGCCTGGGCACGCAGTGCCGTGAGCCGAGCGTGGAAGGCGTTGTGCCGGTTCTGATCTAGGTTCAGCGGCAGATCGAGCTCTGCCAGCAGCACCGACTCGACCATCCAGGGCTCGGGATGCTCGATCCAGCAGACCTGGGCGTGTTCATGCATCCACTCCGTAAGGGCAGCCTCACCCTGCTGGGTAAAGGTCAGTCGCGCCCCGCTGCCTACCCGGCGCAGTTCCAGCCCCAGCAGGCACCCGAGCGTGAGACGGAGCGTGGACCCGTACGCGTTGCCTCGGTAGTGGTAGCGGATGCGCTTCCGGAGGTGCTGAGAACTCGGCCGCTGAGGCATCCTCCGCGGCGAGATGCCGACGTACAGCAGTTGGTTGGCCGACAGCTCGCTGCTGGGAGCCGCAGTGAAGTGCCATCCGTAAACTCCGGGAACCGCGGGGACCGGGCATCCCTTCGCCATAACCTGCGCCCGCGTCCACAACCGCTTTGGGGCCGTCAGAGATGAGCCGGGCATCTCAACCTCCCCACCTGCGTCTGGAGACGATCTCATATGACGCGTCCCGCGCGATGATCCGCTGTTTCGAAGCTGGCGGCCTGATCCTACGATTGACAGGTTCGTGTGTAACGGCTGACTTTGTAGACGCTGCCTATCACGAAATCACCACTGTCAATACAGCCGTCATTTACTTCGGCAGTCACACCAATCACGACTATCAGCCTAGGCACATCTGGCAACCACAGTCCAGTAACGGACACCTTCCCCCTCCGGGGAACCGATGAGACACTATTCACATCTTACCTAGTGCCTAAATCCGCTCGGTATCGACTTGTCAGTGACCCTGAAAGGTGCGGATAGTAGTGAGTATTGGCATATCGATTATTGCCCTTACTTTTAGCCTTCTAGTGTTCTTTCACAGTCGATGGGTAAATAAGCGCGATATCTTGATGCGCCTTCACGACGAGTTCCTCACAAGAGACAAGCAAGTCGGGCGGCGACTCATCTACGAAATGGCCGAGCAGCAGCGTTCCATTGACGATCTCTCGTTCGAAGAGCATGTACTAATCAACAACACGCTTGCTTCACTCAATCTATTGGGGATCTACTATCATAGACGCTATGTGCGCAGGGCGGATGTTCTTGAACTATGGGCCATGCCTCTGGCGCGAATAATCACCGCCGCACAGCCTTTCCTGGAACATCGTGACCGACATCAGCAAGCGCCGATTTGGCCGCACCTTCGCTCCATGTGCCAGGATGCCGAACGTTACGTACAGCGGCAGCAGCTAGAATTTAGGAGGCCCGGCGCACAGAGTTAGCAGATTCACGCGGGTGTGCCTCCGGTCCACGGCTGAGTGCCGAGGCGACAAGATGAATGCCGTACTGCCAAGCTAGGCCAGCAATTTCGGGGCACTCAGCCGCCCACTGAATCGCCGTCAAGCGAGGCCAGGAGGTCATCGAGGCTCTTCGCCTTATCGCTGGCGTCTAGATACTCGCTGTACTGATTCTTTGCATTAGAGATCAGTTGATCATACAGGACATAGCGCCCATTAATCGATGCCAATTGATTCTTGATGTACTCATTCTCCTCCATGAGGCCTCTGTCTCTGGCTTTAGGCTTGGACCCAAGCACAAAGACCACCTCGATGAGTTCAGAATACGCCAACTGGCCACTCTTATTTAGCACGTCACGCAGGGCAACAGCATACTTTCTACCCTGCTCCATCAGCTTGGATATGTCGATATCGACGGAGTATCTCTTTAGTTCAACAATGATATGCTTACCGCCGGTGGTGGCGTAGCGAATATCAATGCGTCCAGTGCGCTCCTTCCCCGCGTCGTCGAGGGAGAAGACGCCGGGAGCTATTTCTCTGAGGTCTTCCTCCATGCGCTTACTTTGGGTAGCGCGCTCCCAAGAGGCGTCCAGCATCCATAGGTTCTTGAAGAGGTGCGCCTGTAGGACCTTTTCCTTTTCGTCATTAGACGTGATTTCCTTAAATTTACTGATAGCCTCGACCCTGGATCGAAGAATGTCGACCCATAGTGCAGCCTCATACGTTTCTTGGCTGGCCAATACGGGAAGTAGATCCACCGCAGTAAGCGAGCCCAGACTGTCGAGGTCCTCTATGACCTGGCGCAGGCCAACTCGCTCAAAGGCCAAAATTCCTGCCCGAAAGAGATCCATGCGATTCTGTCGAGCGGAATCACCCTCCAGCTCCAAGCCTGCGATAGTGCCGATCATCTTCTCGGCTGGCGGCCTTTGCCATCCAGGACGCGAGTCGATCCATTCGCGCACCTTTGGATACTTGGCGATTGCGTCCTCGGCTTCCTTCTTGGGGCGCGCATCAGCCCACTGCTGCGACGCTTCCAGGAAGCGCTCACGCAGGAAGCGCTGGAGTACAGTCACTCTGGGATCATCTTCTATCAGGCGTTGCCGATCACTCGTAGCTATATCCTCATAGCCATCGTCCAGATCAAGGAAATCGGCCTCTATTTGGCCAGTGACATAATTACCAAATAGGCGACTGAAGTCCAGTTTCTCGATGATGCCTTCTTGGATGGGCCGCTTCCTCGCGAGGATGATGATGTTCTTTAGTGAACCTGCATCTTCATCGTCAGTAAGGTCTGTGGGCCGTTTGGCGGTTCCGATCCACCCCTTGATCCGCCAATTATTTGCGGCGTCGACAACGTCGTTTGCCAAAACGAAACGTTCGATGCCGGCTGGAAGGACGCTATCGTCGAGGGTCCGGCGGCCGAACTCCCAGATAAACTCAAGCTTCTTCAGTTCTTGACGATCGGCATATGTGATGCGCTTGCCATTGATCAAAATAGCGAATCCGCCCTCGCTGGCAGGTCGCTGGTCGAGTACATCAAATCGGCGAGCTAGGCGCTTCCTCAGAGCATTGGCTGTCAGGTCGGCGCGCTTGCTTCGTAGATTCTCTAGCACGATTGTCGTGCCGCCGCTCTGAAATTCTTGCGGCACGTCGATTTCTTCTGGCTGGTAGGCTACATTAGCTGTAATGGCGCGACGGAGAGCCTCGACCTCGATTTCTAGGCCGGACTGTGAAGTCTCGGTGACTGAATAAACCGACACTCGGTTGGCTACAGAGAATACTGAGAGCTTCCCAATGCCTTTTCGGCCCATGTAAGGACGCTCCCACTTTGGCGACGAGCTCCCCTCGATAGCGCGCTTTTTGTATCCCACCTTGAGGAACCTGCTATTGAGGTCATCGACAGTCATCCCTCGGCCATTATCCGAGATTACTATCGTTTCGCCATTCTGCTTCCAGCTTATTGATACCTCTGTGGCGTCCGCATCCCACGCGTTGGCCACAAGTTCGGACAGCACCGCAGCAGCGTTACTGTAAAGATTTATGCCAAGGGATTCGAGCACCGACATGTCGACGGTCATCTTGAATTTTGGTTGAGTCGACACTAGACAGCCCCCTGGGTCTCACTTTCATTGAGTCGGGTAAGAATCGCCTTGCCGACCGCAGCTGCGATCGCGGGCGGCACAGCATTTCCTATCAGTCGCCCGATGGGAGTGAACTCGATCGGCGACCCTGGTTTAACAAAGCGATATGAGGGCGGAAACCCTTGAAGGATGGCAGCTTCTCTAAGGCTAATCGCACGATCCTGTTCAGGGTGCCCGAATCTGCCAGTGCCGAAGTTATATGCCATGGTCGTTATGGTTGGTGCCGGTTTGTCCCATTCCATGCGTGCGTAAACATTCTTGAACGTAGCTCCTGACGCCCGCCGGTGGCAAGGGGCTCGCAGCTCCTCCGGCCAGTCCCTCCATGTGCCGCCAGGGCGGGAGGCTCGGATCCGGTGGAGGTTGATTTCGCTGAGCGATCGACTCTTGTGAAGTGGATCAGCTTCGTCAGCGCCGCCGCTCGCTATTTCGGGCAGCGCAAAAATGACATCGCGGACGGTCATGAACGAGTCTTCCCGGTACTCCCCATCAGGAACTTTAATCAGCCCATGTAGACTGGCGATTAGTACCAGCCTTCGGCGATGCTGTGGAAGGCCATATTCGGGTCCATAGCAAGATTTGAAGGAGACCTCGTATCCACTGTCTTTAAGTGTGTCTACGAATGCTTTGAATACTGTAGAGCTTACAATTCTAGGAACATTTTCCATGGTGACTAGGTCCGGAAGGGTCTCCTGAACTAGACGGCCGAATTCCTCTAGCAGGGACCATTGCTCTTCCTGTGATGTATCTTGCCCTCGTCGATATGGGGAAAATGGCTGGCATGGGGCACAGCCAGCTAGAAGCCGTGCCGAGCCCGGCTCCCAGAGTCGATTCAGTTGATCCTTCGTGACCGTACGTACGTCTTGCTCCAAGAAGGCCGCATCGATATTTGTCTCAAACGGATACTTGCAGCGCGGATCTATGTCGAAGCCGGCTACCACCTTGACGCCAGCTTGCTGCAGGCCATGAGATAGGCCACCTACACCACAAAACAGGTCGATTGCAGACACGCCACGGTTCACTCTGCCCATGAGGCTGAACTTAGCTCAACGGAGCTGTCCCCGTCGACGGACTCGGGCCCCCGGGTTCGGGCCCCGGCATGTTGAGTGCTCCTCAGCCGGTCACATAAGAGGGCCTACCGGTCTTCGGCCGATGGTTCGTTAGCCCGCGGCCGACAGTCCGCTCGCGGGGCTCAGAGTAATGGCTCTCGACGGCATGAGGGAGCTTCGTCTTAGGCGGACAGCCGGAGTGGGGACCGGGCTTGGAGGGGCCGCATGCCCTGGTTCGGCCAGCCGCCTGACAGCGCGGAGCGGTGGCCCTTGAGGAACGTTCAGAAAGTTCGCACATGGCTCCGGTGCCTGCCTGCGACGGCCGAGACCGGGAAGTCCGCCGGAGACAGGGACGATGCTGCGGCTGGGGCTGGTCGCGAGGCGGCGGGTGGTTGCGGCGCCGTCGGTGGTGTTCGGCGCGCTGGAGGCGGCTGGCGACACCCGGCCCCCCGGTAGTGAGCCAGTGCTGATGGTGGTGGCTTGGACGTGTCGAGTGCGGGAAACTCGCAGCATGGCCAAGCTGACCATGACATCAAGCCGATGGGACGAGATCACTGCGCTGCTGCAGGATGAGCAGAGGCTTCAGTCCGAGTATCCCAAGGTGGCCGAGTACCTGGACATGGCGGCACGGCTGGCGGGAACCGGTGACGATCAAGCCGACGCACAGTTCGACCTGCGGTTCGTGCACTACATGACCGGCGGCAACGCCGTGGACTCGAACCCGTACTGGGAGATCGTTGAACCGTTCGTGGCCGAGCACGACGGCCGCCGAGTGGTGAATGGAGGCCGATCGGAAGGAAGCGCACGACTCGCCTTTGCGCAGATGCTCTTGCAGGCAACCTACGCGTACGCGATCCCCGCCCCACAAACCATCGAATGGATGGCGGGCTTCTGTGGGGATCTCCCGATCGTGGAACTCGGAGCGGGACGGGGCTACTGGGCGGCACAGTTGGCTCACTCAGGGCTGACTGTTGAGGCGTACGACTCGGAGCCGCCGGACAAGACCAAGAACACCTCGTTTCCCGGAGCGGCTGGCCAGACAGACGTCTGGCATCCCGTTGGGGATCTGACTGAGTTCGCGAGTCGTGCCCGGCCAGCGGACTACACGCTGTTCCTCTGCTGGCCGCCTGGTTGGGGAGACACGATGTCGTCAGAGGCGCTCACCTTGTTCGAAGACGCCGGCGGGGAGCGACTCATCTACATCGGGGAGCCGAAAGGCGGCAAGACAGGAAACGATGCCTTCTTTGACGCCCTGTCCGCTCGCTGGAGACTGGACTCCGTAGATACGCACTTCGTTTCGTGGTGGACAGAAGCGGACGTTGCGCAGGGCTGGGTCCGTAGCTGAGGGCCGCAAGACAAAGGGGGCGCCGACCGAGTCGGCGCCCCCTTTTTTGTCGTGCCTCTACTTGAGGGCCATGCGGAACACGAAAGCGTCGTAGCGATCTCGCGGATACGACACGTCGGAAATCATGATGATTCGCTTGTCAGCGGAGACAAACCGCTGGTGAACCGTCTTGACGAGATCGCCGGGCGTTGTCCTCAGCCAGTCGGCATGCGTCGCTGTCGGTAGTTGGTCGGAGATCGTCTCTTCCAGGAAGGCGGCCCCCGAAATGTCGGTGACGTCTAGCGGATGGTAGGTGTCCGAGATCGAGATTGGCCTACCATCCTCCGTCGCTCGGGTGATGACATGGTTGATCTCCTCCCCTTCTGGGGTGCCGAGAGCCTCTGCGAGTTCGCTGGTGGCGGGGATCTGCTCGGTCTCACGTTCTACTTGGATCTGTTGATCCGACTCGTTCTGAAACGAGCGCTCGGCAGTCTCCATCTGGCGTTCGGGGGACACGCGAACGAGGTTGGGGCGGTCGGCGACGAAGACCCCTCGCCGCCGTACGGATCGAACAAGCCCCTGACTCTGGAGGAGTTCGAGGGCCTTCCGAACCACGATGTCCGACACGCCGTTCTGCTGCGCGATCTCGGTGTAGCTCGGTAGCTGCATGCCGGGTGGGAGCTCCCCACCGCGGATGCGTCGGGCGTACTCGCCTGCGATACGGACGTAGGCCGGTTCTGCCACTGCGTGATCCCTTCAGACGCTCTGCGGGGTGCTTCACCTGCGTATACGCATCATCGTATACCAAGGGGTTGTGCGTATACGTAGTTACGTATACGCTGCGGTCGAGCGGTCGATCCACACAGGTGAGGCCCATTCATCACAACTGGACATGGCATCGGTGGCTGTCGCCCTCGTGTGTACGGGTTGACGTTCGTCCCTGGACCGGCGCGGATCGCGCGATGCCGAAGAAGGTCTGTAGCGCTTGCGCTGCCTGTCCCGCACGGCGGGTCTGGACACATTCGGTCTGGGCCGTCCTCCGTGCGGGGCAGAGAACGCAAGGTCACAGTCTCGATCTGGAGGACTCGCCCCCCATGCGATCCAACGGCCGCCCGGTCATCCTCGCCAGCAAGCTCGCTCCGAACCTGCTCAGCCTGTCCGACCGTGGTGGTTGCACCTTGGTCGGGTGCCCCGAGTGCGGGGTGTGGCGTTCGATCAAGCGCAGCATGATCACCCCGCATCGTGGCCCGAACGTGCCGGGCGCCGATGCCTGGCCGGCTGAATTCCGGCCGCCGGCGCCGTGGTGTCCGGGCAGCGGCCAGCGGGTCAAGGTTGATCTGAGCTATGAGGAGTGGCGGGCCCGGCTAGCCGAGGCGTCCCGGGAAGCTGGCCAGCGTCGCCGGACCCGGGTGATCCCGCGGCCCAAGCCGCCGGCGGCAAAGCCGGTGCATCGGCTGGCCGCCGCCCGCTGATCCTCAGCACCTTCCCCCCACCCGCTTCTTACAGCGCCTCGGCCGGACCTGGCCGGGGCGCTGCTTGTTCTGTTCATCCCTCTGAAAGAAAGGAGCCCGTTCATGCTGATTGCCGAGCGGGACCGTACACGGGCCGGGTACATCGCCGGTCTGCGGATGCTGGCCGACCTGCTGGAGCGCCAGCCGGAGATTCCGCACTGCCCCCACCAGTGGGTCTCGTTTGCGCTGGGTGGCACCGAGGCCGAGGCGTTCGAGGCGATCGAGCGGGCCGCCACTGTACTGACCGCGGCGGGTATCGAGTTCGACCACCAGGTCACCGAGTACGCCCAGTGCATCGAGTTCGCACTGGCCGGGATGACCTACAGCTTCTCGCGGCTGCGGGACGCGGAGGTCGAGCTCCTGGAGGCCCGTCGATCCTACGAACGCAACGTGCAGGTGACCTGACCGGATGGTGAAGATCCGGCTGACCGGCCTGCCTGCCGAGGTCCAGGACGCCGCTGACCGCATCGCGGCGGTGGTGGCGGTCTTGGAGACCTCCCGGCCCTACCCGCGCCGCGGCAACTCGCGTCTGGTCTCGCTCTACCTGGAAGCCGACGTGAGCACCCCGCCCACTCCTGGTGACGCCGACACCCGCCCGTCCGACTCCAACAAATAGCCGCGCCCGCGGTACCCACCGCCCTGCGACCGTCCAGGCCCGACCCCGGCTGAATGGGGCGGGCCTTGAGGCGTTGCAGGGGTTCGCCCTGAAGGGACCCCTTGCCCATGCGCAGCCTCCCTGCCCCCTCTGCGTCGATCGTCCCCACCCTGTCCGCACGGACCGAGCCGGCCGAGACGGCGGCCGGGTTTTACGTCTCGGTGCGGACCAGTGCCCGGATGGCCGAATCGGCGCTGGCCCTTGGCCCGTTCCCCGACCGCGACAGTGCGCATGCGTGCGTGCCCCTGGTGCGTGCGTTTGTGGCAGCCCGGCACCGGGGCGGGGAGTGGTGGCGGTTCTCGGTTGCCCAGGTGACCGCCGGGCCTGGCCGGACACTGCCGGCCGGGACCTTGAACGACCTGATCCCCGAGGCCGGTGCCGGGCTGGCCGCCTAGAGCGGCCGGCCCGCCCCTCGGCCGGGGCTGACATCGAGTCCGGACGGCTCCGCCCCGCCCCTGTCGCAGTGGGCGGGGCGGGGCCGTCTCACCCGGTGCCAGACGCCCGGACCCTTCGTCATCCGATGTCCCCGCATGCCGGGGAGAAGGGAGCGCTGTGCGCGATGACGAACCCGACGATGTTGCCGGTCGGTGCGGCCGGCCCGCGTCCTGACCTCACCGGCCAGCCCGGTGCGTCGGCTGCCACGGCCGCCGAAGTTGCGGCCGGATGCTCCAACTGTGGTTCGGTCCGCAGTGTGCGGGTGCTGCCGGATGGGCGGCACCGGTGCGGGTGCGGGCACCGCTGGAATCCGGCCCGGCACCCCGCCGATGGCACGCCGTAGCCCCGCCCGATTCTGGGACCCACGCGGCGACCGGTACGGCATCCCCACCTACCCGTGGCGAATGGCGCCGCCGCACCTGGCCACCCGCCGCCAACTGGCCGCCGAAGGGCTCCGCCCCGGCGGCCAGGACGTAGCCGCCCAAGTGCTCTGGTATCGGCGGCGCGGGCTCGGAGTGGCCTACCTGTACGACCGGCGCCTGGCCTTGCCCAAACGCACCCCCACTCCGGCACAGCGTGCCGCACTCGCCAAAGCCCTCAAAGCCCGCCGGACCTGCCCGCGCTGCGGACTCGATCGCGGCTACGTGCTGCGTCGCCGCCTGGGCTGCTGCCTGGACTGCGCAGACCCCTGGGAACTGGACGCCGCCTAACTCAGCCCTGTCGGTTCCTCCATTTAAACCCTTGCTGACCTGCTGTGAAAGGACACCGCTGTGACCGCTTCCGCTCCGAACCCGCCCCCGACCGTGGCCAGCCAGGGCGACGGGATGCCGGCGCCGTGGGTGCTGCCTGAGGACGGGATCGTGGACCCGATCGCGGTCGAGATCGCCGCCGCCGGCACCCGGCGGGTGGCGCTGACCGCGACCGAACGGCTGCTGGCCGCGGCCCGGATCCTGGCCGCCGGTCACCACCAGACCGAGATGGCGCGCCGGTTGGGCGTGTCGTACGACACCGCCCGCACCCTGGCCGCCTTGGTGCGGCGCTTTGGCCTGCTGCCCGTCCCCGACCTGTGGGCGCTGGCCTACCCGCCGGCCGACGCCGAGGCGTCCGCCGCCTGACGCTCTGCCTCGCCCCGGAACCCGTTGTCCGGGGCGGGACAGAACGCCAGACCTTCACCGCGACCGAAGGTCGCCGTTCTTCCCCCTTCTCGCTCGTGGCAAGGAGCCGCCATGTCCCCTCCCCTGACCTCCCACTCATCCGCCCCCGCCGACCGGGACACCGTAGGAGCCGCGGACCTGGCCGCGCTGCAACGGCGCGACCGGACCGACCGCCGCACCCGCGCCGCGTTCGCGACGGTGTTCGCCCTGATCGGTGCCGCGCTGGCCGGACCGGTCCTGGTGACCATCCCCGCCCGCGCCCTGGCCGTTGTCGCCCTGGTGGCGCTGGCCGTGGTCGGCGCCGGGGGACTGGCCAGCATCGCCACCGGCTGGCTGGCTGGCCGGTACGAGATGTCCAGGCCGCACCCCTGGCAGGTGTGGCAGTGGCGCATCACGCGCCGCTGGTACGCCCCCGGCGCCACGGTGTGGCACACCGAACCCAACGCGGGTGCCAGCCCACTGGCCGTGCTCGCCTGGTACACCGACCCGGCGTGCCAGATTCCCTGGGCGCTCATCTACGACGGCACCCCGCTGATGTCCGGCGGTAGCGCGGTCTGGCTGCCGCTGACCGCACTGACCCCCACCCCGCCTCGGCCCGCGTCGATGAGTGAGCGGATCGGCGGGCCGCGCTGATGTCGGCCCGCTGGTGGGCCCACCTGGCCCTGATCGACGTGCTGATTCTGACCGGCATCGCCGCCGGCGCCGTCTGGCTGGCGTGCACGCATTTGACCGCCATGCACCCGCCCGCGGTTCTGCTGCTGGCGGTCCTGGCCGCCGTCGCCACGTTCAGCATGCTGGCCGGAACCCGGCGGCCCTGACCCTTCCTTCCCCTGTTCACCGGCCCGCCTCGATCGACTCTCTCAAGAGCTCTGGTCGGGGCGGGCTGGTCTGTCATGCAAAGGACTGTGCTGATGGATGCCACCAGACTGTTTGCCTTCGTGGCCTCGCATCCCGTCCCCGCGGTGGCCGGCGCTGTGACGGCTGTGGCCGTGCTGGCCGGGCTCGGGCTCGTCCTGTGGCGAGTGGTACGCGGACGGGCTGCCGATGAGGTGCTGACGCCGATTGCCGCGCTGACCGCCACCGGGGTGGCCATGTGGGGCATGTGGAAGTTCTTCGGCGATGTGCTGGACGCCTCGGGGCCGCTGCGGATCTGGCTGTTTGCGTTCCTGGAGTTGGCCATGGTCACCTCGGCCGTGCGTGCTCGCCGCAACGTGCGTGAGGGCCGCTCGGCCGGGGTGGATGGCGCCGCGGTGTGGGCCATCACCGGCCTGTCGGCGGTGCTGTCGGCCACCGACGCCGGTTCGCTGCGCGCCGGCCTGCTGCGGTTCGCGGCCCCGATCGTTGCCGCCTGGCTGTGGGAACGTGGCCTGGCTGTGGATCGCCGCCGTACCGGCAAGACACGCCGGATCAGCTATCGGATCACCCTCGAACGGGTGCTGGTTCGGCTCGGCCTGGCCGAGGCCACTGACCGCACCGCCAGCGATGTGGAGGTGCACCGCCGCCTGACCCGGCTGGCCCGCGCCGCCCACCGCGTCCGCCGCCTGCGCGCCGCCGGCGACACCAAGCCGCGGACGCTCAAGCGTGCCATGGCTCGGCTGGACAGGGCGATGGACGGTGCGGTGGAACACGCTGGCCTGGCCGGTGACCCCGACCGCCGTGCGGCACTGCTGGACCAGATCGCCGCGCTGTATCACGCACCCGCGCTGGCCGACCTCACCCCGGCCACCCCCTGGGCACCGGCCCTCACGCCGAACGCAGCCGGTGCCGCACCGGCGCTACCCGCTGCCCCTGCCGAAGTCACTGAGACCCGTACGGGCAAGGGCCGTACGCACGCCCGTACGGCCCCGGCATCACCCCGTACGGACTGGGCCCGTACGGACCCCCGTACGGAAACCCGACAGGATGCCCGTACAGGTGCGGCCGGTACGGGCACGCTGGCCTATCGGGACCAGGTAGTGGCCGAACTGGTGGCCGAGATCCACGCCGCGATGGAGTCTGGCGACCGCCGCTGGACGCCGGACTACCCGACGCTGATGAAGCGCACCGGCTACCGCCGGTCCTGGTGCGAGAAAGCCGTGCGCGAAGCCCGCAACCTCGCGCTGCACACCAGGCACGCCGACGACCACCCCACCCCCGACCCACCCACCCCGGCCAGCGGCACCAGTGACCCGGACACCGTTCCCGACAACCGGGACGACACCGGGCCGGGCAACGTGATCGAGCTGGCCCGTACAGCCGGGAAGTGACTCAGGCACCGCACAGCCTGCACCCAACCCGCCCGTGCCCGGTCCCGTACGGGACCCGGCGCCGGTCCGTGTCTCGGATCTCGCCCACACCCGCACCTGCCCCGTAAGGCCCGCACTGTACGGGGCGTGCCGCGGGTGTGGCGGGTGTGGGCGGGGTCGGCGGTACGGACCGCCGATGTCCCGATGTCCTTGATCGAAGGGAAGTGTTCCCATGATTCTTTTGGCCCTGCTGACCGGCGGGCTGATCTTCATGATCTGGGCCCGTCAGGTCTCCTACGTGATGCTGTTCGCGCTGTGCTCGTGGGGTCTGCTGGCCGCCTCCACCCCGATCGGGGTCAAGCTGGTGGCCGGGCTGAACTCGCTGTCCAACTCGATCGACGGGTGGTTCGCATGACCACCCACCCCCGGCCCCGACGCGTACGAGCCGTGCTGGCCCGGCTGTGGGCCAACCGGCCCACCCTCGGCGCGCTGGCGTTCCTGCTGGCCGGCCCCGGCGTGGCCAACGTGCTGCTGGGGTTGCCGCTGTGGTGGGCCGCGGCCGGGCAGTGGTCACTGTGGTTGCTGCTCATGGTGGCCGTGTCGATCACCGAGGCCCGCCGCCCCGCCCCGCCCGCCGATCACGTCCGCCCCGGTGGGCACGATGTGCCATCCCACCTGGGCACCGGTACCGCTGAGGAGGCCGACCGGTGATCGAGCTGCTGTTTCTGGGGTCGGCCGCGTTCGTCGGGGGCGCGCACGCCATGCGCAAGTCCCGCGCCGCCCGCCACCCTCGCCCCCGCGCCCGGCAACACTCACTGCTGGTCAAGGCATGGAACTCCGCTGGCGCTCCGCACACCGAGGAATCGATGCTCGGGGACGCGCTGGCCGACCTGGGTGGCCGGGCGATCGGCAGCACCGTGCGACGCACGGCCCCGCGCGTCAAGCGGCGCGGCCAGGCAGTTCGCAACGGCGCGGCATCGCGGTGGCAACGCCGTAGGAACGAGGACCGTACGGTGACCTTCTTTCGCCGACGCAACCGTTCCTCGCCCGCCACCGGCAAGGACGAAACCGGTGCCGCCGACGCAGGCGGCAAGCGCCCGAACGACGCGCCACCGCTGCCGGGCGGTTCGACACCCGCCGCGTTGCCGCGCGGCGGGTCCCCGCTGCCGCTGCCGCCCGGGTCCGATCCCTCTGCCCCGAACACGCCGATTCCGATGCCGCCTGGCTCGGCCCGCTCCGCTAGTTCGGCCGCGCGTACCCCGTCACGGCGGGCGGCCGGTGGCCGGAGGCAGGGCCGGGGTGGTTCGCCGGCCCGGCAGGGCGGCAGGCGCCGGGCGCAGGCCCGGATGCGGGTGGCTGTGCCGCTGAATCTGGAGGCGCCCGGCACCGATGTGGAGTTCCTGGACGCCTGCGCTGACTTGCAGCAGATGCTGCGGGGGATCGGGGTGGCGGTGGAGGACTGGAACGACGAACTGATGATCCGCCGCCTGCCCTCGATCGTCACCGGCCCGTTGGAGCGTGTGCATGACGGGCTGGTGGACGGGGCCGCGTGCACGGCGCTGGCCACGGTGCTGTTTGAGAACTGGTTCGCCGAGGCCCGCGAGATCGCCGCTGCCGGGATCGAGTTCACCGGCGACGACCCCGAATAACCCCTCACCCCGCAGCCCAACCCGAGAGGAAAGAACCGAGGATGCTTCCGCGTCCCCGCGGCCGGCGTCCCGGCCGCTACACCGTCGAATTCGACGCCCCCGACTCAGACGGCGAGTTCATCGCCACCAGCCTGGCGATCGCCACCCTGATGGGCGGGCTGGCCGATGCCGTCGACGACTACACCGACGAACTGACCCGCCGCGGCATGCCGCCCGGGATCGTGCTCCAGTTCGAGCACCTGGCCGACAACCTGACCGACGCCGAACACGCCGCCCGCACCGCGGCGACCAACTTCGCCGACTACTTCGAAGACGCCCGCACCATCGCGGCCCGCGGCATCCGCATCATCGGCACCCCCCGCCGCCGCGCCGCCTGACCACCGCCCGCCTGCCTGTTCCCGTGCAACGGCCGTGCCGCCGCCCCACCACCGGGGGTGTGGCGGCACGGCCGTTTGCGCGTCCCCACCTGCAAGGAGTTCGCTCGCATGATTCGTCGTCCCGCCCGTCCTGGCTTCGGGCGTCCGCAGCGCCGTTCCCCGGGGCGCGGTCGCTTCGGGGGCCGCCGCCGCGGCTACACCGATACAGAGATGTTCGACCCGCTGTACCCGGCCGTCATGGACCAGCACGCGGCGCCACGGCGCCCGGTGATGGGCCCGGTCGCTCGCGCTGCGGCGCGGGGCTATGTGCGCTGGGTGCTGGCCTCGCCCGATACTCGCGGCCTGGGCACCGGCCTGGCCGCCCTGTACCCCTCCGGTCACCTTGCGTACGAGTACGCCGCCGGTGATGCGCTGTTGTTGGGGGCGTTCGCGCCGCCGGCCGCGCTGGCCGCGTGGGTGGCCACCTACAAGACCCACGGCTCGCCCCGCTACTCCGGCGCCATCGCCGCCATCGCTGCCGGAATCCCGGCCTGGCTTGCTACCGCTTCCGCCACCGGCGTCACCAACCTGCCCACCCTGCTGGGCTACACCCTCACCGCCACCACGGCATGGTCGGCCTACACCTGGTCCGACGTCCTCAAAGAACGCCGCCGGTTCGCCGAAGCCCAAGCCAAGTGGGAAACCATCGCCGGCCTGGCCGGGCTGGAGGGCTCGCGACTGCTGCGCACCGAACGCACCCGCACCGGCGTCAAATTCAAAATCGACCTCGGAGTGCAAGGCCCGTCCGCGTCCCGGCTGGAACGCGGCGACCTGGCCGAGCAGATCGCCCGCTGCTACGGCATCGGCGCCGATCAGGTCCGCATCCGCACCCACCGCAAAAACGCCCGGATCGCCTGGATCATCATCCAGCTGGTGGACCTGTGGTCGAACATCGTGCCGCACCCCGCCGTCGTCGCCGGCGACGGCACCCCGGTCCCCGCGGCGACCGCCGCGGCCGGCAAGGGGCAGCGGTCGATCCTGGACGGCCCCTACACCCTCGGCACCGACCCCGAGACCGGGGACGACCTCACCCTTGTGGTGTTCGACGAGGGCGGCGCCCGGCATGTGGACATCGTCGGTTCCAACGGTGGCGGCAAGTCCAACACGCTGTCCAACATCGTCCAGCAGGGCGCCGAGTGCCGCGACGTGCTGACCGTGGCGATCGATCTGGGCAAGGGCGTCATCCCCACCCTGTGGCGTGAGCACCTGCACGACTACGCCGGGGTCGGGGAGGAGGACAAGGCCCTGGAGATCTTCGAGTGGATCGATGCGCTGCTGGATGAGCGCGCGATCGATCTGGCCGGGGGCACCCTGGTTCCCTCGGCCGCCTCACCGGTGGTGCAGGTGATCGTGGATGAGCAGGACACCGCGACCGGGTTCCACTCGGCCGTCGCCGCCGATATCAAGCCCGTTCTGGACAAGATTCACAAGCGGGGTCGGTCGCTGGGGGTGGTGCTGATCACCGCCAAGCAGCGTGATGTGGTCCAGCACACCGGTTCCAAGGAAGGCAAGGCCAACGCCTACACCACCATCGTTGGCCGTGTCGCCAACACCAAGGAGATGGCCAAGGCCCTGCCGGACTGGGAGGTCACCGGCTGCCCCGACATGTCCACCTACGGCGGCGACGCCCAAGGCGTCATCCTGCTGGTCCGCCAGGGCGGCGCCTGGCAGGCCGGCCGCACCCGCGCCCTGTACGACCCCAAAACCGTCCAGGCGCTGGCCGCCGCCTACGGCCCCGCCGACGCACACCTGGAACCGCACATCGCCGAAAGCCTCCCCGGCTACACCGACCGCCACCCCATCCCCGCCACCACCGCCCAGCGGCCCACCCGGCAGCAGAGCGACCCGCCCACCGGCCCCGGCCAGGACGCCGAAGGCCGCACCGGGCACCGTGAGACAGGCCACGGCCGTCCGGCTGGCCCCAACCGGGCATCCGACGCCACGGCCGACACCGGCGGTGGTCGGCGCGGTGGTGGCGATCAGGGATGGGGGTTCGACCCCGCCGACGACGCCGCGGTGGAGGAAGCGGTCAAGGGTCTGGTGGACCGGCTGGATGAGTTCATCGCCGAAACCGTCCAACCGCCCGAACACCCCACGGCGCTGGAGGAACTGAACGCCGCCAAGCGCGAGCTCGCTGAGACCACGGTGCCGGACTCGACCACCGAATCAGTGCTGCGCTGCCTGCGAGAGCGCGGGGCCAAGGGTGCCCGCCGCGACGAGTTGGCCAAACTTCTCAACAAGCCCATGCGCACCGCATCGCGGATCCTGGGCGCGCTGGTGGAGAACGGCACCATCGTGCGGGCGGGCAAGGGAGGTCCCGCCTCCCGCTACTACCTTCCCGAGCACGACCCCGAAGATCACACGGAGTGACAACGGGCGGGGTCCGAACTGTGCCAGCAACTGTGCCAACCCAACTGTGCCAGTAACTGTGCCACCGCCGCCCTTACGCGCACGCGCGTGGACACGGACCCGCGCGGCACAGGTTGGCACGGTTCGGTTGGCACAGTCCAGGGTCCTCACACTCTGTGAGTGCGCCCCCGCAAAACCTCCCGGTCTTCACCAACCCCGCGTGCGATCGACACGTCAAACGGGAGCAACCATGCTGCCCTCACCCATCCCCACGACCACCCTCACTGTGCAGCCATCCCCGCCGCCCTCGCCCGCGCCGCGCGAGCACGGCGACGGGGGCGGGCTGGGTCTGCTGCTGATCCTCGCCGTGGCCATCTACGCCATCGGCTACGCCATTTCGATCCACCTGCACCCGCTGCGCACCTGCCGCGCCTGCAACGGCACCGGCCTCCAGCGCGGCGGCATCTTCACCGGCTCCATGCGGATCTGCCACCGCTGTGGCGGCACCCGTCGCGAAACCCGCCCCGGCGCCCGCACCCCCGACCGCCGCCACCGTTAACACCCGCCACACCGCTGCCCGGGACCGGCCGACCGGCTCCCGGGCTTTGTTCTGTCCACCCTCATGGAGGGACCCCGTCATGGCTGACATCTTCCCGCCGGTCGATCAGTGGCCGGTACTTCAACCGCCCGACTGCCCCACCTGCCAGGCCACCACCGGAGTGGTGTTCATCGGCCCCGCCGACCGGATCGACGGCGGCACGGTCAACCTCTGGCACTGCCGCGCCTGCCCCGCCGACTGGACCACCCCGATCACCCACTGGCCCGTCCTTGACGGCCCCGACTGCCCGTACTGCAACAGCACTGACACCTGTTGGGCCGCCATCGCCCCCGACCACCGCGGAGACCTGTGGACCTGCCCGCAGGACCACGAATTCGTGCTGACCCCCGAGGGCATCGTCATCACGCCTGGCAACGAGGACCTGTCGGAGTGGGCGCCGGTCTGGCCGACCACCCGCCGTGACCCGCAGGACGGCGGCGCATGACCGCCCCCTTTGACGGTGAGGCGTCGCGTTCCACCGCGGAGGCACACGACGCGTCGCGCCGCGTGACTGCCCGGCCCGGCGTTCTGAACTGGCGCGCCGCCGCGCACTGGGGCGGCGGTCGGCGCCTGCCGTGCGTGCACTGCGGACACGGGGCGTTCTATCGCGACGAGACCGGCCGCCCCTGTCACAAGACGTGCGCTGAAGCCGCCCTCACCAGAGCTGGTGGGGGCGGCGCCACCACAAGAGGAGACCTCTCCGGTGAGTAATCGCAGCCAGATCGAGTGGACGGATGCCACCTGGAACCCGGTCACCGGGTGCACCAAGGTCAGCGCTGGGTGCACCAACTGCTATGCCGAGACGTTCGCCGAACGCTGGCGCGGGATTCCTGGCCACCACTTCAAGGACGGATTCGACCTGAGGATGCGGCCCGCCCGGCTCGCCCAGCCGTTGGGGTGGCGGGCGCCGCGGCGGGTGTTCGTCAACTCCATGTCCGACCTGTTCCACGACGGCGTCCCGGACGAGTACATCGCGTCCGTGTTCGCCGTCATGATCGCCGCCCCGCAGCACACCTTTCAGGTGCTTACCAAACGGCATGCCCGGATGCGGGCCCTGCTGACCTCCCACGACTTCGCGCTCACCGCCTACAAACTGGCGATCAGCACCTACCGCACGACCGTCCGCGCGGGCTGGCCGCTGCCGAATGTGTGGCTGGGCGTGAGCGTGGAGAACCAGCAATGGGCCGACATCCGCGTCCCCGCACTGCTGGACACCCCCGCGGCCGTGCGGTTCCTGTCGGCCGAACCACTGCTGGGGCCCGTGGACCTGACGGCATGGCTCAAACGCCCCCAGATTCCCGCGCGCGAGCGGTGCCGCTGCACCTGCCACCCGCACCGGCCCGCGATCGACTGGGTCATCACCGGCGGTGAGTCCGGCCCGCGGGCCCGGCCGGCGCATCCGGGATGGTTCCGGTCGCTGCGTGACCAATGCCGCGCTGGCGGGGTGGCCTACTTCCACAAACAGCACGGCGCCTACACCTGGCAGCTCAACGGCCCCGACCGCGCTCCGGACCTGTACGTCAACGCCTTCACCGGCCACACGTGCGACCCCGGTGACGTCCCCGTGGGCGGCGGCTGGGAAGCGGTTTGGCGCGTCGGCAAGAAGGCCGCCGGGCGGGTGCTGGACGGCCGTACCTGGGACGGCATGCCCGAGCGTGGCAGCGGATCGGAGGCCGCATGACCGCGCTGTCGATGGGCTCAATGTGCACCGGCTACGGCGGCCTGGACATGGCGGTCGCCGCCGTCCTGGACGTCGAGCCGGTATGGGTCGCCGACCCCGATCCCGGTGCCGCCGCGATCCTGGCCCACCACCACCCGGGCGTGCCCAACCTCGGGGACATCACCGCCGTGGACTGGTCTGCGGTCGCGCCGATCGATGTGCTGTGCGGCGGCTACCCCTGCCAGCCCTTCAGCGTTGCCGGCCGCCGGAAAGGAACCGCCGATGCCCGCCACCTGTGGCCGCACATCGCGACCGCCCTTCGCGTTCTACGACCCCGCCTCGCGATCTTTGAGAACGTCGAACATCACCTTCGACTTGGGTTTGCCGACGTCCTCGCCGACCTTGCCGGCCTCGGGTTCGATGCGGAATGGATCACTCTTCGCGCTTCGGTGGTCGGTGCTGCGCACCCCCGATCCCGGCTCATCTTCCTGGCCTGGCCCGCCGACACCGACCGCACGCGACTGGAAGGGGCACGGCTACCCCGGCCAACTCCCCAACGCGGTGGCGTTGCTGCCCACCCCACGCACCAGCGACACCAACGGCCCGGGGACGCACGGGGACGGCGGCCCGGACCTGCGGACGGTGGTATCGCTGCTGCCCACGCCCTGGGCGACCGACGGGACCAAGGGCGGCCCGAACCAGCGCGGATCGGCCGGGGACCTGATGCTGTCCTCGGCGGTGTCCAGGCTGCTGCCGACCCCCACCGCGACCAACGCCCACGGCAACGACCGCAACAACCACGGCCGGCTGCTGCTGCCGGGCGTGGCCAAGACGCTGACCCCATCGACTGGGGCGACTACGGGCCCGCGATCGACCGATGGACCCGCATCCTCGGACGCCCCGCACCCGCGCCAACTGAGCCTGGACGACACGGCCGACCCCGACTGAGCCCGCTGTTCGTCGAATGGCTCATGGGCCTGCCACCAGGCCACGTCACCGACCCCGCCATCTGGACCGCCTACGCCGAAAACGCCCGCAAACGAGGCGCCAGAATCACCCCGGCCACCGCACGCAACGCCCAACTCCGAGCCCTGGGCAACGGCGTCGTCCCCCAACAAGGAGCCGCCGCACTGGCCTCGCTGCTGGACCGCCTGACCGCCCGACCGGCCGACGGAAGAGGCGCCGCGTGACCGCCCCCGGGTTGCTGAACCGGCGCGACGGACGGTACTGGGGCGCCGCATGAACGCGACCGAACCGCTCATCCTCGGTTCGCTGCGCTCGGGCTACGGCGGGCTGGAGTTGGCTGCCGCTGCGGTGCTGGCAGCGCTCGTCAGCGGTTGAACGACTGACGTTCGGTGGTCGTGACGATCCGGTTCGCCAGGTCCATGAGATTGCTGATGGACGGCGCTTCCACGAGCAGCAGCTTGCCGCGATCGCTTCCGTCGCCGAACCCGCAGCCGCTGTCACGGACCATCGGCGTGAGCCAGTGGACGGTTGCGCGTTCTGCGGCGAAGAAGACGACTGGTCGCTCCGACCACGTGCGGTCAGATGAATGGCTTCGGCAGCTCGCCGCAGGAAAGCAGCCGACGGACGAGAGCGCGTAGGACAGCCCCGCCACTCCGATTTCCAGACCGGCAAGGACGCCTTCGTCCCTGTCACCGTCCCCGACGATTTCCAGGATCTCGCCGTCACCGTACTTGGCCGCGAAACCGGACGGCAGAGCACCGGGCGCCCCGTCCTCAATCGCGGTGGCTACGGCTTCGAACTCCTCCGGCGTCGTGGTCACCTGGTCCACCAGGTCGGCCAGGTGCCGCTCCTCCGCGATCACGGCGAGGGCGTCATCGTGGCTGGCGCCGCTGATATCCCACACGCTGCGAAAGAACCCGTAGCCCTCCTCGCTGATTTCATCCTCCGGCGGCAGTCCCATGGGCACGCCGTTGGGGAACGACGGATCGACCTGGAGATCGATGCGTGGGATCACGAGAAACCTCCTACCGCTCCCGGGAACGCCCTGCTCGCGTTGTTCGAATCCGCGCGGTACCGCCGCCGAACCTATCCGACACCGCTGCGGCCAGCAGGCGTTCGCTCCTTCCGCAGCTACGTGAATGGAGACATAGATGAATGACCCGAACGACCACCTCGCAACGAATGGCGGTGGTGGTTACGTATGGAGGCCCCACCGCCTCCCGCTTCTAGCGGGCTGCTGCGACTGCAAGAACTGCGCGAACTGCCTCACCTACGCCACCGGATGGCGCGCCCGTCTGCTGACCAGCCTTACCGCCCGCAGCTACCAGAACGACCTGTTCGCCCCTACCCATGCCGGATGAGGGAAGCGCAGCATGACCAACCCCGAACCACCACATTCTGGCCTGCTGGTCCGCTATGCGCTGGCCGCTGCGGCCCGTGGCTGGCACGTGTTCCCGCTGGCTCCCGGTGACAAGGTGCCGCCCAAGGGTCTGCCCTGGAAGCGCACGGCCACCTGTGACCCCGCCACGATCCGGCGGATCTGGGCGCGTCGCCCTTACAACATCGGCATCGCATGCGGCCCGTCCCGCCTGGTGGTGATCGACCTCGACGTGCCCAAGCCCGGAGAGCATCCGTCCGGTCGGTGGGCGGTCCCCGGCGTCAACGACGGCGCCGACGTGTTCGCCCTGGTGTGCTCCGAAGCCGGTCAGGCGACGCCGCTGGAGACCTTCCAGGTCCGCACCCGCCGCGGCGGGTTCCATCTCTACTACACCGCCCCCGAGCACATCCGGCTGACCAACACCAGCGACGAGCAGGGCAACGGACTGGGCTGGAAAATCGACACCCGCGGCGACGGCGGATACGTCGTCGCCCCGGGCAGCTTCGTGGACCTGCCAGACGGCACCGGCCCCTACACCCCGGTCCACACCCCCGACCCGGCGCCGCTGCCGGGCTGGCTGGCCGAACGACTCCGCCCCGCCCCACTCCCCGAGCAGCGCCCCGTGGTGGTGGACCTGGCTCCGGGGCGCCGCGGCGCCTACCTGGACACCGCGATCACCGCCAGCCTGGACGCGATCGCCGCCGCGCCCAAGGGCCGCCGCAACACCACCCTGTACGGCGCCGCGGTCGCCCTCGGCCAACTCGTGGCCGGCGGCGCACTGGACGCCGCCGCCACCGAAGAACTGCTGTTGAACGCCGCTACCGGCACCGGCCAGGTCGAGATGGCCGCGCTCCGCACCATCCGGTCAGGATTTCGTGCCGGTGCCAACCGTTCCCGGAAGGTGCCCGCATGACCAATCCACCGCGCCTTCAAGCCGGTTCCGGCCCCGAAACCATCCGAGTCCTCAAAGCCGCCCTGGCCGACAACACCCTGCCCGACACCTACGTCTCGGCCGGATCCCTGGTCTACATGGAAACCGTGTCGGGCGGGCAGACCAGCCCGGCCGCCGACGAAGACTCACCACTGCCGGTCACCGCCAGCCCGATCACCCCCGCCACCCTCGCCGGTCTCCTGGCCGAACACACCTACGTCTACCGGATGCGGTCCCGCAAGAACGGCAACGGCGGAATGGAGCACTTCGAGGAAGAGATCACCCCGCCCCGCGACATCCTGTCCTCGGTGCTGGCGGGCAAGACCTGGCCCGGCCTGCTGCCGCTGCGCGGGGTGATCGGCGCGCCGGTGCTCCGCCGTGACGGCACCCTGCTCCAGCGCCCCGGCTACGATCCGGCCACCGGCCTGTACCTGGCGTCCAAGGTCGATCTGCCGCCGGTCCCAGACCAGCCCACGCCAGAGCAGGTGCACACCGCGCGGGACTTCCTGCTGAACCGGTTCCTGCGCGACTTCCCGTGGGCTGGCAAGGCCGATCGGGCGAACTACATCGCGTTGCTGGTCACCCCGATCCTCCGGCACTTCACCCGGTCGCTGACCCCGTTCGCGTTGATCGACGCGACCATGCCCGCCTCCGGCAAGTCCATCCTGACCGGTGGGCCCGGCATGCTCTACGGCCAGCGCGTCATCCCCTGGGCCTACACCGAAGAGGAGTTGCGCAAGAGCATCACCGCCGTTTTGGCCGAACAGGTTGGGGTGGTGGTGTGGGACAACTTGGCCGAGGGCACCGTCATCGACTCGGCCACCCTGGCGCTGCTGGTGACCGCTGGCGTGTGGTCGGACCGGCAGTTGGGCGCGTCACGCAACATCGCCACCGTCAACGACCGGTTGTGGATGGCCACCGGCAACAACCTTCAGGTCGGGGGAGACATGGCCTCGCGCACCGTCCGCGTGCACCTGGACCCCAACATGCCCCGCCCCGAACAACGCGACCAAAGCCGCTTCGGCATCCCCCATCTGGACCAATGGATCACCGCCCCGACCAACCAGCTCACAGTGCTGTGGCACCTACTGGTCCTGGTACTCGACTGGACCCGGCAAGGCGCCCCGCGCGCCGACACGATGGCCATGCGGCAATTCACCCCGTGGGCCCAAGCCCTGGGCGGATTCCTGGCCCACCACGGCATCGACGGGTTCCTGACCAATGCCGCTGACGTCCGCGGCATCGACGAAGACGAGACTCGCTGGCGCGCGTTCCTGGCCAGTTGGCACCACCTGCACGGTGACCAGCACATGACCGCCGCTGAACTACGCGCCTCTGGCGAGCCCGATCGGATCGGCTTCGACGAAGACGACCGGTGGGAAGGGCAGTTCATCACCACCCATACCGGCCGGCCGCCCAACGTGCTCGCCCTCGGCCGCCTGCTCACCGGCCAGGTCGGCCGGTGGCGCGGCGACTACGTCATCCGCTCGGCCAAGAATCACCGCGGCGACCGCAACGTGTTCTGGGTCGAACGCCACGAGGGGGAGCGCCATGGTTGACCCGGCCCGAAAAGCGCTGAAACATCTCCGCAACGCCGCATCTCCGCAAACCCGCCACCGACCTGCACAAACAACTGCGGAGATACAGCCAGAGGCCAAGTGTCCATCTCCGCATCTCCGCACCTGGTGCGGAGATGATCCCCCAACTGCGGAGATGGACCGAGCCCCACCGAACCCATCTCCGCACACATCACCGCAGGTCAGAGCCACAAGTGCGGCGTTGCGGGGATGCGGAGATGTTTCAGCCCCTCCCGCACAGCAGCACCCACCCACCGCTGACCATGCGGCCCCGGAAGCGCAACCAGCGCGGTCGGGGCCGCTTCCGTTTGCGTATGGAGGCCCCATGTCTGATCAGGTCCGTGACGGGCTGAAGGTCTACACGAAGGAAGAGGCCGCCGCGATCCTCCGCGTGAAGGTGAGCTGGTTGGAGCGGCGCGCCGCCGCCCGCCAGATCCCGTTCACCATGCTCAGCGGTGCATACCGGTTCACCGATACGCACCTGGCGGAGATTGTGGCGATGAACGAACAGGGCACCCTGCCGCCGCCCCCAACCCCAATCACCCGCCGGCGCCAGCGTTCGCGAGCCGACGCCAGGAAGCGGCCGGATGGTTTTACCCCGCTGCGCCCGCGCCCCAAGGCCAGCGCCTAGGCAACTGGCGCACGGGAATCAGCACCCAACGAAGGGAGATCAGATTGGCGTACGCCGAGAAGCGCGGGAAGCTCTGGCGGGCTCGGTGGTTCGGGCCAGACGGACGCCTGGAATCTAAGTCAGGGTTTCAGACCAAGACGGACGCCGAGAACTATGGGCGTGACCAGGAGGCCGCCATTCGGAACAACACCTACGTAGACCCGCACGCGGGGAAGATCACGGTGAACGAGTGGGCGAACCTCTGGTTTCCGGCGCTGGACCTGGAACCCAACACCCTCGACAACTACCGGTACTACATCGAGGTGCACATCCTCCCGGCGTTCGGCGAGCGCGAGCTGCACTCGCTGGAACGAGAAGAGATCGCCATCTGGGAGAAGCGCCGACCGGTCGGGAAACGAACGGCGCGAGAAGCCCGCTCCACGCTCACCAACATGCTGAACGACGCGATCCCGCGCTACATCAAGACCAACCCGGCAGCCCGCCGGCGAGGCAAAGGGCGCAAAGGACAGCGACGTATCGCCGAAGCAGAACGCACCCAGAAGGCTTGGGCGACTCCGCTCCAAGCGCTGTTGCTCGCCGAACGGTGCGCATTGCTTACCAGCTCGGACACAGACTTCGTGATGATCGTCACGGCCGCGTTCACGGCTGCCCGGTGGAGCGAACTGCTGGGGCTGCCTCCTGAATGCGTCCGCGATGGCGAACTCGACATCCACTGGAAGCTGTACGAGCTGAACGGCCGGTTCTACCGGGGCCGTCCCAAGGACGGGTCCATACGAACCCTCGACGTCCCACCATTCCTGGACGACCTACTTGCCCGCCAGCTCACAACTTCCCGATCCTGCACCTGCCGGGGGACGGAAGATCCATGGTGCAGGAGCGGCCGGTATCTCTTCCTCAGCCCGAAAGGCGCGCACTTCCGGAGATCCAACTACAGCGATCGGGTGATCCGCCCGGCCGCTGACGGCTGGTACCCGAAACGCGCCGCCAGGCCGGCGATGCCGGTGCTCGTGGACGCCGGGGCCTGCTGGCCGGGCAGGCCCGTGCCGCCCTGGCCACCGGCCGTTCCTGGCGAGCCGTTCTCCCCGCCGACCGGCCGCGGGTCCGCCCGGCTGGTCAGCGGGGAGGACCGCGGACGGTGCTCGGACTGCCGACGAACGCAGCTCCTGAGGCTCGACGGCACTCTTATCAGGCACAGAACGGGGTCTCTGGAATGCCCCGGCTCGCAGAAGCCGCCGGCCGAAGACGTGCCCCTGGCATGCTGGCTGCCGCTCCGTCACGGCCTGACGCCTCACGGGCTCCGCCACGGTCACCAGCCGTGGATGGACAACGCGGGCATCCCCTACGTCCTCCAGTCCGAGCGGATGGGCCACGAGGTGCCTGGCATGCGGGGCACCTACGCCCACCCCACACCGGAGATGCGTGTTGCCCTCCTTACGGCGCTACAGCGCCTCTGGGAGGACGCTCTAGCGGAGCGGGCTCGGATGGCGCCGACTTCCGGGGTGCCGATCCTGGACGCTCTGCTGGCTGAACACAGGGCGCTCTGAAAGCAAGATCACTCCCAAATCGCTCCCAGAATCGGACATGCCGTTGTGGGAGCCTGACGCATGCAACAGAGAGGCCCTGGTCATCTTCGCGATGACCAGGGCCTTTTCTGTTTCTAGCCTGGGGTGAGTGAGGGGACTTGAACCCCCGACATCTTGGACCACAACCAAGTGCTCTGCCAGCTGAGCTACACCCACCAAGGCCGGGGATCACTCCTCGGCTTCACAAGAGTGTAGCGCCTCTCGAAGGGTGCGTGGCCACTCCCTTTACGGGGCACTCTGGGACGAGGCGACGATCTCGGCGGCCAGGGTCCGTGCGGTGTCGGAGTCGGGACCGGGCTGGGGCACGAAGACGGCGGCGCGGTAGTAGCGGAGCTCCTGGATGCTCTCCGTGATGTCGGCGAGCGCCCGGTGGCCGCCCTTCTTCTCGGGGCTGGCGAAGTAGACCCGGGGGTACCAGCGCCGGGCGAGTTCCTTGATGCTGGACACGTCGACCATGCGGTAGTGCAGGTGGGAGTCCAGGGCGGGCATGTCTCGAGCCAGGAAGGAGCGGTCGGTGGCGATCGAGTTGCCGCAGAGCGGGGCCTTCTTGGCGTCGCGGACGTGCTTGCGGATATAGCGCAGGACGGTGTCCTCGGCCTCCGCGAGCGTCACGCCGCCGGAGAGCACGTCGAGCAGGCCAGAGGTGGTGTGCATGTCGCGCACCACCTTGGACATCTGTGCGAGGGCCTCCTGCGGCGGCTTGATCACCACGTCGACGCCCTCGTCGAGGATGGTGAGCTCACTGTCGGTTACCAGCGCGGCTATCTCGATCAACGCGTCATTACGCAGGTCGAGCCCGGTCATTTCACAGTCAATCCATACGAGCCGCTCGTTCATGGGTTTCACCCTACGACCATGAACGACTCCGCGGGTCATCGAGCTTTGATCGAGTTGACCAGCAGGTCGAGGTCGCCTCCGTTCGAATGGCTGTCGGGGACGGAGATGAAAACCGTGCTGGGGCGGTTTCCGGCCCCCCGGTCGATAACGATCATCACGGCGGTCTCGCTGCGGAAGTTCCAGCCTCGGGACCGCGCCTGCGGGAAGTCCAGCCGGAACCGCAGGTACCAGGCGGAGTTGCCGCCGACAGTGTGCGCGCGGGATTCGAGGTCGTGGCGCGTATGGGAGGGATACGCGCCGCGTGGCTCCGGCTCGGCCTCGATGGTCTTGGCCAGGGTGGTCGTCGCGCTCGCCAGGTCCTGAGTGCCGTTGTACGTGATGGAGCTCGGCAGGCGGCCCGTATAGGCGTTGGCGTAGTAGCTCTGAGTCCCGTCGTACTTCTCCTGAACGACGGCGAGTTCGGCCCACGTGAAGCCGTACATGTTTCTGAATCCGGCGTCGGGGCCGAGTTGTTCCCACGACCAGTCGCCACCGAGCCGTACGAGACTCAACCCGGCCTGATCGTCGTTGATCTCCCCGGTCACCGGCGACCGCGCCGCCGACCGCGTGGTGGGCGTGGACGTAGGCGAGGTCTCGCCCTCCATCACCCCCACCACGATCCCTACCACCAAGATCAGAACGACCAGAAGGGCGCCGCCGCCGATCAGCCCCCACAGCAGGCCCTTGTTGCTCCCCTGCCTCGCCGGCGGGGGTGGTTGCCAGGGCTGGGGAGTCGACCAGGGGCGAGGTTGTGGAGCGGCCCAAGGCTGCGGGGTGGTGGGGCTGCGGGGAGCCTCCCACGCGTCAGTGGGCTGGGAGGCCTGGGTCCACTGGGCGCCATTCCAGTACCGCAACAGACCCGGCGTGCCGTACGGGTCGCGGTACCAGCCCGGTGGGGACTGACCGCTCATTACCTGAGTATGTGCGAACCACCAGGCGATGAGTACACCCCGGCCACGTCCTCACCTGGCCGCTTCCGACAGTCATCTCCGCGCCCTCATCTGCACCATGCCGCTGGGGCATGTGTGGCGGCCGGGCTGGGGTGCCGGCCGGGCCGGGGTGCCGGCCGGGCCGGGGTGCCGGCCGGGCTGGGTGGCGTTCGGGCAGGGGGTGCCGATCGGGCTGGAGGTGCCGGCCGGGCTGGGATGGCGTTCGGGCTAGGGGTGCTGGCGGGCTGGGTGACGGTCGGGCGGGGTGCCGGTGGGGCAGGGTGCCGATCGGGCTGGAGGTGCCGGTCGGGCAGGTGGCGGTGGGTGGGGATGTGGGTTGGTTGGGGGGTTGGTTCAGGGGGTGGCATGGGTGGGGTTGGGGCGGTCTGTCACGTGGGGCGGGACGGGGATGCCGGGGCGGAGGTTTGGGTCGGGGATGGGGGTGCCGAACACCTGGTGGACTGGGACGACACCGGCCCAGACGTCCAGGGCGTAGTCCTCATCGTCGTCGGAGGGCGGTGCGTTCCGGACCTTGACCGAGGCTTCCTCCAGGGAAAGGGCCAGAACGGTGGTGGCCGCGAGTTCCTTGCGCGTGGGCTGCCGGACCACGTCCCACTGGCCGGGGGCCAGCTGCTCGGAGACCGCCCGGAGGGCCGCGAGCTTTTCGTCCGGATCCGTGACCGGCCTTGGCGTGCCGTAGATGATCGCGCTTCGGTAGTTCATGGAGTGGTGGAACATAGAGCGGGCCAGGACGAGCCCGTCCAGATGCGTGATGGTCACGCAGATCTCCTGGTCCCGGCCGGCGATCAGGCTCCGGGCGCCGGTCGAGCCATGGATGTAGAGGGTGTCGCCGTCCCGCCCGTACCCCGTCGGGATCACGCGGGGCGAGCCGTTCACCACGACACCGAGATGGCAGATCAGGCCGCCGTCGAGCACCTCGTACAGGCTTGCGCGGTCGGTGAGCCCGCGTTCGCTCAGGCGTCCGAGGCGGGTGCGGTCGGTGGAGGACAGTGGTGTCGCGTTCATGGGGCCCTACGCTAGAGGGCGAGTGGCCTGGCCAGTAGGGCCACTTGGTGAAGATATCGGGAGACCACTTGACGACGCTCGATCTGCCGCTCACGGTGGACCGTTCCGCCGAGGAGCCGCTGACCGCGCAGCTCACCGGCCAACTCCGCGCCGCCATGAGGGAAGGGCGCCTCGCTGCGGGCGAGCGCCTGCCCTCCAGCCGGTCGATGGCCAGTGTGCTCGGCGTCAGCCGGACCGTCGTGACCGAGGCGTACGAGCAGTTGTACGCCGAAGGCTGGCTTGAGGGCCGGCACGGATCAGGCACCTACGTCACCGAGATCAGTGCCGCTCAGCCACCTCATCCGATCTCCGAGATCCAGGGACCCGAGACCCCGGAGAGCGCGGGGCGGCGCGGAATGATCGACCTGCGCCCCGGAGTCGCCTGGATCGGTGGTCTCGACACGCCCGCGTGGCGTCGCGCCTGGCGGCTGGCCGCCATGGTGGCGCCCGCCGCCCGCCCCGATCCGCACGGGCTGCCTGGCTTGCGCGCCCTCCTTGCCGACTATGTGCGCCGGAGCCGCGGTGTGGCGTGCGCTCCTGAACGGCTGCTGATCACGCGAGGTTCGACCAATGGACTGGACCTGCTGGCGGCCACGATCCTGCGGCCGGGCGACCGCGTCGGGATGGAGGACCCCGGCTACGGCAAGGCCCGCTCGGTGCTCACCGCCCGTGGCGCCGAACTGGTGCCCTGTCCGGTCGACGAGCACGGCCTGATCGTCGAGGACCTCCCGGATGATCTGCGCCTGGTCTACACGACGCCGTCCCACCAATACCCGCTGGGTGGCGTGTTGCCGGTGCCGCGCCGCCAGGCACTGCTGTCCTGGGCTCGCCGCACCGGCGCGCTGATCGCGGAGGACGACTACGACGGGGAGTTCCGGTACGACGTCGCGCCGCTGCCCGCGCTGTACGGGCTGGACCCGGACGTGGTCGTCTACCTCGGCACCACGTCCAAGATCCTCACCTCGGACGTCGGGGTCGGCTGGCTGGTCGCCCGTCCCGATCTCGTGGAGGCGGTCGCCCGCCGGCGGGCCGATTTCAACGACCGCACGGCCGCCGTCCCCCAGGAGGCCCTGCGTCTCCTTCTCGAACGCGGTGATCTGGAACGGTACGTACGCCGCATGAGGGCCGAGTACGCGCGCCGCCGGGCGGTCGTCGCCGAAGCCCTGCACGGCCTGCGCCTGCGCGGTGATACCGCCGGCCTGCACCTCGTCGTCGAACTGCCCGCCGGGGAGACCGATCGCATCGTCGCGGAGGCAGCCGAACGCGGCGTCCTGCTCGACACCCTCGAACGCCACCACGCCGGCACCCCGACCGTCTTCGGCCTGGTGATCGGGTATGGCTCCGCCGCCAACCTGACCGACCTCAAAACCGCCTGCACCCTGATCCGAGCCCTCGCCGCCGCCCCATGACACGCACAAGCCTGCCCCTGACACGCGATAGCTCCCCGTGGCACGCGGCGGCCCCGTCCCCTAACACGCGACTGCCCGCCTCGTGGTAGGCAGTGGCTTACCTCCTGCACGCGACCGTCCGCTTCCTATACGTGACGATCCGGCTCCTGCGCGGGGCAGCTCGCCCCTTGGCTTGGGGCGGCCCACGTCATGCCACGTGACGGCTCCGCCCCTTGGCATGTGACGGCTCGCTTCTTGGCGTGTGGCGGCTCCGCCCTTTGGCGCGTGGCGGCTCGCTTCTTGGCGCGTGGCGGCTCCGCCCCTTCGCGCGTGGCGGCTGGCTTCTTTGCGCGTGGCGGCTCCGCCTCTTGGTTTGTGGTGGTCCGCTTCTTGGCGCGTGGCGGCTCCGCCCCTTCGCGCGTGGCGGCTGGCCTCTTGGCACGTGACGGCTCCGCCCTCGGCACGTTGCGGCTCGCTTCTTGCCACGTGGCAGCTCGCCTCTTGGCGAGTGGCGGCCTGCCTCCTGCATGTGGCGGGTCGGCTTGGTGACCGAGCGCCTAACTCCGCGGCCTGTCGTGGGACGCCCGTGCGTTCAGCGGCGGGCTGGTTCGGCGGGGCGGGCCGGGTCTGGGCTGCGGGTGGGGTCGGGAGCTCGGGTCGGGTCGACGGGGCGCGGAGGGTCGGGGGTGTGGGCCGGGTCGGTCACGACTCGTACCAGTTCGGCGGGCCGGGGGAGGCGTGTGGGAGGCCGGGCGTTCTCCTGGTTGAGGGCGGGGCGGGGTCTGGGGATGGTGGCGACCGGCGTGTCGGGGCCGGTGACGCGGCGGATGTCGATGCCGCCCGGGTCGGGGCGGTTGGCGCCGGGGACCTGGGAGGCGCCGAAGTGGCCGCCGCGGGACCAGTCCCGGCGGCTGCGGCTGGAGTGGTACGACTGGGGGGACGGGAGCGGCGGGCCGGCGGGCCAGCGGCGGGTCACGCCCCAGGAGTCGAGCCATCGCATGATCGGGTCGAGGCCGGTGAGCAGGGTGTTGGTGAACGGGTCGCGGGCGTGGCCGACCACCATGATCTGAACGTTCACTCGCCCTTCCCGGCCCACATCGCCGAGCAGCGGGGCGGCCCGGGTGATCGGCACCGACTGGATGATCTCGCCGGAGCACGGGTTCCACACCACGTGGGCGGCGCGGCCCTCCCGGAGGAGGTCGGCGGCCACCGACCGGGCCGAGACGGTACGCGGGTCGGATTCGCTGCTGAACCAGGAGACGCGGGGAGCACCTCCCCTCAACGCTCCGCCGTCCTTCTGCGCCGGCATGCGTCCGACTCCCGGCAGCCATGCGTCGGCCACGGTACGTCCCCCCCAATCGGGCGGTCTAGCCCCGAATTGGTCTAGTCCTCTGTTCGTAGCCCGGCGAGACCTGCAAGTCCAGCCTGCCGCCGTGGGCTGGTTTCGGCGGCCGTCTGACACGACGTCCAGTAAATGTCCTTCTGATCGTGTGTCGATGCAGATGCGTACCCTTCCTGCTGCCTGAATCCACCTCCGCGATCGTGGTTCCTCAAGAACCTTGAGCCATGGTCGCAGAATGAACGGTATTCGCCCAGATGGGAAGTATGATCACGAGACGTGGTGGACGCCGGGTAGCGGCCGGAAGTGGCCGACGAGTTACGTTCTGTACCGCTGAGGCCCAACCCGGGGGTGCTCTTCACAGGTGAGACCGAGTCACGTTCTAATAGTGCGTCATGACCGTTGACGCTGAACTTCCGGCCGGAGTCCCCGGCATCGACGTACCCCGCCTGGCGGACTGGCTGGCGCACGCCCTCCCCGGGTCCGGACGGATCACCGCGATCGATCTGATCGCGGGCGGGCGGTCGAACCTGACCTACGGGATCACCTTGTCGGGCGGCCGCAGGATCGTGCTGCGGAGGCCTCCGCTCGGGCACGTTCTGCCGACGGCTCACGACATGAGCCGCGAGTACAAGGTCCTGTCGGCGCTGGGGGCGGGCAGCACGGTCCCCGTGCCCACCACGCTGGCGTTCTGCGAGGACGAGGACGTCATCGGGGCGCGGTTCTACCTCATGGACTACGTCGAGGGACGCGTCCTCCGTACACGCGAGGACGCCGACGACATCACGCCTGAACAAGCCGGGCAGCTGAGTGAACGCCTGGCCGAGGCGCTCGCCGCGATCCACCTGGTGGACGTGGAGGCGGTCGGGCTGGGCGACTTCGGGCGGCCAAGCGGATACATGGCGCGCCAGCTCAAGCGTTGGGGCAAGCAGTGGGACAGCTCGCAGGAGGCCATCCGGGCCGGCGGCGCGACACATGAGGTGCCGGAGTACGACCGGCTCGCGGCCCGCCTTGCCGAACGACTCCCGGCCGATGGTCTGGCGCGGCTGGTCCATGGCGACTTCCGACTGGACAACGCCCTCGCCCGCCTGGAGCCGCGCCCTGAGATCGCCGCCGTGGTCGACTGGGAGATGTCCACTCTCGGCGACCCGCTCTCGGACCTCGGCCTGACGCTTGTGTACTGGGCCGAGGCCGGTGACCCCGAGGCTCTCCCGGTCGGCGCCACCATCACGTCTGCGCCTGGGTTCCACACAAGGCGCGAGTTCGCCGAACGCTATGCCGCGCTTACCGGTTTCGACTTGGGCGCGCTCGACTTCTATGTGGCGTTCGCCTGCTTCAAGCTCGCCGTCATCCTGGAAGGCATCCACGCCCGCTTCCTACAGAACGCGACCGTAGGCGAGGGCTTCGACACCATTGGCGATGCCGTCCCTGTCCTGGTAAACCGCGCCCACCAAATCCTGGACACAGGCTCCGCCTGGTAGACCCCAACGGAACGGCTGCAGCGCTACGGACAGCTGCCGCGTTGACGGAACAGCTGTAGGGCTAACGGAACGGCTGCAGCGGCTACGGAAAGGCTGCAGGACTAACTGTATTGACCCGCAGGGTTTGCTGACGCGACTGATGGGTGGTTGACCATCGAGTGCGGTGTGGCATCGGTGGTGGTTGCAGGTGTGGAGGAAGTCCGCCAGGGCTTTGGTGCGTTCGGCGTTGCTGGAATACGGGCGTACGTAGGCCCACTCGTCGAGCAGGGTGCGATTTGGGCGCTCGACCTTGCCGTTCGTCTGCGGGCGATAGGGGCGCGTGCGCTTATGGGTGATCCCGGCGGCGCTGAGAGTCTGGGCGAATAGCCGGGATCTGTAGCAGGAGCCGTTGTCTGTGAGGACGCGCTCGACGGTGATGCCGTGCGCGGCGAAGAAGGCGTTCGCGCGCTGCCAGAATGCGGAGGCGGTCTCCTTGCGTTCGTCGGTCAGGACCTCGCTGTAGGCGAGCCGGGAGTGATCGTCGATGGCTGTGTGGACGAAGCTGTAGCCGATCGCGGGGCTGCCGCCCCTGGCGGGCGTCGTTTGTGGCCTGCCGGTTGCTGGTTGCCTGTTGGCGGGGCATGATCCGGTATCCGCCACCGTCGGGGATGTTGCCGAGCTTCTTGATGTCGACGTGGACCAGTTCGCCGGGACGCTCGTGTTCGTAGCGGCGGATGATCTGGCCGGTGGGCCGGTCCATCCAGCGCAGTCGGTTCAGCTGGTGGCGGGTCAGGACGCGATGGACCGTCGAGCTGGGTATGCCCAGGATCGGACCGATGCGTGCGGGACCGAGTTTACGGTCGCGCCGGAGCTCGCAGATGCGGTCCTCGATGTGGGCGGAGGTGCGGTGTGGTGTGGTCAGGGGGCGACTGGAGCGGTCATGCAGCCCCTGATCGCCTTCGGCTCACCAGCGGCGGACCCATGTGTGGGCTGTGGTGCGGGAGATGCCCATTTCGTCGGCGACGTGGGCGATGGGCCTGCCGGCGCAGACACGGAAGTGCAGGGCTACCTCTCGGTTCCTGCGAACGTGCCTCGGCCGATGGTCGTTGGTCACCCCGTCAACCACCGCCCGGGGGCCCAGCGGCGGGCCCGCCCTGGCGGGAGGAACCATCCGTGGTCAATTACGGCGGGCGGCCCAGACGGTGCGCTCGGTGCGTACCGTCAGGTCGTCGCGGCGCGCGATGCTGTGCGGGCTGCTGGTGTCGAGGAGCCGGTCGAGTGCGGTGAGGTCCTCGGAGGAGAGTCTGTCTGCGATGACGCTGCGGATGCGCTGCAGGACGCCGGTGGCGTAGCGGCCGATCGCTTCGCTGCGGGCGCCGTCGAGATTCACGGCGATGGTGCGTTCGCCCTCGATGGTGAATCCGGCGGCGGTCAGCATCGGGCCCCAGTCGGCGCCGCGGTGCGGCATGTGTTCGGCTTGGCGGCGGTCGGCTGCGGCGTGGACGCGCTCTTCCAGGCCGGGCCGTTCTGCGGGGGCGTCCGCGGGCAGGAAGCGGGGGTGGCCGGCCAGTTCGACGACGGCGAACAGGCCGCCCGGCGCGAGCGTGTCGTGGACGCTGCGCAGTGCGCGGTCGGGGTCGGCCATGTGGTGCATCGAGGCCGATGCCCAGACCAGGTCCGGTGAGCCGAGGTCGGGCCAGGCGGCTTCGTCGAGGTCGGCTTGCACGGTGCGTACGCGCTCCTGGACGCCGAGGGTGCATGCCTTGGTGCGCAGCCGCTGAAGGTGTTCGGCGGAGGTGTCGACGGCGGTGACGTGCGCGTCGGGGAAGCGGTCGATGAGGGCGAAGGTGCCCGCGCCCGTGCCGCAGCCCAGGTCCACGATGTGGTGTGGGACGGTCTGCAGCGGCAGCCATGCGGTGATGGAGGCGGTGTGCTCGGCGAGTACTTCGGCGTCCAGGTCGAGGATCTCCGCCTGGCCCTCCATTTGCTCGTGGTGGTGACCGTGCGAAGCGCCGTGGTGGGGGGTGTGCGTGTGTGCGTGGTTCATGCTCTTCACGCTAAGACGGATATGCGCCTGCGGCACGCAGTGTCCCTGTTTACGCAAGATGATGGTCGGGGGTGCTGCCCGACGCGCAAGAGGTCGCGCCGTGGGGGCCGACGCGCGGCCCGCGCGATCATTCGGGAGCGCCCTGGATGTCATCGCCGCTGTCGCTCTGGTGGCCGCGGCGGGCGTCGCGGTCGAAGATGCCCAGGATCTCGCAGGGCCCACCCTCGGCGCCGATCGCGTGCGGCATCATCGTGGGGAATTCGGCGGCTTGGTTGGTCTCGAGTCGGACGCGGCGGTGGCCGAGCATGAGGATCGCGGTGCCGGACAGGACGACGAGCCATTCACGCCCCGGGTGCGCACGCATGCGCGCCGGGTTCTCGGGGGGCGGTTCGGTCATGCGCTGGCGCACCACGCTCATCCCGGGGTCGGCCTTGATGGTCCAGCGCATCCGACCGTGGGTGCTGTCGATCGTCGGGCTTGTGACGACGTCGTCGGTGGCAGTCTCCACGAGCTGATCCAGCGTCGTATCCAGGGCGCGGGCGAGGGTGACCAGCTGGTCCAGTGCGAGGCGGCGCTGGCCGTTCTCGATGCGGCTCAGCGAGGACTGGCTGAGGTGGGCGCGGGAGGCCAACTCCTCCAGAGACCAGCCCTGCGCTACCCGCAAGGCACGGATGCGTTTGCGTACGAGGCTGTCCAGATCCCCATATTCTTGCGTCATGGGCAACATTGTATGCCTTGGCGGCAAGCCGGGCTTAGCGTCGTATGCAGATGGTCCGCAACATCTGGACCAGTGCACGAGGAAAGGCAGGAGGCCATGGCTGTGACAACTGCTCCGTACGCGAGTGACGCACTGCCCGGTGGGACCGTCGACGTGGCGGTGATCGGTGGGGGCGCCGCGGGTCTGAACGGTGCGCTGATGCTCGCCCGCTCCCGCCGCTCGGTCGTCGTGATCGACAGCGGTTCACCGCGCAACGCGGCGGCAGAGGCCATGCACGGCTTCATCGTTCTGGACGACACCCCGCCCTTGAGATCCTTCGGCGGGCCGGGAGCAGGTGCGCCAGTACGGAGGGCGCGTCGTCTTCGGCGAGGTGGCCTCGGCCGAGCCCGCCGCCCCGTCGACGGACGGAGATCTGCGGTTAACCATCACCCTGGCCGACGGTCAGAACGTGACCGCGCGCCGGGTCCTGGTGGCCACCGGCCTCAAGGACGTACTGTCCGAGGTCCCCGGCCTCGCCGAGCACTGGGGCCACGGTGTGGTGCACTGCCCGTACTGCCACGGCTGGGAGGTCCGCGATGAGCCCATCGGCGTCCTCGCCGCCGGCCCGGCCTCCATCGGCCACGCACTCCTGTTCCGGCAGCTGACCGAGGACCTGGTCTATTTCACCCAGGGCATTGACCTGGATGAGGCCACCCGCGCCCGCTTCGCCGCCCGCGACATCCGCATCGCCCTGGCCGGCGCCCACATCAACAGCCTGCTGGCCACCACAGACACCGACGCGGCCCTCGCCACAGCCCAGGGCGGAATCCCCGCTCCCTGAAATCCCGACGCGGCACCGGACCACCGCTCGACCGCACCCGGCGATGCGCGTGACGGCCCGGGCCCCGCCCGCCCTCCTTCATCCGGCGACCGGCTCTGCTCCGTCGCCGACTCAGCATGTCCATTTTGAGAGGAATCCATGAGTACGAACCAGCCCGTACAGGCCACGCAGGCGGCGGCGGGTGCCCCTGACGCGCCTCAGCTGCGCTCGATCCTGATCGCCGTCTCGATCGCCCTGATGGCGGTCATCGCCTCGGTGACCGGGCTGAACGTCGCGCAGACCCACATGGCCGTGGAATTCGGTGCCTCCCAGAGCACGGTCTTGTGGATCATCAACATCTACACCCTTGCCCTGGCCGCGCTGCTGCTGCCGCTCGGCGCCCTGGGTGACCGCATGGGCCGCAAGCCCATGCTCGTTGCCGGGCTGGCAGTCTTCGGCATCGCAAGCATTGTGGCGGGCCTGGCCCCCACAGCGGAGGTGATGCTCGCCGCGCGGGTGGTCAGCGGTATCGGCGCCGCGATGATCATGCCGGTCACGCTGGCCGTCATCACCTCCACCTTCCCCGAAGAGCAGCGCGGCAAGGCGATCGGCGTGTGGACCGGCGTCGCCGGAGGCGGCGGCATCCTGGGCATGTTCCTCGCCGCGCTCCTCGTCGACGTCGCCGACTGGCGCTGGCTGTTCACCCTGCCGGTGATCCTGATCCTGGTGGCCCTGGCCATGACGCTGAAGTCGGTTCCCAACTCCCGCGAGACCTCGGCCCACCGATTCGATACCGTTGGCGCCCTGGTCTCCACCATCGCCGTGACCGGCCTCATCTTCGTCCTGCAGGAAGGTCCCGAACGCGGCTGGACTGCGCCCGCGACACTGATCAGCCTGACCGTCGGGCTCGTCGCCGCCGTCGGCTTCGTGGTCTGGGAGCTGCACCGCCGTGACGCCTCACTGCTGGACGTGCGACTGTTCCGGGAGCGCGGGCTTTCGGGCGGCTCGCTCACGCTGCTGGTGGTCTTCGGTGTCCAGGCGGGCATCGGCGTGGTCCTCTTCCCGTTCTTCCAGGCCGTACTCGGCTGGTCGGGTCTGCTGTCCACGGTCGCGATGATGCCTATGGCCCTCGCGATGATGATGGCTTCCGGCCTGGCCCCCAAGCTGGCCGCAGGGGTCGGCGCACGCTCGACCATGGTGGTGGGCATCGCACTGGCCGGCGTCGGCATGGCGCTCATGGCCCTGTTCGTCTCCGTCAAGGGGGGCTACCTGTCCGTCCTGCCCGGCCTGCTCGCCATGGGCGTCGGCATGGGCCTGTCGATGACCCCGTCCACGGAGGCCATCACCGCCTCTCTGCCGCGTGAGAAGCAGGGTGTCGCTTCCGCCCTCAACGACGTCACCCGCGAGTTCGGCACCGCACTCGGCGTCGCCCTGCTCGGCGCGCTCGTGTCCGCCGGCTACCGCAGCGCCATCGACGACAGGCTGCACGGCATCCCCCAGGGCGCCGCGGACACCGCCCGGGAAGGCGTCGCCAACGCCGTCGAGGCGGCGGGCAGCACGGGCCCGCGCGCACAGGACCTGCTCCAGGCAGCCCACCAGTCCTTCGTCGACGGCTGGCAGCAGGCCATGTGGGCAGGCGCCGCCATCATGGGCACCCTACTCGTCTACATCACCTTCCGCGGCCCCAGGAACACACCCTCCGCAGTCGCGGACCAGGCAGACCCCGCTGAGGCTGTCTCCGCTGGCTGACCGCACAAGAGCCGGGCCACAGCCGGAAGCAAAGGACAGAACCACCCCGCCCACTGTCAACAACGCTCGTGGTCAATACAACTAACGGGACGGCTGCGGCGTTGACGGGACGGCTACTGCGTGACCGGAACGGCTGCGGCGTTGGTCTGGCGTGGGTGGGTGGCTGAGCGGTTAGTGAGCGCGGGCGGTTGAACGGGGGCGGCGGGGGCGCCTTGCTGGGGGAGAGAGGGCCAGTGGGCGCCCCCGCCGCGGTAGGGGGTTAGCAGTAGGAGACTTGGGCGGCGCCGCCTGGGGCGAACGAGACCGTTCCACTTTTTCGGCCCCAGCAAAGGCTGTTGGTGCGCGACACCGTGACACCGACCGACTGGCCCTTGAGCAGACGGCCTGAGCCACCGGCGCGGAGCTCGCCCGAGGTGCCGGTGACGCGCCAGTTCACCGGGCCGCCGACCGCGGTGATCCGGACGGCGCAGGAGCGGTCCAAGCCCATGTTGCAGCCGGACACCACCAGCGAACCCGGCTGCGGCGGTGCGGGAGGAGGCGGGTTACGGGGTTCCGAAGGCGGCGTACTCTGCCCCGGCGGCTGTGACGGGGTCTTGGACGGCGACTTGCTGGGCGTGGGGCTCGTGGTGGTGGGAGACGGCGTCGTGGACGTCGAGGACGCGGTCGGCAGCGGAGTTTCGCCAGGAGGCGTCTGGTCTGGCGGGGAGGACGGGGGTTCCTGGCCGGACGACGGCGGGGGAGAGGCCGATTTGGCGCCGGAGTCACCACCTGAGAAGACGGTCACCGCCCCGGCGATCAGGGCGACGAGGGCGAGCGCGCCACCGATCGCGAGGAGCGGGACCTTCCGGCGGGCGGGCTCGCGATCGCGAACGGGGCCGGGCCGGTACGGGACCGGCCAGCCTCGTTCGTCGAACGGCTCGGCCAGCGCCGCCACGCTGCGCCGTGCATCGGCCCGTTCCGGAGTCGTTGCGGCCGTCAGCACGTCCAGCCGCAGATCCCCTGGGATCGCCGCGATGGGCAGCACGGCCATCAGCCGGTCCACCGGGAGCCGAGGCGTCTCGCGCGAGCTGCAGGTCGGGCAGCTCGCCACGTGCCGGACGAGGGACTGGGAGGTTTGCGGAGGCAACGGCCACGATTCGGTGAGCGCGGAGACGCTGGGGCAGTCCTCCCAGTGGTTCTGCGCGATCAGCGCGGCCCGGAGCGCCGCGTCGAGGTCGGCCTGGGCCTCGGCGAGGATGAATTCCATCTCGCTGAGAGAGACGCCGAAGATCCCGGCCATGTCGGCCGCGTCGAGCTCGTGACGAACCGAGAGGTCGATCGCCTCGCGCTGCCGTCCGTTGAGTGCGCCCAGCGCGCTGTGGGCGAGCGCCCTGCGTTCCGTACGGCGCACCAGTTGCTCTGCGGTGAGGTCGCCGTCCTCGGCCTCGGGTGCCTCCTGACCGGTGTGCCTGTTCGGTTCGTCCCGCCGCCGCATGCTCTCCTTGCGGGCGAGCGCGTACAGCCAGCCGCGCAGCCGTTCCGGCTCCTGCAACCCCGCCACGTGCTCCCGCGCGGCGATCAGGCAGTGGCGCAGGGCCCCGGCCGCCTCGACCCGGTCGCGGAGCAGCCCGTGGCAATAGTCGAAGAGGAACGGCGCGTAGGTGTCGTAGACCTCGGTCAGCGCGATGACGTCACCCGCGCGCAGCGCGCCTGCGAGCCGGGGATCGTCGAACTGACCGGGACCGGATCCGCCGGCCACAGTTCCTCCCAGTGAATTGGTGGTGCTGGACGTGAGTCGTGCTGGACGTGCCCCCGGCGAGCCCCCGACGTTTGACGGCGGGCTCTGGTTGCCAGATCTTGCCACCTAATTCCTGAAAATTCTGCTTCTTGTGGGATTTGTGTGTCTGGAGAGGTACGGAGCGTGCGCGTTCCCCCAGATGGAGCAGCAGTAAGTGACCAGTGTGGCGAGCATCACGAGCAGCCCGGCGCCGATCACCGCTGCACGAACGCGGGCATGACTCGATCGAGCACGACGGCTTGGACGAGGCGCGAGCGTCGCAGGCGGGCAACCCGTTGGCCGTCGTTGAAGTGGGTGTTCCCACCCACGTGGTCGCTGCGTCCTGGTGGCCACGCCGAACGCCTAGACCGCAAGACGCCAGGATCAGCCGCACGCCGAGGTCAACATCGGGTCAGCCGGACCCTGGGATCTGCCGAACGCCGAGGTCAGCCCAACACCGGGTCAGCCCGAAACCGGGGTCAGCTGCCTTCAGGAGGCTCGCAGTCCCAGGTGACGGTCGCGGAGCCGCTGGGGGAGAAGCGGACGGTGCCGGAGCCTGGCTCGGTGCAGTCGGACGGGCGGGACGCCGTGACGCTGGAGGAGCCGCCCCTGCCGAGCTGTCCACGGCCGCTTGCCGAGACGCCGCCGCTCGTGCCGGTGACGGACCAGAAGACCTCGCCGCCAACCGCGCGCACGCTGATTGGACAGGACGATTCGCCCACCTTGATGGCGCAGCCGCCCACGGAGAGGGTGCCACGGCGCTCGGGAGACTTCGACGGTGGCTTGGGCTTGCGGGACCGGGTGGGAGTCGGCGTCGGGGTTGGGGACGGGGTCGGCGTCGACGTGGTGGGGGTGGGGGTCGGCGTCGGGGTCGGTGATTCCGTCGGATCCTCGGACTCAGTCGGTTCCGGGGACTCAGACGGTGACTCGGACGGGTCAGGCGCGGAGGTCGTGCTTTCGGGGGCGTTCGCCCCGGCGCGGTCGCTGCCGCCGCCCGGCAGCCACATGAAGGCGCCCGCGACGATGAGGAGCACCACGGTCGCCGCGGCGACCGCGGGCAGGAGCCCGGGGGGCTTCGAGCGGCGCTTCTGGGTCTCGCGCGGACTCGGCTGCTCCACCGGGACCGGCCAGCCCCAGGTGTCGAACGGTTCGGCGCGCTGGGCGATCATCGCGAGATCGTCCCTCAGCGCGGGGACGAAGGCGGTCTGCAGAATGTGGGAGCGCAGGTCCGCGGGCATGAGCGCCACCGGCAGGTCCTGGAGCAGCCGTCCGGTGGAGATGTTGCGGTCACGCCGGCTCGTGCACGTCGGGCATGTCTCGATGTGCCGGATCAGCTTGCGGCTCACAGCCGGCGTGAGCGGCCACCCCCCGTCGTACACGAGGGCTGCGACGCTCGGGCACTCGTCGCGGCCGTCGCGTGCGACCAGAGCCGCGGCCAGCGCGTCGTCCAGGCGACGCCGGGCCTCGGCGACGAGATCGGTGGCCTCCTGCGCGTTGACGCCCAGCACACCGCCGATCTCCGCCGCGTCCAGGTCGTGCCGCAGGAGGAGGTCGAGTGCTTCGCGTTCGCGGCCGCGCAGCCCGGACAGGGCGCTGTGAACGAGCTGCCGGGCCTCCAAGCGCATGGCGCGTTCGTCGGCGTCGAGGAAGACGTCCTCGACCTCGGGGGCCTCCACGCGTTCGGTGGGGCGCTCCGGGTCCTGGAGGCGCCGCAGGCACTCGTTCCGGATCAGCGCGTACAGCCAGCTGCGAAACCGCTCCGGTTCGCGGAGGTGACCGATGTGGGCGTACGCGGCGATGAACGCGTCGTGCAGCGCGCCGGCGGCCGTCTCCTGGTCTCGCAGCAGCGCGTGGCAGTAGTCGTAGAGGCGGGCCGAATAGCGATCGACGATGTAGGCCAGCGCGTCTGATTCACCGGCGGCGAGGGACAGGGCCAGCCGCTGGTCGTCCTGCCGGTCGAGCTTGGGCCAAGCGGACACGTGGGTCCTCCCGCGTGCTGAGACGTCAGCCGGCGCGGCCCGGGAGGCCGCGCCATATGGTGCCGTGTTCCAGGAAGCTATCGTGCTCCGGCCCTCGGGAGGGCCGCCCCCGGAGGGGACCGCCCTTCGATCGGACCGTCCCCGCTAGGGCCGCCTTGGGAGCCGCCCTTGATGGGCTGATCCACCCCCGCCACGGGTCAGGGGGGTGTAAGGAGGCCCGACGGCCCCGCTCCCCGTCGGGCCTCCACCTAGATTGACGAGCGACCCCGCCGACCGGTTGACACGGTTTCTGAACTAATCTCCCCGATTTGTTCCGGGCTGCTCGCACGCCACCCGGCGCACTCCCTCATCACTCCCCGTACTCCACCCCTCCTGGCCTTCCGGCTCACTCAAACTCCCAGATCACCGGGCCTTCCAGTCCGCTGCACGCTGAGGGTCGACGAACGGTGCGGGCCCCGGGGACTTTCGTCTCCGGGGCCCGCGGTGGTGGCCGGCTCTACTGGGTGATACGGCGGGAGAGCATGCGGAGGAAGATCTTGGCGATCTCCTGCGGGTTCCTGGCGACCTGGACGCTGCCGTGGGTGAGCTCGGCGATCGGCTCCATCTCGCTCGTGTCGACGTTGTCGCCGATGCCGATCATGTTGACCTGGATGGGCTTGTTCGGGTCGATCATGCCGCGCAGGCGCCGCATGGTCTCCTTGAACGTGGGGCCGCCCGGGTCGTCATTGCCCTTGCCGTCGGTCAGCAGCAGGATCGAGTTGCCGAACTCCGGCTTGTAGGTGCGGTTCATCTCCTTGTACGCGGCCATGAGCGTCTCGAAGAGTCCCGTGTCGCCGGTGACCTTGGGCTTCGACGCGCTCAGCGACGACAAGACCAGGTCGCGGCGCTTGATCGAGCCGATGCGCTCGCCGAGCGGGCCGACCTGGACCACGGGCTTCCAGTCCTGGTTGCCCACGAGCTTCGTCGAGAACTCCCAGACGCCCAGCTCGGTGTCGTCCGACATCATGCTGAGGCCGCCCTGCGCGGTCTTCGCGGTGGCCTGGAGCCGGGTCACGCCGGGCGCCATCTCCTCGGCCATCGTGCCGGAGACGTCGAACAGGGTCAGGATGCGGAGGCCCAGCGACAACCGCGACCAGGCCTGCATGATCTTCTGGACGTCGGCGTCCTTGGGCGTCGGCAGCTGGCGCGGGCGCGCCGGGCTGACGCCCGTGGCGTCGCCGAAGGTGTTCGGCGCCTTGCCGTCGGGTGTGCGGAAACCCAGCTGCCGGATGTCGTTCCGGGTGTCGTCGGTCGTCATCGCCTGTTCGAGCAGGCGCGCGGCCTTCTGCTTGTCGCCGTCGCCTGAGGTGACCGTGAACGGGTAGTCCATCGAGAGCGTGCCCTCGGTCGGGTACAACGCCACGGCCGGCTCGGCGGGATTGTTCTTGTTGAAGCTGTAGAGCGCCTGCTCGGACGACAGCGAGACCGGCTGCTTGCCCGTACGGCCCTTCCGGAACTGCGTGAACTGCGCGTTCACGGTCGGCACCGTGCTCTCCCGGACCGTGCGCACGATGCTCGTGAAGATCTCGTTCTGGTTCGGGTCGTTCGTCAGCAGCGTGTTGACGACCATGAGCCCGGTCATCCCGGCCGCGTTGCGGGACGGGTCGGGCACGAGCAGCTTGATCGCGTTCGCCGGGATCATCTGGTTCTTGGTCACGCCGCCGCCCGTGACGCCGCCGGCCACCTTGAGGAGGTTGTCCCAGGACGGCGTCGCGGTGACGCCCTGCTGCTTGAGCTGGATCGCGAGGGTACGGGGGAGCCCGACGATGAGAGGGCTGGAGGCCACCGAGGTCTTGGTGGTCTGGAGGTTCTGCTTGCCCTTGGACGTGCCCCGCACGAGCGAGGTCCACAGGGACGAGTCGGGGATCCACACGTCCGGGCGCTGGTTGCTGCCGGTCGCCACGCCCTGGCCGGACAGCAGCGTCGCCGCGGAGGCCGACTCGGTCTTGGCGACCTTGGCGGTGACGCACTTGCCGCCGACCTTGTGCCGCGCGCCGTTGAACCGTTCGGCCGCCTTCAGAACGGCGGGCGCGATGTCGGGCGAGGCCGCGACGTCGAGGTTGAGGGCGTCGCCGTCGCCGCAGCCGCCACCGCTCTCGGCGAACGCGTAGACGCCGACGCCAAGCAACAGAGCCAGGCCGACCGCGCCGGCCATCGGGCCGATCAGCGCGGTCGCGCTGCGCTTCTTGCGGCGCCGCCCGTACTCGCCGCTGCCGTAACCCCCGGAGCCGCCGCCGGAACCGCCACCCGAGCCGCCATAGCCGCCAGAGTCACCGGAACCGCCCGCGCGGCCACCGAAGAACCCGGTCGGGCGTTCGTCAGACCGGCTGATCGAGTCGTACTCCCCGTACGAACTGCCGGAACCACCGCCCGCACCTGACCCCGGGCCACCGCGCTCGGAGGGATGGGAGGCCGATTCCGAGCCGTACGCGCTCGCCGACGTGGAACCAGGGCGCCCGAGGCCGTAGCCGCCGGCGTCCGAAGCTCCGGTGAAGCCACCCGCTCCGTAGCCGGGCTCCTCCGACGGGCGTGGAGTGAACCACTCAGGCGCCTCAGAACCGCCCGAAGCGCGCGCGGCGCCATGGGAGCCCGATCCGCCTGCCGCACCATGCATGCCCGATCCGCCTGCCACACCATGCATGCCTGATCCGCCTGGCGTGCCGTGCTGTCCTGACGCACCGGGGATTCCCTGCTGGCCTGATGAAGCGCCCGGAGTCCCGTGCGACCCCGAACCGCCGGACGCCCCGTACGGGTCGGAGACACCGCCGCTGGCGCCCAGAGCACCATGCGAGCCCGAACCGCCACCTGGCACGCCACCCGGTCCGCCGCCCGGCACGCCACCAGGTGCGCCGCCTGGCCTGCCGACAGGCACGCCACCCGGTCCGCTGGATGCGGCGCCTGGTCCTCCGGCGACGGGCGCCCCGAGGGGATCGCCCGCCGTGCCGAGGCCGCCGGGACCGCCCGGCGCGGCGCCGGGGCCCGGACCGGGCTGCCCGTCGCGGGATCCGAACCAGTCGGAGGACCCGTCATTGGCCGGGCCGAAGACCGGCGTTGAGGGGTCGGCCCCACCGTCACCCGGCGTCCCCTCGGGGAAGTCGTTGCGATGACGTCCGCTCACGGCAGTCCTCGATTCACCAGAAACCCGTCGATGTTCCCCGGCACTGTAGTAGTACGACCCGGAGGTTACAAAGAGCTCAAATATGATAATGACGCAGGTCATGAGCGTACGTCTTGATAACTCATGCTTTGCACCATCCCCCTCACAGCCTGCAGCCGGAGCACCACTCGGCGGCGCGGCAACTCGGTGTGGACGCCGAACGTCAGTAGATCTAGGGGGTGCGTGCCCTGAGCGGCGCGCATTGAGGGGAGCGAGGTGCAGGTGGGGGAGACGACCACTGAGCCGACGACCGGTTCGCCGACCGGGGAGAACGGCGGATCGGGTCGCTGGCGCACCGCCGTGGCCTGGACCGCTGCCGGGGCCTGGGGCACATGGGCCCTGGTGAGGCTGGCCGGCGGTGATCGGCTCCCCGTCATTCAGGTGCCTGCCGCGCCGCTGCTCGCGCTGACCCCGTATGTGGCCGCCGCCGTGCCCGTTCCGATCATCGTGGCCTTGCTTCTGCGTCGATGGCGGGCGGCCGTCGTGGCCGGTGTGGTCGCCGCGGGCCTGCTCGTCGCCGTGGTGCCACGCGCGCTCGGTGGAGATCAGCCGTCCGCCGGAGGCCCGGTCGTCCGGGTATTGACCGCCAACCTCCTCTTCGGTGAAGCCGACCCCGCCCACCTCGTCGAACTCGTCCGCAAGACCCAGGCAGACGTCCTCAGCCTGCAAGAACTCCAGCCCGAAGACGTCGAACGCTACGAACGCGCCGGTCTGACGGCCCTCCTCCCGCACAAGACCCTCGACACACGATGGGGCGCGGCCGGATCTGGCCTTTACTCCCGCCACCCTTTGCGCGCGTTGCCTTCCCTTCCCCATACGCAAATGGCGATGCCGCAAGCCGAGATCACCCTCCCCGGAGGACGCCGCATCGAGGTGACCGCCGTACACCCCGTACCGCCGATCTCCTCCGAATCGTTCCGCCACTGGAAACGCGACCTCGACGCGCTCCCGGACGCCCGCCCCGAGCACGTCGCGTCGGCCGGTACCGCGAATCAGCCCGTACGGATCCTCGCGGGCGACTTCAATGCCACCCTCGACCACGCCAACCTGCGAGCCATCATCGACCGCGGCTACGCGGACGCCGCCGACCGCGCCGGCGCCGGGCTGGTGCCCACCTGGGGTACCACGGAGCCCCGGCCCCCCATCACGATCGACCACATCCTTGTCGACAACCGCTGCGCCGTGAGCAAGGTCGAGGTCCACGACCTGCCCCGCAGCGACCACCGGGCCGTCTTCGCCGAACTCCGCCTTCCTTGACCCGGCACAATTGAGGGGTGGCCCAGCTCGTCCCCATCTCCGACCCAGCCGATCCGCGGCTCGCCGATTTCGTGCGGCTCCGCGACATGAACCTGCGCAAGAGCCTTGAGGCGGAGCAGGGGCTGTTCATCGCGGAAGGCGAAAAGGTGATCCGCCGGGCAGTCGGCACCGGCTTCCCCGTCCGCTCGTTCCTGATGGCCCACCGCTGGCTGGAGCCCTTGTCCGACGTCCTCGACACGCTGGACGCCCCCGTCTACGTGGCCGACGACGCGACCGTCGAGGGCGTAGCGGGCTTCCAAGTCCACCGCGGCGCTCTTGCCTCCCTCGAACGCCTGCCCCTCCCCACCGTCGAGGACCTCGTCACCCGAGCACACCGCATCCTCGTCCTCGAAGACCTGGTCGACCACGCCAACGTCGGCGCGCTGTTCCGCTGCGCCGCCGCACTGGGAATCGAGGCCGTCGTGCTGTCGCCCCGCTGCGCGGATCCCCTCTACCGGCGGTCGATCAAGGTCTCGATGGGCGCGGTCTTCGCGATCCCGTACGCCCGCATGCCCAACTGGCACGAAGGCCTGGGCACGCTCCGTGCCTCAGGCTTCCGCCTGCTGGCCCTCACCCCCGACCAGGCGGCCGTCCCCCTGGACAAGGCCCCGATGGGCGAACGCGTCGCGCTCATGCTCGGCTCCGAGGGCGACGGGCTCTCGTCCCGCTGGCTGAACGAGGCGGACGAGGCGGTCTGTATCCCGATGAGCGCCACCGCCATGTCGAACGGCGTCGACTCCCTCAACGTGGTGGCCGCCGGCGCCATAGCCTGCCACGCCCTCCTCCGCCCCTGAACTCCGCTGTGACGCCGACTCAGCACGACGCTCAGACAAGCGCGCAGGACGGCGCGGCCTCGTTGATGGAGAGCGACGTTGATGGGGAGCGACGCTGCGGGACGGCGACGCTGCGGGACGGCGACGCTGATTGGGAGCGACGCTGCGGGGCGGCGACTGGCCGTTCTGCTGCGGCTCTGTGAGCGGTGCGCGGGCCGCGCCCTTACTTGCCCATCCTCACTTGCCGAAGACGCCGCGACGTGGGCGGCGGTGGTCACCCCGGGGACGGATCGGCGCGGCAGCCGGTCCGGTGCGGCGGCGGCCCAGGCGGAGCTGGGTCAGCAACAGCGAGAACGCGACCATCAGCGCGGCCAGCCAGGCCACCTGTGTGCTCGCCATCCGTTCGAACGTGAGGTCCTGGGCGACCGGGCGCTCGTTGCCGCGGAGACGGCTGTTGGGGCTCGGAGGCGCCGCGGCAGGGGCGAGTGAGGGAGACGGCTGCGCGATCGGCGGGAGGGCCACACGCGGGCTCTGGGTGCCGCTCGGGTTGAACGTGCCGTTCGGGCGCGGCGGCACGTACGGGGCGCTGTTGCCGCCGGAGTTACTCCCGTTGCTGCCGGAGTTGTTGCCGCTACCCGAGCCGCTGCCGCTCTTCCCGCTCTTGCCGTCGGATGGTCCGTCGCCGGAGTCCGGGGTGAGCGAAGGTGAAGGCGTCGGCTTCGGCGTCGGCTTCGGTGGCTTGGGCACCGTGTACGTGATCTTGATTGATCCGCGTGCATCGGTGGTGTCGGGTGCGCCGGCCCTGACGGTGAGTGTGACGATTGTCGTCTTCTTGAAGGTCTTGGGCAGAGTCACGCTCGAAAAGAACGTGTGACTCGAACCTTTGCTGAGCTTCTCTTCTGAGCAGGGGGCGGCCGCGTAGGGTGCCACACACTCGCCGCCCACCTTCGCCTTGGCATGGCTGGTCTTCACGCCAAGGACCTTGACCTTTGCAACCTCACCGCCGACCGCCGTGATGCGGGTGACCACGCGAACAGTGTCGCCCGGCTTTGGGGCCTGTGCCGTGGCGAGTCGTTCGATGGAGACCTCAAGAGAACCCTTCGGCTGTGCCTCGGGGGACTCGGGGTCGGACGGGGCGGCGGATGTCGATGTGGAGGTCTTCGGTGAGGGATCGTCGGCCCACGCAGGTATTCCGCCTGCGGCGACCAGTGCCGCCGTGCTGAGTCCTACGAAGATCGGTTTCCCTGCCGATCGGGAGAGCACAGCCCCCGCACCTCCGTCATGTCATCGTCGACCCGTCTGAGGCTCCCATCATTACCCGAGGGATCGCCACCGAAGCCATGCGAACATGGATCTAATGATCAATCAACCCCATGTCGCGTGAATTTCGATCAGATGAATTCCTCACGGAGGTCCTCGATCTCGGTACGCGGAGCCCAGGTCTGCCAGACGCCGTGGTCGACGCGGTCGAGACTCAGCCGGGCCGCCGTCGGGGCGCGTCCACCTGCGTACTCGACCCGCAGCCAGCCCTCGTGTTCGCCGACGATGATGAAACGCTCGCCACGCCACGAGCAGGTCGTGCGGATGTAGCGGAGCTCCTCTACCTCGTGGGCGGGCACGATGCGGCGGTAGCGGCCCGGACGTATCTCTTCGAATCCGTCGGTCGGCTGGTCGGCGTACAACCGGATGTCACCGTCGGCACCCGGCGCCGCCTCGAACTCCCGGCCGAGCCAACGAGCGATGTAGCCGTCACGCGTCACTTCGCCGCCTCCGAACGATCCGTACCGCCGGCGGTCTCCTCCTGAGGACGCAGCCACGCGAGCCGGTCCGGGTCGTACATCGCGACGAACCGCTCGGATCGATCCGTCCCGAGGTAATACATCTCTGCCCCGTAGGGGAGGCGAACGCTGTCGACCTTGTACTCGCGGATGGAGCCCGCGCTGCCCGGCGCGAACCCGCCGCCCTGGAACGGCGGCCGCTCGATCACCCAGCCCGCGTCGCCCCAGGCCTCCAGGGCCTCCTCGGTCTGCCCGCCGAACGGGATCCGATAGAGAGCGCCGCAGTACGCGGGCCACCGGATCACATAGACGCCGTCGTCACCCAGGTCGAACGGGGAGTCCTCGTAGAGAAGCCCCAGCGCCTCGTACAGCTGCACAGGCGTCTGCAGGTCGGCGACATCTGACGTCGGGTGCACGAAGCCGCCCACGCGATCATAACCCTGCTCCAGGTACCAGCTGACGTGGCTGTGCGGGACGACCTTCTGCATGACCGTCGGCTGGCCGGAGAGCTCGGCTTCCGGCGTCGGCATCGGCGGACGCGTGCGGTATGGCTGCGCGGGGGCGGTCGTCGGCTCGGGTACGGTCGTCGGCTCGGGTTCGGGGTCGCTCAGTGACTGCGGCGGCTCGTACGCCGACTCGGACTCGCGCTGAGGAGCGGGCGGCACCGGCACCTCCGGCCGCGCCTGGACGAGCCCGACCCGTACCGCCCACTCGCTCAGCGCGTGGACCTGGTCGCCGCGCAACGACGCGCCGATCCGGGTGCCCGGGTTGAGCAGCATGGCCCAGTCCTGGTGCGGCCAGGAGCCGATCAGCTCCCGGAAGTCCGCGTACACGAACCGCGACTCCGGCAGCACCTCGCGCAACCGTACGAGCGACGTGAAGACCTGTACCGCCGACGGTTCGCGCAGCGCCGCCTCCCAGCGGAACTCCTGCTGTATCGGCGTCACTTCCAGCGCCGCGTCCTGCGGAATCGGGACGAGAACGTTGGCGGCCAGCAACACCCGCAGGAACGCGTCGGAGTCACCTGCGAGCGCGGCCTCGTAGAGTTCCTGGTCGATCCGGTTACCCGGCTCGAACTCCTCCTCCGGCTGCTGTACCTGATCAGGTGCGGCCTGCGCGCCGGTGGCCTGAGCCGTGACATCGCCCCTGGGCTGGTTCGGCTGCGCACCCGTGGGCTGCGTGGCGGCTTCGTCCGGTTGGCCAGGTGTCGCCGGTGCTGTGGTGTCGGTCGGCTCTGTGCCCGAGGGCTGCGCGGCGACACCGCCCGTGGTGCGCCCTGTGAGGTCGCCCGTGGTGCGCCCTGTCAGATCCCCCGTGGTGCGCCCTGTGAGGTCGCTTGGCTGTGCGCTCGCGGGTTGCGCGCCCGTGGCTTGCGCTGCGGCCTCGTCGGGCTGGCCGGGCGCTGGCTGTGCCGCGGTGCCGCCTGGCTGTTTACCTAGGGGTTGCCCAGCGTGATCGCTCGGCGGCGCCCCTGCCGGTCGTGCCGCGATGTCGTTCGGCTGCGCGCTCGTGGGTTGCCCGGGGAGTTCGTTCGCTTGCGCATCCGCAGGCTGTGATGCGACGTCATCCGGTTGGCCGGGTGCTGCCTGCGCCGAAGGGGCAAGGCCCGAGGGCTGCGCGGTCGGCGGCTGCGCTGCCGGGGCGTTCGGCTGGCCGGTCGGCGGAGTCCCCGACGGGTCGTTCGCCTGAGCCGCGGGGCCTTGCGGCGCCGCACCACCGGGCGGAGCCCCAGCGTCGGCCGGGTGCCCCGGTGTGGCCGGTGCCGCACCGGTCGGCTGCCCACTGGTTGGCTGCGCACCCGTGGGTGGTGCACCACGCTCACGTCGCAGAGACGTCGGCTGGGCCGCTGTGGGCTTCGCCTCAGCCGGCCGGTCGCTGGTCGCCGTCGTACGCGGCGGTCCGCTGAGGGCGCGGACCTGTTCGCCGGGCATGGTGGCGTCGATCGGCGTACCGGGGTTGAGGACGAGCGTCCACTCGGTGTCCGGCCAGGCGGCCACCATTTCGAGCAGGCTCGGCATCACGAAGCGGGACGACCCGATCGCCTCGTTCATCCACTTGAGCGAGGTGAACACCTGGATCGAGGTCTGGCCGTGGACCGGGACCGGCCGCCACGGAAACTCGCGGTCATCGGGCGAGATGCCCCAGGGGGTGTCCGCGTCCGCGGGCACCAGCACCTGCGCCCCCAGCAAGATCTTGAAGAACGTGTCCGTGTCGCGGCGCCGAGCGGCCTCGAAGAGCCGCTGCTCGACGTCGTTCTGCGGCTCGAACTGTTCCGCGAGACGCCTCGCCGCGCGTTCGTCGGCCCACTTGGCCAAGCCCGGCAACTGCTCGGCCTGGATCGTGCCACCCGCCCGGGAGCCCGAGTTGATCGCCAGGGCCCACCGCGGGTCCGGCCAGTAACGCATGGCCACAGTGAACGGCAGCTTGATCGAGTCGGATCCGGTCCCCGTGGCCGCGGCGGCCTCGACCAGGCGTTCGGGGGACGTGAACATCGGCACGAACGTGACGCCCTCGATGTCGGCGGCCTGCCAGGGAAAACCCGGCCGCCCGGGGCGCAACGTGTAGTCGAGCTCCTCCGGAACGGGAAGCAGCACGTCGGCGTCCGCGAGCGTCTGCAGGAAGAGATCGTGATCGTTCTGCGCAGCGGCGCGGAGCAGATCCTTCTCCACCTCGTTCGCGGGCCGGAACTCGGGGCGGCGCGCCTGCCGTGGCAGATCCTTGTGCTGGTCCTGGAGCTCTTCCCAAGCACCATCGTCCGTCGCCGCGGGGGGATCGACGACAGTCTCTTCGGGCGAGGGACCGCCGGCGTGCTTGGCGGTCCGTCGCGTCGGAGCGACCAAGGCGTCAGATCCGGTATCGCTCGGCGAAGCAGTCCCGGGAACGTTCGTCGCGCCCGCGGCATGGGTCGGCCCACCAGGCTTCACGCCGGGCGCGGAACTCTCGCTGGGCGTGGACGTGCCGGTGGGTGCAGCCGCCGCATCGGCATCGGGTGCGTCACCTGGAACGACCGGCGTGCTGGGGGCGAGCGCATCCGAAACAGACCCTGCGCTGGGAGCCGGTGCCGGTTCTCCCTGAGCGGGCCTCGGGTCACCAGGATGCGGTGTACCGGTGGCGTGCTGAGGATCACCGGCGGGTGTGGCACCTGGAGCGTTCGTGGTGCCGAAGACCGCTTCCGACCCTGGAGTTAGCGGCGAGTCCGCCGGGCGTGCCGGGCCTGGATCCCGCGTACCGCCAGGGGCGCCAGGCGTGGGCGCGCCTGGGGGCAGGGGCGAGCCGGTACCGGGCGTCCCTCCCAGCGCTGGCCCGGCCACGGGTGTTCCCGGCGCGGGTGTGCCAGCGCCAGGGGCGGGTGTGCCAGTACCAGGTGCGGGTGTGCCAGTACCAGGTGCGGGTGTGCCAGCGCCAGGTGCGGGTGTGCCAGCGCCGGGGGCGGGTGTGCCACGACCATGTACGCCAGTGCCGTGGGCGGGTGTGCCAGAAGCAGGTGTGTCGGGGATGGGCGTGCCAGCGCCAGGTGTGCCGTGGGTGGATGAGCCTGGAGCAGGCGTATCTGCGCCGGGTGTGCCGCGAGCAGGTGTGTCTGCGCGAGCTGTGCCAGGGCCGGATGTGTCAGTGCCAGGTGTACCTAGCGCGGGTGTGCCTGGAACAGGCGTGCCGGTAGCGGGTGTGCCAGCGTCGGATGTACCGGGGCCGGGTGTACTGGGGCCGGGTGTGCCGGGGGCAGATATACCAGCGCCAGATGTGCCTGGCGCGCGCGTGCCGGAAGCGGGTGCCTCGGGACCGGGTCTGCTGGCGTCTTCCGGACTGGCGCCGGGCATGGCAGAGCCTGGCGTGCCATGGAGCGGCGCGCCAACGGAAGGCGTGCCTGTGCCTGGCGTGTCTATGCCCGGTGTGCCAGGGATCGGTGTGCCTGTGCCTGGTGTGCCGGGGATCGGTGTGCCAGGGGCGGGGGTGTCACCGCTGGGCGTGGGAGCGCCGGGCGCGGCGGGGCCAGGTGTGCCCGGGGACGCCGGGTCAGTACTGGGCGTGCCGGGGAGAGGTGTCGCGCCTGCGGCATGTGCGCCCCCTGCTTGTGTACTCCCTGCTTGTGTACTCCCGGCGTGTGCGCCTCCCTGGCGGGGGGCTCCTGGGGCTGCGGGTGTGGGGCCCGGGTATGTGCCTTCTGCCGGTGTGCTTGCTGCGTGGGCGCCCCGGGAGGGCATCGGGTCGGGGGCGGGGGGCGCCGGAGTTGTCGGGGCGCCCAGGCCGGTGGCGGGGTCGCCGATCGGTGGCAGGTCGGTGACCGTGGTGTCAGGAGAAGGCTGCTGTTGCGGGGCCGCCGGGGCCGGGGCCGGGGTCGCCGGGGCCTGGGTCGCCGGGGCCGGGGCCGGGGCCGGGGCTGCCGCGGTGCGTCCTGCCTGCGGAAGCTTGGTGTCACCTTCGCCGAGCTGCATGATGAACCACGCCGGGAGCCGACCCTCGATCGGCAGCGGGACGGCGGACTTCGCGCTGTGGGCGGGGGCGTCGACCGCCAGCCACCAGCGCGGGTCGGGCCAGGTTTCGGCCAGATCGGTGAACTTGAGCTTCATGAAGTGCTGGTACGCCGGTCCCAGGCAGGCGCGCATCGCCGCCGCGGAGGTGTAGACGAGCACGTGGACGCGCCCGTCCTCCTCCTGGGTCGGCCACGCCGGCTGGGCCTCGTTGGCGAGCACGTCGTCGATCAGATCCGGTGGTACGGGGATCACCAGCTCGCTCTCCGCGAGCAACCGGAAGTACGTCTCCTGGTCCCCCGCGCGCACCGCCTCGTGCAACCGGCGCTCGAGCTCAGACGTGGGTCGCCACACGTCGGCCACGGTCGCCACCCCCTGTTCCTTGCCGCGCTGTTCTCATCCCGCCGCCCCTGTCCCGCCCGCCTGCGAGCCCGCTGCACGGACCCCGGCGGGCAAGTCACGGACCTGACTACGCTACATGGGCGAACAGGACCAAAGCGTCCTATCGGCGGGTCGCCGGTCGAGACCAGGCCGCCCGGCTGTGGCCAAGTCGCCTGATGACCGGGTCCCCGACCGGAGGCTTCGACGCGCGTGCCGACCGTCAGCCGCGAGGTCCCCCGGCGATCCGCGCGAGGGCGTCCAGCAGCCGGTCGACGTGCTCCTCGGTCGTTCCGATGCCGAAACTGGCGCGTACCGCCGAGGTCTGTCCGCCTCCGCATCCGCCTGCACCCGAGGCGCCACCGGCCTCCAGCGGCGCCTCGGACGCACCCAGGAGGTGGTGGACGAACGGGTGAGCGCAGAACTTCCCGTCCCGGACGCCGATGCCGTAATCCCCGGACAGCGTAAGCGCCACGTCACGCGCGCTCCAGCCGTCCACGACGAACGACACGATTCCTACCCTGTCGCTACGGTCACCCCACAGAGTGAGTTCGCGCACACCGGGGATCGCGGCGAGTCCCTTCCGGAGACGGGCCAGGAGGCGCTCCTCGTCCTCCTTCAGAACGTCCCACCCGGTGCCCGCGAGCGCCTCACAGGCCGCGGCGAGCGCGATGACGCCGAGCACGTTGGGGGTGCCCGCCTCGTGACGCTGCTCGGGGCTGGTCGACCACTGCGTGGTCCCGCCGCCGTTCTGGACCGAGGCGCTCGCGCCGCCGCCCTTGAGGTACGGCTCGGCGGCGCGCAGCCAGTCACCCCGGCCCGCGAGCACCCCGGCGCCGAACGGCGCGTACAGCTTGTGCCCGGAGAACGCCACGTAGTCGAGGCCGAGGGTCTTCATGTCGAGCGGCCGGTGGGGGACGAGCTGGGCGGCGTCGACGGCGATCCGGGCGCCATGGCGCCGCGCCACGTTCGCCAGTTCGGCGATCGGCCAGAGCTCACCGGTCACGTTGGAGGCCGCCGTGACGACCAGCAGCCGCGGTCCCGCCGGAGCCTCGGCCAGCGCCCGGTCGGCGGCGGAGATCGCCTCGACGGGGCTGGCGGGCGCCGGAAGCCGCACGGCGCGCTTCCACGGCAGCAGGGTGGCGTGGTGCTCGGTCTCGAAGACGATGACGGTGGTGCCCGACGGGACGGCGTGGGCGAGCAGGTTCATCGCGTCGGTGGTGTTGCGGGTGAAGACGACGGCGTCGCGTTCCCAGGCGCCGAGGAACGAACGCACGGTCTCGCGCGCCTTCTCGTATGCATCCGTCGTGACCTGCGATGCGTATCCGGCGCCGCGGTGGACGCTGCTGTAGTAAGGCAGTGCGCGGGTGATGGCCTCGTGCACCGCCTCCAGACACGGGGCGCTCGCGGCGTAGTCGAGGTTGGCGTAGCCGACGGTGCCGCCGTCGTTCAGCGGGACCGGCGCACCCGCGCCGATGACCTGGAGCGGGGCGCTCGCTGCGGCACGCGCGGACGGGACGGTGGCGGCGGCGGTGCCCGCGGGCGGGGCGGCGTCGACGGTACGCGCAGACGGGGCAGTGGGGGCGGTACGCGTGGACGAGACGGCGGCGGCGGTACGGGAGGCCGGGACGGTGGCGCTGGGGGAGTGGGTGAGCGTGGCGGCGTGCATGCGTGCGACCTCTCAGGATCCAGGGACCCCTCAAGGTGGCTACCAGGGGTCCGCGCTTGCCGTACGCGGTGTTGCGCACGGCCCGGTCCTCACCCGGGGCACCCCATCGCGGACGAAGGGTTGCCGGCCAGCAAGCCGGGGCTTGACGCTGGCGCTCATGACCTAGTGCGGAAGTATATGCAGATACCGGCGGGGATCAAGTGGGGAGGGTGTCATGCGGAACGGGGCACAGGCGGCGACGGAGGCCTGGGGGGCTGCAGCAACGAGGGCTCGTGCGGCCCGGCTGGTGGTCGGCGGGACTCTGGTCATGAGCCTGGGTGCGTGCGGACTGGTCGGCGGGGGCGACAACACGAGTCAGGTCTGCACTGAGACCAAGCAGGCTTACCAGCAGTACATCACCAAGGTGAAAGGCGCGTCCGCGGCGGATCCGGCCCAGTGGAAGCAGGTCACCGACCAGCTCGCGGGCAAGATCGACGGGCTGGCCAAAAAGGCCGAGAAGAAAAAGCTGAAGAAGGCGCTCACCGACGAAGCGGCCCGGCTCCGTACGGCCGCCGCCAGTGTCGGAACGGGCGACGCAGCGCAACTCAACGCCGCCATGTCCGGTACGCCGGAACGAATTGGCAACGCCTGTTCCTGACGTTCGCCTTGCAGCCCTTGCATGACATGGAAAAGGGAGCCGGACCGTGGTCCGGCTCCCTTTTCCTCATCGGCTTTCGTTATCCGTTCGGGCGCTGTGGATTGCCGCCACCGTCACCCGGGTCGCCCGGTTCGGGATCACCGGGGCCCGGGAGGCTCGGTTCGGGGATCGGAGGGGTCGGCCGGCCGGACGGCGGCTTGGGCGGCCTCGAACCATCGCCCGGGTTCGGCGTCAGCGGAGGCCGCGACGGCCTGTCCGACGGCGTGGACGGCGCGCCGGTCGAGCGGCCGCTCGGCGTGCCGCCGTAGCTCCCGGGGTAGGACGACGGGTCGCCGAACTCCTTGATCTCGAAGTTCTTGATGGCCACCGCCTTGGACATGTACGAGTTCCACATCTGCGCCGGCAGCTGGCCGCCGTACACGCCGTACCCGGGGATCGACAGCGGCTTGCCGTCGCTCCGGAACATCGCCACCGACGTCGCCATCTGCGGGATGAACCCGTTGAACCAGATCGCCCGGCCGCCGTTCGTCGTGCCGGTCTTGCCCGCCACGTCGCGCCCGTCCGAGAGCTGGGCGCCCGTGCCGGTACCGCTCTGCACGACCTTGCTCATCGCGTACGTGGCGTCCTTGGCGACCTGCTGGCTGAACGCCCGCTTGCCCTTCTCGGTGAAGTCCTTCTCCTCGCCGCTCTCGTCACTGACCGACTTCACCGTGTACGGCTTCCGGTAGACGCCCTCGGAGGCGAACGTCGCGTAGACCGCCGCCTGCTGGACCGGATGCACGGAGACCGTGCCGAGGGGGAACGAGGGGGCGTCCCGCTGTGCCTTGGTCATCTGGCTCGCCGGGATGCCCATCTTCTCGGCCATCTCGGCGATCCTCTCGGTGCCGATGTCCTGACCGAGGTTGACGTACGCCGTGTTGATCGAGTTCTGCGTCATGGTGACGAGGTTGACCATGCCGTACTGGGCGTTGCCGTCGTTCCGCAGGGCCGTGCGGTTGAAGTACTGCGGCGAGCTGCCGTCGTACGAGGTCGACAGGGTCTTGCCGTCGTCGAGCGCCGCCGCGAGCGCGATCGGCTTGAACCCCGATCCGGCCTGGGCGAGATCCCAGAACGCACTGCTGCCCGCCTCGTCCAGGTAGTCGCGACCGCCATAGAACGCCTCGACCTGGCCGTTCTTCGGGTCGACCGACACCATCGCGGTCCGGATCTTCTTGCTCATCCCGTCGGGCACGTTCGAGGTCACCGCGTCCTTGGCGGCGTCCATGAGGTCCTCGTCGAACGTGGTGGTGATCTTCAGCCCGCCGCGGTTGATCTGGTCCTCGGTGTAGCCGCGGCGCTCCAGGAGCTCCTTCTTGGCCACGTTGACCATGTAGCCCTTCTGGCCCTTGAGGATGTCGGTGATCTTCTGCTTCTTGGGCTGCGGGAACGTCATCTGCGCCACCTCGGCGGCGGTGACGGCGTTGTCCCGGACCATGTTGTTGAGCACGGCCCTCCACCGCTGCTCGGCGGCGGGCCGCCGGGCGGCGGTCGGGCTGCCGAAGGGCGTCGGCTGCTGGATCGCGGCGGCCAGATAGGCGCCCTCGGCCGCCGTCAGCTGGCTGACGTCCTTGCCGTAGTACGCCTTGGCCGCGGCCTGGATGCCGTACGCGTCGCGGCCGAAGTAGATCGTGTTGAGGTACTGCTCCAGGATCCAGTCCTTGTCCTTCTCCCGCCCGACCTTCAGGGAGACCATGATCTCCTTGAGCTTGCGGAAGACGGAGCGTTCGGTGCCGATCCCGCCGTAGTAGTTGCGGACCATCTGCTGCGTGATGGTCGAGCCGCCCTGCAGTTGCTCGCCGCTGACCGTGGACCAGAAGGCGCGCGCGGTGCCCTTCACCGACACACCCGGGTCGTCGTAGAAGCCACGGTTCTCGGCCGCGATCACCGCTTCCCGGACACCCTTCGGCACCTTGTCGAGATCGACCGCGTCCCGGTTGGTGCCGGTCTTGGCGATGAGGGTCTTGCCGTCGGAGTAGTAGAAGCTCGGCCCCTGCGCCACCGCGGACTCCTGTGGCGACGGCACCGGCGTAAGGACATAGGCGATCGCGAACGCGGCGATGCCGAACCCGATCAGGCCCAACACCGTGAAGGCCGCCCGCCGCGCATACCGAACAGGTCGGCTGCGCTGCTTCTTGCCCCCCTTACCAGGCGACACCTTCCCCGCGCCCACCTTGCTCGCCGCCGTCCCCGGGGCGACCATGCCTCCAGCAGCCGCATCATCCCCAGCACCCTTGCCCGCGACCGTCTCCCGAGCGGCCGCCTCACTCACGGCCGCGCCGCTCACGGCCGCCTCATCTGCGGCCGCGCCGTTCACAGGCGCGTCACTCGCGAATGCCCCGCTAGCGGGCACGTCGTTCACGAACGGATCACTCGCAGGCGCGTTATCCCCGGGCGCCTCACTTGCGGCCGCGTCGTTCATGAACGGATCACTCGCGGGCGCGTTGCCTGCGGGCGCGCCGTTACCGGATGCGTCGCTCGCGGGCGCGTCGCCTGAGAATGTCTCACTGGCGGCCGCGTCGTTCATGAACGGATCACTCGCGGGCGCGTTGTCGCCGGGCGCCTCACTTGCGGCCGCGCCATTACCGGAGGCATCGCTCGCGGACGCGTCGCCTGCGAGTGCCTGGCTGGCGTCCGCGTCGTTCACGGACGTGTCGCTGGCAGGCGCGTTGTCGCCGGGTGCCTCATCTGCGGGCGCGCCGTTACCGGGCGCCTCGTTCGCGGGCGCCTCGTTCGCGGGCGCGTCGCTCGCGGGTGCATCGTCGGGAGGCTCGTTGCCCGTGGGTGCCTCATCGGGAGTCGGCTCGACGTCCTCGACCGTGGTCATCGTCGCGGTCTTGGTGGTCGCCGGCTCGGCCGCGGACGTGGTGACGTCCTTGTCGCTGCCTTTCGATTCGTCCGGTTTCGCATCGTCCTGCCCGGTGGGCTTGTCGCCTTCCGGGCCCGTACCACTACTACTCACAAGCCCCCCGTGATTCTTTCGTTACCGACGATACCCGAGGGCATTCGCGGTTTCGGCCGATCACTGCACTCTCCTGGAGTTCTCAATAGAGGACGATCAGTGTCCCGGGCCGGTTGTCGTGGCTCGCATCACGAGCACGAACGGGAGCTCCATTCCGGAACCGTCATAAAAGTAAGGCGGGACACCCATCAAGGTGTCCCGCCGTACACGTGTGACCGGAGTTACTTCGGAACCGTGCCGAGGATGTCGACGACGAACACCAGCGTGTCGGTGCCCTTGATGCCGGCCTGCTCGTTGCCCTTCGTCCCGTACCCCTCCTTGGGCGGCAGGATGAGCAGCACGCGGCTGCCGACCTTGGCGCCGGTGAGCCCCTTGTCGAAGCCCGGCACGGTGCCGCCCGTGCCGATCGGGAACGAGGCGGGCTGGCCCTTGCTCCAGCTCTCGTCGAACGTCTTACCGTCCCGCCAGAGCTTGCCCACGTACTGCACGATGGCGTTGTCACCCTTGGCCAGGGCCGGACCGCTGCCCTCGATCAGGGTCCTGACCTCGAGCTTGCCCGGGGGGTCGGCCTTCGGCACGGTCACCTTCGGACCCTTGCCGGGCTGCCCCGGCTCGACCTTGGGCAGGTTCTTGTCGTCGAGCTTCTTCTCGGTGCCCTTGGCCTCGGCGTTCTTGGGGATCGCCGCCAGGATGTCCACCACGAAGACCACGGAGTCCTTGTTGGTGAGGCCCATCTGCGAGCCCTGCTCGCCGAACCCGTCCGCCGGCGGCAGCTGCAGCACCAGCCGGCTGCCCGCCGGATGCCCGGCCAGGCCCTTGTCGAGTCCCTTGACCTGGGTGTTGCCGACCGTCATCGGCATGACCTGCTGGCCGCCCTGCTGCTCGTAAGACGAGTTCAGCTTCTTGCTGGTGCTCTCCTTGGCCTTGTCGCCGGTGCCCTTCTTGGACCACTGGTAGAACGCGAACTTCACATACGCGATGTCGCCGTTGGCGAGCTTGGGCCCGCTCCCCGTGATCGCCTCGGTCACCTTGAACTTGTTGTCCGGCACCAGGTTCTTGGGGATGTCGACCTTGGGCGCGGTGCCGAGCGCGCCGGTCACCTTGATCTCCGGTCCCGGCCGGGTCACGTAGAACGTCGTGGCGCCCGCGATGGCCACCAGTCCGACGACCACTGCCACGGCCGTCAACTGGCGGCGCTTCTTGGCCTGCGCGGCGGTCAACGCCGACGGCCGCGGCCCGCTGCCGCGCCCGGCACTGATCCCGTGAGGCGTGAACTCCGGGCTCCGGATGTTCTTGGCCTGCGGCAGCTTGGCCGCCCCTGCCGCCGGTGCCTTGATCTTGATCGAGGGCTTCGCCGCGGACTTCTCCTCGGCCTCGCCCTCCTCGGCCACTGCCTCGGCAGCGCCGGTCGACTCGTCCTTCAGCTCGTCCGCTGCCGAGTCGTCTTTGCCCGTCGGCGCACCCTTGGGCTTGTCATCCTCGGCCATGTTTCCTCACTCGATCCGGGTTCACGAAACGTCCACCCTGCCAGCCCGCCCCTAAGGTGGCCGTGAAATCAGGGCAAAGACAACCGGCTGCAATCTACCGGCCAACCGGCGGACGACGGCAAGGCAGAGCGGCGGAGCGAGACCGACCTGTCACCCGCCGACGGCACACCCGCCCCACACGGCACGCGGAACCGGCGTGAACGAGCTTTGCTGATCAGTGGAAGCGGGCAGGATGGTTTCGGCGCCGAGACGTGCCGTGGCGCCAGGGGGAGGGGGATGGCATGACGTCCGGCTTCTCGACACCTGCGGGGGGTGAGCCCTCCGACTATGGGGCCCGGTTCCGGTTCCGGCTCCGGCGGCAGGACGGCTATGTCGTGGTCGAGGTCATCGGCGATCTGGACCTGCACAGCGCCCCGCACTTCAACCATCACCTGGGTGAGGCGATCAGGTCGCAGGCCCTTCCTCACGTGGCCGTGGACCTGTCGGAGGTGTCGTTCTTCGACACCTCGGGCCTGAACTCGGTGATCGTCGCCTGGAAGCGGATCAAGGCGAGCGGTGGCCATCTGGTCCTGGTGCGGCCGACGAAGCAGATCAGCTCCGTGCTGAGGATCACCGGCATGGACCGGCACTTCGACGTCGCCGACACACTGCCCAGCATGGCCATCGGCGAGGAGCCGGTAGCTCAGATCGGAGACGTGGCCCTGGACGAGCCCACGGCCTAGAGCCTCGAGAGCGCCCACGCGGCCCTGCGCTGGCCGCGTCAGCCAGCCGACCTCGCCGTCGCGACAGACCTAGACGGCACATGTGCCCCCCGCTTCTGGCAGTGTTTTCGCTGGTGGCGGGGGCTTCGCTGGTGGGCGTAAGCGCGCCGGGCAGGATTCGAACCCGCGACCGTCGGATGAGAAGATCGCTGCTCAACTAACCCGCCGCACATGGCCTTACCTGCGGCCGCTCGTCATGCTGACGTCTCCACACACAAGATCATTCCGCGCATATTCCGGATCTTGAAACTCGGGCTGCACGTCGGTGCCTAGTCTCCGTTGAAGACCAGGTAGCGGTGAGGCTTGCGCTCGCACTGTTGGATCAACGCGACGATCTCTCGTACAGCCTCGCGCTCATCAGGCGATGCGTCTGCGGCAATTTGGTCGAGTTCAGCGAGTACAGGCTTCATCTGCAGGCGGTTGAAGGTGGTGTTGTCATAGCGATCAACATGGCCGAGCAGGGGCAGGCCAGCACGCTCCGCACTCTGACAGAGCGCCCAGATTGCGGGGTGAACGCAGGTCCCTTCGAGGCTTCCGGTGTACGTGCGTATCTGAACACTCATCCCCATACCGACAGACAGTAGGGCATCGCTGCGGCCGGTCCGGAGTGCTCATTCGCGCGAACGGCGAGACGCTGTGACAGAGCCCGGCGCGCGAATGAGTGCTCCGGTTCCAGGAGGGGCCTGGGGAACCACGGGGTTCCCCAGTCACACATCCTCGTGGCGAGATATCACCCGTCGTCTACACGAGCGGGCTGCCGTCCAATGCCGTGGGGACCCGGAGGGCGAGCAACGCGAGTTGGCCGGCGGCCTGCGCCCGTTGACTCCGAGCGGCGGCGCGGCCTGGTGACTGCCGTTCAGCCGGGTGACAAGCCGGGGCGTCGCCGATGCGCGGCCGGGCCTCTCTTCGCTTGGGGGCTGACCTGCGGAAACGCGGCCAAGATCATTCCGTGTATGTTCCGGGAACAGTCCCATGGAGCTGCTTTCGGTGGCATCTGGCTGCACATGGGGTCCCCCGCGCTCAGCGGTGTTTTCGCTGGTGGCGGGGGGCTTCGCTGGTGGGCGTAAGCGCGCCGGGCAGGATTCGAACCCGCGACCGTCGGATTAGAAGTCCTACCGACAAAACAGAGAGTCCGATGACGAGAAAATCTCGGCGCTGACCTGCGGAAACGATTGATCGCCAGAAACTCGTTCGATCGCATGCAGGTCGTTGGCCGTAGGATTCTCACACGCCGGATCCGGGTGAAACCAAGCCCTACAAGTCTAATCCGGTGGTCGACTCTCGCTGCTCCGAGGGGGTTCGCTATGCCCGAGGCAGAGATCATCCCATTCGAGCCGCCCCGCCGCCCCAGACGCACCCCCAGACGATCCCGGACCACCGCCGCTCCCCGCGGGCTCGGCTTCACCCAGGCGATGGAGTCCTGGGAGCTCGCGCTCAACTCGCGCGGCAAGGCGGCCGGGACCATCCGCTCCTACCGCGACGCGGTGAGGAACTTTACCAACTGGCTCGGCCAGGAAGGCTGCATCTGCCGCCACCCGGACCCGGTCGAGCCGTGCCCGGTCAAGCCGCACGGCCGCACCACCCGAGACATCCCGACCGTAGAAATGATCACCGCGGAAGACGTGCGGATCTACCTCACGCACGAGAGGCGGCGCACGAGCCCAGGCAACGCCCATAAGGTGTTCAGGAATCTGCGAGCCCTGTTCAACTGGCTCATCGACGAAGGCGACCTCGAAGGCCCCAGCCCGGTCCGGAACGCCGACGCGCCGGACGTGCCCGAGCGAGAGCTGCCGCCGCTGTCGGACGAAGAGATCGCCAAGCTGCTGAAGACGTGCAAGAGCGGCGGCTCGCACGACGATCTGCGCGACTACGCCATCATGCGGCTGCTGCTGGACATCGGCCCCCGCGTCGCCGGACTGGCCGGAATCCGCTACGCGCCCGACGACCCCAAGGCCAACGACGTCCACTTGGCCCAATACGAGATCCGCATCCGGCTCAAGGGCGGCGACGACTACCTGGCACCGATCGGCAAGCAGGCCGCCGCGGCCATCGACCGCTACATCCGCCGCGCCCGCATGGAACATCCTGACGCCGAGAGCACCGCGCTGTGGCTGGGGAAGTTCGGGCCGCTCGGCGTCTCCGGGGTGCAGGCGCTGCTGCGCCGTCGCGGTGACCAGGCCGGCGTCGTCGGCGTGACGCCGCACCGGTTCCGGCGCACCGCGGCAACGAACTGCGTGGATTCCGATCAGAGCGAGACCGACGTCATGCACAACTTCGGCTGGAAGCGGCCGGAGATGGTGCGGCACTACACCAAGGCGACGGCGAAGACGCGGGCCCGCCGCAACCACCAGCGGAGCTCGCCAGCGGACAGGTACTGATCGACGATCGCACTGATCAAGGACTCGGCGCCCCGGGCAGGATTCGAACCCGCGACCATCTGCTTAGAAGGCAGGTGCTCTGTCCAGCTGAGCTACCGGGGCACATCGTCGTCGAGGCAGATTACTACCGACCCCCACCTGCATGCGACTGGCTTCCCGGCCGGATCCGGGCACGAAAAACCGCGCGTGAGCGGGCGGACGCTCGCGCGCGGCTCCGTTCGGCTGATCGCGGTGGCTTAACCGGCCAGATCTGGGCCGGTCAAACCTCAGCCGACGCGGGGAAGGTCTTGACCTCTCGAATCCTCGCCGCCGGCGCCGCGAGCCCTCTTCAGCCCATGCTCAAGGCCCTGAGCGTAGAAGAGCCCGCTGATCCGGTGCAGCGTATCTGAGTCCCCTGCGTCGCCCCCCCTGCAGAGGAGACGCAGAGAGAAGATCACCATGCCTGCGAGGAGCAGGCCGTGGAGTCTCACTGGATCGAAGATCCCCCAGATGAGTGCTGTGCCGGCGCACACAGCGAAACCGATGATGTCGACGGCGCGGAGCACCTTGACCCCCTTACCTCTGGCTGTTCACCGGAGTTTTCCCCGAATCGGTGTCGCCCTGGCCGGGTGAGGCGTTCGCCGATACCAGATCCTGCTCTGGTCTTCCGGTCTGCCTGTCAAACGATGATGGCTGCAAGGGGTCCGGATGTCAGCCCTCAAGTGACAGGAATGTCACTATGTGAAAGATCGGTCACAGAGGGCAACAAGCGACAAGTGGGAACGGAAGGGCGTAAGTGACTTGCGCGTCATGTTAGGACCCGCGCTGTACCGCGTGCGGCCCGGTCGTGGCGCCACCGTCGTCATCGGTGTCGTCGGTGCCGTCCTCCGACCGCTGCGGTATCGCCAGGAGCGTGCTGAACAGGCGCTCATTCTGCCGCTTGGCATCGAGCAGGCTCAGATAGATCTCCTCCACCACAGAGCGCTGCGGCTCCGGCAACGAGGCGATGACGGCTCTGGCCTTGGTGTCGAAATCGCTGGTGCCCGCCGCCGCGATGACACCCTCAGGGTCGTCGTCGGGCAGCGGTCCTGAAACGGGGAAGCCGCCCTCGGCGATGCGGGCGAGGTCGCCCTCATCCCAGTCGAGAGCCTGCTCGATCTTCTCCCGGCTGGCCTTCTGAGGCCAGCGCGTAGCCGACTCCAAGCTCCCAACGGTCTTGGGGTCGACGCGCGCCCGCTCGGCGAGCTGCTCTTGGGTGATGTCGAGTGCTCTCCGTCGGGCGACGACGTAGCGGGCTACCCGCTGCCGATCTCCGTGTCGGCTCATGGCCCACATGATGCCTGTGTCCGGAACATTTTGGAACATTATCCGGCCACAGAGGACCAAAGTCTTCCCTGCCGTGTTGGACTCACATCCGTCCAATCAGGTTCCGGGCGTCCCCAACTTTGCCTCCAGACGGCATCCGAGAACTGGAACTCCAGAAGGTCGATCCCCAAGAAATCTTGGGGATCGACCTTGCATTGTTCCAAAATGTTCCAGTAGCTTCGTGGCATGGAACACACCACGGGGCTCGCCGAGGGGGTCGACCCGGAGGCCTATCGGATCGGACAAAAGCTGCGAAACATCCGGAAGTTCCACGACTTCTCCCTCCAAGATCTGGGAGAGCGACTCGGCCGGACGCACAGCAGCCTTTCCAAGATCGAAAACGGGCTCACGCGACCCGAGCGGACGTACCAGCTCATCGGCCCGCTCGCCGACATCTACGGCATCCCGGCCAAGGACATCGTCAAGGCGCTCTACCCGCCCGACGGTCCCCACCCCGTACCGCCCGAACTGCTGCTCAGCGCACACGTCGCCGATGTCGCGGAGGAGTCCTAATGGCCCGCAAGACACCCGAACAGCTCAAGGCCGAAGCGCGCAGTCGCGCAGCGAGTATCGCCGCCCACGCCAGCTGGGCCCAGACGCCCGACCGGACCGAGCGCGCCGCAGCCGGATACCACGCGTCCCCCCAGTCGCTCGCGTACTGGATCGCCTGGGCGAAGGACACGCACCCGCAGATGCCGCACGCGCAGCAGGTCAAGGCTGCCAAGAACGCCTACAGCGCGCACATGAGGCAGCTGTCCGCCAAAGCCGTCGCTAAAAGGGCCAAGCAGGCGACGGGCGAGGACGCCGTGGCCTGACGAAAGAAGGGCCCGCCAGCCGCTCCTATCCGGCCGACGGACCCGAGCCCCGCAACCTCCCCAACCAGAAAGGACGCAGGGCCTTGACCACCATCATCCCCCAGAAGACCACCTCCCCGGACGAGGCGGCGGACACCCCACGCCGGCACCTGTTCGTGCTGGCCAACCGCGCGGTCGCGCTCCCGCACATGAGCGTTGAAGACGAGGTCGCGATGGCCTCGGTGATCGTCGACCGGTTCGAGCGCGACGACGAGTTCCGCGCACTCTGCGACGCCGTCCGGTTCCGCGCGCACACCCGCGCCGAGCAGGCCCTGGACGTGCTGACCGGCGTCGCGGACGGGGCACTGGCCCCGGAGATCGTCTCCCGCCGAACCGACCTGTCCGGGCACACGATCACGATCGAGCGGTGCGACCGCGAGACCGCACAGGCACGCTGGGACGTCGCCGACCGGATGGCGCTGTGGGGGCGGCTGGCCGTCGTCGAGCGCACGGACGGGCGCCTGAGCAAGGTCTGCGCGATCGAGGGCGTGGACTACGTCACCGACATCGAGCAGGCCGCCGAAGGTACGGCCCGAACCTACGGCGCTCGGTACGTGCAGGACGGCGCGAAGTGACCGCCGCAACGCACGCTGGCGTACACACCATCCACGCCCAGATCCGCGAACTCCTCCACCCCATCGCGCCGCCCGCCCCGCGGGTGCCCCGCCGGGTCCTGACCGAGCTCCAGAACGTCATCACCTTCCAGGCCCTCAAGTGCCACAACCCCACCGCGCACATGGGGACCCTCCTACTGGAGGAGTTCGGCATGCGGGCCGTCCAGTTCATGGAGATGCCGCCCACGTGGGAGGAGCGGGCCGAGCAGTGGGAGGCCCTCGCCTGGGAGTACCTGCGCGGGCCGGAGGACGACTCGCCGACGTGGACGCGTGTGGACGAGCTGGCGCCTGGCCTTTGCGAGGAGGACCGCACCAACTGGTTCGAGGTGCTCTACACCGCGCTACCCATCCGCGAAGGCGACTACGAGCTGATGGACCTGCCGCTCGACGACCGCGACCCCGACGCGATCGAGCGCCAGGCGCGCGCCGACGTGGACGAGGCGATCGAGCACCTGATCGGGGGTGCTCGCCGGTGACCGCCCCAATGCTGACCCGCGACGAGGTGCGCGAGGCCCTTGATCGCTCCGAACGGTACATCAGGGAAGCGCTGGAACTGCTGTGGGACGAAGACGTCATCCCGCAACTCGACGCGGCCATTCAGTGTCAGCGCATCGCGATGGGCGAAGCTGACCCGTCCACGATGGACGATCGCGCCGACTCGTGCTCATGCCCGGTCGAGTTGGCGGCGCGAGGCGGGTTCACGAGCACGTGCCCGACGCATGGAGGCGGTTCATGACCGCCCCCTCAAGCGGCGTCCCCGCGCACTGGCCACCGCAGCCAGGCGACGTCTGGGCCGCACACGACGGCCTGCACTACTTCGCCCAGCAAGCCGACGAAAACTTCGACGACCACGGCCTGTACCTCATGGACGTCGCCGGCGAAGTCCACGCCCAAGGCTCACTCCTGCACCAGGAGCCGGGCCTGAAGCTCGCCTACCGCGCCACCGGCGACACCACCCTCCTGGACCTGCTCCAAGCCCTCCACGCCGCACTCGACGTCCCGCTCAACGCCCACGCACGCGACGACTACGCGCGCGGCCGGCTCCTGCACCACCGCGCCATTGTCGCCCGCACGGCCATCGCAGACGCGGCCCAGCCCGGTGCCGACCTCGGTTACGTCGCCGAGTTCCTGGCTCAGTACATGTCCGAACTGCAGGCCTCCTACGAGCCGCTGTGCATGGACTGCGAACGCTACCCCTGCTCATGCGGGGAGGTGGAGCAGTGATCCAGCTCGCCACCGAAGCCATCACCGCATTCCTCCGCCGCGACGAGAACGCCGAAGTCCGGCGGCTCGCCGGACGAGTCACCGCACTCGAAGAACAGGTGCGCGCGTTCAGCTTGCGCATCGACCACCTCGAAGCCCTGCTGCAGGAACGGGACGGTGCGCCATGACGCTCATCGCTCGTGTCCAGAGGTGGCGGATCCAGCGGCGCCTGCTCGCCGCGCCCGGCCTGACGCCCGGCGCCGAGGCCGCTGCCACGCGGCGGCTCATCGCCGACCTGCGCGCCGGTGTCGGGGGTGCGACCCCGGCACCGGCAGGCGACACCCACACCCACATGTCTGAAGGGCGACATCGACCATGAACATTATCCACCGCCAGCGGGCCGGAGCGGTCCGGTGAACGGCCGCATCGTGTCCGGCGCGCCCGAGGAAGTCTCCATCGCCGGGACCGCCATCGCCCACATCCCGCTCTACGGCAACCCCGAGGTCGGCGGGCTGCGAGTCGATGCCGACGGGTCCGCCGTGATCCCCATCGACGACGGTGCTCTGCACATCGAGTACGGCGACCTGGCGACGCTCGACCGCTGGTTCGCCGCCATCACCACCGCCCGGCAGCGCATGTGGCTGCACCATCACGGCGGCAAGGAGGCGGCGTGAACTACGACCACCACCGCGCCCACGTCGCAGAAGTCGCAGAGCGATTCGCCAAAGAGGCGGGCGGCCATCAGATGACCGTCCTACACGACGACGGCCACTACCGGCACCTGCGGTTCAAGCCCGCCGCAGGCCACAGCTTCTACTGGTTCGACCTCGTCACGATCCCGCACGCCCTCATCTTCCGGGGTGACGGCACCAGCTTCGTGTTCTCCCGCATCGAGGACATGTTCGCCTTCTTCCGGGGCTCCAGCCACAACGGCGGAATCAACGCGACGTACTGGGCGGAGAAACTCACCAGTGACCGCGACAGCGTCATGACCTACGACGCCGACCTGTTCGAGCTGACGGTCAAAGAGCATGCCGTCCAGGCGATCCGCGACAGGGAGGCACCGCGCGGCATCGGCCGAGCCATCAAGCGGATGCTCGAAGAGGGCGACACCGGCCACGAAGAGGGCGCCCGCGACGAACTCAACGCCTTCGCATACGCGGTCCACAGGGCCTCGTGCTCATGCGGCGACGCGGCGGAGTTCAACGACGACCTAGATGCCTGGGCCTGGTCCCGCCACCACGTAAAGGAACAGCAGGGCCAGCACAACGTCAGTGTGAAGTGCCTCGCCGAGTTCCGCTTCGCCGAAACGTGGGAGTGGGACCTGCGCAGCTTCGACTGGTGGTTCCTGTGGGCCTGCCACGCGATCGTCTGGGGCATTGGACGGTACGACGCCGCACTCCGCGAACTGGCCGCTCAAAAGGCCACTCAGCCCGTCACGAGCCAGGCCGGAGGCGCGGCATGAGCGCGCACCGACACCTCGCCACCGCCGCTGAAAAGTTGCGCACAACGCTGCCGGGCGACCTCTCGGCAACTCCCCGCCTCGTCATGACCGACTCCGAGTCCGTGGACGGGATCGCGTTCTGTGTCGAGCACCTGCTGCCGCTCGACGGCGAGCACACGTATTCGGCCTGCGACAACTACTGGGTCATCGAGTGCCACCACGAGTCGCTCGCCGAACTCATCCACACGCTCCTGCTCGCCCGAGCTCCGCTGGCGGACTGGCTGCACGACTGGGAGGGCTTCGAGATCCGCGAAGACGGACCGATGCCCGACGACCTCAAGGCCGCGCTCAGCATCGCTCGCACCGTGAACGGAGGCGCGGCATGAGGGAGCACCCCGAACAGTACGAGCAGCAGCGCCAGCGCATGCTCCGCGACGCCCGGCGCGAAGCCGCCAACACCCAGGCGGCACTCGACGCCGTCATCGCCGACCTAAACACCGACACGGTGTCCACCGTCCACACGCGCCGGCTCTCGGCCGCCGTGGCGTTCCTGAACGAGAGCGTCGCCTGGCTCGCCGCCATGGACGCCACCGCCGACCTCTACACCGCTTTCGGTCGCGCCACCCTGCCCGCCACCGACACCAACGGAGATGTCCGATGACCGGCCCCCACCCCATCCCCACCCAGGCGCCCCAGCAAGCCGTCAGCCAGACCGCGCCGCACCCCGCCGCACTCGACATCCCCGCCTGGGCCCACGCCCTGCGCATCGCCGCCATCACCGAAGCACAAGAAGCCGACACCTGCCTGCGCAAAGAACGCGACGCCTGCGGCGACCTCGCCCACTATCAGCAGTGGGCCAACCAAGAGCGCGCCCGCCTCGAAGAACACCTCCGGGCCGTCCACGCCCAGACGATGGCCAAACTCGACGAGATCAGCGCCGAAGAGCAGCAGCTCGAAAAGGTCCACGACGCGACCAAGAACGACAAGCGGCGACACCTCAAGAGCGCCGAAGGCGCTGAGCATGCCTGGCTCGACTTCTGCACGCGCGAAGGCGTCGACCCCAAAGCCGTCCCGCCGGTTCACATCGACAACGACGCCGCATCAGGCAACGGGCACACACCCACCTCTTCGGCGCCTGCCGGGCCGCCCGGCGCGATCACCGACGCGTGCATCGACTACGTCAACCAGACCTTCTACGACGGCGCCGCCACCCACGACCTCGCGAAGGTCTTCGTTACCTGCGACGATGCCGAGTACGCCTGGACCGGGCGCACCGCGCCCGGCGAGACCGGCGACCAGGTGCCCCTCATGGGCGCCATCGCCGGACACGGCAACCACATCCCGTTCGACCACCTCACCCGGCACTACGGCCTGACCGCCACCAGCCGAGACCGTACCGCCGCACCGGCGTTCGACGGTGGTGTCACGCGCGGTGACATCCACCTCAGCGACATCCGGCCCGCGCAGGACGTGAACGGCACCGGGCCGCAGCAGGCCGCCGGAGCCGCCCCCTTTCCCACCACCGGCGAGCGGGGTGAGTGACATGACAGTGCCTGGATGGCCGCGAATCGCCGCCTGCGTCGCGCTCGTGCTCTGGCTCACCGCCATCTCCGCCCTCGCCGTCCCCGCCGCCGTGCTGCGGCGTGAACGGCCCGCCGTGCAGGCCGAGCAGGAAGGAGCGGCGGCATGAACGAGCCGATGACCGACAAGCAGCTCGACGCCATCTGTGAGCGCTGGGCCTACATCCCGCCCGGCGAGAAACCGACCATCACTGTCACCGACACGATGCGGCCTGGGCTGATGCTCAACGCCCTCGGCCACGTGCACGACGACGTCCCCGCGCTCATCACTGAAGTGAAGCGGCTGCGCGAGCAGGTCAAGAAGCTCGCCGCGGAGCGAAGGCGCACCTACGACGCCCTCACCGATCAGGGTCGTGCAGCCGCCGACGCTTCGAACGACCTCGAAGACGGTATCAACTTCGACCTCCTCGCCAAGAACGCCGAAGTCGCCGGACTCGTGGACACGCTGACAAACGTCAGGGACGAACGTGACCGCGTCGCCGAGAAGGTGAAGCGGGTCACGGCACTACGGGACCGATGGGAGGCCACCGCCCGCAACCCCTCTGTTTACCGCCACGGCGGTGCAGAGCACGCGGCAGCCCTCGCGGCCAGTCATCTGCCCGACCTGCGACGCGCCCTCGACGGCGAGAAGGCGGTGCGGTCATGACCCCCGACGAGTTCACCGCCACCTACCGCGAGCACTACCCGCGCCTGGTCAACCTCGCCCGCCGCATCGTCGGCGACCAAGCCACCGCTGAAGACGTCGCACAAGACGCCTTCGTCGCCCTCCTCAAAGCCACACTCCACGACGAACAGACAGTGCCGCGATTCCTCAGCGTCGCCGTCAAGAACCGAAGCCGGGACGTACTGCGGCACCGCAAAGTTGCACACAAATACGCGCCCTTTGAGACGTTCGGGCCGCTCAGCGCCGAATACGCCCTGTCAGTCGCGCTGTTCATCGACATCATCGCGGCCCTGCGGACACTGCCGGCCTCCCAGCGCCGCGCGATCGTGCTGCGCACCTACGCCGGACTGTCCGAAGCGGAAATCGCCGACCGGATGGGGTGGGCGCGAGGGACCGTCAAGTCCCACACCGCGCGGGCCCGCGCCTCGCTTCGTCGTGAACTCGCAGAGGTGGCGTGATGACCTACGACCACGGCCCGCTGCGCACCTACGAGATCGTCTGGCGCTCCGGCCACGTCGAGACCGTGCAAGGGCATCAAGTCAGCTTCTCCGGCGGCCAATACGCCCTCTTCGACAACGGCCCCAAGGCACCAGTCCGGTTCCACATCCACGGCCAGTTCGACGGTCACTGGCGCCTCGTGCTCGCCGAACTGGAGGACGACGTGGCCATCATCCGGGACGTCACCGAGCCCGAGCAGATCAAGTCGAGCGGAGAGGGGGATGGCCATGACTGAGCCAGCTGACGGGCGCCTCATCGAGCAGCTACGCAGCGAGATCAGCGGACTGCACGAGACCGTCGCAGCGGCCGACGCCGACCGCGACCGGCTGGACACAGCGCTGAATGAGGCACTGTGCGAGCGGGATGACCTCAACGACCTTCTAGACCAGTTCGCATGGTCCGTCGCGCCCATCGAAGTGATCGGCGAGCACTCCAGTGGCAACGACCCATGGGCGAACGCGATGGAGATAGTCACGCCCGCCGCTGACGTAGAACAGCTCCGCGCCGATCGAGACCGTCTCGCCGGAGTCGTCAAGCAGGCGATCGCCTACCTCGAAGCGCGCAACCGCATCTCTCCCGACGGCCTCCCCGCCAAAGACTGCGCCGGGCTCGTCGAGCGCCTCCGCTCCGCCCTCAAAGAGCCGCAGGAGGCGCCCGATGCTGAATGACCTCGCCGCCTACGCCACCGCCACCGACTGGGCCGACCTCGTCATCACCACCCGAGGTCGCATCGCCTGGTGGCTCATCCTCACCGCCGCCGGCACCGGCGTCACCGGCATCCTCATCGGCTTCATCTGGGGCGACCGCGCAGGCACCGCACGCGAACGCGACCGCCTCGAAACCGGCGGCTACGTCACCACACAGCCGGGTGCGCAAGTCAGCGACCAGCGCGGCTACGGCGCCACCGAAAAGAGAACGTCATGACCAAGACCAACTTCGCTCGCAGTGACCGCGACGAGCTACGCCACCTCCGGGAACTGCAGCAGGCCGCCCTTGAAGCCTGCGATGCCGACGCCCTGAGCACCCTCATCGGCCAGGTCGCCACCGGTTCAGCCGACCAGGCCGAGGTCGAGAAGCTGCGCGCTGCCGTTGGCGACCTCCTCCTTCGGGTCAAAAGCCTGCACGAGGACAACACGCGGCTGCGCGATCAGGCGTACCGCGACACCGTCACCAACCGCGAGTACTGCCGAAGCGTCGAGGAAGCCGCGCAAAGACGCGCACGAGACCGAGCCCAGGACTTCGCCGTCCGCGCACTACAGGACCTGGTTCACCCGGTCAGGCAGCTCGCCGAGCGCTACCCCTCCGCACAGGCAGACCGTGTACTGAGCAAGCTAGAGCGCGAGATCGACCCCGAATCGCCGCGCGCGGTGCTCGCCGACATGCAGGCCGCTCACCGCCGCCTGATGGCGGAGAAGAGGGCGCTGTGGAACACCCTGTTCCGGCACGGGCTGCTCAACGACCTGGATCCGGTGCGCCCGGAGAACCGTCAGGACGAAGCGCCCGCAGCGAAGCCGGCACGCATGTGGCCGCTGCGCGACGACAGCGCCAAACACCAGATCCGGCTCATCACCCCCGCGAACTCGCACGACATCGCCGTCACCTGCACGTGCATGCCCGCCGGGACCTGGTTGGACGCCGCACCCATCCTGCCTGCCGAACGGGCCATCGCCGCCTACCGCGAACACGTGAATGCCCGCGAGCCGGCGAAGGAGGTGGAGCGCGATGCCTAGGTTCTTCTACGAAGTTCCGCTGTTCGGCGAGCCGGAAGTCGTCGCACCGCCCGCGCCCAAGCGCAAAACCGACCCGCTCAAAGTGAAGGTCACCTGGTCTCGGTACAGGCCGACCAACCCGGCGAAGTGCACCGATTGCATGGCCGTCCACGCGCAGACCGGCGGCAAGGGCCCGCACTCGCGCATCGCCGTGTGGAAGCGCAAAGCGGGCGAGGACGTCGCGCTGCTGTGCTACCCGCACGCCCAGCAGCGGCGCGACGAGGACGGCCTGCCCAAGCTGAAGGGCGGCCAACGGTGACCACTCCAGCTCTTCGCATCCTCAGCCTCGGCGCCGGCGTGCAATCCACCGCCCTGTACCTCCTCGCCTGCGAGGGGAGGATCGGCAGGTTCGACGCCGCGATTTTCGCTGACACCGGCTGGGAGACAAGGGCCACGCAGACCCACCTCGCACGCCTCAAAGCGGTCGGCGGCGATATCCCAATCCACGACGTCAGCCAAGGCAACATCCGCTCCGACGCCCTCGATCCGGACCGCGACTTTGTGTCGATGCCGGTCTTCTACATCACTGACGAGGGCCAGAGCGGAATGGGGCAGCGGCAGTGCACCAACAAGTACAAGCTGCGGCCGATCAAGCGAGAGGTGCGGCGACTACTCGGCTACCCACACCCCGCCCGCATTCCCGCGCACGTGTACGCCGACGTGGCCGTCGGCTTTTCCAAGGACGAGATCGGACGCGTCGGAGGATCCGGCCGCCGCTACCTCAACAACGTCCATCCGCTGCTGGACCTGGACGGATCGGCGGACGGCGGTCAGGGCTGGACCCGCAAAGACTGCGAACGCTACCTGCGGTCACAGGGGTGGACCGAGGTGTCCAAGTCCGCATGCGTCGGATGCCCACTACATGGCCCAGCTCAGTGGCGCACCCTGCGCGATAACGATCCCGGGGGCTGGGCTGATGCCATCGCGTTTGACAAGGCGATCCGGCACGCCCGGCCCGGCCGGCCCGGCCGGCAGCAATTCCTGCACCGCAGTCTCCTGCCACTGGACGAGGCTCCCATCGATCGGGTTTCGCGTCGCGAGTGGCAGGACCGGCAAGTCGACCTTCTCGACGTTATCGCTGACGAAGCCGCCGAATCAGGAGATCTCGATGGCTGCGGCCCCTGGATGTGCCGATCCGGTCAGGCGGTGAGCCGATGAACACCCACAGGCGCGCCGGGCTGAGCAACAGCTCCCCGGCGCCCGCCCCGCCCGCCGCACACCCGCCTGTGGCGGGCGGGGCAACCATCCTGGAAGGCTTCGCCGGCGCCGGCGGCCTCAGTGAGGCACTCCGCATGCTCGGCCTCACCGGCTCTCTCGGCATCGAGATGAACAGCGACGCATGCGCCACCGCTGAAGCAGCCGGGCATCGACGCCTGCAAGCCGATATCCGCACGCTCAGACCCGATGACTTCCCAGACGCCACCGTCTGGATCTCGGGGCCTCCATGCCAGACCTACACCCGCGGCGGCAAGCAGACCGGAGTGGCTGACCACGACAAGGTCATCGCGGGGATCGAAGCGATCAGCGACGGCAAGCCCCTGCCGACCGACTACACCGACCCGCGGACTCCGCTCGTGCTGGAGACCATCCGGTTCGCCGTCGACCTGCCCAATCTGCGCGTCCTCATCGCCGAACAGGTCCCAGCCGTACGGGACATCTGGATCGAGATGTGCGCCGAGTTCGCGACCTTCCACCGGTGCGAATCGGTCAACGTCGTCACCGTCGCCGCCGACGACTTCGGCACCCCCACCCGCCGCGTCCGTGTCTTCCTCATCGCCACCCGCGACTACACGCCCGACCTCGCCCTGCTGCCGCACCGCGGTCGCTGGGAGAGCGGGCGATTCGCCGCGGGCATCACCGAGCACCAGGCCGCACCGAAGACCCGGTTCCCACGCCTGACGATGGCGAAGGTGCTCGGCTGGCCTGCCGGAGTGAAGGTCAACACTCGCGGGGCCCGCAAGACCGCCGGCGGCAACCTCTTCTCCGCTGACGGGCCTGCCCCCGCGCTGACGCAGAGCACCCGGTCCTGGTACCGCACCGACCTGGGGCCGGTCGACGGCCGTCTCACGCCCGCACAAGGCGCCCTCTTGCAGGGCTTCCCACCTGACTATCCGTGGCAGGGCAGTCGCACCAGCCAGTTCCAGCGCATCGCCGACACCGTGAGCCCACTCATGGGCGCCGCCGTCATTGGCGCAACGCTCGGCCTGCCTTGGCAGAGCGCCATCTGGTCGCGACTCAACGAGTTGTACGGCGTCCGTTTCCCGATCTCGACGACCGGTGTCCAACTCGACCTCTTCGACGAAACCGACTCCTTGGAGGAGGTGGCATGACACCGCATATGACCAGCGTCAACCTGGAGCAGATCGCCGTCAGCCTGCAAGGCGACTTCGAGCTCCTCATCACCCACCGCGACGCCGACTACGCGCTCGCCTGGGTTCGCTCCGAGCCGGCCGCAGCAGGTGGATACAACCTGTGGGCCAGCGCCGACACCGACGACGTCCGCTACGGCCACGACATCGCGCGCGAACTCGCCCGGCAAATCTGCGGTGAAGACGAGCTCGCCGCAGGCGGATTCGTCATCCAGGTCTGCGACCACGAGAACGCCCTCGCCGAGATCGCCTTGCAGGTGAACGAGGTGACGGCGTGACGACCAGCACAGCAGCACCGACGCTGCAGGGTCTGCCCGCGCTGCTGGCCACGGCTGAAAGCCGCGCCAGCTGGGCTGCCTACCTTGACCGGCTCGAAGCGGCTGGCTACGGCAGCAAGAAGGACGAGGCCATGCGCGACTACATCGACTCGTCTCGCCGACGGCTCGCCGCCTGTAACCGGGGAGACGGATCATGACGCCGCAGGTCATGGGCATCGACCTCGCCGCCGCCTGCAGCGGAATCGCCATGCCCCGCGGCACCACCCACGTCATCCGCGAACCCAAAGCGCGCGGCAAGAAACGCTGCCTGCTCGACGACCTCGACCGCATCGACCACGTCGAAGAACACGTCGCCGGCCTGCTCGCGCACTACGCGGTCGACCTGGCCGTCATCGAGGACTACGCGGCCGGCATCAAGTCGGCCGCGGCGCACCGGCTCGCCGAGATCGGTGGTGTCGTCCGCCTCGCCTGCCACCGCGCCGGAGTCCCCATCGCCCTCGTCAACGTCATGCACCTGAAGATCTACGCCACCGGCAACGGTCACGCCGAGAAACGCGACATGGCGATCGCCGCCTACAAGCGCTGGAACTCCGCAGAGTTCGCCACCGACGACGAATGCGACGCCGCGTGGCTGCGCTCCATGGGCATGCGGCGCCTCGGCCACCCGCTCGAAGACCTCCCGCAGACGCATCTCGCGGCGATGGGGAAAGTGGCGTGGCCTGAGGTCGCGGAGCGGGAGGCGCCGTGCTGACCGGGGCTCGGATGTCAGGACTTGGGGGCGTCGTCGGGACTTCTCCTGGCGGCGAGCACCTTGTCGTACTCCTCTGGCGTCACGAGGTAAATGCGGCGGCGGCCTCGGACCGTCAGCGCGCTCACCACCCCTTCCTCCCGAGCCTGCTCAATGAGCCGAGTGAGCATCGGGCGGGCGATGGTCAACGGCACTTCCTGCACGCCGTCCTCAGCGATCACCGGTTCCTGATCAATGGCAGCCATGGAAAGAGTGTAAGACAACACCAATCTGGTGACTATTGCCAAAGTTGTAAGATTGGTGAGACGCTGAGTACAGCGATGCCGCTTCTCCAGGGCTCGCCTGACGGCCTTGACCAGCACATCAGCAACTGGAGGCGTGCCATGCGCCGCAAGATTTGCGTCCACGTCGAGCACTACCGGCCCAACGACGAGACCGACTACTACGACCTGCCCGACAACTGGGACGACAAGACGCCCGAGGAGCGCAGGGCTGAGCTCGATGAGATGGCCAGGGATGCCCTGTTCGAGGCGGCCGGATCTAGCGCCTTCGTCGTCGAGGTCGACGAAAACGGCCGCGAGATCCGCGTCTTGAACGAGGACGAGTCATGAAGGCCATCACCGACTTCCTCGCCTTCGCCGACCACGGCGCCGGCTGCCACAAGTGGTACGCCCGCACCGCCACCGGCGAGATCGCCTACTCCGACACTCAAGGCCTCTACCAGTGGCATGACGGCCAGCGCATCGACTACTCCGGCGGCGACCGCCAGTGCTCCTCCGACGAGCACATGCACACGCTCGGCATCGGAGGCCCGCAACCCCACCCGATCCGCCTCGGCCTGCTCGCCGCCGTCAGCCCCGCAAGGAGGAACTGATGGCGGCGATCACCCGGATCGAGGACTGGGACGGTAGCGGCAACCTCTTCGTCCCCGGCACCGACCCAGCGCAGATTCTTCGCGACGCACAAGGTGCGATCGACGTAGACGAGATCGTGCTGACCCGAGCCGACGAGATCGCAATCGAGTGGTTCCGGGTCAACCCCTGCCACGCCAACAACTGCTACGACGGCGGCCATCACAACGGCCACTGGACTCGCACGAGCGGGCAGACGCGTGGAGGGTTCCGGGGCGCCTTGCTCGTCACCGGCTACCGGGACGAGGTGGAGCGATGAGCGCCGAGCCCTGCGTCCACTACAGCGCAGCCCGCAAACGGCACTGCGGACACACCCCGACGAACCTGTTCATTCAAGGGCGCCGCTGCAGCCAGCACACCCCATGCGCCCTGGCGGGCATGCCGGAACCCAGCCCTGCACCGGTCCTGCCGACCACCGTCCCGCGCAGCGACATCGCGCGCCCCTACGGCTGGCAGGCCGTGATGTTCATCCACGCGTGGAACGAGAGCGCCCGCCAACGGGCCGGAAAGCGGAGTGCCTGATGCAGTCCGACATGCCGCACAACGAGGTCCCCGACGACCTCATCCAGCACGCATCACAGGGCGGGATGGGCGTTGAACTTCGGGCCGCCCTCGCCCGCGTCATTCCCAAGATCCGTCACCGCGAACGACAGACCATCGCCTCCCAGATCGTCGAAACGCGAGCCCGCTGGGACGAGGACGAGGAAGCGGCAGGACCAGGTCGATGTGACGCTGCCGACGAGCACCACTGTCACCAGGTCGGCGGCAGCAAAGCGTTCGACGAGGCACTCCGCATCGTTCGGGGCGACGGCCAATGACCGACCTGCATACCGAACTCCTCGGCGTCGTCGAAAACGCCATCACCAACCACCCGCGATCCCTGCAGACGCGCATCGGGCCCAGCGAGATCGGCCACCCCTGCGCCCGGCGCCTCGCCTACAAACTCGCCGGCGCCCCCGAAGTCAACAGTCGCGGCGTCCCGTGGAAGCCCACAGTCGGAACCGCCGTCCACACATGGATGGACGAGACGTTCACCAAGGCCAACGAGGCGCTGCCCGGCTACGACCAGGGTGACATCCGGTACTGGACCGAGGTGCGCGTCGACGTCGGCGAGATCCTCGGCCAATCCATCACCGGGTCCTGCGACCTGCGCATCGGAGACACCGTCATCGACTACAAGATCGTCGGAGACGAGCAGCTCCGCAAGTACAAGAAGCACGGCCCCGGCGACCAGTACCGCATCCAGGCACACCTGTACGGACGCGGCTGGACCCGCTCCTACATCGGCGGCTGGGACCACGGCTACGAAAGCCGCAACGGCGTCCCCATTCGCACCGTCGGCGTCTGGTTCCTGCCCCGCAACCAGGAACTCCGCCAGAACTACCTGTGGACCGAGCCCTACGACGAGCAGATCGCCATCGACGCCCTCACCCGCGTCGAAGGCATCGCCAAACTCACCACCGCGCTCGGCACCAAGGCCGCCGCACTGCTCCCCAAAGCCGAGTCCTACTGCCGATACTGCCCGTTCTTCAAACCCGGCTCGGACAACCCGGCCGACGGCTGCGACGGCGTCATCGAACCCGTCGACCCGGCGAAGGCCTTCGCAGGCCTCATCGCCCCCACGACCCCGCAACAAGTCAACGCGTGACCAGCACGCAACCAGCAAAGGAGCACCACAGCACATGACCACACCCGACCAGTTCCTCATGAGCGGAGGCGTCACCTCCGCCAAATTCCCCGCCGTCGGCACCACCGTCACCGGCACCATCACCACCGAGCCCGAGGTCCGGCAACAGACCGACATCCAGACCGGCACGCCGAAGACCTGGGGCGACGGCAGCCCCCGCATGCAGCTCGTCGTCATCCTCGCCACCAGCGAACGCGACCCCGAAATCCCCGACGACGATGGCGAGCGCGCCGTCTACATCAAGGCCAACATGCAGAAGGCCGTCCGCGACGCCGTCCGCAAGGCCGGCGCCAACGGGCTCGCCGTCGGCGGCACCCTATCCATCACCTACTCCGGCGACGGACAGGCCAAGGGCGCGGGATTCAACCCCCCGAAGCTGTTCACCGCCGCCTACCAGCCGCCCGCGAACGCCGCCGCCAACGAGTTCCTCAACGGCAACGGCCAGCAGGCGACTCCGAATGGTCAGCCCGACCCGTGGGGCCAGCCGCAAGGAGCGCCGCCGCAGTTCGCCCAGCCCGCCCCGCAGGCGGTGCCCCAGGCGGTTCCGGCGCCCGCTCCGATGCCGGTGCAGCCGGTCGCTCAGGCGGCGCCTCAGGCCGCCGCGCAGCAGACGCCGCTCACGCAGGCCATGGCGGCGGAGGTCGGCCAGATCGGCAACGTCACGACCCAGGCGCCGCCGCCCGGCGTCAGCGCCGAAGCGATGGCCGCGCTGCAGTCGCTCAGCCCCGAGCAGCGCGCCGCACTCGGCATCCCCACCCAATAGTCGCCGAGACCGGGGCCGCCGGGATGAGGGCGGCCCCGGCCCGCATCAACCCGAGACAAGGATCCCATGAACATCGAAGTCAACGTCAACGACATCACCCTCGATTCGGTCATCGACGGCGACGACGAGGGCGCCGTCCGCCTGCGCGAGATCATCGGCGTCAAGCTCGCTCACCAGATCATCGGCAGTGACGCCTGGCCGACCTTGAGCAAGCGCATCACCGACATCCGCGACGAAGAGATCCGCAAGCTCGTCCTGCCCGCTATCACCAAGGCGTTCGAAAGCCCCCTCCAGAAGACCAACAACTGGGGCGACCCGGTCGGCGAACCCGTCACCCTGCGCGACGTCATCGTCCAAGAGGCCCGCAAGATCCTCAACGGAACGAGGGACCGCTACGACGCCAGGACCGAACCGCTCGGCCGCAAGCTCATCCGGGAGATGGTCGAGCGCGAGATACGCAAGGAACTCGCCAACGCCATCAACGCCGAGCGCGAGAAGGTCGTCGCCGCCGTCAGAGCCCAGGCCGCCGACCTCATCGCTAAAGCCGTCGCACAGGGGGTCGGTGCCTGATGACAACCAGGCGCTTCACCGCAGGCGACAAGGTGCGCGTCACCCTCGACGGCACCGTCACCCGCTACGGCGACGACGAGAAACTCACCGTCCAGTACCCGTCCGACCTCGGTTCGTGCGAAACCGACTTCGAACTCGGCGGGACACAGGTCAAGGCCCAGACCATCCCGCCGAGCGAAGAACTCGCACGCGACCAAGAGCAGGCACGGCAGCAGATCATCCGAGCCGCACTTCGCCTCGCCGCCACCGAATGGGGCAACGGCAGGGAATCGGCCGGAGCGTCGATGGACCTGGACTTCGCTCACGACCAGTTCGACGAAGCGCTCGCCCGCTACGTCGACCTCGCCGACGCCTGGGCGGGCACGAGCTCGACCGCCGTTACCTGCAGCGACTGTGGTGGCGACCTGATCAAGCACGGCGACAGCGACGTCTGGAGCCACCTGTCCTCGCCCGAGCCCGATCACCTCCCCACTCCCGCCAAGTATGCCGGGGGCCGGTGATGGACGAGCAGGCGCTCACCAGGTTCAGGCAGCGGGCCGTGAACGCGCTCGAAGAACTCGATGACGTCGGCGAGGTCTGGCCCGACCAGGCCGACCGCGGCTTCTACCGGGTCGAACTCCTCGACGGCTCCGACCTCGACGTCCAGATCCGCCCCGCCTCCTGACCCCTCCGACCACAACAGCACACAGACCGGCCCCGCCACCGCGAGACCCCCTTGCCGGTGGCGGGGCCATCCCCGACCCCGACGACGTGACACGTGAGGTGCCAGTGCACGACGAGCCAGCCGCACCACCAGCCCAGCAGGCGCCCCAGCCGCAGACGATCCTGGACGCCGCGCTGGCCTTCCACGCCGCGGGCTGCTCCGTCGTCCCCGCCCGCACCGACGGCAGCAAATCACCAGCCGCCTTCTGGAAACTCCACCAAGAGATCCGCGCCGACACCACACAGATCCAACGCTGGTTCACCCTCAGCGACCTCGACGGCTTCGGCGTCATCACCGGCCAGATCAGCGCACCCGAAGGCGCCTACCTCGAACTCCTCGAACTCGAAGGCCGCGCCGTCCGCGAAGGACTCATTGAGGCCTACCACCAGCACCTCGCCGACCACGGCCTCACCGACCTATGGCACCGCATCACTAGCGGCTACCTCGAAGCCACCCCCTCCGGCGGCCTGCACATCCTCTACCGGGTCAAAACCGACGAGCGACGCGGCAACACCAAACTCGCCCGCAGGCCCGCCACCCCGGAAGAACTCGCAGCCTGGAAGGCACAGCAGCAGACCGAGATCGATGCCGAGCAAGACGAGAACAAGAAGGCCAAACGGCAGGCCGCGCTCGACAGGATCACCGAAGGCCACCAGGTCCCGCAGGTGCTCATCGAAACCCGCGGCGAAGGCGGCTTCACCGTCACCGCGCCATCAGCCGGCCGCACCCACCCCAGCGGGAAGCCATGGGCGCTGCTCGGTGGTGGTCCAGCCTCGATCGCCGACATCAGCGAAGAGGAACGCGACGCGCTGCACGCCATCGCCTCCCTCCTCGACGTCATGCCCGCCCCCACTGCCCCGGCCGCGCGGCCCTCAGCGAGGCCCTCGCGGACGAACGAGGCCGGGCGGCGGCCAGGGGATGAGTTCAACGAGAAAGCCTCCTGGGCGGAGATCCTGGAGCCGCACGGCTGGCGGCGCACCCGCAGCTACGGCGACGCCATCGGCTGGTGCCGGCCAGGCAAGTCCGGACACCACGTCTCCGCAACCACAGGGCGTAACGCCGCCGACAACCTGTACGTGTTCTCGTCCAGCACCGTGTTCGAGACCGAGAAGGTGTACAGCAAATTCGAAGCATGGACGCTGCTTGAGCACGGCGGGGACTTCAGCGCGGCGGCACGGGAGCTCGCCGCACGGGGCTACGGCGACCCGCCTCCTCGCGGGGACGAAGGCCTGCACGAACTCATCGCCGACTACGAGCCGTCCAGGCATGGACCGTTCGGGCCCGACAACCCACGACCGGGCATAGCCGGGGGAGTAGACGGCAATCTCGCCACCGTCCACCAGCTCAACCCCGACGAGCAGCCGCGCCTGCAGGTCGTCGAAGAGCGCACCCACCAGTTCTCCGACGACCGCAACGCGCTCGCCCTCGTCGAGAGGTTCGGAGAGCAGATCCGCTACTGCCCCGACCGCGGGCGCTGGCTCCACTGGACCGACACCCAATGGAAATGGTGTGAGCAGGGCGGTGGGATCGTCCGCGAGTTCGCCCGGCGCATCGCCCGATCGCTGCCCACCGAGAACCTCGTACAGCAACGCTTCAAGCAGTCGAGCCTGTCGGCCCGCGGCATCAACGCCGCCGTCCTGCTCGCCCAGACCGACGAACGCGTCGTCGTACCGATCACCGATCTCGACGCCCACCCCTTCGACCTCAACACCCCGAACGGCGTCGTCAACCTCGAAACCGGCGACATCAAACCCTGCATGCCCGAACGCATGCACACCCGGCTCGCTGCCGCCACACCCAACTCAGACATGCCCACACCACTTTGGGACCGGTTCCTCGCCGACACCTTCGGCGGCGACACCGAAATGATCGCGTTCGTCCAGCGGCTCGCCGGCTACAGCGCCTCCGCCGACGTCCGGCACCATCTGTTGCCCTTTCCGCACGGCGGCGGGCAGAACGGCAAGAGCGTCCTCATGGACGTCCTGCGCGCCCTCCTCGGCGACTACGCCACCACCGCGCCACCCGGCTTCCTCATGGAAGGCAAACACGAACACTCCGCCGAAGTCGCACGGCTCCAAGGCGTCCGACTCGTCGTCGCCTCCGAGGTCAACCAGAACAGCCGATTCGACGAAGCCAAGCTGAAAGAACTCACCGGCGGCGACACCCTCACCGCCCGGTTCATGCGCCAAGACTTCTTCACCTTCCAGCCCACTCACCATTTGTGGCTCATGGCCAATCACAAGCCGCAGGTGAAAGCAGGCGGTGACTCCTTCTGGCGACGGCTGCGGCTCATCCCTTTCAACTATCGCGTCCCCGACGACAAAAAGATCGAGAACCTTGCCGGGCTGCTTGTCTCCGAAGAGGGGCCCGGCATTCTGGCCTGGATGGTCGCGGGCGCCGTTGACGTCTTCTCTGGAGGCCTGCGCGAGCCCGAGTCGGTCATGGCCGAGACGCGCGCTTACGCGGCTGAAGAGGACCAGCTCGGCCGGTTCCTGGAAGAGCGATGCCATGTCGGCGGAGGACAGCAGGTCCGCGTTGAGAGCCGTCTGCTGCGCGCCTCCTACGAGCAGTGGTGCCACACCGAAGGCGAGCAGGCGCTCTCCTCGTCGCCCCTCGGGCGGGAGCTGAAGCTGCGGGGGATCGACCTCGTCAAGTCCAACGGCAAGCGGTTTTACACCAACGTGGGCCTGCTCCGCACGGATGACGACGACAGGTGGGACGAGCGATGACCGATCTCTCAACGTTGAGACAGTGCCCCCACAGTGCCCCCAAAGTGCCCCCGAAAGTGCCCCCAACGAAGGGTGCCTTTTCGCAGGTCACCCGGTATGCAGTGCCCCCAGTGCCCCTAATCTCCGGGTTCCCGTATATACACGCGCACGCACACGCGCATGTTCGGGTCATATATGGCGTGGGGGCACTGGGGGCACTGAAACTCGCTGACCTGCGGAAACTAAGGGCACATGGGGGCACTGCACCCGCCCTGCCTATCCGACCTGTGGATAACCATGCTTCCCTGTGGATAGCTGGCGGGTGGTCGCGATGACCGCCCCCGCGTGGCTCCTCCGCCAGACCGGCGGCGTCTTCCGCACCGCCATCCTCGGCCGCTGCCCCCGATGCTACGCCCCGATCCTCACCGGCCTCGACGACGACAACGCCGCCCGCACCGCCCGCGCCGACCCCACCCCCATCACCCCCCTCGGCGAAGCCGTCGCGCTGCTCGCCGGCCGCGCCACCTACGACCTCCTCGCCCCCTACGGGCGACGCGAACTATGGCGCCGCGACCAATGGCACATCAGCGGCGCACGCAAACACCCGGTGCTGCCCGAGCACCGCTGCGGGCAGCCTCTTGACGCACACATCGAAACCATCCAGGCGGGCGCGCGTTATGTGTCGCCCGCCGAGCCGCCGTTCTAGAAAGGAAAGCGAGTGACGCGCATCTGTTTTCTCGACACCGAGACCACCGGCCTCGGCCGTGACGATGACATCTGGGAGTTCGCCGCCATTGTTCGCGAGCCCGACGGTGCCGAGTGGGAATACCACATGTTCATCCAGCACGACACTCAGCGCTGCGCCCGGCTCCCCGAGGAATTCCTCACCGACCATCGAGCGCGGTTTCCGATCTCCGGCGACGCCGACTGGCATCCCGACGTCCGATCAAGGAAGGGGGCCGCATACGAAATCGCCAACATTCTCTCCGGCGGCCCGCACATCGTCGGCGCCGTCCCGAGCTTCGACACAGAGCGGATCGCCCTGCTGCTGCGACGCTTCGGCCTGGAACCCGATTGGCACTACCACCTGATCGACGTCGAGACGATGGCGGTGGGCTGGCTGAACGGGGTAGCCGCACGAGTGACGGACGAAGCCCTCATGGACGGCCATGAAGCTCCGGCGCTCGACCGATCGCGCTTGGCGCCGCCATGGGATTCCAATGCCATCGCGCGCGCGATCGGAGTCGACCCGGACGCTTACGAGCGACATACCGCCATGGGCGACGTCCGCTGGGTCCGCGCCCAGTACGACGCCATCACCTCCAACGGACCCAAGGAGCTGAGCCGATGAGCAACGTCGAAGTCATCCCAACTCCGCCACCCGGCGACGAACTGCGTCCAGAAACCGCCTCCGTCGACAACACAAGCCTCGTCGCCGACGACTGGCGGCCCGCCGAGCGTGACAAGGCCTGGAGACTCGCCACAGCCCCCGACGGCGCCACGCCCGCCACGGCCCCAAGCGGCACCCAGTCCGCCGATGATCTGGACTGGCGGCCCGTCGGCTACGGCGCCGGCATGGAGCTTCTTGTCGACGTGCTCGCGGAGCGCGGCTGCGACAGCGAACACTGCGCGCGCCATCACCAGCGCCTCGACATGCCAAGCCGGTGCTGCTGCGGTGGCGACTGGCCCGGCGCCATGGTGTGCCACCCGTGCCGCAACCCCGGCCACGACGGCGCCGACTGTGCTGACGGGCCTGAGCCGGAGGGCGGCTACGGCGGCGGCCGGTGGTGCAACTGCGCGCATAAGCCGAGCAGCACAGGACTGGTCAAGACCGGGGGAGAAGCATCATGACGCGCTACGCCGAACGCACCGAGGTCAGCTCAGAGAAGAGCCGATCCGAGATCGAGAAGACCCTGCGCCGCTACGGCGCCACCGCCTTCGCGTACGGCTGGCAGGGCCTTGAAGCAACCGTCATGTTCGAGCTCGCCGACCGACGCATCCGCTTTGCGATCCCGATGCCCGACCCCGCCGACGGTCAGTTCGTCCTCACGCCGACCGGGCGAGAGCGCAGCCAGGCGGCGGCCGAGAAGGAGTACGAGCAGGCCGTCCGGCAGAGTTGGCGGGCGCTTGCCCTTGTCATCAAGGCCAAGCTCGAAGCGGTCGACGCCAAGATCTCCACTGTCGAGGACGAGTTCCTCGCACACGTCGTCCTGCCCGACGGCTCGACGGTCGGCGATTGGGTGGCGCCGCAGCTTCAAGTCGCCTATTCGCAGGGGCAGATGCCTGCTCTGTTGCCTGGCGGCGGGTCATGACGATCGAGACCGACTGGCCGTACGACGCCATTCAGGACGACCCGCTCACCGCACTGCGCATCCCCGTCATCACCAGCGCCTACCCGCGCTGGGCGTACATCGTGGCGTTCGACCTCGACAGCATCGACGGCGCCACCGAGCGGCCCGACGAACGCGAGGCCGCGATGCTCCGGTCATTCCTGGACCAGTACATCGACTACTGGTACGGCGACAACTGGTTCCGTCGGCAGATGCTCGATCGTCCCTTCGACATCGACGGTGGCGCCAACGGTGTCATCTTCCGCAAGTGGGGGCCGGACGACTGGGGCTTTCGGCGCCGCTCCTGGCAGTACGGGCCGACGTTCGTGCCCGAGCACCCCGTCATCCGGGGGCGCTGCGAAGGGACGAAGCGGGCGCGCGGGCCGTGGACGCTGGAGCAGGTCATGGACTACGCGCACACGATCAGCGGTGATGGGCCGTCGGATGCGTGGTTGACCTGGAAGGCGAAGCACCCGGACGTGTTCGGCGGAGGTGCACCATGACAACTGCGCCGCCGAGGGATGGTCGTGACACCAAGCCTGCCCCCGACCTTGAGGGTTGTGTGAAGAAACACTGTCACGGGCGACGTCGTGACGGGTCAGGAAAGGCGTGTCACCGTCCTGCGGGGTGGGGCACTGATCATGTCGGCATCGGGGCCTGCAAGCTGCACGGTGGATCGACGGCGACGCACAAGACCGCTGCACGCGAGGAGAAGGCACGGCAGGCCGTCGTGACATATGGACTGCCGCGCGAGGTCGACCCCGGGCAGGCGCTCCTCGAAGAGGTGCACCGCACCGCCGGCCACGTCGCATGGCTCGGGATGCGCGTCGCCGAGCTGGAGGAGTCCGAACTCGTCTGGGGCGTGGTCGAGGAGACCGACAAGCCGCCCTCGTACGGTGATGACGGGGAGCTGCGCGGTGGCGGTTTGGAGACCAAGCGCAAGGCGGTGCCGCACGCGTACGTGACGCTGTATGGCCAGGAGCGGGACCGTCTCGCGCGGGTGGCGAAGGCGGCGATCGACGCTGGCGTGTCCGAGCGCGTGGTCGCGGTGTACGAGCAGGTCGCGACGGCGTATGTGCAGGTGCTGGAGCGGGTGCTGGACCGTCTGGAGTTGAGTGAGGCGCAGCGGCGGCAGGTGCCGGAGGTCGTGCAGGGGGAGTTGCGGGCGATCGCCGGCGGGCAGGGGAGCGCGGCATGACCGCCATCACCACGAACAGGGAGGGATCCGATGAAGCTTCTGGCTGAGATCGACGGTGAGCTCGTCCAGCTCGACGACTGCGACTGGGTTCTCTGGGCGCCTTGCGGATGCGCCATCGGCGTCGTGGTCGCCCGTCATACGCCCACCGAAGACGCCGCATGGAAGGAGTTCTATCCGACCAAGCGCGAGCGTGAGTCCAAGCAGCGGAAGGGCTACCGGATGGAGCTCGTCACTCATGCTCGTTGGCGTGACGAGATCTCCGACCTCATGCGGGCCGCATGCTCGCACACGGCCACTGCCAGTGCGCGAGGTGAGGCGCCGTGATCGTCGATGTGGCCGTCCTCTATGCCCGCCGTCCCCGCTGGCACCGCACCCCCGACATGCCGCTGCCACCCGACCGGCCCATCGTGACGCGCACCTACGAGCGGCCCTGCGAGGTGAGCGAGGTGTGCGTGCTCGCCGACCTCGCCGCCTTGACCGCCGAGTCCGATCCACTCACCGCCGCACGGCGGCTGTTTGCTCCGGAGGGGAAATGACAGATCATCTGCGCGACCGCAGGCACGCCCTGGTCTTCAACGCCATCACACGCGGCCTGTCGCAAGCAGGCCGGTTCGTGGCGCTATCCGAGCGGAAAAGGATCGCCACGCTCGTCGGTGAGGCACTGGACGGAGAGGAGCTTGCTGCCCGTCCGGCTAGCGTCCCTGTGCGCGCGAACGGGGCTCGGTGCTGCGAGTTCCATAACACCAACTGCGAACCGCCGTCAGAGCTGTGCTGCCACAAATGCAGCGAGGCCCGTCATCCGGAGCATCCGGTGGGTGCGGTGTGCGTGCTGGAGCGCGCACGGGCCAAGGAACTCCCCTCCGTCTTCGATGATGCGGGCGAGGTCGTGATCATCATTCAGCCCGACGTAAGCGGCTTTCGATCCGCTGTCGAGCGGTCCGAAATCGAGAAGCTCCGCCGCCAGGTGAACGGCTTCAGAGGCATGGCGGACACGTACCTGCGAGAGCGCAATGCCGCACATGCGGGAGTTGCTCAAGGCCGAGGAGATCATCGAGCGACTGTGCAGCGACCGCGAGGCGGGGCAGCGCATGGTCAAGGCTGCGCTCACTGACCAGCGTGAGCGCGCCGAGCAGGCTGAGGCCGCTATTGGGCGGGTGTGGCGCCTATGCGAGATGACCATCGCCTCGTCCTGCCGCGTCCAGGCCATCGACCAGGCCCGCGACACTCTCGCCGCCCTCGACCAGCAGGACAGGCGACCGCGCTGCCCCCGATGCGGCGAGGGGCGTCTGGTCAAGGCGGTCCTGAACGAGCCATCCACATTTTCGTGCGGACACCAAGACTTCAGCGCCGACCTGCGCGCCAACCTTGACGGCCCGAAGGAGTCGACTCAGTGAACGAACAGCCTCGCCGCCTGCACAGCGTCGACCGGCCACCCGTCCTGTACTCCGAGATCCGCCACCCCAGCGCACTGGAACTCCTCTGCCACACCGTGCGCCGTGCTGTCGCAGCCGTCACGGTGCTCGGTCTCGTGGTGGCGCCGCCGTTCATCGCCGCCGCGTACAGATGGGGCTTCTGATGGCCGCCAATCTCAGCACAGCTACCTGCCAGGCGTGGCGCGTCCAGCCCGCTGACGGCCTCGCCATTCGAGTCGACGCCTGGCACACCATCCAGCTCGCCTCGGCGGGCAGTCGGCCGCGGGTCGACCTCATCGCCGAGCGCGTCGTAGACGGACAGCGCTATTACCGTGCAATCGAAGGCACGCTCGGCTCGCTGGCTGGCCGGCCAGTCACACCAGAGGGCTGGACCGCTATCGCCGCCGTGACCATCCCAGCGTGGATTTCCGCCGTCTTCCCTGCGCTTATCAGCGAGGCGGACTGATGGCCACGCAATGTGCGCACGGCAGCGCCATCCCCGTTGAGTTCGGCGGCGAGGTCGTCGCTGCGCTCTGTCCCGAGTGCGATCAACAACTACCCGCCGAGTGGCTGACCTGTGATCACGCTGACGCCGTCGAGAACACGATGTTCGGTGACATGCGACGGAGATGGTTGTGCACGGGCTGCGGCGTCGAGTACAGCGACCCGCCCATCAAGGCCAGCGGCATGGGGATGACGGGCAACGTCACAAGCGTCGTGTTCTGGGTCCCGCCGCGGGCTGACGAAGTCGTGCCCGACTATCCGCCGGTCGACATCACGAGGTTCGTTAGCGAGATCAAGATCGAAGGGGAGATCGATGGGTGACCTGCGGGATTTCCTGCTGGCACGTCTCGATGAGGATGCAGCCGAGATCGCCAAGCAGCCCGATCAAACGGGCGAGCCGGGCGGCATCGGTATTTGGTCAAGCGGTGACGCCATCAGCAACACCGAGTACCTGATCATCAGCAAGACCAGAGCGCTCGCCGAGGTCGAAGCCAAGCGTCAGATCGTCGAGGAGCACCGCGCCGAGGGTGGTAGTTGCCGAGCCTGCACCACCGATGGGGAGCTCGAAGTCTCCTGGGACGGCGAGCAGGAGGAGACGCGGTGGGTACGCAATCCCGTCGTCGCGCCCTGCCTGACGGTGCGGGCGCTCGCCTCCATCTACATCGAGACCAGTAGCGACCGGGGGAACTGAAATGGGACGACGCACCGACGTCTGTGCGGGACCAGAGAACAGGCCGTACAGGGAAGCCTGGGACGCCTGGGACACCGCATACGAGGCATGGCTGCAGCACTGCCTCGACACGGCTGAGAACGCCGCAGAGGCGCTCTCAGCCGTGTACGAGGATGAGGAGGCGCGGACCACCGCCTTCGACGCCCTGGGGCTTCCTCAGCCGCCCGCGACGCCGGCCGAGGCATGCGTCCTCGGTGCTCCCGTCTGGTGCTCACGCTGCCGCGCCCGGATCCGCGGCGCGCTCGGCAGCATCGGCGACCTCGCCGCACTCCTGGAATCCTGGGCCGACGGCCACCGCGGCGCCGCATCCGGCGAACAGATCCTCAGCCGCCGCGCCAGCACCCCCAGCCCGTCGCCCATTACCGACACCCTCGACGAGCTGTACGGTCGGCTCGCCGAAGTCGAAGCGGGATGGCGCGCGCACGCCGGCCACCAGACCCGCCCGCGGCGATCCCGCAACGCCGAAGCGCGCGAACTCGTCCTCGCTTACCTGCAGGCCCATCTCGACGAGATGCTCAAGCACCCCGGCAGCGTCACGTTCGGCTATGAGGTGTGGGTATGGGAGCGGCGGCTGAGGACGCTCGCCAAGTCCGATCCGGTGGTCCGTAAGCGGCCGGGCCGTTGCCCGCGGTGCCGGCTCGTCAACGTGCTGCGGACCCGCGACGACGGTCACACCGAATGCTGCGACTGCGGCCGGCTGATGAACGAGGAGGAGTATCAGCGGGACGTGGTCGGGGGCGCGGATACTGCGGTGGTGGCGGAGTCCAAGGAGGCGAGGCGGGCGTCATGACGCAGGTATTGGTGATCTCGGCTGTCGTGGCGGTAGTCGCCGCTTGTTGCGCCGTGCGGAATGCAGCACGGGCAGCTCAGGCGAGACGCAAAGTTGAGCGCTCAGCCGGGCGAGCCGATGGGACAGTCCGCCAGACGAACGAGATCCTGCAGGACACGAATGACATGCTGCGTTCCAATCAGGAGCTGCTCGCGAAGCGTTGTCGGACTGCAGGTCACTGGGCCGAGCTGGCCGCCATCTCAGAGATGATCGACGCAGTGCAGGCTCGGATCGGTGGACGCCCTGATCGCCATGCTTGACCCGTACTAGCACGGATGTAACACTACGGACCGTTAAAGCACAGTTGTGCTATTTGCGTTGCCGTAGGAGACATCCATGCCGGCACCCGGCAGCACCAACCGCCGCCACACCAAGCACACCTGGTTGCGCGGGCCGGCCACCGGCATCGCCCTCATCGCCGCGCTGCTGCTCGCCCTGACGTCCGCGAGCACCACGCCCCCTGCCCAGCAGGCGACGCTCGCCAAAGAGTCAGCCTTGCCCGCATCAAAGCCTCTCGGCATCGACCCTCCGGCCGGGAGGTACTACGCGTACGCGCCCAGCGTCGTCGAGCAGGGCAGCACGCGACACGTCTTCTACTGCGGCAACAAGACCAGCGGCTCCGTGCACGACCAGGCCATGCTAAGCGTCGGCACCAAGCAGGCTGACGGCGCGTGGACCTACAGCGCCCCGCGGGTCGGGCTCGGGCCCAGCTCCGCCATCCCGTGGGCCAACTACCACGTGTGCGACCCTGAGATCATCCGTGGTCAGTTCACCTGGGGCGACCACGTCTACCCGTGGGCGATGCTGTTCACCGCCTACGGGTGCGCCGTCACCGCCGAACCGTGCCCTGACCAGCACGCCTATCCCAACCAGGTGGGCGTTGCGTTCGCCGACTCCCTCGACGCACCCGCGACGGACTGGCGGATCTACCCGAGCCCGCTGATCTCCTACGAGCTGGACTACGGCGCGAAGTGCCCGGCTCAGGACTATTGCATCGGCGAGCCCGCGGCGTCCTCGATCGACGGGGTGGGGCGGCTGATGGTCTGGTATCAGGACAACGGTGGGTTCGTCTGGCGCGAGGTCAATTTGACGAACGCCACCAGTCCCGTCATCGGCCAGCGGCGGACGCTGCCTAGCGACGGCCTGCCGGACTGGCTGCACAACGCGTCGGTCGTCTGGTCGCCGGCGCGTGGCCGCTTCTACGCGGCCTACGACGCAGGCGTCTGGAACAAGCACACCAATGGGCCGCCGGTGCAGACCGACACCGCGATCGTGTCGATCGACGGCGGCGACATGTGGGCCGGGGCCGGGTCCTGGCGGCATGAGGAAACGATCACGGGCGCGCACTCGGGGCACGCGTTCAACCACAACACTGGGATCGTCCGCACGCCGTGGGGTTCGGCCGCTTCGGACACGGGCCTGGAGGTTGTGCACGCGGTGGGGAATGGCTGGGCGCCGGGCGGTGGCTGGGGTGTGTGGACGTACCGCCTGTGGTCGACGACGTACAGCTTTCCGGCGCAGAGCAGCAGGTGATGGTGGGCTAGTTCGTCTGCTGATCAGCTTTGCGCGGCCGGTCCCTGCGCATCTTTTGTGGCCTCAGCGTCTCGGGCGAGCTTGGCAAGCTTGCCGGTCTTTCCGCCCTTGAGGATTTGCGCGATGCGGGAGAAGTGCAGCGGCTTACCCTGGGGCCCGAACAGCAAGCCGATCTGCTCGTAGGTGTGCCCCTGCTCTTTGAGTTCGCGGGCGGCGCTCTGCCGGATCTCCGCGATGGCGGCGTTGGCGTCTTTGAGGTGTTCGAGGGCTTCAGTGGCGAGCGCGCCGCGCCTGGCGGGGTCCTCGGTGGCCCTCAGGTCGTCGATGAGTTTCTGGATCACGGTGGCCGGCCTCCTCATCCGATTGAGTCTAGAGGTCTCCTCTCAAAGAATCATGAAATGTTTAGAGGTTACCTCTTGCCATGGATTATAGGTTACCTCTAGAGTAAAGGCCACAACAGAACAGCGGATCGGCGAGCCGGAGAGCAACGCGAGGAGCGCCCGCCCTACGGGCCAACCTGGGAGACCGGGACGGTACGGGCACATGCGAAGCCGTGATCGTCAGGTAACCAGTCCTGAGGAAAAGCGGACAAGCGGCGCATAACGCGAGGGTGAGCCCAGGCGGCGGCACAAGATGCCGTGCGTACAGCGGAGCCTGACAGGACCAGCAAACGTTGGGGATGACGACTCGCATACCGGCTCCGTCGATCCGCTGTTCCGTTGCCGAAGCGGACGGTGACGAGGAGCGACATGGACACGATCACTGCACGGGAAGCGGTACCAGGAACTGTCGTCTGCGTGCACAACTCCGACGACTGGCTGCGCGGGCTTCCGGCCCCGGGGCTTTCTTACCACTGGATCACGGTCGGCCGCTGGGAAGCGAACGGTGATGGCACCGCCACGCTGATCGCTAGCGACGGTAGCCGGTGCGGCATCTTCGCTCCGGATGACATCGTTGGCCGCCCCGCACGCTAGGCCGACCTAAGGCGGGCTAGCGTCACCCGCTCTTCTCGTTACGAGCCAAAGGACCGGACGTCAGACCCCAACCCGGCATCAAGACAGGAGAACCCAAGTGCCCACCACGGTGCCGAATCCGTACGGCCACACCTACGTCAACGCCACCGTTAACCAACGCGTCGATCTGTATATCGCCCGCGACGCGACCACCGTGTTCATGGAGGTCCGTTTCCAGGTCGACGAATGCGACCGATGGGCATGCAGTGACGGTCTCAGGACGCACAGGCTGCCGACCCCTCACTCTGCCCGCGCAGCGATGGTCGCGTACGGGCGGGACCTACAGACGCAGGGCTTTGTCCGGGTCCGACGCTCATCCGGCTCAATGCCGGGCCGGGGGTGAGACAACCGAGTAACCTTGTCTCATGGCTGACGCACTTCACCACCCCGACCTGCAGATAGGCGTCCTCTACGCCGACCACAGCGACCCCCTCAGCAGCGTCATCCCCCTCGCCGACGCGCCCGCCGCCGTCAGCGTCACCCGCCGCACCATCAACCGCTGGATCGCCGCCAAACGGCTCCGCGTCATCACCCCGCCCGGCACCACAGGTCGGTATGTGATCAAGCGCGAACTCCTCGCCTGCGAACGCGACAGGCACCTCGCGTCACATCAAGGCAGGCCAGGCGCACGCGTCAGACTTGACGCATTGACCTAGGGTGTCCCATATTTAGCTCATCGTGGTGACGAGTCACCGCAGCCGAAAGCCCGCTTGAGCGCCAGCCGCTCGCGGGCTTTCGCCGTACCCGGGGGAGGTCACCCTATGGCCGCCACCCTCGACCCGGTCCGCGGCGTCGCACAAGCCATGCTCCGCCGCTTCGAAACACCCGAGACCAACCCGTACCGCACCGACCCCGTCGGCTGGGTCCGCGACAAGCTCGGCGAACACCTCTGGTCCAAGCAGGCCGAGATCGCCTCCTCCGTCGTCGCCAACCGCTACACCGCCGTCCAGTCCTGCCACGACGCCGGCAAATCCTTCATCGCATCCCGCCTCACCTGCTGGTGGCTCGACGTCCACCCACCCGGCGAAGCCTTCGTCGTCACCACAGCCCCCACCGCCCCCCAGGTGTCCGCGATCCTGTGGCGCGAGATCGGCAAAGCCCACAAGAAAGGCCGGCTCACCGGCCGCATCACCGGCGGCACCGTCCCCGAATGGAAACTCGCCGACGGCGAGATCGTCGCCTACGGCCGCAAACCCGCCGACTACGACCAGGCCGCCTTCCAAGGCATCCACGCCCGCTACGTCCTCGTCATCGTCGATGAAGCCTGCGGCGTCCCCAAGAGCCTGTTCGACGCCGTCGATGCCCTCGCCACCAACGAGGCCGCCCGCGTCCTGGCCATCGGCAACCCCGACGATCCCGCTTCCCACTTCGCTGAGATCTGCCGGCCCGGATCCGGCTGGCACGTCATCCGCATCGACGGGCTCGCCACCCCCAACATGACGGCCGACGCGATCGCCGCCTACCCGGCACTCGCCGAGCTTTTCGACAAGCAGCACCTGGCGCCGTCGACCGAGCCGATCCCCGAAGACCTGCGAGCCATGCTGCTCTCCCCGCTCTGGGTCGCGGAACGCATCGCACGCTGGGGCATCAAGTCGCCGCTCTTCGCGGCCAAGGTGCGCGGCCTGTTCCCCGAGGTCGGCGACGACCAGCTCATCTCGCTCGGCGCCATCCTCGCCGCCCAGAACCGCGAACTCGATCCCGAGCACCACTCAGTCCTCGGCGTTGATGTCGCACGTTTCGGTTCCGACCGCACCATCTTCGCGCTCGCTCACGGCCCCGTCATCCGCATCGTCGGCGATCACACCAAGCAGCGCACCACTGAAACGACCGGCCGAGTCATCGCTGCCAAAGAAGAACACAAGGTCGCCGAGATCCATGTTGACGGTGTCGGCGTCGGCGCCGGTGTGGTCGACGAACTCCTCGAAGCCGGGCATGACGTTGTCGACATGCAGTCCGGCGCCGCGGCTCTGGATCCCAAGCACTATGCGAATGCTCGCGCAGAGTGGTGGTGGGGACTCCGGCAGATCTTCGAGGACGGCGACATCGACATCGACGCTGACGACGATGAGCTCGCTGCCCAGCTAGGTGCAATGCGCTACAGGTACACCGCTCGCGGCCAGATTCTCATCGAGTCCAAGGACGACATGCGCAAGCGCGGGCTGCCCTCCCCGGACAAGGCCGACGCGGTGATGCTCGCCAAGGCGCACGTGCCGCCGCCGGACGAGATCGTTGAGGACGACGACCTTGACGAGGAACTCGCCGACTTCTCCATCAGCCGTTACTAGCGGCAAGGAGGCCTCGTCATGTGCCGTAGGCGCCGCCGAAACCGCATCAGCACCGTCATCGCAATGCTCGAACGTCTCCACGAAAGGATGGATCACATGGCAACGCAGGAGCAGGTCGACGCCATCGCTGCCCGCATCGAATCCGCAGTCTCTGGCCTCCGCGCCGACATCGAAGCACTCAAGGCCGCACACCCCGAACTCGACCTGTCCGGGCTGGAAGGCCGCGTCGCCGACCTGGAGGGATTGGACGCCGAGAACCCGGCGCCCGTACCCGAGCCGGCGCCCGAGCCCGGCGAACAGTCGTAACCCGCCACACAACCAGCACATCAGGCGACGGGAGGAGGCGCGGACATGCGGGTACTCGATCGCATCCAGGAAACCTGGTACCGCGCCTCCGGCCGCGCCGAACTTGCTAATGCTCTCGTCCAAGAGCGGCGGCAGGTCGACTTCCTCGCCGAGTCGATCTCCGACCTCGAAGCCCGCATGTACGAGCCGGGCTGGCAGGAACTCACCGCTTCCGCCGCCGTCGAATTCAGCCGCGAAGGCCTCCGCCAGATCTCCGCCGTCTGCCGGATCATGGCCGTGAAAAACCCGCTCATCAAGCGCGGTCTCGCGCTCCGACAATCCTACGTATGGGGACAGGGTGTCGAGATCAGCGCCCGCGACCAGCGTGTCAACCGCGTCGTCCAGGAATTCCTCGACGACGAAGGCAACAAGCGGTCCCTCTTCGGCGCCGTCGCCCGCGAGCAGGCCGACCGCAGCCTCGGCACCGACGGCAACCTGTTCATCGCCTGCTTCACCAGCCCCCGCGACGGCAACGTCCAGATCCGCATCGTCCCCTGGGACGAGGTCAGCGACGTCATCACCAATCCCGAAGACAAGTCAGAGCCCTGGTTCTACCGGCACGAGGCATGGATCGACGAACCCACGCCCGGCGGCAACGGTGTCATCCAGCGCCCTCGCCTGGTCTACTATCCGGCGCTCGGCTACCGGCCGGCCGTCAAACCGTCACAGATCCGCGACACCGCCACCGGTGCACAGGCTCGCGTCCGCTGGGACGCGCCACTCGTCCACGTCAAAGTCAACGCCCTCACCGGCTGGAAGTTCGGCATCGGCGACGCCTACGCCGCCGTCGATTGGGCCAGCGCATACAAGGACTTCCTCACCGACTGGGCGCGGCTGATTAAATCGTTGAGCCGGTACGCATGGCGGCTCACCACCAAAGGCAGCAAGCAGGCCGCAGCCAAAGCCCGCATCGCCGCCGCACCCAGCAAGACCACCAGTGGCGACAGTAACTGGGCCGGCGCAACCGCACTGCAAACCCCGGACCAGATGCTGGAAGCCATCCCCAAGTCCGGCGCGACCATCGACAGCGACTCCGGACGACCCTTGGCTGCGATGGTCGCCAGCGCCTTGGACGTTCCCGTCACCATGCTTCTCGGCGACCCAGGCGTCACCGGCAACCGCGCCACCGCAGAGACGCTGGACACGCCGACGGAGATGATGGCCGAGCAGCGCCGCATGGTGTGGACCGAAGCGATGCACGCCATCCTCGGGCACGTCATAGCCTCCTCCGTGCGGGCCCCTGAGGGGGCGCTGCGGGGTACCGTCACGCAGGCCGGCACCCGCGAGCAAGTAAAGCTGCGTGGGCGGGCCGAGCCGACGATCGACATCGTGTGGCCGGATGTCGACGAGGTCGCACCATCGGTGCTGATCGACGCGATCACCAAGGCCGACCAGACCAGCTACCTGCCGCCGTTGGTGGTGGCGCGGTTGCTGCTGCAGGCGCTCGGCGTGCGGGACGTGGACGAGATCCTCAAGGACCTGACCGGGCCGGATGGGGTATTCGTCGCGCCTGGTGTGACGGCGGGACAGGCTGCTGCGGACCGGTTCCGGCGCGGTGAGGACCCTGCAGCGCTTGCAGGCGGCGATGAGCCGGGAGGCGAACAGGATGCTGAGACGGCTTCTGCGCAGGCTCCTTAGGCGGCGCGGCTTTGCGACGGGCGGCGTCGTACGCTCGGCCGAGACCGGCCGGGACTTGATACCGGCCATCTTGTCTCGCTGCTGCTACGGGGCATCGCGCCCTGGCCAGTCTCCGGTCATCGCCGAGGAACTCGCCGAGGACCCCTGTGCCAGCATGAGCCATCTTCGACAGCCCCCACCCTGATGGCGTTCACGTCCCGCACGCTCGGCCTCGCTCGCGTTGCCATCACCGCCGCAGGCCGCGTCATCGACAACGTCGTACGCACGCTCACCGCCGCCTGGGTCAAAGCCTGGGACGCCATCGTCGAAGCGCTCACAGCCGCACTGGAACGGCTCCTCACCGGCGCGCAGCAGTGGCCGGGGCGCCGCACCCTCGACCGCGACCATGCCCTGCAGGGCGCGCTCAACGACGCGGCCACAGCCCTCGACGCACTCACCGACCTCATTCGCTCGCAGGTCTCTGCCGCGGCGAGCACTCTGGCCCAGCAGGCCGCCCGAGACCAGGCCGCAATCATCGACTCGCAACTACCGCCCGGCGAACAACGAGCCGACCGGACCGCCTTCCTGCAGCGAGCCATCGACGCCATCACCGCCCGGACCAGGCAGCGGATCACCGCCCTCACCCGGCCGCTGACCCGAGACGCCGATACGGCCATGCGGCGCGAACTCGTCCGCGGCGTGACACTCGGCAGGAACCCGCGCGACACCGCCAGGCGGATGCTGAGCAACCTCGAACACGCCTTCAACGGCGGTCTCAACCGGGCGCTCACCATCGCACGGACCGAGACCCTCGACGCCTACCGCCAAGCCGCCGCAGCCGCCCAAGAGGACTCTCGCGGTGTGTTGAGCGGCTGGATCTGGCTCGCCAAGCTCGACTCGCGTGGCTGTCCGGCCTGCTGGGCGATGCACGGCACCGAGCATCCGCTTACTGAGCCGGGACCGCTCGGGCATCCGCAATGCCGCTGCAGCAGAGCCCCACGCACGAAGTCCTGGCGGGATCTCGGCTTCGACCTCGACGAGCCCGAGGACCTCATCCCGGACGCCGAGACCCTGTTCAGAGCATTGCCGCGCGAACAGCAACTCCAGATCATGGGGGCGGCGCGACTTGCCCTGTTCGACCAGGGCGCGATTGCGTGGCGGGATCTGGCGCGACGCCGCAGCAACGACGGCTGGCGCGACGACTTCGCAGTCACCCCGGTCAGAGATCTAACTCGCAGCGCCTAAAAGCAGCGCCCAGGGTCCCCAGCGGCCCTCTCCGCTGCGGCCGGTACCTGCCGAAGGGGATCGAGCCTCCCGGTTCGCCGCCTATCCACGCACCCGTCGATGCGATTCCTGGCGACCGCGCGGACGCGCCCTGTCGCATAACCACCGTAGCCCGCCCGATGGGGGAGACGTGCAGACCGACAGACTCCGAGACGACAGCACGGCCCTCCTCGCCGAAGGCAAGTACACGGCGGACCAGCTGCGCGACATGCTCACCAAGGGCCACGCCATCCGCAACGACAACGGCGAACCGAGCTACCCGATCGGCGACGCCGAAGACCTGCAGAAAGCCATCAAGGCGGTCGGCCGCGGCGGCAAGGACCACGACAAGATCAGGGCCTACATCGTGCGCCGAGCCAAGGCACTCGGCAAAACCGGCCTCCTCCCCGACGACTGGGCCGCGAGCGGGCAGATGAAAGAAGCCCTGACCGAGTCCATTCCTCTCGTCGAAGCCACTCGCGGCCAGCGCACCGGTTCCCGCATGCGCATCAAGCTGATCAATACCGGGTGGGGCTCGTCCGGCCACTACAGCGAAGCCGTCCTCCGCCAGGCCGCAGCCGACCGCGTCTTCCCCGCCGGCACCCACATGTACATCGACCACCCCACCAGCACGGAGAACGCCGAACGCCCCGAACGGTCCGTACGCGACTTGGCCGCCGTGCTCACTTCACCCGCCACTTTCGAGCAGGGGGCCCTATACGGCGAAGCGCGCGTATTCGGCCCCTACCAACAGTTCCTTACCGATATGGCCGAGCACATCGGCGTGTCCATCCGCGCGACCGGCTACGCCGAACACGGCCAGGCCGAAGGCCGCGAAGGCGCCATCATTACCGGCCTCACCGAAGGCATCAGCGTGGACTTCGTCACCAAGGCCGGGCGCGGCGGCCAGATCGTCGAAGTTCTCGAATCAGCCCGCCGTGAGATGACCGAGGCGCGCAACATCGGCCACTGGCTCGAATCCCGCCTCCACCTCGCCCTCACCCAGTTCGGCGACGACATGTTCGGCGACGGCCGCGTCACGCGCGAGGAACGCATCGCTATGTCCTCCGCCGTCGGCGACGCCCTCACCTCGTTCGCGGGTGCGCTGGAGAAGAAAGCACCGCAGCTCTACCAGCGGGATCTGTACGACGGGCCACCCGAGCCCGACAACTCCGCCGCCATGGCGGAGACCATCCTGCCGGCGCCGCCGGCGAAGCCCACCACGGAAGGAGCCCCGATGACGGGGACCCCCCAGGGCGCACCGCCGAGCGGCGGCGCCCCCAACGACGTCAGCGAGGTCGCGCAGGTGCGTACCGAGCTCGCCGAGACCAAGCAGAAGCTCGCCGAAGCCGAACTGGAGATCGCCAAGCTGGGCGACCAGTCCCGCAAGCTCGCCGAGGCCGAGGCCAAGCTCGCCGAGGCCGAGCGGGAGAACAAGCGGCTCCTCGCCAATGACGCGGCGCGCACCAAGGCCGAAGAGTCCTTGAAGGAGTCGACGCTGCCGAAGGTCGCGCACGCCAAGGTTATTGCCGCTGTCACCGGCGCCAACGTCCCCCTCAACGATGAGGGCGCCCTCGACGAGGCGGCCCTGGTCAAGTCCATCAAGGCGGCCATCGACGAGCAGCGCGACTACCTCACCGCGTTCGCCGAAGAATCCGGCATGGGCACCCCGTCCGGTCTCGGCGGCGGCGCTGGCCCGAAGGTCGACGTCGAGACGGAGCTGGGTGAGGTTTTCCGCAGTTTCGACATGAGCGAGTCGGCTGCCGGCTTCGCGGCGAAGGGGCGTGGCTGACATGGCGACCAACCGCGTGTTCGAACACGGCAACCAGTTCGAGGCCAACGTCTCCGGCGTCACCGGCACCGGCGCCAGCGGCCTCGTCCTGTCCGACGACCCCGTCGTCATCGGACAGCTTCCCGGCGTCGCCCTCACCACGGAGGACGACGACGGGATGGCCACTATCCAGACCGACGGCGTCTTCGACCTGCCGGTCAAGGGTGAGACCACCGTCAACGCCGCCGTCGCGGTAGGCGACATCGTCTACTACGACGCCGCAGCCACCCCCCACAAGCTCAACAAGGACAACACCAACGGCACGCGGTTCGGCTACGCGCTGGAGGCCGTGTCCTCAGGGGCGACGACCACCATCCGCGTCAAGGTCGGGTACTAGGAGCGATCAGCATGAGCAACCTCACCACGCTGCCCGACGAGGGCACCCGCTCCGCCGAGGAAGCCAGCCCGTCGTGGCTGCGTGAAGGCGTTGGCCGTGGCATCCGCGGCGTTCGTCAGCGCCGCGAAGCCGACCCCATCTACCAGGCTTCTCTCGTCGAAGCCGCCCGCCTCTACCAGCGAGCTGTGCACGGCAACCGCCGCGCCCTGCTCGACTTCGAGGAGGCCATGACCACCAGCGACTTCTCGCTGCTGTTCGCCGACATCCTCGACCGTCAAGTCCTGGGCGCCTACCAGGACTGGCCCTCCACGTGGCAGATGTACGCCCGCCGCGGCACGGTCCGCGACTTCAGGACGGTGAAGCGCTTCGCCCTCGACGGCGCGTCCGCCACCCTCGACGAGGTCCCCGAGCGCGGTGAATACCCCGAGGCCGCCGTCGTCCCCAGCGAGTACGAGTACAAGGTCACCAAGCGCGGCCGACGTCTCGACTGGACCTGGGAGATGCGCGTCAACGACGACCTCGATTCCTTCCGCGAGCTGCCGCTGATCCTCGGTCGCGCCGGGCGGATGACCGAGGACAAGTTCGTGACGCAGCTCTACGCGAGTGCCTCCGGCCCCAACTCGACGTTCTTCTCCGCTGGCCACGCCAACATCGTCACCGGCAATCCGGTGCTGAGCGTGGACGCCCTCGAAGACGCCATGACGACCCTCGCCGCGCAGCGCGATACCGACGGCAATCCGATCTTCATCGACAAGATGAATCTCGTCGTCCCGCCCGCCCTCGAAGTCGTCGCGAACAATATTTTGAACGCCATCCAGATCGATGCGGCGTCCGGCGGCGGCGACGGCACCGGCAACAACCAGCTCCGCGTCAACAACTGGCTGGCCCGCCGCATCACACCCGTCGTGAATCCGTGGCTGCCGATCGTCTCCGCTACCGCCAACGGCAACACCTCCTGGTACCTGATCGGCCAGACCATGGCCGGACGCCCCGCCATGGAGGTCGGCTTTTTGAGAGGCCACGAGATGCCCGAGGTCTTCGTCAAGGCGCCCGACAGCCTCCGCGTTGGCGGCGGCATCGGGCCCGTCGAGGACGGTGACTTCGAGACCGATGCCATCCGCCACAAGGTCAGGCACGTCCTCGGTGGCGTGCTCATGGACTACAAGATGGCCGTCGCCTCCAACGGTTCCGGCGCCTGACCATGACAGACGACCGACCGATACCACCTCCGCGGAACCCCACCGACCGGATCCTGACCGGCATCTACGACCGGCTCGGCGAACTGCTCGACAAGTTCCCCGCCCCGGCGGAGCGCGAGAACGGGACGGTCGAACTGCGGGAGCCTGCCGCCCCAGCCCCCGACGGCGGCGGGGAAAACCCGCCTGCGAGCCCCACCGCAGGCGGGAAGGGGACGGGCGTCACACCGGCTCGGCGCTCGTCCCCGCGCCCCGCCAAAACCACGACACGCAAGCGCGGCACGGCCGCAAAGGAGAAGTGAGCGATGGGCTCCACCGCCAAGGGCCAGCCGAGCGGGTTGGCCACCCTCAACAGCTCCGGCAAGATCCCCGCGTCACAACTATCCGGCGAACTGGGCAACTTCGCTCAGGGTGCCGCGGTCGCCGACGTCGCCACTGCCAACGCGGACGCGACCTACGGCCAGCCTGAGGCCGACCTGATCAACGAGTTGAAGACCAAGATGAACGCGCTACTGGCGAGCCTGCGCGCCGGCAACATCATCGACACCTGAAGCCGACGCAGAAGCAGAAGCGAGGGCGGGCGGCCCGGCCTCCTGACCAGAAGGAGGCGTGAGCGACATGGCCGTCGGCCTCCTCGAAGTCGACTCCGGCGACGCCCCGTCCTTCACCATCACCGTCAACCCGTACGACAACACGACAGCGATGACCGCCCAGATCACCAGCCCCGCCGGGACCGTGACGCCGTTCACGATGACCGGCAGTGGCGGTGGTCAAACCTGGACCGGCAACGGGCCGATCCTCACCGAACTCGGCGAATACACCGCGAAATTCACCGTGACCGGCACAGGCGCGGGTGTGCACTACTACACCGTCATCGTCGCCACCCCGCCGCCGCTCACCTCCGACCTGCGCAGGCTCCGCCTCCTCATCGCCGACACCAACCCCGCCAACCGGATCTTCCGCGTCGATGAACTCGCCGACTTCCTCGACCTGGAGGGCGGCAACGTCAAACTCGCCGCGGCACAGGCCCTCGGCGTCATCGCCACCTCCGAAGTCCTCATCTCCAAAGTCATCCGCACGCAGGACCTGTCGACCGACGGCGCCAAAGTCGCCGCGGAACTCCGTGCCCGCGCCGCCGACCTACGACAGCAGGCAGGCGAGGGAGACGGCGACGACTCCGTCGGTTTCGACATCGTCGACATGGTCCATCCGTGGAACCGGCGCGGCAGCGAGCGCGCCGAGTTCGAGGAGATCTGATGCCGCTCCCGTCGGCAGGCGTCTTCCACCCCGACTGGTCACAGCACCACCGGCCGACCGCGGTCAGCGCGATGACGTCCACATGCACCATCACCCGGGCCGCCGGTCCAGGTACCACTGCTCCTGACGGGACCTTCATACCGGCCGCGCGCGACCCGATCTACCAGGGGGCGTGCCGTGTCGCGGTCAAGGGCGGCTCCGCAGGCAGCAACGAACGACGCGTCATCTCCGGCGAACGGCAGATCACCGAACGCGAATACCTCGTCCAGGTTCCCGATTCCGCCGCCGAGATAAAGGTCGGTGACCTCGTCGAAGTCACCACAAGCGCCGATCCGACGATGACCGGGCTGAAGTTCCGCGTCTCCGATGTCTGGCACGGATCGCAAAGCTGGGCACGCAACCTGGGCGCTACCGCGGCCCTTAAGGGGGAGTGATGATCAGGTTCGACGCCGACGAGATCGCTCTCCTCGCTCAGGACTTGGAAGACGCGGCCGACAACGCCCCCGAACGCGTCAGGACCGTCATCGAGAAGACCAGGCACGACGTGGTGCGGGACGCGCAAGCCGCATGCCCCGTCGACACTGGAAACCTCAAGTCGACAATCGACTCCGATCCCGACCCTGACGGCCTCGGATTCGAAGCCGGGCCGACCGCGGAGTACGGCGCTCACGTCGAGTTCGGCACCGTCCCGCACGTCATCACACCGCGAGACAAGAAAGCTCTGCACTGGCCCGGCGCGGCTCACCCAGTGGCGCGCGTCGACCATCCAGGCACCACCCCGCAGCCCTATCTCCTGCCCGCGTTCAACCGGCGGGTGGGGGTGGCGACGAGGGCATTCGGCCGGATCGTCTCGCAGCCCTGGCCAAGGGACAGGAGCGGCTGATGCCCGTCGCCGCCGCCCGGCCGCACACCGACGCGGTCGTCTCGATGGGCACCAGCGCCGGACTGCTTATCGGTCGCGGCAAACCGCCCGAGGGGGCCGGATGGCAGGGGGAGCCCGGCGCGTCCACCTTCGAGGCGTACGTGGCGCTCTTCCCCATGACGGGCGATGTGGACGCCGACCTCGGCGACCCGGCCCACTACTTCGACTACGGCTGCCAATTCACGTGCGTCGCCGCCACCCAGGAAGGCGCTGAAGCCGTCTCCGACGCAATCAAAGCCACGTTCGTGAACGCCAAGCTCATCATCCCCGGCCGCGCCTCGTATCGCGGCCAGCTCCAGGTTGACCGGCCCGCGTCACGCGACGACAGGACGGCACCGCCGCTGCACTACGCCGTGCTGCAGATCACCTGGCGCACCCAGCCCGCGTGACCCGATCCGCCTGACCTTCGCCTCTTCTCACCGTCCCGCCGCAGTGCGGGCTCGTCCGCATGCCCAGGAGGGATTCCTTGTGACCGACTACAGCCCGACTGCGACCAGCGTGGACGGGACCACGCACACCTATAACCCCGCCGCCGCCGGAGACAAGATCACCCGACCGGGCGCGGGGTGCTTCATCACCGTCAAGAACGGCGGCGGCTCCTCCGTCACCCTCACGATCACGCCGCCCGGCACGACCCGGTACGGCGTCGCCAACCCCGTCAAGATCTTCTCCATTCCCGCGTCCGGCGAGAAGGACATCCCGATCCTGCCCGCCTACAGCGACCCCGCTGACGCCTACAAGGTCGCTCTCGCCTGGTCGGCCACCGCCAGCGTCACGTTCGCCGTCAAGCGGATGGGGACCACCTGATGGCGATCAAGAGAATCCCGGTCCGCCTCAAGGATGACCCCACCACCACCACCGTGATGGCCGAACGGTCCCTCCTGGTGTTCGGACACCTCTGGGAGCCAATCCCCGACGAGAACGACACCGGCGAGCCGGAGACGCCGCAGCCCCCCGCCGAGACGCCGCAGCCCCCCGCCGAGACGCCGCAGCGCGGCAAGCAAGCCCCGCCCCCGGGCGAACCCACCCCCAAGAACGCCGGCGCCACAGAAGAGCGCCCGCCCACCACCGCCAAGAGCCGCAGCCGCGCGGCCGGCACGGACGGAGAGTAAGCCATGGCTGATCTGCTGGGCGACGGTAACGTCAAGGTCACCGTGGTGACCACGTTGTCGTCGAAGTCCACCCCCACGGCGGCGCAGCTCAATGCCGGGATCGACATCCAGGAGTACGTGACCAAGGAAGGTCTCGACATCAAGGTCGATCAGGCTGCCGTCGACAACACCGCGCTCGCCAGCCGCAGCGAAACCGAAGACGCCGGCACCACCAAGCACGAAGTGGTCCTCACCTACAAGAAGCAGGACACCCCCCTCGGTGACGTCGCCTTCAACGCCCTGCCTCCGCGTGAGCTGCGGTGGATCGCGGTGCGCCGCGACCGGGCACACGAGACCGCATGGGCCGCCGGCCAGCCCGCCGAAATCTTCCCGGTGCGGTGCGGCGACTACATGAGGCAGGCGCCGAAGTTGAATGAGCCTCAGCTGATCGAGCAGAAGATGTTCGTGTATGAGGCCGCGGACACCGAGGCGGTCGTCGCCTGATGGCCGACTTCGCCGACCTCATCAAGAACGCCAAACTCCCCGAGGACGGCGTCTCCATCTGCCTGCGCAGCGACCTGGCGCTACAGCATGAAGAGCTGGAGGGGCGCCTGGAGGCGGCGCGCACCGCCGATCAGCAGAACACCCTCGCCGCGGGAGGACAGGCCCGCAAGATCGCCGAGGAGATCCAGGCCCTCGAAGAGCAGATGCGCGAGCACACGCACCGGTTCGTGTTCCGCGGCATCCCACGGCGCCGCTACCGGGACCTGATGGAGCAGTACCCGCCGCGCGAAGGCAACAAGGACGACGCCCTGTTCGGCGCGGACAACTCCACCTTCCCGCACGCGCTCATCGCGGCGTGCTGCATCGACCCGGTCATGACCCGCGACCAGGTCGAAGAACTGTGCGAGGTCCTCACCGACGGCCAGGTTCTGGAACTGTTCGGCTGCGCCCTGGCCCTGAACCGTGGACTGGTCGACGTCCCAAAATCCGTCGCAGCATCCGCGATTCTGGCGAAGCCCGCGCCGAGATCACGGCAGCCCGAGCCTGGGGCGTCAGCCGGCGACGGTTCCTGGGCTGGGAGCCTCGCCGGACCACCCGCCACATCTACGACGAGGCCGGCCGTCTGATCGAGTCGGTCACCGAGACCGAACCCGAATGGGACGACGAAGAACGCGCCTGGGCTACCGGCCTGCTGGACGTCGAGGCCGACACCTGTGATGGGTGTGGCCAGCCACTGTCGGAGACGCTCCACCCGGCCGCTTTCGACGGCTACGACGCCGGACCCGCAGCCAACTGCCAGGGCTGCAAGGCCATTCATCAGCGGCAACAGCAGAACGCCGATCTCAACGACAAATACCTGCAGCTCAACCGGTATGCGGTGCGGCGCACCTGGCGGGACCCGAAATGAGGGGGTGACGCGGCGTGGCAGACAGAACCGTCTCTGCCCAACTCCGCGCGGACCCCACTCAGTTCATCGCCGCGATGCGCGCCGCGTCCGCGGCCACCCGGCAACTCAGGGACGAAATTCAGCAGGTCGGCCGCCGCTCCAGCGACGACTTCGAGCAGAGCGAAGAGTCGGCAGGCCGCCTGGAGCGAGTGCTTGCCCGCCTGCTGGAAACCGAGCAGCGCCACCAGCGGCAGCAGGAACAGGCATCCAGGCAGACCCGTCGTAACTCCGAAGAGCAGCGCCGCAACAGCGAGGAAACCGACCGCAACCGGCAGTCCCAAGAACGGCTCTCCCGGTCCGTCGCGGGCACCACCCGTGGTCTGACCGCGCAGCGCGCCACCCTCGTCAGCCTCATCGCCGGTGCCGCGGCAGCAGGCGCCGGTGTCACAGCGGCGGGCGCCGCCTTCACCGCGTTCGGCGCGATGGCGGCACCCAGCATCATCAAGGTCGTCGCCGCACAGGACGACCTCTCAGAATCGTGGAGCACCCTGTCTCGCTGGCAGCAGGTCAGCGCGACCCAGACCAAAGAACTGATCGACAACTACCGGGGCCTCGCCCGCGCCTTCGAACCCCAGGCGCTCACCGCGTTCAACACCGTCATCGGCGCCACCCAGTCCCTGCTCCCCAGCATCAGCACGCTCGCCAATGAGACCGCCGCCGACGTCCAGACCCTGGTGACCACGTTCGGTGACTTCACCACCCAGCGCGTCGGCGGCGAGTTCCTCACCTGGGCGGGGGCACAGGCACCCCGCGCCCTGCACGTCCTTGACGACTCCATGGTCACCGCCGGCGACACCGCCCTCGACCTCGTCCAGGACGTCGCTCCGCTCGGCGTGACACTGCTGGAGCTCGCCAACGGCACCCTCAGCGCCGTCAACGCCATCGCCGGGATCAATCCGGCTCTGGCGCAACTCGCGGTGTCGGCGATTCTGCTGCGTGCACCCATTCTCGGCCTGGTCGGCGGCGTCGGAGCGTTCAACGAGCGGATGCGTGCGGCGGCGGCGGCCAACCGCGGCGCATCTGCCGCCACCCGGGCGATGAACCTGGTGACAGCGGCAGGGCCCGCGCTCTACATCGCCGCGGGCGCTGGACTCCTGCTAATGGCGACCCGCGCCGGTGATGCGAAGTCGAACAGCCAGCGCCTGGCCGAGTCGTTGCGCGCCGAGTATCGCGCCGTCGGCAACAACATCGTCGGCTACCGCGCGTTGGCCGCTGATGTCCTGCCGCGCGTCAACACCGCCTGGCTCGGCGTCAACCGGGCACAGAAGGCCATCGCGGCTGACACCAACCTGGTCGCGACGCGCATCAACGATAAGAACGTCAAGGCGTTCATCAATAGCGCCGAGGCGGCGTTCGCTTACGAGGCCGAGCTCGACCGCGCACGGTCGGCGACTAAGAACATCGACGCCGCGTCCGCGCAGTTGTCCACCCGGTACGGCATCACTCGCGAAGAGGCGATCCGCTTGGCCGACGCCGCCGGTGTGGATCTGACCAAGGCGATGGACAAGTCGGGGCAGCTCACGGGTGACGCCGCGGCGAAGATCCGCCAATACCAGTACGCGGCGCAGCTCGCAGCGGACCCGACCCGGCAGATCGCGCTGGCCCTCGATGACGCCGGTAACGAAACGTTGCAGATGAAAGACCGTATGAACGCGCTCACGGCCGCGATGGAAGCGCAGTTCACGCCATCGATCGCCGCGTTCAACGCCACCACCCAGCTCCGGGAGGGCTTCCGGCGGCTCAACGACCAGCTCGGTGCCTCCAAGGGCCGCATGGACGGCAGCAGCGCCGCGAGCCTGCAGCTACGGCAGGCGTTCGCGCAGCAGTTGATCACTGTCAGCGAGTTGCGTGCCGCGCTACTACGTAAAGGCGACGGCCTCCAGCGCGCCAACGCCGCCGCGGCCCAGTACCTGCCGGTGCTGTATGCGATGGCCGGCGGCCACCGCGATGCTCGCGCCCAGGTGGACGCGCTGGCGCGGACGCTAGGCGTCACCATCAACCAGACCCACGTTTCGCGGCAGGCGTTCGTGTCGCAGGCCACCGCGATGCTCGGGTCCAGGCAGCGCGCCGAACAGCTCTGGACCCAATACCAGCGGCTCACCGGCGTCACCAACAGCGGTACCACCGCCCTGGGCGGGTACATCACGCGGCTGCGGGCGTCAGCGGAGGAGACCCGCAAGGCGGCGATCCGGACCGGCTCCGGCGACACCGCCCAGCGCAACTACAACCAGCGCATCCGCGAAGCCCTCCCGGTCCTGTACGCGCTCGCCGGAAGGAACCAGACCGCCCGAGCTCAGGTCGACGCGCTCGCCCGGAGCACGGGGAATGCGACTGGCGCCCAGAACACCTCCCGCACGGCGTTCCTACGCGCGGCGGACGCGATGGGCATCGCCCGCGGCCGGGCCGAGGCGCTCTGGAAAGAACTCGGCAAGATCAAAAGCAAGAAGGTCGAGCTCAGTGTGTACGCGCAGGGCACCTGGAATCAGCTCGGCCACGCCCCGAACCGGGGCAAGATTCACTTCGCTGAGGGCGGCGAGGTTCCCTTCGTGTCCGGCGCTCGCGCAGGCAAGGACAGCGTCCCGTCGCTGCTCATGCCCGATGAGCATGTGTGGACTACCAGGGAGGTCGCGGCGGCCGGTGGCCACGAGCAGATGTACCGGCTCCGGCAGATGGCGCTACGCGGAGAGTTGCAGGGCTACGCCAAGGGCGGCGCAGTCGGGCTTACCTCCCCCTCGGCCAACGTCGGTGAAGTCACCCGGCCGATCCGCGAAGGCATGTCAGCGATGGTCGCCGCGTTCGGCAGCGAGGTCGCCGCGGCCTGGCAGAAATTCGCCGGCGCGGGCGGCGGCGTCGTCGGCGCGGCACGCCGCTGGCTCGGTACCCCCTACTCCTGGGGCGGCGGCGGCATCGGCGGCCCGTCCTTCGGTATCGGCCGCGGGGCGGGGACGAGGGGCTTCGACTGCTCCGGCCTCACCCAGTACGCATGGCACGCTGCGCGTGGGGTCGACATCGGCGGGGTGACGTACAGTCAGCACCCCAACAGCATCGCGATCGGCAACCCGAGGCCTGGCGCGTTGGGGTTCAACGCCTCCCTCGGTCATGTCGTACTCGCGTCCACACGGTCTGGCTACGTTGTCGAGGCTCCCTACACGGGCGGCCATGTCCGCGAAGTTCGCAAATCGATGCCCGACTGGCGGTGGCCTAAGGCCGCCTACGCCGAGGGCGGGCCGGTCAGCCCGTATGAGGAGCGATTGGGCCGTCGGTTCGTCGATGCCCGCGGCGGCAACCTCGTTATCGAGGCCAAGACACTGCAGCTCGCCGGCGACCCCGGGGGGATGGGGCTGCGTGGGTACGCGGCTGGCGGCTTGGAGAACCACGTCGCGCAGATCTCCCGCGCGGGCGGACCGATCAGGTTGTGGTCTGAGCCCGAGACGCAGGGCGAGGCCTACATTCCGCTCGCAGCCTCCAAGCGAACCCGGTCGGTGTCGATCCTCAGCGAGGTCGCACGCAGGTTCGGAATGCGGGTCAACCGCATGGCCGAAGGCGGCATCCTCGGCGGTGACGACCAGGCCGACCTCAATCTGTCGGACCTGCTGCAGCGGTGGACCGACATGATGAAGCCGGCCACCAAGGCCGACGTGACCGAGGCTCAGAAGAACCGCAAGACGCAGTCCGATCAGGCCGCCGCAGCGAAAAGGGCGCTGGCCAAGGCCAACAGGGACCGCGCCGACCGGATCAAAGCAGCTCGCAAGCGACTCGACCGTGCCTATGACAAGCCGGGGCGGACGGCGGCGCAGCGCAAGGCCCGCGCGGAGGCGATCCAGGACGCGAAGGAGGCGCTGGCCAAGGCCAAGCGCACGGACAAGATCCGTGAAGCCGAGCGCCGCCTGAAGAAGGAACGCGAGGAGCTGAACAACGCCACCAAGAACCTCAAGGACACTGAGAGGCGAGCCGCGATCGGGCGCCAGTCCCCAGCGACGCAACTCGGCGGTGCGCTGGATTTGGGAATCAAGAACACCGGTGCGTTCATCTCCAATCTCACCAAACTCGCAGACAGGGGTTTTGGGACGCTGGCCAGGCAGCTGCTCAATATGGGCGGGCCCGAGGCCGAACGGCTCGCAGCCGACGCGGTGAAGTTGTCCGACGCCAAACTGCGCGGCCTCCAAGGCAAGCTTGAGACGGCGGAGAAGCAGCAGGAGACGCTGAAGAACCTGCCGGACATCCTCACCGTCCGGTCTAGCCTGCGGTCACTCGGAGCGGCGGCCGGATCCTGGCAGGCACTACTGTCGGCAACCGGCCTGGCGCCCGGCGACCTAGCCACCGCCGTGCGCCTCATGTCCGGTGACCTGTCCAAGACGCCCAGCGGGCAGGCACTGCTCGCCGACATGAAGCGGCACGGCTACCGGCGGGGTGGCTGGATCGGCGGCCCTGGGGGCGTCGACCGGGTCCCGATCATGGCGACCGCGGGTGAGTACGTGATCAACCGCAGATCGGCCGGACGGCACGCGCCGCTCGTTGAGGCGATCAACGCCGACAAGGTCGGCGAAGCACTCGTCCGCCGCTACGCCCGAGGCGGCTGGGTCTCTCCCGCCCGCGGCGGCGACGGCACTCGCCACGGGTCCGCAAAGCACCTCACGCAGAACTTCTATGAGTTGCCGTTCAGCCCCTCCCAGATGGCCCGCGAAGCGCAGCGCGAAGCTGCCTGGGCGCTCCGCTGACCCCTCCGGATCCCTGCCGTTCACGGACAACATCGCGAGGCCAACACGTCCAGGAGGTGATCTGTGGCGGGCGCCTCTGACCTGACCGCGCTCCTCGACGACGCCGAAACCGGCACCAGCATCCCCTTCAACAGCGGTGTCGACGAGTTTGGCGTCGACTGGCGCATGGCCAGACTCGACGGCTGGGACAGCCCCGACCTCGAAGAGGGCGCCGAACCCCGCAGCGGCGCCGACGGCCTGTGGGACGTCGAGAACTTCTTCGCCGGCCGAACCCTCACTTTGGCAGGGACGTTCGCCGCACCCTCATATGAGGAACGGGAGGCAGCCGAGTACCGGCTCCGCCGCGCCGTCCCCCGCAACCGGCTCGTCAGCCTGCGGGTCAACGAGACCACGCCGCGCAGGGTGGACTGCCGCCGCTCCGGATCGTTGCGGGTCGGCCCGACCAGCGACGTGATGGGTGAATTCTCCATCGGCCTGCTCGCCCCGGACCCCCGCAAATACGGCGTCCTGGAACAGGCCGCGTCCATCTCCGCCGGCTCCGGCTCCGGAGGCCTCGCCCCGCCCTGGACGCCGCCGGTCACCCTTCCGGCGATCACCACCGCGCCATCGCAGGCGACTCTCACTAACAGCGGCGACTACGACTCCCCGCCGATCATCACGATCCGCGGCCCCGGCGATGACATCTCTGTCGTCAACTACACCACCTCCAAGGTTCTGATCTTCGACCTGCCGCTCGGCGCCACCGACTACCTGGTCATCGACGTCGCCGCCGGAACGACACTGCTGGGCGGCACCTCGCCGCGCGGCCCCGCCCCCGGCAGCGCGGTCGTCGCCGAGTTCTTCATGGCCCCCGGCGACAACCTGCTGCGCATCTTCGGCACGCTCACCGCCGCCTCACCGCCGTCGGCTCAGATCTCGTTCTACTCCGCCTGGACGTGAAAGGAGGCACTGCATGGCCTCGTCGGTGACCGCTCGTGAACCTGCCTGGCTCGACGGCGTCCCCGTGGACGGCGCCGAGATGCGCGCCGCGGTCACCGGGCTCCTCTACCCGTCGGCCGGAGTCGTCCGCGGCATCTTCCCCGCCCAGATCCCCACCCCGGCGATGCAGATCCGTGTCCCCGCCGGACTCAGCGTGGTCTCCGACGGGCAGAACGGGCTGCTGCCGCTGGAACTCGCCGCCACCACCGATCTCGACATCGCCGCGTCGTCGCCCACACAGCCGCGTATCGACTCCCTGATCGCCGAATTCACCGACAACGGCGCGAGTTCGCTCTACCGGTACCGAGTCCTAACCGGCACGCCGGCCGCGTCGCCATCAGCGCCCGCGCTTCCGCCTGCCGATCAGTTGACCGCGAAAACGCTCAGAGTCTCCAACATCGCGGTCGCCGCGAACGCCACCAACATCGTCGATGCCAATATCACTCCGCAAGCCAGTCAGGTCTACCTCGGCGGGATCGGCGGCCAGTGGACGAACTATGCCCCCACCTGGTCCTCGACCGGCACGCAACCGGCGATCGGCAACGGCCTCCTCAATGGCCGGTACATGAAGGTCGGACGCACCGTCCACTGGACAGTCGTGATCGTGCCAGGTTCGACGACGACGTTCGGTACCGGCGCCTACCGGGTGTCGGTGCCGTTTCAGTCGGCCAACGCGGTCGCCGTAGGCGAACTGTGCGTAGTCGGAGCCACCCGCTGGCAGGGACAATACGAGATCGTCCCCAACGGCACCGTCGCCGCGTTGTACTTCCCCACCAGCGCCACCGACTGCCGTCTGACGGTGTGGTCGCCGACGGTCCCGTTGACGTTCGCCAACGGCAACACCTTCCTGCTGTCGGGCACCTACGAAGCGGCGACCTGAGTCGTGCCCGGTCACGCCTGGCGGTACGCCATCTACGACCTACTGACTCGCCGGCAACTGATCGAGCACATGCCGTTCGAGATCGAGTCGTTCACTACGATGCTCGGCGAAGCCGGCACCCTGCAGGCCACCCTTCCGCTCGGCGATCCCGCCATCCGCGCCCGCAAACCGCGAGAACTGCTCCTGACGCGCCGCACCAACCTGATCATTTTCCGCGACGAGGTGCCGGTGTGGGACGGGGTCATCTGGCATCGCCGCCCCAGACGTGAAGGAAGCAAAAGCTCTGCAACCTTCCAGGCGTCCGAGATCCGCTCTGTTCTGGAGCGGCGCCTGTTCCGGCCTCTGCTCGGCTATGGATCCGCCAAGACACTGAGCTACACCCAGGCTGACATGTTCACCGTCTTCCGGGACCTGCTGGCCGACGCCCAAAACTTCACCTACCTTGATCTACGCCCCGGTGACCTGGGCATCGAAGCCGACGCCTCGCAGATGTCGGGTGTGCTGATCGACCGCCGCGACGCCGGCTCTGAACTCGGCGCCTTCCACGGCTACACCTTCACCACCTACGGCCAGCTGCTGCGGGACCTGGTTGAAGGCGATCCCGGCATGGAATGGCGTATCCACACCTGGATCGATGAAGGGCGGGCGTTGCGCCGCCGCGTCCTGCTCGGGTCACCGCAACTGGGCGGCGACCCCAATGCCAGCCCGCTGCCGACCTACGAGTACCCAGGCCAGATCTACTCCTACGAGTGGCCGGACGACGGTGAACAGTCAGCCAACTATGTCGCGGCGCTGGGGGAGGGTGAAGGCGACAACCTCCGCTGGGCCGAGTCCTCTCTCGACGATGAGCTCCTCGCCGGATATCCGCTGCTGGAGACCGTCACTTCCCACAAGAGCGACTCCAGCCTCGTCATCCTGCAAGGTCGCGCCGCCGCCGACCTCGCCGCAGTTTCTGGAGACCGCACCGTCCCCTCCCTGGACATCGTCGGCTACCCGCAGATCAACCCCGGCGCCTACATCCGGGTCCGGATCGCCGACGAGAACTGGTTCCCAGGCTCCAGTGCGGTGCCGTTTGAGGCGGTCGTCCGTGTCGTCGGCCTGCGCATCCAGCCAGGCGGTAGGGAACGTACCAGTCTCATCATCGAAGAACCGCGATCCCCCGCATGACCAGCCAGAACCCGCCACGCGACGAACGCTTCGCCCAGCGCGAACTCGCCGCCCTTCGCCGCCGCCTGCACGCCCTGGAGACCACACCGCGCATCGGCCCGTGGGTCGCCATCACGCTCGCGTCCGGATACAGCACCTCTGTCGCCGGCGGCTACACCCCCAGTTACCGGTTCAGATCCCGGCTGGAGGTGGAGCTGCGCGGCGGCGTACGGAAAGGCACCGGGGCCGGTGGTGTCGGAGTCAACGGTTTCGCCAACGGCGACACCATGGCGACTTTGCCGGCCGAGATCCGGCCCGCCCAGACCATCCACGCCGTCGTCGTCGGAGCGACTACCGGCGCTGCCGCCTCCTATGGAGTGTTCCGCGTGATCATCACGTCGGCGGGGGCGCTGCAGTGGCATTCGGGGATTGCCGCGGCGCCCGGCTGGATCGCCCTGGACGGCATCCGCTACGACCTGATCTAACAGGGGGCCTGCATAGATGTTCGCCGTCTCGCAGCGACCGCGGTCGCACACTGGGATCGCCGCGTGAGCCAGTCGCCGTGGCCCGAACTCGTCGCGAGCGGCCTCATTACTCTCGTCATCGCCACGCTCGGCCTGGTGATCCGCTCCATCGTCAAGGGCGACCTTGTGCCCCGCTCGGTCCTGACGGACGAGAAAGAGCGTGCCGACAAGTGGGAGGCCGCATGGCGGGTATCGGAGGCGCGGATCGACGCGCTGGAGGGCCGCCTCACGGCATTGAACGAGGGAACCGAGCTCAACACACAGCTCCTGAGCTCGCTTGTGGAGAGGGCTCGCCGATGAGATGGCCTTGGCGGCGCCGGCAGGAATCTCCGGGGGATCAGCGCGCGGACGAGGCGCTGGAGCGTGCTTCGAAGCGGCTGCGGGAGACCCAGGCGCGTGATGAGCGCGGACACCGCTTGGCTCGGCGCATCCGGGAGATGCGTGAGCACAACCATCTCGCCGAGGCGATTGAGCGCGCATTGAGGGAGGGTCGTTGATCCAGTTGATCGGAACCATCGGCCTGGTGGCCGCAGCGGTCACGTCCACGACGTTTTGCCTGCTGTATCACCTGTCGGCGCGGTGGTGGCGCAGCGAGGAGGGCTGGCATCTGATGTCGTTCACCGCGGCGCTGGCCGTCGTTTTCGACTGGGTGACGGTGCGGTCGTTTCTCGCCGGCGCCCGGCCGGTGTCGCTGGGCGTGGAGATCGCACGCGCGGTGATCTATTGCACGATCGCGGCGCTGCTGATGTGGCGGTGCTGGCTGCTGTACCGGCGGCAGATCCGTCCGGGGTTGAAGCGAGAGAGGGGCAGGCAGTGACTGATCCACACGTGGATGTCCCCGCCGAGGGCGAGGACGTTAACGAGATCGACCTGATGGACCAGGTCGACGCCCACCCGGACGCCGAGCGGGCCACCGAGGACGACGAGAAGACCGTGCTCGGCGAACTGTACGGCGAACCGGTGCAAGGCATCTACACGGGCGGTGAGGCGTAATGGGCCGCCGCGTGTATCGGCACCGCCTGATCGTCGGCAGCCCGCCGCACACCGTTGCCGCTGGGACGCCGCTGCACTGCGAGGCGGTGCGGATCGACGTCGGTCCCAACGCTCAGCACGGCGTGGACTTCTGGACTCTGCATGACGACGGCGCACAGGAGCTCAAGCGCACGTTCCAGGTGTTCGGCACCGGCCACGACCTGCCGGATGGTGCACGGTACTGGGGTACCACCGCGCGCACGGAGGACGGGCTCGTCTGGCACCTTTTCGAATTGGAGGCCTGAGATGGGCACCGCCGCCGCGATGCTGGCCGAGGCCCGCCGCTCCCTGGGGCTGCGTGGCCGTCCGAACTACATCACCCGTGACTACGCCAGCAGAAACGGCAACGGGTTCTTGCGTGCCGCGTGGTGCGACATGGCTGTCACCTACTGGGCCCGCCGCTCCGGCAACACCCAGGCCGTACTCCCCGCCGGGGACCGTGCGTACACGGTCTGGCACGCGCAGGACTTCCGTAAGGCTGGCCGCTGGTACGCCGGGACCGTCGAGAACGTCGACAAGGCCAAGCCGGGCGACATCGTCTTCTTCGACTGGGGCGCCTCCAACTCGATCGGTGCGATCGACCACGTCGGCATCGTCGAGAAGGTCCTCGGTGGTGGGCGCGTGCAGACGATCGAGGGCAACACCGGCGACCGTTGCCTACGCCGTGTGCGGTCGGCGTCCTCGATCGCCGGGTACGGGCGCCCGGCCTACGACTCCTCAAAGCCCGGGACATCAACCCCCAGCACCAGCAACTGGACGGAGGCCATGGTGAAGAGGCTGCCCACCCTCAAGCGCGGCGCCAAGGGCGAGGACGTGCAGTCCCTCCAGGGCCTGTTGCGTGCGCGCAGCCATCTGGAGGTGGCGATCGACGGCGAGTTCGGTCCCGCGACTGAGAAGGCCGTCAAGGCGGTACAGCGGTGGGGCAAGGTCGACGACGACGGCGTGGTCGGCTCGGCGACGTGGCCCGTACTGCTGCGGGTGCACGCGTAGATGCGCATCTACTACGACACCGAGTTCCTGGAGGATGGCCGGACGATCGAGCTGATTTCGATCGGGTTGGTGGCCGAGGACGGTCGCGAGTACTACGCCGTGGCATCTGACGGTTATGCCGACAGGCCGCGGATTGACCGCGTTCTCGCTCATCCGTGGCTGAGGGAACATGTCGTCCCCTCGCTGCCCCTGGCACTCGACGTCAACCCGTGGCGCTGGGATGTCAACCATCCCGACATCGATCACGTGAAATCACGCCGCGAAATCGCCCAGGCTGCCCGGGACTTCATTCTCGAAACACCCGATGTGGAGCTGTGGGCCTGGTACGGCGCGTACGACCACGTGGCACTTTGCCAGCTCTGGGGTCGCATGGTCGATCTGCCGGATGGGGTACCGATGTACACCCACGACCTGAAGCAGGAATGCGACCGGCTCGGCAACCCGCCGATGCCGCAGCAGGCGGAGGGCCTGCACAACGCCCTGGCGGACGCCAGGCACGTGAAGGTCATGGCGGAGTTCCTCTCCGCCTGAAAGGAAGGCACATGAAGATCCTCGGACGAGACCCGGCCACCATCCTGGCTTTCGTCTCGGCGGGCATTCAGATGCTCGTCGCGTTCGGCCTTGACTGGGACAACGACCAGACTGCGGCCGTGAACGCCGCCGTCGCCGCGCTACTCGGGGTCGTCACGGCGTTCTTCGTCGCCCGTGACCAGTTCCTGCCGGCCATCGTCGGCTTCACTCAGGCGATCCTGACGTGCGGTCTGGCGTTCGGGTTGAACTGGAGCGCGGATCAGGTCGCGATGGTGATGGCGTTCGTCGCAGCGGCCGTGGGCCTGTTCGGGGTGCGTCCGCAGGTGGACGCGGTGGTAACGGCTGATGGCGCGCGTGTCTCGAAGGTGACGCCGATCGGACCGCCAGGGACGTAGCCCGGAGGCATAAGCCTAGACGCTCAGCAACCTTCGAGTTACCCTGAGCGCAGGCATTCTGAATGGACAGCCTTGGCACAGAAACGGCCCCGCCTCTCCTTCGGGAGGGCGGGGCCGTTTTGCTTTGTCACCTGACGGAGTGGGCATAGATCGTCCGCACGCGCGGATGCACGGTCCTTTGCGCGGCCGAGCTATACGATCACAGGCCCTTGGAGACATGGCTTCGAACTACTGTTCTAGCATGCCGACCATGAAGTGGAAGGACGTCGTCGACTGTCCGCCGTTCGTGCAGATCACAGGCGACCCACCCCAGCCCGCATACCTGCTCGCCTGGATGCGCATGGAAATCACCGGTGAGTGGCGGGCCATCGTCACCTACATCCGCCAGGTCGGCGAACGCCCGGCAGAGCGAATGCTCGTCAACGTCGGCGCCGGCCGGGTCAAACCATTGATGCCGCCTGCCGCGTACAAGGATGTACGTCGCATCCAGCTCTGCCGAGACGGTGACATCCGTGACTGGGAACCAGAACCACCTGCAGAACCTTGACGAGCCGTCCGGGTGAAGGCGACCTGTTTCCTGCCGGCGAGTTGACGCGCCAGCCGCACAGGAGTGGGCTTGCAGTGATGGCCAAAGACAGGGACCAAGACCGCCGACCACGCAAATGCGGAGCCTGCAACGGCGAAGGCGGCTACTACGCCGAAGTCAACGGCAAGACCGAGGACGACCAGCGCGTACAGCGCAAATGGGTGAAGTGCCCGGCCTGCAACGGCGAGGGGATGGTCTGATGCGCGACTGGGACGCCCCCGCCTGTCCTCGCTGTAGCGGCACCAGGCGTCTCGTCATGACCGGCAAGGACGGGTCCTGGATCGAGGTGAACTGCTGGCACTGCCAGGGCACCGGCAACGAAGGCGGCCAGCCTGATCCGGTCGGCCCGCCTTCCCAGAGCGAGCGTCGTCCCGTCGGGCAGGCAGCGGCCGTAGAGGAATCGGGTCTGTGCCCTCAATGCATCGGGGCTGGCGAAGTCATCGGGCTTCAGGAAGGCATGCGCGGCCGTGTGCCATGCCCGTTGTGTCACGCACGCGAAGAACCCTGAGTCGGCGCTTAACCAGCCGCCATCCCGTGCGCCTGGCACCACGCGCGCAGCTTGCCCTCGACCGCGATCTGATCGGACGGGTCGTCGTAGTCGCGCATGATGTCCCGCACACCCTGGGCTTTCGAAGTCATCGCCGCCTCGATCGCCTTGACGCCGTCCGTGCTGTACTCAGCCTTGTAGCCGCCCGCAGTGCGGGCCTGTGCCGCTTTGGCCAGGTGCTCGCACGCCGTCCGCGCGGACCCGTCGACCTGCGGCGGCGAATCGTCGCCGGAGCAGCCGGCCAGGACCACGGCCAGCAGGAGTGCGGCGAGCAGGGGGCGCATGTCGGCTCCAGGTGATCGGGTGCGAGTCGCTACTTCGACGCGCACCGAGGGCGCCTGGATTACGGCTGGGGTGCGCCGCCACCCCAGCCATGATGTGCCGGCGCACCCCTGACCTGACCACACCGCGATACGGCGCAGTGACTCTGAGGGTAGGCACCTCGTCTATAGACGTCTACCTACGTATGCCTACGTAGCTGCACAGGTGGGGATGTCTGGGCACGTCTACGGTTGCCGCCGTGACCGTGGATCATGACGCTGACGTCCCCGTTTACCAGCAGATCGCGCTCATCATCAAGGCGCGGATAGACGCGGGGGAGATTCTGCCGAGACGGCGGATACCGAGCGAGTCGGCGATGGTTCAGGAGTTCGGGGTGGCTCGGGAGACGGCGCGGCGGGCGGTGGCGTTCATGCGGGACAAGGGCTGGGTGTACACGGTGCCGCAGCGCGGGACGTTCGTCAGCCCGCCGGACGGGGAGGCGCCCGCCGACTCGCAATGAGCCAGGTGGGCCCCGCCACGGGTGTAGGCGATCGGAAACGGAAACGGCCCGTCCTCCTTCGGGAGGGCGGGCCGCTTCGTCGCGTCGGGGGGCGTCAGCTCTGCGGGCAGGTCTCCAAGACCAGCCGCACCGGGTCCATCGGAATCAGGTCGACACCCTCACCGTCCCAGTCGACGTAAACGCCGCCGCTGGCGTCGACCGAGACCACCGTCCCCGTGGAGGACAGGCCCGTCGTCCACGCGTGAGCGGTGTCCAGAACTCGATCTCTAGGATGGAACTGCATCAGGCTCTCCTTTGCGTTCAGGGTCTGGCGTCCTGTCCCGGGCCCGTATGCGATGGACGGGCCCCGAGGCGGGACGTCAGAGGTTGCGGACCACTAGGCCGATATCGTCCAACCGGACCAAGGGACCGCCCTCCTCCAGGCACGCGGCGACCCGTTCGCCGGCAGGGGTCAAGGCGTGGATCGCGTTCCACGGGCGCCCTGTCTCCTCGGCGACTTCACCCTCGACCAACTCGACGAGACCGAGACGCATCAAGACCTTGATCGTGCTGAGCTGCGCACAAACAGCGTGACGTGCCTTCAAACAGGACATCGGGTGAGTGTCGGGGAGGTCCTGCCACTGAGCGACGGGCTCGGCGGTGCGCAGAGCCTCGTACTGGGGGCGGCTGATCGTCCTCGCAGATTTCTGGTTCGTGGCCACCTGGCGGTCTCCGTTCGGGGCGAGATGGACAGTCGGGCGGCAAGCGGAGTGACGGCGGCGCCCGGCCTGCGGCTCCCTTGCAGTCATTGCCACCACCCCTGTTTCCCCCTTGTTGTGTAGCTACAGATTAACTCCCAGTCTTGTAGCTACGCAATACCTGTGCCAAGATTTATTCAGTAGCTACACAACGGAGGCAGCGTGACCGAGAACAGCAAGACGCCCACCCGCCCCATCCGCGTCCCCATCGTCATATGGGAGGCCTACGGCCGCGTCTGCGAACGCCTCGGCACCGACCGCACCAGCGACCTCCACCAGCGCATGCGCGACCAGATCCTGGAGCACGGCAGCGAGGAAGACCGTGCAGCGCTGCAACAAGGAGAACAGGAGCTCGCCGAGCGCCGCGCCCGGATGCATCCAGGCCGGCCCCGTAAGGGCTGATTACAGCGGCGCGGAGGCTCGTCTGCTTGCTCATGGCATCTCTATCCCGCAATGCGCCCCCCGCTCGGGTGGCCACGGCCAGATCAGCGGACCTACAGTCCGATATCGGCGGTGGCGCTATCTCCCCAGGCGTCCACACTGCGGATGTAGCCGAGCAGCGCCTTGGAGTTCCGCGCCCAGCCGCCCTGATCGGCGATCTTCTCCGGATCCTTACCTGCTCGCCTAGCCGTCGTCGCCAGCCCGGCCCGCAGACCGTGGCTCGTCAGCTCGCTCAGTCCAGCGCGCTGCGCGCACGCGGCCACGCGCTCGTTGACGGCCCGGTCGCTCATCTCGCCGCCGAGATTCCCCCACTGATCCACGCGCAGGAACGCCGGCCCCTCGTCATGTCCGGCTGCTTCGAGCCAGGCCAGCCAGCCTGCGACCGGATCCGTCAGCGGGTTGCGGCCCGGCCTTACGGTGACCGTCCGGCCGCCCTTCTTGCCGAACCGTGTCGTCACACGGAGGCCTTCGCTGTGCACTTCGACGTCGCCGACGAGCAGCCCGGCGAGTTCGGACCGGCGAGCGGCGATGCCGAACCCGACGAGAAGCAGCGCCCGGTCCCGGATCCCGCCGAGATCGTCTGGGCAATGTTCAGACATGGCGCGGAGCTGGGGGAGGGTGACGGCGGGCGCCTGCCCGCGGCCACGGTGCGGCTGGCCGGCCTCGGCGGCGCGTCGCTCCTCGGCTTTGAGGACTTCGCGGGCCTGGGCGGTGACGGCGCGGTCGATGGGGTGGCCGCGGTCGCGGAGGCTGGTGGCGATGCCGCCGAGTCGGCTGTCGATCGTGGCGGGGGAGTCGCCCGCCTCCCAGCGCCATCGGACGTAGCCGACGAGCATGCCGCGGGAGGCGGGTGCGACGGGGAGGCCGACGAAGGCGCAGAACTCTTCCCATGATCGCCAGGCTCGTTCGTACGAACGAACGGTGTTGCCGGGGCGGACCGCTTGGGTGTAGGCGTCGGCTCCGGCGTCGAGCAGGGAGAGCCGCGCGGCCTCTTCTGGCGTGAGGCCGAAGTCTGAACCGCGCTCTAGAACATCGCTCCACTCGCCCCCGATAAGGGAACTTATCGGGGGTGAGGCAACCCTAAGTTCGCCGTCCGGCGCCGAATCGAGTTCGGTCATGATGGGCTGTCCATACTCCAGTGCACCTGCGCGCAATCGGCGTCCTGCGGGTGCGCCCATCGCCCGACCGCCGTCCCCCACGAGCGCATCAGGGTCGCGTAAGCCCGCCAGTTCCAGCCCGGGACGCTGCCGAGCAGATCCCTGGCGGCCAGAGCCGCCAGCTCGCCGCGCATGAAGCAAGGCTCGGCGAACCACGCCCACCACCGGCCGTCGCATCCGGCAGCGTCGAGCGCGGCCTGGGCGGCATCGGCGTGCACCTGTGGCAGCCACCGGCCCTCGTCGTAGGAGGCGTTGACGCTGCGGGCGTATGCCTGGCCGATCGGGCCAGAGCCCCTCAAGTCGCTGAAGGTGTCCATGACGGCGCGGAGCTGTGCGGCCTGCGGCCCGAGCACCAGGTCAGGGGACTGCCAACCGGCGATCGCCCATCCCTCCGTGCAGATGTACAGACGCCTCCCGTCTGGATGCCGGGTCACGTCACCGCGCGGAGTCAGGCGGGCAAGGCACTCGCCGCGGGTCAGCAGTCCTCGCAGGTCGACGTCGCAGCTACGGCTCAGCGGCAGCCGTCGTGGCTCACGCGTGACGCACAAGACGTCGCCGCTGTCGGCTGCGTACTGTTCACCATCCTCGGTGACGACGTTCACACCGTCGTGAACGGTAGCCGGGTCGAGGAGCGCATAGAAGGCCGGCCCGGCTTCAGGCGTGAACGGTGTGAGGTCGATCATGATGCTGCCTCCAGGATCGTGCTGGGCTCTGGCAGCACCGTCGCGATGTGCACGCGCTGACCCGACAGACCGGCCAGCGCCGACCGCGCCGCCGCCACACCCTGCTCCGTCCACCGCACGTAGCGGCGGCTCGGCCGGCGCTCCGTGCCGCGCTCGGCGGGCGCCTCGTGCCGGATGCTCAACCAGCCGGCGCGCTCCAGGCGGGCCAGCATGGGGTAGACGGTGCCGTCGGCCAGGCCCGTCGCTTGCGCGATCTCGTTGCCGAACCACTCCCTGTCCGGCTCCGCCAGGGTGTGCCGCAGGACGAGCTGCAGCGCGAGCGTCATCCGCACGGCGCTCATAGCGAGAAGTCCTTCCCAGCGAGCGACGCCAGGACGGCCATCGCGGCGGCGACGAAGACGGGGTCTCGGTCCGCGGGGGTCGACCGGCACTGGCCGGCGTGTTCATTCGCCGCCTGGCGCGCGTCGTCGAGGCTCACGGGGTATGACTCGGCCGTACCGGCGGACCAAGGGGCATCCGAGCCTCGCTGGCCGCAGCCCTCGCAGCGCCACATGACGTCACCGGTATCGATCGGCACCGGGCGGGGGTGGCGAACCAGTTGGACGATGGCTCCGCCGAGGGTCAGGAACCGGGGGAGGGTCGGAGTGTCGTTGGTCATGACGGGCCTGTCCTTTCGCGCGCACGGCTGCGCGTGGGAATGGCGCGAGCGCGCCTAGATGATCTTGTGCGTGTGCGGGTGTGCGCCTGCGTCACCGGCGCGCGAGCGGGTGTCACGCGGGGGTGTCACGGGCCCGTCATGGGTCGTCACACGGGCGTCACGGAGGGCGTCATGACGGCCGTCACGGGCCTTTGACCTGTAACTCTCTCCCCCAGCCCCCGCTCCCGCGTCACGGAAGCCGTCAAGGGGCTGGGGGAGCGCTGCGGCGATCATGCTGGCACCGTCTCGAACCGATCCGCCACGATGCGGAACACCGTGCTCGGACCCGAATTGTCCACCTCCAGGAGTCCGTCGGACGCGATCCGCATCAGCACGTTGTGCGCCCACGAGCGCGAAGTGTTGCCCGACTCGTCGCGGATCCGCCGCAACTCCTCATCGGAGGCCGTGAACGACAACTCACCGATCTCGAACCGGTGCCGGATCCAGTCCTCGACAAGACCGCGCGCGGCCTCCGGCGACATCTTCTTCTTTGGCGCCGCGCCAGCCTTGGGTCGAGGCGCGGGAGGAAGGTCAGGAATCTCATCGTCGGGCCCAGCCGTGATCGTTGGGTCAGGATCGTCCGTCTGCGCGTACTCGGCGACAGCGTCACCGGCCTTGTGCAGCTCATCCAGCGCCGCCGGCAGATCGACGGCCGCGACCTTGACCTCACGCGTCTCGTCCTCGCGCAGCGGCCCGACGATCCCCTTGCGCTCCAGCGCCTCCATCACCCGCACGCAGTCCTCATGCGACAGCCGCAGACCGCGCTGCAGCATCGCCGTTGACGCGCGCTGCTTGTTGATGACCAGCTCAGCGGCCCGCTCCAGGAGTTCCTGGCCCTCGGGGATACCGTCCTCGACAGGCTTCGGCGCGTGGGTGCTCGCTCCGTTGACTACGATCCGCTCGGGCGCCGCCGGGGGCATCGGGATCGCCGCAGAAGGCCGCGCCGCGGACCCCGAAGCGTCAGCGATCTTCTTGGTGAACTCGTCAACGGTCTTCGACGCCGCAGGCCATGCCTCGGCATGCGCGGTGATGTTCGCGTGCGCTTCCTGATCGGTCTTGCCCCACGACCAGGTACGCAGCCCCATTCCCAGCTTCTCCTCTGGGATCGAGGGCGCATCGAGGTAGGCCTTGCCTTGGTGCTCGGGGTGGTTCTGCCACAGCTCAGGCGATGCCCCAGCGGCCTTCTGCCGGTCCGAGAGACCAAAGCTGGCCTCGTAGTCGTCGGCGACGCCGAAGCACATCTTGGCGAGCTGACCGCGGGCGAACGTCGGCATCTGCGTGAAGTCGCTGCGCTGCAGCGACAGGAACATCGAAGCGCCGCCGGACCGGGTCGTGCGCACCGTCGACTTGAACGTCTCCTCATCCTTGTCGCTGAAGGTGTCGTAGATGTCGGGGAACTCCTCCCACCAGATGATCCAGTAAGTGAGGCCACAGCCAGGCACCCACTTCTGGAAGCCACGTGCGGCCAGCCAGTTCGTCCGTTCCTGCAGCTCACCGCGTACGTCGTACAGCAGGGAGCGGGCGCCGGGCGCCGTGGTCTCGAACCTGTGCAGCGCCGGGCGCAGAGGGCCAAGGGTCTGCTCGCCCTTGGTGATGTCAGCAGCGAGCACCGCACCGTCGAAGCGTGTGATGATCTCCGCGAGATAGTTCCACGCGCCGCCGATCGACTTGCCCGCCCCCGACATGCCCATCATCTGCACATGATGACCAGGGAGGGTGTGCAGGACCGGTTCCATGTCCTGCCACAGGCCGGGCCGGAGCGGGTCACCCATGCTGCGTCCGGGCAGGTAGGGACCAGGCCAGCGGATCGGGCGGCGCATCGTCCGCGGGTCTACGGTGATGAAGTGGGCCTTGCCTGCGTTATCGACGTTCGGCGCGACCTGGAAAGTGCCGCTCGGGACACCGGCCGCGGCCTCCAGCGCGGGAACCTTCTTCTGGACATCATCGACGGTCTTACCGTCGGGCACGTCCAACTCTGCCTGGACCTTGTGCTCGGTGGCCTCCTGCGTACGGACGTCGGCGCCCTCAAGCCCGGCTTTGGCCTTGACCTTGGTGAACAGCCAGCGCAGCGGGTCGTCGCCCGCACTTTCGCTGGGGCTGTTGCGGATGACGGTGCGGAAGTTCCAGCCGAGCGCGAGCGTGCCACCGAACATGAACCACAGCCCGACGGTCACCCGCGACCACTCATCAACGAACGGGACCCACACGCCGGTGATGTTCGCGACGACGAACCACAGGCCCGCTCCGGCGCAGGTCAGCGTCGAATGCCAGCGTCCGAGCAATCCACGGTGGTGGGAGATGGCCCACACCAGGAGCGTGAGCGCCACGGTGCACAGCGTCCCCGCCAGCGTCATCCATGTCGCCGCCGGCGGCTTGCCCCACAGCCAGTGGGAGAACGCGCCGACCAGATAGATGAGGCCGAGCAGGATCCAAGGGCCAACGAGAACGCCGACCTTCGACACCGCGGCGGCGACGATGCGTTCCATGCCCTCGCGCTGGGCGAGTTCGAAAGTTTGCTTGCGAGCCATTACAGATCGACCTCACCCTTGTACGGGTCTTTCTTGGGCGGGCTGGCCTCGATGAACTCCCGCCGGTACTGCAGACTGAACTTCACCACTTCGGCGGACAGGCCGCGGCACAGGTCACGAGCCCGCTTCAACCGGTAGGCAACCAGGAAGGACCGGGCGCGCACGTTCACGCCGGCCAGCCGAGGATGGCCTTTCAGCTTCAGGATGGCCAGCCGGGCACGCTCGGAGCTGATGTCCAGCTCAGAGGCCATATCGCGTGCCAGTTGCTGGTTCGCTTTCGAGTAGAGCACGATGTCCGCGGCGATCTCCCCGGCGAACGGGATATCACCGAGGCTGTCGATGCGGCGCTCAGCGGATGACATCGATCTACCTCGCCTGGTTGAGGATGTGTTTTTCGTAGGCCTGGTAGAACTTGCGACCTTCTTCGGCGATGCCGTGGGCCATCTCCTGGGCGCGCTTGAGGCGCTTGGCCACGCGCCGGGCCTTCCACTTGGCGTTCAAGCCGAACAGCAGGGGATTGCCGTACATAGCCTCAAGGGAGGCCTGGACCTCCGCAGACGCCATGTCCAGCTCGAAGCTCCAGCGCTGCCCGAGCACGTAGAGCTGCTGGGCGTAGGCGAAAAACGCCTCACCGAGGGGTCCAGAAAATTGGATGCCGGCCAGTTCGTCGATGTTGCGGGTACCCATGGCGAGTCACCATCTCCTTCGCCACGCGATGGGGGACCTGAACCGGGGCAGCGGGACCCCGACCCCGAGCACGATCCCGAAGGCCAGGACCGCCAGGACTTGAGCGATCACATGGGGCATGATCGCGACGGCGGCGAGATAGGCGGCGAGCGCAGCTGCGAGCGCGCGACCCAGATAGCGCGCCCATCGAGTCCTGGGCCATCCGCGTGGGCGACCCATCAGGACTCACCCCACTCAGGCGAACCACCGAGGCCGGCGCCGATGGGGCTAACGCGCTGCCCGTTCAGACCGGAGAGTCCGGTGGGTGCAAAACCGGGACTGAAGCCTTCGAATCGAGCATCCTTCGATGGAGGAGCCGAGTCCTGGATTCGGACCTGGAGGTCCGGGCCAGCGGTGAACGAGGTCCGGAGCTTCTGACCGATTGCGTTTGCCCGACTCTTGCCGATCTTGAGTTTGGCGGCTAGGTCATCGTTACGGATCAGCGTCTCCGCCTGCTCGAACTGCTCCCTGGCGAGAGCGATCGCCTGAGCGAAAACTTCGGGCGATTCACCGTCAGGACGCAGCCGGTCCCTCAGGTCCCAGATCAGGTCCCACTGAGCACGACTCAGGTCTTCCGAGTCCTCTGATTCCGGCACCTCAGACCTCCGCGCTTCCACGAGGTCGGAGGATGCCTTCGCTGTGAGCTCGGCGAGCGCGGTGGAGACCCAGTCCCCAACCGCTGCCTGAAGATCAAGACTGTGCAGGACCGTGGACGGCAGCTGGCCGGTCGCGAGCTGGTGCCGGAGCGTCAGGGGAACGAGCTTCCGGACCTGGCGCCAGCGGTCCTTGCCGTAGTGGGCGACGAGCAGAGTCCTGGCGTGGAGGATCGCGGACTCCCGGGTCAGCGCCTCGGCGTAGGAGGTGACCTCCCACAGCACCATGCGGCGCTTCAGCATGGCGGTGCGGATCGGGGACAAGACCCAGCGGGAGGCCCGGATCTTGTCCATTGCCGGCGCTGAGTCCTTGCGGGCCCAGCGGCGGGCGGCCTCGACGATGATGACCGCGAGCGCCGGCATGAGGCCGTGCAGCCCGCGGTCCAGCCAGGATCCGTCGGTGATGGCTCCGTTGGCGACGACGGTGATGCCGGTGAGGATCCAAGCTGACCCGCGGAGCCAGATGTTGGGACGCAGCCAGTCGAGCAGGAGCAGCGCGAAGATGGCGACGTCCAGGCCAAGCGGCAGCGACGGCCCCCACAGCCATTGATGCTCGCCGGCGTAGCGGCTCAGGGTGTCGAAGCTGGTGGCGGTGCCGTTCGCGAAGACGATGACACCCGCGAGAAGCGCGATCCCGTACCCTGCACCGCGGCCGATCTGGTGCTTCCTGCTGGTCATAGCTGCACGTCCATCCGAGGTGCGAAGGGGGCAGGTTTGCGCGCCGGACTGGACGCGGCCTGTTGCGTCCTGGTGAGCACCCGTGCGCGCCGGGCATAGCCGACCGCGAGAAGGGTGGCGAATCCGGCCCAGGCGAGGAGCCCCGTGAGTGTGAGTGCCGACAGGGTGACGGGAGTGTCAGCGAGCAGATAGATCACGGTGGTGAGGGCACTGAGGGTGATGACTCGGCCGATGATGGCCGTGTGTCGTGATGTCGCTACGGACTGGTTACGCTTGCTCATGGGTTGGACCCCCTAGTGGTCCGATCAAGGCCTCTGGCCGGGCGGTAGGGTCGCCCGACCGGAGGCCGCCTTGCTGTCTGAAGCCCGCAGCCCCGGACTACGGGGAAGCCTCCCGCCCTTCTGGGAGGTTGCTGTCCGGGGCTGCGGAGTCCGGTGGGATGAACGCGGTGCCGCCGAACACCGACTTTGCGGCCTCGCCGTAGTCAGCGCCGGGCAGGAACAGCCGATACTGCGTGGTGTTGGGTCTGCACACCGTCCACCAGCCGGATTGATCTCTGTCGGCGTAGAACGACTCCAGCACGGCACCGTCAGGGGCCACGCCGAAGTAGATGCCGTTCGACGTCCTCATGATGCGGAGTTTCATCCCTTGCTCCAGGACGACGCGAGTTGCGGTAAGTGGCTGCGCGACCGGGACGAGGTGCGCCCCTGGCATCCCGGCCGCGCAGCTCCTGGGGGGAACGGTTGCGCCATCGGAGGGTGTGGAGCCGATGGCGCAACCACCTGTGGTCTGTGTCGCTGTCGGAGTTGTCTGCAGTGGGGCCGCCACGTACCAGTCCCGGCCAGGCCCCGGTACGTGACGACCCCACCGCAGACAGCTCCCATGGAGCGCTAGACCCTGGCGGCTTCGGACTTGGCCTGGTGCCGCTCGTTGAACTCGGTCATCTTGCGCATCTGGAATCGGAGGTTCTCGACCAGCTCAGCGGGGTTCTCGCCGTGCACGGTCTGGGCGCAGCCGGCGCTGATCTGCTCATCGGTGAGGCGGGCGGGGTTGACCGCGTACAGCTTGCCGGTGTCGGAGGCCCAGGTGCTCCATCCGCCGGTGAGTTCGCGGATCACGCCCTTGAGGCGGTAGGCGACGCGCTGGGCTTCTGCGGTGGCGGCGTCGATGCTGACGGGTGTGACGTCATCGGACGCACCGTCTTGCGTCATGGGGATCACTTCCGGTGACAGCCTCCGCGAAACAGGACTTGGAGGCTCGGTGGCTAGGTACCCCCCCATCGTGGGCCAACCGTGCGAGAATTTCAATACGACAATCAAAGTACGACCGTTTCGTGCGGTGATGACCAGATCACTGCGTGTCGGAGGCGTGTATGGCGGCTACGATCGCTTCACCCACCGTGACAGGAAGGGCGACCGTACCTATGCCAGGGTCACGCCAAAGCCCCACACTCCGCCGCCGACGCCTATCCACCGAGCTTCGCGTGCTCCGCGAGTCGATCGGCATGACCAGCGTCGAAGCCACCAAGCGCCTCGAATGGGGCGGCGGGAAGCTCACGAAGATGGAGCGCCGGGAATGGGTACGTCCCAACCCGCGTGACATCCAGGATCTCTGCGACCTGTACGGCGTCACCGACGAACGCCAGCGCGAGTATCTGATCACACTCGCCAGGCAGGGCCGCGAGCGTGGGTGGTGGCATTCCTACCGGGACATGCTCTCGGAGGAGTACACCACCTACATCGGCCTTGAGGCCGGTGCGGCGACCGTCTTCGTCGCCGACCTGGTCGTCATTCCGGGACTCCTCCAGACCGAAGCCTACGCCCGTGCCGTCGTCGTCGGCGGCCCTGCTGAGATCACAGCCGAGCAGATCGACCGCAAGGTCAAGCTACGCATGGAACGGCAGAAGCTCATCACGCGCCCCGATGACCCGCTGAGGCTATGGGTCGTCATCGACGAAGCGGCGCTCCATCGCGAAGTAGGCAGCTCAGATGTGATGCGCGAACAGTTGAACCACATCTGCGAGTTGGCGGCACTGGCGCGAGTTACCGTCCAGGTGATCCCGTTCAAGGCCGGCGCTCACGCCGCGGCCTCTGGCGCGTTCGCGATCCTCCAGTTCCCCGAAGAGGAGGACCCGGATGCCGTCTATGTCGAGAACCCGGCCGGCGAGTTGTTCGTGGAGCTCCCGGACGAGGTTGAGCGATTCCACACGGCCTACCGTCGCCTTCAGGCAACAGCGCTGAGCCACGAAGCTAGCATCAACCTGATTACGGATTACGCTGCAAAGACCTGACCACATCCCTACGACGAGAGACCGTACCTATGCCAACCGCTCACTTCCCCGCGCCCGACGACTGGCGCAAGAGCAGCCGCAGCAAGCAGCAAGGCGAATGCGTCGAGGTCGCCGACCTTCCTGCAGGAATCGCTGTGCGCGACTCCAAGGACCAGGAAGGCGGAATCCTCCGCCTGCGCCGCTCAGCGTTCGCTCACCTCGCCGCACGCATCAACACCGGCGAGTTCGACCTCTAGCCACGACAAGCACAGAGCCCCCGGCCGTATGGCCGGGGGCTCTGGCGTACCTATACCGCCACCTACGATACGCCGTCCTCGGAGGAGATAGGCATTGGCAGATATCCAAGCTGCCTCGCGCACATTGCCGCGCACGCCCTGACCTGGCGCCCCGTCGACTTGGCCGTGCCGACGACGACGGACTCCGGTGTCGGGCGACCGTCCAGCGAGACAAGTGGCGTGAAGCAGACGACACACGCATGCCCACTGGCTTGCGGGCCTGTCAGCCCCGGGAAGACGTGGCCGTCGGCGAGGACTTGTGGCGGGACGGGCTGGCAGCGACCGGGAACCATCGGATTCGTCTCCTGGAGAGGTGAAGACGGACCCGGCGATTGAGCATCGGATTCTCCGCATGCAGGTGGCGAACTTCCTGCGAAAACCCTCATCGCATGCAGGTTAACCTGCGAGAATTAGAAGTCCGATGCTCTATCCAGCTGAGCTACCGGCGCTTGTTGAGCCCTGAGTGTAGAGCGCGGCCCGTGGTCTTCGCACTGTCGTATTTCGCGTTGCTGTTCCGTTACGCCTGGTGGTGGGCGGTTGATCATTCGGCGGTGGGGGAGAGCGCCTATCGTGGGGGACTGTGAACGTGGAGGTGCCGCTCTCCGGCGGGGACGTGACGGAGGGCGTTGTGCGGGTGGGGGACACGGTGCGGCGGCCGGTCGGGCCCCATAGTCCTGCTGTCCACGGGCTTCTGCGGCATCTTGAGCGGGTCGGGTTCGAGGGGGCGCCGCGGCTGCTCGGGATGGACGAGCAGGGACGGGAGATCTTGAGCTGGGTGCAGGGGGATGCGCCGGCCCGGCCGTTGCCGCCCTACGCGGTCACCGAGGAGGCGCTGGTGGGGGTGGCCCGGCTGGTGCGGGGCTACCACGATGCGGTCAGTTCGTATGAGGCGCCGGACGACGCCCCTTGGGACACCGCGGCGTCCAATCTGGACGGGGAGCCGGAGATCATCGGGCACTGCGACGTGACGCCGGAGAACGTGGTCTTCAGGGACGGGGTGCCGGTCGCGCTGATCGACTTTGATCTGGCGCGGCCGACGACGCGGTTGTACGACGTGGTGACGGCTCTGCGGCATTGGGCTCCGATCGCCGATCCCTGTGACCGGGACGGGCTGCTGTACGGGGTCGATGTAGGGCGGCGGATGCGGGTCTTCTGCGACGGCTATGGGCTGGATCGGGACCGGCGGCGGGTGCTGCTGGCCGCGGCGAGGACGCGGTTCGAGCGGTCCTACGACGCGATGCGGTTCAGGGCGGAGCATGTCGGTGGCAACTGGGCGCGCATGTGGCATGGGGGTGCCGGGCCGCGTATCCGGCGTGCGCAGGACTGGCTGGAACGCCACTGGGATGAGCTTGATGCCTGCCTCAACTGAACGGGCTGTGGGGTTGCTCCTCGGGGTCGCTCTTGATGCTCTTCTCGGGGATCCGAGGCGCGGACATCCGGTGGCCGCTTTCGGCCGTGTCGCCTCTGGGCTGGAGAGGGCCCTCTACGCCGACTCGCGTGTGCGGGGCGTTGGGTATGCGGGGGTCTTGGTGGCGGGCGCGGCGGGGCTGGGGCTCGTTGAGCGGCTTCCGGGCGCGCGGATGCCGGCCACCGCTCTTGCGACGTGGGCTGTGCTGGGGGGCACGTCGCTGGGGAGGGAAGGTCGCGAGATGGCCCGGCTCCTGGAGGCCGACGACCTTGAAGGCGCGCGAGCGCGGCTTTCGCACCTGTGCGCGCGTGATCCGGAGGGGCTGGACGCGAAGGCGCTGGCGCGGGCGACCGTGGAGTCGGTCGCGGAAAACACCTCGGATGCGGCGATCGCCCCGTTGGTGTGGGGCGCGATCGGGGGAGTTCCGGGGTTGCTCGCCTACCGGGCGATCAACACGTTGGACGCGATGGTGGGCTACCGGAACCCCAGGTATGAACGGTTCGGGTGGGCGTCGGCGAGGTCGGACGATGTGGCCAACTGGGTGCCCGCTCGCGTGACGGGCCTGCTGACCGTGGCCTGCGCGGAGCGGCGGGGTGAGGCGTGGCGCGTGTTGAGGCGTGATGGTGGTGCTCATCCGAGTCCGAACGCGGGGCGGTGTGAGGCGGCGTTCGCCGGTGCCCTCGGCATACGGCTGGGCGGGGCGAACGCCTATGGTGGACGGCTGGAACGGCGGCCTGAGATGGGCGACGGGCGGGCGCCGGAGGTGAGAGACATTCGGCGGGCGGTACGGCTGTCGGCTGCGGTGTCCGTGGCGGCCGGAGTGTTGGCGGCTCTGGTGGCGAGGGGAGTGGGATGAGTGGTGCGCTGCTCGTTGCCGGGACGACGTCGGACGCCGGGAAGAGCGTTCTGACGGCTGGGCTGTGCCGGTGGCTGGCGCGGCGGGGTGTGAAGGTCGCCCCGTTCAAGGCGCAGAACATGTCGCTCAACTCGATGGTGACCTCGGACGGGGCTGAGATCGGCCGGGCGCAGTACATGCAGGCCCAGGCCGCCGGCGTCGAGCCGAAGGCGATCATGAATCCGGTGCTGCTCAAGCCGGGGAGCGACCGGCGCAGCCAGGTGGTGGTGCTCGGGCGGCCGGTCGCCGAGGTCGACGCGATGCAGTACGGCGCGCACAAGGAGCGGCTGCGGGAGGTCGTGGCCGCGAGCCTGGGGCAGTTGAGGGCCGAGTACGACGTGGTGATCTGCGAGGGCGCGGGCAGCCCGGCAGAGATCAACCTGCGGGCCGGGGACATCACCAACATGGGGCTCGCCCGGGCCGCGGACCTGCCGGTCATCGTGGTGGGGGACATCGATCGGGGCGGCGTCTTCGCGTCGCTGTTCGGGACGGTCGCGCTGCTGGAGCCCGCGGACCAGGCGCTGATCGCCGGATTTGTGATCAACAAGTTCCGGGGAGCGGCCGAGCTGCTCGCGCCGGGGCTGGACCAGTTGAAGGCGTTGACGGGGCGGCCGACGCTGGGCGTGCTGCCCTGGAAGCTCGGGTTGTACCTGGACTCCGAGGACACGCTCGCCCTGGACGCGCCGCGGCCGGACGCGCGGGCGCCGTACGGCCGGGAGACACTCCGGGTGGCGGTCATCCGGTTTCCGCGCATCTCCAACTTCACCGACCTGGACGCGCTCAGCTGCGAGCCGGGCGTCGCGGTGCGGTACGCGGCCAGTCCCGGAGACCTCGCCGATGCCGATCTGGTGGTCCTGCCGGGCACGCGGGCGACGGTGAACGATCTCGCTTGGCTGCGGGAACGCGGGATGGCCGACGAGGTCGTACGGCGCGCCCGTGAAGGCCGTCCGGTGCTCGGCGTCTGCGGGGGTTTCCAGATGCTCGCGCACGAGATCGTGGACGAGGTCGAGTCCGGAGCCGGGCGGGCCGAGGGGCTCGGGTTGCTGCCCGTCCGGGTGACGTTCGAACGGGACAAGACGCTGGGCAGGCCGAGCGGGACCGCCTACGGTGAGCCGGTCATCGCGTACGAGATCCACCATGGGATCGCCGAGGTCGAGGGCGGCGAACCGTTCCTCGACGGCTGCCGGACCGGTTCCGTGTGGGGGACGACCTGGCACGGCGCGATGGAGAACGACGGTTTCCGCCGGGCCTTCCTGGCCGACGTCGCCGGTGTGGCCAGGCGAGACTTCACAGCCGCGCCGGACGTCTCGTTCGCCGCGCTGAGGGAGGCCACCTTCGACACGCTCGGCGATCTCGTCGAGGAACATCTCGACACCGACGCCGTATGGCGGCTGATCGAACGCGGCGTACCGGGCGGATTGCCGGTCGTCCCGCCGGGAGGCCCGCGACCTACTGACAAGTAAGTCAACGGTGGCTAAGATCACCCTGCTCATCTGAATGTTGTTCACGTTCAAGACGCGGGGTGACGCCGGTGAGACGGTCGTTCGGTGTGCTCGTGGCCTTCACCGGCTTGACCCTCGGCGCGGTGGCGCAGGCGGTTCCAGCGGCAGCCGGCCCGTTCGAGGCGGCCGCTCAACCGAAGGCGGCCGATGCGCTCAAGGTGGCCGCCGAGCAGGCGGCGCGCGGGTGCGATCCGATCGCTCCGGCGGCGTGCCTGGTGCCGTTCCCGAACGACGTCTACACCGTTCGCGACAGCCGCAGCGACACCGGTCGGCGGGTGAGCCTCAAGGCCGCGGCGATGCCGAAGAACGTCTTCGGCAAGGGCATCGACCCGACCGAGTTCAACCGCAACGACGGCTTCTCGCCCGGCTCGCCGATCCTCGTCCGGGTGCCCGGGCTCGACCCGGTCAAGACCGGCGTCGCGCCGAGCACCGACATCGCCCGGTCGTTGCGGGCCGACGCGCCGGTGGTGATCGTGAACGCCAGGACCGGGCAGCGGCAGCCGTACTGGGCCGAGATCGACGCGCAGGACCCGCGGCACCGCACACTGATCATCCGTCCGGCGATCCGGCTGAACGAGGGCACGCGCTATCTGGTCGCCCTCCGCAACGTCCGCGCCCCCGACGGACGGCCCGTCCAGGCGAGCGCCGCGTTCAAGGCGCTCAGCAGGACCACCGCACCGAAGGACAAGCGTCTCAAGCCGCGGTGGGCCGCCCTCCAGACGACGCTGAAAGACCTTCGGCGCCGCGGGGTCGGCCCTCAAGGACTCAACCTCGCGTGGGACTTCACCACCTCGTCAACGCGCAGCCTCACCGGGCGGGCTCTCGCGATGCGCGACAGTTCGTTCGGGCGCCTCGGTGCCAAGGCGCCCAAGGTGCGCTTGACCTCGGTGAAGGAACTGACCGAGCAGGACGACCCGCGGATCGCGCGGCGCGTCAACGGTCTCATCGAGGTGCCGAGCTTCCTCGACCCGACCGGGACGAGGCTCGACTACGGCAAGGCCAAGCCGGGCCTGTACGACAAGCCCGTGGCGCCGACCTGGCGGACGTACCACGCGCCGTTCCAGTGCAACATCCCGCGAACGGCGGTGACGGGGAAGCAGAAGCTCAACCCGGTGCTGTACGGGCACGGGCTCTTCGGCGACTACAGCACCATCGACGCCACCGCCGTCAAGACGTTCTCCAACGACCACGGCCTGATGCTCTGCGCCACCAACTGGATGGGCATCTCCGGACCCGACCGGCCTTACCTCGCGATGCTGGCGGACCTGTCCAACTTCCGGCTCATCCCGGACCGCATGCAGCAGTCGTACCTCAACACGCTCTTCCTCGGCCGCTGGATGATTCACCCGCAGGGTGCCGCCGCGTCCGCCGCCTTCCGCAGTGCCGACGGCGCTTCGGTGCTGGCCCCAACGGCGAAACTCACCTATGCGGGGGCCAGCCACGGGGGCATCCAGGGCGCCGCGCTGACCGCACTCGCGCAGGACTTCACCACGTCGGTGCTGAGCGTCCCGGGCATGGGCTTCTCCACATTGCTCAACCGCAGCGCCTCGTTCGCGAGCGTGCAGCAAGTCATCGACATCCCGTATCCGGACAAGGCCGACCAGCAGATCGGCTTCGGCCTCATGCAGATGTTGTGGGACCGGGGCGAGGCCAACGGCTACGTCGCGCACCTTGTGAGGAATCCGTTGCCCGGCACGCCCGCGCACAAGGTGCTCCTGCACGAGGCGTTCGGCGACGACTCGGTGTCGAACGTGACGACCGAGGTGATGGCGCGGACGCTCGGCGTCCCGGTCAAGCAGCCCGCGCTGCGGCCCGGACGCAGCAACGACGTGACGCCGTTCTGGGGCATCCGGTCGATCCCGGGATTCCCGTACAACGGCTCGGCGCTGGTGATGTGGGACAGCGGCACGCCCGCCCCGCCGCCCGGCAACATCCCGCCGGCGCCCCCGAACAGCCCGCACGACAGCACGGTTCGCAGCGAGCTGGCCCGTGCCCAGGCGGCGCACTTCCTCAAGTCGGCGGGACAGGTCATCGACGTCTGCGGCGGCGGCCCGTGCGTGATCCCGAACGGCTGACAGGCCTTCCTGGGGTGGCCGTTTGAGGTGGCCGTTTGAGGTGGCCATGTCGAAAGTGTCCGTGTGAATACACATGCCGAACGGTGGGGGAGGGGCCGGTGAGGCGCGCGGCCCCGATAGTGTGATCCATTCCGGACCTCAGGAGTAACAGGAGGAACGTGCCGTGTCCGCGGATCCGCGTGCCAGTCTCATCGTCCCCTTGATGAAGGCCCGGGTGCCCGCCGAGGTGCAGCTGGAGTTCCCGTTGCCGCCGGACGAGGAGCCGGTCCGCGACCCGTTCGCCGGCGACCTGTACGTCACGTACGCGCTGGAGCTTGTGCCCGAGACCGTCGGCGCCGGGCTGCTCCCGGGGCCCGGCGTGACCGCGCGGCCCGGTGGGCCCGGTGCCGGGCGCCGCTACGAGCACATCGCGCGGCGCCACTGCGCCGAGCTGGGCGTCACGCCGGCCGAGCTGCGCCGGCTCGCGGCGGTCAATCTGCGCAACCGGCGACCCGACCTCACGCTCAGCTGGTACCCGGACGTCCGGGCGGTCACGGTGTCGCTCGGCGGCGGGCTGGAGTCCGGCCTGCTCCTGGACGACGGCTTCCTGGACAAGCTCGCGCAGGACGTCGAGGGCGACCTCGTGGTGGCGGCACCCGCGCGGGACGTGTTCGTCGCGACCGGCTCCGGGCACCCCGACGGCGTCGAGAAGCTGCGGTGGGCGGTGAGCCAGGTGTGGTCCGAGGGCGAGGCCTCTGAGGACGCCGATCCGGCTTGGGACGTGCCGGCCGGAGTCCTGCTCACCCGTGATCTCTTGGTCCGGCGCGCCGGTACTTGGGAGATTCTGACCGCCTGAATCCGGGCGATGGCCCATCCTGACCCGCGCCCGACCCGCTCCCGATCCAGGTCCGGTGCGTACGTATGACCTAATTGCGGCCTTGATTCGAACCGAAATTGCATGAACGCACCGTGTCAGTGTGCCTACCCGTCGTAGCCTCCGCATGTCGCCCCCCGGCAGAGGAGCTTCGCTATGGAAGGCAATCTCGCGGCCGCCCTGGCTCTACGTGCGGAAACCTACGGGTGGCGTGACCACCCGCTGTTCTACGCGGGTGACGTGACCTACAGCCACGGCGAGGTGCACGATGCGGCGATACGCGCCGCCGGGGTCATGCACGCCGCCGGAGTACGGCCCGGACACCGGGTGCTCATCGCCCTGCCGGATTCGATCGGCTTCGTGACGGCCTTGCTGGGAACGTTCCGGCTCGGTGCCGTGGCCGTCCTCACCGGTCCCGAGCAGGCGGAGGCCGGGCACGCCCACGTGCTCGCCGACTCCAGGCCGCAGGCGGCGGTCTGCGCACCCGAGCTCGCCGCCCGGTTCCCGTCCGTCCAGGTCCTGACCGCCGAGGATCTCACCGACGAGCCCGCCGCAGTGCCGGATCCGGCTCGGCTCCCGCCGGACGCACCGGCCTACGTCCAGTACACGTCCGGCACGACGGGTCCGCCGAAAGGGGCCGTCCATAGGCATACGGACCCTGAGGCCTATTTCGAGGCGCTGGCCATCGGCGCGCTCGGCGTGACGCCGGACGACGTGATCTTTTCGCTGTCCAAGGCCTGCTATCCGTACGGGCTCGGGGCGACGGTGTTCTTCCCGATGTTCTGCGGCGGCTCGGCCGTGCTGTGGCCTGACGTGCCGACCGTCGAGGGGGTCCTGGAGCAGCTCCGCCGCCACCACCCGACGCTGCTCTTCACCGTTCCCACCTGGTACGCGCGACTCGTGGGCGCCGCCGCCGAGCATGAGGCAGTCGAGCATGGGGCAGTCGAGCATGGGGCAGTCGAGCATGGGGCTGGCGGACGTGAGGGTGTCTTCGGATCGCTGCGGGCGGTGGCCTCGGCTGGGGAGCCGCTCCTGCCATCGCTGGCCGACAGGATCGAGGACGTCTTCGGTTGTCCCGTACTGGACGGCCTCGGCAGCACGGAGGTGGGTCACACGTTCATCTCCAACACCGTCACCCGGCGCCGCAGGGGCGCGGTGGGCCTGGTGCTGGATCCGTACGAGATCACAGTGCGCGGCGCGAGCGAGTCGGCGGAGCCCGGCGTTCTCTATGTACGCGGCCCGTCGGTCATGGCCGAGTACCTCGGGCGGCCCGAACAGACCGCCGAGGTGCTCGCGCCGGACGGGTGGCTGCGGACGGGCGATCTGGTGCACGTCGACGAGGACGGCTTCGTCCATCACCACGGCCGGATCCGCGATCAGCTGACGGTGTCGGGTGAACGGGTCTCGCCGCTCGAGGTCGAACGGGCCCTCGGCCAGCATCCGGGGGTGGTGGAGGTCGTCGTGGTGGATTCTGCGGACGACGACGCCGCACTGCGGGCCTTCGTGGTGCTCGCCACCGGGACCATGCCCGCGCCAGAGCTGGAGGCCGAGCTCCTGGCGCAGGTCAGGGACCGTCTCCCGGCGCACAAGGTGCCCAGGTCGGTGACCTTCCTGGCAGAGCTGCCGCGCACTCCCATGGGCAAGATCCACCGCGCCACCCTCCGCTGACGGGGGCGATTGGGATAAACGGGACCGACGGGGTTAGGGTCTCTTGTTGCGAATAACTTGCAACAAGGAGTCTTATGCATAAGCCCGTCCTCGTCGCCGGCGTGGTCACCGCCCTGTCCGGCCTCCTCGCCACCGGATGTGGGGCCGGAGGCGGCGGTTCGGCCGCCACGTCGGGCGGCACGTTCACGTACGCGATCGGCGACGAGCCCGACACCCTGAACCCGGCCCTCCAGGATGAGCACACCGACCCGGTGACCGAGCTGGTCTTCCGCGGGCTGACCCGGCGCGACGCCACCAACAACGTGGTCCCGGGGCTGGCCGAGTCGTGGACGGTGTCCGAGGACGGCAAGGACTACACGTTCAAGCTCCGGTCCGGCCTGACCTGGCACGACGGCAAGCCGCTCACGTCCAAGGACGTGAAGTTCACCGTCGATCTGATCCGGCGGTCCGGCACCGCCGAAGCACCGCTGTCGCGCAACTTCCAGGCCGTGTCGACGGTCGAGACTCCCGACCCGGCGACCGCACGCATCCGGCTGAGCAGGCCGTTCGCGCCGCTGCTGGACGCCATGGGCATGGGACTGCTGCCCGAGCACGTGCTGCGCGGCAAGAAGATCACCGATGCGGACTTCGGGCAGCACCCCGTCGGCTCCGGCCCGTTCAAGCTGACCACGTTCAAGCCCGGCCAGTACGCGCAACTGGAGTCGTTCGGCGGCTACTACGAGGGCAAGCCGAAGCTGCCCAAGATCGTCATCAAGTACGTGCCGGACGACACCGCGCGGTTCATCCAGCTCAAGACCGGCGAGGTCGACGGCGCGCATCTGCAGCCGCAGCAGACCGCCAAGGTCAGGGAAGACGACCGCTTCCGGGTGGAGACCTACCCCACCGCGGACTACCGCGCCCTGATGCTCAACTTCACAAAGCCCGTCTTCGCCGACAAGCACGTCCGGCAGGCGATGAACTACGCCGTCGACCGCCAGGCGTTCGTCAACAGCGTCCTGCTCGGCCAGGGCTCCCCGGCCACAGGCCCGCTCGACGAGAGCCCCTACAAGACCGCGGCGCCGTTCACGTTCGACCCTGCCAAGGTCGACGAGCTGATGAAGGCCGCCGGCTACGCCAAGAACGCCCAGCGATTCTGGGTCAAGGGCGGCAAGACCGTCCGCTTCGAGCTCAGCACGTTCGCCGAGGACTCGGCCCGCGTCGGCATCCTCAACGTCGCGGCCACGCAGCTCAAGGCGCAGGGCTTCGATGTCGTGCCCAACCCGCGGCCCCGCGACTGGGTCCGCAAGCACTGGGGCGACCTGGAGGCCTTCGTCGTCGGCTGGGGCACGCCGTACGACCCGGACTCGTCGGTGTTCGGGCCGTTCCACTCCAGCGAGGCGCTCGCCAACGGCGGCTCCAACTACGGCTCGTACGCCAACTCGCAGGTCGACAAGGCCCTGGAACGTGGCCGCGGCACATCCGACCCAGCCGTCCGCAAGACCGCCTACGCCGATTTCCAGAAGGCGCTCGCGGAGGACCCGCCGTTCGTGTGGATCTCCTATCTGAAGACTTCCAACGCGGTCCCGGTGGCACTGAAGGGCCCGCAGCAGCGAACCCTTGGCCACCACGGTTACGGCTTCTTCTGGAACGCCGAGAAGTGGTCCTGGTCCTGAGGCGCAAGGGAAAAACGGGCGCCGAACGAATGGGCCGCTACCTGATCTGGCGGGCGGCGACGGCCATGGCGGTCGTCGTCGCCCTGTCGGCGCTGTGCTTCGCGCTGCTGGACCTTGCGCCGGGCAGTCCGGCCGCCGACATCTTGGAGGCCCGGTCGGGCGGCCGCCCGCCCAGCGCGGCGGCGGTGACCCGGCTGGAACACGAGATGGGCATGGACGACCCGCTGCCGGTGCGGTACGGGCGCTGGGCGGCGGGGGCCGTGCGCGGCGACTTCGGCGTCTCGTACGGCAGCGGCCGTCCCGTGAGCGAGGTCCTTGGCGACACCGTTCCGTGGACCCTGCTGCTCACCCTCGTGGCGATCGTGTTCAGCGTGGCGGGGGCGGTGCTGATCGGGCTGGCCGCCGCGCTCACCCGGCGTGCCTGGCTGCGCAGGACGATCGAAGCGGGGATGTTCGTCCTCGGCGGCATGCCGGGTTTCGTGACGTCGCTGCTCCTGCTGTACGTCTTCGCGGCGTGGCTACAGGTGCTGCCATCCGGCGGGCTTTCTCGCCCAGGTGAGCCGGTGACGCTTGCGGTGCTGCTTCCGCATCTTGTGCTGCCCGCGCTGGCGCTGGCATTCGGGCACCATTTCGGCACGTACGTACGGCTGGTGGAAACCGGAGTCGGACGGCTCCGATCCGCTCCTCATGTGGAGAACGCCCGTGCGCGCGGTCTGTCCCGCTGGACCGTCACCGTCCGGCACCTGCTGCGACCCGGCATGGTCCCGTTCACCGCGCGCCTGGGCGTGGGCGTCGGCGGCCTGATCGCGGGTGCGTACGCCACCGAGATGATCTTTTCGTGGCCGGGGGTGGGACGGCAGGCGATCTACGCGGCCCGCGAGCAGGACTACGCCGTCCTCACCGCGGTCGTCCTGGTCACGGGCGTGATCGTGATCGTGGCGAACCTGCTCGGCGACCTCGCCGTCGCGTGGCTCGACCCGCGCGTGCGGCTGTCGGGAGGGGGCACGCACGATGTCGGCGACTGACCGTTCAGTGGTGAAAGGCCCGGACGCCGAGCGTCCGGCTGTCGCCCGTGCAGCTGTGGAACATCCGACCGCCGAGCGTCCGGCGCGGCCGGGGTTCCTGGCGGTGCGGCTACGGGTAAGGCGGCCGGGCGTCTGGGCCGCCGGCGTGGTGCTCGCCACGCTCGTCCTGGCCGCGGTCTTCGCGCCGCTGCTCACCTCGTACGACCCGATCGCGACCGACACCACGGCCACCGGCGTGGCGCCGGGCTCGCCAGGGCATCCGCTGGGCACGGACCTGCTGGGCCGCGACCTGCTGGCCCGGCTGCTGTACGGGGCGCGGACGTCGCTCCTCGTCGGGCTGGCCGCGGCGGTGATCACGGTGGTCGGCGGGTTGCTGCTGGGCGGTCTGGCGGCCGCCGGCCCGCGCTGGCTGGACGAGCTGATCTCGCGCATCGCCGACGTGCTGCTGTCGTTGCCGATGCTGATCGTGGTGCTGGCGCTGGCCGCCGTGATGGGCCCATCGCTGACCACCGTCATCCTGGCCGTGGCCGCGACGAGCTGGATGCCGGTCGCGCTGGTCGCCCGCGCCGAGCTGATCAGCCAGCGCGAACGGCTGTACGTGAGGGCAGCCCACGCGCTCGGGCTGTCGCGCGGCGAGGTGCTGCGCCGCCATCTGCTGCCGGGGGCGGTGCCGCCGATCGCCTCCATCGCCGCGTTCGAGGTCGCCCACGCGATCCTCACCGAGTCGACGCTCAGCTTCCTCGGCCTCGGCGTCCCGCCCAACCGCCCGAGCTGGGGCAACCTCCTCACCGAGGCCCAGGCGCACCTGCTCACCGGCGAGTGGTACACCGTCGCCTTCCCCGCCGCCTGCGTCGTCGTGACGATCCTCGCGGTGAACGTGCTCGCCTCAGCCGTGGACCGCCGGGAGGGCCGCGCATGGTGAACGTGCTGGAGATCAACGGCCTGACCGTCGACGTGCCGGGCCGCCGGGTCGTGGACGGGCTCTCGCTGGCGGTCCCGGCGGGCCGGGTGGTGGCCCTGGTGGGGCCGAGCGGCTGCGGCAAGAGCCTCACCGCCCGGTCGGTCGTCCGCCTCCACGACCCCGGCGCGGGCGTTCGCCTCGGCGGGACCATCCTGCTGAACGGGACGGATGTGCTCGCGCTGGCCCGCCGCGAGCTGCGCGGCATCCGCGGCCGGGGGGTCGGTTACGCCTTCCAGGACGCCGCCGCCAGCCTCAACCCGACGGTCACGATCGGCCGCCACCTTGTGGAGACCGTCGCCGCGCACGACGCGGGCGACCCGCGGACGCTCGGCGCCGCAGCGCTCAAACGCTGCGGGCTGCCGACCGAGGACGTGTGGGACGTTCGCCCGTACGAGCTGTCGGGCGGCCAGGCGCAGCGCGCCGCGCTCGCCGTCGCGACCGTGCTGGAGCCGGACCTGCTCATCGCCGACGAGGTCACCACCGCACTCGATCCCGTCACGCAGGCCGAAGTGCTCGACGCCGTCCGGGCGCAGGCCGCCGAGCAGGGCCGGGCCGTCCTGCTGATCACGCACGACCTCGCCGTGGCAGGCCGCTGGGCCGACGAGATCGCCGTGCTGTCCGGCGGTCGCGTGGTCGAACACGGCCCGTCGACCGCGGTGCTCGACGCCCCCCGCGCCGAGTTCACCCGCACTCTCGTCGCCGCGGCACGGCTCGCCGACCGGAATGACCCTGACCGGAATGACAGCGTGTCTCCTGTGCCCGGTGATCCGCTGCTGTCACTGCGGGGCGCGCGGCGGGTGCTGAAGGGCCGTGGCCGTACGACCGTGGCGTTGAACGGCGTGGACCTGGACGTTCGGCCCGGCGAGGCGGTCGCTGTCGTGGGCCGCAGCGGATCGGGCAAATCGACCCTCGTCGGCACGCTCGCCGCGCTCGATCGGCCTGTAGCCGGGCGAGTGTTCGCCGACGGCCGCGACGTGTGGGGCCTCCGGGAACGCGAACGCCGGGCGCTGCGACGGCGGGGAGGGCTCGTCTTCCAGGACGCGCTCGCCTCGTTCGATCCCCGCTACACGGTGGCGCAGGTCGTCGCCGAGGCGCTCCGTTCGCGCGAGAGCGTCGATGCGCTGCTGGAACGCGTCGGGCTCGACCCCGCGATGGGCGAGCGGCGCCCGGCGACCCTCTCCGGCGGCGAACGCCAGCGGGTGGCGATCGCCCGCGCCCTCGCCGCCGGACCGGCGGTCCTGCTCGCGGATGAGCCCACGACCGGGCTCGACGTGCTCGCCCAGGAACGGATCCTCGCCCTGCTCGCCGGCCTCCGCCGCGACGAGGGCCTCGCGATCGTCTTCGTGACTCATGATCTGCGGGTCGCCCGCCGCATCGCCGACCGCGTGGTCGTGCTGGCGGAGGGAGCCGTCGTCGAAGACGTGCCTGTCACGGGCCTCGACTTCGCGATTCACCCGGAGACCCGCGCGCTGCTCGCGACGACGCCGTTGCTCGCCGCAGCGAATGAACTGGACGTGGCAAACGGCGGGCAACGGGCGCCTCATGGTTCGTGATTCCTCCCGCAGTTCTCGCAGCTCCGGCCGGGCGGACCCGCCATGTTGTCCAGGTGGCGGGTACTGCGAAGACCACGGTCGGCTTGGCGGCGGGGGCGGCGGTCCTGGCAGGCGGAGTTGTCTGGGTCTACACGGACGACAGCAAGGGCGTGCCGGACGACGCCGCGCGCAAGGCCGCTCCACTGTCCGGACACGAGGGCGAAAGACGGCAGGCCGGTTCGGCCGCGCAGCGACAGCCCAGGCTCATCGGCGACGGCTCCACGGCGTACACCGGTCCGCAACCCGGCCTGCCACAGCCACGGCGCCTCGCGTCAGGTGAACGCCCGCCGCAGTTCGTCGTCTTCTCCTGGGACGGTGCGGGCGAGGACGACAACCGCCTGTTCTCCCGCTTCCGGCGGCTCGGACATGAGCTTGGCGCCACCCAGACGTTCTTCCTCAGCGGCATCTACCTCCTACCGGAGTCCGAACGGATGCGCTACCGGCCGCCCGGCAGGCCCCGCGGCGCGTCGGACATCGGCTACCTGGGCAGCGAGAGCATCAGGCGAACGCTCACCCAGATACGGCAGGCGTGGGCTGAGGGCAACGAGATCGCCACGCATTTCAACGGGCACTTCTGCGGCCCTACGGGGGTCGCGTCATGGTCACCGGCGCAGTGGCGGGCGGAGACCGCGCAGGCCAAGTGGTTCGTGAAGCACTGGCGGACCACCACCGGCTGGACCACGATGCGGCCGCTGCCGTTCGACTACGACGAGGAACTCATCGGCGGTCGCACGCCGTGCCTGGAGGGACGGCAGAACCTCCTCAGGGCGGGCCGGTCGATGGGCTTCCGGTACGACTCCAGTGGCAACGGCGAGCAGGTTTGGCCGCGCAAGAAGTTCGGGCTCTGGGACCTTCCTCTCCAGCGGGTCCCGATGCCGGGCAGGAGCTTTGAGGTCCTGTCGATGGACTACAACTTCCTGGCCAACCAGTCGAAGAACTACAACGGCTCGCCGGCGCGCCGTCCGCTCTGGAAACACCAGATGCGGGCCGGGCTGATGCGCGGCTTCGCCCGCGCCTACTCAGGCAATCGCGCACCGATGGTCATCGGTAATCACTTCGAGCGCTGGAACGGCGGCATCTACATGGACGTCGTCGAGGACGTGATGCGGGACGTCTGCCAGAAAGAAGAGGTGCGATGCGTCTCGTTCCGGCAGCTCGTGGACTGGCTGGACGCGCAGGACCCGCAGGTGCTGCAGGCGTTCAGGAGGCTGGGCGTCGGAGAGTCGCCGCCGGACGGCTGGGGCGTCTCGCAGGCGGAGTTCCTGAAGAAGCCGGGCCGCCGTCCGTACGCCGACGGCGATTCTTGACGGCCCGTCAGACCTTGATGCTGAGGGACTCCAGGGCGTGCACCAGGGGGGTGAGCTCCGGCAGGTCGGCCGCCTCGCTGAGGGCGGCGTCCAGCGCCGAGTTGTGCGTGGGGGCCGCCTCGTCGTGCAGCTTCCGGCCGAGCTCGGTGGCCTGGGCGTAGATGCCGCGCCGGTCTTCCGCAGAGAGGACACGGGTGATGAGACCGCGTTCCTCCAGGCGGGTCACGAGCCGGGTCGTGGCGCTCTGGCTGAGCACGAGCATGTCGGCGAGCTGCTGCATGCGTGTGTGTGGGCCCTCCGCGCCGGTCAGGTGATGGAGGGCGCAGAACTCGTTGACGCTCAGGCCGTGCTTGGCCTGGAGCGCCTTCTCGATCTGGGTCTCGATGCGGTTCTGGAGGGCGGCGAGCGTACGCCAGCCCTGAGCCCGAGCCTCCACGGCGTTGGAAGGCGCTGCATCAGAAGGTGACATGGCTCACGCTCCCCTCGGTTGCCGAGATAGTTGCACAGTCATATAGTCGGCGTGTGCAAGTAGCTAGCGTGTGCAACTAATGCATGCGCTGGTTACCTTTTCGCGCTGGCCATTTTACCTCAGGCTGTCCCCACGAGACCCCTATCTCAGGAGACCCCATGCCCCTCGCCCTGCTGGCGTTGGCGCTCGGCGCCTTCGGCATCGGCACGACCGAGTTCATCATCGCCGGACTGCTGCCCGAGCTCGCGGCCGACTTCGACACGTCGATCCCGACGGCAGGCCTGCTCGTCTCCGGCTACGCCTTCGGCGTGGTCGTGGGCGCGCCGGTGATGACCGCGCTCGGCGCCAGATCGCCGCGGAAGACGATGCTGCTCGGACTGATGGGCCTCTTCGTCGCCGCGCATCTGCTGTCCGCGCTGGCACCCTCGTACGGCGCGCTCATGGTGGGCCGGATCGTGGCCTCCTTCGCCCACGGCGCGTACATCGGCATCGGCTCGGTCGTGGCCGCCGAGCTGGTACGCCCCGAGAAGCGGGCCAGCGCCATCGCCCTGATGTTCACCGGGCTCAGCCTCGCCAACGTGGTGGGCGTCCCGTTCGGCACGTTCCTCGGCCAGAACCTCGGCTGGCGCTCCACCTTCTGGGCCGTCGCCGGGATCGGCGTGATCGCCTTCGCGGGGATCGCGCTGCTGGTGCCGCGCGGCCCGCGCCCGCAGGCCGGTGTGCGCCGCGAGCTGAAGGCGTTCCGCAGCGGGCAGCTGTGGCTCGTGCTGGCGATGACCGCGCTCGGCTGGGCGCCGTTCCTGGCCATCGTCACGTACGTCGCGCCGCTGCTGACCGACGTCACCGGCTTCTCCAAGGGGGCGGTGCCCATCGTGATCACGCTGCTCGGCCTGGGCATGCTCGTGGGCGGCCCGATCGGAGGGCGGTTCGCCGACCGGGCCCTGATGCCGAGCATCTACGTCCTGCTCGGAATGTTGATCGGGCTGTCCGCGCTGCTGCTCGTGACCGCGCACAACAGGATCGCCGCAGCCGTCACCCTCACCCTCTTCGGCGTGGTGGCCTCGGCCATGATCCCGCCGCTGCAGACCCGGGTGCTGGACAAGGCGGTAGGCGCGGAGGCGATGGGTTCGGCGGCCAACGTCGCGGCGTTCAACCTCGGAAACGCCGTCGGGCCGTTCCTGGCCGGTCTCGCCATCGACGCCGGGCTCGGCCTCACCTCGCCGCTCTGGGTGGGAGCGCTGATCGGCGCGGCGGGCCTCGGCGTCGCCGTGATCTCCGGCGCCGCCGACCGCGCGGCGGGCCTGGCCCGGGCAGGTGCGCCAGACCACCATGAAAACCGCTATGAGGTCGGCCAGCGGGCTTTGTAGCCTCAAGGCATGGTCTCGATGGAACAGCTGGTGGCGTTCGCCGCCATGGCGACGGTCATCATCCTGATTCCCGGGCCGTCAGTGCTCTTCGTCGTCGGCTGTGCGCTGGCCTACGGCCGCAGGACGGCGCTGGCCAGCGTGGCCGGCAACGCACTGGCCGTCCTGGTCCTCACCGCCGCCGTCGCGCTCGGCATCGGCTCGATCGTCGAACGGTCCGTGGTGGTGTTCACCGCGCTGAAGCTCATCGGGGCGGCGTACATCATCTACCTCGGCGTCCAGGCCATCCGGGAGCGCGGCTCGCTCACCGAGGCGCTGGCCGAGGCCGATCCCGGCGGCCGCGGCGGCGGGCGCCGGGCCCTCGGGCAGGGTTTCGTGGTGGGCGTCACCAACCCCAAGACCATCGTCTTCTTCGCCGCCGTCCTGCCGCAGTTCGTCGAGCCCGGCAACGGGCACGTGCCGCTGCAGATGATGGTGTTCGGGCTGGCCTTCTGCCTGATCGCGCTCGTCTGCGACAGCGTCTGGGGCACGGTCGCGGGCGCGGCGCGGGCATGGTTCGCGCGTTCGCCCCAGCGGCTCGCCGCGATCGGCGGAACGGGCGGCCTCCTCATGATCGGCCTCGGCGTCACGGTCGCGACGACCGGCCGCAAGGACTGAGCCACGACCGGCCGGAAGGACTGACGCGCTCCCGGCGCGTTTTCCACCGCTTTGCTGCCACGATCTGGCGTAAGGCGGCCAACTCCTTGGGAACTCGCACCGCTTTCTGATCACGCCTCGATAGGGTGCTGGGTCGGACAGATCGCATCCAAAGGGGGCGTACGTGAGCGAAGACCTCGACCAGGTATACGGCCAGCTGGTGAAACGAAGCTGGCAGCGGTTCGACGAGCAGCGGATGGCGCGGGAGGTGGACGATCTCCTTGTCGGCGCCGTGGTGACCGCGATGGTGGCCGAGGGCAACGTGCTCATCGATCTCAACTCCGACGGCAACCACCACCACCTGCGGTTCGAGCACCCGCCGACCAAGAGCCGCGTGCTGTTCCGGCTGACCCACGTCACCGGTGACGTGCTGGCGGCCAAGACGCTCGGCCACTACGCCGCGGTGCAGATGGGCTACGGCGAGCAGGTCCAGGACGCGCGCACGGTCTGGCAGGCGCTCAAGTCCGAGATCAAGAGCGGCTTCCTGGACGTCGGCGAGCCCGGCGTGATGACGGTGGACGCCGACCTGACCACGAGCTATGTCTACGTGCAGGTCGAGCTGCTGCTGGACCTGGCGCCCTACTTCGCGGACCAGTACACGATCAAGTACCCGGTGCTCCAGCAACATCTGGCGGCGGTCCGGCAGGCCCTGGCCAAGTACCTGCGCGGACGCATCACCACCACCGTCTCCTCCTAGGCCCTGGAGTCCCTCGATGTTGCAGCTCATCTCGAAGTTCAAGAACAACGCCGAAGCCCGGGAAAGCAAGGACGAGGTCCTCATCGGCGAGATGGTGTTCACCATGGCCTACCAAGGGTGCCCCACCATCGGGTTCCAGGCCGGCACCGACCTCCAGTACGTGAAGTTCAAGCCCGTCCAGGACCGGCTGCTGCACAGCCTGACGATCGTCCTCGACCGCAAGACCGGTGACAGCGCGCTCCAGCAGGCCGTGATCGGCAGCAAGGCGACCCTCACGTTCGTCGCCGAGGTCAAGAACTACATCGCCGACCCCGACGACCTGGTCCATATGTTCAAGACGGACATGGCGAACCTCTTCCGCAACCCCTGGATGGGCGACATCAAGCTGGACCACCAGCTCAACTCGGTGACCGCCACCAAGAAGCAGATCATCGACATCGACAAGTACACGGGCGCGAACGCGGAGAGCCGCGAACTCCTCAAGCAGCTCCTCATCGGGACTATGCAGGAGCTCCGGGAGAAACTCGTCCCCTATAAGAAGTGACACGGCTGAGGAGCGTGTCGAGGCGCTGCGGGGTGTCGGTGCCGCCCGCCGCCAGTACCGTGCCCTCCGCGTCGGTGATGACGGCGAACGGCGGCCACGCGATGTCGTTGGCCTCGTAGACGTCCGGGTCGATCACCAAGGGAAGGTCCGCGACGCCGTGGGCGGCCAGATGCTCGCGCACTGGCCGTTCCTCGGCGGCGCTGACCATGATGACGCGCGTTCTCGCCCTGGCGGCGGCGAACGCGCGCAGCATGGCCGTGCAGGTGCCGCAGCTCGGTGAGATCAACGCGTACAACGTGGGCCTGGTGTCACCACTGAGGGGCGCGGGAGCGGAGGCGACCCTGAACCGCGCACCCGGCCGGAGCCCGGCGGGCGGCGGCGATTCCGGCGGAACGGGACGGCGGCGGAAGCGGGAGATCCCTGCGAGCAGGCAGAGGTAGAGCCCCGACAGGCCGAGATGGGTGACCGAGAACCCGGCGGGCGGAACGGCCACGGTCATCACGGCGAGGACCAGCAGCAAGCCCGCCCGGACCACGGTGCGGATGCTCACCGGGTTCGAGCGCTTGGCCGAGCCGAAGCAACCACAATCGACCCGCAGACCGCGCCGGAGCACCGAGACCATCGCGACCAGGAACGCGGTGAAGAGGGCCGCCGCCAGGATCGCCCCCCAAAGCCGGGTGCCGGGCGGGATGAGAAGGACGGCGGCGGTCGCCTCAGCGGCCAGGACGGCGACGGCGGCTGGTGCGGCCAGGCGGCGGCTGCTGGGCAGAACGCGGTAGCCGTCGATGATGGCGGCGAACCCGCGTACGTCCCGTGCCTTGCCCGCCATGGCCACCAGCAGGACGCAGATCAGCGCGGGATAGGCCGCCGCCGCGACTCCGGTCACAAGGCCTCCTGCGGGATGTTCTGGTCGGCGGGGTTCTGGCTGGAGCGGGGCGGGTTCTGGTAGGCCGAGGCTTGGAGTTCGTAGAGGTCGGCGTACAGACCGCCGTTCCGTAGCAGCTCCGCGTGGGTGCCGTGTTCGGCGACCCGGCCGTGGTCGAGCACGTAGATCCGGTCGGCGAACCGCACGCTGGCCAGCCGGTGCGTGATGAGTATGACCGTGCGGCCGTCGGCGTGGCGCCGGATCCGTTCGAAAAGCGCGTGCTCGGCGCGTGCGTCCAGCGCCGAGGTCGGCTCGTCGAAGATGACCAGCGTAGCGTCCCGGTAGAAGCCCCGAGCCGCGGCGATGCGCTGCCACTGCCCGCCGGACAGGTCGTGGCCGCCGCGGAACCGGCGGTCGAGCAGCGCGTCGTACCCCTGGTCGAGTTCGCCGATCACGCGGTCGGCGCCCGCCGCCGCGGCCGCGTGCGCGAGCCGCTCCTCGTCGAGCGGGCGGCCCATGACGATGTTCTCGCGAACGGTGAGCGGCCAGCGCGTGTGGTCCTGGGCGATCACGGAGATCCGCCGGCGCAGCGCGTCGCCGTGGATCGCGGTGAGGTCGGTGCCGTCCCAGCGGATCGTGCCGGAATCGGGGTGGTAGAGCCCGGCGAGCAGCTTGGCCAGCGTCGTCTTGCCCGAGCCGTTCTCGCCGACGAGCGCGACGACCTCGCCCCGTCCGACGGTCGCGCTCACCTCGGACAGGGCGGGCCGGTCCGCCCCCGGGTAGGTGAACGTGACGCGGTCGGCGGTCAGCCGCTGGAAGCCCTCGGGTGGCGCGCCGGTCCCGGGACCCTGCGGGAGACCCTCGAACGGGTACTTCCCGTGCTGCTCGCCGTGCCCTGCGACTTCAAGGTGGCCCGATCCGCCGAGATGCTCCGCGAGCTCAACTCCGGCGACCTCGACGCGGGCGCGGTCGGCAAGGCCATCACCGTCTATCCGCCCCAGGACTCGGTCACCGACCTCGGCAACGCCCTCGCCGCCGCGCTCACCGGTCTGGCCGCCCCGCGCATCGTCAGCGACCGGCGAGTCCGTCCCGACGCCCCGGTCTACTACCGCTACGCGCCGTTCGCCCCGCAGTACAAGGTGGATGACAACGGCGACTTCGAGCTGGTCATCGTCGGCCCGGACGGTGAACGCCTCCCTGGCGCCGCCGGAAACGAGTACAGCTGCCCGCCCTGGGCCACCGACCCGTTCCGCCCCGACCCGCCGAGAACGGACGCGCCAACGCCGAGCAGCGCGCGGGGAGGCGAGCCGGCGGCGACGGGCCGGGTGCGGCTGATCGGTCGCTACCGCGTGACGACCGGAGTCATGCGGGGGCCGCGCGGGAACGTCTACCGGGCCGCAGCGCCGGACGGGCGCCCGGTCGTGGTCAAGGAGGCCCGGGCGTACGTGGGGGAGGGGCCCGACGGCACCGACCTGCGGATGTACCTGCGCAACGAACTGCGGATCCTCAAGGCGCTGGCCGGGGTGACCGGGGTTCCGGAGGCGATCGACCACTTCCGGCATGGCGAGGACGAGTTCCTGGTCATGACCGACGCGGGCACCACCGACCTCAACCGCCATGTGGGCGAGCACGGCACGTTCTCCCAGGCACCGGGCACTCCGCGGCATCGCGATCTGGGTGTGCTGGCGTCCCGGCTGCTGACGGTGCTGGACGAGGTGCACGCGCGGGGCGTGGTCGTCCGGGACCTGTCGCCCAAGAACATCATCTTCGACGAGGCCGGCCGCTGCACGCTGATCGACTTCGGCACCAGCCGGTACGAGGACCTCCAGCTGTACGGGTGGAGCCGTGGTTACTCGGTTCCGGACCAGCGCACGGACCACCCCTCGGTGCCTGCCGACGACCACTTCTCGTTGGGCGCGACCCTCTTCTTCGCGGCCACCGGCATGAACCCGGTCATCATCGATCCCGATCCGGAGCGCGGCGTCGAGCGGACCCTGCAATGCCTGGACCGGATGTTCCCCGGCGTCGAGACCGGCACGATCGGGCTGCTTCCCCGCCTGATGAGCCTGGATCCGGGTAACGCACGCGAGCCGCCGCCGAGATCCGCGCCGGTCAGCATGTTCCGTCAAAACCGCCAGTCCCATCCGACTCGATGACACCGACGCCGCGGCCATCCTCGCCGAAGCTGACCGGGGCCCTGCTGGCCGCTGTCCTCGACCACACCACCCGCGAGTGCGTGCTCTTCGCGGAAAAGATGATGGACACTCCGGCCGAACGCAGGTCGAGCCCGCCCATCACCAACGTCTACGCGGGCACGGCAGGCGTCGGGATGGAGCTGCTCCAGCACGCGGAAGGCGCGGCGATCGGCGCCGACCTCGCCCGCTGGACAGTGGAGAACACACCGCCCGCCGACCTGCCACCGGCTCTCTACTTCGGCCGTACCGGCACCGCGATCTTCCTCGCCGCGAGCCAGGTGGCCGCCGCGGCGCCCGTCCGGCTGACCGGGAACGAACGTGCCGACCAGGCGCACGGGCTCGCGGGCATCGGCACCGGCCATCTGATCCTCGCGTCCCAGACCCCCGACGACCCCGCCCATCTGGACATGGCCGCCACGTGCGCGCGGCGGCTGATCGCCGGAGACGTGGCCGACCCCGACGAGTCCGTGGCGATCGAGCAGCCCGGGTCCGGTGTCGCCGTGGACACCGCGTTCGCCCACGGTGCGGCCGGCATCGCCGACTTCCTCCTCTCCCACCACGAGGCGACAGGTGACGCGGCCGCCGGTGCGGCGGCCGAAGAACGCTTTGCCGCACTGGCCAAGGTGGCCGACTCGCTGATCGATGACCTGGGCGGACCAGAGGCCCGCCCGATGGGCGCCTCCTGGTGCCAGGGCATGTCGGGGATCGTCAGCGCCCTGCTCCACGCCGCCCGCGCGTACGACGACGAGACCTACCTGTCACTGGCTGAGCGCGGCGCCCGCGCCTGCCTGACGGTTGCTCCCGGAGCATGGGTGACCTCGCAGTGTTGCGGGCTGGCCGGGATGGGCGAAGCGCTCATCGACAACGCCATGGCCACGGGCGACGACTCGTACTGGCGAGGCGCGGAAGAGATCGCTGAGCTGATGCTCGCCCGCAGCGGAGGACCGCCCGGACAGCCGATCTTCCCCGGTAACGACCTCGACACCCAGGGCTTCACCTGGGGGACGGGCACGGCCGGGGTCCTGTCGTTCCTGCGCCGCCTCGACCGCCGCATCGGCCCCCGCCTCTGGACCGTCGCATCTCATGGAGACCCCCGACCTCCTCACCGGCGACCTCCGCGCCTTCTTCCGCCGCTCCGCTAAGGAACGAGCCGACCGGCCGCGGGAAATCTCGCCGACGTAGACTGAGCTTCGCGACGGTGGGGGAGGAACCCGGTGTGATTCCGGGGCTGTCCCGCAACTGTGACCGGGGAGTCCGCCCCCAGGTACGGCCACGGCGGTGACGCTGGAAGGCCGGGGGCGCGGCGGTGATCCGGGAGCCAGGAGACTCCCGGCCGACGCGTACCTCTTCCCCTAGCCGGGGCGCGGACCCCGGAGGAGGCCTGCTGATGCGTGCTCTGCTGCTGTCCACCGCCGACACCGAGTTGCTCGCTGCGGCCGACGCGGGGTTTGCGACCGCCAATCCGGTACGGGTCGATGAGCCTGATCTGGAGGGTGTCGACCTGGTGGTCGTGCGGCTGCTGGGTGGGCGCAAGACCTGGCCGGAGGGTGTGGAACGGCTGCGGAGCAGCGGGCTGCCGGTGGTCTTTCTGGGCGGGGAGGCCGATCCGGACGCCGAGTTGATGGCGTTGTCGACCGTTCCGGCGGGGGTGGCGGCTGAGGCCCTGGACTACCTGCGGGAGGGCGGGGTCGCCAACCTGCGGGAGCTCGCTCGTTTCCTCTCCGACACGGTGTTGCTGACGGGGGAGGGGTTCGCGCCTCCGGTGGCGATGCCCTCGTTCGGGGTGCACGGGGATTATGAGATCCGGGGTGACAGGCCGACGGTCGGGGTTGTTTTCTACCGGGCGCATGAGCTGTCGGGGAACGTGGGCTTTGTTGACGCCTTGTGCGAGCAGATCGAGGCGCAGGGGGCGAATGCACTACCGGTCTTCTGTGGATCGTTGCGGGGGGCCGATGAGGGGTTGCTGGAGCTCCTCGGTGCCGCTGACACGTTGATTGCGACTGTTCTTGCAGCCGGTGGGGCGGTGGCTAGCGACGCCAGTGCGGGCGGGGATGAGGACGCCTGGGACGCGGGGGCGCTTGCACGTTTGGATGTTCCGGTGATCCAGGGGTTGTGCCTGACGTCGTCCCGGGCGGTCTGGGAGGAGTCGGACGCGGCGCTGTCGCCTATGGACGCGGCCATGCAGGTCGCGATTCCTGAATTCGACGGGCGGCTCATTTCGGTGCCGTTCTCGTTCAAGGAGGAGGGGCCCGACGGGATACCGGTGTACGTGGCGGATCCCGAACGGGCCGCGCGGGTGGCGGGGATCGCGGTCCGCCACGCGCGGCTGCGGCACGTGCCCAACGCGGAGAAGAAGGTCGCGCTGGTCTTGTCGTCGTATCCGACCAAGCACGCGCGGGTCGGTAACGCGGTGGGGCTCGACACGCCTGCTTCTGCCGTACGGATGTTGCGGGAGATGGAAGAGGCGGGGTACCGGCTGGGGGAGGACTCCAGTTTGTGGGCCGATCCCGACAACGGGGACCCGCTGATCCACGCCCTGATCGCAGCGGGTGGGCACGATGTGGAGTGGCTGACCGAGGACCAGCTGCGGCAGGCCCCGGCCCGGGTTTCGCTGGCCGGATATGAGGCTTGGTTCGCTGACTTGCCGGAGAGCTTCCGGGAGGGTGTGCGGTCACATTGGGGGGAGCCGCCGGGCGAGCTTTATGTCGATGGTGACGACATCGTGCTCGCTTCGCTGCGGTTCGGGAACGTCGTCTTGATGATCCAGCCGCCGCGTGGCTTCGGTGAGAACCCGATCGCGATCTACCACGACCCGGATCTGCCGCCTTCGCACCATTACCTGGCGGCCTACAGGTGGCTGGATCGGGAGTTCGGCGCGGACGCGGTCGTACATCTGGGCAAGCACGGCACGCTGGAGTGGCTGCCGGGTAAAGGCCTCGGGCTGTCGGGTGCGTGTGCACCCGATGGGGTTCTGGGTGATCTGCCGCTGGTCTACCCGTTCATCGTGAACGACCCGGGCGAGGGCACGCAGGCCAAGCGCAGGGCACACGCCACCGTCGTCGACCATCTGGTGCCGCCGATGGCGCGTGCCGACACCTATGGCGACCTGGCCAAGCTGGAGCAGCTGCTCGATGAGTACGCGACGGTCAACGACCTTGATCCCGCCAAGCTGCCGACCGTGCGGGCGCAGATCTGGACGTTGATCCAGGCCGCTCAGCTCCATCATGACCTCCATCAGGAGGAGATGCCGGGCGAGGACGAGTTCGATGACTTCGTCATGCACATCGACGGCTATCTGTGTGAGATCAAGGACGTGCAGATCCGCGACGGGCTGCACATCCTCGGCCAGGCGCCGGAGGACGAGGCGCGTGTCAATCTCGTCCTGGCCGTTCTGCGGGCCTCGCAGGTGTGGGGCGGTGTGGTCGGGGCGATGCCGGGCCTGCGCGCGGCGCTCGCTGCGTTGCACGGGCTGGATGAGAAGGCGCTCCTCGCGGATCCCGGTGCGGCGGCGGACCCGGGTGGGCTGACCGAGCTCGCCGACGGTCCGGCCCGGACCGCCTCTGATGTGGTCGATCTGCTGGAGGCGGTCGCACGCCGGCTGGTCGAGGGCATGGAACGGAACGGCTGGAACGCGGCGGAGGCCAAGACGGTCTGCGTGGAGGTGCTCGGCCGTGAGGTGCCCGATGTCCTGCGGCTGCTGGAGTTCGGGGCGGCGGAGGTGGTGCCGCGGCTGAACGCGACGGGCGACGAGATCGGGGCCGTGCTGCACGCGCTGGACGGCGGGTACGTGCCTGCCGGGCCGTCTGGCTCACCGACGCGTGGCCTGGTCAACGTGCTGCCGACCGGGCGCAACTTCTACTCGGTCGACCCGAAGGCGATCCCGTCGCGCAACTCCTGGGACGTCGGGGTCGCGCTCGCCGACTCGCTCATCGAGCGGCATCTGGCGGATACGGGAGAGTACCCGTCGAGCGTCGGACTGACGGTGTGGGGCACGTCGGCGATGCGCACGCAGGGCGATGACATCGCGGAGATCCTCGCGCTCATCGGCTGCCGGCCGACCTGGGACGACGCGTCGCGGCGGGTGACGGGCTTCGAGATCGTGCCGGTGAGCGAGCTGGGACGGCCGCGCATCGACGTGACGCTGCGGATCTCAGGATTCTTCCGCGACGCGTTCCCCCATGTCATCGCGCTGATCGACGACGCCATCCGCGCGGTCGCCGAGCTGGACGAGCCGGGCGACCGCAACCATCTGCGGCGGCACGCGCTTGAAGACCGCGCGGCGCACGGCGACTGGCGGCGTGCCACCACGCGGATCTTCGGCTCCAAGCCGGGCGCGTACGGCGCGGGCCTGCTGCCATTGATCGATGCGCGCAACTGGCGCGATGACCGTGACCTGGCCGAGGTGTACGCGGTGTGGGGCGGCTACGCGTACGGGCGTGGGCTCGACGGGCGCGAGGCGCGTCCGGACATGGAGGCCTCGTTCCGGCGCATCTCGGTCGCCGCCAAGAACCAGGACACCCGCGAGCACGACATCGTCGACTCCGACGACTACTTCCAGTACCACGGCGGCATGGTCGCCATGGTCCGCTCGCTGACGGGGCGCAGCCCGGCCGCCTATGTGGGGGATTCGGCTCTTCCCGAGCAGATCAAGACCCGTAGCCTCGCCGAGGAGACGCATCGTGTCTTCCGCGCCCGGGTGGTCAACCCGCGCTGGATCGCGGCGATGCGGCGGCACGGCTACAAGGGCGCCTTCGAGCTCGCCGCGACCGTGGACTACCTGTTCGGGTACGACGCGACCGCGGGGGTGGTGGACGACTGGATGTACGAGTCGCTCGCCAAGGAGTACGTCTTCGACGAGGAGACCCGCGCGTTCATGGAGCAGTCCAATCCGTGGGCGCTCCGCGGCATCACCGAACGGCTCCTCGAGGCCGCCGACCGTGAGCTCTGGGCCGAGCCCGACCCCGACGTCCTCGATCGCCTCCGCGAGACGTACCTGCAGCTCGAAGGCGACCTGGAGGGCGGCGAGTGATCGTCACGCCGTGACCTGGCTGAGCGTGAAGTCGTCGAACGTCGCGCTGACCCGTTCCCTGGCTCCGGCGTCGAAGAGGACCAGCCCGGTCGACCCCTGGCGCAGCGGCTGAGCGGTGTCGGAGCGTTCGAAGACCTTGCTCCCGTTCACCCAGAGCCGGATGCTGGTCGCGGTGCCGCGCAGGTCCAGTTCGGCCTGGAGCCGGTTGTATCCGGTCGCCTTGAATCCGGGGACCTTCGCGGTGGCGAGTTCGGTCCCCTTGCCGCCGACGAGTTTCTCCAGCCGCGCTGTGCCGTCCGGCCGGAGCACGACGTCGTACCGGTCGTCGTTGGTGTTGAGCAGGTGCACGCCCGCGGCCCAGCTGACGTTCGTCTGGGACGGGTTGAGCCGGACCTTGACGTCCACGATGGAGTGCCGCGGCACCGAGGCCTGCTTGGTCGCCGTACACGTCTCCGTGTTGCCCGCCTGGGCCAGGATGTCCAGGAGGAACGCGCTGTCGCGATAACCCGCGCAGTCGCCCGAACCGTTGGGCCAGCCAGTGGACGTGTCGGCGAAATCGTCCTTCAGCACCGCGGCCCCGGCGGCAGGAGGCCCGTCGCCGGACGCCGGCGGACGTGCCCCGTTCGACCGCCACGGCTGGACGATGGCGACGGCGGCCACGGCCAGCACCAGCGCTCCGACCGCCAGATTGCGCGGTCGCCACGGCGGCGGTTTGCGGCCACCGGGACGCGCAGTCTCCGTGGGGGCCGGAGCCGTCTGGGGCATCAGCGGTGCCCCGGAAACCCCCTCATGCAGGGCAGGAGACTCGTGATGTGGTGTCGGCGTGACCGACGGCGCGGGTATGGGTGGCGCAGGTATGGGCTGTGCGGATACGGGCGGTTGCGCTGCCGCTCGTGCGTGGACGGGCTGTGGCTTGTGATCGGGCTCGGTCGACGGTTCGGTGGTGGCCGGGGCACGGAGACCGGTCAGCTCGCGGACGAGATCGGCCGTGTCCGGGCGGCGGGCCGGGTCCTTGTCCAGGGCACGGATCACCAGGGCCCGCAGGTCCGGGTCCAGGGCGCCGACCGCCGGTGGCTCGTTGACGACACGGTGGATGATCTCTGGGATGGTGCCGCCGCTGAACGGGGCGTGCCCGGTGCCCGCGTACGTCAGGACACAGCCCCACGAGAACACGTCGGCGGCCGGGGTGAGCGCGCCGCCCCGCATGAGCTCCGGCGCGATGTACGACGGCGTGCCGACGAACTGCCCGGTCCGGGTCAGCCCGCCGCTGAGCGCGTCCAGGGCACGGGCGATGCCGAAGTCGATGACGCGCGGGCCGGTCGAAGACAGCAGCACGTTGGACGGCTTGAGGTCACGGTGCACGATCCCGGCGCCGTGGATGGCGCCCAGCGCGGTCGCGATGTTGACTGCCAGCCCCTCCAGGGCGCCTTCGCTCAGCGGCCCTTCGGCGCGGATGACCTGTTCCAGGGTGGGGCCGTCGACGTACTCGGTCACCACGTACAGCGGCTCGCCGTCCAGCCGCGCGTCCAGCACGGCCGCGGTGCAGAACCGCCGCACCTGGCGTGCGGCCGTCACCTCTCGCCGGAACCGTTCGTTGAACGCGTCGTCGTCGGACAGCTCCTGGTTGATGACCTTGATGGCCACCCGCCGGCCCGCCTCGTCGAGGCCGAGATAGACCGTGCCCATCCCGCCGCGCCCGAGCCGGGCGGTGATCCGATAGTGCCCGAGCCGTTCAGGGTCGTTCGGCCGGACCGGGGTCGTTGGCATCTTCCCTCCCACAATCATGAGATGCGAAAGGAAAGATCCACGTTCACGAGGGGCCGGAGAGATCTTGCCGGTGACCGGAGGTCCGGGCAGCTGACCCAGCCCTGGTCCTAGCCCTTGTCCTTGGGCTCGGTGAGCGAGAAATCATCGAAGAACGCCACGGCGTCGGTGTTCTGCGCGGCCGTTCGAGGGCGGTTCACCAAGAGGGCGGTGGTACCCAGTTTCAGGGGATTCACGGTGTCGGTGTAGGCGAACGCCGGTTCCTCGTTGACCCAGACCTTGATCACGGTGTTGGCCCCGCTGAGGTCGAGCAGGACCTGGAGCCGGTTGAACCCGTCGGTCTCGAAGTCCTCGATGTCGGCCACCCGGAGGCTGTTACCGGGGTTGCCGCCGGACTGCTTGCGGATGCTCACCTTGTGGTCGGGCCCGATCACGACCGCGTAGCCGTCGGTGCCGTTGCCGACCAGGATCAGCCCCGCCTCCCATCGGCCGTTCTCGGGCCCGGACTGCAGCTTGATCTTGACATCGTGCAGGTAGCGGTTGGAGGGCCTGGGCTGCTGCCCCGGCACGGTGCAGTACTTGGAGTCGTCGGTGAGCACGGCGCTGATGCGGAACGCGTTGTCGGCCACCGCCCCGCAGCCGAGGGGATTCATCCCCCAGCCCGGTGCGTCGCCGTTGAACCGCTGGCGGGCGACGATGTCGGCGCCGTCATTGGGCGCCTCGGACGTTGAGCCCGCCGACGAGCTGCCTGTCGGCGAAGCGCTGGGTGAGCCGCTGGCTCCCGAGTCGCCGGAAGACGAGCCCTTGGAGGAGTCCGGACCGAAGACCATCGCCAGGACCACGGCGGCGATGACCGCGGGAGTGCCGCAGGCCATCGCGAAGTACGCTCGGCGCTTCGACCGCGGGCGCCGGGCGGGCGGCTCGGCGCTCCGCGGCGGCGCAGGCGGCGGCGTGGGAGGCATCGTGGGTGGGCTCTGGTGCTGCGCCCATGTGGTGGGCGTTGGCTCGGCCGGTGCCGATGGCGGGCCGGGAGGAGGCGGCGGCCCGTGCTGATCGGCCCAGGTCCTGCCGTCCTGGGGCGCGTTCTGGGGAGGACCCTGCTGCCAGGAGGCCTGGAGCGTGTCCGCGACCAGTCTCGGGCTGGGATCGGCGTGGCCGACGAGCCGGGCCAGGACGTCCTGCGTGGACGGGCGGCGCGCCGGGTCCTTGTCGAGCGCGGAGGCCACCAGATCGTGCAGGTCGGGGTCGAGGCCGTCAAGCCTGGGCGGGTCGTGCGCCACGCGGTAGAGGGTCTCCGGGACGGTGACGCCCGAGAACGGCGCACGTCCCGTACCGGCGTACGCGACCACGCAGCCCCAGGCGAAGACGTCGGCGGCCGGAGTGATCTCCTCGCCGCGCATGAGCTCGGGAGCGATGTAGGCGGGCGTGCCCACGAACTGGCCTGTCCGCGTGGGGCCGTCCGCGGCGTCCAGGGCGCGGGCGATGCCGAAGTCGATGACGCGCGGGCCGGTCGAGGACAGCAGCACGTTGGACGGCTTGAGGTCGCGGTGTACGATCCCGGCGGCGTGGATGGAGCTGAGCGCGGTCGCGATGCCGACGGCCAGGCCCTCGAGCGCGCCGCCGTGCATCGGCCCGTTCTGCTCGACGGCCTGATCGAGCGACGGCCCGTCCACGTACTCGGTCACCACGTACAGCGGTTCGCCGTCGAGCTGGGCGTCCAGCACGGCGGCCGTGGAGAACCGGCGGACCTGCCGGGCCGCGGTGACCTCGCGCCGGAACCGCTCGTGGAACGCGGGATCGTCGGCCAGCTCGGCGTTGATCACCTTGACGGCGACCGTCCGGCCGTCCGTGGTCTCGCCCAGGTAGACGGTTCCCATGCCACCGCGTCCGAGCCGGGCGGTGAGGCGGTACGACCCGAGCCGGGCGGGATCGGCCGATCGCAACGGCTCGGGGGACATCGAGGCTCCTCGTCTCATTTCCTGGGGCGCATTTCCTGGGGTGCTGGCCTGGGATCTCGCATTTCCTGGGGCTTTGAGAAGATACACGCTTCCAGTAGGACGCCCGCCCGATCAAGCGCGTTCCGAACACCGTACGCTGACCGCCATGAAAGCGACGGAGGACGTCCTCGGCCCCGGTTACGAGGCCATCGAACTGCCCCTCGAGAACGATACCGAGGGCGAGGTCGTGGCCACCCTCGTGCGGCGCCGGCGCCCGGGGGTGGAGCCGTCGCGGCGCGCCGTGCTCTACGTGCACGGGTTCGTCGACTACTTCTTCCAGGCCCATCTGGCCGACTTCTATGTCGATCAGGGGTTCGATTTCTACGCCCTCGACCTGCGCAAGTACGGCCGGTCGCTGCGGCCCCACCAGACGCCCAACTTCGTGCAGAGCCTGTCCGACTACTATCCGGAGATCGACGAGGCGGTCCGGATCATCCGCGAGGAGGACGGGCACGGCGTGCTCCTGCTCAACGGGCACTCCACCGGCGGCCTCGTCGCCGCTCTCTGGGCGGATCGCGTCAAGGGCCAGGGGCTGATCGACGGGCTCTTCCTCAACAGCCCGTTCCTCGACATCGCCGAACCGCTGGTCATGCGCAAGGTGGGCGCCGGGATCGCGCGGGCGCTGCGCCGCCGGTTCCCGTTGGCCAAGCTGCCCGCGGCGGTCTCGGACCGCTACGCGCGCAGCCTGCACCGCGATCATGAGGGTGAGTGGGAGTTCGACCTGGCGTGGAAACCCCTGCCGGGCTTTCCCGTCCGTGCGGCGTGGCTGGCGGCCGTCCGCCGCGGGCAACTGCGCCTGCACGCCGGGCTGGACATCGACGTGCCCGTGCTGGTGATGTCGTCCGAACGCAGCGTCCGGCCCAAGCCCAAGCTCGCCGTGGCCGATCTGTCGAGTGCCGACGCGGTGCTGGACGTGGCGCACATGGCACGCTGGGCGCCGCGGCTCGGCCGCCACGTCACGCTCGTCCGGATCGACGGCGGCCTGCACGATCTCGTCCTGTCGCCCAAGCCCGCCCGTGACCAGGTGTTCGCCGAGCTCACCCGCTGGATGGCAGGCCACCTGCCCACTCCGTGACGAGGAACGGGACGGGGCGTGGGAGGGGTGTCCCGGACGGTCAGCCGATGATCTTGGAGATGTCGAAGTCGTCGAAGTCGGCGACGGCCTTGACCGTGGTGTTGCCGCCGGCCGTGACGTCCAGCCCGGCCCCGCCGTTGTCCAGCGGCTGATCGCTGTCGGTCGTGTCGATGACCTGCTCGCCGTTGACCCAGAGCCTCAGGCGCACCTTCTTGCCCTTGTCCTGCTCCTCGCAGGCGATCTGCAGCTTGTTGGGGGCGCCGTTGCCCTTGAAGCCGGGCACCGAGTCGGGCGTGGCCAGGTTCTTCGTGCCAAGATCGCCGCCGCCCTTGAGCAGCAGCGCGCCCTTGCCGTCCTTGCGGACCTTGAAGACGTACTGGGTCTCGCCCTGGTCGTTCGCCCGGCAGGAGAGCCCCGCCTGGGCGTCGGGGGGTCCCTCGACCAGCGTGACCGTGGCCGTGACGAGCACCCGCGAGGGCATGTCCTTGCCCTCGCGGGGCGACCAGCGGCCGCGGAACGGCGTGGACGAGTCGGCTTCCAGCCGGTACCTGCCGTTCTTGTAGCCGTACTGGCTGGCGAACGTGCCGCCGCCCCACCCGGAGTCGGAGCTGGCGAAGGTGTCGCTGAACGTCGAGGCGAGCTTGTCCGGCGGGCCGTCCGGGCCGAGCAGCGCCCACACGCCCAAGCCGACGACCAGCACGCCCGCGAGGGCGGCGGCGCCGATGACCAGCGGCTTGCGCGGGACACCGCCGCCCGGGCCCCGCGCCGGCGGCGTGACCGTGGCGGGCGGTGTGACCGTGGCGGGCGGTGGCGGCGGAAAGCCGTGCGGCGCGTCGCGGCGGGTGGTCTCGGTGCCCGGAGCGGCCAGGGTCGGCGGCGGCGCGACCCGGGTGGTGCCGGGCCCGGCGGGCTGCGGGCCGTGCCATGACGCCTGGACGGTCTCGGCGAGCCGGGCGGGGCTGACGTCGGCGTGGCCGACCAGCCGGGCCAGCAGCTCCTGCACGGTCGGGCGGTTGCGCGGGTCCTTGTCGAGCGCGGCGGTGACGATGTCGCGCAGGCCGGGGTCGAGGCCGTCGAGCACGGGGGCGTCGTGGGCCACCCGGTAGAAGATCTGCGGGACGGTGTTGCCGGCGAACGGGGCCTTGCCGGTGCCCGCGAACGCGACCACGCAGCCCCAGGAGAACACGTCGGAGGCGGGCGTGATCGGCTCGCCGCGCAGCAACTCGGGCGGCAGGTAGCTGGGGGTCCCGACGAGCTGGCCGGTGCGGGTCGGGCCCTCGGCGGCGTCCAGGGCCCGCGCGATGCCGAAGTCGATCACGCGTGGGCCGGTCGAGGACAGCAGCACGTTGGCGGGCTTGAGGTCGCGGTGCACGATCCCGGCACCGTGGATGGCGGCCAGCGCGGTGGCGACGCCGACGGCGAGGCCTTCCAGATCGGAGCCGGGCAGCGCGCCGCGGTCGGCGACCGCCCGGTCCAGGCTCGGCCCCTCGATGAACTCGGTGACCACGTACAGCGGGTCACGGTCGAGCTCGGCGCCGATCACCGGCGCGGTGCAGAACCGCCGGACCTGGCGCGCCGCCGTCACTTCGCGGCGGAACCGCTCGCGGAACGCCGCCTCGCCGGCCAGCTCACGGTTGATCACCTTGACCGCGACGCGGCGGCCGGACGGATCCTCGCCCAGGAAGACCGTCCCCATGCCGCCCCGGCCGAGCCGGGCGAGCAGCCGGTAAGGGCCGAGCTCCCCGGGATCGTCCGGCTGGAGGGAGTCGAAGTTCTCTCCTGCGTGCGTGGTCATCGTGATCCTGGAAGTGTGGGGTTTGTGAGGGTGTGGGGGTTTGTGCTGAAAGCACACCCTAGCGTTCCCCTTAAGGCGTCAGGATCAGCTTGCCGGCAGTGCGCCGGCCGGCCAGGTCCTCGTGCGCCGTACGGGCGTCCGCGAGGTCGTAGCGGCGCCCGATGTGCAGGCGCAGATCACCCGCCGCGATCCATCCGTACACCTCGGAGGCCCGCTGGAGGAGTTCCTCACGAGTGGCCGTGTAGTGCCCGAGGGAAGGCCGGGTGAGGTAGGCGCCGCCCGCGGCGTTGAGGCGTTGCGGGTCGAACGGCTCCACCTTGCCCCCGGCCGCCCCGTACAGGGCGAGGAGGCCGCGCCGACGGACGCTGGCCAGGCTGCCGTCGAACGTGGGCGCGCCGACGCCGTCGTAGACCACGGGCACGCCCTCGCCGCCGGTCAGCCGCCGCACCTCGTCGGCGAAGCCGTCGTAGCCGATCACCTCGTCGGCCCCGGCGTCGCGCGCGAGCTTCTCCTTGTCCGGGGTGGAGACGGTGCCGATGACCCTGGCGCCGAAGAGCTTGCCGAGCTGGGTGAGCAGGAGCCCCATGCCGCCGGCCGCGGCGTGCACGAGGATGGTGTCGCCCGCCTTGACCTCGTACGTCGAACGGGTCAGGTAGTGCGCGGTCATGCCCTGGAGCAGGGCGGCGGCCGCGTCCTTCAGGCTCAGGCCGTCCGGCACTGGGACGACCTTGTCGGCGGGGACTGCGGCACGCTCGGCGTAGGAGCCCGGCACGTTCGCCCACGCCACGCGGTCACCGACCGCGAACCCGGTCACGCCGTCGCCGACGGCCGCGACGGTGCCCGCGCCCTCGACGCCCGGGACGTACGGCGTCGGCTGCGGGTAGGCACCGGTGCGGTAGTAGATGTCGATGAAGTTGACGCCGCTCGCCGCGATGTCGATGAGGACCTCGCCAGGACCGGGCACCGGGTCCTCGCGCTCGGTGGGGGTGAGCACCTCCGGGCCGCCCGGGCTCTCGACGACGATCGCGCGCATGATGAAGCTCCTCCGGTCCGTCACCTGTGACACCGGCCAAACCCGGCCACGGCAGATCCTATTCCGGCCCTTTTCCGGCTCTGTACCTGCCCTCGTCCGGCCTCGTCGTCAGATCAGGTCGCGGAGGGTCTCCTGGGCCAGCGTGATGTTCTCGCCGACCCGGGCCGCGACCGTGGGGGCGTCCCAGATCTCGTGCCGGGCGCAGTCCTCGAAGGCCACCCGCGCCGAGGCCGTGTAGAACGCGACGGCCAGCTGCGGGCGCAGGTCGGTCTCGGGGTCCACGCCGAGACGGCGGGCGACCAGGTCCGCGAGCACCTTCTCGGCCTCCTTGTGGCGGGCCATGTGCGCGTGCACGAGGGCGGGCGTCGTCTCCACGACCTGGTGGATCTTGCGGAAACGGGCGCTCTCGTCGGGACCGCTCTCCGCGATGTGCCGCAGGACGACGCGCAGGGCGCCGAAGAGCGCGGTGAGGGGCTTCTCGGCGGACGGGCGGGCGGCCAGCGCCTCCATCATGATCTGGTCGTACTGGACCATGGTGTCCAGCACGACGTCCTCCTTGGTGGCGAAGTAGCGGAAGAACGTCCGCTGGGACACGTCCACGGCCGCGACGATCTCGTCGATGGTGGTCGCCTCGTACCCCTTGGCGAGGAACAGGTCGAGGGCGGCGTCGATGAGGGCCAGCCGGGTCCGCTGCTTCTTGCGTTCACGGAGGCCGTCCAGCGTTCCCGAGAGAGCGCGGCCGTCATCGGCGGCTACGGTCATCGTCGGTCTCCTGTCGTGAAAGGGACGAACAGAGCGGGGACGAACAGAGCGGGGGACGAACAGAGCGGGGGCGGAGCTCGGGCGGATCGGCGACTAAAGGGTCTTATCACGGCACGCGGGTTCGCGGACGGCCCAACGGGAGGACGCCACGCCAGAGCCCGCCGGGTTCCACCTTCGAATCGGTATGTAAGCATGGAGTGCCCCTCCGTTACGTACGCCGGACGAGCTGGCCGGGCAGGAACAGGTTGCTCGACTCTTTGGGATTCCTTGCGGTGATCATTTCTTGGGGCCATGCTTGACGAGGGTCACTGGTTGTTCACGCTCGATCACCAAAGGTCGTCGGGTTGCCGGTGTTCCACACCCCTGACGAGGCGGCTGATCGCGGTGTCTGTTGTCGGTGCGCAGGAAATCGCCGAGGTGCGGCGGCATCATCTCGCCGCGCTCGCGTACGAGGTCGAGGCGCGCGGTCTCAGATGGCGGCTGGCCGGCCCCGAGGAGTCGGTGCTCGGCGTCGCCCATCCGGTGACCCGGCGGCAGGTGATGGTCGTGGCGACCCCCTCCGGCGACGGCTGGTCGTATCTGTGGACCGGCGGCGGCATCGCCGACGTCGGCAACGTCGCCAAGGTCGCCGACAGGCTCGTCCGCATCCTGACCTGAGGGTCCCCGCGGCGTATCCGGTACATCCGTCACAACCCCCGCCGACACGCCGGTAATCCCGCTTCCGGACGCCCGCCGGGTGACCCCGCCTTGCCTCTGCCCGAGCGCCTTCCCTAGACTCGTGACGAACGTATGTTCGAAACGGGCTGCATGCCTTCCCCCGTGCGGCGATCACATGATCTAAGGCCGGGGGAGGCAGATGACTCGCGTATTCGGGGATCCCGTGGACGTCTGGGTGACCGATGGGCGCCCGGTCAGGTTCGTCTGGAGGGGGCGGCTCTACACCGTCCGGAGGGTGCTGGAGCACTGGGTCACCACCCGCGACTGGTGGCGGGAGCAGCAGCCCGACGAGGAACCGGCCGGAGAACGGGAGTTCTGGCGGGTCGAGGCGACTCCCGACACCGAGATCGGCGTCTACGAGCTGCGCCACGACACCGCGACCGGTGACTGGATGCTTTCGCGGGTATGGGACTGATGTGGCCGTGCATCTGCATGTTGCCTCGGCCTATTCGCTGCGGTACGGCGTCGCGACGCCGCGGGCGCTGGCCGAACGAGCGGCCGAACTGGGCATGGGGAGCCTCGCACTGACCGACCGCGATGGTCTCTACGGGGCGGTCAAGCATGTCCAGGCCTGCCGTGCCGCCGGGATCGGCCCCATCCTCGGCGCCGATCTGACGATGCCCGGCGAACGGCGCGCCGTCGTGCTGGCGGTGGGCGGCACCGGGTGGCGGTCGTTGTGCCGCCTGGTGACCGCCGCCCACAGCGCTGTCCGGGGCAGTCCGGTCACGAGCCGCGAGCTGATCGGCGCGCACGCCGCGGGCCTGGTGGTCCTGCTCGGCCCGGCCTCGGATGTGGGGCAGGCCATCGCCGATCGCCTTCCGGACCTGGCAGCGCGGCGGCTCGCGGCCTGGCGGGAGAGCGCCGAGGTGGTGATCGAGATCGTTGACCACCACGGCGCGGGCGACGGCCACCGCGCCGCCCGGATGCTCGCTCTCGCCCGAGAGGCCGGGGTGCCGGCGGTCCTGGGCAACGCGGTGCGCTACCTGAGCCCCGGGGACCATCCGGTCGCGCAGGTGCTGGACGTGACCCGGCGCCTCGTACCGCTGCACCGGCGCCACCTCGACGACCAGACAGGCCAGGCCTACCTGAAGTCCGAGGCCGAGATGCGCCGGGTCGCGGAGCTGAGCTGCGGTCCCGGCGCGGCGCCGGGCGAGGTGGAGCGGCTGCTGGCGGACACCCGCGAGCTGGCCGAACGCTGCGTTCTCGACCCCGCCCGTGACCTCGGCATGGACCGGGTCCACCTGCCGGACGTGACGGGCGACCCGTACGAACGGCTCGTCGCCCGCTGCGAGGACGGCCTGGTGCGGCGCGACCTGACGCGGGGCGGTCCCGGGCGGGGCGGTCCCGGGCGGAGTTCGCGCCACACGGCGGCGGAGGTCAGGGCGCACCTCGACCACGAGCTGGGCATCATCAGGCGCAAGGGACTGGCCGCCTACTTCCTGACGGTCGCCGACGCCGCCGCGCTGATCCGGGAGCGCGGCATCCGGTGCGCGATCCGCGGGTCGGGGGCGGGCAGCCTGGTCAACTACCTGCTCGGCATCGGCGACCTGGATCCACTGCGGCACGACCTGGTGATGGAGCGGTTCCTGGCCGACAGCCGCCCCGGCCTGCCGGACATCGACCTGGACGTGGAGTCGGCGCGGCGGCTGGAGGCCTACCGGGCGCTCTTCGAACGCTTCGGCCAGAACAACGTCGCGTGCGTCTCGATGATGGAGACCTACCGCGCCCGCAGCGCCCTCCGCGACGTCGGCAACGCGGTCGGGCTCCCGCCGCACGAGATCGACGCGATCGCCAAGGCGTTCCCGCAGATCCAGGCCCGGCAGATCCGCGCCGCCCTGCACGAGCTGCCGGAGCTGCGGCAGAGCAACCTGGCCCAGGGGCATCTGGACGTGATCTTCAGGATCGCCGAACGGCTGGACGGGCTGCCCCGCCACATCGCGATGCACCCCTGCGGCGTCCTGCTGTCGAACGCGACGCTGCGGGACCGAACGGCCGTGGAGCAGAGCATGGCCGGATTCCCCATGAGCCAGTTCGACAAGGAGGACGTCGAGGCCATGGGCCTGCTCAAGCTCGACGTCATCGGGGTCCGCATGCAGTCGGCGATGGCGCACGCGGTGGCGGAGATCGCCCGCGTGACGGGGGAACACGTGGATCTGGAGGCCGTTCCGCATGACGATGGCCCCACGTACGAGATGATCCGGACCTCCCGGACCCTCGGCTGCTTCCAGATCGAGTCGCCGGGGCAGCGCGAGCTGGTCGGCAAGCTGCAGCCGCGCACCCTGGCCGATCTGGTGATCGACATCTCGCTGTTCCGGCCGGGGCCGGTGAACGCCGACATGGTCACCCCGTTCCTGGAGAGCAGGCATGGGCTGCGGCAGCCCGACTACCCGCACCCCGACCTGGTCCCGGTGCTCCAGGAGAGCCTCGGCGTGGTGGTCTTCCACGAGCAGGTGCTGCGCGTGCTCGACATCATGACCGGCTGCGGGCTCTCCGACGCCGAGGCGGCGCGGCGGAGCCTGGCCACCGAGGCCGGGCAGGAGCAGGTGTCGGAGTGGTTCCGGGAACTGGCCCTGGCGCGCGGCTACGACGAGCCCACGGTCGAACGGGTATGGCGGGTGCTCACGGCGTTCGGCGCGTTCGGCTTCTGCAAGGCGCACGCCGCCTCCTTCGCCCTGCCCACCTACCAGTCGGCGTGGCTCAAGCGGCACCACACGGCCGCGTTCTACGCCGGGGTGCTCACCCACGACCCCGGCATGTATCCCAAGCGGGCCATCCTTGACGACGCCCGGCACTTCGGCGTCCCGATCCTGCCGCTGGACGTGAACCGTTCCGCCGAGACGTGGCACGTCGAGCCGGTCTCGCAAGGCGCCAGCACGGCGGCGGAGCCGCCCCCTTCGCGCTGTGGGGGGTTGTCCCCCCTCGAGAAACACTGCGCCAGCACGGCGGCGGAGCCGCCTCCTGCGCACTGCGGGGGGTGTGGGGGGTCGTCCCCTTGCGAGAAGAACTGCACGGCCGGGATCAGGGTGGCGTTGAACGAGGTGAAGGGGATCAGCCGGGCCGAGGTGGAACGCATCGTCGGGGAACGCGACGTCCGGCCCTACTCCTCCTTGCGCGACTTCTGGCGGCGTGCCCGCGTCTCCCGGCCGATCGCCGAACGTCTGGTCATGGCGGGCGCCTTCGACGACCTGGCCGGCGAAGGGGTGTCGCGGCGCGATCTGCTGTGCCGGCTGGGCGCGTTGGACCGGGCCACCGTGGCGGCGGCGCGAGTGATCGAGGGGCAGCTGCCGCTGGACTGCGACGAGTTCGGCCAGTTCGTCGAAAAGATCCCCGCCGGGGAGCTGCCCGAGATGACGCCGGCCGAGATGGTCGAGGCCGAGCTCGCGATCCTCGGCATGGACGTGAGCCGGCATGTGCTGAGCTTCTACGACGGGCTGCTCGACGCGCTCGGCGTCGTCCGCGCCCGGGACCTGCCTGGGCGGCCGGCGGGCGCCGAGGTGCTGGTGGCGGGGGTCAAGGTCGCCACCCAGACCCCGGCGGTACGGTCCGGGCAGCGCGTCATCTTCGCCACGGTGGACGACGCGACCGGGCCGGTGGACGCCACGTTCTTCGAGTCGGTGCAGGACCGGTGCGCGGCGACCGTCTTCGGCTGCTGGCTGCTGGTGATCCGCGGCCGGGTGCGGCACCCGGGCATGCGGGCGGTCACGCTCAACGCCACCGCCTGCTGGGACCTGGTGAGCCTGTACGAGGAGTGGCGCCGGGGCGGATTGCCCGCCGTGCGGCACTTGATGGCGGCCGCGGACCGGGTGGGGACCGGGCCCCGGGCGGGGAGCCGGATCATCTACGCCAACGGCTTCGCGATGTCCCCGTATGCCGACATCGGGCATGCGGGCGGCGCCGTCAAGCGGCCGCCCGGCCGTCTCTGGCATGCGAGCGGCGGCAGCTCAGGTTGATCCCAGTGGTCTCGGGGGTTCAGTGCAGAACGGGGGAACGCACCTGGAGCCGGGTGATCTGGAACACGTTGATCATGCACAGGGCGGCGGCCAGGGCCTGGAAGGCGGCCGCCGCCACCCCCAGATGCACCGAGTAGCGGGCGTCCGCCAGCGTGTTGACGCTGCTGCCCGCGAACAGCTTGGCGAGGCCGATGCCCAGGAGCACGCACGCCCACCAGCCGGCCACGATCAGGCCGACCGCGTGCCGTTCGGCCGTCCGGTAGCGGCCGCTGCTGACCCAGATGTCGTAGACCAGCCGCGGCGGTATCCACAGGTTGACCACGGGGAGGACCCAGCCGAAGACCACCCAGGCCTGGCGGTGCCGGTGCGGCCCGGCCGACTGCCGGTAGGCCCGCCACAACCAGCCGAGATACAGCAGGCCGGTGATCACAGCCATGGCCCCGCAGATCAGGAAGACGTCCGCGTAGGGACCGAGCGCCTTGCCGGTCGTGGCCGGATCATAGGTGTCGTGGGTGGCGTCGTGCAGCGGGTTGATCAGGCGCAGCAGGCTGATGCCGGAGCCGAGCGCGATGAACGCGTTGAAGCCGAGCAACATGAACACGGCGATGCCCACGGCCCGGAAGTCCCGGCGACGCGCCCACGCCCCGCAGGCCGGGCAGCGTGCGACCTCGGCCGGGATGATGTCGCCGCACAGAGCACACGGCATTGCCCGCACCTCCGAGACCCTGTTTCCGGGACGACTTGCCCTCCGTTGCCAGGGATACTACGTAGCTTTGCCGTGCCTTGACCAACGGCGGTCCGGCGATCCGTTCAAAGGATCATGCTGGTGGTGATCATCGTGGCGGCGGCGGTGAGCGCGAGCCAGGCCGCCAGGCGCCGCAGGTCGCCCCGCAGAACGAGGCGTTCGGGCCGCCCCCGGGTCACCAGGATCAGCGCCCACCACTCGGCGGCGACCGCGATCGAGAGGTACAGGAAACCGAAGCCCAGAATCGAGGGGAACAGCACCACCGCCGGCAGGGTCAGGACGTGCGCGAGCAGGGCGAGGCGGCGGGTGTAGCCGGACAGGCCGCGGCACAGCCCGCCGGCCACCGCGCCCCAGCCGGCGGCCGAGAGGACCCACACCGCCAGCACCGTGGCGGGGTATTCGTTGAGCAATCCGACGCCGTTCAGCAAGCCGGGGCCTTCGGCGCCGTGCGAGTTCCTTCGGCGATCGGTGTGCGCGACCCCTCAGCGGGCTCAGCGGACTCAGCGGGCTCAGCGGGCAAGGCCGGATTCCCAGGCCCAGGCGGCGACCTCCACGCGGTTGCGGGCCGACAGCTTGCGCTGGACGCTGCCGAGATGGGTCTTGACCGTGGAGAGCGACACGAAGAGCTCCGCGGCGATCTCCTCGTTCGTCCGGCCGCGCGCGACGAGCCGGACGACGTCCAGCTCGCGTTCGGTGAGCGGTTCGCGGGGCGGGGAGGAAGCGGCGGCCACGGGGGGCTTGGCGAGGTTCTCCAAGAGCCGGACGGTGATCGAGGGGGAGACCAGGGCCTCGCCGTTGGCCGCCGCTCGCACCGCCTCGACCAGGAGCGCGGGACCGCTGTCCTTGAGCAGAAAGCCCGCCGCGCCACCGCGCAGCGCTCCGTACACGTACTCGTCCATGTCGAACGTCGTGACGATGACCACCCGCAGCGGGTCGGCCACGTCCGGCCCGGCCAGCAGGCGGGTCGCCGCCAGCCCGTCCATCTTGGGCATCCGGATGTCGAACAGGCAGACGTCGGGCCGCAGCCGCCGGGCCAGCTCGACCGCCTCGGCGCCGTCGGCGGCCTCGCCGACCACCTCCAGATCGGGCTGCGAATCGATGATCATCCGGAACCCGGTCCGGACCATCTCCTGGTCGTCGGCGATGAGTACGCGGATGGTCACGGTCCCGATTGTGGCAGGTGATCGGGATCGGGGAGCACCGCCACGACCTCCCAGCCGCCCTCGGGGCGCGGACCGGCGTGGATGCGTCCGCCAAGAGCCTCGACGCGTTCCCCCAGCCCGACCAGGCCGAAGCCGCCCGACGGCAGCCGCCGGCGGGCGGACTGGGACGTTCCCCGGCCGTTGTCGCGGACGGTCACCTGGACGCCCTCGTGGGTGCGCCAGACGCCGACCCGGACGGCCGTGGCGTCGGCGGCGTACTTGCGCGCGTTCGTCAGCGCCTCCTGGACGATCCGGTGCACCGACGTGGCCACCTCGGGCGCCAGCACCCCCAGCTCATCGGAGATCTCCAGGGTGGCGGGCGGGTCCTTGAACGCGACGACGAGCTCCTCCACCTGGGTCAGGCCGCCGACCGGCCGGGTCTTGGACTGGCCCGTCGCGTCGGTGTCGGGGCCGGTGTGCTGGGCCTCGCGCAGCAGGCCGACCATCCGGCGCATGGAGGTGAGCGCCTCGGTGCCCGCCTTCTCGATGCCCGCGAACATCGTGTCGAGCTGCTCGGGATCCTGCGCCGCGCCCGACCCCGCCGTGAACCGGGCCGCCTGCGCCTGGACCACGATGCCGGTGATGTGATGGGCGACGAAGTCGTGCAGGTCGCGGGCCAGTTCGAGGCGTTCGTCGCGGCGCGCCGCCACCAGCGCGCGGGCCCGGCGCGCGTCGATCGCGCGCAGCCACAGCCCGGCGCCGATCGCGATCGCCACCAGGACCGTCAGCGGCGCGGAGAAGAACAGCAGGCTGATCGCCGAGCCGCGCAGCGGCATGACCACGACCGCGCCGCCGACCAGGACGGTCATCGGGAGGAGGCGTTCGCGCGGCTGCTGCCAGATCACCCGGACGACCATCACGAGCAGCCCAGACCCCTCCAGCAGCATGCTCGGGTTGTCGACCACCGGCTTGGCCAGCGCCGCGTACACCGTCATCAGGACCGACATGGACGCCGCGGCCAGGGTCCATGCCAGGAACCGCTTGGTCGTCAGGGCCGCCCAGGCGGAGACCGCGGCGAGGAAGATCAGTCCGAGGTACACCGAAAGCGCGCCATCGCTGGTGGCGGCGGCGACCAGGCACAGCAACAGGAAGAGCAGCGCGAGCGCGCCGGCTGTGCCGCGTACGAGGCAGCCGCCCAGCGATGTGATGCGGTCCAGCCGCGCGCCCGGATCAGTCATGACACCGCAGGCTACGACCCTGGCCGGACCTGCGTATCGACCATTCGGCCGATCTCGGCGTGTCAGGACCGGCCCTGTGTCCGATGTGGCTGACCTGGCCGTTCCCACACGCTTGAGACATGAACGCCATGTACCTGGTCTACGTCCCGATCGCCGTCCTCTTCGCCGTCTTCGTCGTCTACGCAGGCCTGATCATGCCCGCCAAGGACATCTCGGCGTCGTGGCGCGACCGCCAAGAGCCACGCGGCCCGGATCGGCCGGCGTGCGACGACCCTCGAAAGGCTGCAGCGTGAGCGAGCTCGTTCTCTCCGGACACGGCCTGGTCAAGCGGTTCGGGCCGACCGTCGCCCTCGGCGGGGTGGACCTCGCGGTCGCCGCCGGCGAAGCCGTGGCGATCATGGGCCCGAGCGGCTCCGGCAAGTCCACCCTGCTGCACTGCCTGGCCGGGATCATGAAGCCGGACGCGGGGGAGGTGCTCCTGCTCGGGCAGCGCATCGACTCGCTCGGGGAGCGCCGCCGCAGCGAGCTGCGCCGCACCCGGTTCGGCTTCGTGTTCCAGTTCGGCCAGCTGCTGCCGGAGCTGCCCGCCGAGGAGAACGTGGCGCTGCCGCTCATGCTCGGCGGCGTCGCGCGCGGCGAGGCCGTCCGGGCGGCCCGCGGCTGGTTCGGGCCGCTCGGGCTCGCCGGGCTGGAGGGCCGGCGGCCGGGCGAGCTGTCCGGCGGCCAGGCCCAGCGGGTCGCGATCGCCCGTGCCCTGGTGTCCAAGCCCGCGGTCGTCTTCGCCGACGAGCCCACCGGGGCCCTCGACCAGAACACCGGCCACGAGACGATGCGGCTGCTGGTCGAGGCGACCAAGCACAACGGCGCCTCGCTGGTGGTGGTGACGCACGACCCCAATGTGGCGCGCTGGTGCGACCGCACGGTCGAGGTCCGTGACGGGCAGTTGCTCGTACCCGCCGGCGGTGTCGTGTGATGCGCACGACCCTCGAACTCGCCTGGCGGCTGCTGCGTGGCGGCGGCCGCCGGGGCCTGCTGGGCTCGCTGCTCACACTGGCCGCGGTCGCCGTCTCCACCGGATTGCTGCTCTTCGCGGTCGGCGCGAACCACGCCTTCTCGCAGCGGGCCGACGCCGACGCGTGGCGGCATCCCGCCACGATGGCGGGTGGCGCCGCGACCGCCGTCCAGGCGCTGGACACCGACTATGTCCGCGGCACGCCGATCACGATCGTCGACCTCGCCGCCACGGGCGGGTCGGCGAGCCGGCAGGCCCCGGTGCCGCCGGGGATGAAGGCGTTCCCCAAGCCGGGCGATCTCTGGGTCTCGCCCGCGCTCGCCGACATGATCAAGAAGCTGCCCGCCGACCAGCTGGCGAAGCGGTTCCGCGCCGGGGCGCCCACCGGGATCCTGGGGGACGAGGCGCTCGTCCATCCCGGCGAGCTGGTCGCGGTGGCCGGTCACAAACCGGCCGACCCGGCCATGACCGTCGAACGGAACGACACGACGGGCTCGGAGACCACCGCGTCCCCGGCGCCGATCGATCACTACGCCACCGGCGCGGTGTCGACGATCCCGCAGGTCTACCAGATACTCGCGATCATCGCGTCGGTGCTGATGGTCGTACCGCTGCTGGTCTTCGGCGGCGCCGCCGCACGCCTCACGGTCGCCCGGCGCGACCAGCGGCTCGCCGCGCTGCGCCTGGTCGGCGCCACCCCCGGGCAGGTCGTCGCGATCACCGCGGCGGAGGCGGTGCTGACCGCGGCTGCGGGCGCGGTCGCCGGAGCGCTGCTGTACGCGGCGGCGATCCCCGCGCTCACGCAGATCACGATCGGCGGGGGCACCTGGTTCGCCGGCGACCTGTGGCCAGGGCTGCTGCCGCTCGCCGCCGTGCTCGTCGCGGTGCCCTTGCTGGTCGGCGTCAGCGCCATCGTGGGCCTGCGCCGCGTGGTCGTCAGCCCGCTCGGGGTGGCCAAGCGGGAGACGCCGCCCGGCATGAAGGCGATCCGGCTGGCCGTGTTCGGCGCCATCGTCGTCGCCTTCGGGATGATCAGTGGGAATCTCCTGTCGATGGGCAAGACGGGCGCCGTCCTCCTCGTGGTCTTCCTCGCGCTCGGCTTCCTTTCGATCAACCTGGTGGGGCCCTGGGTGGTCGCGCTGATCGGCCGCGTCACGGCCGGCACGGCCCGCGGGCCTGCCCGGCTGCTGGCGGGCCGCCGCCTGATCGACGACCCGCGCTCCGCGTGGCGGACGGTCGCCGGGGTGGCGCTGACCGGGTTCGTCGCGGGCTTCCTCTCCTTGATGAATCCCGCCGCGATGCCGGGCGCCGATGCCAAGGACCGGATGGAGCTCACCGTCGCGAAGGCGCGGGCCGCCGCCGTGGCGGACCAGGCCAGGGAACGGCTGGCCGGCATCCCGGCCAAGGTGACGGTGGGCGGGGCCGGATCCGATGACTACTCCCGGACGGTGGAGATCACGGTGCCCGGCGGCGACGCCGCGGTCGACCGGGCCCGCACGGCGCTGCACGGCGTCGTCCCCGGCACGTCCCCCACGCCCCCGGCGGGCTCGGGAGCGGAGCTCTACCTGCTGGCGGACCTGCGTACCGGCGCGCTCACGGTCCTGGTGGTGTCGTTCCTCATCGCCATCACCAGCGCGGGCATCACCGGCGCATCGGCCGTGCTCGACCGCAGGCAGACGTACGCGATGTTGCGCCTGGCCGGCACGCCGCTGGAGGTGCTCGACCGGGCGCGGCGCCAGGAGACCTTGATCCCGCTCGCCGTCATGGGCGGCGGGTCGCTGCTGACCGGGTTGTTCTTCGCCTCTCCGTTCGCGGTGGGATTCGGGTTCTCGGGCGCGCTGACGCTGGTCGCGTTCGTCGTGCTCGGGTTCGCCGGGATCATCGGCGCCGGCGCGCTGAGCCGCCCGCTGCTGCGCTCGGTCACCGCCGACCCGGCACCACGCCCGGACTGAGGACGGCGACGCGTTCGTCCGGGCGGGGCTTCAGGGGAGGTCCCGACCGAAATTGCGTCGCGTTCGCGCTACTGGGACCGGCATGCTGACGGCATGGAGATCCGGGAGGCGAAGGCCGTGGACTGGCCGGCGATCTGGCCGTTCCTGCGCGAGATCGTCGCCGCCGGTGACACGTTCACCTGGCCACGCGACATCGGCGAGGAGCGCGCCCGCTCGTTCTGGATGAAGGAGCCGCCCGGCCGTACGGTCGTCGCGGTCGACAGCGAGGGCGCCGTGCTCGGCACGGCCAACATGAACCCCAACCACATGGGACCCGCCTCGCACATCGCGAGCGCCAGCTTCATGGTCGCGCCCGAGCACGCGGGCCGGGGTGTGGGCCGGGCGCTGGGGGAGCACGTCATGGACTGGGCGCGGGCCGAGGGGTATCGCGCGATGCAGTTCAACGCCGTGGTGGAGACCAACGAGCGTGCCGTGCGCCTATGGCGTTCCCTCGGCATGGAGGTCGTGGCGACCCTGAAGGAAGGGTTCTGTCACCCGACCAAGGGTTATGTCGGCCTCCACATCATGTATCGCCTCCTCTGAACGAACGCGCGTTCGAAAAAATGTCAGAGGTGAGGCGTAAGTTCGCAGCGTGACATGGGGGACTCCGGGGAATATCCATCGAACCAGTGAGCTTGTTCGGTGCGTACCTCCGGGTATCCCGACCGGTGCTCAGCCGGTGAAGCAGGAAGGGGTAGCTGCAGTGAGCGAAGCCGCGTTCCATCACCTTTCCCGCCCTAGGCTGGACGGGCCCGCAGAGCGGACCCTCGTCGAGCCGTGGCTTACCCACACCCCCACGAATCTGGCCCTTAACACCTATATGGATGTCGCCGAGCCCGAGGTGACCGTCGCCGCGCTCGCTCCGGTCGAGCCTCTGCCGGTGTACGTCCCGGTGACGCCCCGTCGCGTGGCGGCGCTGGCCGCATAGCGCCTACCCGTCGCCCTTGCCGGGGCGCACGGCCCTTGCCGCGAGGGTGGCGACGCGTTCGACCGTCGCCACCCCGGCCGACAGCGAGGGATGGCCGGCTGAGATGACGGCGACCAGACAGTCGTGGTCGCCGCCGCTGATCCGGCCGATGCTGTTGACCGTCCAGGCGCCGCCGTCCACCTGGCGAGGCAACCAGCCGTTCTTGAGCGCGACCGTCTCGGCCCGCTCCGCGGCCGCGCTGACGCCCCAGGCCTGGTCGTCCACGACGCCCTCCATCAGGCTCAGCACGTACCTACGGTGCTGTGCAGTGAGCGGGCTCTTCTTCGAGGTCAGCGCGCCGAGCAGCCGGACCTGGTCGGCGGCGCTCGTCGTCGTCGAGCCCCACGCCCCGCCAGGCCCGGCGGTGGTCTGCTTGAGCCCGAGCTTGCGGTTGGCCTTGTCCAGCCCGCTCCCGCCGCCGATCGAGTTCCACAACGCCGACGCCGCGCCGTTGTCGCTGTGCCGGATCATCTGGGCGGCGAGCGACCTCTCGTACCGGCTGAGCCGACGTTCGGCGCGCTGCACCTGGAGCAGGAGCGCCATCAGGATGTCGACCTTGACGATGCTGGCCGTCGCCGTCCGGACCTTGCTCCCGTAGGAGTACGCGGCACCCGTCTCCAGATCCCGGACCGCCACCGACACCCGCCCTGGCCGATCGTCCAGATACTTCTTGATCGCTCGTGACGTCCGTGCCCGCTCCCGCCCCGGCACCGGCGCCGGAGCGGCGGCCGGCGCAGGTGCGGGCATGACCGTCGGCGCAGGTCCGGCGGTGGCCGGTGCCCGCGGCGTCGAGGCCATCGGCGCGCTGCCGGGCTGTTCGTCCACGGTCAGACCCACCATCGCGATCGTGGTGACGGCGGCGACACCTGTGCGCAGCGTGGCATGCCGGAATCCCATGCCGCCCGAGGCTGATCAGTCAACCTGGAGGCCCCATGACCCCATCCTGAAAGTCGTGTTTCCTCCGCAGGACCCGATGTCGACATCTCGTATGGCAAGACGTAGTTCTCAAACTATGAGAAGCATGTCTATGGTGAACGGGTCGGACCATGGCGACGGCGCCATGAGGGAGAGAGGTGTCTTCGATGTCGGCACAGGGGACCTACACGCATGGCTTCCACAAGTCCGTGCTGAGCTCGCACACCTGGCGCACCGTGGAGAATTCCGCGGCCTACCTGATCGAGCACCTGAGCGCCGGAGCCTCGGTCCTGGACATCGGTTGCGGCCCGGGGACCATCACCGCGGACCTGGCTGAACGGGTGGCGCCCGGCCGCGTCACCGCCGTCGACGCGTCGGGCGAGGTACTGGAGCAGGCGGCGCGCGAGGCCGCCGGACGCGGCGTGGACACCGTCGACTTCTTCGTGGAAGACGTGCACGCTCTGAGCTTCGCCGACGACACGTTCGACATCGTGCACGCCCACCAGGTCCTGCAACATGTGGCCGACCCGGTCCAGGCGCTGCGCGAGATGCGGCGCGTCTGCAAACCGGGCGGCGTCGTCGCGGCGCGGGACGCCGACTTCGGCGGCTTCATCTGGCATCCGAGCCCGCCCGGCATGGACGAGTGGATGCCGATCTACTACAAGACCGCACGCGGCAACGGCGGTGAACCCGATGCGGGCCGCCGCCTGATGTCATGGGCGCGCGAAGCGGGCTTCGCCGACGTCACCGCGACCGCCTCCGTCTGGTGCTACTCCACGCCCGAAGAACGCGAGTGGTGGAGCGAGTCCTGGGGCGGCCGCCTGCTGCACTCCTCCGTCGCCCACCACGCCATCGCCGGAGGCCATGCCACCCGCGACGACCTGCAGCGCGTCTACACCGGCTGGAAGGCCTGGGCCGCCGCCGAAGACGGCTGGTTCGCCGTCCCCCACGGCGAGATCATCTGCCGCCCCTGAGCCCGTAGGTCAGGACGCGTGCCAGGCGGGGTCCCGGCCGGTCAGGCCGACGAGGCGGTCGAGGGCCGGGGCATCGGCGGGCACATCGACGGGAGGGCCGAACGGGCCGTCGCTCGAATCCCCCAGCGGGGACTGGGACAGGAAGGCCAGACAGGCCTCGATCGCCTCCGGCGCGCTCTCGTACGGCTGCCCGGTGGCCTGGGCGACGTCCCAGCCGTGCACGACGACCTCGTTCAACGCCACGAGCCCGGCCACCTGGCCCGGCAGATCGATCCCGCCGGCCTGGGTCATCCCTTCCCACGCGTCCGGCTTGCGCCACGCCCCGGCGAGCCCGGCGAGCCGCTGCGGGAGGCTCTCCCGCCAGTCACCCGGCAGGCGTGAGGCGTCGCCGGACGGGCCCTGCGGCCCGCCGGGCAGCGTGTCCTTCGCGGCGGCGACGGTGAACGCCAGCGACAGCCCGTTGATGTGGTCGACCAGGTCTCCCAGCGTGTACGCGGGACACGGCGTAGGCAGCGTGAGCTGGTCGTCGGTCACGTTCACGAGAAGTTCGGCGAGCCGCTCGGTGGCGGGTCCGAGATCCGGCGTCATGGACGTCTCCTCATCCGATCGGTGCGTTGACGTGTAGACCAGCCGGCGCCTGGAAAGTCATCGGTTCAGTGGTTCCGCGTGGTGGGCGGCAGATATTTCCGGGTGAGGTCGTCGAGCCGGGCGGCGGCGGCCTTGTCGTCGGGCAGAGTGATGCGCCTGCCTTCGACGAAGGCCGTCAACGCTTCGGTGGGCGGCGTGTCGATCAGGGGGACGATCGGGGCGATGCTCTGGCCGACGGATTTGCCGAACCTCTTCATCGAAAGCATGTGAGCCGCGTCCGCCGCGTCGTAGTCGCCGGAGAGGCCCGTGGCCGTCATTCCAGGGTGGAACAGCACGTAGCTGATGCTGGGATGGCTTCCGGCGTAGGACTCTCCCAGCAGGTCGTTCAGCTTGCCGCCTTGGAACATCGCCGAGACTCCGTTGTAGTCCTCGGAGAATTCCAGATCGTTCCAGCGAACGAGGGAGAGGTCGGCACCCGGGCCTGCCACGTTCATGATGACAGGGCGTTCAGACGCCTCCAGTTGCGCGGCGAGGCTGTGGGAGAGGAGATAACGGCTCAGGTAGAAGAGCGCGAAGTTCTCCTCGATGCCTTCGGCGGTCTCGTACCGGCGTGAACGGAAGTGGCGGGCGCACAGGATGAGCGCGTCGATGACGGGAAACCTTGCTTGGAGTTCCTCGACTGCCTTCCTGGTCTCGCCGACGAGGCTCAGGTCGGCTCGGATGAAGACCGCGCGTTCATCGGCTTTGGCGGCGTTCCGCCCGACGATGACGACCGTGTCGCCCCGGTCCAGGTAGGTGCGGGCGAGGCCCCGGCCGATGCCGTCGGTCCCGCCAGTGATCACGATCGTCTTCAACGGAGGGCTCCCTGAATAGACTGGTGAGTCCAATTTAGGAGACTCGACAGTCTTGGGCAAGCGAGACCAATTGACTGGACTTGCGAGTCCAGTCGGGCCCGTATGATCGGGTGCATGAGCGGAACGCGCGCCGCGCGCGGGCGAATCGACAAGAGGGCGGCGATCCTCGATGCCGCCTACACCGTCTTCGCCCGGGAGGGATACGCGCAGGCCGGAGTGGACGTCATCGCCGCAGAGGCGGGGGTCGCCAAGGCGACCGTCTACAACCACTTCGGCGACAAGGAGACGTTGCTGCGCGCGTCGTTCGACGCCGTCGCCGACGAGGCGCTGGCTCGCAACATGGCCGCCGTGGAACGCCTCTCCACGCAGGGCGACCTGCGCACGATGCTCGAAGAGGTCGGGTACGCCCTGATCCGTTGCTACTGCGACGAGCAGTCCTGGGCGCTGCGGCGCCTGCTGGCAGCCGAGCTCGCCCAGTTCCCCGACCTGCTGGACATCGTCCAGGGCCGCGTCGCGGACAAGGTCATGGAGTCGCTGGCCGACCGGCTGGCGCGACTCTGCCTGGCCGGGCGACTCCGGGCGGCAGATCCGCTCCTTGCGGCGGAGCACTTGGCGGGTCTGCTCCTGGGGTCGCTCGACCGGCGCAGCCGGTCCGGCACGCGGGAGATCCCGGACATGGAGGCGCGGGAGATCGCGGCGGCGGGCGTCGACACGTTCCTGCGGGCGTTCGCCGCCGGGTCATGACGATCGGCGGTTGAGGGCGGCCAGCTCGGCTTCGAGGGCCTCGATCCTGGCGGCCAGCTCAGCGATCGTGTCCGTGTCCGAGCAGGGGTCCAGCCAGTCATCGTGCTGGGGCCTGGTCGTCAGCCAGCGCAGGACGCGGCCCATCGCCGAATGGGGATTGCCTTCGTACACGTCGCCTCCGGTTCACGGGTTCGCCTCCCGCGCAGACTCGGAGGCGGCGTGTATCTATGCCGTTAACTCATGGCGTTCTTTCAGAGGGCGTCCGTCAGTTCGCCCAGCTTGTCGGTCAGCTGGAGGTTGTGGGAGTAGTCGACCGGGACCGTGATGACCGAGACGCCGTCATCGGCCAGGGCCTTCTGGAGGGTGGGGAGGAGGTCGGCGGCGGCCGTGACGCGGTAGCCCTTGGCGCCGAAGCTCTCCGCGTACTTGACGAAGTCGGGATTCGAGAACTTGATGTTGGAGTTGCGGCCCATCTCCAGGTCCATCTTCCACTCGATCAGGCCGTACGCGTCGTCCTCCCAGATGAGGACGGTGATCGGGATGTTCTCGCGGACGGCGGTCTCGAGCTCCTGGGAGTTCATGAGGAACGCGCCGTCGCCGGTGGCCGCCAGCACGCGCCGGTCGGGGTGGGCGAGCTTGGCGGCGAGCGCGCCGGGCACCGCGAAGCCCATCGACGAAAGGCCGTTGGACACCAGCAGGGTGTTGGGCTCGTACGTCGGGTACATGCGGGCCATCCACATTTTGACCGCGCCTGTGTCGGCCAGAACGATGTCCTCGCGGCCCATGGCCTCGCGGATGTCGGCGACGATGCGGCGCGGTGAGAGCGGGTAGCCGTCCTCGGACCTGCCCTCGCGGAGCTCTCCGGCCATCAGGTCACGGATCTTGCGGCCCGTTCCATTGACGTCGAAGCGGCGGTGGACGGACTCGGCGAGAGCGCGGAGCGAGCGCGAGATGTCGCCCTGGATGCCCACCTCGACCGGGTAGTGGTCGTCGACCTCGGCCGGGAACTGGTGGATGTGGATGATCTTCTTGTCGACCTTGGGGTTGACCTTGACCGGATCGAACTCCTGCAGCTCGTAGCCGACCGCGATGATGACGTCGGCCTCGTCGAAGCCGAAGTTGACGTAGTCGTGGCGCATGAAGCCGACCGCGCCGAGCGCGTTGCGGTGGTCGTCGGGGAAGACGCCCTTGCCGTTGAACGTGGTGGCGACCGGGAGGCCGAGCTGCTCGGAGAAGTGGATGAGCGCCTGGCTCGCCCGGGCTCGGGTGGCGCCGTGACCGGCCAGCACGATGGGTTGCCTCGCCAGCGCGATGACGTCGGCGGCGCGGGCGACCTGCGCGGGGGCGGGCTCCTGCGGGCGGACGACGTTGACCGGCAGCGGCTTGAGGTCACCGGCGACCTTGGCGGCCTCGACGTCCTCCGGGATCGCCAGGTAGACCGCGCCGGGACGCTCGGTCTGGGCGGTCTTGAACGCCTTGCGGACCATCTCCGGGAGCGCCTCGGCGGTCGGCGCCAGCTCGGACCACTTGGTGATCGGCCGGAAGAGGGACACCAGGTCGACGATCTGGTGCGACTCCTTGTAGATGCGGTCCAGCCCGACCTGGGCGGAGATGGCGACGACCGGGGTGCTGTTGGTGGTCGCGTCGGCGACGCCGAGCTGCAGATTGATCGCGCCGGGGCCGAGCGTCGCGGAGGCCACGCCCGCCTTGCCGGTGAGCCGGCCGTAGATCTCGGCCATGAACGCCGCGCCCTGCTCGTGGCGGACGAGGATGTAGCGGATCGAGGAGTCGTTGACGGCGTCGACGAAGTGGATGTTCTCCTCGCCGGGAATCCCGAAGACGTACTCGACCCCCTCGGCTTCGAGTGCGCGAACGAGCAACCGGGCGGCGCCGACCTGCTGGCTGGACATCGTGTGTCCCTCTCCAAGGAGCTCTTGTAGATCAAGTCTTGTGGACACCCGATGTAGCGCCCGGACGGCCTCGGACATTCCGGCACGCCGAGGTGGATCACACGGGGTCTTCCGCCCAGTGGAAGGACCGGTGGCCTGGCAGCGCCTTCGGGAGCACGATCGCGGGGGACCCGCAGCCACCCCGCCGGCTTCGCGGCGCACGCCGAGGAGGAACCATGACGCTGCTCGACTCAGGCACCTGGACCGGGAAGATCTTCAACGGGGAGTGGACCGGCGCGGCGGACGGCGCGTACGACGTCGTCGAGCCGGCGACCGGCACCACACTCGGCAGGCTCGGCCGCGCCACGGCCTCGGACGTGGCGGCCGCGGCGACCCGGGCCGCGGCGGCGCAGCGCGACTGGGCCGCGCGGACGTACCAGGAACGAGCCGCCGTCCTCCGCCGTGCCGGGCGCCTCTTCGAGGAACACGCCGAGGAGATCCAGGACTGGATCGTCCGCGAGGCGGGATCGATCCCGCCCAAGGCGCAGCTGGAGACGCGGTTCGCGGAGAACCTCTGTTACGAGGCGGCAGCCCTCGCCTCGCATCCGCAGGGCACGATCCTGCCGTCGGAGCAGCCCCGCTGGAGCCTGGCCCGGCGGCGTCCGGCCGGGGTGGTCACCGTGATCGCGCCGTTCAACGTTCCGCTGATCCTCTCGATGCGGTCGGTGGCACCGGCCCTCGCGCTCGGCAACGCGGTCCTGCTCAAGCCCGATCCCCGGACGGCCGTCTGCGGCGGGGTGGCGGTCGCGCGGATCTTCGAGGAGGCGGGCCTGCCCGCCGGGCTGTTGCACGTGCTGCCGGGCGGGGTGGAGGTGGGCGAGGCCGTCATCTCTGCACCGGAGGTACGGATCGTCTCGTTCACCGGATCCACCAGGGTGGGCCGCCGGATCGGCGAGACGTGCGGGCGGCTGCTCAAACGCGTCCATCTGGAGCTCGGCGGCAACAGCGCGCTCATCGTGCTCCCCGGCGCCGACGTCGCCAAGGCGGTGTCGGCCGGCGCGTGGGGCTCGTTCCTCCACCAGGGGCAGATCTGCATGACGACCGGCCGCCAGCTGGTGCACGAGAGCCTGCACGAGGAGTACGTGGCGGCGCTCGCCGACAAGGCCGACAAACTGCCGGTCGGCGACCCGGCCTGCAACCAGGTCGCGCTCGGCCCCATCATCGATCAGTCACAGCTCGCGCAGATCGACCGGCTCGTCTGCGACTCCGTCGCGGCCGGCGCGCGGCTCGCGGCGGGCGGCACGCACGACGGGCTGTTCTACCGGCCGACCGTCCTGGCGGAGGTCACGCCGGACATGCCCGCGTACGCCCAGGAGGTGTTCGGCCCGGTCGCACCCGTCATGCCGTTCCGCACGGTCGACGACGCGATCCAGCTGGCGGCGGACAGCGAGTACGGCCTGTCGCTGGGGATCCTCGGCGACGTCGGCGAGGCGATGCGCATCGCGGACGCCGTGCCGACCGGCCTCGTGCACATCAACGACCAGACGGTGAACGACGAGCCGGTCGTGCCGTTCGGCGGGCTCGCCGCCTCGGGCAACGGAGCCCGGTTCGGCGGTCCGGACGCCAACCTCGAGGCGTTCACCGAGACCCAATGGGTCACGATGCGCGGTGAGATCGCCCCGTACCCCTTCTGACGCGCGGAAGGGATACGGGGGCGGTCTGTGGATCAGGCGTGCACGAGGTCGCGGATCTCGCGCAGCGTGGGCTCGTCCCGGACGCCCGCGATGAGCAGTGTCGTGACCGGGCTGCCGCGCCACAGCTGCAGGCGTTCCTTGATGCGGCCGATCGGGCCGAGCAGCGAGATGGAGTCGGCGAGCTCGGTCGGCACGGCCTTGATCGCCTCGTCCCGCCGCCCGTCCAGGAAGAGCTCCTGGACGCGCTTGGCCTGCTCGGCGTAGCCGAGGCGGCCGATCAGGTCGAGGTGGAAGTTGCGGTCGCGCGCGCCCATCCCGCCGATGTAGAACGCGAGCGGGATCTTGGCGAACTCCAGGGCGGAGTCGAGATCGTCGGTCACGATGGTGGTGACGGTCGCGGCGATCTCGAAGCCGTCCGGACGGCCCGCGAGCGACTCGCCGAAGAGCGTGTCGATCTGCTCGGGGTCCACGAACAGCGGCAGCCAGCCCTGGGTGTGCGCGGTGGCCAGCGCGATGTTCTTCGGCCCCTCGGCGCCCAGGTAGATGGGGATCTCCGGCCGGAGGGGATGCACGATCGACTTGAGCGGCTTGCCGAGCCCCGCGCCGCCCGGGTAGGGCAGCGGATAGTGCGGGCCCTCGTTCGTCACGGGGCGCTCGCGGCGCCACACCTGCCGGACGATGTCGAGGTATTCGCGGGTGCGGGCGAGCGGCTTGGGGAACGGCACGCCGTACCACCCCTCCACCACCTGCGGCCCGGACGCGCCCAGCCCGAGGATCACCCGGCCGCCGGACAGGGCGTCGAGGGTCAGCGCGTGCATCGCGGTCGCGGCGGGGGTGCGGGCCGACATCTGCGCCACGGCGGTGCCCAGCTTGATCCTCGACGTCCGGGCGGCGTACCAGGTCAGCGGCGTGAAGGCATCCGAGCCGTACGCCTCCGCGGTGAAGACCGAGTCGTACCCGAGCCGTTCGGCCGCCAGCACGGTCTCGGTCTGGTCGTCGGGGTCGCGCTGCCAGTAGCCGACGTTGATGCCGAGCTTGAGTTCTGCGGTCACGGGTCACCCTCCGGAATCGGGAACGCACCGGCGATACTAGAACACGTTCTAGTATCGCCGGAAGGGTGACCCGGACGAGCCGGGGGATGGGGCAGGGTGGTCGGGCTAGGAGATCGTGCGGACGAACGCGATCCATGCGGTGGCCGAGAGGACCAGCGCGGGACCCTCCGGGTCCTTGGAGTCGCGGACAGCCCGGCGGCCGCCGGACAGCGCGGCGATCTCGACACACTGGTCGCCGCTTCCGCTGTGAGAGGACTTGTGCCAGGTGGCATTGGCGAGTTCGGTGGACGCCTGGTTCACGTGCTGCCGCTCCTTGCTGCCTCGTGGAGGAGGCGTGCGGACTCCTCCGGGGAGAGGGCCAGTGCGGTGACACGGTCGAACCTGGCCCTATGTTGGGCTATTGCCTCCGCGCTTTCGAGATAAACGTCACCCATAGTGCCCTCTACGTAGGCGATATCAGGGTCGGCGGGGTCCGGGAACGAAAGGATCGTGAAACGGCCGTCCAGCCCGGCGTGCTCGCCCGCGGCGCGCGGGAGCACCTGGATCGTCACCTGGGGGCGCCGGGCCGATTCGGCCAGCGATTCGAGCTGCGCCGTCATGACGGTCCGCCCGCCGATCGCGCGGTAGAGGATCGCCTCGTCCAGGATGACGTCGAGGCGCGGCGCGCTGGCGCGGTCGAGGAGGGCCTGCCGCGCCTTGCGGGCGGCGATGCGGCGTTCGATCTCGGTACGGCTCGGGAGCATCCGGCCGGCGGTGATGACCGCGCGGGCGTAGTCCTCGGTCTGCAGGAGGCCGTGGACGAGCTGGGCGTCCCACGAGCAGATCTGGGACGCCTCGTCCTCCAGCGCCACGTAGCTGCCGGCGAAGACGTCCGCGTAGGCGGTCCACCAGCCGCGCTGGCCGGCCTCCTTGGCGAGGTTGATGTAGGCGTCTCGGTCGGGGCTGGGCACGCCGTACAGATCGAGGATGTCGGCGATGTCGCCGTGCCGTGGCCTGGTCTGCCCCGTTTCCAGCCGCGAGACCGTGGCCCGCGACCAGCCGAGCCGGTCGGCCACGTCCTGCAGGGTGAGTCCCTGCTCGTCCCGCATCCTGCGAAGCTCCCGTGCCAGCCGGCGGCCGCGCACCGTGGGCCGGTAGGTCATAAAGGTGAGAGTCCCGTATCCGGACGGTCCAGTACAACGTGATTGCGGAAGCCGGTAAGAGCAATCTTGTGAAGAGAGTTGCGGGGATGAGAATCTCACGCGACTCTGAAAACGTGACCGTTCGGGGACGGAAAGTAACGGAGCAGTACGTGGCCGCGCAAGACGGAACGTAACCGCGGGAGGAACCCGTGAAGGCTTCGCCTGAGTTCACGGACGAGGATACGGAGCTCCCAGGATGGGTCTGGGCGCTCCCACGTGGCCCTGGATGTGCTGGATACGCCCGGTCGGTGCTGGCCGAAGCGCTCACCACCTTCGGGGTCGACCGGGGCATGGTCGGCGACGCCCAGCTGATGGTGAGCGAGCTGGTGACCAACGCGCACCAGCACGCTGCCGAATTCGGGCCGCATGAGCTCTGGCTCTATCTGGGTGAACGATCGGGTGCCCGGATCGCTACCACCATGGCGTCCCCGCCGGCCGTGCGCGAGGTCCGCTGCGCCGTCTTCGACGGCCATGCCGACGCGCGCCTGCCCGGCTATTCATGGACGTCCGGCGACTGCGGCCGCGGCCTCAGCATCGTCCGGGAGCTCTCCGAGGGCCGCTGGGGGGTGCTCCACACCCTCTCCCGGCTGGGCCCGCAGGTCCCTGGCAAGGCGGTCTGGTTCGCGGTCCCCGTACCCGCCGCTGCCGCCACGTTCCTGAGCCCGTCGAGCCCGGCGCCCACGTCCGATGACGCCCCACCCGAGCCGGGCGTGGCCTGACTGGGCCTGGCGGACTCAGGCCTGCTCAGGTCTGTTCGACAGCGGGTGCGATGTCCCTGACGAGGACGAGCAGCGACCCGGCCAGCAGCGTGTGGACCTGGGCGCGGCTGAGTGTCTTCTCCTGGAGCCACTGCCGGGTCGCCATCTCGGCCAGCCCGGAGTACGTGCGGAGGACGGCGCGCAAGGTGTCGGTCGGCTCGGGGACGTGGAGCACCGCGAGCATGCGCTCGACCGTGACGTCGCGCGTCTTGTTGACGATGCGCCGGAGCTCGGGGTCCTGGCCGAAGCCCTCCGCGTCGAGGGCGGCGAGCCAGGTGTCGGCGTTGGACTCGGCGGCGTCCAGGAACAGGTGGACGCACCGGTCGACCGTCTCCTCCAGCGGCAGCGCGGAGTCGGCGGGCGGGGCCTGCCCCGCGTAGTCGACCGTGAGCGCGCGCACGACCTCCAGGAAGAGCTCGCGCTTCGTGCCGAAGTAGTAGTGGATCAACCCGCGCTGGACACCGGCCTCGCGCGCGATCGCCGCGGTGGAGACGTCGGCGTACGGCAGTTCCGTGAACATCCGGCGTGCCACACCGAGGATCTGGTCGCGCCGTTCATCCCTGGGAAGCCGCTGATAACTCGCCCTGGAGGAACGGCGTGGAGACGGAGAGGGCACACAGGCAGCCTATGCCGCCCGGCGCCGGCCTTGCCCGAAGAGCCGCAGCGGCCGCTCCCGGGCCACGAGATAGTCGGTGGGGCGGTGCCGTACGGACGCGGGCACGACCTTGGAGGCCGTCTTGTTGGCCTCGACGAGGGAGGCGAACGCCAGGGCCCGTGACCGGCTCCACGGGATGCCCAGCTCACGCCGTAGCGAGCGCGGCAGGAGCGCTCCTGCCGCGAGCAGATTGAGCTGGATGTACGCGGGGCCGAGGGGCCAGGGCATGGGCAGCCTGCGGCTGGTGTCGAGCAGCTTGGCCGAGACGGCGGTCGGTCGCAGTTCGTCCCTGACGACCCGGTCGAAGTAAGCGCGGAAGTCCGCGTAGGTGACAGGGCAGTGGCCTTCCGGTACTCCGCACGCGTATGCGATCAGCTTCTGCTCCTGGTAGAGGCGCTCGCGTTCGCCCGAGGGCAGCCGTCCGAACGTGCGCTGGTAGAGGTCGAGACCGTTGTGCACCAGCGTCGCCCAGACCCAGAGCAGAAGATCGGGATCCAATGCGCGGTAGTGGACGCCCTCGTCCGATACTCCACTGACACGTTCGTGCACGCGTCGCAGCTTGACGGACTGGCGGGCGGAGACCTCGGGTTCGGCGAACGAGAGCTTGAGCATGATGTCGGCCGTCCGCCACAACCGGGCGAACGGGTCGCTCTCGAAGTCGGAGTACTGCTCGACCCCCGCGGCCACGAGCGGGTGCGTCACCTGCAGGAGGAGCGTCGGCGCGGCGCCGAGGCCGAGCACCGGTTCACGCATGACCGTCCAGGAGGCGTCGCCTGGCCGGAACGGGAGTCCACCGGTTCGTCGCATGGCACCAGTAGAACACGTTATTGGCAGTCCGCCAATAGAGCTGTCGCCCCACCGCGACTTGGGCGGTTCCCGAGGGTGTGCGATCCTTGCCTGCGACGGACGCGGAGGAACCCGGTGCGGCTGTGTCAACTCGAGGTCGACTCGATCGGCGCCGCCAATTCCGGGGCTGTCCCGCAACTGTGACCAGGGGAGTTCCCTCTCCGTGCGCCACGGCGGCAACGCTGGAAGGCTGAGGGGGAGCGTTGATCCGGGAGCCAGGAGACTCCGGCCGTCGGATGAGACCGCCACGGGCGTGGACACCCGAGGGAAGGACGATGTGGCATGCCGCTCTGTCTGATGTACCGATGAGCCGCCGCGCGAACGCCGGCGCCCGGTACCCGTTCTCCGCCGTCGTCGGCATGGACGATCTCAAGCTCGCCCTGCTCGTCAACGCGGTGTCGCCTGGCGTGGGCGGCGTGTTGGTACGCGGCGAGAAGGGCACCGCCAAGTCCACGATCGTGCGCGCCCTGGCCGGGCTGCTGCCGCCGGTCGGCGTCGTGCCGGGCTGCCGCTTCTCCTGCGACCCGGGCGATCCCGATCCGGAGTGTCCCGACGGCCCGCACGCCGACGACCTCGCAGAGCGCAGGCCCGCGCGGCTGGTGGAGCTGCCGGTCGGCGCGTCGGAGGACCGGCTCACCGGCTCCCTCGACATCGAACGGGCGCTGACCGAGGGCGTGAAGGCCTTCGAGCCCGGCCTCCTGGCGGCGGCGCACCGCGGCGTGCTCTACGTCGACGAGGTCAATCTGCTGCACGACCATCTCGTCGACCTGCTCCTCGATGCCGCCGCAATGGGCGAGTCCTACGTCGAACGCGAGGGCGTCTCCGTGCGGCACGCGGCGCGGTTCCTCCTCGTCGGCACCATGAATCCGGAGGAGGGCGAGCTGCGGCCGCAGCTGCTCGACCGGTTCGGGCTGACGGTCGAGGTGGCGGCCACGCGCGATCCCGATGAGCGAGCCGAGGTCGTCCGGCGCCGGTTGCGGTTCGAGGAGGACCCGGCGGGCTTCGCCGCGGGCTGGGCCGAGGCCGAGGCCGAGCTGGCCGGACGGATCGCCGCCGCGCAGAGCAGGCTCGCACGGGTCGTGCTGACCGACGCCGCCCTCCGCCAGATCACCGCGGTGTGCGCCGCCTTCGAGGTGGACGGCCTGCGCGCCGACCTGGTGACCGCCCGCGCCGCGATCGCGCTGGCCGCCTGGCACGACCGGATGGAGGTCACCTCCGAGGACGTGCGGACGGCCGCGCGTCTCGCCCTGCCGCATCGCCGCCGCCGCGACCCGTTCGACGCCCCCGGCCTGGACAGGCAGAAGCTCGACGACGTCCTCGAAGAGCACGGTGAGCCGGAGCACGAGCCAGAGCACGAGCCGGAGCCCCCGGAAGACGATCCAGGAGGACCTGGTGGCGGGCCTCCTCCTCAGGGCGGCGACGGCCCCGTCCCGCCGCAGGGGTCCGGCAGTGAGGACGAGCAACAGCAGCCGAACGGACAGGCCCCGGCGCCCTCAGCGGCGCCGGGCGAGCCCGCTCCTGCTGACGCCGCGTACAAGCCCCGGCTCTTCACCGTTCCCGGGACAGGCATGGGTGCGCCCGGTCGCCGTTCCAAGGCACGGAGCCCGTACGGCCGCGTCTCGGGCGCGCAGCCCGGATCCCGCGGCCTGCACCTCACCGCCACCCTGCGTGCCGCCGCGCCGCACCAGCACGCGCGTGGCCGCAGCGGCCCCGGGCTGGTCGTCGCCGCCGACGACCTGCGTGAGGCGGTACGGGACGGGCGCGAGGGCAACCTGGTGCTCTTCGTCGTGGACGCGAGCGGCTCGATGGCGGCGCGGCAGCGGATGCGCGCGGTCAAGGGCGCGGTGCTGAGCCTGCTGCTGGACGCCTACCAGCGGCGCGACAAGGTCGGGTTGATCACCTTCAGGGGGCCGGACGCCGAGCTGGCGCTGCCGCCGACCTCCTCGGTCGAGGCGGGCGCGCGGCGGCTGGAGCGGCTCGCGACCGGCGGCCGTACCCCGCTGGCCGCCGGGCTCCTGCGCGCCGCGGAGGTGCTGCGCGTCGAGCGGCTGCGTGATCCGGCGCGCCGCCCGCTGCTCGTGGTCGTGACCGACGGCCGTGCCACCCACGGACCCGATCCGGCCACGGTCGCGGGGCTGCTCTCGAGTGTGGCATCGGTGGTCGTGGATTGCGAGTCCGGGCCGGTACGGCTGGGGCTGGCGCAGCGGCTGGCCGGTCATCTCGGTGCCGAGTCCGTCCGGCTGGACGAGCTTGCGGCGGACTCGCTCGCCGGTGTCGTCCGGTCGGCAAGGGCGTCAGGGAGGGTGGCGTCGGTTGACGGGGGATGGCGGACGGGCAAGGAAAGGACTGCGTGAGATGCCGCAGGGCAAGCCGGAGTACGTGCCGGACGACGGGCTGACGACCCGCGAGCGCCGTAACCGGCCGCTGGTGATCGTGCACACGGGTCCAGGCAAGGGCAAGTCGACCGCCGCGTTCGGGCTGGCGCTGCGTGCCTGGAACCAGGGCTGGCCCATCGGGGTGTTCCAGTTCGTCAAGTCGGCCAAGTGGCGTATCGGCGAAGAGCGGGCACTGCGCGTCCTGGGGGAGACGGGTGAGGGCGGCCCGGTGACCTGGAACAAGATGGGCGAGGGCTGGTCGTGGATCCAGCGGCCGGGCTCGGAGGAGGATCACGAGGCGGACGCCCGCGAAGGCTGGGAACAGATCAAGCGTGACCTCGCGGCCGGGACCTACCGCTTCTACGTGCTGGACGAGTTCACGTACCCGATGAAATGGGGCTGGGTGGACGTCGAGGACGTCATCGCCACGCTGCGGGACCGTCCGGGCGCGCAGCACGTCGTCATCACCGGCCGGGACGCGGATCCGCGGCTGGTGGAGTTCGCCGACCTCGTGACGGAGATGGGCAAGGTGAAGCACCCCATGGACCGCGGCCAGAAGGGCCAGAAGGGCATCGAGTGGTGACCGTTCCCCGTGACGCCGTTCCCCGTGTCGTCGTCGCCGCGCCCGCCTCGGGGAGCGGCAAGACGACCGTGGCGACCGGGCTCATGGCGGCCTTCGCGGCGCGCGGCCTGCGGGTCTCGCCGCACAAGGTCGGGCCGGACTACATCGACCCCGGCTACCACGCGCTTGCCACGGGCCGACCCGGCCGCAACCTCGATCCTTGGCTGACGTCCGAGGATCTCGTCGCACCGCTCTTCCGGCACGGCGCGGACGGCTCCGACGTGGCCGTGATCGAGGGCGTCATGGGCATGTACGACGGGGCTTCTGGAATCGGGGCTGGTGGCTCCGGGGGTTCGGGCTCAGGGGACTTCGCCTCGACCGCGCATGTGGCGACGCTGCTCGACGCGCCGGTGATCCTCGTCGTGGACGCGGCGGCCGCGGGGCGTTCGGTGGCGGCCACCGTGCACGGCTTCCGCTCGTACGACGAGGGGGTGCGGCTGGGCGGCGTGATCCTCAACCGGATCGGGTCGGACGGCCACGAACTCCTGTGCCGCGAGGCCGTCGAGGAGCTGGGGATCCCCGTGCTGGGCGCGCTCCGGCGGCACGACGACATCGCCAAGCCGTCCCGGCATCTCGGACTCGTCCCAGTTGCCGAACGCAGTGCCGAGGCCGTGGCCACGGTCGAGCGCCTCGGCGCGCTCATCGCCGAGTCCTGTGACCTGGATGCGGTGCTAGCGCTGGCCCGCAGCGCTCCGGCGTTGCCTGCCCGGCCTTGGGCACTTGGTCTGGAGGCCACGGCGCCGGGAGTGCGGGTCGCGGTGGCGGGCGGCTCGGCGTTCACGTTCGGATATGCCGAGAACGAGGAACTGCTCGCGGCGGCCGGAGCCGAGGTCGTCCGCTTCGATCCGCTGCGCGACGAACGGCTTCCCGAGGGGACGGCGGGCATCGTGATCGGCGGTGGCTTCCCCGAGGTGTACGCGGCGGAGCTGTCGGCCAACGAGCCGCTCCGCAAGGAGGTCGCCGCGTTCGGCGGCCCGATCTACGCCGAGTGTGCGGGCCTGCTCTACCTGGCACGCGAGCTCGACGGAGAGCCGATGTGCGGGGTGCTGGCCGGGGTGACCGCGACCATGGCCGAACGGCTGACGCTCGGTTATCGCGCGGCCGTCGCGGTGTCCGACTCCGTCGTGTCCCGCGCGGGAGAACGTGTGCACGGCCACGAGTTCCACCGGACGGTCACCGACCCGGCGCACGGCACGACCGCCGCCTGGCAGTGGTCGACGGACGGCCCTGCGGGATTCGTCCAGGGCCGCTGCGTCGCCTCGTACCTGCATCTGCACTGGGCCGGGTCGCCCGGCTTCGCGCAGCGATTCGTGGAGGCCTGCCGATGAGCGAGGACACCTTCCGCGGCCCCGTGCTGCTTCGCGGCGAACGGGTCGAGCTGCGGCCGTTCTCGATCGAGGACGCCGCCGCGCTCATCGAAATCATCCGTGCCGGTGAGGACTTCCTTCCGGACAACTTCCCGCGCAGGCTCGACGCCGAGCGCCTGGCCTGGTGGCTGACCACCGGCGTCCACCAGCCGCAGCGGTACGGCGCGGCGATCCAGCTCGCGGTGCTCGACCGGGAGAGCGGCGACTTCGTCGGCACCATCGGGCTTTACCGGGTGGACTGGACGCAGCTCACCTGCGAGGTCGGCTACGGCATGCGCCCGCGAGCGCGGCGCCGCGGCTATGCGACCGAGGCGCTGCGGTTGATCTCCGCGTGGGCCCTGCGCGACTGCGGCCTGCACCGCATCGAACTCCGCGCCGCGGCCATCGAGTCGATCCGTGTCGCGGAGAAGGGCGGCTACGTCTGTGAGGGCGTTGCGCGAGGCGGTGAGCGCGAGGGGGGCGTCAACCGCGACCAGTTCGTCTTCAGCCTTCTCGCCGCCGACCTCGACCGTGCTGAAGCCGGTCCGCCGAGACTGGTCGGGATTGGTGTCGGGCCGGGCGACCCCGAGCTGGTGACCGCGAAGGCCATCCGGATCCTGCGCGAGGCCGACGTCGTGCTGGTGCCCGTGATGGCGCTGGACGAGGAGGGCCGTGCCGAGTCGGTCGTGCGCGCGTACACGGGCAAGGCCGAACGCGTCGTCTTCGCGCTGAACGACCGGGGTGGCGTGACCGGGAAACGGGCCGCCGCCTGGGATGGTGCCGCCGGACGGGTCGTGCGGGCATTCGAGGAAGGTGCCCGTACGGTCGCCTTCGCCACGATCGGCGACCCCAACGTCTACTCGACGTTCACCTACCTGGCACAGACCGTCCGGGAACGCCGTGCCGACGTGGTCGTGGAGACCGTGCCCGGGATCACCGCCATGCAGGATCTCGCCGCGCGTTCCGGCACCGTCCTCACCGAGGGCGCCGAGTCGCTCGCGCTGGTGCCGCTGACGGCCGGGGTGGCGGGCTTCCGGGCGGCGCTGGAGACCGGTGACACGGTCGTCGCGTACAAGTTCGGCTCGGTGGCGGCAGAGGTCGTCGACGTGCTCAAGGACGCGGGGCGGCTGGAGGAGGCGGTCTACGGGGCACGGCTCGGCCTGGCGGGCGAGGACGTGCGGCCCGCCCGGGAGATCACCGGTGCCGTGCCCTACCTGTCGACGCTGATAGTGCCGGGTCACCGCACCACGCGAGGAGGCAAGCTGTGAATGGTCGCGTGTTGTTCGTGGGCGCCGGGCCGGGTGCCGCCGACTTGCTGACGTTCCGGGCGGCGAAGGCGATCGCCGATGCCGACGTGGTGATCTGGGCGGCCAGCCTGGTCCATCCCGATGTGCTCCAGCACGTCCGCGCGGACGCGGAGATCGTCGACTCGGCGCAGCTCCCGATGGAGGGCATGATGCCCTACTACGAGCGTGCGGTGGCCGAGGGCCTGACCATCGCCCGCATCCACTCGGGCGACCCGGCGTTGTGGGGGGCGTTGCAGGAGCAGCTCGACCGGTGCCGCGACATGGACCTGGACGTGGAGGTCGTGCCGGGCGTCTCCAGCTTCAGCGCGGTCGCGGCGGCGGTCGAACGCGAGCTGACGATCCCTGAGGTGGCGCAGTCGGTCATCCTCACCCGGCTCGGCGGCGGCAAGACGCCCATGCCGCCGGGCGAGGAGGTCCGCGAGTTCGCCCGGCACGGCACGACGATGGCGCTCTTCCTGTCGGCGGCTCGTTCTGGCCAGCTCCAGGAAGAGCTCCTCGAAGGCGGCTACCCCGAGGACACCCCCTGCGTGGTCGCGTACCAGTGCACCTGGCCGGACGAGCTGATCGTACGGTGCACCCTCGGTGAGCTGGCGGAGACCATGAAGACCCACAAGCTGTGGAAGCACACACTCGTCTTGGTCGGCCCGGCTCTGGCCGCCGGCGGCACGCGGTCGCATCTCTATCATCCGGGTCACTTCCACGGTTTCCGGCGTGCCGAGCCCGCAGCCCGGCGCCGCCTCCGCGAGGCTCGTCGCTCCTCTTGACGACGCGACGAGGAAGTGAGCACCAGATGACCGAAGACCCCAACGAGACACCGCTGCGGGAGCCCGATCTGCCGCGCACGATGAAGGTGCGGCAGAAGGCCCTGCGTACCGGCTGGACGACCGGCTCCTGCGCGTCGGCGGCGGCCAAGGCGGCCACTCTGCTGCTCCGCGGCGAGGACCTGCCGGGGTACGTCGAGATCGCGCTGCCCTCGGGCAACCGCGTGACGTTCAAGGTCGAGGACACGGTCGTCGACGCCACGCGCGACCGTGCGCGGGCCGTGGTCGTCAAGGACGCGGGCGACGACCCCGACGTCACGCACGGCGCGCACATCACGGCCGATGTGTCGTGGCGGGACGGGCCCGGACTGGAGCTCGACGGCGGTGAGGGCGTCGGCGTCGTCACCAGGCCGGGGCTCGGGCTGGAGCTCGGCGGCCCGGCCATCAACCCGGTGCCGCGCAAGATGATCACCCATGCGGTGGCCGAGGCCGTCTTCGAGGCACCGCTCGACGAGACGCCCGAGGCCGCGGACGTCACCGACCCGGCGTCCGGGCGGGGCGTCCGGGTCGTCATCTCGGTGCCCGACGGCGAGATCATGGCGCGCAAGACCACCAACAAGCGGCTGGGCATCCTGGGCGGCATCTCGATCCTCGGCACCACGGGCATCGTGCGCCCGTTCTCCACGGCGTCCTGGCGTGCCAGTGTGGAGCAGGCGGTGTCGGTCATGGCGGCGCAGGGCGAGACGACCCTTGTGCTCTGCACCGGCGGCCGTACCGAGAAGGGCGCCATGAAGATGTTGCCGAAGCTTCCCGACGTGTGCTTCGTCGAGGTCGGCGACTTCACCGGTGCGGCGCTGCGCCGCGCGGTCGAGCACGGCCTCAGGCAGGTCGTCTTCGTCGGCATGGCGGGCAAGCTGACCAAGCTGGCCGCGGGCGTGCTCATGACGCACTACACACGTTCCAAGGTGAACACCGAGCTGCTCGGCGAGATCACCACCGGCATGGGCGGCTCCGCGGAGCTGGCCGCCGAGGTGGCGCAGGCCAACACCGCACGCCACGCGTACGAGCTGTGGGAGGCCGCCGGTGTCCTCGGCCCCTGTGGCCGCGAGCTCTGCCGCCGCGTCGCGGGCGTGCTGGAGCGGTTCGCGGTCGAGGAGGCGGGCGGTGAGCTGGCCGCGCAGGTCGTGCTCGTCGACTTCACCGGTGAGCGCATGGTCGGCATGTACGGCCGGATGGCGCGCTGACATGATCACGGTGGTCGGGTACGACGGGACGCCCCTCGGGGCTGAGGCGGGCGAACGCCTGGCGCGGGCGGTCCTGGTCGTGGGAGGGGCGCGGCATCTGGACGCCCTGCACTCCGAGCACGCGGTGCCACAGGGCGCCCGGACCATCGTGATGGGGAACGTGGCGGCCGCGCTGGACGAGATCGACGCCGCGGAGGGCGGCGACGGCACCCGTGACGTCGTGGTCCTGGCAAGCGGCGATCCGGGTTTTTTCGGGATCGTGCGGGCGCTGCGCGAGCGCGGTCACACGCCGAAGGTGATCCCGGCGGTGTCGTCGGTGGCGCAGGCCTTCGCACGAGCCGGGCTGCCCTGGGACGACGCGGTGGTGGTGTCCGCGCACGGACGTGAGCTGCGACGAGCCGTGAACGCCTGCCGGGCTTTCCCGAAGGTCGCGGTGCTGACCGCACCGGGGGCGGGACCTGCGGAGCTGGCCCGGGAGCTTTTCCCGCAGACGCCGCGTTCCTTCGTCGTGTGCGAGGACCTGGGCGGGCCGGACGAGCGGGTGGTGCACGTCCGCCCGGCAGAGGCCACGACACGGCCCTGGTGTGACCCGAACGTCGTGCTCGTGCTGGACTCGCGGCGTGCCGTCGGCGAGCGCGGCTGGATCGCGGGCGCGCCTGCGCCTGCCGGCCCGGTGGGCTGGGGGCTTCCTGAGGAGGCGTTCAAGCACCGAGAGTCGCTCATCACCAAGTCGGAGGTGCGCGCGTTCGCACTGGCGAAGCTGGGGCCTCGGATCGGCGACATGGTGTGGGACGTGGGCGCGGGCAGCGGCTCCGTGGCCATCGAATGCGCCCGCTTCGGCGCCGCCGTCGTCGCGCTTGAACGGGACGAGGCGTTGTGCGAGCACATCCGTGCGAACGTGCGCGCGCACGGGGTCAAGGTCGCGGTCTCGCGCGGCGAGGCACCCGGCGCCCTGGACCACCTGCCCGACCCGGACGCCGTCTTCGTGGGCGGCGGCGGCCCGGAGGTCGTCCGGGCGTGTGCCGCACGGGCGTTGCGGTCCGTGGTGGTCGCGTTGATCGCGGTGGAACGGGTGCGCCCCACGCTGGACGCCCTGCGAGCCGAGGGACTCGTGGCCGACGCCGTCCACCTGCAGGCGAGCCGGCTCTCACCGATGCCGGGCGACGTCCACCGGTTCGCGGCCACGAACCCGGTCTACCTCGTGTGGGGCGTGCGGGAGGAGCCGCCGCGCCCGATGGCGCCCGAGGAGCGGAACGAGCGGCGGGCGGAGATCGCTCCGCTGCCCGGAGACGGCGCGTCCGGAGAGGTGGCCGTGGAGAACGTGGCTGTGGAGAACGGGGAGGGCACGGAATGATCGGGGTTGTCGCGGCGACCGCGAGCGGCCGGACGGCGGCGGCGACGCTGGCCGAGGTGTGGCCGGACGAGGTGCGGCTGTTCACCGAGGGCAAGGTGGGCGACGGCCTGCGCGAGGCGTGGGAGAGCTGCGACGCGATCGTGAGCTTCCTCGCGGTGGGGGCGACCGTCCGGGTGCTGGCGCCGCTGCTGCAGCACAAGACCGCAGACCCGGCCGTGGTGTGCGTGGACGAGAGCATGCAGTACGCGGTGGCGGTGCTCGGCGGTCATCACGGCGCGAACGTGCTGGCGCGGCGGCTCACGGGCGTCCTCGGCTGCGAGCCCATCGTCACGACCGCGAGCGACCAGAGCAACGTCACGCCGCTGGACTCGTACGGCGCCGACCTGGGCTTCACCGTCCACAACCGGGAGATGCTCGCGCACGTCGGCGCGGCGGTGTTGTCGGGCGAGCCGGTGCTGATCGAGGGGGCGGAGGGCTGGCCGCTGCCCGCGCTGCCGCCGAACGTCCGGCCGGACACGGAGTCCTCAGGTGCAGTGTCCTCAGATCCAGTGTCCTCAGATCCAGTGTCCTCGGATGCGGCGTCCTCGGCCGGGATCCTCGTGTCGGACGCGGCGGAGCTCACGTGCATGTGCCATGAGGGCTGGTTCGGGAGCCGGCTGGTCTACCGGCCGCCGTCGCTGGTCATCGGGGTGGGTTCGGCGCGCGGTGTGCCGGCGGAGGAGGTCTCGCGGCTGATCGACATGGCGCTGGGCGAGGCCGGGCTCGCGCCCGAGTCGGTGCGGTGCGTGGCGACCGTGGACCTCAAGGCGGACGAGGAGGGGATCCTGGCGGCGGCGCGCGAGCGCGGCTGGGAGGTGATCACGTTCCCGGCGGACGTGCTCGCGGAGATCGAGGTGCCGAACCCGTCCGACGTGGTCCGCGCGGAGGTGGGGACGCCGAGCGTCGCCGAGGCGTCCGCACTGCACGCCGCCCGCTTGTACGGACGGAGCGGCGAACTCGTCGCCGAGAAGCGCAAGTCGGCGAACGCGACGGTCGCGATCGCGCGGCTCGCCCCGAAGGGACGGCTGAGCATCGTCGGACTCGGGCCCGGTGCGCGCGATCTGGTCACGCCGCGTGCGGTGGAGGCGCTGCGGCGGGCGGCGGTCGTGGTCGGGCTCGACCAGTACGTAGATCAGGTGCGCGACCTGCTGCGCCCGGGGACGCGGGTCCTGGAGAGCGGGCTGGGTCAGGAAGAGGAGCGTGCTCGTACGGCCGTCGAGGAGGCCGGGCGCGGGAACGCGGTCGCCCTGATCGGGTCGGGCGACGCCGGCGTCTACGCGATGGCGAGCCCGGCGCTGGAGTTCGCCTCGTACGACATCGAGGTCGAGGGAGTGCCGGGGATCACGGCGGCGCTCGCGGCCTCGAACGTGCTCGGCGCCCCCCTCGGCCACGACCACGCCTACATCTCCCTGTCCGACCTGCACACCCCCTGGGAGGTCATCGAACGTCGCGTACGGGCGGCCGCCGAGGGCGATTTCACGGTGTGCTTCTACAACCCGCGCAGCAAGGCCCGGGACTGGCAGTTGCCCAAGGCGTTGAGCATCCTGGCCGAGCACCGGCCGCCCGAGACGCCCGTGGGCCTGGTGCGGAACGCGTCCCGCCCGGATGAGACGGCGACGCTGAGCACGCTCGCGGAGGTGGACCCGGCGCAGGTGGACATGTTCACCGTGGTCCTGGTCGGGTCGAGCGTCAGCCGTGACGTGGCCGGGCGCTTTGTCACTCCACGGGGGTACCGGTGGGCATAGTCTCCAAGGTCCGTATCGACCCGAACGTGACCGACCTGCGCGTGATCGTCACCGACCGGTGCCAGGGGTGCGGCGCATGCCTGCTGACATGCCCCGAACACGCGATCCGCCCGCACGGACGTCCCCTGCTCGTCCTCGATGAACTGTGCACCGGCTGCGGGGAGTGCATCGAGGTGTGCCCCGTCGATGCCATCGAGGAAAAGCTGGACGCCATCGACGAAAAGCTGGACGCGATCGAGGAGAGTCCATGCGCGACCGAGGAGAGCCCATGCGCGATCAAATGACCGTTCGCCAGCCACACCCGATCGAGGTGCGGTCGTACGAGATCCTCCGGTCGCGCGTGGACCTGTCGCCGATGCCGCCGCTGTGGCGCGCGGTGGCCGAGCGTGTGATCCACTCCAGCGCCGACCTGGAGTACGCGGTGGACCTGGTGACCACCGAGGAGTCCCTCCGGCAGGGCTGGTCGGCCTTGATGCAGGGTGCCCCGATCGTCACCGACGTCGAGATGGTCGCCGCCGGGATCACCGCCCGGGAGACGATCTGCCACGTGAGCGACCCGGCGTCGGCGCGGATGGCCCGGGCCGCGGGGATCACCCGTTCGGCGGCGGCGGTCCGGCTGTCGTACTCGGAGGTGGGACCGGGCGCGGTCTGGGTGGTGGGCTGCGCCCCGACGGCGCTGTTCGAGCTGATCCAGCAGAAGGTGCGGCCGGCGCTGGTCATCGGGCTCCCGGTCGGCTTCGTGGACGCCGCGGAGTCCAAGGAGGCGCTGCGCGCCAGCGGGCTGCCGCAGCTCAGCAACTACTCCGAGAAGGGCGGGTCGGCGGTCGCCGCGGCCGCCTGCAACGCGCTGCTCTACTACGAGGGAGACCAACGTTGAAGCCGCCATTGCTGGTGGTCGGGCACGGCACGCGGGACGAGTCGGGCGTCGCGGAGTTCGGCAGATTCGTGGCGCGGTTGCGCGCCCGGATGCCCGTGCAGGTGGCGGGAGGCTTCATCGAGCTGTCACCTCCGCCGCTGACCGATGCGGTGGCGGAGCTCTACACGGCCGGCCACAGGCGGGTCGCCGCCGTGCCGCTGGTGCTCGTCGCCGCAGGCCACGGCAAGGGCGACATCCCAGGCGCGATGTCCCGCGAACTCGCACGACACGCAGGCCTCTCGTACACCTATGGCAGGCCCCTCGGACCTCATCCGACGCTCCTCGGACTGCTGGAAGAACGGCTCAGAGCAGCACTCGGGACCGAACCAGGCGAAGCGACGGACCCTCCAGAGGCGGCTGCGGACGTGCCAGGGAAAGCGGTCGATCTGTCGCGGGAGACGTCGGAGACGGCGATCCTGCCGGAGGAGACTCCGGACCTGTCAGGGGAGGCTGCGGATACGGCGGTCCTTTTGGTGGGGCGGGGATCGACGGACCCGGACGCCAACGCCGAGGTGCACAAGGTGGCGCGGCTGTTCTGGGAAGGGCGCGGGGCGTCCGGGGCTGATCAGGGTCTCGGGCTGGCCGCTGTGGAGCCGGCGTTCATCTCGCTGGCCAGGCCGAGCGTCGACGAGGGCCTGGACCGGCTTCGCCGCCTGGGCGCGCGGCGGATCGTGGTGCTGCCGTACTTCCTCTTCTCGGGCGTTCTGCCGGATCGGGTGGTGGCGGAGGCGCGCGCCTATGCCGACGAGCATCGTGAGCTGGACGTGCGCTGCGCCGAGGTGATCGGCGACTGCGACGGGCTGGCCGGGCTGGTGGTCGAGCGGTACGAGGAAGCCCTCCTGGGCGACATCCGGATGAACTGCGACACGTGCGTCTACCGGATCGCGATGCCCGGATTCGAGGACCGCGTAGGGGCCCCGCAGCTCCCGCACCACCACCCCGACGATCCGGCCGGGCACGGCCATGGGCATGCTCATGCACACTGATTCGTTGGTGCTCGAACTCCCCTTCGCTCCGTTCCGAGAAGGGGTGGTCTTGTGACCGAACCGCAGCAGATCGACGAGGCGGACCTGCTGCACCACGGTGACGCCGAGGTCGGCGACGGCCTCGCCGACTTCGCCGTGAACGTGCGTTCCAACACTCCGCCGGAGTGGCTGGCGTCCCGGCTGCGGGCCTCGATCGCCGACCTGGCCGCCTACCCGGACCAGGGCGCGGCGCGGTGCGCGGTGGCGCGGCGGCACAGCCGGGCGGTCGACGAGGTGCTGCTCACCGCCGGTGCCGCCGAGGCGTTCGTGCTGCTGGCCCGGGTGCTGGAACCGCGCCGCGCGGTGGTCGTGCACCCGCAGTTCACCGAGCCGGAGGCGGCGCTGCGGGCCGCCGGCCACGAGGTCGAACGGGTCGTCCTGGACAAGGATTTCACCCTCGACCCGGAAGCCGTACCGGCGGACGCCGACCTGGTGATGATCGGCAACCCGACCAACCCGACCTCGGTGCTGCATCCCGAGGCCGCCGTCGCCGCGCTGGCCCGCCCCGGCCGCACGGTCGTGGTGGACGAGGCGTTCATGGACTGCGTGCCGGGCGAGCCGGAGAGCCTGGCGGGAGTGCCAGGACCGGGACTCGTCGTGATCCGCAGCCTGACCAAGACGTGGGGCCTGGCGGGCCTGCGGGCCGGATACCTGCTGGCCGAGGCCAACCTGACCGCCCGCCTGGCCGCCGCGCAGCCGCTCTGGGCGCTCTCCACGCCCGCTCTCGTCGCCATCGAGGCCTGCTGCGAGGCGGACGCGCTGAACGAGGCGGAGCAGTGGGCCGTCGAGCTGGGAGAGGAGCGCACCCGCCTGGCGACGGAGCTGTCCTCCCGCGGGGTGTACGTGGTCCCGGGCGCCCGCGCGTCGTTCCTCTGCCTGCGCGTGCCCGACGGGCTGGGCATCCGTGCCCTGCTGCGGCAGCGCGGCTACGCCGTCCGGCGCGGTGACACCTTCCCAGGTCTGGGCCCGGACTGGCTGCGCGTAGCGGTCCGCGACCGCGCCTCCAACGACGCCCTGCTGGAGGTCCTCAGTGACCTCGGCATCTAACCCGAACGAGGGCGCGGGGCCGGTCCGTGGTGCTAGGGGTTTTTCGGATGTGGAGCGGAGCGCCGTTCAACGTGTGATCGCGGAGCGGCGCGACGTGCGCGACGGGTTTCTGCCCGATCCGGTGGACGACGTCGTGCTGACGCGGATCCTGGAGGCGGCCCACCGGGCGCCGTCGGTGGGGCTGACGCAGCCCTGGGACTTTCTGATCATCCGGGATCCGGCCCGGCGGGACCGGATCCGCGGGCTCGCCGACCGGCAGCGCGCCGCGTACGCCGCGAGCCTGACGCGTCCACGGGCTGAACGGTTCGACCACCTCAAGGTCGAGGCGATCCGCGAGGCGCCGGTCAACATCGCCGTCACGTGCGACCGGACACGCGGCGGCCGGAATCCGCTCGGCCGGCACAGCCAGCCACAGACGGCGGCGTACTCGGTCGCCTGCGCAGTGCAGAACCTGTGGCTGGCGGCGCGCGCAGAAGGGCTGGGCGTTGGATGGGTGAGTTTCTTCGATGAACGTGAGTTGGCCGCTGAGCTGGGCCTTCCTGCGCATGTCGAAGTCGTGGCATACCTGTGTGTGGGCCATGTCACCGAGTTCCCGCCGGCGCCGCAGCTGGCGCTGACGGGATGGGCACGCCGCCGCCCGCTCGCGTGGGCGGTCCACGACGAGACGTACGGGCGGCGCAGGCTGCCAGGGGAGGCACCCGTGGACCTGATCGAGCAGACCGTCGCGGCGATCGAGCCGCTTGACGAGGCCGCGATGCGGGACGCCCGCGATCACCAGGCGCGGCTCACCAAGCCGCCCGGCTCGCTGGGCGTCCTGGAGGAGGTGGCGGTCCGGCTCGCCGGGCTGGCGAGGCAGAGCCCGCCGCGGCTGCCCGAGCCCGCCGCCGTCGCGATCTTCGCCGCGGACCACGGCGTGCACGCCCAGGGTGTGACGCCGTGGCCCCAGGAGGTCACCGCCCAGATGGTCGCCAACTTCCTGGCCGGCGGCGCGGTGGTCAACGCGTTCGCGAGCCAGGTGGGCGCGGAGGTCAGCGTCGTGGACGTCGGCGTCGCCGCCGAGCTGGACCCCGCGCCGGGCCTGCTGCCCCGCAAGGTCGCCCCGGGCACCGCCGACATGACTCAAGGCCCGGCGATGACCCCCGACCAGGTCGTTCGGGCCGCGGAGACCGGCATCGAAGTCGCCCGCGACCTGGTGTCCGCGGGCGCCCGCTGCTTGATCACCGGAGACATGGGGATCGCCAACACCACGGCGTCCGCCGCCCTGATCGCCGCGTTCACCGGCCTGCCCCCCGAGCGGGTGACGGGCCGCGGCACCGGCATCGACGACGAGACCCACGCCCACAAGATCGACGTCGTCCGCGCGGCCCTCACCCGCCACGGTCTCCTGCCATCTGACCCAGCGCCCCAGAATGCCCCAGCGCCCTCGAACGGCCTAGCGACGCTGGACGGCCCGGCGGCTTTGGACGTGCTGGCGGCGGTCGGCGGGCTGGAACACGCCGCGCTGGCTGGATTCATCCTCGGCGGGGCGGCGCTGCGCGTGCCGGTCATCCTCGACGGGGTGATCGCCGGGGCGGCGGCCCTCGCGGCGGCGGCGATGTGCCCGGACGTGCTCGGTGCCTGCGTGGCCGGGCACCGGTCAGCGGAGCCTGGCCACACGGCGGCCGTCGACCACCTCGGCCTCCGGCCGCTGGTCGATCTCGAACTACGGCTGGGTGAGGGGACGGGAGCTCTTCTCGCGCTGCCGCTCGTCCAAGGCGCGGTACGAGTCATGCACGAGGTCGCGACCTTCGACTCTGCGGGGGTGAGCGGTAAAAAGGGAGTCGACTCCGTAACGAGCTGATCACGGGTTGAGTCACGCTCGGCTATCGACTGGGGGAGAGCACTCTCCATGGGCTCCGCAACCCCGGTACCTTTAGTCCGCAAAGGCACATGTCAGTCACCCGCGTCCTGATCGAGAGAGTGCATTGCCCCCGTACCTGCTAGGCCTGCGACTCAGCGGGCGGCGCGTCCTCGTCGTCGGCGGGGGCCGGGTCGCCCAGCGGCGCGTACCGGCGCTGCTCGCGGCCGGCGCCGACGTCGTGCTCGTCGCACCGGAGGTCACGCCCTCGCTGGAGAGCCTGATCGACGACGGCCGGGTGACATGGCTCCAGCGGGAGTACCAACGCGGCGACTGCGCAGGGGCCTGGCTCGTGCAGGCCGTGAGCGACGACGGCAAGGTCAACGCCGCGGTCGCAGCCGAGGCGGAGAACGCCCGGGTGTGGTGCGTTCGCGCCGATGACGCCGACGCCTCCGCCGCCTGGACCCCCGCGAGCGGGCAGGTCGGCGAGACCACCGTGGGTGTGCTGGCGGGCGGCGATCCGCGGCGCGCGGCGGGCATCCGCGACGCGGTCGTGGACGGGCTGCGCGACGCGACCCTCGAAGCGCGCCACTCGCGGCACAAGCCGACCGGTGTGGCGCTGGTGGGCGGCGGGCCCGGCGACCCCGCGTTGATCACGGTGCGCGGGCGGCAGTTGCTGGCCCAGGCCGACGTCGTGGTGACCGACCGGCTCGCCCCGCGCGAGCTGCTCGACGAGCTCCCGGCGGACGTCGAGGTGATCGACGCCGCCAAGATCCCGTATGGGCGCACGGTGACGCAGGAGCGCATCAACGACTACCTGGTCGAGCACGCGCGGCAGGGCCGGTTCGTGGTGCGGCTCAAGGGCGGCGACCCGTTCGTCTTCGGCCGCGGCGCCGAGGAGGTGCTGCACTGCGCCAAGCACGGCATTCCCGTGACGGTGGTGCCGGGCGTCACCAGCGCGGTCGCGGCGCCCGCCGCGGCCGGCATCCCGGTGACCCACCGGGGAGTGGCCCAGGACTTCCACGTCGTATCCGCCCACATCGCCCCCGACACTCCGGCGTCGACCGTCGACTGGGCAGCCCTTGGCAGGTCAGAGGGCACATTGGTGCTGCTCATGGCGGTGGAGCGGATGAGCCTCATCGCCGCCACCCTCATGCGCTATGGTCGGTCGTCTGACACGCCGGTGGCCGTGGTTCAGGACGGCACCCTCCCGGGACAGCGGGCGCTGACGGCCACCTTGGGCACTGTGGCCGACGAGATGGCGGCCGCCGGAGTCCGGCCACCCGCGATCGTGGTCGTGGGCGACGTGGTCAATGTGGCACGAGAGATCGACATGATTCGAGCGGACATGGGACGGGATCCGTGACACCCCCGGCAGAGCAGAGCGCGGTCCATGACGAGGAGGCGGGTGCCGGCCCGGAGCGCGCCGGCACCGGCGCCGTTCCCGAGCCCGCCCGGCCCACCACAGGGCCCGCGAAGGAACCGGCCCCCACCGAGCAGCCGTCCGGCGAGCCGTCTTCGAGTGAAGGCTCCCCCGGCGAGCGTTCGTCCGGCAAGAGCTCGTCCGGCGAGCGCTCGACCGGCAAACGGTCACCCCGCAAGCGGTCGCCCGCCAAACGGGCGTCGCCCGCCAAGGAACCGTCCAGCGACCCCTCATCCGCAGAGCCGTCATCTGCCGAGGGCTCGCCCAGCGAGGAGCCGTCCACCGAGGGCTCGCCCAGCGAGAGGGCATCCGCCAAGCGATCGTCAAGCAAGCCGTCGTCCGGTCCGCGATCTTCGGGTGAACGGTCTTCCGGCGAGCGGTCGTCTGCCGAGCCGTCGTCCACGGAGCGGTCGTCTGGCGCGGGGGCGTCCAGCGAGGAGCCGTCCGGCGCGCACTCTTCTGGCGTGCGTTCGTCCGGCGAGAGCTCGTCCAGCGAGAGGGCGTCCGCCGAGCGGCCGTCCAGCGAGCTGTCGTCCGGTCCGCGATCTTCGGGTGAACGGTCTCCCGGTGAGGGAGCGTCTGCCGAGCGGTCTCCTGCTGAGCCGTCGTCTGCTGAGCGGGGGTCTGGTGATCCGTCGTCCGCCCAGCCATCGTCTGGCGAGCGGTCGTCTGCCGAGCCGTTGCCCATCCAGCGTTCGTCCGGTCAGCGGTCGTCCGGCGCCGGGTCCTCCGGCCAGGAGCCGTCCGGCGCGCGGTCTTCTGGCGTGCGTTCGTCTGCGAAGGACTCGCCCGGCGACAGGGCGTCCGCCGAGCGCTCGTCCAGCGAGCCGCCGTCCGGCGCGGGATCTTCAGGCGGACGGTCGCCTGGTGAGGGGACGTCCGGCGAGCAGTCTTCCGCTGAGCCGTTGTCCACGGAGTGGTCGTCCGGCGAGCGTTCGTCTGAGGGCTCGTCCAGCCAGGGGGCGTCCGGCGGGTGGTTCTCCGCCGAGCGTTCGTCTGGCGGAGGGGTGTCTGGTGAGCCTTTGACCGGTGAACGGGCGTCCAGTGATCAGGGTTCGGCGGCGCAGGGCGGGATGCCGCCCGGGGCGGTGGATCTCAGCGGGACGGAGGCGCTCTCGGGGCGCCGGCCGGTGAGCGGGCGTGGACCGGTGCACAAGGGAGAGCTCACCAGGGCACTGACCGGGCTGCGCGATCAGCTCGGGGCGTTCGAGCTGGTGCTCGACGTGCCCGGGGTCGAGGAGGCGCGGGCGGCGCAGCTCGACATCAAGGCACAGCTCGACGACTACGTGCTGCCGCGCATCCAGGCGGCGAGCGCGCCCATGCTCGTGGTGCTGGGCGGCTCGACCGGGGCGGGCAAGTCGACGCTGGTCAACACGCTCGTGGGGGCGCGGGTCAGCGCCACCGGCGTGTTGCGGCCGACCACCAGCAGCCCGATCCTGGTGTGCCACCCCGACCACAACGACTGGTTCCTGGAGGGGCCGCTGCTGCCCGGCATGGGGCGCGTTCCCGGCCCGGCGCCGGACGCCATCGCGGGCGACCAGCTGGTGATCATCCCCAGCGAGGCGCTCCCGCCGGGGCTGGCGCTGCTGGACAGCCCGGACTTCGACTCGGTCTTCGAAGACCACTTCGAGTTCGCGACCAAGCTGATGGCCGCCGCCGACCTGTGGTTGTGCGTCACCACGGCGGCGCGGTACGCCGACGCCCAGGTGTGGCAGATGTTGCAGCGGGCCAAGGACAACGGCGCCACCATCGGGGTCGTGCTCTCGCGGGTGCCGCAGGGCGCGGGCTCGGAGGTCGTCGACCACTTCGCCGAGATGCTCACCGAGCACGGCGTCGGTGACGCGCGGCGGTTCACCATCCCGGAGACCAAGATCGAGGACAGCCGGCTGCCGGAGGAGGCCGCCGAGGACGTGCGGGCCTGGCTGGTCGGGGTGGCCGAGAACGCCGAGGATCGCGAGATCGTGATCGGCGACACCCTCGGCGGCGTGCTCGACAGCCTTCGCATCCGCGTGCCGGAGCTGGCCAAGCAGGTCGAGGTCCAGGTCGAGCAGCGTGCCGAGCTGGCGCAGGAGGTCGAGGCCGCGTACGGCACGGCCCTCGCCGAGCTGGACGAGGACACCCGCAACGGTTCGCTGCTGCGCGGCGAGGTACTGGCCCGCTGGCAGGACTTCGCCGGAACGGGTGATCTCCTGCGCGCTCTCCACGTTCAGCGTGGGCGGCCGGGACGGCGCTCCAGCCGCCGGCGCCGCAGCCCCGCCCGCGTGCGCGCGCTCAAGAGCGCCCTGCGCAGCGGGCTGGAGTCGTTGATCATCGCGTCCGCCGAGCACGCCGCCGAGCAGGTGCTCGTCCGGTGGCGGGCGCACCCGGCGGGCGGCCAGGTCCTCGCCCGTCCGGCCATCGGCCTCGGGCACGCGTCCCCAGAGCTGTCGCGCCGCGTCACCCGGGCCGTCAGCTCCTGGCAGGACCACGTTCAGGAACTGATCCGCACCGAGGGCGTCACCAAGCGCTCGGTCGCCAAGCTGGTCTCCTTCGACGAGGAGGCGCTGTCGCTGGTCCTGATGATCGGGCTGCTCGGTTACGGCACCTCCGACGTCGCCGTCGAGGGCGGCACCAGCGCAGTGCCGCAGCGGCTGCTCAAGGCGTTGTTCGGCGCGGAGTCCCTGCGCGGCATGGGCGCCAAGGCCCGCGCCGACCTGCGGAGCCGCATCGGCATGCTGTTCGACGAGGAGGCCCTGCGGTACGGGCAGGTACTCGACGCCGCAGGCATACCCGACGAGACGACCCCAGTCCAGCTTTACCAGGCCACGTACAACCTCGAGGTCGCCCGATGACTACCTCGGCCATTCCCGCGAAGTCCCCGGCGGGGACCGGCGGCATCCCGATCCCGGCGACGGACGCCCTCGACGGCGCCGCCGGGCTCACCGACCGGCTCGACCGGCTCGACCAGCTGGTCGAGCTCGGCAGCGGCCGGCTCGACGCGCCGATCCTGGCGGAAGCCGCCGTGCTCCTCGACCGAGCCGGGCAGCGCCTGCGCCTGTCGGGCGAGCACACCGTCGTCACGCTCGCCGGCGGTACGGGAAGCGGCAAGTCCTCGCTGTTCAACGCCATCTGCGGGCTGGAGCTGTCGCCCACGGGCGTGCGGCGGCCCATGACCTCCAAGGCGCACGCCTGCGTCTGGGGCCTCGACGGCGCGGGCCCGCTCCTGGACTGGCTCGACGTCGACAAGCGCCACCGCTACGCCCGAGCCAGCGCGCTCGATCTGGAACGCGCCGACAGCTCGCTGCAGGGTCTCGTCCTGCTCGACCTGCCCGACCACGACTCCATCCAGGCGCTGCACCGCGCCGAGGTGGACCGCTTCGTCACCATCGCCGACCTCCTCGTGTGGGTGGTCGACCCGCAGAAGTACGCGGACGCGGCGTTGCACCGCAACTACATCGTCCCGTTCGCCCGCCATGCCGGGGTCACCTTGATCGTCCTCAACCAGGTCGACAAGCTGCAGCCGGCCGAGGTCGACGACTGTGTGGCCGACCTCCGCCGCCTCCTGGAGGCCGAAGGCCTGGCCGACCCGCGGATCGTCACCACGTCCGCCGTGAGCGAGGAGGGCGTCGCGGGCTTCCGGAGGGTGCTGGTCGACACCGTCGCCGCCCGTCGCGCCCGTTCCGAACGGCTGACCGCCGACGTCGACAAGCTCTCCGAACGCTTCGTCGAGTTCCGCGGCGCCGCCGAGCCGCCTGCGGGCGTCGACGAGGCACGCCGTACCGAGCTCGTCCAAGCCCTCACCGACGCGGCAGGCGCGCCCGCCGTCGCCGAGGCGATGGAGAGCGCGTACGAGCTGCGCGCCGCCGATTTCGTGGGCTGGCCGGTCAGCGCCCTGATCACCCGCCTCCGTTCGGACCCCCTGCGCCGTATGCGCCTCACCGAGCTGCGCGACGAGCTGCGCGGCGCGTTCACCGGCCCCATCGGCGCCCAGCAGGGCGACGTCGACACCGCCCTCCAGGGCGTCACCGACGGGGTGGTCGCCGACCTGCCCGGCCCCTGGGCGCGCTCGGTCCGCGCCGCGGCCCGTTCCCAGTCGGCCGAGCTCCCCGAGGCCCTCGGTGAAGCGCTCAAGGAGGCGCTGCCCACGTTCAACCAGATCCCGCGCTGGTGGTGGCTGGTCAAGACCTGGCAGTACTTCCTGGTCCTGGTCTCCATCCTGGGTGTCGCCTGGATCGGCCTCCTGCTCGTGTACGGCCTCTTCGAGGTGGCCGACGCCCCGACCTCCATGGTCGGCGAGGCGGGCCTCATCCCGTACGTCGCGATCCTTGTCATCTGCACGCTGGGCATGGGCGCGCTGACCTCGTCCGCCTGCCGCAACATGGTCGCGCTGCAGTCGGCCAAGCACGGCGAACGCATGGAACAGCACATGCGGGAGCGCATCGCCGTGGTCGCCGAGGAGAAGGTCCTGACGCCGGTGGCCGCCGAGCTCGACGCCTACGCGCGGTTCCGCGACAACGTGGAAGCCGTCCGCAGCTAGGGCTGTCTCGAGCTGTCCCGAAGTTATCCACAGTTTCGTGAGGGGCTTTTCACGGAGGGTGAGCATGCGCCAACGTGGTGGTCGTGCGGAGCCATGAAGGCTTCGCACGACGACCGAAGTGGAGGACATGTGAACGAGGCCCAGATCACCGTCGTCGGCTGGATCGCCGCAGAGCCCTTTTACACGATCACGGGCAATGGCACCCCGTTCCTGTCATTACGGGTCGGCTGCACCCCGCGCCGCTTCGACCGGCAGTCCGGGCTCTGGAAGGACGTCGACACGCTCTTCCTGACCGTCAACTGCTGGCGCCAGCTCGCCGACAACGTCAACGCGTCCGAGTTCAAGCGCGGCTATCCCGTCGTCGTCACCGGCAGGCTGCGCATCCGGCAGTACGAGAAGGACGGGCACTACCGGTTCTCCGCCGAGATCGAGGCCAGCACGCTGGGCCATGACCTCTCGCGTGGCACGGCCGACTTCCGCCCCGTCCAGCGAAGCGGCGCCCTCAGCGAGGAGGACCGCCAGGTGGCTCATGACGCCGCCGACCAGTGGGCGGTCGCAGGTCCCCTCGCCGCCCCCGGAGAGACAGCCGACCAGGTCACCACGGAGGCCGACCAGGCGACCACGGAGGCGGACGGCGCCGAACGTGGCGAAGACGACAAGCTCGATCTCCGGACCGAGGCCGCTTGAGCGCTGTCGTCACTGAAAGTATCCGTCTGCAGTCACAGAGTGCGCGGATATCGCCCCTCGCGACGCCGAAAGGCGTACTCTCTGTGACTGTGAATCAGCCCTGGGTCACACTCACTCTCTTCGTCACCACGATGATGGCGACGATCGGGTTCGCCGTCCGCATGATGAAGGCTGAGGTCTCCGGACTCCGCAGCGAGACCAAGGCGATGTTCGACGGCATGCGCAGTGAGACCAAGGCGCTCTTCGAGGGTGTGCGCAGTGAGACCAAGGTGCAGTTCGAGGGCTCCCACAGCGAAACGAGAGCGGAGTTCGAGTGGATCCGCAGCGAGACGAAGGCGCAGTTCGAGGGCATGCGTGCGGAGAATGCGGCGATGTTCGAGACGCAACGCACCGAATACCGCACATTGTTCGACGGTCAGTGCGCCGAATACCGGGCGTTGTTCGAGGATCAGCGTGCGGAGACGACGGCGGTCCTTGAGGGCCAGAGCACCGAGTACCGTGCGCTGTTCGAAGGCCACCGTTCGGAGTACCGCGCATTGTTCGGGGGCCAGCGCGCGGAGAACGCGGCGATGCTGGCGGGTCACCGCGACCAGAACGCGGCCCTGCTCGAAAGCCAGCGCATCGAGTACAGGGCCCTGGTCGAAGGCCAGCGCACGGAATACCGGGCGTTGTTCGAGGGGCAGCGCGATGAGATGCGGGCGTTGTTCGAGGGTCTCCGAGGGGAGATGGATATTCGCTTCGACCAGCTCGACGCTCGCGTGGACGGGATGGACGTCAGGCTGGAGGGAGTCGACGCCCGGCTGGGCCGAGTCGATGCCCGGCTGGATCAGGTGGATGCGCGGCTGAGCCTGGTGGAGGAGCAGATGCGAACGCTCGACCGGGATGTGCATGCGCTGTCGATCAAGGTGATGGGCAAGGACCAGCCCCCCGATGGCTGATCCGGGACCCATCGGTTGCGGGGGCGTCGTCGGCAGCCGGCCGACCTGCCGGTCGGCGCCCCCGGCCGTAGGGGTTGCGGGCCGCCTTATATCCAGGAAACGCCGCGCATGGTTTCTTCCCCCTCCGGTGGTGCTGAGGACAGCGTGCCCGCTGGCCCCGTCCGTAGGGACCCAGAGCGGTCACCTACATGTGCGCTATTGAAGGTACCGTTTTCCGACCCGTTCCGCACACGTTGCACCTATCGTGTTACACAACGTGAGTCGTAAGGGGGAAGGATGACGGCAGTGCAGTCGTCCGCCGAGGACCGAGGTGGGGACCTGGCCCGCAGGCCCCGGCGCCGTGGCATTCACGGGCGCCTGTCCCTGCTGGCCGTCTACGTGCCCGCGGTCGGCGCCCTGCACCTCGTGCTGACCCTGGTCGGCCTTGCTCGCACCCCGGTCCGGCTCAATGATCTACTGACATTTGCCGCGTTGCTGGCCTGTGGCGCCGTCTGCATCGAAGCTTCCCGCCGGCTCGGCATGCCCGCCGGTGTGGCGCGTGACCTCCTCTCGGCCTGGTGGCTGCCGGTCGCCCTTCTGCTGCCCCCGGTCTACGCCCTGCTCATCCCGATCCCGCTGCAGATACTGCTGCAGTTCCGGGTCCGCCGGACCTTGCTCTACCGCCGGGTCCTGGTCACCGCCGCGCACGGCCTGGCCGGGGCGTCCGCCTCGGTCGTCTTCCACCTGGCCGTTCCCGATCCCCTGGGCGGCGACCCCACCTGGGTGGTCGACGGCTATCCGGGCATCCCGGTCGCCGTTGCGTGCGCGGCCCTGTTCACGGTGGTCAACACCGCCATCGTGGCCGTCGCCGCTCACGCCGCCAACCCCGAGAGCCGCTGGCGCGACGTCCTGTGGAACCGCGAGAGCCTGCTGCTGGACGTCGTCGAGCTCTGCGTCGGCGTCCTCGTGGCCATCACCAGCGCCCTCTCCCCGTTCCTCCTTCTGCTGGCCCTGCCGCCGGTCGTCCTCCTCCAGCGCAGCCTGATGCACCAGCAGCTCCAGGCCGCCGCCCGCACCGACGCCAAGACCGGCCTGCTCAACGCCGCGGCCTGGCAACGCGAGGCCGACACCGAACTGTCCCGCGCCCAGCGCTCCCACGACCCCCTGGCGCTCCTGCTCATCGACATCGACCACTTCAAGCGGGTGAACGACACCCACGGCCACCTGGTCGGCGACCAGGTCCTCATCGGCGTGGCCAGCACGCTCTGCGGCCAGCTCCGCGACTACGACGTGGTAGGCCGCTTCGGCGGCGAGGAGTTCGTCGTGCTCCTTCCCGGCGCCGACACCGTGGAGGCCTGCCGCGTGGCCGAACGCCTTCGAGGCCGAGTCCGCCGCCTGGCCGTCCCCGCCGAGGACGGCACCGTGGGCGTCACCATCTCCGTGGGCGTCTCCCTCTTCCGCATGCACGGAGAGGACCTCATCGAGCTCCTGGCCGCGGCCGACCTGGCCCTCTACCGCGCCAAGGAGTCCGGTCGCGACCGGGTCTGCCTCCCGGCGATCGAAGGCCCCAAACCCACCGACAACTAGTTCCGTGTCGCGAAGTCGCCGCCCGTGGTGAGCGGCGTCCAGGTGCGCACATCTCGTGGGTCGGCGACAACCTCGCGAGGTGCATGTCTGGGGGTCCGTAGTACGGCGGCCACTCCGCAGAGGTGTGCCTGCGGGTGTGCAAGGAGAGGGCAAATCCGGCGGTGTGCCTGCGGGTGCGTAATAAGGCGGCTGACTTTGAGACACACCCTGGCCCCGTGGGGGCTGGCCCTGGACCCGCGGGAGGTCTGACTTGGCCCTGCAGGCCCGTCCCTGGCCCTGCGGGAGGTGTGACTTGGTCCCGCGGGAGGTGTGACTGGCCCTGCGGGGTGCCTGGTGTGGCGTGGGGGATCGGGGTGGGTTGGTTCAGGGGGTGGGGTTGGTGCGTTCTCGCCAGATTGCCAGGTGGGCTCCTGCTTCGTCGGTGGAGAGGCCGAGTTGCTCGCACATCTGGTGGAAGTCGAAGAAGAACCGCTCGTGCGTGATCAGGTCGTTGCGGACGGTCCAGTGGCAGGCGAAGGGGAGGGCGTAGGACCTTCCGGTCGGTGCGATGCCGGCCAGGGAGTCCTTCATCGTCGCGTGGATCGTTCCGGCGCCGATGACCAGGTCACCGGACTCGGCCAGGTACTCCAGCTCCACGTTGTAGTCGGGGAAGGCTCGCAGGAAGCCGGTGAACTGTGCCCTGGCCTCGTCGGCTCCGTGGGCGACGGCCTGGAAGGGGATGGTCTCGAAGATCACGTCGGGATGGCAGACCGCCAGTGCCGCTGTGATGTCGGAGCGGCTCTTGGCCTCCGCGTAGGTGCGGACGACGTCGGATGTGCCGGCCATGGTTCTCCTTCAGATGGTGAGGACGACTTTGCCGGTGGTACGGCCCTTGGCGATCAGGTCGTGGGCGGCGGCGGCTTCGGACAGGGGAAACTCGCGTTCGACATGCGCTTTGAGCCGTCCCCTGCGGACGAGATCGGCCAGCGCCTCCAGCCCGGCGCCGTCCGGGTCGACGAGGTACTCGCGGGCCTGCACGCCCAGCTCGGCCGCGCGTTCGTGCATCCCAGGGGTCCAGGCCGCCTGGCCGCTGACCAGGACACCGCCAGGGCGGAGGCTTTCGAGTGCTCGCAGGCCGTGCTCGCCGCCGAACATCTGGATGACGACGTCCATGTCGCGGGCCGCGTCGGTCGTGTAGTCGATCACCTCGTCGGCGCCCAGGCCAAGGACGAAGGGGTGCTTGGCCGCGCTGGCCGTTCCGGTGACATGGGCGCCGAGGGCCTTGGCGATCTGGACGGCCAGATGCCCCACGCCGCCTGCCGCCCCCGCCACCAGCACGCGCTCGCCTGGGTGGACGTCGGCCACCTCGGTGAGCATCTGCCAGGCCGTCAGGCCGGCCAAGGGGAGGGCGCTCGCTTCGATGAAGGTCAGTTCGTCGGGGATGAGGGCGAAATGGCGGGCCGGGGCCGTGACGTACTCCGCGTACGCCCCTGCTGCACGCGGGAACCACGGCATCCCGAACACCCGGTCGCCGACCTCGAAGCGCGACGTTCCGTACCCGGTCTCCTCCACGACTCCGGCGACGTCCCAGCCGTTGATGAACGGCAGGTCGAGCACACGGTTGTAGGCCACGCCCATCCGCGTGTAGACGTCCACCGGGTTGACCCCGGCCGCCACGACCCGGACCAGCACCTCGCCGAAGACCGGCTTGGGTCTCTCGACCTCGACCAGCTCCATGGTCTCCGTGCCGCCCCACGCCGCCTGCTGGATCGCTCGCATGATCCTCTCCTCCCGTGATGATCGAGAAGTTACATACATACAGTATGTATGTCAATGAGGCAGAGAAGTGAAGGCAAGGTGTGCACAACGGGTCTCAGGTGTGGGCGCAGCCTGGGGTGGAGCGGCCCGCTACCCCCGCCAGCAGGAGTTCTACCTGCGAGAGGCTCTCTTCTACGGCGGCCTGCTGGTCCTCGGCTCGGGCGATGTCCAGTGCGCTTTCGCAGATGCCGCCGTACAAGAGGGAGGTCAGCGGCTCCAGTGGGCGCGCGGGAATGCAGCCCGCGCGTACGGCTATCGCGAGCCCTTCGCGCATCTGGCCCTTGCAGTGCGACTGGATGTCGCGCATGACGGTCCAGCCGAGCGCTCCCGGGGCCTCGACCAGCGAGATCTCGCAGACGGCGGGCTCCAGGGAGGCCGTCAGCAACGCCCGGCAGCCGGCCAGCATGCCGTCCCACGGGTCCTGTTCGGCGCGGAAGGCCCGCCGGACGACCGCCGCCAGTTCCTCCTGGTCAGCCGCGTACACCTCGCGGAAGATCTCTTCCTTGTTGCCGAAGTGGTGGTAGAACGCGCCGCGGGTGACGCCGGCCTTGTCGCAGATCGCGCCCAGCGAGGTGCCCGCGAACCCGTCGTGGACGAAGAGCTCTCGCGCTGCCGCGACCAGAGCGCCGGTGGTCGCCCTGGTGCGTTCCTGCTGGCTCCGGCGGGAGCCCGCGGTTGTGGCCATTCCTCGGCTTCCTTCCATGGTGGGGCGGGGGCAGTCGGCTGACGCTGCAACGAATGGTGGTCCGGGTCCCCTAGGCTTGACGATATGGCGGAGTACATCTTCACGTTTCAGCGCGTGCGCAAGGCGCACGGTGACAAGGTCGTTCTTGACGACGTCACCATGAGCTTCCTGCCCGGGGCCAAGATCGGTGTCCTGGGTCCGAACGGCATGGGCAAGTCGACGCTGCTGCGGATGATGGCCGGCCTGGAGCAGCCGTCCAACGGTGAAGCCCGCCTCATGCCCGGCTACACCGTGGGCATCCTGCAGCAGGAACCGCCGTTGAACGAGGACAAAACGGTCCTCGGCAACGTCGAGGAGGGCGTGGCCGAGACCAAGGGCATGCTCGACCGGTTCAACGAGATCGCCGAGAAGATGGCGACGGACTACTCCGATGCGCTCATGGAGGAGATGGGCAAGCTGCAGGAGCAACTCGACCATCGCAACGCCTGGGATCTCGAAAGCCAGCTTGAGCAGGCGATGGACGCGCTGCGGTGCCCGGCCGGGGACCTTGCCGTGACCAACCTGTCGGGTGGTGAGCGCCGACGCGTGGCGCTGTGCAAGCTGCTGTTGCAACACCCTGACCTGCTGCTTCTTGACGAGCCCACCAACCACCTGGACGCGGAGAGCGTGCAGTGGCTGGAGCAGTACCTGGAGAAGTACGAGGGCACTGTGCTGGCGGTCACCCACGACCGGTACTTCCTCGACAACGTGGCCGGCTGGATCTGCGAGGTCGACCGCGGCCGCCTGTTCCCCTACGAGGGCAACTACTCGACGTACCTCGAGAAGAAGGCCGAGCGCCTCAAGGTCGAGGGCAACAAGGACGCCAAGCGCAAGAAGCGCCTGCAGGACGAGCTCGAGTGGGTCCGGTCCAACCCCAAGGCCCGGCAGACCAAGAGCAAGGCCCGTCTGCAGCGGTACGAGGAGATGGCCTCCGAGGCCGCCAAGACCCGCAAGCTCGACTTCGAAGAGATCCAGATCCCCCCGGGCCCGCGCCTGGGCAACCTGGTGATCGAGTCGGAGAACCTGACCAAGGGCTTCGGTGACCGGCTCCTCATGGAGAAGCTCTCGTTCAACCTGCCGCCCAACGGCATCGTCGGCGTCATCGGCCCGAACGGTGTGGGCAAGACCACACTGTTCCGCATGATCATTGGCGACGAGCAGCCCGACTCCGGACAGCTGCGCCTGGGTGACACGGTCCAGATCTCGTACGTCGACCAGGGCCGCGGCGGGATCGACCCGAAGAAGAACGTCTGGGAGGTCGTCTCCGACGGGCTCGACCACATCAAGGTCGGCCAGGTCGAGATGCCGTCCAGGGCCTATGTGGCGGCGTTCGGCTTCAAGGGCCCGGACCAGCAGAAGGCCTCGGGCGTGCTGTCGGGCGGTGAGCGCAACCGCCTCAACCTGGCGCTGACCCTCAAGCAGGGCGGCAACGTCCTGCTGCTGGACGAGCCCACCAACGACCTCGACACCGAGACGCTGTCCAGCCTCGAGAACGCCCTCCTCGAATTCCCCGGCTGCGCCGTGATCACCTCGCACGACCGGTGGTTCCTCGACCGCATCGCCACGCACATCCTGGCGTGGGAAGAGGGCTCCAGCTGGTTCTGGTTCGAGGGCAACTTCGCCGACTACGAGAAGAACAAGATCGAGCGCCTGGGTGCCGACGCGGCCCGCCCGCACCGCGTCACCCACCGCAAGCTCACCCGCGACTGACCGCACCGCGCCGCCCGCCGCGAACCCCGCGCCGGGCGGCGCCCTCCGGCGCCGCCACCCACGCACCCCGCCGCGCAGTACCCCTGTGTCGGAGCGCACCCCAGCGCCGCCCGCTGGACACCCGCGCTTAGGGCACACCTGCGCCATGGCGACATTGGGCGCCGCTAGTTGGACATCCGCGCCCGGCCGCCGCTGCGCACCCGCACACCTGCTGGGCGGCGCACCCGCGCTGGGCGGCGCATCTGTGCCGGGCCGCGTACCCGCGCTGGGCGGCGCATCTGTGCCGGGCCGCGTACCCGCGCTGGGCGGCGCATCTGTGCCGGGCCGCGTACCCGCGCTGGGCGGCGTACCTGTGCCGGGCCGCGTACCCGCGCTGGGCGGCGCATCTGTGCCGGGCGGCGTACCTGTGCCGGGCGGCGCACCTGTGCCCGGGCGCATACCCGTGCAGGGAGCAGGTTGGCGCTACTCCTGCACATTCGCACCTGCCGTGCCTTCGCGTCACGTGCCGCGCACGCGCTGGTGGAGCCTTCCGTGATGTGCCAGCGCACCTACGCCAGGCGGCGCCCTGCCTGCTGCGCATACGTCCCTGGGGCAGACCTGCGACGTGGCGCACATTGGCGCCGCTCGCTGTGCCTTCACGTCATGTGCTGCGCATCCCACGCCACCAACTGGGCATCCGCGCACCTGCGCCGGGCGGCGTGCCTGAGCCGGGCGCAGATTCCGCGCGCCAAGCGGCACACCTGCGCTGGGGCGCGCAACTGGGCTGCCCGCCGCCCAGTACAGTGCACGTTGCGGGTCAAGGGTCTCGAACGGGGCGCATGGTGCGGGCGGATAGCATCGGGATCCAGATCCGACCCGGAGGCCGGGGCGGAGGACTCCGGCGTTCGCACCCGACCCCAGGCGAGGACATGCAGCGAAAGAACCTGCCCCCGGCGGACTTCCGGCACGTGTACGAGTTCTATCTCCGGTTCGGCGACATCGACTCGCAGGGGCATGTCAACAACGTGAAGTTCCTCGGCTACCTGGAGGACGCGCGGCTGGAGATGTTCCACGGCGACCCGGTGCGCAAGGGGGAGCAGCCCGTCCGCGGCATGGTGATCTCCCGGCATGAGATCGACTACAAGCTGCCGCTGCTGCCGACGGTGTACCCGGTGCGGGTGGAGACGTGGGTCACCGAGGCGCGCGCCGCCTCGTTCAAGCTCGCCTACGAGGTGCGGGACGACGAGAACGTGTACGCCACCGCCACCTCGACGCTCGTCGCGTTCGACGTGGAGGGCAACCGGCTGCGCCGCTTCACGCCGGAGGAGCGGGAGTTCATCGGGCGCTACATGCCACCGGCGGATCGATGACCGTCACCGACGAGCCGAGGGTCGTCACGGCGCCCGGCGACACGGCCTGGGCTCGGCAGGCGGTCCGGCTGCGGGCCGTCCGGGTGGGCGACGCGGAGGAGCTGACCGCGCTCTGTCTGGGCAATCGGGAGTATTTGCGGCCATGGGAGCCCGTGCGCGAGGCGTCGTACTTCACCGTGGAGGGCCAGCGGGCGAACGTGCATGACCTCGTTCGGGCGCATGCCGCAGGGGAGATGTGGCCGGGCGTGATCCTCGAGGACGGGGAGATCGCCGGGAGGATCACGCTCAACAACATCCTGCGCGGGCCGCTACAGAGCTGCTTCGTCGGCTACTGGGTGGCACAGGACCGCGCCGGCCGCGGGGTCGCGACCGAGGCCGTACGGCAGGCGCTCGACCTGGCCTTCGGCGAGCTGGGCCTGCACCGGGTGGAAGCCTTCACCCGGGTGGACAACGACAGGTCGCAGCGCGTGCTGGCGCGCAACGGATTCACGGCCGTGGGCGTCGCTCGCCGGCACATCCATGTGGATGGCCGCTGGCACGACGAGCGGCTCTTCGAAAGGCTGGCTCCCTGGGACGACGGCTACGCCCTGCACCCGCCTGCTCAGGGCGAGTACAGCCAGGGGGTGTGCAGGTCGAGGTAGGTGAACTCGCCCTCGTAGAAGCGCATCATCTGCTCCCACTGGTCCCGCAGTTCCGGGGGCATTTCCTTGCTTTCGCTCGCCCTCGCCTCGGCCTCGGAGGTGAAGTAGACGGCTTCGCTGATGCCGCTGCCGTCCTCGTGCACCGCCATGACGCTTCCGATGATCTCGGGCCGGAACGCGCGGATGGCCCTGTCGTCCTGCTGCCCCATGTAGTCGATGAGGCCCGCGAAGTCGCGGATCCGATTCTGCATGACCTGGACGAAGCCCGCCCGGTCCGAGCCGCCGCCGAGCCAGGTGTCGGTCTGGGTGCAGTCGTGGAAGGTCACTTCCGCGGTGAAGAGTTTGGAGGTCTCGATCCACCACTGGCCCTGCTCGGGGCGATCGCTGTTCCGCCGCGCGGCCTCCCGGTTCTCGAACCGGGCGAACGTGATGAACGTTCCGTCGTCGGAGACTCCGGCCGTGCTGCCGAGCCAGCCGTTCGCCCCTGGAGCCAGCTCGCGGACCCAGCGGTCCAGTGCGTCCTTCACCTCTGCGGCGTCGCTGACCTTGCCCTGGATGATCTGAACGAACATCGCGTCCCCCCGCGAAGATCACTGTTTGGAACGGAGTTGCTACGGAAAGCCACTCCTAGAGCCGACATTATGCCCATCCGAATCGCATGACAACGCCCAGCGAGCGGTCCGATGGTGCGCGGGGAGCTGACACAGGGCTTGCGGTGCGGGCAACCGGGTTGTCACGGGTGGATAACAAGCAAAACATGGATCCGTTTATGTCCCATCTACCCCTCTAATGTCGCCTTCGCGAATTGTGGAGACCCCACACGAAGGGCGGACGATGGTAAACGTTTCCAGAGGGTCGATGGCCTTGCTGCTCGCCGCCGGGCTGGCCGCGAGCACCGGTGCCATCGCCACCGCGCAGGCCGCGGCCGGAGCGACCCCGGGCACGCGGGCCGCCGCTCAGCCGCAGAACGACGACCTCGCGGCGCGGCTCAAGGCGATCAAGGGCATGACGGTGGAGGAGAAGACCTCCACGATGCCCGGCTACCGCTGGTTCTGGCTCAAGTACCGGCAGCCGGTCGACCACCGGCGCCCGAAGGGCCGGTGGTTCGAGCAGCGGATCATGCTCCAGCACAAGTCGCTCGACCGGCCGATGGTGCGGTACACCAGCGGCTACAACACGCCCGAGGTCATGTTCAAGACCGAGCCGACGGCGCTCGTGGACGGCAACCAGATCTCGATCGAGTACCGCTACTTCACGCCGTCCCGGCCGCAGCCGACGGACTGGACGAAGGACACGATCTGGCAGGCCGCCACCGACGAGCACCGGATCATCCAGGCGCTCAAGAAGATCTACAAGAAGCGCTGGATCTCCACCGGGGTCAGCAAGGGCGGCATGACGGTCGTCTACCACAAGCGCTTCTACCCGCGTGACGTCGACGGCAGCGTGGTGTACGTGGCGCCGAACGACGTCAACAACAAGGAGGACAGCAGGTACGACCGGTTCTTCGCGACGGTCGGCACCGACCCGCAGTGCCGGACGCACGTGAAGCGCCTGGCCCGCGAGCTCCTCAAGCGGCGTCCCGCCATGCTGCAGCGCTTCAAGGCCGACGCCGCCAAGAACGGCTGGACGTTCACGATCCTGCGCACCCCGGACCGCGCGTTCGAGAACTCGGTCATGGACTACGAGTGGGGCTTCTGGCAGTACGCCCTGCAGTCCGACTGCAAGTCCCTGCCCGCCCTCAACGCCTCGGACGACGTGCTCTACAAGAGCCTCGACTCGATCGCGGGCATCTCGTTCTACACGGACCAGGGCCTGCAGCCGTACATCCCGTACTACTACCAGGCGGGCACCCAGCTGGGCTGGCCCACGCCGCAGTTCAAGCACCTGCGCCCGCTGCTGCGGTACGAGCGCAGCTACCAGCCGCGTACGTATGTGCCGCGCAACATCCGGATGCGTTTCGACGGCGGCAAGGCGATGCGCGACATCGACGGCTGGGTGCGTGCGCGGGGCAGCAAGCTGATGTTCCTGTACGGGGCGAACGACCCATGGGGCTCTGAGCGCTTCAGGCTTGGCAAGGGCACCCGCGACTCGGCCGTTTACACCGCCCCCGGCATGAACCACAGCGGCAAGCTCATCGAGAAGCTGCCGGCCGCGCAGCGAGCCAAGGCGATCGCTGACCTGCTCCGCTGGGCGAACGTGCCTGCCCAGGCGCAGACGTTGACCACCACGCCCTCCGACGCCATCGACCCGCTGATCCTGCAGGGCCGTCCCCCGCTGTAACCCAGACCCTCCCCGCTCTGACCAGCACGAGTCCCGCGCCGCAGTCCGCCTGCGCCGCGGGACTCGTCCGCACGACGGGCTCTTCCGGACGGCGGGCTACGTCAGGCGGCGGACTCGGCCCGGCGGCGGACTTGGTTGGTCGGCGGACTTGGTTGGTCGGCGGGCTACGTCAGGCAGCGGATTTGGTCGGTCGGTGGGCTCGGTTGGACGACGGATTCGGTTGGACGGTGGGCTCGGTCAGGCGGTTTGGAGAGCGATGGTGGGCGATAGGCGGGCGGCCCGGACGGCCGGGTAGAGGCCCGCGATGGTGCCGATGACCAGGGTCGCGCCGAGGCCACCCGCAATCGACCAGAGGGGTACCACGGGAGGCAGGCCGGTGGACGTGGCGTACCCGAAGGTTGCCAGCGTGCCCAGCACCGCCCCGACGACGCCGCCGAGTCCGGACAGCAGCAGCGACTCGGTCACGAACTGCAGGCGGACGTGCCCGCGGGTCGCGCCGAGTGAACGGCGGAGCCCGATCTCATGCCGCCGTTCCAGCACCGAAATGATCATTGTGTTGGCGACGCCGACGCCGCCGACGAGGAGCGCGACGGCGCCCAGCCCGAGGAGCAGGTCGGTGAACGCACCCGCCGCGGCGGCCTTGGCCTGGAGCGCCGCCGACGGATCGGTGACCGTGACGTCCTGCGGGTTCTCCGCGTTGATCGTGCGCGGTAGGAGCTCGCGGACCCGGGACACGGCGTCATCTGCGGAACGTTCGTAGATCGAGGTCGGATGGCCGTCGAAGCCGAGGTACCGCTGCGCCGCCGTCCAGCCGATCAATGCGGAACGTTCGATCTCTGGCGCCAGCGGCAGCGGGTCGAGGATGCCGATCACGGTGAAGTACCGGCCGCCGACGAGGACCTGCTGGCCGATCTCGCTGATGCCCAGCCGTTCCGCCGCGACGGAGCCGAGGACGACGGACGGGTAGCGCCCGTTACCCGCGTTCAGCCACGTACCGGCGCGGATCTTGGCGTCCAGCGTCTCAAGCAGTTCCTCGGTGGCCGCCTGCGCCGTGATCCCGCCGGTCTCGTCCTTGGAGATCTTGTCGGAGCGCCGGACGGTGCCCGGCAGCGAGCCGATGGCCGCCGACTGCTCGACGCCGTCGATCCGCCGCACCATCTTCTCCGCGCCCTTGGGGAGCTTGATCTTCTCACCAGTGAGCATCGACTCCCCAGGCCCGGCCACCAGCAGGTTGGTTCCGAGCTCGTCCAACTGCCGCAACACCTCAGCCTTGCCGGACGCCGAGATCCCCACCACCGAGATCATCGTCGCGATGCCGATCGCAATGCCGAGCGCAGACAACACAACGCGGACCGGCCGAGTACGCAACCCCACCGCCCCGACCCGCAGCACATCGCCAACCGAGAGCCGCGCAGGCACCAATCTCTGCCCTCTCACACGCTCACGCCTGGCAGGCCCGTCCTTGGCACGTTCGCCCCTTGCACGTCCGTTCCTCATCGGCCCGCCCTCACACGGTCACCTCTCGCACGCCCGCCCCTCGCACGATCACCTCTCGCGGGCCCGCCCCTCACACGTTCACCTCTCGCAGGCCCGGCCCTCGCACGCTCACGCCTCGCGGGCTCGCGCCTCGCACAATCACGCCTCGCACGCCCGCCTCACACGCTCATCTCTCGCAGGCCCGCCTTCGCACGTTCACCTCTCACAGGCCCGCCCTCGCACGGTCACGCCTGGCAGGCCCGTCCTTGGCATGTTCGCTCTTTGCACGTTCACCCCTTGCACGTCGGCTCCTCATCGGCCCGCCCTCGCACGATCACCTCTCGCACGCCCGCCCCTCGCACACTCATCTCACGCAGGCCCGGCCCTCGCACGGTCACGCCTCGCGGGCTCGCCCCTCGCACAATCACGCCTCGCACGCCCGCCTCACACGCTCATCTCTCGCAGGCCCGCCCCTCGCAGGCCCGCCCCTCGCAGGCCCGCCCCTCGCAGGCCCGCCCCTCGCAGGCCCGTCCTTGGCACATTCGTCCCTTGCACGTCGGCTCCTCATCGGCCCGCCCTCGCACCTTCACCCCTCGCACGCCCGCCCCTCGCACGCTCACCTCTCGCAGGCTCCCCCCTCATAGGCCCGGCTTTCATAGGCCCGACCTTCATATGGCGCCTGCCTGCATTGGTGTTCGCGTGTCGGAGACGATGAGGCCGTCGCGGAGGCGTATCTGCCGGGGGAGTGCCGCAGCGATCTCGTGGTCGTGCGTGATCACGGCGATCGTCGTGCCCTGGGCGTTCAGGTCGCGCAGCAGTGCCATCACGGTGTCGCCAGAGGCGGAGTCGAGCGCGCCGGTCGGCTCGTCGGCCAGCAGCAACGCGGGTTCGCCGATGATCGCGCGGGCGATTGCGACCCGCTGCTTCTGGCCGCCTGACAGTTCATGCGGCCGGTGCGTCATCCGGTCGGAGAGGCCGACCTGTGCCAGCACGGCCCTCGCCTTGCGCCGGCGGGCCCGCAACGGCTGGCCGCTGTAGAGGAGCCCGTCCGCCACGTTGTCCAGTGCGGAGGCGCCGGCGGCCAGGTGGAACGACTGGAACACGAACCCCAGGTTCTGGGCGCGCAGGGCCGAAAGCTCGCGGTCGGAGAGCCCTGCCACTTCGTGCCCGGCGATCCGGACCGTGCCCGCGGACGGGCGGTCCAGGCTGCCGATGATGTGGAGCAATGTGGACTTGCCCGACCCGGACGGCCCGGCGATCGCTACGAGCTCGCCGCGCTGGATGGTCAGATCGATCCCGGCCAGCGCGGCGACGCCACCCGGGTACTCCTTCCGCACCCCGATGAGCTCAACGACTGGCGGGGTCATGACTTGGGCACCTCGACCTTCATGCCCTCACTGAGACCTTCGCCCGCCACCTCTACGCGGCCGTCGCCGAAGACACCGAGCTCAACCTTGACGGTACGAGGCGTGCCCGGGGTGACCACCCGGACGCCATAGCCGCCACCTGGCAGCGCCAGCAGGGCTTGGACGGGGACGGAGAGCACGTTCTTGCTCGTCTGGGTCGTGATGTTCACGGTGACGGGGGCCTGGTCGAGGCCGCCCGCCTTGCTCGGGTGGTCGAGCTCGATGATCACGTCGACCTTGGCCTCACCCTCATCGCCTCCGCCGCCGTCCTTGGCTGCCGTGGTGCCGATGCTGCGCACGGCGCCCCGTGCGGTACGGCCGGCGGGCAGCTCGACGGTGACCTTCGTGCCCTTTCTGAGGGTGCTCGCCTGATCGACTTCGAGCTTGAGGCTGACGACCTGTTCGGCTCCGGAGGAGGTCACGACCGGGCTGCCGGGGGTGACGCGGTCGCCCGCTGACGCGTCCCGGCTCTTCACCCGGACCGGCCCGGGGGCGAAGACGATCGCGTCCGGGCCCACCGTTCCTGTGGCCTTGCCGTCGTGGGCCTTCTGCCAGCGCCTGACCGCGTCGGCGGTGGCCGCGGTGTACTTCTGGTCCACGGTCAGGCTGTAGCCGAGGGCGCTGAGGTTCTTCTCCAGCTGCAGTACGTCGGGTCCCTCGTCGCCGGTCTTGAGCGTCCGATACATCGGACGTGTGCCGTACATCAGCCGTACGGGCCGTCCGTCCAGTTCGTAGAGCCTGCCGTTCAGGCGGACGGTGGCACCGGGGCTCTTGACCCACGTCACGGTCCCACCGGCGCCCGCCTTCAGTTTGCGTTCGCCCCCGTAGCCGAGCGTTCCCTGGACGGAGGTGCTGTCGCTCAGGTCGCCGCGTTCCACCGGGGCGGTGGTCATGGCGGCACCCGGACCGCGCCGCTCGCGCTTGCCGCCGCCGTCGGCCGTCGCATTGACGGTGATCCCCGCCCCGGTGGCCGCGACGACCAGGGCCGCCGTGGCGCCGATGATCGTTTTTCGCTTCATGGCCTGCTTTCCCTCGCGTCCGCGCGCCGGAAGATCATCCGAACGCGGCGCAGGCCCTGTTGGCCTTGTCGAACTTCACTCTTTCGGCCTCGCTCTGCGGAGCACGCTGGGCGGCCGCCATGCCGCCTTTGCCGTCGAATTTCGGGTCGGGCATGTCTACGCCGTGCTGGCGCATGCATTGGGCGAACTTGAGCATCCTGTCCTTCTGCTCCTGCGAGATCGGCTTCGGTTCCGGGATCCCCGCGACGCTCCGGCAGCTCTTCAGGGCCTTCTCGATCTTCTCCGCGCTCGCGCCCTTCCCGCCGATGGCGATGCCGCGTTGGGCCTCGCCGGGTTTGGGGTCAGGCATGTCGACGCCGTGCTCGCGCATGCACTTGGCGAACTTGAGCTGCTGGTCCATCGAGGGCATCCGGTCGCCTCCGCCCTTGCCGGCGGGCGCGGTGCCGGAGACGGAGGGGTTCTCCTTGCCGCTGCCACCCGCGTCCCCGCCGCAGGCTGTGCCGAGGAAGGCCAAGGCGGACAGAGTCAAGGCTGCAGTGAGCCCACGCAACCGATGACGATTGGTGATCATGGGATGTCCTCCCGTCGGGCCGGACCCGATCCGTCCGGCCATGTCCGAGAGGGTGGCCGGACCGGGTGTTTCCTTTCCTTAATCCCGGCGGGGCCTGGCTGCTTATCTTTTCGAAATGGCAGGTCAGGTAGACCTAGGGCATGCGCGTGCTGGTGGTGGAGGACGAGGACTACCTGGCGGAGCTGATCGCCGAGGGACTCCGGGCCCAGGCGATCGCGACGGACGTCGCCCACGACGGCGCGGAGGCGCTGCGCCGGTTCGAGGCGATGGACTATGACGTGGTCGTGCTGGACCGAGACCTGCCCGAGGTCCACGGCGACGACGTCTGCCGTCAGGTCGTACGCAGCGGGCGGTTGACGCGGATCCTGATGCTGACCGCGTCCGGCACTGTCCGGGATCGCGTCGAGGGCCTCGGACTGGGGGCGGACGACTACTTGCCCAAGCCGTTCTCCTACGAGGAACTCGTCGCCCGTGTGCTGGCCCTGGGACGGCGGGCCCGCCCCGCGCTGCCGCCCGTCCTGGAACGGGCCGGGGTCGTCCTCGACATCCCGCGCCGCCAGGCGTATCGCGACGGCCGCCGCCTCGACCTCTCGCGCAAGGAGTTCGCAGTCCTGGAGACGCTGATGCGCGCGGACGGCGCGGTGGTCGGCACCGATGAGCTGATCGAAGAGGTCTGGGAGGAGCACATCAGCTACAACTCCAATGCCGTACGGGTGACCGTCAGCAAGCTGCGGGCCAAGCTGGGGCAGCCGGCCGTGGTCGAGACCGTGTCGGGGTCCGGCTACCGGATGCGGGCGAGCGGATGAGAGCGAGCGCATGAGGATCACTGCCCGGGCCAGACTCACAGCCCTGTACGGAGGCCTGCTGCTCGTCGCAGGCGGAGGACTCGTCGCGTCGGTCTACTTCCTGATGAGGAAGTCCCTGGCCGACCGCCTGCCCACCGCGATCACCCTGGCGATCCCGGCAGACTGGGCGCCCGCAGTGGCGGCGAAACCCACGCAGGCGGCTGAGGGCACGGAGTCGGCCCAGGGTACGGGGCCGGTCCAGGGCACAGAGTCGGTCCAGGGCACAGACGCGGTCCCTGGCATGACGCCGGAGGCGGTGCGCGGCCGGGCCGCCACCCTCGGCCGGGCCGCGACCGCCGCCGAGGACACCGCGTACGAGCAGCTGCTGATCGTCTCACTCATCGCGCTCGCGATCTTCGCCGTCGTGTCGGTGTTCCTGGCGTGGTGGATGGCCGGGCGCGTGCTGCGTCCCGTGCATACGATCACCGCCACCGCCCGGCGCCTCTCCGGCGAGAATCTGGACGAACGCATCGCCCTCGCGGCCCCGCCGGGTGAGCTCAAGGACCTCGCCGACACGTTCGACGCCATGCTCGATCGGTTGCAGGGCCTGGTCTCCGCGCAGCAGCGGTTCGTCGCCAACGCCGCCCACGAGCTGCGGACCCCGCTCGCCGTGCAGCGCGCCGCGCTGGAGATCGGCCTGGCCGATCCCGACCCGGCGAGGGTCGCGCGCGTCCGCACCAAACTGCTGGACGTGGCGGACCGCAGCGAGCGGCTCATCGAGGGACTCCTGCTGCTGTCGGCCAGCGATCGAGGGCTGGACCGGCCCGAGCCGATCGACGCAGGCGAGATGGTGGAGGGCGTCGTGGCCGAGCACGCAGCCGAGGCCCGCGATCGCGACGTTACGGTCGAAACGTACATCGAGCCTGTACGGCTGGAGGGAGATCCGACCCTCTTCAGGCACCTGGTGCGCAATCTCCTGGAGAACGCCCTCCGCTACAACGTCCCTGGCGGGCGGATCCTCGTGCACATGGACGACACAGGGCTCAAGGTCAGGAACACCGGGCCGAAGGTGCCCTCCGACGTCGTACCTCACCTCTTCGAACCGTTCCGCCGCCTGCACCCGCGCCGCCATGCCCGCGGCGAAGGCACCGGGCTCGGGTTGTCCATCGTCGACTCGATCGCCCGCGCACATGGCGGCGAGGCTGTCGCGCGGGCCAACCCGGGCGGTGGGCTGAGCATCCGGGTGACCTTCGGAACGCGCGGCCTCGGAACACCCGATCAGGACGACTGCGGAGCGCGCAGCAGCCATGCGCAGGTGTCGGCGGGCAGCAGATCCTGACCGGCCGACTGCAAACCTTGGCCTGTCGGCGACCGATCTTGATCGGTGTGCGGCAGAAGCTGATCGGTGTGCGGCTGACCCTGATCGGTGTGCGGCTGACCCTGGACGGCCGGTCGCAGACGCTGATCGGCCGGGGCGCTGCTGATCACGACGTGGCCGGCGTCGGCGGGCAGCGGTACGGCACGTTCACCGCAGTTGAGCACGCACGTGAGTGGCCCGCGGGCGAACGCCACCACATCCTGGTCTGCGGAGAGCCAATCGAGCGACTCCTGCAGGTGCAGGTCGCGGCGATGCTGCAAGGACCGCCGGTAGAACGAGAGGGTCGAGCCGGGGTCGGACAGTTGCGCCTCAACGGTCAAGTCGGCCCACGCCGGGGGCATCGGGAGCCACGGCTTGGCACCGCTGCTGTTGGGCGAGAACCCGTACGGCTCGTTCGTCCCAGACCAAGGCAGCGGGACCCGGCAACCGTCCCGGCCAGGCTGCGTGCCGCCGGAGCGCTTCCACACCGGATCCTGGCGGGCCGCGTCGGGGAGGTCGACCACCTCGGGGAGGCCCAGCTCCTCGCCCTGGTAGAGGTACGCGGAACCCGGCAATGCCAGCATGAACAGCAGCGCGGCCCTGGCCCGGGCCAGCCCTGCGGCCGGGGGCCCGCCGGGTGGCATGTATCGCGAGACGTGGCGTACGGAATCGTGGCTGGAGAGCACCCACGTCGGCGCCGAACCCGTGGGTGCGACGGCGGCCAGCGCCGTGGTGACCACCTGGCGGAACGACTCCGCCGACCACCCGGCGAGCTGCAGATCGAACTGGAACACCTGGTGGAGCTCGTCGGGCCGCAGGAAGAGCGCCAGGTCCTCCGCGCTCTCGGTCCAGACCTCGCCGATCGCCATCCGCTCGCCCGCGTACCCGTCCAGGATGCGGCGCCAGTCGCGGTAGACCTCGTGGACCTCGGGCCGGCTGTAGATGGGACCGCTCACGACATGGCGGCTCCGGCCAGCGAGGTCGGCGAACGCGGCGTCCTTGAAGAGACCGGCGGCGACGTCGATCCGGAAGCCGTCGACACCGCGGTCGAGCCAGAACCGCAGGATGTCCTCGAACTCCGCCCGTACCTCCGGATTGCGCCAGTTGAGATCGGGCTGCTCGGGCGCGTACAGGTGGAGATACCACTCCCCGTCGGGCAGGCGCGTCCAGGCCGGCCCGCCGAACGCCGAAGGCCAGTCGTTCGGGGGCCCCTCCGCGCCTTCACGGTATGAGGAACCTTCAACCGACTTGGGGTCTTTCTCCACTTGGGTGGAAGAACCTCCACCGGGGGAGGTGCCGGAGGAAGATCCTGCACCTGGACGTCCCCGGCGGAAGATATAGCGCTCGCGCGCGGGAGACCCGGGCGGTGCGGCCAGCGCCTCCTGGAACCAGGGATGCCGGTCGGACGTGTGGTTGGGAACGATGTCGACGATCAGCCGCAGCCCGTGGGCGTGCGCGTCGGCGACCAGCGCGTCGAAGTCGCCGAGGCCGCCGAACCGCGGATCCACGTCACGGTAGTCGGCCACGTCATAGCCGCCGTCCGCCAGGGGGGAACGGTAGAACGGGGTGAGCCACAGCGCGTCCACACCGAGATCGCGCAGATAGCCGAGCCGGGAGCGGACGCCCTGCAGATCGCCCTCACCGTCCCCATCGGAGTCGGCGAAGCTGCGGACATAGATCTCGTAGACGACGGCGTCACGCCACCAGGGGGATCGCGTCATACCGCCGATCTACCCGCTCAGGTGTGGGCGTTCACCATGCTCTGCGCGGCCATCGTGAGGTAGTTCCAGAGCATCGTGTCGAGCTCCTCGGGAAGTTCAAGCTCGTCCACGGCGTCGCGCATGTGCCGCAACCACGCGTCGCGCTCGGCCTCACCGATGACGAACGGGGCGTGCCGCATGCGCAGCCGGGGGTGCCCGCGCTGTGAGCTGTAGGTGTTGGGGCCGCCCCAATACTGGATGAGGAAGAGCCGCAGCCGGTCTTCGGCGGGGCCGAGGTCCTCTTCCGGATAGAGCGGGCGGAGCAGGGGGTCGTCAGCGACACCCTGGTAGAAGCGGTGGACCAGGCGCCGGAAGGTCTCCTCGCCGCCGACCGCTTCGTAGAAGGTCACCTGTTGTGTCATGGCGCTCCCCACCCTATGCGAGGGCGCCCCGCCCTCGGTGTGTGACAGATCACCTTGATCAAGTCGTGAGCCGGTCAGGCGCCCGCGCCCGGGGTGGCCACGGAGATACCGGCCTCGTCGAACGCCTTCTTGACGCGTTCGCGCAGCTCACGGGCGATGCTGGCCTGCTTGCCCGGCGCCGTCTTGATCACGACTCGGACGATGACGGCGTCGCCGGCGAGGGCCTGGACGCCCCAGACGGACGGCTCTTCGAGGATCAGTTCCTTCCAGTCGGCGTCCGCGGCCATCGTCTCCGCGGTCGCCTGGAGGATCTCCTTGACCCGCTCGGTGTCCTCATGGATGTCCACCGGGATGTCGAGGACGGCGCGGCCCCAGTTCTGGGACTCGTTGCCGACCTTCTTGATCTCGCCGTTCGGCACGTACCAGACCACGCCGTCGACGTCGCGCATGCGCGTCACGCGCAGGGTGACGGCCTCGACCGTGCCCTTGGCGGTGCCCACGTCGATGAAGTCACCGACCCCGTACTGGTCCTCCAGCAGCATGAACAATCCGGCCAGGAAGTCCTTGACGATGTTCTGGGCGCCGAAGCCCACGGCCACGCCGATCACGCTGGCGCTGGCCAGGACGGGGGCCAGGTTGAGACCGAGCTCGCCCAGGACGCTGAACGCCGCGGTACCCATGATCAGGATGGACGCGATCGACCGCAGCACCGACCCCAGCGTCTTGGCGCGCTGGGCCCTGCGCTGGTTGAGCAGCGCGGGGCTGCCCTCGAAGGACGTCCGCGTCCGCTCGCGGATCTTCTCCGACATGGTGCCCTCGGCCATGCGCAGCGTGACCTTGGTGATCGTGCGGTGGGCGATGCTGCGCAGGACCAGCGCGAACACCAGCGTCACGACGATCCAGAAGAAGACGTTGAGCGGCGTGTCCAGCCACGTCTTGAAGAAAAGCGTGAAGCGCTCGTCGTTCGTGATGTTCCACACCAAGCGGCAAGAAACGCTGGGGTTGGGAGTGCCGCACGCCTTCTCCGGCGTGCCCTCCTGCTGCCAGGGCAGCGATGACCCCAGGGTGAGCGCCGTCTGAGCGAGCGGCATGTGGCAGACCCTCCCCGGCCGGCTTGTGTGGGTGTCTCCGCCATGTCGCCGTGGACCTGCGGCGGTCGTACGAGCCGATCGTAGGGGACGGTGACGAGCGGTTCGTACGGCGCCGGCGGCATGGCGGGACCCGGCCGGGGAGGGACTGACCCTCTGCCGCGGACCTGGGTACGGGCGTTGGACCCCAGATCCGCGGTGGGCTGATCTGTCGAGTTGCGAAGCGATGGCGGCCGACCCCTAGCAGCCGCCACCCCGCTGTGGCCGCCGCCCCATGAGATCCACCGGAACGTTTGACCCCAACGGCACCGACCAGAGCCGCCGACCCCCTAGGGCCGCCGGCCGGGTTGGTTTGGCCGCTAGCCGTCGGCCTGTTGGGCCTTAGACCTTGGGGCCGCCAGCTCGTTTGAGCCGCCAGCCCGTTGTGGCCGCTAGGCCCTCTAGGGTCGCCTGCCTGTCGGAGCCGCCGACCCGTTTGAGCCGCTAGCCGTTGAGCTGTCAGCCCGTTGGTGCCGCTGACTGGTTGAGCCACCGGCTCCGTTGAGCCGCTGGCCCAGTTGGGCCTTAGGCTCCCGGGGTCGCCGGCCCGTTGGGGTCGCCGCCTGTCGGAGCCGCCGACCCGTTTGAGCCGCCAGCCGTTGAGCTGCTGGCCGTTGGGGCCCGCTGGCCGGCTCATCGGGGTCGCCGGCCGGTTGAGCCATCGGTCCGCTGGCCCTAGGCCCTGGGCCGCTGGCTCGTTGGGGCGGCTAGCCCGGTTGGGCCGCTAGCCGTTGGTGCCGCCGGTTCGTCGGGCTGCCGACCAGTTGAGCCACTGGCCCAGCTGAGCCACCGGCCCCGGTTGGGTCGCTAGCCCTGGGGCCGCCAGCCGTTGGGCCGCCAGCTTGTTGGGATCGCCGGCCCGTGGAGCCGCCGAACGGTTCGGGCTGCCAGTCCGGTTGGGCCGACGGATCGTTTGGGTCGGCTTGGCGCAGGGTGGGCGGTGAGTGTTCAGTTGGGATGGGGAAGCCGGGCGTGTCCTGTGCATGCACCGGAGGACGAACGTGTCCCGTGGGGCCCGGCTGCCGCGCCGTTCCGGCCGTGACCCCACGGGACACGCCCGGCTCATCGGTGGCCAGGCGGCCACTGTCTCGCGGTCAGGGGCGTGTGGGTCTCTCGACCCTGGACGCCGCGGCCGCGGGTGTCGACGCCGTGGTGTTCGAGGGTGCGCGTCTCGCGGCGGTAGGCCTGCAGGACGTGCGCCAGCTTGACCGCGGCGCCTTCCGGATCGTCCACCCGGTGCATGCGCTCCCCCCAAGACCACCAGAAGTAGTGATCGTGCGACTCCGGAGCGGGCGCGCACGTGACGTCCTCCGCCAGGCTCGCGGCCTCCGGGTTGACCACCCGTAGGAAGGCCGGACCCGAGCGGGTCCTGACCACACGGGCCACCAGGCCGCGCGTGTCAAGTTCGTGCTCCAGCTCCTCGAGGTAGCCGACGCGTCTGTCGCTGACCACCTGCGCACCCCCTCCGTCGATCGTGCTGCGAGGACTGCTCGGACGTTCCCGTGTGATCGAACTCTCTGAATGCACTTCGTTACTCGCGGCGAGAATCGCAACTCTCACGATGGTGGGTCAAGAGGGATGCCGCTCGCTGAAGTACGGGATTGCCCCACCTCAGGGGTAGGTTCACCCCACTCCGGTGGAGGATCCTCTACCCGGGGTCTAAAGGTGCCCGCGGAGCGCCTCGGTTTCGATGACAATGGCTTGGCCTGCCCCGTTGCGAGAGTTACGCTGCGTGCGCGAGAGATTATCTGTCGTGTCCATCTAGCACCGGTCGCCGTGGCCGGACGCGGGCCCCTTCCCCTTTAAAAGGGCCTGTTTCCGGGCTCAGCGGTGAGGAGGCCGGAAACGATGTCGGACCCCCCCCGGAAAGAAACGGACATAGCGCGCAGAATACGCGCGCATGGTCTGGCTCGAGGACGTTGCCCCGTGGAGATCGCAGCTGAGATCCACGATCAGTGCGGCCCTCTTTTCGGCACCAGCCGGGTCAAGGCGCACCGCCTTTCCCATGGTGTCGCATTGTCCGACATCGTCGCTCAGGTCCGGGCGCTGTACGAGGTCGACGGCAAGCCGTGTCCCCGGCTGGGGGAGACGCTGCTGTCGGCGTACGAGAGCGGCTACAAGCGTCCCGGTCCCGAGTACCTGCACTACCTCTGCGCCGTCTACCGCGTCGAGCCCGACGACCTCGGTTACCGGAGTCCCTGTATCTGCGGTCGCGGGCACGCGACCCGTCCCGAGACCGCCGCAGGCGCGAACGGGCGTGCGGTGGACCGGCCGGGCGAGTCGGGACCCGCGCGGCCGGCGGATCGGAGGGCGGCCGACCGGCGGGTCCCGGAGGAACCCGCCACGCTTGTGGGGTCGGTCGTCGTGCCCAGGCCGGACGACCGTCAGTGGATCTCAGTCAACGAAATGCGGGGGCATGACCGCGCCGAAGCCCCCATCTCCGTCGATGTAGGAGAGGAGGACATCGTGCTTCGTAGGACCCTTCTGCAGTTGCTGGCCGGAGCGGGCGTGGCGCTCGACGGGCAGTTCCTTGGGGCGGTGGACAACCTTCGTCGCAAGATGGACGACACCCTGGTCAGCGCCACAGTGTCACCGACCATGCTCGATCAGTGGGAGGAGACGACCCTGGGCTACGGCCAGCAATACCAGGCCACTCCGTCCCTGCGGATGTTGTGCGACGTACTGCTGGACTTCAGCGAAGTACGCCGCATGTGTGACAAGCGGCAGCCCGTCGAGCTTCAGGAACGGCTCTGCCGGATCGCCGCCCAGTTGTCCGGCCTGTCAGGTCTCATCATGATCAATCTGGGTGACCACCGGCTGGCCCGGTCGTTCTTCCGCACCGCGCGCACCGCCGCGGACGAGACGGGCGACCGGCAGTTGCGGGCGTGGGTGACGGTGCGGGAGTCCCTGGTGCCGATGTACTACGGCGATCCGCGTGAGGCGCTGCACCTGGCGCGCAAGGCGCAGGACCTCGCCGGGCGCACGCCCGGTGTCGCGGCGGCGATGGCTCCTGCGGTCGAGGCGCGCGCGCTCGGCCAGCTGGCGCTGCGCGGCCGCAGCGATGCCGCTCCGAGTGCCCGGCGTGCTCTCGTACGCGGACGTTCCGTCTTCGACCAGCTCTCGAAGACGCAGACCAGTGATCTGGCGTTCGGGTTCACCGACCGGCAGATGGCTTTCTACGAGGGTGACACCTTCACTAATCTCGGCGACCACCAGCATGGCGACGAGGTATTGAGTCACGCCCTCACGTTGTACTCGGCCACCGACTGGGTCGACATGACCCTCGTACGGCTTGACCGGGCGGCCTGCAAGCTGCACGCCGGCCACCCCGAAGCCGCCCTGAACGCGGGCCGGGACGCCATCCTGGAACTGCCCGACGAGCATCGCTCCGACATCCTGGTCCACCGTGCGCGCCAGCTCGGTGCGGCCGTCAACGCCAAACACGGAGAGATCCCCGCTCTCAAGGGCTTCTACGAGTCGCTCGCCGCACCCTCGGTGAAGAGCCCGACGAAGGAAACGCCTGCCGTCCCCCCCTCCGAGCAGGTCTGAGCGGCGCCATGGCACCGCAGGACGGCGACCCCCGGCGAAGCCGTCCCGAGTTCACCACTGGGGGAGTGGACAGCACCCGCGCAGGACTGGTCCGGCTCCAGCAGGAGCCGCCCATCTGGGCCTTCGGCGGCCTGCGCATCCGTCGGTACCGTGCCTCCGACCACGCCACCGTCCTCGAACTCCATCGAGAGGGGCTGGCCCAGGTGGGTCTGCGCCCCGGCGACGGCGTCTATTACGATCACGACTTCTTCCGAATGGAGGACATCTATCTCCGGAACGACGGGGAGTTCATCGTCGGCGAGCTCGACGGCACGATCGTCGCCATGGGCGGCCTTCGCCGCGCCGACCTTGTTCCAGGCGGCAGCGCGCGTGCGTTCGGCGGATACGCCCCTGGCGCGCCCAACCTCGACGCCGTCGAAATGGTCCGCCTACGCGTTCGCCCTGGCGTGCAACGCCGTGGTTTCGGCGCCGCCATCGTGCGTGCCCTGGAGCAACGCGCCGCCGAGTTCGGCTACCGCGTCCTCCGGGCCGACACCACCGAGCTCCAAGGCCCGGCGCTCAAGCTCTACCGCAACTTCGGCTGGAAGGAGACCCGCCGCGAGGTGATCGGCGGCATCGTCAACATCTACCTGGAGAAACGGCTGCGCTGATCGCTTTTCGGCCTTGACCCCCTGGCCTGGCGGCTCGGGGGTCAAACCGCAAAAGCGGCGGCCAAGCGAAGCTGGTCCTTTGAAAGGGCGGCTGGGCGGGGGTGTAGCAGGTGGGAGTGCGACATCGCTTTGCGATCTCTCGTGAAGCTTCGCCTTCGGGTCGCTTCACGACCCGTTAACCCGCTCGCGTGCGGGCTGATGTGTCCGCCTGGCACAACGGCAGTGTCTGCCTGACATGTAAGGGCTTGCCTGACATGTAACAGCTCCGCTGAGGGGAACAGCGGATGAGCCGCGGTGGTCACCCACCCGGCGGCGCGGCCCGGCAGGGGCCCACCGCGGCTCAATTGCCCCCACTCCCTTGCCCGCGCGCCCACCCTCCCGCGGTGGTCACCCGCCCGGCGGCGCGGCCATGCAGGGACCACTGCGGCTCAGTTGTCTCCACCTCCCCTAACCGCGACTCACCTTGCCCGCGGGGGTTATCTGCCCGGCGGCGCGGCCATGCAGGGGCCCAACGTGGCTCGGTTGTCCCCACTCCCTTGCCCGCGCCCCCACCCTGCCTGCGGTGGTTACCCCCCCGGCGGCGTGGCCCGGCCGGAGCCCACTGCGGCTCATTTGTCCCCATCCCCTTGCCCGCGCGCCCACCCTGCCTGCGGTGGTTACCTGCCCCGGCGGCGTGGCCCGGCAGGAGCCCACTGTGGCTCAGTTGTCTCTACCCCTGCCCGCGGGGGTTACCTGCCCCGGCGGCGTGGCCCGGCAGGAGCCCACTGCGGCTCATTTGTCCCCATCCCTTGCCCGCGCGCCCACCCTGCCTGCGGGGGTTACCCGCCCCGGCGGCGCGGCCATATAGGGGCCCACCTCGGCTCAATGTCTCCATCTGGCTGGTGTGCCGCCGCCACTTCCAAGGGGGTGCCCGGGCTCTGGATCAGTGCGACGCTGCCACGAGTTGCATTAGCGGGTAGCGGCGTTGTTTGAGGTCGGTGAAGCCGCGGTCGGTGAGGGCGCGGGTCACTTCGCGGTCGCCGAACATACGGACGCCGGAGAGGGTGCGGAGGAGTTCGCTGCTGAGGCGGCTCACGGGCAGGGGCGGGCGGCGGGTGGTGAGGATGATCAGGCGCCCGCCCGGCTTGAGTACGCGCGCCATGCTGTCGACGGCGGCCCAGGGGTCGTCGAAGAGGTAGAGGGCGCCGAAGCAGCAGACCGCGTCGAACGTGTCGGTGCGGAAGGGGAGGGCGACGGCGTTGCCACGGACGTAGGCGACGTCGCCGGTGCTGTCGGCGGCCGCGCGGGCGAGCATGCCGTGGGCCGCGTCGAGGCCGACGACCAGGCCGTTCTCCCCGACGCCGGCGGCCAGGGCGCGGGTGACGTTGCCTGGGCCGCAGGCGACGTCGAGGACGGTGGCGGCGGGTTTGCGCACGTCGCCGGGCTGGGCGAGGCCGAGCCAGTCGCGGGCGAGGGTGTGCTCGGCGGCGGTGTCGGGACCCACCGGCCAGCCCTTGGCGAGGTTGAAGCCGACCGGCCGCCAGACGCGTTCGTAAATCTGGGGCAGGAAGGTGGACTGCATGACCCGTTGGGCGATGGTCGGGGTGGGCTCGGCGGTGGGGCCGAGCACGTCGAGGTAGCCGTCGTGCAGGTCCGGCGGCGACTCCAGGAGGGCGCGGACACGTTCCTGGACGCCGGGGCGCAGCACTGAGCTCACCCCGCTATTCGACCACGGGTCAATTGACTCCGGCCATCGTCAGGGCCCGGATGTGACCGACGGCACGAGCCCGGTACGCGCGGCCATGAACGACAGCGTGTCCACCATCAGTCCGATCGAACGGGTGACCGAGCGGGCGTCATGGCCGACCTCCGCCTCGTTGCGGAGCAGGATCGGTGCGTCGCCGCTGGTGGCGTGCTGGAGCGCCGCGCACATCTTGCGGGCGTGCATCGGGTCGACACGGGTGTCGCTGTCGAAGACCGTGAAGAGCGTGGCCGGATAGGCGACTCCCTCGCTGACGTGGTGGTACGGGGAGTACGAGAGGAGCCATGTGAGTTCGGCGGGATCGGTGGCGGTGCCGTACTCGTCGTTCCAGGTCTCACCGAGGCCGAACTTCTCGTACCGGACCATGTCGAGCAGGGGCGCCGAGCAGACCACGGCGTCGTAGAGATCGGGGCGCTGGGTCAGGGCCGCGCCGACGAGCAGGCCGCCGTTGGAGCCGCCGGAGATCGCGAGCTTGCTCGCCAAGCCGTCGGCGCGCAGCTTCTCGGCGGCGGCGTGGAAGTCGTCGAACACGTTCTGCTTCTTGTCGCGCATGCCCGCGCGGTGCCATTCCTCGCCCTCTTCGGAGCCGCCGCGCAGGTTGGCGATCGCGTACACGCCGCCGGACTCGACCCAGGCGAGGATGCCCGCGGAGTACGCGGGGGTCAGGGGCACGTTGAAGCCGCCGTATCCGTAGAGGATCGTCGGGCGCGGCTCGGACGCGCCCGGCAGGGCGAGGACGAGCATGCGGACCTCGGTGCCGTCGTACGACTCGTACGTGATCTGCCGTGCCTCGACCTCGGGAACACTGACCGTGCCGGGTGCCGACGCCCACAGGGTGGTCTCACCGGTACGGGCGTCGTAGTGCATGACCGACGACGGCGTCACGTTGTCGGTGTAGCCGAACCACGCTTCGTGGCCGCCCTCGGGCCGTTCGATGATGCCGCCGATCGAGCCGAGACCCGGCATGGGCACCTCGCCGATCCGTTCACCCGTGGCCAGGTCGTGCACGGTGATCTCGCTGATCGCGTGCCGGGTCCAGCCCGCGAGGAGGATCGGCCGGTCCAGGTCGTCGAGGATCGCGTAGTCGCTGAGCACCGCCTCGGGATCCTGCGGGAGGAGGTCCCGCCAGTTCTCGAACGACGGGTCGGCGGGATCGGCGACGCAGAGCCGGGAACGGGGCGCGTCGCGGTCGGTGAAGATGTACGCGCGGCCGTCGCGTCCGACATAGAGGCCGGTCTCGGCGTCGACGCCCTCCTGGACGGCACGAAGGGCGGGACGTTCGGGCGGGGAGGCCGACAGGTCCGCGATCCACAGATCGTTGCGCGGCGCGGTGCCCTGGGACGAGCTGATCGTGAGCCACCGGCCGTCCCGGCTCACCGAGACGCCGTAGTAGTTGGTCTTGTCCATTCCCTCGCCGAAGACCAGGACGTCGTCGGTCTCGGGATCGGTGCCGACGCGGTGGAGGTAGACGCGCCGGTGGTACTGGTCCTCTCCCTCGGGCACCCCGTCGGCGGGCAGGCGGCGCACGTAGTAGTACGCCTCGCCGCCGGGCAGCCACGCGGTCGACGAGTAACGGCTCCGGTCGATCGGCCCCTCCACCATGTCACCGGTGGCCACGTCGATCACGTACAGCAGCGACTCCTCATCGCCGCCGTGCGATACCCGGTACGCCAGGCGCCGGCCTTCCTTGTCCGGCTGCCACCCGTCCAGCGTGGTCGTCCCCGCCGAGTCGAGCTCCATGGGGTCGAGCAAGGTCCGTTCGGTGCCGTCCGGGTCCACCGTGTAGAGCACCGGGTGCTCCTGACCGGCCGTTCGGCGGGTGAAGAACCGCCGTTCCCCCCGCCACACCGGCGAACCGACGCTGCCCGCCGCAAGCAGCTCACCGAGCCTGCGCCGCAACGCGTCACGTCCGGGAAGCTCGTCGACCGTGCGGTGGAACAGGTCGTCCTGCTCCGCCAGCCATTTCTCGGTGTCCTCGCCCTGCCGGTCCTCCAGCCACCGGTACGGATCGGCCACCCGGTGGCCGAAGAGGTCATCGACGATTTCCTGGCGCTGCGCGGACGGGTACTGCGGTCGGCTCATGGCTGGCACTGTAACGGCCCGGCCCGCGTCACCGGCCGCCCGATATCCGCGACGGGACTTGGTGGGTACGAGCGGAAGCCCCTGTCAGTTGAGATCGGGCATGTCGGCGACCAGTTCGGCGGGCGGGGCCGTGACGGGGGCGATACCCCAGTCGAAAAGGGTGACGGTGGTCTTGTCACGCGTCTTGGTGGGGGCCTCCACGCTGAACTTCAGCGGTACGTTCTGGGCGTCGGCCCAGATCTCGTAGGTGAGGGGCTTTCCTGCGACGGCCTTGAGCATGTTGGCCTTCAGCTTGGCGAGATCGGCATCGCTCAGTTTGGCCAGCTTGTCCACGGACGGGTCGTTCTTGACGCCCAGCCCCTTGGTCACCTGCTGGGCCAGCGCGACGTTCGAGGCGAGATATTTGCGCAGGTCGATCGTTTCGAGCGCCTTGGCCATGTCGATGCTGACCGTGTAGCGCTGCGCGGGCGTGTCGACGACCTTGTCGGTGACCGGGCCGGCCAGCGTGCCGCCCGAGGCCATCAGCGCCCTGTGCTGCTCGGTGTCGGCGATGCTGCTCATCGCGCCGACCAGGGCCACCATCAGCTTGGCGAGCGGGTTCTTGGAGTCGGCGGCGAAACGGATGAACGTCTTGCCGGGAGCCAGCTGCTCCTTGGGGTCCTTCTCCTCCATGAAGACGGCGTTCTTGGTCTTGATCAGCCGCAACGCCTTACCTTCGGAGGTCATTTTGATTTCGAGCGCGGGCGTGCCGTTCTCGGTGCTGACCGCGACGGTTCCCTGCGAGCCGTCGCCGGAGTCGACGTTCATCCTGACCGACTTCTTGTTCTTCAACTGGTTGTGCACCAGACCGGCGACCTCGGCGAGGGCGAGGGTCTTCGGAGCGGTCGAGGTGGAGGCCTTGGCGCCGGGTGTTCCCGAGCCGGAGCCCGCCGAGTCCGAGCCACCGCAGGCGGTGAGGGAGACGGCGACCAGACCGGCGATCGTGAGGGCGGAGAAATGTCGCACGCGAAGCTCTTTCCGGATGATTGGAGCAAAGTGGCATGTACTCGTATCAGATACGTGTCGCGCGAGCGGGGTCTCCGGTTGTCATGTGTGGCGAGATGAACCGACCCGCCATCTTCGGTAGAAGTGGCAGTGATCACTGAGCTCTTCGAGACGGGGGTTGAGATGAAGGGCATCATCGGGGACCGCCGCTGGCCGGCGCGCACCGCCGCCGGCGCGGTGGCGGGAATGTCGCTGCTGGTCATCACAGTGCCGGCGGACGCGCGAACGGGGCCCGGGGACACCGGAAAGATCGTGTTCAACTACTCGGCGCCGGACGTCGCCGACGCGGGCGACAAGGTCACCTGGCGCTGGACGATCAAGAACACCGGGGGTGAGGGCGTCGAGAAGGTGGTGCTCACGCACCGGCTGACTCCGAAACTGAAGGTCCGGGCCGTCAGCAAGCCCTGCGTCGTCGCGGAGACCTCGATCCAGTGCCGGTACGGCACGCTGAAGGCCGGGCAGAAGCGGCAGGGCACGCTGGCGGCCGAGTTGGCGCCCAGCACGTCGGGCACCGTCCAGATCAACGGCCGTGTGACCTGGCAACAGGGCCCGGCAGCGGACCAGGCCCCCAAGAACGGGGCCGCACAGCCGCCCGCCGACGCTCCGGCGACCAACGTCCAGCCCCCAGCGGGGCAACCCATCACGCCAGGAGCCGTCCCCGCACCTCAATGAGGTGCGGGCACGCACCGTGTCCTCACCAACGATCACGGTCTACCGCTTCTGGGCTTCCTCCATCACTTTCTGTGGTGGAGGAAGCCATTTGCGTTCGATCTCGTGCGCGATTGGGGATTATTGGGGTAGCGGACGGCCTTCTCAGGCGCCACACTGATTTCGGGTTCGGTTCGCCCCTGGGGAGGTCCTCATGGCGGGTGCGCAGGTGCCGGAGACAATAATCGGGCCTCGGTGGGAGGCGCGCAGATGCGCGTCCGCCGAGGCCAAAGGGAAGCACGCCCCGGTGGAGGGCGTCTGATGCGACAAGTCCTCCTCCTGAACGCGACGTACGAACCACTCACCACGCTTCCGCTCCGGCGGGCGGTCTGCCTCGTGCTCCGGGAGAAGGCCGACGTCGTTCATCACGACACCTCGGGCGCGGTCCTCCATGCGGCGACGATGTCGATCGAGGTCCCCTCCGTCATCCGGCTCCGCCGTTACGTCCGCATCCCGTACCGCACCCGCGTTCCCCTGACCCGGGCCGCCCTCATGCGGCGCGACAACTTCCGTTGCGCCTACTGCGGCCGCCGGGCCGAGACGATCGACCACGTCCACCCGCGCAGCCGCGGCGGCAAGCACGTCTGGGAGAACTGCGTCGCCTCCTGCATGTCCTGCAACCACCGCAAGGCCGACCGCCTGCTCGAAGAGCTCGGCTGGACCCTCAGCATCACCCCCGGCGTGCCCCGAGGCGCCCACTGGCGCCTGATCGGCGTCATCCACGACGGCGACCCCCAATGGGCCGCCTACGTCACAGAACCAGCTGCCTAGCGTCCCCCGCCCTAAGGCGCGATGCCCGTATCCTTGGCTTGTGCCACGTTATGACTACCGCTGCCGTGCGTGCGGGGCGACCTTCGAGGTGTCCCGCCCGATGATCCAGGCCTCCGACCCGGCCTCCTGCCCGGAAGGCCACGACGACACGGTCAAACTGCTCTCCACGGTCGCCGTCACCGGCTCCGGCAAGGCCAGCGCGCCCGCGCCGCGCCCGAGCTCGGGCGGCGGCGGTGGCTGCTGTGGAGGCGGCTGCTGCGGCTGACCCCGGCCGTCGCCACCCCGCAACTGCCTCAGCCCGCACGCGAGCGCGTTAACGGGTCGTGAAGCGAGCCGGAGGCGAAGCTTCACGAGAGATCGCGAAGCGATGCCGCGCTCCCACCCGCTACACCCCCCGCCCAACCGCCCTTTCAAAGGACAAGCTTCGCTTGGCCGCCGCTTTTGCGGTTCGGGGTCCGAGCCGCCAGGCGAGGACCCCGAGGCCGCGAAAGCAATTAATAGAGCTGGTTGACGTCTCTGGCGGCGCCTGTGGAGGCCGAGGTCGCCATGGCGGCGTAGGCCTGGAGGGCGGCGGAGACGGGGCGCTGGCGGTTTCGGGGGCGGTAGCCGCCGTTGGCCAGGAGCTTGTCGCGGCGGGCGGCGAGGGTGTCCTGCGGGACGTCCAGATCCAGGACGCGGCGGGGGATGTCGATGACGATCCGGTCGCCGTTCTCGACCAGGGCGATCACGCCGCCGGCGGCGGCCTCGGGGGAGGCGTGGCCGATGGACAGACCCGAGGTGCCGCCGGAGAAACGGCCGTCGGTGATCAGGGCGCAGGCCTTGCCGAGGCCGCGGCCCTTCAGGAAGCTCGTCGGGTAGAGCATCTCCTGCATGCCGGGGCCGCCCTTCGGGCCCTCGTAGCGGATGACGACGACGTCGCCTTCGGTGACCTTGCCGCCGAGGATGCCCTCGACCGCGTCGTCCTGGCTTTCGAAGACCACGGCGGGGCCCTCGAAGGTCCAGAGCTCCTCCTCGACACCGGCGGTCTTCACGATGGCGCCGTCGGGGGCGATGTTGCCGTAGAGGACGGCCAGGCCGCCGTCGGTGGTGTAGGCGTGCTCGGCGTCGCGGATGCAGCCGTTCTCGCGGTCGAGGTCCAGCTCGTCCCAGCGGGCGCTCTGGCTGAACGCGGAGGTGCTGCGGACGCCGCCGGGGGCCGCGTGCCACAGCTCGCGGGCCTCGGGCGTGATCTCCGGGGAACGCACGTCCCAGGCCGCCAGGTGCTCGGGGAGCGAGGACGAGTGGATCGAGGTGACCTGGCGGTGCAGGAGACCGGCCCGGTCGAGCTCGCCGAGGAGGGCGGGGATGCCGCCGGCGCGGTGGCAGTCCTCGACGTGGTACTTGCCGGTCGCGGGCGCCAGCTTGCAGATGCAGGGGACGCGCCGGGAGAGCTCGTCGATCTCCTTGAGGCCGAAGTCGACGCCGCCTTCGACGGCGGCGGCCAGCAGGTGCAGGATCGTGTTGGTCGAGCCGCCCATCGCGATGTCGAGGACCATGGCGTTCTCGAACGCGTCCTTGGTCGCGATGTTGAGCGGGAGGACGCTCTGGTCGTCCTGCTCGTAGTAGCGGCGGGCGATCTCGACCACGGTCCGGCCGGCGTCCTGGTAGAGCGCCTTGCGGGCGGTGTGGGTCGCCAGGATCGTGCCGTTGCCGGGGAGGGACAGGCCGATGGCCTCGGTCAGGCAGTTCATCGAGTTGGCGGTGAACATGCCCGAGCAGGAGCCGCAGGTCGGGCAGGCGTTCTCCTCCATCTCGGCGAGGGTCTCCTCGGACACCGACTCGTCGGCGGCGGCGATCATGGGGTCGATCAGGTCGAGCTTGTTGCCGTTGTGCACGCCGCTGACGGGCTTGCCGGCCTCCATCGGGCCGCCCGACACGAAGACCGTGGGGATGTTGAGGCGGAGCGCCGCCAGCAGCATGCCCGGGGTGATCTTGTCGCAGTTGGACACGCAGATCACCGCGTCGGCGCAGTGGGCGTTGACCATGTACTCGACCGCGTCGGCGATCAGCTCGCGCGAGGGCAGCGAGTAGAGCATGCCGCCGTGGCCCATGGCGATGCCGTCGTCGACCGCGATCGTGTTGAACTCCCGGGGGATGCCGCCGGCCTCGCGGACCGCGCCCGCGACCACGTCGCCGACCTCGCGCAGGTGCACGTGGCCCGGGACGAACTGGGTGAAGCTGTTGGCCACGGCCACGATCGGCTTGCCGAAGTCCTCCCGCGCCACGCCCGTGGCACGGAGCAGGGCGCGCGCGCCCGCCATGTTCCTGCCGTGGGTGACCGTACGTGACCTGAGCGGGGGCATAGGGACCTCTCCCAACATCTGCGAGCCGTACCCAAGATCGTATGCGTTGATCAGGGCTTTTGATGGATGTCGCAGCGGCGGATCGCGGCGCTGCCATGCCGGCCCGGCAGAGGTCCTGGGGGGTCGGCGTCGACTCATCCGAGCTTACCAACCTGGGGGAACAGAAAACGCCGGGGGCGGGAGCCGCGCCCTGCCGGCGTTGGGGAGACGCGGACACCGAGGAAGGTGGAGCGGGCACCCCGCCGTGCGAGGTGCCCCTCCGGCTCCGGTACCCACGAGGGGTTTCCGATCGCTGGGGGCTCGTCGTTGAGCCGTCCGACGCGGCTGCGCCGGCTTGTCAGGCTGCCTGGCCGCGCCGGGTCAGGCCGCTTCCTGTTCCTGTGGATACTTCGGGGGCAGCGCCTTCTCAGCGGCCTTGAAGATCCGCTGAACGTCGGTCTCGGTCAGGACCTTGGGCCGCCGGCGCAGGTAGCCCTTGGCCCGGTTGCCCGCGTAGACGTCCACGTCCCGGACCCGCATGACCTTCCACGGGATGGACGGGCCGTAGATCGCCACGGACGCCTGCACCGGCACCTCGAAGCCGACTCGCTCCTCGAGGGCCTTGGCCGCCTGCTCGGCCTCCCACCGCGCCTCGTCCAGCCGGTCCTTCTTGTTGAAGGGCCCGTGGAAGAGCTTGCGGTGCGAGAGGGTCCGCACCGGAAGGCGCTTGTCCCATTTCTCCGAGTCGATGGCGTAGACGCCGCTCGGGCCGATCACCAGGTGATCGATCCGGCCGTCGCTGACGCCCTCGTCGTCCATCGGGACGGCGCGCGCGTGCAGGACGAGATACCCGTTCTTCTGCAGGGCCTTGAGCTGCCGCTCCGTGCGTCGCTCGGCGGCTGACGACTTCTGCCAGGCCGTGACGCTGGAGTTCATGCGGGCCTTGCGGACCGTGTCGACGATGACCGCCACGACCGCGGCGGTGATCCCGATCCTGATGTCGAAGACGACGGCGAAGAGCACGCCGATGACCAACGCGACGGCGCCGCGTACGATCCATCGGCGGATCTGGGGGTTGTTGAGCATGTCACCGTAGGTTTGTGGCTGCTGGTCGACACCGCGTTTGAGGGGTGTCTCATGGGGCTGACCACGAGCCTCCTGGCTATTGCCCCGCTCCATGATGGCCATGAGCTACGCTCCGTATCCCTTTCTCGCGGGAAGCATGATCCTCTGTGCGCAGAGTAATGATTCCAGCGGTTGGCGACTAGTCATGTCGGGTTAATACTTTTGTCGCCGCGACTGGGTGGTTCACGGGTGTGGTGTCCGGGTAGGTTTGTTTCTATCCCCTCTTCTTCGGCGTACCTTCGGATGCCATCTTTGATGCTCGCGCATCCGGCGTCTACCGTTCGGCGGTGTGACGCATACCCATGACCTCACCGCCCACGCCCTCGCCGCGGCCGTCCGCGCACGGGATCTTTCCCCGGTCGAGATCGTCGATCACTATCTGGAACGCATTGAGCGGGTAAATCCCCAGGTCGGCGCCTATATCACGGTGACCGCGGAGCTCGCCCGGGAGCAGGCCGTCCGGGCCGAGAAGCAGGTGATGGACGCCTCGGATCCCGCGACGCTGCCGCCCCTCCACGGGGTGCCGGTGCCGATCAAGGACCTGAACATGGTGAACGGCGTGCGAGTTACTCTTGGATCGGAAGTTTTTGCCGATCTGACCGGTTTCGCCGACGACAATGTTGTGGTACTGCTCAGGCAAGCGGGCTCTGTCCTTTTGGGCAAGACCTCCACACCCGAATTCGGTCTTCCCTGTTATACGGAAAATGCGGTGGCGCCGCCCGCCCGCACTCCCTGGGATCTGTCCCGATCGGCGGGTGGCTCCAGCGGCGGCGCGGCCGCGGCGGTCGCCGCCGGGCTGGCGCCGGTCGCGCAGGGCAGCGACGGCGGCGGCTCCATCAGGATCCCCAGCAGCGCCTGCGGCCTCTTCGGCATCAAGCCCACCCGCGGCAGGATCTCGCAGGGTCCGATCGTCCCCGACCTGTTCGGTCTGGCGACGAACGGCCCGATCGCCCGGACCGTGCGCGACGCCGCCATGCTCCTGGACGTCATGGCCGTCCCCATGCCCGGCGACCTCTACCGGGCGCCCGCCGTCGAGGGGACGTTCCTGGAGTACGCCGACCGCCCGCCCGGCCGTCTCAAGATCGCACGCAGTATCGAGCCGGCCGTCCCCGGGGCCGAGGTCCATCCCGACTGCGTCGCCGCCTATGACGCCGCCACGGCGTTGCTGGTCGAACTCGGCCACGAGGTCGTCGAGCTGCCCACGGTGCTCGGACCCGACCTCGTGCCGCACTTCGAGCTGCTGTGGGGCGTCATGGCCACGCTCACGCCCGTTCCCCCCGAATCGGAGCATCTCCTCCAGCCGCTCACCCGCTGGTTGCGCGAGCGCGGCGACGCCACGTCCGCCCCTGACCTCTTCCGGGCGCACGCCCTGCTCCAGGCCGCCCTCCGCGCCGCGTTCCCGATCATGAACGAGTACGACGCGATCCTGCACCCGACCCTCGCCCAGCCGCCGGCGCCCATCGGGTACTTCCACGATCAGGAGCCCGCCGAGAACTTCGAACGCCAGAAGCGCTTCACCCCGTTCTGCGCCGCGTACAACATCTCCGGGCAGCCCGCCGTCAACGTCCCGCTGCATTGGACGGACGGCGATGAGAACGGGCAGAGCCTTCCGATCGGCGTGATGCTCGCCGGGCGCCTGGGCGGCGAGGGCACGCTGATCTCCCTCGCCGCCCAGCTGGAGGAGGCCCGTCCCTGGATCGACCGCAAACCTGCAGTGTGGGAGGCCTGAAGTCCCCGGCATCGGTCCGGCTTCTCGGGGAATGGTCGGAGCGTGGTGGACGAGGATCTGAACTCCCTGGCCGAGGCGCACAGCGTCTCCACTCGCTACACCGACTGGCGCGGCCACGAGACTGCGGTCTCCCGCGACACCCTCGTGGCCGTGCTGGCCGCCCTGGGCGTGGACGCGTCGAGCCCAGCGGCGGTACGGGACGAGCTGGCGCGCCTGAGAGCGCACGAACGGGCCGCCCCCGCTTCGCCGGCTGCCTTCGCCCTGCCGGCCACCGCCGCCCCGCCGTCCACGCCCGAGCGCCTTGCTCAGACCCCGCGAGCCTGGGGGTTCACGGTGCAGCTGTACTCCGTGCGTTCCGGCCGCTCATGGGGGATGGGGGACCTTCGCGACCTGGCCGATCTCGCGTCCTGGAGCGGAGGGCTGGGCGCGGGATTCGTCCTGGTCAACCCACTGCACGCGACCGAGCCCGCGCCGCCGATCGCACCGTCGCCCTACTCGCCGATGAGCCGCCGCTTCGCGAGCCCGCTCTACCTGCGGGTGGAAGACGTTCCGGAGTACGCCGGCCTGCCCGCCCTGGAACGGGAACGCGTCGCGCATCTGGCGGCCCTGGGCGAACGCGGCGAGACCATCGACCGCGACGCCGTCTGGGCGGCCAAGCAGACGGCGCTCGAACTGATCTACCGGCTGCCGGGCTCTGCCTCCCGGCAGCAGGCTTACGAACGGTTCCGCGAACGTGAGGGCTCGTCCCTGACCGCCTTCGCGACGTGGTGCGCGCTGGCCGAGGAGCAAGGGACCGACTGGCGCCGCTGGCCCGTGGAACTGCGCGACGCGGACAGCTCCGCCGTGACCATGGCCGCCCAGCGGCTCGCCGACCGCGCCGGCTTCCACACATGGTTGCAGTGGCAGCTCGACGAGCAGCTCGGGCACGCGCAGGAGGCGGCACGCGCCGCCGGAATGCCGATCGGGATCGTGCACGATCTCGCGGTGGGCGTCAGCCAGGGCAGCGCCGACGCGTGGATGTACAGGTCGCTGTTCGCGCACGGCATCAGCGTCGGCGCGCCACCGGACGAGTTCAACCAGCGCGGCCAGGACTGGGGCCAACCGCCCTGGCACCCCCGGCGGCTCGCGGAGGCCGGCTACGCCCCGTTCCGAGAGATGCTGGCGGCGGCGCTCCGGCACGGCGGCGGGCTGAGGCTGGACCACGCCATGCAGGTGTCCCGGCTCTGGTGGGTGCCCGAGGGGCGCTCCCCGGCCGAGGGCACGTACGTCTCGTACGACCGGAACGCCCTGCTCGCCTGTCTCGTCGCCGAGGCGGCCCGGACCGGCGCCGTGATCATCGGGGAGGATCTCGGCACGGTCGAGCCGGGCCTGCGCGAGGACCTTGCCCGGCGCGGGATCCTCGGCACCTCGCTGCTCTGGTTCGAACGCGACGGGAAGGGCTGTCCCCGCAGGCCGGAGCGGTGGCGTGAGCTCTCCCTTGCCACCGTCGGCACGCACGACATGCCGCCGATCACCGGCATTCTGCACGGCGACCACCTCGACCTCCGTGCCCGCCTCGGCCTGCTCACCAGGGAGCTGGAGGTCGAGGAGGACGAGCACCGGCGAGGGCTCGCGGACTGGCTCGACCTGCTGCACGCCGAGGGGCTGCTCCAGGTGCCGCCCACCACGATCATGAAGGCGCTCGACCAGGGCTCCACCGAGTACGACGAGCAGGTGGTGGCGGCGTTGCACGGTTTCCTGGCCCGTACGCCCGCCCGTCTCCTCGGGATCTCGCTCGCCGACGCCGTGGGGGAACGCCGCACCCAGAACCAGCCCGGCACGACCGACGAGTACCCCAACTGGCGCGTCCCCCTGGCCGGCGCCGGAGGCGATCCCGTCCACATCGACGACCTGCCCGGGCACCGCGGCGTCGAGACCGCGATCGAACCGCTCAGAGACTGGCGGTGATGCGGGTGGTGACCTCGCGCAGCAGCCCGTCCGGCACGATCGGCGCCCCGGCGATCGCCGAGAAGATCGCGGGCAGCCCGGGCAGCGGGTAGCCGCCGTCCGTGGCGCCGTCGAGCGCCGCCTTTCCGAGAGGCTGGTGGCGCAACGAGGCCCGCGAGCGCGCCCAGGCCGTCTCGACCTCCTCCGGCGACGGCACCCCGAAGCCGTGCCCGACCGGAGCCGCGTGCCGCAGCCTGACCAGGGCGCTGTCGGTGAAGTCGGCCGCGAGCTTGCAGCGGGCGGTGAGGCGCGCCCGCACCGGTTCGTCGATCCGGGACATCACCGAGCAGGGGGTACGGCAGCGGGCGGCGCAGTCGCCGAGGGCCTGGGAGACCTGGCTGTGCTGGCGGTCCAGGTAGGCGCGCCATCCCGGGCCCGGCTCGTTCGAGACCCGCAGCGTCCGTTCGCACGCGGAACGTTCCGGCCGGGTGTGATCGCAGAGCCGTGCGGACCCGGGCTCGATCGGCACGCCGAACCGGCTGCCCTCCCCGGTCACCGCGGTGCCGATCAGCGCCGGGTCGCCGGCGTGGCCGAGGACCGGCTCCCAGGCGAGCATGGGCAGGTATTCGCTGGCGATGTGGACGGCCGCGACGAGCGCGGCCATCTCCCGGCGGCGCCACCGGATCTCGATGACCTCGAGAAGGAGCGCGTACGCCGGCCGCAGGCTGGCCAGGGCCCCGCGCGGCTGTTCCTTCGGCGTCTGCGGCATCCTGCTGGCCCGCGCGCGGTCCAGCAGATCCTTGGGCACCTCGCCGACGTCCTCGGGCATGCCGAAGTCCTCGGCGTCCAGGTCGAGGACGCGCTGCCCGAAGGCGCAGAGCGCCGCCAGCGGCGCCACCTGCTCCTTGGGCACGGCGAGGGGCGTGAGCGCCTCGATGTCACCGAACGCGCAGCGGCCGGCCAGCACCTTCAGAACGTCCCGCGCAGTCTCCACATCCACCCCTTCGCCCGGGACCCCTGTGACCATGCCCTCGACTTGGCAACGATCGCATGATCACAGGGGTTTCCGTGGGTCACCAGACGCGCACTAGGTGGCCGACGCGTCCTTGGCGCGTGCGCGCAGGGCGCGGGCGACGCCGTCGCGGCCCTCCGAGAGCAGCCGGAGCAGCGCGGCCGGCGGCTCGTTCTCAGCGATGTAGGCGTCGGTCCTGTCGATCGTGCCCTGCTCGATGATCAGGTAGGGGTAGGCGACCTCGGCGAACGTCTGGGACATGTCGCTGCTCCACTCCTTCCAGATCCGGCCGACCTCGGCGAAGTACCGGTCCGCGTACGGCCGCAGCAGCTCCAGGTGGTCGGGCTCGGTGAACCCGCCCAGCGTCGCCCTGAACACCGCGTTCGGCAGCTCACCGGAGACGATCTTCTCCCAGGCCGCAGCCTTGGCCTCGGCCGTGTTGATCGCCGCGTTGCAGGCCGCCGCGTGGCGTTCGCCCGCCGCGGTCGCGTCGCGGGCGAGCTCGGCGTCGATCTCCGGCACGCCGGCCCTGCCCATGACGACCAGGCGGCGGAGCAGCGCCCAGCGCAGCTCGGTGTCGACCTTCAGCCCCTCCAGGACCGTGGAGCCGTCGAGCAGGCCGGCGACATAGGCCAGGTGGGCGTCGTTCGCCGCGACCGCCGTGAAGGCCTGCACGTAGGCGAGCTGGAAGTCCGAGCCCGCTTCGGCCTGCTGCGCCAGTTCGAGGAGGGAGTCGGCCATCAGCTCCAGGCCCTGGGGCTGCCACCCCGGGTCGCCGTACTGCCTGACGGCCGTCCGGGCCTGGCGCAGCAGCGTCTGCGCCACCGAGATGTCGGTGACGCCGCGGATACCGCTGACGACGAGCTTGACGTAGTCGCGGGTGGCCATCTCGGCGTCCCGGGTCATGTCCCACGCGGCCGACCAGCACAGTGCCCGTGGCAGGCCGTCCTTGATCTCGCCGATGCCCTCGACCAGCGTGCGCAGCGAGTGCTCGTCCAGCCGGATCTTGGAGTACGTGAGGTCGTCGTCGTTCACCAGAACCAGGTCGGGGCGCTTCTTGCCGACGAGCTCGGCGACGGCGGTCCGGCCCCCGATGATGTCGAGCTCGACCCGCTCACGCCGGATGATCCCGTCGCCCACGCGGTCATAGAGGCCGATCGCGACGCGATGCGAGCGCAGCGTCGGGTAGTCGGGCTTGGCCTCCTGGAGGATGTCGAACGAGGTGAAGTTGCCGTCGCCGTCGACCTCGTAGACCGGGCGGAGCGTGTTGACCCCGGCGGTCTCCAGCCACTCCTTCGACCAGGAGGCCAGGTCGCGGCCGGACGTCTCCTCCAGCGCGTCCAGCAGGTCGGACAGGACCGTGTTGCCCCACGCGTGCCGCTGGAAGTACCGCCGCACGCCCTCCAGGAAGTTGTCGCGGCCGACGTAGGCGACCAGCTGCTTCAGGACGCTGGCGCCCTTGGCGTAGGTGATGCCGTCGAAGTTGACCTCGACCGCCCGGATGTCGGGGATGTCGGCGGAGATCGGGTGCGTGGACGGCAGCTGGTCCTGGCGGTAGGCCCAGGCCTTCATCAGGTTGGCGAACGTCGTCCAGGAACTGGTCCACTTGGTGGCCTCGGCCTGGCAGAGCACGCTCATGTACGTGGCGAACGACTCGTTCAGCCACAGGTCGTCCCACCAGCGCATGGTGACCAGGTCACCGAACCACATGTGCGCCATCTCGTGCAGGATCGTCTCGGCGCGCCGCTCGTACGCCGCATCCGTCACCCGCGACCGGAAGACGTAGTCCTCCAGGAACGTGACGGCGCCGGCGTTCTCCATGGCGCCCGTGTTGAACTCGGGCACGAAGAGCTGGTCGTACTTGCTGAACGGGTACGGCTGGTCGAAGACCTTCTCGAAGAAGTCGAAGCCCTGCCGGGTGACGTCGATGATCGCGTCGGCGTCCAGGTGCTCGGCCAGCGAGGCGCGGCAGAAGACACCCAGCGGGATGACGCTGCCGTCCGCGCGCCGGTACTCGTCGGTGACCACGTGGTAGGGCCCGGCGATCAGCGCGGTGATGTAGGTCGACATCTTCGGCGTCGGCGGGAAGTGCCACGTCCCCGTGCGCACCCCGTTGACATCGAAGGCCTCGTTCGTGATCACCTGCCAGCCGCTCGGCGAGGTCACGCTCAGCTCGAACGTGGCCTTGAGGTCGGGCTGGTCGAAGCAGGTGTACATCCGGTGCGCGTCGGCCGTCTCGAACTGCGTGTAGAGGTACACGCTCTGGTCGACGGGGTCGACGAAGCGGTGCAGCCCCTCGCCGGAGCGGGAGTACGTGGCGTCGGCGACGACGCGCAGCTCGTTGTCGGCGGCCAGCGAGGGCAGCGGGATACGGCCCTTCTCGGCGTCATAGGTGCCCGGGTCGAGCGCGGTTCCGTTGAGCGTGACCTCACGCACCACGGCGCCGTGCAGATCGACGAAGGTCGAGGCCCCCGGCTCGGCGCAGCCGAACCGGATGAGGGTGGTGGAGCCGAAGCGCTCCTCACCGGTGGTCAGGTCCAGCTCCACCGCGTACGACTCGACGGTGAGCAGCCGGGCCCTTTCCCGCGCCTCGTCGCGCGTGAGGTTGCCTGCCACATGTACTCCTTGGTCGTCATAAACCTGGGGTCGTCATAAACCTGGCTCCCCCATGTCTACCAACCTGCCGGGGGCCAGGTGCGGCTGGCACGGCCACAGGTTCGGAGGGAAGTGGTTTTCGAGGGGGAATCGACAGCTGTCCTGCAGGGTTGAGCTTGGTAAACGATGATCTGCCCCGAGGAGAGATGGCGTTGACGCAGGAACCCCGTGAGCCCGTGGACTTTTGGTTCGACCCGTTGTGCCCCTGGGCGTGGATCACCTCGCGCTGGGTGCTGGAGGTCGAGAAGCTCCGGCAGATCGAGACGCGCTGGCACGTGATGAGCCTGTCCGTCCTCAACGAGGGCAAGGATGTGCCGCAGAAGTACAAGGATCTGCTGGCTACGGGTTGGGGCCCGGTGCGGGTCTGCATCGCCGCAGAGCAGAAGTACGGCCCGGAGGTGCTCGGCCGCCTCTACACCGAGCTGGGCACCCGCCGCCACAACCAGAAGCAGCAGTACGACCGGGAGACCATCGAGGCCGCCCTGACCGCGGCCGGCCTCGACCCGGCGCTGGCCGACGCCGCCGACTCCACCGAGTACGACGAGGCCCTGCGCGCCTCCCACAAGGACGGCATCGACCGGGTCGGCGAGGAGGTCGGCACGCCGGTGATCTCGGTCGCCGGGCATGCCTTCTTCGGCCCCGTGGTGACCCCGATCCCGCGCGGTGAGGCCGCGGCGAAGCTGTGGGACGGCGTGCTCGCGGTGGCGCAGACCGATGGCTTCTTCGAGCTGAAGCGCACCCGGACGCGGGAGCCTATCTTCGACTGAGCGGAGGTCCGGGATTGAATTGATCACGGCCTTTTCGCGCCACTTTTGTTGTTGCGACGAACTTGCAACTGCGACGGTTACGCCCCCAAACTGGTCCTATCCAGTACAGCCAAGCGCAGCTTGTCCGTTGGGGTGGGCGGGCGGGGGCTGTGGAAGGCTAAACAGGTAGGACGGTGAGGTGCGTGCACGTACCGAACGGATTTTTCGACGCGCCGGTCTCGATCGGCGCCGGTGTCGTGGCCGCGGCGGGCATCGGGCTCTGCCTCAAGGGTGCCCGCCGCGAACTCGACGACCGCACGGCCCCGCTGGCGGGTCTCACCGCGGCGTTCATCTTCGCGGCGCAGATGATCAACTTCCCGGTCGGTGCCGGGACCAGCGGGCATCTGATGGGCGGCGCGCTGGCGGCCATCCTGGTGGGGCCGTATACGGGCGTGCTCTGTATATCCGTGGTCCTGCTGGTACAGACGTTCTTCGCTGACGGAGGCGTCACCGCGTACGGCATCAACGTCACACTCATGGGCATCGTCAGCGTGGCCGTCGGCTACGGGATCTTCCGCCTGCTCATGGCCGTGCTGCCGAAGAACCGAAGCAGCGTCACCATCGCCTCGTTCTCCGGGGCGCTGGTGTCGGTGCCCGCGTCCGCGCTCGCGTTCGTCGGCCTCTTCGCCCTCGGCGGCACCGCGGACCTCTCGCTGGGCGCGGTGGCCACCGCCATGATCAGCGTGCACGTCCTGATCGGCATCGGCGAGGGCGTGATCACCGCCGTGACGGTCGGCTCGATCGCCGCCGTCCGGCCCGACCTCGTGCACGGCGTCACCCTCACACCCGCTGCGCCACTCCAACTGCGGAACGACGCCGACTTGCCCGTGGACACGCCCGCCGCTGGAGGTGTCTCGGCATGACCAAACGTTTCTTCTTCGTCTTCCTGCTGGTGGCGGTCATCATCGCCGGGTTCGTCAGTTTCTACGCCAGCGCCTCTCCTGACGGCCTCACCAAGGTCGCCGAGGACAAGGGTTTCGCGTCCCAGGAGAAGGACCACCAGTTCAAAGACTCGCCGCTTGGTGACTACGGCGTGAAGGGTGTCGACAACGAACGGCTGTCGGGCGGCCTCGCCGGTGTCATCGGCGTCGGGCTGACGCTCGCCGTCGGTGGGGGCCTGTTCTGGGTCGTGCGCCGTCGGTCGTCGGCCGGCTAGTGGGCGCTGGACACGCGCATCCGCTCTATCGCGCGGGCACATCGGGCGTTCACGGGCTGCCGCCGCAGTGCAAACTCGTCGCCGTCGTCGCGTTCGTGTTCGCCGTGGTGGCGACGCCGCAGGAGCAGATGTGGGCGTTCGGCCTGTACGCGCTGCTGCTCGCGTTCGTCGCCGCCTTCGCGAGGGTGCCGCCCGGATTCGTCCTGCGGCGGATGGCGATCGAGTTGCCGTTCGTGGCGTTCGCTCTGCTTCTGCCGTTCGTGGCGCATGGCCCACGGATCGAGGTGCTCGGCGTAGGGCTGAGCCACAGCGGGCTGTGGTCGGCGTGGAACATTCTCGCCAAGGCCAGCCTCGGCGCCGTGGCCATGATCCTCGTGGGTGCCACCACCGAGCCGCGGGCGCTGCTGCTCGGCCTGGAGCGGCTGCGGATGCCCGCCCTGCTCACCCAGATCGCCACGTTCATGCTCCGCTACCTCGACGTGATCGTGGGGGAGATGCGGCGGATGCGGGTGGCGCGGGCGTCCCGGGGGTTCGAGGCGCGCGGCTTCCGGGACGTCACCGTGCTCGCCCGCTCGGTCGCCGCCCTCTTCCTGCGCTCGTACGAACGCGGCGAACGCGTCTATCTCGCGATGCTGAGCCGTGGCTACGACGGCCGTATGCCCGTCCTCAACGAGGGCACGGCCACGGTCCGCCAGTGGACGGCGGCGGCCGTGCTGCCCGGGGCGGCGGCCCTGATCGCCGTCGCCTCCTGGATACTGGCGCCGTGACGACCGCCGCCTCGCTTGAGATCAAGGGCCTCGCCTACGCCTATCCGGACGGGACGCAGGCCCTCTACGGCGTGGACGTGACGATCGGGCGCGGCGAGCGGGTGGCGCTGCTCGGCCCCAACGGTGCGGGGAAGACCACGCTCGTCCTGCACCTCAACGGCATCCTGTACGGCGGCCTCGGCAGCGTCCACGTCGGCGGGCTCGCGGTGGACCCCAAGGACAAGCAGGGCCTGCGGGAGATCCGGCGCCGGGTGGGCATCGTCTTCCAGGACCCCGACGACCAGCTCTTCATGCCCACGGTCCGCGAGGACGTCGCGTTCGGCCCGGCCAACCTCGGCGTACGCGGCGCCGAGCTGGACCGCCGGGTGGCCGGCGCATTGAGCAGGGTCGGTATGCAGGACGTCGCCGACCGGCCGCCGCAGCACCTCAGCTTCGGCCAGCGCCGCCGTGTGGCCGTCGCGACCGTGCTGGCCATGGAGCCGGAGATCCTCGTCCTGGACGAGCCGTCCTCCAACCTCGACCCGGCCAGCCGCCGCGAGCTCGCCGAGATCCTGCTGGGCCTGGACGTCACCGTCCTGATGGTCACGCACGACCTGCCGTACGCGGCGGAGCTCTGCCCCCGCTCGCTGATCCTGTCAGGCGGCGTGATCGTCGCTGATGGGCCGACCCTGGAGCTTCTCTCCGACGAGGAGCTGCTGGCCGCGCACCGGCTGGAGCTGCCGTTCGGGTTCGATCCCGCAATCCGGCACAGCTGACTGTCTAAATAAAGCAAAGCGGGGATTCTGCTTGCTTCCGTCTCGCCTCTTCGGGAGACTCGTGTCTCCTGAAAGTGGCAACGGTTTTCATATTCCGATCGGGGGCTTTCGTGAAGGTTGCGTTCGTGGGCAAGGGCGGCAGCGGCAAGACCACCCTGTCGTCCCTCTTCGTGCGGCACCTGGCCGCCCAGGGGCTGCCGGTGGTCGCGGTCGACGCCGACATCAACCAGCATCTCGGGGTGGCGCTCGGCCTCGACGAGGACCGCGCGGCCAAGATCCCGGCCATGGGCGAGCGGCTCACCGAGATCAAGGAATACCTTCGCGGTGACAACCCGCGTATCGCGTCCGCCGCCAGCATGGTGAAGACGACCCCGGCCGGGACGGGTTCGCGGTTGCTGAGCCTGGGCGGCGACGATCCGATCCACGCCCTCGGTCAGGACATCGCTGTGGGCGGTGCCGGCGACGACGCCACCTACGGCGCCACGTTGATGGCGACCGGCCCGTTCAACGACGACGACCTCGGGGTGGCCTGCTACCACTCCAAGACCGGCGCGGTGGAGCTCTACCTCAACCACCTGGCCGACGGGCCCGGGGAGTACGTGGTCGTGGACATGACGGCGGGCGCCGACACGTTCGCCTCCGGGCTCTTCACGCGGTTCGACCTGATGTTCCTGGTGGCAGAGCCGACCCGGAAGGGCGTCGGCGTCTACAAGCAGTACACCGAATACGCGCGCGACTACGACGTCGCCATCAAGGTCGTCGGCAACAAGGTGCAGAGCGACGAGGACGTCGCGTACCTGCGCGAGCACGTCGGCGACGACCTGCTGACCTGGCTCGGCCAGTCCAGCGCCGTCCGCGCCCTGGAGCAGGGGCGCGAGGGCGTCGGCCTGGAGACGGACAACGAGGCGGCGCTCGACCGGATGCGGTCGGCGGTGGACGCCTGCACGAAGGACTGGGACAAGTTCCAGCGGCAGGCCGTCGAGTTCCACGTGAAGAACGCGCGCAGCTGGGCCAACCGGGCCGTGGGTGAAGATCTGGAGACCCAGGTCGACCCGGAGTTCCGCTTTCCCGGCGTGCCGGTCTGACGGTGCGGTCTGGCAGTGGGGCGGGCCGGTCTGGCAGTGGGGTCTAGCGACGCTGCGTGATCCCGATTAACCTGCGCGCCATGACGACGCGGCGGGTGCTGGGAACCCTCATAGGCGCGGTGGGCCCGATGGCCTTGATCGCTCTGCTCCTCGGGAACCAGTGGGTCTACGACAAGTTCATCAGATCCGACCTGGCACGCGAGAGCGGCTTTTTCAGCCCGCTGCTGAACTGGCTGTTCTATCCCAACTGGAGGTTGACGAGCCAGGGCCGGTTCCGTGACTTCACGTGGGTCGCGGTCCAGGACCTCAGCATCCTGCTGATGTTCGTGGTGCTGGCGGCCCTGGTCTTCGCGGCCGCCCGGACGATCAACCCCGACCGCGGCGCCATGAACGTGGTGGTGCTGGGCTGGTGGGCGACGGTGGTCGCCGGTGGCTTTTCCGGGTTCGTGAACGGCGTGCTCCAGAAGATCGTTCTCGACTACCCGACCGACTTCGGCAACACGTCCGTCTACTGGCTGGTGATGGCGCGTGGCGGGACGTTCGGGCTGCTGTTCGGCTGGCTGGCGGGTGTCGGCGCGCTGGTCGGCTACCTGATGACCCGCCCCAAGGCAGGTGCGGGCGCGATGCAGCCCGGCCAGCCCGGTGCTTCCGCGCCGGGAGGGCCGCAGCCGATCCCCGCGGGTCACCCCGCCGCGATGCCGTACGTGCCACCCGCTCAGCCGCCCTACATGCCCGGTCAGCCTGGGGCGCCTGGTCAGCCGGGAGTACCTGGACAGTCCGGGATGCCCGGTCAGTCGGGTGGGCCCGGTCAGTCGGGTGCGGCCGGGCAGCCGTACGCGCCAGGCCAGGCCTATGCACCAGGCCAGCCCTACGCGCCGGGCCAGCCGTACGGATCCGGCCAGCCGCAGCCGCCGTGGAGCGGCGGCCCAGGACAGGCCGCCGCCCCGGCAGGACCTGCCGGGCCTGCTGGATACGCCCAGCAGCCCGGGTACCAGCCGCAGCCGCCCGCCGCTGAGCCTCCCGCGCCCCCCATCACGCCTCCTGCGGAGCCTGAGAAGGCCACCGAGGACACTCCGGCGCCTGAGCCCGCCGACGACACGCCGGAACGCTCGGAGGCGGCACAGGACGAGCCCAAGGCGCCCGGGCAGACCCCTCCCGCGAGCACGGAGACCAGGACGGACGACGGGCTGCAGCCGCCGCGGTGACCCGGGCGCCGGCCCGCCCGGCCCGCCTGGGAGAATCGGCGTCATGCGCGTGTTTCTTGGAACCGACCATGCCGGCTTCGAGTTGAAGGAGCACTTGGTCTCCTGGCTGAAGGCGAACGGCCACGATGCCGTCGACTGCGGGGCGTTCCTCTACGACGCCGTCGACGACTACCCGCCGTTCGTGCTGCGGGCCGCGACGAAGGTCGCCGCCGAGCCGGGCAGCCTCGGCATCGTGATCGGTGGCTCGGGCAACGGCGAGCAGATCGCCGCCAACAAGGTCAAGGGCGTCCGTGCCGCGCTGGTCTGGAACGAGGAGACCGCGAAGCTCGCCCGGGAGCACAACGACGCCAACGTCATCAGCATCGGCGCCCGCCAGCACGACTACGACACCGCGACCCGGTTCGTCCAGATCTTCCTCGGCACGCCCTACTCCGAGGAGCCGCGGCACACCCGCCGCATCACGATGCTCAGCGAGTACGAGGACACCGGCGAGCTTCCGCCGCTACCGAGCGAAGGCTGACCCGCGAGGGTCAGGTGCGCCGAGGGGGTGCGCCGCGCTTGCCCAGCCGGCGGCGTTCCCCCTTCGGGGGCTTGGTGGGTTTGGTGCTTTCGGCGTTCTTCGGCGCGCCGGCGGCGTTCGCGGGCGGTTCCTCGCCCTCGGCGCGGGGCCGGGACACATCCCGTGCCCGCATCGCCGCGTCGACAGTGATCCGCATGCCAGGTTGACCCACGTGGCGCACCTCCCGGTCACTCAGACCACCATTGGACACCACGGAGCGGGGTCCGGCGCAAGAGCAGGGCCCGGATCGCTGACTTCGCGTGTCTGGATCATCGCGAAGAGTCATGGGTGGCGCGGATGCCCCTCGATCGGCGCAGATGCTCGATACAGTTCCGGAGTCATGCTGCAACGTCTGGTCCACCTGCTTCCGCCACGAGTGCGTGCCTTCCTGCGCAGGATTCCCATACTCGTGCGCATCTACAGGTGGCTCCGGCAGGGGAAGCTGACCCGGGAACGCTATGTGTTCGTGGCGCTCGCGGTGCTCACGATGGTCGTGGGGCTCGCCGCCACTGACTCGAGTGGGTGGGCGCCGTCCGGCGCGCTCGTGCTGACCGTGCTCGGCGGCGGTCTGCTGCTCAAGGTGCGCACCCTGCTGGCGTTGCTCGGCGTGGTCCTGGTCATGGTGGTCTACAACGCGTGGGACGACCGTTCCGCCGTCGGGCCGGGGATGATCGCGACGCTGGTCATCACCACGGTGCTCGCCGTCACGCTCGCCCGCACCCGGCAGCAGCTCGGCGTGCAGGGACTGCGCGGCGACTCCATGTTGCTGGAGCTGCGCGACCGGCTACGGCGGCAGGGCCAGATGCCCGAGCTCCCCGAGGGCTGGGATTCCCAGGTGGTGATGTTGCAGGCGGGCGGATCGTCGTTCGGCGGCGACTTCGTGGTCTCCACCTGCGACGGCGACACCCTCGAAGTAGCGCTGGTGGACGTCTCGGGCAAGGGCACCGACGCCGGCACCCGCGCGCTGATGTTGTCCGGCGCTTTCGGCGGCTTGCTTGGATCGATCCAGAGTGACCGTTTCCTTCCGGCGTGCAATGCCTATCTGCAGCGGCAACGCTGGGACGAGGGCTTCGTCACGGCGGTGCACCTGGTGATCGATCTGGCCACCGGCGAGTACCGCGTGGCGTCCGCCGGGCACCCGCCCGCCGTCCAGTTCGACGCGGGCAGCGGCACGTGGCAGGTCAGCTCCGCCAAGGGCGTGGTGCTCGGGGTCGTCCCCGACCTGCGGTCCGAGCCCGAGCAAGGCCTGCTGCGCCCCGGCGACGCGCTGCTGCTCTACACCGACGGCCTGGTCGAGACCCCGGGCCGCGACCTGGACGCGGGCATCGACCGGCTCCTGGGCGAGGCCGAACGGCTGGTCCCCGAGGGATTCCGCGTCGGCGCCAAGGAGCTCGTCGAACGCATGCACGCCGCCCGCGACGACGACTGCGCTCTCGTCCTCATCTGGCGTACCTGAGTGCCGAATGCGTGCCTGAGTAACGCATACCTGAGTGGGAGAACGATGACGGATCTCGTCCTTGACCATCTCGTCTACGCGACCCCGGATCTGAAGGCGGCGGTGTCGGACATCGCGGCCCGTACGGGCGTGACGCCGGTCGAAGGCGGCCCCCATCCGGGTCTCGGCACCCGCAACCACCTGCTGGGGCTCGGCGGTAACGCGTATCTGGAGGTCATCGGGCCGGATCCGGACCAGGCCGACCCTGAGGGGCCCCGGCCGTTCGGGATCGACGATCTCACCGCTCCCGCGCTGGTGGCCTGGGCGGCGGGCACGACCGAGCTGGACGCGAGCGTCGAACGGGCACGGGCGGCGGGACACGACCCCGGACCATCCGCCGGCATGTCCCGGCTACGGCCCGACGGCGAGCTGCTGAGCTGGCGGCTCACCCCACCGCGGACGGGCGTGCTGCCGTTCCTGATCGACTGGGGTGAGACGGATCATCCGGCGGGTGCGCTGCCGGTGGTGCCGTTGCTCTCGTTCGAGGCGGTCCATCCCGACCCCGAGTCCGTGCGCGGCGCGCTGGCCGCCCTCGGTGCCCGGCTGACCGTGCGGAAGGGGCCGGGAATCGCGCTGATCGCCCGTCTGGACGGGCCTGTGGGCCCTGTCACACTCGACTGACCAGCGCCGAATCCGCCCCGCCCGACAGGAAACGTGATCTTTACTTTGATGTTTCACCCTGTGCACAGAGGGCGTGCAGAGTACTAAGCAGATCGGCAACCGGGCCGGTCCCGCCGGACCCTCCTCGGCGGGCGGGACCGGGAACGGTTGGCGGCACCGAAGGCGATGTCCGCGCGGACGGCACCCCAGGGGTGGGAGGCGCCGGGCGCGCGGGCATCGGCTCAGGTTTCGCCGCGCACCGTTCGGTAAGAACCAGTTGGGCTGATCGTTTTACAGGTTCATTCCGCGCAGGCCCCCCGCGTGGACGCTGTACGGCGTGCTGGGGAGGGGGTCGCCGCGGGAATGCGCGTCCAGAGGGTGCGCTGGCGTCCATCGCGCTGGTCGCTGCAGACCCGGGTGACGGCGGTGTCGATCGCCGTCGCGGGCACCCTGCTGATCCTCGGCGTCACGGTGTTCTACGTCACGGTCCGCCACGCACTCTACGAGGGGCTGCACGAACGCGGTGCCGTGGCCATCAAGCTTCTTGAGGATGACCTCCAGCGGTCCGACCCGCCGGCCGTGCTGGCCCCGGAGGTGACCGGGTTCTCCCTGATCCAGGTGGTGGACGACCAAGGTGTGGTCGTCGCGTCGAGCCCGATCCTCGCCGGCCATCCCGCGATGACCGCGCGCCGCCCGTCCGAGGAGCGTGAGCGGCAGTCGGAGACCATCACCGTGCCGGGCGTGTCGAGCCGGGTCTACATCGTGAGCGAGCGGGTGCGGGCGCCGGGTGGCTGGCGGACGATCCACGTCGGCTCCCCGATGGCCGATCTGGACCATGCCCGGGGGTTCTTCCTGGGCGCGCTCGGCGTCTCGGTGGTGCTGATCTCCTGCGTGGTCGGCGTGGCCGTCCGGCGCGCGGTCCGGCGGGCGACGCGGCCCGTGTGCGTGATGAGCGCCGAGCTGGCGGCGATCACCGGAGGGGAACCGATCCGGCGGGTGACCGTGCCCGACACCGCCGACGAGGTGTCGGAGCTGGCCGACTCGATCAACCGGACGCTGCGCCGCCTGGAGGGCGTGGTCGAGCGGCAGCGGGGGTTCGTCGCGGACGTCTCCCACGAGCTGCGCAGCCCACTCACCGGCCTGCGCGCCCAGCTCGAGGTGGCGCTGGAACACCCCGAGGACGAGGACTGGCCGGCGGTCGCCCGGGCCGCGCTCGGCGACGCCGACCGGCTCCAGAACATCGTCACCGACCTGCTGATCATGGCCAAGCTGGAGGCCGGGCTGCGGCTGGACCGCCGGCCGGTCGATCTGGGCGATCTCGCTCACACCGAGGCGGCACGGCGCCGCCGGCGGGTGCCGATCGAGGTGGAGGCGGACGAGGGCGTCATCGTCGAGGGCACCCAGATGCACCTGGTCCGGCTGCTCACCAATCTGCTCGACAACGCCGAACGCCACGCAGCCTCGCTGGTGCGGGTGACGGTGCGCGCAGAGGAGGACACGGCGGTGCTGGAGGTGTCCGACGACGGCGCGGGCATCCCCGTCCAGGACCGGGAGCTGGTGTTCCGGCGGTTCCAGCGCCTGGACGAGAGCCGCAAGCGCGACAGCGGCGGCACCGGGCTGGGGCTGCCGATCTCCCGGGAGATCGCCGCCGCGCACGACGGCACGCTCGAGGCTGCCGACAGCGACGGGGGTGCGCGGCTGGTTCTGCGGCTGCCACTGAAAGGCAAGTAGGCAGGAGGGCGTCACCATGGGCCGGCCCGACCCGCTGATCACCGCGCTCGCGTTCACACGGCGAGGGCCGGGTGGCGGGCCGCGTGGTGGGTGGCCTGCTCGAAGGCGTGGCCGATCTGCAGAACGGCGAAGTCCGCCCGGTGCGGGCCGACGATCTGCAGGCCGACCGGCAGCCCGCCCGGCGTGAAGCCGCCCGGCACCGAGAGCGCCGGGCAGCCCGTCGCCGAGATGAGATACGAGGAGGCCATCCACTCCAGGTAGTCGCGCATCCGGCGGCCCGCGACCTCGGCCGGGTACTCCAGCCCGGTGTCGAACGGGACGACCTGGCTGACCGGCAGCAGCAAGGCGTCGTACTGCTCGAAGAACTCCCGCACCTGGTGGAACAGCCGTGTGTGCAGCACCTCGGCCCGGCCGATGTCAGGCCCGGTCAGCGCGCGGCCGACCTCGATGTTGTCCACGAGTGAGCGCTTCAGCGCGGCTTCCGGCAGCATGCCGAGGGCGAGCTCGAACTGCCACGCCCGCAGGGTGCGGAAGACCTCGTCCGCGCCCGTCAGGTCGGGGCAGTCCTCCTCGACGACGCAGCCAAGATCCGCGAAGACCTTCACGGCCGATCCGAGCGTCTCGACGACCTCCCGGTCCGCCGGCGCGAGCCCGCCGAGGTCGGGCGACCAGGCCACACGGAGCCCGGTCATGTCACGTTCCAGCGGCCGGGTGAACACCTCGCCGGGGGTCTCCAGCGCGATCGGGCTCCGCGGGTCGGGACCGGCCAGGACCGACAACAACAGGGCGGCATCGCCGACGCTGCGAGCCATCGGCCCCTGCACCGACATCGTGGCCCAGGCCGCCAGGGCGGGCCACGACGGAACCCGCCCGGGCGACGGACGCAGCCCGACCACGTTGCAGAACGAGGCGGGGTTGCGGAGCGAGCCGCCCATGTCACTGCCGTCCGCGACGGCGTGCATGCCGCAGGCCAGGGCCGCCGCCGCGCCGCCACTGCTCCCGCCCGCGGACCTGCTCGGGTCGTACGGGTTGAGCGTCGCCCCGAAGATCGGGTTGAACGTGTGCGATCCGGCGGCGAACTCGGGCACGTTGGTCTTGCCGAGCGTGATGACCCCGGCGGCGCGCATCCGTTCGATCACCAGCTCGTCGCGCACCGGCACGTTGTCGGCCAGCAGCGGTGAACCCCAGGTCGTCCGGATCCCCGCCGTCTCGTGGGTGTCCTTGTGCGCCACCGGCAGGCCGTGCAACCGGCCCGCATAGCCGGCGGACATCAGGGCCTCGTCGGCGGCCCGCGCCTGGTCCAGAGCCTGCTCGGCGAGCAGCGTGACGATCGCGTTCACCTGCGGGTTGGTGCGTTCGATCTGGGCCAGGTGCGCTTCGGTCACCTCGCGCGCGGACAGTTCCCGGGCCCGGATCCGGCGGACGAGGTCACGGGCAGAGGCGAAGCAGAGCTCAGCGGACACGGGGTCCTCCATTCTCGTCATGGTCATTGTCGCCGACCGGGGTGCCATGGCGTGCGCGCCCGCTGACAGGATGTGGGCATGACAGCAGGGACGACCCGGGTGGGCGCGCGCGACCTGCTGCGACGCGTACTCGACGAGGACGGCTGGAGGTCCTGGGACACCGCCCCCGCCGAGGTCGCCGCGCCGGGGTCCGCCTACGCGGCCGCCCTCGCCGCCGCCCGTGAACGCAGTGGATGCGACGAGGCCGTCCTCACCGGGGAGGGCCGCCTCCGGGGCCGCCGCGTGGCCTGCGTGGTGTCGGAATTCCGCTTCCTCGCCGGATCGATCGGGCTCGCGACCGCCGACCGGATCGTCGCCGCCATCGAACGCGCCACCGACGGCGGCTTGCCGCTCCTCGCCGCACCCTCCTCCGGCGGCACGCGGATGCAGGAGGGCACGATCGCGTTCGCCCAGATGGCCCGCATCACCGCCGCCGTGACAAGGCACCGTGCCGCCGGACTGCCCTATCTCGTCTATCTGAGACACCCCACGACCGGCGGCGTCTTCGCGTCCTGGGGATCGCTCGGCCACGTCACCGCGGCCGAGCCCGGCGCGTTGATCGGATTCCTCGGCCCCCGCGTCTACGAGGGGCTGCACGGGGAGCCGTTCCCGGCCGGCGTCCAGACCGCTGAGAACCTCGCGGCCAAGGGCCTGGTCGACGCCGTCGTCGGGGTGGACGAACTGCCGGACGTCGCCGCCGACGCCCTGGACGTTCTCTGCACCCGTCCGCTGTCCGATCCCGAGCTGATCGCCGAGGCGCCCGCACGAACGGCGGAGTCCTCGGCCTGGGACTCGATCGAACGTTCCCGCAAGCCCGACCGGCCGGGAGTCCGGGAGCTCCTCCGGTACGGGGCCACCAGGGTCACGCCCCTCTCCGGCACGGGCCAGGGCGAAGCGGATCCAGGACTGCTCCTCGCCCTGGCCAGGTTCGGCTCGGTACCGTGCGTCCTGGTCGGCCAGGACCGCCGCAGCCAGCGCACGGGCCACCCGCTCGGCCCCGCCGGGCTCCGCGTCGCACGCCGTGGCATGAGCCTCGCGGCCGAGCTGGGCCTTCCGCTCGTCACCGTGGTCGACACCCCCGGCGCGGTGCTCTCCGCGGAGGCCGAGGAGGGCGGACTCGCAGGCGAGATCGCGCGCTGCCTGGCCGACATGATCACGCTTGCGGCGCCCACCGTCTGCCTTCTCCTGGGGGAGGGAACGGGCGGCGCCGCGCTCGCCCTCCTCCCCGCCGACCGCGTGCTGGCCGCGAGCCACGCCTGGCTGTCGCCCCTGCCGCCCGAGGGCGCCTCGATCATCGTCCACCGGACGCCCGGCCGCGCCCCCGAGATGGCCGAGGCCCAGGGCGTTCGTTCGGCCGACCTGCTCCGCGAGGGCATCGTCGACGAGCTGGTCGGCGAACATCCGGACGCCGCGGACGAGCCCGAGCGGTTCTGCCGCCGTGCCGCCGCCGCCCTCGAACGCGCCCTTCTCGGCGTCCGGGGTGCCGATCCGTCCGCCCGCCAGGCCCGTTACATCAACCTTGGCGTGGGAGGACCAGGCGGGCCGCGTCGAGGGCCAGCGCGAGTTCCACGACGTCCCTCGGGCGGTGCAGCGAGCGGGACGTCAGCTGCTCCAGGCGGCGGAGGCGGTTGAAGACCGTATTGCGGTGGCAGTAGAGGCGGCTCGCCGTGTGGATGGCCGAGCCCTCGCAGTCCAGCCAGGTGGCGAGGGTCTCCAGCAGGATCTCCCGGTCGGACGGGTCGAGCTCGGCCAGCGGGCCGAGGACCTGGGAGCCCAGCAGGTCGCCGAGCTCGGGCTGGGCGACGACGAGGGCCGCCGGGAGATTTCTGTCGAGCCGGACGATCCGGTGGTCCCCCGGACGGCAGGTGCCGAGGGCGACCTCCGCCAGCCAGCGGCCCCGGCCGAGTCCCGCCAGGCCCTCGATGACCGCACTGACCCCGGCCTCGCCGCGCACCAGGGGCTGGAGAGCGGTGACGACGTCCTCGACGTCGTGCTCGCCGAGGGACACGACGCCCACCTCGGCGTCGGTGCGCATCCGCCAGACGAAGCGCATCCCGCCGATCTCCTCAGGGCGTTCGAAGCCGCTGTCGCGCACGGACACCCGCAGGACGACGACGGCGTAGCGCCCGTGTTCGGGGAGGTCGAGCGCCGCTGAGGCGGCCTTGGCGAGGCCGGGGTCGGCGCCGCGGCCTTCGAGGAGGGCGTCCAGGAGCGCCTGGACCCGCTCGCTGCTTCGCCTGAGCAGTTCGGACTCCGTCCGCCGGTACGACTCGGACACGACGGTCGACTGCTGCTCGATCGTGTGCCAGACGGCGCTCGCGTAGCGGAGCAGTACCTGGAGGGAGTCGGGGTCCTCTTCGGAGACCACCTGGATCAGGGCCTCCCAGATGATGCGGCCGCCCATCCGGTAGCTGCGCAGGAGGGACTCCAGCGGGAGCCCCTGCTCGCAGCGGCGCCGCCCGGTGCGTTCGGCGACCGAGAGGTCCGCGCGCTCACCGGCGGCCTTTCGCCGCATCTGCTCGATACCGGCCTCCAGGCTGTCGCGGACCGACTCCCAGAACTCGTCCTTGGGCACGAACTCCCCGTACGCCGGGTCCTCCGCCAGGACCTCGGCGACCAGGCGGTCGGTGAGGTCGGGCACGCGCAGCAGGAGCGCGCCGGTCGCCGAGGCCGCGAGGGCGTTGGCGGCCTTGAGGCCCGGGTCCTGGACGCGCGCTGCGAGGGCATCGGTGCTGGTAGACGGCATGACGTCCTCCCATGGGTGACCGGCATCACTTTGGCATGGGACGCCATGGAATCACTAGATGTGAGGGCCGATTCACCCGCATGCTGTGCGCTCCGCACAACCCGAATGCTGTTCCGTTGGACGCCCGCCCCGACTTGTCCACGCCCCATGGACGGTGTCCGGTCTCCCATGTTGTGGTGCGTGCCACACGACGATGGGAGGCGCCTATGGCGAGCGGAGCGCTCGCTGTCCGCGATCTTTCGGTCAGCTATGGCAAGGCCGTCCGGGCGTTGCGCCGGGTGTCCCTGGAGGTGCCCGAGGGGTCGGTGACGGCCGTGCTCGGGGCCAACGGAGCAGGCAAGACCACCCTGCTCAGGGCCATCTCGGGCACGTTGTCCTTCCATCGCGGCGCGGTGGAGGGCGGCGAGATCAGCCTGGGCGACCGGACGCTGAGCGGGCTGCGCCCGTCGGCGGTGGTGGCGGCCGGGGTGGTGCAGGTGCCCGAGGGCCGGCGGGTGTTCGGGCGGCTCTCCGTCGAGGAGAACCTCAAGGCCGGTGCGCTGGGCGCGCCGGACCGGTCCGGTGTGGCCGAAGCGCGCGGGCGGGTGCTGGAGCTGTTCCCGGTGCTGGCCGAACGCGCCAAGCAGCGGGCCGGGCTGTTGTCGGGCGGCGAGCAGCAGATGCTGGCCATCGGACGGGCGCTCATGGCCCGGCCGAAGGTCCTGCTCCTGGACGAGCCGACGCTCGGTCTGGCACCGCTGATGGCCGAACGGATCAGCGAGACGATCATCGAGATCAACCGGCAGGGCACCGCCGTGCTGCTCATCGAGCAGAACGCGGCGCTCGCCCTGGAGCTGGCGGCCACCGCGCACGTCCTGGAGGTCGGCGAGGTGACCCTGCACGGCGACGCCGCCGAGCTGGCCGCCAGTGACGAGATCCGGCGCCGCTACCTCGGCGTCGCCATCAAGGGGGAAGGCGGCGAGGGGGAAGGCGGCGCGGCGGAGGCCGGCGAGGAGTTGCGGCTCGAACGCCCGCCGACGCTGGAGAGGTGGGCCGGGTGAGCGAGCTCATCGTGGACGGCTTGACGGTGCGGTTCGCCGGGTTGACGGCGTTGGACGCGGTCGACTTCGCGGTGCCCGAGGGCAGCGTGCACGCCGTCATCGGGCCGAACGGGGCGGGCAAGTCGACCTGCTTCAACGTGTTGTCCGGCGTCTATCGCGCCACGGAGGGCAGTGTGCGGTTCGCCGGCGCCGAGCTGACCGCGCTGTCGCCGCACAAGATCGCGGCGCTGGGCGTGGCCCGCACGTTCCAGAACATCGCTCTGTCGTCACGGCAGAGCGTCGAGAACAACCTCATGCTCGGGCGGCATCGGCTGACCCGGGCAGGATTCGCCTCGGCCGGCCTGCGGCTGCCCCGCGCGCGGCGCGAGGACGCCCGGCACCGGGGACGGGTCCGGGAGATCGCCCGGTTCGTCGGCGTGAGCGAGTACCTGGACGCCCCCGTCGGGATGCTCCCGTACGGCGTCCAGAAACGGGTCGAGCTGGCCCGGGCACTGGCCATGGAACCGAGCCTGCTCCTTCTGGACGAGCCGGTGGCCGGGATGAACGGCGACGAGAGGCGCCGGATGGCCGAGGTCATCGTCGCCGCGCGGGCCGACCTCGGCCTGTCGATCCTGCTCGTCGAGCACGACATGGGCATGGTCATGAAGCTCGCCGACCGGGTGACGGTCCTGGACTTCGGCCGCCGGATCGCCGACGGCACGCCGGACGAGGTCCAGCGCGACCCGGCGGTGATCCGCGCCTATCTGGGCGCCGCGCACACCGTCGACGCCGGGGAGCTGGCGGTCACCGGGGAAACGGCGGCGGACGCCGCGCGGCAGAAAGCAGAGGAACGGGCTTGACGACCTTCATCGAGCTGGTGGTCAACGGGCTGTCGGTGGGATCGGTGTACGCGCTGATCGCCCTCGGCTTCGTGATCATCTTCAAGGCCACCGAGGTGGTGAACTTCGCGCACGCCTCGCTGCTGCTGGTCGGCGGGTACGTGACGGCGATCCTGCACGACGACATCGGGTTCCTGCCCGCGCTGGGCGCCGGAATCGCGACCGCGGCCGTCGTGGGCGCGCTGGTGGAGTTCCTGGTGCTGCGCCGCGCCACGGTCGAGAACCACGCCGTGCTGGCGATCGTCACGATCGGCGTGGACATCATGCTCACCACCGAGCTGACCCGGCGCATCGGCACCGAGGTCCTCACGCTGGGCGACCCCTGGCAGAACGGGATCTACACCATCGGCGGGGTCAGCATCGCGCACACCCGGATCGCGGCGCTGGTCACCGCGGCCGTGCTGATCTCGGCGTTCCTGCTCGCCTTCCGCTACACCTCGTGGGGCGTGGCGATGCGCGCGGCGGCCGAGGACAGCGAGACGGCGGCGCTGATGGGCATCCGGCTCTCCCGGGTGTCGCTGGGCGCCTGGGCGGTGGCGGGGGCCCTGGCCGCCGTGGCCGCGCTGTTCCTGACCGTCTTCCCGACGCCCGGCCTGGACCGCAGCACGTCGTTCGCGGCGATGAAGGCCTTCCCGGCCGCGATCCTCGGCGGGCTCGACTCCACCACCGGGGCGCTGGCCGGCGGCCTGATCATCGGGCTCACCGAGTCGCTGGTCACCGGCTACCAGGGTGACCTGGCGTTCATGGGCCGCGGCATCGGCGAGGTCGCGCCGTTCCTGGTCATGCTCGCGGTCCTGCTCATCCGGCCCGCAGGGCTCTTCGGGACGAGGGAGCTGACCCGTGTCTGACGCCGCACAGGCCAGGCAGCCCTCAGCCAAGCCGGCCTCATCCAAGCCCGCCTCCTCCAACCGGTCGGCGGCCCTCCGCAGGCCCTCCGTCCCGCTCGCGGTGGTGGGCGCGGCGGTCCTGCTCGCCTTCCCGTTCTACCTCGACTCGTTCTGGCTGCAGACCGGGTTGTTCGCGATCTCCGCGGCGATCGGCGCGATCGGGCTCAACCTGCTGACCGGCGCCACCGGCCAGCTGTCCATGGGGCACGCGTTCTTCCTCGCGGTCGGCGCGTACGGATACGTGTTCCTGGCGGCAGACTCCGACACCAAGCTCACCGGGCTCGGGCTGCCGACGCCGGTCGCGTTCGCCGGCGCGGTGGTGATGGCCGGGATCGCGGGCGGGCTGTTCAGCCCGATCGCGGGGCGGCTGCGCGGCACCTATCTCGGCATCGCGTCGCTCGCCCTGATCTTCATCGGGCAGCATGTGCTGTTCAACGCCGAGAGCGTCACCGGTGGCTTCAACGGCCGGAACGTGCCGCCGCTGGAGCTGCCCGGGATCGTCTTCGACGACTCGCCGGAGCTGGTGGTCTTCAACGTGCCGCTGGGCGCGCTGGAGCGGCTCTGGTTCCTCGGGCTGGTGTTGCTCGCGCTCGCCGCCTGGCTCGCGCGCGGCGTGCTGCGCGGCCGGCCGGGCCGGGCGCTCAACACCATCCGCGACCACGAGGTCGCCGCGTCGGTGATGGGCGTGCCGGTGGCGCGCTACCGGGCCGGCGTCTTCGTGCTCTCGTCGATGTACGCGGGCACGGCGGGAGCGCTGCTGGCCCTCATCTTCCGCCGGACCGTGCCCGAGTACTTCGGCATGTTCCTGTCCCTCGACTACCTGGCCATGATCGTCATCGGTGGTCTGGGCACCGCCGCCGGGGCGGTGATCGGCGCGATCTTCGTGTCGTTGCTGCCCCAGCTGCTCACCCGTTACAGCGACGGCCTCCCGCTGGTCGCCGCACCCGGCTCCGGCGGCGTCTCGCCCGCCGAGGCCTCCCGCATCCTGTACGGCGCCGCCGTCGTCGCCGTCGTCCTCTTCCTGCCCGGCGGACTGCTCGGCCTGTGGACCCGGCTCCGCATGGTCGTCACCGCCCGCAGGGCCCCGCGTACCCTGCCCCGACTCGAAAAAGAGGAACAACCAGCATGAACCGCACCGTGCTCAGATCAACGGCGGCGCTGGCGATCGTGCTCGCCGCCGCCACCGGGTGCAGCAGCAAGGCCACCGGCGGATCCGGCGGCACCGGCTCGGACGGCGTCAAGCTCGGCCCCGGCGTGACCGCAGACAAGATCAAGGTCGGCATCGTCAGCGACCTCACCGGCGTCTACGCCCCGCTGGGCAAGAGCCTGACGCAGGCCCAGCAGCTCTACTTCGAGGAGGTCAACGCGGCCGGCGGGGTGTGCGGCCGCAAGGTGGAGGTCGTGGTCCGCGACCACGGCTACGACGTGCAGCGGGCGATGGCGGCCTACAGCGAGCTCCAGGCCGACGTGGTCGGGATCCCGCAGTTCATCGGCTCCCCGATGGTGACCGCGCTCAAGGGCCGGATCAACAGCGACAAGATGTTCGTGGTCCCGATGGCCTGGTCGACCACGCTGCTGGGCAGCGAGTCCATCCAGGTCAGCGGAACCACGTACGACATCGACATGATCAACGCCCTGGACTTCCTCACCAAGGAGAAGGGCGTCGAGAAGGGCGACAAGATCGGGCACGTCTACTTCGAGGGCGACTACGGCGAGAGCGCGCTGCACGGTGCCAAGTACGCCGCGGGCAAGCTCGGCCTCCCCCTCGTCGAGCAGAAGATCAAGGCCACTGACAACGACATGAGCGCCCAGGTCGCCGCGCTCAGGAACGCCGGGGTGAAGGCGATCCTGATGAGCGCCGGGCCCAAGCAGTCGGCCTCGCTCGCCGGCGTCGCCCGCGCCAAGGGCATGATGGTGCCGATCGTGGCCAGCAACTCCGGCTTCGCGCCGCAGTTGCTGCAGACCCCGGCGGCGCCCGCGCTGCTCAAGGACTTCTACCTCGCCAGCGCCGGGGCGCCGATCGGCGCGGACCTTCCCGCCCAGAAGAAGCTGGCCGACGCGTACGGCAAGAAGTACCCGGGCCAGCCGCGCGACAACGCGGTCGTCAACGGCTACACCTCGGCCGCCTTCTTCACCGACGCGCTCAAGAAGGCCTGCACGGCCAAGGACCTGAGCCGCGCCGGGATCATCAAGGCGCACCGTTCCGGCAGCACCTACGACGACGGCTTCGGCACACCGATGAACTTCAGCAAGTTCGACCAGCCCGCCACCCGCAAGACCTACATCCTGCGGACCGACGCCAAGGCGCTCGGCGGCCTGGTGATCCAGCGTCAGGCCACCGAGTCGGACATGGCCGAGCAGTACGAGGTGCCCGCAGGGTCATAGCCCGGTAGGGCGTGTTCACAGTCGGCGCCCGTACTACCGGCGAAGTAGGGCCGGGACAGTCCGTTCGCAGGATGTCCCGGCCGCTCGCCGTCGTTACGTTCAAAGCGTGAAGAGGCTGAGGCTGGGCCGGGACGCCGTCTGGGCGGGCGCGACCGCGGTCGCCATGGTGCTGGGGACGCTGGCCATCCCTCGCTCGGATGGACGCGATCAGGCGCTCGATCTCACGGGGGTGGCGCTGCTGGTGCTCCCGGCGCTGGCCATCGCCGTGCGGCGGCGGTTTCCGCTCGTGGTGGCCCTGATCGGGACGTCGACGACCACCGCGTACTACGCCCTGGACTATCCGGGAGTCTTCTCACCGACGCCCGCGATCATCGGGATCTACGCCCTGGTGACCGCGGGCGCCCGGCTGTCGGCTCTCGCCGTCGGCGCCGTGCTCACCGTGGCGATCTATGTCGTGGAGGCGGTCCGCGAGGCCGGGACGAACGAGGGTTTCCTCTGGATGGTGGGCTGGGTGGTGGCGATGGTGGTGATGGGCGAGTCGGCCCGCAACCGCCGCGCTTATCTGGAGGCCGTCGAGCAGCGCGCCGCCGAGGCCGAACGCACCCGTGAGGAGGCCGCCTTGCGCCGGGCCGGCGAGGAACGCCTCTGGATCGCGCAGGAACTCCACGACACCCTGACCCACAGCATCTCGGTCATCAACGTGCAGGCGGGCATGGCCGTCCATCTGGCCGACCGGGACCCGGCACGGAGCCGCGAGGCGCTGACCGCCATCAAGGAGGCGGGCCAGGACGCCATGCGGGAGCTGCGCCGCACGCTGGGCGTCCTGCGCCAGGTCGACGCCGACGGCGCGGCGCCCGGCCTCGACCGGCTGCCCCGGCTGGTGGACCGGGCCCGGGCGGCGGGCCTGACGATGACCTACGAGGTCCGCGGCGAGCCGCGCCCGCTGCCCGCCGAGGCCGACCGCGCCGCCTACCGCATCCTGCAGGAGGCCCTCACCAATGTGCTCCGGCACGCCGGGCACGTTCCCGTGACGCTGACCACCGACTTCGGGCCGGACACCGTCACGCTCGCAGTGGTGAACGACCGCGGGGCGAACGCTCCGGCCACGTCCGGCACGGGAATGGGAGTGATCGGGATGCGGGAGCGCGCGATGGCGGTGGGTGGTTCCCTCCAGGCAGAGCCGGGGCCCGGTGGCGGGTTCCGGGTCCGGGCGGAGCTGCCGCTGTGATCCGGGTCGTCCTGGCGGATGACCAGCCGCTGATCCGGGCCGGCTTCCGTGCGCTGCTGGAGTCGGAGGAGGACATCGCGGTCGTGGCCGAGGCGGGCGATGGCGCGGAGGCCGTGCGGATGGTCTGTGCGCACCGGCCCGACGTCGTGCTGCTCGACGTCCGGATGCCGCGGCTGGACGGCATCGCCGCGACGCGCGAGCTCGCCGCCGATGGCGAGCTGGCCGGCGTGCACATCGTCATCCTCACCAACTACGCGGTGGACGAGTACGTTCTCGCGGCCCTGCGCGCGGGGGCGGGCGGGTTCCTGGTGAAGGACATCGAGCCGGCCGAGCTCATCCATGGGGTGCGGGTCGCGGCGCGCGGCGACGCCCTGCTGGCCCCCGCGGTCACGCGGCGGCTCATCGAGCAGTACGTGACCGCCCCGCCACGTCCCGCCGCCGCGCCGCCCTCGCTGGACGTGCTGACCGGGCGCGAGCGCGAGGTGATGGTGCTGGTCGCCGCCGGACTGTCGAACGAGGAGATCGCGGTGCGCCTGCAGATCAGCCACCTCACGGCGAAAACCCATGTCAGCCGTGCGATGACCAAGCTCGGCGCACGAGACCGGGCCCAGCTCGTCGTCTACGCCTACGAGTCCGGCCTCGTCACCGCCAGAGGCGGGCCACCCGGCGATTAGGTGTTACCATGGTACCATGGTAACAGTTGAGCGACAGCAGACCGGCCTGCGGATCGAACGCAACGTGCTCAAGGTCCTCAAGGGCCTGGCCGAGTATCTGGACATGTCCCTGGGGGATCTCGTCGAGGGCATCGCGCTGCACGCCTTCGAGGGCAAGGCGCCCTTCTCGCCGACGACACTCGGCAAGATCGAGCAGCTGAAAGAGGTGTACGGCCTGACGCTGACAGCGGCCGACGCGCACCTGCTGGAGGAGAAATGAGCCGGGAGAAGCCGAGTGGCGGCCCCGTCACGTTGACCGGCGACCTCGACGTCGCGCTGAGCCCGGCGGACGCGTTCGCGCTCTTCACGCCGCGTGGCGAGGAGCGGTGGGTGGCGGGCTGGCATCCGCGCTTCCCGGTGCCCGTTGCCGATGACGCCAGGCCGGGCACGGTGTTCGAGACCATGTCCGAAGGTGAGACGACGACCTGGATCGTGCTCGACCGTGAGCCGGGCCGCCGCGTCTCGTACGCCCGCGTCACCCCCGGCTCGCGCGCCGGCACGGTCACCGTCGAGCTCTCCGAACGGGAGGGTGGCAGCTCCGTGCGGGTCACGTACGCGCTCACCGCCCTCTCGCCCGAGGGAGAACGGGAGTTGCGGGAGTTCGCGGCCGGTTATCCGGAGTTCCTGCGTTCCTGGGAGGCGGCGATCGCCGCCCTCGGCTGATGTCCGGCGGACCGCGGTGGATTACCATACGGCGGATATTCGACTGGAGGTCCAATGCCGCTTCCGACCGATCTGATCCCGCCTCAGGCCGTGAATTTCGCCGTTCGCACCCTCTACGCGCTGCCCGTCCCGGTCCGCCGGTTGATCGCGGGCCGCCAGGTCAGGCGGGACGGCCAGCGGCTCGCCCTTGAGGCGCAACTGCTGCTGGCCCTCGCCAAGGTGGAGGGTGCGGGACTCAGCGACAGGGACGTGAACGTCTCCCGGCGCCGCCTCGAACGCAGCCAGCGGCTCATCGAAGGCAGGCCCGTCGCGGGCGTCGGCACCCGCGCGCTGACCCTTCCGAACGGCGATCACGACATCCCGGCGCGGCTCTACACTCCGGCCGGCCTGCCCTCCGGCTCACCCCTGCTGGTCTACTACCACGGCGGCGGGTTCCTGCTCGGCAGCCTGGACACCCACGACTCCCTCTGCCGCCACCTGGCCGCGAACGCGGCCGTCCGCGTGTTGTTGATCGGCTACCGGCTGGCGCCCGAGCATCCGTTCCCGGCGGCGGTCGACGACGCGCTCGCCGCGTACGAGCACGCCGTCAAGAACGCCGAGTCGTTCGGCGCCGACCCGGAGGCAGTGGCCGTCGGCGGTGACAGCGCGGGCGGCAACCTCGCGGCCGTCGTCAGCCACCACGCGGAGCGGAAGCCCGCTTTCGCGCTGCTCTTCTACCCGGTCACCGACCTGTCCGGCCACCGGCGCTCGCGTGATCTGTTCGCGAAGGGCTTCTACCTGACCGATCCCGACATGGTCTGGTTCTCCGACCAGTACATCCCGGTGGAACGGCGGACGGAGGTCAAGGCCTCACCCCTGCTGGCCGACGACCTCAGCGGCTTCCCGCCCACCTACCTCGCCACCGCGGGCTTCGACCCCCTTCGCGACGAGGGCGAGGAGTTCGCGCACAGGCTTGCCGACGCGGGCGTGCCGGTCGTCCTCCGCCGGCACGAGGACCTCATCCACGGCTTCGCGAACATGGGCGGCCTCGGCGGGCGTTTCGCCGCGGCGGTCTCCGAGGCCGCGGGTGCCCTCCGCATGGGCCTCGCCCTGGGCGGGACCACCGCGAGGGGCGGTCCCGCCGGGTGACGCCGGAGGTCAGAGGGGCAGGCCGGTGAGGACCATGATCTTCTCTTCGGTGTAGTCGGCCATCGCCGAACGGAGACCTTCGCGGCCGACGCCGGAGTCCTTGACGCCGCCGTAGGGCATCTGGTCGGCGCGGTACGACGGGACGTCGCCGATGATGACGCCGCCGACCTGGAGCTCGCGGTGGGCGCGGAAAGCGATGTCGAGATTGCGGGTGAAGACGCCAGCCTGCAGGCCGAACGTGGAGTCGTTGACCCGCTCGAACGCCTCGTCCACACCGTCCACCGGCTGGACGAGCAGTACCGGGCCGAAGACCTCCTCCCGGGCGACCTTGGCGTCGGCGGGCACATCGGCCAGGACGGTCGGGGCGTACGCGGCGCCCTCGCGCGTGCCGCCGGCCAGGATCTTGGCGCCCGACTCGACGGCCTCGCCGACCCAGGACTCGACCCGTTCGGCGGCGTCCTGGCTCACCAGCGGGCCGACCTGGGTCTTGTCGTCCCACGGGTCACCGGTGACCAGGCCGTCCACGGTCTCGACCAGCTTGGGCACGAACTCGTCGTACACCGCCCGGTGCACGTAGACCCGCTGCACCGCGATGCAGCTCTGGCCCGCCTGGTAGTTGGAGAACAGGCCGATGCGCGACGCGGCCCAGTCGAGGTCGGCGTCCGGCAGGACGACCGCGGCGCCGTTGCCGCCCAGCTCCAGCGTGACGTGCTTGCGCGGCACCTGGTCGTTGATCGACCAGCCGACCGGGACCGAGCCGGTGAACGAGACGATCGGCAGCCGCGGGTCCTCGACCAGCGCGCCCGCTCGGTCGTTGGGGACCGGCAGCACCGAGAACATCCCGGCGGGCAGGTCGGTCTCGGCCAGGAGCTCACCGAGGAGGAGCGCCGAGAGCGGTGTCGCGGGGGCGGGCTTCACGACGATCGGGGCGCCGACCGCGATCGCCGGCGCGACCTTGTGCGCGGTCAGGTTGAGCGGGAAGTTGAACGGCGAGATGCCGAGCACCGGGCCCTTGGGCACCCGGGTGATGTAGGCCATCCGGCCCACGCCGCCCTCCTCGGTGTCCAGCCGCTGCGTCGTGGGGCTCCAGCGCCGGGCCTCCTCGGCGGCGAACCGGAACGTGGAGATGGCCCGCTTCACCTCGATCCGCGCCCACATCAGCGGCTTGCCGTTCTCAGCGGTGATCAGCTTGGCGATCTCCTCGGACCGCTCCGCCAGGCGGCGTGACACGTGGGCGAGGGCCTCCGCGCGCACATGGACCGGCAGGGCCGCCGCCTCGGCGCGCACCGCGTGGGCCGCCGCCAGCGCCTCTTCCACCTGGCCCGGGGTCGGTACGGAGACCGTGCCGACCACGCGGCCGTCGTACGGGTGTTCAACGGTCAGCTCGCCGTCACCGGTCGCGGCGCGCCCGGCCAGCCAGAAAGGGGTCACGTTCATGCCTTCACGCTATCTCTGGATCTGGCTGTTTCTAGTGGCCAGGGTGTCCAATCGGGCCCGCCCCATTGGCCGTCACGGCGAGCGCGATCCAGAGCTCGGCCCGTACCGCCGGCTCGTCGAGATCACGGCCGAGGAGCCTGGCGGCCTTCTGGATCCGGGCTCGCAGCGTGTGGCGGTGCACGCCCAGGGCGCGCGCGGCCGTCTCGCCTTGGCCATTGGCGGCGATGTAGGCGCGCAGCGAGGCGACCAAGGTCTCGTCGGCGCCCAAGGGTGCCAGCAGTGTCTCGGCGAAGCCCTGGGCGAGCGCCGGGTCGAGGATGCCGAGGAGGCCCTGGCCGGGGAGGTCGGAGTAGCGGAGCGCGGCGCGGTGCCGGCGTGCGGCGGCCAGCGCCTGGCGGGCCTGGCGAAGGGCATGGCCGAGTGAGTCCAGGCCGGCCGGGTCGCTGGCACCGACCGGGCCGCTCTGGTGGGCCAGCGCCATGAGCCGCTCGGCCGCCCCCGCGGGGACGATCACGGCGATGGTGCCGTCCGGGAGCGGCACGGGGAGGCACTGGTCGTCGTCGCCGAGGGCGTCCAGGACCGCGGCTCCACCTGCGCAGGCCAGCACGCGGACCGGACTGGCGGGGAACGCCGGGCCGCCCGGCGGCAGGCCGAGGAGCAGGCCCGCCAGCGCCGAACGGAGGTCGCGGGTCGTCCGTGGCGACTCCGACTGCAGGGTGAGGAGCGCCACGGCGGAGCCGACGATGGTGTGCGCGACGCGCGGCAGCCGCTCGGCCGTCCCGACCGCCAGGAAGGCGCGCGGGCGGCCGGAGACGCCGACGCCCTGGACGACCACATGATCGTCTTTGTCGGAGAGCGTGATGCTGGCCGTACGGGTCTCCCGGGCGAGGCGGGCGAGGTCCGGGGCGAGCTCGGCGGCGCGCCTGCGGGCCCGCGCGAGGTCCGAGGCGTGCCGGACCTCACCGGACGGATCGAGCAGCATTGTCCAGCCGTCCAACTCCCGCGCGAGGCGGGCGACCAGCGGTCCCGGCCCGCGCAGCGCCGCGCGGGTCAGCTCCCGCTGGGCCTGGAAGGCGCGGGTGTCGTCCTCGTACCATTCGGCCGCCAGCAGCCGGGAGACCGCCTTGCCGATCGCGATGAACGGGACCGGCTGGGGGACCTCGAGCAGCGTGAGCCCCTGGTCGCGGGCCGCGTCGACCAGATCGGGCAGGGTGACGGGATGGATGACCCCGACCGCGAAGCCGAGTCCCGCGACGCCGCGTTCGACCAGCCGCGACACGTACGGCACGACGTTGTCCGGGCTGAGCCGCATCCCGGTGGTCAGCACCAGTTCACCGCCCTCCAGGAACGGCGTCGGGTCCTCCAGCTCGCTGACGGCCACCCAGCGCACGGGCAGGTCGGTGCGCACCTCGGTCAGCGCGCGCAGGCCCAACTGGGGAAGCGCCGCGACGGCGGCAAGCGTGGGCGGCATGGCGGTCCCCGGAGACTCTCGTTGTGCAGGCTGTCCAGTCGAGCGGCGATGATTCGCCGCTCCGTACAGTTCAGCGTACGGGGCGTCCAGGCTTATGTTCGCGCCATGACCAGCCAGATCACCGGCAGGCCCGAGCGCCTGCGGCAGGAACGCCGCGTCGTCACCGAGATCCCGGGGCCGAAGTCGCGGGAGTTGCAGGAGCGCCGCGTCGGCGCCGTACCGCCGGGCGTCGGCAGCGTGCTGCCGGTGTACGTGACGGACGCGGGCGGCGGCGTGGTCGTGGACGTCGACGGCAACTCGCTGATCGACTTCGGCTCAGGCATCGCGGTCACGGGTGTCGGCAACGCCAGCCCGCGCGTCGTCGAGCGGGTGAAGGAGCAGGTGGAACGGTTCACGCACACCTGTTTCATGGTCGCGCCGTACGAGTCGTACGTCGCGGTGTGCGAGGCCCTCAACCGGATCACGCCCGGCGACCACGAGAAGCGGTCGTTCCTGGTCAACAGCGGCGCGGAGGCGGTGGAGAACGCCGTCAAGATCGCGCGGTACGCGACCGGGCGGCAGGCGGTCGTCGCGTTCGACCACGGCTTCCACGGCCGGACCCTGCTCACGATGACGCTGACCGCCAAGAGCATGCCGTACAAGCACGGGTTCGGCCCGTACGCGCCTGAGGTCTACCGGATGCCGCCGGCCTACGCCTACCGCTGGCCGACCGGCCCCGGCAACTGCGGGCCGGAGGCGGCGGCGCAGGCCATCGACCAGATCACCAAGCAGATCGGCCCGCTGAACGTGGCGGCCGTGGTCATCGAGCCGATCCAGGGCGAGGGCGGCTTCATCGACCACGCGCCGGGGTTCCTCCCGGCGATCGCCGAGTTCTGCCAGGCGAACGGCATCATGCTCATCGCGGACGAGGTGCAGACCGGATTCGCGCGGACCGGCGACATGTTCGCCTGCGACCACGAGGGGGTCGTTCCGGACATCATCGCGATGGCCAAGGGCATCGCCGGCGGGCTCCCGCTCGGCGCCGTGACCGGACGCGCCGACCTCATGGACAAGGTGCACGGCGGCGGGCTCGGCGGCACGTACGGCGGCAACCCGCTCGCGTGTGAGGCGGCGCTGGCGGTCCTGGAGGAGATCGAGGCCGGGGGGCTCGTCGAGCGCGCCCGGTGGATCGGCGAGACCATGGTGCCGAGGCTGCGGGCCCTCGCCGAGAAGCACGACGTCATCGGCGACGTGCGCGGGCGCGGCGCCATGATCGCGATCGAGCTGGTCCGCGGCGCGTCGAAGGAGCCGAACCCCGAGCTGACGGCGGAGATCGTACGCCGCTGCCATGCCGCCGGACTCCTGGTCCTGACCGCCGGCACGTACGGCAACGTGGTGCGCTTCCTGCCGCCGCTCGTCATTCCCGAGCACCTGCTGGTGGAGGGCCTCGGGATCCTGGAGAGCGCCTTCGAAGACTGAACGGATGGAGGGCCGGGCCGCCGCGGTCGATGGACGGCGGCCCGGTCCTGCATGCCCATGAGGTCATGCCCATGAGGTCATGCACAGCGCCCATGACCTCATGGACAGCGCCTATGAGGTCACGTACAGCCTCTGGTCGAAGACGCCGGAGCCGCTGACGGTCTCGCCGCGCGCCACGGCCTGCCCGCTGCCGGTGCCGTTCGAGCCGCAGAGCCAGTCGCTTCCAGGCAGCCTGACGAGCGTGATGTTGGCGAGCGTGCCCTGGACGTCGTTGCTCGAAGGCACCGGGCGCTGCGGATTATCGCCGTTGTAAATGTCGAAACTCGCTCCTTCGGAGTTTCCGGTGCGGAAACCGTAGTAGCAGGTGCGGACGCGTCCCAGAATTTCACCTTCAAGCTTGAAGTTGAGATTGCCGGTGACGGCCAGGGTGCCGTCGCGGCCGCCCTGGACGGGTGCGTAGGTGACCTGCCCGCCGACGTCCTGGAGGTTCTCGAACGTGATGGCGGGGGAGGTCTGGCCGGTGGAGGCGGTGCAGGCGCCGACCGACCCGGTGGCGAGCGTGCCGGCGCCCGCGGCGGTGACGGTGCCGTTCAGCTTCGCGTCCTCGCAGGTGGCGGTCACCTTCGCGCCGAGGAAGGTGATCGAGAAGTTGAGCGGGCCGACGGTGGAGATCTGCCAGTTGCCGGCGTAGGGGGCGCCGGTGGCGTTGTCGCGGTGGATGGTGGTGGTGGCCGCGGTCGCCGGGACGGCCGAGAGGGCCGTGACCGCGATGGCCGCGCAGGCGGCGAGAGGTAGGGCGCGTTCGACGGGGAACTGCATGGATTCTCCTCGGGGGGTGGGCATCCGGATGCGTTCCTCAACCACGTGGTTCGTCCCTGTTTGTACCGGAGCGGATCAAGAAATCAAGCGTTCGCCAGGGATTTAACGACCGGTGATAGCGCGCTCGGCGGCGGACGCTCACTTAGTTCGTCTCGGCCGGGAATCCGGCGGAACGCGGGACGGTGATCGTTCGTCTACGTGGTCATGACGAAGTCCCCCGCAGCTCCAGTCGAAGAAGCCCCCGCAGACGTCCTGCCGCAGTTGCTGCTTGCACCGCCGTGGACGGTGAACGAGCCGGCCGAGCCGATCGTCCTCAAGGGGCTCAAGCGCCCCAAGCAACCGCCGGTCCTGACGTGGCAGCCGGGCGAGCGCGAGGAATGGCTGGGGTTCCCCTACGACGAGGAGAAGCGGGGGCGCTGGGTTCCACAGCTCACGAGGCAGCCGGACGACACCGACTGGGGAGCCCTGGCGGAGTCGTTCCTCAGCGGAAAGGCGCTGACGGAGTACGACGACGACAAGGCCCGTCAGCTCAGGGTGATCGAGCTGCTGATGCAGGGGCCGGAGGAGTACGGCCGCCAATTGCTCGACGACGAGCGTTACTCGGCCGACTTCGAGCATCTCTGGGTGGCCAAGGGCCTCGCCGCGCGTTACGAGCTGGCGGCACTGCCGATGCTCAAGCGCCTGGCGTCGCGGAGGTTCGGCTGCCAGATCGCCCAGCTCCTGCCGTTCCGGGACGCAGAGATAGCCCAGCTCGTGCTCAAGCAGATGGACGACCACTACCGCGGCGACGACGCCCGAGCCTGGTTCGAAAGGCACGGCCCGGACGGGATCGCGCTGATCGTCCCCGATGTGGTGCGCAGGCCAGGGCCCAAGCGCGAGCTGGCGGAGGAGGCCGTCCGTCTGGCCGCCCAGAAGCACGGGCACGACGCCGTCGTGGAGGCCGCACGGGTCTACGGCGACGAGGCGGCGAACGCGATCTCGCAGCTGAAGGTCGCTCCGCTGGATCTCTACCCGGACCCGCTTCCGGAGCTGAGCGAGGATCATGATCCCGCGCGGCTGCCGCAGATCCTGCTGCGCGGCCGGAAGCATGCCCTGCCCGCCGCCGCGACCCGGCACTTCCTCACGATGTTGTCGATCTCCGAGCCCGGCGCCCCGTACGCGGGTGTGGACACGGTCGTCGACGTGTGCGATCCGGAGTCGCTGGCCGAGTTCGCCTGGGCGGTGTACCGGGCCGACCAGGCCTATCCGAGGTGGGCCTCGCCCTGGGTCGAGTTCACGTTGTTGCGGCTGGCCGACGACGAGACCGTCCGCCGCCTCGCGCCGGTGGTCATGCGCTGGTCGAAGCAGCGCGTCTGGGACGGCCGCGGCCTCACTGCGCTGGACGTTTTCAGCGCGGTCGGCACCGACGAGGCGCTGCGGCAGCTGCACCAGCTCGCAACGAAGGCCCAGGACGCCAAGCGGATCCGGCCGTGGGCCGAGGGGAGGCTGAAGCGCGCGGCGGAGGAGCGCGGGCTGACCGCCGAGCAGCTGGCCGACCGGCTGGTCCCCGGCCTGGGGCTGGACTCCGAAGGCAGCATGGTCCTCGACTACGGCCCGCGTCGCTTCACGGTCGGCTTCGACGAGCAGCTCAAGCCGTACGTGGCCGACGAGGACGGCAAGCGCCGCAAGTCGCTCCCCAAGCCGGGGGCCAAGGACGACGAGGTGCTGGCGCCCGCCGCGTACAAACGTTTCGGGGATCTCAAGAAGGAGGCGCGGACCGTCGCCGGCGACCAGATCAAGCGCCTGGAGAAGGCGATGGTGGCGGCGCGCCGGTGGACGCCGGAGGAGTTCCGCGCCACCTTCCTCGAACATCCGCTGCTCTGGCACATCGCCCGGCGGCTCGTGTGGTCCGCCGAGGAAGAGGACGGGAAGACCACCACGTTCCGTGTCGCCGAGGACCGGACGCTGGCCGATGCCGCAGATGAGGTGTTCACGGTCTCCGCCACGGCGCGGATCGGGCTTCCGCATCCGCTTCTCCTTGGCGACGAGCTGGCGACCTGGTCGGAGCTCTTCGCCGACTACGAGATCCTGCAGCCGTTCCCCCAGCTGGGCCGGGTCGTGCACACGCTGGCCGAGGGGGAGGGCCAGGACGGCCGCCTGCACCGCTTCGACAACCGCGACGTGCATTTCGGGACGATCCTGGGCCTGACCAGGCGTGGATGGGTCCTCAGCGAGAAGGAGACCGGCGGCTACCAGCGATCCGTCTCCCTCAAGCTCTCGGAGGAACGCAGCGTGGTCGTGGACATCGACCCGGGGATCCGGGTGCTCACGCCCGACGAACATCCCGTTCAGCGGATCGAGCAAGTGGCGCTCTTCACCGCGCGCTACTCCCGCACCGTCCATCCGTTCGGCGAGCTGGACCCCGTGACGCTCTCGGAGACGCTCGCCGGCCTCGCCACCCTCACCGAGATCACCGAGGCCCCCTGACGGCCCGTTGACAGGGGCTCGGGCTCAGCCGCCCGCGGGATCCGCGTCGACCAGCGTGAAGGAGGCGGTGGCGCGGATCTCACCGTTGACGATGACGTCCAGCTCGCGAGGGCCGGGCGGCTCGGCCCTCGTGGTGACGGGGCGGAACGAATGGGACTTGGTCACCGTGAACGTCTGGCCCGGGGTGGCGGCTTCACGTTCGGCCAGGTGGAAGATCCGGCGGGAGCCGTCGCGGCGGACCGCGTACTTGAGGAGGAGCGGGCCGGGTGAGGCGGCGCTGACGACGACGGTGAACCGCAGCCGGTCGCCGACGGCGACCTCGTCGCTCGCGAGGCCGAACGACTCGACCGCGCCGTTGCCCGGTGCGGCGCCGAGCAGGGCGAGGGCCTCGGGGTGACCGGCCCGGATGAGGCCGCGGACGGCGTGCCGGACGACGCGTTCGACGTGCGAGCCGCCCTCGGAGCTCCACCGGCCGAGGAGGGCGAGCGCGGCGCCGGGGTGGTCCTTGGCGATGTCGTTGACGTGGTTGGCGACGGAGCGGCGGACGTACTCGCTCGGGTCGTCGCGGAGCCGGTCGAGGATGGGCAGGGTGGGGCCGGGCTCCATCAGCCAGCGCACGCGGGTGGCCCAGGGAAGCCGTGACCGTGAGCCCTCGGAGGCGAGCCTGCGCAGGTGCTCGTCGTCCGACTCGGCCCAGCCGATCATGACCTTGAGCGCGGCGTCCTGGTAGCGGTCGAGATAGGGGCGTACGGCGAACTCGCCCGTGGAGTAGGGCGTCAGCACCGCCAGGGTCGTCATGGCCTCGTCGAGATGGTCGTGGCCGTACGCGCCCACGAAGTCGGTGGCGGGCCAGCCGCTCCACATGTCGAGCCGGACGCGGGTCGCCGCCTCGCGCAGCACGGCGGCGGCGCCGGGGAAGGGCAGCGCCAGGGTCTCGTGCAGCGCCAGCGACACCTTCCTGATGCGGTCCTTGAGCTCCAGCGCGCCGAGGCCTTCGAGCGCGGTGGTGACGAACCGCTCGCGCGGGAACGGGGCGTGGGCCGCCGCGACCCCGTCGGCGAGGAGCCCGACGGAGTCGCGGTTGACCATTTCTTTGAGCGGTTGAGCCACGGTCGCCAGAGTGCCAGACGCCTCTGACAGTCCCCGGACGCCCGCGGCCTAGACGCCCGACGCGACCGGCGTGCCGGCGGCGCTGAGGTCGTAGAGGTCGGCGAGGATGTCGTACGAGCGCAGGCGATCGGCATGGTCGTAGACCATGGTGGTGACCATGACCTCGTCGGCCTTGGTGCTCTCCAGAAGGGCGTCCATCTGGCTGCGGACGGACGCGCGGCCGCCGACGACCTGGGAGTCGAGACGCGCCTGGATGATCTCACTTTCGAGCGGGGTGTACGGGTGGGCGGCCGCCTCCTCCGGGCTCGGCAGGAGGCCGGGACGGCCCTGGCGTAGCCGCAGGAACGACAGGGCCTGCGGGCGGGCGAGCTCGCGGGCCTCCTCGTCGGTCTCGGCGGCGGTGACCGACACGGCGATCAGCGCGTACGGCTCCGCCAGCACGCTCGGCCGGAACGACTCGCGGTAGATCTGCAGGGCGGGCAGCGTGTTCTCGGCGCTGAAGTGGTGGGCGAACGCGAACGGCAGACCCAGCATCCCGGCGAGCCGGGCACTGTAGCCACTGGAGCCCAGCAGCCAGACCGGCGGCTCGTTGCCCGCGGCCGGGGTGACCTTGCTCTGCTCGCCGAAGTAGGCACGGAGCTCGTGGACCTGCTCGGGGAAGTCGTCCACCGACAGCGCGTCCGGCGAGCGGCGCAGGGCGCGGGCGGTGGCCTGGTCGGTGCCGGGAGCCCGGCCGAGGCCGAGATCGATGCGGCCAGGGAAGAGTGCTTCGAGCGTGCCGAACTGCTCGGCCACCACCATCGGCGCGTGGTTGGGCAGCATGATCCCGCCGGAGCCGACGCGCAGCCGTTCGGTGGCCGCCGCGACCTGGCCGATGAGCACGGCCGTCGCGGAGCTGGCGATCCCGGGCATCGCGTGGTGCTCGGCCAGCCAGTACCGGTGGAAACCGAGGTCCTCGGTGTGCCGGGCCAGATCGAGGGTGTTGCGCAGGGCTTGGCCCGAGGTGGAGCCGCTCACGACGGGGGACAGGTCCAGGACCGAGAAGGGGACGCTCATGAACGATGACAACCGTCCGATGATCCGCTCTCTTCCCGGCCGGGAAGAGAGCGGACCCTCACGTCGGGCGGTCAGTAGCCGCTGCCGGTACCTTCGCCGCCGCCGGTGGAGGTCGGGGAAGGGGTGGGCGTCGGGTCGTCGGTCGGCTCGTGGGTGGGCTCGTCGGTCGGGGTGTGCGTGGGCCTCGGCTCGTATGTCCGCGTGGGCTTCCAGGTCGGGGTGTGCGTGGGCTCGGTCGTGGGGAGGTAGCCGCCGCCGGTCTCGGTCGGGGTGGGTGTCGCCGACCTCGTCGATTCCGTGCTCTGCATGGGCTCCACGGACTGGGACGTGGTCGCCGTGGGAAGCGGCGTCTGGTCGTTGGTCTGCCTGCCCTTGGCGTCCCGCTCGAACTGGGGGGCCAGGAGCACCAGGCCGGTCAGCAGAGCCGCCAGGACGGTCGCCGACACGGTCCAGAGGGCCGTCCGGTTCCGCTTCTTGGGCTGGGCGGCGTGCGACGGGTCGATCGTGATCTGGTGGGGGATCGGCACCTGGTGGAACGCGCCAGGAGCAGCAGGCGCAGCCCCCGGTGCGTGCGCCTGTGCGGGCCCGGGCGCGGGCGCCGGGGGTTGTGGCGCGTAGTGCGGGAGCGTGGGCTCAGGGGTACGTTGTGCCGCCAGATCGTGCCCGGCCTGGAGCATCCCGGTCATGGTCTCGTGACGTTCAGGCTCGTACGGAGCGGCCGGAACGGGCGGCGGCGGAGCGGCGTGGTGGTGCGCCTGCGGCGCGGGCTCAGGCGCGGGCGCCGGGGCTGGGGCCGGAGCCGCGTCGTGCCCGAGCAGCGACATCAGGACGTCGCGTGCGCTGGGGCGGTGGGCCGGGTCCTTGATGAGGCAGCGCTCGACGATGCCGCGCAAGGGCCCGGCGAGATCTCCCAGGTCGGGCTCGCCGTTCAGGACCCGGTGGATGACGGCGGGCAGGTTGTCGGCGCCGAACGGAGTCCTGCCGGTGGCGGCGAACGCGATGGTGGCGCCCCATGCGAAGACGTCGATCGAGGGCCCGGCGCGTTCGCCGCGGATCTGCTCGGGCGCCATGTAGACGGGGGTGCCGACCATGCCTGCGGTGTTGGTGGTGGCGTCGAGCGCCCGGGCGATGCCGAAGTCGATGACGCGGGCCCCGGCCGAGCCCAGCAGCACGTTGCCGGGCTTGAAGTCGCGGTGCACGACCCCGGCCTGGTGGATCGCCACCAGCGCCGTGATCGTCCCGACCGCCACCCGCTGCAGCGAGCCGCCGGTCAGCGGGCCCTCCGCCGAGACCTGCTGGTGCAGCGACGGGCCGGCCACGTACTCGCTGACGATGTACGGCCGTCCGTCCTGGACGTCCACGTGCAGGACCTGCGCGGTGCAGAACGGCGCGACCCGCATGGCCACTTCGAACTCGCGAAGGAACCGGAACCGGGCCCGCTCGTTCTCGTTCAGCTCCGCGTGGAGCAGCTTGATCGCGACCTGCTGGCCGGTGGCCGGGTCGCGGCCCAGGAAGACGGCACCCTGGCCGCCCTCCCCGAGCCTGCGGATCAGCTCGTAGCCGCCCAGCCGGGTGGGATCGTTCGCGCGCAGATCCGCCATGCCGTGTGCCCCGTCCCGCCGGGCTCCTCAGGCCGCCGCTGGACGATGCCAGCGAACGGACGGCCTGCCCGGCCTCCCTTCCTTCGATGCGCGGGACAGGTGGCCTGGTTCGCGATCATTTCGGGCGGAAATCAGACGATCATGCTCACCGCGAAGCCGATGGCGCCGACGAGACCGGCGGCGAGCGGCGGGAAGACCGAGATGCTCACCCAGGACCAGGTCACCAGGGAGGAGGCCCGGCCGGGATCGGTCGGGTAGATCTCCTCGGCCCGCGTGTAGAGCATGGCGCCGACCACAAGGAGCGGGAGGAAGACGATCATCGCCCAGAGGCCGAGGAGGAACGCGGCGATCTGGCCGCCGCGCGTGTAGCTGCCATCGGGGCCGATGCCGAGTCCGGGGCGGGGGGTGGCAGGTGCGGTGGGGGCGGCCGCGCTCATCTGTGACCTCGCTCACATAGGGTGGAGCGTGATCATACGCTTCCGAATCGTGTTCGGGAAAGCCCCCCGGAACGGCGGAGCCGGGCGATCCAACGGGATCGCCCGGCTCCGGTTCAGGCTGGTATGGCTGTCAGGCCGAGGTCAGCGCAGGCGGAGGCCGATCAGGACGGGGTCGTGGTCGGAGGAGCGGAACGCGTCCGGCTTGTAGAGCGACGGCGGGTTGTATTCGGTGTTGTAGTCCATAGTGATCAAGGAACACCCAGGTAGATGACCAGAGAGAGTAGGCCACCAACCCCACGGGGAAACCCACGGGAAGTACGTCAGGCTGCGAACCTGGCGAACAGTCGATCCGTACGGCTCCACAGCCGTTCGTCGGGACGCTCCCAACGGTCTCCATACTCCGTCATGGTGATCATGACGTCGGAGTGGTTGAGAGCCACCTTGACCTCTCCAGGAGAGGCGCCGTCCTCGATCATCTTGACCGCGAAGTAGTGCCGGAGTCTGTGAGGGCCGTTGCCCTTACGGGGCCAACTCAGAGAGTCGAGCAGCTTGTTCCAGTGGGATAGGAAGAGTTGGCCGTACAGGACGAGCCCTGTCGCTGAGACGGTGACCATCTCGACCGTTTCCTCTGGCTCGATCCCGCCTTCCCACTCCACGGTCATCGTGACGGAGTTCTCTCGATGCTTCTTGAGAGCCTCCACGGCTGCCGGATGCAGCCGGATGGTGAACGGACGTAGGGTCTCGCCCTTCTCGCCCTTGAGGCGACAGAACTTGCCGTACTGCACCTGACGATCTATGTAGGCGGTGCCCTTGTCCAGGTCGATCCGATCCCAGGTTAGGGCGAACGCTTCGCCGCACCTGATACCCGTGGTGGCCATGATGAGGACCATGGGTCGGAACCGAGGATCGACGGTCTTGAGGATGAGGTCTACTTCCTCATCCTCGAAGGGGTGGTTCTTGCTCTTGGGCTTGGGAGGAAGCTTGATGTTGTTCTTCCTGCCGATCGGTAGGTCAGTGATGACCCGATCCCGCTTGGCTTGGTAGAACAGCGCTGCTACGTAGCCCATGAACATGCGCACTGTCCCCGGTGACCGGAAACTCGTCATCCAGTTGACGAACTCCTGAACGTCGGACGGTGTGATCTCGTCCATCCAGCGTCCCTCGAAGTGAGGGATGAAATAGTTCCGGATGATGTTCTTGGCGTTCTTGACGGTGTTCGGCTTGCCGGATGACTGAAGCTCGATCCAGCGGTTGCCGTAGTCCTCAGCCTTAGCGCGCTTGCGTTCCTTCTGCTGCTTGGTGAAGTAGTCCGGATCGTTGATCTCTCGATCCTTCGCCTTGATCTGCGACTCGCAGATCTTCTTGGTGCTGAACGTCCCACCTGAGAGAAGGCGCGGCTTGCCATTCTGGGTGGCAGCCTCAGAGCCTGGTTCTTCGTACTTGAAGAACCACTTCCCATTGCGCTTGTACGGACCGAAGGTGTTGTAGTTCTTCTTCGGCACGAGACGTCCTTTCGAGAGGACGTCTCTCCGTTTCCCTGTTGACTTGTCAAGGATCGTGATCCCCAGCGAGGGGAGGCTCATCGTAGCGTCAGAGGGCGGTCCCTCCAAGCCTCGACCCTGAGGTCCCCAGATGAGCGCAGGGGGCGCTCAGGCCTGCTGTGCAGGGCGGTCTAGGGCACTTGGACGTTCCAGGTAGCCTCAGCGCGAGCACAGTCCCCACGAGCCCCTGAAGCCTCAGCTTGGCCACCCGCAACCAGGTCCGGCTTCCTCTGTTCAGCGGAGGTACACATGCCGAGAGAAGAAGACGTCCTTGCCCTTGCTCGGGCAGTCGTCAAGCACGGTGGGAATGCTCTCCTGATCAAGGAGAACAATGTTCCTGACCGTTGGGTGGCAATCGAAGAAGCAGTAACAAGCGGAAGGGCCTTCGCTGTCGAGCCTAAGCCAGGGCTGGTCGCTTTGGACCTGGACAGTGCTGAGCTTGTCGCTAAGGGCCTGAAGGTGAAGGTTTGGGCAGAAGTCTATCTCCACGCTCAAGCCGTTCTGGTGGCCTCAGGAGGAGACGGGCGCAGGCATCTATGGGTCTGCCTTCCATCTGGGATGACCAAAGAAGAGTTCAAAGATCTCCTCAGTCAGAACTATGAGTTCCCTTTCGAGAACATCCGCCACACGCAGGCTACGAGACCCCCACTCTCACCACACAGGAACGGTCTTCCTGTGTCTCTCATCGAACCGACCTCCGTTGAGGAGGCCCTAGATCGGCTAGGACCCGCCGATGGGGTCGGGAAGGTAAACCCGCCCAAGTGGCTTCCCGGCAAATGGGCGAGTCTCCTCAGAAACGGAGACACGGAAGGTAAATACGAAGGACGCCACCAGGTAGAGGCTGCCATCGCACAGGCAGCCGTCAGGGTCGGCCTCTCCAAGGAGTGGTTCATCAGCGAGGTGACCGACCGACGTAACAAGGGCGGCGCGAAAACCCAAGAGGTCGAAGACAGGCATGGCCGACAGGCCGCCTTCAAGTCTGCTGGTAAGACCTACGACAACGCAGTCCGTTGGGTGACCGAGAACGGTGTCACTCCCAGCTTCGATCTAGAGACCTTCAAGGAAAAGATCAGCGCCTTCCGGGAGGCGGCTGAACAAGCCGCCTTCACCCGAAGCACGGACAGAGATGTGCTGCTAGCTCTGATCAAACATGGAGAGGAACACTGCTCCTACTCGCCCATGGCGAGTCTGAGAGACCTCCACACTAAGTCCGGTAGGGCTATCGACACAGTACGTAGAGCACTTCAGAGACTCGTAGAACAAGACTGGCTCACTAAGGGTGAGCCAGTAGGAGAGACTGACACTTACACCTTCAACCTAGAAATGAGTGACAAATCTAGTACATACTCATCTCTAGGGGGGACAGAAAGAGTATGTACTAGTAATGTTACACATCCTCTGTTCACGTCCCCTAAGGGCTTGGCCGGTAGGCCTGCCGAGGTCTGGGCCAAACTACCGACGTCGTTCGTCGGCATGAGTGACGTGGTGAAACTGACGGGTCTCAAGTCCCACCAGATTCGGGCGGCAGCGAAGAAGCTCGCAGCCTTCGGTCTCGCTGAGATTGAGAAGGGAACGGGGCCTAAGGGCGGAGACCGTTACCGCAGTGTTGACGTTAGCTCGGAGCATCTGGACCAACTGGCCGACGAGTTGAACCTCCATGAGGATCAGTACCTCAAGAAGATGCGCATCGAGCGTCAGAGGGCCGCTTATGCGGCCTCTGGTAGATCGGCTAACAAAGAGGCAGGCTGAACCAGCCATAGGGGCTTCTGATTCCTCCGTGGCCTACTCAGGGCCACAGAGGGATGCCATGGGCCGTCTGGTCAACTCACCTCTTGCACAAGTGAGAATGCTGCGACTGTGAGCCGTTGCCTGTCGAGCGTGCTCAAGCGCGACGAGTCGTCTATGCCCTGCTGGTGAGCCAGGAGGCAGGCAACAGTGTTCATCTTCCGTGCCCACTGCTCATAGGCCATAGCGACCGACACACCAGCAAGTCCTACCGGGCGCTGAACAAAGGTCTCTATGTCCAGGAAGCTAATGCCATGCTCGGCCATTAGCTTGGTGAGAACCGCAAAGGTCTCTTTGGCCTCTTCAACAGCTTGATCTAGCTGAGGCATTGGAGCCGTCCCTACCGGCCGTCTCCGCTACGAAGGGTTGCGACGAACTGTTGCCATCCATTCCGGCCCACCAGGATCACGGGGCCATCCTGGTCAGTCGAGTCACGGACAGCGACGAATCCCGGTCCGTTCGCCACTTCTACACATCCGTCTTGGTTCAGCTCCTCACACCGTGAGGGCTTGCGGAATTCCAGGGTTGTCACCGTTGACCTTCTCTCTTGGGAGTTGGGGACAAGCACAGGCGAATGCCACGTATTGAATGCCAGACAACTTCACAGAGCACCAGCCAGCGTCAATGACGCTGATTGCCCACTGATACCCAGCGCTGTCCCCGGTTTGCTGGCCATCGTTCAGAAGGAGATCGCGAAGCACAGAACGTGCTGACTCTCTATCCAGCCGTTCCGGCGTCGTCTGCATACGACCGCTCCGCGTCGTCATGACATGCCAGTGATCAGCAATGCCAGGGAACGGGCTCATTAGCCCGTAGCCTTCTCGGGAGTCAGAACGAAAGAAATCCGATCGGCCGCCCTCTCCAGATGCCTCACAGGGCAAATGGGGGCGTTCCAGGACCACATGTAGGACAGTTCACCGTCCCACATTGAGCAACTGACGTCCTCGGCCAGTTGAGCTACGTGTTCATTGACAACCCGGACATACGAGTAATCAGTCGTGGCATGCACGACCTCTGCCTTGAAGCCTCGGTCGTTCATGATTCGTTCCAGGGCTTCAAAGTGAGCTGTCACGCTCATTCCGTCGATGCGCATACAGCAACGCTAGAGAGACGGCTGTGTCACCTCAAACACTATTCCCGTTCCTGCATAAACTCAGGCCCGGAACGATCGAGCCCAGTTGACTAGAAGAGACCTCGCGTCGTCGTCGAAAGACGCGAACCCTTCGAAGAGGGAGAACAGTTGACGGTGATAGGCAACATCCTTCGGATCACGCATGATGATTGCGCCACCGAAGGTCTCGGCAGTGACCAGCCGACTGTCATACACGGTGAAGGTGTTCAATGGGCCTCGTGGCAGATGACCCTCCAATGGGAGCACCCCTATGCGCACGTTAGGCAGATGAGACAGCGAACTCAGTCGATCAACCTGCATCGCCATCTGCGAGGGTGGGCATAGCGGCCATCGAATAGCCGCCTCTGTGAGTACGAAGGTGAACCGCTTCGTCTCGTCGTACAAGATGGCCTGTCGGTCCAGCTTCCTTGCTACGGCCTTCGAGATGTCTCCTGGGGAGTGAGCCAGACTAGCTCTGATGTATTCGGGCGTGCTGAGCAAGGAGGTAATCATCGTCGGCAGGAAGAACCTAAGGTCACTTGAACCAGCCTCCAGTCCGGCTAGTTCATGCTGCTTCTTCTCCAAGCCCTTTCGCAGGAGTGAGCGAACATCCTGATATTCAGTGTTGGCCAATCGCGTTAAGGCCATCACTTCTGCCATCAGTTCGGCGGGCGCCTCTACCGCGTGAAGAATGCGTTCAACGTCTACGACCGTGGGGAGGAGTTTCCCGGTTTCTATCTTTGAGACCTTGCTCTGGCTCATGGCGCACTTCAAGGCCAGGCTCTGCCCAGTGAGCCCGGCCTCTTTACGAAGCGCCTTGAGAGTTGCAGCTAGGTCGCTCTTGCGTCTCCCCAGCTCCTCAGGTTCAAGCACTACCCTTGCCAGTACTCCATGAATGGGACTGCGCCATCAAGCGCGATGTCCCGATATCGCTTATACGACTCGATGTCGGGTGACTCCAGAAGCTCACGACGTATCTGCGTACCGTCCGGACGATACAGCATCTTCACAACCCGAGCCTCGTCGAAGAGCCAGAAGTCGTGATCCGGCAAGCCAGGATTCGGCTTGCCCGTCAAATCGAGTATGCGAATGTCTTCGCCAGCTTTCACGTGATGCCGGTAGTACCATTCGAACTCGAATCTCAGATATTCGCTGAGAGGCTGCCTCACGACATGCACCCGGCCGATTGTCCGGCCGCTCTCGATATACGCCTTGACTCGACTCATCCAGGGTGACCAATAGCCATCTGGTAGACGCTCGCCTGAGCGAAAGCGTTCTAGCTTCTCTTCCTCCTGAGGCATCGTATAGACCGGATGCAACTCCAGTCTCCAGACAGAGCGCTTGAAGTCGTCGAAGAAGTCTTGCCAGATATCATTTCCCAAGAGCACGGGCGGCCTCCAGGATCAAGGCAGTAGGGATCGCCACGACCCTTTCCCCTTCTGGCGTCTCAACCTCGGGCATGTCGTAGCCCTGAACGTTCAGCATGCCGTCATCCCGAACGGCAATAGTCGGGCAGTCATTCTCCCCGCAGTCGCCACCGGCAATGATCCGACCCAGGCTCATTTCGCTACCCTCTCGCTCGGCTCCCACCTGAAGTTAAGCGGCATATTCATCCTGGTCAACACCGCACGAGAATATTCCCGTCTATGAATAACTGGGGTGGTGTGCTGCCGTGGCTCAAGTCCCAGACCCGTACAGAGCGGGAGAACCCTGCCCCAGGCGGGGCCTATGGGGTAGGGGGCCGGGTATTACCCCACCCCCCGATGAACGGGGGGCTTTGGGGGATTTCCTAGGGGCGACTCTATGGGGAGGTGGGGCACTGGCCTTAAATCCACGGGGTCAAGTGGGTGCGCGGTGCCGGAGTCGGGGTACCTGCTCTCCCTCTCTGGTTCGGGTGGTAGATCGTGAGGAGGCGTACGGGCGGGGCGTCGTCTGGGACGTCCTGAGATCGTCTCTCCCTGACGTTCTCGGTCACCTGGTGCATGAGAGAGCCCCGCACGGTTGAGGCCGTACGGGGCTTCTGGGATCTCCGCCTCTTGAGGGGAAACCTCGGGGAAACGGAGAGACGTAGGTCGGTTTGATCTAGGTCAGTTGGTTGGTCGGTCGGGTGTTGCTCGTTGGCTTGTGTTTGTCCTGGTCAGCGCAGGCGGAGGCCGATCAGGACGGGGTCGTGGTCGGAGGAGCGGAACGCGTCCGGCTTGTAGAGCGCGGGCGGGTTGTACTCGGTGTTGTAGTCGAGGATCGTCGGCTCGTCGCTGTTGATGTGCCAGATCGTGGCGTCGGACACGCGCCGGGCCAGGCCCTTGCCGGCCAGGGCGTGGTCGAGTTCGCCGGACTGGCCGTCGAAGACGTAGCTGTAGCGCTGGGCCGCCTTGACGTGGCGTTCGGTCAGGCTGACCATGCCGCTCGCGGTGAGCGCCTTGATCGGGTCCTCGGCGGCGTAGGCGTTGAGGTCGCCGAGGACGAGCGGGTTGGTCTCGCCCTTCGCCAGGTCGGCGATCGCCTTGGCCTGGGTGACGCGGCGGGCGTTGTAGCAGCTCTGCCCGTCGCCCTGGTCCTGGTCGGGGCCGGTGGCGCCGCCGCAGCCCTTCGACTTGAAGTGATTGATGATCATGGTGAACGGGGCGCCGCTGCCGGAGGCGCGCCGGAAGGTCTGCACGAGCGGCGGGCGTTCGAAGACCGGTGCGGTGGAGGAACGCGGCGTGCCGGCGGGCTTGAGCTTCGCGGGCTTGTAGATGAGCGCGACATGGATCTCGTCGGTGCCCGGGTTCGGGTGCTTGATCCACGAGTAGGTGTTCGCGCCGACGGCCGCGTTGAGCCGGTCCACGAGTGCCTTGACGGCCGTGTCGCCGTTGTTCTCGACCTCCATGAGGCCGACCGCGTCGGCGTTCAGGCCCTTGAGCGCGGCGACCAGCTTGGTGATCTGGCGCTCCTGCTCGGCGGCGGTGTCGGCGCCGCGCTTGTCGAGCGTCGTGAACCAGTTGAGCGTGTTGAAGCTCGCCACCTTCACGTCGCCGCCGACGTTCTCAGGCTTGGCGGGACGCGGGTTCGTCCGGGCGAAGCGCACAGCTTGGGTGGGCTGCAGTCGGTAGGCGTTGAAGCCGTAGCTCAGGACGCCGGTGAGGTTGCTGGTCGAGTCGCCGATGCGCAGCACGCGAGGGCTGGTGAACGGGACGTTCTTGGGGTTCTGCACGGTCGAGCCGTCGTCGAGCAGCAGACGGCGGGCATTGTTGCCCGCCTGCGTCGAGCCGTGGCCGTCCGTTGGCTGGAACAGGCGGCCCTTGGCGGCCAGCGACACCTCGCCGTACTGGCCGAGCCGGTAGGTCTCGGTCGCAGTGAGCTTCTGCTGGAACCGCACCAGCACGCCCTCGTACGACTCCAGGCTCGCGCCGCCGGACAGCGGGAGGCGCGCACCGGCCGGCTTCACTCTGCCGGTGCCGCACACGTCCACGGCGGTCACCGGGGACAACTCGGTGAGGCCGTTGAACTCGATGACCTTGCCGGTGGCGAGCACGCGGTCGCCGACCTTGACGTCCTGCGTCGAGTAGACGAACAGGCCGTCGGAGGTCCTGGGGTCCCGATCCGGAGTCGCGTCCTGGATGAAGAAGCCCTTGAGCTGGTCGGCCGCCTGGAAGTCGCCCGTGACGACGCCCTCCACCCGGACGGTCTGTCCGTTGACCGGGGTGGCGTCACCGGAGCCCTGGACCTGGGCGATCTGGTGGGTGGCGGGGGTGGAGCACGTGCCGGGCTCCGCCGCCTGGGCCGCGTGGAGACCGGCGGTGGTGACGAGGCCGGCCGCCAGCGCGGTCGTGAGTGCTGCTGCTGTTCGACGCATGCGCGGGACATTAGGGCGGGTGTGACGCGGGACGAGGAACGATTGGTGAAGATGTCACCAATTTGTCATTGATTGACGAAATCGTGGGCACTGGTGGGGTTTGTGGTGTTCTGGCCTCCGGGAAACGCGCTCGCCGTTCCGGGCGATACCCGGGCGGAGGTGGGTGGGCTTTGGGTCAGGAGTCACCGGTCGGGACGGAGTTCGCGCGTACCCGGGACATCGTCGTCATCGCGGCGCTCATGTTGCTGGTCGCCGCCGGGCTGGTGGTCGTCCTCATCCAGGCCTGGCCGCCGGGCGCCACCCGGATCGGCCAGGAGCCACCCGAGCACAAGGTCGTGCGGCTCTTCGGCTGGTCGCCGCGCGTCTCGCGGGAGACCAGCCTGTTCGTCATCGTGCTGGCGGCCGGCGCGATCGGCGGGACCGTGCACGCCCTGCGCTCGCTCTACTGGTACGTCGGCAACCGGACGCTCAAGCGCAGCTGGCTGATGATGTACCTGTTCCTGCCGTTCATCGGTGCGGCGCTCGGCCTCATCGTCTACCTGGTGCTGCGCGGCGGCCTGACCTCGCCCGCGGGCGGCTCCGCCGAGATCAACCCGTACGGCATCACCGCGATCGCGGCGCTGGTCGGGCTGTTCTCCCAGGAGACCGCCGAGAAGCTGCGCGCGGTCTTCGCGACGCTGTTCGCACCCGCGCAGGCCGGGCGGGACCAGGCGCTGCCGCCGCAGGTCCGGTCGATCGAGCCGGCCGCCGGGCCGGTCGGCGGCATGGTCACCCTGCACGGCGTCGGGCTCCGGTCGGCCACGTCCGTGCGGTTCGGGACGGCGGAGGCCCCGGCCACCGACGTGTCCGACGAGATGGTGCGGGTCACCGTCCCGCCGGACGCCGCCAGCGGCCGTCCCGTGGTGGTCACGCCGGCGGGGTCGGCGGTCAGCCCGATGGAGTTCACCGTCGAGTGACCCGGTGATCGGCCGGCCGGTATCCGGTCAGAGGCGGCAGGGTCAGCGGTCACCCGGGGCGGGCCAGTGTTCGTGCCACATGTCCTGGACGGCACCCGGCAGCACCCTCGGCAGCTCGTGCACGATACGGCCGTCCTCCCTCTTCACCTCGACCAGGCCGAGCTCGTCGGCGGCCTTGGCCGCGCCGAGCTGGACGCTGGTCTCGTACGTGGCGCGGCGCAGGTCGTCGGGCCCCGCGACCAGACAGGTGAAGCGGTCACCCTTCATCGCCTCCGCCGGGATCGCCTGCCCGACCGCGAGGCTGTTGGAGACGACGACCCAGCTGCCCAGCATGGTCACCTCGCGCTCGGCGGCCTTGTGCTCCCAGCGGTGCTCCATGATGGGCTTGGAGAAGATCGGCACGAGCAGGTGCGACACGCCGCAGGCGCGCAGCTCGCGTTCCCAGTCCATCGAGCGGGTCAGGTCCTCGCAGATGAGCACCGCGAGACGGCCGAGGTCGGCGTCCACCAGGCTCACCTTCGCGCCCGGGGCCATGTACTCCTCCGCCGGGCGGTCCGCCGGGGCGTTCGGCAGCCGCCACAGCTTGATCTGCCGGGAGTCCAGGATGAAGCAGGCCAGCTTGTCCTGGACGAGGATGTCCTCGCCGGTCCAGCGGTCGAGGAACACCGCGCGGTTGGGCGGCGGGTCGTCCCCGCCGAGCGGGCCGGTGCCCAGCAGCAGGTAGCGCAGCGGGCTGGCGCGGTCGGCGGTCTGCCAGATCAGATCCCGCCAGTGCTCCAGCAGGCCGTCGTCCAGCGTCGCCTCGGGCAGCACGGCCAGCCGCGCGCCCGACTCGTCCAGCCGGTCGAGGATCTGCTTGATCCGGCTGCGGAGAACGTCGGACCCGCGCGGGCGCAACCGGTAGACGGTCATCCCGTGGCGTTCCTCGAAGTCGACCTGGATGTCCTCGTACGACTCCAGGACCGGGGCGCAGGCGACGGGCACCGGCCGGTCGCGGTTGACGTAGGCGTCCTTGGCGGGCGGGAGCACGCGGTGCTCGACCGTCTCCCACTGCTCGGGCTGCACGCGGTGGACGCCGAAGAACTCGTCTTTGCGGCGCAGCCCGATGGGCCGGCCCGGGTAGGCGCAGCGCGGCAGCAGCGCGCCCGCCGTCTCCTCCGGGTTGTTGAGGAGATGGTCGCGCTCGTATTCGGACCGGTAGGCGAGCCAGCTCATCGCGTTGTTCTGGTAGTACGGGCCGTACGGGTTGACGTGGGCGAGCGCGATGTCCAGGCCGAGCAGGATCGTGAAGCGGCCGCGGTGGCCGTCGCGGGCGATGATCCGTCCGACGTCCTCGGCGGCCAGCTCGCCGTACTCCAGCACCGCGTCGGAGATCTTGGTGGCGAGGTTCTGCACGGCGGGGTCGCCGTACCACTCCATGATCCGCCAGCCGCGGAAGAGCGAGTCGGGCAGCTCGTCGTAGAGGACGACGAAGAGGTCGGCGGGGTCTGCCGGGTAGGGCGCGACGGCGGGTGCCGTCAGCGGGTCCGTCATGGTGGTGCGTCCGGGGGGTCGGGATGGGAGGGGAGCGGAGCGGAGGTCACCGTTGGTCGCTCGATGGTAACTCTCACCGACGAGGGTCCTCAGTGTCATGTGATGCAGAACCGCCGCCAGAAGTTGCCGACCCTGGTCACAGCGATGTCGGGAAATGCCACAAAGGATCAGTGTGCCATCACTTGACATTCACTTGGCATGGCCGCACTCTGGGAAATGTCCGGCTTCAGTCGACCCGCCAGAGGTGAGCCGTGGACGACGAACTGAGCGTGACCCGACAGCGCGGGCAGCGAGCCCAGCATGCTCAAGGCCGGAGCCGCCGCGCCGAGGCGCGGCGCATCCTCGACTCGATGGAGCACGCCAAGTCCGTTACCGACGGGCATTTCAGCGCCCTCGGCATGCTCATCACCGACGCCTCCCTGAGCGCCGACGAGGCCGCGCTCATCGAGGTCAAGGACGGGCTGCAGTGGCTCCACCGCAGCCACTATCTCGACGTGCCCGCGTTCGACGGCGAACGCCGCGAGCAGCGCGGCCGCATCCTCGGGCTCATCGACTGTGTGCACTGGGCGCTCCGGCGGCTGCCGTCGGGCCTGCAGCTCGGGCTCCAGCCGGGCGGTCACGCCGCCAAGTTCCTCGTCGCCGTGGCGACCGACCCGGGCCTGTCCAACCAGGACCTCGCCTCCCGCCTGGGCGCCGACGAGACCGAGGTGAGCCGGGTGGGCCGCCGCCTCCTGTCGGCGGGCGTCGTGTGGAAGCGCAAGGAGTGGCGGCGCAACTGCTGGGACATCACCCCGCGCGGCCGCGAATACCTGGAGACCGCGGGCCTGCTCGACGAGACCCCGGCCGGCGACGCCCGGCGCGACGCGGCGACGGCGGCAGCGGTCGCCCGGCCCGACGAACCCTCCCGCCGGCCCGTCCGATCATCGGAGTCGACCGCCGACCGCCGCCGCCGCGAGGCGGAGCCGCCCCATAAGCCGGGTGGCCCTCGTAAGGCGGATGCGCCGCGTAAGCCCGACGACCCCGACCGGCCCACCCGCCGCCGCGGTTGAATCACTCCTTCCCCCGAAGGTCGCCGCGAAGGGCCTGATCGGCGTCAGCGGGCGCCGGTGCTGAGGAGTTCGACCAGGCGGGCGAGGCCGTCCGCGCCGTGCCCCTCGGCCACCGCACGGTCGAGCAACGCCTGGAACGGGATGAGGAGCTCCGGGCTGACGCCCTGCTCCCTGCTGGCCTCGATGAGGTTGGGGAAGCCCGCTGCGTTGTTGGTGAGGCTGGAGACGTCCGTCAGGTAGTCGCCGGAGTCGATGTGCTCCGCCTGCCTTGGGAGGCCCGCCATCATCGCGGTCACCCAGGAGTGCACCATGGGCGTGGACTCCGACGCCTTGACGCCCTCCGTACGCAGGAGCGCTATCGCCTGGTAGTAGCCCGCGAACATGCCGTACATCGCGCTCAGCAGGCCCAGGTCATAGAGCGCCGCCAGGCCCGGGTCCGTGCCGACGTACTGCGCCGTGCCCAGGCTGCCGAGCTGGTGCTCGTACGTGTCGAACGCGCGCCGCGATCCGCTGTAGAGGATCAGTGCCTCCGGCTGGGAGATCATCGGCGGGACGGCCATGATGCCGCCGTCCACGTACTCGCCGCCGCGTGCCGTCACCAGTTCCGCCAGCTCGCGCGCCTGGCGGGGCGTTCCGTTGGTGAGGTTGACGATGACGCGGCCGGCCAGCGTGTCACCGGCGGCCGTCAGGACCTCCCGCACGTTCTCGTTCACCGAAAGGCAGAGGACGACCAGCGGGCCGGCGGCGATCGCGTCGCCGGCCGTGTCCGCCCGGGTCGCCCCCTTGGCCACGAGGGCATCGGCCTTGTGCGCCGACCGGTTCCAGACGGTGGTGGCGTGGCCGTTCTTGAGGAACGCCTCGGCCAGCGCAGTTCCCATCAGTCCCAGGCCCATGACCGTCACGGTGTTCGTCATTGCGAATCTCCTTTGATCAGTGGCGTTCGTTCGTTCGCCGCCGGACCCACCTTGGGCGAGCGCGCTTCGGGTGGGATTCGGGTGCCCTTCGGCTGCCATACGGTGAGTGACATGCGCTTCGGGGTGCTCGGTCCGCTGGAGGTGTGGACGGACGGCGGCGAGCGGGTGCGGGTCCCGGACCTCAAGGTCCGCGCCTTGCTGGCCGATCTGCTGGTGCACCAGGGACGTGCGGTGCCGGCCGACCGGCTGATCGACGATCTGTGGGGAGACCAGCTTCCGGCCAACCCGGCGGCGACGTTGCAGGCACGGGTGTCGCAGCTGCGCAAGGTCCTGGCCGGAGCCGAGGACGGAGCCCGGGCCCTGGTCGTCTCGCGGCTGCCGGGTTATGCGTTGCGGATCGAGGCCGGGGCCCTGGACGCGGAACGGTTCGAGGAACTGGTCGAGCGGGCGCGCAAGACAGGGGATCCGCGGGCCTGGGGAGAAGCGCTCGCGCTCTGGCGCGGCGACGCGTACGCCGACTTCGGTGACGCCGAGTTCGCGCGCACCGAGATCGACCGGCTTGAGGAGTTGCGGCTGACCGCGATCGAAGAGTGGTCCGAGACCACGTTCGAGAACGGCTCCATGAGTGATCCCATGACCGGTTCCGGGACTGGCTTCGGAACGGCTTTCGGAACGGCCGAGTTCGGTGCCCTGGTCGCCGCGCATCCATTGCGTGAACGGCTGCGCGCCGCGTACATGCGCGCCCTCTACCGTGCGGGCCGCCAGAGTGAGGCGCTCGCGAGCTTCCAGGACTTGCGGGAGCGGCTGCGTGACGAGCTCGGCCTCGATCCCGGCCCGGAGCTCGTCGCCCTCCAGCGGTCGATCCTCCACCACGAGGCGCGTGCCCGGACGAACCTGCCCGCGCCGGTCAGCGAGCTGGTGGGCAGGGCCGAGGCCGTGCGCGACGTGCGGGCGCTGCTCCGCAAGGGGCGTCTCGTCACGCTCACAGGTCCGGGTGGTGTGGGCAAGACCCGCCTGGCTGTGGAGAGTGCGCGCGGGCTGGAGGAGGAGTACGCGGACGGTGTCCGTCTGATCGAACTGACGGCCCTCGGTGACCCGTCCGTGGAGGGCGCGGCGTCCGCCGTGGCCGCGAGCCTCGGGTTGCGGGACGAGGCCGCCGTACGCTCCGCACCCGCCGCCCGGCTCCTCGACGCTCTCGCCGGGCGGCGGATGTTGCTGATCCTCGACAACTGCGAGCACGTGATCGAGCCGGTCGCCGCGCTGGCCGCTCAGATGTTGCCCGCCGCGCCGGAGGTGCGCCTGCTGGCCACGAGCCAGGAGCCGCTGGGCATCTCCGGCGAGCAGGTGTGGTCCGTTCCGCCGCTGGAGACGCCGTCGGCGGTCGAGCTCTTCGTGACGCGGGCGGCGGCCGCCGCTCCCGGGTTCGGGCTGGGACCCGGCGACGCCGAGGCCGTCGCCGCCATCTGCCGCCGCCTCGACGGCCTCCCGCTGGCCCTGGAGCTCGCCGCCACCAGGGTCCGCGCGATGGACGTGGCAGAGCTGGCCGACCGCCTGCACGACCGGTTCCGGCTGCTGTCGGCGGGACGGCGCGACGCCCCGGCCCGCCAGCGCACGCTCCGGGCCATGATCGACTGGAGCTGGGAGCCGCTGAGCGAGCCCGAACGGGCCGTCCTGCGCCGCCTGGCCGTGCATGTGGACGGCTGCACGCTGGAGGCGGCCGAGCAGGTCTGCGCCGGCGACGGGATCGAGCCGGGGGAGGTCCTCGACCTGCTCGCGCGGCTCGTCGACCGGTCACTGGTGGTCCGGGCGGACGGACGGTACCGCCTGCTGGAGTCCGTCGCCGCGTACTGCGCCGAACGCCTGGAGGAAGTGGGCGAGCGGACGGCGGTGCTGCGGCGGCGCGACCGCTACTACACCGAACTGGCCGAACGAGCGGAGCCGCACCTGCGGGGACGTGACCAGCGGCGATGGCTGGACCGGCTGAACGCCGAGACCGCCAACCTGCGTGCGGTCATCCGGGAGAGCGAGCCGGAAACGGCGTTGCGGCTGGTGAACGCGCTGACCTGGTACTGGTTCCTGAGTGGGCGCCTGGACGAGGCGCGCCGGGTGCTGACCTCGGTGCTGTCCAGAGCGGCCAACAGTGAGGGCGGCCCTGCTTCCGCCCGCGGGAGGGCGTCCGCGTGGCTGGCCGGTTTCACGATGCTGGAGGGCGAGGGCGCCGACCGCACCGACCTGACCGAACAGGCCCTCGATGGCCTGTGCGAAAGGCGCGCTGAAGTGGAATGGCTGCTGGGCTTCGTCCGGACAGGCTTCGGTGACGTCCCCGCGATCGACGAGTTGCTCACGCGCGCCCTGGCGGGCTTCACAGCTGACGGCGACCGTTGGGGGCAGGCCGCCGTTCTGGTCACGCGGGCGGGCCAGGCCATGGCCCGCGGCGAGCTCGCCGCGGTGTCGCGTGACGGCGAGCAGGCCATGGGGTTGTTCCGGGATGCCGGCGACCGCTGGGGACTCCTCCAGGCGACCGAGGTGCTCGGCGTGCTGGCGGAGGCCGTCGGCGACTACGAAAGGGCCGCGCAGCTGCATCGCGACGGGCTGGCCATGGCCGAGGAGCTCGGATCGTACGCCGAGGTCTCGTACAAGCTCTCCCGGCTCGGCCGGATCGCGCTCCTGAGCGGCGACCACGCCGAGGCCGCGGAGCTGCACGAACGCGCCAGGCAGATCGCCGCTGAGCAGTCGCACAAGCGGATGGAGCAGTTCGCCGAGATCGGCCTGGCCCTGGTGGCCCGGCGCCGCGGTGATCTGGACGCAGCTGAACGGTATCTGCGCACGTGGGTCGGCTGGATCCGGGAGGTGGACGGCGCTCCGGGCCTGGCATTCGTGCTCGCCGAACTCGGCTTCGTCGCCGAGCAACGCGGCGACGCGCGGAGAGCGGCGGAACTCCACTCCGAAGGGCTCGCCGCCGCCCGTTCGACCGGCAATCCCCGCGCGGTCGCGCTCGCCCTCGAAGGCCTGGCCGGAGCCGCCGCACTCGATGGGAGGGCGGCTGAGGCCGCGCGCCTCCTCGGCGAGGCCGCCGCCGCCCGCGCCGCGGCCGGTGCCTCCCTTCCTCCGGCCGAACGTGGTGACGTCGACCGGATCACGGCAGTCGTGCGGGGCATCCTCGGTGAGGAGGATTTCCACTCCGCATTCACCGGCGGCTTTGCATCAGGGCGGACGCCTTCCGCGACTGCTTGACGACGTCGGTGACGAAGCGGCGCCGCGTCACGCCCAGCGTTCCGAGTGCGCGCCCGTGGTCGACGGCGACGACGATCGCGGCGCCGAACAGCAACACCCGCCAAAGAGCGATGATTGTCCGGTTGGTCTTTCGCAATCGGTCGCAATGGAACGGGATGTGCCGTTCTTCGTCCGTGTGGAGGCGGCGCGCGACCTCGGCCGTCAAAGGGTCGCCCGTACCGTCCCGGAGGGCTCGGTAATAGCGCAGCGCGACGAGCTCGGCGACCATCAGCACGAGCAGTTCGACCCGCAGGCCCATGGCCCGCCGCAGCTTCACGAAGATCACGTCGCTCCAGTGACGGGAGATGGTCGGTGCTCCCGCCGCGTGCAGGAGCAGTCCCAGCAGACGCGCATGGTTCTTCTCCTCGGCGATGAAGAGCCTGATCGCCGCCGAGTAGTCGGCGTCCCCTGCCCGGTCCGCCTTGCGGATCAGGTTGGCGCCGTCCCCGGCCTCGCCGACCTGCATGCGCTGGAGGCTGCGGACGAGCGCCGCGTTCAGCCGGGCACCGCGGGCCCAGTCGGGGTCCGGCGTCCGTTTGCGAGCTGCCGCCTCGTCCTCGAACCGCTGCCGCCAGCCGAGCACTTTCCGCGTGTTCGTGAGTTCTGTGGAAACCGGCATGGCGTCCTCCCGATGAGTCGATTCCCGATGAGCCGTTGCCGGTCCTACTCAAGAGGTCATATGTGGAGCGCTCGCCGCCGAATCGTGGAGGGACTGTGCAGAAATTCGTTTCTGTTCGATTGGCGAAGTCGGTCATGCTGTCGGAATGAAACTTCGACTTGCGGGCGGTGTGGTGGCGGGGGCGGGCCTTGGCGCCTGGGTGCCCCGGCCATCCGGTCCCGCGAGGATTCCGGCGGACGCCGAGGCGCCGCCGGGCGCGGCCATCGCACTGGGCCCCGCCGACGCCCCCGTGGAGGCGGTGCGGCACGCGGCCGCCGGGCTGGCCGAGCTCGTGCGGGCCGGTGGCACCGTCGCGGCGGGCGCCGGGGTCGATCTGGGCGGCGGGTTCCGGTCGGCGTGCCTTGACGGGGCCCGCGGTGATCAGCGTGACGCCGTGCTGGCCGCGCTCAGGGTCCTGGGAGTCGAAGGGGCCGGGCGGCTGGGCCCGCGAGCGGGCGTCCTGGTCGCCCTGTTCGGGCCCGACGCGACCAGGCCGGTCGGCGCGGCCGCGACACGGGCGATCGCGGAGGGCCGCTGGGCGGCGCTCCACCTCGCGTCGGCCGCGAGCGACATGCTCGGCCCGGAGCAACTGGAGCAGATCCTCGCCCTGACCGAGCCGGAGTGCGGCGGGCTCATCCCCGGCGGCCTGCCTTCGGCGCTCGCCGCCAACCTCCGCCCCGTGCTGGAGCCGATGCCCGGGCCACGCCGCCTGCAGCTGCTGCTCGACCTGTGGGCCGCGGTCTCGGCACACCTGATGGCCCGTCACGACGCACGTGTCCGGCGCGAGCGGCGGCTCGCGACGCAGGCGCGCCAGGACCGGCTGGACGATCTCCGGAAGCGGCGGCAGGCGTACGAGGACGAGCAGATCCTCCGGCAGGTCAAGTACTCGCTGCACGACACGAACCCGTCGATGGCGGACATCGCGCGCTGGACGCCGACCCACCACTACTGGTACCAGGTGCTCAAACGGCTGCTGAACGACGCCTTCGCGGCGACTGCGCTGCTACGGACGGCCTCGGCAGTCGGGGACCATGGCATGGCGGAGGGGCTTGCCCGCTCCGTGACGATCCTCGACGCCGTCCTGAGCTGCGCCGACGAGCACCCGGAGAAGCGCAAGTCCACCGGCCTGCCTCCCCGCCCACTCCGCTACGTACGCGACATCCGGGGCGAGCTGAAGAAGTTCGCTAGGCTTTCGGATGATCGGGTCGCGCAGTATGCGAAGCAACGCCTGGCCCGTGCCCGGGCTTACGCGGAAGTGACCATCGAAGCGATCACGGACGTGCTGGACAGGGAGCTCCCAGTGCCCGAGGACGTGCTGGCCAAGTGGATCACGTTCGACCTGGGCACCTGGCGCGAGAAGGCCGGGTACGCACGGCCGCCGGCCAATTGGGGCGGGTTGCAGCCCTGGGCAGCCCACGTGCCAGGGCGAGGCGACCCGCTCGCCGCCCGCCTCGCCGAGGACCCGGCGGCCAAGGAGGTCATCGGCGACTTCCTCTGGTACGCCGACCTGATTGACGAGCTCGCCCGCCTGCACGGACACGACGCCGCCACGATCTCTCCCTATCACCCGTGGTTCGATCACGATCCGCCGGCACCGGAACCGGAGCCCCTGACCCCGCGCCTCGATTCGGTCACCCTCGCGATCTCTGGCGCCGCCCAGCTGGTGGCCCTTGGCGGTGTCACCCGCGGCGCGAAGACCTGGTCCGCCCTGGTCGACGATCTCCGCTCAGGCACCACGATCGCCGAGGCCCTCAGTGGCGAGTTCACCGTTCCGCCGCCTCTCGACGCCGTGGACGGCACGCCCGTCCCGGGCACCGGAGCGCGCGTCCGCATAGCGCGTACCGCCCGGACACTGGCCGAGTGGTCCGACTACATGGGCAACTGCATCGCCAGCCCGGGCTATGTCGAGGACGCCACGAGAGGAAAGAGCGTGCTCCTCGCGCTCTACGACAAGAACGACCTCATCCTGGTCAACGCGGAGCTCGTCCCCACCCGCTCGGGCTGGCACGTGAGCGAGATCGCGGCGCGCTTCAACGACTCGCCCGACGCGACGATCGAAAAGCGCTTCCGCCGCTGGGTCTCGAACCTCCCCGCCATGACCCCGACCGAGCCGGAGCCGCCGTCTCCCGACTGGGCACCGCCGACTCGTCGCCGTGTCCGCCCTCGCCTCGCCCAGGACGTCGGCCCCCGCCTCGGCGAGCTGGCCACCCAGGCCTGGGCAGATCAGGTCACCCCGGCCACCCTGACCGTCCTGGCGGCCGTCGCCGACACCCCTCCCGAAGCGGCGCTCACCCAACTCCGCCGCATGTCGGCCGCGCAACTCCAAGGGGCTTGCCTGCGCGCCAACGCGGTCGATCTCTGGAGGGCGACCTCGGTCCGGCCCTTGGACACGGTCGTCGCCGAGCACTTCGACCAGCTCGGCCTGCTTTTGGAGAACGAGCCGCTCCCGAGGGCGTTCCGCCAGCTGGTCCGCCTTCCGGAGGTCGCGCCCGCCTACTCGCTCAGCCTGGTGTCCCGCCGCATCCGCGCCGCCATGGGCGACCTCACGTGCCAGAACGAACTGTCCCTGCCCCGGCGCACCCCTGCCGCCATGCTCTGCGCGTTCGTCGTCGCGGTCACGTGCCGGGCCCCCGAGATCGATCTGACCCTGATCGCCGCGCCCCGCGCCGTCACGGTCCCCGGATTCCCCGTGTCGGCCCTCAACGACGAGCTCTGGCAGTCCGCGCTTCCAGCGGCTCGCGAACTCGGTGCCGACACATCGGTCTTCTGGGATCGGATCGCCGAGGACGGTCTCCGCATCCCCACCCGCTGGCTGGGCCCGGGCGGCTGGCCCGCGTTGTGGGCCGGTGCTACTTCGTCGCGTCGGCGATGACCTCGGCGACCTGCCGGGCGGTCTCGGTCGGCAGGGGCGCCCGGGTGCCCCGCCATTTGCGCCGGGCCGCCAACCCCGCCAGGGCGGCCCCGCCGCCGAACGTGGCGGCCGTGACGAACGCCGCCGCCTCGGGCGGCAGCCGCTTCTCCAGCAGCAGCACACCCAGCCGATAGGACGCCGCGGCCGACATCAAGCCGAGACCGCCCGCGACGGCGCTGAGACTCAACGCGGGTACGTGTTCCCTGGCCTTCTCCGCCATCTCCCGCTGCGCCGCGCCGACGACGTAGTGAGCGAGCTCGAACCTGTCACCGGCCTCCTCTACCTGACGTGACTTGCTCATGGCCGTGCTCTACCCCGCCATTCCACTCGAACACGCGACAGGGCGAGCGAGGGTGGACGGAAGGTGATCAGTTAGTCGAGGCCGATGCCCAGGCGTCTGGCGGTGGCGGCTGCTTCGGTGCGGTTGGCGGCGCCGAGTTTGGCGAGGATGTTGCTGACGTGGACGCTGGCTGTCTTGGCCGAGATGAAGAGCCGTTCGGCGATGTCGCGGTTGGAGTGGCCGAGGCTCAGATGGCGCAGGACCTCCAGCTCGCGGGCGGTCAGGCCGTGGGATGACGCGCGGGCGCCCGAACCGATCCGGTCGGCCAGGTTCTTGGCGGTGTCGCGCAGCGTCGTGGCGCCGAGGCCGGTCGCCAATGTGACGGCCTCGTCGAGGCGGATGGCGGCGCGTTCGCGGTCACCGCGGGCAGCGTCGGTCTCGGCCGCGCTCACCAGGGTCTTGGCGATGGAGTACGGCTGGTCCAGGCGCCGCCAGCCGTCGATGATGGGCTGCCAGTGGGGGTTTTCGCCGCGCAGCCGGGCGAGTTCGGCGTAGAACGTGTCGTGCTGGACCTGCTGGAGGGGGCCGTGGACGGCGGTGTCTTTGGCGCGTTCGATGAACGGAGTCAGGGCGTCGGCGGATTCAGCCGCCCTGACCGCGACGATCAGGCAGGGCCAGGCATAGCGGGCGTCGTCGGGGCGGCCGGTGTGCTTCAGCAGTTCCGACAGGTGGGCCAGGGCCTCTTCGGGCTTGCCCTGGGCCACCAGCAGCTCGGCTTGGAGCCGCACCATCGGGAGGAACTCCTGGAGCCGCCGGTCGATCTCCCATGCCCTCGTCTCCTGGCACAGCGCCAGGCGCCGGGCGGCGCCCTCCAGATCGCCGCAGGCGAGCAGGATGTCGCCGGAGAGCTCGAGCAGGCAGGCGCGGTGGGGGCGCGGCGGATCGCTCTCCAGGGCCCGTTCGATGCCGGCGAGCGCCTCGTCCCAACGGCCCAGCGAGTAGAGGGACTCGGCGTAGTTGATCGACAGGAAGGAGCCCTGGATCCGGAACCGGCCCCACTCGCGGGCCAGGTCCATGCCACGGCGTGCCGTCTCGACGGACTCGGCGTGCCGCCCGGCGCCTTCGAGGAAGTGAGAACGGTTGATGGCCGCGCGGAGCCGCTGCTCCTCCAGGCCGTGCTCGGCGGCGATCTCCTCGGCCCGGTCCAGCAGCTCGGTGTCGTGGGAGTCGTAGGCACGATGGTCGTCCATGCAGGCGAGGGTCTGCAGCGCGCTGGCTTCGGCGAGCGGGTCGCCGACCTCCGCCGCGACGGCCAGCGCCTCCTCCGAGGCCGTGCGGGCATCGTCGTTCGCCCGGCCCATGAACACGTACTGCGCGAATCCCGCGAGCGCGCGGGCCCGCGCGACGGTGGGCGGCTCGACCGGGATCAGCGCGATCGCCGCGCGCAGGTCGGCCAGCCAGTCGCCGTGGCCCGCCCGGTGCTTCATCTGGCCGCGCCGTTCGAGGATGAACGCCCGCCGGTGCGGGTCGTCGATCTCGCGGAGGGCCGCGGTGGCGAGCCTGATGCCCCGCTCGCTGTCGCCCGCCGAGTCGGCGGCGGTGACGGCGTACTCCAGCACCTTGTCGTACGGCTCGCCGATCTTGGAGGTCGCGTCCGGGACCCGTTCCCACAGCTCCAAGACGCGCTCCAGCATGCGCAGATCCTCGGCGTACGCGGCGGCCCGGTCGGCCTCCTTCGCCGCCCGCCAGGCGCTGATCAGCGCCCATTCCACGTTGTGGGCCGCGTGCCAGTGGTAGGCCAGCTCCGCGGCGGCACGCCCGGGCGGCACCAGTGACCGGTCGTTTTCGAGCGCCTCGGCGTAGCGCGTGTGCAGCCGGGTGCGTTCGCCGGGGAGCAGGTCGTCGTGCAGTGCCTCGCGGATCAACGCGTGCCGGAACGCGTAGCCGTCGCCGTCGACGGCGAGCACGTTGCCCGCGACGGCGGGCCGCAGGTCCCGCGTCATGCCGTCCTCGCCGAGGCCGCTGACGGCGGCGAGCAGCCGGTGCTCGATGCGGGCGCCGCCGGCGCTGGCGATCCGCAGCAGCTCCTGGGTCTCGTCCGGCAGGCGCTGGACACCGGCCAGCAGCAGGTCGCGCAGCGACTCGGGCAGCTCGCAGGCGATCCGCCCGTCCGCCTCCATGAGCGCCTCGACGAACAGCGGGTTGCCCTCGCTGCGGGCGTAGAAGGCCTCGACCTGCTCGCCGGCCGGCTCGACGCCCCGCAGCCGCGCCATCAGCTCGCCGACCTCGCGCCGCGACAGCCGGCCGAGCTCGTGCCGCCCGACCCGGTCGATCCGGTCCAGCTCCGCCAGCATCGGCCGGAGCGGGTGCGTGCGGTGCAGCTCGTCCGACCGGTACGTCACCACGATCATCAGCGCCGCGACGGCGCCCAGGTTGCGCACGAGAAAGGCCAGCAGATCCCGGGACGACCGGTCCGCCCAGTGCGCGTCCTCGATGATCAGCACCACCGGGCCCCGCTCCGCCAACCGGTCCACCAGGGTCAGCACCAGCTCGAACAACCGCGCCTGGAACTGCCCGGACCCGTCGTCGCCCGGCTCGCCGAACTCCGGCAGCAGCCGCGCCAGCCCGGCCGTCCGGCCGCCGACCAGCTCCGCGACGCCGTCCGCGCCGATCTCCCGGACGAGCTGCCGCAGGATGGCGGTGAACGGGGCGAACGGGAACCCGTCGACGCCCAGCTCCAGGCAGCCGCCGGTGAGGAGGCGGGCGCCCTGGGCACCGGCCCGCCGCCCGAACTCGCGCATCAGCCGGGTCTTACCGACCCCCGCCTCGCCCCCGACCAGGAGGGCACGGGCATGCCCGGCACGGACGTCGGCGAACGCGGCGTCGAGCTCGCCGAGCTCCGCACCCCGCCCGACCAGCACCGGACTCACCACACTGACGCTCACTCCTTAAATATGCCACCGAAGCGGACAGCTCATGATGTCCGCACCCCCCTCGCTGTGGAATGGTCGTAGAGCACCATGAAGGCGCCGACCAGGGCGGTCCAGCCCGTCTGGTGGCTCGCCCCGATGCCCGCGCCGTTGTCACCGTGGAAGTACTCGTGGAAGAGAACGAGATCCTTCCAGTGCGGGTCGGAGTGGAAGACGTGCTGCCCGCCGTACACCGGACGGCGGCCGTCCGGACCGCGCAGGAAGATCGCGGTGAGGCGCCGGGTGAGCTCCTCGCTCACCTCGAAGAGCGTCATCCGGCGGCCCGAGCCGGTGGGGCACTCGACGGTGAACTCGTCGCCGTAGTAGGCGTGGAGATTCAGGAGCGCGCGGATGATGAGCGCGTTCATCGGCACCCAGACCGGCCCGCGCCAGTTGCTGTTGCCTCCGAACATGCCACTGTCGGACTCGGCCGGGAGATAGGCCACCCGGAACGTCTGCCCGTTCACCTGAAACTCGTAGGGGTGCTCGGCATGGTGGCGGGAAAGCGACCGGACGCCGTACGGGCTCAGGAACTCCCGCTCGTCCAGCATTCGCGCCAGCACGCGCCGGAGCTTGTGCCCGTCCAGCAGCGACAGCAGGCGCCGGCCGCCCGCGCCGGGGGTCCTGGCGGCGGAGATCCGTTCCGCCAGCTGCGGATGGCGCTCGGCGAACTCACGGATCTTGTCGAGCAGATCGCGGCGTTCACCCTCGGGACGCGGCAGGAAGACGGTCGAGGCGCAGAGCGGCAGCAGCCCGACGAGCGAGCGCACGCGCAGCCGCATGGCGTCACCGTAGGGAAGCCGGAGGACGTCGTAGAAGAACCCGTCCTCCTCGTCCCACATCTCCTCCTTGACGTTGCCGATGCGGTCGATGGACGCGGAGATCCACAGGAAGTGCTCGGCGAACTTGACCGCCATGTCCTCGTAGACCGGGTTGCCGTCCGACAGCTCCATCGCGATCTGCATCATCGACTGCGCGTAGAAGGCCATCCACGCGGTGCCGTCGGCCTGGTCGAGCTGCCCGCCGGTCGGGAGCGGGGCGCTGCGGTCGAAGACGCCGATGTTGTCCAGGCCGAGGAAACCGCCCTGGAAGGCGTTGTTGCCGTCGGGGTCCTTGCGGTTGACCCACCAGGTGAAGTTGAGCAGGAGCTTCTGGAACACGCGCTCGAGGAAGTCGCGGTCGGCGTGGCCGGTCCGCCGCAGCTCCTCGCTGTAGACGTAGCGCGCGGCCCAGGCGTGGACGGGCGGGTTGACGTCGCTGAAGTTCCACTCGTACGCGGGAATCTGGCCGTTCGGATGCAGATAGCGATCGCCGAGCAGCAGCTCGATCTGATGCTTGGCCAGATCGAGGTCCACAGCGGCCAGCGCGACCGCATGGAACGCCAGGTCCCAGGCGGCGAACCAGGGGTACTCCCACTTGTCCGGCATCAGGATGATGTCGCCGGCCATCATGTCGAACCAGCCGTGGTTGCGGCGGTCCGACGGCGTCCACGGATCCAGATGGTGTTCGGCCAGCCATGTCTCCACGTCGTAGAGGTAGTACTGCTTGCTCCACAGCAGCCCCGACATGGCCTGCCGCATCACCAGTGCCTCGTCCGCGCTGAGGTCGCCGGAGAGCTCGGCGTAGAACGCATCCGCCTCGGCCCGCCGCTCGCTGAGCACCTGCCCGGCGTCGGCGAGCGAGCTTCCCGTGGCAGGCAGGCTTTCGTTGCTGAGCCGCAGATCGATGGTCGTCTGCTGCCCGCCTGGGACGACCAGCCGGTAGTGGGCGGCCGCCTTGGTGCCCGTACGAGCCGGATTGACCGCGTCCTCGTCGCCGTGGATCACGTACCGGTCAAATGCGTCCTTGACGTAGGGCGAGGCGTTGTGGGAGCCGAAGACACGCTTGTGGTTGGTCTCGTTCTCGGTGAAGAGCAGCTCCGGTTGCCCCTCGCAGTGAAGGCGGTAGGTACCGAGCTCGCGATGCTCTGCCCTGATGACCCCAGGCTCGTCCTGGCGCAACGCCGGCTTGTACGTGTCGCCGCCGCTCCATGACCAGGTGTTGCGGAACCACAACGTCGGCAGAACGTGGAGCACTGCCTCTTCGGATCCCCGGTTGGCCACGGTCACGCGTACGACCAGATCGTCCGGACTTGCCTTGGCGTACTCGGTGAAGACGTCGAAGTACTGGTCTTCGTCGAAGACACCGGTGTCGAGCAGCTCGTACTCGAAAGTGAGCTTGTCGCGCTCCCGGTTGGTCCGGATCAGTTTTTCGTAGGGATACGCGGCCTGCGGGTACTTGTAGAGGTGCCGCATGTAGGAGTGGGTCGGCGTGCTGTCCAGGTAGAAGTAGAGCTCCTTGACGTCCTCGCCGTGATTGCCCTCCCCGTTGGTGAGCCCGAACGGCCGTTCCTTGAGGATGGGATCCCGCTCGTTCCACAGCGCCACCGACAGGCACAGCCGCTGCTGGTCGTCACTGATGCCGCCGAGACCGTCCTCGCCCCACCGGTAGGCGCGCGAACGGGCGTGGTCGTGCGGGAAGTAGTTCCACGCGTCGCCGTTGTCGCTGTAGTCCTCGCGGACCGTGCCCCACTGGCGTTCGCTCAGGTACGGGCCCCACCGCCGCCATGGCGCGTCCGGGGCCGCCGACTCGCGCAGCCGTTCTCGTTCAGCGTCCATGGTCTCAGCCTCCGCCCGGCGGCCCGCGAGCACCCGCCCACGTCCGAAACCGGCCGTCCTGCTCATAGATGTCCGATCTTCGGTTGTCTGGCCGGCTGCCGGAGCAACTGGTCCAGCCCCCCTGCCGGATAGGTGTTTCAGCTGGTGGGGAGGGGTAGATCTCACCTCGCCGGGGAGGTGGGGGAACGATGGTGCGTGAGATGGCCCTTCCGCTGGAGGAGGAATCCGATCTCAATCCGCTGCTGGATCGGATCGGGGATGCCCGCTGCGTCCTGCTGGGCGAGGCCAGCCACGGCACGCATGAGTACTACGCCTGGCGCGCCGCGTTGAGCCGGCGCCTCATCGCCGAGCACGGCTTCTCGTTCGTCGCCGTCGAGGGGGACTGGCCGGACTGCTGGGAGATCAACCGCAGCGTGACGACGGGCGACCGTGATCCGCGCGATGTGCTCGACGGCTACCGGCGCTGGCCGACCTGGATGTGGGCCAACCAGGAGACGGTGAACTTCTGCCGCTGGCTCCGCGACCACAACGCCGGGCGACCCGGGGGAGCCGGTTTCTACGGCCTGGACGTCTACAGCCTGTGGGAATCCCTCCGCGCGGTCATCGATCACCTGGCGGTCCACCGGCCCGAGTACGTGGAGACGGCACTGGCCGCCTACCAGTGCTTCGAGCCCCACAACGAAGATCCGCAGTCGTACGCGTTCGCCCCCGACGACTGCACTGACGAGGTGCTCGCCCTCGTGACCCGGCTGCGCCGTACGACGTCCGCGGACGACCTGAACGCCGCGGGCCGTACGACGTCCGCCGACGATCTGAACGTCCTGCAGAACGCGGAGGTCGCCGTGGGGGCCGACCGCTACTACCGGGCGATGCTCGGCGGCGGCTCACGATCGTGGAACATCCGCGACATCCACATGGCCGACACCTTGGATCGACTGCTGGACCACCACGGCGACGATTCGCGGGCCATCGTGTGGGCGCACAACACCCATGTGGGCGACGCCCGCGCGACCACCATGGCGGACGCCGGGATGGTCAATCTCGGCCAGCTCGTCCGCGAACGCCATGGCCGCGAACGAACGGTCATCGTCGGATTCGCCGGCGGCGCCGGAGAGGTGGTCGCCGCCCCCCGCTGGGGCGACCCGATGGAGATCATGCCCGTCCCGGCGGCCCGGCCGGGCTCCCTGGAGGCACTGTTGTGCAAGGAGGCTCCCCATCACTCTCTCTACATCTTCGCCGACGACCCGGATGCCGCTTGGCTGACGTCCACCCTCGGGCAACGCGCCATCGGCGTGGTCTACGACCCGCTCCGGGACTACCGCAACTCTGTCCCCACCAGACTCGGCGACCGCTACGACGCCCTCTGCTGGTTCCACCGCACAACGGCCCTTCAGCCGCTCCACATGGAAGCCGCCCAGCAAGGTGAACTGGAGACGCTTCCCACGGGTGTCTGAATAGCCTGGATGCCGGAGTTGAGCGGAGACCTGCCTGGTGTGCGACCTCAAATCTGACGTGCACCAGTGGAGGATTGGGTGGCGCGATATTGGGAGGGCGGGATGCCGTATCGGGCGATGAACGCCTGGCGCAGCGTTTCGACCGTTCCGAAGCCACAGCGCGTCGCGACGGCGGCCATGGGCAGCGTGGTGGAAGTCAGCAGGTGAGCGGCGGCCTCGGTTCGGGCCTGCCGTACGAACCGGCCGGGTGACTGGCCGAGGTTCTTGAGGAACAGCCGGGTCAGATGCCGCTCGCTGACGCCCGCCTGTGCGGCGAGCGTGGCCGCGGTGAGGTCGGCGTCCAGGTGCCCCGTGACATGGTCGACCACCTGCTTGACGAGCTCGTTGGCCGGCGGCGGGGCGCTGGTGAACATGCTCATCTGCGCCTGGTTGCCGGGCCGTTGGAGATAGGTCACCAGATTGCGGGCCACGCTCCGCGCCACGCCGGCTCCGTGGTCCTCCTCGACGAAGGCCAGGGTGAGATCAAGGGCGCTGGTCACACCGGCAGCGGTGCACATTTCGCCGTCCCGGATGAAGATCGGTTCCGGGTCGAAGGCGACCTTGGGGTAGCGGGAGGCCAGGCTCGGCGCCCACCGCCAGTGGGTGGTCGCACGCCGGCCGTCCAGCAGGCCGGAGGCCGCCAGGATGCTCGCGCCCGTGCACACCGAGGCGATACGGCGGCTCTCCCTGGCCAGCCGGCGGACATGGGCAACGATCACCCCGTTGTCGGCCGCCGCCAGGTGCCCGATCCCTCCCGACACGATGAGCGTGTCGAGCGGCCCGGCGACCCGTTCGAGCGTCTCCTGGGCGAGGAGCGTGAGACCGGTGCCGCACGTGATCGGGTGGCCTCCCGGGCTCGCCAGGCGGACGTGATAGGCAGGCTTGACGCCGTGCAGGTTCGCGACCCCCAGGCTCGTGGTGATGCAGGCGATGTCGAGCAACTCTGCCGCGTCGTATCCGACGACGACCACACGCCGTTCGGTCATGGGCCGAGCCTACGGTGGCAGGACGCACTCCCCAAGATTCCGGACGAACCCGAGCGCGCCGCCTTGGCCGGCTCCGGCGAGGGCACGACAGTGAACGCATGACACAGATCGCATCAACCCGCCGCCCCTGGCTCCGCTTCACCCGGCACTACATCGAAATGATCATTGCGATGTTCGTCGGAATGGGTGTCCTGGGAGTGCTCTTCGCCGTCGCCGGACTCGATTTCTCCTTCGAACGCGACCCCGAACTGGCCTACCTCCTCATGGCGTTCAACATGTCCGTGGGCATGGCCGTCATCATGCGCTTCCGCCGCCACAGTTGGCCCGCCACGTTGGAGATGTGCGGAGCCATGTTCGCGCCCGTGGTGCCGCTCTTCCCGTTGCTCTGGCTGAACGTCATCGACGGCGAGACCGTGATGCTCGTAGCGCACGTGGCGATGTTCCCGCTGATGCTGGGCATCATGTTTTGGCGCCGCACCGAATACACCGGATGCGCAGCCTGACGACCAGCCCGCCGCGATCGCAACGCGCACTCTGGTAGAGGATGGTGATGTGCAACCCCGCTCCCACCTCTGCACGGAGAACTGATGTGGTTCAGACGTGCGTCGCGCAAGCGTGACGCAGAGCCCCCTGGCTGTAGCTCGTGCGCAAGGAGACCGGCTGATCCTGAGCCCGTCCTGAAGTGTCCGGGCTGCGGAGCCGACTCCGCCATCGTCGCGACCTCCATCGCCTACCGGACATTGAGAGAGGGGCCACAGGCCAGGGCGTGCGAGACATGTGAGCTCGTCACGATCGGCATCGAGCCAGAAATGGTGTGCCCGGCCTGTGAGCAGCTCTACTCGGACATCAATGACCGGTTGAGCGCACGATTCGCCCGCGTTGGTCCTGGCGACCCTGCCGACGCACCGTGCGTCGGTTGCGGTTATTACGTATCGCGCCCGAACCCTCCTGGACCGACCCTTTATTTCGACATCGACTGCCAAGGTTGCGATGCCAAGTTCCCTATCGCGGAGCAGGAAATGACGGTCGGCCAGGGCATGCACATAGCGTGCAACGACTGCGCCACCGTCACGGTCGTCCCGAGCACCGTGTGGTGCCCCAACTGCGGGCAGCACCTCCGCAAGCACGGCATCCCCGAACTCGTCCGCGACGCGACCCGGAGCAGCCGCTGATCATGGGAGCCCGTCGACGAGTGACCGGGCACCGGCCGGCGCACCGACAGCACCAGGATTGAGCGGGACACAGGTGTTGGGCTGATCGGAACGGCCTTTTATCGGATTGTGGTCCGGGTCTTTTCGGGCGCTTTGTGGCCGGATGAGGTCTCGCTTGCCGGCGTCGGGCTACGTACGCCGAGCAGCTGAGGGCGTCGGGCGGTGGCCCAGGCGGCGGGAGAGAACGGCTGCGCCCTCTTGGACGAGGGCACCCCATTCCCGCTGGCGCTCGTTACTCCAGCGCAGGGACGGCACCGAGATGCTCATGGCGGCGACCATGGCGCCGGTGTGGTCGTAGACCGGAGCCGCCACGCAATGGACCGCCTCGTTGGACTCGCAGTCGTCGTAGGCGATGCCGCGTTCACGGATCTCGGCCAGGTGAGTCCGCAACCGGGCGGGAGAAGTGATGCTGCGGGGGGTCATGCCCGGCAGCTCACGATCGCGTGGATAGCGGGCGTCGAGCGCCTCGGCGCTGAGCCCCGACAGCAGCACTTTGCCCAGGCCAGTGCAGTGCGCGGGCAGCCGGCGTCCCACCGCCGACACGAGCCGTACGGAGTGAGTGCTGTCGGCCTTGGCGATGTAGACGACGTCGGTGCCGTCCAGGATCGCGACCTGGACCGTCTCGTCGCAGCGCGCGGCCACCATCTCGGCCTCACGGCGGGCCTCGTGGGCGAGGTCGAGCTGGTCGGCGACGACGGCGCCGAGCTGGAACAGCCGCAGGCCCAGCACATAGCGCGTGGGCTGGCCGGGGACCGGCGCGAGGTACGAACGATCGGTCAGGGTGCTGAGCAGCTCGTGCACCGTGGTGCGGGGCAACCCCAGCTGCCGGGTGATGTCGGCCGCCGAGAGAGGCGCGCTCTCCAGGAAGAGCTCCAGGATGTCGAGGGCGCGGGTGACGGCGGGTACGGCACGGCCCACATCGTTCCCCTCATCGGACGGCTTACGGGATATCGAACTCAGCGTAGGGAGCCGCCCCACCCGCGTCAAAGACGAAACCCGGCTTAATGGTCATGAAAGAGGCATTGACGGCTCCTCCGAGGAGATTTACGTTTCAGGTTCAGTCGCATATCTCGAACTGTGTTCGAGATATCGAGCAAGGAACCCACATGCAGTCGACCAGGGACTTTCTGGCCTCATTGGGCCTTCCCGGACGTGATCTCGGAGATCTGCCGACCTCGGCCAAGCGGTTTCCCGACGGCGCCCAGTACCGGGTGGAGATCCCCTCAGTCGAGGGGCCCGAGCCGTTCCACGCGGTCCTGGACGCGGCCAAGGAGCACGAGATCCGCATCCACCGCATCAGCCAGGGCAGCGGCATGATGCTGCTGACCGACGCCGAGATCCAGGAGATGGTCGCGCTCGGCCGCGAGCACAAGGTGGAGATCTGCCTGTTCGTCGGTCCCCGGGCGGCATGGGACGTGGGCATCCAGGTCGCCTCACCGTCCGGACGGGTGGCCGCGGGAACGCTGCGCGGCGCCGACCAGCTGGTCTACGGCATCGAGGACGTCGTCCGGGGTTGCGGGCTCGGCGTCCGCAGCGTCCTCGTCGCCGACGTCGGGCAACTCTGGGTGCTCCGCCGGATGCGGGAGACCGGCGACCTGCCGCCGGACCTGGAGTTCAAGGCCTCGGTGTCGTTCCCCTCGTCCAACCCGGCGACCGCGCGGCTGCTCGCCGAACTGGGCGTCACCACCATCAACGTGCCCACCGACCTCACGCTCGCGCAGATCGCCGCGATCCGCCGGGCGGTCGACGTCCCGCTGGACGTCTACGTGGAGGGGGCGGACGACTTCGGGGGCGCCGTCCGCTACTACGAGGTGCCCGACCTGGTCCGGGTCGCGGCCCCCGTCCACCTGAAGTTCACCGTCCGCAACGCGCCCGGCATCTACCCCTCCGGCCATCACCTCGGGCCGCTCGCCGTCTCCACCGCACGCGAACGTGTACGGCGGGCCGCGATCGGCCTGTCGATGCTGGGCCGCTACTACAAGGAGGCAATAGCCAGTCCCTAACCCAAGTACCGCAAGTCTCCAGCCACGTCACTACCGCGCACCTGACCGCACCACCGCTGCGGATCTCTGGCCGCACCATCATTGCGGCCTCACCTGCACCTCGATCGCGAGCTCAACCGCATACCGTCGCGGGTCCCTTCCGTACCAGCGTTGTGGGCCCTCCAGGCCGCACCACGGCGCCGCCCAACCGCACCGCCGTTGCGGCCCCCCAGCCGCACCACGATCGCGGACTCGGGCGCAGCCGCGTCGCGGGTCTCTTGTCGCACCACCATCGGGGCATGCCAGCGCAACCGTCCTCCCAGGAAGGGAATGCCCATGCTCAGGCGCTCAGCACGGTCCTCGCCCATCCGTACGTCCGGCCGGCTCTTCGCGGCCGCCGTGCTCGCGGTCTCGGCCACCGGGCTCGGCTCGGTGGCCTCGGCCGCGCCCGCCGGTGCCAAGGGAGGCCGGCCGACCATCCAGAAGGATCTCTTCGGCACCCTCGCCGACGGCACCAAGGTCTGGCGCTACACCCTCACCAGCGGCAAGGTACGCGTCAGGATCATCACGTACGGCGGGATCGTGCAGACCATCGAGACGCCCGACCGGCGCGGCCGGACCACCAATGTGGCGCTGGGATTCCGCACCCTCGACGACTACGTGGCCCACAACAACCCCGGCCCCTACTTCGGCGCGCTGATCGGCCGGTACGCCAACCGGATCGCCAGGGGCACCTTCACCCTCGACGGCGTGACGCACAGCCTGCCGATCAACAACGATCCCAACAGCCTGCACGGCGGCACAAAGGGATTCGACACCAAGGTCTGGACGGCCACCCCGGCGCAGAGCCAGGACACCGTGTCGCTCCGGCTCGACCTCACCAGCCCGCATCTCGACATGGGCTACCCGGGGACGCTGAAGGCGACCGCGACCTACGCCCTCTCGGGCTCGGCGTTGCGCATCGACTACCGCGCGACGACTGACAGGGCGACGGTCGTCAACCTGACCAACCACTCGTACTTCAACCTCGCCGGCGAGGGGACGGGCACCATCTACGACCACCGGCTCCGGCTGAACGCCAGTCGCTACACGCCGGTCGACTCGACGCTGATCCCGACCGGCCGGCTCGCTCCCGTGGCGGGCACCCCTCTGGACTTCACGCGGTCCACCGCCATCGGCGAGCGGATCCGTGACGGGCACCAGCAGATGGTGTACGGGCGGGGCTACGACCACAACTACGTCGTCGACGGTTCCGGGTTCCGGCTCCACGCGCGGGTGAGTGAGCCGGGCAGCGGCCGGGTGCTCTCGATGTACTCCGACCAGCCCGGCATCCAGTTCTACTCGGGCAACTTCCTCGACGGCACCCTCTACGGCACCAGCGGCCGGGCGTACCGGCAGGGCGACGGCTTCGCGCTGGAGACCCAGCACTTCCCCGACTCGCCGAACCAGCCGCAGTTCCCCTCCACCGTCCTGCGTCCCGGCCAGATCTACCGGACCGCGACGGTCTACGCGTTCTCCACGGAAGGCTCGTGATGAAGAAGATCGATCCCACTGTCGAAGAGGCCGTCGAGACCCTCGGCCTGAGCGACGTGGCACGCCGGCGGCTGCTCAGCGGCGCGGGGCTGGTGAGCGCCACCGCCGCCGCCTCGGCCCTCCTCGCGGCGTGCTCGTCGGACAACAAGGCCGGCAGCGAGGACTCGGCCGGCGGTTCGGGCGCCGGTGACTTCCCCAAGACGCCCAAGTGGAAGTTCGTGTTCGTCAACCACGTCACCACCAACCCGTTCTTCACCGCGACGCAGTACGGCGCCCAGGACGCGTGCGCGCTGCTCGGCTGCGAGTTCCAGTGGACGGGCTCGAAGGAATCGGTGGTGCCGGAGATGATCAGCGCGACCAATGCGGCGATCTCCGCCAAGGCCGACGGGCTCGCGGTGGCGGTCGTCGACAAGACCGCGTTCAAGCAGCCGGTGGACAACGCGCTGAACGCGGGCATCCCCGTGGTCTCCTACAACGCCGACGGAGCGCGCGGCGATCCGGGGACCAACCGGCTGGCCTACGTCGGGCAGGACCTGTACCTCTCCGGCTACCAGCTCGGTACGCGCATCGCCGAGCTGATGACGGGCGGGGACGCGGTCGGCTTCATCGCCACCCCGGGCTCGCTCAACATCCAGCCCCGCATCGACGGCGCCAAGGACGCGATCAAGGCCTCCGGCAAGTCGATCAACTTCAGGGACGTGGCGAGCGGGGCCGAGCTGCCCAAGGAGCTGTCCACCGTCGACGCCTACGCCCAAGGGCACCCCAACCTCAAGGGAATGTTCGCGGTCGACGCCGGCTCGACCGAGGCGGTCGGGAAGGTCGTGGCCAAGTACAAGCTCAAGAACAAGGGGGTCGCCGCCGGGGGATTCGATCTCAACCCGGCCACGCTGACGGCGATCAAGGCGGGGAACCTCGACTTCACCATCGACCAGCAGCCCTACCTGCAGGGTTTCCTGCCCGTTCTGTACCTGTGGATGTACAAGCTGACCGGCGGCCTGATCGCTCCGCCCGACTCCAACACCGGGCTGCTGTTCGTGACCAAGGACAACGTGGATCCGTACCTGACGACCAAGACCAGGTATGAGGGGTCGAGCACCAAGCAGCAACTGCTCAACCGGTCCGGCCCGATTCCCCACAAGTGATGCGGCCATGAGCGACACGATCAGCAGCAAGACGGAGACTGACGACGCACCGCGTGCACCTGGACGCCGGGTGCACGGGGTGCTCCAGGTCACCTTCGACGGGTTCATGCGCCGCCGCGAGGCCACGATCCTCGTCGTGGCCCTGGGCCTGGTCGTCTACTTCCAGTACTCCAAGTCGGTGTTCCTCAGCCACGACAACCTGGTCAACATCTCGCAGAGCATGGCGCCGTACGCGATCCTCGCGGTCGGCGAGGTGCTCCTGCTCGTCAGCGGCGAGATCGACCTTTCGGCCGGGATGGTCTTCACGCTGTCGCCGTTCCTGATGCACTACGCGATCGACTTCTACGGGGTGTATCCGATCCTCGCCATCGCGCTGTCCCTGTTCGCCGGTGCGTTCATCGGCCTGTGCAACGGATTCGTGGTGGTGGTGCTCCGGGTGCCGTCGTTCGTCGCGACGCTCGGGTCCCTCTTCCTCATCCAGGGCATCACCCTCACCACCTCGCACGCCTACCCGGCGGAGATCCCCGCCGCGGCGGAGAGCCTGGCGTCGTGGTTCGGGCGGGCGGACTGGTCGGAGCTGATCTGGTGCCTGGCGATCGTCGCGTTCTTCCATGTGGTGCTGACCCGCACCCGGTGGGGGCTCCACACGATCGCGGTCGGTGGCAATCCGCACGGCGCCAGCGAGGCCGGCATCCGTACCGGCCGCATCAAGATCGGCAACTTTATGATCATGGGTGGGCTGGCCGCCCTCGCCGGGATCCTCGAGGCGTTCCGCACGCAGACGATCGACCCCAACTCGGGCGGCACCGGCGCCATGTTCATCGCCGTGTCCGCGGCCGTGATCGGCGGGACCGCGCTGGCCGGCGGCTCCGGCACGGTCATCGGCGCCCTGCTCGGCGCGCTCGTGCTCGCGGAGCTGCAGAACGGCTTCAACCTCATCGGGATCAGCGCGAACCCGTTCAACCTGATCCTCGGCATGGCGATCATCATCTCGATGATCCTCAACGTGCACCTCGCCAGGCTGCGGAGGGCGGGCAGAACGTGACGGACACACCAGACCCGCAGGACGCGACGGGCACGCCGGCCCTGCAGGTCGAGCACATCGCCAAGCGGTTCGGCGCCGTGGCGGCACTGACCGACGTGAGCCTGCACCTGGGCAAGGGCGAGGTCCTCGGCCTGATCGGCGACAACGGGGCGGGCAAGTCGACCCTGATCAAGATCCTCAGCGGCTTCCACCGGCCGGACTCGGGCCGCATCACGGTGAACGGAGAGGAGGTGACGATCAAATCGGTGGACCACGCGCGCTCGCTCGGCATCGACACCGTCTACCAGGACCTGGCCCTGATCGACGAGCTGACCGTGTACCACAACATGTTCCTCAACCGGGAGGTGGTGCGCTGGCCGCTGCTCAGCAACCGCACCATGCGCCGGCTCGCCCGGCAACATCTGGACGAGCTGGGGGTGCGCATCCCGTCCGTCGACGCCGAGGTGGCCAAGCTGTCCGGCGGCCAGCGCCAGGCCATCGCGGTCGCCCGCTCGGTCTACTCGGACGCCCGGATCCTGCTGCTCGACGAGCCGCTGGCCGCCATGGGAGCGAAGGAGGGGGCGCTCATCCTCGACCTCGTCCGGGACCTCAAGGCGCGCGGCGAGGTGTCGATCATCATCATCGCCCACAACTACGCGCAGGTCCTGGAGGTGTGCGACCGGATCAACCTGCTGCAGCACGGCCGGATCACCTTCGACAAGGCGACCGCGGACACCTCCTTGCAGGAGCTCACCGATCTCGTGGTCGCCGAATACCGCGCGACCCGCACCGGCGGCGCCTCGTCATGACCCGTCGGACGTCGCGGTCGGTCGTGCTGGAGGCTCCTCACCAGGTGCGGCTCGTCACGGGCGAGGTCCCGCAGCCCGGGCGGGGCGAGGCGCTCGTCCGGGTGTCGGCCGCCGGGATCTGCGGCAGTGACCGGGAGCTGTACGAGGGAACCCGGCCCGAAGGGTTCAGGTCGTACCCGATCGTGCCCGGCCACGAGTGGTCAGGGGTCGTCGAGGCGATCGGGCCCGGAACGGACCCGGGCCTGGCCGGGGCGCCCGTCGTGGGGGAGGGCTATCGCAACTGCCAGACCTGCGAGCGCTGCCGTGAGGGCGACACGAACCTGTGCACGACGGGATACGACGAGACCGGCTTCACCCAGCCGGGCGCCTTCGCCGACCATCTCGTCCTGCCCGCTCGGCTGCTCCATCCGCTGCCGCCCGGCACCGACTTGCGGGCGGCAGCCCTGCTGGAACCCGCCGCGGTGGCCGTCGCGGCGGTGTTGCGAGCCGCAGTGCAGCCGGGGGAGCGGGTGGCGGTCGTCGGCGGTGGCACGCTCGGTCTGCTCGCCGTCCAGGTGCTCACCGCGTACTCGCCGGCGCAGCTGCTGGTGGTCGAGCCGCGTGCGGGCCGGGCCGGGCCCGCGCGAGGATCCGGCGCGACCGGGCTGAGCGCGCCGGAAGAGGCGGCCGCCCTGGGCCCCGCGTTCGACGTCGTCGTGGAGACGGCGGGCGTCAGCGGCTCGGCGCGTTCCGCGGCGGGGATGCTGCGCCGGGGCGGCCGGCTCGTGCTCGCCGGTATCCCCGGTGGCCCATCCGAGGGGCTGCCGCCCAGTCTGATCGTCGAGGGGCAGCTCTCCGTCGCGAGCGTCTTCGGCGCGCCGTCGGCCGCCTGGCTGCACGCCGTACGGATGTTCCGCGCCGGACTGTTGCGGCCGGATCTGCTGATCAGCCACGAGCTGGAGCTGGCGGATTTCGGGGACGCCCTGAATCTGGTGGCCGACGGCCACGACGGCGAAGGCGTCGACGTAGGAAAGGTGCTCCTACGCCCAGAAGGCGACCCCACGTAGGCGCCGCGGAGATCGAGGAGCACGCCCACGCGCACGCCCTGCGGCGCCTGCGCGGCAACGCTTGACGACGCTGGTCAGGGGCGGTTGCGCCCGTACAGGTCGTGGGCTTCCACCCACTCCTCCGAGACGATGGCCGACCCCAGCGACAGCTCCCCGCACAATACGGCGGCGGCGATGATCTCGGTGAACACGCGCACCCCGTCCTTGCCGTAGCAGCCGAGCATCTCCAGGCACTCGCGTTGCGTCGGCAGCCCCGTGCCGCCGCCGTAGGTCGCCACGATGAGCGAGGGGATGGTCACCGAATAGTAGTAGTCCCCGTTGGGACGAAGCTCCGCGTGGACGTAGGCCGCAGACGACTCGGCCACGTTGGCGGCGTCCTGTCCGGTGGCGATGAAGATGGCGGTGATGCCGTTGGCGGAGTGCGCGCCGTTGTTGTTGACCCCCGACATGAAGCCGCCAAGATTGGAGATCTGGCGCGCGCGGAACATCAGCGCGGTGTCGGAGCGCATGATCCGCCGGAACAGCTCGTTGGGGATCGTCGCCTCGGCGGTCACCCGCTTGCCGCGCGTGTGCAGCATGTTGACCTGGGAGCTCTTCTTGTCGGTGGCGAAGTTGGACTCCAGGATGTAGTGCTCGACGGCCGGGTACCGGGCTCTGATCCACCGGCAGGCCTCCTGCGTCGCCTTCCCGGTGAGGTTCTGGCCCGCGGCGTCGCCCGTCGTGTAGTTGAAACGCGTGTAGAGCATGCGGCCGGCGGTGTACTTCTCGATGCCTTGCAGCTTGCCCGTGCGCGTGGTCGACTCGGCCGCCTCCTTGATCTCCGGGAGGTGTTCGTCCAACCAGCCGGCGAACGCCCGGGCCTCGCGTGCGCTCGGCATGACGAACGCGGGTGCGCGCTGCATGTGGTCGGCCATGATGGTCGTCGTCACGCCGCCCGCCTCGTACACCAGACGCATGCCGCGGTTGTAGCTCGCGACCAGCGTGCCTTCGGCGGTGGCCATGGGAACGTAGTACTCGCCCCGCGCGTGTTCGCCGTTGACCAGCAGCGGCCCGGCCAGCCCGATCGGAACCTGTGCGACGCCGACGAACTGCTCGACGTTGCCGCCGACGACCTTCGGATCGAACGAGTACCGCGTCACGTGCGACAGGGAGACGCCGGTCCGTTCACGGACGAAGTCCTGCCTGATCTGCACCGCCTCGTGCGTGTAGTCGTCGGCCTCGGTGAGCACCTCCAAACCGGACAGAAGGGAGTTTCGCCGTCCCTGCCCCGGGGCGACGCGAGCGAGGCTCTCCGCTCAGCGGCGGGTGAAGGCGGTCCAGTCGAGTTGCCAGCCGTGGTGGCCGTCGGGGGCGGAGAGGCGGATGGTGTGCTTCCCTTCGGGGAGTGCGAGGGTCGGGCCTGTCACGGTCTGGAAGGCGTCGTTGGACGGGATGGTGGTGGTTCCCCGGGCGGTGCCGTCGACGGATATCTGGATCTGCTGGTCACCCGCGGCGGCCCGGTCGGTGGCGCGGTAGGCGACCTGGTACGTGCCGGCCTTGGGGACGACGACGCGGTACTCGACGGAGGTGCCCGCGGGGACTCCGCCGCCGGTCTCGTCGCCGAGGGCGAAGCCGCCGGTGAGACCGCCGACGGGATCGGTGCAGGCGGTGCCGCCCCAGACCTGTCGTTCCTGGCAACCGAGCATTGAGGCGGCCGAGTCGACGTCGTTGGTGGCGTAACGCCCGGGTCGTTTGACCGTGGCGAAGGTCTGGTTGAGTTCGGCGTGGACGTGGCTGGTCTGGCCCGTGCGGGCCGTCAGGCGAACGGGTTCACGGCCGAACAGGCGGCTCACGTCGACCGAGTACATCCACTGCTCGACCTCCTCCATCTGGCCGGTCTTGTCGCGTGGTCGGAGCTGCTCCACCGCGATCCACGCACGGCCGTCGGCGCTCACCGGTCCGCCGCGGGCGGTGATGATGATCGGGTTGCCGGTACAGGTCTTGTCGGGCTCCTTTTCGGTCGGGCACGGCCAGGTGGCCTGGCGGGCGAGGAGTTGCTGCGCCTTGGACGTGAGCGTGTTGCTGATTTCGAACGTCATGTCCGCGCCCCTGCCGGAAGGTCTGATCGCGTACATCACGCCCCCGAAAGTGGTGATCACGACCGTGTCCTTCTGCGGGTTCTCCTGGACGCTCCAGACGACGCCGAGGGAGGTGGGCGCGAGGATGGCGTGGTGGGCCTTGCAGATCTTGCCCCACGCCGGTTTCACGCCGGTGGCGCGTTCGACATAGGAGTTGAGCGGCTGCCCGTCGTACGCGCACCGGGGCCCGGCGTAGACACTGATCGGGCCGCCCTGCAGGCCGTCGCCGTGGGCACCCCACAGATTGCCGTTGTGGTCGTACATCGGCTTGCCGAAGCCATGGAACCTCTTGAGCCCGTCGTCACGGGCCGCGGTCAGGTCACCCGGCAACATCGGCGGCGAGACCACCTTGATCTTGCTGCCGACCGCCGCGTCGCGATCGTAGGCGAACTCGATCAGCGGGCTGCCGATGTCGCCGTGCACGTCCATCGACAGCGCGAACCGCTCGTTCCCGGCGCGTCCGGTCGGGTCGGTCTGCACCTCGCGACCGGAGACGTAGACCTTCTTGGCCGGATCGGCCGGGTCGGCGACGTCCGGCAACTGGTAGACGTCGGCGACCTTCAGGCGGTAGCGGCCGCTCGCATCCGGCCCGTCGAGGTCCAGCACCGTGATCTGCCCGGCGTTGTGGCCGGAGTGGCCGAAGTACTGCGCGACCACCACGTCCTTCGAGTCGGGGAACACCGCCATCTCGACGAACGCCAGGCAGTCGCGGACGCCCGGATCGTTCAGCGGGCAGGCCTTGTCGCCCGGCCCGGGCGCGGACGCCGCGAACAGTTCGCGCGGCGACCACTGGTTCTGCCAGCCGCTGCCGGACGCCACGCGCCAGCCGTTCGGTCCCTTGGTCAGGATGCCGAACACCGGCCACATGCCCTGCGTCTCGACGTCCTGCCCCTCGTAGGGCGTGCCTCCGGTGAACGCCACCGCGTCGCCGCCCGGCAACGCCTCGGCCTCGCCGATGTCGAAGCCGAGGGGCTTGCCGGCGCTGTCGACCATGGTCTCCTTGCCGCGATCGGTCTTGATGCGGATGTTGCTGAACGTGTTGTCCTCCGGGTGGAACGCGGACAGGACCATCGAGTTGCCGGTGACGAAGACGGGGTTGGCCGTCTGGCTCATGTTCGAGATGAAGATCGTTCCGTCGCTCGCCTGGGTGGAGAAGTACGAGCTCTTGCCCGGTTCGAAGTCCCAGCCGCGCACCGCTTGGGCCCGCAGCCGCTGGCCGCTCGGCAGCCATGCCTTGCCGGCGAGCTCGCCGCCGTCGAACGTGCCGGACGCGCCGTAGAGCACCGAGCTGTCGGCGCACTTGCGGGCGGCCTCGGACATCGTGGCGGTGTAGACGAGCCGTCCGGCCATGTTCAGGTGCAGATCATCGGAGTCGAACCACGGCGCCGGGTCGTTCTTGCGGTGGGTCTTCGCGCGGGTGGCGAAGTCGACCAGCTCCATCGAATCCGTGGCGTTGGAGGCGGCGATCCAGCGGAGGACGTTGTTGAGCTCCAGCGCGGCGGCCGGGTAGTCGGGGTCATAGGTGTTGGCGTGCTCGGGGGCGGTGACGGCGACCAGGCAGCCGGTACGCGCGGACATCTCGCGAACGACTTCGATAAGGGCGTTCCTGACCTCCTCCAGCCGCGCCGCCCGTTGGTCGTCGGGGGCGGTCGCGATGTAGAGCGCGTCGTTGGCCCCGAGTGCGACCACGAAGCCGTCGGTATCGTGCTCAAGCAGACCCCGGAACTCGTCCAGCAAATAGCTGTCAGCCTTGGCGAGACCAGCCGTGTCCTTGGCGGGAGTCCAGCGGCGTCCTCCCTGCCCCTCGACCTCGGTGCGGATGCCGATGTCGTTGAGGTTGCCCTCGACGTACCCCTGGATGGCGTTCTGGTTGTAGGAGTTGTCGTTCAGCGACTGCAGCAGGCTGTCGCCGAGCACCGGCACCCGCGGCCAGCTCCCGGTGCCGCGCCGGTTGGCGAACGGCGCGAGATAGACCTGGCAGGCGCCGTCCGGTGTCACCAGCCGAGGCGACAGATACGTGGCGACCGGCTGATCGTCGATCGCGGCGAGATTGCCCTTCAGCTGGTGGTGCGGTCCCATCAGGCCCGACTGCCCAGGTGGGGGCCATTCGCCGGGCAGGTTGTCCCAGCGCAGCTCCCACTGCTGCGAGCCGGCGTCGCTCTCGCCGGACGCATCGATCCTCTTGAGCCCGGCGACGGTGGCCACCGTGCCGTAAGGCCCGTCGGCGGTGTTGTAGTCGACGCGCCAGGTGACGCCGCCCTCGGTGCAGGCGGCGGATCCGGTCGCGGCGAACGCGGAGTCCGGCGCGACGAGCAGACCGCACAGGACGACGAGCATGGTGATGGCGGCTTGGGGCGTCCGCATGGGAGCCCTCCAGGCGGGGTGGACGTCTATAACTACGCCAGCGGAAACTGGCAGCGTCGTACCTGCAAGATGACACCAACGGAACCACGTGGCAACACCTCCCTTATATGGACAAATCACCCCCATCAGCCCAAACCCGCCCCTGACCGCTTCCGGCCTTGATCGCCGGCCTGGCGACCCCGGACTCCAGCCGCTGCACGTGATGAGACGATCGGGTGATGGCCGACGCATCCCCCTCGCGACTGCTGGCGCAGGCAGGCCGCGAGGTCCTGCGCCCGATGGGGCTCAAGCAGCGCGGCCGGTCCCGCACATGGCTCGACGATCACGATTGGTGGGTCGTCGTGGTGGAGTTCCAACCCTCCGCGTGGAGTCAGGGGAGCCATCTCAACGTGGGTGTGATGTGGCTGTGGTCGGCGAAGGATTTCATCTCTTTCGACTTCGCCGATGGCGGCAGCCCCAGGACGGTCGGGCACATCGGTTTCCAGGACCAGGCCCAGTTCGCCGAGGTTGCACACGACCTCGCCGAGACCGCCGCAGAGCAGGTGAACGACTTCCGTGAGCGCTTCTCCAGCTTGAACGCTGTCTCGGAACAACTCACTTCACGCTTGTCCGAGAAGCCGGGTGTCTGGGACTGGTATCACGCAGCCGTCGCGGCAGGACTTGCCGGTGACGTGGCGACATCCCGTGGAGCCTTTGAGAAAGTGCTCGATGAAAGGGACGCACTCTCCCCGGACTGGCTGACTGAGCTATGTGAACGGATCGCCACGCCGTACCACTTGCTCGACGACCGCAACGCTTTCCGCTCCTGGGCTCGTGCGGAAGTGCTCGCTGCCCGTGAACTCCTCAAGCTCGGCCCACCCAGCAGCACCGACCCGCTGCCTCCCGCCCCCGCTCGCCCCGGCGAGAACCACATGTCGCCGCCTCCGCAGTAAGCCCGAATGCGGCGACGGCCTGGTCAGTCACGCGTTTCGGAATTAACGTCAACTTGCCACCAGAGCCATCCTGGCGCCGCACGTACCGCCTGCCCCCCGCCACTGACCGGGACCGACGAGGGGACGCTGATGCACACTCCAGAAGAGGCAGACGGGCAACATCGCGCACGACAGGTCTCGCGGCGGGATGCGGTGCAAGTCGGTGGCCTGCTCGCACTGGCCATGGCGGGCACAACGGGCATGACAGGCAATGCGGAAGCTTCAGCGAGGAGCTCGGGCGCGCGCACTGCGGCCAGGAAGACCATCCGCCTCGCCAGCGTCAAGACCGTCCAGGACGGAGGCCTCCTGCCCCGGCTGCTTGCGTCGTTCCAGGCACGCACCAGGCGGCGCGTTGAGGTGCACATCGGGGAAGACGTCTATGAAAAGGCCCGCGCCGGCGAGGCCGACCTGGTCTTCTCCCATCTCGGGCACGATGACGCCCAGGCGTTCATCACCGAGGGCCTCGGGCAGTGGCCGCGAACGGTGTTGTTCAACGCCAGCGCATTGATCGTGCACGAGAGCGACCCGGCCGGGGTCGCCGGACTCTCCGATCCCGTAGCGGCGTTCGGCCGCATCGCCGCCGCGCGGGCGCCCTTCATCCGCCCCGCCTCGCCGGGACTGGGCTACCTCGTCGACATCCTGTGGAACGCCGCAGGCCGCCCGGACAAGACCGGCTGGTACGACGACACCGGCCTGTCCCCGGAAGCGGCCATGCGCGCAGCCGCCCAACAGCGGGGCTACAGCCTGTGGGGCCTGACCCCGTTCCTGGTCTGGCAGCGCAACAACCAGCTTCCGCTGCGGCCGGTGCTCTACGGCGATGAAATGTTCCACCGCATCATGGTGTCGGTCGTGGTCAACCCGGCGAGGTTCCCCAATGCCAACGTGACCGGCGCGCTGGCCCTGCAACAACATCTGCTGCTGCCCGCCACCCAGGCACTGATCCAGAACCATCGCCAACCCGGTCTCGACGGGCCAGTGTTCTGGCCAGCGGGCCGCGACAACGCCTCAGATCTCCTCCCACCACCGCGGGTCTAGAGTGCGCGGGTGGACGATCTCGATCTGGTCGGCTGGCGCGAGTCGGTGGAGGCGTCGATGGCGTCGCTGCTCGTGGGATTCCAGGACAGGATGGGCTATCCGCCGTCCGACAATCATCTCGGTGAGCCTGCCCCTGCCGACGATGTGGAAGCGCTCGCCGTCGCGCTGGACGGCCGCCTGCCCGATTCGCTGGGGCGGTTTTACGCCTCCGTCGGAGAGGTCCATCTCCCGGACTTCTGGAACGCGCTGTTCATCACTGCACCTTCGAGGATGCTGGCTGACATCAGGGCTGACGAGGTGCCGCGGCGGATTACCGGCGCCTACGACATGGACGTGCTGGCCTTCGGCGACGACGGCGGCGGTGCCAGGTTCCTCCTCGGCATCCCTGAGGGCGGCCCTGTCTTCAAGGCGCCACTGGCCGCCACCGTGGGTGGACTCTACGAAACCAATACGGAGGGCTTCCGCCGCCTCGCCGACGACCTGACCGGCTTCCTGCGGCTTGTAGAACGCGAACTGCACCAATGGGCCACACAAGGGAGCCCTCCATCCTTCTTCTGAGCCGTTCAGCGGATGGGTCGGCGGAGCATCGCGGGCGGACTCCCGCGGCCGACGCAGCATCCTGATCGCGACGAACGAGTCGGCCCGATCGGCGGCTCGGCCCGCCGCCTCTTCGACACCTGGTCGAGGGCGGCGACTCACCGCCCGCGCTGATCGGGGCGGGGAGAGGCGAAGACGTCATCGAGCCCGGGCTGCTGATGACTTCTGACGTTGGTTGACCCTTGGGGGCGCTCCTGCACGTAGGTCTGGGTGAGCGTGACTCTCGCCGACGAGCTGAGGAGCCGACGTGAGCTATGACCCCGCCGACCGTTACTACGACGACCCTTGGGGTGACCGCGCTCGGACGGTGACGCGCACACTTGAAGCCCCGTGGCAGGGGCCCCCGCAGGTTCCGCCGTTCCCGTACGAGGACGGGACGAGCCGACGCCGCCATGCAGGATCTCGTGGGATTCTCGTTGCGGCTGCTCTGATCTCCGCTTTGAGCGGTGCCGTGGCGGGTGTCGGCGGCGCCGTCGCCACAGGTCTGGTGGGAGCGAAGCAGGCGGAGTTCTTGGGAGCGGGACGCCCGGTGGAGGCGGACGCGGGCGCTGACCCGGTGGCACAGCCCGGGGACCTCCGGAGCGCGGCGGCGAGGGTCCAGCGGAGCGTGGTCTCGATCGACGTGCGCGGCGCGTCGGGTCGTTCGACCGGCTCGGGCTTCACGATCGACCGCCAAGGCCACATCCTGACCAACGCCCACGTGGTGGAGGGCGGGCAGACCTTCGTCGTCATGCTGCCGGACCGCACGAACGTCAGGGCGCGTCTCGTCGGAGCCGATGCGGCCAATGACGTCGCGGTGCTGTCGGTCGGGACGGCCGCGAGCCCACCACCACTGGTCATGGGTCGTTCTTCGAGCCTGCGAGTCGGAGACCAGGTGCTCGCGGTGGGCTCACCTCTCGGCCTGGCCGGCACCGTCACGTCCGGGATCGTCAGCGCCGCCCAGCGCCAGGTGTCTCTGGGCAACGGCAGGCGGCAGACGGCCGTGCAGACCGATGCGTCGATCAACCCCGGCAATTCCGGGGGTCCACTGGTCAACACCCGCGGGCAGGTCATCGGGGTCAACACGGCCATCGCGACGCTGGGACAAGGGGCGGACGGCGGTGGGTCGGGCTCGATCGGTATCGGCTTCGCCATTCCGGCGGAACGCGCGGACGCGATCGCACGACGCATCATCCAGTAGCACCCCAACGAGGATCGCAAGGCGGCGAGACGTGGTGTTGGCAGTTACGCCATGGCCAACGGAAACCGCTGGGAATCGGCGGCCACCGCCTCGTGCCGAGGAAGAGACGGTGGCCGACACGACTTGGCCGGAGAACGTCGGTCTTCCGACGTGCGGCTAGCCGGCGTATCCGGTGGGCGGACCGAGGAGCAGGCCGCCGTTGACCTCAAGGGTCTGGCCGGTGATCCAGCGGGCGTCCTCGGAGGCGAAGAACGCCACGGCGTCGCCGACGTCGGCCGGTTGCCCGTGCCGGCCGAGTGCGATCATGCCGGCGACGTGCTGGGCGGCCTGCGGATCGTTCAGCCAGCCGTTCATGTCGGTCTCGGTGATGCCGGGGGAGACGGTGTTGACCGTGATGCCGCGTGCGCCGAGGCTCTGCGCGAGCGACCGGCTGAAGACGTTCAGTGCGCCCTTGGTCATGCCGTACGCGATCTCAGGAGTGGCGAACCACGTGACGCCCGAGGAGACGTTGATGATGCGGCCGCCGTCGCGCATCAGGGGGAGTGCGCGCTGGGTGATGAACAAGGGTGCCCGCACGTTGATCGCGAATTGCCGGTCATAGGCCGCGCGCGTGATCTTGTCGATGGTGCCGTCGTAGTCGATGATCGCGGCGTTGTTCACCAGGATGTCCAGTGGCCGCCCGTCCAGTCCCTCTTCCAATCCGGCGAACAGCGTGTCCACGTCGTCGTCCACGCCGAGTTCCGCACGGACGGCGAAGGCGTTCCCGCCCGACTTCTGGATCGTCGCCACGGTGTCGTTCGCGGCCGCCTCGTTGGTGCCGTAGTGCACCGCGACCAGCGCACCGTCGGCGGCCAGACGCTCGGCGATGGAACGCCCGATGCCGCGTGACGCTCCCGTCACCAACGCCGTCTTACCAGTCAAATCAGTCATCTCGGGGCTCCTTCGAGAACATTCGGGTAATGTTAGGGATCGTTCCCTAACAAATAGGCGAGGGCAAGTGGGTGTGGTCCAGTTCACATTCGTGAGGGAGATCTCCCCAGCGTGGATAGGCTCCGGGCGTGACCGAGCAAGGGGGTAGCCGGCGCCGTACGTCGGCTGAGACGCGTGAGCACGTGCTGGCGGTCGTGCACGACCTGTTCTACTGGCAGGGCATCAGGGCCATCGGAGTGGACAAGATCGCAGCTGAGGCGGGAGTCGCCCCGACCACGCTCTACCGGCTGTTCGCGTCCAAGGACGACCTCATCGCCGCCTACGTCGAACGCGCCGACCACGGTTACCGCGAGTGGTTCACCCAAGCCACACGCGCGGACGGCCGCAGCGCGCGGGAGCGGATTCTGGCGCTGTTCGACGCGCTCGTCGTGCAGATCCAACCCGGCAACTGCCGGGGGTGCCCCTTCCTCATGGCCCTGGCCGAGTACCCCGATCCCGAGGTCGCGGGCCACCGGCTGGCGGTGGCGACGAAGGCATGGGTCCACGCGCGCCTGAACGAGCTCGCCCGGGAACTCGACCGCGTCGATGATCCGGCCCTGCTGGCCGACCACCTCACGCTGATCATGGAAGGCACCTACGCCTCGGTGCAGGCGCTCGGAATCGACGGGCCCGCGCGGCAGGCACGACTCCTGGCCGAGACGATCCTGCCCAGTGAGGGCGCCGGATAGCCGGACAACGCGGCGATGTGGACCGCATCACCGCCCAGGTCGTTGCAGCGCTGATCAGTCAGAGGTTCGCCGCCGAATTCTCCGCTGGAGCCCTACCGGACGTCCACGAAGACAGGGTTGGCGTAGAACCACAGGTCCTCCCAAGGGTCGGCCTTGCCGACGACGTCCATCACCGGGCCAGCCGGGTCCATGTCCGGTCCGAAGGGGCCTGATGCGGTGCGTTTGCCGTCGCCGCCCCGGAGGCGGAAGTAGCAGGGGCCGTCCACGTCGGCGGTGTGGCGGAGCGTCAGCGTGCCGGCCCGCTGGTCGACAGCCCAGCTCTTGACGACTCTGGTTCCGGGCGCGCGCAGCGTGTCCCGGTCGGCGGCGGGGCCGGTCACCTTGCCCATGATGAGGTCCACGCGCGCCAGCTTCGGCATCAGGCCCGCGTGGTTGGGGGTCTCGGTGAGGGTGATCTCGATGACCACCTCCACTCTGGATCCGCGCCGGGCGGCGAGCCTGCCGCCCATCGGAACGCCGGCGCCGCCCTTGGCGCGCACACGCATGTCGAGGCCGCTGATGAGGTCGCCGTGGCAGACCCACATCCGCCCGGCTCGCATCGCCTCCATGACTTGCCGGTACCCGTACCCGGTGGCACCGACCCAGGTCTTGCTGTACGCGCCGGGCGGCAGGGAACTGTAGGCGGTGATGGGCATCCCGGCGTTGACCGGGTCGGGGAAGCGCCCGGTGTTGTTGAACGTGTGGCCCTCGGCGTCGTAGGGCTTGTCGTCGTAGCCCTTCTGGTCCAGCGCGTCGACGGGGTTCTTGACCCAGTCGCCGCACGCCTGGTGCCCGTCGGACGTGGCGGTGATCCACCACGGCCTGCCCTCGGCGAGCAGGGAGTCCCACAGGCCGCCGACGGTCGCGGTCATCCAGTCGAAACCGCCGTGGGTGCGGTAGCTCTCGGCCGGATATCCGGGGAAGGAATAGGTGCCGGGTCCACCGTCGTACAGGCCGCGGGCACGGCCCATCGCGGGGGCCGGCAGCCCGGCGGCCTGGTGCCCTGGTGCGCCCTCCATGCCGATGACGATCTCGGGGGCCGCGTCCCGCCAGGCGCGGATCTCGTGCGGCGAGTCGATGCCCTGGCGGGAGGGATGGTTGGGCAGGACGAGGGCGTCGCCGATCCGGCGTCGCCGCACCGCCTCACGCAGGAACCGCAGGGCCTCGACGGCGAGGGCCTCGTTCTGCGGCGTGCCGGGCCGCGCGTCCTTCACGCGGGCGTCGTACTTGGCGACGAACTCGCGCAGAAAGGCGGCCTCCGATCGGCCCGGGGCGAGCATCAGCGTGGTGTGCTCGGCGGCCGGGATGTTCCACTCCAGGCCCTGGAAGACGAGCATTCGGTCGCCGTACTCCTCGCGGGCAGCGCGGATGTCGGCGTTGACGCGCTCCACGCTGTGGGTGACGAACGGGACGTTGCCGTGGTCGGTGATGGCCAGCCAGTCCAGGCCGTGCGCGAGGCCGCGCCGCACCTGGTCGGCGACGCGGAACATGGCGTCGTTGCTGTACTGGCTGTGCAGGTGATGGTCTCCGGCGAGCCACAGGTAGCCGCCCCGCCGCCGGCCGGGGCCG